>NZ_CP188299.1:0-5163097 GCF_050037615.1 Serratia sp. 2C06 | reverse complement strand
CAAAGCAAAAAGCCTCATGCGAAAGCATGGGGCTTTTTGTTTTGTCTGTTATCTGGCGTTCTGCTCGAGCATGGGCATGCGAAAGGCCCGTCGGGAACGGGCCTTAACGCCGCGTGCGGCGGCCCCGGAGGGGAGAGTCTCAGGATGAGACGAATTGTGTAGGACACTGCCAGGCATCAAATAAAGCCGAAAGCCCTGAACTGACGTTCAGGGATTTTTGCTGTGCGTAAAATGGAAAATCCCCGTTGTAATCCGCTTCAGCTTTCATCGTACTGTTTAATATTCATCACAAAACCAACGCATTGTTTCTCTGAATGTCAGATATTCTTCGTCCGCTATTAAGTTTGGCTGTTAACTTATAAATAACAATAAAGTAACAACCAGGGCGGCAGGAAGCCAAATTTCATCATTGTTATGGCTCGGAGAATACATCATGACAGAAACAACATCGGCTCTTGGGGATGAGCACGGCGTCGAACAGGGGGCGCTGGATAACAAGAAACGCATTTTCGCTATCGTCGGGGCTTCATCAGGCAATCTGGTGGAGTGGTTTGATTTTTACGTTTACTCCTTCTGTTCCATTTATTTTGCCGCCTCGTTCTTTCCAGCGGGCAACAGCACCACGCAGCTGCTGCAAACCGCTGGTGTTTTCGCCGCCGGCTTCTTTATGCGACCTATCGGCGGTTGGCTGTTCGGCTATATTGCCGACAAGCATGGCCGAAAAAACTCCATGCTGCTTTCAGTCTGCATGATGTGCGCCGGATCGCTGGTGATCGCCTGCCTGCCGACGTATGAATCGATCGGCAGCTGGGCGCCGGCGTTGCTGCTGATCGCCCGCCTGTTCCAGGGGCTGTCGGTAGGGGGAGAATACGGCACCAGCGCGACCTATATGAGCGAGGTGGCGATCAAGGGGCGACGCGGCTTTTACGCCTCGTTCCAGTACGTGACGCTGATCGGCGGGCAACTGTTGGCGTTGCTGGTCCTGGTGATCCTGCAGCAGATATTGCCCGCCGAAGAGCTGAAAGCCTGGGGATGGCGCATTCCGTTTGCCCTGGGGGCCGTGTTGGCGGTAGTTGCGCTGTACCTGCGCCGTTCGCTGAATGAAACCTCCGATGCGAAGACGCGTAACCACAAAGATGCCGGTTCGCTGACGGGCCTGTGGAAAAATCGCAAGGCGTTCCTGATGGTGCTGGGCTTTACCGCCGCCGGTTCGCTGACCTTCTACACCTTCACCACCTACATGCAGAAATATCTGGTGAATACCGCCGGTATGGACGCCAAGCTGGCCAGCGCCATCATGACCGTCGCGCTGTTCGTCTTTATGCTGCTGCAGCCTGCGGTAGGCGCGTTTTCGGACAAAATCGGCCGTCGCAGCTCGATGTTGATCTTCTCGGCCTTTGCCACGGTGTTGACGGTGCCGATCCTGTTCGCTCTGAAAGAGGTGAGTAATCCTTATATGGCGTTTGGCCTGATCGTGCTGGCGCTGTTCATCATCAGTTTTTACACCGCGATCAGCGGGCTGCTTAAAGCCGAAATGTTCCCGCCGGAGGTACGTGCTTTAGGGGTGGGCTTGTCTTATGCGGTGGCGAACGCCATGTTCGGCGGCTCGGCGGAATATGTCGCGCTGTCGCTTAAATCGTTTGGCGTGGAGAACGCTTTCTTCTGGTATGTCTCCGGCATGTGCCTGCTGGCGCTGCTGGTCTCGCTCCGGTTGCATCGCAAAGGCAAGGAGATACAGCTGTAATAAAAACCCCGGCCTTGGCCGGGGTCAGCATACCGCTTACAGGATACGGCTGATCAGCCGATCGATACGGATACGGCGCAGACGCCGAATCAGCTTACGCACCTTGATCGGATACTGCTGAATGCTTTGCAGTTCCTGATAATGGCCGACTACAGTGGTATGAGTACGGATGCATTCCAGCTCTTTCTGCCGTTGCTCGCGCAGCTCTTGCTTGGGATCGTGGATCAGAATGGCGTTTTCCAGATCCAGCCGCCAGGCGCGCGGGTTGAGGTTATTGCCGGTAATCAGCTGCCACTCTTCGTCTACCCACATGCCTTTCAGGTGATAGCTGTTATCGCCATCCTTCCACAAACGCACGATCAGTTGGCCGGTGTCGATGTAACGCTGCAACCGGCTCAGGAAGCGGCGCAGGTTGATCTCATACAGGTAGGGCAGCGCGCCGATGATTTTGAACGGCTGGTCTTCCGGAATATAGAAATCGTTGGCGGTTTTATCGCCGACGATGATTTCTACCTGCTTGCCTTGTCGCAGCAGATAAATGATGTTGCGCACCAGCAGCGCCGGCAGGTTGAAATAGGGGGTGCACAGCGTCAGTTTCTGGTCGGTGCATGACATCAGGTGATGAATGGTTTTATTCAGCACGCTTTGTTTGCCTAGCCCAACCATCGGCGTCACCGCCAGCTCATCGTTGCCGGCTTTGCCGCGGAAGTGGTAACCGGCGCGGCGTAGGGCGAAACGGAACAGACGGGTTTCGTTTTTGATCTCCGGGCTTTTCGGCCGATCGCTGCGATCCAGGCGTTGTACGGCGCCGGCGGTGAGCAGATGCTGCTTGATGTAATCGATCAGGGTATCGGCCAGCACGCCGTTGGCGATCAACTGGTAGCGATCGTAACGGTATTTCTCATGCTGATGCAGATAGACGTCGTTGATGCTGGCGCCGCTGTAGATAACGGTATCGTCGACCACAAAACCTTTCAGATGCAATACGCCCAGCGCTTCGCGAGTATTGACCGGCACGCCGTAGATCGGCACCGACTGTTCCGGATGCTGGCTGGCCATGGCGCAGTACCAGTCGGCGTTGGTATTGGCGGCGGCGGCGCCGATGCGCCCGCGCTGTGCGCGGTGCCAGTCGACCAGCACGCAGATTTCCAGCTCGGGCCGCCGCTGCTTGGCTTGATACAGCGCGTTGAGGATCTCACGCCCGGCGTCGTCATGCTCCAGATACAGAGCCACCAGATAGATACGTTGGGTGGCGTTGGCGATGGAATCCAGCAGCGTGGCGCGAAAGTCGGACGGCGCGTACAGAGTACGAACATCAGCAACCGTCTGGGGGAGTTTGGGCAGTTGTGCAAGGTGTTGTTGATGTTTGCTACGTTTAAATTTTGACAACATCACAGTGCGCTTCTTCTCTCATGATTGATGGCCGGAACGCCACAGACTTAAAAACAATAAACCGAATAATCGGGCGATAATACCATTAGTTGCCTCGATTGTGCGTATGTTTTGGCGTTAAGTGGTGGATTCGTAGCGCATTGCGACGCAGGTCACTGCGCGTCGTCGGCCTGCAGCGGCAGCGTCAGATTGACGATGCCGTCCTCAAGCTGCACCTCGATGCCAAAGCCCAACCGCTGCGCCAGCGCGATCATGCCGCGGTTATTCGGCATGGTGATACCGCTCAGGCGGGTCAGGCCATGCGCGCGCGCATAGGCGATCATTTTCTCCAGCAGCTGGCGGCCGAGCCCCACGCCTTTTAGGTCGGAACGTACCAGCACGGCGAATTCGGCGTCGGTGTTGTCCGGATCGGACAGCGCGCGGGTCACGCCGATAATCTCGTCTGCCCGCACCGCCACAAAGGCCATTTCCCGATCGTAGTCGATCTGCGTCATGTTGGCCAAATCGTCATGGGTAAACTCGTTGATCTCGCTGAAGTAGCGATAATAGAGGTCTTCCTTGGTCACCCGGTCGATGAAATGCTTCAGCGCCGGCTCGTCTTCCGGCAGGATAGGGCGGAACAGGCATTGGCTGCCGTCTTTCAGCGCGATGGTCTCTTCCAGCTCATGCGGATAAGGCCGAATCGCCAGCCGCGCCTGCGGATCGCCGCTGAACGGTGCGAGCTGCATCGAAACGTCCAGCAGGGTGAACTCGCTGCCGGAAGCCAGCACCGGGTGAATATCCAGCCGGGCGATCTCAGGGCAGTCAAGGATCAGGTTGGAAACCTGCACCAGCAAGCGGCTCAGCCCGGGGATATCTAAAGGCCGCAGTGCGCTGCGCCCGCGGATCTTGCCGCCTTTCACCGCCTGCAGCACCAGATAACGCGCCAGCGCCATATTCAACGGCGGCAGCGCGACCGCGACCTGATTTTCCTGGCGCCACTCTACGCCGCCTTCACCCAGCATGATCAACGGGCCGAAAATGGCATCCTGCTCCACGGCGATGCGCAGCTCCTGGGCGCCGGCGCGGTTGGCCATGCTCTGCACCAACAGGCCGTGGATGCGCGCCTGAGGATAGGTACGCTTCACGCGGTCGAGGATCGCCTCCGCCGCGCGCTGCACTTCGGTCGCGGTGCGCAGGTAGAGCATCACGCCCTGAACTTCCGACTTGTGCGGGATATCCGGCGAGCGCAGCTTCAGCGCTACCGGGTAGCCGATCTGCTCGGCGATGTGCACCGCTTCGGCGCTGTCTTCGGCGATCCAGGTCGGCAGGGTGCTCAGGTCATAAGCCTGCAGAATGGATTGCACCTCGTGGGTATCCAACTGGGTGGCGCCTTCGGCCAGCGCCTGATGGATCAGGCGGTGAGCGTCGGCGGTATTGGCGGTCAGGCCGACCGGCAGCGCCGGCGTCTCCTTCAGCTGCTTCTGGTTGCGGCGGTATTCCACCATATGCATAAAAGCGGTCACAGCGCCTTCCGGCGTGCGGTAAGTCGGAATGGCGGCCTCGGTAAACAGCCGGCGTGCCTCTTGCGAAGAGTATTCGCCGCACCAGTTGGTCAGCAGCGTGATGCGCTTGCCGCGCGCATGGCGATGCAGCGCGTCGATCAGCCGCTGCGCCGTGGCAGTGCCGGGCGCAGCCGCGCTCGGCGCGTGGATCAGCAGCAGCGCGTCATAGTCGTGGCTGTCGAGCAGCGCTTCGAGAGCCGCCAGATAACGCTGCGGCGTGGCGTCGTCGCGCAGGTCGAGCGGGTTGCCGGCGCGAATGAAGTCCGGCAGCGCGTCGCTCAGCGTCGCCAGGCTCTCCTCGCTCAGCGTCGCCAGCTTGCCGTTGCGGCCGAGCAGTTCGTCCAAGGCCATCGCCGCCGGCGCCGCCCCATTGCTGACGATCATCAGCCGTTCGCCGCGCAGCGGATGCATATGGCTGAGGGTTTCCACCGCCGAGAACAGCTCATGGGTATCCTGGACGCGCAGCAGGCCGGCGCGCTGGATGGCGGCGTCATAGGCGGCGTCCAGCCCCAGTTGGCTGTTGAGCAGTAATTGCGCCTGTTGGCTACGGCCGCTTTTGATCACCAGAATGGGCTTGTTGCGCGAGGCGCTGCGCGAGGCGGAGAGAAAGCGCCGCGCATCGCTGATGTTTTCCAGATACAGCAGGATGGCGCTGGTCTTGCTGTCGCGCGCCAAAAAGTCGAGCAGGTCGTCGACGTCGATATCCAGGCTGTCGCCCAGCGCGATGAAATAGGAGAAGCCGACTTCGCGCTGCTGCGCCCAGTCGAGAATGGTGTTGGCGACGGCGGCGGACTGCGAGATAAACGCCAGCTTGCCCTTTTGGATCGGCACCGGCGAGAAGCTGGCGTTGATGCCTTGCCACGGCGCCAGCAGCCCCAGACTGTTGGGGCCCAGCAGCCGCATGGCGTAACGCTGCGCGCAGGCTTTGAGCTCGGCGAACTGTTCCGGCGGCGAAGAGAGCACGATGGCGGTTTTGCAGCCGCGTTGGCCCAGCGCTTCAATCAGCGCCAGATTACGGCTGGCGTGGGTGCAGATGATCGCCAGATCCGGCGTCAGCGGCAGGCTGGCGACGTCGGGATAGGCCATGACGCCGCATACCGCCTTGTAGCGCGGCGTCACCGGCAAGATGGGCCCGCCGAAACCGCCGGCCAGCAGGTTGCTCATCATCAGGTTGCCGGCGCGGCCCGGCTGCTGCGAAGCGCCCAGCACGGCGATCGATTTGGGACGTAGTAGCGCTTCTAACCCTCGCTGGCTCATGCACGGCTCCTTTTGGCAACGTTACGCCTGATTTTAGGCGCTTTATGGCTGCATTGCTGTGACCGGTGCCTCCGGTCGGGTCGGTTTTCCCGCCAGATACTGTTGACGGAAATAGCGGAAATGCTGATTCAATCCGTCGGCGGCCGGCATATCGCCCGCCTGTTGCAGCAGGGCGGCGGCCACTTCCGCCGTGCAGTGTTGCTCGGCGCGGCTGGCTTCGCGCAGCTGGTAGGCCGATGCGGCGTCGACGTTGAGTGAAAACACCGGGAATTGATTGAGATACGGGCTTTTACGGAACATTTTGCGCGCTTCCGCCCAGGTGCCGTCCAGCATGATGAACAGCGGCGGTTTGCCGCCGACGGGCAGTTCGCTGAACACCGGCCGCTCGGCGTCGGCGTAGGACGCGGGGAACACCACGTAAGGCTGCCGTGTCGGATCGTTGATGGCCGCCAGCAGAGCGGGATCGACCTCGGTACGCGACCAGAGGAACGCCTGGGTGTCCGGCAGGATATCGGCGATCAGGCGCCCGGTGTTGCTGGGCTTGAGCGGCTCGGCGCCGAACATGATCAGGCAGAAACGGCTGCCGGCCTGCTGCGGGCGAATGGTGTCGCACAGGCAGTTCTTATGCGGCAGCAGGCACCCCTGACAACGCGCCACCCGGCAACCGCGCGCCAGAAAGGGGCGGGTGGCGCGGTCTAAACGGAATTGGCGCAGGCGAAGTACGGCGTTGTCGGTCATAACGATCCTGGGGAAAAACCGCTATTGTAACGCAGAAAAAAGCCCGCCGGGAGGGGCGGGCTCGATCGGGGCGCGTTCGCGCGCGATGGCGGGATACGGCCTATACTTGCCGAATCACACTAACTCGTTGAGCCAGTTGTCAAACGGCGCCTTCGGCATCGCGCCGTTGAGCATGTCGACCATCTTGCCCTGACGGAACACCATGATGGTCGGGATGCTGCGGATGCGGAAACGTGCGCTCAGTTCCGGCTCGGCTTCGGTGTTCACTTTCACGAAGCGCACTTTGCCGGCGCGCTCTTCGGCCACGTCTTCAAAGATCGGCGCAAAGCTGCGGCACGGGCCGCACCACGGCGCCCAAAAATCGACCACGACCGGCAGATCGTCCTGCAGCAACTGGTCCAGCGTGGCGGCGGTGGCGTTGATCACTTCACCGTCGAAGAGCTCATGGCCGCAGCGGCCGCATTTCGCGTTGTCCGCCAGACGTTCTTCCGGCACACGGTTGGTGGCATTGCAAGCTGCACAAACTGTATTCATGTTGACCTCGGGTACTGAGAAAGCCGGGTCCCCGCAACGCGGTTGCGGAGATGTTTCTTTAATGCTGACGATTATCGGCAAAACCCGGCGCATGAACAATGAGGTTTGTTCAATGGATGTGATAGTTGGGAGCTTTTAGCGCAAGTTGGTGGCTTCATGCACCAACATCAGGTAATCTTCGCGCCCTGCGCGTTGGTGGAGAAGACAATGAACGATTCATTTAGTGGCAAGAACGGTAAGGTCAAAGTGATGTACGTCCGCAGCGACGACGACAACGGCGACGACCGCAACAAGAATAAACGTCCGGCCGGCAAAGGCCGTCCGGCTGACGGTGCGCGCTCGGGCCGCACCGGTCAAAACAAGGCGCGCGGCGGCAATGACCGTCGCGGAGCCGATTCCCGCCGCAGTGAAAGCGATCGTCCTCGCCGTCCGGCGCGCTCTGAAGATCGCGGCGGCAACGAGTCGCCGTGGAGAACCGTGTCGCGCGCGCCGAGTGAAGAGCCGGCGTTCGATCACGGCGGCATCAGCGGCAAAAGCTTTATCGATCCGGAACAGCTGCGCCGCCAGCGCGCGGAAGAAACCCGCGTTTACGGTGAGAACGCCTGTCAGGCGCTGTTCGCCAGCCGTCCGGAAGCGATCGTGCGCGCCTGGTTCGTGCAGTCGGTCACGCCGCGCTTTCGTGAAGCGCTGCGCTGGATGGCGGCTAACCGCAAAGCCTACCACGTGGTGGATGAGGAAGAGCTGGCCAAGGCTTCCGGCACCGAGCACCACGGCGGCGTCTGCTTCCTGATCAAAAAGCGTCAGGGCCTGGATGCGCAGACCTACCTGAAAACTGCGCCGGCGACCGACTGCGTATTGGCGCTGGAAGAAGTCGGCAACCCGCATAACCTGGGCGCCATCGTCCGTTCGTGCGCCCACTTCGGCGTCAACGGCGTGCTGCTGCAGGATCCGGCGTTGCTGGAATCCGGCGCGGCGGTGCGTACCGCAGAAGGCGGCGCGGAGCACATCAAGGCGATCAACGCCGATGATTTCCTGTCGGTGCTGGATACCTTCCGCAAGGCGGGTTACACCATCGTCACCACCTCCAGCCACAAAGGCACCGCGCTGGCGCAGGCCAAGCTGCCGGCCAAGATGGTGCTGGTGCTTGGCCAGGAGCGCGACGGCCTCAGCGACAGCGCTTGGCAGCAGGGCGATATGAACGTGTCTATCGGCGGCACCGGCAAGGTAGAAAGCCTGAATGTTTCCGTGGCGACCGGCATTCTGCTGGCGGACTGGTGGCGTCAGAATCAGGCGTGATTTTCATTACATCGAATAAAAAAACGGGCGCCTCAGGGCGCCCGTTTCGTTTATTGAAGCTTAGTGAGCGCCACCGCCCCCGCCGCCGCCGGAGCTGAATGGCGGTTTCGCTACCCACACCAGCGCCAGCAGCACCAGGAATACCCCGGCCGACAGCCAGAAAATCTCGTTGGCGGAGATGATCAGCCCCTGTGCCGTGATCTCGTTGGCGATGTAGGCCGACGCCTGCTGCTTGCTCATGCCGAGCTGCTCGAGCTGCCGGTACATCTCCTGCGACTGCGGATTGTACGGGTTGACGAACTCCGTCAGCTGCGCGTGATGCTGCGATTCGCGCTGCGTCCACAGGGTGGTGGTGATAGAGGTGCCGATCGACCCTGCCAGGGTTCGCGTAAAGTTCGACAGGCTCGATGCCGCCGCCATGCGTTCCGGCGGCAGGCCGGACAGCGTGATGGTGGTCAACGGCATGAAGAAGCAGGCGATGGCGAAACCTTGAACGAACTGCGGCCAGGCCGAAGCGCCGAAGTCCATGCCCGGTTCAAACGTATAGGCGCGCCAGTAGAAGCACACGGCATACATGATGAAGCTGAAAGTCACCAGCTTGCGCATGTCGAGCCGGTTGCCGAACTTACCGATGATCGGCGACAGCAGCACCGGGATCAGCCCGACCGGCGCCGACGCCAGCCCCGCCCAGGTGGCGGTATAGCCGTACACCTCTTGCAGCAGCTGCGGCAGCAGAACGATGGCGCCAAAATACAGCATGTACGCCAGGCTGATGCACAGACAGCCGATGGTAAAGTTGCGCGACTTGAACAGCGACAAATCCACCACCGGATGATCGTCCGTCAGTTCCCAGACCACCAGGAACAGCAGCGCCACGACCGCCACGACGGTCAGGGTGATGATCTCGGTCGAGTTGAACCAGTCCAGCTCCTTGCCCTGATCGAGCATCACCTGCAGCGAACCGATGCCGACGATCAGCAGCACCAGGCCGACGGTGTCGATCGGCTTGATCTCGGTTTTGGTTTCTCGCCCCTTCAGCGTCGCCATCGCCGCCAGGATAACGAAGGCGCCGATCGGGATGTTGATGAAGAAGATCCAACCCCAGTGGTAGTTGTCGCTGATGTAACCGCCGAGAATTGGCCCGAAGATCGGCGCGACGATCACGGTCATCGACCAGAGCGCCAGGGCCATCGCTCGCTTGGCGGGCGGGTAGTTGTTCAGCAACAGGCTCTGCGACAGCGGGATCAGCGGCCCGGCCACCACGCCCTGGATCACGCGGAAGAAGATCAGCATGCCGAGGCTGTTGGAGATGCCGCACAGCCAGGAGGCGAGAACGAACAGCGCGGTGGACCAGAGGAACAGCCGCACTTCGCCGATGCGCTTCGCCAGCCAGCCGGTGATCGGGATCGAGATGGCGTTCGCCACGCCGAACGAGGTGATCACCCAGGTGCCCTGCGAGTTGGAAGACCCGAGGTTACCGGCAATGGTGGGGATCGCCACGTTGGCGATGGTGGAGTCCAGCACCTGCATGAAGGTCGCCATGGCGAGCGCGACCGTCATCCAGGCAAGCTGGGCGCCTTCAAGCGGTTTCTGTGGCAAGATGGCCTCCCGCGCGCTTAGCCGGCGTTCGCATGGATCACGTCGGCGATCAGCTGGTTAACCGGCGCCAGATTCAACGCCAGCGCGTCGCTCTGATACAGCGGTTTGTCGCGCACCACGTCAGACAGCACGCGGCCGTCCAGGTTGGCGGTGTCGACGGTCACCAGCGTCGAAAGACCGATGCGCAGCGGATGATCGGCCACCTGCTTGGCGTCGAGCTCAATACGCACCGGCAGACGTTGCACCACCTTGATCCAGTTGCCGGTGGCGTTCTGGGCCGGCAGCAGCGAGAAGGCGCTGCCGGTGCCCATGTCGATACCGACCACTTTGCCTTGATACACCACGTCGTCGCCGTAGACGTCGCTGACCACCGTCGCCGGCTGGCCGATGCGCATATTGGCGATTTGCGTTTCCTTGAAGTTGGCGTCAACCCAGATGTGATCGGCCGGCACTACCGCCATCAGCGGCGAACCGGCGGCGATCTGCGCGCCGACCTGCACGCTGCGGCGCGAGACATAGCCGGTAATCGGGCTGATCACTTTGGTACGCTGCAGCGCCAGCCAGGCGTCGCGCATCTGCGCGGCGGCTTGCTGGATCGCCGGCTGCTGTTCCAGCGGGGTGTTCAGCACCATCGCCTGGTTGGCGTTGTATTGCTGCACCGCCACTTCCAGCGCGGCTTTGGCGCTGTCGACCGCATCGCGAGCGTGTTGCAGCTCTTCGCGGCCGATGGCGTCAACGCTGCCCAGCACCACGCGACGTTTCAGATCGTTCTCGGCCTTGCTCAGATCGGTCTTGCGCAAGGCGATGTTGGCCTGATACTGCTTACTGTTGATGATCAGCTGGTGGGTCTGACGCACGCTGTTGGCCAGGCCGGTTTTGGCGCGTTCAAACGCCTGCTCGGCATCGGTCGGATCGAGCGTCAGCAGCACGTCGCCCTGCTTGACGTAGTCGGTGTTGTCGAAGTTGACGCTGTTCACGCTGCCGGACACCTGGGCCATGATCTGCACCTGGTTGCCGGAGACGTAGGCGTCGTCGGTTTCCTGGTGATGACGCAGCACCAGGAACCAATACACTAAATAAGCCACCCCTATAACAATGAAAATAACCGTCAGCAACAGCAGCCAAAATTTGCGCTGCTTCTTTTTGCCGCTCGGCTGCTGCGGGTTTTGGGTTTCCGCGCTTGCGCTCATGGTGTTCTCCAAGCCTTATATTATTATGCTTTCGAATCCGCTGCGGCCGGGGCCTGATAGCCACCGCCCAACGCGCGGATCAGTCCTATCTTCGCCTGCAGTAAATTGCTGCTGGCATTCAACTCCGCCTGTTGCTGCTGCAATAGCTGCGTCTGGCTGGTCAACAGATCGTCGCGCCCGATAATCCCTGCCTGGTAACGGGCGTTGGCGACCTGATACACCTGTTGCATCGACTGGGCCGCGGACGCCGCCTGCAGCTGCTGTTGTGCAGAGCTCTGCTGGATGGTGATGGCGTCGGCGGTTTCCTGTACCGCATTCAGGATGGTTTGGTTGTAGGATTCCACCGCTTCGTCATACAGCGCGGATTCCTCGCCCAGCTTGCTGCGCAGGGCCCCGGCGTGGAAGATCGGCAGCGAGATCGCCGGCATCACGTTCCAGGCCTGGCTGGCCGCTTCAAACAGATTCGGGCTGGTGCCACTGGTATTGGTGGTCATCAGGCCGGCGAAGGCTGAAATGGTCAGGCTGGGGTAAAACTCTTTACGCGCGGCGCTGACGCGCTGGCTGTAAGACTCCACCAGCTGGCGTTGCGCGGCGATGTCCGGGCGTTTGCCCAGCAGATCCGCCGTCAGTTCGCCCTGCGGCGCCATCAGGTTGTCTGCAGGCAGCGGCACCTGACGCAGGTGCTGCATGGCGTTCGGCCCCTGGCCCGCCAGCGCGGCGAGCTGGTGTCTGAGCTGTTCGATTTGCGACTGCAGCTGCAGAATCTGCTGTTTGGCGACGTCGGACTGCGCCTGGGTTTGTTGCGGCACGTCGACGCCGGTTAGGCCGGCCTGATAGCGCTGTTGGCGCAGCGCGGTCAGGCGCTCGTTGTTGTTCACTTCCTGCTGCAGCAGCTTCTCGAGCGCGAGATTGCTCTGCAGCTGATAGTAGGCGGACGCCACCGAGCTGGTCAGCGTCAGCGCCGCCTGTTCCTGCTCGGCGCGCGCTGCGTTCACTTGCGCCTTGGCGGCGTTCACCTGGTTGCGGTATTTGCCCCACCAGTCGAACTCGTACGCCAGGTTCAACCCCAGCGAGTTGGAGCTTGAATAGATCGGCTTATGCGGATACCCCAGCCCCATATTGACGTTCTGCGGCACGCGCTGACGTTGGGTGCTGGCGTTCAGATCCAGGTTCGGCCCGTTGGCGGCGTTGGCTTCGCCTACCACGCTCTGCGCTTCGCGCACGCGGGCGGCGGCCTGACGCAGGGTCGGCGAACTTTGCAGCGTCTGCGTCATCAAGGCGTCCAGCTGCGGATCCTTGAGGGCGCGCCACCACTGCGGGCTGACGGCCAGCGAACTGACTTTCGGCTGAGCCAACTGCAGGCTCTGCGGATCCATCAGCGTGGATTGCGGGGCAATATTATCGGTAGAAGCACACCCGGCCAGCAGCAACACGGCGAACAGCGGGGTGAATCTCCAGTGAAATGGGGATCGCATAAGTAGGTACCTGAACAGAAATTGTGAATTAGGGTAACTGTTCTGTGATTTCCATTTGATCCAGACGTGCCAGCAATTTGCGCGTCAGCTGTTCCAGCTGTTTTTGCTCATCGTCGGTCAGCGTGGACCACAGGAAATGCAGACATTGGTGCTGCGGCGGCAGCAGTTGACTGAGAAATTCTTCCCCCTGCGGCGTCAGATGCAGATGCAGGCAGCGGCGATCGTTGTCGCTTTCCCGGCGCTCGATCCAGCCGCGCTTCTCCAGCTCGTCGGCGATGCGGGTCGCATTGGTGCGCGAGGAGCCCAGGGCAGAGCTTAGCTCAGAAGGTTGGATGCTGTGGCTTTCCTGCGCATCCAGGGTAATCAGCGCCATAAACAGTGTTTCGTTAATCCCCTGCGCTTTCAGCATCTTATTGCGATTTTCCAGCAGCTTGCCTTGCATGTGCATGCACAGACGGGTCAGCAGGATTTCCTGATAAGGGAAATCTTTCTGCCGCGTGGCGCGGAAATTCAGCATTTGTTCTATGGGGGCAAACGAGCTTTCCATAATTTAGGGCCTCATTAATTTCGTTCGAGATAGTAACGACGGTGACAAATAATGTAAATGTTCAGCCGTGCGGATAATTTAGCAATTCGTGTCATTTGTCAGTGTTTGTAAAGATGTGACGCCTGAAAACGCCAGTGTGAAGCCAAACGGTCGGAGGCGGCGTCAGCCAGGGCCGAAAAACATTAACAATTTTAATGTGACGCCAAAGGCCGTCGCGCCGAGCAGCGTCGACAGAATGATGCTTTTACTGCGGTAGAAGCACAGCGCCAGCGCGGCGAACCCCGCTAACGTCGGCAGCAGCTTGTCCGGTTCGCGCATCACCACCGGCGTGCTGGAGACCACCAGCAGGGCGCAGATGGAGGCGATGCCGATGCTGTCGAGCAGCAGGGCGGCTTTGCCGCGTTTGATGCCGGGCTGAGCGCGCGCCGGCGCCAGCCGCAGCGGCAGATAACGGAACAGGTAGTTGGCGCAGCCCACCACCAGGCCGATCACCAGCACATCAGTGTTCATGGCTGGCCTCCGCGTGCGGGGGTTGGAACAGGGCGGCGGCGCAGCCGGCGCCGATGCCGGCCAAAATGGCGACCGGAATGGAGAACAGCACCACGCCGAGCAGCGCGCCGGCCAGCGCGGCGGCGATGGTCAGGCTCTGCGGGCGCCGGAAGGCGGCCAGCAGGAAACTGAGAAACAGCGCCGGCAGCATGAAGGCGAGCGAGGCCTCGATCACCGGGAACTGCTCCAGCGGGCCGTTGCCGAACAGCGCGCCGAGCGCGGTGCCGGCCATCCAGGAGAGCCAGGAACAGAGCGCGATGCCCAGCATCCAGTTTTCGCTCCAGCTGCGGTTATTGCGCATCAGCCTGGCGGTGGCGGCGGCGAAGACCTCATCGGTCAGGCCAAAGGCCCACAGCGCCGTTTTGCCGGGCGACAGGCGCGAGACGATGCGGTGACGCAGCGCCGGGCCATACAACAGGTGGCGCACGTCCATCGCCATTACCGTCAGCGCGGAGACCCACAGCGACATGCCGGCGCTCAGCAGGGCGGTGATCACGAACTGGCTGGCGCCGGCGTAGATGATGCAGGAGAAGAAAATGCTTTCCAGCGGGGAAAAGCCCAGTTTGACGGCGCTGAGGCCGAAAGCGAACGCCACCGGCACGTACCCGATGACGATCGGCAAACTGTCGACGACGCCGTTGGCGAAGGTGGCGCTGACGGCGGGCGGAGTAAGGCTGTCTGCAGCTTGGCTTTGCATGGTTGTGGGTCGCAGGGTAGATAGGTCGTCAATAGTTTATGCCCAGAACATTACCAGAGAGTAAGTAATGTTTATACCCTGCACCGCTAATAAATTTCTTTAGTGACTATTTGCACGATAATCAGATTGCCGCCGGCCCCTGCGGATCGTGATGCTTGCCGAGCCACCAGGTCAGCAGGTTGAGCAGGCATAACACCCCTCCGACGGCGGCCACGCCGTACCAGCCGGCATGCTGATAGGCGGACGCGGAGAGCAGCGAACCGAGGGCGCCGCCGATAAAGTAGCTGGTCATGTAGCCGGCGGTCAGGCGGTTGCGTGCCTCCGGCATGATGCGATACATCACGCTCTGGTTGGTGACGTGTACCGCCTGCACCGCCAGATCGAGGATCAGGATGCCGGCGATCAGCGCCCACAGCGATTGTTTAGCCAGCGCGATAGGTATCCAGGACAGCAGCAGCAATACCAGGCCGACGGTGGTGGTCAACCCGGCCTTGCCTTTGTCCGCCAGATGCCCGGCGCGCGAAGCGGCCAGCGCTCCGGCGGCGCCCACCAGACCGAACAGTCCGATCACCCCTTCGGAATAGTTGAACGGCGGCGCGGCGAGCAGAAAGGCCATTGAGGTCCAGAGTACGCTGAAGTTGGCGAACGACAGCGCGCCGAGAATGGCGCGGGTGCGCAGCAGCGGCGTGCGGCAGAAGAGGCTGAAGATCGAGGCCAGCAGCTGCGGGTAGTTCAGCCCGGAGTGTTGCTTATAGCGCGGCAGCGCGCGCCACAGGATCAGCGCCATCAGGATCATCAGCACGCTGGCGACCCAGTAGATGGTGCGCCAGCCGCCGAACGACGCCAAGGCGCCCGCGACGGTGCGTGCAAGCAGGATGCCGAGCAGCAGGCCGCTCATGATGATGCCGACGGTCTTGCCGCGCTTTTCCGGGTGGGCCAGCGTGGCGGCCAGCGGCACCAGGATCTGCGCCACCACCGAGAACAGCCCGGTGAGCGCGGTGCCGAGGATCATCATCGGCAGCGTGGCGGAAGTGGCGGTGATCAGCATGCCCCCGGCGGCCAGCAGCGTCATGAACACGATCAGGCCGCGGCGTTCGAACATATCGCCGAGCGGCACCAGCAGCAGCAGGCCGGTGGCGTAACCGAGCTGCGCGGCGGTGACGATAAAGCCGGCCTGGTTGACCGACAGGTTGAAACCGGTGGCGATGGTTTCCAGCAGCGGTTGCGCGTAATAGTTGCTGGCGACCGCCAGACCGGTTGCGATGGCAATCAGCACGGTCAGCGCCGGACTGAGGCCCGGATGGGCGTTTTGTTGGTTCATGTTTTTTTCATCACGGGAAGAAGATAGCGCGCAGTATCCGGCAACGCGTCTGCGGAAACCAATGTATAATTTTCATTTGATTTATCTCATTTCAAGATAGATGCCATGAACCTGAAACAGATCCGCTATGCGCTGGCGGTGGCGGAAGAACAGAGTTTCACCCGGGCGGCGCAGCGCTGCCATACGGTGCAGTCCGCGCTCAGCCACCAGATCGCCAAACTGGAAGAAGAGCTGGGCTGTACGCTGTTTGAACGGACTTCGCGCCGGGTGCGCTTGACCCCCGCCGGCCAGGCTTTCATACCCTCGGCGCAGCGACTGTTGGCGGCGCAGCAGGCGCTGGTGGAGGAGGTGACCGCCGCCGGCGATGCGGTGTCCGGCACCCTGACCATCGGCACGATTTCAACCATAAACGCGATTGATCTGACCGAAAAACTCGACAAGTTTCATCGCCACTATCCGGCGGTGAACATCCGCCTGTACGTTGGCATGAGCGAAGCCCTGCTGGAGGATGTGCGTCAGCAGAAGTGCGATATGGCGTTCGTCGGCATCTGGCCCGGCGATGTCGATCTGCTGCCGATGTCACACCGGCAGTTGACCGATGAGCCACTGGTGGCGCTGGTGGCGCCGCAGCATCCGCTGGCCAACCGCGAGCGGGTGAACCTGCAGGCGCTGGCGGAAGTGCCGCTGGTGGATTTCTACAGCGGCACCGGCGCGCGGCGCCAAACCGATCGCGCCTTTCAGGCGGCGGGCATCCGCCGGCACGTCAGTTTTGAGATCGATCATATCGAATGGCTGGAGAATCTGGTGCGGCGCGGGTTGGCGGCGGGCATCGTACCGATCTCGACCGCGCAACGCTTAAGCGCGCTGGTGTCGATTCCGATTGAAGACGGGCCGCGGCGCCAGGTGTATTGCATCTGGCCGCAGCCCTTGTCGAACGCCGCCGCCCGTTTTTTACAGTTCAGCGGCATCGATCTGGCGGGGTAGGGGCGCGGCAGAGGCGGCGCCCCCGATCGGTTACGGCTTCGCCGCTTCGGCGGCGGTTTTCACCCAGCCGTCGAAGGTCGCCTGGTGCGCCTTGATCCAGCCGTTAACGTGGTTCTGGATATCGGCTTCCGAAGCCTGGCCTTCATGCATGCGCAGGTTTTGCGCGTTGATGTCAGCGATCGGCAGCTTCATGATGGCGAACAGCTTGGCGGCCGCCGGGTTGGCTTCGGCCCACTGCTTGTTGGCGGCGATGCGCATGGTGTTGACCGGGAAGCCGTAGTTGGCGCCGTTAGGCAGCTTGGTATCGACGTTCTTCTGCTCGCCCGGCAAGGAAGAGAATGGTACCTGCAGCCAGACCACGTCGCGGCCCGGCACCATCACATCGCTGACCCAGTACGGCGTCCAGGTGTAATACAGTACCGGTTTGCCCTCTTTGTAGCGGGTGATGGTGTCGGCGATCATCGCCGCGTAGTTGCCCTGGTTGTGTTCGACGGTATTGCTCAGGCCATAGGCCTTGATGTGGTGGTTGATCACCGCCTCGCAGCCCCAGCCCGGGGTGCAGCCGGTCAGATCGGCCTTGCCGTCGCCGTTGGTGTCGAACAGCTTGGCGATCTTGGGATCCTTGAGCTGTTCGACGTTGGTGATGTGGTACTGCTCGGCGGTTTTCTTGTCGATCAGGTAGCCCTGCGCGGCGCCGTTGACGTAGACGCCTTCGCGGTAGAACTTGGCGTCGCCGCCGGCGGCCTTGTACTGATCGGCGTGCAGCGGATCCCAATTGACCGCGATAAAGGTGGCGTCGCCGGAGGCGATGGAGGTGTAGGCGACGTTGTAATCCACTTCGCGCGGTTCCTTCACGTCGTAACCCAGTTTTTCCAGCGCCTTGCTGACCAGCAGCGTCTGGAACGTCTCTTCGGAAATGGTGCTTTGCACCGGCTGTACCGCGATCCCCTTGCCGGGTAAATCCGCCGCGATGGCGCTCTGTGAGCCAATCAGTGTCGTCAGGGCGAGAGCCCAGATGCCCGTGTTGCGCATAGTGTTTCCCCTCTTTTGATGTGGTGGTGCCCTGGCCCGCCGGGGCCGCAGCCGCCGGCGGGAAAAGCGTCAGGCTTGTTTGATAAATGGACGGGTAAACAGCCCGATGGGGCCGCGACGGTACCAGCGGCCGATGCCCTTGCTGCGGCGATCGCGCCCCAGCGATTGGGTGAGGCGATCGAGAATGATCGCCAGGATCACGATGCCGACTCCGCCGATGGCGGCCAGGCCCATATCCAGCCGGCCGATGCCGCGCAGCACCATCTGGCCCAGACCGCCGACGGCGATCATCGAGGCGATGACGACCATCGACAGCGCCAACATCAGCGTCTGGTTCACGCCGGCCATGATGGTCGGCATCGCCAGCGGCAGCTGCACCTTGAACAGCAGCTGGCGCGGGCTGGCACCGAAGGATTCGGCGGCCTCGATCAGATCCTCCGGCACCTGCTTGATGCCAAGAATGGTCAGACGCACGATCGGCGGCAGCGCGAAGATAATGGTCACCACCACGCCCGGCACGTTGCCGATGCCGAACAGCATGACGATCGGCACCAGATAGACGAAGGCCGGGGTGGTTTGCATGGCGTCGAGCAGCGGCCTAATCACTTTGGCGGCATGCTTGCTGCGCGCCAGCCAGATGCCGAGCGGCAGGCCGATAAGGATGCAGAAGAACAGCGCGGTCAGCACCAGCGCCAGCGTAACCATCGCCTGCGACCAGGCGCCGATGGCGCCGATGGCGACCAGAGAGAGCAGCGTCGCGGCGCCCATGCCGAGGCCCGCGATCTGCCAGGCGACCAGCGAGAACACCAGAATGGCGATCGGCGCCGGCATGCCCAACAGCAATTGCTGGAAGCCGCTCAGGATCACGTCTACCGGCACGCGGATGCCCTGGAACAGCGGGCGGAAGTGCAGCACCAGCCAGTCGATACCTTGCGTGACCCAGGAATCAAACGGCACCCAGGCTTTGTGGAACGGATCAAGCAGGCTGAAGTGCTCAGGCTGCGCCGGGGCGCTGCTGAGCCAATCGGCGCCTTGCCCGGCGGCGTCATGAGCGGCCGGTGGCGGCGCGCTGGACCAGGCGTCGCCGGCGTTGGCGGCGGCATCGTGAGCGGGGGCCGCGCCGGCATCGGCCGGTGCGGTAGCCCAGGGATCTTGGGTTTGCGTGGTATCACTCATTGGCTGAGCCCTCCTTGTCCAACGCCTGCAGCAGCATGGCCTTGGAGATGATGCCGAGATAGTTATGTTCTTCGCCCACCACCGGCACCGCGCACGGCGCCTGGGCGACCAGGGAGATCAGATCGCTGAGCGGCGTGTCGGCCGGCACGGCGGCGGGGGCCTCAAGCAGGGCATCGTCCAGCGTTTGATTGGCGGACAGCGCCTTTTTCAGCGACTCTATCGACACCACGCCGATAAATTTCTTCCCGCGTTCAACAACATAACCATAATCACGGTCCTCATCGCGCAGCAGCTGCAGCGCCGAACGGGGGCCAAAACCGGGGGTTTTGCGGATCAGCGTCACCGGACGCCGCTGGGCGATATCCTTGGCGCTGAACACATGACTGATGTCCACGCCGCGGAAGAAGGTGCGCACGTAGTCGTTGGCCGGATTATTGAGGATCTCGTCCGGCGTGCCGACCTGGATCACCTCGCCGCCCTGCATGATGGCGATGCGATCGCCAATGCGCATCGCTTCGTCCAAATCGTGGGAAATAAACACGATGGTGCGCTGATGCTGAGCCTGTAATTTCACCAGCTCATCCTGCATTTCGGTGCGAATTAACGGATCGAGCGCCGAGAAGGCTTCGTCCATCAATAATATATCCGGGTTATTGGCCATCGCGCGGGCTAATCCCACGCGCTGACGCATGCCGCCGGATAATTCATCCGGATAAGACAGCGAATAATTTTCCAGCCCGACCTGACGCAGGGCGTCCAGCGCTTTTTCCTGGCGTTCCTGCAGCGGCATTCCGGCTAATTCCATGCCAAAGGCGGTATTATTCAGAACATTCATGTGCGGCATTAGCGCGAATGACTGAAATACCATGCTGATCTTATTTCGCCGCACGGTGCGCAGCGCGGTGTCGGATATTTTGGCGATGTCCTCACCGTCGATCAGCACCTGACCGCGGGTGGGTTCTATCAGACGATTGAGAAGGCGTACCAGGGTGGACTTGCCGGAACCGGAGAGCCCCATGATGACAAATATCTCGCCTTCTTCAATGGCCAGAGTGGCGTCTTTTACGCCGAGCGATAAGCCGGTTTTTTCAAACAGCTGATCTTTTGTCAGACCTTTATCCAGCAGTTTGAATGCGCGTTCCGGGTGCTCGCCAAATATCTTATACAGGTTCTTTACTTCGAGTTTAATTGCCATGCAATTTGCTGTTTCCTCTGGTTTAATTAAAGCGTTATGGGCTGTCCTTAGCAAAATAAAAGAGCTTTTTACCCTAACACAGTGAATATCTGAAACAACCCTCAATGTCATTTAAATGGGATATTAGTGGTTTACATCAAGGTTTTAATTAGTTATGGTAATTTGGCCCGTGACTCAAAATTGACGGCCATTATTCGCCATAATGGTTTGGTTTTTGGGGAAATAATACGGTGTGGCGCAGAGAGATATTTGGGCGCCGCGCCTGCCGTTCGGATAATAAAAAACCCGACCAGAGGCCGGGCAAAAGTCATCAGTATTTCATCAGTTTTAACGACAGGTGCCGATATCGAGGGGGATATCGTCGGGCGTCATGTTATCGCCTTAGTATGACAGCCAGATGGCAGCCTCAGGCCTTGCGATACAGCCTGCGCGGATGGCCGATATTGCCGTACAGCATCTCCACCCGCACGAACTGGGTGGCGACGCAATATTCCAGATAACGGCGAGCGGTGGTTTTGCTGATGCCGACCTGTTCGACCACGTCTTCCACCGCATGCGCCACCGCCGGCTGGGCGATAAACAGCGCCTGCACCAGCTCCAGCGTGTTGGTTTCTATGCCTTTGGCGCTCGGTTCGCTGGAGAACTGCTTCGACTGCAGGTTGTACAGCGCATCGACATTGTCCTGATCGATGATTTTGAAGGTGCGCTGGGTCTGCACGAACTGCATGAAGCGCTCGAGCGAATTGCGCAGCCGCTTGTAGGACACCGGCTTGATGATGTAGTCGAAGGCGCCGTTGCGGATCGCCTGGCTGCAGGTATGCATGTCGCTGGCGGCGGTGATGAAGATCACCGAACAGGCGGGGTTCTTCACCGCCGGTTCTTCCATCAGCTCGATGCCCTGGCCGTCCGGCAGAAAGTTGTCCAGCAGGATCAGCCGCGGCTGATGCTCGTTGGCTTTGGCCCGCGCTTCGGCCAGCGTGGCGGCGTAGGCCACCACCCGCAGGTTGAAATTTTTCTCGATGAACTCTGCGTGCAGCGTCGCCAGTTGCGGCTCATCTTCCACGATCAGAACGTCCAGTGTTTGGTGTGACATAATCGGGTGCTCAAAAAAATCGGGTTATGGGTTTTATTTAGGGATAAATATAGAGAATATCGCGCCGTGCGGCTCGTTGTCCGACACTTCTATGCTGCCGTGCGCCTGCGCCACGTGGCTGGCGACCAGATGCAGGCCGATGCCGTGGTCGCTTTTATCCGCTTTGGTGGTCACGCCCTGTTCAAACAGCGTATCACGAATCTCCTCGGCGATGCCGGTGCCGCGATCCGCCACCTCGATCACCAGCTCGTCGCTGCCGTCGCTGATATAGAGTTCGATCGCGTCGTGCGGAGCCGGGCAGTGCAGCGTCGCCTCCACCGCATTATCCAGCAGGTTGCCGACGATCGACATCAGTTCGGTCTCATTCAGCGCCGCCGGGATCTGCCGCAGCTGGCAGGCCGGATCGAAACGCAGTTCGATGCCTTTCTCTCTGGCGCTGGAGTATTTGCCCAGCAACAGCCCGCACAGCGCCGCCGAACTGAAGCGCTGCGAGATGAAATCGAGGATCTCCTGCGCCCCCTCCGACTGGGCTTCCACATAGCGGATGGCCTCGTCGTAGCGCTGCATATGCAGCAGCCCGGCCAGCGTGGCGGTCCAGTTCAGCTGCTCGTGGCGCATGATGCGCAGGTTGTCGGCATAGCGTTTCACCTGGCTGAGCTGGCTGCTCAGGGTATTGATATCGTTCTTGTCGCGGAAGCTGATCACCCAGCCTTGCAGCTCCTGCTCCTGCATGATGCGCACCCGGCTGGCGATCACCCGCACGTGGTTGAAGCGGCACACCTCGTCATGGGTGTCGTGCTCCAAGTGCGCGACGGCGAAAAAGTCCGGCTGGGCCTGGATCACGTCGCCGATCGGCCGGCCCAGCAGGCCGGTGGCGGGCTGATGCAGATCCAACAGCTCACGCGCCGCATGGTTGATGGTGATGATCCGCAGCTGCGGATCGATGGCGATCACGCCCTCGTAGATGGCTTCCAGCAGCGCTTTTTGCTGGCGCACCAGCAGCGCGATCTCTTTCGGCTCCAGCCAGAACATTTGGCGTTTGAGATTTTTCGACAGCAGCCAGGAAAAAACGAACAGGGCGATCAGCAGCAGCACGATGGAACCGATAATTTGCGTTAATGTCCTGGCATTTAAATTATCGATATGCGATTTCAAATAGCCGACGGAAACGATGCCGATGACGTGATTATTTTCATCCAGAATCGGCGCCTTGCTGCGTAATGAAACGCCGATGCCGCCCTTGCGAATGGAAATAATGCTTTTTCCTTCCAATACTTCTTTATTATCGCCGCCGATCATCGGCGTGCCCAGGCGGCCCTCATATTCTGAATGATAGAGATGACGGGCATGATTATCACCGATGACGATATAGCTGGCGTCGCTGCTGGCGCGGATTTTTTTCATCAACGCAGCGATCCTGGCGGCGTCGTTTTTTTCTACGGCATCCACCAACGAAGGGATAAGGGCGATTTCACGCGCCTGCACCTGGGCGCGGGCGCCGAGATCGCGGTGCAGCTGCGCATCCAGCTGGTAATAGGTGTAGGCGCCGATGCAGCTCAGCAGCAGGCAGGAGAAGGCCACCAGGCACAGAAACAGCTTGATTTGAAATGAGAGTTTAAGGCGCATGGCGGAGCTTCACCGTAAAGAGATCCTGAAGCCTTACCCTATCACGAGATACGGGGTGTGTAATATTGCGCCCGATCAACTTGTGATCCCTCACACGGGATTAGCGTGAACCGGACGAGAATTGTTCGTCTGCGATAAAGTTGATAAGCTTTAAAATAAAAACGGCATTAACACCATTAAAACCACGCTGATTTTTACATAATCTTAATTAACCCCATAGAAACCATAACCACCATTAAAAACCCTTTTTAATTTTGAACATAATCACAGCAGATAATCCGTGCGCTTCTCTATGATGGCTGAACAAACTAATAAGAGGCCAGATTATGAGCACAACAGATGATTCTTACCTCGTAGCCAAAGACAAGGCCGCTGATATTCCTCTGCGTGAGAAATGGTGGCGGATACTGGATAATTATAAAGTAGGGATTATTCCGTTACCGTTCTTTATTCTGGCCGGCGTGTTGATTCTGCTCGACTGCCTGGAAGGCAAATTGCCGAGCGATATCGTGGTGATGGTCGCCACCCTGGCGTTCTTCGGTTTCGCCTGCGGCGAATTCGGCAAGCGCCTGCCGCTGATCGGCAAAATGGGCGCGGCGGCGATCTGCGCCACCTTCATTCCTTCCGCGCTGGTGCACTATGGCCTGCTGCCGGACGTGGTGGTGGAGTCGACCACCAAGTTCTACAAATCGACCAACATTCTTTACCTCTACATCTGCTGCATCATCGTCGGCAGCATCATGAGCATGAACCGCCAGGTGCTGATCCAGGGCTTCCTGCGCATCTTCATCCCCATGCTGTGCGGCGAGATCGTCGGCATGCTGGTGGGGATGGGCGTCGGCATGGCGCTGGGCCTGGAACCGTTCCAGATCTTCTTCTTCCTGATCCTGCCGATCATGGCCGGCGGCGTAGGTGAAGGGGCGATCCCGCTGTCGATGGGCTATGCCGCGATCCTGCACATGGAGCAGGGCGTGGCGCTGGGGCGCATTCTGCCGATCGTGATGCTCGGCAGCCTGACCGCTATCGTCATCGCCGGCCTGCTCAACCAGCTGGGCAAGCGTTATCCGCACCTGACCGGCGAAGGCAGCCTGATGCCGAGCAAGCAGGGTGAAAGCGACATGAGCGCGGTGGAAAAAATCAGCGGCAAGGTGGACGTTAGCACCATCGCCTGCGGCGCGCTGTTGGCCATTCTGCTGTATATGGTGGGCATGCTGCTGCACCGTCTGATCGGCCTGCCGGCGCCGGTGGGCATGCTGTTCGCCGCCGTGGCGGTGAAGTTGGCGCACGGGGTGTCGCCGCGCATTCAGGAAGGCTCGCAGGTGGTGTACAAATTCTTCCGCACCGCCGTGACCTATCCCATCCTGTTCGCCGTCGGGGTAGCCATCACGCCGTGGCAGGAACTGGTGGACGCGTTCACCGTACAGAATCTGATCGTGATCGTCACCACCGTCAGCGCGCTGGTAGCGACCGGTTTCTTCGTCGGCAAGAAAATCGGCATGCATCCTATCGACGTGGCGATCGTCTCCTGCTGCCAGAGCGGGCAGGGCGGGACCGGCGACGTCGCGATCCTCACCGCCGGCAACCGCATGTCGTTGATGCCATTCGCCCAGATCGCAACCCGTATCGGCGGCGCTATCAACGTTTCGCTGTCGCTGCTGGTGTTGGCCAAGTTCTTCGTATAACTCCTATAAATCCTTAGCGTTACTTTGCCTTTCCCCGCCCCCGCGGGGATTTTTTTTGCCCGCGCGCCGGCCCGACGCGCGGGCGGGGAACTGCCGGTTACGCCGCTTGCTTCATGGCGGCGTCGTACCACGCGAAGTAGCGCTCTACGCCGCGACGGCCGGATTCGATCAGCGCGCGTTTCTTCTCCTCGCTGATGCCGAACTCCAGCGTGCCGACGTCGAGCGTGTCGACATACACGGTGCGCTTCCAGTCATCGCTGTCCAGATGCACCTTGGTTTGGATGTCCAGCATCACGTTGGCCACCGCCAGGGTGAAATCAAACAGGTTGTTGACCGGCGTGCGCGGGCCGGCCTGACCGGCGGCCTGAGCGATTTCACTGGCGGAGTCCAGGCGAATGCCCAGCGTACGGGTGTTGATGCGCTGGCTGGTGCTGTCGATGTAAGGCGGCGTGGCGGAGAAGTCATAGTCGAACAGCCGCACCGGGTAGTTGTCGATCATGCCGCCGTCGATGCACAGGTCGCCCAGGGCATTTTTCTTCGCCACGAAGGCGAACGGGAACGACATCGAAATGCGCAGGCCATCCGCCACTTTCATGCGCGGCGTGGTGCGATGCGAATAGACTTCGCGCTGGCCGCTGTTGAGGTTGGCGCCGATAAAGTAAATCGACTTGAACCCTTTCGCCGTTTTCATCGCTTCGAACTGTTCGAAGGTAATATCCGGGTTGCCGGTATATTGTTTGATAATATCGCGTGACCATTGATAGAAATAATCGCCGGGCGCGATGCCGTATTGATTGAACAGGCGATAGGCGTCCTGGAGCGTGCCGAAAAAACCGCCGTTATAATCGAGGAATTTTTTAAAATCCATCGCCGACAGAATCTTGGTCACGTCGGCCGAGCTGCAGCCCAGCCCGACCAGCAGCGCGGCGATGGCGCCCGCTGAGGCGCCGGAAGTTTGCTTGATCTGCGGCATGATGCCTTTGGCCTCCAGCAATTCCAGTGCGCCGCCATAGGCGATGCCTTTTACGCCGCCGCCTTCAAAGACCAGGTTTTCGAATTGATAGCTCATCATATTTCCTTACTCGTGGTTTAGGGAGTAAGAAAAATAACGAAGCGGCGCACGAGAAAATATGGATTGGGGTTGTGTGGCTCGGCAAACAAAATTATTCATAATGAATATATTATTTATATATTTATCAAAGGCATTTATTAAACAGGCGCATCGGGCTTTTTGCGTCAATACTTAGCGCTGTTCAATTCTCACAAGGAGTCATCATGTTCTGGAAACGTTGTCTGTTGGGCGCGGCGCTGGCCGTTATGTCGTTACAGGCCGGCGCCGCCGCGCCGCAGGCCAAAACCCCGACGCCGGGATTTTACCGCATCATGCTGGGCAGCTTTGAAGTGACCGCGTTGTCCGACGGCATTATTCGCCTGCCGGCGGATAAGCTGTTACTGGGCCGTACGCCGCAGCAGATCGCCGCCGGGGTAGCCGAGCAGCATCAAAGCCTGCCGGTGGTCACGTCGGTCAATGCTTATCTGATCAATACCGGCGACAAGCTGGTGATGATCGACAGCGGCGCCGGCCAACTGCTGGGCGACGGCCTGGGCAAGCTGGTGGATAACCTGCGTGCGGCGGGCTACCAGCCGGAGCAGGTGGATGAGATCTACCTGACCCACATGCACCCGGACCACCTCGGCGGGCTGACGCACGACGGCAAGGCGGTATTCCCCAATGCGGTGGTGCGCGCCGCCAGCCAGGACGCGGACTTCTGGCTAAGCGCGGACAAACTGAAACAGGCTAGCGCGGGCAGTAAAAGCAACTTCGAAAGGGCTCAGGCAGTGATCAAGCCGTATCAGGCGGCCGGCCACTTTAAGCCGTTCAGCGGCGACGGTGAGCTTTCCCCGGGCATTGCCGCCTTTGCCGCCCACGGCCATACGCCGGGGCATAGCGTGTATCAGGTGACCAGCCAGGGCCAGAAGCTGTTGCTGCTGGGGGATCTGATCCACGTGGCGGCGGTGCAGATGCCGCATCCGAAGGTGGCTATCAGCTTTGATAATGACGCCAAGGCGGCGGTCGCTCAGCGGCTGCGGATATTTGGTGACAGCGCGCGGCAGAGCGAGCTGGTGGGGGGCGCACACCTGTCGTTCCCGGGGTTGGGGTATTTGAACCGCCAGGGCGACGGTTACGCCTGGGTGCCATTGAACTACGGCGCGCTGTAATGGAGATGGCCGCCCAACGGGCGGCCATCGTAAGCGCCTTGGGGACATTGTTCGATAATTTGGGATGATGATGCCAGAGAATCGGGGCTTATTCGCCGTGATAAAGAGTGCATGATTAACGTTACCCTCGTCGTTTTCTTTAAGGATCTCCCGATGAATCAGAAAACTCCCTCCGTCGCCATCGTCACCGGCGCATCGCGCGGTATCGGCGCGGCCATCGCCGAGCGTCTGGCCGCCGATGGCTTCACCGTCATCATCAACTATTCGGGCAACCCGGCGCCGGCCGATGAGCTGGTGCGCAAGATTGAACAGGGCGGCGGCCGCGCCTTGAGCGTCAAAGCCGACGTCAGCGATGCATCTGCGGTCGCCCGCCTGTTCGACAGCGCCGAACAGGCGTTTGGCGGCGTCGACGTGCTGGTCAATAACGCCGGGGTGATCGCGCTGGCGCCGGTGGCGGACATGCGTGACGAAGACGTGGATCGCCTGCTCGACATCAATCTGAAAGGCAGCTTCAATGCGATGCGCGAGGCGGCGAAGCGCCTGCGCGACAATGGCCGCATCATCAACTTCTCCTCCAGCGTGGTGGGGTTGCTGCAGCCGGGGTACGGCATGTATGCCGCCAGTAAGGCGGCGATCGAAGCGCTGACCAGCGTGCTGGCGAAAGAGCTGCGCGGCCGCAATATCACGGTGAACGCCGTCGCGCCGGGACCGACCGCCACCGGTTTGTTCCTCGACGGCAAAACCCCGGAGCTTATCGAGCGGCTGGCGAAGATGGCGCCGCTGGAGCGCCTGGGCACGCCGGACGATATCGCTGCGGCGGTGGCCTTCCTCGCGGGGGCCGACGGCGGTTGGGTCAACGGCCAAACCCTGCGCGCCAACGGCGGCATCATCTGATTGACGACGCGCCGCCGCAGGATCGGGTATCCTGTGGCGGAACTCATCACATCAAGGGCAGCGTATGGCGGGCGACAATCAGCAGTTTCATCCCGGCGTCAGGTCGCCCTGCGTCAGCCTGTGTCGGATCGACGACGAAACCCAGCAGTGCCGCGGATGCCGGCGCACGCGGGCGGAGATCGCCGCCTGGCCGACCGCCAGCGATGTGGAGAAACGCGCTATCTGGCGGCGGCTAGAGCTGCGTCAGTGGGTGAAATAATCCCCAGCATTATTGCGCTGCCAGACTTCATGTAGCACAATTGAGCTACATGTGATTGACCAACGTTGGGAGCGATTATGTCGACGACGACCATCCGTATTCCAGATGAGCTTAAAGCCCGAGTCACCGCCGTCGCCGAGCAGGCTGGCGTGACGTCTCACAGCTTTATTTTGCAGGCAATCGCGGAGAAAACGCAGCAAGAAGAGTTGCGCCGCAACTTTGAGAATGAAGCGGAAAAACGCTATGCCAAGATAATTGCGACGGGAGAGACGGTCTCTTGGAAAGAGATGCGCGGTTATTTGGAAAATTACGCAGCGGGTAACACTGACGCTGTTAAACCCCCGGTTAAAAAATTGGGGCGCTGATGGCAAACGTCGAGTTGGCGCCAGAGGTCAGGGATGATATCGAACGCATTCTCGCTCATTTGGCTCAGTATGGTGCCGCAGATTCAGGGCGGCGCATTCAGGAAATCATCCAGGCGATTGCGGTATTGGAACATAATCCATTGATCGGACGAGCCCTTGGCGCAGGACTGCGTGAATTGATTATTGGGCAGCAAGCTCGCGGTTATTTGGCGCTCTACAAATATATCCCTGATATCGATACGGCATTTGTTCTGGCGATCCGCAGTCAGAAAGAACAAGGGTATTGAATGCACGATACCGGCCTGAAAGACCGGTATCGTTGTCATGTCCTCAGAAATCCCAGTCCTCATCCTCGGTGTTGACCGCCTTGCCGATAACGTAAGACGACCCTGAACCGGAGAAGAAGTCGTGGTTTTCATCGGCGTTCGGCGACAGCGCCGACAGGATCGCCGGGTTGACCTCCGCCATCGCCGGTGGGAACAGCGCTTCATACCCCAGATTCATCAGCGCTTTGTTGGCGTTGTAGTGCAGGAAGGTCTTCACGTCTTCCGTCCAGCCGACGCCGTCGTACAGCTCCTCGGTGTAACGCACCTCGTTGTCGTACAGATCCTGCATCAGGTCGAAGGCAAAGTTTTTCACCTGCTGGCGCCGTGCGGCGTCCACTTTCTCCAGCCCTTTCTGGAACTTATAGCCGATATAGTAGCCGTGCACCGCCTCGTCGCGAATGATCAGGCGGATCAGATCGGCGGTGTTGGTCAGTTTGGCGCGGCTGGACCAGTACATCGGCAGATAAAAGCCCGAATAGAACAGGAACGACTCGAGGAACACGCTCGCGACCTTTTTCAGCAGCGGATCGTCGCTGCGGTAGTGCGCCAGAATGATGCCGGCTTTCTTCTGCAGCGCGCGGTTTTCCTCGCTCCAACGGTAGGCGTCATCCACGTCCGGCGTTTGGCACAAGGTGGAGAAGATTGAGCTGTAAGAGCGGGCGTGCACCGCCTCCATAAAGCTGATGTTGGAGTACACCGCCTCTTCGTGCGGCGTCAGCGCATCGGCGATCAGGGCCGGCGCGCCGACGGTGTTTTGGATGGTGTCCAGCAGCGTCAGCCCGGTAAACACCCGAATGGTCAACTGCTGCTCCTTCGGCGTCAGCGTGGCCCAGGAGGGGATATCGTTGGACAGCGGCACCTTCTCCGGCAGCCAGAAGTTGGAGGTCAGGCGGTTCCACACCTCCAGATCCTTGTCGTCTTCGATGATGTTCCAGTTGATGGCGCGCACCAGCGGCGCCGATGTTACGGTCGTCATAAGTTGCCTCACAGCGCGCAGGACACGCAGCCCTGCACCTCGGTGCCTTCCAGCGCCATCTGGCGCAGGCGGATGTAGTAAATGGTTTTGATGCCTTTGCGCCAGGCGTAGATCTGCGCGCGGTTGATGTCGCGGGTGGTGGCGGTATCGCGGAAGAACAACGTCAGCGACAGCCCCTGATCGACGTGTTGCGTCGCGGCGGCATAGGTATCGATGATTTTTTCCGGGCCAATCTCGTAGGCATCCTGGTAATACGCCAGGTTGTCGTTGGTCATGTACGGTGCCGGGTAGTAAACGCGGCCGATCTTGCCTTCCTTGCGGATCTCGATGCGCGAGACGATCGGATGGATGCTGGAGGTGGCGTTGTTGATGTACGAGATGGAGCCGGTCGGCGGCACCGCCTGCAGATTCTGATTGTACAGCCCGTGCATCATCACCGACTGGCGCAGCGCGCGCCACTCGTCGCGGCCCGGAATAGCGATGCCGGCGGCGGCGAACAGCTCGCGCACCCGCTCGGTTTGCGGCAGCCAGTCGCGTTCGGTGTACTTGTCGAAGTACTCGCCGCTGGCATAGCGCGAGTGCTCAAAGCCGTCGAACGTGCCGCCGCGTTCGATCGCCAGCCGGTTCGAGGCACGGATGGCGTGATAGGCCACGGTATAGAAATAGAGATTGGTGAAGTCGATGCCTTCTTCCGAGCCGTAGAAGATGCGCTCGCGCGCCAGGTAACCGTGCAGGTTCATCTGGCCCAGACCGATGGCGCGGGCGCTGCGGTTGCCTTCGGCGATCGACGGCACCGAGCGGATATCGCTCATGTCGGCCACCGCGGTCAGCGCGCGGATCGCGGTCTCGATCGCCTTGCCGAAGTCCGGCGCGTCCATGGTTTTGGCGATGTTCAGCGAGCCGAGGTTGCAGGAGATATCCTTGCCGATGCGATCGTAGCTCAGATCTTCGTGATACGTACTGGCGCGGTTGACCTGCAGGATCTCCGAACACAGGTTGCTCATATTGATGCGCCCGGCGATCGGGTTCTCCCGGTTGACCGTATCTTCGAACATGACGTAGGGGTAACCGGATTCGAACTGGATCTCTGCCAGCACCTGGAAGAACTCACGCGCGTTGATGCGCGACTTGCGGATGCGCTTGTCATCCACCATCTCGCGGTACTTCTCGCTGACGGCAATCTCCGAAAACGGCACGCCATACACCCGTTCGACATCGTAGGGCGAGAACAGGTACATCTCTTCGTTGTTCTTCGCCAGCTCGAAGGTGATGTCCGGGATCACTACCCCCAGCGACAGCGTCTTGATGCGGATCTTCTCGTCGGCGTTTTCCCGCTTGGTGTCGAGAAAACGCAGGATGTCCGGGTGGTGGGCGTTGAGATACACCGCGCCGGCCCCCTGACGCGCGCCGAGCTGGTTGGCGTAGGAGAAGGCGTCTTCGAGCATTTTCATGATCGGAATGACGCCGGAGGACTGGTTCTCGATGCGCTTGATCGGCGCGCCCACCTCACGAATATTGCTCAGCATGAAGGCCACGCCGCCGCCGCGTTTCGACAGCTGCAGCGCGGAGTTCACCGCCCGGCCGATCGATTCCATATTGTCTTCGATGCGCAGCAGGAAGCAGGAGACCAGCTCACCGCGCTGGCGTTTGCCGCAGTTGAGGAAGGTCGGCGTGGCCGGCTGGAAGCGGCCCGAAATCATCTCTTCCACCAGATCCTGCGCCAGTGCGGTGTCGCCCGCCGCCAGCGTCAGCGCCACCATGCACACCCGGTCTTCGTAGCGTTCCAGATAGCGCTTGCCGTCGAAGGTTTTGAGTGTATAGCTGGTGTAGTACTTGAAGGCTCCGAGGAAAGTCTCGAAGCGGAATTTTTTGGCGTAGGCCTGCTGGAACAGCTGCTTGATAAACGGGAATTCGTACTGCGCCAGCACCTGCGGCTCGTAGTAGCCTTCTTCCACCAGATAGCGCAGCTTTTCCTCCAGGTTATGGAAGAACACGGTGTTTTGGTTGACGTGCTGCAGGAAGTAGTGCCGCGCCGCCAGCCGATCTTTATCGAACTGGATCCGGCCTTCCGCATCGTAAAGATTGAGCATCGCGTTGAGCGAATGGTAATCCAGCGCGCCCGTCTCGGGCCTGGTCAGTTCTGTCGTTGCCAAAATGCGGTTACTCCCTGTCTAACGTTTTCAACGTCTTGCGTAGTGCCGAGCAGCTCGAAGCGGTACAAGAAAGGCACCTGGCATTTTTTGGCGATGATGTCGCCGGCGATGCCGTATGCTGCGCCGAAGTTGGTGTTCCCGGCGGCGATGACGCCGCGCAGGTATGAACGGTTTTGCGGAACGTTGAGAAAGCGGATCACCTGGATCGGCACCGCGCCGACGGCGCTGCCGCCGCCATAGCTGGGCACGATCAAGATATAGGGCTGTTCCATCAGCAATTTGCTGCGGGCGCCGGCGATCGGAATGCGGATCGCCGGCAGGCCCAGTTTCTCAACGAATCGGTGGGTGTTCTCCGAGCTGCTGGAGAAATAGACCAGCGGATTCATCGTCGGGCCTCAGCAGGTGAGCGCCAGCGCGCCGATTTTGTCCGGCCGGAAACCGGCCCAGTGATCGTCACCGGCGATAATCACCGGAACTTGCTGATAACCTAAGGATTTAACGTGGTCCAGCGCCTGCGGATCTTGAGTGAGGTCGATCACCTGATAATCAATCCCCTGTTTATCAAATGCGCGATAGGTGGCGTTGCACTGGACACAGTCCGGCTTACTGTAAATAATAATGCTCATGATTCGCATTTACCTTTAAGCTGAGGGAAAGGCGGACAAGTCAGAGAACGGAGCATTGTTCCTGGCGTTTCTGACGGCGTTATCAGCCGAACAACATTCCCTGCGGCTGATAGATAAAATACTATATGTTGATATTTGTTTTATCAACCACGCTATATATGGTGTTTTGTCGGGTTTTGCGCGCAGGCCGCGCCGGGGCTGGAAAAGGCGAGGGGAAAAATTTTTGCGGGTGTGAAATTCCCCCTCAGAGTCAAGAGGGGGAGGCGAGCGCATTACTGACGCATGCTGACGGCCAGCCGGTTGAAGGCGTTCATGATGCTGATGGCGAAGGTCAGATCGGCGATCTCGGTATCGCTGAAGTGCGCCTTCAGCGCCTCGAAAGCGCTGTCCGGCGCGCCGGTGGCGGCGATCAGCGTAACCGACTCGGCCCACTCCAGCGCCGTGCGTTCACGTTCGCTGAATTCATGGCTGACGCGCCAGCCCGCCAACGTATCCAGCTTGGCATGGCTGAAGCCGCTTTCGCGCAGCGCTTTGCCGTGCATGTCCAGGCAGTAGGCGCAGCCGTTGATCTGCGAAACGCGCATAAACATCAACTCGATGGTCGCTTTGTCCAGGGCGCCTTTCTCCAGCGCCATCAGCGCGCTCACCATATTTTTGTACGGGGCGGGCGCCAGCTCGGCATAGTTCAAACGTTGCTTAATCATGGTCAACCTCAATCGATAGTAACGAAATCATGGCGCTACTTTAGCGGCCTTATGGTCTATGCTATAGGGCCATAAAATGATTATTTAACCGGGCCATGATGCCGCCGTTCCTGACTTCATTGCGGCTGGACAGCCGGCTCGCCGAGCCACTGTACCGGCAGATTTACCAGCGGATTAAAGACGCCATCGCCCAGGGCAGCCTGGCGGCAGGCAGCCGGTTGCCCTCAGTGCGCGGGTTGGCGAGCGATTTGGGCGTGGCGCGCGCCACGGTGGAAAGCGCCTACGCGCAACTTATTGCAGAAGGTTTCTTGCAGAGCCGGGGGCAGGCGGGCACCTATGTCTCGCCGCAGTTGCCGCACATGCCGCCGGGCGCGATGCCCGCTGCGCCGCCGCTGGCGACGATAGCGCCCGATCCGCTGCAGCCGCAGGGCATGCTGCAGCCTTTCCAACTGGGCGTGCCGGCGCTGGATGCGTTTCCTCGGGCGCTGTGGCAGCGCATTGTCGCCCGCCAGCTGCGCGGTTCCACAGTGGCTTCCCTGGCGCTGCCGCCAGTCAGCGGCCTGCCTGAACTGCGTGAGGCGATCGCCCATTATCTGCATTTGTCGCGTGGCATCAGCTGCCGGCCGGAGCAAATTTTCCTCTGTGCCGGTTATCCGGCGTTGTTGGATTGGGTGACGGAGACGCTGTTACATGCCGGCGACGCGGTATGGATCGAAGATCCCGGCTATCCGGTCACGCGTCCGCTGCTGCAGGCCGCCGGCGTCAGGCCGGTCGCCGTGCCGGTGGATGAACAGGGCATGGATGTGGCCGCGGGTATGCTGACGGCGCCTGAGGCGCGGCTGGCGGTGGTGACGCCAACCCATCAAAGCCCGCTCGGCGTCTCGCTCAGCCTGGCGCGGCGGATGGCGCTGCTCGACTGGGCGCAGCAGCGCAGGGCCTGGATCCTCGAGGATGACTACGACAGCGAGTTTCGCTATCACGGGCGGCCATTGCCGCCGCTGAAAAGCCTCGATGTTCAGGGACGGGTGTTGTACGCCGGCACCTTCAGCAAAACGCTGTTCCCGGCGCTGCGCATGGCTTATTTAGTGGTGCCCGTCGGCCTGACGGAGGCCTTTGCGCGCAGCAGCCGGCTGCGTGGCTGCGGTTGCCCGCCGCTGCTGCAGGCCGGCGTGGCGGATTTTATCCGGCAAGGGCATTTCTACCGCCACCTGAAACGCATGCGGCCGTTGTACCGCCAGCGGCGCGAGTGGCTGACGCAGGCGTTGGAACGGCAACTGGGGGCGTGGCTGACAGTGGTGCCGCAGCAAGGCGGCATTCAGCTGTTGGCGCGGCTGCGCGACGGCTTGGCGGATGCGCCACTAGCGGCGCAAGCCTGGCAGCAGGGGTTGGCGGTGCAGGCGTTGTCGGACTGGCGAATCGACCATCCGGCGGGGCAGGGGTTACTGCTGGGGTTCGCCAATTTCAGCCGGCGAGAGGAGGCGGAGCGGGCGGTACAGGGGCTGGCACAGCTGTTTAAACACGCAAATTAAACGGCCCGCGATTTCCGCGGGCCAGACGCACATCTGTTTTATCTTTATGACTGCAGGGGTGTTAACGCCGGGCTAGCAGCACGCCGAGCACGATGCCGACGGCGGCACCGATCCCTACGCCCTGCCAAGGTTTGTCACGCACATAGCTGTCGGCTTGATCGACCGCGTCGCGCGCATGTTGTGTCAGACTGGTGGAGCCGTTGAATCGCGCTCGCGCGTCGCGCAGCACGCCTTTTGCCTTGCTGTGCAGCTCTTTCAGTTCCTCTTTGGTCTTGTCACCGGACTCGCGCAACACTTCATCCAGCGTATCGGCCAACAGAGTCACATCCTGATCGATATCGCGTTCTGTTCTTTCCGCTTTCTTAAACATTCAGCTCTCCATTTCGACACATGTCTTTTAAGTGTAGACCATGCCGAGATTTGTGTGGCCGATCACGGAAAAAAACCGCCGTCACGCAGGTGTTTGCCGGCACCTGGGCTTTGTACATTTGGTTACTCGGCGAAACCAATCACTCACGGAAACGGCCGTTTGATTCCACTAGTATCTGTTTCAACGGCTCCACCGGAGCTTACCGAAACAACACTCTGAGGATTTAAAGATGAAAAAAGTATTAGCGCTGATCGTTGCTGCCACTATGGGTCTGTCTTCTGTTGCTTTCGCTGCTGATACTGCAGCTACTGCTCCGGCTACCACCACCGCGCCAGCTGCGACCACCACTACCGCTGCGCCAGCGGCTGCTGCTGAAAAAGCGCCAGCTAAAGCAACGCACCACAAGAAAGCCAAGCACCACAAAAAAGCGCCAGCCCAGAAAGCTCAGGCCGCTAAAAAGCACCACAAAAAAGCGCCAGCTCAGAAAGCCCAGGCTGCTAAAAAACACCACAAAAAAGCGCCAGTGCAGAAAGCTCAGGCCGCTAAAAAACACCACAAAAAAGCCGGTAAAAAAGCTTAATTAAGTGATGTTTGCGGAACCGACAAGGTTCCGCACTCTACAGCCCGTATTCCAGACACCCGGTCTTTCCGGGTGTCTTCTTTTGAGGCTACTCACGATGATCCATCGCTATCTGTTTGAAGTCATTTTCAGCGCGGTAACCCTGTGCGGGGTGATCGTCGGTTGGGAACTGTTTCTGGCCGGCAGCTTCCTGTAATTATTGCGCCGCGGCGGTTTCGTGCAAATGCCGCCAGCCGAGCGCGTCGGGCAGGCGTTCAAACACCACAGTGGAGTAGCGCAGCGTGGCGCTTTGCCCCGGCAGGCTCTGTTTTTCCCGGTAGCTGACTACCGCGCCAGTCGGCCATTCGGCCACCAGCTTCATCTCTTCTATCTCGATTTCCAGTCCCGGTTTGGCGGCGCGATGCGCGCGGAAAAAAGCGCACAGCGCGGTGAAATCCAGCGGGGCGCCGTTCAGCGCGATCATGCTGAAATCCGGCGTAAAGCGCGCCAGCAGCGCTTGCTCCTCTCCGGCGCCTTTGCCCAGCCAGCGTTCAATGGCGATGTGGGCGTCGATCACTTCGGTAAAATACGGGTTCATAAAGCATCCTGTTGAGCATTGAGTTGGCGCACGATGGCGCGGTTGGCGAGGCGCAGACACAGCAACAGCGGGATAAGTGCGCTGGCGCCCGCCAGAATGAAGCAGGTTCGGTAAGCCGCCGCGGGCGGCAACACGGTCAGCAGCAGATTCAGCAGCAGGCTGAGCAGCGCCACGCCGAGGCAAAAACTGAGCTGGCGGTTGATATTCCACAGTGCGCTGGCGTCCGCCAATTGGCCGTCGGGGATCTGCAGAAACGCGCTGCTCTGCGCGGTGCTGCTGCACAGACTGCCGCCGAACCCCATCAGGGCGAAGGCGGCGATCTGCAACGCGTGCTGCCCGGCCTGATCGATCTGCGCCAGCGTCAGCATGCCGGCGCCTTGCAATAGGCAGCCGGCGATCAGCAGCGGCCGCGGGCCGAGGCGATTAAAGCTTTTGCCGGTCAACGTGATGGCCAGGAACGACGCCAGCGCCCAGGGCAGCATCAGGCCGCCGACCTGCGCGGCGGGCATCCCCAGCTGGTTTTGCAAATACAGCATCGCCACCAGGCTGACGCCGATGAACAGGCCGGGAATGCACAAATAAACCGCCATGGCGTTGCGCAGCAGCGGATCGCCGACCAGCCGCAGGTTCAGCAGCGGCTGCGGGGTGCGCAGGCTATGGCGCAGATAATAGGCCAGCACCAGCAGCCCGGCGGCCAGCAGCGCCGCGCCGGAAACCTGATGACCGGCTTCGCTCAGCCGGGTCAGGCCGAGCAGCAGCAGCGTCAGCGCCGCGCAGGCGCTCAGTAATCCTGTCGCGTCGAGCGGTTTGCACGCCGCCGTCGGCGTTTCCGCACGTAGCCACAGCGCCGCCAGCGCCAGGGCCAGGGCCGCCAGCGGCAGGTTGGCGAAAAACACCCAGCGCCAGTCCAGGCTATCGACGAGCCAGCCGCCCAGCGCCGGTGACAGCGCCGGCGCCAGCAGCCCCACCAACATGATGGCGGCCGACAGCCCGGCGCGTTCATGGCTGCGGTACAGCTGATAGGTCAGCGTCTGGCCGATGGGGATCAGCAAACCGCCGCCCATGCCTTGCAGGGTGCGCCAGCCGATCAGCGCGCCGATGCTGTCGGCGTTGCCCGCGCCGAGGGTGGCCAGCATGAACAGCGCCAGCGAGAGCAGAAACACCCGCCGCCCGCCGATGCGCTGCGCCAGCCAGGCGCTGAGCGGGATCACCAGCGTCAGGCCGAGAATATAGCCGTTGCTGACCCACGCCAGCTGGCTGACCGACGCCCCCATCGCCTGGCCGATGGCGGGGTAGGCGACGTTGGCGATAAACATATTGATCAGATCGACGAAAAAGCCGAGCAGATAGACGATTGCCACTTTGCTGCGATAAGACATGGTGCCTCCGGTTGAAGGCGAGCAGTGTATCGGGGGGAAAAGTGCGGATAAATCGGCGGCGGGCGATTACACTGTCAAAATGATTTTGACAATAAGGGCGGCGAAATGCTGAATTTGCAGCGTCTGGCGATCTTCGCGGCGGTGGTGGAAGCGGGCAGCTTTACCGCGGCGGCGGCGGCGCTGGGGCAAACCAAGGCGGTGGTGAGCTTTAACGTCAAGCAGCTGGAGAATGAGCTGGGGGTGTCACTGCTGGCGCGCAGCACCCGCCGATTGTCGCTGACCGATGCCGGCGAACGCTTCTACCAGCGCAGCCTGCAGCTGTTGCAGGAGGCCGAGAACGTGCTCGACGACGTGCGACGCGATCATCACGGGCTGAGCGGCGTGCTGCGTATCACCAGCACGCCTGAGTATGGCGCGCAGGTCGTGGTGCCGGCGCTGGCGGCGTTTTCGCGGCAGCATCCGCGCCTGCGCATCCAGCATGTGTCTTCCTCTTATCATGCCGATCTGATCTCTGAGCGCTTCGACGTGGCGATCCGCCTGGGCCAGCTGGCGGATTCCAGCCACCGCGCGGCGCTGATCGACAGCTTCGCCATCTTTCCGGTGGCGGCGCCGAATTATCTGGCCGAGCGGCCGATTCATTCGCTGACGGATCTGGCGCAGGCGCAGTGGATCGCCCACAGCCGGCTCAGTTCGCCCCTCAGCTGGCAGGTGGTCACGCCGCAGCGCGAAGCGGTGCTGTTCAAGGTCGCGGATGCGGCGACGCTCACCGGCGACAGCGCCGCCGCATTGCTGGCGTTCGCCCTGCATGGCGCCGGGGTAGCGCTGCTGCCGGCGTGGCTGGCGCAGCCCGACATCGACGCCGGCAGGCTGCAACGGTTGCTGCCGGATCACCGTTTCCCCGAGCAGAGCATCTATGCGCTCTACCCGAACACGCGCCACGTGCCGGAGAAGGTGCGGGCGTTTATCGATTTTCTGCGTGCGCGGGTGGAGGCAAACCGTTAGCGAGATAATAATTCGTTATCACTCTCTCATTTATCATCAAATCTCGTCGGGGTATGCTGGCAATCTCTGTCTACCCCGTCCGATGCGAGCCGCCTTCGATGACCGCAGAAAATAACCTCCAACTGAACCGACGCATTCTGTCCGTGGTGATGTTCACCTTCGTCTGCTACCTGACCATCGGCCTGCCGCTGGCGGTGTTGCCGGGATTTGTGCATGACCACCTGGGCTACAACTCGGTGTTGGCGGGCCTTATCATCAGCGCGCAATACTTCGCCACGCTGTTCAGCCGCCCGCACGCCGGGCGTTACGCCGATCAGCTGGGGCCGAAGAAGGTGGTGCTGTTCGGCCTGGCCTGCTGCGGCGCCAGCGGCCTGTTTTACGCGCTCGCGTTCGGCGTTGACGGTTGGCCATGGCTCAGCCTGCTGCTGCTGTGCGTGGGGCGGGTGTTTCTCGGCGTCGGCGAAAGCTTCGCCAGCACCGGTTCCACGCTGTGGGGCATCGGCCGGGTTGGGGCGATGCACACCGCGCGGGTGATCTCCTGGAACGGCGTCGCCACCTACGGCGCGATGGCGGCCGGCGCGCCGCTCGGCGTGTATCTGAATCAGCAGTGGGGCTTGGCCGGGGTGGCGGCGCTGATCGTGCTGGCGGTCGCAGTGGCGCTGCTGTTGGCGAGCGGCAAGCCGGACGTCTCGATCGCCGCCGGGCAACGCATCGCCTTTCGCGCGGTGTTCGGCCGCATTTGGGCCTATGGTCTCGGGCTGGCGATGGGCACCGTCGGCTTCGGCGTGATCGCCACGTTCATCACCCTTTACTACGCCGACAAAGGCTGGAGCGGCGCGGCGTTTTCGCTGACGCTGTTCAGCTGCGCCTTCGTCGGCATTCGCCTGATCTTCAGCAATGTCATCAACCGCCACGGCGGGTTGAAGGTGACGCTGGCGTCGTTTCTGGTTGAGATCGTCGGGCTGCTGTTGATTTGGCAGGCCGGCGAGCCCTGGATGGTGCAAACCGGCGCATTGCTGGCCGGCGCCGGTTTTTCGCTGGTGTTCCCGGCGCTGGGCGTTGAGGCGGTGAAACAGGTGCCGCCGCAGAATCAGGGCACGGCGCTCGGTACCTATTCGGCGTTCCTCGACCTGGCGTTGGGCATCACCGGCCCGCTGGCCGGGCTGCTGAGCGGGCAGGCGGGCGTGCCGTCGATTTATCTGGCGGCGGCGCTGCTGGTGGCGCTCGGGGTGTTGCTCACTCTGCGCCTGCTGCAGCGCAGCCGGGTCTGATTCAGGAATAGTCCGAAACCCGGATTCCTCCCCAGAAAATCATTGTTTCGGTGAATGATTACGGTAAGGTCGCTCAGCGGTCCAGAATGAGAGGAGGAATCGATGTATTTACGGCCGGATGAAGTGGCTAAAGTGTTGGAGAATACCGGCTTTGAGCGTGATTATGTCACCGATCAGGCCTATGGTTACCGCAAGGGTGCACACTACGTGTATGTGAATCGCGAAGCGCGGATGGGCAGAACCGCGTTGGTGATCCACCCGGCGTTGAAAGAGAAAAGCGTGCATTTCGCCACGCCGACCTCGCCGGTGCGCACCAGCGAGCAATATCTGGAATTTCCCCTGGATTTAAGCAGCGACGCGCCGAATCAGCGTTACGGCATCGCACACGGCTTCAGCTCGCGCGAAGCGCTGTCGCGTTACCTCTACAGCATGTTCCTGTAAACGGTCCCCCGCCAGGGGGACGCTATCAGCCGTGGGCCAACGCTTCGCGGTTGAAACGCTCGTTGTAGGCGCGGCGGAACTGCGCCAGTTCAAACGCATCGATATCCAACTCGGCGAAGTAAAACAGCGCCGCTTCGGTGTGCTCGGCGTGCAGCTCCGGCGACAGCCCGGCGCGCAGCAGCACGTCGCGCCAATGGCCAATCTGCTCGTCGTCCGCCTGTTTGATGAACGTCAGGTAGATGAACAGCAGGTAAGCGGCCTGGTGCATCTCTTCGGTATAGCCGTTGTTCAGCATGCGGATAAAGGTCTGGCTTTGGCGGCCGCCCATTTCCTGGATCATCGATTCGATCAGCATCGGTTTGACCCTCAGCAGATGGGCCAGCGAATCGATGGCTTTACGGGTGTCGGACGTCAAAATGCGGTAACCGATGATGAATACGACGATCAGGGCGGCGAGGATGATCCAGGTCATTTAGGCTTTATTACACTCTCAATACGCCAGAAGAGGGGCGGGAGGCGCTGTGCGACAGCGCCCGCTATCAATGCTGTTCGCCGCTGAAATTACCGACCGCGCTCTGTTGGCGCAGGTGGTGATTGAAGGTGGCCGCGTCTTTGGCCAGCGCGTCCAGATGGGCGCCGAGCATTTTGATCTGCTTGACCAGCGCATGCTGCTCCGGCACCGAACTGGCGGTGCTCAGTTTGCGCGCCAGTTGTTCATTCTGCGCCCGCAGCGCGGCTTCGCGCTGTTTGGCTTCTTCCAGCAGTTGCTGCAGCGCCTGGTAGCTCCGCTGCCATTCGCGGTGTTGCCGTTCGAAGCTGCTCTGCAACTCATTCATCGCATTTTGAAACTGGATTTCCAGCTCGCGCATTGTCATGGGCTCGATCCTTTGCGGCACTCAATGATGGCTTAGCAGTATAGCGAAAACTGCTCGCAAGCTCACCCGTTGACGACAATTGAGACAAATGCCGCTGACAATTCCCGGCTTGCAACCGCGACAAGGCGTCTTACAATCGTCCCCATCCCCGGCCGTAAAGGCTGCCGTTCAAGAGAGGTGGAACATGAGCGAGCAGGAAAAAGACTTTTTTGAACAGGCGATGGCAGACGTGGTGCCGCTGGCGAGCAGGCGGCAGACGCTGTACCTCAAGCCGCAGGAGACGGTGGACAAAAGCGCGCGGCGCGAAGCGCAGCGGCTGCGGCAGGAAAACTTCCTCAGCACCGATTTCCTCGAGGTGATCCCCTGCGATCGGCCGCTGGAGTTCAAAGGGGAAGGCATTCAGCAGGGCGTGCTGGACAAGCTGCGCAATGGGCGTTACCCGCCGCAGGCGTCGCTGAATTTGCTGCGTCAGCCGGTTGAAGCCAGCCGGCAGGCGCTGTTCCGTTTCATTATGCAGGCGGAGGCGCAAAACCTGCGTTCGCTGCTTATCGTGCACGGCCGCGGGCGGCAGAACGAAAGCCATCCGAATATCGTGCGCAGTTACGTCGCCAAATGGCTGGCGCAGTTTGAACAGGTGCAGGCGTTTTGCCGCGCCTTACCGCGCGACGGCGGCGAGGGCGCCTGCTATGTCACGCTGCGTAAATCGGCGCAGGCCAGGGCGGAAAACTTTGAGCGCCACGCCAAGCGCAGCCGGTGAAAGGATAGCCGAAATAAAATGGCCGGCGCATATCGCCGGCCATCGATGAATTATTTATTAAATATTTTATAGTCCAGCGAATAACGGCCGGCGCCGGTTACCGCTAGCAACAGCAAACCACCAATGATGCTGATGTTTTTAAAGAAATTAATTTCGTTGCCCATCATTTCCATACCGGTCATTTTCCAGAACGGATGGCCGATAAACGCGGTGCCCAACACATACAGGGCGAAAATGACCGCGATAGGCCGAGTAAACAGGCCGAGAATAAGCGCGATGCCGAAAATAAATTCCACCACCACGGCAACGATCGCCGCCAAATAAGGCATCGGCGTGCCGTAGCCTTCCATCGCCGTGACGGTCGCACCGAAGTTGACCAGTTTCATCCAGCCGAAAATGATAAACAGAACCATCAGTAGAATGCGGGACAGCAGAATTACGCCGTCTTTTGAGCTATCACCCATTTCGAACTCCTTAGCCACTGTCGGAATTATGTTGTCTTGCTGATTAAAGATTAGAACAATTTACGGTTTTTTCTAGCTGCGGCGGGCGGTTGCGCCACTTTTTTCGGCGGACGAGAGGCGTGGTGAAGCCGGCGGCATTGCCTATACTTGAGCCTGGAGCAAAAACAATAAAACGGGCAATGTGAGGCCATGATGGATGAAGAATTGACCGCCGCCGGTTACCGCCGTTATTCCGGCGACAAGATTGACGTTTATTTTAACAGCGCGATATGCCGCCATTCCGCCAACTGCGTGCGTGGCAACGCGGCTATTTTTACCTTGAATCGCCGCCCGTGGATTATGCCGGACAATGCCGAGCCGGCCGAAGTGAAACGCGTTATCGACACCTGCCCCAGCGGCGCACTGAAATATAGGGAGAAATAATATGGATCATAAAATACTGGCAGACGAGAAGCGTTTTTATATCAATGATGAGCAAGGCAAGCTGATCGCCGAGATCTCTTTCGTGCCGAGCGGCGACAAGCTGACCATTATTGATCACACCTGGGTGGATGAGTCATTGAAGGGGCAGGGCGTCGGCAAAAAGCTGGTGGCGTTGGTGGTGGAGAAAATGCGCGCGGAGCAGCGTAAAATCATTCCACTGTGCCCGTTCGCCAAGCATGAGTTTGATACCACGCCGGCCTATCAGGACATTCGCGCCTGAGGCGATAACGGGGCGCGGCGCGCCCCGGTCATTCAGCAGACGCCGAAATCGCCATCTTCGTGGTACAGCGCCACGTCGCTGGCCTGCACCTCTGTGCGCTGCTCTTTGCCCAGTTCATTCCAGCTGCAAACCAGGGTTTCACCGTCGATCGCCACCACGGTCATCTTTGGGCCGCCGGTGGTGCGTTGAACAAAATCACCGATATTGAATGCCATGCGTTCCTCCACAACAGATTAAACCTCATCTATTGATAACACAGAATGGCGCCGCCGTTGGCAGATGTTTCGTTATGTATTAATTTATACAGCGATTATCACCAGGGAGAGCAGACTAACATGCCGGGATTATTGATGTTTTATGTGGGCGGTACGGCGCCGGGCGCCAATATTGAGTTGCACGACGTGCAGTTTGCGGCGGCGGATCGGCCGGAAGAGGCGTATCCGCTGCTGCGCGAAAAGTGGTTCGGCGATAAGCGCAAGGTGCATGTCGACGGCTATACGCGCATCGACTGGGCGGACGGTTACGACGTGAGCCTGGAGCCTGCGCCGTTTACCGGTGAAGAGAAGCTGTTTTTCGTCAACGTGGGCGGCTACCGCAGCGATGAGCTGGCGGAATTGCACCAGTTCGGCCTGTTTGTGGCTCGCACTGCCGATGAGGCGAAGGACAAAGCCAAACGGGTGCTGCTAACGGACAGCGCGCAGCAGCATAAGGATGACCTGGCCGAGGTGGACGACTGCCTGCTGCTGCACGCGCTGCAGGGCTACCACGTGCATCTGCGGGCCAACCCGCACGGCAAACCGGCCCAGCCGCTGTGGCAGGGGTATCTGCCGATCGGCGAACCCGCGCTATAACGCCGCCAGCGCCTGCAGCTGTTGCCGCAACCAGCGGCAGGCCTCCGGCCGGCCGTTCTTGCGGTGCAGGTAGATTTTGATCTGATACGGCGGCACCGGAAACGGCAGGGGGTGGATATCCAGCGCCGCCGCCTGCCGCAATTTTTGCGCGGCGTAACGCGGCATGCTCATCACCAGTTCGCTGTCGGCGACGATGAACGGCGCGCCCAGCAGCGAAGGCGTGCGGATGGCGATATCGCGCTGCAGCCCCAGTTTGTCGAGCTGGTAGTCAATGACGCCGCGCTGTTCGTTCCACGGCGTCACCACCAGATGGCGCGCCCGCAGGTAGTTTTCCAGCGTCAGTTCGCCGTATTTTGCGCTGAGGGCGGGTGAACAAATCGCCACATACTCATCCTCCAGCCAGTTCACCTCGTCGATCTCCGGGTAGCTTTCGCCGTCGGTTTCGGTAAAGCCCAGCGCGAAGTCGATGCGCCCCGCCAGTAGATCGTTCAGCGCCACCTTGCGCTCGGAATAGCGCAGCTGGAACGACAGCCCAGGCGCCAGGCGCTGCATCTGCGCCATCAGCGCGGGAAACACCGCGAAGGCGGTGTAATCGGTAATGGCGAAGGTGAAGCTCTCCCGGCTTTCGGCGGGAACGAAGCGCGGGCGCGGATGCAGCCCTTTGGCCAGCAGCGCCAGACTTTCGCTGACGGTCGGGGCCAGGCTGTCGGCATACACCGTCGGGTGCATGTCGTTGCCGACCCGGTAGAACAGCTCGTCCGCCAGCGCCTTGCGCAGCCGGATCAGCGCGTGGCTCAGCGCCGACGCGCTGAGGGCCAGCTCCGCCGCGGCGCGCGTCACCGACCGCAGCCGATAGACCGCTTCGAACACCAGCAGCAGGTTGAGATCGAGACGCTTCAAATCCAGATGCATGATATTCATTACCTGTTGATGAAAATGCAGTTCATACAGTATTGGAGGCGCGATATGCTGGCAAGCACAGTCATCAACACACTCAGGATTTGCCATGACCATTGAGATTTACCCGGCGCAAAAAAGCGACGCCAAACTGATTCTGGATATGATTATCGAGCTGGCGGTGTACGAAAAGGCGCGCGAGCAGGTGCGGGCCAGCGTGGAGGACATCGAACGCAGCCTGTTTGGACCGGGCGCCTGTTCCGAAGCGCTGATTTGTACGGTGAACGGCGAGCCGGCGGGTTATGCGGTGTTCTTTATGAGTTACTCCACCTGGCTGGGTAAAAACGGCATCTATCTGGAAGACCTGTACGTGGCGCCAAAGCATCGCGGCGCGGGCGCCGGTAAAACGCTGCTGCGGCACATCGCCCAACTGGCGTGCGAGCGGCAGTGCGGCCGCCTGGAGTGGAGCGTGCTGGACTGGAATCAGCCGGCTATCGATTTCTACCTTAGCATCGGCGCGCAGCCGCAGGGCGAGTGGGTGCGTTATCGCATGGAGGGCGAGGCGCTGACGCACTTCGCGGCGCACGGGGCGGCGCTGCCGGTACAATAGCCGTTGGGGGGAGGCGGCCTCCCCAACTGTGGTGGTGTGAACGGTTTACTGCGGATAAATCAGGCGGGTTTGCGGGCGGCGAGAATGAAGATCATCGGGCGTTCCTGCTCTTCGTCCAGCGCCGGGGTAGCGGCGATTTGCTGCGCGCTGGGGCCCCATTCGTTCAAATGCTGGATGATAAACCCTTGCTGCGCCAGCGGGTTGATATAGCTGCCGAGTGTGCGGTGCTGCTTGATGACGCCTTCCGCCAGCCAGTTGGAGACGCGCCGGCCTTCCCGTTGGTAGCCGTTGACCGGCCAGGATTTCTGCCCGTTGCCGTCGGTCAGCCAGCCCTGCTGCGCCGGGGCGGTGTAGATCGGGTGCTCGGCGGTGAAGATGAACTGCCCGCCGGGTTTCAGCGCGGCGTACACCGTGGCGAACAAGGCGGCCAGATCCTCGAGGTAGTGCAGCGTCAGCGAGCTGTAGACCAGATCGTAACTTTCCGGCGGCAGCTGCAGCTGCGCCAAATCCTGCCGACGGTACTCGATACCCGCGTCGGCGGTCATCTCCCGCGCTTTGGCCAGCATCTTTTCCGAAACGTCCAGCCCCAGCACGCTGGCTGCGCCCTGTTCGCGCGCGCTGCGGCAGAACCAGCCGTAGCCGCAGCCGAGATCGACCACGCTTTTTCCCTGCAAATCCGGCAGGATGCGGCGGATGGCGGGCCATTCCGGCGCGCCGTCCAGGCCGTGCTGCGAGCGGCTGAGCTGCGCATAGCCGTCGAAGAAGGCCTGATTGTCATAGATATTTTGCGTCATGATGACTCCTTGGGGTGAATGACGGCGGCGGAATGCCGCTGCCATACCGTGCATATTGCTGCATAATTCTACGCTGACAACATGAATAACGGGAATGACGATGGACATGATTTCGGTGCGGCAAGCGCCCGAGCTGGCGCCGCGCGCCATTGCGTATTTTCAGCGGCACTGGGCCACGGCAGAGACGCTGATGATGTATGAAGACGCCATCAACCGCAGCCTCGGCGCCGCCAACCCGCTGCCGCAGTGGTACCTGCTGATGGAAAATGACCAGATCCTCGGCTGCGCGGGGCTCATTACCAACGACTTTATCAGCCGTGGGGAATTGTATCCCTGGCTGTGCGCGCTCTACGTAGAAGAGACGCAGCGCGGCAGGGGCTACGGCGCCAAACTGATTGAGCATGTAGCGGCGGAAACCCGCCGGCTGGGCTTCCCGCAGCTGCACCTGTGCACCGAGCTGGAAGGGTACTACGAACGCAGCGGCTTCGTTTATAACGGGCTCGGCTATCATCCCTGGGGCGAAGCCTCGCGGGTCTATTCGCGGGCGCTGTGATCGCCCTCGCCGGGGGCGGGTAAGACAAACCTGACTTTTCTTTCACCTCATCGCGCATCGCGGGTTACACTGGCCGCTTGTTCGCCACCGACCGGGTTAATTCGCCGCCGCGATGAGAGTGCCACGTCAGCTACCGCAACGCTTTACCGCCTGCATCGCCATTATGGCGGTGCTGTTGCTGTTTGTGGCGCCGATGGTGTCGAAATCGCTGACGCACCACCCGATGATGGGCGGCATGACGCAGACGGCAGCCGCCATGCCGCACGACATGCACGCGATGGCGATGCCCGCCGCCGAACATGCCGGCCACCACGGCATGGATCCTGCGGAGATGATTTTCTGCGGCTATTGCGAGCTGCTGATCCACGTGCCGCTACTGCTGTGGGCATTCGTCCCGCTGCTGTGGCTGATGACGCGCATCGCGCGCCTGCCTTGCGCGCCGCGCATCGTTTCTCCGCCCCTTCGGCGCCTTACTCTGCGGCCGAGCCCGCGCGGGCCGCCCGGCCAGCCGTTTTTCCTTATTGCTTGATCATGGGTAACGCCGTTCGTATCGCTGCGGGCGGTTTGCCTGCGCGCACAGTTTGAAAAACGAGAAAGGCCATGTCTTCAATAACCAAAACTCCACCTGCCGCATCGCCGCGTGGCGCGATGCTGAACCTGATCAGACGGCTGCATTTCTATATCGGCCTGCTGGTCGCTCCTTTTATTCTGGTCGCTGCACTGACCGGCACGCTGTATGTGCTGACGCCGCAGCTTGAAGAGGCGCTGTATCGCGATGCGCTTTTCACCGAACCGCACGGGCAGGCGAGATCGCTGGCTGACCAGATCGCCGCCGCCCGCCGTGCGGCGGGTGACGAGGCGCGCATTTACGCCGTGCGTCCGGCTCCCGGCGCAATGGACACCACCCGCGTGCAGTTCGCGAGTGCCGATCTGGGCGCCTCCGAGTCGCGCGCGCTGTTTGTCGATCCTTACACCCTGGCGATCAAGGGCGACATGACGGTGTACGGCACCTCTGGCGTGCTGCCGCTGCGCACCTGGCTGGACAAGCTACACAGCAGCCTGCTGCTCGGCGACCTGGGGCGTAACTACAGCGAGCTGGCGGCCTCCTGGCTGTGGGTGGCCGCGCTGGGCGGCGTGGCGCTGTGGCTGGCGACGCGGCCGAAGCGCAAGCTGAAAAGGGTGAAAGGGGGCTTCGCCGCTAACCGCCATTGGCATATCACGCTGGGCGTGGCGCTGCTGGCCGGGCTGCTGTTCTTCTCGGCCACCGGGCTGACCTGGTCGCAGTGGGCCGGCGGCAACATCGACGCGCTGCGGGCCAACCTGGGCTGGCTGACGCCGCAGGTCAACACCAGCCTGCAGGCCGATGCGCCTCAGACGCCGACCGATCCGCACGCCGAGCACCGCGGGATGATGCCGGGCATGAAGATGGGCCCTGCCGCGCAAAGCAATGCGCTGAACGGTGATTGGGAGCGGGCGCTGCACGCTGCGCGCGCCGCCGGGATCGACGCCGCCAAGGTCGAGCTGCGCCAGCCGAAAGGCGAGGGCAAAGCCTGGACAGTAACCGAAGTGGATCGCAGCTGGCCAACGCAGGTGGACGCGGTTGCCATCGCGCCGCAAAGCTTCGCCGTCGTCGACCAGGTGCGGTTCGACACCTTCCCGCTCATCGCCAAGCTGACCCGCTGGGGCATCGACGCCCACATGGGCATTCTGTTCGGCTTGCCGAATCAGCTACTGCTGGCGGCGTTCGGCCTCGGGCTGTGCCTGGCGATCGTGCTGGGTTACCGCATGTGGTGGAGTCGCCGCCCGGCGGCGGGGGTGCAGCATCCGGTGCAGACCCTGTTTGCCGCCTGGCTGGCGCTTTCCCTGCCTGCCCGCGCCGTCACGCTGCTGGTAGCAGTGGTGCTGGGTTATTGCCTGCCGGTAATGGGCGTGAGCCTCGCGGCGTTGCTGCTGGTGGACGTGTGGCGCTGGCGCGGCCAGCGGCAAGGCCTTCGGGACGAAACGCCTGAAGCGGCCGCCCGCCGCGCCGAGGTGCGCAAGTTCCGCGCGGCGGTGGCGACAGTGGCGGTGGCGGTCGGCTGCGTGATGGGCCGGGCGATCCTCGGTGGCACCGTCGAACAGTTTCAGCTGCCGATCGGTGACTGGAGCGCACAGATGGTGATCATGCAGAGCCTGATGGTGCTGCTGTATACGCTGGTGTTCACCCTGCTGCTTTCCATTCCGCTGTGGTATTTCTTCCTGGGGGAAAAAGAGGGGCGGTGAGGAGCGTCCGGCATGCCTGCGGGCATGCCGGATATTTGGGAATGGGGCTTAAGCGCGTATCATCTCACCAAAGGGTAATCTCCACTGAAAGGAAGCGAACGATGACGTTTGAACAACAAAGGGATAAGGCGATAGCGCTGATGGAGGAAAAGAAGATGTGGCGGAGCAACTATGCGCCGCCAATCTTGCGTCTGCTGTGGCGAATGGACGTGAATATGCCACCGCCGCCGTTTGCGCCTTTCTGGCTGAATATGCTGTTCTTCGGCATTTGGTTTGGCCCGCTGTGGGGCGTGCTGATGTGGTTCATGGTATGGAAAAATCAGGGATATACCGGTGAAGAGGCCCTGACATTAAGCCTCGCCGCCGGCCTGTTGTTTGGCTTTTTTATGTCGCTTTTCCACTACGGGCGGAAAAAGGCGAACAGGCTGCCGGACTGGAACTCGCTTTGACACGTTGGTGACGAACAGACACAAAAAAGCCCGCAACCGAAGTTGTGGGCTTTTTCGCTATTATCGCCGGGTCTATCTGGTTCACTGGCGACGTATTTGGTGGAGCTGGCTGAGAGCAACACCAAATACTAACTGTCTGATTCTTTGAACAATGTAGCGGGAATCAATGTCACAGCAGTATGGCACACTGAGATGTGCTATTGCCAATAGCGGTGTGCAGTCACTTATGTGATGTGAGATATAATGAATTTAACCCCGCTCCCGAAGTTGAATTCATCGTCCAAAATAGGAAGAAACATTCCGCCGTATGCAAGTGCTAGGTGTTAGTCTATTTGGTAGCTTGACTGCGATTTGTTCTTGCTTGATATTTGGTCTGTAACCCTCCACTTGTGAGGGATTTTGCAGATTAAGGAGATTCTGATGATTATGGCTTGTAAGCATTGTGGGCTCCCTTTGAATAAAGGATTACCAAAAGTAAAAGACAATATCGCGTATAAAAGTTGTCCTAAGTGCTCGGTTACTCAGGGTCAGCAGCATGTTTACTTTCCAGCTCCAGATGACTTTGGAACGACAATTGCCCGGGAAACACCTAACAATCCTGAGGGCGTCCAAAGTTACTGCGAAAGTTGCAGGCCGCCGTCCGAAAAGGGAAACCCATCTTGGGTTTTTCAGAATGGCACAACCTGTGATAATTTTGATTAATGCCTGATAAGGTGGTTGCTTACTTGTTGCATTTTCTTAATCGAAATTGTAGCTGATACGCATGAAATATGATGGATGTTTAGACGTGAATTCAACTCCTGAAACGAAGCTGAATTCATTTATAGCTAGGGGACTATTTCCAACTACAAACCTGCCAGTCCCCTTTATCCCATAAGTAGAAACGGACCACTCCGTTTTTTACGTGAGGAAGAATTTTGGCTCTTACCTCCCCGTTACTGAAAGTGAGGATGGCCCCTTCGTTATCTATCTGTTTGGATGTTCTTAGTGCGAAAGTGCCGTAATCTTTGACTGCGAGATAACCGTTATCCCATGTTTTGCTCACATGCATCGTGCCTTTCATAAGATTTGGGCAGTCAAGATCAATCACGTTATATTCAAGAGCAGATGCGCTGGTGTGGCTGGTTGCTGAGAGCAACAATGGTAACGCTAAAGCCCATATTTGAAATTTCATGGCATTGTCCTGTTGGGGAATTTGTTGTCAGAGGATTTTTGTTGCTTTGCATGGAATCCAGCTTCCATTACCATCCCTTAGATAGAATGCAGGTCCTCTATACCGGATTTGTATCTTTGCTTCAGTGTGAGCGTCGGCGAAGACTAATGTTATCTGTTGGTCGGTTTCATTTTCCGTGTGCTCAAATAGCAGCGTTATCACTCCCTCAGCGGTCAGTACGTTATCTTTAATCGTTGCATGAATGCCATTCGCACACCGGAGTCAGACATTGATAGGTGGTGTTGCGAAGGCGTTCACGTTATAGAGCAAGGCCATCAGTAAGCATCCCTTTAGTCGTTGCAATGCTTGTTCTCCAGTAAGTCGGGCCTGTTAGCCCGGACGATGCGATAAATGCTAGTAATGCCAATCCCCAATTGGTGGGATATTTCCGGCTTACTCAGCCCCTTTTCAAGCAGTTCGATAACTTCCAGTGCCTTACTGCGAGCTGTTGCTTTACGGCCTTTTGTAGTGGTCAAGTAATACTGGCCACGGTTTTACAGTAAAAATGATACCTGTTCTCGGACTCTTCCGGCGTCAGCCCTCTGTTATAGTGGTGTAGTCTGACGCTATTGTAGTAGTTCAATATGTAATCATTAATTTGCTGCCGGGCCTCGTCCCTACCTGCGTAACCATCCGTCGGCACCCATTCTGTTTTCAGACTACGGAAGAAGCGTTCCATTGGGCTGTTATCCCAGCAGTTCCCTCGCCGACTGACGCTTTGCTTTATCCTGTAACGCCAGAGAACTTGTTGATATTTAAGGCCGGTATATTGGCTTCCTTGATCACTATGGAACATGACCTCCCGAGGGTGGCCACGCATCTCATAGGCCATCCGCATGGCACTGCTTATCAGTGCGGTATCGGCATTCGCTGACAGACTCCAGCCGATAATTCTGCGGGCAAAAAGATCCATGATAACTGCCAGATAGCACCAGCGATTTCCTGCCCAGATGTACGTAATATCTTCGCACCATACACGGTCTGGTTCCGGCACAGCGAACTGACGCTCGAGTAAATTCGGCAAGCATGTATGTTCCTGACGGGCATTTTTATACTGATGTTTTCCGGGCTGACAACTGCTCAGATTCAGGTATTTCATGAGACGCCCGGCGCGGTAACGACTCATCGGGACGCCGTTCTGAGTTAGCATTTCAGCCAGAGTGCGTGCGCCAGCAGAGCCCAGACTCTGGTTCCATGCTTGGCGTATTTCGCTGCACAACCTGACTCGCGCTGGATTGACAGTATCGCGTCGTTTTCGCCAATATCGGTAACTGCTACGGTGTATTCCCAGAGCGGAGCAAAGGGTAACAACCGTGTGGCTGTCACTCAGTCTGGCAACTATCGTGAACCGTTCAGTGAGTCGGACATCAAGAGCGCAGTAGCCTTTTTTAATATCGTATTCTGTTCCTCCAGGCGGCGAACCTGCTTTTCCAGCTCGCGGATACGTTGCTGCTCTGCAGTAATGGGGGTAGCAGAGTGCGTGATCCCCTGACGCTCTCGCCTGAGCTGGCGTACCCAGCTCTCAAGCGTGGTAGAGCCGACATTCATCGCCTCACTGGCTTGCCGATACGAGTATCCCTTATCAACAATCAGTTGTGCACATTCCAGCCTGAACTCAGGGGTGAAAGTACGCTTAGTTTCCTTGTTCATTAAGTCACCTGTTTCATGTTGAGGTGAGAATATTACCTTTAATCAGGTGGCACAAATTTACTGTGCCACTACAGAGCGACTTTTCATTTAATGCATCAGCGTGCCTCTGAGGCGTTTAAGCATGGCTATTTAAGCCAGGATGAGTAATGGCGTTATCGTGCTCTGACAGGCATCTAAGTGAGCTTTTTCTGATTTGTGAATGGGAGATGGCAGATACGTTCATGCACATTGGGGGCCTGTTACTCATTGAATAACATAGCACGATGTTAGCAACATCCACTTCTGGCACTGAACGGCCTAGATACTGCTAACTGGCTGTTTTGAAAGAGAAGCAGACATTCTGTTGGCTAACGGGTCTTTACATTATGCTTGTCGAAGATATAGGATATTCTTCATATAACAAAACATCATATTCTCAGTAGTTAATTGTGCAGTATAATTAATTTATGGATAAAACATGCATCTGTTTAAATATTACCGCCCAGACTTGTTGTTTTATAAAGCCATTCGGTATAACGAGCTTTATTTTTCTGCTCGAGCACAATTAAATGACCCGAATGATTTGAATATATATTATCGTTTTGATAACGAATTGAACCTTTGGGATGTTCTATTACGTTCATCATGTGATAATTCCTATGAAAATCTAAGTCACATATTAGATTTGAGTAATTTAAAAATACATAAAGAGTTAAACAGAATATTTCATTGGAAAAGAATCAGAGGTGATCTTGACTCACTTGATAAGTTGTTTGATTCTTATGCTGATGATATACGTAAGGCTATATATAATGGTCTATTGCCTCTTGATGAGATTAATAAAAATATCTATGGTAATGAGTCTAACCCTAAACAGTTTCTGGTAATGCTGTGTGAGTTAGGAATTAAAGAGAGGCTATATAGAAAAATAATTCCAGCAGTATTCAGCGTATCTTTTTCCAGTAATGCATTAGATCGCATGATGTGGGCGCATTACGCGGGGGGCTTCAGTGGTTGTGTAGTGATTTATGAAACTAAACAGTTTACTTTCAACAGCTCACAACATCATGGAATAGAGGTGAAAGATAATTTATTTTCACCACGTCGTTTTAAATTCCAAGTAAAACCTATCAAGTATAGCAATCAAACTAAAGTTGTATCACTACTAGATCCGACGGCAAACGCTACAGACTTATTTTTAACTAAAAATAAATTTTGGAGGTATGAGTCTGAATATCGAATGTTTGTTCCTGAGGCGAATGTGGGGATTGAGAATGAACGAAATGCTAAAGAACGTATGAACCGTAATGTTGGTCATATTTTCCATCATGATGCTAGTGCTATTCGAGGCGTTATATTTGGTCCGCGAATGAATAATATTGAGAAGGACGAAATCTGGCAAATTATGAAGTCTAACATGGAATATACCGACTCCAAATTATGTTATTTTTTTGATGCTGAATTATCCCCGTCAGGAAAAATTAAAATTTCAAAAGGACAACAAGCCAAAAAAATTCAGGACCATGAATTGTTCAAAACAGATATGAGTCAAGCTAAATTAAAGGAGGTCCTTAAAGAAATTGGAATTACTAAATGATTCTCTTATTGTTTCTTTATCACTATGAGTGATTCATATGCTTTGGCAGAATTTAGCTCAATTCTGCCAAAGTGAATAACTAACCTATGAGGTTCTGTTTTGGCCTAACTCCGCTGAACAGGCGGTACGTGTAAGACTATTATGAGTGAAAAACGTGCTTCGTAAGTGACCCTGCATTCACAAACGATACATTTTTAATTCGGGTAAAAATCAAAATGGCTGTTGTTTCGATCTCATCATACGTTCAGACTTCCTCAACATTTTGTAGAAAGCCCCCTTTGATTTGATTCGAGCAATGTGTGATTTACTTCTCAGTAAGCTCTCTTTCGGTGTCCATCCGTGATCAGCGTCTATTTTCAACTTATTGCGGACATTCTCAGATAATAGAGCGACGTCTAATCCAAGATCTGCATAAAGCTCACGTCTTAGCAGAATATATTGGTCCATAAACTCCGGGCCAAAATTTGGGTTCTCGGTCACTTCTCGTAATTCTTGTTTTATTTTTAATAATTCAATGTCGATGGATTGCAGATTGTAAATGAGAGTAGGTTCAATATACTTATACTCACCTTTCACTGTACTCATATCGAAAATAGGAGGCTCGACTTGTGTCTTTAAATATTCAGGGGAGTCTGGTTCCTGATAGCTTTCATCGAATCCTCTATCCCATGAAACCTCTGCACATTCACTGACAAATTTATCCAGAAGAAATACAAGTTGAACGCTGATGTAAGTGCGTTCTGCTTTAATTTTTCTCAAGTCAAAAATTATCTCCTTTGTCAAATTAAACAAAAGTGGAAATCCTACAGCGGCAGCACCACCGAGAAATCCCTGCATAGCAGGACTAAGATCGAGCATATGATCACCCATTAAAAATTGAGAATAATTCTATTTTAACTTATACCAAAAAGAATAAAACGTGTTGTTTCTATGAAGTTGACTTTGAAGAAGATAGAGAGAGCCAGCAACTACATTTTAAGGCACCATTGACCTTGTCTATGTCCGCGTCTGGCAAGAGCTGTCTGTCAAATTAGGTATAGCCTTAAGCCGTAAAGTATCAACTGAGATCTAATGCATATATGCCTATTTTTTTGCATATACTTCCGCTCCCCACCAATCCATTAACGACCGTCGCTGCTCAAGGTATGTGGAACGGTTATAGGCTCTTCGAACTTCATTCTTATCACAGTGCGCTAAAGCAGCCTCAATCAAATCAGCATTAAACTCTGCTTCATTCATAGCTGTACTCGCTATGGAGCGTAAACCATGTGCGACTAATTTTCCGCCATAACCTATACGTTTTAACGTAGCATTCGCTGTCTGGCTGTTCATGGCCTTACGCGGGTCGTTGCGGCTTGGGAATACGTACTCACGCTGGCCGCTAATAGGATGCATGATTTCGAGTATCTCTAAAGCTTGGTCTGAGAGTGGAACGACATGATCACGCTTAGCCTTCATGCGTTCCGCCGGAATACGCCATTCACGGTTTTCAATATCGATCTCGGCCCATGCGGTTGCGGAGGCTTCAGCAGGACGAATCAGCGTCAGCAACTGCCATTCAAGCAAGCAGCGGGTTGGGATTGATAAATTGTGCGCATCAGCTTAGGCAGTTCTTCGGGCCGTATGGTCGGCATATGCTGCTTCTTAGGGCGCTCGAACGCATTGCCGATGCCAGAAGCCGGATTAGCATCAATCAAACCGGTGTTGACGGCGTAAATCATGATTTCGTTGATGCGTTGCACCAAACGTCGAACTGTCTCTAATGCACCACGGGCTTTGATAGGTTCCAGCACTTGAATCAGCAAACGTGCTTTAATGTCCTGAACCGGGACATTCTCGATAGATGGCAGTATGTCCTTTTCAAAAGAACGCCAGATGTCTTCAGCATGTTTAGCGCTGACGCTGGCCTGTTTCAATGCGAACCATTGCTTTGCCACGTTCAGGAAAATGCTTTCTTGGGCTACCTGCTTTTGTTCTGCTTCTTCTGCTTCTTTGGCCTGTGGGTCAATGCCTCTTGCCAGTATCGCGAGCTTTTCGGCGCGTATTTGTCGGGCGTCGGCAAGTGACAGGGCAGGGTAGGCACCGAGGCTAACCATAGTCCGTGAACTGGTGCCGGAGCGGAGGTAGCGGAAACGCCACAATTTTTTGCCGGTGGTTTTGACTAACAGGAAAAGGCCGTCACCGTCGTGTAGGGTGAGGTCTTTCTCTAGGGCTTTGGCTTTTTGTACTTCGGTATGTGTGAGGGGGCGTGTAGTCCGCGCCATGTAAGGATTCGTCCATAATTGGTATACGTTCATGGCATACATTTTAACGTATACCTAAACGTATACCAATAAATCCCGGATTTAGCTGGATATTCTCGGACTACTACAGACACAAAAAAGCCCGCAAACCTAGGTGGTATGCGGGCTTTCCGTACTTCTCCGGACTTATCTGGTAATACCCGGATCATCATTTGGTGGAGCTGGGGGGATTTGAACCCCCGTCCGAAATTACTACACCGTCGGCACTACATGCTTAGTCCAATCTTTACATTCGCCGGCCAGCTGCGGATGGACACGCTACTGACAGACTAGCCTGATTGAGTTTAACGCTTCAGCCCCAGGCAGGACATCCACGCGATCTCTTTTGGGTTTGACCTCTCTTGATCCCCGTCCTAAGAGCGGAGGCTAGGGAGAGAGGGCTCTAAGCAGGGTATTAAGCTGCTAAAGCGTAGTTTTCGTCGTTTGCGACTATTTTTTTGCGGCTTTTTACGAGGCCAACCGCCCCTCGGCATGCTCCTAGGGCTTCGCAAATCCCGTCGAATCCAGAATCAGCCCCAAGTAACTTTGTGCAGTATACCAGAAGTTTACCTCGATAAGCCAGCGGCTTAACGATTGGCGTGCTTCATGATACGGGCTTTAGCCGTCTGCCATTCGCGATCTTTGATGTCATCGCGTTTGTCGTGCTCTTTCTTGCCTTTGGCTACGCCGATCTTGATCTTGCTCCAGGCATTTTTCCAATACAGGGACAAGGCCACCACGGTGTAACCGTCGCGGTTGACGCGGCCGAGCAGGGTGTCCAGCTCGCGTCGGTTCAGCAGCAGTTTACGGGTACGCGTCGGATCGCACACCACATGCGACGAAGCCACGTTGAGCGGGGTGATGGTGGCGCCAAACAGGTAGGCTTCACCGTCACGGAACGTCACGTAGCTGTCGCTGAGGTTGGCTTTGCCTGCACGCAGCGATTTAACTTCCCACCCTTGCAGCGACAGGCCCGCCTCGAACTCTTCTTCAATGAAGTATTCGAAACGCGCGCGCTTGTTTTGGGCAATGGTGGCGGAACCGGGTTTGTGTGCTTTTTTCTTTGTCATAGTGCGTTCATTATACTGGATGCTTCAGCGAAAGAAATCCTTTCCCGTTCAGCACCTGCGCAATTTTTCGCATTTTTGGTGCCCTCATCCCTTAGCAGATTTTTTGTTTGCCGCCAGATAAATGGTATTATCTGTACGTTTTATGTCTTACAGGAAATGATATGCCCCAGATCAGTCGGTCTGCATTAGTGCCGTTCAGCGCCGAGCAGATGTATCAGTTGGTTAACGATGTTCATTCTTATCCCGATTTTCTGCCAGGCTGCACCGGCAGCCGGGTGCTTAACGCTACCTCCAACGAGATGACCGCCGCGGTGGACGTCGCCAAGGCCGGTATCAGCAAGACCTTCACCACCCGCAATACGCTGCTGGATAACCAGAGCATCAATATGCAACTGGTCGATGGTCCGTTCCGCAAGCTGATGGGCGGCTGGCAGTTCACGCCGCTGAGCGAAGAGGCCTGCAAGGTGGAGCTGCACCTGGACTTCGAGTTCACCAACAAACTGATTGAGCTGGCGTTCGGCAAGGTGTTCAAAGAGCTGGCGGGCAGCATGGTGCAGGCATTCACCCAGCGGGCGAAAGAGGTCTACAGTGTCTGACATCCAGGTCGAGGTGGTGTACGCCTTGCCGGAGCGGCAGTACCTGCGCAAGGTGAAGCTGGCCGAGGGCAGCAGCGTCGAGCAGGCGATTCAGGCTTCAGGCCTGCTGGAGCTGCGCCAGGATATCGATCTTAAAAGCAACAAAATCGGCATTTACAGCCGCCCGGCCAAGCTGGGCGATACGCTGAACGATGGCGACCGGGTGGAGATTTACCGGCCGCTGATCGCCGATCCGAAAGAGCTGCGCCGGCAACGGGCAGAAAAGGCAAAAAAATAAGGCGCTATAAGCGCCTTATTTTTTATCTGAAACTGATTTTTTCTTCCGCGTTGCAGCCTGCGACTGTCATGAGGAACACCATGCCCCCTCATGGGCCGGAAGAACGGGAAGCGCCGATTACTTGGTCAGCGCCGGTTTGTTCTGGATGTCGGTCAACACGCCTGCGCTGTCGAAGGTCAGCGTCAGCGTCTGCTGGGTGATATCTTCATGGCCAGGCTGCTGGCGGAACACATAGAACCACGTCTGAGTTCCGAACGGGTCTTGCAGCATTGGGGTGCCCAATGTGTAAGCGACCTGTTGTTGGGTCATCCCTTTCTGAATTTTCGCCACGTCGGTCGACGTCAGGTAGTTCCCCTGGTTGATGTCAGGACGATAAACCACCTTTTCAAAAGTAGAACAGCCTGCAGTCAGCATCACAAGAACTACAGCGGCGGCAGTCAGCGTTTTACAGCGCATAGTAATCACATTCCTTTAGGGCATAGGATGCCGATGATAATAGACCTTGCGGCAGTTGGAAACCTTTATACCCTTCATCTTTCACGTTGCGACGCATTGGCTTTCCTTTAGCACCTCAAGCGCTTGGCCTTTTTTAGGCTGTTGAGATGGCTTTGGATCACCGCCGCGCCGCACTTTAGATATTTCTCGGGCCAACAGCGTCACTGTCAGACCGCAGGAAAGTGAAAAAGTTGAGCTTTTTTATGCCGCCAGCAGTTCTTTGGCGTTCGCCAACGTATTGCGGGTGACTTCGCTGCCGCCGAGCAGGCGCGCCAGCTCCTGCAGCCGGGCGCGTTTATCCAGCGGCGCCATCTGGGTTTCGGTGACCGTGCCGTCGGTCTGCTTGCTGACGAACAGGTGCTGATGCCCGCATCCGGCCACCTGCGGCAGGTGGGTGACGCACATCACCTGGGTGGATTCGCCGAGCTGGCGCAGCAGACGGCCGACGATGGCGGCGGTCGGGCCGCTGATGCCCACGTCCACCTCATCGAAGATCAGCGCCGGAGTTTCCATCTTGCGGGCGGTGATCACCTGAATGGCCAGCGCGATGCGCGACAGCTCACCGCCGGAGGCGACCTTCGCCAGCGGCTGCAGCGGCTGCCCCGGGTTGGTGGAGACGCAGAACTCGGTGCGGCTGGCCCCTTCGGCGCTCAGGTGCTGCGGTTCGAAGCGCACGTCGATGTTGAATTTGCCGTGCGGCATGGAGAGCGCCTGCATGCTGTCGGTGATGAGCGTGGTCAGCTCGGCGGCGTAGTGCAGGCGTTTCTGGTGCAGCTCTTCCGCCAGCGCCAGCGCCTGCTGGTGATGCAGGGTAACCGCCTCGTTCAGGTGCTCATGGTCGCTTTCCTGCTGAGACAGCAGCTGCTGTTCATCCAGCAACTGCTGATGCAGCTGCGGCAGCTCTTCCGGCGCGACCTGGTGTTTGCGCGCCAGGCTGATTTGACGCGACAGGCGCTGTTCCAGCTCGTGCAGGCGATTGGGATCGAGATCCATGCGATCGGCGTAATGGCGCAGTTCGTCGCTGGCTTCGCTGATCTGGATAGAGGCCTCTTCCAGCATGTCCAGCAGACCGCTGAGCTTATCGTCCAGCCCGGCCAGCTCAAGCAGCAGGTGTTTGGCGCTGTAAAGCTGGCTGAGCATGTTGTTCTCGTCGCTGTCGGCCAGCAGCTGCAGCGTTTGCTGGCTGAGGGTCAGCAGCTGGCCGCTGTTGGCCAGGCGCTTGTACTCGGCGTCGGTCTGTTCGAACTCGCCGGCCTGCGGCGCGAATTCGTTCAGCTCTTTCAATTGGTATTGCAGCAGCTGCTTGCGCGCTTCGCGCTCGATGGACTGCTGCTGATGGTGCGCCAGCTCGCGGCAGCTCTGATGCCAACGTTGGTAGGCCTGGCTCATCGCCGCCAGCAGGGCGGGTTCGTCGGCGTAGGCGTCGAGCAGCGCTTTTTGGTGCTCCGGCTTGAGCAGCAGCTGATGGGCGTGTTGACCGTGGATTTGGATCAGGCGTTGCCCCAGCTCACGCAGCTGCGACAGCGGCACGGCGGTGCCGTTGATAAAGCCGCGCGAACGGCCGTCGGCGTTGATCACCCGGCGCAGCAGGCATTCGTTGCTGTCGTCCAGCTGGTTTTGCTCCAGCCACGCGCGCGCGGACGGGGTGTCCGCCAGCGAGAAGCGGGCGCAAATGTCGGCACGGGCGGCTCCCAGGCGCACCACGTTGCCGTCGGCGCGGTTGCCGAGGCACAGCCCCAGCGCATCGATGGCGATGGATTTGCCGGCGCCGGTTTCACCGGTGATCGCCGTCATGCCCGGTTGAAAATCGATTTCCAACTCATGAACGATAGCAAAGTTGCTGATGGTTAATTGCGCCAGCATGGGAACCTTCCTGTGTATAAACACATAACTGTAGTTTCATACAGTATAAACTGGTTTTATATACAGTAAAGTGGCCGATGCAGATTTTAGAACAATTTTTTCGACCAGCCCAACTTGGTGCTTAACGTGTTGAAATAGCTGTAGTCCTTCGGGTGAATCAGGTTCAGATGGAAGTTGCTGCGGCGGATCAGCACTTCTTCGCCTTCCTGGATCGGCAGTGCGATCTGGCTGTCGCAGCTGATCTCCAGATCGCTGCCGATCTGCGAGAATTTCAGGCGGATGGTGCTGTCGCCGTTGATCACCAGCGGCCGGGCGGAAAGGGTGTGCGGGAACATCGGCACCAGCGCGATCGCCTCCAGCGACGGGGTGAGGATCGGCCCACCGGCGGAGAGCGAGTAGGCGGTGGAGCCGGTCGGCGTGGCGATGATCAGGCCGTCCGAGCGCTGCGAGAAGGCGAAGCGATCGTCGATATACACCTCGAATTCGATCATGTGCGCCACTTTGCCGGGGTGCAGCACCACTTCGTTGATGGCGGTGCTGATGCGGCACTGCTGGTGCTCTTTATGCACGATGGTTTCCAGCAGGAAACGCTGTTCGTCGATGTACTCGCCTTCCAGCACGTCCGCCAGCTGCTGCAGGGCGTTGTCGGGATCGAGATCGGTGAGGAAACCGAGGTTGCCGCGGTTGACCCCGATCACCTTGATGTCGTAGCGCGCCAGCACGCGCGCGGCGCCGAGCATGTTGCCGTCGCCGCCGACCACCACCGCCAGATCGGCGCGCTGGCCGATATCCGCCAGGCTGCCGGTGACGGCGTCTTTCAGCCCCAAATCATGGGCGATTTGGCGTTCGACCATCACCGAATAGCCGCGGGCCACCAGCCAGTGGAACAGCATCTCGTGGGTTGCCAGCGCTGAAGGGTGACGTGGGTGGCCAACAATGCCAATACAGGCGAATTTTTTATTCATTTGTTGTGATTTTCCTCACCGGGACCCGTTTATGCCCCACATTGTGACCGGTTGACTTGAAACCCCGGTTTTGATCCCCATAATAAGCCAAGTTGCGAGATTAATGCTAAAACGCGGAGATATTCATGAGTAGTAAAGAACAGAAGACGCCAAACGAGCAAGTCTCGGAAGAAATGGAACAACACGCTCATCACGAGGATACGCTGCCGGAAGCGGCGGAAGGCGTCGATCTGCGCGATGCGCGTATCGCCGAACTGGAAGCCCAACTGGCGGAAGCTCAGCAGCACGAGCGCGACAGCCTGCTGCGCGCCAAAGCGGAAGCGGAGAACATCCGTCGCCGCGCCGAACTGGACGTCGAGAAAGCGCACAAGTTCGCCCTGGAGAAATTCTCCGGCGATCTGCTGCCGGTGATCGACAACCTGGAGCGCGCGCTGGATCTGGCGGATAAAAACAATCCGGAACTGGCCGCGATGATCGAAGGCATCGAGCTGACGCTGAAATCGCTGCTGGACGTGGTGCGCAAGTACGGCATCGAAATCGTCGGCGACGTCAACGTGCCGTTCAACCCGGAAGTGCATCAGGCGATGAGCATGATGGAATCCGCCGATCACCAGCCGAACCACGTGATGATGGTGATGCAGAAAGGCTATACGCTGAACGGCCGCCTGCTGCGTCCGGCGATGGTCGCGGTCTCCAAAGCCAAGGCGTAATCGCCCCGGCAACGGCATAAAGAAAGGCACCCGAGGGTGCCTTTTTTGTCTCTGGACTACGCCTGCGGCAGGCGCGGCATCCAGTCGATCGGCGTGAGCCCTTGCTGCTCCAGCAGCTGATTGGCCTGCGAGAAGTGGCGGCAGCCGAGGAAACCGCGGTGCGCGGAGAGCGGCGACGGGTGCGGCGCCTTCAGCACATGGTGGCGGTTGCGGTCGATAAAGTTGCCTTTCTTCTGCGCGTGCGAGCCCCACAGCAGGAACACCACGCCTTCGCGGTTCTCGTTCAGGGCGGCGATCACTTTATCGGTAAAGGTTTCCCAGCCCAGGTTGGCGTGCGAGTGCGCGCGGCCGCCTTCCACCGTCAGCACGGTATTGAGCAGCAGCACCCCCTGTTCGGCCCAGCTTTGCAGGTAGCCGTGATCCGGGCGTTCGAAACCGGGAATGTCGGTCGCCAGCTCTTTATACATGTTCACCAGCGACGGCGGCGCCGGCACGCCGGGGCGCACCGAGAAAGAGAGGCCGTGCGCCTGATTGGGGCCGTGGTAGGGATCCTGGCCGAGGATGACGACTTTGACGTCCGCCAGCTCGGTAAAGCGGAACGCGTTGAACACGTCTTTCTGCGGTGGATAAATGGTCTTACCGGCCTGGCGCTCAGCGGCAACAAAGGCGAGCGTTTCAACAAAATAGGGCTGCTCTTTCTCTTTGCCGATCACGTCATGCCAGGTGAGGGAGGTGGCCATAAACGCTCTCCTTTGTTTTCTTTAGCAATTCATGGGCTATAGCTTACCGTGTCGGCCCGCGCAGCGAAACCCGCTTTTCATTTCTCACTGTCACGCGTAATGCAATTATTTTTGAAAATTTACAAAAATAATTGGTTTTTGCCGCAGTGGGAAAATTGATATAAAACATAAATTTGCCCCTTCACGCCTTGTGCCTACCCGGTAAAAATTGACTTTAATCAAAGAACTGGCCCGGTCAGGCTGGTATACAGAACAACAAGACAACAATGGTTTTACCAAATGGCCGAAACCAGAATTGGGTTTTCTCACGATGTGAATTTTTACGCCCTTGTACGGAGGCAACATAATGATTACCGGTATTCAAATTACCAAAGCGAACGACCAGGCGCTGGTGAATTCTTTCTGGCTGCTGGACGATGAAAAAGCGGAAGCTCGCTGCGTGTGCGCCAAGGCCAACTACGCGGAAGATCAGGTTGTCGCGGTCAGCGATCTGGGCCAGATCGAATACCGTGAAGTGCCGCTGGAAATGCAGCCGACCGTGCGCGTGGAAGGCGGCCAGCACCTGAACGTCAACGTGCTGCGTCGCGAAACCCTGGAAGACGCGGTCAAGCATCCGGAAAAATACCCGCAGCTGACCATCCGCGTGTCCGGCTATGCGGTGCGTTTCAATTCCCTGACGCCGGAACAGCAGCGCGACGTTATCGCCCGCACCTTTACCGAAAGCCTGTAATCGGCGGCGCAGTCAATCAGGGAGCTTCGGCTCCCTTTTTTGCGCTTGATGGCCGAAAACTGAAGGCGGATCACATTCTGCACAAAGATAAGCATTCCTGATACAGAACTCATCCGACCTGCCGATAGCTAAATCAGCACCTATTCAGGTGCTAAATAAAAAAGTCTATCGACAAGGAGTCGGCATGAGTATGCCTTTAAGTTTTACCTCTGCAGTATCCCCGGTGGCCGCGATCCCTACACCTCGCGCCGCTGCCGAAACGGCGACGGCGGCGCAGCCTGCGGCAGCGCCGGCAAATCCGGCGCCGGTGGCCACCCCTTCTCAGAATACGCTGAACGCGCAGAACCTGTTGAATACGCTGGTCGGCGATATCTCCGCGGCGGCGCCGACGGCGGTTGCGCCGGGCGTGACCCGGGGACAACAATCTCAGGAAGGCGATTATGCGTTGGCGCTGTTGGCCAAGGACGTTTACTCGCTGAACGGCCAGGGCGCCGCCGGGTTCAACCGTCTGAGCGACAGCGCGTTGCTCGGGTTCGGCATCGATCCCGCCAGCCTGCACGACGCGGGCAGCGGTTTCCAGGCCGGGATTTACAGCAACGACAAGCAGTATGTGTTGGCGTTCGCTGGCACCAACGACTGGCGCGACTGGCTGAGCAACGTGCGGCAGGCGACGGGTTATGACGATGTGCAGTACAATCAGGCGGTTGCCGCCGCCAAAAGCGCCAAGGCGGCCTTCGGCGATGCGCTGGTGATCGCCGGTCATTCGCTCGGCGGCGGTCTGGCGGCCACGGCGGCGCTGGCGACCGGCACCGTCGCGGTCACCTTCAACGCGGCCGGGGTCTCGGATTACACCCTGAATCGCCTGGGCATCGATCCGGCGGCGGCGAAGAAAGATGCCGAAGCCGGCGGTATTCGCCGCTACAGCGAACAATATGACATGCTGACCAGCACCCAGGAATCGACCTCGCTGATCCCGGACGCCATCGGCCACAACATCACCCTGGCCAACAACGATACCCTGACCGGCATCGATGACTGGCGGCCGAGCAAGCATCTGGATCGCAGCCTGACGGCGCACGGCATCGACAAGGTGATAAGCTCGATGGCGGAACAAAAGCCGTGGGAGGCGAAGGCCAATGCCTGAAGGGCGTCGCTTGCGGCGGGCGCTGGCGATAGCCTTACTGGCGCTGGTCGCGGTGACCGGTTTACTGATGATGGCTAAGGAGCAACAGATGGGGCAGGAGATTTCACCGTTTGACGGCCGCAGCAACCAGGCGCTGGCTCAGGCGGTGGCGCGCGGCGATACGCAGGGCATCGGTGCGCAGGCCACACAGGAGCGCTTGCGCGAACGGGGCGAGCGGCAGGTCACGCTGTTGCAGTGGGCGGTGCTTTCGCAACAGCCGACCAGCGTGCAGACGTTGCTGGAGCTCGGTGCCGACCCGGCGACGGCGGGGCTGGACGGCAACAGCGCGCTGCACACCGCGGCGATGTTGCAAGACGCACAGTATCTGCGGTTGTTGCTGACCGAAGGGGCGCCGGTGAACGTGCGCAATGCCGTTACCGGCGCCACGCCGCTCGCGGCGGCGGTGCTGGCCGGGCGTGAGGAGCAGTTGCGGCTGCTGCTGGCGGCCGGGGCGGACACCACGTTGAGCGATCGGCTGGGGGATACCCCGCTGCATCTGGCGGCGAAGATCAACGCGCCGCACCTGGCGCTGTTGCTGTTGCAGGCCGGTGCCGATGCCCGGGCGCGCAATCAGCAGGGTTATGCGTTCCAGTTTTACTTCTCGCAAACGCCGGCGCATTTGCAGAATGACGAGCTGAAGGCGCAGTTCCGCGAGCTGGATAAATGGCTGCAGGGGCGCCGCCTGGCCACGCATTACGCGCAGCAGTAAACGCCCATAAAAAAACCGCCTGTACAGGCGGTTTTTTCTTAGGCAGCGGCGGTTATTGCGCGTCGCCGGCCGGTTTGGCCTTCGCCTGACGGCGTTTGCCGACGTTTTTGGCGTCGCGATGGCGCACTTTCACCTTGGCCTTTTCTTTGTTCTTCGCCTTGTCTTCCGCGCGCTTGGCCAGCACTTTCTTCGACGGTTTACCGTTGCTCTTCTCGTTCGGCACCTTGGTTTTCGGCCGCAGTTCATCGATCACGCGCGCTTTCAGCGGCTCGTTCAGGTAACGGCCCACTTTGCCCAGCAGCAGATGATCGTGCGCTTCCACCAGCGAAATGGCGGTGCCTTTGCGCCCGGCGCGGCCGGTACGGCCGATGCGGTGCAGGTAGGTATCCGCAGTGCGCGGCATGTCGAAGTTGAACACATGGGTGATATCGAGGATATCCAAGCCGCGCGCGGCAACGTCGGTGGCCACCAGCACGTTAACCCGGCCATCCATCATGCGTTTGACCGCTTCGTTGCGTTTGGCCTGCACCATTTCGCCTTCGAGATAGCAGGTGTTGATGCCCGCTTCGCGCAGCCAGGTGGCCAGTTCGTGCACGCGCTCGCGCTTGCGCACGAAGATCACTGATTTCTGCACGTCCGGCTGCTTCAGCAGGTGGATCAGCAGCGCGGTTTTGTGCTGCACGTCATCGGCGCGATAGTACCATTGCAGGATCTTTTTGCGTTCGCGGCGCGACGGATCGGCTTCCACTTCCACCGGCTCTTTCAGGATGCGCTCGGCGAATTCGCGGATCGCTTCGCCTTCCAGCGTGGCGGAGAACAGCAGCGTCTGGTTGCGCCAGCGGGTTTCGGCAGAGATGGTTTCGATGTCCTGCGCGAAGCCCATGTCGAGCATGCGGTCGGCTTCGTCGAGGATCAGGGTTTCCACCGCGCGGCAGTCGAAGTTCTCTTCTTTAATGTATTGCAGCAAGCGGCCGGTGGTGGCGACCACCACGTCCTGGTTTTCGCTGAACACTTCCGCGTGGTTCATGTAAGCGACGCCGCCGGTGATGGTGGCGATATCCAGAGAGGTATGAGCAGCCAATTCACGCGCCTGGTCGGCGACCTGCATCGCCAGTTCACGCGTTGGCGTCAGGATCAGCACGCGCGGCGGGCCGGATTTCTTGCGTGGAAAGTCCAGCAGGTGCTGCAACACGGGCAGCAGGAAGGCGGCGGTTTTGCCGGTGCCGGTCGGAGCCGAACCTAAGACGTCGCGCCCGTCCATCGCCGGCGGGATCGCAGCGGCCTGAATGGCGGTGGGGCGATCGTAGCCTTTGTCGCGCAGCGCGTCGATCAGGCGATCATCGAGTTCGAGTTCGGAAAAAGTGGTTGCTGTCATGGTCTACCTCTACTTGGGGCGCCGATTATAGACGGGTTGGCCGCGATCTTCACCTATTTAAGCGGAAAGCCGCTCTTTTCCCGCCGATCAGATTGCCTTATGCTACGCCAGTTTTATAGCCAGGTGGTGAGTGTGAGCAAGCGATCGAAAGCCGATTTTACCCCGCGCCGCGGGGGTTTTACCTTTAAACAATTCTTTGTCGCCCACGATCGTTGCGCCATGAAAGTGGGCACCGACGGGGTGCTGCTCGGCGCCTGGGCGCCGCTGGGGCAGGCGCGCCGGGTGCTGGACATCGGCAGCGGCAGCGGGCTGATCGCGCTGATGCTGGCGCAGCGCAGCGGCGACGAAGTGACCATCGACGCGGTGGAGCTGGATGAAGCCGCCGCCGGCCAGGCGCGCGAAAACGCGGCGGAATCGCCGTGGCCGCAGCGCATCCGCGTGCATGCGCAGGATATTCACCATTATGCGCAGCAGCATGCCGCTGAGTATGATCTGATCGTCAGCAATCCGCCTTATTTTGAGCCGGCGGTGGCCTGCCGCGATCAGGCGCGCCACAACGCGCGCTACACCGAAACCCTGACGCACGAGGCGCTGTTGGCCTGCGCCGCGCAGCTGTTGGCCGCGCAGGGCACGTTCTGCGTGGTGCTGCCGCACGACATCGGCGCCGAATTCGAACGCCTGGCGCAGCAAAGCGGTTGGCACACGGCGGCGAAAGTGAACGTCAGCGATCGGGCCGATACGCCGCTGCACCGGGTGTTGCTGGCGTTGACGCGGCGGGAAACGCCGCTGCGGGAGCAGGCGCTGGCGATCAAACAGGCCGACGGCAGCTATACCGACGATTTCCGCCGGTTGATCACCGACTTCTACCTGTTCTACTGAAAAGAAAAGGGCGCCGATAAGGCGACCTGTCGCAGAGTTTAAGGCTGCAAAATGGTCGGCAGTGCTTCCGGCAGCAAATCCGGGTAGTCCAGCGTGTAGTGCAGGCCGCGGCTCTCTTTGCGCGCCATGGCGCTGCGCACGATAAGCTCGGCCACCTGCACCAGATTGCGCAGTTCCAGCAGGTTGTTGGAGATGCGGAAGTGAGCGTAGTACTCGTCGATTTCCGCCTGCAGCGTGTTGATGCGGCGCAGGGCGCGCTCAAGGCGCTTGGTGGTGCGCACGATGCCGACGTAATCCCACATGAACAGCCGCAGCTCGTGCCAGTTGTGTTGAATCACCACACGTTCGTCCGCATCGTCCACCCGGCTTTCATCCCAGTGCGGCACCTGTTTGGCCTGCTGGATGAACGGCAGGCGCTGCAGAATGTCTTCCGCCGCCGACCAACCGTAAACCAGGCACTCCAGCAGCGAATTCGACGCCATGCGATTGGCGCCGTGCAGGCCGGTGTAGCTGACCTCGCCGATGGCGTACAGCCCGTCGAGATCGGTGCGGCCGTGCTGATCGACCATCACGCCGCCGCAGGTGTAGTGCGCCGCCGGGACGATGGGGATCGGTTGCCGAGTCAGATCGAAGCCCAGCGTCAGCAGCTTTTCGTGGATCATCGGGAAATGCTGGGTGATGAACTCCGCCGGCTTGTGGCTGATATCCAGGTACATGCAGTCGGCGCCCAGGCGCTTCATTTCATGGTCGATGGCGCGGGCGACGATATCGCGCGGGGCCAGTTCGCCACGCGGGTCGAAATCGGGCATAAAGCGGCTGCCGTCCGGGCGCTTCAGGTAAGCCCCTTCGCCGCGCAGCGCTTCGGTCAGCAGGAAGTTGCGCGCCTGTGGGTGGAACAGGCAGGTCGGGTGGAACTGGTTGAACTCCAGGTTGGCGACCCGGCAGCCGGCGCGCCAGGCCATGGCGATGCCGTCGCCGGAGGAGATGTCCGGGTTGGTGGTGTATTGGTATACCTTGGCCGCGCCGCCGGTGGCCAGCACCACCGTTTTGGCGCGGTAGGTTTCCACCCGCTCGAGCTCGCGGTTCCAGACGTAAGCGCCCACGACTCGGCGGGTGCCCGGCAGGCCGATTTTGTTCGAGGTAATAAGGTCAACCGCGTTGCGGCGTTCCATCACGCAAATATTGGGGTGAGCGCTTGCTTTCCCCACCAGCGTGGTCTCTACTTCCTTACCGGTAGCGTCCGCGGCGTGCAGGATGCGGCGATGGCTGTGGCCGCCTTCGCGCGTGAGGTGATAATGCGCCTCGCCCTGCGCGTTGACCTCGGTGTCGAACAGCACACCCTGATCGATCAGCCACTGCACGCAGTGGCGCGCGTTGCCGGCGATGAATTCGACGGCCTCTTTGTCGCACAGGCCGGCGCCGGCAATCAAAGTGTCATCAACGTGTGAGGCAATGCTGTCCGTCTCATCGAACACCGCGGCGATCCCGCCTTGGGCGTAAAAGGTGGCCCCCTCGCTGAGCGGCCCCTTGCTGAGAACGGTAACCTTGCAATGCTGCGCCAGGCGCAGCGCCAGTGACAGGCCCGCAGCGCCGCTGCCGACGATCAGTACATCGCTAACATGTTCAGATGATGGTTGCATAACGTATGATGTGTGCAGAAGAAGAGTGAATTTCATGTTAGCCTAACTGTCCGGGCAAAAGCCACGGATAGGGTGACATCAACAGAAAAAACAATGGCGATATGGAACTTCGTGTTCTATATGAACTCCAAGCGAGTGCTTGCTCAGGAAAATAATGTATGGCTGGCAGTACAATTTTACGCGTGGAGACGGATTTGGGGAGAGTTTACCTCGGATGAGCGAGCAGTTAACGGATCAAGTTCTGGTTGAGCGGGTCCAAAAGGGCGACCAGAAATCGTTTAACCTACTGGTAGTGCGCTATCAGCATAAGGTGGCGAGTCTCGTTTCCCGCTATGTGCCGCAGGGCGATGTGCCCGATGTGGTGCAGGAGTCGTTTATCAAGGCCTATCGCGCACTGGAATCGTTCCGTGGCGACAGCGCTTTTTATACCTGGTTGTATCGAATCGCCGTGAACACGGCAAAGAATTATCTGGTTGCTCAGGGGCGCCGTCCGCCATCCAGTGATGTGGACGCCAACGATGCGGAAAATTACGAAAGTGCGGGCGCACTGAAAGAAATTTCGAACCCTGAGAACTTAATGTTGTCAGAAGAGCTGAGACAGATAGTTTTCCGTACCATTGAGTCTCTCCCTGAGGATCTTCGCATGGCGATTACCCTGCGGGAGTTGGATGGTCTAAGCTACGAAGAGATAGCCGCCATCATGGATTGCCCGGTCGGAACCGTACGTTCGCGTATTTTCCGCGCCCGGGAAGCTATCGATAATAAAGTTCAACCGCTGATCCAGCGTTAGCAATGGCGGGCACAGGAAGGGTACTTAGGCATGCAGAAAGAAAAGCTTTCCGCTCTGATGGATGGTGAATCGTTCGACAGCGAGCTGTTGAGTTCTCTGTCGCAAGATCGAACGCTTCAGCAAAGCTGGCAGAGCTATCACCTGATACGTGACACACTGCGGGGTGATATCGGACAAGTGATGCATTTCGATATCGCCGATCGCGTCGCCGCTGCACTTGAGAAAGAACCTGCCCGGCTGGTGCCTTCCGCCGTCCAGGAATCTCAGCCGCAGCCTCACACCTGGCAGAAAATGCCGTTCTGGGACAAAGTGCGTCCTTGGGCGAGCCAGATTACGCAAATCGGCATGGCGGCCTGCGTGTCGCTGGCGGTCATCGTCGGCGTGCAGCACTACAACCAGCCTTCTGCGTCATCGAACGCGTCCGAATCGCCGGCCTTCACCACGCTGCCGATCATGGGCCAGGCCTCACCGGTCAGCCTGGGCGTTCCTGCCGACAGTTTCTCCACCGGCAGCGGCCAACAGCAGCAGGTGCAGGAACAGCGTAAGCGTATCAACGCCATGCTGCAGGACTATGAACTGCAACGTCGCCTGCATTCGGATCAGCTGCAGCTTGAGCAAAGCAATCCGCAACAGGCTGCCATTCAGGTTCCCGGAACTCAGTCTTTAGGAATGCAACAGCAGTAATGAAGCAAATCTGGTTCTCCGTTTGTTTATTGACGGGCAGCCTGCTCTATTCCAGCATCGCCCCGGCGCAGCCGACTGCGTCCGGGGCGTTATTGCAACAGATGAGCAGCGCCAGCCGTTCTCTCAATTACGAGCTCGCCTACATCAGCATCAGCAAGCAGGGAATCGAGTCGTTGCGCTATCGCCATGCGGTGATCGGCAACGTGCCGCTCGGCCAGCTGTTGCACATGGACGGCCCGCGCCGCGAAGTGCTGCAGCGCGGCGGCGGGATCAGCTACTTCGAACCCGGCCTGGAGCCGTTCACGCTCACCGGCGATCACATCGTCGATGCGCTGCCGGCGATCGTTTATGCCGATTTCACCCGCCTGGCCAAGTACTACGACTTCATCTCCGTGGGCAGCACCCGCATCGCCGATCGGCCGTGTGAAGTGCTGCGCGTGGTGGCGCGCGACGGTTCCCGCTACAGCTACATCGTCTGGATGGACGAGGACACCAAGCTGCCGCTGCGGGTGGATTTGCTCGATCGCGACGGCGAAACGCTGGAGCAATATCGGGTGATCTCCTTCGCGGTCGGCGCCGACGTGCAGGGCGCGATGCAGGGGCTGCTCAAAGCCAACCTGCCGCCGCTGCTGTCGCTGCCGGCGGTGGAAAACGTCCAGCTGAGCTGGAGCACCGGCTGGCTGCCGGCGGGGGTAGACGAGGTGGCGCGCAACCGCCGCAAATTGCCTAACGTCGCCGTGCCGGTTGAATCCCGCCTTTACAGCGACGGCTTGTTCAGCTTCTCGGTCAACGTCAGCCCGGCGGGCAGCGGAGCCGGGCAGCAGTACTACCGTCAGGGGCGCCGCACCATTCAGACCGAAGTGCGCGCGGGCAACGAAATCACGATTGTGGGCGAATTGCCGCCGGCTACGGCCAAGCGCATCGCCGACAGCATTTCTTTCAAGGTATCGCCGTAATGATGAAAGAGTGGGCCACGGTGGTGTCGTGGCAACAGGGCGTAGCGCTGCTGCGCTGTGAACCCAAGGCCGGCTGCGGCAGCTGCACCGCGCGTTCCGGCTGCGGCGCACGTGCGTTGAACGAGCTGGTGCCGGAAACCGAGCATCAGCTGCAGGTGCATATCGATCAGCCGCTCGAACCGGGGCAGCGCGTCGAGGTCGGCATCGCGGAAGGCAGCCTGCTGCGCTCCGCCATGCTGGTTTACCTGACGCCGCTGCTGGGCATGATGCTGGGCGGCACGTTGCTGCAATATTGTTTCGGCAGCGACGCCTCGGCGGCAGTCGGCGCCGTGCTGGGCGGCGGGGCGGCCTTTATGCTGGCGCGCCGGTTGGCCCGGCGTCTGGGCGAGCAGGCCGACTATCAGCCGGTGGTGCTGCAGATTGGGTTGCCGCCTACCGCGATGCGCATGCAGACGGAAAACTCCCCGCTGATTTAAACCGACGGTCGCGTCATCGCCGGGTTGTGATAGGCGGGGATGCGGTTGTGGATCATATGCTCCAACAGCGCGATGAACAGATCGGCGCTGAGCAGCGAATCGTAGTTAATCGCGAACAGCACATTTCCCTGGCCGTCGAGCAAGCGGATGCCGCGCTGCGGATGATTTTCCAATGCGCGGATCTGTTCGATGGGCACGTTTCCCCGTTCAGTGGTCAGCAAGGTGGCGCTCAGCCGCAGCGTTTCGGTCGGCGTGCCTTGCCGTTTGCCGAGCAGCAACTGCCACAGCCAGCGTGCGTCGCCCTCAACCGTGTGAAACGACACCGTCTCCCCCTGATAGAGCGCGTTCAACGCCAATGGCCCGCGCTGCTGCAGCTGCTGATCGACGATCACGTCCGCCAGTCGCCACGAATGGGCGACATTGCTGAAGACCGTGCACCAGGGCTGATCCGCGCCGGCGCGGAACGCCGTGACGTCAAACAACCCGCCAAAAGCCTTGCCGCCGCGAAAGCGATAGATGTCGCCGATTTTCTCAAACGGAATGAAACGCTCTTTGTGATGGTGGCCGTCAAAGACCCGCACGCCGTGCTCGTAGAGCCGATACGTCAACACCGGGCGCAGGTAATGCCGCAGCGCCAGCAGCGTACAGCCGAGTAAAATTGTGCCCGCGCCGGCCTGCAACAGCGTGATGACGTCGTTCTCATCAATGCTGCTCAGCAGCGGCAGCACCAACAGCGCCGCACCCACGCTGAACAGCAGCGCCGCCGCCGCCAGAATGCCCCAGTTGACCTTCGAAAAATCGTGCCGGCTCAGCATTTGCCCTTTATCGATCATATGCACCTTCCAATCAACGTACGCAGATATGCTGGTGAACCCCGGTGGGCTGCCGATGTAGTGCCCGGAATAATGTTTTGTCGCGGAGTTCATGCCCTTTCTATCCGAGGGACGGTGGTGGCGTATATGGGGTTTTTCCTAAAGGATGTGGGGCAAAATCGAATTCTAAGAGGTTGATCCAAATATTCTTTTTCGATAATTTCAGAAGGGGTTTATTGCGCTGCGGCCGGTTATGTATTAGCGCCGGAGTTTGACGGCCACGGAGCGCCTGCAAGCCTTGGGTTCAGGCCGTATAGCCCGTGTTAACATCTGTTTTCATCAGCCGGGGCGCCCTGTAACATTTAGCTGCGCATAATAGAATGCCTTCACTGCACCGATCGCTAGGTTTTCAGTGGTGTGGCATGTAGAATGCAGCGATTCAGGTGCAAGACGGCCTAACCCATTCACTGTCGCTTTAGGTCCATGCGGGTTTCTATAGGCGAGTAATTCAGAAATACCAAGGCAGAAAAACTTTTATAATGAAGCATATACGAAATTTCTCCATTATTGCCCATATTGACCACGGTAAGTCGACGCTGTCTGACCGCATTATCCAAATTTGCGGTGGCCTGTCCGACCGTGAAATGGCTGCGCAGGTGCTCGATTCCATGGATCTGGAGCGCGAGCGCGGCATCACCATCAAGGCGCAAAGCGTCACGCTGGATTACAAGGCGCTGGATGGGCAGACCTATCAGCTTAACTTTATCGACACCCCAGGCCACGTTGACTTCTCCTATGAAGTGTCCCGCTCGCTGGCGGCCTGCGAAGGCGCGCTGCTGGTGGTGGACGCCGGCCAGGGCGTAGAAGCCCAGACGCTGGCCAACTGCTACACCGCGATCGAAATGGATCTGGAAGTGGTGCCGGTGTTGAATAAAATCGACCTGCCGGCCGCCGATCCGGATCGCGCCGCGCAGGAAATTGAAGACATCGTCGGCATCGACGCCACCGATGCCGTGCGCTGCTCGGCCAAAACCGGCGTCGGCGTGCCCGACGTGCTGGAGCGCCTGGTGCGCGACATTCCTGCACCGCAGGGCGATCCGGATGCGCCGCTGCAGGCGCTGATCATCGACTCCTGGTTCGATAACTACCTGGGCGTCGTGTCGCTGGTGCGCGTCAAGAACGGCACGCTGCGCAAGGGCGACAAGATCAAGGTCATGAGCACCGGCCAGGTGTACAACGCCGATCGTTTGGGCATTTTCACGCCGAAGCAGGTCGATCGCGACGTGCTGAACTGCGGCGAAGTGGGCTGGCTGGTCTGTGCGATCAAAGACATCCTCGGCGCGCCGGTGGGCGATACCCTGACGCAGGCGCGTCAGCCGGCGGATAAAGCGTTGCCGGGCTTCAAAAAAGTGAAGCCGCAGGTGTACGCCGGTCTGTTCCCGATCAGCTCCGACGACTATGAATCTTTCCGCGATGCGCTGGGCAAGCTGAGCCTTAACGACGCCTCCCTGTTCTACGAACCGGAAAGCTCCACCGCGTTGGGCTTCGGCTTCCGCTGCGGCTTCCTTGGTCTGCTGCACATGGAGATCATTCAGGAGCGTCTGGAGCGTGAATACGATCTGGATCTGATCACCACCGCGCCGACGGTAGTCTACGAAGTGGAAACCACCGGCAAAGAAGTGATCTACGTCGACAGCCCATCCAAGCTGCCGCCGTTGAACAACATCCAGGAACTGCGCGAGCCGATCGCCGAATGCCACATGCTGATGCCGCAGGAATACCTGGGCAACGTCATCACCCTGTGCGTTGAGAAACGCGGCGTGCAGACCAACATGGTCTACCACGGCAACCAGGTGGCGTTGACCTATGAAATCCCGATGGCGGAAGTGGTGCTCGACTTCTTCGACCGCCTGAAGTCCACGTCGCGCGGTTATGCGTCGCTGGATTACAACTTCAAGCGCTTCCAGGCCTCCGACATGGTGCGCGTGGACGTGCTGATCAACAACGAGCGCGTGGATGCGCTGGCGCTGATCACCCACCGCGACAACTCGCAGTATCGCGGCCGTGAATTGGTGGAAAAGATGAAAGATCTGATCCCGCGTCAGCAGTTCGACATCGCGATTCAGGCGGCGATCGGCACGCACATCATCGCGCGCTCCACCGTGAAGCAGCTGCGTAAAAACGTGCTGGCGAAATGCTACGGCGGTGACGTCAGCCGTAAGAAAAAGCTGCTGCAGAAACAGAAAGACGGTAAGAAGCGCATGAAGCAGGTCGGCAACGTCGAGCTGCCGCAGGAAGCGTTCCTGGCCATTCTGCACGTCGGTAAAGACGGCAAGTAACCGCGACGAGTTCGCGAAACGAGGGAGTTTGCATGGCGAATATGTTTGCCCTGATCCTGGCGTTGGCCACCCTGGTCACCGGGATCATCTGGTGCTTCGAGCGCTTTAAATGGGCGCCGGCCCGCCGCGCGAAGATTGCGGCGGTCAACGAGCAGACCGCGGGCGCAGTAGACGATAAAACGCTGGCGAAAGTGGCTAAGCAGCCAGGCTGGGTAGAGACCGGGGCATCGGTCTTCCCGGTGTTGCTGCTGGTCTTTGTGGTGCGCTCGTTTATTTACGAACCGTTCCAAATCCCGTCCGGCTCAATGATGCCGACGCTGTTGATTGGCGATTTCATTCTGGTGGAGAAATATGCCTACGGCATTAAAGATCCGATAACCCAGACCACGCTAATTGAAACCGGTCATCCGAAGCGCGGCGATATTGCGGTATTTAAATATCCGCTGGATCCGAAGCTGGATTATATCAAGCGCGTGATTGGCCTGCCGGGCGACCGTATTACTTACGATCCGGTGAATAAGCGCGTTACGGTGCAGCCGTCGTGCAACAGCGGGCAGTCCTGCGATACCGCGCTGGCGGTCACCTACGCCGACGCGCAGCCGAGCGACTTCGTACAGCTGTTCAGCCGCAGCGGCATGGGCGAGGCCAGCAACGGTTTCTACCAGATCCCGCTGAATGACAACGTGCCGCAGGGCGGCATTCGTCTGCGTGAACGTCAGGAGAGCCTGGGCAACGTGACGCACCGCATCCTGACCGTGCCGGGCACGCAGGATCAGGTGGGCGCTTACTACCAACAGCCGGGCAAACCGCTGGCGGAGTGGGTGGTGCCGGCCGGGCATTACTTCATGATGGGCGACAACCGCGACAACAGCGCGGACAGCCGTTACTGGGGCTTTGTGCCGGAGAAGAATCTGGTGGGTAAAGCCACGGCCATCTGGATGAGCTTTGAAAAGCAGGAAGGCGAGTGGCCTACCGGCGTGCGTTTCAGCCGGATTGGCGGCATTCATTAATCGCTGATTTATTCCCTGTCAATTTCACGCCGCAGCCTGCTGCGGCGTGAAAGATTAAGGGGATATAAACACAGCATTATGTTTCCACTCGTTGTAGAATACTTTCTCGAGCGATAAAAGTTGGCTCCTGCTGGGAGCCACTGCAAACGAAACAGCTTTGGATCGGCTTTCGGCGAAGCAGGCCTGTTCCGTATGCTGCAAGTTTTTGACGCATTCTTGATCTATTGGTAACTCATGAACCCCATCGTAATAAACAGGCTGCAGCGGAAGCTGGGCTACACTTTTCAACAGCAGGAGCTTTTACTGCAGGCTTTGACTCACCGCAGCGCCAGCAGTAAACACAATGAACGTCTTGAGTTTCTGGGTGACTCGATTCTTAGTTTTGTCATCGCCAATGCGCTCTATCACCGCTTTCCTCGCGTAGACGAGGGCGATATGAGCCGCATGCGCGCCACGCTGGTGCGCGGCAACACGCTGGCGGAGATGGCGCGCGAGTTTGACCTGGGCGAATGTCTGCGGCTTGGGCCGGGCGAATTGAAAAGTGGTGGGTTCCGCCGCGAGTCAATCCTGGCGGATACGGTGGAGGCATTGATCGGCGGCGTGTTCCTGGACAGCGACATCCAGACCGTCGAGCGCCTGATTTTGGACTGGTATCGCAGCCGGTTGGACGAAATCAGCCCCGGTGATAAGCAGAAGGACCCGAAAACCCGTTTGCAGGAATTTTTGCAGGGGCGTCATCTGCCGTTGCCTTCTTATTTGGTGGTGCAGGTTCGCGGTGAAGCGCACGACCAAGAGTTTACCATCCACTGCCAGGTGAGTGGTTTGAGCGAGCCCGTGGTGGGCACCGGCTCGAGCCGCCGTAAAGCCGAGCAGGCGGCAGCGGAACAAGCGCTGAAAAAGCTGGAGCTTGAATGAGTGAAGTAAAACAACACTGCGGTTTTATCGCCATCGTCGGCCGCCCGAACGTGGGCAAATCGACGTTGCTGAACCAACTGCTGGGGCAGAAGGTTTCCATTACGTCGCGTAAGCCGCAGACGACCCGTCACCGCATCATGGGCATCGACACCGATGGCGCCTATCAGGCGATCTACGTCGATACCCCAGGGCTGCACATCGAAGAAAAACGCGCCATCAACCGTTTGATGAACCGCGCGGCCAGTAGCTCGATCGGCGACGTCGAACTGGTTATCTTCGTGGTCGAAGGCACCAACTGGACCGCCGACGACGAAATGGTGGTCAACAAGCTGCGCAGCCTGCGTTGCCCGGTATTGCTGGCGATCAACAAGGTCGATAACGTCACCGACAAATCCAAGCTGTTGCCACACATTGCGTTCCTCAGCCAGCAGATGAATTTCCTCGACGTGGTGCCTATCTCAGCCGAGAAAGGGATGAACGTCGACACCATCGCCGGCATCGTGCGCAAGCTGCTGCCGGAAGCGGAACACCACTTCCCGGAAGACTACATCACCGATCGCTCCCAGCGCTTTATGGCGTCCGAGATCATCCGTGAGAAGCTGATGCGTTTCCTGGGTGAAGAGCTGCCGTATTCGGTGACGGTGGAAATCGAACAGTTCGTGGCCAACGATCGCGGCGGCTACGATGTGCACGGCCTGATCCTGGTCGAGCGCGAAGGCCAGAAGAAAATGGTCATCGGCAACAAGGGCGCCAAGATCAAAACCATCGGCATCGAAGCGCGCCAGGACATGGAACAGATGTTCGACGCTAAAGTGCATCTGGAGCTGTGGGTGAAAGTGAAATCCGGTTGGGCGGACGACGAACGTGCGCTGCGCAGCCTGGGCTATGTTGACGATCTGAAGTAACGATCCGTGGACGGCTGGGAGCGCGCTTTCGTCCTGCATGGGCGGCCGTACAGTGAAACCAGTCTGATGCTGGATTTGTTTACCGAAGGTCATGGGCGGGTGCGCTTGCTGGCAAAAGGCGCGCGCAGCCGCCGCTCCAATCTGAAGGGTTGCCTGCAGCCCTTTACCCCCCTGTTAGTGCGCTGGGGCGGCCGCGGCGAAGTGAAAACGCTGCGCAACGCCGAAGCGGTCTCTCTCGGTTTACCCCTCAGCGGCATGATGCTTTACAGCGGCCTGTACGTGAACGAACTGCTGGCGCGCGTGCTGGAGCAGGAAACCAACTACTCGGTGCTGTTCTTCGACTACCTGCAGTGCTTGCAGGCGCTGGCGGCGGAAGACAGCTCGCCGGAACAGGCGTTGCGCCAGTTCGAACTGGCCTTGTTGCAGCACCTGGGTTACGGCCTCGATTTCCTGCACTGCGCCGGCAGCGGCCTGCCGGTGGATGACGCCATGACCTACCGCTACCGCGAAGAGAAGGGCTTTATCGCCAGCCTGGTGGTGGATCACTACAGCTTCACCGGGCGCGAACTGCGCGCGCTGGCGGAGCGGCAGTTTCCCGATGCCGAGACGCTGCGCGCCGCCAAGCGTTTCACCCGCATGGCGCTGAAACCCTACCTCGGCGGCAAGCCGTTGAAGAGCCGCGAACTGTTTCGCCAATTCGTGCGCAAACAGCCGAATGCGCCGGTCGACGACGCCTGACCTTTTCCCCTTTTGCCGTTCTGCACCCGCGTGTAAACTGCTGGCACTGAAAATCGTATTTAGAGGTTGTCATGGCTGATTTACTGCTGGGCGTCAATATCGATCACATCGCCACGTTACGTAACGCGCGCGGAACCCAATACCCGGATCCGGTTCAGGCGGCATTCATTGCCGAACAGGCGGGGGCCGACGGCATTACCGTGCATCTGCGCGAAGACCGCCGCCACATCACCGACCGCGACGTGCGTTTGCTGCGCCAGACCATCCAGACGCGCATGAATCTGGAGATGGCGGTGACCGACGAGATGCTGGACATCGCCGTGGAGCTGAAGCCGCACTTCTGCTGCCTCGTGCCGGAAAAGCGTGAAGAAGTGACTACCGAAGGCGGCCTGGACGTTGCCGGCCAGCTGGACAAAATGAGCGTGGCGGTCGAGCGCCTGGCGCAGGTGGGCATTCTGGTCTCGCTGTTCATCGATCCCGATCATCGCCAAATCGACGCGGCGGTGGCGGTGGGCGCCCCCTATATCGAAATCCACACCGGCGCCTACGCCGAAGCGCAGGGCGAGCTGGCGGTACAGGCCGAGCTGCGCCGCATCGCGGTCGCCGCCGCCTACGCGGCCGAGAAGGGGCTGAAGGTCAACGCCGGCCACGGCCTGACCTATCACAACGTGCAGCCGATCGCCGCGCTGCCGGAAATGCACGAGCTGAACATCGGCCATGCGATTATCGGCCAGGCGGTGATGAGCGGGCTGCCGGCTGCGGTTGCCGACATGAAAGTGCTGATGCGGGAAGCGCGCCGGTAATGGCGGTGCTCGGGCTGGGTACCGACATCGTCGAGATGGCGCGTATCGAAGCGGTGGTGGAACGCAGCGGCGATCGTCTGGCGCGCCGCGTGCTGAGCGACGCCGAATGGGCGCTGTACCAGCAGCACCAGCAGCCGATTCGCTTTCTGGCCAAGCGTTTCGCCGTGAAAGAGGCCGCCGCCAAGGCGTTCGGCACCGGCATTCGCAACGGCCTGGCGTTCAACCAGTTCGAGGTTTTCAACGATGCGTTGGGCAAACCGAATATTCGTTTGCACGGCCGCGCCGCCGAGCTGGCGGGGGAGATGGGGGTCACCGCGATCCACGTTTCGCTGGCCGATGAAAGGCGCTATGCCTGCGCGACGGTGATCGTCGAAAGCTGAAAATAGAAAGGGCGCCCTGCGGCGCCCTTGTCAGTCCTGCGGCGGGTTAAATGCGATCGGCGTGGTGCAACACCACGAACTTATCCCACAGCTGCTCATTAGTCTCGCGATGCTGCGGATCGGTAATGATGGTGTTGTCGATGGGGCAGACCTGCTGACAGGTTGGCGTATCGTAATGGCCAACGCACTCGGTGCAGCGGTCGGTATCGATTTGGTAGATCTCATCGCCCATCGAAATCGCCTGGTTTGGGCATTCCGGCTCGCACATGTCGCAGTTGATGCATTTGCGTGTGATTAGCAGGGCCATGACGTATCTCTCATTATTAACAGGGGTATTTTTCGCAGCGGCGATTATACCGGTTAAACCAACTTTTTCATCAATTGTTCGCTGTGCCTGATACGGTCGCGGGCATGATCGAGGTCGTGCTGGATCAGCGCCATAAACAGCAGGTCGGTGAGAGCGTACTGGGCGGTGCTGGAAGAGATGGCCGCGCTGCGGGTGCGGGGCTCTTCGGCGATGGTATAGAGGCAGTGATCGGCGCGTTGCTGCAGGCCGTTGGGCGAGAAGCTGGTCAGCGCCAGCACCCTGGCGCCGGCCTGGCGCGCTTCTTCCGCCGCCAGATTGATTTCACGCCGCTCGCCGCTGAAGGAGATCGCCACCAGCAGATCGCGTTTGTCCAGCGCCTGCACCGCCGCCAGTTGAACGTGCATATCCGCTTCGGCCACCGCCATCACCCCGATTTTCAGCAGCTTGAAGGAAAAATCCTTGGCCACCAGCCCGGAGGCGCCGATGCCGATCAGCATCACCCGGCGCGCCTGGCGCAGCATGTCCAGCGCCTGATGCAGCCGTTCTTCGCTGTTGATGTCCAGCGTCGCGCGCAGCGCCGCCTGCTTTTCCGCCAACAGCTTTTCACCGACGGTTTTCAGCGTGTCGCTGCTGAGAATGTGGTTATGAACGGTCACTACCGGTTCGGCCTGCGGCTGGGCCAGCGTCTCGCTCAGCGCCAGCTTCAGCGCCGGGAAACCTTTATAGCCCAGCTTTTGGGCGAACTTCACCACGCTCGACTGGCTGACGCCGGCCAGCTGGGCCAGCTTTTGCGAGCTGAGATGGCGCGCCTGTTCGGCGTTGTTCAGCAAAAAATCCGCCAGCTTGCGGTCGTTTTGCGCCAGTGTCGGATACATCTGGCGAATGCGCAGAAGGGTACTCATTGATCTTTCCCTGGAAACCAGCGGCCATTTTGCCACGCAGGCAGCGAAAACGCGCGGTGAAAATTTTTGTGAGCTCGTCGTTAAAATAGCAAATAGCGCTCGCTTTGTTGAATAAAATATTCAAATATTGATTTAATTTTGTGAATTAAAAATTCAAAGGTGAACAGATGAACTTAGGCGCACTGGTATCGGAAACCCGCAACCCGGCCACCATGGGGCTGGATGAGATGTCGACGCTGGACATGGTCCGCTGCTTTAACCAGGAAGATCGCAAGGTGCCGGAGGCGATTGAAAAGGTGCTGCCGGCGATCGCGCAGGCGGTCGATTTGGCCGCGGTGGCGCTGAAGGCCGGCGGGCGGCTGATTTATTTGGGCGCCGGCACCAGCGGGCGCCTGGGCGTATTGGATGCCTCCGAGTGCCCGCCGACCTTCGGCGTGCCGCACGGCGTGGTGGTGGGGCTAATCGCCGGCGGGCCGGGCGCGCTGCTCAAAGCGGTGGAAGGGGCGGAAGATGACGCAGCCCTGGGCGAGGCCGACCTCCGGGCGCTGAACCTGACCGCCGTCGATATGGTGGTGGGGTTGGCGGCCTCGGGGCGCACGCCCTACGTGATCGGCGCGCTGCGCTATGCGCGCGGGCTGGGTTGCCCGACGGCGGCCATCTCCTGCAACCCGGATTCGCCGATCGCGCACGAAGCGCAGGTGGCGATCTCGCCGGTGGTGGGGCCGGAGGCGCTGACCGGTTCGACGCGCCTGAAATCCGGCACCGCGCAGAAGCTGGTGCTCAACATGCTGTCGACCGGCGCGATGGTCAAGCTGGGCAAGGTCTATCAGAACCTGATGGTGGACGTGAAGGCCACCAACGTCAAACTGGTGGATCGCGCCTGCCGCATCGTGGTGGAGGCCACCGGCGCCGAACGCGCTCAGGCGGAGGCGGCGCTGGCGCAGACCGGCTTTGAGGTCAAACCGGCGATCCTGATGATTTTAGCCGGCGTCAGCGCCGATGAGGCGCAGCAGCGGCTGCAGCGGCACGACGGCTACCTGCGCGCGGCGTTGGCGCGTTAATTCACGGTGGGGGCGGCGATGGACAAGACAACGGCATTGGCGACACAGATCCTGGCGGGCGTGGGGGGCGAGGGCAATATCCTCAAACTGGAGAACTGCATGACGCGGGTGCGCGTCGAGGTCAGCGACGAACAGCGTCTGGATCTGGCGGCCCTCAAGCAGTTGCCCGGCGTGAAGGGCTATATCAAGCAGGGTGAACAGCATCAGTTTATCGTCGGCCCGGGCGCCGCCGCCAAGGTGGTGGACGCCATGCGCGCTTTGCTGAGCGGCAGCGCGCAGCCCGCCGTTGGTGACGCCGCCCGCACCAAGGCGCAGGCCAAACAGAAATACGCGGCGCCGATGAGCGGCGCGCTGAAAAAGCTGGCCGACGTTTTTATTCCGCTGATCCCGGCGTTTATCGCCTCGGGCCTGATCACTGGCATCATCAACCTGCTGAAACGGCCCGACATCGCCGGACAGTTGGCGTTGGACTACCCGAACGCGCTGGGGCTGCTGGCGATCTTCGGCAGCGCGGTGTTCGCCATCATGAACATTCTGGTTGGGGTGAACGCCGCGCGGGTGTTCGGCGGCTCACAGGCGATGGGCGGCGTGATGGCCGGGATCCTTTCCAGCCCGGCGCTGGCGCAGATCACCCTGTTCGGCGAGGCGCTGCAGCCGGGGCGCGGCGGGGTGATCGCCGTACTGCTGGTGGTGGCGTTGATGTGCTGGGTGGAGAAACGCCTGCGCACGCTGCTGCCGGAGTCGGTCGAACTGATCCTCAATCCGCTGCTGACCACGCTGGTGACCGCCTCGTTGGCGATCCTGATCCTGCAGCCGATCGGCGGCGCCATTTCCGATGCCATCGCCCACGGCGCCAATCTGGCGATCGACAAGGGCGGGCTGCTTGTCGGGGCGCTGCTCTCCGGGCTGTTCCTGCCGCTGGTGCTGTCTGGCTTGCACCAGGGGCTGGTGCCGATCCACGTCGAGCTGGTGCAGGCGCACGGTTCCAACCCGCTGTTGCCGATCCTGGCGATGGCCGGCGTCGGTCAGGTGGGGGCGGCGCTGGCGGTGCTGTTGAAAACCCGTAACGCGCGGCTGAAGAAGGTGATCAAAGGGGCGTTGCCGGTCGGCATTCTCGGCATCGGCGAGCCGCTGATCTTCGGGGTGACGCTGCCGCTGGGCCGGCCGTTTATCGGCGCCTGCCTCGGCGGTGCGGTAGGCGGCGCGCTGATCAGCTACTGGAAAGTGGCGACGGTGATTACCTTTGGCATTTCGGGGCTGCCTTTGGCGTTGACCATCGTCTCAGGTAAGGTGATGTTGTATCTGGCGGGGATGCTGATTACGATTATCGCCGGTTTTCTCTTCACCTGGATGATGGGGTTCAACGATCCCGAGGAGTAGCGTTTGAGCGACAAGCAGCAACCATCGGCCGCAGCAGGGCGCCGCGTGGTCTTTTTCGATCTGGACGGCACTCTGCATCAGGAGGATATGTTCGGCAGTTTCTTGCGTTTCCTGCTGCGCCGTTTACCGCTGAATTTGCTGCTGGTGATACCGCTGTTGCCATTGATTGGTCTGGCGCTGTTGCTGCTGGGGCGCGCCGCGCGCTGGCCGATGAGCCTGTTGTTGTGGGCTATCACCTTCGGGCGTACCGAAGCGACGCTGAAGGCGCTGGAGCGGCAGTTCATCGAGGTTTTCCGCCAGAGGGTGACTGCGTTTCCGGTGGTGCAAATGCGCTTGCGGCAGTATCTGGATGAGCACGATGCCGAGGTGTGGCTGATTACCGGCTCGCCGGAGCAACTGGTGGCGCAGGTGTATCGGGATTCGGCGTTTCTGCCGCGGGTGCGGTTGGTCGGCAGCCGCATCGCGCGCCGCTATGGCGGCTGGGTGCTGACCTTGCGCTGTCTGGGCGTACAAAAAGTGGTGCAGCTGGAGCAACGGCTCGGCGCGCCGCTGAAGCTGTACAGCGGTTACAGCGACAGCAAGCAGGATAACCCGCTGCTGTTTTTTTGCGAGCACCGTTGGCGGGTGAGCAAGCAGGGCGAGCTGCAGCAGCTGGAATAAACAAAGGGCGGAGAATTCCGCCCTTTGCTGTTACCGCTGCCGCGATCAGTCGTCGGTTACGTCGTGCGGTTTGCGTCCGAGCTGCCAAATCTTCTCCGCATAATGCCCCAACGCCCACAGGCTCAGGCCGAGCAGCGCGAAGAAAACCGCCTTCGGCATGCTGTCCCAGAAAAACTCGAACAGACGGGTATACAGGTTAATGCCGAGGAAGGTCAGCCCGAAGCCGCGCAGCATGGCGTCGTCATGCTTCAACCCCAGCCAGATGGCGGCGAGGGCGGCCAGCCCGAACAGCAGGCTCCAGTGGAACAGCTCGATCTGGCGCGCGCGGTACCAGCTGTCGAGATCGCCGTAGTTGCCGAAGATAGACAGCAGCCACAGAGCGATAAACAGGTACAGCAGGCCCATCGCCAGCGACACCCGCTGCAGGCCGCGTTGCGCCAACAGCGGCCGCAACAGCAGCGCGGCGGCGATCAGCACCGCACCAAAGGCGATAAAGCGAATCGGGTAGCTCATGCCGAGCCAGTAGGCGCCCCAGCCGGACAGGTAGCCGGTCTCGGCGCCGAAGGCATTGCCGAGCGACAGCAGGGCGAACCACCATACCAGCCCGGAGCGGCTGAACCAGCCGATGGCGCCGTACAGCAGCGCGGCGACCAGCAGCAGCACGGAAACCCGCCCGCTGCCGTTATCCAGCCAGACGCCCAGTTGCCATAAGGCGCAGGCGGTGAGCAACACGGCGACAAACAGCGCCGCCTCATTGCCGTAGCGTTTTTCCGGGTGGCGTTGACGACGACGCAGCGCCCAGACGTAGGCCAGCGCCGCCAGTACGCCGGCGATCGCCATGCGCACCGGCGCGTCGAAGCGGAACAGTTCGCTCAGCCATTCAAGCAGTGCGCTGCCGGCGAACAGGCTGGTGACGGCGATCAGCAACGAGGCCAGCGCGGCGAGAAACGCATAGCGCGCCAGCCGTCGCCAGTCGAAAGGCTGCACGTCCACATGCAGCAGCAGTTGCTGTTGTTGCTCGGGGGTCAAGGCGCCTTCCCCAACCCAGCCGTCCAGCGCCTTGCGCACCACGACGGCGTTCTTTTTACTGAGTTTCATGTTTCTTGTCCCTGAATCACACGCTGATGTGGCCAGTATAGCCATTGGCGGGCGGCTACGACAAAGGGAGGCTAGTGTGTATAATGCCCGCCGCAAAAGCGCACGAGGAATTATGCGATGACTGAATATAACGATGAGTACTGGATGCGTCAGGCATTGCAGCTGGCCCTGCGCGCGCAGGAAGAGGGCGAGGTGCCGGTGGGTGCGCTGCTGGTGCTGGACAATCAGGTGATCGGCGAGGGCTGGAACCGGCCGATCGGCCGGCACGATCCTACCGCGCACGCCGAGATCATGGCGCTGCGGCAGGGCGGCGCGGTGCTGCAAAACTACCGCTTGTTGAACGCCACGCTGTACGTCACGCTGGAACCCTGCGTGATGTGCGCCGGCGCGATGGTGCACAGCCGCATCCGCCGGTTGGTGTACGGCGCCGCCGACGAGAAAACCGGCGCGGCCGGTTCGCTGGTGGATATTTTGCGCCATCCGGGCATGAATCATCAGGTGGAGATCGTCTCGGGCGTGCTGGCGGACGAATGCGCCGCCACCCTGAGCAATTTCTTCCGCCTGCGCCGCGAACAGAAAAAAGCGCTCAAGCTGGCGCAGCGGGCGGCGGATAAGCCGGAATAATCAGTAGTTGAGCGCCAGTTCCGGCATCACCGTCGGATAGCCTTTTCCCAACGCTTCCTGCTCGGCGGCCGCTTGCGCCGCCTTTCTCTCTTTTTCCTGCAGATAACCCACCAGGCTGACCTGGTAGCGGCGGATGTTTTCTACATAGTTGTAGGCTTCACGCCCGCGCGCATAGCCATAGGTCAGCTGCGGGTAGTAGCGCTTTTGGCTGAGCATCGGCAGGCGCTGTTTGACGTCGACCCAGCTGTCCGGATTGCCTTTTTGCGTTTTGGTCAGCTTGCGTGCGTCCAGCATATGGCCCCAGCCCATGTTGTAGGCCGCCAGCGAGAACCAGATGCGCTCATCTTCCGGCACGCTGTCCGGCACCTTGGCCATCAGCCGCTGCAGGTACAGGGCGCCACCCTGAATGCTCTCTTCCGGATCGAGGCGATCGTTGACCCCCAGGCCGTCGGCGGTGGCGCGGGTCAGCATCATCAGGCCGCGCACGCCGGTGGGGGAGGTGGCCTGCGGATTCCAGTGCGATTCCTGATAGGCGATGGCCGCCAGCAGCTTCCAGTCGATCTCGTTGGCGTGTTTCTCGAACAGCGGGCGGAAGTTGGGCAGCACCGAGTCGATGGCCGACAGGAAGGTTTTGGTGTCCACGTAGTCGAAGCTGCCGACGTGGCCGAGGTATTTCTCTTCCAGCCGCGCCAGGGTGCCGTCGTCCACCATTTGACTGTAGAAATCCAGCATCGCCGCGTACAGGCTGTCGTCGCCGTCGCGTTTGAGGTACCAGGTGACCGGCTCTTCGTCGGTGACGTCGAACGCCACCGCCAGCTGCGGATGGATGCGCTGCAGCAACGCGATGGTCACCGAATCGCCGAGGGTATAGTCCAGCTTGCCGTCGGCAACCCGCTCCAGCAGCTCTTTGGAGGTGAGATCGCTGGAGGACTCCCAGGCGAGATCCGGGTATTTATCCTGTTTGAGCTGCTTTAGCGTGCTGACGTGCGCGGAACCGGAGGCGACCGCCAGCTTGCCTTTGATGTCGGCGAAGCCTTTTGGCCGCGGGGTGCCCAGCCGGTACACCAGCTGTTGGGAAACGGAGTAGTAGGCGGGGCCGGTGCGCGCGCGGCTGAGGCGCTCCTGGTTGTAGATAAGGCCCGCCGCCAGCAGGTCGGCGTCGTCGTCGTCCAGATCGTCGAACAGGTCATTGATGTTCTGATGGGGGATCACCACCAGTTTTACCCCGAGGTAGTTGGCGAAGCGCTTGGCCAGTTCGTAGTCGAGCCCACCCGGCCCTTGCTTGGTGTTGAAATAGGTCAGCGGTGAGTTCAGCGTGCTGATACGCAACTCGCCGCGGGAAATGATCTCCTGGAGTTGCCCGCCCTGGCCGCTGCGCCAGGTGATATTGGGCCACAGCGCGAGAGCCAGAAGCAGGGTGACAACGCCGATGAGGATGTAGTTTATTTTAAGACGTTTCAAATAGTTATCCAGTGGTGGCACAGGTACGCCGGCGACGACAACCGCGACTTTTCTCATGGTTAAATCACCAGTGCGGGGGGCATTTTGCGCAACAAAACGCCAGTGTGCAACTTTATTGACACGTTATGACAATTCGACGGTGCGGCGCGCTTTTATCAATAATCCCTACGCAAACGGTTTCGTCGGCGGCGAGGATTCTCTATAATGACGCGCGTTTTCCCCTGTTGCGCCCAATGAAGCGTCTTATCCGTCGCTTCGAAGACGAGAGAACTTTGATTATGGAAATTCTGCGTGGTTCGCCCGCTTTATCGGCTTTTCGCATTACCAAACTGCTGTCCCGCTGCCAGGACGCCCACTTGCCCGTCAGTGATATCTACGCCGAGTATGTCCACTTTGCCGATGTTAGCGCACCGCTAAGTGCCGAAGAACACGCCAAACTTCAGCGCTTGCTCAAGTACGGTCCTTCTCTCGCCGAACACGCCCCCGAAGGCCGGCTGCTGCTGGTCACGCCGCGCCCGGGCACCATTTCCCCCTGGTCTTCCAAAGCCACCGACATCGCCCACAACTGCGGTTTGCAACAGGTGCTGCGGCTGGAGCGCGGTCTGGCGTTCTACGTCAAGGCGCCTGAGCTGACGGAAGCCCAGTGGCACCAGCTCGCCGCGCTGCTGCACGATCGCATGATGGAAACCGTCTTCAGCGAGCTGCAACAGGCTGAACAGCTGTTCGCGCACCATCAGCCGGCGCCGTATCAGTCGGTCGACGTGCTGGGCGCAGGGCGCGCCGCGCTGGAGCAGGCCAACGTCCGGCTCGGCCTGGCGCTGGCGCAGGACGAGATCGATTACCTGCTGAATGCCTTTACCGGTTTGGGGCGCAACCCGACGGATATCGAACTCTATATGTTTGCGCAGGCCAACTCTGAGCACTGCCGCCACAAGATTTTCAATGCCGATTGGATCATCGACGGCGAACAGCAGCCCAAGTCGCTGTTCAAAATGATCAAGAACACCTATGAGCAGACGCCGGACTATGTGCTGTCGGCGTATAAAGACAACGCCGCGGTGATGGAAGGCTCGCAGGTCGGCCGCTTCTTCGCCGCGCCGGAGAACGGCACGTACGATTACCATCAGGAAGACGCGCATATCCTGATGAAGGTGGAAACCCACAACCACCCGACGGCGATCTCGCCGTGGCCGGGCGCCGCGACCGGCTCCGGCGGCGAGATCCGCGACGAAGGCGCCACCGGCCGCGGCGCCAAGCCGAAGGCCGGCCTGGTGGGCTTCTCGGTGTCCAACCTGCGCATTCCCGGCTTTGAACAGCCGTGGGAGCAGGACTTCGGCAAACCGGAGCGCATTGTCACCGCGCTGGACATCATGACCGAAGGCCCGCTGGGCGGCGCGGCGTTCAACAACGAATTCGGTCGCCCGGCGCTGCTGGGCTACTTCCGCACCTATGAAGAGCGCGTCAACAGCCATAACGGCGTGGAGCTGCGCGGCTACCACAAACCGATCATGCTGGCGGGCGGTATCGGCAACATCCGCGCCGATCACGTGCAGAAAGGGGAAATCACCGTCGGCGCCAAGCTGGTGGTGCTGGGCGGCCCGGCGATGAATATCGGTCTGGGCGGCGGCGCGGCGTCATCGATGGCGTCCGGCCAGTCCGATGCCGATTTGGACTTCGCGTCGGTGCAGCGCGACAACCCGGAAATGGAACGCCGCTGTCAGGAAGTGATCGACCGCTGCTGGCAGCTGGGCGACCAGAACCCGATCCTGTTTATCCATGACGTCGGCGCCGGCGGCCTGTCCAACGCCATGCCGGAGCTGGTGAGCGACGGCGGCCGCGGCGGCCGTTTCGAACTGCGCGACATCCTCAACGACGAGCCGGGCATGAGCCCGCTGGAAGTATGGTGCAACGAATCGCAGGAACGTTACGTGATGGCGATCGCCCCGGCGCAGATGGCGCAGTTCGACGAGATCTGCCGCCGCGAGCGCGCGCCTTACGCGGTGATCGGCGAAGCGACCGAAGAGCAACATCTGACGTTGAACGATCGTCACTTCGACAATCAGCCGATCGACATGCCGCTGGACGTGCTGCTCGGCAAGACGCCGAAGATGACCCGCGACGTGACCCGTCTGCAGGCGCAGGGCCAGGCGGTACAGCGTGAGAACATCACGCTGGCCGACGCGGTGAAGCGCGTGCTGCATCTGCCGGCCGTCGCGGAGAAAACCTTCCTGATCACCATCGGCGACCGCACCGTCACCGGCATGGTGGCGCGCGACCAAATGGTCGGCCCGTGGCAGATCCCGGTAGCCGACTGCGCGGTCACCACCGCCAGTCTGGACAGCTATTATGGCGAAGCGATGTCGCTCGGCGAACGCGCGCCTGTGGCGCTGCTGGACTTCGCCGCCTCCGGCCGCCTGGCGGTCGGGGAAGCGCTGACCAACCTGGCCGCCACGGAAATCGGCAGCCTGAAGCGCGTGAAGCTGTCCGCCAACTGGATGGCCGCCGCCGGCCACCCGGGTGAAGACGCCGGCCTGTACGAAGCGGTGAAAGCGGTGGGCGAAGAGCTGTGCCCGGCGCTGGGCATCACCATTCCGGTGGGCAAAGACTCCATGTCGATGAAAACCCGCTGGCAGGAAGGCAATGAACAGCGTGAAATGACCTCGCCGCTGTCGCTGGTCATCACCGCCTTCGCCCGCGTGGAAGACGTGCGCCACACCGTGACGCCGCAATTGCGCACCGATAAGGGCGACAGCTCGCTGCTGTTGATCGACCTGGGCAACGGCCATAACGCGCTGGGTGCTACCGCGCTGGCGCAGGTTTATCGCCAACTGGGCGACAAACCGGCCGATGTGCGCGATGTCGCGCAGCTGGCGGGCTTCTTCAACGCCATGCAGCAGCTGGTGGCCGATCGCGCGCTGCTGGCTTATCACGACCGCGCTGACGGCGGCCTGCTGGTGACGCTGGCGGAGATGGCCTTCGCCGGTCACTGCGGCGTAGAGGTTAACCTCGATGGCCTCGGCGACGATGCGCTGGCGGTGCTGTTCAACGAAGAGCTGGGCGCGGTGATCCAGGTGAGCGCCGAACGTCTCGACGACGTGAAGCGGGCGTTCGCGCAGCACGGTCTGACCGACAACGTGCATCACATCGGCAGCGTACAGGCCGGCGATCGTTTCGTCATCAATCAGCACGGCAAAGCGTTGTACAGCGAAAGCCGCAATACCCTGCGCACCTGGTGGGCGGAAACGACCTGGCAGATGCAGCGTCTGCGCGACAACCCGGCGTGCGCCGATCAGGAACATCAGGCCAAGCAGGATGAACAAGACCCCGGTCTGAACGTGAAGCTGACCTTCGCACCCGAGGAAGACATCGCTGCGCCGTACATCGCCAAGGGCGCTCGCCCGAAAGTGGCGGTGCTGCGCGAGCAGGGGGTGAACTCCCACGTTGAAATGGCGGCGGCGTTCCACCGCGCCGGCTTTGACGCCGTGGACGTGCACATGAGCGATCTGCTGGCCGGGCGTCGCGATCTGCAGGACTTCCACACGCTGGTGGCCTGCGGCGGCTTCTCTTACGGCGACGTTCTGGGCGCCGGTGAAGGCTGGGCGAAGTCTATCCTGTTCAACGAGCGGGTGCGCGACGAGTTCGCGGCGTTCTTCCACCGTCCGCAGACGCTGGCGCTGGGCGTGTGCAACGGCTGCCAGATGATGTCCAACCTGCGTGAGCTGATCCCGGGCGCCGAACACTGGCCGCGCTTCGTGCGCAACCTGTCGGATCGCTTCGAGGCGCGCTTCAGCCTGGTGGAAGTGGCGGCCAGCCCGTCGCTGTTCATGCAGGGCATGACCGGCTCGCGCATGCCGATCGCCGTTTCCCATGGCGAAGGGCATGTCGAAGTGCGCGATGCGGCGCATCTGGCGGCGTTGGAAAGCCACGGCTTGGTGGCGCTGCGTTTCGTCAACAACGCCGGTCAGGTCACGGAAGCTTACCCGGCTAACCCGAACGGTTCGCCGAATGGCATCACCGCCGTGACCAGCGCCAACGGGCGCGCAACGGTGATGATGCCGCACCCGGAACGCGTGTTCCGCACCGTCAGCAACTCCTGGCACCCGGAAGAGTGGGGCGAGGATAGCCCGTGGATGCGCATGTTCCGCAACGCCCGTAAGCAACTGGGCTAAAAACGGCCACCACCGTACAGAGGGCGCAAGTAATTGCGCCCTTTTTTATGGCCGGCACTCGGCGATTGGCGGCAGTGTCTGCATTTAGCGACAAGCGCTGGTTTGCTTGTCGCTAAATGGAGACATTTAACCCATTGATTTTATTGTCGGTAAACAGGTTTGACTTTAGTTGTCGGCGTTTGGCGACAGGGTGGTGTTTTTTTCATCGTGCATTGGTGCTGATTGGGCGCATGGATTTACCTTTCTTTATTTATTATCAAATAAAATCATTGTGTTATGATTTTTGTTGCAAAGTTGGCACGTAACGTGCATTATTCTCGGCGGCTGCTCATTCACCTTTTTATGACGGTGCCGAAATTAGACGGCAAATTACCTCATAAGCCTCCGAATGATGCCAAAGAAATGGTGCCTATCGTCCAACCAAACCGATAACAGACCGCGCAAGCGGCTTTATCAAGCATCGGGCGACACGTGGAGTGAGGCACCGCCTGTATCCAACTGTGATGAAGGGTTCATCAATCCTGGATACTTACGGATGCTATTCGTCCTGTTCGATGCCAGCCGCTGCGCTACATCACCCTGGGGACGAGGTTCAAGGGCATCCACACTTTCCTTGCGGCGGGGCAAGCTTATTGCCCCGGCGTCAATTCTCAACGCTGCGCTTACTCCTGTTTCGTTGCCTATGCCCTCGAACGCAGACGCTATTCCCACACTCTCGCTTTCGTACCGGTTTTTGTTACCGGGACCGTATGTCATTGGCAGGCCAACCTTATCGGCGCGGTTCACCGATCCCACGGCTTTTTCCTTGTGCGTTCAGGATTCTCCCTTGTCGGGCTTTTCTCTTTCCGGCGAGTCAGTTAGCATCGTGACAGAGCTGAGAGAATGAGATGATTTCGTTGAAAAAATGGCGTTTATTCCCCCGTTCGCTGCGGCAATTGGTGCTGCTGGCCTTCCTGTTGGTGCTGCTGCCGCTGTTGGTGCTGGCCTATCAGGCCTACCAGAGCCTGGATCACCTGAGCGCGCAGGCGGCGGACATCAACCGCACCACGCTGGTGGACGCTCGGCGCAGCGAGGCGATGACCAGCGTGGCGCTGGAGATGGAGCGCAGCTATCGTCAGTACTGCGTGTTGGTCGATCCTACGCTGCAGAAGCTGTACCAGAACCAGCGCAAACAGTATTCGCAGATGCTGGACGCCCACGCGCCGATTCTGCCGGACGAGCGCTACTACCAAACGCTGCGCCAGTTGCTGACCCAACTGGCGGCGATCAAATGCCATAACAGCGGGCCGGACCAAGAGGCTTCGGCCTTGCTCGAGTCGTTCTCCCGTTCCAACGCCGAAATGGTGCAGGCCACGCGCGCGGTGGTGTTCTCGCGCGGCCAGCAGCTGCAGCAGGCCATTGCCGAGCGGGGCCAGTTCTTCGGCTGGCAGGCGCTGCTGCTGTTCCTGGTCAGCGTGCTGCTGGTGGTGCTGTTCACCCGCATGATCATCGGGCCGGTCAAGGCCGTGGAGCGGATGATCAACCGCCTGGGGGAAGGGCGCGCGTTGGGCAGCACCGCATCATTCAAAGGGCCGCGCGAGCTGCGTTCGCTGGCGCAGCGCATCATCTGGCTGAGCGAACGGCTGGCGTGGCTGGAGTCGCAGCGCCACGAGTTCCTGCGCCATATCTCGCACGAATTGAAAACGCCGCTGGCCAGCATGCGCGAAGGCACCGAACTGCTGGCCGACGAGGTGGCGGGGCCGCTGACTTCCGACCAGAAAGAGGTGGTGACGATCCTCGACAACAGCAGCCGCCACCTGCAGCAGCTGATTGAACAACTGCTGGATTACAACCGCAAACTGGCCGATGGCCCGGCGGAGCACGAGAACGTCGAGCTGCGCGAGATGGTCGATTTGGTGGTCGCCGCGCACAGTTTGCCGGCGCGGGCGAAGATGATTTCCACCGAAATCGCGCTGGAAGCGGAAATCTGCTGGGCAGAGCCTACGCTATTAATGCGCGTGCTGGATAATCTCTACTCCAATGCGGTGCACTACGGCAAGGAATCCGGTAACATTTGGATCCGCAGCCGTCAGGTTGGACAACGGGTGCAAATCGACGTCGCCAATACCGGCACGCCGATCCCCGAGGCTGAAAGAGCCATGATTTTCGAGCCTTTTTTCCAGGGTAGTCACCAGCGAAAAGGGGCGGTAAAAGGAAGCGGACTGGGGTTGAGCATCGCTCAGGACTGTATCCGTCGCATGCGCGGTGAGCTGCAACTGGCGACGGTCGCCGGTGCAGACGTCTGCTTCCGCATTGAACTGCCGTTAACCGCCGAGAATGAATAAATAATGTACACATGGTCTAAACGCCTTCGTCTTTCACAGACCGAACGTTCACCGCGTGCCACGCACAGAGCGCCGCTCGGCAAACGCCCGATCACCTGGCTGGGCGCCGTTTTCTTTATGCCGCTGTTGCTGGCGGGCTGCGTCGATCGCGCCGTCAGCGGCGGATTGAGCGCTCAGCAGCAAGAGGCGATCCCGGATACCAAGGTGATCGATTACCGCACCGCGGCTTGCGATACCCTGTGGCAATTGGACGACAAGGACGCGCTGGATAACGCGCTCTACTGGCTGCGCGCGATGGACTGCGCCGATCGCATCGGCTCGACCCAGGCGCGTGCGCTGGCGAAAACGGTGCCGGGCGACAGCTGGTCCGGCGTTTTCAAACAGAGCATCCTGCTGGGGAGCGCACAGCCGACCTCCGGTGAACGCCGCCAGATGCTCGACAGGATCAACAGTTACCGGATGGAGTTCCCCGGTTCGCTGCGTCCGTTGACGCAGCTGTGGCGCCAGCAGCAGATGCTGCAGATCACGCTGTTCGATGAGAAAGCGCGCTATCAGCATCTGCAGGAGAGCAGCGACAGCCAGATCGATTCGCTGCGCCAGAATCAGGCGCGCCTGCAGTCGCAGCTGCAGGACACCTCGCGCAAGCTGGAAAACCTGACCGATATCGAGCGCCAGCTCTCATCGCGCAAGCAGCTGCAAGGGGAAATCCCGGAAAACGGCGCGGGCCAGCAGAAGGGCGAAGCTGCCGGTAAAAGCGGCGCGGCCGCCAAAGGCGCTGAAACGCAGGACGAACCGGAAAAAGGCACCGCGCTGCCGGTTGAACCGGAAGACACCTATACGCCGCATCCCGCCAATAAGGAGTCCCACGCGCAATGACCGCACGCAAACCGGCCAACCTGTTATTGGTTGACGACGATCCCAGCCTGCTGAAGCTGCTGGGCATGCGCCTGACCAGCGAAGGTTTTCACGTCACCACCGCCGAAAGCGGCCAGGAGGCGCTGCGCCTGTTGGTGCGCGAACAGATCGATCTGGTGATCAGCGATCTGCGCATGGATGAGATGGACGGCATGGCGCTGTTCGCCGAAATCCAAAAGCATCAGCCGGGCATGCCGGTGATCATTCTTACCGCGCACGGTTCGATTCCCGATGCGGTGGCCGCCACCCAGCAGGGAGTGTTCAGCTTCCTCACCAAACCGGTGGATCGCGATGCGCTCTATAAGGCCATCGACGAGGCGCTGTCGCTGTCGGCCTCCCCCGCGGGTGACGACGCCTGGCGCGAAGACATCGTCACCCGCAGCCCGTTGATGCTGCGCCTGCTGGAGCAGGTGAAAATGGTGGCCCAGTCCGACGTCAGCGTGTTGATCAACGGCCAGAGCGGCACCGGCAAAGAGGTGTTGGCGCAGGCGATCCACGCCGCCAGCCCGCGCGCCGGCAAGGCGTTCATCGCCATCAACTGCGGGGCGCTGCCGGAGCAACTGCTGGAGTCCGAACTGTTCGGCCACGCCAAGGGCGCCTTCACCGGCGCGGTCAGCAGCCGCGAGGGGCTGTTCCAGGCGGCGGCGGGCGGCACGCTGTTCCTCGACGAGATAGGCGACATGCCGTTGTCGCTGCAGGTGAAACTGCTGCGCGTGCTGCAGGAGCGCAAGGTGCGGCCGCTGGGCAGCAACCGCGATCTGGACATCGACGTGCGCATTATCTCCGCCACCCACCGCGATCTGCAAAAGGCGATGGCGAAGAACGAGTTCCGCGAGGATCTCTACTATCGTCTCAACGTGGTGAATCTGAAGATCCCGGCGCTCAACGAGCGCGCCGAAGACATTCCGCTGCTGGCCAATCACCTGTTGCGCGAAGCGGCTCAGCGGCACAAGCCGTTCGTGCGCAGCTTCTCGACCGACGCCATGAAGCGGCTGATGACCGCCAGCTGGCCGGGCAACGTGCGTCAGTTGGTCAACGTCATCGAACAGTGCGTGGCGCTGACCTCGGCGCCGGTGATCAGCGAGGCGCTAGTGGAACAGGCGCTGGAAGGGGAAAACACCGCGCTGCCGACTTTCGCCGAAGCGCGCAACCAGTTTGAGTTGCACTATCTGCGCAAACTGCTGCAGATCACCAAGGGCAACGTGACCCAGGCCGCGCGCATGGCGGGCCGCAACCGCACCGAGTTTTACAAATTGCTGTCGCGCCACGAGCTGGACGCCAACGATTTCAAAGAATGACAGATTCCCGCCGGCGCCTGCCACGCAGGTTCTCAACAAATCCGGCGGAATGATTTACACTCCGTTCTCTTTGCCGCGGCGCGCCCCGGCGTAGAGCACCATGGAACGTATTAAGCGGGATCGTACACAAATGAGCAGATCACTTTCCATCGCCCTGGCCCAGCTGAACCTGCTGGTCGGCGACATTGAAGGCAACACCGAACGCATGTTGCAAATCGTGCAGGAGCAGCAGAAGGCGGGAGCCGATCTGGTCATGTTCACCGAACTGGCGCTGTCCGGCTACCCGCCGGAAGACCTGTTGTACCGCAATGATTTCTATCAGCGCTGTGATGCGCAGCTGCTGCGCCTGCAGCAGGCTTCCGCCGAGACGGCGATCCTGGTCGGCCACCCGTGGCGCGAAGGCGACAAGCTGTACAACGCGCTGTCGCTGTTTGCCGAAGGCCGCCTGCTGACCCGCTACTTCAAACAGCAGTTGCCGAACTACGGCGTGTTCGATGAGAAGCGCTATTTCCACGCCGGCAACGACACCTGCGTGGTGGAACTGAAAGGCTACCGTCTGGGACTGCTGATTTGCGAAGATCTGTGGTTCCCGGAGCCGATCGACGCCGCCAAGGCCGCCGGCGCGGAGATTATCCTGTCGATCAACGCCTCGCCGTATAACCGCGAAAAACCGTATATCCGCAAAACGCTGATGGCCGGCCACTGCCAGCGCACCCAGCTGCCGCTGGTGTACCTCAACCAGGTCGGCGGCCAGGATGAGCTGATCTTCGACGGCTGCTCCAAGGTCTTCGACGCCGCCGGCACCATGACCCACCGTCTGGCGGCCTTCGACGAGCAGGTCACTCGCCTGGAATTCAACGAGCTGGACGTGGTGCCGATGGCCGATCCGGCCGCTGAGTTGCCGCAGCTGGCGCAGGTGTATCAGGCGCTGGTGTTGGCGGTGCGCGACTACGTGACCAAGAACGGTTTCAAAGGCGCGGTGCTGGGGCTGTCCGGCGGCATCGACTCGGCGCTGACGCTGGCGATCGCCGTGGATGCGTTAGGTAAAGACAAGGTGCAGGCGCTGATGATGCCGTTCCGCTATACCGCAGATATCAGCATCGCCGACGCCAAGGAAGAGGCGGAAATCCTCGGCGTGGAGTTCGATATCGTCTCCATCGAGCCGATGTTCGATGCCTTTATGGGCCAGCTGTCGCCGATGTTCGCCGGCACCGAGCGCGACACCACCGAAGAGAACCTGCAGGCGCGTTGCCGCGGGGTGGTGCTGATGGCGCTGTCCAACAAACGCCGCAGCATCGTGCTGACCACCGGCAACAAGAGCGAAATGGCGGTGGGTTACGCCACGCTGTACGGCGATATGGCCGGCGGTTTCGACGTGCTGAAGGACGTGCCGAAAACGCTGGTGTTCAAGCTGTCCGAATACCGCAACACCGTCTCCTACGTGATCCCGCAGCGGGTAATCGATCGTCCGCCGTCCGCCGAGCTGGCGCCGGATCAGGTCGATCAGGACAGCCTGCCGCCGTACGATATCCTGGACGCGATCCTCGAAGGCTACGTTGAGCGCGACAAGTCGGTCGCCGATCTGGTGGCCGAAGGCTTCGACGAAGCGATCGTGCGCAAGGTGATCCGCCTGGTGGACATCAACGAATACAAGCGGCGTCAGGCCGCCGTCGGGCCGCGCATCACCGCCCGTAACTTCGGCAAAGACCGCCGTTATCCCATCACATCCGGTTTTGGCCGCAAAAATTGGTAATAAGGAAAGAAGATGAAAAAGATCGACGCGATTATCAAGCCGTTCAAACTGGATGACGTCCGCGAAGCGCTGGCCGAAGTGGGCATCACCGGCATGACGGTCACCGAAGTCAAAGGCTTCGGCCGCCAGAAGGGCCACACCGAGCTGTACCGCGGCGCCGAGTACATGGTCGACTTTCTGCCGAAGGTGAAGATAGAGATCGTGGTTGCCGACGACATCGTCGACACCTGCGTAGAAACCATCATGCAGACGGCGCAGACCGGCAAGATCGGCGACGGCAAGATTTTCGTCTTCGACGTGGCGCGCGTGGTGCGCATCCGTACCGGCGAGCAGGACGAAGAAGCGATCTGATCCTCCGCAGGATCATCGGTCATCAGGGCGCAGCTTGCTGCGCCCTTGCCATTTCTGTCCCCCGCACATCGCACTTCTTCGCCTCATTGTTCCCCCCATTTTTGCCTGTCAGCATTCTAAAAAAGCGAACGCTATCGCGTTTTTGATACTTTTCCCGATCGCTTCTCTCGCGAGATCTACAATCAACGTAACTATTTTGATTAAGGTGATCCCCAATGAATTTCAAGTTGCGGCTAGGCGGCAAGGGCGTGCATCCCCAGGAGCTTACTCAAGTAAGTGACTGGGGTAAGCGAACGCAGACAACAACGCAGCGGCTTGAAAGGCGATGGGGATGATGACGTTACGCCAAATCCGCCACTTCATCGCGGTGGCGGAAACCGGGTCGATCTCCGCCGGCGCCCAGGCGGTGTTTGTCTCCCAGTCTTCGCTGACGCTCGCTATCCAGCAGCTGGAAACCGAGATCGGCGTGCGGCTGTTCGAGCGCCACGCCAAGGGCATGACACTGACCCATCAGGGGCATCAGTTTCTACGCCAGTCGTATCTGATCCTGGCGACGGTGGACAACGCCAAGCGCAGCCTGCAGATCGGCACCGAAAGCCTGACCGGCAAGCTGACCATCGGCGTCACCAGCCTGGTGGCCGGCTACTTCCTGGTGGAACTGCTCACGCGCTTTAAATCGGCCTATCCCAACGTCACCGTGCAGGTGGTTGAAGACGAACGCCCGTACATCGAGCATCTGCTGGTCAGCGGCGAGATCGACATCGGCGTGCTGATCTTGTCGAACATCGAAGACCGCGACGCGCTGCAGACCGAGGTGCTGATGCACTCGCCGTATCGCCTGTGGCTGCCGCCGCTGCACCCGCTGCTGGAGCACGAGAGCATCAGCCTGGCGGACGTGGCTAAACAGCCGCTGATCCAGCTCAACGCCGATGAAATGGACGTGCACGCGCGGCGCATCTGGGCGCGCGCCGGGCTGAAGCCGGAGATCGCCATGAAGACCGCCTCGACCGAGGCGGTGCGCAGCCTGGTGGCGGCGGGGATGGGGGTGTCTATCCAGCCGGACATGGCGTACCGCGCCTGGTCGCTGGAAGGCAATATGATCGAGGCGCGCAAGCTGGACGATCTGCTGGAGCCGCTGGATATCGGGTTGGCGTGGCGGCGCGGCAGCGCGCGGCCGGAACTGGTGACGCCGTTCATCACCATCGCGCGCGAGAACGGCAGCAAACACGCCGCCGGGCTTAAGCATTCGATTTAATCGAACGCGTCGTTCAGTATTTAGAATTTGTTGCCCGCCAGAGGCTCGCTTAGGCTGATTAAAACTAACTTATTCACATTTGGTTAACGTTTTTGTCACTTAGGGGCGTCAGGCGATGGCAGATGTGCAAGTTCTCTCAGGTTTGTCCTGTCAGCAGTTCATTAACGGTCAGCTTATCGACGGCGAAGGCCAGCAGGAATGCATCGTCAATCCGGCCAACGGCGAGACGCTGATCGCCCTGACCGAAGCCTCTTCGGCGCAGGTCGGCAGCGCGGTAAAAGCCGCGCAGCAGGCGTTCAGCCACTGGTCGCGCACCACGCCGGCCCAGCGCGCCACGCTGCTGTTGCGCATCGCTGACGCCATCGAGCGGCAGGCGCCGCAGCTGGCGCAGCTGGAAGCCCTCAACTGCGGCAAGCCGCTGCATCAGGCGCTCAATGACGATCTGCCGGCGGCGGTCGACGTGTTCCGCTTCTTCGCCGGCGCGGTGCGTACGCAACAAGGGCAACTGGCCGGTGAGTATGTGCCGGGCCACACCTCGATGATCCGCCGCGATCCGATCGGCGTAGTCGCCTCGATCGCCCCCTGGAACTATCCGCTGATGATGGCGGCGTGGAAGATTGCGCCGGCGCTGGCGGCGGGCAATACCGTGGTATTCAAACCGTCCGAGCACACGCCGCTGACTATTCTGGCGCTGGTGCCGGCGCTGCAGGAGATCCTGCCGCCGGGCGTGCTGAACATCGTCTACGGCGGCGGTGAAGGGGTCGGCAGCCAGCTGGTGGGGCACCCGCAGGTGCGGCTGGTGTCGGTCACCGGCGATATCGTCACCGGGCAAAAAATTCTTCAGGCGGCGGCCAAAAGCGTCAAGCGCACCCATCTGGAGCTGGGGGGCAAGGCGCCGGTGATCGTCTGCGACGACGCCGATCTTGACGAAGTGGTCAACGGCATTCGCACCTATGGCTATTACAACGCCGGACAGGACTGCACCGCCGCCTGCCGCATCTACGCGCAGGCCGGCATCTATCCCAAACTGGTGGACGCGCTGGGCGAGGCGGTCGCCAGCCTGCGCTTCGCCCGCAAGCGCGATCAGGACAACGAGATCGGCCCGTTGATAAGCAGCCGCCAGCGCGATCGCGTCGCCAGCTTTGTCGAGCGGGCGCTCAGCCAACCGCATATCGAATTGATCACCGGCGCCGCGGCGCACTCCGGGCCGGGATTCTACTATCAGCCGACCCTGCTGGCGGGCTGCCTGCAAAGCGACGAGATCGTGCAGCGCGAGGTGTTTGGCCCGGTGGTCAGCGTCACGCGCTTCGAGCATCTGGCGCAGGCGGTCGAGTGGGCCAACGACTCGGAATACGGGCTGGCTTCGTCGGTGTGGACGCAAAATATCGATCGGGCGCTGCACATCGCCGCCCATCTGCAGTACGGCAGCACCTGGATCAACACCCATTTCACCTTGGCGAGCGAAATGCCGCACGGCGGCCTGAAACGCTCCGGCTACGGCAAGGATCTGTCCAGCGATTCGCTGCAGGATTACAGCGTTGTCAGGCACGTAATGGCGAAGTTCAAAGCCAGCTTCTAGCGGTTCTATAAAGCAAAATCGGGCGGCAGCCGTTCCCTGCCGCACACAGATACGCAACACAGGGGTAATTACGATGAGAAAAACTACCGCAGTCACCACCACCGTCTCCGCGCTCTGTCTCACCGTGCTGTGCGGCCTGGCTCAGGCGGCCGATCTGCCGCAGTCGCTGGGCAAAGGCGAAGGCCGGCTGGACATCATTGCCTGGCCCGGCTACATCGAACGCGGCCAGTCCGACAAAAACTACGACTGGGTCACCCAGTTTGAGAAGCAAACCGGCTGTGCGGTGAACGTGAAGACCGCCGCCACCTCCGATGAAATGGTCAGCCTGATGGCCAAGGGCGGCTACGATCTGGTGACCGCCTCCGGCGACGCCTCGCTGCGCCTAATCTTCGGCAAGCGGGTGCAGCCGATCAACACCGCGCTGATCCCGAACTGGAAGAACATCGATCCGCGCCTGCTGAACGGCGCCTGGTATACCGTGGACGGCAAAACTTACGGCACGCCGTACCAGTGGGGGCCGAACCTGCTGATGTACAACACCAAAACCTTCCCGACGCCGCCGGACAGCTGGGCGGTGATCTTCCAGCAGCAGAACCTGCCGGACGGCAAGAGCAACCAGGGGCGGGTGCAGGCTTACGACGGCCCGATCTACATCGCCGACGCGGCGCTGTTCCTGAAGGCCACCCAGCCGCAGCTCGGCATCAGCGATCCTTACCAGCTCAACGAAGAGCAGTATCAGGCGGCGCTGAAGCTGCTGCGCAGCCAGCACGCGCTGATCCACCGCTACTGGCACGATACCTCGGTGCAGATGAGCGACTTTAAAAACGAAGGCGTGGTGGCTTCCAGCGCCTGGCCGTATCAGGCCAACGCCCTGAAGGGCGAGGGGCAGCCGATCGCCACCGTGTTCCCGAAAGAGGGCGTGACCGGCTGGGCGGACACCACCATGCTGCATACCGATGCCAAGCACCCGAGCTGCGCCTACCAGTGGATGAACTGGTCGCTGGAGCCGAAGGTGCAGGGCGACGTGGCGGCCTGGTTCGGGTCGGTGCCGGCTTCACCGGCGGGCTGCAAGGCCAGCGCGCTGTTGGGTGAGAAGGGCTGCGAAACCAACGGCTTCAACCAGTTCGACAAAATCGCCTTCTGGAAAACGCCGCAGGCGCAGGGCGGCAAGTTCGTGCCGTACAGCCGCTGGACCCAGGATTACATCGCCATCATGGGCGGCCGCTAAGCCGCGGGGCGCAGCCCGCTGCGCCCGAACTACATCAGTATGGAGCACAGAAAATGACCATTGCCGTGCAATTCATCGATGTTTCGCGGACTTTCGGCGATGTTCGCGCCGTGGATCGGGTATCCATCGACATTCAGGACGGGGAATTTTTCTCCATGCTCGGGCCATCCGGCTCGGGCAAAACCACCTGCCTGCGCCTGATCGCTGGCTTTGAACAGCTCACTTCCGGCTCGATTCGCATTCACGGTCAGGAAGCTGCCAACCTGCCGCCGTATCAGCGCGACGTGAACACCGTGTTTCAGGATTACGCGCTGTTCCCGCACATGTCGGTGCTGGAAAACGTCGCCTACGGCCTGATGGTGAAGGGCGTCGCCAAACGCGAGCGGCTGGCGCGGGCGCAAGAGGCGCTGGAGAGCGTGGCGCTCGGTTTCGTTGCCGAACGCAAACCGGCGCACCTGTCGGGCGGCCAGCGTCAGCGCGTGGCGTTGGCGCGCGCGCTGGTCAATCGGCCACGGGTGCTGCTGCTGGACGAGCCGCTCGGCGCGCTGGATCTCAAGCTGCGCGAGCAGATGCAGGGTGAGCTGAAGAAGCTGCAGCGTCAGCTGGGCATCACCTTTATCTTCGTCACCCACGATCAAAGCGAAGCGCTGTCGATGTCCGATCGGGTGGCGGTGTTCAATAACGGCCGCATCGAACAGGTGGATACGCCGCGCGAACTTTACATGCGGCCGAAGACGCCGTTCGTCGCCGAGTTCGTCGGCACCTCCAACGTGGTGCGCAGCGAGCTGGCGCAGCGCCTGCTCGGCGAAAGCCGAACCTTCTCGATCCGGCCGGAACATATCCGCCTGCTGGAGCACGGCGGCGCGGCGCAGGACGAGATCCAGGTGCAGGGCACGCTGCAGGAAATCCATTACCAGGGCGCGGCCACGCGGTATGAAATCGCGCTGAACGGCGGCGAAAAGCTGCTGGTCAGCCAGGCCAATCCGCAGTGGATCGCCGAAGGGCAACAGCGGCAGATCGGCCAGCCGATCGTCGCCTGCTGGCCGCGCGCGGCGATGGTGCCGCTGCTGGAGGAGAGGTGAGATGGACATGAGCATCGATTCCCCCCCGGCGCGCGGCGGTACCGTGCGCGCGCTGTCGACCTGGCTCTATCGCCGGCCGACGCTGTATCTGCTGTTACTGCTGGTGCCGCCGCTGCTGTGGTTCGGCGCGGTGTACCTCGGTTCGCTGCTGACGCTGCTGTGGCAAGGATTTTACACCTTCGACGATTTCACCATGGCGGTGACGCCGGATCTGACCTTCGCCAACCTGGCGGCGCTGTTCAACCCGGCCAACTACGACATTATCCTGCGCACGCTGACCATGGCGGTGCTGGTGTCGCTGGCCAGCGCGGCGCTGGCGTTCCCCATCGCCTATTACATGGCGCGTTACACCAGCGGCCGCGTCAAGGCGTTCTTTTACATCGCCGTGATGATGCCGATGTGGGCCAGCTATATCGTCAAAGCCTATGCTTGGACTTTGCTGCTGGCGAAAGATGGCGTGGCGCAGTGGTTCCTGCAGCACCTGGGGCTGGAGCCGCTGTTGGCGTCGCTGCTGACGGTGCCCGGGGTCGGTGGCAACACGCTGTCGACCTCGGGGCTGGGGCGTTTTCTGGTGTTCGTCTATATCTGGCTGCCGTTCATGATCCTGCCGATCCAGGCGGCGCTGGAGCGCCTGCCGCCCTCGCTGCTGCACGCTTCGGCGGATCTGGGCGCCCGGCCGGCGCAGACCTTCCGCCACGTCATTTTGCCGCTGGCGGTGCCGGGCATCGCCGCCGGATCGATCTTCACTTTCTCGCTGACGCTGGGCGACTTTATCGTGCCGCAGCTGGTGGGGCCGCCGGGTTATTTCATCGGCAGCATGGTGTACGCCCAGCAGGGCGCGATCGGCAATATGCCGATGGCCGCGGCCTTTACGCTGGTGCCGATCGTCCTGATCGCCATCTATCTTTCCATCGTCAAACGTCTGGGGGCTTTCGATGCACTCTGAACGCGCGCCCTTAGGGCTGAAGCTGGCCGCCTGGGGCGGACTTGTCTTCCTGCATTTCCCGTTGGCGATCATCGCCATCTACGCCTTCAACACCGAGGACGCGGCCTTCAGCTTCCCGCCGAAGGGCTTCACGCTGCACTGGTTCAACGTCGCCGCCGGGCGGCAGGACATTATCGATGCGGTGCTGCTGTCGGCGCAGATCGCCTGTCTGGCGACCGCCATCGCGCTGGTGCTCGGCACCCTGGCGGCGGCGGCGCTGTATCGGCGCGATTTCTTCGGCAAGGACAGCATTTCGCTGCTGTTGCTGCTGCCGATTGCGCTGCCGGGGATCGTCACCGGCTTGGCGCTGCTGGCGGCGTTCAAGGCGCTGAACATCGAGCCCGGCATCCTGACCATCGTCGTCGGCCATGCGACGTTCTGCGTGGTGATCGTGTTCAACAACGTCATCGCCCGGTTCCGCCGCACCTCGTACAGCCTGATCGAAGCGTCGATGGATCTCGGCGCCGACGGCTGGCAAACCTTCCGTTACGTGATCTTGCCGAACCTCGGCTCGGCGCTGCTGGCCGGGGGCATGCTGGCGTTCGCGCTGTCGTTCGACGAAATCATCGTGACCACCTTTACCGCCGGCCACGAGCGCACGCTGCCGCTGTGGCTGCTGAACCAGCTCGGCCGCCCGCGCGACGTGCCAATCACCAACGTGGTGGCGCTGTCGGTGATGCTGTTGACCATGCTGCCGATCCTCGGCGCTTACTACCTGACCAAAGGTGGAGAAAGCGTCGCCGGCAGCGGCAAATAATTTCCTTACCCGACCTCTGACAAAAGGATAACCCTATGCAAAGCCAACTGTTGATTGACGGCCAACTGGTGAATGGCCAGGGCGCGACCCAGCCGGTGTATAACCCGGCGACCGGCGAAGTGATCGCGCAGGTGGCGGAGGCCAGCCCGGAGCAGGTCGATCGCGCGGTGCTGGCGGCGGACGCCGCGTTCGCCGCCTGGGGGCAAACCACGCCGAAGGAGCGCGCCGAGCATCTGCTCAAGCTGGCGGATCTGATCGACGAGCATGCCGAGACCTTCGCCAGGCTGGAGTCGCTCAACTGCGGCAAGCCTTATCACTGCGTATTGAATGACGAACTGCCGGCGGTGGCCGACGTGTTTCGCTTCTTCGCCGGGGCCAGCCGCTGCCTGACCGGCATGGCCGCCGGCGAGTATCTGGCCGGGCACACTTCGATGATCCGCCGCGATCCGCTCGGCGTGGTGGCCTCGATCGCGCCGTGGAACTACCCGCTGATGATGGCGGCCTGGAAACTGGCGCCGGCGTTGGCGGCGGGCAACTGCGTGGTGATCAAGCCTTCTGAGCAGACGCCGCTGACCACCTTCAAACTGGCCGAACTGGCCGCCGGGCTGTTCCCGCCGGGCGTGCTCAACGTGCTGTTCGGGCGCGGCGCCGGCGTGGGCGATCGGCTGACCGGGCATGACAAGGTGCGCATGGTGTCGCTGACCGGGTCGATCGCCACCGGCGAGCACATCATCGCCCACACCGCCGCCGGCATTAAGCGCACCCATATGGAGCTGGGCGGCAAGGCGCCGGTGCTGGTGTTCGACGATGCCGATCTGCAGCAGGTGGTCGACGGCATTCGCGGTTTCGGCTTCTACAACGCCGGGCAGGATTGCACCGCCGCGTGCCGCATCTACGCGCAGAAAAGCATTTATCCCGAGCTGGTCAAGCGGCTGGGCGAGGCGGTGGCCAGCCTGAAGATCGGCGCGCCGGACGACGAGACCACCGAGCTGGGGCCGTTGATTACCGCCCAGCATCTGGAGCGGGTGGCCGGTTTTGTCGAGCGAGCCAAAGCGTTGCCGCACGTACAGGTGGTGACCGGCGGCGAGAAGGTGAAAGGGCCGGGCTACTACTTCCAGCCGACGCTGTTGGCCGGCGCGCGCCAGGACGATGAGATCGTGCAGCGCGAAGTGTTTGGCCCGGTGGTGACGGTGACGCCGTTCGACGACGAAGAGCAGGTGCTGGCCTGGGCGAACGAATCCAATTACGGGCTGGCGTCGTCCGTGTGGACCCGCGACGTGGGCCGCGCGCATCGCTTAAGCGCCCGCCTGCAATACGGCTGCACCTGGGTGAACACCCACTTCATGCTGGTGAGCGAAATGCCGCACGGCGGCCAGAAGTTGTCCGGCTACGGCAAGGATATGTCGATGTACGGGTTGGAGGATTACACGGCCATTCGTCATGTGATGTTCAAACATTGATTTTACAGTAATTATCCGCACAATAGCGCGGCCTTCGAGCCGGCTCCGGCCGGCTGATGATAATAAAAATTGAAAGGAAGCCTATATGGGTATCACCAGACGCGATTTTCTCAACGGAGTGGCGATCACCATCGCCGCCGGGTTGACGCCGCTGCAAATCTTGCGCGCGTCGCCGCAAACCGCCAATCAAACCCTGTACTATCCGCCGGCGCTGACCGGGTTGCGGGGCAACCATCCGGGCTCGTTCGAGCATGCGCACCAGTTGGGGCGCGACGGCAAAACCTTTGATTTCGGCAGCGTGCCCGCCGTTGAAGAGTTCGATCTGGTGGTGGTCGGTGCCGGCATCAGCGGGTTGGCGGCCGCCTGTTTCTGGCAGCAGCTGAAAGGCGAGCAGCAGCGCATTCTACTGATCGACAACCATGACGACTTCGGCGGCCACGCCAAGCGCAACGAATTCAACACCGACGACGGCATGCTGCTCGGCTACGGCGGCAGTGAATCGCTGCAGTCGCCGCGCTCCAACTTCAGCCCGGTGGCGATGGGGCTGCTGCACAAGCTCGGCGTCGATATCGACCAACTGGAGCAGGCGTTTGACACCACCTTCTACCCGGATCTTAACCTGAGCCGCGGGGTTTACTTCGATCGCAAGAACTTCGGCGTCGACAAGGTGGTGAGCGGCGATCCGGGCCGCACGGTGGCGGACGACATTCCGCGCGATCGCCTCAACGGCCGTTCGTATGAAGCGTTCATCGGCGATTTCCCGCTACCGGAAAGCGATCGCCAGGCGCTGATCGCACTGCATACGGTGGAGAAAGATTATCTGCCGGAGATGACGCTGGAGCAGAAGGTCGAGTGGCTCGATACCCACAGCTATACCCAGTTCCTGCGCGAGAAGGTGGGCCTGAGCGAGCTGGCGATCCGTTATTTCCAACAGACCACCAACGACTTCCAGGCGGTGGGCATCGACGGCACGTCGTGCAGCGATGCGCGCATCTGCGATCTGCCGGGCCTCGGCGGCATGAATCTGCCGCCGCTGGACGAAGAGTCGCAGGCGGATCTCGACGATCCTTACGTGTTCCACTTCCCGGACGGCAATGCCACGCTGACGCGCCTGATGGTGCGCAAGCTGATCCCGGCGGTGGCGCCGGCCGGCAAAGACATGAATGACGTGGTGCTGGCCAAATTCGACTACAGCCAGCTCGATCGGCCGGAATCGCCGGTGAAGCTGCGTTTGAACAGCACCGGGCTGCACGCGGCCAACGTCGGCGACAAGGTGGAAGTCACCTATATGACCGGCGAGAAGATGACCAAGGTGCGCGCCGGGCAGGTAGTGATGGCCGGCTACAACATGATGATCCCGTACCTGGTGCCGGAGATGTCGCACGAGCAGCAGGAGGCGCTGAAGCAGAACGTCAAGGCGCCGCTGGTGTACAGCAAGGTGGTGATCCGCAACTGGCAGCCGTTCATCAAGCTGGGCGTGCACGAGATCTATTCGCCGGCCGCACCGTACAGCCGCGTGAAGCTGGACTACCCGGTGAGCATGGGCGGGTATCAGCACCCGCGCGATCCGAACCGGCCAATCGGCCTGCACATGGTCTACGTGCCGACGCTGCCGGGCAGCGGCCTCAGCCCGCGCGAGCAGTCGCGCAAAGGGCGCGCGCTGCTGCTGGGCACGCCGTTCGAGGTGCACGAGCAGATGATCCGCGAGCAGCTGCAGGGCATGCTGGGCGCGGCCGGTTTCGATCATAAGCGCGACATTCAGGCGATCACCGTCAACCGCTGGTCGCACGGTTACTCCTACTTCCTCAACGGACTGTTCGACGACGAAGACGAAGCCAAGAAAATCATCGAAACGGCGCGGCAGCCGATCGGCAAGATCGTTATCGCCAACTCCGATGCCGACTGGAGCCCGTACGCCAACTCGGCGATCGATCAGGCGTGGCGCGCGGTGAACGAACTGGCCTACGGCAAGGTTGCCGCCAAGGAGGGAGCATGAGTCTGCGTTCGCTGTACCTGTTGAGCCTGCTGGCGGCCGGCGGCTCGGCCCAGGCGATGTCGGCCGGGGAATACGTCGCCAAAGCCGGCGACTGCACCGCCTGCCACACCGCGCCGGGCGGCGCTGAACTGGCGGGCGGCATGAAGTTCCCGACGCCGCTCGGGGCTATCTACGCCACCAACATCACGCCGGACAAGCTGCACGGCATTGGCGCCTATTCGTTCGAGGAGTTCGATCGCGCCATGCGCCAGGGGGTAGCCAAAGACGGCCACCGGCTCTACCCGGCGATGCCGTACACCTCCTACGCCAAAATGAGCGCGGAAGACATGCGCGCGCTGTATGACTACCTGATGAATGAGGTGCCGGCGCAAAACGTCGCCAACCGGGACAGTGACATCAGCTGGCCGCTGTCGATGCGCTGGCCGCTGGCGGTGTGGAACTCGCTGTTCCACGACGACCAGCCGTATCAGGCAGATCCGCAGCAAAGCGCCGAGTGGAACCGCGGCGCCTATCTGGTGCAGGGCGCGGGCCATTGCGGCAGCTGCCACACGCCGCGCGGCTGGGCGATGCAGGAGAAGGGCCTGGACGGTAAGGAGCCGGTGTTCCTGAGCGGCGCCGAGCTGGACGGCTGGTACGCCTCCAATCTGCGCGGCCTGCCGCCGGAAGAGGTGACGGCGCTGCTGAAAACCGGCCGCAGCCGCCATGCGGCGGTCGCCGGGCCGATGAGCGAGGTGGTGGCCCACAGCACGCAGTACCTCAGCGAGGGCGATCTGAACGCCATCGCGGTGTACCTGCGCAGTCTGGCGCCGGACCCCGTCGCCGGGGCCGCCTCGAAGGCTGCGCAGGCGGATAACCCGAGCGGCAAGGCGACCTATGCGATGTACTGCTCGACCTGCCACGGCAATAAGGGAGAGGGCACCGACTTCACCATCCCGGCGCTGGCGGGCAACGCCACGGTAACGGCGGACAATCCGCTGACCGCGCTGCGGGTGGTGCTGGAAGGGGCGCATACCCCGATCACGCAGCAGGCGATGGCGCTCGGGATGCCGGCTTACGGCTGGGCGTTGAACGATCGGCAGGCGGCCGATCTGATGAGCTATCTGCGGGGAAGCTGGGGCAACCAGGCGGCGCCGGTGACGGTGCAGCAGGTGCAGGACGCGCGCCAGCTGCAGGCGAAATGAAGAGGGAGCGCGGTCTGACGGCCGCGCTCCGCAAGCATTACAGCACCTTATGCGGGCCGAAGCATTCGTAGTGGATGCGTTCGGCCTCTACGCCCATCTCCAGCAGCTGTTTGCCCACGAACTGCATGAAGGCCACCGGGCCGCAGAAGTAATAGTGCATCTGCGGATCGGCCAGGCTGCCTTGCAGCGCGCTCAAATCCATCAATCCGCGGCTGTGGTAGTCGCGGCCTTCCACGTCATCGGCACCCGGCTCGCGGTACCACACATGGCGGCTCAGATTCGGCATACGCCCGGCAATATCCGCTACCTCATCGGCAAAGGCGTGTACGCTGCCGTTTTCCGCCGCGTGCAGCCAGTGGACCTGCGCCTGATGTTGGTTGTCGTGCAGGGTGTTGAGCATGCCGAGCATCGGGGTTTGGCCGACGCCGGCGGAGATCAGCGCCACCGGCGTGGTCGGCGCCACGTCGAGGAAGAAGTCGCCGTGCGGCGGGGCGATGTAGATCACGTCGCCTTCCTGCGCCTGCTGGTGCAGGTAGTTGGACACTTTCCCCTGATCTTCGCGCTTCACCGCGATGCGGTAGAACTCGCCGTTCGGTGAGGTGGTCAGCGAGTACTGGCGAATTTCCTGATGCTCCAGGCTGTCGTGCTTGATGTAGACCGCCAGGTATTGCCCCGGTTTGAAGTCCGCCACCCGGCCGCCGTCCACCGGCGCCAGCACGAAGCTGCAGATCACGTCGCTCTGCGGCTGTTTCTTCAGGATGCGGAATGCGCGCAGATCGCGCCAGCCGCCGTTGTCGGTTTCGCTCTGCTGATAAATCTGCTCTTCACGCTGGATAAATACGTTGGCCAGCACGCCGTAGGCCTTGCCCCAGGCGTCCAGCACTTCCTGGCCCGGGCTGAACATTTCGTCCAGGGTCGCCAGCAGGTGACCGCCGACGATGTTGTACTGCTCCGGCTGGATATTGAAGCTGGTGTGCTTCTGCGCGATGCGCTCCACCGCCGGCAGCAGCGCCGCCAGGTTCTCGATGTTGGCGGCATAGGCGCAGATGGCGTCGAACAGCGCCTGACGCTGATCGCCGTTGCGCTGGTTGCTCATGTTGAAAATATCTTTCAATTCCGGGTTGTGCGCGAACATGCGATCGTAAAAGTGGGCGGTCAGCTTCGGCCCGGTCGCAGCCAGCAGGGGAAGGGTGGATTTCACGGTGGCGATGGTTTGGCTATCCAGCATGGAAGCGCTCCTTGGGTTGGGATCTTGACGATAATTGTAATGATGTATTTTAAATGCATCTTATTGGGTTCCGCGTCGCTTGTAAATACCCTTGTTTTCGTTGCGGTGTTCTTCGGGCGTCGATCGCGCTCACAGAACATGAAAAAAGCGCATCGTTCGCATGAGGAAATGTCCGTTGATAAACGGCGGCATTTAGCGGATCAAAGCCTTGCGCCACCTTATGCCAATCGTTTGCGTAAAAACCTCTGTCAAGACCTATCTTCGGTGGGGTGAAACGGTTTACACTGTGGCCCAGAACCCAAACGGGTAGTTATTTGGTGATTTTTTAGTTAGCTGATTTAAGTCAGGAGATGCCGGATGTTAAAGCGTGAAATGAACATTGCCGATTACGATGCGGAACTGTGGCGTGCCATGGAGCAGGAAGTGGTGCGTCAGGAAGAGCACATCGAGCTGATCGCGTCTGAGAACTACACCAGCCCGCGCGTGATGCAGGCTCAGGGTTCCCAGCTGACCAACAAATACGCTGAAGGCTATCCGGGCAAGCGTTACTACGGCGGCTGCGAATACGTGGATATCGTTGAGCAGCTGGCTATCGATCGTGCCAAAGAATTGTTCGGCGCTGATTACGCCAACGTGCAGCCGCACTCCGGCTCCCAGGCTAACTTCGCCGTGTACACCGCGCTGCTGCAGCCGGGCGACACCATTCTGGGCATGAACCTGGCGCACGGCGGCCACCTGACCCACGGTTCCCCGGTTAACCTGTCCGGCAAACTGTATAACGTGGTGCCTTATGGCATCGACGACAAAGGTCAAATCGACTATGACGATCTGGCCAAACAGGCGCAAACCCACAAGCCGAAAATGATCATCGGCGGCTTCTCCGCATACTCCGGCGTGGTTGACTGGGCCAAAATGCGCGAAATCGCCGACAGCATCGGCGCTTACCTGTTCGTCGACATGGCGCACGTGGCGGGCCTGATCGCCGCCGGCGTGTACCCGAACCCGGTACCGCACGCGCACATCGTCACCACCACCACCCACAAAACCCTGGCGGGTCCGCGCGGCGGCCTGATCCTGGCGAAGGGCGGCGACGAAGATCTGTACAAGAAGCTGAACTCCGCCGTGTTCCCTGGCGGCCAGGGCGGCCCGCTGATGCACGTGATCGCCGGCAAGGCGGTGGCGCTGAAAGAAGCGATGGAGCCTGAGTTCAAGGTTTACCAGCAGCAAGTGGCGGTCAACGCCAAGGCGATGGTTGACGTGTTCCTGCAGCGCGGCTACAAAGTGGTCTCGGGCGGCACCCATAACCACCTGTTCCTGCTGGATCTGGTCGACAAAAACCTGACCGGTAAAGAAGCGGACGCCGCCCTGGGCCGTGCCAACATCACCGTCAACAAAAACAGCGTGCCGAACGATCCGAAGAGCCCGTTCGTCACCTCCGGCGTGCGTATCGGCACCCCGGCCGTGACCCGTCGCGGCTTCAAAGAAGCCGACGTGCGCGAACTGGCCGGTTGGATCTGTGATGTGCTGGACAACATCAACGATGAAGCCACCATCGAACGCACCAAGAAGAAAGTGCTGGATATCTGCGCCCGCCTGCCGGTTTACGCATAATCCCGCTTTTGCCTGAAAAAACCCGCTGCGGCGGGTTTTTTTGTGGCCGCTCGCGGCAAACTGTGAGCTGTCTGGCACTCTAACGCATTGACGTGGAATGAAGATTGCGGGCAGGTGTGAGCTCTGTCAAAGTATTGCCCTCACTCCGGAGGGATCATGGTTCTGCAATCCACGCGTTGGCTCGCGCTCAGTTATTTCACCTACTTCTTTTCCTACGGCATTTTCTTACCGTTCTGGGGCGTGTGGCTGAAAGGCGAGGGCATCGCGCCCGAAACCATCGGCATATTGCTCGGCGCCGGTTTGGTGGCCCGCTTCCTCGGCAGTTTACTGATTGCTCCCCGCGTTAAAGATCCCTCTCATCTGGTTTCCGCGCTGCGCCTGCTGGCGCTGTTGACCCTGGCTTTCGCGGTTGGCTTCTGCTTCGGCAACGGCTGGGGCTGGCTGATGCTGGTGATAGCGGGCTTCAACCTGTTCTTCTCGCCGCTGGTGCCGCTGACCGACGCGCTGGCCGCCACCTGGCAAAAGCAGATCCGCATGGACTATGGCCGGGTGCGGCTGTGGGGCTCGCTGGCGTTCGTCATCGGCTCGGCGCTGACCGGGCAACTGGTGGCGGTGTGGGGCCATAACGCCATTCTCTACAGCCTGATCCTCAGCGTGCTGGCGATGCTGCTGGGCATGCTGCTGAAGCCGAGCGTGATGCCGCAGGGCGAAGCGCGCACGCACGGCGGGGCCGAGGGTTCGCTGTGGGCGCTGTTGAAAGAAGGGCCGGTGTGGCGCTTCCTGCTGTGCGTCACGCTGCTGCAGGGCGCGCACGCCGGCTACTACAGCTTCGGCTCCATTTACTGGCAGGAGGCGGGCTATTCGGCCTCGACCATCGGTTATCTGTGGTCGCTGGGCGTGGTGGCGGAAGTGATTATTTTCGCCAGCAGCAACGTGCTGTTCCGCCGCTGGAATGCGCGCAACCTGCTGCTGCTTTCCGCCTGTTGCGGCGTGTTGCGCTGGAGCCTGATGGCCTACAGCACCGAGCTGGGTTGGCTGCTGCTGATCCAAATCCTGCACTGCGGCACCTTCACCGTGTGCCATCTGGCGGCGATGCGCTTTATCGCCGCGCGCCAGGGGCAAGAGGTGATCCAACTGCAGGCGGTGTATTCGGCGCTGGCGATGGGCGGCGGTATCGCCGTCATGACGGTCATTGCCGGGTTCCTGTTCGAACATTGGCAGGGCGGGGTGTTCTGGGTGATGGCGGCGGTCGCGGTGCCGGCCTTGTTCATCCGGCCGCCGGCGGTCAGCGTCAGCCGGTGATTAAGGGGCTTCCAGCAGCGCGCGGATGGCCTGGCGCTGGCGGTTTTCCAGCGGCAGTTCGGTATAGATCAGCGGCGGGTGCGGAGCGCTGTGCACCGCCGCGTAGGGGGTGATCACCAGCGTGACGCCCTGCGGCGCTCCGCCGCACAGATAGTCGCTCAGCGGCAGATACTTGATGTTCAGCGGCAGCAGCGTGAGCTCGCGGATCTGATATTCCACTTCCTCTTCCAACTGCGGGTTATCCAGCGTCAGCAGCAGCACCTGTTTTTCCTGCAGCGCGTTGTCCTGCATCAGCCAGGCGCCGAAGCTGATGGCCACCAGGCCCGCCTCCTCGTTGGAAAAATGCACGCCGTACTCCTGCTCCAGCGGTTTCAACGCTTCCTGCGTGGTGCGCATCAGCCGCGGGTATTTGCGCACCACTTCTTCCAGCAGCATATTGTCGATGCCGATGGCGAAACGGCAGCGCTCCAGCGCCGGCGCCAGATGGGCGAACAGCTGGCTGACCAGCTCCGCCTTGCTGCTGAAAGCCATGCCGGACAGCTGCTGGAACCGCTCGACCATGCTGTCGATCGCCGCCATCAATCTCTGCTCTTGCGCCGAGTCATTGCTGTGGTAGCTGTGGCTTTTCAACAGGGTGAAGGTCAGCGCCAAAAAATCGCGCTCGTCTGCCTGCGGCGGCTGGTTAAACAGCCGGTTGCAGGCCTGATGCAGCCAGGCGGCGGCTTGCTGCTCCAGTTTTTGCCGCAGCCAGTCGCGCTGAACGGCGTCGAAACGCGGGTGTTGCTGCAGGCGGTTTTGCCAGGCGCAGTAGAGCAGATAATGCTGCAGGAATTGGCGGTCGCGCGCGTCAAAGTGACGATTGAGCAGCGGCTCGCAGGCGTCGAGCGCCTGGGCCAACAGCGATGTCAACTCGGCATCGGCCGCCAGCGCTTGCCGCAGGCGCGGGGCGAAATCGTCTTCGACGAACCGCGGGCTGCAGCGCAGGGTGCGCCTTAGCCAATGGAGCAGGCACAGGCGTTGGTTGAGCGCGCTGCCCCTCAATCGGTAGCCATGGTCGGGATCGACGGCGATCTCCAGATGGTGGAAACGCTGGATTTCACTGGCCACCTCGGCTATATCTTGCCGGGTTATCGGGGGGGCGACGCCATTGATTCGGCTGAGGGTCTCCAGCTGTAACTCGGGCTCCGGCGTGTACAGCATCAGCAGCAGATGGCAGCGCCGTTGTTGTCCGGAGAGCTCAGGCACGGGAGAGGTGTCCAGGCTCATATCACCTTCCGGCATAAAAGGTTGCGATTATGCCTAAGCATAGCAAAAGGCTTTGTGCCGGCAGGGTTAACGCGCGGCTTTTACTTCGGCTTACAACTTTCGTCACAAATATCGCCGGCAGAGGCGGGCCGTTCGACATTTATTTGTGTTACGTTATAACAAATATAGGTAAAGCAGGATAATGATGAAGTTACGTCGACTTTTGGCTGCCTTTGGCGCCGTGTTCAGCGCCGGTGCGATCGCGCATCCGCACAGCTTTATCGATATGAACACCACCTTCGTCGCCAAGGATCAGCGGTTGGTCGGCCTGAAAATGGTGTGGGTGATGGATGAAATCACCTCGGCGGATCTGCTCTACGATGCGAAAAACGCCAAGAGCGATTCGGAAGTGTGGAAAAAGCTGGCGGCGGAAGTGATGGCCAACGTGCTGGGGCAGCACTATTTCACCGACCTTTACCGCGACGGCAAGCCGGTGAAATACCTGAACTTGCCCAGCGAATATCACCTGTCGCGCCAGGGCAACCAGGCGGTACTGGAGTTCGTGCTGCCGTTGGCCGAGCCGCAGCCGCTGGCGGGCAAGCCGTTCGAGCTTTCTACTTACGATCCGACTTATTTCGTGGATATGACCTATAAAGACCAAAATGCGCTGCATTTGCCGCCGGAGATGGCGCAGCAGTGCAGCTACAAGCTGATGACGCCGAAGCCGAATGCGTCGCTGCAGGCCTATGCGCTGTCGCTCGACAAGAACGACTCGCCCGGTGAAGACCTGGCGCTGGGGCAGCAGTTCGCCCAGCGGGTGACGCTGCAATGTCGCTGAATCTCTCGCAACCGACGATAAACCGGCGCCACTGGGCTTTCGGCCTGTGGCCGCTGCTGCCGTTCACGCTGGCGCTGGCGGCCGCCGCGCTGCTGGCGTGGCACTATTGGCCGCAGCTGCTGATGCAGAGCGTGGTATGGCAAAAAGCGCTGCACCAGCAGATGGCGGGGTTGTTGCAGCAGGTGAAGGCCGCGCCGCAGCAGGCAGGGTTGGCGCTGACGCTGTTCAGCCTCGGCTATGGCGTTTTGCATGCGCTCGGCCCCGGCCACGGCAAAGTGGTGATCGCCACCTATCTGGCCACTCACCCGGCGCGGCTGAAAAGCAGCCTGAAGCTGACCTTCGCCGCTTCGCTGGTGCAGGGCGGGGTGGCGATCGCGCTGGTTACGCTGATGCTGGTGGTATTGCAGCTCTCTTCGCGCCAGCTTCACCAAAGCAGCTTCTGGCTGGAGAAGGGCAGCTTTATTTTGGTGATGTTGCTTGGCGTGTTGCTGAGTTGGCGCGCGCTGAAACGTCTGTTTGCGGCGATCAAGGCGATGCGCCCGGCGCCGGCGCTGCGCATCAACAGCCTGACGCCATTGGCGGCGGATCATGTGCACAGCGCCAATTGCGGCTGCGGCCACCGGCATCTGCCGAGCGACAGCGAGCTGCAGGCGGGAAGCGACTGGCGCACTCAGGCCGCCATCGTGCTGGCGATGGGCATGCGTCCCTGTTCGGGGGCGATTTTGGTGCTGTTGTTCTCCAAGGTGATCGGCGTGTTCGGCTGGGGAGTGATCTCCGCGCTGGCGATGGCGTTTGGCACGTCGTTGACCATCTCCATGCTGGCGCTGCTGGTGCATTACAGCCGCCGGCTGGCGGTGCGCCTCAGCCGTTCGCGCGCGCCCGCCGCCTGGAGCGCGGTGGCCTGGGGCTCGCTGGCGCTGGCCGGCGGTCTGATCCTGCTGGCCGCCGGGCTGTTGCTGTACGTCAGCGCGCAGCCGGAATTCGGCGGCGGCATCCGCCCCTTCTCCCGCTAACGGGCATAAAAAAAGCGCTGCATCGGCAGCGCTTTTTTCGATTCGCTTCTGGCGATTAACGCTTCAGCGCTTCGCTCAGTTCTTCGCGCATGGTGGCCAGCATGGCTTTCACGACGCGCGGGTTGCCTGCTACCACGTTGCCGGAGCTGAAGTGGTTGTGGCCGCCGACGAAGTCGGTGACCAGGCCGCCGGATTCACGCACCAGCAGTTCGCCCGCGGCGAAGTCCCACGGCTTCAGGCCGATTTCGAAGAAACCGTCTACGCGGCCGGCGGCCACATAGGCCAGATCCAGCGCAGCGGAACCGGTGCGGCGGAAGTCTGCGCACTGGGTGAACAGCTTGCCGACGATGTTGATGTAAGGCGTTGCGTGCTGTTTGACTTTGAACGGGAAGCCGGTCGCCAGGATGGTGCCATCCAGATCTTTGGCGTTGGTGCCGCGCAGACGGTAACCGTTGAGCTGTGCGCCCTGACCGCGCGTGGCGGTGAACAGTTCGTTGCGCATCGGATCGTAAACCACGGCCACTTCAGTGCGGCCTTTGATGCGTACGGCGATGGAAACGGAGAAATGAGGGAAACGTTTGATGAAGTTTGCAGTGCCATCCAGTGGATCGATCACCCATTGCACATCGCGATCTTCGCCGATCAGCTCACCGCGTTCTTCGCTCACGATACTGTGTTGCGGATAAGACTTGCGGATGACGTCGATGATCAGATGCTCTGCATCGCGATCGACGTTGGTGACGAAGTCATTGGTCCCTTTCTGGCTCGCTTCTACAGCGTCCGGGGTTTCGTAGTTTTTGGCAATCAGGTTACCGGCCTTGCGCGCAGCGCGCACGGCGATAGTCAGCATCGGATGCATGGGTATCTTCCAACTAGGATGTTAAAGAACAGGAAACGGCGCGAAGTATAGCAGCTGTTCGGCAAATTGCCTACGGCTGTGTTAAGATGCTGCGATTTTCCGCCACGCTCAGAGTTTGTATGCTGCACAATATCCGCATTGTTCTGGTAGAGACTTCACATACCGGCAACATGGGCTCGACCGCCAGAGCCATGAAAACCATGGGGTTAACCAACCTTTATCTGGTTAATCCGCTGATCAAACCCGATTCTCAGGCCATCGCCCTGGCCGCCGGCGCCAGCGACGTGATCGGCAACGCCACCATCGTCGATACCCTCGATGACGCCATCGCCGGCTGTAGCCTGGTGGTGGGCACCAGCGCGCGCTCTCGCACCCTGCCGTGGCCGATGCTGGAGCCGCGCGAATGCGGCGTGCGCGCGGTGCACGAGGGCGAGCACGCGCCGGTGGCGCTGGTGTTCGGCCGTGAACGCGTCGGGCTGACCAACGATGAATTGCAGAAGTGCCACTACCATGTCGCCATTCCGGCCAACCCGAACTACAGCTCGCTGAACCTGGCGATGGCGGTGCAGATCCTGGCGTACGAAGTGCGCGTGGCTTACCTCGATCGCCAACAGGCGGGCGCGCCGCAGCTGGAAGAGACGCCGTATCCGCTGGTGGACGACCTTGAGCGTTTCTATCAGCACCTTGAGCAGACGCTGCAGCGTACCGGCTTCATTCGCCCGTCCCATCCGGGCCAGGTGATGAGCCGCCTGCGTCGGCTGTTCACCCGCGCACGCCCGGAAGGGCAGGAGCTGAATATCCTGCGCGGCATGCTGACCTCGATCGAGAAACAGGATAAACATCAAGGTAATTAATTGATGTGGCATAACGGTGGGCGACAATAGTATTAGTTATCCAAAGGTTATAACATGTATTTTATATACCTTTGTTCTTGCTAAGTTCAAAACGTGCTAATACTTGAGTCAATTACTAGGTTAAATAGTTGACTGTTTTACTCAGGAATGTCAGACTTTCGGCCATATTTGACCAACAGGTAACCATTGAGCTATGAGACTGACATCCAAAGGCCGTTATGCCGTAACCGCTATGCTCGACGTAGCGCTGCATTCCCAGGAAGGGCCGGTGCCACTGGCGGACATTTCCGAACGCCAGGGTATTTCGCTCTCTTATCTGGAACAATTATTCTCCCGTCTGCGCAAGAATGGCCTGGTGGCCAGCGTGCGCGGTCCGGGCGGTGGTTATCTGCTGGGTAAAGACGCGGGTGAGATCGCCGTTGGCGCTGTCATCACTGCCGTCGATGAATCGGTAGATGCAACCCGTTGCCAGGGCAAAGAAGGCTGTCAGGGCGGCGATCGCTGCTTGACCCACGCCCTGTGGCGCGATCTGAGCGAGCGCATCAGCGGGTTCCTGAACAACATTACGCTGGCTGAACTGGTCAACAACCAGGAAGTGCTGGTGGTGGCGGATCGTCAAAACAACGATACGCGCCGCACGGCCAACGGTCGTCCGCAAGAAACTATCAACGTTAATCTGCGCGCATAAGCAGCTGGCGAAATTATTTTAGTTTTTGGAAGTGATGTACGGAGCACAAGAGCAATGAAATTACCGATTTATCTGGATTACTCAGCAACGACGCCGGTTGACCCGCGCGTTGCTGAGAAGATGATGCAGTTTTTGACCCTGGACGGCACTTTCGGCAACCCGGCTTCCCGTTCCCACCGTTTCGGTTGGCAGGCGGAAGAGGCGGTAGACATCGCCCGTAACCAAATCGCCGAACTGGTGGGCGCCGATCCGCGCGAAATCGTCTTCACCTCCGGGGCGACCGAATCCGACAACCTGGCGATAAAAGGCGCTGCCAATTTCTACCAGAAAAAAGGCAAGCACATCATCACCAGCAAAACCGAACACAAAGCCGTGCTCGACACTTGCCGTCAGCTGGAGCGCGAAGGGTTTGAAGTCACCTACCTGGCGCCGCAGAGCAACGGCATCATCAGCCTGCAGGATCTCGAAGCGGCGATGCGCGATGACACCATCCTGGTCTCCATCATGCACGTCAACAACGAAATCGGCGTGGTGCAGGATATCGAAGCGATCGGCGAAATGTGCCGTGCGCGCGGTATCATCTACCACGTTGACGCCACCCAGAGCGTGGGCAAACTGCCTATCGATCTGAGCAAGCTGAAAGTCGACCTGATGTCGTTCTCCGGCCACAAAATCTATGGTCCGAAAGGCATCGGCGCGCTGTATGTGCGTCGCAAGCCGCGCATCCGCATCGAAGCGCAGGTGCACGGCGGCGGTCACGAGCGCGGCATGCGTTCCGGCACCCTGCCTGTCCACCAGATCGTCGGCATGGGCGAAGCTTATCGCATCGCCAAAGAAGAGATGACCGAAGAGATGGCGCGTCTGCGCACCCTGCGCGATCGTCTGTGGAACGGCGTGAAAGATATGGAAGAAGTGTATCTGAACGGCGATCTGGAGCACGGCGCACCGAACATCCTGAACGTCAGCTTCAACTATGTTGAAGGCGAGTCGCTGATCATGGCGCTGAAAGACCTGGCCGTTTCTTCCGGTTCAGCCTGTACCTCCGCCAGCCTCGAGCCGTCCTACGTGCTGCGCGCGCTGGGCATGAGCGATGAATTGGCGCACAGCTCGATCCGTTTCTCCCTGGGGCGTTTCACCACGGAAGAAGAGATCGACTACACCATTCAACTGGTGCGTAAATCCATCGGCCGTCTGCGCGATCTGTCCCCGCTGTGGGAGATGTTCAAGCAGGGCGTGGACATCAACAGCATCGAATGGGCGCATCATTAATTCTCAGGTTTCAGGAGCAAGGTCATGGCTTACAGCGAAAAAGTAATCGATCATTATGAAAACCCGCGCAACGTGGGTTCTTTCGACAACGAAGATCCTACCGTCGGCAGCGGCATGGTAGGGGCGCCGGCTTGCGGCGACGTGATGAAGCTGCAAATCAAGGTTAACGATGAAGGCATCATCGAAGACGCGCGCTTTAAAACTTACGGCTGCGGTTCCGCCATCGCCTCCAGCTCGCTGGTGACCGAATGGATGAAAGGCAAGTCGCTGGATCAGGCTGAAGCGATCAAAAACACCCAGATCGCCGAAGAGCTGGAATTGCCGCCGGTCAAAATTCACTGCTCGATCCTGGCTGAAGACGCCATCAAAGCAGCGATTGCCGACTATAAGAGCAAGCATAGCGCCGAGTAATTTGTCTGAGTCGGCCCGGCCGCGCCGGGCTTTGATGTGAAGTGTGAGGTTGTGATGTCTATTACCATGAGCGACAGCGCTGCGCAGCGTGTTCAGGCGTTTTTGACGAACCGCGGCAAAGGTCTCGGCCTGCGTCTGGGAGTGCGAACTTCCGGCTGCTCCGGGATGGCGTACGTGCTGGAATTTGTTGACGAAGCCAACGATGACGACATCGTGTTTGAAGACAAAGGCATCAAGGTGATCATCGACGGCAAGAGCCTGGTCTACCTTGACGGCACCGAGCTTGATTTTGTTAAGGAAGGCCTGAACGAAGGCTTCAAGTTCAACAACCCGAACGTCTCAAGCGAATGCGGCTGCGGCGAGAGTTTCAACGTCTGACAGTCCATCGTGCTCCCCCGTTTCGGCGGGGGAACTTCATCCGCTAACGCCCAGAGCACGCTATGGATTACTTTACTTTATTCGGGCTGCCAGTTCGCTACACCGTGGACGGCAGCCTGCTTGCGTCCCGCTTCCAGGATCTGCAGCGCCAATTTCACCCCGATCGTTTCGCCAACCAGCCGGAGCGCGAACGCCTGATGGCGTTGCAGCAGGCGGCGACCATCAACGAAGCTTACCAGTCGCTGAAGCACCCGTTAAAACGCGCGGAGTATATGCTATCGTTGCACGGCTTCGATCTGGGCAACGAACAGCATACGATGCGCGACACCGCGTTTCTGATGGAACAGCTGGAGCTGCGCGAAGAGCTCGACGCCATTGAGCGCAAGCCGGAAGCGGAAAGCCTGCTGGCCGATTTCGGCGCGCGGCTGGCCTCCTCCATCAAGCAGCGCAGCGCGCTGATGCTGCAGCAGTTGGACAGCGAACAGTGGGCGGATGCCGCCGACACCGTGCGCAAGCTGCGCTTTTTGGACAAACTCCAGCAACAGGTTGAACAACTCGAAGAAAAACTGCTGGGTTTTGAGTAACACCTTCTGATTCTGATTGTGGAAGCTTCAACATGGCCTTATTACAAATTAGTGAGCCTGGCCTCAGCGCCGCGCCGCACCAGCGACGTCTGGCCGCCGGCATCGACTTGGGCACCACCAACTCGCTGGTCGCCACGGTGCGCAGTGGGCAAGCAGAAACGCTGGCCGACGATCAGGGACGCCATTTGCTGCCTTCGGTGGTGCATTATCAGGCGGACGCGCAGCGCGTCGGCTGGGATGCGCGCCAACAGGCGGCGCAGGATCCGGCCAATACCGTCAGCTCCATCAAACGCATGATGGGCCGTTCGTTGGCGGACGTGCAGCAACGTTACCCGAACCTGCCGTATCAATTTCAGGCCAGCGACAACGGCCTGCCGCTGATCGTCACCGCCGCCGGCCCGGTTAACCCGGTTGGCGTCTCCGCCGATATCCTGCGGGCGCTGTCCGCGCGCGCGCAAGCGGCGCTGGAAGGCGAGCTGGACGGCGTCGTGATTACCGTTCCCGCTTACTTCGACGACGCGCAGCGCCAGGGCACCAAAGACGCGGCGCGTCTGGCCGGCCTGCACGTCCTGCGCCTGCTGAATGAGCCGACCGCGGCGGCGATCGCCTACGGGCTGGATTCCGGCCAGGAAGGGGTGATCGCGGTTTACGATCTGGGCGGCGGCACCTTTGATATCTCCATTCTGCGCCTCAGCCGCGGCGTGTTCGAAGTGCTGGCCACCGGCGGCGATTCCGCGCTGGGCGGCGACGATTTCGATCACCTGCTGGCCGACTGGTTGCGCGAGCAGGCCGGCGTGGCCGATCGCAGCGATCACGGTGTGCAGCGCCAACTGCTGGACGCCGCCATCGCCGCCAAAATCGCGTTGAGCGATGCCGACAGCGTGTGCGTTGAGGTCGCCGGCTGGCAGGGCGAGGTGACCCGCGCCCAGTTCGAAGCGCTGATCGCTCCGCTGGTGAAACGTACGCTGATGGCCTGCCGCCGCGCGCTGAAAGATGCCGGCGTCGCCGCCGACGAGGTGCTGGAAGCGGTGATGGTCGGCGGTTCCACCCGCGTGCCGCTGGTGCGTGAGCAGGTGGGGGGCTTCTTCGGCCGCACGCCGCTGACGTCGATCGATCCGGATAAAGTGGTCGCCATCGGCGCCGCGATCCAGGCCGACATCCTGGTGGGCAACAAGCCGGACAGCGACATGCTGCTGCTGGACGTGATCCCGCTGTCGCTGGGCCTGGAAACCATGGGCGGCCTGGTGGAGAAAGTGATCCCGCGCAACACCACCATTCCGGTGGCGCGTGCACAGGAGTTCACCACCTTTAAAGATGGCCAGAGCGCGATGATGATCCACGTGCTGCAGGGCGAGCGCGAGCTGGTGCAGGATTGCCGTTCGCTGGCGCGCTTCACGCTGCGCGGCCTGCCGCCATTGCCTGCCGGGGGCGCGCATATTCGCGTCACCTTCCAGGTGGATGCCGACGGTCTGCTGAGCGTTACCGCGATGGAGAAATCCACCGGCGTCGAAGCCTCGATCCAGGTCAAGCCGTCGTACGGCCTGTCGGACAGCGAAATCGCCGGCATGATCAAGGATTCGATGGCCAACGCGCAAAGCGACGTGGGCGCGCGCAAGCTGGCGGAGCAACGCGTGGAAGCCGCGCGGGTGCTGGAAAGCCTGCAGGGCGCGCTGGCCACCGACGCCGCGCTGCTGAGCGAGGCGGAAAGCCAGGCGATCGCCGCCGCGACCCAGGCGTTGCAGCAGGCGGCGCAGGGTGAAGATCCCGCCGCTATCGAAGACGCCATCAAAACATTAGATGCACAAACGCAAGATTTTGCCGCGCGCCGCATGGACGCTTCCATTCGCCGCGCGCTGGCTGGCCATTCTGTGGATGAGGTTTAACCATGCCTAAAATTGTTTTCCTGCCCCATCAAGATCTGTGCCCGGAAGGGGCGGTTCTGGAAGCCGAAAAAGGGGAGTCGATCCTCAACGTTGCGCTGCGCAACGGCATTGAAATCGAGCATGCCTGCGAGAAATCCTGCGCCTGCACCACCTGCCACTGCATCGTGCGTGAAGGCTTCGATTCGCTGGAAGAGAGCAGCGAGCTGGAAGATGACATGCTGGACAAAGCGTGGGGGCTGGAGCCGGAAAGCCGTCTGAGCTGCCAGGCGCTGGTCGCCGACGAAGATCTGGTGGTCGAAATGCCGCGCTACACCGTCAACCACGCGCGTGAGCATTAATTGTTAGCCGCAGCGCCAACCCGGAGATCATAATGGGACTGAAGTGGACCGACAGCCGTGAAATCGGCGAAGCCCTGTACGACCAATACCCGGACACCGATCCGAAAACCGTGCGTTTTACCGACATGCATCAGTGGATCTGCGATCTCGAAGAGTTCGACGACGATCCGCAGGCTTCCAACGAAAAAATACTGGAAGCGATCCTGCTGGTCTGGTTAGATGAAGCGGAGTAAATAGCGTAACGGGCTGCCATGGGCGGCCCGTTTATTTTGTATCCGACATACCCGTCGTCTTTCAAACCGCAGCGTTGTTACCTGCACGATCACACCCCAGTCACTTACCTGAGTAAGCTCCTGGGGATGAGATCGCTGGGCGCCTAGCTGCAATTTGAAATCCATAGGGTATGCAATAAAGCCCTAATGAAATAATAAAGGGAACATCCGGAGTAAGAAGGCTATGACAACAGAATTCATGCAGGTCACGCTGTCGCAACAACCTGCCGACGCCCGCTGGGGCGAGAAAGCGCTGCTGAGCACCAACGGCGAAGGGATGACCATCCACCTGACCGGCGCCGACAAGCTGGGCGCGATCCAGCGCGCGGGCCGCAAAATTGACGGCCAGGGCATCAAAAACGTCAAGCTGGCCGGCGACGGTTGGGATTTGGAAAACAGCTGGGCGTTCTGGCAAGGCTATCGCGGGCCGAAAGGGCAGCGCAACGTCGAATGGGCCGAACTGCCGGAAGCCGCGCGTCAGGAGCTGGATAAGCGCCTGAAGATCGTCGACTGGGTGCGTGATACCATCAACATGCCGGCGGAAGAGCTGGGGCCGGAGCAATTGGCGACCCGCGCCGTCGATCTGATGTGCGACGTCGGCTGCGATGCCGTCAGCTACCGCATCACCAAGGGCGAAGATCTGCGCGAGCAGAACTATGCCGGCATCCACACCGTCGGCCGCGGCTCCGAGCGCCCGCCGGTGCTGCTGGCGCTGGACTTCAACCCGACCGGTAACCCGGACGCGCCGGTGTTCGCTTGCCTGGTCGGCAAGGGCATCACCTTCGATACCGGCGGTTATAGCCTGAAACAGAGCGCCTTTATGGATTCGATGAAGGCTGACATGGGCGGTGCGGCCACCATCACCGGCGCCCTGGCGCTGGCGGCGGCGCGCGGCCTGAAGCAGCGCGTGAAGCTGTACCTGTGCTGCGCCGACAACATGGTCAGCGGCAACGCCTTCAAACTGGGTGACATCATTCGCTACCGCAACGGCAAAACCGTTGAGGTGATGAACACCGATGCGGAAGGGCGCCTGGTGCTGGCCGACGGCCTGATCGACGCTTCTGAGCAGAATCCGCAACTGATTATCGACTGCGCCACCCTGACCGGCGCGGCCAAAACCGCGGTGGGCAACGACTACCACGCCCTGTTCAGCTTCGACGATGCGCTGGCGCAGGAGCTGCTGAGCAGCGCCGCCGCCGAGCAAGAGCCGTTCTGGCGTCTGCCGTTGGCCGAGTTCCACCGCAGCCAGCTGCCGTCCAACTTCGCCGAGCTGAACAACGTGGCCGGCCCGGCCTACACCGCCGGCGCCAGCACCGCGGCGGCCTTCCTGTCGCACTTCGTCAAGAATTACCAGCAAGGCTGGCTGCACATCGACTGTTCCGCCACCTACCGCAAAGGCGCGGTGGAGCAGTGGTCGGCCGGCGCGACCGGTTTGGGCGTGCGTACCCTGGCCAATCTGCTGCTGAGCAAAGCCAAATAATTGAACGCCCGCCGCGTCGGGCGCTAGAATGCGCATTATCTTCGGGGCCCAGCATGCTGGGCCTCGCTATTTGATCCCTGGAGTTTGCCATGAGTTCCCATCATCACGATGCCGCCCCGAGCGAGAACGAGCTTGAACGCCTGCTGAAGCTGGCGGTGACGGAGCCGGCCCACCGTCCGGCGTTCTTCCGTGAACTGCTCGACGCCACGGTGCTGATCCTCGGCGACAGCGAGCAGGTGCAGCAGGACGGCGACATCACGCTGAACGCGGATACGCCGGTCAATATCCAGCATTGGGAAAAGCAGGACGGCGGCAGCATCATTCCGTTCTTCACCTCGCTGGAAGCGTTGCAGAAGGCCGTTGAGGACGAACAGCCGTTCATCGCCATGCCGGCTCGGGTGCTGTTTGAAATCACCCAGGGCGCGGATCTGTTCCTCAACCCGAAGGCGGAATACGGCAAAGAGTTCTACCCGGAAGAGGTGGCGATGCTGCTGGCGACCGGCGGCGTCGTCAAACCGGTTGAGCATTACGTCGACAAAGAGACCCAAATCCTGTTGGGGCAGCCCGAAGAGTACCCGTCGGCGATGGTGGATGCGCTGACCACGCTGTTCAGCCAGCGCAAACCGGTGCGCCGCGCGTTTCTGGCGCTGATGCACGACCAGGCGGCGGACGAGAAGCCGAATCTGCTGATCGGGCTGGAAGTGGATGCAGAACCGGCGGAGATCGAGGCGTTGATCAACGAGGCCGGCAGCGTCGCCAGCGAAACGGCGCCGAATGACGAACCGGTCGATTTCTGCCTGGTGTCGGAGAAAGAGCGTGGCATCAGCCACTACCTGATCGCCCATACGCAGCCGTTTTATCAGCGCCGCTGGGGCAGCTGGCTGCGCAATTTGATCCCGTCCACCGACAAAACCCAGTAACGCGGCGCGTGGTCGGAAATGCCGCAGGAAGATCATATTTTTTTAATGAAATGTTGATTTTCCCGTAGGCAAGCGTTAACGGCGCACATATAATCTGCGCCACTTGAGAAGGCCGGCAACATTGCAGACCGGCCTGTTTTGGAAGTCATACAGAGGCCATCATGACCGTAGAACGTACCTTTTCCATCGTTAAACCAAACGCTGTAGCCAACAACGACATCGGCGCTATCTACGCGCGTTTCGAGCGCGCCGGTTTCAAAATCATCGCCGCTAAAATGCTGCGTCTGACTCGCGAGCAAGCTGAAGGCTTCTACGCTGAGCACAAAGGCCGCCCATTCTTCGACGGTCTGGTAGAGTTCATGACCTCCGGCCCAATCATGGTGCAGGTTCTGGAATCTGAAAACGCCGTGCAGCGCAACCGCGACATCATGGGCGCAACCAACCCGGACAACGCACTGGCCGGCACCCTGCGCGCCGACTACGCGGACAGCTTCACCGCTAACGCCGTTCACGGTTCCGACTCCGTTGAATCCGCACAGCGTGAAATCGCTTACTTCTTCAACGAAAGCGAAATCTGCGCACGTTAATCGTGCCGTTTCTGAGCTGATAGCCAGGCATTCACCGGCTGAAACAATAAAAATGCCCTGAATGCCTTTCAGCCATAGAAACCCGCTACTAAAATTTGTACAATGCCGCGCCCCTGATAAGACGACTTGTCAGGGGCGTGTTTTTAGTGCCGCCACCCGAATCTCGCGGGCTGAAATGCACAACTTACTTTCCATTCTTTAGCGCCATAACGTGTAATAACGAGGCCAGAGATCATTATGTTAGAACCCATCACGTCCGAGCACACCGTGTCTGAAAATAATTCGCTGACTACCCCCTCCGTTAACGTGGAGCAACCGGCTGCGGCCAAAATCAACCTGCTGGATCTGAACCGCCAGCAAATGCGCGAGTTCTTCGCCGAAATGGGCGAGAAACCGTTCCGCGCCGATCAGGTGATGAAGTGGATTTATCACTACTGCTGCGACGATTTCGAGCAGATGACCGACATCAACAAAGTCCTGCGCGGCAAGCTGCAGCGCGTGGCGGAAATCCGCGCGCCGGAAGTGGCGGAAGAACAGCGCTCGGCCGACGGCACCATCAAGTGGGCGATCAAGGTGGGCGATCAGCAGGTCGAAACCGTGTACATCCCGGAAGCCGACCGCGCGACGCTGTGCGTCTCCTCGCAGGTGGGTTGCGCGCTGGAGTGCAAATTCTGTTCGACGGCGCAGCAGGGCTTCAACCGCAACCTGCGCGTGTCGGAAATCATCGGCCAGGTGTGGCGCGCGGCGAAAATCATCGGCGCACTGAAGGTGACCGGCCAACGCCCGATCACCAACGTGGTGATGATGGGCATGGGCGAACCGCTGCTCAACCTGAATAACGTGGTGCCGGCGATGGAAATCATGCTGGACGACTTCGGCTTTGGCCTGTCCAAACGCCGCGTGACCCTGTCTACCTCCGGCGTGGTGCCGGCGCTGGACAAGCTGGGCGACATGATCGACGTGGCGCTGGCCATTTCGCTGCACGCGCCTAACGACACCATCCGCGATGAGATCGTGCCGATCAACCGCAAGTACAACATCGAGACCTTCCTGTCCGCGGTGCGTCGCTACCTGGAGAAATCCAACGCCAACCAGGGGCGCGTCACCGTCGAGTACGTGATGCTGGATCATATCAACGACAGCACCGACGATGCGCATCAGTTGGCGGAAGTGCTGAAAGACACGCCGTGCAAGATCAACCTGATCCCATGGAACCCGTTCCCGGGCGCCCCTTACGGCCGCAGCTCCAACAGCCGGGTGGATCGTTTCTCCAAGGTGTTGATGGAATACGGCTTTACGACTATTGTTCGTAAAACCCGCGGTGACGATATCGACGCCGCCTGCGGGCAACTGGCGGGTGAAGTGATCGACCGTACCAAGCGTACCCTGAAAAAGAAAATGGCCGGGGAACCTATCAGCGTACGGGCGGTCTGAATCCTATAGCACCTTTTTTGTTATCTAACAGCCTGTTATGCGAGATGTTGACGCTAATGGGCGTTAGCTGACGGCCGATAAGGAAATGAATGCGGGCATGAAGCTGAAACTGTGGTGTGTGTGGCTGGCGGTCGGGTTGTTGGCCGGGTGTTCCGGCTCATCGCCGGAAAAGGAAGCACAGGTCGCTGAGGCGGGCCAGACGCGGTTGCAGCTGGGGCTGGAGTACCTGCAGCAAGGTGACATGGACGCCGCGCGCCAGAACCTGGAAAAGGCGCTGGACGCGGCCCCGCAGGATTACCGCACGCAGTTGGGCATGGCGCTCTACGCGCAGCGGATCGGTGAAAACGCCGCGGCCGAACAGCGTTATCGGCAAGCGCTCAAACTTGCGCCGGGCAATGGCACCGTACTGAATAATTACGGTGCGTTTCTTTGCAGTTTAGGGCAGTATGTACCGGCGCAACAGCAGTTTAGCGCTGCGGCGCTGGCGCCCGATTATGGTCAGGTCGCTGACAGCCTGGAAAACGCAGGTTACTGTTTTCTCAAGGCCGGACAAAACGATGAAGCGCGCACGCTGTTGAGCCGCGCGCTGAAAGTCGATCCGGACAAAGGCGCTCCGCTGTTGGCGGAGGCCGAAAAGCAATTTGGAGAAGGGAAGCGCGCCCAGTCGCAACTTTTATTGGATGTTTATCAGCATGTTCTGCCGGCTAGCGCCAGCAGCTTATGGTTACAGATTCGTTTCGCCGCGTTAGCCGGCCGTCAGGATAGCGTTCAACGCTATGGCAAGCAGTTAGCGCGAAGTTTTCCACAATCCAAACAGTACCAGCAGTTCTTAGCTAATGAATACTGAAGCCTCCCAAGATAAAACCGTATCCATGACGACGGGCCAGCGCCTGCGTCAGGCCCGTGAGCAACTCGGGCTGAGCCAACAGGCCGTTGCAGAACGCCTGTGTCTCAAAATGTCCACCGTGCGCGATATCGAGGAAGACAGCGTGTCCGCTGACCTCGCGTCCACCTTCGTGCGCGGCTACATCCGTTCCTACGCCAAGCTGGTGCATTTGCCGGAAGACGAACTGCTGCCGATGCTGGCCAAGCAGGCGCCGTTGAAGATGGCGAAAGTGGCGCCGATGCAAAGCTTCTCGCTGGGCAAGCGCCGCAAGAAACGCGACGGCTGGCTGATGAGCTTCACCTGGCTTATCGTGTTCGTGGTGATTGGCCTGACCGGCGCCTGGTGGTGGCAAAACCACAAGGCGCAGCAGGAAGAGATCGCCACCATGGCCGATCAATCCTCCGCGCAGCTTTCACAGAATAACGAAGGGCAGTCCGTGCCGCTGACGGACGGCAACGCCGACGCCGGCACCAACGTGCCGTTGACCGACAACAGCGCCGCGCCGGCCGATACCGGCGCAGCGGCTCAGGCGCCGGCGGCGACCGCCCAGACGCCGGGCGCGGCTCAGCAACAGCCTGCCGTGGTGTCGCCAAGCCAGACCACCCTGCCGGAAACCGCGCCGGCGGCGCAATCGCCGCTGCCGACCGCCGATGCGGGCGTGGCTGCGCCGGCGGCCGATCCGAACGCGCTGGTGATGGATTTCTCCGCCGACTGCTGGCTGCAGGTGACCGACGCGAGCGGTAAAACGCTGTTCAGCGGCACCCAGAAGCAGGGCGGCAAGCTGAACCTGACCGGCACTGCGCCGTACAAACTGACCATCGGCGCGCCGGCGGCAGTACAGATCCAGTATCAGGGTAAACCGGTTGATTTGAGCCGGTTCGTTAAGTCAAACCGTGTTGCTCGCCTGACCGTCGCCGCGCAGTAATCGCGCGGCCCCGGTCGTGATGTCAGAGCAGCAATGGAGAGTAAGTAATGCATAACCAAGCGCCCATCAACCGTCGAAAATCTACACGCATTTACGTCGGCAAGGTGCCTATTGGTGATGGCGCGCCGATTGCCGTGCAGTCGATGACCAACACCCGTACCACCGATGTTGAAGCAACGGTTAATCAGATTAAAGCGCTGGAGCGCGTGGGCGTCGACATCGTCCGCGTTTCGGTTCCTACCATGGACGCCGCCGAGGCGTTCAAGCTGATCAAGCAGCAGGTCAACGTGCCGCTGGTCGCCGATATCCACTTCGATTATCGCATCGCGCTGCAGGTTGCCGAATACGGCGTGGACTGCCTGCGCATCAACCCGGGCAACATCGGCAACGAATCGCGCATTCGCTCGGTGGTGGACTGCGCCCGCGACAAGAACATCCCGATTCGCATCGGCGTCAACGGCGGTTCGCTGGAGAAAGATCTGCAGGAAAAGTACGGCGAACCTACGCCGGAAGCGCTGCTGGAATCCGCCATGCGCCACGTGGATATCCTCGATCGCCTCAACTTCGACCAGTTCAAGGTCAGCGTCAAGGCATCGGACGTGTTCCTGGCGGTGCAATCCTACCGTCTGCTGGCGTCGCGCATTGATCAGCCGCTGCATCTGGGCATCACTGAAGCTGGCGGCGCGCGCAGCGGGTCGGTCAAATCGGCCATCGGCCTGGGCATGCTGCTGTCTGAAGGCATCGGCGATACCCTGCGCATCTCGCTGGCGGCGGATCCGGTCGAAGAGGTGAAGGTCGGTTTCGACATTCTGAAGTCGCTGCGCATCCGCGCGCGCGGCATCAACTTCATCGCCTGCCCGACCTGTTCGCGTCAGGAGTTCGACGTGATCGGCACGGTGAACGCGCTGGAGCAGCGCCTGGAAGACATCATCACGCCGATGGACGTCTCGATCATCGGTTGCGTGGTGAACGGCCCGGGCGAAGCGCTGGTGTCCACCATGGGCGTGACCGGCGGCCACAAGAAGAGCGGCTTCTACGAAGACGGCGTGCGCCAGAAAGAGCGTTTCGACAACGAACAGATGATCGACCAGCTGGAAGCGAAGATTCGCGCCAAGGCCGCGATGATGGACGAAAGCAACCGTATCACGGTCAATCTGCTGGAAAAATAAGCGTTATCGCTACACGGCGGGCCTGTTGGCCCGCTTGTTTATGCACCTGAAGGGCGGAAAACCGCATCCGCGTTGAATACCGGGCGGCAAAGTCCCTATAATCAGGTTCATTTTTACAGACAACGGACAGAGAACTCACGTGGCAAAGAACATTCAAGCCATCCGCGGCATGAACGACTACCTGCCGGAAGAAACGGCATTATGGCAGCGTATTGAAGGCACCCTCAAGCAGGTGCTGGGCGGCTACGGTTACAGCGAAATCCGGTTGCCGATTGTAGAGCAGACCCCGTTATTCAAACGCGCGATCGGCGAAGTGACCGACGTCGTGGAAAAAGAGATGTATACCTTCGAAGACCGCAACGGCGAAAGCCTGACGCTGCGTCCGGAAGGGACGGCCGGCTGCGTGCGCGCCGGCATCGAACATGGTCTGCTGTACAATCAGGAACAGCGTCTGTGGTACATCGGCCCGATGTTCCGCTACGAGCGCCCGCAAAAGGGCCGCTATCGCCAGTTCCATCAGCTGGGCGCGGAAGTGTTCGGCCTGCAAGGCCCGGATATCGACGCCGAGCTGATCCTGCTGACCGCCCGCTGGTGGAAAGCGCTGGGCATCGCCGAGCACGTCAAGCTGGAGCTGAACTCCATCGGTTCGCTGGAGGCGCGCGCCAACTACCGCGATGCGCTGGTGGCGTTCCTGGAGCAGCACGTCGAGGTGCTGGACGAAGACTGCAAACGCCGCATGTACAGCAACCCGCTGCGCGTGCTGGACTCCAAGAATCCTGAGGTGCAGGCGCTGCTGAACGACGCGCCGCGCCTGTCCGAGTACCTGGATGAAGAATCCCGTGCTCACTTCGCCGGTCTGTGTGAACTTTTGGCGCAGGCAGGTATCCCATATACCGTTAACGAGCGCCTGGTGCGCGGTCTGGATTACTACAACCGCACCGTGTTTGAGTGGGTGACCACCAGCCTGGGCGCGCAGGGCACCGTCTGCGCGGGCGGCCGTTACGACGGTCTGGTCGAGCAGTTGGGCGGCCGCGCCACCCCGGCGGTCGGTTTCGCCATGGGCCTGGAGCGTCTGGTGCTGCTGGTGCAGGCGGTCAACCCGGAATTCAAGGCGCCGTCGGCTATCGACGTCTACGTCATCTCTTCCGGCGCGGGCACCCAGAGCGCGGCGATGCGGCTGGCTGAACAGGTGCGCGACGCGGCGCCGCAGCTGAAGCTGATGACCAACTACGGCGGCGGCAACTTCAAGAAGCAGATCACCCGTGCGGACAAATGGGGCGCGCGCATCGCGCTGATCCTGGGCGAGAGCGAAGTGGCGGCGCAGCAGGTGGTGGTGAAAGACCTGCGCAGTGGTGAACAAGAAACGCTGGCGCAAAGCGAAGTCGCTGCGCGTCTGGCTTTGATGTTAGGTTAAGGAGAAGGACACCGTGGAAGTCTATACCACTGAAAACGAACAAGTCGACGCACTGCGTCGGTTCTTTGCCGAGAACGGCAAAGCGCTGGCGGTGGGCGTGGTGCTCGGAATTGGTGCCCTGGTTGGCTGGCGTTACTGGCAGAGCCATGAAAACTCCAACATGATGGCGGCATCGCAATCCTATCAGGAAGCCAGCGATCGTCTGGCGGCCGGCAAGCCGGATGACGTGGCTGCCGCAGAGAAATTTGTCCAGGCCAACGGCAACAGCTACGGCGTACTGGCCGCGCTGCAATTGGCCAAGCACTTTGTCGAACAGAATGATTTCGCCAAGGCGGAACAACAATTGGCGCTGGCGCAGGGCCAGACCAAAGACGACAACCTGTTGGCGATGATCGACCTGCGTCTGGCGCGCGTCCAGCTGCAGGAGAAAAAGCTGGATGAAGCGCTGAAAACGCTGGATGGCGTGAAAGGCGAAGGCTGGGCGGCGATGATGCAGGATGTGCGCGGCGATGTGCTGCTGGCGAAGGGCGACGCCAAGGGCGCGCGCGAAGCTTACAGCAAAGGCATTGAGTCCAACGCTTCTCAAGCGCTGCAGGTTCTGCTGCGCATGAAATTGAATAACTTGTCCAGCTAAGGGGAATTCCCATGCAATTGCGTAAAACACTCTTGGTCGGACTGGTTTCCGCTGCCTTGCTGAGTGGTTGCTCGCTGTTTAACAGCGAAGAAGACGTGGTTACCATGTCGCCGTTGCCGAAAGTTGAAAATCAGTTTACGCCGAACAAGGCGTGGAGCACCTCGGTGGGCGACGGTATCGGTGAGTATTACTCCCACCTGCGTCCGGCCTATCAGGACAGCACCATTTACGCCGCCGATCGCTTCGGCATCGTGAAAGCGATGGATGCCGACAGCGGCAACGAGAAGTGGAAGGTCAATCTTTCCGAGAAGACCGGCTTCTTCTCCAGCAACCTGTCTGCGCTGCTGTCGGGCGGCCTGACGGTTGCGGGTGACAAGGTTTACGTCGGCAGCGAAAAAGCGGTGGTTTACGCATTGAACACCGCCGACGGCGCCATCGCCTGGCAGACCAAAGTGGCCGGCGAAGCGATCTCCCGTCCGGTTGTCAGCGACGGCATGGTGTTGGTGCATACTTCCAACGGCATGCTGCAGGCGCTGAACGAAGCCGACGGTGCGGTGAAGTGGACGGTTAACCTGGACATGCCTTCGCTGTCGCTGCGCGGTGAATCCGCGCCGGCCGTCGCCTTTGGCGCCGCCATCGTCGGCGGTGACAACGGCCGCGTCAGCGCCGTGCTGATGCAGCAGGGCCAGCTGATCTGGCAACAGCGCATTTCTCAGCCGAGCGGCGCGACCGAAATCGATCGCCTGAACGACGTGGACACCACGCCGGTGATCGTTGACGGCGTGGTCTACGCGCTGGGTTACAACGGCAACCTGACGGCGCTGGATCTGCGTTCCGGTCAGATCATCTGGAAACGCGAGCTGGGTTCGGTGAATGATTTCATCGTCGACGCGGGCCGCATCTACCTGATCGACCAGAACGATCGCGTGGTGGCGCTCAGCACCGAAGGCGGCGTGACCGTGTGGACGCAAAGCGATCTGCTGCACCGCAACCTGACGCCGCCGGTGATGTATAATGGTTATCTGGTGACCGGTGACGCCGAAGGCTATCTGCACTGGGTCAACACCACCGATGGCCGTTTTGTCGCCCAGCAGGAAGTGGACAGCTCCGGCTTCCTGTCTGCGCCGATGGTGGCCGGCGACAAGCTGGTCATCCAGGCTCGCGGCGGGAAAGTTTACGCTTTCACCCGCTAACGCCGCTCGTCGTAACCCTTCTTGCACCCGAATGATTTCGGGTTGCAGCCAGGCGGCAAGCGCATGAGTCCTCGGGAGCTTAGTGAGCTAAGTGACCGAGGCGAAGGTGCGCAGACAACGCCGCTGTGGCGCGAAAGATGAAGGGGAAAACGGCTCCTGAATGTTCAGGGGCCGTTTCGTATTTTATAAGCTGCACCGCTGGTGTCTATCCACAGTGCAGTAACGCATTGATTATTAAGTAATGAGGCTTCAACAATGATACCTGTCGTCGCGCTGGTCGGGCGCCCGAATGTGGGTAAATCCACCTTGTTCAACCGTTTAACCCATACGCGCGATGCGCTGGTGGCGGATTTCCCGGGGCTGACGCGTGACCGCAAGTATGGTCGTGCTGAAATCGAAGGCAATGAATTTATCATCGTCGATACCGGCGGCATCGACGGCACCGAAGACGGCGTCGAAACGCGCATGGCCGGTCAGTCGCTGCTGGCGATCGAAGAAGCGGACATCGTGCTGTTCATGGTCGACGCCCGCGCCGGCCTGATGCCGGCGGATCAGGGCATCGCCCAGCACCTGCGCAGCCGCCAGAAGGCGACCTTCCTGGTGGCCAACAAGACCGACGGTCTGGATCCGGACACCGCCACCGCCGATTTCTACTCGCTCGGTCTGGGTGAAGTGTTCGCTATCGCCGCTTCTCACGGCCGCGGCGTGACCCAGCTGATTGAACACGTGCTGGTGCCGTTCGTGCCGGAAAAACCGGAAGACGTCGAGCTGACCGAGGAAGAGGCCAACGCCGCTTACTGGGCCGAGCAAAACGGCGAAACGCTGGAAGGCGAAGAAGACGAAGAGCCGGAAGAAGCGTTCAATCCGCAGGATCTGCCGATCAAACTGGCGATCGTCGGCCGCCCGAACGTAGGTAAGTCTACGCTCACTAACCGTATCCTCGGCGAGGAGCGCGTGGTGGTGTACGACATGCCGGGCACTACCCGCGACAGCATCTACATTCCGATGGTGCGTGACGAACGCGAATACGTGCTGATCGACACCGCCGGGGTGCGCAAACGCGGCAAGGTGACCGAAACCGTCGAGAAATTCTCGGTGATCAAGACCCTGCAGGCGATTGAAGACGCCAACGTGGTGCTGCTGGTGATTGACGCGCGTGAAGGCATCTCCGATCAGGACCTCTCGCTGCTCGGCTTTATCCTCAATAGTGGGCGCTCACTGGTGATTGCGGTCAACAAGTGGGACGGCATGAGCGAAGAAGATCGCGAGCACGTGAAAGAGATGCTCGATCTGCGTCTGGGCTTCGTCGACTTCGCGCGCGTGCACTTTATTTCCGCCTTGCACGGCAGCGGCGTCGGCAACCTGTTCGAATCGGTACAGGAAGCCTACGAGTGCGCAACCCGTCGCGTAAACACCTCGATGCTGACCAAAATCATGCAGATGGCGGTTGACGATCACCAGCCGCCGTTGGTGCGCGGCCGCCGCGTGAAGCTGAAATACGCCCACGCCGGCGGTTACAACCCGCCGATCGTGGTGATCCACGGCAACCAGGTCAGCGATCTGGCCGATTCGTACAAGCGCTACCTGATGAACTACTTCCGTCGCTCGCTGAACGTGATGGGGACGCCGATCCGCATCCAGTTCAAAGAGGGCGACAACCCGTTCGCCGGCAAACGCAACCTGCTGACGCCGACCCAGATGCGTAAGCGCAAACGCCTGATGAGCCACCTGAAAAAGAGCAAGTAATCGCTCATGAGGGGCGCGGCAGTGATGCCGCGCCCCTTTTTTATTGGCCCGAAATCGTTTTATTATCTGAAGATTACCTCGCCTGTCTGAAGGAACACCATGTCCTGGGAAACCTGGAGTTTTGCGTTCGACGTCACCGTGCCGAATCTGCTGATGATGCTGCTGGGGATCCTGTTGCGCCATTGGCGCCTGATGGATGACCGCTTCGTCGACGGCGCGACCCGCCTGGTGTTCAATCTGGCGCTGCCGTGCCTGCTGTTTTTCAGCATCGCTACCAACCATCCGCAGCTGCTCGGCAATCTGCCGCTGGTGCTGTTCGGCGCGGTCGGCACGCTGGCGACCTTCCTGCTGCTGGAGCTGGCGGCCAGGTGGGTGGTGAAAGAACCGCGTGAGCGCGGGGTGTTCGTGCAGGGCGGGTTTCGCGCCAACACCGCCATCGTCGGTCTGGCCTACGCCATGACCGCCTACGGCAGCGAAGGCATTGCGCTCGCCTCGCTGTACCTGACGGTGACCGTGATCCTGTTCAACATACTGTCGGTCATCACCCTCGCGCGCAGCCTGCAGGGCGGGCAGGGCAAGAAAATCAGCCACCTGTCGCTGCTGCGCAGCATTGTCACCAATCCGCTGATCATCGGCCTGGTGTGCGGGCTGCTGTATGCGCAAACCGGGCTGGGTATCCCGACCGTGATCCGCCAAACCGGCAGCTATATCTCCGCGCTGTCGCTGCCGTTGGCGCTGCTGTGCACCGGCGCCAGCCTGGATTTCCGCGCCATGTTCCGCTCGTCCAACGTGGCGGCGCTGTCGTCGGCGGCCAAGCTGTTTCTGGTGCCGTTCCTGATGACGCTGGCCGGCTGGCTGTGCGGGTTTCAGGGGGCGGCGTTGGGCATCATCTTCCTGTTTTCCGCTACGCCGACCGCTTCGGGCAGCTATGTGATGACGCGCGCCATGGGCGGCAACGCCACGCTGGCGGCCAACATTATCGCTATCACCACCGTCGGGTCGTTCTTCACCACCGCGTTGGGGATCTATTTCTTGCGCTCATGGGGCGCGATTTAACCTGGGAGCCGTTATGGATGCGCATTGTCCGCACTGTCGTCAGACCATGAATTGGGTAGCGGGTCACTACCATTGTGCCGCCTGTCAGCGCGATTATCGGCAGCTGGCGAGCTGCCCGGAGTGCGGGCAGCCGCTGCAAGAGTTGAAGGCCTGCGGGGCGGTGGATTACCTGTGCCAGAACGGGCACGGGCTGATCTCCAAAAAACGGGTGAATTTCAGCTATCAGCCGCTGTAAGCCCTCACTCATCCACCTGGCCGGTTTTCCACAGATCCACCAGCGCCTGCGGCGCGCTGCTTTCCGGGATTAACAGCACGATCTCGGTGCTCAGGGTGGGGCTGGTGTAGTTGATCTGTACGCGATAGTAGCGCTGGTCGCCGCAGCCGGGGGAGTTGGGTTGGCCCTCTTCCTGGGCGTACGGCAGCGTCTGATTCAGCAACTGATTCAGGCGCTGCCGTTGCTCCGGCGTGATATCGGCCAGCGCAATGCGGCGCTGGCCCGCCAGTTTGGGAATGTAGGCGAAGCCTCCCTCGCGCGCCAGCTCAATGACCGTATCCTGATTGAGCGTCGGCAGCGGTTTCATTACTCCACCCCCACCTGATGCCAAGCCTGCTGCACCTTGTCCGCCACGCTTTGATCGAAACGCGCCTGCGCGTGTTTCACCGTGGCGCGGGCGAAGGTGGCGAAGTCGGCGTTTTGCGGCAGCGCTTTGTCGCACACCGTGTCATACCAGACGTAGCCGGCTTTTTCCCAGGCGAAGCCGCCCAGCGCGGTTGCCGCCAGGTAGAACGCGCGGTTGGGAATGCCGGAGTTGAGGTGCACGCCGCCGTTGTCTTCCTTGGTCTGGATGTAATCCTTCATGCTGGCGGGCTGCGGGTCTTTGCCCAGCAGCGGGTCGTCGTAGGCGGTGCCGGGCGCTGACATCGAGCGCAGCCCTTTGCCTTTGATGCCCTTGGCGAGCAGACCGGCGCCGATCAGCCAGTCGGCTTTATCGGCGGTTTGCTGCAGGTGGAATTGCTTGACCAACGAACCGAACACGTCAGACAGCGATTCGTTGAGCGCGCCGGACTGCTGGTAGTAGATCAGCCCGGCTTCGCTCTCGGTCACGCCGTGCGTCAGCTCATGGCCGACCACGTCGATGGCGATGGTGAAACGGTTGAAGATCTCGCCGTCGCCGTCTCCGAACACCATCTGCTGGCCGTTCCAGAAAGCGTTCTGGTACTCCTTGCCGTAGTGCACGCTGCCGACCAGCGGCAGCCCTTTATTATCCAGCGAATTGCGCCGGTAGGCCTGCCAGAAGAAATCGTAGGTGACGCCGAGATAGTCGTAGGCCTCGTCCACCGCCACGTCGTGGTTGCTGGGCTGCCCCTCCTTGCGCACCTGTTTGCCGGGCAGTTGGGTGCCGTTCTGGGCGTCGTAGATATCGCGGAGCGCTTCGCCGGCTCGGGCGTTTTTCTCGGTCGGTGAACGCAGCGGCTTGTTGCCGAGCAGGCTTTGCACGTGGTTCAGGGTGTGCAGCGCGCAGTCGCGCTGCGGGGCGTTACCGTGTTCAATAATGCGGCGCAGCATGTAGGGAGGAATGACGGAACGCATGCGCTGGGCTGGCATAGTGGCTCTCCTTAGGCAAAAAATTTACCTCATCGAATGAATGCACTGAGCCTAAGTGTAGTCTACTCGTCATAAAGCCTGTGGTTATGCGTGCTCACCGCCGGGGTGGTCTTGTGGGGACTGATGCGCCGCACCGAGGCGCGTACCGCCAACCGGCCATGCAGCAGCAGGTTGCACGGCGGTGCGTCGGCGCGCAGCATGCGCCGCTGCAGCAGCTGGATCGCCTCGTAGCCCAGCTCATCGCGCGGCACCTGTACCGAGGTCAGCGGCACGTCGTGTATTTCCGCCAGGTTGAAGCCATCGGTGCTCATCACCGATACGTCGCCCGGTACGCTCAGCCCCAGCTTGTTGAGCGCCTTGACCGCCCCGACCGCCATGTAGTCGCCGCCGGCCAGGATCGCCGTCGGCAGCGGGGCGCGGTTCAGGTAGGTGCTCAGCGCCTGTTCGGCCTTTTCGCTGCCGAAGCCGGAAGTGGTCACCAGATGGCGGCCGTCGTCGAACGGCAGATGATGCCGCGCGTAGGCCTGCCGGATGCCCGCCAGCCGCAGCTCCATGGTGTGGCGGCGCAGACACTGCAGGTTGAGAATATGGCTGTGCCCCTGCTGGAACAGATAGCTGGCGGAATAGTCGCCGATCAGCTGATGATCCGGCGAGACGCTGTCCAGCCGCATCTGCCGATCGGTGCAGTTGATCAGCACGCAGGGCTTGGGCAGATCGGCCGCCAGGGTATGGATGTGTTCGTCGTCGATGCCGATGATCAGCGCCGCTTCGGTGTGCGGATCGCTCATTTTTTCCAGAAACAGCGCGCCGTCGCTGTGCTGCTCTTCCAGGCCGCAGTAACGGATGCGCACCTCGTGCTGCATCAGTGCGGCGGCGATGCCCTGAATGACCTTGTAGTAGAAGATATCGGTGCGCACGTCGAACGCGCGCTGCGGCGCGAACACCATCACATTGTTCAACATCAGTCGGCCGCTGGAAATGCCCTGTAGAATGCCGTTTTGCTGCGCGCATTCCAGCACCTTGCGGCGCGCTTCGGCGCTGGTGTTGGCCTTGCCCGCCAGCACGCGGGAAACGGTGCTGATCGACAGCCCGGTTTGGCGGGCGATCTCCTGGATTTTCAGCTTTCCGTTCATTTTGTGATCTCCTTCAAATTCGTCCATGAGAATATTTTCACTGCGGCTTTTCAGCACTTTGACTGGATCCTGCGGCCATTATGACTATTTTTTCACCCGCCTGTGAAAATCTTTGCAAAAAACCCCGTTTCGCTGTGCGTGATCGCTGAGTAGTCTGCATTGGTACACCAATTTTAACGACTTGTCAGTCCAATTTTAACGGTGTGCAAAGAAGAAAACAAAAAATAAATCATGGGGTTGTGATGGACTGCCGGTCCGTTATGCGGGCGTTGGCCTGTGTTCACCGTCCCCTTTTGATAGCGCAATGTACCCTACCAATGCGCGCGTCGTTGTCACGGGCGGCCGCGGGGAGAGAACCGATGAGTGTGGAGATCAATCAGACGGTCGCGCAGAGCGGCCGGCGCAAGTTCAAATCGCTACGCTGGTGGATGCTGGCGCTGTTCTTGTTGGGCGTCACGGTCAACTACATTACCCGCAACTCGCTGGGCATTCTGGCGCCGGAACTGAAAACCAGCCTGAACATGAGCACCGAGCAATATGCCTGGGTGGTGGCGTCGTTCCAGTTGGCCTATACGGTATTTCAGCCGATCTGCGGCTGGCTGATCGACGTCATCGGCCTGAAGATGGGCTTTCTGATCTGCGCGGGCATTTGGGCGGTGGTGTGCATGCTGCACGCCGGCGCCGGCAGCTGGCTGCAACTGGCCATTTTGCGCTTCTTCATGGGGGGCGCGGAGGCGGCGGCCACCCCGGCCAACGCCAAGGCGATCTCCGACTGGTTCCCGAAGAAGGAGCGTCCGATCGCCGCCGGCTGGGCGGGCGTCGGTTTCTCCATCGGCGCCATGCTGGCGCCGCCGATCATCGTCATCGCCCACGTCTCCTTCGGCTGGCAGGGCGCGTTCCTGTTCTCGGGCGGGCTGGCACTGATCTGGGTAGTGCTGTGGTGGCTGTTCTACCACTCGCCCCAGCAGCACCCGAACCTCAGCCAACAAGAGCTGGATCTGATCCGTGAAGACAACGAGCCGGTGCTGCCGAAGCTGCCGTTCTTCACTTCGCTGGCCAGCCTGTGCAAGAACAAGAAATTCTATGGCATCGCCATCCCGGCCTTTCTCGCCGAGCCGGCCTGGGCGGTCTTCAGTTTCTGGGTGCCGCTGTACCTGGCCACCGAACGCGGCATGGATCTGAAGCAGATCGCGATGTTCGCCTGGCTGCCGTTCCTGGCGGCGGATATCGGCAGCGTCGCCAGCGGCTATCTCACCACGCTATACCGCAAATGGTTCGGCTGCAGCCGCGTCAACTCGGTGGTCGCCAGCTCGGTGACCGGCGCTTTCCTGATGGTGTCGCTGGCGTTCGTGGCGATCACCCAAGATCCCTATGTGGCGATCGCGTTGATCTCGATCGGCGGATTTGGCCATCAGGTGATCTCCTGCATGCTCAGCGCCCTGGTGGTGGAATCGTTCGATAAAAACCAAATGGCGACGGTCAACGGCATGCGCGGCTCCAGCGCCTGGATCGCCAGCTTCCTGTTCACGCTCCTGATCGGCGCGGTATCCGACACCCTCGGTTTCAACCCGCTGTTTATCGCGATGGGCTTCTTCGATTTGATCGGCGCCCTGTTCCTGATCGCCCTGATCGCCGAGCGCGGCGGTAAGAAAACCCCTTCACACAGCTAAGTGGAATATGTATGAAAACGTTGAAAAATTGGACGCTGGCGGCGCAGCATGCCGACCACGTCGAGCTGCTGGTCGATGAACGCCACCGTTTCTGCCTGTACGTGCTGGAAGACGGTCTGTTCCGCGTGTTGATCAAACGTGAGGGCGAGCTGGCGCTGGATCGCACCTGGAGCATTGCGCCGCAGGAGGATGTGCCCTGGGAGGGGCGAGATCGGCTCAGCGTCGCTGGTTTCAGCCTGCCGGGCTATCAGCTGCGCCGGGAGGGCGATCGGCTGGTGGTCAGCACGCCGCTGCTGCGCGTGACGGTGCATCAGCCGCTGTGGCTGGCGTGGGAGTATTGCAATGCCGCCGGCGAGTGGCGGCCGCTGGCGGCGGATCGGCCGACCAGCGCCTACCTGCTCAACGCGCACGGCGACGGCGTGGCGCATTACCAGCGGCGTTTCGCCGATGAGCGCTATTACGGCCTGGGGGAGAAGGCCGGCGATCTGGAACGCACCGGCCGCCGCTTCGAGATGCGCAACCTGGACGCGATGGGCTACAACGCCGCCAGCACCGATCCGCTGTACAAGCACATTCCGTTTACCATCACCCGCGGGCCGGAGGCGAGCTTCGGCCTGTTCTACGACAACCTGAGCAGCTGCTGGCTGGATCTGGGCAACGAGATCGACAACTACCATACGGCCTACCGCCGCTATCAGGCCGAAGCGGGCGATCTGGATTACTACCTGTTCCTCGGGCCGAAGGTTTTGGATGTCACCAAGGCGTTCGTGCGCCTGACCGGCCGCACCCACTTCGGGCCGAAGTGGAGCCTGGGCTACAGCGGTTCGACCATGCACTACACCGACGCGCCGGACGCCCAGCAGCAGCTGCAACAGTTCATTGCGCTGTGCCGTCAACATGCCATCCCCTGCGACTCTTTCCAGCTGTCGTCGGGCTACACCTCGATCAACAACAAACGCTACGTGTTTAACTGGAACTATGACAAGGTGCCGCAGCCCAGGCTGCTCAGCCAGGCGTTTCACGACGCCGGCCTCAAGCTGGCGGCCAACATCAAGCCGTGCCTGCTGCAGGATCATCCGCAGTATCAAGAGGTGGCGGCGCAGGGGCTGTTTATCCGCGATTCGCAAAGCGACGCGCCGGAACGCTCCAGCTTCTGGGACGACGAAGGATCGCACCTCGACTTCACCAATCCGGCGACGGTGCGATGGTGGCAGCAGGGCGTCACACAGCAGCTGCTGGAGATGGGCATCGATTCGACCTGGAACGACAACAACGAGTACGAAGTGTGGGACGGCGAAGCGCGCTGCCACGGCTTTGGACGGCCGATCGCCATCAAACATCTCCGCCCGGTGATGCCGCTGCTGATGATGCGCGCCTCGATGGAGGCCCAGTTGCGCTTTGCGCCGCAGCGGCGGCCGTACCTGATCTCGCGCTCCGGCTGCGCCGGCATGCAGCGCTACGTGCAGACCTGGAGCGGCGATAATCGCACCAGCTGGCAGACGCTGCGCTACAACATTCGCATGGGGTTGGGCATGAGCCTGTCCGGGTTGTATAACCTCGGCCACGACGTCGGTGGCTTCTCCGGTGACAAACCGGACGCGGAGCTGCTGGTGCGCTGGGTACAAAACGGCGTGATGCACCCGCGTTTCACCATCCACTCCTGGAATGACGACGCCACGGTCAACGAACCCTGGATGTACCCGGCCGCCACCCCGGCGGTGCGCGAGGCGATCAACCTGCGTTACCGGCTGCTGCCGTATTTCTACACGCTGCTGTGGCAGGCCTGCGCCGACGACGAGCCGATGCTGCGCCCGACTTTTCTCGATCACGAACAGGATGCGCGCACCTTTGGCGAAAACGACGATTTTCTGATTGGCCGCGATCTGCTGGTGGCCAGCGTGGTGGAGCCGGGGCAACGTCGCCGTTCGGTGTATCTGCCGGATAACGGCGAAGGCTGGTACTGCTTCTACAGCGGCCAGTGGTTCGGCGGCGGCCAGACGGTGACGCTGGCGGCGCCGTTGGAGCGTCTGCCGCTGCTGGTGCGCGCCGGGGCGGCGCTGCCGCTGTCGCAGCGGTTGGCGCATGTGGACGTGGCCGCCGACGATCGGCGCGAGCTGCGGCTGTTTCCGCTCAAGGGCGGCGGAGCGAGCGGCGGGCTGCTGTTTGAGGACGACGGCGAAAGCGACGGCTGGCGGCAGGGCGAGGCGCTGTGGCTGCGCTGGGAAATGCGCTGCGACCATCAGCGCATCATGCTGGATATCACGACGGAAGGGCATTTCCGCCCGGCCTGGCGCACGCTGACGCTCAGCCTGCCGGAAGGCGAAACGCGCGCGCTGTGGGTGAACGGTGAACCCGGCGAGCGTTTTACGCTGGAGTAGGGCTTACTCGGCCGCGCGCTTCTTGCGCGGCTTTTTGGCGACGGTGATGGTTTTCACCTCGCTTTCCACCCAGCCATCCTGCAGGCGGGTTTTCAGCAGCTCGCCGACCTGCGCCTGCTTGGTGGTTTTCAGCAGCTCGCCGCGCGGAGTTTGCGTCACGCTGTAGCCGCGCGCCAGCGTCGCCAGCGGGCTGACGGTCTCCAGCTGGCTGCACGCCACGCCGAAACGCTGGCGGTAGGCGTTGAGCTGGCGCTCCATCGCCTGCTGCAGACGGTATTCCTGCTGCTGCACGCGCTGTTGGTAGCGGTGAATGCGGCCCTGCGGCTGCACCTGCGCCAGCCGCTGCTGGACGCGTTCGCTGCGGCGGGCGGCCAGGCGCAGCTGCTGCTGCATGCCGTCTTCCATTCGGCGCTGCAGCTTGAACAGCAGCGTCTGCTGGCGCGCCAGGCGCAGATGCGGATGCTGCTGCTGTAAACGGTGATGAATTCGGGTGAACTGCTGCTGACGCTGCGCCAGGTAGTAATCCATCGCCATCTCCAGCCGCTGCTGCTGCGACTGCAGCTGGCGCAACAGCTCGAGCTGATTGCGGCTCACCAGTTCGGCGGCGGCGGAAGGGGTCGGCGCCCGCAGGTCGGCGACGAAGTCGGCGATGGTGACGTCGGTTTCATGGCCGACGGCGCTGACGATCGGAATGCGGCTGGCGAAGATCGCCCGCGCCACGCGTTCTTCGTTGAAGCTCCACAGATCCTCCAGCGAACCGCCGCCGCGGCCGACGATCAGCACGTCGCATTCATCGCGGCGGTTGGCGGTCTCGATGGCGCGCACGATCTGCATCGGCGCTTCCGCGCCCTGCACCGAGGTGGGGTAGATGACGATCGGCAGCGACGGATCGCGCCGCTGCAATACCTGCAGGATATCGTGCAGCGCCGCGCCGCTGGCGGAGGTGATCACCCCGACGCGTTTGGCCGGGGCGGGCAGCGGCTGCTTGAACTGCTGATCGAACAGCCCTTCGGCGCTCAGGCGCTGTTTCAACTGCTCGAACTGTTGCTGCAGCAGGCCGTCGCCGGCGGGCTGCATGCTCTCGGCGATCAGCTGGTAGTCGCCGCGCGGTTCATACAGCGTGATGCTGGCGCGCACCAAGACCTGCTGGCCGTTTTGCGGCCGGAAGGTGACGCGGCGATTGCTGTTGCGGAACATCGCGCAGCGCACCTGGGCGCGGTCGTCTTTCAGGGTGAAATACCAGTGGCCGGAGGCGGGCTGGGAGAGGTTGGAGATCTCGGCGGAGAGCCAAATCTGCCCCATTTCCATTTCCAGCAGTTGGCGAACCGTCTGATTCAGGCGGCTTACGGTAAAAATGGAAGGCGAAACAGGTAGCGACATGTGACCCAGATCAAATTTCAAAACAATCACTTAATTGGTCGATACTACATGGCTGAAAAAGGTAATCAAGACTTTTTGTAAGAAAGTGCTGGAGGCAACCGATTCCGCTCTGTATAATGCCGCGGCAATATTTTATCTTTTTCACAGCCCACCCTGGTGAGATATTGCCCATGCTACGTATCGCTAAAGAAGCTCTGACGTTTGACGACGTCCTCCTGGTTCCAGCCCACTCCACGGTTCTGCCTAACACCGCAGAGCTCGGCACTCAACTGACCAAAACCATCCGCCTGAACATCCCTATGCTGTCCGCAGCCATGGATACCGTTACCGAATCCGGCCTGGCCATAGCGCTGGCGCAGGAAGGCGGCCTGGGCTTCATCCACAAAAACATGTCCATCGAGCGCCAGGCTGAAGAAGTCAGCCGCGTGAAAAAACATGAAAGCGGCGTAGTCACCGACCCGCAGACCGTTACCCCGGCCACCACGCTGCAGGAAGTGAAAGAGCTGACCGCGCGCAACGGCTTCGCCGGTTATCCGGTCGTCACCGAAGACAACGAGCTGGTCGGCATCATTACCGGCCGCGACGTGCGCTTCGTGACCGATCTGACTCAGCCGGTGACTGCGGTGATGACGCCGAAAGATCGCCTGGTCACCGTGAAAGAAGGTGAAGCGCGCGACGTGGTGCTGCAGAAGATGCACGAAAAGCGCGTAGAAAAAGCGCTGGTGGTGGACGACAGCTTCCACCTGCTGGGCATGATCACCGTTAAAGACTTCCAGAAAGCGGAACGTAAGCCGAACGCCTGTAAAGACGAGCACGGCCGTCTGCGCGTGGGCGCGGCGGTCGGCGCCGGCGCCGGCAACGAAGAGCGCGTTGATGCGCTGGTGGCGGCAGGCGTTGACGTTCTGCTGATCGACTCCTCGCACGGCCACTCCGAAGGCGTGTTGCAGCGCATCCGCGAAACCCGCGCCAAATACCCGGATCTGCAGATCGTCGGCGGCAACGTCGCGACCGCGGCGGGCGCCAAAGCGCTGGCTGAAGCCGGCGTGAGCGCGGTGAAAGTGGGTATCGGCCCTGGCTCCATCTGTACCACCCGCATCGTGACCGGCGTAGGCGTACCGCAGATCACCGCCATCGCCGACGCGGTGGAAGCGCTGGAAGGCACCGGTATTCCGGTTATCGCCGACGGCGGCATCCGCTTCTCCGGCGATATCGCCAAAGCGATCGCCGCGGGCGCCTCTTGCGTGATGGTCGGCTCCATGCTGGCGGGTACCGAAGAATCTCCGGGCGAAATCGAGCTGTATCAGGGGCGCTCGTTCAAATCTTACCGCGGCATGGGCTCGCTGGGCGCGATGTCCAAAGGCTCTTCCGACCGTTACTTCCAGACCGATAACGCCGCCGACAAACTGGTGCCGGAAGGTATCGAAGGCCGCGTGGCCTATAAAGGCATGCTGAAAGCCATCGTGCACCAGCAGATGGGCGGCCTGCGCTCCTGCATGGGCCTGACCGGCTGCGCCACCATCGACGATCTGCGCACCAAGGCGGAGTTCGTGCGCATCAGCGGCGCCGGCATTCAGGAAAGCCACGTGCACGACGTGACCATCACCAAAGAGTCGCCGAACTACCGCATGGGCTGATGCCTTAACCTCTCCTGAGTGAGAGGCCGGGGTGGGGCGCTAAGCCCCATCCCGAAAACATACATTTTCGCTCTTTTTCTCTTGTTGCTGGAATTCGCCTCACATGACACAAAATATCCATAAGCATCGCATCCTCATACTGGACTTCGGTTCGCAATACACCCAACTGGTCGCCCGCCGCGTGCGCGAAATCGGCGTTTACTGCGAACTGTGGGCCTGGGACGTTAGCGAAGAGCAGATCCGCGAATTCAACCCAAGCGGCATCATCCTGTCCGGCGGCCCGGAAAGCACCACCGAAGCCGGCAGCCCGCGCGCCCCTGACTACGTGTTCAACGCCGGCGTGCCGGTGCTGGGCGTGTGCTACGGCATGCAGACCATGGCGATGCAGCTGGGTGGCCATGTGCAGGGCTCCAACGAACGCGAGTTCGGCTACGCGCAGGTGGAAATCGTCAACGAGAGCGCGCTGCTGCGCGACATCGAAGACGCCATCAGCCCGGCCGGCAAACCGCTGCTGGACGTGTGGATGAGCCACGGCGACAAAGTGACCGCGATCCCGTCCGACTTCGTGACCGTCGCCAGCACCGATACCTGCCCGTTCGCCATTATGGCCAACGAAGAAAAACGCTTCTACGGCGTGCAGTTCCACCCGGAAGTGACCCACACCCGTCAGGGCCAGCGCATGCTGGAGCGCTTCGTACTGGACATCTGCCAGTGTGAGGCCCTGTGGACGCCGGCGACCATCATCGAAGATGCGGTTGAGCGCATCCGCGAGCAGGTGGGTGAAGACCACGTGATCCTCGGCCTGTCCGGCGGCGTTGACTCCTCCGTGACCGCGATGCTGCTGCACCGCGCCATCGGCAAGCGTCTGACCTGCGTGTTCGTCGACAACGGCCTGCTGCGCTTGAACGAAGCCAAGCAGGTGATGGAAATGTTCGGCGACCACTTCGGCCTGAACATCGTGCACGTCGAGGCGGAAAACCGCTTCCTGACCGCGCTGGCGGGCGTCGACGAGCCGGAAGCCAAGCGTAAAATCATCGGCCGCGTGTTCGTTGAAGTGTTCGACGAAGAAGCCTGCAAGCAAGAGCAGGTGAAATGGCTGGCGCAGGGCACCATCTACCCGGACGTAATTGAATCCGCCGCTTCCGCCACCGGCAAAGCGCACGTGATCAAGTCGCACCACAACGTGGGCGGCCTGCCGAAAGAGATGAAGCTGGGCCTGGTCGAGCCGCTGAAAGAGCTGTTCAAAGACGAAGTGCGCAAAATTGGCCTGGAACTGGGCCTGCCGTACGACATGCTGTACCGTCACCCGTTCCCGGGCCCGGGGCTGGGCGTGCGCGTGCTGGGCGAAGTGAAGAAAGAGTACTGCGATCTGCTGCGCCGCGCCGACGCCATCTTCATCGAAGAGCTGCACAAAGCCGATCTGTACAACAAAGTCAGCCAGGCGTTCACCGTGTTCCTGCCGGTGCGCTCGGTCGGCGTGATGGGCGACGGCCGCAAATACGACTGGGTGGTCTCCCTGCGTGCGGTGGAAACCATCGACTTCATGACCGCGCACTGGGCGCATCTGCCGTATGACTTCCTCGGCCGCGTGTCCAACCGCATCATCAACGAAGTGGACGGCATCTCCCGCGTGGTGTACGACATCAGCGGCAAGCCGCCGGCGACGATCGAGTGGGAGTAATCCCGCGTCCGGCGTAGGCTGGCGTCAGTGAACCGCACATGAGAACCAAACCCGCTTAACGGCGGGTTTTTTTATGCCTGATGTTTGGCGCCCTGTGCCGTAGACGGCCTCCGATCCGCAAGAGGGCTGGGTTGAGAGAGGCGTGAATGGAGAGGACAGCCCGCACGGAGCCGCCTGCGCTTTGCTTACGGCTCATTTCCTGAGGCGCTGCGTTTCCCATCTCGGCTTTGCGCCTATCCGCAGAACGGTATTCTGCAACCACGCGCACTTCGCCGGTGCGATGATGTCGTCGGATAACGGGGCTTTATTCACCGTATCCGCCGGGCCGCGGCATAATGAATTGCCGTATTGAGGCGCGTCGACTCATCGGCATCGGGCGATGGCGTAGCTAATTAATCCTCTGCGAAAATAAAAGGACTCCGTGCGCCCTTTTATGGGATTTTTCTGAAAGACTTGGTCTGACGAATAAATATATCAGAAGGATGCGATGAATTAGTCTATTTCTTATTTTATAAATCTTTCCTTCTGTTTTTATTGAGGAAATCAGCGGTTTTATTGTATTTAATAACCCTTCTCAATGGCGATTCCTACGTTTTATCGGCATTCATTGCTTGGAGTTGAAATTCTAATTATATGATTTTTCTTGTCTTTTAATTATTGTCGTAACATAAAGTGCGAACTGTGTAATTATCTGGCATTTGATATTTTCTAAGCTATCTACATAGGCTACTCTAAATGTAAGGGTATTAAAATGCACCGCCGAGAGGGAGGCAAACGATTTATCAACGGATGCCAGGATATGCTTTCTTTTGACTGCTTAGTTGCACAACGTCAGGATGGATATTGGTCAAGATGAAAGAGACAGGAAAAGCCTTCACCAGGGAAAAGCTTTATAAGAATTATACCAATAACGTCACAAGGAGGATGTCTACCCAAAAAGAAGTATCTCTCTGTCAATCAATTATAAAAGGTTCATCGTTTTTCACATTCTAATCCTAATTGCATGATTGCGGCAGCGCTTTGTTTTTCATTTTAATGGATAAAAGCCCAATGAGCAGGTTGTCTGAGGGTGGGTTTTGTTAGGGCATGGATGTCATTATGAGTTACCAGCATAGTATTGTGGTCGAGCTAGTTAATTTGATCGAGATGAATATACAGCATGATCTCTCGATAGAAAAGTTATCGGATTTGTCTGGTTATTCGAAATGGCACTTGCAAAGAATGTTTCAGCGTTATACGGGAATGAAAATAGCGACGTATATCAGAAATAGGCGTCTGAGCAAGTCTGCCGTCATGCTCAAACAGTCTGATTTAAAAGTATTGGAAGTGGCTACTGCTATCGGCTTTAGCTCCCAGCAGGCTTTTAGCCGCGCCTTTCAACGCTTTTTCGGTGAAAGCCCAAAGGACTTTAGAACGAGCCAGGAATGGGACTTTTCCAAACATCTCCCTCCCTTTTTAATACAAAATCCGTCAGCATATCATTTTATCGAAATGCCCAAGAACATATACCTGCTTAAGGGATATAAGTTTTTTCTCTATCATTCAATGAATGCTTCCAGCTCTGGAGGAGAGGAACGACAGAAATACGGCAGCCGCACAGGGAAAAATACCGATACGTCAATGCGCACGGTAAAGTTGGCTTCATCCGGTTGGGAAGTAACGCTCAGCAAAGGGTACTACGAGACACGCAATCTGACGTTGATAAGAGGGCAGTATTTATTGTTCGAGTTTAACGGCAGGTTGAACGAATATCTGGTTTTTTTTGACAGCATCTATGACGCCTATCTTCCTTTGCTTGGCGTGCGAATAAGAAACGGCTTTTTAATTGAGTTGCATAAAGAAAAGAATTTTCAATACGCGGAAATTAACGTCAAGGTGTTGATTTATATTGGCAAGTCTTGACGCTCTTCGGGCAGTAAAACAGAGGGATTATCCCAAGGAAAAGGAGGTGCTTATCAGGGTGATTAATTAGCGCTCGGGCTGTTGCCGTTTTTATCTCTATCTATTTTAATTTTAAAAGGAAGTCAGTTATGACTGGTTCTAGTTTGAACACGTTCCCTGTGGGCTATGAGTATGTCAATTTTGTTAATTGGTCAAAAGAAATCTCCGGCAATCATATTCTGACCTGCTATCCACAAAATACGGATGAGCTCTTGGCCGTAATTAACTGGGCGCATGAGAATAAATATTGCGTGCGTCCGGTTGGCATCAAGCACAACTGGTCCCCGCTCGTTATTGCAAACGGGGAGGATAACAGCAATGTCGTGCTGATCGACCTCACCAGGAAATTCAAAAACATCTCAATCAATAAAGTGGGAGAGCATGGATACGTCACCGCGCAAACGGGGGTGACAATGCAGGCTTTGCTCACTGAATTAGAAAAAAAGAAACTCGGCTTTTACGCGACGCCGGCGCCTGGCGATCTGACCCTGGGCGGCGTGCTCGCCATCGGCGGCCATGGAACCTGCATCCCGGCAAAAGATGAGCCTCTGGCTGAGTTTGCCAGCTTTGGTTCCGTGAGCAATAGCGTGGTGTCGCTAAAAGCTGTCGTCTGGGATCAGGCGCGGTCGAAGTATGAATTAAAGGAGTTTACGCGTGATAATGCGGAGAGCTCGGCATTCCTGGTGCATGTCGGCCGGGCTTTTATCAGCGAAGTGACGCTGCAGGTGCCGCGCAACCGGCGTTTACGCTGTCAAAGTTATGTTAATGTCACTGCGGCGGATCTTTTTTCCACTGCGAGCACGACAAAAAATACCTTCAGCCATTTCTTGGATCTGTGCGGGCGCGTTGAAGTCATCTGGTTCCCGTTCACGGAAAAACCATGGCTGAAAGTGTGGAAGCAAGAAGACAGCTTCCCAAAAGTGTCAAAACCGGTTAATGGTCCATTTAACTATCCGTTCTCGGATAATTTGCCGGTTAAAATTTCCGATATCATTAAAAAAATCAATAATGGCCACCCGGAGCTGACCCCGACACTCGGCAAGGCGCAGATGGAGTTGGTCAGCATTGGTTTAGGGGCCACCGTGTCGGCGGATCTGTGGGGGTGGAGCAAGGATCTGCTGTTGTATGTGAAGCCGACAACGCTGCGCGTGACGGCCAATGGTTACGCGATAATCACGAAGCGGAGCAATATTCAAAACGTATTGCACGATTTCACGAAAAAATATGAAGAAATGGTGGCCGATTACCAGCGCAAGAATTCATTTCCGATGAATGGCCCGATTGAAATTCGCGTCACCGGATTGGACAGTGCAAAAGAGAGCGCGGTGGCCAATGCCATTGCTCCCGATCTTTCGGCTATTCGTCCCGTTGAATCCCATCCGGAATGGGATGTCGCGATCTGGTTGGATATTCTGACCATGCCCGATACGCCGGATGCCAATAAATTCTACAGTGAAATGGAAAAATGGATTTTTAGCCACTATGCGGGCGACTATGCGACGGTTCGCGTAGAGTGGAGTAAAGGCTGGGGTTATACGTCACAGGCCGCGTGGCAGGATAAAACCGTACTCGAAGAAAACATTCCGCGCAGCTTTAATGCCGGGGCAGGGAACAATGACAGTTGGAATCATGCCTGCAACGTGCTGAATAAGTACGATCCGCACAACGTGTTCTCCTCTCCATTGACCAAAGCGGTTTTCAAACAGAAGAGTTAGTGAGTGCGTAATTGAAATAACCACCTGATTGGGCAGGTGGTTAGCATCATTAACCTTTCAGAGGGAGCCGCTTGTTTTCAAGCACCCCATTCTTTCTCGTAATGATATTCGATACGGCTTGCATCCCCGCCCAGCAGGGAGCCTACGGCTGCAACGCTTTTAAATGCCGCATAGCCAAGCGAGTCCGCGACATTATGAACGGCGCCCAAGCCAAAACCGATCGCGTTGAACCCTTGGCCTACGGAAGAGATCAATCGGGTATTAAGCGCATCATTGGCCAATTTTACGGTATCAATGATAACATCGCCGGCAAATCCTGATACAAAGCTTGCCGTATCGGAAATAATCCCCGCACCAGAAACGATTTCGATCTCTGCAGTATTTAGCTCTTTCATAGTAAATCCTTTCAACTTTATCCCTATACCTCAGGAACGAAACGTAAAGCGTTTCGCCGCTTAATTCTCGCAGCCTCTGTGAATGACGGCTTGATGAGAATACGCTTAGATTAAAGAGGTCGGCGTTGAAATATGCAACTCATAACGCCGTCGCTAATATTAGGGTCGCACTTTTTGTGACGTTTCAGCAGTTTTGTGTTTTTTTAAGATTATTATTACTTGTGGGTTTTGCCAACAAAGACTAAATCTAAATAAGCGCCGTGTTGGGCCAGGGAAAAGATAAAAATGAACGGTGTCGTTATATATGGAGCGGTCAGAATTTGTTTAGGGAAGAGGCCTTATCGCACAGTCGTTCTAAATGGGCAGGAAAAGCATTGTTAATTGCAGGGTTGCCGGCCTGGGTCATCGCGGGCATTTCACTTTCATTCGTTTCTGTGCTGATCATTTTCGTGACCTATGGCGGTTATACCCGGCGTATCAGCGTGGGCGGAGAGGTCACGACGCTGCCAAGATCGGTCAATATATTTGCTACTCAGCAGGGATTCATTGCACAACGCTTTGTCAATGTGGGCGATCAGGTAAAAAAAGGGCAGCATCTTTATCAGATAGACGTCAGCAGGGTGACGGATTCCGGCACCGTCAGCGCAAGCACGCGGCAGGCGATAGAAAATCAACTGGCGCAGGTCGATAGCATCATCGCCAAATTGGAGGCGAACAAGAAAACGACCCTGGTCAATCTGCAAGCGCAGATTGACCAATATAAACTGGCGCACAGCCAGTCCAAACAGATGGTCGAGAATTCACGCAACGGCGTTAACTTCATGCGCGAAACCATGAAAAATTACGATGAGTATCGCAGTAAGGGGCTCATTAATCGGGATCAGCTGAATAACCAGGTTTACCTCTACTATCAGCAGCAGAGTACGTTCCACAGTCTCTATAACCAAAGCATTCAAGAGTCTTTGCAGATAACTAACCTGAATAGCGATCTCGCGACAAGAGCGTCCGATTTCGATAATCAAATCTCACAATATCAATTTCAGCGCAATGATCTCCTGCGGCAGCTGGCCGAAGCGGACGCCAGCGGCTCGTTGATTGTCAATGCGCCGGCGGACGGGCGCGTTGAATCGCTCAGCGTGACGCCTGGGCAAATGGTCAATACGGGAGACAGCCTGGCGCAATTAATCCCCAGTAATCATGCCATCTATTATTTGGTTTTATGGTTGCCCAACAGCAGCGTGCCTTACGTGAGCCGAGGCGATCACATCAACGTTCGCTATGACGCCTTCCCGTATGAAAAATTTGGTCAGTTTCCCGGCGTGATCGAAAGCATCGCTTATGTTCCCGCATCGATTCAGGAAATGTCCACTTACAGCAGTTCGCCAACTCGACAATCGGCTGAACTGGTTGAGTCGTACTACAAAGTGCTGGTGGCTATCGATAACACGCAATTCGGCTATCAGGGAAAGAAGCTGAACCTTTCAAGCGGCATGAAGGCGCAAGCCACGCTTTTCCTGGAGAAAAGACCCATCTACCAATGGATGTTCGCGCCATTTTATGACATGAAAAACAGTGTGTCGGGGCCACTTCGTGAATAAAGTTTATGAGAATATCGTTGGCAAGCTGAACCTGTCGCTCAGAAGAAAAGTGCCGCAGGTCTTGCAAACGGAGGCCGCCGAATGCGGGCTGGCCAGTTTAGCGATGGTGTGCGGCTATTACGGCATGCACATCGATATGCTGTCGATGCGCCAGAAGTTTGATATCTCGGCCCGCGGCGCCACCCTGAGCTCGCTGATCGCGATCGCCGAGAATCTCAATTTGAAAACGCGGGCTCTATCCTTGAGCCTGGATGAGATTCACCAGGTGAAAAGGCCCTGCATATTGCACTGGGATATGAATCACTTTGTGGTCCTGGTCAACATTCGCGGTGGGCGGATAACCCTGCACGATCCGGCATTTGGCCGCCGGGTTATCGGCCTGCAGGAGTTTTCCCTTCATTTTACCGGAATCGCTTTAGAGGTATGGCCAAGCAGTGAATTCACGCCTGTGGTGCAGAAAAATCGCCTGCACTTTAGGAAACTGCTCAGCAATGTCACCGGTCTTAAAAGCGCGCTGGTAAAAATTTTCGCTCTGTCGCTGGTCATTGAGGCCGTCAACCTGCTGATGCCCGTCGGGACTCAGTTGGTGATGGACCACGTCATCCAGGCCGGCGACCATAATTTATTGGTCATTATTTGCGTCGGTTTACTGTTTTTTATCTTGTTCCGCACCTGCGTTTCGATGTTTCGCTCGTGGATCTCCATCGTGATGGGCGCGCTGATCGATATACAGTGGAAATCAGGGCTGTTTGATCATCTGATGAAGCTCCCGCTTGCCTATTTTGAAAAGCGCAAGCTGGGTGATATTCAATCGCGCTTTGGCTCGTTGGACGCCATTCGCACCACGTTTACCACCAGTATCGTTTCCAGCATCATTGATGGCATCATGTCGGTCGGCGTATTTATCATGATGTTCATGTACGGTGGCTGGCTGGTGTGGGTAGCCTCCGGCTTTACGGTCTTATATGTTCTGCTGCGCCTTTCGACCTATCGCTATTATCGGCAAGCGTCCGAGGAGCAATTGGTGAAGTCGGCGAAAGCCAGCTCACATTTTATGGAGACGCTGTACAGCATCGCGACGCTGAAGTCGTTGGGGTTGGCGGGAACGCGTTCGCAATTCTGGTTAAATTTAAATATCGATACGGCAAACGCCAATATTCGGGTGACGAAGCTCGATATGTTCTTTGGCGGCGTGAATGCGTTTCTTGCGGCCTGCGATCAAATCGTTATCTTGTGGTTGGGCGCGTCTTTAGTGATCGACAGTCAAATGACATTAGGCATGTTTGTCGCTTTTAATGCCTATCGGGGGCAATTCTCCGATCGCGCGTCAAATCTTATCGATATGGTCATTCGGCTGCGAATGCTGAATTTGCATAATGAAAGGCTGGCGGACATCGTGCTTTCTACGACAGAGGAAGAAAAGCCCTATCGCAAGATATGCAATCCCAACGAGGCGGTGACTTTTGAAGTGCGCGATCTGCTTTATCAATATGATAGCCTTTCGCGCCCAGTGATCCCCGGACTCAGCCTGCAGATCGCGGCGGGAGAAAGCGTGGCGATCGTCGGGCCTTCAGGCGTCGGCAAAACCACGTTGATGAAGCTGATGTGCGGGCTGTTGGAACCGACGGAAGGGCGTTTGTTTATCAACGGCATTAACATTCATGATATCGGCATTAATAATTATCGGGAGTGCATCGCATGTGTATTGCAAGAAGATAAACTGCTTGCCGGTTCAATTGCCGAGAACATATGCAGTTTTGATGCTCATCCCGATACGGAGTTTATCGTTGAATGCGCCAAGCATTGCAATATTCACGACGATATTATGAAAATGCCGATGGGATATGAAACGTTGGTGGGCGAATTGGGGGGGAGCCTTTCCGGCGGGCAAAAACAGCGGGTGCTTATCGCCCGCGCGTTGTATCGAAGGCCCAGTATTCTGTTTATGGACGAAGCCACCAGTCATTTGGATCTGGACAATGAAAAAAGGGTGAACGAAGCCATATCCTCGTTGAAAATGACCCGCGTTATCATTGCTCATCGGCCATCGACGATTGCATCGGCAGATCGGGTAATTACTTTGCAGCCTGTAAATGCAATGGCGTAATTGTTTGATGAAATATAAAATTTTATATTTATTTCATCTTTAATTAAGATTTTCGTTATTGAGTTAATTTATCGAGCACCTTATACCTAAAGCGTGAACCGACGGTTCATAAAAAGCAGTCTTTTTTAATTGATTCTTTTTAGTGAATGGAGATGAAAAATGAGAGAATTAAACTCAACAGAAGTTCAGCAGGTGAACGGCGCAACGATTGGCCTGGGTCTGGCTATTATCGGCAAGGTTGTTAACAGCTGGGGAAACGCGTGGAATAATGCCTGGGGCGGTTGCACGCCAAAACCGCCGGTATGTAAACCTGAGCCGCCGGTCTGCAAACCAGAACCGCCTAAATGCGATTAATCGTATTTAGATAACGCCACGTAAAATGCGGCAGGCTTAATGTTTTATTCATTGAGCCTGTCTTATTGCTGGCGGATAACCTGCGCCATCTGTGTAGTTAACTTGCCCCCCACTGCGTCAACAGCGCATGCAGCCTGGCCGGTTCCAGCGGCTTGCGCAGCACCAGATAGCCTTCCTGCTCGGCCTCTTGCAGAACTTGCGAATTGAACTCGCCGCTGACCATGGCGCCACTCACGTCCGGCAGGCGTTCGAACAACGCTTTGAGGATGTCGAAACCGCTCTCGCCGGAGCGCAGGCGTTGATCGCACAGCACGGCGAACGGCGTAAAGCCGTCGTCGACGATGGCGAAGGCTTCCTCGGCGGAGGCCGCGCAGCGCACGGTGATGCCCCAGGTGCTCATCAGGCTTTCCCAGGCGGAGGTCACCAAAGGATCGTCGTCCACCACCAGGCAGGATCCCCGCAGCGGCGCGTAGCGGGTGGGCGTGGCGGTGTTGTCGTACGTCGCCGCGCTCTCCGGCGCTTTGTCTTCGCCGAGGTATTGCGCAAAGCGCATCCAGAAGCGCGAGCCTTTGCCCTCGACGGAGTGCATGCCGTACTTCACCTTCATCAGCTTGGCGCAGCGCGCTACCACTGCCAACCCCAGCCCGTGCCCGGCGCTGTCTATCTTCCACGCCAGCTCGGGGCGGTAGTAAGGGGAGAAGATTTTGCTTTTCTCTTCGTCGGCGATGCCTACGCCGGTATCCCATACTTCCACCAGGCACTCGGCGCCGCGCGGGCGGATGGCGATCAGTACGCCGCCCCGTTGCGTGTAGCGCAGGGCATTTTGGATCAGATTGATCAGCGATTGCCGCACCAGCAGCGGATCGCCCATCACGCAGATGCGCCGCCTGGGCCGCCAGGTGCGCAGCGCCAGCGAGCGGCTGTTGGCCTCTTCGCGGAACAGGGTGATCACTGAGTCGAGCAGTGCGCCGATATCCACATGGGTGGCGGCGGTGCGCACGTTGCCGGATTCGATCTTGCTGAGATCAAGCAGCGAATTGAACATCAGATGCACCGAGCGCACGCTCTGCTGCAGATCCAGCAGCTGCGGCGTCAGGCTGTCGTCCCGGTTTTTGTGGATGATGGCTTCGATCAGAAAACCCATGGCGTGCACCGGTTGGCGCAGATCGTGGCTGGCGGTGGTCAGGAACTGGTTCTTGTCCAACAGCGCCTGTTCCGCCTCTTCTTTGGCCTGGCGGAACTGTTCCGCCAGGCGCGAACTTTGCTCTTCGAGCAGCGCTTGCTGAATAAAGAACGCATGTGAGGTTAACGCGTGGCGATAAATGGCGAAACCGTACAGCAAGTTCAGCATCAGCACGATGAACATCACGTCTTCCAGCCGCCAGATGATGCCGAGGTTCAGCAGCCCCCAGGAGGCGAAGAAAAAACGCGTAAAGGTGCTGATGACGGGCGTCAGATGCGTTGCATTGGCGGCGACGATCGCGGCGATGCTGATATTGAGCAGCAGGAAAAAATCAAAGTTATGGGTCTGCGGGGTAATTAAATAGAGTGAGGAGATCCCCAGCCCGTGAATAAAGGCCACCTTATTAATGCGCGGCAGCCAGCGGCGCAGCACGGTGTCTTCATCATTTTCTTTGGCCTCGCGCAGGTAGCGCCGATGCCATATTCTGATCGCCACGGCGCATAGCAGGTAAACCATGATCCAGGCAATGGTTGGGCCAAGTTCATCCCCCAGCAAATAAATCCAGATGGCGAAAGGGATGCCGACGAAAGGTACGGCGGTAAAGCTGAACACCAATCGCATGAAGGTGTTGTCCAGCAGGCGGATCTGCGCGCGTGGTGAGATGCCATCATTTTGTAAATTCTGGAAAAACCTCATTGCGACGGCTCCCGTTTGCCGTGCAACAGCGTAATGGCTTCCACTCGGCTGTTGACGCCGATCTTTTTCAAAATATTGCTGATGTGTTCTTTGACGGTGGGTTCGGAAATAGACAGCTGCGCGGCGATCCTTTTATTGGGCAGGCCGCGCATCATCATATTTAATACGTCAATTTGTCGTGGGGTTAAATTAAATTTTTTTAAATGCTCGTGGTTGCTTTTAACGGCGAATTCATTCCCGTCAGGAAACCATTCCTGATTATCGTTCAGCGCAAAGACCGCCTTGGCGAATAATTCAGGAGGTTCGTTTTTTAATACAAATCCATGCCCGCCGGCAGTGTGCACTTTCTGCCAGATATCGTTATTCTCGTCGCCGCTAACCACCAAGATCCGCACCTGAGGATAAAGTTGCTTTACTTCTTTGAGTAATTTCAACGCCGTACCGGAAGAGAGCCAAAAATCGATCACCAGTAAACGCGGCGGGCCATTTTCCCTAATATGACGGTAGCAATTCTCTTCTGTGGTCACCACATGCGCCTGTTTGAATCGGCAATGCGTGCTGAGAAAATTAGCGATGCCGCTTGCTACCAATGGATGGTCATCAACGACCAACGCATAATCCTGCCCCAAAGGATTCTCCTTTCGCCTTCAAATATCAGATAGGTCTGATGAGTTATTATCAACCCTCCCTACTTTAGGAGGGTTTTTTCGTTTAGGAAAGGGAAATATATTATTCGAGGATTTGGATAAGAGAAAACATAAAGCCAATCGGTAATTTTAACTGATTGGTTATAAAGGATAATTTATGAAGAAACCACTTATCGTTTTAACCGTTACGATGATGATAGCCGGTTGTTCCACCCTGAAAACCGATCAGGCCATTCCGCTGCTGCAGGCGGAAACCGCTAAAATGCTGGGCCTGGGTTCATCGGACGAAATTACCGTGACCAATGTCAATGGCGCGCAGCCGGATGCGCTGGGCGGCCAAAAACTTTCTTATCGCGCCACCACAGAAAAAGGCCGAATTTTCGATTGTTCATCGCTGATGATGCCGGGAATTTTAGGCTCCTCGCCGTCGCTGAGCGCGCCGACCTGTACACCGGTAGTCACCCATAAATAATTCGCTTTGGAGGCGGTATTGCCGCTTCCTGGTTTTCCATCGTCGGAGCGCCAGCGCCGGGGGGCAATAAGCTTTTGCTTCGACGATCAATAAACCTGCGTGCGCGGAATAACGCCTCATACCTCCTCTAGCGCATTGAGTTTTCTTATAACAATACATTCCGCGACATCACGCTAACGAGTACGGAGATAGCCCGTGAATGACACGACATCGCATTCTTTAGCGGTTAAAACACCGCTTTCCAAACTTTACCTCGCTCTATTTTCCGCGCCGCTGTTGATGCTGGCGCCCGCCGATATCGCTCGCGCAGACGATGCCATTTTTGACGGCGACTCAAAAATTACCGAATCATTGGCCTACACCGGGGACGTTTACGTCGGCCGTAACCAAAGCGGCAACCTGCTGATCGAGAATGGCAAGATCAGCGCCTATAACATCAATATCGGCCGGATGTTCAACGGCCAAATTCATGACAGCGTAGTCACGGTCCGCGGGCCGAACGCCGAGCTGAATGCGGTGAACGATCAGTTCGTGCTGCGCGGCGGCCTCAATCTGGGGCGGGGCACTTTGCGGGTTGAAGACGGTGCGCTGGCCAGCGCGAAAGAGATCGTGGTCGGCACCACCCGTGGCTATGACAGCCACCTTATCGCCACCGGCGCCGGTTCTCGCGTTACCAGCAATTTTCTCAGCGTCGGCACCGATCTGGGGGCACGTTCCACGCTGGCGATTGAAGACGGCGCGGTGCTGAACACTGCCTTTGACGCACGCATCGGCAATGGCAGCGGGCCGGGTGAGACCGATACGCTGAGCCCGAAAGCCACGGTCAAGGGGGACAATTCCCAGTGGAACGTCGGCCGTGCGCTCACGCTCTACGGCGATCTGGACGTGCTGAACGGCGCTGCGGTCAACGTCGGTAATATTCAGGTGGCGGGCGTCTCGGGCGCGCGTAAAACTGCCGAGCTGACGATCGCCGGCAACGGCTCACGGTTTACCAGCGGCAGCAGCGTCAACGTCGGCGATTACGGCAACGGCGTGTTGGCGGTCATGGACGGCGGGACATTCTCCGCCGGCGGCAACGAAGTGGTGCTGGGCAAGACCGGTTCCGGCTCGAACCGCGGCGCGCTGATTATCGGCAGCCGCGGCAATATGGACACCGGCACCGGGTTAACCGAACCGACGCTCGGCGCGGCGGGCGCTGCAGGCACTATCGATGCCCAGACGGCGATCGCCCTGCGAGGCGGATTGTTCCGCAGCTATGTGTACTTTAACCATACCGACGGCAATTACGTTTTCAGCAACAAGATGAGCGGCGAAGGCGAGGTGATCAACAGCGCCGGGCACACGACGCTGAACGGCGATCTCTCTGAGCTGCAGGCGAACGTCACCGCGCGCGGCGGCAAGCTCATCATCGCCAGCGACATCAATACCCAGAAAGAAGACGACATCTTCGAGATCCAAACCCTCGGCGCCGAGAACGGCGGCACGCTGATCCTTAACGCGACGGCGGGCACCGACGTCAATAACGGGCTGGGCTACAGCAGCGCCGCGTCGATCAAGGCCGGCGGCACGCTGGGCGGCAACGGCACGCTGGGCCAGACCGAGATCCAGTCCGGCGGCCATATCTCGCCCGGCGACGGCAATATCGGCACGCTGACGCTGAAACGCTACCTGAACTTTATCGGCGAATCATTCTATGACGTCGATATCGCCGGCGACGGCCGCAGCGATCAACTGCTGGTGGCGGGCAAAACCACCATCAGCGATCGGGCCAAGGTGCAGGTTACGGCGCTGGATCCACAAACCAGCTATAAAACCGGCCAAAGCTACCGCATTCTGACCTCGGACGGCGGCATTGACGGCCAGTTCGCGTCGGCGGTCTCCAAGTCTGCCTTCCTCGATGTGGCGTTAAAACACAGCGCCAACGCCGTGGATCTGACTATCGCGCAGAAAGACACGGGCGGTGAAAACCCAGGCGGCGAGAATCCGGGTGGGGAAAATCCAGGTGGTGAGAATCCGGGCGGAGAAAACCCTGGCGGTGAGAATCCAGGGGGCGAGAATCCGGGCGGAGAAAACCCTGGCGGGGAAAATCCGGGGGGCGAGAATCCAGGCAGCGGCAAGCCGGGCATTTTCCAAACGGTGGCCGAGAGCGGCAACCAGTGGAATACCGCCGGCGCGCTCTCTACGCTGGCGCAGCGCGGTCCTTCACTGGCGCTGTACAACTCGCTGCTGCTGCTGAGCGCGCCGGAAGCGCGCGAGGCGTTCAATCAGCTGTCCGGCGAAGTCTATCCGTCGATGCAGTCTAACCTGATCGCCGGCAGCACCCAGCTGTTCAACGTGCTGAACCAGCGCATGCTGCGCCTGTTCGACAATGACAGCCTGCCGATACCGCCGTTGGCGATGTCGCTGGTGCAACCGGCGCAGGCGCAAAAGAGCGGCGTCTGGGGCCAGACCTTCAGTTCCTGGGGCAGGAACAGCGGCAACGGCAACGTGGGCAAGCTGGATGGCAACACCACCGGCTTCCTGTTGGGGGCGGATCGCAAGCTGGCGGACCATAACGTGCGCATCGGCGGTTACTTCGGTTACAGCCGCGGCGATTATGACGTCGACAGCCGCCGCTCCAAGGCCGATACCGACAACTACCACCTCGGCCTGTATGCGGCCGGGCAACAGGATGCGTTCTCGCTGCGCGGCGCGCTGGGTTACACCTGGCACAAGATTGAAGGCAAGCGCAACGTCGATTTCAGCGGCTTCTCGGATCGGCTGAAGTCGGATTATGACGCGAACTCGCTGCTGGCATTCACCGAAGCGGGTTACCGTTTCGGCCAGCCGGAGATGAACGTCGAACCGTTCATCAACCTGAGCTACATCCGCCTGCATACCGACAGCTTCCAGGAGTCGGGTGGCGCGGCGGCGCTGAGCGTGCGCAATGAAACGATGGACACCTTCTACTCCACGCTCGGGGTGCGCGGCGTGACTGAACTGCCGAAGAACGTCAGCCTTTACGGCTCGCTCGGCTGGCAACATGCCTACGGCGATAAGAACACCTCATCGCGCATGGCGTTTGCCGGCAGCGACGCGTTCGTCACTCAGGGCCAGGCCGTGGATGACAACGTGATGGTGGGCGATATCGGCGTGAGCGTGAAGCTGTCGCGCGCTGCGACGCTGGATGTTGGCTATCAGGGGCAATTCGGCGCCGATACCCGCGTCAATTCGGTCAACGCCAACCTGCGCTGGTCGTTCTGATTTTTCCTCTAGACTTCTCTGGTACTTGCAGGCCCGCTTGATGCGGGCCTTTTTTATGGTGGGCATTAAGTTTCCCGTGAGCCTGCGTAAGGGGGCGCTAAGACATTTCCCGATATGAGCAGGGCGGGATTGTCTGTATGATTAATGCTCTTCTTGGTATGGGCAAGGGACTGATTTTCCAATGCGTGAATTGACAAGGCCGTTAACGATTTTCACCAATAAGAAGCCTTTTAACGACCGTTTTGCGGATGATATGCAATATGGCGATATGGATGAACGTACACTTAAGCAACGGTATCGCTTGGGGCAAGTATCAACGTTTATCGATTGGAGTACTTATAAATCGCCCTATGATCATCCGGCAACGCGAAATATTCCGGCAGCAGGAAAAGAAAAGGCGGTTGCCATGCTTTTTGATGAGCTGAGAGCTGCATCGAGATACTTTTCTTTTACTGGCGTTTATCAAGGCTTGATAGTTAAGCTCTTCAATCACATGCAGGGCAATAACGGAACTGACTTTCAAGATGTTCAAATGGATTTAGCCTATAAAAGGCTGATACTGAGCGATAAATCAGAAAATAGTACGCTAATTCGAATTAAAAGTGTTCTCGACACCTTTGACTTTAACTCATATCGGCTGAATAAAGAGGCATTTGCTCTTCAGTTATCACAGAGCCGTTTGCCAAAGTATGTCCGCTGGGAAGACTGCATAAATGGAATGGGAGTCAGTGTGCATGAGGTCAGCAGTACAGAGATCAGTGTTGATTCTTTGGTTTTTCAAGGTAATAGATATACTGCCGTGATTAGCTATAAAGCTCAGGATCATTTTGGATTGGATAAAGAAGATATTAGCAAGTTAAAGTTTAATTCTATTGGTTTTTTCAGGATTTGGTTTGTACTTCAAAGGTATAAAGAGTTCGCGTTTAGACCCTTTTTCACCAACTTTGGCGCGAAGATAATAGTGACAGGTGAAAACTATGCTTAACAAGAAAAAGGTTGCGTTCTTTTCTTTGGTTGCCGTAGCGGCTTTTTGGTTGGTTTGGGTGCTTGTCAGGCCGGCTAATGTTGTGCGGGTTGATGGTGCTGCTGTTTATGTTCAATACCTTCCGTTGACCACGGAAGGTAAAATATCTTGGTGGAATGATAATAAAGATAAACTTCAGGAAAAATATCATATTATCAAAGACGAGAGTCACTTTACCGTTGCCGTAATGAATTTTGATGGCTATGTTGCCGCTCCGACGGGTAGCAATGATGGAAGTGTTGATGACTATCATTGTTTTGCCGAGGGCGATGCCAAGAACAAATGTATCTATAAGGATATAGCGATGATTATTAATGGTGATGCTAATAAAAGGATTTTTATCAGTCTGGATGGGAAGACTTTTGCTCAAGAGCCTGACGGTAAGACCACGCTGTTAAAAAAATAGTGACCCTTACTCTTACCCCCTGATTTTCCTCGTTTTCAATCAGACTCGTCTAGGTGGTGGTCAGGGTTTCGCCCTCGCCAAGCCCGCGCAACGGCGGGCTGAGCAGGGAAGGACGTTTAACGCCCTTTTTTCTTGCGTCCTGGCTGGGTAAAGCGCTTGCGGCCGGTCGGCGCAGCGGTTTTATCGGCGCTTTTCGGTCCGCCGGCGCTCGGTTTTTTCGCCGGGGCAGATTTGGCCGGGGCTTTCTTCGTCGGTTTAGCCTCGGACGAAGAGCCTTCAATCAGCTTGAACAGCTCAATCAGCTCGTCATCGGTCAGATCGCGCCATTCGCCCAGCGGCAAGCCTTTCAGGCTGACGTTCATGATGCGCGTGCGTTCCAGCTTGGTGACCTCATAGCCGAAGTGTTCGCACATGCGGCGGATTTGGCGGTTTAGCCCCTGCACCAGCGTGATGCGGAACACGAACGGCGCTTCTTTCTTCACCTTGCACTTTTTGGTCACCGTGCCAAGCATCGGCACGCCGGCGCCCATGCCGCGAATAAACTCGTCGGTCACTGGCTTGTTGACCGTCACCAGATACTCTTTCTCGTGATTGTTGCCGGCGCGCAGGATCTTGTTGACCAGGTCACCGTGGTTGGTCAGAAAGATCAGCCCCTGCGAATCCTTGTCCAAGCGGCCGATCGGGAAGATGCGCTTGCTGTGGTTGACGAAGTCGGTGATGTTGTCGCGCTCGCCGTCCTCGGTGGTGGTGACGATGCCGACCGGCTTGTTCAGCGCGATCAGCACCAGATCTTCTTCATTGCGCGGTTCGATCAGCTGACCGTTAACCTTCACCACATCGCCGGCAAATACCTGAGCGCCAACGGTGGCGCGTTTACCGTTGATGAAAACGTTGCCCTGTTCGATGTATCGATCGGCGTCGCGGCGTGAGCAGATACCGCTCTCGCTAATGTATTTGTTCAGACGAATGGATGAGTTAGTCAGCATGGGATCTCCGTAAAACGCGGACTATACATTACCCGGATGGCGCTGCGAAGCGAATCATGCAGGAGGCGGCGGCTATGAACAAAATCCGTCCCTGCATCAAAAAGTGCAGACGATAAGTGGTGTCGACAGGCCTGCGTCTTATTGCGATGCTGTTGTCGTCAATAGACTTGCGATCGTCGTTTTGGCATAGCCGATGAATGCCGCCAACGGCTGCTGATGCTGAGACAGGTCATCTATCGCTTGTCCGAGATAAACTCGCCGCGCGGTGCTAAGTACCGGCTGGTGTTCAGATGGCAAGCGTTCCAGCAGCCATTCGGCGGCCACATCTTTGGGGGCGATCCGACCGGTTGCCGCGCTGAACCAGATGCGCGCCAGCGCAAGCACAATGTTGCATTCGTCGCCATGCCAGTCATCAGGTTCGTTCCATTGACTCAGGGTATCGGTGAGCGCGGCGATGAAGTCACTGCGAGGGACGCTGTCATACAGGAGTTCAAAGGAGGTGCCGAACAGATGTCGATGATGCTGCCGGGCTTTGGTAAGCAGGATCGCCACATCAGGATCCAAGGTGGCGGGGGAGACAATTCCCACCAGCAACTCTTCACGCAGCCATTCGCCAAACTGTAACTCACGTCGTGGCGGATAGCGCCAAGGTTTGATGTCGGTCTGTACCAGCACGGTGACTTCCAGCGGGCGAAAAATACTGTCGGCATCTGGCGGAGCCGACACGGTCAGCAAAGCTTTCATGAGGGCGGCCCGAGTGGTTGACATCAGCGGCTTGCTGATGACGACCAAGATGTCGATATCGCTGTTGGGTTTAAGACCGCCATCGACCGCAGATCCATACAGATGGATACCCAAGAGTGTCTCGCCGAGTTGCTCTGTCAGCACATTGTATGCGGCGTCGATCTGTGCGGCGATTTCGGTTGGAAGTGTTTCTTTTATAGCTAATTGGCGATTGTTAAAAGATGGCTCAAACCGTTCCCCCACCTTCACCACCCGGGTGTTAAGCGGGGTGAGCGTCTGCCCGGCGCTGCCGATCGGCGTCAGGCGCGGCACGGGGCGGCCGCTGTCGCTTTCCACCAGCGTTGAATGCGCCTCTCCTTCGGCGAACAAATGATCTTCCCCCCACTGGCGCAGGCCAACGATCACCGGAAATAGCGCGCGGCCTTTCTCGGTCAGCACATACTCCTGATAGGCACTGCCGTCTGCGGCGGGCACGATCTCCAGCACGCCGTGCGTCACCAGGGCGCGCAGCCGGGTGGCAAGAATGTTCTTCGCCATCCCCAGCCCTTTTTGAAATTCGCTGAAACGGGTGACGCCGTCGAAGGCGTCGCGCACGATCAGCAGTGACCACCAGTCGCCAATCACATCCAGCGTGCGCGCCACCGGGCACGGCGCGTCTTCCAGGCTCTTACGTTTCACGACGATTATCTCCAGCTGCATATTGTGGTTGCATTATAAAACCTCTGCACCTAAAGTTCATTGGGTTTAATAATGAAACCAGATTGAGGTGTGCAATGAGCGACAAACTGTTGGATCCTCCCTGTGCGGTGCTGGGGCGCCTGCCGGCCCCCCTGGTGCTGCTGTTGGCCGCCGCCAGCGCCTTCAGCGTGGCCAACGTTTACTATGCGCAGCCGCTGTTGGACGCCATCGCCCATGATTTTTCCATCAGCCTGGCGGCGGTCGGCATGGTGATCTCCGTGACTCAGTTGGGCTGCGCGCTGGCGTTGCTGTTGGTGGTGCCGTTGGGGGATCGGTTGAACCGGCATCGGTTGCTGGCGGGGCAGCAGCTGGGGCTGATTGGCGCGCTGCTATTGGTGGGCTGGGCGCACAGCGCATCCGGGCTGCTGGTAGGGATGTTGCTGGTAGGCTTATTGGGCACTGCCATGACGCAGGGGCTGATCGCTTTCGCTGCGGCACTGGCGGCGCCGCAGGAGCGCGGGCGGGTAGTCGGTGCGGCGCAGGGCGGAGTGGTGCTGGGGTTGCTGCTGGCGCGCACCCTGTCCGGCGCGCTGGCGGACGTTGGCGGTTGGCGCACGGTGTATTTCTTCTCTGCTGGAGTGACGCTGGTATTGCTGCCGATCCTGTTGCGCCTGCTGCCTGCGCCGCGCACCGCTCCCAGTACGCTGAGTTATCCCGAGCTGCTGCGTTCAATGCTGACCCTGTTGCTGCATGACCGCACGCTGCAAATTCGCGGCATGTTGGCGCTGCTGATGTTTGGCGCTTTCAGCCTCTTTTGGAGTTCGCTGGTGTTGCCGCTGAGCCAGGCGCCGTTCAACTTCACCCATGCCGCGGTCGGGGCGTTCGGCCTGGTCGGCGCGGTGGGCGCACTGGCGGCGGTGCGCGCCGGGCATCTGGCGGATCGCGGGTTGGGGCAGGCGGCCAGCGGCGTGTGTCTGCTGCTGCTGACGCTGGCCTGGCTGCCGCTCGGTTTGCTCGGCAGCGACCTGGTTTGGCTGGTGGCGGGCATCGTGCTGCTGGATCTGGCGGGCCAGGCGATCCACGTGCTGAACCAGAGCATGATCTTCCGCGCGCATCCGCAGTCGCACAGCCGGCTGGTGGGCTGCTACATGCTGTTTTACGCCGTCGGCAGCGGGCTGGGCGCCTTTGCCGGCACCCATGTGTACGCCTGGGCGGGCTGGAGCGGCGTCTGCTGGCTGGGGGCGGGCGTCAGCCTGAGCGCATTGCTGTTTTGGCGGCTGACGCTGCGCGGGATGCCGGATGCGGCGGGTAAGGGCTAGCGGGCCGGTGAGTGCATCAGGTAATAATCTTCTTCGCCGTCGTTGCCAGTGGAGATGATGCGCCAGCCGTGCTTGCGGTAGAACGCCAGCGCTTTTTCATTTTTCACCAGGCATTTCAGCGAACCGGTGGCGGTGAAGGTGGCTTGCGCCGCATGCAGCAGCGCACTGCCGACGCCGCGCGGCGGCTGATGGGGATCGACATACAGGTTATGAATGAAGTTATCTTCGCGGTAGACGGAGACGAATCCCAGCAGCGCGCCGCCGTCTTCCGCCACCCAAATCGCTTCGCCCAGCGTCGCGCCGTCGAAATCTTCCAACTGATAGTTTGAGGTATCGCGCCAGCCGAACGCCGCCTTGCGCGACGCCAGGTACAGCGTGCGCAGGAAGGGGCGATCGGTCTCTTGGTAGGGTCTTATCTGCATGGCATCTCCCGGTGGTTTGTGCTCACTATAGCGCATTGCGCGGCGTATGCCCGCTGGGCCAATTTAATCGCTTGTTTGTCCGCGCCGCCGCTGGCATGATCCCCAGCAGGGATTAACGCAACGTTGATCGCAACCTATTGATTTTCATGACTCGGGGTGCCCTTCCGCGTGAAGGCTGAGAAATACCCGTATTACCTGATCTGGATAATGCCAGCGTAGGGAAGTCACGGCCGCCCAGCCGGCGCCGCCTTCTTGAACGCCGGTTGGGAGGAATATGATCGCTCGACCTGATGCACTACCCGGCGCGCGCGCCGCGGCCTGTCTGACCCAATTCCAACAGCGGCCTCCGCTGATCCACTGCCTGACCAACGAAGTGGTGCAATCGCTGACCGCCAACGTGCTATTGGCGCTCGGCGCCTCCCCGGCGATGGTGGTGGAGCCGCAAGAGGCGGCGCAGTTCAGCGCGCTGGCCGACGGCCTGCTGATCAACGTCGGTACCCTCAATGCGCTGCGCGCCGAATCGATGCGGGCGGCGGTGGCCGCCGCCAATCGGGCCGGCAAGCCCTGGACGCTGGATCCGGTGGCGGTCGGCGCGCTCTCCTACCGCACCGCCTTCGCCAAACAGCTGCTGGACGAGAAACCGGCGGCGATACGCGGCAACGCCTCGGAAATCATGGCGCTCAGCGGGTTGCTGGCCAGCGGCCGCGGCGTGGACAGCGGCGACGATTCGCTGGCGGCCTTGCCCGCCGCGCGTGAGCTGGCGCAGCGCAGCGGCGCGGTGGTGGCGGTCACCGGCGCGGTGGATTACGTCACCGACGGCCAACGCGATTGGGCGATCGAAGGCGGTTCCCCACTGATGACGCGGGTGGTGGGCACCGGCTGCGCGCTGTCGGCGGTCGTGGCGGCGTTTTGCGCCCTGCCGGGCGATCGCCTGGACAACGTGGCGACCGCTTGCCGGGTGATGTCCCACTGCGGCGGTCTCGCGGCCAGACAGGCCGGCGGGCCGGGCAGCTTTACGCCGGCGTTCCTCGATGCGCTGTATCAACTGCGCGGGGAGGATCTGTGATGAAACGCATTAACGCCCTGACCATCGCCGGCACCGATCCCAGCGGCGGCGCCGGCATTCAGGCCGATTTGAAGGCCTTCTCGGCGCTTGGCGCCTATGGCACCTCGGTGATCACAGCGCTGGTGGCGCAAAATACCCGCGGCGTGCAGTCGGTGTATTACATCGATCCGGCGTTCGTCGCCGCGCAGCTGGACTCGGTGTTCAGCGACGTGCGCATCGACAGCGTCAAGATCGGCATGCTGGCCAACGCCGACATCGTGCAGGCGGTGGCCGAACGGCTGCGCCATTACCGGCCGGAATTCGTGGTGCTGGATACCGTGATGCTGGCGAAAAGCGGCGATCCGCTGTTGGCGCCGGAGGCGGTGGCGTCTATCCGGCGCGAGCTGTTGCCGCTGGTGTCGATCATTACGCCGAACCTGCCGGAAGCGGCGGCGCTGCTGGCGTGCGCGCCGGCGGAAGATGAAGCGCAGATGCGCGAGCAGGGGCGGGCGCTGCTGGCGATGGGCTGCCGGGCGGTGCTGATGAAGGGCGGCCACCTGAGCGAAAGCGAGAGCCCGGACTGGCTGTTTACCGCCGAAGGCGAGCAGCGCTTTACGGCGCCGCGCGTCGCCACCCGCCACACCCACGGCACCGGTTGCACGCTCTCGGCCGCGCTGGCGGCGCTGCGCCCGCGCCATGCCGACTGGGCGGCCACGGTGGCCGCCGCCAAGGACTACCTGCAACACGCGCTGCAACAGGCGGACACGCTGGAAGTGGGGCACGGCATCGGGCCGGTGCATCATTTTCACGCCTGGTGGTGAGTCAACTTTTTGCCGCAACCGTGGTCTGACTAGTTCAGGCCCGGTTTACGGGCGAAACCTGATTTAACCTAGGGAGAAGGACTATGACGGGACACCAGGCGCTGCGTTGCGCCCTCTTCGGCGCACTGCTCAGCTTCAGCGCGGGCAGCTTTGCTCAGCAGATCGTCACCACATCGGATTTGATTCAGCAGCCGGGGTATCAGGCCAGCTGGCAAAACATGGTCAAAGGCCAGGCGCGGATGCCGGGCTGGGCGCGCAAGGGCGTCGGCACCTCTACGCCGGCGCAAAACTTGAGCTGGAAGGGCAAAGAGTATCTGGTCGGCAACCTGTGCAAGCCGCACGACTGCGGCAACAACTTTTTGATCGTGGCGTTCAGCGCGGACAAATCCCAGGCCTGGGGCGTGCGGGTGGAAGTGGAAGATCGGCCGGAAGCCGTCGATCATCCGAAGAAATACGCCAAGTACCAGTGGCTCGGCAAGCCGGATGACGACATGAAAGCGCTGCTTAAGCAGCAGTTCGAGAACAATCCCGACTGGAAATGATCTGACCGGGGGCGCTGACGATGCCGCCCCCGGCGTCGATCAGCCGATGCCGGCCTGATGCAGATCGTGCAGGTTGAGCGCCCCCACCAGCACGCCGTCCATATCGACCACCGGGGCCGCGCTGATGTGCTGTTCGTGCAGCGCTTCCAGCGCTTCGCCGGCGCGCCACTGCTCCGGCAGCCGATAGCCGGGGCGGGTGATCGCCGGGCTGAGCGGGTCCTGCAGGCTGTTGCCTTTCACCAGCCAGCGGCGCAGGTCGCCGTCGGTAAACACGCCCACTACCCGCTGCTGCGCGTCGCACACCGCCACCAACCCGAGCCCGGTGCGGCTCAGTTCCAGCATCGCTTCCATCACGTTGGCGCTTTCGCTCACGCGCGGCAGGCGATCGCCGGTGCGCATCAGGTGATGCACGCGGTTCAACAGGCGCGCCCCCAGGCTGCCGCCCGGGTGCGAGCGGGCGAAGTCTTCCGCATTGAAACCGCGCTGGCGCATCAGCGCCATCGCCAGAGCGTCGCCCATCATCAGGGTGTTGACCGCGCTGGAGGTGGGCGCCAGCCCCATCGGGCAGGCTTCGCGCTCGACGCCGATATCCAGTACGCAGGCCGCGCCCTGCGCCAGCGGCGACTCTTTGCCGCCGGTGATGGCGATCACCGGAATGCCGTTCTCCGCCAGCAGCGGCAGGATCAGGTCCAGCTCTTTGGCGCGGCCGGAATAGGAGATGAACACCACCACGTCCTCGGCGCCGATCATGCCGAGATCGCCGTGCAGCGCCTCCGCCGGATGAACGAAGAACGACGGCGTGCCGGTGCTGGCCAGCGACGCGGCGATTTTTTTGCCGATATGGCCGGACTTGCCGATGCCGGAAATCACCGCTTTGCCGCGGCAGTTCAGCAGCAGCTCGCAGGCGCAGACGAAATTGTCATCCAGGCGCGCCAGCAGGCGCTGCGCTTCGGTCAACTCGATCTCCAGCGTTTCGCGGGCGAAGGCGAGCAGGGCGTTGGCGTTACTCATCGGGGTCTCCTACCAGAATGATATTGATGCCTTTCGCCTGCAGGGCGGCGAGGTAATCGGGGTTAATGTCTCGGTCGGTGATCAGCGTATCGACGGCGCTGAGTTCGCACACCACGTTCGGGCTCTTGCGGCCGAATTTCGAGGAGTCCACCAACAAAATAATGCGGCCGGCGGCTTCGCACATCGCTTTGCTGACGTTGTGCACTTCGTTGAAGGTGGTGACGCCGGCGTTGAGATCGACGCCGTCCGCGCCGATAAACAGCTTGTCGAAGCTGAATTGCTGAAACGCCGATTCGGCCAGGCTGCCGTGGAACGAGGCCGATTTTTTGCGGTAGGTGCCGCCGGGCATCAGGATGGTCTGATCGTTGTCCAGCTCCACCAGCGCGTTGACGATGGTCAGGCTGTTGGTCATCACCGTGATGTTATTGAACTGCGCCAGGTGCGGCACCATCTGCAGCACCGTGCTGCCGGCGTCGAAGATCAGCGAGTCCCCGTCGGCGATCAGCGCCACGGCGGCGCTGGCGATGTGGCGCTTTTTCTCGGTATTGATATGGGTTTTGCGGTCGATCGGCTGATCGCCGTCGTCGCGGCTGAGCACCACGCCGCCGTAGGTGCGGATCACCTCGCCTTCTTCTTCCAGCAGGGTGAGATCCTTGCGGATGGTGGTGCCGGTGGTGGAGAAATGCTCGGCCAGGGCGTCCACTGCCGTTTTGCCATGCCGCTGCAGATATTCAAGGATAGCGGCCTGCCGCTGCTTTGGTTTCATCGCGATTCCCGTTCACAAGAGTGGGGCATTTTCCCTCGCTGAATAATTCACTATGAAAGGTAATGCCTTTTAATGTGAAAATATCACGATTTGGGTTCAATCGCTAACGATAGTGCAGACTGGCATGCGCGATCCTCGGGGAAGATCACATCCGGGCGCAAATCCCGCTGATGCAAACCGTGCAATCGAGGCAGCGGGCGGGGCCGGGCGAAAACGGTCAGGCCGCGCAGCAACAGGCTGCCGCACACCCGCCGATCGGCATCGAAGGCCAGCGCCAGTACCACCCGCGGGCGGAAACGGCCGCCGGAACGGCCGACGCCGACGGCGCCCAGTTGGCACAGGCCGTCGAAGGCGCGATTGAAGCGCTGCAGTTGCCACCAGCCAAAGGCGATTTGCAGCAGCCAGGCCAGCAGCGCGAAGGCGATCAGAGCTTGAGTCATGGGGGGCTCCTTAGGCCCCCTTCGGCGGAAGGGGGCATCGATGGCGTCAGAACATCACCTGGCCGCCGGTGATGTTGATCGACTGGCCGGTGCAGTAAGAGGCCTTGTCGCTGGCGTAGAACAGCAGGGTGTTCAGCACGTCCTGGTAGTCGCAGCCGCGCTTCAGCGGCACCTTGTCGATGTAGTACTGCTCCACCTGTTCCGGCGCGATGCCCAGTTTTTGCGCATACTGCGGCAGCAGCGACTGGAACATCGGCGATTTCAGCAGGTTGCCGAGCATCAGCGAATGCACGGTGATGCCGTACTCCGCCAGATCGAGCGCCAGCGACTGCGTCAGCCCCACGCCGCCGAACTTGGCGGCGCTGTAGCCGGAGTTGTGCTTGCTGCCGACCTTGCCGGACTTGGAGTTGATCTGAATGATGCGCCCGGCGATGCCGTCGCGGATCATCAGGCGCGAGAATTCGCGGGCGCAGAGGAAATAACCCACCAGGTTCACCTGCAGCGAGCGGTCGAAGTCGCCCAGCGGGAAGTCGGTGATCGGCGCCGCCTTGGCGATGCCGGCGCTGTACACCAGCAGGTTGGCCTGGCCGAACGCCCGGTCAACCGCCGCCGCCAGCGCGATCACGCTCTGTTCGTCGGTGGCGTCGGCCTGAAAACCGCAGGCGCTGCCTGCGCCAAACGCTTCGTTGATCTGCTGTGCCACCTGATTGGCATTGTCGGCGTTCAGATCGGCCACCGCCACCCGATAACCGGCCTGCGCCAGCCCGTGGGACAAAAAGGCGCCTAACGTTTGGCCGCCGCCAATCACTACAGCTACTTCAGACATGGTCTACTCCTTATGCGATAAATGACAGCGTGCTGCCCAACGGGATATCGGTCGGCGTCGGGCCGGATACGTGGATCGATCCGGGGAATTCGGCTTCGGCTTCGCCGTCGAAGCGCACGGTGATGTGGCCCAGTTCGCGCAGATTCTGCGTGGCAACGCTGCCGACGGCGGTGATGGCGTAGCGCTGCTGCGCCAGTTCCATCACGCCGCCGACCTGCAGCTCACCGGCGGTCGCGCCGTGGCGGTGGATGAAGCAGAACTCTTCGATATCCGCCGGCGCGCCTTCACGGAAGGTGATCAGCATGTTGTCCAGCAACGCGTCGCGGGCGCAGCCGCCGATCTGCGTGATGGTGGTATGAAAAATGGTGTGCATAAACGTCTCCCTGGGAATCAAATTATTGATAAATAAAGGCCGAGGCGGCCCAGGCGATCAACACCGTCGGCGCGCCGGTCAGGAAGCGGCCGACCAGCACCGAGGGTACGCCGACCCGCACGGTGTCCTGCTTGGCTTCCGCCAGCGACAGGCCGACCGGAATGAAGTCGCAGGCGGCCTGCGCGTTGATGGCGAACAGCGCGGGCAGCGCCAGCTGCGGCGGAATATGGCCGAGGCCGATCTGCACCCCGACCAGCACGCCGATCACCTGGGCGATGACCGCGCCGGGGCCGAGGAACGGCGACAGCAGCGGGAATGAGCAGATCAGCGCCAGCGTCACCAGGCCGATCGGGCTGTTGGCCAGCGGCGTCAGGCCGTGAGCGATAAAGTCCCCGAGGCCGGAGGCCATGATGATGCCGATCAAGGCCGAGACGAACGCCATAAACGGCAGAATGGTCTTCAGCACGGTGTCGATAGTGTCGCGCCCGGCCTGGAAGAACACCGCCACCACCGATCCCATGCCCATGCCGACCTTCGCCAGCAGCCCGTCGCTTTGTTCGGTGATCTTCTTGCTGGTGTCGTAGTCGCGCGCCTTGGGCGGCGCTGCAACGGCGGCGGCGGCGGGTGGGTTCTCCGTCGCGTCGATTCGGCTGATGTTGTGGTCGCGCACGCCGGAGACATAGATGTCTTCGAGGATAAACTGCGCCAGCGGGCCGGACTGGCCGGTGGCGTGGATGTTGACCGTCGGAATGCGGCGTTTCGGGTACAGGCCGCAGCGCAGGGTACCGCCGCAGTCGATCACCGCCACGCCGATCTCTTCCGCCGGCGGCTCGCCCTCTTTGAAACCGTCGACGGCGGGCCAACCGGTCAATTCGCTGAGGCGATCGACGATGGAAGGCCGGGTGCCGGCGGTGATGTACACCACTTTTTTGCCGGGTTCTATCGGCAGTTCCAGGGGGCCGCCCCAGCCGCTGGCGCCTTTTTCAATACGGATATAAGCACTCATGCTGCACTCCACGAATCAAAGTTGCACCTGGCGATCCAGACGGATGCCCATCTTGCGTTCGAACAGACTGGTGGTGAGATCGGTGACCCAGCCGCGGAAGAAGTTGGTGAACAGCCCCACCAGGAAATAGCTCACCGCCAACGGGCCGAGCGGCAGGCCGAGGGTGGTCAGGCCGCTGGCGATGCCGAGGTAAACGAACAGTTCGCCGGGGTTGATGTGCGGAAACAGGCCGTTCATCGAGTGGCAGCTGTAGGAGGCCGCCGCGTAGTAGCTCGGCTTGTATTTCTCCGGCATGAAGCGCCCCAGGCTGAGGGTCATCGGGTTGCAGAAGACAAAGGTGCCGATCAGCGGCAGCAGCAGATAACGCGAGACGGGGTTGCCCGCGCAGCGCTGCGCCAATCGTTCGATACGTTCCTGGCCAACAAATTTGATCAGCGCGTTCATGATAACCAACAGGCTGATCAACAAAGGCAAAATGCCGGTCACCATGCCGACAAACACTTCACCGCCTTTCTGAAACAGGCCGATAAACCACTCGGCGCCGTGGGTGATTAGCTCAATCATTATGTTCTCCTGTAATGGACTGATATGGCCTGGAGCGAACGGCGGCTCTGTCGCCATGGGCCTTACAGTAGTCACTTTGTTGGGCTATTTGTTTTAAATAGATCACAATTTGAAAGATAAATATTTTATTTTGAAAGTTTAAAGTGAAAGAAAGAGAAGGTGAACGGCGCGAGAGGCGGGATAACGGGCACAAAAAAGCCCGGCGAACCGGGCTTTGTGACAGGCGGTCTGTCACATCAGGCGATGGTGACCTTCTTGTCCAGGTAGGCGTCTTGTACGGCGTTGATCAGCGCCACGCCGTCTTTCATCGATTTCTTAAACGCTTTACGCCCCAGGATCAGGCCCATGCCGCCGGCGCGTTTGTTGATCACTGCGGTGCGCACCGATTCCTGCAGATCGTTCTCACCGGCGGCGCCGCCGGAGTTGATCAGCCCGGCGCGGCCCATGTAGCAGTTGGCCAGCTGGTAGCGCACCAGATCGATCGGGTGATCGGTGGTCAGCTTGGTGTAGACGCGATCGTCGGTATAGCCGAATTTCACCGCGCGGTAACCGCCGTTGTTTTCGGCCATTTTCTGTTTGACGATGTCGGCGCCGATGGTGGCGGCGATGTGGTTGGCCTGGCCGGTCAGATCGGCGCTGGAGTGGTAGTCCACGCCGTCCTTGTTGAACGCCGGGTTGCGCAGATAGGCCCACAGCACCGTGACCATGCCCAGCTCATGCGCGCGCTCGAAGGCGATCGAGATCTCTTCGATCTGGCGGCGCGACTGCTCGGAGCCGAAGTAAATGGTGGCGCCAACCGCCACTGCGCCCATGTTGAACGCCTGCTCGACGCTGGCGTACAGGGTCTGGTCGTACTGGGTCGGGTAGCTCAGCGTTTCGTTGTGGTTGAGTTTGACCAGGAACGGAATTTTATGCGCATAGCGGCGCGATACCGACGCCAGCACGCCGTAGGTGGAGGCGACGCAGTTACAGCCGGCTTCAATCGCCAGCTCGACGATGTTCTTCGGATCGAAATACAGCGGATTGGCGGCGAACGAGGCGGCGGCGGAGTGCTCGATGCCCTGATCGACCGGCAGGATCGACAGGTAACCGGTGCCGCCCAGGCGGCCGTGGTTGAACAGGGTTTGCATCGAACGCAGCACGCTGTTGGGGCGGTTGTTATCGATCATTACGCGGTCGACGAAGTCGGCGCCCGGCAGGTAGAGATTCTCGGCGGGGATAGTGGTACAGCGGTGTTGCAGCAGATCTTCCGCTTCCTTTCCTAGCAACTGCACAATATCAGTCATGATTCACTCCCGATTAAGCTTCTTCATACACCGGCAATGCAAGGGTTTTTGACCACCGGCGTAGTAAAAAAGCGGTGATTGAAGCTGTAAAGCGATGCTACCGAACTTGATCCGGCAAGGACAAACAATAGATGCGATTGAGAGGAAATGCCATTAGCGTGGCCAAATACGCGGGGGCGATCGCCCCCGGCGCGTTAAGTGCTTGATTGTTCGATCTCGCCTGCCTTGGCGTTCCGAGCGGCGAGCGGGCGCAGAGCCGGATTAGCCCAGCAGGGCGCAGTTCGGCGGCAGGCGGCATTCGATGGCCTGCGGCACCACTTCGATGCGGAAATGGCGGCCTTTGAGCGGCTCGCCGTCGAGGTTGAAGGTCATCTCATGCGGCGCGTCGATCTCCAGCCACGGCAGCGCGGCGCTGAGGATGCTGTTGCTCTCTTCGTCGTTGAACAGGGCGGCCACCAGCGCCGGCAGCAGTTCATCGGCGATTAACAGGCGCAGCTGCAACTGCCCGTCGTTAATCAGCGCGTTGGGGCACAGTTCCTGGCCGCCGCCGGCCTGTTTGCCGTTGCCGATGCCGATCACCAGCGCTTCGCCGGCCCAGCGGAAGTCCGGCCCGCGGATTTCACAGCGGTCGGCCTGCAGCGTATCCATGCGCAATAAGCCGTGAACGAAGTAGGACACGCCGCCCAACGCCGCCTTCAGCTTCTCCGGCGTTTCAGTGGTGATACGGGTGCCGAAACCGCCGGTGGCCATGTTGATGAAGTAGCGCTCGCCGTTGACCTTGGCCAGATCGATAGGCACCGAGCGGCCCTTGATCGCCAGCTGCAGCGCCTGCTCGGGCGAGAGGGGAATGTTGCAGGCCATGGCGAAGTCGTTGGCGGTGCCGAGCGGCAAAATGCCCAGCGCCGGCCGACCTTGCGCCGGCAGTTGCGCCAGCGCGGCGGCCACTTCGTTGATGGTGCCGTCACCGCCGCCGGCGACGACGGTGCCGACGCCGAGCCGAGCGGCTTCCGCGACGTAGCGCGCGGCGTCGCCGTGTTCCCAGGTGACGCGCACGTGCAGCGTTATCTGCTCTTCGCGCAGCCGGTTGACGGCCTGGCGCAGCTCTTCGTTGCCGGCGCCCTTGCCGTTGATGATAAGCAGTGCTGGTGCATGTGAGTGTTGAGGCATTGCCGAGCTCCTCCGGCGGAAAACCAATAATGCCTCAAGATAAACCAGCCCAGGCCGCCAAGCCATCAGAATATTCAGCTAATTCCGGTTATTTCCCATTGCGCCGTGAATATGAAGACGATGCGAATTTATCTGAATTTAACCTGACAATAAGCGCAATTTTAATGGCGGCAGGATTAATCGCTATAGCGTTATTTATATATCGATGTGGCGTTATTATTTTTATTAAAATGGATAACGGGAAAACGTAATGAGAAATAGGCGCGCCGGCGGCAATGGCGGGCCCATAAAGAAAAAGCCAGCCCAAGGGAGATTGGGCCGGCTAAGGAGGTGGTTCCTAGTATTGCTATGCAAATATTTTCGTTGTTCGTTTTAAGCAGCGTGATAGTAACCAAGCTGCGGGCACATTGATGTGATCCAATTCTAATATTTGCTAAAAATCGCCGCCGAATGACGGCGATTCATTGTTAGGCTCCGGCGCTATTTTCTTCCGCCAAATTGCGGATCAGCAAAGCATAATTGAGATCGATATCCTGCGGGATCGGCAAATAAACGATATGGCCGTTGCCCGGCGCGACCTCAATCGGCTCGCCTTTCTTATTTTGCATGCTTTCGAGGGTGAACAGCACGTTGCCGCCCGGCGTCATCATCTCGACGCTGTCGCCGAGTGAGAATTTATTCTTCACGTCGACTTCCGCCCAGCCTTCGCGGCGCACGCCGGTGAACTCGCCGACGAACTGCTGGCGCTCGGAGAGCGAAGAGCCGTATTCGTAGTTCTGCTGCGCTTCGTGCACGTGGCGGCGCAGGAAGCCTTCGGTATAGCCGCGGTGCGCCAGGCCTTCCAGCGTGGTGAGCAGGGTCGGATCGAACGGTTTGCCGGCAACGGCGTCGTCGATGGCGCGGCGGTAGACCTGGGCGGTACGCGCGCAGTAGTAAAAGGACTTGGTGCGCCCTTCGATCTTCAACGAATGCACGCCGAGCTGCGTCAGACGCTCTACGTGCTGGATGGCGCGCAGATCCTTGGAGTTCATGATGTAGGTGCCGTGTTCGTCCTCGAAGGCGCTCATATATTCGCCTGGTTTTTGCGCCTCAGACAGCATGAATACCTTGTCGGTCGGCGTGCCGATGCCCAGCGTCGGCTCGACGGTCTGCACCGGGATCGGCTCGTGCAGGTGCACGATATTGCCGGTGTCGTCCTCTTTGCCTTCTTCCGCCTTGTACTGCCAACGGCAGGCGTTGGTGCAGGTGCCCTGGTTGGGATCGCGCTTGTTGATGTAGCCGGACAGCAGGCAGCGGCCGGAGTAGGCCATGCACAGCGCGCCGTGGACGAAGATCTCCAGCTCCATGTCCGGCACTTCGGCGCGGATCTCGGCGATCTCTTCCAGCGACAGCTCGCGCGACAGGATCACGCGGGTCAGGCCCATTTGTTTCCAGAACTTCACCGTCGCCCAGTTAACGGCGTTGGCCTGCACCGACAGGTGGATGTCCATCTGTGGGAAGGCTTCGCGCACCATCATGATCAGGCCAGGATCGGACATGATCAGCGCATCCGGGCCCATATCGACTACCGGTTTCAGATCGCGCAGGAAGGTTTTCAGCTTGGCGTTGTGCGGGGCGATGTTGACCACCACGTAGAATTTTTTACCCAGCGCGTGCGCTTCGTTGATGCCCTGCGCCAGATTCTCGTGGTTGAACTCGTTGTTGCGCACCCGCAGGCTGTAGCGCGGCTGGCCGGCGTAAACCGCATCGGCGCCGTAGGCGAAGGCGTAACGCATGTTTTTCAGCGTTCCGGCCGGGGAGAGAAGTTCCGGTGTAAACATAGTGTGTCTCGGTCTGATTTCAGGTCAGCACCACGCCACCTGATGGCGCAGTAAAAGCGGGGGATTGTAGCCGCGGCGCGGCAAAAAATCAGCAGTTAACCGGATTTATTCAAGGGAGATTGATCCCGGTCAAACGGAAAACGCGCGATGGCGGCCACCGCGCGGGCGAAACGGGGGATCAGGCGCTCAAATCGCGAATATCGGTGGTCGGGCCGTTTTTAATCACCGACTGGATACCGTTTTTGGCTGCGCTTTCGGAGCTGTACATTTCGCTGACGCCGATCACCTGATGGTTCTTGGCCTTCAGCACAAAGTAGGGCTGGTTGCTGGTGCTGTGCTTCAGCTCAAACTGCGCTTCATGCGGCGAATTGGTCTGCACCGAGGCGATGCCGTTCTCCGCCGACGCTTTGCTGGCGTACATCTCGCTGGCCAGAATGATCTCGCCGTTACTGGCTTTCAGGTTGAAGTGGTACTGTCCGTTCTTTGCTTTTTTCAGCTCGTAATGACCGATTGCCATGGTTCTTCTCCTGTAGGTTCCGATTCGTGATGTAAGTGTAGCCAATCGCTTGAAAATCGGTGGCTAAACCTCACAGCAGCTTAGTCGAAAAAATGCGCAATTTTTTTGCGCCGGCGCGGAGTTTTCGCCCGAGAAGCCCGGCGCCGCACGGGAAGCTAAGGGAGGGGCGGTGATTGCGCAGCGCAGTATTTGGGACGTCTAAGCCGTGGAACACTCGCGATTTCATCTTGGCGGGTTCACCTCGCAGAGATAAAATAGGGCAAATTTTGCACAGGAGCGCCAAGGATGGAAAAAATCGAACGGTCAGTAGGAAATGATAAAAGCGAGGGCAGCGATAAAGATTGGGAGCCTCTGTTGAGAATGATCGCTAACACAGCCCTACCACACGACTTCCTGCTGTCGGATGAGCGACAACAGGGTGTGGCTGACCGCGCGCCTTGGTGGAACGCGGTCGATTCTCTCCCCTAAACCCCATTCACCAGCCGGCAGGGTTCGGCTTCCCAGCGGTAACCGACGCCGTATACCGAGCGGATAAAGGATTTTTGCCCGTCGATCAGCTCCAGCTTGCGGCGCAGGTTTTTGATGTGGCTGTCGATGGTGCGGTCGGTGACCACCCGATAGTCGTCATACAGGTTATTCAGCAGCTGCTCGCGCGAAAACACGTTGCCCGGCTGGCTGGCCAGCGTTTTCAGCAGGCGGAACTCCGCCGGCGTCAGATCCAGCAACTGCCCCTGATAGCTGGCCTGGAAGCGCGGTTCATCGATGTGCAGCAGATCATCTTCCCGCGCGTTCTCCTGTGGCCGATAGCTGCGGCGCAGGATGGTTTTCACCCGCGCCACCACTTCGCGTGGGCTGTAGGGTTTGCAGATGTAATCGTCGGCGCCGATCTCCAGCCCCAGCAGGCGGTCAATCTCTTCGATTTTCGCCGTCACCATCACGATCGGTACGTCGCTGAAGCGGCGCAGCTCGCGGCACACCGTCAGCCCATCGGCGCCCGGCAGCATCAGATCGAGCAAGATCAGCGCCGGCGGATGCTGGTGCACGGTCGGCACCACTTCGTTGCCGTTGGTCAGCCAACGGGTGGCGTAGCCCGCCGCCTGCAGATAATCCACCAGCAGCTGGCCCAGCTTGGGCTCATCTTCAACAATCATGATCTGCACGGGTTGATTCTGAATGTCCATCAGGGCGCCTTATTTTTTATCGGGGTAGCAAATTCTACTGTAATGCGCACGCCGCCTAAAGGCGAATGCTCGGCGCGGATTTTCCCGTCGTGCGCTTCCACGATGTTGTGGCAGATCGCCAGCCCCAATCCGGAACCGCCGCTGGCGCGGTTGCGCGAGCCTTCCGCCCGGTAGAAACGTTCGAAAATGCGCGTCAGTTGCTGATCGCTGATGCCTGGCGCGCTGTCCTGCCAGCAGAGGGATAGCCGCCCCGGCTGCAGCTCGGCGCTGATTTCCAGCCGGCCGCCGGCATCGGTGTAGCGCAGGCTGTTTTCCAACAGGTTATTGAACAGCTGATTCAGGCGATCGGGATCGCCGAACAGCGGCGCCTGGGGCGGCAGATGGGTGACGATCTCCAGCCCTTTGGCGCGAAAGCGCTCGCGGAAGGCGGCGACGGCGATCTGCAGCAGATGCACGCAGTCCACCGACGATTTGCGATAGGCCAGCGCGCCGAGATCGGAGAGCGAAAGCTGGTGCAGGTCGTCGACCAGTTTGGTCAGGGTGGACACCTCGGCCTGCAGCGAGCTGAGCGACGCGGGCGTCGGCTGGCGTACGCCGTCCTGCAGCGCCTCCAGCTCGCCGCGCAGCACCGCCAGCGGCGTGCGCAGTTCGTGCGACACGTCGGCCATAAAGGCGCGGCGCATCTGTTCATTTTTCTCCAGCGAGGTGGCCAACTGGTTGAAGTCGTGCGCCAGCCTGCCCAGCTCATCCTGGCTGCTGACCGCCACGCGGGCGGTGAAGTCGCCCGCCGCCAATCGATGGGTGCCCGCCACCAGGCGTTTAACCGGGGCCAGCATGCCGCGCGACAGTAGCCAGGTCACCGCCGCCGCCAGCAGGGTGGAGAGCGCGACGATGATCCAGCTGGTGCGGCGCTGCTGGCGATCGAAGTTGATGTCGGTATTGCGCGTCAGGCGTTCGACCGGGGTAGTGAGCACCCAACCGACGATCTCGTTGTTGTAGCGGATCGGGTGGCGCGGCCCCTCTTTCGGCAACGGGCCGGAATGCCCGACCAGCCGATTGAACTGGCTGTCCACCACCCAAAACTGGGTGCGCCAGCCCTTGGGCGGCAGGTTGTGGCTGCTGTCGCTGTTCTGCTCGAACGAACGCATGATTTGGTAGACCACCTGATCGTTGTTGCGCAGGAATATCCAGTTGCCATGATGGCTGTACTGTTCCTCCAGCGCTTCGCTCAGCATGTTGATGCGCTGCTCGTTACTGCTCTTGATGTAGTCGATAAAACCACGCTCAAAGCTGACGCGCACCCCCCAGTGCATGGTGATCAACACCAGCATGCAGGTGGCGAAAATGGCCAGGAACAGCTTCCCGGTAATGCCTATCTTCATTGCAACCTCGTTGAGCCGGTGCCCGGCTCTTTGGCCAGCGTGCGGTTAGGCGCGCTATCCGCCGGCACGCGCGCGAAGGCCAGCGCGGGCAGGGCGATAATCAACGCCATACAGCAGTAGCTGTAAATAAATGCGCTGTGGATGGCCGGGCTGTCGGCCACCGCCTGGTGATGGGCGAAGCTGCCGATCAAGATGCCGGCGACGCTGACGCCGAGGCTCATCGACAGCTGCATGACCATCGACAACAGGCTGTTGCCGCTGCTGGCCAGCCGGTCCGGCAGGTCTTTCAGCGTCAGGGTATTCATCGCCGAGAAGCGCAATGCGTTGACCATCCCCTGGAAGAACAGTATCACCGGCAGCAGCCACAGCCAGCCGAGCATCGCCGCCAGCAGGAAACTCAGGCTGACCAACGCCAGCAGCAGCGTGGCGGCCACCAGCACGTTGCGGTAGCCGAAGCGGTTGACCACCTGCACCACGATGCGCTTCATGCCCATGCTGCCGATGATCATCGGGATCATCATCAGCCCGGCGTGGAACGGCGTGAAGCCCATGCCCACCTGCAGAAACAGCGGTGTCATGAACGGCAGCATGCCGCTGCCGATGCGCCCCAGCAGACTGGCCAGCAGCCCGATCTTGTAGGTCGGGGTGCGCAGCAGCCGCAGCGAGAACAGGGCGCGGCTATTGCCGTAGGCATGCCAAACATACCCCAACAACGCCGCCGCGCCCAGCGCCACCAGGCCGGCGATGGCGCCGCCGGTCAGGCCCATGCCTTTGTGGCCGTCGAGCGCCAGCGTCAGCGACGCCATGCCGATCGCCAGCAGGAAAAAGCCGCTGAGATCGAAACGGCGGGTCTGCATTTGGTAGTTGGGCATCAGCAGCAGCGTGGCGATGGCGCCCACGATGCCCACCGGAATATTGATCAGGAAAATCCAGTGCCAGCTGGCGTATTGCACCAGAAGTCCACCCAGCGCCGGCCCCATCAGCGGGCCGATCTGGCCCGGCAGCGTCACGAAGGTCATCGCCGCCATGTACTGCTCGCGCGGCACGATCTTCATCACCGTCAGGCGGCCGACCGGCACCATCATCGCGCCGCCGATGCCCTGAAGCACGCGCGAGGCGATCAGCTCGTTCAGGGTTGCCGAGCGGGCGCAGAGGAGGGAGCCGAGGGTAAACAGCACGATGGCGCTGAAAAACACCCGCTGTACGCCGACCTTGTCCGCCAGCCAGCCGCTGGCCGGCAGCGTCACCGCCACCGTCAGCACATAGGCGACGATCACCGACTGCATGCGCAGCGGGTTCTCCCCCAGGCTGGCGGCCATCGAGGGCAGGGCGGTATTGACGATAGTGGTATCCAGCGTCTGCATAAAGAAGCCGAACGCCACTATCCAGAGTTGCCAACGTACCGTGGCGGTGTGTTTCATCAGCATCGGTCGGCCATTAGTGCGGCAGCGGGGCCAGCTGCTTGTTGCGGCGGAACTTCGCCTGCAGCCGGTCGAAGTAAAGATAGACCACCGGCGTGGTGTACAGCGTCAGCAGCTGGCTCATCACCAGACCGCCGGCGATGGTGATGCCGAGCGGCTGGCGCAGCTCCGCGCCGTCGCCGCTGGTCAACACCAGCGGCAGCGCGCCGAACAGCGCCGCCAGCGTGGTCATCAGGATCGGCCGGAAGCGCAGCAGGCTGGCCTGGAAAATCGCCTCGCGGGCGCTGATGCCGCCGTTGCGCTGCGCCTCGAGCGCGAAGTCGACCATCATGATGGCGTTTTTCTTCACGATGCCGATCAACAGCATGATGCCGATCAGCGCGATCAGGCTGAACGGCGCGCCGAACAGCTCGAGCGCCAACAGCGCCCCCACGCCCGCGGAAGGCAGGGTGGAGAGGATGGTCAGCGGATGGATATAGCTCTCGTACAGCACGCCGAGCACGATATACACCGTGGCGATCGCCGCCAGGATCAGGATCAGCTGCGACTTCAGGGTGTCCTGGAACACCTGGGCGGTGCCGGCGAAGGCGCCGCGCACCGTGGACGGCACGCCGAGCTGAGTCATGGTGCGCTCGACAGCGGCGGTGGCGTCCGACAGGCTGCCGCCGTCCGGCAGGTTAAAGGAGATGGTCGAGGCGGCGGACAGCCCCTGATGGTTGACCGACAGCGGCGCGTTGGCCGGTCGCCAACTGGCGAAGTAGGAGAGCGGTATCGCCTTGCCTTCGTTGTTGATGATGAACATCTTGTCCAGCGAGCTGACGTCCTGAGTGTAAGGCGGCGCCACTTCCATCACCACTTTGTATTGGTTGAGCGGTTGATAGATGGTCGAAATCTGTCGCTGGCCGAAGGCGTTGTTCAACAGGTTGTTGGCGTCGGACACCGAAATGCCGAGGCGCGCCATGGTCTCGCGATCGTAGACCAGATCCATCTCCGAGCCTTTATCCTGCTGATCCGAGTTGACGTCCGCCAGCTCGGGCAATGCCGCCAGCGCGGCGCGGATCTTCGGTTCCCAGTCGCGCAGCGCGGCGAGGTCATCCGCCAGCAGCGTATATTGGTAGCTGGCGTTGGCCTGGCGGCCGCCGACGCGGATATCCTGCACCGCCATCAAGAACAGGCTGGCGCCCGGTTCTTTGGCCAGGCGAGCGCGCAGGCGGGCGATCACTTTCTGCGCGTCGTCGCTGCGTACCGACAGCGGTTTCAGTGAGATGAACATCGAGCCGCTGTTGGTGCGCGAGCCGCCGGTAAAGCCGGTGACGTTTTCCACGTCCGGATCTTCGCGCACGATTTTCATGAAATCTTCCAGTTTGCCGCGCATCGCCTGGAACGAGATGCTCTGATCGGCCTGGATAAAGCCCATCAGGCGGCCGGTATCCTGTTCGGGGAAGAAGGTTTTCGGGATGCTGATATACAGCCAGACGTTGAGCGCAATGGTGGCGAGGAACACCGCCAGCACCCAGCGCGAGTGGCCAAGCACCCAGTTCAGCGAGCGTCCGTATCCCTGCTGCAGCGCCAGCAGCATTTTGCCGAAGCCGCGCGCGCGCCGCTGCGAACGCGCCGGCTGGTGGCGCAGCAGATAGGCGCACATCATCGGCGTGAGCGTCAGCGAGACGATCAGCGACAGCCCGATCGACACCGACAGGGTGACGGCGAATTCGCGGAACAGCCGGCCGGGCAGGCCCGCCATCAGCAGCAGCGGGATAAACACCGCCACCAGCGAAACGCTCATCGACAGCACGGTGAAACCGACCTCCCGCGCGCCCAGCAGCGCAGCGTTGATCGGTTTCATGCCGGCCTCGACGTGGCGGGAAATGTTTTCCAGCACCACGATGGCGTCGTCCACCACAAAGCCGGTGGCGATGGTCAGCGCCATCAGCGACAGGTTGTTGAGGCTGAAGCCGCACAGATACATGGCGGCGAACGAGCCGATCAGCGACACCGGCACGGCGACCGCCGGGATCAGCGTGGCGCGGCCGGAGCGCAGGAAGATGAACACCACCAGGATCACCAGCCCGATGGCGATCGCCAGCGACTGTTCGACCTCGGCCAGCGACGCGCGAATGGTCGGCGAGCGATCCTGCGCGACGTTGAGCGAGATTGCGGCCGGAATGTTTTCCTGCAGCGCGGGCAGCTCGGCGCGAATGCGATCGACGGTTTCGATGATGTTGGCGTCCGGCGCGCGGCTGATGGCCAGAACGATCGCCGGCTTGGCGTCGGTCATCCCGGCGTTGCGCACGTCCTGCACCGAATCTTTGACCTCGGCCACGTCGCCGAGCCGCACCGCCGAACCGTTGTTGTAATGAACGATCAGCGGGCGGTAGGCGTCGGCGGTTTTCAGCGCGTCGTTGGCCTGGATTTGCCAACGTTGCTGCGGGTTTTCGACGGCGCCCTGCGGGCGGCGCACGTTGGCGTTGCTGATGGCCTGCCGCACGGCATCCAGCGAAACACCCTGATTGAACAGCGCCGAAGGGTTCAACTCCACGCGCACCGCCGGCAGCGAGCTGCCGCCCACGGAAACGTCGCCGACGCCTTCGGTCTGGCTGATCTTCTGCGCCAGCTGGGTGGACGCGAAGTCGTAAAGCTGCCCCTGGCTGTAGGTGTCCGACGTCAGCGTCAGGATCATGATCGGCGCGTCGGAAGGGTTGACCTTGCGATAGCTGGGGCGGCTCGGCATGCCGGTCGGCAACAGGCTTTGCGCGGCGTTAATCGCCGCCTGCACGTCGCGCGCGGCGCCGTTGATGTCGCGGCTGAGATCGAACTGCAAAATCACCCGGGTGCTGCCGAGCGAGCTCATCGAGGTCATTTCATTGACCCCGGCGATGCGGCCCAGCGCGCGCTCCAGCGGCGTCGCCACCGAGGAGGCCATGGTTTCCGGCGAGGCGCCCGGCAGCGACGCGCTGATCGAAATCACCGGAAAATCCACCTGCGGCAGCGGCGACACCGGCAGCAGGCGAAAACCGATCGCGCCGCTGATGGCGATGGCCAGCGTCAGCAGGGTGGTGGCCACCGGCCGGTGAATGAACAGGGCGAAGAATTTCACGGCAGCTCCTGCGTATCCGGCTGGCGATGCGTGTTGCGCGCCAGTTTGTCAAACAGCAGGTAGATCACCGGCGTGGTGAACAGCGTCAGGATCTGGCTCATGATCAGGCCGCCGACCATACAGACGCCGAGCGGATGCCGCAGCTCCGCGCCGACGCCGGTGCTCAGCATCAGCGGCAGCGCGCCGAGCAAGGCCGCCAGCGTGGTCATCAGGATCGGCCGGAAACGCAGCAGGCAGGCCTGATAGATGGCGTCGCGCGGCGATAAGCCCTGTTCGCGTTCCGCCGCCAGCGCGAAGTCGATCATCATGATGGCGTTCTTCTTCACGATGCCGATCAGCAGGATGATGCCGATGATGGCGATCACGTCCAGTTCGCTGCCGGCCAGCATCAGCGCCAGCAGCGCGCCGACCCCGGCGGTCGGCAGGGTGGAGAGGATGGTCACCGGATGAATGAAGCTTTCATACAGCACGCCCAGCACGATATACATCGCCACCACCGCCGCCAAAATCAGCCACAGCGTGCTGCCGAGCGCCGCCTGGAAGGCCAGCGTCGCGCCCTGGAATTGGGTGGTGATGTCTTTCGGCATGGCGAGATTTTTTTCCGCCTGGGTGACCGCGTCTACCGCTTCGCCGAGCGAGTAGCCGGCGGCGACGTTGAACGAGACGGTGGCCGACGGGAATTGGTCGAGGTGGTTGACCGACAGCGGGCCGAACCGTTCTTCGATTTTGGCGATGGCGCTCAACGGCACCACGGCGCCGTCCTTGCCGCTCAGACGGATCTCATTGAGCGCCGCCAGCCCCGGCGTCGCGCTGACGTCGTGCTCCAACACCACCCGGTATTGATTGGCCTGGGTGTAGATGGTGGAGATCAGGCGTTGGCCGAAGGCGTTGTACAACGCATTGTCCACGTCGCTCATGGTGACGCCGAGGCGCGAGGCCGAATCGCGATCGACGTTGACGTAGGCGACCAGCCCCTGATCCTGCCAATCGCTGGTGACGTCCGCCAGCTGCGGGGTTTGTTTCAGCTCATCCATCAGCTGCGGCACCCACAGGCTGAGATCGTCCAGCGACATCGCCTGCAGGGTGAACTGGTACTGGGTGCGGCTGACCTGGGTATCGATGGTCAGATCCTGCACCGGCTGCAGGTACAGCTTCACGCCGGGGAACTGCGCCGTTTGCTGCTGCAACCGGCTGATGATCGCCGGAATGCGGTCGCTGCGTTCGCTCAGCGGCTTCAGGTTGATCTGCAGCCGGCCGCTGTTGAGCGTGGCGTTGCTGCCGTCGACGCCGACGAACGAGGTCAGGCTTTCCACCGCCGGATCTTTGAGGATCTGCGCCGCGACCTGCTGCTGGCGCTCGGCCATGTTGCTGAACGAAACGCTCTGCGGCGCCTCCAGCGTGCCCTGAATGATGCCGTTGTCCTGCACCGGGAAGAAGCCTTTCGGGATCAGCAGGTACAGCAACACCGTCAGCGCCAGGGTGCCCACGGCCACGCCGAGCGTCAGCCAGGGGTGGTTAAGCACCGTTTTCAGCCACTGGCCGTATCGCGCGATCACGCGCTCGAAAAAGCGCTCAGAGGCGGCGGAGAAGCGGTTCTGCTTGCGCAGCGATTCGTGGCTGAGCATGCGGGCGCACATCATCGGCGTCAGCGTCAGCGATACCACGGCGGAGATCAAAATCGCCACCGCCAGCGTCACGGCGAACTCGCGGAACAGGCGGCCGACGATGTCGCCCATGAACAGCAGCGGGATCAGCACCGCCACCAGCGAGAAGGTCAGCGAGATGATGGTGAAGCCGATCTCGCCGGCCCCTTTCAGCGCGGCGTCGAGCGGTTTTTCCCCTTTCTCGATGTAGCGCGAGATGTTCTCGATCACCACGATGGCGTCATCCACCACGAAACCGGTGGCAATGGTTAATGCCATCAGCGTCAGGTTATTGATGGAGAAGCCGAGGAAATACATGGCGGCGAAGGTGCCGACCAGCGACAGCGGCACCGCCACGCTGGGGATAATGGTCGCCGGCACGTTGCGCAGGAACACGTAGATCACCATCACCACCAGCGCGATCGCCAGCAGCAGCTCGAACTGCACGTCGCTGACCGAGGCGCGGATGGTGGTGGTGCGATCGGTCAACACCTTGACGTCGACCAACTTGGGCAGGCTTTTAATCAGCGTCGGCAGCATTTCGCGGATGCTGTCGGCGGTGGTGATGACGTTGACGCCGGGCTGGCGCTGAATGTTCAGCACGATCGCCTGTTGCTGGTTGGCCCAGGCCGCCAGTCGGGTATTTTCCGCCCCTTGTTCGATGGTGGCGATATCCTGCAGGCGGATCGCCGCGCCGTTCTGATAGGCGACGATCAGCTGGCGATAGTCGTCGGCGGATTTCATTTGGTCGTTGGCGGACAGGGTGACCGAGCGGGTCGGGCCGTCCAGGCTGCCTTTTGCCGAGTTGACGTTGGCGTTGCTGATGGCGGTGCGGATGGTTTCGCTGTTCAGGCCATAGGCGGCGACCGCCGCGGCGTTCAGTTTTACACGCACCGCCGGGCGTTGGCCGCCGGCCAGGGTCACCAGGCCGACGCCGGTCACCTGAGAGATTTTCTGCGCTACGCGCGTCTCCACCATGTCTTCCACCTGCGTCATCGGCATGGCGGTGGAGGTGACGGCCAGCGTCAGGATCGGCGGATCGGCCGGGTTAACCTTGCTGTAAATCGGCGGGTAGGGCAGATCGTTCGGCAATAGGTTGGTGGCGGCGTTGATCGCCGCCTGCACTTCCTGCTCCGCGACGTCGAGCGGCAGCGCCAGCTGGAATTGCAGCGTCACCACCGAGGCGCCGCCGGAGCTTTGCGACGCCATTTGCTTCAGGCCGGACATCTGGCCGAACTGGCGTTCCAGCGGCGCGGTAATGGCGGAGGTGACCACGTCCGGGCTGGCGCCGGGATACAGCGTCACCACCTGGATGGTTGGGTAGTCCACTTCCGGCAACGCGGAAACCGGCAGCGCACGATAGCCGATGATCCCCGCCAGCAGTATCGCCACCATCAGCAGGGTGGTGGCGACCGGGCGCAGGATAAACAGGCGGGAAGGGCCGCCGCCGCGGGTCGGTGGCATCACCTGCATCAGGACTTCCTCTGAACGTCAGGTTCGCGCTTGGCTTTTGACGCCGCAGGCGCGTCGTTCGGCGCCAGCACTTCCACCTGCATGCCTTCGGTCAGGCGATCGATGCCGTCGGTCACCACCCGATCGCCGGCGTTGAGGCCGGCGCTGATCACCACCTGCCGGCTGTCCTGCACGCCGGCGGTGACCCGGTGTTTGCTGACCTTGTTGTCTTCGCTGAGCGTCCAGACGAAGTTGCCTTCGTTGCCCATCTGCAGCGCGGCGGTCGGGATCACCACCGCATCGTGCAGGGTATCCACCTGCAGCCGCGCGTTGACGAACTGGTTGGGGAACAGCGCGTCGTCTTCGTTGGCGAAGCGCGCTTTCAGCTTGATGGTGCCGGTGGCGGTATCAATTTGGTTGTCCAGGCTCAGCAGCGAACCGGTCGTCAGCTTGTTCTGGTTGGTGCGATCCCAGGCTTCGACGCTCACCGGCCCGGCTTTTTGCGCCTTGAGCAGATCGGCGATGTTGCCTTCGGGCAGCGTGAACACCACGTCGATCGGGTGCGTCTGCGTGATCACCACCAAACCGGTGGTGCTGCCGCTGGTGACGTAGTTGCCGACGTCGACCAGTTTCAACCCGACGCGGCCGTCGATTGGCGCAGTGATGCGGCTGTAGGTGATCTGCAGTTTGGCGCTGTCGACCGCGCCCTGATCGGCTTTGATGGCGCCTTCGGTTTGCTGCACCAGCGAGGCCTGCGTATCCAGCTCTTGACGGGAAACCAGATTGGTTTTCACCAATTGCTGGTAGCGCGCCAGATCGCGCCGGGCGTTGGCCAGCGTGGCCTGATCTTTCGCCAACTGCCCCTGCGCCTGGGTCAGTTGCACCTGGAACGGCCGGGGATCGATTTCTGCCAGCAGATCGCCGGCTTTGACCTGCTGGCCTTCGGTAAAGTGGATCGCCATCAGTTGGCCGTCGACCCGGCTGGTGACGGTGACGGTATTGGCGGCGGTGGCGGTGCCCAAGCCGGAAAGATAGCGCGGCACCGTCTGTTGCGTGGCCGTCGCGGCCTGCACCGGCGACATCGGCGCGCCGCGCCGCCCGCCCGCCGCGCGACCGGCCCCCGCTTTGCCGCCGGCCTGCTGCGCGCCCGGGGCCGTGCCGGCCGGCGGTTGAGCGGCGTTAAAATAACGCCAGGCGAAGACGGCGGCGATGACCAGGATGGCCGCAACCAGCAGGCGCGGCATCAGGGAACGGCGTTGGGGTTTTGCATTCATGGCGGCGAAAATTCTCTCCAAAAGGCAGGGGTGCGGGCACTCATTGCCACAAAAATGACACTCCTTACAGGATACTAGTTTAGCCAGCGGGGACGGCATAAAAATGAAGGAAATATGGAGGAACCGTCAGCATTGTCCTAATAAGTGGGTGATTTGAGCGTGCTATGTTTATAAGTGATTTGTTTCAGCTTATAGCCAATCCGTTTTAGCGTTCTATCCTGGTTGGCGCTAATAATTAACCCGCGAATCTTTTCCCACAGGAGCAGGTGATGAGCAACAGAGAATTGGGCCGCTCAGGCATTCAGGTGCCGGCGTTGACCTTTGGCGGCAATGTGTTCGGTTGGACGGCGGATCAAGCGACCTCGTTCAGCCTGCTGGATGCGCTGGTGGACAATCAGCTCAACTTTATCGATACCGCCGACGTTTATTCCAGCTGGGCGCCGGGCAACCGGGGCGGCGAATCGGAAACCGTCATCGGCGAATGGCTGAAGAAGAGCGGCAAGCGCGACCAGGTGATCATCGCCACCAAGGTGGGTAAACCGATGGGCGAAGGCAAACAGGGTCTGTCGCCGCGCTATATTCAGCAGGCGGTGGAAGATTCGCTGCGGCGCCTGCAAACCGATTATATCGATCTTTATCAGTCGCATGACGATGACCGCGATACGCCGCTGGAAGAGACGCTGGCGGCGTTCGATGCGTTGATTAAGGCCGGCAAGGTGCGGGCGATCGGCGCCTCCAACTATCAGGCGGATCGCCTGGAAGAAGCGCTGCGGGTGAGCGAGAGCAACGGATTGGCGCGCTACGAAACCCTGCAGCCGGAATACAATCTGTATGCGCGCGAAGGGTATGAAGCCGAGCTGGAGCGGGTGGCGCAGCGCCATGGCCTCGGGGTGATCAACTTCTTCGCGCTGGCCAGCGGCTTTCTGACCGGCAAATACCGCAGCAAAGCGGATGAGGGCAAAAGTCAGCGCGGCGATCGCATCGTCGAACGCTACCTGAACCCGCGCGGTTTCCGCATCCTGGCGGCGCTGGATCAGGTGGCGGGCAAACACGGCGTCTCTGCGGCGCAGGTCTCGCTGGCCTGGCTGATCGCGCGTCCGAGCATCACCGCGCCGATCGTCAGCGCCACCTCGTTGTCGCAGCTGGATGAGTTGGTCAGCGCCACGCGTCTGACGCTGGATGCGGACGACATTCAGACGCTGAACCACGCCAGCGCCGAGTAAGAGCCGCCGGCGATTTTGCTCTATGCTGAAGGGGTCAATATGACTCATTCAGGAAACTGCAATGTCTGGCGATATCATCAACGACCTCGCGGCGCTGGAACAGCTGTACGGCAAGCCCGCCGCGCCCTCGGTTTTTAAAGAAGTCAGCTACATCCACCCGGCTTACCGTCCGTTTATCGAGGCGGCGCCGTTCGCCGCCCTCTCGACGGTGGGGCCGGACGGCATGGACGTCTCGCCGCGCGGCGATCCGGCCGGTTTCATTCATATCGAAGACGAGAAAACCCTGCTGTTGCCGGATCGGCGCGGCAATAACCGCATCGACAGCCTGCGCAATATCCTGCACGACAACCGGGTGGCGCTGCTGCTGCTGATCCCCGGCATCGGCGAAACGCTGCGGATTAACGGGCGGGCGGAGATCGTGGTGGCGCCGGCGGTGTTGCAGCGCTTCGCCCACCGCAACCAGCTGCCGCGTTCGGTGCTGCGCATTCGGGTGGAGGCGGTGTTCTTCCAGTGCAGCCGGGCGATCTTGCGTTCGGGGTTATGGGAAGAGGCCAGCCGCCTCGAGCGTTCGGTGCTGCCCAGCCCCGGCCATATTTTGGCCGCGGTGAGCCAAACGCGCTTCGACGGTGAGGAGTACGACAGCGCGCTGCCGCAGCGGCTGAAGGATACGCTGTATTAATCGCCGTGGCGTTCGCGCCACGTTTGTCGATTCAGCCGGTACAAGACGTGCTTTTGCAGCGGATGGCCCGCCGGCAGACGCGGGTGCAGGAAGGTTTCGCCGTCGAAGCGCATACCGATGCGCGTCATCACCCGGCGCGACGGCTGGTTATCTTCGGCGGTGAAGGACACCACTTCCGGCAAATGCAGCGTGTCGAAGGCGCACGCCAGCGCGGCGCGCGCCGCCTCAGCGGCGTAGCCGTTGCCCCAGTGGGCCGCCGCCAGCCGCCAGCCGATCTCCACGCAGGGGGAGCAAGGCAGATCGTCGCCCGGCCGCGCCAGCCCGACAAAACCGATAAAAGGCGCGCCGCTTTTCACTTCCACCGCCCACAGCCCCCAGCCGTGCTGTTGCAGGAAGGCGCGGATGCGTTCGGCCTGCGCGCGGCTTTCCTCGGCCGTCATCGTCGCCGGGAAATAGCGCATGACCTGCGGATCGGCGTTGAGCGCGGCGAAGGCCGGCAGGTCGTCGTCGCGCCAGGGGCGCAGCCGTAGCCTGGCGCTGTCGAGGGTAAGGATGGTCGACATGATGCATAGCCTCCAATGAACAAGGGCGCGGCGAGCCGCGCCCTTGGGCTGTCAACGGAACAGCGTTTGCGCCCAGCGCGCCAGCCCGGCGGTGACCGAGCCGAAGTCGTTGCCGCCGACGATCGGAATGCCCGGCAGCTGCTGTTGCAGCGCGGCGCGCAGCAGCGGCGAACGCGCGCTGCCGCCGGTCAGGTAGATCACCTGCGGCGCGGTCTGGCTGCTGGCCAGCGCGGCGCTGACCTGCTCCTGAATGCGCATCAACGGCTGCGAGATGGCGTCGGCGAGCTGATCCTGGCTGATGTTCTCCGCCAGATCGGCCTGCACGAAATTGAGCGGCGCGCTGATGGCCGTTTGGCCGGACAGGGCGATCTTACTCTCTTCGGCCGCCCGCACCAATCGGTAGCTCAGGCGCTGCTGGTACACTTTCAGCAGGCGCTTGACCTTTTCCGGCTCCGCCGCGTCGAGGATCAGATCGCGCAGCACGCGGCCGTTGGCGGCGCTGTAGAAATCGTTTTGCGCCGGCACATCGTTGGTCGCCACCGCGTTCCAGTAAGGCAGCGCCGGCAGGGCGATGCCTTTCGCGGTTTCGCCGCCCAGGCCGAACAGCGGCATCAGCTGCTTGAAGGCCAGCATGATGTCCAGATCGTTACCGCCGACCCGGCAGCCGCTGTGGCCCAGCAGGCTCTGCTGGCGATCGGCGCGGTTGCGCCACTGCGGCCCCATCAGCAGCACCGAGCAGTCGGTGGTGCCGCCGCCGATGTCCACCACCAGCACGGTTTGCTCTTCGCTCAGCGTCGCTTCGAAGTCCAGCCCCGCCGCCACCGGCTCGAACTGGAATTCAATGTCCTTGAAACCGGCGCGTTCGGCGGCGCGTTGCAGAATGCCCTGCGCCTGCCGGTTGGCTTCGTCGCCGCCGATGCCCTGGAAGTTGATCGGCCGGCCGATCACTGCCTGATCGATGCCGGTTTGCAGCACATTTTCTGCCTGGCGTTTGATGTGGAACATCATGGCGCACACCAGGTCTTCGAACAGCGCGATCTGCTGTGGTTTCAGGCCGTTGGCGCCGAGGAAGGACTTCGGCGAGCGCACGAAATACACCTCTTCCGGATCTTCCATATAGTGCGCCAGCGCCTGCAGGCCGAACAGCACGCTGTCGCCGTTGACCGGAATGTCTTCTTCGCGGTTGTAACTGATGGCGCGGCGCAGCAGCTGCTGGTTTTCTTCGCTGCCGGTCGGGATCTGCCAATGGCGGTGCAGGCATTCGCTCACCGCTTCGCGGGTCGGCGCGCACAGCATCGAAGGCAGATAGGGCGCGTTGTTTTCCAGCGTCAACAGCTCGGGGCCGTGGTCGCGCATCACTGCAACGGAACAGTTGGCTGTCCCGTAATCGAATCCAATAAACATCTCTTTTTTGTCCCCATGCCAATGAAGGGGGGCGACTTTACCCGAGACGGGGCCGGCGGGCAATGCGCCAATGCGCGAGTGTCGAAAAATTTAGCGGGCGCGGCGGCTTGCGCGAACTTTCTCAGTGCGGATAACGCTCAAGCCGCAGCAATGGCACAGTCGGCTATGAAAATGGCGTGCTTCGCCCATCAAGACGCACGCCATTTCTTTATACTCAACAGGTATTCCGAGCGGGGAATGCCTTTCCCTATGACTCTGTGATGAGGATTTCATGACGCGCAACTCGACCTTTCTCATGAATATCGGCTGGAGAACCCTGCTGAAAGATCTGGGGCTCCAGCCGACGGATGTTTTACGCCGGGCTGCATTGCCTGAAGATCTGTTGTCACGCACCGCTGAAGGGATCACTACGGAAGAATATTTCCGCTTCTGGCGCGCGATGGAGGAAGGAACGGGCGACCCGTTGTTTCCGTTGAAAATCGTTGCGCTGATGTCAACGGAATCGTTTGACCCTCCGATATTCGCCGCCCTGTGCAGCGCCAATCTGGCGCAAGCTGTCCAGCGGTTAGCGAAATACAAGCAACTTACGGCGCCGATGAGCCTGGAGCTCGCCATCGGCCCTGAAGGCGAAATGACGATTTCACCCCGCTGGTTGTTGGCGGAGGAGGCGGTACCTGCGTCTTTACTGGTGGCTGAGCTGGCATTTTATGTTCGGCTGGCGCAGCTTGCCACGCGCGAACCGGTAAAAGCGCGCCGTATCACCTTGCCTGAACTGCCGCCTGCAGCCCTTTCACGCCCCTTGGCAGCCTTCTTCGGCTGCGCGGTAACGCCTGGGGCAGGGCCGGGCATTACTTTCTCCTCCGCAGATGCCTTGCGTCCCTTTTTGACAGTGAATGAGGGCATGTGGCGCGTTTTCGAACCCGAGCTGCGTCGTCGCCTCAGTGAACTGGACGCCACGGCAACCACCGGAGAGCGCGTTTGTGCGGTGCTGCTGGAGTTGATTCCCAGCAATACCGCCGGCATCGACGCGGTGGCGGCAAGATTGGGCATGAGCCGCCGGACGCTGCAGCGGCGTCTGGAAGATGAGGGCGAGAGTTTTCGTTCGCTGAGCAACGGCACCCGGGAAAAATTGGCGCGCCACTATCTTAAGCATTCGACCCTTACCAGCGGAGAGATTGCCTTTTTGCTCGGTTTTGAAGAGCCGAACTCTTTCTTCCGCGCCTTTCACGAATGGACAGGGCAAACGCCGGAAGCGGCTCGCCAGGCGATGCGGCTGAATTAGCCGAGAGGCGCTGTTCACGTTGGCGCATTCTGCGAGTTGATTGGCGCGGTTCGACATGGTTGCGGCAGGGCCCGTCGCTTAAAGTGGACAACATACAGACTGCGCAGGCAGTCGCCAACGCAATCATCCTAATAAGGAGCAGTCAGTATGAAGTCCAAAGTGATCCTGGTGACCGGCGCCTCGTCCGGTATTGGCGAAGCCACCGCCGTCACGTTAAAGCAGCGCGGGCATACCGTTTATGCGGCCGCCCGCCGGGTTGAACGCATGCAGGCTCTGGCTGCCGCCGGCATTCGCGTTTTGCCGTTGGACGTCACCGACGATGCTTCCATGGCGCAGGCGGTAAAGACCATCATCGCCGAAACGGGGCGTATCGATGTGTTGGTCAATAACGCCGGTTACGGCTCCTATGGCGCTATTGAAGACGTTTCTGCGGATGAGGCTCGCGCTCAATTTGATGTGAATGTGTTCGGTGCGGTTCGGCTGACGCAGCTGATTTTGCCGCACATGCGAGCGCAGCGCTCCGGCACCGTCATCAATATTACGTCGATGGGCGGGAAAATACATACGCCGCTGGGCGGATGGTATCACGGCACCAAATTCGCCTTGGAGGCCATCAGCGACTGTTTGCGCATGGAGGTGCAACCTTTCGGCATCGACGTCGTGGTGATCGAACCCGGCGGCATCCAGAGTGAATGGGCGGATATCGCCGCGGAAAAACTGATCGGCGTTTCCGGCCAGAGCGAGTACGCCGCTCAGGCTCACGCTGTCGCCCACGCCATGGTCAGCGACGCCAGCAAGAAACGGCAATCGCCGCCGAGCGTGATTGCCGATACGATCGCCAAAGCCGTCGCCGCCCATCGTCCGAAAACGCGCTATGCCGTGGGGTTTGGCGCGAAACCGCTGATTTTTCTGCGGCGCTTGTTGTCCGATCGCGCCTTCGATGGGCTGATGCGCCGGGCATTGGGGGTACCGCGCCAGGGGCAATAAGTCGTCGGGCAGCGGGGCTTTATGTCGGTGGCGGTGAAAATGGTGCGTCTGAACACTGTTCAGACGCATAATCATTAAAGACAATCGCTAATCTGGACGGTGGGAAGGTGCGTAACTTAATGTCCGAATTCCGCACGTCAGCGCGCTAGCCGAGTCCCATAATGCAGAAAAAACCGAACCCGAGCGTTGCCATGAATACTCAACAGCAAGCGTTGTACGACGCGCTGCGCGCGCGTGACCGCAAATTCGACGGCCGTTTTTTCGTCGGCGTCTCTTCCACCGGCATCTATTGTCGCCCGGTGTGCAGCGCTCGCACGCCGAAGCTGGAAAACTGCACCTTTTATCCGAGCGCGGCGGCGGCTGAACTGGCGGGGTTTCGCCCCTGCCTCAAATGCCGACCGGAACTGGCGCCCGGCCTGGCGCTGATCGATCTGGGCAACCGCTATGCCCAGGTGGCGGTGCAGCTCATCGAGCAGGGGTATCTGTCCGAACACAGCTGCGAAGCGCTGGCGGCGCGGCTGGGCATTTCCGATCGCCATCTGCGGCGCATCTTCGCCGAACAGTTTGGCGCCTCGCCGATCGATTACGCGCAGTCGCACCGGTTGCTACAGGCCAAGCGCCTGCTGGCGGACACCGATCTGCCGCTCAGCGAGGTGGCGTTCGCCGCCGGTTTCGGCAGCCTGCGGCGTTTCAACGAGCTGTTCAAGGCGCGTTACCGCCTGATCCCGTCGGCGCTGCGCAGCGGCGGCGCGCGCGGTGAACGGGCCGCCGCCAGCGGGTTGGTGTTTCACCTGGGCTATCGGCCGCCCTATGACTGGGCGCGCATGCTGAATTTCTTGCAGGCGCGCGCCGTGCAGGGCGTGGAGCGGGTCGAGGGGCGCCGCTACCTGCGCTCGATCGCCGTCAGCCAGGGCGGCACGGAACACCGCGGCTGGCTCAGCGTGCAGCCGGAAGAGGCGCGCAATCGGGTTCGGGTCGAGATTGCGCCGACGCTCAGTCTGGTGACGACGGAGGTGTTGCGCCGGGTGCGCCTGCTGTTTGATCTGGACGCCGCGCCGGATCGCATCAATGAGGCGCTGGGCTCGCTGGCGGCCGATGCGCCGGGGCTGCGCCTGCCGGGCTGCGTGAACAGTTTCGAGCAGGCGGCGCGTGCGGTGCTGGGGCAGTTGGTCAGCGTGAAAATGGCGGCGACCTTCGCCGGGCGGATGGCCGAACGCTGGGGCGAAGCGCTGGCGACGCCACATGAGGGCATCACCCACGTTTTCCCCACGGCAGAACGGGTGGCGCAGCTGCAGCCTGAAGAACTGCGCCCGCTCGGGGTGCAAGTGAAGCGCGCGGCGGCGCTGATCGAGATCGCCCGCGCGCTGGGGGAAGGACGGCTGCAGCTCGACAACGTGCTGGATATCGAACAGGGCATCAAGGCGCTGACCGCGCTGCCGGGTATCGGCAACTGGACCGCCAGCTATATCGCGATGCGCGCCTGGTCGTGGCCGGACGTGTTCCTGGCCGGCGACTACCTGATCAAACAGCGTTTCCCCGGCATGACGCCGCGCCAGATTGAACGCTACGCCGAGCGCTGGCGCCCGTGGCGCTCTTACGCCACGCTGCATCTGTGGCACAACGGCGGCTGGGCGCCGGAAGCGGAGAGTTGAACGCGGCTAGCGGGGAGACTCGATCAGCTGCAGCAGGCGGCTCATGCCTTCACGCATCAGGAACGCCAGCAGCTTTTCCCGTTCGGCCGGCGTGAGGTGATAGTAATACTCGATCCAGACCCGTACCGGATCCTGACGTTTGACGTCGTAATCCGGATGGTCGGTTTCGCGCAACGCCGACAGGCTGCGCGCGCCGAACGGCAGACTGTCGATATGGTATTCCAGCGCTTTGCCCTGTACGCCGCTGCGGCGGCGACTGACCCAGCCTTCGCGCCGGGCCATCAGATTGACCCCTTGCGGGGTTGACGGCAACCCCGCCTTACCCATCAGTTCCCTGGCGGAAAACCATTTCTTTTCCATAGTCCCTTGTCTCTGAGCCATCACCTGTCGAGGAAAATCAACGGATACGTCGATGTTCGCATGGGGATTTCATCTTACTTAATCGTTTAAGCTTCAGGTGTTATTTATATCACTAATCTTGTCTTGGTTAATATCATGTAACGAACGAGATGCGAGGCGCCGCCCGGGAGACGGCGCCTGAGAGGGGGAGAGGGTTAACGGATGCCGAAATAGCCGTCGCTGAGCAACACCGCCAGCGGCTGCTCCAGCGCCACCTGGTCGCCGTCCGCCAGATCGACGCCAATGTCGCGCAGCGCCTGCAGCGTCACCGGCTGGTGAGCCGGTCCGGCGAAGGTCTGCGCTTTAATGCGATGCGCCGCGCCGTTGAGCATCGAGACCATCAGCTCGTCCATCTGGTTGCAGTGCACGTTGGTGATAAAGCGCTCATCGATGCGAATGATGTCGATCCTCTGGTCGCTGAGCTCATCGAACGCATTGATGTTATGCCCGAAGCCGTTGACGATCAGCCGGCAGCCCTGCTGCTGCAGTTCGCGGAGAAATGCCCGACACTGCGCGGCGTGCTCCAGTATTGCGGCCTCATCGACGCTGAACAGCAGCGCCTGCGGCGGCAGCGAGGAAGCGCGCACCGTTTCCGTCAGGTAGCGCTGGAAGTCGGCGCTCAGCAGGCTGTCGATGGCCAGCGGCAGCGCGAGCGACAGCCCTTTGCGTTTGATGTCGTCGGCATATTTCACCAGCAGTTGCGCCGCCGTCCAGCGGTCGATGTCCGGCATCAGGCCGTACAGCTGCGCGGCGGCGATGAACGCCTCGTGCGACAGCGGGCGGTCGTCCGGCGCCATCACCTGCAGCTTCACCTGGTGAAACGCGGCCGACAGCGGCGTCGCCGGCGGTGCGACCGCGTGAGTCAGCAGCCGCAGTTGCCCCTCGCTGATGATCGTCTGCACTTCCTGCAGGCTCAGCACCTCGTGTTGCCGCTCCAGCAGCTGTTTCTGCCGCGTTTCGTACAGATAAACCTGGCCGCGCCCGTGGTGTTTGGCGGTGTAGCAGGCGATGTCGGCCTGCGCCAGCAGCTCGCTGCTTTTGGCGTCGCCGCCGATGCGCGTGATGCCGGCGCTGGCGCCGACGCGGTAAATCTTTCCTTCCCAGTAGAACGGGTGTTGGCTGATTTGGTTGACCACCTGTTGCATCAGCGATTTGGCCTGTTCAAGCCGGCAGTCGAACAGGATTAGGCCGAATTCGTCGCCACCCAGCCGGGCCAGGCAGTCGCTGTTGCGCAGCTGGTGCCGCATCAGCTGGGCGATGTCCCGCAGCAAGGCATCACCCGCCGCGTGGCCGGCGGTGTCGTTCACCGCCTTGAACCGATCCAGATCGAGGAACACCAGCGAATGCGGTGACGACGGTTCGCCGCTGGCGACGATCGCCGCTTTCAACTGCTTCTCGAAGCGGGTACGGTTCGGCAGGCCGGTCAGCGCGTCGTGCGAGGCGCTGTAGCTGAGCTTTTTCATCAATTCGCGCGAGGCGGTGACATCCTGCAGCACCATCACCGCGCCCATGGTTTCGCCGTCGAGGGTTTTCAGCGGTGAGACCGACTGCTGCACGTCGAAATAGCGCCCGTCGCGGCTGTGCAGCACCAGCGCGTAATCCGCCGGCCACTGCCGTGGGTATTGCGTGAGGTTTTCGATTTCCGGGCCGTCTTTACCGTTGGTCAGGCGCACCACGCCGGCGACGGGCATACCGATCGCCAGATCGAGCGGCCAGCCGCACATCTGCTCGGCCACCGGATTCATAAAGGTAATGCGCTGGTGACCGTCGGTGGAGATCACCCCTTCGCCGATGGCGTCGAGGGTAATGTGCAAGCGCTCTTTCTCCTCGTGCAGCGCTTCGGCGAGGATCTTGAGCTCGGTCATGTCGATATTGGTGCCGATCATGCGCAGCGGCTGGCCCTGGTCGTCGAGGATCACATTGCCCTGGCCGCGAATATGGCGTAACTTGCCGCCGCGCGTGGTGATGCGAAATTCCATGACGAATGGTCGTGGCTGAGCCAGAATCTCGGCCAGCTCGCGATCGGTGCGGTCGCGATCTTCCGGCACCAACAGCGTGCGCCACAGCGCCAACGTCGGCGTTTGGTCGGAATTGAGATCGTAGAGTTCGAACATGCGCTGATCCCAGGTGAAGTTTTCCTGGCTTATCACCCATTCCCAGATGCCGACGCCGCCCACCTGATTGGCCAGCGTTATGCGCTCCACCAGCCGGTTGTTTTCCGCCTGGCTGCGCTTCAAATCGCTGATGTCCTCCACCTGAGAGATGAAGTACAACGGCACCCCTTCGGCGTCGCGCACCAGCGAAACCGCCAGCAGCGCCCAAACGGTCTGGCCGTCGCTGCGAATGTAGCGTTTCTCCAGGGTATAGCTGCTGATATGGCCATCGAGCAGGTCGTGCAACTGGCTGAGATCGGCGTTGAGATCGTCGGGATGCGTAATTTCTTGAAAGGTCAGCTTATGCAGCGCCTCCGGCGTATAGCCGAGCAGCGTGCACAGCGCCTGATTGACCTGCAGCCATTTGCCCTGCGGCGACACCAGCGCCATGCCGATGGCGGAATACTCCAGCGCGCTGCGAAAGCGGCTTTCACTTTCGACGATATGCTGTTTTTCCACTCGGAAGGCGTGCATCACCACCGCCATTGCGTGCGCCGGGATTAAAATCAGCAGCATCGGCAAGTACAGACCGAGATCGCCAAGGTGTTTGCCGGTAGCCTGAAAATGCAGCAGTCCCAGCGAAATCATCACGGTGATCAGCAAGAGGGTGCAGAAGCAAACGGTGAACGCCTCAAAACGCGGCAGTGCGATGGCTGCCCACAGCAGCGGCAAAATCACGAACGTGAACGGAAAAGGCAGATAGGTCAGCGCCATAAAGCTGAAAGCCAGCGTAACCATCAGTGTCAGCAATAATGGAAACGGGTTCAGCGCCGTCAGGGTACGACGGTTGTAAGCGAGGCCGATCGGTGCCAGCGACAGTACCCCTATCGCTTCGGAAATGAACCAGGTACCGAACGGCTGCCAAAAAGGCTGCTCTGGCGCGGGTACCAGGCCGGCGGCCAGCAGCGCGCTGAACAGCGGGGTAAAAATCACCGCACAGACCACAAAACGCAGCCAACTGGCGAGATCATTCAACGGATCGTACGGGTGTAGCATGCGGCGCAACAGCAGGGCGCAAATCGCCGCTTCCAGCAGGTTGATGGCGGCCAGCTTGACGGGAGTGACGCTGACGCCGAACAGCAAGAAGCTGGCGAGCACGATGCCGAGGCCGCTGGCCAGCAGCGGCAGCCCCCAGTGACGCGGGGCGTGGCGGTACAGCACCGCGATTGCGGCGGCGGTCGGGAACCACAGCGGCGTGAAGTGGCGGGCTTCGCTGGACAGCGACAGGCTCAGCAAGGCGAGCAAAAACGTCGCCAGCGCCACGAACAGGGAATGCGTCACCACGACGCCTTTGTGTGTGCCGAACGTGTTCGGCGCGCTGATATCCATAGACACCCTTACCGATGGCCTCTGTCAGTGATTGGATTCATGACGTGGATGAATTAAGACGATTTATTGGCAAAGGGTAGTACAGCGCGAGAGGAAAACCTACCGGGAAGCCCGACTTTACTGCGTTAACGCCAGCCCGGCGACAGAATGACGAAAAAGCCGGCGCGAGGCCGGCTTTTGGCGTATTACAGCAGGAACAGAGTGGCGAGGCCGAGGAAGATGAAAAAGCCGCCGGTGTCGGTCAGCGCGGTGATGAGCACGCTCGAGCCGACCGCCGGATCGCGGCCCAGTTTGAGCATGGTCATCGGGATCACCACGCCCATCAGCGCCGCCAGCAGCAGGTTGAGCAGCATCGCCAGCGTCATCACGCCGCCCATCGCCGCGTCGTCGTACAGCAGCCAGGTGATCACGCCCATGATGCCGCCCCACACCACGCCGTTGATGATGGCGACGCCCAGCTCCCTGAGCATCAGGCGCGAGATGTTGCCGACTTCAATCTGGTGCAGCGCCAGCGCGCGCACAATCATGGTGATGGTTTGGTTGCCGGTGTTGCCGCCGATGCCAGCGACGATCGGCATCAGCGCCGCCAGCGCCACCAACTGGGAAATGGTGTGTTCGAACAGGCCAATCACGCGCGAGGCGACGAACGCGGTACAGAGGTTGATCGCCAGCCAGGCCCAGCGGGTCTTGACCGCCTTGCTGACCGGGGCGAACACGTCTTCTTCCGGGCTCAAACCGCCCATGCGGCGCAGGTTGGTGTCGCTCTCTTCGTTGACGGCGTCGACGATCTCTTCGATGGTCAGGCGGCCCATCAGTTTGCCTTTTGCGTCAACCACCGGGGCGCTGATCAGGTCATAACGTTCGAACGCGCCCGCCGCTTCATCGGCCTTGTCCTCAGGCTGAAAGGTGGCGGGGTCGCTGTCCATCACTTCGCGTACCGGGATCTCCGGATCGTTCAGCAGCACCGCGGTGAGCGGCAGTTCGCCCAGCAGGGTATTTTTGCGATCGGTGACGAACAGTTTATCGGTGGCGTCGGGAATGGTTTTACGCATGCGCAAGAAGCGATGTACCGCGCCGAGCGTGACGTCCGGCCGCACCGTCACCAGTTCGAAATCCATCATCCAGCCGACGCTGTCTTTGGCGTACTGGCTCATCTCGCGCACCTGGGCACGCTGCTCCGGCTCCAGCGAGGTCAGCAACCGGCCCATCAGGTTACGCGGCAGGTATTGCGCCAGGTAGGCCTGCTCGTCGACGTCCAGCGTTTTGATCGCTTTGAGCAGGTCTTTGTCGCTCATTTCCTCGATCAGGCTGTCCCAGACCGGCTCGGCGACCTCCACCAGCGTCTGGCCGCGCTTGCTGTTGCCCACCAGCCGCCACAGCGCCATACGTTCATCCTGCGGCAGCGCTTCCAGCAGGTCCGCCAGGTCGGCGGCGTGCATGTCGTCCAACAGGCCGGTGATTTCCGCCGTCTGGTTCAGCAGTTCGCTTTGGCTGAGGGCGTGCTCATCCCCTGGCCGGCCGAGAATGCCGTCGACCAATTCCTTATTGTTCAACAACAGAGTGAGAATGCGCTGGCGGTGTTCAGCGACTTTTTTGACGTTATGGGTTGCGGCTGACATGGTGTTCCTTAACGGGCGCTCGGCGTTCCTGACGCAGGCTCATTAAAAGATAGAGCATAGCGAGTGCCGGAGTCATTTTTATGAAACGGACGGGGCGCGGCGGTTATTCAGAGGAGGCGTCCTGTTGCGGCGCGCTGACTTCGGTGGCGTTTTGCGCAGCGGCCTGCTTTTTTTCCTGATGATGAGGCACCGCCACCACGGCGGCGTACAGCAGTCGGCCGACTAAAATGATAAAGCTGATAAACAACACTATCTTCGTCATCTGTCCGGTGGTTTTCTTGCGCATATATCACCCGGTATGCCGGTATCCTGTGTTATTCGCTCGAGAATTTGTAACCGGATTTTAGGCGCTGATGACAAAAGTTGTCCATTTTTTTCCGGCGTGCGGCACGGCGCATTAGGGTTTCGTTTAGGTTGTCGGGGCGAGGGCGGAAAGAAAAACCCCCTGTCTGGCAGGGGGCGGGGGGATCAGGCGGAGCGCTGTTCGTCTTGCGAGCCTTCTTCGTCGATCAGCAGCTTCCAGCCGACGACGTCGTTCCAGTAGGCCTGCTCGCGTTCGAAATCGAGCTGCACCAGGTTGTTCTGCGCCAGGTAGCCGGCCGGGAAGCGCAGCGTCCAGTGGTTGTCGTCGGTGGTCAGGCGCAGCGTTTCCGGCGTGGTGGTCGACTGACGCTGGTTGTTGAGCAGGGTGCTCAGACGCAGCAGCTGGATCAGCGGCAGGTAGTGTTTCTTCTTGAACAGGTTGAGGCGAGGCAGCTCTTCCAGCTTGATCGCCTTGCGGTGGAAGCGCACCAGCGCCGCCAGCAGCAGCTGCTGTTCCTGGTTGAAGCCAGGCAGGTTGGAGTTTTGCAGAATGTAGGCCGAATGGCGGTGCATGCCGCTGTGGTTGATGCTCAGCCCCACCTCGTGCAGCATGGCGGCCCATTTCAGCAGGGCTTCCAGCTGCGGATGCGCCAGCTTGGTGTTCTGCGCCATCCACTGCGAATAGAGCAGCTCGGTGGTTTCCAGCACCCGCTTGGCCTGCTCGCGATCGATGTTGTAGTGATCGGCCAGGCTCTTGGCGGTGCGGCTGCGGATGTCCTGGTGGCGGAAACGGCCTTCCATTTCATACAGCACGCCTTCGCGCAGCGCGCCGTCGGACAGGCGCAGATCGCGGATCGCCAGCGCATCGAACACGCCGCACAGGATAGCCAGCCCCGGTACGAACACCGATTGGCGATCTTCCGACAGCCCCGGCAGGCTCAGTGAACTGAAGCTTTTGAACTGCAGCACCTGCTCGGCGAGCATTTCCAGGCGATCCAGGGTGATGAGACCGTCTTTTTCCCCCATCGCCACCAGCACTTCGTGGGCGGCCTTGATGGTGCCCGAAGCGCCCAGCGCATACTGCCAGCCCTGAATGCGGTACTGCCAGGCCAGCGTTTCCAGCTTCTGCGCCGCCGCCAGCCGCGCGCGGCGGAAGTTGTTTTTGCTGATCTCGCCGCCCGGGAAGAACAGCTGGGCGAAGCTGACGCAGCCCATGCGGCGGCTTTCCGCCAGCAGCGGCTCGAAGTCTTCGCCGATCACCAGCTCGGTGGAGCCGCCGCCGATGTCGATCACCAGCTTGCGGCCTTTCTCCGGCTGAGTGTGCTCCACGCCCATGAAGATCAGGCGCGCTTCTTCCTGGCCGGCGATGATTTCTATCGGGTAGGGGATCACTTTGGCGGCGCGCTTGAGGAACACTTCGGCGTTCACCGCCTGACGCAGGGTGTGCGTCCCGACGATGGTGACGTTATCCGCCGGGAAGCCCTGCAGCCGTTCGGCAAACAGGGCCAGGCAGGCCAGGCCGCGCTCTATCGCCTCTTCACTGAGTACGTTGTTGCTGTCCAATCCGTCGGCGAGATGCACCCGCTGTTTTAAACGGCCCAATACCTGTAAGGCGCCGTTGACGACGCGGGCGATCACCATGTGGAAACTGTTCGACCCGAGGTCGATGGCGGCGATTTCCTGCGGTTTGTTCGTTGCAGTGTTTTTTAGCGGCATAGTTGCTGGCCTACTGTCCTGGTTGTTCCAGAGCTTTTAAGTACTCGTAAATAGCCACCTGGGCACGCACTTTGCGACGGTTGCCGCGCGGCACGTACTGGTTGCTCAGTTCTTTATCCACATAACGGGCCTTGACCGTATCGCTGAACAGGATCTCCAGAATGTCCAGAACGCGCTGTTTCAGCGCCGGATCCAGCAGCGATACCGCCACTTCGATACGGTAATCTATGTTGCGGGTCATCCAGTCGGCGGAGGACAGATACACCCGTTTGTCACCTTTGTTGTCGAAAACGTAAACCCGATCGTGTTCCAAAAAGCGATCGACGATGCTGATCACCTGAATATTGTCGCTGATCCCCGGCAGGTTGGGAATCAGGGAACACATGCCCCGCACCAGCAGGCGGATCTTCACGCCGGCGCCGGACGCGGTATATAACCGATCTACCAGCCCTTTATCCACCAGATTATTTATTTTCAACATAATGCCGGCCTGTTCCCCGGCCTGGGCGTTGGCGATTTCGTTGTCGATCAGCTCATACAGCTTCAGGCGCGAGTTCTGCGGCGACACCATCAGGTTGTCGAAGGTGACCGGCCGGTAGGGGTTCTCGATAAAGTTGAACACCCGGCGCACTTCGTTGGTGATGCGTGAGTCGGCGGTCAGCAGCGAATAGTCGGTATAGATGCGCGCGGTTTTTTCGTTAAAGTTGCCGGTGCCGATATGAGCATAGCGCACAATTTCATCGCCTTCACGGCGCGAAATCAGGAACAGTTTGGCGTGGATTTTCAGCCCCGGCGCCGAGAAGATCACGTGTACGCCGGCTTCGGTCAGGCGCTTCGCCCAGTGAATGTTGGCCTCTTCGTCGAAGCGCGCCTGCAGCTCGACCACCACCGTGACCTTTTTGCCGTTGTGCGCGGCGTGGATCATCGATTCGATGATGCGCGAGTCTTTTGCCACGCGGTAGATGTTGATTTTGATCGCCAGCACGCTCGGATCGAACGACGCCTGGCGCAGCAGCTCCAGCACGTGTTCAAAGGTGTGGTACGGGTAGTAGAGCAGCACGTCTTTTTCGCGAATGGCGTCGAAGCCGTTGCGGAAACCGTCGAACCAGATGTGGCGCAGGCGCGGCAGCGGCTTGTTGACCAGGTTGGCCTTGCCGACGTTCGGGAAGCTGATGAAGTCTTTAAAATTGTGATAGCGGCCGCCGGCGATCACCGAATCGTAGTTGGAGATGCCCAGCTTGCCGCGCAGCAGTTCCACCATCTCGTTCGGCATGTCGCGCTGATAAACGAAGCGCACCGGTTCGGCGGTGAGGCGCTGTTTCAGGCTGGAGGACATCAGTTCCAGCAGGCTGGATTCCATTTCGGTCACCAGATCGTACTCGGCGTCGCGGGTCATCTTCATCGAATAGGCGTTGAGCGCGTCGTAGTCGAAGAAGCCTTTGAAAATCTCATCCAGGCAGTAACGCAGAATGTTGTCCAGCAGGATCATCGGCTTGCGGCGGCGCGGCGCTTCCGGCGGCAGATTGACGAAGCGCGGCACTTTGTCCGACGGGATTTCCAGCAGCGCATAGTCGGTGCGCGCGCCGCGGATAATTTCCACCGCCAGATAGGTGTAATCGTCTTTCAGGAACTGCACCAGATTGGTGTCGTGGTTGATCAGGATCGGCGTGATGTGCTGGCGCAGATGCTGTTTGAAATACTGGCGCAGCCAGATTTGCTGGTTTTCGGACACCTGGCGTTCGTTGATCAGGAAGATCTGGTTGCGCGCCATTTCCAGCAGCAGATCGTTGTACAGGCCGTCGAATTCCTGATCGGTTTTCAGCACCTTGGCCTGGATCTTTTTCAGCAGGTGGCGCGAGGCGCCGGCGGAGCCCTGCTCTTCGCTGATCAGGATGCGGCGTTTGAGATCGGCGAAGCGGACTTTATAGAACTCGTCGAGGTTGTTGGAGTAAATGCCCAGAAAACGCATTCGTTCAATCAGGGGATTGCTCTTATCTGCGGCTTCCTGCAACACGCGTTCATTAAAGGATAACCAGCTTAGTTCTTTTTCGATGTAGAGCTTTTCCTGACCCATTGCCACTCCAGTTCAATTTTAGAATAGGATCCGGGACGCAGCGCCCGGATGCCGCTCTAGTGTCCTTCATCATTATTGCGAGAGATTGACAGGAAAGTCCAACATATCCATTGCGTTGGCGCGCGGCGTTTTTCGCCGACAATAAATTTTCCCCGCGGCGGGATGCCCGGCAGTGAAACGATCAGCATGAAATGACGGTTAGCAGGCTTATTCTTGGCGTTATAAAGCGTGTTTATGGTCATTTTTCAGCAATATATCAAATTCATATTGTCTGTTGGCAGTGTAAAAAACCTGGGTTGAGTCGGGTAACTTTGTCATGCAAACGTCATAAAACTGACATAAGATGCCCGGTTATCTTACGGCGTAAGCCCGATTACATCAGCGACAGCGAGACACATGACACAGACGACGGCAAATCAACATCCCCGAGATCGCCTGCGCGGGCGCATCGACCGCGGCGTGCAGGCGGCAGTGACCGCCTGCGGGCTGATGGTGCTGATGACGTTGATGCTGATCTTCGTTTATCTGCTGTTTGCGGTGCTGCCGCTGTTCAAACCGGCCTCGCTTGGGCAAGTTCAGCCGCTGCCGATTGTGGCGTCTTCCCCGGCGCTGGCGCTGGGCATGGACGTGCAGCAGCGCGTCGGTTATCGCATCGATGCGCAGGGCACGGGGCAATTTTATCGTCTGTCGCCGGCGCCGAGCGGCCAGGCCCAGACACCGCTGGCGCAGCAAACGCTGCTGGCCAAACCGGCGCTGCTCGCGCAGGCCGCCGGAGAGCGCGATCTGTTTGCACTGGCGCAGGCCGACGGCCGGTTGGTGGTGGCGCGCGCGGATTTCGCCACGGCGGAAAACGGCCGGCCGCAGTGGCTGTTCCCGCTCGGGCAACCGCCGCTGGCGCTGGATCCGCAGCGCAAGCCGCTGAAGCTGTTGTCGCTGGCGGACGCGCATCGCGGGCAGTATCTGCTGGCCGGGGTGACCGACGATCGGCGGCTGGTGTTCGGCCGTTTCAGCCCGGATCGGCCGCCGCAGTTCAGCGAACGTCCGCTGGAACACGACGCAGGGCAGTTGGTGCTGACGCCGGATGGCCGCCAGCTTTACCTGCTGGCGGGCAACCGGCTGGCGCGTTACCAGATCGACGGCGCGCAGCTGCAACTGCGTGAAACGCGCACCTTGGGCGAACACGCCCCGTACCAGATGACGGCGCTGCCCGGCGGCAGCGCGCTGCTGATCAAGGGCGCCGACGGCAACCTGCGCGAGTGGTTTGAGGTGGAAAAAGAGCAGCGCTGGCGACTGACGCCGGTGCAGCATTTCGACCACGACGCCGACGGGCAGGAGCTGACGGTGGCTGAACCTTATCGCCGGGTGTTCGCCACCCTGCGGCCCGATGGCGGCTTCTCGTTATTCTCCACGATCCAATCCCAGCCGCTGCTGAATACCCGTTTGGGCGCCGAGGTGCGGCAAATGGCGTTCGCGCCGCGCGGCGATGGCCTGCTGCTGGAGAGCGCGCAGGGCTGGCAGCGCTATGCGCTCGACAACCCGTATCCGGACGTCACCTGGCGTTCGCTGTGGGGCAAGGTGTGGTATGAGAACTACCCGCAGCCGGCCTATGTCTGGCAGTCCACCTCCGGCGAAGACAGCTACCAACCTAAATTCAGCCTGATGCCGGTGATCTTCGGCACCTTCAAGGCGGCGGCTTACGCGATGCTGTTCGCCATCCCGCTGGCGTTGGCCGGCGCCATCTATACCGCTTACTTTATGACGCCGGGGCTGCGGCGAGTGATCAAACCGGCTATCGAAGTGATGGGCGCGCTGCCGACGGTGGTGATCGGGCTGGTGGCCGGCATCTGGCTGGCGCCGATCATCGAGCAGTATCTGTTGGCGGTGCTGGCGTTGCCGCTGCTGCTGGCGGCGGCGGTGCTGCTGTGCGGCGCGTTGACCCATCGCTTTATGCCGCGCTGCCGGCCGGGCGTCGATCTGCTGTTGCTGTTGCTGTTGCCGCTGCTGGCGTTGACGGTGTGGCTGGCGTTCAGCCTGGGGCCGTGGCTGGAGGTGGCGCTGTTCGGTGAGCCGCTGCATTTCTGGCTGGGGGATAATTATGACCAGCGCAATGCGCTGGTGGTGGGCGTGGCGATGGGCTTCGCGCTGGTGCCGATCATCTTCTCGCTGGCGGAGGACGCGCTGTTCAGCGTGCCGGCCACCCTGAGCCAGGGTTCTTTGGCGCTGGGCGCCACCCAATGGCAGACGGTGATCAAGGTGGTGCTGCCTTCCGCCAGCGCCGGCATTTTCTCCGCGCTGATGATCGGCTTTGGCCGCGCGGTGGGGGAAACCATGATCGTGCTGATGGCCACCGGCAACACGCCGATTATTGACGGCAGCCTGTTCCAGGGGCTGCGAGCGCTGGCGGCCAATATCGCCATCGAAATGCCGGAGGCGGTTTCCGGCAGCAGCCATTACCGCGTGCTGTTCCTGACTGCGCTGGTGCTGTTTGTCTTCACCTTCGTGTTCAACACGCTGGCGGAGGCGGTGCGCCTGCGGCTGCGCAAGCGCTACACGCCGAATCAGGAGGCGCCATGAAAAGCTGGGTGAAGAGCGGGTCGCCGTGGGTGTGGCTGACCGCCGGTTCGGTCGCCGTCAGCCTGCTGGCGCTGATCGGCATTCTGTTGCTGCTGGCCGGGCAGGGGATGCGCTATTTCTGGCCGAGCCCGGTTTATCAGTTCGAACTGAATCAGAACGGTGCCGGGCCGGTGACGGTGATCGGCGAGTTGTACCAGCAACAAAGCATTTCCCGGCGCCAGTTGGCCGAGGCGGGCGTCACGCCGCCGGGCGAGGCGCAGAACGTCGAACGTTATCTGATTAAGGTCGGCAACCGCGAGCGCGAGGGGCAGGATTTCCGCACCTTGCTGGCCAGCGATATCCGCAGTCAAAGCGCGCCGCGCAGCCTGCTGGTGCTGGAACGCGACAGCCACGGCACCGCTTACGGCTATCTGGCGGGGCTGCTGGAAGACGGGCAACCGCTGACCGGCCGCAATCTGGGGCAGGCGTTGCAGCAGCGCCTGCCGCAAATCGCCGCGCTCTCGCGCCAGGCGCACGACATTCAATTCCGCGACATGGCGCGCATCAATCAGCAGTTTGACGCGTTGCGGCTGCGGGAAAAGCGCCTGCAGCGCGACGATAAACTGGACGCCCGCGCGCAGGACGCGATCAAGGCCGAGCGGCTGGAGCTGCAGCGGCAGTATCAGCTGTTGTCCGAACGTCTGGCGGGGCTGAACCGCGATCGCCAGCGCGACGCGTTGCTGCTGCGCGACATGCACGGGCAGACGTTGACCATTCCGCTCAGCCAGGTGCGCGATGCCTGGTACCCGAACGCCATGAGCACCTCCGAGAAGCTGGCGCACTGGGGCGAGCAGGTGAAGAAGTTTCTCATCGACAGCCCGCGTGAGGCGAATACCGAGGGCGGGGTGTTTCCGGCCATTTTCGGCACGGTGTTGATGGTGATCCTGATGTCGATCGTGGTGATGCCGTTTGGCGTGATCGCGGCGGTGTATCTGCACGAATATGCCGGCAACAATCTGCTGACGCGGGTGATCCGCATCGCGGTGGTCAATCTGGCCGGCGTGCCCTCGATCGTCTATGGCGTATTCGGCCTCGGCTTCTTCGTCTATATGATAGGCGGCACGCTCGATCAGCTGTTCTATCCTGAATCCCTGCCCAACCCGACCTTCGGCACGCCCGGCGTGCTGTGGGCGGCGCTGACGCTGGCGCTGCTGACGCTGCCGGTGGTGATCGTCGCCACCGAGGAAGGGCTGTCGCGCATACCCACCTCGCTGCGGCAGGGCTCGATGGCGCTGGGGGCCAGCCGGGCCGAGACGCTGTGGCGCATCGTGCTGCCAATGGCGGCGCCGGCGATGATGACCGGTCTGATCCTGGCGGTGGCGCGCGCCGCCGGGGAGACCGCGCCGCTGATGCTGGTGGGGGTCGTGAAATCGGTGCCGGTGCTGCCGGTGGACGAGATTTTCCCGTATCTGCACCTTGAGCGGAAGTTCATGCATTTGAGCTTCCAGATCTACGATATGGCATTCCAGAGCCCGAGCGTGGAGGCGGCGCGGCCGTTGGTGTTCGCCACCGCCTTCTTGCTGGTGACGATCGTGGTGAGTTTGAATCTGGCGGCGATGGGCATCCGCCATTCGCTGAGGGAGCGGTACCGAGCATGGTCGCAGTAACAATGACGCTATTTTTGGGGAGTGCGTAATGGGTTTGATGACGCCAGGCAGTTTGCCCCGGCTGGATGTCCAGCATCTCGACGATGAACAGACCGCGCTGGCGGTCAACGGCCTGAACCTGTTTTATGGTGACAAACAGGTGCTGCACGATATCTCGCTGCGTATCCCGAAACACCGGGTGACGGCCCTGATCGGCCCTTCGGGCTGCGGCAAATCGACGCTGCTGCGCTGTTTCAACCGCATGAACGATCTGGTGGACAACTGCCGCATCGAGGGCGAACTGCAGCTGAACGGCGCGGCGATCTCCGGCGCGCAGATCGACGTGGCGGCGTTGCGGCGGCGGGTGGGCATGGTGTTCCAGCGGCCGAACCCGTTCCCGAAATCGATCTATGAAAACGTGGTGTACGGCCTGCGCCTGCAGGGCGTGCGCGACCGGCGCTTGCTGGATGAAGCGGTGGAGCGTTCGCTGCGCGCCGCCGCGCTGTGGCATGAGGTGAAGGACCGGCTGCGCGAAAATGCGTTCCGCTTGTCCAGCGGCCAGCAGCAGCGCCTGGTGATCGCGCGCGCCATCGCCATCGAGCCGGAAGTATTGCTGCTCGACGAGCCGACCTCGGCGCTGGATCCGATCTCCACGCTGACCATCGAAGAGCTGATTTCCGCGCTGAAGCAGCGCTATAGCGTGGTGCTGGTGACGCACAACATGCAGCAAGCGGCGCGCGTCTCCGACTACACCGCCTTTATTCATCAGGGGCGGCTGGTGGAGTACAACGACACCGACGCCATCTTCACTTCGCCGCGTCAGCGCCGCACCGAGGATTATATTACCGGGCGGTATGGGTGAGGGATGAGCGACGGAGGTTTTCGCTCCGTCGCCGGCAATGGCCGTTGCAGTCGGCCTGCGTCTGCTGTTTTATTTTACCCGCGCATTAAGCCGGCATGAATTAAGGCATGGCATAAGTCTGATTGCCGGCGAGTTTGTTTTATTCATTTTTCATCATGTGGAATTCAATCCATTCTCTGCAATTTATTATCAACCACAATTATGTTGTCGATGATGATCAATATAATTGCTCATGTCGATAATAGCTGTGGCGGGCTCGGCGGTGCTGAAATGGTAATCCTTAATGCGCGCGGCCTTTAGCCGTAACCCGCAATACCAACCCCACCAACAGCAACGCAGCGCCCGAGGCATAGAGCGGGAACCAGCGCGTCCACCAGAGCGGGGAAAACAGCGGGGTGCTGTTGGGATCTGCGGACGTGTAGCCGCTATATATATTCAGGGTTACGGCGATGGTAAACATCGCCAGGCCGATAAAAAGCAGCAGGTTTGAAACTTTAGCCATTTACGTTACTCCTTCGTAGAAATTCAGAGGAAAGGTTCTTGTTATTGCGGTGCGTTACTGTTTCATCCACTATTCCGGTTAAATACGCTCTTGGCTTTTTTATCAGCTCATTTTCCGGTAAAAATGGCATCACCGAATACTAGCCGGTTATTCGCCAATAAAAAACCCGCCAGCGCGGGTTTTCTCTTTTTTCTCGCAGACCGTCACTTCACCAGCGGCTTATCGCCCGGCGTTTTGAACTTCGCCAGATATTGCGGCTGGAAGATGCACATGCGCAGCACGGTGCGGTATTCGCCGTTGACGAAGAACTCGTCGATCAGCTCGCCTTCCACGTTAAAGCCCAGCTTGCTGTAGATGTGGATCGCCTTCGGGTTCTCCTTGTCGACGATCAGGTACAGCTTGTACAGGTTCAGCACCGAGAAGCCGTAGTCCATCGCCAGGCGGGCGGCGGTGCTGGCGTAGCCTTTGCCCTGGTGGGCGGGATCGATGATGATCTGGAATTCTGCGCGGCGGTGGATGTGATCGATCTCCACCAGTTCCACCAGGCCGACCTTGGCGCCTTCGTGCTCGATGATAAAGCGGCGCTCGCTCTGATCGTGGATGTGTTTGTCGTAGAGATCGGAAAGTTCGACAAAGGCTTCGTAGGGTTCTTCAAACCAATAGCGCATAACGCTGGCGTTGTTGTCCATCTGGTGGACGAACGACAGATCGTCCCGTTCCAATGGGCGTAACCTGACGCTGGCAGTGCTGGACATGTGGGCTCCTCTGTGCCGTGAAATTGTGCAAAGTATAACTTCACAGAATGGATGAAGGCGAAAAAAAACGGCGCCGCGTGGGCGCCGTTTAGGCAAGGTTCAGACTTCAGACGGTGCAGGTATTAGCTGGCCTGGCGACACTTATGGCCTCTGGTGGCAATGGAGTCTGCAATAAAATTTGTTCGGCGATTTCCGCCGATACTTTTTTAATCGCAACAATCAATTGAATTGCCGAATTTAGGACAACGCTTTTTATTTCTTCCACGCTTTTGCCGCGAAGAAACGAATGCAGGAAGACATCGCCAAACGCGCTATTGTTCAAGTCGCTGCGGGTTTTACAGGCCATCAGACGCTCAAATCCGTTATCGCTGTCATAGGGGCCTTCACAGAAAAATGCCGTTTCTACCGCGATTCGTTTGATCGCCATGAGTACAAATCCGTCCATCGAGGGGCTCTCCATTCGTTTTATTTAAGGAGCGGGCCGTGCGGATCAGGCCAGCGTCATTACCTTTCTCTTTCTGTTCTGCCAGCGCACCTGGCCCTCTCCCCAGGGTTTGAGCTTGTTGAAGCGCTTGATTGCCTGAGGTGCGAAACCGGGCCTGCAACAAAAATCGAGCAGCCATATCCTGTCTCCCTCATTCCATTCGGAAGGGTGAAGTGGGAACCCCGGATCGCGTTGCAATTGCGTTTCGGTGTCCTCCGTCAGACAGGCCCAGAGAACATAGGCCAGCGGTTGGTCATTGGTGTCGAAAAGAAACTTGATCTGCCCGTGCTGTATGGCAAATATCAAGCGCTCTTGAACGCTTTTTATCGGATGAAGGCTGTAATTTCGGTGATGTAACATGCAGCTCACGGCAAAACCAAGCTGCTCATAGTCTGACCATTGTTCTTGGCCGCCGGCGGTTTCTCGAATATAGAGCGTCATGCTGGTTCATTTCTCCTGGAGGGGATGACAAGCGGCTGCCCGCCAAAGGTTTCTTTGGCGAAGGCCACCGCCTTTATCCGCATGTCGGTTAACAGTTGCCGCAAGCGTTGGTCGTCATCACCATTGGCCTCCACCAGAGCCGTGATTTCGTTGAGCATCTGTATTTTCCCGCACTGGGGGCGGGGCCGCAGCCTGAGGCGAGCCTGTTGCGCCATGCCTTTCTGAATAACGGTGGCATCGATTCCCTGGGCGCGGCAGGTTTCGACCAACCAATGATTGACCTGCGAGAAAGCGCGCAGGGTGCCCATAAAACGCGCATCCCGTGAGAAATCGTCATGCGTGGGGACGGGGTGCCCTTGGCTGCAGCGAATCAAGGTCACGACCAAACGTTCCAGCGGCGATTCGTCTCCCGCCATTTCCGCTGAGACATAGAGCTTTCGGCAACGGTGGATAAGCAGCTGCAGGAAACTGTTTGCCAGCCTCTCTAAGGGTTTTGGCGTCTCCGCCGGTGAGAGCAGGTCGATGGGAATGCCCAGTAGCGTCAAATAGCCGCGGCAACAGGCCTGCTGAAAAAAATGCCAGAAATAGGTTTTTACCTGTTGCTGGGCGATGGCAATGAAAGGCCGATCAAACAGGTACTTCCCAAGGTAGAAGCACAGCTCGGATAGGCTGTTCTGAATGATTGCCGGTTCTCTCATCAATTGTGCAAACTTGAGCTGGTATTCGAAATCGTAACGATGATCGCTGGGGAATAAACAGGTTAGCCCGTTAAAATCCAATACCCTACCGTCCATGGTGATGTTGGAGGATGAGGTGGTCAACATCAGGAAGCGGGTGCGGCAAAACGCCATTTGCCGAGCCAGACGTTTGGTGAGCTCATACATCCCCTCAAGGCAGCGGCGCCGCGGATCGCGAGCGGCCTGTTCGCTGAAGCCCGCGGTGGGGACCGGCAAATAGTCCGGCAGGCGGCGAAGCACGGATTTAACCCGTTGAACGTCATGCATGAGCTGCCCTGCATATTCCGCTTTGGGCCGGAAGTAGGGCGTTCGTTCAAAATGTGCCGGGCGGACCAGGGGCTCGCGAACCAGAAGGGCGCGGCGAGAGCGGCCCTTTGTGCGGGTGAAATCCCCATGGGTATAGCTGTCGGTGAGCAAAATCGCGTGGGTGCGCGCGGCGCCATAAGGCAACGTCTGCGCCAGCATTTCGCTCCATAGGGCTTCATAGATCGCCTGTTCGGCGCGCAGTTCGCCATTGGAGTGATACCAATCCGAACCTTGCCCGACCAGCGGATTAGCACCGATTCCTTTCACCTGGTAACGGCCATCAAAACCGCAGCGGGCGCCGCCGCCGTTACGTTGAATACCGCCTCCGCCGTAACGTTCCGCGTGGAAAACTTTGACGGCGCCTGGCGTATCGGGAGTGACCAGATAGCTGCACGCGGCGTGCAGCGCTTCGCCGTCTGCCTTTTCTTCGGCGGACCAAATGAGAGAGGACGTAACCCGGTGTGCCGTGAAAGGCACTAAATTTTCCGCCAGGTCCTTAAGTAAAAAAGAATCGCTCATTGGGTGATGTACTCTATGGTGTAGTTCAGTTCTGATACGGACGTGCGCTGCGCGAAACGAGCAAAAGCGGCGTCCAGATGCCCGGCGATATCGCGCAATGCTTCCGCCCTGGCCATCGCGGGGTGATCGCAGTCGATGTCGATATTTTGTATTCGTCCATGTACATAGGGGCGCCAGGCCTCCAAATCCAACCAGTCTTCTGCGCGCGGCGCTGCTGCCGTGAAGAACAGCAAATTACCGTAGAAGTGGCCGTGTTCCGACTGGCCGACCAGGCGGCGGCTATTAATCACCACGTCAATCAAGCGGTCGAGCGTGCCGTCATCCAGACTGGCCAGGGCGCTGCCGTGTTTTCGCAACAGGGCGATTGTTTCCGCGCGTTGCAGGATCTCGCCTTTCGGCACGACCAGCGAAGGCAATTCTTGATCGAAGGGCAAGGCGATGCCCGCAATGAACAACAGGGCGGCCAGCGCCAGGCTCTCCTCCTCTTCGCCATTGAGCGTTTCAAAAGCGAAGCGTCGCCACAGATCGCTGGGATAGGCATCCATCATCGCCAGCAATTCGACCTGCTGATCTTGTTGCTCTAGGTGGATGGCGACATTGTGGGCGATCATGCCGCCAACCGACCACCCGATGATCCAGTAAGGCCCCTCGGGCTGATGGGCGCGTATGCGCCTGGCATATTCTGCGGCCATTTCATCCATCGTTCGGGTGATATTGCTGCCCGGCGTCAGGCCTTGAGCTTGCAAGCCGACGATTTCACACGGCGTTTTGAGAAAACGCGCCAGGCCGCTGTAACACCAGGCGATGCCACCGGCCGGATGGATGCAAAACAGCGTCGGCAGCGCGTTTTGCGAAGCGCCGGCGCCAGGGCGCAGCAGCAGTGTGGCATCGAGCATATCCGGCGCTGAGTGCTGGCCTTGTTCGGCCAGCGCCCGGGCTGAAGGATGAGCAAAGATACTGGCGATGGTGATTTGCCAACCCAGGCCGGCGTTAATGCGGGCGGCGACATCAACGGCGCTCAGCGAGTTGCCTCCCAGTTCGAAGAAGTTGGCTTCAGGCGCCACGGCAGGCAGGCGCAGCGCATCGGCAAAATATTCGCACAGCCGTTGCTCCGTCAGGGAGGAGGGAATGCCACCGCCCTGTGATTGCGGGCTTTGCGGAGCGGGCAGCGCTTTTCTATCCAGTTTGCCATTGCGGCTGAGCGGCAGTTCGGAGAGAAACACCAGGCACTGCGGCAGCATGTAGGCAGGGAGATATTCCCGGCAGAGCGCTAGTAAGGCTTTTTCATCGGCCTCGGCGCCGCTGGCCACGACATAGGCGACAATGCGCCCGTCATGCATGTTGGCGCAGGACTGGAGCACCTGCGGATGTCGATTGAGAACCGCGTCAATTTCCTCCAGCTCAATACGCTGCCCGTGTATTTTTATCTGGTGATCCAGCCGCCCCAAATAGTCTATTTCGCCATTCGGGCGCCAGCGCGCCAGGTCTCCCGTGCGGTAAAGGCGCTTGCCGTCCGCCGTGGCGAAAAACCGTTCTGCCGTCAGCTCGGGTTGGCCCGCATAGCCGTCAGCGAGACAAATGCCCTCAATGTGCAATTCCCCTTCGATGCCAATGGGGGTGGTGTTGCCGAAGGGATCCAGCACGTGGATGCGCGTATTCCAAATGGGGCGGCCGATAGGCACGCTGCGCTTCTCGTCGCTGCAGCTCAGCGCGTGGTAAGTGACATCAATGGCGGCCTCCGTCGGGCCGTAAAGATTATGCAAAGGCGCCGTCAGCAATGTCCGCTGCCGTTGGGCCAGCTCCGGCGACAAGGCTTCCCCGCTGGCGAATACCCTGAGCAGCGGCAGCGGTTCGGGCCTGCGTTCGACGGCGTCGAGAAACAGCGCCAGCATCGATGGAACAAAGTGCAGCGTTGTGATGCGATGCTGCACGATGCAATTCAGCAGGTACGCCGGATCGGTATGGCCGCCGGGCCGCGCCATCACCAAGGTTGCGCCCCCGATCAGCGGCCAGAAAAACTCCCAAATCGACACATCAAAGGTGGCCGGCGTTTTCTGCAGCACGCGATCCTGCGTTCCGAGAGGATATTCGGCCTGCATCCATTGCAGGCGATTGGCCAAGGCAAGATGGCTCACGATCACCCCTTTTGGGGCGCCGCTGGAACCGGAGGTGAACAGAATATAAGCCGGATCTGCGCCGCTTTGCCGCGTGACGAGCGGCAATGCCGCGTCGCCCTGATGGGCGGCTAGTGAGTACAGCGCGGCGAGATCGAGCCGGGGAACGCTGTCCGGCAACCTGTCGTCATCGGCGCGATCGGCTATCAGCAATGCCGCATTGGCCTGCTCGAGCATCTTTTGCTGTCGCCGCGTCGGCAGTTCGGGCGACAGCGGCAATAGCGTGGCGCCGGCACGCATAATGGCCAGCAGAACCACTTCTAAGGCTACGCTGCGTTCAAGTGTGACGGCGATCACCTGGCCGCGAGCGCCTTGCAGATGGCGTTCAAGGGCATGCGCGCACCGCCGTGAGCGCAGTTCCAGCGCCGAATAGCTCAGCCGTTCGTTTTCGTCGAGCACGGCTAGCTGATGCGGAGTGGCTTGAGCCTGTTTGAGGAACAGGCCGAGGATCGTGTTGGCGGGTAACGGCTGGGCGGTGTCGTTCCATTGCGCGATTAACGCCAGTTCCGCCGGTGCTGGCAGCGTCAGTTGTTGCAGCGGAAGGGTCGGCGCCGCAACCAACTGCATGATCCAATGCAACAGCCGCCGCACATGCAATTGCAGCTCTGCGTGATGATGGCGCGCGGCATTGGCGATAAGACGCAGGCGGCGCGGTTGCAGGTCCGTACCCAGTTCCAGGTGGAGGTTAAGATCGCGTACGGGGCCGGTGGCGATATGTTTGACCGTGGCGCTTAGCTCCGCAAAATCGAGCGTCGCAGGCGGAGGCAAGATGTTCAGTTCGATGCCGTAAAGGGGCAGAGTATCGCCTACCCTGCCGATGGCTCGGCCGATCCATTCTCCGCGGTAGCGCTGGTGCGCGAGCAGCTCGCGCCGGCTGCGGGCGACGGTGGCGCAAACGTCGCGAAAGTGCGCGTGTTGCGGCAAATCCAGCAGAAGCGGCAGGATATTGCTGCGTGTGACCGCCGCCTGGGCGCCATAAGTATCAAGCCGCCCCATGCAGGGCAGGCCGAACAACAGTTGCCGCTCGCCCGACTGACAGCGGGAGAAATAGCTGGCGAACGCGCTGAGCAAGATGTCGGATAACGCGATCCCGCTGCTTTGGTAGAAGCTGCCCAGGGCTAGCGCCAGCTCGGTATCGATAACGGTCTCGACTTCCAACGTGTGCTCGGCCATGGCTTGCGCTGGCGCACCCAGAAAGGTCGGCGCAGGCAACTGCGCGCAGCGCTGCATCCAGTAGCGGTGATCGTCCGCATATTGCGCGCTCTGCCTGTAGAGGACGTCGTCCTGGCAGAGCGTGGTCAGTTTGACAAAGCGGCTGGGGAGAGGCGGCGTTCTTTGCAACAGCGCTCGGTAATGCTCCCCCGCACGGCGGTGGAGCAGGGAATAGGCGTAGGCGTCGAAAGCGATATGGTGTATTCGGGAAAACCATATCGCTTCGCGTTCATTCAAAACATACAGCTGATGTTCATGAAGATGTAAATTCTCCGGTCCCTGTTCCCGTTGCGTTATCTGTTCCATCGCGCGCCAGGCGAGCGCCTCCGGGTCTGCGTGATGGCTGAGATCGCAGACGGTCACGCGGCCAGCAGGCTGGCGGATGCCGAAAGACGGAGTGCCATCGATATCGAGGAAACGGTGGTTGAGCACCTCAATATCCTGCAGAGCCAGTTCGATGGCGTTGAGCAATAATGTCCGATTAATTTCACCGTGCAGGCGCAGGGCTTGCGCCGTCGCATAGAGTTTGGAAGAGTGGCTCGCTTGCGATGCGTACCATACGCCCTGCTGGGTGTCCGCCAGGGGGGTATTATTAAGGGATGAATCATTCATTTTTTCTCTGGCTCCTGTTCTGGAGTGGTACTCAAGTGCCTTGTCACCAGGCTTTCCATTTTCTTTTGGCCTGCAAAATCAAATCAATATCTCTGTGTAATTGATATTCAGTGCTTTGGGTTTTTCACCTAGCGCGATTTCATTCAATGAATGCCCTGCGCTCTTCGTTGGCGACAATGACCGGCGGGGGAAATTGCTTTGCCCTTATCGCCAAGGTCATCGCAAAATCTTCTGCCGCGTTTCGCCGGGCATACCGCAATAAATTAAGTAGCTATCATTTTTTAATCGCTATTGGGCCGCACCCCGGCGGCGACGCGCGGCTTGCTTTTCGCCGGCTCTCTGTTGCGCCCGGCATTATTTTCCCTTTGTCGCTGCGCGAATGGCCGGCAGCACAAACAGTGAGGCGATAAAGCTGATGAATACGCCATAAGCGATACTGATCATCTGCATTTTTCCGCTGACCATCATGGGGAACACCAGCTCATGCGCGTGGCCAAACGTGGTGAACGTGATGCCGTTGAACAGCAACATGCTCAACAAGGCGCCAATGGAAGAGCCTGCCAGGCCCAGCAAGAGGGTTTGGCAGAGATAAGACACATCAATAACCCTGCCGAATCCCAGCAGCAGCGTTATTGCCAGCTGGTCTTGTTGGTTGGCAATGAGCGATTCACACAGCGCGATGATGCCCGCAGTCACCGACACCCCCGCCAGCAATGAAAATAACAGGCCGAACCACAGCAGCACCTGGCCCAACCCTTCGCTGCTGCCGGCATAGTAGGTTCGGCTGTCGCTAATGGCGACTCGGTCATTGAGCGTCCCCTGGATGGCTTGTTGCAGTTGCTCGACAGAGGTGACATTGCTGGTCAATGCCACCAGGTTGTAATCGAGTCCCGCGCCCCAGCTGGTGCGGATATGTTCCAGATCGGCCATGAACTCGGACTGCCGCGGCGAACCGCCGGTGGTAAATTCACCGACGATTTTCCAATCGCGGTCGTGCAGGCGTATGGTCTCGCCCACGTGGAACGCCGGATAATGCCGCGCCAATGACGCGCCGACGACGAGCTCATTTTGCCCCGGCTGAAATGCTCTGCCGCGGGTGAGGGTGACCAGCGGTTGCCCGTTGTTCGCGTTCATCAGCGTGAATGCCGCCGGCGTTACGCCGCGCACCAGATACTCTTTCTCCACGTTGTCTGGGCGGAGCCGCACCAGGACAACCCACTCCGGCGAAGCCGCAACAAGGCCGGGCAAGCGCGAAAGTTGCGCCGCCTGCGTTCGCGTTATCGTGCTGGTCAGTTCGGAAGAGGAGTCTTTGCTTTGCGCAAAATACAGGCCGGGTTCCGCACTCGACTCCAGCGCGCCGATCAGCCCTGCGCGCAGTGAAAATAACGATGTCACAATGACCGCGAGAAAAATGAAGCTGGATAGAATCGCGGTGAAATAAAGCGGCCGCCGCCACAGGTTGCGTAATCCAATGCCCAGCAATATCCCGAGCTGGTGGATTTTCGAGGATGAACGCGGGTTCATTTTCTCTCCTCCTGCAGGCGAGCGATTTGCAAGAGGGAGGGCAATGCGCAGACCAGGGATAAAATAAAGACCAGCAGGAGGCCGATGGCATAATCCTGGAAATGCGGCTCAACGGCGTTTAATACGGCGGGGAACAGCGTCGGCAACAGCAGAATAAAAATAACCGACAACACTATGCCCACGATGGCACCCGCCAAGGTGATGGCGCCGAGTTGCACGGCAACCGCTTTAATCAACTGTGATTTGCGAAAACCCAGATAATTAAGGGTGCGGTAGTCGCTCAAGGCTTTATGCGTCATGACATAGAAGTTGGTGCTGAGCAGCAGCGCCAATAACAGGCACAGCGCCAGATTGACCCAAAAAATCACGCGATGGAAATCGAACAATTTACTCATAAACAATTTTATATGCATGCGTACGGGGGCTGTCTGCGTGGTGCCGCGCAACCGCTCCGCGCCAAACAGGGCATCAATCTGCCGGGAGAGGTTCTCGGCAGACATGCCGGGTTTAGGGGTCGCCATAAAAAAACTCACCAGCCGCTTGCCATTTTGTCTCACGCTGTCGAGGTAGTCATAATGCATCCAGACCGCGGGAGGGGTGTCGGTTTGGGTTTCTTCAACGATGCCAGTAATGTAAAGATCGAGAATGGGGTTAGGCGCGAGCTTCCAAATCGCGGATGAAAGCGGCAGCCGATCGCCCGCTTTTAAGCGATATTGCGCCGCAAAACGGCTGTCGACCAGCACGCCTTGCCGGTCATTCTGCCAACGCTCCAGTAAGCCCGGCGCTATTTTTAAAGAGGGGATCATGGCGAAGTAGTGTTGGTCTTCTACCGCGATAGCGGGCACGAACCATCCGGGGTGGCGATAGTAAGCACCGACCCAAACTCCCCAGCTCAGCCGATCCAACGCCGGCAGTTGACTCATTTTCTGATGATAAAACTGCGGCAGCAGCATTTGGGAACTGAGTGCATTCAGCACCAGTAGCCGGTTGTCTGCGCCGGGCGGATCGCTTGCCTTTAAGCTGAAGGCGCGATCAAAGGTCAGCATGAGCAGCAGCAACATGACGCCGCTGGCGATAAACAGCAAGATCATGATAAATCTTCTCGACTGCTCAGTGGCGGAGCGCCACAACCAGAGGTAAAACACGGCTCTCATGGCATATCCCTACGGATCAGCTTGCCGTCCCTGAGTTGGAATTGGCGCTGTGCCCGCGCGGCGACCTGAATATCATGCGTCACGACGATGATAGCCTTGCCCTGCTCCCGGCTCAGTAGCGTCATAATATCCATAATTTCCTCCCCCGCCTCCTGGCTGAGATCGCCGGTAGGCTCATCGCACAGCAGCAGATCCGGATTAGTGACTATCGCACGCGCAATGGCCACGCGTTGGCGCTCTCCTCCGGAGAGTTCATCCGGCAAGTGGCGGCGCCGGTGTTCCATCTGAACCAGCTCCAGCGCGGCGTCGACGCGTTGCCGGCGCTGTTTGGCGTCCATATGCCAAAGGTGCAGGGGGAGGGCGACATTCTCTTCGGCGCTGAGCACGGGCAACAGGTTATAAAACTGAAAGACGAAGCCAATATGGCGGGCTCGCAGCGAGGTGCGTTCTTCAGGTCGCAGCCGATGCAGCGAATGCCCTTGCAAAAATACCTCGCCCCGATCGCAGACATTAACGCCGGAGATCAGATTGAGCAGCGTCGATTTCCCTGAGCCGGATGGCCCCATGATGCTGACCATCTCGCCGCCGTGCAGGCTAAAATCAAGATCGTGCAATACCGTGATGTGCTCGCGCCCTTTTTTATAGTCTTTGCCGGCCTGTTGCAGTTGTACGACCGGATCGCTCGGCGCGGTTGCCGTTTTATTCATAAAAATCTACCTGAATTGACATATTATGTTTCAGCCAGGGCTGTTGCTGAGCGAGCTTGATAATGACTAAAACCGCCGCGCGTTGCTCATCCACCACCGAAGAGATAAGGCTGACGGTGCCTGAGATCTGTCGATCGGGGAGGCCATCCGGCTTGATTGTCACTCGTTGTTGGGGCGCGACTTTCGCCAGCTGGCTTTCGGGCAGCCAAACTTCGGCATCAAAATTATCCAAACCGACAATGGTGGCGATCCCCGTGCGGGTGAAACCGCCGCCGGCGGAAATGGGCGAGACCGTTTCCCCTGGGGAGGCGTCTAACGACACCACCTGGCCGTCGAAGGGCGCGCGGATAATCGTACGCAACAGGTCGATTTCACTGGCTTTTATCTGCCAGCCCACTTGTTGTAATTCTGCCTGATATTGGCGGCGCTGCGCCTCGAACGAATCCAACTCCGCTTTGGCGCTGTCGACATCATCCTGGCTCACATAGTTGAGCGGCAACAAACGGTTCAATCGCTGCAGCTGATTGCGCGCGCGCGGCAGGCGGGACTCTGTCTGCGCGAGTTTGCCCGCCGCGATTTGCTGGCTGGCCTGGAGCGACGCAAGCTGCGCTCTTAGCGAACGCCCGTCGAGTGATGCCAATCGCTCGCCTTTTTTTACCTTGTCCCCGCGTTGCACATAAATCTCTTGCACCGTTCCCGTAATCTCTGCCGAAACGGTGGAGAGGCGCGAGGCCTTGATGAATCCTGCGGCCGTGACTGCAGATGCGGCCGCCGCAGGGGGCGCTGGCTCGACAGGTGCTGCGGTGTTGGCCTGAGGCTCGGCGGCGCTGGCGCGCTCGGCCGCTGCTGGCTGGGTAAACCATGCCCTGCCGGCAACGAGACCTAAGGCTAACGCCAGCGCAATCGCTCCGACGAGCGCCGCTTTGCGCCATGGCCGCCCGCGCGGCGGAGTATGAGGCGAGTTCAGCAGGTGCAACGCCTGCTGGCGGGCGGCGTTGCGCGGTGCCTCTGAAGATGGGGAACGCATAGGTGCTTAACGATCCCCTACTGTCAGACGCAAGATCACACCAATGAAGAGCAGAGCGGCTCCCGAAGCGTAAAGTGGGAACCAGCGCGCCCACCAGTTGGTGGAGAACAATGACGCACCGTTGGCGTTGCTCGCCGTGTAGCTACTGTAGATATTGAGGGCCAGGGCGACAGCGAACATGACGAGGCCGATAATAAGCAGCAAGCCTGATACTTTATGCATGGGATTTCTCCTTCAGAGGGGACATAAGAGAGGCGTCGAGGTAATCGCCAGGGATGACCATCTCAGTGTGAATTTCAGTGAGATAGGTTTCATTCTTCACTTCCATCCAACTGTTTTCCGGTGACGGGAGAGCCTCTCGGAAGACTAACCAGTCAACTTTTCGCGCCAGTAGCAGCAATTGGTCAAGGCAATGTGAATTGCCCAGCCTGCACCACATCGGCTTGCGAATCTTGTCGTTGTTAAATGACTGCCAGCTAAGATGATCGTTGAATTGCCCGTTCACATAGCTGTCTGTCGGAATGCCGTTCTTCAGTAACAATGCCAACAGGCGCGCCGGATGCTCCGCCGCCTGATGCCCGGACAGCTCATGGAAAATGCGGGAAGAGCGGACCCACCAGGTTTCACGGATCAGGACACAGTCTTCCTCCTCCATGCGCGGGGCATGGCGGAAGTCATGATCCAGCTCATTGGCCATCAATCGCTTGTAGGCGGGGCGGCCAATCTGCACCGGTTCGGCCAGTACGGTAAGCAGGTATTTGGTTCCCCAGGCCACCATCGGCGTCGCCGCGCCGAGGTAACATAATTGGAACGCTTGTCCCTGGTTGTCCGTCAGCTTCAGCAGGCCGCTCTGCGTATCATGATGCAGTTGGAGCCGGTCGAGCGTCAGGTCGCCGGCAACCTGAGGCGGCTCATCCAGGCACAGATGATGAGCCGCCAGGCGGGCCTGAGCCTGGAGATTGCTGGACTCGCCGCTGACGCTGAAGGTTAATGGCAGCGCCGGCGCGGCGAACTGGCGCAGCCAGTTTTGCAGCTGATGGCGTCTGTCGTCGGCCTGGCTGTCGTTGGTCAACGTGGTGCGCGCCAACTGCCAGCCGATACGCGAATACGCATTGTTGATGACCACTTTGCCCCGGGGATGCGCTAGCTGCCCCACATGACGGGCATCCAATTGCAGGAAGAGCGTTACCGGCAGCTTCAGGGCGGCGGGATTGATATTGTGCTGCCGCCAGCGGGCCGTTGTGGCGGCGGACTGCGAGATACGTTGTTGGGTGAATTGAATAAATCCCTGCCAGCTCTGCTGCAAAAACAATGAGACATCGGTGCAGTGGCCACCTGCGCCGTATTTGTCGATAAAGTTCTGCAGCAGCCAGAGGTACTCCTGCGACAACGTGGCGCGTTTGGCCACCGCTTTCGCTACGCGGGCAAGTACATTGGGAATGAAAGCGTCAGGCAATGTCATCCTGATCCCTTCCCGCCAGGCGTCTTCATATAAAATATTGCGAATTTCGGGCATCTGATGGCGGGTCAGCCGCTCCCAGCTCTGTTGAATCGTCTGTTGAGCCTGCTCAAGCAGCGCAACGCGCTCCGCGTTTTCTGCCGCACCAAAGCGTTCGGGCAGTTCGGGCAGGTTGCGCAGAGCGTCGCTGGAGAGCTCCGCCGGCATCAGCGCCAAAACATCGGCCAGAGGGGCAGGATGATGCGTTCCCCACTGTAATGTCGGGCGCAAGACGTCCTTGCGCACCAGCTTTCTCAGCAGTCTTTCCGCTTCGGACGGGGCCATCCCAGCCAGTTCGAAATGCGTTCGCCACGCGCTCCAGCTTTGCTGGTGGCTGGCGCTCAGAACGGCGTCGATTTCCGCCGCCTCCAGGCCCAGGACAAATTGCTGCTCTTCGTTCCATAACAAACCGTGGCGTTTCTCATAGCGATAGAAATGGCCGCGCATCTGGCTGGCGGAAATGCGTTGCAAGGAGGGGTTACGGCACAGCGGCAGATCATGTTTCGCCAACCAGAGCTGCGTATACAGCGCGTCGCGCAAGGCTAATGCGATGGAGCGGTTGAGGTGTACGGTCGAGGTCACCTTGCCTTCACCGGTTTGCAGAGTGGCTTCGCCGGCCGAGCTTTCAAACGGGACCAGGCTAAAAGAGGAAAAGGTGCTGAATGGGCTGACTTTGCCCGCCGCTCGAATCATGTAGGCAAACAAGGAACGCTCTACGCGCCGGCGCCGTTTGGCCGGCCAACTCTGCCAATTTTGTTCCAGATCGCAAAGCAACTGCGGGGAGGCAAGGCAGAGCGCCCGGCGCAGAGCCGGTTCGTTGGCGGCTTTGAGCAACAAGGCCTGCGTCTGTTCGTTGACACGCTGCCAGCGTTGGTTAAAGGTTGCCGCCAACTGCCGGCGCTCATTCGCTATCGCCAACCATTCGGTCAGTTGCTCCAGAGCGGCTGAGTCGTAATGCGCCAACCAGGCGCGCACTTCGGCAGACAGGTTGAAATAGCGATCGTTGAAGATATGGCGGCGACAGCGAATCATATCCTGGCGAACGCTGTCCGCCGAGGGTAATGCGATATTCGCATGCAGCCTGGCGATAAGCGCCTGCCCGAGTTGCCGCCAGGCCGGCTCCTGCAAGTGGTGTTGCCGGATAATCGCGGATAAATCATCCGGAAGTTGGCTGACATAGTGCGCCGGCAGGCCTGCGGTGCGCAGCATGATAAAAGGGGCGACGAGCAACAAAGGCTGCGCGGGTAACGTCATGATAATACTCCAGATGCCAACCAGTTATTCACCTTCTGCCAACTCACGAAGCTTAACCAACCCATCGCCGCCGCCATGCAGAGGCTGTAAAGCAGGCAATAACTGCGGAATAGGCGGCGGCCTCGGGCAGACCACTCGCGGGTTTTCTTATTGGCGCCGGGTTGGGCAAAAGCGCGAAATGCCCGCGTGGCATCCGAAAGCCGAAAAGGGGTGAGATTGAAAAGCAGGCCGAACAATATCAACAGCAGTAACGGCCGTATCGCGGTGGCGGCGGCGCTTTCACTCAGCGCCGCGAGCGCTCCCAGACACAAGAGATCCATCAATGGCCCTGCCATCGCCACCCAGGCCTTCATGCCGCGCAGTGGGAATAGCGCGATGGCGCTGGTGTTGACAAACACGGAGGGCAGCCACCAGCCGCGAAATTGCAGACCTGCCCCCAGAACCGGGCAGCCGTAAAGACGGCAAACGACGGCATGCGCCATTTCATGCAAAAACAGCCATAACGGTATGCCGACAAGCATCACCATCAGCTGGACGCTGGCCCATTCGCCCTGCAGCAGCCAGGCGTTTAGCCCTGGCAAACACGCGATGAAACGCCACAAGGCAGCGGCAATCGCGAGGCTCAGCAGGCCGTAACCTAACCCGCGCGGGACAACCCGCAGCACGGTGGCGATTTTATGTGCGGCGCGATCGGGGTTAGGCAGCTGATATCGCCCGGCCACTTTCGCCGCCGCAGGCGGCTTTTGCGCGCCATCAACGATCATATTCGCCTGTTTCAACCGCAGCAGAAACGCGGACAGCGCCTGTTGGCACTGTTCGGGCGTTGCGTTCGGGTGGTGTTCTGCCAGCTCCGCCAGGAGGGCCGCCATGGAGCTGCCCCCTTGCAACTGTTGGGCAAGCCGGGCAGAAAACCCACTCAGCTTTAACGGCGCATTACTGTTTTCTTGCAGCAACAGCGCCACATTCGCCTGCGGAGAGATCAGTTTCACATCCTCGTTTAAACGCAACAGGGGGGATGCAGGCGGCATGTTAAACACCCTCTGCCGGCGGAGGGGACGCCAGCACTAGACAGAACAGCGGCGCCTCGCGATAGCCGTCGGCGCCCGCGTGGCGAATGAGCCCTTCTTCGATCACGCCTCCCGCCAGCGTTCCGGTCAAGCCGCAGTCCAGCGCCGCCAACCAGCACTGCATCGCGCTTGCCGCGGCGTTTTGCAGCTGCATGCGGTATCCCGCCGCGCCATGGTCATGCAGGGTCTTTTCAAGATCGGCAACCCACATCAGCAACGCGCCGGCTTTATGGAACGCTAATTGATTGATGCAATCAGCCAAATGTGCGCGGCCAAACCCGCTATCCCGTTTCCGCCAGTAACGGCGATCTGCCTGACTGCACTGATAAATGCCCGCGGCAAGTTCGCCGCTGGCTTCCGGCAGCAATATCCAGGGTTCCATTGGCAACGCCGGCATCCCGCGCAGGCGGCTTTGTTCAAGACCGGCATGCGCGACGGCGATCAGGGTATTCAGCCAGGTTTCCGGGAACGGGCTATCGGCATAGTCATACGTCGCCCTGCGGCGCTCCAGCAACGCGGAGAGCGGCTCATCGCGGTGCACAGTCGCCAGTGATGAAAGAGCAGCGGGCGTGGGCGACGCTGGCGCGGCGGCCGGCCGTGGGCGGTGGCTAACGGCGACCAGGCTGCTCGCCGTTTCATAAAGTGGAGCAGGGCACGGCTCACCCTGTGACGGGGGCGCTTGCACATGCAAGACCTGGCAGAGGATATGGGGGTTATCCTGTTGCGTGAAGAAGAGCAATGACGCCAACCATTGCAGGTCGACGCCATGATCTTCTCTCAGCGTCCAGCCCGCCGCGCGCGCGGAAAGCGCGCAATATTGATTAACCACTCCAGCGTCAAGGTTAACGATGTTATAGCTGAAGTCGTTATATTTGCCGCGCACGCGGTTCAGGTTGCCGCTGATAATGAGTGAAATCGGCTCTTCGGGATGCTGGAGCAAGTGTTCCAATTGCTGGCAGTCAATGCCGTCAATCCTGACGAGCTGGTGCTTTTCACCGAGATAGAACCAGGCCCCGCAAGGTATCTCCGGCAGCGGCCGGCGGACGACCACAAACATATCGCACGAGAGCAGTTGCCCACCGCTGGGCGCGATGCGGCGTAATGTGCCGTCTTCACCTTTTTGATAACCCGTGGCGTGGCGCAGCAACCAGCCCAGATTGGCCAGTGTCAACGGTTGTGACGGCATTGCCGACATTCGCCAGGGCGGCGGACAGCGCTCCGCCAATGCGCTGTCGGGCAGGTTGATATGCTGCTGCCCATGCAGCCTGACCGGCCTTGAGGCGTGGCGGTTGAGGTTATCCAGCGTGAAGTGCATCTGATGCGAACGCGGTGGCAACAAGCCCTGCGGCGGCAAGCGTGTGCCGATATGGTGCTGCCAGGCAGTAAATGCCTCTTCCCCCGGCGGCAGATAGGCGGCATGGCCTAAACCGCTTAGCGCGGTACCGGGAATGCGGGCGACCTTATAGGCTAAGGTGTACTCCCCCTCGCCCCGATGGCTATGGGAAACGACCTTGTTGAGGTAGCTTTCAGAGGACAGCCCGAGCAGAATTTGCCCCAGCTCATGGGCGGCATAGACGGCGCGGAACGCCACCTCTTGCCGATCGTTGGCGGGCGATGGCTGCTCACATTGCGTGCGTGCGCATTGATAACTGGCGCTGATGTTCGGGAGGGTATAAGGGCCCACCAGCGTGCGATCCGCGCCAATAATGCAGCTCAGATAACGCACGCCGGCCTGGTGCAACCCATCGGCGCATGCCTGGCGGAAAACGTCGGACTCGCTGCCGTCAAAAATGATCAGTGCATCATCCCAGGGGAGGGCGCTGGACGTTGGGCGCTCGGTCAGAACGTCAATGCTGGCGGCCATAGGCGCCAACGCGTGTTGCAGCAGCGATGACACATCTTCCGGGCAAACCAGGGCGAGCCTGCGGCGGCGGGCGGACTGCAGCGCCGCAGTGCGGTTGGCGTGCAGGCGGGTATTGTCGACAAAGCGGCCGCAATAGCTTGCCAAATGGCTTGGGGCGCCGTCATCCAGGCCTTCACCTTCTTCAAGGAAGCCATAGCGAAACAGTAAGGACAGCATGCCCAGGGCATTCTCGCGGCTCATGGTCGCGTCGTCGGTCAGCACGCTTTCCAGCACGTTGACGCCATCGAGGCGCTCGAGGAAGACCGCCAGCGTGTTTATCCCCTGAACGCAGGTCAGGATGCGCGGCTGATAGGCGCCATACACGGCTACGCGGGTATCGCTTTCAGGAATGAAAATCAGTTCCGGAATTAATTTGGGGCGCTTGGGCAGCAAAGCGTAAAGATCGTTATGGTGGCTAAACTGTGCGCCCGACAAGACGGTCGACATATGAGTGGCTTTCATTAGCGTAAGGCTCCTTCCAGGTGTTCGGCCAACAAGGCCGTGCCCTGAGCCTGCGAAATATGCCGGTTTTCACGGCAGCTGCAGCCGTGTAACGCCACCACGGAACTGCTCGCGGTGCGATTGCTGCCAAAGCTCACGGCGGTCAGTTTGCCGAATTGGTCTTCGGGGAGCTGCGCATACTGCTTTAACCGTAATCCAGCCATCAGCACCAGCGCCGGCGTATATCCGCGCAATGCGTTCTGCGGCTGCTGTTCATGATATCGCTGCAGGTTCAAATCCATCATTGCCGTACGCGGCGTTTCGGCGAGGCTGAGCAGGCGCTTCGCCGCACAGGCATAACAGGCGGTTCGGCCTGGGATGACTAGGGGGCCGCAAAACAGCATATGGTCGTTCAACACGGTGCAAGCGTGAGGGATCCCGGCGCGAAACAGCTGCGTGGTGAGCTGTTCAAGCTTAAGCGGCGCGCCGCCGGATAGCGCGATCCCGACGAACGAAGCCTTGCTGTCGGCCCAGGAATAGTTCAGTGCGGTTGCCAATGTCAGTTGAGAGATCCCTTCCTGGCAGTGCATATAATCGGCCACGTCATTGCCGAACGCGGTGTCACTGACGATAATCATTACCACTCTCCTTCAGGCAAAAGGTTGCGGCCACGGATTTATCGTGGCGGCTTTGCCTAATTGTTCACTCAACCGTTGCTGCTGTTCCCGTAGGCGCGGATGCCCGAGATAGCGGGCGCGATAGCATGCCGTCATGGGCAAAAGGGCGGGGATGACAGCGCGCACCACATGTAAACCGGCATCGCGCAGTTCATCCGTCGTCATGTCCGCTATCACGACGTCCATCTTGAGTTGACGAAAACGCGCCACCAATTTTTTCAGCTGTGCTGCCGGCGTTTGCGGTTGCCCGGCCTGCAGGCGGCTAATCGGCATCTGCCGCTCGCTGGCGGTGAGAAAATCGAATGCGGAGCGCTGTTCGGCTCGCCCCATGAAGATGGCGCCATGTTCGAGAGCGATAAAATCGCGTATATCGTCCGGCACCGGCAGTTGATGTTCGAGTACCGAACGCCCCATGGCGCTTTCTCGGATAATCTTGCCGCAGCTGCCCCAGGGATCGAACCCCGTAGAGCAGTTGACGAACTGGGCCGAGGTCGGATGCCCGTCGCGCAGCTGCAATCCGTAGATTGTCGGGCAGCCGATGTCGGTAGTGGCATCGAAGAACAGCTGTTCCAGCCCACTGGCCGCCAGGCGTGAAAACTTGTCTTGTAATCTATCCGGTACCGGTTCATCGAAGCGGATGCGCGCTAAAGGCATTTGCAATAGCCAGGTAAGGGCAATCGCATCGCGTTCGATGACTTCATTGATCGCGGTTACCGTGGCGGTGGTGAGGTCGGTGTGCGCCGCGACGCCTGTCGATATCGGCAACCAGAAACGCTCGCTTTCCCAGGGCCGCACATACAGATGCGACATGATCAACGGGATCTTGCGCGGGCGGGAGTTCGTCAACGAGTAACCTTCCACCCAGCGCAACGGCTGGGCGTCATCAATGGGTTTGACCGGGCAGAGCGGATCGGCGAGCTCCTCCTCGCTGCAACGGGGCAGGCTGTCGGCCGCCAAACCGTCAGCCCCGAGTTCGCGGAAGCTGGCGACCGAAACATCGCGAGGATGGTAGACGCAGGTGGCGTATCGCTCTGCCGCTTCGGCGACAGCGCGGACGATCGCCATATCGACGTGTTCATCGGCGCCGCAGCCGGCAAGCGCGATTTTTTGCAGGTCGTTGCCTTTATTGTCAATGATATGGGGATATGGCATTGACAGATTGCCCAGGCTGGCCAGAACCGACGAAAAGCGGGGGATATGCATCTCCTGCGGTTCCAACGGGTAGACGCTGCCGACAACGCCCGTCAGCGGCGAGAGCAGCGACATGAACGGATATTTCTGGCGCATGGACGCGGAAACGGCAAAGTTATGATGATGCATGAATAACTCCGCTTTCCAGGCTTTTGCTTAGCAACACGGCCAGCCAGGCTTCATCCAGCGTGCTTAAGCCAAGGCGATTGTTCATTAGGTGCATGAATTGGAATGCCAGATTTTTCGCGAGGCCGTCACTGTATCGTTCGCAATGGCGTTCATAGTTACGCCGGGTCTGGTCTAGCGCAGACTGCCAGCGATCCACCAGTTCGGCGCTTTGCGCGTCTTGCCGTATCTGCGGCGACAGAAGAACCGAGTTTTCATCAATCAGTTCCCATGCGCGATCGGTAAAGCTGTTTTTGATCATTCCGATATCCGCAGAGCCCGCCAGCCAGAAAGTCGAGAAGCTTTCAAGGAAGGCGGAACGCCGGGCAACAGGAATGAACGTTTCCAACATGGCCAGCATCAGAGGCAACGCAAACTCTTTGCGCGTCATGCCGCCGCCTGCCTCGGCCAGCAATATGGCACGGGCAATGTCACTGGATTGGTGAAACAGCGCTTCGGCGATGCCAATGCCCGTTTCGCCCCCGTAGACGTCCGTTTCCGGCTCATATTCCGCGCGTTCGCAATGGACCGGGAGTTCATGCGTGGGAAACGGCGTGTTGCCGCGGAAGCTGACCAATGGCGTCCACAGGTTGGCCGGGCGCAACGGCAGGCTATTCAGCGCATCATGCAGCGCAGCGTAAATGGCGGTTTCCAGGCGCTGGCTGTCCTTTTCCTGCAGCAGAAAACGAACGCGTAAATGTAATCCTTTTTCATCGATATAACGTAAGAAGAACCAAGGAGAATCAGGAGCGTACGCCAGTGCTTGGGTCAATCCCTGGGTGATCAGAAAGTCCATTCCATCATGATGGCTACCGATATACAGCTTGTAAAAATGCCAAGATGCCGATCTGTTTTTCATCTTTGCGTACCTGTTTTTTTAAGATTGTTTTGGCTGGAAAAGGAACCACTTAACGCCGACAAACAGCGTGATCACACCCCATATCGCCATGCCGATACAGTTAATGAAGAAGGGGAATACGCCTTCGCTGCCATTCATGGCGTATCGCAGTGCATCGGCGACAAAACCGACCGGCGTCGTCAAAATTAACCATTTGAGTGGCGGGAATGCGCTCAGATCGAGGAACAATTGCCCGAAACACATGCACCAAAAGTTGAGTAAGGTCAGGGCGATTGTCGCGACGGTATTCGTGCGGAATAAGCCGGCCAGCGCATACCCAAAGCTCACCAGCAACAGTGCGCTGGCGACGAGCAGCACGATAAACAGCAGGGGATGCTCAAGGGTAAAGCCAAAGACCAGACTGCTAATGAGCATTAACAGGGCGATCTGAACCAGTGATATCACCAGGCGGACGCTGACCTGTGATGCGAGCAGAATCCAGCGCGGCAACGGAATGACGCCGTAATAGCGGTAAGTGCCTTTTTCTCGCGCGGCGATCAGCGGCGTCGCCGTGCCAAATAAGGCGACTTGCAACAGGGCCAGCGTCAGCAAGGACGGGAAGATAAAACTAAAATAGTTGAAACGCTCAGTTTTCAGCGTAATGAAGCGTATCGGCTGCTGGGCGTCGGCCGGTTGCTGATTGAGTGCGGCGGAAACCAGTTGAGCGACGGAGCTCATGGATTCCGTCGTGGTGATCGCAGGGCGTTGTTGTACTGCATCCCAACTCACCGCCGCGTTCACTTCATTCGCGCGCACCAGCGCTTCCGGATCGCTTCGAAGCTGGCGCTGGACGGCCAGGCCAGGATAATTGTTCAATTTAAGCCAGAGAGCCTCTGTTTCCGGCGTGTCTCCGACAACGCTCACCTGCATGGAGAACGGTTGATGATTGCCATTAATAATTTTTGCCGTTATGCCAAAGGTAAAGATGAAAAATAACGGCAATACAAGAGAAAATAAGGTTGATAGCGGATCGCGTAAATATTCTTTGGTGTTGGCGCCGAAGAAGCGCCGATAAATCTGCCAGCTATGGCTCATGTTAATCCCTTAATGCTTCGCCTGTCAGATGAATGAACACATCCTCGAGGGTGTTTTTGCTTACCTGCATTTGTTCGGGTTCACAACCCAATCGTTGTGATAACGCAATCACTTGCGGTAACACCTGTGCCAATTCTTGGGTGGGAATATGTAGGCGGCGGAAGGTTTGATCATGTTCATCGCTTTCCTGCGTCGCCTCAGGGAAGAGCGCGAGGAACTCGTCAACCGACGTCAACGGCACTGAGAATCGGATATGATGCCCAGGACAATAACGCTCAATAAGCTGTTGTGGGCTGGCATTCTCCAGCAACCGGCCGTGGTTGATGATCATCACCCGGTCGCATAAATTCTCCGCCTCATCCATTTGGTGAGTGGCGATCAATACGCCCGTGCCAGATTGACGAGAATTCGCAATAATGTGCCGCCAAATATAGCGTCGGCTTTGCGGGTCAAGATCGCTGGTGGGTTCATCCAGCAAAAGAAGCTTGGGTTTGCCGGCCAATGCCAGCGCCAACACCAAACGTCTTTTTTGCCCCCCTGAAAGCCGCGAGAAACGCATTTTACGCTGCGCTTTTAGCGCCACAATGTCCAATAACTGCTTAACCGACAACGCATCCGTATAAAGTACCTGATAGAGCGAAATGATCTCTTCAACGCGCAGCAGCGAAGGCAAACTAAAGGATTGCGGAACGACGCCTAACTGTTGCTTGATGACGTGATTAAGCCCTTGTCGAACGTCTTCGCCAAATAAACGCACCAAGCCGGCTTCAAAGGGCTGTCCTCCGTACAAGGTTTCCATGAGCGTCGTTTTGCCGGCACCGTTAGGTCCGACCAATCCAATGATTTCTCCCGGCTTGATTTGCAGCGAGATGTCATGAAGAACTTGCGTGTCACCATAAAACTTATTCAGTGACTCGACCTCTAATAGCGGCCGTTTGCGATCCCAGGATATATCCAGGGTTGGCTTATGACTGCTGTCGAAATCTAAAGTGGCGTCAGTGTACGTGCTCATTGTTTAAAGCCAGTGAGTAGAGTTTCAGATAACTAACTGGCACAGTATCTTGTACCGGTTGTGGGTAATGATTTAGCTGCCGCTACTGGTAACGCTGCCCATTGTGCCGATGCAGCTCGCCGTTGCAATGCAGCCGCAGCCCGCTGTAGAGGCGGTGCTGACGCTGCTGCCGGTTGAGGCGCAATCGCTGGCAAAGTGCAGCGTTTCAGGCAGTTCTTCGACTAATAAATCAATGCCGTCAGAGGGCATGGAAGGCGAGTCGAGAACAATATCGAAACGGTGGGATTGACGAGTCAGAGAGGTATGATTAAGCATAAATATCCTTATTAATCAGTTTGTTGATGAGTTAGCTATAACATGATTCGAGCTGCTGCATATCGTTGAAATATATTCAAACGAATTCATCTCAATGGGATATTCCCCATTAAATATTTATCTGAAAAATAAAAATCAATTTTAATATCGCGCTAATTATATAAAAATAAGCAGCGGCGATACTGAATTCTTTCATATTGAATTATTTGCATTTGAAGGCGTCATATATGACTGGCGCTTGCGAATATGAAAGGAATCCTATGTACGTAATGTTAAGTTATCGTGTTAGACACACTCTTACATACTTGTAATAGAACGGCAACACATCATTACAATTGACAGGGGTGTTTTCTGTTATTGCAACGAAGCTCACAATAATCATGGGGTTGACGTTAATTTATTTAATTTAAAACTATGTATAAGGGATAAATATATTCTTTTTTGAAAAATTTCACCCAATATTGTTTAGGGTAGAAAGTATTATAATGGTTTTATTTTTTGACAAGGATTATTGCGCGCGGAACCACAGTTGGCTTGGCGTCCGTGATGCGTTCCGTTCCGGGCGGGGCATTGATGCGACATACTGGGACGCGCTCACGACGGGGTTGGCCCTAAAGCGGGCAGTTTGGCCACGGCGCAGCGAGCCTTTTGGAACCATCGCGGCGGGCAGCGAAAAAAAACGGCGCCGCGTGGGCGCCGTTTAGGCAAGGTTCAGGCTGCGCGCATCAGTCGGCGGCGTGGCCCTGCGCCGGCAGGCGTTCACCGTCCAGCCAGGCGGCGCCGTCGCGCATCGCCAGGCGGCCGTCGACGAACCAGCTCACCACCAGTGGATAGATCGTGTGTTCCTGGGTTTGCACCCGTTCAACCACGTCATCCTCCTCGTCGTCAGCGAAAATCGGCACCTTGGCTTGTAAAATCACCGGGCCGCCGTCGAGCTGTTCGGTCACGAAGTGCACCGAGGTGCCGTGTTCGCTGTCGCCGTTGTCGATGGCCTGACGGTGAGTATGCAGCCCCGGGTATTTCGGCAGCAGGGAAGGGTGAATGTTCAGCATGCGGCCGGCATAGCGCTGCACGAACTGCGGGCTGAGGATGCGCATGTAGCCGGCCAGCACCACCAGATCGGGCTGGTACTGGTCGATGGCGTCCGCCAATGCGGCGTCGAACGCCGTGCGATCGGCGTAGGCCTTGGCATCCAGCGCCTGGGCGGCGATGCCCGCCGCTTCGGCGCGTTGCAGGCCATATGCCTGCGCCTTGTTGCTGAACACCGCCACGATTTCGGCGGCGATGCGGCCCTGCTGGCAGGCGTCAATCAGCGCCTGGAGATTGCTCCCCTGGCCGGAGACCAACACCACGATCTTTTTCATCAGTTGATGACCACTTGTTGTTCGTCGGAAGAGGCGGTCAGTTTACCGATTTTCCACGCTTTTTCACCTGCCGCGGTCAGCAGCGCGATGGCCGCTTCCACTTCGGCTTCCGGCAGGGCGATGACCATGCCTACGCCGCAGTTGAAGGTGCGATACATTTCATGACGGCTGACGTTACCGGCCTGCTGCAGCCAGGTGAACACCGCCGGCCACTGCCAGCTGGCTTCGTCGATCACCGCCTGCATGCCTTCCGGCAGCACGCGTGGAATATTTTCCCAGAAGCCGCCGCCGGTGAGGTGAGCGATGGCGTGTACGTCAGCCTTCTCGATCAGCTCCAGCACGGACTTCACGTAAATCTTGGTCGGCGCCAGCAGGTGGTCGGCCAGCGGTTTACCTTCCAACTGAGTGGCGGTCGGATCGGTGTTGCTCACTTCCAGGATTTTGCGCACCAGCGAGTAGCCGTTGGAGTGCGGGCCGGAAGCGCCCAGGGCGATCAGCGCATCGCCGGACTGCACTTTGCTGCCGTCGATGATCTCGGATTTTTCGACCACGCCGACGCAGAAACCGGCCACGTCGTAGTCTTCGCCGTGGTACATGCCCGGCATTTCAGCGGTTTCGCCGCCCACCAGCGCACAGCCGGACTGTTTGCAGCCCTCGGCGATGCCGGTGATCACGCTGGCCGCGGTGTCCACATCCAGCTTGCCGGTCGCGTAGTAGTCGAGGAAGAACAGCGGCTCGGCGCCCTGAACCACCAGATCGTTGACGCACATCGCCACCAGATCGATGCCGATGGTGTCGTGGCGTTTCAGATCCATCGCCAGACGCAGCTTGGTGCCCACGCCGTCGGTACCGGAAACCAGCACCGGCTCGCGGTATTTCTGCGGCAACGCACACAGGGCGCCAAACCCGCCCAGACCGCCCATCACTTCCGGGCGACGGGTCTGTTTAACTACACCTTTGATGCGATCTACCAATGCGTTGCCTGCATCGATATCGACACCTGCGTCTTTATAGCTGAGAGAGGTTTTGTCGGTCACTGCGCGATTCCCCACGACGATTTGCGGTTTGAAAACTGTGCTTCCGATGTTGATTCCGGAATAAGGCGCGGCAATTCTAACAGCGCAGGCAAACGTTTGCGAGCGGCTTGTGAACCGGCTCCGCTTTTTCGTCATCTATACTGATATTCAAACTTTTGTTGATCCCGATCGGGCTATTGTGGGTGGCGCGGCGAAAAAAAGGAGGTATAATCCCGCGATTTTTTTGGCCGCAACCACCTTAATAGGAGAAAAATGATGAAGATCGTTGAGGTGAAACACCCGCTGGTAAAACACAAGCTTGGCCTGATGCGCGAAAATGACATCAGCACCAAACGCTTCCGTGAGCTGGCCTCAGAAGTGGGTAGTTTACTGACCTATGAAGCGACCGCCGATCTGGAGACGGAAAAAGTCACCATCGAAGGCTGGTGCGGGCCAGTTGAAGTGGATCAGATCAAAGGGAAAAAGATTACCGTAGTGCCAATCCTGCGCGCAGGCCTGGGCATGATGGAAGGGGTGCTGGAGCACGTGCCGAGCGCGCGCATCAGTGTAGTGGGCGTATACCGCGACGAAGAAACCCTGGAGCCGGTGCCGTACTTCCAGAAGCTGGTTTCCAACATCGAAGAGCGCATGGCGCTGGTCGTCGACCCGATGCTGGCCACCGGCGGTTCGATGATCGCCACTATCGATCTGCTGAAGAAAGCCGGCTGCCACAGCATCAAGGTGCTGGTTCTGGTCGCGGCGCCGGAAGGCATCGCCGCGCTGGAGAAAGCGCATCCGGACGTTGAGCTGTACACCGCCTCCATCGATCAGTGTCTGAACGACAAGGGCTACATCGTGCCTGGCCTGGGCGATGCGGGCGACAAGATATTTGGTACTAAGTAAACATTTGAGCCGACTTAACGAGTCGGCTTTTTTTTGACTAAAACCTATAAAACCAATAAACCGAGGAAAAGCACACATGACCCGTCGCGCCATCGGCGTCAGCGAGCGCCCGCCGCTGCTCCAGACCATTCCGCTCAGCTTCCAGCACCTGTTCGCCATGTTTGGCGCCACCGTGCTGGTGCCTATCCTGTTCAAGATCAACCCGGCGACCGTGCTGTTGTTCAACGGCATCGGCACGCTGCTGTATCTGTTCATCTGTAAAGGCAAGATCCCGGCCTACCTCGGTTCCAGCTTCGCGTTTATCTCGCCGGTGCTGCTGCTGTTGCCGCTCGGTTACGAAGTGGCGTTGGGCGGTTTCATCATGTGCGGCGTGCTGTTCTGCCTGGTGGCGCTGATCGTGAAAAAGGCCGGCACCGGCTGGCTGGACGTGATGTTCCCGCCGGCGGCGATGGGGGCGATCGTCGCCGTCATCGGCCTGGAGTTGGCGGGCGTGGCGGCCAATATGGCGGGGCTGCTGCCGGCGGAAGGCGCCAGCGCCGACTCGACCACCATCACCATTTCGCTGGTGACGCTGGCGGTCACGGTGCTCGGTTCAGTACTGTTCCGCGGCTTCCTGGCGATTATCCCGATCCTGATCGGCGTACTGGTGGGCTATGCACTGTCGTTCTTCATGGGCGTGGTGGATTTGACCCCGATCCGCGAGGCGCACTGGTTCGCGCTGCCGACCTTCTACACCCCGCGCTTTGAGTGGTTCGCCATCTTCACCATTCTGCCGGCGGCGCTGGTGGTGATCGCCGAGCACGTCGGCCACCTGGTGGTGACCGCCAACATCGTGAAAAAAGACCTGATCCGCGATCCGGGCCTGCACCGCTCGATGTTCGCCAACGGCATCTCGACGGTATTCTCCGGCTTCTTCGGCTCCACGCCGAACACCACCTACGGCGAGAACATTGGCGTGATGGCCATCACCAAGGTCTACAGCACCTGGGTGATCGGCGGCGCGGCGGTGCTGGCGATCCTGTTGTCCTGCATCGGTAAGCTGGCGGCGGCGATCCAGGCGGTGCCGGTGCCGGTGATGGGCGGCGTTTCGCTGCTGCTGTACGGTGTGATCGGCGCTTCGGGCATTCGCGTGCTGATCGAATCCAAAGTGGATTACAACAAAGCGCAGAACCTGATTTTGACCTCGGTGATCCTGATCATCGGCGTGAGCGGCGCCAAGGTGCACATCGGCGCGGCGGAGCTGAAAGGCATGGCGCTGGCGACCATCGTGGGGATCGGCCTGAGCCTGCTGTTCAAGGTCATCAGCCTGTTCCGCAAGGAAGAAGAGGTGCTTGACGCGCCGGACGAATCGGCGGAGCAGAAGTAACGAAAAGGGCAGCCCAGGGGCTGCCCTTTTGACTTATGGCATTCGCCTTAGCTGCGAATTTTGCGGTACACGAACAGCACCACGATGGCGCCGATAACCGCCACCACGAAGCTGCCGAAGTTGAAGCCGTCAACCTTGCCGTAGCCGAAGAAGGTGCTGATATAGCCGCCGACCACGGCGCCGATGATCCCCAGCACGACGGTCAGAATAAAGCCGCCGCCGTCTTTGCCGGGCATGATCCACTTAGCCAAAATACCGGCGATCAGGCCGAAGATAATCCAGGAAATAATCCCCATTTACTGCTCCTTTCTTTGGTGGCTGAGAATAGCTTACTGCTGGGTGGCCGGCTGAGTATTGCCGTTCACCGCCGCATCGGTCTCTTGTTTCAACTCTTGCGCTTTGTTTTCGGCGCTGTTCTTGATGGCTTCGGTCTTCGCCTTGGCCTGCTCGGTCAGATCGTTGGCGCCGTTGATGGCGTCGTTTTTGATGGCCTTGGCCTGATCCACCAACTGCTGGCTCTGTTTGCCTGCGTCGTCTTTGATCGCGGCGGCTTTGGCCTTGGCGTCGTTGGTGATGGCGTCCGCCTGCTTGGCGGCGTCTTCTTTAATCGCCGAAGCTTTGTCTTTCAGCTGATCCGCCTGAGTGGCGGCCTCTTTTTTGATTTCATCCGCCGTCGCTTTCGCTTTGTCCGTCAGATCGTCCGCTTTTTTCTGGGCGGCGTCTTTCATCTGCTCGGCGCTGTCTTTGGCTTTATCCAGGTTGGCGTCAACCTTGGAGGAGTCATCACAGCCGGCAACCAACAACCCGATAAAGGAGGCCAACAGCACTTTATTCCATACTTTCATCGTCTATATCCTTGCAGAAACCTTGTTGATGGTGATTGCATTTAGCCTACCTATACTAGGTCAGATTTTACTTAAATTACAAATTTAACCTGCGCAGGCATGGAGTTAGGGAATGATATCGGATAATTCTTGCCTCGGCGGGCGCCGCCGCCGATCAAGCGATGCTTAGGCATTGTTCACTATTGCGGCATAAGATCCTGCCGGTTCAACAGCGCCCGTTTTCTGTGTTAAACTGCCCACGTTTTTCTGCCAGTTTTGGTTGAGGTGCTTCTCTGAATACGCCGGCACAGCTTTCACTGCCACTTTATCTTCCCGATGATGAAACTTTCGCCAGTTTTTATCCGGGCGAGAACCCATCCCTATTAGCCGCGATCCAATCCGCCGTCCGTCAGGAACATGGCAGCTATATCTATTTCTGGTCGCGTGAAGGCGGCGGGCGCAGCCATCTGCTGCATGCGGCCTGCGCCGAGCTTTCGCAGAAAGGCGAAGCGGTGGGCTATGTGCCGCTCGACAAGCGCGCCTACTTCGTGCCTGAAGTGTTGGACGGCATGGAGCAGTTGGCGCTGGTCTGCATCGACAATATCGAATGCATCGCCGGCGACGAAGAGTGGGAGATGGCGATCTTCAACCTCTACAACCGCATCCTGGAAACCGGCCGCACCCGTTTGTTCATCACCGGGGATCGTCCGCCGCGTCAGCTGAACCTGCGTTTACCGGATCTGGCTTCGCGCCTGGACTGGGGGCAGATCTACAAGCTGCAGCCGCTGTCGGACGAAGAGAAACTGCTGGCGCTGCAGCTGCGCGGCAAACTGCGCGGCTTCGAGCTGCCGGAAGACGTGGGCCGCTTCCTGCTGAAACGACTGGATCGCGAGATGCGCACGCTGTTTATGACTCTCGATCAGCTCGATCGCGCCTCGATCACTGCCCAACGCAAGCTCACCATTCCGTTCGTTAAAGAGATCCTGGGGCTGTAACGGGCTAATCTGCCTATTTTTCCGCGTGTTCCAGCAGGGAGCAGTAGTGCTCAACCTGCTGGCGTTGCCGATCGTTTCGCAGTTGCAAAGCGAGATTGATATGTTCCAGACACTGCGCATTGTCTGCAAGCCGTGGGTCGATTTTCCCCTGCTGTGCCAACCAGGCCGCCACGTCAGCCCAGCGCCACAGCGGTGAGGCGCCGCCGAGCCGTTGAATGGGGGAAGGGAAGCCGCCGGGGCCGCGAGTTCCGTCTTTTAGCATGGCGATCGCCTGACGCGACAGTTCGGTGAGCTCGGCAATATCGCTTAATCCCACCAGACTGGAGTCCACCGATATCACCTTGGCGCCGATATTTGCGGATTCAATATCGCTGATGGCGCTGCAAATCGCGTGCGCAAAGTTATCGCTTTCTCGATCGAACTCCAGGTAAACGGCTTTACCGTAGAAACAGATCAGCGCGTCATCGCATCCCGCCGCATACAGCGCATCTTCCAGCCCGGCGGTATCGGCGGTGACCCCATCCAGCGTCAATGAGAAATGATAGAGCGTCATGGTGATTCTCCGGTTATTTTTTCTGCGACAGCGCCAGGCAGTGATCGACTTTGCGCCGAATCTGTTTGGCATGTACCTCTGGGTTTTTTGGCGTGCTCCAGATGCTCATCATATGTTCTTGATGCCCGGCAAAGGCGCAATGTAGTCGGCCAAATGCGTGCCCCTTGCTGGGCCGAAAATGCCAACCCTGAGAAAGGGCGTAAGCTAATGCCGCCTGAATGTGCTTGTCTGGGTGTTTTTTCATCGCTCGTCCAGTGATGCGATCAGGGTAGGTGGGGTGTTGACGATTGTCAACGGCTGTTTCACCGAGAGATTTGGCGTTTGCGCAGCATAGCAGCGGAAGAAGACTGTGATGATGAAAAGTATTTATATAACAATTAATTAAAAATAGCCCTGTTCAGGGCTATTGGTATTTTGCGGTTCAATAAGAGATTTGCCGGACGATTACAAAATCTCCAGCACCTGCTCCGGCGGCCGGCCGATGCGCGCCTTGCTGCCTTTCACCACGATCGGGCGTTCGATCAGTTTCGGGTTCGCCGTCATCGCCGCCAACAGTTGCTCTTCGCTCAGGCTTTCGTCCGCCAGCTTCAATTCCTTGTACAGATCTTCTTTTTTGCGCATCAGCTCGCGCGCGGATGTGAAGCCCAGTTCCTTCAACAGCTTTTTCAGCTCATCGACCGTAGGGGGCGTTTCGAGGTACAGCACCACCTTGGGATCGACGCCGTGCTGTTCCAGCAGCGCCAGGGTTTCACGGCTCTTGGAGCAGCGCGGGTTGTGGTAAATCGTGACGTTTTTCATGGCGTTCATTCCTTGTTGAATCAGCTGCGCTGGTATTGGCGGAAGCGCTGTTGCAGTTGGCGCAGCTGGTCGATGCGCGCATCGTAGCGCGCCTGTTTCAGGCTGCCGAGTTTCTGCAGCGAGCTGGCATTGCTGAGCAGGCCGATAGCCTGATCGAGCCGGCCGTTCAGCGCCAGGCTTTCGGCGCGGGCCGACAGCTCTTCATCGCGCAGCCCCTGAGCGGCGCTGGCCTGCGCCAGCAGATCCCAGCCGTTCGGATCGTCCGGATGGGCAAAGGTGTAGCGGTTCAGGATCTTCGACGCCTGCGCCGGCTGGTTGCCTTCGACATAGGCGTTGGCCAGGTTGAGCTGCAGCACCGGGTTGTTGTTCTGGGCGACGTTGGCCGCCTGCAGGCGGGCGATGGCCTGCGGCGCGCGTTTCTGGCCGAGATCGATATCGGTCATCAGGTCAATCAGCCAGACGTTTTTCGCATCCTGCGCCAGCATCGGTTGAATGATGTTGCGCGCGTCGTCGTATTTTTTCGCTTCATAGAACAGGATGGCGCGGCCGTATTTGGCGGCCGCCTGTTCGCGCACGTTCCCTTTGCTGAGCGAGCCGAGCAGCTCTTCATTCAGGCCATAGCCTTCCGAGCTGTACATGCCCAGTGCGCGCACCTTGGCCATCAGGTAATCCTGCGAAGACTGCACGATGTGTTTCTGCATCTGGTTGGCGCGGTTGCGCGCATCAGAGAGACGGCTGTCCGGCAGCGGGTGCGTCAGCAGCATTTCCGGCGGCTTGGAGGCGTAACGCGACTGATCCGAGAGTTTCTGCAGGAAGTCGGGCATCGCTTCCGGATCGAAACCGGCGCGCTGCAGCACCTGAATGCCGATGCGATCGGCTTCCTGTTCGTTCGATTGGGTAAAGCTGATCATGCCCTGCTGGGTGCCGGCCATGGTGCCGCTCAGCGCCGCCATGCCCATGGTCGGGTTGGCCATCGCCAGCAGGATGGAACCAAGCGCGCCCACCCAGGTCAACGGGGCGTTGCGTTGCTGATCTTCCATTGCGCGCGCCAGGTGGCGCTGGGTGACGTGCGAGATTTCGTGCGCCAGCACCGAGGCCAGCTGGCTTTCGTTGTCGCTGACGCGGAACAGGGCGGAATGCAGCACCACGTTGCCGCCGAAGAAGGCGAAGGCGTTGATTTCGTCGTTGCGCACCAGATAGAAATGGAACGGCGTGCGCACCGAATAGGCGCTGGCCACCAGCCGGTTGCCCAGTTGGTTGATGTATTGACTCAGTAGCGGATCGTTGATCAGCGGGGCGCTGGCGCGCAGTTGGCGCACGTAGAAGTCGCCCATCGCCAGCTCTTGTCCGATGCTCAGGGTGCCGCCGGCGGAGGTGCCCATATCCGGCAACTGGTCCTGGCTTTCCGCCTGTGCTGGCGCCAGGGCGGTGGCGTTCAACGTGCCGAGCAACAGCACCGCTAACGCGGTTTTGGTCAACCGGTTGGTCATAGTCAGGCGTTTCCCTTAAATAATCATTTCTAAGACGTCAGCAGCAGACAAGAGTTCTTTATTCCCACGGCGCGATCCGCGTGAAAGTGCGGCGGATCACAAACCGCCGCGACGGCAATCATCACATCATAGTCAGCGGCAGGCGACAAGGAAACGTTAGCCGGGGGCGAATAGGGCAAAAAAGTTTTATTTTTCATTTCGAAGGGCGTTTTCTCCGTCGGGAGCGAGACGGAACTTCAATAAAACGCGGATAAAGTTAGTCTGTGTTTTATTGACAAGATAAACGCAGACTCATATAGTCTGCGTTATTGAAGGTTTACTGACGGTCAAAAACGGACATATGGCGTACATCACAACCAGCGTTGAATATGGCATCCACTGCCTGCTGTGGCTGGTCGGCGATAACCAGCGCGCGCTCAGCAGCCGCGAACTCGCCGAACTGCAAGGGATCTCCCCCAGCTTTCTGGCCAAGATTTTCCCCAAGCTGGAAAAGGCGGGCATCGTCGCCGCCAGTGAAGGGGTGCGAGGCGGTTACCGGCTGGCCCGTCCGGCGAAAGAGATCAGCTTTCTGGAGATTATCGACGCCATCGAGGGGCACAAGCCGCTGTTCGATTGCCAGGAGGTGCGCGGGCGCTGTGCAGTGTTCGATGATTCCCCGCCGGAATGGGCGGTCTCCGGCAAATGCGCTATCCATGCGGTGATGCTGCAGGCGGAGAAGGCGATGCGCGATGCGCTGGCGGCGCAGACCCTCGGCGACGTCGCTGCCCGTTTTGGCCGCAAGGCGCCACAGGGCTTCTTCGGCGAGGTCAACATCTGGCTCGACGAGCGCATGACGGAACGCACCGCGCGCAGCGGCAAAACGGCTCGCGCCAAGACCTAAACTCCGCCTTTCCTTAAAACAAAACACATTTTTCCCGCCTCTTCGGAAGGGGCGGGCGGTCCTTCTGCACCCTGCGACGGGAGCGGAACGGCGCCGTTCATCCGAAAAAACTGCGGGCAGCCTCGTCGCCCGGTCAACCCTGTATGAAGGAGTCATCCCATGACGCAGAAAATAGTGATTGCCGGTTCCGGTTTTGCCGGTTTTTGGGCCGCCGTGTCCGCCATGCGCGCCATTACCCTTGCCGGTAAGCATGACGACATCGAGGTGCTGATGGTTTCGCCGACGCCAACGGTCACCATCCGGCCACGCCTGTATGAAGCGGTGCTGGAAAACATGAACCCCGACATTTCCGCGCAGCTCACCGCCATCGGTGCACGGCACCTGGCCGGGACGGTGGAACGTATCGACGCCGCCGCCAAAACGCTCACGGTGGCGCAGGCGACGGGGGAAGCCCTTGAATTGGTTTACGACCGCCTGGTGTGGGCCACCGGCAGTCGGCTTTCCGTGCCTGCGGTGCCGGGCTTTGCCGAATACGGTTTCAACGTCGATACGCTGGAAAGCGCACAGCGCTTGGGCGCTCATATCAAAGCGCTGGCGGCCAAACCGTCAACGCCGGCGCGCAACACTGCCGTGGTGGTGGGAGCGGGGCTGACCGGGCTGGAGAGTGCCGCGGAGATGCCGCAGCGGCTGCGCGATGCGCTGGGGCAAAACGAGAATGTGCGCGTGGTGATCGTCGATAGCGCCCCGGAAGTGGGCGCAGGAATGGGCGCGGAGCCGGGGGCGGTGATTCGCCAGGCGCTGGCGGAGTGCGGCGTGGAAGCGCGAGCCGGCCTGCGCGTTTCGGCTATCGATGCCGAGGGGGTGATGCTGTCGAACGGTGAGCGCATCGCCGCCAACACGGTGATCCTGGCGGCAGGCGTGCGTGCGCATCCGCTGACCGAGCAAATCCCCGGCGAACGTGACGCTAATGGCCGAGTGATCGGCGACGCCTTCCTGCGCGCGCCGGCGGCGGCGGGCATTTTCGTGACCGGTGATACGGTGAAAGCGGCGACCGACGATCTCGGTAACCACAATCTGATGACCTGCCAGCATGCGATGAGCCTCGGCCGCGTCGCCGGTCACAATGCGGCGGCGGAGTTGGTGGGGTTGCCGACGCACCCGTATAGCCAGCCGAAGTATGTGACCTGTCTGGATCTGGGCCCCTGGGGCGCGCTGTATACCGAAGGCTGGCAGCGCCAGGTGCGCTTTACCCGTCAGGAAGGCAAAAAGATTAAACAGGAGATTAACACGCAGTGGATTTACCCACCGGCGGCGGACCGCGAGGCGTTGTTCGCCGTCGCCAATCCGGATTTCGTGATTGTGCCTTAAAAAGATAAAAACGGGAGCGGCAACGCTCCCGTCGTCATTGGCCCAGCGGCAGGAAAGAGCGTTCCGGCACCACGGTTTTCATCACCAGCGTGGAGCTTAGGCGCTGCACGCCCGGCAGGGCGGAGAGCTTCTCGTCGTAAAGCTGCTGGAAGGCGGGCAGATCGCGGGCGATAACGTGCAGCAGATAGTCGGGATCGCCAAACAAACGCTGTGCCTGCACCACCTGCGGAATGTCCACCATGGCGTTTTCGAAGGTTTCGACGGCGCGGCGATCGCCTTCGCGCATGGTGACGAACACCAGGGCGGAAAAGTTATAGCCCAGGCTGCCGGGATCGAGCTGGGCGCGGTAGCCCCTGATCACCCCGGATTCTTCTAATGCGCGCACCCGGCGGTGGCAGGGGGATACGCTCAATCCGATCCGCTCGGCCAGCTCGGTCACCGACAAACGCCCGTCGGCCTGCAGTTCAGCAAGAATTTTGCGATCAATCTTGTCCATTTGGAAAAATTTCCCCGCTTATGCCGGTTTCAGGCAAGTAATTGAAAGCACATTTTAACGCCTTGAGGATATTCTTGCCATCTGTTGAACGGTTTTGACGGCCGCCGCCAGGCGGCGGCCGTGCTTATTCTACGAGGAAAACGCGATGGTTCTCTGTTCGGTGCGGCGCTGTGCGTTTGAGAGGGCGCCGGCATGACGCTCGCTCTGTTCGCCGCTTTTTGGGCGGTGTCGATTCTGTTGGTGATCACGCCGGGTATGGATTGGGCTTATGTGATCTCGGCGGGCATTCGCGGCCGGGTGGTGGTGCCCGCCGTCGCCGGTTTGTTGTTCGGCCACCTGCTGATGATTGCCATCGTGGTGGCGGGCGTCGGCGCGTTGCTGGTCGGCAATCCGCTGGCGCTGACGGCGCTCACCTTGCTGGGGGCGGCTTACCTGCTGTGGATCGGTTTCAATATGCTGCTGCATCCGCCGGTGCCGGGCGCCGGTGAGGATCAGCGTTCCGATTCCTGGCTGCGCTGGGCCGGCAAGGGCGTGTGCGTCAGCGGCCTGAACCCCAAGGTGTTTCTGCTGTTTCTGGCGCTGCTGCCGCAGTTTACCGACGCCCGGGCCGAATGGTCGGTGCCGATGCAGATGCTGGCGTTGGGCGTGGTGCATTTGATCAGCTGCGGCCTGGTGTATCTGCTGGTGGGATTCGGTTCGCAGTCGGTGCTGCGCACGCGCCCGCAGGCTGCGAAGGTGGTGGGGCGCATCTCCGGCGCGGCGATGATCGTCATCGCCCTCGGGCTGCTGGCCGAACAGGCGCTGAAATAGCGCCTTGGAAGGCCCGTCTGCGCGGTATCAGGCTTTGACGGCGAGCAGCACCGATGAGGCTTTGATCAGGGCGATGGCGCGCGAACCGTTCTTCAGCGCCATCTCCTGCAGGCTTTCATTGGTGATCACCGACGTCAGCACAAAACCGGCATCCGCTTTGAGGTGCACGGTGCTGTTGACCGCGCCGTGCTCAACCGCAATCACTTCCCCGGCAAACTGGTTGCGGGCGGAAAAACGCAAACCGCAATCCTCCGTCGCCAGGATCACCCACGGCGCTTTAATCAGCGCGACGGCCTCTTTACCGATGGTTAATCCCAGCGACTGTTGGCTTTGTACCGTGACGATGGCCACCAGTTTTTCACCGCCCTGCAGGGTGATCTCCACTTCGTCATTGACGGCGCCTTTGGCGACGGCGGACACGGTACCGGCTAACTGGTTACGGGCTGAAACGGGCATAGATTCTCCTTGAAAGGGGCAAACGGTAAAATTTGTCGCCAGCATGGGCCCTAACCGCCGCGATTGCCAATGTCGCGGGGGAAGAGTGTGAACTGGGGCGGCCTTGCTGAAAAATTAACGTCGGTAGATGTCCGGTCGGGCGATCTGCCAGACAAAATCGGGACAGTTGATGGCGGTATAGCCCACTTTTTCATAGAGCCAGGGGGCGGTGCTGGTGACCAGCATGATTCGCCGCAGCGTCGCCATCAGCGGATGGGCCTGGCAGCATTCCGCCAGCCACAGGCCCAACCCGCCTTTTTGATGCGCCTCCAGCACGTAAACGTCGCACAGATAGCCGAAGGTGGCGTAATCGGTGACCAGCCGGGCGAAACCGATTTGTCTGGTGCCGTGATACAAGCCGAAGCACAGGCTGTGGGAGAGGGACTGGCGAACGGTCTCTTTATCAATGCCCTCCGCCCATGACGAACGGGTCAGAAATGCATGAATGGCGTCAATATCCAGCAGGCTGGGCTCGGTGCTGACGAGATAGTCAGCACGCCGCCACTCCAGTGGGGCAGGGATTGTCATGAGGGCTCTTCTCCTGTGCAAGCGTTAAGGTCTGGGCCGCCGTTCAGGCGTGCAGTTCGGCGACCGTCATGGTGAAAATCAGCGTGTCTTCGCCCTCGTTGGCGTAACGGTGCGGGCCGTCCGTTCTGGCGACCGCCGAACAGCCTGGCGTAATCCTGAGCTCGGTTTGTTCGACGGCAAGGCTCAAGACGCCTTGTTCAACGTGCAGCAGCTCGAAGGTGCCCGCTGGATGGCCGCCCGATGCATAGGCTTCCCCCGGCGCCATTTCCCAGCGCCACAGTTCTATCATATTCGGGCCGCGGGTGCCTGCCAGCAAGCGGGCCGAGCCGCTGCGATCGCCGTGCCACAGCGTGGGAATGTCTTGGCTTTCAATCAGGTAGGCGGCGGGTGCGCGGGTCACGTTGACGATGTCCGCCACCGACAGGCCCAGCGCTGCCGCGAGTTTGCACAGGATGGCGATGCTGGGATTGGCGCTGCCTTTCTCGATCTCCACCAGCATGCCCTTGCTGACGCCCGCCCGGCGCGACAGTTCGTCCAGCGACAGCTTTTGGCTTTTTCGCTGCTGTTTGATGCGGTGTGACACCGCTTCGCTGACGGTTTGCACGTCGGCGCCGAACTCGGTCGGTCTGTTGACTTTTTCGCTCATCGGTCAATATTATGGAATAAAATGGTCAGTATAGGATTATTCAATGATTTTAGTCGATCCGTCAATCGATCCGGCCGTCGCTGCGCTGGCGCCCGGATTCCGGGCGTTAAGCATTACCGTGGCCGCGGCTCCCATAACCAACCCGGACGTGGGGGCGCTGGCGTTGGCGCAGGCCTGTCGCGCCCTCGGCGAGGAGGACGCGCCCTGGGCTGAGGCGCATCTCTCGGCCTGGCGCGATGTCTTCATGCGGTTTGGCGCCAAACCCAAGCGTACGCCCTGTTCCGCCGATGCCTTGCGCAAGCGCGCGCTGCGCGACGGCACGATGCCCAGCATCGATCCGGTGGTCGATCTCTACAACGCCGTCAGCATTCGTTATGCGGTGCCGGTGGGGGGCGAGAATATCGCGGCTTATGTCGGCGAGCCGCGGCTGATCGTCGCGGAAGGCAGTGAGCTGTTCGATACCGTCAAGGAGGGTGCGGTGATCCATGAATCGCCGGAGGCGGGGGAGGTGGTCTGGCGCGACGATCGCGGCGTGACCTGCCGCCGCTGGAACTGGCGTCAGGGCGTCAGAACCCGGCTGAGCGCCGAGGCCGAACGGATGTGGTTCATCCTGGAGAGCCTGCCGGCAATGCCGTTGGCGGCGCTGCATGCGGCGGGCGACGAATTGATTGCCGGTTTACGACAAATGATGCCCGGCGTTGCGATAGAGCAACGGCTCATCGGCTGCACCTCGTAACCGGCCTCAGCACTGGCGGCGGACCAAACCGGTGATCAGATCCAGCGCGTCGTCCGCCGCCGCGACTTCGCTCTCGCTAAGCGCCTGCCGTTCGATAAAGCTCTCGATGGCTTCCAGCAGGGAGAAAACGCTGATTTCGTCTCCTATCTTCACGACTTCGCAGACGCCGCGCCCAATGGCCAGGCAGATGGCTTCATCAAATTCACACGGTTTGCTGTTCATCTTTCCCCCTTACGGCATTTGGGATGATATCGGCCATGCTACCGGTTTTTGCTCGACGGCTGTCTGACGAAAATCCCATTTTTTCGTTGATGCTGACTGGCGCGCGATCGCGTGCATTGGCGAAATTCTGATTTCCTCACGGTGGTCAAATTTCCCTTGTGACCACCGTGCCAGCGCGGTATTGTCGCCAAATGACGACAATGCCGCCTCATTGTCCGCATAAAAAATTTATGACGTTATCATCCCTTCATCCCGCTGCCGTGCGGGATTTTTTTATGAGGTTTTTCTCAAAGTGCGGAGAACCTCGACGCGATCGCTTGCCATGCTCTGGGAATAATCCTAGCTTGAAATAGTCATTTAGGGTTAGCAATCCCTCATGACCTCCTTGTAATACTTGATGCACCAGAACGTTTTCTCCCCCCGCTTAGGCGGGGGTTTTTAATGGTGTGCATCGGCAGAGGCCTTCAACGTAAAGAACCGACAGAGTTCGTGGCGATAATCGGTTTACGCATCATCAAGGGACAGGACAATGAAAAATGATCTGGCGGCGGCGATCGCCATCGGCTGTGTGTTGTTGTTCGCATTGGCGGTCGGTTCGCCGCTCTCCATCAGTGCCTCGCTGTAATCTTCTGCGGCCCCGCCCGGGGCCGTTCACCGACTCTGACGCGGCGTCTGCGGATTTTTGCGCCGATCGCCCACCGGCGCGATAAATTCAGCCAAATCGCTGTTGATGTATGGCGAACTTTGAGTACTCTGAGTGCTTTGCACCCCCCCACGTGCGCCGTTCTATCTATGCTTTAATCAGGCCCATCACAGGAATCGCCATGCCCGCCCGTCAAATCTCGAGGAGCCCGCTCTGATGCTGGAGATGCTATTACAGTGGTACCGCCGCCGTTTCACCGATCCACAGGCTATCGCGTTGCTGGTGATCCTGGTCGCCGGCTTCCTCATTCTCTATTTTCTGCACGGCATTCTGACCCCGTTGCTGGTCGCCATCGTGCTGGCGTATCTGCTGGAGTGGCCGACCGCGCGCCTGCAGCGCATCGGCTGTTCGCGCACCTGGGCGGCGAGCATCATGCTGCTGGTGTTCGCGGGCATCGCCATGCTGCTGGTGTTCGTCGTCGCGCCGACCGCCTGGCAGCAGGGCATCAATCTGATGAGCGATCTGCCGGGCATGCTCAACCAGTTCTATAACTTTGCCGCGACGCTGCCGAAGCGTTATCCGGCGCTGGTGGATGCCGGCATCATCGACATGATGGCGGAAAATCTGCGCAGCCGGCTGTCCGGCATGGGTGAGTCGGTGGTGAAATTCTCGCTGGCGTCGCTGGTCGGCCTGTTGACGCTGGCTATCTACCTGATCCTGGTGCCGATGATGATGTTCTTCCTGTTGAAAGACAAAGAGCAGCTGCTGAACGCGGTGCGCCGCGTGTTGCCGCGCAATCGCGGTCTGGCGGGGCAGGTCTGGAACGAGATGAATCAGCAGATCACCAACTATATTCGCGGCAAGGTGCTGGAGATGGTGATTGTCGGCGTGGCGACCTACCTGGTGTTCGCCGTGCTGGACATGCGCTACTCGCTGCTGCTGGCGGTGCTGGTGGGTTTTTCGGTGCTGATCCCCTATATCGGCGCGGTGCTGGTCACCATACCGGTGGTGGTGGTAGCGCTGTTCCAGTGGGGCGTCGGCGCCGATTTCTGGACGCTGATCGTCGCCTATCTGGTGGTGCAGGGGCTGGACGGCAACCTGCTGGTGCCGATCCTGTTCTCCGAGGCGGTCAACCTGCATCCGCTGGTGATTATCCTGTCGGTGATCGTGTTCGGCGGAATGTGGGGCTTCTGGGGCGTGTTTTTCGCCATACCGCTGGCGACGCTGGTGAAGGCGGTGATTCACGCCTGGCCGGATGAACTGCGGGTCGAGGTGGAAGACAAGGCCGGCTGACGGAGGGAGACGAAGCGCAGCTGGCCGCTGCGCTTCGTGAGAATTACTGCTGCAGGTAGTTCAGAACGATGTCGTGGTGATTGGTGGTTTTGAAATCATCAAACACTTTTTCAATCTTGCCTTTGGCGTCGATCAGGAAGCTGATGCGATGAATGCCGTCATAGGTCTTGCCCATGAAGGTTTTCTCGCCCCACACGCCAAACTGTTGCGATACCTGATGGTCTTCATCAGACAACAGCGTGAAGTTGAGCAGCTCTTTTTCGGCGAAGCGCGACAGTTTTTCCGGTTTGTCGGTGCTGATGCCCAGCACTTCGACGCCGGCCTTTTTCAATTCGTCCATGTTGTCCCGCAGGCCGCAGGCTTGCACGGTGCAGCCCGGCGTCATCGCCTTCGGATAGAAATAAACCAATACTCGCTGTCCCTGGAAGTCGGCCAAATTAATTTCCTCACCGTCCTGGTCAGGCAAACTAAATTTCGGCGCTGTGTCACCGGCTTTCAATGGGCTCATCACTACTCTCCATCTTTCTCATCATGCTGTGGATAGTTCACCACGCTAATACTGCCTTGCGCGTTCAATTCTGTACATAGGCGATGGAAGGCTTGCTCAATATTTGAGGCGTCCCGATCGCCGGAACTGTGGGCGGTGATTTGAATATACAGCTGCGGCGGCAGGTCGCCGTCCGCCGGCTGCGTGCGTGAGACCAGCTCGGCGATATTCATCTGGCTGGAGTCGAACAGATCGGTAAAACGTTCGATGATGTGCGGCGAGTCCTTCACCTCGACCTGAACCCACACGGTGGCCGGCATCGGCGGCCTTTCATGCGAGTTTGTGCGCTTCATCACGATCAGCAGCTCCAGCTCCGCGCCTTTTTGCGGCAGGGTGGATTCGATCAGGGTGATGGCGTTCCAGCTGCCGGACAGCAGCATGATGAACGTGAACTCCTCTCCCAGCATGGCCAGACGGCTATCTTCGATATTGCATCCGCAACTGCTGACGTGGCGGGTGATGGTATTGACGATTCCGGGGCGGTCGGCGCCGAGCGCGGTAATCACGAGATAGTGTTCGTCTGACTGAGGCAAAATGGCGCTTCCTGTCGTGCTTAATGGGGTTACCATGGTAAACATAAAAAAAACCGCCTGCCAAGCGCTTACAACGCGGTTGTGCGCTTGCTTTTGGATAGGCAGCAAAAGTACCATGAGTGACTTGTTTGTGGAGGGGACGGCCAATGTTTACGGGAAGTATTGTTGCACTGGTTACGCCGATGGACGACAAAGGTGCTGTCGATCGCGCGAGCCTGAAAAAATTGATCGATTATCATGTAGCCAGTGGCACCGCGGCGATCGTTTCCGTAGGGACCACCGGCGAGTCCGCAACGCTTGCCCATGACGAGCACGTTGACGTGGTGCTGCAGACGCTGGAGCTGGCCGACGGCCGCATTCCGGTGATCGCCGGCACCGGCGCCAACGCTACCGCCGAAGCCATCGCGCTCACCACCCGCTTCGCCAACACTGGCGTGGTAGGTTGTTTGACGGTGACGCCGTACTACAATAAGCCGACGCAGGAAGGGCTGTATCAGCACTTCAAGGCGATCGCCGAGAGCACCGAGCTGCCGCAGATCCTGTATAACGTGCCTTCGCGCACCGGCTGCGACATGCTGCCGCCGACCATCGCTCGGCTGGCGAAAATCAAGAATATTGTTGCTGTAAAAGAAGCGACGGGGAACTTAAGTCGCGTTAGTCAGATCCAAGTGCTGGTTGACGATGAAGACTTCATTTTGCTGAGCGGCGACGACGCCAGCGGGTTGGACTTCATGCAACTGGGCGGCAAAGGGGTGATTTCCGTGACGGCCAACGTGGCTGCACGCGAGATGGCGGAACTTTGTGCGCTGGCGGCGCAGGGCAAATTCGCCGAAGCGCGCCGCTTAAATCAGCGCTTGATGCCGTTGCATCAGGATCTATTTGTAGAAGCAAACCCAATTCCGGTGAAGTGGGCCTGTAAGGCGTTGGGATTGATGGCAACCGATACGCTGCGTCTGCCGATGACGCCGTTGAGCGAAACCGCCCGCCCGGTGGTGGAGCGCGCGCTGAAAAGCGTCGGTTTGCTGTAACTCTAAGGGAAATTTGATGGCTTATTCATTGCAAAAGTCGACGGTAGCAAAAGTAGTGGGCATCTCTTTGGTGATGATGCTGGCGGCCTGCAGCAGCGATCAGCGCTACAAGCGCCAGGTCAGCGGCGACGAGGCTTACCTCGACGCGGCTCCGCTCAAGGCGCTGAACGCGCCGTCAGGCATGATCCTGCCGGTGCAGAGCGGCAACTATGACGTGCCCGCCACGACGCTGCAAGGCAACGTCGGCAAGCAACTGGACATTCGTCCGCCGGTGCAGCCGTTGGCGCTGCTGAGCGGTTCTCGCGCGCAATACGCCGGCGACAGCGGCACGCTGCTGCTGGAAAACAGCCCGCAGAACCAAAACCTGTGGTCGCGCGTCGTCAGCCTGCTGCAGGCGAAGAACATCGCGATCGCTTCCCGCCAGGACGCCGGTCAGACCCTGACCACCGACTGGGTGAAGTGGAACCGTCTGGACGAAGACAACCAGTACGAAGGCCGTTATCAGATCAGCGTGCAGCAACAAGGCTACCAGCAGGCGCTGGTGGTGAAAAGCGTTGGCCTGCAGCAGCAGGGCAAGACCGAACAGGTCACCGATCAATCTGAGATCCAGCGTTACAACGGCATGATGATCAACACCCTGATCGAAGGTCTGGACAAGCAGGACAACCTGGCGAGCAGCCAGACCGCCAGCCGCTTCGGCGCGCTGGACGTGCAGAGCGGCGCCGATGATACCGGCCTGCCGATGTTGGTCGTGCGCGGCCCGTACACCGTGGTGTGGGATCGCCTGCCGCCGGCGCTCGAAAAACTGGGGATGAAAGTGGGTGACCGCAGCCGTCCGCAGGGCACCGTCGCCGTGACCTACAAGTCCCTGAGCAGCAGCGATTGGGATGCGTTGGGCGTCAAGGATCCTGAGCTGGCGGAAGGGGATTACAAGCTGCAGGTCGGCGATCTCAACAACCGCACCAGCCTGCAATTCATCGATCCGAAAGGCAAACCGCTCACCCAGTCGAAAAACGACGCACTGGTGGCGGCATTCCAGTCTGCCTTCAGTAAAACCAGCGTTAAATAACCAAAAAGGGGCTTCGGCCCCTTTTTGTTTTGTCTATACGGTATCGTTTGCGTCGCAGGTTTGGCACAATAGTGCCCGGCACGCCAAAGAATTCATTAGGTCAATTCTATACCCCCTAATTCCGGGCCGCGCTCGGGAGACAACGGGGATACATCACTGGAGTAAGTAAGATGCAAAAGCTAGCTGAGCTGTATCGCGGAAAGGCAAAAACCGTTTACACCACCGAGAATCCCGATCTGTTGGTGTTGGAGTTCCGCAACGATACGTCAGCACTGGATGGTCAGCGCATTGAGCAGTTCGATCGCAAAGGCATGGTGAACAACAAGTTCAACCATTTCATCATGAGCAAACTGGAAGAAGCCGGCATCCCGACCCAGATGGAGCGTCTGCTGTCCGACAACGAAGTGCTGGTGAAGAAGCTGGACATGGTGCCGGTGGAATGCGTGATCCGCAACCGCGCCGCCGGTTCGCTGGTGAAGCGTCTGGGCATCGAAGAAGGTCTGGTGCTGAACCCGCCGCTGTTCGATCTGTTCCTGAAAAATGACGCCATGCACGATCCGATGGTCAACGAATCCTACTGCGAAACCTTCGGCTGGGTGAGCAAAGAGCATCTGGCGCGCATGCGTGAGCTGAGCTATCGCGCCAACGAAGTATTGACCAAGCTGTTCGACGACGCCGGCCTGATCCTGGTCGATTTCAAGCTGGAATTCGGCCTGTTCAACGGCGAAGTGGTGCTGGGCGATGAATTCTCGCCGGACGGCAGCCGTCTGTGGGACAAAAACACCCTGGACAAGATGGACAAAGACCGCTTCCGTCAAAGCCTGGGCGGGCTGATCGAAGCCTACGAAGAAGTGGCGCGCCGCATCGGCGTGAAGCTCGACTAAGCGTTGGCACCGCCATTCGGGGCGATCCGGCCGGATCGTCCCGCTGTTCTGCATTTTTCCAGAAAATTTCTACATTTCCTCCGCGGCAGACCATTTATAATGATGGATGCGAGATGACTAAAACCTATCCCACTCAGGCTTGAAGCTGCCTTTGCGCTTACCAACGCGCGGCATCTTCAACGAGCAGGGGAAATATCTGGAGTGTATTTATGCGTTGGCAAGGGCGTCGGGAAAGTGACAATGTTGAGGATCGTCGCGGGCAGTCTTCAGGTTTGGGCGGCGGTGGCGGCGGTTTCCGCGTGCCGGTGCGCGGCAAGGGCGGCATCGTCATTCTGGTGGTGGTGCTGGTGGCCGGCTATTACGGCATCGATCTGTCGCCGCTGTTGAACGGCGGTAATGTCGCTCCTCAGGGTCAACAACAGAGCGCCAGCATCAGTCCGAAAGACGATGAGCTGGCCAAATTTACCTCGGTGGTGCTGGCCTCGACCGAAGATAACTGGAAAGAGATTTTCCAGCGCATGGGCAAAACCTACCAACCGCCGAAGCTGGTGATGTATCGCGGCGTGACGCGCACCAGCTGCGGCACCGGTCAGGCGGCGATGGGGCCGTTCTACTGCCCGGGCGACAGAACGGTGTATATCGATCTGTCTTTCTATCAGGACATGAAGACCAAGCTGGGCGCCGGCGGTGATTTCGCTCAGGCCTATGTGGTGGCGCACGAAGTCGGCCACCATGTGCAGAACCTGCTGGGCATCGAGCCGAAGGTCCGCCAGATGCAGCAGGGCGCCAGCCAGGCGGAAGTGAACCGCCTGTCGGTGAAAATGGAGCTGCAGGCGGACTGCTTTGCCGGCGTATGGGGCAAATACGCCGAGAAGCAGCAGATGCTGGAAGAGGGCGACCTGCAGGCGGCGCTGAATGCCGCACAGGCGATTGGCGACGATCGGTTGCAGCAACAGAGCCAGGGCCGCGTCGTGCCGGACAGCTTTACCCACGGCACTTCGCAGCAGCGCTACACCTGGTTTAAACAGGGCTTCGACAGCGGCGATCCCAATACCTGCAACACCTTCGCATCCCGTTAACACCTCACGTGCCGGAGCCTGACTCCGGCATTTTTTTCGAATTGAGATACAGCCTTATGCTACAGGCAGCGCAACAACTCATGCGGCGGCAGGGCATCCGGCGCCTGCTGGTGCTCAGCGGCGAACCCGAGTGGTGCCGCGAACAGGCGCAGCGGCTGGCGGCGACGTTGCCCGGCGACTGGCCTTGGGTCGGGGAGAATCCGCCGCCCGGCCAGGCGGCGTTGGCGAGCGGCGCGGTGCGTCAATTGCTGGGGCAGGAGCGGCTGCACGCAGTGTTCGATGCCGGTCATTCGCTGGACGTAGAGGCGCTGGCGGCGTTGAGCGGCGCCCTGCGCGCCGGCAGCTGGCTGCTGTTGTTGACGCCGCCTTGGCGGCAATGGGCTCAGTTGCCGGACGGCGACAGCCTGCGCTGGAGCGATTGCCCGCAGCCGATCACCACCTCGCATTTCATCCGCCATCTGCAGCAGCATCTGACCGACGACAGCGAAGTGACGATCTGGCGGCAGGATGAGCCCCTGACGCTGGCCGCGCTGCCGGTGCGTGAAGGGTGGCAGCCGCCGGATGGCCGGCCGACCGAGGAACAACAGGCGATCTTGACGGCGCTGCTGCAGGCCGAGTCCGGCGTGTGGGTGCTGACCGCCGCCCGCGGCCGCGGCAAATCGACGCTGGCGGGCATGCTGGTGGCGCAGTCGCCGCTGACCTGCTGGATCACCGGGCCGAGCCGCGCCGCCACGGCGGTGGCCGGAGAATGGGCGCAGGGGCGCGCGCAGTTTTGGGCGCCCGATGCCTTGTTGGCGCAGTGCCGGGAAGGCGACGTCAGCGCCGTGGGGTGGCTGCTGGTGGATGAGGCGGCGGCGATCCCCGCGCCGCTGTTGCAGCAGTTGATCGGCTATTTCCCGCGCGTGTTGCTGACCACCACGGTGCAGGGCTATGAAGGCACTGGCCGCGGTTTTCTGCTGAAGTTTTGCGCCGGGCTGCCGGCCTATCAGGCGCTGAGCCTGCATCAGCCGATGCGTTGGGCGCAGGGGGATGCGCTGGAACGGATAACGGACAATGCGCTGTTGTTCAACGAGCTGCCCGCCTGGCCGGCGGATGGCCAGGCGATCGATTACAGCCAGGCGGAACAAGGCGAGCTATGCGCCGATCCGCAGCGGCTGGCGCGTTTCTACGCCCTGCTGAGCAGCGCGCATTACCGCACCTCACCGCTGGATTTGCGCAGGTTGATGGATGCGCCCGGCATGCATTTTGGGCTGGCGCAGGCCGGTTTGGAGGTGGTCGGCGCCGTGTGGCTGGTGGAAGAGGGCGGATTGAGCGCCGAGTTGGCGCACGACGTGTGGGCCGGCCGCCGTCGGCCGCGCGGCAATCTGGTGGCGCAGTCGTTGGCGGCGCATGGCGGCCAATGGTGGGCGCCGACGCTGCGTTCACGGCGCATTACCCGCATTGCGACGCTGCCGGCATTGCGGCGGCGGGGTATCGCGCGCCAATTGATCGAGCGGCAACGCCGCCAGGCGCAGGGGCTGGACTTCCTGTCGGTCAGCTTCGGCTATACCGAGCCGCTGTGGCGCTTTTGGCAATCCTGCGGTTTTGAGCTGGTGCGCATTGGCAGCAAGCCGGAGGCCAGCAGCGGCTGCTATACCGCGATGGCGATCTTGCCCCTGAGCGAGCAAGGAGAGGCGCTGCGGCACGCGGCACACAAGCATCTGGCACGCGACTGGCCCTGGCTGCGGCAGCGTATCGAGCTTACGCTGGCGATCCCGGGCGACGACGGCGATACGTCGCTCGGCGAAGAGGACTGGCGCGAGCTGGCCGGGTTCGCTTTTGCCCATCGGCCGCTGGAGGCCAGCCTGGGGGCGTTGCAGCGGTTACTGTTGGCCAGCAGTCTGCCGCTGCCCGCACTGCGCGGCCATCTGCAGCGGCGGCACTCTCCCGCGGAGTGCGCAGAGCGGGCGGGCGTCAGCGGCCAGAAAGCCTTGCTGCGCCACTGGCGGCACGAAACGGCGCAGGCGCTGGAACAGCTGAATGCGCAGCACTGCCGCTACTGGCGCGACTGGGCGCAGTCATTGCAATAAATTGAAGAACTTGCTCAATAAAACCCGATTTTCCCGATTTCTCAGCGGCGTATAGTGGCTGTCAGCGGTGCGGCGACGACAGTCGCTGCGTCAGGTTTGGTTACTATTAAGGAGTCATCGATGAAACATGAGCATTTCGTTGTCCAAAGCCCGGCGACCCCGGCGGCGCAGCTGATCTTGCTGTTTCATGGTGTCGGCGACAACCCGGTGGCGATGGGGGAGATCGGCAGTTACTTCGCCAAAGAGTTTCCCCAGGCGCAGGTGGTAAGCATCGGTGGCCCCGCAGCGTTTGGCAACGGCGCCGGCCGCCAGTGGTTTTCGGTGCAGGACGTGACCGAAGAGAACCGCGTGGCCCGCATCGCAGACGTAATGCCGCAGTTTGTGGCCGTGGTGCGCCATTGGCAGCAGCTGAGCGGCGTTGGCTATGCCGGCACTGCCCTGGTGGGGTTCTCGCAGGGAGCGATCATGGCGCTGGAGGCGTTGAAGGCAGAAACCCTCCTCGCCGGGCGAGTGGTCGCGTTCAGCGGGCGTTTCGCCCAGTTGCCTGAGCAGGCGTTCGGCGACAGCGTGGTACATTTGATCCACGGCGAAGAGGACGCGGTGATCGCGGTGCAGCACGCTCACGCGGCGGCGGAGGCGTTGCGGACCAACGGCGCCGATTTCACGCTGGACGTGGAACAGGACGTTGGGCATGCGATCAACCAGGGCATGATGAACGCCGCGCTGGAAAGGTTGCATTACTATGTGCCGCAGCGCTACTGGGACGAAGCCTTGTCCGGCAAGCGCGGCGAGCTGATCGCCTTCCGCTAAAAATTCAGGGCGCCGATGAGCGCCCTGATATCACTTCTTCTTCGGCCAGTCGTCTTCGTCATCCCACTGGGCGTTGTTGTCGCGGTGCGGCGGTATCTCCGGCTTGTTGGCCAGATAGCTTTTGACGTCAACGCGGCGCAGTTCCTTGATGCCGCTGACGACCATCCCCACCAGAACCAGCAGGATAATCCACCAGTAATCAGCTAACCATTGCATAGCTACTCCTTTCCTTTACTGCGTATAAAACGCGAAAAAATCGATGGCAGATGGCGTTCGAGCCATTCGGCACCGGCGACCTCCTTGTCTTGCCAGGCCGCCAGCAACAGCGCCGGCGTCAGCAAGTGTTCGGCCTCTTGCGCCAGCGGCCGGTAGCTCAGATGCCACGGCTCCACCGCTACGCCGCCGCAGTCTTCGGTGAAGGGGCGGTAGAAACCGAATTCGGCCATATGCGCCGTCAGCCACTGGTTAAGGGGCGCAAAGTAGCCGCCTTCCTCATATTCCCACGGTTCCAGCTGCAGCTTTTGCCCTTCCGGCAACAGCGACGGATCGTACACGTCCAGATCGCTGCCCCAGTGGTGGCGGCTGGCGCCCGGCAGAGCCGACCAGCGCAGGATCGCCTCACAGCGCTCGGCGGCGGACAGCGGCGCGACGTCGATCGGTTGACTGTCCTTATCTAATACTGGCCGCTGGCCGCAGAATTTGCCATTCCAGATGGCCAACTGCCGGTCAAAATCGCGGAAGGTGCTGGCGGGCTGGAGATCGAATCCCGCCGCACGCGCCGCCTGCTGCATCGCCAGAAACGCGTTGACGGCTTCCGGCTGCAGCCGATGGTTGCCGCTCAGCGGCGCCAGGTGCTCGGTCGAGCGGCCGGTGAGCATTTCTGCGTTGATCATGCGATCAATTGCTCCATGATGCGTTGATACATGCGGCTCAGCAGCTGCAGATCCGCGGCGTTGACGCATTCGTTGACCTTGTGGATGGTGGCGTTGACCGGCCCCAGCTCCACCACCTGTGCACCCATCTGCGCGATGAAGCGGCCGTCGGAGGTGCCGCCGGTGGTCAACAGCTGCGGCGTCAATTCAGAATAGTGCTCGACGGCGTTGACCACCGCATCCACCAGCGCGCCACGCGAGGTGAGGAACGGCTGGCCGGACAGACGCCACTCGATGCTGTAATTCAGATGATGGCGTTCCAGCAGCTCTTCCACGCGCTGCTTGATCATCGCGTCGGTCAGTTCGGTGCTGAAACGGAAGTTGAACTGCACGTAGAAATCGCCTGGGATCACGTTATTGCTGCCGGTGCCGGCCTGCACGTTGGCGATCTGCATGCTGGTCGGCGGGAAGAACTCGTTGCCGCGATCCCATTCGATCGCCACCAGTTCATTGAGCGCCGGCATGGCGCGGTGCACCGGATTGTCCGCCAGATGCGGATAGGCGACGTGCCCTTGTACGCCGTGGATATGCAGGTTGGCGGTGATCGAGCCGCGACGGCCATTTTTCACCACGTCGCCGACGCGCTCGGTGCTGGACGGCTCGCCGACCAGGCAGTAATCCAGCCGTTCGTTGCGCGCCATCAGCGCTTCAACCACTTTAACCGTGCCGTGAGTGGCGCTGGCCTCTTCATCCGAAGTGATCAGAAAAGCAAGGCGGCCCCGGTGATTCGGGTTGGCGGCGACAAAGCGTTCTGCCGCCACCACCATCGCGGCCAATGACCCTTTCATATCCGCCGCGCCGCGGCCGTACAGCATGCCGTCGCGGATCGCCGGTTCAAACGGCGGGTTGTCCCAGCGCTTTTCATCGCCGGTCGGCACTACGTCGGTGTGCCCGGCAAACGCCAGGGTTTGCCCTTCGCCGCGCCAGGCCCAGAAGTTTTGGGTATCTTCGAAGTCCATTGCTTCGACGGTGAAACCGATCGCCTGCAGGCGATCGATCATCAGCTGCTGGCAGCCTTCATCATTTGGGCTGAGGGAAGGGCGTTTGATCAGTTGCTGAGCCAGTTCGATAACCGGGCAAGTCATACGGCGACCTCGGCGATAAATTGCTGGTAAGTGTCGGCGTTGAAACCGAGCAGGGTGCGCCCGTTGCCGGCGTCCAGCAACGGGCGTTTGATGATCGCCGGCTGCGCCAGCATCAGCGCGATGGCGGCGTCGGCGTTATCGCAGGCGTTGCGCTGCGCTTCATCCAGCTTGCGCCAGGTGGTGCCGCGGGTATTGAGCAGCGGCTCCCACCCCAGTTGCGCGACGAAACCGCGCAGCCGTTGTTCGTCCAGGCCGTCGGCGCGATAGTCGTGAAAATGATAGGCCACGCCCTGATCTTCCAGCCAGCGGCGGGCTTTTTTGATGGTGTCGCAGTTTTTGATGCCGTACATCGTCAGCGTTGTCTGTTGCGGTTTGTTTGCCATGGCGTAAAGCTACCTGTCTCGTCGAGTCGATACTGAGCGGCGTGGGCGATCTTTGGCCCGCTAGCCGCCCGGCGATAGCAGAGATAATGCCAGTAAAGCGGCGGCGAGATCCAGACAACGATGCGTGCGAGGTGCGATTGCGCGCCAGGGATAAGAGGTCGGCAACGTGGTTGAACGGCTGCCTTCGCCGACCGTGCTGGTGAAAAGGCGCCGGCGAACGCGTTCTGCCGCCAATGCAGAGCTGGCGGAGAGAGAGCTACTCTTTATTGATCCTTATGTTTAAACGATCGGTCAAACACCGTACGCGGGTAATATGCAAGAGCGGTTTTATCCGGCTGGCGCCGAGTTTTTTCATTATTCGCGACTTGTAATGATTGGCGGTTTTATTTCTGATATTCATGGCATTGCTGATGTCGGCCAGCGATTTTCCCGTCGACCATTCCGAGAGAAAATGCGATTCGCGCTGAGAGAGTTGCGGCGGCTCGGTATAGTGGCTGTAGCGCTTATATAAGTCGCCGATCAGGTGGCTGAAGCGGCTCAATGATATAAGGTTTGATAATATAATGGTCTTGCTGTCGACAATCACCATGTCATGCAGGCAGTCGGTGATAATGACTATTTTGTAGGTATTGGGGTTGGCATATTCATCGCGGTAGCGCGCTTCAAAATTGGCGATGGTGACATCGATAAAGCAGACTCTTTTGCGGCTAAAACCGGCCGGCGCGCGTTTCTCCGCCCAGGTTTGATTGATGAGCTGCCGGATGCCGATAGCGGTATAGGCACACTCGCTGAAAATATCAATTTTCATTTTATTATAATCCCTTAATTTCTATTTCCCGGTGAGGATTGATATCTTAAAACATAAAAAAAGAAACAATCTAAATAATTTCACATTGAACTTATTGGGCGCCTCAGGGAAAGAACGCTATCCTGCGGTGGACAATCAGGAAAGCCCCATATACTAGCATGATTTATAAAGAGTAAATTTGGTTTTTAATCGAGCTGCCCAGTGAAGAAAGAGGAATAGAATAGAAATCCTCTATTAATACTCCGGTTATTAAAAGGAATTAACATAGAAAATGGCTATCAAAATAAAATATTCGATCGTTAATATCGATCTTTTTTGTGAGGGAGGGAATGTTAATGAATTAATAATTAAGATATTTCTTGCTTTTTAGCGAGGGGTGTTGCTTATTTTTAGCGCAGTTCAAAGAGTGTGCTGGGACAATCTCATGGCGCGCGCCAAATTAATGGCAAAGATAAATCTTAATCAAAAAAATGCGATGTTTTAAGCTGCGTGCGTTGTGCAAGTGGGGAGGATTTATACGGGGGAACGGCATGAAAGAATGCCGGATCGAAATTTCCGATAAGATCACGTCGGAAATAGCGTCTTGTCTTGTGGACGGATTGGATCGCGTTAACGATGAATATATCGGCTACGACAATCGTCGGCCGTGGTGAAAGATCCTGATAGCGGCAGCAATTCTGCGGGGCATCTGCCGCCCTATTTTTATCAGCCGAACGTTGTAATGCGCGATTAACGCACGTAGCCCCCCAGTTGCAAACGCCGCAGAGCATCCCCCTCTGCGAACACCATGCCGGTGGTCAAATCGTGAAAACCGTACTTTTCATAGAAAGCCAGTTTTTCCGGCACCGAATAGATGAAAACCTTGCCGAGCGGCGCCAGATCTTGCATTACCCGGTCCATCAACCGGCGCCCCAATCCCTGCCCCTGAAAGCGCGGATCGATCGCCACGTCGGCCAGGTAAGCGACCGAAGTCAAATCGCTGATGGCATGCGCGGTGGCGATCAGCTCATCGCCGATAAACCCCCAATAGCAAAACTGGCTGTGTTGATAAACGCGTTGCAGCGTATGCGGATCGCGTTCGCCCAGCCCGGCGGCCTGCAGCAATTCACACAGCCGCCGCCAGTCGATGGCGCGGCGGTTCATATCGGTGATGATTTCCATCGTTTTCCTCTAATCAATATGATTGAGATCGGCGGCATAGTGCCGAATGGCGCGCTGATAGCCGCGGATGTCGGGGTCTGACGAGGTTTCCGCCAGCAACAACAACAGATCGGCCACGGCCCGTTTACCTTCACCCAGGTTGTACAGCGTCATGGCACGAAACAGCATCAGCTCGTTGGCCTGCGGGAACTCAGCCAGGCCATCGTCGAAAGCGCGCAGCGAAGCCGGGTATTTCCCGAGGGCGCGGTAAGTGCTGCCGAGGCCCAGCCAGGCTTCACGGCGCTGGGCGGGCGGCAAATCGCGATCCAACGCCGCGAGGTAGCAGGGAATCGCCTGTCGCTCCAAACCCTGAACGTCGTACAGGCAGGCCAGCTGAAAATGCAGCATCGCCGCTTCCGGCTCTGCCGCCAGTTGCCGCAACGCCAGCGCAGTGGCTTCCTGATAATGACCTTGCGCTTTCAACTGTGAGACAGACAAAGAGGTGGACATGATCGGCGCTCCATTGGCGTATTGTTATACCTTTTACACGCTATCGTGGAGAAATTGATATCACAAGGGAATAGCCGCACTGAACATTGATCAGATAAATACGAAAATGTGCGCTAACCCCGGTTTCCGGGCCCGGCATCGTTCCCGTTTCCCTTCACATGGTCAAAAAATAGGCGTAGAATCCGCTTCGTCAAATGATTGAGGTTGTAAAGTATTATGGTTGATCGTGAATTAGGAAACTGGAAAGACTTCATTGATGAGATGTTGGGCAACTGACACAGCGATGAAGCCGATGGCAAGGTTGAGTCATTGGAAAATTACTGAAACACCGTGGGAACGAGATATTCGTTCGAAAAAGCAGCATCGGTCATCCGACGCTGCTTTTTTATGCGCCGCCGATCACTCTTCGGCGGGCGGTGTGGCGGCAGGATGCGCTTTACCGGGGAAGCGGCGGCGAACCAGCACGAAGAACAGCGGCACGAAGAAGATCGCCAGCAGGGTGGCGGAGATCATGCCGCCCATCACCCCTGTGCCGACCGCATGCTGGCTGCCGGAACCGGCGCCGCTGCTGGTGGCCATCGGCAGCACGCCGAAGATGAACGCCAGCGAGGTCATCAGGATCGGCCGCAGGCGCATGCGCGACGCGTCGAGCGTCGCCGACATCAGATCCTGCCCCTTCTGGTTCAGCTCATTGGCGAACTCGACGATCAGAATGGCGTTTTTCGCCGACAGCCCAATGATGGTCAGCAGGCCGACCTGGAAATAAACGTCGTTCTCCAGGCCGCGCAGCCAGGTGGCGGCGACCGCGCCGATCACCCCCAGCGGCACCACCAGCATCACCGAGAACGGAATTGACCAGCTTTCGTACAACGCCGCCAGACACAGGAACACCACCAGCAGCGAGATGGCGTACAGCGCCGGCGCCTGCGAGCCGGACAGCCGTTCCTGATAGGACATCGCCGTCCATTCCAGACCGAAGCCGGCCGGCAGCTGGCTGACCAGTTTCTCCATTTCCGCCATGGCGGTGCCGGTGCTGACGCCGTTGGCCGCTTCGCCGACGATCTCCAGCGCCGAGCTGCCGTTATAGCGTTCCAGCCGTGGCGAACCATACTCCCAGTGCGAGCTGGCGAAGGCCGAGAACGGCACCATGCCGCCCGTGCTGTTGCGCACATACCATTTGTTGATGTCATCCGGCAGCATGCGGAACGGCGCCGCAGCCTGCACGTAGACTTTTTTCACCCGGCCGCGATCGACGAAGTCATTGACGTAGGTCGAGCCCCAGGCGGTAGAGAGCGTGCTGTTGATGTCGTCGATCGACACGCCCAGCGCCTGAGCCTTGCGTTGATCGATATCGATTTGCAACTGCGGGCTGTCGTCCAGGCCGTTGTGGCGCACGCGCGACAGCAGCGGATTTTGCCCGGCGAGCTGCAGCAATTGATCGCGCGCCGCCATCAGCTTGGCGTGGCCGAGGCCAGCGTGGTCTTCCAACTCCATATCGAAGCCGGAGGAGTTGCCGAGGCCGGTGATCGCCGGCGGACTGCTGGCGATCACCCGGGCTTCGTTAATCTTGCTGAATGCCTGAGTCGCGCGATCGATGATGTCGAATGAGCTGTTGGCGCCCGAGGCGCGCAGGTCCCAGTCTTTCAGCCGGACAAACAGGCGCGCCACGTTTTGGCCGTTGCCCCCCGGCCCGGAGCCGATGATGGCGAACACCGACAACACGTCCTGTTTCTCTTCGGTGAGGAAGTACTGCTCGACCTTCTCCACCACTTTGGACGTTTGCTGCAGGGTCGATCCCGCCGGCAGCTGCACCTGTACGGTGAAGATGCCGCGGTCTTCCTGCGGCAGGAACGAGGTCGGCAGCTTGATGAACAGCAGCGCCATGCCGCCGAGCAGCAGCAGATAAATCACCATATAGCGGCCGCTGGCGTGCAGGATGCGCCCCACGCCGCGCTCATAGCGATCGGCATTGCGGTTGAACATGCGGTTGAACCAGCCGAAGAAGCCGCGCTTGCCGTGATGATGCCCCTTGGCGATCGGTTTAAGCAGCGTCGCGCACAGGGCCGGGGTCAGGATCATCGCCACCAGCACCGACAGCACCATGGCGGAGACGATGGTGATGGAGAACTGGCGATAGATGGCCCCGGTGGTGCCGCCGAAGAACGCCATCGGCACGAACACCGCCGACAGCACAAGAGCGATGCCGACCAGCGCGCTCTGGATCTGCCCCATGGATTTGCGCGTGGCCTCTCGCGGCGGCAAGCCTTCCTCGCTCATCACGCGCTCGACGTTCTCCACTACCACGATAGCGTCGTCCACCAGCAGGCCGATCGCCAGCACCATGGCGAACATGGTGAGGGTGTTGATGCTGAAGCCGCAGGCGGAGAGGATGGCGAAAGTGCCCATCAGCACCACCGGCACGGCGATGGTGGGGATCAGGGTAGCGCGGAAGTTCTGCAGGAACAGGTACATGACCAGGAACACCAGCAGGATGGCCTCCAGCAGCGTTTTCACCACGTCCTTGATCGAGGCTTTGACGAACGGGGTGGTTTCATAGGCCACTTTGGCTTCCAGCCCGTGCGGGAAGTATTGCGACAGCTCGGCGATTTTGTCCTTCACCAACTGGTCGGTCTGCAGTTCGTTGGCGCCGGAAGCCAGCTTGATGTTCATGCCGGCGGCCTGCATGCCGTTGTAGCGGCTGAGGTAGTTGTAGTTCTCGCCGCCCAACTCAACGGTGGCGACGTTGCCCAGCGTCACCAGCGAACCGTCCTGATTGACCCGCAGGGTGATCTGGCGGAACTGCTCCGGTGTCTGGAGCTGCGACTGGGCGTTGATGGTGGCGTTCAGCGCCTGTTTATCGACCGACGGCGTGCCGCCCAACTGGCCGACCGCCACCTGGGCGTTCTGCGACTGAATGGCTTTGACCACGTCCTGGGTCGTGAGCTGATAGCTGTTGAGCTTGTTGGGATCGAGCCAGATGCGCATGGCGTACTGCGAGCCGTAGACGTCCATGCTGCCGACGCCGTTGATGCGGCTGAGCGGATCCTGCAGGTTGGAGACGATGTAATCGGCGATGTCCTGCTTGTCCATGCTGTTGTCGGTGGAGACGAACGCCACCATCATCAGCGTGGTATCGCCGGATTTCGAGACCGTGACCCCCTGATTCTGCACCGCCTGCGGCAGACGTTTGATCGCCGCCTGCAGCTGGTTTTGCACCTGCTGCATCGCTTCGTTGGGGTCGGTGCCGGCTTCGAACGTCAGCGTGACGGTCGCCTGGCCGGTATTGGTGCTCTGCGACGACATATACATCATGTTGTCGAGGCCGGTCATATTCTGTTCAATGATCTGCGTGACGGTGTTTTCCAGCGTTTGCGCCGAAGCGCCTGGATAAGTTGCGCTGATGCGCACGTTCGGCGGCGCCAAATTCGGGTATTGTTCTACCGGTAAAGAAAAAATCGCCAACGCTCCGGTCAGGCAAAGAATTATTGCCAGCACCCAGGCGAAAATCGGGCGATCAATAAAAAAATTGGCCATGCAGCGCGAACCTCGTTATGACTTGTTCTATCTTTAAAACGCATCAGAATTATGCATTTCAGCGGCAGGGAGGGATCCCGGCGCTATTGCACTGTACTCGGGAAAGCCGAGGAAAGCGTGGAGAAAAAAAGGAGATAGTGTAAATAACGGTAGCGTAAAACGGCGTTGGCGCTTGTTTGCCGACAACGAGACGCGATTAAGACATTTTTATGACTGTCGAAGGCCTTGCGTGCCTTTTTCGCGCGCAGGGAACCGGAAATAAACAGGACTCACCTTACAGCAGGAGCTTGGCATGGGAATTAACCCGGTATTTGCCCGTCGGCTTTATTTGTGCTGGCTGATCAGTCACAGTGAGCGGCCCAATGTGCCGCGGTTGATGGCGTTGACCGGTTGGCCGCGCCGCACGTTGCAGGATGTGCTGAAGGCGCTGCCCGGCATGGGCGTCGAGCTGCAGTTCGTGCAGCAGGGCGTGCGCAACAACGACGGTTTCTATCAGCTGGAAAGCTGGGGGCCGTTCAACAAGAGCTGGGTGCACCAGCACCATCAGGCGCTGCTCAGCGCCATCGAGTAAGCTGCCCCGGCGCAGTTGCCGGGGCTGACGTTCATTGGCTTTTATGCTCCAGGTACATCACCGTCGCCGCCACGCGAGAACGCACGTCCAATTTGCGCAGTATGTTGCGGATGTGCACCTTCACGGTTTCTTCAGAGATATGCAGCTGCGCCGCTACCTGTTTGTTGGACAGGCCGCGCGCCACCTCTTGCAAGACATCCAGCTCACGTTCGGTCAAGGCGGCAAAGGGATCGCGCTGCTCACTGCGCGCCAGCAAATAGTCGGCCATGGCGTCGCTGATCACGTTCTGCCCCTCGGCGGCGGCGCCGATGTGCTCCAGCAGCAGTTCCGGCTCGCTGTCTTTCAGCAGGTAGCCGTCGGCGCCGGCGTCGATCAGCGCATACAGATCGCTGCGCGCGTCGGAGACCGTCAGCACGATGATGCGCGCGTCCACGCCTTCGTCGCGCAGGGCCCGCAGCGTGTCCAGCCCGGACATGCCCTTCATGTTCAGATCCAACAAGATCACGTCCGGGGCGTGCTGCAGCGCCAGCGCAACCGCCTCGCTGCCGTTGCCGGCCTCCGCCACCACGCTAAATCGCGCATCCAGTCCCAGCAGTTGTTTGATGCCGCGCCGCATCAACGGATGATCGTCAACGATCATGACTCGGTATTGCTTCATCACCATGAAATATGCTCCCTGTAGCAAGTAAAGCCACTCAAACGCGCCCTGCGGCGTGCTTCACAGTGGGACTGTCTCTTCAAAAATAGCGGCAATCAGCGCCGTAAACCTCCCCGGACGGCCTTCCGCCCGGCGGCAACCGTAACGCAGAATGAACAGCCGCAAGGTCAGGGCGAGAATGTCAGGCAAACCGCCGTGCCGCCGCCGCTTCTGCGCTGAATGTGCAGCGTTCCTCCCAATCGCGCCGCGCGTTCGCTCATGATGGTCAAACCATAATGCCCTTCCGGTTCCTCCAGACTGGCGATGCCGCAACCGTCGTCGGTAATGCTGAAAACGTTGTCGCCTGCGGCGTTGACCTCGCAACACACCGTAATCTCGTCTGCCCCAGCGTGCTTGACGGCATTGAGCACCGCCTCGCGCACGATCTGCAACGCGTGCACCTGCTGCTGGGCGTTGAGCGCCTGCGAAGACAGCCGACAGTGTAACTGAATCCGCGCGGGGGTTAGCGCTTTTAATGGCTGCAACAGCTGCTCCAGCGCGGCGTTCAGATCCGCCTCCTGAATGTTGAGGCGGAAGGTGGCCAGCAGCTCTCTCAACTGGCGATAGGCATCGGCCAGCGTGCGATCGAAATCGTCGATAATGGTCTGCGCCGCCGGATCGGCGGCGCTGCGCCGCAGCAGTGTCAGCTGGATGCGCAGGAACGACAGCGTCTGCGCCAGCGAATCGTGCAGCTCGCGGGCGATGGTCGCACGCTCTTCCATCAACAGCAGATATTGGTGCTGCTTTTGTGCCCGGTTGAAGTAAACGCCGCGGCCCAACATATTGGCCAGGCTCTGCATCAGGTGAGGATGCGGCGGGTGCGCCTCGGGCTGCCAGCGCAACTCGCCCAGCGGCTTGTCGCCCTGGGTGATCGGCAGCGCGTTCCAGGCCTGCGTCGGCGCCGCTTCCCCTTCGCTCAGCCGCCACTGGCCCTGGCCGTCCGCTACGTTCAGCTGGATGCAGCGCAGCCGTTCGCTTTGGCGCACGATGCGCAGCACATTTTCGAACGCCTGCTGATCGAGCTGGCGCACGCTCAGCGCCTGCGAGCAGCGATACAGCACCTCAAGCGTTTCATTGGCCTGCTGCAGACGTTGGGTTTTTTCCTGTACCTTCAGCTCCAGCGACTGATAGAGCCGGGCCAGTTCGTCCGACATGGCGCTGAAGGTTTGCGACAGCACGCCGAGCTCGTTCGGCAACGTCACGTCCAACTGTGGGTGGTGAAAATCCCCTTGTTGCACGCGCTGGCTGGCGTCGACCAGATGTTGCAGCGGGGTGACCACCTGGCGGCGCATAAAACGAATGCAAAACAGCACCAGACCGATGATGGCGGCGTAACCCAGCACGCTGACGGCGGCCACCAGGGTCAGTTTCAGTTCGGAATAGCGCTGCAGGGCGGACACGAAATGGTCAACGCGATTGACATGGCCGGCGACCTCCGCCCGATAGGCGATCGCCTGCCCGTTGCGGATCTGCCGCTCCATCGTTTGCCACGCCTGTTGCAGCGCCAGGTAATGGTTGCGCACCTCGGCCGGTACGTAGAAGCGCGCCAGTTTTTGCAGCGCCGGCGCCTGCAATGACTGCCGGTATTGCTGCAGGTGCAGCTCCAGTTCTGGGCTCTGTTGGTCGAGATCGAAGGCCAACCGGTAGCTTTGCATGCGCAGCGAACCGGCGATATTGATCGCTTCTGCATCGCTCTGGCTGCCGGCGACGGTGGTCAACGCCAACCCGGTGGCGAGCACCGACAGTATCACGATGCCGAACAGCGCTTTGGCCAGGCTGCCGGTCACGGAACGTTTAACAAGCAATCAAGGATCCTTCTCTCAGGTAGGGCGCGTCGCCAGTTTCATTCGAAAGCAAAACTATAACTTTTGCAACTAAAATGCACCGCGATTTGTATCAAGTTGTCAACAAAACGGGAACAATTGTGGTTGTGTAATCAAATGAATAGCGAAACACCCGTCGATTTTCAGCGGCGGGCCGGTTTCCTCTGACGATTTGTCTTTGGGGGGCGAATCGCACTGGGTTTTATGCAATCTCATGCGCCTGAGCGCGACTTATTTTTCATTATTTTAAGCAATGTTAAGTCCCGGCTTGTCCGGCGGGGCGCGGTGTGATTTTTGTTGCAAATCGTCTGCCGCGGCGCGACCTAATCGCGGTATGATCTTCACGTTGTCACGCAAGGGAAAAGGGTTATGTCGTCGAAAATTGAGAATGTGAAGAAAGAGCTGCTGTCGGACAACTGGTATGTGCTGCACAAGTACACGTTCGATCTGAAACGCAAAAACGGCGGTTCGGTGCAACAGGTGCGCGAGGTCTACGATCGCGGCAACGGCGCCACCATTTTGCTGTATAACCGCGCCAAAGGCACGGTGGTGCTGACCAACCAGTTCCGCATGCCGACCTATGTCAACGGCAACGAGAGCGGCATGCTGCTCGAGGCCTGCGCCGGCTTGCTGGACGCCGACTCTCCGGAGCAGTGCGCGCGCCGCGAAGCGGTGGAGGAGACCGGTTTTCAGGTCAGCGAGGTGAAGAAAATCTTCGAAGCGTACATGTCGCCGGGCGGCGTGACCGAAATCGTGCACTTCTTTATCGCCGAATACCATGACAATGAGCGGCGCGCGGCCGGCGGCGGCATTGAAGATGAAGATATTGAGGTGATCGAACTGCCGTTTCGCGACGCGGTGGCGATGATCGCCGATGGCCGGATTAAAGACGGCAAAACCATCATGTTGCTGCAGTATTTGCAGATTCATCGGGTGATGGAATAAAAAAAGCCGGTCATGATGACCGGCTTTTTTATCGGCTTGCACCCGGCGGCTTACTTCAGCAGCGCCTGCGCCTTGGCCACCACGTTGTCCACGGTGAAGCCGAACTCGGCGAACAGCTGCTCCGCCGGCGCCGACTCACCGAAGGTGGTCATGCCCACGATAGCGCCGTTCAGGCCCACGTACTTGTACCAGTAGTCCGCGATACCCGCTTCCACCGCCACGCGCGCCGTTACCGCTGCCGGCAGCACCGACTCGCGGTACGCCGCATCCTGCTTGTCGAACGCGTCGGTCGACGGCATCGACACCACGCGCACCTTGCGGCCCGCCGCGGTCAGTTTGTCCGCCGCCTCCACCGTGATGCCCACTTCGGAGCCGGTGGCAATCAGGATGACGTCCGGCGTGCCCGCACAGTCTTTCAGCACGTAGCCGCCGCGGTACACGTTCGCCAGCTGCTCTGCGGTGCGCGGCTGCTGGGTCAGGTTCTGGCGCGAGAACACCAGCGTGGTCGGGCCGTCGTTGCGCTCGATGCCGTACTGCCACGCCACCGCCGATTCCACCTGGTCACACGGACGCCAGGTGCTCATGTTCGGGGTCACACGCAGGCTCGCCAGCTGCTCCACCGGCTGGTGGGTCGGGCCGTCTTCGCCCAGACCGATGGAGTCGTGGGTGTAGACGAACACGTTGCGCAGCTTCATCAGCGCCGCCATGCGCACCGCGTTGCGGGCGTATTCCACGAACATCAGGAAGGTCGCCGAGTACGGCAGGAAGCCGCCGTGCAGCGCGATGCCGTTGGTGATGGCGGTCATGCCGAACTCGCGCACGCCGTAATGAATGTAGTTGCCCGCCGGGTCAACGTTCAGCGCTTTCGAACCGGACCACATGGTCAGGTTGCTCGGCGCCAGGTCGGCGGAGCCGCCCAGGAACTCCGGCAGCACCTTGCCGAACGCTTCCAGCGCGTTCTGCGACGCCTTGCGGCTGGCGATGTTGGCCGGGTTGGCCTGCAGTTTTTCCACGAACGCTTTGGCGTCGGCTTTCCAGTCAGCCGGCAGCTCGCCGTTCATGCGGCGCTTGAACTCGGCAGCCTGCTCCGGGAAAGCTTTGGCGTAGGCGGCGAACTTGTCGTTCCAGGCCGCTTCTTTAGCCTGACCGGCTTCTTTGGCGTCCCACTGGGCGTAGATGTCCTGCGGGATTTCAAAGGCGGCGTATTTCCAGCCAAGCCGCTCGCGGGTGGCGGCCACTTCGGCGGCGCCCAGCGCAGCGCCGTGCACGTCATGGGTGCCGGCCTTGTTCGGCGAACCGAAGCCGATAACGGTCTTGCACATCAACAGCGATGGCTTGTCGGTCACCTTGCGGGCTGCTTCAATCGCGGCCTTGATGGCGTCCGGGTTGTGGCCGTCGACGTTGCGCACCACGTGCCAGCCGTAGGCTTCGAAACGCAGGGCGGTGTCGTCGGTGAACCAGCCGTCGACGTGACCGTCGATGGAGATGCCGTTGTCATCGTAGAAGGCGGTCAGCTTGCCGAGCTTGAGGGTGCCGGCCAGGGAGCAGACTTCGTGCGAGATGCCTTCCATCATGCAGCCGTCGCCCATGAAGGCGTAGGTGTGGTGGTCGACGATGTCGTGACCAGGGCGGTTGAACTGCGCCGCCAGGGTGCGTTCGGCGATGGCGAAGCCGACGGCGTTGGCGATACCCTGGCCCAGCGGGCCGGTGGTGGTCTCAACGCCCGGGGTGTAACCGTACTCCGGGTGGCCCGGGGTTTTGGAATGGAGCTGACGGAAGTTTTCCAGCTCGCGCATCGGCAGGTCGTAGCCGGTGAGGTGCAGGAGGCTGTAAATCAACATGGAGCCGTGGCCGTTGGAGAGCACGAAACGGTCGCGGTCAGCCCAGTGCGGGTTAGTCGGGTTGTGGTTGAGGTAGTCGCGCCACAGGACTTCGGCGATGTCCGCCATGCCCATAGGGGCCCCCGGGTGGCCGGAATTTGCTTTTTGTACGGCGTCCATGCTGAGTGCGCGGATGGCGTTGGCAAGCTCTTTACGAGAAGACATAACGAAACTCCAGTGCGATTACAGTTGAGCGGCCAACATGTCTTCCAGCTTCTGCTGGTCGACGGCGAACAGGCGGATGCCTTCGGCGAGTTTTTCCACCGCCATGGCGTCCTGATTGTGCAGCCAGCGGAACTCCGCTTCGGCCAGCGGGGCAGGTTGGTGGAAGCCCTCGGTCGAAGGGGTCAGCTTGCGTTCGACCGGCTGCTCGCTGTTTTTCAGCTGCTCCAGCAGGTTCGGCGCGATGGTCAGGCGATCGCAGCCGGCCAGCGCCAGGATCTGCTCAACTTTGCGGAAGCTGGCGCCCATGATCACCGTCTGGTAACGATGACGCTTGTAGTATTCATAGATGGTGCGCACCGATTTCACGCCCGGATCCTGATCGGCGTCGTAGTCGGCGGCAGGCTGTTTAGCCTGGTACCAGTCATAGATGCGGCCGACGAACGGCGAGATCAGATACACGCCGGCTTCGGCGCAGGCGCGGGCCTGAGCGAAGGAGAACAGCAGCGTCAGGTTGGTGTTGATGCCTTCTTTTTCCAGCTCTTCGGCGGCTTTGATGCCTTCCCAGGTGGAAGCCAGCTTGATCAGGATGCGCGATTTGTCGATGCCCTGTTCCTGATACATGCCGATCAGTTTGCGCGCTTTGGCGACGCACATGCCGCGGTCGAACGACAGGCGGGCGTCCACTTCGGTGGAGATGCGGCCCGGCACGCTTTTGAGGATCTCGACGCCGATGTTGACTGCCAGTTTATCGCTGGCGTTGATCAGCTGGGTTTCCTTGCTGCCGCCCTGGCGGCGGGCATACTCCAGCGCTTCGGTGATCAGCGCTTTGTACTGCGGCAGCGCGGCGGCTTTCAGGATCAGCGAAGGGTTGGTGGTGGCGTCCTGGGGTTCGAACTGGCGGATGGATTCGATATCGCCGCTGTCGGCGACCACCGTGGTCAGCTGCTTGAGTGCGTCTAATTGATTCATTGATAAGCTCCTTGACCAAGCTCAACGTAGGGAAATGAGAACCTTTTTCATCATAGGGGGAACACACTGCATCATCGGATCGAGAATGAAAATGCGCTTTTTCTGATTGTTGCGATGGATAATAACAATGAATGACGAATAAACCCAGGCGGAGCGCGGCTTGCGCGCGACCGCCATCGAGACTGCAGGCGGTTTAACGCCGACCGACCGCGTTTTCGTAATAGCCGATCCGCTCGACTTTCGGCGCCGAACCTCCCCCTTCAAACTCCGATTCCAGCCAGGCATCGACGATGGTTTTCGCCAGTTCGGCGCCGATGACCCGCGCGCCCAGCGTGATGATCTGCGCATCATTGCTTTTGCGCGCCCGTTGGGCGGAGTAGGTATCGTGACATTGCGCCGCGCGAATGCCGGGCACTTTATTGGCCACGATGCTCATACCGATGCCGGTGCCGCACAGCAGGATCCCCCGCCGATGTTTTTCCTCCCGTATCGCCTGCGCGACGCGATAGGCGATATCGGGATAGATCCCCGTTTCTGCGGTGCGATCCGTCGTGTAGTCAATGACGGGCATGTCCCGTCGTTGCAGGTGGGCGACGATCAGATCCTTCAGTTCAATGGCGGCATCGTCGGCGCCGATGGCGATAGGCAGCATAGCGGTCTCCTGATTGGTAACGAAAAGGGCGGCGATCCTCGGTGGCGCCACGTTCATTACCGTATCCCTGTTTAATCAAATGTTCAATTGATGTTCTTTTGTTTTTTGCCTGATTTTTCTGTTCCTCCCTTTAAAAGGTGACGACCGTCACTAAAAAAGAGGTTTTAATCGTTATTTATCCTCATGCAGACGGGTTTTTGAGCGATATCACAGTTTGGCAAGTTCTCTGTGGGCAAATTGAACGCGTGACGTTAGTGTTCATTTGTTCTTTGTTTGTATTATTGATCATAAAGAGTCACCCTACCAGAGGAGAGTGCTATGTGTCAGACCTGCATGACAGAGGCGAAAATGGCGGACGGTATCCCCGAGATCATGAAGGCGGTTGTGGCGTACGCCCCGAAAGATTACCGCCTGGAACAGGTGCCGGTACCGAAGATCGGCCCGAAAGAGATCCTGGTGAAGATCGAGGCCTGCGGCATCTGCGCCGGCGATGTTAAAGCGTTCGAAGGGGCGCCCAGCTTCTGGGGCGATGAAAAACAACCGGCATACATCAAGGCGCCGATGATCCCCGGTCATGAGTTTATCGGCCACGTGGTGGGATACGGCGAAGGCGTCGAGGGCTTCAATCTCGGCGATCGGGTGATATCAGAACAGATCGTTCCCTGTTGGCAATGCCGCTTCTGCAACCGCGGCCAGTATTGGATGTGCGAAAAGCATGACCTGTACGGTTTCCAGAAAAACGTCAATGGCGGCATGGCCGAGTACATGAAGTTCACCAAAGAGGCGATTAACTATCACGTACCGGCCGATCTGCCGATCGAAAAAGCCATTCTGATCGAACCCTATGCTTGCTCCTTCCATGCGGTGCAACGCGCCAATATCAAACTGGGCGATGTCGTGGTGCTGGCCGGCGCCGGCACCCTGGGGCTGGGCATGATCGGGGCGATCAAAAAGTCCGGGCCCTCGAAGCTGGTGGTGCTGGATCTGTCCGACGAGCGTCTGGCGCTGGCGAAGCGCTTCGGCGCGGATGTGACGCTGAACCCGACCCGTGACGACGTGCCCGCGGCGGTTAAAGCGATGACCGACGGCTACGGCTGCGACATCTACATCGAGGCGACCGGCGCCCAAAAGTCCGTGGAACAGGGCCTGACGCTGATCCGCAAGCTCGGCACCTTCGTGGAATTTTCCGTGTTCAAGGATCCTGTGACCGTCGACTGGAGCATCATCAGCGACCGCAAGGAGCTGGACGTGCTCGGTTCGCACCTCGGCCCTTACTGCTACCCGCTGGTGATCGAAGGCATCGCCAATGGCGATCTGCCGACCGAAGGCGTGGTGACGCATACGCTGCCGCTGGAACAGTTCGCCGAGGGCTTCGAGCTGATGAAGCGCGGCATCGGTTCAATCAAAGTGGTGCTTAATCCAAACCTCTGAAACCTGCATCGTTCTTCGGGTGCGGGCGAGCCTGCGCCTCCATAATCACATGTGCTGGGGTGTTCTATGTTGCATGGACTGATTCATCGCATTGGTCTGTCACCGAAACTGCTGCTGGGCTATGCCGGCGTGTTGGTGTTCATGATGGGCGAAGGGCTGGAACAAGGATGGCTGTCGCCTTATTTGATCGGCAAGGGGCTGAGCATTCAGGAATCGGCGCTGCTGTTCAGCGTTTATGGTTTTGCGGCCGCGATCGCCGCCTGGTTTTCCGGCGTGCTGGCGGAAATCTTTACCGCCCGGCGGGTGATGTTGGCCGGCCTGCTGCTGTTTCTGTTCGGTTCGGTGTGCTTTTTGACGTTCGGCCTGCCGAGCAACAACCTGGCGATCATGGTGCCGACCTATGCGCTGCGCGGCTTGGGTTATCCGTTGTTCGCCTACGGTTTTCTGGTGTGGGTGGCGTATGAGGCGCCGCCGGAAAGGCTGGGGTCGGCGGTGGGGATTTTCTGGTTCGTCTACAGCGGCGGGCTCAGCGTGCTGGGCGTGCTGTATTCCAGCATCATGCTGCCTTATCTCGGCGAGATCCACACGCTGTGGAGCGCGCTGATTTTCGTCGTGCTGGGCGCGGTGATTGCGCTGATGCTCAATCGCGACGACGGCGCGGCACAGAGCGGCAACCGTGAAAAGGCGTCGCTGGGTTACGTCTTGAAAGGCATCACCATCGCGTTTGAAAACCCGAAGATTGGCCTGGGCGGCATCGTGCGCACCATTAATACCTCCGCGGCATACGGCTTCGTCGTATTCATGCCCATGTACATGATGGATATGGGATTCACCCGCACGCATTGGCTGCAGATGTACGCCGCGCTGTGGACGGTCAACATCATTTTCAACCTGATTTTCGGCGTGATCAGCGACGGTCTCGGCTGGCGCAATGTGGTGATGTGGTTCGGCTGCGTCGGCTGCGCCTTGACCACGCTGATGTTCTACTACGTACCGCAATTCTTCGGCGCCAACTACCTGCTGACCGTTTGCGCCGCCGGTTTGTTCGGCGCCTGCCTGGCGGCGTTCGTGCCGCTGTCGGCCATCATGCCGTCGCTGGCGCCGGACAATAAGGGCGCGGCGATGTCGATTCTCAATCTGGGCGCCGGCCTGAGCACCTTTGTCGGCCCGGCGGTGGTGGGGCTGTTTATCGGCAGTCTCGGCACCGTTGGCGTGATCTGGATCTTTACCGGTTTGTACCTGTTCAGCGGCGTGCTGATGAAATTTGTCACGCTGCCGAAGGAAAGCGCGATGGCGCAGGAAGAACGCGGCGCGAGTTTGGCGAAAATATCCTGACCGAGGGTGAAGTTCACAGTTTTAAGGGGAAATATATGATTAATCATCAAACTACGGCGCCGCGCGAGCTCTCGCTGCAGGGCAAGGTGGCGCTGATTACAGGCGGCGCTGCGGGGATCGGCCTCGCTATCGCCGAACGCTATCTGCAAAACGGCGCGCGCGTGGCGCTGCTCGATCGTGCGCCGCAGGTTGCTGAAGTGGCGCGACAGCTGGACGCCGAGGCGGCGGTGGGCGTCGTGGCCGACGTCACCGATGCCGCGTCGGTGGAGCGGGCGGTGGCGCAGAGTGAGGCGCATTTCGGGCAGCTGGACGTGCTGGTCAACAGCGCCGGCATCGTCGCGCTGCATCCCGCTGAGGAACTGCCGGAAGCGGCGTGGGATGCAACCCTGGCGGTCAATCTGAAAGGCGTGTTTCTCACCTGCCAGGCGGTAGGGCGCCGTTTCATTAGTCAGCGCGGCGGCAGCATCATCAATCTCGCCTCGCAGGCCGGGGTGGTGGCATTGCCGAATCACCTGGCCTATTGCGCCAGCAAAGCGGGCGTGATCGGGTTGACTCAGGTGCTGGCGCTGGAGTGGGGGCCGCACAACGTGCGGGTCAACGCCATTTCACCCACCGTCGTTTTGACGGAGCTGGGCCGTAAGGCCTGGTCTGGCGAGGTGGCTGAGCAGATGAAGCAGAAAATCCCGCTGCGGCGCTTCGCCGAGCCGCAAGATATCGCCGCCAGCGCCCTGTTTTTGGCCGGTGACGCGGCGGCGATGATCACCGGCGCCAACCTGGTGGTCGACGGCGGTTACACCATTCAATAATTTCTTATTCAGGCGACAGAGAGGCCGCGATGAACAGAATCATTAACGATCCCGATCACGTAGTGGAAGACGCCATTCAGGGCTATAGGCTGGCCCACCCGGACTATTACGCCGCCACCGACAATGCGCGGGTGTTGAAATATCCGCCGGCGCCGATCGCCGGCAAAGTGGGCATCGTCACCGGCGGCGGTTCCGGCCATGAGCCGGCGTTTCTGGGGTATGTCGGCAAAAACATGCTGGATGCCGTCGCAATTGGCGAGATTTTTTCATCGCCTACGGCGGGGGCTTTTCTCGACGCGTTCAAGGCGGCGGACAGCGGTGCGGGCGTCGCTTGCCTGTACGGCAACTACGCCGGCGACAACATGAACGTCAAGATGGCGATCAAGAAGGCCACGGCGGCCGGCATACGGGTGAAAACCGTGGTGGCCAACGATGACGTCGCCTCGGCGCCGGCCAGTGAGATCGATAAACGGCGCGGCGTGGCCGGAGAAATTCTGATGTGGAAGGTCGGCGCGGCGGCGGCGGCCAAGGGATACGATCTGGACGGCGTGATCGGCGCGGCGCAAAAAGCCATCGACCGGTGTCGTTCGATCGGCGTCGGCCTCAGTTCCTGCACCATTCCCGCGGTCGGCAAACCCAATTTTCATATCGAAGACGGCAAGATGGAGATCGGCATTGGCCATCACGGCGAACCGGGCATTGAGGTGTCGCCGATCCAGTCGGCGTCGGCGATGGCCGGCACCATGCTCGATTTCGTGCTCAACGACATGCCGCTGGAACAGGGGCATGAGGTGGCGTTGCTGATCTCCGGGCTTGGCGCCACGCCGGTGATGGAGCTGTATATCTATTATGCCGAAATAGAGCGTCGGTTGACGGCGAAAGGCGTGCGGGTGCATCGGCGCTACGTCGGCAATTACTTCACGTCGCTGGAAATGATGGGCGTGACGCTGACGCTGATGACGCTGGATGACGAACTGAAAACGCTGCTGGACATGCCGGCGCAATCTTTAGGCTTAACCCAGGTGGAGTGAATCATGACGGAACAAATTTCAACCCGGTACGGCAGTGAGATCGTTACGGGGCTGATAGAAACCATTGTCAGCAACCGCGAATACCTGAGCGAAATCGACGGCGCCATCGGCGACGGCGACCACGGCATTAACATGTCGAAGGGATTCGCGATGTGCGGCGATGCCATTCGCGGCCGCGAGCTCACGTTGGCGCAGGCGTTCGATGCGGTTTCCGATGCGCTGATGGAGGGCATCGGCGGTTCGATGGGGCCGCTGTACGGCAGCCTGTTCATGGGCATGGCGGAGAGCGTGCGCGAGCGCAGCGTGCTGGATAAGCAGGCATTTTTGGCGATGTTGCACGGCGGTTTGCGCGAACTGCAGGACATCAGCAGCGCGGGCGTGGGGGACAAGTGTCTGATGGATACGCTGATACCGGCGGTAGCAGCGTTTGAGCAGGCGGCGGGGCGCGGTGACGACTTCGCCGCTGCGCTGGAACAGATGAGGATCGCCGCGGCGCGCGGGCGCGATTCCACGCGCGAGCTGGTGGCGAAAATCGGCCGCGCCAGCCGTCTGGGCGAGCGTTCGCGCGGCGTACTGGACGCCGGCGCGGTATCTTGCTGCCTGCTCTTGACCCGATTGGCGGACGAGGTGGAGCAACGACTGAATACCGTTGCCGCCTGAACGCGTTATACTAGCGGGCATTCAGCATTGTCGGAGGGGCGTGTATCGTCCCTCCGCCATGATTAACCGGCCTGCCGTGGGGAAACGTCTAACGGATGGAAAAACAAACTGTGTCCCAGGATAACGAACTGCTGACCGAAATCGCCGTTGCTTATTATCAGGATGAGATCACGCAGGAAGAGATCGCCAAAAAGTTCGGCATCTCACGGATCAAAGTCGGTCGTTTGCTCAAGCGCGCCAAGGAAGAAGGCATCGTCGAGATCAACGTGCGTTATCACCCGGTGTTCAGCACCCGGCTGGAACAGCAGATGATGGAACGTTTTCCCATCAGCCGCGCGCTGATCGCGCTCGATCATCAGGACGAAGAGGAACAGCGTCGGCAAGTGGCGGCGCTGGTGTCCAACTACCTGGCGATGTCGCTGAAAGACGATATGGTGTTGGCGGTCGGGCAGGGACGCAACGTGGCGGCGATCGCCGATCACGTCGGCAGCGTGACGGAGCGCAACTGCAAGTTCATCTGCGGCATCGGCGGCACCCACCGTCCGGGCGATGCGATCAACGCCGACCATATCAGCCGGCGTCTGGCGAAGAAGTTCGGCGGCAGCAGCGAGACGCTCTATGCGCCGGCCTACGTCGAAAATCGCGCGCTGAAAGACGCCTTCATGCAGAACGGCACGATCAAGGAAACGTTGGATCGCGCGCGTAAGGCCGATGTGGCGTTAGTCGGCATTGGCGACATGAATGAAAACAGTTATATGGTGAAATTGGGGTGGTTTACGCCGCACGAGATTATCGACGCCAGCCTTAATCAGGGCGTGATCGGCGACATCGCCGGCTATGACTTTTTCAATGCCCAGGGGCAGCATGTCGATACGGTGATGAATGACCGTGTGATTGGGCTGAGCATTGATGAGCTGCGCAAAATTCCGTGTGTGATCGCCATTGCCTCCGAGAATACCAAGGCGCTGGCGATTTTGGGCGCGTTGCGCACCGGCGCCATCGACATTATCGCCACCAGCGCGCTCAATGTGCGCACTATCCTCAACATGTCGCAATAGCGACACCCGCAAAAAAAGGGTTCAGCGCCAGGCTGAACCCTCCAGAGACATCCCCCTTTTGACGGATCAGTGGCTGAGGTTGACGTCAATCGCCTGATAGAAGGCGTTGGCGGTGTCGGCTATGTCCCACACGGCAAGGATCACGTGCGAACCGCTGCGATCTGCCGGTATGTTGCACTGGTGGGTGACCTGCGCGGCAGGGATGGCGCCGCCGTCGTTGAACTGGCAGAACGGCGTCAGGTCAAAGGAAGCGCGGGTCAGCGGTTGAGAAGCGTCCCAGTTCGGCTTGGTGATGAAATAGCGCCAGCTGGTGGTGCTGTGACGCGCGGTCAGCTTCCAGGTAAAGGAGTTCGGGCCGGTTTTCAGGTTGAGCTTGTTCCAGCGCGTCGGCGTTTGCTGATCCAGTTCGAAGAAGGTGGACTTGTTGGCGCTGGCGATATGGCCGTCAACCGGGCCGGCCTGCGGGAAGCCTTTCAGGCCCTCGACGCTCTGCGGTTCGTACTGCACGCTGCCGCACTGGGTGTTGAGCTGCAGTTTGCACTGGTAGGCGCGGCTGGCCGGCGACTCGACATAACCGTGAGCATTCGCCTGTTGCGAAACGCCGAACATGGCCGCGCTCAGCAGGCCCAGAGAGAGCAGGGTACGGGAAGTTTTGTTCATAAGTCACTCCTGACTGAAATTATGTTGTAAGTTGAGCGTATTTCACCGACAAAATGAGAGATTAATAACGCAATTAGAAATAACCCTTCTTGTCGGCTTGTTTTATTTTTATCATTCTGGTCGTGCGATAGAGCGGAATGTTTTAACGGCTATTAACGAAAATTATTATGATGACGATCTTTGATCGTTAGGCTGAATTTATTTAACTGTCGCTGTGTAAAAGTAGGGCGCTATGATGAATTTTATATCAGGTCGTGATGAATAGTATTTAAGATAGCGCTCTCATTTATGAAGTATATTGCTTGTTGCTATGAGTACCTTTGTTCGATTTGATCGATTTTTGTGCGCCACCACCTTGGGAATTTAGTGTCATTTTTCTTATTTTATTTTAAAGAGGAATTTGTATGACTAGATTATCCCTGGACGCGATTAAAATAATCAGCACCATCAAGAGCACCGGTTCTTTCTCTATGGCGGCGGAGGCGCTGCATAAAACGCCTTCGGCGATCTCTTATCGGGTTTCCAATATTGAAAGCAAACTCTGCGTGAAACTTTTTCATCGCAATGGCCCCATGATTACCCTGACGGATGAAGGGGAATTTCTCCTGCAGGAAGGCAGCTGGATATTAAATGCGGTGCAGGATCTGGAAAGCCGGGTGCGCAACATCCCCAAGCTGGACAATAATATCCGCCTGGCGGTAGACACCTTCTTCCCGTTGGAAACCCTGACGCAGGATATCCGCGACTATATTCAGCATTGCCCGAACGCCAGTATCTCGGTGCAGCGAGAAGCGTTGAACGGCACCTGGGATGCGCTGAAGAACAACCGGGCGGATCTGATCATCGCCATCGGCCAAATTCCCGACAGCGTGCAGGCTAAAACCCTGATGCTCGGCAAGCTCAACTTTGTGCTGTGCGTGTCGCCTTCGCACCCGTTCGCGGCGCAGAGAAAGCCGGTGTGCAAGAAACAGCGGTTGAACGACATCGTGGTGGTGATCGCCGACAGCAGCCATGAGCTGCCCAAGCGTAATCACGGCACGCTGCCCTTGCAGCGTCAGTTGGTGGTATGCGACGTGGAAAGCAACCTGGCGCTGCTCAAACGCGGCATCGGCCACGCTTTTCTGCCGCCTGCTTTGATCGAAAAGGAATTGGCCAGCGGCGAACTGGTGACGGTGCCGGTGGAGATGCAAAAGGGCGACGAAATGATTTGGCTGGCGTGGCACCCGGCCAGCAAGGGCGCCGGGTTTAACTGGTGGCATGAGCGGCTGACGCGCAAAAGCGATGTCTACAGCCTGATGGGCCGCGAAGTGGTGCGGGATGGCGGTTATCCTTGGTGCCACAACTGAAGGAATAGAGACGAAGGGACGCGAAAATCAAACGGTTAACTCAATGAAAACCCCGCAGCATTCGGCTACGGGGTTTTTTTACGGCTTACGCCACGCGGCCCACCTTCAGCCAGGCGCCGTCAGAACCGGGCGCCGAGGTGATGTAACCCCATTTGGTTTGCCAGACGTAACCCTGGTAGGACACCAGCGCGCCCTGCGCGTAAGTGGTGCCCGGCACATAAGCCGGCGCGGTCATGATCGGCAGGTTGCCGGGGCCGACGCCGGTGTAGCGCAGCCCGGTGCCCATATCCAGCTGGCTGTCGTCGTAGTCCGCGGCGTTGAAATAGCGATCCAGCGAGGCCAGCAGATCGCCGTTGCGGTTGTCTTGCCCCAGATGCCAGAACATCACGCCGCCCAACTGCTGCTGCTTGATGTATTTCGCTTTGTATTTGAAGCTCTCGGCATCGTCATAGGTGACGAACAGCCCTTTCTGCGCATGATACAGGTAAGGCGTTTTGGTCTTGTCGTTCCACAGCCGCTGATAGCCGTAGTTGCCCAGCAGCATCTGCTCCAGCTGGCGATAGGAGGCGATGCGCGGATCCTTGTCGCGCACGCACTCTTCGCAGCCCACCAGCCAGTAATCGGTGTTCGGGTACGGATCTTCGCCCGGCGTGCTGTGGCTGCTGTATTGCCCGCTGTTGCCGCCGCTGACGCCCTTGAAGGCGCGGCCGTAGAAGGGCACGCCCATCACGATTTTGGCGCTCGGCACGCCTTCCATCATCAGGTGTTGCTGCACCGCGGCGTCGACCGTCAGGCTGAACGGGCTGGGGAAGGCGCGGGTCAGTTCTTCCCAGCTCCAGCCCAGGTTGGCTTCGCGCAGCGCATTGTAGAAGGTCGGCCCGGCCGCATCGCCGAACAGTGCCGCCTGGTGGTTGGTTACCTTCTCCCAGGGGCCAGCCAGATCGTAGGTCATCAGGTTGATGTAATCGAGCGGCGCGACGATCTGCGCCAGCTTGCTGTAATAGCGCGACAGGAAGAAGGCGCCGCCGGCGCCGGCGATGGTCAACTGGTACGGCAACGCCTGGCGGCCGTCGGCGATGGTTTGCTGGTTCAGCAGGGTGCGGATCTCCTGCAGCGCGGCGATGAAACCGTCCACTTCCGAGGCTTGCGGGTACTCCCAGTCGATGTCCACGCCGTCGAAGCCGTAATCCTTCATGATGCGCACGCAGGATTGGGCGAACTTGGCGCGCGACGCTGGGGTTTTCACCGCGTTGACGTAGTTGGCGTGCGACACGCCCAGATCGTTGGAGTAGTACCAGCCGCCGATGGAGAACATGATGCGCAGGCTGGGGTTGTGCGCTTTGAGCGCGGTCAGACGGTTGACCACATCGCGCGCCTTGGCGTCGTTGGTGGCCGGATCCCAGGCGCATTCCAGATTGCTGTTGATATCCAGGAACGAGAAGTTAATGTGCGTCAGCTGCTTGGCTTTGGCCGGCGTGATGTTGGAAACCGGGAACGGCACGACAGACGTATCGGTCTCGGTGTAATTATTGATTTGGTTGGTCGGAATAAAATAATACCCAATAACGGCTTTACGTGTGGACATGGCATTTCTCCAGAGTGGATGTTTTTCGATGGGGAAATATTTCCCGTTGCCATTAATGTTTATTTTTCGCGGAAATAACAGTCGAAACAAATCACGATAAGAATGAATTTTTTATTCACTGCCGCCTGCCTTGGCGTTTATGTGTTGTGCCAGCATTCAGCATGAATTAATTCGACCATAGGGCCTGTATTTATTCATTTGCTTTGTAATAGCATCCTTAACTAGATTCTGAGTATCCGATGTCCCACCGGCCGTGATTGGCATTTAATTAAAAATAAAAAAGGAGATGAGCTATGTCCAGCATAGAGCCTGACGCTGTTGGCTTAATAGTCCAGCGAGTATGTGAATATCTTCAGCCGGTATTGAACGCCATTCTGGCCGGCGTGATGGCGCTATTACACGGCGCCTATCGCAACGTGGGTATTCGGCGACGTTTATTGAATGCGGCGATGTGCGCGTTATTGGCCTGGACGGTGCGCGATGCGCTGGCGTTGATGGGCCTGGAATTAAACTGGGCGAATTTGGCCAGCGTATTGATTGGCTTTATGGGGGCGGATTACATCAACGCCTTAATTAAAAAATTCATCGGCAAAAAAACGGGGTTTAAAAATGTTAAATGACATCGAAGAGATTCGCTTTACCGCCCGCAGCGAAGAGAATCTGCGCGGCGTGCATCCGGATCTGGTGCGCGTTATTCGTCTGGCGCTGCGCTATTCCCTGGTGCCGTTTTCCGTCAGCGAGGGGCTGCGCAGCATGGCGCGCCAGCGGGAAATGGTGCGCGCCGGCAACAGCCAAACGCTGCGCAGCCGCCATCTGACCGGACACGCGGTGGACGTGGTGGCGATGCCGGCGGGCGTGGTCTCCTGGGAGTGGGATTACTACGCGCAAATTGCGGTGGCGGTGCGGCGCGCGGCGCGTGAATGCGGCATCAACGTCGAATGGGGCGGCGAATGGAAGACCCTCAAGGACGGCCCGCACTTCCAACTGCCGTTCCGGGACTATCCGGCATGAGCGGCTGGCTGCAAAAACTGATGCAGGGCGGGTTGCTGCTGCTGTTGCTGGCGGCTATCTGCCTCGGCGGCTACAGCTCGCTGTTGTCGCACCAGTTGGCGTCTGCGCGGCAACAGGCGGCGGAACTGCAAAAAAGCCTGGCGCAGCAGGCGGGGCTGATCGCCACCTTGCAGACACAGGATGCGCAAAATCGCGCGCTGATGGCGGCGCAGCAGCGACAGGAACGGCAGCTGCGCCAACAACACGAGGCTTATCAGAGGAAATACCGTGAAGCGATTAAAAACGATCCCTGCGCCGCTCGGCCTCTGCCTGGCGCTGTGCTTGAGCTCCTGCGCCCGGCCGCCGGCGCCGCAGGCCGTGCCGCTGTTGCCCCCTGAGTCGGTATTCGCTCCCTGTGAGCAGCCGCAGTTGCAGGGGGAGACCTGGGGCGATGCGGTAAGCTATGCCCTGGCGTTACAAACCTCGTTACACATTTGCGCCGGCCAGGTGGAGACGCTCAACGCCTGGCGCGCCACGCTGCCGCCGCGCTGACGGCGGCGCTTGTCTGACTTGTCCCGCAGGCCTTCTTTTTTTACTTTTAAAACGCTCTTTCGACCAAGGTTATGGCGCGCTTCAAAGTTTGTGATGTTTCTCTCACTATACTTCAAGGCTGTGCCCTGTCATTGTACCTGGGCGCCATGGCCCACGGCAGGGCGCAGCCTCAAAGCCTTACCTCAACATAAAAGCAAAAAACAAAGGAATCCATAATGGACGAACAGCTCAAACAGAGTGCCCTTGATTTCCATCAGTTTCCTGTCCCAGGGAAGATCCAGGTTTCCCCAACCAAACCGTTGGCGACCCAGCGCGATCTGGCGCTGGCCTATTCGCCTGGCGTCGCCGCGCCTTGCCTCGAGATCGCCGAAGATCCGCTGGCGGCCTACAAATACACCGCGCGCGGCAACCTGGTGGCGGTAATTTCCAACGGCACGGCGGTACTGGGTCTGGGCAATATCGGCGCGTTGGCCGGTAAGCCGGTGATGGAAGGCAAGGGCGTTTTGTTCAAGAAGTTTTCCGGTATCGATGTATTTGATATCGAAGTGGATGAGCATAACCCTGACAAATTAATCGACATTATCGCCGCGCTGGAACCGACCTTCGGCGGCATCAACCTGGAAGACATCAAGGCGCCGGAGTGTTTCTACATCGAACAGAAACTGCGTGAGCGCATGAAGATCCCGGTGTTCCACGACGACCAGCACGGCACGGCGATCATTACCACTGCCGCGGTGCTCAACGGCCTGCGCGTGGTGAAGAAGAACATCTCCGATGTGCGGCTGGTGGTGTCCGGCGCCGGCGCGGCGTCCATCGCCTGCCTGAACTTGCTGGTGGCGCTGGGGCTGCGTCAACAAAACATCACCGTCTGCGATTCTAAGGGCGTCATCTATAAAGGCCGCGACGCCAATATGGAACAGACCAAAGCCGCCTACGCCATCGAGGATAACGGCCAACGCACGCTGGGCGACGCCATCCCGAACGCCGACATCTTCCTCGGCTGCTCCGGCCCGGGCGTGCTGACGCAGGATATGGTGAAAACCATGGCGCGCGATCCGCTGATCATGGCGCTGGCCAACCCGGAACCGGAAATTCTGCCGCCGCTGGCCAAAGCGGTGCGCCCGGACGCCATCATCTGTACCGGCCGTTCCGACTACCCGAACCAGGTGAACAACGTCCTGTGCTTCCCGTTCATTTTCCGCGGCGCGCTGGACGTGGGCGCCACCACCATCAACGAAGAGATGAAGCTGGCCTGCGTGCATGCCATCGCCGATCTGGCGCTGGCGGAACAGAGCGACGTGGTGGCCTCCGCGTATGACGATCAGGATCTCTCCTTCGGGCCGGAATACATCATTCCGAAACCGTTCGATCCGCGTCTGATCGTCAAGATCGCGCCGGCGGTGGCCAAGGCGGCGATGGACTCCGGCGTGGCGACGCGCCCGATCGAAGACTTCGACGCCTACGTGGAGAAGCTGGCGGAGTTCGTCTACAAAACCAATCTGTTCATGAAACCGATCTTCTCGCAGGCGCGCAAAGAGGTGAAGCGGGTGGTGCTGGCGGAAGGTGAGGAAGAGCGCGTGCTGCACGCCACGCAAGAGCTGGTGTCGCAGGGGCTGGCTTTCCCGATCCTTGTCGGCCGTCCGAGCGTGATCGAGATGCGCCTGAAAAAACTGGGCCTGCAACTGACGCCGGGCAAAGATTTCGAAGTGGTGAACAACGAGTCGGATCCGCGCTTCAACGAATACTGGGGAGAGTACTACCAGATCATGAAACGTCGTGGCGTTTCGCAAGAGCAGGCGCGTCGCGCGGTGATTGGCAACCCGACGCTGATCGCCGCCATCATGCTGCACCGCGGTGAAGCGGATGCGATGATCTGCGGCACCATCGGCAGCTACCACGAGCATTACGACGTGGTGAAGAACGTGTTCGGCTTCCGTGAAGGCGCGCACGTCGCGGGCGCGATGAACGCGCTGCTGCTGCCGAGCGGCAACACCTTCATCGCCGACACCTACGTCAACGACGATCCGACGCCGGAACAGCTGGCGGAGATCACCCTGATGGCGGCGGAAACCGTGCGCCGTTTCGGTATCGAACCGAAGGTGGCGCTGCTGTCTCACTCCAGCTTCGGCTCGTCTGATTGCCCGGCGGCGCGCAAGATGCGTAAAACGCTGGAGCTGGTGAACGAGCTGGCGCCGGAGCTGGAGATCGACGGTGAAATGCACGGCGACGCCGCGCTGGTGGAAAGCATCCGTCACGATCTGATGCCGGACAGCCCGCTGAAAGGCTCGGCCAACCTGCTGATCATGCCGAACATGGAAGCGGCGCGCATCAGCTACAACCTGCTGCGCGTCTCTTGCTCGGAAGGGGTGACCGTCGGGCCGGTGCTGATGGGGGTGGCCAAACCGGTGCACATCCTGACGCCGATCGCCTCGGTGCGCCGCATCGTCAACATGGTGGCGCTGGCGGTGGTGGAAGCCCAGACCGAACCGCTGTAAGCCCGGGTTAATGACTGGCCCCCTGCGCCGTTGGCGCCGGGGGCTTTTTTATGCCTTGCAGCGCGCGGCGATGGCGCGAATATCCTGCGGGGTGGTGCGGCAACAGCCGCCGATCAATTGTGCGCCGAGCGCGCGCCACTCTGTCGCCTGATCGGCCAGGCTGCCGTGCTCGCCGCCGCAGGCGCGCCAGGTTTTGCTCACCGCATCGTAGTGCTCGCCGGAGTTCGGGTAGACCAGCAGCGGTTTGTCGGCCAGCGCGCTCAGCTGACGCAGCGCCGGGGCGACCTTGTCCAGCGCGATGCAGTTGATGCCGATGGCCAGCACCTGCGGGTTACCGCGCAGCGCGGACAGGACCTCCGTCAGCGGCGTGCCGTCGCTGAGGTGTTGGCTGTCGCGCAGGGTGAAGGCGAACCAGGCGCCGAGCGTCGGGAATTCCTGCAGCAGCGTCAGCAGCGCCTGCAGTTCGGTGAACGACGGCAGCGTTTCGCAGGCCAGCAGATCGACGCCGGCGGCGGCCAGCGCGGCGATGCGCGGGCGGTGGAAGGCAATGAAGTCATCCTGCGCCAGCCGGTAGTCGCCGCGGTATTCCGAGCCGTCGGCCAGATAGGCGCCGTACGGGCCCACCGAACCGGCGATCAGCAGCGGCGCCGCCTGCGGGTGCGCGGCCAGATAATCGCGGCGTGCGCGCTGCGCCAGCTGCACGCTTTTGGCGATCAACGCCAGCGACTGAGCCTGGTCCAGGCCGCGGCGCGAGAAGCCCTGCGGCGTGGCCTGATAGCTGGCGGTGATAGCGCACTGGGCGCCGGCGTTGAAATAATCGAGGTGTACCTGATAGATAAGCTCGGGATTTTCAATCAGCACCTTGGCCGACCACAGCGGATCGGTCAGATCGCAGCCGCGCGCTTCCAGCTCGGTGGCCAGCGCGCCGTCCAGGATCAGCGTCGGCCGTTCGGCCAGCAAACGAGCGACGGGGTTGTTAACCGACATGTTGTTCTCCCAAAGCGTTTTTTTGCCCGGCGCGCCGGGTCAGGAAATAGGTGAGATAGCACAGGGCGACGAACGGCAGCCCGCAGTAGAGCGCGATGCGCTGCTCCGGATCGAACGCCAGCCCGATGCAGGCCAGCAGGCACAGCGCAAAACCGAGGATCGGCGTCAATGGATAGCCGGGCGCGCGGTATTTCAGGCCGTTTATCGGCTGGCCGCTGCGCAGATAGGCGCGGCGGAAAGCATAGTGGGCGGCGCAGATGCTCAGCCACACCGCCACCACCGCAAAGCCGGAGATCGCCGACAGGGCGACAAACACCGTATCCGGCGCGATCACGCTGGTCAGCAGCGCCAGCACGCCGCCGAGCATGCTGAAGGTCAGGGCGTTGATCGGAATGCCGCGCGCATTGACGCGCGCAAAGTAGGCCGGCAGGGTGCGCTGGTGGGCCAGCGACCACAGCATGCGCCCCGAGGCGTACAGGCCGGAGTTGGCCGCCGACAGGATGGCGGTCAGGATCACGAAGTTGAAGATATCGGCGGCGTAAGGCACGCCGATGCGTTCAAACACCAGCACGAACGGGCTTTTGACGATCCCCGCCTGATCCATGGGGATCAACGCCGCCAGCACAAACACCGTGCCGATAAAGAACAGCATCAGGCGGATCACCGTGGTGCGGATCGCCAGCGGCACGACTTTCTCCGGGTTCTCGGTTTCACCGGCGGCGATGCCGATCAGCTCCGTGCCGGAGAAAGCGAAGTTCACCGCCACCATGGTCATCAGGATCGGCAGCGTGCCGTGCGGCAGCCAGCCGGAAGCGGTCAGGTTGTGCAGGAACGGCGCCGGGGTGCCGTCTTTCATCGGCAGCAGGCCGAACATGGCGGCGCCGCCCAGAATGATGAACGCCAGAATGGTCACCACTTTGATCAGCGAAAACCAGAATTCGCTTTCGGCAAAAAAACGGGTGGTCACGACGTTGAGCAGGAAAATGGCCGCGCAGAAGATCAGGCACCACAGCCACACCGGCGACTGCGGGAACCAGTACTGCATGCAGAATCCGGCCGCGGTCAGGCTGGAGCCCAGCGCCACCGTCCAGGTGAGCCAATACAGCCAGGCGACGGCATAGCCGGTGGCCGGCCCCAGATAGCGCGAAGCATAGACGTGAAAGGCGCCGGTTTCCGGCATCGCCACCGACAGCTCGCCCAGGCACAGCATCACCAGATACACCACCAGCGCGCCGATCAGGTAGGCCAGCAGCGTGCCGAGCGCCCCGGTGGTGGAGATGATGTAGCCGGTATTGAAAAACAGCCCGGTGCCGATCACGCCGCCCAGCGACAGCATCACCAGATGCCGGGCCTTCATGCTGCGTTTGAACTGCCCTGCGGCGGGCGCCGATGAGTGCATAATAATCTATCCGTATAGACGTCTAAATATCTGAATGGCTATTGGTTATACCCGCAATGCCGTTTCAACGCAATGCGTCACCGGCGATCGCCGCGTAAAAAAATCGTCAGGCCAGATCTATATGCAAATGATAATTATTATCTATAATGTCGCCATTTTCGCTAATGGGGCAACATGATGAGATATCTGATTTTATTGGCGGCGTTGGCGCTCGGCGCCTGCAGCCAAACGCCGGTGAAGACGCCGGCCAGCGACGTCGCGAGCATGGGGAATATCACCGATCTGCACAGCGGCGCGACCCTGACGCCCGAGCAGCTGTTGACGCGGTTGGCGCAGCAGCCGCGGGTGATCGTCGGGGAAAAGCATGACAATCCTTACCACCATCAGATTGAGCAATGGCTGGTGCAGCAGCTGCCGCAATTGCGGCCGCAGGGTAGCGTGCTGATGGAGATGATCAACCCGAACCAGCAGGCGCAGGTCGACAAAGTCAAGCAGTGGCTGCAGAGCGATCCCGCGGTGCGTGATGGCCGCGTGGCGGAGCTGATCGCCTGGCAGCCGGGCTGGAAATGGGCGCTGTATGGCGGGGTGACGATGGCGGCGATGCGCGCGCCTTACCCGCTGTGGTCGGCCAACCTGGATCGCAGCGAGATCGCGGCGTTCTATCAGCAGCCGCAGTTCCCGGCGGGGCAGCTCTCGTCGCAGCCGGCGGTGCGCAAGGCGCTGGAAGAGACTATCCGCACTTCGCACGGCGGCCAGATTGAGGCCGCGCAGCTGCATGCGATGCTGGCGATCCAGCAGCAGCGCGATAGGCGCATGGCGGAGCGCCTGCTGGCGGCGCCGACGCCCGCGCTATTGATCGCCGGCGGTTATCACGCCGCCAAATCGGTGGGCGTGCCGCTGCACGTGCGGGATCTGCAACCGGCGGCGGCGCCGACGGTGCTGATGCTGGCGGAGCCGGGCGTACAGGTTGACGCGCACACGGCGGACTACCTGTGGATTACACCATCAGTGAAATGAATACGTTAAGGCAGTGAAAAGGGGTGTTAATTATAGTTGCAAATGATTATCATTAGTAAATGTGATCTGCAATCATTCGCAATTAAGTAAGCTAATGCCCCTATGTTAAGTCAGTCTTATCCCCCTCCGGCCTTTGCGCTGCCGCAGCCGCGCTGGGCGCGCGGCTTGCTGCTCGCCCTGGCGGCGCACGCGGCGTTAGCGTTGCTGTTTTACTGGCCGCAGACGGCGCTCGAGCCGGTCGAGCTGCCGCCGCCGGCGGTGATGATGAGCTGGGCGGCGCAGATTGAAGCGCCGGAAAGCAAACCGTTGCCGCTGGGCGTGCAGCAGGCGGAATCCGCTGCGGCGCAGCCGGCGGAGCAGCAGCAACAGCCGGATCTGCCCAAGCTGGCGCGCGCCGATAAAGCGAAGATCGTGACGGCGGACAAGAAGCGCGCCGAGCACCGTCCCCCGCAAAAAGCGCAGCCGAAGCCGCAGGAACAGGCGAAAGAGACGCGCAACGCCGCCGCGTCCAGCGCCGCCGCGCCGCAGGCGCAGACGCTCTCTCACCAAACCACCGCCCCGATTAACAGCGACGCCAACAGCAACGCGCAGGCCAAGCTGTCGTGGGAGAGCCTGGTGAAGGGCAAACTGAACCGCATCAAAGAGTATCCCCTGGATGCCCGCAACCGCCGGCGCAGCGGCATGCCGCAGGTCAGTTTTAGCGTCGATGCGCAGGGGCGGGTGTCGAACGTGACCCTGCAGATCCGTTCCGGCACCGCGTCGCTGGATCGGGAAGCGGTGGCGGTGGTGTCGCGCGCGCAGCCGTTGCCGCCGCCGCCGCCGGAGATGCTGCAGCAGGGGGCCGTCAGGGTAAGGATGCCGATCGATTTCAATCTGGCGGAGCTGAATGCCCGCCGTTAATGCCCGCAGACGCGGCAGCGCCGCCGTCCGGCTCTTCAAACTTCGTGAGGGATTATGAATCCGCTGTTATTTACCCCGCGTCGTCGCATCGCGGCCGCGCTCTGGCTTTCTTTAGGCATCGCCGGCGCCGCGCTGGCGCAACCGCAGCCGCCGTTGGCGGAACGGGCGCCGAAAGCGCTGACGGCCCACGGCGAGACGCGTACCGACGATTACTACTGGCTGCGCGACGACAGCCGAAAAGATCAGAAGGTGCTGGACTACCTGAAGGCGGAGAACCGCTACACCGAGCAGATGATGGCGCCGTACCAGAAGCTGCGCGCCACGCTGTATCAGGAGATGCTGGGCCGCATGAACCCTGACGATCGTTCGGTGCCGTATCAGCTCAACGGCTATCGCTATCAGGAAAGCTACGCCGCCGGTAAAGATTTCGCGCTGTATCAGCGCCAGGCGCTCACTACCGACGCGCCGTGGCAAACCTTGCTGGACGCCAATCAGCGCGCGGCCGGCCACGCCTACTATCGCCTGGGGGCGATGGACGTCAGCCAGGACAACCGCCGGCTGGCGGTGGCCGAAGATCTGCAGGGCCGCCGCCAATACCGCATCTCCCTGCGTGAGATAGGCAGCGAACGCTGGTCGCCGGAAACGCTGGAAAACACCTCCGGCAACATGGTGTGGGCCAACGACAACCAAACCCTGTTCTACGTGCGCAACCACCCGCAAACGCTGTTGCCATACCAGGTTTATCGCCATCAGTACGGTACGCCGACGGCGGAAGATAAGCTGGTGTACCAGGAAAACGATCCGGCGTTCTACCTCAGCCTCGGCCGCTCGTCCTCGCGCGATTACCTGATTCTGACCATCAGCGGTAACACCACCTCCGAGGTGCGCCTGATCGACGCCAACCAGCCGCAGCGCGAGCCGCAGCTGTTCGCCGCCCGGCAGAACGGCCGCGAGTATTACCTCGATCACTACCGCGGCGAGTTCTACCTGCGTTCTAACCATCAGGATCCGAACTTTGGCCTGTACCGCACGGCGGCGGCGGGCAAACCCTGGCAGACGCTGATCGCGCCGCAGGCGCAGCACGAGGTGGAGAGCTTCAGCCTGTTCCGCGACTGGCTGGTGGTGCAGGAGCGCGCCAACGGGCTGGTGCAGCTGCGGCAAATCAGCTGGGACGGCAAAACCGAGCGCGCCATCCCGTTCGACGACGCCAGCTACATGGCCTGGCTGGGCTATAACCCCGAGCCGGACAGCGATCGTTTGCGTTACGGCTATTCGGCGATGACCACGCCGACCCGCACCTATGAGTGGGATCTGAACAAGGGCGAGCGCACTCTGCTCAAGCAGCAGGAAGTGAAAGGCGTCGATCCGAGCCTGTATCACAGCGAGCGCATCTGGGTCACGGCGCGCGACGGCGTGAAGGTGCCGGTCTCGCTGGTGTACCGCACATCGCTGTTCAAAAACGGGCATAACCCGCTGCTGGTGTATGGCTACGGCGCTTACGGCATGAGCATGGATCCGGCGTTCAGCGCCAACCGCATCAGCCTGCTGGATCGCGGCTTCGTCTATGCGCTGATCCACGTGCGCGGCGGCGGCGAGCTGGGGCAGAGCTGGTACAAACAGGGCAAGCTGACGCACAAACCGAACAGCTTCAACGACTTCATCGACGCCACCCAGGCGCTGATCAAAGACGGCTACGGCCAACCGGGGCGCATCTACGCCATGGGCGGCAGCGCCGGCGGCTTGCTGATGGGGGCGGTGATCAATCAGGCGCCGCAGCTGTTCAACGCGGTGGTGGCGCAGGTGCCGTTCGTCGACGTGGTGACCACCATGCTGGACGACAGCATTCCGCTCACCACCGGGGAATACGAGGAGTGGGGCAACCCGCACCAGCCGGCCGCCTATGCGCTGATGAAGTCCTACAGCCCGTACGACAACGTGCGTAAGCAACGTTACCCGAACCTGTTGGTCACCAGCGGTCTGTACGACTCGCAGGTGCAGTATTGGGAACCGGCCAAATGGGTGGCGAAGCTGCGGCGCTTCAAGCAGGGCGATTCGTTGCTGCTGCTCTCCACCGACATGACCGCCGGCCACGGCGGCAAATCGGGTCGCCTGGCGCGGTTGGAAAACGGCGCGCTGGAGTACGCCTTTATTTTGGCGGCGGACCGGCAGGCGCAGAAATAATCTTTAGCGCCGCAGCACGCTGCGGCGCAATAAAACAATAACAACCTTTTACCGCGCTTTCGGCGGGCTTTTTGCTGGGCATTGTCGGCCATCAAACCTTATTGGCTATTTCTGGGGATATATGAAAATCAAAATGATAGCGAGCCTGATCGGCGCGGGACTGGCGCTGTACGGGCCGGCTGCGGCCGCGCAGGAACAGGCGGAAAATAATAAAGGCAGCGTGGCGTTCAGCCCGCTCAACGTCTCGGCCGCCGACAGCGGCAAGAGCAGCGAAAAAGACGCGTTGGCGAGGCCAGGCGCGTTCAGTTCGCGCGATGAAAACAAGAATCTGGAGTCGGTGGACAGCATTCTGCGCAGCATGCCGGGCACCTATACCCAGATCGATCCCGGCCAGGGATCGGTCAGCGTCAATATCCGCGGCCTGAGCGGCTTTGGCCGGGTCAACACCATGGTCGACGGCATCACGCAAAACTACTACGGCAACTCCCCGAGCGATGCAGCGCACGGGGGATTGCCCACCAGCCAGTTCGGGGCGCTGATCGATCCTAACTTTATCGTCGGCGTCGACGTGGCGCGCGGCAACGCCACCGGATCCGCTGGGGTGAACGCCTTGGCGGGCAGCGCCAACTTCCGCACCATCGGCGTGGATGACGTGGTATTTTCCGACAACCCGTTCGGCGTGCGCACCAAATTCTCGGTGGGCAATAACGGCATTGGCCGCAGCGGCATGATCGCCGTGGGCGCCAAAACCGCCGCCTTTGCCGACGGCGGCAGCCTGGGGGCGATGGCGGCGATCAGCGGCAGTTCCATCACCTCCAACTACAAAAACGGCGCCGGTTTCGACAGCGAGATGTTCAACGTCGATAAGACCTACCGCCAGAACCCGAAATCCCAGCTGTTCAAGGTGGACATCAAGCCGGATGCCTTCAACAGCATCGAACTGTCGGCGCGCAGCTACCAGAATAAAATCACCCGCCGCCACATCGACAGCGACGATTTCTACCTTAAATACCACTATGCGCCGTTCTCGGAGCTGATCGATTTCAACCTGACCGCCAGCACCAGCCGCGGCAAGCAGCAGTTCATGTCCGACAACATGGCGGGATTCAGCGACAGCACGGCGAAAAACATCTCCGATGCGCTGGATATCAACAACACCAGCCGTTTCAGCCTGCAGGACGTCGATTTCGCTTTCAGCTACGGCGGCAAGCTGGTGCGCAACGAGTATAAGAAAAAGGCCTCCGGTTTGGTGACGGATGACAATCAGGCAGAAAGCTCGCCGGTGGGAATGTCGGGCAAGCAGGATATTTCCAGCCTGTACAGTGGCCTGCAGGCCAACTACGGCATCTGGCAGGGTAATTTCGATCTGAACTACACCGCCTATCGCCTCTCCGGCTATAAGCCGGCCTGTGATGAGCGCGTAGAGTGCTTCCCTCAGGGCGCCGGCACTATCAACCGCAATGAACACGGCTTCAACCCGTCGGTCATGCTGTCGGCGCAGGTGACGCCGTGGCTGCAGCCGTTCGTCAGCTACAGCAAGTCGATGCGCGGGCCGAATATCCAGGAAGTGTTCTTCGCCAACAGCGGCGGCCAGTCGATGAACCCGTTCCTGAAGGGTGAAAAAGCGGAGACCTGGCAGGGCGGGTTCAACGCCAATGCCCACGATCTGTTGTTCAAGCAGGACAGCTTCCAACTGAAAGCGGTCTATTTTGAAACCAGGATCAAAAACTACATATCCAGCCAAACCTACCTGGTGTGTAAAAACCGTCAGAAGTGCAACCGTTCGCAGGCGACGCAGGAAGAGTGGGATGACGCGGACGTCAACGTCAGCATGACCATGTATAGCAATGCCCCCGAACCGGTCAAAATGCGCGGGGTGGAGCTTGAAGCGCTGTACGACGCCGGTTTCGCCTTCACCAAGCTGTCGTTAAGCAAGGAGCATACCTCCCAGCCGACCAACCAGGCCAGCAACGTATTCGGCGCGGGCGATATCAGCGAGCTGCCGGAGTTCTACTTCACGCTGGACAGCGGGGTGCGCCTGCTTGACGAGACGTTGACGCTGGGCGGGGTGGTGAAATACACCGGCAAGTCGGTGCGCCTGTCGCCGGACTCTGATTACGATGAGAATGAGCAGTTGTTGAAAGAGCCGGCGCCGCATATTCCGACCATTATCGATCTGTACGGCACCTATCAGGTGAATCGCAATCTGCTGCTGAAGCTCAGCGTGCAAAACCTGATGGACAAGGACTACTCGGACGCGCTGAACAAGATGAACTCGCTGCCGTCTCAGTCGCAGTATGAGACGCCGACCAACACTGCCCGTGGACGCACCTATATCTTCGGCGGGGAGGTGCGCTTCTAAACCGCAGCGGAGCAGGGCGCAGTCACTGCGCCCGTTTCGCCTGCAGCAGCCATTTGTCCAGCTCGTTGGCGAACTGCTGGCGGTCGCGCTGGTTCAGGGCGTTCGGGCCGCCGGTCTGAATGCCGCTGGCGCGCAGGGTATCCATAAAATCGCGCATGTTGAGGCGCTCGCGGATGGTGTCCGGCGTATAGCGTTCGCCGCGCGGGTTCAGCGCCACCGCGCCTTTCTCTATCACCTCCGCCGCCAGCGGAATGTCGGCGGTGATCACCAGATCGCCCGCTTCGCAGCGGCGCACGATCTCGTTGTCGGCCACGTCGAAGCCGGCCGCCACCTGCAGCGAACGGATGTACTTCGACGGCGGCGTGCGCAGCGGTTGGTTCGCCACCAGCGTCACGGTGATGGCGGTGCGATCGGCGGCGCGGAACAGCACCTCTTTGATTACGTTCGGACAGGCGTCCGCATCGACCCAAATCTGCATCATTTCGTCTCCCGCAGCCAGTCGCGCACCGGCAGGAAATCGCGCGCCAGCGCCGCTTCCGGGCTGTCGCCTTCCGGCTGGTAGTTATATTCCCAACGCACCAGCGGCGGCATCGACATCAGGATGGACTCGGTGCGCCCGCCGGTTTGCAGCCCGAACAGCGTGCCGCGATCCCACACCAGGTTGAATTCCACGTAGCGGCCGCGACGGTACAGCTGGAACTGGCGCTCGCGCTCGCCCCAGGTCAAGGCCTTACGTTTTTCGACGATCGGCAGATAGGCGTCGAGGAAGCCCTGGCCCACCGCGCGGGTGAAGGCGAAACAATGGTCGAAATCCGGGGTGTTCAGATCGTCGTAGAACAGGCCGCCGATGCCGCGCGCTTCGTTGCGATGCTTGATGAAAAAGTAATCGTCGCACCACTGTTTATATTTGGGGTAGACCTCGTCGCCGAACGGCGCGCACAGCTCGGCCGCGGTGCGGTGCCAGTGCACGGCATCCTCTGCGAAACCGTAGAACGGCGTCAGGTCAAAACCGCCGCCGAACCACCACACCGGCGCTTCGCCCGGCTTTTCAGCGATGAAAAAGCGTACGTTGGCGTGGCTGGTGGGCACGTAGGGGCTGAGCGGATGGATAACCAGGGAGACGCCCATCGCCTGGAAGCTGCGCCCGGCCAGTTCCGGACGGTGTGCGGTCGCCGAGGCCGGCAGGGTGGCGCCGGAGACGTGCGAGAAGTTGACCCCCGCCTGTTCGAACACCGCGCCGTTGGTCAGCACGCGGCTGCGGCCACCGCCGCCTTCTTCACGCGTCCATTGGTCTTCGGTGAACACGGCGCCGCCATCGGCCTGGGCGAGCTGCGCGCAGATATGATCCTGCAGCGCCAGCAGGAAGGATTTTACTTCAGCGATGTTAGGTAAACTCATGCGGGGTCTTTATAGCGTCTGGCTGAACAAGGCGCTGAGTATACTCTTATTCGCCGCCCGCGGCATCAGCGGGGTTTGCGTTGGTGTGCGTCGAAGTAGTCGAAGAAGTTGACGATGCCGTCCGCGATGGCGCGGGCGATTTTCTCGCGAAACGCGGTGGTGCCCAGCAGCCGTTCTTCGTTCGGGTTGGTGATGAACGAGGTTTCTACCAGCACCGAGGGAATGGACGGGGATTTCAGCACCGCGAACGCCGCCTGTTCGGTGCTGTCGCTGTGCAGATGGTGTACCGGACGAATTTGGCCGAGCACGTGGCGGCCGAGCGTCAGGCTGTTGTTGATGGTGTCGGTTTGCACCAGATCGAACAGCACCTGCTGCAGGTAGTTGTCCTGATCCTTGTATTTGCCGCCCGCTACGTCGTCGGCGGCGTTTTCACGGTTGGACAGGTAGCGCGCCATGGCGCTGCTGGCACCGCGGTTGGAGAGGGCGAATACCGAAGCGCCGGAGGCCGACGGGCTGGTAAAACCGTCGGCGTGAATGGAAATGAACAGATCGGCCTGGTGCTGGTGGGCGATCTCCACCCGCTGGAACAGCGGAATGAATTCGTCTTCTTCGCGCGTCAGGCGCGCCTCGATGTGATCGTGCTCATGCAGGAAACGGCGCACGTGGTTGGCGATTTCCAGCACGATGTGTTTTTCCTGCGAACCTTCGTGGCCGACCGCGCCGGAGTCGATGCCGCCGTGGCCGGGATCGATCATCACCCGCTTTTTGCCGCCGGCCGGTTTCGCCGCCGGTTTGCTGTGCTGATTGCGCAGCATGCCTTCCGCCTTGGCGCTTGGGTTTTTCACGCCGAACAGCGCTACTGCCAGGCCGGAAAGCAACAGTTGGCGTCGCGTCGGGGAAACGGCAAGCGGCTTAAAATTGAGGAATTGTTTACCCTGCTTTTTCATTACGCAACGCTCCATCGACGATTCTATTTCGCGACGTTATATCGTATTGATAATCATTAATCGACCCGATAACTATTTCCATTTATTACGCCTGTTACCGGCGATTTCGGGGCAAATAGCGCGGTAAATCGCAGTTTGATATTGCGTAAGTGAATAATCACGCGATAATCAGATAAACACCTTAATTAACAGCGGCCAACATCGATGGAAATTCGCGTATTTCGACAAGACGACTTTGAAGAAGTCATTACCCTGTGGGAGCGCTGTGATCTGCTGCGGCCCTGGAACGATCCGGAAATGGACATCGAGCGCAAGCTGAACCACGATCCTGAGCTGTTCCTGGTGGCGGAAGTCGGCGGCGAAGTGGTCGGTTCGGTGATGGGCGGCTATGACGGCCACCGCGGCTCGGCGTATTACCTCGGGGTGCATCCCGACTATCGCGGGCGCGGCATCGCCAATGCGTTGATCAATCGTCTGGAGAAGAAGCTGATCGCCCGCGGCTGCCCGAAGATCCAGATTATGGTGCGCGAAGACAACGACACGGTGGTCGAGATGTACGAGAAGCTCGGCTACGAGATCCAGGGCATCACCAGCCTGGGCAAGCGGCTGATCGAAGATCAGGAATATTGATCGAGCGGCGGGCGGCGGCGTTGCCCCGCCCGCCGCAACGCATTACGGCAGCTTTTTGACGGTTTTCACGTCCACTTCGACGCTGCTCCAGTCTTTATCCACTTTGCCTTCCAGCTGCACCTTGTCTTTCGGCGTGACGGTTTGGCCGTTCCAGCGTTTGCGATCGATCTCGACCGTCAGCGTGCCGGTGGCGTCGCGGAAGGTGTAGGTATCGTCGCCGATGCGCTGCTCGATGTTGCCTTGCAGCATCACCCAGGTGTCGTCGCTCAGCGATTTCACCTTGTCCACGGTGGTCAGCGCCGCGCTGGGGCCGGAGAAACCACCTTGTGCGGTGGTTTGCGTTTGAGCCTGCGGCGCGGCCGGATCGAGGAACCCGCCTTGTTGCGCCAGTACCGGTGCGCTGCACAGCGCGATCAGAGCGGCCAGAGTCAGTTTTTTCATGTTGCGCTTCCTTATCGTTATCGAAAATCACATCCCGCTGATATCGGGTGCTTGCTAAGTGATAAGGATTAAAACACACCGATCTTAAGAGCTTCTTAAGCCGACGCATTGAAATTCCCATCGCCGGCGCCCATCTGTAGCCATAGTCTTTATTCTGTTGGCAAGGAACGAGCGTTGAAGCCATTCTCACCCCGGTTTTCCCCGGACGATTACGATCAGCACGGCGCGCTGCGGCTGCCGCTGGGATTTTGGGCCGTGCTGATTTTGCAGGCGCGCACCTGGCTGTTGTTCGTGATGGCCGGCGCTTCGCGCGAGCAGGGCGAAAGCTTGTTGGCGTTGTTTTATCCGGATACCCAACGCTTTTGGTACGGCATGCTGCTCGGTCTGCCGGCGGCGCTGGCGTTTTTGCTGAGCGGCCGTCGCCACCAATGGCCGCGGCTGTGGCGCGGTTGGCGCTGGGGGCTGGCTGTCTCGCTGCTGGCGTCGTTCGGCGGCTCGCTGTTCAGCCTGTGGCGCCAGGACGGCGATGCGCCGGGGCTGGAGCTGACGTTGGCGCTGCTCGACGCGCTGGCGCTGAGCTATCTGCTGCTGAACGCGCGTCTGAAAGCCTGTTTCGCGCCGGCGGAGCGCGCCGACTAATTGCCGAGAAGTGCGGCACTTTTCGCATTTTCCGCACTCCAAGCTGGCAACCGTTGGCGTAGTGCGGGCCGTTGTGAGAGGCTGGCACGCAGCAAAACGCCGAATGCGGCAGGAGCGGGTGACCCGCCCCGTGCCATTGATGTCTAAGGAGCTAGAGATGAATATTCGCCCCCTGTTGTTAGGGCTTCCGCTGTTACTGACCGGCTGTTCGAGCATGTCCAATTTCTCCTGGTCCAGCCTGTCGCCGTTCAACTGGTTCGGCAGCAGCCTGGAAGTCGGCGCCAAGGGCGTCGGCAAGCTCAACGCCGGCACGCCGATGTCGGAAAGCGCCATCAACGACGGGCTGGACGGCAACTACCGCCTGCGCGGCGGCATGGCGACCAACAACGGCCAGATCGTCTCTTATTATCAGGCGCTGTCCGGCGACGAGGTGAAGCTGGTGATCACCGGCGAACCGAAAGGGCGCCTGCAGCGGGTGGACGTGCTGGATCCGAAAGTGGCGACGGAGTGGGGCAACAAGCTCGGCACGCCGTTCGGCGACATGTACAGCAAGGCGTTTGGCTCCTGTAAGCCGGGCAGCGGCGAAGACGCCGGTAAAGTGGAGTGCGTGGCGGAGCAGAGCAAATACGTCACCTACATCTTCAGCGGCAAGTGGGCCGGGGCGCAGGATATCATTCCGCCGGACGACACCCTGAAAAGCTGGACGGTCAGCAAAATCATTTGGCACGCCAAGCCGCAGCAGTAACGCGTTCAACGGGCGCCGGTTCCCGGCGCCCGCTTGTCCAAATCATTACCCCTATTTTCTTTGCGCTGCTGCAAGGCAATCGCCTGTGCTTGCGGTATGATAGCGCGCGTTTGTAACAGGGACCCCGCGCGTCAACCGCCATACCTTACCTGTTGCCGGATTCTGGTATTGAGGATAACAACATGACACAGGTTCAGAGCGGCATTCTGCTGGAGCACTGCCGTTTCGCCATTTTTATGGAAGCCAGCGTACAGGGCGAATTCGCCGATTTGCGCCAGGGCTGCAAACAGTTTTGTCAGACGCTGAGCGAACTGCAGCAGCAGTTCCCCGATGCGCGCCTCGGCGCGGTGATCGCTTTCGGCTACGACGTCTGGCACGATCTCTCCAGCGGCCAGGGCGCGAAAGAGCTGAAGCCATTCACGCCGCTCGGCAAAGGGCTGGCGCCGGCCACCCAGCGCGATATGCTGATCCACATCCAGTCGCTGCGCCACGACGTCAACTTCACGCTGGCGCAGGCCGCGCTGGCGGCGTTCGGCAACGTCATCAAGATTGAGGAAGAAACCCACGGTTTCCGCTGGGTGGAAGAGCGCGATCTGAGCGGCTTCATCGACGGCACCGAAAACCCGCAGGGCGACCAACGCCCGGCAGTGGCGACGATCGCCGAAGGTGAAGAGGACGCTGGTGGCAGCTACGTGCTGGTGCAACGCTACGAGCACAACCTGCGCCAGTGGCAGCGCTTTACCACCGAACAGCAGGAGCAGATCATCGGCCGCACCAAGCACGACAGCGAAGAGCTGCCGGCGGATCGGCGCCCGGATACCTCCCACGTCAGCCGCGTCGATCTGAAAGAGAACGGCAAAGGCCTGAAAATTCTGCGCCAGAGCCTGCCTTACGGCACCGCCAGCGGCAAGCACGGCCTGTTCTTCATCGCCTATTGCGCGCGCCTGCACAATATCGAGCAGCAACTGCTGAGCATGTTCGGCGATCTGGACGGCAAACGCGACGCGATGTTGCGCTTCAGCCGTGCGGTCACCGGCAGCTACTACTTTGCGCCATCGCTGACGCGCTTGCTGTCACTTTGACGCCGTTGCCGAAGCCGGCGCGTCCGGCTTCGGTCTGTTTTCCCGCCCCAAAACGCCTCGCATTTCCTGCCTTATAGCGTTTGATGCTTGTAAATCACTAAACGGTATATAAAAGCGTTACAGCTCCGCACCGAGTTATAAATACACTGGTCGTCAATAAGGCGAAAGCCTGAAGGAATGACTCAGTGATAAGGTGCAGAATGAAACAAAACCGGGTTAAAAATCTCGTGCTGAAAGGTTGGCTGGCGGCTGCGCTGTTGGCGAGCGGCGCCGCGTCGGCGGCGGAATTGCTGAACAGCTCTTATGACGTTTCCCGTGAATTGTTCGTCGCGCTGAATCCCGGCTTTGAACAGCAGTGGAATCAGCAGCATCCGAATGACAAGCTGACCATCAAACAATCGCACGCCGGCTCGTCGAAGCAGGCGTTGGCGATCCTGCAGGGCCTGCGCGCCGACGTGGTGACCTATAACCAGGTCACCGACGTACAGATCCTGCACGATCGCGGGCAGCTGATCCCGGCGGACTGGCAGTCGCGTCTGCCGAACAACAGCTCGCCGTTCTATTCCACCATGGCGTTTCTGGTGCGCAAGGACAACCCGAAGGGCATCCACACCTGGAACGATCTGGTGCGTGACGACGTGAAACTGGTGTTCCCGAACCCGAAAACCTCCGGCAACGGCCGTTACACCTATCTGGCCGCCTGGGGCGCCGCCAGCCAGGCCGACGGCAACGATGCGGCCAAGACCCGCGCCTTCATGACCCGTTTCCTGAAAAACGTGTTGGTGTTCGATACCGGCGGCCGCGGCGCGACCACCACCTTCGTCGAGCGCGGTTTGGGCGACGTGCTGATCAGCTTCGAGTCCGAAGTGAACAACATCCGCAAGCAATACGGTGAAGACAAGTACGAAGTGATCGTGCCGCCGGTCGATATTCTGGCGGAGTTCCCGGTGGCCTGGGTCGACAAAAACGTCGCGCGCAACGGCACCGAACAGGCGGCCAAAGCCTATCTGAACTATCTCTACAGCCCGGCGGCGCAGCAGGTGATCACCAGTTTCTACTACCGCGTGTATGACCAGAAAGCGATGGCGGCGGCCAAGGGGCAATTCCCGGACACCCAACTGTTCCGCGTGGAAGATCAATTCGGCGGCTGGCCGCAGGTGATGAAAACCCACTTCGCCACCGGCGGCGAGCTGGATCAGCTGTTAGCGGCAGGGCGCAAGTAAATGTTGGCGTTGTCGTCCAGTAAGCGGGTGCTGCCCGGATTTGGCCTCAGCCTCGGCAGCAGCTTGTTTTATACCTGTTTGATTCTGCTGCTGCCGCTCAGTGCGCTGGTGATGCAGCTGGCGCAGATGAGCCTGGCGCAATATTGGGAAGTGATTTCCAACCCGCAGGTGGTGGCGGCGTATAAAGTGACGCTGCTGGCGGCCGCTGTCGCCAGCCTGTTCAATGCGGTGTTCGGCATGCTGATGGCCTGGATCCTGACGCGCTACCGCTTTCCCGGCCGTTCGCTGCTGGATGGCCTGATCGACCTGCCGTTCGCGCTGCCGACGGCGGTAGCCGGCCTGACGCTGGCCGGTCTGTTTTCCACCACGGGCTGGTACGGGCAGTGGCTGGCGCACTTCGACATCAAGGTCACCTTCACCTGGCTTGGGATCGCGGTGGCGATGGCGTTCACCAGCCTGCCGTTTGTGGTGCGTACCGTGCAGCCGGTGCTGGAAGAGTTAGGGCCGGAGTACGAAGAGGCGGCCGAGACGCTGGGCGCCACGCGCTGGCAGAGTTTTCGCCGCGTCGTGCTGCCTGAAGTGGCGCCGGCGCTGCTGGCCGGCACCGCCATTTCCTTTACCCGCAGTCTGGGCGAGTTCGGGGCGGTGATTTTCATCGCCGGCAATATCGCCTGGAAGACGGAAGTGACCTCGCTGATGATTTTTGTGCGTTTGCAGGAGTTCGATTACCCGGCGGCCAGCGCCATCGCCTCGGTGATCCTGGCGGCGTCGCTGCTGCTGCTGTTCAGCATTAACGTATTGCAAAGCCGCTTCGGCAGACGTTTGGGAGGAGGGCACTGATGGCTGATATTTCCGCCTTCAACGGCGCCGAGCGCCCGCGCGTCAACTGGGGAAAGTGGACGCTGATCGCCATCGGCACGCTGTTTTCGGTGCTGCTGCTGGTGGTGCCGATGATATCGATTTTCGCCGAGGCCTTCTCCAAAGGATTCGGCGCGATGTGGAGCAATTTGCTCGATCCGGACATGCTGCACGCCATTTGGCTGACGGTCCTGATCGCGCTGATCACCGTGCCGTTCAACCTGGTGTTCGGCACGTTGCTGGCGTGGCTGGTGACGCGTTTTACCTTCCCCGGCCGCCAGCTGCTGCTGACGCTGATCGATATCCCGTTCGCCGTATCACCGGTGGTGGCGGGGCTGATTTATCTGCTGTTTTACGGCAGCAACGGCCTGTTGGGCGGCTGGCTGGATGCGCATAACATTCAGGTGATGTTCTCCTGGCCGGGCATGGTGCTGGTGACCATTTTCGTCACCTGTCCCTTCGTGGTGCGTGAGCTGGTGCCGATGATGCTCAGCCAGGGCAGCCAGGAAGATGAGGCCGCCATTCTGCTGGGAGCGTCCGGCTGGCAGATGTTCCGCCGCGTGACGCTGCCCAACATTCGCTGGGCGCTGCTGTACGGCGTGGTGCTGACCAACGCGCGCGCCATCGGCGAGTTCGGCGCGGTGTCGGTGGTGTCCGGTTCGATTCGCGGCGAAACCTACAGCCTGCCGCTGCAGGTCGAGCTGTTGCAGCAGGATTACAACACCGTCGGGGCCTTTACCGCCGCCGCCCTGTTGACCCTGATGGCGATCGTTACCCTATTTTTGAAGAGCGCGCTGCAGTGGCGTCTGGAACGTCAAAACGCGCGTCTCGAGCGGGAGGAAAATCATGAGCATTGAGATTAACGGCATCAACAAGTCCTTCGGTCGCACCAAGGTATTGAACGATATCTCGCTCGATATTGCTTCCGGCGAAATGGTGGCGCTGCTTGGGCCATCCGGTTCCGGCAAGACCACGCTGCTGCGCATCATCGCCGGGCTGGAAAGCCAGAGCGGCGGCAAGCTGGGCTTCCACGGCACCGACGTCAGCCACATGCACGCGCGCGACAGGCGCGTGGGCTTCGTATTTCAGCACTATGCGCTGTTCCGCCACATGACGGTGTTCGATAACATCGCCTTCGGCCTGACCGTGCTGCCGCGCCGTGAGCGCCCGAACGCCGCGGCGATCAAACAGAAAGTCACTCAGCTGCTGGAAATGGTGCAGCTGGGCCACCTGGCTACCCGCTATCCGTCGCAGCTGTCCGGCGGCCAGAAACAGCGCGTGGCGCTGGCGCGCGCCCTGGCGGTGGAACCGCAGATTCTGCTGCTGGATGAACCGTTCGGTGCGCTGGATGCGCAGGTGCGCAAAGAGCTGCGCCGCTGGCTGCGTCAGCTGCATGAAGAGCTGAAATTCACCAGCGTGTTCGTCACCCACGATCAGGAAGAGGCGATGGAAGTGGCCGACCGCATCGTGGTGATGAGCCAGGGCAATATCGAACAGGTCGGGTCGCCGGTCGACATCATGCGCGAACCGGCGAGCCGCTTTGTGCTGGAATTCATGGGGGAAGTGAACCGCCTGAACGGCGAAATTCGCGGCTCCCAGCTGTTCGTCGGCGCGCATCAGTGGCCGTTGTCGTTCCAGCCGATGCACCAGGGCAGCGTCGATCTGTTCCTGCGCCCGTGGGAAATGGAAGTGGCGACCGAAAGCAGCGAACGTTGCCCGCTGCCGGTTCAGGTGCTGGAAGTCAGTCCGCGCGGCCATTTCTGGCAGTTGACGGTGCAGCCGATCGGCTGGCACCAGGAACCGATCAGCGTGGTGCTGCCGGAAGGCAACGCCACGCCGGTGCGCGGCGGCCGTTATTACGTCGGCAGCCTCAATGCGCGGCTGTATGCCGGCGATCAACTGCTGCAACCTGTTGCGTTAGCCAAAAGCGCCTGATAGGTTTTAGCAGCCCTTTATTCAAGGCAACCCCAGGGTTGCCTTTTTACTTTACGCACACCAACACACAGGCAAAGATCGTGACAACGCTCGAACAATGCATCGGGAATACCCCGCTGGTAAAACTGCAACGGCTGGCCGCCCAGGCGGGCAGCGAGGTATGGGTCAAACTGGAAGGCAACAACCCGGCGGGATCGGTGAAGGATCGCGCCGCGTTGGCGATGATCCAGCAGGCGGAGCTGCGCGGTGAGATCAGGCCCGGCGACGTGCTGATTGAGGCCACTAGCGGCAACACCGGCATTGCGCTGGCGATGATCGCTGCATTGAAAGGCTATACGCTGAAGCTGCTGATGCCGGAGAACATGAGCCTGGAGCGGCAGGCGGCGATGCGCGCCTACGGCGCCGAGCTGATCCTGGTCAGCCGTGAGCAGGGCATGGAAGGGGCGCGCGATCTGGCGCTGGAGATGCAGCGTCAGGGGCAGGGCAAGGTACTGGATCAGTTCAACAACCTGGACAATCCCTACGCCCATTTCACTACCACCGGCCCGGAGATTTGGCGCCAAACCGAAGGGCGCATCACGCATTTCGTTTCCAGCATGGGCACCACCGGCACCATTACCGGCGTGGGCGGTTACCTGAAAAGCCAGAATCCGCAGGTGCAGATCATCGGCCTGCAGCCGGCGGAGGGCAGCAGCATCCCCGGCATTCGCCGCTGGGCGCCCGCTTACCTGCCGGGTATTTTCCGCCCGGAGCTGGTGGATCAGGTGCTGGATATCGAACAGGGCGATGCCGAGCAGACCATGCGCCAGCTGGCGCAGCGTGAAGGCATCTTCTGCGGCGTCAGCTCCGGCGGCGCGGTGGTCGGCGCCTTGCGCGTCGCCGCGGCTCACCCCGGCAGCGTGGTGGTGGCGATCGTCTGCGATCGCGGCGATCGCTACCTTTCTACCGGCGTGTTCGGCTGAGCGCGCCCTCCCGGCGGTGTGTTCCGTCGGGAAAACCTTTCCTCCTTTCCTTTCGACAGACGGCAGCCCCGCTTGCGGCGGCTGCCGCTTGCCCGTGCGACAATGCCATGACTGAAGTAGAGAAATCGCGCGACAGCGGCCACAATAACGGTGACGAGACGCCAAGAGCGATGTGTAAGGATTGAGTAAAACCGGCTGCGGACCGGCGAAATTGGCGGGAAAATAACGAAAATCGGTGAAGGAGCAAGGCATGAAAATTTTACTGGTCGACGATGACCTGGAGCTTGGCACCATGCTGAGCGAATACCTGACGGGCGAAGGTTTCGACGCCACGCTGGTGCTGACCGGCAAGGCGGGGGTAGAGGGCGCGCTGTCGGGCGACTATACTGCGATGATCCTCGACATCATGCTGCCGGATATGAGCGGCATCGACGTGCTGCGCGACGTGCGCAAAAAGAGCCGGCTGCCGATCATCATGCTGACCGCCAAAGGTGACAACATCGATCGGGTGATTGGTCTGGAGATGGGCGCCGACGATTACATGCCCAAACCCTGCTATCCGCGCGAATTGGTGGCGCGTTTGCGCGCGGTGCTGCGCCGTTTCGAAGAACGGCCGCAAGATGCGGACGACGAGGCCGCCATCAGCGTTGGCGAGCTGACGTTAAACCCTTCAACCCGCAGCAGCGAATGGCGCGGCAAGGCGTTCGATCTGACCGCTTCGGAATTCAATCTGTTGGAGCTGTTGCTGCGCGCGCCGGACCGTGTGGTGTCGAAGGACGAATTGTCCGAGAAGGGGCTGGGGCGCCCGCGTGAAGCCTATGACCGCAGCGTGGATGTGCATATCAGCAATATCCGCCAGAAGCTGAGCGCGTTGGCCGGCAATACGCTGAGCATCGAAACGGTGCGCAGCATCGGCTATCGCATCCGGTAACCTGACATGCGCGGAAGACTGTTCTGGAAAATTTTGCTCGGCTTTTGGCTGACCTTTCTCATCATGACGCAGGCCCTGTGGGTGGCGTTTTCTCTTTATGGCGATCGCTATGTGCCGCCGGAGAACGCCATGGCGCGGCGGGCGATCGGCCTGCAGCTGACCTCCGCCGCCACCCAATTGCGCAGCGGCGGCATGCCGGCGCTGGAAGCGCTGATGCGCGACTGGCCCGAGGACGACAGGCGTCTGCTGTCGGTAACGCCGATGACCCAACCGCCGCCGCCCGCGCCGGAAGAACCGCTGTTTGAAGGGCGGCGGATGCCGAAAGCGATTTCCGCCTGGGTGCAGACCGGGGAAGGGCAGGGATACTGGCTGAGTTATAACGTGCGCGGGCTGCGGGAAGAGTATCGGCCGGAGCGGCGTTCCCATTTCTTCAACATTCCTGCGCCGATGTTGTGGGTCGGCGGGCTGGGCGGTTTGCTGTTCAGCGCCGTATTGGCCTGGAACCTGACCCGGCCGATGCGTCAGCTGCGCGGCGGCCTGGATCGGGTGGCGCAGGGCGATCTGTCGGTGCGGCTGTTCCCGAAAATGCGGCGCCGTCATGACGAGCTGTCCGACGTGGCGCGCGATTTCGACACCATGGCCGAACGCTTGGAGCTGCTGGTCAGCGCCCGCGAACAGCTGTTGCACGATGTCTCGCACGAGCTGCGTTCACCGCTGGCGCGCCTGCAGCTGGCGATCGGCCTGGCGCGGCAAAACGCCGGCAACGTCGAAACCTCGCTCAAGCGCATCGAACATGAGTCGGGGCGGCTGGACAAAATGATCGGCGAGCTGCTGGCGCTGTCGCGCACCGAACACAGCAGCCTGCCGGACGAGGAGTACTTCGATCTGTACGGCCTGGTGGATGCGGTGGTGAGCGATGCGCGCTACGAGGCGCAGGTGCCCGGCGTGGAGATCGTGCTGCAGGCCGAGTCGGACGTGGAGTATACCGTCAAGGGCAATGCGGAGCTGATGCGGCGCGCGGTGGACAACATCGTGCGCAATGCGCTGCGCTTTTCCAGCCAGGGCCAGCGGGTGACGGTAGCGCTGTCGCGCATCGACAACCAGTTCCAGCTCGCCGTCAGCGATCAGGGGCCGGGCGTGGAGGAGTCGAAACTGTCGAGCATCTTCGATCCATTCGTGCGCGTGAAGTCGGCGCAGTCGGGCAAGGGTTACGGCCTGGGGCTGGCGATTACCCGCAAGGTGGTATTGGCGCACGGCGGCCAGGTTGAGGCGCGCAACGGCGACAGAGAGGGGCTTATCATCACTCTGCGTATCCCGCGCTGGCAATAATAGACTATCTTACTTGCCATTTTGAACTAGGGCAGTGCTCGCCTTCGTCACGTACTGTGTGTACGCTCCGAAGGTTGCGCGCTGTCCATGTTCAAACTGCCTGCGCCGATAACGTCTATTATCCGCGGCATACCCAAAGGATTTCGAATTGCAGCTAGGCGGCAAGCGGGGGAATCCCCGGGAGCTTACTCCGGTAAGTGACCGGGGTGAGCACGTGCGGCCAACAACGCTGCGGTTCGAAAGACGAAGGGGATAAAAAAACGGCGCCGAGGGCGCCGTTTATCTTGCTCATTCGCGATTACTTCTTGATGCGGATGATCGGGGTTTCGCCAACGGTCACGCTGCCGGACAGTTTGATCAGCTCTTTGATCTCGTCCATGTTGGAGATAACGACCGGCGTCAGGGTAGACTTGGCTTTCTCTTCCAGCAGTGGCAGGTTGAACTCGATAACGACGTCACCTTTCTTGACGCGCTGACCTTCTTCGGCGATGCGTTTGAAGCCTTCGCCTTTCAGTTCTACGGTATCGATGCCGAAGTGGACGAACAGCTCAATGCCGCTGTCGGATTCGATAGAGAATGCATGGTTGGTTTCGAAAATCTTACCGATGGTGCCGTCAACCGGAGCAACCATTTTGTTGCCGGCCGGTTTGATGGCGATACCGTCGCCAACGATTTTTTCAGCGAACACTACGTCCGGCACATCTTCGATATTGACGATTTCGCCAGAAAGGGGAGCGACGATCTCGATAGTGCCCGTGTCTTTCTTGTCATCAGAAACCAGAGATTTCAGTTTATCGAACAAACCCATGATCTTCTCCTAAGCATTAAATTGGGCGGCGTTCCAGTGTCGTGGAAGTTTAGCAGAGCGTTTTTTCTTCGATGAATTTATTGACGCAATTCATCAGGTCTTGTGCCGTTGGCTGTGCCAAGGCTTGCGCTGCCAACGCCTTCACATCTTCGAAATTCGTGTTGCGAATAATTTTCTTGATGCGCGGGATTGAAATCGCACTCATGCTGAACTCATCCAGCCCCATGCCCAATAACAACAGTGTAGCACGCTCATCGCCAGCCAGTTCGCCGCACATGCCGGTCCACTTGCCTTCCGCGTGAGATGCATCAATAACCTGTTTGATCAGGCCAAGCACTGATGGGGACATCGGGTTATAGAGATGAGAAATCAGCTCGTTGCCGCGATCTACCGCCAGAGTATACTGGGTTAGATCGTTTGTCCCAATACTAAAGAAGTCGACTTCTTTCGCCAGGTGGTGAGCGATGACCGCCGCAGCCGGTGTTTCCACCATCACGCCCACTTCGATGCTCTCGTCAAACGCCTTGCCTTCTTCGCGCAGCTGCGCCTTCAGCGTCTCGATTTCGCCTTTCAGATCGCGCACTTCTTCCACGGAGATGATCATCGGGAACATGATGCGCAGTTTGCCGAACGCCGAGGCGCGCAGGATGGCTCGCAGCTGGGCGTGCAGGATTTCACGGCGGTCCATCGCGATGCGGATGGCGCGCCAGCCGAGGAACGGGTTCTCTTCCTTCGGCAGGTTCATGTACGGCAGGTCTTTGTCGCCGCCGATGTCCATGGTGCGGACGATCACGGCCTGCGAGCCCATGGCTTCCGCCACGGCTTTATAAGCCTGGAACTGCTCGTCTTCGGTTGGCAGCGAGTCGCGATCCATGAACAGGAATTCGGTACGATACAGGCCGACGCCTTCCGCGCCGTTGCGCTCTGCACCCGCGACGTCGCGCACGGTGCCGATGTTGGCGCAGACTTCAACCTGATGGCCGTCCAGCGTAATCGCCGGCAGGTCCTTCAGCTTGGCCAGATCGTTTTTCTCGGTGATGTATTGGTTCTGGGCGGCTTTCAGCTGATCGATAACGTCAGCTGTCGGGTTAACGTAAATCTGGTTGTTAACCGCGTCCAGAATCAGGTAGTCGTCGTTCTTCACCTGCTTGGTCACGTCGCTGGTGCCGACGATTGCCGGCAGCTCCAGGGAGCGCGCCATGATAGAGGTGTGGGAGGTGCGGCCGCCGAGATCGGTAATGAAGCCCAGCACTTTGTCCAGGTTCAGCTGCGCGGTCTCGGACGGGGTCAGATCGGTGGCCACCAGGATCACTTCATCCTGAATGGAGCCCAGATCGACGATAGGCATGCCCAGAATGTTCTGCAGCAGGCGTTTGCCGATGTCGCGCACGTCGGCGGCGCGTTCTTTCAGGTATTCGTCGTCCAACTCTTCCAGCGCTTTCGCCTGACCTTCGATCACGGTGTAGGCGGCGGCGTCTGCGGAGGCCAGATCGTCTTTGATTAGGGCTATGATTTCCTGCTCAAGCTCTTCGTCTTCCAGCAACATGATGTGGCCTTCGAAGATAGCTTCCTTCTCTTCGCCGAAGGTTTCGCCAGCTTTGGTCTTGATCGCTTCCAGCTGTTCGGACGCTTTCGCGCGGCCGGCCAGAAAACGCGAGACTTCCTGCTCTACTTGATCAGCAGAGATTTTCTTCCGGTTGATGACGATGTCGTCTTCTTTCAGCAAGAGAGCCTTACCAAAAGCGATGCCCGGTGATACTAAAATGCCTGAAATCATAACCCTACCTTACTCTTGACTGGTGTTAACTAAAAAGACGGGCCGATTACTCAAGCTCTGCCATCAGTTTTACCAAGTGCTCAACGGCTTTCTGCTCGTCTTCACCTTCAGCTGAGATGGTCACTACGGTCCCTTGAGTCAGCCCCAGAGTTTGCAGTTTGAACAGGCTTTTCGCGCTGGCGCTTTTGCCGTTGGAGGTCACGGTGATGTCAGACGTGAAGCCTTTGGCTTCTTTAACGAACTGAGCGGCAGGGCGAGTATGCAGACCATTCGGAGCGGTAATAGTAACTTCTTGCTGGAACATTGATGTTTCCCCAACTTATTGGATTAATGTTGTGGAGTTAAAGTTTAGCCCAGGGGCCTGACTTTAACTTGTCTGGTTATAGCGCCTGACTATGGACAGGGGCGAACGTTGATGCAACAGAAAACGACGCGTTAGGCACTTCAGATCAAAAAACTCGGCTTTAGACGTCGTTCCAATCCGCTCCCCATTATGCCCGATTCGCCGCGTCGGCGACAGATGAGTAAATCGATTCAGCCTCGACCAGGCTCGGAGAGTGATTAATTTTGCGCATCGAAATAATGCACCGTTAAATACTAAAGGCGACGGGCAAAAGCAATCTTGGACTGCTATAAAGTTTGATCCAGTCCACAAAAAAGCACCCCACAGGGTGCTTTTTTAGCGATTTGTGCAGTGGCGGGATTACTGCTGCAATTCCTGCTCGGTGAACAGATCGGCGAACAGCGCGGTGCTGAGATAACGTTCGCCGGAAGAGGGCAGGATGACCACAATGGTCTTGTCGGCGAACGCCGGTTCTTCGGCCAGTTTCACCGCCGCTGCGACCGCTGCGCCGGAGGAGATGCCTGCCAGGATGCCTTCTTCGTCCATCAGGCGGCGCGCCATGCTGATGGCTTCGTCGTTGGAGATTTTTTCGACGCGATCCACCAGGTCAAGATCGAGGTTGCCTGGAATGAAGCCGGCGCCGATGCCCTGGATCTTGTGCGGGCCCGGTTTCAGCTCTTCACCGGCCAGCGCCTGGCTGATGACCGGCGAGTCGGTCGGCTCGACCGCCACGGTGGTGATGGCCTTGCCTTTGGTGTTCTTGATGTAGCGGCTGACGCCGGTCAATGTGCCGCCGGTGCCGACGCCGGAGATGAACACGTCGACTTCCCCATCGGTGTCTTCCCAGATTTCCGGGCCGGTGGTTTTTTCATGGATGGCCGGGTTGGCCGGGTTGCTGAACTGTTGCAGGATCAGGTAGCGGTTCGGATCGGTAGCGACGATCTCCTCCGCTTTGGCGATGGCGCCTTTCATGCCTTTCGCCCCTTCGGTCAGCACCAGATTGGCGCCCAGCGCCTTGAGCAGCTTGCGGCGCTCGATGCTCATGGTTTCCGGCATGGTCAGCGTCAGCTTGTAACCGCGCGCGGCGGCGACGAAGGCCAGCGCGATGCCGGTGTTGCCGCTGGTCGGCTCCACCAGTTCTTTGCCGGCGGTCAGCACGCCGCGTTGTTCCGCATCCCAAATCATATTGGCACCGATGCGGCATTTGACGCTGAAGCTCGGGTTGCGTGATTCAACCTTGGCCAGAATGCGTCCGTTGCCGATACGGTTCAGACGAACCAGCGGCGTATGGCCGATTGTTAATGAGTTGTCTTCATATATCTTGCTCATAGCCCGTCCTTTAACTCTATGAAAATGTGGGGAACATCGAAAGCATACGCTAACAGTACCGGCAGGGAAGTAAAGAATTGGTATATCTATATGTTATTAGGAAATAAGTTTTAAGCACAATGATAAGGGCGCGAAATGCGCGCCCTGTCGAAAATTTCCGCGCTGTCGGCGGCAAAAAACGGCGGTTATCGGACGAATTGCGAGCGGTAGCGATCGACCCACATCGCGGTGGCACCGCAGACGGCGACCGGCAGGATCACCAGGTTGAGGATCGGGATCATGGTGAACAGGCTGACCAGCGCGCCGAACTGCAGGTTGTCGGTTTTGTGCTGGCGCAAAGCGCGGCGCATGTCGGCAAAGCTCACCTTGTGGTTGTCGAACGGATAGTCGCAATACTGGATCGCCAGCATCCAGGCGCTGAACAGGAACCACAGCACCGGCGCCACCGTCTGGCCGATGCCGGGCACGAAGTACAGCGCCAGCAGCAGCAGCGCGCGCGGCAGGTAATACATCAGCTTGCGCCATTCGCGCGCCATGATGCGCGGCAGGTCTTTGGCGATGCCGAGCAGGCCGGTGTCCGGCAGCGGTTTGCCGGTCAGGCTGCCTTCGAGCTGTTCGGCCAGCAGGCCGCAAAACGGGGCGGCGATCAGGTTGGTGAGGGTGCTGAACAGATAGCTGAACACCAGCAGCACCGAAATGACCGCCAGCGGCCACAGCAGGTAGCTCAACCATTGCAGCCAATCGGGAACGTGGCTCATCATCGCCGGGATCCAGTCGCCGAGGCGGCTGAACAGCCACCAGAAAGCGGAGCCCATCAGCAGCACGTTGACCAGCAACGGCAGGACCACATAGCGTTTAATCCCCGGGCGCGAAATCAGGCGCCAGCCTTCGGCGAAATAATGAATGCCGCTGGTGGAACGGGAAGGGGGCTGCGTATAGGACATATCTTAAGTTATCTCGTTGTCTGAACAGGCATCATTATCATATAGGGATGATTTTCCACTGGCTAGGGTAGGGTTGGCTGAAAAACCAGCAGAAAAAGGCAGTATAATCATCTTTATTGGCATAAAGTTCAGCACGGACTTGCACTTGTGTGCGCGGGCAAATAGAGTTAAAGAGTGAATGTTTGCCGCGGTGGCAATGTATTGGAACAACAGAGATAGCAATGATGCAGGATTTGCGTCTGATATTAATCGTTGTTGGCGCGATCGCCATAATAGCGCTGTTATTGCACGGTCTGTGGACCAGTCGCAAAGAACGGTCAGCGCTCTTCCGCGATCGCCCAGCCAAACGTTCCCAAAAGGAACGTGAACAAACTCCGATCGACGATCTCGAAGAAGGCGTCGGTGAGGTGCGCGTACGCGCCGCTCACCCGCAAGACGAGCCGTCATTCGGCCATTTCGATGCCGCACGCGAAGAACCCGTGGCCGCGCCGAAGCCCGCTCCGGCGGCTGCGCCTGCGCCCCGCGCCGTTCAGCCGGCTGCTCATCAGACGCCGCCTCCGCTGTCTCAGCGGCCGGAGTACGATGACATCCTGCTGAACAACTACGCGCCGGACGAAGAACCGGCCGAGCCGCAGCAACCGCAACCGGCCGCGCGCCGCGAGCCGCGCGTTGACGATCTGCCGCATGAACATGAGGCGCCGCTGGCGGCGGAACCGGCATTCCACGCCGAACCCGCCCCGGTGCAGCAAGCGCCGGAAGTGAAGCCTGCGTCGGAACCTGCACCGCAGCCGCAACAGCCGGCCGCTGCGCCAGTACAGGCTAAACTGAAAGAGACCGTGCTGGTGCTGCACGTCGCGGCCCATCAGGGCGGCGTGATCGGCGGCGAAGTGCTGCTGCAGAGCGTGTTGCAGGCGGGCTTCCAGTTTGGCGAGATGGGCATCTTCCACCGCCATATCAGCCCGGCCGGCAGTGGCCCGGTGCTGTTCAGCCTGGCGAACATGGTCAAGCCGGGGTCGTTCGATCCTGACATGATGTCCGATTTCTCCACGCCGGGCGTGTCGATGTTCATGATGGTGCCGTCTTACGGCGACGCCAATCAGAACTTCAAGCTGATGCTGCAGTCGGCGCAGCGCATCGCCGACGACGTGGGCGGTGTGGTGCTGGACGACGAGCGCCGCATGATGACGCCGCAGAAGCTGGAAACCTACAAAGCGCGTATCCGTGAAGTGTTGGAAAACAACGCCTGACCGGGTTGCCGCGCGCACTGAACATCCGTAACAACAAAGCCCCCGCTAGCCGGGGGTTTTTTATCTTTGATGGTGAGCCATGGAATCGATAATCCAACAAATCAATCAACTACGAGCCACATTGCGCCATCATGAATACCAGTATCATGTGCTGGATGCGCCCGAAGTGCCGGATGCGGAATATGACCGCCTGATGCGCGAGCTGCGCGAGCTCGAGAGCGCGCATCCGGAGCTGATCACCGCCGATTCGCCGACCCAGCGCGTGGGCGCGGCGCCGCTGGCGGCGTTTGATCAGGTGCGTCACGAAGTGCCGATGCTGTCGCTGGACAACGTGTTCGACGAAGAGAGCTTCCTGGCGTTTTACAAGCGCGTGCAGGACAGGCTCAAGAGCAGCGATCCGCTGACCTTCTGCTGCGAGCTGAAGCTGGACGGCCTGGCGGTCAGCCTGCTGTACGAAGACGGCGAGCTGGTGCGTGCGGCGACGCGCGGCGACGGCACCACCGGCGAGAACATCACCTCCAACGTGCGCACCATTCGCGCCATCCCGCTGCGCCTGACCGGCGACAACATCCCGCGCCGGCTGGAAGTGCGCGGCGAAGTGTTCATGCCGCAGGCCGGGTTTGAACAGATGAACGAAGAGGCGAGGCGCAAAGACGGCAAGGTGTTCGCCAACCCGCGCAACGCCGCCGCCGGTTCGCTGCGCCAGCTCGATCCGCGCATTACCGCCAAACGCCCGCTGACCTTCTTCTGCTATGGCGTCGGGCTGCTGGAAGGCGGCGAGCTGCCGCGCAGCCACTTTGAACGCCTGATGCAGTTCAAGGCCTGGGGCCTGCCGGTCAGCGATCGCGCCCAGCGCCGCACCGGCAGCGAGGAAGTGCTGGCGTTCTATCGCCAGGTCGAGCGGGACCGCGCACAGCTCGGTTTCGATATCGACGGCGTGGTGATCAAGATTGACGACATCGATCTGCAGGAAACGCTGGGCTTTGTGGCGCGTGCGCCGCGTTGGGCGACGGCGTTCAAATTCCCGGCGCAGGAGCAGATCACCGTGGTGCGCGAAGTGGAGTTTCAGGTTGGCCGCACCGGTGCGATTACGCCGGTGGCGCGCCTTGAGCCGGTGCTGGTGGCCGGGGTAACCGTCAGTAACGCCACCTTGCACAACGCCGATGAAATTGAGCGTCTGGGGCTGCGCATCGGCGATACGGTGATCGTGCGCCGCGCCGGCGACGTGATCCCGCAGGTGGTGGGGGTGCTGGAAGACCGCAGGCCGCAGGATGCGCGCGAAGTGGTGTTCCCGCTGCACTGCCCGGTGTGCGGCTCCGACGTTGAGCGCGTGGAAGGCGAAGCCGTTGCGCGCTGCACCGGCGGGCTGATCTGCGGGGCGCAGCGCAAAGAGGCGTTGAAGCATTTCGTTTCTCGCCGCGCGCTGGACGTCGAAGGCATGGGCGACAAGATCATCGAGCAACTGGTGGACAAGGAGTACGTGAAGAACCCGGCCGATCTGTTCCGCCTGTCCGCCGGCATTCTGACCGGTCTGGATCGCATGGGGCCGAAATCGGCACAGAACCTGGTTAACGCGCTGGAGAAATCCAAGCAGACCACCTTCGCCCGTTTCCTGTATGCGCTCGGCATTCGCGAGGTTGGTGAAGCGACCGCCGCCAACCTGGCGGCGCATTTCGGATCGCTCGAGAAGTTGTTTTCCGCCGATATCGAAGCGCTGAAAGAGGTGCCGGACGTTGGCGAAGTGGTGGCCAAACACACTCGCAACTTCCTCGATGAAGCGCTCAATCAGCAGGTGATCAACGAGCTGGTGGGCGCCGAGATTGGCATCCATTGGCCGGCGCCGGTGATGGTGGTGGCGGAGGAGATAGACAGCCCGTTCGCCGGTAAAACCGTGGTGCTGACCGGCTCGCTGAGCCAGCTGTCGCGCGACGAGGCCAAAGATCGCCTGACGGCGTTGGGCGCCAAGGTCAGCGGCAGTGTGTCGAAGAAAACCGATCTGGTGATCGCCGGCGAAGCGGCCGGTTCCAAGCTGGCGAAGGCGCAGGAGCTGGGTATCGCCGTGATCGACGAAGCGGAGATGATCCGCTTGCTGGGTGACTGATGGAAAAAGAAAACCTGCTGGAGATCGCCAATACCGTGATGCCGTTCGGCAAGTACCAGGGGCGGGTGCTGATCGATCTGCCCGAAGAGTACCTGCTGTGGTTCGCCCGCAAGGGCGAGTTCCCCAAAGGCAAGCTCGGCATGCTGATGGAGATGACGCTGGCGATTAAAATCGAAGGGCTTGACCACCTGGTCAAGCCGCTGAAGAAAAGCTGAACTGACGGGCCTTGGCCCGTCTTTTTTTACCCGCGCGACGCCTGCGCGTTGGCGTTGGGCACCGCCTGTTGCGCCCGCTGCTTGCGCTGATACCTTTTCGCCAGCACCGCACAGGTCATTAGCTGCACCTGATGGAACACCATCAGCGGCAGCACCATGATCCCTACCGTCGCCGCCGGGAACAGGATATTGGCCATCGGAATGCCGTTCGCCAGGCTTTTCTTCGAACCGCAGAACACGATGGTGATCTCGTCCGCCTTGCTGAACCCCAGCCAGCGTGCCATGTAGGTGTTCACCACCAGCACGATCGCCAGCAGCACGATGCTGCCGCCGACGATAAACGCCAGCGAACCGATCCCCACCTGATGCCAGATGCCGTGCGTCACCGCCTCGCTGAAGGCGGCGTACACCACCAGCAGAATCGAGGTCTGGTCGGTTTTACCGATCAGCGGGCGATGGCGCTCGATCCAGCCGCCGATCAGCGGCCGCAGCAGGTGGCCGGCGACGAACGGCACCAGCAGCTGCAGCACGATCGAGCCCACCTGCCGCAGGCTGCCGGTATCGCCGTGCACGTTCATCAGCAGGCCGACCAACAGCGGCGACACGAAGATTCCCAGCAGGCTGGATGCAGACGCGCTGCACACCGCTGCCGCCACGTTGCCGCCCGCCAGCGAGGTGAAGGCGATGGCCGACTGCACGGTGGCGGGCAGGATGCACAGGTAGATGAAACCGGCGTACAGCTCGGGGCTGACGTCGATCGGAGCCCACCAGGCGAACAGCATCCCCAGCGCCGGAAAAATGATGAAGGTGCTGAACATCACCCACAGATGCAGCCGCCAGTTATTGCTGCCGGCCAGGATGGCCTCGCGCGACAGCTTGGCGCCGTGCATGAAAAACAGCAGGGCGATGGCGGCGATGGTCAGGGCGTTGAGCCAGCCGACGAACTCGCCGCGAGCCGGCAGGAACGACGCCAGCAGCACGGTGGCGATCAGCGTCAGGGTAAAACGATCGGGCAGGAATCTCATGGCGATGCGCTCGGGTAGAAAATCGATGGGGCTATTCTCCCGCGTGGGCATATAATAATTAAATTGATTTATTTAATTCATCTATGAATAAAACACATGAATTACTCACTCAAACAGCTGCGGGTGTTCGTCGCCATCGCCCGCCACGGCAGCTTCAGCCGCGCCGGCGAGGCGATCGGCCTGACGCAATCGGCGGTCAGCCACAGCGTGAAAGAGCTGGAGGCGGAGGTCGGCGTGCGCCTGCTGGATCGCACCACGCGTGAAGTGGTGTTGACCGACGCCGGCCTGCGGCTGGCCAACCGGGTCGAGCGGCTGCTGGACGAACTGCAGGCCGCTTTGCTGGATGCGCGCAGCTTTGGCGTACAGCGCAGCGGCACGGTGCGGGTGGCGACGAGCCAGACCATTTCCGCCCATCTGATGCCGCAGTGCATCGCCGCCGGCGAACGCGAATACCCGGAGATCCGCATCATGCTGCGCGATCAGGCGCAGCAGCAGGTGCTGCACAGCGTGCGTAACGCCGAGGTGGATTTCGGCATCGTGGTCGATCCGGTGCAGGCGGTGGATCTGGAGTGCGAAGCGGTGTTGCACGAACCGTTTCTGCTGCTGTGCCGCGACGATCACCCGTTTGCTGAGCAGCAAGAGGTGCGTTGGTCGGCGTTAAACGGCTGCCGCCTGGTGTTGCAGGATTATGCGTCGGGCAGCCGGCCGCTGATCGACAGCGCACTGAGGCAGCAGGGCGTCGAGGCGCAGGTGGTGCAGGAAATCGGCCATCCGGCGACGCTGTTCCCGATGGTGGCGGCGGGGATCGGCATCAGCATTTTCCCGGCGTTGGCGCTGCCGTTGCCGGAAGGGGGGCGGCTCCGGGTGCGGCGGCTGGTGCCGGAAATTAACCGCGCGCTGATGCTGGTGCGGCGCAAGAACCGCTCACTGACGCCGGCGGCGGAGGCCATCTGGCAGGTGGCGCGTCAGCAGGCGGCGCTGCTGCAACAGCGCCGGCGGGAAAACGCGGCATATTGACTCAGATATAGACGTCCACCGCGTTGAGCGGCGTTGGGCGGTTTACGCCGTCGCCGGATTTCGCCGCGGCTTTTTCCATTTGCTCCTGCTGCTGCTTTTCCATTTCTTCTTTCTGGATGCGCGCGATCTCGGCCTGCAACATCTTGATCTGCGCTTCGATCAGCTGTTTCTGCTTTTCGATCTCTTTGGGATCGGCGTCGGAATCCTTCAGTTCCACCAGCTTTTGCTGCAGCGCCTGAATCTGCCGGTTCAGCGCCTTGATACGCGCCGAAGCGCGGCTTTCATTGAGGTTAACCGGTTCGTCATTGCCGTTGGCGCGTTCGTTTTTCTCCATCTTGCCGCCTTGCGGCTGGTTGTTGACCGGTTTGGCCATCAGTAATTCGCCCTGATGGCCCGGCGCGCTGAAGACGTTGCTGACGCCGGGGACGGTATTCTTGATCGGTACGATCATGGTGATGGTGGTCGACATGGTTGCTCTCCCTGAGTCTGGATCTCGCTGTTCAGGGTATCGGCAGCGGCGGCTAAATCTTTACCTGCCGCAGACGCGGCCAGCGCAGCAGCCAGCCTTTGTCGACCACGCGCTGGGCATAGGCCGTGCGATCGCCATTTTTTACGTTGAAGGTAATGGTGTCGTTGAACAGCGCCGCGAGCCCGAAAGGGGCGACCAGCGTGATGCTGTCGTCGGCGTTCAGGCGCGCGCCGATCGCCGTTTCCACTTCGGTCCAGAAGCTGATGGCCTCTTCGCTGTTGCGGTAGGGCGCGCGGCCGCTGCGCAGGTGCATGCGCGCCTGGTTCTTGACCGACCACGGCTGCGGCAGCCACTGCTGCAGCCGCGCCTCCAGCATGCGATCGCGTTCGGCGTCCGCCCGCTCCGCATCGAAGTGGATCACGTCGATATCGTTGAGCGGCGTGGGCTCCGCATAGCCGTGGCGCCGATCCCACACCAGGTTGCGCACAAAGCCGGCGCCGAGGCACCAGTCATTCAGGCCGAGCCGGCGCACGGTGCGCAGGGCGGCCATGCGCGCGCTATCTTGTTGCAGCCAGTCGATAATTTGCCGTTGCGGATCCATCACCCCTCCTGTTTTCGCGGCTACTGTAACCCGAAGCGGCGGCGGGTGAAATGGGGGGATGCGCGATGGCGGCGATAGCAGGCAAATTAATTTTCTTGCTTCACTGACTACACTTGGTGCAGGGCTTTTATCTCGTCACTCAGGGCAAGGGAGGGGGCTATGTATCAGGCAACGTTGGGCCAACGCGGCTATCGCTTCGGCGGCCTGCGCCAGCTGATGGCGAAAGCTTCGCCGGCGCGTTCCGGCGATTATCTGGCGGAGGTGGCGGCGGAAAGCGCCGAAGAGCGCATGGCGGCGCGCATCGCGCTGGCGGATGTGCCGCTCAAGACTTTCCTGCAGCAGCCGCTGGTGCCGTACGAGCAGGACGAGGTGACGCGCCTGATCATCGATAGCCACGACGCCGCCGCCTTTGAGCCCATCTCGCACCTCACGATCGGCGATTTTCGCGACTGGTTGCTGAGCGAGCAGGCGGACAGTGCCATGCTGGCGCAGGTGGCCGCCGGCATTACGCCGGAGATGGCGGCGGCGGTAAGCAAGATCATGCGCAATCAGGATCTGATCCTGGTGGCGAAGAAATGCCGGGTGGTGACGCGCTTTCGCAATACGATTGGCCTGCCGGGCCACCTCAGCGTGCGGCTGCAGCCCAATCACCCGACCGACAGCCTGCAAGGCATCGCCGCCAGCATGCTGGACGGTTTGCTGTACGGCAGCGGCGACGCGGTGGTCGGCATCAATCCGGCCAGCGACAGCCTGCCGCTGCTGGAAAAACTCAACTACATGCTGGACGACGTGATCCAGCGCTTCGCCATACCCACCCAATCCTGCGTGCTGACCCACGTGACCAACACGCTGCGGCTGATGGAGCGTGGTGCGCCGGTGGATCTGGTGTTTCAGTCGATCGCCGGTACCGAAGCGGCCAATCGCGGTTTCGGCATCAGTCTGGCGCTGCTGGCGGAGGCGCAGCAGGCGGCGCTGAGCCTCAAGCGCGGCACGTTGGGCGATAACGTGATGTACTTCGAAACCGGGCAGGGCAGTTGCCTGTCGGCTAACGCGCATCACGGCGTCGATCAGCAGACCTGCGAGGCGCGCGCCTATGCGGTGGCGCGGCATTTCTCACCGCTGCTGATCAACACCGTGGTGGGGTTTATCGGCCCTGAATACCTGTATGACGGCAAACAAATTATCCGCGCCGGGCTGGAGGATCATTTCTGCGGCAAGCTGCTCGGCCTGCCGCTGGGCTGCGATGTCTGTTACACCAACCATGCCGAGGCCGATCAGGATGATATGGACACGCTGCTGACGCTGTTGGCCGCCGCCGGGCTGACGTTCCTGATCGGCGTGCCGGGCGCGGATGACATCATGCTCAATTACCAAAGCACCTCGTTCCACGACGCGCTCTATATCCGTGAACTGCTGGGGCTGAAGCACGCGCCGGAGTTCGCCGCCTGGCTGGCGGCGATGAACATCACCGATGAACGCGGACGGCTGCGCGACGCCGCCGCCAATCACCCGCTGTTGCTGGCGCTGCAGGGAGAACGGACATGAGCAAACCGGTTCACGTCAACATTTGGGACGCGCTGCGCGCCTTTACCGATGCGCGCATCGCGCTGGGGCGCACCGGCGCCAGTCTGCCGACCGACGAGCTGCTGCGCTTCGGCCTGGCCCATGCCCAGGCGCGCGACGCGGTGCATCAGCCATTCGAGAGCGAACGGCTGGCGGCGGATCTGCACGATGCCGGTTGGCCCACGCTGGCGGTGCACAGCCAGGCCGTTGACCGCGCCGCCTATCTGCGCCGTCCGGATCTGGGGCGGCGATTGGCGCTGGACAGCCGCCGCCTGCTGCTCGGCGTGCCGCCGCGCCGGACCGATCTGCTGCTGCTGGTGGCGGATGGCCTCTCCTCCAAGGCGGTGCACCGCCAGGCATTGCCGCTGCTGCAGGCGCTGCGGCCCTATCTCGATACGTTGGGGCTGGCGATCGCGCCGGTGGTGTTGGCGCATCAGGCGCGAGTGGCGCTGGGGGATGAGATCGGCGAGTGCCTGCAGGCCCGGGCGGTGGCGGTGCTGATCGGCGAACGGCCGGGGCTGTCGTCGCCGGACAGCCTGGGGATTTATCTGACCTGGGAGCCGAACGCGCGCAGAAGGGACTCAGAGCGCAACTGCATCTCCAATGTGCGGCCGGAGGGGCTGGATTATCCGCAGGCGGCGTTCAAATTGGCCTGGTTGCTGGAACAGGCGTGCCGGCGAGGGCTGACCGGCGTCGAACTGAAAGACGAGAGCGACAACCCGGCGCTGCGCGGCCGCGTCACCCCGCTTTACGCCCAGTTGGGCGGTTGACCGATGGTTTGCTGCAGCAGGGCGGTGAAGGCCGCCAGGCGGGCGGACACTTTCGCCACCGGCCGCAGCAGATAGATGCCTTGCTGTTCATGGCGCGGATCTTCCAGCATCTGCACCAGCCGCCCATGCTGCACGTCCGGCCCCACCACCCAGTTGGGCAGAAAGGCGATGCCGAGGCCGAGCAGCGCCGCCTGACGCTGCGCGGTGAAGTCATCGCAACGCAGCGCCATGGTGCAGCGGTTCATCAACGCCGCGTCGAGGATCTGCGCCCAGCAGGCCGGCTGTTGTTTGTGGTAGCGGGCGATCAGCCGGTGCTGCGGCAGCGCCTCCAGATCGCTCGGCAGGCCATAGCGGGCGACGTAGCCGGGGCTGGCGCACATCACCCAGCGTTGGGTGGCGATGCGGCTGGCGTACAGCGCGCTGTCCTTCTGCTCGCCGATGCGGATGGCGGCGTCCAGCCGTTCCTGGGTCGGATCGGTCTGGCGTTCGGTCAGATCGAGATCGACCCACAGCTGAGGGTAGCGTTCCGCCAGCGTCGGCAGCAGCGGCAGCACATAGGTTTTGCCGAAGGTCGGCAGGCAGCTGATGCGCAGCGTGCCCTGCGGCGTTTCGTTCAGCGCGTTCAGCTCGGCGCGAATGCCGGTAATGTCCGTCATCAGCGCGGCGGCGCGTGCCAGCAGCAGCTCGCCGGCGTCGGTCAGCAACAGGCCGCGGGTGGAGCGTACGAACAGCGTCGCGCCGAGCGCGCTTTCCAGCGCATCGATATGGCGCACCAGCGAAGAAGGCACCATACCCAGCTGGCGTGCGGCGGCGGAAAAGCTGCCCAGGCGGGCCACGTCGAGAAAGATTGGCAGATGTTCTACATAGCGGGCGTCATTCATTTTTGCATTATATGCAAAAGCGTTTCTTATGAATACCCGCTTCTCTGTTGGCGATGCTGCGGCTACTCTGATTGCGGGTTGACGACGGGCTTCAGCGCCGCCGCATCCCGGCCGCATAGAGAGAAAACGCATAAACCTAGCGGCGTTTAGCACCAAATAGCAGATGTTTTTCCCAGGCTGCGTCAGCCGCCTGTGGCGTTGATTGTCGCTCCAACACCAGATTAACCGTTCAATTTGATATCCGACTCAACCTCAATGATTAGTGAGTCTTTACTTTCACTTATCTTCCTGTTGTTTCTGGATATCGGCCGGCCAGCCGTGCCGGTTTTTTTGTCGCCTCAGGCTGAATCGTTCCAACTGATGAACGCGCCTGAGGGGCATCTTGGCTCGCCGTCGGCGGGTCTTTTGAACGCGTGGAACCGCAGTTCCGCGCTGGTGGAGGAGTCAGCATGAACGAAAAACACGGGTGTTCCTGTGCGCGCCATTTGGCGCAGGGTTTCGCCAGGCAGTCGATCAACGCCGGGGAGGGCGAAATCTATCAAATCTCGCTGATGAGCGCGCTCATCGACGGGGTTTATGAAGGGGAGACCACCATCGCCGAATTGCTGAAACACGGCGATTTCGGCCTCGGCACCTTCAATCATCTGGATGGCGAACTGATCGCGTTCGATCAGGAAATACACCAGCTGCGCGCCGACGGCAGCGCCCGCCCGGCCGGTTTGCAACAGAAAACCCCTTTCGCCGTCGTCACCTTTTTCCAGCCCAGCGTCAGCCAGCAATTCGATCGGCCGATCACCAAGGCGCAACTGCACCAATGCATCGATGAACAGGTCGCCTCGCCGAACCTGTTCTGCGCGGTGCGGGTCGACGGTGAGTTCAGCCATGTCGAAACCCGCACCGTGCCGCGTCAGGAACGGCCTTACCGCCCAATGCTGGAAGCGATAGAAGAGCAGCCGACCTTCTCGTTCCATCAGCGGCGCGGCACGCTGGTCGGCTTCCGCTCGCCCGATTACATGCAGGGCATCGGCGTGGCCGGCTATCACGAACACTTCGTTACCGACGACCGCAGCGGCGGCGGCCACGTGCTGGATTACCAGCTCGATCATGGCCGCCTGCAGTTCGGCGTCATCACCCGTCTCAATCTTCAGTTGCCGCATGATGCGGATTTCTTGCGCGCCAACCTCTGTCCAGAGGATTTGGATCGCGCAATTCGTTCCGCCGAGGGCTAATCCCGGCGATCGTTTTCTTAGGAGGTGGAACCATGGCACAGGAAAAAACAGGCAATGACTGGCAATGCGGCGCCGACTTGGTGGTGAAAAACCTGGAAGCGCAGGGCGTCAAACACGTTTTCGGCATTCCGGGCGCCAAGATCGACCGGGTGTTCGATTCGCTGGAAGATGCGCCGTCGATCGAAACGGTAGTGGTGCGCCATGAGGCCAACGCGGCCTTTATGGCGGCGGCGGTCGGCCGCCTGACCGGCAAGGCGGGGGTGGCGCTGGTCACCTCCGGGCCGGGCAGCTCCAACCTGATCACCGGGCTGGCAACCGCCACCTCGGAAGGGGATGCAGTGGTGGCCTTCGGCGGCGCGGTGAAGCGCGCCGACAGCCTGAAGCAGACGCACCAGAGCATGGATACCGTCAGCATGTTCCGGCCGGTGACCAAGTACTGCGCCGAAGTGCATGCCGGTTCGGCGATTTCCGAGGTGATCGCCAACGCCTTCCGCCGCGCCGAGTTCGGCCGGCCGGGGGCGTCGTTCGTCAGCCTGCCGATGGATATCGTCAATGAGCCGGTCACGGCGCCGGTGCTGGCGGGCTGCCGCTTGCCGCGCATGGGGGCCGCGGCGGCGGACGACATTCAGGCGGCGGTGAAACTGATCCGCCAGGCCAAATGCCCGGTGCTGCTGCTGGGCTTGCAGGCCAGCCGGCCGGAGAACAGCGAGGCGGTGCGCCATCTGCTGTACCGCACCCATATGCCGGTGGTCGGCACCTATCAGGCGGCGGGGGTGATTGACGTCAATCACTTTGCCCGCTTCGCCGGCCGCGTCGGCCTGTTCAACAACCAGCCGGCCGATCAGCTGTTGCAAAAGGCCGATCTGGTGGTCAGCGTCGGCTACGATCCGATCGAATACGATCCGTGCATGTGGAACAGCCACGGGCGGCTGAAGCTGGTGCATATCGACGTGCTGCCGGCGGACATCGATACCTGCTATCGGCCGGACGTCGAGCTGGTGGGCAACATCAGCGCCACGCTGAACATGATGACCGAAGCGTTCAATGAGGCGGTCTGCGTCCCGGCGGAGGTGGAACTGATCCTGACCGATCTCGGCCGCCAGCGCGCCGAATTGGCGGAACGCGCCGCGCGCCGCGGCGGCATGCCGATCCATCCGTTGCGCATCGTCAAGGAGCTGCAGGACATCGTCAGCGACGACGTGACGCTGTGCGTGGACATGGGCAGTTTCCACATCTGGATAGCCCGCTATCTTTACAGCTTCCGCGCTCGCCAGCTGTTGATCTCCAACGGCCAGCAAACCATGGGGGTAGCGCTGCCGTGGGCCATTGGCGCGGCGCTGGTGCGCCCCGGCGATAAGGTGGTGTCAATCTCCGGCGACGGCGGCTTCATGCAGTCGAGCATGGAGCTGGAGACCGCGGTGCGGCTGAAAAACAACATCGTGCACGTGATCTGGGTCGATAACGCTTACAACATGGTGGAAATGCAGGAAGTGAACAAATACCAGCGCAAATCCGGCGTGGAGTTCGGGCCGATCGACTTCAAGGCCTACGCGGAATCCTGCGGCGCGGTCGGTTTCGCCGTGCAGTCGGTGGAAGATCTGCGGCCGATGCTGCGCAAGGCGATGGAGATCCAGGGGCCGGTGGTGGTGGCCATTCCGGTCGACTACGCCGATAACTATAAGCTGATGGCGCAGATGAACTTCAGCCAGATGATTTAATTTCATCATCCTCGCGCCGTTTCACCGGGGCAGGCCGCTTGCGCGCCTGCCCGTTTTTATGCGCGGAATTTGTCCTTTACATCGCTAACTGCATGATTTATTGCTATCCGTTCGGCTGTTTTTTCACCACTGGGGATAGCGCAATGAAAAGAAAAGCAATAACGATCGGGCTGCTGGCGTTGGCGATTGCCGGCGGCGCGCGGGCCAATACGCTGGTCTACTGTTCCGAAGGCTCGCCGGAAGGCTTCAACCCGCAGCTGTTCACCTCCGGCACCACGGTAGACGCCAGTTCGGCGGCGATCTACAACCGGCTGGTGGATTTCAAACCCGGCACCGTCGAGCTGCAACCCAGCCTGGCGGAAAGCTGGGAGGTGAGCGAAGACGGCAAGCGCTATACCTTCCATCTGCGCAAGGGCGTGGCATTCCAGAGCAATAAATATTTCACGCCCACCCGCGATTTCAACGCCGATGACGTCATCTTCTCGTTTATGCGCCAGAAGGACGCCAACAACCCGTATCACAAGGTCTCCAACGGCGCCTACACCAACTTCGAGTCGATGGAGTTCGGCACGCTGATCGACCGGATCGTCAAGGTGGATGAGCACACCGTGCGCTTTGAGCTCTCCCGCGCCGAGGCGCCGTTCGTCGCCGATCTGGGCATGTATTTCGCCACCATTTTATCGGCGGAATATGCCGACGCGATGCTGAAGGCCGGCACGCCGCAGCGGGTGGACAACGATCCGATCGGCACCGGGCCGTTCCAGCTGGTGCAGTACCAGAAGGACGCGAAAATCCTCTACAAGACGTTCGACCGCTACTGGGAAGGCAAGCCGAAGCTTGATCGGCTGGTGTTCTCGATCACGCCGGATGCGGCGGTGCGTTACGCCAAGCTGCAAAAGAACGAATGCCAGGTGATGCCGTTCCCCAATCCGGCGGATCTGGCGCGCATGCGGCAGGACGGCAACATTCAGGTAATGGAAAAATCCGGCTTGAATATCGGTTTCCTGGCGTTCAACACCCAGAAGAAACCGTTGGATAACGTTAAGGTGCGCCAGGCGTTGGCGCTGGCGGTCAACAAGCCGGCGATCATCGACGCGGTGTTCCACGGCGCCGGTCAGCCTGCCAAAAATCTTCTGCCGCCGGCCCAATGGGGCAGCAACGCGCAGCTTGAAGACTACCCGTATTCACCGGAGCGGGCGAAGCAGCTGTTGCAGGAGGCCGGGCTGGGGCAGGGCTTCGACATCGATCTGTGGGCGATGCCGGTGCAGCGGCCCTATAATCCCAACGCCAAGCGCATGGCGGAGATGATCCAGGCCGATTGGGCTAAAATCGGCGTGCGCGCCAAAATCGTCACCTTCGAGTGGGGCGAGTATTTACAGCGGATTAAAAACGGCGAACACCAGACCGCGCTGATGGGCTGGACCACCGCCAACGGCGATCCGGACAACTTCTTCGGCCCGCTGTTCACCTGCGCTTCGCTCGGCGGTTCGAACTCGGCGAAATGGTGCTATAAACCGTTCGACCAGCTGATCCTGCAGGCGCGCGAGGAGAACGATCACGCCAAACGGGTGGCGATGTATCAGCAGGCGCAGGTGATGATGCACGATCAGATGCCGGCGTTGATGATTGCGCACTCGACCATCTTCGAACCGGTGCGCAAGGAAGTGAAAGGCTACGAGATAGACCCGTTCGGCAAACACATCTTCAAACAGGTGTCGCTGGAGAAGTAACGACAAGGCCGGGATAACCCGGCCTTTTTCATGCCTGTGGTGCGTCGCAGTGGTAGCGGCCGCGCGGGATCACCAGCGGCGTGTGGGACAGCGGATCGTCGATGATCATGCACGGCATGCCGAACACCCGCTCCACCAGTTCGGCGGTAATGATCTCCGCCGGTTTCCCTTCCGCCACGATCTTGCCGTCGCGCATGGCGATGATGTGATCGGCATAGCGGCAGGCGTGGTTGAGATCGTGCAGCACCGCGATCAGGGTTTGACCGCGCTCGCGGTTGAGCTGGCGGAACAGATCCAGCAGCTCGATCTGGTGCGCGATGTCCAGATACGTCGTCGGTTCATCCAGCAGCAGCAGCGGCGTTTGCTGCGCCAACGCCATCGCTACCCAGACGCGCTGACGCTGCCCGCCGGACAGCTCGTCAACGCTGCGATCCGCCAGTTGGCTGACGTTGGTGGCCGCCATGGCGGCTTCCACCGCCTGTTTGTCGGCCTGTGTCCACTGTTTCAGCAGGCTCTGGTGCGGATAGCGGCCGCGCGACACCAGGTCCGCCACGGTGATGCTGTCCGGTGCGATCGAGGTTTGCGGCAGCAGGCCAAGCTCGCGCGCCAGCGCCTTGGTGGCGAAACTGCTGATGTTCTTGCCGTCCAGCATCACCTCGCCGGCGCTGGGTTTCAGCAGGCGGCACAGGGCGCGCAACAGCGTCGATTTGCCGCAGGCGTTCGGCCCGACGATCACCGTAAAGGCGCCGTCGGGGATCGCTACGCTCAGATCGTCAGCGATGATTTTATTGTCGTAGCCCAGCTTCAGGTGCGAGGCGTGCAGGCGGTGGCTCATGGCATTATCACTCTTCATTATCTATCTGCGGGCCTCACGGATGAGCAGCCAAATCAGGTACAGGCCGCCGATGCAGACGGTCACGATCCCGACCGGCAGTTGGATCGGCGCGAAAAGATGTTGGGACACCACGTCGGCGCCGAGCAGCAGCGCCGCGCCCATCAGCGCCGAGGACGTCAGGGTGACCGAGGATTGCCCGGCCAAGCGGCGGGCGATTTGCGGCGCCGCCAGCGCGATAAAGGAAATCGGCCCGGCGGTGGCGGTGACGGCGGCGGTGAGGGTGACGCCGAACAGCATCAGCCACAGCCGGCTGCCTTCGGCATTGACGCCCAGCGCGCGCGCCGTGTCGTCGCCCATTTCCAGCAGCTGCAGCCGTTTGCCCATCAACAGCGCGGCCGCGGCCGCCAGCAGGATGAACGCCGTGGCGGGCTGGGCTTTCTGCCAGGTCATGCCGTTGAGCGAACCGGCCTGCCACATGGCGGCGTCCATGGCGCGCTCGAGCGAGGCGGTGATGATCAGCCAGGTATTGGTGGAGACCAGCACCGCGCTGATGGCGATGCCGACGATGATCAGCCGGAAGCCGGCGATGCCTTGCCGCCAGGCCAGCAGGTAGATGGCCAGCGCGGCGAGAATGCCGCCGGCCAGCGCGCCGCCGGCGATGTAGTAATAGCCGCCGTTGAACAGGGTGATGGCGATCAGCGCGCCGGTGTAAGCCCCCATGTTAAAGCCAATCACGTCCGGGCTGCCGAGCGGGTTGCGGATAATCGACTGGAAGATGGCGCCGCTCATGCCGAGCGCGGCGCCTAACAGCAGCGCCATGGCGATGCGCGGCAAGCGCCATTGGGTGACCACGGTGACCAGGTTTTTCGGCGCCTCGCCGGTCAGCGCGGCAAAAACCTGCTCCAGCGAAAGTTGCAGCGTGCCGTAGCACAGGGCGGCGACGGCCATCACCAGACACAGCGCCAACAGTGAAAGGTTGACCAGCAGCAGGCGCAGCGGCAGGCGCCCGTTGATGACGCCGTCCGGGCGGCCGATATGCAGCGTGTGCGGCAGACTCATCACAGACCCCCCAGCGTTTTCTTGCGGCGCACCAGCCAGATCAGCACCGGCGCGCCGATGAAGGCCGCCACGATGGAAACGCGCAGCTCACCGGCCGCCAGCAAGCGGCCGACGACGTCGGCGCACAGCAGTAAAATCGGCGCCAGCAGCATGGAGTAGGGCAGGATCCAGCGTTGGTCGGGGCCGACCCACCAGCGGGCGATATGCGGCACCATCAGGCCGATGAAACTGATCGGGCCGACGGTGGCGGTCGCCGCGCCGCACAGGAGCGTAATGGCGATCACTGCGATCGCCTGAGTCAGCACTACGCGCGCGCCGAGCGCGATAGCCAGATCTTCCCCCATGCCGATGGTATTCAGCGGCCGGGCGATGAGCAGCGTCAGCAGGCAGCCGAGCAAAATGGCGGGGGCGGTCACCGGCAGGGTGGCCAGCGTGCGGATATCCAGCGTGCCGGCCTGCCAGAAGCGCAGTTGGTCGAAGGTTTGTGGATCGATCAGCGACAGCCCGGTGGTGATGCCGAGCAACACCGCGCCGATCGCCACGCCGGCCAGCGTCAGCCGCACCGGGTTGATGCGCCCGCCCGCCAGCGTGCCGATCAGGTAGACCAGCAGGGTGGTGACGGCGGCGCCGACAAAGGCATAGGCCATATAGCTTTCGGTGGTGGCGGCGCCGAAAAACATGATGCCGATGACTACGGCGAAGCTGGCGCCGGCGTTGATGCCGAGCACGCCGGGATCGGCCAGCGGGTTGCGCGTCAGCGCCTGAATCAGCGCGCCGGCGGCGCCGAGCGCCATGCCGGCCAAAATGCCCGCCAGCGTACGGGGCACCCGGGCGTTGAGAATGATGGTGCTGTCGGAGCCGCTCGCGGCGCCCTGTAGGCTGAGCCAGACGGTATGGAAGGGGATGGCTTTGGAACCCAGCATCAGGCTGGCAATGATGCACAGCAACAACAACGCCAAGCCGATACCGAACCCGGCGATGCGTTTGAAGCCACTGGCGTAAGCTGCGTGCGGTGCGGACGAAAGCGTCCGCTCAGTCGGAGTGGGTACGTTCACACCGGTAACTCCTTTATGATTTTTATTCTCATTGTTATTTGCGTTCGTGAAGGGCGCCAATAGTAACACGAGTTTACGCCCGCATGCACCCGCCGGTTGGTGGCGAAGGCGCGTGGACGATGTTAATAACTATTGATATTTCAATTGATTGAATGTGAATGGTTGCCCCGTTTGCGAAAAGCGTCGGCAGGGGACTGGCCTGCCGACGGCGTGATTCAGGGCTTTTTGAACAACCGTTCGATTTGGTTCAGCATGTTGGTGGCGCTGTAGTAATCGAGGCGGAAGGTATCGTTGCCGACGGCGTAGACGTGCCGCTGTTCCACCGGTTCCAGATGCTTGAGGAACGGGTTGGCCAGCACCTCTTGCACTTTGCGCTCATTGGTGGCGAACAGGATCAGGGTTTTGCCGTTCAGGCCTTCGGCCATTTTTTCGCCGGAGATCTGGATGATGTCATGGCGTTTACCCATGCTGGCGTTGCCTTTGGCGCTTTCCGGCGGGGTAGCCAGCTGGAAACCGAGCTGGGTCAGCAGCTTGCCTTGGGCGGAGCCCGGCGTCCACAGCATGGCTTCGCGGCCGTTGTCGGCATACACCAGCGGCGTGGTCGGCTGCGGCGGCAGGGTAATCGCCTGCTTCACTTGTTCCACGCGCTGCTCGAAACGATCTTCCGCCTGTTTGGCGCCGGCTTCGTGACCGGTGATCTCACCGAGCTCGCTGGCCAGCTGTTGCCAGCTTTTGTCGCCGTAATCGAGCACCAGCGTCGGCGCAATGGCGGACAGCTGATCGTACAGTTTCAGCGCCGAATCACCGCCGGTCGCGGCGACGACGATCAAATCCGGCGCGGCGGCGGCAACGGCTTCGGCATTGGGTTCCACCTGATACAGCCGTTCGACGTGGCGCTGTTTGGCCACTTCGCTCCACTGGGTAAAGAAGCCTTGTTGATCGGCCACCAGGGGATTTGGGCTGGTGGCGGCGCTGGCGACCACCGGGGCGTCGATAGCCAGTAACGTGCCGGTGATGGTGACGCTGGTGGATACGATGCGCTGCGGCGGTTTTTCCAGCGTGAACTTCCCTTTAGCGCTATCGATGGTGCGCGGCCAACTGCTGTCGGCAGCGGGGGCGGACGGTTTCTGCCCGTCGCTCTTGTCGTCCGGGCCGCAACCGCTGAGCAGCAAGGCCGCGGCGGCAATAACTGAAATGAACAGCTGACGTAAGGATAGGGTCATGAGCGGGCTCTTTCTTTCCTTAAACTAAGGCGTATCAATCCGCGTGCGGATTGCTGGGGAGTGTTATGCCCGCTAATTTACCATTCAAACCGTAAAAATGATAACCATTCGTATCTCAGCGCGTGGCGAATGAAGAAAGGGAGGCGAACGGCAGAAACGAAAAAAGCGCCAAAAGGCGCTTTTTTCTGAATTGGTGGGTCGTGCAGGATTGATTCGGCCTGTGGCCTCACCCTGCGGGCAACGCTGCGCGTTGTCGTATCGCTGCGCGATGCTCGAACCTCTACGGTTCTTCATCCTACACGACCCGGTGAACTCTGTCGGCGAGAGATGAAGTCAGAGTCGGATGGTGCAGAAACGAAAAAAGCGCCAAAAGGCGCTTTTCTCTGAATTGGTGGGTCGTGCAGGATTCGAACCTGCGACCAATTGATTAAAAGTCAACTGCTCTACCAACTGAGCTAACGACCCGCAGAAGTGGTGGGTGATGACGGGCTCGAACCGCCGACCCCCTCCGTGTAAAGGAGATGCTCTACCAACTGAGCTAATCACCCACTTCAGGACTTCCAGGTACTGCTAAACGAGAGAATGATGGTGGGTGATGACGGGCTCGAACCGCCGACCCCCTCCGTGTAAAGGAGATGCTCTACCAACTGAGCTAATCACCCTCATTCGTTCTCATTTTTCTCAACAAGATGGTGGGCGATGACGGGCTCGAACCGCCGACCCCCTCCGTGTAAAGGAGATGCTCTACCAACTGAGCTAATCGCCCCGTCTTGTTGGAGTCGCATTATAGGGATAGTTCAAAGTGAGTCAACGGTTTTTAAAATGATTTCAATCGTTCGCCGCAAATTTAGGCAGGGCGCGATAATTATCGCCAACGGCGCCGATTCTTTGCGCAACGCTCTGCGAAACTCGCCGCAAAACGCGCGAAATCGACCGGTGCAATATCGTGTCGGCGTTGAGGAATTAGCGCGTGGTGATACAATGTCGTCCACTCTTTTTTCAATTCCGAGCAATCGTCGGCCATCGCCGACACGCGTTGCGTAATAAGGCAGTGAACCCAATGAAAATCAAAACCCGTTTTGCACCGAGCCCGACCGGCTATCTCCACGTCGGCGGCGCGCGTACCGCACTTTACTCCTGGCTGTTCAGCCGCCATGCGGGCGGTGAGTTCGTTCTGCGTATCGAAGATACCGATCTGGAACGTTCTACCCAGGACGCGATCGACGCAATTATGGATGGCATGAACTGGTTGAATCTGGATTGGGATGAAGGCCCGTACTTCCAGACCAAGCGTTTCGATCGCTACAACGCGGTCATCGACGAAATGCTGGAGCAGGGCACGGCCTATAAATGCTATTGCTCCAAGGAACGCCTGGAAGCGCTGCGCGAGAAGCAGATGGAAAACGGCGAGAAGCCGCGTTACGACGGCCACTGCCGCGACAGCCAGTGCAGCCACACCGACGACGAGCCGCACGTGGTGCGCTTCCGCAACCCGCAGGAAGGGTCGGTGATCTTCGACGATAAAATTCGCGGCCCGATCGAATTCAGCAACCAGGAGCTGGACGATCTGATCATCCGCCGCACCGACGGTTCGCCAACCTATAACTTCTGCGTCGTCGTCGATGACTGGGACATGGAAATCACCCACGTGATCCGTGGCGAAGACCACATCAACAACACCCCGCGCCAGATCAACATTCTGAAAGCGCTGGGCGCGCCGGTGCCGGAATACGCGCACGTGTCGATGATCCTTGGCGACGACGGTAAAAAGCTGTCCAAGCGTCACGGCGCCGTGGGCGTGATGCAGTACCGCGACGACGGCTATCTGCCGCAGGCGCTGCTGAACTACCTGGTGCGTCTGGGCTGGTCCCACGGCGATCAGGAGATCTTCTCCATCGACGAGATGAAAGAGTTCTTCACGCTGGAAGCGATCAACAAATCCGCCAGCGCGTTCAACACCGAGAAGCTGCAGTGGCTGAACCACCACTACATCAACCATATGCCGGCGGAAGAAGTGGCGGTGCATCTGGCATGGCACGTTGAGCAACTGGGCATTGAAACCCGCAACGGACCGGAACTGAAGGACATCGTCAAGCTGCTGGGCGAGCGCTGCAAGACGCTGAAAGAGATGGCGGAGTCTTGCCGTTACTTCTACGAAGACTTCAGCGAGTTCGACGCCGACGCCGCCAAGAAGCACCTGCGTCCGGTCGCGCGTCAGCCGCTGGAAGCGGTGCGCGCCAAGCTGGCCGCCATCACCGTCTGGACGCCGGAAAACGTGCACGACGCCATTCAGGGCACGGCGGATGAGCTGGGCGTCGGCATGGGTAAAGTCGGCATGCCGCTGCGCGTCGCGGTGACCGGCGCCGGCCAGTCGCCGGGCATGGACGTGACCGTGCATGCGATCGGCCAGAAGCGTTCGCTGCAGCGTATCGATATGGCGCTGGCTTACATCGCCGAGCGTGAAGCCCAAGCCTGATTAGGCTGATACGCCTTAAAGAAAAAGCCCCGTGGAGCGATCCCGGGGCTTTTTTATTGCGCTTTGTCAGGCTTGTTCGCTAGCCGGCAAACCCGGACGGTAGGCGAGGAAATACATCAACCCGACAAAGCCGGCGCCGCCCAGCGCATTGCCGAGAAATACCGCGACGAAATTAGGCAGATACTGCTCCCAGCCCATGCCGCCGGCAAAGATGGCCGCCGGGATGATGAACATATTCGCCACCACGTGCTGGAAGCCGATGGCGACAAAAGCCATGACCGGGAACCACATGCCGATCACTTTGCCCGGCACATCTTTGCTGGCGAAGGCTAACCACACCGCCAGGCATACCAACCAGTTGCAGCCGACGCCGGAAATGAAGGCGTGCAGGAAGTCCGCATCCACTTTGGCCTGCGCGATCGCCAGCGTCTTATGTAAAAACGCGCCTTCGGTCAGGCTCAGCAGGTGGCCGAAGAAGTAGGCGACGGCCACGCTGCCGGCGAAGTTGGCCAGGGTGACCCAAAACCAGTTGCGCAGCACGGCGATGGCGGGAATTTCACGGGCGAACCAGGCCATTGGCAAGGTCATCATGTTGCCGGTCAGCAGTTCGCCGCCGGCCAGAAGGGTCAGGATCAAACCGATAGGGAAGACCGCGGCGCCCAACAGCGCGCCGAAAGAGCCCCATTCGGCCGGCAGGGTGCCGATGACGTGAATATCCAGCAGGAAGCCGGTGGCGATAAAGGCGCCGGCGAGAAAGCCCAGAATCAGCAGATTAGCGAGAGGGGCGCGGCTTTTGTTTACCCCGGCCTGAACGGCGAGGGCGGCGATTTCTTTTGGTGAATGCAAAGACATGACAGACTCGGTTTATAGTAATAAAGTTTATGGCGCGGGCAGTCTATGCCGCTCGGGAGCCCGACTCAAGCGCATTTCGCTAACATTCCGTTAATTAAAAATCAACGTGATATGCAGGGTCTTTTGCCATTTTGAGAAGTAGCGCGCAAAATGGATGAACTCTGCGCAAAGTGATGATTTTTTGGCGCCAAAGATGCTGATTTGGCGGCTTTTTCAACGCTTGATTCAGTAATTCAATTTAGCCGTTGACAGCTTTGAGCGGGTTTCATATTATGCGCCCCGTTCACAGCACAAAGTGATTGTGGAACGGGGCTATAGCTCAGCTGGGAGAGCGCTTGCATGGCATGCAAGAGGTCGACGGTTCGATCCCGTCTAGCTCCACCAACCTTCTTCTCAGAGAGGTTGGGGAATACCGTAACGCCGGTCAACGCGTACCACTTTTGTGGGGCTATAGCTCAGCTGGGAGAGCGCTTGCATGGCATGCAAGAGGTCGACGGTTCGATCCCGTCTAGCTCCACCACCATTTGAAAAGCCGACCTTAGGGTCGGCTTTTTGCTTTGCGTTATTTCACCTTCGCCGAAGGCCAGCCAATAAAAAAGGCGCCCGCAGGCGCCTTATCATTGCTGTAAATTTCAGGCTTAGCCCAGCACCAGACCCGCGATAGAAGCGGACAGGATGCTGACCAGCGTAGAGCCGTAGACCAGCTTCAGACCGAAGCGGGACACTACGTTGCCCTGGTGTTCGTTCAGGCCCTTGATCGCACCGGCCACGATGCCGATGGAAGAGAAGTTGGCGAAGGACACCAGGAACACCGACAGGATCCCCAGGCTGCGCGGCGACAGCTCGGCAGAGACTTTCTGCAGTTCCATCATTGCCACGAATTCGTTGGAAACCAGCTTGGTGGCCATGATGCTGCCGACCTGCAGGGCTTCGTGCTTAGGAATACCCATGATCCAGGCGAACGGATAGAAGAAGTAGCCGAGGATTTCCTGGAAGCTCAGGCCGAAGATGGCGCTGAACACGCCGTTAAGCGCGGCGATCAGGGCGATGAAACCAATCAGCATCGCGGCGACGATAATCGCTACTTTGAAGCCGGCCAGGATGTATTCGCCCAGCATTTCAAAGAAGCTCTGGCCTTCGTGCAGGTTGCCGAGGTGCAGCTCTTCTTCTTTATTGGTGTCGTACGGGTTGACCAACGACAGCACGATAAAGGTGCTGAACATGTTCAGTACCAGCGCCGCCACCACGAACTTGGCATCCAGCATGGTCATGTAGGCGCCGACGATGGACATAGACACCGTAGACATCGCGGTCGCCGCCATGGTGTACATGCGCTTTTCCGACATCTTGCCCAGGATATCCTTGTAGGCGATGAAGTTTTCGGATTGGCCCAGGATCAGCGAGCTGACGGCGTTGAACGACTCCAGCTTGCCCATGCCGTTCACTTTCGACAGCACGGTACCGATAATGCGGATGATGAAAGGCAGCACTTTGATGTACTGCAGAATACCGATCAGCGCCGAAATGAAGACGATCGGGCACAGCACCTTCAGGAAGAAGAACGCCAGGCCTTTGTCGCCCATGCCGCCGAACACGAAATCAGTCCCTTGTCCCGCAAACCCGAGCAGTTTGTCAAACAGCGCGGCGAATCCTTTTACGAAGCCCAAACCCGCTTCCGAATGCAGGAAAAAGTAGGCCAGCAGTACTTCGATAACCAATAATTGAATAACATAGCGAATGCGGATGCTTTTGCGATCGCGGCACACCAACAGGGCCAGGATCGCCACCACCACTATCGCCAACGCAAAGTGCGCAATATGGGACATGTTTGCTCCAAATTTGAGGCAGGCTGAATTTCGGCTGTCATTTTATGTAACGCTACGTTTAAAAACGAGACTTCTATTGCAAATATGGAAAATCATAGCGGGAATTCTCCTAAAGTGTTGCGCAAAAGCATAAAAAATCAAGATGTTAAAGCAGAAATAGGAAATTCGTATTCTTGTGCTAACCTGTCTTTCAGGGGTATTGCAGCCAAAATCCCATCAGAAAAGCATGGAAATCGGCAAGCTCCGCGCTGAACCCTTCGATAAAACCATTAATGTTGGCTATTACAGAGATAAGTTTTACCGCTCTAAATGCGCTTGATAATTATTATCATTTATATAGAGTGGAGATAAACGTAATTTCAGTAAGGGTTCAACATATGCTGAACAGTCGCGTGGTTGAAACCACCTCCGGTCGCTCCGCCAGAAAAATCAAACTCTCGCTGATGGGGCCCGCCTTCATCGCCGCTATCGGCTATATCGACCCCGGCAACTTCGCCACCAATATCCAGGCTGGCGCCTCGTTCGGCTATAGCCTGTTGTGGGTCGTGGTCTGGGCCAACGTGATGGCGATGCTGATCCAGCTGTTGTCCGCCAAGCTGGGGATCGCCACCGGAAAAAACCTGGCCGAGCATATTCGCGATCGCTTTCCGCGGCCGGCGGTATGGGCCTATTGGGTTCAGGCGGAGATTATCGCCATGGCGACCGATCTGGCCGAATTCATCGGCGCGGCGATCGGCTTCAAACTGCTGCTCGGCGTCTCCTTGTTGCAGGGCGCGGTGCTGACCGGCATCGCCACCTTTTTAATTCTGATGCTGCAAAAGCGTGGACAAAAGCCGCTGGAGCTGGTGATTGGCGGCCTGCTGCTGTTCGTCGCCGCTGCTTACATCGTCGAGCTGGCGTTTTCCCAGCCGCAGCTTGCGCCGCTGCTGAAAGGCATGGCGTTGCCCGATTTGCCCAACGGCGACGCGGTATTCCTGGCCGCCGGGGTATTGGGTGCCACCATCATGCCGCACGTGATCTATCTGCATTCGTCGCTCACCCAAGTTGGCGGTGAGCACGACAAGGCGGAGCGCTATGCCGCCACCAAAGTCGATGTCGCCGTGGCCATGACTATCGCCGGCTTCGTCAACCTGGCGATGATGGCCACCGCCGCCGCCGCGTTTCATTTCAGCGGCCACAGCGGCATTGCCGATCTCGACGTGGCTTACCTGACGCTGCAACCGCTGCTCGGGCAAGCCGCCGCCACCGTGTTTGGTCTGAGCCTGGTGGCCGCCGGCCTCTCTTCTACCGTAGTGGGCACGCTGGCGGGGCAGGTGGTGATGCAGGGGTTCGTGCATTTCCATATTCCGCTGTGGCTGCGGCGCGCGGTGACCATGCTGCCGTCGTTTATCGTCATCATGCTCGGGATGGACGCGACGCGGATTCTGGTGCTGAGCCAGGTGCTGCTCAGCTTCGGCATTGCGTTGGCGCTGGTGCCGCTGCTGGCTTTCACCGGCAATCGGGCGCTGATGGGGGAGATGGTTAACGGTCCTGTGGTACAAAACCTGGGCAAGCTGATCGTGCTGGTGGTGGTGGGATTGAACGGCTACCTGCTGATCGGCAGCGTGTTGTAGGCAAAAAAAGCGCGGGCCGGCATGGTGCCGGCCCGTCGTCGTTAATCGCGGTCGTCATCGCCGTGGCGGCGCCAGCGATCGCGATCATGATCGTGGTGGTGCTTTTTCTCTTTCTTCCAGTAATGCTTGTCGCAACGGCGGTCGCACTTGTAATAACGGCCATCGCGCGAGTAGTAGTATTTGCGCCAATAGTCGCGGTCGCGCCAGCGATAGCCGTCCCAGTAATAACCACGCGGGCTGCGGTCGCCGAGATAGCGGCCCTGATGGCCTTGCCACCAGTCGCGATCGCGCCAGTCGTAACCGTCCCAGTAACGGCCGCGATTGTCCTGATCGCCGATGCGCAATGAAACGCCCGGCATCAGATCGATGCTGATCCCTTCGGCGTGCGCCTGCTGTGCGGCGGGCAGTACCGTCGCCGCCAAGATGGCGGCCAAGAGCAGAGGTTTAAACATGACTTCTCCTTTCCGCTTGCGCGGCCTGGCCGTTGATCACTTTATGAAGCGCGTTCATCAGTTTAAAAAGCGGCCTTATCGTTATTTTTGCTGCAATATCGGCATCATAGCGCCGGCGCATAGGGTTGAATCTGAGAGCCATTCTGAAAACGGTGCGGGAGTTCAAGATTTGAGATTTTTCTGGAGTATCGCCGCTCGATTGAGCGGCGGAATTTGTAAGCGATTACAATAAGATTTTCTCGATCTGCGCGAGTTCTTCTTCACTGAAGTGACGATTGGCCAGCATGCCCACCGCGTCTTCTATCTGCGCACTCTTGCTGGCGCCGATCAGCACCGAGGTAACGCGATCGCCGCGCAGCACCCAGGCCAGCGCCATCTGCGACAGCTTCTGCCCGCGTTGCCGCGCCAGCGCATCGAGGCGGCGCACCTTGTCCAGTCGGTCGGCGGTCAGCTGTTCCGGCTGCAGGAAACGGCTGCCGCTGGCGGCGCGGGAATCTTGCGGGACGCCGTGCAGATAACGATCGGTCAGCAGGCCGCCCGCCAGCGGGGAGAAGGCGATCGCGCCGACGCCATGATCCGCCAGCGTATCCAGCAATTCCGTCTCCGGCCCGCGTTCCAACATCGAATACTTGGGCTGGTGGATCACGCACGGCGTGCCGAGCCGCTGCAGGATGTCGAACGCCTGGCGCGCGCGCTCGGCCGGGTAGTTGGACAAACCGACATACAGCGCTTTGCCCTGGCGCACCAACAGATCCAGCGCCGCCATGGTTTCTTCCAGCGGCGTATCCGGGTCCGGCCGGTGGTGATAAAAGATATCCACATACTCCAATCCCATGCGCCTGAGGCTCTGATCGAGGCTGGCGACCAGGTACTTTTTCGAGCCCCAATCGCCGTAGGGGCCGGGCCACATGGTGTAACCGGCTTTGGATGAGACGATCAGCTCGTCGCGCCAGGCCCGCAGATCGGCGTTGAGAATGCGGCCAAAGTTTTCCTCGGCGGCGCCAGGCGGCGGGCCGTAGTTGTTGGCCAGATCGAAGTGGGTTATGCCGCGATCGAAGGCGCAGCGGATCAGGGCGCGGGCGTTGTCGTACAGCGTGGCGTCGCCAAAGTTGTGCCATAGCCCGAGCGAGACGGCGGGCAGCTTCAATCCGCTGCGGCCGCAGCGCCGGTATTCCATATCTTGATAACGCGAGGGGGAGGCTGAGTAGGACATTGTGATCCTTTGTCGGCGAAGAAGTGGCGTGTTTTGAGTGTATGCGTTTTCACAACGTGCCGTCGAGGGGGCGATCACAAGGCCGGCATGTAACGCCAGGTTGCCGCTCGACACGGAAAGCGCTGTTCGAAAATTAACCGGCATCTTCGATACTTAAAGATAATCGCTTCAGCTGCAGGCAGGTGATGATCATGACTCAGATCTACACGGTGGCCGATTATCTGCTCGATCGTCTGGCCCAGATTGGCATCCGCCACGTCTTCGGCGTGCCGGGGGATTACAACCTGCAATTCCTCGATCACGTCATCGCTCATCCGCAAATCACCTGGGTAGGCTGCGCCAACGAACTGAACGCCGCCTACGCCGCCGACGGCTATGCGCGTTGCAAACTGGCCGCGGCGCTGCTCACCACCTTCGGCGTCGGGGAGCTGAGCGCGCTGAACGGCGTGGCCGGCAGTTATGCCGAATACCTGCCGGTGATCCACGTGGTGGGCACACCGGCGCAGCGTGCCCAGCGCGCCGGCGATTTGCTGCACCATTCGCTGGGCGATGGCGACTTCACTCACTTTGCGCGGATAGCCAAAGAAGTCAGCGTCGCACAGGCCAACCTGACCGCCGACAACGCCGCCAGGGAGATTGACCGCCTGATCGACGCCGCCTTGCTGGAGCATCGTCCGGTTTATCTGATGCTGCCCAGCGACGTAGCGGAAGCGCCGCTGCCGGGCAAACCGGCGCCGCTGATGCTGCGCCAGGCCAGGCTGTCGCGGAGCGCATTGCAGGCGTTTATCGCCGCAGCGCGTGAAAAGCTGCAATCGGCACGGCAAGTGTCATTGCTGGCGGACTTTCTGGCGGACCGCTTTGGCGTTGAAACGGCGCTGGATAACTGGATGCAGGAGGTGGCTATCCCGCACGCCACGCTGCTGCTCGGCAAGGGCGTGCTGGATGAGAACCGCGACGGTTTTGTCGGCACCTACAGCGGCGGCGCCAGCGCTGCGGCGACCAAAGCGCTGATTGAAAATGCCGATGTCGTGATCACCGTTGGCGTGCGTCTCACCGACACCATTACCGGAGGATTCACACATCATCTGCCGGCGGAAAAATGCATCGATATCCAACCGTTCGAAGCCTGGGTCGGTCGTCAACGGTTCCGCCGCATCCCGATGTGCGCCGCCGTGCAGGCGCTGCACCGCCTGACTCTGTCGCTGGCGTCGCGCTGGCCGTTGCCGACGATCGGCCGTCCGGCGCTGCCGGAAGGCGATGGGGAAGGGTTGGATCAGCACGCCTTCTGGCGGCAGATACAGGATTTCCTGCGGCCGGGGGATATCGTGCTGGCCGAGCAGGGCACGGCCTGTTTCGGCGCCGCGACCTTGACGCTGCCGCGCGGCAGCCGGATGATCGTGCAGTCGCTCTGGGGCTCGATCGGCTATACCTTACCGGCGACCTTCGGGGTGCAAACCGCCGAACCACAGCGCCGGGTGGTGCTGTTGATCGGCGACGGCGCCGCGCAATTGACCGTGCAGGAGCTGGGATCGATGCTGCGCGACGGGCTTAAACCGGTGATCTTCGTGCTGAATAATCAGGGCTACACGATTGAACGCGCTATCCACGGGCCGGAGCAGAGTTACAACGACATCGCCCGGTGGAACTGGACGCAGCTGCCAACGGCATTGGCCGGTGGGCGGCCGGTGACGGCGTTGCGGGTCAGTCAGCCGGAGGCGCTGCGCCAGGCGCTGAGTGAGGCGGCGCAGGGCGACCGGCTGGCTTTCATCGAAGTGATGCTGCCGAAGATGGATATTCCCGAACTGCTCGATACGATCTCGCGCGTCATTCAGTCGCGCAACGCCGCCGCCTGAGCCGCGTCGTCTTCCAGCAATCGCTCCAGCATCCAGTACCCCGCCGGGCCCGGCGGGGTCAATTTGGACCATACCGCATCCACCGAAATCAGTTTGGGCCAGCCGCGCGGGCGCAGCTGGGTGAGCCTGCCGTGGCCGTATTGTTGCACCAGCCAGTGCGGCAGCACCGCCCAACCGAATCCCTGTTCCGCCATCTCCAGCAACAGCAGATAGCTGGGCGCCGACCAGACCAGCCCGCCTTGTCTGGCCGCTTCGGCGCCGGTGTAAGTATTCAGGATCAGCTGACGAGTGCTGGATAATTGCTCCGGGGTCGGCGCGGCGACCTGCGCCAGCGGATGCTGATGGGCGACGAACAACCCCATTTCGGTCTGCTCAGGCAGGCGGGAGAAGGCGATATCCGGCGGATAGGTTTTTTGCACTTCCACCATGCCCAAATGCGCGCGGCCGCTTTGCAGTAGATCGATAACGTCGCCTTCCTCGGCGATCATCCATTCCAGCTCAATCTCCGGGTAACGTTGTTCAAACCGCTGCATCAGGCTGTCGTGATGCTTCGGTTGGTAGGTATCGGAAAATACCATGCTCAGGCGCGGTTCGACATTGCCCGCCAGCTGAATGCTCAGCGCGTCGAGTCGCTCGCTGGCGGCGAGGATCTCCTGCACGTGCCCCAGCACCTTGCGGCCGGCGGCGGTGAGCACCGGTTGGCGCGCACTGCGATCGAACAGCGTCAATGCCAGGTCGGCTTCCAGATTGGCGATGGCGGTGCTGACGGTGGATTGGCTTTTGCGCAGCTTGCGCGCGGCGGCGGAAAATGAGCCGAGGGCGGCGGCTTCAACGAACGCCTGTAACGCTTCCGGTGAATAGTGCATATATCTACTTTATAGATGGAACCTATTTTTAATCTACCCAAAAAAGCGATGATAATCACCTGGCTTTCGCAACAACTGTTGAAAAAAAGGTGATGTATGCAACTGCAAAACAAGTCTCTCATTGAACGTATCGTCCACGCCGTCGGTTTCGAGGCCATCGCCGTGATGGTTTGCGCCCCGCTGGGCGCGTGGTTGTTGAACCGCTCAATGGTGCAGGTCGGTGCGTTGGCGGTGATGCTCTCCACCGTCGCGATGCTGTGGAACATGGTTTACAACACGGTGTTCGACCGCCTGTGGCCGGTCAGCCGGGTGGTGCGTAACCTGAAGGTGCGTGCGCTGCACGCCGTCGGCTTTGAAGCCGGTTTTATCCTGATCGGCGTGCCGATCGCCGCCTGGATGCTGAGTATCTCCTGGGCGCAGGCGTTTATGCTGGAAATCGGTTTCTTCCTGTTCTTCCTGCCGTACACCATGGCCTATAACTGGCTGTACGACACGCTGCGCCAGCGCTGGTTCGAAGCGCGCCAGCCGATCAATTCCGGCGCCAAATAAGGCGTCGTCAGCCCGGCGATTCTCAGGTAAGGTCAGAGGATCGTCGGAAAATGCTGAGGAACGAAGGATGAAAGTGTTGGGTCTGCTGGGCGGCATGAGTTGGGAATCCACCATTCCGTATTACCGCACCATCAACGAGCAGGTAAAGGCGCGCCTCGGTGGGCTGCATTCGGCCAAAATCGTGCTCTACAGCGTCGATTTTCAGGAGGTTGAACGCTTGCAGCACCAGGGCGATTGGGACGGCGCCGGTCGGCTGCTGGCCGCCGCCGCGGTGGCTTTGCGCGCCGCCGGCGCCGAAGCTATCGTGATCTGCACCAACACCATGCACAAGGTGGCGGAGGCGGTCGAGCAGGCCAGCGGCCTGCCGCTGATTCACATCGCCGACGCCACGGCGCTGCAGGTGCGGGAAAAAAACATTCGCCGCGTCGGGCTGTTGGGCACGCGCTTTACCATGGAGCAGACCTTCTACCGAGGCCGCCTGCAGGAATTGCACGGCATCGATGTGGTGACGCCGGTCAGCGCCGATCGTGACATCGTACACCGCATCATCTATGACGAACTCTGCCTCGGCAAAATTCGCGACGCCTCGCGCGACGAGTATCGCCGGATCATCAGCGATCTGGAACAACAGGGCGCGCAGGGGATTATTTTCGGCTGCACCGAGATAGGGTTGCTGGTGAGCGAGCGGGATGCCTCGGTGCCGGTGTTCGACACCACCGCGATCCACGCTCGCGCCGCCGCGGCGTTCGCGCTGGCCTAATCGTCGTGCGGCGGTTGCCGGCGGTTCACCAGCATCAAGGGTTTGCCCGCCAGCGCCAGCCAGGCGGGCAGCATCACGATGCACAAGATCGGCAGCAGGTGCAGATCCGGCACCACCGCCACCGCCATGAACAGGCTGAGCCAGCCGTCGCGCGTGACCACCAGCACCAGCCCCATGATGGCGCAGGAGACGGTGATCGCCGCCGGCACCGCCGGAACGTGCTGGTGCAGCATCAGCCCCAGCGCCACGCCGACGAACACCGCCGGGAAGATGCGCCCGCCGCGAAAGCCGCAGGCGGCGGCGATCACCAGCGCCGCCAGCTTGGTCAGGGTAACGGCCAACAGCGCCGGCACCGAATAGTTGCCGTCTGCCGCGAGGCGCTTCATTTCATCCAGCCCTTTGAACAGGGTAATCTCACCGCCCACCAGCGCCAGCAGGCCCAGCACAAAGCCCCCCAGTCCTAGCATCAACACCGGATTCTTCATCGAATGGAACAGGCGGTGAACGTGCGGGAAGCACCACAGCGCCACCATGCCGAGCGCGATGGCGATCAGCGCCACGATGGCGCCGCTGAAGATGTCCGGCAGTCGCGTTACGTCGTAGGCGTCGAGCTGCAGGGCGAAATTGGGCACGAAGAACATCTGGGTGGTGACCGCGCCGGCGGCGGCGGCCACCAGCGGGGCGAACAGCCGATCCCACAGCGGCGTTTCGTTATTGCCCGCCAGGGTTTGCGAGAAGATCAGCGCGGCGGCGACCGGCGTGCCGAACATCGCGCCGATGGTGCCCGCGGCCGCCAGGATGATCCAGTCCATGCGCGGCACCTTAGGCAGCAGGCGCGCCCCCGCCGCCGCCACCAGCGCGATATTGATGGCGGTGATCGGGTTCTCCGGCCCCAGGCTGACGCCGCCGGCCAGGCCGACGATCAGCGCCAATCCCAGCCCCGGCAGGGCGGAGAGCGGCAGCGGCATGCCGATCAGCGATTCCGTCGCCGGATCCGGCCCGGCATGGCCCGGCATGTAGCGCACGATCAGGCCGACCGCCACGCCGGTCAGCGTCAGCATGCCGAGCGGCCACCAGGGTGCCTGGGCGTCCAGGCTCAGCGCGTCGGGCAGCGTCACCCACAGCCATTGCTGCAGCGTAGCGGCGACTTTCATCATCAACAGCAGCACCAGACTGGAGGCGGAACCGATAATCAGCGCAGGCAAAGCAAAGGCCAACATGGCATTGGCGCGCGGATGCAGCATGGATAATCCCTTGTCGATGCCTCCATGCAGGGCAGGGAGAGCGGGTGGTTGGACAGTGACCACAGCTTGCCAGACTATCGGCGAGCAGGCACGCATTGATATTGCCCGGCGTCGATGACGGTTAACAGTCACGGCGGCGCGTTTTTTGCCGCAATTTGTTTCAAATCGCGGCTTGGCGGGCCAGCTGAAACGTTTTTTGTGATCCGGATCGCTATTGGGGCGCAGATCCGAGGCGGGTGATTGTTGTTTTCGCAGCAGGATTTTACAGTGTGGGCAGCTTTTTATTTTTCATTTTGCGGAGACGAAATCAATGACCTATGCCCTCGTAGGTGATGTTGGCGGCACCAATGCCCGCCTGGCGTTGTGCACTGTTGCGACGGGTGAGATTACCCAGGCGAAAACCTATTCCGGCCTGGAGTTCGACAGCCTGGAAGCGGTGATCCGCCACTATCTGAAAGCGTGCGATATCGAGGTGCAGGACGCCTGTATCGCGATCGCCTGCCCGGTGACGGAAGACTGGGTTGCGATGACCAACCACAGCTGGGCGTTCTCTATCAAAGAAATGAAGGCCAACCTGGGGTTGAGTCATCTGGAAGTGATCAACGATTTCACCGCCGTCTCGATGGCGATCCCGATGCTCTCGCCGGACGACGTGCTGCAGTTTGGCGGCGGCGATGCACAGCCGGGCAAACCGATCGCGGTGTACGGCGCCGGCACTGGGCTGGGTGTTGCCCACCTGGTGCAGGTCGATCGCCGCTGGGTCAGCCTGCCGGGCGAGGGCGGCCATGTCGATTTCGCACCGAACAGCGAAGAAGAAGACATTATTCTGGAGGTGCTGCGCGGTGAAGTGGGGCACGTTTCCGCCGAGCGCGTGCTGTCCGGGCCGGGCCTGGTCAACCTGTATCGCGCCATCGTCAAGGCGGACAACCGCCTGCCGGAGAAACTGGAGCCGAAGGACATTACCGAGCGGGCGCTGGCCGACAGCTGCATCGACTGCCGCCGTGCGCTGTCGCTGTTTTGCGTGATCATGGGGCGCTTCGGCGGCAACCTGGCGCTGAATTTGGGCACCTTTGGCGGCGTGTACATCGCCGGCGGCATCGTGCCGCGCTTTATGGAATTCTTCAAGGCCTCGGGTTTCCGCGCCGCCTTCGAAGATAAAGGGCGTTTTCGTGACTATGTGCGAGACATTCCGGTGTTCATGATAACCCATGGCCAACCGGGCCTGCTGGGAGCCGGCGCGCATCTGCGCCAGACGCTGGGCATGCAGCTGTAAGCAACGCGGCGGCACGATAAAAAAAGGGGCGCAACCCGCAGGTTGCGCCCCTTGTCGTTTTCGCGGGGTATCAGGCTTTGGCCAGCTCTGCCGCCTGTGCCGTTTCTTCGCTTTCCACTTCCACGGCTTTCGGCGCTTTGATGAACAGCGTAATCAGCAAGGAGGCGGCGGACAGGACGCCAATCACCATGAAGGTGGCGTGGAAGCCGCCGAAGTATTTGGCGACGAACGAACCGGCCAGCGCGCCCAGGCCGAAGCCCTGGTAGATGATGCCGTAGTTCTTGCTGTGGTTTTTCAGACCGAAGAAGTCGCCGACAATCGCCGGGAACACGGTGATGTTGCCGCCGAAGCAGAAGGCCACCGCGCCGACGCAGATGAAGAACAGCGTGTGGTTCAGAGTCATGAAGCTCAGGGCGACAATCGCCAGCACGGTAACCAGCATGGTGAAGCTGATGACGCGCATACGGCCCACTTTATCGGACAGCGTCCCCAGGATGATGCGGCCGGCGGTGTTGAAGATGGCGACGGCGGACACGGTGTTGGCGGCGGTGGCCAAGTCCATCCCGGCCAGTTGAACGCCCATGTCTTTCACGATGCCAATCAGATACAGACCGCTCATGCAGGCGGCAAAGAAGATGGTGAACAGCAGGTAGGCTTCTTTGGTGGCCAGCATCTGGCGCACGCTGAAGTCGTTGCCCAGACCGTTGGCGCCTGGCTGTGCGGCGTTGGTCGCCAGCACCGGCTCTTTCAGCAGCAGGGAGCCGACGACGATCAGGCCCATCACGATGGCACCCCAGTAGAAGAAGGCGCCGGAAACGCCGACGTCGGCGATCAGGGCGGCATTGACGTATTTGAACAGCAGGCTGCCGCTGCCGAAGGCGCCGACGGAGATGCCGGAAATCAGGCCTTTGTTGGCCGGGAACCATTTGATCAGGTTGGACAGGGTGGAGATGTAGGCGATACCGACCGCAAAGCCCACCACCACGCCGGCCAGCAGGTAGATCATGTCGAGAGAGCTGACGTGGGCGCTGGCGATAAGGCCCAGGCCGACCAGGATGCCGGAGCACAGCGTCAGGTTGCGGATGCCGAAGCGTTCTTGCAGCTTACCGGCGAACAGCGTGGCGAAGGCCAGGAAGAAGCTGGTGATGGAGAAGGTGGTGGCGACGTCCGCCAGCCCCCAGTGGAACTTGTCGACCAGCGGCTGGTTGAACAGGCTCCAGGTGTAGATGGTGCCCAGACCCATCTGACAGATGATGGTGCCGAGAACGATTAAGCTGCGATTTGCCGGTTTGGTGTTCATGGCCGGTCTCCTTCCTGTGTGTGCGTTGCCGGGCGTGAGCCGTTGGCTGAAATTTGCGGGGTGAATCAGCGTTCCCGCGGTATGGGCTTATTATATGGCCGGCCCCTGCGGCGGGCGGCGGATCGGGAATGAGTTGCACGACGGAAGGAATGAAATGCATTTTATGCGGCGTGAGTTGCCGTTTTTGCGCCTGAAAGCCCGTGAAATGCCGGGGGTGACACGTGATCTACATCAAAGATATCAACGATTTATTGTTAATCGCCGGTGAACGATTGTGGTGGAATTGTGAAGGATGCGTCTGAAAGGCGTAAATCGGCATTGCGCCTATAGAGCGGCGGTGAGCGCGGGGCTATGTTATCTGCGATCGGACAAGGTCCGCTCTGCAGGAGCCATGAAATGAAAAAAACGCTGTTGTTACTGGCTGCGCTGCTGGCGCTGCCGCTGGCGAGCCAGGCCGACGTCTCCATCGGCGTGAACGTGCCTGGCCTGTCGTTGCATATCGGCGATCGCGACAATCGCGGCCATTACTGGGACGGCTATCGCTGGCGCGATCCGCGCTGGTGGGCCGATCACCGCCGGTATGAACGCCCGCGCGGGTACTATTACGGCCAGCCGCCCCGGGTGATTTACTACGGGCCGCCGCGGCGCGACCGGCCGCATTACCGCATGCCGCCACCGCCGCCGCCGGGGTATTACTACCGTCCGGGCCCGCGCTGGTAAGCGCTTACAGGCGCATCAGCTTGCGGAACTCTTTCACCTTGCTGCGGCTGACCGGCACTTCAAACTCGAGATCGCTCAGCCGCAGAATGTAGGTATTGTTGAACCAGGGCACGATCTCGCGGATCTTCGCCAGGTTAACGCAGTAAGAGCGGTGGCAGCGGAAGAAATGCTCTTCCGGCAGCCGGCCGTAAAACTCGGTGATGTTCATCGGCATCACGAACTCTTCCCGGCGGGTATAGACCCGCGTCACCTTTTCATCGGCGGCGGCGTAATAGATGTCGTTGATGTCGGTAACGATGATCCGCTCGTCTTTGATCAGGTTGATGCTGTGGCTGCCGCGGCTCGGCGCGCTGGCCGGCTCCGTCGCGCCGGCGGGGCGATGATGCAGCGCCTCCAGCTTTTGCAGCATGGTGACGATGCGCGCCTCGTGATAGGGCTTGAGGATATAGTCGAACGCTTCGATCTCGAACGCTTCCACCGCGTGCTCTTTATAGGCGGTGATGAACACGATAGACGGGCGATGCGCGAATTTGCTGATGTTTTGCGCCAGCAACACGCCGTCCAGCGACGGGATGTTGATGTCGAGGAAAATGGCGTCGACCTGGTGGGTCTGCAGGTATTTGAGGACGTCGAGGCCATCTTCGAAGGTGGCGACGATATCGATATTGCTGTGTTTCTTGATCAGGTAGCTGAGTTCTTCCTGCGCGAGGAATTCGTCTTCCACGATAATGGCTTTCATGAGGCCTCCCCGACCGGCGGCGCGCTCGGCTCCTGATGCAGCTTGCCGCCGTTTTTGCTGATGTAGAACGCGATTTCGGTGCCCGGCTCCAGGCGGCGGATATGCAGCCCTTCACCGTACAGCAGCGACACGCGGTGGTGTACGTTGAGCAGGCCGATATTGTGGCCCGGCATCTCGTTGCGCGCCACCCGATCGATGGTTTCCTGATTGATGCCGTGGCCGGTATCTTTCACCGATATTTTCACCCGGTCGCCCTGATCTTTCACTGCGATCACCACTACCCCTTTGCCCTTGCAGGGCTGGATGCCGTGCACGATGGCGTTCTCCACCAGCGGCTGGATCAGCAGACTCGGAATGCGCACCGAGACGTCGTCGTCGATGTCGTAAATCACCGTCAGCTTGGCGCCGAAACGCGCCTGTTCGATGGCGATGTAATCCTGGATCTGATGCAGTTCCTTGCGGATATCGATCAGTTCGTCGTTCAGCTCCAGGTTGTAGCGCAGGTAGCGCGACAGGTTGATGATCAGCTGGCGCGCGGTGTCCGGATTCAGGCGGATGGAGGAAGAGATGGCGTTCAGCGCGTTGAACAGGAAGTGCGGGTTAATCTTGCTCTGCAGCGCGCGCATTTCGGCTTTATCCGCCATCTGACGCAGGTGCTCGATGCGCGAAACCTCCATCTGGGTGGAGATGATCTGCGACAGCCCGACCGCCATCACCTTCAGCGTGTTGGTGATCTGGTGAGCGTGGCAGTAGTAAATTTTCAGCGCGCCGGTCACTTCGCCTTTTTCCCACAGCGGCACCACCAGCTGCGAATGGATCTGCGGCGCGGCCGGGTTTTCCAGGTTGTTTTTGATGATGATTTTGCCGTGGCGAATGCTTTCGCGAGTGACGCGGCTCAGCCCTTCGCGGCCGATCGGGTAGGCTTCGCGCCCTACGCCGACGTAAGCCAGCACCTGATGGGTATCGGTGATCGCCACCGCGTCGGCGCGGATATCCTGGCGGATGATATCGCAGATGGTGGCCAGCGATTCGCTGTTGATGTTGCGGAAATAGGGCAGCGTCTTGTGGGCGATATCCAGCGCCAGCTTGGCCTGGCGCGCGGCGATCACTTCTTTCTCATCCTCGACGCTCTGCACCAGCAGCACGATCAGGCCGATGCACACCGTGCCGAGGATCATCGGCAGGGCGATCTGCGACACGATGTCCAGCCCGAGCTCGGTCGGCTTGGCCCACAGCACGATCAGCAGCATGGTGAGGGATTCGCACAGCATGCCGCCGACGATGCCGGCGCGCCAGCGCTGCTCTTTTTTGACCTTGAGGTTGATGTAACCGGCGCTGATGCCGGCGATGATGCTGGTGATAAGGCAGGGCACCGAGGTGATGCCGCCGATGTCGATCAGATAACGGTGCACCCCAGCGATGATGCCGGTGACGATCCCCACCCAGGGGCCGAACAGGATGCCGCCGGCCATGATGGCGATGACGCGCACGTTGACCAGCGAGCCCTCAACGTTGATGCCGGAGTAGGTGCTGAACAGCGCGAACAGCGAGAAGATTGCCGTGACGATGCCGAGCTCAAGCGGCGTATGGTCTTCTTTTTGCAGCAGTTGGCGGAACAGCCGGGTGCGGGTCAGGAAAAACAGACAGATCAACATCAGCGCGGCGCGATCAAACACCGCCAACAGCATTTCAAAAAAAGGGTGCACGACGGGTTCTCGCTGCGGCCTACGGATGACGGCAGTATACCACAGCGAGAGAGGCCCGTGGCTGGGGGCGGCGGTCAGCGCATCCCGAGCTGCGCTTTGCCCAGCGGCGTCAGCAGCTCGACGGTGGCGCGGCCCTCGAAATCGACCTCGAAATCGTCGGGGGCGAAGTCCGGCGGCGTTCTGCCGTCGATAAAGCTCGGCAGCTGGCGCTGCAGATAGGCGTCGTTTTTCTCGCAGCCCGGCGCGGCGGCGATGTACATCACGTTGCTGTCGAACTCGCCGTTATGTTCGTTCTCCACCGCGTGGATCACATCGCAGTGCCAAAAGACCGTGTCGCCCGGCTCCAGATCGGGAATAGGGGAAATCCCGCTTAATAAAAGGGGATGCCATTTTTCCGAGATCGACAGCGCGCGACCCAGCGCCGCATCGCACAGATCGTCATCGGCGACGTCGTCCTGCAGCGCGCGCAGCAGCACATAGGCCATGGCGTTGGCGATTGGCACCAGGTTCAGCGTGCCGGCGTTGGTGCGCTGCGGCGTCAGCGCCGTCCAGCCCTGGAAGGTGCGGAACATCGAGCAGACCGCCGGAGAGGCTATCTCGCGCACTTCGGTGCGGCCGTCGGCGGCGAAGGGATCGTACTGCTGCCAGTCGCCGGAGAAGACGTGGCGATACACATAGCGGAAGTTCTCGTCCAGCCAGCGCTCGATGGTGCCGCTGTCGACGTGCGGCGACAGGCCCAGCGACGAGGAGTTCGGCGGGCGGCGGCGGGTGCGATCGGCGTAGGTGGCGACGCGAGTCGGATCGAAATGCTGTTTGCCGTTGCTTTCGGTGGCCCACAGGCTGTTGAGGAACACCTGCACCGCATGCATGCGCGCGTCCTGCCGCGCTTCAACCTGCGGTTTTGACCAATAGATGCCGTAGATCTGTGGCTTGCTGGCGGCCAGCTTGCCGAAATAGTTGTCTTCGGCGGCGTTCTTCAATCGCTCGACGAAGTTGTTGCGATCGAGGTAATCGCCGATTTCTCGGTTCCAGCCCTCGGCTTTGGCGCGCGGAAACACCCCGCGAATAGCGCAGGCGCCGCGTTGTTTGATCAGCGCTTTTTGTTGTTCAGTGACGCGCTGCTGCAGGATATCTTCCGCGTCAATTTGCGGCACCGGGTTGTGGCCGGCGGCCAGTTCGCGGCGAATCTGTTCGACCTGGCCGCGGATGTTCTCTTCCAGCGCCTGGAATACGTCGCGATAGTTGGGCAATGCCTGGCGCAGCTGACGCTTGACGTTAACGATCGCCTGCGGAATATCGTCGATGACTAAAGAGGCCATGGTGTTCTCCTGATGCCGCGTGGGTAACGGCGGCGGGCAGTTGTAGGGAATCGGGCAAGACGTTATGGTTTTGTGGTTTTAACGTAAATGATTATCGGCAACCAATCGGGGAAAATAAAGAGATATCTTTCATTCGTAAGTTCCTCTTTTTCGTTTTTCGGAGATTTTATGAAGCTGGTCACTGAACGTCTGCAGTTACAGTCGATAACCGCCGAGGATTGGCCGCTGTTTCTGCGCCTGTACCAAGATCCCGAGGTGATCCGTTACATCTCCGATCCGCGCAGCGAAGCGGAGATCCGCGCACGGTTCGAGGAGCGCCTGCCGGTCTGGGACAAACACGGCGACCAGTGGCTGTGCCTGGTGATGCGTGAGAAGCACAGCGGAGAGGCGGTGGGCATTACCGGCTTTCGCCCGCACTGGGCGCCGTATCGGCAGGCGGAAGTGGGATATGGGAGTTTGCCTTCCGGGCAGGGCAAGGGCTATGGCAAGGAGTCGCTGCGGGCGGTGCTGGATTTTGCGGTGAACGCCTGCGGTTTTCACAAGCTGACCGCCACCGTGACCGCCGGTAACGTCGCCTCGCGCGGCCTGCTGGAGTCGTGTGGTTTCCAGCTGGAGGGCACGCTGCGCGACAACTACCGTCTGGCGGATCAGTGGTGCGACGACTGGCTGTTCGGGCTGCTGGCGGCGGAGTTTCAGAGCGCTAAATAAAAATATCGCGCAGGGTATCGACAAGCTCGTCGGCGCTGCGCTATGTTCGATATTCGGTCAGTTCGCTGGCCAGCGTCGCTCGGACGGTCCGGGCGCTAACGTCTATCGAGGAATCCCCTATGGCTGATAACAGTCCACAGCGCCGTTTCACGCGCATTGAACGCCTTCCCCCTTACGTATTCAACATCACCGCCGAACTGAAGATGGCCGCACGCCGTCGCGGCGAGGATATTATCGACTTCAGCATGGGTAACCCCGACGGCCCGACGCCGCCGCACATCGTGGAAAAACTGTGCGCCGTCGCCCAGCGCGACGACACCCACGGTTATTCCACCTCGCGCGGCATTCCGCGCCTGCGCCGCGCCATTTCGCGCTGGTATGCCGATCGTTATCAGGTGGATATCGATCCGGAAAGCGAAGCCATCGTCACTATCGGTTCGAAAGAGGGGCTGGCGCACCTGATGCTGGCGACCCTCGATCACGGCGATACCGTGCTGGTGCCGAACCCCAGTTACCCGATCCACATTTACGGCGCGGTGATCGCCGGCGCTCAGGTGCGCTCGGTGCCGCTGGTGGACGGCGTGGATTTCTTCGGTGAGCTGGAGCGCGCCATTCGCGAAACCATTCCGCGCCCGAAAATGATGATCCTCGGCTTCCCGTCCAACCCGACAGCCCAGTGCGTGGAGCTGGATTTCTTCGAGCGGGTGGTGGCGCTGGCCAAGCAGTACAACGTGCTGGTGATCCACGATCTGGCCTATGCCGATATCGTCTATGACGGCTGGAAAGCGCCGTCGATCATGCAGGTGCCGGGGGCGAAAGACATTGCGGTGGAGTTCTTCACCCTGTCGAAAAGCTACAACATGGCCGGCTGGCGCATCGGTTTCATGGTCGGCAATCCCGAACTGGTCAGCGCGTTGGCGCGCATCAAGAGCTATCACGACTACGGGACCTTTACGCCGCTGCAGGTGGCGGCCATCGCCGCGCTGGAAGGCGATCAGCAGTGCGTGCGCGATATCGCCGAACAGTATCGGCAGCGCCGCAATGTGTTGGTGAAAGGGCTGCATGAGGCCGGCTGGATGGTGGAAAACCCGAAGGCGTCGATGTACGTCTGGGCGAAAATTCCCGAACCTTATGCCCATCTCGGTTCGCTGGAGTTCGCCAAACGCCTGTTGGCGGAAGCCAAGGTTTGCGTTTCGCCGGGCATCGGCTTCGGCGACTATGGCGATACCCATGTGCGCTTCGCGCTGATCGAAAATCAGGACCGTATTCGCCAGGCGGTGCGCGGCATCAAGGCCATGTTCCGCGCGGACGGGTTGCTGATGCCGGGCAAAGGCGGCGGCGCCAAATAATCCTGTCAGGCCGGACGTTTGTCCGGCCTTATTTTTTCCCGTCCCAAGGTTTTCTTCATTATTTCCCCATTATGCTCGACTACGCTGAATTTTATTTTTTGGATAGAGTGTATGAGCAACCGCTACGCGCGATCGCAAATCGTTTTACATTGGTTGACGCTGCTGATGGTGATCCTCACCTACGCGGCGATGTTGCTGAAGGATTCGGTGCCGGAGGCGTGGGCGCCGCTGGTCAAAAATCTGCACTTTAATTTTGGGGCTTCGGTTTTTGCCCTGATGCTGATTCGGCTGGCGGTGCGCACCCTCCACGCGACGCCACCGACCACGCCGCCGCTGGAGGAATGGCAGGAAGTGGGCGCCAAGATCTTCCATTGGCTGCTGTACGTGGTATTCCTGATGTTGCCGCTGCTGGGCGTGTTAACCCTGGCCTACGGCGGGAAATCGTGGACTTTACTGGGGTGGCCGGTACCGCAATGGGTGACGCCGGATCCGGTGATGCGCAAGCTGGTTAAAACGGTTCATGAGACGCTGGCGAATATCGGCTACTTTATCATTGGCGCGCATGCGCTGGCGGCGCTGTATCACCACTACCTGCGCAAGGACGACACCCTGCGCCGCATGATGCCGGGCAAATAACGGCGAACGACGGAAACGACAAAGGGACGCTCGCGCGTCCCTTTGGCTGTGTTCCCGGTCAGGCAACCATCAACATGAAGGTGCCAACCCAGGCAACCAGCATGAATGACACGCCCATCAAAAAATATTTCACTGAACAACTCCTGTCTGGAGTCCTCGCCAGCAATGATCCCGATTGTTGTGCTGAGTGTTTTATGGGCAACCTGTTTGTCGGGCGGGTTCTTCCAAACGAAAGAACAACGTCCTCGCGCGCGGGTTGTCCGGTTGTCGCGCCTCATGCTCCGTGAGGTAAAATCCGAACCGCGACAGGATCGGCGCTAATGTACTCTCAATACTGGTCTGATTTCAATACTGTGTTTTTGATCACAATTTTTGGCTGTTTTTTGAACAGGGTGCGCTGTTTTATAACGCTTTTTATCGGCGGGCGACAGGAACTAGCCCGCCGTGGCGGGCTGTAAAATAAGGGATGAAGCAATGCAGCGGCAGGCGCTCAGGCGACGGCGTTGATGCCGGTCGCCAGAATGACCCAAAAAACGAGACAAGACAGCAGAATAACGGCCCAAATATGACGGCGACTCCACTCCATTTTTAGCCTTCGTTGTTGCGACAGAGGATTAGGTAACGATCACATCGGCGCAAATGGAGGAAAATTTAGCCCCTGCGGATAATATTTTGCTTACCTGTTGCTAACTTATTGGCAAACTTCACTTATTGTCACGCGCACGTCGTAGCCCAACAGATACAGCGCCTGCTCCAACGCTTCCACCTTCGAGGCGTAACCGATATCCAGCAACCGCTCCATTTGCCCGCCGTTGAAACCCAGCTTGCGCGCCAGCGCCGCTTTACCGGTGTTTTTGCGCAGCATGGCGTTATGCAGTTCGATTTTCAGCGCCACCAGCGCCGGCAGGTGTACCCTCAACTCATCGGCTTGCAGAGGAGAAGGGGCGGGCAGGGGCAAACCTTCATCCATCGTGGCGGCGATGGCGGCCAACAGGCTTTCCTGCGCCTCCAGTTCGATGTCTTCGCGTTTATAGCAGGCGGTTTGCCACTCGGGGAAGTCGCGAAAACCGATCTGCCAGGCGTCGCTGTCGCGATCGAAGGCGTAATGGGCGAAGTAATGGCTGAACATGGCGATCCCTGATTAAAACCTGAATGAGGCGCTATTGTGACGGCACGGCCGGCGGATAGCCATAGCCTTGAGCGGAATGGCGCTCAATCGGTCTGTTCACGCGGCTTGCGTCGCAGCCCGTCGGGCGGCAACAGCAGGGCGCAGACCATGACTGCCAGACTGAACAGCGGCAGCCAGCGCGCTACCGGGCCGGGGGAGTAGTTGTTGAGCACCGAGCAAACATAGCACGCTACGGCCAACGCCCAACCGGGCAGGCCGATATCGTTGAGTCGGAATGCGGTTTTGGCCATGAACCACGTGACCAGGCCGAAACAGAACAACGCCCACACCATAATGCACAGCAGATACAGCAGCACCGAGACGAATTCGGCGCCGTCGCCGTGCGCGTGGGCGCGAAAATGGTTTTTATCCAGATAGGTCGACAGAAACGACAGCAGCACGATACCGATGGCGAAGATCGCCAGCGAGAAAATAAACGGTTTGCGCGAGATGCGCCCACGGTACAGGTCTTTGGCGAGTTGTCCGAGAGATTCCATCACAGTCCATTGTCGTGATCATTGCGGCGATAGCCGGGTGGCAAGCAGTCGGGCATTTTATCGGGGCAAACGTGGGCGTCAAGGTGATAACTTTTCTCATTTAGTTGCGGTTGAGATTCAGCGCGGCCGCACCGGGCGTTCTTTGCCCGTGCAAAACGTCACAATTTGGCACGTTTGGCTACCTGACGCGGTCATTGGCGGCATAATCCTGTTTGTTCGCGTTGAACAATGCATTAACATAACTCCCACTTATCTCTTGCATGGCTATATGGATATCCGATGCGTCACCTGGTTGCGCTTTTACCGCTGATTACCTTGCTTGCTGCCTGTAGCAGCACGCCGAAACCCAGTACCACCGCTACGCCGCAGAGCGCCCCGGTAAAGGGCGGCTTTTTGCTGAGCCCGGCGCACAGCGGCGCGCCGCTGGGTGGGGATTTCGCCAATAACCCGAATACCGCGCGCTTTATCGAGAAGATGGTGCAGGAACACGGTTTTGACCGGCAGCAGCTGCACGACGTGCTGGCGCAGGCTCGGCGATTGGATTCGGTGCTGCGGCTGATGGACAGGCAGGCGCCGACGCCGTCTACCCAGTGGCCAACCGGGCCGAATGGCTCCTGGCTGCGCTACCGCAACAAGTTCATCACCCCGGATAACGTGCAAAACGGCGTAGTGTTCTGGAATCAATATCAGGATGCGCTGCAGCGCGCCTGGCAGGTGTACGGCGTGCCGCCGGAGATTATCGTGGGGATTATCGGCGTGGAAACCCGTTGGGGCCGCGTAATGGGTAAAACCCGCATTATCGATGCGCTGGCGACGCTGGCCTTCGACTACCCGCGCCGCGCCGATTACTTCGCCGGTGAGCTGGAAACCTTCCTGCTGATGTCGCGCACCGAAGGTGACGATCCGCTCGAGTTGCGCGGCTCCTTCGCCGGTGCGATGGGCTATGGGCAGTTCATGCCTTCTTCCTTCAAAAGCTACGCGGTAGACTTCAACGGCGATGGGCATATCAACCTGTGGGATCCGGTCGATGCCATCGGCAGCGTGGCCAATTACTTCAAGGCGCACGGCTGGTCTAAAGGCGAGCCGGTCGCCATTCAGGCCAACGGCCAGGCGCCGGGATTGGAAAACGGCTTCAAGACGCGCTACTCGGTCGCCGCACTGGCTGAAGCCGGCCTAAGCCCGCAGGGATCGCTCGGTGATAATCAGGAAGCCAGTCTGCTGCGGCTGGACGTCGGCACCGGCTACCAGTATTGGTACGGCCTGCCGAACTTCTACACCATCACCCGCTACAACCACAGTACCCACTACGCCATGGCGGTGTGGCAACTGGGCGAAGCGGTAGGGCGCTCGGCGCGCGGCGGCTTCTGACGCTGCTTCAATCAACGAAAAAGGCCGCTTACGCGGCCTTTTTTACGTTCTGAGCAATCAGAAATCGTAACGCAGACGCACCACGGTCATATCACCGAGGTTGTCGGTGCTCGATGTCAGCACGTGCTCTACGTCAACGCGGAAGCCGTAGTCAAACTGTACGGTCACCCCGAGGCCGTTGTCGATGCGCTGATAGTTGCGGCCGCTGATGTATTCCAGGCGGTCGCCCATGAAGTACGGCATCACCGATTTCACGGCATACTGACCCACCGGCACGGTATAACCGGCCAGGTATTCGATACCCCACGCATCGCCGGCGAAGTAATTATTGACGTCGGCTTTCTTGGTGGTCAGGAAGTCGTTGTAGTAACCGCCGCCGAAGGTGAGCGTCCAGTTGTCCGGTTTCCAGCTGATGGCGGTACCGAAAATGTTCTGGTCATAACTCTTGCTACCGCTGGTGGACGGGTTGCGCATTTCGGCGCGGGTGTAGTTCCAGGCGGTACCCCAGGTCAGATCCTGTGTAATGTGGTAATCCACACCCAGTGAGCCGCCGCCTTTGCGCTTATAACGCAGGCCGTTGCCCGGCAGGTAGTCGCTGTCGCTGAACAGGTACGACGCATAAACGTCCGCATCGCCGAAGCGGTTCTTGTACTTCAGCATTTTGCGTGAACGGTAAGAGCCGTCGTAGTCGCCATTGATGCCGTTGCCCGGTGCCTGGGCCAGCATGTCGTAGTCCCAGATATCGGTCTTGGCGCCAACCACATCATAGTAAACGCTGTTCTGCTGACCGAAGGTCATCTGGCCCCAGGTGTTGCTTTTCAGGCCGGTATACAGCATACGGCGGCTGGTGTTTCTCGCACCGTCGGCATAGTGGTGATCCCAGTCAAACAGCGCAGGAATGTTCACGCCCAACTCGTAGTAGCTGATCCAGCTGATATCGTCGAACAGGTAGTAGTCCGCCGCGAAACGGAAACGGGTGCCGCCGTCGAAGCCGTTACGTTTGTACGAGCCCTTGTCACCGTCGCCCGTCATGTTGTTGAACTGAGGACGGATACTGCCGCCAACGGTGAAGTTCAGGCGGCTGAGCGGATCGCCGGCCTGTGGGTCTTGCTTCAGCAGAGTGATTTCCGCCTGAGCGGCGAACGACGCGCTGCCGATCGCCAGACCCAGCGCCACCGCTTGAGTCACTACGCGCAATTTCATTGCCATGTGTTATCCCTGTTTTATGTATGACCGTCACATCAGCGCCGCCATGCCGATGTTTTGCGCAGAACGCTGCGTTTTTACGCATTTTGACGGTTTTTTTTGGTGTTTTAGCGGCGGGCGGCATTTGTAACATAAACGGTGAGATAAATAATTACTTTTCTTGCTAATTATTGGCCGGTTTTTGACCATTTCGTGCGGTGAAAAGGGCCGCTTTTCATGCCCTTCGATTCGGATGAATTCATTTAACGCCAAGGTTTATATTTTTCATTTGTCAGTCACCAACCCCAGCCTGTAATTTCAGCCATGCAAGAGATAATTAATTCCAGCCTGTCACCGCCGTATTAACGTGAGGCATTTTTGCGTAATCGGTTGGCAGGAATAAGCGATTGGGAGGTCGCCATGAGAAACCTGTTAATGTTGTTGGTGGGGCTGTTTTCATTACCGGCGATGGCGGCGGAGTCGCACGTCTGCCATTCTCAAGCTTATGATTATGCAGAGGTTAGTAAGCTAAGGTTGTCTGACGACACTCTGTTTTTCTGCCGCGGCGTGGGGCGCCTGACGATCCCGGAATTGGCGCGAAAAGGCTGGAAGGTGATTCACCTGGCGCAGCAAACTGAATATACCGACTCCGTCGACAGCGATGGCGAAGTTATTAAGCTTTATCAGGAAATCGTGGTGTATAAAGAATAACGCGACGGCAGCCTGTGATTATTTCAACGGCGGCGGGAACCCTATTATGAATGCAAGAATCGGTATCGACGGCAGGGCTGCCGCCGCCATGGTGATGCTATGCGCCATTTGGGGAATGCAGCAGGTGGCGATCAAGGCCGCCGAGCCGGATGTGTCGGCGGTGCTGCAAATTGCCATTCGCTCTGGTCTTGCCGCGCTGGGGGTTTACCTGCTGGCGCGCTGCCGCGGCGAGTGCTTCACCTGGGATCGCGCCACGCTGAGCGCCGGTTTGAGCGTAGGGGCATTGTTCGCGCTGGAGTTCTTTTTTGTCTCCGAAGGGCTGCGCTATACCAGCGCTTCGCATATGGCGGTGTTTTTGTATACCGCGCCGCTGTTTTCCGCTCTCGGCCTGCATTTTCTGATTCGCCAGGAACGCCTGTCGTCGGTGCAGTGGCTTGGCATGCTCATCGCCTTTGGCGGCGTGGTGTTGGCCATATCGGGCATGGCTGAGGGCAGCGGCGCTGCAGCTCGGTTGAAGGGCGATCTCTACGGTCTGCTGGCGGGGATCGCCTGGGGCGGTTCTACGCTGGTGATCCGTACCACGCGTCTGGCGGAGTGCCCGGCTAAACAGACGCTGCTGTTCCAGTTGACGGGCGCCTGCGTGCTGCTGTCGTTGCTGGCGATAGCGTCGGGCAATTTGCACGTCGTTCTGAGCCGGGTGGCCTGGAGCAGCCTGCTGTTCCAAACGGTGATCGTGTCGTTTTTCAGTTACCTGATCTGGTTTTCACTGTTGCGTCGTTATCAGGCGTCCTCGCTGGGCATTCTCACCTTTATGACGCCGGTATTCGGCATCCTGGCCGGCGTCGTCATGCTCGGCGAGCCGCTGCAAATTGAGTTTGTATTGGGTGCCGTGCTGATCGTGCTGGGGTTAATCGTGGTGAGTTGTTCATATCTTATTTATTTTGACCGTAGGGTGGCACCAAAAATATAAATTATGGATGTTGATGTACAGAATTACCAAATAAGCTGCGAAAGCCAATTCATTATTCAGATGCAAATATCCCGCTATGCCTGGGGCGTGCCGTTGATTACGCTCAGCGATAACGGTGACTTTACCGTGATAAGAAGCCGAGGTTGGTCGAAATTGGCTAACGGGATGCCGCTGGAGGTTTATTACTTTGCCAATAATTCCCTGCTGACCTGGGATAAAAATCGCAAATATATCTCTTATTCAAAGGCCGGCCGGCTCTATGCCTGCGCGTTGCATTTTTCTTATTCTCCCAAAGTATGGCGATAACCCTCTGGCCATCAGACCAGAGGGGATATTTTCATGATCCACTGCTTAAACGCGAGGATCTTCGGCCACTGCCGCTCGGAGATGGTCGAGGTAAAATAGCAGTGTTCGCAGGGCACGGTCATATCGGCGAACGGAATGATCAGCTCGCCGCTTTTGATCCAGTCCTGCACCAGATTAAGCCGCCCCATGGCGACGCCAAGGTGCCGCGTAGCGGCCAGCACCGCGAGATCGGAACGGTCGAACTCCATACTTTTACTGTCGGTATCCAGCCCCAGCGCAAAGTGTTGTGACCAGGTTTGCCACTCATCTTCGCCGGAGTTGTAGCGATCGTGCAGCAGCGTACAGTGAGCCAGGTTTTCCGGCGCATCATACAGATTGTGTGCGGCGGCGTACTGCGGCGTGCAGATCGGCACCATCGATTCCTGCATAAAGGCTTCTTCCAGATGCCGCCCCGAGCGCAGTTTGCCGAAGTACATCGCCAGATCCACGCCGCGGTTGGCCAGGTTGATGATTTCCTGCCCGGTCAGAATGTTGAGGTGAATGGTGGGGTGCTGGGCGATAAAATCGCCGATGCGCGGCAGCAGCAGACATTGCACCAGGGACGGGTGCGAGTAGAGGGTCAAGGTCCCCGTCAACTCGCGATTTTTGATGTCCAGGATTTCCTGATTCAAGGTGTTGAAGGAGCTGTCCAGCGCCCATTGCATGCGCTCGCCCTCCGGCGTCAGCGTAATTCTGCGATGAAAGCGTTGGAATAGCAGAAACCCCAATTCCTTTTCGAGCAAATTAATGCGGTGGCTCACGGCGCTGGGGGTGATCGACAATTCTTGTGCCGCCAGCGCAAAAGATAAATGACGGGCGACGCATTCGAAAGTATGCAGCCTGGAAAATTGATAGCTGGTCAGCGGGGTCGCCCGCTGCGAATGTTTTTTACTGGGGAACATGCTATTTCTCCGTGCGCATAATCCGGCAATATTAACATTTAATGGTGCGGAGGATAAACCCAGCCTGATTGATATATTCGGTTTTTATGCCGAGGGATTTCGTTATGTTGAGGGTAAATTAACTTACTGGCATAACACGCGGAAATAACAGACACAGGGGGCGTTGACTGAGAGGCGATGATAATCAGCAATAGGACGAATATAATAAAAGAGGTGCCGTTAAGCAGCGAGTAAAGGCGGTGTGCGACAGCCTGAACGATAAAGGCTCATGTTCCATGCGGGATAGAATGGTTTCGCCATAATAATCCGTGGCATGGCGACGCAGAGCATGCGTTAAGCCCGGATGCCAACGAGAGGGAGGCAGCAATCCCCCGCCTGGCAAAGAACCGTGCCCGGTGGCTGCCCACCGGACACGGCATTCAGGGAAAAGTGGTTTGCTCGTCGGCGCCCATCAACGGCGACGCAGCAGCAGGCCGGCCAACAGACCTGCGCCGGCAACGAGTGCCAACGCGGCGAGGGGATTTTTCTTCATCATGCTGCCGGCGCAGCTCAGGGCGTCGCCGTATTTTTCTTGCAGCGCGCCCACTGCCTGGCGCGTGACGCCTTCGGCCTGCCAACGTTCGTTGCCGCTGACGTCGCCCGCGATTTCCTGCGCTTTGCCCGCCACTTTTTCCATCATGCCATTGGCTTTTTCGCTGTTCATTATGATGCGCTCCTTAGGTTCGATCCGTTTGGCGTTCGCACAGGGCGAAAGCCTGCATTTGCACCGCCATGTTATGCACTTCACTCGGTGCTCATAAGGGGCGTTTGCATCGGTATGGCTAGTGCATTTGCAGGCTACTTGCCATTCATCGAGGCTGGTCCGCCGGTAAACAGCCCGCGTTCTCTGGCCCATACGATGGCTTCGCTGCGGCTGTGCACGCCGAGTTTGGAATAGACCGTCGCGACATGATTGCGAATGGTGTTGAGCGCCAGATTGAGGCGCGCCGCGATTTTCTTGTCCGGCAGTCCCTCGCAGATCAAACCCAGCACATCGCGCTCGCGCGGGGTGAGATCGTTGGCGGCAAACCCGGTCTGGTTGGACCGATTGATGCTTTTCACATTAGCCAGTTTTTCGATCAGGGTTTGGCTAAACCACGAGGCGTCCTGCATCACTTCCTCGATGGCGTTCACCAGCTCCAGCTCCGAGCGCTTGCGTTCGGTAATGTCCATGAGCACCAACAGATAGCAGGGCGCATTATGGATGCTGACGGCATCCGCCGAGGCCACGCAGTCGATTAACTCGCTCCCTTTCTTGCGCACCCGGATGTCCATCCCTTCGACATTGCCGGTTTTTTCCAGGGCGGCAAACAAACGGCTGCCCGCCTCGGGATCGTCAAAAACCGGGATCTCGTCGACCGATTTGCCGACCAAGGCTTCGGCGTCGTATTCGATAGCGCGGGTGAAGGCTTCGTTAACATCCAGCACGCGCCGCCCGTCTGCGGTGCACACCAGCGTTGGCACCGGGCTCAGGCGGAAAGATTTGGCGAACCGCTCTTCACTTTCTCGCAGCGCCGATTCAGCCTGGCGCCGGGGTTCGAGATCGGTAAACGTGAACAGCATGCAGTCGTCTTCATTGATGTCCAACGGTTGACCGGCAACCACCACCAGCTTGCTGCCTCCGTCGGGCAGTTTCAGCTCGGCCTCCATCTGCGGAATGGTGGCGCCTTCCCCCAGGCGCTGCACGGCCAGCTCTTTATGCTCGGCCTGTTGCAGGACGTCCAGTTCATAAACCGAACGCCCCAAGACCTGTTCACGTTGGTAACCGGTCATATCAAGGAACCCTTGATTGACCTTGACGTAGCGCAGATCGCTGAGCCGACAGATGACCGCCGGCGCCGGATTGGCGTTAAAGGTTTTTTCAAAGCGCTGTTCGGCGCTGGCCCACTCCGTCGCGTCGCTCATGATCAGCGCCAGCAGCTCCGGCTGCCCCTGCGGATCGGTGACGATCAGGCTCCGCAGGCGGTGCACCCAGAAACTGTCCGGATCGTCGACCTGGCGAACTTCCACCACCACATCGGTGAAGGTCTCGCCATCGGCAACCCGGTTCAAAGGGTACTGCTCCAAAGCCAGCGGATGGTTGTTGCGATAGCGCAGGGCAAAACGCGCCGCGTACTCGCCGGCATTGGCCCCCAGGGCTTGCTGGTGGCTCACGCCATGCATGGCTAACGCGGCCTCGTTGGCCCATAGCAGGGTTTGATCGGTATCCGTCAGGATCACGCCGTCGGACAAGCCGGAGATGATTTGCTGCAGGTGGCCGCGGTTGGTTTCGCTGGCCAAGACGGATTGGCTCATGTGTTCTCCGCTAGACAGAAGGGGAGCGGCCTCTCTAGGGGCCGCGGGTTACGCTACTCGCTGAGCAGCTTAGTGCATAACGTGCGTATTCGCAGGGTGTGAATGCACCAGGCGTTCTGGTGCAAATGAACCGGGACGGCCGATGATGTCGCGCGGCAGACTGAATTTGTCTGCGCGGTTTTCTGCCGTGCGTGCAATCACTTGTCCAGAAAATATAAGGAACAACGATGACCACTGTCTATGAATCAAATCGCTTTGCGTTTCAGGTGTCATGGGGCTCGATATTGGCCGGGAGTGCCGTGGCGCTGGTGACTTATCTGATATTCAGCGTGCTGGGGACGGCGATCGGCGCCCAGGCCGTGGATATGATGCAAAAGGGCAACCCGCTGAGCGGATTTGGCACCAGCACCGGGATCTGGCTGCTGGTTTCAACGCTGGCGTCGTTGGCCGCAGGCGCGTTCGTCGCCGGCCGCACCGCGCCGAATCGCGGCGGCTTGCATGGCCTGTTGAGCTGGGCGATCACCACCTTGCTGACCACCTGGTTGATGGTGTCGCTGGCAAGCGGCGTGGTGGGGCTGGCTGGCAACGCGGTTGGCAAAGGGCTCTCGCTGGCGGGCAGCGGCCTGGCGGCGGCGGCGCCAAGCGTGGGCGACAGCCTGAAGCAACAGTTGGATAAAAATGGCATCAGCCTGGACTGGGGAAACCTGGAAAGCCAGTTGAACGCAACGCTTAAGCAGACCGGTAAGCCGGAGCTGGATCCGGCTCGGTTGGAGCAGAAAGCCAATCGGGCGGCCGCCGACGGCAAACAGTCGGCGGTGGATGCCGCGGCCGATCCGGCGCAGGCCGCCACCGAGCTTAAGCAGTGGTTCGAGCGCGTTAAGCAGTCCGGTGAGCCGACGTTGAGCGCCGCCGATAAGGACGCGCTGGTAAATATTGTTGCGGCACGCACCGGCAAGAGCCGTGATGAAGCGAGCCAAATCGTCGATAACTACGCCCAGGCTTATCAGCAGGCGGTGCAGAAGGTGGAAAAACTCAAGGCCGAGGCCGAGCAGAAAGCGCGTGAAGCGGCTGATGAAGCGGCCAAGCAACTCTCTCGCGCCGCGTGGGGCTCACTGCTGATACTGTTGCTGGGCGCTGCGTTGAGCGCCGGCGTGGGGCGAATTGCCGAGTCAACCCGCCGTACCGTCACGGTGAGTTGAGATGGGCAAAAACCTGTCGTGCATCTCGCTGAATTATCGAAAAGTGGCGGGAGCGTCCGCGCCCGTACTGGTCATCGATTTTTGCAACGAGAACAACGAGCGCTACACCTTGCGCTATAACTTGCCGCCGGATACCCCGGAACGGACCGAGCGACGGGTGTCCTTGCTGCTGTATCTGTTGCGTAAGCACAGAGCGGCAGAGATCGACAACCTGACGGACTAATCCGCTCATTGGATGAAAAGCCCAGCTTTGCGTGCTGGGCTTTTTTTTGAGGAGCGGGCGGTTACGGTAACAAACTATGGCGCGTATCGGCTTGGCGCTTGACGGCGGAGAGGCTGGCGCGGTGCGGGAGCATCAATGCCCCCGGGACGGGAAGGCAATATATGACCTCTAACATGATTTGTTGATGCATCCGCTTTTTCTGTGCAGGGAAAGATAAAAAAGAAACTCACTGTTGCGACACGTGATTATTAAGCCTGATGTTCAGGCTTTGCGTTTATTCCTCTCAGCTTCCTTAGCCACGGCTCAGGCTTTACCCATTAGCTGCAATAAGTGTTATCAACAATCAAGGCTATAAAATGCGATTTAATTTCTGATGATGAAATTCCTATTCTGCCATGCAATTGATGCGATAAAAAACACTTTAAGATAAAAAATTTAACAGAAAGTGTGATTCTCAGTGGCGGCGCAAGTGCTCCTTCAATAGATGCACTTTGTGCCGTTAAATTTTGTTTTTCGATTTTCTTGTGGGTGGATTTATATAACATGATCATTTTCAGTTATTTATATAATGACCTCTTGGAGGGTGTGAGAATAAAAAGAAGAGGGCGTGATTTTTTAGGATTAATCTTAATGACTTAATTTCTTCGCTTAACGATTTTAATGAAAAGGATACGGCTTTTATAAATGCAAGGAGCGCACATGGATTACAGAAGAGATATTCTTTTACAAGTGTTGGAGTATATGGAAAAGAATATTGTGGAGGGGCTTTCGGTTGAGAAGGTTTCAATTATCTCGGGTTACTCTAAATGGCATTTACAGCGGTTGTTTAAGCATTATTTTGGCATTACGCTCGGGACGTATATCAGGAATAGAAAGCTGAGCCGATCGGCTGTCTTGCTCAAACAGCATCAAGGGAACATATTGGATGTCGCCTTGGCATCGGGGTTTGCCTCTCAGCAATGCTACACCCGGGCATTCAAACGTTTCTTTGGCGAAACGCCCAACAGCTTTAGAAACAGCCGGGGATGGGATTTTTCCACGCAGATCCCCCCGTACGGCAACGATAATAAACCCTATTTCTATCATACGGTCATGCCGGATGACATCGAGATGCTGAAGCATTACAAAACATTAATTTTCCATTCTATAAGGAAATACAGAGATGCCAATGATATTGCGCAGACTAATGAGAAACGGCTAAGCAAAAATTGGGGGGCATATAATGTAGAGAAAAGCAGGGGGAATAAATGCCATGCCAACGGCAAGGAGCAGGCGGTTTTTCACTCCATCTTCAACTTCTATATCCCAATGGGCAAATATATTGTTATTCCCTTTATGGGCGAGTTGCCTGAGTACGTTAATTTTTTTGAGGGGATATATGACGCTTACTTGCCGGCTATCAACGTCAAAATGAGGGAAAGCTTCTTTATCGAGCTATATAGAGATGAAAGTTCAAATAGTAAGGTTATCAATGTCGATATACTTATTCCTGTGACGTAGTGATGGAAAAGGAGACGTCATGGATAGAGAAAATCGCCCCGATTCGATGAATAAACGGCACCGCGCACTCCTGCTACTGTATTTAAGGCTGTCTGCCTTTGGCCGAATCATCGTCGCCGGTTTAGGGAAACGGGCCATTCAATTCATGCTGGCATTTATTCTGTTCATGTTTTCAGGAAATGCGATGGCCAATAATTGGGAACATCAGCCAATCGCAGTAGTCGGTGCCTGGATACATATTTCAAATGCGTCGGCCGATATCCTATACATGCCACACTGAGCCCGGATGGCAAGTTTTTGGTTGCCGCCAACGACTCTGCAGTCAAGGCGTTTCAGGTCTGGCGGCGCTGCTGATTTGCAGCTACGGTAAACTGGTTTAACGTGTGCAACATTATCCGTTCATACCTGGTTACGGCATCGTACAGGGGCGTTGGGGGAGAGGCATGCATACTCCACCGCGTTCAGCCGCGATGGTAAACATCTGTACGCGGCAGATATCGATGGGGACAAACTGGACGCCTATCGCTATCGCTCGGATAACACGCAGCCGTTGCAAGCAGGTACTGTATGCGATGCCGGTTTTGTAACCGGCGCTGGTCCACGGCACATGGTGTTATCACCAGAAGGCGAATATGCGTATGTCATCACTGAAATGGTGGGCGAGATCGAGGCGATTACCGTTAACGACAATCGATTGACTCTGAGAGGGAAAGTGAAACTGAACGGCAGCCTCGATTCGGAGGAGGCGAAAAGCGGTGGAGCCGTTATTCTTAGGCCGAGCGGCAGGTATCTTATTGCCACCAATTTGCGGTACCGAAAACCAACTACGGGTATTAAAAATTGCTGAGGATAGCCTGCCGGGTATGTCGACGCGCTATCAGGCCGGCGATATTGAACCGCGCGCGTTCGCGTTCGATGCCGCCAGCCACTCTCTCTATGTTACGAATGTGTTCATTAATACCGTTATGCTGTTCGATTTCGATGATGATTCGGGGGAGTTGAAGGCCAGGGGAGAGGCCGCGACGATCTCTACCCCGACGGATATTAAGTTTTTTAATTAGTGTCAATCGGGGGCTTAAGTCTCTGGCGGCGTGTTTATTAGAGAGAGGGAATGCGTTATTTGCATCGCGTTGGATTAAAGCCGTCAACGTACTATGTGCTATTGCCTAATAATTTAGGCGCAAGGGCTCCTTGAAAGATGTTACATTAATGGCCGGAAATGTATGGAGGGGATAGCCCCTCCTTGTAAGGTTTAAGAGAGACGATGATTAGTATTATATGTTAACTGAACCGATATAGCGCCCTAGTTCTACGTTGTCAGCATATTCGTTATCAAACTTATCATTTTGATAATTTTTACAGGAAACATAGAAATGAACTTTACGGCCGACACACTCCATAGTGACATCACCGGCACGATTCTGTGTAATTGTCTTGTAACCCGTATAGTAATGCAAATGACGAGAGGGAGCCTCGCCGATAATGATCACTTTGGGTTTAATCTTATCTAGCCAGGAATTAGGGATTTTCCCCGAATCTCGGCCATGGTGAGAGGCGAAAACAACGGTGGTTTCCTGTAATTCTATATCATCGACGATATTTTCCATAAATTCAGTTTCTAAATCTCCTAGCCACATCACGCTTGCACCATCGTTCAGTTTATAGCGGACAACAGCAGAAATGTTATTGTAACTTTCGCCGCGCTCGCTGGCGTTCAATGCGTCAGTAAAATGCGGGTTGTCTGTTTTTGGCCAAAGAATAGACAGGCCTGCGCTTTTTCTTGCTTCGTCGCTAAGGTTCATCCACTTACGTTTACAGTTTTTTGAAATATAAAATGCTTTATCTCCATCTCGCAATTCACAATATTTTTTAAAGGAAACGGTTTCTTCCGCTTTGATGGCCTTATTCTTGACTACATAAAAGTTGTATATCTTGAATGCGGCATCAAGAAGCTCAATTCCGCCGAAGTGGTCTTCATCCGGATGCGTGCTGATAAAACGGCTTATTCCCTTGTCGGCAGCCTGCTTCTTTATATCTGCGATGATGCTCTCTGCATTATCGCGGTTGATATGGCAATCAATGATCGTAAAATTATCGGTGTTATGCCTAATATAGAACATATCGCCATTGCTGACGGAGAAGCTTTTTATTAATGACATGGACTTTCCTTATTCCTGAGAATGATTATTTCTTCGAAGCCTCAATGGCCAGCGCCGTGCAGACTAAGCGGATGCCCATCTGCTGAGCGGCGATTGCGCTCATGAGGTATTGAATCAGAAAGACGATGATGATCGGCCAGATCGTCACTTCCGTATGAGTAGCACGCAAGATCACTGGCAGAATAATGAGGAACAAAAACGATATTGTCGCCAGATCGCGAAAAAGCAGAAAGCGTTTATTGATATCCTGAATGGCTTCTTCTTTATGATGCTTTCTATAAATTCTATACCACTCAACGTTTTGTTCTCTGGCAGTGGAAGGCAAGGGGGTTATATTTTCTTGTAGCCATCGCTCATCAATACGATTGTCACTATACATATATTTACTGAATGCCCTGTGACCCGGCAAGGCATACTTAAACCGCCAGAAGGCGAGTGACGCCTTGGCGTCCGGCGGGATAACCGTAGATAGCAGAAGTAATAAGGGAGGAGCTAAGAATGTACTGGCTATTTTGGCTATTTCTATACTTTCCGATAACGAGACTTGCTGTATCATGACTGAAGCCAATATGCTGATATCAAAGGCCAGGAATGCGCCAAGCCAGCCAATGAGTCCTTTCTTTATCGACATTTAAATACCAATGATTTTTAAGGGGAAATGATGTATTTCGGGAATATATCAGCAGGGCGTTTTTTTTCAATTAAACAATTCGGTTTTTCTAAATTAAGTCTTTAATTTTATCGCGAGCGTTTCTACTTGCTATTTAATTTGGTTTTTATATGTTTTCTTGTTTTTTTGACTGTTTTTTATCGTGAGGGTGAAACTTAACTTTTATTTAATTTATGCTTTTTATGGTTAATTCGTTAATTAATTTAAAATTTTAATGTTTTAGCTAAATTTATTCTTTGGGGTGATTTTTACCGTGAATTTATATGTGGTTTTAATGGTTCTTTCGTTAGTCTTGGTCGATGAATTTCTATGGAGGGCTTTAGGGGACGGTGCACGATGAGTGGCACAGTGGCACAGTGGCACAGTGGCGATAGCCCGGCAAGAGGTAAGGAAAAATGGTGTCCCCGACTGGAATCGAACCAGTAACTAGCCCTTAGGAGGGGCTTGTTATATCCGTTTAACTACGGGGACGCTGCGGACCGGCAACCGAAGCTGCCGGGGCATTATACCTTTTTTTACCCGCAGAATAAGCGCTTAGCGGCGCGTTTGCTCAATACCTCGCCAGTTCGCGCCGAAATTTCCTCGGCTAACCGACGGCGATCACGGTTTTTCCCCGCCGTGGCGCCGTTTTTCCTCTTGCAGGCGCGCCGCCTTATTTTTGGCGCTCAAATCGTTGCGGATTTGCGCGTGGCTTATCAGCGCAAAGATAAAGGTGCCGCCGATGATGTTGCCCGCCAGCGTCGGCAGGGCGAATGGGTAAACGAATGCTTGCCATCCCATCGCGCCGTTGAACACCAGATACAGGATCTCTACCGAACCGACCACGATATGGGTCAGATCGCAAATCGCCACCAGGTAGGTCATCAGCACGATCACCCAAATTTTCGCTGCACCGGCGGCCGGGATCATCCACACCATGGTGGCGATGATCCAGCCGGCCAGGATGCCGTTGGCGAACATCTCTCCCGGCGTATGGCGTATGACCTCTTCGCCCAGGCTGATGAAGGCGCGGCGCGTTTCGGCGTCGAACAGCGGCATATGGGTAAACGCCAGCGCCGCCAGCCCGGTGCCGATCAGGTTGCCGAGCAGCACCACGCCCCACAGGCGCAGTAGGATAAGCAGGTTGCGCGGCGTGGGTTTATGCATGATGGGCAATACCGCCGTGACGGTGTTTTCGGTAAACAGCTGCTGGCGCGCCATGATGACAATGATAAAACCGAAGGTGTAGCCGAGGTTCTCAATGAAAAAGCGGCTGGGATCGTCCGGCAGGCGGGCATGGAAAATGCCTTTTGCCGCCAGCGAGGCGCCCATCGACAACCCGGCGGCGATCGCCGACCACAGCAGCGCCAGCCCGTCGCGCTCCAGCTCTTTTTCGCCTTCCATCCGGATCTGTTCATGCACCGCCGCCGCGCGCGACGGCAGATTCTCTTCCCTGACTTCGATTTCGCGTTTGCCCTGTTCCTGCTCTTCGCTCTCTACCTGCATTGTCTCATCCGGCTCGTGCTCCTGGCGTTGCTGTTCGTTCATGCTGTCGCTCCTGCTCAATAAGGGTGAGTTCACGTCATTAAGCGTAGTTGCCCGGCCTAAATGCGGCGAAATACAGAAAAAGGTAACAAGAGTTAACATCCGCCGATTTTTTCCACGCATTCTTGATCCTGCTCGCCATATTGGCCCCCAGCGCGCCCGCCGCGGGCTGCGTGTGGAGAAAGGCTTATGCTATGATTCGCTATCCCAAAGAAAAATATGAGTTCCCCGATGCTGGAAGCCAAAAGTCTGAGTTGCGTGCGCGATGAGCGCATCCTGTTTAGCGAGCTAAGCTTTTCAGTTCAGCCGGGCGATATCATTCAGGTAGAGGGGCCGAACGGCGCGGGCAAGACCAGTTTGCTGCGCATTCTTGCCGGCCTGGCGCGGCCGGACGACGGCGAGGTGTGCTGGCGCGGGCGTAACACGCTGCGCGATCGTGCGGGTTACCAGCAAGATTTGCTGTTTATCGGCCATCAGCCCGGCATCAAAGCCGTATTGACGCCCTTCGAAAACCTGCAGTTTTATCAGGCGGTGCGCGGCGCGGCCGAGCCTCAGGCCATCTGGCGTGCCCTGGAGCAGGTCGGGCTGGTAGGGTACGAGGATCTGCCGGTGGCGCAGCTTTCCGCCGGGCAGCAGCGGCGCGTGGCGTTGGCGCGGCTGTGGCTCAGCGCGGCGCCGCTGTGGATCCTCGATGAGCCGCTCACGGCGATCGATAAACAGGGCGTGGCCGAGTTGATTAGCCTTTTTGAGCAACATGCGCAGCGGGGCGGCATGGTATTGTTGACCACCCATCAGGATTTGGCTGGCGTCAGCCAAACGGTGGGCAAAGTTCGTTTGGCGGAACATGACGCGGGGAGTCTGTGATGTTTTTGACCCTGGTGCGCCGTGAACTGAAGATCGCCTGCCGTAAAGGTTCGGAGATCGTCAACCCGCTGTGGTTTTTCCTGATTGTGATCACGCTGTTCCCGCTGGGGATTGGCCCGGAGCCGCAGCTGCTGGCGCGCATTGCGCCGGGCATCGTGTGGGTGGCGGCGCTGTTGGCCTCGCTGCTGTCGCTGGAGCGGCTGTTTCGCGACGATTTCCTCGATGGCTCGCTGGAGCAGCTGTTGCTGCTGCCGACGCCGCTGCCGATAACGGTGCTGGGCAAAGTGTGTGCTCACTGGGTCGTGACGGGATTGCCGCTGCTGATCCTGTCGCCGCTGGTGGCGCTGCTGCTGTCGCTTGATATGCCAACCTGGTTGGCGGTGGCGGGGACGCTGCTGCTCGGTACGCCGACGCTGAGCCTGATCGGCGCCATCGGCGTGGGGCTGACCGTCGGCCTGCGTAAAGGGGGCGTGCTGCTCAGCCTGCTGGTGCTGCCGCTGTATATCCCGGTGCTGATCTTTGCCACCGGCGCGATCGACGCTGCCTCGATGGGCATGCCGATCGACGGCTACCTGGCGATACTCGGCGCGATGCTGGCGGGCAGCGTGACATTGGCGCCGTTTGCCACCGCGGCGGCGCTGCGAGTGAGCGTGCACTAGCTAACGTATTGAATGAACAGACGGGGCAAGGCCGACAAGAGCGTACCCCGCAGAAGATTTTCGCCGTTTCGATCGCTCGGGGCGGCCGACGCATAAAAATTACCGTGAGCACTGACGACAATGTGGAAATGGTTACATCAACTGGCGCGGCCTGAACGGCTGTATCACGTCTGCGGCCGCTTCATCCCCTGGCTGGGGCTGGCGGCGGCGGTCTGCCTGCTGCTTGGCTGGGCATGGGGCTTTGGTTTCGCGCCGAAGGATTATCAGCAGGGCGACAGCTTCCGCATCATTTATATTCACGTGCCGGCGGCCATGTGGTCGATGGGCATCTACGCCTCGATGGCGGTGGCGGCGTTTATCGGCCTGGTGTGGCAGATGAAAATGTCCGATACCGTGGTGGCGGCAATGGCGCCGATCGGCGCGGTGTTCACCTTTATCGCGCTGGTGACCGGCTCCGCCTGGGGCAAGCCGATGTGGGGCACCTGGTGGGTGTGGGATGCGCGTCTGACCTCCGAGCTGGTGCTGCTGTTCCTCTATATGGGCGTCATCGCGCTGTACAACGCCTTTGAAGACCGCCGCCTGGCGGGCCGCGCCGCCGGGATTCTGGTGCTGGTAGGCGTGGTGAATATCCCGATCATCCATTTCTCTGTCGAATGGTGGAACACGCTGCATCAGGGCTCGACCAACATGCAGCAATCCATTGCGCCCAGCATGCGCACCCCGCTGCGCTGGGCGATCCTCGGTTACCTGCTGTTGTTCATTACGCTGACGCTGATGCGCCTGCGCAATCTGATCCTGTTCCAGGAGCGCCAGCGCCCGTGGGTCGCCGGGCTGGTGAATAAGGAGCGTCAGTCATGAATGCCGCGTTCGATTCCTGGCCGGCGTTTTTCGCCATGGGCGGTTATGCCTTCTATGTCTGGCTGGCGGTTGCCGTCACGCTGATTTCGCTGTTGGGGCTGGTGGCGCACACCGTCTGGCAGCGGCGGCTATTGCTCGCCGAGATCGGCCGCCGTCAGGCGCGCGAGCGGCGCATTCGCCATGCGCAACAATCAAAACAAAAATCCGCCGCACCGCGGGAGAAATCATTGTGAATCCACGTCGTAAAAGCCGCCTTTATCTGGCGATCGTTGTGCTGATCGGCATCGCGCTGACCGCAACCCTGATGCTGTACGCGCTGCGCTCCAACATCGATCTGTTCTACACCCCGGGTGAAATCCTGCAGGGCAAGGGCGAAAACCATGAGAAGCCCGAGGTCGGCCAGCGGCTGCGCATCGGAGGCATGGTGATGCCGGGCTCGGTGAAACGCGATCCCAATACGCTGCAGGTCAGCTTCAAGATTTACGATGCGCGCGGCGCGATCGGCGTGACCTACACCGGCATTCTGCCGGACCTGTTCCGCGAAGGGCAGGGCGTGGTGGCGCAGGGCGTGCTGGGCGAGGGCAACGTGGTCAACGCGCGCGAAGTGCTGGCCAAACACGATGAGAAATACACCCCGCCGGAAGTGGCCGACGCGATGAAAGAGAATCACCAAGGGCCGGCGGAAGCGTATAACGCGCCGCAGGCGGAGGGCGCCAAGTCATGATGCCGGAACTGGGCAGTTTTCTGCTGTGCCTGGCGCTGGCGATCGCGCTGCTGCTGAGCATTTACCCGCAGTGGGGCGCGGCGCGGCAGGACAGCCGCATGATGGCGGTGGCCCGCCCGCTGACCTACGGCATGTTCGCCGCGATTGCGCTGGCGTTCCTGTGCCTGGTGCATGCCTTCGTGGTTAACGACTTTACCGTCGCCTACGTGGCCACCAACTCCAATACCCAACTGCCGGTGTATTACCGCATCGCCGCCACCTGGGGGGCGCACGAGGGTTCGCTGCTGCTGTGGGTGCTGCTGCTGAGCTGCTGGTCGCTGGCGGTGGCGTTGTGCAGCCGGGCGATGCCGCAGGATGCGGTGGCGCGAGTGCTGTCGGTGATGGGGATGATCACCGCCGGCTTCCTGCTGTTCATCATCATGACCTCCAACCCGTTCACCCGCACGTTGCCTAACTTCCCGATCGACGGCAGCGATCTCAACCCGCTGCTGCAGGATATCGGCCTGATCTTCCACCCGCCGCTGCTGTACATGGGCTATGTCGGCTTCTCGGTCGCCTTCGCGTTCGCCATCGCCTCGCTGATGGCCGGCCGGCTCGACACCGCCTGGGCGCGCTGGTCGCGCCCGTGGACCACCGCCGCCTGGGTGTTCCTCACGCTGGGCATCGTGCTCGGATCGGCCTGGGCCTACTATGAGCTGGGCTGGGGCGGCTGGTGGTTCTGGGATCCGGTGGAGAACGCTTCCTTTATGCCGTGGCTGGCCGGCACCGCGCTGATGCATTCGCTGGCGGTGACCGAGAAACGCGGCACGTTCAAAGCCTGGACGGTGTTGCTGGCGATCACCGCTTTCTCGCTGTGCCTGCTGGGCACCTTCCTGGTGCGCTCCGGCGTGCTGGTCTCGGTGCACTCCTTCGCCTCCGATCCGGCGCGCGGCATGTTTATTCTCGCCTATCTGGTGATCGTCATCGGCGGTTCGCTGCTGCTGTACGCGGTCAAGGGCGGGCAGGTGCGCAGCCGGGTGCAGCACGAGACCTTCTCGCGCGAGACCTTCCTGCTGGGCAACAACGTGCTGCTGATCGCCGCCATGCTGGTGGTGCTGTTGGGCACGCTGCTGCCGCTGGTGCACAAACAGTTGGGGCTGGGCAGCATTTCGATCGGCGAGCCGTTCTTCAACACCATGTTCACCTGGCTGATGGCGCCGCTGGCGCTGCTGTTGGGCATCGGGCCGCTGGTGCGCTGGCGCCGCGATGAGCCGGGCAAGCTGTGGCGCCGCCTCGGCGTGGCGCTGCTGGTGACGCTGGTGCTGTCGATTCTGCTGCCGTGGCTGTTGCAGGACAGCATCGCCGGCATGACGGTGGTGGGCCTGATTATGGCGCTGTGGGTGATCATCCTGACGCTGATGGAGCTGCATGAGCGCGCCACCCATCGTCACGGTTTCTGGCGCGGCCTGCGGCAGCTGTCCCGCAGCCACTGGGGCATGGTGCTCGGCCACCTCGGCGTGGCGGTGACGGTGATCGGCATCGCCTTCAGCCAGAACTACAGCGTGGAGCGCGACGTGCGGATGAAGGCCGGCGACAGCGTGGATATCCACAACTATCACTTTGTGTTCCGCGACGTGCACGACATTCGCGGCCCGAACTACAGCGGCGGCGTCGGCATCATCGACGTCACGCGCAACGGCAAGCCGGAGGCGACGCTGCACGCGGAGAAACGCTACTACAGCGTGGCGCGCAGCATGATGACCGAGGCGGCGATCGACGGCGGGTTCAGCCGCGATCTGTACGCGGCGCTGGGCGAGGAGCTGGAAGACGGATCCTGGGCGGTGCGTCTGTATTACAAACCCTTCGTGCGCTGGATCTGGTTCGGCGGCGTCTTTATGGCGATCGGCGGCCTGCTGTGCATTCTCGATCCGCGTTATCGCATGAGCAAAAAGCTCAAGCGCGAAGGCAAGCTGGAGGCGCAATCATGAAGCGTAAGCTGCTGTTTATCCCGTTGGTGCTCTTCCTGCTGCTGGTGGCGGCCCTGATGGTGCAACTGACGCGCAACGCCGGCGGCGAAGATCCGACCATGCTGGAGTCGGCGCTGATCGGCAAACCGGTGCCGACCTTCAGGCTGGAATCGTTGGATCAGCCGGGCAAAACCTACGATCAGGCGGTGCTGCGCGACGGCAAGCCGATATTGCTCAACGTCTGGGCCACCTGGTGCCCGACCTGCCGCGCGGAACACCAGTATCTCAATACGCTGGCGGCGCGCGGCGTGCGGGTGGTCGGCTTGAACTATAAAGACGATCGCGCCAAGGCGGTGACCTGGCTTAATTCCCTCGGCAATCCCTATGCGCTCAGCCTGTACGACGGCGACGGCATGCTGGGGTTGGATCTCGGGGTGTACGGCGCGCCTGAGACCTTCCTTATCGACGGACAGGGGATCATTCGCTATCGCCACGCCGGCGACATGAACGAGCGCGTCTGGCAGCAGGAAGTGCTGCCGCTGTATAGAAAGTACGGGGGTGAGGCATGAGGCTGATTGCCCTGCTGTTCGCCGCATTGCTGAGCTGGAGCGCCGCTGCGGCGATCGATACCTATCGCTTCAACTCCGTCGAGCAGGAGCAACAGTATCGCGAGTTGACCGAACAGCTGCGCTGCCCGAAATGCCAGAACAACAGCATTGCCGATTCCAACGCCATTATCGCCGCAGACATGCGCACCAAGGTGTACGAGCTGATGATGCAGGGGCAAAGCAAGCAGCAGATCATCGACTACATGGTGGCGCGTTATGGCAATTTCGTCACCTACGAACCGCCGGTAACGCCGGCGACGCTGATCTTGTGGATCGGCCCGCTGCTGTTCGTGCTGATAGGCGGGGCGGTGGTGATCCTGCGCACCCGTCGCCGGCCCGATGCGGCGGTGGACGATGAATTCTCCGAACGGGAACGGCAGCGCCTGGCGGCGTTGTTGCAAGAGACTGACAGGAAGAAACCCTAATGGCTTTTTGGCTGATTATTTGCGTGTTGCTGGCCGGCGCCGCCGCGTTGCTGGTGGTGCCGGCGATGCGCCACGGCAAGCAGAGCGCCGCTACGCGCGATGCGCTGAACAAGGCGTTCTATCAGGATCGCCTCAGCGAACTGGAGCAGGACGAGCAGCAGGGCGTGGTGGCCGAGCGCCCGGAGCTGGTTAAAGAGCTGCAACAGAACCTGTTGAACGACATCCCCGTCGAACAGGCAGAGCAGGCGAAACCGATCAACCGTTGGGCGTTAGTGCCGGGCGTGCTGTTATTGCTGGCGGTGACCGTTGGCTTTTATCTGAAAACCGGCGGGTTGGCGCAGGTGCTGGATTGGCGTCTGGTGCAGGCGCAAATGCCGGAATTGCGTGAGCGCGTCGCCAATGAGCGCGCCAAACCGCTGAGCATGGAAGAGATCGCTCGCCTCGGGCTGGGGCTGCGCACCGAGCTGCAGCAGGACGATCGCAATATCAATGACTGGATGATGCTGGGGCGCGTCGGCATGGCGTTGAACAACGCCACCACCGCCACGCAGGCATTTGCTCATGCCTATCAATTGGATCCGAATAGTCTGGAAGTGCGGCTCGGCTATGCCGAGGTCTTGACGCGATCCAACGATCCGGAGGATAACAAGCAGGCGACGCAGCTGTTGCGGCGCATGATCGCGGAAAATCACAGCGATCCGCGGGTGCTCAGCCTGTTGGCGTTCAACGCTTTCGAACAGGGCGATTTCAAACAGGCGATCGGCGCCTGGCAAGTGATGCTGCAGCTGCTGCCGGCCAACGATCCGCGCGCGGAAGTGATAAAGCGCAGTATTGCACAAGCAAAAGCCCAGGCCGGCGGAGAAACTGTTAAACTGAATGTGACTGTTTCACTGTCACCGCAGGCGGCGAAAGCCATGCCGCCGCAGGGGACGCTGGTTATCTCGGTGACCGACGGCGTCAGCCCGGTGCCGGTCGCGGTAAAACAATTGCCGCTGAGCCGTTTTCCGCTGTCTTTCTCTCTGGACGACAGCAACGCCATGATGCCCGAGCGTCTACTCTCGGCACAGCATCAGGTGCAGGTGCGTGTGCGCCTCTCACAGGACGGATTGGCCACGCCGCAGCCGGGGGACTGGTTCGGCGAAAGCTCGCTGCAGACATTCAGCGGCAAAGAGCAGGTTAGCGTTCAGATAAACAAGCAGGTCCCTGAAAAATAAGACCGAACGTGTTTTTATGGAGAAAAATATGAACTTTCGCCTGACTGGGGTGGCATTCGCAGCGGCATTACTGGTGGGCTGTGCCAGCGCGCCAGACAATGAGCCGCAAGGGCGTTCCGATCCTCTGGAAGGATTTAACCGGACGATGTTCGACTTCAACTACAACGTCCTGGATCCTTATATCCTGCGTCCGGTCGCGGTGGCCTGGCGTGACTACGTGCCGATGCCGGCGCGTAACGGCATCAGCAACTTCACCTCCAACCTGGAAGAGCCGGCCAGCATGGTCAACGCCTTCCTGAAGGGGGATCCTTACCGCGGGATGATCCACTTCAACCGTTTCTTCCTGAACACCCTGCTCGGGATGGGCGGCCTGATCGACGTGGCCGGCATGGCCAACCCGAAACTGGCGCGCGAAGAGCCGAACCGTTTCGGCAGCACGTTGGGGCATTACGATGTGGGCTACGGTCCGTACGTGATGCTGCCGGGCTACGGCAGCTTTACCCTGCGTGAAGACGGCGGCGACTTTGCGGATACGCTGTATCCGATGCTGAGCTACCTGACTTTCTGGATGTCGGCGGGCAAATGGGTGGTCGAGGGTATCGAAACTCGCGCTCAACTGCTGGATTCCGACGGCCTGCTGCGCAACTCCTCCGATCCTTATGTCATGGTGCGCGAAGCTTACTTCCAGCGCCACGACTTCATCGCCAACGGCGGTTCGCTCAAGCCGGAAGAGAACCCGAACGCCAAGGCGATTCAGGGCGATCTGGACGAGATCGACTCGCAGTAACCGCCGGCTTTATGCCCATGAAAACCCGCCGTCTGGAGGGTTTTTTTACGCCCGCTGCGAGCGACAGGCAAAGAAAAAGCGCCCCGCGGGGCGCTTTGGCATCCATCTCAAGCGAGATTAGAAGCGGTAGTTGAAGTTGGCGCCGTACAGCCAGGCTTTACCCACCGAGTTGAAGGTGTAAGGACCTTCATTGATGGTGACTTTCTGGCCGTGCATGTAGGACACGCCGACGTCAACCGAGGCGTCTTTGTTGAACGCATAGGTAGTACCGGCACTCAGCCAGAAACGATCCTGATCGGGAATGGAAATCGAACGGTTTTGGGCAGGCACCGGGCTATCATCGAAGGCGATACCGGTACGGAAGGTCCAGTTGTCGTCGTAGAAGTAGGTGGTGCCCAATGCGATACGGTAGGCATCGCGGAAGCCTTCATGCTTCTCGAACAGCGTCTGGCCGTTGTTGCCGGTGGCTCTCAGCTCCTGGAACTGGCTCCAACTGGTATAAGCCAGGCTGTAGTGAACGGCCCACTGCGGCGCCACTTTGTTGTAACCGGACAGCTCCCACATTTCCGGCAGGTTCAGATCCAGAGAACCTGGAATGGTGCTGCCGCTGGTGCCCCACGGTAAACCAACGCCCAGCGCCTGGGTAATTGGGTTGTACTGTGCCGGCAGGCTGCTCTTGTAATCGCCGTCGAACTTGATTTTCACTTCAGAGCGATAGGTGAAGCCGTAACGGTTGTTTTCATCCACTTCGTAGAGAATACCGGCGTTCCAGCCGAAGCCCCATTTATCGCCTTTCAGGTGAGAAATCTGGGTATCGCCAGGGATTTGAGCGATCATTCCGGCTTGCTGCTGCGTTAATCTACCGGTTTGTAAGCCTTGAGCGGCCAATAGCTTAGGCAATTCACCGGCGTAACGCTCGAGTTTAGCCTTGGCGTAGACGGCGTCAAAGCCCAGGCCAAAGCTGAAGTGTTGGTCCAGACGATAGGCGCCGCTCAGGTTCAGGTTCAGGGTTTCCAGATCGGTTTTACCGCCGTAAGCGCCTGCGGTGTAACCGTTATTGAATTCGGTCGCCAAACCGAAGTTGCTGGTGACCGAGCCGCCTACGGCGAATTGATCGTTAATCGGGTGAACATAATGCAGGTTCGGCACCCAGGCGGTCGGCGCGATGTTTTTCGCATCCAGACTGGCGCGGGAAGGCGAGGTACCGGAAATATCTACGTCCGGATCGATGAAGACTGCGCCGAAAGAGAGTTCCGGGCGGGTATACATCATCAGCAACGCCGGGTTGCGGCTTGCGGAGGCCGCCGTATCCGCCATGGCGCCTTCGCCAGAATACGAACGTCCTAAACCAGCTGATGAGAACTCATTCAGCTGGAATCCTGCGGCAGACACGTTTGAAGAAATAATTGCCACTGCAGCTGCGAGAGCTGATTTAGTCAATAGGTTTTTCTGGCTCATGACCAAAACCTCATTATGTGTTTATTATTTAAACTATTGTTACACGAAGTAACAAGGAGCGCGGGATTGTAGGGTCCGTTATCGTTCAGACAAATCAGACCAGTGGCTGAAGTATAGGTCTGACCTGTGAAAATGTTGCAAGTTTGTTTTTGAAATATTTCCACTCTGATATCAAAAAAGAGATCTGCTTAACAAAAAGACAGTGGTAAATAACAAAATTCTTACCATTTCTTAGCAGGCGCTCATTTTTATTTGTGATTTCCATCACTTAAAACACCCAGTAAAAGTAAGTGCTAGTGATTGCCGGCTTGGGAGCGTAAAATACCCACAGAATTTTGTGGCTTTGCGCCGGTGAATAAAACGGCAATTTGGGCTGATAACAGAGGCCCTTGAGGAGAACCAATCATGTCAGATGCAATTAATAAATGCAGCGCCCAGGAAACCGCCGCGTGTTGCTGCGTGGATGTCGGCACCGTGATGGATAACACCGATTGCACCGCATCCTACAGCCAGGTGTTCAGCAATCAACAAGATGCGGAGGCGATGCTGGCGGCCCTGAGCGAAAAAGCGCGCGCGGTCGAATCCGATCCCTGTGACATCAGCAGTAGCATTAAACCGGTTGACGGCGGCGTACAATTGGAAGCCGATTTTACCTTCGCCTGCCAGGCGGAAACCCTGATCTTCCAGCTCGGCCTGCGTTAATCCCCGCTTTACCCCCGGCGCCGCCTGCTGCGCGCCGGGGATTTCCTTCCCTGCCTCGTTCCCGATAGAAAGTGCGCCTGCTCGCAGTTTTGATCTCTGCCGGTTTGCCAAATGTAACCGTTTGGTTAACAATGACCTCATCAGGTCAGACCTCTTTCTGCCCATTGCGCTGACGTTATTTTCTTCAGGAGCATTTATGAGTAAGGCACTGCCGTTGGTGACCCGTCATGGTGACCGCATTGCGATTGTGAATGGACTGCGTACCCCCTTTGCCAAACAGGCGACCGCCTATCACGGCATTCCGGCGGTGGATTTAGGGAAAACGGCGGTGAGCGAGCTGTTGGCGCGCAGCGGTATCGAGCCGCAACTGATCGAACAACTGGTGTTCGGCCAGGTGGTGCAAATGCCCGAGGCGCCGAACATCGCGCGTGAGATCGTGCTTGGCACCGGCATGAGCGTTCATACCGACGCCTACAGCGTGTCGCGCGCCTGCGCCACCAGTTTCCAGGCGATCGCCAACGTGGCGGAGAGCATCATGGCCGGCAGCATCAGCGTCGGCATCGCCGGCGGGGCGGACTCTTCTTCCGTCTTGCCGATCGGCGTCAGCAAGGCGCTGGCGCGCACGTTGGTGGACGTCAACAAGGCGCGCACGCTGTCGCAGCGCCTCAAATTGTTCAGCCGGCTGAAATTCCGCGATCTGATGCCGGTGCCGCCGGCGGTGGCGGAGTATTCCACCGGCCTGCGCATGGGCGATACCGCCGAACAGATGGCGAAAAGCCACGGCATCACCCGTGAAGCGCAAGATGCGCTGGCGCATCGTTCCCACGAACTGGCGGCCAAGGCCTGGCGGGAGGGGTGGCTGCGCGACGAGGTCATGACCGCCTACGTGCCGCCTTACCGCGCTCAGCTTTCTGAAGACAACAATATCCGCAAAGACTCCAGCCTGGCTTCCTACGCCAAGCTGAAACCGGCGTTCGATCGCAAACACGGCAGCGTCACTGCGGCCAACAGCACGCCGTTGACCGACGGCGCGGCGGCGGTGCTGATGATGAGCGAATCGCGCGCCAAAGCGCTGGGGCTGCAGCCGCTCGGCTATCTGCGCAGTTTCGCCTTCGCCGCCATCGACGTGTGGGAAGACATGCTGCTGGGGCCCTCCTACGCCACGCCGCTGGCGCTGGATCGCGCCGGCATCGGCCTGGCCGATCTGACGCTCATCGACATGCATGAAGCCTTCGCCGCGCAAACGCTGGCCAACCTGAAGATGTTCGCCAGCGAAGCGTTCGCCCGCGAGAAGCTTGGCCGCAGCCAGGCAATCGGCGAAGTGGACATGGACAAATTCAACGTATTGGGCGGTTCTATCGCCTATGGTCACCCGTTCGCCGCCACCGGCGCGCGCATGATTACCCAGACGCTGCGTGAGCTGAAACGCCGCGGCGGCGGGCTGGGCCTGACCACCGCCTGCGCCGCCGGCGGGTTAGGGGCCGCGATGATCGTGGAGGTGGAATGATGAGCGTCGAAAACGCATTGCACGAGCAGCGCGCCAAACCGTCGGCCTTTCAACTGACGATCCGCCCCGACAACATCGGGGTGATCACCATCGACGTGCCGGGCGACAAGGTCAATACGCTCAAGGCCGAGTTCGTCGAACAGGTTAACGACGTGCTGATCCGCGCGCAGCAGCATACTGCGCTGGAAGGGCTGGTGATCGTTTCCGGCAAGCCGGACTCGTTTATCGCCGGCGCTGATATCACCATGATCGCCGCCTGCACCAGCGCCAAAGAGGCGGAAACGCTGGCCAAGAAAGGGCAGAGCACGCTGGCGCAGATCGCCGCCTTCCCGGTACCGGTGGTGGCGGCCATCCACGGCGCCTGCCTGGGCGGCGGGCTGGAATTGGCGCTGGCCTGCCACGGCCGCGTCTGTTCGCTGGATGACAAAACCGCGCTCGGTCTGCCGGAAGTGCAGCTGGGCCTGCTGCCGGGCTCCGGTGGCACTCAGCGCCTGCCGCGCCTGATAGGCGCCGCCAAGGCGCTGGACATGATCCTGACCGGCAAGCACATTCGCGCCCGCCAGGCGCTGCGCATGGGGCTGGTGGACGACGCCGTGCCGCAATCGATTTTGCTGCAGACCGCCATCGAGCGGGTGAAACAGGGCTGGAAGCATCAGCGCGAGCTGCCGTGGCAGGATCGCCTGCTCAACGGCCCGCTGGGCAGAAATCTGCTGTTCAGCATCGTGCGCAAGAAAACGTTGGCGAAAACGCACGGCAACTACCCGGCGGCGGAGCGCATCATTCAGGTGGTGCGCACCGGGCTGGATCACGGCAGCGCCAGCGGCTATGAAGCCGAAGCGCGCGCCTTTGGCGAACTGGCGATGACGCCGCAATCGGCGGCGTTGCGCAGCCTGTTCTTCGCTTCCACCGCGCTGAAAAAAGAGCGGGGCGGCGATGCTCAGCCGCGCGCCTTGCATCGCGTAGGCATTCTCGGCGGCGGCCTGATGGGTGGCGGCATCGCCTGCGTCACCGCCACGCGCGGCGGTTTGCCGGTTCGCATCAAAGATATCAATGAAACCGGCATCAATCATGCGCTGAAATACAGTTGGGACGTGCTCGGCAAGCGGGTGCGCAGCAAGCGCATGCGCCCGGCGGAACGGCAAAAGCAGATGATGTTGATCTCCGGCTCTACCGATTACACCGGCTTCGAGCAGGTGGATATCGTGGTCGAGGCGGTGTTTGAGGATCTGGCGCTGAAGCAGAAGATGGTGGCCGAGGTCGAAGCGAACTGCGCGCCGCATACCGTGTTCGCCTCCAATACTTCCTCGCTGCCTATCGGTCAAATCGCCGAACAGGCCCAGCGGCCGCAGCAGGTGATCGGTCTGCACTACTTCAGCCCGGTGGACAAAATGCCGCTGGTGGAAGTGATCCCGCACGCCGGCACCAGCGAACAAACCATCGCCACCACCGTGGCGCTGGCGCACAAGCAGGGCAAGACCGCCATCGTGGTGGGCGACAGCGCCGGTTTTTATGTCAACCGCATCCTGGCGCCGTACATCAACGAAGCGGCGCGCTGCCTGCTGGAAGGCGAGCCCATTGAATCGCTGGACAAAGCGCTGGTGGACTTCGGCTTCCCGGTCGGCCCCATCACCCTGTTGGACGAAGTGGGCATCGACGTCGGCACCAAGATCATTCCGGTGCTGGTCGAGGCGCTGGGGCCGCGCTTCGCCGCGCCTGCCGCGTTCGATGCGGTGCTGAAGGACGGGCGCAAAGGGCGCAAGAACGGCCGCGGCTTCTATCTTTACCCGAGCGAGGGGCAGCAGCGTCAGCGGCGTAAGCGCGCGGATACCTCATTGTATACGTTGCTCGGCGTCACGCCGAAGGCGCACATGCTGCCGGCGACCATTGCCCAGCGCTGCGTGATGATGATGCTGAACGAAGCGGCGCGCTGCCTGGATGAAGGCGTGATCCGCAGCGCGCGCGACGGCGACATCGGTGCGGTATTCGGCATCGGTTTCCCGCCGTTCCTTGGCGGCCCGTTCCGTTATATGGATGAACTCGGCGCCGAGAAAGTGGTGAAGACGCTGGACTACCTGCGTCAGCAGCACGGCGAGCACTTCGCGCCGTGCGAGCGCCTGCAGCGCATGGCGCAGCAGGGCGAACGTTTTTACCCGCTGGGGAGTTGAACGCAGGGCGGCCCGATTTGCACTATAGTTGCAACAGGGCCGCGTTGTGATCGCCATCACTCCTTGCGACAGCGTCAGCCCGTGAGGCTGTACAGCAAGGCTGCGGCAGCGGTAAGTTAGCTTGAGCGCCATCAATAATTTTCATGGCGAAAAGGTTAAAATTTAACCCGTTGAATTGATTGTTCTATGAGCAATCGAGGTTTGCCCGGGGAGGATTGCTGTAAAAAACAGCATTTTCTTTACGCAAACTTTCAGGCAAAATGCCCGGCCGCCATAAAGAGACGGCGCGTTATCGTTTTAAAGCTTTGGCTTTGGGGTTGTAAAACTCGGCGGTACAGCACGCACGGCGTTTCTGTATAGCGTTACTTTGTCAACAACAGCGGTGCAATATGCAAGTTTTGATTATGCGTCACGGAGAGGCGGCGCTCGAGGCAGCCAGCGATGCGGTAAGGCCCCTTACCCTGTGCGGCCGCGACGAGTCCCGTCAGATGGCGGCCTGGTTGAACACCAAGTCTGTGGATATTGAACGCGTGCTGGTCAGCCCCTATCTGCGGGCCGAACAGACGCTGGCGACGGTGCGTGAAGCCTTGACGCTGCCGGAGGGCGAAGAAGTGCTGCCCGAACTGACGCCGGGCGGGAACGCCGAACAAGTCGGCAGCTATCTTCAGGCGCTGGCGATGCAAGGGGTGAGCTCGGTGCTGATCGTGTCGCACCTGCCGCTGGTGGGGTATCTGGTGGCGGAACTGTGTCCGGGCGAGTGCCCGCCGATGTTCGCGACCTCGGCGATCGCCAACGTCGATCTGCCGGCGGACGGCAGCTACGGCAAATTTGAATGGCAGGTCAGCCCGTCGCAGGTGATGGCCAAAGTGTGAGCCGCGGATGCGGTGCGGAATAAACTCAGGGCGATGTCTGACATCGCCCTGAGTCGTTTCTGCGGGAGGCTATTCTGCCAGCTCCACCAACAGCAGGACGGCGGCGTTGCCGCCCCATTCCTTCGGCGCCTGATGGAACGCCAGCACGTCGGGATGCTGCGCCAGCCACAGCGGCGTTTGCTGTTTGAGAATGTGTTTGCCGTGCCCGTGCATCACGCAGGCGCAGTGTACATGCTCGCGTTTGCAGGCGGCGATCAGCGCCCCCAATTCCTGCTTGGCCTGCAGCTGAGTCAGGCCGTGCAAATCAAGAAACAGCTCCGGCGAATAATCGCCGCGTCGCAGCTTCTTCAGCTCATACGGGCTGCTGCCGGGGCGCACGTAGCGCGTCGGGCCTTCCTCTTCCAGCTGCGGCTGATATTCATCTGAAAAATAATAGCTGGCATCGACCTGCTCCTGCCGCAGCCGCTGCGGCGCAACCTGTTTGACCTTGAGCTTCGGCGGGCGGTGGACGATGGTGTCCTGGCGCAGCTTTTTTGCGCCCGCCACCGACTCTCTGAAGAGCTGTTGTTCGTCTTTGCTCAGAGGGGGCTTGTTCTTCATGCTTCATTCACCGGAAATCGTTTATTTCGCTAGTTTACCTTGTGAATGAGCGCTGTCGACGCAAAACTCGGGCCAGAGTGAAAAGCGCGAGGGGCGCGCGTGATTTGTCGCGGGCTTCATGGCAAACTATGCGGCTAAATCATGAAACACAGCGCCTGCCGGAGGGCAAATTGGACAAAATTTTCGTCGACGAAGCAGTGAACGAACTGCACACCATTCAAGATATGCTGCGCTGGACGGTAAGCCGTTTCAACGCCGCCAATATCTATTATGGTCACGGAACCGACAATCCGTGGGACGAAGCGGTGCAATTGGTGCTGCCAAGCCTGTTTCTGCCGTTGGACATTCCGGAGGACATGCATACCGCTCGTCTGACTTCCAGCGAGCGCCATCGCATCGTTGAGCGCGTGATCCGCCGCGTCAACGAGCGTATCCCGGTCGCCTACCTGACCAACAAGGCCTGGTTCTGCGGCATGGAATTCTACGTCGACGAACGCGTGCTGGTGCCGCGCTCGCCGATCGGCGAGTTGATCAACGATCGTTTCAGCGCGCTGATCCCGCACCCGCCGCGCCATATTCTCGACATGTGCACCGGCAGCGGCTGCATCGCCATCGCCTGTGGCTACGCTTTCCCGGAAGCGGAAGTGGACGCGGTGGACATCTCCAGCGAAGTGCTGGCGGTGACCGAGCGCAATATTCAGGCGCACGGCGTCGAGCACCAGGTGATCCCGATCCGTTCCGATCTGTTCCGCGACGTTCCCGCGATCCAGTACGATCTGATCGTCACCAACCCGCCGTACGTCGATGCGGAAGACATGTCGGATCTGCCGCAGGAGTTCCGCTTTGAGCCGGAACTGGGGCTGGCGGCGGGCAGCGACGGCCTGAAGCTGGTGCGCCGCATCCTGGCCTGCGCGCCGGACTACCTGACCGACGACGGCGTGCTGATTTGTGAAGTGGGCAACAGCATGGTACATCTGATGGAACAATATCCGGACATCCCGTTCACCTGGCTGGAATTCGAAAACGGCGGCGACGGCGTGTTCATGTTGACCAAACAGCAGCTGGTGGATTGCAAGGATCACTTCAGCCTCTATCGCAGCTAAGCCGCATTTCCAAGGCCCGCATGGCGGGCCTCATAACGATAAAAGACTAACGGTAAGGAGCCGTGATGGCAGGAAACAGTATTGGGCAGATTTTCCGCGTCACCACCTTCGGTGAATCTCACGGGGTGGCGCTGGGTTGTATCGTCGACGGCGTGCCGCCCGGCATCCCGCTCACCGAAGCCGATTTGCAACACGATCTGGACCGCCGTCGTCCGGGCACCTCGCGTTACACCACCCAGCGTCGCGAACCGGATCAGGTGCGCATTCTCTCCGGCGTATTCGAAGGCGTGACCACCGGCACCAGCATCGGTCTGATCATTGAAAACACCGATCAGCGCTCGCAAGACTACAGCGCCATCAAAGACGTGTTCCGTCCAGGGCATGCCGACTACACCTACGAACAGAAATACGGTCTGCGCGACTATCGCGGCGGCGGCCGCTCTTCGGCGCGTGAAACCGCCATGCGCGTCGCGGCGGGCGCTATCGCCAAGAAATACCTGCAGCAGAAGTTCGGCGTGCAGGTGCGCGGCTATCTGGCGCAGATCGGCGACGTGACCTGCGAGCTGAAAGACTGGGATCAGGTCGAACAGAACCCGTTCTTCTGCCCGGATCCGGACAAGCTGGAAGCGCTGGACGAACTGATGCGCGCGCTGAAAAAAGAGGGTGACTCCATCGGCGCCAAGGTCAGCGTGATTGCGGAAAACGTGCCGGTTGGCCTGGGCGAGCCGGTGTTTGACCGCCTCGATGCCGATCTGGCGCACGCGCTGATGAGCATCAACGCGGTGAAAGGCGTGGAGATCGGCGACGGATTCGCCGTGGTGACCAAACGCGGCAGCGAAAACCGCGATGAAATCACCCCGGAAGGCTTCCAAAGCAACCATGCCGGCGGCATTCTCGGCGGCATCAGCAGCGGCCAACCGGTGATCGCGCATCTGGCGCTGAAGCCAACCTCCAGCATCATGGTGCCGGGCCGCACCATCAATCGCCACGGGGAAGCGGTGGAAATGGTGACCCGCGGTCGCCACGATCCGTGCGTGGGCATCCGCGCCGTACCGATCGCCGAAGCGATGATGGCGATCGTGTTGATGGATCACCTGCTGCGCCAGCGTGCGCAAAACGGTGATGTGGTTTCCGACGTGCCTCGCTGGTAATCGCCATGAAAAACTGGATGTTGGGCCTGGTGGCCCTGACGGCCTCCGCTTCCGCCATGGCGCTGACGCCGTGGCAGAAAATCGACCATCCGGTGGCCGGCGCGCCGCAGGCGGTGGGCGGTTTCGCCAACGGCTGCATCATCGGCGCGCAGCCGTTGCCGCTGAATTCACCGGACTATCAGGTGATGCGTACCGACCAGCGCCGCTATTTCGGCCATCCGGATCTGCTGGCGTTCATACAGCGTCTCAGCAGCAAAGCGAACCAGAAAGCGCTGGGCACGGTGCTGATCGGCGACATGGCGATGCCGGCCGGCGGGCGCTTCAGCAGCGGCCACGCCAGCCACCAGTCTGGGCTCGACGTCGACATCTGGCTGCAGCTGCCGCGCCAACGCTGGAGCGCGCAGCAATTGCTCAAGCCGCAGCCGATCGACCTGGTGTCGGGCGACGGCAAACAGGTGGTGGCGAGCCAATGGCAACCGCAGATTGAGTCGCTGATCAAACTGGCGGCGCAGGATGCGGACGTGACGCGCATCTTCGTCAACCCGGCGATCAAGCAGCGTCTGTGCCTGGACGCCGGCGCCGATCGCGCCTGGCTGCACAAGGTGCGGCCGTGGTTCGGCCACCGTGCGCATATGCACGTGCGTCTGCGTTGTCCGGCCGGCAGCCTGGAGTGCCAGGAGCAGGATACGCCGCCGCCGGGCGATGGCTGCGGCGCCGAACTGGCGAGTTGGTTCGTACCGCATCAGCCGAATGCGAAGCCGGGCAAACCCGTGCCGCCGCCGTTACCGCCTACCTGTCAGGCATTGCTGGATCACCATTTCTCAGCGGAATAACACATGGACTGGTTCGTCATTGGCCCCGAGATGCTCGGGGTGTTGTTTGCGGTAGCGCTGCTGGCGGGGTTTATCGACTCCATCGCCGGCGGCGGCGGATTACTGACGGTGCCGGCCTTGCTGGCAGTGGGGGTTCCTCCGGCGCAGGCGCTGGCGACCAATAAGCTGCAGTCGGTCGGCGGCTCTTTCTCCGCCAGTCTGTACTTCATTCGTCGGCGAGCGGTGAACCTCAACGACCAGAAGCTGACGATTTTTCTGACGCTGATCGGCTCGATCGCCGGTGCGATTCTGGTGCAGCACATGCGCGCCGATTTGCTGCGGCAGATGTTGCCGCTGCTGGTGATCGGCATCGGTCTCTATTTCTTGTTGATGCCGCGACTGGGTGAGGAAGATCGTCAACGCCGCCTCGGCGCCTTGCCGTTCGGGCTGGTAGCCGGCGGTTGCGTCGGGTTTTACGACGGTTTCTTCGGCCCCGGCGCCGGCTCATTCTACGCGCTGGCCTACGTGACGCTGTGCGGTTTCAACCTCGCCAAGTCCACGGCGCACGCCAAAGTGCTGAACTTTACCTCCAACGTCGGCGGGTTGGCGCTGTTCATCATCGGCGGCAAGGTGGTGTGGAGCATCGGTCTGGTGATGCTGGTGGGGCAGGTGTTGGGGGCGCGTTTGGGCGCGCACATGGTGCTGACCCGTGGCCAGAAATTGATTCGGCCGATGATCGTGATCGTCTCGCTGGTGATGAGCCTCAAGCTGCTTTACGACAATCACGGCGCAGAGATTCAGCAGTGGCTGTCCGCCTTCGTGCACGGCTGACGATGAAAATGGGCGCCGTTTATGCGCCCGTATCCCCCCGCCGGTTATCGGGTATAATGGCCTCTTTATTTTTGTGGTTATAGAGTTTTTTATGTCAGACACGCAGACCCGCCATCATTATGAGCAGTTGATCGAGATCTTCAATCGCTGCTTCAGCGATGACTACAACACCCGCCTGGTGAAGGGAGACGACGAACCGATCTACCTGCCGGCCGACGACGAATTGCCGTATCACCGCATCGTGTTCGCCCACGGTTTCTACGCCAGCGGCCTGCACGAAATTTCGCACTGGTGCATCGCCGGTGAAGCGCGCCGTCAATTGGTGGACTTCGGCTATTGGTATTGCCCGGATGGGCGGGACGCGCAGACCCAGAGCGAATTTGAAGCGGTAGAGATCAAACCGCAGGCGCTGGAATGGATGTTCTGCGTGGCGGCCGGTTTCCCGTTCAACGTCAGCTGCGACAACCTGAACGGCGACTGCGAGCCGGATCGCATCGCCTTCCAACGCAAGGTGCGCGCCCGGGTATTGGCGCTGCTGGAGCAGGGAATACCCACAAGGCCTGCGCGCTTTATTCAGGCGTTGCAATCGTTCTACAATACGCCACCGTTGGCGGCCGAGCACTTTCCGTATCCGGAAGATCTCAACTGACGCCACAGCCCGTTATTTAATGAGGAAATTTGATGATCGCAGAATTTGAAGCGCGCATTTTGGCGCTGATTGATGACATGGTAGAGCACGCCAGCGATGATGAACTGTTTGCCGGTGGCTACCTGCGCGGTCATCTGACGCTGGCGGTGGCCGAGGCGGAAGAGCAGGGCGAACACACCGCCGAAGCGCTGAAAGCGCGGGTGGAGGAGAGCCTGCACAAAGCGATCGCCGCCGGGGAACTCTCGCCGCCGGATCAGATCCTGGTGCGCGGCATGTGGGAAAACCTCTATCAGGCTGCAACCCCTGCCGCCTGATCGTCATGCCGGGGCGCGTCGCCGCGCCCCTCAAGGTTGATTAAACCGCACGTCCTTTCAGCAATTTCCGCACCCACATCCGATTCGGATTCAACGCCGCCAGCAGGCGCGCATCACCCGGCAACGGTTCGCCGAACAGCTGCGCCGCCAAAATTTCCGCCGCCAACGGCGCCGAGCACAAGCCGCGCGAGCCTAACCCGCCGATAGCGAACAGACCGGGATAGACCGGCGCATCGGCGACGGTTTCGCCGCGCTGGTTCTGCCGCTGCAAATCCTGATACTGTGCCAGCGTGGCCTGATAGTCCGGCAGCGCGCCGACCATCGGCAGATGATCGCGGGTGGCGCTGCGCACGCCGCAGCGCGCCTGATGAGCGCTGACGTCCACCTGCTGCGGCCAGGACTGCTCCGGTAGACAGCGCAGCAGGCGCTCGCGGTTCTCCTGTTGCTCCTGCTCGCGGTAGTCGGTGGCGATGTCGCCGCGCTGGTAGCTGGCGCCAATGCAGTGGTGGCCGTTGTTGGCATTAACCGGCGTCAGGTAACCGTCGTAACACAATACCTGTTTCAATTGACCGAGGGCCGGCGAGGTCGGGATATGCGACACCTGCCCGCGTACCGAATACAGCGGCAGGGCCTCCGTCGGCGCCAGTTCGGCCAACCGATGGCCGTTGGCCAGGATCACCGTCGCATGGCGCCGGCTGTCGCCGTTGGCGAAATCGATGCGCCAGCCGTTTTCTTCACGCGCCAGCGCCTGCGCATCGTGCCGGTAGTGGCAGACCAAGCCCTGACGCTGCGCCAGCGCGATAGCGCCGCGCGTCAGCTCGGCCGGGCAGAGCCAGCCGCCTAGCGGGTAGGTGATGCCGCCAAAGCCGGTATCGACGCCGCACCGTTCGCTGAGCGTCTCGCGGTCGGCCGCCATCGCCAAGGCCTGCGGCCAGTCGGTTTTCAGCATATTGGCGATCTTGGCGCCGCTCTTTTCGTCATAGGCCAACTGGCTGACGCCGCACCACTGGTGATCAAAGGCGACGCCTTGTTGCAACAGGGCATCGTACTGGCGGCGGGCGAAGGGAAACGCGGCGCTGAAAAAGCTCTCCAGCGCGTCGCCGCTGCCGTTCAGCAAAGGATAAATCGCGCCCTGGCGGTTGCCGGATGCGCCCTCTGCCGCCTGTTCGTCGGCGCAGTACAGCGTGACGGTGGCGCCGCGGCGCAGCAAGGCCAGCGCGGTGAGCGCGCTGGCGACGCCGCCGCCGATCAGGGCGATGTCGGCGGTGTTGTCCGCCGCCGGGCGTCGATACCAGGGCGCCGGATGTGCAGCGGGCTGCGCATCGGCCGGGAGCTCGCCGGCGAGCATCTCACGCTTTTGGCCGAAGCCTTTGCAGCGGTTGACCTGAAAACCGGCCTGTTGCAAGCCGCGGCGCACGAAGCCGGCGGCGGTAAAGGTGGCGAAGCTGCCTCCCGGCCGGGCGAAGCGCGCCATGGCGGCGAACAGTTGATCGGTCCACATGTCGGGGTTTTTTGCCGGCGCGAAACCGTCGAGGAACCAGGCATCCACCTGGTTATTCATGCTGGCGTCAAACTGCGGCAGCAGATCGTTGACGTCGCCGAACCACAGATCGAGCGTAATGCGGCCTTCGGCTAACAGCAGGCGATGGCAACCCGGCAACGGCAGCGGCCACTGGGCGCGCAGCTCGTCGGCATAAGGCGCCAACTCCGGCCAGCGTGCATGCGCCGCCGCCAGGTCAGCCTGCTGGAGGGGGAATTTTTCGAAGCTGATAAAGTGCAGGCGCTGCAGCGTCGCGTCCGGCTCAGCCTGACGGAAGCCGGCGAAGGCCTGCCACAGGGTCAGGAAATTGAGCCCGGTGCCGAATCCGGTTTCCGCCACCACCAACAGCGGGCGCGGGTGAGTGGCGAAACGCTGCGGCAGCCGGTTGCCGTGCAGGAAGACATAGCGGGTTTCTTCCAGCCCATCCTGATTGGAAAAATAGACGTCATCAAACTGTTTCGAAACAGGTGTACCCTGTTCGTTCCAGGTTAGCGTTGCGGTTTGGATGGGGGCGTGGTTCACGGTCAATGGCTCGAAATTCAAGGGATGCCGCGAATTCTAACGGCGCTGGCGCCCCGGCGCAAACTGGACAACAATAAAGCTGAAAAACGCTGATCGGACTTGTTCGGCTTACATCTGTACGCTAAAGTGCGATGCAAAATCCCGTAGGTAAATAGTGGAAGAGGTATTGAATGAAACGTGCAGTGATTACTGGCCTGGGAGTTGTCTCCAGCATTGGTAATAACCAGCAGGAGGTCCTGGCAAGCCTGCAGGAAGGACGTTCTGGGATCACTTTCTCCCAGGAGCTGAAAGATTCCGGCATGCGTAGTCACGTATGGGGGCAAGTTAAGCTCGACACTACCGGCCTGATCGACCGCAAGGCGGTGCGTTTCATGAGCGACGCTTCCATTTATGCCTTCCTGGCGATGCAAGAAGCGATCGCGTCTTCCGGCCTGAAGGAAGAAGAGTATCAAAACAACCCGCGCGTGGGCCTGATCGCCGGTTCCGGCGGCGGTTCTCCGCGCTTCCAGGTGTTCGGCGCCGATGCGATGCGCAGCCCGCGCGGCCTGAAAGCGGTTGGCCCGTACGTGGTGACCAAAGCCATGGCTTCCGGCGTTTCCGCCTGCCTGGCAACGCCGTTCAAAATCCACGGCGTGAACTACTCCATCAGCTCCGCTTGCGCGACCTCCGCGCACTGCATCGGCAACGCGGTTGAGCAAATCCAGCTGGGCAAACAGGACATCGTGTTCGCCGGCGGCGGCGAAGAGCTGTGCTGGGAAATGGCCTGCGAGTTCGACGCGATGGGCGCGCTGTCCACCAAATACAACGACACGCCGGAAAAAGCGTCCCGCACCTATGACGCCGATCGTGACGGTTTCGTCATCGCCGGCGGCGGCGGCATGGTGGTGGTTGAAGAGCTGGAGCACGCGCTGGCGCGCGGCGCGCACATCTATGCGGAAATCGTCGGCTACGGCGCGACTTCCGACGGCGCCGACATGGTTGCCCCTTCGGGTGAAGGCGCAGTGCGCTGCATGAAGATGGCGATGCAGGATCTGGATGCGCCGATCGATTACATCAACGTGCACGGCACCTCTACGCCGGTAGGTGACGTGAAAGAGCTGGGCGCCATTCGCGAAGTGTTCGGTGACAACACCCCGGCTATCTCCTCCACCAAGGCGATGACCGGTCACTCGCTGGGCGCCGCAGGCGTGCAGGAAGCGATCTACAGCCTGCTGATGCTGGAGCACGGCTTTATCGCGCCGAGCATCAACATCGAAACCCTGGATGAGCAGGCGGCCGGCATGAACATCGTGACTCAGCCGACTCAGCGCGAGCTGACCACGGTGATGTCCAACAGCTTCGGCTTCGGCGGCACCAACGCCACCCTGGTGATGCGCAAACTGGCGAAATAATTCCGCCTGAGCTTCATCTCGCCATCAAGCCCGCGTTTTCGCGGGCTTTTTACCGTTCAAAGCCCGCCGGGCGAGCGCTCGGAGTTTTCCCAAATCACATCCCCTGACACATCATTACCTCGCCATTACACGCGTTGGGCATACAATAGCCAGGTAGCGTGATTATCGCTCGGCGTGGCTTTCTAAAGTGATCGAACATTGAGGCAAGAAGTATGAAAAAGTTAATTGCGGTTGGGTTACTGTCGGCCGTGTTGGCCGGATGCGCCACTGATTCTCCCTGCGTTCCGGTCTACGATGACCAGGGGCGTCTGGTGCACACCAACACCTGCATGAAGGGCACCACTCAGGATAACTGGGAAACCGCGGGCGCGATCGCCGGCGGCGCGGCGGCAGTGGCCGGTCTGACCCTCGGCATCATCGCGCTGACCAAGTGATCGGCGCGGAACAGGAATAAGCCCGGCCATTGCGCGCCGATCTCACTGCACTAAAAATGCTTTGAACTGCGGCGTCATCACGGCGCTGAAACCGTCGTCGGTTTTGCTGATCAGGTAGACCGCCAGCCCTTTCTCTTCTGCGAGCTGCAACGCTTTCTCCGGGCCCAGCACCATCAAGCCGGTATCCCAGCCGTCGGCCTCGAGTGCGGTCGGGGCGATCACCGTGGCGGAAACCAGCCGGTGGTTGATCGGCCTGCCGGTGGTCGGATCGATGACATGGGAGTAACGCTGGCCGTTTTGTTCGAAGTAGTTGCGGTAGCTGCCGGCGGTGCTGATGCCGTAACCGTGCAGATCCACCAGCGCCTGCACCGCATTTTCACGGTCGGTCGGCTTTTGGATCGCCACCCGCCAGGGTTTGCCCTGGCCGTTGACGCCGCGTGAAGAGACCGCGCCGCCTACCGACACCAGGTAGTTGGTAATGCCGTGACGGTTCATCAGGCGCACCAGCTCATCGGCACCATAGCCTTCGCCCAGCGTCGAGAGATCGACATACATGCCCGGCAGATCTTTTTGCAGCCACTCCCCGCGATTGTCGCTGATCAGCTTCAGGTGCTGCAGGCCGATGTTCTGCTTCGCCGCGTCGATCTGCGCCTGTTCCGGCACCTTGACCGGATGCTTGTCTGGGCCGAACCCCCACAGGTTCACCAGTGGGCCGACGGTGATGTCCATGGCGCCGCCGGTATCGCGGCCGATGCGTTGGGCCATCAATACGATGTCCGCCATGCCGCGCGGGATAGGCTGCGGCTCGAGGCTGGCGCTGCGGTTAAACCGCGACAGCACCGAATCGGCGCGGTAGGTAGAGATATCGTCGTTGGCCCGTTCGAGCACCGTGTCGATCTGCCGCTGCAGCTCTTGTTTGCCGATCGCGACGTCACCGCTGACCTTAACGCTGTAGAAGGTGCCCATGGTCTTGCCGTCGATATCGATTTGCGGGCGAGAGGCGGGATCGTCACAGGCGGCGAGCAGGGCGCATAAGGCGCTGAGCAACGCCCCTTTAGCGAGCAGGGAAGCCATAACATGTCCTTTGAAAACCGTGAAAGCCGCTACAAATAAAGTAAAGCGCGGCAAATGAAAAGCGGATAAAGGTAAAATAGCATTTTGCTGGCGCTGAAGCCGCGTCTGAGCTAACGTCTGCCCATTCTTTTCGGTGAGGTTCACACTGCCGCTATGAGTTCAACCGCCATTTCTCGGCTTATCCACCCCTTTGTCAAAGATCGCTTCTTGCATGCATTGCTGCTGGCCGGCGTGGTGATGTTCGCTTTTCATCCGCAACCGCTGTCGGCGCTGGGTGGTTTCATCGACGGCCGTACCCTCATCACCCTGTTGGGGCTGATGCTGCTGACCAAAGGGGTGGAGGTCAGCGGCTACTTCGATTTTGTCGGCCGCAAGATTATCAACCGCTTGCACAGCGAACGGCGGCTGGCGCTGTTCCTGGTGTTTTCCGCCGCGCTGCTGTCGTCGTTTCTGACCAACGATGTGGCGCTGTTTATCGTCATTCCGCTCACCATCACGCTAAAAAAGCTGTCGGCGCTGCCGGTTGGCCGCTTGATCATCTTCCAGGCGCTGGCGGTGAACGCCGGTTCGTTGCTGACGCCGATCGGCAACCCGCAAAATATCCTGCTGTGGAGCCGCTCCGGCCTCTCTTTCCTCGGTTTCATCGGCCAGATGGCGCCGTTTGGCGTCGCAATGATGTTGAGCCTGCTGGCGCTGACCTGGTTCAGCTTCCCGGCGCGCGACATCGTGAAAACGCCGAATACCGAGGGGTATCCCTACCAGCGGCCGCTGTTGCTGAGCTGTGTAGGGCTGTATGCGGTTTTCCTGCTGTGTCTCGATTTCGATCTGCCGTTGTACGGGCTGCTGGCGGTGTTCGCCGGTTTCTTGCTGCTGGCGCGCCGAGTGCTGTTGCAGATCGACTGGAGTCTGATTTTCGTGTTCGCCGCCATGTTCATCGATGTCGGCCTGTTTACCCGTTTGCCGCCGCTTCAGCCGGCGTTCGCCGCCATCGCCGGGCTGAGCGAGGGGAGCGTGTATGCGTTGGGCGTCGGGCTGTCGCAGATCGTCAGCAACGTGCCGGCCACCATACTGTTGCTCAACTATGTGCCCTCGAGCGCTCAGTTGGCCTATGCGGTCAACGCCGGCGGCTTCGGGTTGGCGATCGGATCGCTCGCCAACCTGATTGCGCTGCGCATGGCGGGGGAGCGCAAGATCTGGTTGCGCTTCCACTATTATTCGCTGCCGCTGTTGGTATGGGCCGCGTTGCTCGGCTGGGTGATGAGCTAAGCCGGTTGGCCGCTTTGTCGCGCGGCCAGCAGGCAAATGCTGCGGGTCACCTGATAGGATTTCACGAAGGCGCTGACGGGTAAAAACTCGAAGCGCGAGTGGAAGTTATGCGCGCCGGTGAAGTAATTGGGCGTCAGGATGCCACGGCTGGAGAGCGCCGCGCCGTCGGTGCCGCCGCGCATCGGGATCACCTTCGGCGGGATGCCGTGGGCGGCGAGGGCGCCGAAGATCAGATCGATGGCGCGCCGGTCCTCGCCGATGGCGTTGCTGATGTTGCTGTAGATGTCGCTGACGCTGCAGCTGACGTTGGCCCGCGGATAGTTGGCCGCCACCTGGCGCACGGTCTCCTCAAGGCGGGCTTTGCGTGCCTCGAACGCCGCGCGATCGAAGTCGCGAATCGACACCTTCAGCGTCGCCTGATTGGCGTTGGCGGCCAGATCGGTGAACCAGAAATAGCCCTCGCGCCCTTCGGTGTGCTCCGGAGTATCCTGCACATCGAATCGGTTAATGATGTCGTTGGCGATGCGTATCGGGTTGATTAATACGTTTTTCGCCGACATCGGGTGGGCGGTCACCCCCTCGATGCGGATCTCCGCCGCCGCCGCGTTGAAATTCTCGTACACCACTTCACCCAGTTCGCAGCAGTCGATGGTGTAGGCGAAATCGACGGGGAAACGCTGCAGATCCAGCGCCTTGGCGCCGCGCAGGCCGATTTCTTCGTCCGGCACGAACGCCACTACGATATCACCGTGGCGATCGGCCGCGGTCAGGTTGGCCAGCAGCGTCATCACCACGGTGACCGCCGCCTTATTGTCGGCGCCCAGCACGCTGGTGCCGTCGCTGAACAGGATCTCTTCGTTCCGGTAGGGCAGGATCTCCGGATGCTCGGCGGTACGCAGCCAGATGTCCTGCTCGGTGTTCAGGCATAAATCCTCGCCGGTGAAGCGCAGGCGCTGCGGGCGAATCTCGGGCGACAGGCCGACGTCCACGGTGTCGATATGCGTGATGAAGCCGATGCGCGGTGCGCCGGGTTGGGTGCCGGGCTTGCGGGCGGTCACGGTGGCGTGCTCGTCGATTTGAACGTCGGCCAGGCCGAGCCGGCGCAGCTCGTCCGCCAACAGTTGCGCCATCTCATGCTGTCCCGGCGTGCTGGGCAGGGCGGTTGCGGCGGCGTTGCTCTGGCTGGTGACGGCCAGGTAGCGGAAGAAACGTTCGGTAAGCTGTTCGGCAATCGGGCTGGTCATCGGAACTCCTCGCGGTTGGCAATCTACCGGTTTTAAAACGAAATCAGCCGATTGTCCAACGGCGCAATGCGTAAACCGCCAGAATGCGAAGCATCGCGCAGAAACGAAAAATAGCGGTGCAACTAGGAAATAGTCGCAGGTTTCTGCGGCAAAATCGGTGTTAGCTGTGGGCCGGGAAGCGCCCGCATAACACTTATCTGTCCCTCAAGGAGAATTCATGCACACCGGTCACGCTTTGCTCATCACCTTACTGTCCCTGGGCATCTCTCACAGCGCCTGGTCGTCCGCCGATACCGGGCACGCCAACAGCAACGCCAACAGCCGCGAGGTGGCCAGCGCGTTGGGCGGCCTGAATAACAAAACCTACGAGCTGGAACAGGCGCCGAAGATCCGCGTCGCCAGCTTCAATATCGCCGCCGGCAAGGTCAGCGACATGACCGCTATCGCCAAGGCGATTCGCGCGATGAACGTCGACGTGGTGGCGCTGCAGGAGGTGGATAAACTCACCGCCCGCAGCGGGCGGGTCGATCAGGCGGCGGAACTGGCGAAGCTGACCGGCATGCAGGCGGTGTTCGGCCGGGCGATCGATTTCGACGGCGGTGAATACGGCCTGGCGTTTCTCTCGAAGTATCCGCTGCACGACGCCGTGATCTATCCGTTGCCGTCCGGCCAGCGCGAGCAGCGCATCGCCTTCAGCGCCAAGGTCGATGTGCCGGAGTTCCCGACGCCGATCACCCTGTTCAACACCCACCTCGATACCAAGGAAGATCCGACGATGCGTCTGGATCAGGTGCGGGAGCTGAACGATCGCACCATCGAAGTGCGTGGCATCAAACTGCTGTTCGGCGACATGAACGACGTGCCGGGCAGCGTCACCTGGCTGGAGCTAAGCCGCTATTGGAACGACATCATGCCCAATGGGCAAGATGGCCGCAGCTGGCCGGCGGAAAACGCCGAAATCAAGGTGGATTACATCTTTAGCGGCAATGCGCAGCGTTGGCATCTGGACAGCCTGACGGTGCCGAACGCCAGCGGCGATTGGAACGGCGTGCACTGGCCGGCGGTGAGCGATCACCTGCCGCTGGTGGCGGAGATGCGCCTGACCGAGCAATAAGCCGGCCGGCGTCTCTCCGGGGCAGGGCTAAGCCGCGGCGATCCGCGCCAGCCGCTCGACGGCGCTGCGGATCTCGCCCGGCGTCAGGGCCGAAAAACCCAGTAGCCAGCCGTCGCGCTGGGCCTGAACCGTTTGGTATTGCGCCGTTAACCCGGGCGTAAGGACGCCGAGCCGCCGCGCCTGTTGGCTGAGCGCCGCCTCCCGGCCGGGCGGCAGCCAAACGCTGAGCTGCAGGCCGCCGGCGGCGGGAGCGGCCGTGGCGAAGTGGCTCAGCTTTTCGCTCACTTCCGTCAGCAGCACATCGCGCCGGCTGTGGTAGAGCTGGCGCATGTAACGAATATGCGCGGCGAAGTGCCCCTGGCGAATGAACTCGGCGGTCACCGCCTGCATCAATTGCGCGCTGTGGCCGTCATAGACCGTGCGTGCGGTGACGAAGGGGGCGACCAGCGCGGGCGGCACGATCAGGTACGCCAGCCGCAGCGAAGGGAACAACGATTTGGAGAAGGTGCCGAGATAGAGCACCCGGCCATGGCGATCCAGGCCTTGCATCGCCGGAATCGGCAGCCCGTCGTAGTGAAACTCGCTGTCGTAATCGTCCTCAATGATCCAGGCCTGTTGCCGCTCCGCCTGCGCCAGCAACGCTAAGCGGCGTGCCAGGCTGAGGGCCGCGCCGGTCGGGTATTGGTGCGAGGGCGTCAGATAAATCAAACGCGGATCGGGCAAGGAAGGTTCTGCTCGCAGGCCATCGCCGTCTACCGCCACCGGCGTCAGCGTGGCGCCGGCGCTGATAAAGGCGTTTCTCGCCCCGGCGTAACCCGGCTCTTCCATCCAGACGCTGTCGCCGCTGTCCAACAGTAAGGTGGCGATCATTTGCAGCGCCTGCTGCGAACTGGTCAGCACGATAACCTGGCTCGCATCGCAGACTACGCCACGCGTTTGGTTGACGTGGGTGGCAATGGCTTCGCGCAGCGGCAGATAGCCTTGCGGATCGCCGTAGCGCAGCAGGCTTTCCCCCTGCAGGCGCAGGCGTTGAGCGGTCAACTGCTTCCACAGGGCCAGCGGAAACGCGCGCAGGTCCGGCGAGCCGGCTGCGAAGGCCTGAGGATGCTGCGGATCGCGGCAGCCGCCGGTGTGCACGATCTGTTGGCCGCGCAGCGAAAGGCGCGGCATGGCGGTGCGGGTCGCCGGCGGCGGCGATTTGGCGATGCGGATAGCCACAAATGTGCCCTGGCCGACGCGGCGCTGCAAATACCCCTCCGCCTCCAACTGGCCGTAGGCTGCTTCGACGGTCACCCTTGAGAGGTTCAGATCCCCAGCCAGCACTCGGCTGGAGGGCAGCCGTTGCCCAACGCTCAATGCGCCGTGGTGGATGGCCTGCCGCAATGCCGCACACAGACGATCGCGCAGCGTGCCGATGGCCTGGGGCGATTGCTGAAACAGCGTGATCAGCGTGTGCCGCATAATGGGTCTTATCATGAGTAAAAAATGGGTATCAATCATAAGACCAAAATCGGGCACTATTGTCATCTGTCTTGATCAACGGGAGTGAGTGATATGTCGAAAGAATCCTTGGTGCTGGCCTTTCCGCCGGCAGCGCCGGAAGAGAGCCTGGCCTATCTGGCGGCCAAGCTGAGCCGCTATGCGGATGCCTGGGACGTGGCGGAAGATTTGCGCAATGGCGTGGACGGGATGGTGGTGATCGACACCCGTGCGGAGGCGCTGTACGCCGCCGGGCATATCCCCGGCGCGCTCAGCTTGCCGCATCGCCTGATGGATGAAGCCGGCACGGCGCACCTGGATCGCCAAAAGGTGTATGTGACCTACTGCGACGGCATCGGCTGCAACGGTTCCACCAAAGGCGCCTACAAGCTGGCGAAGTTGGGGTTTAGGGTGAAAGAGTTGATTGGCGGGCTGGATTTCTGGCTGCGCGACGGCCATCCGTTGGCCATCGGCGAACTGCCGGGGTCACTGCGCTCCCGGGCGGCCGCAGCGGACTGCGGCTGCGCCTGAGGCGTTAAAACACCAGCGCCAGCACGACGGCCAGCGTCAACAGCAGCAGGATCAGCGCCACGGCGGGCTTGCTCAGCGCTTTTTGCAGCGGCAGAGGCAGGGCGGCGATCAGCGGGTTGAGCAGCGGCTGCGGTTCGACAGGGGGGCTGGCGATCGGCTGCGCCTGGCCGGCTTTCTCCAGACGGCGGGCAAACAGCTGATGAATGGCGTCGCTCATTTGCGGATGCGTCAGCGGCGCGTTGGCGCCGCAGTTGAAGCGCGTCTGGCAATAGTCGTTCATCTGCTGCAGTTCTTGCTCATCCGCCGGCTGTTTGAGCGCCGCCAGCAGGTTGTTCAGCGTTGGCGCGTTCTGCGGGCTGAGCGCCACCTTCACCTGTAAAAACTGGTTCAGCAGCTGGAAGTGGCGCGCCGGCAGCGGATCGTTGGTTTTCACGCCCACCAGATCGAACAGCGTTTGCCAAATTTTAGCCGGCGCTTCACCGGTCGCGGCGCTGAGTTTGGTGACCTGCTGCTGCAGGCTTTGATGCTCTGCGGGCAGCAGCGGGCGATCGCTGGTGGCGGTTTGCTGCGGTTGGGGAATGGTCAGGCCGCCGGTCTGCAACAGATTCAGCACCTGCTGCAGCTGCGGTGGGCTTAGCTGGCTCAACACCGTATGGCCGAACCGTTGACGAATAAAGTCACTGACCGCCTGGCGATTATTGCCCTGCGGCAGCAACTCGGCCAGCTGTTGCAGCAGTTGGCGCCCGGCATGGTTTTGCTGCGCCTGCGTCAGGCGCGTTTGCAGCAGCTGTTCCGCCGGTTGAAAATGGCGCGCCAGCAGTTCGCCGCCTTTGTCGGCGCCGAGATCGTGACGCAGAGACGCCCAGATCTCCGCCGATTTTACCGGGCTGAGCGTCATGATTTTCACGATCAGTTTTTCCAGCGTTGTGCGCTGCGCCGGAGAGAGGGGTTGATCGTCAGTGGCCGCCGTTTTGCCCGGGGAAGGGGGGCGCTCGCCGGCGATTGGGGTGCCCGGCCCACTCAAAGGTTGCATATCACCAGTCCTTCGCTGTGTATCCCCGCAGTGTGCCTGGAGGAGAGAATCGTCATTGTACCCGGCGAAAAGCGCAGGCTTACCCTCTATGATACCTGTAATTCGCCGCCATCAATACCGCCGCTCAGACATTTCTTTACCGACAAAACGTTGCTAATCGCGTCTGCGCCGCTAAGATAACCCCAGATCTGAACATGAGGATGGCATGGTTAAACGGCAGCGGATTGCAAAATGGTTTTTATGCCTGGCTTGCCTGGTGGTGCTGACGTGCATGACCCAGCGCATGGCGGGCCTGCATGCGCTGCAGCAAACGCTGGGGATCCCGGCCGCTACCGCCGTTCAGTCCAGTGATGCCGCCGCCGAAGCGCAGCCGACGCCCTGTGAACTGAGCGCCAAATCATTGCTGGCCGCGCCGCCGGTAATGTTCGAAACCGTGCTGTTCGGGCTGGGTCTGCTGCTGGCGCTGTTGGCGCCGACCATTGCCGCGCGTCTGCGCATTCCTCCTCCTCGCGCCATTTCTCCGCCCACCCTCAGGGTGCACCTTCGATTATGCGTCTTCCGTGAATGAGTTAATCGCCCGTTTTTCGCGGTGAATTAATCATTTATGGAGAATTAACATGTTGAAAATTATCAGGCTGGCCTGCGCTTGCCTGTTTATGCTGTGGCTGCCCGCCTTGCAGGCGGCGGACAGCGGCTGGCTGCAAAATCCGGCCAACGATCATGCCAAGGTGCGGCTGCGCGCCGACACGTCACAGCCGGGAGAGACCCGTCTGCTGCTGTCGGTCGAGCTGCAAAAAGGCTGGAAAACTTACTGGCGTTCCCCGGGCGAAGGCGGCATCGCGCCGGCTATCGTCTGGCAAGGCCACCCACCGCCGGCGACCTGGCACTGGCCGACGCCGCAGCGTTTCGAGGTGGCCGGCATTTCCACCCAGGGCTATCACGATCGGGTCACGCTGCCGATCGTGATGCCAGGCCAGGTGTCCGGCCCGCTGGCGGGCACCCTGACGCTGTCCACCTGCAGCAATGTCTGCATTCTGACCGACTACCCGTTCAGTCTGGATCTGACGGCGCCGAACGATCCGCAGTTTAATCACGACTTCGCGCAGGCGATGGGGCAAGTGCCTATCGCCGCCGGGTTGACGGAGAACGTCAAGGCCGGGTATCGCAGCGGCGAGCTGCAGATTGCCGCCGAACGCGCCGACGGTTGGCAGCGGCCCGCGCTGTTCTTCGATACGCTGGCGGATGCCGATCTCGGCAAGCCGCAGGTTGAAACCGACGGCGATCAGTTGCTGGCGCGAGTCCCGGTGAGCGATGGCTGGGGAGAGGCGGCGCCGGATCTGCGCGGAAAAACGCTGACGCTGGTGATCGACGACGGCGGCATGGCGCAGCAGATTACGCTGCCGATCGGCGAGCCGCTGGCCGCGCCCGCCGGTGCGGCGTTCCCGTTATGGCAGGCGGTATTGATGGCGCTGGCGGGCGGGTTGATCCTCAATCTGATGCCGTGCGTCCTGCCGGTGTTGGGCATCAAGCTCGGTTCCATCCTGCAGGTGGAGCGGCGCGATCGGCGCAGCGTTCGTTTGCAGTTCCTGGCATCGTCGCTGGGCATCGTCGCCTCGTTTATGGCGTTGGCCCTGCTGATGACGCTGCTGCGGCTTGGCAACCACGCGCTCGGCTGGGGCATTCAGTTCCAGAATCCGTGGTTTATCGGCTTTATGGTGCTGGTGACGCTGCTGTTCAGCGCCAACCTGTTCGGCCTGTTCCATCTGCGCCTCTCTTCCGATCTGAACACGTCGCTGGCCACCCATAACGGGCACGGTCTGAGCGGCCATTTCTGGCAGGGCGCGTTCGCCACGCTGCTGGCGACGCCGTGCTCGGCGCCGTTTCTCGGCACGGCGGTGGCCTTCGCGCTGGCGGCGTCGCTGCCGGTGCTGTGGGGCATGTTCATCGCGCTCGGCATCGGCATGAGTCTGCCGTGGTTGCTGATCGCCGCCTGGCCGTCGCTGGCGCTGCGGTTGCCGCGTCCCGGCCGCTGGATGAATACCGTCAAGCTGGCGATGGGGTTGTTGATGCTGGCGTCGTCGCTGTGGTTGCTGAGTCTGCTGAGCAATCATATCGGCGTGCAGGCTACGCTGTGGCTGGGGGGGTTGGCGCTGCTGGCACTGCTGCTGGCGGTGTGGCGCCGGCAGGGGGCACGGTTGGCGGCCAAGCTGGCGGCGGGCACGTTGGTGCTGGCGGGCGCCGTCTTGCTGGCCGGCTCGCTGACCGCCGGTCTGTGGCACCAGCCGTTGCAGGATCGGGTGCAGTGGCAACCGCTGAGCGAACAGGCGATCGCCGAGGCGCTGGCGCAACATAAGCGGGTGTTCGTCGACGTGACCGCCGATTGGTGCGTGACCTGTAAAGCCAACAAATTCAATGTGCTGCTGCGCGATGACGTACAGCGGGCGTTGAGCGCCGATGATGTGGTCGCGCTGCGCGGCGACTGGAGCCGCCCGTCGGCCGACATCAGCGCCTTCCTGCAAAGGCGCGGCAGCGTCGCCGTGCCTTTCAACCAAATCTATGGCCCCGGCAGCCCGGACGGCGTGGTGCTATTCCCGCTGTTGACCCGTGACGCCGTGCTGCAAACGCTTTCCCATGCCAAAGGAACCGAACAATGAAAAAGTTACTGATTTTACTGATGATCATCGCCGCCCCGGTGTGGGCCGCCGAGCCTTTCACCCCGGCGCAAGAAGCGCGTATCAAAGAGATGATCCGCGAAACGCTGGTGTCCAACCCGGACATTCTGGCGCAGGCGGTGGACGCCTGGCAGCAGCAAACCGCAAGCCAGCAAATCAGCCAGGCTATCAAGCAGAATGCCAAAACGCTGTATCAGGATCCGGCCAGCCCGCGCCTCGGCGCCGCCAACGCGAAACTGACGCTGGTGACCTTTACCGACTATAACTGCCCGTACTGCAAGCGGTTTGATCCGATGCTGGAGAAAATCGTCAAGCAATACCCGGATGTGGCACTGGTGGTGAAGCTGTTGCCGTTCAAGGGCGAAAGTTCGGTCAGTTCGGCGCGCGTGGCGCTCACCACCTGGCAGCAGCACCCGGAGCAATTCTGGGCCTTGCATCAGCGGCTGATGGCGAAAAAGGGCTTCCACGACAAGGCCAGCATCGCCGCCGCGCAGGAGAAAACCGGCGTCAAGGCGGTGGCGCCGAGCGAACAGAGCATGACCACGCTGCGCACCAATATGGAATTGGCGGAACAACTGGGCGTACAAGGGACGCCGGCGACGCTGATCGGCGATCGGATGCTGCCGGGGGCGGTGTCCTATGAAGAGCTGGAAACGATGGTGAAGCAGCAGCTGGCGAAGGCCAACCATGGCTAAGCTCAAGCGCTGGGGGCGCGAGTTGCTGCTGCTGGCGCTGATCGCACTGGCGGTGATTACGGTGATGGATTGGCTGAACGCGCCGCAGGCGCCGCCGGCCTTCGATGCCCAGACGCTGACCACGTTGGACGGCGAGCGCGTGTCGTTGGCGCAGCTCAGTCATGAGCGGCCGCTGCTGGTTTACTTCTGGGCCAGCTGGTGCGGCGTCTGCCGCTTCACCACGCCGGACGTCGCCCGTTTGCAGGCGGCGGGCGGCAACGTGCTGACCGTCGCGCTGCGATCGGGCGACGATACCCAGGTGAAACAGTGGCTGGCGCGCAAACGGCTGGCGCTGCCGGTGGTCAACGATCCGGCCGGTACGCTGTCGGCGCAGTGGCAGATTGGCGTGACGCCGACCTTCGTGGTGGTCTCGCAGGGCAAGGTGGTGCAGAGCACCACCGGCTGGACCAGCTACTGGGGGATGAAGCTGCGGCTGTGGTGGGCCGCCGTCTAACCGGCGTTTTTCTCTGCTATCACTTCCTCAATCGCCCGGCTAAGCCGGGCGATACCTTCTTCAATCTGCGGCGGCGAGTTGGCGGCGAAGTTTAGCCGCAGACTGTGCGCGCCCAGCTGTTCCTGGGCATAAAAGCATTCGCCGCGCGCGAAAGTGACGCCGTGCCGCCAGGCCACCGGCATCAGCTCGGTGGTGGTCACCGTCGCGGGCAGCGTCAGCCAGATAAACAAGCCGCCTTGCGGCGTTTCGAAACGGCACCCCGGCGGCAACCGCCGTTGCAACGCGTCGATCATCACTTCCAGATGCAGGCGATAGACGCGCCCGGCGCGCCGCAGCTGCTTGTCGTAACGGCCGACGGTGACAAACGCGTCCAGCGCCCGCTGGATCAGGCTGGAACTGGTGAAGCTGTCAACGTGCTTGCGCCGCGCAAAGCGCTGATAGTGCTCGCTGTCCGCCACCAGATAGCCGATGCGCATGCTGGGCAGCAGCATCTTGGAGAAGGTGCTGACGTAGATCACCGCGCCCGGCTGCGCCAGCGCACGCAGCGACGGCAGCTGTTTGCCCTGGTAACGCAGATCGCCGACGAAATCGTCCTCCAGGATCACCACGCCGGCCCGTTGGGCGATCGCCAGCAGGCGCCGCCGGCGAGCTTCGCTCAGGCAGCGGCCGGTCGGGTTGTGGAAATTGGGGATGGTGTAGATCAATTTGGGGCGGTGGCGTTCCAGCAACTCGGGCAATCGTTCGACCAGCATGCCGTGGCGATCGCCCGGCACGGTGACGATATTGATGCGGTGCTGGCGCAGCAGGCCCAGCGCTTCGGCGTAGGTCGGTTCTTCGACGATCACCGTATCGCCCGGCGCCAGCAGGCTTTGCACCACCAGGCTGATGGCATGCTGCGAGCCGTTGGTGATCAGCACCTGTTCCGCCTGCGTGGGGATGCCCTGCGCGCTGAGAATGCGGCTCAGCGTATCGCGCAGCGGGTAGTAGCCGCAGTATTCGCCGTAGCTGAAGGCCTCTTCCGCATGGCGGCTGAGCACCGACAGCAGCACTTTGCGAAACGCCTCCAGCGGAAACACCTTAGGGCTGCCGACGCCGGCGGCGAAGTTGATCAGCCTCTCCGGCAGCGGGGCGTCGGCATAGCCGTCCAGCCGCGAGGTGAGGGTGGTGAAGCTCTCCAGCGGGAAGGGGGCATCGCTGGTCGGCCGGGCCGGGCGCGTTTGTGCCTGCGGGTGCGCAACATAGGCGCCGCTGCCGCGCTGCTGATGCAAAAAGCCCTTGGCCGCCAGTTCGGCATAGGCGTTATCCACCGTCAAACGGCTGACCGCCAATTCGGCCGCCAGCGTGCGCGTTGAGGGCAGCTTGTCGCCATCCACGAACACGCCGGTGAGGATGGCGCGCCGCAGCGCTTCTTCGATCTGTAAATAGAGCGGAACGTCCTGCTCGCGATCTAACGGAATGTGCATGCGAAATTGGCCCGGTTAGGGAGAGAGCTTTTTACTATACCCCATGTCAACAGGGCTTCAAGCGCAGAAAAGTGGCCTGCATGACAAGGCCGAAAAGTGGCTATAGTGGGAAAATATGGCCGCGTTACACTGTGCGCCTGAGCATTTACGTCGCCATTTTTCCGAGGATCTCATGTCATTACCGTCAGGCGTTTCCGCCCGGCCTTTGCTGCCCGGCGCGCGTCTCTTTCAGGGCAGCCGCCAGGGTTACGTCATCGCCATGATCAGCGCCATGCTGCTGGCCTTTACCGCCATCATCATCCGCGCGCTGACCGATTACTATCACCTGCCGACCTTCGTGCTGGCGTTCTGGCGCGCGGCGCTGGTGGCGCTGGTGCTGTTGCCGCTGCTGTTGGTGGTGAAACCGCAGTGGGCGCGCCTGCGCCGTGAACAGGTCTTGTTCTACGCGCTTTACGGGCTGCTGCTGGCGCTGTTCAACAGCCTGTGGACGCTGTCGGTGGCGCTGAACGGCGCATCGGTGGCGACCATTCTGACCTACTGTTCGGTGGGCTTTACCGTGTTCCTCGGCTGGGTGATGTACAGCGAACGCCTGACGCTGCGCCAACTGCTGGTGATCGCCATCAGCCTGGGCGGTTGTTTCCTGGTCAGCAACGGCGACAGCATGGGCAACCAGCACTTCGATTTGTTGGGGCTGCTGGTGGGGATGCTGTCGGGCATCGGCTATACCCTGTATACCCTCGGCGGGCGGGTGGCCAGCGAACGGGGCTATCCGGTGTGGAACACCATTTTGTACGTTTTCGGTTTTTCGGCGCTGTATCAGCTGGTGTTCAACGCGGCGCTGACGGCGTTCCCGCTGGCGGCGTTCCACGGCATGGCCGGCGATCTGTGGTTCCTGTCGCACGGCGCGCAGGGCATTCAGTGGAGCGGCTGGCTGTTGCTGCTGGCGCTGGCCGCCGGGCCGACGCTGTTGGGCTTCGGGTTGTATAACATCAGCCTGAAAACGCTGCCGCTGGCCGTAGCCAACCTGATCCTGTCGTTGGAGCTGGTTTTCACCGCGGTGATCGCCTATTTCCTGCTGGGGGAAAACATGAATCAGCTGCAGCTGCTGGGCAGCGCGTTGGTCATGGGTGGGGTGCTGCTGTTGAAAAGCAAGACCGCCGAGGCGTGATCGGTTACCATTTCGCCTCGCAAGAGAGGCGGTAATCATGAATAACCCGAGATTGAAACGAGCGCTTATCGCTTGAAGGGCCGTGTTGAGTGAACGACAACACGGCCACAGACATTCCGTTCCGTGGCTTTTATTCCCGTAACAAGAGAATACGCCATGTCCGAAAAACACTGGTCCAACACCGAGCTGCTGCATCAGACGGTGACTAACCCGAATATTATCGTCAAAGGCACCCACAGCTACTACAGCGACTGCTGGGATAACGGTTTCGAACGCTCGGTGGTGCGCTATCTGCACGGCGACGCGGTCAGCCGGCAATGGCAGCCGCTGGGCGAAATAGATCGCCTGCTGATCGGCGACTATGTCTGCATCGCGGCCGAAGCGGTGATCCTGATGGGGGGCAATCACACCCATCGCATCGACTGGTTGAGCCTGTACCCGTTTATGGCAACCATCAAACAGGCGTACCGCCCCAAAGGCGATACCCGGCTGGGTGACGGTTGCTGGATTGGCATGCGGGCGATGTTGATGCCAGGGGTATCGATAGGCGAAGGGGCGATCGTCGCCGCCGGCAGCGTGGTGGCCGGCGACGTTGAACCTTATGCCATCGTCGGCGGCAATCCGGCGAGGTTTATCCGTTGGCGATTCGCGCCGGAAATCATCGCGCGGTTGCTTGCGTTGCGCCTCTATGATTTGTCCGAGGCGGACTTTGCGCAGGTGCAGCCTTTGCTAGCCGATAATGATATTGCGGCCTTAGAGCGGGCGGTATGCAACATTGAGCGTTAGCTAATGAAACACGGGATAATAACGCTGCGCAAGCTCGATTAAGGCCCGAGATAATCGGGCCAAGTGTACCAGAAACACTGCGGCTGTTAATCCTCGTTCCACGACAGCCGTAGTGCCGCATTTATAGAAATGCAATGTATACAATAGCATTACCTGAGAAAGGCCCTGGGTCGACGGTATCATGGGCTGTCAGTTTTGCTTTTAGGCTGATATTTCTTTGTTGGCCGCCAACCAGATAATAATCCACGCCTGTCCATGCAGAGTTGCCATCTAAAAAAAGCGTTGAATAAAATTTCTTGTTGCTTCTTAAATAAATATTCCCCTCGCCCAATGTAGATTGAGAGTAAATTTTTATCGTGCCTGATTGAGTGCATCCGATTGTTCCATAAATCGTTCTCTCCATCCCGGAAATCTCGTCTTGTGAAAGCGTATCAAAATCTATCACTGTAGGAAGATTCACATCACAAGATTGGTTTTGTGGTGGTAATATGCCGCAAACAGAATTAGGCCATAAACTCGCACCGCCGGATATTGCCGGCGTTCGTATATAGAACATCCCAACACAGCTGGCATCTCTGCCATTCACGAGGTAAGGCTGCGAGGTCCATGGAATGCCGAAGGTGTTCTTCCAGGCGATCTCCACTTCTTTTGCTGTTCTATAATTTTCAATCCGAAGACAATTTTTGGAGTCTACACATGAGCCGTGTAGTCCAGGATATCGAGTACTGTATTTTACATCAGGGCCAATAAAACAAGACGTCCACCCATAGCAAGGGTTGAGATCAGAAGGGCTCTCATCCCACGCAACCAGCGATTGAACAACCGTCAGGTTAACAAAAGAGACCGGGAGCATATAGGCGCCAGCTAAAGCTTGCTGAGATAATAAAGAGGCGAAACAAAAAATAAATACTCTAAACATTATAATCCCTCATTTTACATTGATCTTCCTTATTGATTGTTCATCTATAATGTTGCCCATATTGTGACAGGTTTACAGAGGATGTCGTCATCACATTACCATGTGCCTGATTGAACGGCAATAATATGGTCTCTGGCGTTGTTCGATGAGCTTTGGCTAGGTTTATAATATTTTATTTTTTATGATTAAATAAAAAATCATAATTCAGATTTATATAATGGCTCAGTGTGCTTGCGTCACGTTCTCCATAAATACCGATATAAAAAGTTCGTGTAGGGGGCAGATTCAGGGGTAAAATTTGATGGCCTTCGCCAGGTTAAAAACGGTGTCGAGGAGGTAACAGACATCTTTAATGGAGCAATCGCGTACAACAAAGGCTATTGCGAGTTTAGACATGAAAAATCCAGAGTCAAAAGTCTGGCTCTGGATTTTTTCTCTGCTCGACTTATGCAAGCATCCTCAAACGATCGGCATTAGGGAACATATCCCCGCCCGTTTCGTGTTACTCGGCTTTGGCCTCGGTCGCCAGATGGCGGCGTTTGCGCATCAGGCGCAGCAGCGGCGGCAGCGCCAGCACCGCGACCGCCAACACCAGCAGCGTTTGCGCGATGCTGCTGCTCCACAGGATGCCGAATTCACCGTTGCTGATCGACAGCGCGCGACGCAGATTCTGCTCCAGCATCTCACCCAGCACGAAGCCCAGAATCAGCGGCGACATCGGAAAGTGCATTTTCCGCAGAATATAGCCGAACACCCCCAACCCGACCATCAGCAGCAGGTCGAAGGTGGTGCTGTGCACCGCATAAACCCCCACCGCGGAAACCGCGGCGATCGCCGGCACCAGGAACCACAGCGGGATGGTCAGCATGCGGGTGAACAGGCCGACCAGCGGCAGGTTCATGATCAGCAAAATGACGTTGGCGATCAGCAGCGCGGCGATCAGCCCCCAGACGATATCCGGCTGTTCGGTGAACATCGCCGGGCCGGGGGTGATGTTGTACAGCGTCAGCGCGCCCATCATCACCGCCGTGGTGCCGGAACCCGGCACTCCCAGCGTCAGCATCGGAATGAACGAACCGCAGGCCGAGGCGTTGTTGGCCGCTTCCGGCGCCGCTACGCCGCGGATGTCGCCCTTGCCGAAGGTGTCGCTGTTGCCGCTGATTTTCTTTTCGGTCATGTAGGTCAGCGCGCTGGCGATGGTGGCGCCGGCGCCCGGCAGGATGCCGACGAAGAAGCCGATCACCGACGAGCGCAGGGTCGGGCCTGCGCACTGCGCCGCCTCTTTGCGGTTGAACAGCAACCGGCCGGTTTTACGCACCAGCTTTTGCCCGGCGCTGGTGCTTTCCAGCATCAGCAGGATCTCGCTGACCGAGAACAGGCCGATCACCACCACGATAAACTGCACGCCGTCGGAGAGGTGTACGCTGTCAAAGGTAAAGCGGTAAACGCCGGTGTTGGCGTCGACGCCCACCGTCGCCAGCCCCAGGCCGATCAGCGCCGCCAGCAGGGATTTCAGTGGGTTTTGGCTCATCATGCTGCCGAGGCAGGCGATGGCGAACACCATCAGGGCAAAATACTCCGCCGGGCCGAAGGCCAGCGACCAGCGGGCCAGCAGCGGCGCGAACAGAATAATGCCGCCGATGGCGATCATCGAGCCGACGAACGAGCTGACCGCCGAGATGGACAGCGCCACGCCGGCGCGCCCCTGCTGCGCCATCGGGTAGCCGTCCAGCGCGGTCATGATCGCCGCCGCATCGCCCGGCACGTTGAGCAGAATCGACGAGATGCGCCCGCCGTATTCGCAGCCGATATACACCGTCGCCAGCAGGATCAGCGCCGATTCGGCCGGCAGTTTGAGGGCGAACGCCAGCGGCAGCAGGATCGCCACGCCGTTGATCGGCCCCAACCCCGGCAACAGGCCGACGATGGTGCCGACGAAGCAGCCGATCAGGGCGATAATCAGGTTTTGCGGCACCAGCGCCACTTCAAACCCTTGGGTCAAATACATCCAGGTATCCATCATCGCTCCCGTTAGCTCAGCCAGGCGCCGAGCGGCAGTGTGACATCGAGAAGTTGGTCAAAGGCGTAGTACAACGCGGCGCCCATGATGATGCCGGAGATGGCCGCTGCCGGCAGGCTGGCCTGAAACAGCAGGCCGATGCTGAACGTCAGCAGCGCGGTCGCCAGCGGAAAGCCGAGCCATTCAAACCCCCAGGCATACAGCACCAGGGTGATCACCAGCACCAGCAGCCGCTGCATCACCTTGTGGTGCGGCCATTCCACCGCCTGCGGGCGGCGCAGCAACAGCAGCGCCGCGCACAGCGCCATCAGGCTGAGGATCGCCAGCGGGAACGGGCGCGGCCCCAGCGGTTCATAGCTGTATTCGCTCTGGATGCCCCAGCCGATGAACAGCCCGCCGATACACAGCAGCAGCCAAAAGCCGGCAAAAATACGATCGCTCATGGTTTTCCCCTGCGGTTATTTGGCCAGGCCGAACACTTTCGCCTGCTCACGGTATTGGGCAACCTGATTCTTCACGTAGGCGTCCAGCTCTTTGCCGGTCAGGTTGAATTCGAACAGGCCGCGCAGATCGCGCTGCTGCTTGAATTCGTCGGTCGCCATCATTTTCTGGAAGGTGTCGATCCACCACTGATACTCTTCATCGCTGACTTTCGGCCCGACGTAGAAGCCGCGAATGATCGGCCACACCAGGCTGTATCCTTGCTCTTTGGCGGTGGGAATATCGGCCAACTGGCCCGGCAGACGTTGCTCGGCATACACCGCCAGCACGCGGATCTTGTCGCCCTGCAGGTAAGGCACCATTTCGCTCAGATCGCCGGATACCGCCTGGATGTGGTTGCCCAGCAGCGCGGTGACCGGTTCCCCGCCGCCCTCGAACGCCACGTAGCGCATCTTGCGCGGATCCACGCCGACTTCGCGCGCCAGCAGCGCGGTTTTCATCCAGTCCTGGCTGCCGATCGAGGCGCCGGCGCCGAACACCACGCTGTTGGGATCTTTTTGGAAAGCGTCCATCAAGTCTTTCAAGGTTTTGTAAGGCGAGTCGGCGCGCACCGCGATCATGCCGTAGTCGGTACCGACCGCCGCCAGCCATTTCACGTCGTCCACGTTGTAGCGGCCGAACTTGCCCTGAGCCAGGTTGAGCAGCGAACCGCCGGAGAAGGCCACCACGGTGCCGAACTCCGCCGGGCGTTGCGCGACGATGGCGTTGTAGGCCACCGCGCCGACGCCGCCGGGCATATAGGTGACGCGCATCGGTTTATCAATGGCCTTGGTGTCCTGCAGCGATACCTGAATCAGTTTGCAGGTCAGATCGAAGCCGCCGCCGGGTTTGGCCGGCGCAATGCATTCGGTGCGTTTGGGCGCTTCCACGGCAAAGGCCTGAGAGACCGCCAGCAACAGGGCGGCGGCGGTAAAGGTACGGGTCATTATTTTTTTCATTGTGACTTACCCTCGGTATTGTCTGATGGTGAATCCCGCCGAATGCGGTTGCGGAATTGTTAAAACAACAACCTTTCATTTACCTTTCAGTGGCCGGAAAAGTTTCCAGTCTGTGATTAGGGTCTCTTGTCGCGAGCGAACGGCGGGTGCGCTAACATAGAATGGGCGCAGAGAACAGTGCGCAAAACCGGCCAAAACCCTGCGTAATGTCAGGATTGCCGATAGTCGTTCGCGTTAAAATCATCTGTAATAAAATGAATAGAGATGCAGTGATATGTTTTCGTTAGGGAAATTGTTTGGCGGCAGGGACAGCGCCAAGGTATGTGCGATTAAACGGCTGCCAGAGGTCTACGCCGAGATGGCGGGAGAAGCCGGGCAGTGTCGTTTGAAGCGCTTGCGCCCTGAGATTGGCGTATTTGAGTTGCATTTCGTCAACGCCGACGGTGAAAAGTATGCTTGCCAGATGACCGCCTGCGTGACCGGCATCGATCTGGTGTTTGCCGCCAACAACCGCTCCGTGCTGGTTTCTTCGCCGTTTACCGCCGACAAGCTGTGTCCGGTGTTGGATCTTGCTCTCGCCGATAGCCCCATCACGCTGATCTGAGGCGTCACACGAGCGCGCCCCAGTACGCATAATTGTGTGCCAGCTCCCAAAACTGGCGGCGCGGCGCTCTTTTATCCCCTTATTTTCCATGCCATTCTCTGTTATCGACCTGTTAACAGACGCCGCATCGGTGTCTGGTTGTTCAGGTAAATCAATGGAATGGGAACATGCGACTGTTATTGGTTGAAGATCACCCCGAGCTGTCTCACTGGTTGCAAAAGGCGCTGACCGGCGCCGGATTTGCCGTCGACGTCGCGCCGGACGGCGTGGCCGCCGACCACCTGTTGCTTAATGAACGCTATGCGCTGGCGGTGCTGGATGTGGCGTTGCCGCGTCTGAACGGTCTCGATTTGCTGGCGCGCCTGCGCAAGCGCGGGCAGGATCTGCCGGTGCTGTTGCTGACGGCGCGCACCGACGTGACCGACCGGGTGAAAGGCCTGAATCTGGGGGCGGACGACTACCTGACCAAACCGTTCGAACTGGACGAGCTGGAGGCGCGCATTCGGGCGTTGCTGCGCCGCAGCGTCGGCGCCGCGCAGCCGGCGTTGCAATACGGCGCGTTGACCTATCATGACGAAGGTTATTTCCTGCTGGAGAGCAAACCGCTGGCGCTGACGCCGCGCGAGCTGGCGGTGCTGACCGCGCTGATGCACCGGCGCGGCCGCCCGGTGGCCAAGCAGCAGCTGTTTGAGCAGGTGTTTACGCTGTCTGACGAGGCCAATCCGGAGAGCATTGAGCTATACGTACACCGTTTGCGGAAAAAGCTGCAGGGCAGCGACGTGGCGATCGTCACGCTGCGCGGTCTGGGCTACAGCCTGGAACTGTGCAATGCGGTGGTTTAACGCGCCGCGTTCGCTGTTTTATCAACTGCTGCTGTTTTTTGGCCTGCCGCTGCTGGCGCTGGGCGGCATCTCTATCTACACCCACTACTTCAGCGCCATGAGCGCCGCCACCCTGGCCTACGACCGCACGCTGCTGGCGTCGGCGCGCACAGTGGCGGAGCGGCTGGTGGTGCGCGAAGGCAAGCTGGCGGTCGATGTGCCTTATGTGGTGCTCGACAGCTTCGAGCGCAACATGAACGATCAGCTCTATTACGAGGTGATCTCGCCGCAGGGGAAAAGCATCTCGGGCTATGACGATTTGCCGTCGTTGCCGCCCCACATTCCACGCTCCACCCTCTATCCGGCATTGGTGCATTTCTACGATGCGGAATACCTCGGCCGGCCGATCCGCGTGGCGGCGCTGTTTCAACCGGTCAACGAGTCGGGCGTGAGCGGCATGGCGACCATTCTGGTGGCGGAAACCCTGGAATCGCGTCGTTACCTGGCGCGGCAGATGATGATCGCGGCGCTGTTGAGCCAGGGCACGGTGGTGGTGTTGACCCTGATCCTGGCGTTCGCGCTGCTCAAGCGGGTGTTGAAGCCGATGCGTAAACTCTCCGGCATCATGCTGCGGCGCGATCCGGGCGAACTGACGCCTTTGCCGCGGGTTCTTCCCTGGTCGGAGATGCAGCCGCTGCTGGTGGCCTTTAATCGTTACATCGAACGGCTGCGGCTGATGGTGGCGCGTCAGGAACGCTTCAGCGCCGACGCCTCTCACCAGCTGCGCACCCCGCTGGCGGTGCTGAAGACCCAGGTCGGGGTGGCGCTGGCCAGCGATCGGCCGCAGCAGTGGCGCGAAAGTCTGCAGGCGATGAGCGCGACGCTGGATAACACCGTGGCGCTCACCGACCGTCTGCTGCACCTCTCGCGCCTGAAAGCCAGCGAGCACAGCGCCGATCGCAAGCTGCAGCCGGTCAATTTGGCGCAGGTGCTGCGCGACGCCTGTTTCTCTCGCTTGCCGCAGGCGCGCAGCAAACAGATCGATCTCGGTTTCGAGGGTGAAGCGGCGTGTCAGGTCGCGGGGGAGCCGCTGCTGTTGGCCGAGCTGTGCGCCAATCTGCTGGACAACGCGCTGAAATACACGCCGCGCCAGGGCGTGGTGACCGCCCGCCTTACGCGGGACAAGGCTACGGGGGAAGGGGTGCTGGAGATAGAAGACAGCGGCCCGGGCATCGCCTTGCAGGACAAGGCGTTGGCGCTGCAGCCGTTTCATCGTTTGGACAACGTGGGCGATCAGCCGGGCGCCGGTTTGGGATTGGCGTTGGTGAAGGACATCACCGCGTATCACGGCACCCGCCCGGAGCTGTTGAGCTCCGCCGCGCTGGGCGGCCTGTTGGTGCGGGTGCGTTTCAGGTTGCTGGCTTAGGCCTGTTCTTTGCAGGAATCTGCGCCTGCCGCCGGGGCTTTGGCTTTACGCGTCAGCGGCGTGCGCAGCCGCTGCGACAGGATCACGCCCAGCAGGGTGATGCCGCCGCCGATCAGGTGGTAACCGTGCAATTGTTCATGCAGGAACAGTACCGCGATAGCGGCGGTAAACACCGGCGCCAGGTTCATGAAGATCGAGGTGGTGTTGGCGCCCAGGCGCAGGACGCCCTGGATCCACAGGTACGGCGCGATGATCGAGGCCGGAATGCCGGCGAACAGCACCAGCGGCAGGTTATGGCCGTTCAAGCCGACATCCTTCGCCATCAGGAAATTCGGCAGCAGCAACAGCACGCCGAACAGGATCTGCACGTAGAGCGATTGCCAGTTCGGCAGCGCGATGGCCCAGCGTTTGGTCAACACGCCATACAGCGCGTAAGAGGCGGTGGCGAGCAGCATCATCAATTCCCCTTTGCCGATACCGTGCTGCAACAGCGCGCCGGGCTGACCGCCGCTGACCAGCCAGATCAAACCGCAGAAGGAGAGAATGCTGCCGAGCAGCACGCCGACGGTCGGCGCAATGCGCAGCAGTACGATGCTGATCAGGATGGTCAGCAGTGGGATCAGCGACACGATGATGCCCATAAACAGCGCGCTGACGCTGTGCGCCGCGTAATAGGCCAGGCTTTGATACAGCACCATGCCGAGCAAGCCGAGGATCATCAGCTTCCACCAGTTGGCGCGCACCTGCGCCCAGTTGCGAAGCACGCCCGGCAGCACAAACGGCGTCAGGGCGATCAGCGCCAGCAGCCAGCGGTAGAGCGAGATGGCCGCCGGATCGATGGCGGTGGCGGAGAGTTTGCTGACGACGGCGTTAATCGACCAAATCAGCACGGCCAGCAGGGGGAAAAGCATATTCATGACAATTATTCTCAATAGCGTCCAACATGCTGGCTAGTCTACGCGTGTCCGGTTTATCATATATAACGATATTCAGACAAAAATCGGCGTAAATAAGACAAATCACGAGACGAAACCATGCCAGAAATCCGCCATTTCCCCGAGTCGCTGATCCCGGCGCCAAACCCGGTGCAGTTTCGTTGCGAGGAGTTCAACGTCCGCACCGAATTCCAGCCGCACAGCCATACCTGGGGCCAATTGATGTGGGTCAAAGCCGGGGTGATGGTGCTGCGCATCGGCGGGCAGCGCTTTCTGGCGCCGCCGGAGTACGTGCTGTGGACGCCGGCGGGCATCGAACACTCCTGTTACAACCAGCGGCTGGCGCAGTGCCGCATGGTGGACATCGCGCCGGCGCTGTGCGCCGGCATGCCGGCCGATCCTTGCCTGGTCAATGTGACGCCGATCTTTCGCGCCATCGCCGAGGATTTCTATGCGCGTAAACAGTACATTCCGCAGGCGGAGGCGGATTTGCGCCTCTGCCAGGTGCTGATCGACCAACTGCATCTGTCGCCGCGCCAGCAAACCTATCTGCCGTCGTCGGACGACAAGTTTTTGGCGCCGGTGCTGGAAGCGCTGGAACATTGCCCGGCGGACAACACTTCGCTGGCGACGTGGGCGAAGCGGGTATACACCACCGAGCGCACGCTGTCTCGCCGCTGCCAGCAGGATTTGGGCATGCCGTTCAGCGAATGGCGCCAGCGCCTGCGGTTCCTGCACGCCGTGTCGCTGCTCGAACAGGGCAAAACCGTGCAGGACGTGGCGCTGGAGGTCGGTTACAGCTCCGCGTCGGCCTTTATCGTCATGTTCCAGCAGATCGCCGGCACCACCCCTGAGCGCTTTCGCCGTGCCTGATTCAGTGGCACACTATTTCGCAGACAAATAGCCGTAAACCGTCGGAGAACGCAGTGAAAATTCTGGTTGATGAAAATATGCCGTATGCGGCCGAGCTGTTCAGCCGCCTGGGCGACGTGCGGGCGGTGCCGGGGCGTCCGATCCCGCTTGAGGCGCTGGCGGATGCCGACGCGCTGATGGTGCGTTCGGTCACCAAGGTCAATGAAGCCTTGTTGGCCGGCAGCCGCATCGGCTTTGTCGGCACCGCTACCGCCGGCACCGATCACGTCGATGATGCCTGGCTGCAACGGCAGGGCATCGGGTTTTCCGCCGCGCCGGGCTGCAACGCCATCGCGGTGGTCGAGTATGTGTTCTCCGCATTGATGCTGCTGGCCGAGCGCGATGGCTTCCAATTGCGGGATAAAACCGTCGGCATCGTCGGCGTGGGCAACGTCGGTTCGCGTCTGGACGCGCGCCTCAAAGCGCTGGGCGTGCGCACGCTACTGTGCGATCCACCGCGCGCCGATCGCGGCGACGCCGGGGAATTCTGGCCACTGGAGAAGTTGGTGGCCGAGGCCGACGTGCTGACCTTCCATACGCCGCTGAATAAATCCGGCCCGTATCATTCATTGCATCTGGCGGACGCCGATCTGCTGGCGGCGTTGCCGGACAACCGCATTCTGATCAACGCCTGCCGCGGGCCGGTGGTGGATAACGCTGCGTTGCTGCAGGCGCTGGAAAAAGGCAAAAAGCTGAGCACGGTGCTGGACGTGTGGGAACCGGAGCCGGATCTCGCTTTGCCGCTGTTGGCGCGGGTGGATATCGGCACCGCGCACATCGCCGGGTATACGCTGGAAGGCAAGGCGCGCGGCACCACCCAGGTGTTCGAAGCGTTCAGCCGCCATCTGGGGCAGCCGCAACAGGTGGCGCTGGCCTCGCTGCTGCCGGTGCCGGAGTTCAGCCAGATCCGTCTCAACGGCCCGCTGGATGAAGCGCGGTTAAAACGATTGATGCACTTGGTGTATGATGTGCGCCGCGATGATGCGCCGCTGCGCAAAGTCGCCGGGCAACCGGGCGAGTTCGATCGCCTGCGCAAGCACTACCAGGAACGCCGCGAGTGGTCTTCGCTGGCCGTGCAATGCGATGACAGCGCCAGCGCCGAGCTGCTCGGCAAGTTGGGCTTCAGCATCGCGTAGCGCGTAAGGTTGTCTTAAGCCAACGCCGCTACAGTGAGCGGCAAAGATTATCGGGCGGTGGCTGCACTGCCCGTCTGCTTTTATGAATGAAATACTCTGGAGAAAACCCAATGTCTGACGGCTGGAATATCGCGCTGCTCGGCGCCACTGGCGCGGTAGGTGAAGCGTTGCTGGAATTGTTGCAGGAACGCCAGTTCCCGGTGGGTGAGCTCTATCCTCTGGCAAGCGAACGCAGCGCGGGCGCCAATGTGCGCTTCAACGGCAAGTCTCTTCTGGTGCAAAACGCCGAAGAGTTCGATTGGTCGCAGGCGCAACTGGCCTTCTTCGTCGCCGGCAGCGACGCTTCAGCGCGCTATGCCGAAGAGGCCGGCAACATGGGCTGTCTGGTGATCGACACCAGCGGCCTGTTCGCCATGGAACCGGATGTGCCGCTGGTGGTGCCTGGCGTTAACCCGCAGGTGCTGGCGGATTACCGCAACCGCAACATCGTCGCGGTGGCCGACAGCATGGTCAGCCAACTGCTGACGGCGATCAAACCGCTGACCGAACAGGCGGGGCTGTCGCGCCTGCACGTCACGACGCTGATGTCGGTATCCTCGCGTGGCAAGGCGGCGGTGGACGATCTGGCCGGCCAGAGCGCGCGGCTGTTGAACGGCATCCCGGCCGAAGAAGGCGTTTTCACAAAACAGCTGGCGTTTAATATGCTGCCGCTTGTCGCCGACGAGCAGGGCAGCGTGCGCGAAGAGCGCCTGATCGTCGATCAGGTGCGCAAGGTGCTGCAGGACGAAGGGTTGCCGATTTCGGTGAGCTGTATCCAGTCGCCGGTGTTTTATGGCCACGCCCAGGTCGTGCACCTGGAAGCGCTGCGCCCGCTGTCCGCCGAAGAGGCGCGCAGCGAGCTTGAAGAGGTCGAGGACGTTCAACTGAGTGAAGAGGATGATTACCCGACTCAGGTCACCGAAGCTTCCGGCAGCGATGCGCTCAGCATCGGGTGTCTGCGCAACGATTACGGCATCCCCGAGCTGTTGCAGTTCTGGACGGTGGCGGACAACGTCCGCTTCGGCGGCGCGTTGATGGCGATCGAAACCGCCGAGCGTCTGGTGCAGGAGCAGATGTACTGATGTCTGAGGTGGTCTCGCCCGCTCAGCCGACGCTGAAGGTAGCGCTGGGCATCGAATATGACGGCAGCCGTTACTACGGCTGGCAGCGGCAGCAAGAAGTGGCCAGCGTGCAGGAACGGCTGGAGCAGGCGCTGAGCAAGGTGGCGGATGCGCCGATCAACGTGCTGTGCGCCGGGCGCACCGACGCCGGGGTGCACGCCACCGGGCAGGTGGTGCACTTCGAAACCACCGCGCGCCGCAAGGACGCCGCCTGGACGATGGGCGTCAACACCCATTTGCCGCCGGACATCGCGGTGCGCTGGGTGAGCCCCGTCGCCGATGATTTTCACGCGCGTTTCAGCGCCACCGCGCGCCGTTACCGCTATATTATTTTCAACCATCGCTACCGGCCGGCGGTGTTGCAACAGGGGGTGACGCATTTTTATCACCCGCTGGACGCGGACCGCATGCATCGGGCGGCGCAGGCATTGCTGGGCGAGAACGACTTTACCTCGTTTCGCGCGGTGCAATGCCAGTCGCGCACCCCGTGGCGCTGCGTAAAACACGTTAAGGTTACGCGCTACGGCGAATATATTGTGGTAGATATCAAGGCGAATGCCTTCGTGCATCACATGGTTCGCAACATCGTCGGCAGCCTGATGGAGATCGGCTGCGGCAATCAGGATGAGAACTGGATGGCCGAGCTGCTGGCGCTGAAGGATCGCAATCTGGCGGCGGCGACGGCGCGAGCCGAGGGGCTGTATCTGGTTTCCGTGGACTATCCCGACCACTTTGGCATCCCGCGGCCGCCGATGGGGCCGCTGTTTTTACCCGACGATTAAACGCCGGCACGCCTGAAAGCGTCGCTCCCTTGTGCTTCTGCCGGGTGATTGAAACGCCCGGTATCAATGAGAGAATTTATGGACATCATCAAGTTTATTATTGATTTCATTCTGCATATTGATGTGCACCTGGCCGAACTGGTCGCACAATACGGCATGTGGGTCTACGCTATTCTGTTCCTGATCCTGTTTTGCGAGACCGGTTTGGTGGTGACGCCGTTCCTGCCGGGGGATTCTTTGCTGTTCGTCGCCGGCGCGCTGGCGGCTTTGCCGACCAACGATCTGAACGTGCACACCATGGTGGCGTTGATGGCCGTGGCGGCGATCATCGGCGATGCGGTGAACTACACTATCGGGCGGTTGTTCGGCGAGAAGCTGTTCAGCAACCCGAATTCGAAAATCTTCCGCCGCAGCTACCTGGATAAAACGCATCAGTTTTATGAGAAGCACGGCGGGAAAACGATTATTCTGGCGCGATTCGTGCCGATCGTGCGTACTTTTGCGCCGTTCGTCGCCGGCATGGGGCATATGTCCTATCGCCACTTCGCCGCCTACAACGTGATTGGCGCACTGGTTTGGGTGCTGCTCTTCACTTATGCTGGCTATCTGTTCGGCGATCTGCCGGTGGTGCAGGAGAACCTGAAGCTGTTGATCGTCGGGATCATCATCGTTTCGATTCTGCCGGGCGTGATTGAAATTTGGCGCCACAAGCGCGCCGCCGCCCGCCAGCAAAAACAATAAAAACATCGCTCAACCTGTCGGTTCGACCAGTTTTTTGTCCACAGCGTCGGGCCGATATGGTTTAATGAGCGACATTATGGTCTGTTCCTGCGAACAACCCTGAAGCCGATGCCTCGGTCGCGCGCTTGCCGCGCGGCGAACGGGCATTTTTTCATTGGGGGTGTTTTCAGGGGGATTGTTAAAGCATGAACAGCGGACTGGCGTGTGCCAGGTTCAAACAGAAAGGTCATCGATGAGCTGGATTGAACGAATTCTTAACAAGAGCAATATCACACAAACCCGTAAGGCGAGCATTCCTGAAGGGGTCTGGACCAAATGCGACAGCTGCGGCCAGGTTCTCTACCGCGCCGAGCTGGAGCGTAATCTGGAAGTGTGTCCGAAGTGCGACCACCATATGCGTATGAGCGCGCGCGCGCGTCTGCATACCCTGCTGGATGAAGGCAGCGAAGTGGAGCTGGGCAGCGATCTGGAGCCGAAAGACGTTCTGAAATTCAAGGATTCCAAGCGCTATAAAGATCGTCTGGTCGCCGCACAGAAAGCGACCGGCGAGAAAGATGCGCTGGTGGTGATGAAGGGCACGCTGTACGGCATGCCGATCGTCGCGGCGTCCTTTGAATTCGCCTTCATCGGCGGTTCGATGTCTTCCGTGGTTGGCGCGCGTTTCGTGCGTGCGGTTGAGCAGGCGCTGGAGGACAACTGTCCGCTGGTGTGCTTCTCCGCCAGCGGCGGCGCGCGCATGCAGGAGGCGCTGATGTCGCTGATGCAGATGGCGAAAACCAGCGCGGCGTTGGCCAAAATGCAGGAGCGCGGCTTGCCGTACATCTCCGTGCTGACCGACCCGACCATGGGCGGCGTCTCCGCCAGCCTGGCGATGCTGGGCGACATCAACATCGCCGAGCCGAAAGCGCTGATCGGCTTTGCCGGCCCGCGCGTGATCGAGCAGACCGTGCGCGAGAAACTGCCGCCGGGCTTCCAGCGCAGCGAGTTCCTGATCGAAAAAGGCGCGATCGATATGATCGTTCGCCGCCCGGAAATGCGCCAAACGCTGGCGAGCATTCTGTCCAAGCTGACCAACCAGCCGCAGCCGCATTTCGATGAGGCCGCGCCGGTCATTGAGCCGGAGCAGCAGGCCGACGCCTGAGGCAAAGACGGATCCCGCCCGGGTTCAGCCGCCACTTTGTGGCTAAGTGACGGCTGATGCCCGTTCCCTGCCGGCCGCGGCCTATGACGTTGCGGTTTGCAGGTGGGCGGCAGTGACGAAGCGCATCGCCTTTACCGCGGTGAGGGTGGTGCCCTGATGGATTAATGAACCCAAGTTCAGTGATGGGACTCATGCAAAACCACCAAATTCCCCAAGCCACGTCGCCATTGAGCTCGTGGCTTTACTATCTGGAACGTCTGCACAGCCAGGCGATCGAACTCGGCCTCGAGCGCGTACAGCGCGTCGCGGCGCACCTGGACTTACTGACCCCCGCTCCCACGGTGTTCACCGTTGCCGGCACTAACGGCAAAGGCACGACCTGTCGCACCCTTGAAGCCATTCTGCTGGCCGCTGGCCTGCGCGTCGGCGTTTACAGCTCACCGCATCTGGTGCGCTACACCGAGCGCGTGCGCATTCAGGGGGAAGAGCTGAGCGAAGCGGAGCACAGCCGCTCGTTTGCCACCATTGAAGCCGACCGCGGCGAAACGTCGTTGACCTATTTCGAATTCGGCACCCTGTCGGCGCTGCAGCTGTTCAAACAGGCGCGGCTGGACGTGGTGATCCTGGAGGTCGGCCTGGGCGGGCGCCTCGACGCCACCAACATCGTCGATCCGAGCGTGGCGGTGATCACCAGCATCGCGCTCGATCACACCGACTGGCTGGGCAACGATCGCGAAAGCATCGGCCGTGAAAAGGCCGGCATTTTCCGCAGCGGCAAGCCGGCGGTAGTGGGCGAACCCGACATGCCGGACAGCATTCGCCAGGTCGCCGAAACGCTGGGCGCGCCGCTGTATCGCCGCGGTGAAGCCTGGAGCTTCAGCGAGCAGGGCGATCGCTGGCAGTGGCAGGGCGGCGACACGCTGCTGACCGATCTGCCGACGCCGAACGTGCCGCTGGCCAACGCCGCTACCGCGCTGGCGGCGCTGAACTGTTCCCCGCTGGAAATCGACGAGCGCGCGATCTTCACCGGGCTGCAGCAGGCGACGCTGCCGGGGCGTTTCCAGATCGTGCGGCGGGAGCCGATGCTGATCCTCGATGTGGCGCACAACCCGCACGCCGCCGGCTATCTCGCCGGGCGTCTGGCCAAGCTGCCGCGCGACGGCGGCAAGGTGCGCGCGGTGGTGGGCATGCTGTCGGACAAGGACATCGCCGGTACGCTGGCCTGCCTGAGCGAGCAGGTGGATGAATGGTACTGCGCACCGCTCGACGGCCCGCGCGGCGCCAGCGTCGAACTGCTGGCGCAACATCTGGCGGAACCGCGACGCTTTAATGATGTCGAAACTGCCTGGCGGCAGGCTATGCAGGATGCTGATAAACAGGATATTGTGATCGTCTGTGGATCGTTCCACACCGTTGCGCAGGTGATGGCGGCGTCAGACGAGATGCGGGGAGTGTGAGTGGCGAGTAAATTTCAGAACCGACTGGTCGGAACCGTGATTCTGGTGGCGCTGGGGGTGATCATCCTACCAGGGTTGCTGGACGGCAAAAAGAAGCATTACGAGGATGAATTCGCGGCCATTCCTTTGGTGCCGAAGGCGGGCGACGTCGAAGAGAACGACGTGTTGCCGCCGGTGACGCAGCCGTTGCCGGCGCAGCCGCCGGAAGGGGCGGGGGCGCTGGTCGAGCAGCAGGCGGCTAACGAAGCGGCGGCGCAACAGGCGGTGCGGCAGAATGCTCAGCAACCGACGCAGGTGGCGCCGCCGCCGGTCGAGACGCGTCCTCAGCCGGTGCAGCAGCAGCCTAAGCCGAAACCGGTGGAAACCAAACCGGTAGAGGTGAAACCGAAACCGGCGCCGCAGCCGAAGCCGGTGGAAGTGAAACCGACGCCTAAGCCGGAGCCGAAACCTGAACCGACGCCGAAGCCTGAGCCGGCACCGCAGCCGAAACCGGCGGAAGAAAAAGCGCCGGCCGGGCAAGCCTATGTCGTGCAGCTCGGGGCGTTGAAAAATGCCGCCAAGGCGAACGAGATTGTCGCTTCGCTGCGTCTTTCGGGCTATCGCGCCTTCACTGTGCCGTCAACGCCGGTGCAAGGGCAGATCACCCGCATCTACGTCGGCCCGGATGCTTCCAAGCAGAAGCTGCAGGCGGCATTGCCGTCGCTGAACTCGATCAGCGGGCTGAGCGGGCAGGTGAAGCCGTACGGTCGTTAAACCCCGCAGGGGCGCAGCAGGATGCGCCCCTGAATTAAGGAGTGGTGGAGAGATCTCGAGAGAAACCGCGCCTTTTACAGGCGAAATCACCTATGTAGGCGCGGCGATTGGGAATTTTTTAATCGCCGCTTTTTATTTGTAACGTGGTAGGAAATCCCCTACGCAAACGTTTTCTTTTTCTGTTAGAATTCGCCGCGAATTGGATGCAGGGGCGATTCATCATTGGAATAGTTCATGGTCTGGATTGATTACGTCATTATAGCGGTGATTGGATTTTCGGCTCTGGTGAGCCTGATCCGAGGGTTTGTTCGCGAAGCATTGTCACTTGTGACATGGGGATGTGCGTTTTTTGTTGCCAGCCATTTCTACTCTTACCTTGCGGTCTATTTCACTCGTTTTGAAGATGAACTGGTGCGAAACGGCATCGCGATCGCGATTTTGTTCATCGCGACCCTGATCGTAGGGGCTATTGTTAACTATGTGATTAGCTCACTGGTAGAGAAAACCGGGCTGTCGGGCACCGACAGGGTGCTGGGCATCTGCTTCGGCGCATTGCGCGGCGTGTTGATCGTTGCGGCGATCCTGTTCTTCCTGGATACCTTTACCGGCTTTTCACAAAGTGCCGACTGGAAACAGTCGCAGCTGATTCCCCAGTTCAGTTACGTCATCAGGTGGTTCTTTGACTACCTGCAGAGCACGTCGAGTTTCTTGCCGACCCAATTGCCGGGGCGGTAGCGCTGATGAGGAAAAGACAACATGTGCGGTATTGTCGGTATCGCCGGTTTTATGCCGGTAAACCAGTCGATTTATGATGCGCTGACGGTGCTTCAGCACCGTGGCCAGGATGCCGCAGGCATCGTCACCATTGACGCCCACAACGGGTTCCGTTTGCGCAAAGCCAACGGCCTGGTGAAGGATGTGTTTGAGGCGCGCCATATGCAACGCTTGCAGGGCAACATGGGCATTGGCCATGTGCGTTACCCGACGGCCGGCAGCTCGAGCGCCTCTGAGGCCCAGCCTTTCTACGTCAACTCGCCGTTCGGCATTACGCTGGCCCACAACGGCAACCTGACCAACGCCCATGAGCTGCGCCAAAAGCTGTTCGAAAGCGGCCGCCGCCATGTCAACACCACCTCCGACTCGGAAATCCTGCTGAACGTGCTGGCCAGCGAGCTGGATCGCTTCCCGCATTATCCGCTGGAGGCCGACAACATCTTTACCGCGGTCGCCGCCATGCATCAGCAACTGCGCGGCGCTTACGCCTGCGTGGCGATGATTATCGGCCACGGCCTGCTGGCGTTCCGCGACCCGTACGGCATTCGTCCGCTGGTGATCGGCAAACGCACGCTGGAAGATGGCCGCAGCGAGTATATGGTGGCTTCCGAGAGCGTGGCGCTGGATACCCTGGGCTTTGAATTCCTGCGCGACGTGGCGCCGGGCGAAGCGGTGTACATCACCACCAAAGGCCAGCTGTTCACCCGCCAGTGCGCAGAGAATCCGAAAACCAATCCGTGCCTGTTCGAATACGTTTATTTCGCGCGCCCGGACTCCTTTATGGACAAGATCTCGGTCTACAGCGCCCGCGTACGCATGGGCCAGAAGCTGGGCGAGAAGATTGCCCGCGAATGGGAAGATCTGGACATCGACGTGGTGATCCCGATTCCGGAAACCTCCTGCGACATCGCATTGGAGATCGCGCGCATTCTCGACAAACCCTACCGCCAGGGCTTTGTGAAGAACCGCTACGTCGGCCGCACCTTCATCATGCCGGGCCAGCAGGCGCGTCGTCAGTCGGTGCGCCGCAAGCTGAACGCCAACCGCGCCGAGTTCCGCGACAAGAACGTGCTGCTGGTGGATGATTCCATCGTGCGCGGCACGACCTCAGAGCAGATCGTCGAGATGGCGCGCGAAGCGGGCGCCAAGCGCGTGTACCTGGCTTCCGCCGCGCCGGAAGTGCGTTTCCCTAACGTCTACGGCATTGACATGCCGAGCGCCAACGAACTGATCGCCCACGGGCGCGAAGTGGATGAAATCCGCCAAATCATCGGCGCCGATGGGCTGATCTTCCAGGACCTCGACGATCTGATCGAAGCGGTGCGTGAAGAAAACCCGGACATCACCCAGTTCGAATGCTCGGTATTCAACGGCATCTACGTGACCAAAGACGTCGATCAAAGCTATCTGGAATACCTGGAGTCGCTGCGCAACGACGACGCCAAGGCGCTGCGGGGACAAACCGAAGCGGAAAATCTGGAACTGCATAACGAAGGCTAACCGCCTGTGTTGATCCATCAGGGGGCATCGCCGCGTCTGCGGCGGTGCGCCTTGCTCCTGTGAACTTGCTTATCCCTCGCCATTGCGGCAAAGTCTGCCTGATCTTATTTTTTACTTTTTACGGCAGAGGCCATTCTTCATGAAACGACTCATCATCGGTATTTCCGGCGCCAGCGGCGCGATCTACGGCGTGCGCCTGTTGCAGGTCTTGCGCGACGTCGCAGAGGTGGAAACCCATCTGGTGATGAGCAACGCTGCAAGGCAGACGCTGGCGCTGGAAACGCCGTACAGTCTGCGTGAAGTGCAGGCGCTGGCCGATGTGGTTCACGATGCGCGCGATATCGCCGCCGCCATCTCTTCCGGTTCCTTCAAAACACTGGGCATGGCGATTTTGCCTTGTTCAGTCAAAACGCTGTCCGGCATCGTCAACAGCTACAGCGACGGACTGCTGACCCGCGCCGCCGACGTGGTGCTGAAAGAACGCCGCCGCCTGGTATTGTGCGTGCGTGAAACGCCGTTGCACCTTGGGCACCTGCGGTTGATGACGCAGGCGGTGGAAATGGGCGCGGTGATCATGCCCCCGGTGCCGGCGTTTTATCACCAGCCGAAAAGCGTGGAAGACATCATCGATCAGACCGTCAATCGGGTGATCGATCAGTTTGATATCGAATTGCCGGCCGATCTGTTCACCCGTTGGCAGGGTGCTGATTAACATTTTCATCCCCAAATTGGTACATTTGTGCAACACCGCACTGAATTAGGGCGGCGCATGCACCATAATGATCCCACTTCATCACGTTCACTGTTTCATGGCGCCGTCCTGTCGCGGCTGCCAGTGGCGCGGCCCCGAGCGGCCGATTTAATTTTGCGGTTATCGTCCCAGGAAACAGTATTGTGAAGGCCGGAGCCGTTCCCTCCGCCCGTAGCACCTAATGTGGCACGATTACTGCAAATTGATTTGGTGGGGAAAAGTAATGCCCGTAGTGGCATCAAAAAAATCAATTTGAGGGTAATTTATGAAAAAGCTGGTTAAGGTTCTTCCTTTAGTCTTGGCTTTGGCGGCCGCAAACAGCGCATTCGCCGCTATCCCATCGACATTGAAGATTGGCACCGATCCGACTTATGCGCCGTTTGAATCCAAAAACGCCAAAGGCGAGCTGGTCGGCTTCGATATCGATTTGGCCAAAGAGCTGTGCAAACGCATAAATACCCAATGCACCTTCGTGGAGAGCGACTTTGACGCGCTGATCCCATCCCTCAAGGCGAAAAAGATCGACGCTATCATCTCTTCGCTGTCCATCACCGAAAAACGCCAGCAGGAAATCGCCTTTACCGACAAGCTGTATGCCGCCAACGCCCGCCTGATCGCGCCGAAGGGGTCTAAGCTGTTGCCTACCGTGGATGCGTTGAAAGGCAAGAGCGTGGGCGTGCTGCAGGGCACGACCCAGGAAGCCTACGCCAACGCCATGTGGCAGCCGAAGGGCGTCACCGTAGTGCCTTATCAGAACCAGGATCTGGTCTACGCCGATCTGGCCTCCGGGCGTATCGACGCCGCCTTCCAGGATGAAGTGGCGGGCAGCGATGGCTTCCTGAAACAGCCGCCGGGCAAAGACTATGCGTTCGCCGGCGAATCGGTGAAGGATGACAAATTCTTCGGCGTCGGCACCGGCATGGGGCTGCGCAAAACCGATACCGAGCTGAAAGCGGCGCTGGACAAAGCCTTCGCCGAGATGCGCAAAGACGGCACCTACGATAAATACGCGAAAAAGTACTTCGACTTCGACGTCTACGGCGGCTAATCCGCTAACCGTTCCATGCTGTGACTGCGGGGCCGGTGCGCCGGCTCCGATGGTTCGGATCCTAGACGACAGGGTGAAGTAGATGCTGCAAGGCTATTCCCAACTGATTTTCGAGGGGGCTCTGGTGACGCTGGAGTTGGCCCTCAGTTCCGTATTGTTGGCGGTGGTGATCGGGTTGATCGGCGCCGGCGGCAAACTCTCCCACAACCCCCTTATTTCCGGCCTGTTCGGCGCTTACACCACGCTGATCCGCGGCGTGCCCGATCTGGTGCTGATGCTGCTGATTTTTTATGGCCTGCAAATCGCCTTGAACAACATCACCACGCTGCTCGGTTTCTCGCAGATCGATATCGACCCGCTCGGCGCCGGCATCATTACCCTCGGCTTTATTTACGGCGCGTACTTTACCGAAACCTTCCGCGGTGCCTACTTGGCGGTGCCGAAAGGGCAGATTGAGGCGGCGACGGCCTACGGCTTCAGCGGCGCGCAGATCTTTCGGCGCATTTTGTTCCCGGCGATGATGCGCTTCGCCTTGCCGGGCATCGGCAACAACTGGCAGGTGATCCTGAAGGCAACGGCGCTGGTGTCTATCCTTGGCCTGAACGACGTGGTGAAAGCCACGCAGTTGGCGGGGAAAGGCACCTATCAGCCGTTCTTCTTCGCCATCGTAGCCGGCGTGGTTTACCTGATTTTCACTACCGTTTCCAACGGCGTGCTGTTGTGGCTTGAACGGCGTTACTCACTGGGCGTCAAGAGGGCCGAGCTATGATCGAGATTTTGCAACAGTATTGGCAGTCGCTGCTGTGGAGCGACGGCTACCGTTTCACCGGCGTGGCGGTCACGCTGTGGCTGCTGATCGCCTCCGTGGTGATGGGCGGGCTGCTGGCGATCCCGATGGCGGTGGCGCGCGTCTCTTCCCTTCGCTGGGTGCGTTTCCCGGTGTGGCTCTACACCTACGTGTTTCGCGGCACGCCGCTGTACGTGCAGTTGCTGGTGTTCTACTCCGGCATGTACAGCCTGGAAATCGTGCGCGGCAGCGAGTTTCTCAACGCGTTTTTCCGCAGCGGGCTCAACTGCACCATCCTGGCGCTGACGCTCAACACCTGCGCATATACCACCGAGATCTTCGCCGGGGCGATCCGCTCGGTGCCGCACGGTGAAATCGAGGCCGCCAACGCTTACGGTTTCTCGCGCTTCAAGATGTATCGCTGCATCATTTTGCCTTCGGCGCTGCGCACCGCGCTGCCGGCCTACAGCAACGAAGTGATCCTGATGCTGCACTCCACCGCGCTGGCGTTTACCGCCACCGTGCCGGACCTGCTGAAGATTGCGCGCGACATCAATGCCGCGACCTATCAGCCGTTTTACGCTTTCGGCATTGCGGCGGTGTTGTACCTGATCATCTCCTACGTGTTAATCAGCCTGTTCCGCAAAGCTGAAAAACGCTGGATGGCACACGTTAGTCACTGATAAATGACGGGAAGAAAAACCATGTCTGAGAATAAATTAGCCGTCACGGAACTGCACAAACGCTATGGCGATCACGAGGTGCTGAAGGGCGTCTCGCTGGCGGCCAACGCCGGGGATGTGATCAGCATCATCGGCTCCTCCGGCTCCGGCAAAAGCACCTTTCTGCGCTGCATCAACTTCCTCGAGAAGCCGAGCGAAGGCTCGATCAGCCTGAACAACGAAGATATTCGCATGGTGCGCGACAAGGACGGCCAGCTGAAGGTATTCGACAAGAAGCAGCTGCAGCTGCTGCGCACCCGCCTGACCATGGTGTTCCAGCATTTTAACCTGTGGAGCCATATGACGGTGCTGGAGAACGTGATGGAGGCGCCGGTGCAGGTGCTGGGGCTGAGCAAGGCCGACGCGCACGAGCGCGCGGTGCGCTACCTGGATAAAGTGGGCATCGACGAGCGGGCGCGCGGCAAGTACCCGGTGCACCTGTCGGGCGGCCAGCAGCAGCGCGTCTCCATTGCCCGCGCATTGGCGATGGAGCCGGAAGTGCTGCTGTTTGACGAACCGACGTCGGCGCTGGATCCCGAGTTGGTGGGCGAGGTGCTGCGCATCATGCAGAAGCTGGCGGAGGAGGGAAAAACCATGGTGGTGGTGACGCACGAAATGGAATTTGCGCGCCACGTTTCGAACCACGTGATCTTCCTGCACAAAGGGTTGATCGAAGAGCAGGGCCCGCCGGCCGAGCTGTTCGGCAATCCCAAAAGCCCGCGCCTGCAGCAGTTCCTGTCCGGCGCGTTGAAGTAACCTCAGATCAGCGGGCTTCGGCCCGCTGATTGACAACGTCATCCAATGCCTGTTCCAGCTCCAGATAACGGAAGTGGAAACCGGCCTCTTCCAGGCGCTTCGGCACCGCCCGCTGGCCGCCGAGCACCAGCACCGCCGCTTCCCCCATCAACAGCCGCATGACGAACGCCGGCACCCGCAGAAACGCCGGGCGATCGAGCACGTTGGCCAATTGGGCGGCGAATTGCTCGTTGTGCACCGGGTAGGGAGCGACCATGTTGAACGGGCCGCTCAGGGTGGCGTGATCCAGCAGATAAATAATGCCGTTGACCATGTCTTCGAGGTGGATCCACGGCAGGTATTGGCGACCGTCGCCGATCGGGCCGCCGAGCCCGAAGCGGAACGGCGGCAGCATTTTGGCCAGCGCGCCGCCCTGTGGCGCCAGCACCACGCCGGTGCGCAGCAGGCAGACGCGGGTGGCGTCGCTTTGCGCCTGCAGCGCCAGCGCTTCCCAGCGTTGACACAGCTGGTGGGTGAATTCGTCGTGCGGCGGCTCCTCTTCGGTCACCACCGCCTGCCCCTGATCGCCGTAGTAGCCGACGGCAGAACCGGAAATCAGCACGCCGGGGGGCGTGCTGCCGGCCTTGATCAGCTTCGCCAAGCGTTCGGTCAGATCCCAGCGGCTGCGGCACAGCCGCTCTTTCTGCTGCGCGCTCCAGCGCTTGTCGGCGATAGGTTCGCCGGCCAGGTTGATCACCGCGTCGAATTCATCCAGCGATTGCCGGTCGTCCAGCGTTCGCCAATAGCTCGGCCGGTCGCCCAGCCGGGCTCGGGCTCGCCGTTCGTCTCGGGTCAGCACCGTAATGTGGTGAGAAAGCGCCAGCAGTCTTGCCGTCAGGCTGCTGCCTATCAATCCCGTTGCGCCGGTGATCAGGATCCGCATGGTCGACCTCCCTGAATTAGTCCCGGCGGTAGCTCATGGTCATGGAAACCGAGTCGGCGTAGCGCAGGGCCAGAAGTTTATCTATCTCCACTTCAGCATAGGTCACCCAGGCGTGTTCTTTTACGATATCGAGCACATCCTGCGTTAATTTTTCCAGCAACGCGAAACGGTTATCTTCCACATGGCGGATGATCGCTTTGGTGATGGTGCGGTAGTTGAGCGCATCGGCGATATCTTCGCTGTTGCGCGCCTTGTCCGCCGGGTAGTGGATCACCACGTTGATCAGGACGTCCTGTCGGTTGTTGATTTCCTCTTCCTTGATACCGATGAACGTGCGCAGCCGCAGATTTTTAATGCGAATAACGGCGTCGGGTTGACTGAAAGACATCAGAGATTCTCCATAGGTCTGATTATTAGCGTTCAGAATACACGGAAAGTAGGGAAATGATAACGCAGGGACAATGTGACTCCCCGGCCGACGGGGAGTCGGGGGGCACTTAGGCTTGTTCGGCCAGTTTGTAGGCGCGCTCGGTCGCCGGGCGATTGCTGATGCGCTCGAACCAGTTGCGCACCGCCGGGTAATCCGCCAGATCGATGCGCTGGCGCGGATGCGACACGACCCACGGGTAGGTGGCGATATCGGCGATGCTGTAGTTATCGCCGCCCAGGTACGGGTGTTTTTGCAGTTCAGCTTCCAGCACGCCGTACAGCCGCTTGGTCTCCAGATGGTAACGCTCGATGGCGTAAGGCACCGGCTGCGGCGCGTAGTGGTTAAAGTGGTGATTCTGCCCGAGCATCGGCCCGAATCCGGCCACCTGCCAGAACAGCCACTGCAGGGTAGCGGCGCGTTCGCGCAGGCCCTTGCTCAGCAGCTTGCCGGTCTTCTCCGCCAGATACAGCAGGATTTCCCCGGATTCGAACAGGCTGATCGGCGCGCCGCCGTCCACCGGTTGCTGATCGACGATCGCCGGGATTTTGTTGTTGGGAGAAATGCTCAGAAAGTCCGGCTTGAACTGCTCGCCGGCGCTGATGTTTACGCGATGGATACGGTAGGGTAAGCCGACCTCTTCCAAAAACAAGGTGATCTTGTGACCATTGGGAGTAGGCGCGTAATACAGGTCAATCATGTTGCCTCCTGCGGTAAGGTGATCTGTAATTCATTACACGTTGCTGCGGTCTTCGCCGCGCACAAAGGTATATCAGAGATCCAACAATAGCAGCTAAGGATAGCAGGCTATGTGGGATTCGTCCGATGCTATCTGCGCAGTTGGATCACAATTCTCCACCGGGGCGGGCGGCGGTTTGCCGCACGGCGCCGGCGCGGTAAAATGGCGCTTATTTCCCTCTATAGGACAAGGTTATGAAGCTGATGTTCGCCTCGGATATCCACGGTTCGCTGCCGGCTACCGAACGCGTGCTGGAATTGTTCGCACAACACGGCGCCGACTGGTTGATTCTTCTGGGTGATTTGCTGAATCACGGCCCGCGCAACGCGCTGCCCGCCGGGTATCAGCCCGCTCAGGTTGCCGAACGATTGAATCGCTATAGCGACAAGATCATCGCCGTTCGCGGCAATTGCGACAGCGAGGTCGATCAGATGCTGCTGACGTTTCCCATCGAGGCGCCCTGGCAACAGGTTTTACTGCAAAAAAGACGATTGTTTTTGACCCACGGTCACCTTTATCATCCCTCGGCACTGCCGCCGTTATCCTGCGGTGACGTCTTGGCCTATGGCCATACGCATCTGCCGCAGGCGGAGCGGCAGGGTGAGATCTATTGCTTCAATCCGGGCTCGGTCAGCATCCCGAAAGGGGGCTTTCCCGCCAGCTACGGCATGTTGGAAAGCGGCACTTTGCGCGTGCTGACGCTCGACGACGGCAAGGTCGTCGCGGAGGTGGCGTTAACACGCTAAACGCACTAATTTATACACACACAATAAAAATCTTTGAAAAACACTCATTGATTAACCAGCGCGCGGGATTGCATCGCGCCAAAATAGAAGGTTTTAGAGGATGGCGGAACAGGGTCAGGCTGCAGATACCGAGTGGGTTGATATCGTCGACGAGCAAAACGAGGTGATTGCTCAATCCAGTCGTCAACAGATGCGGGCGGAGCGGCTGCGTCATCGTGCTACCTATATTGTGGTGCATGATGGGATGGGAAAAATTCTGGTGCAGCGTCGCACCGAGATCAAGGACTTCTACCCGGGCTGGCTGGACGCGACGGCGGGCGGCGTAGTGCAAAGCGGTGAAAACGTGCTGGATTCGGCGCGCCGCGAGGCGGAAGAGGAGCTGGGCATCGCCGGCGTGCCTTTCGCCGAGCACGGTCTGTTCTACTTCGAGGAAGAGCAGTGCCGGGTGTGGGGGGCGCTGTTCAGCTGCGTATCGCACGGGCCGTTCGCGCTGCAGGAAGAAGAAGTGGCCGAGGTGTGCTGGCTGACGCCGGAAGAGATCACCGCCCGCTGCGACGAGTTTACCCCGGATTCGCTGAAGGCGCTGTCGCTGTGGCTGACGCGCAACAATGAACAGGATTACGGCAAGCCGCTCGACAATCACTGAGCCGCCTGCGCATGGAAAAGCCGGTCATCGACCGGCTTTTTTTACGGGCGGATTCAGCAGCTGTCGCGGCGGCACAGCGTGGCGGGCAGGGAGCCTGGCGGCTGCGAGGGATGCTCGTTCAGCCGCGCCAACAGCGCCTGGCCGGCCTGAATGCCGATGTCGCGATGCGGAATGGTCATGGTGGTCAGCGGCGGCTGGCACACCCGGCTGAACTCGCTGTTGCCGAAGCCCACCACCGCCAGATTATCCGGCACCTTGATGCGCCGCCGCTGGCATTCATACAGCACGCCGCCCGCCAGTTCGTCCGACGCGCACACCAGCGCGTCCAGCTCCGGCCAGGCCAGCAAAAATTCCGGCAGCTGCTGCGCGCCGGTGCTGAAGCTGGCGGGCTGCGCGGCGTTGATGACCCGATGCGGCGACATATGGTTGCGCAGCAGCGCCTTGTGCCAGCCCTGCAGGTGCTGCTGGAAAATCCACTGCTCCTGATTGGCGCACAGCAGCCCGATATTCTGGTAACCGCTGGCGATCACCGTTTGCGTCAGCTGATACATGGCCGCCACGTAATCGATGCCGATGCTCATGTCGATCGGATCGGCGCGTACGGCGCCGATCTCCACCACCGGAATGTTGGCGGCGATCAACGCGTTGCGGGCATTTTGCGAATGCTCGACGCTGAGCAGCACCGCCGCCGCCAGGTTGTAAGAGAGCAGCGTCTCCAGCAGTTTCTCCTCGCGTTCCAGGTGGTGCTGCGACTCCGCCAGCATGATGTGATAGCCGGCGGGCTGCAGCACTTTCTGCAGGCCGGCGAACATTTCGGCGCAGCCGGATTCGGACAGGCTGGGCACCACCATGGCGATGGTGTAGGACGAGGCCGAGGCCAGCGAGCTGGCGGCCAGGTTGGGCAGATAGCCCAGCTCGTTTACCGCCGCGTCTATCTTCTCGCGCAGTTTGTCCGAAACCTGTTCCGGCGTGCGCAGCGCGCGCGACACCGTCATGGTGCCGACGCCCGCCAGCTGCGCTACGTCAGCCAACGTCACTCTGCCTGTGCTGCGGCGTTTTTTACCGATCGACATGCCTAATCCCGACTGAAATGCGCGCGCGGCGCATAAAGATTGTGATGGTGGGAAGCCGACGGCGCGGCTTCGACGATCCCAGTATGCGGCACATTCTACCCCGTAACCCGGAAGAGCGAGAAAAAATTGTGGTTAACGCCGCGCCGCGGCATGGCGTTTTGATAGCGCTATCACAGTTCTGCATGATAGCGCTTTGGTAGCGCTATCTTTGTGATGCCAATCACTGTGCAGCCGAGAGGGGTTGATTAAAGTTTTACCGTCGTCGGTGAATTAATCACCGGCCGAAACCATCAACGCTTGGGAGGGTAACGTGCTGAAAGAATGGCTGACCGCCGATCATATACAGCTGTGCGAATGGGTGGAGGACTGGCGCCAGGCGGTAACGCTGAGCGCGCAACCGCTGCTGCAACGCGGCGTGATTACGCCGAATTACCTGACGGCCATCTTTCATCAGCAGGAGCAGCTTGGCCCCTACTTCGTCCTGGCGCCGGGCATCGCGATGCCGCACGCGCGGCCGGAGCAGGGCGCCAACGCGCTGGGGCTGTCGCTGTTGAAGATCCACCAGGGCGTGAATTTTCATTCTGCGGATAACGATCCGGTTCAGGTGGTGGTGATGCTTTCCGCACCCGACGGCAACAGTCACATTGAAATGATTTCGCAGTTGGCGGAATTATTTTCCGATAACACGGCGATGGAGGCGTTATTTCACGCCACAGACAAACGGCAAATTGAGGATATTATCGCCCGCTATTAACGTTTAATCACCAGGAACATTATTAATGCCCATAACGTCGGGAATATTCCCGGCGGCGCTACCCTACACGCTAAATTCAACAGGTGGATATCATGAAAATCATGGCGATTTGCGGTTCAGGTCTCGGCAGCAGCTTTATGGTGGAAATGAACATTAAAAAGGTGCTGAAAAAGATGGGGGTGGAGGCCGAGGTCGAACACTCCGATCTGTCGTCCGCCACTCCCGGCGCCGCCGACGTGTTCGTGATGGCGAAAGACATCGCCGACAGCGCCAGCGTACCGGCCGAGCAGTTGGTGGTGATCAGCAACATCATCGACATTAATGAGCTGGAAGCCAAGCTGCGCGCTTACTTCGAAGCCCACTCAATCATCTGAATAAAACGATTGGCGAGGTGGATATGTTTATCCAGGAAACGCTTAAGTTTGTGGTGGATATATTAAAGGTGCCTTCGGTACTGGTCGGGCTTATTGCGCTGATCGGTTTGCTGGCGCAAAAGAAATCGTTTTCCGACGTGGTGAAAGGCACGGTAAAAACCATTCTCGGCTTTATCGTTTTGGGCGGCGGCGCCACGGTATTGGTCGGATCGCTCAATCCGCTGGGCGGCATGTTCGAACACGCGTTTAATATTCAGGGCATCATTCCGAATAACGAAGCCATCGTCTCCATCGCGCTGGAGAAATACGGCGCTTCCACCGCGCTGATCATGGCGTTCGGCATGGTGGCGAATATCGTGGTGGCGCGTTTTACCCGATTGAAATACATCTTCCTCACCGGCCACCACACCTTCTACATGGCCTGCATGATCGGCATCATCCTGACGGTGGCGGGCTTCGAGGGCGTACAGTTGGTGTTCACCGGCGCGCTGACCCTGGGGTTGGTGATGGCGTTCTTCCCGGCGATCGCCCAGCGCTATATGCGCCGCATCACCGGCAACGACGATATCGCCTTCGGCCACTTCGGCACCCTGGGCTATGTGCTGTCCGGTTGGATCGGCTCGAAAGTGGGGAAAAACTCGCGCTCGACCGAAGAGATGAACCTGCCGAAAAACCTCAGTTTTCTGCGCGACAGCTCCATTTCGATCTCGATGACCATGATCGTCATCTACCTGATCCTGGCGATCTGCGCCGGGCGGGCCTATGTGGAAAGCGAGCTCAGCGGCGGCCAGAACTACCTGGTGTATTCGATTATCCAGGCCATCACCTTCGCCGCCGGGGTATTCATTATCCTGCAGGGCGTGCGCTTGATTCTGGCGGAGATCGTGCCGGCGTTCACCGGCTTCTCGGAAAAACTGGTGCCTAACGCGCGGCCGGCGCTGGATTGCCCGGTGGTTTACCCCTATGCCCCCAACGCGGTGCTGATCGGCTTCCTGTTCAGCTTCCTCGGCGGGTTGGCCGGGCTGTTCCTGCTGGGGCAACTGAAGATGGTGCTGATCCTGCCCGGCGTAGTGCCGCATTTCTTCACCGGCGCTACCGCCGGGGTGTTCGGCAACGCCACCGGCGGGCGGCGCGGCGCGATGCTGGGCGCTTTCGCCAACGGTCTGCTGATCACCTTCCTGCCGGTGCTGCTGCTGCCGGTGCTGGGGGCGCTGGGCTTTGCCAACACCACCTTCTCCGACGCCGACTTCGGCGCGATCGGCATCCTGCTGGGCAACATGGCGCGCTTTATGTCGAAAGAGATGATCATGCTGGCGATTGTCGCCGTGTTTGCGCTGCTGGTGGCGCATAACTTCCTGGGAAAACGCAAAGGCGCGCCGGCCGCTGACCGCGTCGAGAAATAATGAGGGCAGAGTGATGAACGACACAACGAGCGAAACGGAAATTGAAGAGCTGCGCGCCCTGGCGCGCGCCATCCGCCTGGAAACATTGAAGGCGTTGACCGGGCTGGGGTTCGGCCACTACGGCGGCTGCATGTCGGTGGTCGAGACGCTGGCGGTATTGTACGGCGGCGTGATGCGCATCGATCCGGCGGATCCGGACTGGCCGGAGCGCGATGACTTCGTGCTGTCGAAGGGGCACGCCGGCCCGGCGCTGTACAGCACGCTGGCGATCAAGGGCTACTTCCCGCTGGCGGAGTTGCAAACCCTCAATCAGAACGGCACGCGCCTGCCGAGCCATCCGGACCGGCTGCGCACGCGCGGCGTGGACGCCACTACCGGCTCGCTGGGGCAGGGCGTGTCGATCGCCGCCGGCATGGCGCTGTCCCATCGGCTGGCGGGACGCCGCAATCGGGTGTTCAGCATCCTCGGCGACGGTGAACTGAACGAAGGGCAGTGCTGGGAGGCGTTCCAGTTTATCGCCCACCACAATCTGAACAACCTGACGCTGTTTATCGATTACAACAAACAGCAGCTGGACGGCGCGCTGGACGAGGTGATCCAACCGTTCGATCTGGCCGCCAAGTTCCGCGCTTTCGGCTTTGAGGTGCAGACCATCAAGGGCGACGACATTGCGGCGCTGCTGGCGGCGGTGAGGCCGGCGCGCGGCGGAGAACAGCGGCCGCTGGCGATCGTGCTCGACAGCATCAAGGGACAGGGGGTGACCTATTTGGAAAACCTGTCGAACTCACACCACCTGCGCCTGACGCCGGACGTGCAGCAGGAGATTGAAAAAGCCATCGCCGAACTGGAGGCCGCCCATGTTTAACGTAGTGACGCAGTTGGAAAACGACGCCGTCGAAATGCGCAAAGTCTATGCCGGCGCGGTGCGGCGGCAGATTGAAGCGGGCGCGCCGATCATCGCGCTGGAGGCGGATCTGATGAGCTCCATGGCGATGGACGGCGTGCATAAGGATCACCCGCAGCACGTGATTAACTGCGGCATCATGGAGGCTAACGTGATCGGCGTCGCCGCCGGGCTGTCGCTGACCGGCCGGGTGCCGTTCGTGCACACCTTTACCGCCTTCGCCAGCCGCCGCTGTTTCGATCAGCTGTTCATGTCGCTGGATTATCAGCGCAACAACGTCAAGGTGATCGCTTCCGACGCCGGGGTGAGCGCCTGCCACAACGGCGGCACCCACATGTCGTTCGAGGATATGGGCATCGTGCGCGGGCTGGCGCACTCGGTGGTGCTGGAAGTGACTGACGCCACCATGTTCGCCGACATTCTGCGCCAGCTGATGGATCTGCGCGGCTTCTACTGGGTGCGCACCATCCGCAAGCAGGCGACGCGCATCTACCAGGACGGCTCGCGCTTTACCATCGGCAAGGGCAACCTGCTGCGCGACGGCGACGATATCACGTTGATCGCCAACGGCATCATGGTGGCGGAGGCGCTGAAGGCGGCGGAGATGCTGGCGCGGCAGGGCGTCAGCGCGGCGGTGATCGATATGTTCACCCTCAAGCCTATTGACCGTGAACTGATCAAAACCTACGCGGCCAAGACCGGACGCATCGTCACCTGTGAAAACCACAGCATTCATAACGGGCTGGGGTCGGCGGTGGCGGAGGTATTGGCGGAGGAATGCCCGACGCCGATGCGGCGCGTGGGGGTGAAGGAGCGTTACGGCCAGGTGGGCACCCAGGCGTTTTTACAGCAGGAGTACGGCCTGACCGCCGAGCACATTCTGGAGGCTGCCGGGCAGTTGCTGCAAAAGTAGTTTTTGAGTCAATAACAACTGCTGTAACGAATGAGGCTCAGTGCTCTGGAGAAAGCATATACCTTCCGACCCGGAATTTGAGTCATGACTCACGTATTATTAACTGATAAGCCCCTTAGGGGGCTTTTTGTTTTCGGTGAATATAGGTGGCCAATGCTTGGGTAAAAAGAGATAATAAAAATAGATCAATAAATACAATGAGTTATATTCATGGAGTGAATAGTGATAACAGCAAGAGGCTCATTCAGAAGGCTGACGCTAGGCGAGATCACGCTATCCCGCTCTCTCTATACCCTCATCATGATGATGTTGCTCAGTGGTTGTATGCTTGAAAAGCAACGTTTTTACACTGCGGATATTACGCTACGGGGAAATGATCTCTGTTTCTCTTTGCCGCAGACCTACCAAACACAGAGTGGCAGGGTCAGTCTGGTCAGTATCGCTATTGAACAACGGTTGGGTAGCCAAACGCATGAACTCTGGCGCAGGGCCATTCTACCGCCAAAACCCGCTGAGACGATCACGCCCGGCCAGTGTATCCCATACTCGTTCAAAGCATTTGAGAGCAATATGCCATACACCGTAGCAATCAGTACCGTGGATCCTCAGGATGCGGATTCCAAACGTTTCTGGCAGCGCAGTTTCTCGCTGAAAATCAGTGACGGCCAGATTTCGCAGGTTATTACCAGCGCGGAGTAATAAAGCCAAAGAGGGATGAATGAAATGACAAGAACGGCAATGTGTGTGAAGCGAAGTGATAGGCATAACGCTTGAGAGAGTGCCGTTGGGTTTCTGCACCATAAATTACATTCGGCCCTCAAGGAGGAGATTATGGCCGTGGTTCCATTACTGCCGCCAGGCGGTTTTACTGTTCTTGCCAGAAACTTGCGCGAGGCGCGCAGGCAGGGGCAACCGCGCAACATGGCGTTGCCTGGTACTTACTATTGGTTCTACCATCAGGTAAAAAATCGGGGCCCCTGGGATTACAAACAGCAAAATCGCGCCTTGGCTAACTTTGGTAATTTCAATTATGGTGCAACCGGTACCGCGGCTGGAATTCCCGCAGATATTTTGTTGATGGGCGCTGGATTTGCTCAGTCACGTGCAGGAACATCGCGGTTAGAATGGAGTCATTGGTATCAACGCCCGCCGTATGGTGATGACCCTCGGGATCAATATTGGATCAAACAAGGAATTGATTATGCAACTCGGCATGGTTACTAAATGGGCTCATCGGCTATTGACGACGGTTTTGTTGGTTATTGTCGTTGGCTTTGCGGGGTATTGGTATGCCACCCGCGATACTTATGACGATAAGCTCTACAGCAAAAAGCAGTTGACCGACGAGATTTGGCTCTATGTCACCGAGTACCAGAATGCGGGGGCCACCGACACGGATGTGTATCGTTACTATTTGAACGGAAGCCTGGATGGCGACCCTATCAACGTGCTGAGTCAAAGCGCGCCAATTTTGACGGCGGATCGGGCTGATGCAACTATCCGCGGCGAGGGCAACCGCGTCACCATCAATTTTTCCGGGAAGGTGTATTCCTTTACGAATTCGGCATTTTTCTATGCCACGAACAGCCAAATCCCCATCATGCCTACCATTGATTTTTCTGCACGGGGCGTCAGCGCCTGGCGATGATGGTGGGTGCTGCGGATTTGGCGGGTATTGTCTAAAACAGCATCATCACCAAGAATATCAGGCATAAAAAAGCCAGTCAGGATTACCTGACTGGCTTTTTTTAACGGTTTATTACGCCTTGGCGGCGGCAGCGTCAGCCTGGGAAGACTGGATCGCCGTCAGCGCGACGGTGTAGACGATATCGTCAACCAGTGCGCCGCGCGACAGGTCGTTCACCGGCTTGCGCATGCCTTGCAGCATCGGCCCGATGGAGACCAGGTCAGCGGAACGCTGTACCGCTTTGTAGGTGGTGTTGCCGGTGTTCAGATCCGGGAAGATGAACACGGTCGCCTGGCCGGCTACCGGTGAGTTCGGCGCCTTGGACTTGGCAACGTCGGCCATGATGGCGGCGTCGTACTGCAGCGGGCCGTCGATGATCAGGTCCGGGCGTTTTTCCTGCGCCAGACGGGTCGCTTCGCGCACTTTCTCGACGTCGCTGCCCGCACCGGAGTTGCCGGTGGAGTAGGAGATCATCGCTACGCGCGGCTCGATGCCGAAGGCCGCGGCGGAATCCGCAGACTGGATGGCGATCTCAGACAGCTGCTCGGCGGTCGGATCCGGGTTGATCGCGCAGTCGCCGTAGACCAGTACCTGGTCAGGCAGCAGCATGAAGAACACGGAGGACACCAGCGAGCTGCCCGGCGCGGTTTTGATCAGCTGCAACGGCGGACGGATGGTGTTGGCGGTGGTGTGAACCGCGCCGGAGACCAGACCGTCGACTTCGCCTTGTTCCAGCATCAGGGTGCCGAGCACCACGTTGTCTTCCAGCTGCTCGCGCGCGACCACTTCGGTCATGCCTTTGCTCTTGCGCAGCTCAACCAGACGCGGCACGTAGTTTTCACGTACGGCGACCGGATCGACGATTTCGATGCCTTTGCCCAGCTCAACGCCTTGCGCTGCCGCGACGCGCTGGATCTCGTCCGGGTTGCCGAGCAACACGCATTCCGCGATGCCGCGTTCGGCGCAGATGGCTGCCGCTTTCACGGTGCGCGGCTCGTCGCCTTCCGGCAGCACGATGCGTTTGCCGGCTTTACGCGCCAGCTCGGTCAGCTCGTAACGGAACGCCGGTGGAGACAGACGGCGTGAACGTTCGGAGGTGGCGGTCAGCGAGTCGATCCACTCGGTGTTGATGTGGCTGGCCACGTAGTTCTGCACTTTCTCGATGCGCTGGTGGTCGTCCGCCGGCACTTCGAGGTTGAAGCTCTGCAGGCTCAGCGAGGTCTGCCAGGTGTTGGTGTCGACCATGAACACCGGCAGGCCGGTCTGGAAGGCGCGTTCGCACAGCTTCTTGATCGGCTCGTCGATGGCGTAGCCGCCGGTCAGCAGGATGGCACCGATTTCCACGCCGTTCATCGCCGCCAGGCAGGCGGAGACCAGCACGTCAGGGCGGTCTGCGGAGGTCACCAGCAGGGAGCCAGGGCGGAAGTGTTCCAGCATGTGCGGGATGCTGCGCGCACAGAAAGTCACGGACTTCACGCGGCGGGTCATGATGTCGCCTTCGTTGACCACGCGGGCCTTCAGGTGGCGAGCCATGTCGATGGCGCGGGTGGCGATCAGATCGAAACTCCACGGCACGCAGCCCAGAACCGGCAGCGGGCTGTTGGCGAACAGCTGTGCAGGATCGACGTGGGCGATGCTGGCCTTGGTGGAGTCGTCGAAGATTTCGGACAGGTCAGGACGGGTGCGGCCCTGATCGTCGACCGGCGCGTTCAGCTTGTTGATGATAACGCCGGTGATGTTTTTGTTCTTGCTGCCGCCGAAGCTGGTGCGCGCCAGTTCGATGCGCTCTTTCAGCTGCGCCGGGGAGTCGTTGCCCAGCGCCAGCACGAAGACGATCTCGGCGTTCAGGGTTTTGGCGATCTCGTAGTTCAGCGCGTTGGCGAACTGATGCTTGCGGGTCGGCACCAGGCCTTCGATCAGCACCACTTCCGCGTCTTTGGTGTTCTCGTGGTAACGCGCCACGATCTCTTCCATCAGCACGTCTTGCTGGTTGGAGCTCAGCAGGCCCTCAACGTAGTCCATGCGCAGCGGTTCGGCCGCCGGAATGGTGGAGTTGCTGCGGATGATGGTGGTGGTCTGGTCGAGTGCGTTGTCGCCGGTGCGCGGTTGAGCGATAGGTTTGAACACGCTCAGACGAACGCCTTTTTGCTCCATGGAGCGGATGACACCCAGGCTGACGCTGGTCAGGCCGACGCTGGTGCCGGTGGGGATCAACATAATAGTACGTGACACAGAATAGTCCTCTTCACGATTAACATGAGGCTAAAACAACACCGTCAGCCTGGGCTGACGGTGTTTTGAGAGCATTACGCGGTCAGGCGGGATGCGTCCTGCGCGATGACCAACTCTTCGTTGGTCGGGATCACCAGCGCCAGGCGGCTGCCGTCTTTGGTGATGGCGCCGGATTTGCCGAAGCGAGCGGCCATGTTGCGGTCGTGGTCGATTTCGAAGCCCAGCAGGCCCAGTTTGTTCAGGGTCAGCTCACGCACCATGCCGGCGTTCTCGCCGATGCCGCCGGTGAAGATCACCGCGTCCAGACGGCCTTCCATCAGCGCGCTGTAGGCACCGACGTATTTGGCCAGACGGTGGCAGAACACGTCCATGGCACGTTTGGCGTCGGCTTTGCTGTCGTAGTTGTCTTCAACGTAACGGCAGTCGCTGGTGACTTCGGTCAGGCCCAGCAGGCCGGATTCTTTGGTCAGCATCTTGTTGATCTGATCAACGCTCATGCCCAGAGAATCGTGCAGGTGGAAGATGATAGCCGGATCGATGTCACCGCTGCGGGTGCCCATTACCAGGCCTTCCAGCGGGGTCAGACCCATGGAGGTGTCAACGCACTGGCCGTTGCGCACTGCGGTGACGGAGCCGCCGTTGCCCAGGTGGCAAGTGATCACGTTCACTTCTTCTACCGGCTTGTTCAGCATCTTCGCGGCTTCTTGAGTCACGTAGAAGTGGCTGGTGCCGTGTGCGCCGTAGCGGCGAACGCCGTGGTCGCGGTACAGGCTGTACGGCAGGGCGTACAGGTAAGATTCTTCCGGCATGGTCTGGTGGAACGCGGTGTCGAACACGGCAACGTTCTTGTCAGCCAAGTGAGGGAAGGATTTCAGCGCTTCCGCGATGCCGATCAGGTGAGCCGGGTTGTGCAGTGGTGCAAACGGCACGGAATCTTTGATACCCTGCAGAACTTCGTCGTTGATCACGGCGGAAGCGGTAAACTTCTCGCCGCCGTGCACGATGCGGTGGCCGATAGCGGTCAGCTGCGCAGAAAGCTCTGGTTTTTGTGCCAGAATAGTATTAACAATGAAGTTCAGCGCTTCGCTGTGTGCAGCGCCGGCCCCCAGGGCAGCTTCGTGTTTGGCGCCGTCCATTTTCCACTTGATGCGAGCTTCAGGCAGGTGGAAACACTCGGCCAAACCGGAGAGGAATTCGTCGCCGTTAACGGCATCGATGATGGCGAATTTCAGAGAAGAACTGCCGCAGTTAAGAACCAGTACTAGCTTACTCGACATGGAAGTACCTACTTAAATAGTCGTGTTGTTAAAAGAAAATCGAACACACGTGGTGAATTAATCGTCAATCAGACAACAAGCGTAGCGCATAGTGCCGATGACATTTATGATTAACATCATGTGAAGTGCACAAATCACAGGATGATGGAAAAACCGATGATTTCTCTGCGGTTTAAATAATCTTGATTTTTATAGGGCTAAAAGTTGACAAAATTTACGTCATCTTCTACCGGCCACAAGGCCGGCTTAGGATACCGATAGCCCGGTGCAAACACAAAATAAATTTAAAGCTTCAAATTTTTTAGTATGGGCTCTGGCAGCACGCTTTTAGTTTCTTTACGTGACGTTGAGGTACGCAATGACGAGCAAACCGTCCGGTTCCGTAAGCTGGTTTCAGGTCTTCCAGCGCGGGCAGCATTATATGAAAACCTGGCCGTCAGACAAACGTCTGGCACCGGTCTTTCCGGAGAACCGCGTTGCGCGTGCCACCCGTTTCGCTATCCGTTTCATGCCGCCGTTGGCGATTTTCACGCTGACCTGGCAGATCGCGCTGGGCGGCCAGCTCGGCCCGGCGATCGCCACCGCGCTGTTCGCCTGCAGCCTGCCGATGCAGGGCTTGTGGTGGCTGGGGCGCCGTTCTGTTACGCCGCTGCCGCCGACGCTGCTGCAATGGTTCCATGAGGTGCGCAACAAGCTGACGGAAGCCGGGCAGGCGGTGGCGCCGCTCGAGGGCACGCCCACCTATCAGACGTTGGCCGATCTGCTTAAGCGCGCCTTCAAGCAGTTGGATAAAACCTTCCTTGACGATCTGTAAATGAAAAAGGCCGCGCTGATGCGGCCTTTCTCGTCAAAGCGCCAATAACCCCGGTTTAAATCAAAGAACGGTCGAGTTGTGATTTCCTGCGTTCTTGCGCTGTGCGATGCTCCCGCCATCATACAGAAATGAGGAAATCCTGATGGAAATGACCCATGCCCAGCGCCTGATCCTGTCGAATCAGTACAAGATGATGACGCTACTCGATCCGGACAACAGCGATCGTTATCGCCGGTTGCAAACCATCGTCGAACGCGGCTTCGGCTTGCAAATGCGCGAGCTGGATCGTGACTTTGGTGAACTGAGCGAAGAGGTATGCCGCACCATCATCAACGTGATGGAGATGCACCATGCGCTGCAGGTTTCCTGGGGCAATCTGAAAGAGAAACAGGGGCTGGACGAGCGCCGCCTGGCGTTTCTCGGCTTCGACGCCGCCACCGAGGCGCGCTACCTGAGCTATGTGCGTTTCCTGGTCAACACCGAGGGGCGCTATACTCACTTCGATTCCGGCAGCCACGGTTTCAACGCCCAGACCAAAATGTGGGAAAAATACCAGCGTATGCTGGCGATCTGGCTGGCCTGCCCGCGCCAGTATCACTTGAGCGCCGTTGAGATAGCGCAAATCATCAATGCTTGATTAAAAAGAGGTTTTCTGTGGAGTGTAAGGGTTTTCTGTTCGATCTTGATGGCACCCTGGTGGATTCGCTGCCGGCGGTAGAGCGCGCCTGGACGCACTGGGCCGAGCGCCGCGGCGTCGATCCGCAAGCGGTGCTGGACTTCATTCACGGTAAACAGGCCATTACTTCTCTGCGCCACTTTATGCCGGGTGAAAGCGAAGCGGAAATTCAGCGCGAGTTCCAACTGCTGGAGCAGGTGGAAGCGCAGGATACCGAAGGCGTTCGCGCGCTGCCGGGCGCCATCGCGTTGTTGGAGCGCCTGAACGCGCTCGGCATCCCTTGGGCGATCGTCACCTCCGGTTCGGTGCCGGTGGCCGGCGCTCGCCGCCAGGCCGGCGGTTTGCCGCAGCCGGCGGTGTTCATCACCGCCGAGCAGGTTAAACACGGCAAGCCTCAGCCCGATGCCTACCTGCTGGGCGCCGAACGTCTGGGGCTGGCGCCGCACGAGTGCGTGGTGGTTGAAGACGCGCCGGCCGGCATTCTTTCGGGGCTGGCGGCGGGCTGCCAGGTGATTGCGGTCAACGCCCCGGCCGACGCGCCGAAGCTGGAGCAGGTTGACCTGCGGCTGGATTCGCTGGCGCAGATCGCCGTTGATAAAACGGCGCAGGGCGCGATCGTTCGCCTACTGGCCTGAGTGGCATTATCTTCACCCTAATTGATTAGACCCCGCCTTTGCGGGGTTTTTTTATGCTATTTTTTAAGCCCTTGGACATTTGCCGGATGAGGCCGTTTTGAACAGCGAATTACTGTGGGTGCTGAGTTTACTGCTGATTGCCATCGTGCTGTTTACCACCAACAAGCTGCGCATGGACGTGGTGGCGCTGTTGGTGATCATCGCCTTCGTGCTGAGCGGTACGCTCAGCCTGCAGGAGGCGACGGTCGGGTTCAGCGATCCCAACGTGATTCTGATCGCCGCGCTGTTCGTGATCGGCGAAGGGTTGGTGCGCACCGGGGTGGCCTATCAGGTGGGCGACTGGCTGGTCAAAGTGGCCGGCAGCAGCGAAACCAAAATGTTGATGCTGCTGATGGTGACGGTCGCCGGGCTGGGGGCATTTATGAGCTCGACCGGCGTGGTGGCGATCTTTATCCCGGTGGTGCTCAGCGTGACGGCCAGAATGAAGATCGCGCCGGGGCGGCTGATGATGCCGCTCAGCTTCGCCGGGCTGATCAGCGGCATGATGACGCTGGTGGCCACGCCGCCCAACATGGTGGTCAACAGCGAACTGGTGCGTGAAGGCATCCATGGTTTCGGTTTCTTCAGCGTGACGCCCATTGGCCTGGCGGTGCTGGCGCTGGGCGTCGGTTACATGCTGATCGCCCGGCGTTGGCTGGGCAGCGGTGACACGGGCAAAGTCGGCGACGGCTGGCAGCGCCGCACCTTCCGCGATTTGATCCGCGACTACAAGCTGACCGGCCGCGCGCGGCGGCTGGCTGTCCGCAGCGCTTCGCCGCTGATCGGACGTTCGCTGGATGAACTGCATCTGCGTGCGCGCTACGGCGCCAACGTGGTGGGCATCGAACGCTGGAAACGCTTTCGGCGGGTGATGGTCAGCGCCTCCGGCAGCACCGAGCTGCGCGAGGGCGACGTCCTCTTGATCGACATGTCGGACAGCCAGATCGATCTGCGCGAATTCTGCGGCGAACAGCGGCTGGAGCCGATGGTGCTGCGCGGCGATTACTTCTCGGAACAGTCGCGCAACGTCGGCATGGCGGAGGTCTCGCTGATCCCTGACTCGGCGCTGCTGGGCAAAAGCCTGCGCGAAGCGGCGTTCCGCAGCCGCTACGATCTGAACGTGGTGGGCATCCGCCGCCACGGCGAGACGCTCGGCGGCAAACTGGTGGACGAGCCGCTGGAGCTGGGCGACATTTTGCTGGTGATCGGCGACTGGAAGGCGATCCGTCAACTGCAGGCCAAAACCCATGACTTTATCGTGCTCAACTTGCCGGCCGAAGTGGACGAAGTGGCGCCGGCCATCACACAGGCGCCGCACGCGCTGTTTTGCCTGGCGTTGATGGTGGCGATGATGCTGACCGACGAAATCCCCAACCCGATCGCGGCGCTGATCGCCTGTTTGCTGATGGGCAAATTCCGCTGTATCGACATGGAGAGCGCTTATAAATCGATCCATTGGCCGAGCATCATTTTGATCGTCGGCATGATGCCGTTCGCGCAGGCGCTGCAAAAGACCGGCGGGGTCAGTCTGATCGTCAGCGGGCTGATGGATGTCGCCGGCGGCGCGGGGCCGCGCGTGATGCTGCTGTGCCTGTTCGTCTTGTGCGCGACTATCGGGCTGTTTATTTCCAACACCGCGACGGCGGTGCTGATGGCGCCGATCGCCATCGCCGCCGCGCGCGAAATGGGGGTATCACCATACCCGTTCGCGATGATTATCGCCATCGCCGCGTCCGCCGCCTTTATGACGCCGGTCTCTTCACCGGTCAACACGCTGGTGCTGGGGCCGGGCAATTACAAGTTCGGCGATTTCGTGCGTCTCGGCGTGCCGTTCACCCTGCTGGTGATGGCGGTCAGCGTGATTGTGGTGCCGTGGCTCTATGGTTTTTAACGGCGCAGCGAGGCTGCGCCGGCGGGGTTACAGCGAACTGTCGAGGCTGATTTCGTCCAGCGACAGGCTGAAGCTGGGAATGAACACTTCCATGAAGTAGTCCATCTCCGGGCTGCGGCGCTGTTCCAGGGTTTTATCCAGCCTCGCCTTGGCCAGGGTGAATTCGTTGTTGCCGGCAGACAGCTCTTCCAGGCATTTCAGGTAGGCGCACAGCGCGTCAGCCTGCTTCACCACCTGCTTTTCATCTTCGCTGTAATAATGCTCATCGAGAATGGTGCGAAAATCGTTGCGCAGCTCCGCCGGGATCATGTCCAGCAGCTTTTGCTGGGCGATCTTTTCGATCTTCTTGTACTCATGGGCGATCTGCGGATTGTAGTATTTGATCGGCGTCGGCATGTCGCCGGTGATCACTTCGCTGGCGTCATGGTACATCGCCAACAGCGCAACGCGGTCGGCGTTGAGGTTGCCGTTGAATTTGCGGTTCTTGATCACCGCCAACGCGTGGGCGACAAAGGCCACCTGCAGACTGTGTTCGGAGACGTTCTCGGTGCGCACGTTGCGCATCAGCGGCCAGCGGTTGATCAGTTTCAGGCGGGACAGATGGGCGAAGAAATGGCTCTGACTCATGGTGCTCTCTTTAACGGCAAGTGAGGGCCCCATTGTGAAGCAGTGTCGGCGAATTTTGCAACCGGGCTGTGAGGGAAGGGCGCAGCGAGGCGCTGCGCCCCTGATGATTATTGGTGATAGCCTTCCAGGAAGCGGCCCAGCTTGCCGACCGCCATTTCCAGTTCGTCTACGCGCGGCAGGGTGACGATGCGCACGTGATCGGGGTAAGGCCAGTTGAACGCGGAGCCCTGCACCAGCAGCACTTTTTCCTGCAGCAACAGATCCAGCACCAGCTTCTGGTCGTCATGGATGTTGAAGCGTTTGGCATCGATGCGCGGGAACATGTACAACGCGCCCTGCGGCTTCACGCAAGAGACGCCCGGGATGTCGTTGAGTAATTCCCAGGTGCGGTTGCGCTGTTCGTACAGGCGGCCGCCGGGCTGAATGAATTCGCTGATGCTCTGATAACCGCCCAGCGCGGTCTGAATCGCGTGCTGCATCGGCACGTTGGCGCACAGGCGCATCGAAGCCAGCATCTCCAGCCCTTCGATATAACCTTTGGCGTGCTTTTTCGGCCCGTTCAGTACCATCCAGCCCTGGCGGAAGCCCGCCACGCGGTAGGTCTTCGACAGGCCGTTGAAGGTCACGGTCAGCAGATCCGGCGCCAGCGCGGCGATAGAGTGGTGCTCTGCTTCGTCGTACAGGATCTTGTCGTAGATCTCGTCGGCGAAGATGATCAGGTTGTGTTGACGGGCGATCTCGACGATCTGCTCAAGCAGCGCTTTGCTGTAGACCGCACCGGTCGGGTTGTTCGGGTTGATGATCACGATGCCGCGGGTGCGCGGGGTGATCTTGCTGATGATGTCGTCCAGATCCGGGAACCAGCCGGCCTGCTCATCGCACAGGTAATGTACGGCCTTGCCGCCGGACAGCGACACTGCGGCGGTCCACAGCGGATAGTCCGGCGCCGGCACCAGCATTTCGTCGCCGCTGTTGAGCAGCGCCTGCATGGACTGAACGATCAGCTCGGAGACGCCGTTGCCAATGTAGATATCCTCAACGGTCACGTCACGCATGTTGCGCGCCTGATAGTGCTGCATGATCGCTTTACGCGCCGAGAAGAGGCCTTTGGAATCGGAGTAGCCTTGCGCCGTGGGCAGATTGCGGATCACGTCGACCAGGATTTCGTCCGGGGCGTCGAAGCCGAACGGGGCAGGGTTGCCGATGTTCAGTTTCAGGACTTTATTGCCTTCTTCTTCAAGACGTTTAGCTTCTTTAAGCACCGGGCCGCGAATGTCATAGCAGACGTTGTCCAGTTTGCTGGATTTCTCAATGGGGGACATAAAAAGTTGAGCCTTTTGCTGGGATAGGGGCGCTCCTACCGTGGGACGCCGCAACCCGCCCAATGTACTCCTGGCGTAGTTGCTTTTGAAGGGTTTTGCACGCCTTTGGTGCAAATGCATGTCGTAACGGGGGATTTTAGTTATGATAAGCAAAGGTAAAGTTATTTTGTGGTTCATAATTTCATGAACTATAATTTTACTAGGGTTTTGTTCTGTGAAATCGAGCGTCGTTCAACGCGACGCGCTGGCGTCAGCGCTTGGGTGTGGAGAACTGATAAGCCGTAAGGGAGAATGGTTTTCAGTAACTGTAAAGGAACGATAATACCGGAGTTGTCTGATAGCGGGTTGTCAGATGACACACCACACTAAGAAAAATGGCATATTTACATAAGCTTTACTTTATATTTTATCTTAAGCATTGTTTATGTGGTTATGAGAATATTATTTAAAGTAAAAATCTTACTGATTGAATTTATTAAATTCATTGCGTGGTGACACGAAGTCGGTGCCGTTAATTATTTATATTTCTTGCTCGTAAATGCAGTCTGAACGCCAGTTGATAAGGGTTATCAGTAGCACGAATGGAGTGGAAATTAGGCAGTATGAATGAGTAAAATCTCAGGCCCGGTGGGGGTTTTCCCCGTATGCCGGCATTTAGTCCCCCGCGTTCTATAAGCAGCATCGATAGATCGCATTTCAAAAAGCGATAGAGGTAACGAATCATAAGTAATTTTTTTGCCCTCCACTTATGAGTGGGGTACTGTCATAACAGGCTCCGTCCTTTTTCAACGGCGTCTGAGAAACACACCAGGGTAGTAGTTCGTAAATTAGAATTTAAAAAAGTGAAGAATACACTATGACAACTGCAAATCGTCCGATACTTAATCTCGACCTCGATCTGCTAAGAACCTTTGTTGCGGTTGCTGATTTGAATACTTTCGCAGCGGCGGCTGTCGCCGTTTGCCGTACTCAATCAGCCGTCAGCCAACAAATGCAGCGATTAGAGCAACTGGTCGGCAAAGAACTGTTTGCCCGCCATGGGCGCAACAAACTTCTGACTGAGCATGGTATTCAGCTTCTCGGTTATGCCAGAAAAATCCTGCGCTTTAACGATGAAGCCTGTACCTCTCTGATGTACAACAATATTAAAGGTGTTCTGACCATCGGCGCTTCCGACGACACCGCCGATACCATTCTGCCTTTCCTGCTGAACCGCGTAACCGCCATCTATCCGAAGCTGGCTATTGACGTGCGCGTGAAGCGCAGCACGACGATGGTCGATCTGCTGGAGGAGGGCGAGATCGATCTGGCGGTGACCACGGCCGATCCCGAAGGGCATCCGCACATCGTGCTGCGCACGTCGCCGACGTTGTGGTACTGCGCCGCCGATTACCATTACCAGGCCGGCGAGCCGATCCCGCTGGTGGTGATGGACGAGCCAAGCCCGTTCCGTTCGCTGGCGATCAAGCAGTTGGACGAAGCCGGCATCCCGTGGCGCATCGCCTACGTCGCTTCCACGCTGTCCGCGGTGCGGGCGGCTTGCAAGGCCGGCCTGGGCGTGACCGCGCGGCCGATCGAGATGATGAGCCCTGACCTGCGGGTGCTGGGCGCGGCGGAAGGTTTGCCGCCGTTGCCGGATACCCAGTATGCGCTGTGCAAAAACGCGCAGTGCAGCAACGAGCTGGCGATGGCCATCTTTAGCGCGATGCAGGGCGGCAATGACGGCTATGGCTTCAACGGCGCGGAAGGCGGTCTCCAGAGCGATCAGGATGACGCCAGCCTGGTGGACGAAGAAGAATAACGCTGCGGCGCGATATCTGATGAAAACCTCTGCTTCGGCGGAGGTTTTTTTTGTCCTTTTTTTACCTAAAATTGTATTTATATGTGTTTGGTTTGTTTTTTTAATTGAGTTGGATGTTTTGTTAACTTTTAAGCGTTACTGAAAAGAGAGTTTGGCCGGGTTTAATACGCTAAGTTCGTTTTTTGAGCAATAAGATTGAATGGGTTAAAGGCATGGTAATAGCAGGGTTATTTTGTTAGCTTATAGCGGCCGTTTTTGCGGCTCAATTTGAGGAAAATTGTTAAAGGGCCACACTTTTTTTGAGGATTTATGCTGAAAACGTGTCCTGGATCAAAAAAATACCCCTAGGTAGTGAGTGGAAGAACAGGGAATTCCTGAGACAATGGTATAGTAAAACTGAAATGTGCATGTTGGTTTATATCTATCTGTTTCTACACAAAAATTAACTGACACGATTTAGCCTGTCCCTGGCGCATCAAATGTTAATCAAATGATACGTATGTAAACTAGTGTGTAGATACTTTTGTCAAAGTTGACAAAAGGTTATAGAAAGGAGTAAAAAGCCCACAGAAAAACGCTGCCTAACTCGCTGTAAAGGCAGTTTGTTTGTGTGGTTATTTATCCTTCCCTTAAATCGATGTGGCGCACTAACTGCCGGTGACAAGAGCAGTGCGATCGACGCCACTTTTGATGAGTAAGCATAGAGTATGTCAACAACCACTGAAGTTATCGCTCATCACTGGGCGCTCGCCGTATTTCTCGTTGTGGCTATCGGGCTCTGCGGCTTAATGCTGCTGGGCGCGTTCTTCTTGGGCGGGAGAGCCCGGGCGCGCGCCAAACACACCCCGTTTGAATCAGGCATCGACTCGGTCGGCACGGCGCGCATGCGTTTGTCCGCCAAGTTCTACCTGGTGGCCATGTTCTTCGTTATTTTCGACGTTGAAGCCTTATACCTGTATGCCTGGTCGGTCTCGATTCGCGAGAGCGGCTGGGTAGGCTTTATCGAAGCCGCCATTTTCATTTTGGTGCTATTGGCCGGTCTGGTTTATCTGGTGCGCATCGGCGCGTTGGATTGGACTCCGGCGCGTTCCCAACGCCGCAGCAAACCGAGCACGATCACTAACACCAACAGTCATCCGCAGTAACAGCGAGGCATTAAGATGGACTATACGCTCACCCGCATAGACCCGAACGGTGAGAACGACCGTTATCCCCTGCAAAAACAGGAGATCGTCGCCGATCCCCTGGAACAACAGGTCCACCGCACGGTTTACATGGGTAAACTCGAGCATGCGCTGCATGACATGGTGAACTGGGGGCGTAAAAACTCTATTTGGCCGTATAACTTCGGCCTTTCGTGCTGTTACGTGGAGATGGTGACGTCGTTTACCGCCGTTCACGACGTGGCGCGTTTCGGTGCGGAAGTGTTGCGCGCCTCCCCGCGTCAGGCTGACCTGATGGTGGTGGCCGGCACCTGCTTCACCAAGATGGCCCCGGTTATCCAACGCCTGTACGAGCAGATGCTGGAGCCCAAGTGGGTGATCTCGATGGGCGCTTGCGCCAACTCCGGCGGCATGTACGACATCTATTCCGTGGTGCAGGGCGTGGACAAGTTCCTGCCGGTCGACGTGTACATTCCCGGCTGCCCACCGCGTCCGGAAGCCTACATGCAAGCGCTGATGCTGCTGCAGGAATCCATCGGCAAAGAACGTCGCCCACTGTCGTGGGTTGTCGGCGATCAGGGCGTTTACCGCGCCAATATGCAGTCTGAAAGAGAGCGTAAACACGGCGAGCGCATCGCGGTGACCAACCTCCGGACGCCTGACGAGATTTAAGACGTTCATTTAACGTCCATCTTAGTGCGCTATTGGTTAACACAGCGAAAAGTGAAACTTGCGACGAATAACCCTTTAGTGTGGTGAAAAAAAATTATGACAGATTTGACGACGCACGACGCCTTGCCTGCCTGGCAGACCCGAGATCACCTTGACGACCCGGTGATCGGCGAACTGCGCAACCGTTTTGGGCCGGAAGCCTTTACTGTTCAGGCCACCCGCACCGGCATGCCCGTGGTATGGGTTAAACCTGACCAGTTACTGGAAGTAATGACGTTCCTGAGAAAACAGCCGAAGCCGTATGTCATGCTGTTCGATCTGCATGGCGTGGACGAACGTCTTCGCACCCACCGCGACGGCCTGCCCGCTGCGGATTTCTCCGTTTTCTACCATCTGATTTCCATCGAGCGCAACCGCGACATCATGCTGAAGGTGGCGCTGTCTGAAAAAGACCTGCACGTGCCGACGGCCACCAAGGTGTTCCCAAACGCCAACTGGTATGAGCGCGAGACCTGGGAAATGTTCGGCATCACCTTCGACGGCCACCCGCACCTGTCGCGCATCATGATGCCGCAGACCTGGGAAGGGCACCCGCTGCGCAAGGACTACCCGGCGCGCGCCACCGAATTCGATCCTTTCGTGTTGACCAAGCAGAAAGAAGATCTGGAGATGGAAGCGCTGACCTTCAAGCCGGAAGACTGGGGCATGAAGCGCGGCACCGAGAACGAAGACTTCATGTTCCTCAACCTCGGCCCGAACCACCCGTCTGCGCACGGTGCGTTCCGCATCATTCTGCAGCTGGACGGCGAAGAGATCGTCGACTGCGTGCCGGATATCGGTTATCACCACCGCGGCGCCGAGAAGATGGGCGAGCGTCAATCCTGGCACAGCTACATTCCGTACACCGACCGCATCGAATACCTCGGCGGCTGCGTGAACGAAATGCCTTACGTGCTGGCGGTTGAAAAGCTGGCCGGCATCAAGGTGCCGGAGCGCGTTGACACCATTCGCGTGATGCTGTCCGAACTGTTCCGCATCAACAGCCACCTGCTGTACATCTCCACCTTCATTCAGGACGTCGGCGCGATGACCCCGGTGTTCTTCGCCTTTACCGACCGCCAGAAGATCTACGATCTGGTGGAAGCGATCACCGGCTTCCGTATGCACCCGGCCTGGTTCCGTATCGGCGGCGTCGCGCACGATCTGCCGCGCGGCTGGGATCGCCTGCTGCGTGAATTCCTCGAATGGATGCCGAAGCGTCTGGATTCCTACGTGAAAGCGGCGCTGAAGAACAGCATTCTGAAAGGCCGTTCCATCGGCGTCGCGTCTTACAACGCCAAAGAAGCGCTGGAATGGGGCGTGACCGGTGCCGGTCTGCGCGCCACCGGCGTCGAGTTCGACGTGCGTAAATGGCGCCCGTACTCCGGCTACGAGAACTTCGACTTCGAAGTGCCGGTCGGCGACGGCAACAGCGACTGCTACACCCGCGTGATGCTGAAGGTGGAAGAGCTGCGCCAGAGCCTGCGCATCCTCGAACAGTGCCTGAACAATATGCCGGAAGGCCCGTTCAAGGCCGATCACCCGCTGACCACGCCGCCGCCGAAAGAGCGCACGCTGCAGCACATTGAAACGCTGATCACCCACTTCCTGCAGGTTTCCTGGGGCCCGGTGATGCCAGCCAACGAATCATTCCAGATGATTGAAGCCACCAAAGGGATCAACAGCTACTACCTGACCAGCGACGGCAGCACCATGAGCTACCGCACCCGGGTACGTACGCCGAGCTTTGCGCACCTGCAGCAGATCCCATCGGTCATCCGAGGCAGCCTGGTTTCCGACCTGATCGTCTATCTGGGTAGTATCGATTTTGTAATGTCAGATGTGGACCGCTAACTATGCATGATCAAAAAGACAATCACGCAGTCAACGATGCGCTCGAGCCCATCAATGCAGCCGCTCCTCAGAGCGGCGTTGATGCATTTGTACTGAGCGCGGAAGAACGTGATGCGATCGAGCACGAAAAGCACCATTACGAGGATCCGCGCGCCGCTTCCATCGAAGCACTGAAAATTGTGCAGAAGCAGCGCGGCTGGGTTCCGGACGGTGCGATTTACGCCATCGCGGAAGTGCTGGGCATCCCCGCCAGCGACGTAGAAGGCGTGGCCACGTTCTACAGCCAGATTTTCCGTCAGCCAGTAGGACGTCACGTGATCCGTTATTGTGACAGCGTTGTTTGTCACATCACCGGTTACCAGGGCATTCAGGCCGCTATCGAGAAGAAGCTGAACATCAAACCGGGTCAAACCACCTTTGATGGCCGCTTCACGCTGCTGCCGACCTGCTGTCTGGGCAACTGCGATAAAGGGCCGACCATGATGATTGATGACGACACGCACAGTCAGCTGAAGCCTGAAGATATCGAGACGCTACTGGAGCAGTATCAATGACCAAGCACATTGTACGCACTCCCGAAACGCATCCGCTGACCTGGCGTCTGCGCGATGACAAGCAGCCGCTGTGGCTGGACGAATACCGCAGCAAAAACGGCTATGCCGGCGCAGAGAAGGCCCTCAAAGGCCTGGCCCCGGACGAGATCGTCGGCCTGGTGAAAGATTCCGGGCTGAAGGGCCGCGGTGGCGCGGGCTTCTCCACCGGTTTGAAGTGGAGCCTGATGCCGAAGGACGAATCCATGAACATCCGTTACCTGCTGTGTAACGCCGATGAGATGGAGCCGGGCACCTATAAAGACCGCCTGCTGATGGAGCAGCTGCCGCACCTGCTGGTGGAAGGCATGCTGATCTCCGCGTTCGCGCTGAAAGCCTATCGCGGGTACATCTTCCTGCGCGGCGAGTACATCGAAGCGGCGGCGCACCTGCGTCGCGCCATCGCGGAAGCCACCGAAGCCGGCTATCTGGGTAAGAACATTCTCGGCACCGGGTTTGATTTCGAGCTGATCGTGCACACCGGCGCTGGCCGTTACATCTGCGGCGAAGAAACCGCGCTGATCAACTCGCTGGAAGGCCGCCGCGCCAACCCGCGTTCCAAGCCGCCATTCCCGGCCAGCGCCGGCGTCTGGGGCAAGCCGACCTGCGTCAACAACGTCGAAACGCTGTGCAACGTGCCGGCCATTTTGGCGAACGGCGTGGAGTGGTACACCGGCATCTCCGGCAGTGAAGACAAAGGCACCAAGCTGATGGGCTTCTCCGGCCGGGTGAAAAATCCGGGCGTCTGGGAGCTGCCGTTCGGCACCACCGCGCGCGAGATCCTGGAAGACTACGCCGGCGGCATGCGCGACGGTCTGCGTTTCAAAGCCTGGCAGCCGGGCGGCGCGGGCACCGACTTCCTGACCGCCGATCATCTCGATCTGCCGATGGAATACGGCGCGATCGGCAAAGCCGGCAGCCGTCTCGGCACCGCGTTGGCGATGGCGGTAGACCACGAGATCGGCATGGTGCCGCTGGTGCGTAACCTGGAAGAGTTCTTCGCCCGCGAGTCCTGCGGCTGGTGTACGCCTTGCCGAGATGGCCTGCCGTGGAGCGTGAAGATCCTGCGTGCGTTGGAAAACGGCGAAGGGCAGCCGGGGGATATCGAAACCCTCGAACAGCTGTGCCGTTCCCTCGGCCCGGGCAAAACCTTCTGCGCCCACGCGCCAGGTGCCGTAGAGCCACTGCAAAGCGCGATTAAATATTTCCGTGAAGAGTTCGAGGCGGGTATCGCCGTGCAGCACTTCGGCAACGCGCATGCGATTGGCGGCATTCAGCCGAACAATCTGCTGAAGCAACGCTGGTAAGCCGACTCGCCCGAACACGGCCAGAATTTTTGATTAACGCCTGCCGCAAGGCAGGCCACTTGGAAGCATGCTGACTATGGCTACGATTCATGTAGACGGCAAAGAGTATGAGGTAGACGGAGCGGACAACCTGCTGCAGGCTTGTCTCTCCCTCGGCCTTGATATTCCTTACTTTTGCTGGCATCCGGCGCTGGGAAGCGTCGGCGCTTGCCGCCAATGTGCGGTAAAGCAATACCAAAACGCGGAAGATACGCGCGGCCGTTTGGTGATGTCCTGTATGACCCCGGCATCCGATGGCACCTTCATCTCCATCGATGACGGCGAAGCGAAGCAGTTCCGTGAAAGCGTGGTCGAGTGGTTGATGACCAACCACCCGCACGATTGCCCGGTCTGTGAGGAAGGCGGTAACTGTCACCTGCAGGATATGACGGTAATGACCGGCCACAGCTTCCGTCGCTACCGCTTCACCAAGCGCACCCACAACAACCAGGAGCTGGGGCCGTTTATCTCGCACGAGATGAACCGCTGCATCGCCTGCTATCGCTGCGTGCGTTACTACAAAGACTATGCGGACGGCACCGACTTCGGCGTGTACGGCGCGCACGACAACGTCTACTTCGGTCGCCCGGAAAGCGGCACGCTGGAAAGCGAGTTCTCCGGCAACCTGGTGGAAGTGTGTCCGACCGGCGTCTTCACCGACAAAACGCATTCCGAACGCTACAACCGTAAATGGGACATGCAGTTCGCGCCGAGCATTTGCCAGCAGTGCAGCATCGGCTGTAACACCAGCCCGGGCGAGCGCTATGGCGAGCTGCGCCGTATCGAAAACCGTTACAACGGCAGCGTGAACCACTACTTCCTGTGCGACCGCGGCCGTTTCGGTTACGGCTACGTCAACCAGAAAGATCGTCCGCGTCAACCGCAGCAGCTGCGCGGCGACGACTGGATCACCCTGAACGCCGAGCAGGCGATGCAGGGCGCGGCGGACATCCTGCGTCAGGCGAAGAAAACCATCGGCATCGGCTCCCCGCGCGCCAGCCTGGAAAGCAACTTCGCACTGCGCGAGCTGGTCGGCGCCGAGAACTACTACACCGGTATCGCTCAGGCGGAGCAATCACGCCTGGCGCTGATGCTGAACGTGCTGAAGAACGGCGGCGTTCATACGCCGGCGCTGCGTGAGATCGAAGATTACGACGCGGTGCTGGTGCTGGGCGAAGACCTGACGCAAACCGGCGCGCGCATCGCGCTGTCCGTGCGTCAGGCCGTCAAGGGTAAAGCCCGCGCGATGGCGGCGGCGCAGCGCGTTGCCGACTGGCAGATCGCGGCGGTGCAGAACATCGGCCAGCACGCCAAGTACCCGCTGTTCACCACCAACGTCGACAATACCCGCCTGGACGACATCGCCGCCTGGAACTACCGCGCGCCGGTTGACGAGCAGGCGCGCTTCGGCTTCGCCATCGCGCACGCGCTGGATAGCGCGGCGCCGGCGGTGAACGATCTGGCCGAAGGCCTGAACAAGAAAGTCGACATCATCGTGCAGGCGCTGACCGGCGCACGCAAACCGCTGATCATTACCGGCAGCAACGCCGGCAGCGAAGCCATCATCGAAGCGGCGGCCAACATCGCCAAAGCGTTGAAGGGCCGCGGTTCCGACGTCGGCATCACCTTCGTGGCGGGCGCCGCCAACAGCATGGGCCTGGCGATGATCGGCGGTGGTTCGCTCGATCAGGCGCTGGAACAGCTGGCGAGCGGCGCAGCCGATACCGCCATCGTGATGGAAAACGATCTCTATCGCCATGCGCCGGCGGCGCAGGTGGACGCAGCGTTGGCCAAGGTCAGCAACCTGATCGTCGCCGATCACCAGCGCACCGCGATCATGGACAAAGCCAACCTGATCCTCTCCTCGGCCAGCTTTGCCGAGAGCGACGGTACGCTGATCAACCAGGAAGGCCGCGCGCAGCGCTTCTTCCAGGTATACGATCCGGCTTACTACGACGACGCTAAGAAGAATCAGTTCACCGTGATGCTGGAAAGCTGGCGCTGGATGCACTCGCTGCACTCCACCTACACCAGCCGCCATGTGGACTGGACTCAGCTCGATGACGTGATCGCCGCTTGCGTCGCCGCGTTGCCGCAGCTGCAGGGCATCGTCGATGCCGCGCCGGACGCGACTTTCCGCATTCGCGGTCAGAAGCTGGCGCGTTCGCCGCACCGTTCCAGCGGCCGTACCGCCATGCGCGCCAACATCAGCGTGCACGAGCCGCGTCAGCCGCAGGATAAAGACACCATGTTCGCCTTCTCGATGGAAGGGAACAACAGCCCGCTGGCCGATCGTCAGCAGATCCCGTTCGCCTGGGCGCCAGGCTGGAACTCACCGCAGGCATGGAACAAGTTCCAGGCCGAAGTGGGCGGCAAACTGCGCCACGGCGATCCGGGCGTGCGCCTGATCGAAGCGGGGGAGGGCAGCCTCGGTTACTTCGACCGCGTGCCAGCCGCCTTCAATCCGAACGACGGCTGGCGTGTCGCGCCTTACTACCACCTGTTCGGCAGCGATGAAATGTCGCAGCGCTCTCACGTGATCCAGCAGCGCATGCCGGAAGCCTACGTGATGGTCAACCCGGCCGACGCGGCGACGCTTGGCGTCAACGCGGGCAGCCTGGTGGAGTTCAGCTGTGCGGGCCAGACCTTGCGTCTGCCGGTGCGTCTGAGTGAAACCCTGACCCAGGGCCAGGTTGGTTTGCCGCTCGGCTTGCCAGGGATCCCGCCGATCTTGGTGGGTGCTAAGGTAGACAATCTGCGGGAGGCGGCACGATGAGCTGGTTTACCCCTGAGGTGATCGACATTCTGATCGCCGTTCTTAAAGCGGTCGTGATCCTGTTGGTGGTCGTGGCGTGCGGGGCGTTCATGAGCTTCGGCGAACGCCGCCTGCTCGGCCTGTTCCAGAACCGTTACGGACCGAACCGCGTAGGCTGGGGCGGCTCGCTGCAGCTGGTCGCCGACATGATCAAAATGTTCTTCAAGGAAGACTGGGTGCCGAGATTCTCCGACCGGGTGATCTTCACCCTGGCGCCGATGATCGCCTTTACTTCCCTGTTGCTGGCATTTGCCATCGTACCGGTCAGCCCGACCTGGGCGGTGTCCGATCTCAACATCGGTATTCTGTTCTTCCTGATGATGGCCGGCCTGGCGGTGTACGCCGTGCTGTTCGCCGGCTGGTCGAGCAACAACAAATACTCGCTGTTGGGCGCGATGCGCGCCTCCGCGCAAACCCTGAGCTACGAAGTGTTCATTGGCCTGTCGCTGATGGGCGTGGTGATGCAGGCGGGTTCGTTCAACATGCAGGCTATCGTTGAATCGCAGGCGCACGTCTGGAACGTCATTCCGCAGTTCTTCGGCTTCGTGACCTTCGCGATCGCCGGCGTGGCGGTGTGTCACCGTCACCCGTTTGACCAGCCGGAAGCCGAACAGGAACTGGCTGACGGTTACCACATCGAATATTCCGGCATGAAGTTCGGTCTGTTCTTCGTGGGGGAATACATCGGTATCGTCACCGTGTCCGCCCTGATTGTGACGTTGTTCTTCGGCGGCTGGCAGGGTCCGTTCCTGCCGCCATTCATCTGGTTCGCGTTGAAAACGGCCTTCTTCATGATGATGTTCATCCTGATCCGCGCCGCGCTGCCGCGTCCGCGTTATGACCAGGTGATGTCTTTCGGCTGGAAAGTGTGCCTGCCGCTGACGCTGCTGAACCTGCTGGCAACCGCCGCGGTCATTTTGTACAACGCTCAATAAGGGGTGAATAAACCATGACATTGAAAGAGTTAGTGGTTGGTTTCGGCACCCAGGTGCGCAGCATTTGGATGATTGGCATGCATGCCTTCGCCAAGCGTGAAACCCAGATGTACCCGGAAGAACCGGTTTACCTGCCGCCGCGCTACCGCGGCCGCATCGTGCTGACGCGCGATCCGGACGGCGAAGAGCGCTGCGTCGCCTGTAACCTGTGTGCGGTTGCCTGCCCGGTCGGCTGTATCTCGCTGCAAAAAGCGGAACAGAAAGACGGCCGTTGGTATCCGGAGTTCTTCCGCATCAACTTCTCGCGCTGCATCTTCTGTGGCCTGTGCGAAGAGGCTTGCCCGACTACCGCTATCCAGCTGACGCCGGATTTCGAACTGGGTGAGTACAAGCGTCAGGATCTGGTGTACGAAAAAGAAGATCTGTTGATCTCAGGGCCGGGTAAATATCCGGAATATAACTTCTACCGGATGGCCGGTATGGCGATTGACGGCAAAGCCAAAGGCGAAGCCGAAAACGAAGCCAAACCGATCGACGTCAAAGGTCTGTTGCCCTAAGGAGCCAGCAAGCATGGAAATTGCATTTTATCTGGCAGGTTTGATTGCGGTGGCCGCGACGATTCGCGTGATCACCCATACCAACCCTGTGCATGCGCTGCTGTATCTGATCGTCTCGTTATTGGCGATCTCGGCAGTCTTCTTCTCTCTCGGCGCCTACTTTGCCGCCGCGTTGGAAATCATCGTTTATGCGGGCGCCATCATGGTGCTGTTCGTGTTCGTGGTGATGATGCTGAACCTCGGCAACGTGCAGCAGCAAGAGCGCGACTGGATGAAGCCGACGGTGTGGATCGGGCCTGGCCTGCTGTCGCTGGCGCTGCTGGTGGTATTGATCGTCGCGATCCGCAGCGTATCCGATCAGGGTATCAGCGGTGAGATGGTCGACGCGAAGGCGGTGGGCATCAGCCTGTTCGGGCCTTACGTATTGGCGGTTGAGCTGGCCTCAATGCTGCTGTTGGCGGGTTTGGTTGTCGCCTTCCATATCGGCCGCGAGCACAAGCCTGGCGAGGTGCTGAGCAACGCGCCGGCGAGTGGCGAAATGGCGAGAAGAAAATCGGAGGAGCAAGCATGATCCCTCTTCAACACGGCCTGATCCTGGCGGCTATCCTGTTTGTGCTCGGGCTGACCGGGCTGCTGGTGCGCCGCAACCTGCTGTTTATGCTGATCAGCCTGGAAGTGATGATCAATGCTGCGGCGTTGGCGTTTATCGTGGCGGGAAGCTACTGGGGCCAGGCGGACGGGCAGGTGATGTACATCCTGGCGATCAGCCTGGCGGCAGCCGAGGCCAGTATCGGCCTGGCGCTGCTGCTGCAGCTCTACCGTCGTCGTCATACCCTGAATATTGATACTGTCAGTGAGATGCGCGGATGAACCTATTATATTTAACAATTCTGCTACCGCTGATCGGGTTCCTGCTGTTGGCATTTTCCCGCGGTCGTTGGTCTGAGAACACGGCGGCCACCGTCGGCGTGGGCTCTATCGGCCTGGCTGCGCTGGTCACGGTGTATGTGGCGATGGATTTCCTCGCCCAGAAAGCCGCCGGCGTGCAGCTGTTCGAGCAAAGCCTGTGGACCTGGATGGCCGTCGGCAACTTCAATATCGGCGTGACCCTGGTGCTGGACGGCCTGTCGCTGACCATGCTGTCGGTGGTCACCGGCGTCGGCTTCTTCATCCACATGTTCGCTTCCTGGTACATGCGCGGTGAAGAGGGCTATTCGCGCTTCTTCGCTTACACCAACCTGTTTATCGCCAGCATGGTGGTATTGGTGCTGGCGGACAACCTGCTGTTGATGTACCTGGGTTGGGAAGGCGTGGGCCTGTGCAGCTACCTGTTGATCGGTTTCTACTACAAAGATCCGGCCAACGGCGCGGCGGCGATGAAAGCCTTTATCGTGACCCGCGTGGGCGACGTGTTCCTGGCGTTCGCGCTGTTCATCCTCTACAACGAGCTGGGCACGCTGAACATCCGCGAGCTGATGATCCTGGCGCCGCAGAAACTGGCGGTGGGCGACACGGCCATCACCTGGGCGACCCTGATGCTGCTGGGCGGCGCGGTCGGCAAATCGGCGCAGCTGCCGTTGCAAACCTGGTTGGCGGACGCGATGGCGGGCCCAACCCCGGTTTCCGCACTGATCCACGCGGCGACCATGGTGACCGCGGGCGTCTATCTGATCGCCCGCACGCACGGCCTGTTCCTGATGGCGCCGGAAGTGCTGCACCTGGTGGGCATCGTCGGTGCGGTCACTCTGCTGCTGGCCGGCTTCGCCGCGCTGGTGCAGACCGATATCAAGCGCGTGCTCGCTTACTCCACCATGAGCCAGATCGGTTACATGTTCCTGGCGCTGGGCGTGCAGGCATGGGACGCGGCGATCTTCCACCTGATGACCCACGCGTTCTTCAAGGCGCTGCTGTTCCTGTCGTCTGGTTCGGTGATCCTGGCTTGCCACCACGAGCAAAACATCTTCAAGATGGGCGGCCTGCGCAAGAGCATCCCGCTGGTGTACGTCTGTTTCCTGGTGGGTGGCGCTGCGCTGTCTGCGTTGCCGCTGGTCACGGCCGGCTTCTTCAGTAAGGACGAGATCCTGGCGGGCGCGATGGCCAACGGCCACATCAACCTGATGGTTGCGGGCCTGGTCGGTGCGTTCATGACCTCGCTGTACACCTTCCGTATGATTTTCATCGTGTTCCATGGCGAAGAGAAAATCAAAGCGCATGCCGGTAAAGGCATCACTCACCACCTGCCACTGCTGGTTCTGCTGGTGCTGTCCACCTTCGTCGGGGCGATGATCGTGCCGCCGTTGCAGGGCGTGCTGCCGGATACGACCGAATTGGCGCACGGCAGCGTGCTGACGCTTGAAATCACCTCCGGCGTGGTGGCTATCGTCGGCATTCTGCTGGCGGCCGCGCTGTGGCTGGGCAAACGCAGCCTGGTCAACAGCATCGCCAACAGCGCGCCGGGTCGTTTCTTCTCGACCTGGTGGTTCCATGCCTGGGGCTTCGACTGGCTGTATGACAAAGTGTTCGTCAAGCCGTACCTGGGCATTGCGAAGCTGCTGCAGCGCGATCCGCTGAACTCGCTGATGAACCTGCCGGCCGTCTTCTCCCGCTGGGGGAACCGCGGTCTGACGGTGAGCGAGAGCGGTCAGGTGCGTTGGTATATAGCGTCTATGGGTGTGGGTGCAGTGGTCGTATTGGCTCTGTTGATTTTGGTTTAATTGAATAATTTAAACAGACGCATTTTTCGGGCGTAGCGCCGGGCAGGCGCTACGTACAAAGTTTGAAATTATTCGTATAAGGGACACAAAACGCCATGCTATTACCTTGGCTAATTCTTATCCCCTTTATCGGCGGTCTGCTGTGCTGGCAGCTTGAGCGCTTCGGTACTAAGGTGCCGCGCTGGATAGCGCTGATCGCAATGGGGCTGACGTTGGCGCTCTCTCTGCAGCTGTGGATGCAGGGCGGCTATACATTGACCACGCCGAAAGGCATTCCGCAGTGGCAGAGCGAATTCCTGCTGCCGTGGATCCCGCGCTTCGGCATCTCCATCCACCTGGCGCTGGACGGTCTGTCGCTGCTGATGGTGGTGTTGACCGGTCTGCTGGGCGTGCTGGCGATCCTCTGTTCCTGGCGTGAAATCCAGAAGTATCAGGGCTTCTTCCACCTCAACCTGCTGTGGATCCTGGGCGGCGTTATCGGCGTGTTCCTCGCCATCGACATGTTCCTGTTCTTCTTCTTCTGGGAAATGATGTTGGTGCCGATGTACTTTCTGATCGCGCTGTGGGGCCACAAGGCATCGGACGGTAAAACCCGCATCACCGCGGCGACCAAGTTCTTCATCTACACCCAGGCCAGCGGTCTGGTGATGCTGATTGCGATCCTGGGCCTGGTGTTCGTGCACTACAACGCCACCGGCGTGTGGACCTTCGATTACGAAGACCTGCTGCAAACGCCGATGTCCCACAACGTGCAATATATGCTGATGCTGGGCTTCTTCATCGCCTTCGCGGTGAAAATGCCGGTGGTGCCGCTGCACGGCTGGTTGCCGGATGCGCACAGCCAGGCGCCAACCGCAGGTTCCGTCGACCTGGCGGGCATCTTGCTGAAAACCGCGGCCTACGGCCTGCTGCGTTTCAGCCTGCCGCTGTTCCCTGAGGCTTCGCACGAGTTCGCGCCAATCGCCATGTGGCTGGGCGTGATCGGCATCTTCTACGGCGCCTGGATGGCGTTCGCGCAGACCGACATCAAGCGCCTTATCGCTTACACCTCGGTATCGCACATGGGCTTCGTGCTGATCGCCATCTACACCGGCAGCCAACTGGCTTACCAGGGCGCGGTTATCCAGATGATCGCGCACGGCCTGTCCGCCGCCGGCATGTTTATCATCTGCGGCCAGCTGTATGAACGTCTGCATACGCGCGACATGCGTCAGATGGGCGGCCTGTGGGGGCGCATCAAGTTCATCCCTGCGCTGTCGCTGTTCTTCGCCGTGGCTACGCTGGGGATGCCGGGTACCGGTAACTTCGTCGGCGAATTCATGATTCTGTTCGGCAGCTACCAGGTGGTGCCGGTGATCACCGTGATCTCCACCTTCGGTCTGGTGTTCGCTTCGGTTTACTCGCTGATCATGATGCAGCGCGCTTACTACGGTGCGCCTAAATCCGACCAGCCGCTGCAGGGCATGACCGCGCGCGAACTGTTCATCATTCTGCTGCTGGTGGTGTTGCTGGTTCTGCTGGGGGTTTACCCGCAGCCGATTCTGGATACTTCCAACGCGGCGATGAGCAACGTGCAACACTGGTTTGGTTCGTCAGTTTCAGCAATTTCAACAACAAGGCCGTAATTCGCCATGACAATAACTCCTCAACAACTGATCGCACTGCTGCCGCTGTTGATCGTCGGATTGACGGTGGTGGTTGTGATGCTAGGCATTGCGTGGCGACGCGACCACTTTATCAACGCCACCCTGACCGTGATCGGTCTCAACCTGGCGCTGCTTTCGCTGTACTTTGTCGGCCAGGCAGGCCCAATGGACGTCACCCCGCTGCTGCGGGTTGACGGCTACTCGATGTTCTACACCGGGCTGGTGCTGCTGGCGAGTCTGGCGACCTGCACCTTCGCGTATCCGTGGCTGGTCGGCTATCCGGATAACCGCGAAGAGTTCTACCTGCTGGTGCTGATCGCCGCCATGGGCGGCATCCTGCTGGCGAGCGCCAACCATCTGGCTTCGCTGTTCATCGGTATCGAGCTGATCTCGCTGCCGCTGTTCGGCCTGGTGGGCTACGCCTACCGCCAGAAGCGCCCGCTGGAAGCCGCCATCAAGTACATGCTGCTGTCCGCCGCCGCGTCGTCGTTCCTGCTGTTCGGCATGGCGCTGCTGTACGCCGAATCCGGCGATCTGTCGCTGGCCGGCCTCGGCAAGAGCCTGCAGGAAAACATGATGCACCAGCCGCTGATCCTGGCCGGCATGGGCATGATGATCGTCGGTCTGGGCTTCAAGCTGTCGCTGGTGCCGTTCCAACTGTGGACGCCGGACGTTTATCAGGGCGCGCCTGCGCCGGTCTCGACCTTCCTGGCGACCGCCAGCAAGATCGCGATCTTTGCGGTCGTGATGCGTCTGTTCCTGTATGCCCCGGCCGCCGACAACGAAGCGCTGCGCATGGTGTTGTCGATCATCGCGTTCTGCTCCATCTTGTTCGGTAACCTGATGGCCATCAGCCAGACCAACATCAAGCGTCTGCTGGGCTACTCGTCGATCGCTCATCTGGGCTACCTGCTGGTGGCGCTGATTGCGGTGCAAACCCATCAACTGTCGCTGGAAACCGCCGGCGTTTATCTGGCCGGTTACCTGTTCAGCAGCCTGGGCGCCTTCGGCGTGGTCAGCCTGATGTCCAGCCCATACCGCGGCCCGGATGCGGATTCGCTGTTCTCTTACCGTGGTCTGTTCTGGCACAAGCCAATCTTGTCCGCGGTAATGACGGTGATGATGCTGTCGCTGGCCGGTATCCCGATGACGCTGGGCTTTATCGGTAAGTTCTTCGTGATCGCGATGGGCGTCAGCGCGCACCTGTGGTGGCTGACCGGCGCAGTCGTGGTAGGCAGCGCCATCGGCCTGTATTACTACCTGCGCGTGACCGTCAGTCTGTTCCTCAGCGCGCCGGAATCGCTGCAGCGCGACACCCCGAACAACTGGGCGTTGACTGCCGGTGGCGTCGTGGTGCTGATCTCAGCCGCGCTGGTGCTGCTGTTGGGGGTTTATCCTCAGCCGCTGATTTCGCTGGTGCAGATGGCTCAGCCGACGTTCTGATAACGCTTCAGACGGTAAAAAGGTCGCTTCGGCGGCCTTTTTTTATGGAGAAACGGCACTCAGCCGTAATGGGCGCTAAACGACGTTTCCAGCGCCTGCACCACCGCGCGCACGCGAGCGGCGCGTTGCAAATCGGGGTGCAGCACCAGCCAGATATCCACCCAGTCTTTGCTCTCGGGAAAGAGGCGCACCAGTTCCGGGTCGTGGTCGGCCAGGCACGACAAGAGCAGCCCGATGCCCAGCCCGCTGCGGGTGGCCGAACGTAACAACAGCTGCGAATTGCATTGCAGCACGGCGTTGGGCTCGAACAGGGTCTCGCCGCCGAAATTGCTCCAGTGGCGCGGCACCAGTTCGCGCGGGAACATCAGCAGATCGTGGCCGCGCAGCTGCTCGCCTTTGACCGGCATGCCGCGTTGCGCCAGATAGTGCGGGCTGGCGTACAGGCCCATTTCGATAGTGGCTAAGCGTTTGATGATCAGCTCATCGTCATCGGGGCGCGCGCCGCGGATCGCCAGATCCGCGCTGTGGTAAGCGATATCGGTGATGTTCAGCGCCGTCAACAGCGTGACGGTGATGGCCGGATAGCGTTGCCGCAGATCTTGCAGCGCCGGTATCACGAAGGCTTCGGCCAGGGTATCGGTGGTGGCGATGCGCACGTTGCCGCACAGACTTTCGTCGCCGCCGGCGGCTTTGCGAGCGATCGCCTGCACGGCATTTTCCATCTTCATCATGTCCGCCAGCATGGATTCGCCCAGCGGGCTGAGGGAGAAGGATTTTGGCGTGCGGATAAATAATTTCGAACCCAGCGAGTTTTCCAGGGCGGTGAGACGTCGGCCGACGGTCGCTTGATCAACCTGCAGCTGGTTGGCGGCTTTACGTAACGTGCCGCAGCGTGCGACGGCCAGAAAGAAGCGCGCGTCATCCCAATTCATCATGCCATTTCCTCTCTGCAGATTTGTCGGCGCCAGGGGAGCAGTGCGGGCCGGGCGAACGATACCGGTATCTATCATAAAGCGTTGTTCCGTCTGGAGGGAGAGAAAGACGGTCAACGGCACGCACATCGGCGGTTATTTCTCCGGTGATGCAAGAATGCATCAGGGTGATTCATTCTTGACGATACTTCGCCCGTCGCCGTAACGCTATGATAAGCGCCGTTCCCGGCAGACCGGGTGAGGAAAGACGACGATGGCAGGCCGCCGCCTGCCGACTTTGGGAGTGGAAGCATGTCAGAAAATACCGCCATCCAGGACGCGGCGCCAGCAAACGCACAGGCGTCGCGCACGGCCATTTTACTGTTCCTGGCGCTGGCTTTGATGTCGGCATTGCTGAACAGCAGCGCGCCGACGCCGCTTTATCCGCTGTATCAGCAGCAGCTTGCGCTAAGCTCGGTCAGTCTGACCGTCATCTACGGCGCCTATGCCGCCGGCGTGCTGATCTCTTTGTTCGGCGTCGGCAATCTGGCCGGCAAAGTAAAGGATTTACGCAGCATGATCGTGCCGGCGTTGCTGGTGGTGTTGAGCGGCGCGCTGCTGTTCGCGCTGGCTGATACCTTTGCCATGATGCTGATGGCGCGGCTGCTGGCCGGGGTAGGCACCGGGGCGCTGACCGGCGCGGCGAACATCGCGTTGGTGCGGTTTGGGCCGCGCGACGGCGGTAAAAGCGCGGCGTTAATCGCAACGCTGTCATTCACCACCGGATTAGCGCTGGGGCCGATCTTCAGCGGCATCGCTTTGCAGACCGGTTTTCATCCCACGACGCTGCCGTTCGTTTTCATCATGGCCATTGCCGCCATGGCGGCGTTGGGCGTCATGCTGCTGTGGCCGCGTGGCCAGGTTGCGTCGCCGGCCCGCGCTGCGCCGGCCGAACAGGAAAAAAGCACGCTGCTCGATGGCCTGCGCGCTACCGGCGGTAAATTCTTTGTGTGCGCCGGCGCGCTGTTTGTCTGTTGGGCGCTGGCCGCCAGTATTTTGGCAATCGGCCCCGGCGTGGCGGAAACGCTGTTAGGCATGCACCAGCGTGGCGTCTTTGGCTATGCGATTGCGGTGTATCTGCTGATCGCCGGCATCAGCCAGATCCTGAGCCGCCGCGTTAACGCCCGTCATTCGCTGTTGTTCGGTTGCCTGGCGCAGGTGCTGGCGGCAGTGGTGTTCGCCATGGCGATCCAGTGGCATTCTCTGGGGCTGGCAGCGATGGGGCTGGTGGTGGCCGGCTATGCATACGGCGCCATTTTCGTCGGCAGCGCGACCCTGGTGAACTTGATTTCGCCTCCGACCAGCCATGCGCGTTTGCTTTCTCTGTTTTACGTTATCGCTTATATCGCCAACTGGGTGCCTATCTTGCTGGGCGTGGTGGTCGATCGCGTCGATCTGCAGCAGGCGACCCATTTGCTGTTCTTGAGCAGCAGCGCAGTGTGCCTGTTGCTGGCATGGAAAACGTCCCGGGTGGGGTTCCCTTGCTAATTATTTTGTGATGAATATCTATTTTTTATAATTAATGATTCTTTAATTACATTTATGATGTGATTTGTATCGCATAAATTGGCCTGATTTCGGGTAAACTGCGCGCTTTCTTTTTGCTGCAGGTCACTTTATGAACGTTCTTTTCGCCATTGCCGTCACCACCGGGATCCTGTCCGGCGTTTGGGGATGGGTTGCCGTCAGTCTGGGCCTGATCGGTTGGGCCGGTTTTCTCGGCTGCACGGCCTATTTCGCCTGCCCGCAGGGCGGCCTGAAAGGGCTGTTGATCGGCGCGTTGACCTGCTGCAGCGGCGTTTTCTGGGCAATGGTCATCATCCACGGCAGCGAACTGGCGCCGCAATGGAATTTGCTGGGGTATCTGCTGACAGGCGCCGTGGCGTTCTTGATGTGCATACAGGCCAAACAGCAATGGCTGGGGTTCGTGCCCGGCACCTTTATCGGCGCCTGTGCGACCTTCGCCGGCGGCGGCGACTGGCCGCTGGTGACGCTCTCTTTGCTGGTGGGCCTGCTATTCGGCTATGCGATGAAAAACAGCGGGCTGTGGTGGGCGGCGCGCAGCGAAAAAGCCCGCGCCGCACAGCCGGTCAGCCGGCATGCCGGCTCAAACGGTGCCGCCGAGTGAGAGGCGGTAGTGCAGATCGAGACGCTCGGCGCAGGGCTCGCCCGCGATCCGCTGCAGCAACAGTTCACTGGCGGCCTTACCCATCTCAAAGCGCGGCGTGATCACGCTGGCGATGCCCGGCGTGGTCGCTTGGCCGATATCCAGACCGTGAAAACCCGATAGCGCAACCTCCTGCGGCACGCGCACGCCGAGACGCAGGCAGGCCTGCAACACGCCTACCGCCAAATCGTCGTTGGTGCACAGGATACCGTCCAACTGCGGGTAGCGTTCGCGCGCCATTGCCAGCATGTCGGCGCCGATCGAAACCGATGAGACCCGATGCGGCGTGATCTGGCGCGGCGTTTGCCCCTGAGCCGCCATGGCGCGGCAGTAACCCTGGTAACGTTTAATGTCGCGGGCGTCGGACATGGCGCCAAAGTAAACGATATGGCGTTTGCCGCTGTCCAGCAGCGCGGCGGTCATGTCATACCCCGCCTGTTCATTGTCAAATCCCACCGCGATCCGCCCCGGCGGCGCGTCGAGATCCATCACCTGCGCGATGGGAATTTTCGCGGCGGCGAGATAGGTCTCAGCGCGCAAGGTGTGCGCCGAATCGGTGAGGATTAGCCCGGCGATTGGATAAGCCAGCAGCTGTGCAATCTGCTCTTCTTCCCGCTGCGGGCTGTAATCGTAGTTCACCACCAGCGTTTGATAACCCCGCGCCTGGGTGACGGATTCGATGCCGGCCAGCAGATCGGCGAAAATCTGGTTATTGAAAGAGGGGATCAACACGCCGATGCGCGGTTTTCTGCCGGCCTGTGCGGTATCGGCGTCAGTGATGTTCAGCTCCCGCATGACCTGCGCAATGCGTTCAGCGGTGTCGGCCGCCACTTTGTCCGGCGTGCGCAGAAAACGGCTGACGGTCATTTTGGTCACGCCGGCCAATTGCGCGATGTCCTGTAGCGTTACGCGGGGGTGTTTCATTCGGTAGCCTTAACGGGCGGCGCGGCAAGGGTGGATAGCGGTATGTTAACAAATCGATTTGGTGATAACAACGCATGCGATTTTATTGAAAGTGGCTATTTTTCAATTGGATAGATTGGCTTTGTTCTCTTGCTGTCTGCGTGAGTTCACGTTAAGGGTAACAGGGTTTCGTAACATTATTTTCAGTGATTTCCATCACGTTTTTACCGGTAACAATCGGCTGAGATAGAGGCCTGTCCGATTGGAGGCCTGAAGGCCGGGAATTACCATGAACAACCTGTTTTCTCTGGATAACAAAACCGTCTTGATCACCGGCGCCTCGCGCGGCATCGGTTTTCTGCTGGCGCGTGGCCTGGCGCAGCAAGGCGCGCATATTCTGGTCAATGCCACCACCGAAGAACATGCCCGGCACGCCGCCGATCGCCTGCGCGAAGAGGGGCTGCGCGCCGACGCGGCGGCGTTCGACGTCACCGACTCTCAGGCGGTGCATGCCGCCATCGGCCGTATCGAAACGGACATCGGCGCGATAGACGTGTTGATCAACAACGCCGGCATCCAGCGCCGTCATCCCTTCACCGAGTTCCCGGAGCAAGACTGGGACGACATCATCGCCGTCAACCAGAAGGCGGTCTTCATCGTGTCGCAGACCGTGGCCCGTTACATGGTGCCGCGCCGGCGCGGCAAGATAGTCAATATCGGCTCGATGCAAAGCGAGCTGGGGCGGGACACCATCACCCCTTACGCGGCGTCCAAAGGGGCGGTGAAAATGCTGACGCGCGGCATGTGCGTGGAGTTGGCGCGTTACAACATTCAGGTCAACGGCATTGCCCCCGGCTATTTCAAAACCGAGATGACGCAGGCGTTGGCCGACGACCCGGCCTTTACCGCCTGGCTGACCCAGCGCACGCCCGCCGCGCGTTGGGGGGATCCGCAGGAGCTGATCGGCGCGGCGGTGTTCCTGGCCGCTGACGCTTCCAGCTTCGTCAACGGGCAGCTGCTGTTTGTCGATGGCGGCATGTCCGCCGCGGTGTAATCCCTCTTTCGTGGAGTGTTGAGATGAAAATTCAAACCCAGTCCTGCATGGTCAACGGCAAACGAGACGTGGCGGTGATCGCGCAAGAAGTGAATTATCAGGGGCAGGGCACGCTGGTGAAAATCCGCCGCGGCGGCATCTGCGGCTCGGATCTGCATTACTTCCAGGAAGGGAAGGTCGGCAATTTTCAGGTACGCCAGCCGATGGTGCTGGGCCACGAGGCGATCGGCGAGGTGGTCGCCAGCGATTCACCGCAGCTGGCGATCGGGCAGAAGGTGGCGCTCAATCCCAGCAAACCCTGCGGGCGGTGCAAATATTGTCTGGCGCAGCAAAGCAATCAGTGCGTTGACATGCGCTTTTTCGGCAGCGCGATGTATTTCCCGCACGTCGACGGCGCTTTCACCCAATACAAGGTGGTGGATAGCGTGCAGTGCATTCCTTACGCCGCCGATCGCGACGACAGGGTGATGGTATTCGCCGAACCGCTGGCGGTGGCGATCCACGCGGCGAAACAGCCCGGCGCGGTGAAGGGTAAAACGGTTTTCGTGTCCGGCGTCGGCCCGATCGGCTGTTTGCTGGTGGCGGCGCTGAAAGCGCTGGGCGCCGCCGAGATCGTCTGCGCCGATCTCAGCCCGCGCTGTCTGGCGCTCGCCGGCCAGATGGGGGCGGATCGCTGTCTGCATGCCGCAGACGACGATTTCAGCGTATATCAGCAACACAAAGGCTATTTCGACATTGCTTTCGAGGCAGCAGGGCATCCGACGTCGCTGCAGCGCTGCCTGGAAGTCACGCGCGCCAAGGGCACCGTCGTGCAGGTCGGGATGGGCGGCAGCTTCCCTGATTTCCCGCTGATGCTGTTGATCGCCAAGGAGTTGAATCTGCTCGGCTCCTTCCGCTTCGTGGAGGAATTCGCGCTGGCGGTGGCCTGGCTGGCCGGTGATGTGGTCGATCCGCTGCCGCTGCTGTCGGCGGAGTTCGCCGGGGACCAACTGGCGCAGGCGCTGGAGTTTGCCGGCGACAAGCGCCAGGCCGCCAAGGTGCAATTAGTGTTTTAGGGTAAAAGTCCGATGGCCGCAGGTGACGATCGTTGTCTATAGTGTAGGAACGCTTAATTTTTCAACCACGGAGATCTCACGATGGCAAGACATACGGATGCTGAGCAAACTACGCTGGATGACGATCTGAGAATGCTGACCGAAACGCTGGAAGAAGTGTTGCAATACAGCGGCGATCGCGCGGATCAGGCCTACATCGACATCAAGTCGCACGCCGAGCAGGCGCTGAGTGAGGTCAAGGCGCGCTGGGTGAACACCGGCGAATCCTACTATGCCCGCGCCAAAGAAGCGGTGCACCGCACCGACGACTATGTGCGGGATAAACCCTGGCACAGCGTGGGCATCGGCGCCACCGTCGGGCTGGTGCTGGGGCTGCTGCTGGCCCGCAAATAAATCACGCCCCAGGGGCGGCGCAAGCCGCCTCGTTCTTTTCTGCAGACTGTGTGCTTCATCCCGCTGTTTCTCCGATAGTTCTTCCATATCCCGCCTATACTTTCCGCTAGCCGCCGCAGGCGGGGCGCTATTCCCCTGTTTTTTGTGCGGACGAATTGAGGCCATGTCGCCGCAGGTGTAAAGTGTTTGTGTATTTATTGTTTGTTTTTTGTTCTAAATCAAATAATTATCTGGTGTAAACACCCAGGGATATACGGCGTTTTTGCGCTGGCGCAAAAGCCGTGAAAATAACACCTCATATAATACAGAGCGTAACTACAGGCGCGGCGTCCGTCGGCTGCGCCGGGGACGATCTCTGCTAACTGACTTGTGAGCGAACTATGTCGACAAGTGTTTTTAATCGCCGGTGGGCGGCTGTGCTGCTCGAGGCGCTGGCCCGCCATGGGGTGCGGCATGTTTGTATCGCTCCGGGATCGCGCTCCACGCCGTTGACGCTGGCCGCTGCGGCCAACCGATCTTTTATCTGTCATACCCACTTTGATGAACGCGGGCTTGGCCATTTGGCGCTTGGGCTGGCGAAGGCGGCGCGTGAGCCGGTAGCGGTGATTGTCACGTCCGGTACCGCGGCGGCGAACCTTTACCCGGCTTTAATCGAGGCCGGCCTGACCGGTGAGCGGCTGGTGTTTCTCACCGCCGATCGGCCGCCGGAACTGATCGACTGCGGCGCCAATCAGGCGATCCGTCAAAACGGCCTCTACAGCAGCCACCCGACGTTGGCGATCGATCTGCCGCGTCCTACGCCGGATATTCCGGCCGCGTGGCTGGCCTCCAGCGTCGACAGCGCGATGGCGCGCCTGCAGCACGGCGCGTTGCATATTAACTGCCCGTTCGCCGAACCGCTGTACGGCGGCGATGAACGTCAGTATGCCGATTGGTCCGCCGCGCTGGGCGACTGGTGGCAGAGCGATCGGCCTTGGCTGCAGGAAAGCGAGACGCGTGCGGCGCCGTCGCCGCAGCCGGACTGGTTCTTCTGGCGGCAAAAACGCGGCGTGGTGCTGGCTGGCCGCATGAGCGCGGAAGAGGGCGCACAGGTGGCCGACTGGGCCGAGACGCTGGGCTGGCCGCTGATCGGCGATGTGCTGTCGCAGACCGGGCAACCGCTGCCCTGCGCCGATTTATGGCTCGCTCATCCGCAGGCGCAGCGCGTGTTGCAAGACGCGCAGCTGGTGGTGCAGTTCGGCGGCAGTCTGACCGGTAAACGCTTGCTGCAGTGGCAGGCGCAGTGTCGGCCGGAAGAGTATTGGGTCATCGACGAGCTGCCGGGGCGGCTCGATCCAGCCCAGCACCGGGGGCGGCGTCTGCGTGCCGGGGTGGCGCAGTGGTTGGCGCAGCATCCGGCGCAACCGCGCGCGCCGTGGGCCGCCGGGCTGGCGGCCTTGGCGGATAAGGCGCTGACGGCGGCGTCCACGCATCTGCACGATAACTTTGGCGAAGCGCAGCTGGCGCACCGCCTGCCGGAACTGCTGCCGGAGAACGGCCAGCTGTTTCTCGGCAACAGCCTGGTGGTGCGACTGATCGACGCGTTAACGACGCTGCCTGTCGCTTACCCGGTATTCAGCAACCGCGGCGCCAGCGGCATCGACGGTCTGATTTCCACCGCCGCCGGCGTACAGCGCGCCACCGCCAGGCCGATGTTGGCGGTGGTGGGCGACCTTTCCGCGTTGTATGACCTCAATGCGCTGGCGTTGTTGCGCCACTGTTCGGCGCCGACGGTGCTGATCGTCGTCAATAACAACGGCGGCCAAATTTTCTCGCTGTTGCCGACGCCGGACGAGGAGCGCCAACGCTTTTACTGCATGCCGCAGAACGTCGAGTTCAGCCACGCGGCGGCGATGTTCCAGCTTGGCTACGCGCGGCCGGAAAACTGGCGCCAACTGCAACAGGCGGTTGAGCAAGGCTGGCGGCGCGGCGGCGCCACGCTGATAGAACTGCAGGTGTCGCCGAGCGCAGGGGCCGAAAGCCTGCAATACCTGGTGCAACAGATGGCGGTGCAATGATGCTGGCGACGCGAATTTTGCAACAGGGCGAAGCGGGGCGTCCGTGGCTGGTATGGCTGCACGGCCTGCTCGGCAACAACAATGAATGGCGGGTGATCGCCGCGCGTTGCCCGGAATGGCCGTCGCTGGCCATCGATCTGCCCGGCCACGGCGATTCCGTGGCGGTGAGCTGCCGCGGCTTCGACGACATCAGCGCGCAAATCGCCGCGACCCTGCAACTGCGCAATATTGAACGTTATTGGTTGGTGGGCTACTCGCTCGGCGGGCGCATCGCCATGTATCACGCTTGCCACGGCCGCCATGACGGCCTGCAAGGCGTGATCGTCGAGGGCGGCAACCCGGGGCTTGAGGACGAACAACAGCGCCGCGATCGTTGCGAGCAGGATGCGCGATGGGCGGCGCGTTTTCGCAGTGAGCCGATTGCCGAAGTCCTGGCGGACTGGTATCAGCAGCCGGTGTTCAAAGAGCTTAGCCATGTGCACCGCCAGGCGCTGATCGCCGCGCGTTCGGTCAACAGCGGCCCGGCGATTGCCGACATGCTCGAAGCCACCTCGCTCGGGAGACAGCCTTATCTGGCGCCGCAGCTGCGCCAACTGACCGTGCCGCTGCGGGTGCTGTGCGGTGAGAACGACCCCAAATTTCAACGGCTGGCGCGCGACGCCGGGTTGCCGTTGCGCATCGTGCCGCAGGCCGGCCACAACGCGCATCTGGCCAATCCGCAGGATTTCGTCGCCGAGCTGCAGACCTTTCTCGTTAACCCTGGTTAAAGGAACCGAACATGCTTTATCCGAATGAAGAATACCTGTATGCCGCTATCGCCTGGCAGGATTGCACCGGCGATTTCGAAGACATTCTGTATCACAAGTCCGCCGACGGCATCGCCAAAATCACCATCAACCGGCCGCAGGTGCGCAACGCGTTTCGTCCGCAAACGGTCAAAGAGATGATCGACGCGCTGGCCAACGCCCGTTACGACGACGGCATCGGCGTCATTATTCTGACCGGCGCCGGCGATAAGGCCTTCTGCTCCGGCGGCGATCAGAAAGTGCGCGGCGACTACGGCGGCTATCGCGACGACAGCGGCGTACATCACCTCAACGTGCTGGACTTCCAGCGCCAGATCCGCACCTGCCCGAAGCCGGTGGTGGCGATGGTGGCCGGCTATTCGATCGGCGGCGGCCACGTGCTGCACATGATGTGCGATCTGACCATCGCGGCGGATAACGCCATCTTCGGCCAGACCGGCCCGAAAGTGGGCTCGTTCGACGGCGGCTGGGGCGCGTCTTACATGGCGCGCATCGTCGGCCAGAAGAAGGCGCGCGAAATCTGGTTCCTGTGCCGCCAGTACGACGCCGCCGCCGCGCTGGACATGGGCCTGGTCAATACCGTCGTGCCGCTGGCCGATCTGGAAAAAGAGACGGTGCGCTGGTGCCGCGAAATGCTGCAGAACAGCCCGATGGCGCTGCGCTGCCTGAAGGCGGCGCTGAATGCCGACTGCGACGGCCAGGCCGGTTTGCAGGAGCTGGCGGGCAACGCCACCATGCTGTTCTACATGACCGACGAAGGGCAGGAAGGGCGCAACGCGTTCAACGAGAAGCGCCAACCGGACTTCAGCAAATTCAAGCGTAACCCGTAATGAGCGGGGCAAACCGCAGCGCGGCGCTATACCGTTACAGCCTGCCGATGGAGGCGGGCGTGGTGCTGCGCAATCAACGGTTGAAAACGCGTGACGGATGGGTGGTGCAGCTGTGTCAGGGCGAGCGTGAAGGTTGGGGCGAGATCGCGCCGCTGCCGGAATTCAGCCGGGAAACGCCGGCGCAGGCCGAACAGGCCGCGTTGGGCTGGCTGCAGGCGTGGTTGGCGGGCAACGAACCGGAGCACAGCGCGCTGCCCTCGGTGGCCTTTGGGCTCAGCTGTGCGCAGGCCGAGCTGGAGCAGCGTTTGCCGATGCAGGCGGATTTTCGCAAGGCGCCACTGTGCACCGGCGATCCGGATGAGCTGTTCGAGACATTGAGCGCTTTGCCGGGCGAGAAAGTCGCCAAGGTGAAGGTGGGGCTGTATGAGGCGGTGCGGGACGGCATGATCGTCAACGTGTTGCTGGAGGCGCTGCCGGATCTGCGGCTGCGGCTGGACGCCAACCGCAGCTGGACCCGCGCCAAGGCCGACGGCTTCGCCAGGTACGTCAACCCGGCGTGGCGCGATCGCATCGCCTTCCTGGAAGAGCCCTGCAAGACCCGTGATGAATCGCGCGACTTCGCCCGGGCGACCGGTATCGCCATCGCCTGGGATGAGAGCGTGCGGGAGGCGGACTTTGTGGTGCAGGCCGAGCCGGGCGTGGCGGCCATCGTGATCAAGCCGACGCTGGTCGGCAGCCTGGCGCGTTGCCAGACGCTGGTGGCGCAGGCGCACGCGGCGGGCCTGACGGCGGTGATCAGCTCCAGCCTCGAATCCAGCCTGGGGTTGACTCAACTGGCGCGCATCGCCCATTGGCTGACGCCGGATACCGTGCCGGGCCTGGACACGCTGGGGTTGATGCAGGCGCAGGTGCTGCGCCCGTGGCCGGGCAGCGCGTTGCCGCTGCTGGATGTCTCGGCGCTGGAGTGCCTATGGCGCCGTTGAACGATTGGCCGTGGCGACACTGGGCGCGCACTCAGCCGCAGGCGACGGCGCTGATGCTCGGCGAACAACCGCTGAGCTGGCTGGCGTTGCAGAGCCAGGTGGATGAGCTGGCGGCGGATTTCCAGCATCAGGGCGTTGAATCGGGCTGCGGTGTGGCGCTGTGCGGTAAAAACAGCTATCCACTGCTGCTGGCCTATCTGGCGCTGTTGCAGTGCGGCGCACGCCTGTTGCCGCTCAATCCCGCCTTGCCGACGCCGCTGCTGGCGCAGCTGTTGCCGGAATTGGATATGACCTTTGTCTTCGGCCCGGACTCGTTGCCGGCGCTGCCGGAAGACGTGATTCGATTGACCCCGCCGTCGACCGAGCCGCGTTGGCCAGACCTGCCGACGTGGGATGCGCAGCGTCTGGCGACGCTGACGTTGACCTCCGGTTCCAGCGGCATGCCGAAAGCGGCCGCACACAGCTATGCCAACCATCTGGCCAGCGCCGCCGGGGTGTTGGGGCTGATGGCGTTTCAGCGCGAGGATTGCTGGCTGCTGTCATTGCCGCTGTTTCACGTTTCCGGACAGGGCATTGTCTGGCGCTGGCTGGCGGCGGGCGCCCGGTTGGCGGTGCGCGAGATGCACCCGCTGAACGAGGCGTTGGCGGGATGCACGCATGCCTCGTTGGTGCCGACCCAGCTGTGGCGGCTGCTGGCGCAACCGCTGGCGGGCATGGCGCTGAAGGCGGTGCTGCTCGGCGGCGCGATGATCCCGGTGGAACTGACCGAACGGGCGGAGGCGGCGGGGATCCGTTGCTGGTGCGGCTACGGGCTGACCGAACTGGCCTCCACGGTGTGCGCCAAGCGCGCCGATGCGCGGGCGGGTGTCGGCCTGCCGCTCGGCGGCCGCGAGGTAAAACTGGTGGATGAAGAGGTCTGGATCCGCGCCGACAGCCTGGCGCTTGGCTACTGGCGCCATGGGCATCTGCAGCCGTTGGCCGATGAGCAGGGCTGGTTCCCGACCCGCGATCGCGGCGCGATGATCGAGGGGGAACTGCGAATTCTCGGCCGGCTGGACAACCTGTTTTTCAGCGGCGGCGAAGGGGTGCAGCCGGAAGATATCGAACGCGTGCTGGCGGCGCATCCGCAGATCACGCAGGCGTTTGTGGTGCCGGTGGCGGACGCCGAATTCGGTCAGCGGCCGGTGGCGGTGATCGACGGCGATCCGTCGCTGTCGCTGGCAACGCTGCTCGCCTGGTCGCAGGATAAGCTCGCCAATTTCCAACGCCCGACGGCATTGCTTCCGCTGCCTGACGAGCTGAAAAACGGCGGCATCAAGATTTCGCGCCGCCGGTTGCAGGCGTGGGTGGCGGAGCGCCTGCGTCAGGCATAAAAAAAGCCGCCCGAAAGGGCGGCTGAGCGAATGATGACGGCGGGTTATTTCAGTCCCAACGCCTTGGCGACGCCGGCGCCGTAGTCCGGGTGCACCTTGGTGAACAGCTCGACCTGACGGCGCTGGATGTGTTCCGGCACCTGCGACAGTTCGCCGGCGATGCGGGTGAACATGCGCTGGTGCTCTTCGGCGCTCAGCAGGTTGAACAGCGCGCGCGGCTGGCTGTAGTAATCGTCGTCTTCACGATGATTCCAGTGGTCGGCCGCGCCTTCAATGCTCAGCGGCGGTTCGCTGAAGTCCGGCTGTTCCTGGAACAGGCCAAAGCTGTTCGGTTCGTAGGTTGCGCCGTTGCCGCTGTTGCCGTCCACGCGCATCGCGCCGTCGCGATGATAGTTGTGGAACGGGCATTTGGCGCCGTTCACCGGGATCTGGTGGTGGTTGACGCCCAGGCGGTAGCGGTGCGCATCGCCATAGGAGAACAGGCGGCCCTGCAGCATTTTATCCGGCGAGAAACTGATGCCCGGTACCACGTTAGCGGGGTTCATCGCCACCTGCTCAACCTCGGAGAAGTAGTTGTCGGGGTTGCGGTTCAGCTCGAAAAAGCCGACGTCGATCAGCGGGTAGTCGCCGTGCGGCCAGACCTTGGTCAGATCGAACGGGTTATACGGCGTCTGCGAGGCTTCGTGTTCCGGCATGATCTGGATCTGCAGTTTCCAGCGCGGGAAGTCGCCGCGTTTGATCGCATCGAACAGATCGCGCTGTGAGCTTTCGCGATCCTTGGCGATGATCGCTTCCGCTTCTTCATCCATCAGGTTTTCAATGCCTTGTTCGCAGCGGAAGTGGAATTTCACCCAGAAGCGCTCGTTGGCGGCATTGATAAAGCTGAAGGTGTGGCTGCCGAAACCGTGCATGTGGCGGTAGGACTTGGGAATGCCGCGATCGCTGAAGTCGATGGTCAGCTGGTGCAGCGATTCCGGCAGGTGAGAGAAGAAATCCCACTTGTACACCGGATTACGCAGGTTGGTATGCGGATCGCGTTTCACCACGTGATTAAGATCGGGGAATTTCAGCGGATCGCGCAGATAGAACACCGGCGTATCGTTACCCACCAAATCCCAGTTGCCTTCTTCGGTATAGAACTTCATGGCGAAACCGCGAATGTCGCGTTCGGCGTCGGCCGCGCCGCGCTCACCGGCGACGGTGGAGAAGCGGATAAACATGTCGGTCTGCTTACCGATTTCGGAGAAGATCTTGGCGCGCGTGTAGCGGGTGATGTCATGGGTGACGGTAAAGGTGCCGTAGGCGCCGGATCCTTTGGCGTGCATGCGGCGCTCGGGGATGACCTCGCGGTCGAAGTGGGCCAGTTTTTCCAGGAACCACACGTCCTGCAACAGCATCGGGCCGCGTTTGCCCGCGGTGATCACGTTATTGTTATCGACAACCGGGGCGCCGGCTGCGGTGGTCAGTCCTTTCTTGCTCATCACTTGCTCCTTATCGTAGTGCAGTTAAGTAAAGACTCGGGCGGTTTAAGCGTTCATCAGCATAGTCCTTTGGCGGGGCTTCTTCCCCTGACCTTGGTCAAAGCCACTACTAGTTGTAGCCCTATTGGCGAGCGACGGCAAATAGGTCTCGGTTATCGTTGGCATCGCCTTGACGAATATGGATTTTTGTTTGCAAATTTTTACATTTATTTGATTATTGAAGAATTTTTTCGCTTTTATCCCTTAAATACTCATTGCGCTTTGGTATAGACTCATGACGTTATTATTTTGCGTTGATTCGATCATTCGGTACGGATGACAAACCAGAGGGAAAGATGATGAAAAAGACTTGGGTCGCGTGCGCGGCAGGATTGCTGTTTGTGACCGGCGCGGCGAACGCCATCAGCGTGTCAGGCGAAGCCGGGCAACACTACACCAACCTGGGCGTTGGTATGAGCACCGGCTCTTCAGGTCTGGGCCTGACCGGCAACTGGGCGCGCAGCGACCATGACGGCAACGTCGGCAGCGTGGGGTTGAACTTCGGCGTGCCGCTGGGGCCGTTGACGGCGACCGTGGGCGCCAAAGCGCTGTACCTCAGCCCGAAAGACGGGAAAAGCGGCGGGGCGGTGGCGCTGGGCGGCGGCCTGGAGTGGGAAATTAACCGTTACTTCAGCCTGCACGGCGAAGGTTATTTTGCCCCTGAGTCTTTCACCAGCGGCGTGAAGGCCTATAACGAAGCCAGCGGCGGCCTGCGCTGGAAGTTCCGTCCGCTGAGCGTGGACGTGGGCTACCGTTACATGCAGATGGAAGGCAAAGACGGGCGTCGCGACAACACCCTGGCCGATGGCCCTTATGTCGGTGTCGGTCTGAGCTTCTGACGCTCAGCAAAAAGGGGCCATTGCGGCCCCTTTCTCTTTATCATTCTTTGTCTTTCGTCGCTTACCCGACCGCCGGCAGCATGCCGCTGGCGATGCCCAGTTGGATGGCGATCACCGTTACCCCACAGACAAACACCAGCGCCAGCGCAGGGGTGCCGCCCCAGACGCGGTACTGCGCCTGATGCTTTTGGCGAGTTTTCCACACCAGCAGCGAAGGCAGCAGCAGCGCCAGCACCGACAGGGCGATGGCGGCGAAACCCAACGCCAGCACGAAACCGCGCGGATAGAACAGCGCGAAGGCCAGCGGCGGCAGGAAGGTGATGGCGCCGGTTTGCAGGCGGCCACGCACGTTATCTTGCCGCTTGAACAGGTCAGCCAGGAAATCGAACAGCCCAAGCGCAACGCCGAGGAACGAGGTCGCCAGCGCCAGATCGGCGAACAGGTGCACCGCCAGTTCAACGTGCGGCGAAGCTACTGCATCACGCACCGCCTGCAACAGGCCATTCAGCCCGGCCTGCTGCGCCAGAATGCCGACGAAGGTGTCAGAGCTGATGCTGCCCAACGTCGCTAGCTGCCAGAAGATATAGGCGATCAGCGGGATGGCGCTGCCGATGATAAACACCCAACGCAGTTTGCGAATGTTGCCGCCCATGTAGTTGACGATGCTCGGCACGCTACCGTGGAAGCCGAATGAGGTGAAGATCACCGGAATGGCCGATAACGCCAGGCCTTGCTCCAGCGGCAACGTCATCAGATTGGTCTGGTGGATATTCGGCAACATCAGGCCGAGCATCACCACCAGAAACACCACTTTCGCGCTGAACAGGATGCGGTTGAACAAGTCGACCGAGTGGGTGCCGATGCACACCACGCCGCCGGCCACCAGGGTGAACAGCAGGACGCCGAGCGACACCGGGAAGTCCTGCGATGTCCATTGGCTGATGCTGGTGGCGAGCAGTTCGCCGGCGCCGCTAATGTAGGCGGCGGTGAGGGCGTACATCAGGAACATCATGCTAAAGCTGGTCAGCCACTGGCCGCCGCCGCCGAGATAACGTTTGGCGAGCGTGCCCAGACCGGTATCCGCCTGCTCATGCTGGTAAACCTCCACCAGTAACAGCGCGGTGTAACACATCAACAGCCACAGCCCGACCAGTAAGGCCAGCGTGACGCCGAAACCGACGCCGGCCGCCGCCAGCGGCATCGCCAGCATCCCGGCGCCAATGGTGGTGCCCGCCACGATAAAAACACTGCCAAGAGTGCGATTCTTCACGTTTTTTCTCTACCAGCCGAAAGATTTTGAAAATTATAGGTAACGATTTATGAGGATGGCAGGATAGTGGAAGCCCTAATTTGTGTCAAACCGGCGTTACGCGCATTGTAAATTAAAGTTTACAATCTTGCGGGCGGCATGGCGCATGATGAACGACGCGATGGCGGAAATAATCCGACGGCGGCTAGTGAAAAGTTATTTACGGGCTTCTATAGTGGAATGACCAAAAAATGTGGGAGAGATCAATGTTAAGGGTGGAGATGCTCAGCACCGGCGATGAGGTGCTGCACGGGCAAATTATTGATACCAACGCCGCCTGGCTGGCGGACTACCTGTTCCAGCAGGGCGTGCCGATGAGCGGGCGGGAAACGGTAGGGGACAGCCTCTCTGCTTTGATCGAGATCCTGCAGGAACGCAGCCATATCGCCGATGTGCTGATCGTCAACGGCGGCCTGGGGCCGACCAGCGACGATTTGAGCGCGCTGGCCGCCGCGAAAGCCTGCGGCGTAGAGCTGATTGAACGGTCTGACTGGCTGGCGCGTATGGAAGCCTATTTCGCCGAGCGCGGGCGGCCGATGGCACCTTCGAATCGAAAGCAGGCGCAGATCCCGGCCAATGCGGAAATGCTGGATAACCCGGTGGGCACCGCCTGCGGTTTCGCGTTGCAGCTGAACCAATGCCTGATGTTCTTCACCCCCGGCGTGCCTTCGGAATTCAAAGTGATGGTCGAACAGCAGATCGTGCCGCGTCTGCGCCAGCGCTTCACTTTGCCGGCGCCGCCGCTGTGCCTGCGTCTGACGACGTTCGGTACCTCCGAGAGCGATCTGGCCGCCGAACTGGACAGCCTGCCGCTGCCGCCGGACGTGGTGCTGGGTTACCGCTCGTCCAGCCCGATCATTGAGCTGAAGCTGACCGGGCCGGAAAACCGGCGCGCGGAGATGGAGCTGGCCTGGCGACGCGTGCGCGAGGTAGCAGGGGACAACTGCATCTTCGAAGGCACCGTCGGGTTGCCGGCGACGCTGACGCAGCGCTTGAATCAGCAAGGGCTGAAGCTGGCGTTGAGCGAGCAATTCAGCGGCGGCTTGATCAACCTGCAGCTGCAGAGCGAAGGCGCGCCGCTGGCGGGGGGAGAGCTGCTGCCGGCCCACTGCATCGAAACGCTGGAAACGACGCTGGCGCGCGCCCGCTCGCTGGCGGAATTGACCGGCGCGCCGTTGGCGTTGGCGGTCAGCGCCATGCGCGATGAGCAGGTGAGCATTGCGCTGCACACGCCGCGCGGCGGGATTGGCCAGACCGTGCGTTATCGCGCGTCGCGCCACGGGCTGCGGCTGCGGCAGGAGTCGGTGGCGATGCTGGCGCTGGATATGCTGCGCCGTTGGCTGAATGGGGGCCAGGCGTGCGGTAAAAACGCCTGGCTGGAGGTGGTGGAAATTATCGAGTGACGCTCATGGCGCTGAGTTGTCTGCCTCACTGTTTTGTTGTAGCCGTTCGGACGCCAGGCGTGAAAGACGTATTGCCGCCGCGCCTCGCGTTTGCAGCTCTGTACCGTAGTTCCTGAGCGCCTGCGCGGCGCTGTCTGAGTGCGCCAGATGCGCCGCCAGGCTGGCGGCGTCTACCAGCGCGGTGTTGGCGCCGAGCCCACCTGCCGGGCTCATGGCGTGCACGGCGTCGCCGAGAAAGGCGATGCGTTCGCTGTGCCATTCCGGCATCGCCGCCGTAACCTGCACCGTCCGCACGCTGAGCGATAGGGGATCCGCCAGCGCTAACGCCGTTTGCAAGGCGGGCGCCCATCCTTGCGAGATATGCCGTACGCGCGCCTGCAACGCGGTGTTCTCCTCCAGTCCCGGGGCTCCGCCGAGACGTTCAGCCGAACCGATACAGGCCCAATAGAGATAGTCGTCGACCGGCGAGAGGCGGCAATCGGGCGCGTAGTCGGCCGCCAGTTGCGCCATGGGGGCCTGAAAGCGCATCGGTTCAACCACCAGCGACACGCCGTCGGCGAAGATCACCGATACGCCGTTCAGCAGCTCAGGGGCCAATTGGGCCCGGGTCGCCGCATCGAGCGGCGTTTTGCCGTAGAGGGTGACCGCACCGCTGTCTTCTGGCCCCGCCTCGGGCAGGCAGCGCCGCCGCACCAGCGAGTTGACACCGTCGGCGGCGATCAGCACATCGACCCGCACGTGTTCGCCGTTGGCGAACTGAAGTTCCACACCCTGCGGCGTTTGTGCAAATTCACGCAAGGTATGGCCGAAACGCACCCGGTCTTGCAGGCCGGCAAGCAGGATCTCGCGCAGCGTTTGGCGATGAATGCCGAGATCGCCGCCCGGTTCTTGTGTTTGGCGCTGGCTGGAGGGCAACCAGTGCTCGGGGCGCCGGCCGGTGAGCGGGGCAAGCTGCGGATCCCATAGATTGCTCTCGCCGCTGTTTTGCGCGCTGCCGGCGCAGAGCAAGCGGTAGTGCGCCGGCGGCAGGCAGGCGGCCAGCGCCTGCTGCCCCGACGGATCGATGCGCAGCCGGTAGCCCTGATCGCGTGCTTGCGGTGTGGTGTCGCGTTCAAACACCGTGGCGTGGATGCCAAAGCGGCGCAGTCCCTGAGCCAGACACAGGCCGCCGGGCCCGGCGCCGATAATGCCAATGCTGAGTGTTGTCATCATGTTCCCTCGTGAGTCAGTGGCCGCAGACGGTCGCGGCCGGAAGCATTTCATTATGTCGGTGCAGGAAAAGGTTGGTATAACGGTATCTGGACTAAAAATAGTGATTAGTGGCCAATATGAATGCGAACCTTCACGCCCTCGACGCTGACTGCAGCGAATGGTCGACGGGCCCCTGGCTGATCGCCCTCGGCGGCCGCGACGCGGCAGGCCGGGAGTATCGGTTGGGCACGCGCGAATACGACTGGCATCAGCATGTGCGCGGGCAGTTGCTGTGCGTTGAAAGCGGTTTGCTGCATGTAAGCACGGCGCAGGGCGATTGGGTGCTGCCGCCTCAGCGGGCGGGTTGGATCCCGCCGGCGACGGAGCACCGGGTGCAGGTTTGCGGCGCGCTGAGCGGCTGGAGTTTACTGCTGGCGCCGGAGGCCTGCCACGATCTGTCGAATACACCTTGCGTTATCGGCATCAGCGCAGTGCTACAGGCGCTGGCTCAGCGTGCGGAAGGTTGGGACAAACGCAGCGCGCTTACCCTGGAGCAGGAGCGTATGGCGCAGGTGATGCGTGACGAGATACGGCTGGCGCCGACGGAGCCGCTGTATTTACCGATGTCGTCCCATCCGCGCCTGGCCGGCGTTCTGCAGGCCTTGCTGGCGCAACCGGGGAGCGAACGTTCACTGGAGGCGTGGGCTGAATGGGGGGCGATGTCGCCGCGTACCCTGCGGCGGCTGATGATCGGCGAGACGGGGTTGAGTTTTGCCCAGTGGCGTCAGCAGGCTCGGTTGTCATATGCGTTGGCGAAGCTGGCCGAAGGCGAAACGGTGCTGCAGATTGCGGAGGCGCTGGGGTATGCCTCGCCGAGCAATTTTATCGCCATGTTTCGTAAAGCCTTCGGCGATTCCCCGGCGCGTTATTTTTCCACATCGGCGGGAAAGGGGCGCTAAGCGAAATACTTTGAGGATAGTTATATATCCCTGATTAATCATAATCTTATAGGGGATATTCGCGGTGAGGGAATGCTGTTACTCTCTTGACGGGTGCTTGAGACTGTTCGTCTTGGGCATTGTGTGACAAGGCGGATAGATGAAAGCCCCAGACTGACTCTCAATCAGAATGGGGCTGCACATACCGCCTAGACACCGGTATGGTAGCCCCTTCACAGCAAGGAGGCAAGCATGCGCTTAAGGCATGTGTTTCACTCGCTAACCGTTGTAAGTATTACGGTTTTGTTATTTATCTGGATGATAAGAGACTCGCTGTGCGAGCTGAAAATCTACCAGGAAAATATCACTATCCTGATCAGGTTGGCGTGTGAGGTGAAGCGGTAATCCTAGGGCGGGGGCAACCCCGCCTTCTGGTCTCCAGGCGCGGTTTCCGGCACCCGACTTTACATTTCCAGCTCGATATCCGTCAGCGGCATGCAGCAGCAGGGCAGGATTTCACCGGCGTTGATAAACGCCAGCGGCTGTTGGCGGTAGGCCACTTCGCCTTTCACCAGCTTCAGACGGCAGGCGCCGCAATAGCCGGAGCGGCATTGGTACTCTACCTGCACATCGTGCAGTTCCAGCACGTCGAGCAGGCAGTTTTCACTGTTAGGGCAAGAGAGCTGCGTGCCGGCGGCGCGCAGCGTTACGGTTGGCGTCGCCATCGCTTACAGTTCGAAGTCGCTCAGGTCGTCGGCGTTGATCTCCGAGTCGATCTGGCCAACCAGGTAAGAGCTCACTTCCACTTCCTGCGGCGCTACCTGCACGTTGTCGGACACCAACCAGGCATTGATCCACGGGATCGGGTTGGAGCGGGTTTCGAACGGCAGACCGAGGCCGACCGCCTGCATGCGGATATTGGTGATGTACTCCACATACTGGCACAGGATGTCTTTGTTCAGGCCAATCATCGAGCCGTCGCGGAACAGGTATTCCGCCCACTCTTTCTCCTGCTGTGCTGCCAGCACGAACAGATCGTAGCACTGCTGCTGACATTCCTCGGCGATCTCCGCCATTTCAGGATCGTCGGCGCCGGAACGCATCAGGTTCAGCATGTGCTGGGTGCCGGTCAGGTGCAGCGCTTCGTCGCGGGCGATCAGTTTGATGATTTTGGCGTTGCCTTCCATCAATTCGCGCTCGGCGAAAGCGAAGGAGCAGGCAAAGCTGACGTAGAAGCGGATCGCTTCCAGCGCGTTCACGCTCATCAGGCACAGGTACAGCTGCTTCTTCAGCGCACGCAGATTGACGGTGACGGTTTTACCGTTCACCTGGTGGGTGCCTTCACCCAGCAGGTGATAGTAGCTGGTCATCTCGATCAGATCGTCGTAGTAGCCGGAAATGTCTTTCGCGCGCTTCTTGATCTCTTCGTTGGTGACGATGTCGTCGAACACCAGCGCCGGATCGTTGACGATGTTGCGGATGATGTGGGTGTAGGAACGGGAGTGGATAGTCTCGGAGAACGACCAGGTTTCCACCCAGGTTTCCAGCTCAGGGATCGAGATCAGCGGCAGCAGGGCGACGTTCGGGCTGCGGCCCTGGATGGAGTCCAGCAGGGTCTGATACTTCAGGTTGCTGATGAAGATGTGCTTCTCGTGCTCCGGCAGCGCCTGGTAATCGATGCGATCGCGGGAAACGTCAACCTCTTCCGGGCGCCAGAAGAAGGAGAGCTGTTTTTCGATCAGTTTTTCGAAGATTTCATGCTTTTGCTGGTCGAAACGCGCAACGTTTACCGACTGGCCGAAGAACATCGGCTCTTGCAGCTGGTCGTTTTTGGTCTGAGAAAAAGTGGTGTAAGCCATAAGCCTGAATCCATCGTAACGTGGCTAAATGAAGGGGCCGGAAAATTCCGGCCCGCTAGGTCAAACTTTAGATCTTGCAGGCGCCGCTTTCGCAGTCGTCATCGCCGGCCTTGGCAGGCTGCAAATCTTCCTGGGCGTCTTCCGCACCGTCGCGGGTGTTTTGGTAGTACAGCGTTTTCACGCCGAACTTGTAGGTGGTGAGCAGGTCTTTCAACAGCTGCTTCATCGGCACCTTGCCGCCCGGGAAGCGGGTCGGATCGTAGTTGGTGTTGGCCGAAATCGACTGGTCGATGAATTTCTGCATCAGCCCCACCAGCTGCAGATAGCCGTCGTTGCTCGGCATTTCCCACAGCAGCTCGTAGTTGTCTTTCAGACGCTCATACTCCGGCACCACCTGGCGCAGGATGCCGTCTTTCGACGCCTTGATGCTGATGTGGCCGCGCGGCGGCTCGATGCCGTTGGTGGCGTTGGAAATCTGCGAAGAGGTTTCCGACGGCATCAGGGCGGACAGCGTCGAGTTGCGCAGACCGGTTTCCTGGATCTCTTTACGCAGGGTTTCCCAGTCGTAGTGCAGCGGCTCGCTGCAGATCGCATCCAGGTCTTTCTTGTAGGTGTCGATCGGCAGGATGCCCTGCGAATAGGTGGTTTCGTTGAACCACGGGCAAGCGCCTTGTTCCTGCGCCAGACGGTTGGAGGCTTTCAGCAGGTAGTACTGAATGGCTTCGAACGTCTTGTGGGTCAGGTTGTTGGCGCTGCCGTCGGAGTAGCGCACGCCGTTCTTCGCCAGATAATAGGCGAAGTTGATGACGCCGATGCCCAGGGTGCGGCGACCCATTGCGCCACGGTGCGCGGCCTTGATCGGATAATCCTGATAATCCAGCAGGGCGTCCAGCGAACGTACCGCCAGGGTCGCCAGCTCTTCCAGATCGTCCAGGCTGTCGATCGCGCCCAGGTTGAAGGCGGACAGGGTGCACAGCGCGATCTCGCCGTTTTCGTCGTTGACGTCTTCCAGCGGCTTGGTCGGCAGTGCGATTTCCAGACACAGGTTGGACTGGCGCACCGGCGCGATCTGCGGATCGAACGGGCTGTGGGTGTTGCAGTGGTCGACGTTCTGGATATAGATACGGCCGGTAGAGGCGCGTTCTTGCATCATCAGCGAGAACAGCTCAACCGCTTTCACGCGCTTCTGGCGAATGCTGTCGTCTTTCTCGTACTGGGTGTACAGGCGCTCGAATTCGTCCTGATCGGCGAAGAACGCGTCATACAGCCCCGGCACGTCGGACGGGCTGAACAGGGTGATGTCTTCGCCTTTGATCAGGCGCTGGTACATCAGACGGTTCAACTGCACGCCGTAGTCCATGTGGCGCACGCGGTTGCCTTCAACGCCGCGGTTGTTTTTCAGCACCAGCAGGCTTTCCACTTCCAGGTGCCACATCGGGTAGAACAGCGTTGCCGCGCCACCGCGCACGCCGCCCTGCGAGCAGGATTTGACGGCGGTCTGGAAGTGTTTGTAGAACGGGATGCAGCCGGTATGGAAGGCTTCACCGCCACGGATCGGGCTGCCCAGCGCGCGGATGCGGCCGGCGTTGATGCCGATGCCGGCGCGTTGCGAAACGTATTTCACAATGGCGCTGGAGGTAGCGTTGATGGAGTCCAGACTGTCGCCGCACTCGATCAGCACGCAGGAGCTGAACTGGCGGGTTGGGGTGCGCACGCCGGACATGATCGGCGTAGGCAGCGAAATCTTGAAGGTGGAAATCGCGTCGTAGAAACGTTTGACGTAGTCCAGACGAGTTTCACGCGGGTAGTTGGAGAACAGGCAAGCGGACACCAGCATGTACAGGAACTGGGCGCTTTCGTAGATCTCGCCGCTGACGCGGTTCTGCACCAGATACTTGCCTTCCAGCTGCTTGACGGCGGCATAAGAGAAGTTCATGTCGCGCCAGTGATCGATAAAGGAGTCCATCTGCTCGAACTCTTCAGCGCTGTAGTCTTCCAGCAGATGTTTATCGTATTTGCCCATCTCGACCATGCGGGTCACGTGAGCGTGCAGCTTCGGCGGTTCGAACTGGCCGTAAGCCTTTTTACGCAGGTGGAAGATCGCCAGGCGAGCGGCCAGGTACTGATAGTCCGGCGCATCGCGGGAGATCAGATCGGCAGCGGCTTTGATGATGGTTTCGTGAATGTCGGCGGTTTTGATGCCGTCATAAAACTGAATGTGGGAACGCAACTCTACTTGAGAAACCGAGACGTTGTGCAATCCTTCTGCGGCCCAATCGATGACCCGGTGGATTTTGTCGAGGTTGATGCGCTCTTTACGGCCATCGCGTTTAGTTACAAGCAGACTTTGGTTCATGTGGTGTTTTACCTGTCCGTATGGTGCCCCTAAGCAGAAGTGTAGTCGCTCTGCTCAGTATGTAAACACTATATATAGGGGTTGTATGTCGGTGAGGTAACAAGATAGTGAGAAAAAACGGCGTTTGCAAGTGAACAAAACCGGCCTAATTTGTGGATAACTTGGGGGTGAAATGTAACTTGCCGTTCGCAGTGCGCGCCGTGACTGGCGCGACAAGCTTGTCAATAAGCGAGATCAGATTTTACTGAAAAACTGAAAAAACCGATCGTTTGGCGTTTTATTAAACGTTAGAAAAAAACGGCATATTGATCTGATTTAATATTCTAAAAAACTGTCTACAACCACGATTTTGATCGAAGTCGCGGAAATTAGGTATTTTTCCTAACAGCGCGTTGGCGCCGAACCCCGATAACGCAGGGCCGGCGCGGTTTACAGCGCTCAGCCTTCGTGCTGGGTGTGCACCATGTAGTTCACGTCAACGTTGCGCCCAAGCTTGAAATGATCGGTGATCGGGTTGTAATGCAGGCCGATCATGTGCTTTTCGCGCAGCGGCGTGCCGTCGACCCAGCCGATCAGTTCGGAAGGGCGAATAAACTTCTTATGATCGTGGGTGCCCTGCGGCACCATCTTCAGCACGTACTCCGCGCCGATCACCGCCATCAGCCAGGCTTTGGTGTTGCGGTTGATGGTGGAAAAGAACACGTGGCCGCCCGGTTTCACCAGTTGGGCGCAGGCGCGCACCACCGAGGCCGGATCGGGCACGTGCTCCAGCATTTCCATGCAGGTGACCACGTCGTAGCGCTGCGGGTTGGCCTGAGCGTGGCTTTCCACCGTCTCCTGCACGTAAGTCACGTTCACGCCGCTTTCCAGCGCGTGCAGCCGGGCGACCTGCAGCGGCTCCCCGCCCATGTCCAGGCCGGTCACTTCGGCGCCTTCGCGCGCCATGCTTTCCGCCAGAATGCCGCCGCCGCAGCCCACGTCGAGCACCTGCTTGTCAAAAATGCCGCCGGCGCGCTGCATGATGTAGTTCAGGCGCAGCGGGTTGATGCGGTGCAGCGGTTTGAACTCGCCTTCCAGATCCCACCAGCGGGAGGCGACGGCCTCGAACTTGGCGATTTCCTGGTGGTCAACGTTTTGCACTCGGCTGGATGATTCTGCGTTCATGGGCTTGTCTGGCTCCTTGTTCTCGTTGCGCGGATTATACATGTTCCGGCGCGGCATCGTCTGCGTCGATGCGTTTTTAGCGCACTAATCTGTACAATTTCCGTGAAACAGCGGCGGTTATTTTCCCGTAAAGCGTGCTTTGTGATATAGTTTTACACCTTTGCCACTATGGCAGCGGGCAGATGAATCATTAGTAGAGGGATAGCAGCTCCATGAGCGACCTTGCCAGAGAAATCACACCGGTAAACATCGAAGACGAGTTGAAAAACTCGTATCTGGACTACGCGATGTCCGTTATTGTCGGACGTGCGCTGCCAGATGTTCGTGATGGACTGAAGCCGGTTCACCGCCGCGTTCTTTACGCGATGAGTGTATTGGGTAACGACTGGAATAAACCATACAAGAAATCGGCCCGTGTCGTCGGGGACGTGATCGGTAAATATCACCCGCACGGTGACAGCGCGGTTTACGACACTATCGTGCGTATGGCTCAGCCGTTTTCACTGCGCTACATGCTGGTGGACGGTCAGGGTAACTTCGGTTCCGTCGACGGCGACTCCGCCGCGGCGATGCGTTATACCGAAGTGCGCATGTCCAAGATTGCTCACGAACTGTTGGCGGATCTGGAAAAAGAAACCGTCGACTTCGTGCCTAACTATGATGGCACCGAGCAGATCCCGGCCGTTATGCCGACCAAGATCCCGAACCTGCTGGTCAACGGCTCGTCGGGCATCGCCGTGGGCATGGCCACCAATATTCCGCCGCACAACCTGGCTGAAGTCGTCAACGGCTGCCTGGCCTATATCGATGATGAAAACATCAGCATCGAAGGGCTGATGGAACACATCCCGGGGCCGGACTTCCCGACGGCGGCGATCATCAACGGCCGTCGCGGCATTGAAGAGGCCTACCGCACCGGGCGCGGCAAAGTCTACCTGCGCGCGCGCGCGGAAGTGGAAGCCGACGCCAAAACCGGCCGCGAAACCATCATCGTTCACGAGATCCCGTATCAGGTGAACAAGGCGCGTCTGATCGAAAAGATCGCCGAGCTGGTGAAAGAAAAACGCGTAGAAGGCATCAGCGCGCTGCGTGACGAGTCCGATAAAGACGGCATGCGCATCGTGATCGAAGTCAAACGCGACGCGGTCGGCGAAGTGGTGCTGAACAACCTGTATGCGCTGACGCAGCTGCAGGTCACCTTCGGCATCAACATGGTCGCGCTGCATCAGGGGCAGCCTAAGCTGCTGAACCTGAAAGATATCCTCGAAGCCTTCGTGCGCCACCGCCGCGAAGTGGTCACCCGCCGCACCATCTTCGAACTGCGCAAGGCCCGTGACCGCGCCCATATCCTGGAAGCGCTGGCTATCGCGCTCGCCAACATCGATCCGATCATCGAGCTGATTCGCCGTGCGCCGACGCCGGCGGAAGCGAAAGTCGCGCTGGTGGCTCAGCCGTGGGATCTGGGCAACGTCAGCGCCATGCTGGAACGCGCCGGTGACGACGCCGCTCGCCCTGAGTGGCTGGAGCCGGAGTTCGGCATCCGCGAGGGCAAGTACTACCTGACCGAGCAGCAGGCTCAGGCGATTCTGGATCTGCGTCTGCAGAAACTGACCGGCCTGGAGCACGAAAAGCTGCTGGACGAATATAAAGAGCTGCTCAACTTCATCGCCGAACTGATCTTTATTCTGGAAAGCCCAGAGCGCCTGATGGAAGTGATCCGCGAAGAGCTGGTGGCGGTCAAAGAGCTGTACAACGACGGTCGTCGCACCGAGATCACCGCCAATACTTCCGACATCAACATCGAAGACCTGATCAACCAGGAAGATGTTGTGGTGACTCTGTCTCACCAGGGCTACGTGAAGTATCAGCCGCTGTCCGACTATGAAGCTCAGCGCCGCGGCGGCAAAGGCAAGTCCGCCGCGCGCATTAAAGAAGAAGACTTTATCGATCGCCTGCTGGTGGCCAACACCCACGATACGATCCTGTGCTTCTCCAGCCGTGGCCGCCTGTACTGGATGAAGGTGTATCAACTGCCTGAAGCCAGCCGTGGCGCGCGCGGCCGCCCAATCGTCAACCTGTTGCCGCTGGAAGCCGATGAGCGTATCACCGCCATTCTGCCGGTGCGCGAGTATGAAGAAGGGCGTCACGTGTTCATGGCCACCGCCAGCGGTACCGTGAAGAAAACCGCGCTGACCGAGTTCAGCCGTCCGCGCAGCGCCGGCATTATCGCCGTCAACCTCAACGAGGGCGACGAGCTGATCGGCGTCGATCTGACCGATGGCACCAACGAAGTGATGCTGTTCTCCGCCAACGGTAAAGTGGTGCGCTTCCCGGAAACGCAGGTGCGTTCGATGGGCCGCACCGCGACCGGCGTGCGCGGCATCAACCTCGGCGAAGGCGACAGCGTGATTTCGCTGATCGTGCCGCGCGGCGAGGGCGACATTCTGACCGTCACGCAAAACGGCTTCGGTAAACGTACTGCAGTCACCGAGTACCCGACCAAGTCACGCGCCACCCAGGGGGTTATCTCCATCAAGGTGAGCGAGCGTAATGGCCAGGTGGTCGGCGCCGTGCAGGTGGAAACCAGCGACCAGATCATGATGATCACCGATGCCGGCACGCTGGTGCGTACCCGCGTTTCGGAAGTCAGCGTGGTCGGTCGTAACACCCAGGGCGTGACGCTGATCCGTACGGCGGAAGACGAAAACGTCGTCGGTCTGCAGCGCGTGGCCGAGCCGGTGGAAGACGAAGAGCTGGACAGCCTGGAACCGGGCGCGGAAGCGGTGGAAGAAGACACTACGCCGCTGGACGATGGCGACGACGCGGCTGAGCCGATGGACGACGACAACGTTTAAGCAAGGTGAGGGCGTCGGCATGCCGACACCGTAATGCACTGAGACAAAAGGGCCTGGCAGCGATGCTAGGCCCTTTTTCAGTTATATGGTTTAATTGGCGCACCGAGCCGCCGGCCGCTGCGCCGGCGACAACGCGCGCCGCCACTGACTTTCGTATGGTATCCGATTGAAATATTTAGCCTCTTTTCGAACTACGCTGAAGATATCCCGCTATCTGTTCCGGGTGCTGGCGATTTTGCTGTGGTCGTTGGGAGCGCTGCTCACCACCTTTTATATTCTGAATATCCTGCATCAGAAAGAATCGGACATCCGCCAGGAGTACAACCTCAATTTCGATCAGGCGCAGGGCTATATTCGCCATTCCGCCGACATCATACGCGACATCAAGTACATGGCGGAAAACCGCCTCAACGGTTCGGTCAGCGGCCTGGACATGTTCAGCGGCGTGATCCCCGGCAAGGGCAGCCCACCGCAATTCTATCCGCTGTATCCAGAGTCTAACTGCGCCCTGAGCGCCACTTACCGCAGTTCACTCGATTCGCTGAGCGGCCTGATCCAGTATTGGAAAGAGAACTTCGTGGCGGCCTACGATCTTAACCGGGTGTTCTTTATCGGCGGCGACAGCCTGTGTCTGGCGGAATTCGGCGGCGGCAACGCGGTCGCCAACCGGGAAAACATGCTGAAGCTGCTGCACGAGCGCATTCTGAAATACCGCAACGCCAAGAATCTGGACAAAGACAACAACCTGTATTGGATTAGCCCCAGCGCGCAGCGGCCTGACATCGGTTATCTGTATGTGCTGACGCCTCTCTATATCGGCAACAAACTGGAGGCGCTGCTGGGCATCGAGCAAACCGTCCGGCTGGAAGATTTCGTCACCGCCGGCAACCTGCCGATCGGCGTCACGCTGCTGGATGAAAACAACGATCCGATACTGCGCCTGGCGGATGGCGATCGCTATGCCGCTGCGCTCAACAGCTACCCCGAAGAGCATGCTTACTTCGGTTATGTCGATAACTACCGCGATCTGATCCTGAAAAAAGCGCTGCCGCCTTCATCGCTGAGCATCGTTTATGCGCTGCCGGTGAAAAGCGTGGTGGAACGCTTCAAAATGCTGATCCTCAATGCGCTATTGCTGAACCTGTTGTCGGCTATCGTGCTGTTCACGCTGGCGTGGCTGTTTGAGCGCAAGATGTTCCTGCCGGCGGAGGACAATGCCTTCCGGCTGGAAGAACACGAACAGTTCAACCGCAAGATCGTCGCCTCGGCGCCGGTGGGCATCTGTATCCTGCGCATCAGCGATGGCACCAATATTCTGAGTAACGAACTGGCGCACAACTACATCAACCTGTTGACCCACGAAGATCGCGATCGCATTACGCGCATCATCTGCGAACAGCAGGCGAACTTCGTCGATGTGATGACCAGCAACAACAATAACCTGCAGATCAGCTTTGTCCATTCGCGTTACCGCAACGAAGAGGTGGCGATCTGCGTGCTGGTGGACGTCAGCGCGCGCGTGAAAATGGAAGAGTCGCTGCAGGAGATGGCGGCGGCGGCGGAGCAGGCCAGCCAGTCTAAATCGATGTTCCTGGCCACCGTCAGCCATGAGCTGCGCACGCCGCTGTACGGCATTATCGGCAACCTCGATCTGCTGCAGACCAAGGCGTTACCGCCAGGGGTCGATCGGCTGGTGAATGCGATGAACAACTCTTCCGGGCTGCTGCTTAAAATCATCAGCGATATTCTCGACTTCTCCAAAATCGAGTCCGAGCAGCTGAAGATTGAACCGCGTGAGTTCTCCTGCCTGGAGGTGATCACCCATATCGCCGGCAACTATTTGCCGTTGGTGGTGAAGAAACGTTTGGGGCTGTACTGCTTTATCGAGCAAAACGTGCCGGAGCGTATCTTCGGCGATCCGGTGCGGCTGCAGCAGGTGCTGTCCAACCTGGTGAACAATGCCATCAAGTTCACCGATACCGGCTGCATCGTGCTGCAGGTCTGCACCCGCGGCAGCTACCTGGAATTCAGCGTGCGCGATACCGGCGTCGGTATTCCGGAGAAGGAGATCTCACGCCTGTTCGATCCGTTCTTCCAGGTGGGCACCGGCGTGCAGCGCCACTTCCAGGGCACCGGTTTGGGGCTGGCGATCTGCGAGAAATTGGTCAACCTGATGGACGGCGACGTCTCCGTCGAGTCCGAACCGGGGCTGGGCAGCTTGTTCAGCATTCGCATTCCATTGTTTAACGCCCAGTTCCCGATCCCGCAGGCCAGCGATACCTGGCAGGGCCGGCGGCTGTGGCTGGATATCCGCAATCAGCGGCTGGAAAGCTACCTGATGGCGATTCTGGGCGGCTACGGCGCCGATATCCAGCGCTATGACGGGCAGGAGACCGCCGCCGACGAGGTGATGCTCAGCGATTATCCGCTGATGCTGAACACGCCGCTGTTGGCTCAGATCCAGTTCTCGACCGAACATATCGGCCCGTCGCTGGAAACCCGGCCAGGCTATTGGATGCACAGCACCTCTACGCCGCGTGAAACGCTGACCTTGATCAACCGATTGTTCGGCGTCGGCAACGGCGCGGCAGAGGCGCTGGTGCAGCTGCCGGTGCCCGCCAAGGCCAGCGCGGCGGACAACGGCGATATTCATCTGCTGGTGGTCGACGATCATCCGATCAACCGTCGTCTGCTTTCCGATCAGCTGGGGTCGCTGGGGTATCAGGTGGTGACCGCCAACGACGGCGTAGACGCGCTCGCCGTACTGAAACAGCACCACGTCGATATTGTGTTGACCGACGTCAATATGCCGAACATGGACGGCTATCGCCTGACGCAGGCGCTGCGGGAGATGCAGTTCAGCGCGCCGGTGATCGGCGTGACGGCGAACGCGTTGGCGGAGGAGAAGCAGCGCTGTCTTGAGGCGGGCATGGATAATTGCCTGTCGAAACCGGTTACGCTGGAGACGCTGGAGCAGACATTGGCTTATTACAGCCAGCAGGTACGCTACAACCGCAGCGAGGCCTGAAAAGCAAACAGGCACGGCGGATGCCGTGCCTGTTTGGCGTTAACCTGCCGTGAGGCGGGCTTTAGTCTTTGTCCAACGGCGTCATGCTGACGGACGAGAGGTAGTTGAGCAGGGCGATGTCGTTTTCTACGCCCAGCTTCATCATCGCCGATTTCTTCTGGCTGCTGATGGTTTTGATGCTGCGGTTGAGTTTCTTGGCGATTTCGGTCACCAGGAAACCTTCGGCGAACAGACGCAGCACTTCGCTCTCTTTCGGCGACAGGCGTTTGTCGCCATAGCCGCTGGCGCTGATTTTCTCCAGCAGTTTGGAGACGCTTTCCGGCGTGAACTTCTTGCCTTTCTGCAGGGCGGCCAGCGCCTTCGGCAGATCGGTCGGCGCGCCTTGTTTCAGCACGATGCCTTCGATATCCAGATCCAATACCGCGCTCAGGATTGCCGGGTTGTTGTTCATGGTCAGCACGATGATCGACAACTGCGGATAATGACGCTTGATGTACTTAATCAGCGTGATGCCGTCGCCATACTTGTCACCCGGCATCGACAGATCGGTGATCAGCACGTTGGCATCCAGCTTGGACAGATTGTTGATCAGTGCGGTTGAGTCTTCGAACTCCCCAACGACATTCACCCATTCAATTTGCTCAAGTGACTTCCGGATGCCAAACAGTACGATAGGATGGTCATCAGCAATAATTACGTTCAGGTTATTCATGTTGTTGGCTACCTTGCTTCAGCAGTCTGCTGACGAAAAAATCAATCTGACTGATGTTATTCTCGATCTCGGGCGCATCACCTTCTGCGATGCGCTGTTCTAACGATTCGCACAGCTGCTTGCCGGGAAGCAGATTTAACATGGCAAACACGCCTTTCAGGCGGTGTGCGGTTTGTGACAGCGCATTGAAATCACTGCTGCCCGCCTCAGTATACAGTTTTTTGACATCATCGGGTACTGTATCGACAAACAGCCCATAGTAATCACTTGATTTCAATTGTTTTTCATAGAGTTGGATATCTTCTGAGCTCAATGAAAGCGGACTTTCTTCCTGCTCCAGCGCGGCCATTTGCTGTTCGATCAGCATCAGCACGGCGTCGATTAATGCGCCGTTCAGGTTATAGTTCACCCGAATGTAGCGTTTATCCAGCGCTTGCCAACCCGGTTCATCGGTCGCCAGCAACAGCGTGTAATCATCGGCTCGCTGCGGGTTATCGGTCAGCAGCACGTCATAATCGCGGTTGACCGCGCGATCTTCGGCGACGAGGCAGTCGGCGCCGTAAGCCTGCAACAGGCGGGTCACGATGCCGCGCACTTCATCTGACGTGATGTCCAGCAGGGCGGTGACGCCGTCGAGCAGCTTTTCCTGTTCCTGCGGCTCTTTTCTCTCCATCTCCATGGCGACGCGAATGGTATAGCGAGTGCCGATATCCACTTTGCTGCGAATGTCCAACTGGCCGTTAAGCTTTTTGCACAGCTGATTGCACAGGAAGAAAGTGAGGCCGGAACCGTGGTTGAAGCGGTCCACCAGCGTCTGGCTGAGGAACGGGTAATTGAGATTGCTGATCTCTTCGTTGGAGATGCCGGAGCCGGTGTCGTTGATTTGGAAAATCAGGCGATCCGGGTGTTCGGGCTCATGGTCGATGACCAGAGAAATCTTGCCGCAGGCGGTGGTGATAATGGCGTAATGCACCAGTAGCGAGATCACTTTGCGCAGCGCGTTGGCGTCGCCGATATAGTTCTGTTCGACGTCCAGCTGGAAATGCTTGAACAGCGCCAGCCCCTTTTGATTGAGAGCGGGCAGGGCTTCCAGCAGCAACTCGTCGATCATCGCCGCCGGGTTGAACGGCTCGCGCGTCGGTTGCCAGTCCTGGGTTTCCAGCCGCGTCAGCAGAGTGATGTTATCGATCAATCCCAGCACCGATGACGACGCCGCCGTCAGTTGGCCCAGCAGCGCCTGCTGTTGTTCCTCATCCGGCTGGTTGCGCAGGCTGTCGACCAGATCGTGCATCTGGCGCACCGGCTGATTCAGTTCGATGCCCAGGTTGTGCAACATCAGTTTGCGCGCCTGCACGTTCTTGTCGTATTCACGCCGTGCCTGCTGCAGCCGCTTGTTCACCATGACCTCTTTATCTTGATCGTGCATCAGGAACAGGTAGGTATCCGGCGATAGCTGGCTGCGGAAAATGCGGATTTCATACACCTCGTTGTTGACCGTTGCCTGAATGACGCCGTGATGCTGTTCGGCCATATGGGCGATTTTTTGCAGGCTGAGGTGCGGCAGCAGGTGCTCGGCGATTTTGTTGCTGGCGATCACCGCATTGTTGGCGAAGCTGTAAACCAGCAGGCCGGAGGGCAGGCTGGAGACGATTTCCTGATTCAGCGCGCGCTCGGCCTCCAGCTCAACCGCCATGTTTTCGCTCGGGCGGATGTACTGGCGGCGGATAAAGTAGATGCTCAGCATCGAGAGCGCCAACAGCAGCAGATTGACCGCGATCAGCCAGATGTTGTTGCGCAGCAGATCGATGGCCAGATTAATGGCCGAAACGCGATACACCACCTTCAACGGCGCATTGGGCAGGGCGGCGCTGAACTCCACCCAGCCGCCGCTCATCGCCGCCTGGGCGCCGAGGGCGGTTTCCGCCGGGATGGCGCTGTCGTCGAGCTCGACATCGTCCGGCTGCAGCAGGAAATTGGCGCGGGCCAGGTTGGCCGGAATGATGTCGTTGATCGGCAAGTCGAAGGCGATCACCGTCGCCAGATGCCCCGGCTGATTAAAGGTGGTGCGAATCGAGAATGAATAGGCGTTCTGGAAGCGCTGTTTGCGCAGATCGGAAAAGCTCTCGCGTTCGTCGAGCATATTGGCCTGTTGCAGCATCTCGGCGCGGCGTTCGTCCGCCGAAGTGGTCAGGTAGCTTTCCCTAAAGCGCGAAGCCAGCTCTTTGAGCGGCTGAGTGGTGATCAGACTGAGGCTGTTGTCCTGACCATTGAGGTAATACATGGCGTAGCTCTCGGTCTTGGCGCCCCAACGGTTGTCCAGGTAGTCCGAGATGTTGGCGATCATCGCCAGCGTGTTCTCGTCATGGCTGCCGAAGATCACCGCGTCGGTTTTCTTGTGCGGCTTCTCGACATAGTAGACGTCGGGGCGCAGGCGAGTTTCCTGCAAACCGGGATCGACATTCTGCGCCGGCGCGTTGCCGAATTTGTCATAGACCTGATAGGTCATGTAGCGATAGGTATCGATGCGCTTTTGCAGCGAACCGGCGATGCTGTTCAGCGTGTACTTCTTTTCCGCCAGCCAGGCGTTGGTGTAGTTGTAGCCATACAGGCCGATGCCGATCGTCAGCAGCACGATAAACAGCAGGAAGCAGCGAGTGATATTGCTGGAGCTAATGGTCAGTTGTTTATTTTGCATAGTGGCTGCGCATTCCTGAATCAGCGAGTGACGGCCCTGGCGCTGGCGGTCACCGCCAACAGCAGAGCGGCTACGCAGGCGAAGGCCACCGTCAGGCTGGAAAACTGAGCGACAAAGCCGATCAGCGCCGGGCCGGCCAGAATACCGGCATAGCCGACGGTGGTAACGGATGCGATCGCCAAATTGGCCGGCATATCGCGTTGGTTGCCCGCGGCGCTGAACAGAATCGGCACGACGTTGGAAGCGCCCAGGCCAACCAGCATAAAGCCGACCAGCGAAACGGTGGCGTGATTGAAGGCGATAGCCAGGCTGAGACCGACAGCGGCGCACAGGCTGCCCAACAGCAGCACCCGGTAGCGGCCCAGCGAGTTCACCACCCGATCGCCATTGAGGCGGCCGAGCGTCATGGTGATGGAAAACAGCGCATAGCCCAGCCCGGCCTGGCTGTGTTCGACGCCGCGCAGCGTGGTGAGGAACAGCGCGCTCCAGTCGAGCATCGAGCCTTCCGCCAGGAACATGATAAAGCACAGAATGCCGATAAACATCACCCAACCGCGCGGCAAGACGAACATCGGTCCGTCGTCGGCGGCGCCGCTGTCACGCAGCAGATGGCGGCTGGCGAACGCCAGCAGCACGATCACCGCCAGCACGGTGATCAGGGTGGATTGCAGCGGCGTCAGCCCCAGCCACAGCAGCGCGCTGACGCCGCCTGCGCCGGCAATGCCGCCGATGCTGAAGAAGCCGTGAAAGCCGGACATCATCGCCTTGCCGCTGTTGCGCTCGACGATCACCGCCTGCACGTTCATCGCCACGTCTATCATGCCGATCGCCGCGCCGAACAACAGCAGCGCCACGGCCATGCCGCCGAGGGAGTCCATCAGCGCCAGCAACGGCAAATCGATGCACAGCCCCAGCCCCGCCATCAGGATCACCGCGCGGCAGCCCAGTTTGCCGGTCAGGAAGCCGGTCAGCGGCATCGCCAACATGGAGCCGGCGCCGATACATAACAACAGCAGGCCGAGCGAGCCGTCATCGAGGCCGATGCGCGTTTTGGCGAAGGGCACCAGCGGCGCCCAGGCGGCCATACCGAGGCCGGCGACGAAAAAGGCCAGGCGGGTGGCGATCTGTTGAGGAACGCCGGGCGTTTGCTGTTCATTGCACAAGGTGGCTGTCATGTAAGCGTCAGGATCTTGGGTCAAAAGAGTGGCGAAAGTTACTGACAGTTTTTATCACAATCCGCGATCCGGGTCGAAAAGATTCGCGCCTGATTCCTCTCTGGCGCCGCCTCGGCGCACCAGCCACAGGGCGATCGCCTGGACAATATAGTCTTTTTGCTGTTCGTCCAGCGCGACGCCCTGCGGTATGCCGTGCCATTTTTCCAGGCAGCTTCGGCAGCAGGTGGCGGTGGCGTGTTGGGCGACGAACACCGGGTGGCCGCGCATCGGCGTCTGCTTGCCATCGTTTTTGGGGTGGGCGGCGGCCAGACGGCGATCGATAAAGTCGCGGGCATGGCTGAGGATCAGCGGCAAGCCTTTGTCGTCAAGATAGCTCTGGTCTTTGGGATTCAAACGGAAACGGGCGCGGAAGGGGGAGCCTTGCAGCCGCCGCCATAGCGCCTCTGGGTGAAATGGCATCATGACTTTACTCGCTGAGGGTGAGCTTTTTTTCAGGCTACCAGAAGTGAAACTCTGCGGCCAATTTTGCCTGTGACACACAATATTCGGCGAGATAAAGCACGAAATGAAAAACAAATTCAATTTGTAGACCAAAATAAGAGAAAAGATTAGCAATTAGTGCGGATGTAAATTGGCGAAACTATATCGCGAGGTTATTTATTTGCGTGCTATTTGTGCGGATTGAAATTGTGAGGACAGTGTGGAGGAAAATAAAAAACCGGCCAGAAGCCGGTTAAAGGTATGCAGAAATTATCTTCGGATAATGAAGGTAATAATGAAAATAATGATGATAGCGAGGTGATTATAGCGGCTGCGTGCAGGCGGCGTTTTGGCACAATGTGCTTATTGTCCAGCACAATTGTATGGTTGGCTTTTTTTTCTTAAAGATTTGTATAACTACATGATTTTTTATCAATTAATCTATTCTTTGTCTTTAAGTGCTTTATTTTGTTTGTCGGTAATGTTTTGTGAAAGTTCGCGCACATTTACATTTTGAAACCTTTATTAATCACGCTGAAACACTATCGGATACTTGGTATCATTTTCTTTCTGGATTAATATAACCCTTGTTACCAGAATGGTAATGCACAGTCGTGCTAATAATGCTCGAAAAGGGCAGTGGCCGTAGCTCGACATAATTAACGAGGATAATAACGATGAAACTTCGAGTACTCTCTCTGATGGTACCCGCACTGCTGGTTGCAGGCACAGCAGGCGCGGCGGAAATCTACAACAAAGACGGTAATAAACTGGATTTGTACGGTAAAGTCGACGGTCTTCACTATTTCTCCAGCAACAACGGCGTGGACGGTGACCAGTCTTATATGCGTTTTGGCCTGCGCGGCGAAACGCAAATCAGCGATCAGCTGACCGGCTACGGCCAGTGGGAATATCAGGCTAACCTGAACCACGCTGAAAACCAGGACAACAAGAACTTCACCCGTTACGGCTTCGCCGGTCTGAAATTCGGCGACTACGGTTCCTTCGACTACGGCCGTAATACCGGCGTGCTGTACGACGTCGCGGCGTATACCGACTTGCAGCCTGAGTTCGACGGTATGACCTACGGCGCCGACCAGTTCATGTTCCAGCGTTCCAGCGGCCTGGCGACCTACCGTAACAACGACTTCTTCGGTCTGGTTGACGGCCTGAACTTCGCCCTGCAGTACCAGGGTAAAAACGGTAATGGCGAAGAGACCAACAACGGTCGCGACGTCCTTGGCCAGAACGGCGAAGGCTACGGTATGTCCATGAGCTATGACATGGGCTACGGCATCAGTGCGGCGGGCGCCTTCTTCAACTCTCGCCGCACCAGCGAGCAGAACGGCGCTAACGGTCACCAGAACATCATGGGCCGCGGCGACAAGGCCGAAGGTTACTCCGGCGGTCTGAAATATGACGCCAACGACGTCTACCTGGCGGTGATGTTCACCCAGTCCTACAACGCGGCGCGTTTCGGCAGCTCCGACAGCAGCGTTTACGGCTACGCCAACAAGGCGCAGAGCTTCGAAGCCTACGCGCACTACCAGTTCGATTTCGGTCTGCGTCCGTTCGTCGGCTATAACCAGACCAAAGGTAAAGACCTGGGCCGCGCCGGTAACGGCAAGGACTACGGCGATCAAGACCTGGTCAAATTCGTCGATCTGGGTGCGACCTACTTCTTCAACAAAAACATGTCTACCTATGTTGATTACAAAATCAACCTGGTGGACAACAACGACTTCACCGACGCTGCCGGGATCAACACCGACAACGTGGTTGCCGTGGGCCTGGTTTACCAGTTCTAAGCACCTCAGTGTGAACGTCATCGCGCGGCCTTCGGGCCGCGTTTTTTTTGCCTGTAAACCGGTAAAAAGCACGGATTGATCCGCTATCGGCACGGGAAGCACCGTGGTTTTCCTCCTCTAAGCCTACGCTGTCAGTACAAAAAAGAGGGGGATGATATGGAACTCAAGATCGATAAGGTGATCGAAACGGTGCTGTACGTCAGCGATATTGAGCGAGCGGCCGCCTTCTACCGAGAAGTGCTGAAGCTGCCGGCGATGGTCGCCAACGAGCGGTTCCGCGCCTATAACGTTGGCGATCGGAGCGTATTGTTGCTGTTTGTCGAGGGCGATTCGCTGCGTGGGGCGCATTATCCGACCGGCTTTATTCCCGCGCACGATGGTGTGGGGCCGGCGCATATCGGGCTGGCGGTGGCGAAAGACCAATTGCCGCACTGGGAACGGCATCTGACGGCCAACGGCGTGGAGATTGAGGGGCGCATGCGTTGGGATCACGGTGGCGAGAGCATCTACTTTCGCGATCCAGACGCCCACCTGTTGGAACTGGTGACGCCGGGCATCTGGGCCAATTACTGATCGAACCCGCCTTGTGCCAACAACGCCAGCGCGGCATTCAGCACCTGCAACGCCGGCTGCGGCTGGCGCTCAATCTGCACCCTGACGATGGCGCCGTCGATCAGCATCGCCAATATCGCGGCGTGCTGTTCCCGCTGCGGGCCTGCGGGCAGGTGGCGCGCCAGTTCATCCGTCATCTGTTGCTTATGCCGGCCGGCGAGGTGCAGGCTTTCCGGCAGCAGATCGGCGATCTCCACGGCCGTATTGATAAACGCGCAGCCGCGAAAACGCGGATCGTCGAACCATTCCGCCAGGCAGGGCGCCAGCGCCGGCAGTAACCCGCCGCTCTGCGCCACATGTCGATCCAACGCTGTACTGAACCAGGTTAGCCACTGCTGGTGGCGATAGGCCAAAAACGCCGTAATCAAATCGTTCTTGCTGGGAAAGTGGCGATAAAACGTCACCTTAGTGACGCCTGATTCCTTGATGATGCGATCGATGCCGGTGGCGCGGATCCCTTCCTGATAGAACAGATCGTGGGCCGTCAGCAGGATGCGCTGACGGGCGGGTAAGGTGTTGCGATCGGTGGTCATCATTTTTCTCCCAGGCGATTTTCGAGTGATTGTAGACAACTCTGTCTACATGCGCTAGCGTAATGATGTAGACAGAGTTGTCTACTTGCCTATACGCAGGAGATGATCATGAGCATTAAACCCCCATTGCCGCCTTTTACCCGTGAATCCGCCAGCGAAAAAGTACGGTTGGCGGAAGATGCCTGGAACAGCCGCGATCCTGAGCGGGTGTCGCAGGTCTATTCCCTCGATACCCATTGGCGTAATCGCGCGGAGTTTGTCGACGGCCGCGCGGCGGTGGTCGCATTTTTGCAACGCAAGTGGGCGAAAGAGCTGGAGTATCGGCTGATTAAGGAACTGTGGGCGTTTGACGGCGCGCGCATCGCGGTGCGTTTCGCCTATGAGTGGCGCGACGATTCCGGCAACTGGTATCGCAGCTTCGGCAACGAAAACTGGGAGTTCAATCAGGAAGGGTTGATGATCAACCGCCATGCCTGCATCAACGACATGCCGATTCGCGAACAGGATCGGCGTTTTCATTGGCCGCTCGGTCGGCGCCCGGACGATGTCCCGGCGCTGAGCGATTTCGGCTTTTGAATCCGATGTCGCGCCCGTGCCGGCCGAACGCGAGAAAAAGCGCACCGATCGACAAAGGGGAGTTTGTAGAAAAGCCTTTCCACTTCTAGACTTAGGGGACAACAAACGTACTCCAAGAGGACAAGCTATGACGAAGAAGTTGGTTTTGGCCGTCGGCACTGCGGCGGTATTTTCCATTCTTGCCGGCTGCACCGCCTATGACCGTGCAACCAGTTATGTCAATGAGCCGGTGGTCAGCGATGTCAAAGTAGGGATGACCAAGCAGCAGGTGCGGGCGATTGCCGGTCCGCCGTCGACGTCCGCCACGCTGATCCATGCGCAGGGCACTTGCGACACCTATGCGGTTGCGCCGCGCGATGGCAAAGTGCAAACGTATTTTGTCAGCTACAACGACACGGGCCATGTCATGAACAAGGGCTATCAAACCTGTTCAGACTACGATTCGCAGCCGAAGTAATCGCCTTTCAGCCGAACATAAAAGCCTCGCTTTTGCGGGGCTTTTCATTTTTTAAGCGTTTAAGGCCTGAAGTTTAGGCAACTGCGCCGCCGATGTGATTTTTTTGCATCAAAACGATAGACATTTCATAACGGTATCGCTAATATCAGCGCCCATTGGAAGGATGGCCGAGTGGTTTAAGGCAACGGTCTTGAAAACCGTCGAGTGTAACAGCTCCCAGAGTTCGAATCTCTGTCCTTCCGCCAAATTCAGCCGGCTTAGCTCAGTAGGTAGAGCAACTGACTTGTAATCAGTAGGTCACCAGTTCGATTCCGGTAGCCGGCACCATGACAGAGGCCCCAGCAGCGATGCTGGGGCTTTTTGTTATGGTGCTTGTACGAGGAAAAGGTGCCCACGCAGGAATACACGCTTCGAAGTGCGCCAGGATTAACCGATAATCGGGGGCATGTGCCGCAGTCAGTCCTTTGACCCAAGGGGGTATTCGCTGCGGAACTGGAGGTTGAGCGGTGCGATATGCTGGTGGAAATAATAGCCGGTGGGTCAGCCCGGCTTTCAGATTGGGTTTATATATCCATAACCAGCCACTGATCCGCTTCTTCGAACATCTCTTCCAACATCCGGTTCAGCTTTTCGCGATCGCTTTTGCTGGCGTCGGAGTTCAGGCCGTTGGCCTGCATCGGTTTCACGCGCACTTCCGCCTCCGGGAACAGCGCATGCACGCGTTTTTCCAGCTCGCTGCGAATAATCTCGGCGGCGTTGGGCAGCCCAGCGACGTTGCGTTTGTCGTACACCAATTCTACAAACATGACTCACCTTTAAATACTGATTTAATGTACAGTATTCTGGCCTGAGGCGCTCGGGTTGGCAAGAGGCGGCGCAGAATTTTACAAGGGGCGTTTATTCTTGCGCGGCGTGCGGTAAAGCCCGCCGCTGAATCCCCGTTCTGCGAGAAAAGGGAGCCGTCGCGTTAAGGCGATTTTTATCTGGCCTGCGTCAGCAGCTGCAAAAAGCGGCTCAGTGCGGCAAAAGGCGGCTCGCTGTTGCGCCAGAAAACACCCACGCTGCCTTTCTGCTCTATCTTCGGCAGGTTCAGGATCGCCAGTTGCCCCTGGCTGGCATAACGCTGCGCCAGCCGTAGTGAAAGAATGGAGATCATGTCGCTGCTTTGCAGCAGGTTGGTGCTGACGTTCATCGATGCCGATTCAACCGTGTTTTCAGGCAGCATCACGCCGTTATCTGCCAACGCATTATCGATGCTGAGGCGGATTGGCGTGCCGGTCGGCCAGACTATCCAGCGCCAGTGGGTGAGATCGTGCCAGGTGAGGGAGGCGGATTTTGCCAGCGGATGGTGAGGGCGGGCAACGAAGCATACCGGTTCGGTGTAGAGCACTTGATAGTTGAGCGGCAGTTGCAGCGCCCGCCCCCCGACGCGGCCCACGACGACATCCACCGCGCCCGCGAGCAGATCGTGCAGCAGGGGGTCATCACCTTTTCCTCAATATTGAGATGCAGCGTCGGCATTTCTTGCAGCAGGCTCAATATGGCCTGCGAAACGCAGTCGGTCGCCACCGGCGAGCAGCCGATTTTCAGGCTTCCCACCAGCCCGCCTTGCTTAAAGCGGGCGATTTCAGACTGCGAACGCTCCAGATCATTGATCAAACGCTGCGCATGCTGAAGCAGCAACTTCCCCCCCTCGGAGGGGCGCAGCCCTTTGCTATGCCGCTCAAAGAGCGTGATCCCAATCTCATCTTCGAGCTGCGACAGCCATTTTGACAGAGCGGGTTGGGAGATGTTCATCATCCGCGCAACGTGGGTCAGATTTCCCTGTTCACCCAATGCCACCAACATTTGCAGATGGTGCAGCTTCAATTTCTGCGCCCAGTTCGCCATTTGTTATAACCCTCCGGTTATGTCTCCGCCCGAAAAGCCATTGTACATTTTATCGCTAAAGATACAAATTCGTAACATACCTAAAACAACACAGACATCTCTCTATCTGCTCCGAGGCGCTCACTATGACTCAACGGCGTGATTTACAAGCACTGATCGACGCAGCCCCTATCGGCAAGACGCAGTGGCGCGTCATTCTCTGCTGCTTTTTGGTGGTGATGCTCGATGGTTTTGACACTGCCGCCATTGGTTTCATCGCGCCCGACATCCGCGCCCAGTGGCAACTGTCCGCCGGCGAACTGGCCCCGCTGTTTGGCGCGGGGTTGCTGGGATTGACGGCGGGCGCGCTGCTTTGCGGCCCGCTTTCTGACCGCTTTGGCCGCAAGCGCGTCATCGAACTTTGCGTGGCGCTGTTTGGCACGCTGAGCCTGATTTCGGCCTTCTCCCCCGATCTGCAAACGCTGGTCGTTTTGCGTTTTCTCACCGGCCTGGGCCTGGGGGGCGCGATGCCGAACACCATCACGATGACCTCTGAATATCTGCCCGCTCGCCGCCGTGGCGCGCTGGTCACGCTGATGTTCTGCGGTTTCACGCTCGGTTCGGCCCTGGGCGGGATCGTCAGCGCCCAACTGGTGCCGAGGGTGGGGTGGTCCGGCATTTTGGTGCTCGGCGGCGTCTTGCCGTTGATGCTCTTTGCGGCGCTGCTGTTTGCCCTGCCGGAATCCCCGCGCTGGCAGGTTCGCCGCCAACTGCCGCAAAAGGTGATTGCCAAAACGGTCAGCGCCATGACTGGCGAGTGCGATGAAGAGACCCATTTTTATCTGAACGAAGCCGCCACGGCGGCCAAAGGCAGCATCAGCCCGCTGTTCGCCGGCCGCCAGTTGCGCATCACCCTCATGCTCTGGGCGGTTTTTTTCATGAGCATGCTGATCATCTACCTGCTCTCCAGCTGGATGCCGACGCTGCTTAACCACCGCGGTATTGATCTGCGGCATGCCTCCTGGGTAACCGCCGCTTTCCAGATAGGCGGCACGGTGGGCGCGCTGGGGCTGGGCGTGTTGATGGACAAATGCAATCCCTTCCGGGTGTTGGCGGTGAGCTACGCTTTGGGCGCGGTGTGTATTGTCATGATTGGCCTGAGCGAGAACGGCCTGTGGCAAATGGCGCTGGCCATCTTCGGCACCGGCATCGGCATCAGCGGGTCGCAGGTCGGGCTGAATGCTTTGACCGCCACGCTCTATCCGACGCAAAGCCGGGCGACGGGCGTCAGCTGGTCCAATGCCATTGGCCGCTGCGGCGCGATTGTCGGCTCGCTTTCCGGCGGCGTGATGATGGCGATGAATTTCTCATTCGATACGCTATTTTTCATTATTGCCCTTCCGGCGGCGCTCAGTACGGTGATGTTAATGCTGCTGACGGCTGTCGTTCGTCTGTCTGCCCCAGCCCCTGACACGTTGCCTCGCGCAGCGTCGTGAATGAAAAAGGAGAATCCCTATGCCTGAACGCCATCAGGATGTTAACCCCAGCCGCCAGCAGTTTTACCGGCAGATTTCCGGGCAGAACCTGACCCCGTTGTGGGAGTCGCTGCACCATCTGGTACCGTCAACGCCGAATGCAAACTGCGCCCCGGCTTACTGGAACTATCAGGAGATTCGCCCGCACCTGCTGGCCAGCGGCGAGTTGATTGGCGCCAAAGAAGCAGTGCGCCGCGTGCTGGTGCTGGAAAACCCGATGTTGCGCGGACAAGCCGCCATCACCCCGACGCTGTACGCCGGATTGCAGTTGATCATGCCGGGCGAAATCGCGCCGAGCCATCGCCATAATCAGTCCGCGTTGCGTTTTATCGTCGAAGGGAAAGGGGCATTTACCGCCGTTGACGGCGAGCGAACGCAAATGCATGAAGGCGACTTCATTTTGACGCCGCAGTGGCGCTGGCACGATCACGGCAATCCCGGCGCTGAGCCGGTGGTATGGCTGGACGGGCTGGATTTGCCGCTGGTGAACCTGCTGGGCTGCGGTTTCGCGGAAGACTATCCGCAAGAACAGCAGCCCGTGACGCGCCGGGAGGGGGACTATTTACCGCGTTATGCGGCCAATATGCTGCCGCTGCGCCATCAGAAAGGCAACTCATCGCCCATTTTCAACTACCGCTACGATCGCAGCCGCGAAACGCTGTACGACCTCACCCGCATGGGGGATGCCGACGAGTGGGACGGCTACAAGATGCGCTACGTCAATCCGGTGACCGGCGGCTATCCCATGCCCTCGATGGGCGCCTTCCTGCAATTGTTGCCGAAAGGCTTTTCCTCACGAAAGGCGCGCACCACGGACAGCACCCTCTACCACGTGGTGGAAGGGCGCGGCCAGGTCAGCATCGGCAACGAAACCCTTCACTTTTCGGCAAAAGATATCTTTGTGGCGCCGACCTGGTTCGACGTGTCGTTTCAGGTGGATGAAGACACCGTGTTATTCAGTTTTTCGGACCGGCCGGTTCAGGAAGCCCTGGGGCTGTTCCGTGAAGCACGTTATTAATTTGGGAGAGACAAAATGACGCAATACGTATTTGCACCGCCAGCCCCCGTGACTGTTCCAGTCGTGGGGAGTGATAAACAGTTCCCCGTGCACCGTGTCTACTGCGTCGGGCGCAACTATGCCGCCCATGCTCGCGAAATGGGCTTTGATCCGGATCGTGAGCCGCCGTTCTTCTTCTGCAAGCCTGCCGATGCGGTGGTGCCGGTGGCGGCCGGCGAAACGCTGGCGCTGCCGTATCCGGCGCAAACGGACAACTATCACTACGAAATCGAACTGGTGGTGGCGATTGGTAAACGGGGGAGCGATATTCCGTTGGAAAACGCGCATGAATATATCTGGGGATATGCCACGGGCCTGGACATGACCCGCCGCGATCGGCAGATGGACATGCGTCAAATGGGGCGCCCATGGGAAATCGGTAAGTCGTTCGATCTCTCTGCGCCCATCGCGCCACTGCATAAAGCCGGCGACAGCGCAGACGTCAACCATGCGCCTATCTGGCTGCAGGTCAATGGCAGCGATCGTCAGCGCAGCGACATCCGTCATCTGATCTGGTCGGTGAATGAAACCATCAGCTATCTGTCCGGCTTTTTTGAGCTGCAGCCCGGCGATCTGATTTTTACCGGCACGCCGGAAGGGGTGGGGGCGGTGGTGAAAGGCGATGTGATTACCGGGAATGTAGAGGGGCTTACCCCTATCGCCGTGAAGATTGTCTGAGGCTGATTCTGAGGTGAATGATGAAGCTGTACAGTTTTTTTAATAGCTCTGCGTCCTACCGCGTGCGCATTGCGCTGGCGCTGAAAGGTATCCATTACCAGACGGTGGGCGTCAATATTCGCATCGGGCAGCAGAATGAGCTGGCTTATCGGCGTATGAACCCGGTCGGGCTGGTGCCGACGCTGCTCACGGACGACGGCGAGTCTCTCAGCCAGTCGCTGGCGATTACCGACTGGCTGGATCGCCATTTCCCCCAGTCGCCGCTGTTGCCGACGGCCGATCCGGCGCGCAGCCGGGTACTGGAAATCGTTTATGTCATCGCTTGCGATACTCACCCGGTCAATAACCTACGGGTGTTACGCTACCTGAGTGAAGAGCTGAAGGTGAGTGAGGAAGAGAAAAAACGCTGGTATGCGCACTGGATCCGGCAAGGGCTGAGCGCCGTGGAACAGCTGTTGCTCCAGAGGCCGCCAGGGCCCTTCTGCGTTGGCGGCAGCCCGACGTTGGCAGATTGCTGCCTGATCCCTCAGTGGGCGAATGCCCTGCGGATGGGGTGCGATCTGAGCGGGTACCCGCGCTGTAAAGCGATTTACGACGCCTGTACTCAGCTCCCGGCGTTCATCGCCGCAGCGCCCGAAAACCAACAAGACAAAATCTCAGCCTGAGCTTGATAAGGAGAAAGGCCGTCGCGAAAGCGAGGCGCGCAATGATCGTTGGGGGAGGCAGTGGCGCAGCGGCTGCGTTCTCATCCTCTCGACGTGCAGACGAAAAAAAACCTGCTGTAACAGCAGGTTTTCTTGAATTTGGTCGGCATGAGAGGATTATGCGCATCTTCGATGCTTGCCCTGCGGGCCGTTGCTAAAGCAACGTGGTCTCACTACGTTCGGCTCAAACCTCCTTCGGAGATTCTCATCCTCTCACGTACAGACGAAAAAAAACCTGCTGTTACAGCAGGTTTTCTTGAATTTGGTCGGCATGAGAGGATTCGAACCTCCGACCCCCGACACCCCATGACGGTGCGCTACCAGGCTGCGCTACATGCCGACGCTATGAAAAATCATACTACCGATTCTCGATGTTTATGCAAGCGCCTTACCACTTGATTGCTTTAGTTTTAAGCAGTTAGTTGGCGATAAAGCGTTTTACATCGGTCAGCACCTGCAACAGCAGAGCAAGCTGCGGTTTCTCGTCTTTTATTTCATCGCCGTTCTGATCGTAGACGCGATAGTTGCCGCTGTTGTCCAGCATCAGCGTCTGCGTCGGCGTGGTGATCACCAGCTGGTTGCCATCGCCGGTTGCGATCCAGTTGTTGCGGCGCTGGGCGGTAAACAGATCTTCGCCCTGCGAATAGTCTTTCGGCGCGGTTTTCACGTGCAGCAACCGTTGCATCAAGGTACGCATCACGTCGTTATGGCCGGTCAGCTTGTTGATGGTCTGCGCCGGCGTGCCCGGCCAGTGGATCACCAGCGGCACCTGCAGCTGCGCCTGGTTGAAGGCGGTGCCGGCGCCCCATTGGCCTTTGCCGCTGTCGTTGAACTCGACGCCGTGCTCGGCGGTGATCACCACCACGGTTTTATCCAGCAGGCCGCGCTGTTTCAGGGTATCCAGCACCTGGGCTATCTGGGCGTCCACGTCCTGAGCGCCGGTGCGATAGCGTTGGATAAAATCGGCCGGCGCCGGAGTTTTAGCGCCTTCGGCCGGCTCGGCGCCGCTGAAGTTGATATAGGAGAACCACGGCTCTTTGTCGCCCTGATCCGTCAGCCAGCGTTGCCATTGCTGCGTGGTTTGCGCGTCGCTTTGCGGCGCCGGCGTCGGCAGCGAGAAGTCGGTCAACAGGGCCTGACGGTACAGGCTGGCGTTGAAGCCGTCGGACGAGAACAGCCCCAGTTGGTAACCCTGCTCGCCGAGCGCGTTGATCAGCGCCGACGGCTTGCGGCCGGCGAGCACGCTGTCCAGATAGGTCGGGGAAATGCCGTAGAACAGGCCAAACAGCCCGGTGTCGGCGTGGTTGCCCGAGCTGTAGTGATCGCTGAAGCGCACGTTTTCCTGGGCGAAACGCGTCAGCGTCGGCATATCCTGCGCCACGTCTTTGGCGCGAATGCCGTCCACCACGATCATCAGCAGGTTATAGCCGCTGCCTTTATCGCCGTAGCTGAGATCGCTGAGCGGGTACTCCACCGCCACCGCTTCCGGATTGCCCTGTTGCACCAGGCGGCGTTCATATTCCTGCTGATCGAGCAGGCCGTGTTTTTCGAGGAACTTGCGCGCGGTCATCGGGTACGAGAGCGGCAGGTTGGCCCGCTGCATGGTGATCGGGCGATAGAAGTTGGCGTCGGCCCAGATGTAAATCAGGTGCGAGGCGAAAAAGGCGCTGATGAACAGCGCCGCCAGCGGCTTGCCGAAACGGCGGCGGTTCAGGCTGCGCAGCTTCTGCCAGCTCCAGGTGCCGAACAGCATCTCCACCAGGAAGATCACCGGCACGCAGATAAACATCAGCTGCCAGTCGCGCGACAGCTCGCTTTGATCCGGGTTGACCACCAGATCCCACACCACCGGATTGAGGTGCAGGTGGAAATGGGAGAACACCTCGCTGTCGACCAGCAACAGCGTGAGCCCGGCGGTGGCCAGCGCGGCGGAAATAAATCGCAGCAGCCGCTGCGACATCACCACGAAGGTGAGCGGGAAGATCACCAGCAAGTAGCCGGCGAACACGATAAAGCTGAAATGCCCCAGCAGGCTGACCAGGGCATAGACCCGGCCCAGCAGGGAAGCGGGCCAGTCGGTGACAAACAGGTAGCGGCTGCCCAGCCCAAGGGCGAGCAGGATGTTGAATAAGGCGAACCAGTGCCCCCAGCTGATCATCTGGGAGACTTTTTCACGATAACGCTGACGGTTTGTCACCATAAATAAATATTAATGCGCTTTATCTTCACGGACAGAAGCCTGCAGGGCTTCCGCGAACGATCTCGCCAGGGTTTTCCGCTGCGCGGGGGCAACGCTGGTGTTGATCAAATTAGTGACCATATTGCCCAGCACCATCAGGGAAAGATCGGTGGGGGTATGGTGTTTTTCCAGAACATTGACCAGCTCTGAGAGCAGTTGTTCAACGTGTTCGTCACTGTAACGGGATGATTGTGGCATAAAATTGCGCTTAGTAATCTGCAAAGTGCCCTATCTTACCGTATAGGACAGTGATTTTCCGCTCTTTTATCACTTCCTGTCATTCGGGAAAGGGTTCGCCCGCGACGGGGCGGCTCACCGCTGCGCCTTTCCGGTTTGCCGCGGTTTTTTAGTATTGCAGGGCGGGGCCTTCAGTGTTTGAATACGCGCCTAAAGAACAGGAGGATTTACCATGAGTCTGGATATCGACCAGATCGCTCTGCACCAGTTGGTGAAACGCGACGAGCAAACGCTGGACGTGGTGCTGCGCGATTCCTTGCTTCCCACCAACGCGGCGGTGGAAGAAATGATGGCGGAACTGCATCGCGTCTACAGCGCCAAGAGCAAGGCCCTGGGCTTGTTCAACGAGGGCAGCGAGCTGGCGGAAGCGCTGCGCACCTGCCGCAAGGACGATAAGGACTTTCTGGCCTTCAGCCGCGCGGCGACCGGCCGTCTGCGCGACGAACTGGCGAAGTATCCATTCGCCGAAGGCGGCGTGGTGCTGTTCGGCCAATACCGTTATCTGGCGGTCGAGTACCTGCTGATCGCGGTGCTGAACAGTCGTAACAGCATGCGCGTCAACGAAGAGCTGGATATCAACACTACGCACTATCTGGACATCAACAACGCCGATATCGTTGCGCGCATCGATCTGACCGAGTGGGAAACCAACCCGGAATCGACCCGCTATCTGACCTTCCTGCGCGGGCGCGTGGGCCGTAAGGTCGCCGACTTCTTCATGGATTTCCTGGCGGCGTCCGAAGGGTTGGACACCAAGGCGCAAAACCGCGGGCTGCTGCAGGCGGTGGACGACTACTGCGCCGACGCGCAGCTGGACAAGAATGAGCGCCAGTCGGTGCGCCAGCAGGTGTACAGCTACTGCAACGAACAGCTGCAGGCGGGCGAAGAGATCGAACTGCAGGCGCTGTCGCAGGAGTTGTCGCCGGTCGGCGAGAAAGACTTCATGCAGTTCTCCAGCGAGCAAGGGTATGAGCTGGAAGAGAGCTTCCCGGCGGATCGCGGCACGCTGCGTCAGCTGACCAAATTCGCCGGCAGCGGCGGCGGTATCAGTCTGAACTTCGACGCCATGCTGCTCGGCGAGCGCATTTTCTGGGATGCGGCCACCGACACGCTGACCATCAGAGGCACGCCGCCGAACCTGCGCGATCAGCTGCAACGCCGGACCGGCAGCGGCAAGTAAGCTTGCCGAATCGCAGACAATAAAAAACGCCGCAATTGCGGCGTTCTTTATTTCGGCGTCCCGAAAGGTTCGAAAACGTAGCGATTAAACGCGAACGAAGTCGATGTGAGCCAGTTTTGGCTTGAACGGGTGACGCTGTACAGCCTGAACCTTAACTTTGGTTTCTTTACCGTCGATAACCAGAGTTACTGCTTCGCTGTAGAATTCTGGTTTAGCTTCCATGTTCTTGACAGAATCATGATCCAATTCGATGGAAACTGCAGCTTCTTTGCCACCGTAAACGATAGCTGGGAATTTGTTTGCTGCACGCAGGCGGCGGCTCGCACCTTTACCCTGGTCTTTACGTACTTCTGCATTGATAGTGAACATTGTTTTTTCTCTTAAAAGAAAATTTACCCTGCTACAGGCGACCCAAGTAGCAAGTTCGGAATTCCGCTTTAACGCTGGGCAGGCCCAGGTAAAGCGCGCGGCATTTTAACGGAAAGCCGCCCGCAGGGCAACGAAAACCTGCCCAGATTGGGGGCCGTTCGCTCAGGCCAACTGATTGGCACGGCGGAAACGGCCTTGATAATCGAACACTTTCTCACGCACCTGCCAAAACTGCCCGCGCTTGCGTGCCACCACGAAATCCGGATGGCGCAGCGCTTGCCGTTGCGCCAGCACGTCGGCGGCGGTGTGCCAGGCGAACGGCACGCCCGGCGCGCGCTGGTGCGGGCGCAGGAACAGCATCTCGAACGCTTTGCGCTGCGCCGGCGTCTGCAGGCGGAAGCGCTCGCTGGTGCTGGTGCCGTCCTCGTCGTAATAGGTGGCCTTCAGCCATTCGCCCTTGTCGTCGCGGCCGCTCTGCAATTCCATGCCGCCGCAGCGCAGCACCAGCGCGTCTTTCAGCTTCAGCGCCGCCTTCAGCATGTCGTCGGGATCGACCAACACCTCCTGACACTGATGGCAGCGGCGTGCGGCGATGTCGTTCTCCGCGCCGCAGTGCGGGCAGCTCTTGAACCGGAAGCGGTAATCGCACTGTTCGCGGTGGCCGTCGTCGTCCTCCAGCCAGCCCTGGCAGCGGCGGCCGAAGTGTTCGATGATGTCGCCGTTTTCGGTGCACTTGCCCCAGAACAGGTTGGCGAAACCGCAGGCCGGGCAGAACACCTGCACCGGCTGGCTGTCGCCGTGCGGCTTGCTGACGCCGACCTCCGGCGTAAACAGATCGTGCGGGTTGCCGGCGTAGTCGAGGATCAGGCAATCCTTTTTGTCGGGCGCCAAACGCAGCCCGCGCCCGACGATCTGCTGATACAGGCTGACGGACTCGGTGGGGCGCAGGATAGCGATCAGATCGACGTGCGGCGCGTCGAAACCGGTGGTCAATACCGCTACGTTGACCAGATAGCGCAGCCGCTGCTGTTTGAACGCCTCGATGAGCGCATCGCGCTCGGCGGGCGGCGTTTCGGCGCTGACCAGCGCGGCTTCGCCGTTCGGCAGCAGGCCGTGGATCTCACGGGCGTGCTCGACGGTGGCGGCGAAGATCATCACGCCTTTGCGATCGTCGGCGTACTCCACAATCTGGCTGATGATGTGCGGCGTGACGCGGTTTTGCCGCTTCAGCTCACGGTTCAGATCCGCTTCGCTGAACAGGCCGTTGCTTCTGGCTTCCAGCCTGCTGAAGTCATATTGCACGATCGGCATATCCAGCCGCTCCGGCGGCACCAGGAAGCCATTCTTGATCATGTAGCGCAGCGGCAGCTCGTAGATGCAGTCGCGAAACAGACTGGCGCCGTCGCCGCGGGTGAAACCGTGGTAGTGGTACTGATAAATCCAGCCTTTGCCCAGCCTGTACGGCGTGGCGGTCAGCCCCAGCAGCCGCAATTGCGGGTTGGTTTTCTGCAGGTGCTGGATGATTTGCTGGTACTGGCTGTCGTCGTCGTCGCTGATGCGATGGCATTCATCGACGATCAGCAGCGAAAAGGCGCCGTCGAACAGCGGCAGGTTGCGCGCCACCGACTGCACGCTGCCGAACACCACCTTGCCTGCGCTCTCTTTTTGTTGCAGCCCGGCGGCGAAGATGTCCGCCTCCAGGCCGTAGGCGCAGTATTTGGCGTGGTTTTGCGCCACCAGTTCCTTGACGTGCGCCAACACCAGCACTCGCCCACGGGCGCGCTTCGCCAGCTCGGCGATCACCAGGCTTTTGCCGGCGCCGGTCGGCAGCACGATCAGCGCCGGCTCGGGATGCCGCCGGAAATGGTTGATGGTGGCTTCGACCGCTTCCAGTTGGTAGGGGCGTAGGGTAAAGGCCATAAATGAACGCCGTAGGTTGGAATGGGCCGCGGGGGTTAGGTTTGTCAGCGCTGTTGCCACAGAAACGCTGACATTTTACGCCCCGGGCGACCGAGAAATGTCTATATTATGCCTTCTGAGCGCGCGCGGTGCGAGAAGCGTGAAAATTACCCCTGTCGGGCAGCGCGTTGTGCCGCTATACTCGTGTGACAGCAATCGCTGTGCCCCCACGCGATTTCCCCCCTGAGCCTGCCATTTGCACCCGGTGCAACGGCGGGCGTCATATTTTGGCAATACGATCAATGCGATCATAACAACGACAGGCAAAGCAGATCCCATGCGATTGGACAAGTTTTTATCTCAGCAGTTAGGCATCAGCCGTGCGCTGGTCGCGCGCGAACTTCGGGCTAAACGCGTCACCGTAGACGGTGAGGTGGTGAAGAGCGGGGCTGTCAAACTGACCCCGGAACAAGAGGTGGCGTTCGACGGCAATCCGCTGCAGCAGCAGAACGGCCCGCGCTATTTCATGCTCAACAAACCGCAGGGTTACGTCTGCTCCACCGACGATCCCGATCATCCGACGGTGCTGTACTTCCTCGATGAGCCGGTCGCGTACAAACTGCACGCCGCCGGGCGGCTGGATATCGACACCACCGGGCTGGTGCTGATGACCGACGACGGCCAGTGGTCGCACCGCGTCACCTCGCCGCGCCACCACTGCGAGAAAACCTATCTGGTGACGCTGGAGCACCCGCTGGCGGAAGACACCGCGCAGCGTTTCGCCGCAGGGGTGCAACTGCACAACGAGAAAGATCTGACGCGGCCGGCGACGCTGGAGCAGGTTGACGAGCATGTGGTGCGCCTGACCATCAGCGAAGGGCGCTACCACCAGGTGAAGCGGATGTTCGCTGCGGTCGGCAATCGGGTGATCGAATTGCACCGTGAGCGCATCGGCGCCATCGTGCTGGATGACGATCTTGCGCCGGGCGAATATCGCCCACTGACCGAAGAAGAGATCGCCAGCGTGGGCGCGCCGCACCTGCAGGACTGATAACCGATCATTGATTGCGGCCGATTAAGGAGTCGTGGAACGTGCAACAGAACCGAACCTCTCATCTCGGTTTGATTTTCATTCTGGGCCTGCTGTCCATGCTGATGCCGCTGGCCATCGACATGTACCTGCCCAGCATGCCGGTGATCGCCGCCCAGTTTGGCGTCGAGTCCGGCAGCGTGCAGATGACGCTCAGCGCCTATATGCTCGGCTTCGCCTTCGGGCAGCTGTTCTATGGGCCGATGTCGGACAGCATCGGCCGCAAACCGGTGATCCTGTGGGGAACGCTGATCTTCGCCATCGCCGGTTGCGCCTGCGCCATGGCGCAGTCGATCGATCAGCTGATCGGATTGCGTTTCTTGCACGGCCTGGCCGCCGCCGCCGCCAGCGTGGTGATCAACGCCTTGATGCGCGATATGTTCACCAAGGACGAGTTCTCGCGCATGATGTCGTTCGTCATTCTGGTGATGACCATCGCGCCGCTGCTGGCGCCGATGATCGGCGGGGCGCTGCTGCTGTGGTTCAACTGGCATGCCATCTTCTGGACCATGGGCGCCGCAGCGCTGATCGGTTCACTGCTGGTGGCCTTGTTCATCAAGGAGACGTTGCCGAAAGAGCGGCGACAGCGGTTCCACCTGCGCACTACGCTGGGCAACTTCGGTTCGCTGTTCCGCCACAAGCGGGTGCTGAGCTACATGCTGGCCAGCGCCTTCTCGTTCGCCGGCATGTTCTCGTTCCTCAGCGCCGGGCCGTTCGTCTACATCGAACTGAACCAGGTTTCGCCGCAGCACTTCGGTTACTACTTTGCGCTGAATATCGTCTTCCTGTTCCTGACGACGCTGATCAACAGCCGCAACGTGCGGCGATTCGGCGCGGTCAAGATGTTCAAACTGGGGCTGCTGGTGCAGCTGGCGATGGGGCTGTGGCTGCTGGCGGTGAGCGCCGTTGGGCTGGGCTTCTGGGCGCTGGTGATCGGCGTAGCGGTCTATCTGGGGTGCATCGCGATGATCTCCTCCAACGCCATGGCGGTGATCCTGGATGATTTTCCGCATATGGCGGGCACCGCGTCTTCCCTGGCCGGCACGTTGCGGTTCAGCATCGGCGCGCTGGTAGGTGCGGTGCTGTCGATGGCGCCGGGCAAGAGCGCCTGGCCGATGGTCACCTCGATGGCGCTGTGCAGCATTGTGGCGGTGTTGTTCTATCTGTACGCCAGCCGGCCGCGCGATCGCGCAGCCTGACGTTCTCCTGGTTCGGGGCGAAGTTGCCCCGAGCCGTCACAGGGTTGCGCCTTGCCAGTTTGCGGTGCAACCGGCAATGAAAATTTTGTTGCTAAACATATGCCTGCTAATCAATGAGTCATTTACCCTTCTGTGTGCTTTTTGTTAAAAAATACCGTCGCTGAGCTGCCCGATATCCTCCGGTATGCGCGGCGTTTTGCCGGCGGGTCGGTGCGGGCGGTTTGCATTAGGGGTGATGTAAATCAAGGTATTAGCGGAGGACGGTGCGCTAACGCGACGGGTGAAATGTTTCTTCAATGTAAAAATATGGCGACGAAAAAGTAGTCGCATTGCAAGAAAAAAGAGTTGAGATCGCTGCGGGAAAGGGTTACATATAACGCAAAAATGCGAGCTGAGTCGCAAAATGCCGTGAAATAACACCGCACGGCGCGCCAAAAAATGGCACGGCATCGGCAAGCACGGGGTCAGGTTAATGGCTTGCGGCAAAATTTACATTTAAATAACATTTGTGCGCGGCAGAGTCGGGAGTCAACGGCTATAACTTAGTAACCCTGTCAGGTAAAAGTGTTTCACCTTTTCAAACTAGGGATTTCATGTGGAGAGTATCCAACTTTCGGTAGTGCATCGCTTGCCGCAAAGTTATCGTTGGCTATCCGGTTTCACCGGCGTAAAGGTCGAACCGATTCCGTTTAACGGAATAGACGAGGATAACAACCTGATTGGGCTGAAGCTGCTCAGCCATGAAGGGGCCGAGGCCTGGCAGGTGATGCAACAGCTTAATCTGTCGTTGCAGGAGATTCAGGTCGACTGCGCGATCGTCGAGTGGGAAGGGGAACCTTGCCTGTTCGTGCAGCGCAGCGATGAGAGCGCGACGATGTGCCGCCTGAAAAACGTCGGCGCCGCGATCGCCGAACCGCTCAGCGCGCAATACCCCTTCTGAATTCGCCGCTAATCCGCCAACTGCAACAGTTGTCGGGTATAGTCGGCTGCGGGCGCCGCGAAAATCGCCCGGCAGTCTCCCTGCTCAACCACTTCTCCCTGTCGCAGCACAATCACCTGGTGGCACAGCGAACGCACCACCTGCAGGTCATGGCTGATGAACAGATAAGCCAGCCGGTGGCGTTGCTGCAGCGATTTCAGCAGCGTCAGGATCTGCGCCTGCACCGATTTATCCAGCGAAGAGGTCGGCTCGTCGAGGATCAGCAGCTGCGGCTGCAGGATCAGCGCGCGCGCGATGGCGATGCGCTGGCGCTGGCCGCCGGAAAACTCGGTGGGGTAGCGGTGGCGCAGCTGCGGATCCAGGCCGACCTCCTGCAACACCTCGATCACGCGCTGTTCCCGCTGCTCGGCGTTCAGCCGCTGGTGCACTTCCAGCCCTTCGGCGATGATCTGCTGTACGTTCAGGCGCGGGTTGAGGGCGGAATACGGATCCTGGAAGACGATTTGCATCCGGCTGCGGTAGGGCAGCATTTGTTTCATCGTCAGCGGGTGCAGCGGTTCGCCGTCGAACCAGATGGCCCCCTGCGAGGCCAGCAGACGCAATAGCGCCAGCCCGGTGGTGCTTTTACCCGATCCGGATTCCCCCACCAGCCCCACGCTCTCTCCGGCGCGCAGTTCGAAACTCAATGACTTCAACGCATAGTGATAATCCACCGTGCGGCGCAGCAGGCCGCGCCGAATGGGGAATCGCACCTGCAGATCTTCCACCTTGAGCAGCGGCCGCTCATCGCCGGGGCGCGCGCTGGCTGCGGCCGGCAGCGGCAGCGGTTCGCCGACGTCCTCGGCGGCCAGCAGTTGCCGTGTGTAGGGATGCTGCGGCCGGCTGAACAGCTGTGCGCGGCCGTTTTGCTCCACGCAACGGCCCTGACGCATCACCGCCACGTTGTCCGCCAGACGGCGCACAATATTCAGGTTATGGGTGATGAACAGCAACCCCATGCCCATTTCTTGTTTCAATTCTTGCAACAGCGTCAGGATTTGCGCCTGGATAGTTACGTCGAGCGCGGTGGTGGGTTCGTCGGCAATCAACAATTTCGGGCGGGTTAACACCGCCATGGCGATCATCACGCGTTGGCGTTCACCGCCGGAGAGCTGATGCGGATAGTCCTGCAACCGGGTTTTGGCCTGGCGGATGCCGACGCGCTCCAGACAGTCGACGATCTCTGCGCGTGCGGCTTCGCGCCGCAGGCCGCGGTGCAGCATCAGCACTTCCGCCAGTTGCTTCTCAATGGTGTGCAGCGGATTGAGCGACACCATCGGTTCCTGAAAGATCATCGCGATCTGATTGCCGCGCACCTTGCGCAGTTCAGCCTCCGGCGCATGCAGCAACGAGTTGCCGTTGAACAGAATATCGCCGCCAGGGTAAACCACCGGCGGCGCGGGCAGCAGTCGCAGTATCGACAGGGCGGTGACGCTTTTGCCGGAGCCGGATTCTCCCACCAGCGCCAGCGTTTCCGCCGGGGCTATCTGCAAAGAGAGTTCGTTGACCACCGGCGTGACGGCGTCGCCCTGGCGGAAGGCGATGCTGAGATCCTGGATGGCGAGCAGAGGTGTAGCCATATCAATGCGCCTTGCTGGGGTCAAAGGCGTCGCGTACCGCTTCGCCGATAAAGATTAATAACGACAGCAGCACTGCCAGCACCAGGAAGGCGGTGATGCCGAGCCACGGCGCCTGCAGATTGTTTTTGCCTTGCAGCAGCAGTTCGCCGAGCGACGGCGAACCGATCGGCAGACCGAAGCCGAGAAAATCGAGCGACGTCAGGGTGGTGATCGAGCCGCAGAGGATAAACGGCAGGAAGGTCAGCGTCGCCACCATGGCGTTGGGCAGCATGTGGCGGGACATGATCACGCGATCCGGCACGCCCATGGCGCGCGCGGCGCGGATATAGTCATAGTTGCGGGTGCGCAGGAACTCGGCGCGCACTACGCCCACCAGGCTCATCCAGCCGAAAAGAATAGTGATGCCGAGCAGCCACCAGAAATTGGGCTGGACGATGCTCGACAGCAGAATGATCAGAAACAGCGTCGGCATGCCCGACCACACTTCGATAAAGCGTTGCCCCCACAGATCGAAACGCCCGCCGTAATACCCCTGTGTCGCGCCGACGCACACGCCGATCAGGCTGGAAAACAGCGTCAGCGCCAGGCCGAACAGCATCGAAATGCGAAAACCATACAGCACGCGGGCCAGCACGTCGCCGCCGTTGCTGTCGGTGCCCAGCAGGTTATGGCGCGAAGGCGGGGAGGGGAAGGGCACCTCGGTGGCGAAGTTGATCGTGTCGTAGCTGAAACGGATCGGCGCCCAGATCGCCCAGCCATGGCGGTCGATTTGGCGCTGGACGAACGGATCCTGATAGTCGGCTTCGGTGTTCAGTTCGCCGCCGAACGCGGTTTCGCTGTAGTTGATCATAAACGGCAGGTATAGCCGGCCTTCATAACGCACCAACAGCGGTTTGTCGTTGGCGATAAGATCGGCGGCCAGGCTGAGCGTGAACAGCGCCAGAAAGATCCACAGTGACCAGTAACCGCGGCGGTTGCGGCGAAAACGCGCCCAGCGCGCCTGATTGATCGGGCTAAGGCGGCTCATTGGCGGGCCTCGAAGTCAATGCGCGGATCGACCAGGGTATAGGTGATATCGCTGAGGATGTTCAACAGCAGGCCGATCAGGGTGAAGATATACAGCGTGCCGAACATCACCGGGTAGTCGCGCTGCAGCGTGGCGTCGTAACCCAGCAGCCCCAGTCCGTTGAGCGAGAACATCACCTCAATCAGCAGCGAGCCGGTGAAAAACATGCTGATAAAGGTGGCCGGAAAACCGGCGATCACCAGCAGCATGGCGTTGCGGAACACGTGGCGGTACAGGATCTTTTTCTCGTCCAGGCCCTTGGCGCGGGCGGTGGTGACGTACTGTTTGCGGATCTCGTCGAGGAACGAGTTTTTGGTCAGCATGGTCAGGGTGGCGAAACCGCCGATCACCGTCGCCAGCACCGGCAGCGTGATGTGCCACAGATAGTCGGCGATCTTCGCCGGCCACGAGAGGGTATCGAAGTTGCTGGAGACCAGGCCGCGCAGCGGGAACCAGTCGAGATAGCTGCCGCCGGCGAACAGCACGATCAGCAGGATGGCGAACAGGAACGCCGGAATGGCGTAGCCGATAATGATCAGCGTGCTGCTCCAGGTATCGAACGCGCTGCCGTTGTGGACGGCCTTGCGGATGCCGAGCGGGATCGACACCAGATAGATGATCAGCGTGCTCCAAAGGCCCAGCGTGATGGAGACCGGCAGGCTTTGGCCGATCAGTTGCATCACCGAAGCGCCGCGAAACAGGCTGTCGCCGAAGTCAAAACGCATGTAGTTCCACAGCATGGTGAAGTAGCGTTCGTGCAGCGGTTTATCGAAGCCATAACGCTGGGTGATCTCGGCGATCACCTCCGGATCCAGGCCGCGCGAGCCGCGGTATTGCCCTTCGGTCGCGGCCGGGACGCCGGCTCTGGCGTGCCCCAGGCCTTCATTGACCCCGCCGCTGCCGAAACCGCTGCCCTGACCCAGTTCGATGGCGGCGATGGCCTGATCGACCGGGCCGCCGGGGGCGATTTGCACGATAAAAAAGTTGATGGTGATGATCGCCCACAGCGTAGGGATCACCAGCAACAGTCTGCGTATCAGATAGGCTGCCATGCCGACTCCTTATTGCCGTTGAGCCGGCAAGCGCGCCGCCTTGTTGACGTCGTACCACCAGTTGTCGAAGCCGATGGCGTAGGCCGGGCGGATCGGCGGCGTGGAGAACTTGTCCCAATAGGCGTAGCGGTCGTGGTTGGAGTACCACATCGGCAGCATGTAGCGGTTCCAGGTCAACACCCGATCCAACGCGCGGCCGAGCGGCAGCAGCGCTTTTTCGTCGCCCTGATGCTCAGCGATTTGCCTGACCAGGCTGTCGACCGCCGGGTCCTTGACGCCGGGGGTGTTATAGCTGGAGTTGATGTACTCCGAATCCCAAATGATGCGTAAATTGGCGGTGGGGAACGGCATCGCCATGTACACCGTCGGCATCATATCGAAGTCGCGTTCGCGCATGCGGCGCGTATATTGCGAGGCGTCGATCTCGCGGATTGCCATATCGATGCCCAACCGCTGCAGGTTGTGGCGGAACGGCAACACGTACTGGAAGTTGCTGCCGCTCAGCAGCATCAGCTCAAAGGCGAACGGCTGGCCGGTTTTGGCGTTGACCAACTTTTGATTTTTGACCACCCAACCGGCCTCTTGCAACAGTTGGGTCGCCTTCAGCAGATTTTGCCGATCGTTGCCGCTGCCGTCGGAGGCGGGCGGTTGATAGATGCTGGTGAACACCTCAGGCGGCACCTGGCCTTTGAGCGGCGCCAGCAGCGCCAGTTCGGCGGCGTCCGGATAGCCGCGGGCGGCGTAGGCGGTGTTTTGGAAATAGCTGTCGGCGCGTTGATAGGCGTTGTAATACAGCGCCTTGTTCATCCAGTTAAAGTCGAAAGCCAGGGTGATCGCCTCGCGCACGCGCGGGTCGGCAAACAGCGGTTTTTGGATGTTGAACGCCAGCCAGCGGGTGTTTTGCGCCGCCTGGTTGGTCTCGTCCTGTTTGATGATGTAGTTGCGCGCGAAGTTGCCGCCCTGATACTGGGTGGCCCAGCTCTTGGGCGACGGCTCGATGCGGAAATCGTAAGCGCCGGCCTTGAACGCTTCCAGCGCCACTTTATCGTCCAGATAATAATCGTAGCGAATGCTGTCGAAGTTATAGCGGCCGCGGTTCACCGGCAGGTTGGCGGCCCAGTAGTCGCGCACCCGTTGATAGGTGATGTACTGGCCGAGGCGATAATCGCCGATTTTATACGGGCCGCTGGCCAGCGGCGGCGTGTTGAGCGGCTCGTTGAGCTTATGGTTTTGCCAAAAGGCGGCCGGGAGAATAGGCAGGCTGCCGAATAACGACAGCATCGCTTCTTTGTTCGGCTGCGGGAATTCAATGCGCACCGTCAACCGAGAGATGGCTTTGACCGTGACGCCTTTGTAGTAGGAGCGAAACTGCGGAACGCCCTCGGCCATGAATTTGCTGAAGGTGAAGGCCACGTCGGCGGCGGTGATCGGGCTGCCGTCGTGGAAACGCGCGCGGGCGTTGATATCCACTTCCACCCAACGCATGTCGGCCGGGAAGCGCGCCGATTCGGCAATCAACGGATAAAAGCTGCCGGGTTCGTCGTCGGACGTTGCGAACAGAGTATCGTAGAGTTCGTCGGTACGCGCGCCGGGCACGCCCCGGGTAGCGAAGCGGTTGAAGTTATCGTAGGTGCCGATGGTCGCCAGGCGCACGTCGCCGCCCTTGGGGGCCGCCGGATTGACGTAGTCGAAATGGCTGAAGTCGGCGGCGTATTTCGGTTCACCGAGAAGGGCGAAAGCGTAGCTTTCGTTGAGGGCTTCGGCCTGCGAGGCGAAGCTCAGTGCCGAAAGCACCAGAGCAGCGAAAATGCGCACGGACATCAGACGGTAAGCTCCTGCTGTGGAATAAAGTACAACCGGCGCCCAGCATAACATTCTTCGGGCGGACGCAGGGTAAAGATGCTTAAAGATTAACTATTTTTTTCCTGATAATCAAAGACCTGATGAGCATTGCAGTAAGCGAGGAAATTAGCGATGCTAAGCGGCTTGCTGAAGTAATAGCCCTGCATGAAGTTAACGCCGCGTTCTTGCAGGAACTGCATCTGCTCGGCGGTTTCCACGCCTTCGGCCACCGTCAGCATTTTCAGCTTTTTCGCCAGCGAAATCACCGCATCCAGCACCGGTGCGGTGACGGTGTCCTGGCCGATGGTGTTGACGAAGCCGCGATCAATCTTCAGGTAATCCATGGTGAAACGCTCAAGATAGATCAACGCGCTGTGGCCGGTGCCAAAATCGTCCACCGCGATCTCGATGCCCTGTTTATGCAGCCAGTCGAACTCCGCCAGCGCGCTCTCTTCTTCCACCATGCCGCGTTCGGTGATTTCAAACACCAGCGTAAAGTAATCGCCCGGCAGCTGCGCCAACAGTTCATACACGTCCTGATGGAATGACGGCGCGCTAAGGTGGGCGGGGGAAATATTGAGGCCGACCTTGCCTCCCCGCGGCAGCGCCTTGGCGAGCTGCGGCGCATCTTCGGCAATCAGCCTGAACAGATGGCGGGTGAGCGGCACGATCAGCCCGTTGCTTTCGGCGTACGGGATAAAGACATCCGGGGGAATGCGGCCCTCGATAGGATGCTGCCAGCGGATCAACGCTTCCAGCCCGCCGATGCTGTTGCTGCCGGTATGGAACACCGGCTGATATTCGATGAAGAACTCGTTGCGCTTGATGCCGCGCAGCAGCGCGCGCTCCGGGCTTTGCCGCAACAGCAGCATGTAGTAGCAGAGCACGCCGATCATCAGCGACAGCACCAGGCTGCCCAGCAGCGTCAGGCGAATATCGTTGGGCGTCAGTTTCTCGTTGTAGAACAGGATGCTCAGCGGCAGATTGGGCAGCGTCAGGGTGTCCGCCTTGTCTTGCGGCAACTGCGCGATCGGCATCAGGTTCGGGCTGAAGGTGGTCAGCGCGCGGTTGCCCATCACGATGGCGATGCCCGGCGCCTGCTCGTCATGCGAAGTGAACAGCAGGTAGGGCATCAAATTGATGTCCAGCGTGGCGAGGATGCCGGTCGCCGATGCGCCAGGATGCCGCAGCCAAACCGCGACCGCCGGCTTGTCCGGCACGATCGGCGTGCCCTGCTGCAGCTTCAGATCCAAAGGCAGGTGGATATCGATGTCCTGATACAGGTTTTTCATCGGCAGCATCATGTCGCCGGTGGCGGAGGAGCAGTAGGCGTAACCGTCTTTCACCAGCAGGAAGGTGCGTACGCCGCTGGTAAAGGCCGCCTGATAGGTGATGTCTGACTGGCTTGAGAGGCAGGGTTTGTCCAGCAGCGGCATCATTTTTTGCATGACATCCGTCAGGTGCGAGATATAACCCAGCGCGAATTTTTGCGTACGCGCTTCAACCTTGTGTTGATATTGCGTGCGCTGGTGGTTGATCAAAGAAAGTGTGACCGCGGTGAATAGCGTAAAAAATAGCAGGGCGGCGACAACGCTTTTGGCCAGACTGCGCTGTCGGTGCGACACGCTGCGAGAGAACGCCCTTTTCAAGCCCATAACCGAGACCTCTGCAACGGGGCGTCAGGCGTGTCGCGCAGCCATTTAATGGATTGTGCCAACGGCTTTTTTTTCATTTTTTGCCTTTTATCCCGTACCCAACCGGCGACGCGTTTAAATACAAGGCGTCGCCGACAGAAATATAATGCACCTATTAAGCGGAAACGTTTTAAATAACGCCGGGCGCGCCGTTGCCGTCATCTGACGATAATAGGCGAGTTTTTCCTCGTCGGCGCGATTTCCGGCCGGCAGTTTATCAAAATAATGGTGTGAGGTGACGATAAGGCCTGGCTCAGCCCCGGTGGCTCTCGTTCGACAGCCAAAAAAAACGCCGCCCGTAGGCGGCGTTTATCGCTCGTTTGGTATTCAGGATCTTCAGGGCGTTGCGCCGTCAGCCGTTGGTCAACACTCGGCGCGCTTCTCGATAACGTTTATTCCAATAGTTATCGGTCAGCTTGGAAATCATGACGCCACTGCTGGTAGAAGCGTGAACGAACTGATCGTTGCCTAAATAGATGCCGACATGGCGCCCGGTAGAACCGGCGCGGAACAGCACCAAATCGCCGGCGCGCAGTTTGGTGCGCTGGATTTTCTTACCGAGGTCTTCCTGTTCGTAGGTAGAACGCGGTAAATCCATGCCGAACTGTTCGCGGAAGGTGCGCTGTACAAACGCCGAGCAATCGATGCCGCGCTTGGTGTCACCGCCTAAACGGTAGCGAACGCCTTTCCAGTCCGCGTACTGATCCATAATCTTTGACTTGACGTCAACGTTGCGGACCATCGCTTCGAATTCATCCTGAGAGGCTTGCAGTAAAAGACCGTCTTTGTCATTAACTGCACGCATCTCAGTTTGTGCGTTACTCAAGTTCGAAGTGTGAGTCGAGCTGCACGCTGACAGCATAACCGCAGCGGCAATTGCAGGGACTACCCGCAAAAAATATCTCAGAAACGGTTGAGATTTGACCATTGTTGTTGTTTTCCCTTGAAGTCCTTAACGACGAAAGTCGCTACCTGAAAAATGCCAAACGAAACGAGCCTAGTCCGCACCTGTTGCATCGACAATCAGTTACCGTTGAAAACGTGCGGGAACGCACATTTTTATCGGATTCCGTACTGATTCGACTTAAACCAGGCACAAACGCATCTGAGATTACCGGAACAAATAGGGGATTGCGAGTCTTTTTCCGGTCTTTTTTATATGAATTTGTGATGTAACATAATGTAAATCTTCATATAAAAAACGCCAATTGTCCGATGTATGAATCTGGCGTGAAATCAGGTTGCAAAAGCGTTAACGGGGGGCGGAGAAATTTTGCGCATCGCGAGGGGATAAAACGCGGGAGGCGGGCGCCTCCCGGAATGACTCATAGACGTAAGTTATGGTTGGCCGGGGCGGTGCTTGCCGGGCAACAGGCGATTCAACCGTTCGATAATCCAGTCGCTGCAAGGCGTCATCAGCACCCAACTGGCGCCAACCAAGACCACGGACAGCGAGCCTACGGCGATATCGGTAAACCAGTGGGCGCCAATCATCACGCGTGGCAATGAAAAGATCAGCGTAATCAGCAGGGCGACGGCGAAGGCGCCGCGGCCGAAATAGCGCAGCATAAAGCAGGAAAAAATAATCAGCATCATGCCGTGGTCGCCGGGGAAGCTGTCGCCGGAGGCGTCCTTGGTGGGGATGCCGGTCAATGCGCTGACGCGATTGATATTGTCGAAGGTCAGGGTGGGGCTCGGATGCTTCACCGGCAGCAGGTGGCCAAGCTGATTCAGCACCACGGCGGTCAGCAGCATTACCACGCCGGTGATCACCAGACGGCGGCGGCCGGCGGCGTCCTGCTTCAGGTAGAAGTACAAATACAGCAGGCCCATGGCGAGCAGTGAAATCACATCGAACGCGCGGTTGTTGGTGATGGCGACCAGGTGCAAAAATGCCGGGTCGGTGGCCAGATGGCGGTTAAAGAAGAAGAAGATCGCCGAATCCAGGGTAAACCAGCCACCGTGATTGGCCGGCAGGAACCAGGACAGAAACAGCGCAACGCCCAGTAAGTTGAAGAAGAGAATGAAGGGTAAATTGCGGCGTGTCATGACATAAACCTGTTGGAAAAATGAAAACGAAACAAAACCGGCCGCCCTGCGGCAACCGGGGGGCAACGGTACGGGGTTTAACTTAAACGAATCTTAAACAAGGCGGATTGCAGGGTGTTCCAGTCGGCATTTTCGCTGTGGATCAGTTCAACCCGGCTGTCGAGCGGCGCGTTCGGGCGGGTTTCGATGTTGAGATCCTGGCCCTGGCGATTGATCAGCAACGTGCCTTCGGGGATGCGCACCACGCCTTTGGCACGTTCGACCGGCGCCAGCCGCACCCATTCCATAAAGCCGACGGTATCGAACCGGGTGTCGCCGTCAAAAATCCAGCCGCAGCTGGTGAAGCCTTGCCCTTCGTTCAGCGCTCGCCGCCAACGCGCGTTCTCCGGCAGCCGCAACGCCGCCAGTCCCTGCGTTTTCGCCTGACCATGATGATGTCGTGCGTCCGGTAATTCTGTACGATTTGTGCGAGGAAGCGACAACAACGCGACATCCGCCTCACCTTGCGCGATGGCGTAGCAGGGCCGCTGCAGCGGATCTTGCGCCGTCCAGGCTTCCAGCGCCCGTCTGTCTTCCGGCCGATAGGTATCGCTTTTGCTGGCCAGGATAACGTCGGCCGCGGCCAGCTGATCGCGGAAGTTTTCGTTGTCGCGGTAGCGGGGCTGACTGAGTTGACGGGCATCCAGCAGGCACAGCGTGGCCTGCAGATCGATCCAGCCGGCATAGCTCTCCTGGGTCAGCAGCGACAGGATTTGCTTCGGATGCCCGAGCCCGGTCGGCTCGATCAGCAGCCGGTCCGGTTTGGTCTGCTGCAACAGCATATTCAGACCCACCTGCATCGGCAGGCCGTTGACGCAGCACATGCAGCCGCCGGGGATCTCTTTGAGCACCGCGCCGCTGTCCGCCAGCAGCGCGCCGTCGATGCCTATTTCGCCGAATTCGTTGACCAGTACCGCCCAGCGTTCATGCTCGGGCTTATGGGCCAGCAAATGGCGGATGGCGGTGGTTTTACCGCTGCCGAGGAAGCCGGTAATCAGATTGGTTTTAGTCATTAATCATTCCTGGGTGCAAAAATCAACCTGCCTAATAAATGAGCGATTCTGCGCGGTCGCGGCGGCGAGCGCGATTTAATTTGTGCTCTACCTCGCAAATTTTGCACGCCACCCTGCGCTTTTCAACCGGCAAAATCCACTTTTCTTTGCAAGAAAATTCTTAGATAAAACCCTGTATTAGATACGGTTAACTTTTGTTAGTAGCTTGTTTTTACATTGTTAATGACGCGATTAACGATCAAATCTCGTCCCTTTCCTTGCGATTATTCCGAACAAGATCCTCTATGGTTAAATTGGCTTAACTAAAAATGAGGTTGCCATGAATACCTTTCGGTTATTTTTGATCGTAGGAATGTTGTTTTCATGGACGGCAGTGAGTCAGGCAGGAGTGGCCGGCGGGGTAATTCGCTTCGTCGGCTCTATCGTTGAAAGTCCTTGCACGGTCAAGATTGCAGATTCTAAGGCGAATACGCAATGTTACCGCAACGGCCAGCATTATCAGGCCCAGCAAGCGTTGTCAGGTTTTGATACTACACGCAAAGAACTTCCGCTGAATCTTGGCACAACCGAAATGAAGTGGGTAGACCAACAGAAGAAACTTGCTGTTATGACGGTCGTTTATCGTTAAGTCGTTCCGCCATGCCGGCGTAACGTTACGTCGGCATGGTTATTCTCAGCCTGCAGGCACTTCACCGCTTCACCCACTCCTTCACCGTTTCACGCGCACCGCGATCGCGCAGTGACAAATAGGCTTGCGTCACCGCCTCGGTAAACGCGGCATGCGTCGCCAACTGTTCGCCAAACACCGATTTCAGCGCCAAGAGCGCCGTTACGCGCCGCCGATCGTCCGGAGTGGCGGCGATCGTCTGTTGCAGGACATCTGCCAGCGGATCGCGAATGTCGATGGGCTGGCCGGCGTCATCGACACCGCCGACGTACCGCATCCAGCCCGCCACGCCCAGCGCCAGCCCGCTATAGTCGCCGCCGTGCCGCAGATGCCAGCGCACGGCGTCCAGCAGGCGCTGCGGCAGCTTTTGCGTGCCGTCCATGGCGATCTGCCAGGTGAGGTGTTGCAGCGCCGGATTGCTGAAGCGCGCGATAAGCTGCGCGGCGTAGTCGGGCAGACTGATGCCGGTGACGCTCAGGGTTGGGGCCTGCTCGCACAGCATCAGCCGCTGTGCGGCGCGGCGGTAGTGCTCGTCCGCCATGCACTCGTTGATATAGCGGTAGCCGCCCAGGTAACCGAGATATGCCAGGAACGAGTGGCTGCCGTTCAGCATGCGCAGCTTCATATGCTCAAACGGCAGCACATCGCGGACCAACTGGGCGCCGGCCAGCTCCCATGCCGGGCGTCCGGCGGCGAAATTGTCTTCCACGACCCATTGAATGAAGGGCTCGCAGGCGATGGCGCATTCGTCACGCACGCCGCCCAGCGCGGCGGCGATCTCATCCAGCGTGGCCGGCGTGGCGGCCGGAACGATGCGATCGACCATGGTGCAGGGGAAGGTGGCGGCGGAGGCTATCCAGTCGGCGAGCGACGGATCCCGCGCCTGCGCCAAATCGAGCACCGCCCGGCGCAGGACGTGGCCGTTCTCCGGAATATTGTCGCAGGAGAGCAGGGTGAAGGCGGGCAGCTCGCGTTCACGCCGCAGCCGCAGCGCCTCCACCAAAATACCGGGCGCGGTCTGCGGCTGATGCGGCGCCGCCAGATCGGCGACGATCCCCGGATGCCGCCGATCCAGCCGCCCGCTGCCGGGTTCGATGCAGTAGCCCTTTTCGGTAATGGTCATCGAGACGATCGCCACCTGCGGCTCGGCCAGCTTCTCCAACACCGCGGCGATGCCCTCCAGCTTGCGGTGCACGCTCTCATGCACTGCGCCGATCACCAGGGCCTGATGGCCGTCCGCGCCTTTCTCCAGCACGCTGTATAAATGATCCTGTTGCCGCAGCGCCTGAAACAGCGGCACGCCGCCGGACAGGCTGATCTCGCAAATGCCCCAGTCGCCGCCCTGGGCGTTCAACACCCGATCGGTCAGCAGCGCCTGATGCGCACGGTGGAACGCGCCGAAACCCAGGTGCACGATGCGGCTGCGCAGGGCCCGGCGATCATAATTCGGTTGCCGGACGGCGCCCGGCAGCGGGGTGTTGGCGATCGTATTCATCTCATCTCCAAAGCGAGTAGACAGCTGGCGGGCCACTTGCGTCAAGTTAGCGGACCAGTTTGCCGACGCATGGACAGCGGGGCGCCAGCGATAAAAAACTGCCCCCAGTCTAAAGTTGTCGGCAGGTTAAGGGAATTGGCCAGGCCAAAATAAGCCAGAATCGTGAAGCGGATCAACCAATGAACGGTTCAATTTTGACAGCGCGCGGCGAAAGAGTAAGTTAAAGCTAGCTGACATCTAAGTTAAACTGGTATAACAACATCGCAATGCGAGACAGGCATAAGGACACAACATGGAACAAACATGGCGTTGGTATGGCCCGAACGATCCGGTCTCTTTGGATGACGTGCGTCAGGCTGGGGCGACCGGGGTGGTCACGGCGCTGCACCATATTGCGAACGGCGAGGTCTGGCCGATCGACGAGATCCGCGCGCGGCAGGCGCTGCTGGCGGAAAAAGGGCTGGTGTGGTCGGTGGTGGAGAGCGTGCCGGTACATGAAGAGATCAAAACCCACAGCGGCGATTGGCGGCGGCATATCGCCAACTATCAACAGACGCTACGCAACCTCGCGGCCTGCGGCATCGACACCGTCTGCTACAACTTCATGCCGATCCTCGACTGGACGCGCACCGATCTGGCCTATTCGCTGCCGGACGGCGCCAAAGCGCTGCGTTTCGATCAAATCGCCTTCGCCGCGTTCGAGCTGTATATCCTGCAACGCGCCGGCGCCGAGGCGGACTATACGGCGCAAGAGCGCAGTCAGGCGGCGGCCTATTTCGCCGCCATGGGCGAGGAGGAGAAAGCCACGCTGACGGGCAATATCATCGCCGGGCTGCCGGGGGCGGAAGAAGGCTATACGTTGGAGCAGTTCCGCCGCCGCCTGGCGGAATACGACGGCATCGACAAGGCGCAGCTGCGCGAAAACATGGCGGTCTTTCTGCGCGCCATCGTGCCGGTGGCGGAAGAGGCCGGCATCCGGCTGGCGGTGCATCCCGACGATCCGCCGCGGCCGATCCTCGGCCTGCCGCGCATCGTCTCCACGATCGAAGACATGCAGTGGCTGAAGCAGACCGTCGACAGCATTCATAACGGTTTCACCCTATGCACCGGTTCCTACGGCGTGCGCGCCGACAACGATCTGGTGCGGATGATTGAAACCTTCGGCGATCGCATTCACTTTACCCACTTACGCGCCACCTGCCGCGAGGAAAACCCGAAAAGCTTCCACGAGGGGGCGCATCTGCAGGGCGATGTGGACATGGTGGCGGTGATCGAAGCGATCCTGACCGAAGAACTGCGTCGGCAGCGGGCGGGCGATCGGCGGCCGATCCCGATGCGCCCCGATCATGGGCATCAGATGCTGGACGATTTGAAAAAGAAAACCAATCCGGGCTATTCGGCCATCGGGCGGTTGAAAGGGCTGGCGGAGCTGCGCGGCGTCGAGCTGGCGCTCAAGCGGCGATTTTTCCCGGAATTGCCGTAGCGGAAAATGAAACGGGGCCGAGTATCGGCCCCGCTGGCGCGACTAGTCGGCGCGGCTCATGTAGCGGCGTTCGGCGATATGAATGCGGATCTTGTCGCCGGCGCTGAGGTATTCCGGCACATGGATCACCAGACCGGTGGCCATGGTGGCCGGCTTGTTGCGGGCGCTGGCGGAAGCGCCTTTGATGCCCGGCGCGGTCTCGACGATTTCCATATCCACGGTCTGCGGCAGCTCCAGCGCCAGCACCTGGCCGTCCAACGTCAGCACCTGCATGCCCGGCAGGCCGCCTTCCGGAATGAACAGCAGTTCGTCTTCGATCTGGTCTTTCTTGAAGATGTACGGCGTGTAATCTTCGTCATCCATAAACACGTATTCTTCGCCGTCGATATAGGAGAAGTTCACCTTGCGGCGCGACAGGGAAATGGTGTCCAGGATATCGTCGCCCTTGAAGCGTTCTTCTACTTTCAGGCCGGTGCGCACGTCGGAGAAGCGCATTTTGTACAGGGTGCTGGCGCCGCGGGCGCTCGGGCTCTGCACGTCGATATCTTTTACCAGCAGCAGCTTGCCGTTGTAGCTGATCGCCATGCCGCGTTTAATTTCGTTAGCTCTTGCCATTTCAATTCATCCGCAATGAAGAGTATTAGAGAAGTTGCGACAAGGTACTCGCGCCGCCGATTTCAGGCAATAGCCCGGCGCAAAAACAGTGCGGGAAAGGGAGGGCGGCAGCCCTCCCGTCGGGGATTACCGGAAGACCGGCAGCAGGCCGAACAGCGACAGAATATGCGCGGCGGCGTTGATCAGTCCAAACAGGATGACGAACAGGATCACGCCGTTGCCGCCCGGTGCGCGATAACCGGCCTGCGGATAACGGCGGCGGCTGGCGCGCGCCATCAGCGCCGGCACGATCACCGCCCAGATGGTGGCCGCCAGCCCGGCGAAGCCGATGGCGTACAGGAAACCGTTCGGGAACAGCAGCGCGGCCAGGGTCGGCGGCACAAAGGTCACCAGCGCGGTCTTGCTGCGCCCGACGGCGTCGTCCTTGAACTTGCAGAAGTCCGCCAGGTAGTCGAACAGGCCCAGCGACACGCCGAGGAACGAGCTGGCCAGCGCCATATAGGAGAAGGCGTTCAGCAGTTGGCTGACGGTCTGGCTGCTGGAGACGTTGCCCATTTGCTTGAGCAGGCTGCCGATATTGCCGCCCTCGGCGATCACCTGCTTAAAGGCGTCGCGCGCGATATTACCCTGAATCACATACTGCCACAGGATGTAGATAGCCAATGCCAACAGGGTGCCGTACACCAGGCTGCGCACCACGGAGCCGCTGTCCTTGTGGTAGTACTTCACCAGCCCGGGAATGTTGCCGTGGTAGCCGAACGAGGTCAGCAGGTAAGGCAATGCCGCCAGGGCGTAAGGCAGATAGCTGGCCTGGTCATCGCCGGTATTGAACAGCACCGCAGGCTGCACGTGGGTGAACATGTCGCCCACCGACATCACGAAGGTGATCACCATGCCGCCGATCAGAATGGTGCTCAGGCGGTCGACCGCGCGGGTGGAGAGCCAGACGATAAACGCCACGACCAGCGCGAACACCAGGCCGGCGGTGGTCTGGCCGACGCCGACGATGCCCTCCAGCGTGTGCGCGATGATCGAACCGCCCGCGGAGATATAGGCGTAGGTCAGGATATACAGCACGAACGCCACCGACAGGCCGTTCACGGCGTTCCAGCCTTTGCCCAGCAGATCCTTGACCATGGTGTTGAAGCTGGCGCCGCTCGGGTAGTGCAGCGTGGCTTCGAGGATCATCAGGCCGGAAAGCAACATGCAGGCCCAGGTATACACCAGCAGCGCGACGGAGCCGCTGAACCAGACACCGGAAGTGACGATCGGAATGGAAAACATGCCGGCGCCTACGGCGGTACCGGCAATGATCATCGCGCCGCCGAGAACGGAAGGGCGGGCCAGCTTCTGGATGGTGTCCGTAGACATGTGCGCTCCTGATGGAAGAGGTTCTTTTGTACTAGCTCAATGGTACATGGGTGCATGGCGCATGTAAAGCGTGGGAATTGCACGCTTCACGCGTTTTTGTCTTTAAATTGCGGCTTTTTGGGTATTTATTCGCCAGGCGGCGAATCCGGCGGGGCAAGACGGTTGCGGGACGAGTGTAAAGATCGCCAAGGCGCAGGGATTCTGCTGGCGGCCGCCGCACGCGGCTGCTATTGTCGCGCTTCTTTTCCCCAGCCCACCAGGAGTAGCGCTGATGGACTGTCGCAGCGACTGCGGCGCTTGCTGTATCGCGCCGTCAATATCCAGCCCGATCCCCGGCATGCCGAACGGCAAGCCCGCCAATACCCGCTGCATTCATTTGGATGAACAGCTACGCTGCGGCCTGTTTCATTCGCCGCTGCGGCCGAAGGTGTGCGGCAGCCTGCAGCCGAGCCGCGACATGTGCCACGATCACCGCGATCAGGCGCTGATCTACCTCGCCAGACTGGAAGCGGACACCGCGCCTTAAGCGTCTTTCAACCGCCACAGACACAGCGTGGCCCCCACCGTCATCGCCAGCGCGGCGTAAAACACCGCATGGTAGTTCCAGATTTCCGCCACCGCGCCGGCGATCGAGCCGGCGATGATCCAGCCCACCCGGGTGGTGTTGGTGAACAGCGTGGTGGCCGCGCCGGCCTGGCCGGGCATCAAATCCTGAAAATAGAGCATGCCGATCCCCGCCAGCACGCCGATAAACGCCGCATTCAGCAGCTGCAGAGCGATGAGCTGCCAGCTGCCGGTGATAAACAGCAGGCCGCAGTAGAACAGCACGCCGGCGACCACCGCCCCGCGCATCAGGCGGCGTTTGCCGCAGCGCTTCGCCGCCAGGCCGGCGAGCAGCATGACCGGGATCTCCAGCCCGGCGGCGGCGCCCATCAATATCCCGGCCAGCCGCTCCGGCAGCCGCAGCTCGTGCACCACGTACAGCGGCATGTTGATCAGGTACATGCTGTTGGCGGTCCACATCAGGGTGCAGGCAACGAACAGCAGCAGCGAATCGCGGCGGTGCTGCTGCGGTGCGGCCAGGGGCGCGTTCGTCGCCGCGGTTTTCGGCATCGAGGGCAGCCGTTTCCACACCAGCAGGCCGCACAGCACAAAGGCCGCCGCGCCCGCCAGATACATGGCCTTAAAGCCGAAGCCCAGCGCCAGCGCGAAGGCGATCGGCGGGCCAATGACCCAGGCCAGGGAGACCTGGGCGCGCATGATGGAGGTGAACATCACCGCCTCGCGGCCGGTACGGTCGGCATGCTCACGCGCCAGCGCAAACATCTGCGGGTTGGCGGTGGAGCCGAAGCTGGTAAGCAGCACGCCGACGATCAGCAGCAGATAGTAGTTGCGGCTCCAGGCGAACAGCGTGAACCCCAGCGCACCCAGCATGCAGCAGAGGAAGATCAGCGATTTGCGGTCGCCTTGTTTATCCGAGCGGCCGGCGAGAAACTGGCTGACCAGAATGCCGATCACCGCGCTGCCGGTAAAGAACAGCCCGACCAGCGCCGGGCGTACCTTGACCTCGGTTTCCAGAAACAGGCTCAGCGTCGGGGTTTGCAACGCACCGGCGATGCCGGTAAGAAACGCCACCGCCAAAAAGGCCAGCGAAGTGAGATCGGGCGTGCGTCGCGTTACTGCGGATGAAGTCGGCATGGCGATGGAGAATTCGTCGAAAAAGTGAGGTCGCGCGCATCATACGCCTGTTGAAAAGAAACGCAAACCGCTATCCCTCGGCGCAGGGTAAGCGGCTTTGTCGCGCGGCGACGAGGAAAACAGAGGGCGCGTTGCGCCCTCTGTTTATCGCGGGATCAGGCGCCTTGCGGCACGGCGTGCGCGGTATTTTTCAGCGCCGGCCCCTGATACTTCTCGATCTGCAGCTGCGCCATCTGCCCGCAGTTGCCCTGCGCCAGGCTGGAGGAGCCGATGTCGAAGGTCAGGCAGTTGACGTTGCCGTTCTTGCACAGCGAGCCGGGCTGTGCCGGATCGGCCGGATCGAACCAGGCGCCTTCGCTGATGCGCACCACGCCAGGCCGCACGTCTTCGCTGACCACCGCCCCTACCAGGATCTGGCCGCGATCGTTAAACGCCCGCACCAGATCGCCGCCGGTAATGCCGCGCGGCTGCGCGTCCTGCGGGTGGATCAGGATCGCTTCACGATCCGCCACCGCGTATTTCTTGCGCAGCGGCGTATTGTCGAGCTGGGAGTGCAGCCGGTTGGTCGGGTGCGCGGTATTGAGCGACAGCGGATACTTGGCCGCTTCCGGCCCGCGATACCACTCGTGCGGCGGCATCCAGGTCGGGATGCCGGGGCAATCCTCATAATGCATTTTGGCGATGGCGTCGGAGTAGATTTCGATCTTGCCCGACGGCGTGCCCAGCGGGTTCAGCAGCGGGTTGTCGCGGTAATCGGCGAAGCGCACCCACTGCTTATTGGCCTCCGGCACCGGGAAACGCACGTAGTTATTGGATTGCCAGAACATGTCGAACGGCGGCAGCGCCACCCGCGCGGCGCGAGCCTGGTTCTTCATGTCGTCGTACATGCCTTTCAGCCACTGGGTTTCGTCCTTGCCCTCGGTAAAGGCTTCCTGTACGCCCAGCCTGGCCGCCATCGCCGAGAAGATGTCGAAGTCGCTGCGCGACTCGTGCTGTGGCGGCACGCATTGATGCATCGGGAACACGTAGAGCTGCGAATAGTCGCCGCCCATTTCCAGATCGTTGCGCTCGTAGCTGGTGGTGGCCGGCAGGACGATATCGGCATGCTTGGCGGTGGCGGTCCAGTAAGGCTCGTTGACCACGATGGTGTCCGGCCGCTGCCAGGCTTTGACCAGGTTATTGGTGTCCTGATGCTGGTGGAAGGTGTTGCCACCCGCCACATACACCATTTTCACCTCGGGGTAGGTGACCTTGGCGCCGTTGAAGTCGATGGTTTTGCCCGGATTGCTCAGGCATTCGGCGATGCGCGCTACCGGGATCGGCGCCGGCGAGTTCTTCGGCGCGTTGCCGGCGGAGATGCCGGCGATGATGCCGCCCTTGGCGGTCGGGCTGCCGCCCGACGAATAGTGGTAGCTGAAGCCGAAGCCGCCGCCCGGCAGGCCGATCTGGCCGAGCATCGCCGCCACCGTCACCAGCAGCCAGTGCTGCTGTTCGCCGTGATGCTGGCGCTGAATGCCCCAGCCGCCCATGATCATGGTGCGATGCTTCGCCATCTCGCGCGCCAGCGCGCGCAGCGTGTCGGCATCGACGCCGCTGATGTCGGCCGCCCATTCGGCGGTTTTCGCCACGCCGTCGCTCTCGCCCAGCAGGTAGGCCTGGAACTTGTCGAAGCCGACGGTATAGGTTTTCAGGAAGTCCGGGTTATGCAGCTTCTCGGTCAGCAGCGTATGGGCAATGCCGATCAGCATGGCGCCGTCGGTGTAAGGGCGCGGGGCGATCCACTGCGCATTGACGAACTTGGCGCTGTCGTTGTGTACCGGATCGATGCTGATCACCCGGGTGCCTTTTTTCTTCAGCGCCTCGAAGCCGGTCTGGCCGACGTGATCCGGCACGTTCCAGCTGTTTTTCAGCGTGACCATCGGGTTGCAGCCCCACAGGATCACCAGCTCGCTGTTCTCGATCACGTTCGGCCAGGCGGTCTGCTGTTCGTAGACCTCCATCGAGCCGACCACGTGCGACATGATCACCTGCGCCGCGCCGGTGGAGTAGTCGCCGGCGTAGCCGAGGAAGCCGCCGGTCAGGTTCATCAGGCGCTGCAGCAGCGTGCGGCTGTTGTGCAGCATGCCGACGCTTTTCCAGCCGTAGGAACCGGCGTAGATCGACTGCGGGCCGTGATCTTTTTGCAGGCGGGTGATCTCATTGCACACCAGCTCGGTTGCTTTGTCCCAGCTGACGCGCACCCACTCGTCGCGGCCGCGCAGCTCGGTGCGGCTGCCGGGGCCGCCTTCCAGCCAGCTTTTGCGCACCATCGGGTATTTGATGCGGTTCTCGGCGTGCACCTGATAAGGCGCCATGGTGATCAGCTCATTGGGATACGGATCGTCCTGCACCGGCTGCACGCCGACCATCTTGCCGTCCTGCACGATGGCTTCAAACGCGCCCCAGTGGGCGCCGGTCAGGATGCCTTTCTGCGCCTGACGCAAGACGATGAACTGCGGCAGCGCTTCGCTGATGGCCTGCGCCAGCGCCGCTTTGGGCCATAATCCCGCCAGCAGCGGGGCGGCGGTGAGCGCGGCGGCGCCGGTCAGGAAGCGGCGGCGGCTCATGGTTAACGGTTTTTGGTTGCTCATTGCGCTTCTCCCTTAAAGCTTGGCCGGTGCGGCAGGTGGCATGTCGCTGGCGTGTTTTTGTACGTATTGTGTCAGCACGCGCAGCTGTTCCTGTGTCAGCGAGGTACGCGGCGCCATGCCTTTGATGACGCCGATCCATTGGTTGGCGTTGAAGCGATCGAGCGCGGTCAGCCCGTGGCAGCCGGTGCAGTTGGCCGACATCATGTCCGCGGCGTAGCGCCAGATTTTTTGCTGATCGTCGATCAGCTGCTTGCGCGGCAGCCACACCTGCAGAGAGACCTGATGCCAGACCAGGCCGGTTTCCGCATCGGTCTGGGTGGACGCGGTCTTCAGCTGTTTGCGCGCGTCTTCACCCAGCAGCACGCTGAGGATGCGTTTGCCCTGCGCGGCGTAGAACACTTCGCTGACCCCGTCTTGCTGCCAGCCGCTCACGGTGGCCAGCACCTTGTCGCCATCCTGTTTCACCACCTGCACTTCGGTGGACGGCATCAGGTTACCGGCATTATGGCTGTCGTCTGCGCTGAGGAAGAACGGTTCGGTGGCGATGGTGTAGAGGGTGGTGGCGCCCGGTGCGGTCAGCGCCGCGGCCTTGGCCAGCTCGGCGGCGCCGGCCTGGGTTTCGCCGCTCATGTCCGGCAGGATGTGGGCCACGCCTTTATGGCAGTCGATGCAGGTTTCGCCCTGTTTGATCGCCACCGGGTGCTGCAGGCGCGCCTCAGGGCGCTGGGCGGTGATGTCCATGGCGTCGTAGCTGTGGCAGGAGCGGCAGGTGGCCGAGTCGTTCTCTTTCAGCGTCTTCCAGACCGACTGCGCCATCGCCAGCTTGTGCGCTTCATATTTTTCCGGCGTATCGATGGTGCCGACCATCTCGCCGTAGATGTCTTTTACCGCGCGGATTTTGGTCCACAGGTAATCGATCGGCTGGTGCGGCACGTGGCAGTCGGCGCACTCGGCGCGGATACCCTTGGTGTTTTGGAAGTGGACGCTGCCCTGATATTCGGCCAGCGGTTGTTGCATGGTGTGGCAGGAAACGCAGAAGGCGGTATCGCTGGTTTTATGGAATACGGTGGCGGTCCCGGCCAACAGCGCCGCGCCGAGGATAATCCCCAGCAGCAAAAGCCATAGCCATCCCCACCGGCGCTTTTTTTCAAAGCCAGTCAGTTTTTTGCTCATGGTAAACCCGCTTATAATTATGAATTTAAAATAAAATCTTGCCAAAAGGCCGCCGACCGGAGGTCAGAATGCCACGTCGATTGCAGGGGTAATGATAGAAGAGGGTTAACCCCATGGGGTTATCCGTAGTCAAAAAAATGGCGTATATCGCAAAAAATAGCGTTATATTCTATTTTATATAGCGATGGGCTGTGAGGCAGGCAACGCGAACGCCGCGCGCTCGCGAAGGGCTCAGGCCGTTGGCAAGTAGGTTTGGCCGCTCAGCCACAGGCGGATCGCCGTGCGGCTGGCTTCGAAATGGGGTTCCGGCAGAGAGTCTGGCGCGCACCAGCGCCATTCGGCGCATTTTTCGGGTTCTTTCAGCTCGGCTTCGCCGCCGGGATGCGCCACCTGCAGACAGATGGACACCGTGTGTTTGCCTTCGGCGCGCCAGGTTTGCAGATTGTTGCTGACGCCAACGAAGCGCGGCGGATCGATGATCAACCCGGTTTCTTCGGCAATTTCGCGCTGGGCGCACTGCTCGAAGGTTTCACCGGCATCCAGATGCCCGCCGGGGATCGACCAAAAGGGCGCGTGGGAGCCGCAGCGTTTGCCCAGCAAAATCTCGCCTTGCGGGTTCACGATGATCACCCCGACGCCCGTCACTACATTCATGCTTTTCTCCGTCAGCAAAGTTTCAGCACAGTATGTCATTTTGCCCCGGCGCTGACCAATGCGCCGATGAAAGTGTGCGTAAGCTCAAAAATCTGCAATGGCGAAAGGGAGAAAACTTGCTTTCATCTTGCGCTGCTTACACACTACTTGAAACGTTTCAGCGTTATCCGACCGCTTGTGGGCAGCGGGTAACGCTCCTTTTTCTCAATGAAGCTGAAACGATTCAATTCAGCAGGAGAGGAGAATCATGTTCCAGTTGTCACCGCAAGACATTCATCTGGGCGCCGCTGCCGCCGATAAGCAGGAGGCCATCCGTCAGGTGGCCGCCGCGCTGACCGACGCCGGCTGCGTCAGCGCCGGTTATGTGGACGGCATGCTGCAGCGCGAACTGCAGACGTCCACCTACCTGGGCAACGGCATCGCCATTCCGCACGGCACCACCGATACCCGCGATCTGGTGTTGAAAACCGGCGTGCAGGTGTTCCAGTTCCCGCAGGGCATCGCGTGGGGGGAGGGCCAGACCGCCTATGTGGCGATCGGCATCGCCGCCCGTTCCGACGAGCATTTGGCGCTGCTGCGTCAGCTCACCCACGTGCTGAGCGATGACAGCGTGGCGGAGCGGCTGGCGAAAACCACCTCCGCGGAAGAGCTGCGCAGCCTGTTGATGGGCGAACGGCAGAGCGCCGAATTCCAGTTCGACGTTTCGCTGATTGCGCTCGACGTCGCCGCCGACAGCCTGATGACGCTGCAGGCGCTGAACGCCGGCCGTCTGCAAAAAATCGGGGCGGTCAACGCGCAGTTCGTCAGCGATGCCATCACCCGCAAACCGCTGAATCTGGGGCAGGGCATTTGGCTGAGCGACAGCGTTGAAGGCAACCTGGCCAGCGCGGCCACCGTCAGCCGCCCGGCGCAGGCTTTCGTGGAAGACGGCGAGCCGGTGGCGCTGCTGCTGACGGTGTCGGTCGCCGACGCGCAGCCGCTGGCGGTGCTCAACTACCTCAGCGATCTGCTGCTGGCCAACAAAGCTGAACGCTTGCTGAAGGCGGATGCCGCCGGCGTGCTGGCGCTGCTGACCAGCGACGTGGCGGAAGAGAGCAGCGTGCTGAGCGCCGAATTCGTGATCCGCAACGAGCACGGTCTGCACGCGCGGCCGGGCACGGCGCTGGTCAACGTGATCAAAAGTTTCAACAGTGACATCACCGTCACCAACCTGGACGGCAGCGGCAAGCCGGCCAACGGGCGCAGCCTGATGAAGGTGGTGGCGTTGGGCGTGAAGAAAGGGCATCACCTGCGCTTTACCGCCAATGGAGAAGATGCTGAAGCCGCGCTGAAGGCGATTGGCGAAGCGATTAATGAAGGACTGGGCGAGGGCGCAGCATGAGCAGAAGAGTAGCAACAATCACCCTGAACCCGGCGTACGATCTGGTGGGTTTCTGCCCGCAGATTGAACGCGGGGAAGTCAACCGGGTAAAAACCGCCGGCCTGCACGCCGCCGGTAAGGGCATCAACGTCGCCAAGGTGTTGAAAGATTTAGGCATCGACGTCACCGTCGGCGGCTTCCTGGGCAAAGATAATCAGGACGGTTTCCAGCTGCTGTTCAGCGATCTGGGGATCGCCAACCGCTTTCAGGTGGTGCCGGGGCGCACCCGCATCAACGTCAAGCTGACGGAAAAAGACGGCGAAGTGACCGATTTCAACTTCTCCGGCTTCGAAGTGACGCCGCAGGACTGGGATCGCTTCGTCAGCGACTCGCTGAGCTGGCTGGGCCAGTTTGACATGGTGGCGGTGAGCGGCAGCCTGCCGGCCGGCGTCGATCCCGACGCGTTTACCGACTGGATGACCCAACTGCGCGCCAAGTGCCCGTGCATCATTTTCGACAGCAGCCGCGAAGCGCTGGTCGCCGGGCTGAAGGCCTCGCCGTGGCTGGTCAAACCGAACCGCCGCGAGCTGGAAATCTGGGCCGGTCGCCCGCTGCCGACGCTGGCGGACGTGGTCGAGGCCGCGCATGCGCTGCGCGAACAGGGCATCGCCCACGTGGTCATCTCCCTCGGCGCGGAAGGCGCGCTGTGGGTTAACGCATCCGGCGCCTGGATCGCCAAACCGCCGTCCTGTGAGGTGGTCAGCACCGTGGGCGCCGGCGATTCGATGGTCGGCGGCCTGATTTATGGCCTGCTGATGCGCGAATCCAGCGAACACACCCTGCGTCTGGCCACGGCGGTAGCGGCGCTGGCGGTCAGCCAGAGCAACGTCGGCGTGACCGATCGTCCCCAGTTGGCCGCGATGATGGCGCGCGTCGATCTGAAACCTTTCAATCAATAGCAGGAGGCAGAATGAAAACGCTGCTGATGGTAGACAGTTCGCAGGGACAGGCCCGTGGCCACCTGGCGAAACGCATGCTGGAGGCCGCCGCGGCCAAAGCCGGCCTGACGCTGGTCGAGTCGCTGCAGGACGCCGAACTGGTGGCGGTGGCGGGGCAGGCTGCTCCTGCTGACGCCGCGCTGAACGGCAAATTGATCTATGTGGGCGAGGTAGAACAGGCGGTGCGTGAACCGGACGCGTTTCTGGCGCGCGCCCAGGCCGAAGCTGAAACCTATCAGGCGCCGCAGGCGGCTGCGGTGAAAGCCGATGGACAAAAACGCATCGTGGCGATCACCGCTTGCCCGACCGGCGTGGCGCACACCTTTATGGCGGCCGAAGCCATTGAAAGTGAAGCCAAGAAACGCGGCTGGTGGGTAAAGGTGGAAACGCGCGGCTCCGTCGGCGCCGGCAACGCCATCACCCCGGAAGAAGTGGCGGCGGCGGATCTGGTGATCGTCGCGGCGGACATCGAAGTGGATCTGGACAAGTTTGCCGGTAAGCCGATGTATCGTACTTCCACCGGTCTGGCGCTGAAGAAAACCGCGCAGGAACTGGACAAGGCGCTGGCCGAAGCCGAAGTGTTCCAGCCGCAGCAGCGCAGCGGCGCGGCGCCGACGGCGAAGAAGAAAGAGGGCAACGGCCCGTATCGTCACCTGCTGACCGGCGTGTCCTACATGCTGCCGATGGTGGTGGCGGGCGGTTTGTGCATCGCGCTGTCGTTCGTGTTCGGCATCAAGGCGTTTGAGGTCAAGGGCACCCTGGCGGCGGCGCTGATGCAGATCGGCGGCGGCTCAGCCTTCGCGCTGATGGTGCCGGTGTTGGCCGGTTTCATCGCCTTCTCCATCGCGGATCGTCCGGGCCTGACGCCGGGCCTGATCGGCGGCATGCTGGCGGTGAGCACCGGCGCCGGGTTCCTGGGCGGCATCATCGCCGGTTTCCTGGCGGGTTATGTCGCCAGGGCGATCAGCAGCAAGCTGCGCCTGCCGCAAAGTATGGAAGCGCTGAAGCCCATCTTGATCATTCCGCTGGTGGCCAGCCTAATCACCGGCCTCATCATGATTTACGTGGTCGGCACGCCGGTGGCGAAAATCATGGAAGGCCTGACCCATTGGCTGCAGTCTCTGGGCACCGCCAACGCCGTGCTGCTGGGGGCGATCCTGGGCGGCATGATGTGCACCGACATGGGCGGCCCGGTGAACAAAGCGGCCTACGCGTTCGGCGTGGCGCTGCTCAGCTCCTCGGTGTATGCGCCGATGGCGGCCATCATGGCGGCGGGTATGGTGCCACCGCTGGCGATGGGCCTGGCGACGCTGCTGGCGCGCCGCAAGTTCCCGAAATCCGAACAGGAAGGCGGCAAGGCGGCGTTGGTGCTGGGGCTGTGCTTCATCACCGAAGGGGCGATTCCGTTCGCCGCCCGCGATCCGATGCGCGTGTTGCCGTGCTGCATCGCCGGCGGGGCGCTGACCGGCGCGCTGTCGATGGCCTTCGGCGCTAAGCTGATGGCGCCGCACGGCGGCTTGTTCGTGCTGCTGATCCCGGGCGCGATTTCGCCGGTGTTGCTGTACCTGGTGGCGATCGCCGCCGGCACGCTGTTGGCCGGGGTGGCTTATGCCCTGCTGAAACGTGCTGAAACGCCGGTCGCCGCCGCGGCGTAAGCCTCGCCGATACCGCAAAACGCGCAGCCCAGAGCTGCGCGTTTTTATTTGTGTCTTAGGCAGTTAGCACGATTTACCCCTGGTCAGAAACCACAAGGCTTTCTAAGCTGATAGCGCGACCTTGTTCCTGCGAACAAGGAATGATTCAAGGAGATTCATCAGTGGCTAAAAAAGTGGCGATCGTACTGACATCCGGTTTCGCCGATTGGGAATACGCGCTGATTGCCGGCGTTGGCGGCCCGTTTTATGGGCTGGATGTGGCGTTTTTTGCGCCGCAGGCCGGAACGCTTCGTTCACAGGGCGGGTTGACGGTGGACGTTGCTCACGGCGTGGCCGAATTGGCGGACTGGCGCCCCGAGGTGCTGGTGGTGGTCGGCGGCACCCTGTGGGAAACCGAACGGGCGCCGGATATCCGCGCGTTGCTCAACGAGCAGCATCAACGCGGCGCGACCCTGGCGGGCATTTGCGGCGGGACGTTGGCGTTGGCGCGGGCCGGCCTGTTGAACGGCAGGGCGCATACCTCCAACGATGCCGAGTTCTTGACGCGCAACGTTGCGGGCTACAGCGGGCAGCGCCATTACGTTGCGAGCGTCGTCGCCGTTGTGGATGACCGCGTCATTACGTCACCGGGATCGGCGCCGGTCAGTTTTACCACCGCGGTGTTCAGGGCTGCGGGCCTGGATGAAGAAACGCTGCGTCAGTTCGGCGCCATGCTGGCGGCGGAGCACGCGGTGGGGGAAACCGCTCGCGCTTAAGCGAGCGGCCAGGGGAGGGTTACTGCTGCGTCTTCAGCCAGGCGATCTCTTCGGCCCAGATATCCGGGTTTACCGTTTCCAGAATCAGCGGGATGTTGTCGAAACGCGGATCGCGCATGATGTAGCTGAACACCGTTTTGCCGATGTTGCCTTCCCCCAGGCTGTGATGGCGGTCGACGCGGCTGTTGAACTCGCTCTTGGCGTCGTTCAGGTGCATGCCGCGCAGGTAGTTGAAACCGACGATGTCGCCCAACTGCTTGAAGGTGCGCTCGCACTCTTCTTCGGTGCGCAGATCGTACCCGGCGGCGAAGGCGTGGCAGGTGTCGATGCAAACGCCGACGCGGCTTTTGTCTTCGACGCCGTCGATGATCGCCGCCAGGTGCTCGAATTTGAAGCCCAGGTTGCTGCCCTGGCCGGCGGTGTTCTCGATCACGGCCGTCACGCCGGCGGTTTTATCCAGCGCGATGTTGATCGATTCGGCGATGCGCGCCAGGCATTTATCTTCGTCGATTTGTAGCAGGTGGCTGCCGGGGTGGAAATTCAGCAGCGTCAGCCCCAGCTGTTCGCAGCGCTGCAGCTCGTCGATAAACGCCTCGCGCGATTTTTCCAACGCGTCGGCTACCGGGTGCCCCAGATTGATCAGGTAGCTGTCGTGCGGCAGGATTTGCCCCGGCCCGTAACCGTACTGGGCGCAGGCGCTCTTGAACTTATCGATCACGTCGGCGGCCAGCGGGGCGGCCTTCCATTGACGCTGATTTTTGGTGAACAGGGCGAACGCGGTCGCCTCCAATTCGTGCGCGCGGATAACCGCCTGATCCACGCCGCCTGACGCGCTGACATGTGCACCGACAAACTTCATCTTCATTCTCCTGTGTTATCGGTGACATTATGGCATTGATGGCGGGCGGATTGAATGGCGAAAAGCGGCGGCCCGCCGAAGCGGGCCGCCGAGGGAGATTACAGCAGGTGTTGCACCAGTTGGTTTATCGCGCCGCCGCCGACCAGCAGCCAGACGAACAGCAGCGTTGCCAGCAGAATCGGTTTCATCCCGGCCTGGCGCACGGCGCTGATGTGGGTAGTCAGCCCCAGCGCCGCCATCGCCATCGCCAGCATCCAGGTGTCGGCGGTGATCAGGTGCCGCACCAGCGTGGCCGGCAGCAGGTTGAAGGAGTTCAGCCCGGCGACGGCGATAAACAGCACGGCGAACCACGGAATGGTGATGGCGGATTTTTCCGCCTTGCCTGCGCTGCCTCGGCTGATGTAGCCCGACAGCAGCAGCAGGAACGGCGCCAGCATCATCACGCGGATCATCTTGGCGATCACCGCCGCATTTTCGGCGTCAGGCCCGATGGCGTGCCCGGCGGCGACCACCTGAGCCACTTCGTGGATGGTGGAGCCGGCGTAGATGCCGAAGGTTTCCTGGCTGAACGGCAGCCACTGGAAGTGTTCATTCAACTGATACAGCCACGGATAGGCGAAGATCGCCAGGGTGCCGAACACCACCACGGTCGAGACCGCGACCGCCACTTTGCTGGAGTCGGCCTTCAGCACCGGCTCGGTGGCCATCACCGCCGCCGCGCCGCAAATGCTGCTGCCGGCGCCGATCAGTATCGCGGTTTGGCTGTCGATGCCGAACACTTTCTTGCCGAGCCAGCAGGCCAGCAGGAAAGTGGTGATCAGGGTCAGCGCATCGATGATGATGCCGCTGGCGCCCACGTCGGCGATCTGCTGAAAGGTCAGCCGGAAGCCGTAAAGGATAATGCCCAGACGCAGCAGGCGCTGTTTGGCCAGCTGTACGCCGCTGTGACAAACGGTTTGCCAGCGGGGGTACAGCGTGTTGCCCACCAGAATGCCGAGCAGGATCGCCAGCGTCAGCGCCCCCAGCCCCAGCTCCGCCACCCAGGGAATGTCGCCGGCCCAGACGGCCAGCGCGGTGAGCGCGCCGGTCAGCGCCAGCCCCGGCACCAGCCGCGGCAGGCCGAACAGCGGGAAGCGTCGCTCGGGGTAAGTGTGAGTGGTATCAGTCGCCATATAAAGTCAGTCCTTCAGTCTGTTTCTTGCGGTCAAGAGTACGTTTGGGCTGAATAAAAGAGAAATTGATTATATATTTATAACCTATCTGAATAAGTGGTATGGGGTCAGCCATTGGCATAACGCCGCATTGCGGCTAGGGTGTGGAGGAGCGGCGAGCCGCCGTCAATTTTCCAACTAACAGGAGCAGGTGATGGATACCGACGATCAACGCAGAGAGCAGGTAGATCAGGAAGTGGGCCGCGCGGTGCGGCGGTTGATTGAAGAAAACAAGGCGATCGACCGCGACCATCTCGCGGCGATGCTGCAATTGATACTGCGGGACGAAACCGGCACGCCGCGAGAGCCGGTGCTGGCCGCGGCGGCGCAGCTGGTCGCGTTGGGCAAATAGCGCGCCGATCTGGCCGCAAACAGGGTAGCCTGGCAGGGCTGCCCACCACACCATGTGGGGGTTCTCTGGCAGAACCTTCTTTCAATACCGGGACAGCTATGCATATCACGTTGCGTCAACTGGAAGTCTTTACCGAAGTGCTGAAAAGCGGTTCGACCACGCAGGCCTCGGTGGTGCTGGCGCTGTCGCAGTCGGCGGTCAGCGCGGCGCTGGCGGATCTGGAAGGGCAGTTGGGCGTGCAGCTGTTCGATCGCGTCGGCAAACGGCTGGTGATCAACGAGCACGGCCGGTTGCTGTATCCCAAGGCGCTGGCGCTGTTGGAACAGGCGGGGGAGATAGAGCAGCTGTTTCGCCATGACGGCGGGGCGTTGCGCATCGCCGCCAGCAGCACCATCGGCAACTACATGCTGCCGGAGATGATCGCCCGCTACCGCCGGGATTTTCCCGCCACGCCGCTGGAGCTGAACGTCGGCAATAGCCAGGACGTAATCGTGGCGGTGGCGGATTTTCGCGTCGATCTGGGGCTGATCGAAGGGCCTTGCCATATGCCGGAGCTGGTGACGCAGCCGTGGCTGGAGGACGAGCTGGTGGTGTTCGCCGCGCCGGATAACCCGCTGACCCGTCAACCGCCGACGCTGGAGGCGCTGGCCAATGCGCCGTGGATCCTGCGCGAGCGCGGTTCCGGCACCCGTGAAGTGTTGGACCATCTGCTGTTGGCGCATCTGCCGCACTTCCAATTGGTGATGGAGCTGGGCAACTCGGAGGCGATCAAGCATGCGGTGCGGCACGGCATCGGCATTAGCTGCCTGTCGCGGCGGGTGGTGGCGGAACAGCTGGCCAGCGGCGCGCTGGTGGAACTGCCGGTGCCGTTGCCGCCGCTGCGCCGCACCCTGTACCTGATCCGCCATCGGCAAAAGCACGTCTCCAACGCGTTGCAACGTTTTCTCAGCTATTGCGTGCTGTAACCGGCGGCACGTCAAGCCCTCTGCTGCCGCGCAGGCCGGAAAAAGCATAAAAACCTGCGCGCGCTCACATTAATGAGAGTAAGTAAGGCTATAAGGGCCGCAGCTAATAATTGCCTCTGAATTATGAAGCTATCTTATATCGGTGCAATGTTGCTAGTTCACCGGCGGGTATTTGTTACAATCCGCCCTCATTTTTCGAAGAGCAGATAGATAGGGAACGAATGGCTCAGCAGGATATAAAAACATCGGGGCAGCAAGCACCCGGATTGCGCCGTGAATTGAAAGCCCGGCATTTGACCATGATCGCCATCGGCGGCTCCATCGGCACCGGCCTCTTCGTCGCCTCGGGCGCCACGGTTTCTCAGGCAGGCCCCGGCGGGGCGCTGCTGTCTTACGCTCTGATCGGTTTGATGGTGTACTTCCTGATGACCAGCCTGGGCGAACTGGCGGCCTTTATGCCGGTCTCCGGTTCATTCTCCACCTACGGCGCCAAATACGTAGAAGAAGGCTTCGGCTTCGCGCTGGGCTGGAACTACTGGTACAACTGGGCGGTGACCATCGCCGTTGACCTGGTGGCCTCGCAGTTGGTGATGAGCTACTGGTTCCCGGACACCCCGGGTTGGATCTGGAGCGCGCTGTTCCTCGGCCTGATGTTCCTGCTGAACTACATTTCGGTGAAAGGGTTCGGCGAGGCGGAATACTGGTTCGCGCTGATCAAGGTCAGCACCGTGATTATCTTCATCGCCGTCGGCGTGATGATGATCGTCGGCATTCTGAAGGGCGGCGAGCATGCCGGCTGGCAGAACTGGACAATAGGAGACGCGCCGTTTGCCGGTGGCTTCTCGGCGATGATCGGCGTGGCCATGATCGTCGGCTTCTCGTTCCAGGGCACCGAACTTATCGGCATCGCAGCCGGCGAATCGGAAAACCCGGGTAAAAACATCCCGCGCGCGGTGCGTCAGGTGTTTTGGCGTATCCTGCTGTTCTATATCTTCGCCATTCTGATCATCAGCCTGATCATTCCGTACACCGATCCGAGCCTGTTGCGCAACGACGTGAAAGACATCAGCGTCAGCCCGTTCACGCTGGTGTTCCAACATGCCGGCCTGCTGTCGGCGGCGGCGGTGATGAACGCGGTGATCCTGACGGCGGTGCTGTCGGCCGGTAACTCGGGCATGTATGCGTCGACCCGCATGCTGTACACCCTGGCTTCGGAAGGCAAGGCGCCGCGCATCTTCGCCAAGCTGTCGAAAGGCGGCGTGCCGCGCAACGCGCTGTACGCGACCTGCGTGGTAGCCGGCCTGTGCTTCCTGACGTCGATGTTCGGTAACCAGTCGGTTTACCTGTGGCTGCTGAACACTTCGGGCATGACCGGTTTCATCGCCTGGTTGGGCATCGCCATCAGCCACTACCGTTTCCGTCGCGGCTACATGCTGCAGGGGCGCGATCTGAACGATTTGCCGTACCGTTCCGGTTTCTTCCCGCTGGGGCCGATCTTCGCCTTCGTGCTGTGTCTGATCATCACCCTGGGGCAGAACTACCAGGCCTTCCTGCAAGACAAGATCGACTGGTACGGCGTGACCGCGACCTACATCGGTATTCCGCTGTTCCTGCTGATTTGGTTTGGTTACAAGCTGTCGCAAGGCACCCGTGTCGTGAAGTACAGCGAGATGGAATTCCCGAAGATGGACGTGAAGTAATTTTCGGTGAGTGACACGCGGCGGGGGGCTCCCGCCGCGTTTTGTTTTACTTTTTCCCGCCTTTGGCTTCCGCCAGCGCCTGCTGCGCCGAGCTCATCAAACTCTCTACCGTCGCGTAATCCTGCGTCAGCGCCACAATGCCGGCGTTAAGCTGCATGTTCACCTCGCCGAATGCACCAAAATCGTAGGGCGCCTCCAGCGGCGGCACAATGCGCGCCAGAAACTCGCTTTCCGCGCCGTAGGGCAGATCGTGCACCAGAATCAGAAACTGGCCGCCGGTATAGCGGCAGATATAGTCGCTGGGGCGGATCAGCGTCTTGAGACGCTCGCCGACGGTGCGCAGCACGTCGTCGCCGATCTGGACGCCGTGGCTTTGGTAGAGCGCCGCCAGCGGGCCGAATTCAAGAATGAACAGATGGGAGATCGGCTGCGCCGTTCCGGGACGGCAGATGCTGCGCATCACCGCCTCGCCGCCTGCGCGGTTGAGAAAGCCGGTCAGGCGATCGCGGTGCGACGCCTGCTGCTTCTCCCACGCCAGCGTGACGTGCTGTACCAGCTGGCGGTGGTAGCGCGCGATCATGCCGTGGGCCAGCACCAGCCACAGCGGCGCGAGGTCCGCCAGGACAAACAGGTTTTGCACGCGCGACAGCGGCGCCGCCAGCAGGTAAGGCAGCGTCAGCGCGATCACCTCAAGCAGCGCGAAGCGCGGGGCGGCGGCGTGGCGTTGCATCAGCCAGCAGGCCAGGGCGGTGATCGTCAGGCCGGCGAACAGCATTAAGACGAAGCGGCCCGAGAGCATCGCCAGAGCGGCGCTGGCGCCGACCAGCAGCGCCCACAGCAGCACCGTCACCAGCATGGCATTCGGCCAGGCCGGTTGACGCCGGCGTGCCAGCCAGGCTCGCCCGGCGGTCAACAACAACAGCAGCAGCAGCAAACCGATGCCGAGCGGCCGCTGGACCAGCCAGGCGTACCCCGCTAGCAGCGCGGCCGGCCCTGCGGCATTCAGCCAGGGCGTGAGAGGAGAGGGCGTCAGCGTGAGACGCAGCTGGCGTTGAAACGGCTCGTCATCGGCGTGCAGCGGGCTGTATAACAGCCAGTTCAGCAGCGCCGGGCGTTTGGGCGTTACCGCCGGAGATGGACTTCTCATTACAGCCTCGTCAATCAATAAGGCCGCTCTTGCGGCGGCCTGAAGTTTTTTTGCACGCGCGGTGCTGTGATTTTGGATTCTATGTGGTTTTGCCGTTATTTGTCAGAGTCTGGTCGGATCAGGAAGAATTTTCAGAATAATTAACCTACTGGCCGTTGGCGGGGGAAAGCGTGGTGGTTTGAAAAATGGCGATAAAAAACAAATTATTACATTTCGACAACGCCGTTTTCACCTATTGATATGATTGATAAGTATTATCGTTTGTTTTATTGTTAACGGCCGTGCGCAGGCTGCTGCCGCACACTTTTCGGTTCACGGCGGCCGCTTTCGCGCCGCTGTCATGATGGTTGCAACAGGTATCTTAACTAATGAGCGTATCCACCGATCCCATGACTGAAGCCAAGGGGCAACCCGACGCCGGCGTGATGGGGCGTTATCAGCATATTCTTCGCCATCGCCTGTTGATGATGGGCGTATTGGCATTGGCGATCCTGGGCTCGCTGCTGCTGGATTTCACCATGGGGCCGTCCGGCCTGTCGTTGTCGTCCTTATGGCAAACGCTGCTTGATCCCGCCGCGGCCGATGCCGGCACGCGGGTGATCGTCTGGGACATCCGCTTGCCCTATGCGTTGATGGCGGTGGTGGTGGGCTTTGCGCTCGGCCTGGCCGGGGCGGAAATGCAGACCATCCTGAATAACCCGCTGGCCAGCCCCTTCACCCTCGGGGTGTCTTCCGCCGCGGCCTTTGGCGCTGCGCTGGCGATCGTGCTCGGTATCGGCATTCCGGGGATCCCCGATCAGTGGTTCATCTCCGCCAACGCCTTTATCTTCGCGCTGTTCGCCGCGCTGATGCTTGACGGCATCACGCGCTGGACGCGGGTCGCCACCTCCGGCGTAGTGCTGTTCGGCATCGCGCTGGTGTTTACCTTCAACGCGCTGGTCTCGATGATGCAGTTCATCGCCAGCGAGGACACGCTGCAGGGGCTGGTGTTCTGGACCATGGGCAGCCTGGCGCGCGCCTCGTGGGACAAACTGGGCATTCTGTTCGGGGTGTTCGCCGTGCTGCTGCCGCTGTCGATGATGAGCTCGTGGAAACTGACCGCGCTGCGTCTGGGTGAAGACCGGGCGGTGAGCTTCGGCATCGACGTGCGTCGGCTGCGTTTGACCACGCTGCTGCGCATCAGCATGCTCTCGGCGCTGGCGGTGGCTTTCGTCGGGCCGATCGGCTTTATCGGTCTGGTGGCGCCGCACATCGCCCGCATGATCTTCGGCGAAGATCACCGTTTCTACCTGCCGGCCAGTGCGCTGATTGGCGCGCTGGTGCTGTCGATGGCCTCGGTGGCCTCGAAAAACCTGGTGCCTGGGGTAATCATCCCGGTGGGGATCGTGACGTCGTTGGTCGGGGTGCCGTTCTTCCTGAGCATTATTCTGCGCCACCGGGGGAACGTATGAGCCAGGGTTTACGGATAGAAAACTTCTCGGCGGGTTACCCGAAACGCCAGGTGATCGACAATCTCTCGGTGCCGATGCTGCCGCGCGGGCAAATCACCGTGTTGCTGGGGCCGAACGGCAGCGGCAAATCGACATTGCTGCGCTCGCTGGCCGGGCTGAACCCGGCGCAGGGCAAGCTGTGGCTGGACGACGGCGATTTGATGCAGATGCCGTTCGCCCGTCGGGCGGAGAAAGTGGTGTACCTGCCGCAGTCGCTGCCCGCCGGGGTGCATCTGCACGTGCTGGAGTCGATCATCGTGGCGCAGCGCGCCTCGGGCGGCCGCAGCAACGCCGGCAGCGAAGCGGAAGTGATGGCTTTGCTGGAACAGCTGGGCATCGCCCACCTGGCGCTGAGTTATCTCGATCAGCTGTCCGGCGGCCAGAAACAGTTGGTGGGGTTGGCGCAGTCGCTGATCCGTCAGCCGTCGCTGCTGCTGCTGGATGAGCCGCTGAGCGCGCTCGATCTCAACTACCAGTTCCACGTGATGGATTTGGTGCGCCGCGAAACCCGCAAGCGCGATATCGTGACGGTGGTGGTGGTGCATGACATCAACATTGCGCTGCGTCACGGCGACCACGTGCTGATGCTGCAGGATGGCGATCTGATCGCCGACGGCGCGCCGGATCAGGTGATTACGCCGCAGAGCCTGGCGCGGGTCTATGGCGTGCGCGGGCGCATCGAGCGTTGCTCGCAGGGCACGCCGCAGGTGCTGATAGACGGTCTGGTGAACCAGCCGACGATATAATCCAGGAAAAAGCCCGGCATCGCCGGTAATGCCGGTCAGTTAAGCCTGACTGGCATTTTTTTATCCCATCTTTGTGTGTTTCGTGCAGCCTGAATTGCCGTAAAAATCTCTCATTTCTCTGATGCCGTAGCGAACGGCAATTGGAGGGGCCGAAGGCGCGGCCCCTCCACCTGCGCCTTCGCTTAACACCGTCTGTCCGCTACGCGGATACCCTCGCCGTGTCTGCGTTGTCGGGCGGGTCGGCTGCGACAAACGTCCCTGTTAGTCTCGCCTCAACCGGCCTTCCCTGGCCGGTTGCCCCTGACAACGCCGTCTTGCTCGGCAGCCAGTGATGCGCGCTCAAGGTCAACACCTGAGCTGGCAGCTACTGGGAAATCTGCCGCTGATGAGGTTGTGGTAGAGAAGTTGGAGATGAGCGCGGTGTTGGGCGCCCTTGAAGACGCCGAACGCAGGCATAGCGCATTAGGCGAAACCGCCATGGACGGCGGTTTCAGGTGAGACAGGCAGGGACGCCTGTCGCAACCGGCCTCAATGCGCTATGGCGGAGGGAGGGAAGTTGGCAAAGCCAACCGTCTGACAGGGCAAAGGCGCGGGTTGCCAGGGGCCGCGCCTTCGGCCCCTGGCTCGGTCGAGGTGCGGGAGTCTCATGATGCACCTCTCATTTATCGACCGAAAGCGTCACGAGTACTTCAAAAAAACGCTAACTGACACGCATTACGGCATCGCCGGGCTTTTTTTATCGCGCAGCGCGGTTCAGTGCTTCGCTCACGCGTTCGACGACGTGCTGGGCGGTGACGATGCCGCCGGACAGATAGACCTCGGCCGCCGGCAGGTAAACCACCTGGCCTTTTTTCACCGCCGTGGTTTTCTTCAGCGCGGTGCCGGTGAGGATTTTCTGCGGCGCCACCGCGTTCGGCCGACCGGTCGCGGCGTCTCTGTCGATGACGAACAGCCAGTCCGGGTTCAGTTTGGCGACCTGCTCAGGCGTCAGCTTATTGCCGCGCACGTCTTTTTCATCGGACTGCAGCGCGGACGAGAAGCCGAGGGCGTCATAGACGAAGCTGAAACGGCTCTTGGGGGCGTAAGCGCTGATCTTGCCGCCGGAGAACAGCACCACCAGCCCGCGTCCGGCCTGGGCGGCCTGCGGTTTGACCGCCGCGATCTGCGCATCCAGCTTATCGATCGCCGCCTGCGCCTGTTGCGGCTTATCGAACAGCTCGCCCAACTGCAGGGTGCGCTGTTTCAGGCTGCCCAACTGATCCTGCTGATCGACGGACATGTTCAACGTCGGCGCCAGCGCGTTCAGCTCGTCATAGGCTTTGGACGCCCGGCCGGCGATCAGGATCAGGTCCGGTTTGGCGGCGCGCAGCACGGCCATATCCGGCTCGAACAGGGTGCCGGCATTGAGGTATTTGTCATCCTGATAGCGCTTCAGGTTATCCGGCAAGTTCTTGCGATTGCCGGGCAGCGCCAGCGGCTCGACGCCCAGCAGCTGCAGCGTTTCCAGCGAAGCGTAATCCAGCACCACGATACGCTGCGGGTGCTTCTTCACCTCGGTGCTGCCGTTCAGGTGCTGGACGTTGACGGTGGCCGAGGCCGCCGGCGCGTCGGTTTTGCTGTGGCAACCCGCCAGCGCCATCGCGGCCAGCAGGGCGATCATCAGGGGGGAGCGGCGTAATCTCATGGGGCTTCCTCTCGGTGATGGAATGAAAAGGGCGCGCAGCGCGCGCCCGGGGGCATCAGAAGTTGTAGGTCATGCCGACGGTGTAACGGCGGCCGTCCAGCGTGGTGCGGTAGTGATCGTAATCCACGGTCTTGTCGAGAATGTTGTAGACCCCGCCGGTCAGCTGCAGGTTTTTCGCCGCCTGGTAGCTCAGGCCCGCATCGACGAAGGTGTAGGATGGGGTGCTGGTCTCCATCGACGTGCGGCTCAGGTAGTCTGAGGTGCGGCTGCGGAAGTTAACGCGCGACCACAGGCTGAGGTCTTGCGTAGCCTGCCAATCCAGCACGGTGTTGATCATGTGCTTAGGCATCTGGTTCAGCGCCTTGCCCTGGAACTCGCCGCTTTTCTGCTCGGAAGCGGTGTAGGTGTAGTTGGCGTTCCACTTCCAGTCTTTATTGATCTGCCAGCCGAAGGTGGCCTCTACACCGCGCATATTGGCTTTGTCGACGTTGACGCGATCGCTGATAAAGTCGTAGACGTCATTGCCGATCTTACAGTCCGGCGTGTCTTCGCAGCGGCGCACTTCGGTGATCTTGTTCTTGAAGTCGGTGTTGAAGACGGTCACCCCGGCATTGACGCCTTCCAGGCTGTCCCACATCAGGCCGATCTCTTCGCTCAGGCTCTTCTCCGGCTGCAGATCCGGGTTGCCGACGATGATGCCGTTACGCACGCCGCCGCCGGTGACCTGGCCCCAGCTGGCGGAGGATTGGCGCAGATCCGGCGAACGGTAGCCGGCGGAGACGCCGCCTTTCATCGTCCACTGTTCGGTCAGGTGCCAGACGCCGTACATGCGCGGCGACCAGTGGCTGCCGAAGTTCTGATCGCGATCCATACGGATGCCGCTGGTCAGGCTGAAGTCGTTGGTCAGCGCCCATTCGTCCTCGGCGAACAATGCCCAGCTCCAGCGCGTCAGCTGGTTGACGTCTTGCGCCGAGCTCAGCTGGTTGCCGCTGTCGCCCAGTTTCTCATAGCGGTATTGGCCGCCGAGGTTCAGCATGTGGGCACCCAGCTCGAACTGGTTCTGGGTGTTGAAGATGGTGTTGTACATCTTCATCTTGCGGCCCGGGTTATTGGTCTCTTCCCGCTGAACGTAGCTGGTGGAGTTACCGAAGTCGTAATAACCGTTGTGGGTCAGCGCGTAGTTGGTGCGGGTGTAGAGATTTTCGCTGCGAGAGGTAGGTTTGCACTTGCCTTTGCTGCAGCGCTCCGCCACCACCGATTTGCCCGGCGTGCTGTTGCGATCCTGCAGCGAGCGGCCGATTTCGAAGTCGAATTCGTTTTTCTCGTCCGGCGTCAGAGTGAACACCGCGGTGCCGCTGCGCATGCGCTGTTCGTTGTAACCGTTGGCGATTTTATCTTCGGCGCGGCGCGACAGCAGGCCGTTGACCCGCACGCCGAGCAGGCCTTCAATCAGTGGGCCGGAGGCGTAGGCGTTGGTCTGGAACAGATCGCCGGAATCGCGGTTTTCCTGAAGGGTGGCGTCGCCGTGCAGCGAGCCTTTCCACTCGGTGCGGGAAGTCTTGCGGGTGATGACGTTGATCACGCCGCCCATGGCGTCGGAACCGTACAGCGAAGACATCGGCCCGCGCACCACTTCGATGCGCTCGATGGCTTCCATCGGCGGCAGCCAGCCCTGTTCGATGCCGGCGTTATCGCTGTTCGGCCGGGTGCCGCGGGTGTCAACGCGCTTGCCGTCCACCAGGATCAGCGTGTACTTGGAGGACATGCCGCGGATGCTGATGTCGCTGCTGCTGGCGCCGCCGGTGACGACCACGCCCGGCACGTCTTTCAGCGCGTCGGTCACGTCGCGATAGGCCTTATCTTCGATCTGCTGGCGCGGGATCACCGAGATGGAGGCGGCGGAGTCCTGAATTTTTTGCTGGAAGCCGGAGGCGGTGACGACCATGGTGTCTTGGGTGTCGTCCTGCGGCGCGGCCAGTGCGGCGGTGGCGCTGAGTGAGGCGATCACCAGAGCGGCGAGCTTGCTGTAACGTGGCGTTTCCATGAGGTAAACCTTTCCTGGATTGAAGTGAAAGTAATTAACCAATTGAATTTCTAATGAAATAATTCATCGTTCGCTGAGAAATCCGTCGCTTCGTCAGCGTTGCGTGAGGCCATTGTAAGGATTTTTTACTGAATGTAAACGCTAATGATAATTCATATCATTTGTATGCTTGTTATTCTGGCGGGAAAGAGTAACCGGATGAATTAAAGGGAAAAGCGGCGCAGCAGACGTGCGCCGGAGAGGATCAGCGTTTCTGGATATAGGTGATGGCCAGCGCCAGCGCCAGCACCAGGCCTTTGATAATGTCCATGGCGTAGTAGGGCACCGACAGCATCACCAGGCCGTTTTGCAGCACGCCGAGGATCACCGCGCCGATCAGGGTGCCGAGCGCATTGGGTTTGCCGGCGCCGGCCAGCGAGAAGCCGATGTAGGCCGCCGCCACCGCATCCATCAGATAGCCACCGCCGGCATTGACCTGCGAAGAGCCGATACGTGACGCCAGCAGGATGCCGCCAAGCGCCGCCAGCCAAGAAGAAATGACGTAAGCGGCAACCCTGTAACGCACGGTGCGAATGCCCGACAGGCGTGCCGCCTCGGGGTTGCCGCCGATGGCGTACATGCGGCGGCCGTGCTTGGTCAACGACAGGAACAGCTGTACCGCCACGGTGACCGCCAGCATGATCAGCACGATCACCGGCACCTGGCCGAGGGCGGAAAACACTTCCGGGATCAGGCCTTCCGCCATGTCGCCATTCGGCAGCACCATGTTTTGGGTGATGGAGCCGCCGTAGCTGTAGGTCATCGCCACGCCCTGGATCACGAACAGGCTGGCCAGCGTCGCCAGCATATCGGGGATTTTGAGCACCACGATCAGCAGGGCGTTGAACAGGCCGACCAGCGTGCACAGCAACAGCGTCACCACGATGGCGCCGGCGGTGCCGAACCCGTGCCAGACGAACAGGGAAATCACCAGCGCGTTGGCCAGCGAGGCGGTCGAGCCGACCGACAGATCGAAACCGCCGACCGACAGCGAGATAGAGACGCCGATGGCGATCACCGTCACGATGGCGATCGAACGCAGGATATTGATGATGTTGTTGGCATCGAGAAAGTTGTCCGACGCCAGGCCAAACAGGGCGACCAGCGCCGCGACGGTCAGCAGCATGCCCCACTTGTAGAGGAAATCAAACAGCTGTTGGCGCCAGGGCAGCGCAGGCCGCAAGGCAAATTCTTTACTCACGCAGGGGTTCCTCCGGTGGAATAGAGCAATAAGGTTTCTTCGTCGGTATCGGCGGCGTTCAGCTCCGCCACGATGCGGCCATCCCACAGCACGCAGATGCGATCGCACAGGCCAACCAGCTCGGCGAACTCGCCGGAGGCGTAAATCACGCCTTTGCCGGCGCGGGCCAGGCCGTCGATTAGGCTGAACAGTTCCTGTTTGGCCTTGATGTCCACGCCCTTGGTCGGCTCATCGAAGATCAGCACGTCGGCGTCGCCGCGCAGCCACTTGCCGATCGCCACTTTTTGCTGATTGCCGCCGGACAGGCGCGCCAGCCGCTGTTGCGGACCGGAGGCGCGAATGTTCAGACGCTGCATGATCTCGCGCGCCCAGCGCAGCTCTTGCCGCCGGCTGAACAGGCTCCAGCGCGAGAAGCTGTCATCGGCGCTGACGCTCAGGTTCATCGGGATCGCCTCATCGATAAAAATGCCTTCTTTGCGGCGTTCTTCCGGCACCAGCGCCAGCCCCTGTTCGACCGACAGATGCGGCGCACGCGGCGCCCAGGGCTGCCCGCGCAGTTCGCCGCGTTCCAGCTGCGCGGCACCGGCGCCGAACAATGCCTTGCACAGCTCGCTTTTCCCGGCCCCGGCCAGACCGGCGATGCCGAGGATCTCGCCTTCATGCAGCCGCAGCGAAACGTCGCGCAGCTTATGGCGATCGCGCAAGCCCTCCACCTGCAGCAGCGTACGCTCCGCGTGCGGCGGGCGCGGCGGCGGGAAAATGTCGTCCAGCCGGTGGCCGAGCATTTTCTCGACGATCTGTTCGCCGCCGAGGCCGCGCATGGCGTCTTCGCTGACGCGGCGGCCGTCGCGCAGCACCGTCAGCCGATCGCAAATGTCGCTCAGTTCGTGGATGCGGTGAGAAATGAACACGATGCCGATGCCTTCGGATTGCAGGCGGCGCACCACGTTGAACAGGCGCTCGCTCTCGGCGCGATCGAGCGGCGCGGTCGGTTCATCGAGCACCAGAAAACGGCAGCGGTGCGACAGCGCGCGCGCCAGCAGCACCTGCTGTTTTTCCGCCAGCGTGCAGTCCGCCAGGCGTCTGCGCGGGTTGAGCGGCAGCGCCCATTGCTGCAGCAGCTGTGCGGCGCGGCGGTGCAGTTCCGCCCAGTTCAGCCAGTGGCCCGGTTCGTTCAGCCAGTCCAGCATGATGTTTTCCGCCACCGACAGCGTGGGGATCAGCGCGACGTCGACCTCTTGTTGCACCACGTGGATGCCGTGGCGGCGCGCCTGCAGCGGGGAATGAATTTCCACTGCCCGGCCGTCGATCAGGATCTCGCCGCGGTAGTGATCGTGGGCGCCGGAGAGGATCGCCATTAGCGTCGACTTGCCCGCGCCGTTGGCGCCGACCAGCGCGTGGATTGAGCCGCCGTGCAGCGTGAAGTCCACGTCCTGCAGCGCGTTGAAGCCGGCGAAGGCGATCGAGATATTGCGCATCTCGAGGCGCGAAGGCGTTGCGGTTGACATTGCGTAGTGAGGCCGTTTAGATGTTTAGATGGCTATTTTGCTCTGTTGTAACACAGATTGCGCCGTTGGCAACCAACAAAATGGCATAACGGCGATGAAAGCGTGGGCGGACAGGGGCGCAACCCGCGTCAGGCTGCGCCGGAGCGATAAACGGTCAGAAGGTGGTGGGGGTGTGTGCGCTGACGATGCGGCAGATGCGCGCCGAGGTATTGCTGAAGCTGTGCGGAATGCCGGTGTTGATGGCGTAGCTCTGACCGGCGGTCAGGCAGTAACTCTGGCCGTTGATGGTCAGCACGATCTCGCCCTCCAGCAGGGTGCCTATCTCTTCGCCCTGATGCTTGATCTTTTCGCCGGTGGTGGTGCCGGGCTGGTAGGTTTCCAGCATCATCGCCAGGTTGCGCGTCGGGCTGCCGTTGTGCACCAGCTTCATCGACACCCCCTGGCTGCCGATCTCAATCAGATCCTCGGCGTCGATCACCACGCGCGGCTCGTCGACGGCCTCCGGTTCGGCAAAGAATTCCGACAGCGACAGGCCATACACCTTAAGCAACTTTTGCAGCGTGCTGATGGCCGGGCTGACTTTGTCCTGTTCGATGGTGCTGATCGCACTGTGGGTTAACCCGGACAGTTCGGCGACCCGGCGCTGCGACAAACCCAATTGCTGGCGGATCTGCGACAGGCGTTTGCCCGGTGCCAAGCTGGCTTCGCTCATAGCGGTACTTCCTTCTGGTAAGGGCGACAGGCTGAAATGACGATCGGTATCGGGCGCCTGCCTGGTCGATAACGATGCTGCATGATATCGGTAGTTAGGGTAGGTTTGGAAAATATATTGCCCATGCTCACCGTCGGCGCGGCGGACAAAATAGTTGACGTGAAAATGGCGGCAAGGCCTTTTCGGTCAATATTTTATCAATTTAGCAGCCGGTGGCGAATAATCAAACAGGATTGTAACATTTGCAAACCCATTCTGTTAAGACTATGTTTCATGTTGTGGATGTTATTTTGAGCGCCCGCAGCGGCGCGACCTGGCGAGAAATCCAATCATGTGTTGAATCGAACGGCGGACGGGCGCCAACGCGCCTTAAGAGCATAATGGCGGGTGACGTATGCAAACCAATAGCGCAGCAGTTGAACATTTTGCACAGCATCATGAAGAGAGGCGAAGTAGCGCGTTCCAAAATGAGGTCGCTCATTATTTGGAACGCCATCCCGCCACGCAGTATATCGATATCCTTCTCACCGATCTCAATGGTTCCTTCCGCGGCAAACGCATACCCGTCTCAGGGTTGAAAAAACTGGAAAAAGGCAGCTACTTCCCCGCGTCGGTGTTCGCTATGGACATCCTCGGCAACGTGGTGGAGGAGGCCGGCCTTGGGCAGGAACTCGGCGAACCGGATCGCGTATGCCTGCCGGTGCCCGGTTCGCTGACGCCGTCGGCGGCCGATCCGCAGCACATCGGCCAGGTGCTGCTCACCATGCTGGATGAAGATGGCACTCCCTTTGACGTTGAACCCCGCAATGTGCTGAACCGCGTGTGGCAGGCGCTGCGACAGCGCGGCTTGTTCCCGGTGGCAGCGGTAGAGCTGGAGTTTTATCTCATCGATCGGCAGCGCGACGCGGAAGGCGATTTGCAACCGCCGTGTGCGCCCGGCACGCAGGAGCGCAACACCCAAAGCCAGGTGTACTCCGTCGATAACCTGAACCATTTCGCCGAGGTGCTGAACGATATCGACGCGCTGGCGAAGCTGCAGGGGCTGCCGGCGGACGGCGCGGTGGCGGAGGCCTCGCCGGGGCAGTTCGAGGTCAACCTGCGCCATACCGACGATATCTTGCAGGCCTGCGACCACGCGCTGGCGCTGAAGCGGCTGGTGCGGCTGGTGGCCGAGAACCACGGCATGCACGCCACCTTTATGGCCAAGCCCTATGAGGATTACGCCGGCAGCGGCATGCACGTGCACGTCAGCATGCAGGATGGCGCGGGCAACAACCTGTTCGCCGACGGCGAAGGCGAGGATTCGCCGCTCTTGAAACAGGCGCTGGCCGGGATGATCACCCTGATGCCGGCGTCGATGGCGCTGTTGGCGCCGAACGTCAATGCCTATCGGCGTTTCCAGCCGGGGATGTATGTGCCGATCCAGGCCGCCTGGGGCCACAATAACCGCACCGTGGCGCTGCGCATTCCCTGCGGCGAACCGGAGAACCATCGGGTGGAGTATCGCGTGGCCGGCGCCGACGCCAATCCGTATCTGGTGATGGCGGCGATCCTGGCCGGCATGCTGTACGGGCTGGACAACCTACTGCCGCTGCCTGAGCCGGTGACCGGCAACGGGCTGGAGCAAGAGGGGCTGCCGCTGCCGATCCGCCAGAGCGACGCGCTGTACGAGTTTGAACATCAGCACGCGCTGACGCACTATCTCGGCGAGCGTTTCACCCGCGTTTATCACGCCTGCAAGACCGACGAACTGCTGCAGTTTGAACGGCGAGTGACGGAAACCGAGATCGACTGGATGTTGAAAAATGCCTGAATAGGCGTATAAAGTAAGAGGTATGTGCGGGCGACTGGCCTGCCGGCAGCGGATTAATTCGCCTGCCGGGCTGGTTTTCCGTGCGATCGACAAAAAGAATTTGTATTTGAGGGTTTCCGGATCTTGTCATTCGGAGGCATTCTGGTGCAAAATATCTCAAATGCAGATAGCCGACGTTTTGAAAGCGTCGGTTATTTTTTTTGCATTATGTTTTACCAACGTAGCGTTTCATACACCAAGCGAGGCCGGACACCGATCCGGATAGATAAATAGTTTCGTGCACGATCAAACAAAACTTTATGGTCGTGACTCATGAGGATTAGAAAGATGGGGCAATTTTTCACTTTAGCGCCGGTGCCCGCCGGTTTCCGCTGTGGCCGCAGCGACTATGGAGCAGCCGAGGTTACCTCGACCCGTTATCCAGCTTACAACCCCCTTCTTTTAGAATTAAGTCGCTCGTTGCGAAGTTTCCCCGCAACCTTAAGTCTTGGCGTGTCCGCCATCCGCAAGGCTCAAGGTAAGGGGGGGCTGAACAATGTCCGATAACACCATCAACGCCGCTCCGGCTCAGCGCACTCAGCTGCGTAAAACCCTGACTTTAGTTCCGGTAGTGATGATGGGCTTGGCTTACCTGCAGCCAATGACCATTTTCGATACCTTCGGCATCGTATCCGGCCTGACCGATGGTCACGTCGCGACCGCGTACGCCTTCGCTCTGCTGGCGATCCTGTTTACCGCCCTGAGCTACGGCAAGCTGGTGAAGAAGTTCCCTTCCGCCGGTTCCGCCTACACCTACGCCCAGAAAGCCATCAGCCCGCACGTCGGCTTTATGGTGGGCTGGTCATCGCTGCTGGACTACCTGTTCATGCCGATGATCAACATTTTGCTGGCCAAGATTTACCTGGAAGCGATCTTCCCGGGCGTACCGTCCTGGATCTTCGTGGCGGTGCTGGTCGGCTTGATGACGATTTTCAACCTGCGCGGCATCAAGCTGGTGGCTAACCTGAACTCCATCATCGTGGTGGTGCAGGTGGCGATCATGATCGTGTTCCTCGGCCTGGTGATCAACGGCATTTACCACGGCGAAGGCGCTGGTACGCTGGTCAGCAGCCGCCCGTTCTGGTCCGATAACGCTCACGTGGTGCCGATGATTACCGGCGCGACCATCCTGTGCTTCTCGTTCCTGGGCTTCGACGGCATCAGCTCGCTGTCCGAAGAGACCAAAGACGCGGAAAAAGTGATCCCGAAAGCCATCTTCCTGACGGCGCTGATCGGCGGCATCATCTTTATCGTGGTGTCTTACTTCGTGCAGCTGTACTTCCCGGACATTTCGCGCTTCAAGGATCCGGACGCGTCGCAGCCTGAAATCATGCTGTACGTGGCGGGCAAGTTCTTCCAGTCGGTGATCCTGGTGTTCTCCTGCGTGACGGTATTGGCGTCGGGCATGGCGGCGCACGCGGGCGTTTCGCGTCTGATGTACGTGATGGGCCGCGACGGCGTGTTCCCGACTCGCTTCTTCGGCTATGTGCATCCGAAGTGGCGTACCCCGGCGCTGAACGTGCTGCTGGTAGGCGCCATCGCGTTGTCCGCGGTGTCGTTTGACCTGGTGACCGCGACCGCGCTGATCAACTTCGGTGCGCTGGTGGCCTTCACCTTCGTTAACCTGTCGGTGATCTCGCAGTTCTATATTCGCGACAAGATGAACCGCACCGTGAAGGACACGTTCAACTACCTGATCCTGCCGGTGATGGGCGCACTGACCGTCGGCGCGCTGTGGATCAACCTGGAAGCCAGCTCGATGACGCTGGGCCTGGTTTGGGCTGCCATCGGCCTGATCTACCTGGCCTTCGTCACCCGCAGCTTCCGTCTGCCGGTGCCGCAAGCGAGCGAAGACGCCGCCTAAGCGCGAGCCGTCTCCTCAGCCACAAAAAAGGCCGCTTTCGCGGCCTTTTCCTTTTCTGCTGCGGCGGATTTTATCCCACCAACTCTTTGCCGTAATCGAACAGCGCTTTCAGCAGGGCGGTTTTCTCTTTGTCGCCTTCGTGCAGGTTATACAGCGATTCGAGCTGCAGCAGATAGCTCTGCACGCGCTCCGCGCTCAAGGCTTCCTGACGATGTTGCAGCCAGCGGCGCTGCTCGGCGTCGTCCAGCGTATTCGGGTAGTTGCGCGCGCGGAAGCGGAACAGCAGCTCTTTCATGCGGCCGTCGCTGAAGGCCAGATCCAGCGCCGGCAGGTTCTGCGGCTTGGTCTGCTGGATAATCCTCATCGCCGCCTTGTCGGCGTCGCTGAAGAAACCGTCGTACAAGCGGGCGTCGACGTCCTCGGAACCTTTGAACGGCTCGGCTTCGGCGAACAGCGCGACCACTTTCTCGCGCACTTCCGGATGCTGTTTCAGCAGCTGCAGATTTTGCAGGCACGCCTGACGATCGATGCCCAGCCGCTCGGCGTTCTCCGGCAGCAGGGTTTTGGCCGGCGCCAGCACCGGGCATTTGTTGATGTGCACCAGCTTGATCGGCACCGGCGCCTGATCCGGCGCCAGATCGTCGCGGCGGGTGTACAGCCGCTCACGCAGCTGCTCGGCGCTCAACGTCAACAGCGGCGTCATGTCGCCGGCCAGATCGCACATGATCACCGCATTCTTGTTGTCCGGGTGCCAGGCCAGCGGCGACACCCAGCTGGTATTGCCGCGCGCCGCGCCGAACATGCCGGAGACGTGCACCAGCGGCGTCATGTCGGCGACGTCGATCAGGGCGTTCAGCTTGTGTTTATTGCGGTGCTGCAACAGGAAATCGAACAGCCGCGGCTGCGCCTGCTTGACCAGCTTGGCCATGGCGATGGTGGCGTAAACGTCCGACATCGCGTCGTGAGCCTGCGTGTGCTCGACGCCGTTGGCGCGCGTCAGGTGTTCCAGGCGGAAGCTGGGGAAACCGTCTTCGTTTTCCGGCCAAACGATGCCGTCCGGGCGCAGAGCGTAGCAGGCGCGCATCACATCCAGCAGATCCCAGCGCGAGTTGCCGTTTTGCCAGCTGTAGGCGTAGGGATCGTAGAAGTTGCGATAGAAGATATTGCGGCTCACTTCGTCATCGAAGCGGATGTTGTTGTAACCGAGAATGCAGGTGCCGGCCACGCTGAAGGCCTGATGGATTTGGCGGGTGAATTCGGCTTCGTTAACGCCTTTGGCGCGCGCCACCTGCGGCGTGATGCCGGTGATCATCACCGCCTCCGGTTCCGGCAGGTAATCGTCGGCCGGGGCGCAGTAGATGACCAGCGGCTCTTCGATAATGTTGAAATCCATATCGGTGCGCACGCCGGCGAACTGCGCCGGGCGGTCCAGCGACGGGCTCTTGCCGAAGGTCTCGTAATCGTGAATGTAAAATGTGGCCGTTGCCTTGCTGCTCAAAATCGCGTCTCTTCAGTGGCGGATACAATATGCCTCTATTGTAACGGCGTGGGGAGCGATGCCAAGCGGCGGTTAGCGAAATGCGCGCAATTACGCACGGCGATAATAATTCAGCCGTTGATGAAAGTAGGGGAGCAGGTGGTCGGGGACCTGTTGTTCTGTTTCCGCCTGAGTGGAGGCGATGCCGTAGCGTTCGTTGTAGATCACGCTGATGGCCAGCAAATCGGTTTCTATTTTCTCGCGTTGCGCCTGCGGTAAGCTATCCAGCTTTCGAGCCATCGTTATCTCCCTGTTAACCTTAGGGCATAATAGGATCGTTAGCGGATATTGTCCCTACCCATTCCGGGGGGCAGTCGACGCCTGAGCGCCGGGTTGCGCGCAAGGCGCCTGGCTGTGGCGGGCGGCGAATTCGCTCTCTGCGTGATGTGCCTGGAAGCGATCCACGCGTTGATACAGCGAACAGGCGCCGCCGATCACCGCCACCCAAAACAGGGTGCATAGCAGCAAAACCCCCAACCAGATTTTTTGGTTATAGGTCATAAGTCCTCCACGGACGAAAAGAGAAATAACATTGACCGTTAAATTAAATCAGGGGTTACATCAATGGTATTTAAACAGCAGGGATTAATCGTAATCTTGTCCCGACTCTTTTGTTACTAAACCCATGATGGATGTTTCAAAAGATTCCTTAAGATAATATTAAGAAAAGTGTTTAAGGGCGCCGTAATTCTATTTAATAATTGTTTAATTATCCGCAGATACAATCTTCCACATTCAATGCCAATGTGGGTGACAATTATGAAAACGCTGCTGTTGACCGGCGCTACCGGCTTTCTCGGTGGTGCGGTTCTTGAAAAATTATTGATTGAAAATCAGTCCATTAATTATCTTTTGCTGGTGCGCGCCGACGATGCGCAGCAAGGGCTGGCCCGTATTCGCGCGAATATGGAAAAATTTAATATCGACGCGAATCTGCTGTCTAAAATTACGATAGAAAATATATTGTTGGGCGACCTTTCCGAGCCGGCCGACTTTTTAACTGACGCACGCATTAACAAAGTCACGCACGTTATTAACTGCGCGGCCGTTGCTTCTTTCGGTAATAACCCGCTCATTTGGAAGGTAAACGTAGAAGGCACACTGGCCTTTGCCGAAAGAATGGCGCAGGTGCCGGGATTAAAACGCTTCCTGCACGTCGGTACCGCCATGTCCTGTTCGCCGGAGCCGGGTTCGCTGGTGTCGGAGAGCGGCGAGTTTGAGGAAGACGCCGAGCACCTGGTGGAATATACGCGTTCCAAATCCACCATCGAACAGCTGATGCGCCAGCGCTGCCCGCACATGCCGCTGACCATCGCCCGTCCGTCGATCGTCGTTGGCCACACTCGCTTGGGCTGCCAGCCTTCCAGCAGCATTTTCTGGGTGTTCGGCATGGCGCTGATGCTGCGCAAGTTCATGTGTTCGCTGCAGGACAATATCGATGTGATCCCGGCGGACTACTGTGCGGATGCGTTGGTGATGTTAATGAACAGCGAAACGCTCGAGAACGACGTTTATCATATCTCCGCCGGTGAGGAGAGCAGCGTCAGCTTTGCCGAAATCGACCGCGCCATGGCGGCGGCGCTGGAAAAGGCGCCGGTGGGCGATGAGTATGCGCAGGTGACGTATGACGCGCTGGTGAAAATGCGCCGTCAGCTGAAAGACATTTTCGGCCCGTGCAACGAGCGGCTGATGCTCAAAGCGATGCGCCTGTACGGATCGTTCGCCATGCTCAACGTGCGTTTCAGCAACGAGAAAATCCTCAAGCTGGGCATGCCGAAACCGCCGCGCTTCACCGACTACATCGCCGGCTGCGTGCAGTCGACCCGCGGGTTGTCCATTCAGCAACAGATGGTGGTGGACTTCAAATAACCGCCGGGCGCCCTGGGTGCCCGACGCTGTGGTCCGTTACCAGGACGAAGATGACCAGAAGACGCGGCCGAGCACCACCAGTTGCTCTTTGCGCTGCTGATAGCTGAGATGCTCGTCCTGGTACTCTTCCCGGTTGAGGGAGCGGATGATGACGCCGCCGTCCGGCTGCTCGATAAGCACCTTCACCCGCAGCAAATTGCCGTGGCGGATGGCGTAGGTCTTGCCCTCGCGGATGCGCGTGTCGTCGGTGTTGATGCCGACCACGTCGCCGTCCTGCAGGCGCGGTTCCATGCTGGAGCCGGAGATGCGGATAATGCGCGCGGCGTTGACCGCCACCCCCATCTTGTGCAGATAGTAACGGCGAAAGATCAGCGAAAACTCCTCGCGATCGACGATTTCGTAGCAGCCGTCGCCGGCGGAAAAATCGATATCCAGCAGCGGGATCTCCACAAACTCTTCCTTGTCTTGTTCGGTATCTTCCCATACCACCGGTTTCAAGCGGGCGGGTTGGAAGTCCGACTCCGCCGCCACGTTGTCAAACGGGCGCACCAGCTGCTTTTCATGAAACACGTCGAACCAGCCCTTGGGCAAATTCAGCTTGGCCTCGATCCGCCTGGCCAGATTGTCGCCAAGATTGCGGGAGGATTTCTCCCCGATGATTTGGCTCAGCGTCGGCGCGGAAGACTCAACCAGCGTGGCGAATTCATTCTGGTTGATGCCTTGCCGGGCGTAGCGGGCCATCAATTCGCGCAGATTGTTGCGCCTGATTTCTTTAGTTTCCATCGTGCAATGATCGCACTCTTTAGCAAAAAGGTAAATAACGATTTTGCTAAAAAAGACTTGCGCATGATTTAGCAATTAGCTAAAACAAAAAGGGTGGGCCAAGGGTTCACCCGTGCGGGGCGGTCTGTCATGATGAGGGGCCGCTCAGTGAAATCAAACGAGAGAGGGACTTTACGATGTACAAGATTGATTACAATAGCTACCGATCGGTCGCCAGCTTCGGCCACCGCGTGCGCTTTCTGGTGCTGCACTACACGGCGCAAAACTTCGCCGACTCGGTGAAGTCGTTGACCGGAAAATCGGTCAGCGCGCACTATCTGGTGCCGGATCCGACCGAGGCGACCTATCAGGCGGCCGGCTTCAGCGGCGTGCGCATCTTCAACCTGGTGGACGAGAATGAGCGCGCCTGGCATGCCGGCAGCAGCCAATGGGGCACCCGCAGCAATATCAACGACACCTCGATCGGTATCGAGATCGTCAACCTGGCGAGCGGCGACGGTGGAAACATCACCTTCCCGCCGTTCAATCCGCAGCAGATCGAGGCCGTCACCCAGCTGGCGCAGAATATCCTGCAGCGTTATCCGGACATCTCGCCGGTGAACGTGGTGGCGCACTCCGACATCGCACCGGGCCGCAAGAGCGATCCGGGCCCGCAGTTCCCGTGGCAGCAGCTGTATCAGGCCGGCGTCGGCGCCTGGTATGACGAATCGACCAAGCAGCAGCGCCAGCAGGAATACTGCAGCCAGGGCCTGCCGGCGCAGGCCGATCTGCTGAAACTGTTCGCCCAATACGGCTACGACACCTCGGCGGCGAACACCGCAGAAGGCTATCGCCAGCTGGTGCGCGCGTTCCAGCTGCACTTCCGTCAGCAGAAGTATGACGGCGTGATGGATGTTGAAACCGCCGCCGTTCTGCGCGCGCTGGTCGACAAGTACGTCGCCTGAGCCTGAAGGTGAATGGGGGACGCCTCATTCGCCTTTTCCTCGCCGGGCTTCCTCCGCTAAAATAGCGGCCTGGCTGGTCTTTATCGGAGGCACTGTGCGCCTCGATCGAAAAATCTCTTCCCTTGAACTGCTGACCTATCGCCACTACCGCATCGTTCACGGCGTGCGCATCGGGCTGGCGTTTATCCTGACCTTTCTGCTGATCCGCCTGCTGGCGGTGCCCGAAGGCACCTGGCCGCTGATCACCCTGGTGGTGGTGATGGGGCCGATCTCGTTTTGGGGCAACGTGCTGCAGCGGGCGCTGCAACGCATTGCCGGCACGGTGTTCGGCGCCGCCTCCGGCCTGATCGCCCTGTATCTGGAGCTCTATTCGCTGCCGCTGATGCTGGTTTGGTGCGGCGTGGTGATGTTCGTCTGCGGTTACCTGACGCTCGGCAAACGGCCGTATATGGCGCTGCTGGTGGGGATCACGCTGGCGGTAGTGTGCGGCGCGGGCGCCGGCGACATGCACACCGCGCTGTGGCGCAGCGGCGACGTGATCTTCGGCTCGCTGTTGGCGCTGCTGTTCACCAGCATCTACCCGCAGCGCGCCTACATTCTGTGGCGCATGCAAATGGCGGACTGCCTGCAAACCGCCGCCCGCCTCTACGGCGCGTATTTTTCGCCGAACGTTATCGAGCGGCCGCGGCTGGAGCCGCAGCTCAAGGATCTGTTGAATCAGGTGGTGAAGCTGCGCAGCCTGATCGTGCCCGCCAGCAAGGAAACTCGCATCCCCAAAGCGGTGTTCGAAGCGGTGCAAACCCTCAGCCGCAATCTGGTGTGCACGCTGGAGCTGATGGCCGATGCTTACTGGGCCTCGCGCGAAACGCACTTCATCATGCTGAACGCCCGCACGCTGCGCAGCACCCAACTGCTGACGCTGAGCTCGCTGGAGTCGCTGGCGGTGCTGATGCGCGAAGGGCCGCAGGCGCAGCGCCAGGCGGCGGCGGGGCAGCTGGCGGAAATCGCCGGCGAGCTGAAAACGCTGATGCAGGAAGTCAGCGTCGGCCAACACGGCGAAGCGCCGATTTACGGCTACGTTTGGCTCAGCATGGAGCTGGCGCAGCAGTTGGAAGAGTTGGGGGATTTGCTCCAGGTTTGCACCGCCGCCGGGCGCGAATAAGGGGTCAGATCATGAAGGCGGCGCTTTGGGTTTTGGCCGCCGGGGCAAAGTGGGTAAGATAAGCCAATCACTGTTGTGCCGGACCGCCACAAACCTGTATCTTGGTGCCATGTGGCCGTAAGCAAATGAATCTGTGTATTACTAAAGCAAGGGTATAAAGATGGATAATGCAAATAAGCCGAGTTTCCAGGACGTGCTGGAGTTTGTGCGTATGTTCCGCCGCAAAAACAAACTGCAACGCGAGATCGTCGACAACGAAAAGAAAATTCGTGATAACCAGAAGCGCGTGCTGCTGCTCGACAACCTGAGTGAGTACATCAAGCCCGGCATGAGCATTGAAGACATTCAGGGTATCATCGCCAACATGCGCAGCGACTACGAAGATCGCGTTGATGACTACATCATCAAAAATGCCGATCTGTCCAAAGAGCGCCGCGAGCTGTCCAAAAAGCTGAAAGCGATGGGCGAAGTGAAGTAACCCGCTTTATCGGGCCGGGCGCGATGCCTGGCCCGCATTCCTGCCAATCATCTTCTTCCCGCCGTTTCGATCATCTCCCGATCCTCACCGATCCTGTAAATGGGATCGCGATCCGCATTTGTAGCATTTTTAGCCGCAATGTTAACGAACTGTGATTTTGCTCAAACAATTCTTTTTGCAGCTTTGGTTATATGTCGATCAATGTTCACGTTGTCATTTTGAGTTTTCGGGATGTGTGATGATTAATTCATTGAAATTTAACATGTTGTGTCGTTACTCATTTTTTGTTGAATAAAAATGACAACGTCAACATTAATAAGATTCAAGCGTTTAACGAATGTATTGGAGGAAGAGATGAGCCAGTTGCCGGAAAAAATGCGCGCGGTCGTTTGCCATGGCCCGCAGGATTATCGTTTCGAACAGGTGCCTACGCCGCTGCCGAAGGCGCGCGAGCTGGTGATCAAGGTGGAAGGCTGCGGCATCTGCGCCGGCGACTGCAAATGCAAGAACGGCGCGCAGATGTTTTGGGGGGAGAACCCGTGGGTTAAACCGCCGGTGGTGCCGGGCCACGAGTTCTACGGCCGCATCGCCGCGCTGGGCGAGGGCGCGGAAGGCAAATACCGGATCGGCGAGCGGGTGATCGCCGAGCAGATCGTGCCGTGCTGGGAGTGCCGCTACTGCAAATCCGGCAGCTACTGGATGTGTGAGACGCATAACATTTACGGTTTCCAAAAAGACGTGGCGGAGGGCGGCATGGCGGAGTACATGCGCTTTTCCGAAAACGCCATCGTCCACAAGATCCCGGAAAGCCTGAGCCATGAAGACGCGGTACTGATCGAACCGATGGCCTGCGCCATCCACACCGTGGCGCGCGGCGACATCCAGCTGGACGACGTAGTGGTGTTGGCCGGCGCCGGGCCGCTCGGGTTGTGCATGGTGCAGGTGGCGCGCCTGAAGACGCCAAAGAAACTGATCGTTATCGACGCCATCGACGAGCGGCTGACGCTGGCGAAGGAATTCGGCGCCGACGTGGTGATCAACCCGCTGAAGGAAGACGCCGACCAGATCGTCAAATCGCTGACCGGCGGCTATGGCTGCGACGTCTACATTGAGGCCACCGGCGCGCCGATCGGTGTCACCCAGGGGCTGCAGATGATCCGCAAGCTGGGCCGCTTCGTGGAGTTCAGCGTGTTCGGCAAGGAAACCACCGTCGACTGGTCCATCATCGGCGATCGCAAAGAGCTGGACATTCGCGGCGCGCACCTGGCGCCCTACAGCTACGAAATCGCCATCGATCTGTTCGAGCGCGGGCTGGTGACTTCCAACGGCGTGGTCACCCACAGCTATTCATTGAACGACTGGGACGAAGCCTTCGCCCTGGCGGACTCGACCGACTCCATCAAGGTGATCCTGGTTCCCTGACTCTCCCGCCGTACCGCTGTTGCAGTCACGACCGCCGGCCCGTTCGCAACGGAGGGGCCGGCCGGTCGGCCAAACGTAAAGACATGCTGTTGCTCTGATAACCACAACAAGAAGCTTCCCTACAGGAGAATTGGCTATGTTTTCATTATTCAAAAAGACCCTGCCTTTTATCGTCGCCGGTGGAATGTTGGCGGCCAGCCAGGTGGCGCTGGCCAAGCAAATCACGATCGGTATGTCGTTCCAGGAAATGAACAACGACTACTTCGTCACCATGAAGCAGGCACTGGATCAGGCGGCGGCGGATATCGGTGCCAAGGTGTACGTGGCCGATGCGCGCCATGACGTCGCCAAACAGATCGGCGACGTGGAGGACATGCTGCAGAAGAAGGTGGATATCCTGCTGATCAACCCGACCGATTCGGTGGGGGTGCAGTCGGCGGTGATCTCCGCCCATAAGGCCGGCGCGGTGGTGGTGGCGATCGACGCCCAGGCGGAAGGGCCGCTGGATTCATTCGTCGGCTCGGAAAACTACGACGCCGGCTTCCAGGCGGGCGAATACCTGGCGAAAGCGCTGGGCGGCAAAGGCAAGGTGGCGATCCTCGACGGTATCCCGGTGGTGCCGATCCTGGAGCGCGTGCGCGGCTTTGAAGCGGCGATGAAAAAATACCCCGACATCAAGATCGTCACCAAGCAAAACGGCAAGCAGGAACGTGACACCGCGCTGACCGTGACCGAAAACATGCTGCAGTCGGCGCCGGATCTGGCGGGCATCTTCAGTGTCAACGACGTCGGCGCGCTCGGCGCCCTGGCGGCGATCGAAAGCAACGGCGCCAAGGTCAAGCTGGTGAGCGTCGACGGCCAGCCGGAAGCCATCAAAGAGATCCTCAAGCCGAACTCGCCGTTCATCGCCACTTCGGCGCAGTTCCCGCGCGACCAGCTGCGCATCGCGCTCGGCATTGCGCTGGCCCGCTACTGGGGCGCCACGGTGCCGAAAACCGTGCCGGTCAAAGTGAAGCTGATCGACCGCAGCAATGCGGCCGGCTTTAGCTGGTAACAGCGGCCGGGTTCGCCCCGCTGCGGCGGGGTGTTCGGCGCGGAGGGCAATGCGGTGACACCTTTACTGGAACTGAAGCGAATCAAGAAAAGCTTTCCCGGCGTGAAGGCGCTGGACGGCATCGATCTGGTCATTCAACGCGGCGAGGTGCACGCCCTGCTGGGCGAAAACGGCGCCGGCAAATCGACGCTGGTGAAAATCATGTGCGGCATCTATCAGCCGGACGAGGGCGATATTTTTATCGACGGCGAGCAGAGCCGCTTTAACAACTATCGCCAGGCGATCGAGGCCGGCGTCGGCATTATTTTTCAGGAATTCTCGTTGATTCCGTACATGAGCGCCATCGACAACATCTTCCTCAACCGGGAGATCAGGAACCGCTGGGGCCTGCTGGATCGGCGGGCGATGCGGCGCAAGGCCGAGGCGATCTTCAAGCGGCTGACGGTGGCTATCGATCTCGATTGCCCGGTGGAGCAGCTGAGCGTGGCGCAGCAGCAGTTCGTTGAGATCGCCAAGGCGCTGTCGCTGGAGGCGCGGGTGCTGGTGCTGGATGAACCGACCGCCACGCTGACGCCGGGCGAGGCTGAACACCTGTTCAGCGTGATGAACGATCTGCGGCTGCTGGGCGTCGGCATGGTGTTTATCTCGCACCACCTGGACGAGATCTTCACCATTTGCGATCGCATCACCGTGCTGCGCGACGGCGCCTACATCGAAACGCTGGCGACCGGCGACACCAACGTGGAAGAGCTGGTGCGGCTGATGGTCGGGCGCAAAATCGAGAACGCCTTCCCGGTGAAACAGCACCCGGTCGATACCGCGACGGTGCTGCTGGAGGCGGAGATCCAGCGCGAGAAGCACGGCGCGACCGACCGCTTCCACCTGCACAAGGGCGAGATCCTCGGCTTCGCCGGGCTGGTGGGCTCCGGGCGCACCGAGACCGTCTCGGCGCTGATCGGCGCCAGCCGCTGCCACCGGAAACGCGTCCGCCTCGGCGGCCAACCGGCGGCGCTGCGCTCCCCGGCGCAGGCGCTGGCGCAGGGCATCGGCCTGCTGCCGGAGAGCCGCAAAACCGAGGGCCTGGTGCTGCCGTTTTCGGTGGCGCAGAACATCACCCTCAACCGGCACCACCGGCGCGGCAAGATCTTCGTCAGCGCCCGCAAGGATCGCGACGTGGTGCAGCGGCTGATCCGCGCCGTGGGGGTGAAAACCCCGGACGCCGAGACCGCCGTCAGCACCCTGAGCGGCGGCAACCAGCAGAAGGTGGTGATCGCCCGCTGGCTTAACAATGACTGCAACATCCTGATCTTCGACGAGCCGACGCGCGGCATCGACGTGGGCGCCAAGGCCGAGATCTACCAGCTGATGCAGCAACTGACCCAGCAGGGCATCTCCATCATCATGATTTCTTCCGAACTGCCGGAGATCATCGGCGTGTGCGACCGCGTGCTGGTGTTTCGCGGCGGCCACATCGTCGCCGAGCTGACCGGCGACGACATCGAATCCAACCACATCATGCTTCACGCGACCGGGAGTGCCTTATGATCGGAATTGAACAACCCGCCGTGGCGCGCCGCGCCGCCGGCCCCAGCCTCGGCAAGCGCTGGGAAAAACTGCTGCATCACCCTGCGGTCTTGCCGTTTATCGGCTTCGTTGTCCTGTTCGTGCTGATGAGCCTGCTGAACGACAGCTTCCTCAGCGTCAACAACCTGACCAACGTGGCGCGCCAGGTGTCTATCAACGCCATCATCGCGGTGGGCATGACCTGCGCCATCCTGACCGGCGGCATCGATCTCTCGGTGGGGCCGGTGATGGCGCTGGCCGGTTCGGTCGCCGCCGGGCTGATGCTGGCGGCGGTGCCCATCCCGCTGGCGATGGTGGCGGCGCTGGCGGTTGGCGCGCTGTTCGGCCTGGCCAATGGCGCCTGCATTGCCTACCTGCGCATGCCGCCGATCATCGTCACCCTGGCGTCGATGGGCATCGCCCGCGGCCTGGCGCTGCTCTATACCGGCGGCTACCCGATCTCCGGCCTGCCCGACGTCTTCTCCTTCTTTGGCCGCGGCACGCTGCTGGGCATCCAGGTGCCGATCCTGATCATGCTCGGCGTGTACGTGCTGGCCTGGCTGATGCTCAACCAGCTGCCGTTCGGCCGCTACGTCTACGCGATGGGCGGCAACGAAGAGGCGGCGCGCCTGAGCGGCATCCGCGTGCCGCGCTACAAGATGCTGGTGTACGTGATCAGCGGCCTGACCGCCGCGCTGGCCGGGCTGGTGCTGACCTCGCGCCTGATGAGCGGGCAGCCCAACGCCGGCGAAGGCTTCGAGCTGGACGCCATCGCCGCGGTGGTGCTGGGCGGGGCGGCGATCTCCGGCGGGCGCGGCGCCATCGTCGGCACGCTGGTGGGGGCGATGATGCTCGGGGTGCTCAACAACGGCCTCAATCTGATGAACGTGTCGCCGTATATCCAGAACGTGGTGAAGGGCGGCATCATCCTGGCCGCCATCTACCTCAGCTCCGTGCGGCGCAAATAGGAGGCGCGATGTCAGTCTTTCTTGGCATAGACGTCGGCGGCACGGTGATCAAGGCCGGGCTGTACCGGGCAAGCGGTGAAGAGCTGGCAGTCGCCGAGCGCGACGGCGCGGCGATTGCTGCCCAGCCGGGCTTCAGCGAACGCAATATGGACGCGCTGTGGGATGACGTTTGCGCGGCGATCCGCCAGGCGCTGCACGCGGCGGGGCTGGCGGCCGGGCAGGTGCGCGGCGTCAGCTTTTCGGCGCACGGCAAAGGGCTGTACGCCATCGACCGCCACGGCAAACCGGTCGGCAACGGCATCCTCTCTTCGGACAACCGCGCGGCGGCCACGGCGGCTGAGCTGCGCCGCGCCGGCGTGGACGCGCAGACCTACCCGCGCAGCCTGCAGCCGCTGTGGCCCAGCCACCCGGCGCTGCTGCTGCGCTGGCTGAAGCAGCGGCAACCGGCGCAGTACGCCGCCGTCGATCGCATCCTGATGGCGCACGACTACCTGCGCTTTCGCCTCACCGGCGAGGCGGCGGCCGAAGTGACCAACATCTCCGGCAGCAACCTGTTTAACCAGCGTAGCGGCGCTTACGATCCGGCGCTGATGGCGGCCTTCGGCATCGAAGAGGCGCAGGAGAAGACCGCGCCAACGATCGGCTCGGCGCAGCTGGCCGGGCGGGTGACGGCCGCTGCAGCGGCGCAGTGCGGCCTGCGAACGGGCACCGCAGTGTACGGCGGCCTGTTCGACGTGGTGGGCGCGGCGCTCAGCTCCGGCGTGGCCGACGATCGCACGCTCAGCGCGGTGGCGGGCACCTGGTCGATCGCCACCTGCGTGACCGAGCGCATCATTCCTGCCGATTACCCCTACGCCTGGGGGCGCTACTGCATCGACGGCCGCTATTTCGTGCACGAAGGCAGCCCGACCTCGGCCGGCAACCTGGCCTGGTTCCTGCGCCAGTTCTGCGCCGACGACCGGCAGCGCTACGCCCAGTTCAACGCCTGGGTGGCCGAGCGCCGCGAGCAGCCGAGCGGGCTGCTGTTCCTGCCTTATCTGTACGGCTCCAACCTCGGCGGCAACACGCCGGGCGGGCTGATCGGCCTGAGCGCCCACCACGAGATGGCGGACGTGGTGCAGGCGATCTACCAGGGCATCGTGTTTTCGCACCTGATCCATCAGGAGCGCATGGTTCAGCTAAACCCGCGCATCGAGCGGGTGCGCATGACCGGCGGGCCGACGCAGTCCGAGGTCTGGATGCAGATGTACGCCGACGCCGGCAACCTGCCGCTCGAGGTGGTGGCAACGCGCCAAAGCGGCTGCCGCGCCGCCGCCCTGTGCGCCGCCGTCGGCGCCGGGGAGTACGCCGGGTTCGCCGAAGCGATCGCCGCCGCGCCGCCCAAATTGCGCTGTTATTATCCCGCGACCGCCGCCCATCGGCGCCTGCGCGCCCAGCAGGCGCGCTATCTGGCGGTCGCCCAGGCTTTGAGTGAGGTGACTGATGCAAACGACTAACGCCGCCTGTCTGGGGCTGTATGAAAAGGCGCTGCCTGCCGATCTGAGCTGGCCGCAGCGGCTGGCCACCGCCGCCGAGCTGGGCTTTGAATTTGTGGAGATGTCTATAGACGAACAGCCGGCGCGCCAGCAGCGGCTGGACTGGGATCGCCGCCAGCGGCTGGCGTTTATCCAGGCGCGGCTCGACAGCGGGGTGACGGTGCCGAGCCTGTGCCTGTCGGCGCACCGGCGCGATCCGTTCGGCAGCGTCGACGCCGCCACCCGTGAGCGGGCGCGGGTGCTGATGAGCAAGGCGCTGGAACTGGCGACGGATCTCGGCATCCGCAACATCCAGCTGGCGGGCTACGACGTCTATTACGAACCCGCCGATCGCCACAGCCGTGCACGCTTTATCGAGGGCATGCAGTGGGCGGCGGCGCAGGCCGCCAGGGCGCAGGTGATGCTGTCGGTGGAGGTGATGGACACGCCGTTCATCAACAGCATCAGCAAATGGCGCGACATCGCCCGCCACGTCAACAGCCCGTGGTTCACGGTGTATCCCGATCTCGGCAACCTCAGCGCCTGGGGCAACGACGTCGCCGCCGAGCTGGCGCTGGGCATCGGCAGCATCACCGCCGTGCACCTCAAAGACACCGTCGCCGTGGGGCCGGGCAGTGCCGGGCAGTTCCGCGACGTGCCGTTCGGCGAAGGCTGCGTGGATTTCGCCCACGCCTTTTCCGTACTCAACGCGCTCGGCTATCGCGGCCCCTACCTGCTGGAGATGTGGGCGCGTGAAGACGGGCAGGATAAGCAACGCATCGCCCAGGCCAAGGCCTGGATCGCACAACAGATGAATGAGGGAGGCATCGCATGCTGAACGAACTCAAGCGGCAGGTGCTGGCCGCCAACCTTAGCCTGCCGGCCTACGGGCTGGTGACCTTTACCTGGGGAAACGTCTCGGCGATCGACCGCCAAAGCGGGCTGGTGGTGATCAAGCCTTCGGGCATCGCCTACGAGGCGATGACGCTGGAAGATCTGGTGGTAGTGGATCTGGAGGGCAAGGTGCGCGAAGGGCACCGCAAGCCTTCATCCGACACCGCCACCCACCTGGCGCTGTACCGCGCCTTCGCCGATATCGGCGGCGTGGTGCACACCCACAGCCGCAACGCCACCATCTGGGCGCAGGCCGGGCAGCCGATCCCGGCGCTGGGCACCACCCACGCCGACTACTTTTATGGCGACATTCCCTGTACCCGGCCGATGAGCGAGGCGGAGATCGCCGGGGATTACGAGGGGGAAACCGGCAAGGTGATTATCGAGACCTTCAATCAGGCGGGGCGCGATCCGCAGCAGGTGCCGGGGGTGTTGGTTTATTCCCACGGCCCGTTCGCCTGGGGCAAGGACGCGGCGGATGCGGTACACAACGCGGTGGTGCTGGAAGAGGTGGCGATCATGGCGATGGCGACGCGCCAGTTGGCGCCGGCCATCGCCCCGATGCAGCCGGAGCTATTGGACAAACATTTTCTGCGCAAGCACGGCAAACACGCCTACTACGGGCAATAGCGCCCGTCAGCGATTCAACAGCGAGCCGGTGAAGAACTCTCTGCGCACCGGCAACTCGCCGCGCGGGCTGTGAATGGCGCTGAACAGCAGCTCCGCGGCGATCTCCCCCAGTTTCTGCGTATCGTGATACACCCCCGGAATGTGCAGGCCGTAAGCGCCGGCGCGCGGCGGCTCGTCTATCGAGAAGAATTTCACCTGCTCATAGAGTCCCATCTCGTGGCAGATGGCGATGGCGCCCAGCGTGATGATGCCGTTCAGGCCGATGATATAATCCGGGCGGTTCTCCGGCTGCGCCAGATAGGCGCGCACCTCGCTTTCCTGCGAGGTGAAATCATAGTCGCCGTTGATGATATGAATCTCACGCCCGCTGCCCTGCAGCGCCGCGACGATGCCGGCGGTGCGCGTTAGCGTAATTTCCGAATCCGCCGGGCCGCCGATAATCAAAAGCTTCTTATCCGGCTGCTCCGCCAGAAAACGCCCAGCCAGCACGCCAATCTCGCGGTTATCGAGGAACACGCCGCTCAGCTGCTGATCGTAAAGATCGCGGTCGATCAGGATCAGTGGCACGCCGTACACCTCGGCCAGCTCGAGATAGGCGGGGCGGTAGCGCTTGTCGTCGCGCACCGCCGACAGCAGGATACCGCGCGCCTTGTAGCCGAACAGCGCCTGAATGGCGCGCATTTCCGCCTCTTCGCTGCCGTCGGTGTCGAACAGCATGATCTGGTAGCCCTGCTGGCGCGCAATGCGTGACACGGTCTTGATCAGGCCGGAATAGAACGGGTTATACATGCTGCTGGTGACGATGCCGATAATCTGGCTGCTGCTGCTTTTCAGCCCCTGCGCGAACGCGTTGGGCACATAGTTCAGCTCTTTGGCGATGGCGTGAATGCGCTCGCGGGTTTCCGGCTTGACCAGCTCGGGCTTATTGAAGGCGCGGGAAACGGTGATATTGGTCACCCTGGCGCGGCGGGCGATATCCACGATAGTGGCATTGGGATTGGCTTTCGACACCGTCTTTCCTTGCGTTATGCCTCAACAGATCCCTTATTGTAGGGAAAGGGCGGGGGCGGTGCTAGGGGGAGTTGGGGGGGATGGTTGGGTGTTTGGAGTGGGAAAGGGAAGACAACGAAATGAAAACGAAATTAATAATTTCATTTATTTATTAATCACGATTTAAATCATTTCATGTGGCTGTATTTTGTTGGCGGTGAGTTTGGCTAGGTGTGTTTCTAGGTCGAAGTTAGGTAAGAATGACTGTTTTGTGTCAGAGCGGAAATTGCGAAAGTAAAGGCACGTCAGAAATCTAAAAGCTCATGGTTCGTCTGGATGGGGCACTTACACTATGACAAACGTAACTTTCGAACGATTCGGCATTAAATGCCGAGCATGATATGTTGAATACGTCAATTTTTAACTATTTTTTGGTTCTGAATGAAGATTTTTTAACTTATCAGTTGCCATCGATAATTGCGTGACGGTAAAATTGAAAAAGTTCATTCTGTGTAATTTTATACCCGAAAGGATTTTTGATGAGAAATTTTTTTACGGAATGTGAAATCGATACTTATAAACCAGTTGAACTGTTTGGGGTAAGTGATGAATCCAAAAAAATATTTAAATTTTGTAATTTAATATGGTCTGATGATTGGGTTGTAAAGAGAGAGATATATAATTTCAATCCAACTATATTACTCCATGGTTCACCTGGAACTGGTAAAACAACATTATTAAAAAATGTAGCAAAACGCCTGAGTGGAGAAGGATTTAAGTATTTTTACATAAGCTTGGAGCTATTTTTAGATAAAGATCTTGGCATGTCTTCGAAAAACTTGAATGAGTTTTTTAAGTATCTGGGGAATTTAGCATTGACGGAAATTAAAATATTTGTTCATTTTGATGATGTAGATTCAGTCTTATGCTCGAGATATATTTCAAATGAGTCTTCTGGAGTAAAACGCTTAGTTAACACCTTTATTAAAGAGATTGATAAAATTGAGTCAATGAATTATAAATACCCTCCTATTATAACAGTAACGACAAATATGTACTCAATGATTGATACAGCTGTAAAACGTAGGTTTTCACTCAAATTCTCAATCGAAAATAATATCACAATATCCGAATTTGAGATGTGGCTTAAACCCATAATATCAGACTTGGGTATGGTAGATGATTTTGATTATTTCTCTTTACATGAAAAAATGAAACAAAAAAAACTAACAAATTATGACGTTTATCTCATTATGCAGAGTGTTTTTTTAGATAAAATAGCTGGCAATAAAATTTCATTCGAAACTATAGCTCAAAGATTCGAATTAACAGAATCTTCAAGTATCGGCTTTGAAAACAGTAAGGCGTCACTTGGCTGCTTATAAATGGGATATTATAATGGTGAAAAAAATAAGTGCAGCTCGTAAAGCAGCTGAATCAACAATTAAGCATGAAGATCTTGTTGATGCAATAGAAAATCTTGGAAAAAAAAATGGACTAGATATAGAGGCTACTGAAGGTAATGATGAGCGAGGTGATATTCGAGTCAATAAAAAAGATCTCAATAAATTAATTTACCTCATTGATTTAAAACTACAAAATAAATAATTAGGAGACACAATGTCTGATGATCAGGATGATTTTATTGAAGTAAAAGTTCATAGGGATGGTGTTGGTACAACTACTGCACGAAAAATAGTAAAACAAGGGGCTAAGGTGGTTGTCTCAGGACATGATATTCAACCTGGTGCGAAGAAAATTTTTGAAGAAAATGAAATCATCTATTTTGAAAATGTAGATGCAGCAGATTTAGACACAGACTCGGAGGTTGAATAATATGGATCTCGATTTCTACAAAGGCTTTGAATATCAAGGCTCGGTAAGTGTTAGCAAGGAGTTATGGAATGATATCTTGGCAATAGATTGTCTTGACAAAGTCACTGATGAAGAATCACTCATCCCTGAGGGATTTGATGGTGCAGGTGAAAAAATATCAAGAATTTCACTCAATAATAAGAAAAATGAATTTCTTCTTGGTTTCTCAAGATTGTTAATAAAATTCACCTCTATCGATAGAACGGAAAAAAGCAGTTCAACTATATCTCATATCTTAAAAATAATGTCATATTTAAATGATGATGAAATAACTCATTTTAGATTAGATGTTTAGATTAAATAGTACTAAATTCATGTAAAAGAACTCAGCGTTTGCTTTAAACGTTGAGTTTGAATTTCTGAGGTAGTGTTTGTACATATTGTTTAAGTCTTGCTTGTGCATCAACTCCCGCTTTTCGCTCACTGCGGACCTCCAGCTAAGTTCGCCATGTCATAACAGGAAAGCCCATTATACACGTGTATAATGGGCTTTCCTGTTATGATTCGTTGGCTTGCTTCCCTTCATTATTAAGTGATGCCATCATTGAGAACCTGTTCCATAGGGAAGCATGACAGCTCTTCGCTCACAGTGGACTTTCTGCTCAATGAATCCGCCCACTCCGTGCCAAGAGCGGACTTAAATTAACTTAAGGAAAACTCAGTACAACGCTAAACAATGAAAATTTTATAAAAATAACTTACTCAGCGCGATCTCTAGATATCAACCTCTATTGTCTATAATATTTTATAAAGCAATTACGCTGAGTGTGATAGCGCTCTAATAATACATTGGAAATGATTTGTCTAGCAGCTTAAATACTGATTGTCATCCAATTAGGATGTTATTATAGGCTTTAGTTGTTGCCTCATAAAGAATTTTGTAGAAACATGCAACAGATGTAGCGTTGCTTATATCATCAGTCTTAGTTTTAGCTGCTGCTAGCCACTCTTCTGCATTTAATTCGTTCTTGATGATTTTCATAAAATCACCTCCCAAATTGTCTCCTTTTTCATGAAAAAGCAACGGATCAGTATAATTCCATTTGTTTCTTGTGCCACTTAAATTCAACCATCTATTCCCACGATTATTGTATTTTGAACCTTTTATTATCTCTCTCATCGTCTTTAGCTCATCCCATTTTTTATTTTTATTTACTAAACTTAAGATCGTACTCTCAAGTTGAAACCAAGCATAGGAATGTGGTTTTTCTTTGTTAGAACTTAAGGAGATAATATTATTTTCCTCATCAATCTCGCCAAGAAATCCACGTTGAGACGAAATTGTATTGTCATTGGTTCGGGAACGTCTATTCAGTTCTGTAATTTGCTCTTCATCAAAGTTTATATTGATTTTGTTAAATATCCGGCCAATATCAATTGCGCAAAAAAAAGCACAATAATAAGCGGTAACAAGTGGCCATACCGGATTGCAGTTTGGGTTGCTATTAATTAACTGGAGAAGGTTTTCGTTCTGTTTAGTACGTCTATAATGCCCCATAGCATAATCATAAAGTAATGATTCATATACTGAATTCCCAGTGGTGTCATTAAAATATATTTTTTCAGAACTTATATTTACTTCAAGAGCCTGATCTCTTATTAGCGTCATTTTCAAACCATCATTTATCGATGGCCTTTCAATATTTATTCCGTCCACACCGGCTTTCTTTAAAAGAAATAATAACCGAGTTTCAATTTCACTAGCAATAATAGAAGATACCTTCCCCATTAGAACAGATTCCTCTTGGATATTTTAAGTTTTACTTCAATATCTAACAGAGCAGAAATATCTTTTTCTAAAGCTGTAATTGCTTGTTCGTTAGTGCCGGAATGCAATTCATAATTAATATTTTGAAGAACATTGAACAAAGATACAAAGGTTTCTTTTTTATAATTAGAACCAACTGTCATTGCCACTGAACATGCCTGTTCAAATACTCTAAATATGGATTGAAAGAAAGTTGCTTGAAATAATTTGTCTTGATTTCCAACTTCAATAAGATTTTCTTTCACACCAAATAGATAATTTTTAATAAGAATGAGTTTATCTTCATATGGCAAATCTTTTAAAGGTGAAATCTGCAACACTCTATCTAAAGCCGCTTGGAAAGGAACGTGTGTAATATATCCCCTGCCTTTTTGTGAGGCGCTCAACCTTCCCAAAAGAGGGGAGTCAGAATTATCACTCAAATCTTCAAATAACTTAAGCCTGATGCCTTCAAGTGAGCCTTCTTCAACAAGATACTTCGTTAATTCAATTCTCAGTGTTTTGGGTACACCTTTTTGATTGGAGTTAATATCAATAAAATATTCAATTTCCTCTTGCCGATTTAATCCCGATAGAATGCACACAGGAATTCTAGTTTTGTTACCTGCACCATAAGCAATGTAACTACCATACAGTCTATGTTGCCCATCAATAACCATGAACAGCCCTTCAGAACCCTCTATAGTTAATTTTTGCAAGCTTTCATCATATTTTATATCATCATTTCTTTGACAGGATAGGATTAAAGCCCCAGGGATGACTTTTCCATCATTAAGATATTTTGCTATTTTACTTGCTCGTGCAGTGTCAAGAGCTCTTTGGAATCCTTGCTCTGCTTTTTCATTGATACGTGAAATTTTACATGTACTCATTAATTCATCCGTAGTTAATGAGGTTAAAAAGAACTTTATATTCCCTTTAGTGAGATCAATAGCTGTGGCTTCAATTATGGTCATACTGTCTCCTATCACTGTATCATTACTGTAATCGAACAAGGGTACCATTCTAACTCATTACTCAACAGGGTTTCTACTAACTCTGCTCATTTAAAAAATCATTTGTCATAAGGGCTGTCTACTTTGCATTACTAACACTCTCCTCAAATTTTATAATTTATTTTAGGGATTTCGGTGACTACGCTTGTGTCCGCTCCTCGCTCAAAGCTGCCGCTCTAAATGTCATCAGTCAAAGCACTCAACTAGTACCAGCAGCGCTGGAGTGCAGGCGATGGGGGGCTCATTGGGTAAAACAGCAATCCCCGCTTAAGAGCGAACGGACCAACAACGCAGGTGATTATCCCCACGATCGACTTCCGGTAACAACACCGCTAATCTAGCAGCGACTTTTCACTCCCCAACCTCCCGCCACAACCCCGGCAACAACCCCAACGTCTCATCAATCAGCGCCCGTCGGTCATTGCCCGGCTTCCAGATGGTCACCATGGTTTGGCTGATCCCCTGGCTGCCTACTTCGGTGCGCAGCGTGTTGACGTTTTTCCACCGTTCCGCATGCATATGTGTCGGCAGGAATCCCCAACCGCAGCCCTGTTCGAGCAGGGCGCGCAGCATCTCCAGTTCGTTGGTGAAGATAGTGTGCCCTGAAATTTGCAGGCGGCGCGCCACGGGTTCGTCAGAATCCGGGTGCATGATTGCCTGCGGCGTGAGCGAGAGCTCCAGCAGCGAGAGCGGCTGTTCCGCGCCGGGGAAAAGCGCTTTGGCTGCGTAAAAATCCATCTCTATCGCCCCTAAGGCGCGCCACTCCATGGTGTCGCCCACGCTGCGATGGCGTGCCTGGCAGATGCCCAGATCGGCCTGGCCGCTTGCCAGCAGCCTTTCTGCCTCGTCGCGCGAGGCGTTAATCAGGCTCAGGCGCGTGTTGCGCTGGGCCATCGCTGCTATCAACGCCTGCAGCAGCGCGCGGGGCGTGAAGGGATCGTAGACCAGCGAGATTTCCTGCGCCGCGCTCTTCGGCACGTCTTTGGCAAATGCCTCAAACGCTTTCACCTGGCGCATCAGCAGGTGCGCCTGGCGCTGCAGCTGTTCGCCTTCCGGCGTCAGGTGCAGGCTGCGCCCCTCGCGCAGGAACAGCGCATAGCCCAGCCCATCCTCGAGAAAATCAATCAAATCGCGCAGCGTCGTGCGGTCTTTGCCCAGCTTGAGCGCGGCTTTCGCCAGGCTGCCGTGCTCGGCCACGGCGGTGAAGGCTTCCAGTTGGGCAAAGGAATAAATCAGGCTTGGCACGCGGCTCTCCCGTCGATTTTGCGGGGGATTTTCCCCCATCAGGCGTTTTTTATTATAGGCCGCGTTTTTTTAAGCTGAACGCCTTCCTGAGCTAAGCGAGAAAAAATATGAAAAGCAAAGTGTTTAACCGCAGCCTGCTGGCGGGCGTTGTCATCAGTCTCTGCAGCGGCCTGTTGGCGCCCGCCGTACTGGCCGCCTGTGCGGGCACCGAACTCAGCGCCTGTCCCGCGCCTTTCGATGCGCAATTGCCGGACACGCACAAGATGCTCACCTGGAGCCAGAGCGATCGGGTGATCGGTTTTCGTAACGACTACCGCAACTATGCGGGGGATGTATTTCACCATGGCAACGCCACGCCGCTGCTTACTGCCGCTAAACAGCTAACCGATGCTAGTTATCGGGTGAATGGCAAAACCTACCACCTGCAGGATTACCTGCAGCGCCAGAACGTCAGCGGCATGCTGGTATTGAAAGACGGCAAAATCGCCTGGAAATACCTGGGGCAGGGTAATACCGACGCTACCCTGTGGACATCGCGCTCCGTGGGCAAATCCGTGGTCGCCACGCTGGTGGGCGTGGCGATTAAACAGGGCAAGATCCACTCACTCGACGATCTCATCACGCAATACGAACCCGATCTGAAAGGCACCGCGTGGGACGGCGTGACCCTCAGGCAGCTGATCACCCACACCTCCGGCGTGGCGTGGAATGAGGATTACACCAACCCGAAATCGGACTTCGCGCAGCTGACCGAGTGTGAAGCCAGGCCCGGCGCCTATGCCTGCGTGCGCAAGCTGGTGGCCGGTTTGCAGCGTGCGCATCCGGCCGGGCAGAACTGGTCTTACTCCTCCGGCGGTGCCTGGCTGCTGGGCGACGTGTTGGAACGCGCCACCGGCATGCCGCTGGCGGCCTATCTTGAGCAAAGCATCTGGCAGCCGTACGGCATGGCCAGCGACGGCGTGTGGCATGCCTACGCCAAAGGCCAGCACGACGTGGGCGCGCACGGGTTCAACGCCACGCTGGAAGACTGGGGGCGCTTCGGTGAGTTCATTCTGCATAACGGGACGTTGCCGAACGGCAAACAGATCTTGCCGGCTGATTGGGTAGCCCAGTCGTCCAACTGGACGCGGGCGGCAGGCTCGGTGTCGGCGGCGCATCCCAACGGCATCTACGGCTACCAATGGTGGAACAACGAAGTGCCGGCGAATGCGGCCAACGTAGAACCCGCTCCGCAGGCATCCCTGAAACATTCCCTGTGGGCGCTGGGGATCTTCGGCCAGATGATTATGGTCAATCGGGCGGAGAATCTGGTGATCGTCCAGTGGTCTACCTGGCCGCAGGCGGAACCTTCTTTCAGTGCCCAACCGCTGGAGGCGTCGCTGATGTTTAGCGCGATAGCGAAGGAACTACGTTAATCCCGCGGAGCGAGAAGGGGCGGATGGCGGTTGCCATTCTGCCTCTGAGCGGCATATTCCATGTCTTCGACGCTGACTTTAAGGGAGTCTCAATTCTTTACAGGTAGAGGAGGCCAGTCTCCACCGTTTTTAATTAATAACTCTTTTATCTTGTTAATTTTCTCTTTATCCTCGGCATCGCCTACCCCTCTATCTATAAAGCGTTGGAGCTGATTGCCCATAGTCCAACCAAACTTACCCTTGATTTTATTATCTGCACCTCTCTCCAGCAGAAGTATAGTATGATCAAACGAACGAGAATCCAGAGAGCTTATTAATATGGTATTCCCCAATGAATCCATTGTATTTATATCCGCACCATAATCCAGCATCACCTTTAACGTTTCAGTGTTTTTCGCGTCTAACGCTTCGAATATAATGGGTTGATTGAATACCTTATCTTTTGCGTTTGGCGATAAACCACCGTCGAGCATGGCCTTGATCCAAATTCCCTTGTCGGCTTTCATGACAAATTCCGCCGGGCTGCTTCCCCCTTCCGGTCTGGGCTGCAACGGGTCTGCGCCAGCTTTAACCAGGTCGGTTATTATTTTCAGCCTTTCCGGCGTATTTTTATCATAGATTGCGTTTAGCACCGACCAAAACAGCAGGGTCATGTCTGCTTTCACCGGTCGATTCAGTTCTTCCTTGCTTATAGAGGGAAGCTTCTCTTTCAGTTTTACTTCATCGCCATCATAAATCAGCTGCGCGATGTCCAGCTGCCGGCCTTCAAAAAAATCCTGTGGCTCATATTCCATGCTTTTGTTGCATCCTTGCACCATGAGAACAGTAAACAGTAGCGCTATTGCCATTATCCACTTGCTCATATTCTCCCCCTGAGAATGGTGACATCCTCGTCTGTCTGGTCTTCAATCCGTTTGATTGCGTGGTCTATAGCGTGTTTATCGAAAACCAGATGCCATCTGACAGCCCCAGTATAATAACCGGCAGCTGTCAGATCTGCGTTGATGAAATTACTGTGTTTCCTTTGCTCCTTTCAAAAGCATGAGCTCGAGTATTTTCTTACACTGTACATTGTATTCTGAGCCATCTTGGCTGTCTTTTATTTGCCGATTCACTGCTGTTAACAGCGAAAGATTGTTTATATTTACCGGGTTAGGATTCGCACCCCGATTGAGCAGTAGGGCCATGTGCTCAAAGGCTGAGCTAAAAAAAGCATCCATTAATAAGGTTTGTTGCAAGGAGTCTCTGATGTTTATATCCGCGCCATAATCCAGCATCACCTTTAATGTTTCAGGGTTTTTGGCTTTGATTGTTTGGAATACAATGGGTTCATTGAATACCTTATCTTTTGCGTTTGGCGGTAAACCGCCGTCGAGCATGGCTTTGACCCAAATCCCCTTGTCGGCTTTCATGACGAATTCCGCCGGGCTGCTTCCTCCCTCTGGTCTGGGCTGCAACGGGTCTGCGCCAGCTTTAACCAGGTCGGTTATTATTTTCAGTCTTTCCGGCGTATTTTTATCATAGATTGCGTTTAGCACCGACCAAAACAGCAGGGTCATGTCTGCTTTCACTGGTCGATTCAGTTCTTCCTTGCTTATTGAAGGAAGCTTCTCATTCAGTTTCACTTCGTCGCCATCATAAATCAGCTGTGCGACTTCCAATTGACGGCCTTCAAAAAAATCCTGTGGTTCATATTCCATGTTTTTGTTGCATCCTTGCATCATGAGAACAGTAAACAGTAACGCCATTGCCATTATCCACTTGCTCATATTCTTCCCCTGATAGTAGCGACATCCTCGTCTTTCTGATCTTCAATCAACTTTATTGTCTGGTCTATACCGTGTTTATCGAGCAGGGTTCCTGTCCCTCCGGCAAGCGTGTGCGGTATGCCAGCGGCATCAGGCACCGCCAGTGATGACCACTCTTTCAAGGTGAAAGGCAATGCTACGCCCCAGGGTTTTTGTAAAGCATCGGGCAGGGCATTTCTTATAAGCTCATAGTCACTTTCGTTATTAACCTCCTGTAACGTGGTTAACAGTTCTCCCTCAACTCGATAGGCCTGTATGTTCTTGGCTGAACCAATCATTTCAGCTCCGTATTTCCCTACAGTTCCATGATGGAGTCCGGCTGCATTAAACGTCCAGGCGGGTTTTCCACTGGTCATTGATGCTGCTGAGGCCATTCCCCCGCCCAATGAATGACCAGAAATATCGACACCGGAGGAGTTCTTTACTTGTAATGCTATTTTAACCGCCTGCTTATAATAATCTGAGTTCGCCCCCATCCCCTGCGCGCCATTATTTATCCAGTCATTCACATTTTTAATTCCTGACAAATCGCCCCTAAGGGCCTTTTTGGCGGCGCTGCCGATTCCCTCCGGGAACTCTGGCGCTCTTGATCCTCTGAACACGACCGTTGGGTTCATCTCTTTACCAAAAACAGTGCTATCAGGTTGATATACCCTTGCCAAAAAATCCGGAGATTCATCCCTGTCGAAGAGCATATTTCTGTTTAGCCCAATTTTACTCAGGGCGGCATTATCGTTACTGATATCTTTCCAACCTTCGGGAACGCCGGGAGTCTCCTTTAGCGGATTCGTGGTCTTGTAGATATTCTCCGCCAGTTTTGCCTTCTCGACGGCGACATTGTTTGCCGCCAGGCGTTCCGAGGCGATTCGGGCATCCGGGTAGATACTCCGTTGCCCGCGGCCAATGAGGTATTTTCGCTCCTGCCAGCGTTGCGCCTTGGTCAAGGGGCCAGACACGACCGACTGTGAGGCTCTTCCACCTTGCGCCGGGATATCCGGGCCAAGGGCCGGTTTGGCCCGCGTGACTTGTGCGGGGAAGACGGATGGGCGCGCCCGGCGGCCGCCATAAGACTTCACGGCCTCTTCGTACCGCTTCACTATCCTGTCCACCGGGTAGTTGGGCTCTTGTCTCCCCTGTGGTATCAGGTAGCCGTCGATGTCGGCGTAAAATGGCCCCATCGTCGCCAACACGCCGGGCCGGGTTTCGACCGCTACGACAACGCCGCTCATCAGGTCGCTCTGCACTCTTGCGCGCAAGTTAGAGCTTATTCCATTTTGCGTAACGCCGACTTCACGGCGGATCCGTTCGCCACCGCGAAAACCAGAAAAAAGCGACAGAATGTCATTGTCCGGCATGTATGAAAGGCCGTGACAGGCGCTGGAAGGGCTGACTATACGGGGGAATTCATCAGGCGAAATAATATCATCGGCGATATACAGCAGTTTCAAACGGGAAAACATAGCGTGTCTCTTCCTTTGCTTGCTGCGTCTTGGCCTGTTCAGGCGGGCGCTCGCACTCCTTGCACTCGATGGCCCCCTGAGGGGCATGTTATCGAACGGCAGTCAGCGGTAGCTAACGGCGCATAGGACACCAGATAAGGGATAATAACGGCTCAGGCCAATTTGTAAAGTGGGCCAAAGGTTAACCGGAAAGTTCTTGTTTTCCAAAGGCTCCTGCGGGTTTTTAACCCCGCCGATCAAACCGATAAACCAGCGCCAACGCCAGCGCCAAAATCAGCAGCGGCGGGGCGAGGGCGGTGAAGGGCGCGTTGAGGGCGAACAGCAACCCCAGATTGAGGACGATCTGGTAAGCGATGTAGGTCAGCAGCCCGATGATGACGCCGAGCGCTAATCGGCTGCCCATGCCGGGCGCGCGCGGGGCGGTGAAGGTAAACGGGATGGCCAGCAAAATCATCGCCAGCACCAGCAGGGGCTGGCCGAGTTTTTTCCACAGCGCCAGGCGGTATTCGGTGCTGGGCTGCCCCGAGCCCTGCAGGTAATCGATATAGCGATCCAGCTGTTGGAGCGAGAAGCTGCCGGCCGGCAGGGTCAGCTCTTTCAGGCTCGGCACGGCGAACAGCGAGCGCCAGAGCAGGCTGTCTTGCCGCGCAATCGTCTCCTTTCTGCCTTGCCAGCTTTTTTGCATCACGTTGTGCAGCAACCAGTTGCCGTCGGCGGCGGTGCTGGCGCTTTCGGCGTAGAGGTAAGATTCCAGCGCGCGGTTGGCCTGATAACGGAAGATCTCAATGCCGTGGGGCTGGTCGTTCTCATCGACGGTCTTTACCGTCACAAACTCGTTGCCGCGCCGCGCCCACAGCGGGTTAACGGTGACGTCGTTATCGTTCGACTGCGCCAGGGCGTTGTTCTTCATCTGCAGCGCGCGTTGCTGCAGCGGCGAGGCCGCCCATTCATCGAGGGCGCCGAGCGAGAGGTTCATCAACAGCCCGGCGGCGAGCATCACCAGCGCGATGCGGAATATCGACATCCCGGCGGAGCGGATCGCCGTCAGTTCCAGGCTTTTAGACAGCTGCCCCAGCCCGACGATGCCGCCGAGCAGCGCGATAAACGGCCCCAGATCGACCAGGCTGCGCGGCAGCGTCATCACGGTCACCAGCAGCGCCTGCTGCCAGCGGTAGCCGCCTGGGGTGACGTCCTCCAGCTCGTTGATCAGCGTAAAGGTGGTGAACAGCGGGATGAGCAGCCCGGCCGCGGCGGCGAAGCCGATGAACACGTTGCGGATCAGGTAGCGGCTAAAAATAGTCATCGGGAGGGTTTCCGCAGCAGAGATAGGTCGCGCGCCAGCAGCAGGGCGATGCCGACAGCCATCGCCAGCGGCACCAGCCAAACGCCGGGGATCGTCGGCAGAGAGCCGTTGGCCACCAGCGTGCGGCAAATGTTGCCGCCATAGAAAATCACGGTAAACAGCACCGTCAGGGGCAGCAGCGCGGCGTAGCGCCCCTGCCGCGGCTTGATGCGGCTAAAGGGGATCGCCAGCAGCACCATCAGCACGGTGGTCAGCCCACGGCTCTCGCGCCATTGCAGTTCGGCGGCGTCGCCCGGATCGGCGGAGCGCGCCAGTTCCGCCGGCGAGGCCGACTTGTGCCGGCTCTCGGCGCTGGGCACGAACGGTTTGAGCGCGATGTCAAAGTTGTCGTAATTCTGGCCGTTGTCGTCGGCACCCTGGCGATCCAGCACATAGGCGGTGCCGGTTTTCAGCCGCACGGCGGGGCTGGCGGGAGAGGCGTCGAGCACTTCCACCGACTGCGCGCGGTACAGGTTGGTGTGATGGCCGCCGCGCACATAAATCAGGGCGTCCGTCAGGTGGTTGGCCGTTTTATCGACGTGATTGGCGAGGATCATGCGGCCGTTGCCGCTGACGTTGAATTTGTCGGCCTGCAGGTGGCTCACGTCCAGCACCGATTGCGACTGTTGCTGCAGCTGATAAATATTGGCGTACGCCCAGGGCCTGCCATACAGCGACAGCAGCGTGACCGCGATCGCCAGCGGCACGGCGAGCAGCAGCACCGCCTTGTACAGCCGCAGCGGGCTGGCGCCGGCGGCCAGCATGGCGGTGATCTCCGCATCGCTGTACATCTGGCTCAGCGCCACCGCCACCGAGACATACAGCGCGACGGGCAATATCATCTCCAGCGCGATCAGCGATTTATAGAAAACCACGTCGGCCACCACCCGCAGCGCCAGCGTGCCGTTGGCGGCGTCGGTCAGGTAGCGCTGGGCGGAGTAGCTGGCGAACATGAAGATCAGAAACCCGGCGATCATCATCACCAGGCGGCGGATCTCAACCGTGATATAGCGTTCAATCAAAGGCATGCGTTATCGGCTCCCGGCGGCGTGCGCTTCATGGCGCCTCCCGCGCGATCAGGGCGCGCAGCAGGGCGATCACCTGGTCAACTTCCTGCGGGGTGAGTGCGCCGTCCTTCGCCCACTGCACGCGCCCGGCCTTGTCCAGCACCACGATGGTGGAGCTCTCCTCCGGCAGCCGCCAGGCCATGCGCCCCAGCCCGTCGCTGTCGACGATGAACTGCGCCCAGGGGTAATGCCGCTTGTTTTTCTCGATCTTGCCGCGCACGAAGAAGCCGGAGCCCGGTATCGCATCGTCGGTGTTGACGATGGTGGTGGGCTGGAAGCGATCGCCCGGCAGGTTCGCGTCCTTGACGGCGTTGATCAGCAGCGAGTTCTTCTTTTTGGCGGAGGTGCGCCCGGCGATGTACTGGATCACCCGCACCTTGCCCGCCAGTTTTGCGCTGTTCCACGGCCGGTAGCTGAAATCGCCGTTACGCAGCAGCAGCTCGCCGCGATCGGCGATGGCGATCGGCGCCACCGGCCGGCCATGCACGAAGTTATGTGCCGGCGCCGCCAGCGGCGACAGCAGCAGCGCAAGGGCCAGCAAGCGAGGTAACGTCATCATGGCTACGGGCAACGCGCTTATCTGCCGGCCGCGACGGCCGACGGGGAAAACGACAGCGGAAAACGCGCCAGCAGCAGCTCCAGGCGCTGGCGGATGTCGATGTCCAGCGTCGCCGGCCGGTCATAGATATCGCCGCCGGCCAGCTTGTCCGCCACCATCACGTCGTGCCGGTCGCCCATCAGGCCGTTAATCGCCGCCAGGAAGCGCGAAATCTGCCGGGCCTCGCGGTTGTCCGGATCGATCGATCTCAGCGTGTCGTAAAACGACACCTGGCGACTGACGATTTTGCGCACGTCGTGGAACTGATGCCCGGTCAGCGCCGGGCCGGCGATCAGCGTCTGCAGCTGGCGCATCTGCTCCTGGCGGTAGGCGATAAAGCCCTGCGCGCTTTCCAGGCGGGTGTGGCGTAGCGCATAGCGCACGTAAGACCATACCGGCTTGCTGAGCAGCAGCCGCAGCAGGTTGCCGTACAGCGTCAGGTTCTTCTGGTTGCCGTTGCGAAACGCGTCCTGAAAATGGCCGAGCACCACGGTGGTGGTGTGGAACAGGCGGTTGGCGCGGTGGGGCGCGCCGTACAGCTGCTGGGCGAAGCGCAGGTGCTTATAGCGGGCGCGGATATATTTGTAGCGCATGCGCGTTGCCGCCGCCAACTGCGGGTCTTGCAGGAAACCGTTCACCAGTTGCAGCAGCTCGCGGCGGGAAAAGCCGTCTTCCCAAAACTGCAGGCACAGCGCGTAGTTGTCCCGGATGCTCTCGGGGGAGCATTCCAGATCGATCTGCTGCGGCAGGCTGATATTCGCCTCGACCAGGTCATCCTCTTCCACGGCGACAAACAGCGCCTGGGTGGTTTCGGCGGAGAACTTCTTCCAATTCGTGATAGCGGTCATTGATTACTCTCTTTGGGCACATTCAGCCCCAACATAAAGCGATTGCGGTAGGCGCCGATCGTCGGTATCAGGGATAACAGCACGTCTAAACATTGCCCCAGTAAATAAGCGAAGGCGGCGCCCTGCACGCCGAAGGCATACGCCATCGACACCAGCAGCGCAATGTAGGCCGCCGAGGCCGTCGCCTGCGCGATCAGGAAAGCGCGCTGCTTGCCCGCCATAAACAGCAAGGATTCCTGCGGGAAGCCCATCATCGAGACGATGATCGCGCCCAGCATGATTTGAATCAGGTCATAGGCTTCCAGGTATTGCTGCCCGAAGACCGCGGAAATAAGCGGCTTGCCCACCAGCAACATCAACACCGCGACGGCCAGACCGATGCCGCCGGCCAGCAGCGAAGAGCGCAGGCCCAGCAGCCACGGGGTCTTGGTGCGCGGATCCAAACGCATGATCTCGGGATAGAAGCTTTTCTCCAGCAGCTTGGCCGGGGTGCCCGTCGCATCGAAGAAGGTCATGGCGATCTTGAACAGCCCGGCGGCGGCCGGCCCGAGCACCACGCCCACCAGCACGGTGGTGCAGGAGTTGCGCGCGGCCCAGATGGTGTGGGCGATGTTGGTGGTCCAGACGAAGTTCCAGGCGCCCTCGATGCGGCGCGCGACGTTGAACAGGCGCGGCCTCAGCGCGCCGTGGATATCGCGGCGGCGCAGCTCGCGCGCGGTGAACCACCAAAACAGCGTGCCGCCGATCAGGTTAGAGGCGTACCAGGTGACGATGAAACCGGGGAACCCCAGATCGAAATAATAGGAGATGACGCTGCCCACCGCCTGCAGGAACGGCTTGATCGCCTGCTGAATGGCGATGAGATCGAAGCGGTTGAAGGCGCGCAGCACGCCGGTGGGCGTGGACGAGGTCATCGACGGGATCAGGGTGCAGTACAGCATGGCGAGCCAGAAGCTTTCGCTGTCCAGCCCCAGGGCGTGTGACAAGAACGGCAGCATGATCATGCCGCCCAGCACGGCGATGACGCCGCTGGCGATATCCAGGCCGAAGGAGAACGCGACGACGTCGCGGAAGCGCCCGGTATTTTGATGCTCCAGCGCCGGGGTGCCGAATTGCACCACAAACTGCCAGGTCTGGAATTTGATGAAATCGCTGACCGCTTTGGTATAGGCCTGGATCACCACCAGCACGCCGAACATTTCAGGCGACATGCCTTTACCGGCGCAGGAGAGCGCCAGCAGGCCAAGCAGTGCGCTGGCGACGCTGCCGGAGCCTAAATAGGCGGCATTACGTAAAATGGAACGAAACGCGCCATCGGAAAACCATCGTTTCATAACTTAAACCAGCCATCATCGTTATTTTTGTGCATCTTGTGTTCCGCACTCATGCGCTTGCCCTGTCTCTTTTTAATAAACCTGAGTTTCTTTGCCGGCGTTTTCGCCGGGTTGCCCGATGTCGCTCTGCGGGCGCTTCGCGGGGTTCACCACGGCGGAAATGGCGTTGAGCGCGTTGCTCAGCACCTCGTCGTAAGGGGCTCTGGCGTCCAGCTCGATGATGCGCGCGCCGTTGTACTGCAGGCGCACCATGGCGGAAATCTTGTCTTTCAGCTCTTCATAGCTGTGATCGGGCTTGCGGGAAAACGCCGTATCGACGTCGATATCCAGGCGAATGATCAACTCCGGCCGATAGACGGCCATGCGTTGATATAAACGGCGTTCGCGCGCCGCCAGGCGGCGCAATAGCCGGCCTTTTGCGCGTTCCACGCCGATGCCGGGCCCATCGTAGTAAAAACCGGAAATTTCCGCCTGCGGGTAGCGATCGCTGATCACCAGCACGCCGCTCTGCGCCAGCCGCCGCACCTTGCGCAGGTTGGCGGCGCGCCACAGCGAAAAGCCGTACATGATCAGCGCCGCCCACAGCGCCGGCGGCCTGTTGCTCATGCGCTGGGTTTTATCTGATTTGGCCGCCAGACGCCGCTCCAGCCACACGCCGATGAACGGCAATTTCTTGATTTTGTCGCCGTCTTCGCCGGAGATCAGCCCTAAATAGCGGCGCTGCGTGGGGCGATGCTGCTGCAGGTTTTTCACCAGATCGGCGGTCAGCGTGGACTTGCCCGTGCCGTCGCTGCCCACCACGGCAATCAGCCCGGTGATGCAGCCGTGAGAGATATCCTGCTCGGTAGTGAGTTTATTTTTTTTCATCTGTTTCAGTACGAAAAGGTTATTTGGCGGCTAGGCATTGGCGGCCCTCAGCGATATTTTAACGGCGCGCAGCGAAGCATCGAAAATATGCTTGGCCGGCTCGCGGCCGTCCAAATCCAATATGTTAGCGCCGTTAAACGTCAGGTGCGGGATGACGGCGATCTTTTCACGCAACGCCGCCAACGAGTGATCGGGTTTGCGTGAATAGGCCGTTTGCTCGTCAATATCCAACCGAATTAATAATAAGGGCTGATAAGACGCCATCCAGTGGTACAGGCGTTGTTCGCGTTTTCTCAGCCAGCGTATCCAGCGATTGCCGCCGGCGGTTTTTGCCAGCTGCGGGCCATCGAAACGAAATCCCGCCACTTCGGCCTGCGGATAACGATCGGTAATCAGCAATGCGCCGCGGCGACTTTTCTTCAGCATGCGGCGGAATTTAAAAACGCGCCAATAGGAAAGTAAAAAGATCACCAGCGCCGTGGCATTATCCGGCGGCGTAGCAGGGCGATCGTGCACGCGCTGCGATTTCTTCAGCAAATAACGCCCGAAGGGCGCGCCAATAATCGGCAGCGAACTGATCCATTCGCCGATACGCCCGGAAGACTGGCCGAGATAAAGCAGTTCGGCAGGTTCTTGCGCCGATAAGGCCTCGACCAGACTGGCGGCCAGGGTGGATTTTCCCGAGCCGTCACAGCCGGTTATCGCTATTACGCGCACGGGCGAGCGATCAGATGAAGGTCTTATCTGCTGACTCACAATAATTAATCCAATGCGAAAAAAACTATTGTATTCCAATACGCCTTGGGTTCAAGATATTTATTGTGCTTTGCCGCGATAAAATAATGGGTTCAGTATTCCTGTTGGTTATTTGAATTGATATTTATGGCGTTCGTTCTTGTTATTTTGTGCTAATTGGCCGGGCGTGAGCCGGTTTCGCTTTTTATGTTAACTTTCGGCCTGGCTCACGGCGAAAAAAGAGCAGAGGTTTTCCATTTTCGCTTAATCTTTTGTGCGGTTTGGCGCGGCGCTATGGCAATTATCTTCGCGCTGCCGTCGCGGCCGTGAGCGATATTTCGTTTCAAATAGGGCATGCCGTTTCTGGTGTATTGAAAGAGAGTCTGATTATGAATGCAAAATTTCCGCCGCTGATTGCGGTTATCGGCAGCGACGGATCGGGTAAGTCCACCGTTTGTGAACATCTGATCGAATATGTGAAACATTATGGCCCGGCGGTGCAGGTGCATCTGGGCAAACAGGCGGGCAACGTCGGGCGCGCGGCGGCGAAACTGCCGCTGCTCGGGCGCTCGGTGGGCAAGGCTATCGAAAGCAATACCAAAAAAGTCAAAACGAAGAAATCCCGCATCGGCCTGTTGCCGTCGGCGGTGATCATCGCCTTCGTGGGGCGGCGGCTGCTGCGGTTTCGCCGCATGCTGGCGTTTCGGCGGCAGGGGTATATCGTGTTGACCGACCGTTTTCCGCAGGCGCAAATCCCCGGCGCTTATGACGGCACGGTATTTCCCGTCGATGTTGAAGGCAGCCGTTTCGTCCGTTGGCTGGCGGCGCGGGAGCGGGCGGCGTTCCAGTGGATGGCGAAGCAAAAACCGGATCTGGTGCTCAAGCTGAATGTCAGTCTGGACGTGGCCTGCGCCCGTAAACCCGATCACCGCAAAGCGGCGCTGGAGAAGAAGATCGCCGTCACGCCGTTATTGACGTTCGAAGGCGCCGACATCGTGGATCTCGATGCCGATCGGCCGATCGGGGAGGTGCTTGCGGCGGCGGAAAAAGCCATCGCGGAATTTATGGTGGTGCAGGGGTATCGCTATTCGGCTGATGGGGCATCAACGGCTGCGCACTGAGGCGCGCAGCGATTCGGCAGGGCGGTGATGCCATTTTCGGCACCGCCGCCGCGGCCGAGAGGGAAAGGCTTTATTTTTTCAGCGCCGCAAAGGCGCGCACGATGGTGTCTATTTCTTCATCGCTGTGCGCGGCATTGACGCTGCAGCGCAGCAGGGTGACGCCCGCCGGCGCGGCCGGCGGCAGCACCAGGTTTACATACACGCCGTGGGCGATCAGCTCGCGCCAGAAACGCAATCCTTCTTCCTTCGAACCGATCATCACCGGCACCACCGGGCTGATGCGCGGGCCCAGGGTATACCCCAGTTCGGCGAGGCCGTGGTACAGACGGTGCGCATTGCTCCACAGCTTTTCCCGCAGCTCGGGATGGCGCGCGATTTTTTGCAGCGCCGTGCGCACCGACGCGATGCTGGACGGCGACGGCGAAGCGGTAAAGATATACGGCCGGCTGCTGTAGCGCAGCACGTCCATCCCCTTGCCGCCGACGGCGAAACCGCCGATCGAAGCCAGGCTTTTGCTGAAGGTGCCCAGGATAATATCCACGTCTTGCTCGACGCCGAGCGCTTCGGCCAGGCCGCGGCCGTGCTCGCCCATCACGCCGAAGGAATGCGCTTCGTCGACCAGCAGATACCCGCCCAGCCGCCGCTTGATGTCGACGATTTCCACCAGCGGGGCGACGTCGCCCAGCATGCTGTAGATGCCTTCCACGATAATGATCGCCTCGCGGGCGCGCTCGCCCAGGCGCACCATGCGGCGCTCCAGATCGGCGGCGTCATTGTGGCGGAAGCGAATAATCTCTGCGCCGCCGAGGGCGCAGGCGTCGTAAATGCTCGCGTGGCTGTCTGCGTCGATCAACACCACGGAGCCCGGCCCCGCCAGCGTGCTGATGACGCCCAGGTTGGCGGTATAGCCGGTGGAGAACACGATGGCGCTCGGGCGATCGAAGAATTCCTCCAGCTCCCGTTCCAGCGTCAGATGCGATCCGTAACTGCCGTTCGCCATGCGCGAACCGGTGGTGCCGGTGCCGAGCGCGGCCAGGGCCGCCTGGCCGGCGGCGATCGCCTGCGCATCGAACGTCAGGCCAAGGTAATTATTGGTGCCGGCGAGGACAATCTTTTGATCGCCGATGCGCCCCTGGGTGGCGGAATACACTTCGTCGATGCAGGTGCCGAACGGATTCAGACCGGACGTTTGAAATTGTTCACGGTCATTGGCAAGCCGCGCAAACTTGTCATACAGTCCCATGGTTTTTCTCCAGATAAGGGCGCAGCGCGTCAAGCAGTTGCTCAGGCGTTCTGACATCAAGCAATATATTGATAGGAATGGAGATATCTAATTCATCTTCCAGCATCATCAGCAGATCCAAGACTCTGATGGATTCCAGGCCAAGATCATTGACGAGATCGCTATCAGGTTTTATTTCCACTCCGCCTTCGACGATACCTTGCAAACACGTCAGGATATAATCCATTACAGCATCGCGATTTAGCATAAGAACGTTGACACACCTCTACTTGGAATAATTAAAACAGCCCTTCACGCAGCGCGCGTTCCAAACTCACCTGTGGAAACCAATTAATCTGTTGCGACAGCGCCTGATTGTTGGCGGACCAGTCTTGATGGGTTAATTCGCGTATTTTGCTGCGCGTCAGCATCGGCTCCTGTTTTATCAGGCGGTTCCACAGCACGCTGATATCCGCCAGGGCTTTCAGCAGCGGCAGCGGAATGCCCACCAGCCGCACCGGCCCGTGACGCACGGCGGCGCCGATGTCCCGCAGGCGCAGCCAGTCATAGCCTTCGGCCACGCCGTCGCACAGTTCGTAAATATTCGACTGCGCGGGCTGCGCCAATAACCATTGGCCGACCGCCTTCGCCAAATCGCTCACGTGCAGAAAAGAGAGCCTGGCGTCAGGCGCGCCCAGCCGGGGCAGCACGCCGCGCAGCAGGCCGTTGAACAGCGGTTTCAGCTCTTTATCGCCCGGCCCGTAGACCGCCGTCGGGCGGAAAATCCCCAGCGCGATCTCGCCCGAGGCGGCGATCAATTGCTGCTCGGCGGCCTGTTTTGAATGGGCGTACCAGGACAGCGCCGGATGGCGCGCCGCCAGCGATGACATGAACAAGAAACGATTGCAGCGGCCGTTTTGCCTGGCCGCCTGCATCAGGTTCAGGCTGCCGGTCACGTTGCAGCGGGTGAACACCGCTTCCGCATGCCCGCGCACCTGGCCCGCACAGTGCACGACGCACTCGGCGCCGCGCACCAGTTCGGTGAGCGAAGGCCGATCTTCCAGCGCGCCGGGGATCCACTGCAGGTTGTCGATGGCGGCTTTTCCGGCTTGCCGCGTCAGGGCGCGCACGTTGAACCCTTGCGCCAGCAGTTCCTGGACGATATGCCGGCCGATAAAGCCGGTCGCGCCCGTCACTGCGACGGTGCCGCTCATTGCGCGAAACCGGCCAGCTGCGGCATTTGCGGGTAGAGCGAAGCGCTCAGCCAGCGTTTTTTGGCCTCCGCGCGGGCGGGTTTGCCCGACGACGTGCGGGGAATGCTGTGCGGCGGCAGCAGCTCGATGTCCACCGCAATGCCGAACTCGCTTTGAATGCGCGCGCTCAGCGAGTGCACGATTTGTTCCCGGCGTTCTTCCGAACTGACTCGGCACTGGATTTGCAAAATGATCCTGGCCGCTTCGTCGTGTTCTTCGGTTACGAAGGCGATCGCATCGCCGGAACGGATTTCCGGTTCGGACTCCGCGACGTACTCGATATCCTGCGGCCAGATATTGCGGCCGCGAATGATGATCAAATCCTTCTTGCGGCCGGTGACGTACAGATAGCCGTCCAGCAGGTAGCCCAGATCGCCGGTATCCATCCAGCCGGTCACCTGAATTTGCTGCTGGGACTCAGTATCGCAAAAATAGCCGTTCATCAGGCTGGGGCCGGAAATCGTGATATGGCCGACCTGGCGCTCCGGCAGTGGTTGCCCGGTTTCGCTGCGGATCTCGATGCGGTGGCCGGGCAGCGCACGGCCGCAGTTGACGAAGGTCGAGACGGCGCGGGTTTTTTTGCCCGGCGCGACCGCTTTTCCCTCGTACTCCAAAATATCCCGGTCGACCGCGTTGGTTTGCGGGCCGGAGCAAGGATCGGAAAAGCTCACCGCCAGGGTGTTCTCGGCCAGCCCGTAGCACGGCATGAAGGCTTTGCTGTCGAAGTTGATGCTGCGGAAGTGTTCGCCAAACTGGCTGAGCAGCTCGGCCGGGATCGGCTCGGCGCCCACGCCGGCGACCCGCCAGCTGGAAAGATCCAGATCGGCCAGCTCTTTGGCGTTGCTGCGGCGCAGACACAGATCGTAGCCGAACGGCGGGGCGACGGACACCGTGCCGCGATTCTTGGCGATCAGTTTCAGCCACTGCATCGGGCGCATGGCGAAATCTTGCGTGCGCAGATAATCGACGGACAGCTGGGTCGCCACCGGCGTCAGCAGGAAACCGACCAGGCCCATATCGTGATAGAAGGGCAGCCACGACACGCAGCGATCGCCCGCGCGCAGCTTGATCCCGTCGCGACTGATCGCATTCAGGTTCGCCATCGCCGCCCGCTGGGTGATGATCACGCCGCGCGGGAAGCGGGTGCTGCCCGAAGTGTATTGGAGATAGGCGATATCGTCGGGCGAAGGCGCCGGCAGCGCGATCTCCGGCTCCGGCAATGCGTTGAAATCCGCGTCGCTGAGGATGTGCATCGCTGACGCGTTTTCCGTGGCGGAGGCGATGAGCGGCGTCCACTCTTCGCTGCTGATAATAGCCGCCGGGTTGCAGCTGGCGATCAGCCCTTTCAGTTTGGCGGTGTAGGAGTCGCGCTGGCCCACGCCCATCGGGATCGCCAACGGCACCGCCACCAGGCCGGCATATTGGCAAGCGAAAAAGGCTTCGACGAACCCCGCGCTGGTTTCGGCGATCAGCGCCACGCGATCGCCTTTCTTGAGCTTCAGGGACAATAAACGCCGCGCGCCCGAGATCGCTTTTTGCTGCAGCGTGCGATAATCGAGAACGGTCACGAGTTGATTGCGCCGATCGTAAAAATTCATTCCCGTATTACCGAGCGCCGCGTAATCCAACGCGTCCACTAAAGTGGGGAAGTCCGCATAGCGCATGGGAAGAGAATGAACGGAACTTGTTTCAGACATAGACAAACTTAGCCATAGATTAAAAATCACCAAAAGAGTTAAATCACTCTTGGCGAGGTAATTGATGTTTTACTATGAATAGGTTTTGAATAAGTTTGTTATTCAACCATCTTCATTCCGCGAATTGCGTATATTGCCGTACTTGAGCGGCACGCCGGTTATTAACCCGGTAGCGCGTGAGCGGCCTGCATTATCAGCCTTGAGCGGCGACCTGGAGATATACGAGAGGTGATTGTAATACCCGAGGTTCGCCGTTCTTTAGTCTGCATCTGTCGGGCAGGAAATACCTGTCTGCTCATAGGTTATGACCTCATGCATGGCTATCTTCGAACTTAAACACTTCCTAAACAGTATGCCGCAAGAAATCAAAAAGTGAATGCCTCATTTAAGTTGATTCTTAAAAAGAGCATTAAGTGGTAAAAATGGCGGCGCGCCACCTGATTAAAGTCGGTACACTTAAAGCGGCGGGTTTCTTTCGCCCAAATAGCACTAAATAATAAAAGAGCACGCATAGCGTAGCATGTCAGCGCCGCTTTGGGCTTTCCTTTTTTTGTTTAATCACGCCGCCTCAGTGCGCGTGATAGGCAAATAATGCGCTGGTTCACAGGGGGAAATATTCGGTTTTTCTTATCGTTGAACCGGAGGCGATACACAATCCAATAAAAGAGAACAGCATAAAAAATGCTAAAGGCGTTGTCGCGCTCATATTTAATTATTTTATTAATACGTAAGGCTATTTATGATCCGTATTGAGAAAGTTCTGGATAAACGCGAACTTAAAGAATTTATTGCTTTCCCTTCGTTACTGTTTCGTGATGACCCGAACTGGATTGAGCCGCTGTATTTAGAGCGCGAAGAGCACCTGTCAAAGAAGAATCCCGGCACCGATCATATCGAATGGCAGGCGTGGGTGGCGAAAAAGCAGGGGAAGGTCGTCGGGCGCATCACCGCGCAAATTGATTCTCTGCACCGGGCGCTGCACGGAGAAGATTCCGGTCACTTCGGCATGATCGACGCCGTTGACGATCCCGCCGTGTTCAGCGCGTTATTCACGGCGGCGGAGGAGTGGTTGCGGTCCAAGGGCACGCGGAAAATCACCGGGCCGTTCAGCCTCAATATCAATCAGGAAAGCGGCCTGCTGGTCGAAGGGTTCGACACGCCGCCGTCGGCCCTGATGACCCATGCCAAACCTTACTACGCGGCCCAGATAGCGCAGCAAGGATATAGCGAAGGGATTGATTTGCTTGCTTATTGGATGAAAAGAACCGACCTGCATTTTTCGCCGTCGCTGACCCGGATGATGGATCAGGTGCGCAAAAAGGTGACCGTTCGCCGCCTCAACCGCAAGCGCTTTCGCGAAGAGATGCAGGTGCTGCGCGAGGTGTTCAACTCGGGGTGGCAGCATAACTGGGGGTTTGTTCCGTTCACCGAGCATGAGTTCGCCACCATGGGGGATCAGCTGAAGTTCCTGGTGCCCGACGATATGATCCATATCGCCGAGGTGGATGGCGCGCCCTGCGCCTTTATCGTCGGGTTGCCGAACATTAATGAGGCGATTGCCGATCTGCAGGGGCGGTTATTGCCGTTCGGTTGGGCGAAGTTATTGTGGCGGCTGAAAGTCAGCGGCGTTCGCACCGCGCGCGTGCCGCTGATGGGCGTTCGCCAGGAATATCAATTCAGCCGCATCGGGCCGATTATTGCATTGCTGTTGATTGAGGCGCTGCGCGAGCCGTTCGCCAAGCGCAATATCGACGCGCTGGAAATGTCGTGGATCCTGGAAACCAATACCGGCATGCGGACGATTTTAGAACGTATCGGCGCGGTGCCTTATAAACGCTACCGTTTGTACGAAAAGACGCTTTAATCGACTGATATCGCATCGCCTTTTAACGCCATCAGGATAATAAGCGCATTGCGTGCGGCGCCGTTCGTTTTGGGGGACTGAGCGTGAGTGAAAGCATTGTCCCCAGAGTGGAACGGTTAAGGCCGTTAATTAATAAACCCGAGATAAATTCACGGCGCGTGATTTATTGAACCGCGATCGCCGTGATGCTGAAGAGAGCAGAATGCATGCCTGTGGAAAAGAAAAAGGGAATAAGCCGATTAACCTACAGCATAAGGAACTCCTGGGCCGGCTTTATTGACGCCGCGCTGACCGAAAATGCATTTCGTGAATTATTGGTTATTAACGCCATTTTACTGGTTGTTACATTTACTCTGGATATTACAAAAATGGAGCGGCTGTTATTAATCGCCTGCAGTTTCCTGCTGCTGGTGGTTGAGCTGCTTAATACGGCGATTGAAACCGTGGTCGATCGCATTTCGCTGGCGTTGCATCCGTTATCCAAACGCGCCAAAGATCTGGGCGGCGCAGCGCAGCTGGTGGCGGTGATAATGACCATCATTATTTGGGGGACGGTGCTGCTGGGAGGATAACGGCGAGGCGCGCTCCGGCGTTAAACCGGTTGCTGCGGCTAAATAAGCGGCTATTATCGTTGCTTTACGCCTTTGGCGCCATGGTAAGGATAGGTTGCCGTTATGCCCGTGAATTTTGATCTCAACGATCTTTATGCGTTTCGCGCGCTGGTGGAGTACGGCAATTTTCGGCTGGCCGCAGAGTCCATCTGCCTGTCGCAGTCGGCATTGAGCCGCAGGATTGAGAAGCTGGAAAACGCGCTGGGCATCAAACTGTTCGATCGCACCACCCGGCGCGTGACCTTGACGCTGTACGGGCAGGCCTTCGCCGAACGTTCGGAGCAGCTGCTGATGAACGTCGAAGCGGTGATGGCTGATATCGATAAGGTCAGCCAGGAGCGGGTGGGGCTGGTCACCGTCGCCACGGTGCCGTCGGCGGCCTACTATTTCATGCCCGACGTGATACGCCGTTTCCGGCTTCGCTATCCGCGCGTGCGCGTTAAGCTGATCGACGGCAGCGCAGGCAATGTCATCGAGGCGGTCACTGGCGGCCAGGCCGATTTCGGCATCTGCTTCGCCGGGCGGCTGCAGCCTAATCTTGAGTTTGTGCCGTTGGTGGGGGACGTCTACGTGGCCGCCTGCCGGCGCGACCATCCGCTCGCCGGTAAAAAGAGCCTCAGCTGGCGGGAGTTTTATCAGCAGGATTACGTGTCGCTGGATAAAACCTCCGGCAATCGCAATCTGCTCGATCAGCGCCTGGAACACCTCGTGCCGGAACGCCCCAGCGTGTGTGAAACTCGCCATGTGACGACCATGCTGGGCATGGTTGAGGCGGGCATCGGCATTGCCGCCGTGCCCGCCATGTCGATGCCCGCTTCAGAGCACTCGGTGTTGACGTCGGTGCCGCTGGTCGATCCGGTGGTGAAACGCACCGTAGGCCTCATCAGACGCGGCGGCCGCATGCAGTCTTTCGTCGCCGCCGAGCTGGAAAAGCTGATTACTGAACAGTATCACTCTGCCTGACCGGCTGCGGCGCCGGCACGGTTCGCATGCCGGTCGCGCGAATGGTCGGCTGCGCCTGAGAGGAGGCGAGGAAGTCCAGCAGCGCTTTGCCTTCGCGGCGGTGCTCCGCCTTGGCGGTTACCGCGCCCGCGAAGCGGGTGATGTACTGCACGTTTTCAGGCAGCTCGCCGATAAAGGTCACGCCCGCCACGGGCAGCAATTCGCTGACCTGCTGGAAGCCCAGCGCGTATTTCCCCTGCGCCACTTCAGAGGCCACCGGAATGCGCTCAACCTTATGCGCTTTCCCTTTCACCTGTTCCTCGATGCCCAGCTTTTTGAACAGTTGGCCGCTGACATAGCGGCCGCTGGCGCTGTCGGAATAGGCGAAAGAGTCCGCCTGCAGCAAGACATTGCGCAGGTCGGCATCCGTTTTTATCACCGGCTTGGGCGCGCCCTGTTTGACCACCATGCCGATCGGCGAATCGGCCAGCTCCACGCGCGAACCCGGCTGGGTCCAGCACTCTTTTTCCAGTTGGGTGAGCGCGTCGCCCACCATGATCAGCACATCGGCTTGCTCTCCGCGCGCCAGCCGCGCGGGGATCGCCTGCGGCGTTTTGCCCATCGAGGGGCCGGACACCAGAATGATTTTGTCGCCGCTTTGGGCTTCATACTCCGGGGCCAGCTTCTCCAGCGCGGCTTTGAAGCCACCGGAGATCATGACGGTCACGTCTTTGGCCAGCGCCGCCGTACTGCAGGAGGCGCACACCAGCGCGGCGAGGATCGAACGAGTGAGTTTTTGCATGGCATCATTCCTTTTGAGATGGCGGCTTAGCGCGCGGTTTGCAGTGGCATGGCGATGCGGCGATACATATACAGCGTCGCCAGCAGGGCGCACAGCGCGGCGAAGCTCATCCAGTAGCCCGGTGAAGCCTTGTCGCCGGTGTATTCGATCAACGCGGTGGAGACTACCGGCGTAAAGCCGCCGAACACCGCCGTCGCCAGGCTGTAGGCCAGCGAGAACCCGGCCACCCGCACTTCCGTTGGCATGATCTCCGTCAAGGCCGGGATCATGGCGCCGTTGTAGAGGCCGTAAATGAAGGACAGCCACAGCAGCACGGCCAGCATCATGCTGAAGCTGGGCGCGGCGGCGAGCAGGCTCAGCGCCGGGTAGGCGGTGGCCAACGTCAGCAACGTCATGGCGACCAGCACCGGTTTGCGGCCGAAACGGTCCGACAGCGCGCCGCCGATGGGCAGCCAGATGAAGTTGGAGATCGCCACCAGCAGGGTGACCAGCAAGCTGTCGGAAGCGCTGAGCAGCAGCACCTTTTTGCCGAAGGTCGGCGCATAGACGGTGATCAGGTAAAACGCGGTGGTGGTCATGGCGACCATCAGCATGCCGGCGATCACCACCGGCCAGTTTTTCAGCAGGGTTTTAAACACGTCGCGCATCGCCAGGTGGTGACGGCGAGCGGTAAATTCCTGCGTCTCTTCCAGCTTGCGGCGCAGGAAGAAGATAAAGGGAACGATCAGGCAGCCGAACAGGAAAGGCAGGCGCCAGCCCCATTCGCGAATGGCGCTTTCTTCCAGCGCCGCATTGAGCGCGAAGCCCATGGCCGCCGCCACCATGATAGCCACCTGCTGGCTGCCGGACTGCCAGCTGGTGTAGAAGCCTTTACGGCCCGGCGTGGCGATTTCGGCCAGATAGACGGACACGCCGCCCAGCTCCGCGCCCGCCGAGAAGCCTTGCAACAGACGCCCGCACAGCACCAGCAGCGGCGCCCAAAGCCCGATGCTTTGGTAAGAGGGGATCAGCACGATCAGGAAGGTGCCCGCGGCCATGATCGACAGGGTCACGATCAACCCTTTGCGGCGGCCGACTTTATCGATGTAAGCGCCCAGCACGATGGCGCCGATCGGGCGCATCAGAAAACCTGCGCCGAATACCGCGAAGGTCATCATTAGCGAGGCGAACTCGCTGCTGGCCGGGAAAAAGGTGTGTGCGATGTAGGTAGCGTAAAAACCGAACAGGAAAAAATCGAACTGCTCTAAAAAGTTGCCGGAGGTGACGCGCAGTATCGCGCCGGTTCTGGCCCGGGTGGTCATGGGTGAGGTAGAGGAATGCATCTTTATCTCCAGTTTGTTATTGGCGCTTGACGCCGCGCCTGTTGCTGAAGACTCGCTCAGGAAAATAAAGTAAATAAGCGCAATAAACTCATGGCGCGATGCGTTTGACGCATCAATCGGCGTTAACAATGTTGCCTAACCCGATGTAACGTGGCGTTAACAAGTGTGAGGGTTATCGCTTGCGGCGGCGGGCGTCGAAAATGGCATGCGCGTTTTGTGACAGGGTTCATAAAGGGGCGGCGGGGAAAGAAGGCAGTGACCAGGCAGTAACGGCTTCTGGGCCAGAGGGCGGTGCCGGCTGGGTACGGCGATATTTACCCGCACACATGATCCTGTTCTGGCTTCAACCTAACCGCGGGATCGCCCAATACGACATAATTACGAATATCATCGCGCGCGATTTGCAATGCCAGCAACTCAGCGGCGGGGACGGTTTGTCCATTCAGTTTGTTATTCAGTTTTTCCAACAGCCTGGTGCTTAGCACCCCCCACTGCCCGTTGAAAGCGTCGGTGGCCATACCGACGCGTTGGCCGGCAAGCAAGCGATGGATGACGTCACGAAATCGTTGGGGCTGCGCCATACCGATTTCAGAAACGAAGCTGGATGCCCACACCCGATCAATATGTCCCAGAGAAGCCAGAATGCCTCCCTGGGGAAGTGTCATGAGCTTTTGCGGCAGGCGGGCCGTCATCGCATGTGGCGCAATGCGAACGCGATCCGCTTTAGAGTGAAAGTTATCGAACGCCGGCGTACCGGCGCCATAGCAGGCAAAAAACAAATGGATCATGCCATGAACGTTGGCATGCTCTGGAATATCTTGAGCGGCAAACCAGTGTTCATGGGTAATATCGCCATAAGCGGGCCAATCCTGACACACCAATGCCCCTTGATGGTCCGCCAGTCGAGGGTCATCGGCCTGAAAGGCCATGCCGTGCGTGCCCGTGATCAGCAGCGAAGGCGGGTTATGTGGGGCACTGAGCAGGTGACTCAGGCAGGCTTTGGTCGCTTGCTCGCTTAATGAACTGTTTAACGCAAAGCGATACTTTTCACCCAACGGCCCGAGTGAACCTGTGCCAGCGCCAAAGGGGGTGGCGACATGCTTGATGAACAGCTGGGTGGCGCGATCGAAATCATGGCGGGTAGCGAACAGTTCAATACGCCGAGCTGTTTTGCGAGAGGCATCTGTTTCATGGGCCACGATGCTGTCTGCATAGGCGGTAAATTCTTCAAGTGTAGGGAAATCCAATCGCCCAACCCCGGCGACGAGATCCAGCGCATATTGAAATTCAAACGGAATGGCCTCTGGCGAACCGATCAGGACAAGATAATAAGGCATGCCGAGATCGGGATTAATCATATCTAATGAGGAACCATGACGATTAAGCCAGCCGCTGGCTTTCGCCCTGTCGGTAACCGTCCGGACCGGCGAAGATGCGGAATGTGCCGGCGGCCTGCTGCCGTCGCAATTCAACCAGAGGGGCCAGTGCGGCCAAATGAGGTGCCGAGTCCATATTCGCGGCGAAGAGGAGCCCCCAACCACTTTCGGACAGTTGGTCGGCATCGAAACCGAATTGCAAACCCAAATGCGCTCTGTCGGGAAATGCCGCGCCGACGGTTTGTCCGAGCAGTGATTCAGCTGCAGACTGATGCTGCTCGTGCTGATCCATGCCCCCGGTTTCCAATGGCAACCCCGTGTCAGCGTGAATGCCGAAAGCCAGTAGCGGCATCTGTTCTTCGTCAATCATGATGCGTCCGCCGTTTTGAGCGCCGCTTGCCAGAGCAGATGGGCCACTTCGGGGCCGGCAATATCGCTGTGCGAGCCGGAGATGCCGTTGCCATGGCAAATAAAATTGCTGCTGTTCACGTTATAAATGTGAGCCGGAACGAAGGCATAGGTGCCAGCGGCTGGCAATAGGGTAATATTGTGAGCGGTGGGTATGCCACAAATGCCCAACGCGCCAATTGCGGCATAGAGCGGAGGAAACATGTAGGCGACCTGGCCAGCCACCCCTGCTGCCCAGGGATAAAGTTTGCCGACGGCCATGTCGCTGTCCGAGCGCGTAGCCACTAAAGGCCCGCTGATTTTCTTTTCCATCAGGATGTTATTGAAGAATCCTGCCGTTTCATGTGATGTAGGGAGTGATGAGGTAAAGGACCAGATAGACATGGCGCCTTGGACCAATACGCAAGAGTTTATCGGGAATGGCAACGGCGTAGCGCCAGCAGGGCCCGCAATGGCCGCGCTGGCGACTATGCAACCGAAACTGTGTCCCATCAGATGGATGCGTACGGCGGGTGAGGCTTGCTGCATAGCGCGCAGCAGAGGATGCAGCCCTCTTTCGCCGACGTCTTTGGCTCTTTTCTTCATCGTCCAAAAAGTTAATTGCCGCAGAGGCGCCAGTAACGGGTTGTCGCCGACATCATTACCGAAGGCCACATTATTGACGGCTTCAGCCACGGTTTGATCGGGATCGAAAGGCAGACGATCGGCGGAGCCTTCACCCGGTGCGCCGTTGGCACCCAAATCCAGTGCGGCATTGAGCTCTAAATAGGCCGCACGCAAGGTGTCGGATAACGTCATTGACGCGGAGTCTGTGCGTACTTCATCAAAGATTTTATACAGCGCCGCCCGAACTTCCGGTGTGTCGCCGAGCGCCTCGATATGGAAGTCGATCCTTTCTCTCAATGTCTGAGTGTTAGCAGGGGAGAAACTGGTGTCTGAGGCCTCTTTTTCATCCCCCCATGCCAGACTGGGCCAGTGAAAGCCAATGTGCATTTCTTGAAACGAGGGGATTTGTTGCAGCATATGCAGGCGATCTTCATCCTGCGAGGCAAAAGCGCCGATCCAACTGTCAAATTGAGCGAAGGCTTTGGCCTTATCCTGATGCCAGCCGTGGCAGCGAATGAACACGTCGGTAATGCCATTGTCCACCAGGGATGACAGCATCAACTCGCTCAGTTTGCCGTTAGGTGCATCGGGATCGTTATCTTGTTCCGCGCCGTTTTTATCGGTGACAATCATGAAATAGCTTGTATCCGTTGTCGGGATCGTGCGGTATGGCATACAACCTCCTAAAAAGTCATTTCGATGGATTGTCGGGACACGGGTCATTAATGGACGCATAGTGGAAGTATTTGTCGATGTCTCCAGGCTGGAATGTCGGGCGGTTCGCCCATTTACAAGCCTGTTTTATCCAGCTTTTCATGCGCAGATCCCAAATGGCTGTGCCGGCGCTTGATGAAGAAACCAGCCATTCTCCATCCTGAGAAAGGGCGAGGGCGGTGATTGGCGTCGTGTGGAAGTCTTGTGCGATGTGCATGGCTGAACCTGCGACGAACACGGACAACTGCCCCTTGTTGTCCCCCATGGCGACGGTGTTGCCATCACCCGCGACGGCCAATAGATGGGGGATAAAAAATGAATCATTTTTCTTCTGTGTGAACGACCAGTCCTCCCCGTTTATCGTTGCGGAATATATCTTGCCCGAGAAGTCGCCCAGCAGCATCGTTTGGCCTGAAGAATCGAACGCCAGTGTTTCGATCGGAGCACGCATATTGCTGGATTCAGAACGTTCGCTCGCAACCTGAATGACGCGGGTTTTGACTATCTCAAGTTCTTCACGTGACTGAGCGTTGAATCGCCATGAGACGATTTCATTCTTGTCATTTATGGTCATGATTTCGTCGCTGTTGGGTTTGAACCAGGGCAATGGAAAGTAGACGTTGCGCTGAGTTTTAATTTCTTTGCAGGTGAATCCATGGGGGGCTGACGCGGTGAGGCGATACAGTTTATTGGCGAGCTCTCGCCCGTTCTTGCCGACGAGGGTAACCGCCAGCAGGGTGCCGGCATCATTGACGCGAATGGCGGCGATGCGGCGGCCTGGCGGTTGCAGCAGGCACGCCAGCGGCTCGCCTTGGGAAGGTGAAATCAGCACATTGCGAAATACCTCAACGCCTTGCTGTTGCGCAGCAAAGAGCATCGTGGCTGAGGGGGACCACGCGAGAGCGACGACGTTCGATACCGGCAACTGCCGAATGACCGATGGTTGGCCGGTATTGGCATCCAACCGATATTGCGTCAGCCCTGTCGCCTGTACGGTGAATAGCTGACGGTTTGCTTTACTGTCGACAAACAGCGCAGGAGCTTGAGGACTAAGCAAAAATTGCCCTAAAGGATGTCTGTCAACGCGCAAATTGACTTTGAGTATGTCGCCGGCTTCACTGGTGACATAGGCGGTTTGCTCATCAGGCTCGGTCGCGACGCTGACCAACTGCCGCGGAAATTGCAAAAGGGTGCGGTTGGTGGGAGCGGCGGCATTATTGGCCGAAAACAGCCACAGCTTGAGGCTCCCATCCCAGCTTAATGACAAGAGGTCGCCATTTTGCAGATACTTGAGTTGCGCGACGGTTTGCTGATGAGCGTTGATAATCGTTGGCCAGTAAAAGAACGACGATGTTGGCAAGGGGGCGTCGGCTCGCGGCGAAACATCCTTTTCGACGTTATTCTTGGTCGGAGAAAGGCGTGAAGTCTCCCAGATATAAATGTAGCCATCCCTGCTGCCGGCTGCGATAAATCGTCCATCGGGGCTGATGTCGATACTGTAAAAAGTTTTGCTGTACTCGGTCTCTGGCGCGATGGCCGCCAATGGGATGGACTGTTGCGGTTTACCTTGGCTAAACGTCTGCCATTTGACTGCCCTGCTTGTGGCGATGGCGACGTTATCCAGAGCATTTTGGGGGGCGACGGCGGTGGCCATCACGGAGTTGGTTTTCTTATCGAATTGTTGTGACAATAATTCAAATTCGGCTCCGGATATTTTCCACACGGCCAGCGTACCGTCTTGATATCCGGCATAAAGCCTGTCGCCAGCTGCCGTGATGGCACGCACCTTGTTGCTTACATGCTTAGTGTTGTCACTATCGGGCAGATGTAGCGGGCCCCCCACGGTTTTTCTTGTCGCCAGACCCCAGATGCGGATCGTCCCATCGCCATCTCCAGTCGCCAATAGTTTAGGTGTGACGAATGTTAAGGTGTTAATTCCCGAGGGATGCGCCTGTTGCACCTCTTCGGGGGGGATGAATTCGCTGTTCGCACCGCAGGTTTTTATCGAGAAACGGTCACGGCCGATCTTGGCGCTAATGCATTCGTTCTCGCGGATTCGTACTACTGTGGTTTTGCCATCGCCGAGAGTATCAATGCGCTCAAGTTGTCTATAGCGGCCGAGATAGTCGCCGAGCAACATTTGAAAATTGAACGTCAACAGATTGTTTGAGTTGGCTGGTAACCGTAACTGCGCGCCGGCCGCGGTGGCTAAGGCTTCCAAACTTGGGTTGGGGTGATCGTTGAGAATGGAAAGAATACCGGTTTGAATGGCGAGATAATTCAACGCGAGCTTGGTTTTCTGTTGTTCATCGGCGCTTTTGTCAACAAAGAAACCAATAATTATCGCCAAAACGGCGATGACTAAACCCGAAGCGCAAAAAAGCTGCTGTTTCCTGCGGCGATACGACGCATACGCCGCGAGGAATCGCGCCTCGACTTTTGAATCGGGAGCATCGCTTTCCGCCGGCCTCATTTTTCGTTGGGTACGGTATGGCAGGGCGCGAAAGTAATCTGGTTTTTCGCCGTCCATATGCCATATCCGCGCCTGTTTTTGCCATTCTTTCAGATTATTGCTACGCCACTCTTCTATGCTGCGGCGTACGGGGCCGGCTAAACGATCGTGCGCCAATTCATACCACATGTCGTCTTCACGGCTTTGACGACGGATGAGATGGTGCTCCTCGAGCTTTTGAATTTCTTTAAGTGATGGCCCGTCCGTGCTTTGCGGGCTGAAAATCACGGCTGAGCGGCGCCCACTTAACGTCAGCAGATACCGGTCTATCCAATCTCCCAACGTTCTGAATCGATGGGGATCTTGCGCCGCCAGATTGAGCGTCTTGGTGCAGTAATCCAGTAAGGCATTGTCCGGGTTATATCCCGCCACGTCGGCGACGCGAACCTCACAGACCTGCCGCTCGGTTTGGCTTAAGGTGTTCCACAGATCCGTACAGATAACCTGCAGCTGTACCGGTTCCACGGTCTTACTCGGGCGTGCGCCTTCCGGCGCTTTAATCAATTCGCTGACCAGCAACTGCGCCGCATCTGTTCCGTCTTGCACTGGAAAAGCGACGCCCATGGCTTCTGCCGGCCCCTTGATGGCGGCGACGGCTTGCTCGACCGACAATAGGTTTAAACGGTAGGTGTTGTTAAGGCGGGTGGGAATATCATCGCGGAAATCATCAAGCCAGGAGAAGTATTCTTCTCGCATGCTGATGAGGAGCCAGATAGTTTTTTCGTCGTTTGACAGCAGTTCTTTCAACTGCTGGAAAAAGACTTTTTGTTGCTCGTAGGGGACATTACCGGTTAACACTTCCTCAAATTGATCGAGCACCAACAGAAGACGCTTCGGCGGATCAGATTCAGGCAGAGTGATACGGTTGAAGTAGGTAAGAAGCGTATCATTGGGACGAATCGAGCCAAAACTATCTTGGTCCAGGCGCTGCAAGAGGGAGATGACCGGATCGGTATCATCGGCCTGCGCGATGCGCTGCACGGGTAAAACATGGAACAGCGTTGTCAGTGTGGATAAAAGGCCGTTCTTGGCCATCAAAAGCGAGGTTTTACCCGCTCCGGAAGGGGAGTACAGCACGATTATCCGATCCGAGATTAAGCGCCATTGCAGTTGCTTAATGTCCGCGTCGCGACCGAAGAGTGTTTGTTCGGCGCTAAAAGGGCTGGGGCCTACGTAAGGAGCCTTCATGAGTCCTCCTGCGTACGGGCATTTAATTCCGCCATAAAGGTGGTAACGTCTCCCCAGTACAGACGCCATTGGGCCTTCGTCTGCAGGTATTTTTCGATATAGCGGCGTGCGCTGCCGGGATCAAGAATGCTGTTTGGATCAATTTGTACAGAGAAATGTTCGATATTTTTGCGCAGGTCATGGCCTTCCAACAGTAAAAGGCTGCGAAACAGTACCCGAAACTCCCAGGATTCAGCCTGCAGGCCGACAAACAGCAGCGCGCTGCTGTTCAGCCTGGCACGGACGTAAAGGGGAATGGCGTCTTGGGCGGAAGAGACTTTGGTCAGGTAGTCAAAAAAATGATCTTCGGTTAACACCAGCGATTTTGGCGTGGATAAATCCCCGAAGAGCTTGAACACGATCGGATGGGTCGCAGTGCCTTCGTCCGCCGGGCTGGCGGGGGCTCGGCTGACATAATTGGCATCGCAAATTTCAGCGTGTATATTCCACCTCAGCAGGCGGACTGTCGGCGTCGCGCCCTGTTCTTTGAGGGCATCGACCAGTAGATCGCTGGGATCGGTGGTGATGTAAACCGGGAGTTTATAGCCGGCCAAGATCCGCAGCGGATCAAGAGGGGTACGGGCGCGGATTTTTTGCCCCACCACTGAAACCAGTTCTCCTAGTGATGTGTAGATCTCCATTTGATCTAAACCTTTTAGCCGGTCCGGCACATCGTCAGGATATTTCTCAAGAATTCGCTCATAGACGTACTTGTAAAATTCCTGACGGGGGTATTTGTCTTGCCGCATCACGGCAAGATATTGTGCAATCTGCGGCAGACCCGCCACGTCGTGCCCACCTAACGGATAGTGGTAGATTTCCCCCCATTCACGTGCCAGTTCACGCCGCGAGCCGAACAGCGCTTCGTTCATGCTCGGGCCGAGGATAGGAGTGCTGTCTTGGCTGGTAATATTGTCGACGATCAGAGCCCAGGGATCCTTATTTTCGTCGGAAACACCGAATCCGGGTGGATACCAAATACGTGCATTATTCAACCGGGTAAAAACGACCGGGATCCACCAGTCCGGTGAGTCCATGATTTTTGCCCGCGCACTGGCGGTAGCGCGATCGACTTCGCCATGCTCCGCCAGCTGTCTGAAAAACTCCGGGATAAATTGCGTTGCCGCAGACATCGACAGCTTGCCCTGCATCGCCAATACCGCCGGCACGCCCTCTTTGGCTAACAGGGGGCCCAGAGCGACCAGCGCGTCGCGTGCGGGATTGCCGGCACCGGCGCTTTGGCAGGAGCATAGGACGACCAAGCTGGGAATTCTCTCCAGCGCGCCCAAACGCGCGGCGAAATCTTCGCCGGTGACGCTGGCGGCATTCCCGGTCTCATCCTCCAACCACAACACGGCGCCTTGCTGCCCGACAATGCCGTGACACATGAGATAGAGAATGTCGGCTCCCTCTTCTATGCCTTCGATAATCGCCTGGAGCGTCGCGCTTCCGCGCCGCGTGAGCGTGGTTAACGGAACATGACGCAGCGCATTTTCAGCGAGCTCCTGCTCATGAGGAACGTTGATGGGCGGGAAGGTTTCCGACAGGTCCTGAGGATTGGCGATGGCTAATAGTGCCTTAATGCCTTGTTTAGGACGCAACATCGGGAGGCGGTAAGTTCGGGCCGCCAGATAGCGCGAAAAAACGCACTGATTGCTGCGTAAGAGATGTGTGGCCGTATCGGTGGGATCAACCAGCGTTTCCCAAGGGAGGCTGTGTAATATGGATGCATTTGAATCGATAAGCAGGCGTATTTTTAGCGGGCTTTGCTGATGGTCGGAAAATGCCCGTGCGGACGTGAATGCATCACGCAGTGCGGGCTGCATAAACAGTGATTCCGATAATAACCGGCCCATTCTTTGCGGGTTGCGGGAGTAAAATGTCGGATCGTGGATGTTTAATGCCAACGGGATGAAAGGGGTAATATTTTCGCTTTCGTCAAAGCGCTGGCGAAAACTGGCTTGAAATTCATCGAGTGAATTCCGCTGAAACACGATCTCAAGTTCCGCATAGCCTTTCATGAACGTACCCCCGACAGTAGCGTTGTCGACAGCATTGACGACCAAAACGAGAGAGGGAGGCGGGAGTCTACCCAGCGTATTTCAGCACGTAGTTATTTAGATAACTGATTTTTTTTATTTAATATTTTGCTGAGACACTGGGTGTTCAGAGCGTCGCCGACCAGTTCGTGACGGTATAATATACATCTAGCTTGAATAAGGATTTCTGTCCAATATGGCGCGGTGTTGATGAGGAGCGCTTCGCTACTGAAATAAAATAAGGGCGAAAATTAATAGATAAATAACGATAGGATGCGTTGTATCGATTTTTGCGCACAGCCATGCAACGCAAAAAGCAAAAAGCAAAAAGCCCGCTCGGGTTTCCCTGAGCGGGCTTCTCTAAATATGGCTCCTCTGACTGGACTCGAACCAGTGACATACGGATTAACAGTCCGCCGTTCTACCGACTGAACTACAGAGGAATCGTGTGAACGGGGCGAATAATAGCGGGGCATCCGGGGTTTGTCAAAGCGCTAAACTGCAAAAAAAGCGCGTTTGCTGAGGGAATGAGCACCTTGCGCTGTTTTTCGGCATTTTCCATCGCTATGCGTTGATTTTTGCATCCCCAATCGTTTTGACGCCGCTTGCACACGCCTTTGCACGGCGATGGTGCAGGGCCGTTCTCCCCCCCATACTTCCACTCGCGCTAACCGTATTGGCCAGACCCTGGTTAACGGCGCCACACGCCGCGCCGCAACTGATATGTAGGATGAATAAGCAAACAATATGTATTCGTCGTCACAATGGCTGGATTTTTGCTTACCCATTTTTGGGGAATGCGACTGCGCTCTCAAGAAAATTATTTTCCCCGTCTACACATAAAGTGACTGATCCGCGCCCCAGGGCGTTTCGCTACAACAGTGCTGAGGAAGATAACAATGTCATCGAAATTGATAAAAAGTCCGCTCGCTGCTTTGCTCATCGGTTGTTTAGGTACGGCGTTTTCCGCGCAGGCCGATATCGTCATCGGCGTCGCCGGGCCGTTCTCCGGGCCGAACGCCACCTATGGCGATCAGTATTGGCGCGGGGCTTCGCAGGCGGCGGCGGACATCAACGCCGCCGGCGGGATCAAAGGGGAAAAAATCAAACTGGTGCAGGGGGATGACGCCTGCGAACCGAAACAGGCGGTCGCGGTCGCCAACCGCCTGGTGGATCAGGACAAGGTGTCGGCGGTGGTCGGCCACTTCTGTTCCTCATCCACCATGCCCGCCTCCGAGGTGTATGACGAGGCCGGCATCATCGCCATTACCCCCGGCTCCACCAACCCGCAGATCACCGAGCGCGGCATGAAGACCATGTTCCGCATGTGCGGGCGCGACGATCAGCAGGGCGTCATCGCCACCAACTACATGCTGGATACCCTGAAGGCCAAACGCATCGCGGTGATCCACGATAAAGACACCTACGGCCAGGGGCTGGCGGACGCCGCCAAGGCGGCAATGAACAAGCGCGGGGTTAAAGAGGTGCTGTATGAGGGGCTGTCGCGCGGCGAGAAAGACTTCAACGCGCTGGTGACCAAGATCGCTTCGGTCAAGCCGGACGTGGTCTACTTCGGCGGTTGCCATCCCGAAGCCGGGCCGCTGGTGCGCCAGATGCGCGAGCAGGGCGTGACCGCCAAGTTCTTCTCCGGCGACTGCGTGGTGACCGAAGAGCTGGTGACCGCCGCCGGCGGGCCGCAGTACACCAACGGCGTGCTGATGACCTTCGGCAACGATCCGCGCCAGATCGCGGAAGGCAAGGCGGTGATCGCCAAGTTCCGCGCCAGCGGCTTTGAGCCGGAAGGGTACACCCTTTACTCCTACGCTTCGATCCAGGCGATCGCCGCCGCCTTCAACGCCACCGGCGGCAAAGACAGCGCCAAGGCCGCCGAATGGCTGAAGTCGCACGATGTTGACACCGTGATGGGTAAAAAAGCCTGGGATCAGAAGGGCGATCTGAAGGTCTCGGATTACGTGGTCTATCAATGGGATGACAAGGGCAAATATCACCAACTGTAAACGGCCGAACATTGAGGGTGTGACCCTATGACCGACGGGCCGCCGCCTTGGCGCGCCCGTTCCGCGACTACCTTTGGGCCGCGTCGGACTGCGTTGGCGGCCTTACCAGGCGAGACTGCTCATTATGGATGTATTCTTTCTGCAACAGCTGATCAACGGCCTGACCCTCGGCGCGGTGTATGGCCTGATCGCCATCGGCTACACCATGGTTTACGGCATCATCGGCATGATCAACTTCGCCCACGGCGAGGTGTACATGATCTCCGCCTACCTGTGCGCCATCGGTCTGGCGCTGCTGTCGTTCTTCGGGCTGCAATCGTTCCCGCTGCTGATCCTCGGCACGCTGGTATTCACCATCGTCATCACCGGGGTGTACGGCTGGGTGATCGAGCGCATCGCCTACAGGCCGCTGCGCAACTCCACCCGCCTGGCGCCGCTGATCTCCGCCATCGGCATGTCGTTAATCCTGCAAAACTATGCGCAGATAAGCCAAGGGCCGCGCCAGCAGGGCATCCCGACGCTGCTGAGCGGCGTGTTCCGCCTGGAATTCGACGGCGGCGTGGTGCAGATCACCTACACCAAGGTGTTCATTCTGGTGGCGTCGCTGCTCGGCATGGCGATCCTCACCTACATCATTCAGCGCACCCGGCTGGGGCGCATCTGCCGCGCCACCCAGCAGGATCGCAAAATGGCTTCGATTCTCGGCATCAATACCGATCGGGTGATCTCGCTGGTGTTCGTGATCGGCGCCGCCATGGCCGGGCTGGCCGGAGTGCTGATCACCATGAACTACGGCACCTTCGATTTTTACGTCGGCTTTATCATCGGCATCAAGGCCTTCACCGCCGCGGTGTTGGGCGGCATCGGCTCGCTGCCGGGCGCGATGCTGGGCGGGCTGCTGCTCGGCGTGGCGGAGGCGCAGTTCGCCGGCATGGTGAATTCGGATTACAAGGACGTGTTCTCCTTCGGGTTGCTGGTGGCGATCCTGATCTTCCGCCCGCAGGGCCTGCTCGGCCGGCCGCTGGTCGCCAAGGTTTAAGGAGAACGCCATGTCGCAATCCGTAATCAACGGCGGGCTGAACGTCAAACGCAGCCTGCTGGATGCCGTTTTGGCCGGGCTGATCGCCCTGATCGTGTTCGGGCCGATCGTCGGCATCGTGCTGAACGGCTACAGCTTTAACTTCGAGCCGCACCGGCTGGTGTGGATCATCGTCGCGGTGATGGCCGGGCGGCTGCTGCTGAGCCTGTTCCTGCAAACCGCGCCGGGCCGCAAGGTGCTGGCGCGCTTCGACGGCGGCAACGACGGCGTGTACGTACGTCCGCTGGGCTATAAATCCAATCTGCGCTGGTTCCTGCCGCTGATGGCGGCGATCGCGCTGCTGTTCCCGTTCGTCGCCACCAAATACCTGCTGACGGTGGCGATCCTCGGCCTGATCTACGTGCTGCTCGGACTGGGGCTGAACATTGTGGTCGGGTTGGCGGGGCTGCTCGATCTGGGGTACGTGGCGTTTTACGCCATCGGCGCCTACGGGCTGGCGTTGGGCTACCAGTATCTCGGGCTCGGTTTTTGGGCGATGCTGCCGCTCGGGGCGCTGATGGCGGCGTTGGCAGGCGCGCTGCTGGGCTTTCCGGTGCTGCGCATGCACGGCGACTATCTCGCCATCGTCACGCTCGGGTTCGGCGAGATCATCCGGCTGGTGCTGAACAACTGGATGTCGCTCACCGGCGGGCCGAACGGCATTTCGGTGCCGGCGCCGACAGTGTTCGGCCTGGAGTTCGGCCGGCGCGCTAAAGACGGCGGGGTGCCGATCCACGAGTTTCTCGGCATCGATTACAATCCTAATCTCAAGTTCATCTTCATCTACGCGATGCTGTTTTTGGTGGTGCTGCTGGTGCTGTACATCAAGCACCGGCTGACGCGCATGCCGATCGGCCGCGCCTGGGAGGCGCTGCGCGAGGACGAGATCGCCTGCCGCTCCCTCGGGCTGAACCACGTGCTGGTGAAGCTGTCGGCGTTTATGCTGGGCGCCTCCACCGCCGGGCTGGCGGGGGTGTTTTTCGCCACTTACCAGGGGTTCGTCAACCCGACTTCGTTCACCTTCTTCGAGTCGGCTCTGATCCTGGCGATCGTGGTGCTGGGCGGCATGGGCTCCACCCTCGGCGTGGTGCTGGCGGCCTTTGTGCTGACGGTGGCGCCGGAGCTGCTGCGCAGCTTCGCTGAATACCGGGTGCTGCTGTTTGGCGTGCTGATGGTGGCGATGATGATCTGGCGGCCGCGCGGGCTGGTGCGCATCAGCCGCGCCAGCTTTGCGGAACGCAAGGGGGTGGCGCCATGAGCGACGCCATTTTGCGGGTGGAACACCTGATGATGCGCTTTGGCGGCATCAAGGCGCTGAACGACGTCAATCTGGAGGTGGAGCGCGGTTCCATCACCGCCCTGATCGGCCCCAACGGCGCCGGCAAGACAACGGTGTTCAACTGCCTGACCGGTTTCTATCGCGCCACCGGCGGCGCGATCCTGCTCAATACCCACAAGCGGCCGACCGATGTGATCCAGGTGCTGGGGCAGAAGTTCCGCGCCGGCGACTGGATACGCCCGAAGCGGCTCGGTTCGCGCCTCTATTACAAGATGTTCGGCGGCACCCACCTGGTCAACCGCGCCGGGCTGGCGCGCACCTTCCAGAATATCCGCCTGTTCCGCGAAATGTCGGTGGTGGAGAACCTGCTGGTGGCGCAGCACATGCAGAGCAACCGCAATCTGATCGCCGGGGTGCTGAATACGCCGGGCTACCGCCGGGCGGAAAGCGCCGCGCTCGATCACGCCTTCTACTGGCTGGAGGTGGTGGATCTGGCGGACTGCGCCAACCGGCTGGCGGGGGAGATGTCCTACGGCCAGCAGCGGCGGCTGGAGATCGCGCGCGCCATGTGCACCGCGCCGGAGATGATCTGCCTCGACGAACCGGCCGCCGGGCTGAACCCGGTGGAGACGGCCGCGCTGAGCCGCATCATCCGCTTCCTGCGCCGGGATCACGGCATCACGGTGCTGCTGATCGAGCATGACATGGGCATGGTAATGGAGATCTCCGATCGGGTGATCGTGCTCGATCACGGCGATGTGATCGCCCGCGGCACGCCGCAGGAGATTCAGCACAACGAGGCGGTGATCGCCGCTTACCTGGGCGCGGACGAAGAGGAGCTGGCGGGATGAGCGAAGCGATGTTGGAATTTCGCGAGGTCGATGTGTTTTACGGGCCGATCCAGGCGCTGCGCCAGGTGTCGCTGCAGGTGAACGCCGGGGAGACGGTGGCGCTGATCGGCGCCAACGGCGCGGGCAAGTCCACGCTGTTGATGTCGATCTTCGGTCAGCCGCGTATCGCCGGCGGGCAGATCCTGTTTCGCGGCGAGGACATCAGCCGCCGCTCCACGCACTTTGTTGCCAGCAGCGGCATCGCGCAGGCGCCGGAGGGGCGGCGCATCTTTCCGGACATGAGCGTGGAGGAGAACCTGCTGATGGGCACCATCACCGTCGGCAATCGCTACCTGGAAGAGGATTTGCCGCGCATGTTCGAGCTGTTTCCGCGCCTGAAAGAGCGGCGCAACCAGCGGGCGATGACCATGTCCGGCGGCGAACAGCAGATGCTGGCGATCGCCCGCGCGCTGATGAGCCGGCCGAAGCTGTTGCTGCTGGACGAGCCGAGCCTGGGGCTGGCGCCGATCGTGGTGCGGCAGATCTTCGGGGTGCTGCGCGAACTGACCCGCAGCGGCATGACGCTGTTTCTGGTGGAGCAGAACGCCAACCATGCGCTGAAACTGTCCGATCGCGGCTATGTGATGGTCAACGGCCAGATCCGCCTCACCGGCAGCGGGGAAGAACTGTTGAACGATCCGCAGGTGAGAAAGGCGTATCTGGGCGGCGGCTGACAGCCGCCTGCGGGCAGGGAAGCCCGCGTTCATTTTTCGGCGTCGCGCTCTTGGCCATCGTAGTGCGAGCGGGCTGCCCTGAAGGCGTCGGCGGAGGAGATAATCCACGACCAGAGCGGCAGCATGTTGAGCAGCATTTCTTCCCCGGCCTCGGTGATGGTGTAAACCACGCGGGGCAGTTTTTCCTGATAATCGCAGCGCGATATCAACCCATCCCGCTCGAGATGGCGCAGCGTCCGCGTCAGCATTCTCTGCGTCACGCCCGCTAATTGGCGGCCTAGTTCGCCGTGGCGCAGCGGCCCGTGGGTGCCCAGGAGATGCAATACGCCCAGCGACCAACGGTTGCCCGCATGCGCGAGGATCTCGCGCTTCAACCCTTCATCGTCGTTGCTCAATGCTTCACAGAACGCTTGCGAAAATTGCAGCAGCGCTTCCCGATCGCTCGTCATATTCCTCCCCGGTATCACGCGTGTACCTAATTGAACCCGTTTTTGTCAGCTGTCAGGATGACGCAGTGTCAAGACAGGAGGCAAGCATGAAATCCACAAATCCATCCATCAATACCGTGCTCATACTCGGCGCCGGCGAACTGGGGCTGCCGGTACTGCGAGCGATGAGCCGGCAGGCTCGGTTATCTCCATCTTTAAAAATCAGCGTACTGCTCCGGCCGGAGGCCGCCCGCGCCGTCAGCGGCCCGCTCCGGGCGCGGCGGGATGAACTGGCGCGGCTCGGGATCGCCGTGGTGGAAGGCGATCTGCAGCAAAGCGGGGTGGAGGCGCTGAGCGTGCTGCTGCGCGGCTTTGATGCGGTAATCAACTGCAGCGGCTTCGTCGGCGGGGCGGGCACGCAGATAAAGATCACCCAGGCCGTTTTGCAGGCCGGCGTGGCGCGCTACTTCCCGTGGCAGTTCGGCGTGGACTACGATGTCGTCGGTAAAGGCAGCGGGCAGCCGGTGTGGGATGAACAGCTTGAGGTGCGTCACCTGCTGCGCGCGCAGAGCGCAACGGAGTGGGTGATTGTTTCCACGGGCATTTTCACCAGCTACCTGTTTGACTCGGTTTTTGGCGTGGTGGATGCGGAACGCAAAACCGTGCGCGCGCTGGGTGACTGGCAGTATGCGGTGACGCTGACCACTCCCGAGGACATTGGCCGGCTGACGGCCGCGATTTTTTTCCATCGGCCCGCGTTTCGCAACCAGGTGGTCTATATCGCCGGGGATACGCTGACCTACCGTGAGCTTGCCGATCTTATGCAGGCGCACTGGGGCGTGGAGGTCAACAGAGTCCTGTTGGACAAAGAGCGGCTGCAGGCGGAGGTGCGGAATCATCCGCATGACGTCGGCGCGAAATACCGGTTGGCTTTCGCCCGACCCGACGGCGTGGCCTGGGATAAGGCGAACACCTTCAATGCGCGCCAGGGCATGGCCGCCACCACCGCCGGCCAGTGGCTGGCTTCTCAGGGTGGTTAATCGCCTGTGCGCCGCAGTCAGAACTGGCGCTGCATCCAGCGCACGTTCAGCCGCACCAGCGCGATGATGGCGCTGGAGAGCAGCCGCAGCCCGCCGGGCATGTCGCGGCGGCGAATGTCCAGCAGCAGCACGGTGCGCACCTGCGGGCTGTCGTTCCATACCTCGTGCTCGAAGGTATCGTCCCACAGCATGAACTCCCCTTCGCGCAGCCGGTATTCGCGGCCATCCACCTTCAGCACCGCCGCCGGCGCGCCGTCGGCGCGTTTGGGCATGTCCAGCACCAGATAGCCGCGCAGAATGCCGCGGAACGGGCCGCGATGGGGCGGCACCTGTTTGCCGGGCGCCAGGAAGGAGAGCGACGCGGACAGCACGTCCGGCGAGGAGGCGATCAGCGCCGCCAGCGTCGGGCAGCGTGCCAGGTTGCGGGGGATGGGCTGGCCATAGGCCTTCATGATGAACATGCGCCAGTCGCGCGCGTCGTTGGCGGAGATGGACGCCTGCTGGCTCATGATCTCGTGGAAGCGCGGGATATTGTGCAGATCGTGGGCGACCGTCAGCGCCTCTTCGCGGATCTGCCGCCATTGGGCGGTAAAGCGTTCGGCGTCGGGGAAGAGGGCCGCGCTGTCGAGCACCGGCTGGCCCTGGATGCGGCGATCGTAAACATTGCGCAGGGCAAGTACGGACCAATCATAAATCGCGGACATCATAATGACCTCGCCTCAGGAAACGCCAAAGGGACACTGCGCGGGTCTTCGGCGCGGCGCGTGGACGGCCGGGGAAGAGCGGCAGGAAAAATTGGTACGCTTCAATAGATTAGCACAGCATTTTGGCAACCGTGCGTCGGTGAGCGTGTCGATGGGCGGTGAAAAAAACCACACAATTAAAATGTGACGCGTATCGCATTTAGCGGGCCGGTTGGTTAAAATATCGCGACTTGCCCGCACCTGTCCGGATTTTTTTTACCATGGAACACGCTCCCGTTTCCCGCTCAACCGCCTGGTTGCGCGTGGTCATCCTCGCCGTCTCGGCCTTTATATTCAACACCACCGAGTTTATTCCGGTCGGTCTGCTGAGCGATATCGCCGCCAGCTTTTCGATGCAAACCGAACAGGTCGGCTTGATCATTACCATTTACGCCTGGATCGTCGCCGCCGCCTCGCTGGCGTGCATGCTGCTGACCAGCAAGATCGAGCGCCGCAAACTGTTGATCGGCGTGTTCATGCTGTTTATCGCCAGCCACATACTGACCGCCGTGGCCTGGAACTTTACCACGCTGGTTATCTCGCGCGCCGGCGTGGCGCTGGCGCACTCGGTGTTCTGGTCGATCACCGCCTCGCTGGCGATCCGCGTGGCGCCGCCGGGCAAGAAAGCCCAGGCGCTGAGCCTGCTGGCGGGCGGCACCGCGCTGGCGATGGTGCTCGGGTTGCCGCTCGGGCGGGTGGTGGGGCAGTTGCTCGGCTGGCGCATGACCTTTATCGGCATCGCGGTGTGCGCCACCCTGGCGCTGGTGCTGCTGTGGCGCCTGTTGCCGGTGCTGAAAAGCGAGCACTCCGGTTCGCTGGCCAGCGTGCCGCTGCTGTTCAAGCGCCCGGCGCTGATGGCGCTTTACATGCTGACCATCATTGTGGTGACGGCGCACTTCACCGCCTACAGCTACATCGAGCCGTTTATCCAGACCGTGGCCGGGCTGTCGGAGAACTTCACCACGCTGATGCTGTTGCTGTTCGGCGCCGCCGGCATCGTCGGCAGCCTGCTGTTCAGCCGCTACAGCGAGCGTTTTCCTTCCGGCTTCTTTATCGGCGCCATTACGCTGCTGGCCTTGAGCCTGCTGCTGCTGTTGCCGGCCGCCGGCAGCGAAAGCCATCTGACGGTGCTGTGCATCTTTTGGGGCATGGCGATCATGGCGATCGGCCTGTCGATGCAGGCCAGGGTTTTGAGCCTGGCGCCGGACGCCACCGACGTGGCGATGGCGATCTTCTCCGGCCTGTACAACTTCGGCATCGGCAGCGGCGCGCTGCTGGGCAATCAGGTGAGCCTGCATCTGGGCATGGGCAACATCGGCTTCGTCGCCGCGCCGCTGGCGCTGATCGCCCTCGGCTGGTGCTTGCTGAGCGCCTACCGCAGCGAACGGCTGCAGCACCACCACAGCCGTTAACCTGCCGATTCGGGATGCCGCTGCGGCATCCCGCGCTACATTTTCCTGCTATAAAACAGGCTGCTGCAGCGTTTTATGCTTAACTTTTTTTCATAGTCTGCTAATTAAAAATTTAACTCCGACGCCGCTTCGCTAGCATAGAAAGTCATCAAAAATGTTAATGCGAGGTTAACGGTGAGTGACTCTGTAGCGGCGTCGCCGATCCATGCGCGGGATTTGGCGGCCAGAATCGACGCCTTGCCCGCGTCGGCCGGCCTGTGGCGCTTTATCATTCTGCTGTCGCTGGGCGGCTTTTTCGAACTCTACGATCTGTTCCAGACCGGCTATATCAGCACCGGCCTTATCGCCGACGGCATTTTCCACACCGGCGCGCAGGGCGTCTTCGGCGTGTCGGATCAGGCGGCCTTCGCCTCCGCCACCTTTCTCGGCCTGTTCGTCGGCGCCAGCCTGCTGAGCCCGTACGCCGATCGCTTCGGCCGGCGCGCCACCTTCATGTTCGCCCTGATCTGGTATGGCGCCTTCTCGCTGCTGCTGGCGTTTCAACAGCAGGCGGAGTGGGTGATCTTTCTGCGCTTTCTGGTGGGCGTCGGGCTCGGCATTGAGCTGGTGACCATCGATACCTACCTGACGGAGTGGGTGCCCGCGCATCTGCGCACCCGGGCTTTCGCCTTCGCGTTCTTCGTGCAGTTCCTGTCGGTGCCGGCGGTGGCGCTGATGTCCTGGTGGCTGGTGCCGCAGACGATTTGGGGCCTGAGCGGCTGGCGCTACGTGGTGATCGCCGGCGCGCTGGCTTCGCTGGTGATTTGGCTGGTGCGCAAGGGGCTGCCGGAGTCGCCGCGCTGGCTGGTGCAGCAGCGGCGCTATGCGCAGGCCCGGCAGGTGATGCGGGATATGGAGCGGCGCTGCGGCGTGGCAGCCACGGACTTCCCGTCGCGCCCGGTTGACGATGCCGAGGGCGCGCCGCTGCGCGGCCGCTTTCGCGATATCTGGGCGCCGCAGTATCGCGATCGCACGCTGATGCTGGTGGTGATGAATTTCTTTCAGGCCATCGGCTTCTTCGGCTTCGGCAACTGGCTGCCAGCGCTGCTGTCGGGCAAGGGCGCTTCGGTCACCCACAGCCTGCTGTACGCTTTCTTCATCACGCTGGCCTACCCGCTGGGCTCGCTGCTGTGCAGCTTCTACGCCGACAAGATGGAGAATAAGTGGCAGATCGTGTTGTCTTGCCTGGTGACGGTGATCTTCGGCTCGCTGTTCGCGCTGCAGAACAACCCGCTGTGGCTGATCCTGTGCGGCTTCTTCATCACCTGGTCCAACGCCTGGCTGACCTACAGCTACCACTCCTATCAATCCGAGATCTTCCCGACCCACATCCGCGCCCGCGCCGTCGGTTTCTGCTACTCCTTCAGCCGGCTGTCGACGGTGTTCAGCAGCATCATTATCGGCATTATCTTGCAGTACGGCGGTTCGCTGGGGGTGATCGCGTTTATCGTCGCCAGCATGCTGATCGTGATGCTGGTGATCGGGCTGTTCGGCCCGAAAACGCGCGGCATCGATCTGGAAAACATCTGACGTTTTGCGCCGGCGGCGACGCCGGCCTCTTCAGCAAAAAAACTCGCGATCATGCGAAAATTATTCCGTTATCACTGCCTTTGCGCCTGCCGTACTGTTAACCCGTCCAAAATCCAATTCGATACCGAGCGGGGAACACGTCATGAGCACTCTTACCGCGCCCGATGGCGCACGCATTTTCTATAAGGATTGGGGCCGCGGCCAGCCGATCCTGTTCTCGCACGGTTGGCCGCTGTCCGCCGATGCCTGGGACAACCAGATGCTGTTTTTCGGCCAGAGCGGGTTCCGCGTGATCGCCCACGATCGCCGCGGCCACGGCCGTTCTGATCAAACCTGGCACGGCAACGACATCAACCAATACGCCGACGATCTGGCCCTGCTGATCGAAACGCTGGATCTGCGCGATCTGATCCTGGTCGGCCATTCCACCGGCGGCGGCGAAGTGGCGCGCTACATCGGCCGTCACGGCAGCGATCGGGTGGCGAAAGTGGTGCTGGTCGGCGCCGTGCCGCCGCTGATGCTGCAGACGCCGGTCAACCCAGAGGGCACGCCGATGGCGGCGTTCGACGGCATTCGCAGCGGCGTGGCGGGCAACCGCTCGCAGTTCTTCAAAGAGCTGGCGGTGCCGTTCTATGGCTTCCAGTGCGACGAGGTGGAGAGCAACGCGGGGCTGATCGACAGCTTCTGGCTGATGGGCATGCAGGGCGGCGTGAAAGGGCAGTACGACTGCGTACGCGCGTTCTCCGAAGTGGATTACACCGCCGATCTGCTGGCGATCGACAAGCCGACGCTGCTGGTGCACGGCGACGCCGATCAGATCGTGCCGATCGGCGCCTCGGCGCTGAAAGCCGCTAAGCTTATGCAACAGGCGGAGCTGAATGTTTACGCCGGCGGCTCTCACGGTTTGGCGCAGGCCGATCCCGATCGCTTCAACGCCGATCTGCTGGCCTTCATCCAGAATTCGCCGTTTTAAGGGGGCGCGATGAACCTGACTGTTATCGCCGCCCGCTGCGCGCAGCGGCTGCACGCGCCTGCGGTGCGCTGGGTGCTGCTGCTCGCGATCTGCGCCGCCTATATTCAGGGCGGGCTGGTCAAGGCGCTGAACGTTGAGGGCGCCATCGCCGAGATGACCCACTTCGGCCTGCAGCCGGCGGCGCTGTTCGCCGTGCTGGTGACGCTGCTGGAACTGGCGGCGTCGGCGCTGATCCTGAGCGGTTTTTATCGCTGGCTCGGCGCGTTGGCGCTGGCCGGTTTTACCCTGATGGCGACGCTGATGGCCAATCCGTTCTGGCAGTTCGACGGGGCGGAGCGCGGCCAGATGATGAACGGATTTTTTGAACACCTCGGGCTGGCCGGCGCGCTGTTGCTGGTGGCATTTAACGATTTGAAGGAGCGAACGGATGGCTGAACAGACGGAAAACAAGGCGACGGCGGGCGGCTTCGCGCCGCTGAAAATTCCATTATTTGCGGTGCTGTGGGGCGCCACGGTGCTCGGCAACGTCGGCAGTTTTATGCGCGACGTCGCCAGCTCGTGGCTGATCACCGACCTGTCGAGCAACCCTTCGGCGGTGGCGCTGATGCAAACCGCCGCCACGCTGCCGGTGTTCCTGCTGGCCATCCCGGCCGGGGTGCTGTCGGACATTCTCGATCGGCGACGCTTTCTGATCTTCGTGCAAATTCTGCTGGCCTGCGTCAGCGGCAGCCTGTTGCTGCTGTCGCAGACCGGCGCGCTGACGGTGGAATACCTGCTGGCGCTGACCTTCGTCGGCGGCATCGGCGCGGCGCTGATGGGGCCGACCTGGCAGGCGATCGTGCCGGAGCTGGTGCCGCGCGGCGAGCTGAAAAACGCCGTGGCGCTGAACTCGCTGGGCATCAACATCGCCCGCTCCATCGGCCCGGCGGCCGGCGGTTTGCTGCTGGCCAGCTTCGGCGCCGGCGCGGCCTACGGCGCGGACGTGATGAGCTATGTGCTGGTGATCGCGGCGCTGCTGTGGTGGAAGCGGCCGAAGGTTGAGGACAGCGGCCTGTCGGAACACTTCTTCGGCGCCTTCCGCGCCGGGCTGCGCTATGCCCGTTCCAGCCGCGAGCTGCACGTGGTGCTGCTGCGGGCGGCGGTGTTCTTCGCCTTCTCCAGCTCGGTTTGGGCGCTGCTGCCGCTGGTGGCGCGCCGCATGCTGGGCGGCAGCGCCGGTTTTTACGGCGTCCTGCTGGGGGCGGTGGGCGCCGGGGCGATCCTCGGGGCGATCGTGCTGCCGCGCCTGCGCCAGCGGCTGAACGCCGACGGGCTGGTGTTGCTGGCGGCGGTGCTGACGGCGGCGGTAATGGCGGCCCTGTCGCTGGCGCCGCCGCAGTGGCTGGCGGTGGTGCTGCTGTTGGTGCTGGGCGCCGGCTGGATCATTGCGCTGACCACGCTCAACGGCGCGGCGCAGGGCGTGCTGCCTAACTGGGTGCGCGGCCGCGGCCTGGCCATCTATCTGATGGTGTTCAACGGCGCGATGGCGGCGGGCAGCCTGTTGTGGGGGCTGGTGGCGCAGGAGCTGGGCGTGGCCGCCACGCTGCTGGTCGGCGGCGTCGGCCTGTTGGCGGCGGGGCTGCTGTTCCACCGCCTGCGTCTGCCGACCGGCGAGGCCGATCTGCAGCCGTCGAACCATTGGCCGGAGCCGTTGGTTAACACGCCGGTCGAGAACGATCGCGGCCCGGTGATGATTCAGGTGGAGTACCGCATTCGCGAGCAGGATCGGCCGCAGTTCTTGCGCACGCTGCTGATGCTGGAGCGGGCGCGTCGCCGCGATGGCGCTTACGCCTGGGGCATCACCGAGCACACCGGCGATCCGGAATGCATCATGGAGTGGTTCCTGGTGGAATCCTGGGCGGAGCATCTGCGGCAGCACCAGCGGGTATCGCACGCCGACGCCGATCTGCAGCAGGAGGCGCTGCGCTTCCATATCGGCCCTGAGAAACCGGTGGTGCATCACTTCCTGTCGCTCGACCGGCGTCAGGTGAAGCATTAACTGCACGGCCAGGCGGTGAGAAGGTGCTATGCTTTTGGTCGGTTCGGCGGCGCGGCCGCCGTAAGACGAATGTAGTCAGCACAGGGAGACATATTGATGACGGCACCTTCTGCTTTTGCCCGCGAGCTTGGGCTGCGCTATCCGATCGTTCAGGGGCCGATGAACGGCGCGTCGCCGCCGGCGCTGGCGGTGGCGGTGAGCAACGCCGGGGCGCTGGGATCGTGCGCGGCGGCGCTGTTTTCCCCGGCGGTGATCCTCGAGCGCGTGCAGCAGATCCGCGCGCAGACCGCCGCGCCGTTCAACATCAATCTGTTTCTGCTCGATGAGCAGCACCCGGATCTCGCCGAGCTCAAGCGCGCCCAGCACCTGCTGCGGCCGTTCCGCGAAGCGCTGGGGCTGAGTGAACCGCCCATGCCGACCCAATTCGCCGAAAACAACCGCGACCAGATCGCGGCCCTGCTGGAGGCTGCACCGCCGGTGGTCAGCTTCACCTTCGGCGTGCTGCCGCGCGCGACGGTCACGCAGTTCAAGAAGGCCGGTTCGCGGGTGATCGGCACCGCCACCACGGTGGCGGAAGCCCGCGCCTGGGAAGAGGCGGGCGCCGACTTCGTCTGCGTCTCGGGCGCGGAGGCGGGCGGCCACCGCCCGACCTTCCTTGGCGATATCGAACAGTCCTGCGTCGGCCTGATGGCCCTGCTGCCGCAGGTGGTGGCGGCGGTGAAGATCCCGGCGATTGCCGCAGGCGGCATCATGAACGGGCGCGGCATCGCGGCGGCACAATTGCTGGGCGCGCAGGCGGCGCAGCTGGGCACCGCATTCCTGTGCAGCCCGGAGTCGGGCATCGCCGAAGCCTGGCGGGCGGCGCTGCGCAACGCTGGCGATGACAGCACGCGCCTGACGCGCGCCTTCAGCGGCCGCCCGGCGCGCGGCATCGTCAATGATTTCATGCGGCAGATGCGCGCGGAAGAGGCGCAGATCCTGCCTTATCCGGTGCAGAACGCGCTCACCGGCGATATCCGCCAGGCGGCGGCCAAGGCCGGGCGCGGGGAGTTTATGTCGCTGTGGGCCGGGCAGGGTGTCGGCCTGGCGCGGCCGATGCCGGCGGCGGAGCTGGTCGCCACCCTGGCGGCGGAGCTGGAAGCGGTGTGACCTCGTCTGCGCGATTTATTGCTGTGGCAATGTAAAAAGACGCCGGGTGAGGTCTGATAAGAGATGAACAGTCCGGCGTTCGCGCCGGACTGTTGGTTTCTTGGCTAGACGAGAATATCGGCGGAAGCGTCGACATGCCCAACGATTTTAACCAGAAAATCAGGCAATTGATTGCCGGAGAGATTGATGGCCAGATCGGTGACATTCTGCTGCGCGTCATAATTCAGCGCCGCTTCATATAACGAGCCGCTTAAATTATCCACGAAGTGCAACTCGCCCCCCTCGGCCTTAGCCGTCTGGTTGAGCCACGACAGGTCGATTTTATCCACCGCCGTCTGGAAATCGCGGATCCAATCCGGCGCGGCGGCTTGGCTGTCGCCGGCTTCGCGGAAGACGAAGGTGTCCGCGCCTGCATTGCCCCAGAGCTGATCGGCGCCGCCGGCACCGTAAATGATGTCGTTGCCTGCACCGCCTTTTAACGTATTGTTCAGCGCGTTGCCCACAAGAATGTCGGCGCCGCTGCCGCCGATGATATTTTCAATCTGCGCGCCGTAGGCGATGGCGATATTCGCCTTCAAGCCGCCGACATCAGAGAATGCGCCTTCGTTAATGTTGATGCGCTGATCCTGGCTGTAGCCTGAAAAATCCAGCGTGTCATTGCCGCCGGCATCCCAGATAGCCGCCACGATTTTGTCCGTGGACGCCTTAACGCTCAAAAAGTCTCGGTCCGTATTCGAGTTGAAACCATAGGTGGTATCGCCGGTGCGCGTGGTGGTATTCGCGCCGTAAAGCTTCTGTATGGCGGTAATATCATCCAGCTGCGGCCCCGATGGCCAAACGCCTTTATAGTCAGCGCTGGTGTATTGTTCGTTAAAATAGCTCATCAAAGAATATTGATGGTCGTCTTCATAATACTTCGCCGAGTTGGCGTAGGTGGGGTAGGTGGTATTTGACGCATCATAATTGCCGGGATGAGAAAGCCCCAACGCATGCCCTATTTCATGGGTGAGTGTATCCCTGGCGTAATTATTGGTTTGCGGATTGGAGGCGTCGTAGCCGTTATTGCCGCTGATCCAAATGGTGCTTTTTAGATTGCTCTGCGTACTTTCATACGAGGTGTAATTGCCCCCGCTGGCCGCCTTATAAAAACCAAACTTTATATCTGCATTTTTCGCGTCGTTGCCTTTAACCTCGGTGAACGTGATGTTGGCCACATCCGACCAGGATTGTAATGAAAGCTTGGTTTGGGCTTGCTGGGCGGCGGTAAGCTGCGCGGCGCCCGTCTTGTCGCTGCCGGTATAGACGGGGAAAGAGTAGGTCAAGGTAGCCGCATGGTCGGTCACGCCTTTGCCATTGGCGGAATAATGGCTCCTCAGCAGCAGATCTGAAACCTCTTGCGTGGTATATGACGGTTTACTGCTCCCCGCGTGATCGCCTCTTTCATAACGGGTTAAATAATCGGAAATTTTATCGGTCGCTAATGACATATCAAACTCCTTTGGACGTTGACAATATTGCACCTAACGCTCTATATGCTCGTACACAGGTTTGAAAATCAGGGGGTAATTAAAGTGATATCATTGGCTTGCCTCCTTGGTCTGGCTTGAATATTGCGTTCAAGCGGAATATATCCTTATCATTAATCACGGTGAGGAATTAATTGTGCACTGTGATTGAGTTAAAGCAGTATAAACACAATTATTTTATTAATTAGTTATTCTTATATGAATCTTTTACATAAGATATGAGTAAAAGACGTGTTTAAATAACTCGTTGGAATTAAATCTTTATTTAATATTTCTCTGTAATCGGCGCGCGGCGTTTGCGTCGCTGATTTATCTTTCTGCTTTTCCAGCTTTTTATCTGTGAAATGCGGTGAGTAGCCGCCATTGCCGTAACGCATAGAGGCGGCCGCACGCCGGCTGTCGTCATTAATCGGATACGGGATTATTGAGGGCGCCCGCGTACACCGATTAACTTGCCTGATGCTTAAAAACTGTAGGTGCCCTGCGCCAGGACGAAGTTCATGCTTTTCAGCCCGGCATGGTGCTGCAGGCTGTTGCTGACGTCGAAGTAAACATAGGCCACCTTGAACTGAAGATCGCTGCGCGGTGTCCAGGTTGTTTCGACCTGATACTGGTTGCCGATAAAGCGCGAGCCCTGCGCGCTGCCTTTCACCGGGCGCATCGGCCCGAGGTAGAAGGCATCCTCGCGGCGTTGCCGCCATAGCGCGTCCCAGCTGAAGTCGATGGACAGGGTTTGCCACGGCGTGATCGTGACCGAAGGATGGATGGCGATCAGGTTCGCCGGCGCCACCAGCCCGTTCTCGGTCAGGTAGGGCAGCTTGGGGTACATGGCGTTAAAGGTATTGAGCTGCCCGTCGTGACCGTTTTTATCGCCGCTGGCGATGCCAATCTTGCCGCCGAAGCGCGGCCGCCAGCGCCAGTCGTTCGCCGTATAGCCGGCGTGCGCCGACGCCGACCAGGCGCGGATGTCGCGCTGTTCCGCGCTGCCGAACTGCCAGGCGGCCTCATTGTCCCAGTCGAAGCCCTGCGCCGCGCCGAAAATGCGCGCGCCGACGGTGTAGCGCCGCTCTTGCCCGCTGAGCTGCGCGTAGTGGGCGTCGTTATCTTCAAAGCCGAAGGTATAAAGATCGAGCGAGGAAGCCAGCGGCGTCAGCGGCGTGGTGCCGTACAGACCCCACACCTTTTGGCTGTTGTCGGTATCGTCGTCGAAACTGCCGGTCTTGAGCGTAATGGGGTGGCCGATAAAGGCGTCGAGGCGGTTTTTGTCCTTGACCCAACTGGCGCGGATAGCGTCGAAGGAGCGGCGCACGTTGGGGCCGTCGCGGGTGCCCAGCAGGTGCAGCGAGCCCAGCGCAATCTCCTGGCGGCCGATCCGCAGGGTGCCGAGGCCGTAGGCGGTGGGCAGTTTCATATCCACATAGCCCTGGCCGAGGTAGGCATGATCTTCGTCGGTCGGCTTGCGCCCGCGGTCGCGCGGCGTGGCCAGCGACGATCCCACCTGCACATAGGCGCCGACATAGTCGCCGTAGTCGAGGCGCGCGCCAACCAGCAAGCGCTGCATGAAGGTGTCGTCGCGTCCGCCGTTCAGATCCCGCTGATCCGTCCATTCATAGCGCTCGCGCAGTGAACCGTCGAAAGACAACGTGGCCGCATCGCCCAACGGGATGTTTTTCCAGGGGGAAGCGGCGGGCTCCGCCGCCAGCGCGGGGAGCGTGGAGAACAGCAACAGTGCGGGTAGCGTGCGTTTCATCATGGATATCCGAAGAAAAAAGCGCGCCGCAGCGCGCCTTGGGTTTATTTAGCCGTCTGGTGAATTTCGGCGATATAGCCGCCGGGGAAGCTCACCAGCGCCGAGGCGCGGCGTTCCGCCGCCGTCGAATGCCACAGCACCTGCGCGCCGCTGGCCGTCGCTTTGGCCAGCGTGGCCGACAGATCGTCGACGCCATAGCCGGTGCGCTCATGGCCGAACGGATAAGGCAGATGCCCGTCGGTGACGAAAATGCGCGTTTTGCCGAAGCGGGAGTCCAGTTCGATCTGGCGGATCTTGCCGTTGCCGTTACGGCCGATCGCCGCATCGCTGACTTGCGCGTCGCTCGCCACCTTGGCGTGCGAGAATGCCCGATAGCTGTTAAGGAAGTCGTCGACGCGATAGGCGGAGAGGTACAGGCGGTTTTCCGGCACGCTCAGCAGCGGCTTGTAGTTGGGCGCTTTGGTGTGCCAATAAAGCTGCATGTTGACGCCGCCGGGCCACTGGATCACTGCGTCGCGGCCAATCGGATCGTCGAAGGGTTCGACCTGCACATCGGCGCCGGCGGCCTTGGCTTGCCGAATGGCGGCGTCCATATCCCTGACCAGAAAACCGTTGCGCTCGGCGCCAAACGGATGCGGGATCGGCGTTTTGAAATCGAACACCGAGAAGCTGCCGGCCGGCGTCAGTATCAGCTGGGAGTAAGTTTCGCTGGGCGTGGGCGTGACGTTGACCAGCACGCGTTCGGTGCTGGTGCCGCCGAAGGTTTTCAGGATGCTGTCGACAAAGGCATCCATCTTGCCGCGTTCGACGTAGACATGGGTGGTGTCATACTGCGGCCCTACGGCGACAGACGCCGTATCGGCCGCCCACGACATCGCCGGGAGCAGCAGCGCAAGGGCCGATATCCTCAGCCGACGAGAAGAAATGCCGATAATATGTTGCATGTTGACCTCCAGGTAGCGGTTATATTCCTGAGTGAAGCGTAATTTTCCATGAGCTTTCCCGTCGGCTGAAAAAATAAAAACCAAAAGCGCAATGCGCGCCGTGAAACATTAACGAAGGGCAAACGTCAGGCGCCCAGGCGAATATCGCGCAGGTGCAGAACATCTATTTTTATGGCGTAAAACGATGGGGCGCCTTTGCCGGCCAAACCCGCTGCCGCTAAGGGACGGCGATGATGAGACCCGCCTCGTCGCGTGTTGAGGTGTATCGAGGATAATCCATAACGGTCATCTCCTTGATGGGATATATCGCATTAACGATGTGAGTTTACGCTCTTCATTGCCCTCTAAATATAAATACAGCATTAAAAGAATTGCCGCCCATCAAATTTTTATATGACTTGTTGAGTAAATACGAATAAGCGGGAAAAGAGAATATCGCGGCGCCTGACAGGGCTGACGGAGAAGGGGAGGCGGTGTTTATCTCGGGAGAGAAAACGGCCTGCCGAAGCAGGCCGTTGGAGGGCGTTACGCCAGATCGAAACGATCGAGGTTCATCACTTTGTTCCAGGCGGCGACGAAGTCGTGGGCGAACTTCTCTTGCCCGTCGGCGCTGCCGTAGACTTCGGCCAGCGCGCGCAGCTGCGCGTGCGAACCGAACACCAGATCGACGCGGGTGCCGGTCCATTTAACCGCGCCGCTGCGGCGATCGCGGCCTTCGAACAGGCCGTCTTCACCGACCGGGTGCCAGGTGGTGCCCATGTCGAGCAGGTTGACGAAGAAGTCGTTGGTCAGCGCCTGCGGGCGATGGGTGAACACGCCGTGCTGCGTGCCGCCGACGTTGGCGCCGAGCACGCGCAGCCCGCCGACCAGCACCGTCATTTCCGGCGCGGTCAGGGTCAACAGCTGCGCCTTGTCGACCAGCAGCGTTTCGGCCGGCACGCGGTATTTGCCCTTCAGGAAGTTGCGGAAACCGTCGGCGAGCGGCTCCATCGCCTCGAAGGAGTCCACGTCGGTCTGTTCCTGCGAGGCGTCCATGCGGCCCGGGGCGAACGGCACCGTCAGGGTGAAACCGGCGTTCTTCGCCGCCTGTTCCACGCCCGCCGCGCCGGCCAGCACGATCAGATCCGCCAGCGAGACGCGCTTGCCGCCGGTCTGCGCATCGTTGAAGGCGCGTTGGATGCTCTCCAGCTTGGCCAGCGTCGCGGCGAGCTGCGCAGGTTGGTTGACCGCCCAGTCCTTTTGCGGCGCCAGGCGAATGCGCGCGCCGTTGGCGCCGCCGCGCTTGTCTGAGCCGCGGAAGCTGGAAGCGGAAGCCCAGGCGGTGGAGACCAGCGCCGACACCGACAGGCCGGAAGCCAGCACGGCGTTTTTCAGCGCGGCGATGTCCTGCTCATCGATCAGCGGATGATCGACCGCCGGGATCGGATCCTGCCAAATCAACGCTTCCTGCGGCACTTCCGGGCCGAGGTAGCGCGCGCGCGGCCCCATGTCGCGGTGGGTCAGCTTGAACCAGGCGCGGGCGAAGGCGTCGGCCAGCTCCTCCGGGTGCTCATAGAAGCGGCGCGAAATCTTCTCGTAGGCCGGATCGAAGCGCAGCGACAGGTCGGTGGTCAGCATGGTTGGGCGGCGTTTTTTGTTGGGATCGAAGGCGTCGGGAATGGTTTCACCGATGTCTTTCGCCACCCACTGGTGCGCGCCGGCCGGGCTTTGGCTCAGCTCCCATTCGTATTCGAACAGGTGGCGGAAGAAGTCATGGTTCCACTGGGTCGGGGTGGTGGTCCAGGTGACTTCCAGGCCGCTGGTGATGGCGTCTTTGCCGACGCCGGTGCCGAAGGTGCTGTGCCAGCCGAGGCCCTGCGCTTCCAGTCCGGCGGCTTCCGGATCGGCGCCGACGTGAGACGCCGGGCCGGCGCCGTGGGTCTTGCCGAAGGTGTGGCCGCCGGCGATCAGCGCCACGGTTTCTTCGTCGTTCATCGCCATGCGGGCGAAGGTTTCACGGATGTCGCGCGCGGCGGCCACCGGATCGGGATTGCCGTCCGGGCCTTCCGGGTTGACGTAAATCAGGCCCATCTGCACCGCCGCCAGCGGGTTTTCCAGATCGCGGTCGCCCGAGTAGCGGCTGTTCGGCCCGCCGCTCAGTTCCAGCCAGATCTTCTCAGAGCCCCAGTAGACGTCGTCCGGCTCCCAGGTGTCGGCGCGGCCGCCGGCGTAGCCGAAGGTTTTGAAGCCCATCGATTCCAGCGCCACGTTGCCGGTCAGGATAATCAGGTCGGCCCAGGAGATGTTGCGGCCGTATTTCTGCTTGATAGGCCACAGCAAACGGCGCGCCTTGTCGAGGCTGACGTTGTCCGGCCAGCTGTTGAGCGGGGCGAAGCGCTGCTGGCCTTCGCCTGCGCCGCCGCGGCCGTCGCCGATGCGGTAGGTGCCGGCGCTGTGCCAGGCCATGCGGATGAACAGGCCGCCGTAGTGGCCGAAGTCCGCCGGCCACCATTCCTGCGAGTCGGTCATCAGGGCGTGCAGATCCTGTTTGACCGCCGCCAGATCGAGGCTGTTGAAGGCATCGGCGTAGTTGAAGTCTTTATCCATCGGATCGGACAGGGGGGAGTGCTGGTGCAGCGGTTTCAGGCTGAGCTGATTAGGCCACCAATCCTGATTGGTGGGGCCGTTCTGCGGTGCGGGCTGCTTGCCGCCCGAAAACGGGCATTTGCTTTCAGTTGTCATAATGCGCTCTCTGCTTCCGTAAAGATGCTCCAGCCGCCGGGCGTGGAGCGGTTAACAAGGCATGCGGGTAAGGCTTGCGTCGGGTGTTGCGCTAAATAACTGAACTCAATCGATTGACGTCACCCTCGCCGCCAACGGGCAAAGGGGGACATAGGGCTAAGCTTAGTCAGCGGCGGCGGAGAGATAAAATAGGAATGAGTGAATATTGTGATAGCTTGCGGCGATTTATGGGTGTGCTATTGATAGTCAACACGCCGCGTTATCGGCGCCGCAACATGAACGCGAGCACTGCGTCCGCCAGCTTGCCGAACGGCGCGCGCAGCAGGTCGGTAAAGCGCCAGCGGCTCTGGATGAAAACGCCTTTGGCGTGGCTCAGCGCCCGAAATCCTTCGATGCCGTGACAGGCTCCCATGCCGCTGGGGCCGATGCCGCCGAACGGCAGGTCGTCCTGGGCGAAGTGCAGCAGGGTGGCGTTGATGCTGACGTTGCCGGAGGCGGTGCGCGCCAGCAGCCGGTCCCGATCCTCGCCCGGCGGGCCGAAGTAGTAGAGCGCGAGCGGGCGGGGCGCGGCGTTGATAACGTCGATCGTTTCATCAAAGGCGGCGTAGGTGCGCACCGGCAGCAGCGGCCCGAAGATCTCTTCTTGCATGATCGCGCTGTCATCGGGGGCGCCGACGATAAGCGTAGGGGCCAGCGTGTTCGGCCGTTCAGACGCCGAGTCCGGGCGGTGGCCGACCGGATGGAGTTGCGCGCCGCGCGCCTGTGCGTCGGCAAGCAGCGCTTGCAAGCGGCGATAGTGCCTGTCGTTGATGATGGCGCCGTAGTCGTCGCCGGTTGGCCCGTCGGGATAAAAGCTTTTAACCGCCGCGTCATAGAGCGCCATGAAGCTTGCCAGATCGTCCTGATGAACCAGCAGGTAATCGGGCGCGATACAGGTTTGGCCCGCGTTCGACAGCTTGCCGAACGCCACGCTCTTGACGTTTCTGGCGTTAACCGCGCCGCGCGCCATAACGGCAGGGCTTTTGCCGCCCAATTCGAGCGTTAACGGCACCAGATGTTTGCCGGCCGCCTGCATGACCTGACGGCCGATCGCCGTGCTGCCGGTGAACACCAGATGGTCGAACGTCAGCTCGCTGAATCTGGCCCCGACGTCCGGCCCGCCGGTCACGACGGCGACCTCATCGGCGGGAAACAGCGCCGCCAGCATCGTTTCGATCAGGCGGCTGGTATGCGGCGTGAGCTCCGAAGGTTTCAGCATCACGCGGTTGCCGGCGGCCAGGGCGGTGGCCAGCGGGATGAAGGTCAACGAGAAGGGATAGTTCCACGGCGCCATGATGCCAATCACGCCCTTGGGCTGATATTGCACATAGGCGCGTGCGGCCTGATACGGCAGGGCGACGTGGCGGCGCTCCGGCTTCATGAAGCGTTTCAGGTTGCGCAGCAGGTAATCGATCGCCTGAACGGTGACCAGAATCTCCAGAATGTCGGTTTCGTAAGGCGAACGGTGGCCGAAGTCCGCGCTGACGGCCGCCGCCAGCGCGGCGCGCTGGGCCAGAATGGCGCTCCGCAAGCGGCGCAGGGCGGCCTTGCGCTGTTGCATCGTCGGCGCGCCGTCGCGCAGGAAGGCGTGGCGCTGGGCGGCAAGCCGCGGCTCCATCGTCATGAGGATGTCATCTCCCTGCACTTGAATTCTCCTGATGCCGAGTGAAAGCGGGAATGCGGTTTGCCGAATTGGGTTTGACCTTAAAGTGAACTTTAAACCTATACTCGTTAAACGATCAACGCAAGATCGTCGGCCAACCGGGATGAGGGAGCCAGAGATCCCGGTGCCGTGCGCAGTATAAACCTTCTTTTTTAACCAGAGTGTAAATGGGAGAAACGACATGGGTTATGTAACGACCAGCGATGGCGTCGAGATTTTCTACAAGGATTGGGGCCCAAAAAACGGCAAGGTTATCTACTTCCACCACGGCTGGCCGCTGTCCAGCGATGACTGGGATGCCCAGATGCTGTTCTTCGTGAACAAAGGGTTCCGCGTGGTTGCGCACGATCGCCGCGGCCACGGCCGCTCCAGCCAGGTGTGGGAAGGGCACGACATGGATCACTACGCCGATGATGTCGCCGCGGTGGTAAAACACCTCGGCGTACAGGGCGCCATGCACGTGGGCCACTCGACCGGCGGCGGCGAGGTGGTGCGCTATATCGTGCGCCACGGCGAGGACAAGGTGTCCAAAGCGGTGCTGATCAGCGCGGTGCCGCCGCTGATGGTGAAAACGGACAGTAACCCGCAGGGCACCCCAAAATCGGTATTCGATGATTTCCAGGCGCAGCTGGCCGCCAACCGGGCGCAATTCTATTACGACGTGCCCGCCGGCCCGTTCTACGGCTATAACCGTCCGGGCGCCAAACCGTCGGAGGCCATTATCTGGAACTGGTGGCGGCAGGGCATGATGGGCGGCGCCAAGGCGCACTATGACGGCATCGTCGCCTTCTCGCAGACCGATTTCACCGAAGATCTCAAGAAGATTGCCATTCCGGTGCTGGTGATCCACGGCGACGACGACCAGGTGGTGCCTTATCAGGATTCCGGCGCGCTGTCGGCCAAGCTGGTGCAAAACGGCACGCTCCATACCTATAAGGGCGCGCCGCACGGCATACCGACTACCCATGCCGATCAGGTCAACGCCGATCTGCTGGCGTTCGTGAACAGTTAAGCGCGAACAAGCACTTTTGCTCCGCCCTGAGTGGGCGGAGTTTTTTTCATTGCGATGAGGAACGCCAATGCAAACGATCCTGGGCGCCAGTGGCCAGATCGCCCAAGAGCTGGCGCGTGAACTGAAGCGCGCGTACACCGATGATTTAAGATTGGTCAGCCGCAACCCGAGGAAGGTCAACGACAGCGATACGCTGGTCGCGGCCGACCTGCTCGATGCACAGCAGACCCTGGCGGCGGTGAAGGGCAGCGACGTGGTGTATTTCGCCGCCGGCCTGCCGCCGGATTCGGCGCTGTGGGAGCGGCAATTTCCGACCATGCTGCAGAATGCGTTGGACGCCAGCCGTACCGCGGGCGTGCCCTTTGTTTATTTCGACAATACCTATATGTATCCGCAGAACGGCGAGCCGCAGACGGAATCGACGCCGTTCGCGCCTCGGGGGCGCAAGGGACGGGTGCGCGCTCTGATGACCGAGAAGGTGCTCGACGAGATGGAGCGCAAGCAGATCCCCGTGCTGATCGGCCGTGCGCCCGAGTTTTATGGGCCGGGAAAAACGCAGAGCTTCACCAATGCGCTGATCGTCGACAGGCTGAAAGCGGGGGAAAAACCGCGCGTGCCGGTTCGCGACGACAGGCTGCGCACGCTGATCTGGACGCCCGACGCCAGCCGTGGGTTAGCCCGGCTCGGCAATACGCCCGACGCGTTCGGCCAGACGTGGCATCTCCCGTGCTGCGACGAGCGGCTCACCTATGCGCAGTTCGCCGCGTTGGCCTGCGAGGTGTTTGGGAAGGACATTTCATATTCCGTTATCGGCAAATGGGCGTTGATCGCCGCGGGGTTGGTTTCGTCCGGGGCGCGAGAGATGCGCGAGCTGCTGCCGCGCTACGAGCACGATAACCTGTTCGACTCGACCAAGTTCAAACAGCGTTTTCCCGACTTCGCCGTCACGACGTATCGCGCCGGGCTGGAAACGATTTGGCGGGAGTGGAAAAACGCGCAAGCGCCGCGCTGAGGCGTCCGTCGCGCCATGAGCAGGCGCATTCGGCACCCTGTCATCACTCTGCCCTCATGATCCTCTCGCACCGTCTCGATCGGCGCGAGCGAGCCTCGCCCTTCACCGGGCGGGGCTTTTTATTGGCTGCGGCAGCGCGTCACCAGTGATAGCTGATGCCCATATCGAGTTTGTCTGACGCATCGACGCCGGGGGCGTGGCGAGAAAGGTTATTGAATTCATAGTTAATAAACACCTGCATGTTGCTATTGAGCAACCAGGTCACGCCTAACTCCTCGTAGTTCAATAAGTCGGTGTTGCGGCCTGCCCGGGCCTGTATCAAACGGGTATAGCCGATGTTGGGCTGAATATGGTCCGTCAGCCGGTATTTGGCGAGCGCTTCATAACTGGACGCCGAGCCGCGGTTAGCGGTTTGTTGCGGGCTGATGGCGTTGTCGCTTTGGGTGAACACGGCCGCGAGATAGATTTTTTTCGACGCATAGAGAACCCCCTCGGCCAGCGTATCGATGCGCCGACGATAGCCGGCGGCGCGTTGCTGCCGCTGCGTGGTTTGAGACGCCGAAGCGGCGGCGATGAGGCTGAGCGTCGGCGTCAGCGCATAGCGGAAGGAGGCGCCGAACCCGTTGCCGTTTTGTTTGCCCAGCGCCTGTCGATCGTCGCCGTCTTTGAACTGATACTGCAGCGCGAGGGCGGCGTGCCGCTGAAACAGGCTGAAAGGTTTGCGGTAAGTGAGCAGGTTGTGCGCCCGGCCGCGCATAAAGTTGTCGATGTAGTTGTAGGCCATTTCTCTGAACAGCGGGGAGCGATCGGTCAGGGCGGTCACATCATAGAGCACGCCCCAGTTGCGGCCGATATCGAGGCTGCCCAGGGCGGCGTTCTGCACGCCGAGGTAGGCGAGCCGGGTGCTGTTTCGGGTGGCGTCGGCGAAGCTGACGGTATATTCCCAATGGGCGTAGGCCCGCCAGCGCGGCGCGATCTTTTTTTTGCCGATCAGGCCGAAATAGAGATAGCTGCGGTCGCCGTCGTCGCGTTCGCTTTGGCCGCTGTAGCGTCTGGCGATAATCGTGCCGTAGAAATTCAGGCTGCTGTGTTGCGATACCGTCAGCGGCACGGCGAAGGCGCTGCGCGGCAACAGGGCCAGCAGCGGGAGCCACAGGCTCGCCGAAAAAGCGCGAGGATTGCATTTTATCATGATGACGCCGTCCCTGTGCGCGGCAAGCCGGCCGGCTTGCCGTCCTGGTGAAGCTTAAGCGTGCGTGACGTGTTTAAAGTAGCTGACGATCCCCTGCGTGATGGCGGTGGCGATTTTATTTCGGAATGCAGGGGTACCCAGCAGCCTTTCTTCCTCGGGGTTGGTGATGAACGAGGTTTCCACCAATACCGAAGGAATGTACGGGGATTTCAACACCACGAAGGCCGCCTGTTCGGTATTTTTGGCATGCAAATGATGGATGGGCGCAATATGTTGGATCAGGTGCGAGCCCAGCGTCAGGCTTTCTTTGATGGTTTCCGTTTGTTCCAAATCAAACAGTATCTTCTGCAAATAGCGATCTTTCTTGATGACGTGGGGGCCGGCGAGATCGTCCGCCGCGTTTTCACTGTTCGATAAGTATTTCGCCATCGCGCTGCTGGCGCCCTTAGTGGAAAGCGCAAAGACCGAAGCGCCGCAGGCGCTGGGGCAGGTAAAGCCGTCGGCGTGAATCGACATGAAAAGATCCGCGCCATGCCGGTGCGCGATCTCCACCCGATCGTACAGCGGAATAAAAACGTCGCTGTCGCGCGTCAGGCGGGCATCGATGCCGTGTCGATCGAGCTGCGCCCGCACGTTTCTGGCGATCGCCAGAACGACATGTTTTTCCAGCGAACCGGTGTGGCCAATGGCGCCGGAGTCGATGCCGCCATGGCCGGGATCCAACATGACCAGGAATCGTTTTCGCGCACCCTGAGGGCCCGCCTGTTTTTTGGGGCGTGGCAAGCCGTGGGCGCCAGCCAGCGGAGAAACGGCGCTATTGAGCGCCAGAGCCGCCAGCCCGGCCAGCATCATTCTGCGGCGGGACAAGCGCGTGTTCAAAAGGTCCTTCTTAGCCATAAGGTTAACCCGCATAAAGGGAAGGTCGTTGTGTTATAACATAACAACTTATGCTGGCATCATCGTCGTCTGTTAGCGCCTGTTACTTTTAATGTCATTCTATAAATCAACTGGTTTTTTATACTGAGTATAGTTATTTGGTTGGGTTTTTATATTGTAACTTATTTGTATTTCATTTGTTAATTCTCATTTTGAAACACTATGCAATTCAATATTTCAAATGAGATTTATTACCATCCAATAATGATATGTTATAACGTAATTACAAAAATTGATAAAAACGGCGTCTTTGCCGCCGGCATGCCGGCATAAAGACACCCACGTTTTTGGAGCGTTAACATGACTTTTAAACACCAGGAAAAAGAGACGCTAAATCTATTCGCGGTTCTCGCCGTCTCGTTAAGCACGGTCATCGCCATGCTCGACAGCACCATCGCCAACGTAGCGCTGCCGGTGATCGCGAAAGATTTCGCCGTTTCCGAATCGGCCTCCATCATGATTATCAATGCCTACCAGTTTGCCGTCGTCGCGTCGTTGATGCCCTTTGCGGCGCTGGGCAGAGCGGTGGGCAATAAAAAAATCTTTATGGCCGGGGTGGTGCTGTTTGCTTTCTCCTCGTTGGGCTGCGCGCTTTCCGACACGCTGGCGATGCTGACGGCGTTCCGAGTGATACAGGGCTTCGGCGCGGCGGCGGTGCTCAGCGTCAATGCGGCGCTGATCAAGGAGATCTACCCGGCAAGGCTGCTGGGGCGCGGCCTGGGGATTAACGTGATGGTGGTGTCGGTTTCCGCCGCCGCCGGGCCGTCCATCGCCTCGGCGATACTTTCTCAAACGAGCTGGAACTGGCTGTTCACCATCAATGTTCCCATCGCCTGCCTGTCGCTGCTGCTGAGCGTGATATTTCTGGGCTCCCGCGAGCGGCGCAGCGTTGGCTTCGACAGCGGGGGCGCCCTGTTGGTGTTTGTGCTGTTTATCGCTTTCTCGCTCAGCACGATGAGCATGACCACCCGCCATCTGCCGGCGGCGGCGCTGAGCTTTGCGGTATTCGCCGGACTGGCCGGGTGGCTGTACATCAATCAGAAAAGAAAGGCCAACGCCGCGCTGATCCCGGTCGCGATGCTGCATAACCCGACGCTGTCATTGTCTTTGCTGATGTCGATGCTGTCTTACAGCACCCAGCTTTTGGCTTTTGTATCGCTGCCTTTTTATTTCCACAATGTCCTGCAAAGAAACGTGGTGGAAATCGGTCTGCTGCTGACCGCCTGGCCGCTGGCCACCATGGTTTCGTCGTTGATTTCCGGCGATTTGACCAAGAAATACGATCCCAATCTCGTCGCCCTGTCAGGCCTCGCCTGCTTGTTGGCCGGCATGCTGCTGATGGCCAACCTGCCGGCCGATCCGTCGAATGGGGCGATCGTATGGCGTGTGGCGCTGTGCGGCATCGGTTTCGGCCTGTTTCAATCACCGAACAACCTGCTGATCATGACCTCGGTCTCTCATGAAAACAGCAGCATCGCCAGCGGTCTGTTGGGCAGTTCCCGGTTGATCGGGCAAATCGTCGGTTCGGCGTTAGTGGCGATTTTCTTCAATATGCGCGGCGCGCAAGCGACGACTATCAGCTTAATGGCGGGGGCGGCGTTCTCGTTTCTCTCTGGCCGTGAGCTATATGCGCTTCAAGTCCGCCGTTACGTTAAAAACCAGCAAATAAGCACGTTCGAGGTTTCCCATGCGATTCATCCACCTGGTGCCGCTCATTATCGGGATGGCGGCGTTTTCCCTCAGCGGCTGCTCGACCTACCACGACGTGGCGCTGCAACAAAAAGAGGCGGGGCTCAATAGCCCGTATTATCTGTTGCAGCCGCCGGTGTATGTCGGCGATCGGCTGAAATACGGCCTGAAGGACGGCAGCGGCGGTGAGCTGACGGTTGCGAAGGTTGAACCGAAAGACATCGTTGCCGACAGCGGAAAAATCATTCCCCTGTCGCAACTCTCTTTCCTGCAGCGAAAAGACATTTCCGAAGGAAAAACCGCCGCGTTGGTCGGCGGCGGCGCGGTCGCCACCGCGGCGATCGTTTTCGTTGCCGGGATCACCATCATGGCCGCCGGCATCGCCGCCTCGGCCTGACACTATTCATCGACGCGCGCCATTGCGCGTGCGCGCAGGAGGCCTCATGGCCGTAAAACTGACATTCATCGCCACCGCCTTGCTGGCGATAGCCGCTTTGCCGATGCTGCCTTGCGCCGGCGCCAGCCAGCCGGAAGCGGCCGCGCTGCCGCAGAGCGCGGCGGCGCAAACGCTGCCCGGCAGCTACCCGCGGATCGTCATCACCGGCAACTGCCCCTTCGGCGTGATCCTGGCCAACGAGGCGGCCTATCGGCACGTCGTCGGCGTCGGCCCCTGGGCGTTCATGCATGCCGATAGGCATGTGTTGAAAGACATGAAGCCTGACATCGGCAGGATCACGTCCGATTTCATCAATAAGGACTATCGGGTCAACATGGAGTCGTTAATGAATCTGCGGCCCGACATCATTTATTACTACGGCAAAAGCCAGGACGATCGGCTGGAAAGGGCGGGCGTGATGACGGTCGATCTGGACGCCGGCGGGAAGACCAAATACCAGCCGATGGTCACCCAGGTGTATTGGGAAAATACCTTCGCCGACACCCTCGGCCTGCCGCGCACGCATAAATTCAAAGACGCCTGGGAAAGGACCCTGAAGCAGATCCGCCCCTATGCCGCCGCCATCCGCGCGCAGCACGTCAGGGCATTATATCTGGAAGAAAGCGACGGCAGGCAGTTGAAGGTGAGCGGCCCGCACACCTACGGCGACACCTATCTGAAAATGGCCGGCATGGATAACGTCGCCGGGGATTTGCCGGTGAAGGGCGATGCCGGCAGGTACATCAACGTGTCGATGGAGCAGATCATGGCCTGGGATCCGGATGTGATTTTCGTGGTGTTCGGCAGCGCCAAAGCGCTGCTGCACGGGGGGATCCCCGGCCAGGCGTGGGAGACGCTCAGGGCGGTGAAAAACGGCAAGGTTTTCTCGACGCCGGTGGGCATTCACAACTGGGGGGGCCTGTCGGCGGAAACGTCACTGTTGCCGCTGTTCATGATCAACCGATACGCGCCCGAAGACATTAGCGACAAGACGCTGCGGCAGGAGACGCGTCGTTATTATCAGACGATGTTCTCCTACGCGATCCCGGACCGGTTGCTGGATGAGGTGCTGGCGCAACGCTAGCGCCACGGTTGAATAGCGTTAATCCATTGGAGGAGCTTGGGGATGCCGGGCAGAGGAAAATATGCGGCGATCATGGCGGGATTGTTCATTTCGCTGTGTGCAGTCGCCTTCGCATCGCTGTTTGCCGGCCGCTACGCCTTGTCGGCCCATGATGTGGCGCAGATTTTATGGCAGGGGAACATGCCGGGGGAAAACCAGGCCCGCTATTCGGTGATTTTTAACCTGCGCGCGCCGCGGGTAGTGGCGGTGATGCTGGTGGGCGGCGGGTTGGCGGTCGCCGGCGCGACCTTTCAGGCGGTGCTGAAAAACGCATTGGCCAGCCCGGACGTGCTGGGTACGTCTTCCGCCTCCGCCTTTGGCGCTGCGCTGGGCATTCTATTGAGTTTGCCTTTTGCCCTGAGTTCGCTGCTGTCGTTTCTTTTCGGCGTGGTGAGCCTGTTGCTGGTGCTCGGCATCTGCCGCCTCAAACGCCGGCAGGATGCGCTCACCACGATTTTGTCCGGCATGATTATCGCGTCGCTGTTTATCGCGTTTGTCTCGGTCATAAAATATGTCGCCGATCCGCAGGATACCTTGCCGGCGATCGTCTTCTGGCTGATGGGCAGCTTCGCTTCGGTAGCGAAAGCGCAGGTTTATTGGCTGATCCCGCTGTTTGCGGCGTGTTACCTGACTATCTACCGGCTCAGGTGGAATATGAACATTCTCTCTCTTGGGGACGACGAGGCGCGCATCGCCGGTCTGAATCCGCCTCGGCTGAAGATCCTGTTGCTGATCGCCGCCTCTCTGCTGGTTTCCGCCTCGGTGAGCTTGGCCGGCGTGGTGGGGTGGGTCGGCTTGGTGATCCCGCATTTGGTGCGAAGCGTATTGGGGTATAACCACGGTCGCCTGATCCCGGCTTCGGCGCTGAGCGGGGCGCTGTTTTTGCTGGTGATCGACAATATCGCCAGAGGCGCTACCTACGCTGAAATCCCGATCGGCATCCTGACCGCGCTGATCGGCGCGCCGCTTTTCGCCCTCCTTTTTATTATGAGCAGCAAACATGATCACTGTTAGCCAGTTGACCCTGGGGTTCAAAGGGTGTGAGCCCATTCTCGACAACGTCAGTTTTCATCTGAAACGCGGTGAGATCCTCAGCGTGCTCGGGCCGAACGGCGCCGGTAAAACCACGCTGCTGAGACATGTCGCGGGCCTGTGCCGGCCCCTGTCAGGCGTTTGCCAGATCGGCCATATCGATAATCGGCCCGCCCGACTGGCCTATGTGCCGCAGGCGAAAACGCCGCATTTCGCGTATGGCGTGCTCGATTTTGTCACTTTCGGCTGCGCTCGCCAGGCGGGGTGGTTCGCCGGGCCGCGGCGGCAAGATTTCGCCAAGGCGCAGGCGGTGTTGCACGCGCTGGAGATCGCGCCGCTGGCGCAGAAAAACATCAATCAGATCAGCGGCGGGGAACTGCAGATGTGTTATTTCGCCAAGGCGCTGGCGGCGGACCCCGACGTCATGATCCTCGACGAACCGGAGTCGAACCTGGATTTTTACAATCAGGCTAAAATGATCGAGATGCTCTGGCGCCTCGCCAAAGAGCGGCAGATGACGATCGTGCTGAATACGCATTTTCTGCATTACGCCGATCGCATCTCCGACAAGTGCCTGCTGATGAATAAGCGACAGTGCATGTTTGGCGATAAAAACGCCTTGCTGCAAGAGGATATCCTGGAGCGCTACTTCCAGGTGCCGGTGAGAAAGTGCCGGTACGAATATGCCGGCGTCAGCGAAGAAACGTTCATTGTCGCGCTACGGCACCCCGCTTGAGCGCCGCCAGTGCGAGGGCGATTGAGGGATATCCCTCATTGCGGCCCCGCCGGCGGTTATTTAAGCTGAAAGAGAAATGCAACGGTGAATATGGAGATAATCATGACTGATTCAGTATCCAACGATCGTAATCCCACCCCGGATGTGGCGGAAGACAACGCGTTCTTCCCATCACCTTACTCCCTCAGCCAGTACACCTCGTCCAAAACCGACTTCACGGGCGCCAGCTACCCGAACGCCTATCGCGGCGGCAAGTGGAAGGTGCTGATGATCGCCTCGCAGGAGCGCTACCTGCTGATGCAAAACGGCAAGTTCTTCTCCACCGGCAACCATCCGGTCGAGATGCTGCTACCGATGTATCACCTGGATCTGGCCGGTTTCGAGATCGACATCGCCACGCCGTCCGGCGATCCGGTGAAGCTGGAGATGTGGGCGTTCCCGCATGAAGACCCAGCGGTCAAGGCCACCTATGAGAAGTACCGCAGCCAACTCAAGCAGCCGAAAAAGCTGACGGAAGTCGTGAAGGATCTGGATGGCGGCAACTATCTCGGCGTTTTCATTCCCGGCGGCCACGGCGTGCTCAATGATATCCCGTTCAGTGAAGAGGTGAAAAAGACGCTGCACTGGGCCCATGACAACGATCGCTACGTGATCTCGCTGTGCCACGGGCCGGCCGGTTTGCTGGCGGCGGGCATCGGCGAGAGCAAAGACGATTTCCTCTATCGCGGCTATGAGATGTGCGTGTTCCCGGATGCTCTCGATACCGGCGCCAACATCGACATCGGCTATATCCCCGGCCCGATGCCCTGGCTGGTGGGCGAACGCCTGCGTGAGCTGGGCGTGAAGATCGTCAATGCCGACATCACCGGCAAGGTGCATAAAGATCGGCGCCTGCTGACCGGCGACAGCCCGCTGGCTTCCAACAACCTCGGCAAACTGGCGGCGGAGACGCTGCTGGCCGACGTCGCCGCGCGATGAGCGATGAGATCGCGCAGCGCGCTTTCCAGACGGCGTTGGCGATGGACCACGAGCGAACCCTGTCCGCCATTCAGGGGCGGGTTCGCGCCTTCGCCGCGCCGTTCGGCTTCGATCGCTTTGTGCTGTTTTCCGCTTCCGCCACGGCGGAGGCGGGGATCGAGCATATCTATTGGGTCGAAGGCGACTGGTTCGGCGAGGGGGAGGCGGTCGATGCGCTGACCTACGTGCGGCACTGCCCGGTGACTCGCCACATGCTGCGGGCCAGCGAGCCGTTCTTCTGGACCAAGACCCGGGCGCAGCAGGGAGAGCGCTACCGGATTGTGCACACGCCGCGCGGCGCGGGCCTGCACGGCGTGCAAATCCCGGTGTTCGGCCCCGCCGGCCTGGAGGGTGCCGTCAGCCTGGGAGGCGAGCGCATCGACGCCTCGCTGCCGGTGCGGTTGGCGCTGTCGCTGGTGGGCACGGCGGCCTTTTTGGCGGCGCGGCGGCTGTTTGAACCGGCGGCCGGCAAAGAAGAAGGCCGGCTGTCGGCGCGCGAGCGTGAGGTGCTGAGCTGGACCGCCATCGGCCGACGACAGGCGGATATCGCCGCGATGCTCGGCCTGTCTGAACGCACGGTGGAAAACCACCTGCGCCGCATTCGCCGGCGCCTTGGCGCCGCCACCACCGCGCAGGCGATCAGCGTGGCGATCCGCCTGGGCGAAATTGCCCCCGAGAGCCGTTAGCCTGCCGCCATTTGCCGCAGCAGCCACTCGCGCAGCGCAATGATATCGGGGCGCTGCGCGGTCTCTTCGGTGGTCATCAGATAGTAGTTGGCGCCGGGTAACGCCATCTCGAACGGCGCGGCCAGCACGCCGCGCTGCAACAAATCGCGCGCCAGCAGCCGGCTGGCGATCACCACTCCCTGGCCGGCCACCGCCGCCTGCAGCGCATGGGTTTCGTCGCTGAAGGTCAGCCCGGCTTCCACGTTCAACCCTTCCGGCCCGTAGCGCCGTCGCCAGTTCTCCCAGGTCGGCGAGTCGGCGGGCACCTGCCGATGCGCCACGTGAAACAGCGTCACCCGCTGCAAATCCTCGATGCGCGCCAGCGCCAGCGCCGGGCTGGCGACCACGATAAAGCGATCCTCATGCAGCAGGGTGCAGTACAGATCGCTTTCCGGCGTTTCACGGTAGCGGATGGCGACGTCCACGGTGCGCTGGCTGAGATCCACCCGCTCGACGCTGGTGTGCAGGCGCAGATCGATGGCGGGAAACTCCGCCTTGAAATCCGCCAGGCGCGGCACCAGCCAGTGGGTGAGAAAATTGGAGGTGGTGGTGACGGTCAGCGCCGGCGGCTGCCGGGCGCGGGTGATTTGGGCGACGGACTGTTCCAGCGCGGCAAAGGCGCGCTGGGTGCCGGCATACAGGATCTCGCCGGTCTCGGTCAGGCTGACGCCCTGCGCGCTGCGCTCGCACACCCGGCATTCCAGCACCGATTCCAGCAGCTTGATCTGGTGGCTGACCGCCGTCGCGCTGACGCCCAGCGCCTCGGCGGCCAGTTTGAAGCTGCGGCAGCCGGCCACGGCGTGGAAAGCGCGCAGCGCGCCCAGCGGCGGCAAACGGGGTTTTCTCATGGCTGAGTTATTCTCATCTAAGGCTGAAAACTATGAGTTTGTCTGACCGATTATACAAGAGATAGGCTACTGACATGTGAACAGGGAAATGAATTTATTTCATCATTTCCACCCTATCGGGAGTGAGCGATGAGCCTTTCTATCAACAACGGCGCCCTGGGCGCCATGACACACACGGGAACGGCAGCGAGCGCCCTGGCGCTCAGCGTGCCGGTCGCGGCGGGCGCTTTGCTGCTGGAGGCGGAGAGCCTGCAGGGCATCGGCGCGACCCTGATGCTGCTGACGGCATTGGCGCTGGCGTTTCTCGGCGGCGCCGCACTGGCCCGCTGGCAGCCGCTGCGGAACCGGCCTGCGCTGGCTATGCTCCGCCACGGCTTTTTGCTGGCGGCGGCGGGATGGCTATTGACGCTGCTGATGCTGTTCGGCGGCCATGACTGGCCGGCTCTGCTGGCGGGCATCGCCCTCGGCGGCCTGGGGCAGGGCGTTGCCTACCGCACGGCGGTGGAGGAGAAAGCGGCGTTCACCGTGGCGTGCAGGCTGACGACGGTGGTGACTATCGTGGCCGTAGTGATTGCCGCTTCGCTGGTGCAAACCTACGCCGCGCCGGGCGTGAGGGGAAGCTGTTTCGCGCTGGCGTTGCTGGTCGATCTGGCGTTGCTGGGGGCGTTGCTGGCGCGGGTGGCGGAGCGGGATGGGGCATGAGCCGTCGCGCTGCAGGTAAACAACCCGCCGGTAAACCGGCGGGCTTCGCTTAGGCGGCCGCCAGTTCTTGCGGCGTAACGGTTTGCAAACCGACAAGCTGAATGGCCGGCTGCTCCAGATTGATGCCAAAGTATCCTTGATCCCAATTGTAGATATTGACGACGTGCTGATTGAGTGCGCTTTCGCCCTGCATGAATATCGACAGATCCTGCGTATGGGTTTGCGCGTTGTAGTTCAGTGAGAAGCTGCTGTTTGATCCTTCGGCGCCGAAGGCCAGCAGGTGGTTGTCGATAGACAGAGAGGAGGCCTGTAAAAAACCCAGCTCGAAGCTGTCGTCGATGTAGATATTGTGGGTCTGCTTCACGGGAATATTCAGCAGGCTGTTGGGGAAGGGCACATCGTTGGACAGCATGCTCAGGTTCACGCCGAGATAATCCTGCGGCGCGCTCCCTCCCGGCGCAGTGGTATAACCGTGCTCGAAACGAATCTCGCTGGAGCCTTTACCCAGGCTGACCTCCAGGCCGTTGGCCGGCGTCAGCACCCGATCGTTAAAGGTGACGTTGTCCTTAAAGTCGGTCAGTTTCACCGCTTCGATGTTGTACAGCCCGTCCTTAAAGCCATACAGCCCGATGCCGTTTTTCTCGATCACCCCGCGTCCGCCGTAGCTGCCCTGGGCGTCAAACTTCAGGTTTACCCCGTGCGACAGGCTGGAATAATCGACCGTATCATGGCCGCTGCCGCCGTCGATCACCGTCCAGCCGTAGTTGCCGGCGTTGTTTTGCCAGCCGCGCGGCACGCTGATGGTGTCGTCGCCGCTGCCGGTGTTAACGGCGATATTGCCGAACGCCAGCGTGAAATCATCGTCATGCAGCGTACCGACGCGGTACAGATTCGGCGTGGACAGCACGTCGGCAATGTCGTTGAAAATCGCCGAGCCGATATCCAGCTTGCCGGGAATGAGGCTGCCGCCGCCGGTCACGCTGCTGCCGTAGGATTCGGTGTAGAAATCACGCGCCGCTTCGGCGGCCAGGCGGATGGTCTCGTGGCCAATGCCGAGGGTGGTCAAATAGGTGGGCACTTCGCCTGCCAGTAGCGTTTCAACCACGTAACTGAGGTTTTTCATCTGCATGGAGACCTGCGCCGCCGCAATCAAATCGTAGGTGCCGCTTTCGACCTTAAAAGGCGAGGTGTCGTTGGTGGCCACCCATTCGGTAAAGAACGAGGTATCGCCTAAATAAGAGAACAGCGTGGTGCCGGCCCAGGGGGAATAGTTGGGGGCGCCGGTCGAGGAGGCGTCGGTGAACACTTCGGACGCCGCCGCGCCGGCGTCGATCAGGCCGACCTCGTGAATGTCCGGCACTTTGGCGCTGCTGGGCGGGGCATCCGGCAGCGGCGCGTTGGGATCGCTGCTCAGATCGACGCCAAACAGCGTTTTGGCGAAGTTTTTGGCGATGTTGTCGGAGGCATTCTGAATGCGCGCCTCCCAGTCATCGGGCACATGCCCGGTGCGCAGCTCATACTGCAGCTTGGTTTGGTCGCGAATGTAATGGGCAAACGCCCCCTGATTCGAGTTCACGCCATAGGCGCCTTTGATCCAGGTATACACCGCGATATCCACGCCCTCAATGGGTTGGTTGGCATGGTTGGGATCGGTGAGCGCATCGACGGATGCGGCATATACCGCTGGCCAGTCGCCGGCTTTGGCGGCCTCCCAAATCGCTTGCAGTTTTTCTCGGTCGGTAATGACGTAAGCCATATAAACACTCCTTGTTGCTGAGAGATTGCTGTGAAATTCAACATGATGAATGGAAGCGCGCGATGGAATAAAACCGAAACCCGAACAGCCAGAAACGCGCATGCCGCGATCTGCAGCGAACGATGGGCGGCAGGCGCCCATAGCGAAAGGATAGACGCAACTTGCTGAGCGAGAGAGTTTGGCTTATCGATTGTTTTTTCAGGATTATTGCTGTAAATCGGCGGGTAAATCCGCGTATTGGCGTCAGGAAGGCATTTCCGTCAGCTCGGTTAGGAATCTTCTTAGGTAAAAGAGTGGGTTTCGCTGGTGGGGCCAAGCGTTGGCGTTATGGCGGTGATTGTGGCTGCCGCTTTGCGGATTTACACCGACGGCAACGCCGGGGGTGGTTTCGCTCCAACGCTGCTGGGGCGTGGAATAGGGTGGGGAGATGCTGGCGTGGGGACTCTGGCGGTCGGCTTCGTGCCAGTAGCGGACGTTAACAATCTTGAACAGGTTAGCCGACAAACCTGAAAACTCTTTTGCTTACATCGGGAATGTTGGCAGAAAGTACTTCAATTATGATTACAGATCAGCCAGTTAATCCCAAATCTCAATGGGATCATTAATACTTTCCCCCTGGAGCAGTTGCTCAATGTGTTTAGGTAAGTTCCTTGGATAAAAAGTCGCAGACGACGATTTTAGTTCCTCCAGGGACCACCAGTGATACTCGAGATGATCTTCCAGTTCAAAAGGTTCCCGTTCTGCATAATGGATATCAGGTTTGAAATCATTTATATAGGCAAGGGATATAGCTTCGTGTTGCAGGCGCCTTTCACCGCGATACGAGTAATGAACATCTCTGAACCACTGAGGTACACGGACGCTTTGGAAAGGAACTATCAAACCCGTTTCTTCAAACACTTCACGTATGGCTGCGTCCGCGTGAGATTCCCCCTCCAAAATGCCACCGCCAGGTAATTCCCACGAATTTATGAAGTTAGGATTACTGACATCACGTGTGCTGAGAAGCAGGATCGAGCAGGTCTTATCAATCAGGACAACTCTTACCGCGCGCCGCTCAGTTTCTTTGAGTGGGAAAATCATTTCAGAAGACATAAATAAGGCCATAACAAATAAACACTAAAAGAAGATAGTCTACATACTGCCTTCTATTTTTCTACTAAAGTCCGCTCCTCGCTCAAAGCAGACCTTCAGCTCAGTTAGCCTGCCCACTCCGTGCCAGAAGCGGACGTTGGCATTTATCATAGCGGCTAAATATAAAAGTCAGTTACTCAATGGCAACTGCTGACTTTAAGGGGTTATCTACGGGGAGCAGATCATACTGATTCTATGCCGCCTCTGGCTGCTCACACAGCGCGCCTCCCTTCGCATAACCGACTTCTCAGGTTCTCTCTCGTGCCAGAAGATAAGACATTATCATCCTCGTCGCTTCTCTCTTTATCACTGGCGACATGAGTTCATTCCGGCGAGAGGCGGAATGAACGATGCCCTCCAACGCATCTGCGAGAATGCGGGCCGCGACTAAGTGGTCCGTTTCAGTATCGTCTGACGGGGCCGCCGCACGGATGAGGTCTTCATAGCGACGATGATACTCACGCTCAAAAGCGTCATAGAATTCCCTCGGCGCGAGCGGAACCTCATCGATCAGAACACGATGTAGATCTTGGTTAGTCGCATGAAGCGTGACAACCGCATCAATCAATCGGCCAATATGTTCTTCGAGCGGAACCCTTTCACCTTGCGTCTTGATATCAGGAAGCACTTTCAGGATGTCATCGAGATGCCGTTTCCGAATAGCCTCGGCAATCGCCAGATTATTTGGGAAATACTGATACAGCGATCCAATGCTGACTCCAGCAGTATGCGCCACCTCGTTAGTCGTGAAGTTTGCCCAACCTCTCTGCGCCAAAACGCGAGCACCTGCCTCGACGATACTCTCCACCGTGTTCTGGGAACGCTGCTGTTTAGGGCGTTTCCGCATCGCGCGGTGTTCTGTAGGAATGCGAGTAGCCATACACAACCTCGATTATTAATATGAGCAAGTGCTCATATTTTGGATTTTACCAGAAAGAGCGAAATGAGTCTTATGGAGCGACCATTATGTCTGCAGGTTTATCAAACAACCGCGAAGTTAAACTTATCCGCCATGTGCAGGGAGAAATTCACCCCGAAAATTTCGCCATCATGGAAACGACCATTCCTGCGCCCGGACCCTATGAAGCCGTAGTCCGTAACCGTTGGTTCCGTGTATCCATCTCGACACGGTTGATGGCGCAGGAGGATGCAAAGGCCGCCGAAGGCATTCCGTTCCCGCCTCTCAACCCCGGAGACACTCTGGCGGACGGCGCGATCGGAGAAGTGGTCCAGACCGGATCGGGCTGCAGCCTTCCTTTAGGTAGCCTTGTCATGCATCCGTTCGGGTGGCGGGAATATGCTGTGATCCACGAACACGACGGCAAGCTCATCGATTGCCTCGAACCTGACCCAGCGGCTTATCTTGGCCATGGCTGGACGGCCTATGCCGCGTTGACCCGAGGCGTTCAGGTGAGGAAAGGTGACACCGTGTTCGTTTCCAGCGGCGCGGGGGCCATTGGCTCGATGGCTGGACAGATCGCACGGCTCCTCGGCGCGACACGCGTGATCGGTAGCACGAGCAGATCCAGCAAGGCCCGCTGGATGCAAGAGGAACTGGGCTATGATGCCGTCGTCACCCGAGACGGCGGCCCCATGAACGAGCAACTGGCGAAAGCCGCACCTGAAGGCATTGATGTCATCGTAGACATGGTGGGGGGTGAACAGCTCGCGGCGGCGATTAAGTTGGCAAGGGATGGTGCCCGTGGCGTTCTGCTCGGTGCGCTCACCGCTGAGCTGAACGCAGAAAAGGCGTCTTTGCAGGCTCCGGTTACATTGGACAGCTTTCAAATCATCTTCAAAGGTATGACATTACGCGGCTTCAGCGCGGATCATTCGCCCGATGCGTTTGGATTCTGGTTACGCGATCTGAAGACATGGAAGCGTGACGGACGCATTCATCTTACGTCCACGACCTTCAAGGGAATTGAAAGCTCGATATCTGCATTGCAGGAAGCCTGTGCCGGTCGCCTCAAAGGCGTGGTCCTGATCGAGCTATAAAACGGACGTCGTCATCTGGCATAGCCGTTCGGATGACTTACCCGCCATTCCTAAGCCTTATAGGTTAAATCGTCGTGTGATGGCGCAATGGCGTCTACGGAAAGTTCACGTCACGCAGGCTGAAAACCACATTTTTCTCACATTGGAGTCAACAATATGACTAACACATATCATCGCGTGGGCAACGGACCCCACCCCGTTCTCGTGCTTCACGGTTGGTTCGGTGACGCGCACTCGTTCGAAGAGATTGAACCCTGGTTGAATGTCCACGCGTTCAACTATGTGTTCATGGATTATCGTGGCTACGGGGGCATGCAGGAAACGCGCGGCGCATACACGATCGATGAGATTGCCTCCGATGCGCTGGCGCTTATTGACGCTCTTGGCTTTCACGACTTCAGCCTGATAGGTCATTCGATGGGGGGGATGGTGATTGAGCGGATTGCAACGCGCGCGCCCGATCGAGTGCGGGCACTCGTTGCCGTTGCACCCGTTCCTTGCGGCGGCATTTCGTACGATGCTACGACGCGCCGTCTGCTTGAAGATGCTGCTGAGCAACTGGACAATCGAAAAGCCATCATAGACCGCAGTACTGGCGGACGGTTGCCCTTATCCTGGGTCGAATGGAAAGCAGCGTATTCGGTATCGCATTCCTCTCAGGAAGCATTTTCTGCGTATTTTCATGCATGGGCCGATACCGATTTCAGCGATGAGATTGTCGGATCGCATCCGATAAAGGTGCTTGTGGGTGAGCACGATCCAACATTCAATGCCGGGTTAATGGCCAAAACCTATCTTCAACGCTATCACCATGCAACGGTTGAGATTCTGGAAAACGCCGGCCACTATCCGATGAACGAGACACCGCTCGCGCTTGTCAGGGCTATCGAATCCTTCCTTGCCGAAACAGCCACTGTCGGGCGTATCCCCTCGTCCGCTCGGTGACGAGGGTAAGAGGCACAGAGGGCCTTAACTTGTCGGCATCTTTCATTCCAGCGGTGACTGGAATCGTTCGCGTTCTTATGCGCCAGAAGCGGGCACTCCATACCTCAAGGTAGAGTTCGCCATACCAAATAAGCCTCAGTGCGATGAAACAAATACCGACGCAGGCTGCGCGGGCGGAATGGCGAAGTGACGCTGCATGCGTTTTATCTCCTCTGCCGGTGGCAGGCCAAACAGGCGCTTGAATTCGCGGTTAAATTGCGATGGGCTTTCATAACCAACGGCGTAACTCGCGGCGGCGGCGGTGATTTGTTGGCGCACCATCAGCATCCGTGCCTGGTGCAGGCGTACCGATTTCACATACTGCATTGGCGGCATCTGCGTTATCGCTTTGAAATGGCTATGAAAGGTCGGCACGCTCATGCCGGCCATCATCGCCAGCTGTGTCAGCGTTAACGGCTCCGCGTAAGCGGCATGGATGTGCTGCAACGCTTTACCGATTTTGCCAAACTGCCCCTGCAAGGCCAGCGCGGCACGCATTGCGTTGCCCTGTGCGCCTGTCAGCACGCGAAAATAAAGCTCACGCACCCGCGCCGGGCCGAGGATCGCCGCCTCAAGTGGGTTAGCCAGGACTTCAAGTAAGCGAAGTACGGCCATTTTTACCGCGCTGTCCATGGGGCTCGACATCATGCTTTGCGGCGCGACGGGAGGATGCGGGGCGCCATGCTGTTCAATCTGCAACATCAGTTCCGCGGCAAGCTGAAAATCCAGATGCATATAAATCGCCAGCAGCGGATGTGCTGCCGACGCGTCGGTTTCCATCACAAACGGCACCGGCACCGAAACCGCCAGGTAGTGCTGCTCATCATATAAATAGGTCTGTTGACCGAAATAGCCGCGTTTGCTGCCCTGGCAGACAATCACGATCCCCGGATCGTAAAGCACCGGCGTTCTGGCAAGCGGGCGATCGGAACGCAAAATTCGCACATCAGGTAGGGCAGTGAGGTTGTATCCCTCTTGCACCGCAAGTCTATTCATCAGGGCAATCATGTCGGACATCCCACCACCTCATAAAATCAGGCAAGAAAAAGAGAAAATATGGCCTAAAAATACTGCAGGGAAGAGAATACCATGCAACCTTCATGGTTCATGGGAGTTCTTTTTATGGCATCTGCAAAAACGATTTTAATTACCGGCGTCAGCAGTGGCTTTGGTCAGGCACTGGCGCGGGAAGCCCTCGCCGTAGGGCATCGGGTTGTAGGGACGGTGCGCAACAGCGAAGCACTGCAGGCTTTCGCCGCGCTCGATACACAGCGGGCTTTTGGCTATCTGCTTGATGTCGCGGACGATGAGCGTATTGATGAGGTGGTTGGAGAGATAGAGTCCGCCGTCGGTCCGATAGATGTGCTGGTGAACAATGCCGGTTACGGCCATGAAGGCATTCTGGAAGAATCCCCGCTTGCAGAGCTGCGCCGCCAGTTTGACGTCAATGTGTTTGGTGCGGTGGCAATGATCAAAGCCGTGCTACCGGGCATGCGCCAGCGCCGTCGGGGCCACATTATCAATATCACCTCAATGGGCAGTTTCATTACCTTGCCCGGTATCAGCTATTACTGCGGCAGCAAATTTGCACTGGAAGGAATATCAGAAACCTTAAGTAAAGAGCTTGCCCCGTTCAACCTACACGTGACCGCCGTGGCGCCTGGCTCGTTTCGAACGGACTGGGCCGGGCGTTCAATGGTGCGCAGCCCTCGTCGTCTTCCGGACTATGACGCGTTATTTGAACCTGTTCGTCAGGCGCGCCAGGAAAAAAGCGGCAAGCAACTCGGCGATCCGGTTAAGGCGGCTCACGCCATGCTGGCATTGATCGAGAGCGGGAACCCACCCACGCATCTGTTGTTAGGCAGTGACGCATTAAGTTTGGTGCGGCAAAAGCTCGAGGCGTTAGGTCAGGAAATTGAACAATGGGAGAAGCTCACCCGTTCAACGGATGGCTGAACGGTTTGGGGTAGGGAGAGTGCAGGGGATCACCGATTATGATCCGCCCAACAGCAAAAAGCCCGCTCAGGTTTCCCTGAGCGGGCTTCTCTAAATATGGCTCCTCTGACTGGACTCGAACCAGTGACATACGGATTAACAGTCCGCCGTTCTACCGACTGAACTACAGAGGAATCGTGTGAACGGGGCGAATAATAGCGAGGCGCCGTCGGCATGTCAAAGGCGGATTACACATTCTGTGACTGTTTGCTTACAGAATGCGCAACCCGTTGAGTTTTTTGGCAGATTTAGCCCTCTGGCGCTCGCTGCAGGCGCAGCTGATAGCGGTAAACGCCGGCGGTGAGCAGGTAATCCCGGTGCACGCTCGGGCTCCAGGAATCGTCGCCGCCCACCCCCATGTGGAAACCGTCCAGATGCAGCCAGGTGCCCGCTTCCGGCTGCAGCAGATGCTGGTGGCTGCAGGCCATCAGCTGTTGCAGGCCGAAGCGGCTGAGCGAGAAGTGGAAGCGGCCGTCGATGCGCCAGCCGCCGTAGCGCAGGCTGCGGGTGTCGCAGCGCAGGCCATTCTCGCCGGGGAAAATATACGGCGTGTGCAGATCTGCCAGCGGCAGGCGCCAGCGCCCGTATTGCGCGGCCAGGCGGCGATCCGGGTAGTTCTCGTGCGGGCCCAGGCCCAGCCATTCCGCCTGCGGTTGCACCGTTGCCAGTTGGCAGTGCAGGCCGATGCGCGCCGGCGGCGGCAGAGTATCGGCCACCTCGACATCCACGCTCACGCTCACCGCGCCCAGCGCGTCGAACAGCCACTGCTTGCGGCTAATCAGCAAAATCTGCCCGTCCACGCCGAACTGGTGTTCGCTCACCACCCGCACGCCGTTTTGCAGCGCATCGGCCTGCAGCCGCGTGCAGCGCTCCTCCAGCCGGTACAGGCCCGCCAGCTTCCAGCGTTCGACCCAGGCGTTGGGATCGATATGGTCCGCTTCGCTGACGCCGATGTCGTTATCGATCGGCGCGCGCGCAAAACCGTCGCGCAGCGGCGTCAGCAGCTGCGGTTGCTCATTCTGCCACCACTGCGTCAGGTGGCCGCTGCTGCGCTCGAAGCGCCAACGCTGGTCGCCGTGGGTGAGCGTCAGCCCCTGATCGTCTTCAATCAGCATTGGCGGCACGCCCTGCGCCGGCGGCGGCGCGGGATGTAGCGCGCGCGGCACCCGCCACTGATCCCAGGCGCAGCGGTGGTGCGCTTCGGACCAGTCGGTGGCCTGCGGTTGCACCACTTCCACGTTCAGCCACAGCTCGCCGGGCTGATGCAGCATCGGCAGGCGGTCGAGCAGGGTGAAGTGAGTGCTGCCCTGCGGCGGCAGCGCCAGATCGAAGCTGCCGCTGGCGCGTTCCACGCCGTCCAGCTCCAGCCGCCAGTTGAGCTGTTCGTTGTCGGTGTGGCGGAACAGGTAATCGCTGGTGACGGTCAGCGTCAGCGAGGCGGCGTCGAAGGCGAAGCGGAACAGCTGCTGCGCCCGCTGCGCTTCGAACAGCGCCGGGTGCGGGGTGCGATCCGCGAACACCAGCCCGTTCAGGCAGAACTGGCGATCGTTGGGGGTGTCGCCGAAGTCGCCACCATAGGCCCAGAACTCTTCGCCGCGATCGTCGCGTTTGATCAGCGCCTGATCGACCCAGTCCCAGACAAAGCCGCCCTGCAGGCGCGGATGTGCGTGGAACGCGCGCCAGTAGCGCTCGAAACCGCCGAAACTGTTGCCCATCGCGTGGGCGTATTCGCACAGGATCAGCGGGCGCGGCTCCTCCGGCAGGCCGATCCACTTGCCGATCGCCCATTTGGGCACCGCCGGGAACGGCTGATCCTGATCCACTCGCGCATACATCGGGCAGATGATGTCGGTGGCGGCGGTGTCGGCGCCGCCGCCTTCATATTGCACCGGGCGGGTCGGATCCTGGCTTTTCACCCAGCGGTACAGCGCGTCGTGGTTCGCGCCGTGGCCGGACTCGTTGCCCAGCGACCAGATAATGATGCAAGGATGGTTGCGATCGCGTTGCACCATGCGGGTGACGCGCTCGCTCATCGCCGGCAGCCACAGCGGATCGTCAGTCAGGCGGTTCATCGGCTGCATGCCGTGGGTCTCGATATTGGCTTCGTCCACCACGTACAGCCCGTAGCGATCGCACAACCGGTACCACAGCGGGTGGTTGGGATAATGCGAGCAGCGCACCGCGTTGAAGTTGTGCTGCTTCATCAGCAGGATGTCGTGGCGCATCGTCGCCTCGTCCATCACCTGGCCGTGGCGCGGATGATGCTCGTGGCGGTTGACGCCGCGGATCAGCAGCGGCTGCCCGTTGAGCTTCAACAGCCCGCCGCTGATCTCTACCTGACGGAAGCCGACGTCATAGGCTTCCACCTCGATAATCTCCCCTTCGGGCGAGAGCAGGGCGACGGTGGCGCGATACAGCGCGGGCGTTTCGGCGCTCCACAGCGCCGGGCGCTCCACCGGCAGCCGCAGGGTGACGCGATCGTCATAGGCGCCGCGCTCATCCACGATCTCGCTGCCGAGCGGTTGGGTGCGTTCGGCCACTCGCGCGCCGTCGCGCCACAGCTGAATCTGCACCTGCAGCGGGCCGGGCCGGCTGGCGCGCGCCGTCACCACCAGTTCGCCGCGGGTAAAGCTGTCATGCAGCGGCGTGGTGATGCGCACATCGCTCAGGTGCGCGGCGGGTTTGTGCAGCAGGCTGACGTCGCGGAAGATGCCGCTCATGCGCCACATATCCTGATCTTCCAGGTAGCTGCCGTCGCACCAGCGCAGCACCATCACCGCCAGCCGGTTTTCACCCGGCCGCAGCCACGGGCTGAGATCGAACTCCGCCGGCAGGCGGCTATCCTGCGAATAGCCGACCCAGTGGCCGTTGCACCATAAATAGAACGCCGAGTTGACGCCGTCGAAGATGACGCGCGTCTGGCCGGCGGCCAGCCAGGCCGGATCGACGCTGAAGGCGCGCGAGTAGCAGCCGGTCGGGTTGTCTTCCGGCACGCGCGGCGGATCGACCGGGAACGGGTAGCGCACGTTGGTGTAGATCGGCGCGTCGTAGCCGGCGAGCTGCCAGTTGCCCGGCACCGCCAGCGGGGCGGCGTCCGGCAGATCCTGCTGCAGCCAGCTCTCCGGTGCCGCCTCTGGGCGCGGGAAATAGTTGAAGCGCCACTCGCCGTTCAGCGATCGGCGGCTGGCGCTGGGGGCGTCGTCGCGCGCGTCTTCCACCGTGCGCCAGCTGGCGAACGGCGGGTGGGCGTCCAGCCGGCGGTAGTGGGTGCAGGCGGGGTTTTGCCAGTCACGGCGGGCGAGGATCTCGGTCAGGGAAGCTAGGGGCGCAGCAGGCATCGGCGATCGTCCAGTCGGCTAGGTGATGCTCACCAAGATGCTGACCGGCGCATAAAAAGTAAAGCGGTTACACGCAACCTTGCAAGGGCGATCAAATAACCGTTAATGCGGCTCGCCGGCGCGATAGATCCGCTGTGGGCGGCCTACCTTGCCGTAAATGATCTCGGCGCGCAGCTGCTGCGCGGCGGTGCAAAACTCCAGATAACGGCGCGCGGTGGTGCGGCTGAGCCCCATTTTTTGCGCAACGCTTTCAGCGGTGTGCCGCGCGGCGGGTTCGGCGAACAGCGCGCGGACCTTGCCCAGCGTCAGCTCGTCGATGCCGGCGGGCAGCGCCGCCTGCTGCTCGCTGCGGGCGTAGGTATTGAACATCTCGTCGATGCGGCGCTGGTTGAGGCGCGCTTTGTCCTTCAACGCTTCGCGGCGCTGGCTGAAGCGCAGCAGCGTCTGGCTCAGCCGGTCATAGGCCAGCGGTTTGATCAGGTAGTCGAACACGCCGTAGCGCAACGCCTCGGCCACGGTGGCCATGTCGCTGGCGGCGGTGATGAACACGATGCCGCCGCGATACCCGCTCAGCGTCAGTTCGCGCAGCAGGGTGATGCCCTGGCCGTCCGGCAGAAAGTTGTCCAGCAGGATCAGATCCGGCTTGAAGCGTTCGGTCATGGCGCGCGCCTGCGCCAGCGTGCCGGCCAGCCAAATCTGGCGGCAGCCGCCGTTCTGGCGGATAAACTCCGCGTGCATCTCCGCCAGCGGCGTTTCGTCTTCAACGATCAGGATGTTCAGCCATTCCATAGTGTGACCCGTAATTGCAATAAAAATGCTAAGTGAATGTAAGTGAATTGCGGCGCCAAATAAAGATTATCTCAATAATAAACACCATAAGATTAATTAAGCAAATAAAGAACATTAAATAACTTATTAACCGGGATCGGTTTGTGAAATAGGTCAATAATCCGCGTTTTTTTTCTGCTTACCATGGGTTTATCGAACGAGAGGATGATTTTATCTTCATGGTTTTTAAGGTTTTAATTGCCATTTCTGATGTTAATTAAAATGCCTTTTTGTATTTCATTTGTTGTTTGCCAGTTAACCCAGAGAGCGTGTTATGTTAGGCGATGCCGTATTTAATCGGGTAAAGCGATCGGATCATAAAGCGATTTCGGAAATAAGCGCCTTCTTGCGCAGTAACGATCTGAATATCGACACCACGGTTGAAATATTTATTACCGTTACCCAGCACGACAAATTGGTCGCCTGCGGCGGCATCGCCGACAATATTATCAAATGCGTCGCCATCAGCCCGCTGATGCGCGGCGAAGGGTTGGCGTTGGCGCTGGCGACCGAGCTGGTGAACCTGGCCTACGAGCGCCATCACACCCAGCTGTTTATCTACACTAAGGTGCAGAACGAGCCGCTGTTCCGCCAGTGCGGTTTCTACCCGATCGCCACCGTGCCGGGCATCGTGGTGCTGATGGAAAACAGCCCGTGCCGCCTGAAGCGCTACGCCGCCCAGCTGGCGAGCCAGCGCCGGCCGGGCGACACCATCGGCAGCATCGTGATGAACGCCAACCCCTTCACCCGCGGGCATCAGTATCTGGTGCGTCAGGCGGCCAAACGCTGCGACTGGCTGCACCTGTTTCTGGTGAAGGAAAACACCTCGCGCTTCAGCTATGAAGACCGCCGCCGGCTGGTGCTGGCCGGCACCGCCGATATCCCCAACCTCACGGTACACGAAGGCTCGCAGTACGTGATCTCGCGCGCCACCTTCCCCTGTTACTTCATCAAGGACCAGGGCGTGGCCGACGACTGTTACACCGAAATCGATCTGAAGATCTTCCGCCAGTATCTGGCGCCCGCGCTGGGCATTACCCACCGCTTCGTCGGCAACGAGCCGTTCTGCGCGGTGACCGCGAAATACAACCGCGACATGCGCTACTGGCTGGAAACGCCGGCGCTGCCCAGCCCGCCGATCGCGCTGGTGGAAATCGAGCGTTTGCAATATCAGGGCACGGCGATCTCCGCCTCCTGGGTGCGCAAGCTGCTGGCGGCGGGGGATTTCCACGCCGCCGCGCCGCTGGTGCCGCCGGACACCCTGTACTACCTCCAGGATCTGCAAACGCAGCGCCGGGCCAAGACGGCCCCGCATCCTTTTGAGTCCGCACAATCAGGTGAATGATGAAAATTATCCGAGAAGCAATGGCCGGCACGCTGGAATCCAGCGATGTCATGGTGCGCATCGCGCCCGCCGAGGGGCCGCAGCACGATCTGTTGATCGCCAGCAGCGTGGAAAAACAGTTCGGCGCGGCGATCCGCCGCACCCTGCTGGAGGTGCTGCAGCGTTATGAGGTGGAGCCGGTGCAGGTGATCGTCGACGACAAAGGGGCGCTGGACTGCGTGCTGCGCGCCCGGCTGGAAACCGCGCTGATGCGCGCCTGCGAGGGCGGCCAACTGCCGTGGGAGGCGAAAGATGAAAACGCTGAATAAAACCCGGCTGCGCCGCAGCATGCTGTTCGTTCCCGGCGCCAACGCGGCGATGGTCAGCAACGCCTTTATCTATCAGGCCGATGCGCTGATGTTCGATCTGGAAGACTCGGTGATCCTGCGTGAAAAAGACGCGGCGCGCCGGCTGGTGTACCACGCGCTGCAGCATCCGCTGTATCAGGAGGTGGAAACCATCGTGCGCGTCAATGCGCTCGACTCCGCCTACGGCCTGGCGGACCTGCAGGCGGTGGTGCGCGGCGGCGCGGACATCGTGCGCCTGCCGAAGACCGACAGCGCGCAGGACGTTGTCGACATGGAGCGCGAGATCGCCGCCATCGAGGCGGCCTGCGGCCGGCCGGTCGGCAGCACCGGGCTGCTGGCGGCGATCGAATCGGCGCAGGGCATCACCAACGCGGTGGCGATCGCGCACGCTTCGCCGCGGCTTATCGGCATCGCGCTGGGAGCGGAAGACTATGTGCGCAACCTGCGCACCGAACGCTCGCCGGAGGGCATTGAGCTGCTGTTCGCCCGCTGCTCGCTGCTGCAGGCGGCGCGCGCCGCCGGCATTCAGGCGTTCGACACCGTCTACTCCGACGCCAACAACGAGGCCGGTTTCCTGCAGGAAGCGGCGCTGATCAAACAGCTCGGCTTCGACGGCAAATCGCTGATCAACCCGCGCCAGATTGAGCTGCTGCACAACCTATATGCGCCGACCGCCAAAGAGGTGGCGCACGCGCAGCGGGTGGTGGACGCCGCCGAAGCGGCGGAGCGGGAAGGGCGCGGCGTGGTGTCGCTCAACGGAAAAATGGTCGACAGCCCGGTGATTGAACGCGCCCGGCTGGTGCTGGAGCGCGCCGCGCTGTCCGGCTTACGGGAAGAACCGGCGCAGCACGGGGAGGAAGCATGATGAACCGCCAACAACGATTGATGACCTTCGCCAACCCGGCGGATCTGCCGGGCTATCAGGACGTGTCCAAAGCCAATCTGCAGGCGCGTAAACCGCGCGATCTCAAGCTGTGCGACTCCTTGCAGGAAGCGGTGCGCCGCAGCGGGCTGCAGGACGGCATGACCATCTCCTTCCACCATGCGTTTCGCGGCGGCGATCTGGCGCTCAATCAGGTGATGGAGACGCTGGCGGCGATGGGGTTCCGCAACCTGACGCTGGCCTCCAGCTCGCTGACCGACTGCCATGCGCCGTTGGTTGAGCATATCCGCCACGGCGTGGTGAGCCGCATTTACACCTCCGGGCTGCGCGGCCCGCTGGCGGACGCCGTATCGCGCGGGCTGCTGGCGGAGCCGGTGCAAATTCACTCGCACGGCGGCCGGGTCAATCTGATCGAATCCGGCGAGCTGAAGATAGACGTGGCCTTCCTCGGCGTGCCGGCCTGCGATGAGTTCGGCAACGCCAACGGCTACAGCGGTGAAGCCTGCTGCGGCTCGCTCGGCTATGCGCGGGTGGACGCCGAGGCGGCGGGCACCGTGGTGTTGCTGACCGAGCAGCTGGTGCCGTATCCGCATCATCCCGCCAGCCTGGCGCAGGATCGGGTGGATCTGATCGTGCAGCTGGAGCGGGTGGGCGACGCCGACAAGATCGGCGCCGACGCCACGCGCATGACCTCGAACCCGCGCGAGCTGTTGATCGCCCGCCGCGCCGCCGAGGTTATCGCCGGTTCCGGCTACTTCACCGAAGGGTTCTCGCTGCAAACCGGCACCGGCGGCGCCTCGCTGGCGGTGACCCGGTTCCTGGAGGACAAGATGCGCGCCCGCGGCATTCGCGCCGCGTTCGCCCTCGGCGGCATCACCTCGACCATGGTGGATCTGCACGAGAAAGGGTTGATCGGCAAGCTGCTGGACGTGCAGAGCTTCGATCGGGCGGCGGCGACCTCGCTGGCGCGCAACCCGCGCCATATCGAAATCAGCGCCAATCAGTACGCCAACTTCAGCTCCAAGGGCGCGTCGGTCGATCGGCTCGACGTGGTGGTGCTGAGCGCGCTGGAAATCGACACCGGCTTCAACGTTAACGTGCTGACCGGCTCCGACGGCGTGCTGCGCGGCGCGTCCGGCGGCCATTGCGACACCGCCGCCGCCGCGCGGCTGGCGATCATCGTCGCGCCGTTGGTGCGCGGGCGCATCCCGACGCTGGTGGAGCAGGTGACCACCTGCGTCACGCCGGGCTCCAGCATCGACATTCTGGTGACCGACCACGGTATCGCCGTCAACCCGGCGCGGCCCGAGTTGGCGCAGCGCCTGCGGGAGGCCGGGCTCGAGGTGGTGAGCATCGACTGGCTGCGCGCCCGCGCGCTGCAGCTGACCGGCGAACCGCAACCGATCGCCTTTACCGACAAGGTGGTGGCGGTGGTGCGCTACCGCGACGGTTCGGTGATCGACGTGGTGCATCAGGTGGCGGAGTAACCGATGGCCGCCGTCGATCCTCAACTGGCCGCCGAACGCGCGGTCAGCCTGCCGGAGCTGCTCACCAGCCGCGAATGTCGTCAGGCGCGCCAGCAGGCGTGGCTGGCGCAGCACGAGTGCACGCTGCTGGTGCTGACGCTGGTGGTGCCCGGCCCGGTGAAGGACAGCGCGTTGACGCGCGGCATCTTCAACCTCGGGTGGGCGGCGCTGCTGCGGCTGTGCGCCGAACAGGGTTGGCCCAGCCCGCAGGCCGAGGCGCTGGCGCTCGCCACCGGCTGCGAAGGGTTTGTAGCGCTGCGCGCCGACGCCCAACGGGTGAAAGATTGCGCCATGCAGCTGGAGGTGAGCCGCCCGATCGGCCGGCTGTGGGATATCGACGTGCTGGATGCGCAGGGGCGAATCCTGTCGCGCCGCGACATCGGCCTGCCGGCGCGGCGCTGCCTGCTGTGCGGCCAACCGGCCAAGATCTGCGCCCGCCAGCGGCGGCATGGCAGCGAGCAGCTGCTGCAAGAAATGGAAAGGATGTTCAACGATGCGATCTCTGCCGATTAATCCACCCGCCCGCCGAGCCGAGCCGGCCTGCGACTTCGCCCGCGCCGCCTTTCGCGCGCTGTTGGTGGAGGTCAACCTCACGCCCAAACCGGGGCTGGTGGATCGGCATAACACCGGCGCCCATCGCGACATGGATCTTGGGCATTTCTACCGCAGCGCCCGCGCCATCGGCGTGTGGCTGCCGCGTTTTATCCAGCGCGGACGGGAAGACGCGGCTTTGCCGGCCGAGCGGCAGCTGGCGCGGCTGCGGCCGCTCGGCCTGGCCTGCGAAAACCAGATGTTTCGCGCCACCGGCGGCATTAACACCCACAAGGGCAGCGTGTTCTCACTCGGGTTGCTGTGCGCCGCCTTCGGCCGCCTGCAGCAGCAGGGCCGGACCATCAGCGCCGCATCGTTATGCGCCGAAGTGGCGGCGATGTGCCGAGGGCTGGTGGACAGCGAACTGCGATGCAACAACGCCGGGCAGACCGCCGGCCAGCGGCTGTTCGCCGCGCACGGGTTGAGCGGCGCACGCGGCGAGGCGGAGGCCGGTTTCCGGCTGGTCATTGACGGCGCGCTGCCGCTGTATCGGCAACGGCTGGCCGCCGGCGGCGACGAACAGCGGGCGCTGCTGGACAGCCTGCTGTGGCTGATGGCCCACAACGATGACACCAACGTCGCCTCGCGCGGCGGCCTGCGCGGGCTGCGCTGGCTGCGGCGCCGGGCGGCCTGGCTGCTGGCGCAGGGCGGCTCGGCGGGGGAGGCGGGCCTGGCGCGCCTGCGGCGCTTCGATGCCGATTGCATTGCCCGCAACCTCAGCCCCGGCGGCAGCGCCGACTTGTTGATAGTGACCTGGCTGCTGGCGCAGCTGGGTGCCCAAGAATAATAACCAAGCCTTCAGGAGAGTCCCTATGTCCCAAACCCAGGAAAAGATCTGGAAAGCGATAGCGCCGCTGGCGGTGCTCGCGATCCTGTTATTGATACCGGTGCCCGACGGCATGCCGCCGCAGGCGTGGCACTATTTCGCCATCTTTGTGGCGATGATCGTCGGCATGATTCTGGAGCCGATCCCGGCCACCGCCATCAGCTTTATCGCGGTGACCGTCAGCGTGCTGAGCGCCAACTGGGTGCTGTTCGGCGCGCAGGAACTGGCGGAGCCGGGCTTCAAGGCCGGTAAAGAGGCGCTGAAATGGGGGCTGGCAGGCTTCTCCAGCACCACCGTTTGGCTGGTGTTCGGCGCCTTTATCTTCGCGCTGGGCTACGAGGCCACCGGGCTGGGGCGGCGCATCGCGCTGTTCCTGGTGAAATTCATGGGCAAGCGCACGCTGACGCTGGGCTATGCGGTGGTGATCATCGATATCCTGCTGGCGCCGTTCACGCCGTCCAACACCGCGCGCACCGGCGGCACGGTGTTCCCGGTGGTGAAAAACCTGCCGCCGCTGTTCGATTCCTTCCCTAACGATCCCTCTTCGCGCCGCATCGGCGGCTACCTGATGTGGATGATGGTGGTCGGCACCAGCATCAGCTCCTCGATGTTCGTCACCGGCGCCGCGCCGAACGTGCTGGGCATCGAGTTCGTCGGCAAGATAGCCGGGGTGCACATCAGCTGGATGCAGTGGTTCCTGGCGTTCCTGCCGGTCGGCCTGCTGCTGCTGATCATCGCGCCGTTGATCTCCTACTACCTCTACAAACCGGGCGTGACCCACAGCAGCGAAGTGGCCGCCTGGGCGAATACCGCGCTGGGGGAAATGGGTAAGCTGACGCGCAAGGAGTACACCCTGATCGGCCTGGTGCTGCTCAGCCTGTGCCTGTGGGTGTTCGGCGGCAAGGTGCTGGACGCCACCGCGGTGTGCCTGTTGGCGGTGTCGCTGATGCTGGCGCTGCACGTGGTGTCGTGGAAAGACATTACCAAATACTCCAGCGCCTGGAATACGCTGGTTAACCTGGCGACGCTGGTGGTGATGGCCAACGGCCTGACGCGCTCCGGCTTTATCGACTGGTTCGCCCAGACCATGAGCACCCACCTGGACGGCTTCTCGCCGAACATGACGGTAGTGGCGCTGGTGCTGGTGTTCTACTTCGCCCACTACCTGTTTGCCAGCCTGTCGGCGCACACCGCCACCATGCTGCCGGTGATCCTGGCGGTCGGCAAAGGGTTGCCGGGCGTGCCGATGGAGCAGCTGTCGATGCTGCTGGTGCTGTCGATCGGCATCATGGGCGTGCTGACGCCGTACGCCACCGGGCCAGGGGTGATCATCTACGGCTGCGGCTATGTGAAGTCGAAAGACTACTGGCGCCTGGGCGGCATTCTCGGCGTGGTGTACATCGCCGCGCTGCTGCTGATCGGCTGGCCAATCATGAGCCTGTGGTACTGAGTTGACGCACAGCGGCCGCCGCCCGGTGGCCGCTGGTACGATCTTTTCCCGTGAACCCTGTCACACACTTGTCACACTAACCCCGCCATCATACGCAGGCAAACGCTAACACCTTAAAAATAATCATTTTCCGGGAGCCTCTGCGGATGAGAAAAAAAACGTTATTGCTGTGCCTGCCTTTGTTATTCACCGGGAACGCGCTGGCGGACGCCGGTGGTTATCAACTGGAACAGGTGCTGGTGATGAGCCGCCATAACCTGCGCGCGCCGCTGGCCAACAACGGCAGCGTGCTGGCGCAGTCCACGCCGAAGGCCTGGCCGGCCTGGGAAACGCCGGGCGGCCAGCTGACCACCAAGGGCGGGGTGCTGGAAGTGTATATGGGGCACTATTTCAACGCCTGGCTGAAGCAGACCGGCCTGTTGCCGCAAGAGGGCTGCCCGACCGCCGGCAGCGTGTACGTCTACGCCAACAGCCTGCAGCGCACGGTGGCCACCGCGCAGTTCTTCAGCAATGGCGCGTTCCCCGGCTGCGACGTCAGCGTGCACCATCAGGACAAGATGGGCGAGATGGATCCGACCTTCAACCCGATCATCACCGACACCAGCGAAGCCTTCAACCAGCAGGCGCTGGCGGCGATGAACGCCGCGCTGGGATCGCTGAAGCTGGACGCCTCTTATCAGCAGTTGGCGAAGATCATCGACTACAAGGATTCCGCCGCCTGCAAGACCGACAAACACTGCGACCTGACCAAAGAAGCCAGCGTGATGAGCGCGGTGCCGGGCAAAGAGCCGGGCGTCTCCGGCCCGCTGCGGGTGGGCAACTCGCTGGTGGACGCCTTTATGCTGCAGTACTACGAAGGTTTCCCGATGAAAGAGGTGGCCTGGGGCAAAATCGCCACGCCGCACCAGTGGCAGCAGCTGGCGCAGTTGAAAGACGGCTATCAGGATTCGCTGTTCACCTCGCCGGTGGTGGCGCAGAACGTCGCCAAGCCGCTGCTGACCTACATCAACAACGCGCTGCTGGGCGAGCGCAAACCGGACGCGCCGAAGCTGACGGTGCTGGTGGGCCACGACTCCAATATCGCCTCGCTGCTGTCGGCCATGCAGTTCCAGCCGTATCAGCTGCCGCAGCAGTACGAGAAAACGCCGATCGGCGGCAAACTGGTGTTCCAGCGCTGGCGCGACGCGCAGAACGACCGTGAATTGCTGAAGATCGAGTACGTCTATCAGTCCACCGAGCAGTTGCGCAAGGCGACGCCGCTGACGCTGCAAACCCCGCCGCAGCGCGTGACGCTGGCGCTGAAAGGCTGCCCGATCGATAAAGACGGCTTCTGCGCCTGGAGCGATTTCGAGAAGACCATGAAAGGCATCTTGTAATGCCCGGCCTCTCTCCCGAATGCGGGGGAGAGGCCTTTTCCCACTTCGCCCAACGCGCCTCCGCGCGGGACTTAACGCCAATTTATTTTGCCCAGGGTCATTGTTGCAGGCCGTTTCGGGGGCTAACATCATCAGCCAGCCTGCTTATCATGGATACCGCCGTTGCCCACTTTTATCCGCAATATCGAATTTTTCACGCCGGACGGCTATCCGGGCCAGGTGGCGCGCTGCCAGTTTGCGCTGGCGGAGTATCGCGACGACAGTTTTCCCGAGGCGGGCTTTACGCTGCCGGACCACCTGGCGCGCGCGGTGCCGAAACGCCGTGCGGAGTATCTGGCCGGGCGTGTGCTGGCGCGACAGCTGCTGGCGCCGCTCGGTTTCGCCGATTTCACCCTGGCGCGCGGCGAAGATCGCGCGCCGCAGTGGCCGCCGGGCATCGCCGGGGCGCTGAGCCATAATTCGCATACCGCGCTGTGCGCCGTACACCGAGAGAGCGGGCTGGGCGGCGTTGGGCTGGATGTGGAGACGCTGCTGTCCGTGGCGCGAGCGGAGGAGCTGTGGAGCGCGATCGTTTCACCGGTGGAGCGCGAGACGTTGCTGGGCGAAACGCTGCCGTTCAACGAGCTGCTGACGCTGACGTTTTCCGCCAAAGAGAGCCTGTTCAAAGCGCTGTACCCGCAGGTGCGCCGATATTTCGATTTTCTTGATGCGCGGATGGTGGCGGTGGATGCGCAGCGGCAGACGTTCGAATTGGCGCTGCTCACCACGTTGACGCCGCATTGCTGCGCCGGACGGCGTTTCGCCGGGCGGTTTTGGCGTGAAGGTGACGATGTCACGACTTTTATTTTTTGCTAAAACACAATAATAACAGTGTGTTATTTCTTGTTGTGGCGTAACGCGAATTTGCCGCGGCGTGCGGAAAGATTCATTCATCGGAGATTGACCGACGGTGGGGATCCGGTGTAATTTACCCACCCTTTACAGCTAATGATAATTATTCGCATAAACATTATCATTGGTGAGGCGCAACAAAGGAGTGGTCTTGTGGCGACACTGACGACAGAAAACCAAACCTTCTCCGGGTTTGAGTACGCCGAACAATCGACCTTTTTGTACCGGTCTGAATTCCGTTCCCTCTCCGCCCACGGCGTGTTTGAGCGTATCGAGACGCCGGCGTTCGGCGGCGAGCAGGAAGGCAGCGCGCTGGCGCAGCATATTCGCCAGGCGCTGGCGCGCGCCAAAGCCGCCGGCCAGGCGGCCCCGGTGGTGGTGGGCGCCATTCCGTTCGACACGCGCCGGCCTTCCTGCCTGTATATCCCTGAAGAAAGCCGATTCGTCGCCAACGACAGCTTTATCCGCGCCGCGCGCCCGATGCTGCAACAGCCGCATCGCCTGGTCGCCTGCACCAGTATTCCAGACGAACCGCGATTCAAACACGCGGTCGCGGAAGCGGTCAGCCGCTTTAAACAAGGCAAGCTGGACAAGGCGGTGCTGTCGCGCATCCTCGATATCGAGCTGGAGCAGCCGGTGGCCGGCCACCGGATCCTCAATAACCTGATGGTGCAGAACCCGACCGGTTACCACTTCTCCCTGCCGCTGGCCGATGGCAGCGTGTTGATCGGCGCCAGCCCTGAACTGCTGATCCGCAAGCAGGGCGGCGAGATCCACACCAATCCGCTGGCGGGCTCGGCGCGCCGACAGGACGATCCGCAGCAGGATCGCCTCGGCAGCGAGCGCCTGATGCGCTCGACCAAAGACAAATACGAACACAAGCTGGTGATCGACGATATTCGTCGGCATCTGACGCCGCTGTGCGCCACCCTGAGCGTGCCCAGCGGCCCGTCGCTGCTCAGCACCGGCACCATGTGGCACCTGTCCACCCGCATTCGCGGCGAGTTGCTGAACCCGGCTCTCAACGTGATGCAGCTGGCCTGCCTGCTGCATCCGACGCCGGCGCTGTGCGGCTTCCCGACCGAAAGCGCCCGCCAGCTGATCGCCGCTCTGGAACCGCACGATCGCGGCTTGTTCAGCGGCATCGTCGGCTGGTGCGACGCCAACGGCGACGGCGAGTGGGCGATCGTCATCCGCAGCGGGCTGCTGCGCGGCAACCGGGTGCGGCTGTTCGCCGGCGCGGGCATCGTCGCCGCCTCGACGCCGCAGTCCGAGTGGATGGAAACCACCGCCAAACTGGGCACCATGCTCAACGCTTTCGGCCTGAACAGCGGCGCGCTGTAGGCCTCTTTGCGGCGCAGTCCGCGCCGCGTCATAGCCTTTCGCAGGAGACAACGATGAACAACAACATGACCCGGCGGTGCGCCCGGATGGCGGTGCGCGCATGAGTATTCAGATGGATTTCACCGGCAAACGCGTGTGGGTGACCGGCGCGGCGCGCGGCATCGGCGAGCAGATCGCCCGCCACTTTTTAACCCAGGGCGCCGAGGTGGTGGGGTTTGACCGAGAATTCGCCAATCCGGATCTGCCTTACCCCTGCGTGACGTTGGACATCAGCCGGCCGGAGCTGGTGGAGGCGGTGTGCCGCCAACAGCTGGCGGAGAACCCGCGACTGGACGTGTTGGTCAACGCCGCCGGTATTCTGCGCATGGGCAATACCGAAGATCTGAGCGTGGATGATTGGCACCAGTGCATCAACGTCAACGCCTCGGGGGCGTTTTACCTGTTCCGCGCCGTGCTGCCGCACTTCAAGGCGCAGCGCAGCGGGGCGATCGTCAGCATCGGCTCCAACGCCGCGCACGTGCCGCGCGCGCAGATGGCGGCCTACTGCGCCTCCAAGGCGGCGCTGACCAGCCTGAACCACTGCGTGGGGTTGGAGATGGCGCCGTTCGGCGTGCGGTGCAATCTGGTGTCGCCGGGCTCGACCGACACGCCGATGCAGCGCGGCATGTGGCAGACCGACGATGCGCATCAACGCACCATCGCCGGCTTCCCCGAGATGTTCAAGCTGGGGATCCCGCTGGGTAAAATCGCGCGTCCGGACGAAATCGCCAACGCGGTGCTGTTTCTGGCCTCGGATTTGGCCAGCCACATCACCATGCAGGACATCGTGATCGACGGCGGCGCCACGCTGGCCGCCTGAGTCAGACCCGCTGGCGGCGCAGCAGGTGCCGCGCGCCCTCCGCCGCCAGCAGCAGCACCGCCAGCCAGATCGCCAGATAGGTTGGCCATTCGCTTTGGCTGATGCTCTCGCCGAGCAGCAGCGCGACAAGCACCAGCAGCACCGGTTCCACATAGCTCAGCAGGCCGAACAGGCTGAACGGCAGCATGCGGCTGGCGAGGATGTAACACACCAGCGCCACGGCGCTGATGACGCCGAGCAGCGGAATGCGCCAATACAGCTCGGCATTGATCTGCAGCGCCGCCGCGCCGCCGTCGCCGAAGGCGAACCAGGCCGCCGCCGGCAGCATCAGCGTCAGCTCGCACCACAGGCCGCCGAGATTGTCGGTGCCGAAACGCCGCCGCAAAATAAAGTAGAGCGGATACCCCAGCGCCACCACCAGCGTCGGCCACGATACGCCGCCCGCCTGATACAGTTCATTGCCCACCCCCGCCACGGCGCACGCCACCGCCAGTTTTTGCAGCAGCGACAGCCGATCGCGGTAGATCAAACGGCCCGCCAGCACCATGGTCAGCGGCAGCAGAAAATAGCCGAGCGACACGTCGAGCGCCTTGCCGTGCAGCGGCGCCCACAGGAACAGCCACAGCTGCACCCCCAGCAGCGCCGAGGTGAGCAGCAGGCCCAGCAGACGCGGCGGCCGTTGGCCTATCCCGACCAGCGTGTCGCTCACCTTGCGCCAATCGCCGGACAGCGCCATGAACAGCGTCAGGAACGGCAGCGTCAGCAGCGTGCGCCAGCCGTAGACCTGTTCGCCGTTCAGCGGGGTGAGGGTAGAGGTGAAGTAATACATCGCGCCGAACAAGATGGAGGCGACGACCGAAAGAGTGATGCCCTTAATCACACGCATTCCTGGTGAGTGATTGATTTTATGGCGGCTACTGTAGAGAAATTTGCCGCCAACGACAATGGCGCAGCCGGGCGCTGGACAATCGGCGGCGGCGGGTTACAATGGATACTGTGTATTCATACAGGTTTTGGCGATGACAATCGATCTTTTTGAAGACGCGCTGCCGCCGCCGTGGCGTGAAGAGATCGCCCCCGGCGCGGTGGTGATGCACGGCTTTGTGCGCGATCACGGGCCGGCACTGCTGGCGGCGGTGCAGGGCGTGGTGGCGCAGGTGCCGTGGCAGCATTTGACCACCCCCGGCGGGCACGTGATGTCGGTGGCGATGAGCTGGTGCGGCAACGGCTGGACCAGCGACAGCCGCGGCTACCGTTACTCGGAACGCGACGCGCGCAGCGGCAAACGCTGGCCGCCGCTCCCGCCTATTCTGATGGCGTTGGCGGACGAAGCCGCGCAGCAGGCGGGCTTTGGCCCCTTCGTGCCGGATTCCTGTTTGATGAACCGTTACGATCCGGGCAGCAAGCTGTCGCTGCATCAGGATAAAGACGAGCACGACTTCGGCGCGCCGATCGTCTCGGTGTCGCTCGGGTTGCCGGCAGTGTTTCAGTTCGGCGGGCTGCAACGCAGCGACCGGGCGCGGCGCATCCCATTGGCGCACGGCGACGTGGTGGTGTGGGGCGGCCCGTCGCGGCTCTGTTTCCACGGCATCCTGCCGGTCAAGGAAGGCTACCACTCGCTGGTGGGGCCGCACCGCATCAACATCACGCTACGCAAGGCGCTTTAGCTGCGGCTCCTGCGCCAGGCAGGCGACGAGATAGTCGATAAACACCCGCAGTTTGGGCGGCAGATACTGGTTGGGCGCGTAAAGCAACCACAGGCCGCCGTGATAGCTGCTGAGGAAATCCCATTCCGGCAGTACCTGCACGATCTCGCCCTCGTCGAGCGCCTGGCGGGCGGTAAAGTACGGCAGGCTGCCGATGCCGATATGCCGTTTCACCGCGTCCAGCCGCACGCCGGTGTGGTTGGCGGCGTAGCGGCCGCGCACGTTGACCGTCACCGTTTTGCCGCTGCGGCGGAACTTCCATTGCGCGTCGCTCGGCGTTTCTCCCAGATAGATGCAGCTGTGCGCCGCCAGATCGTGCGGGTGCTGCGGCGCGCCGTGCTGCGCCAGATAGTGCGGCGTGGCGCACAGCAGGTGGTCTATTCGCATCAGCTGACGGCCGATCAAGCCCGGCGACGGGCGATCGGTAATGCGTAGCGCCAGATCGACGCGGTCGTCGATCAGATCCATATAACGATCTTCCAGCCGCAGCCTCACGTCCACCTTCGGATAACGTCGCAGGAACTCCGGCATGTGCGGATGCAGCACGAAACGGCCTACCGCCTTGGGCACGCTGACGCTGACCAGCCCTTCGGGCTCTGCGGCGCCGCGCCCGCCGATCGCCATCACCGCGTCGGCCGCCGCCAGCAGGGTGCGGCAGTGCGCAAACGCCTCTTCGCCGCTTTCGCTCAGCCGCAGTTTACGGGTGGTGCGATGCAGCAGCTGCAGCGCCAGCGCCTGTTCGAGCTTCGCCACGCTGCGGCTGACGGCGGAAGGTGAAGCGCCCAGTTTGCGGGCGGCGGCGGAAAAGCTGCCGCTCTCCACGACCTGGACGAAAACGGCCATTTCGGCCAACAGCGCGTAAGAAAGATTTGTGCTCATGACGCAAAGGTCCATTGTGATGGCGACGGATTATGCTCCGATTATGACATGAATATAATGGCTCTTCGAACCGAGGAGAAAAATGATGACCGAGCGACGTTATTACTACAGCGACGATTTACAGGGCCAGGCGCAGGTATTGAGCTGTGAGCCGGCCGAGGCGGGCGCTTACGCCGTGGAACTGGACGCCACGCTGTTTCACCCGCAGGGCGGCGGGCAGCCGGCCGACGTGGGAGCGTTGAACGGCGTCGCCGTGTTGCGGGTGCAGCAGCAGGGGGATAGGGTGTTGCACTATACCGCGGCGCCGCTGCCGATCGGGCCGGTCAATATGCAGGTCGACGAAGCGCAACGCCGGCTGCACGCCCGCTGGCACTCCGGCGGCCATCTGATCGGCTGGCTGGGGGAAACCCGCGGTTGGCGGCCGATGAAAGCGCATCATTGGCCGGGAGAAGGGCGCATCACGTTCACGCCGGGGCCGGACGTACAGACGCTGGAGGCGGCGTTTTTACACGCGGAGCTGGCGCGCCTGATCGCCGCCGATTTGCCGCGTCGCCAACAGGCGGTGGACGGGATGCGCCAGATCGGTTTCGGCGATCTGCCCGCCTACGGCTGCGGCGGCACGCATGTCGCCACGTTGGGCGAGGTGGGCGCGATCGCGATTACCGGCGTAAAGATGAAGAAAGGGCAGCTGATCGTGCAGTATGCGCTGGAATAAAAGCGTCAGCGCCCGGCCTGCCGCAGCTGGGTGCAGAAGGCGCACTGGCATCCCGCCACCGGCACCGCCTCACAGCGGCCGATATTCACCGGCTGGGCGTCCATAGCGTGAAAGCCGTAAAACAGATTTTCGATGTTCTGTTCCGCCGCACGCGCCTGTTCGGTGCGCGGCTCGGGCACTTTTGACTGAAACGCCGCAGCCTTGCCGGCCAACAGGCTGAGAAACAGCAGCGACAGCTGGATTTTCATCGTCGTCTTCCCTTTGCTTTTTTTGATACGTTATAACAAAACCAAAGCGCCGCCAAGCGCAGCTCTCGCGCTCGGCGCCCGCCAGCGCGTGAGCCGGTGCGGTGAACGCCCGAGCTTAATTCATTTTACTCATTGATTTTATTGAAATTGATGAAATAGTCAGATGCCATCATCCAGGGCATGACAGGGCAGCCAATATTCTAAATACTTAATTGAAGAGGCGCTCGGGGCAGGAGAAGCGCTTTGGGTGTGCGTTTTTGCACGGCGCGCCCGCCGTTTTTGGCATGGACTGCATTTTCTCAGTGTCGTGGATTGTAAAATGGATTTTTGTAACCGGATTTCCGTGTGTTTATTGACGTTTAATTCATCGCGCCTGCTGCGTGACGTGTTGCAACCTGTGGCGGCGTTCGCCGATGAAATCATCGTGGTGGATTCGGGCAGTACTGACGGCACGTTGGCCATTTGCGACGACTTCAATATCAAGCCTCTTTATCACCCGTTTGAAACCCATGGCCGGCAAATGAATTACGCCATATCCCGCGCGCGATATGACTGGGTTTTGTGCCTGGACAGCGATGAGATCATGGATGATGAAGCGGTCGACGCGATGCTGCTTTTCAAGCGCACCCCAGGCCCCGACAAAAATAACGCCTATCGCATTCGTCGCGATTGGTTTGTGTTGGGACAGGCGGTCAGAACGCTTTATCCCGTCTCGTCACCAGATTTCCCCATTCGCTTTTTTCATCGCCAGGTGGTGAAGTTCAATGATGCGCCGGTAGATGATGCGGCGGAAGGGGGCGCATCCACCTTGATACTGGCCGGGCACGTTAAACACGACACTTTTTTCTCAATCGAGGAAGTGTTTGCCAAGCTGAACAGCTATACGGCGCGCGTGGTGAAATACAAGGCGATAAGGCCATCGATTCTCCGAGGGGTGATTAGCGCCATCGGCGCATTTTTCAAGTGGTACATTTTCAGCGGCGCCTGGAAAGCGGGCCGGGTCGGGGCCGTGACCGGCGTTTACGCGGTGTCCTACAGCTTTTTGAAGTATTTCAAGGCGTGGTACCACAGATAGCCGAACGGCGGGCGTGGCGTGAGCTCCCGTTCGATTGCGGCGCGCGATTGCGGCGTTGGGCCGGCAACCGCGCGCCGAAGGCGGGGGGCGAACCGCCTTCATCTCCTCGTTTAAACGCTGTCTTCAGCGATCAGCACCTCAGTAATATCAATGCGATGCAGCAGCTTTCTCTGTTTCTCATGGCTGATTTTCTTCATGCGGCGCAGCCGGTACAGCTCTTCTCTTTCCGCGTGCAACGAGGCTAAGTACAGCTGCTTTTCCAGCCGCTTCAGCGCCACGATATTCTTAACGTCTTCTTTGGTCAGAATTTTACGTTGCAGCACGTCCAGCATCCGCCGCGTCGTTTCTTCAATCAGTTCCGGCGTGGCGTCGTCCGGCGGGGCGACGAGCAGCTTTTCCTTGGTTTCGTTGACGGCCTTGGTCGCCGCGCTCGCCAAGGCTTCTGAAACGGAGAAAGCCTCTTCCTGATCTTCTTCCGGCGGCAGATTGCCGCGCAACAGGAAGGGCAGCGTGACGATGCCGACGACGATCGAGAGCAAGATGACTCCCGAGGCGATAAACACCAGCTGATACCGCCCCGGGAATGGCGAGCCATCCAATAGAAACAGCGGAATTGACAGCACGCCCGCCAGGGTCACCGCCCCTCGCACCCCGGCAAAGGCGGCGACGAACAGATCGCGCGTGCTGAATTTCGAAAATAACAGCGGATCTTTGCGCATCAGGGTCGCGCTGCCGACCTTCATCAGCCACAGCCAAATCAAACGCACGGCGATCAAACTAAAATAGATGATCACCACGTAAGCCAGCAGCGTCTCCAGGCTGATGGAATGATCGATACCGGTTTGCGCCACGGTGAAGTTCAAGATGCCCGGCAGCTGTAGCCCAAGCAGAATAAACACCATGCCGTTAAACACGAACTCGAGCATTTCCCAAATATTATTGGTGCGTAAACGCACCAGCGGCATGCTGCGATTCACTTTGGATTGGCCAATCATCATGCCGGCGCTAACGGCGGCCAGGATGCCGGATACGCCAATTCTTTCCGCAATCAGATAGCAGGAAAAGGGCAGTAACAGCGAGAAAATAATCTGGGTGGCGGAATCGTTATACATCCATTTATGGATGAACTTAACCATTTGATTATAGAGAAAGACAATAATGATGCCGCACAGCACCCCGCCAATCGATACCTGAAGAAAGGTCAGAAAGGCGCTCTCCAGGGTAAACGCCATCGCGCCGAGCGCGACAGCGATGGAGAAGTTGAGGGAAACCAACCCGGAGGCGTCGTTCATCAGCGCCTCCCCTTCAATTACGCTCATCACGGGTTTGGGCATGCGTCCTTTACCGACGATGCCGGACAGCGCCACGGCGTCCGTTGGCGACAGAACGGCGGCCAGGGCAAACGCGGCGGCGAGGGGGATTGACGGGAGCAGGAAGTGAATCAGATAACCCACCCCGACGACCGTGATGATCACCAGCACCAGGGCCAGACAAAGGATTTCTCTGCCGTAATGGATGAACTCTTGCGCCGGCGTTTTCCAACCGTCGGCGAACAGCAGCGGGGGAATAAACAGCATCAAGAAAAGCTCGGGATTGAAGTCGATATGCAACCCAAACTGCGGCCAGGCCAACACGGCGCCAACGATGATTTGCATCAGCGGAAGCGGGATTTGGAAGGGCAATATGCGCGTCACGACGCCGGACAACGAGACGGTGAGCAATAAGATCAATATGGTGAAGAATGTTTCCATCGTGAACCTTTTGTGGATTTAATTTTTCTCGCCGTTATCAAACGGTTTTCTGCATGCCGCCCCTCAGGCGGGCTCGTCGGCCAAGGCTGAACAGCGGCCACGGCGGCCGCTGTCGATAAAGAAAGCGCAGTTGAGCAAGGCCGGTCTTCGCCCCGCTTGCCTGTGGAATGGCGCAGGCAAACGGGGCAAAGGGTTAAGGCAGCGCAAACGCCATCACGTAATCGCCGGTTTCTGACGAATGCGCGGCGCCGCCGACCACAATAACGATGTATTGCTTGCCGGTTTTAGGCGAAACGTAGCTCATCGGCGTCGCGCTCGCGCCGACCGGCAGCGCATATTTCCAGACTTCTTTGCCGGTGCTGCTGTTATAGGCGCGCAGATAATAGTCCTGGAAGCCGGCGAAGAAGACCAGGCCGCCGGCGGTCGTCATGGTGCCCGCGTAGGTGGGCATGCCAACCGGCATCGGCAGGTGCGATCTGATGCCCAGCGGCCCCATTTTTTCGGCGGTGCCGGCCGGTATCTGCCAGGCGATCTTTTTGTTTTTGTAATCGACGGCGGTGATCGTGCCGTAAGGGGGTTGGTTGCAAGGCACTTCGAGCGGCGACATCCACATCAACGTGATCATGCCGTATGGCGTGCCGATCATGGGAGAAGGCCCGTGGCCATCGATCACTTTTTGCGGGTACTGCTTCGCGACGCGTTCATAGCTGTCGCGCGCCACTAACCAAAACACATTCGGGATGCGCACATCGTTCATGTAAGCCATATGGTTTACAGGATCAATCGACATGCTCCCCCAGTTGAGTCCGCCTAAATTGCCGGGCTGCTCGAGCGTTGGGCGGGTGCCGATCGGGGTCATGTCGCCCTGGTAATTCATCTGTTTGAACAGGATGCGGCAGGCCATCTGGTCAAACAGGGTGGTGCCCCACATTTTTTCTTCGGTCAGGCGCTCGGCGCCAATGGTCGGCATGCCGACGGAGAACGGCTGGGTTGGCGAGAGGCGCTCTTCCTCTGCGGCGCCTTGCGTCGGCACGGCTTTCTCTTCAACCTGCGCCAGCGGTTTGCCGGTCTCCCGGTTCAGGTAGAAAATCTGCCCGCGTTTGGTGCCGAGCAAAAGGGCGGGCACCGGGCGATGTTGCTCATCAAAACCGTCTACCAGCGCGGGTTGGGACGCGAGGTCATAATCCCAAATGTCGTGATGCGTGGTTTGGAATTTCCAGCGCTCACGGCCTGTTTCAATATCAATGGCGACCAGGGCAGAGTTGTACTCATCCGAATTTTCCGGGCGATTCATGCCGTAATAGTCGGGCGTTGCATTGCCAAGCGGCGCATACAACAAGCCTAATTTGTCGTCATAGGCGGCGGTGGTCCACATATTCGGCGTGCCGCGCGTATAGGTGCTTCCGGCCGGCGGCGCCTTGGTGATGCCCGGATTGCCTAAGTCCCACGCCCAGTCCAACTCGCCGGTTTTGGCGTCGAACGCCCTGATGACGCCGGAAGGCTCGCCTTTCATTACGTTATCGATAACCCAGCCGCCGACGATAATCTTCCCTCTGGCGATGGTCGGCGCCGAGGTTTGGAAGTAATAACCCGGTTTGACTTCCCCCATATGCTGGCCGAGATTCACCTCACCGTTTTGACCGAAGGCGGGGCATTTCTGGCCCGTTTTGGCATCCAGCGCAATGAGGCGGGCATCGATCGTGGTGTGAACGATCGTTTTCTCGCACAGAGCGCCTGGCGCAACCTCCTCATTTTTGTAGTAGCCAAGCCCGCGGCAGCGTTGCCAAACGGGGGAGGTGGAATGCGAGTCAAATTTCCAGCGCGCTTTACCCGTATCGGCATCGATAGCGGTGATAAGGCCGTTGGGCGTGCAGCTATACACCACATCATCAATCGCGAGCGGGGTATTTTGGTCCACGCCCGGCCGGAAATCGCCGGTGCGATAAACCCAGGCGAGTTTCAGATCTTTGACGGTTAAACGGTTCACCTGATTGAACGGCGCGTAGCGCGTTCCTTCCGTCGTGCGGCCATAGGCGCTCCAATCGGCAGGCGCATTGTCGCTTTTGCTCTCGATAAACGTCACGTCGCCAGCAGGGGTAATTTCGCCATGGGGAAAGAAGGCGCCGATAAAGAAAGCGACAAAGGCCACGGATAATGCCGAACCGGCGATGTAAGCCTGCTTTCGACTCTTGGCGCCGTGCAGGTACGAGGGAAGTAAAAACGCGGCGATAATAGAGAGGCCGGCGGGCACCAGCAGACGAGGGAACAATGCCCAGTAGTTAAGCCCCGACTCCCAAAGCGCCCACAGCACCGTCATCAAAAACAGCAGGCCGGTTAAGTAACAAGCCGATTTGCTGCGCTTGAGGACCAGCACTGCGGCGGCGATGTAGCCTATCCCGGTAATGGCATAGTAGAACGATCCGCCGAGGGCGATCAGCCAAATTCCCCCCACGGTTAACGCGACGCCAGAAAAAACCAGCAAGCAAAAGAACGTGATTATTGCGGCTCTCTTACCAAACGATGTTCTAATCATATGTTTTCCTTTGACTTTTAAATCCACATTGGATCACCATCCCATCGCTGCCAACGCCTGAAAATGCCGGCGCGAAAGGCAAGGCATGTCCCGCCTTGAGACTTTTTATTCTTTAACGCTTTAGGGGCATTGAGTTGTCGTTTTGATATCCATTTCAACAGTGGCCATTGCGGCTTGGATCAGTCGCCAGACCAAGATAAGGGGTTTTTATTGGGCGATGACAGAACGCGCGCGATAAAAATAACCATCAACATTTTTATTTAATACCGGGTTGTAACCGTCTCGCAGAGATACGGTTTTGGGTGCGCTGGGCAATCCGATATTTTATTGCAGTGATAAGCGCATTGAATGAAAGAGCCTCTCTGGACTAATTATTTAGAGTGATGATGAATGCGAAATTGCTTTTAATCACGAGGTTGCGTAGAGGTTTACCCTGCGTTGAGTTCAGGATGAAACGTCATTCTTTATCAAGCCGGTGTCGATAGAAACGGCGAAAAAAATGATTTAATGCCATTCTTTCCCCATCGACATAGACAATATAACCTTTCCCGCGTTCGCCGACGGTGACTTTTTCAACATTAACATTAGGATAGTGTTTTTTTAGGTTTTTAGACCATACTTGAATACTCATAATTCTATTTTCCTGACGCGCTTTATTCTTGTTTAAGGCATATTGATAGCACCCGTAAAAATAAGTCTCGTAGAAATAAAATATCGTCACTACCTGGGGATGTCTACAAGCGTGCGGGCGGGATAAAGCGAAAAATGCCGGTTGCGCTCAGGCGGGGTATTTAGCGCAAATAGAATAAAAACAATAAGTTATCCAATCGGCCGCACAAAAAGCAAATGTGGGTAACACATTGATATTTAAGGTTTTGGTACGTAAGTCATATCGAAGTCAACGCTTAACGGATAAGCGGTGATTCCTTGTGGGGGCGAGAAGAACTCATCTTGGCGCGATCTTCAGGGCGATATTGACGTGTTTTCCAATTAGATAAGTCTTAAAGTTGGCGCTTTGCAGCGAGTGGGTAATGAGTGGTTTTGAGCCTAAATTCATCATAACTCTTTATTGTTTAATATAAATCATTACCCTTTTTAATAAATAGCAACGCCGATAGTGACAGGGTTACCGCGCTGGCCCTGGCGCTACCTCTTTCTCTCTGTGCTTGATAGGGAAGACAATGGGGATATAGGTCTTCATCTCTATTCTATCGCCGCCTTTGGGGGTGATAATTTCAATGAGAAAGCGATCGATCATGCCAACTTTATTTATCGGGAATGATTTGGTGTAGATACTTTGCGTGAATTTTTGCGCCTCATCGCTTGCGCCGTCATAACTGAACTCTGCATAAAGTTGTATGTCTTTTTTTTCCCTGGGCGTCGGCCAGAGAGGCAAGCACGCTGCCAAGACAGTCTTCTTCAGAAATATAGAGGGTCTTCAAATAGATGCTGACGTAATTCTCTTTCTTGATGCTCGCGCCAAAATTGAAAAAGTTAATCACGCCGCTATCCGTTTTTTTCATGTTATCAATTGCCGCCAATCGCAGCGCGGAAACCGCAGGATGGAAGTGATCTATCTCTGCATCAACGCCATCCCCTGAATCGTCGAAAAATTTTGGCAGGTGCACATAGCGATGCTCGGGAATGCCGTCGAGAAACAGCAATGGGATGGCGGAGGACACGTCCCACGATTTACTTTTGCGATACTGCATCGGCGAGGTTCTGAATTGCTTGCGAAACGCCCGTTCAAAGGATTGATATGACTGAAAGTTCAGCGCTTTAACGATATCGGAAATAGAGAGGTTCGTCGCTTTCAACATAAATGCGGCGCGAATGAGTTTTCTGCCCCTCACATAGCTCCCGAAAGTCATCCCTGTTTCATCTTTAAACGCTTTTTGGATATGCCCGCGTGAATATCCGCTTTTTTCTGACAGCATCTCAACGGTGAGCTTCTCATTGAACCCACTTTCTTCCACCCAGGCGAGCAGCTCCTCAATGACTTTGGTTATAAACATGCAGGAGCTCCCTTTTAGTTATCTGCCTAATGGTTGCGTTGGGTAAAATAACGCGTTATCGGTATTCAGCGATAAGCCCCCAATTTATCCGTTCTTTTAGGAAATATCCTGAGTATAGAACGCTTGCAATATTAACGCGGTAAATTAAAAAAAATGTACTTAAAAGTGTCATTTACCAAATAGCAGCGTATGGCGAAGAAGGAGAAAGTGCAGGGATACATTTTAAGTGTATTAATTTATTGATTTTTATGAGTTTGTATGAATGAATCAAGGCGGTTGGAGCACATTTTTTGCTCATTGATAGATAAAAACTCTATATGGCTGTCAATTTATTGACAGTAACATCTTTTCGAATCGAAATAATTAACTATTCTATGTTTAAGAGTGGGTGGTTAAGCGGCAAATAGGCCAGGCAGGGGATTGCGCAATTAAATAATGGTTAATCCAAGGGGGTATCAAGGATAATGACATTCAGGGAGGAGTATGAGGGGGGTATTTTCACGAGAAATAGCGTTTGCTATTTATCTTCTGGCTGTGGCCTGCGTTTTTTGAGGCAGAATAAACGCTGAGCGTTGTTCTGTCTTGGCGTCCGTGGTTTATCAGCGTTTTTCCACACGACTTCTTTGTGAATCTCATCTTGTGCGAGAGGTGAATCGGCATCTTTCGCCCTGGAAATGATTTTTGTGCAACGTGATGCGTGGATATATTTGAACGGATATGGGAATGCCATTCTTCGAAAGAAAGCAAGCCGGACAGCTTTTGGTTCCGCAAGAAGAGAGATGCATTCAATAATAAAAATAGCAAGATGACAGGCTTTACTATGGATTGTTCTAACAAGTTCAGACGCAATATTTTAGATGAGATAATCGCTATCATTGAAAAAGCCATTGATACACAAAGCCATGTATCAATAAGGGCGCTATCCATTAAGTCAGGGTATTCCATCGGGCATTTACAGCGGATGTTCTATTTGTATGAAGGGATGAAGATAGGGACCTATATCAGAAAGCGCAGACTAAGCCGCGCGACGTTATTGCTGAAATGTACCGATATGAAGATCTATGAAATCGCGTTGCTCTCCGGGTTTAGTTCTCAGCAATCATTTAGCCGTGCGTTTTCAAATCAATTCGGTTGCCCGCCGAGAACATTCAGAACCCTGCGCGATTGGCCTTTTCTCAATTATCAACCGATTATTGGCTTCGATAAAGAGCCTTTCCCCAGCAGCATCGTGTACTTGAATTTGCATGAGTATTACGAGAATAAAAGGATCGTGCAACTGCTTTCGCCGGTAATCAGCCGGGGGCAGATGAAGGTAAACGTAAAGAATCCAATAACCTGTAGCCTGTACAACGCATCGGCAAAGTACATTGCGATCAGACGCAATGAAAAAAAGATGAGCGAAAACGAGTTCATCCTATCGCTCTATGAGGGGGTGTTGGCTTCCCTGGATATCTTCATCACGCAAAGCGTAATCTTTAAAATTCACGATCACTGCCCCGGTGAAAAGGAAAATGTCAGCATGTGGTATTTCATCCCGATAAAATGAGCTCTTTTTATCGCGCGCGGCAGCAGGTTGCCTGATCACAACGGAAAGCTTGGGTTATGCCATCGATATTTTGATGGCGCCCTCCCGTCAACGCCCCATAAGCCTGTTGCCGCCAACGGAACGGTTGGTGAAGAAGAAAAAAAACCGACCGCGAGGGTCGGTAAGCATGGGGTATTCAATAGGTATGACAACACTACAATTAAATAATAGCGCGCGTTGAGGTTTTGTCTTTACCGAAAAGTGTTATCTCACGGAACAATGGACTCGGCATGCGCGCATCCTCTTTGGCAATAAGACGTGAGGCCTGCGACGCGCAGGCGTCATGAAATGAAGATAAAAAAAGCCGGCGATTAACGCCGGCCAATGAAACATCGACAATCTCTCTGAGATGCACGGCCCTACACGGGAAATAAGGCCATGCAGTTGCTATGTAATCCTACCTGGCGCGCTTTTTTTTACCAAAAAACGATATTTTTGGCAGGGAAGCGGGGAAATAAAAAAGCCGGTCGTGACGACCGGCGAATGCGAAAATAACAGGGTAACGTTAATTGAAAGTGCACATAAAATGATAGCGAATTAATCCTAGCACTGACATCGGCGGTATATTTTACCTAAAAATGTCTTTGCGGCATTGGCATTACCGCCCGGCTCCGACGGCGATATGAGTTTGTGCGCAGAGGAGAAAGGGCGGCCGATGCTGCGCCCTCCGAAGCCAGGCTAAGATCCCAGCGGCCAAACCGCCTCGCGCACGGCGATCGCTTTGGGCAACAGCCCCAGGGCGTAGAAGCGGTCGGCGATGCTTTGCTGCTGGCGGATCACCTGCAAATCCATGGCGCGGATCTCGTGGCTGCGGCGCGACAGCGCGAGTTCCAGCGAGGCGCTCGCCAGCCCCAGTTCGTCGGAAAGGTGACGAGCGGCTTCTCTCGGCTGCGCGGCAATGTAGCGGCCGGTGTGCTGCAATGCTTGCATCAGCGGCTGCAACAGATCGCCCGAGCGCTCGGCGAACTCGCGGCGCGCCAGATAGAATTGCTGATTGAGCACCCGTTGGGTGCCGTCGGCGATCACGCGCAGTTCCCCGCTGCGCTGCGCGTCGCTGAGCAGCGGATCCCACATCATCCAGGCGTCCACCGCCTGCAGGTCGGTCGCCGACAGCGGATACTTCGGCGGCGCATAGACGATGCGCACATCGTTCAACGTCAGTCCCTGTTCGTCCAACATCTGCAGCAATAAATAGTGCACGTTGGAGCCTTTGTTGAGCGCGATGCGTTTGCCGCGCAGATCGGCGGCGCTGCGTATCGGGCTGTCTTGCGGCACCACCATCGCCACGCTTTGCGGCGCCGGCGGCTCAAACCCGACATACACCAGCGCGTTGCCCTGCGCCTGCGCGAAGATCGGCGGCACTTCGCCGGTGGTGCCGAAGTCTATTTCATCGCCGTCGAGCGCGTGCAGCAGCTGCGGCCCGGCGGGAAACTCGCTCCACAGTACGCTGATGCGCTGTGCGGCGAAGTGCTGTTCCAGGCTTTGCCGCGCCTTGAGCACGCCGAGGTTGCCAAATTTTTGATAGCCGATGCGCAGTTCGCGTTCGGGCAGCGGCGCTGCGCTGATGGCCGGCGAATGCGCGGGCGCGCCGACGCTGCGGCGGCGCGGTTTGATCAGACCAAGATGCGCCAAATGGGTGCGCAGGGTATTGCGGCTGACGCCGAGCAAGGCCGCCGCCTGCAGCTGGTTGCCGCCGCTGCGTTCGAAGGCGTTGCGCACCAGCGCATCCAGCACCCGTTGGTAGAGCTGGGTACCGTCGCCTTGCAACTGCTGCTGCACGAAGCGATCGATGGCGTCGTCACCGCCGCCGCCGTGATCCGTCAGGCGTTGCGTGAGCCGCAGTTGCTGCGGGGCGATCGGCCCCTCCTGGCTCAGCAAGACCGCATTATGCAGCGTGTTCTCCAGCTCGCGCACGTTGCCGGGCCAGGGGTAGTCCAGCAGCGCCTGCTGCGCCTCCACCGTCAACTGCAGCGGCGGCCGTCCCAGCCGGCGGGCGTACAGCGCAAGAAAGTGTCTGGTCAGCGCCGGAATGTCCTCCGGCCGCTGGCGCAACGGGGGTAAGGTCACCGCCGCGACGTTCAGCCGGTAATAGAGATCTTCGCGGAAGCGTCGTTGGCGGATTGCGCCGGCCAGATCGACGTGGGTGGCGGCGATGACCCGCACATCGATCTTCAGCGGTTTGCGCGAACCGACGCGGGTGATTTCTCGTTCCTGCAACACGCGCAGCAGCTTGACCTGCAGCGACAGGTTGAGTTCGCCGATCTCGTCCAGCAGCAGGGTGCCGCCTTCCGCCGCTTCGAACCAGCCCTGATGGGTGCCGACGGCGCCGGTGAAGGCGCCTTTCTCATGGCCGAACAATTCGGCTTCCGCCAGGCTTTCCGTCAGCGCGCCGCAGTTGACCGCCAAAAAAGGGCGATGGCGGCGCACGCTGTGGTGGTGCAGATAGCGCGCCACCACCTCTTTGCCGGTGCCGGTTTCGCCGACGATCAGTACGGTGGCATCGGTGGGGGCCAGCCGATCGAGCACGCTTTGCAGAGCGAGCGACGCCGGATCGATCAGCACCGGTTTGTCGGCGGCGAACGGTTGGGGATCGTACATGGGCGTCTCCTGGCTGACGGCGAAGGGGGGAAAAAAATCTTATCCCAGCCCATGAGCGGCCGCGAGAGGGCCAAAGGCGCACGGTGCTGCATTGGCAACAGCTTTTCGCCGCCGCCTGCTGCCAATGCAGCAGCGCTTGGGCGGTGATGTCTTTTCAACACATTGATATGCATTGCTTTTTAAAATCCGCCACTGTGGCATGCATCCTGCTTTTCGTTTTATAACCAAGCAAGATTTTTCTATCGATAAATATTGAGAATAGTTATATAGGAAAAGCATAAATGACTGAGTCAGCGAAAGAACGCATCAACGTTTTCTGGTTTCTGCCGACCCACGGTGATGGCCGCTATCTGGGCACGGCGCAGGGCGGGCGCCCGGTAGACCTGCCTTACTTGCAGCAAGTGGCGCTGGCCGCCGATAACCTTGGCTATTACGGCGTGCTGATCCCAACCGGTAAAAGCTGCGAGGATTCCTGGCTGGTGGCGGCGGCGCTGGCACCGATCACCCGTCGGTTGCGCTATCTGGTGGCGGTGCGCCCCGGCCTGCAGCCGCCGAGCCTGGCGGCGCGCATGGCCGCGACGCTGGACCGGTTGTCGGACGGGCGCCTGCTGATCAACGTGGTGACCGGCGGCGATCCGGTGGAAAACAAAGGGGATGGCATCTTCCTCAGCCATGCCGAACGCTACGAGGTGACACAGGAATTTCTCACGGTGTATCAACGGCTGCTGCAAGGGGAGAAGGTGGATTTCAGCGGTAAGCATATTCGCGTCGAAGGCGCCGAGTTGCTGTTCCCGCCGGTGCAGGAAAACGGCCCGCCGCTCTATTTCGGCGGCTCCTCGCCGGAAGCGATCGACATCGCCGCCGGGCAGATCGACACCTACCTGACCTGGGGCGAGCCGCTGGCTCAGGTGGCGGAAAAGCTGGCGGCGGTGCGCCAGCGCGCCGAGCGGCAGGGGCGTAAACTCAGCTACGGCATTCGCCTGCACGTTATCGTGCGCGAAACCGAAGACGAAGCCTGGGCGGCGGCTGAGCGCCTGATCGCGCATCTGGATGACGACACCATCGCGGCGGCGCAGCAGATCTTTGCGCGCATGGACTCCACCGGCCAGCGCCGCATGAGCGAGCTGCATGGCGGCTCGCGCGAGAGTCTGCGCATCGGCCCCAACCTGTGGGCCGGCGTCGGCCTGGTGCGCGGCGGCGCCGGCACCGCGTTGGTGGGCAATCCGCAGCAGGTGGCTGCGCGCATACGCGAGTATCAGGCGCTGGGCATCGACAATTTCATCCTTTCCGGCTATCCGCATCTGGAAGAGGCCCACCGCTTCGCCGAACTGGTGATGCCGCTGTTGCCGCTGGCGCAGCCGGCCCATCAGACGGCCCGCACGATCAATACCGGCCCGTTCGGCGAAACCATCGGCGGCGATCGTCGCCCCGACCCGTTACAGCGGGAGGGCTGATGGCGAAGCGTGCCCATATTATCGTTATCGGCGGCGGTTTCACTGGCGCGGCGCTGGCGATCCAGCTGGCGCGCGGAGCGGTGGATGTCACGGTGATCGAACCGCGCGCGGCGCCGGGCTATGGCGTGGCCTACTCGACCACTGAACCGACCCACCGCATCAACGTCCCGGCCGATCGGATGCAGCTGGCGGATGAGCCGGCGGGGGATTTTGACCGCTGGTATCGCCTGGGCGGCGGATTGGTGGCCGATCCGCAGGCGTTGTGGCGCGACGGTAAAGCCTATCCGCAGCGCGGCGCCTTCGGCCGCTATGTCGAGGAACGTTTCCATCAGGCGGCGCAGTCGGGCCGGGCCCGCTTGCGGCACCTGCGCGATCGGGCGCTGCACCTGCAGCCGCAGGCGCAGGGCGCGACCGTCATCACCGCGGGCGGCGAACGGCTGTGGGGCGACTATGTGGTGTTGGCGACCAGCCATCCGCCGCCCGCGCTGCCGCGGCAGATCGCCCCGGAGCTGGCGCGCGATGCGCGTCTGATCGCCAATCCCTGGGCGGCGGAGGCGCTGGACGAAGTTGAACCCGGTGAGGCGTTGGCGATCGTCGGCACTGGGTTAACGATGGCCGATACGGTGGCGGCGTTGCACCGCCGCGGGCATCGCGGGCCGATTACCGCCTTCTCTCGTCACGGCCTGCTGCCGCGCCCCAATGCCGAAGGGGAGTACCCGACATGGTCGTTTGCCCCGCCCGCCGGACTGCGCGATGGGGTGCGGCAGGTGCGCCTTGAGGTGGCGCGCGCCGCTCGGCAACGGGTGCCGTGGCAGGCGGTGTTGGACGCGGTGCGCGCCCAGGGGCAGCGCCTGTGGCAAGCGTTGACGCCGACCGAACAGCAGCGCTTTCTGCGGCATTTGCGCGCCTATTGGGACGTGCATCGCTATCGCCTTGCGCCGCAGGTGAGCACGCTGCTGGCGGAGCAACAGGCGGCGGGCACGCTGCAGGTATTGGCCGCTCGTTTGCGTAGAGCGGAGCGAACGCCGCAGGGCGTAAGGTTGACGATTCTGCCGCGCCAAGACGCAGAGCGGGCGCTGCAGGCGCAGCGGCTGCTGATCACCACGGGCCCGGCCCATGCCGGGCTGATCGCCGCCAGCCCCTTGCTCCATTCACTGGCGGAGCAGGGGGCGCTGCGCGCCGATCCGCTGGGGCTGGGGCTGTGGGTCAATGCCGACAGCCAGGCGATCGGCGGCGACGGCCTGGCCAACCCGCGCCTGCTGGTGGCCGGCCCGGCGGCGCGCGGCCGCTTCGGCGAACTGATGGGGCTGCCGCAGGTGGCGGAACACGCCGAAAGCGTCGCGCGTCATCTGCTGGCGGCGATCGCCGCCGGAGGGTGACAGTGCGATTTACCGGCAGACTCAAGCGTCAGTCCGCCCACACCTGCGTGCTGCGCGGGCTGTCCATCTGATAATCCGAATAGGGGCGAGTGAAGAACTCGCGCCCCAACTCGCGGGCGGCCCGCAGCGGGTTGCGCGGATCGCGGGCGATCTCGCCGCGCTGGTTGCCGGCGCCGTGCACCAGCCCAACGAAGGCGGAATGGGTGTAGCGGCTGAACTCCTGGATCTGATGCACGATGCCCAGCGCCGCGCCGGGGTAGGCCTCTTCCGACGCCACCGCCAGCCCGATGCGCTTGCCGCTCATGCGTTGGTGCACGTCCGCCGCCTGAGGGTAGGCATTGGAATAGAAGCTGAACGAGCGATCGAAAAAGGCCTTGGTTTGCGCCGACATGCCGTACCAGTAAATCGGCGTGCAAAATACCGCGCCGTCGGCCGGCAGGAAGTGCTCCAGGAACAACTCGGCGTAGCGATCGGCCGGCGGCGGCGTATGGCGTTCATCGCTCAGAAAACCGCTCAGGTAATCGTCGAGAAAATGCAGGCTGGCGACGGTGCCGGCTTCGGCGGCGCCCGCCATGATCGCCTGTGCCAGCGTGGCGCTGTTGCCGTCGCGGCGCGGGCTGCCGACCAGCACCGCCAAACGCTTGGGTTGATGAGTTGCATTCATGTCATATTCCTCTGTGTGAAATGAATTCAGCCTTACTCTAGAAACAAACCCCGGCGGGCGACAAATGACGGCTTTTCTGCCAGGATGAATTCAACTCACTTGGAGAGGCTTCGCCATGTTCGCCACGCTGCCCGTCAACGCATTACGCACCTTCGAATCCGCCGCTCGCCTGCGCAGCTTCAAACTGGCGGCGGCCGAGCTGGCGGTGACGCCGACGGCGATATCACACCAGATCAAAGCGTTGGAGCAGCAGTTGGGGTTTGCGCTGTTCGAGCGGGTGCCGCGCGGCGTGCGGCTGACACCGAAGGGGGAAACGCTGTTTGCCGGGGTGCACGGCGCGCTGCTGGACGTCGCCGCCACGCTCGAAGGCCTGCGGCCGCAGCCCAGCGCAGGATCGCTGTGCGTTTCGGTGACGCACTCGTTCGCGGCGCTGTGGCTGGTGCCGCGCCTGGGGCGCTTCTATCAGGCGTATCCGCACTATCTGGTGCGCCTGGAGGCCTGCGCCGAGGTGATCGATCTGCAGCAAGACGCCAGCGTGGACGTGGCGGTGCGCTACAGCCGCGCGCACTATCCCGCGCTGCATCAGGCGGCGCGGCTGGAGGAAAGCTTTGGCGTCTACGCCGCGCCGGGGCTGGCCGCCGCCGAGCCGGAAAATCCGGTGCTGATCACCGTCAAGTGGGGGGATTCGGCGCTGTACGACAGCGGCTGGCATGACTGGTGCCGGGCCGCCGGGGTCGATTGGTGGCGGCGCCATGCGGCGATGCGCAGCTATCACGAGGAGCATTACGCCCTGCAGGCGGCGGTGGCCGGGCAAGGGTGGGTGCTCGCCAGCTCGGTGATGGTGTCCGAGATGGTGGACAACGGCCTGCTGGCGGCGTACCGGCCCGAGGTGCGCGTACCGGGCGCCGCATACAGCGTGCTGTGCGCGCCGGGGCGCGAGCGGCATCCGCCGGTCAGGGCGTTTCTGGCCTGGCTGCAGCAGGAATTGCCGCAGGACAATGGCACGAAATAAAAGTTTTACCGTCCTAAGCTGTGGGAATATCAGCGAACTTTTGTTTTTACTTCACTGCGAGAACCTATCATGAGCCAGCCAAGAATCTCCGATTACCCGATTGATGCGCAATTTATCGAGCGCTGGTCGCCGCGCGCGATGACCAACGACGCCATCGACGATCAAACGCTGCTGAGCTTCTTTGAAGCGGCGCGCTGGTCGCCTTCGGCCTACAACATTCAGCCGTGGCGCTTTGCCTACAGCAAGCACGGCTCCGACAGCTGGGAGAACTACCTGGAGTTCCTGATCGACTTCAACCGCGGCTGGGCGCAACACGCTTCGGCGCTGGTGGTGATCGTCTCCAAAACCACCAGCCTGAACGGCGAGCGGCTGGTGGACAACCCGACCCACGCGTTCGACACCGGCGCCGCCTGGGCCAACCTGGCGCATCAGGCGCACCTGAAAGGCTGGCTGACCCACTGCATGAGCGGCATTCACCACGACAAGATTAAGGCGGCGCTGCAGCTGCCGGACGATTATGCGGTGCACGCCATGGTGGCGATCGGCAAACCGGGCGACAAATCCCGCCTGCCGGATTTCCTGCAGGAGAAAGAAGCGCCGTCGGGCCGCCTGCCGCTGGGCAACACCGTCAGCGAAGGGCTGAATTTCACGCTGTGATCGCGCCTTCTCGCCGAGGCCCGCTTGGCGGGCCTTTTTTATGCGGCGAGTAAAACTTTGGGAGTATGTTCGCGTTCGCCCATTCGCTGTATATTTTGTTATATAGCGATTGCGTGATAAGGAGGAACCGATGGGGGATCATTTTGGCAAAGGGCTGTTGGCGGGATTAAAAGCGGACAACCTGAAACCCGAGGCGGAGCTGTCGCGCTTTTGCTCCGACTACAAGCGCGGTTTCGTGCTCGGCTATGCGCACCATTTGGCGCAGCGCTGCGGCGACGAGAACCGGGCGGCGTTCGAGGCCGGGCAGCTCAGCCGCGCCTATGGGCTTGGCAGCGAGCCGATGAGCGAGTTCTTCTCCGGCGGCGACAGCCGGTTGGCGGAGAAGTTTTTCCGCGCCGGCTATAACCGCCCGGCGCAGGGTTAGGGCAGACGGCCGTCAGGCGGCGCTCAGCACTGCCACCATATACACGCACGGTTGGTCGCTCTGATTTTCAAATCGGCAGTCCGCTGGCGGGCCGAGCTCCAGGCAGTCTCCCTCGGCCATCTCATGGCGCGCGTCACCCTCGATAAAGACCAGTGCGCCGGATAAGACCCAGATCAGCTGACGTTTGAACGCGTACACCGAAGCCGGCATCGGGATCGCCGCGCCGGCCGGCAGTTCGATGCGCACCAGATCGAGCGGCAAATCGGTGCGGGGCGACACGTGGCGCCGCACGTAACCGCTCTCGGGATCGACCCAGACCGGCTGATCTTCCCGGCGCAGCAGCCGGCCTTCCTGCGTTTCCGCTCGGGCGATCAGCTTGGACATGCTGAGGCCGAACGCGCCCGCCAGTCTGCCCAACAGCATCGCCGTCGGGCTGCTCTCGCCGCGTTCGATCTTATGAACCATCGCCCGTGAGACGCCAGCCCGTTCGGCCAAATCGGACAGCGACCAGTGGCGCGCTTCGCGTTCAATGCGAATGCGTGCGCCGATCAGCTGATTTAGATTGTCTAATTTAATATTCATATCGTAGTATTATAGTGGACAATTGGCCGGGGTAAACCATGATTATACGAAATGCGACGTTCAACGATAGCGCGGCGATTGCCGCTATCTATAACGACGCGGTGTTGAACAGCACCGCCATCTGGAATGAACAAACCGTGGATGCGGCCAACCGCGCGGCGTGGATCGGCGAACGGCAGGCGGCGGGTTACCCGGTGCTGGTGGCGGTGAACGCCGAGGACGAGGCGATCGGCTACGCGTCGTTCGGCGACTGGCGCGCCTGGGACGGTTATCGCCACACCGTGGAACATTCGGTGTATGTCCATCAGGCGCATCGCGGCGCCGGGATTGGCAAGGCGCTGCTGCTGGCGCTGATCGCACGGGCGCGGGAAATCGGCAAACATGTGATGGTGGCCGGCATCGAATCCGGCAATCAGGCCTCGATTAAGCTGCATCTGGCGCTGGGATTCCGCGACGTGGGGCGCATGGAACAGGTGGGCGCCAAATTCGGCCAATGGTTGGATCTGACGTTCCTGCAACTGAGGCTCGACGAACGGGTGACGCCGCCCGCGCGCTGATCCCGGGAGACAGGGCGATGAATATGCTATTGCTGCTGATCGCGGCCGGGATGGGGCTGGTGGTGCAGAATCTGCTGATGGTGCGCATCACCGAAAGCGTCTCGACCATCCTTATCACGCTGGTGATCAACTCCAGCGTCGGTTTGTTGCTGCTGGTAGGGTTGCTGCTGGCCAAAAACGGCCTCGGCGCGGTGACGGAAGTGACCGGCGCCGCCAGGTGGTGGATGCTGTTGCCGGGGCTGCTGGGATCGCTGTTCGTGTTCGCCGGCATCCTGGGCTACCAAAAACTGGGCGCGGCGGCCACCATTTCGATCCTGGTCGCCAGCCAGCTGTGCATGGGGCTGTTGGTGGACGTCTACCGCGCCGGCCCGGCGGCGCTGCGCGAGAATCTGCCGGCGCTGTTCGGCGCTCTGCTGCTGGTGGCGGGCGCCTATCTGGTGGCGAAACGCAGCTTTTGACGGCGGCTGAAAGGCAAAAAGCCCGCTCGGGTTTCCCTGAGCGGGCTTCTCTAAATATGGCTCCTCTGACTGGACTCGAACCAGTGACATACGGATTAACAGTCCGCCGTTCTACCGACTGAACTACAGAGGAATCGTGTGAACGGGGCGAATAATAGCGGGGCGGTTGCGGCTTGTAAAGCGCGAAAACGCCCGGCGCGCGCGTTTGCTGCAAGATTACCCAACCTGCTGCTTTTTCTCGCTTTTATCGCTTACCTCACGCGCAGCGCCGCCGGATTGCCCGCTGAGGCGGCGCCGTTGCCTGCCGGTGGTGCAACGCGTGCCCTGCGTTGTGGCGCGCCTCGCCCGATAAACGGCCATTTGTCGCCGTTTTTGGCCTTTTGACGACTCTGGCCTGGATCTTGCTGCGGTTGCATGACCGGATTTCGGCATTCTCAATTTAGCGGCTCGCTGGAGGCACTATGAATCTCAGACGTCTGAAGTACTTCGTGAAAATCGTCGATGTCGGCAGCCTGACCCAGGCGGCGGAGGTGTTGCATATCGCCCAGCCGGCGCTCAGCCAGCAGTTGGCGACGCTGGAGGGGGAGCTGAAGCAACAGCTGCTGATCCGCACCAAGCGCGGGGTGCAGCCGACCGAGGCCGGCAACATTCTGTATGCCCACGCGCAAACCATTTTGCGCCAGTGCGAGCAGGCGCAGAGCGCGGTCAACAGCGCCGGGCAGGCGATGAGCGGCCAGGTGTCTCTCGGGTTGGCGTCGGGGAGCACCGCAGCGCAGCTGGCGCTGCCGCTGCTGCAAACCCTGCGCGATCAGCAGCCGGGCATTTTGCTCAGCCTGCATGAAAACAGCGGCGCGGCGCTGGCCGGACAGGTGGCCAACCAGACGCTGGACATGGCGATGGTCTACGGCGCCAAAATGCCCGCCGGTCTGCACACCGTCGCGCTGATGCGGGAGGATCTCTATCTGGTGGCGACGCGCGCGGTGCCGCATCCCGGTAACAGCGTCGAGCTGCTGGACGTGGCGCGGCTGAACCTGTTCCTGCCGCGCGAGGGGGATGCGGTGCGCAACCAACTGGAGGAGGCGATGGCGCTGCGCAAGCTGGCTGTCAACGTGGTGGGGGAGATTGAATCCTCGGGTGCGCTGAGCGCCGCGATCGCCGGCGGGTTGGGGGCGACCGTATTGCCGGAGTCGGTGGCGCGCGCGATGATCGGCCCGGCCAAGGCCTGGATGGCGCGCATCAATGCGCCGACGATGTCGGTGCCGCTGTCGCTGTGCATGTCGGGCCAACAGTCGCTGTCCGCCCCGGCGCTGCTGGTGAAAGACCTGCTGCTGTCGATCGCCGGTGGCCGCAGCCAGGAGAAGCGCGCGCTGGCGCTGGTGCGTTGAGGAAAAAACGGCCCGCCGCAGCGGGCCTGAGCACCGTTATCGGAACGGCGGTTCGTTGAAGGTGCGCAGCTTGCGTGAGTGCAGGCGATCGCCCTCGGCGCGCAACAGATCGATGGCGCAGATGCCGATCTGCAGGTGTTCTGAGATTGCCCCTTCATAGAAGCGGTTGGCCTGGCCCGGCAGTTTTATTTCACCGTGCAGCGGTTTGTCGGAGACGCACAGCAGCGTGCCGTACGGCACCCGGAAGCGGTAACCCTGAGCGGCGATGGTGGCGCTCTCCATGTCGACCGCCACCGCGCGGCTGAGGTTGAAGCGCCGCGCCGAAGCGGAGTAACGCAGCTCCCAGTTGCGATCGTCGGTGGTGACCACCGTGCCGGTGCGCAAACGCTGTTTGACCTCTTCACCGGGCATGCCGCTGACCATCTTGGTGGCGTCGTACAGGGCGCGCTGCACCTCGGCGATGCTCGGGATCGGGATATCCGGCGGCAGCACCGCATCCAGCACGTGATCGTCGCGCAGATAGGCGTGGGCCAGCACGTAATCGCCGATCTTCTGGCTTTCGCGCAGGCCGCCGCAGTGGCCGATCATCAGCCAGGCGCTCGGGCGCAGCACCGCCAGGTGATCGCAGATGGTTTTGGCGTTGGACGGGCCGACGCCGATGTTGATCAGCGTGATCCCTTGGCCGGTGCGCGAGATCAGGTGATAGGCCGGCATCTGGTGGTTTTTCCACGCCAGATCGGACACCGCCTGTTCGGGCGCGCTGGTTTCCGGCGTGATGTAGGTGCCGCCGGCGCTGGAGAGCGCGATGTACGGGCTGGCCGGATCGGCGATCTGCGCGCAGGCCCAGCGCACGAACTCGTCCACATAGCGGGTGTAGTTGGTGAACAGCACGAACGGCTGGAAATGCTCCACCGGGGTGCCGGTGTAGTGCCGCAGACGCGCCAGCGAGAAATCCGCGCGCAGCGCATCGAAATGCGACAGCGGGAAATGGTTGTCGGTGGTGTGATACAGGCCGTCGGCGGTCTCGTCACCGATCTGCGCCAGCTCGGTGGTGGGGAAATGCTGCGCGATACCGGCGCTCATTGAGCGATCGAGCGCCAGGCTGGAGCCGTCGATCACATAAGGGAACGGGATCTCCTGCTGCGACGGCGCCACTTCGATATGGGCGGCGTAGTCGTGTTCCAGCATCGCCAGCTGTTCGGCCAGATAGTGGCGGAACAGCTGCGGCCGGGTCACGGTGGTGCTGTAGCTGCCGGGATGGGTAAAGCGGCCGAAGGCGCGGGTTTTGTTCGGGCCGGACTGCTGCCCGTCCCAGCTGACGCGCAGCTCGGGATACACGAACAGCCCGGCGGCGCGCGCCTGCGGGTCCGGCAGGGTGCCGTGGCTGATAAAGTCACTGACCGCCTGCCGCAGCGCGTCTACCGCGGCGTCATACAAGGCTTCCAGTTGATCGAGTGCCTGATCGGCGCTGAGGCCGCTGCGAGGTGGGGCATAGCTCATACTTTCTCCTTCGATGTCCCGGCTCTGGGGCGGGATTGGCGGCGTTTCACCGTCACAGGTTAGCCGAAGCAGGGCGTAAAAGCTTGGTCGAAATGACGGGCACGGCAAAGAAATTACCGCGCCCGTGAAGGCGGGGGGATCAGGAGGCGGGAGCGGCCGCTTCGACCTTCAGCGATACCAGGCCGATGCCCAGCTTCTTCGGCGTGAAGCCGCCGCTGGCGCTCTCTTTCGGCTCGGTCGGTGCCGGCGGGGTAATGCTGATCTTCTGCGCGCCACGCGGGTTGTCGAAACGCAGGGTGACGGTGCTGTCCTGCTCGCCGAGCGACACGAAGCGCTCTTCGTCGCCGACGCGCACCGAAATCGGTTCGCCGACGTTGTTGCCGTAGGCGCGGGCGCGCAGCACCAGATCGAAGCTTTTCGGCAGCGGATCGACATAATCGATGTCGACCGCCGGCGCCAGGTTGGCGTCGGACCAGCGGCCCCACTCCTCGACGGCGGAGACGCCGGTAATGGCTTTCACCTGTTCCGGCATGCCGGGCAGCATGAACTCGATGGCGTCCGCCCGGTACTTCATCGCCGCGTCGTCCACCTGCAGGCGGGCGACGGCGTTTTGGTAATCGGCGACGCTGTCCGCCGCCGGGCCGGTAAAGTTCACCTTGCCACGAAAGCGCTCGCCGCTGGCCCGCACGATCTGCGGCGGCGAGGCCAGGGTGCCGGAGGCCACGCAGATGTCGGTGCTCAGCGCCAGCTGCGGCGCCCAGACCCGGCCGATCTCGTAGCATTTATCGACCCAGACGAATTTCTCCCCCGCCCCCAGCCCGGCCAGCTGCTTGCGCAGCGGGGTGGAGAGGTAGACGTTGAACATCGGTTCGATGCGGTTGTCGCCCACCCGCAGGATGAACGGCACCTTGTAGGTGACGCCGGAGAAGCTGAAGCTGCGCTGGCGCGTGTCCACGCTGTAGTCGCTGATGCGGTTCGGCAGGCCCCACTGATTGATCACCGCCGGTTTCCAGCCGTTGATTTTCTCTTCGATATTCAGGAACACCGTAGACAGCGACGGCGCCGACAGGCTGCTGCGGCCGAGGCCGATATAGTTGTCACCGCCCATCACGTCCAGCACCGTGGCGCCGTTATCCAGCGTGCTGCGTTTCTCGTTGCGCTGCTCCGCCTGCGGCCGGGTGCCGTCGATGATAAAGAACAGGTTGCGGCGCTTCTGTTTGGTCAGGATGTCGTAGGCGGTGTTGTTCATCGCCAGATGATCGGAGGACACCACGATCACGGTGTTGCTGAAATAGGGCGAGCGTTTGATTTTGTCGATCAGCGCGGCGATGTGTTGCTGGCTGCAGGCCACCGCGCTCAGCGAGCGGTTTTCCTTGTTCTGCCAGGCGTAGCTTTTCTTGCTGCAGCCGGCGGAGATAAAACCGTCCGGGTGATGGGTATCGACGGTCAGGGTAAACAGCGAGAACGGCTGGCGCTGTTTGGACAGCTCGACAAACTTGCCGTACACCACGTCCAGCACGCTGTCGTCGTACCAGCCCCAGTCGTTTTTGTAGCTCGGATCGGCGACCTGTTCGCGCAGCTCTTTGAAACCGTAAATGTGGTCGAAGCCGTGGGATTTCAGGAAGGTGTCTTTACCGGCGAACGCCAACTCGGCGCCCTGATAGAAAGAGTTGCTGTAGCCGGCGGCCTTCAGCACGTCGCCCAGGCAGACGTTCTCCGGGTAGAAGGTGGAGACCGCGCTGGAGGCGTTGCCGTCGAAGGGCGCGAACAGCGGAATGCCGCACTGTGAGGCGACCATGCCGGCGATGGTGTAACCGGTGCCCGGCAGCTGCTGGGTGTTGCTGAAATCGATGCTGTCTGCGCGCAGGGCGTTCAGCTCGTCGGCCAGGCCGGGAAACAGCTCGGTATCGAAGTAGGTGCGCTCCAGGCTCTCGGCATAGATGTACACCAGATTCGGCCGTTTGCCCTGCACGGTCTTTTTCGGCGCCTTGTAGTAGGTGGTGAAATCGGCGGTATCGCCGACGATCTGGCTCTTGACCAGCAGCGAGATGTCCTGAAACGCCGGGGTGGTGCCGACCGAAAACAGCGCCAGCAGCACGGCGACGAGACTGTAGGCCACGCTGCTGCCTTTGGCCTTGCGGCGCAGCAGGCTGCGGGCCAGCACCGCGAAGATAAGCCCCAGCGCCGCCAGCAGGCCGATGAACGGCAGCACGTATTTGCTGATGCCCGCGCCTTTGAGGCTGCTGGTGACGGTGTAGATCACCGCATCGGTGATGCCGTCGCCGGTGAAGTAGTTGCTGGCGATCAGAATGACGTTCAGCACCAGATAGCTGCCGAGCAGCGTCAGCAGAATGGCGAACCACCAGCGGTTGGCGGCGGCCCGGGTGCGATAAATCAAGATCGACGCTAAAAAAAGAACAAACGAAACGACTGCGAGAACCATCCGCCAAACCTTGTCTGATTGGAAAAAAACGTTGCTGCCCTGGTCTGCGCCGCCGACCGTGCCGCGGCGCGAAAAGTGAAGGGTATAGCCTATTGTCGGCGGCGGAACAACGCGCGATGTCCCGCTCCGGCCGACGGTCGGCGGCTATTGTACATTTTTATGACAATAGTGTGACGTTAATCACGTCGGCGGCGGCCGCGGCGGCGAAATCTTGCTGGTCGGAGGTTTCGCTCTACGCTTAATGAGCGCCACGACGGCGCGTCCATCAGTCATTCAGGAGGAAGTATGCAGACGATTCCCGCCGCGGTACTCGACGATCTGGCCCCGCAAGGCGTGTTGCGCGCGGCGATCAATCTCGGCAATCCGGTGCTGGCGCAGGCCGGGCCCGGCGGTAAACCGCAAGGCGCTTCGGTTGAGCTGGCTGCCGCGCTGGCTCGCGAACTGGACGTGGCGCTGGAGCTGGTGACCTATGACGCGGCCGGCAAGGTGTTCGCCGACCTGGACAGCGGCGCCTGGAACCTGGCGTTTATGGCCATCGAACCGGTGCGCGCGGCGCAAATTGCCTTCAGCGAACCCTACGTGATCATTGAGGGGACTTACCTGGTGGCGAACGACGCGCCTTACTTTGAGGTGGCGCAGCTCGACAGGCCGGAGGTGCGCATTGCGGTCGGCCAGGGCGCTGCGTACGATCTGTTTTTGTCGCGTACGCTGCAGCAGGCGCAGCTGGTGCGGGCGGCAACTTCCGCCGAGGCGATCGCGCTGTTTTTCGAACGCGGGCTGGAGGCGGCGGCCGGCGTGCGTCAACCGCTGCTGGCCGCCGCGGCCGCTCATCCCGGCTACCGAGTGCTGGATGGGCATTTCACCGCCATTCGCCAGGCGATGGCGGTGCCGAGGCAAAAAACGCAGGGCGCCGCCTACGTGAACGCGTTTATCGAACGCTGCAAGGCCAACGGGCTGGTGAAGGCGGCCTTGCAGCGCAGTGGCCAGGGCGAGGTGACGGTGGCGCCGCCGGCCGCCTCGGCGTGATCAGTTCAGCTCTACCGCGTACTGTTCCACCGGGGTGATTTTCTTGATCAGCTTGTTGTCGAACAGGAACTGTTCGTAAGCTTGGTAGCGCGCGCGATCCAACTTGGCCGGATCGCGGGCGAACAGCGGCAGGCTGGCTTGCCACGCCTGTTTGTTCAACTCGGTATTCAGCTCCGGGTGCGCCTTGGCGAACGCCAGCCAGGTGTCCTGCGGGTGCGCATGCAGGTAGTCGCTGCCTTGCTTCAACGCGGCGAGGAACTTGCGGATTTTCGGCTCGTTCACCGCATCGCGGTTGGCGACGATGATTAGCTCGTCGTAGGCCGGCACGCCGTAATCTTCGACGTTGAACACCACCGGCGTCTTGCCCTGCAGCTTCAGCTCCAGCGCTTCGATGTTGCGGTAGCCGCCGATCACCGCATCGACCTGGCCCGCCAGCAGGGCGCTGGTCAGCTGGAAGTTGACGTTGATAAGCTTGATGTCCTGCGGCTTGAGGTGTTCGTGTTCGACCATGGTGGCCAGCGTCGCTTGTTCGATGCCGCTGACCGAGTAACCCACCGTTTTGCCCTTGAGATCCGCCGGCGACGTGATGCTTTTGTCCAGCGCGATCACCGTATTCAACGGCGTGTTGATCAGCGTGCCGACGCGCATCAGCGGCAGGCCCTGATCGGCGAAGAAATGCAGCTGCGGCTGATAGGTGATGGCGAGGTCGGCCTGTTTGGCGGCCACCAGCCGCGGCGGCAGCGCCGGATCGGACGGCGGCACGATCTTGACGTCCAGCCCTGCGGCCTTGAAGGCGCCGATCTGCTCGGCCACCATAATCGGCGCGTGATCGGGGTTGATGTACCAGTCGAGCACCAGCGTCAGCTTTTCGGCCGCGCCGGCCTGGCCGGTGATGGCGGCGCCCAGCAGCAGCCCGCAGAGGGTTTGTTTGATCATGGTCGTTCCTTTATCCCTGGTTATGATTGCAATCATCAGTCGTTTTCCGGCGCCCAGGCGATCAGGCGCCGCAGCAGCGCATCCACCGCGGCCCACAGCAGCACGGTCATCAGCACCAAAATAAACAGCGCGGCGAAGCAGACGTCGGTCTGCATGCGCGCGTTGGCGTTCAGCATCACGTAGCCCAGCCCTTCGGCCGAGCCGACCCATTCGCCGATAATGGCGCCGATCGGCGCGACGGCGGCGGCCATGCGCAGGCCGGAGCCGAAGGCCGGCAGCGCCGCCATCAGCCGCACGTGCCGCAGCTGCGCCCAACGCGAAGCGCGCATCGTGCGCGCCAGATCGAGATAGTCGTTGTTGACCCGGCGCAGCCCGTCGAAAAAGGCCGACACCACCGGGAAGAAGATCACCAGCACCGCCATCGCCACTTTGGCGCTCATGCCGAAGCCGAACCACAGCACCAGCAATGGGGCCAGGGCGAACACCGGTATCGCCTGGCTGGTGAGCACCAGCGGCATCAGCCAGCGCTGCAGGCGCGGCGAGAAGATCATGCACAGCGCCAGCGCCGCGCCGAGCAACACGCCCAGCACCAGCCCGCTGACGATCTCCGAAGCCGTGACCAGCGTGTGCCAGGCGAGATAGCCGCGTCCGTCCCACAGCGCCTGCGCCACTGCGCCCGGCGTGGGCAGCAGAAAGGCCGGAATGCCGCTTTGCGCCGCCAGCCACCACAGCAGCAGCAGGCCGATGAAGACCGTCAACCCACGCCGCAGGCGGGTGAAGCCGCGCTCTTTGGCGATATTCATTGCGCTGCCCTCACCATTTGCAGCAGCAGCTCGGCCTGGCTTTTCAGCAGGTCGGCGTCATCCGGCGCGCGCGGCGGTTGCCCGCTGATGCGGTGGGTATCGTCGAGGCCCAGCGGCCAAGGCGACAGCACCAGCAGCCGGTGGCTCAGGCGGCAAGCCTCCATCGGATCGTGAGTGATCAGCAGCACGGTGTTTTGCGCCAGCAGCTCGGCGGCCAGGCTCTGGATCTCGGCGCGGGTAATGGCGTCCAGCGCGGAAAAGGGTTCGTCCATCAGCACGATCGGCTGGCGTTCGTAGAGCGTGCGGGCGATGGCGGCGCGCTGGCGCATGCCGCCGGACAGCGCGGCGGGCAGGCTGCGGCTATGCGCGGCCAGGCCTACGCGCTCGAGCAGGTGCGCGGTCCACGCCCGATCCGGCGCTTCGCCGCGCAGCCGCGAGCCGAGGGCGACATTGTCTTCGACGCTCAGCCACGGATAGAGCAGGTCTTTTTGCCCCATGTAGGCGATGCGCCCGGCGATCGGCAGGCCGTCGCTGCCGCTCACAGTGCCCGAGCTGGCCTGCGCCAGCCCGGCGATGATCTTCAGCAGGCTGGTTTTGCCGGCGCCGCTGGCGCCGAGCAGGGAGACGAAGCTGCCGCCGGCGATGTCGAAGCTCAGCCGCTCAAAGATCGTCTGTTGACCGAAGCGCAGAGTGAGATCCCGCACCTGGATGCCGGGCGGGAGGCGCGGGGAGGTCATGAGGCGTTCAGCCCCATTTGCCAAAATGCCGCTTCCAGCTGAGTGGCGGTGGTGAAAATCTGCGCCAGCTCGGTAAAGCGGCTTTGTGCGCCGCGCTGGTGGCCGACGGTTTCCAGCAGTTCGATGGCGGCGTGCACGCCGGCCAGATAGCCCTCGTCGCCGTAGTTGCGGATCCAGGAGGCGTAAGGATTGCCCTCCATTTGGGTGGCGGGATCGTGCAGCAGCCGCAGGCCGATTTCGGCATAACCGGCCACGCAGGGCAGCAGGCCGGCCAGCAGATCGAGGGCGTCGCCGGCATGGCCGATGTCCAGCACGTAGCGAGTGTAGTTCATGGTTTCCGCCGCCTCCGGCTGGGCGGCGATCTGCGCTTCGCTCAGCCCCCATTCGGCGCAGTAGGCCACGTGCAGCGGCAGCTCGGCGACGATGCCGTTGAGCGAGGCGGTGGCGGCGCGCATTTCCGGCAGGGTGCGCAGCTTGCTGACCAGCAGCGCGTAGGCGCGGGCGAAGTGCAGCAGGAACAGGTAGTCTTGGGTCAGGTAACGGCGAAAAGCGCGTTCAGGCAAGGTGCCGGCGGCCAACTGCTGCAGAAACGGGTGATCGACGTAATTTTGCCAGTGGCTGCCGGCCTGTTGGCGCAGCCGGCCGTAAAGACCGCTTTCGAACAGGGTGGTGATGGACATGGGACCTCCTTGAGTCAGTGGAGATCCGGGCACGCTGAGGTATGAACAGGCAACGGGTGATCGCGCGGTTGCCTAACCGTCCCTTCGCTGGCATGACCCAGATCAGGTTCAAAGGGTTCGGCTTGCGCCATCTCAGCCCGTAACAGGACACCCCTCGGAGCTGCCTGTTATACGACATTTGTTTTTTGATTACAATCGCCGGGCGGCGCGGCGGCAATCGGTTCGTTTAGTGCGATCGGGGGCGATTTTGCTGGCGCAAAGCGCGCGATTTTTGTCACTGTAGGCCCATGTTTTGCCTTTGAGGACGATGCCCGATGAAAAAGATTGGTTTTCTCTCGTTTGGCCACTGGACGCCTTCCGCCCAGTCCGGCACCCGTTCAGCGGCGGATGCACTGCTGCAGTCCATCGATCTGGCGGTTGCCGCCGAAGATCTGGGGGCGGACGGCGCCTATTTTCGCGTGCACCACTTCGCGCGTCAGCTGGGATCGCCGTTCCCGCTGCTGGCCGCCATCGGCGCCAAAACCCAACGTATCGAGATCGGCACTGGCGTGATCGACATGCGCTATGAAAATCCGCTGTACATGGTGGAGGACGCCGGCGCGGCGGATCTGATCGCCGGCGGGCGGCTGCAGCTCGGCATCAGCCGCGGCTCGCCGGAGCAGGTGATCGACGGCTGGCGCTATTTCGGTTACGCCCCGGCCGAGGGCGAAACCGACGCTGACATGGCCCGTCGCCATACCGAAGTCTTTCTGGAAGCGCTGCGCGGTGAAGGGTTCGCTGAACCCAATCCGCAGCCGATGTTCCCCAATCCGCCCGGGCTGTTGCGGCCGGAGCCGTTTTCCGCCGGGCTGCGCGACCGCATCTGGTGGGGCGCCGGTTCGAACGCCACCGCCGTCTGGGCGGCGAAGCTGGGCATGAACCTGCAAAGCTCGACGCTCAAGAATGACGAGACCGGCGAACCCTTCCATATCCAGCAGGCCAAGCAGATCCGCGCCTATCGCGCCGCCTGGCAAGAGGCCGGCCATGCGCGCGAGCCGCGGGTTTCCGTGAGCCGCAGCATCTTTGCGCTGGTGGATCAGCGGGATCGCAACTACTTCGGCGGCGGTGGCAAGGAGGGCGATCAGCTCGGATATATCGACGCGCAGACCCGGGCGATCTTCGGCCGCAGCTATGCCGCCGAGCCGGACGTGTTGATCGAGCAGCTGGCGCAGGACGAGGCCATCGCCGAAGCGGATACGCTGCTGCTGACCGTGCCTAACCAGCTGGGCGTGGATTACAACGCCCACGTGATCGAATCGATTTTAACCCATGTCGCGCCGGCGCTCGGCTGGCGCTAAACGGAGGATGGCATGTCACGCATTTTCATTACCGGTTCGGTGGACGGGCTGGGCCGCGCCGCCGCGCAAACGCTGTTGGACGAAGGGCATCAGGTGATTCTGCATGCGCGCGCACCCGGCCGTCTGGACGCGGTGCGCGATCTGCTGGATCGCGGTGCACAGGCGGCGATCGGCGATTTGTCCGATGTGCAGCAGACTCGGCAGCTTGCCGAGCAGGTCAATCGCCTCGGCCGTCCGGACGCGGTGATCCACAATGCCGGCATGTTCACCGGGCCGCAGGTGATGCCGGTGAACGTCATAGCGCCCTACCTGCTGACGGCCCTGATCGAACGTCCCAAGCGAATCGTCTACCTGAGCAGCAGTATGCACTTTGACGGCGTGGCGGAGCTGAACGGCGTAGACTGGCTTGGCGGCGCCGCAGGTTCTTATTCGGACAGCAAGCTGTTCGTCACCACGCTGGCCGCCGCCGTGGCGCGCCTGTGGCCCGACGTCATCAGCAGCGCGGTCGATCCCGGCTGGGTGCCGACCAAAATGGGCGGCGCGGACGCGCCCGACGATCTGGCGCTGGGGCATGTGACGCAGGCATGGCTGGTGAGCAGCGATGAACCGCAGGCCCTGGCCTCCGGCGGTTATTGGCATCATCAGCAGCGCTTCGAGCCTCACGCGGCGGTACACGACGAGGCGTTTCAAACGGCGCTGCTGGCGCAATTGGCGCGCGCCGGCGGGGTGAGCTTGCCGCAGGTTTAAATGGCTATTCCTTCTAGGCCCGTCGGGTTGCCGGCGGGCTTTTTTATGCCTGCAGGGTGAACCGACGGCGCTTTTCTTATACAGTGGCTTCCTGACCTGTTTTGACCGTTCTCTCTATTATCGCCATGCACACATTCCTGATTATCGTCCCTGAAGGGGGCATGCTGTTCGAAGCGGCGGGCATCGCCGATATCCTGATGCAGGCTAATCGCCTGAGTGCCGCCGAGACGCCGCTGTATCAGATCGCGGTCGCCACCACGCAGTCTCATCGGGTGGTGCACGGCCTGTCAGGCCTGAGCCTGCTGGCCGACCATCGCCTGGCGGATCTCGATCCGTTCCTGCCGCGCGATACCGTGATCGTCGCCGGCAAAGGGGCGAGCGAAGAAGAGGGCGCCCTGGTGGCGGCTTGGCTGCGCCGCGCGGCGCCGCAGACGCGCCGTATCGCCTCCGTTTGCGGCGGCGCACTGTTGCTGGCCGAAGCCGGGTTGCTGGACGGACGGCGGGCGACCACCCACTGGCGACTGGCGGAAACGCTGCAGGCGCGTTTCCCGCAGGTGCAGGTCGAAAACGGCCCGATCTACGTGCAGGACGGGCCGATTTGGACCTCCGGCGGCGTCAGCTCCGGCTTCGATCTGACGCTGGCGCTGGTGGAGGATGATTACGGCTTCGTGCAGGCGCGCGAAGTGGCGCAGGATCTGGTGATGTTTCTGCGCCGCCCCGGCGGGCAGGCGCAGTTCAGCCGCTACCCGCTCAACCAGGCCAAATCGCCGGGCCCGATCCGCGACCTGCAGTCCTGGATCCTGGAAAACCTCGCCGACGATCTCAGCGTTGAACGGTTGGCCGAACGCGTGGCGATGAGCCCGCGCAACTTTACCCGCGTGTTCACCCGCGAGACGGGCATTTCTCCCGCCAAATTCGTCGAAGAAGGGCGGTTGCATACCGCCAGACAGCGCCTGGAGCAGAGTGCGCAAGGCATCGAACAGATCGCCCTGGCCACCGGCTTTGGCAACGGCCTTAACCTGCGGCGGGTGTTTGAGCGAAAACTGCAGCTGACCCCGAGCGAATACCGCGAACGCTTTCATGCGCGCAATTTGGCGTAAATTGATCGGTAAACGTCATTTACGCCGCTTCGAGGCAGGGCTAGAGTTGAGGCAAAGCCCAAAACGAGGAGTGCATCATGGTGAGAGTAGGCATTAATGGATTCGGCAGGATCGGACGCAACGTGCTGCGCGCGGCGCTGGGGCGCAGCGATTTTGAAGTGGTGGCGATCAACGATCTGACCGACAGCAAGACGCTGGCGCACCTGCTGAAATACGACACGCTTTCCGGCACCCTGGCCGCCAGGGTCGAAGCCGGCGACAACCAGCTGCTGCTGGACGGCCGGCCGATTCAGGTGTTTTCGCAGCGCGATCCCGCCGAGATCCCCTGGAGCAGCGTGGGCGTGGACGTGGTGATCGAAGCGACGGGCTTCTTTACCGACAAGGCCAAGGCGGAAGTGCACATCACGCACGGCGGCGCCAAGCGGGTGATTATCTCGGCGCCGGCCAAGAACGATGACATCACGCTGGTGATGGGGGTTAACGATCACCTCTACGATCCGGCGCTGCATAAGGTGGTCAGCAACGGCAGCTGCACCACCAACGGGCTGGCGCCCGCCGCACAGGTGCTGCATCAGGCGTTCGGCATCGAATACGGGCTGATGAACACCACTCACGCCTATACCAACAGCCAGGCGCTGCACGATCAGCCGGAAAAAGATCTGCGTGGCGCGCGGGCGGCGGCGGAGTCTATCGTGCCTTACTCCAGCGGTGCGGCCAAGGCGCTCGGCAAGGTGATCCCCGAGCTGGACGGCCGCCTGACCGGTTATTCACTGCGGGTGCCGGTGCCGGTGGTTTCCATCGTCGATCTGACGGTGACGCTGAAACGCCCGGCGACGGCGGAGGAGATCAACGCGGCGTTCCGCGCGGCGGCGGCGTCCGGCCCGCTGAAAGGGATCCTGGGGTACAGCGATGAGCCGCTGGTGTCGAGCGACTACCGGGGCGATGCGCGCTCGTCGATTATCGACGGTTTGTCTACGCTGGTGATCGGCGGCAATCTGGTGAAGGTGCTCGCTTGGTATGACAACGAGTGGGGCTTCTCCAATCGGTTGGTCGATCTGGCGCTGCTGATGGAAAAGCGCGGGCTGTAAACGCCCAACAGCAAAAAGCCCGCTTAAGTTGCCTTAAGCGGGCTTTTCTAAATATGGCTCCTCTGACTGGACTCGAACCAGTGACATACGGATTAACAGTCCGCCGTTCTACCGACTGAACTACAGAGGAATCGTGTGAACGGGGCGCATCATATCCAGCTGCCCCAGGTGTGTCAACGCTAAATTGCCCCAGGCGGTGCGACTGCTCGGTATCTGAGCAATAAGCCCGTCAATCAGCCCATTGCGCGTCGTTTTCTGCCTGGGCGCGCAGCAGGCGCGCCAGCGGATCCTGGCGGTAGAAGCGGCAAAAGTGCTGATACAGCGCCGGGAAGCGTTCGGCCAGCAGCTCGGGGGCGCTGAAGAAGTACTCCGACAGCACGGCGAAGCACTCGGCCGCATCGGTGGCGGCGTAGGCATCCATGCTGGCGGCCTCTTCGCCGACCATGTCGATCTCGTCCTGCAGGCTTTCCATCGCGGCGTGCAGATCATGTTCCCAGGCGGCCACCTCGCGCAGCGGGATCGGCGGCACGCCGGTGGCGACGCCGCCGTTGCGCATATCCAGCTTGTGTACCGCTTCGTGGATCACCAGATTAAAACCGGAAAGGTCGAAAGAGTCCTGCACGTCTTGCCAGTTGAGCACGATCGGCCCCTGTTCCCAGCTTTGGCCGGACTGCACCACCGGCCCCGAGTGCACCAGGCCGATCTCGTCCTGCCATTCGTCTTCCACCACGAATGGGGTGGGGTAGAGCAGAATTTCGTTGAAGCCGTCGAGGCACTCCGCGCCCAGCTCCAGCACCGGCAAGGCGAACAGCAGGGCGATGCGCGCCTGCATCTGCGAGGTGAGCTGCAGCCCCTGCAGCGGCACGATGCGCTTTTGCTGCAAAATCTGCCCGGCGACGGCCACCAGCCGCTGCCGCTCTTGCTCATTCAGCGGCGAGAGCAGCGGGATCGCCAGCGCGTCCCGCCACTGTGCCTGGGTATCCGCCTCGGGGTGAGAAGGTTGAGTCGCTTTCCACGGCCATTTAATCATCAGGTTGCTCGTAAAGTCGTCACTTGAACGTTCAGCGGTATGCTAATGCTGTAAAAATGCCGTAAAAGCGGGCATGATAGCAAGCGTTGTCAGGAGAGATGCCGGAGCGGCTGAACGGACCAGTCTCGAAAACTGGAGTAGGGGCAACTCTACCGGGGGTTCAAATCCCCCTCTCTCCGCCATTATTCAATCACTTACGAAAAAATCTTTCAACGATCCCCATCACAGTTAAAGCGCCCCGGCCCTGCAGGCCGACACGCCTTCCCCTTTGTTCTCGATTATTTCCCGACGCAATCAAACATCATTCGAACGCGCATCCAGATAGGCGGCATATTGATGCTCTGTCGCTTGACGCGCCTGATGACGCCGCTTGGCGACGATCATCGCCACCGTCAGCAGGGCGGGCAGCGCCAGGACGGCGAAAATGGTGCTGAAGCTCCAACCGAGCGCCAGCATTTCAGCCCCGGCCAGCGCGCTTAAGATAGCGCCCAAACGGCCGATGCCGTGCATCCAGCTGGAGCCGGTGGCTCGCGCTTCGGTGGGGTAAAAGCTGGCCGACAACGCGTTCATGCCGGTGTTGGCGCCCCCGATGCAGAACCCGATGGCCATCGCGCAGCCGCCCATCAGGAGGGGGTAACCCATCGCCATCCCCATCAGCAGAGTGAACAGCGCCCCCAACCCATAAATCGACGCCAACGCGCGATGCGGTTCGGATCTGTCCATCAACCACCCGGAAAATAGCGACCCTAATGTCCCGCCCGCCTGAAACAGCGCGGTGATGACCGCCGCTTGCGCGATGTTGAAACCGCTGTCTTTAATCAGCAGCGGCAGCCAACTGCCTAAGGTGTAGTACAGAAACAGCGCGCTAAAATACGCGCCCCACAGCATTAAACTGCCGAAGCGGTACCGTGCACTCACCACCAGTTTAACCGGATGAGTGCAGACCTGGCCCGGCGGGGGCAGAACGACGGTAGAATGTCGAAAATCGCGATCGGGCGCCAGTTTCGCCAGAATGCGCTGAATGCCGCCCTGATCTGCCCGTTTCGCCACCAGGAAACACACCGATTCGGGTAACGCCGCCATCAGCACGGGCGCGAACAGCAGGGGCAAGATCCCGCCGAGCAGCAGCACGGCATGCCAGCCGAAGCGCGGCATCAGCCAGGACGCGGCGAATCCGCCCAAGGCGGCGCCAAAGGTGAAGCCGCAGAAAACCACGGTAATCAAGAAAGCGCGGCGTCGGGCGGGCGCGAACTCCGCCACCAGGGTGCCGACATTCGGCATGGCGGCGCCGAGCCCCAATCCGGTGAGCAGGCGAAATAACATCATCTGCTCCATATTTTGAGAAAACGCCGTCACCAGCGTCCAAACGCCAAAAAAGAACACGCTGTTGATGATGACGACTTTGCGGCCGAATCTGTCTGACAATGGCCCGGATAGCATCGCGCCCAGCGACAGGCCAATCAGCGCCGCGCTGATCACCAGCCCCAGTTCGCGGTTAGTGATTTGCCAATCCGCCTTAAGCTCTGGCGCAATAAATCCCATGATAACGATATCGAATCCATCCAGAGCAATGATGCAAAAGCCGAGCAGCACGATCATCTTTTGCCATTTGCCTAACGGGCGGTCGTCGATCAGCGCCCGAACATTGATTGCGTTGTTTCCCGACATGGGGTGCTCCCGGTGCAGTAGTTGAGTGTCATCACTATAAGCAGCCCCTGGGCGGACGTTAAACGGCGATAATCGAAAAAATGTGCGTTTATCGGACAATTGAGCCGGCGGTGAGTGACGAGGCAGTGTTAACTTTATGTTATGAAAAGGGATTGCCGTGAGAATGGCGGCGCCGGAGGCCACTGAGAGTGTGAGCGCGATCATTAACCTTTTCAGTAAGATGGAAGAACAGGCGGGCCTTGATGGCCCGCGCGATTAACGCATGGCGGTGAGCCGAACCGGGGCGTTGGCGGCCCCAAAGCCGCGGTAGCCGCCTCGGCGCTCCAGAAGTTCGAAGAAGAAGCGGCCTTTTTCATAGGGCACGGTGTAGACATGCAGCAATTCACCGCCCTGATCGTCTCGATCGTAGAGCACATTGCCCGCTTGCAGCTGTGAGAGGAAAGCGGGGTCCAGATCGAAACGCGCTCTGAGATCGTGATAGTAGTTATCGGGAATACGCAGCGTTTTTAATCCGCGCGCCTGCGCCGCTTTCACCATGCTGAACAGATCCTCGCAGCCAAAGGCGACGTGCTGCAAGCCTGCGCCCTGATAGGCGGTTAGCGCCTGGGCAATTTGCGTTTCCCGGCTCACCGACATATTCAGCGGCAGCCGGATGGCGTCGTTGGGGCTGCGCAAGACGCGGCTGCGAACCAAACCCAGCGGATCGGGCAATTCCCACTCGTTGTCCTGCACAAAACCCGGCACGCTGCGCAGGAACATGATCCAGTTGCCGCTCGATTCATCCGCCAGCGCAATCGCCAGGTGATCGATGCTTTGCAGCGCGGGCGGCGGCGCGCTGCGATGCGTCAGATGAAAATCAGCGTGATAAATATCGTTCTTGGGATCTTCGTCCGCTTCCACCAGATAAATCAGGCTGCCGTCCGGTGCGCACAGCGCGGGGATTTGCCGCTCGTTGGGGCCGGTTTCTCCTTGCCAGATGGCGTACCCGTAGTCTTGCGCCCGTTGCAGTAAACGCGCTACGCCGCGCACCCGCCACGCCACGGCGCACAGGGAAATGCCGTGCAGGTGATAATAGCCGCTCGCTTGGCTTTCTGGCTGGGCATTCAGAATGACATTCACTTTGCCGTTGCGATAGAGGGCGACGCTTTTGGAGCGGTGCTCGCCGGCGTGAACCAATCCCAGCTGCGTCAGCCATTGGCCCATCGCCAGCCCGTCGTTGTGCGAGACGGCAAATTCGATAAACTCCAGCGCCAGCAAGGGCGGATGCGGCTGCGAATGGAATAAGGAACGTTCCATGAGCGAGGCCATGGCGTTGGGCAGCAGAGGCTGTTTGGCCAACCAGTCATAGGTTTGCTCCTCCAGCCACAACAACGATCGGAAACCGTCCTGGGCCGTGGGGAGTACCGGCGAGGCGCGGAAACCATCGTTAAATATCTCCAGCGACCAGGTGCCGCGATAGCCATGCGCGGAAAGTTGGGTCATGAACTGGGTCAGATTCAGCTCCCCCTGGCCGGGGAAGCAGCGGAAATGGCGACTCCAGGCGAGCACATCCATCTTCAACAGCGGGGCGTCCGCCAGTTGGACAAACACGATTTTTTCGGGCGGCACGTCCTCGAGGCCATCGAGGTTATCGCCGCGCGACAGGATATGAAAACTATCGAGAATGATCCCCAACGCCGGATGATCTACGGCCTTCACGCGCGCCCAGGCGTCGCGCCACATATTCACGTGACGTCCCCAGGCCAGCGCTTCATAACCGACAGTAATATCATACTCGGCGGCCAACTCCGCCAACGCGCGCAAATCGCTCACTTGCGTGGCCATGTCTTCGCTGCTGTCGGGCGAGACATTGCTGCAGAGCAGCATGCGAGAACAGCCCAGTTGCTGCATGACTTCGAACTTGCGCGCCGCGCGGGAAAGGTTCTGCGCCAGCGTTTCGCGCGGGCCTCCTTCGAAGTCCCGAAACGGTTGGAACAGTAAAATTTCCAGGCCCAGTTCGGCGCACAATTCACGGATTTCCGCCGGTGAGCCGGGGTAGTAGACCAGATCGTTATCGAAAATTTCGACGCCATCAAAGCCTGCGGCGGCGATAGCCCGCAGTTTTTCCGGCAGCGAACCCGATACCGAGACCGTCGCGATAGAACGTTTCATCATTGCCTCCAGTTAAGCGGTCATGGATGACCTGAAAGCGACCATTCAGCAGCGAGGCGGACCACCGACGGGAATTGAATCATGTTATGGACCAAATGAAATGTTTCGTCAATTCAGAACATTCCATTACTTTTGGTTATATAAAGCGATCGGTTTTCTCACTTTACTTTTACATATTGCGCTTCCTACACTCTGTCGACATGTACCCTCAAATAATAAGGATACCGGGATGAAAAGTGATTGGATGGCGCGAGAACTGGTGCATCGCGATTACAGTCATCACCCGCCGGCGCTGGCGCCGCTGTATAAAACCAGCGTGCTGCGGTCGCCGCGCAATGCATTAATTTCATTGCAAAACTCGCTGTCTGAACTGACCGCCCCCGTCTTCACGCCAACGGATATCGGCCCGCTGGATCACGATCTGATTCTGAATTACGCCAAAGACGGCTTACCGATCGGCGAGCGGATCATCGTGCATGGATTTGTGCGGGATGCCTTTGGGACGCCGGTGCGCAACGCCCTGGTCGAGGTATGGCAGGCCAATGCGGGAGGGCGCTATCGCCACAAGAAAGATCAGTATCTGGCGCCTATCGATCCCAACTTTGGCGGCTGCGGCAGGATGCTGACCGACGACAACGGGTATTACTGTTTTCGTACGATCAAGCCGGGCCCGTATCCCTGGCGCAATCAGGTCAGCGACTGGCGTCCGGCGCATATTCACTTCTCGCTCTCCGGCGAGGCGTTCGCGCAGCGCTTGATCACGCAGATGTATTTCGAAGGCGATCCGTTGCTCGTTCGCTGCCCCATCTTGCAGTCGGTAGGCAGTGACGATGCGATGCGCACGCTGATTGCCGAGCTGGATATGCACGCCGCCGTGCCGCTGGACAGTCTGGCTTACCGCTTCGATCTGGTGCTGCGGGGCCATCGAGCCACGTGGTTTGAGAACCGTACACAGGGAGCCGCGTGATGAAAAAGTACTTGTCTGAAACGGCCTCGCAAACCGCCGGGCCTTATGTGCACATCGGCTTGGCGCCGCATGCCGCCGGCTTTGATATTTTCGAGCGTAATTTTACCCATGTGTTGACGCAACCGGAGACGCGCGGGGAGCGAATCGTGGTGGAAGGGCATGTCTATGACGGTTCCGGCACGCCGGTTCGAGACGCGCTGGTCGAAGTCTGGCAGGCCAATGCCGCCGGGCGATATCAGCACCCCGCCGACGGCCAGTTGGATAAACCCGACGATCCGGCGTTTCGCGGCTGGGGGCGAACCTGTTCGGATTTCACCAGCGGCCTGTGGCAATTCGAGACGATTAAACCGGGGCGCGTGACGGGGCGCGACGGCCGGTTGATGGCGCCCCATCTCAATCTGTGGATAGTGGCCCGCGGCATCAACATCGGGTTGAACACGCGTCTCTACTTTGCCGACGAACAGGCGGCCAATGCCGAAGATCCGGTGTTGAATCTCATCGAGTGGGAAAAACGGCGCAGCACGTTATTGGCGCAAAGGCGGCAGCGCGGGGATCAGACGGTGTACCATTTCGACATCTGGTTACAGGGCGAGAACGAAACCGTTTTTTTTGATATTTGATCCTCCGTTCGCCCTGACAATGAGCTTGCCGCGCCGGCGGCAAGTTAATACTATAAATCATGAACATGACTTCTCGCTTTAGCCAACGCATCCGCCTTCGTCATCTGCACGCCTTTGTCGCTACCGCGCAACAGGGGACGTTGGTGCGCGCCGCACAGCAATTGGGCATCACGCAGCCCGCGCTCTCTAAAACGCTCAACGAACTGGAAAGCCTGGCCGGCGAGCGCCTTTTTTCGCGCAATCGGCAGGGGGCGGAACTGACCGCCGCCGGAACGCGTTTCCTGCAGGATGCCAGCCGCGTTTTGGATGCGCTGAATGTGTTGGGGCGCACGCTTGCCTCGGACAGCGAGGCGCTGCCGGCGCCGCTGCATATCGGCGCGCTGCCCACCACGCTGGTGAGCCTGGTCGCGCCGGTCGTGGTGGGGTTGCAGCAGCAATCGCCCGGCTGGCGCATGCAGGTTACGACGCTGGCCAACGATGCGCTGATGATGGCGGTGAGATCGGGGCAATTAACGTTAGGCATCGGGCGCATGTCAGACCCCTCCCGCATGGAGGGGCTCAACTTCGAGCTGCTGTACCATGAAACGCTGCGGCTGGTGGTTGCGCCTCATCATCCGCTGTTGCATTCGGATGTCTCGCTGGCGGAGGCGTTGAGCTGGCCATTGGTGCTCTCCCCGCGAGGTACCGTGCCGCGTCAGAATGCGGAGGCGCTCATTGTCAGCCACGGGCTGGCGGTGCCGGAAGGGTGCGTCGAGACGTTGTCGGTTACGCTGGCGCGCTGCCTGACGCTACAGTATGGCTATGTGTGGCTGGTGCCTTACGGCGCGGTGCGTGATGACTTGTTCAGCAATCACCTGCGTGCGCTGCCGTTGCCTACCCAGGGGATGGCCGAGCCGCTGGGCATCATTACCCGGCAAGAGACGCTCTCGCCCCCTGAGCAGCAGCGCCTGATTGCTGCGCTGCGCCAAAGGGTGCTGGATGTGCCGGTATAACCGCGTCTTCTAGTCGTCCGATCGCCGCCCGGCGTCGTATTCGGCAAAGACGGACTGCGCCAGATGAAAAGCGGCGTTCGAGGCGGGTAAGCCGCAGTAAAGCGCCGCATGCATCAGAACTTCTTTGATCTCTTCACGCGTGACGCCGTTATTGAAGGCGGCCCGGATATGCATTTTCAGCTCAGCTTCGCGATTCAAGGCGATCAGCATCGCGATGGTGATCAGGCTGCGGGTATGGCGCGACAAGCCCGGACGCGTCCATATTTCTCCCCAGGCGTAGCGAGTGATGAAATGCTGAAACTCCTCGTTGAGCGGCGACAGCGCCGCGAGGGTATTATCGACATGCTCATCGCCCAACACCGCTCTGCGCACCGTCAGGCCTTGCTGATAACGTTGCCGCTGCGTGAGCTGCTCATCCAAAAAGGCCCGGAACGCGCGGTTAAATGCCCGCCAGGCTTCGATGCTGGACAGATGGGCGGCGGGCAGGATGACGCATTGCGCGTCGGGAATGCCTCCCGCCAAGGCTTTTGCATCGTCGACGGTCGTTACCGCATCCTCATGTCCGGCGATAACCAGCGTCGGAACGCGGATGCCTGCCAGCTCGGCGCGTAAATCGGCGGTCGCCAGCGCGTCGCAGCAAGCGGCATAGCCCTCGGGATCGCAGGCGGTGAGCTGTTGCACGACGGTTTGCACCTTGACGGGGGCGGATTGGCAAAATGCCGGGGTGAACCAGCGCGCTGCCGCGCCATCGCTGACGGCGGACATGCCGCACTGGCGCACCCGCGCGGCGCGTTCTCGCCAATGCTCCGTCACCCCGATTTTCGCGGCGCTATTGGCGATCGTCAGCGTCAGCAAGCGATCGGCATGAAAGCGCGCCAGCCATAACCCCGTCAGCCCCCCCATGGAGATGCCGCAGAAATGCACCCGATCAATCGCCAGAGTGTCCAGCAGGGACAGCACCTGTTCGCCCAGTCGCGCCAGCGAGCCGGGCTGTTCATCGGGCGCAGAGTCGCCGTGGCCGGCAACGTCGTAGCGCAGAATGCGATAGTGGGCGATGAACGCGTCGCGCTGCGGCTGCCACATTGATAATGAGGTGCCCAGCGAGTTGCCAAACAGAATAACCGGGGCGTTTTCAGGCCCCTCAAGGACATAATTCAACATGATTGCTCCCTCTCGGCCATCGCCAGGACTTGTTGAATGAAACGCTGCGTGCTGCCGGTGGCATTGGCCGGATCGAGCAAGGTTTCCAGGGTTTCCCGGCTGAGTCGGGAAGAGACTTCCGCATCGGCGCACAGAAGGGTTAACAGGGGTTGCTGGGTGGCCAGGGCTTGCCGGCAGCACCGTTCTATATGATGGTGAGCCTGTTGACGGCCGAGGGTGGGGGCTAAGGCCAGGGTAACCGATTCAGCCATGATCAGCCCCTGCATCAGCGCCAGATTGCGCCTCATCGCCGCTTCATGCACCTCCAGACCGTTAATGAGATCCAGGCTTTGCGCCAATGCCGCCCCGCTCAGCACCAGGAGCTGCGGCAGGCTTTGCCACTCGGCCTGCCAGCCGCCCAGCGCGCGTTCGTGCTCCTGCACCAGGCCAGCATACAATCCCGACATCAATGCAGGCAGACGGTTGGCCGCGCTGAGGATGGCGGCGCAGAGTACCGGATTTCGCTTATGCGGCATCGTGGAAGAGCCGCCGCGTCCGGGGGCCGACGGCTCGCTGATTTCAGCGACTTCGGTCTGCATCAACAAAGACATGTCGCGCGCCAGCTTGCCGAGCGAGCCCGTCAGGCCGGCATACCAACTCGCCAGCTCCAACAACCGATCGCGTTGGGTATGCCACGGCGTGGCGCTGCGCGGCAGGGCCAGCGCTTGCGCCAGCGCCCGCTCAACGCGCTCACCCTGTTCGCCGAGCGAGGCGAGCGTGCCGGCCGCGCCGCCGAATTGCAACGCGAGCACGCGTGGCCGCATTTCAGCCAGACGAGCCCGATAGCGCAGCAAGGCGTCCAGCGTGCCGGCCAGCTTCAGCCCCAGCGTCGTTGGCAAAGCGTGTTGCAGCCAGGTGCGGCCCACCATTAACGTTGCGCTATGGCGTCGGCATTGCGCCGTCAGCGCCGCAATCAGCTGATTGAGCAGCGCGTCGGTTTTATCGAGCGCGCTGCGCAGTTGCAGCATCAGCCCGCTGTCAATCGCATCCTGACTGGTCGCCCCCCAGTGAACGAAACGCGCCGCTTCCGGTGAGGTTTGCGCCACCAACGCCGTCAATTGTTTGACGAGGGGAATGGCTAAATTGCCCGCCAATCCGGCGGACTGCGTCAGCGCGGCGGCGTCGAGCTTTTCCGCCTGGCAGTGGCTGCGTATGATCCGCGCGGACGCGTCATCGATAATCCCTGCAGACGCCAGGGCCTGCGCCAGACCGGCTTCGAAATCAAGCATGCCCTGCAGCAGCGCCGTGTCGCTGAAGCAGGGCGTTAATGGCGAAGCCATAAACATTGCGCTATAGAGAGACATTCGTTATATCCGTTCCAGAATCAAGGCGACACCTTGCCCGACACCGACGCACATGGTGCACAGGGCAAAACGCCCGCCGGTGCGCCGCAGTTGATAAGCGGCGGTCATGGCCAACCTGCCGCCGGATGCCCCCAGGGGATGCCCCAGCGCGATAGCGCCGCCGTTAGGGTTGACCTGTTCCGCGTCATCCGGCAGTCCCAGGGCGCGCGTCACGGCCAGCGCCTGGGCGGCAAAGGCTTCATTCAACTCGATGACGTCCATTTGCGCCAGGCTCAAACCGGTTTGCGCCAGCACTTTGCGGACTGCGGGAACCGGCCCGTAACCCATGATGCGCGGCTCTACGCCGCAGGCGGACATGCCGACCACACGCGCCAGCGGGGCGAGTCCATACTGCACCGCCGCGCGTTCGCTGGCAATGAGCAGGGCGCTGGCCCCGTCGTTGATGCCCGAGGCGTTGCCGGCGGTGACGCTCCCCTCGGGGCGCACGACGCCTTTCAGGGCGGACAGCGCGGCCAAAGAGGTGCTGCGGGGATGTTCGTCGCGAACCAGGCTGAGCGGCTCGCCTTTGCGTTGCGGAATGCTGACGGCGATCAGTTCCTCATCAAACAGGCCCAGCTCCTGAGCGCGGGCGGTGCGCTGTTGGCTGCGCAATGCAAAGGCGTCTTGATCGGCGCGGCTGACGGCGAAATCGCGAGCCACATTTTCGGCGGTTTCAGGCATGGTTTCGACACCGAACTGCGCGCGCATTTGCGGGTTGATAAAGCGCCATCCCATCGTCGTATCTTCCATTTTCAGCGATCGGCTGAAGGCGCTGTCCGCTTTGCCGGTGACAAAGGGCGCGCGCGACATGCTTTCCACGCCGCCCGCGATGATGACCTCCGCTTCGCCGCATTTAATGGCGCGCGCCGCCATGCCTACCGCGTCCAATCCCGAACCGCACAGGCGATTGAGGGTGGTGCCCGGCACGGTGTGGGGCAATCCGGCCAACAGCAGCGCCATTCGCGCCACGTTGCGGTTGTCTTCACCGGCCTGGTTGGCGCACCCCAGAATAACGTCATCAATGGCGTGGGGATCCAACTGCGGCAGTCGGGCAAGCAGCGCCTTCAGGGGCAGAGCGGCCAAATCGTCGGCGCGCAGCGCGGATAATGCGCCGCCGTAACGGCCGAATGGCGTACGAACGGCATCGCAGATAAAAGCCTGTTGCATGGCGATTTCCTCAAGCGGGGATCAAGTCAGATTGCAGTAAACGTATCGGGGTTAACGCTTGCAGCGCGTCAAAGGTGAGCCCCGGACACAGCTCCAGCACCTGCGGGCCGTCCGGGGTGATATCAATGATTGCCATATCCGAATAAATGCGGCTGACGCAGGCCAATCCGGTCAGCGGGTAGCTGCACTGTTCCACCAGCTTGCATTCGCCGGTCTTGGTCAGATAGTCCATCATCACATAGACTTTGCGCGCGCCGATGGCCAGATCCATGGCGCCGCCCACCGCCGGGATCGCGTCTTCGGCGCCGGTGCTCCAGTTGGCCAGATCGCCGGCAGCCGAGACCTGATACGCCCCCATCACGCAGATATCGAGGTGGCCGCCGCGCATCATGGTAAAAGAGTCGGCGTGATGGAAATAACTGCCGCCGGGCAGCAAGGTCACCCGTTCTTTACCGGCGTTGATGAGTTCCGGATCTTCTTCGCCCGGCGCGGGTGACGGCCCCATGCCGAGCAGGCCGTTTTCGCTGTGCAGAATCACCTCTTTGTCGGCGGGCAGGTAGTTAGCGATGCGGGTCGGCAGCCCAATCCCGAGGTTGACGTAGGCGCCTTCCGGAATATCGCGCGCTACCCGTTGGGCTAATTGGTCGCGGGTTAATTTTTGCATGTTATGACTCCTCAGGCAGAGAGGGAAAAGGTCGCGGGGTGCGCCACCGCCACCAGGCGCTGGACGAAGATGCCCGGCGTTATCACGTTTTCCGGATCCAGTGCGCCAAGCGGCACCAATTCAGCGACCTGCGCTATCGTCGTGGCGGCGGCCATCGCCATCACCGGGCCAAAATTACGCGCCGCTTTGCGGTAAACCAGATTGCCCCAGCGGTCACCCCGATGGGCCTTTATCAAGGCGAAATCCGCCTTTAAGGGCGTTTCAAACACGTAATGCCGTCCGTCGATTTCACGCGTTTCTTTGCCTTGCGCCAGCGGCGTGCCAAAGGCGGTTGGGGTGAAAATGCCGCCCAACCCGCTGCCGGCGGCCTGCATGCGGGCGGCAAGGTTGCCCTGAGGCACCAGTTCCAGTTCGATCGCGCCGCGGCGATAGAGGTCGTCAAAGACCCACGAATCGGCCTGGCGCGGGAAGGAGCAAATCATCTTTCGCACACAGCCGGTCTTGAGCAGCGCCGCGAGGCCGCTGTCGCCGTTGCCGGCGTTATTGCTGATTACCGTCAGCTCGCGGGCACCGCGTTCAATCAGCGCATCGATCAGTTCCAGCGGCTGTCCCGCGGGGCCAAAGCCGCCAATCATGATGCTCGCGCCGTCCGGAATGATGGACACGGCGTCTTCCAGGGTGGCCACACTTTTATCGATCATCTTTTGTTCCTTTCATTCGGCGCCCGCCGGGGGAGTGTTTATCGTCAATGGGAAAGTAGATCGTCCCTTTCAGGCAAACAATACCGATTATCGAAAAAGTGTGCGATTATCGGCTATTCTTTGAGAGGCATTCGCAGGTTGTGATCGTCGGCACACCGATATTTCAGGCAGACAGCGGGGTAACGAGAATGGAAAAAGAACAGGAAATTACGCGCAGCAGCACCGATCCCTGGAAGGGGGATCCCGACTTTATGGCCTCTTTGGCGCGAGGATTGGAGGTCCTGCAGGCTTTTACGCCGCAGCGGCGGCTGATGTCGGTGTCGCAGATTAGCCAGCGTACCGGCATTCCGCGCGCGGCGGTGCGCCGCTGCCTTTACACCCTGAGTAAGCTGGGCTTTGTGTACGCGGAAGACGGCAAGAATTATGAGCTGCGCCCGCGCGTCTTGTCGCTGGGTCACAACTGGCTGGGGGCTTCGCCGTTGGCCAACGCCGCGCAGCCGGTGTTGAGGCAACTCAGCCAGACGCTCAATGAGTCCTGTTCCATGGCCATATTGGACGGCGATGACATTCTTTATATCGCCCGCGCATCAACTTCGCGGATCATGACCATCGATTTGCACGTCGGCAGCCGCTTACCCGCCAGCACGACGTCGATGGGGCGGGTGCTGCTCAGCGGGCTCGCCAGTGAGACGTTGAATGACTATTTGGCGCGATTGACTCAACTGCGTTACACCAGCCATACCCTGGTGAGCGTCAGCGCATTGCGGGAAGAGCTGGCGCGCGTGCGTCAGCAGGGATATGCCATCAACGATCAGGAACTGGAGATTGGCCTGCGTTCACTGGCGGTGCCGCTCACCACGCCGGACGGCCGCATCGCCGCGGCGTTGAACGTCGGCGTGCATGCCGGTCAGGTTTCCGCAGAGCGTTTGCACCAGCACCACCTGCCTTTGTTGCGCTCGGCCGCCGAAGAGATATCGCTGTTGTTGCACGACTCACCTTGAGCGAGCGCGCAGGGGGCGTATGCGCCCGATTTTTCCGCATCTTGCGGCGCGATGCGGTGTTGTATTGTGGGCTGCGGGTAAGGTAATTTGCTGAGGGCATGATGACTGACGCGGGGGCCAACGGACATGAACGAAAGAATCGACTACCACATCGAGAAATACCATTTCGCGCCGCTGGATGAAGCCCCGCGGCTTGCGCGCCAGTGGAGCGAGGTGTTGAACGAGTGTCGCCAGACGCAGGCGGGCGCGGAAGAGCGCCTGCGCATTGCGTTGCTCAACGTGGACTATGTGACCAGTTTCGAATTGCCGTTTCGCTTATTGCTGGTGCGGGCGCCGCAGCTGATTGCCGGCCTGCGTGATGAGCTGTCGATCAGTCAAAAAAATGTGGTGTTCAACGGCAAGCGCTTTGGCTGCGTTTACAGCCTGAAGAGCGATTTAAGCGACGTGCCCGAGGCCTTCCAATACGGTCTGTCGACCCGCATTCACCGAACCTCGGCGTCGGGCGTGGACGCGCTGCCCTACCGTGAAATCGCCAAGGCGCTCAAGGCGCCGCGTGAGCGGCTTAAGCTGGCGCTGGAGCAGGGGCTGCGCGTCACGGCGCTGGACGGACTGTTCTGGTTCGGCATACAGCGCATCGCCGCCGAAGTGCGCAGGCTAAGAAAAACCGGCATGACGATCGTGACGGCGGAAACGGAGATTTTCGACACCCTGACCGGCACGACGCGCAAGGTACCGGTTTACCGGCTGGCCGACCGTTAATGGCCGTTATAGATAAAGAGGAGGCTCAGACCAGGAACCTCCTTATTGATAGTTGATAGCGTGGTTTATCGATAGGCTTCATTGCGCGCGATGGCATACTTCCCGCTGCCCAGCAGCAGTATGGCGACCCCACCCATAAAGAACACCAGTTCGTTTTCAATGCCCCAGGCGCCGACGTCGGTGACGGTGAAGACCTTGCCGGTGCCCACCATCAAAAACGCCACCACCAGCGTGAGGGCGTAAACCCCTGCGGCGGGGCGGGTGAACAGCCCCAAAACGATCAGTATCGGCGCCAGGATCTCCCCAATATATACGCCATAGGCGATGAAGGCGGGCAGCCCTTGTTGTTGTAACGCATCGGCGATCCAGCCGACGCCATGCTGAACTTTCGCGACGCCGTGAAACAGCATCAGCCCGCCGAAGGTTAGCCTGAGCGCCAATTTGCCTGCGTCCGGGTGGTCAAAAAAGCGAGTGAATGCCGCATTGAGTGACTTAACCATGGCTTTTTCTCCTGAATAGGAATGATTTTCAATCAATATATCAGTCGGATGAATGCGAAAGCTGTTCTGGATCAGGAAAACGGCGGGCTCGGCGTTAAATCGCCGGACGAGGCCGGCGATGCGGCCTGATTTTTAGGCGGAATAACCTGTGCGCACGGGCCGAACCGGGGATGAGAAAAGTCATCGGCAGGGTTGGCCCATCGCGTAGCCCATCTCTTTTCTGTATGTGTTGGCTACCTGATTTGCTTTTTCATCAATGATTGTCAAAGGACAGGCAACGTAAAGATTCATAAGGTTTTTTTGCAGCAATGAAAAGGTGCGCGTTTTCGCTTTAATAACCCAATAGAGTTACCTTTATTTTTATTTTGAACCGCTAAATCATTAACGCTTTTTTTCGGCCTTTTTATTGGGAATTATCTTGCTTATTTTGCCTTGCGAAAGTTGATCCTGTGGGACGCACGGCCAGTGGCGGGTTTTATTTTTATAGATTTTCTTATTTTTTGATGACAATTCAATGCCGAAGAGAATGAGTGAGATTGACTGAGGGGGTTATGAGTGGGTGTAAATTTCCATGAACTATTTTTCCTGGCGTAAAAGTAATCGATTCAGCGCTGTTTTAAGTTGTTGAATTGTTTGTTTTATGTATATTGATTTGTTATTTTTTTATTAAAAAAATAATATTTTTTCTTGATATTGGGTTTGCCTTTGCTAGTATCAAATTAGTGGTCTTATCAGTTAGGGAAACATTTCTTGTATATGGAACAGATCGCTGGTCTTAACACGGTTACTGTCGTTGCAGCGCTTACGTGGTTATTTTGCGGTTATAGTAAATGATATCTCTAATGCCACTTTAGTCTGCGAGACTCTTTACCGCAGTGGTGCTTTTGCCGCGATAAGCCGTATGAGAACACACATGAAGGGGAATTGAATCTTAAATTATTCTGATCATTACCCTGAGTTAACTATAAAAGAACGATGCTTTATCCACCAGGCTGTTTGTGTATCAATAGGTATTCGGTGCACCACGGCGGAATGTTAATCTGTGCTTTAGCTTTAAAATTAATAATCAAAACTCTCGCCAAATTGTTTATTTTCACACCAGGTTTCGCATGTGTAAGTACTGAGTGCTGGAAATGAAAGTCACACTGCCATCGTCTTCTATTGATCATTGCGTGCTACCCGCTTGCAAGAAACGACTGGCTGTCATGGTTTTATGAAAAAATTTCACTATTTACTGTGGTTATCATTTGCTAATTAAATTATTTGTATCCAGTGGTATTACTGGAATTATCCTACCAAGGATGAAACGTTGTTTTTAGGGCAGTTTTTGATTTTTTTCCTATTCTTAGCTTGCATAATTATTGTTTGCAATTTATTGATTTTAAAAGGAAAAAATAAATATGTAAATGTAAAATAGTTTAAACCGATCACTGCGATTCTATTGATAGGTTCAATCTATTATTGTTGTTAATATTAATACATCTAAACAATTTGCGAGCTTGGTGACGACTAACTTACGCTAAAAGGACTCTGGGAAAGACTGGCGAACGTAAAAGCCCGCTTTATTAGGCTTTATGTTTCTAGTGCTGATTGAAAAGGATATCAGGCCATGAATGAAGTCATCTCAACGGAAGTGAATGGCGTCGAATTTGATCCACGATACAGTGAAATTGAATTCACGCTTTCGGAATATGACAGCCAAACCGATCCGCTTAATGCCGTAGACAATGCGCGTGATATCAATTGGCACGCCATTCGCGAGCAGTCTGCCGCGTTGCTGGAACAGTGCTTCGATTTACATGTCGTGCTGTGGTTTATGCGTGCCAATCTTCATATCGACGGTTTTTCGGCCTTCTACCAGGGCATTAAGGATATTGACGCCAAATATGCCGAGGAGGGCGCCACCATTTTCCCTCAGGCGGATATGGAACCCTCATCGGACAGCTTTCATGCGGCCGCATTAGGGTGGCTCGCCACATCGTCCTGTCTGCACGAAATCAAGAACAGCAAGATTTTTCCCGACACGCCGTTAACCACCGACGAGCTGCTGAATATGCGGCTTGACGAGCAGGAAGGCAAAAGCCTGCATTTTTCGGAGGTGGTAAAGGTGCTGGGGCAAGCCGACAGTTATTTTGCCGGCAGAAATCTGCCTTCGCTGAAAGAGCAATTGGCGCTGGAAATCGATGCGCTGGAGCGCGTCGAGAATTACGCCAATCTGCAGGCCGAAGATTATCGTTTGGACTGCCGGCAGGTGCGCGACTATTTGAAACAGTTCAACCGCCAGCTGGCTTCACTGGAACAGCAGGAATTGCCGGCTGAACGGGATGACGCGGAGATTGACTCGCCGGATGCTGACGCGCCTGTCGCCATGCCCGGCAAATATATCCGTTCCCGGCAGGATGTCATCTTGCTGTTGGATCAGGTTTTGGACTATTTCCAAAACTATGAGCCCAGCCATCCGGCCCCCATTCTTATTCGACGTTCACAAAAAATGATCGGTATGGACTTCGCGACGATTGTTGAGGAGCTTTTGCCGGAATCTCTGGCCTCGTTAAATCAATTGTCCGGGAAGTAATTTTTATCACAAAGGAGTTTTCCAATGGCTAAGGACTCAAGCTCTCAGAAATTTATCGGTAAAAATAACGCGCCGCGCGTGCAAATTGAATATGACGTAGAGCTTTACGGTTCACAAAAGAAAGTGGAGTTGCCCTTTGTTACGGGGGTCATGTCCGATCTCTCTGGGCATCGGAAAAAGCCTTTGCTGCCGATCGAAGAGCGGAAATTCCTGACCTTTGATCAGGACAACTTCAACGATCGTATGCGCGCCATCAAGCCTCGTCTGCAATTTTACGTAGAGAACACCCTGAGCGAAGACGATGCGTTGCTGGACGTGGAATTGGAGTTTGAATCGATGGATGACTTCACGCCTGGCGCCATCGCCAAACGGGTTCCGCAGATGCAACGCCTGCTTGAAGCCCGGGAACATCTCACGGAGCTGATCACCTATATGGATGGTAAATCCAGCGCGGAAGAAGTGGTGAAGAATCTGCTGGAGAAACCCGATTTTCTGCATCGTTTGGTGACGGATGCGCGTAAAACGGTCGCGGATGCGGAACAGGATGTGCAGGATTCCGGCAATAAAGGAGATGAGGAATGAGAGCGAGGCAACGACGCTATTCGGCTAAGCAGCAGGCTACGGCAGTCGCTGAAGTTGAAACGCAGGAAACGGAAAATGAGCTTGACGGTTTGCTCAAGCGTTCATTCCGGCCCAGAACGAACGAGGCTTCGGAAGCGGTTCGTCGGGCTATCGGCACGCTGTCCGAATATGCCAATAAAGGCAAGGTCAAGGTCAGTCAGGATGTCGTATTGACCATTGAATCGTTGATTGCCCAGATCGACGAACAGCTTTCGCAACAGATGAACAATATCTTGCACCACAAGGAGTTCCAGAAGCTGGAGTCCGCCTGGCAAGGTTTGAGTTATCTGGTCGATAACACCAACGTCAGCGAAACGCTCAAGATCCGGGTGTTGAACATCAGTCAGGATGAGCTGACGCGCAATTTGCGCCGCTATCGGGGCTCCGCCTGGGATCAAAGCCCGGTGTTCAAACAGATTTACGAACAGGAATATGGTCAGTTCGGCGGCGAGCCGTTCGGTTGCATCATCGGCGATTTTGAATTCGATCACAGCCCGATGAGCGTTACGCTGCTGACCGAGTTGGCGAAAATTTCCGCGGCGTCGCACTGTCCGTTCATTTCCGCCGCGTCGCCGTCGCTGCTGCAGATGAGCAAGTGGAACGAACTGGGCAACCCGCGGGATATCGGCAAGATTTTCACCACGCCGGAATATGCGTCCTGGCGCCGCCTGCGCGAAAGCAACGACTCGCGTTACCTGGTGTTGACGATGCCGCGTTTCCTGTCGCGTTTGCCTTATGGGGCGAAAACCAACCCGATCGAAGAGTTCGCTTTCGAGGAGTCTGTCAGGCCAGATGTGGATGATGATTTTTCCTGGGCCAACTCGGCGTATGCGATGGGCGTCAACATCAACCGCGCGTTCCATGAGTACGGCTGGTGTTCGAAGATTCGCGGCATCGAATCCGGCGGCTCGGTGGAAGAACTGCCCGCCTACGCGTTTCCATCCGATGAGGGCGGATATGAACTGACGTGCCCGACGGAAGTGGCCATTTCCGATCGGCGCGAGCAAGAGCTTTCCGACGCCGGGTTCTTGCCCCTGGTCTATCGCAAGCATTCCGATTTCGCCGCTTTTATCGGTTCTTGCACCATGCACGCGCCGGCGAAATACGAGGATCCCGACGCGACGGCCAACGCCAAGCTGTCTTCGCGCTTGCCTTATATTTTCGCCACGTGCCGATTCGCGCACTATTTGAAATGCATCGTGCGCGACAAAATCGGTTCTTTTCGGTCCAGGGACGATATGCAGCTGTGGCTGAATGACTGGCTGATGAACTACGTCGATGGCGATCCTTCCGTCTCGACCGAGGCGACCAAGGCGCGTCGTCCATTAGCCGCCGCCGAGGTGCGCGTTGAGGATGTGGAAGACGATCCGGGTTATTACCGCGCGCATTTCTATTTGCGCCCGCATTACCAGTTGGAAGGCATGACCGTGTCCTTGCGACTTGTATCAAAACTTCCGTCAGCCAAAAAAGATGGGAGCAGATAAGTTACGGCTGGTCATTGGTTTGGATATTGCCGACGTTAATTATTAAATGGCGTTGGTGGGAATTGATATTTCATTGAAATTTAGTGGCGCTGTTTTTTACGCTATTGCTATTTATTAATGGCTAATGGGTTCTCATTGTCGCTATTTCAATGATCGCGTAGGCAATATAACGACTTATCTGAATAGACTTTTCAATTAACGAAGTAGACCTATCAGTCAAGGAGACAAAAAATGAGCACGAAAGCTTTAGTAGACTATTTTTTGAAAATTGAGGGTGTTGATGGTGAATCACCCGACCAAACCTACCCTGGCTGGATTCAGCTGCAAGCCTGGCAATGGGCGGAAGAAAACGCCGGCCGTTGGGGGTTCGGGAGCGGCGGTGGTTCAGGCAAAGTCGAGATGAAAGACTTTGAGTTTCGCATGGTGAGCAATAAGGCTTCGCCGAAACTGTTCCTGATGTGCGCCACCGGCGAGCATATTCCTCAGGCAAAACTTGTTTGCCGTAAATCAGGCCAGGGTCAGCAAGACTTCATTGCCGTGACCTTCAGCAACTGCCTGGTTTCCTCATTCAAGACCGTGGGTAATATGCCGCTGAATTCCACCATCGGTACTGAAATCGATACCGTGCTGCCAACCGACGTTATCAAGCTGAATTTCGCACGTATCGAAGTTGAGTACAAAGAGCAAAACAATGATGGCTCCATGGGTGCGGTAATTAAGACGGGGTATGACCTCAAGCTTAATGCCCGTATCTGATCATTGATGTCACAACACTAATTGCAGGCTGTCTGCCCGCAGCGATTGCGGGCAGACATAAGCCTTATCGCGAGGTGTTAAATGAAAGCGTCATTGCCCATGCTATTCGATAAGCTCAGCGTGAGACATCAAAGCGCCAGCGCCGATAATTGGCGGCGTGTTTTGGTGCGTGATATCGAATTTTTACTGAATGACGCATCGCGCAGCGCTGATTTGAAACTTCATGATTATGCGCACAGCGAAAGTTCGGTATTGAATTATGGCCTGCCGTCGCTGAGCCAACGCATACCGATTAATACCGATCCGTTAACGCTGGCGAGACATATACAAAGAATCATTACTTCGTTTGAGCCGCGTCTGGATCCGAAAACGATTCGTGTGGTGCCTGTAGTGAATGAACGCCAATCGTATGTGCTGGCGATTTTATTCGATATTTATGGCACCTGCTCATTACCGGGTGACGAAATGCTGGTTAATTTGCGCATCGCTCTTGATTATTCCTGTGGCGCCGTACACGTATTTGATTAATAGGGGTGACTATGTTCAGTGAGCGCTTTCTCCAATTATATAATGATGAGCTGCGTTATTTTCGCGAGGCCGGTCGTCAGTTCGCCTCTTCTCATCCCCAGGTCGCCCAGCATTTAGGCATGCATATCGACGGCGTGCTGGATCCTTTCGTTGAGCGTCTGTTGGAGGGCTCCGCGTTCCTTTGCACCCGCATCCAGGAAAAGCTGAACAATGAGCAGCCGGAATTTGCCCTGCAAATGCTCTCACGCCTGGCGCCGCTGTGGTATACGCCGGTTCCCGCGATCGCTACCGTCGCGATTAAGCCCGATCTCTCTTTTCCCCAGTGGCACAGCCAGGTTGACCTGCCGCGCGGGAGCCGCATGACCCTCAACGATATCTCGCTGAACAACAAACCCGCCACGTTCACCACGGCGCGGCATATTAAAGTGCAGCCCGTTGAGATTTCACTGGCGGAATGCGAGATTTTGCCGCCGCACCATTTGCCTGACGGCGCCGCCAGACACATGCAGGATTGCTCGGCCTACGTCAGGATATGCCTGACGACGCACGGCGTGCTTCCCGTCTCGGAGCTGGATCTCGAGCCGCTGCACCTGACGCTGGCGGAAGATACGGTGCGGGCCAATCAACTGCTGGCCGCGTTGCTTAATCGCACCTTGCGCATCGTGCTATGGGCGAAAAGCGACGACCGGCCAATCGTCAAAGTCTTGCAGCCGGACAGCTTGCGCTTGGGCGGCGTCAGCGATGAAGAAGCCTTGTTGCCCACCGTGGTGGGGGAACTGCCCGGCAACCGGCTGATGCGCGAATACTTCGCCGCGCCAAGCCGCTTCTTCAGCCTGGAGCTGCATGGCGTGCAGGATTTTCTGCGCCAATGTGAACGCGTTCACGAGTTCGAGATCTTGTTCGCGCTGGAGCAACGCCCACTCACTCTGATCGGTCGCGTCAACGCCAGGGATTTTCATCTTTTCGCGACCCCGGTCATCAACCTGTATCGCCGCCATTGCTCGCCGGTGCTGCTGACGGATGAGCGCACGGAGCACCAGCTGGTGGTCGATCGTTTGAACACCTCGCTGTATGAGATACACAGCGTAAAACAAGTGAAAGGCATGCTGCCCGACGGCAACCCGGTGATTTTCTCTTCGCTGCAGGCCGACGTGCAGTACGACTGCGAGCGGGAGCCGGCCGGTTATACGCTGCACCGTCGCCGGGAGCCGTCGCCCTCCAAGTACAACAATCCGCACCTGCCCAACGAAGATACTTTCATCGCCATCTCGCCGGGCAAAAGCGGCATCGACATCGACGACATCACGTCGCTCAGCGTCGAGGCGCTGGTATGCGAACGGCATCTGGTGCCGGCGCACCTTCAGCAGCCGCATTTCCAGCTGGAAACGGCGATGCCGATCCACCAGGTGGAGATCGTCCGCTACCCGAGCAACCCGGTCGCGGTGCCGAACATCAGCCAGGCGTGGCAGGCGATCCAGATGCTGGCCTCCAATCCTTTGCGCCATGCGCGCCCCGACGTTCAGGATTGTTCGGCGCTGTTGCGCGACTGGCTGTCGTTGTTCTGCCATCAGGATGACTCCAGCCAGCGCAAGCGCATCGCCAGCATCAAAAACGCCTGGGTGGAGCACCACTTCGAACGCAATCAGGGGCCGGGGCCGCTGGCCTGGATCCGCGGAGCCGAGATCGCCGTCAACTTAAGCGCCAACCATCATGCCGACCACGGCGCCTATCTGTTCGGCAAAATATTGCACCACGCGTTGAGCCAATACGGCGACCTGAACCAAACGTTAAGCATGAAGCTGTTGCTGGATGGGGAAACCCACGCCGACTGGGGGGCGCTCTACTATGGCTGATATGTCGTTGATGCGTGAAACGGCGCTCTCGTTGGAGCCGGCGCCGACGCCGGGGGCGCAAAGCGAAAGCGCGGGCCAGGCCGAAATACGCGGGCTGTCCAATCGACAGGATTTTTTCGAGCTGCTGCGGCGTATCGAACGCGCGCAGCCGGATGCGCCGCGGCTCGGCGTCTCCAACGATCGCAGCCGCGAAAGGCTCTGCATTACCCAGCCGGCGGATATGGCGTTCGCTTCGCGTGAAATCGCCTCTATCGTGCAGCGCCCTAAGCAAGTGCTGATTCAGGCGCGGCATTTCGGCATGTTCGCCCCCTACGGCCCGCTGCCGATCCATGTGACCGAGCACGCGCGCACCGAAGTCATCGCCAGACGCAACCAGGCGTTCCAGCAGTTCGTCGGCATCGTCAGCCAGCGCTTCGCCGTATTGCACTACCGGGCCTGGGCGCAGCTGAAGGCGATGATCGGCCATGAGCATGACGATGACAAAAACCCGTTCTTGCGCCATTTGCGCCAGACGGTGGGCGTCGATACGGCGCTGACGGTGAACCCGCATATCCAGCGCCTGCGCGAGGCGTACCCCGGCACTTATCTGCCCGGTCGCCGCTCGCTGCGGCAGCTCAACAAGATGTTGGCGGCCTATTTCGCCGTTCCCATCACGATTACGCCGCGCTACGCCAAGTGGATCGACGACGGCAAGCAAAGCGGCAGCCAAAAGCTGGGCAAGTTGGGCAGCACGCGCATCGGCAGCCGCTTTTTCGATGCCCAGTACGGCGCGCATATTCAGATCGGCCCGCTGGGGGCCCCGCAGTATCAGCAGTATCAGCGCGGCAGCAGGCGGCTGCAGGCGTTGGTGAGCATCTGTCATGACTTTACGAGCCATCAGCTGATGCTGGATGTCAGCCTGCTGATTGCCACGGAGCCGGGCATGGCGGCGCAGCTGGGCGGCAAGTCGCTGAGTAAAGACAGCTGGCTGAAACCTAAGACAGGGACGTTTAGGCAGCTGGTTTATCAATCAACAACTTAATATAAGGAAATTTAAGGTGTATCAACGAGAACGTCTTTTTTCGCGATTGGGCCACTTTGCCTATCAGTCGTTCGTCGAAGCGACCAAGCTGTGCCGAACCTTCAGGCACGAATACGTGGAGCTGGAACACTGGCTGAAAGTCCTGGTGGACAAGGAACGCGGCGACTTGCCGATGATCCTGGCGCACTACGCCATCAACAGTCAGCGCATCAGCGATGCGTTGGATCGCATTCTTCATACCTTGCCTAACCGGACGAATGCGGTGGTGGACCTGTCGACGCAACTGGAAACGGTGGTGGAAAGAGGGCTGCTGATGAGCCAGCTCGCCGAAACGCCGTCCGGCGGGGTGCGCACCATTCATATCTTGGTCGGCATTCTGCAGGATCCCACGTTGCAGCGCAGCCTGTACCGGCTGAGCGACGAGTTCAAAAAACTGCCGATCCCGCAGCTGTTCGACGATTATCCGGCGATTCTGGCGGAGTCCGTCGAGCATGAGGAAGAGGAAGAAGAGGTCTACAGCGCCCACGGCGATGCGCCGGAGGCGTCCGAGACGGTCGATATTCTCGATAAATGGTGCGCCGATCTGACCCGCCAGGCGCGCGACGGTGAAATCGACCCGGTGATTGGCCGCGAAGCGGAGCTGCGCCAGGTGATCGACATCTTGCTGCGTCGCCGGCAGAACAACCCGATTTTGGTGGGCGAAGCCGGGGTCGGCAAAACGGCGGTGGCGGAAGCGCTGGCCTGCAAGATAGCCCAGGGGCAGGTGCCGCCGCTGCTGCAGGGCGCCCGGCTGCTGTCTTTGGATCTGGGGCGCATGCAGGCCGGGGCGAGCATGAGGGGCGAATTCGAATCGCGCCTGAAAGCGCTGATCGACGCCATCGCGCATTCGGCGGTGCCGGTGATCCTGTTTTGCGACGAGGCGCATACGCTGGTGGGCGCCGGCGGGCAGGCCGGCACCGGCGACGCCGTCAACCTGTTGAAACCGATGTTGGCCAGGGGGGCGCTGCGCATGGTGGCGGCGACGACCTGGTCGGAATACAAACAGTTCATCGAGCCGGACGCCGCGCTGACGCGCCGTTTCCAGTACGTGTTGGTTTCTGAACCCGACGAAGAGAATGCGGTGAACATGATGCGCGCCATCGCCCCGCATTTTGCGCAGCACCACAGCGTCAAGATCCGTGAGTCGGCGCTGCAGGCGGCGGTGCATTTGTCGCTGCGCCATCTGCCGTCGCGGCAACTGCCGGATAAAGCCATCAGCTTGCTGGACACCGCCTGCGCGCGGGTGGCGCTGAGCCAGCATGCGCTGCCTGAAAAAATCGAGTCGCTCGAGGCCGGGTTGGCGGTGAAGCGCACCGAAATGAACGGCCTGCAGGAGGAAAGCAAATTCGACGATCTGGCGCTCACCCGCATCACTGAATTGCAGCAGACCCTCAGCGATATGGAAGGTGAACTGGATGCGCTGCGTCAGCGGCAGGCGCAGGAGCAACAGGCGGTCACCACCTTGCTCGACGCGGAGCGGCAGTCGCCGGAGCGCTTGCCGCAGTTGGCCTCCGAGCTGGGAGCCTTGCAAGACGGCGGCCTGCCGTTGGTGTATCCGTGGGTGGACGACCGCGTCGTGGCGGAGGTGTTGTCGGATTGGACCGGCATCCCCACCGGCCGCATGCTGCAAAGCGATCTGGACAATGCGCTCAATCTCAACCAACTGCTGAGCCGCCAGATATTCGGCCAGCAGACGGCGATCGATGAAATCGCGCAGGCAGTGCGCATCTCCCGCGCCGGCATTCAGGCGCACGATCGGCCATTGGGCGTTTTCATGCTGTCCGGCCCGAGCGGCGTCGGCAAAACGGAGACCGCGTTTGCGCTGGCGGAGGCGATGTACGGCGGCGCGCATAACCTGATCGTCTTCAATATGAGCGAGTTTCAGGAATCGCATACCGTTTCCACCCTGAAAGGGGCGCCGCCGGGCTATGTCGGCTACGGCAAGGGCGGCAAGTTGACGGAGGCGGTGCGCCGCAAACCTTATTCCATCGTCTTGCTCGACGAATTCGACAAGGCGCATCCCGATATCCACGAGGCGTTTTATCAAGTCTTCGACAAGGGCGTGATGGAAGACGGTGAGGGCCGCATGATCAGCTTCCGCCAGTGTTTCATTTTAATGACGAGCAATATCGGCGCCGGCGAAATAGAAGCGACGCTGGCGGAAACGCCGGATCTGAAAACCGAAGCGCTGCGGCCGATGCTGCATGACGTGCTGGCGCGCTTCTTCCCGGCGGCGCTGTTGGCGCGCATGAACGTCATTCCCTACGTGCCGCTTTCTACCGAAGCGATAACCCATATCGCCACCAAACAGATTTCGCGTTTACAACAGCGTTTGCACAAAGAAGTGGGCGTGTCGCTGGTGCTGGAAGGCGACATTCCAGGCTGGATAGCCAAACGCATCAGCGCCCATCCTTCGCGCGGCAGAGCGGTCGAGTCGCTGCTGCAGCAGGCGATTTTGCCGCCCATCAGCAATGAAGTGCTGCAGCGCAAACGGACGGGACAGGAACTGCAGAATATCCAACTCATGGTCGAGAACGATAGTTTAAGTGTTTATTTCGACTGATTTTTAATTTGCCGCCGGCCCGCAAACGCGGGGCGGGGTTCGATATCGGATCAGAGAGGTTGTTATGCCTTTAATCGAAATTGATAACCCGGTGTTAGCCGAATTAAATGCGTTTCCACTCAGCTTCACCACCAAAGAAGGGTTGTCGAGCAACTCGCAATATACGCTCGAATTCGAATGTGAACAGGCGGACGTTGATTATGAATCTCTGCTGGGTCAAGGGATCAGCATTCAAATAGAAAGGCCGGATTTCGGCGCGCGGCCGTTTTACGCTTACGTGATCGGCGCCTCCGATTCGGGGCAGCATCAGGATAAGTTCGTTTATAAGCTGGAGCTGAGCACCTGGCTGTGGTTTTTGATGCAGAACCGCAACAGCCGCATTTTCCAGGATTTGAACGTGCTCGACATCATCGAGCAAATCTTCTCGCGCTACGGTTTTGCCGACTACCGTCTGGATATTCAAGGCACTTATCCGACGCGTGAATATTGCGTGCAGTTTTCCGAAACGGATTTCGCGTTTATCAGCCGCCTGCTTGAAGACGAAGGCATCTGGTATTACTTCGATCACGCCGAGGATAAACACACGCTGGTGATCACCGACCGGCAGAATTTCGACGATCTGGATTTCGGTTACGCCGTGTTGCCGTTCATGCCGGACAGCGAAGAAAACCGCGCCATCCGCGAAGGGATCCAGCGCATCCAGCGTTCACGCAAAGTGCGCCCAAATGAAATCGTGCTGCGCGACTTTGACTTCCAGAACCCGCGCAAGAACCTGCAAACCAAGGTGGAAGAGAGCCGCCTCGGCCTGCAGAACACCCCGTTGGAGTGGTATGACTACGCGGCGGGTTATGTGGATACCGAACGCGGTGAAAACCTGGCGCGGCTGCGCCTTGAAGAAATGCAAAGCGACGGCCATCTGCTGTTTGGCGAGAGCAACGCCGTCGGGCTGATGGCCGGCAAGGATTTCTCCTTGATTTTGCACCCGGACGCCAACCGCAACCGCCGCTTCAAGCTGACTCGCTGCGACTATGTGTTCGTGCAAGACGGCCCGGACAGCAGCAGCGACGGCCGCAACGTCACCTGCCGTTTCAATGCGTTGAACGACGACGTGCCGTTCCGCCCGCTGCGCGAAACGCCAAAGCCGCAGATGCCGGGCATCCAGAGCGCCACCGTGGTCGGCGCGCCCAACTCCGAAGTGCATACCGACAAATTTGCGCGCATCCGCGTGCATTTCCACTGGGATCGCTACAAAACCACCGAGGAAGACAGCTCTTGCTGGATCCGCGTGGTGCAGGCCTGGGCCGGGAAAGGCTGGGGCGTGATCGCCATGCCGCGCGTCGGTCAGGAAGTGCTGGTGACCTATGTCGACGGCGATCTCGATCGTCCGATGGTGACCGGGATTGTGTATAACGGCGACAACCCGCCGCCTTATCAGTTGCCTGAATACATCAACTACTCGGGCATGGTGTCGCGTTCGCTGCGCTTCGGCAAGCCGCAGCATGCCAGCCAGTTGACCTTCGATGACAACCGCAACAACGAACGCGTCATGCTGCATGCCGAACGCGATCTGCAAACCACGGTGGAGCGCAACCAGGCCACCGAGGTGGGAATGGACAAGTTCGACATCATCCGCCGCACCTTTACCGACTGGTTCACCAACCACGTCTCTTACAAGGATTACGTCTTCAGCATTACCGGGTTTGACGCCTCGATTAAAGGCGTCAGCGCGTCGATGACCGGCGTCAGCCTCACCGCCACCGGCGTGAGCACCTCGTTTACCGGCGTCAGCACCTCGTTCACCGGCGTGAGCACGTCATTTACCGGCGTGAGCACTTCGTTCACCGGGCTGAGCACCTCGTTCACCGGGCAGAGCACCAGCTGCACCGGCGTATCAAACTCGATGACCGGCGAAAGCAACTCCTTCACCAGCATCAGCAACAGCATGACCGGCGAAAGCAACAGCTACACCACGGTCAGCACCAGCCAGACCGGCAGCAGCACCAGCTTTACCGGCGTCAGCGTCAGCACCACCGGCTCGTCGACCAGCACCACCGGCTGCAGCATCAGCACCACCGGATCGTCGACCAGCACCACCGGCTGCAGCATCAGCACCACCGGCAGCAGCGTGAGCACCACCGGCAGCAGCGTCGGCACCACCGGCAGCAGCGTCAGCAGCACCGGCAGCAGCGTCAGCAATACCGGCAGCAGCGTCAGCAATACCGGCAGCAGCACCAGCACGACAGGGGTGTCGATCAGCTATACCGGCGCGTCACTGTCCGAGACCGGCGTCGATTTGAAAAAAGTCGGGATGCAAAGCAAAAACTAACGAGGCGCGGCAATGAGAATCATACGGCCACAGCAATTGGTGGCGATTAAAGGAAGTTACCAGATCGGGACAGACAGCCGGCTCGGCATCAGCGTCGTGGCCGGATGCTACCTGTCCCGGCCTGAGCACTTCGTGAACGAAGCCGAAATCTGGGAGGCGTGGAAGCGCGTGCCGCTCAGCCTGCCGATATTGGATGTTGCCGAGCCGAAGCCGTTCGCCGAATACCTGATCGCCGGCCATGCCGGCATCGGTCAGCCGGTGAAAACGCTGAATGTCAGCGCCGACATCGGCGGGCTGAAGCGCCGTTGGCGGGTCGAGGGCGAGGGACGGCGCGGCGCGATGGAGGTGGAACCCTTCCTCAGCGTGCCGCTGGATCACACCTCCGCCTGGGGCGGCAAAGACAACAAGGAGAACCCGTTTGGCCGCGGCTGCAATGACGGGCTGCGGCCGCTGCTGATGACGCTGTCCGCCGAGGGGACCGCGCAGGAGCGCTCTCCGCTGGCGGCGCCGGCGCCGGTGCCGCACGAGTTTGCGCTGCGCAAGGCGCACATCGATAAGGTGGCGGGCCAGATCGCCGGCAAAGCCTATCTCGAGACGGCATTCCCCGGGCTGCCGGCCAATATCGATCGGCGTTATTTCCAGATGGCGCCGCCGGCGCAGTGGTTGCCGGAAGCGGCGTGGCCGGATCGGGTGCCCTTCGAGCTGCAGGGCGTCGGCGCGCAAAGCGAGGCGATTCGCGGCGAGCTGCCGGCGGTGCGCGGACGGGCGTTCATCCGCCGTCACGATAGCGACAGCCTCGAGGAAATCGAGCTGCAGCGCAAAACGCTGTGGTTCCTGCCCGACAGCGACATCGCTTTGCTTATCTTCACCGGCAATGCGCCGTTGACGCATCTGCTGGACGAGTCCATCGAGTCCGTCATGCTGGCGTTGGATCGCTGCGATGCGCCGCGCTCGTTCGACTATTTCCAACAGGTATTCCGCAAGCGCAGCGACGATGACGCCTCGCCCTTTGAGTTTCTGTTCGATCCGGATCTGATGCCGGCGGAGATGGGATTGAACGTCATCCAGGCGGTGTCGGATCACCCCAGCGATTTGCGTTACGATCCGTCGCCCACCTCTCTGGGCGATTCCGCCGTGTTCTATCAACGCATCCGCGAGGCGATCGCCTTGCACCAGCAACAAGCGGCGGCGGAGCCCGCTTCCGTGACGTTGCCCGATTTGCCGGATCTTCCCGCTGAAGACGGCAATGACGCGTTTTTCCCCGATAGCGCGACCGTGGAAGGGAAGACTTTCACCGGTTTGCGCTGCGAGGCGCTGTCGGGCCGGCATTTTCTGCAGTGCCGCTTTGAGCGCTGCGATTTCTCGCAGGCTTCCCTCGACGGCTGCACCTTCGAAAACTGCGTTTTTGATGCGGTCAATTTGACGCAGGCGGCGCTGCGCCAGATCCGCATGATCTCGTGCACGCTGCAAAAGCCGTTGCTGGCGGAAAGCGTGTGGCAAGAGGCGGTCTTCGAACGGGTGACGCTGGCGGAGCCTCAGGGGCAAGGGCTGCGCGCCGACCACGTGAAGCTGGATAACTGCGTTTTCGAGCGGGGCGATTTCACCGCGAGCCGCTTTGAACACGCGGTGATCGGCAACGGCATGTTTAATGGCGCGACGCTGATCCGCGCGCAGTTTCTGCAAGGCGAGCTGGACGCGTGCGTGTTTAACCGCTGCCTCGCCGAAGAGGCGGTTGCGCTGGAGATGACGCTCACCAAAAACTCGTTCCTTGGCGGCAACTGGCGCGGCGTGCGCTTCGAGCGCTGCCGCGTCGAGAGCCTGACGGCGGGCATGCAGGCGAACTTTTCCCACGCCGTGTTCAGCGATAGCTGTTTCACCAAAGTGGGATTGAAAGCGGCGCGCATGGAGAGGTGCCAACTGCTGTACAGCGTTTTCACTGAATGCAACTTTGACGAGGCCGATCTGACGGCCTGCGCGATCGCCGGCTGCGATCTGGCCGGCGTGCGGTTTAAAGACAGCCTGTTGACGCACTCACGTTGGCAAAACAGCAGCGCTCAGCAAGGCCTGTTTTATAACGCCGATCTGCGCGATGCGGAATTTGACCAGTGCAATCTGGCGGCGGCGCATCTGGCGATGACCTGGCAGGACGCCGGCACGCGGTTCAGCGGTTGTCTGCTGGAGCGCGCGTGTTGGGTGCCGCGCAGAATCATTCATGGGGACTATGCGCATGAAAACTGAAAGCCGCGTGATTCAACAGGCGCTGCCTGACCGAGAGGCGATCGAACTGGAGGTCGCCCAGGCGGTGGCGCAGACGCCGCCCATGCCGCGGATCTTCAAGAAACGCCGGTTTCACGATCGCGAGCTGAAAGGGTTGACGCTGAGCGACTGCTTTTTCATCGACTGTCATTTCGAACGCGTCACGTTTGAAGGCTGTGATTTGCGGGCGGTGCGCTTTGAGGGCTGCACCCTGCAGCAGGTCAACGTGGTCGGCGGCAGCCTGATGCGCCTGTCGTTCAACGAATGCCGGTTTGAGAACCTGACGCTGCAACAGGGGCTGCTGTGCAATTTGGCGTGCAACGACACCACGCTGCAGGGGTGTTACGTCGGCGATTGTCTGCTGGATGACTGCGGTTTGATCCGGTGCGAGGTCAACGGCGCGGAAATTGAACGCAGCAGCCTGGGGCATCTGGCCGTGCAGTCCAGCACCCTGACCAACCTGATGTTTCACCAGGACGTGATACAGGACGCCAACTGGTACGCCTGTCAGCTCACGCAGTGCCTGTGGCAGGCGTCGACCCTCGAGCGCCACATCATGGGGAGCTGCCGGCTGGAGACGTGCAGCTGGCAGACGATCGCGGGGCAGGCGCGCATCTGGTTCACCTGCCGCCTGTCGGGCTGCACTTTGGCTCAGCTACAGCTGCAGGGCGCCAGTTTTCACCGCAGCGAGCTGGAGGGGTGTTCGTTCGCCGACAGCGATCTGACCTCGGCGATCTTCGCTGAAGCGCAGGCGCTGCGCTGCGATTTCGAGCGCGCGACGCTGATCCTGGCGCAGGGGCAGAAGGCCCGGTTCAGCGAATGTGCGATGGGCGGCGCCAACTGGGGGCGCGCCATCTTGCCGCAAGCGGAATTCAGGGCGTGCGATCTGGCGTTAGCCAATCTTGAGCAGGCCGAACTGCGGGAAGCGAACCTGATCGAACAGCCGTTGACCGCCGCTCAGCAACAGAGCGCTCGCCTGCATGGCGCGCAGCGTCATCGCGCCGAAAACGTGCCGCTTACCGCCGATCCGTTCTTGAGCGCGATCGACGCCTGGTATGCGCATCAACAACCGGGGCCGCGGCAACCGTCGTATCAACGGCCAACAGGAGTAAGCAGATATGTATAAATCCAGAAGAGAGCATCAGAAGGTCTATGCCAACGCCAGGGTGACGCCTTTGCAGTTGGTGCGCAGCGCTCCGCTTCCCGAACAAGGGGGGCGCAAGGTGGTGACGCTGGCGGCCGACGCCAACGGCGGTCTGTATGTCGATGGCATGCGCGCGCATTGTCTGGCGGTCGCCACCAGCTGCCTGGTTCAGCCGCTGGCGGGCGATCGCGTTTGCGTCATCGCCGACGGCGACAAGTTGGTCATCACCGAGATCCTGTCGCGGCAACAGGCGAACGCCGTTATGACGCTGGACAGCCGCTGCGCCAACTTGCGCATCGTGGCGCCCGAGATAGAGCTGCAGGGCGGCAAGCGGCTGACGCTGCGCAGCCCGCACTTCACGCTGCTGACGCGCAGCAGCCGTTGGGTTGCCGAAACGCTGCACCAAATCTCTCAACGCCTGTTTGTGCGCAGCAAGCACGCGAGCCGGCGGGTGGAGGAAACCGACGAGGTGCTGGCCAAGCACATCATTCAGGATGCGCGGCAATCCCTCGTCATCAACAGTGAAATTGGTTCCCTGAAGTCTTCGGCGGTGCTGAAGATCGACGGTGGCCAGATACATATGGGGTAAACCACCATGACTGCAGCCAATACCAACATGGGCGGGATCGGCTTTGCCGGCTGCGACCCGATGATACCGGCGCCGGGCCCGAACACCTCGCCCAACAACACCGGCATACCGAACGTGCCTAACATTTTCATTTCCGGCGGCAATGAACAAAACCTCGGCACCACTCGTGTGGCCACCGCCGATTCGGGCGGAGTGATCGGCGCTGCCTCGGGGACGCATTCGGCCCAGGCGCAGCCGGTGCAGGGATCGGGTAAGTATTTCTCCGGCGGCATGCCGGTCACGCGGCTAGGTGATTCCAGCACGACGAACAACAACAACATGGTCTGCACTCAGGTCGCGCCGAGCCAGACCAAATGTTTCGTTAATGCATAGGAGTTCAGCATGGTGAAAACGCTCCGGGGGATTGCGACAGGGGGACTGTTGGCGGTGGGGATGCTCGGCGGATGCAGCTGGTTTTCTCACGATGAGGCTGCGGATGCGGGGCGTCGGTTGCGGTTTATCGACGTCGAGGTGACCGCCAACGACAACGTGAACCCGAATGCCGCCGGGGAGGCGCAGCCGGTCAAGGTGTGCGTGATAGAAACCAATCGCTCGGGGTGGATGCCTGAGGGAATTGGCGACGGCGCCCCTTGCCGCGAGACGGCGCCGTCGGAAGGGGCGCTGAGCCGGCACCAGAGCATTTTGCAACCGAGGGAGACGTTGCGTTATCGCTTCGAGGTGCCGGCGGGGCAAGAGCGATGGGTCGTCGTCGGGGCGGAGTTTCAGCAAATCAGCGGCGTGCTGCCGCTCGCCGAGCAAAAGTCCCCTGCGCAGGCTGATTCGCAAATGAAGGTGATGGTGGGGATGACGTCACTCAGCATAGTGACTAACGACAAAATGGATGAATGACATGTTACCTAAACAACGCGTCGCCTGGGTAGAAGGCATGTTGATGGAACCGCAGCATTTCCAGCAGCAGGAACGTTTTTTCGAGCACTTGATTGAAGCGCGCTTGCGCAGCGTCGAAACCTTCACCTGGGGGTTCCTGACGCTGGAGATCGACAACGGGCTATTGGAACAGGGCAAGTTTGCGCTGAAGAAAGCCAAGGGCGTTTTCCCCGACGGCACGGCGTTCAGCATGCCTGAGGATATTCCGCTGCCGCCGCCGCTGGTGCTGGGAGAAGGCTGCCAGGGGAAAGTGGTGTGCCTGTCCGTGCTGATGGATATCGCCGGCAACGCCCAGATCGATCTTATCCAGGATGCGCGAAAAAGCAGCCGTTTTCGCACCATGGACGCCGAGGTGCCGGATCGCAACCACGGCGTCAGCCTGGAAGGGACCCCGCGCGTGTGCACGATGCAACTGGGCAGCCTGGTGACGCGGCTAAGCCTGGAGGACGCGGTCAGCAGCGCGGAAAGCGTGCTGCCGGTCGGTTTCGTGCGCGAGCTGACCAGCGATCGTCGGGTGCTGCTGGATGAGCGCGCCTTGCCGCCGATGCTGGATTTCCGCGCCATCGGCTGGCTGCCCGCTTTCACCACCGAATTGCTTGGGCTGATCAGCCAGCGTCTGGAGTCGGTTTTCCGCCCGGACGTGCATATGACGATCGGCGGGCTTTCCGAGCTGCTGGAACTGCTGCTGCTGCAAACCTTGAGCGAGTTCAATTTGCGCATCAGCCAACTGCTGGCCAGCCCGCAGGTACATCCTGAAACCCTGTTCGACACGTTGCTGAGCCTGCTGGGGCGGCTCAGCATCATTCCCGGCGGCGAACGCCTCTGGGATCGGGCCGATTTGGTGTATCTGCACGATGAACCGCACAACTGCTACTTCCAGCTGTTCGCCTCGATTCGCCGCGCGCTGTCGCTGGTGATCGAAGCGCCGGCGGTGGCGTTGCCGTTTATCGATCGCGGCGACAGCATTTATCTGTGCCCGAACGACTCGCAGCTGCGCCTGGAAAAACTGGTGTTCGCCGTCAGCTGCGGTTTGTCCATCGAGCATCTGCGCTCGTATTTCCCCGCGCAGGTCAAACTGGGGCCGGTCGAGAAAATCATTCAGCTGATCGATCTGCAATTACCGGGCGCTCGCTTGCTGCCGATGGCTTCGCCGCCGCGGCACATACCGTATTACCCGAACAGCATCTATTTCGAGGTTGATCATGCCGACCCGATTTATAAGGAAATGATGGCCGGCTCGGCGATGGCGCTCAGCATCGTGGGTGATTTCCCCGACCTGCGTTTTGACGTCTGGGGATTAAGGCAAGGGAGGGTGGGATGAACGAATTCGAGAGAAAAATACGCGAGGCGATGGCGGTAACGCGCAACAACGCGACACCGCGCCTTCCCGCGTCCGGCTCGGTGGGCAAAACGACGGCGGAGATCGCCGCGCTGTCCTTCGGCGCGCGGGCGCTGGCCGCCAAGCTGCGGCCGGGAAGCGCCGGGGTGGCGACGCCCCCCGAACCCAAGCCTTATGAAGCGGAAAGCGTTGCGCCGGAAAGCAGCGAGCCCGCGCCGGGCGAGCGCCCGGCCGAGGCGGCGCCGACCTCGAGCGGGCTGTTCGGCCGCGCCGCGCTGAGCAAGCCCGGCGTGATGATGGGCCATTGGGACAACCCGCTGATCGCCGCCGCTATCCCGGTCCTGCTGCAGGTGGAGCGGGTGCGCGATCAGAAACAGCTGAATCCGGGCGCGGTGCGCGCGCAGATCGTGCGTGAGATCCAACAGTTTCAGCAGACGCTGCTGGCGGATCACATCGCGCCGAGCGATGTGGACAAGCTGGCCTATCTGCTGTGCTCCTACGTGGATGAGTGCTGCATGAGCACGCTCGAATCCGGCGAACTGAATCTCAGCCTGCTGGTGGAGTTTTATCGCGACGCCTGGGGCGGGGAAAAGTGCTTCGAGCACCTGCAGGCCTATCTGGCCGCCTCGCCGCGCAACAAGGAGATCCTGGCGTTTTACGATCTGATCCTGTCGCTGGGCTTCGAAGGGCAATACCACGTAATGGAACGCGGCGCGGTGCTGTTGGCCGACGTGCGCAACCGTCTTGACGGCTATCTGTACAGCCAGAACCCGACGCAGACGCTGGCCGATGCCGAGCCGAGCAACGTGGTGCGCAAGGCGACCCGCATCACGCCGCTGAAGCTGCTGTGCTACGGCCTGGCCATCGCGCTGCTGGCGTACGCCTCGGCCGCCTGGTATCTGCACGATCAGTCCCGCGCGCTGCGCAACGCCATTTTGGCCTGGACGCCGCCGCAGCCGCGCAAAATCAACATCATGGAGACGCTGCCGCAGCCGCTGCCGCAAATCCTCAGCGAAGGGTGGCTGGAGGTGCGCGCCGATCCGCGCGGCTGGCTGTTGATCTTCACCTCCGACGGCGCGTTCGCCACCGGGCAGTCGAAGCTGTCGGAAGAGTTTAAAAAGAAACGCAACATTGAGCGTTTGGGGGAAGCGCTGGCGCCGTGGCCGGGCGATCTGGAGGTCATCGGGCATACCGACAACAAACCGTATCGCAACACCTCCAACAACTCCAACCTGAAACTGTCCGAGGCTCGCGCGCAGACGGTCGCCGACAAGCTGCGCGAATCCTTGGCCAACAGTAAATACAACCGCACCGTGACATCGGTCGGCAAGGGCGATCAGGAGCCGCTGGACGACAACGCGACGGAAGAAGGGCGCCGCCGCAACCGCCGCGTGGACATCCTTTGGAAAATCGGCGAGAGGGAGATGGCTTCACCGTCTGCAACGTTAAATCAGGCAGGGGTAGCCGCCGAGGTCCCCGAGGATAACTAAGACATCCGCCGGCGTAGAGATAATAAGGAAATTATATGATACGTAGATCATTCATATTGGTGATTGCCTTGCTGCTGTGTGCGGTGGTGTGGTGGATTGGGCCGTTGATCGCCATCGGCACCTATCGGCCGCTGCTGTCGGTCTGGGTCAGGGGCATCATCATCGCGCTGATCCTGTGCTGGGCGCTGTGGCCGTTCGTGGCGACGTTCTTATCCTGGGTGTTCCGCCACGCGCGAGCGCCGGCCCCGGCCAAACGCAAGACCGCCCAGCGAGACCGCGTGACCTCGCGCTTTTACGACGCCTTGCGCACCTTGCAGTACGTCGGCACGGCGAAGCAGCGCACCCCTTGGCAGCGCTTCAAATACCGCCTGACGCGCCGTTATGTCAGCGAAAAGCCGTGGTTTCTGGTCGTCGGGCCGCCGGGCAGCGGCAAAACCTCGCTGATCGGCGAAAGCGGCGAACGCTTCTTGCTGGCCGAGCACTATGGCCTGCAGCAGACGGTGGACGTCGGGCCGACCCAGGATTGCAACTGGTGGCTGGCGGAGAATTCGGTGTATGTCGACACCTCCGGCGAATGGCTGCAGTTGAACGGCCTGGGGGAAGAGGGCGCCAGGGCGCGCGACACTCTGTTCAAACTGATCCGCCGCCATCGCCGCCATCCGGGCATCGACGGCATCATGCTGTGTCTGGATGCGCGTTGGTTGCTGCACGCCTCGCTGACGGAGAGAAAGTCGGTCGCCGACGCGCTGCGCGTGCGCCTGCTGGAGATGGCCTCGTGGTTCCGCAGCGAGCTGCCGGTCTATCTCACCATCAGCCACCTCGATCAACTGGTCGGCGGCGAGACCTTCCTGTCCATGCTGGGCGACGATCTGTTGCAAAAAGGCATGGGTTTCAGCCTGAACCGCGCCGAACAGGGAGAAACCCCCTTCGAGCAGTATGAAACCCTCTATCGGGAGATGGTGGCGCGCGTCAGCCATCACGTGCTCGAACTGTTGCACGATGCGCCGGACGGCCAAAACCGCCAACAGCTGCTGTTCTTCACTGAATCGCTGGGGTCGCTGGGCAACCCGCTGTATTCCCTGTTAGAGCAGATCTTCCCGCAAACGCCGGTGGGCTACGCCTGCCATCTGCAGCAGGTGTGGCTGGGCAGCACCATCGCCTTGCCGCCGCAGGGGGCGATCTACAACGCGGAAGCGGCGGATATCTATGAAGCTCGCCCGACCGGGCGCATTTATCACCCGGAGCTGGATTATGCCCGGCAAGAACGCGGGGTGATGCAGCAGTCTTCGCACGCCAGGCCGCTCGGCAGCCGCATGAGCTCCCTGGGCCGCTATGTGTTGGTGCTCATTCTGTTGGCGGTCTCGTTTAACCTGCTGGCGATGCGTTACCTGTGGGAGAGCGATTACATCTCCTACATTGCGGCGCGCTTCGATGAGACAAAGCGCATCGTGCGCGAAATTCCGGTGACTAACCGCGTCAGCGACGATGTCATTTCCGCCTATGAGCAGCTGGGGTACATGAACGCGCAATTGGGCGGCGAAGTGTCGCCGGTGCCGAATCCCTATTTCGAGCACAAGCTGATCAACAGCGCGGCGCAAAAAACCTACCAACGCCATTTGCTGCAGATCTTCTGGCCGGCGGTGGAAAACTATATCGCGGACGAACTCAAGAATGACGTCTCGGCGTCCAACAAGGACGTCTACGGCACCCTGAAAGTGTACCTGATGATGGGCGAACCTTCGCACCGCTCCGCCGAAGCCTTGGTCGACTGGTTCATGGCGCGCTGGGAAACCTTTATGCCGCAGGGTTACACCGACATGAACAAAGGCATCTTTGCTTACCATCTGCGGGAGATGTTCTCTTTGCCGGACGCGCCGGTCATGAAGATGAACGGCGATCTGCTGCGCCTGGCGCGGGTGAAAGCGATGAACATTCCGATGCAGGTGCGGGTGGTGCGCCGCATCGAAGAGAAACCGTTGCCGGCGGCGATCAACGATATTTCGTTAGCCGACGCCGCCGGGCCGAACGTCTCCTTGATGCTGCGCCGCAAGAGCCAGGCGACGGTCACCGATACCGCCGTGCCGGGGTTCTATACCCGCGCCAGCTATCGCGACGTTTTCCTGGCGCAGCTCGATGACGCCGCCAAGGACATGATCGAAGAAGAGTCCTGGGTGCTGCGCGACAGCGCGGAAGGGAAAAACGCGGTGAACTCGCTGGCCTCGGCGCAGAAGCTGGCCGACGAGGCGAGGAAGCTATACCTCATCGAGTATGCCGACAAATGGGATGCTTTCATGCGCGACGTGCGCGCCCGGCCGGTCAACGGGCTTGAGGATGCGGCGATCCTGGCGCGTCAACTGTCCGACCCTTCTTCCCCGCTGGCTAATCTGGTGCGCTTCGCCGCGCGCGAAACCAGCATGACCGGCACCAACCAGGGCGATGCGGCAAGCTGGTTCGATCGCCAGCGCAATCGCATCGAGCAGCAGCGGCGCGACATCCTCGGCGAGATTTCCGGCGAGCGCGCGCGTTTTCGTCTCACGCCGGAACGCGCGGTGGAAGATCGCTTCGAGCTGCTGCGCCGTCTGGGCTATCAGCTGTTACAGACCACCAACGCCAGCAACGATCCGCTGAGCCGCAGTTTCGAAGCGCTGTACAGCCAGTTGACCACCTTGTCCACCTCGCTGCGCGGCGGCCAGGTGGTGCCCGCCGGAGGCACGCTGAAGCGTCTGCAGTTGGATGCGGCGCGCCAGCCGGAACCGGTGCGCAGCGTGATGATGGATCTGTTGCAGGTCGGGGACAGCCAGACGATTCAGCAGAGCCAAAAGAACCTGAGCAAAGGCGCTTCGTCGCTGGCCTCCGGCTTGTGCAAGAGCAGCATCAGCGGGCGTTATCCGTTCTCGCGCAACGCCAGAGCGGAGGTCGGCATCGAGGACTTCTCGCGCATGTTTGGCCAAAGCGGCGCGATGCAGCAGTTCTTCGATGAGAACCTGGCCCCTTATGTGGACGTCAACGCGCAGAAATGGAATGCCAAACCGGGTTCAGAGGGGATCGTCAATGCCAGCACGCTGGGCGCGTTTGAAAATGCCCGCCTGATCCGCGATACCTTCTTCACCGCCGGCGACAAGCTGTCCTTCTCCATGTTCATCAGGCCGTTGTCCCTGACGCCGACCATTACGGAGGCGACCCTGGATATCGATGGGCAGGTGATTAACTACAGCCATGGCTTCAGCCAGCCTACCCGTATCGATTGGCCGGGCCCGAAAGGCGGCAGCTATGTTCGACTCACCTTCCGCACCGGCACCGGCCAGATCCAGGTCGCCAGTTTCGACGGGCCCTGGGCCTTGTTCCGGATGTTCGACGCCAGCAATCCCGTGCCGCTCGCCAGCGACAGGCGAGAGCTGACGATGTCGATGTCGTCGGTGGTGGGCGTGCTCAAACTGGAATTGCGCTCGACGATGAAAGATTTCCCACTTTGGTCACGGGCGTTGCGAGGATTCTCGTGCCCGAAAGCGATGTAAACACAACCGTAAAGAGGTGATAAACATGTTAGATCCAGCCAAAATTTTAGAAACCATGAAGGCCGGCGGCAATTTGGGCACCAATTCCCAATCGTCGCTGAGTCAACCGTTTATGCAAGGCGTCAGCAATATTCAAATGTCGGGGCCGGATGCGGCCAAGTCGGTCATGAGTAATGTGACAAAATCTTGCGATGATATGTTCGGCAATATGAAGGGCATTTTTAATGGTTTGCAATCGAATGTGAACGCACACCAAAAAATGCAAACGAGCGAGCAGCCGAAAGATTTTAATGTTTCCATGGACGATCTTCGTCCGGCGATTGCGAAAGGGTTCCCGCACGAAATGGCGGACTTCTTTTCCAAAGTGCCGAAACTGTAATCAAAAACTCGATGGATAAAATACCGGGAGGCGGAAATGCCTCCTGGTATTCACAAGGAGTGTTGCGATGATCTATGACTGGATGCTCAAAAACGCCAATAAACGCATGGGTTTTTTTATCATGGTGATACCCAGCCTGTTTTTTTGGATATTGGTTTTTCTGACCTTATCTATTTTTTGATTCTTTGATGTAAAAAAAAGCACCCGCGAAGGTGCTTAAAATGAAGCGAATTAAAAAATAGGAAGGGATGATTATGAGTTGTTATTACAGTTTAGAGATGATCTGCAATCCGCTGGAAATCAGCGCATCGACGGCCAGACCAATACCTTTACCGATGGTGCCGACAACGGTTTTGGCATCCGGGTTAACACCGGCAATCGCGGAAATGGTATCAATACCTGTACCTACCGCACTGCCAATCAGTGTGCCTACGTCACCAAAAAAACCAGCACCGTTAACTTGTTCAATTTCTACTGCGGATAGTTCTTTCATGATTGAAACTCCTTTTTCAGTTAGCCCTTTACTTCAGGCAATTTAATTATTGCAAATCAGGTCATTTTTTCAATAAAACTCGCGCTGTTTTTTTATACTATTGTGTTTTTTGTTAGATTGATTTTGCATCGTTAGATTATATATTGCCGAAGCCTGGGTTTTTATATCTCACTCGCCTTGAACGGTGGCGGTTTTATGAGGTTATTATTTTAAATCGGAATGATATATACCAGAAGGGAGACCTTATGAAGGTATTGACGACGCCGGAAAGACCTTTCCGGTATGATGAGCTTGCGGATAAAATCATCCGGGAGGCCAGGAGCCGATTGGGCTGCGCCGTTCTGCGGTTTTTAGACTGCATGATCCTGGGTTATGGCCCGCCGGTGATAGTCTTTGATATCTATAATAATCACGGTAAGTTGCAAACGTTCAAAGTCATTCTTCCTCTTGGGAGCGACAAGCAGCTAAAAAAAGATCACCTCGGATTGGTTTCCTGCCTGGAGGCTAAAAAATTGATGAGGATAAAAAAAATATAAATCATCCCGCTCGTCAACGATGCCGCGTTATCTTTCTGCGCTGCGCATCACTCCTGAAAAATCGTTACTCCTACCAGGCATTTCTTGCGCGGGCGGCCGATGGGTTCGCCTTCTTCTTTTTTGTTGCCGTCGATATGAAAGGGCGGGAATCACTTACTGCCATAAAGTGTAGCTTTTTTTTATGCAATTTTTTTACAATAAAATGAATATGGTTATACTCTGTTTAATAGGGTCTGCGATGACCCCGCCGCCTCGTGCGAAAAAAGCATTATCCTGCCTTTATCATAAGTAAATTCCTAATGCATAAACGGATTCTCTTAACAATCAATGTCGCGCAATGTTATGTTCTATATTATGTGTTTTTTCGATATTTATCTGGATATATTGCGCTCTTGGAGTAAAATTAACGTATCAGAGAAAAATCTTAGCACCGTGATGCTGATGGCAATGATGCCTTATAAATATATCTTACGATAACAATTTCCCTTGCGAAGCGCGGCCGCTTACCGCGTCTTGCTTTTGTATGCTCTCCAGGGCAGATGATTTATATAACCCTATATATAAAATGCACTTTTGCGAGGCAAGGTCTTTTTTGCTTCGCCTATAACGCTTTTTTATTAAAAAGCACGTTAAAACAAAAAATAATCACAGCAATGATATTGCAGTAAGGAGAGTGAGCAAGCGTAGTCAAAAGGGAGGTTTGTTAATGGAGCGCGTCAATATCGCTATTGTGGATAAAAATCAATTCTTCAAGCTGGGGTTGAGTCTTGCCTTGCAAGAAGGTTTTCTCACGAATGGCATTAAGGCCAAGATCACGGGAGAAGAACGTGCCAACATCATATTCAGGGCGCCGGACAAGCGGGTGTCCATAAATTTTTGTCATACCCAGCTTTTGCAGGGCAACTTTTCTTCTATTCCGCTCTATTTTTCAATATTGGAGCATAAAAAGACATTCCCTAAAATTCATTGCAATTTGGAAGCCGGAAGTATTACGCGCAAAGACAGCGTGGCGGCGATCGTGGACAAGGTCATGTTCTGCTATCGCAAGAAAAATAGTTTGGTTTCAAGCTATTGCCCGCGTTGTCGTACCCAGTTGACCTTTAGCGAGGGGAAAGTGTGCCGTTTAATCCATCTGGGCTATTCACAAAACCAAACGGCGATGTTGCTCGGCATCAGCCCGAAAACGGTGAGTATTCATAAACGTTCGGCTATGAGAAAACTGAACATCGATAATAATATTGAATTCTTGCGCTGGTTAAAAATGCACAGCGACTCTTGTTAATCAGGGAAAGGACGCGAACGGTCCGGCGCCGTATTATCAGCGGCGCTGAGCGGTCATCTTTTATTGATTTCCGCCCGGCATGGAATCGGTTTTATAGGGAGATAAAACATGGCTGTCTTTGTGAGAGAAGCGGTTTCTCATAATCATTTCAAATTATTGCAGGAGCTTTATGGCAGAGATTTGGGCGGGGAGCGTTTCCTGCACTGGAAGCATTTGCTCGATCCGCATTGTGGGGCGCCGATGGAAAAAACAGGCATATTTTACAAGGATCAAGAACGTTATCTCGGGATGTTTGTATCCAGTTTTTATCCTTTTAAAATCAATGAATTGTCTTTTGATGTCAATATGCTTGGCGATCTTGGGATCCACCGTCAGGTCAAATCTTCCACCGTCTTGAAAGATTTTTTCCTGCAGGCCAGGCGTTCGGATGTGGCGGCGGATATCTGCTTTTCCGATGACAGGAAGATCAGGGTTTATGAAAAGATTTTTAGAAAGTATTTAACGACCAATACGCAAATCTATCCCTTCGTCGAATTAACCTTAAAGCCTGATAAGTTTATGGCCTTTCGTTTTACCGAGGGCGACCAAGCGCGGCAGGCCAGCTTTATCAATAATCTGGGGCGAGAAAAAGATCATCGCGCATTTGAATATATTGAAAAACATCCTCTGTATCATAAAATTCATTATATCAATAAAGGCAATCTCTACGCTGTGATTGGCTGTTCCAGTGAGTGTGCCGAACTTTTGGATATTTCCAATCCTTCCAGGGAGTGTTTTTCCTGGGCCATCGGCGTTTGTCGGCACCTGCATAGCCGTTGCAAAGTGATGATCCCTATTGGTTTTTACAAGTCGATTTGCGCTCAGGCGGCGGAGGTCATTGCAGAAAAGCGCATCAACATGCTGATCGGTTATTACTCAGAAAAGATAAGCGAGCTGATGCCGAAAGAGGTTTGGGTATGCCGCATGGATCGCCGTTAAGCAGGGCACGTGTATTCTAAATGGAGTGTTTGTCATGGAAGAGATTCCTGTATCACCCTATTCAAAAGTTTTTATCGATGAATATGACCGCCATCCAGAGGGCTGTAATTACAACGTATTGGTGCTGCAGCGTATTGAGGGCGCGCTGGATCCCATCAGATTACAAGCTGCGCTGAATGCGCTGGTGCAAGATCATGTCCTGCTGAACAGCCATATTCATGAACGGAATGGCGAACTGTATTGGCGTCGCAATGACGCAATCCATCCTTTGCAGCATTACACGGACCGCACGCTGCTGACCCAAGTGATTCGCCAGCCCTTCGACATTTACCGCGGGCCGCTTTATCGTTGGGCGCTTTTCGCCGAGGGGCCGGGGCGCTATACCCTGGCGCTGGTGGGCCATCATCTGGTGATCGACGGCGCGTCTTCCGACGAGTTTTTCTCATTGGTGAGCCAGTACTATGGTCAACAGCGGCTATCGACCCGCCTCGAGGCGGCCGAGATTGCCGCCATCAACCGGCAGCTGCAGCGCGAGGTGGAACAACTGGCCGCCGATGGAGCGCTGGCGCACTGGCGGGCCGAAGCGGCAAATTTGGGCGCGATAGACGTGCCCTTTGAGAAAAGCGGCGCCGTGCGAAACGATGAGGCGGCCGAGCTGCGTTTCCAGGTGCCCAAAGCGCAATGGAAAGCGCTGAAGCAGAGCGCGGGAATACGGCGAATGAATGACTTTCTGGCGTTGCTGGTGCTGTGGGGCATCTTGATGGCGCGCAGCGGCAATCAGGAAACGGTCTATATCAGCTATCCGGTGTCGATAAAAAAGGGGCAAAGATTTGCGCTTGGCGGGCATGTCAACACCAGCGTGATGCCCCTCGCGCTGCGTGACGGCGAAGGCTTCGCCGCCGTTTATCAACGCGCGCTGGCGTTTATTACCGCCGCGGCGCCGCACTCGCGCCAACGGTTTAACCAACTGCCCACGCAACAGGTGGTGCAGGCGCTGGGTATCCGCGCGATGCCGATTTCCTTTGCCCAAACCAACCTGCGTGATGCGGCATTGGCGCTGGCCGATTGCGCCACTTCGCCGTTGTTTGAAGCCAACCACGATATGGCCAGCGCGTCGCTTTCCCTGGAATATGAGGATCGGGCCGACAGCGATGCCTTGCAGTTCCGGCTGCGTTTTCGTCAGGACATGTTTGACGAAGATGACATGCGCGACTGCGCGGAACATTTCATGCGTTTGATGCAAGCGGCGATGCGCGCGCCTGACGCGCCTTTACGCCACCTCGCCTTTTATCCCGCCGCCGACATGCCGCCAGATGACGACGCGGTCCCGTCGTTGCCGAGAGAAACCCTCAGCGCCCGGTTTGAGGCGATCGCGCTGCGTTATCCGGATAAGATTGCGCTGGAGTTTGAGGGGCTGCATGTCAGCTACCGTGAGCTGAACGGCATGGCGAATAGCCTGGCGCGCGAAATTACGCTCCGCTACCAAGCGCTGACCGGGGGCGCCCCTCAGGCGGACACGCTGATTGCGCTGTACAGCGAGAAAAGCCTGGAAATGGTGGTGGCGCTGCTGGCGGTGCTCAAAACCGGTGCGGCCTATGTGCCGCTCTCCTGCAATTATCCTCAGGCGCGCATTCGGCATATTCTCGAAGAAACGCGCGCGCCGGTGCTCATCGCCGGGGAAAGCCTGCAGTCGGCCGCCGAGGCGCTGGCGGCGATGATGCCGCACGCCGTGTCCGTCCTCACGCTGGGCGATCTGAACCGCCTGCCACACGAGCGGCAGAATCTGCCGGCCATCACCGGCGCCGACCGGCTCGGCGCGGTGATCTATACCTCGGGATCGACGGGGATCCCGAAAGGCGTGATGCTCGAGCAACACGCGATGTGCGGGTTGGCGACCGCATCCGGCATCGCTGTCACGCCCGATGACGTGTTGCTCTTCCTCTCGAGCCCGGCGTTCGATGCGGCGACGTTCGAGGTGTGGGGCGCATTGCTCAACGGCGCCAAATTGGTCGTCGTGCGCGACACGGAGGATATCGCCGGCGATGTGCCGCAGCTGGAGGCCTTGCTGCGTCGGCAGCAGGTATCGATTCTGTGGGCGACGCGCAGCCTGTTCGATCATCTTTACCTCAGTCACCCCGACCTGTTCGCCGGGCTGCGCTGTCTGCTGGTGGGCGGGGAGGCGCTGACCGCCACGCTGATGCAGCGCCTGGTGCGGCAAGCCAACCGCCCGCAGCAGGTCATCAATGGCTATGGCCCGACGGAATGCACCACGTTCACCACGATGTACGCCATCGCGGCGGACGAAACCCGCAGCAGCATCCCGATTGGGCGAGCCATACCGGGGCGCGAACTTCATGTGCTGGATCGCTGGCTGCAGCCGTTGCCGCCAGGGCTGGCCGGCGAGCTGTATATCGGCGGAGACGCGCTGGCGCGCGGCTATCTCAACCAGCCGCAGCAGACGCAAGAGCGTTTCATTACGCTGAACGGGCGACGCTTGTATAAAAGCGGCGATCGGGTGCGAGAGTTGCGCGACGGCAATCTGGAGTATCTCGGCAGAAACGATTGCCAGGTGAAAATCCGCGGTTTCAGAATTGAACTCAGCGAAATAGAAAATACGATCAATGCGCTGGAGGGCGTCGAGAAATGCGTCGTGGTGGATGTCGTCCATCGCGATAGCAAGCGCCTTGCCGCTTATGTGCTGATGGCGCGGGGCGAGCCGCTGGATCCTGCCGATTTGCGCGCCCGGCTGGAGCGGATCCTGCCGGATTACATGGTGCCGTCCAGCTATGTCGCGCTCGACGAGATACCGCTGACGGTGAACGGCAAGCTGGATCGCACGGCGCTGCCCGCTCCGCAATTCGCGCAAAGCGAGCGATATGCCGCGCCGCAGAATGCGCTGGAGGCGTTGATTTGCGCCCTGTGGGCGGAGATCCTCGGCGTTGAACGGGTTGGGGTGGATGACGACTTCTTTCGTCTGGGCGGCGATTCGATCCAAAGCATCGTGTTCACCAGCGAATTGAGCAAGTCGGGCTATCACAGCAATTCGCGTGCGGTGTTCGAAACCCGGAATGCGCGGGCGCTGGCCAAGCGTATTTTGCAGCAACGGGACGCGATTGCGCCGCTCAATGAACAGGGCGAGCTGCAGGGCGAATTCGAATTGTTGCCGATTCAGCGCTGGTACAACGAGCAGCCGCCGCAACATCGCGCCTTCTTCAACCAGACTTTTTTGGTGCGGGTGCCGCCGATGTCCGCCGAGCGCGTGGCCGATCTGGTCAACGGGCTGGCGTCGCGCCATGACATGCTGCGCGCGCGGTTTAGCGCCGACGATGCCGGCGCGCTGGTCGCGCAGCGCTATCTGTCGGTGGCCGACGGCGGCCCTTCATGGGGATACTATGACCTGGCGCTTTGTCGCCAAAGCCGCGCCGAACTTCTGCATCAATGGCAATCGGGGTTTGATCCGGTAGAAGGGCCGCTGTGCCGCTTCGTCTACATTTTCGACAGCAGCGCGCCCGGCTACGCGTTGATGTTCTGCGCATTCCATCATCTGATCATCGACGTGGTGTCCTGGCGCATCATCGTCAGAGACATGCGACGGTTGCATCAGGGCGAATCGCTGTCGGCGAAAGGCACCAGCTACCGGCAGTGGGGCGAGACGTTAAGGCACTACGCGGCGAGCCGGCATGACCAATGCGCTTACTGGTTGGCGATGATCGCCGGGCAACCCGATTACGCCACGCTCAGCGAGGGGGCGCAGAGTCCGGCGTTTTGCCGCTTAGAGTGCGACGCGGCGTTGACGACGCTGTTGATGGACACCTGTCATCAGGCCTACCGTACCTCGACCCGCGAGGTGTTGCTGGCGGCGCTGGCGCCGGTGCTGCAGGCCTGGCATGGCCGTGCGGACAGTTACCTGACGCTCGAACACCATGGCCGCGATATCAATGACGATAAGATCCAGCTCGACGACACCGTCGGCTGGTTCACCGCCTTACTGCCTTTGCGCATCACCGCGCATCAGAGCCCAAAACACACGCTGCGCGCCATCAAGGACACATTAAGAAAGATGCCGGATCACGGCATCGGCTATTCGGCGCTGAAATACGGTTCAGCGTCGGACGACGAAGCGATAGCCTGTCTGCGGCGCCACCGCTTGCCGGCCATTTCATTCAACTATCTCGGCGTCTTTAACGAACAGACTGACGACGCCCTGTGGGCCTTGATCGACCAAACGGCGGATCTGGAAAACGGCGCGCTGCCGGCGAGCGACAATGTGCTGGATCTGGTGCTCTACGTGCACGGCGACCGGCTGAGCATCGTGATGTCGGGCTTATTGCCGCAGGCGACGCTGGCCCGGCTCGGTTCGCACTATAGGGCGAGCGTGTCGGCGCTGGTCGAACACTGTTGCCACGAGGCGAGCCAGGGCGTTCGCCTCGCCAGCCCGGGGGACTTCCCCCATGCCGACGTCAGCCTCGCCGAGTTGGACCACTGGCAGCAACGTCATCGCATCGCCGCCGTTTTCGAGGCTACGGTCACGCAGCGGGAACTGATGTATTTCAACCGGCTTAACCACGAGTATCAGATCGATCAGGCCGTTTATGAGGTGGCCGGCCCACTGCAGCCGGAGGTGTTGAACCAGGCCTGGTCGCTGGCGCTGCAGCGCTTTGAAATGCTGCGCGCCGGGTTTGGCGATCAAACCCGCCGTGGGCGGCCCAACGTCTTCATCTGCGAGACGCTGCAGGCGCCGATCGCGATCGAGGATTGGACCGATGCGCCGCCGTCCTCGCTGGAAGAAAGGATGGAAGCGCTGTTGGCCCGGGAACGAGAAACCTCGTTTGAGCTGGATGCGCCGCCGTTGATCCGCTGGCGCCTGATCAAGTTGAACGCCGATGAGCACTATTTGGTGCAGACCTTTAACCATATCTTGTTCGACGGTTGGTCCCTCGGCGTTCTGTTCGAACACTGGTTCAACGACTACCTCACCTTGCTGGAAGGGGGCGCGCCGGCGCTGGAAATTAACCGATTTGAGCCGTTCGCCGCTTATGTGCGCGCGCACGGCGACGATCCCGAAGCGCAGGCGTTCTGGACGGACTATTTGCGCGGAGCGCCGGTCAACCAACGTTTGCCGTTGAGCGCTGCGCCGGATGCCGCGCCGCAGGGGCGACGTATGCGGCAATATGGCGCGGAATTCACCGCGGAACAGGTGGCAAGCCTCACCGCGTTTTGCCGGCGCCAGGGGATCACGGTCAATCAACTGACGCAGCTGGCCTGGATGCTGGCGCTGGCCGAAGCGCTGGCCTGTGACGATATCGCGATCGGCACGACCATGAGCGAGCGCCCGGCGGACATTGAGCAGGTGCAGACGCTGTTTGGCCTGTGTGTCGCCAGCCCGGTGCTGCGCCTGCAGGCGATTCGCCGCCGGCCCATTTATGCGTTGCTGGCCGATATCGCGGATTCCCAGACGCTGAGGCAGAAGTACGCCTTTTCCGAACTGAACCGCTACGACGAACAATGGGTGCCCACTTCGCCGTTCGGCAGCCTGTTTGTGTTTGAAAACATGCCGCAACCGCAGAAGGATCCGCGCTTGCCGTTTACGTTCCGGGTGACGGATATCGTCAGCGGCAGCAACCACCAGACGGTGCTGTGCTTGTTCCCCGAAGCGGAACGGCTCGCCATTTCACTGTTTTATGATTCTCATGAGATAGCTCAGGAGAGCATCGTTGCGGTAGGACGCCGTTTTCAGGCCATTGCGCTCGCGATCGCCCACCTTCCGCCCGACAGTGAAATCCGCACCGAAGACGGGATTATCCAGGCGGAGGAGGCGTGATATGTGGCTTGCTATCGACGGCAAAATAAAATACCGGGCGATCGTGAGCGATCTTGACGGAACCTTGCTGGATCCTGCCGGGAATCTGTCTGATCTGACGGTGGAAACGCTCAATATCCTGCATGCCCGCGGGCTGGAAATCGTCATCGCGACAGGCCGTTGCGATGCGGATGCGCGCGGGATTGTGGATGGCTTGGGGTTCTCGCCGGCGATCGTCTCCTGCAATGGCGCGATGGTCAATATCGAGGGGCGGCCGGTGGCGGATAAACGCTATTTCCTGCCTCGCGACAGCCAAATGATGTTGATGGATTACCTCTTCGCCTGTCCGCTCCACGTGACGTTGTTCACCCAGGAAGGATGGATGATGGCCGAAGAGAATCCGCATTTTGCCGACTATATCAAAACCTCGGGCGTCGCTTGCCGCTATGTCGAGCCGGAGGCGATGAAACGGCAACCGATCCTGAAAGTGCTGCTGCAGGGTGAAGCGGCGCTGATCGAGCGGTTTTACGACGAGGTCAGTCAGGCTTTCGGAAAAACGCTGTCCATCTGTAAGTCCTCTGCGGAAACGATAGACATCATGGATAAGCATATTTCCAAGGCCAGAAGCGTGGCCGACTATCTGAGCGCCAAACAGATAGCGATGCGCGATTGCCTCTCTTTCGGCGATGCGATGAACGATTTGGACATGCTGCGCTGGGCCGGAACGGGGGTGGTGATGGGCAATGCCATGGGCGAATTGAAGCGCGCGCTGCCGTTTAACCCGATTGCGCTGCCCAACAGCCGCAATGGCGTCGCCGATTATCTCTGCCGTGAGTTCGGCCTGTTCTGACATTGTCACCGCCGCGCGGGTGAACGCATTGGCAACAGGGTCTTTCGTGGGCAGTTAACAAGGAGGTGAACAAACAGTGAGGGTTTCATTTTTTCATTACTAAACATGTCGATAAATACAAAGGAGACAGTATGAAAGAACTGACTGAAGCAGAAGTCATGGCGGTTTCCGGCGCAGGCATCGCTTCCGATGCCGGCAAAATCCTGGGCAATGGCATTGGCGCCATCGTAGATGCCGGTGCCGGTCTATTCGGGATCCACGCGGATGCGGCGGGCGCCGGCGCCAAACTCGGTGAGGGCATTGGCGCCGTCATCGATGCCGGGATTAGCGCCTTCTCGCAGCTGTTTGGCCGTAAATCGTCATAAGCCCGGCCCTTAATGAAAAGTGCCCGCAAGGGCACTTTTACTTCGCTCATGTCGGGAGCCGGAAGAACGGCAAAGGGAGAGTTCATGGCGAATAAAATCATCTTGATCATGGTCATCAATCTGTTCGTGGCGGTGGCGTTGGCGGTGTTTAACTTTATCTATATCCAAAAGAAGGTGGATATACGCGCCCCCAATGACGCCACGCCCTTTCAGGTGACCGAGAAAGCGCAGGGCAGGATCGTCTCCATGCAGCAGACCTCGGTATTTCTGAACAACAATCCTGTGGTGGCGTTTACCTTGGAAATCAACGCCAGGCGCAAACAGTTTACGATCGCTGACCATCGGGAGGTGGTGCTGTATATCGCCATGAGCCGTTATGAGGAAAACGGCGTTTACAGCCTATTGCTGGGCGAGAACGACAGAGACGTGGCGTTCGAAAAGGACAGCTTTGGCTATCCGATACGCTTTCATCAGGTGCTCTAGGCGCGCGGAAGGTTTCCTGCCGCCAGGCGGCGTAAAAGGGATTTGCCACGGACAAAGGGGGGAGGAAAAAATGCTGAAACGCATCGGATACATCGCGCTGATTTGCCTGGCCTTAATCGGCGGGCGGCAGGCCATGGCGGCAGAGGAAGATCGCTGCTTTGCGGACGAACATCCCGCCTTGCACACCGTTATTCCTTGTTATAACAATCAGTTGGCCATATTGCCTCTGTCATATTCGTTAAAGGGCGTGGATAACGGCCATGACGTGTCGATACGCCATTATCGGTTGATGTCGCAATCCTGGTCGCCGCAAGACGCCATCCGGCCGACGCAATGGTGGCACGATGTGGATATTTATATCCCCAACGGGGCGCTTGCCCGTAAAGCGTTGGTGCTGATGAGCGATGACTGCGCTTGCGCCGCCGCAGGGGCGAGCGGGCCAGGCAAGCAAAATGCGGCGTTTTCCGTCGCTACGCCGGCGGCCTTGGCGGCGGAAAGTCACACCATCGTGATTGTCGTCAACCGGCTGCCTTATCCGTACCTGGAATATCAAAATGAGGGGCGGCGTCGTGCGGGGGAGGACAGCCAGGCCCGAGGCTGGCGATTGTTCCTGGACGATGCGGATGAGTACTTGATGATGCCGCTGGCGATCCCCATGACGGCGGCCTTGTCGCAAACCATGACGCTGGCGCAGCGCGAATTGAGCCGATGGGGGATAGATAAATTCATCGTGGCGGGCGCGGCGAGCGGCGCAACCGCGGCGTGGCTGGCGTCATTGTCGGATGAGCGCATCGATGCCGTCGTCGCCATGTTCCCGGATGGGGTCGCGGCGCGGCAGGTCTTGAAGCATACCTATCGTACGTATGGCGGCCGTTGGCCGTTGGCGTTTCATCCTTATTACCAACTCGGCATCGATCGGCGCATAGAGACGCCGGCGTTCGACAAACTGATGCAAATAGCGGATCCCACCGCTTATCCGCCGCCGACGGCGGGAGAGCGGCCAGCGGCGGCGAAATATGTCATCATCGCCAGCGGCGACGAACGTTATCCGCCGGACAGCACGCGATTCTATTTCAGCGCCTCACCGGGAGAGGCTTCGCTGCGCGCTATTGCCGATGGGGATCGCGCGGCAAGCCGGCCGGCCGCCGAACGCGCCATACTGGCGATGATCAAGCGCCGCCAGCGCGATATCGCGTTGCCGACGATCGAGGTGCAAGGCAGCGCCGCGGATGCTGCGGTGCGCACGCTGCGTTTTTCCGAACCGCCGGCCACCGTGCGGCGTTGGAGCGCGCACAACCGCACGGCCCGAGATTTTCGTTATTCGTGCGGCGTACGCTTTACCCCGGAGCCGTTGGCCGCAGCGGAGGCCGATCGCGGCGAGTTTCGTCTGGCCGCCCCGGCGCAAGGCTGGGAGGCCACCTTTATCGAGGCGGTGTTCAACGATGGGTTTATCGCGACCACGCCGGTCTTTATCACGCCTGACGATAACTATCCGTCCGCCGTTCCCGCGGGCGATGGCCTGGCGTGTGAAACCCTACCCGGCAGAGGGCTGGGGGAAGATTATCGCCATGACGATTAATTAGCGGCGCCGAAAAACAATAAGGCGGCAATGCGTTATTCTGCGCGACAGAGCGCATTGTTGCCTTGTTTTCGAAATAGTGAACGGCGCCAGACAGAATATTTCTGCGTAACGCCATTTTCTCGTTGTCACATGACCGCGCCGGTTTCAAGAACGGCGAATGCTTTATTCTCCCTCCTGTTCGATAAACCGTTATCGCCATGCTTTTCCTATTCCTCTGCTCCTCTCGCTGCCGCCGCGTCGTGATGCCTTTCGTAATATAAATGTCATTTATTTCAGGGCGAGTTTTATCGCCCGGCTTTCATTTTACGGCGATGTCGCCCGATTTCCGGCTGAGGGGGAAATGAGGAGGATCTGGCGAAAGCGCCTTCGAATAGCGCGAGAATAAATTCCCTGGCGGCCAGAGGATTGAATCAAGAAACGCCGATTTGGCGGTTTTTTCAAAATAAAATTAAGAATGATGCCAATTCTATTTGGGGTAATTATCTTTTCTCATCTTTACATTGATTTTATGTATTGCTAAAGGGGGAAAGCTAAGCATAATTAACTGTGAAAGGAGCGGAGCTCCTATTCTCCCTGTCCGGGTTCTCCGTGGCGGGGATATTTTGAAGTCTGTCTAATCAAAAGGAGAAGTACCCATGATGGAAAAAAAAGTGATTATGTTGGCATTTGTCGCGGCAGCGTGTTCAAGCGCTTTACCTGCTCTGGCAGCAGATGGTCAGGTTAATTTTACCGGGAATATTGTCGATGCTGCGTGCAAGGTCACGAATGACTTGAGTAATCCATTAAATGTTGTTTTGGGTGATGTGGCCCGAACGGCATTTGCGGGTGGCAAGGGATCAACGTCCAGCGCGACAAAATTCACGCTGGAAGTCACCGATTGTCCGGATACGGTAAAAAGCGCCACCGTTAAGTTCGACGGCGCGGCCGATAACGGCGACAGCAACGTATTGCAGCTGACCCAGGAAACGGATGTCGCTACCGGCGTCGGTATCCAACTGTCTGATATTTCTAACAGTGTTCTGCCGCTTTACACGGCGTCGACGGCTTATCCGTTGGCTTCCGGCAGCGGCGTGAAAAATAACCTCGATTTTACCGCCCGCTATATTTCCACGCAGGCAGATGTTACCGCCGGTAAAGCCAATAGCGTCGCCACCTTTACGCTGAATTATAACTGATAATATTTTCTTGCCCGCTGGTTCACAGCGGGCTGTATTGCCTCGGAGATAATATTATGCGTTTTAATCGCTACGGCGCCTTAGCGGCTTTCATTATTTTATTGTTTGCGTCTACGGTTCACGCTGGCGTGGTGATTGGCGGGACGCGGGTGATATTCAACGGCGAAAAAAAAGAAGCGTCAATCAGCGTGGAGAATCCGGATAAAGAACCGTATTTGATTCAGTCCTGGCTGGAGAATCAACAAAGCGGGGTGGATAAAATCGCGTTTATCGTTACGCCGCCTTTATTTCGGCTGGACGGCAACCAGGAAAATATGCTGCGCATCGTGAAAGTGGGCGGTGACTTACCGAAAGATAAAGAAAGCTTGTATTGGATGAATATTAAATCCATTCCTTCAACAACCCAGGCGGGTAAATCGAATACGCTGCAAATAGCGGTCAAGACCCGCATTAAATTGATTTATCGGCCGGCGCCGCTGCTCCGCCAGGTGCCCGAAGAAGTGACGCAGCAGCTGAAATGGCAGCGTGTCGGTTCAGAATTAAAACTCACCAACCCAACGCCTTATTATATGAACTTTCATTATGTCCGCATCGGGGGGCGGGAAATGAAAGAGGTGGCGTATATCGCGCCGATGAGCAGCGAAATGTTTGCATTGCCCGTGGCGGGCGCAACGTCGGTAAGCTGGAAATTAATTAATGATTATGGCGGCACAGGGAAAGAACATCAGTCAGGTATTTAATCTGTAAGGGAAGGCAGACAGAGGGATAAAACATTTCAATAATGGAGCTAATGAATGATAACTCAAAAGCGTATATTAGCGAAGCGGGATGCTTGGCTGAAACGCATAGCCTTATTCACGGCAACAACGGCGGTATGCGGCAACATGGCTAATCCCGCCTTCTCTCGTGACTATTTTAATCCGGCGTTGCTGGAAACCGGGCGCTCAGGTCAGCAGCACGTCGATCTGTCGATTTTTGAAAATGGCCAGCAGGTTCCCGGCACGTATCGGGTCGATATTTGGGTGAACGACATGCTGCTGGAAACGCGCGAGGTGTCGTTCGCTCTGCGGGCCGGCAGCGACGAGAAGGCCGATCTGCAGCCTTGTCTGACGCGGGAAGATCTGAAACGGCTTGGGGTGAAAGTTGAGCTGTTTCCCGGTTTGGCCGGTGCCGATCGCTGCGCGAATTTGGCCGCGATCCCGCAGGCCTCGGCGCAATTTCAATTTAACCGCCAACGCCTGATGCTGAGTATCCCCCAGGCGGCGTTGGAAAATAAGGTGCGCGGATACGTTCCGCCGGAACAATGGGATGAAGGCCTGCCGGCGATGCTGCTGAACTATGGCTTCACCGGCAGCAACAGCAAGGGGCGCGATCGATTCACCCAGAGCGCAAGCAGTTATTACCTTAACCTGCGGCCGGGCTTCAACCTGGGCGCCTGGCGAGTGCGGAACTACACCACCTGGAGCTACAACAGCGCCGGCGGCGGGCGAGCGTCGGAGGATCGTTGGGACTCCGTCTATACCTACGCCCAGCGCAATATCATCCGCCTGAAAAGCTTGCTGACGCTCGGCGAAAGCAGCAGCCCGTCCGATGTGTTTGACAGCGTATCGTTTCGCGGCGCGCAGCTGGCTTCCGATGACGACATGTTGCCGGAAAGCCTGCGCGGTTATGCGCCGGTGGTGCGCGGCATCGCGCGCAGCAATGCGCAAGTGGTCATTCGCCAAAACGGCTATGTCATCTACCAGAGTTACGTTGCGCCGGGCGCGTTTGAAATTTCGGACATGTACCCGACCGGCGGCAGCGGCGATTTGGAGGTGACTATCAAGGAGGCGGACGGCAGCGAACAGCACCTGACCGTTCCCTTCGCCAGCCTGCCGGTGCTGCAACGCGAAGGGCGGCTGAAATATGCGCTGACCTCGGGGCAATACCGCACTTACGATCACAGCGTAGATAAAAAGATCTTCTCGCAGGCCAGCCTGATTTATGGCTTGCCCGCCGGTTTCACCCTGTATGGCGGCGGCCAATTCGCCGGGCCGTATCAATCGCTGGCATTGGGTCTGGGCAAGAACCTGGGCGAGTTCGGCGCCCTGTCGGCCGACGTCACCCAGGCGTGGGCAAAGCAGGAGCATCAACCGAAAAGCGATGGTCAGTCATGGCGCGTGCGGTACAGCAAAAATATCGTCGAGACGGGGACGAACTTCGCCATCGCCGGCTACCGCTATTCGACCAGCGGCTACTATGGGCTGCAGGAAGTGCTGGACACCTATCGCAGCGGCAACCGTTACGCCCCGATAGACCGCCGCAAAAATCGCGGCGAAATCACGCTGAACCAGAATTTATGGGAAGGGGCGGGGTCGCTTTCACTCAGCGCGGTCTCCGAAGACTATTGGGGCTCCGAGCGCAATATGCAGTCGCTGAGCGCGGGTTACAACAATAGCTGGAATGGCATCAGCTACGGTTTTAACTACAGCTACAGCCGGAATTCACAGGCTATTTACGGCGATTCGAACCGCGGGCGCATTTACGATCGCGATCAGATCTTCGCTTTCAACATCAGCGTGCCATTAGAGAAATGGCTGAGCAACACCTACGCCACCTACAACCTCAACACCAGCAAAAAAGGCAATACCAGCCATACGGCGGGCCTCAACGGCACGGCGCTGGCCGGCGGCAACCTCAGCTGGAGCGTACAGGAAGGGTATGGCAGCCAGGGCCAGGGCAACAGCGGCAACGCCAACGCCGACTGGCGCGCGACGTACGGCGAACTCACGGCGGGCTATGCCTACGATCGCAGTCAACAGCGCGTCAACTACGGGGTGAAGGGCGGGGTGATCGCCCATGAAGACGGTGTGACCTTCGGTCAACCGTTCGGCGAAACCGTCGCCCTGGTACAGGCGGCCGGCGCGAGCGATGTGGCGGTCGGCAATCAGGTCGGGGTGAAAACCGACTGGCGCGGCTACGCGATCGTTCCTTACGCCACGCCTTATCGCAACAATTCGATTCGCCTCGATGTCGACAGCTTGCCGGATGATGTCGATCTCGAGTTGACGAACCAGTCGGTCACGCCGACTCGCGGCGCGGTGAGCCGGGCGAATTTCAAAGCCAACGTCGGCAGACGGATTTTGATGAAGGTGACGGACTCGCAGGGGGCACCCCTGCCGCTGGGCGCCAGCCTGCGTCTTGCCGAGGGGGCGACTCAGCCGTTCCTGGTCGGCGGCGACGGCGTGGTTTATCTGACCGGCATGGCGGAAAAGGGTCTGCTCATCGCGCAGTGGGGCAGGAATGGCGAGAACCAATGCCGCATCCGTTACCAGTTGCCGGCGGAGCCGCCGTCAGCGGGTCTCCAAACCCTAAACGGCGTTTGCCAATAGATCTCGCTCTATTTCCATCATGACTTTTAAGTGAGAGTGAAAATGAACGTTTTTCTCAGGATATTCGGTTACGGCGCCCTGGTGTGGCTGGCGACGCTCACGACGGCGGTTTATGCCGGCACCTGTACCACCAACGCGAAAACCGCCCGTATGGGGTTGCTGACGCTGGCCGTGGATCCGCGCATTGAAGTCGGCGAGCAGTTGGCTGTTCGAACGGAGAACAGCATTAACGGCACGACGTTTTCTTTTCTTTGTTCCGGTTCGGTCGCCTATCGCTCCATGTCGCCGCTGACGCCGAGCGCGCTGCCCGGCGTATTTGAAACGGGCATCGAGGGCGTGGGGGTGACGATTTCAGACTTATGGCAGAGCAATAAGAACGTGCCCGTCAACACGGCGATTTCGCCCAACTTGCTGACGCCGTGGATCAATCGAAACGATGTTCGGCTGACGTTTATTAAAACCGGCCCGATCAAAACCGGCGGCGATATGGGCGGGAAAATTATCGCCAGATATTATCTGGATTCGACCTCCATTTTGGATATCAGTATTTCCGGCATGAAGGTCATTCAGAAAAGTTGCCTGGTTGATTTGAACTATAAAAATCAAACGGTAAATCTGGGCAGCCCTAAACGCAGCGAGTTTAACGGCGTCGGCAGCACGGCGGCGTCTTCCGAACGCAATTTTTCCGTGGTTCTGCAATGTCAGGAGGACAATATTCCGGTTCAGGTCACGTTCGAGGCGGCCGGAAATTCGCCAGGCGTGGGAATGATTGATATCGCCGACGGCGCCGATGCGGCGAAGGGCGTCGCCGTGGAAGTGTTGGATGAGAACCGTAATCCATTAACGTTTTCCAGACCGATCAATTACCACACCGCGGCTGAAAAAGAGATCAGGATCCCCTTGATGGCGCGCTATAAGCAAACGGGAGCCATTAGCCCCGGACAGGCCGACGCGGTGATGACATTCACCATTACGCAGAATTAAAGAGACCCCTATTAAAAATATAATGTCGTCTGTTCGCGCGACATTATTGGTGGCATCAGGCGCTGCAGGCCGATGCCAATGCAATGACAACACGCATGTATGGCAGTGTTTGTCCGTTTAAATATGGAGATTAACCAATGAAAGAACTGTCTGTTATCGAAATGAATGAAGTGTCAGGCGCTTATTCCTGGGATATGAGCAATGGACTGTCGGGGCTGATTGGCAGCGCCGTCTCCAATGCCGCGGAAGCCGTTTCATCCATCGCTCTGGGCGCCTCCGTGGGCAGTATGGCGGGCGCCGTCATCGGCGGTAAGCACGGTGGCGACGGCGGCGGCCTGCTGGGCGTCGGCTCGATTGGCCAGGGCGTCGGCATGGTCGCCGGCGGCATCCTGGGCGGCGTAGCCAGCGGCGTGGCCGCAGCCGTTATTGGCTGGGACACCACGCTGGAATACTCCAAAAAAGGCCTCGATGGGCTGATTAACGGCACCATCAGCTAAATCCATACGCGGTCCAAAGCCGCAGCGTTCTCGCTGCGGCTGTCTCCCGGTCAGGCAAGCGCAGGTTCTTCCTATGAGTGATAATAAGAGCAGGAATATTTTCCGCCAGGAGGCGGTCAATTATCAACGTCAAAGATGGACCGGCAGGGCGCTGTTAATTTCCGGCGCGTCGAGCCATGTGATTGCCGCCACCTGTTTCACTTTTATTCTGATCCTGGCGGGCGCACTCTATTTTTGCGAGTACACGCGCCGGGTCGATGTTGAAGGCGAGGTGATCAGCATCCCGCATTCCACCAATGTGTTTTCCTCCCAATACGGTTACGTGAGCCAGGCATTCCATAAAGCCGGTGACGTCGTGGAAAAGGACGAACCGCTGTATGTGATTGATGTCTCGAGAAGCACCACGTCCGGCAATGTCAGCCATATCGCGGCCAGCGAAATAAGCAAACAGATTAGCAATCTGGATTCGATAATCAGCAAGCTGAATAAAAATAAAACCGCCATGCTGGATAATTTGCGCAAACAGATCAATAGCTATGAAAACGCCTATAAAGAAACCGAGAAACTGAACCTCAGCGCCAAAGAGGGGATGGATAAAATGCGCGATAGCCTGAAAAATTACGAACACTATTTGACGAAAGGCCTGATCACCAAAGATCAGTTAAATTATCAGCGCTCGCTCTTTCAACAACAGCAAAGCTCGTATCAGGCGCTCTACAGCCAAAAGATCCAGCAAAATATTCAACTGTCGCAGTTGCGCAGCGATTTGCTGATTCGCGCCGCCGATTACGACAATCAGATATCGCAAAGCGAATCGCAACGCAGTGATTTACAACGCCAGCTGGCGGAGTCCAATGCCGGCGGCCAGGTCATTATCAAAGCGCCGCTCAAGGGGAAAATCGAGTCGCTGAGCGTGACCGCCGGGCAGGTGGTCGAGAGCGGCAGCAGTCTGGCGCAAATCAAACCGATTGATAACATCAAATATTATCTGGTTTTATGGCTGCCGAATAACAGTTTGCCCTACGTGAAAATCGGCGATGGCATCAACATTCGCTATGAAGCCTTCCCGTCGGATAAATTCGGTCAGTTTCCGGGAAAAATAGAATCCATCTCGTCGGTCCCCGCCTCCCCACAGGAAATGTCGGAATACAGCAGCGGAAATAAAAGGGAAAGGAACGCCTACTACAAAGTGCTGGCGTCCATCAGCGACACGCAATTCAGCGATAAAGGCAAATATCTCGAAATCAGCAGCGGGCTGCAGGCCAGGGTCATCGTCTTCCTGGATAAGAAACCGCTTTATCAGTGGGCGATCGCGCCTTTGTATGACATAAAAAACAGCGTCGTGGGGCGAGTCGATGAAGGACAATAATCTCTTTGAACGGATCAACGAGAAGTTAACATTCTCACTGCGCAAGCGGGTGCCGAGCATCTTGCAGTCGGAGTCATCGGAATGCGGCCTGGCGTGCCTCGCCATGATCGCCTCCTATTACGGGTTTAATGTGGATATGCTGAGCCTGCGGCAGCGATTCGGCATTTCCACCCAGGGCGCGACCCTGGGGACGATCTCTCAAATCGCGTCGCAAATCCAGCTGAAGACGCGCGCCTTGTCCTTGGACATCGACGAAATCAATCAGCTGAAAACGCCCTGCATACTGCACTGGAATATGAATCACTTCGTGGTGTTGGTTAAGGTGCAGCGCGCCGGTTTTGTCATTCACGATCCGGCCTTCGGGCGCAGAGTGATCGGGCTGCAGGAGATGTCGAATCACTTTACCGGCATCGCGTTGGAGCTGTGGCCCGACAGGGCCTTTCAAAAAGAGACCCTCAAGACCCGTTTGCGCCTGCTGGATTTGATGAAAAACATCGAGGGCCTGCCGGGGACGCTGCTCAAGATCTTTGCGTTATCGATAGTCATCGAATCGGTCAACCTGCTGCTGCCGGTGGGAACGCAACTGGTGACCGACCATGTCATTCAGGCGCATGACTACAGCCTGCTGACGGTCATCTGTTTGGGGCTGATCTTCTTCACCTTGTTCCGCGCGGTGGTCAGTATCGCCAGGGCCTGGATCTCCATCGTGCTCGGGACGCTGACCGATATTCAGTGGAAGACGACGCTGTTTGAACACCTGATGAAGCTGCCGCTGGATTTTTTCGAGAAACGGCACCTGGGGGACATTCAATCGCGCTTTTCCTCGCTGGATGCGATCAGAACCACCTTTACCAATAATATCGTCAGCGGGATCATCGACGGCATCATGACGGTCGGGCTGTTCGCGATGATGATGGTCTACGGCGGCTGGCTGGTCTGGGTCGTGGCGGGCTTCACTCTGATCTACATCCTCATCAGGATGATGACTTACAGAACCTACCGTCAATTCTCGGAGGAGCAGATCGTCAAGGCGGCCAAGGCCAACTCGCATTTCATGGAGACGCTGTACGGCATCTCGACCGTCAAGGCGCTGGGCATCAAGGAAACGCGCTCCAGCTATTGGCTCAATCTGAACGTCGACGCCGCCAATACCAATATCAAAATCACCCGATTCAATATGATGTTCGGCGGGATCAATACCTTTATCACGACGCTCGATCAGGTGGCGATCCTGTGGCTTGGCGCCATGATGGTCATCGACAATTCCATGACACTCGGCATGTTCATGGCGTTCAATGCCTATCGCGGCCAGTTCTCTCAGCGGGCCTCGAGCCTGATCGACCTGGCGATCGGCTTGCGCATGCTGTCGCTGCACAATGAGAGGATATCCGACATCGTCTTTACCGATGCGGAGACGGAGTCCGCGCCGCGACAGGTTTTCCCCTCGGGCACGGGGATTGCCATTGAGGTAAAAAATCTTACGTATCAATATGACGCGCTGTCGCGGCCGATCTTCAAAGACCTGAACATGCGCATTGCGGCCGGCGAAAGCGTGGCCGTCGTGGGCGCCTCCGGCGCGGGCAAGACCACCTTGCTGAAGGTGATGTGCGGTTTGCTCAGCCCCACTTCCGGCCAGGTTTTGGCCGACGCGATGGATATCCATAAAGTCGGGGTGAATAACTACCGTAACGCGATCGCCTGCGTGCTGCAGGACGACCGGCTGTTCTCCGGGTCCATTGCGGAAAACATCAGCGGGTTTGAGGTCAATGCCAATAAAGAGCTGATCATGGCCTGCGCGATACACAGCAATATCCACGATGAAATCATGCAGATGCCGATGGGCTACGAAACCCTGATCGGCGAGTTGGGCAACGGCATCTCCGGCGGGCAAAAGCAACGTTTGTTTATCGCGCGCGCCCTCTATCGCCGCCCGAGCGTGCTGTTTATGGATGAAGCGACCAGCCATCTGGACGTTGAGAATGAGTCGGCGATCAACCGGGCGATATCTTCGCTGAATATTACGCGCGTGATCGTCGCCCACAGAAAGTCGACCATCGACTCGGCCGACAGGGTAGTGGTGCTGGGGGCCGAGAGCGGCGCGCCGGCAGGCGGCGGTGAATAAAGGGCGCTTGCCGGCGCCGGGGCGAAGCCGGCAATGCAGGCTGTCCCCACGGCGAAAATCGCGGTAAAATGCAGCAGTTGACCCTATCGCATTCCATCAGGCCGTCGAACCCGCTATGAAAACGCGCAAACCGCGCCGCCCGCCCGGGCGGTGGATCTATTACATCCTGCATGAAGACATGCTGTGGCCTTGCCCGGTCAAATGGGAGTGGGAGAGCGGCTATAACGCCTGGCTGCCGTTTTACTATTCCCCCACGCTGGAATTCGTCGCCGGCAACCCCGCCCGCGCCACCAAGGTCAGCAGCGGCCGACGTTAAGCGGGCCGCGCGTGCTGCTCGCCTTGCCGCCCGACGTCCGCTCACCTAAGATCATCTCATCACCCACAGGTTTTCCCGGAGCCCCCATGTTGACTCTGTTTCGCACGTCTCTTTGCGGCGCGCTGGCATTGCTGCTGCTCGCCGGTTGTCAGCAGACGGCGCATAAACCGGCGCCGCCGCTGCAGGCGCAGCTGGATCACATCGCTTCGATGCTGGCCGGCGGACACTTCCTGCGCGTGGACTGCGGGCGCAGCGAGATACCGGACGACGTGAAGCTGCAGCGCACCGCAATGCGCGCGGCGCAGCGCCGCGGCTGGGACACGCAGGCGGCAGGGTATCGGCAGTTGCCGGCGCTTACCCAGGCGCGTTACCTGACCCTGCAACAGGACAATCAGCTGCTGACGGAAAAATGCGCTGCGCTCAGCCGCAGTACTGCCCGCTTTATCGCGGCGGCGCAGGCCGATCAGGAAGATTACATGGAGTAGCGCGCCGGCATGCCTTTCGGGCGCGCTTCATGGGCGCCCCAAAATTCTTTGCAGGATAACGATTTATCGATCATCATTTGAAATGATGTTTCACTTTTACCCATCGAGCCCATCTTGAACCTGTATGCCGCACTGCGTCAGCGCGTGGAAAATACGCGCTGGTACGCCAAACGGAAAAGCTACCGCGTGCTGTTCTGGCGCGAGATCACGCCACTGGCGGTGCCCATCTTTCTGGAGAACGCCTGTGTCCTGCTGATGGGGGTGCTGAGCACCTTTCTGGTGAGCTGGCTCGGCAAAGAGGCGATGGCTGGGGTGGGGCTGGCGGACAGTTTCAACATGGTGATCATCGCCTTTTTCGCCGCGGTGGTTCTCGGCACCACCGTGGTGGTGGCCTTCAGCCTCGGCAAGCGCGATCGCCGGCGGGCGCGAGCGGCGGCGCGTCAGTCGCTGGTGCTGATGACCGGCGTGGCGCTGCTGTTGGCGGCGGGCATTCACCTGGCGGGCGAGCCTATCATTGATGTGATCGCCGGCGCGGCCTCGCCGGAGGTGAAAGCGCTGGCGCTCTCTTACCTGCAAACCACGGTGTGGAGCTACCCGGCGGCGGCGATTGCGTTGATCGGCAGCGGCGCCCTGCGCGGCGCGGGCAACACCAAGATCCCGCTGCTTATCAATGGCGGCATGAATATCCTCAATATCATCATCAGCAGCATCCTGATTTACGGCATGCTGGGCTGGCATGGCCTGGGGTTCGTCGGCGCCGGGCTGGGGCTGACGATTTCCCGCTATATCGGCGCCATCGCCATACTCTACGTGCTGGCGATCGGCTTTAATCCGGCGCTGCACATCACGTTGAAAAGCTATTTCACGCCGCTCAAGATGAGCATCCTGTGGGAAGTGTTGGGGATCGGCATTCCCGCCAGCGTCGAGTCGGTACTGTTTAACGGCGGCAAGCTGTTGACGCAGATGTTTGTCGCCGGCATGGGCACCAACGTGATCGCCGGCAACTTTATCGCTTTCTCCATCGCTTCGTTGATCAACCTGCCGGGCAACGCGTTGGGATCGGCCTCGACCATTATCGTCGGCCGGCGGCTCGGCAAAGGCGAGATCGGCCAGGCGGAGCGGCAGCTGCGCCATATTTTCTGGCTGTCGACCCTTGGGCTGACCGCCATCGCCTGGGGCACCGCGCCGCTGGCCGGGGTGTTCGCCGCGTTTTATACCTCGCAGGATGATGTGAAAACGGTGGTGAAAACCCTGATCTGGCTCAACGCCGCCTTTATGCCGATCTGGGCCGCTTCCTGGGTCTTGCCCGCCGGGTTGAAAGGCGCGCGCGACGCCCGCTTCGCCATGTGGGTGACGATGCTCGGCATGTGGGGGTGCCGCGTGGTGGCCGGCTACGCGTTGGGCATCGAACTGGGCATGGGCGTGGTGGGCGTCTGGTTGGGGATGTTCCTCGATTGGGCGGTGCGCGGCGCCTTATTCTACTGGCGCATGGTCAGCGGGCGCTGGCTGTGGAAATATCCGCGGGCCAGGCGCTCGGACGCCGAATAAGCTCGCCTGCGCGCAGCCTGCCGGCGGCCTGAGAGGCACCGGCAGGAAGAAGCTCTATTCAGAGGGAAGGGTACCAACGCAATGACTTCTTGACCGGCCCCGGTGTGACCAACACCTTACCTCGGCCGACCAGATTCAACAGCAGATTGCGCGCCTGATAGATCGTGATGTCGTTAGACTCCGCCAACTGGCGGGTCGTGGGCCACTCGCCGGGAGGAGGAGGTGCCGTGCCGTTGGCCGAAGGGCAGAGGCGGTGCAGCGTCGTTAATAAATGCTGCTGCAGGTTTTGTAATTCTTGTTGTTTTGACGTGCGTTTTATCATGTCAGCCTCCCTTAAACTTCAGCCGAATTTTGATATAACGATAAGCGTCGCCCGGAAAATAATGCCCTGTCCCGGCAATACTCTTCCTGAACCGGTAGCGAACACTTGCCTGAACCCGATATTTCCACTGCAATAAACCAGCGGCGTTCACGGATCGGGAGCGGTAATGAGGTGGCCAAATTTTCAGCCTGCTGTGCGTAATGGCTGTACTTCATCGTTTTTCTCCATGGTTTACTGCCCGGTGCTGGTTTTTACCAGACCGAATTGATAAGCCTCCCTTTTCTTTTCCAAATCATTATACCGCAAATAGAAAAAAGGCGATCAATAATGTCGTGTGATATATATTTTACGAGATAATCTACTATCGTTATTAATTTTACGATCTGTTGTCTCGAAAAAATATAGTTGTCTTGTGGTTTTTGGGCTTATATCTCGTATTTATTACTTTTGCTTTGAATGACTTTTCAAATTACAACGATTTTTGTAACAATATTTGGGCCAAAACAAGCGGTAAGTTGAATCTTAGTGTAATTCCCATGGCAAGGGTTAAAATCTTGCGGGAATTTACTGGTTCGGTTGTTTTCTTTCTCATCAGTGTGGTTTTCGTTGAATACCTAAAATGGGTGATGATGAAATAAAGGTCGCGATTTAATTATCGTGAGGGTTTGCTTTGGCTGCGGGTAATACCGTTTTCATTCTGGATTGTATAAATAACCGTTAAAGGAACGGGAGCGATCCTGCGCTTTTTACATAAATTAAAGGAATAAGTGAATTATGAAACTGAACAAAATCATGCTGACAGCAGTTCTGGCGTTTGGCGTTTCTTCTCTGGCGCATGCCGCCGACCAAGGGCATGGCAAAGTGACGTTTACCGGTTCCATTATTGATGCGCCTTGCTCCATTTCTCCTGAGACCGTGGACCAGACCGTGGATATGGGCCAAGTATCCAACGTTGCGTTGAAAAATGGCGGTAAATCAGCGCCGCGTCAGTTCGATATCAAACTGGAACAGTGCGACAACTCGACGCTGAAAACCGTCACCACCACCTTCGAAGGCAAAGCCTCTACCGCCAATAAGGATCTGCTGGGCATCGTCGGGACCGCCAGCGGCGCCAGCATCGCCATCACCGACACCGCCAGCAACCCGATCAAACTGGGCACCGCAACGGCCCCACAGAACCTGGGCACCGGCACCAACACGCTGCGCTTCGCGGCTTACCTGCAGGGTGACGGCGCTTCCGCCACCGTCGTTCCGGGTGATTTCACCGCCGTTGCCGATTTCAAGCTGGCATACCAGTAAGCCTGCGCCATTGGCGTGACGTTTTGCATGCGGGGCTTCCCCGCATGCTTTTTCCCAGATGGAAGGTCTGTGTCAGGAGGTTCAATGCGCCGGTTTATTCACCCTTTAGTGTCTCCTTGCATATTGACGGCTACGCTGATGAGCCCGGCCGCGCCGGCGGCATCCGGTTCTCAGGGCTGGGGACGCGTAAATATGCAAGGAGCCATTATTGATACCGCTTGCGCTATTGCCGCCGGCAGCCGCGAGCAGACTATCGATATGGCCGTGATGCCGACGGGAAATATCATGCGTGATGGCTTAGGCAATACGCATCCGTTCACCATCGAATTAATCAACTGCACGCTTGAACGCCCGAAACCGAATTTGCCGGACTGGCGACAATTTCAGGTGGTTTTCGATGGCGATGCCGATGGCGACTTATTCGGCGTGCACGGGGAGGCGAAAGGCATCGCGCTGCAAATATCCGATGATATGGGGAATATCGCCGCGCCCGGTCGTCCGTTGCCGCTGGGGGATATAACGCCAGGCAGCATGTCGCTTAATTACTCCATTAAATTGGTTGCCAATAATCAACCGATGCGTGCGGGGGACTATTTTTCCGCCGTGCGGTTCAAGCTGGATTATTACTGAGCGCTGTTATTGCGGCAAGCCGCAACGCCAGAATTATACGATATAAGGTTAGGGATATGATGTTGTCGCCTGCTGGGAAGCTATTTCGTTTTCAGGTACTGGGGTTATGTATCACGCTGGCGGTGGGAAGTTCATCAACGTGGGTATATGCCGAAGACGGTATTCAATTTAATGCCGACATTTTGGACGTGAACGATCGCAAAAATATCGACCTAAGCCAATTTTCCCGCAGTGGATACATTATGCCGGGAAGTTACGGCATGGTGGTCCATCTCAATAAAAGCGAGTTGCCCGAACAGAAGATCCCTTTTTATCCGCCGGACAACGATCCTGACGGCAGCCGCGCCTGCGTGGGCAAAGCGCTGGTCGAGCAGTTGGGATTGAAGCCGTCGGCATTGCAAGCGCTGACCTGGTGGCATCAGGGGGAATGTCTGGATGAGTCCAGCCTGAAAGGCATGGTGTCGCGTGGCGATCTGGCGACGGGCTCGCTGTATCTGAGCGTCCCGCAGGCTTATCTGGAATACAGCTCCGACGACTGGGATCCGCCGTCGCGCTGGGATGAAGGCATCCCGGGCTTGCTGTTCGATTACAACGTCAACGCCCAGAGTCGGCAGCAGCAGCAGGGCGGCACGCGCGGGTACAGCGTCAGTGGCAACGGCACCGCCGGCGCCAACCTGGGCGCCTGGCGTCTGCGTGCCGACTGGCAGGGGCAGATCAATCACCAGACCGGCAGCGGGCAATCCACCGACAAACGCCTGGACTGGAGCCGTTACTACGCCTATCGGGCCATTTCTGCGCTGCGCTCGCGCCTGACGCTGGGTGAAGACTATCTGGATTCGGGGATTTTCGACAGCTTCCGTTTTTCCGGCGCGAGCCTGGTATCGGACGACAACATGCTGCCGCCGAACCTGCGCGGCTATGCGCCTGAGGTGGTCGGGATCGCCAAGACCAACGCCAAGGTGACGATCAGCCAGCAGGGGAGGGTGATCTATGAAACCCAGGTGGCGGCGGGGCCGTTTCGCATTCAGGACATCAACGATGCCATCACTGGCGAACTGGATGTGCGGGTCGAGGAGCAGGACGGCAGCGTACAGGCGTTCAAGGTCAACACCGCCAGCATTCCGTACCTGACGCGGCCCGGATCGTGGCGCTTCAAGCTGGCCGCCGGTAAACCGTCGGATTGGCAGCACCATTCGCGCGGGCCGCTGTTCGGCACCGGAGAGTTCTCCTGGGGCGTCAGCAACGGTTGGTCGCTGTATGGCGGCGCACTGCTGGGCGGTGACTATAACGCGCTGTCGCTGGGGATAGGCCGCGATCTGATGATGTTCGGCGCGCTCTCGTTCGACGCCACCCAATCGCGGGCGCGGTTGCCGCAGCGGGAGGAGACGCTCAGCGGCGGCTCTTATCGGGTGAGCTATTCGAAGACGTTCGATGAACTGGACAGCCAGGTCACCTTTGCCGGCTATCGCTTCTCGGAAGAGGACTTCATGAGCATGAGCGAATATCTCGACGCGCGTTATTACGGCAGCCGGGTCGGCAACAACAAGGAGATGTACACCATCACCTTCAACAAACAGTTCCGCGACTGGGGCCTGAGCAGCTATCTCAACTACAGCCACCAGACCTATTGGGATCGCCCGTCCAACGACCGTTACAACCTGACGGTGTCGCGCTATTTCGATCTCGGCAAAATAAAAAACCTGAACCTGTCGTTGTCGGCTTATCGCAACCGTTACAACGATTCCAACGATGACGGCATGTACCTGTCGCTGTCGATGCCGTGGGGCAACGGCGCCACGCTCAGCTACAACAGCACGGTGAACCGCAACGACACCACGAACCGGGTGGGGTACTACCAGCGAATCGATGAACACAACAACTACCAACTGAGCGCCGGCAGCGCCCGCCGCGGCGCTAACCTGAGCGGCTACTACAACCACGAGGGCGATGCGGCGCGCCTGAGCGCCAACGCCAGCTATCAGGAAGGGCGCTACAGCGCCGTGGGGCTGTCCGCGCAGGGCGGCATGACGCTGACGCCGGAAGGCGGCGCGTTGCACCGCGTCGGCATGATCGGCGGTACGCGCCTGTTGGTGGACACCAACGGCGTGGCCGGTGTGCCGGTGCGCGGCTACGGCAGCACCGTCAGCACCAACCGCTTCGGCAAGGCGGTGGTGGCGGACGTCAATAGCTACTACCGCAACAAGGCCAGCATCGATCTGGACAAACTGGGCGACAACGCCGAAGCCACCCGTTCGGTGGTGCAGGCCACCCTGACCGAAGGGGCGATTGGCTACCGTCAGTTTGACGTTATCGCGGGCGAAAAAGCGATGGCGATCGTCAAACTGGCGGACGGCAGTACACCGCCGTTCGGCGCCACGGTGCTGAACGCCCGCAAACAAGAAACCGGCATCGTCAACGATGGCGGCAGCGTGTACCTGAGCGGCATCAACGCCGGGGAGATCATGACGCTGCACTGGAGCGGCGCGGCACAGTGTCAGGTGCAGCTGCCCAAAACGCTGCCGGCCGACATGCTGACGCGTACGCTGCTGCTGCCGTGTCGGCCGATCGCCGCGGCGCCATCGGCCCCGGTTGAATAAACCCATCACCCTGAATTTGGAGTTATCGACAACATGCAAACTTTTTCTCTTAAAACCGCCGCGGCGCTCGCGCTGTTGGGCGCCACGGCGGCGCAGCACGCGCAGGCGGCAATCGCGCTCGATCGCACCCGGGTGATCTTCGACGGCGGCCAGAACTCGGTCAGCCTGAATCTCAGCAACCAGAACAAGCAGCTGCCGTATCTGGCGCAGGGCTGGCTGGAGGACGAGCAGGGCAACAAGATCCAGAGCCCGCTGGTGGTGTTGCCGCCGGTGCAGCGCATCGAGCCGGGCAAGCCGAGCCAGATCAAGATTCAGGCGCTGCCGGCGGCCAAACAGCTGCCGCAGGATCGGGAGACGTTGTACTACTTCAACCTGCGCGAGATACCGCCGAAGAGCAACAAGCCCAATACGTTGCAGATCGCGCTGCAGACGCGCATCAAGCTGTTCTATCGCCCGGCGGCGATCGTGCCGAACCGCACCGATATGGCGACGCCATGGCAAGAGCAGCTGACGTTGACGCGGCAAGGGGAGAGCTATCAGGTCAATAACCCGACGCCGTACTACATCACGATCGTCGATGCGGGCAGCAAAAAAGGGGGGGAGGGTGTAAAGGGATTTGAGCCTTTCATGATCGCACCGAAGAGCCAGGCGCGCCTGACCGTGGGCGCAGCGGGGCTGGGCGGTAGCCCGGTGCTGACCTACATCAACGATTACGGCGGCCGGCCGCAGCTGAGCTTCAGCTGCAGCGGCGTGAGCTGCAAGGTGGTGCCGGAGAAACGGACGGCGTCATAACCCGCCGCAGGCGGTGCCGACGGGAGAGCCATTCAGGGGGAAAGGATGAAACGAGAACGGAAAAAGGCCGGCGGGAGCGCGTTGATGCTGGCGCTCAGCCTGGGTGTGATAGCGATGCCGCCGGCGAAGGCCGACGTGGTGGACAACTGGCAGGTGGAGGGCGCCAATGGCGTACTGCAGGTATATGGCGCGCTGACGGAAAGCGCCTGCCGGCTGGAGATGAGCAGCGCGCGGCAGGAAATCTGGCTGGGTGAGACCGGCACCGCGCGCTTGCGTCAGGCCGGCGATCGCGGGCAGCCGGTGGCGTTCGAGCTGCGTTTGCAGGATTGCCTGCGCACGCCGGGGGGCCAGCGAGATGCGCGTACCGGCGCGTTGGTCTGGGCGCCGAATCAACCGGCGGTGACGGTCAGCTTCGGTTCGACGGCGGACAGCGACAATCCGCAGCTGGTGAAAGCGCAGGGCACTTCAGGGCTGGGGTTGCGCCTGCTGGACGGCCGCGGTCGCGACGTTCGGTTGGGCAGCCGCGGCGAGCCGCTGCTGCTGACGCCAGGGCAAGAGGCGTTGAGCTACAGCGTGGCACCGGAGCGAACCGTGGCGCCGCTGATGGCCGGCGCGTATCGGGCGACGGTGGATTTTAGGCTGAATTATGACTGAGGCGAGGCGATGGTACCGAGGATAAGACGCGGCCGGGTGCCTTTCTGGCTGGCGGGAGTGCTGGCGCTAGGCCAACTGCCGGCGCAGGCGACCACGGTGAACGTACGGGTCACCGTGCTTTCTCCCCCCTGCATCATCAACGGCGGACGCCCGATCGAGGTGGACTTTGGCGATGAAGTGATGACCACCCGCATTGATGGCGCCAACTATCGGCGGGCGGTGAGTTACACGCTGACGTGCAGCGGGCAGAGCAGCAACGGGCTCAAACTGCAGGTGCAGGGGGCGGCGAGCGGCTTCGACGGCCAACTGCTGCGCACCAGCAAAGACGGCTTGGGCATTGCGTTGCTGAACGGCGGCCGCCGTTGGCCGATCAACCAGTGGTTGAGCTTTACCTATCCGGCCGCGCCGACGCTTGAGGCGGTACCGGTGAAATCGGCCACCGCCAGGCTGGCGGCGGGTGAATTCACCGCGGGCGCCACCATGAAGGTGGATTATCAGTAACGCGGGAGCGAGAGCATGAAACAACGTTTTACGGCGAGCGTGCTGCTGTGCGCAGGGATGGCATGCCATCTCGCCTGGGCGGAGAAAACGGTCGACATGCAGTTTCGCGGCACGTTGATCGAGCCGCCGCCCTGCACCATCAACGATGACGGGATCATTGACGTGAACTTCGGCGATCGTGTCGGCATTAACAAGGTCGATGGTGCGAACTATCGGCAAAGCATCGGCTACCGCATTCGCTGCGAGCCGGGGATCGGCAAATGGGACATGTTGCTGAGTCTGACCGGCAACGCCGCAACGTTTGACGAAGCGGCGGTGCAAACCAACCGGCGCTATCTCGGCATCCGCATTTACCAGAACGCACAGCCGTTCAAAGTGGGCAGCGCGCTGCCTATCGATCCGGCCAAACCGCCGGTGCTGGAAGCGGTGCCGGTCGGCAAATCGGGCGAAACCCTGACGGAAGGCGCGTTCGAGGCCACGGCGACGCTGCGGGCCGACTATCAATGAAGGAGGAGGCGAGCGTGAAAACAACACAAGGCGGCTGGGGCGTTATCGGCCTGTTGCTGTTGGCGCTGGGCGTGAACGGCGCAGCGCAAGCCGCGGACAATCTGCGCATGCGCGGGGCGCTGGTGGCGGAACCTTGCGTCATTCAGCCGGGCGACGAGAGCATCGCGCTGGATTTCGGCACGCTGGTCGACAAGTACCTGTACCTGAACCAGCGCACGCAGGGGCAACCGTTCGAGTTGCGGCTGGCGGAGTGCGATCTCAGCCTGGGCAAGACGGTGTCGATCACCTTCAAAGGGACGGAGAATGCGCAGCTGCCGGGGCTTTTGGCTTTGGCGGCGAGCAGCCAGGCGCGCGGGATCGCCATCGGCATGGAGACGCTGCAGGGGCAGCCTTTACCGCTCAACAGCGCAGGCGGCAAGTACCCGTTGCAGGACGGCGGCACGGTGATTGGGGTGCAGGCCTATGTGCGCGGCGAACCGGAAGCGCTGGCAAAGCGAACCATCGGTCGCGGTGCTTTCAGCGCCATTGCGACGTTCAGCCTGGACTACCAATGAGCGCCGGGCTTCGGCAAAACAGAATAAGGATATGACGCGATGCAGCGTTTTCACTTCAGAGGGATGTATTTACTGCTCGGCCTGCTGCCGGGGCTGTGCTCGGCGCAAATTTATTCCTATGTGACCAAGAGTACCGGCTCTCCCAGCAATGCGGCTTATGAGTATGTGCTTGAGAGCTGGGATAAGGATGACTCATCGCCTAATCCTTGCTATCAGCAAAGCATGTGCGCTGTGGGGATCAACCACCGGCACACCAGCGCCAATACGGGCGGCAGCACGGCCGTGACGCCTTCGGCCTCTATCGTCGGGTCGGGGCGCTACCCGCAGATTACCCAACTGCGGACGATGGGTGAACTCAGCCGCTTCTACCAGAGCATTTATCCGTTGCCGATCGTCGGTGCGACTTCTCATGTGGGGGATGCCATCACTCAGGAGTGTGTCGGGCTGTTTTATACCACCTCGTCCTCCTCCGCCGTTGAAGGCAACAGCGCACGGTTGATGCCGAGCAGCGTCTGCGGCATCGCGCCGCCGCCGGTCGGGGTCTGCGGCATCGATGAGCAACAGCTCGATCTGAACCACGGCGTGTTGCCGGATACCGACCTGGTAGGCAATACGGCGCGCGGCAGCCTGCGCGTAGTGTGCTCGCAGAAGATGAACATCGTCATGTATATCCGCGTCGGCAGCAATGGCCGCCTGGATCTGGGGAATTCCGGCGTCTACAGCACGCTGCGCATCAACGGCGCCCTGGGCAACCTGGGTTATCAGTTCACCGCGGATACGCGCGGGGTCACGGTGCCGATCACTTCCACCCTTGGCGTGACGGGAACGATCAAGGCTGGCAATTACTCGGGGCAATCGGTCGCCATTCTGGCGTTGCCGTAGCCGCATTACCCGCGCCGCGCGCCGTTGCATTATGCCGTTGAGTCACCCGCCATCAGGGGGGGGAATCGCGCTCGGCGGCGACCGGGAAGGATGATTTCAAAGGGAGCGTGCCGATGGAAACTACCATCACTCTGGCGTTTATCGATAATGACCGTTTCTTTATTGAAGGATTGCAGCAGCTGCTGCTGGCGTATTTTGCGCGCCGCGGCATGCGGGTTCAGGTGCTCGACGCCACACAGGCGCATCGGGCGGATGTGGTGTTCCAGTCCGTAGAGCGTGATTGGCAGGCGCGTTTCTGCCTGCGTTCAGTGAGCGGTGGCCAACCGCTCAACTTTGCGCTGCGTGAACCCGGCGATACCCGCTGGCGCGATAACCCGCGTTGCATCAGTGAGGCGGGCGTTATTTTCCGCAACGACTCGCCGGACAGCGTATTAAGCCAGCTGGAGCGGGCATTGGCGGCGCGGACGAACCGCGACGCAGAGCACCGGTGCTATTGGTGTGAACGGCAGCGCATTACCCGCCGTGAGCAGGATGTCATGCGCTACCTGGCCTGTGAATTGCCGCAGACCGCCATCGCGCGCAACCTGCATCTGAGCGTGAAAACCGTCAGCAATCACAAACAGGCGGCGATGCGAAAACTGGGATTTAAACGCAATGCGGATCTCTACCATTGGTTGCGGTTGGGCGGGTTGAAAACCGTAGAGCGGGCGCGCGGATGAGAGGGCGGCTCAGGCGCTCAATTTGGCGCCTGAGGGGCAGGAAGCGTCAATACAGCAGCGTCATCGCGCTGAAGAACAACAGCGTCAAGGCGATGATGATGAGGTTTTGCGTGGCTTTGCGCACCAGTTTGCTGGCGCTCAGGCGGCTGTCGATGACGTAGAGCAGCGGCACCATCAGCAGCACATAGGCGAACATCAGCATGGCGGTAAAGGGCTGCAGGTTCATTCATGTTCCTCCTGGGCGTCATCATGGCCGATCAGGTGTATCAGCACGGCTTGCGTCTGGCGGTGCTGGCCGATAAAGGGCGACGTGGCTGGCGATGCCGGCGCGAACGTCAGGCCGGCGCGTCGCGTTTTCACCGCCGCTTGCAGAATCTTCTTTCGATGCTTCCGAGTATGGTCGACCATGCGCCTCCGAATAGGGCCGCCCGAAGGCGGCCGATCGTTGTATTGCCCATTAAGCTGGAGAGGATCGCAGCCGCTGCCGGGGCCGCAGAGGTATAATATTGCGAATGATAACCATTATCAATAATGGAGATGAAAAAATTAAGGGTATTGCGAGGGGGCAGCCGGCGGGGCGGGAAAAGAAAAAGCACGCCTTGCGGCGTGCTTTGCGGGGTACTAACGGCGGTGGTTACTTCTGATCGGGCAGGGCGTAAGCGACCACGTAGTCGCCCAGCTTGGTGCCGAAGGAACCGTGGCCGCCGGCGTAGATCAGCACGTACTGCTTGCCGTTGACCTCATAGGTCATCGGCGTCGCCTGGCCGCCGGCCGGCAAGCGCGCTTCCCACAGTTTTTCACCGTTGGTCACGCTGAAGGCGCGCAGGTAGTTGTCCGCGGTGGCGCCGATGAAGAACACGTTACCGGCGGTGGTCACCGGGCCGCCCAGCATCGGCATGCCCATTTTGAACGGCAGCGGCAACGGTGAGCTGTCGCGCACGGTGCCGATGCGTTTTTTCCACACGATGTCGTTGGTTTTCAGATCCACGGCGGAAATGTAACCCCAGGCCGGCTGTTTGCACGGCAGGCCGAACGGCGACAGGAACGGGTTCAGGGTGACGCCGAACGGCACGCCATACTGCGGTTGTACGCCAGACTCGGTACCGCTGCCGCCTTTGTCGCCTTCCGGCGGCTCAATCGGGTTGCCTGGGCCGCGCGGGATCAGTTTGGAGACGAACGGCAGCGCGATCGGGTTGGCGATGGCGATTTCGCGATCGGTATCGACGGCCAGGCCGCCCCATTCGAACATGCCCAGGTTACCCGGGAACACCAGCGTGCCCTGCTCGGAAGGCGGGGTGAAGGTGCCTTCATAACGCAGGCTGTGGAACATCACGCGGCAGACCAGCTGATCATAGATGGTCGCGCCCCACATGTCGGCGCCGGTCAGTTTCTTCTCAGGACGGAAGGTCAACTCGGAGAACGGCTGGGTCGGTGACAGGCGATCGCCCTTGGCCGGGCCTTGCGGTACCGGTTTCTCCGGTGCCGGCACCACCAGTTCGCCGTTGGTACGGTTCAGCACGAAGATGTTGCCGGTTTTGGTCGGCACATAGATGACCGGCACTTTTTTACCGCTCTTGTCGGTAATGTCCGCCAGGGTCGGCTGCGCCGGCACGTCCATATCCCACAGGTCATGGTGGACCGTCTGATAGAACCAGGCCAGTTTGCCGGTGGAGGCGTTCAGCGCCAACAGGCCGCTGGCGTAGCGTTCCATTTCCGGGGTGCGATCGCCGCCCCAGATGTCCGGAGTGGAAACGCCCATCGGCAGGTAAACGATATCCAGCTTGGCGTCATAGGCGGCAGGCGCCCAGGAGTTCGGCGAGTTCGGCACGAAGTGGTGCTCGTCCGCCGGGATGGCGTTCGGATCTTTCGCGCCCGGATCGAAGGCCCACAGCAGCTTGCCGCTGTTGACGTCGAAGCCGCGGATCACGCCGGAAGGCTCGCGGTTGGAGTAGTTGTCGGTCACGGCACCGGCGACGACGATCACTTTATCGGTGATCACCGGCGGCGAGGTCGGCTCGTAGTGGCCCGGCGTCGCATACGGCATATTGCTCTGCAGGTTCAGCTCACCATTGTTGGCGAAGTCCGGGCAGGGTTTGCCGGTTTCGGCGTCCAGTGCGAACAGACGGCCGTCGTTGACCGGCAGAATGATGCGGCGTGCGCACATCGCCGGAGCGGCGTCGCCGGCGGCGCCTGCGGCTGCGGCGGTTTCGTGGTAAGACACGCCGCGACAGGTGATGTGCTGGAAGGTTGGGTTGTATTTCAGCTGCGGATCAAACTTCCATTTTTCTTTACCGGTGGCGGCATCCAGCGCGAACAGCTTCTGGTGCGGCGTACACATGTAAAGGGTATCGCGGATTTTGATCGGCGTGACTTCGTTGGTGATCTCACCCGGATCGTTGGCGGTCTTCAGATCGCCGGTCTGGAAACGCCAAACCTCTTGCAGCTGGCCAACGTTTTTGTCGTTGATCTGGCTCAGCGGCGAGTAACGGGTGCCTTCCTGGGTGCGGCCATAGGCCGGCCAGTCGGCGCCGGTGGCGTCTTTCGGTTGTACCTGGGCGGCGTCGAGGGTGCCGTTAATCTCTTGCGGATCGTTGAACACGGCATAGGCCAGCGCGATGACGGTGATCGCCAGCGCCGCGCTCAGCGCGCCGTAGGCGAATTTGCCGTTGGCCACCAGCTTGCGGTAGATAAACGGCAACACCAGCCACAGGCCGAAGAAGAAGGTGACGTCCAGGCGCGGCGTCAGCGCCCAGAAGTCCGGGCCCACTTCCCACAGGGCCCAAATCGTGGTGCCCAGCAGGAATACCGCGTACAGCAGCAGCGCGGTGGCGCGGCGGCGGAACAGCAGCCAGGAGGTCGCCAGCAGCACCAGCCCGGCGATGATGTAATACAGCGAACCGCCCAACTTGGCCAGCCAGATGCCGCCGCCGAGCAGATAAAGCCCGCTCAGCGCGGCAAACAGCGCCGTTATGACGATAAGCGGCGATAGTGACGCTTTATTTTGCATAGCAATACCCTTACCAAAAATGAAAGTCCCCGATTTAGAGATTAAGCCAAATCGGAAAAAACACGCGGTTTCTCCCTATTATTTCAGCGAGAAGCCGCTAGGGTGACGTAAAACCCATCCCGTTTTTTAACCTTAAGGTGCTTTGCCTTATTCAAAGCGATAAGACAAGGTGGCGCCGCCACCCCAGTTGCGCCCCGGCGCCGGCTCGAAGTAGCGGCCGTTGCCTTCGTTGACGATCACCGAACCGACGTATCGGCGATCGAAAACATTGTCCACCCGGCTGAACACGTCCAGCGCCCAGCGGTTCCAGGTAAAGCGATAACCGGCGTTTACGCCGGCCACGGTGTAAGAGGGAGCCTGCGCGCTGTTGGCGTCATTGGCCTGAATGTCGCTCATGTAGCGCAGTTCCGCGCCGGCGTGCCAGCCTTCCGGCGGGGCATAGGCCAGCGAGGCGTAGCCCATGTTGCGGGCGATGCCCGGCAGGCGATTGCCGGCGGGAATGGTTTGGGCCGGGGTACAAACGGCTTTGCCGCACATCTCGCTGCGGTAGGTGGCGTCCAGCAGCGTCCAGGCCATATGCAGGCGCCAGTCCAGCGCGAACTCTTGATCCAGCGCCAGTTCCAGGCCGCGCCGCCGGGTTTTGCCGGCGTTGGCGTAGCTGGTGCGCCCACCGCTGCTTTCCGCCACCACCAGCTCGTTGTCGGTATCGGTCTGGAACAGGGCGGCGCTCACCAGGCCGTTGCCGAGGCGCAGTTTGCTGCCCAGCTCGACGGTGTCGCTGGTGGACGGCTGCAGACCGATGTTCAGGCCGGCCTGGCCGTTGGGGCGATAGGAGAGTTCGTTGATGGTCGGGGTTTCAAAGCCGCGGCCGGCTGAGAGATAAACGTTCCACGCCGGATTGATTTTATAGTTGAGCGAGCCCATCGGCAGCCACTGGTGGTAGCGTTTGCTGCCGCTGTCGTCGCCGTTGCGCGGCGTGATGTAGTAGTCGGTCGAGTCGAAGCTAACCGTGCTGTAGCGCAGGCCGGCGTCCAGCGTCCAGTGCGGCGTCAGTTGCCAGGAGGTTTGCAGGTAAGGATCCAGGTTCCAGATGCGGTTTTTCTCGTTGCGCCGCTGGTCGCCTTTCTCGCCGTAGTCCACTGTGCCGTCTCGCAGAATAAAGTTTTCAAACCCCTGCCGGCGTTCGGTCATGGTTTCATAATCCAGACCGCCGATCAGTGTTACCGGTAACGAGGCGAGAGTATCCTCATGCTTCCAGCGAGTGTCAATGCCCTGATATTTTCTTTCCAGCACGATCACCCCGCCGGCGTGGGTAGGGTTAAGCTGCGGCCCGCGTGGAATGGATTGGTACTGCGTGGTGTGGCGCTCGCCGTGGTAGGCGGTCAGCGTCAGTTCGTCGCGCTCGCTCATCTGGCGCTGATAGCGCAGGCCGGCCTGAGTCTGATCGAGCGACTTGCGGGTGTTGTATTGATCCGCGCGCGGCGCCTGGCGCGGGTTTTCCTTCCATTCCGCTTCGGTCAGGCCGCCCGGATCGCCGGCGTCAATGGAGACGCTGTTGAACATCAGCGTCAGGGTACTGACGTCGTCCAACCGCACGCCGAGCTTGCCGTTGCCGAGGTTTTTCCGCGCGGCGCTGTGATCGCGATAGCCCTGAGTGGTGAAGCGGGTGCCGGAGATAGCGTAGTTGACGTCGCCGGCCTGGGTGCCGTCGCCGGTGGCGCCGGTCGCTTTCACCCCGTAGCGCCAGGTGTTGTCGCTGCCGAAATAGCTGCCGGCCTCCAGCGTTGGCGGCTGGGCGCCGGTCTGTGTGTCAACGTTGATCACCCCGCCCGAAGCGTTGCCATACAGCGCGGAATAGGGGCCGCGCAGCACCTCGATGCGCTCGACGGAGTTGATGTCGATGTTGGAGGTTTGTCCCTGGCCGTCGGGCATGGTGGCGGGGATGCCGTCGACGTACATGCGCACCCCGCGCACGCCGAACATCGATCGGCTGCCGAATCCGCGTATCGACAGCTGCAGATCCTGCGCATAGTTTTGTCGGTTTTGAAGTTGCAGGCCCGGCACGCTGCCAAGGTTTTCCGACAGGTTAATCTGCGGTGCGGCGTTGCGCAGGTCCTGGCCGTCGATCACGCTGACGGACACCGGCGATCCCAGCTCGGTCAATCCGATGGGTTGCGCCATTACCACCAGCGTATCGCTGTCTTTCTGATCCGCCGCCAGGGCCGAACCGATGCAGACCGGCTGCAGCAATAACAGGGTTGCCGGGGTCAAGACGGGACGTTTTTTATTCATCAGATAATTCTGCCAATAATGCTGAAAAAATTGCCCGCAAGTGGGCGAAAATAGCCATTTGTGACTCCCTGTACTGGCATTCAATGGGAGGGAAACTGCATCCTGCAACGAGTATAGGATATTCCGACACCGTACACTTTGGAATAGCGCAACTGAAAGATGCGGGTTTTCATTTAAGAAGATTCTCTTTTTTATCGCTTTTCCTGCGATGCCTTTAAATTAAATTTATTTATATTAAATATATTCCTATCTTTGTTTTTAATTTATTTACAATAGTTATTTTATTTATGAATGAAAATCCGTGAATCATTTTAAAATGACAAATTATTTTTTATGTCATTGTTTTTGTTGGTTTTAGTTTATTTGTGTTTTTGTGGCTTTATTTTTTATAAAAATAAAATAATATTCGCTCTTATGTTTTTTAAGTTTTCGCCTAACAGCTCAATCGCATAACCATCACGGTATTTATGCCATGCATAAATATCTATTCATATATTATTGGAATATATTAAAAGGGAATTGATTCATGGGCGCGATCATCGCTTCACCCTATACCCACACGTTTTGGAATGAATACGTCCTCAATCCACACTCCTGCGAGTACAACCTGGTGCTGGATCAGACCATTGAGGGGGCGCTGGACGTCGATCGACTGCGCGCGGCGGTCGAGGGCGTGTGCCGGGACTATATTCTGTTTCACCATGTCCTCGACGACAGCTCGCCGCAATTACGCTGGGTAAAGACGGAGAAGAAAATTGCGTTGGAAACGCTTGATGCCGATTGCGATGCCGGTAAATTAATCAATACGCCGTTCGATCTCCGGGAGGGGCCGCTGTGCCGCTTCTACCTGATTGAGTTGGCGCCGCAGCGCTATAATTTGATCATTGTCGTTCATCATATCCTGATCGACGGCCTGTCCGGCCAGGAGTTCTACAACGCCGTTTCCGCCTATTACAATCGCGGGGCGGCCGTGGCGCCGCCGCAGGCGAATGAAACGGACATTTGTCGATTGTACCGGCGCTATGAGGCGGATATCGCGGCGTTGAAGCAGGACTTCGCTTCCGCGTCATTCTGGGGCGACCGGTTGGCCGAATGCGCCCCGCGCGTAGCGTTGCCTTATCTCCCCGGTGAAGCCCCCGAAGCACCCGGCGCCGGCGAAGTGCGCTTTACGTTGCCGTTCGCCGAGTGGCAGGCGCTGAAGTCTGGCGTCAGATATGCCAACCCATTCCTGATATTCAAAACGCTGTGGGCGTTGCTGATCGCCCGGCAATCCGCGCAGGACACGGTGCATATCGGTTATCCCGTCGCGCCGGACGGCGGCGAGCCGCTGTTTTTCGGCGCCCAGGTCAACACCGCGGTGTTTCCCTTAACGCTCGCCCCGCAAGCCACGTTCAACCAGCTGTACCGCGCGACGCTGGCCTACAGCAAAGCGCTCAAGGTGACGGGCAAGCTGCGGCACAGCCAATTGCCGGTTTATGACATGCTGAACCTCAGCCCGGTGCGCGAGCTGAACGTCAATTTCACTCAGGCTTACCTGAAAGATGCGCCGCTGGCGCTTGACGGTTGCCGCATCGGCGTCAATCACCGTTACAACGTCGATCTGGCCGGTTCGGAACTGCTGCTGGAGTATCAGCCGACCGAGCAGGCCTTTGAGTTTCGCCTGCGTTATCGGCCCGATCTGTTCGACGCCACGCAAATGGCGGAGATGGCGGAGCAGTATCTCGGGCTATTGCAGCGTGCGCTAGCCGAACCGGACGCGCCGATAGCCGCGTGGCCGCAGCTCACGGCGCAGCAGGTTTTACGCTGCCGCGACGCCTGGGAGAGCGAGCCGGACACGGCCGACCCAGGAGCGACACTGCTCGACGGCGTGGCTCGCCAGGTGCGCCGTCATCCGGAACGCATCGCCGTAACCGATGCCAACGGTTCGCTCAGCTACCGCCAACTGGCGCAGCGCAGCGATCGCCTGGCAATACGGCTGAGGGAAGAATATCGCCGGTTGCGCGGCGCCGCCATGCCGCCAGAGACGCTGATCCCGCTGTATCTGCAGCGCAGCGCGGAAGCGGTGGTGGCGATGCTGGCCATCATGAAGGCGGGCGGTGCCTATGTGCCGCTGGATCCCGCGGCGCCGGCGCAGCGCCTGGAATATATTCTGCAAGAGGTGAACAGCCCCATCGTCCTGACGGAAAGCGCATTGCAAGGGGAGGCGCGGCGTCTGGCGCCGGACGGCGTTTGCCTGGCGGCGGATGAATCGCTTGCCGATGCGGATGCCGCGAGCCTGCCGAATGTCGAAGCCCGGCAATTGGCCTACGTGATTTACACCTCCGGCACCAGCGGGCGGCCGAAAGGCACGCTGTGCGAACACCGGGGCGCGGCCAACATGGTGCGGGGTCATACGCAGCTTTTGCTGCGCAATGAATCGGGCGCGCTCAACTGCCTGCAGTTCGCGTCGCTGGCCTTTGACGCGCACGTGTTTGAAGTGTTCATGGCCCTGAGCAACGGCCACCGGCTGTTCATCGCGGGCGAGGCGCAGCGGCGCGATCCGGCGCTGTTGTGCGGCCAAATGGCGGCCTGGGGCATCGAAGCCTGTTTCCTGCCGCCGGCGCTGCTTGGCACCTTGCCAGACCTGCCGGCTTCGGTGCGCTATCTCGCGACCGGCGGCGAGGCGACCGCGCAGGAGGCGCTCGACCATTACCTGGCCTGCGGCATGCAGGTTGCCAATCTGTACGGCCCGACCGAGGCTTCGGTCAGCGCCAGTCTGAATATCTATCGCCGCAACGGCGCGCGCAATATCGGCCACGCCATCGCCAATATGCGTTGTTATGTGGTTGACGAGCATGACAATCTAATGCCGCTGGGGGCGGAGGGCGAGCTGTGTCTGGCCGGCGCCGGCCTGGCGCGCGGATACCTGAACCTGCCGGCGCTGACGGAAGCCGCATTCGTCGCCAATCCTTTTGAACTGCGCGAGCCTTACCGGCGCCTGTATCGCACCGGCGACCGGGTACGGCGCTTGGCCGACGGCAGCCTGGACTATCTCGGACGACACGACCAGCAGATCAAGATCAACGGCTATCGCATCGAGTTGGGCGAGATCGAAATGCAGCTGCGCGCGCTGCCCGAGGTGGCCGAGGCGGTGGTGACCCTGCGCCCCGGCACGACGGACCAACTGGCGGCCTGGTATGTGCCGAAGCCCGGCGCGACGCCGCAGGCCGGCGACCTCTTGCAACGCCTGGCGGCGCAGCTGCCGCATTATATGTTGCCGTCGGCGCTGTCGGCGCTGTCAGCGCTGCCGCTGACGGTGAGCTGCAAGGTCGATTACCGGGCATTGCCGGAACCGCTGCCGGTGGAGCGGCAAACGGCGTTTCGCCAACCGGGCACGCCGCTGGAGACTCAGCTTTCTGCACTGTTCAATCGGCTGCTGGGCGGCCATGTCGGCATGGACGACAACTTCTTCCGCCTCGGCGGCAACTCCATTATGGCCATCAGGCTGTGTCACGAAGTGAATAAATTGCCGGGGGCGAAGATCTCGGTGCTGACGTTGAATCAGCATCCGACGGTGGCCGCACTGAGCGAGCATATCGCCGCTCAACGGCAGGCGCCGTCGGATGAGCCGCCCATCCTCGCCGGCGGGCTGCGGGAGGGGCCGCTGTCGCTTCAGCAGTCGCGATTGTGGTTTGTTCAGCAACTGTCGGCGGACGCCACGCACTATCTGTCGCCGGTGCTGCTGCGGCTGGCGCCGGACATCGATGACCAACGTTTTGCGGACTGTCTGCAGGCGATCGTCGAGCGCCACCAGATCCTGCGTAGCCTGATTCGCCAGAATGAGCGGGGCGAAGCCAGCCAGTGGGTCAGCGACGCCGTGCTGCCGGTGCCTTTGCTGACGGTGAGCAGCGCTGAGTTTGACATGGCGCTGGCGCAGGCCTGCAGCCGGCCGATGGATTTGACGCGCGAGCTGCCGCTGCGCGCCACGCGCTATCGTTACCGCGATGCGGCGGGCGGGGAAACGGCCGTTTGTCTGTTGGTGTTCCATCACATCGTCTTTGACGGTTGGTCGCTTGAGGTGGTGCTGCAGGAGCTGGACGCGCGCTATCGGGGAACGTGGCGTAAAGCGACAGAGCCGGCGCTGCAATACCTCGACTATGCCTGCTGGCAACACGCGCCGGAAAATGTGCAGCGCCGGGCCGACGAATTGGCCTTTTGGCAACGAGAGCTGGCGGGCTGGCAGCCGCTCTCGCTGCCGGTGGATTTTTTGCGGCCGGCGGTCTTCGACGTACGCGGCGACAACAGCGAAGTGCCGCTGCCGGCGGCGCTGGTGAAGGCGCTGGAGGCGTTGGCGCGCCGAGAGGGCGTGACGCTGCATGCCGTGATGCTGGCGGGGTTCATGCTGTTGCTTGCCCGCTACAGCGGTCAGAACGATGTCATGGTGGGTACGCCGCTGGCGAACCGCAATCGCCCTGAGCTGGGGAATCTGATCGGGTTCTTTGTCAATACGCTGCCTTTACGCCGGCAGATCGACCCCCGTCAGGGCGTTGCCGAGTTTGTGCGAGAGGTTGCGGCCACGACGCTGCGGGCGCAGCAGCATCAGACGCTGTCGCTGGAGGCGCTGGTGGACGCTCTGGCGCTGCCGCGCGACTTTTCGCGGCACCCGCTGTTCCAGGTCATGTTCGCGCTGGAGGGCGAGAGCGGCGCACCGGCGCGTCCGGACTGGCTGTCGGTGGTCGATCTGAGCGCGGATGAGCGCACCGCCAAGTTCGATCTGACGCTCACGCTGACGCCGCAGGGGGAGCAGATGCGCGCGCGCTTCAACTTCGCGTCGGCGCTGTTCAGCAAAGCGTCGATGGATCGGTTGGCCGGCTACTATCTCGCCCTATTGCAACAGATGGCGCGTCACGATGACTGGCCGCTGGAAAATATTCGTCTGCAGCCGCAGAGCCCGGCGCTGCCTGCGGCGCCGGCCTTTAGCTATGCGTTTGAACGCTGCCTGCAACAGGATTTCGTGCGGCATGCGCAGCGCAATCCGCAGGCCGTCGCGGTGATCGACGCGCAGGGGGAAATGACGTACGGCGAACTGCACGAGGCGGCGTTAACGCTGGCCACTCAACTGCGTGTGCAGGGCAAGATGACCGGCGACGCCATCGCCGTCGTCGCCGACAAGGGGCGCCGGCAGCCGATCGCCCTGTTGGCGGCGCTGATGTGCGGCAAGGCGTTTTTGCCGATGGAGGCGACATGGCCGCCGCAGCGGCGGCTGAAGGTGATGGCGCAGGCCGGCATCAATACGTTGCTCAGCGATGCGCCCTGGGCCTGCGACGAGATCAACCTGGTCGAACTGAATGCCGGCGGGCTGGCGGCGCAGTTGCCGCTGCCGGAGAGGCGTCTGCCGGTGGTGGAGGCCGGTCCTGACAGCCTGGCCTATATCATTTTCACTTCGGGCTCGACCGGCACGCCCAAGGGCGTGGCGATCGAACATCGCAGCGCGGTGAACATGCTGGAAGGCGTTCGGCGGTATTTCGGGTTCAACGAGCGGGATCGCAGCCTGGCGCTCAGCGCGTTGAGCTTCGATCTGGCGATCTTCGATATTTTCAGCCCGTTGAGCGCGGGCGGCGCGGTTGTGATGCCGGCCGAGCGAGATCGGGTCAATCCGCAAGCCTGGTATCAGCTGATGATGACACATCGAGTGACGCAATGGTTGAGCGCACCGGCCCTGATGGAGCTGTTGCTGGACTATGTAAACGGCGCGGGGCTGGCGGCCGGGCCTGCGCCGGCGCTGCGGGCGGTGATGGTGGGGGGCGACTGGATCGCCACCTCGCTGCCGGAACGCTGCCTGGCCTGGGCGCCGCACGTCCGCTTCTGCAGCGCCGGCGGCGCTACGGAGGCGGCGATCTTCACCATGCTGTATGAGGTGCCGCGAGGCGAGAAAATTCGCTCGGTCAGCATCCCTTACGGTAAACCGTTGCCGCACCAGCGTTGCTACATTCTGGATGCCGGACGACGGCCCGCGGCGCCGGGCGTGCGCGGGGAGATCTATCTGGCCGGTGAAGGGTTGGCGCGCGAGTATTACGGCGATCCGCAACGCACCGCCGAGAGTTTCTTCTGGCATGAGGAGCTGCAGGAGCGGGTGTATCGCACCGGCGACGCGGGCCGGTGGCTCGAGGACGGCAATGTGGAGTTCCTGGGGCGTCTCGATCAGCAGGTCAAGCTGAACGGCTACCGCATCGAGCTGGGTGAAATAGAGCATGCCGCGCTTGCCTATCCGGGGGTGACCGCCTGTTGTTGCGTGCTCGTCACCGACCCTCAGCCCTGTCTGGCCGCTTACTTCGTTGCCGATGAGGCGATCGCCCCGCAGGATTTGGCGCAGCATTTGAGCAGCCAACTGCCTCCTTACATGGTGCCGCAGGCTCTGATGCAGCTGGCACAGCTGCCGCTGACCGAAAACGGCAAGATAGCCCGACAGGCGTTGCCGCCGCCGAAAAGGACGGCGCGCGAGTTTGTCGCGGCGCAGAACGAGCGGGAGAACGCTTGCCTGGCGGTGTGGCGCGATCTGTTGCAGCGGCAGGATATCGGCGTGGAGGACAATTTCTTCTCGCTGGGCGGCAATTCCCTTCTGGCGATCCAGGCCTGTTACCAGCTCGGTCAACGGTTGGGGATCGAGGTGACGTTGAGCGAGCTGGGCCGGTTCCCGACGATCCGTTCATTGTGCCGTGCGTTGCTGCGGCAGGGGGAGGGCGCCGCGCCGATGTCGATCCCGCCGCTGCGGCAACGCGAGTATCCGCTCTCCGCTTCACAGCTGCAGCTGTGGTTTATCGAGAACCTGAACGGCGGCGGCAATCTTTATCATGTGCCGATGCTGTTCCGTCTCGGCGACGATGTCTGTCTGACGGCTTACGAGCGCAGTCTGCAGGCGGTCGTCGCCCGGCATCAGGTGTTGCACAGCCTGATTGCCCAGAAGCCGTCCCAAATTGCCGTCGCCCGGGCCTGTGAACAAACGCTATCGCTGGAGCGCGTGGCGCTGGAGGCGGCGCGCTGGCCGGACAGACTGCGGCAGGATATCGATCGGCCGTTTGCCCTGGAGGCGGAGTTGCCGATCAGAGCGAGCGTTTACCAGGTGGCGCAGCCTGATGGCGGGCGGGTGACTTACAGCCTGATCCTGGTGCACCACCTGGCGTTTGACGGCTGGTCGCAGCCGGTGCTGCTGCAGGAGTTGGATGCGCTGTATCAGGCGCAGCGGCAAGGGCGGGAGGCTGAGCTGGCGGCGTTGCCGTTGCAATATGGCGACTATGCCGTCTGGCAGCGGTGCTGGCTGGACTCCGCGCTGGCGGATGAGGCGAAAGCGTATTGGCGACAAGCGCTGGATGGGTGGCAGGCGCTGGAGATGCCGCTCGATTTCGTGCGGCCGGCGCGCTTCGATCATCGCGGCGCCAATCACGTCATCGCGCTGCCGGAGGCCCTGACGATGCAGGCGGCGCAGTTCGCCCGGCGGCAAGGCGTCACGCCGTTTGCGCTGTATCTTGCGGCCTTTAATCTGCTGCTCGGTTACTTCAGCGGCCAGCAAGACATTCTGGTCGGCACGCCGGTCGCTAACCGGCCGGTGGCGGAGACCCGCTCGGCGATCGGATTCTTCGTCAATACGCTGCCGTTGCGCTCGCAAATAGACGATGCAGCGTCGCTGAACGATTATGTGCATCGGGTCTTTGATGGCGTGCTGCAGGCGCAGCGGCATCAGAATTTACCGTTGGATCAGTTGATTGAGCTGCTGCAGGTGCCGCGCGATCTGTCGCGCCATCCGCTGTTTCAGACGCTGTTCGCGCTGGAAGAGGCGGGTGAAGCGCCGGCCTGGCTGGCGCCGCAGGATCTGTTGACACACTATCAGGCGGCCAAATTCGATTTGACGCTGAGCATACAGTCGGCGCCGCAAGGCGGCAGGGCGATCTTCAACTATGCCACCGCCCTGTTTGCACCGGCCACACTGGTGCTGTTGGGTGAGTATTATCTGACGATCCTCACGCAGATCGTCAATCACGGGGAGCAGCGCGTCAGTCAGTTGGCGCTGGTATCGGCGAGTGAAACGGCGCGGCAGCGCGCCTTCCGTCAATCCTGTCCGCCGGCCTACGATTTCGAACGCGCCATCCATCATGATTTTATCCGTCAGGCCGAGCGCGATCCGCAGCGGGTGGCGATCGTCGATGAATGGGGTGAGCTGAACTACGGTGAACTGTATCGGCGTGCGTTGGCGCTGTCGTTGCAGCTGCGCGAGCATGCGGATATGCGCGCCGACACCATCGCGGTGATGGTGGACAAAGGGCGGGCGCAAATCATTGCGGTGCTGGCGATCCTGATGGCCGGCAAGGCCTATTTGCCGCTGGACGGCGCCTGGCCGGAACGCCGCCGCCTCGATATCGTCGCGCAGTCGCAGACCCGGGTGATTTTGAGCAGCCGGGAGTGGGGGGCCAGCGGCGAGGCCAGGCTGTTGACGATCGATCCGCAGGGGGCCGTCATGGAGTTGCCGCCGGCTCCGCCGGGCGAGGCTGTTTTGCCGGCACCTTCCGCGCTGGCCTATGTGATCTTCACCTCCGGCTCTACCGGCGCGCCGAAAGGGGTGGCGATAGAACATCGCGGCGCGGTGAACAGCATCATCGATACCTTGCACCAGCTGGAACTCGGTGCGGACGATCGCGGGTTGGCGCTCAGCGCGCTGAGCTTCGACATTTCGGTGTTCGATATTTTCGGCCTGCTGTCGGTGGGCGGTGCCATCGTGATGCCGTCCGAAACCGAACGCTATCAGCCGGAGGCGTGGCATCGGTTGTTGATGACTCAGGGGGTGACCTTCTGGAATTCCGCGCCTTCGGTGATGACGCTGCTGGTGGAGCAGCTGGAGTCCGCCGCGTCGCAGGCGCAGTGGCCGCATTTGCGCAACGTGGTGCTGGTGGGCGAGGTGATCTCGCGTTCACTGCCGGCGCGCATTCGCCAATGGCGGCCAGGGTGCCGGGTCGTCAGCGCCGGGGGCGCGACCGAAAGCTCCATTTGGTCGATTTTGTACGACATTCCGGAAACGCCGATCCTGGCGCCCAGCGTGCCTTATGGCCAGGCGATGGCTCATCAGCGTTTCTATGTGCTGGATCGCCATCTGCGCGTGTTGCCGCCTTGCTTACCGGGGGAGCAGTACATCGGTGGCGCTGGCGTAGCGCGCGGCTATTACCGCAATCCGTCGCTGACCGAGGAAAAGTTCATCTACCATCCGGAATTGGGGGAGCGGCTTTATCGAACCGGCGATGCCGGGCGCTATTTGCCGGACGGCAATCTGGAGTTCCTCGGCCGTATGGATTTTCAGGTGAAAATCAATGGCTACCGCGTCGAGCTGGGGGAGGTCGAGCAATGTGCGCTGGCGTTCGGCGCGATCAAATCCTGCTGCGCCGTGGTGCTGTCAGAGGCGCATCGGCAGCGTCTGGCGCTGTATTACGTCAGTGAGGCGCCGCTGGAGGAGTCGGCGCTGCTGGCCTTTATGAGCGGGCAATTGCCGCTATACATGCTGCCTGCGGCGCTGGTGCGGCTGGAAGCGTTGCCGTACAACTCCAGCGGCAAGCTGGATCGCAAGGCGTTGCCGGCGCCGACGGCGAATGAGCCGCAGGCCTATGTCGCTCCCGCGAACGCGCTGGAGCAGCAGTTGTGCGCATTGTGGCAGGAGGCGCTGCAGTGCGAGCAGGTCGGCATGACGGACGATTTCTTCCTGCTGGGCGGCACCTCGATCAAGGCGATCTCCCTGTGCGTCGGCATGGGCGAACTGATGGCCGCGCCGGTGCCGGTGGTGCAGCTATTGCAAAGCCGCACCCTGAAAAATCTGCTGGCCGCCAACGAGCGCCGTTTGGTCATGCCGCTTAACCGCCGGACAGACGGCGTGCCCGCGGTGTGGATGATCCACCCGGCGCTGGTGGGCGCGGAGGCGTTTCATGCTTTCGCTCAGCCGTTGCAAGGGCGACTCAATTGCTATGGCGTCGATAACCATAATCTTTACCATCAACCGACCATCGACTCGCTCGGCGAGCTGGCCGAACGGTATTTGAACGACATGATTGCCGCCGGCCTGCTGCAAGACGCCGGGCCGGTGCGCATTCTCGGGTGGTCGCTGGGGGGCATCATCGCGCTGGAGATCGCCGCTCGCCTGGAGGCGCGCGGCTGCCGTAACGTGCAGCTGTATCTGCTGGACAGCTTCTATCTGCAGACCACGGCGGAGCTGCCGCTGGAGCAACTGCTGCCTGCGCTGGGCATCGAGGGGGAGGCGGCGACACGCGCCATGGCCGCCGGGCAGGCGGAGCGGCGGCTGTCTGAGGGAAGGCTGAGCCGCCGATTGCAGACCACGAAAGTGACGCTGTTTAAGGCGACGGAGGGTAACCCGCAGTTGCCGGAGGCGGTAACGGCGCCGCTGCTGGCGCTGGAAGATAATGGGCTGGGCGCGGTTTGCGCGCAGCTCAAGATTATCCCGCTGGCTTGTCACCACCATAATATCTTGCAGTGTGAGGAGGCGATCGGACAAGCGCTCAACGATGACGTTTGATTTATGAGCCTGGCTCATAAGCTCAAGCGTATTTCGCCCCATAGTCATGGCGGCAGTCGCGTTTTACAGTCATCACACCGGAACGGCTCCGCGTCAGGCGGGGCCGGTATCAATCAGTGGGGGAGTGAAGATGCAAACACGCAAATTGGGGCGCGAAGGGCTGGAAGTCTCGGCGTTGGGGTTGGGCTGTATGGGACTGAGCTTTGGTTACGGCCCGGCCACCGACAAACGGCAGGCGGTCGATCTGATCCGTGCCGCGGTTGACGAGGGCGTGACGTTCTTCGATACCGCCGAGATTTATGGTCCGTTCACGAACGAGGAATTGTTGGGCGAAGCGCTGGCGCCGGTGCGCGATCGGGTCGTCATCGCCACCAAGTTCGGTTTCGATCTGCCGCAGCCGGCGGGGCAGCAGGTGTTGAACAGCCGTCCGGAGCATATTCGCCAGGCGGTGGAAGGCTCGTTGAAGCGCCTGCGGATAGAGACGATCGATTTGCTGTATCAGCACCGTGTCGATCCTGAGGTGCCTATCGAGGAGGTGGCCGGTACGGTGCAGCAACTGATTCGCGAAGGGAAAGTGAAGTATTTCGGCCTGTCGGAAGCCGGTGCGCAAACCATTCGGCGAGCTCACGCGGTGCAGCCGGTCACGGCGCTGCAAAGCGAATATTCGCTGTGGTGGCGCGAACCGGAGCGTGAAATCTTGCCGACGCTGGCAGAGCTGGGCATCGGTCTGGTGCCGTTCAGCCCGCTCGGCAAGGGCTTTCTCACCGGCGCCATTACCGAGGACACCACCTTTGACGGCGGCGATTTTCGCAACGTGGTGCCGCGCTTCAGCGCCGAAGCGCGCCGGGCCAATCAGGCGCTGGTGAGCGTGCTGGGGCAGATAGCGCAGCGCAAAGGTGTGACGCCGGCGCAGATCGCCCTGGCCTGGCTGCTGGCCCAGCAGCCGTGGATCGTGCCGATCCCGGGAACCACCAAGCGTCACCGGCTGGAAGAAAACCTTGCGGCGGCGTCGGTGGTGTTGGCGGCGGACGAAATGGGCGAGATCGAGCGTGCGCTCTCCGCTATCGATGTGATCGGCGATCGTTACCCGGCGCATCTGCAGAAGAACGTCGGGCGTTAAGCCCCGGGTCGCAGCGCCTCAATCAGCAGCGCAAAGGCGGTAGTGTGTTGCCTGCGGCTTGGATAATAGAGGTAATAACCGGGAAACGGCGGGCACCAATCGTCCAGCGCCATCAGCAAGCGACCGTCGGCCAGCGGCTCGGCGACGGTATCTTCCGGCACAAAGGCGATGCCGAGGCCGAGCTGCGCGGCGTCGATTCGCTGGCGCAGGCTGTTGAAGGTCAGTTGCCCCTCTACCCGCACTTTAATCTCCCGGCCATCGCGGGCAAATTCCCAGGCGTACAGCCCGCCGAGGGTGGGCAGGCGCATGTTGATGCAGCGATGGTTTTGCAGCGCTTGCGGCGTAGCGGGGAGGCCGTAACGGGCGAAATAGTCAGGGGAGGCGACGGGCACCATGCGCATGTCCGGCCCGATGCGCACCGCGACCATGTCCTTCGCCACCTGTTCCCCCAGCCGAATGCCGGCGTCGAATCGCCCGGCGACGATGTCGGTCAGGCTGTTGTCGACGGTGATTTCCACGTTGATATCCGGGTAATCGACGAGAAAAGTGCGCAGCACCGGCCATAGCACCGCATCCACCGCGTGTTCGCCGGCGGTGATGCGGATGTTGCCGGCGGGCCGATCGCGCATTTCACCCAGCGCGTTCAGCTCGCTTTCAATCTCCGCCAAGCGCGGGCCAATGCTGTTGAGCAGCCGCTCACCGGCCTCGGTGGGGGCGACGCTGCGAGTGGTGCGCGTGAGCAAACGCAGCGCCAGGCGTTCTTCCAGGCCGCGAATAGCGTGGCTGAGTGCCGATTGGGAAACGCCAAGCTGCGCCGCCGCTTTGGTGAAGCTGCGTTCCCTGGCGACCATCAGGAAAGCGATCAGATCGTTAAAGTTTTCTTTCAACATACCGGCACCGGAGAGCAAGGTTGGGGCGCTGTCGCGCGTAGATTTATGAATTGAGCTCATAGCTCCTTGCGCATTTTACCCGCTAGTCACCGGAAAAACACGGCGCTATCTTGGCATCACTGACTCATAACTATCAGCGTAGGTTGGAAAGCCGACGTGGAGGACACGACAGATGAAAATACAACGCAGCGGTTCTATCCCATCACAGCGCGGTTCGGCGGATTATTTTACCGGGCAGGTACGCATCGACGCGCCGTTCGCCGGTGACGCGCCGGCCAGGGTAGGCGGCGCGACCGTCACCTTCGAACCCGGCGCCCGCACGGCATGGCATACGCATCCGCTCGGCCAGACGCTGATCGTCACTCAGGGGCGCGGGTGGATCCAGATGTGGGGCGAGAAGACGCAGGAGATGCACCCCGGCGATATCGTTTGGATACCGGCCGACGTCAAACACTGGCACGGTGCGACACCGGACACCGCCATGACCCATATCGCCATCGCCGAAGCGGTGGACGGCAGCCCGGTGACCTGGCTGGAGCCGGTCAGCGAGGCGGACTACCGACCATAACGCCGATCAGGCCGGGGGGCTCTGTTCGCAAAACCGCAGGCGGTTGCCGAACGGATCGGTGAGGTTGAGCTCTTTGCCCCAGTCGACAACCTCCAGCCCCGGCCTGGCATAGCGATAGTTTTTGGCCGTGAGCTCCTGGTGCAGCGCGTCGATATCGTGCACCGGGATGAAAATGGCGGCGCCGGGCGTGCTGTCGCCATAGTGTTCGCTCAGGTGCAGCGTCAGCTCTGAGCGGGCGATCTGCATGTACAGCGGCAGATCTTCGCTGAAACGGTGCTCCCACTCCAGCGTGAAGCCGAGAAAGTCCAGATAAAACTCTTTGGCCTTATCGACCGCAAAAATGCGCAGGATCGGAATGGCGGGGGAGAAGGTGATCATCGTCGATCTCACTGTTACGTTAGCGGCAGCCGATATGGATATCGACCGCCTCGAGGCCGGTATAGGCTTCGAAGTCGGTCAGGAAGCGACGTTCGATTTCCGGGTGTTGCTCGAAGTAGGCCCAGATGGCTTGCCAGCCTGCGATAACCGCCGCCGGCATGGCGCCACGGGCCTGGAACACCAGATAGCGGCCGGGTTGGATGTGCAAACCGCTCTCTGCCGCGCTGCCGGCGGTGACGTCAAACGGCCCGCTGGCGTCGGAGGCGTAATTGGAGTAGACCCCGTAAACCGGCATGGCGGGCGACGTGGCGAAAAAGTCTGACCACAGCGCCGGGATTTTAGCCGTCTCGGGCTGGGTTTCGTCCTGATTGGTGGTTCTGATTGTCAGGCCGACGACGTAAAAACCGGGCAGGTGTACCGAGAGAGGCTGCATAGAGGCAATTCCTTTTAACCGCTGAAAAGATGCCTAAAGGTAGCAAAGGCTCCCCAAAACCGCCAGACAGGGCCCCCGCAGACGCGGGGACCCTCGCATCAGGCGTCCAAACCGCCGAGGCACAGGTATTTGATCTCGAGATAGTCTTCGATGCCGTATTTTGAGCCTTCACGGCCCAAACCGGAGTGTTTCATGCCGCCGAACGGCGCCACTTCGGTGGAGATCAGCCCTTCGTTGATGCCGACAATGCCGTACTCCAGCGCTTCGGCCACGCGCATCACCCGGCCGATGTCGCGGCTGTAGAAGTAAGCGGCCAGGCCGAACGGCGTGTCGTTAGCCAGTTCGACGGCGTCGGCTTCCTGGCTGAAGCGGATCAGGGGTGCCACCGGGCCGAACGTCTCCTCGCGGAAGATTTTCGCCGTGCGCGGCACGTCGGTCAGGATGGTCGGGCTGAAGAAATTGCCGCCCAGCGCGTCAGGCTTGCCGCCCAGCAGCACCGAGGCGCCGTGCTCGACGGCGTCGGCGATGTGCTCGCGCACTTTCTCCACCGCGTCCGGGTTAATCAACGGGCCGATGGTGACGCCGTCATCCAGGCCGTTGCCGACTTTCAGCTTGGCGACGGCGGCTTTCAGTTTGGCGGCGAAGGCATCGTATACGCCGTCTTGCACCAGAAAACGGTTGGTGCAGACGCAGGTCTGGCCGGCGTTGCGGTATTTCGAGGCGACCGCGCCGGCCACGGCGGCGTCCAGATCGGCGTCGTCAAACACGATAAACGGCGCGTTGCCGCCCAGCTCCATGCTGGTTTTCTTGATGGTGGGCGCACACTGGGCCAGCAGCTGCGCCCCCACTTCGGTGCTGCCGGTGAAGGAGAGTTTACGCACGTCCGGGTTGGCGGTGAGTTCGCCGCCGATGCCTTTGCTGGGGCCGGTTATCACGTTGCACACCCCGGCGGGCAACCCGGCGCGCTCCGCCAGCACGGCGATCGCCAGCGCCGAGAACGGCGTTTGGCTGGCGGGGCGGATCACCCCGGTGCAGCCGGCGGCCCAGCCGGGGCCGGCTTTACGGGTGATCATCGCCGCCGGGAAGTTCCACGGGGTGATGGCGGCGAACACGCCGATCGGCTCTTTTTGCACGATAATGCGGCGACCGGCCTGCGGCTGTGGAATGGTGTCGCCATACACCCGCTTGCCTTCCTCGGCGAACCATTCGATAAAGGAGGCGGCATAGGTGATTTCACCGCGGCTTTCGGCCAACGGTTTGCCCTGTTCCGCCGTCATGATGCGCGCCAGATCTTCCTGATTTTCCATCATCAGCTCAAAAAGTCGCCGCAGCTTGCCGGCGCGCTCTTTGGCGGTCAGCGCGCGCCAGGCGGGCAGCGCTTTTTTGGCGGCGGCGATGGCGCGCGCGGTTTCTTCGGCGCCGAAGGCCGGCACATGGCCGATCCGCTCGCCGTTGGCGGGGTTATGAATGGCGATCGTGCGGCCTTCCTGGGCCGGCAACCATTGCCCGTCGATGTAATTGGCCTCGCGGAACAGCGTGGGATCCTTGAGGGTGGCGCGGATACTGATGCTCATGAGTCTCTTCCTTTGCTGAGTTCAACGGAGTGGTCTATTCCATACGGCTCCCCTTTACCCTAGCAAACTTTGCCGCCGCCGTTTGCCAACGCGACGGCAAGATGGCCGTTTTCTCACTGCGCATCTTCTGTACAAAAAATATCCGCCGTCGGGTCGATACTGAAAGAGCAGGCATATGACCCTTTTCGATGTGATTAAAAGGAGTGTGCGAATGATGAAATCAGTGGACAGACATCTCGCGGCCTACGGCAGCGAAATGGATTTTTTGGCGTCGAGCATCGCCCTGATGGAATGGCAAGGGCGGCAGATTGACGCCGGGCAGGTGGCCGGCAATATGTCGGAGCAGCAAAGCCGCCTGTTCTTTGCGCGGTTGAATTATTTTCGTCAGCTTTATCAGGCCGCATCGGCGGCCGAACACAGCCTGTAATTTCCGATCCAGCCCCGCCGCCGCGGGGCTTTTCATTTCAGCTCAGCGGCGCCACACCCCGGTCGCCAGCGTCGCCGGCGAATACTCCAGATTGCGCCCTCGCCACGGCAGCGCCGCCGCAAAACGCCAGGCGCGGCGCACGTCAAACCGCCAATAGCGTTCCGCTCCTTCGACGCCGGGATCCCCTTCCGCCTGCCAGAGGATTTGCGTTTCCCCCTGCAGATGCAGCACGTCGCCGCGATCGAAATCGATGAACAGCAGCGCCGCCCGCGGTTCGGCCAGCAGATTGCCCAGCGTGTTCATGTAGCGGTTGCCGCGAAAGTCCGGCATCCACAGCGTGTCACCTTCCAGGTGGATAAAGCCGGGGCGGCCGCCGCGATGGGAAATATCCACGCCGCCCTGCGGCAGTGTCAGGTGCGCGCAGCTGGCGACGAAGCAGGTGTCCGCGGCGCGGATCAGCGCCTGCGCCGCCGCATCCAGCACGGCCAAATGCTCAACCGGCTGCGGCCGGCTGTCCACCGGGTAGAGTTCGCGGCGCTGAATGTACTGCGGGCAGTTGCCGAAGCTTTGCTGAACGAGGATTTCCACCCGGTTTTTGTCGGTGCGGCCGATGGCGCCGTTGGCGCGGTTGCGCCGCCGGTTGCTGAAATCCAGCCCCAGCGCGCCGACCGGCTTGCCGGGCAGCAACAGCGCCTGGGCGGGATCGTCGCCGCGGCGCGGCGCGCTGATGCGTAAATGCGTGTCGTCCGGCGTGCGTAAAAATCCGGGCGGGCCGGTGAACAGGGTGGCGATGGGCCAGCCTTGTTCATCCAGCGTGGCGACAAACAGGTAGGGCAGCGCGGCGAAAAACGCGCGGTGCTGATCCGGCATCGCGGGGTAGATGCCGCCGCCTACGCCGCCAAACCCGGCCAGCGTCTGTGCGCGCAGCTCATCGGGATGGAACAGTTGCGGGATCATGGCGTCAGCTCCCCGCCGGTTCCGGCAGGGCCGGCATGGCAAAGTAGCCGGGCAGTACAGCGATGCGCGCCGCCCAGCGACGTATCGCAGGGTAAGGCGACAGCGAAATGCCGCCTTCAGCCGCGACCGCCACGTAGCTGTGGCAGGCCAGATCGGCGATGGTGGGGTGTTCGGTGGCCAGGTAGTCCCGCTCGCTCAGATGCTGTTCCATCTGCGGCAGGAAACGATCGCTGACCGCCCGCGCCGCCTGATAGTCCTCCGGCACGGCGAATTGGGCGATCAGTCGGCAGGCCGCCGGGCCGTAGCGGACTTCACCGGCGGCTTTGGAAAGCCAGGCCTGCACTCGCGCCGCCGCGGCCGGCTGTTCCGGCAGCCAGTGGCTGTCCGGCGCATAGCGCTTCACCAGATAGACCAGAATGGCGTTGCTGTCGGCCAGCGTCAGATCGCCATCCTGCAAGACCGGGATCTGGCCGAACGGGTTGAGCCGGCGGAAGGCTGCGCTCTGCCGTACGTCCGCCGAGGCTTCGACCCATGCATAGGGCAGCGCCAGCATGCGCAGCAGCAACGCCACGCGATGAACGTGGCCGGAAAGCGGGGTGCCGTAGAGTGTGATGGTGGACATGGCGTTTCTCCTCAGTGCTTTTTGTCAGCATACTCTTGCGTTGAACGAGCGAAATCCGGCAATGTGGAAATTGATAATTTCAATTTTCGGAAGAATCTATGGATCGGTTAGACGAGTTGGCGATTTTCGTGGCGGTGGTGCAGCAAGGCAGCCTGGCGGCGGCCGGGCGCAAACTGCGGCGTTCGGCGCCGGCGATCACCCGGGCCATCGCCGCGCTGGAACAGCGTTTCGGCACCCGATTGGTGGAGCGCACGACCCGGCGGCTGGCGCCCACCGAGGCGGGTGCGCGGCTGTTGGAGCGCGCGCAACAGCTGCTGCAGGATTATCAGGCGGTGGTGCAGGATACCGCCGAAGCGCAGCTGAGCGGCTTGCTGCGCGTTACCTCGCCGGTGCAGTTCGGCCGCCGGTACGTGGCGCCGGTGGTGATGGCATTTCTCGATGATTACCCGCAGATGCAGATAGAAATGGTATTGAACGATCGCAATCTCGATCTGATTGACGAAGGGTTGGATATCGCGGTGCGCATCGGTCATCTGCAGGACTCTTCCCGCGTGGCGCGGCGGCTGGGGCAGGTCAGCCGGGTGACGGTCGCCAGCCCGGATTACCTGGCGCGCTGCGGTGAACCGCGATCGCCGGCGCAGCTGGCGGAGCACGCCACCATCGTCGGCACCCAGCGGCCGTCGCTGCGCGAATGGCGCTTCGGCCCGCAGGAAAACGGCGAGCGCGTGCGATTGACGCCCCGGCTGTTGCTCAACGACGTGGAAGCGCAACTGCTGGCGGTGCGCGCCGGCAAGGGCGTCGCCCGGTTGCTCTCGTATCAGGTGGCGGACGATTTGGCCGCCGGTACGCTGGTGCGGCTGTTGACGGATCATGAGCCGTTGCCGATGCCGGTACAGCTGGTGGCGCAGCATGCGCAGCACATGCCGCTGAAGGTGCGCGCCTTTTGGGATTATGCATTTGAACGGCTCAGCGCCTTGCCGCAAATTCAGCTGGACGGGCGGGGGAAATAAACGCAAAAAGTTTCATGGGTTAAACTTTTTCATTATTCATCAGGTTTTATTTTACCGGGCGCGCATTGCTGATGCGCCCGTCTTGACAATAATGTTGTCGGTGCTAATAGTTAATTCACATCTTAAATAATAAACGAAGTTTAATATATGAAACCACTTGCGGGGAGTTATGACAACGGCGCCACGGTGGATAATGAAGCGGCTATTTTGACTTCATTTCAAACCCGCAGCGCGGCTGTTTATAAACAGACGCGCCATGAAAATAATATTGCTTATGGCAACGGCGAACGCGAAACATTTGATTGGCTCTATTCTGCAAAGCAGCATCAGGGGACGTTAATTTTTATTCACGGCGGCTATTGGCAATTTTGCGATAAGGCGGATTTCGCCTTTATCGCCGCCGGGCCGCTGGCGTTGGGTTTTGACGTGGTGTTGGTGGAATATGCGCTCGCACCGGCGGTGGATCTCGACGAAATATGCCGACAGATCGGAATGGCACTGGATGCCATTCAGCGCCGCCTGCCGCCGCACTACGCCCATCCGGTTTATCTGTGCGGCCATTCCGCCGGCGGGCAGCTGGCGGCGCTCTGGCAGCAGCATGCGTTGGTGGATGCCGTCTTTCCCATTAGCGGCCTGTTCGAGCTGGCGCCGCTGCAACAAAGTTATGTCAATCGGGCGCTGCAGTTGACCACGCGGCAAATTGAAACGCTCAGCCCGGCGCGCCGCCTGCCGACGCGCGGCAAGCCGCTTACGCTGTATTACGGCGCATTGGAGCTGCCGGAACTGAGAGGTCAGTCGCAACACTATCATGCGGCGCTGCGCCAACGCGGGCTGCCGGCTGAACTGGTCGCGGTGCCAGGCGCCAACCATTTCACCATCCTGGATGCGTTGTTCGCCGCCGACGGCGCGCTGCTTCGCCAACTTGACCACCACGGGAACCACTGACATGCGCGAGATTGTAGAGACCGGGCTGCCGGATATCGGCCAGCCTTTTTCCTGGGCCACCCGGGGCGGCGGCATGCTGTTTACCGCCCATGGCCCGGTGCGGGCGGACGGCAGCATCGACACCGGCGCGCCGGAGCGACAGATTGCGCTGACCTTCGATAACCTGGCGCAGACGCTGAAGGTGGCGGGCAGCCACAGCGATAAGGTGCTGCAGGTGATCGTGTATCTTACCGACGTTAACGACGTTAAATGGCTCGATGATATTTACCGGAAATACTTTAATTATCCTTATCCCAATCGCTCCACGGTTATCGTCGAGAAATTGGTGGTGCCCGGAATGAAAATAGAAATTACCGTCAGCGCCATCGCCTGATTTAATTTCTCCTTAAGCCTGTCTTCATATTAATTCAATAACGAGTTAAGGATGCGTCATGTTTAAACAGATTGCACCTTCCGCCGCCGATCCTATTATGTCGCTGATGGAAGCCTATTTGCAGGATCCCAATCCGAAAAAAGTGAATTTAGGCATTGGGCTGTATTACGATCGGCAGGGGAATATTCCGCTGATGCAGGCGGTTGAGGCGGCCGAGCAGCGGTTGCTGGCGCTGCGCCGCCCGCACGGTTATCCGCCGATCGAAGGTTCGCCGCAGTTCGCCCGCCAGGTGCAGGCGCTGCTGTTCGGTGAGCAACAGGCGGCCGAGATCGCCACGGTGCAGACCGTCGGCGGCTCCGGCGCGTTGAAGCTGGCGGCGGATTTTTTGCGCCACTTTCTGGCGCGCGGTGAAATCTGGGTGTCCGATCCTACCTGGGCCAATCACTGGGCGATTTTCGAAGGCGCCGGGCTGCGGGTGAATACCTATCCCTACTTTGATGAAGCGGCGGGCGGCCTGCGTTTCGCCGCCATGCTCGACGCGTTGGACAGCCTGCCGCCCGGCAGCGTGGTCTTGCTGCACCCTTGTTGCCATAACCCGACCGGCACCGATCTGACGGCGGAGCAGTGGCGCGCCACGCTCGCCGTGCTGCAGCGACGCAGCCTGCTGCCGTTGTTCGATATCGCCTATCAGGGCTTCGGCGACGGGCTGGAGGAGGACTGCTTTGTATTGCGCGAAGCGCTGAAAACCGATCTGCCGTTTTTGGTCTGCAATTCGTTTTCCAAAAACGTCGCGCTGTACGGCCAGCGTCTGGGCGCGCTATCGGTGCGCTGCGCCGACGCGGAAAATGCCGCCAACGTCAAAGGGGCGTTAAAAACGCTGATCCGCCGCAGCTACTCCTGCCCGCCGACGCACGGCAGCCAGATCGTGGAAACCCTGCTCGGCGACGCTGAACTCGGCGAGCTTTGGCGCAATGAGCTGGCAGAAATGCGCTCGCGCATCAAGCAAATGCGTGAACAGCTGGCCGCCGGGCTGGCGCAGGGTGGCTCTTCGCTGGATCACCGGCGCATACGCGATCAGCGCGGCATGTTCAGCTATACCGGCCTGAACGAAGCGCAGCTGCAGACCCTGCGGCAGCGCTATGCCATCTATCTGGTCTCGCCCGGCCGCATGTGTCTGCCGGGGCTTAACCCCGGCAACATCGACTATGTGACCGCCGCGATCCTCGACGTCACCCGCACCGCCTAACTCCGCTCGGGAACCCAGCCATGCCACAGATGAATGATTTTGAGCATATCGCTCGCCGCCAGGGCGGGTTGAACAAGCATCTTACCGCCGGGCAGATGTCAATGCTGGCGATCGGCGGCGCCATCGGCACCGGGCTGTTTCTCGGCAGCGCCTACGCCATTCAGATGGCGGGGCCGTCGGTATTGCTGAGCTACCTGATCGGTGGCGTCATTGCGCTGCTGCTGATGGGCAGCCTGGCGGAAATGACCTCCGAACACCCGACGCCCGGCTCGTTCGGCGACTACGCCGAATTCTATCTCGGCCCGCTGTTCGGTTTTCTGGTGCGTTACTCTTACTGGTCTTGCGTGGTGCTGGCGGTGGGCACCGAAGTCACCGCCATCGGCATGTACATGCAGTTCTGGTTCCCGGCGACGCCGACCTGGCCGCGGGTGCTGCTGTTCTCGGCGGCGGTGATCGTTGTCAACGTGATCGGCGTGAAATCGTTCGGCCAGGTGGAATACGCGCTGTCCACCGTCAAAGTGACGGCGATCGTGGCGTTTATTCTGATCGGCATCGGCATTCTGGCGTTCTCGGGCAACCCGGCCTATGGTCTGCGCAACCTGACCGCCGGCGGCTTTATGCCGTTTGGCGTCAAGGGCATGTGGTTCGCGGTGATCGTGTCCATCTTCAGCTACCTGAGCATTGAAATGATCGCGGTGGCCGCCGGCGAGGCGAAGAATCCGGTGATTGCGGTGAAGGCGGCGTTCAAGGGCACCATCGTGCGGCTGTTCATCTTCTACATGCTGTCGATCGCCCTGATGCTGGCCATCGTGCCCTGGCGCCAGTCCGGCACCGGCGAAAGCCCGTTCCTGATGGCGATGAACGTGATCCATCTGCCCGCCGCCGCCGGTATTTTCAACTTTATCGTGCTGGTGGCGGCGCTGTCGGCAATGAACAGCCAGCTGTATATCACCACTCGCATGATGTTCTCGCTGTCGCGCGCCGGGCAGGCGCCGGCGGCGTTGGGGCGCGTCAGCCGGCGCGGTATTCCGGTCAATGCGCTGGCGATGTCGTGCATCGGTATCGTGGTGTCTATCGTGCTGAGCCTGGTGGCGCCGGAAACCTCGTTCGCCGCCATGATGTCTATCTCGGTGTATGGCGCCTGCTTTACCTGGCTGATGATTTTCGTCACCCACCTGTTCTTCCGCCGCCGGCATCGGCAGACCCACCTGAAATTTCGCATGTGGGGCTTTCCCTATACCACCTTGCTCGGCGCCGGGCTGATGGCGGCGTTGATGATCTCGACGGCGTTTACCGAATTCTTCCGCATGACGCTGTGGTTCGGTATTCCGTTCACCTTGCTGCTGATGGTGGCTTATCACTTCCAGAGCCGCCGCGCGGCTACGCCGTCGCCGTTCAAGGCGCCGGAGGTGGAGTAATAAGGGGAGGGGCTGAGGCGCATCTCAGCCCCGGGGATTAAAGCTGGCTTTTCGGGATCAGGTGGTCGCCGAAGCTCAGGCGCCGGCGGCCCGGTTCGATTTCGGTCAGCGGCGCCACTTCGTGCAGCGAGGATTTGCAGCGCTGCACCAAATCCTGATACTCGCGGGTGCCGGCGATCTTCCAGGCCAGCTCCTGTTCGGTCAGATCGCGCAGCACGCGCGCCGGGCTGCCGACCACCAGCTTGTTGGCTTCGATCACCGCCGCGGCTTTGACGAACGCCATCGCGCCGACGATGGTGTTCTCGCCGATCTCCGCACCGTCCATCACCACCGCGTTCATGCCCACCATCGCGTTGCGGCGAATGCGGCAGCCGTGCAGGATGGCGCCGTGGCCGATATGGCCGTCTTCTTCCACCACCGTGTCCTGCTGCGGGAAGCCGTGCATCACGCAGTTGTCCTGAATGTTGGCGCCGTCGCAGATCACCAGGCGGCCAAAATCGCCGCGCAGGCTGGCGTTCGGGCCGATATACACGTGTTTGCCGACGATCACGTCGCCAATCAGCACCGCCGTCGGGTGCACGTAACTGCTGGGGTCAACGACCGGCGTCAGGCCGTCAATCTGATACACAGGCATAGCGTGAGTTCCTTAACATGTAGGGTCGCGCGGCAGGCCGCCGAAGCGCCGATAGTAGCCGGCGGCCGGCGCGGGCAGGGCGCCGATGGTGGTCTCCGCCAGCGCGCTGACGTAGTCCGTCGCGGCGCGATCGACCTGCTGATAGAGATTGATGCACAGATTGCGGGCGATCTGGCCCTCCCACTGGGCGGGCAGCAGCGCGTCCGGCAGCAGCGGATCTTTCAACACCACGCGACGGAAGAAGTGAATCAATAATAGCTTAATCTGGAAACAGCGCAGCGGCGTCAGCGCCGCCGGGTCGACTTCGCGCAGCAGCGCCATCAGCGGCCGGAAAGAGACGATAAACTCATGATAACCGGCCGCTACCTCGCTCAATGACCAGCAGTCGGCCACCAGTTTCTGCAGCGTTTGCTCGGAGCGATTGTAGGGGTAATCGGCGCGGAAGTAGATCACCTGCTCGCTGGCGTTCAATTCGCCGAGCAGCGCCGTCACGTCGGTTTGCGCATGGGTGGGGGCGGCCATCAGGTTGTTGGCGATCTGCCCGAACCCGAGCCAGCCCAGCTCTTTTTTCAGCCGCGCGCGCGCGTTTTTTTCGGCGCATTCCAGTAGCAACAGCTCCCATTTGCCGTCCCAGGCGGGCTGCTCGCGCAGATAGATCTTCGATTCGGCGTGGCGGAACTGGCGCATGCCCTGCTCGGTCACGCGGTAGAAGCTGCGGCGGCCGATTTTCTCCACCGCCAGCCACCCCTCTTTCTGCAGGCGGAACACCGAGGTGCGCACGAAGCGATCGCCGAAACCGAAGGCCTCCAGCAGCGCGCTCAGGCTGCCGAGCCACACTTCGCCGCCGCGGTGGCTGAGCGCGTCGCCGTACAGCGAAATGATCAGCGACGTGCCGCTGATCGGCTGGGCGTCGACGGCATGGCGAATGAACTCATCCAGTTTATGTTCCATATTTTTCCATGGGTTAGCCTTCGATGAGCCACAACATTAACATAATTTGGGGCGGCGTCATCCGTGACGCCGTGCGCCTTAGCGCGGCCGCAGATCGACCACGCGCTGCGCCTTGCCTTCCGAGCGCGGAATATCGCCGCAGTTGGCGATGCTGACGTCGGTGCTGACGCCCACGATCGATTTGATGTGGTGGCGCAGCTGGTGGCAGATATCGCAACGCTGCTGATGGCTGAGGCTGAGCGCCGATTCTTTCAGCTCGACGCGCACCGCCAGCGTGTCCAGATGCCCGCTGCGGCTGACCTGCAGTTGATAGTGCGGCGACAGCTGCTCGAACTGCATGATCTGTTCTTCCACCTGCGACGGGAAGACGTTGACGCCGCGGATGATCAGCATGTCGTCGGAGCGGCCGGTGATCTTGCCCATGCGGCGCATCTGGCGTGCGTCGCCCGGCAGCAGCCGGGTGAGATCGCGGGTGCGGTAGCGGATCACCGGCAGCGCCTCTTTGGTCAGGGTGGTGAACACCAGTTCGCCGTGCTCGCCGTCCGGCAGGGCGATACCGGTCTCCGGGCAGATGATCTCCGGCAGGAAGTGGTCTTCCCAAATGGTGGGGCCGCCGCCGCTTTCCAGACATTCCATCGCCACGCCCGGCCCCATCACCTCCGATAGGCCGTAAATATCCAGCGCCTTGATGCCCATGCGGGTTTCGATTTCGTGGCGCAGGGCTTCGGTCCAGGGTTCGGCGCCGAACACGCCGAGCCGCAGCGAGCAGCCGCGCGCGTCGCCGCCCATTTTGCGCTCCAGTTCATCGATCAGCGTCAGGCAATAGGACGGCGTCACCATGATGATGTCGGGTTTGAAATCGAGGATCAGCTGCGCCTGGCGTTCCGTCTGGCCGCCGGACATCGGGATCACCGTGGCGCCGAGCCGCTCCGCGCCGTAGTGCGCCCCCAGGCCGCCGGTAAACAGGCCGTAACCGTAGGCGACGTGCACCTTGTCTTTGGCGGTGGCGCCGCCGGCGCGCAGGCAGCGGGCGACGATATCGGCCCAGTTATCGATGTCGCGCTGGGTGTAGCCCACCACCGTCGGGCGGCCGGTGGTGCCTGAGGAGGCGTGGATGCGCACCACCTGTTCCATCGGCACCGCGAAGGTGTCGAACGGGTAGTTGTCGCGCAGATCCTGCTTGGTGGTGTAGGGGAAGCGCGCCAGATCGCTCAGCTGCTTAAGATCGTCGGGGTGTACGCCCGCCTGATCGAACTTGCGCTTGTACATCGGCACATTGTCGTAGGCGTGGTGCAGCGTCCACTTCAAACGCGCCAACTGCAACGCTTCAATCTCATCGCGCGAGGCGAATTCGATCGTTTCGAGGGGCTGTGGATTTATTGTCATGGTTAGCCTCAGGGGTCAGACACGCTCAATGATCATGGCGATGCCTTGGCCCACGCCGATGCACATGGTGCACAGAGCGTAGCGGCCGGCTCGCCGTTCCAGTTCAAACAGGGCGGCCAGCGCCAGGCGCGCGCCGCTCATGCCCAGCGGGTGCCCCAGAGCGATCGCGCCGCCGTTGGGGTTGACCTGCGGGGCATCGTCCGGCAGGCCAAGCTGGCGCATCACCGCCAACGCCTGGGCGGCGAACGCTTCGTTCAGTTCGATGACGTCCATCTGCGCCAGGCTCAGCCCGGCGATCTCCAGCACCTTGCGGGTGGCCGGCAGCGGGCCGATGCCCATCAGCCGCGGCTCCACGCCGCAGGTGGCGGTGGCAAGGATGCGCGCGCGCGGCGTCAGGCCCTGGCGCGCCGCCATCGCTTCGGAGGCGACGATCAGCGCGGCCGCGCCGTCGTTCAGCCCCGAGGCGTTGCCGGCGGTGACGCTGCCGGGCTGACGGAACGGGGTTTTCAGCGCCTGCAGCTGATCGAAGGTGGTGTCGGCGCGCGGGTGTTCATCCTGGCTGAACAGGGTGACTGCGCCTTTTTTACCGGTGAGGCTGACCGGCGCTATCTCCTGCGCCAGGTGGCCCAGCGCCTGCGCCCGGGCGGCGCGCTGCTGGCTGCGCAGCGCAAAGGCGTCCTGATCGGCACGGCTGATGTTGAACTGCGCCGCGACGTTTTCGGCGGTCTCCGGCATCGAATCGGTACCGAACTCGGCCTGCATGCGCGGGTTGACGAAGCGCCAGCCGAGGGTGGTGTCGTACAGCTGCGCCTGGCGGCTGAAGGCGCTGTCGGCCTTGCCCATCACCAGCGGCGCGCGGGTCATCGATTCCGCGCCGCCCGCCAGCAGCAGCCCGGCGTCGCCGGCCTTGATGCTGCGCGCCGCCATCGCCAGCGCATCCAGGCCCGAACCGCACAGGCGGTTCACCGTGGTGCCGGAAACGCCGACCGGTAGCCCGGCCAGCAGCAATGCCATACGCGCCAGGTTGCGGTTGTCTTCCCCGGCCTGGTTGGCGCAGCCGAGGATCACATCGTCCAGCTGCGCCCAATCCACCTGTGGATAGCGCTCCAGCAGCACGCGCAGCGGCAGGGCGGCGAGATCGTCGGCCCTCACCTGGGCCAGCGCGCCGCCATAGCGGCCGATCGGGGTGCGCACGCCGTCGCAGATAAATGCCTGATTCATGCCTGATCTCCTAAAATGCTGTGACCGAGGCGGTGCGCGCGGCCGCGAAACCAGGCGACGGTTTTGCCCTGTTGATTGACGATTTCGACGTCATACAGCCCGGTGGCTTTGCCCTGATGGCGCATCTGCGCGCTGGCGGTGAGGCGATCGCCGGCCAGCGCCGGGCGGACGAAGTCGATGCTGCAGCCGGAAGCCACCGCCGCCAGCCCCTGGCTGTTACAGGCGTAGGCGAAGGCGGTATCCGCCAGGCTGAACAGCTGGCCGCCATGGCAAGTCTGGTGGCCATTGAGCATCTGCGGGCCGACGGTCATGCTGACCTGCGCGTACCCTACGTCGACGGCATCGATGTGCATCCCCATCGCCTGAGCGCAGGTATCTTGCTGGAACATCTGTTCGGCGCAGCGCTGAGCCAGCGCGCGCGGCGTATTGGCGTTCATTGTTCGGCTCCTGAGAAAGAGGCGGGGGAAGCGTAGCGGCGCAGCAGCGGCATCGGGCGATAGCGGGCCTCGCCGTAATAGCGTTGCAGGTTTTCCAGCGTCGTCAGGATGTGGCGCCAGCCGAGCGCGGCGCCCCAGGCGAGCGGGCCGCGCGGATAGTTGACCCCGCGCAGCATCGCCAGATCGGTATCCTCGGCGCTGGCGACGCCTTTGTTCACCACGTCGAGCGCTTCGTTGGCCAGCATGGCCAGGGTGCGCATCGTTAGCAGGCCGGGGTAATCCGGCAACGGGATGACGCGTTTGCCGAGGGACTGCAGCAGACGGATCGCTTTGGCATTGTGTTGTGCGCCGTTTTGCGCCGCGCAGCTGATGGCGATGGCGGAGGCATGCGCATAGTCGGCACAGAGATCGAACAGCACCACGGGCATTCCACGTTCGTCGGCCAGTTGGCCGGCGGTTTTACCATTGGTTAACATCAGTGTAACGTCGTCGATCGTGACGTGCGGGCTGGTCTGGCCAGGTTGTTTAATCGCCCCCGCATTTTCGCTTAACAGCTGCGCCAAATCGGCCAGCGAAGACCAGTCGCCGTGCAGCGTAACGCGCTGCGGCAGCGCGGCCTGCGCCGGTGGCGCAAAGGCGATCATCTCTGCGGTGGGGCGTTGCGCGTCGTAGCGGTAGAAGCCGCGGCCGGATTTGCGGCCGAGGCGCCCGGCGGCCACCAGCTCCTGCTGCACCAGCGAGGGGGTGAAGCGCGGATCCTGGTAGAAGGCCTGATACACCGAGTCGGTCACGGCGTAATTGACGTCCTGGCCGATCAGATCGGTCAACTGCAGCGGGCCCATGGCGAAACCGCCGGCGTCGCGCATTACCGCATCCAGGGTGGCGGCGTCGGCCACCCGTTCTTCCAGCGCGCGCAAGCTTTCGGCGTAGAACGGCCGCGCCACGCGGTTGACGATGAATCCCGGCGTCGAACGACACACGACGCTCTGCTTACCCCAGCGCTGCGCCAGGGCTTGCAGCGCGGCGAGGGTCTCGGCCCCGGTCTCCAGACCGCTGACGATCTCCACCAGCTTCATCAGCGGTGCCGGGTTGAAGAAGTGCAGCCCGGCCATGCGCTGCGGGTGTTGCAAGGCGCCGGCGATGGCGGTGATCGACAGCGAGGAAGTATTGCTGGCGAACAGCGCCGTGGGCGAGCAGACCGCTTCCAGATCGCGGAACAGGCTCTGCTTGATCGCCAGATTTTCCGCCACCGCTTCAATCACCAGCGCGCTGTCGGCCAGTTGCTCGAGCGAATCGGCGCGTTCGAGACGCGCCAGCAGCGCCTCGGTGGTGTTTGCGTCGGCCTTGCCGCCGTCGACCCGCTGCCGCAGGCGGCGAGCGAGTTCGTCGATCGCGCGCTGGGCGGCGGCGGGGGCGATATCGAACAGCCGCACCGGGTGACCGGCGGCGGCGGCCACCTGCGCAATGCCGATGCCCATGGTGCCGGCGCCGATCACCGCCACCTGGCCGTTAAGAAGGGGCGCGTTCATGGCTATTTCCCGCTGAAGTTTGGCGTGCGTTTGGCGAAGAACGCGCTGACGCCTTCGCGGTAGTCGTCGCTGCGGCCGCCCAATCGCTGCAGATCGCGCTCCAGATCGAGTTGTTGATCGAGGCTGTTGGTGGCCGAACTGTAGATGGCTTTCTTGATTAGCCCCAGACCGTAAGTCGGCTGGGTGGCCAGATGGCGCGCCAGCGTTTGCGTGCGGTCGGCCAATTCATCCGCCGGCACCACCTGCCAGATCATGCCCCACTCCAGCGCCTGTTGGGCGCTGATTTTGTCGCCCAGCATGGCCATGCCCATCGCGCGGGCGTGGCCGGCCAGCCGCGGCAGGAACCAGCTGCCGCCGGAATCCGGCACCAGACCCAGGCGGCAGAACGACTGAATAAAGCCGGCGTTGTCGGCGGCGATGACGATGTCGCACGCCAGAGCCAGCGCGGCGCCGGCGCCGGCCGCCACGCCGTTGACCGCGCACACCACCGGTTTGGGCAGGGCGGTCAGGCGACGGATCAGGGGGTTGTAGAAACGTTCGACCGACAGGCCGAGGTCCGGCGCCTGTTGATCGGCGCTGACGTTGCGATCGTTGAGATCCTGCCCGGCGCAGAAACCGCGGCCGGCGCCGGCGATCAGCAGGCAGCGCACGTTGTCGTCGCGTTCGGCTTGCGTCAGCGCTTCGCTCAGTTGGCGATGCATTTCGTCGTTAAAGCTGTTGAGCCGATCCGGCCGGTTGAGGGTCAGCGTCAACACGCCGGCCTCGAGATGACTGAGAATCAATGCGTTATCCATAAATCAGCGCCCCTGATAGTTTGGCGTACGTTTTTCGAAAAAGGCGGCGATGCCTTCGCGGCGATCGTCGGTGGCGGCCAGGGTGACGAACTGCTGACGTTCCATCGCCAGCCCCTGGCTAAGGCCGGTTTCCTCGGCCTGTTTCAGCGCCTGCTTGGCGGCGCGCAGCGCCAGCGGCGCCTGACGGCTGATGCGATCGGCAATCTGCTGCGTGCGCTCCAGCGTCAGGGCATCGACGCACACTTCGCTGATAAGGCCAGCCTGCAGCGCGGTGCGGGCGTCGATGGCTTCGCCGGTCAGCACCATCTGGCTGGCGCGCGACTTGCCGACGCAGCGGATCAGGCGCTGGGTGCCTCCGGCCCCCGGCATCAGGCCGAGGGTGATCTCCGGCAGGCCGAAGCGGGCGCTTTCGCCGCCGATAACGATGTCGCAGGCCAGCGCCAACTCGCAGCCGGCGCCCAGGGCATAGCCGTTCACCGCCGCCAGCAGCGGCTTGCTGAACTGCGCCAGCCGCTGCCACAGCTGCGGACGGCGATCCGCCAGCGCGGCCGGCAGATCCTGCCGTTGCAGCTCGTGCAGATCGGCCCCGGCGGCGAAGAAACGCGCCGCGCCGGCGATCACCACGGCGCCCACGCCGCTGTCGGCATCGGCCTGATCCAGCAGAAACACCAGCTGCTCCAGGCAAGGGGTGCTCAGGGCGTTGCGCGCCTCCGGGCGGTGCAGCGTCAGCGTGACCACGCGGTGCTGCTGCTGGTGCAAAATAAAGGGGGTATCCATCGCGGCTCCTAGACGTCGAAGTCCAATACCACGCCGTCGCCTTTCGGCCACGACTGGCAGCTCAATACATAGCCCGCCGCCAACTGATCCGGCTCCAGGCTGTAGTTGACGCCCATCTCCACCTGGCCGGCCTTCAGACGGCATTTGCAGGTGGCGCATACGCCGCCTTTGCAGGCGTAGGGCAGGTCGGCGCCCTGGCGCAGCGCAGCGTCGAGAATGCTGTCGTCCTGTTCGCCGAGCTCGATATCCAACCGGCGGCCGTCGAGCAGGATTGTCACCTTGGCGGCGTTGCGATCGCCGCTGTGGCGCGGGCGGGCGACCAGGCCGCTGGTGTTGAAACGTTCGCTGTGGATGTGGTTGGCCGGAACGCCGGCCTGTTCCAGCACGGTCTGCGCGTCGTCCATCATCGATTCCGGCCCGCAGATGAAGGCGTGGTCATAGTCGCGGAAATCCAGCAGCGCGCCGCCGATCGCCGTCAGGCGTTCACGATCGATGCGGCCGCTGAGCAGCGGGCTGTCGAGGCTCTCCTGGCTGAACAGGTACAGCGGCTGAAAACGCTGCGGGTAGCGGTTTTTCAGATCCGACAGCGCTTCTTTGAACATCATCGAACGGCTGTTGCGGTTGCCGTAGATCAGGGTAAAACTGCTGCCCGGTTCGAGCTGCAGCGTCGCTTTGATGATCGACAGCATCGGCGTGATGCCGGAGCCGGCGGCGATCGCCAGGTAATTGCCGCGGCGCTCCGCCTGCGGCTGATAGCCGAAGCGCCCCTGCGGCACCATCACTTCCAGCGCATCGCCGACTTTCAGCATGCGGTTGACGAAGCCGGAGAAACGGCCCTGATCAATTGCTTTTACGCCGATCTGCAGCAGGCCTTCCTGCGGTGAACTGCAGATGGAATAGCAACGCCGCAGCTCTTCGCCGTTGACCCGCGCCTTGAGCGTCAGGTGCTGGCCGGGGGTGTAGCGGTATTGGTTTTGCAGCTCTTCGGGCACCCGCAGGGTGATGGCTACGGCGTTCGGCGTTTCGCGCTCGATGGCGGCGACGTTCAGGCGATGAAAGACCGTCATGGTGTCAGCGCTCCTATATGCATTTGAAGTAGTCGAACGGTTCCCGGCAGTCGCAGCAGCGGTACAGCGCTTTACAGGCGGTGGAGCCGAACTCGCTGATCTTCTCGCTGTGGGTGCTGCCGCAGCGCGGGCAGGCGACCGGGCCGTGGGCGTGCGGCCGATCGCAGGTGTGGCCCTGCGGGGGCGCTACGCCGTATTGCCGCAGCCGCTCGCGGGCGTCGGCGTTCATCCAGTCGGTGGTCCAGGCCGGGCTGAGGCGAATGTCCACCCGCACCGGGCTGAAGCCGGCGGCCGTCAGCCGCTGCTCGATGGCGTTGAGTAAAAATTCGGTGGCCGGGCAGCCGGAATAGGTTGGGGTGAAGGTCACGCGCCAGCCGCTGCCGTCGCGCACCACGTCGCGCACCATGCCCAAATCGGTGATCGACAGCACCGGCAGTTCGGGATCGCTGATCTGCTGCAGGCAGTGCCAAATCTGCGGGATTTCGGCGGGTTGCAAACGAGTGACGTTCATCGCGGCCTCCTACCACTGACTGTTTGGATAGGCGCGCTGCAGGAACTGCATCTCCGCCAGCAGCGGGCCGAGGTGTTCACTGTGTCGGCCTTGTTTGCCGCCGTGCCGGAACGCCTGCTCGGCGGGCAGCGTCAACGTCGCCTGGCGCAGCGTCTCCTCCACCTGCGCTTGCCAGGGAGCCTGCAGCTGGCGCGGATCGACGGCGATGCCCTGTTCCGCCAGCTCAAGCTCCAGCGCGTCGGCGTGGAACAGCTCAGCGGTGAAGCGCCACAGGTTATCCAGCGACTGCTGGATCTTGCGGTGGCTGATGTCGTTGCCGTCGCCGAGGCGGATCATCCAGCCGCGGCTGAAGCGCAGGTGGTAATCGGCCTCCTTCAATGACTTGGCGGCGATGGCGGCGATCTGCGCATCGCGGCTGCGGCTCAACGCCTGATGCAGCTGCACGTGGTAGACGTCGAGCAGGAACTGGCGCACCAACGTGTCGTTGAAACCGCCGTTCGGCTGTTCCGCCAGCAGCAGGTTATGAAACTGGCGTTCGTCGCGGCCGAAGGCCAGGCTGTCTTCGCTGCAGGGCGGCCCGGCCAGTTCGGCGGCGTAGCTCAGGAAGTTGCGCGCCTGGCCGAGCAGATCGAGCCCGATGTTGGCCAACGCCAGATCGATTTCCAGCTCGGGCGCGTGGCCGCACCAGGCGCACAGACGCTGGGCGAGGATCAAAGGCGTGTCGCCCTGGCGGAGCAAATAGCTGATGCGCGGATCGTTAACCGTCATGGTCGCCTCTACATGTTCTTGATGCCGTCGGGAATGGTGTAAAACGTCGGATGACGGTAGATCTTGTCTTCGGACGGATCGAAGAACGCGCCGCGATCTTCCGGCTGCGAGGCGATCAGATGGCGGGATTGCACCACCCAAATCGAGCAGCCTTCGTTGCGGCGCGTGTAGGCGTCGCGGGCGTTTTCCAGCGCCATTTGGTCGTCTGCGGCGTGCAGGCTGCCGACGTGGCGATGCGCCAACCCTTGTTTGCTGCGGATAAACACTTCATACAGCGGCCATTCAACGTGGCTCATGATCTCGGTTCCTTATGTTGGCTATGCGGCGGAAGCGGCGTTTTTCGCGGCGTGGGCCATGGCGCCGTCACGCACCCAGGCGCCGTCTTCCCAGGCGCGGCGTTTGGCCTGCAGGCGTTCGTGGTTGCATTGGCCACGCCCTTTGATCACCTCATGCAGCTCGCTCCAGTCGATCTCGCCGAAGCGATAGTGGCCGGCGGCGGCATCCCAGTGCAGATCCGGATCCGGCGCCGTCATGCCCAGCGCTTCCAGCTGCGGTACGGTGTTGTCGACGAACTTCTGCCGCAGCTCATCGTTGCTGTGGCGTTTGATCTTCCACGCCATGCTCTGGGCGCTGTGGGGGGAGTCGGCGTCGCTCGGGCCGAACATCATCAGCACCGGCCACCAGAAGCGATCGATGGCGTCCTGCAGCATGGCGCGCTGCGTGTCGCTGCCGTGGGCCATCGCCATCACCGCCTCGTAGCCCTGGCGCTGGTGGAAGCTTTCCTCTTTGCAGATTTTCACCATCGCCCGCGCGTAGGGGCCGAAGGACGCGCGGCACAGCGCCACCTGGTTGACGATGGCGGCGCCGTCGACCAGCCAGCCGATCACGCCGATATCCGCCCAGTTGAGCGTGGGGTAATTGAAGATCGAGGAGTACTTCATTTTGCCGTCGAGCATCTTTTGGTAGATGTCCTGGCGCGAACAGCCGAGGGTTTCGGCGGCGCTGTAGAGGTACAGGCCGTGGCCGGCCTCATCCTGCACTTTGGCCAGCAGCACCGCTTTGCGGCGCAGCGTGGGGGCGCGCGTCAACCAGTTGGCTTCCGGCAGCATGCCGATGACTTCCGAATGGGCGTGTTGGCCGATCTGCCGAATCAGGTTCTGACGGTAAGCGTCCGGCATCCAGTCTTTGGCTTCGATAGCGATATCCGCCGCGATCTTGGCGTCGAAATGCTGCTGATACTGTGCTTCAGTTGTCATGCTCGCCTCTTGGTGATTCGTATTTTTCACATTGAATATAAAAATGTGAATCACTTTAACTAACCATAAGGCTACAAACTGATAACAAAAAGATCAAACGAGATTCATGTGGTTTTGCGAGCGCATTCACAAGTTAATTGTTTATATTATTGATTTAATTTGATAAATAAAATCAATGACTCTGTGTTAACGACAGGGAAAGCGGCTTGAACGCGCTTCTTGTTCTCTTTTTGTTAAAATTGAGTTTGGCGTAAACTGGCATTTATGTGATACGTAATTAAGCTGTAGGGTGAAAATTTATGAATTTTGGAGGGCACATGCAGCAGTTACACAGTTATCTTTCTGGCGCCTGGGTGTATGGGCAGGGAGAGAGCCGCGAGATCCGCCACGCCGTGACCGGCGAGGCGCTGTACCAGGTCTGCTCCGACGGCCTGCCGTTAGCGGCGAGCCTGAGCTATGCCCGCCGCCACGGGGGGCCGGCGCTGGCGCAAATGACGTTCCAGCAGCGCGCCCAGATGCTCAAAGCGGTGGCGAAACACCTGCTGGCGCACAAAGAGGCGCTGTATCAGATTTCCTATCAAACCGGGGCGACGCGCAGCGACGGCTGGGTCGATATCGAAGGCGGCATCGCCACGCTGTTCGCCTATGCCGGCATGGCCGGCCGCGATCTGCCGGATGATACCCTGTGGCCGGAGGATGAGCTGACCCCGTTGTCGAAACAGGCGCAGTTCGCCGCTCGCCACGTATTGACCTCGCGCCCGGGCGTGGCGCTGCATATCAACGCCTTCAACTTCCCTTGCTGGGGCATGCTGGAAAAACTGGCGCCGACCTGGCTGGCGGGCATGCCGGCCATCATCAAGCCGGCCACCGCCACCGCGCAGCTGACGCAGGCGATGGTCAGGCTGATCGTCGACAGCGGGCTGGTGCCGGAAGGGGCGCTGCAGTTGGTATGCGGTGGCGTCGGCGACATGTTTGCGCACCTGGATTATCAGGATGCGGTGACGTTCACCGGTTCGGCGCAGACCGGGCAGCGGCTGCGCGCGCACCCGCGGCTGTTGGAGAAATCGATCGCCTTCACCATGGAGGCGGATTCGCTCAACTGCTGCGTGCTGGCGGAAGACGTAACGCCGGAGATGCCGGAGTTTGCGCTGTTTATCAAAGAGGTGTGCCGTGAAATGACCGCCAAGGCGGGGCAGAAATGCACGGCGATCCGCCGCATCATCGTGCCGGCGGCGCAGGTGGTTGCGGTGCGTCAGGCCTTGTTGCAGCGCCTGGCTGGGGTGACGGTGGGCGACCCGCAGCTGGAGCAGGTGCGCATGGGGGCGTTGGTCAGCCACGAGCAGCGTGATGATGTGCAAAGCAAGGTGGAGTTCCTGCTGCGCAACGGCTGCGAACCGCTGTGCGGCGCGTCGCTGGATAAGCTGGAAATCCTGGGCGACGGCGCGCGCGGCGGGGCGTTTTATCCGCCGACCTTGCTGTATTGCGCCGATCCGTTCACCCATCAGGCAGTGCACGGCACCGAGGCCTTCGGCCCGGTGGCGACGCTGATGCCGTATGCGGATACCGAGCAGGCGATCGCGTTGGCGTTGCTGGGGCAGGGCAGCCTGGCGGGCTCTCTGGTGACCGCCGACCCGGCGCTGGCCAAGCGCTTCATTCGCGCGGCGGCCTGCGCCCACGGCCGCATGTTGATTCTGGATGAACAGGCGGCGGCGGAGTCCACCGGCCACGGGTCGCCGCTGCCGATGTTGGTGCACGGCGGCCCGGGGCGCGCGGGCGGCGGGGAAGAGCTGGGCGGATTGCGCGCGGTGAAGCACTATATGCAGCGCACGGCGATCCAGGGCAGCCCGGCGATGCTGGCGGCCATCGGCGGCGAATGGGTGCGCGGCGCGCCGGTCGCCGAGCACCCGGTACATCCGTTCCGGAAATACTTCGAGCAGCTGCAGTTGGGCGACAGCCTGTTGACCGCGCGCCGTACCGTGACCGAAGCGGATATCGTCAACTTCGCCTGCCTGAGCGGCGATCATTTCTACGCGCACATGGACAAGATCGGCGCCGCCGATTCGCTGTTCGGCGAGCGGGTGGCGCACGGTTACTTTGTGGTGTCCGCCGCGGCCGGGCTGTTTGTCGATGCCGCCGTCGGGCCGGTGATCGCCAACTACGGCATGGAGAATCTGCGCTTTATCGAACCGGTGAAGATCGGCGACACCATTCAGGTGCGGTTGACCTGCAAGAAGAAGATCCGCAAGCCGCAGAAAACCGCCGAAGATCGGCCGCACGGCGTGGTGGTGTGGGATGTGCAAGTATTGAATCAGGAACAGCAGCCGGTGGCGCTGTACAGCATCCTGACGTTGGTGGCGCGCCAACAGGGGGACTTCGAGGCGTGATGCGCGCTTGCCGCCGCCGGAGCTGCCGGCGGCGGCAATCTATTCAGATCAGCGGCTGACCGCGCAGCTGTTCCAGCACTTTCAGCGGCGAGCGCTGCGGATCCTGCATCTTGTTCACCGGCAGCAAGAAGGTCTGTTCCAGCATAAACTGGCCGCCCATCGCGGCGTGCGGCGTTTGATCCGAGAAGCAAATCCAGCTGCTGCCCGGCGGAAACGCCAGCGCCAGCTGCGGCCCCTGTTGTTGATAATCGCCGTCGGCCTTCATGGCGTCATGCAACTGCAGCATCAGGTGGTCATAATGGCTGCGGCGGGTTTTGGTGATGCGTACCCGGTGCTGCAGCCAACTGCTGAAGGCGGAGTAGCGCGCCAGACGCGGCATGAAGCGTTGCGCCAGCTCAGGGAACGGTTCGCCGACGCGCCATTGGCGATGTTCACCGTGCGGATTGATGTTGGTGAAAATGCGCAGAATGCGTTCGCCGTAGTTCGGGCGCGACGGGAAAGCATCGACGTGCAGCCGGCTGTCATCTTTGCGCCAGGAGCTGCTTGCGCGCCAGGCCGAAACCGGATGCAAACGCAGGCTGCCGGTCGGATGGTGCAGCGCCTCCTGATACTCGGGCAACAGCCCGGCGATCAGCTGGCGGCAAGATTGGTAATAACGTTCCAGCAGTTGCTGAACCTGCTGCCGGCGCTCCGCGACGGCGACGCCGGTCAGCTTGCCGGACAGCGGTTGATAGCTGATGTTTTTGCGCTTCGGATCGACCAGCGCCGGATCCAGCAGTGGCATTTCCTGCTCAGACAGGGTGAAGGCCAGTTCGGGCAGAAACAGCACCTTGCCCTGTTCCAGTTCGCTGACCGCGCTGGATGCTTCCGTTGCCGCCCATTGTCGCAACGGCAGCGTCAGGACGGCCTCTTCACGCATAATATCGCCAGTAGGCATGAGATCTCCTCGCAAATCTATATCGCTTTATTCCCGCCTTTCAGGTTGCCGCGTGGTTGGCTGCACTGGCTTGCGCCGTGGCTGGCTGGAGCGACGCCAAAAGTCTTTGCGTCGGTCGCCCAAATGCAACGTGAAATTTATGGGTTCTATTATGGATGTATCAGCAGGGCGCAGTGCGCCGAAGCGTGCGATGGCTTCCTGATATATAGAATAGTCCTGCTAAGGGTATCACCGGCAATGCCAATGAAAAGTAAACGGAGGCTAAACGAGGTTCGGTGTAGGCACGAATAATCAAAAATGGCACGAATTGTCCGCTGAATAGCGAGTTTTTTATCTTATTGAATTGTAATGGAAATAAATATGCTGCTTATTTATTGGCGTTATTTCATTCGAGAGCGGGGCAAATTGGGGAAATAATGTTTCGGTAGGAAATTATTTCATTTTTGTCGTGGGAATAAATCGGGCCGCCCAATTTTGGTGGCCCGATGAGTGATTAAGCGCCGTAAATGCAGTTTTTGCCTTTTTTCTTGGCCTGATACAGCGCGCTGTCCGCCTCATTGATAAAGCTGATCGGCGTATCGTTATACATATGCGGCACTTTGGCGCAGATGCCGATGCTGATGGTGACGATGCCGTGCGGGTTGCCCTGATGCGGGATCTTCAGATCGCGCACCGCCTGGATGACGCGTTCGGCGAAAATCAGCGCGCCCTGCACGTCGGTATCCGGCAGGATAATCCCCATCTCTTCGCCGCCGTAGCGCGCCAGAATATCGTTGCTGCGGCACGCCAACCCTTTCAGCGTCTGGCCGATCTGCTGCAGGCACTGGTCGCCGGCGACGTGGCCGTAGCTGTCGTTGTACTGCTTGAAGTAGTCGATATCCAGCATCAGCAGCGCCACGCTGCGGTAGTTGCGCGAGGCGCGCGCCAGCTCGTTCTTCAGCGCGATGTCAAACTGGCGGCGGTTGGCCAGGCCGGTCAGGCTGTCCAGCAGTGCCAGTTCTTCCAGCATCTGGTTGATGCTGGTCAGCTGATCGCGGGTACGCATCAGCTCGGCTTCGGTTTGCATGCTGTGCTTGATTTGCCGCAGCAGCACCGTGCCCATCGCCAGCAGGATCATCAGCAGAGAGAGGCCGCCGGCGGCGAACAGGCCGGCGTCGGTGCGCCAGTCCGCCAGTGCGTCGCGTTTCGACAGCCCGGCGGCGATCACCAGCGGAAAGCGGTTGACCCGCGAATAGCCGTAGATGCGCTCCACTTTGTCGTACAGCGAGGTGATGGTGGCGTTGCCGAATTCCGAATGCGGCAATATTTCGCTGAACAACACGCCCTTGGCGATATTTTTACCGATCGAGGCCGCCGAGTAAGGGCGGCGGTAGAGGATGGTGCCGTCCGCCAGCAGCAGATTTAGCGAGGCGTCGGTGTTGAGGGCGAAACTGTCGTAAAACTGGCGAAAATAATCGACGTACAACGTCGCCAGCACCACGCCGCCAAAGCTGCCGTCCGGGTTGTTGAAGCGCCGCGAAACGGGGATGATCAGATCGCCGGTGGTGCGGCTGCGGATCACCTCGCCGATGTACAGACCGCCGCCATCGCGGTTTTGGTGATATTTGAAGTAATCGCGATCGGCGTTGTTGGCGTTCTTGATGAATTTGCCCGAGGAGGTCGCCAGCCAGCGGCCGCTCGCATCGTAGATAAACATCCCGTGCAGCTGCGGCAGGTTGCCGACCTGGGTTTGCATCACCCGTTGCAGCCGGGTCAATTGCGAGGGCCCCAGTCCGTCGTTCTGGAGACGTTCGGTCAGATCGAGCAGATTGCCGTCTACCTGCATGAAGGTATCGTCGGCATGCTGCGCCAGCGAACGGGCTAGGTTGGCGGATTCATGCTCGGCGCTGCGCAGATCCCGCTGGTGCGCGTTCCAGATTTGCCAGCTGTTAAAGAGGATCAGCGTGGCGGCAACGATGATGACAAACACGCCGGCCTGAAATAATAATGGGGAGCTTTTAACGCTGCGCGGCGCCGCGGCATCCTGTATGGGTTGCTGCTGAGTCATGTCACCCTTGTTGTTTGATTACTATTCAATTTGAGTTAAGAGCAATCTTATATTTTATGCATAAATGCGCCAGACCTCTAGCCCTTAACGTGGCGATAGGGAGAAAGGCGCCTCGCACCCCGCATTTGCGGCGGTGTGAACGCGAAGGAGTAAAAGAGCCATGTCGGATTACATCATTATCGCTTTACTGACGCTGGCGGTGTATTACCCCCTCACGCTGGGGGCGCTGGCGGTGATGATGTTCTTCGCCTGGCGGCGGCGACGGTCGCCTTACTGGCGGTTGGGGCTGGCGCTGTTGACGGTGTTGTTCGCGCTGTTCGCCAAAGCGGCGTATGACTGGCACCGCTACAGCTAGCGGCGCCATGCGGGGTTATTCGACGTTGATCATCCAGTTGACGCCGAATTTGTCGGTCAGCATGCCGAAGCCTTTGGCCCAGAAGGTGGCTTGATAAGGCATCGTCACCTGGCCGCCCTGCGCCAGCTTATCGAACAGTTTGCGTCCTTGTTCCGCGTCGCTGGGGTTCAGCGACAGCGAGAAGCCTTTGTGGGAAGCGCCGCCGCTGTCATCCTGCGGACAGCCGTCGGAGGCCATCAGCACGCCGTCGCCAATCAGCAGACGCGCATGCATGATCGCTTCAGGATTGACGTCCTGCGGCCCGCCTTGGCGGGCTTCTTCGGGCATGTCTTTAAAGCGCATGACCATTTCAATTTTGGCATTCAACTGCTGTACATAGAAGTTAATCGCTTGCTCACAGTTACCGCTGAAGAACAAATAGGGTTGTACCAGCATGACATTGACCTCGGTTGTGGCCCGACAGGCAACGACCGGCCCTCGGGCGGGAAGAAATGATTGCTGGCGGCAATAATTGCCGTCGGTGACTTATTAGTGTAGTCCCCCTGACGTAGAATGCTCGTGCGAGGTGAGCGCCTTCGCCGCCGGCAGGGCGGGCGAAGGCACGAAGGCGGTTAATACAGCGAAGGTTCGCCGGGGGGGCGGGTTTTAAAGCGGCGGTGCAACCACATGTATTGATCGGGCGCCAGCAGCACCTGTTCTTCCACCACGCGGTTCATCATGGCCGCTGCGCGCGTTTCATCGTCCAGCGGGAAGTCCGTCAGCGGCGGCTGCACGATCAGCTCGTAGCCGCGGGCATTCGGCAGGCGGCGCGGCACGAATGGCACGATCGACGGCCGCCCCATGCGCGCCAGGATATAGGTGCCGGTCGTCGTGGCGGCGTTTTCCACGGCGAAGAACGGCGCGAACACGCTGCTTTGCGGGCCGTAATCGTGGTCCGGCGCGTACCACAGGATTTCACCCTGCTTCAGGTTGCGGATCATGCCTTTGATATCTTTACGATCGATCATGAATTTATTCGAGCGCAGCCGGCCCCAGGTCTGCACCCATTCCATCAGCTTGTTATTGTGCGGGCGGTGTACGCCGATGCCGGGGTTTTGCATGCCGAAGATGCGCGCGCCCAGCTCCAGAGTGAGGAAATGCAGGCCGATCAGCAGCACGCCTTTCCCGTTCTGACGCGCCAGCTGCATGTTTTCCATGCCGCTCACCTTAAACCAACGGGCGATGCGCCAGTCAGGCCAGAACCAGGCCATGCCGACTTCGAACAGGCCCATGCCGACGGACTCAAAATTTTTGACAATCAGCGCCTCTCGTTCGGCGGCGGGCATCTCAGGGAAACAGAGTTCTAAATTACGGCGCGCTATTTTTACCCGGCGTTTCATCAGGGGCATGGCGATTCTGCCAAGGCCGTGTCCAAGCCGATAAATGAGCGGATAGGGCAATAACACCAATAGATAGAGTATTCCCAGCCCTATCCACAGCAACCAATAACGAGGGCGCAAGAATTCGCGCTCAAAGCGTTGGTTTAAAATCATTTTTTCTGTTCTTCCTTTAATTTCGCAATGGGACCTTAACCCAAATTGTTATGGGCGAAATGATAGAGCATTTTTTGTGAGACCGGGTTTTCCATTCATGCTTTTTTTTTTACGCTTTATTTAAGCGCAGACGGAAAACGGAACGAAATGAGATTTTTACCGAGGGAAGGGCGGATATTCACCGCTATTTCAACCGGCTGGCGACATTGAAAAATAAGGACACAATTCAGCGCATCGCAAAAGTGACAACCACTATGTAACCTTAGAGAAACAGCAGCGCGGCGGAACCGTCCCAAACGGCCGCCAGCGCATACAGCAGCGCGAGAATCAGGACAAAAGGGGCATTGAACATCGGCGTTTCCTCCAGGAGGCTGTGTTTAAAGTTTAGCCTGCCCAGATGACAATGGGATGAAATGCGATCGCTTTTGACGCGGTGAAATTCAGACGGACGGAAATGGGTAAACCGCTGATTTTTTACTATAGTCATAGTGTGATGTTGTGCGTTTGTCGCCGTACGCCCCGTCTTGAACGGCTGTGGGCAGAGTGTCCAGAGCAAGATCGCGGAACGGGCAGCGCCGGACGTGAAACAGGTGACGAAGTTCTCAGAGGGCGGGTCTGTAAGGATTTGACATGTCATATGAAAATGACGATCTAAGCGGTGTTGAGCAACCGAGCGACTACGTTAAAACCACCGCCTGCGAAGTGCGCAGCGGCGTAAAGGCAGCGCTCGAGCAATCATGTGCCTGCATCAAGGATAACCCTTGGGCAGGGGTAGGCGCCGGCGCCGTCGTGGGCCTGGTAATAGGATTTCTGTTAGGCAAAAGGCAATAGGGAGAGTAAAAATGGGCATCATTTCCTGGATCATTTTTGGTTTAATCGCCGGTATCCTGGCTAAATGGATTATGCCGGGCAAAGACGGCGGCGGCTTTATTGTTACCGTTATACTGGGGATCGTGGGCGCCGTCGTCGGCGGCTATATCAGCACCTTCTTCGGTATGGGGCGCGTTGACGGTTTTAACCTGGGCAGCTTCGTGGTGGCGGTCATCGGTGCCCTGGTGGTGCTTTTTGTCTACAGGAAGATCAAAGGCTAAGCAGCCGTTGCTCAACAGGGTCGCCGCGGCGGCCCTTTTTCGTGAAATCAATCCGGCTGTGCGGCACGGGCCGCAGCGGCTGAAAGGGGAATATCATGGGTCTGTTCGATAGCGTATTGGGTAACATTCTGGGCGGCGGCGCCAACGGCAAAGGCATCGACTACATCGCCATTATGCAGTGGGTCGAGCAACAAGGCGGCCTGCAGGCCATTTTGGACAAGTTCCGCCAGGGGCAGTTCGGCGATATCGTCGGTTCCTGGCTCGGTAACGGCGAAAACCAGCCGATTACAGGCGATCATGTGCAGCAGGCGTTGGGCAGCGATGCGATCAATCAATTGGCTGAAAAGCTGGGCGTCGATCCGGCCCAGGCGTCCAGCACCATTGCACAGTTCTTGCCGACGGTAGCGGATGCCGCTTCGCCAAACGGTGAAGTGCAGCAAGACAGCAATGAACTGGGCGACATGGTCGGCAAACTGTTCAAATAATGATTATGCTCCCGGCGTCTGGCCGGGGGCATTCACTCCGCTAATTCCCTCGATCGCCGTCAACGCCTGTTGCAAATGCGCCACCCAGGCGCGCACTTTCTGCGGAATAAAACGTAAAGCGGGATAGACCGCATGCAGCGCCATGGGCGGGTAGCGGTATTCCGGCAAGACGGGAACCAGCGCCCCCGTCGCCAGCTGTTCGCCGATCAGCGGCCGCTGAGCGCCACCGATGCCGGCCCCGGCCTCGATGGCCGCCAGCAGCGATAAGGTATTGTTGGCGCGAAACGTGGGCCGCAGCGCGACCATCTCGGCGCCGTGGGGGCCGAGCAGGGTGAGCGTATCGCCGTCGTTTAGGCCGCTGTAGCGAATGTGCGCATGTTTCACCAGATCCGCCGGCGAACGAGGGGCGCCATGCCTGGCCAGATAGGCCGGCGACGCGACCAGCAGGCGTTGCAGCTCACCCAACCGTTTCGCCACCATGCCGGGCGCATGCAATTCGCCGAAGCGCAGCGCCACGTCGATGCCTTCGCCGATGACGTCGGCGCGGCGATCGTCCAGCAGCAGCTCGATGGTGAGATCCGGATGACGTTTTTGGAACGCGATGGCCAAAGGGGTGATATGCCGTTGTCCGAATCCGGTCGGCGCATGCAGGCGCAAATTGCCCTGCAGCTGGTGGTGCTGGCCGTGCAATGCCTCTTCCGCTTCGTCGACCGCCGCCATAATCGGTTTGAGGCGCTGATAGTAATCATTGCCGGCCTCCGTCAGGGTGACCGCACGCGTGCTGCGAAACAGCAGCTGCGCCCCCAACTGCTGTTCCAGACCGGCGATTTGCTGACTGACCGCCGGCTGCGTCAAACGCAGATCGCGCGCGGCGGCCGACAGGCTGCCCAGCTCCGCCACCCGCATAAAGGTTTTCATTGCGTTCAGCTTATCCATGTCGATTTTGCCTATAGATATTTCTTATTAGTGTTAGTGGAAACCCTCATCTACCGCAAGTATCGCTAATCAATAACACTCAGGGTATCGATAATCCGAGGGGTGACAAAATGAACGCAAAGCGACAGGCGCTGGTGATCGGCGCCAATGGCGTGATTGGGCGCCGATTGATTGAGGAGCTGATTGACCAAGGTTGGCAAGTGGTGGGCGTCTCGCGCCGGGGCGGCGAACCGGCGCCTGGGGTGCGCCACCTGCAGGTTGACCTGCTGGATGCGGCGGCGACGCGGGACGCGCTGCGTCCGCTGAGCGCGATTAGCCACGTTTTCTATGCCGCCTATCAAGATGCTCCGGATTGGGCGGGGCTGGTGGCGCCGAACCTGCAAATGTTGCAACACGTTGTCGAAGGGCTGGAGCCGATTGCGCCGGCGTTGGAACATATCAGCCTGATGCAGGGCTATAAAGTTTATGGCGCGCATTTGGGGCCGTTTAAAACGCCGGCGCGTGAAAGCGATGCCGGGCATATGCCGCCGGAGTTTAACGCGGCGCAGCAGCAGTATCTGGAGCAGCGCCAAACAGGCAAGCGCTGGCGTTGGAGCGCCATTCGCCCGAGCGTCGTGGGGGGCTTCTCGCTCGGCAACCCGATGAATCTGGCGTTAAGCATCGCGGTTTACGCCTCGATCAGTAAAGCGCTCGGGCTGCCGCTGCGCTTTCCCGGGAAGCCGGGCGCTTACCACAGCCTGTTGGAAATGACCGACGCCGGACTGCTGGCACGCGCCACGCTCTGGGCGGCGACCGAACCTGCGGCAGCCAATCAGGCGTTTAACATCAACAACGGCGATCTGTTTCGCTGGAGCGAAATGTGGCCGAAAATCGCCGCGTACTTCGGGCTGGAATGTGCGCCGCCGTTGCCGATGACGCTGGAAAACATGATGGCGGACAAAGCGCCGCTGTGGCGCGAGCTGGCGCAACGGCACTCCTTGACCGAGCCCGATTACCGGGCGGTGGCCGGCTGGCGTTTCGCCGATTTCGTCTTTTCCTGGGACTACGACATGTTCGCGGACGGCAGCAAGGCGCGGCGTTTCGGTTTCCATCAGTTTGTCGAAACCGAGGCCATGTTTTTCTCGCTGATCGATGCATTCCGCCGTCGCCGCATCATTCCCTGAATGCGGCATAAATTTCCCCACAGCCCCGCTGCGGGGAAAGGTCTCAGAACGTCAGCATGATTTTGCCGATGTGCTCGCTGGATTCCATCAGCGCATGCGCGGCGGCCGCCTCTTCAAGCGGGAAGGTTTTAAAGATTTGCGGTTTCAGCACGCCGCGCTCCAGCAGCGGCCAAACTTTCTCGTGCAGCTCGGCGGCAATCTGCGCTTTGTCCGCGACGCTGCGCGAACGCAGCGTCGAACCGGTATGGGTCAAGCGTTTCAAGAGCAGCGGCATCAGGTTGAGCTCTTTTACCACGCCGTTTTGCGTGCCGATTTGCACGATACGGCCTTCCATCGCTGCGGCCTGATAGTTCTTGGCCACATAGTCGCCGGCGATCAGATCGACGATCACGTCGGCGCCTTTGCCGTTAGTGGCGTCTTTGGTGCGGGCGACAAAGTCTTCGTTGCGGTAATTAATCGCCACGTCGGCGCCCAGCGCCAGGCTCGCCTGACGCTTCTCTTCTGAACCGACGGTGGTGATCACCTGGGCGCAGAAGGCTTTCGCCAGCATGGTGGCGACCGTGCCGATACCCGAGGTGCCGCCGTGGATCAACACGGTCTCGCCGGCTTTGAGGTGACCGCGCTGGAACACGTTGACCCAGACGGTAAAGAAGGTTTCCGGCAGCGCGGCGGCCTCGGTCAGGCTCAGGCCCGCCGGAACCGGCAGCGCATTGCTTTCATGCACGGCGCAGTATTGCGCATAGCCACCGCCGGCGATGAGGGCGCAAACCCGATCGCCGATTGCGAAGCGGGTCACGCCTTCACCGATGGCTACCACTTCGCCGGCAATTTCGAGGCCGGGAATATCCGAGGCGCCGGGCGGTGGCGCATAGTTCCCCTGACGTTGCAGCACGTCGGGGCGGTTAACGCCGGCGGCGGCGATTTTCATCAGAAGTTGGCCCGCTTGCGGAACCGGCACCGGACGTTCGGCGACGACCAGAACCTCGGGGGCGCCGGGTTGGCTGATCTCAATCGCTTTCATCGTGTCGGGCAGCGGTGCATTCGTTGACATGGTTACTCTCCTCATCGTGGCGGACGCGGTTATCAGGTGGCGCGTCCACAATAAAGTCTGCTGTTAGCTTAGCGAAATCGAATGAGGTGCGCGTGGTCGAATAGAGCGGTTTTGCGAGGAAGAGAAGGAGACGCCGCCGCGATGGGCGGCTGGGCATCAATCGTTAGGGGGGATGCGGAACCCTTTCAATGAAACGATAAAGTGTTCTTTTCCCTTGGAGATCTTGGCGCCTTTATCGCACCACAGGCTGGCAAGCTGGAAGAAATCGTCGCTGCCGATGTCGTAAGCCAGTTCGATTTTCTTGGCTGTGCCGGCGCGGATGAGCTTTTCTGCTTCCTGGTGGTTTGCAGCTTTAATTATGGTCATGGGCGAAATCCTTGGTGTTAAGCCAGAACGGATAATCGCTAATCATCATATGGCCATATTGTGACAGTTTTGTGATGAAAGGATGACGGTAACCGCAGGCGCGGCGTGCGGCGTGCCGCGCCTTCGCGGTGAAAATGCGTTGTCGGTTACCGATCGTGCGGGCGGACGAATGCACTTTTCTTCTGAGATTTGAAGTGTTTATAGAGCGCATAGCCCGCAATGCCGGCCAAGACGGCCAGGAGGGTAAGAGATCCTGTGGCCATGAACATCACCTCCGAATAAGAATGGCAAGGAGGCGTATTTGTGACATTCATCACTTTGCAGGGCAATGAGACCAATCTGTAATCGGGAAGGTGTGATGCGAGAAGGGCAAAAAAAAGCGCCTACTATAGGGAGGCGCATAAAGATTTGCAACACAGCTTGTCATGTTCAACACCAGGAGGGGTGGTGAACTGACGCCATTCTAAGCGGCCGTGATTGCGTGAGGTATAGGCATTCTCCGAAAGCGTCATTACCACTCATAGCCTAACTGAATGTTGTAATCGGGATCCTGGTTGGTGGAATAAGGATCGGATTGGCGGCGGCGATCGGTTTTCTTCACCGGGCCGTCATACGCGGGATAAGGTTTGGTGCGCGGCTTGCTGCAGCCCGGATGATCGCACTCGATGTCGACGCGAAAACCGTTTTTATCTCGCGCCTCTGCCCAAGTGATCGGCGGTTTCTCGGCCTTGGGCGCGGGCCCAGGCGACGTCGGCGGCTTGGGCGCAGGGGCGACGCTGGGATCGGGGGCTTGATAATTCAGCTCCAGCGCGCCAAGCGGAGCGCTGTAAGCGGCAAAGGCCAGCAGGGCGGCGGCGCTGGCGGCCGGTAATGTGAGCCATCTCGGCATGGTGGGTCTCCCTGGATGATTACGCCGGGCAACTATAAAACAGTAAAACGAGAATTACTATCATTTGACTGCGGCGTAATGGGGATTCAGCTGGCGATCCCGTAGGCAGACGGGGTCAAATCCTGTGCGTTTAGCCGAGATTAACGCCCCTGCACGGCGAAAAAGGTTGCTATTGCCGCTCGCTCGTGAGTTAATGATGTCGGCCTGTGGTACAGACCTATTTATGCACGACATTTTGAGTAAAGTAGTTCAAATTTAAAGCGTTATCCCGGATAGCCCTTCTCTGACGAATTTCCTTTCCAGTGCCTCCATAAGTAACTGATGACCGGCTATCTCGCCCATGGCGGCTAACATTATTATTGAAGGAAATTAGACATGTCCAACATGATCAAAGGTCAAGTGAAGTGGTTCAACGAAGCTAAAGGTTTTGGTTTCATCACCCCAGCAGACGGCAGCAAAGACGTATTCGTACACTTCTCTGCTATCCAGGATCAAGGCTTCAAGACCCTGGCTGAAGGCCAGAACGTACAGTTCTCTATCGAGAACGGTGCGAAAGGTCCATCTGCGGCTAACGTTACCGCTATCTAATTGGCGTCTACCGCTGATTGAATAAAACCCGCCGAGGCGGGTTTTTTTATGCCTGCAATTTGACGGCGCATAAAAAAAGCCCGCAAGTCTGCGGGCAAAAGTTCCTTGTTACTTCTTCATTTGCAAGCGCTTCTCTGGGGGGGAAACGCCTGAAGACAGGTTACGCGAGGCCGGCTTAAGATTCTGCGGTCAAACCGTTAAGAAAGTGAAAACCCAGGCGGCTGCTACGCTGATAGCAGAGACCGGCAGGGCTGGGGCGGTGTCCTTCACCCGGGGTTTTGTAATACACTGATGCCAATCGCAAAGAATGGGGAAGGGTATGCAGGTTAACGATCGAGTGACGGTAAAAACAGATGGTGGCCCACGGCGCGAAGGCGTCATTCTGGCCGTAGAGGTTTTCAACGAAGGTACCATGTATCTGGTGTCTCTTGAGGACTACCCGGCGGGCGTGTGGTTTTTTAATGAAATCGACAGCCGTGACGGCACTTTTGTGGAGCCTTGCGGCGCGCCCGGGCAGTAACTTCGAACAATCTCATTAATTTGCTAACGAAACTGTCTATTTTGAGATTATTTCAATACGGTAAGATTTTTTTTATCGACGACATAAAAATACCCGTTGCGCCAGCGGGGGATAACGCAGCAGGTATTCTTTTGGTTATCCCAGCGTTTGAGAACCGGATTACGTTATCACCGGAAATTAACGATGGGTAAACAAAGTGGGGGCGTTCTCTACGGTTCAGCGGCTATTGACGAATATTCCACTAGTCAATGTGTCGGTCAAACGGACAACGTGGTAAATGATCTGCTTGTTGTGCGTTTTTATTTTCCGCTTGATGTTTCCCTTGTGGGAAGAGACCGTTTTGGCCTTTATTTGCATCTGGTCTGATATCTGGATGGTGCCTTGCCCGGACATCCACATGCGTAACATGTTCGATTCAGTTTGGCTCAGCGTCACCGGCGTTTGATCCAGAGAGGATTTCTCCACCCGTAGGGATTTTTTCTCGAGATAATGACTAAGTAGCTGATTCATAGTCTCTGGTTTGATGGATTTTGACGATATGATGACGTTCTTGCGAACATATAAATAATCGTCGAAATGTACATTGGTAATAGCCATGAAGATGAAGAATAACGTATCCGGGTGCAGTGAAATCACCCGTTTTATTCGCTCCGTGGCGTTTGCTTCATGGATGAAGCAGTCCTCGTTAATAAACACCAGGCTAGGATTCAACTTACTGCATTTTTCATGCAGGCTGTCAATGTCCTCGATGGCATTAATATGGCGCTTCTTCACGCCATGCGAAGTCAGATAGTCGGTTAACCCCAATCTGGTATAGCTACATGAATCCATGATAATCGTTGGCATATCGCACCCCCACTTAAATCCGTTTTACTGCGGTAATATGAGAAAAAGCCTAAAAAGCCGAAAGGCAAAATGGAACAATAATTCAGTGTAGCGAGTGTTCTATCAATAAACACGACGGCACTCAATGATATTTTCATACTAAACTTATTAATCGCATGAATCTATAAGTTTGGCTTAAGTCAGAGCGATCCGCTACTCGCCCGGCGTCGGCATGATGGGCCTGATTCGCGCTTGGCGCCCGCGCCTGCCGGCATTGTCTGCTGATAATCTGTTCATCATGTCACGAAACAAAATTTTAGTTTGCTAGGAAAAGTCTTAAAAAAAATTCATGTGTCTTTTTTTTGAAGTCTTTTAGCGTGCTTTTTAAGTGCTCAAAAAGCACTCGCTCCTGGGTTCTTCTATTTTTAATCATAAAAATCATTGCGTTATGATTGTCTTGGCACCTTTCGCTAATGATAAGCGCTTCTGTTTTTATCATAACAACAAACAAAAGTTAACATTATTGCTGGAATGTGTAGCTTAATTGTTGCCATAAATCACCATTTTACAATAGGTTATGTGGATATTTATTTCATATGAAATCATTTGTGTGAATGTTTATCGGTGATTGAGTGATTTTTCTAAACTATCGTCTTGCCAGCCGGTCGGCAGGGGCGGCGGCAGGTCGGAGTTGTTTCTGACCCGTGCCGGTTTTAATTTGCTCTTGCACCTTTCAAAAACAGGAAGTCGCGGTGAGACAAAATCAATATGGGCAGCCGATAGGCGATGCCCTCCCTCATTGGCAGCCGGCAGGCATGCCCGGGCAAGCGTTACTGTCAGGGCGGTTTTGCCGCCTGGAACCGCTGAACCTCGCACGTTGGGGCGACGAGCTTTATCAGGCTTATCAAACCGCCTAGGACGACCGCGACTGGACCTATCTGTTTTGGGCGCGGCCGCAGACGCGCGAGGATTTTCAGCATTACCTGCAGGCCCTGGCGTCCAGCGCCGACAGGCGCACGATGGTGGTGATCGATCAGGCGAACGGGCGCGCGGTAGGAACCTGCGCTTTTTTGCGCATCGATCCCGCCAACGGTGCGGCTGAACTGGGCACCATCAACTGGTCCCCGCTGATGAAGCGCAGTGCGCTCGGCAGCGAGGCCATTTTCCTGATGCTGCGCCATTTGTTTGACGATCTGGGTTACCGGCGCTGCGAATGGAAATGCGATAGCCTCAATCTGCCTTCGCGTCAGGCCGCCGAGCGTTTTGGCTTTCGCTATGAGGGCACGTTCCGTCAGGCGGTCGTCGTCAAAGGACGCACGCGCGACACCGACTGGCTGTCGATCATCGATGGAGAATGGCCGGCGCTGCGCTCGGCGTTTGCCGCCTGGCTGTCGCCGGATAACATCGGCGACGACGGGCGGCAAGAACGGCGTTTGCAGGCCTTCCAGCCCGGGTGACGCGCCAGGCGTTTAGGCCGTCTCCGTCAGGCAATGGCGCAGCGAGTCCAGCGTCAGGCGAATGTCCTGTTCCTCCGTCATCCAGTTGACCAGCGCGGCGCGGATCCCCGGCTGGCCGTTATAACGCGTAGGGGTGCAACGCGCCACCCCATGCCGGCTAAGGCGTTCGAGAAAGCGATCGCGCGCCGCTTCGCTGTCGCCCTGTGGATGACTGAGGGCAAAGCACACCACGTTCATATTCACGGGCGCCAACAGATGGAAACCGTCCTCGGCCGCTAACGCCGCTCCCAGCGCCTGCGCCAGTTCGACATTGCGCTCGACGATATCTCGTATGCCGCTGCGGCCATAGGCTTTCAGCGTCAGCCAAAGCGGCAGGGCGCGGAAGCGGCGCGAATTTTCCGGCGTCAGATGCAGATAGTTGTCTGGCCGCAGCGTCGGTGCTTCCAGGTAGGCCGAATGGTTCTGAAATACCTGCATCTGCAGATCCAGATGGCGGGTAAATTGGATCGCGCTGTCATAAGGCACGTTCAGCCATTTGTGCGCATCGACGGTGATGGAATCGGCATGCTGCCAGCCCTCGAGCCTTGGGGCGTAGAGCGGCGAGCAGGCCGCCACGCCGCCGAATGCCGCATCGACATGCAGCCAAAATGGATAACGCTCTCGCAGCGCCAGCAGTTGCGGCAGATCGTCGAAAGCGACGGTATTGACCGTGCCGGCACTGGCCAGTACCAACGTTGGCTGGCCTGCGCTAGCGGCCAGCTGCCGCTCCAGCGCCGCCATATCCATGGCTTCAGACTCCGGCAGGCTGGCGACGATCGTCAATGCCTCGCGGCCGATACCGAGCATGCTGAGCGCCTTCACGCTGCTGGAATGCGGATTGGCTCCAAGAACCCGGATCGGGCCCAACGCCGCCAGGCCTTGTTGGGCGATATCCACGCCGCGCTGTTGCCCCAGCCACTGCCGACCAATGGCCAGCCCGGTGAAATTGGCCATGGTCGCGCCGCTGACCAGGCTGCCGCTGAACGTTTCTGGCAGGCCCAGCAGGGATTTCAATTGCGTCACGGCCGCCAGCTCGATCGTGGCTGCGATGGTATCATGGCTGAGCAGGCTATTTTGGTCTGTCACGCTAACCAGCCAGTCCGCTGCGACCGCCGCCGGGGTGCCGCCGCCGGTGACGAAGCCGAAATAACGCGGGCCGGCGCTGGCGGAAATGCCGGCCTGATAACGTTGCCAAAAGCGCTCCAGCGCCGCCAGGGCGCCTTCGCCGTTTTCGTCGAGCCGATCGTCGCCCGGTTGCAGCTGCTGATGCTCGAGCGGTGGGCAGACCGAGCGTTGCTGCAGCCCAGCCAGGAAATCTTCCGCCAGTTGGCGGGTGTGATCGAGGATCTGCGGAAACTGTGCGAGGTCCTGTTGTAAACGTGGGTGCATGGCGGCTCCGAAAGCGTCAGGGATGATGGGGTAAACATAGAACATTTGCCTGCCGGTCAAAATCGATGAAAAATAACCTTTTTGGATAGCCTGGTTAACCAATGATGAGTGAACGCATTCCCTTGCATGTCTTGCCGACCTTTGCGATCGCCGCCAGGTTGGAAAATTTGCGCGCTGCGGCGCAACAGGTGCATTTGACGCACGGCGCGGTCAGCCAGCAAATTCAGCTGTTGGAGCAGGCGGTCGGCTCTCCGCTGTTTGAACGGCGCGGGCGCGGTGTGCGCCTGAATGCCGCCGGGCGAGAGTTGCTGGCGGCGGTAGAGCCGGCGCTGCAGGCGCTGCAGCAGGGCGTCGCCCGCGCCCGGCGAGCGGCGGCAAGCCAGACGCTCCGCATCAGCGTGTTGCCGTCTTTTGCCCATTACTGGCTGCTGCCGCGTCTGTCGGCTTTTCATGAGGCCTGTGCCGATATTGCGCTGGATATCGATGCGTCGCTGGCGCTGCAGGATCTGTCGCAGCGGGGGTTCGATGCGGCGATCCGCATCGGCAGCGGTCAATGGGCGGGGCTGCAGGCGCAGCGCATCGCCTCGGGGGACGTGTTGCCTGTCGCTTCGCCGGATATGGCGCGAGAATGGGGGGCGGCTTTCGAGAACGGTGGCGATATTCCGTTGCTCGAGCACGACGTCAGTCCCTGGCGCGACTGGTTCAACGCGCAGGGGCGCCCGTTATGCGGGCGGCAACAGGCGTTGTTCAACGATGCCGGATTATTGATTCGCGCGGCGGAGCAAGGGTTTGGCATCGCGTTGGCGAAAAAGCTGCTGGTGCAGGATGCTCTCGACGCGGGGAGGCTGGTGGCCTTGGCCGCGCCCTGTCGCCTGAGCGATGACGACGTTTATCTGGCATGGCCGCAGACCGCCGGGTTGACGCCGGCGGTCACCCGCTTGCTGCAGTGGCTTCAGCAGCAGTTGGCGGCGATTTAGCGGCGTAGCCATTCCGGTTGCGAGGTGCCGAGCGTGGTCGCCGGCAGCGCCCATTGCAGCGCCGTGCCCTGCAGACTCAACGGCGCGCGCAGGCGTTGCGCGGCCCCCCAGTGAGTCAGTTCCGTTTCAGGGTTCTCGTCGGCGCTTCCGGCCGGTGTCAGCGGTTCCGGCCGATAATGCGTCGGGTAGGGATGCGCCAGCAGCAGCTGCGCCGTCCGCGCCAGCGACAAGCGCGCGCGATAGCCGGTGCCGCGGTACAGGCGCTGCGTCATACCGGTCAGCACCGCCGCCGCCATCAAATAGCCGGTGGCGTGATCCAGCGCCTGTACCGGCAGCGGCACCGGCAAACTGGCGCTGCGCCAAACCATGCCCGCCTCCGCCAGCCCGCAGCTCATCTGCACCAGACTGTCGAAACCGCGCCGGGTGCGCCACGGCCCGCTCCAGCCGTAGGCATTCAGGCAGACGTCGATCAGGCCCGGCGCCAGCGCGTGCCTTTCCTCCGCGCCATAGCCCAGTTTCTCCAGCGCGCCGGCGCGGTAGCCGTGCACGATCACGTCGGCGTTTCTCAGCAGGTGCTCAAACGTATGGCGATCGCGCGCATTGGTCAGATTGAGGCGCGCGCTGCGCTTGCCCAACATCACTTCGTGTTCGACCCCGGGCTCATCCCACCCGTAAGGGTCGATACGCAGCACGTCGGCGCCCAAGCCGGCGAGAAAACGCGTGGCGATCGGCCCGGCAAGAATGCGCGTCAGGTCCAGCACCCGCACGCCGTGCAGCGGCCGGGCGACGGGTAGCGTCCAGCCGGGCGATGGCGCTTCCGGCTGCAATGCGGTGTGGATCAGCGGTTCGAGCGCCACGCTTTTACCCTGAATATGTTGTCGCCACGCGGCCGCCGAACGCATTTGGGCTGCGCAGCCGCCGGCCGCGATCACCGCTTCCTCCAGCTCGCTTTTTTTCCAGGCCATCACACGTTCCGCCAGCGCGCCTTTCTTCGATGCCGGGCCCAGCACCTGTTCCACCGCTCGCCGATGGTGTGGCGCATTGGTATGCAGGCGTATCCAGCCGTCCGCCGTGGCGTAGTCGCCGGCCAGCGCGTCCCAGGCGGCGGGCAGCGTCCAACCCAGCGGGCGTAGCGTCCAGCCGAACCAAAGCGAGGCCAGGCGTTGATCGACCCAAACCTGCTGCGCGGCGGCGCCCTCGCGCCGCAGCAGCTCGGCGCAGGCTAAACCTGCGGCGCTCCAGGCGGCGGTGGCCAATTCGGTCACGGGAAAAGCCGAAGGCAATGCGCCGGTGCCGCTTACGGTGAGGCGATCGGCGGGGGCAGGGCATTGCCCGAGGCTTTGCCAAATCTCGTCGAGCAGAGTGTGGATCAGGGGAGTCATCGGCCGCTCCTTGTGGGTAAACGGAAATATAGCCTAGCGTAGCCCACTGTCGGCGGCCTTGCTAAGGTGCGACGTCGAGAGTGCGGCCGTCGGCCAGTTTGGCGCGTACGCTGTGGGGCGCCACGCCGCCGAAAGGTTGCGCGCTGAAATTGGCGGTCAGGGTCGATCCGTCGCTGAACGTCGTCTGTTGCACCCAGCCGTCCCGATCGAGCCAGCGGAAGTCGGTTAACGCTTTATCCCACAAGGCTTGATGCAGCGGCCGGAAGGCGGCATCGGCGCGTTTTATCGCCGGTAAGCGCGCCGCCAGAGTGGTGCGGCTCAGGTGGAACATCGGCGCGGTGTTGTACAGCTGGCTGAGCAGGCTGCGGGTGGTCTGAACGTCGCTGAACTTCAGATTGTCGTAATTCCAGTGGTGGCTGCTGACGATAGCATCGTGGAAAACGGCCTGATACAGCGGCAGGCGGTAACGCGGATCGAATTCGACGGTACGGTAGGGCTGTTTCACTTTGGCGGGGCGGAAGAAAAACGCCGGTTGGGCGTTGGGCCACCAAGCGCCGAGATAATAGGGCGAGGATTTATCCTGATTCATCTGTTTATCTCCCCAGCCGAATCCCCAGGTTTCCATGCCGTGGGCGAACATCAGGCTGCGCGCGGTCACTGCGTTGCCATCCTCTGAGCCCAGCGGCAACTTAAGGGTGGCGCTGAACCAGGCGAGCCGGGCGTTGCGGGCTTCGGCCATCTGCGCCGCGCCGGTTGGGTGGTCGGGCTGATAGTCGTCGGACACCATGCCGGTGCCGTCCACATCGAGAAACAGGCTGTTCAACCCGGCCAATTGCACCAGTTCGCGCATGCGCTGTTGAGAATAGGGCAGGACACAGCCTGGATTGAGGTAATAACCCTGTTTACCGAAGCCGGGTTTCCTGCTGCCGTCTGCACGCACGATGGCGCAGGATTCCCGCAGCGTCGTCGGCAACTGCGCGGTGAGCCAGCTGTCGTTGACGCCGCGCGCGATGGCGGTATCGTAGGAGTCGTAGCTGGCGATCAGATAACCGGCCGCTTTGGCGGCGGCTACCGCTTGCGGGTGCAGGAAGGCGGCGGTCCAGTTATCGGTGCCCAACCACAGGCGCGGCAAACCGGCCTGGCGCAGCGCGTCGATCAACGGTTTGGCCAACCCTTGCCCCCAACCGTCCGCTGGGGTTAACCAGCGTCCCAGCTCCCGTTGCGCCAGCGCCCGCACTGCGGCGGCCTGGCGCTGTTGCGCCTGCAGAAAGTTGGCGTCATCCGGCGTCGCGCCAAGCGCGAACTGCGCCGTCAACGCCCGGTTGATGCCGTCGATCAGGGGCTGTTGTTGCCAGCCCTCCGGCGTTTTTCCCGCCAGCCGCAGCAGCAAGCTTCTGCTCTCGGCGTCCATCTTCTGCCGCAGCGCTTCGGCGGCGGGAGAGGCGAAGTAGTGCAGTAATCCCGGCCAATCCTTGACATCTTCCGCCGCCAGCAATTGGTCGCCCCACAGATAGATATGGGTAGCGCCGATCAGCTTTTCGCCTTCGGGCGCCTGCTTGATCTTCTCGCGCAGGCTGCTGAACCGGCCGTTTTGTTGCAGATAGTCGCGGTAACGGCGGGCGCCGGACAGCGGGGCGTTGCCGACGTGCAGCAGCACCTCGAATGCCTGTTGTTGATTGAAGCGATTGAATTGGTGGCTGGCGCGCATCGCCAGCTTTTCCTGCGCGGTGGCGAAGGCTATCTGGTTACTGAACGGCGTCAACATCAGCCAGCTGTAGACCTTACCCTGGTGTTGCAGGCTCCACAGCGGCAGTTTCAGATCCCAGTTGGTATCCAGCGGCGTCATTTCCGTCGTCAGGTAATGACGCCAGACCGCGTTGTCCAGCGGGATGCGGCTGCCTTCGCCGATCGGCAACAGCAGCGTTTCCCCCTGCGGCATATGATACCAGTTCAGGGTTTGCGGCCGATCGCTGCTGAAGCTCAGGCGCAGATCGCCGCCTTCCAGACGGGCGCTGACGTTGATTGCGCGTTGCGGCCATCGCCAGCTGGCGCGTCGTGGCGTTGCGGTAAGATCCGTTACCTGCTGCGCAGGCTGCGCCAGATTGATCGGCACCGGGCCTGCGGCGATATGCAGCGTGGCAGGGTCGAGTTCAAATTGCACGTCGCCTTGCTGCAGCAGTAAGGCATCGGCGGGAAAACTGATGAGCAGCGCCAGCGCGAGCGGGGAAAACCGTTGTTTCATCAGGGGCGTCCTTGGAAGATGAAAGAGGGCAGTTTACCGATAAGCGCACTGTCGCCCAATGTCGCCATCTTCTATTTGTGACATCGAAATATAAACGCCGTATTCCAGTTTATTTTTCGTTTAATAAATTAGCCTTTACTTCATTACCCGACGTCACTATACTCAGCCAAAATTTCAGTGGAGAAACCCAATTGGACAGTTGTAGTTGTAATAAAACAAATAAGGCAAGCTGACCAATTCTCTTCTGATTTGTTGCTTGCCGTTATCGGCGGGCAGCACCCCTCTCCAGTTATTTCTGAGCTGTGCATACCCGAATAAGAAACGTTTCCTGATGCCTGACGGTTTCAGGTGAATTGAGTTGGACGTTATTATGGTATTCTGCAGCCACAGCCTTTTCCCTCCAGGCACAGCACGCTGATTCGCTGATTTATTTTCAGCGCGATTTCGCGTGTGCTAAACAGCACATGATTTTATCTCCTGCGGTTAATTAAGGGGACAGTCATGGCTATGACTCCTTTCGTTTTGAATTTATTGCTGGCGATGTGCCTGGGCGCGGTCATTGGCGCCGAACGCCAGTGGCGCCAACGCATGGCCGGCCTGCGCACCAATGCGCTGGTGGCGACCGGCGCGGCGGTCTTTATTCTCAGCTCCATGTCCACCGATCCGGCCAGCGCCGGCCGCGTGGCGGCGCAGATCGTATCCGGTATCGGCTTCCTCGGCGCCGGCGTGATCATGCGTGAAGGGCTTAATATTCGCGGCCTCAATACCGCCGCCACGCTGTGGTGTTCGGCGGGGATCGGCGTACTGTGCGGCCTGGGCCAGCATTGGGATGCGGTGGTCGCTACGCTGGTGATCCTGTGCGCCAATATCCTGCTGCGCGAAGCCGCGCAGCGCATCAATCTGCAGCCGCATCAGCAGGCGACCGATCTGGAACTGTGCTATCGCATTCAGGTGACCTGCGGCGAGCAGGACGAAATTCTGGTGCGCACCCTGATCCTGCAGGCGCTGAACGGCGTCGCCTTGCGGCTGCAATCCTTGCGCAGCGCCGATATTTCGAGCCCGGGGCAATTGGAAGTGTGCGCGGAAATTACCGCTACGCCGGCCGCGCAAAAAGAAATCGAAGGTATTGTCTGCCGCGTCAGTCTGGAAAAAAGCGTGAGTGCCGTTCGCTGGCGCGTCGCGTCCGAATTACCGGTCTGATTAATGATATAAATATTGATTAACTTGATTATATGTTCAGGTTTATTCATGCACGCCTTGAATAACGCTGAACATTAAGGAGGCGTTATGGACGATGACCCCGGAAGGAAAATGATCCCAGCGTGGCTGACAGGGTAATTCCGCCATTTAGTCACGCTAATAAAAAATTCCAAGCTGCGCATAGTCACCTGTTTATCGGGCGGGGCTTCGCTGTGCGCAGAACTAAAATAAGAGAATAGCGTTATGACTCAGATTAATGAAAGAACGCGTCGCCGTGATAAAGACGCGGTGACCTACGCCATTGCGCAAGAGGCCACCAACAGCATCGCTCAAACGCTGGCGAACCTGAAGTGCAACCGCAACGGCTTGACCCAGGACGACGCCGATGAGCGGCTGGAGCAGTTCGGCGCCAACCAGGTCGCCCATGACAAGGCGCCGCATGCCTTGATCCAGCTGATCAAGGCCTTCAACAACCCGTTTATCTTCGTGCTGATGGTGCTGGCTGCGATCAGTTTCTTTACCGATTATTGGCTGCCGCTCCAGAGCGGTGAAGAAACTGAACTCACCGGCGTCATTATCATCCTGACCATGGTCACGCTGAGCGGGCTGCTGCGTTTCTGGCAGGAATACCGCACCAACAAAGCGGCGGAAGCGCTGAAATCGATGGTGCGCACTACCGCCACGGTGCTGCGCCGCAGCAGCTACAGCGCGCATCCGCTGACGCTGGAAGTGCCGATCCGCGAACTGGTGCCGGGGGATATCATCCAGCTCTCCGCCGGTGACATGGTGCCGGCCGACGTGCGTCTTATCGCCTCGCGCGATCTGTTCATCAGCCAGGCGATTTTGACCGGCGAGGCGATCCCTATCGAGAAATACGATGCGATGGGCAACGTGGCGCAGAAGTCGAGCGAAGGGGAAGTGTCCAGCGAGAACGCGCTGCTTGAGCTCTCCAACATCTGTCTGATGGGCACCAACGTCGCCAGCGGTACCGCTACGGCGGTGGTGGTGGCGACCGGCGGGCGCACCTACTTCGGCTCGTTGGCCAAATCGATCGTCGGGACACGGGCGCAGACTGCGTTCGATCGCGGGGTGAACAGCGTCAGCTGGCTGTTGATTCGCTTCATGCTGGTGATGGTGCCGGTGGTGTTGCTGATCAACGGCTTCACCAAAGGCGACTGGAGCGAAGCGGCGCTGTTCGCGCTGGCGGTGGCGGTCGGCCTGACGCCGGAAATGCTGCCGATGATCGTCAGCTCCAACCTGGCGAAAGGGGCGATCGCCATGTCGCGTCGCAAGGTGGTGGTGAAGCGTCTGAACGCCATTCAGAACTTTGGCGCCATGGACGTGCTTTGCACCGACAAGACCGGCACGCTGACCCAGGACCGCATCATTCTCGAGCACCACATCGACGTCAACGGCGCCAGAGATAACGAGGTGCTGCACCTGGCCTGGTTGAACAGCTTCCATCAGAGCGGCATGAAGAACCTGATGGATCAGGCGGTGATCCGCTTTGGCCGCGGCAAACCGGGGATTGAAGCCCTGGGGCGTTTCAGCAAGGTGGATGAGCTGCCGTTCGATTTCGTGCGCCGCCGTTTGTCGATCGTGGTGGCGGATGAGAATGGTCGCCAGCAGCTGATCTGTAAGGGCGCGGTGGAGGAGATGCTGGAGATCGCCACCCACGTGCGCGAAGGCGATCAGACGCTGGTGCTGGACGACGCGCGCCGTGCGGCGCTGCAGGCGCTGGCCCGCGAATATAACGAAGACGGTTTCCGCGTGCTGGTGCTGGCGACGCGCGAGCTGGACGCGCAACGCCCGGCCGAACCGCTGAGCGTGGCCGACGAGCGCGACATGGTGGTGCAAGGGCTGCTGACCTTCCTCGACCCGCCGAAGGAGAGCGCACAGCAGGCGATCGCCGCGCTGCAGGAAAACGGTGTGACGGTGAAGGTGTTGACCGGCGATAACCCGGTGATCACCTGTAAGATTTGTCGCGACGTTGGTCTGGAGCCGGGTGAACCGCTCTCCGGGCTGCAGATTGAACAGATGGATGACGAAGAGCTGGCGCGCGAAGTGGAACAGCGCACGGTCTTCACCAAGCTGACGCCGTTGCAAAAATCGCGGGTGCTGAAAATGCTGCAGGCCAACGGCCATACCGTCGGCTTCCTCGGCGACGGCATCAACGATGCGCCGGCGCTGCGCGACGCCGACGTCGGCATCTCGGTCGACACCGGTACCGATATCGCCAAGGAGTCGGCGGACATCATCCTGTTGGAAAAGAACCTGATGGTGCTGGAAGAGGGGGTAATCAAAGGGCGCGAGACCTTCGGCAATATCATCAAGTACCTGAACATGACCGCCAGCTCCAACTTCGGCAACGTGTTCTCGGTGCTGGTGGCCAGCGCCTTCATCCCGTTCCTGCCGATGCTGGCGATCCACCTGTTGATTCAGAACCTGATGTACGACATTTCTCAGCTGTCGCTGCCGTGGGACAAGATGGACAAAGAGTTTCTGCGCAAACCGCGCAAGTGGGACTCCAAAAACATCGGGCGCTTTATGCTGTGGATTGGGCCGACCTCGTCAATCTTCGATATCACGACGTATGCGCTGATGTGGTACGTGTTCGCCGCCAACAGCGTGGAACACCAGGCGCTGTTCCAGTCCGGCTGGTTCATTGAGGGGCTGCTGTCGCAAACGCTGGTGGTGCATATGTTGCGCACCCAGAAGATCCCGTTCATTCAGAGCACGGCGGCGCTGCCGGTCTTGCTGACCACCGGGTTGGTGATGGCGCTCGGCATCTACATTCCGTTCTCGCCGCTCGGCGCCCTGGTTGGCTTGCAGCCGCTGCCGTGGGAATACTTCCCGTGGTTGGCCGCTACGCTGGTCAGCTACTGCGTGGTCGCACAGTTGATGAAGCGTTTCTATATCCGCCGCTTCGGCGAGTGGCTCTAAGCCGCCTCGGCGTTCACTTCGGGGGCGAAATTCTTCGCCCCCGCACCGCTACAGCAGTTTGTTGACCAGCAGGCCGAGCATGATGGTCAGCGTGAAGGAAAACAGCGTGCCGAGCAGCACATACTCGGTACGCATCTTATCGTCACTTTGGCGCAGATCGCCGAAACGGAAGATAGATTTGGCCGCCAGCAAAAAACCGATCGCCGGAATTTGCCCCAGCAGCACAAAGGTCAGGATCAGCGTTCTTTCCAGATAGCCAATCTGTTTGCCCGCGCGCAGCAGCGAATCGTTGTCGGCCTTGGCCGAAGGCGGCATTTGCGGCGTCCAGCGCGCCAGCAGTTGCCCAATCAGCAGGCTCATCGGCAGATAAATCAGGCTGTAGGCCACCAGCACCAGGCCGGTTTGCCAACTCCCCAGTTGCCGTCCCAACGCCGCGAGCAGTTCACCGGCATTCGGCGTCAGCCCCAGCCACAGCAAGGCGATCACCGCCAGATGCAATCCCTGATCGAGCAGAAAGCTGCGGGCCGGGCTCAGGCGGATCATGGCGGTGACTTTCAGCAAATCGATCAGGTAGTGGCTGACGGCGATAACCAGCAGGCTGACCAGCACCTGCAGTGAAGACAGTCCGCCGTGCAGCAGGCCGAAACCGGCCACCACCCAGGCGGCCAGCACCCCATGCAGCAACGCGTGCAACAGCAGAAAACGCGAACGCGCGCGATGTTGGATTTTATCTTCCACCCAACTCAGCGGCTGCAGTGGAAAATCCGCCAGCAGATGGACGATCAACAGCCAGGCCAGTAAAGGCGCATAGGTCAGATCCATAGTCAGACGATCCTGTTAATGGCGTGAATAAACCGCATGATCTCCTCATAGGCTGCGCGTTTGAGCGTGGCGGAGACCGTGGAAGCGGCTTTTTGCAGCTGCTCGGCTACGGCCGCGCCGCTGTCGGCGAACATTCTCGCCTGGACGATGCGCGCTTCGGTCTGCGACAAGCGGCCAATGACATGATCTAACATCGGCAGCAGATCGCTGACAATGGCGTTTGTCCGATCGTTGTCGGTTTTCAGAGCCAGGCGGCAATTTTTCGTCATGGCGTCCAGCGCGCTGCCGGAGTTGATAAAGGCGCTGCCGTAACCGGCGGCGTCGGGCCGTTGGCTACCCAGCCCGACGGCGATGCGCGCATCCCAGTGCGCGGCGCCCATCGCCCGTAGCGCAGTGCGAATATACACCGCCAGCAACAGCCCGTCCTCCGGCGCGGCCTGCGCCTGGAAGGCATCGCCGCGAAAGATTTCCACCTGGCGCAGCCGCCCGTCGCGCTGCAGCCGATCGAGCAGGCTGTGCAGCCCGTTGAGGTAGTTGACGGTGTCTGACCGGCGAGAATCGACCAGATCGCCGCTGATTACGCTGATTGGCGTCGGCATGGCGTGATCCGTTGTGGATGGAGGATGACTATAAATTCGCACCTGAATACGAATATGTCAATAATTCGTCTCTAAAGGCGAATTTTCTGGGTTTTGGTCGGTGGAGGCGAAACGTCGGGGGCGAAGAGAAAGGGAGAGAGACGGCCGGGAATGCGCGGACCTGTCAGGCCCGCCACCGGCGGCGTAGACGGAAAGAGGCCGGCGACCGGCCGTTCAGAAGCTTTTGACCAGCACGTCACGCGGCATTTCACTGCCGTGTTTCAGCAGGTGCTCAAACGATCTTTCGCTGCTTTTCAACTGCTGCAAAAACTCCTGCGGCGACAGATCGTGCTTTTTGCCGCTCATGTAAGCCAGCGCCAGTTCTTTTGCCTGATAGCGGGAGAAATTGTACATAGTGTCCTCGATACGGTGAATGTCAGTGCTCACGATTGTAGCGAAAGAGCACATAATGAACAGCCGCTTTGGCGTATGGAATCGATAGCCGAAACTTAACTTGCCGGTTGCAACAGCTCATCGCACAGGCGTTTGATGACCTGGGTTTGCGGCAGGCCGTTGTGCAACATCTGGCGGATATGCTCCGCATCGCTGATGCCCCGGCGCACATGGCGCTCGACCGCCTGCAGCACGGCCCGATCCTCCTGCCGCTCGGCGAAGCCGCTCAGCGAGTCGAGGGTGTGCAGGATATGTGCGGTCAGGCTGCAGCGGCGCAGCGTGGCGGGATCGACATATTCGGCGGCGAAACCGCTGCGATAGGCGTTGATCTTGTTGTAGTTGGTGAAGGCATCGTACTCCGGCGCGATCGGTGTGCGGTGTTGCAACAGAAAATCGGCCAGCAGACGGCAGTAACCGACCAGCAGCGTGGCGTGCGCGAGGCGCAGCGGCGTATCGCAGATGCGGATCTCTACCGTGCCCAGCTCCGGTTTCGGCCGCGCATCCCAGTAAATATCCTTGACGCTGTCGATGACGCCGGCGGCATGCAGCCGGTCATAGTAGGCGTTGAATTCGCGCCAGCTGTAGATGTGTTCCAGGCAGCCGTAATTGGGGAAAGAATTCTGTGCGCTGAAACGGGAGCTGGCAAAGCGCGTATCGACGCCCTGGTACAGCGGTGACGAAGCGCTGAGCGCGATCAGCTGCGGAAAATAGGGCGTCAGCGCATGGCACAGGTACATCGCCTCGTCTCCGTCGTTGACGCCGAGGTGGATGTGTTGGCCGAATACGCAGGCCAGCTTGGAGAGATAGCCAAAACGGCTGGCCAGCTGCCTGTAGCGCGCGTTGTCGCTGATGACCTGCTTGCGCCAGTCGTTGCTCAGGTGGCGGCCGCCGCCGCAGACGTCACAGCCCAGGCTCCGTGCGCTGCGCCGGACGGTATCGGTCAGGGCGCGCAGCTCGGCGTGCAGCGCATCGAGATCGCGGTGCACCGAGCTGTTCAGTTCCACCATCGACTTGGTGAGCTCATGTTTGACGCGTCGGCGGTCGCCGACCGCGCTGACCACCCGGTCAGCCCGATCCGTAAGATCGTAGTGCTCGTCATCGACCAGCTGCAGCTCTATTTCGGTGCCGATGGAGAGTCTTTCCGACGGTTTGAATGTGAGCGGCATGGCGCCTCCTTCCCATAAAAACAGCGTAAGATAAGTATAAGTTGTTGGGCTGGGGATAACGCCTTGCGTTTTATATTTGCTTTTTCGAATATGAAGGTGATATTTTCACGAGCGATTTGTCGAGCAGATAAAGGTTAACGGGAGTGCGACATGACGTCATTGACGCCGCTGAAGCTGTTTAAAAACTTGTCGGGTGAGACGCGTCTGACGCTGGTGCTGGTGCTGCGCCACGCCGGCGAGCTGTGCGTGTGCGAGCTGTCGGGCGCACTGGCGCTGCCGCAGCCAAAAATATCAAGACATCTGGCGATGCTGCGTGAAAGCGGGCTGTTGCTCGATCGGCGCGATGGCAAGTGGATACATTATCGCCTGTCGCCGCATATGCCGGCCTGGGCGGCGGCTATTATTGAGCAGGCTTATCAGTGCCGATCAGAACAGATGATGGAATTGGCGCAACGCGCGGCGAAAGGTTGCCCGTAACGATAAAAAATTTGCCTTAACATATCCGGAAAAACATATATGTAAACTTGAAGAAGCAGCGAGGCGACGATGATAGTGGCAGGGACAATCTTTATTCTGACGTTGATTTTGGTGATTTGGCAACCGAAAGGGCTGGGCATCGGTTGGAGTGCGTCGATCGGGGCGGGATTGGCATTAGTGAGCGGCGTGGTGCACGTCGGTGATATTCCCGTGGTGTGGCAGATAGTCTGGAATGCGACCGCGACCTTCATCGCCGTCATCATCATTAGCCTGCTGCTGGATGAAAGCGGCTTCTTCACCTGGACCGCCTTGCATGTCGCACGTTGGGGCAACGGCAAAGGTCGATGGCTGTTTACCTACATGTTGCTGCTAGGGGCTGTAGTGGCAGCGTTGTTCGCGAACGACGGCGCCGCGTTGATTCTGACGCCGATCGTGATCGCCATGCTGTCGGCGCTCGGTTTTCGTCCTGCTGCCGTGCTGGCTTTCGTCATGGCGGCGGGCTTTATCGCCGATACTGCCAGCCTGCCGCTGGTGGTGTCCAACCTGGTAAATATCGTTTCAGCGGATTTCTTCCGGCTGGGCTTTACGGAGTATGCGGCGGTGATGGTGCCGGTCAACCTTGCCGCCGTCGCGGCGACGCTGGTGATGTTGCATCTGTTCTTCCGCAAGGATATTCCGCAGCGCTACGCATTGACGCGTTTACCGGTGCCACGGGAAGCGATTCGCGATCGCACGACGTTTCGGACCGGCTGGGCCGTATTGGCGCTGTTGTTGATGGGTTTTTTCGCCCTGGAGCCGCTCGGCGTGCCCGTCAGTTTGGTCGCCGCTTGCGGCGCCCTGGTTTTGCTGGCGGTGGCGAAACGCGGGCGAGCGATCGATACCGGTAAAGTGTTGCGCGGGGCGCCCTGGCAGATCGTCATTTTCTCACTGGGCATGTATCTGGTGATCTACGGGTTGCGCAACGCCGGTTTGACCGATTGGCTTTCCGGTGTGCTGGACGCGTTGGCACGGCAGGGGCTGTGGGCGGCGACGTTTGGCACCGGTTTCCTGAGCGCATTTCTCTCTTCCATCATGAATAACATGCCGACGGTATTGGTGGGGGCGTTGTCTATCGACGGCAGCAGTGCGGAAGGCGTCATCAAACAGGCGATGATTTACGCTAACGTTATCGGCAGCGATCTCGGCCCCAAAATTACCCCGATTGGCAGCCTGGCGACGTTACTGTGGCTGCATGTGTTGGCACAAAAGAACATCGTCATTACCTGGGGCTATTATTTCCGCGTGGGGCTGGTGATGACGTTACCGATTTTGTTTGTCACCCTGGCCGCGCTGGCATTGCGGTTGTCCGTTTTGCCCTGACCGGAGAAACCGTCATGAGCGACATCAAGATTTACCATAACCCGGCCTGCGGCACGTCGCGCAATACGTTGGCGTTGATCCGCAACAGCGGCGTTGAGCCAGAGGTGGTTTTGTATCTGGAAACGCCGCCAAGCCGCGAACGATTGATTGCGTTGCTGGACGAAATGGGCATGACGCCGCGCGCGTTGCTGCGCAAAAACGTCGAGCCTTACGCCGAGCTGAAGCTGGACGAAGCCGGCTGGCGCGATGATCAACTGATCGATTTCATGCTGCAACAGCCGATCCTGATCAACCGCCCCATTGTGGTGACCCCGCTCGGCACGCGTTTGTGCCGTCCGTCGGAGGTGGTGTTGGAGATTCTGCCGGATCCGCAGCGCGGCGCCTTCAGCAAAGAGGACGGGGAGCCGGTGATTGATGCGCAGGGCCACAGGATAACCAACGGCTAATCGCTGCGGCCCCGCATTTCATCCAATCAGTGCAGTTCGGCGCCGCTGCGATCGGCCAGCGCTTCCAGCAGCGGGGCAGAAGGCACGAAGAACAGGGTGCCGGTCACCGCGTGGCTAAAATCGAGCAGCCGATCGTAGTTGCCGGCCGGGCGGCCGATAAACATGTTTTCCAGCATCTGCTCGATCGGCTGCGGGGAGCGCGCATAGCCGATAAAGTAGGTGCCGAACTCGCGCAGGCCGGGGCGGCCGAACGGCATGTTGTCGCGCAGAATTTTCACCTCGTTGCCTTGCTCGTCGGTGATGGTGGTCAACGAACTGTGCGACGACGACGGTTTGACCGCTTCATCCAGCTCGATGTTGGACTGTTTATGGCGGCCGATGATCTTCTCCTGCGTTTCCACGCTGAGCGAATTCCAGCCCTGCATATCGTGCAGGTATTTCTGCACCAGCACATAGCTGCCGCCGCTGAACGCCGCGTCTTCGTCGCCGATCACCGTGTAGTCGAAGGCTTCGTGCCCCTCCGGGTTCTCCGTACCGTCGACGAAGCCGATCATGGCGCGCTGATCGAAATAACGGAAGCCGTGCACCTCCTCGATCACCGTCACGGCGTCGCCGAGCTTGGCGGTCAACTGAGAGGCCAGTTCAAAACACAGATCCATTTCATCGGCGCGGATGTGCAGCAGGATGTCGCCAGGCGTGGCGACCGCAACGCGCTCCCCGCTGCCGATCGGGCTGAACGGATGCAGCTGGCGAGGGCGCGGCGCGCCGAACAGCGTATCCCAGGCCTCGGAGCCGAAGCCGCAGACGCAGGTGAGATTGCCCGCCGGCGCGCGTTTGCCGACCGAACGTACCACGGCGGCGATATCGCCGCACCAGGCGCGCACCGCCGCCAGATGGGCGGGAACGGGCGACAGGGTGGCGACGATGAAAATGGCATGGCGCGTGACCGGCGTGAATACGGCTTGCGGCGGGGTGTTATTTGCATTCATTGCATTCGGCTCCAGTGTGTTCGGGTGAAATAGATCAGATCAAATTAAAGTGCTCGTCGGGTTTCATCGGCGGTGGCAGCGGGCTTTGGTCGTTCATTTCCAGCAGGTTGCGCTCGATGGTGTTGCAAATGGCGTTTAACGGCAGATGGTTGGCCGACACGCCGAACGGATCCTCCAGCTCTTCGGCCAGTGAGTCCCAGGATAAGAAGGTATAGGAAATGAACACCGAAACAAACGGTGTCATGTAATGCAGATCGGTCACCAGGGCAAAAGGCAACAGGCTGCAGAACAGGTAAACGGTGCGCTGCAGGATCAGGGTATAGGCGAACGGCACCGGGGTGCTGGCGAGCCGTTCGCAGCCGCCGAGGGTGTGAGACAGTTCGCTCAGCTTATCGTCGATCAGCCCGAAGGTGATGTCGCTCAGCAGGCCCTGACGGCGCAATTTGCCGATTTCCTGGCCCAGCATCAGCAGGATGCGGTTGGTCGGCATCGGGCTGGCGATCACCTCGGCCAGCTCGTTGCCGGTGAGATTGTGGTACAGATCGGCGGTGGGGTCGGTGCCGCGCAGCTGATGCTTCAGGCTCCAGCTAAAAGCGATCAGCAGCTTGGCGACCTTTTGCTGCACCGCCGGTTCGTCCGGCAGCAGGCTTTTGATCTGGCGCAGCAGGGTGCGTTCGGTAATCAGCAGCGAGCCCCACAGGTTGCGCGCTTCGACAAAGCGGCTGTAGCCGGCGTTATTGCGAAAGCCGAGAAAAATGGCGATGGCGATGCCCAACAGGCTGAACGGCGCGATGGTCAAATGCACGCCGAGCTGTTCGTACCATTGGTAGCTGATCACCGCCACTATCGACATCAGCACGTTCAGCGACAGGCGAAAGGTAATTTTTGACAGCACGGAACCGTGCCAGGCGAACAGGCGAAAAAACCAGTTCTGGTGCGGGCGAATTATCATAACGTGGGTGCTTCCTGGTGTCCTGCTATTGAGAATAGTCGATTCTTATCCGGCGGCGCTATGCCGCCGTTGTCGATTGCCAGAGCCGTTGCGGGTGCGTATAGACGGTGGCGCGCCCCGGTTTGCTGAAGCCCACCAGCGTCAGGTTGCTGCGCTCGGCCACTTCCACCGCCAGACGGGTGGCGGCGGAGACGGCGAACAGGATCTCGACGCCGCACATGGCGGACTTTTGCACCATTTCATAGCTTGCGCGGCTCGAGACCAGCGCCGCCCCTTGCGACCAGGCCTGTTGGCTGCGGTAACCCAGCAGTTTGTCGAGCGCCACATGGCGGCCGACGTCTTCACATCCGCCGCTGAGTGCGCCGTCCGGCTGGATCCAGGCCGCCGCATGGGTGCAGCCGGTCAGTTTTCCCACCGTTTGCACTTCCTGCAGTTGAGCCAACGCCCGGTCGAGTTGGGCCAAATCGAAACGTTGGGTGAAGGGCAGCGGTGCGATGGGCTGAGCAACCTCCTGCAGCTGCTCGACCCCGCAGACGCCGCAGCCGGTGCGGCCGGCCAGGCTGCGGCGCTTCTCTTTCAGCTGCATAAAGCGGCGGCTCGAGAGCTCTACATGCACTTCAATGCCGTTGCAGGCCGGTTGTTGACGGATGTCGTAGATATCGTCGGGAGAGGTGATGATGCCTTCGGACAGCGAAAAACCGATGGCGAAGGCCGCCAGATCTTTTGGCGTCGCCATCATCACCACGTGGGAAATGCCGTTGTACACCAGTGCGACCGGCACTTCTTCCGCCAGCCAATCCTGCTGCGCCTGAGCCAGATCGGTGCGCTGCCAGACCGCATGGCGAGACAGGCAGGCCTGTTCGATGTCGTCGGTTTCTGCGAGGAGTAGGTGCTTGTTCATAACGTTCTCGTGACCGTCGGTGACGAGGCGCCGACGAGGATGAATTCTTATTAGCAGGTGTGGGGATTATACAGGATTCTGATCCCGCTCGCGTAGGGAATCACGCCCTGCAGGTTATCCACAGTTTTGGTGGATAACGTGTGTGCAAGGGGCAGTGAAACACTTAGCAGGCGTAAAAAAAAATCGCTCAGAAAATTATTATATTACGCGACAAAGCGCGATCCGCAGGGGGATAGGGGGTTGCACGCGTTCGCGTTTTGTTTATGCTTTACTGTATAAATATACAGTTTGGTTATGATTATGCTGAGCAATTCAAGGTTGTATGCTTTTTCACCAGGTGAGCCCCTGACGTTACCGCTGTTTGCCGATCGCGTGGCCTGCGGTTTTCCCTCCTCGGCGCAGGACTATGTCGAGAGCCGGCTGGATATCGGCAAACTGCTGGTGCGGCATCCTAATGCCACTTATTCGTGCGCGCCAGCGGTGAGATGGAGCGAGCAGGATGGATCAGGCACTACCGACAGATTAAGAAACTGAGCATCCGAGAAACAGCAGACGCGACAGGCTACAGTACTTCCCAAGTTTGTCGCATTCAGGCCTTCTATAAAGAAGTTGAGACTGATTAAAAAGCAGCCTTAATGTACAATAATTTTCGATATCCAAACTGACCCCATGAACAATCAATGAGTTAGAGGTGAAAGATGATTTCATACAAAAAAATCATACCTGCTCTTGTCATATTCGCTTTATCTAATGCTGTGGCATATGCGAATGATTTCGACAAATCAAATGAAGCGATGGCAATTTCAGCAATAGGTTTTTCTGGCTCAAATGCTCGTGTTGCACATGATGTTTGCGGGGCAACCAATGAGAAAATTGATAAATATAAAAAACAAATAAAAGACTCATTAACTAGAACATTAAAGTATGAACAGTCAGGATTCGATACGCATTGGGATAATGGTTGGAAAAATGCTGATTTTTTGGTTAAGTCATTAAGTAATGATGAAGCTTATAAAAAAGAATATTGCCGAGAGATTTTAGATGGAATTAATAATCCTGAAATGAATTAAGGATTATTCCTTATTCGGGGTTCTACGCCGGAACCCCAGATTTTTCCGTCCGCTAAAATTATCCCCGGTTGAGCAGCTTTATACCGTCAGCTCGCAGTGGACCATCAGGGGAAATGTGGCGGTACAGCGTTTGTCGGGTTATCCCAAGCTCCTGGCATAACGTACTGACTTTCGTCTCTGGCCGTCCCATTGATGCCATTGCCAGTCGCAATTTTATTGGCGTCATTTTGTAAGGCCGTCCGCCGTTCCTCCCGTGGGCTCTTGCTGAGGCAAGGCCTGCCGCTGTTCTTTGCGGCGCTGTACGCAGCAGAGACCGACGGCCGCGCGCGACTGGCTCGACTCCCGCTTAGTCCCGCCCTCTGGTCAAATGCAGGCTGACGTGTACAGCCTGCAGGCAGAGGATTTCGTCTGGCAACCGGTATCGCCCGCCGTCGGCGCCGTTCGCAATGACAATCCCTCACTCATCCTGCCCATCGATACGCCAACGGTCTGAGTGCCGCATTATCCACAGTTTTGGTGGATATCATGTGTGCAAACACACGTGAAGAACGCCAAAAGCTGCAGGAAAAATCGCTCAGAAAATTATTATATTACGCGGGAAAGCGCGATCCGCAGGGGGATTGGGGGTTGCACGCGTTCGCGTTTTGTTTATGCTTAACTGTATAAATATACAGTTTGGTTATGATTATGCTGAGCAATTCAAGGTTGTATGCTTTTTCACCAGGTGAACCCCTAACGTTACCGCTGTTTGCCGATCGCGTGGCCTGCGGCTTTCCTTCCCCGGCGCAGGACTATGTCGAAGGCCGGCTGGACATCGGCAAGCTGCTGGTGCGGCACCCCAACGCCACCTATTTCGTGCGCGCCAGCGGCGAATCGATGATCGACGGCAACATTCGGGACGGCGATCTGCTGATTGTCGACAGCGCCCTGACGCCGGAGCATGGCAATATCGTGATCGCTGCGGTGGACGGTGAATTCACCGTCAAAAAGCTGCAGTGCCACCCCGACGTGCGGCTGTTGCCGATGAATCCCGCCTACGCGCCCATCGTGTTCGACGACGAAGCGCAGCTGGAGATTTTCGGCGTGGTGACCTTTATCGTCTACGCGGCGCTGTAGCCATGTTCGCCCTGGTAGACGTCAACAGCTTCTACGCTTCCTGCGAGACCATTTTCCGGCCCGACCTGCGGGGGCGGCCGGTGATTGTGTTGTCCAACAACGACGGCTGCGTGATCGCCCGCAGCGCCGAGGCGAAGGCGCTGGGCGTGCCGATGGGCGCGCCTTATTTCAAGATCAAAGAGGAGATGCGCCGTCGCAACGTCGCGGTGTTCTCCTCCAACTACGCGCTGTACGCCGATATGTCCCGCCGGGTGATGGACACGCTGGAGGAGATGGCGCCGGCGGTGGAGATCTATTCACTGGACGAAGCCTTTCTGCGGCTGGACGGCGTGGCGCGCTGCGAGGCGCTGGAACCGTTCGGCCAGCGGGTGCGCGATCGCATCCGGCGCGAGCTGCATTTGACGGTCGGGGTCGGCATTGCGCCGAGCAAAACGCTGGCCAAGCTGGCTAACTTCGCGGCCAAGAAATGGCGCGGCACCGGCGGCGTGGTGGATTTATCCGATCCGGCGCGCCAGCGCAAACTGCTGGCGTTGCTTCCGGTGGAAGAAGTGTGGGGCGTGGGCCGCCGCCTGACGCGCCAGCTGCAGGCGATGGGCATTCACACCGCGCTGCAGCTGGCGGACTGCGATACCCGGCTGGCGCGTAAAACCTTCAGCGTGGTGCTGGAGCGCACGATACGTGAGCTGCGCGGCGAGTCATGCCTGCAATGGGAAGATGAGGCGGCGGCGAAAGAGCAGATCATCTGTTCCCGCTCGTTCGGCCAGCGGTTGACGCACTACCCGCACATGCGCGAGGCGATCTGCAGCTATGCCGAACGCGCCGCCGAAAAGCTGCGACAGGAAAAGCGCTATTGCCGCAACGTGTCGGTGTTTATCAAAACCAGCCCGCATTCGGCGGGCGAAGGCTATTACAGCAATATGGGCACCGCCCGGCTGCAAACGCCGAGCAACGACAGCCGCGACATCATCGCCATGGCGGTACGTGCGCTGGAGAGCATTTGGCAGGAGGGGCGGCGTTATCTGAAGGGCGGCGTGATGCTGGGGGATTTCAGCGCCGCCGCCATGGCGCAGATCGACCTGTTCGACGACTGCCCGCCGCGCCGCAACAGCGAGCGCCTGATGGCGACCCTCGATCGCCTGAATCAGGAAGGGCGCGGGCGCGTGTGGTTCGCCGGGCAGGGGATCGTCAAGCCGTGGCAAATGAAGCGCGACATGCTGTCGCCGGCTTACACCACCCGGCTGGCGGACATTCCCGTGGTGCGGCTGGGGGAGCGGGCGCCGCGCGCTGCCGAATCGAAGGAAGAAAAACGCCGCGGGTGATAACCGGCGGCGTGGGTAGGCTATGCGTTACTTCGCCGCCGCCGGATCCGGCTTATTGGGGGCGATGCCGTACAGCGCCATGGCGCGGTTGACCTCGCTGCGGGCGATACGGCCTTCGTCTGCCAGCAGTTTCAACGCGGCGAGCGCGATGAAATGGCGGTTGACCTCGAAGAACTCACGCAGCGCCTCGCGGGTGTCCGAGCGGCCAAAGCCGTCGGTGCCCAAGGCGATAAAGGTGCGGTCGGGCAAGAACGGTTTGATCTGATCGCCGACGATCTTCATATAGTCCGTCGCTACCACCACCGGGCCGGGATGCGCCGCCAGCAGGCTTTGGATATAAGGGACTTTCGGCGGATCTTCCGGATGCAGCAGGTTCCAGCGTTCGGCCGCCATGCCGTTGCGGCGCAGCTCGCTCAGGCTGGTGGCGCTCCAGATATCGCTGGCGACGCCAAAGTCCACGGCCAACAGCTCCGCCGCCGCCAGCGCCTCGCGCATGATGGCGCCGCTGGCGACCAGCTGAGCGCGCGGGCTCTCTTGGGTTGTCGCTGCGCTCTGTTTGAGCAAATACGCCCCCTGGATAATCCCGTCCTCTACGCCCGCCGGCATCGGCGGCTGCGGGTATCCCTCATTGAGCAAGGTGATGTAGTAGTAAATATCCTCTTGCTCAACGAACATCCTGCGCATGCCGCTCTGAACAATCACTGCGAGTTCATAGGCATAGGTCGGATCGTAGGAGACGCAGCTGGGGATCACGGAAGACAGCACGTGGCTGTGGCCGTCGTCATGCTGCAAGCCTTCGCCCATCAGGGTGGTTCTGCCGGAGGTGGCGCCGAGCAGGAAACCCTTGGTGCGCGCGTCGGCCGCCGCCCAGGCGAGATCGCCCACCCGCTGCAGCCCGAACATGGAGTAGAAGATATAGAACGGGATCGTCGCGACATCGTGGTTGCTGTAGGCGGTGCCGGCGGCGATCCAGGTCGATATCGCGCCGGATTCGTTGATGCCTTCCTGCAAAATCTGGCCGTCTTTGGCCTCTTTATAGTAGCTGAGCTGCCCGGCATCCTGCGGGGTATATAGCTGGCCGAGCCAGGAATGGATGCCAATCTGGCGGAACAGGCCTTCCATGCCGAACGTGCGCGACTCGTCCGGCACGATGGGCACGATCAGTTTGCCGATGTTGGGGTCTTTGAGCAGCGCACCGAGGATATTGACGAAGGCCATGGTGGTTGACATGTTGCGCTCGCCGCTGCCCTTAAGGAGACTGTCGAAGCGCGATAACGCCGGTATCGCCAGCGGGGTGGATTGGCCGAAGCGGGCGGGGATGTAGCCGCCCAGCGCGGTGCGCGTCGCGGTGATGTACTTCGCCGCCGCGCTGTCGGGCTCGGGCTTCAGATAAGGGATCGCTTCCAGCTGCGCATCGGGGAGCGTCAACCCCAAACGATCGCGGAAGGCTTTCACCGCATCCTGGCTCATTTTTTTCAGCTGATGGTTGATGTTCTGCCCTTCACCGGCTTCTCCCATGCCGAACCCTTTGACCGTTTTGGCCAATACCACCGTCGGCCTGCCCGGGGTATGCATCGCCTGATGGTAGGCGGCGTACACCTTTTGCGGATCGTGGCCGCCGCGGTGCAGCGCCCAGATCTCATCGTCGCTCAGATCGGCGACCAGCGCGAGCAACTCCGGGTACTTGCCGAAGAAATGCTCCCGCACATAGGCGCCGCTTTGCGACTTGAAGGTCTGGTAATCGCCGTCGACGCACTCCATCATGCGCTGCATCAGCAGCCCGGAGCGATCTTTTTGCAGGAGTTTGTCCCAGCCACTGCCCCAGATCACCTTGATCACCTGCCAGCCGGCGGCTTTGAAGGTGCCTTCCAGTTCCTGAATGATCTTGCCGTTGCCGCGCACGGGACCATCCAGCCGCTGCAGATTGCAGTTCACGACGAAGATCAGGTTATCGAGCTTTTCTCGCCCGCCCAGCGCAATTGCCGCCAGCGATTCCGGTTGATCCATCTCGCCGTCGCCGAGAAACGCCCACACCTTTCTCCCCTGATGCGGTTTCAACCCGCGGTATTCCAGATAGCGCATATAGCGTGCCTGATAGGCGGCGGTCAGCGGCCCCAGCCCCATCGAAACGGTGGGATATTGCCAGAAATCCGGCATCAGCCTGGGGTGCGGATAGGAAGAAAGGCCGCGGCGCGCGGATTCGCGGCGAAAGTTGTCGAGCAGCTCCTCGTCGATGCGGCCTTCGAGATAGGCGCGGCCGTAAATGCCGGGGGCGGAGTGACCCTGGATATACACCATGTCACCGGCAAACTCATCGGTGCGTCCGCGGAAAAAGTGCGTGAATCCCACGTCGTAAAGCACCGCGGCCGACTGGTAGGTGGCGATGTGTCCGCCGACGTTGGAATGTTTGCCGGCGCGCAGCACCATCGCCATGGCGTTCCAGCGAATAAACGCATTGATGCGCGCTTCCGCGGCCAGATCGCCGGGATACGTCGGCTGCTTATAGACCGGGATCGTATTCACGTACGGCGTGGTGACCATGCTGAAGAAATCGCCGTGTTTTCGCTGATCGGCTTCGGCCATTCTTTCCAACAAAAAATGCGCGCGTTCACGGCCGTCGATGTCGGCGACGCCTTCAAATGCCTCAAGCCATTCAGCCGTCTCTTGTGGGTCAAGATCTGCTTTTACCGCGGGTTGGTTCATAAAAGCTCCAAATGTACTTACCTGATAAGGCGCTGAGCGATACAGGAATTTATTGAATTGCATATGCAAGAGTTGCAAATGCAATAATGGTGAAAGCCACTCTATCCCTTTACAATTGCAATTGCAACTCACCGCTTTTGACGAGAAAACTGACATGACAGATAAACAACCCGACCTGTGGTTCTCCTTCGTGCGCGCGCACCGGGCAATCATCAAAAAGATAGAAACGCAATTGTCGGAGGCGGGGCTGCCGGCGTACGCCTGGTATGACGTGTTATGGGGATTGGAAAGCGGGGAAAACGGCACGCGCCGCATGCATGAACTGGCGGACGTGTTGGTGATTGAGCGTTATAACCTGACCCGCCTGATGGATCGCCTGGAAAAAGAGCGGCTGGTCACGCGTTTTCGTTCGGATGACGACCGTCGGGCCTCCTTCGCCACCATCACCGAGGAAGGCAAGGCCCTGCGGAAAAAAATGTGGGAGATCTACCGTGCGGTGGTCAAAACCCACTTTCTCAATCAGTTCAGCGAAGAAGAGATCGCACGCTTCTCCGACGCGTTGGACAACGCGATGCAGCTGGCCAGAGCGTGATCAGGCATCGGGCGTGATGTGCAGAACGCGCAGCGCATCGGCGATCAGCGTCGAGGGAATTTTCTGCTCGTCGGCCAGCAGTTTGAGGGCGCATAGCGCAATCCATTCCGCCTGCGGATAGTGAATTTCGCCCCGGGTGCGAGAATCCGAACCCACCGCGGCAAAGCGTGCGGGAATGAACCGCTTGAGCTGGTTGGCGAGCAGATGCGAATAGTCGGTGACGGCGACGACGGGGGCATTCCCGGCGCCCAGACACGTTTTCAGATGGCATTCGCCACCGCTGTCCTGGCGCTGCATGTCGGCGAGTTCGGCATCCTGCGCCAACCGCGTGTAGCTGGGGCAGCTCCAGATTTCGGCCGCGATGCCCCAATTTTTCAACACCTCAGCCGCCTGCTGAACGCGGGCGAGCGCTCTGCCTGCGCCGCACAGGCGAACCTGCAACGGCGAGTCCGCCGCCGTCGCGACACGATACATCCCCTTGAACGCCTGCTCTGCGACAAACGGCTCACCGGAAGCGGGGGCATCATTGTCTGCGTTGGTCGCGAGATACACCATCTTTCTCGTTCCCTCCAGATAGAGCGCGTGCAGGGCGTGATGGAGTATCGCGCCGGTTTCCCGGGCATTGGCCGGATCGAAAGGCAGCCAGTCCGGCATGGCGGTGAGCTGGAGCGGGAACCAGGCCTGCACGCCTTTCGGCAAGTCGGTACTGCCGGTATCCGCATCGCTGATGAAAATCCCCTTGCGATTGGTTTCCGGCTCAAGCCCGCGGAGCATGTCCACCGAAGGGGTGTTGACGACGTAAAACAACGGTTTCTCATAACGTTCTGATTGATGGCCAAACCAGAGCGGCCAGGCGGTGGCGTAGCGGGAGCTCGGCGGTTCGGCGCGCCTTCTGCCGTCGATGAGCCAGATGTTGCCACTGGCGTTTAGTTCGCTCAAGGCTTCCGCCGTCCAGGCGGTGGAAGAGGGAAGCGCCGCGCCGGCGTTCTGGCTGACGGAGGCCATCTTGCGGATACAGGCTTCGGCCAGGGTTCTGGTCCTGGCGGAGGCGGCAGGCATTGTTATACGTTGAGGCGACATGCGGAGCATTCCCTTTAAGTTGCAAGTGCGATGATTGTAATTGCAATTCATGGCGTGTGCCAATGACTTCTGAACAGGTCGCAGCCATCCAGGCGTGACCCGCGGCGATATATTCAGGTTATGCAGACGCGATCCTATTTGTTTCACCGACCAGACAGCCGCCATCCGTTGTCCTTATTTCTGCGGTTTTTTATAAATGACGGGCAGCTAAAAACGGTTTGCCGATAGGGATAATGCGCGTGTCAATCCGCGTTAAACGAGAATATCGGCATCTTAAAAATAAAACGAAATAAGGATGAAAGCATATGCCTGGATTTAATTATGGTGGTAAAGGAGATGGGACTAACTGGAGTTCTGAACGCGGTACGGGCCCTGAGCCGGGGGGCGGCGATAAAGGCCATTCCGGCGATCGCGATCGCGGCGGCGCCGGCGTTGGCAACAGCCCGGAACAGCAACAGATAGCGGCGATCCAAAACGATCCGGCGCTGCGCATGAAGCTGGAGGCGGTGATTAAGGCGGCGCGCAGAATTAACCCGGATGCGAAATTGCATATTGAAAGTGTCAGCCCATCCGGCACGCTGAGCCTTTCCGCCACCGGTTTGACGGCCGATCAGGCGAAGCACATTGGCCTGGGGGGGCTGGTGATGGGGGTCAACGCCAAGGGGGTGACAGTGGCGATCGGGGATATCGAAACCGGCCATGCGCGCAAACCCTCACCCCCTGGCAAAGGCGGCAACAATGGCCTGAATGCCGGGCAGATCGGCGCCTCTTCGTTAGGCAGTTTCGTGACAGACTCGCATCGCGATCGGCCCGTCAGCGGCTGGCATGGCAACGGCAAAACCGGCGAATTCTCGACGACCCGCACGACCGGGAGTTACTACGGTTTTCATCATTTGAAGGTGGAAAAGCAAGACGGAGTGGCGACCTACAACCTCTACTATAAGGCCAATAAGAACCGGCCCGCGTTTATCGCCGTGGTGAGAGGGGATAACCTGAATGCCATGGAGGTGAAATATGCCAACGGCAAGCCGGTAAAATCGCCCGGCTCGGTAAAAACGATCGTTAAGGAATTCGTCGAATATCAAAATGCGGAATTAAAAGCCATCAAGGATGGCGTCAGCCTGGCCGCAGGTATCAATAAAGATATCGCGGAAAAGATCGGCGCGAAATACGCCAAACTCGCCAAGGATTTGGAAGCGGGAATTCAAGGAAAATATATCCGCAACGTGCAAGATGCGGAGAAAACCTACGAGCAATTGACGAAGGGCCTGAATAAAAAGCTCAAGGCGCAGGACAAAGCGGCGATTGTCGCCTGGCTGAAAATGATCGATGCGGAACAGTATGCCCGCAATGCGCGGGTATTGGGCAAGGTCTTCACCGGGGTGGACTGGGCGCTCAAGGGCGCGGATCTGGTAAACGCCGCGATTGAAGGTTTCTCAACCGGCAACTGGAAAGCGTTCCGCAACCAGCTCGAAGCGCTCGGGTTGTCGATCGGCGCAGGGTATACGCTCTCCGCTATCGCCGCGTTTTTCGCGCCGACGCTGGTGTCGTCGACGGTGGGCATTTTCGCCTTCGCTTACCTGTTTGGCTGGGCCACCAGTTATATCGATGCGGAACGTGCGGGGGAGCTGGAGAAGTGGGTCGCTGACCTGTAACGGCATGAGGGGGCTGGCCCCCTCATTTTATCCCTCACACCCTCTACCTCTTTCACACCACCGGCGCCACCGTCAGCAGCAGATTGGCGAAGCGGCGCCGTTCGCCGGAGGCGATCACCAGCAGCGTCCGATCCGATTTGACCGCGGCGTAAAACGCCTCGCGCGGCAGGTGCTCGATCGGGCAATGTTCTGGCAGCAGTTGCCGGTATTCGGCTTCGATAGTGTTGGTGAAGTCCGGCGGGCAGGCCATCAGCGCCGCGCTTTCCACGTTGATGCAGGCCAGCAGTTTTTCCAGGATTGGCGGGGCGGCGAGCGTGCCGGGCGCCAGGTTCAGATAGACCACGGTGGCGTCTTTCGGCGCGTGCGTCACGCAGGCGTAATTGCCGTCGGCGATCAGCACCTGGGTTTTATGCCCGCATTGCGCCAGCGCGGCGAGCAGCGGCGGGTGAGTGATGGCGGATTTGATCATAAAGCGATTCCTGAATAGGGGGCGGCTGTGCCGCCCGCAGCTGAACTACATGCGGAAGATGCCGCCGTTGATGTCGAGAGTGGCGCCGGAGATGAAGCCGTCGTATTCCGCCGCCAGGAAGGCGATGGCGCGGGCCACGTCGTCCGGCGTGCCTGCGCGGCCCAGCGGGATGCTGCGAACGGTTTCCTCCGCCGATGCCTGGGTGGTATGGCGATTATGAAAGCGGGTGCCGAGGATCAGGCCGGGCGCCACCGCGTTCACCCGGATGCCGTGCTCGCCCAGCTCCGCCGCCAGCGAGCGCGTCCAGGTGAGCACCGCGCCCTTGGTGGCGGAATAGACCAGCGAGCCGGCGTGCCCGCCGGCGCGGCCGGCCAGCGAGGCCAGGTTGATGATGCTGGCGCCGTTCGGCGCCGCCTTCAGGTGCGGCAGCGCGCTCTGGGTCACGTTCAGCATGGTGGTCATGTTTACGTCGATCACGGTTTGCCAGAAGGCGCGATCGATCTCGCCCAGCCATTTGCGCCCGACGATGCCGCCGACGTTATTGATCAGAATATCGATGCCGCCGAGAAACTCGGCGCCGGCCGAGACGCAGCGCAGCGTTTCGTCGGTGTCGATGAGATCGGCGTAGCCGTAGGCGGCCTTTTGTCCGAGTGAATGGGCCAGCGCCACCAGCGCCTTGGGGCCGCTTTCGTCGCTGTGGTAGTGAAAATAGATGTCGCACCCGGCCTTGATCAGCCGCTCTGCGGTGGCGCGGCCGATGCCCTGTTCCGCCCCGGTGATAAAGACCTTTTTGCCCGCAAGATCGCCCATGATTGACTCCTTATTGGTTCGTTAAGAATTGATGACGCCTTCACGCTGTTTGGCGCAGTAGAAAATGCAGATCAAACCGGTCGCCAGCAGGCACGAGGCCAGGAAAAACAGCCCCGGCGCGCTGCTGCCGGTCAGATCGTTCAGCACGCCCACCGCATAGGGGGCGACGAAACCGCCGATATTGCCGATGCAGCTCACCACCGCCAGCCCGGCGGCCGCGGCCGCGCCGGTGGAGATATTGGCGGGCATGGATAAGAACGGCGGCACGGCGGTGTAGATGCCGATGGCGGCAATGCACAGGAATGACAGCGCGACGAACGGGTCGTATTTAAAAAATGTCACCGCGCCCATCAGGCCGATGGCGGCGATCACCATGCTGAGGCCGGCGAACACGCCGAGCTTTTTGGTTTTGCTGGCCCACAGGCTCCACGGATACACCAGCAGCGCGGCCAGGCCGTAGGGAATGAGCGCCAGCAGGCTGACGCGAAAGATATCGCTGCCGGAAATGGCGCTGATGATCGACGGCAGCCAGGTGCCGAAGCCGTAAATGCCGCATACCATGCCGAAGTTGAGCAGCGCGTAGAGCAGGTACTTTCTGTTTTTAATGCCCTTGAGGAAGTCGCCCAGCGTGATTTTTGAGCCGGATTTGGAGCGGCCGGCGTTGCTCATCAGCCAGGCTTTTTCCTCCACGTTCAGATAACCGACGTCCTTGGGCGAGTTCTTGATCAGGAAGGGGATCAGCAGGCCGATGACGATCGGCGGCAGCCCTTCGAGGATGAACAGCAGCTGCCAGGGGGCGAAGCCGAACCAGTCATGCTGAATATTGAGAATAAAGCCGGAAATCGGCGAGCCGACCGCGTTAGACAGCGGCTGGACGATGATGAACATGCCGAGAATTTTGGTGCGGTATTTTTCCGGGAAGAAGACCGTGAAGTAATACACCACCGAGGGAAAGAAACCGGCCTCGCACACGCCCAGCATAAAACGGCAAATATACAGCTCCAGCGGCGTGCGCACAAAACCGAGCAGGGTCGCGAAGATGCCCCAGGAAATTAATATTCTGGCGAACCAGATGCGCGGGCCGAATTTAATGGTGCCGGCGTTGCTGGGTATTTCAAACAGGAAATAGCCGATAAAGAAAATTCCGGAAGCGAAGCCGAAAGCCGAGGCGGTCAATCCCAGATTATCTTCCAACGCTTTGGCGGCGTAGGCCATATTGTTGCGGTCGAGAAAGGCCAGGAAATACAACAAGATCATTAGGGGGACAATATGCAGCGTCAATTTCCTGATGGCACTGCGTTCAATATCCTTTGGCATTGTTTTTTTCATCATGGTTTTTCCCATGTGGTTAATCGGAATAATAGCGGCCCGGCCCAAAGTCATGAGCGGCATGCTGAATAACGACGTTGCGTGCATAAAGCGTCGCGCCGTTTATTTAGTGCGACGACGCTGTTTTTTCTGATTTTGGCTGCGGCGAGCCGGACGATGCTATCTGCGCATCGCCTGGGTAAGCCGTTTTTACCGAATTAACCGGCGGTTTTGACGGAACGCCGGCTGATGACCGTCGGCGGGAAGAGAAACTCGCCGGGCGGTTGTGAATCATTGTTGATGCGGCCGATCAGGCGTTCGACCATCAGCTGCGCCATCTCGGCCAGCGGCGGGCCGATCGACGTCAACCCCGGTTCGGCCAGGCCGGCAAGCGCGATATTGTCGATGCCGACCACCGAAATCTCTGCTGGCACCTGGACGCCGGCGGCGCGCAGCCCCACCATCAGCCCGATGCCCAGCGCATCGTTAATCGCCACGATGCCGTCCGGGCGCGGCGTCAGCGCGAGGATGCGGGATGCCAGCGTCAGCCCCAATTCGAACATCTCCGTGTCGCCGTAGGCGCTGGTGGCTTTGCCTTCGATCACCCGTTGGCGTTCGCTCAAGTTGTGCCCCAGCGCACTCAGAAAACCGTCGATCTTGTGGCTGCGCCCCACGGTCAGCGCCGCTTCGGTGGCGAACACGATATGTCGGCAGCCGCGTTCGAGCAGGTGCTGCGCGGCCAGACGCCCGGCGGCGAGATTGTCCATCGACACGCTGTCGAACAACCGGCTGTCGGCGGCCATCGGCTCGGCGAACGGGCTGTCATAGCTGACGATCTTCATGCCCCGCTCGGCCGCCCGGACAAAATGGGTCTGGCGGATGTCGCTCGCCGCCACGATGATGCCGCGCACGCCATGCAGAAACATATCGTCGATAAACGCGGCTTCCTCCTGTTCCTGCCTGTAGGCGTTGCCGAGCAAGACGCGGTAGCGGTGAGCGCGCGCCGCGCTGTCGACGGCGTGCGCCAGCGCCGAAAAACTCGGGTTAACGATCGACGGCAGCAGCAGGCCGATGATCTTCGCCTGTGGCGCGAGGTTCACTGCGGTGCGCGCCGGACGATAGCCCAGGGTGTCCATCGCCTGTTCGATGCGCTGACGGGTCTGTGCGCTCATCTGGTGGCTGCGATTATTCAGCAGGTTCGACACGCTGCTGATGGACACGCCGGCCAACCGCGCGACATCACGAATATTTGCCATTTGCCGATCCCTTGCTGCCTGCCGTTAGCCTGCAATCTATAAGGGAAGGCGGGCGCAGGCAAGCCGCAACCGGGGCGAAACCCGCACGGGATCGCGCATTTGTGAGAGTCGTCAGGCGCAGGGCTGGTTGTTTACTAAACAGCAAAGGGCGGCGGCCATGGGGTGACGCGGATGAGTGAGATCTGCGAAGCATCTCTCGTTTATCGCACTTCGGGGCGGCGGGTTCTGTACTATTGTTTTCTCTTTGCGGCACGTTCCAGGCCGATGGGGCGCTGGGCGCAACGGAGATCACAGATGAACAAACGGGAATTAGAAAGCGCGATTGTCACCGATTTTTCCAAACGCATGAGCTATGGCGACTACCTGTGCCTGGACCAACTGCTGGACTGCCAGCACCCGCTCTCCAACCCGGCGCATCATGACGAAATGCTGTTCGTGATACAGCACCAAACCTCCGAACTGTGGATGAAGCTGATGCTGCACGAGCTACAGGCGGCGCTGCGGCTGGTGCAGCAGGACAAACTCAGCCACTGTTTCAAAATTCTCGCGCGCGTCAAACAGATCCAGCGGCTGCTGTTCGAACAGTGGGCGGTGCTGGAAACGCTGACGCCGTCGGAATACGTCGAGTTTCGCGATGTGTTGGGCAGTTCGTCGGGCTTCCAGTCGCATCAATACCGTTCGATCGAGTTTCTGCTCGGCAACAAGAACGCCGCCATGCTGGCGGTGTTCAGCAGCGATGCGGAAAAACACGCGGCGCTGAAGGCGATCCTCGAAGCGCCGAGCCTGTACGACGAATACTTGCTGTACCTGGCGCGCCACGGTTTGCCGATCCCGCAGGAGTGCCTCAAGCGCGACTGGACGCAGCCCTATCAGCGCAACCCGGATCTGCTGCCGGCGTTCAAAGTGATCTACGACAACCCGCAGACCTATTGGGAAGCGTATGAAATGGCGGAGAAGCTGGTGGATATCGAAGAGAGTTTCCATCTGTGGCGCTTCCGCCATATGAAAACGGTGGAGCGGATCATCGGCTTTAAGTCGGGCACCGGCGGTTCCAGCGGCGTCAGTTTCCTGAAAAAGGCGTTGGATCTGACCTTTTTCCCCGAACTGCTGGACGTGCGTACCGAAATCGGTGCCTGAGACACTGTGAGGGGGAAGGGCGATGAGCGTGAGGATTATCGATAAGGCGGCGGAGAAGGTGGTGGGGGTAAGAGTGGTGGGGCCGTATCCACAGACCATCCCGCAGGGTTCGCAGCAACTGCTGGCATGGCGGCAGCGTCACGACGTGCCGTTCGGCAAATGGCTGGTGTTGTACTGGGACGATCCGGCAGAAGTGGCGCCGGAAAAGCTGCGCGCCGACGTGGTGATGAGCGTGGCGGACGATTTCGCGCTGCCGACGGGCAGCGCGGGTATGACCGTGCAGACGCTGCCCGCTGGGCAGTACGCGGTTTACCGCGTACGCATCAGCGATGGCGATTTCGAACGGGTATGGGGCGAGTTTTACCAGAAGCTGCTGCCGGCCAGCGGCTATCAGCCGGTTGAGGGGGTGAGCTATGAACACTATCTCAACGATTGCGAGGCCGACGGCTATTTCGACCTCGAGATTTACCAGACGGTGAAAAAGTGGTGAAGGGGAAATGATAAAGAAGGCTGAATCGATAGGGGATATCGATTCAGCCCGTTGTGTTGGCTTAACGTCAGTGATTTTGCCGCCAGCCTATTAATCTCCTTGCCAAAAGGGGTTACAGCGGACGGCATTTTTGCCGGTACTGCCGCCCGAGGGGCGGCGTTAACCGGCTTTCCCGGCGAACAAATTACCTACTCTTTAGGGAACAGCTGATCGACGGCGCTCTGGATTGCCGCCTGATGGCCACCGCCCGGTGCGGCGGTGCGTGCGGCGCCGCCAGGCTGGTTGAGATCCAGCTGGCCGCCGGTGTTGATCGCGCCATCCTCTTTTACCGTGATATTGAAACTGGTGCCGGTGATGTTGATTTGGCCGTCCGCCAGCAGTTCGATCACGCTTTCGCCGCACTCGAGCCGCAGCGATTCGCCGGAGCCGAGGGTAAAGGCATTGACCACGGCGTCGCTGCGCGTTTTGCCGGTCAGCGCGGAGGATTCACCTTTGACGCCGGTCGCCTGATTGAGCACCACCCGTTTGATCTGGTTACCGCCCACCAGATGCGTGTGATCGTTAGCGATGGTGTGGCTTTCATCGTTTTTCACCTGGGTGTCCATGTTGCGCTCCGCCTGGATCCACACCTGTTCGGCGCCGGCCTTGTCTTCGAAACGCAGGGCGTTGGCGTTGTCGGCGGTGCCGTCCTTGGTGCGGCTCATAAAGCCCATCTGGGTGGCGGCGGCCGGCAGCGCCCACGGCGGCATGCTGGCTTCGTTATAGACGCGCCCGGTGACGATCGGCCGATCCGGATCGCCGTTGATAAAGTCCACCACCACTTCGTCGTTCACGCGCGGGATCTGCACGCCGCCGTAGCCTTGGCCGGCCCAGGCGCTGGAGACGCGCACCCAGCAGGAGCTGCCGTCGTCTTTCGGCCCGAAGCGATCCCAGTGGAACTTCACCTTGATACGGCCGTATTTGTCGGTCCAAATCGATTCGCCGGCCGGGCCGACCACCCGGGCGGTCTGCGGTCCGTGGGTTTTCGGCCAGGTGGCCTGCTGCGGCGGGTGCCAGGGCACGTCCGCCGGCAGGACGATGAAGTCGATGCGGTGTTCGCTGCTCTGATCGTCGCCGCTGGCGTAGCGATTCTCTTTCAGATGGTAGCTGGCCTGCAGCGTCAGATATTCGCGATTGTCGTCGGCATGCGGGGCGTTATACAGCGTGAAGGTACTGCCGGGGGCGATGCCCATGGCGGTGGCGGTACCTCGGATCTGTTGATGCTCGGCCTGCCAGGCTTCCTGGCGCACGCGGGCGTAGAACTCCCCCTGCTGATGCTCGGTATAGCGGCCCGGCCAGTCGTAAACGTCGATTTGTCCCGGCGTCGGCGAGACCGGGTTTTGCCGCGCCTGGAACAGCCAGGCGTTCGGTTTGCGGAAATCGTAGTCGTCCAGGCTGTAGATGCCCGGCGTGACGCGATCGGACAACGTCCACTGGCTGATACCTTCCTCGCTGGTGCTGCCGCCCGACGGCGTCAGGTGGTAGGGGATCATCTCATAGCCGGGATAGGGCTGGTGATGGTGGGGGGCGTCCCCGAGCACCAGCGTGTGTTTGCCCATTTCATGTTTGAAATAGTAATAGATGCCCTCCTGCTCCATCAGGCGGCTGATGAAGTTGAAGCTGCTTTCGTTGTACTGCACGCAGTAGCCCCACAGGCGATAGTCGCCGGTCAGCTGATCTTCCAACTGCACGTTGTGCTCCGCCAGCAGGGTCTTGACGATCTGCGGCACCGTCTGTTCCTGGAAGATGCGGAAATTGCGGTCTTTGGTCATCGGCCACAGATCCGGCTGCACGTGCAGGTTGTACACCGCGTAGCGCGTGCCGCCGATCTCTTCGCTGCTGACGGCGATGGCGGTGATCTTACCGTTCAGGTAACGCGGGGCGCTGAGAAAGCCCTGGGTCGGAATTTCCAGCGTCAGCGGTTGGCCGAGCAGCGCTTTGCGATCGAGGCGCGCGTCGGTGCTCAGCAATTCAATAGAGAAGTCGAAAGGAGTGGAAAGCGCTTCGATACCGTCCAGCGAGCGAAACAGCAGTTGCTCCTGGCCCAGCGGCGTGTGCGCAATAATGCGATCCAACATGAGAACGTCCTCTGTGATTGACGTCATGCCCTGCATACTCCGGCGTTGCAGCGGCCTTGCCGCGCGGCCAATGAGGGGGCAGTTGCTCGTCAGTCTCATGAAATAGGGGAAACCCCGCCGAGGCGGAGTTTCAGAACGGGATTAGCCGGCAGTGGCCGGGTTGACCAGCCAGGTGCCGGCGGTGTCGATGCTGAGCTGCTGGCGGCGGAGCCGATCGTTGTGACGGATCTCCAGCTGATAGCGGCCCGGCGCCAGGTTCAGGCTGGCGAAGCCGTTTTCGCCCGGCGTCACCTGCTGCGGCTTGCCGTCGAGGCTGACCTGCTCACCCGGTTGCAGTTTGAAGTACACCAACGCCACCGGTTGCGCCGGCGGCGCCGCTTTTTCAGGTTCCGCCGCCGCAGGCTGCGCGGTTTGCGGCGCGCTCGGCTGCTGCGTCAGGGTTTTCTGCGCCGGTGACGCCTCGCTGTTTTGAGCGACGGCCTGGGCATCGTCCTTGCCGCCGCTCAGCCAGGCGATCGCGCCGATCACCAGCAGCGCGGCGACGCCGGCGCCGGCCATCATCGGGCGCGAGAATTGGGTGCCGCGCGCGGTAACGGTGCCGGCTGCGGCCGCAGCGGCGGCCGGGTTGGCGGCGACCAGCAAGTTCTCCGGCGCGGCGGCCGGGGTGCTGATGATTTCGTTTTCATCGGCGATCGGCAGATGCAACAGCTCGGCCATTTCGTCGATGGTCTGCGGGCGGTCTTCCGGCTTCAGCGCCAGCGCGCGATCGACGGTGCGCAGCAGCTCCGGCGAGTAGCCGGCGGGGCGGCGCTCGGTCAGCGGCTGGTAGCTGTCTTCGATGCTGCGCACCACGCTGACCGGCGGCGGCGAACCGACGATCAGCGTGTGCAGCACGGCGCCGAGCGCGTAGATATCGGTCCACGGCCCTTGTTCGCCGTCGCTGTTCTCGGTGTACTGCTCGATCGGCGCGAAGCCCGGCTTGAGCATGATCTCCGTTTCGTCCGACAGGTTGCCGATCTCTTTGCGCGCCGACCCGAAGTCCAGCAGCACCGGCAGCTGGCTCTCCTGGATCTGGATGTTATCCAGCGAAATGTCGCGGTGCAGATAGCCTTCCTGATGGATGGTGTTGATGGCGCTGAACAGCGGCGGCAGCAGCCGACGGATCCACGCCTCGTCGATTTTCTCCGGCTGCTGCGCCTGCAGGTTTTTCAGCGTGGTCCCGCTGTAAAACTGGGTGCCCATATAGGCGGTGCCGTTCTCTTCCCAGAAGCGCAACACGTGCAGCAGACCGGGATGCGAGAAGCGCGCCAGCAGACGCGCCTCCTGGATAAAGCTGTTCAGCCCGGCCTGGAAAGTTTTGCCGAAGCGTTCGCCGCGCAGCCCGATGCTGAGATCGTCGTTGCGTTTCGCCAGCGAGGTTGGCATGTACTCCTTGATGGCGATGGTACGTTCCAGTTGGTGATCGTAGGCGCGGTAGACGATGCCGAAGCCGCCTTCGCCGATCGCTTCCTGGATCTCGAATTCATTGAATCGATAGCCGCTCGGCAGGCTGTTCGAATTCGGTTTGGTTATCCCGGTTCCCGACATAGTGATGACTCTCTGTGTTCAAAGGGCCGCCGTCTCGGCGGCCGCGGCGTTATGCCTGAAATTGACAAATGAATTCGTTGTTCTGCAGCGCGATATGCAGCTGGCGATAGCGCTGGTCGTTGGCGCTGCCGGTCAGCAGGGTGTGGCTGATCTGCGGCAGCAGGGTGTTGGTCAGGATAGCGTCGACCATGCGGCCGCCGGACTCCACCTCGGTGCAGCGGCTGACGATCTGCTCGATAACCGCGTCGTCGAAGGTGCAGACGATGTCGTGATTCTCCGCCAGGCGACGCTGAATGCGGCCCAATTGCAGGCGCACGATGTTGCCCAGCGTGGCGTCGGTCAGCGGGTAATACGGCACCACCAGCAGGCGGCCGAGCAAGGCGGCCGGGAACACCGACAGCAGCGGTTGGCGCAGCGCACCGCTCAGCGCCTCCGGCTCCGGCAGCAGCTCCGGATCGCTGCACAACCCGGCGATCAGATCGGTGCCGACGTTGGAGGTCAGGATGATGATGGTGTTGCGGAAATCGATATGACGGCCTTCGCCGTCCTCCATCCAGCCCTTGTCGAACACCTGGAAGAAGATTTCATGTACGTCCGGGTGCGCCTTTTCGATCTCGTCCAACAGCACCACGCTGTAAGGACGGCGGCGAACCGCCTCGGTCAACACGCCGCCCTCGCCGTAGCCGACATAGCCGGGCGGCGCGCCTTTCAGCGTCGAAACGGTGTGCGACTCCTGGAATTCGCTCATGTTGATGGTGATGACGTTCTGCTCGCCGCCGTACAGGGTTTCCGCCAGCGCCAGCGCGGTTTCGGTTTTGCCGACGCCGGAGGGCCCGGCCAGCAGGAATACCCCGACCGGTTTGTTCGGATCGTCCAGCCGCGCTCGTGAGGTGCGCACCCGGCGGGCGATCAGATCCAGCGCATGGCGTTGGCCGATGACGCGCTGATTCAGGGTGTCGGAGAGCTGCAGCACCGCTTCAATCTCGTTTTTCACCATGCGGCCCAGCGGGATGCCGGTCCAGTCGGCCACCACCGCCGCCACGATGTTGGCGTCGACGGCGGCGAAGATCAGCGGCGCTTCGCCCTGCAGCGCGCTCAGCTGCTGCTGCAGTTCGCCCAATTGGGCGCGCAGCGCGTCGGCATCAGGGCGCGTTTGCGTCTCTTCGTCGGTGCTCGCCTCTTCTTGGGCGTGCAGTTGGGCGCGCAGCGTGATGATCTGCTGGATCAGCGCCAGCTCCTGCTGCCAACGCTCGGTCAACTGTTCGAGTTCCTGGCGCAGCGCGGTCAATTGGGCTTCAATCTCCTGCGGGCGCAGGGGATCGCCGATGCCGACCTTGGCCTCGCGACGGGCGATATCCAACTCTATCTGCAGCGCATCGATGCGGTGGCGGCAGTCTTCGACCTGGGCGGGCTCGGCATGTTGGCTGACCGCCACGCGCGCGCAGGCGGTATCCAGCAGCGCCACCGCCTTGTCCGGCAACTGGCGGGCCGGAATATAGCGATGGGACAGCCGCACCGCGGCGTCCACCGCTTCATCCAGCAGCAGCACGCGGTGGTGTTGCTCCAGCGGGCTGACGGTGCTGCGCAGCATCAGCAGCGCTTTGTCTTCGCTCGGTTCGTGCACCTGCACCACCTGGAAACGGCGGGTGAGCGCGGGATCCTTCTCGATGTATTTCTTGTATTCCGACCAGGTGGTGGCGCCGATGGTGCGCAGTTGGCCGCGCGCCAATGCCGGTTTCAGCAGGTTGGCGGCGTCGCCGGTGCCCTGGGCGCCGCCGGCGCCGATCAGGGTGTGAATTTCGTCGATAAACAGGATGATCGGCGTCGGGCTGGATTGCACTTCGTCGATCACCGCCTGCAGCCGTTTTTCAAACTCGCCCTTGACGCCGGCGCCGGCCTGCAGCATGCCGATGTCCAGCAGGCACAGCTTCACGTCGCGCAGCTGCGGCGGCACGTCGCCGGCCACGATGCGCAGCGCCAGGCCTTCCACCACGGCGGTTTTGCCGACGCCGGCCTCGCCGGTCAGCAGCGGGTTGTTCTGGCGGCGGCGCATCAGAATATCGACGATTTGCCGGATCTCTTCATCGCGGCCGGCCACCGGGTCGATCTCGCCGTTGCGCGCTCTGGCGGTCAGATCCTGGGCATACTGCTCCAGCACGCTTTCACCGCTGCGCGCCGCGCCGGGCAGGGGCTCGGCGCCGCTTTGCGCCGCCGCATCCTGGGCGTTTTCCGCCGAGTGAGCGGTAATGGCGGCGAACTGTTCCATCAGCAGATCGGCGTTGATGCGCTCGAACTGCGGGGAAATGGCCTTCAGCAGGTGGCGCAGGCTGTAGGTTTTCAGAATGCCGAGCAGCAGGTGGCCGCCGCGGATGCGCGCCGCGCCGAACTTCAATGAGCCATAGACCCAGGCGCGTTCTACCGCGCTGTCGATGTGCTCGGACAGATCGGAGATGGCGCTGGCGCCGCGTGGCAGGCGATCGAGCGCCTCGACGATGTCGCGCGCCAGCTGCGCCTCGTCCAGCGCGAAGTGGCGAACGATCTGCTGCAGATCGCCGTCCGGCGATTGCATCAGCTGATGCAGCCAGTGCGCCAATTCGACGTAGGGGTTACCGCGCAGCTTGCAAAACGCCGTCGCACTTTCCAGAGAGGTGAATAACAGGCTATCCAGTTTGCCGAATAATACCGAGCGGCTGATTTCAGACATGGTTTTCCTCAGGTCTCAGAGTGGCCTGACGCCGCAGGGCGCCGGCCGAAATAGGGTCAGAACGGGTTTTCCAGCGGTTCAGGGCTGAAGATCAGATCGTCGAGATCGCGCTGTCGCCGATGGTCGGCCAGCCAACTGCTCAGGCCCAATCGCTGCGCGCCGCCGAGCTGGATGCCGTGCGCCTGTTCCTTCGCCAGGATCAGGCGCACTTCCCAGACGAACTCGATGCCCAGGTATTGGCGCACCCAGTCGCGCAGTTGCCGGCACAGATCGGCGCCGGGCAGAAAGCGGTCATAGTCCTGCTGCGGCATCGGCCCCAGCTCGATGCGGAACTTGTGCTGGATATCCCGCACCGCGATGCCGAGAAAGGCCGACTCGCCGAGCCGCGGCGCGCCGCGTCCGGCCTTGAGCCGCGCCTGCTCGCGCGGCTCCACCCGCAGCCAGTGCGGCACGTTTTCGACGATGCGCACCGGCACCTTGAAATACTGCTGCAAAATTTTGCTCAGGCCTTCCGGATCGCGGCTGTGGCGAATCAGATGACCGGCCATAAAATGTTTAGCGTGGGCGTTGATGCTGTCGCGCTCTTGCTGCGCCGGCTGGCCGATGCCGATCAGGCTCGACAGGTACTCGTCGAAGCGCCGGTTGTCGGGGCGATCCAGCGACACCGTAGGTTGCGCGTCGGCCCAGGCGCGGTAAAACAGCAGCGTCAGCCGGTGATGGAACAGATTGGTGAACGCCAGCAGGGTGGTGTCCTGATGGTGATACACCCGTTCGCGCACGTATTCGGTCAGGTGCAGCGGCAGCGGCCCGTTGGGGCCGAACAGGCCGAAGCTGAAGATCGATACGTCGTGCAGCGGGCTGTTGGCGCGCGGCGTCACCTGCGCCAGCGTGGACGGCGCGAACGACAGCGAAGGTTCCTGGCCCAGGCGCAGCATCTCGTGGCGCGGCAGCGGCGCGCGCCCCAGCAGGTAGGGTTGGCCGCCCTGGGCGTCGATGCGCCGCAGCAGTTGAAACAGATCGTGCTTGTAAGGCGCGCTGCGCAGCCGCGGCCAGAAGTCGTCCGGCAGGCGATACAGCGCGTTGATCTGCGGCGGCGCCAGTTCGGTGGCGATCATCTCCGCGTTCATATCAGCGTCCTTTTGCCCATGCGCGCCTGCCAGTGGGCGATCTCGCCGCGCTGCTGGCTGGAGAGCGTCATCTCGGTGAAGGTGTTCATCGCCACCAGGCGCGAGAACAGGCGCTCCAGCACGCTGCCGAGCAGGTAAGGACTGTTGCCGGAGAACGCCTGCTCATCGACCGTCAGATCGATGGCGATGCCGCGCGCGAACACGATGGGGCCGGGTTCAGGCACTCGCCGATAGACCGGCCGCAGGTTGCAGTGGCGCACGCCCTGGATCTGTTTGGCGATCGCCGGCTCGCTCAGGTTGCCGTACAGCCCCAGCAGCTGGCGCAGGCTGGCGGCGCCCTGTTCCGGATCGCCGTCCATCATGCTGAGGTAATTCAGCTGCAGCTGACTGATCAACCGCCAGGTGATCATCCCTTCGGCCAGCGCCGGACGCGGCGGCGTAGGGCCTTTGCGCAGCGAGACCTGCTTGATCGGGATTGAATCGGGCATCACGAAATTGCCCTGATCCTGCTGCAACAGCATCAACGGCAGGTCGCGGCTGGTGCACAGCACGTCGGCGGTGAGGTATTTCAGATCGCTGTGCCACGGCGACTGCCGTTCGTCCACCAGCGATACGAACACTTCCGAACCGGCATAGCCGGTGCGGGTGCCGTAGCGGCGGGCGTGTTCCGACAGCGTGCGCTGTTCGCGCCGCAGCGAGAAGTAGGCGCCATAGTTGCCGTCGTCCGCGCTCAGGGTGCTGTAAAACGGCCGAAACTCTTGCTCGTAGCGTTTTTCGCTGGCGCTACCGCCGAGCCGCTGCACCGAAAACACTTCGTAATCCAGCGGCCGGATATTGTCGACCACCAGATGGTATTCGTGGTTCTTTTCGTTGATCGCGATGCGTTCGGCCACTTTCGGAAACAGGTTGATCACCGGCGTGCAGTGCAGCGCCAAATGGGCAACGTCGACCACTCGTTCCAGCGCGGCGTCGTGCCTATCGAGCAGCACCACGATTTCGAACTGGCGCAGCGCCTTTTTCCCTTCGCGCACGCTTTGCAACAGCGGACGCAGGCCGTTGACGCTGAAGAACTGGAAGCGCGCCGGGAAGGCGAAATATTCTTGCAGCAGCCGGTAGCCTTCGAAGTTGCGCAGATCGTTGGGCAGCAGCGCCTGATCGGCGGCAAAGCCTTCCTGTCGCAGCCCATCCAACGCCAGCGCCCGCCGCTGCGGCTGAGCCTCCACCGTTTGGCAGACAAGCCCGACGCTGTGCTGCATCAGCAACTCCAGCAGCTGCTGCGCCTGCATGTCCGGCCCGGCCAGGTAAAACATCAATTGGTCCAGCTGCAGGTTGTTGAGCGTCACGCTTTCGTAGCACTCGAGCCGAATGCGCAGCGCGCTGACGCAGCCGCAGTGCTGCAGCCCCAGCGAGGCCAGCGGAATATCGGCCGGAATGCCGCCCAGCTCGACGCCGGCGATGCGCACCGGCTGCAGCGTGACGTCATGCGCCGTGGTGTAACTGCAGGTAATGCCGCTTTTCTTCAGCGTCTGGCTGTCCATCATGGTGCCGCGCGGCACCACGAAGCCGTTGCTGATATCGCCTTTACTGCTGTCCGGCTGCAGCTCGGCGATCGCCATCGACGGCGTCGGCGACAGGTAGTTGGGGTAGATGATCTCCAGCAAGCGCTGAGAAAAGCGCGGGAACTCGGCGTCCATTTTCAGCTGCACGCGCGAGGTGAGGAAGGCGAAGCCCTCCATCAGACGCTCGATATAAGGGTCCGCCACGTCGATGCCGCGCATGCCGAGACGGCCCGCGACCTTCGGGTACTGTTCGGCGAACTCGGCGCCCATCTCACGCAGATAGGCCAGTTCGCGGTTGTAATAATCTAACAGTTTACTGTCCATCGCCTTACCCTATGTCTTTCAGATCGAAGTGGCCGTTTTCCAGATCCACGTCGGTACGGAACAGAAACTCCAGCGGATAGGGCACGCACCACAGGCGGCCCTTGATTTCGATCGACAGCACGTTGTGCAGCTCCAGCGAGCCGGTGTCCGAAATGCAGCGCACCTGCAACCCGTCGGGCAGAATGCGCGGCTCGAAATGGAGGATGGAATCGGTCAGCGCGCGCTGAATGTCCAGCCATTCGATGTCCGACATGCGCTTGCCCGCCAGCGAGGCGATGCCGTAATTCAGGGTGGAACGCCGCACCTGCGGAAAATCGCCGAGATCCAGATTGGATTCGCTGTTGACGCAGTTGAACAGCCACTGCAAATCGCGCAATACCCGGCGGCGCAGCTCGCTGTGCGACACCAGGTTGCGCACCTGCGCCTCCTGCTTTTTCTGCGGTTCGTCGTCGGTCAGCATGTCGAGCAGCACCGGCTGCATTTTGTCGCGTGAAGTCAGGCGTTCGCTGTCCTGACGAGAGCGATAGCCCTGGCGGCGCAGATCGCCGCCGTCATAGTGGGGTGGGCGCTTGTCGTTCATGGTCAGGCGCTCGCGTCGAAGCTCAACTGCCGCAGGCTGTGCAGCGGGAATTCGTCGCTTTCGCTGAGCCAGGTCTTCAGGCCCAGCCCCGCATAGTGGGCGCCGTCGCCCAGCGGTTGCCATTCGGTGCGTTTGCCGAGCAGCAGCGCGTCGTCGCTGCCTTCGGGCAGCGGGTAACGGGCGGGCAGTTGGCATACCTGTTCGCGGCCGTCGGTCAGGCGCACCAGCGCATGGCTCCACACCAGATCGATGGCGCTCTGTGGCGCCTGGAACTGGATAGCGGCGATGTCGGCAAACGGCACCCAGTAGTAAACGCCGTTGAGCGCCAGCTCGCACACCGGCCCGAGGCGGCCGTCACCGTCGGTCAGCCAGTCGAAACTCAGCTGCCGCTCTTGGTCGCCTTCGGCCAGCATTAACCGCCCGGCGCCGGCCGGGGCGGCCTCCAGCGCCTCATCGCGCAGCGTCTGGGCCTGCTCGGCCGCCCCTTGCGCATCCTGATGCAGCGCCTGCACCATCAGTTTCAGCCAGGGATGCGCCTGCCGCAGCAGCGTCGGCGCGGCCGTGCCGGCGAATACCGCCTGGCGTTGCAGCTCGGCGTTGACCGACTGCATCAGCAGCAAGGTGGTTGGTTGGGCGATCGGTTTCAGCGCCTGCCAGGATTTCAACTGCGCGTTGGCGCGCGTCCAGTTACCGCTCAGACACAGCAGTTGCACCAGCGCGGCGCGCAGGTCGGCATCCGCCGGTTTTGCCTTGATATCGTTCTCGACGGCGGTGATGGCCGCGGCGATCGACTGGCCTTGCAGCATGCTTGCTAATGATTTCACAGGCTTTCCTTATAATCAGTGAGTGGCGCCGTTAACCGACAGGTAGCTGCCGCTGGCGGGATCGACCCGGTCTGCGGCCAACTGTTCCACCAGCTTGAAGGTCAGCGGGGCGGAGGCGCTCAGCAGCGGCTGCCAGGCGGTTTGCGCCTGCTGCACGCGCTGTGTGATCTTGGTCTCGTCGGCGGCGTCGACACGCGGCATTTCAACGATCGCTTCACCGTTGAACGCCCAGGCATGCAACTGCGGTTCGAAGGTCAGCAGCAGGAAGCTGCCCGGCGCCTGCGGGTTGCCGCCCAAAATGAGCCGTTGGGCGTTGGCGCTGACGACGGTCAGCGCGCGATCGCCGCCGTTAATCTTCGCCAGCGGGTAACCTTGCAGGAACCACAGCGTCGGCGAGAGGGTTTGCCCGCCGTGTTGCAGCGTGACCGCGCCGCTGCCTTGCAGCCAGCCGTCCTCGCCGCAGCGCAGCGCGTCGCCGGCGGGAATGAACAGCGCGCCGCCGGTGGCTTCGTCACCCCAGAAGGTGCGGAAGTGGCAGCCCTGCGGCAGGCTAAAACGCTGTGGCGGCGCGGTGTCCGCCTGCGCAGAGGTGACGGCCACCGCCGCAGGAATGGTCGGCGGCGGCGGGGTTTGCGGCTGCTCGGCGGTCTCTTGCTTGACCACCGGTTTCCAGCCGCGCGCTTTGGCGGCTTCGCCGGTCGCCAGCTTCTCACCGCGCTTGTCGGTCAGCGTCCAGGGCAGATGACCGGCTTTTGGGCACTGCTTTTCCAGCAGATTGCCGACGCGGGGCAGAAAGTCGTTCAACACGGCCGGATCTTTGCCTTGCGCCGAGACGATGCGCAGCGGGATGCTTTTGCCGCACCAGCTTTCCGGATTGCTGTTCTTGACGTCATCAATAAACACTTCCAGCTTCTGGCTGGGGGAGTAAACCAGGCGATAGTTCATCGCCTGCGCGGTCGGTACCGCCATCAGGGCGACGAGCCCCGGCATCCAGTATTTCATAGTGAACCTTGCTGTGAATGTGCGCCGACTCAGTCGCGGATGAGAAACCGTTCCGCATCCGCCAGCGAATGCAGCAGGGTGGTTTCCTGCGGTGAGCCAATCCAGACGGCGATAGCGCTGTAGTTATCGCTGTTATTGTTTTTCTTCCATGCCTGCTGCATCAGGGCGATCCACTCGCTGGGGGAGTTGACCATGTGCAGCGACTGTTCCAGTTCGGCCTGGCTGAAGCTGTGCCAGAAGCCGTCGGTGCACAGCAGGAAAACGTCGCCGTCTTCCAGCTGCAGCACGTCGCTGTAGGTGGCGTCGCGCTCTTCGTTGAGCCCCAGCGCGAAATACAGCAGGTTGCTGTTGATGCCGTTGGTCTGATAACCGGCGTCCTGCATCTGTTGGATCAGGCTGTGGTCGGTGGTGACGGCATGCAGGTAGCCGCGGCGGAACAGGTACAGGCGGCTGTCGCCGGCGTGCGCCCAGTAGGCCAGCTGGTAATCGCGATCGATAAACAGACTGACCAGCGTGGTGCCCATCTTGCTGTATTCGTCCGACTGCCGCTGCTGCTGGTGGATGGCGGCATTGGCGCGCGTAATGTGCTGACGAATGCTCTGGGCGTTCAGGTGCTTTTCGCCGTCGAAGTTTTGCAAAATGGTGTCGCGCGCCAGTTTGGCGGCGATATCGCCGCCCGGAAAACCGGCGATGCCGTCGCACACCACGAAGCAGGCGGCGCGGTTGCCGAGCACCTCGCCGGTCTGATCCTGGTTGGAGGCGCGGCCGCCCTGATTGGAGGTAGAGGCTATGGTGATATTCATTACGCGTCCGGTTTGGTCTGTGAGTCTTTGTATTGATTCACTTCAACGTCATAGGCGTGCAGGAAGGCTTCGCCGAACAGGGTGTGGAAATCGTCCTCGATCTCGCCGGAGGTTTGCTGATAGTTCTTCACAAAGTAGTCCCACAGCGCGGCCTTGCGGTTGGCGGGCAGCGACAGACGCGGCGCCACGCCTTCCTTGCGCGCTTCCTCTTCGAGGCGCTCCGGGTTGAAGGACTGCAGCATGGCGGCGATGATGGCGCGAATGCCGGCGATCATCCCCAGCTGGTGTGCCTGCAGGTCGATCAGCGCATCGCGCACCGCCTGTTCCGGCGGCATAAAGCCCGGCATCTGGCTGCCGAACATCTGCATCAGCACCGTTTTCCCCGAAGGCAGCAGTTTGAACGGGTTGTTGGCCTCGTCGAGGATCATGGTCATCTCGGCCTTCACGCCGCGCTTGAGGATCGAGCGGGATGAGAGCAGGGCGACGGTGCCTTGCGAGAACAGGCTCAGCAGGCGGCCGGCCTGGCGGATCTGTTGTTCGTCGAAATGCGGCTGCGGCTGCAGATCGTCGAGACCGATGCCTTGCAACAGCGCCGTCAGCAGCGGCCCCTCCAAGGTGTCACCATTCGGCGCGGCGGCGTGCTGCCGCTGGGCGGACTGGTAGGCGACCGGATCGATGCCCAGGCGGTTGCCCTGGCGCGGGCGCGGAGGTTGCGCAGGCGGTTCCTGCTGGCTGAACTGCGGCGCAGGTTGGGGTTGCGGCTCGGGCGTCTGCACGGGCGGCGGCGTCGGCTGTGGGCGCGGCGCTTGCGGTTGTGCGGCGATCGGCGGCGCGGGCGGCTGTACCAGTTCCTCCGGCTGAGCCAGCGGCACGGCGCCGCCCATCAACAGCCCCAGCGGGTCGTTGCTGTTTAACGTCTCTGGCGAAGCGGGCGCGGATGAACCGCCGAACAGCGCCAGCGGATCCAGCTCTTGTTCCGGTTGCTGCGCATTCTGGACGGGGGGAGCCGGGCGCGGTGGCGCAGCCTGCTCCGCCAGCAGCGCGCTGGGGGTGGTGTCGGCCAGGATATGCTCACGCTCAAAAGTGGAGTCGGTGTTGAATAGGGCGGCCGGATCGGTTTGCTGTTGCTGCAATTGGCGCAGATCGACATCGCCCGCCAGCTGCGCCAGCGGATCGGCCGGGTTCAGCTCGCGAGCGGGGGTATCCAGCAGCGGATGGCTGTCTGGATTGGCTACCGGCGGCGGTGTGACGGCGGCCGACGCATTCGGCGTAAATTCTTCCACCAGGCTGTCCCAGATTTCGTTGGGGATCGGCGCGGCGGATTTTTCTTTGGCGGCGGCTGCAGGGGCCGCAGCAGCGGCAACGGCCTTGGCCACCGGTTGAGCCTGCGGCGCGGCGTGCTGTTGCAGCGCGCTGACTTCAATCTGGTAATCGTCGATGCCGAGCACGTCGCCATCCTGCAGTTCAACCTGGCGGCCACGCTCCAGCGGAATATCGTTCAGCAGCACGCGGGTGACGTTGCCGCGATTGGTGATGCGGCATTCGCCGTCAGAGGAAATGTGCACGATCGCCTGCAGACGGGAAATGGCGCGCTCTTCGTCCGGCAGCACCAGGTTGTTGTCCACGCTACGGCCGATGGTGCCGCCCGGCGGCAGAAAATCGCAACTGCTTTGCGGCGGAACCTGGCCGCTTTTATTTTTTACAATGGAAAATCGCATAAGGCATTCCTGCTGATGGGGATTTTAGACTGCTTTGGGCGTATGTTGATTTAGTCATCTAATCAGATGGCTAACTTCGATTCTTTTCTTCTTTGTAATAGGTGTTTTTTGGTAGTTGAGTTAAGTAGATAAAGGTGAACATCAAACTGCCGTAGTGAATAGAGTCATAGTTATCGTTGCCTATTGGGTAGAAAAGATTAAGAAAATCATTTCCATATGCAAAAATTGAGAGCTGTAGGACTCCCATAACAACAACAATGAGACAGTTGAAAACAAACAATGGATAATTGTGTTTGCGTGCCGATATTTTTTTTAAGTAATATAATGCCACTAAAATTATGAGTGACAATGAAAAGTAGGAAAATAAGAATCCATATGAGTAAGTTGATAGCGTGACGTCTGGAGTCATTTTCTTTGGTTGTCCTTTATGAGTTCGTACATCCCGCTGCCGGTTGTTAAATCTGATATAACCTCAATCGTCAAACCTGTTCGGCCCATCTCTTGCCAACCACGAATAAAGTCGCTATTGATATTCCTATATAATCTCCAGGCATCTGGTTTTAATGTTTTCCTGATCATTCCATATCCAGATAGGCTAAGATCTACAGTGCCATAAATTGTATCCGCAGCATCCTGACTATATCCTAGTGCTTTTGCAGTATATCGATAGGCATTTCTGACACTGCCTGATTTATCTTTTCGGAAAAGTAAATAGTAACCGTTTTCATAAATATTGTTAGTACCTTGAGCAATCAGCGGTAAGCCAAAACCGCCACACGCCATACCGAGAGTCGCTGCACAAGTACCGACTCCGGCGAATATTTGTGTTCCTCCACCGACAAAACCTATCTGCTTCAAAATAAGGTTGGTGGTGTTGTTACTCTTCTTTTTTTCTATTGATATATAGAGCGTATTTCTTCCTGCGTCGATAGCAAAAGCTTGGCGTTTAAGATGATTAGTCTCGTCTTCAATGTCCCTGATTGCCCCAGAGTAGGATGTGCAGTGTATACTGATATCCCTTTGTGCAAACTGAATAAGTTGGTCTATTTCCAGTGAGAAATTAGCTCTTGATTCGTTGGTGTATAGATACTGTCGTGAAAACGTTCTTGATAGTTTTTTTAGTTCATCGACAGATCTATCCAGATCTGCTTTTGTTTTGTATTGCATCAGGATTCCTTTCCTATTTTTCTAAACTAACATTTATTATATGTAAGGATGCGTATTTATTATCAGTTGTCGTCTTTCCCTTGGTACTTCTTGATGATGGCTTGTAACGCTTGGCTATGTACAAGATCGATGCACTTGGCCATCGTCATCGGCTCCCCAGACATGCTGTCATAGGGCTTTGCCAGAAATTCTTTTGCCAGCGCCCTGACGGCGGTATGCGCCTCCAGAGAATAATCGCCGAACTCCATGTAACCCCGAGCAGCGGCTGCGGCATCGTTTTTGACTTCTTTTGCTGAGTACCCCTCGGCGATACAGACGCTAAGCGCGTAGTTTTTGAGGTACTCGGCAGGGGAATAGTCAATTTCTGTCGCTGCATTGACGTTCAACGTTGCGGCGATGGCCACAGTCAGTGAGATTTTTTTCACTGATTATTTCCGAGGAGGATTTTCATTTACTCTGTCCGGATTGTCTTTCACCCAATTATCATTAGGGCGCTGTACATAATCTTTCGCAAGTTTATCAAGCTCTTCACTATGGTACATATCCATGCACTTCATTAAGTCTAAGCGGCTTTTCCCATCCTTAGCATTGTAATTCTTTTGCAAGTACTGCTTTGTCAGATTGATGATAGGGGATTCTTCATCACGAATTGCATAGTATGACCAAGCATCGATACCATTCGATGAGGTAATTGCATCTTTGCTAGCCTCTGGTGATGTCTTATAAGCGACGGAAATGCAGTAGGTTAGAGCAATATCCTTGTAGTTTTGCAAATAGCTTCTGTATGCCGCTTGCGGCGGCCAATTTTCAATCGACTCTTCTTGATTTTTCTGCGCTATAGCACAAGTGGCATATAGACAAAAAAAGGAGATAAGGATTTTTTTCATCTCAACACTCCAAAATCCGTATGGTTTGTGCAGAGTAATACATAACCAGCGCATGAGTATCTCAATGCTTGATGGCTAATACCCAGTGAAAATAATTAATAAAACTCTAATTTTCTTAAGTTGATGGTTTTATAAAATTGCAACTTACAATATTAATTATTAATTAGAGTAACGTTCGAAGATGGCTTTAGCCTCACTGGAACTCTGCAGCGAAAGGCAATCTAAAGTATGATAACTTCCTTTAACTGATCCTTGACTATTTTTATTTGCGTACTGTTCAGCCAGTTTTTCGCCTTGTTCGAATGCATCCATGGGGAGTTTACTGAATTCTAAATAGGCGGAAGCGGAACGGAAGGCATCTTGCTTGGTTTTTTCTGAGTCAGTAGATTTCCCAATGCAGCGGCTAATCAGCCAATTTTCATAAATTTCGCTTTGAGGTAAGTTTTCTATTTTTATATCTTCCGCCAGCAACATAGGAGAAACGAGAAGAAGAGCAAGGGCGATGTGGGTAGTCTTCATTTTAATATCCAAAGTGATGCGACTTCAGGAACAAAAGATCCATTCTCAGGATCCCCCATGAAATGACAAGAGTCAGAGCAAATGTCACCGTTCCATAATGTGACATGTCCTCTGGCATTTCGCCAGCCATTTCCTTGTATAACCATTATCCCTTTTTTACCTGAGAATTTAGCTGGGGTAGGGGATTTCACCGTGATATCAGGCTTGCCGAAGTTCTTTTCTAAAAAGAGAATCATATCGTTAACACGATAAAGATACCATTTTTTATCTTTACCAGACACAGTCGCATAACCGGAGTTAGAGGGAATTGGTATGCCTGTATAGTTGAGTACATAACTCATTCGTATAGGACAAGCATTTTCAAAAATACCGTTTTCAATATTGCTTTCTACTTTTCCACCAATCAATGCACCCACTTTTTTTACATTGATATTGACTTCAGAAAAACGAATCCATGCGGGTCCAAATAGAGGTTTTTTCATCCTGACTCTCCATTGTATCCATGTTATGAACCCCCGGCCGTAGCCGGGGGCAGACAAATTAAGCTTCGCGGTTTTCCTTGATGTTCCAACCTGCGCTGCTTTCGGCGCCTTTGCCGCCTTTGTCGCTCTGCTCCCAGTACTGCTGTTTCACTTTCGCCGCCTGGAAGGAGTAGGTGACGCCCACGGTGTCTTCGCCGCCTGCACCGGTGTACTGCACGGCGGTGACCAGCACGTCTTCCAGGGTGATTTTTGCGTATTCAACCTGGGTGCCGCCCGCCTTGCAAACCGACAGCTCAATCTTGGTCAGGTGTTTGCCGCTTGAGCAGTGTTTCAGCAAGGCCGGGGTTGACTTGTCGATCAGCGCGTTGACGTGCAGATCGTTGAAGCACACTTTACCGGCGCCACCGCCGCCGCCAACGCCCATATTGCCTGGTTGAGAGGCGCCCCAGGAGAAAGAAGTAATGTCGGTCCAGCCTTTGTGATTCGAATCTTTGGATTCGCCGCTGGCACCTTCAACTTTCAGGAACATATCAATAGCCATAGTTTCTTCACTCTTTATTAAGGGTTAACAGTAGTATTAACGTTACGTTGAAAAACTCAGGTAATAGCAGCAGGAATTGCAAGTGTGGTAATGCATTACCAATTTATATCCTTGTGCCATGCACCTTCTTAAATACCGAAAACTATCGGTACGGGTTACCGAGCCATTATTAAAATGATAATGGCTCAATGCTTAATTATTTCGCGTTATCTTGGTTCCACATGCGATCCGGGTTTTCTGCGATAGGCTGACGATGAGGTTGATACATCAGCCAGGCCGCGCGATCGCGGCCTGACTCCAGTCCATCAGGACGCGTCGTTTTGCTTCAGCGAAGGCAGCTTCGACACCAGGCGCAGGGAGACGGTCAGGCCTTCCAGCTGGTAGTGCGGGCGCAGGAAGAACTTGGCGCTGTAGTAGCCCGGGTTGTCTTCGATCTCTTCCACCTGCACTTCCGCCGCGGCCAGCGGTTTGCGCGACTTGGTTTCCTGCGATGAGTTGGCCGGATCGCCGTCCACGTAGTTCATGATCCAGTCATTCAGCCAGCGCTCCATATCGTCGCGCTCGCGGAAGGAGCCAATTTTGTCGCGCACAATGCACTTCAGATAGTGCGCGAAGCGGCAGCAGGCGAACAGGTATGGCAGGCGCGCGGAAAGCTGGGCGTTGGCAGAGGCGTCGGCGTCGTAGTATTCCGCCGGCTTCTGCAGCGACTGCGCGCCGATAAAGGCGGCGAAGTCAGAGTTTTTGCGGTGCACCAGCGGCATAAAGCCGTTTTTGGCCAGCTCGGCTTCGCGACGATCGCTGATGGCGATCTCGGTCGGGCACTTCATGTCCACGCCGCCGTCGTCGCTCGGGAAGGTATGGCACGGCAGGTTCTCCACCGCGCCGCCGGATTCCACCCCGCGAATGGCGGTGCACCAACCGAACTCTTTGAACGAACGGTTGATGTTGGCGGCCATGGCGTAGGCGGCGTTGGTCCAGGTGTAGTTGCCGTGGGTCGCGCCGTCGGTATCTTCTTCGAAGTCAAACTCGTCCACCGGATTGGTGCGGATGCCATACGGCAGGCGCGCCAGGAAGCGCGGCATCACCAGGCCCAGGTAGCGCGCGTCTTCCGATTCGCGCAGGCTGCGCCAGGCGGCGTATTCGGTGTTCTGGAAAATCTTGGTCAGATCGCGCGGGTTGGAGAGCTCCTGCCAGGACTCCATCTGCATCACGCTTGGCGCGGTGCCGGCGATGAACGGGCAGTGCGAGGCGGCGCCGATCTTGGCCATTTCACCCAGCAGCTCCACGTCCTGCGGGCTGTGATCGAAGTAGTAGTCGCCCACCAGGCAGCCGAACGGCTCGCCGCCGAACTGGCCATACTCTTCTTCGTAGATTTTCTTGAAGATCGGGCTCTGATCCCAGCCCACGCCTTTATAACGCTTCAGCGTGCGGCCCAGCTCCTGCTTGGAAATGCTCATGAAACGGATCTTCAGCATCTCGTCGGTTTCAGAGTTGTTGACCAGGTAGTGCAGGCCGTGCCACGCGCCTTCCAGCTTCTGGAAATCGTCGTGGTGAATGATCTGGTTGATCTGCTGCGACAGCTTTTCGTCGATTTCCGCGATCAGCGCCTGGATGGTGCGGTAGGCGTCGGAAGAAACGGTGACGGTATTTTCCAGCGCCTGCTGCGCCAGAGTTTTCACCGCGTTCTCGACCGCTTCTTTGGCCTGATCGGTCTTCGGCCGGAACTCTTTGTTCAACAGCGCGCTGAACTCATCGCTGGAAAAAGTCTCGGTGGTTTGCAACGCATTTTGTTGCTGAGGCGAGTTGCTCATCGATTAATCCTCACGCTCGTTGTTGTCATCGTTAACCGCCGGCTTCGGCGCGTCGGTCAGGGATTTCAGCAGCGCCGGGTTTTGCAGGATCTTGGAGATCAGCTCCTCGGCGCCGTTTTTACCGTCCATGTAGGACAGCAGGTTGGAAAGCTGGGTGCGGGCGTCCAGCAGATTGTCCAGCGCGTCGACCTTGCGGGCGATAGCGGCGGGGGAGAAGTCTTCCATGCTTTCGAAGGTCAGATCGATGTTCAGCTTGCCTTCGCCGGTCAGGGTATTGTCAACCTGATAAGCGACGCGCGGCTTCAGCGATTTCATGCGCTCGTCGAAGTTGTCTACGTCGATTTCCATGAACTTGCGCTCCTCCACGCTGGCTTGCGGATCGACCGCTTTCCCCACCAGATCCGCCATCACGCCCATCACGAACGGCAGCTGGATTTTGCGCTCTGCGCCATAAATTTCGACATCGTATTCAATCTGTACGCGCGGCGCGCGGTTGCGGGCGATGAATTTCTGCCCGCTGCGGGATTTCGAGTTTGACATGATTTACTCCATCTAATGGCGATTGGGAACGCGCCTCGTCCGGCTGGGAGAGTCAGGTTCTGATTCGGGTCTGCGCAGGGGCAGACGGTATCGGGTGTCGTCAAGAGAACAAAAGTCGGCGGCTAGCTGTTCTCCTCGTTGTCGGGGCGACCGAGAATGGTCTCCAGTTGGTTAAGCCCATCGGGCGCCAAATCGCGGACGATTTGCATAAAGTCCAGCGTAATCAGTCGCTGTACCCGATCGATCATCAGCGGCGCCGGGTGGCTTGGCTCATGAAGACGAAAATAGTTTTTCACCTTGTCCAGCATCAGCTGGGCGTCATCGCGCGACTGGATCTGCGCGCTGCGCCAGTTGAGTGGGGCAGAGGCGCTCTGCACGGCGGCCGGTGGCTGCTCAGCGGCGGTTTCCTGTGTGGCGTCCGCTTCGGTGGCGGCCGGGGCCTCGCTCTGGCCGGCAAGCGCCACCAGCGAAAAGACCTTGGTCAGCGCGCTCATTTCCGGCAGCGCGCTTTCACCCAGATGGCGGGTGACTTCGCTGCGAATGGCGGCCAGGGTGTTGGCGATATGCATCACCAGCGCGCCTTCGGGGCGATCCTGTTGCGCCAGCTCATCCTGCAGCCGTGCGCGGCCGCCGGGAAAGTTGGGGCACTCTTGCTTGCTGCCGTCGAGCAGGGCGCCGGCATCGCGCAGCGAGATTTCACCGGCGGCGCTTTTCAGCAGCGGCGCGGCGCGCACGCTGACGGCCAGCGCGGCCTTGTCGCCAAGGTCGGCCAGCGCGTTGATGCGGAACAGCGGGTCGGCCTCACCGTCGAACTCCAGCGGCGGCTGCAGGGCATCCCAGTAGCGGAGTATCGCCTGGTGGATCAGCGTCAGCCCGTCGGCATAGCCCGGCAATCCGCGCAGCTGGGTCCAGGCGCGGGTGAGATACAGCATGACGCGCAGGTCTTTGGTGCGCGCCAGCAGCGAGCTTGCGAGACGCTCGACCTGCACCCAATCCGGCGCCTCTTCCGGAATGATGGTGCTGCCGAATTGCTGTTCGGCTTTGCCGGTGGCGGCACGCGCCATGGCCAGAAAGTCGGCGTCGTATTCCAGGTTGTCGCCGCAGGGCGTATCCGCGTCAACCGGGGCCAGCAGGGTATCGGTGTCGATAGCCATAAGATTTCCTTCAACGAGCGATGTTAATCAAACATTTGCGGGTACTGGCCGCCGCGGCCTGGGCGCGCCCAGCCGTTGGGTTCGAACAGCAATGAAAACAGCTGCACGGTGAGGTTGCCGCTGTGCACGTGGGTGTAGAGCGGGTGCCCGTCGGCCTGATTGGTCCACCAAAAGCTGGTGTACTGCGCCGGATCGAAACAGTCGGCGGCCTGCTGCCAGCCGAGGCCCGGTACGTCCGGATGCTGGAAACCGATAATCGACAAGATCTCGGAGTCCGCTTCCGCCGGCGGGCTGGGCAGCGCCGGGATCGCCTGCAGCGTGCGGTCGATCTGTTCGGCGGAGAAGCCGTTGCGCACGCCGTTCAGCAGGGTATGGCCGAGCTGTTGGTACCAGCTCGCCGCCATGTTCAGCTGTTGCGGGCGCCAATCCTGTTGGCTGAACAGGCGCAGCGCGCAGATGGGGTAACGCCGCCCGACGCGGTCGCGCGCCGGCAACAGGCAGCCCATCTGCACGTACTGGCTGCCGAGCGTGGCGGGGATCACGAAGTTCCACACCGGCGCGTTGCTGAACGGGTGATCGTTTGGCCCCTGTGCATCGCGCTGCAAATTCACCAGCCCGTTATGGAACCAGTGGGCCCAGTTGTTGACCACCGGGTCAGGCAAACGGCGTTGCAGGAAGTCACCGGCGGAAGGAAGTTTGCCGTACCAGCCGATGCTCGTCGGGGCGCTTGAATCAGTGCTCATGGTCATGTCCTTTCGGGGCTACGGGCACGAGAAGGCCGGCAGTTGGAACGGATTGCGAATGCTGTTGGGCGTGAACTCCAGCGTGACGCGGTGGCCGTCGAGATTGAACGTCGCTTGACGGCCGAGGCCGCCGGTGCCCGAAGACTGCGCCATATCCACCAGGCGGTTCAGCGCCCACGGCCCGCTGGTCACCAGACTGGCGGTGGTGCCGTTGGCCAGCGCCAGCTGCAGATGCACCTGGTTGGTATTGCGGGTGCCCGGCCAGCTGACCACCAGCGGCACCTGCGGGCCGTGGCTGTATTTGAACAGCTGCCCGTCGATATCCAGCGTCAGGTTGAGGATGTCGTTATCCATCCGCACCGGCCGCACGGTCACGCGGTAAGAGGGCGTCGCCGTGCCGTTGGCGAAAAAGGCGTCGCGGATGCGCTGCGCCTGCTGGAACGACCGCAGGATGCCTTCGCCGCCGGGCAGCGTCTTGCCGTCCACGCCGGGCGTGAAACGCCAGTTGGCGCGGGTGGTATCGACCTTGCCCTGCAGGTTGTCGCGGAAGAAGCTGTCCATCAGCCCGCTGTTCGGCGCGAACATGCGCGCCAAATCGTCCGGCGTCACTTCCTGGCGCGCCCGGGCCACCAACGGATAACGCCCGGCGATCGCCTGGCGGCAGAAGCTGCCGACCTCGAAGCTGATGCGCTTTTTCACGTTCTCCATCTCTTTGCGCTGGGTGTCGCTGCTGGCGCCGATCGCCAGCGACAGCAGCATCTGTTTGAACGGCACCGGCAAGCGGCCGGATTCGGCCTGCAGGCGCGGGATGATGTCGCTCGGCGGCGCCGACATGCCGCTGTTGGCCGCGCCTTGCACCGCCGTCAGGTAGCTGTACAGCTCATCGACCTGTTTCAGCACGCTGTCGAAAGGGATCGCCTTATTGCCTTCGCCCTGGCTTTGCGCCAGCTCAAGCAGCGGCGCGAAGTGCGCCATCACCAGCTGTTCCGGCTGGGCCGACACGTCGCCGTCGGCGTTGGCCGGCCGGTTGGTGAACAGCGCCTCCAGCGTGCGGTTGGCGTTTTGATTCAGCTTGTCTTCGGTTTTGGCCAGCAGCGAGCGGGAATCGGCGTCGCTTTTCTCGTCGCGCAGGGTGACGTTTTTGCTGACGTTAACCAGCAGATTGCGCATCGGCGACGGATTGCCGGACAGCAGGCGCGCGCTGCTGATGCGCTGGGTCAGGTTGCCGATGTTGGCCAGTTGGATATCGCCCAGCAGCTCATCCCAGGCGCTGATAAAGTCCTGCATGTACAGTTGGCGGATGGTCTTGGTCAGATCGGCGCTTTTCTGCTCCGGCGTCTGGCTGTTCAACACCCAGACGTCTTCCTTGCGCAGGGTATCGGCCACCGGATCGATGTTGTCGTTGAACGCTTTCCAATACCCCTGCGAGGTGAACAGGCCCGGCACGCCGTCGGTCACCGGTTTGCCGCTTTTGCGGCTGAATGCCAGTTCGGTCTGCGGACCGGCCAAATCGACCAGGCTGACCGGCTTGATGTCGGTCTGTTTCAGCAGCAGACGCTTAAGGCGGCCGTAGACGCGTTGCGACAGCGGCGCCCGATTGAGCGCGGCCTGCGCCTGCGCCACCAACGGCTCGTCTTTGGCGTAAGGCGAGGCCTGGATCTGCGTATCCAGCAGTTGGCTCAGGTGCCATTCGATCTGCTGCAGCTGTTTTTGGGTACTGCCCTGCGGCAGGTTGCGCTGCAGGTTGAGCATCACCCAGGCGCGCAGGAATTTGCCGTCGTACTGCTTCGGCAGATACAGCATCTGGTAGGCCTTCAGCGCTTCATAGCTGAAGTCCGCGTCGCCGTGGTTATCGTTGCGCAGCGTGGCGGCGATCTGTTGCGCCACCTGCGGCAGCAGCAGTTCTTTCAGCGCTTTTTGGTACAGGGCATTGCCGGCGTCGCCGACCTGATCGCCGCGGAACAATCCCATGCGATAGGTGAACGGCGGATCGTCCAGCGAAAAGTTCTGGCTGTCCGGCAGATGCAGCAGGCTGTTGAGGAACGGCAGCAGCGAGAACATATCGCCGTTGCCCAACTGGGTCAGGCTTTGCCCCTGGCGCTCGACGCCGGGCACCTTGGCGGCCACTTCCGCCAGATAGGCCTTGTTGTTGCCGTAGCTGGTGAACCACAACATCGCCAGCACCGCCAGGATCACCGCCAGCGCGATGTACCCTGCCCAGTGCAGGGCGCGGTTGCGGTATTCCCACCAGCGGTTGCTGCCCGCCAGCCCGGACTCCTGGAAGACCACCGATTCCAGCGTCTCTTTCAGGAAGAAGCTCTGGCCTTTGGCTGCCGGGATCGGCGTTTCCTGGCCCACGCTGTCCCAGGCCGCGTTGGCCTGCGCCCCTGAGTTGGCCGGCGGCAGCTGCAGGTAGCGGTTCAGTTCGCCCATCACTCGGTCAAACGGCAGACCTTCCTGAGTGCCGCTGGTGAAGTAGATGCCGCGCGGGGTAAAGCGGGTTTCAAAACTGGAGGTGGCGAACACCTGTTCCAGGTATTGACTGAGCAGCGGGCGCAGGGCAGCGAACTCCTGCGGGAACAGATAACTTTCAGCGCGCTGGCGCGCGTCGTGCTCCATCAGCAGCGTATCCGGCAGCGCCGCGTCCAGCCGCTGTTGCAGCAGGGCGTATTGCTGTTCGAAAGCGGCGTTCAGATTGAAGTCCGGCTGCCGCGAGCGCTCGTAAGGGAAGGTGAACCCCCAGATCTGGTCGCGCTGTGCTTTGTCGAAGCTGCCGAAGTAGGCCATAAAGCCGTTGAGCAGGTCGGTTTTGGTCACCAGCACATAGACCGGGAAGTGAATGCCCAACTGCTCGTGCAGTTCGATCAGGCGTTTGCGCAGCGCGCTGGCCTGGGCGGCACGCGCTTCGGCGCTGTCGCTCAGCAGATCGGCCACGCTGATGGTCACCATCACGCCGTTGATCGGCTGGCGGGTGCGGTATTTTTTCAGCAGCGCGACGAAGCTTTGCCACTCGCCGGCATCTTCTTCGCGCTGGCTTTCCTGCGTGGTGTAGCGGCCGGCGGTGTCGAGCAGCACGGCGTCGTTGGTAAACCACCAGTCGCAGTTGCGGGTGCCGCCCACGCCGCGCAGCGCGGCTTTGCCGAAGCGATCCGCCAGCGGGAAGTGCAGGCCGGAGTTGACCAGCGCGGTGGTTTTACCGGCGCCGGGCGCGCCAATGATCACATACCACGGCAACTGGTACAGATATTGGCGGCTGAAGCGGGTCATCCAGCGATGTTTGCCGTCGCCTTGGCCCGGTGCGAAGCGCGCCTTTTTCAGCAGCTGCGCCGCTTCGTCGAAGCGCTGAGCCAGCTGATCGTCTTGTTTGATCTCGGGCTTGCCGTCTTCCGCCGGCACCGCTTCGGCGGCGCGCAGGTTGCTCAGCAGGCGACTGTTGAACCAGGCGCTGTAGAGGCGCGGGATCAGGCGGCACAGGAACCAGATCAGGTAGATAACGCCGATGGCGATCTGGCGGTTGAGTTCCGGCTCCAGCGGGCGATAGTCGCCGATGGCCACCAGCGGGCCGATCATCCAGATGATGAACGCCAGCGCGGTGATGCCGACAAAGCCCCACAGCAGGCGGCTGGTGATGATGGAGAATAACGTACTGAGCATTACTTTCCGGTTCCTTGCGGCAAGCCGTTGATTTCCGCCTGGGTATTTTCCGGGGCGACCAACAGCGTAATTTCTACCCGGCGGTTCAACGCGCGGTTCACTTTGTTATCGTTCGGCGCGACGGGGTTGCTTTCGCCGCGGCCCTCGGCCTTGACCCGCTGCGGGTTGGTGAGGTGCTTTTGCAAGCGGGCGCTGACCGCTTCGGCGCGCGCCAGCGACAGCTCCCAGTTGGAGGCGAAACGGGCGCTGCGGATCGGCACGTTGTCGCTGTAGCCGGTGACCAAGATCTTGCCGCTGACGCCGTTCATGGCGGCGGCGATGCGGTCGATGACCGGAATATAGTTGGCGCGCACCGTGGTGGCGGCGGAGTCGAACAGCCCGTCGCCTTTGAGGATCACCACGCTTTGCTGCGCTTCGTCGCGCACCACCACCAGCCCTTCGGCGATCTCTTTGCGCAGGAAGCTTTTCAGGCTCAGCGTCGGCGGCGCGGCCGGCGCCGGGTTACCGATCGCCACCTGCGGCAGATTGATTTGGTAAATCGCCGCCAGCACCGGGCTGGTGTTGTCGCCCAGCCGCCAGTTGAGGGCGATGAACAGCAGCGAAGCCAGGAAGCCGGTCAACGCCACGCAGGCCCACAGCGGCACCAGCGGGCGCCACAGCTTCTGCTGTACCGGCAGATCCAGCGCATGAGGCGACAGCGGCGGGGCATAACCGCCGCGCACCGACCGGATCAGCTGCAGCAGGCGCTGCTTCATGGTTTCCAGCTGCGAGCGGCCGTTTTCCATCACCCGGTAGCGGCCTTCAAAGCCCAGCAACAGGCAATAATTGATCAGCTCCAGCAGGTTGATGTGCTCGCGCGGGCTTTGCGACAGCTTGGCCAGCAGCTGGAAAAACTTCTCGCCGCCCCAGGTTTCGTTATGAAAGGTCACCAGCAGCCCGCTGCCGGACCACACGCTGTTGCTGCCCCACGGGGTCAGCGCCGCCGCTTCATCCAGCGCGGTGCACAGGCAATAACGCGCGCCGATGATCACTTCGTACGGCAGGTTGGCGCGTTGGCCGCGGATCTCGAAGCGGCGCATTTCGTCGATCAGCTGTTGGCGCAGCTGCGCCGGGTTGGCGTGCGTGGCCGACTGGCGGATCTGCGAAATGGCGTTCAGCAGCGGGTTGGCGGCGTCCACCAGCGGATTGGCCGCCGGTGCCATGCTATTTTCCTGAGTCATAGGTTACCGGTCCGTATGGCTGCGAATCGCCCAAAATTCCATGTCCAGCCCCGGGAATTCGCCGGCCAGGTGCAGGGCGAAGGCGCTGGATTTTTCCATCTGTTTCCACAGGTCGCCGCCTTTTTCCAGCTCGAAATAGGTGTAGCCGGCGTGATAAGGGATCTGGCGCGGCGCGACGGGCATGGTGCGTAGACCGATGCCCGGCAGCTGCAGCTGCACCAGATCGCGGATGCGCGTGACCGGGGCGATCTTCATCTGCGCCGGGAAGTGGGTCAGCAACACCTCGGCGGCCACGTCGGCGCGCACCGCCAGCACGAAGCCGAAGTCGCGCATCATTTTGGCGTCCTGCACGGTGGCGACGTTCAGCCCGTGGGAGCGTTCGACCAGCGTCAGCTGAATGGCGTTGTCTTCCAGCACCACCGACAGCCCCTGACGCAGCAACAGCATCAGCTTGCCGAAGCACAGCGCCAGGTTGTCGTGGTCATACACCGGCAGGCGCCCTTCCGGGGTGCGCTGCGCCGAGAAGCTGGCGAGCTCGGTGGCGAACTGCAGCCAATCGGCGAACAGACGCTCCGGGTGCAGATGGTCGAGGTGGTAGGCGTGGCTCACCTGGCCAAGATGGCGGTTGATCAGCTGCAGCAGCATGAAATCGACCATTTCGGAACTGCCGCCGCGGCCCGGCTGCAGCAGGCGTTGGCTCATCTGCTGGCTGCGCTGTTGCAGCAGGCCCTGCAGATCGTTGATGAAGGTTTTCAGGACCGGGTTGCCCTGGCAGTTCAGCATCGGCGGGATCTGCGCGGTATCAAGGCGCAGGCTGTTGTCGCCGCGTTTTTCCAGCACGCGGGTCACGCCGAGCGCGGTCCATTCGGCGTTGAGTTCGCTCTCCAGCATCAGCCGCAGGCGCAGGCGGCCAAACTGCAGCGCCGCGCTGCCCACCGAAACGGCGTTGAGATCGTCGACTTCGTTCTCGTAAGCCAGATAGCGCGCCAGCGCCTCCGGACTTTCCTGAAAGATCACGTCTTCACGTCCCGCGCGATAGGTCGGCAGGGCCAGCACCACGTTTTCACCGGTCTTGTTTTCGGCGATGGTCAGCGGCGCGGGTGCCTGCTGGGCGCCGGCGAAGCGAAACGGCGTGCCGTCCGGCATGATGCCGCTGGCGGCGTTGAGCGCAATCTTGCCCTGGCGCAGCAGCGTTTGGTCCAGATCCAGGGTCAGAAACCCCCAGAAACAGCCGCTGTGGGCCTGGCCCCAGTTGCGCATATAGCCTTCGAGATAGTTTTCCGCCTGCTGGAAATGGTGAGGGCGCAAAAACATTCCCTCAGTCCAGACAACCTTATGAGCATCTTTCATCATCACACCTATAGTTACTTCGCTTCAGCGCAGCGGTAGGTCAGTCGACCTTTTTTACGGGGCGCAGGCCATTCACGCCCGCGACGATATGCGCTTCCAGCTCATCCGGCGAGAATTGCCATACCTTGTAGAAATTGGTTTCGGTGGGTTCCGGCAGCGGCAGTGAAATGCGCCAGGTCTTGCCGTCCAGATTTTGATACTCGGCGATTACGCCGATGTAGCGCGCATCCAACGCGCTTTGCCCGCCGAGCTTCTTGCCGGTCTGGCCCGGCGTCAGGAAGAACTGATCGCTGTCCAGCAGGCTGTTGCCGAGCACGCTTTTGGCGTCGTTTTGCAGACTGAAGAAGTCGGCATCCATAAATTCCGCATCCGAACGCAGCACCAGCACGCGGATTTTGATCGGCGCCGGTTGCGCGCCGGCGGCGGCGTTGACCTGGCGATCGGCATCGAACACCAGGCTGTAACGCGACGGCACGCTTTTGGCGGAAGACATGCAGCCGCCGAGCGCCAACGCGCCCAGCAGCAGAAACAGCATCCCGCACCAGCGGGAAGCGATAGGAGTCGTCATCATGGGAATCTCGTCGCCCGCAGGCGTGCTGACTACTGGAGGATCCAGGTAGCTGAACCGGCGTTTTTACACGCCTTGCTGTCGCCGCCGACTTTGACGCAGTCCTGTTTGGCGGCGCGTGCGCGGCGCGGCAGATCTTTGCGCAGCGTCGATTTGTAGCGCGCTTCCGGTACGCCGGCGTTGGCCTGGATATACCCCACCAGATCGCCACCGCGGATGGCGGAGATCGCCAGCCAGTTGTTTTCCACTTCGCCCAGCGCGTAGAACGCGGCGGCGTTGTCCAGGCTGCCGACGGCGGTGCCGGTATAATTCGGGCTGCTCATGATGCTGGCGGCGTACAGGCTGCGGTACTCCTCACCGATCGGTTTGAACTGCTTCGGCGCGCTCACCGCGGCGCGGTGCTGCAGCGTGACGCCGTTGACTTCACTGCTGACGATAGCGTCGTTATTGAGCGCCGGCGGCGGTGGCGGCGGGGTGGAACAACCGGCAAGCGTCAGGGCGGTCAACAGCGTCAGGGTAATCCGTGTTTTCACAATGTCCTCTTTTCTTGATTGAATGGCTGTGTAATAAGGCGCCGTCATCAGGGCGCAAGCAGCAACACTTTTAATTGGCTCGGCACGATGCGCATGCCGAGCGCGTTGGTGGAATTCTGCAGGCTGAGGCTGGTCAGCCGGGTGGCCGGGGTGCCTTTGAGCAATACGGTAAAGGCGCCGGTCAGGTGGCGGGACGGCCCCATCACCGTCCCGGAAGCGACGCCGGTGGCCACGCCGGGGTTGTCGCCGTTGGTCAGCGGCGTCACCGTCGCCATGTTGTGCGCCGGGGTGCCGACGAACAGAATGTTGAACGCGTTCGGGATGGCGGTCGGCGCCAGGGCGATATCCGGGTAGGGCACGGGCACCGGCGCCGGGCTTGGCGTCAGACAGACGTCGGGAAACGCCAGGTCCACGCCGATCATTTGGCTGTTGGCAAACATAAAAGGCCTCCGCAGGTTATCCGACGTGGATTTGTTCCGAATCCAGCTTGGTAATGTCTTTTGAGGTAATGAGCGTGTTGCGGGCATGAATGCGGGCGTAATCTTCCGCCTGATAATCCAGCTGCCCGGCGCGCACGTGCTCGGTTTGGCGCACTTTGCGGAACAGCGAATGGCTGATCTGGCTGACCGAATGCCACAGCGACTCGCAGCGCTTGCCGACCAGGCGGCTGATACTGACGAAGGCCGACAGTTCCTCGCCGCTGTATTTCATCTTGTCGACGTGGCAGTCGCCGCTGTTGGCCTGCAGCGTCATGGCGTCGCCGCTCAGCTTTAGCGCCTGCGCGCTGTGCAGCGACAGCGAACCGCTCGGCGTTTCAATTTGCAGATCGCCTGTGACGCAGAGCCGCGCCGCGCTTTGCGGCTCCGCACGTTCGAGAACGGCGATCGCCCACAGCTGGTGGCCGCAGCCGGCGACCAGCACGTTATCGCCGAGGGCCGGCGTCAGCAGGCAGCTCGCCGCCCGGCGGCAATGCCAGCCGCGGCCTTCGCACTCCACCACCAGGCTGCCGTCCGGCAACAGGTTGACGACCTGGCCGGCGGCCTGCTGGGGCGGTGCGATGTTGACGGCGCGAGTTGTGTTGGCAACGCTCATGGTGATCCCCTCGTGAAGTGGTCAATGCATTCAGATTCGGCTCTGGCGCTGTGCGCTCCAGGTTTCGGCGGCGTACAGTTCTTCGTCGCGCTCGAGAATTCCGCTGCGATCGCCCCAGCGCGTTTGCTGCTGGTGGGCGCGGTGCATGCGGGTGCGCATGAAGCGCGCACGCCGAAAATCGGCGGCGCCGATGTCGGCATAACAAAAATCGGCGTAGGTCAGGTCGCTGTCGCTGAAATCACAGCGCGCCGCGCGGCTGTGCTGGAACACGCCCTGATACAGACGCGCCTGGTTGAAGTTGGCGGCGTCCAGCGTCGCTTCGCTGAAAATCGCCTGATCGAACTGCCCGCTGCGGCACTGCGCCTGAGTCAGGTTGGCCTCCAGCCACAGCGACTGCTGCGCCTGCACGCCCGTCAGGTTGGCGCGCCGCAGCGAAGCGCCCTTGAAGTTGCTTTGGCGCAGCGTCGCCTGGCTGAAGTCGACGTCGTCCAATTGGTTATCGGTAAACTGGCAGGCGATCAGGCGCTGCCCGGCGTAACTTTTGCCGCGATGGTCGCATTCGAAAAACGTGACGCGGTCGAAATCTGCCCCTGCAAATTCTGTGTTACAGAGGGTTAAGCGAAAAAACGTGACAAGCGAAAGTCGGGCATGCTCCAACGTAGCGCCGTCGAGCGGGCTTTCGTAAAACGTGGTGCGATCGTGCTGAGTGGCGGAAAAGTTCGCGCCGGCCAATTGGCATGACATCCAGTGGCTTTGGGTGAGCGGCAGACGGCTGAAATCACCCTGTTCAAGCCGGCATTCGTTGAACATCGTCAGCTCGATATGACTCTCACTGAAGCGGCTGGCGGACATGGCGCACTGATTGAAGGCCGTTTGCTTGAGGTTCGCCCGAGTAAACAGAGCGTGCTCGAGCCGGCAATCGCTGAATACGCTGTCGCGCAGATCGCAATCGGAGAAGTCCACGCCGTTCAGGTTCAGGGCGTTGAACATTGCGCCGGCCAAATCCATACCCGCGAATGACAGGCCGTGCAAATCCTCACCGGAAATCGGTTCGCCGCGTTTCACACGCTGGCGTATCTGCTCTGGCATTGAGGTCATACTTCTTTCCCGTTGTGGCGAGGCAATGTTTTCACTCTGGCGGTATAGGCATCGTCGAGCCGGGTCGCCTTGTCCACTTTCGACTGCGACAGATCGGCCCGGAACAGATTGGCGCCCTGCAGGTCGGCGCCTGACAGCACGCACTTTTGCAGGATCGCCGCAATAAAGTTGGCGTCGCGCAGGTTGGCGCGCGTCAGATCGCTGCGAATGAACAGGCTGCCGCTGCCGTTGGCCTGATTGAAGTCGGCCTCGTTCAGCCGCGTTTCCGACAGATCGCAATTGTTGAGGCGCGCGCGGCTGAAACTTGCCCGCTGCAACGGCATCTGACGCAAGTTGCACTGGTTCAGCGTCGCGTCGCTGAAATCCGCCTGGGGCAACAGCGTCTTTGCCGCAAAGGCGCAGGCCGTCAGGCGCGCGGCGCGGAAGCTGAGGTTTTGCGTTTCGGTATCAACCCAGGCGCAGCTTTCCAGCCGTGCCTGCTCGAATTTCACCGCCAGCAGCCGGCATTTGATGAAGCTGACTTTGTCGAGCCGGGCGTGACTGAATGTCAGTTGCTCCAGCTGCAGCTCCATCAGCGTAATGTTGGCCAACGTGGCGCGGCTGAAATCACACTGTCCGAGCAAGGTTTCGTACCCCAGCAAATCGCGTAAGGACGCCATCGTGAAGTCGCAGCGTTGAAACAACGTTTGTTGAATGTTGGTTTCATGCAGCTGCGCGCCGCCGAAATCCGCCGCTTCGCATTTCGCCAGGGCCAAAGAGGCGTGGCTCAGATCCGCCTGCTGCAAGACGGCACCGCAGAGATCGGCGCGCGCCAGCATTGCCTCGCGAAGGTCACAGCCCACCAACCGGGCTTGGCGCAGATTGGCGTTTTCCAGCAACGTGCCGCGCAAGGTGGCATGGCTGAGGTCCATGCCGGACAGATCGGCGCCGGTGAGGTCCAGGCCGCTGAGATCTTTATCGCGCTGCATGGCCGCGGTGACGCGTTGGCGAATGATCTGTGCCAGATCGCCGCTTAAACGCAGCGCCGGGCTTTGCGCCTGTGCCGACATTAAATACATTTGGTGCAGCGCGCGCTCGCTTTCCCCCAACTGCTTGTCGCTAAACGCGTCGGGGCGTTGACGCGCCTGTTGAAACAGCTGGTCGCGCTGCTGTTGGTAGCTTTCCGCGCCGGAAAGGTCGGCGGGGCCAGGGCCGTCAATATCAATGCCGTTTGCCTGCGCGTCATCGCGGATTTCACGGTAATGCGCTTCAGCGCGCTGTTCCATGCCCTCGACAAACTCGGCCAGCTGATCCAAAGCGGGCATCGGTTCAGCTGGCGGCGCGGCAAACATGTCGTCGATGTCTCGGCCTTCGCGCTGCAGACGTTGGCGGTGTTGTTCGCGTTGGTGATGCTCGTAGGCGGCGATGTTTTCCACCATCGGGCTTTGCTGCGTCGGCGTTTCCGTATCGAGCCAGGGGCCAATACAGCACTCCGGCAGCAAATCTTTTTCACGAAAAGCGTGCAGAGCGCCATGCTCTTTATCAAGCCGCCGATCGAGCACCTGCCGATAATGCCCGACGGTGCGGCTTTTACCCTCAATTTCCAGCGCCGGCATGAGCTGCATGACGTCTGCGGCATCGTCTTCATTGATGTGAAGGCTGCCCTGGTAGATCAACAGCATTTGTTCGCGATGGGGAAAGAACCACACGGTGGTGTGGCGCATCGCGACTTCCCCGAAATGCGCTTCGCCGCCGCGCAGCCGGTTAATGAAGCAGCGTGCGCGCCACGGCGGCAAACGGCCTTGCTGAACCGGCTCTGAAGGGTGCATGTTCCATATCCGGTAGGCAGCCTGAAGCGGCAAGCTGTCGCGTTGGGGAAACTGCTGATCGCTTTCCGCCATGTTGAACAGGCGCCAGTCGATATCGTTGGCGAAGCCGGGAAAACCGTGTTTCAACCAGTCGGCGTCGTAGTTTTTACCGATGCGTGAGAAGCGGCGCGGCCAGGTGATCTCCAACGCGTCAAAGCTTGCCGGCTGCGCGCTTTGCCGAGGAGACGCGAGGCGCTCCTGCAGCGGTTCAACATTGGGTAGGCGATGAATGCGGCCCTGCGGAAATGTTTCTGGAGTGGCGCCGATGCCGTGCGGATTATCGGCGAACTGAGCCCCGCCGTAAGCCCGGCGCCAGTCCAGACGCATTTCTGCAAAAGGGAGAGGAGAGGAGGGGCGATCGTTGATCCAATGACGATCGCCGAAAACCACCAGCGTTTTCTCCAGCGAATCAAGCTGGATCTTCACGGCGCAGGCGGTTTTGTCTTGTTGATGGTGGGTGTAAGCGTTGCCGGTGGCGAGAAACTCCGCACAGGCTTTCGGAATAGCCAAATCGAGCACGCCGCCGCTCAGCGTAAGTTCGTCGGCGGCCAACTGCCACAGCTCCGGTTCGGGGCGCAGGCGCGGGGAAGCCCCCATGTCGGCCAAGGCCAAAATGGAAACGCCCAGATGATTTTGCCCTTGCCAAGAGAAGGGGCGATGAAGCGCGCTGAGGCGCAGAGGTTTTACGACTTTCATTGTGTGTGTAAAGCTTCCTGTGGATATCAGCCGGCAGCCAGGCTGCTTGCTCAAAAACAATCCGTTTTTCGGTTTAATAGATATCAGGCTATGTCACAACAGATGAAGAAAACGATGCGGCGTCCAGAGCCGATCGCGAATGCGGGGAGCATTTCCTCGCGTCAAAGGGATTATCAAGAGGACAGTGCGTTGTCCTTCCCGCTTATTTTACGAGCCAGCAGTACGACGGCGACGGACAATGCCGCGGCGATCGCCTTGGCGGTAAATTGGCCTGTGCTCTCCAGATGATAGGGGGCAAAAAAGCCGACGCCGGCGGTGCCCAGAATCAGCAGCGCGGCGAGCGGGGCAAAACAGCACAGTTCTATCGCCAGCGCCAGTCTGCCGGGGGCCGCCGCACCCAGGTAACCCATCAAAAAACCGGGCAAAATCAGGAACCCGATCAGCTCCGCGGGCGCGTTCACCGCAGACATCACCTGCTGGTTGTACTTCAGGATCGCCAGCATCAGTGCGACAAAGATCAGCAACCGGACGGACAATGCCGCCGTTCTGCCCGCGGGTAAGACGGTCTTGCAAATGGCGGCGATCAATACGCCGCCAACCAGGATGCCTAAGAAGGTAAACAGGATTTGTCCCCAGAGGCTGTCCTGAGTCGAAAAGGCAATAAACGCGCCCATCGTGACACTTCCTTATGCAAGGTAATTTAGCGAGCTGATGGACGACAAGTCGTTTTCACAACGTTGAAATCGGATCGCGTTGATTGAAAAGGTTCTTTTCGCTCAAAGTCGGGATAACTCTTCGATCACCGCTTTTTTGGGGTTCTTGGGATCGTACTTTATCGCGGTGAAATGACCCGGCTGATAACGCGGCAGATCAACGACGCTGATCGGGCCTTTCGCGACGGCCGTATGGTTTTTTCCGTCTTGGGCGATGTATTTGACTTCCACTTCGCAGACCGGCCGATTCCCGTCCCACAGGTTGGTCTGGCGGATGCTGACGATTTGCCCGGAGGCGGAAACTCCGTTCTCCATCACGCTGAGAGAGGAACCGATGTGTTTGAAATAGCCCCAGATATCGACCGTGATGAATTTGAAAAAACCCACCAGGCTGAGAATAGGGGCCAATAAAATCAAACCGATTACGGTGAAGATATTTTTGGCTTTGGACATGGGCATCCCTACTTATAAAAAGATCGCCAGCGCCTTGCTGCTCAATCGCAAAGAACCGTTGGTTATTAAGGCCCCAAGCTGCGTGAACGTCATGGGATCGTTGCTTAGCTTGAAATTGGTTTTGCTGATCGAAAGCGGGTTATGGGAAACATCGAACATCGTGTGCTTGACGCTCAGCCCCGTTAAGGCAAGGTTGGCGCCTATCGCGGTCCACTTATAGCCGTGGCAGTTATCTTTCCAGGTGGGCGCCGAAATAGACACGCCGTCCTCACTGGTAATGCTGATGGTTTTTGCCGTGATGGTCAGCGAACCGCTAATGGTCGTTTGCTGATCGTTTTTGTAGGTTTCTTTGACATTCCCCGTGATGTCGGTGGTCTGGCCGCCGGCCTCCACCGTCAGCGTCTGACCGCCTGCGGTGACGGTAGTGGTTTGCCCGCCGGCGGTGATGGTGGTGTGCTGCCCGCCGGAGGTGATGTTGACCGTCTGCCCCTTGTTGATGGTGTTGGTCTGTTGCCCCTCGGTAATGTCGAGGGTCTGGTCGCCCTTCACCGTGACATGCTGGGTTTGCGTAATGTTTTGCGTCTGCGCGCCGTCAAGCTTGAAGGACTGATTGCCGGTGATGTCGATCTTATCGCCGCCGTCGATAATCGTCAGGGCGCGGCCGCCTTTGATGTTCACCGTCTGGTGAGCGTTCAGGTTGGCGGTTTCCAGCCCATCGACGGTGGTGGTGCGTTTCGCTTTGTACAGGAACGTGGCGTCGCCGGTGACGGTATCGTTCTGCTGGCGACCGATGGTGGTGGTGCGACTGCCGTCAATATTGACGTTCTTGTCGTTTTCCACCGTCATGTTCATGTTGCGTTCGGCGTGCATGTCGAAAGATTCGTTGCCGGGCGAGTCTTCCAGGAACAGGAAGCTGGCATTGTCGACGCCGCCGCCTTTGCTGCGGCTCATAAAGCCCATTTTGGTGGCGTCGCCGGGAAGATCCCAAGGCGGCATGCTGTCTTCGTTGTAAACGCGGCCGGTGATGATGGGGCGATCCGGATCGCCGTTGATAAAGTCGACCACCACTTCCTCACCCACGCGCGGGATTTGGATCCCGCCGTATTTCCAGCCGGCCCAGGCGCTGGAGACGCGCACCCAGCAGGAGCTGGTTTCATTGCCGCTGCCGTGGCGATCCCAACGGAACTTGAGTTTCACCCGGCCATATTTATCGGTCCAGATGCTTTCGCCTTCCGGGCCAACCACTTCGGCGGTCTGCGGGCCATGGGTTTTCGGCCAGGGTGTGGTGCGCGCCGGGCGCCAGTTGATGTCCGCCGGCACCACCTGAAATTCGGTATGTTGTTCGCCAACGTCGTTATCGTTGCTGGCGTAGCTGTTTTCCTGCATGAAGTAACGCGCGCTGACCACCAGATAGGCGCGGTTGTCTTCCATGCGCGGCGCCTGGATCAGCTGAAAACGGTAGCCGGGCGCAATGCCCTGCGAACTGCCTTCGCCGCTCATCTGCTCATGCTGCGCTTCGAACTCCTGTTGGCGCACCTTGACGTAAAACTGGCCGTGGGCGTGATCGGTATAACGCCCGGGCCAGTCGAACACCTCGGCTTTATCCTGTGCGAACGAGGCGGGATTCTGCCGGGCCTCGAGCAACCGCGCGCGCGGTTTGCGAAAATCGTAGTCATCCAGGCTATACAGGCTGGGCGTGATGGCGTCCGAGACGCTCCAGCTGTTGATGCTGTCCTTGTTTTCCACCAGACCGCCTTCCGCGAGCTGATAGGGGATGCTGGCATAGCCGGCGAGTTCCTGATGCGCCGCCGGCGCGTCGGCCAGCACCAGCGTATGGCCGTCCTGCTGGTGCGTGAAATAGTAATAGATGCCTTCATGTTCCATCAGACGACTGATGAAATCGAAATCGCTCTCCTGATACTGCACGCAGTACCCCCAGATGCGGTAGTCGTAACTCAGACGGTTATCGATCTTCACCTGATACTGCCCCAGCACCTGGGTCAGGATGTCGGGAACGGTCTTTTCCTGATAGATGCGAAAATCGCGGTTTTGCGTCAGGTACCACAGCGTGGGGCGCAGCACGGCGCGGTAGATATAGTAGCGGTTGCCGCCGGCTTCTCGTCCGGAGAGGGTCATACGCGTGATATTGCCGTTGAGATAACGCGGGGCCATCGGGTTGCCCCGCAGCTCCAGCGTGATTTTTTGTCCCAGCAGCGATTTCAGATCGAGGCGATTGTCAGGGCTGAGCAGCTCGACGTCGAACTCGAACAGCCCGGCCAGTCTTTCCTCACCGGAAAGGCTTCTGAACAACAGCTGATAGGCGGGCAAAGGTGTGTGCGCAATGATAAGGCGATCCATACTATATCCCCGGTTTAGGCATAGCTACCGCACGAGATTTGACGCGCGATCCCGATGGCGTATCTGTCACGAATTGAGACAGGGGCTGACGAAAGATTTAACAAAGTTTACACAAAGGCACGATTTGTGCAGTCTACAATAGAGCTCTGCATTTGCAAAATAGCCTTGTGGATCAATGCTCAATTCGTTAACTTGCTCACGATCTGGTTTTTTATTATCTAAAACATATGGATACGAGCAGATCTTTTTTTATCCAAAATTATTGGGAAAATGGTAATACCAAATAATAAATCTGTAACACTTAAGTCAACGTGTTTATAAAACAACTCTTTTTTTCCGTGAAAAAAGTCACTGAGTATTTTTTATCCTTACCATTCGTTAGTTAAAGATGATCAAATATATAAATTTACCGAATGTTAATTCGGATGATTCCTATTTGGCCTGCGTGAAAAGCCCGCGGTGTGGGCCTCCGACGGTGAGTCTGAATGGTTGATAAAGCAGCAATTGATGCGGTTAGCGCGGAAGGGGATCGAGGGAAAGTCGGCTTATCAGGTCACAGAGCCAGATTAAGGCCGGGTCGCGTTGCGCCTGTCGGCCGGCGATCAGCTCAATGGGGAAAGGCGCGATGGCCAACTCCTCAGGCAGCGGGAGAATGCGTACGCGTTGCGGATCGGAAAAACGCCGGGCCACGCTGGCGGCCAGGGTGGCGATCAGATCGCTGTCGGCGACCACCGCCGGCAGGGCGACAATGTGTGAAAAGGTCACGGCGACGCGCCGCTGGCCGCCGATTTCCGCCAGGCGGCGGTCGACCAAGCCTCTGGCGGAGCCGTCGTCAGCCGGCGCGTACAGCCCGTGCGGCAGGCTGAGGTAGCGGGCCAGATCCCAGCGGCCATCCGCCAATTGCGGGTGTGAACGGCTGGCGATACAGACCAGATGCTCTTCAAACAACGTGCGCACATAGTGACTTTCCGCCCCGGAAAGATGCCCTCCCAGCGCGACATCCACCTCCCCGCTATCCAACTGACGGTAAATATTGCGGCGATCCAGACGCGAAACGCGAATATCGATGCCGGGTGCCGCCTGACGCAAACGGCTGATGATGGCGGGCAGCAGCAAGATATCCGCATAGTCGCCGGCGGCCAGCGTAAAACGCCGCTGCCCGGCGGTGGCCGGATCGAAACGGGCAGGGGGCGCCAACGCCAGATGGATTTGCTCAAGCACCCGCTGTATCTGCGGCATAAGCTGGTGGGCGCGCGGCGTGGGCGCCATGCCGCCGCCGCTGCGGACAAACAGCGGATCGTTGAGCAGAATGCGCAGTCGCGCCAATGCATTGCTGACGGAAGGTTGCGCGCGGTTAAGACGCCGGCCCGCGGCGGTGACGTTACGAGTCTGATACAGCGCTTCAAACACCACCAGTAAATTGAGATCGACGTTGGCTAAATTCATTTTATGAATACTCTATATACAGATAATCCATTTCCAGAATCTTACAGCGTTCCCTAGGCTGGTAGCACACGTATTTAGCCTTCAATCAGGGGAAATGATGAACAAAGTGTTAATCACCGGCATTGAGCCGTTCGACGGTGACGCGGTGAACCCTTCCTGGCAGGTCGCGCAGGCATTGGCCGGAGAGCGTATCGCCGGCGCGGAGATCGCGGTGCTCGAGTTGCCGTGCGTATTGGGCGTGGCCAACCAGCAGCTGATCGCGGCGATTGAGGCATTGCAGCCGCTGGCGGTGATCTGTCTGGGGCTGGCCGGCGGCCGAGCCGAAATATCCCTGGAACGGGTAGCCATCAATTTGATCGATGCCCGCATTCCCGACAATGCCGGTAAACAGCCGATTGACGTGCCGGTGGTTGCCGGCGGGCCGGTGGGCTATTTCAGTACGCTGCCCGTCAAGGCCGCGGTGCAGCAACTGCGCCGGCAGGGGATCCCGGCGGGTGTTTCTTACACGGCGGGCACCTATAACTGCAACCATATTTTTTATGGTCTGCGTCACTATCTGGAGACGCGGCATTCGCGGGCCAGGGGCGGATTCGTGCACATTCCGTACAGCCATGAACTGGCGGCGGCGCATCCGGGCAAGCCGAGTATGGCGCTGGCGACGATGGTGGAAGCGGTGCGCACTCTCGTGCAGGTGACGCTCACGGTAGAGGAGGATGTGCAATTCGGCGACGGTGCCGTGCATTGACAAGCAGGGCGTGGCGCGCCACGCCCTGATGCGCGTTATTCGTCAGCGACGCGGATCACCAGTTTGCCGAAGTTTTTGCCCTGCAGCAGGCCGATAAAGGCCTGCGGCGCCTGCTCCAGTCCATCGACGATGTCCTCGCGGAACTTGATCTTTCCTTGCTCGACCCAACTGCTCATCTGTTGCAGGAATTCATCAAAGCGTGAACCGTAATCGTCGAAGATGATAAAGCCCTGCATGCGGATACGTTTACGTAAGATCAGCCCTTCCAGCAACGGTAAGCGGTCCGGCCCGGCGGGTAACCCGGTGGCATTGTAATGGGCGATGATGCCGCAGACCGGAATGCGCGCTTTGGCGTTCAACAGCGGCAACACGGCGTCGAATACGGCGCCGCCGACGTTCTCATAATAGATGTCGATGCCCTGCGGACAGGCGGCGGCCAGCTGTTCGGCAAAGTCGGGGGCACGGTGATCGATACAGGCGTCGAAACCCAACTCTTCCACCACATAGCGGCATTTGTCCGCACCGCCGGCGATGCCGACGACGCGGCAGCCTTTTAGCTTCCCGATTTGGCCGACCACCGAACCGACCGCACCACTGGCGGCGGCCACCACCAGCGTTTCACCCGCCTGCGGTTGGCCGATGTCGAGCAGCCCCATGTAAGCGGTAAATCCCGGCATACCCAGCACGCCGAGCAGGCGGGAAGGGTGCGGCAGGTGCGGGCCGAGGTTGCGCAGGCCGCTGCCGTCAGACAGGGCGTAATCCTGCCAGCCGTCATAACCCAACACCCAATCGCCGACGTTGAAATCGGGATGCTGTGAAGCCGCCACGCGCGATACCGTGCCGCCCACCATGACCTGACCGATCTCCACCGGCGGCGCGTAGGAGGGGGCATCGCTCATGCGCCCGCGCATATAAGGATCCAGCGACAGATATACGGTGCGCAGCAGCAGCTGGCCGGCCTCGGGTTGTGGCACGGCGACCGTGTCGAGACGGAAGTTCGCCGCCGTCGGTTCGCCGTGCGGACGCGAAGCCAGCAGGAAGCGGCGGTTCTGTTGAGAAGGGGACATCGAAAGCTCCTTTGCGTTGCGACAAACAAGATTCGTTAAGCCTAGTCCAGGGGCGGCAAGGCAACGTTACCGAATGTGCTTAGCCTTAGAGCGGAACGATCAGCACGTCGATATGGCTTATATTGATAAAGCGGGCGGCGGAACAGGAGACCTTATTCATCATGCCGTCGCGATGATTGCCGCAGAGCAGCAGGTCGAACGGCTGATGCCGGCTGGCGTATTCCAGGCTGTCGCCAAGCTCGCCATGCACGATAAGGGTATCGGCGATCGGGTAGCCGGCGCGTTGGCGCAGTTCCTCCATAAACAGCCGGGTTTCCTCTTCCATCAGCGTGCGCAAATCGGCCAGCATCGGCCCGGCGAAATTATTGTACATTTCCGGATTGGCGAGGGTGCTTAACAGGGTGATGTTGCCGCCGTAGGGGCGGACGATAGAGACGGCCTTTTCCACCAGGCGATGGCTGTCAGGCGCGACGGCGACGGTAACCAGAACGTTTTGATACCCCATATTCCACTCCTTGTTGCATCCGTCGTGTTTCAGGCTGCCGCGTCGGGGCCTTGGATGAAATGCTGCGCTCGGATAAAGGGTAGAACCTGGCGGGGGGAATAAATGTGTTTCGCATCACGCGCGGCAATAAAAGCTGAGTTTGCTCCGGTTATATAGCAATAAAAGATAAAACCGTTGCCGCACGTAATTTCACTGAATTAAAGCACCTGCGCCCACAGCGTTTTCGGCACCTTGCCCAGATCGAACAATTTACCGGCAACCAGCTCGGCGCGACGGTGGTCGGCAGCACGGTACATATTGCTCATTTCTGTATCGTTTTCAATGGAATAGTTCAGTTTGTCGTACACCTTCTCCAGGCTGTCCAAAGAGGAGCATTTACGGAATGTCAGCAGATATTCGAGCGTATCGGTCATGATTAAAATATAGCCTGTTAATAGTTAAAGCCGGGTGAATAACACATAGCGGCTCACGGCGACGCCGTCGAGGCAGCGATGTACGACCTGACAAAAATCATTTCAAGTGAATAAATTGCACTGGGTAATAATGTGACGCCGCCCGTGGCGGCGCTGGGATAAATCATAATATGCAAGTGCGCCATCAGCAATCTCATCCTGCTGATAAATGAAGAAATAGGGAAAGTCTCAGGGCGATGCGTCACGAACGAGAAGCTTAAGCGTCGACGTTTCGCTGCATGCAAGCGCGCGAAGCCGCGCTCGCTCTCCTTTGGCGGCGTTTTTTTCGCCTGTCCGGAGGGCGCTCGCAGCACGAGGCGATGTATGTTGCCGCTGTCGGCATTGAAACTACGCCTGTTTGGCCTGCGCGATTATGGCAAGTAAAACAAAACTGCGTTTTATTTTATTGCAATGAAACGATGGGGCGCGGGAATTTTAATAACGTCTGGAACGGCGTGGTAATTAATGCGCCGGCAAAAAAGAAATAAAAAAACGCTAAAGCTTTAGGATGTGCTGCCGATATGTCGTTTTGGGGCAATTTAACGTTAAAAAAACATTCTTGCGCCGCGCTAATACGGAAACATATCGTTACGTCTATTGGCTTGTTCACTACGCCAGCGAATCATTGATAAGCCATAATCACCTGATGTTGAAAATTAGAACAACCCTCTGCGGAGGGTTTAAGTCAAATCCGATAGCTAATAACCTTATAGTTTACATTGGTTATTTTTCACCTGGGATATTTTTTAGCGGCTCAAATGGTTATTTATACTAAGATTGTTGCCTATATGCAGATTTTTGTTCTGTTATTTTGGTTTGGTGATGGTTTTGTTCGAATTGATCTAAAAAAGATAATTTTTTGGCTGATAAACATTGTTTTTAAGACGTTTTTTTACCTAAGGCGATTTTATGAGCAAAATGCGGGTCATAAAATGTGCGAATTTAGGGGTATTTGGCTTAATTATTTTTTATTTTTGTGATCTATGTCACATTGTATTTAAAATTGCCTCTCACTTACATTGTGTGTGCTAATGGTTCGGGGGTAGAGTTGCGCTGCTTTAGGAATAATCTTATTAAATTTGTAAAAATAGTTTCATGGTGACTAAACACTATCGAAGCAGAATGCTGTACATCCATACACGTTGGTTTACGCTCGTAGCAAATACTGAACAGTGGTCGAATTTAGCGATTGGCGAAAATTATAGCAGTCGTTTTTGAGAGATTAATTTGCCAACTTTGGGAAACAACCCAGGTCACGGGCGATAAAATTTATCACCCAGCGTATGTTTTTAAACATAGTCTGTCGGGATGGGGAATATGGGTACGTCTGAATTACTTAAGCATATTTATGACATCAATTTGTCATATTTACTTTTAGCACAGCGTTTGATCAACGATGAAAAAGCGTCCGCGATGTTCCGCCTTGGTATTGATGAGACCATGGCCGATGCGTTGGCGCAGCTGACTTTGCCGCAAATGGTCAAACTGGCCGAGACCAACCAGCTGGTTTGCCACTTCCGCTTTAACGATCACCAGACCATCGAACGCCTGACCAAAGAGTCGCGCGTCGACGATCTGCAACAAATCCATACCGGCATTTTGCTATCAAGCCATTTACTGCAAGAGCTATCGAGTAAAGACGCTAGCCCGACGAAGAAAAGAGCCTGATGATGGTTGAGAAAAGCATTGTTCAAGAAGCCAAGGACATTCAGCTCGCCATGGAGCTGATTTCGCTGGGGGCCCGTTTGCAGATGCTGGAGAGTGAAACCCAGCTCAGCCGCGGGCGCTTGATTAAACTTTACAAGGAGTTGCGCGGCAGCCCGCCGCCAAAAGGAATGTTGCCGTTCTCAACCGACTGGTTTATGACTTGGGAACAGAATATTCATTCCTCGATGTTTTATAACGCCTACCTGTTTCTGATGAAAAGCGGACAGTGCAGCGGGGTGGAAGCGGTGATCAAAGCCTATCGCCTCTACCTGGAGCAGTGCCCGCAGCAGGCCGGCGAGGCGCCGTTGCTGGCGTTGACCCGCGCCTGGACGCTGGTGCGCTTCGTCGACAGCGGCATGTTGCAGCTCTCCGCCTGCAGCTGCTGCGGCGGCGCATTTATCACCCACGCGCACCAGCCGCTGAACGGTTTCATCTGCAGTTTATGCCAACCCCCATCCCGCGCCGTAAAAAGACGTAAACTTTCGCCGCAACTGGCCGATATTATTCCTCAACTGCTGGACGAGCAGGTCAAACGCGCCATTTGAGCCGCCACGTTGCCGGCTCTCGGCAATGAATACCGACGTGTGATACGCAGGGGCGGCATGCCGCCCCCAGACATGCAGCCTGGTCTGTCGCGCCAGGGCGCGTTTGCCCCACCTTCCATCCACATTGTTAATTTAAGGAATGCGTGTGCTAGTTATTTTGGGTTATCTCGTGGTATTGGGTGCGGTGTTTGGCGGCTACCTGATCGTGGGCGGTCATCTCGGTGCGTTATATCAGCCGGCGGAGTTTCTGATTATCGGCGGGGCGGGGGTCGGCGCTTTCATCGTCGGCAACAACGGCAAGGCGATCAAAGCGACGCTGCGCGCCCTGCCGCGCCTGATGCGCCGTTCCAAATACAACAAAGATCTGTATATGGATCTGATGGCGTTGCTGTTCCGTCTGCTGGCCAAATCGCGTCAGCAGGGCATGCTGTCGCTCGAGTTCGATATCGATAATCCGCAAGAAAGTGAAATTTTCTCTAATTATCCGCGCATCCTTGCCGATAACACCCTGGTGGAGTTCATTACCGACTATTTACGGCTGATGGTGAGCGGCAATATGAATGCGTTCGAGATCGAAGCGCTGATGGACGAAGAGATCGAAACCTACGAGCAGGAAAGCGAAGTGCCCGCCGGCAGTCTGGCGATGGTGGGCGACTCCTTGCCGGCGTTCGGCATCGTCGCGGCGGTGATGGGGGTGGTGCACGCCCTGGCTTCGGCTGACCGTCCGGCCGCTGAACTGGGCGCGCTGATCGCTAACGCCATGGTCGGTACTTTCCTCGGCATTTTGCTGGCCTACGGCTTCATCTCGCCGCTGGCGACGTTGCTGCGTCAGAAGAGCGCCGAAAACGTCAAGATGATGCAGTGCATCAAAGTCACGCTGTTGTCGAGCCTGAACGGTTACGCGCCGCAGATCGCGGTCGAGTTCGGCCGTAAAACGCTGTATACCACCGAACGTCCTTCTTTCGTTGAGCTGGAAGAACACGTGCGCCGCGTGAAAGCGCCGGCGCAGCAGGCGACGGAAGAAGAAGAAGCATGAAACAGAATCATCCGGTCGTTTTGGTCAGAAAGCGCAAGTCGCATCATGCCGCCCATCACGGCGGCTCCTGGAAGATCGCTTATGCCGACTTTATGACGGCGATGATGGCGTTCTTCCTGGTGATGTGGCTGCTGGCGATCGCCAGCCCGCAGGAGCTGACGCAAATCGCCGAATACTTCCGCACGCCGCTCAAGGTTGCCCTGACCAGCGGCGACAAGAGCAGTTCCGAAAGCAGCCCCATTCCTGGCGGCGGCGACGATCCAACGCAACAGCATGGCCTGGTGAAAAAACAGGTCGATTCGCCGGACTCGCGCGCCGAAGAGCTGCGCCTGAACAAGCTGCGTGAAAAGCTGGATGAGTTGATTGAGTCCGATCCGCGCCTGAAGGCGCTGCGACCGCATCTGTTGATCAACATGATGGACGAAGGGCTGCGCATCCAGATTATCGATAGCCAGAACCGGCCGATGTTCAAAACCGGCAGTGCGCAGGTCGAGAGCTACATGCGCGATATTCTGCGGGCGATAGCGCCGATCCTTAACGACTTGCCGAACAAAATCAGCCTGTCCGGCCACACCGATGACATCCCTTACGCCACCGGCGAACGCGGCTACAGCAACTGGGAACTGTCGGCCGATCGCGCCAACGCGTCGCGACGCGAGCTGATCGCCGGCGGCCTGGCGGAAGGTAAAGTGCTGCGGGTGGTAGGCATGGCGGCCACCATGAGCCTGAAACAGCATGGCGCCGATGATGCGATTAACCGCCGCATCACCGTACTGGTGTTGAACAAGCAAACGCAAGAGGGCATCGAGCACGAAAATGCCGAAAGCAACGCGCTGGATATTGCCCAGCCGGACAGCCTGAAGCAGCTGGCGCCGTCGGCGACCGCGCCGGCCAGCCAAGCGCCGGAATCCTCGACGACAGCCCCGGAACCCGCGGCACCAACGCCGAGCGTTCCCCCGCAGGCGTCCCCGGCGATAGCCCCGGCCGACCAGGCGCCGGAACCACCGGCGGCCGCACCCGCACCGACTAACCGCGACTCACAGCCAGAGGTGACCCCGTGAGCATGGACATTAGCGATTTTTATCAGACCTTCTTTGATGAGGCGGACGAGTTGCTGGCCGACATGGAGCAACACCTGCTGGAGCTGGATCCGTTGGCCCCCGATATCGAGCCGTTGAACGCCATCTTCCGCGCGGCGCATTCGATCAAGGGCGGCGCGGCGACCTTTGGTTTTTCGGTGCTGCAGGAAACCACCCATCTGCTGGAGAACCTGCTGGACGGTGCAAGACGCCAGGAAATGAGCCTGAGCACCGAGATTATCAACCTGTTTCTGGAAACCAAAGACATTATGCAGGAGCAACTGGACGCCTATAAAACCTCGCAACAGCCTGACGCTGAAAGCTTTGAATACATTTGCCAGGCGCTGCGTCAGCTGGCGTTGGAAGCGCAACAGCAGCAGGAGGCGCCTGCGGCTCAACCCGCCGTTCAGCAGCCGGTCGCTCAGCCATCGGCCGCGCCGGCGGCGATCGAAGGCGGCATGCGCATCAGCCTGAACGGGCTGAAAGCCAGTGAAATCCCCTTGATGTTGGAAGAGCTGGGCAACCTCGGCGAAGTTAAAGACCCGCATCAGACGGAACACAGCCTGGACGTGACGTTGCTCACCTCCGCCAGCGAAGACGACATCAGCGCCGTGCTGTGCTTCGTGCTGGAACCGGAACAAATCAGCTTCTCGACGCCGACGCAAAGCGCGCCGGCCGTCGCGGAGGCGAACTTGCCGGAGACGGTCGCTGCGCCGGAACCGGCGCCGGTCGCCAGCGCTGCGCTGCCTGCCGCCAAACCGGCGGCCGCAGCGGCCGAAGCGCCGAAAGCACGCGCCAAGGCGAGCGAATCTACCAGCATTCGCGTAGCGGTGGAAAAGGTGGATCAGCTGATCAACCTGGTGGGCGAGCTGGTGATCACCCAGTCGATGCTGGCGCAACGTTCCGGCACGCTGGATCCGGTGAACCACGGCGATCTGCTGAACAGCATGAGCCAGCTGGAGCGTAACGCACGCGATCTGCAGGAGTCGGTGATGTCGATCCGCATGATGCCGATGGAATACGTCTTCAGCCGCTACCCGCGTCTGGTGCGCGATCTGGCCGGCAAGCTGAACAAACAGGTGGAGCTGACGCTGCAGGGCAGCTCGACCGAACTGGACAAGAGCCTGATCGAACGGATTATCGACCCGTTGACGCACCTGGTGCGCAACAGCCTCGATCACGGTATCGAAGAGCCGGCCACCCGCATCGCCGCCGGTAAATCGGCGGTGGGCAATCTGGTGCTGTCGGCCGAACACCAGGGTGGCAACATCTGTATTGAGGTCATCGACGACGGCGCCGGTCTGAACCGCGAAAAAATTCTCGCCAAGGCCGCTTCGCAAGGGCTGGCGGTGAGCGACAGCATGAGCGACGAAGAGGTCGGCATGCTGATCTTCGCGCCGGGCTTCTCCACCGCCGAGCAGGTGACCGACGTTTCCGGCCGCGGCGTCGGCATGGACGTGGTGAAAAGAAATATTCAGGAGATGGGCGGCCACGTCGAGATCCGTTCGCAGGCCGGTAAAGGCACCACCATCCGCATTCTGCTGCCGTTGACGCTGGCGATCCTCGACGGCATGTCGGTCAAAGTGAACGACGAAGTCTTTATTCTGCCGCTGAACGCGGTGATGGAATCGCTGCAGCCGCAGGCGGAAGACTTGCACCCGCTGGCCGGCGGCGAGCGCGTGCTGCAGGTGCGCGGCGAATACCTGCCGCTGGTGGAACTGTATCGGGTATTCGAAGTGGAAGGCGCCAAAACCGACGCCACCCAGGGCATTGTGGTGATCCTGCAAAGCGCCGGCCGCCGCTATGCGTTGCTGGTGGATCAGCTGATTGGCCAGCATCAGGTGGTGGTGAAGAATCTGGAAAGCAACTACCGCAAAGTGCCGGGCATTTCCGCCGCGACCATTTTGGGCGACGGCAGCGTGGCCTTGATCGTCGATGTCTCGGCGTTGCAAACCTTGAACCGTGAAAAGCGTCTGACGGACGCCGCCGCATAATAATGAGTTTATTGATTTAAAAGGTGAATGATATGGCAGGATTGGCAGCCGTCAGCAAATTGGCTGGCGAAACGGTAGGGCAAGAGTTTCTGATTTTTACCCTGGGCAACGAGGAGTACGGCATCGACATCCTCAAGGTGCAGGAAATTCGCGGCTACGATCAGGTGACCCGCATCGCCAACACCCCGGCGTTCATCAAGGGCGTCACCAACCTGCGCGGCGTGATTGTTCCCATCATCGATCTGCGGGTGAAATTCTCCCAGCAGAGCGTTTCCTACGATGAGAACACCGTGGTGATCGTGTTGAACTTTGGCCAGCGCGTGGTGGGCATCGTGGTTGACGGCGTCTCCGACGTGCTGTCATTGACCGCCGAGCAGATCCGTCCGGCGCCGGAGTTCGCGGTGACTCTGGCGACCGAATACCTCACCGGCCTCGGTTCGCTGGGCGAGCGCATGTTGATCCTGGTGGATATCGAAAAGCTGCTGAGCAGCGAAGAGATGTCGCTGGTCGACAGCGTGGCGAAAAGCGTCTGATCCAAGACTCAAGGGGGCAGGGCGCTGCCCCCTTCAACCTTCACGTTCCCTGACCTGTCGCGATGCCGCCCGCCGCGCCCGGAACCCCCACTAAAAATAGTTACTTTCCCGCATAAAGTTTTGCCGCGCTGCGCCGATAACTCTCACATTCAACGTCATCAGAGCCTGTCTGCGCGGGCTTCAACAAGGGAAATCATGTTAAATCGTATGAAGGTGGTCACCAGCCTGTTGCTGGTGTTGGTGCTGTTTGGCGCCTTGCAGTTGATTTCGGGCGGACTCTTTTTCTCCTCGCTGAAAAGCGATAAGGAAAACTTTACCGTCCTGCAAACTATTCGTCAGCAGCAGCTGCAGCTGAGCGAAAGCCGCGTTGACCTGCTGCAGGCGCGCAACTCCCTGAACCGTGCCGGTATTCGCTACATGATGGATACCAACAAGATCGGCAGCGGCGCCACCATTGATGAACTGCTGGCCAAGGCGAAGGAAGAGCTGGGCGAAGCGGAAAGACACTATGCCGCGTACGAGAAAATCCCTCAGGACCCGCGTCAGGATCCTCAGGCGGCGGAACGCCTCAAGCATCAGTACGATGTGCTGTACGGCGCGCTCTCCGAGCTGATCCAACTGCTGGGCGAAGGCAAAATCAACGCGTTCTTCGATCAACCTACGCAGAGTTACCAGGACAACTTTGAGCAGAGCTACAACGTTTACCTGGAGCAAAACGGCAAGCTGTACCAAATCGCGGTCGACGGCAGCAACAGCTCATACAACTCGGCCATCTGGACGCTGATCGTGATCCTGGTGGTGGTGCTGGCGGTGATCGTACTGGTCTGGACCGGTATCCATCACATCCTGGTACGCCCGCTGAACCGCATGATCGAGCACATCAAACAGATCGCCGCCGGCGACCTGACTCAGCAGATCGTCGTCAACAGCCGCAACGAAATGGGCGTGCTGGCGGCCAGCCTGAAACACATGCAAGGCGAACTGATTGAAACCGTCAGCGGCGTGCGCCAGGGCGCAGACGCCATCTACAGCGGCGCGTCCGAAATCGCCGCGGGCAACAACGATCTCTCTTCCCGCACCGAGCAGCAGGCCGCGTCGCTGGAAGAGACCGCCGCCAGCATGGAACAGCTGACCGCGACGGTGAAACAGAACGCCGAAAACGCGCGTCAGGCTTCGCAACTGGCGCTGAGCGCCTCTGAAACCGCGCAGAAAGGCGGCAAGGTCGTGGCTAACGTGGTGCAGACCATGCATGACATCGCCGGCAGCTCGCAGAAGATCGCCGATATCACCGGCGTGATCGACGGCATTGCCTTCCAGACTAACATCCTGGCGCTGAACGCCGCGGTGGAAGCGGCGCGCGCCGGCGAGCAGGGCCGTGGCTTCGCGGTGGTGGCCGGTGAAGTGCGTAACCTGGCGCAGCGCAGCGCACAGGCGGCGAAAGAGATCAAAGGCCTGATCGAAGATTCGGTCAGCCGCGTCGATATGGGTTCCGTGCTGGTCGAGAGCGCCGGGGAAACCATGGGCGACATCGTCAACGCCGTCACCCGCGTGACCGACATCATGGGCGAAATCGCCTCGGCGTCGGACGAGCAGAGCCGCGGCATCGATCAGGTTGGCCAGGCGGTGGCGGAAATGGACCGCGTCACCCAGCAGAACGCCTCGTTGGTGGAAGAATCCGCCTCGGCGGCGGCGGCGCTGGAAGAACAGGCCAGCATGCTGACCCAGTCGGTAGCGGTATTCCGTCTGAGGCAGGAAGGCCAGGAAGAATTTAAAGCGCCTGTCACCAGCAAGGCGACGGTAACACCGGTAATCAATCATAAGAAAATGAACGCCAGCGATCTGCAGGATAACTGGGAAACGTTCTGACCGGTATCGGGCCTCTCTCGCAGAGGCCCTTTTCCCTACGTAGGCCGGTCGCCGGCCGGCTGCAAGGAGGTTCAAGTGTTTAACCGAATCCGTATCTCTACCAGCTTATTCCTGTTGTTGATGACCTTCTGCATTCTGCAGTTGGCCAGCAGCGGCCTGTCGTATTCCGCGTTTCGCTCCGATAACCACAACCTCGACATCATCACCCTCGGCAGCCAGCAGCGCGATTCGCTCAGCCTGAGCTGGGTGTCGCTGTTGCAGGCGCGCAATACGCTGAACCGCGCCGGCACCCGCGCGGCGCTGAAACTGCCGCAGGAGCAGGTGAACGAGCTGATGAGCAACGCCCGCAGTTCGCTGCAGAAGGCCGATCTCTATTTCAATCAGTTTATGGCGGTTGAACGCAGCAGTGAACAGCAGAACCAGCAGACGGCCACCACCAAGGCCAGCTACGAGCGGCTGCGCGGCGCGCTGCGCGAGCTGATCGGTTTCCTGGAAAAGGGCGAGCTGCAGGCGTTTATGGATCAGCCGACGCAGAAAACCCAGGACCTGTTCGAGGCCGACTTCGTGCAGTACCTGCAGTTGGTGAACGGTGACATCAGCGAGGCCAGAGACGCTAATCAGTTCTCCTTCACGCTGGCGGGCCTGATGTTGGCGGGGGCGGTATTGATGCTGATCGTGGTGACCGGCAGCGCCATGTGGTGGTTGCGCACCATGCTGATACAGCCGCTGAACCAAATCCGCAGCCACTTTGAACGCATCGCCGCCGGCGATCTGGCGACGCCGATTCAGGTGTACGGCCGTAATGAAATCAGCATGCTGTTCGCCAGCCTGCAACGAACGCAGCAGTCGCTGATCGGCACCGTCGGCGCGGTGCGCGACGGGGCGGAGTCGATTCTGATCGGCCTGCAGGAGATCGCCGAAGGCAACAACGATCTCTCTTCCCGCACCGAGCAGCAGGCCGCGTCGCTGGAAGAAACCGCCGCCAGCATGGAACAGCTGACCGCGACGGTGAAACAGAACGCCGACAATGCGCGGCAGGCGTCTCAGCTAGCGCGTGACGCCTCGGCCACCGCGGCCAAGGGCGGCGAACTGGCCGGTGACGTGGTCACCACCATGCACGATATTGCCAACAGTTCGCAGAAAATCGGCGCCATCACCAGCGTGATCGACGGCATCGCCTTCCAGACCAACATTCTGGCGCTCAATGCGGCGGTGGAAGCGGCGCGCGCCGGCGAACAGGGGCGGGGTTTCGCGGTGGTCGCCGGTGAAGTGCGCAACCTGGCGAGCCGCAGCGCTCAGGCGGCGAAAGAGATCAAGGTGCTGATCGACGAATCGGTCAGCCGCGTCAAACACGGCTCGGTGCTGGTGGAAAACTCCGGCGCCACCATGCAGGACATTGTGCGTTCGGTAACTCGCGTGACCGACATCATGGGCGAGATCGCGTCGGCTTCGGATGAACAAAGCCGCGGCATCGAACAGGTGACGCAGGCGGTGACCCAGATGGACCAGGTTACCCAGCAGAACGCTGCGCTGGTGGAAGAGTCCGCTTCTGCCGCCACCGCGCTGGAAGAGCAGGCCATTACCCTGGCCGACGCGGTCGCGGTATTCCGTCTGGCGGACGATAACGTCGTCGCGCCAGGTAACAGCAACAACGCAGTTTCACCCGTGGTAAAGGAAGCCCAAGATTGTTAAACCGCATAAACAGCACGTTTTTCTCCGGTGAGGCGGCATGAAACAGGCACCGTCAACTTCTAACCGGGATACTGCGTCGATGTTGACGCAAATGGTGCAGCGCCTGCCGCTGTCGGACGTGCATTTTCGCCGTATCAGCCAGTTGATTTATCAACGCGCCGGCATCGTGCTGGCGGAGCATAAGCGCGAGATGGTTTACAACCGCCTGGTGCGCCGGTTGCGGCTGCTGGGATTGCACGATTTCGGCGACTATCTGGCGCTGCTGGAAAGCGATCCGAACAGCGCGGAGTGGCAGGCGTTCATCAACGCATTGACCACCAACCTGACGGCATTTTTCCGCGAGGCGCATCACTTCCCGATCCTGGCGGAGCATGCGCGCTCGCGGCCGAACGGCTACAGCGTCTGGAGCACTGCGGCCTCGACCGGCGAAGAGCCGTATTCGATCGCCATCACGCTGAGCGATGCCCTGGGGCAGCGGGCCGGCAGTTGCCAGGTCTGGGCCAGCGACATCGACACGCAGGTGTTGGAAAAAGCGGAAGCGGGCGTTTACCGCCAGGAAGATCTGCGCACCCTGACGCCGACCCAAATGCAGCGCTATTTTCTGCGCGGCACCGGGCCGCATCAGGGGCTGGTGCGCGTGCGGCCGGAACTGGCGGCGCGGGTGAACTTCCAGCCGTTGAACCTGCTGGCGCCGGAATGGGCGCTGCCGGGGCAATTTGACGCCATTTTTTGCCGCAACGTCATGATCTATTTCGATAAGGCGACGCAGGAGCGCATCCTGCGCCGCTTCGTTCCCTTGCTTAAGCCGGGGGGGCTGATGTTCGCCGGCCACTCCGAGAACTTCAGCCAGATCAGCCGGGATTTCTACTTGCGTGGGCAGACCGTGTATGGGCTGACCAAGGAGAGGTAATGAGTAAAATCAGAGTGTTATGCGTAGACGATTCGGCACTGATGCGTCAGCTGATGACGGAAATCGTGAACGGCCACCCCGACATGGAAATGGTGGCGACCGCGCCGGATCCGCTGGTGGCGCGCGATCTGATCAAAAAATTTAATCCTCAGGTGCTGACGCTGGACGTCGAGATGCCACGCATGGACGGGCTGGATTTCCTCGAGAAGCTGATGCGCCTGCGGCCGATGCCGGTAGTGATGGTTTCTTCGCTGACCGGTAAAGGCTCGGAGATCACGCTGCGAGCGCTGGAGCTGGGCGCGGTGGATTTCGTTACCAAACCGCAGCTCGGCATTCGCGAGGGCATGTTGGCCTACAGCGAACTGATCGCCGAGAAGATCCGCACCGCCGCCAGAGCGCGCCTGCCGCAGCGATCCAGCAGCCCGGCGCCGGCGATCCTCAGCCATGCGCCGCTGCTGAGCAGTGAAAAACTGATCGCCATCGGTGCTTCCACCGGCGGCACCGAAGCGATCCGCCAGGTGCTACAGCCGCTGCCGGCCACCAGTCCGGCGCTGCTGATCACCCAGCACATGCCGCCGGGGTTCACCCGTTCGTTCGCCGAACGGCTGAACAAGCTGTGCCAGATCACGGTGAAAGAAGCGGAGGACGGCGAGCGCGTACTGCCGGGCCATGCTTACATCGCCCCGGGGGATCGCCACCTGGAGCTGGCGCGCAGCGGCGCCAACTATCAGGTGAAGCTGCATGACGGCCCGGCGGTCAACCGCCATCGTCCGTCGGTCGACGTGCTGTTCCGCTCGGTAGCGCAATATGCCGGCCGCAATGCGGTGGGGGTGATCCTCACCGGCATGGGGAACGACGGGGCGGCGGGGATGCTGGAGATGCACCGCGCCGGGGCCTATACCCTGGCGCAGAACGAGGCGAGCTGTGTGGTGTTCGGCATGCCACGCGAGGCGATCGCCGGCGGCGGCGTCAGCGAAGTGGTCGAGTTGGACAGGATGAGCCAGCGCATGCTGGCGCAGATTTCCGGCGGCCAGGCATTGCGCATTTGATTTCAGTCCGCAGGGTTTGCCCGGCGGCGATATGACCTACGGTCGCCGCGCGGCGGCCTGCGGTTTTGCATCATTAAACGGTTAACTATTTCAGGAGTAACAATGGCAGACAAGAACCTCAGATTTCTGGTTGTGGACGACTTCTCCACCATGCGCCGCATCGTCAGAAATTTGCTGAAAGAGCTGGGCTTCAACAACGTCGAAGAAGCTGAAGATGGCGCAGATGCGCTGAACAAGCTGCGCGCCGGCGGTTTCGACTTCGTGGTGTCCGACTGGAACATGCCGAACATGGACGGGCTCGAACTGTTGCAGACCATCCGCGCCGATAGCGCGCTGGCCGCGATGCCGGTGCTGATGGTGACGGCGGAAGCCAAGAAAGAAAATATCATCGCGGCGGCGCAGGCCGGCGCCAGCGGTTATGTAGTGAAACCTTTTACGGCGGCGACGCTGGAAGAAAAGCTCAACAAGATTTTTGAAAAATTGGGCATGTAAGGAGAGGGCGATGAGAGACATTCCAATGCCTGCCAGCGATGCAGCGACCGCGGGAGAGATCATCTCCCGCATCGGCCAACTGACCCGAATGCTGCGCGACAGCATGCGCGAACTGGGGCTCGATCAGGCGATTGCCCAGGCGGCAGAGGCGATCCCGGATGCGCGCGACCGTCTTGACTATGTCGTAACCATGACGGCGCAGGCGGCGGAACGGGCGTTGAACTGCGTGGAGGCGGCGCAACCGCGCCAGGCGGAGCTGGAGTCCGGCGCCAACGCGTTGAAAGGGCGCTGGGACGAGTGGTTCGCCAATCCCATCGAACTGGACGACGCGCGTTCTCTGGTCAACGACACGCGTCAGTATCTGGATCAGGTGCCGGGCCATACGGCCTTCACCAACGCTCAGCTGCTGGAAATCATGATGGCGCAGGACTTCCAGGATCTGACCGGTCAGGTGATCAAGCGCATGATGGACGTGGTGCAGGAGATCGAAAAGCAGCTGCTGATGGTGCTGATGGAAAACATGCCGGAGCAGCCGGTGAAGGAAAAACGGCCGAACGACAGCCTGCTGAACGGCCCGCAACTCGACCAGAACGGCGTCGGCGTGATCGCCAACCAGGCGCAGGTCGACGATCTGCTCGACAGCCTCGGTTTCTGAGGTCTTTCGGGGCGCGCGACGGCGCGCCCCGACAACAAGCCACGCAGTTTTGGTCTCATCCCCTAAATAACCCGCCTTTTTCCCCGTTGTTCCGCCAATGACATCGCCAATTTTTTGGCATGCTGACCGCCATTCTTTACCCTCCCGACACAGGAACGGCGTTTCGTGGCTGAAGACAGCGATCTGGAAAAAAGCGAGGCCCCCACGCCCCACAGGCTGGAGAAGGCGCGTGAAGACGGCCAGATCCCGCGCTCCCGCGAGCTGACCTCGGTACTGATGCTGCTCTCGGGCCTGGCGATCATCCTGATGTCCGGCAGCAACATGGCGCAACAGCTGGCGGCGATGCTCACGCAAGGGCTGAACTTTGACCACGGCATGGTCAGTAACGACAAGCAGATGCTTCGCCAACTGGGCATGTTGCTGCGTCAGGCGGTGCTGGCGCTGCTGCCGATCATGGCGGGGCTGGTGCTGGTAGCGCTCGCCGCGCCGATGCTGTTGGGGGGCATCTTGTTCAGCGGCAAGTCGATCAAGTTCGATATGAAGCGGCTAAACCCTCTGTCCGGGTTGAAACGCATCTTTTCCAGCCAGGTGTTGGCCGAGCTGCTGAAAGGGATCCTGAAAGCGACGTTGGTCGGCTGGGTCACCGGTCTTTATCTGTGGCACAACTGGGCGGCGATGCTGCATCTGATGACCCAGCAGCCGCTCGATGCGCTGGGCAATGCGCTGCAGATGATCCTGTTCTGCGGTTTTCTGGTGGTGCTGGGGCTGACGCCGATGGTGGCGTTCGACGTGTTCTATCAGCTGTGGAGCCACTTCAAAAAGCTGAAGATGACCAAGCAGGATATTCGCGACGAATTCAAGGATCAGGAAGGGGACCCGCACGTCAAGGGGCGCATTCGTCAGCAGCAGCGGGCAATCGCCCGGCGCCGCATGATGGCCGATGTGCCCAAGGCGGACGTGATCGTCACCAACCCGACGCACTACGCCGTCGCGTTGCAGTACAACGACAAAAAAATGAGTGCGCCGAAGGTGCTGGCCAAGGGGGCCGGCGAAATCGCCTTGCGCATTCGCGAGCTCGGCGCGGAGCACCGCATTCCGATGCTGGAGGCGCCGCCGCTGGCGCGCGCGCTGTATCGGCACAGCGAGATTGGACAACACATTCCGGCCACCCTGTATGCCGCGGTCGCCGAAGTGCTGGCCTGGGTGTACCAACTGCGCCGCTGGCGGCGCGAGGGTGGCCTGATCCCGAAAAAACCTGAACGTTTACCGGTGCCGGAAGCACTGGATTTTGCAAGAGAGAGTGACTCTGATGGCTAATTTGGCCTCCCTGCTTCGTTTGCCGGGCAATTTTAAAGATACGCAGTGGCAGGTGCTGGCCGGCCCGGTGCTGATCCTGCTGATTTTGTCGATGATGGTGTTGCCGCTGCCGGCGTTTATCCTAGACCTGCTGTTTACCTTCAACATCGCGCTGTCGATCATGGTGCTGCTGGTGGCGATGTTCACCCAGCGTACGCTCGAGTTCGCCGCTTTCCCGACCATCCTGCTGTTCTCCACATTGCTGCGTTTGTCGCTCAACGTCGCCTCGACGCGCATCATCTTGCTGGAAGGCCACACCGGTTCCGCCGCCGCCGGGCGCGTGGTGGAAGCCTTCGGCCACTTCCTGGTGGGCGGCAACTTCGCCATCGGCATCGTGGTGTTCATCATCCTGGTGCTGATCAACTTTATGGTAATTACCAAAGGTGCAGGGCGTATCGCCGAAGTGGGCGCGCGCTTCGTGCTGGACGGCATGCCGGGTAAACAGATGGCGATCGACGCCGATTTGAACGCCGGATTGATTGGCGAAGACGAAGCGAAGAAACGCCGCGCCGAAGTGACCCAGGAGGCCGATTTTTACGGCTCGATGGACGGCGCCAGTAAATTCGTGCGCGGCGACGCCATCGCCGGCCTGATGATCATGGTGCTGAACGTGGTCGGCGGCCTGTTGGTCGGCGTGGTGCAACACGGCATGGAACTGGGGGCGGCGGCGGAAAGCTATACGCTGCTGACCATCGGTGACGGCCTGGTGGCGCAGATCCCGGCATTGGTGATCTCCACCGCCGCCGGTGTCATCGTCACTCGCGTCGCGACCGATCAGGATGTCGGCGAGCAGATGGTGGGCCAGCTGTTCAACAATCCGCGCGTGATGCTGCTGAGTGCCGGGGTGCTGGGCCTGCTGGGCCTGGTGCCGGGCATGCCGAACCTGGTGTTCCTGCTGTTTACCGCGGCTCTGCTGGGCCTCGCCTGGTGGCTGCGCGGCCGTGAACAACAGGCGCCGAAAACGGTGGAAGATCCGGTGATGCCGGAGAATCCGCAGGCCGCCGAGGCCAGCTGGGCCGACGTGCAGTTGGAAGATCCGCTGGGGATGGAAGTGGGCTACCGGTTGATTCCGATGGTCGACTTTCAACAGAACGGCGAGCTGCTTGGGCGTATCCGCGGGATCCGCAAGAAATTCGCCCAGGACATGGGTTATCTGCCGCCGGTGGTGCACATTCGCGACAACCTGGAACTGCCGCCAGCCAGCTATCGCATCCTGATGAAAGGCGTCGAGATCGGCAGCGGTGAAGCGCAGCCGGGCCGCTGGCTGGCGATCAACCCCGGCAATGCCGTGGGCGAGCTGGCGGGAGACAAAACCGTCGATCCCGCCTTCGGGCTGGAAGCGGTGTGGATAGACAGCGCCTTGCGCGAACAGGCGCAAATCCAGGGCTTTACCGTGGTGGAAGCCAGCACCGTGGTGGCGACGCACCTCAATCACCTGATAGGGCAGTTCGCCAGCGAGCTGTTCGGCCGCCAGGAGACCCAACAGCTGTTGGATCGCGTGTCGCAGGAGATGCCGAAGCTGACCGAAGACTTCGTGCCGGGCGTGGTGTCACTGACGACGCTGCACAAGGTGCTGCAAAATCTGCTCGCCGAGCGCGTGTCCATCCGCGATATGCGCACCATCGTCGAAACGCTGGCGGAACATGCCCCGGCGCAGAGCGATCCTTACGAATTGACCACCGTGGTGCGGGTGGCGCTGGGCCGGGCGATCACGCAGCAGTGGTTCCCGGGCAACGGCGAGATTCAGGTTATCGGCTTGGATACCCAGCTGGAGCGCCTGTTGTTGCAGGCGTTGCAGGGCGGCGGCGGTCTGGAGCCGGGGCTGGCTGACCGTCTGCTGGAGCAGGCGCGTCAGGCGCTGCAACGGCAAGAGATGCTCAGCGCGCCGCCGGTGCTGTTGGTTAACCATGCGCTGCGTCCTTTACTGGCGCGCTTCCTGCGTCGCAGCCTGCCGCAGCTCGTGGTGCTGTCCAACCTGGAGATCAACGACGATCGCCAGATTCGCATGACCTCGACCATTGGAGCCGCCTGATGAAACGCTGTCTGTCCTTGTTGTGTTTGCTGGCGCCGCTAGCCGCCGGCGCGGTGTCCGGCTCCTGGGTGGCTGAAGGGGCGGGGGTCACGCTGGAACAGGGCGGGATGCGCGATGAATCCGCCGGTTTGCGGCCGCCGAACGCGCTGCCGGATGCCAATGCGCGCATCACCAGCGTCAGCTGGCGCTACCGTTTGCTGGGGCCGGAGCCCGTGGGGCTGCAGGCCCAACTCTGCACGGTAAACCGCTGCATTCCGCTCGGCGGCGGCAGCGGCAGCAGCATCGGTCTGCAGGGCGAGCCGGCCAATGCGGAATTGCGTTTTGTCTATTACGTGCAGTCGCAAGGCGGGCTGAATCCGCCGCTGCGGGTGATTGGCAATCAGGTGATCGTCAATTATCAGTAAGATCAGGCCAGAATTTGCAGGCCGTTGCGTTCCACCAGCGTCAGCAGTTTCATCGCGGCGGAGTTCGGTTGCGCTTCGCCGCGCTCCCATTTCTGCACCGCCTTTTTGCTGACGTTGAGATACAGCGCAAACACCGGCTGACTGACGTTTTCCCGTTCGCGCAACGCGCGGATCTCGGCCGGCCCGAACTGCTTCACCGGCCGCAGGCACAGCATGTCGAAAGTGCGCATGGTCACGTCGTCGACGAAACCGGCGCGGTGCAGGCCCTGAACTTCCTGGTGGATCTCGGCAAGAATTTTACTCATCGCTTAGCCTCCGTAACTCCCTGTTGTTGACCAGCTGGTAGAGTCTGAATGGCGAATAATCCAGATACAGCGCAGCCAGATGTTTCAATCCCTGTAACTCATCCGCACTGATGTTTTCTCTCTCGCTTTTGGCAAAGCCGCGCATAAAAAACAGGCGGTCTTCATCGCGAAAAACGATCAGTACCCGATAGCCGCCACGTTTGCCCGCACCAGCCCGAGCGATGCGCTTTTTGTCTACGCAACCGCCAAGATTGGCGTCGTACAGCTGATGTTGCATCTCTTGCGCCGCTTTCACTATCGTGGCGTCGCTAATGCGCTCGCGTGCGGCAAAACCCTGAAAGGTTTTGGTGAGATAAATGTCGACCATTCGCTCTCCCTGCGAATCTATACCCGTTAAGGGTATATTTCAAGTGGTTTAAAAATAACCACAGGGTGACAAGCGGCCAAAGGGAAAGAAACAGCCAAATTCACGCCATGCGCAGCCTGGCGCAAAGCCTTAAGTGAATTCAAAGAGTAATAGGGTGAAAATGTGACGGGATGCGCAGAAGTCGGTTAACGCATGCCCGGTGATAGGCTCACCGGGCAAATGAGTCAGGTCAGACGCCGATTTTTCTGCCGAGCAGGCTGCCGGCGTGCGACTGGCCGTCCGGGCCATACAGCGATTTGTTGTTTTTGCTGAGGATGGCCAGCGCCTGAGCGTTATGGTCGATCTGCTGATTGAGCAGCAGGCCGTTGTGCTGGTTCTTTTCGCGCAGCGTTTGGCTCAGCAATTGAACGCGCTGCCAACGGTCGGCCAGGGGAGCGTGGCTGGCATAGGGCGCGCGTTGCCCGCAGGTTTTTTCCTGCCCCAGGCGCTGTTGCTCGAGGTAGGCGACCGTCGCCAGCAGTTGGCTTTTGGCATCGGTTACGCGCTGCAAGGCCACGCCCGGCAGCTGGCCGGAGCATAACAGATCGTGCTCTTCTTCCAGCACGCCATTGAGCGCCTGCAGCGTTTCCAACAGTTTGTCCAGCAGTTGTGCCAGCTTTTCCATAGTGATGACTTATCCTTTACCGCTACCCGCCGCCGCGTTGTCAGTCGCGTCCGGCGATCCATTGAACATCGCTCTGCGCGTCTTGCAGCAGTGCGTCGGCGATTTTGCCGGCGTCCATCTTCAGTTCACCGTTGCGGATCGCCTGCTTGATGGCCTCGACCCGGCCCATATCGATATCCTGGGTGCCCGGCTGCATCAGGCGCGCCTGCGCCTCGCTCAGTTTGACCTGCGTACCGCTGACGGCGGTTTCGGCCACGGCGGCCTTATGCGGCTGGAGCGGGTTGTCGGCCGGGGTTTCACGCGGTTGCACAGTGGAAACCGGCTGTAACCGCTGGGTGCGATCGATACTCATGGTCCATCTCCGTTTACGCCGTGACCGCACTCGGGCGACGACGCTGCAATGAAAGTGTTGCGGCCCTGATGGCCAATAAAATGCTGCTTGATTTGTCTTATCGGCAAGGTTTGCGGAACCTTTACTTTTTTATAACGTAATGCGAATCGCGCCGTCGTCCCCGACCACGCCACTGACGATTTGCCCGGACGCCATGCGCACGCGCACGCTGTCTTCGGCGGCGGCGTTGTTCATCGCCTTGCCCGCGCCGCTAATGCTGAATCCTTCGCCCTGTGCATTGACCTGCACCGGTTGCCCGGCCTTGATAATCCAGGCCCGGCGCAGCATGGCGAGGGTCAGCGGCTGGCCGGGGCTGATGTTGCGCAGGCTGACGGCGCCTAACGCTTTGCCCGCTTCGGTCAGCGCGCGCGGCGGCAGGGTATCGAGCCGACCTTCTTTCAACGTCAGGTCCGCCGCCGTCAACCGGCTGCCGGCGGTGATGCCGCGCGCCGAAACGAGATAGCGGCCGAACACCTGCACCTGCGTCTGGATAAAACGCCGCTCCTGGCCACAGCGCGCCGAAATGCTGACGTTGCCGCCGATCCGCGCGTTGGGCGGCAGCGACAGCTGCGGCAGTTCGCAAGCGGGCCATTGGTTCGGCGGCGTGCGCACCCGCACTTTTACCTGTACCGGTTCGCCGCTGAACTTGCCTTGGATGAAGCTTTCGATTTGCGTCGCCAGATCGTCGGCGCGCGCGTTCAGACTGCACAGCAGGCCGATAAGCAGCAGCATTTTACCTTTCATCGTCATCTTCTCAAGCTTCATCGGGATACGCGTAAGTGTACCCGCAGCGCGCGCAGGCTAAGCAGATAAATAGCGCCCCATTTTGCGTTTATTCCCGCGATAGGGTAGCGCGGGGGGCGTTTATGCTGTCGACTCCAAATTCTAACCTCGCGGAGGGAGCATGCTCGACAAACTGGACGCGGCTCTGCGCTTTGGCCAAGAGGCGCTGAACTTGCGCGCCCAGCGGCAGGAAATTCTGGCCGCCAACATCGCCAACGCAGACACACCGGGTTATCAGGCGCGGGATATCGATTTCGCCAGCCAATTGAACAAAGTGATGGAGCAGGGGCGCGTCAGCGGCAACGGCATGGCGCTCAACCTGACGGCGGCGCGCCATATCCCGGCGCAGACCCTGCAGCCGCCGCAGCTCGATCTGCTGTTCCGGGTGCCGGATCAGCCGTCGATGGACGGCAACACGGTGGACATGGATCGCGAACGCACCAACTTTGCCGATAACAGCCTGAAATATCAGACCGACCTGACGCTGCTCAACGGTCAGATCAAAGGGATGATGTCCGTACTGCAACAAGGATAAGGCGCATGTCTTTACTGAATATTTTTGATATCTCCGGCTCGGCGTTATCGGCGCAATCCCAGCGCATGAACGTCAGCGCCAGCAACATGGCCAACGCCGACAGCGTGACCGGCCCGGACGGCGAACCTTACCGCGCCAAGCAGGTGGTGTTCCAGGTCGCAGCGGCGCCGGGACAGCCGACCGGCGGCGTGCGCGTTGCCCAGGTGGTGGACGATCCGGCGCCCGAGCGTCTGGTGTATCAGCCGGGCAACCCGCTGGCGGACGCCAAGGGGTATGTGCGCATGCCGAACGTCGACGTAGTGGGGGAAATGGTCAACACCATCTCCGCTTCCCGCAGCTATCAGGCCAACGTCGAGGTGCTCAACACCACCAAGTCGATGATGATGAAAACCCTGACGCTGGGTCAGTAACCGGAGGTTCCCATGGCTATCGCCCCAACCACGAACGAGTCGTTGGACAATACCGTCATCGGTAACAACAGCAAAAATACCAACAGCCAGGATCTGCACAACAGCTTCCTGACGCTGCTGGTGGCGCAGTTGAAAAACCAGGACCCGACCAATCCGATGCAGAACAACGAACTGACCTCGCAGCTGGCGCAGATCAACACCGTTCAGGGCATCGAAAAACTCAACACCACGCTGGGGTCGATCTCCGGTCAGATCAACAGCAATCAGTCGCTGCAGGCCACCGCGCTGATCGGCCACGGCGTGATGGTGCCGGGCAGCAACATTCTGGTCGGCAGCAAGGACGGCAAAGTCAGCACCACGCCGTTCGGCGTGGAACTGGAGCGCGCCGCCGATCAGGTAACCGCCACCATCACCAACGCCAGCGGGCAGGTGGTGCGCACCATCGAAATCGGCGGTCTGACCGCCGGCGTGCATGCCTTCACCTGGGACGGTTCGCTGGATGACGGCTCCACCGCGCCCGACGGCGCCTACAAAGTGGCGATTAACGCCAAAGGCAACGGCGAGCAGTTGGTGGCGCGCAGCCTGCACTTCGGCCTGGTGAACGGCGTGATCCGCGACGGCAACGGCGCCAAGCTGGATCTCGGTCTGGCGGGCAACGCCACCCTGGAAGACGTGCGACAGATCTTATAACCCTAAGCATCAGGCTCAATCGGACGATAGCCTGACCACTATTCGGAGAATAACATGGCCTTTTCTCAGGCAGTCAGCGGCTTGAACGCGGCAGCAACCAACCTGGACGTGATCGGTAACAACATCGCCAACTCCGCGACGGCGGGCTTCAAATCCGGCAGCGTCTCCTTTGCCGACATGTTCGCCGGTTCACAGGTCGGTCTGGGCGTCAAAGTGTCCGGCATCACCCAGAACTTCAAGGGCGGCACCACCACCGGCACCAGCCGTTCATTGGATGTGGCCATCAACGGCAACGGCTTTTTCCGCATGCAGGATAAAGACGGCGGCATCTTCTATACCCGCAACGGCCAGTTCAAGCTGGACGAGAACCGCAATCTGACCAACATGCAGGGTCTGCAGCTGACCGGCTATCCGGCGGCCGGCTCCCCGCCGACCATTCAGCAGGGCGCCAACCCGGTGCCGCTGAGCATTCCTGAAGGCATGATGAACGCGAAAGCGTCCACTTCCGGCCAGATGGTCGCCAACCTGATGTCGACCCATAAGGTGCCGGAAAACAAGACCTTCGATCCGACCAAACAGGACAGCTACAACTATACCAATACCATCACCGCCTACGACTCGCTGGGTAACGCGCACAACATCAACGCTTACTTCGTGAAGACCGAAGACAATAAATGGCAGGTCTACACCCAGGACGGCAGCGCAGCGCCAGTGAACGCCGGCACCATGGAGTTCAGCACCAGCGGTACCCTGGTGAAAACCACCAGCACCAACGGCGCGCCGGGCGAGTTCAGCATGGTGATCCCGATGACCGCCAAAGACGGCGCGCCGGCGCAAAACTTCACCCTGAGCTTCGCCGGCAGCATGCAGCAGAACGTGAGCAGCGACTCGGTGAGCAAGGTATCGCAGGACGGTTATGCCGCCGGTGAATACACGGGCTATCAGATCAACAACGACGGCACCATCGTGGGCGTCTACTCCAACCAGCAAACCCAGCTGTTGGGCCAGATCGTCATGGCTAACTTCTCCAACCCGGAAGGGCTGGCGTCGCAGGGCGATAACGTTTGGCAGGAAACCGGCGCGTCCGGCCAGCCGCGCGTCGGTCTTGCGGGCGGCGGCGGCTTAGGCAAGCTGACCAGCGGCGCGCTGGAGTCTTCCAACGTCGATCTGAGCCAGGAGCTGGTGAACATGATCGTCGCACAGCGTAACTATCAGTCCAACGCCCAGACCATCAAGACGCAGGACTCCATTCTGCAGACGTTGGTTAGCCTGCGCTAATAGGGTCGAGTTATGGATCACGCGATTTATACCGCGATGGGCGCGGCTCGCCAAACGCTGGAGCAGCAGTCCATTACCGCCAACAACCTGGCCAACGCGTCGACGCCGGGCTTTCGCGCTCAGCTCGCCGCGCTGCGCGCGGTGCCGGTTGACGGGCCGAGCCTGGCGACGCGCACATTGGTGGCCGCGTCGACGCCGGGCGCCGACATGAGCCAGGGGGCGCTGAACTATACGGCGCGCCCGCTGGATGTGGCGCTGCAGCAGGACGGTTTCCTGGCGGTGAGCCTGCCGGGCGGCGGTGAAGCCTATACCCGCAACGGCAACATCCAGATCTCCTCCACCGGGCAGTTGACGGTGCAGGGGCTGCCGGTGATGGGCGACGGGGGGCCGATCGAGGTGCCGCCGTCGGCGGAGATCACCATCGCCGCCGACGGCACCATTTCGGCGCTGAACGCCGGCGATCCGCCGAACACCATCGCGCAGATCGGCCGCCTGAAGCTGGTGAAAGCCGACGCGCGCGAAGTGATGCGCGGTGACGACGGGCTGTTCCGCCTGACGCCGGAAACCCAACAGCTGCGCGGCAATCAGTTGCAAAACGATCCGCAGGTGCGGGTGATGCCCGGGGTGCTGGAAGGCAGCAACGTCAAGCCGATGGAGACCATGGTCGACATGATCGCCAACGCCCGCCGTTTTGAAATGCAAATGAAGGTCATCCACAGCGTGGATGAAAACGAACAGCGTGCCAACTCACTGCTCTCAGTGAGCTAAGCAGCAAGGAAATAACCGATGATTCCATCCTTATGGATTGCCAAAACCGGTCTGGACGCGCAGCAGACCAACATGGACGTGATCGCCAACAACCTGGCGAACGTCAGCACCAACGGCTTCAAACGCCAGCGTGCGGTATTTGAAGATCTGCTGTACCAGACCATGCGTCAGCCGGGGGCGCAGTCCTCCGAGCAGACCACGCTGCCTTCCGGTCTGCAGATCGGCACCGGCGTGCGTCCGGTGGCGACCGAGCGGCTGCACAGCCAGGGCAACCTGTCGCAGACCAACAACAGCAAAGACGTCGCCATCAAGGGGCAGGGGTTCTTCCAGGTGATGTTGCCGGACGGCACCCAGGCCTACACGCGCGACGGCTCGTTCCAGATCGATCAGAACGGCCAGTTGGTCACTTCCAGCGGTTTCCAGGTGCAGCCGGCGATCACCATTCCGGCGAACGCGCTGTCCATCACCGTCGGCCGCGATGGCATCGTCAGCGTCACCCAGCAGGGGCAAACCGCCGCCCAGCAGGTGGGCCAATTGACGCTGACGACCTTTGTCAACGACAGCGGTCTGGAGAGCGTGGGCGAGAACCTGTATCAGGAAACCGAAAGCTCGGGCGCGCCGAACGAGAGCACGCCGGGGCTCAACGGCGCCGGTCTGCTGTATCAGGGCTACGTGGAGACCTCCAACGTTAACGTGGCGGAAGAGCTGGTCAACATGATCCAGACTCAGCGCGCTTACGAGATCAACAGCAAAGCGGTATCGACTTCCGATCAGATGCTGCAAAAGCTGACGCAACTGTAATCTGTCATTGACGGGCCCGGCTTGCCGCGCCCGTCATTCTCTTTCGTGAAACAAAGGCGATACCCGTGGTAACCACATATTCGATGGCAATCCTGCCGCGGCAGGGACAACGCTGGCTGGCGGGAATGGTGATGCTGACGCTGAGCGGCTGCGCTTATATTCCGCATAAACCGCTGGTGGACGGTGCGACCACGGCGCAGCCCGCGCCGGCCAGCGCGCCGATGCCGAACGGCTCGATCTTCCAGACGGTGCAGCCGATGAACTACGGCTATCAGCCGCTGTTCGAAGACCGCCGTCCGCGCAACGTCGGCGACACCCTGACCATCGTGCTGCAGGAAAACGTCAGCGCCAGCAAGAGCTCCTCCGCCAATGCCAGCCGCAACGGCGCCAGCAAGTTCGGCGTCGCCACCTCGCCGCGTTACCTTGACGGCCTGTTGGGCAATGCGCGCGCCGATATGGACATTTCCGGCGACAGCACCTTCGGCGGCAAGGGCGGCGCCAACGCCAACAACACCTTCAACGGCACCATTACGGTGACGGTCAACCAGGTGCTGGCCAACGGCAACCTGCACGTGGTGGGGGAAAAGCAGATCGCCATCAACCAGGGCACCGAATTCATTCGTTTCTCCGGCGTCGTCAACCCGCGCACCATCAGCGGCAACAACTCGGTCACCTCGACGCAGGTGGCGGACGCGCGGATCGAATACGTCGGCAATGGCTATATCAACGAAGCGCAGACCATGGGCTGGCTGCAGCGCTTCTTCTTAAATGTTTCACCGTTCTAAGGATTGACTGATGCTGAAAAAATGGTTTATCGCGCTGTGCGTCGGGCTGGTGTGCTTGCCGGCGGCGGCGGAGCGCATCCGCGATCTGGTGACGGTGCAGGGCGTGCGAGACAACGCCCTGATCGGCTACGGCCTGGTGGTGGGGCTGGACGGCTCCGGCGACCAGACCATGCAGACGCCGTTCACCACCCAAAGCCTGAGCAACATGCTGTCGCAGCTGGGCATCACCGTGCCGCCGGGCACCAACATGCAGCTGAAAAACGTGGCGGCGGTGATGGTGACCGCCAAACTGCCGCCGTTCTCGCGCGCCGGGCAGAACATCGACGTGGTGGTCTCATCAATGGGTAACGCCAAGAGCCTGCGCGGCGGCACCTTGCTGATGACGCCGCTGAAAGGCGTGGATAACCAGGTCTATGCGCTGGCGCAGGGCAACGTGCTGGTCGGCGGCGCGGGCGCGGCGGCCGGCGGCAGCAGCGTGCAGGTCAACCAGCTGGCGGGCGGGCGCATCAGCAACGGCGCCACCATCGAGCGCGAACTGCCGACTACCTTCGGCAGCGGCGGCGTGCTCAACCTGCAGCTGAACGACGAAGACTTCACGCTGGCGCAGCAGATCAGCGACGCCATCAATCGCCAACGCGGCGGCGGCACCGCGACGCCGCTCGACGCCCGTACGATCCAGGTGCTGGTGCCGCAGGGCAACAGCTCTCAGGTGCGCTTCCTGGCGGAGATTCAAAACATCACCGTCAACGTCGGCGCGATGGACGCCAAAGTGATCATCAACTCGCGCACCGGGTCGGTGGTGATGAACCGCGATGTGATCCTCGATTCCTGCGCCGTCGCTCAGGGCAACCTGTCGGTGGTGGTCGATCGGCAGAACACCGTCAGCCAACCGACGACGCCGTTCGGAGGCGGCCAGACGGTGGTGACGCCAAACACCCAGATCTCGGTGCAACAGCAGGGCGGGTCGCTGCAGAAGGTGAACGCCAGCGCCAACCTGAACAACGTCATTCGCGCGCTGAACGCGCTGGGCGCCACGCCGATCGATCTGATGTCGATCCTGCAGGCGATGCAGAGCGCCGGCTGCCTGCGCGCCAAGCTGGAAATCATCTGATGGCGGGCGATCTGATGGCGATGTCGGGCGCGGCCTATGACGCCCAGGCGCTGAACGGCCTGAAGCGCGACGCGGCGGCCGACCCGCAGGGCAACCTCAAGCAGGTGGCCCAGCAGGTGGAAGGCATGTTCGTGCAGATGATGCTGAAAAGCATGCGTTCCGCCTTGCCGCAGGACGGGGTGTTGAGTAGCGATCAAACGCGGCTCTATACCTCGATGTACGATCAGCAAATCGCCCAGCAGATGTCGCAAAAAGGGCTGGGGCTGGCCGACATGATGGTCAAGCAGATGAGCAACGCCAACGCGGTGCCGAGCGAAACTGCGGGCATGTCGCCGATGGCGCTGGACAACGAGGTGCTGCAAACGCTGCCGAACCAGGCGCTGGAGCAGATGGTGCGCCGGGCGATGCCGAAAGCCCCGCCGGCCGCCGCGCCGCTGTCGCTCAACAACGGCAACTTCGTCGCTCGTCTGTCGATACCGGCGAAGGTCGCCAGCCAGCAGAGCGGCATTCCGCATCAGCTGATCGTCGCGCAGGCGGCGCTGGAATCCGGCTGGGGGCAGCGCGAGATCCCAACCTCAGACGGCACGCCGAGCTACAACCTGTTCGGCATCAAGGCCGGCGGCAGCTGGAGCGGGCCGGTGACGGAGATCACCACCACCGAGTTCGAACAGGGCGCGGCGAAGAAGGTGAAGGCGAAGTTCCGCGTTTACGGGTCGTACGTCGAAGCGATCGCCGATTACGTCAAACTGCTGACCAACAACCCGCGCTACGCCGACGTGGCCGCCGCGCGCAGCCCGGAGCAGGCGGCGCATGCGCTGCAGCGCGCCGGGTACGCCACCGATCCCCAGTACGCCAGCAAGTTGGTCAGCGTGATTCAGCAGATGAAGAGCGCGGGGGAACAGGCGGTGAAAGCTTACACCCACGATCTGAAAGATTTGTTCTAAATCCCCGTCATTCTTGACGCCGCTGCGGCGCCAATTATTTAGGGGGTAGGCGGCAATGGAGGCTCGCTGGATGCTGACCGCATTGCCGCTTTTTTTCCTCAAGTTCTTCTCATTTTTGCCGATAACCGAAACAGGCTGAGCGAACAGGCTCAGCAGCTCAATTAAGAACCCTGTGGGCCACCGGCGCCGCAGCATAAGGAATTCCGATGTCCAATAGCTTAATCAATACCGCGATGAGCGGGCTGAATGCGGCTCAGGTGGCGCTCAGTACCGTCAGCAACAACATCTCCAACTACAACGTGGCGGGCTACAACCGTCAGACCGCGATCCTGGCGCAGAACGGCGGCATGGCCACCATGAGCGGCTTTATCGGCAACGGCGTGACCGTCACCAGCGTTAACCGCGAGTACAACCAGTTCATCACCAACCAGCTGCGCGGCGCGCAAAGCGCATTCGGGGCGCAAAACGCCTATTACGAGAAGATTTCGCAGATCGACAACCTGTTGGCGAGCAAGACCAACCCGCTGTCGACCAACATGCAGGATTTCTTTACCAACCTGCAGAACCTGGTGAGCAACGCCGGTGACGACGCCGCGCGCCAGACGGTGCTGGGCAAGGCCAACGGCCTGGTGAACCAGTTCAACAACACCGATAAATTCCTGCGCGACATGGACAACGGCGTCAATCAGCAGATCAGCGATACGGCGCAGCAGATCAACAGCTACGGCCAACAGATCGCCAAGCTGAACGATGAGATCACCCGTTTGCGCGGCAGCGCCGGCGGCGAACCGAATGCGTTGCTGGATCAGCGCGATCAGCTGGTCACCGAATTGAACCAGCTGGTGGGCGTACAGGTCACGCAACAGGACGGCGACGCCTATACCGTTTCCTTCGCCAACGGTTTGACCCTGGTGCAGGGCAGCAATACGTATCAGGTGGAAGCCGTGCCTTCCAGCAGCGATCCTTCCCGTCTGACCATCGGCTATAACCGCGGCAACGGCGCCAGCGAAGTGCCGGAAGGCCAGATCACCAGCGGCACGCTGAGCGGCGTGCTGAAATTCCGCAGCGAAACGCTGGACGGCGTGCGCAATCAGCTGGGCCAGTTGGCGCTGGCGATGGCGGACAGCTTTAACCAACAGCATCGCGCCGGCTTCGATCTGAACGGTGACGCGGGCGGCGACTTCTTCAGCTTCAGCGGCGGCCGAGTGGTGGATAACACCCGCAACACCGGCGACGCGTCGCTGTCGGTCTCTTACACCGATACCGGCAAGGTGAAGGCCAACGATTATCGCGTCGAGTTCGACGGCAGCAACTGGCAGGTCAGCCGCCTGCCGGACAACGTGAAAGTTAACGCGACGCCGGGCACCAGCGCCGACGGTAAACCGACGCTGAACTTCGACGGGTTGGAAGTGAGCATCGACGGCAATGCGCAGGCCAAAGACAGCTTCACCGTGAAACCGGTCAGCGACGTGGCGGGCAACCTGAAAGTGGCCATCACCGATTCGTCCAAGATCGCCGCCGCCGGTAAAGACGACAGCGGCCGCGGCGATAACGAGAACGCCAAGAAACTGCTGGATCTGCAAACCAAAAACCTGGTGGACGGCAAAGCGACCCTGAGCGGCGCTTACGCCGGCATCGTCAGCGGCGTCGGCAACCAGACCGCCGCCGCCAAGGCCATCGCCACGTCGCAGGCCAAAATCGTCACCCAACTGGGCGCGCAACAGCAGTCGATGTCCGGCGTCAACCTTGACGAAGAGTACGGTGAACTGCTGCGTTTCCAGCAGTACTACATGGCCAACGCGCAGGTGATTCAGACCGCCAGCTCGCTGTTCGACGCGCTGCTGAACATTCGTTGATTTCATTGTTAATCGGCGCCGATAACGGCGCCGGTCGCTCAGAGTAAGGAACCCACAGCATGCGCATGAGTACCGGCATGATGTACCAACAAAACATGAACGGCATCACGGGCAACCAGTCGCTGTTCATGAAGGCCGCCGAGCAGCTTTCCTCCGGCAAGCGAGTGATCAACCCGTCCGACGATCCGTTGGCGGCGTCGCGCGCGGTGATGCTGTCGCAGTCGCAGGCGGAAAACAGTCAATACACGCTGGCGCGCACCTTCGCCCGTCAGAACGTGTCGATGGAAGAAACGGTATTGGCCGGCGCGACCTCCACCATCGCGGACATGAAGGCGTTGATCGTCAACGCCGGCGGCACCGAAAGCGATAACGATCGCCAGTCGCTGGCCACCCAGCTGCAGGGGTTGAAAGATCAGCTGCTGAACCAGGCCAACAGCACCGACGGCAACGGCCGCTATATGTTCGGCGGGTATGTGAACGACAAGGCGCCGTTCGTCGACAACGGCGGCACCGTCAGTTACCAGGGCGGCGACAAGACGGTTGAGCAGAAAGTGGACGCCAACCGCACCATGACCATCGGCCATACCGGCAACGCGGTGTTCATGTCGTTGACCAGCAATCCGAAGCCCGAGCCGGACGGCAGCGCGCCGGTCAGCAACGTATTCGAGAGCATTGATATTGCGCTGAACGCGCTGAAAACCCCGCTGCAGGGCGCCGACGAGGCCACCAAGCAGCAGGTGAACGATGCGCTGGCGAAAGCCAACCGCGGTCTGGACAACTCCTACAACAACGTGCTGAGCGTGCGCGCCGAGCTGGGCAGCCAGCTGCAGGAGATGGATCAGTTGGACAGCATCGGTAAAGAGCGTGACATGACCAATCAGATCCAGATGAGCGCGCTGACGGATGCCGACCTGGCCGAGTCTATCTCGTCCTACTTCATGCAGCAGGCGGCGCTGCAGGCGTCGTACAAAACCTTCAGCGATATGCAGGGCATGTCGTTGTTCCAGATGAATCGTTAAGAGCAATACCCCGTTGCCTGACCGCGACGGGTTTCCCTTTAGTGCGCTTAGAAAACGCCTTCTCCGCCCCGCGGGGAGGGAGGCTTCTTGAAACCGGGCGCACTCGTTTGGCGCGTCGCTCGTTCTCCCACTACTGACTGAGTGACGCGCCTTTTTTTCATCAGGGAAGAAATAATACGATTGTCACCCCTGTTTAATGCGCGATGACATTATTGAAATCAGCGGTGGAAAAATCACGATGGATATTATTTCCCTGACGATAAATATCGGTGCTATTTCTTTTTCTTCACCACTTTCCATTTTTCACCGGCGGCCGTTTCGCTGATGGCAACTTTAAATTTGTTGCTTTTCCAGTGGGCCATGCCGAATAATCGGCGTGCTTTGCGGTTGCTTTTCGCTTTAATCATGATCTCGCTCCTGTAGTTAGCAAAGGTCGATGCTGCGCCCTGCAACCGGCAGGCTGCCGGACGCATTTATTCAGGGTGTAAGTTATCTGCCGCGCATTTAACTCTGCGTGGCTGCGTTATTTTATTCTTCTCTAACCAATAAGTTTATATTATCGCTGCGGGTGACTGATGGGGTGCGGGCGATATTTTTCTACCGGGTCTATTTTAGGTTGGGGTTTTATTTATTCAAGCCGCCGGAGACATTTGAACCTTAATCCGGATAAAAGACGTTTCTCAGGCTTTTGTCCCAAGAAAGCGTTTTTATTGCCATTTTGTCTCAGGCGGAAGAGGGGGAAAGGAAGGAGCCGCAGGGGCTCAGAAGGTCATGCCGCCGATCACCGCCGCCAGTCGATCGAAGATTTCACCGAACAGGTGCTCACAGAACGGCGCCAACATCGGCATCATCATACCCAGCGTCATGATGCCGAAGGTCATGGTGACCGGGAAACCGATCACGAAGACCGACAGCTGTGGCGTCATGCGGTTGAGTAGGCCGAGCGCCATGTTGAGCGTCAACAGCAGGCAGATCAGCGGCAATGCCAGCATCATGCCGTTGATGAAGATCAGCGAGCCGACCTGAGTCAACACCAGGAAGCCGTTGCCGTTCAGCGGCTGCGTTTGGATCGGCAGGGTATGGAAGCTGTCCGCCAGCAGCGAAATCAGCCACAGATGGCCGTCAAAGCTGAGGAACAGCAACATCGCCAGCAGGTTGAGCAGGCGCGCCAGCACCGGCATGTTCGGGCCGCCGCTGGGATCGAAGAAAGTGGCGAACGACAGTCCCATCTGCATGCCGATCACTTCCCCCGCCAGGCGCACCGCCGCGAAGGCGAACTGCATGGTCAACCCCAGCGCCACGCCGATCAGAATCTGCTGAATCGCCAGCCACAGGCCGGCGGCGGAGAAGATGGGGATATTGCTGGCGGGCAGCGTCGGCGCAATCAGGATGACGATCAGCCCGCCAAGGCCGATTTTGACCTTTTTGCTGATTTGTTTTTCGCTGAATATCGGCGCGGTGCTTATCAGCGCCAGAATGCGCAGCAGCGGCCAAAAGTAGTGGCTGAGCCAGACGGTGAGCTGGGCGCTGTCGAAAGTGAGCACGGTCAGCCGATCAGGGTAGGCAGGTTGCTGAACAGGGTGCGCATGTAGTCCAGCAACAGATTCAACATCCAGGGACCGGCGATGATGATGGTGGCCACCACCGCCAGAATTTTAGGGATGAACGACAGCGTCATTTCGTTGATCTGGGTGGCGGCCTGCAGCAGGCTGACGACCAGGCCGCTGATCAGCGCCGCCAGCAGCAGCGGGGCGGCCAGCGCCAGCGCGACTTTCATCGCCTCGGTGCCGAGCGCCATAACCGATTCAGGTGTCATCTCGCTTTCTCCGGTCAGGGGTTACGAATAGAAGCTCTGCGCCAGCGAGCCGAGCAGCAGCTGCCAGCCATCGACCAGCACGAACAGCATCAGCTTGAACGGCAGCGAGATGGTGGCGGGCGGCACCATCATCATCCCCAGCGCCATCAGCACGCTGGCGACCACCAGGTCGATGATCAAGAACGGAATGAACACCGTAAAGCCGATCTGGAAGGCGGTTTTCAGTTCGCTGGTGACGTAGGCGGGCAGCAGGATGCGCATCGGCACCGCTTCCGGGCCGGCCAGCGGCGGCTGATTGGCCAGTCTGGCGTACAGCGCGAGATCGGTTTCGCGCGTTTGCCGCAGCATGAATTCGCGCAGCGGCTGCGCGCCTTTATCCAGCGCGACTTCCAGCCCGATTTTGTCCTGGCTGAACGGCAGATAGGCATCCTGATAAACCTTGTCGAACACCGGCGACATGATGAAGAAGGTCAGGAACAGCGCCAGCCCCAGCATCACCTGGTTCGGCGGCGCCGACGGTGTGCCCAGCGCGTTGCGCAGCAGGCCGAGCACGATGATGATGCGGGTGAAGCTGGTCATCATCAGCAGCATGGCCGGCAGGAAGGTCAGCGAGGTCAACAGCACCAGCGTCTGCACCGGCAGCGACCAGCTCTGGCCGCCGTTGGCCAGCGGCTGGCTGATCAGCCCCGGCAGTTGCGCGAAAGCCGCCGGGCTGATGAACAGCAGGGCGGCAAGGAGCCAAACCGCCGGGCGGCGGACGAGGGTATGAAGAGTCGAGGTCATGCCGATTTTTCCGGGCGTTTCAGAACTTTTTGCATCAGTAGGCGGAAGTCCGCCGGTGTCGCCGCGTCGGCCTCGCCTGCGTCTTTCGGCGGAGCGGGCAGGGTGTGCAGCGGGGTGATCTGCTGGGCGGTGACGCCCAATACCAACAAGGTGTCGTCGACTTCCACCACCACCACGCGCTCGCGCTGCCCGACCTGGCAACTGGCGCGCAGGTTAAGCAGTTTGTTGTTGCGCGCCTGCGGGGCGAAACCCAGCCGACGGAACAGCCAACCGGCCAGCAGGATCAGCAGCAGAATGCCGCCGAGCGCGCTGCTGACCTGCATCAACACCGAACCGGCCGGCAGGGCCGGCGCGGCGGGCGGTTGGGTGCTTTGGACGGTAACGGGCGCCGCGGCGGTCATCAGCGGCTCAGTCGACGCATGCGTTCGGATGGGGTGATGATGTCGGTGATGCGCACGCCGAACTTGTCGGCCACCACCACCACTTCACCTTGCGCGATCAGGTAACCGTTGATCAGGATATCCAGCGGTTCGCCGGCCAGGCCGTCCAGCGCTACCACCGAGCCTTGCGACAGGCGCAGCAGCTCTTTGATGGTCATCTTGGTGCGCCCCAGTTCCACGGTCAGCTTGACCGGAATATCCAGGATCAGGTCGATATCCTGCAGGCTGCCGAGCGCATCCTGAGCTTCCAGCGACTTGAACACCCCTTCGGTGCTCGCGCCGGATTTCTCTGAAGACTGCTGCTCGTTAAACGCATCAGCCCACAGATCGTCTACGGATTCCTTTCCTTCGCCAGACGGTTGCTTAGGATCACTCATTGGGCTGTTCCTCACTCAGAGCATTCAAAATAGGGTTAATCAAATGTTCAACACGCAGGGCGTATTGCCCGTTTAACGTGCCGTATTGGCTGGTCAGAACCGGTACGCCGTCCACATGGGCGATCAGGCGTTCCGGCTTGTCTATCGGTAATACATCGCCCGGTTGCAGCTTCAGGACTTTCGACAGCCGCATCGGGATATCGACGAAGTTGGCGATCAGCTCCAGTTCGGAGTGCTGCACCTGCTTCACCAGCGTTTCGCGCCAGTGGCTGTCTTCCTGCCGCGAATTTTCCAGCGGCGGGTTGGTCAACAGTTCGCGCAGCGGTTCGATCATCGCGAATGGAATGCAGATGTTGAACTCGCCGGTCAGCGCGCCGATCTCCACCTGGAACGGCGTGGTGACCACGATGTCGTTCGGCGAGGTGGTGATGTTGGTGAACTTCACCTGCATTTCGGCGCGCACGTACTCCACGTCGATCTTGTAGATGGCGCTCCAGGCGTCGCCGTAGGCGTCCAGCGCCAGGCGCAGCATGCGCTTGATCACCCGCTGTTCGGTCGGGGTGAACTCGCGGCCTTCGACCTTGGTCGGGAAGCGGCCGTCGCCGCCGAACAGGTTATCGACGGCGATGAACACCAGGCTCGGCGCGAACACGAACAGGGCAGTGCCGCGCAGCGGATTCAGGTGCACCAGGTTCAGGTTGGTCGGCACCGGCAGGTTGCGGGCGAACTCGTGATACGGCTGAATTTTGATCGGGCCGACGGTAATGTCCGGGCTGCGGCGCAGCAGGTTGAACAACCCCATGCGGAACTGCCGGGCAAAACGTTCGTTGATGATTTCCAGCGCGTGCAGTCGCTCGCGCACCACGCGGCGCTGGGTGTTCGGATCGTAAGGCTTGACCTCGCTCTCTTTGCCGACCACCGCTTCGGGTTCATCACCCGCGCTGTCGCCGTTGAGCAAGGCGTCGATCTCTGCCTGTGAAAGAATGCTATCGCCCATAGTGATTACCGCAGTATGAAGGCGGTGAACAGCACGTCGCTGACCACCTGCTTCGGTTGTCCCTTAACCAGCGGCGGGCTGAGCACGTCCTTAATCTGCGCCACCAGCTGTTGCTTCCCTTGTTCATTGGCCAACTGACTCGCTTCCTGACGGGAAAGCAGCATCAGCAAGCGGCTGCGCACCTCCGGCAGAAAATCGTTAAGCTGACGGCGGGTACTTTCGTCCGGCAGGCGCAGCGTGAGGCCGATATACAGCACGCGATCCGGGTTGTTGTCCGGCGTCACCAGGTTGACGGTAAAGGTGTCGAGCGGCATGAACACCGGCGCGGCCGGCGGTTGCTGTTTGACGGCGGCCGGTTCGGCGCCGTTTTTATGTTGTTGCAGCAGCCACCAGCTGTAGCCCGCGGCGCCACAGGCGACGACGCTGATCAATACCAGCAGGATGACCAGAAGGGGGCGTTTCGGTGCTGCCGGAAGGGAGTTCTGAGACATAGCCAAATCTAATTCCTGTTGTTCCACCCGCGGCCTGCGTGGCGGCGGGCATAGCGCGCGGCAAAGCCGCACGCATGACATGTAAAGGTATTATCGCGTCTATCGCGGCGTGCAATAGCCTGAATAGACGCGCAAATGGGTGCCAGCTTGGGCGTTTGCGGCGGCTCAGGCGAAAATATCGACGCCGTTGACCGCGCTGGCCATGCGCTGCAACGCCACCGGCGCGCTGACGCCGTCGGCGGCCGCAGCCTCGCCGCCAGCGTGTTCAGCATAGCTGGAACGCCCCTGGCCATTGGAAGCCTGCTGCTGCGCCTGTTGCCATTGCGGGGTGGACTCGCCGCCCACGCTGCTCTGCCCCAGGTTGATGCCGCTCTCGGCCAGCGCGTGACGCAGCTGCGGCATCGCCGCTTCCACCGCCGCGCGCACCTGACCGTGGGCGGAGGCAATGTGCAATTGCGCCTGCTGATCGTCCAGTTTCAACGTGATCTGCAAGGCGCCCAGCTCCTGCGGGTGCAGGCGCAGCTCGGCGCTTTGCTGGCCGTTGCGGTGGAACATCAGCACCTGTTGGTTCAACGCCTGCTGCCATTCCGGGCTGCCCAGCTGCGCGTTTAACTGCGGCGCGGGCGGCGCCGTCACCAGCGCGCCGGCCGGGGCGGCCGTTTGCGTGGGGCTGGCGGCGGCCAGGGCGACGGCGTGATTGAGCGTCGTCGGCTGCTGCGTATCGCTCGCCGGCAGCGGTTGAGCGGCACTGGCGCGCTCGCCACTGGTCGGCTGCGGGAGCGCCGCCGTGGCGCTATCGCCGTCCGGGGCCGGGGCTTTAGCGTTTGTCACCGTCGTGGCGGCTGACGCCGACGAGCGCGCGGCGGTGTTATCACCGGCCGCCGCGATGTTCAGCAGGCCGTTGCCGGGCTGCAGCGCAGTCGCATCGTCAGCGTTTTCCACCGGCAGCGGCCGCTGGCCGTCGGCCGGTTGAGTCTGGGCGACGATCGCGGCCGGCAGCATGGCGTACAGCGCCTGCAGCGTCGCGGCATCCAGCTCTTTGGCCGCGGCGATCGGCGGCTGCGCCGGTTTATCGCCGGCGACGGGCGCATCGGCCTCGGGGCGTTCAGATGAAAGCGCATCGGCTGAGATTGCCGGGTTCTGCAGCAGACCGCCGCGCTCGCCGAAGGCGGCCAGCAGTTGATTGAGCTGGTTGCGGCTCAGGGCCGGGGCGCGTTCATCGTCCGCGCTCAGCGTGACCGGCGGCTGTTTGCCATCGGCGGCGGGCGCGAAACGCGCGCCGAGCAACTGGGCGAATGCCGTCGACAGTTGACTCTCATCCAGCGCCGACGTCAGTTCAGCCAGGCCGCCGGCATCGCCGGGTAAGGCCAGGCCGGGCAGGGCGTTCAGATTCATGGGTTGATATTCCTTTGTGCACTGCGTTGAGCGAACTCATCCATCAGTTTTTGATCCCGTTTATTCTCCTGCTGCTGCTCCGCATTTAAGGCGCGGGTATGCAGGGTCTCGAAAGCGTTCAACCGCTGTTGTTTGTCTTGCCATTGCTTCACCGCATGATCCACTTTCTGCCCCCACTGCAGCAGCTGCTGGCGGTGCTGGTCGATGGCCTGTTCCAGCGTGCCGATAAACTGCTGGTAGTTTTGCCAGCGTGAGCTGTCCATGCCGTCGCAGAGCGTATGATTCAGCTTCTGGCGGTATTCGTCCTGATAGTTGAGCAGCATCGACAGCTGTTGCTCCGCCGCCTGCTGCGCCTGCCGAACCTGGCCCAGCTGTTGCGCGGCTTGTTCCACCGCGTCCTGCGCCAGATCGCGCAGGGTAATCAGGGGTGACTGTGATTTCATCGCTCTGCGCCTCTGTGACGTTAAACAATCAACTGCTGCAGCTGTTGACAGGCTTCATCATAGCCGCTGCGTTCAAAGATGCCCTGTTGCAGGTACGCCTCCATTTGCGGGTACAGCGTCATCGCTTTGTCCAGCAACGGATCGCTGCCGGCCGCGTAGGCGCCGACGCTGATCAGATCGCGGTTGCGCTGATAGCTGGCCAGCAGCTGTTTGAAGGTGCGAACCCGGCGATAATGCTCCTCGTCGATCAGCGACGTCATGGCGCGGCTGATTGACGCTTCGATGTCGATAGCCGGGTAGTGGCCGGCCTCCGCCAGGCGTCGGGACAGCACCACGTGGCCATCGAGGATGGCGCGCGCCGAGTCGGCGATCGGGTCTTGCTGATCGTCCCCCTCGGTCAACACGGTGTAGAAGGCGGTGATGGAACCGCCGCCGCTGATGCCGTTGCCCGCGCGTTCCACCAGCGCAGGCAGTTTGGCGAAGACCGAAGGCGGATAACCTTTGGTCGCCGGCGGTTCGCCGATAGCCAGGGCTATCTCACGCTGCGCCATGGCGTAGCGGGTGAGGGAATCCATGATCAGCAACACGTGCTGCCCGCGATCGCGGAAATCCTCGGCGATGCGGGTGGCGTAGGCCGCCCCCTGCATGCGCAGCAGCGGCGATACGTCCGCCGGCGCGGCGATCACCACCGAGCGCGCCCGGCCTTCGGCGCCGAGAATGTTCTCGATAAAGTCTTTGACCTCGCGGCCACGCTCGCCGATCAGGCCAACGACGATCACATCCGCCTGGGTGTAACGGGCCATCATGCCGAGCAGCACGCTCTTGCCGACGCCGGAACCGGCGAACAGGCCCATGCGCTGGCCGCGACCGACGGTCAGCAGACCGTTGATGGTGCGCACTCCCACGTCCAGCACCTGCTCGATCGGCGTGCGCTGCAATGGGTTGAACGGCGCGGTGATCAGCGGCGCGCGGTAACCGGTTTCCGGCGACGGCAGGCCGTCTAGCGGTTTGGCGCTGCCGTCCAGCACGCGCCCCAGCAGCGCCGGGCCGAGCGGCAACTGCTTGCCGGCGCTTTGGCCTTCCGGCGCGATGCGGGCGTAAACCCGCGCGCCCGGCACGATGCCTTCCACTTCTTCCAGCGGCATCAGGAACAGCCGCTGGCCGTTGAAGCCGACCACTTCGCTTTCCACTTCCTGCACTTCACCGGCGTCGTGCCGTTCGATGAGGCAGGTCGCCCCGAGCGGCAGCTGCAGCCCGGTGGCCTCCAGCACCAGCCCGGTGGCGCGGGTCAGGCGGCCGTAGCGGCGCACCGTCGGCGCGCGGGCGATGCGTTTTTCCAACGTATCCAGAGAGCTCAGCCAGCGGCCGAGACGCGCGGTCATCAGACTTCTCCCGGTGCCGCCAGGCGACACAGTTCATGCCAGCGCGTCGCCAGACTGGCGTCGAGATCGCCTTCTTCGGCGCTGACCTTGCAGCCGCCCGGGTGCAGTTCGCCGTCCGCCAGCAGGCGCCAGCCGTGCAGGCTGAGGGTAACCCCCAGTTGCTGCTCGACGCGGGGGTAGTCGTCCGGGTGGACCCGCAGCTGCGGTTTGCCGTTGAACATCGGCTCCTGCTGGATCAGCTGTTGGATCTGCGCGAGCAGGGCGGTGCCGTCGCACACCGGCGGCTGGCCCAGCACCTGTTTGGCGGCGGTCAACGCCAGCTGCATCAGCCGGGAAGCGATCACGCTGTCGAGCGCGTCCAACGTGTGCTGGAATTCGGTGACCAACTGCTGCCAGTGGGCGGTCAGCGGCTGTTGCTGCTGCTGCGCTTCCAGCAGCCCTTGCTGACGGCCTTCTTCCAGACCGGACTGAAAACCGGCCTCATAGCCTTTTTGCTGGCCGTCGGCATAGCCCAATTGCTGGCCCTGTTGCTCGGCCTGCAGCCGCAGCGTCGCCAACTGCTGTTGCAATTCGGCCTGCGCGTCCGGCGACGGATCGCTGTGTTCGAGATCCGGCAGCGGCGGCAGTTCGAACGCCGGTTTCTGTTCGCCCAAATCGTTGAGCGACCAGGGCTGCCAGGGCAGGGTGTTAATGCGATCAGACATAGGTGTCCTCGCCGCCGCCGATGATCATTTCGCCGGTTTCCGCCAGGCGTCTCACCACCAACAGGATGGCTTTCTGCTCGTTCTCCACCTGCGACATGCGCACCGGGCCACGGTTGGCCAGATCGTCGCGCAGGATGTCGGCGGCGCGTTGCGACATGTTCTTGAGGAACTTCTCGCGCAGCGGCTGTTCGGCGCCTTTCAGCGCGATCAGCAGCGACTCGCCTTCCACTTCTTGCAGCAGGCGCTGGATGCTGCGATCGTCGACTTCCACCAGGTTTTCGAACAGGAACATCTCGTCGATGATCTTCTGCGCCAGCTCGCCGTCGTATTCGCGCATCGCGTCGATGACCGCTTCTTCCTGCTGGGTTTTCATCAGGTTGATGATCTCGGCGGCGGTGCGCACCCCGCCCATTTTGCTGCGTTTGAGGTTCTGGCCGTCGAGCAGGTTGTTCAGCACCTCGGTCAGCTCCGCCAACGCCGCCGGCTGCACGCCGCCGAAGGTGGCGATACGCAGCATCACGTCGTTGCGCAGGCGTTCGTCGAACAGGGCCAGAATATCCGCCGCCTGGCCGCGTTTGAGGTGCACCAGAATGGTGGCGATGATCTGCGGGTGTTCGTCGCGGATCAGGTCGGCGGCGCTCTGCGGCTCCATAAAGTTGAGCGTTTCCATGCCGGTGGTGGTCTCGCGCGATTCGAGAATGTCTTCCAACAGGCTGGCGGCGCGCTCTTCGCCCAGCGCCTTGACCAGCACCGAACGCAGATAGTCGCTGGCGTTGACGCTCAGCGCCGCGTATTGCTCGGCGTCGTCTTCAAACTCGGTCAGTATTTCGCCGAGCTGTTTGTGCGACACCTGGCTCATGCCGGCCATGGTGCCGCTCAGCAGCTGTACTTCGCGCGAGGAGAGGTGCTTGAACACCTCCGCCGCGCGATCTTCACCCAGCGTCATCAGCAAGATGGCGCTTTTGTCGGTTCCGGTCAGGCTCATATCTCGTTACTCATCCATTGGCGGATTACCAGAGCGACCACGCGCGGGTCTTTGTCAGCCAGATCGCGGATCCGCTGGCTCTGGACTTCTGCGCTGACGCGCTGCTGCGATTTACGACGCTGCGCCAGCTCCTCGTTGCTCGGTTTGCTGCTGTCGACCGCTTTGGCGGCAGGCGCGTTGGCGGCGGCGATGGCGGCCTGTTGCGCCGCCTGGCGCTGTTGCAGCTGCGGCCGCACCAGTTTGCGCCACAGCAGCCAGGCAACCAGCAGCACCAGCAGATAGCGGCCCGCGTCGATCAGGCGATCGATAAACGACTGGCTTTGCCAGAACGGCAGTTCGCCACCGGTCACCTGAGCGTCGGTAAACGGCGTGTTGACCACGTTCAGGGTATCGCCACGGCTGCTGGAGTAGCCCATCGCTTCACGCACCAGCGCTTCGATCTGCGCCAGCTGTTCTTTGCTCATCGGTTGCGGTTTGCCGTCTTTATCCGCGCCGAGGTAGTTGACCACCACGGCGACCGACAGACGCTGCACGGTGCCGGCTTTTTGCTGGGTATGGCGGATGGTGCGATCGAGCTCGTAGTTGGTGGTCGCGTCGCGACGGGTATTTTGCGGCACGCCGCTGGCCGCCGCGCTGCGGGTGGTCGCGGCGTTTTGCGCGGTGGCGTTGGCGTTATTGCCCGCCGCCGGCTTGGCGGTTTCAATCGGCGCCGTAGGCGGAGCGCTCGGTTGGTTGGACAGCGCGCCCGGCACACCGCCGACCTGCGGCCCGCCGATCTGCTCGCTCAGGCTGGTTTGCTGTGAGCGGATGGCGGCTTTATCCGGCTGCTGGTTAGGTTGGTACTGTTCATCGGTTTGTTCGCGCGTGGCGAAGTCGATCTGCGCCGTGACCTGCGCACGCACGTTGGCACTGCCGACCACCGGGGCGAGGATCGCTTCGATGCGGCGCTGGAAGCCGTTTTCGACTTCGTTGGCGTATTTCAGCTGCGAAGCATTGAGATCGCGCCCGGTCCCGTCGGACTGGGTCAGCAGGCGGCCGGCCTGATCGACCACGGTCACGTTGCCCGGCGGCAGACCGGCGACGCTGCTCGACACCATATAAACGATGGCGTTGATCTGGCCGTCGTCCAGCGCACGGCCGGGTTGCAGGGTCAGCGTTACCGAGGCGGAAGGGGATTTTTGTTCGCGCACGAACAGCGAAGGTTTAGGCAGCGCCAGGTGAACGCGGGCGTTTTGCACCGGCCCCAACGACTCGATAGTGCGCGACAGCTCGCCCTCGAGGGCGCGCTGATAGTTAATCTGCTCGCTGAACTGGCTGATGCCGAATTTTTCCTGATCCAGCAGTTCGAAGCCGACGGCGCCGCCTTTCGGCAGCCCCTGCTGCGCGAGGCGCAAACGGGTTTCATGCACCTTTTCCGCCGGGATCAGCAGCGCTGCGCCATTCTCGGCGAAGCGATAAGGGATATTCATCTGCGTCAGCTGGGTGACGATGGCGCCACCGTCGCGGTCGTTCAGATTGCTGTACAGCACGCGGTAGTCGGGGCTTTTCACCCACAACAGCAGTGCGACGACGATCGCGATCGCGGCGGAAGCGGCGACCAGCAACGGAATTTTCGGGTTGGCGCGCAGACGGTTCCAGATGGCCTGCAGGCCGTTGTCGCGGCTTTCGCCGGCGGTTATCGAAGCACTCATTTTAGGTCTCGTCCTTCAATGGCGCTCACGATCCCGTACGGGCCGCTGAGCAGCTCCCTGCCAGGCTGATGAACGGTATGGTTAGCGTTGTGTGACAAAACAGACTCCCTGATACACATATCTTCTAAATAGCGGCGCTCCCATTTCTGGGCAGGCCATTATTCGCCTTATCAGACAATTCCGATTGCCCGATAAGCCGGGTTTTTTGCAGTTAATTAACCGCTTTAGGTCCGAAAACGCTGTGCTAGGGTGTGCATCATTGGAGAAGTACAGGGTGAAAACGTCACCCGGCGAGACGAGAGGATTGAGGACCAGATGGCGATTCAGGGCATTGAAGGGGTACTGCAGCAGATGCAGACCATGGCGGTTCAGGCCGGCAAGATGGGGCAAAATGCGGCGCCGCAGGGCGTCAGCTTCGCCAGCGAACTGACCGCGGCGCTCGGCAAGATCAGCGACACTCAGCAGACGGCGCGCAAACAGGCGCAGGACTTTGAGCTGGGCGTGCCGGACATCAGCCTGAACGATGTGATGGTCGATCTGCAGAAATCGTCGGTGTCTTTGCAACTGGGCGTCCAGGTGCGCAACAAGCTGGTGGCGGCCTACCAGGACATCATGAATATGCCGGTGTGATGAACGTACCGTCCATTTTTCAGTGAAATTTGGCTCGGCGCCGTTAGCCTATGGCGATGGTTATAGGAGGGATAGGATAATGTGTAAATCGCTGTGCCTTGCTCTGGCCATGATGGCGTTGTCTGGATGCGCCGGCCAGAATGATGACTATCCATCGGCGCAAAAAACGGCGCCTCATCAGGATGCCGGCAAAGAGTGGAAGGCGTTTGTCGCGCCGCTGTCGGTGAAGACACAGTCGCCCGGCGAGCGTGAAATGAAACGCGCCGCCCGGCAATACTGAAGCCGTGACGCCAGTCGATGGACAAAAAAAGCCAGCTATCGAAATAGCTGGCTGAAGGTGCGATAAAACATTTATGTGATGTAGGAGCGCCGACGCACGTTCGAGGTGCGTCAACGCGAACATCATATTTGTTATATTATAACAAATCAATGCTGCCGTGCGTTTGCCTCAGCCTGCTAACGCCACGATGCGCTGGTGGGCGCTTGCCAGCCCCTGGTCGCGGCCGTGCGGCTTCATGTCCAGCCCTTCGGCATAGATGAATTGCACGTCGCTGATCCCCATCAGCCCCAGCACCGAGCGCAGGTAGGGCGTTACGGCGTCGGTCGGATGCCCGGCGTGCATACCGCCGCGTGAACTGAAGACCACCGCATTGACGCCTTCCACCAGCCCCACCGGGTAGGTGGCGGTATAGTTGAAAGTCATCCGGGCGCGGGCCACCAGATCGAACCAGTTTTTCAGCTGAGTTGGCACGTTGAGGTTGTACATCGGCGCCCCGATCAGTAACAGGTCGCTCTCTTTCAGTTCGGCAATCAGTTGATCGGAGAGCGCCACCGTGGCTTTGGCGCGCGGGCTGACATTTTCCGCGCCGCGCAGCGCGCTGAACAGCTCGCCGTCCAACACCGGCAGATCCAGCGCCGTCAGATCGTGTTCGACGATCCGATCGTCGTATCCTTTCGCTTTGCGCGCCGCCAGATAGCGGTCAATCAGGTTATTGGTCTGCGAGTCATTTCCCATAATGCTGGATTTGAGAGCCAGTATTTTTTTCATGCTGTTGTCCTCTGACGGTAATCTGTGGTTTTCACCGGGGACTCCGGAATGACTGCAGGTTATCATTGCTTAAGGTTCACCAGTGGTGATAGGTTTTCACCTAATTGATTCCATATTGGCAACATTAAGATGAAAAGCGATCTGAGTGCGCTGCCGGCCTTTGTTGCCGTAGCGGAAGGCGGCAGTTTCGCCGCCGCCGCAGAGAAACTGCATCTGACGCGTTCTGCGGTCAGCAAAATCGTGTCGCGTCTGGAGGCGCGGCTGGGCGTGATGCTGTTTATGCGCACGACGCGCAGCCTGAGCCTGACGGACGAAGGCGCGCTGTACTATGAACACTGTCGACAGGCGTTGGCGAACGTTCAGGCGGCGGAAAACCAGCTCGACAGCGGCAAGATGCAGGTCAGCGGCCGGCTCAGAGTCTCGGTGCCGGTGCTGTTCGGCCACCTGTGCATTGCGCCCTTGTTGACGGCGCTGGCGAATGAGCATCCGTTACTGACGCTGGAAATCTCATTCAGCGACCGCAGGATCGATCTCGTCGACGAGGGATTCGATCTGGCAGTGCGCATCGGCGAACTGGCGGACAGCGGCAGTTTGGTTGCCCGACGTCTGGGCGAACATGGCATGCTCCTGTGCGCGTCGCCCGACTACGTGCGGCGCTGCGGCGAGCCGAGCACGGTGGAAGCGTTAAGCCGGCATCAGGCGGTGGGGTATCTGCACGCCGGCGCCGTGCTGCCGTGGCAGCTGCGTGGCGAAAACGGTGAGCTGCAATCGTTCAGCCCCCCGGCCAAGATGATGATGGATGATATGCAGGGGATCGTCGATGCGATATCCGCCGGCGCCGGCATTGCCTGGCTGCCGGAGTGGCTGGTGCGCGAGCGGCTGATGGCGGGGACGTTGGTGGAGATCATGCGCGGTGAGTCCAACCTCAGTTTCCCGGTCAACGTGGTGTGGCCCTATATGCCTTACCAGCCGCTCAAGGTGCGGCTGGCGGTGGACAAACTGGTGGCTGAGCTGCCCGCAAAATTGGCGCTTGTGCCGCCGCCGTTATCGCAGCGGTAATCACCGCGTCGCAACCGACAGGAAATGGGGGCAATGTCCCGAATAGAGGGGCGAACATTGTGCTGTCAGGCTTATTGAATGTGCCGGTGAGCGTTTATTATGGCCTTATTAGTAGGGTTATTATTCGAGGCAGGTCAATGAGCAGTAAAAGCGAATCCAGATGGCGCCTGATCAGTATTTTAATGCTGGCGGTGTTAGTCACGTTAATTGGCGTGTTGGTCAAACTGGATTGAAGTCTGACCAGGCGATAAAAAACCTGGCCGTTTTATTGTGCGGCCAGTAAACGCATCATGTCTTCTTCATACAGTAAGGCTAGCAGCCACAGCCCCAACAACATTATTGCCAGAGAAAATAATCGCTTTTCATTGCGCATCGTTTAATTCGCTTTCGGCGGATGGACGTGGCTTAGCGTATCTCAGCGTTGTTACAACCGTTAGGGACTTGTGTTAAATAAAGCCATTTTGTTGCGCGTCTATTTATGTTTCTCCGGCGACCATCGCCTCAACGCCCTGAGAGCCGGGTTCCATAATCCTTTGGTGGCCGCGAATGGCGGTAGGCGCGAAACCGAAGCGTTTGCGAAAACGTTCGGCGAAACGCGACGCGCTTTCATAACCCACATGCTGCGCGATGGCGGAAATCGGCCAGTCGGTCGATTGCAGCAGGGCCAGTGCGCTGCTCATCCGGACGTCGATCATCAGGTTGCGCAACGCGGTGTTTTCCATCGACAGTTTGCGGCGCAACATCACCTCACTCATCGACAGGCTCTCCGCGACTTTGGCCGCCGTCCAAATGCTGTGCGGATCGGTCGCGAGGCAGCGACGCACCCGCTGCGTCAGATCCTTGGCTTCGTTGTGAATAAAGCGAATGCCGAATTGGGCCAGCCACAGCAGAATTTCCAGCATTTTGTGCCGCACGATGATGGTGGGAAAGCGTTGCCGCAGCGTCAGCGCCAGGCCGGTGGTTTCAAAACTGTGCTTTAGGGCGCAGGGCAGGTTGCGCAGCGCCAGGACGGCATCGAACGGCATCGCCGCCGGCGTTTCCTCGGCCGGAGGCTGGACGGTGAGCAACAGGGGATCGCAGGTCAGCAGTTGGCAACTGAATACGCCGTCTTCGGACGGGCCGTTAATAATGTCCACCGTTTGCCCGCCGTCGATAATCAACAGCTCGCCGGGATGAGCGACCACTTCGTGTTGTTGCCAGCGTACGCGCTTATGGCCTTGTTGTATCAGATACAGATGTGGTTGCTCAAAATAGACTGAAGGGAATAATAATTCAGTATACTGAATGATGTGCGCTGAGGCGCCAATTCCAGGACAGAGATTAATTGTACGTTCCATCGATATTCATTTCGCAGCCATTATCTGGGAATATCTTTACGCTTTGATCCGCGCTGGAGCAACATTTTTCCATGGGCCGTGAAACACAGCGGCGAGTTTTATCTATCAAAAATCAATTTCCTGATGAACAGAAAACGTCCGTGTCGGGATGATGTTTATCCATTAAAGTGAGAGCCAGGCTCGAAGCGCGCATTTTACCAATTACCCATAAACTGAATAATTCAAATGCCATAGATTAATATCCTAACGTAACCCGAGGGTAATAGCGCATAGTGCTATTTAATCCATTTTCGTCAGTATTGTCGATCTTATCGGACCTGTGGCTCTCCCAGCAGCAGCGCGCGGTCATGAAACTGGCCGTAGGTGTTGTTGACCACGTTTTGGCGCGTCGACTGTTCAATAAGCGTTTTCAGCTCATCCATCCGTTGCTGCAACAGACGTTTGAGCTCGGTTTCGTTGTCGAGGATCTGTTGCAGCTTATTGCGCAACATCTCCTGCAACGCCATGGACGGGCCGGCTTGCCCGGTAAAGGCGGCGGTTTTTTCCACCGCCGTCACGTAGGCGAATTCAAGCTCGACGAGCTCTTCCCAGCGCCCGGTTTGCGCCAGCGCGATCATCTGGCTGCTCAGGGTGTAAATTTGTTGATAAGCGGCTAACAGCTGCTGTTGACGTTCCATTACACGGCGTCCTGCGAAGGTTGGTAGTTGGGGCCGATCTGGCGCCAGGCGTCGGCGATGTTTTCCAGCAGTTTGACCACCTCGGCAATCGCCGCTTCGTCGTTGTGCAGATTGGCCTGCATCAGGCGACGCTTCATATAGTCGTATAACGCCGCCAGGTTTTCGGCGATCTCGCCGCCCTGCTGAGGATCGAGGCCGCTTTTCAGGCCGTTGTCGATGATGTTGATGGCTTTGGAGAGCGCCATGCCTTTGCCGGCGATATCGCCCTGGTTCATCAGGATGCGTGCGCGAAGCAGGGCGCTGAGCGCCCCGTCGAACAACATCACGATTAACTGGTGCGGGCTGGCGCTCATGGCGCCGCTTTCCAGACTGACCTGTGCATAGGCCTGAGTGCCGCTACGGTTATACATGCTGTTTTCTTTGCCTTGTTAAAGGGTTACTTGAACTGTTGAGCCAAATAGTTACTGGTGCCGTTCATTTTCGACATCATGGTATCCAGCTGAACGAACTGTTGTTTATAACGATCGATGGTGTTTTGAATGCTGGCCGTGACCGTGGTGATCTGGCTGTTCAGGCGATCGAGGTTAGTGTTGATGCTTTTGGTCGAGTTCTCGATGATGCCGCCGGATTTGATGTAGCTCTGGATCTCGTTGTGGATCTCGGTGGCCATGCCGGTGTCTTTGCCGTTACCGACGAAGAAGTTGCTGACCTGATCCGGCTTCTCATCCATCGCTTTCTTCAGCTTGGCGCTGTCGATTTCCAACTTGCCGGTTTTGGTGTTGGTGGAAATGCCGAGGTTGCCCAGGCCTTTCAACTCCGGGTTGTCCTGGGCGGCGCTCAGCGCGCTTTTGATCGACGACTGAATGCCGCGCAGGGTGTTGTCGCCCAGCAGCGGGCCGTTGGTTGGGTTTGGCGCTTCGCCGGTTTTCACCGGGGTGAACTTGGACAGCGAGTTGAAGGTGTCCAGCAGCGAGTTATAGCTGTCGACCCACTCTTTGATCTTGTCGGTGGTGCCGGCGGTGTTGGTGCTGATCACCAGGTGTTGCGGTTCATCGGTTTTGGTTTTGGTTTTCAGATCGATGGTGACGCCCTGCAGGGCATCGCTGATCGAGTTGGTGCTGCGTTTGATGGCCGTGCCGTTCACCATCAGCTCCGCGTCCTGCGGCGCGACCGTCTGCTTCATGGCGGTGGTGGTGCCGCGGGTGGCGTTGTAGTTCAGGATATCGCCCAGTTTGTCGTCATTGTCGACCTGGAGGGAGATCTTGTTGTTTTCGCCGGTGGTGGAAGAGCTGATCGCCAGCTGGTAGTCGTTGTCGCCGACGCGCATGATGCTGGCGGTGACGCCGGCCTTGGCGCCGTTGATGGCGTCGCGCATCTCAACCAGCGAGGTTTGATCGTCGCTGAGCGGGATTTTGGTTTCTTTCGGCGGGTTGCCGGCGGTGATGGTCAGAGAGCGGTTGGTGATGCCTTCTTTACCTAATTTTTCGCCCTGGTCGCTGACTTTCGCCTGAGTGGTCAGGGTTTGCGCCTGCGCCAGGTTCTTCACTTCCACCACATAGTTGCCCGGCACCGCCTTGGCGTTGGTGGTGATCTTGAAGGCGTCATGTTCGGTGGCGGTGGTGGCCTTGAAGAAGTCCTCTTTCGCCATCTCTTTGCTGAGGTTGTCGAATTTTTCCAACGCGCCCTTTAGCGTGCCGTAACCGGTCAACTGGGCTTTATAGCTGGATTGTTTGGTGGTGTAAGGGGTCAGGCGCTGTTGTTCCGCTTTAGTCAGCTTGTCCAGCAGGCCATTGAGGTCGAGTCCTGAGCCGAGACCTAATGAACTGATCGTTGCCATGGGTAATTCTCCTTGATTATGACTTTATTCGCTTTACGCGTTATCGGCCCAGTGATGAAAAAGTTTACCGAAAAAAACAAAAAACCGATGGCGCAATAGAAGAGGGAAAAACCGCGTTATTTCCGCCATTGCGGCGGACGCAAAAAAAATTAAAAAAATTCTAAAGGTTGTTAGGGGAGGGCCGATACCTGAGGGGACGGTGGTTGACGCCGTGGGCAAACAAGCCCGAACCTTTTAACTGTGTTGCGAAGAACGCAACTGACTCGTAAGGAAAGCAAACAATGGCACAAGTAATCAACACTAACAGCCTGTCTCTGATGGCGCAGAACAACCTGAACAAATCTCAGTCTTCTCTGGGCACTGCGATTGAGCGTCTGTCTTCCGGTCTGCGTATCAACAGCGCGAAAGACGATGCTGCGGGTCAGGCGATCTCCAACCGTTTCACCGCTAACATCAAAGGCCTGACTCAGGCTTCCCGTAACGCCAACGACGGTATCTCTCTGGCGCAGACCACTGAAGGCGCACTGAACGAAGTTAACGACAACCTGCAGAACATCCGTCGTCTGACCGTACAGGCGCAGAACGGTTCTAACTCCACCAGCGACCTGAAATCCATCCAGGACGAAATCACTCAGCGCATGTCGGAAATCAACCGTATCTCCGAGCAGACTGACTTCAACGGCGTGAAAGTGCTGAGCAGCGATCAGAAACTGACTATCCAGGTTGGCGCTAACGACGGTGAAACCATCGATATCGACCTGCAGAAGATCGATTCTGGCAAACTGGGTCTGACTGGTTTCGATGTAACCGAAAAAGGCACCAAAATTGGCTCTGCAATTGCCGATAAAGCCATGGTTAAAGATGACACCGGTAAAGATGTTGCTTTCGACCTGGCTGAATCTTCCAAAACTGGTGGCGCTTTAGAGAAAGCGACTCTGGTTTCCGGTAAAGACAAAGACGGTAAAGAAGGTTACTACATTCAGACTACTGATGCAGCGACTGGCGCAAAAACCTACGCTACTGCGAAAATCGACGACAAAGGCGTTGTAACCAAGGGTGCTGACGTTACTGACGTTAAAGATCCACTGGCAACCCTGGACAAAGCGCTGGCACAGGTTGACGGCCTGCGTTCTTCTCTGGGTGCGGTACAGAACCGTTTCGATTCTGTTATCAACAACCTGAACAGCACCGTGAACAACCTGTCCGCTTCTCAGTCCCGTATTCAGGATGCTGACTACGCGACCGAAGTGTCCAATATGAGCCGTGCCAACATCCTGCAACAGGCTGGCACCTCTGTTCTGGCACAGGCTAACCAGTCTACTCAGAACGTTCTGTCCCTGCTGCGTTAATCGTCTCTCCCGATTAACTGTCGCAAAGAAACCCCGCTTCGGCGGGGTTTTTTTATGCTCGCGCACCGCGCGGTTATTACATGGCGCAAATAAAGCCCGTTTTGTGCGACTGTTCAGCCGATTGGCATTTCGCCCCCTACGCATAATAGCGCTGACTCTCTTATCCGCAGGTTTAAGACATAGTGAGCGATCTGTATACCGCCGAAGGCGTGATGGACAAAAATTCTCTCTGGCTGCGCTACGTCCCGTTAGTGCGCCACGAGGCGCTGCGCCTGCAGGTCAGGTTGCCCGCCAGCGTGGAGCTTGACGACTTGCTGCAGGCCGGGGGAATCGGGTTATTGAACGCCGTTGAGCGTTATGACGCCCTACAGGGAACCGCCTTTACCACCTATGCGGTGCAGCGCATTCGCGGCGCGATGCTCGACGAGCTACGCAGCCGCGACTGGGTGCCGCGCAGCGTGCGGCGCCACGCGCGCGAGGTCGCGCAGGTGATGCGGCAACTGGAACAGCGTTATGGCCGGCCGGCGAGCGAGACGGAAGTGGCGCAGACGCTGAATATTTCGCTGGATGAGTACCGTCAAATTCTGTTGGACACCAATAACAGCCAGCTTTTCTCTTACGACGAATGGCGCGAGGAGCATGGCGAAAACGCGGAACCGATGCTGGAAGGGCATGAAGAGGCCAACCCACTGCATCACCTGTTGGAAGGCAGCCTGCGCCAGCGAGTGATCGACGCCATCGAGGCGTTGCCGGAGCGCGAAAAAATGGTGCTGACGCTGTATTACCAGGAAGAGTTGAATCTCAAAGAGATCGGCGCCGTGCTGGACGTCGGGGAATCCCGCGTCAGTCAACTGCACAGTCAGGCGATCAAACGGCTGCGTGCGCGGCTGGCGAACGATACCTGACGGCGGGCTGCCGCCCCCTCAACTCGATGACTCATGCGACAATCGGACTGCCCCTTATGCCAGGAATACTGTTGAAGAAACGGCCGCTTAGCCGTTACCTGAAAGATTACAAGCACAGCCAGACCCATTGCTCCCAGTGCGGTAAATTGTTGGACCGCATGGCGCTGGTGTTTCGCGGCAAGATAATCAATAAAGAAGCCATCGCGCGCATGGACCAGCCGATCGACGATGCGGTCTGGCAAAACGTGCAGCATGAGCTGACCGCGCTGTGCCGCTTTTGCAGCGAGATTTCCTGCAACAGCCACCCGAGCTATTTCGACATCATGGCGTTCAAGCAGTATCTGTTCGAACAGACCGAGATGAGCCACAGCACCATTCGCGAGTACGTGGTGCGGCTGCGCCGGCTGGACGAAATGCTGGTGGCGCGTAATTACCCGGCGGACAAGTTCGCCAACTGCGCCAGCCATCAGCGCATTATCGACGATCTGCCTACCGCAGCGCACAACAACTACCGCATTGCGCTGCGCAAATACGATCAGTATCTCGCCTGGCAGCGCAGCTACTGAGATTTTCCCCGGCCGCTGGGCCGGGGTCTGCGGATCCCCCCGTGATAAAGGATGATTATTCAGTTCACATCTGCTAAATCTATCGGTTATCAGATGTTGATACTCGATTCCCTGGGGGGAAGTAGTGAACCTGCAACAACAACTGGCGCAATTTCCGCGTCTGGATCTGGTTGGCGTCGCCACGCCGCTGGAAAAACTGTCCCGTCTCTCCGATTATCTCGGCCGTGAAATCTACCTTAAACGTGACGATGTCACCCCTATGGCCCTGGGCGGCAACAAGCTGAGAAAGCTTGAGTTTCTGGCTGCCGATGCGCTGAGGCAAGGCGCAGATACGCTGGTTACCGCCGGCGCCATTCAATCCAATCACGTGCGCCAGACGGCGGCGGTGGCGGCGAAACTGGGCCTGCACTGTGTCGCGCTGCTGGAAAACCCTATCGATACCCGCGCGGAAAACTACCTGACCAACGGCAACCGCCTGTTGCTCGGCTTGTTCAACGCCGAAGTGGTGATGTGCGAAGCGCTGCACGATCCGCAGCAGCAGCTGGCGGAGCTGGCGACGCGCCTCGAGGCGCAGGGCTTCCGGCCTTACGTGGTGCCGGTGGGCGGCTCCAATGCGCTGGGCGCGCTGGGATACGTGCAGTGCGCATTGGAAATCGCCGAACAGAGCCAACGCAGCAACGTGGCGTTCAGTTCGGTGGTGGTGGCGTCCGGCAGCGCAGGCACCCACGCCGGGCTGGCGGTGGGGCTGCAACAGCTGCTGCCTGAAACCGAGTTGATCGGCGTGACGGTCTCGCGCACCGTGATCGATCAATTGCCGAAGGTGGAACAAATCCAGAAAGCCCTGGCCTGTTCGCTGAATATCGACGAACTGGCGCCGATCGCGCTGTGGGACGATTACTTCGCGCCGCAGTACGGCATGCCGAATGAAGAAGGCATGGCGGCGGTGCAGCTGCTGGCGCAGCAAGAGGGGGTATTGCTGGATCCGGTATATACCGGCAAAGCGATGGCCGGTTTGATCGACGGCATCGCCCAGCGGCGTTTCCGCGACGAAGGGCCCATCCTGTTCGTTCACACCGGCGGTGCGCCGGCGCTGTTCGCCTACCATCCGCAGGTGTAAATGCCGCTTGTTATTCCATTTTGAACTATATTTATAAAGTTATATTCCTTTATGCGGGCGGTCGCACTGTTAAAGTGCTGATATCAAAAAAGATAAATAACACACAGGGGTGTTTATGATGTTTGCGAAAGTTCGTCGTCAATGGTTGTTGGGCGTGGTGGGTATTGCGTTGGCCGCCGGTGTGACGACGCAAACCTACGCCGCCGATAACCTGCTGCAGCAGGTGAAACAGCGCGGCACGCTGATCGTTGGGCTGGAAGGCACCTATCCGCCGTTCAGCTTCCAGGGTGAAGACGGCAAATTGACCGGTTTCGAAGTGGATTTCGCCAACGCGCTGGCGCAACATCTGGGCGTGAAAGCCAAGCTGAACCCGACCAAGTGGGACGGCATGCTGGCGTCGCTGGAGTCAAAACGCATCGACGTGGTGATCAACCAGGTGACAATCTCCGATGAGCGCAAGAAGAAATATGACTTCTCCACCCCTTACACCGTTTCCGGCATTCAGGCGCTGGTGAAAAAGGGCAACGAAGGCACGATCACCAAGCCGGAAGACCTGAAGGGCAAGAAGGTCGGCGTTGGCCTGGGCACCAACTATGAGCAATGGCTGCGTGCGAACGTGCAGGGTGTAGACGTGCGCACTTACGACGATGATCCGACCAAGTATCAGGATCTGCGCGTCGGCCGTATCAACGCCATTCTGGTGGACCGTCTGGCGGCGCTGGATCTGGTGAAGAAAACCGGCGATACGCTGGCGGTGGCCGGCCCGGCATTCTCCCGCCAGGAGTCCGGCGTGGCGCTGCGCAAGAATAACCCAGAGCTGCTGGCCGCGATTGACCAGGCGATCGCCGAGATGCAAAAAGACGGCACGCTGGCGAAGATCTCCGAGAAATGGTTTGGCGCGGACGTAACTAAATAATGCACGAAAGTATTCAACTGGCGCTGGATTCAGCGCCATTTTTATTGAAAGGCGCAATACTGACGCTCCAGCTTAGCCTGGGCGGCATGGCGTTCGGCCTGTTGCTCGGTTTTCTGCTGGCGCTGATGCGCCTTTCGCCGCTTTGGCCGCTGTCGTGGCTGTCGCGCATTTACGTATCACTGTTCCGCGGCACGCCGCTGATCGCCCAGCTGTTTATGATCTATTACGGTCTGCCGCAGTTCGGCGTTGAATTCGATCCCTTCCCGGCGGCGCTGATTGGCCTGTCGCTCAATACCGCCGCTTACACCTCAGAAACGCTGCGCGCGGCGATTTCGTCGATCGATAAAGGGCAGTGGGAAGCCGCCGCCAGCATCGGCATGACCCGTTGGCAAACCCTGCGCCGGGTGATCTTGCCGCAGGCGGCGCGCACCGCCTTGCCGCCGTTGGGCAACAGTTTTATCGGCCTGGTGAAAGACACTTCGCTGGCCGCCACCATTCAGGTGCCGGAACTGTTCCGCCAGGCGCAGCTCATCACCTCGCGCACGCTGGAAGTGTTCACCATGTACCTGGCGGCATCGCTGATTTACTGGGTGATGGCAACCCTGCTTTCCGCACTGCAAAACCGTCTGGAAGCCCACGTTAATCGCCAGGATCAGGAGTAGCGCATGAGTGCCATTGAAGTTAAGCAATTGACCAAGCAGTTCAAAGGTCAGACGGTGCTGCATGGGATCGATCTGGCGGTGGACGCCGGCGAAGTGGTGGCGATCATCGGGCCGAGCGGTTCCGGGAAAACCACCTTGTTGCGCTGCATCAACCTGCTGGAAGAGCCGGATTCCGGCACCATCCGCGTCGGCGATATCCGGATCGACGGCAGCAAGCCGCTGAGCAAACAGAAAAATCAGGTGCGCGCGCTGCGTCAGCAGGTCGGTTTCGTGTTCCAGAACTTCAACCTGTTTCCGCACCGTTCGGTGCTGGAAAACATCATTGAAGGGCCGGTTATCGTTAAAGGCGAGGCGAAAGCCAGCGCCGAACAGCGTGCTCGCGCGTTGCTGGCCAAAGTGGGCCTGAGCGGTAAAGAGGCGGCTTATCCGCGTCGGCTGTCCGGCGGGCAGCAGCAGCGGGTGGCTATCGCGCGCGCGCTGGCGATGCAGCCGGAGGTGATTTTGTTCGACGAGCCGACGTCGGCGCTCGATCCCGAGCTGGTGGGGGAAGTGCTCAATACCATGCGCTCACTGGCGGAAGAGAAACGCACCATGGTGATCGTCACCCATGAGATGAGCTTCGCTCGCGACGTGGCCGATCGGGTTATCTTTATGGATCACGGCCGCATCGTCGAACAGGGCCCGGCGAAAGCGCTGTTCGCCAATCCGCAGCATCAACGCACCCAGCAATTCCTCGACAAGTTCCGGAATCAATAAGGCGGCGGGGGCGTTTCCCCCGACCGCATTCACTCCGCTTTCAACCATTCGTTTCGCGCGGCGGCGGCGAGAAATCCGCTGCGGCTGCCGTATCCCGGATATTGCCGAACCCGAAAGTCAATGCGTCTCGTAGCGCGCTGACGCGGCTTTCAAGCAGAGTAATCCATCGTCCATGAGCGACGCCCCACCCTGTAAGGATAACAAGACGCTAACGGCCGATCGGCCTGCGGACAATAAAAAACCCTGCACGAGTGCAGGGTTTGCCTAGCGGTAAGCCCATCAGGCTGCAACGCGTGCAGCCTTGAGGATGCGTTAACCGATGGTCATCAGGCTGGCGTTACCGCCGGCGGCGGCGGTGTTGACGCTCAGGGAACGTTCGATCAGCAGGCGTTCCAACAGGATGTTGGTTTCACCGTGGGCGAAGCCCTGCACCGAGACGATGGCGCCGCCGCGCTGGGCGATCTGCTCGCACAGGGTGCGCAGCTGGTCGGCATCGCCGTGGTAGATGGCGGCGTCGAACTCAACCTTGTCCTGCTGCCAGTCTTTGCTGAAGGCGATGCGCGCCTGCACATCGTTCGGCAAGCGGCGGAACAGATTGCGTTGCAGTTCCGCTTCCGGCCACAGCGCGCAGCTGCCAACCGCCAGCACGGCGGCCAGCTGGATCAGCGCGTCGGTTTCGTTATCCGCCAGGCACAGCACGCGTTCACGCGGCAGCAGGGCATAGGTGTTGCGCTCGCCGGTCGGGCCCGGCAGCGGACGTACGGTGCCGCCCTGGCCCAGTTCCGCATAACGTTGCGCCAGTGCCGCCAGTTCGCCTTGTTGGCTGGTGACCGCCCACTTCTCCAGCGATTGCAGCGCGCCCAGCAGCTGCGGCCGCGCGGTGGCTTCCATCGGGCGCTCTTCGTCCTGGCGGTGCAGCGTACGTTGCAGCGCGTCGTCCGGACGGTTGGCCAGCAGACGGTACAGGTACAGCGGGCCGCCGGCTTTCGGGCCGGTGCCCGACAGGCCTTCGCCGCCGAACGGCTGCACGCCGACCACTGCGCCGACCATGTTGCGGTTGACGTACAGGTTGCCGACCTTGGCGCGTTCGGTCACCCGGGCGATGGTTTCATCGATACGGGTGTGAATGCCCAGCGTCAGGCCATAACCGGCGGCGTTGATCTGATCGACCAGCGCGTCCAGATTGTTGCGCTGGAAGCGCACCACGTGCAGCACCGGGCCGAAGATCTCTTTCTGCAGCTCGTCGAAGCTGTCGAGCTCGATCAGCGTCGGCTTGATGAAGGTGCCGCGCGCCCACTCTTTCTCATCCTGCGCGCTGCCTTTGGCGGCCTGGTATACCTTGCGGCCTTTGGCGCGCATCGCCTGGATGTGGCGTTCGATGCCGGTTTTGGCTTCGGCGTCGATCACCGGGCCCACGTCGGTAGACAGGCGTTCCGGGTTGCCCATGCGGCATTCGGCCATCGCGCCGCGCAGCATTTGCAGCGTGTGCTCGGCCACGTCTTCCTGAATGCACAGGATACGCAGCGCGGAGCAACGCTGCCCGGCGCTGTCGAAGGCGGAAGCCACCACATCGGTCACCACCTGTTCGGTCAGGGCGGAGGAGTCGACGATCATGGCGTTCAGGCCGCCGGTTTCGGCGATCAGCGGCGTCGGACGGCCTTGTGGATCCAGACGGCCGGCGATGCTGCGCTGCAGAATGCCGGCGACGTCGGTGGAGCCGGTAAACATCACGCCGCGGACGCGGGCGTCGTTAACCAGCGTTGAGCCGACGGTTTCACCCTGGCCCGGCAGCAGCTGCAGCACGCCTTGCGGAATGCCGGCTTCCAGCAGGATACGCACCGCCTGCGCGGCCACCAGCGGCGTTTGCTCAGCCGGTTTGGCCAGCACGCTGTTGCCCGCCGCCAGCGCGGCGGCGATTTGGCCGGTGAAGATCGCCAGCGGGAAGTTCCACGGGCTGATACAGACCACCGGGCCCAGCGGGCGATGGCTGTCGTTGGCGAAATCGTCGCGTACCTGGCCGGCGTAGTAGTGCAGGAAATCGACCGCTTCACGCACTTCGGCGATGGCGTTGTTGAAGGTTTTACCCGCTTCGCGCACCAGAATGCCCAGCAGGCTTTGCAGCTGGCTTTCCATCAGCTCGGCGGCGCGTTCGAGGATCGCGGCGCGCTCCGTCGGCGGTGTGGCGAACCAGATTGGGCCGGCGGCCGCGGCGGCGTCGAGCGCGCGGCTGACTTCGCCTTCGGTGGCTTCACGCACGTAGCCGACCACATCGCCCGGTTCGGCCGGGTTGATCACCGGCTGTTCGACGCCCTGATCCAACTCGGCGTCGATGATCGGTTCCGCGCGCCATGGATGGCTGGCGCTGGTGAGCAGGGCGCTGGACAGCGAAGCCAGACGCTGTTCGTTGGACAGATCCAGACCGCTGGAGTTGGTACGTTTCTCACCATACAGCTCACGCGGCAGCGGGATGCGCGGATGCGGCAGGCCAATTTGACCTTCGCTGGCCGCCAGCGCTTCCACGGCGCTGACCGGATCGGCCACCAGCTCGTCGAGTGGCAGGGTGGCGTCGGCGATGCGGTTGACGAACGAGGTATTGGCGCCGTTTTCCAGCAGGCGGCGCACCAGGTAAGCCAGCAGCGTTTCATGGGTGCCGACCGGCGCGTAGATGCGGCAAGGGCGGTTCAGTTTGCCGTCGGCCACTTTGCCCACCACCTGTTCGTAGAGCGGTTCACCCATGCCGTGCAGGCACTGGAACTCATACTGGCCAGGGTAGTAGTTGTTGCCGGCCAGGTGATAAATGGCGCTCAGCGTATGGGCGTTGTGGGTCGCGAACTGCGGATAGATCAGGTTCGGCACCGACAGCAGCTTGCGGGCGCAGGCCAGATAGGAAACGTCGGTGTACACCTTGCGGGTGTAAACCGGGTAGCCTTCCAGGCCGTCCATCTGGGCGCGTTTGATTTCGCTGTCCCAGTAGGCGCCTTTCACCAGACGGATCATCAGGCGACGGCGGCTGCGTTGCGCCATGTCGATCACTGCGTCGATGGCGAATGGGCAGCGTTTCTGGTAGGCCTGAATCACGAAGCCGATGCCGTTCCAGCCGGCCAACTGCGGTTCGAAGCACAGCTTCTCGAGCAGATCGAGCGAGATCTCCAGACGGTCGGCCTCTTCGGCGTCGATATTGATGCCGATATCGTACTGGCGTGCCTGCAGGGTCAGCGACAGCAGGCGCGGGTAAAGCTCTTCCATCACGCGTTCGTACTGCGCGCGGCTGTAGCGCGGGTGCAGGGCGGACAGCTTGATGGAGATGCCGGGGCCTTCATAGATGCCGCGGCCGTTGGAGGCTTTGCCGATGGCGTGGATAGCCTGCTGATAGGAAACCAGGTAGGCCTGGGCGTCAGCTTCGGTCAGGGCGGCTTCCCCCAGCATGTCGTAGGAGTAGCGGAAGCCTTTTTCTTCCAGCTTGCGCGCGTTGGCCAGTGCTTCGGCGATGGTTTCGCCGGTCACGAACTGTTCGCCCATCAGGCGCATCGCCATGTCCACGCCTTTGCGGATCAGCGGCTCGCCGCTCTTGCTGATAATGCGGTTCAGCGAGCGGGACAGATTGGCTTCGTTATGGGTCGACACCAGCTTGCCGGTGAACAGCAGGCCCCAGGTGGCGGCGTTGACGAACAGCGACGGGCTGCGCCCCAGGTGCGAGTGCCAGTTGCCGTTGCTGATCTTGTCGCGGATCAGGGCATCGCGGGTCGGTTTGTCCGGAATGCGCAGCAGCGCTTCCGCCAGGCACATCAGCGCCACGCCTTCCTGCGAGGAGAGGGAGAACTCTTGCAGCAGGCCTTGCACCATGCCGGCGCGGCCGTTTGCACTTTTTTGGTTACGCAACTTCTCGGCGATGCCGTAGGCCATTTTGTGAGTAGCCTGTGCAAGATCGGCGGGTAATCGCGCCTGTTCGAGCAACATCGGCACCGCTTCGGTCTCCGGGCGGCGATACGCGGCGGTGATGGCGGCGCGGGTCACCGACTGCGGCAGAATTTGTTCGGCGAAATCGAGGAATGGCTGGTGTGACTCTTCCTGCGCTTGCGGCATAATGTCGTCCGCTTCAGGCTGGCCCGCTGCGGCCAGCGCTGGAATTTCAGGAATATCGGTACCGCTCTCGAGACGCTCGAGGTAATTAAAGATGGCCTGCTTGATGAGCCAGTGCGGCGTGCGATCGATGCGCTGCGCGGCGCTCTTGATCCGGTCGCGTGTTGCCTCGTCGAGTTTCACGCCCATTGTGGTAGTGCCCATGCCTGTCCAACTCCTGTGTTTAGAACCTATCCCATCAGGCTAGACAAACAGCAGGCCGGAAAGCCTGTTGGGATAGGTTCGTGAGATGTGTGGTGTCAAGAATGCAGACAATATCCTGCATGTTGCAACTTTGTGCAACCTTGTTAAATCAGGCGGATGAGCGAAGTGTGAGTTTCATCGATTTTTTAACACGGGCAGTTGGCACGAATGTTGCGTTATTGAGCGAACGCGGCGGGGTTAATGATGCCGCAGGCGCTTTACCTTGCGGTATATAAGGGTAATAGCAGGGTGCAACTCATTTTGCTTGTCGTGAGTGCAACCTTTGAGCCCGGTAAATGTGACGCAGGGTAAACTTTGTGTAACTTTGTTGTTAAATATCTTGTTGGTTGATGAAAGGCTCATCTAGGATAACCGACGGTCAACAATTACGGGCAGAAACTATTTTACCTGCACTTGCTCGCAGGCTGCGCCACGTTCCGGCGCGGCGGCCAGTGAAATGCATTGCGCGTGGGTTTACCGGCGCCGGCTTGGCCGGAGCGAAACGCGAATAATAATGAAAGTGGAGAATTAAATGACAATGAGCACACCTATGCTGGTGACCTTCCTGGTATACATTTTCGGGATGGTGCTGATCGGCCTGCTTGCCTACCGGGCAACCAATAACTTTGATGACTATATTCTCGGCGGCCGCAGTCTGGGCAGCGTGGTGACCGCGCTGTCCGCCGGCGCTTCCGACATGAGCGGCTGGCTGCTGATGGGCCTGCCGGGCGCCATCTTCCTCTCCGGCATCTCCGAAAGCTGGATCGCCATCGGCCTGACCATCGGCGCTTACCTGAACTGGAAGCTGGTGGCAGGAAGGCTGCGCGTGCATACCGAAGCCAACAACAATGCCCTGACGTTGCCGGATTATTTCACCAGCCGTTTTGAAGACAACAGCAAGCTGCTGCGGGTGATCTCGGCCATCGTCATCCTGGTGTTCTTCACCATTTACTGCGCCTCCGGCATCGTGGCCGGCGCGCGTCTGTTCGAAAGCACCTTCGGCATGAGCTACGAAACCGCCCTGTGGGCCGGCGCCGCGGCGACCATTCTGTATACCTTCATCGGCGGTTTCCTGGCGGTCAGCTGGACCGACACCGTGCAGGCCAGCCTGATGATTTTCGCGCTGATCCTGACCCCGGTGATCGTGATCTTCGCCGTCGGCGGCATCGATACCTCGATGCTGGTGATCCAGGCGCAGAACCCGGCCAACCTCGACATGCTGAAGGGGCTGAACTTCGTCGCCATCCTGTCGCTGCTGGGTTGGGGTCTGGGCTACTTCGGCCAGCCGCACATCCTGGCGCGTTTCATGGCGGCGGATTCTCACCGCACCATCCGCAGCGCGCGCCGCATCAGCATGACCTGGATGATCCTGTGCCTGGCCGGCACCATCGCCGTCGGTTTCTTCGGTATCGCTTACTTTGCCAACAACCCGGATCAGGCCGGCAACGTGTCGCAAAACGGCGAGCGCGTGTTCATCGAACTGGCGATGCTGCTGTTCAACCCATGGGTGGCGGGCGTGCTGCTGTCGGCGATTTTGGCGGCGGTTATGAGTACCCTGAGCTGCCAGCTGCTGGTCTGTTCCAGCGCAATCACCGAAGACCTGTACAAAGCGTTCCTGCGCAAAGGCGCCAGCCAGCGTGAACTGGTGTGGGTCGGCCGCGTCATGGTGTTGGTGGTGGCGTTGGTCGCCATCGCGCTGGCGGCCAACCCGGAGAACCGCGTGCTGGGCCTGGTGAGCTACGCCTGGGCCGGTTTCGGCGCCGCCTTCGGCCCGGTAGTGCTGATCTCGGTGATGTGGTCGCGCATGACCCGCAACGGCGCGCTGGCCGGCATGTTGGTCGGCGCGGTGACGGTGATCGTCTGGAAACAGTACGAATGGCTGGGCCTGTACGAAATCATCCCGGGCTTCATCCTGGGCTGTCTGGCCATTGTGGTGGTGAGCCTGATGGGCCGCCAGCCGTCTTCCACCATGACCGAACGTTTCGATCAGGCGGAAGCCGAGTACAAAACGGTATAACGCCGTTCACTGTCAGTCAGCAAGGGGCGCTCAGAGCGCCCCTTCTTTTTGCCTGTTCGCCACTGTCATTCAGCTGTAACACCTGGCGACATTTGATTAGAAAAAATCACGCTTGCGCCTCTTGTATTTCTTTTTGGCAGAATGATAATCACTCTCGTTGTATTTTACGTTTCTTTACATACTCGCCGCGGCTCATTGCGAGCCGGTTTTCTCTGCCGCCGCGGTCTTTTCAGGGGTGATTAGTTATGTTCGTTCCCTTTCTTATCATGTTCCGTGAGGGGCTGGAGGCCGCGCTGATCGTCAGCCTGATCGCCAGCTACCTGAAGCGCACGCAGCGCAGCCAATGGCTGGGCGCGGTGTGGATCGGCGTGATTGTCGCGGCGGCGCTGTGTCTGGCGCTCGGCATCTTCATCAATGAGACCACCGGCGAGTTCCCGCAGAAACAGCAGGAGCTGTTCGAAGGCATCGTGGCGGTGGTGGCGGTGCTGATCCTCACCTATATGGTGTTCTGGATGCGCAAAGTCTCCAGGTCGGTCAAGGTACATCTGGAAGGGGCGATCGATCAGGCGCTCAGCGCCGGTAAAGGGCAGGGGTGGGCGCTGGTGGCGATGGTGTTCTTCGCCGTGGCGCGCGAAGGGTTGGAGTCGGTATTCTTCCTGCTGGCGGCGTTTCAGCAAGACGTGGGCGCCGCAGCGCCGATCGGTGCGGTGCTCGGCCTGGTCGCCGCCATTGTGCTGGGCATGATGATTTACTGGGGCGGGGTGAAGCTGCATCTGGCCAAATTCTTCAAATGGACCAGCCTGTTCATTCTGTTCGTCGCCGCCGGGCTGGCCGCCGGGGCGATCCGCGCCTTCCACGAAGCCGGTCTGTGGAACCACTTTCAGGACATCGCCTTCGATTTCAGCAGCACCCTGTCGACCCATTCGCTGTTTGGCACCCTGCTGGAAGGCATTCTCGGTTATCAGGAAGCGCCGACGGTCAGCGAAGTGGCGGTCTACTTCCTGTATCTGATCCCGGCGCTGATTTTCTTCTTTCTGCCGCAGCGCGCGGAGCCGGCAGCGGCCCCGGCGCAACGTAAAATCAATCATTAATGTTTAATAGGGAATCTCGTATGTCTACTCCGTTATTTCGCCGCAAGGCGTTGCACGCAGCATTACTGGCTATCCCGGCGTTTGCGCTGAGCATCAACGCGTTGGCGGCGGACGTGCCGCAGGTCAAAGTCACGGTCAACGACAAGCAGTGCGACCCGATGCAGCTGACGGTGCCGGCCGGCAAAACGCAGTTTGTGGTGCATAACACCAGCCAGAAAAACGTCGAATGGGAAATCCTGAAAGGGGTGATGGTGGTGGAAGAGCGCGAAAACATCGCGCCGGGCTTCACCCAGAAAATGACCGCCACGCTGGAAGCGGGCGAATACGACATGACCTGCGGGCTGCTGAGCAACCCGAAAGGCAAACTGACTGTCACCGCAGCGGCCAACGGCGCGACCGACGGCAAACCGAACGCGCTGGATCTGGTTGGCCCGATCGCCGAATACAAAGTCTACGTCATCAAAGAAGTCGATGGGCTGGTGAAACAAACCAAGCTGTTCACCGACGCGGTGAAGGCCGGCAACGTGGAGCAAGCGCGCAAGCTGTATGCGCCGACCCGCCAGCACTATGAGCGCATCGAGCCGATCGCCGAGCTGTTCTCCGATCTGGACGGCAGCATCGACGCCCGCGAAGACGACTACGAGAAGAAATCTGCGGATCCGAACTTCACCGGTTTCCACCGTCTGGAGAAGGCGTTGTTTGCCGACAACTCAACCAAAGACATGGGTAAATATGCCGATCGTCTGTATCACGACACCGTAGAACTGCAAAAGCGCGTGAGTGAACTGACCTTCCCGCCGAGCAAAGTGGTGGGCGGCGCGGCCGGGCTGATCGAAGAGGTGGCGGCCAGCAAGATCAGCGGTGAAGAAGACCGCTACAGCCGCACCGATTTGTGGGATTTCCAGGCCAACGTCGACGGCGCGCAGAAGATAGTCAACCTGCTGCGTCCTTTGCTGGTCAAGGCCAATAAGCCGCTGCTGGACAAGATCGACGCCAACTTCAAAACCGTGGACACCATCTTGGCGAAGTACCAAACCAAAGACGGCTATGAGTCCTATGAGAAGCTGACCGATGCCGATCGCAATGCGTTGAAAGGGCCGATCACCACGTTGGCGGAAGATCTTTCCCAACTGCGCGGCGTATTGGGTCTGGACTGAGGCATACGGTTATGAGCAACAAGGCAGGCCCGAATAACGGGCCGCATCCGCACTCTCAGGGAGCGGCGTCGCCTTCGCGGCGCCGTTTGCTGCAAGGGCTGGGGCTGGGCGCGCTGGCGTTGGGCGGCAGCCGCCTGGCGCAGGCGGCGGGTAACGCGGCGGAGCCGTTGGCGACGCCGCAGGATGAGCGCTGGCAGAAACAGCCGTTTTATGGCCGCCATCAGGCCGGCGTGCTGACGCCGCAACAGGCGGCGATGATGCTGGTGGCGTTCGATGTGCTGGCGACCAGCAAAGCGGATCTGGAGCGCCTGTTCCGGCTGCTGACCGATCGCATCGCCTTCCTGACCCACGGCGGCAAGGCGCCGGAGGTGGACGCCAAGCTGCCGCCGCTCGATTCCGGCATCATGGGGCCGGAGATTTACCCGGACAACCTGACCATCACCGTCTCGGTCGGCGCATCGCTGTTTGATGAACGTTTTGGTCTGCAGGCGCACAAACCGCTGCGGTTGCAGAAGATGACGCGCTTCCCCAACGATGCGTTGGACGCCGCGCTTTGCCACGGCGACCTGCTGCTGCAGATCTGCGCCAACACCAACGAAACCGCTCTCCACGCGCTGCGCGACATCATTAAGCATTCGCCGGATCTGCTCAGCGTGCGCTGGAAGCGGGAAGGGTTCATCTCCGCGCACGCGGCGCGCAGCAAAGGCAAAGAGACGCCGATCAACCTGTTGGGGTTCAAAGACGGCACCGCTAACCCGAAAACCGACGACAAGCCGCTGATGGATAAAGTGGTGTGGGTCGGCGACAGCGTCGGTGAACCGGCGTGGACGGCGGGCGGCAGCTATCAGGCGGCGCGTATTATTCGTTTCCGCGTCGAGTTTTGGGATCGCACGCCGCTGCAGGAGCAGGAAACCATTTTCGGCCGCGAGAAGCACAGCGGCGCGCCGCTGGGCATGAAGCATGAACATGACGAGCCGAATTACGCGAACGATCCCGACGGCAAGGTGATCCCGATGGACGCGCACATTCGCTTGGCTAACCCACGCACGCCGGAAAGCCAAAGCAATCTGATGCTGCGACGCGGCTACAGCTATTCACTGGGGGTATCCAATGCCGGCCAGCTGGAAATGGGGCTGCTGTTCGTCTGCTATCAGGCCGATCTGGAGAAAGGTTTCCTGACGGTGCAAAAAAGGCTGAACGGCGAAGCGCTGGAGGAATACATCAAGCCGATTGGCGGCGGGTATTTCTTCGTGCTGCCAGGCGTGAAAGAACGCGGCGATTATTTGGCCAGCGGCCTGCTCAAGGCCTGAACCCGCAATGACGAGGCGGGCTCGCCTGCCTCGTTTTACGTTGACTTGCCTATTGTGCGGGACATTAAGCGACGGAGTTCAATTCAATCCGTCGCCTGCGGATTAAAAAATCTGAAGGGCACGCCGACTTTTTGTTGTGCAAAATTTAATCAGGAAACCAAAGTGTCATTCGCGGTTTTTAATTTTAATTCGTTGAAATTTATATGTTAAAAATTTTTATGGAATGACGTGTCGCGCGTGATATAGTGTTTTAGCGATAACTAAAAACAAAACATATAAAATTTTTTTACATTTTAGTAACGCGACAGGATTGAATGTCATTATACTGTAATCATCTGGCGGTAGTTTTCACACGGTGCACAGCTTGAAGCTGTAAATATCACTGCGGGGATCGCTAATGGTAAAGTCCTTGGTTGGGCTGGAAAGAAAAAATAACACATCTCCCCTGATTTCTCGTTGTAACGAGGGTTCTCTCTCCGACTCTCTTTTACCGGCAACTCCGCACTCTTATCGCTACCGAATCTCATCGCTTTTTACTCCACGTTTATTGATGCAGTCCGCGTTGTCCCGTGAAGCAACGGCGCTTAAGCGTTGCCGTCAATTCACATTGTCCCTTGGCTCTTATTGGCTCGGAGGAGGCCAAAACCTAATACGTGTGTGAAACATAATCGCGCGGCCTGGCCGTTGCGGTAGGTGAAACAAACTGTAAGGTGCCACTATGGGTAGACAGAAAGCAGTGATCAAAGCACGTCGTGAAGCGAAACGCGTTATTCGTCGTGACGCTCGTAGTCATCGCCAGCTGGAAGAAGAGTCTGTGACCTCGCTGGTGCAAATGGGGGGAGTCGAGTCTATCGGCATGGCGCGAGACAAGCGCGATAGCTCACCCATCGAGGCTAGAACCGAAGCTCAGGGTCATTACTTATCAGCCATAGAGAATAAGCAGCTGATCTTCGCCACCGGCGAAGCCGGCTGTGGCAAAACATTTATCAGCGCCGCCAAGGCGGCGGAGGCGCTGATCCATAAAGAGGTGGATCGGATTATCGTTACCCGTCCTGTTTTGCAGGCGGATGAAGACCTCGGTTTCTTGCCGGGGGATATCTCCGAGAAGTTCGCCCCTTATTTCCGCCCGGTGTATGACATTCTGGTACGTCGTTTAGGATCTTCCTTTATGCAGTACTGCCTGCGCCCGGAAATCGGCAAGGTGGAGATTGCGCCGTTCGCTTATATGCGCGGACGCACCTTCGAAAATGCGGTCGTTATCCTGGATGAAGCCCAGAACGTGACCGCCAGCCAGATGAAAATGTTCCTGACCCGCCTGGGGGAAAACGTGACGGTTATCGTTAACGGCGACGTGACCCAGTGCGACTTGCCGCGCGGCGTGAAATCCGGTCTCAGCGATGCCCTGGAGCGCTTCGAAGAGGACGAGATGATCGGCGTTATCCGCTTTGAAAAACAGGACTGCGTACGCTCCGCTTTGTGCCAGCGCACGCTCAACGCTTACAGTTAACCTATCCGCTAATGGAAAGGCTGCTTCGGCGGCCTTTTTTATCACCCCCCATTTCCGCTCTCGTTTCCCCTCTCGTTTAACCTTTGTGTAAATTATTGTGGTTTTCTGTATAGATTTTCGTTGAGTTAGCGTTAATGATTAATGGGTTCCAGATTGGCGCGCAGTTTGCGTGCGCCGCCAAAAGGACATTTTCTGGGGTGTGCGCCGCGCGGCGCATTGAGTGTGGGTTCCTTGCTGCGATTCAAACATGAAATACATCATTCTGATTTTGCTTATTTTATGCGTCGTCTATGTGCATTACCGCGGACGGGTGCGCTACAACGTTTGGCGGCAGCTGTCTGACCATTCCACCTTTACCGCACCGCTGAACGTCTTCATGTATCTGTTTTCTCGTGTGCCGACTACGCCGTACCTGAAGCCGGAGCAGTTCCCTGAGCTGGCGGTACTGCGGGAGAACTGGGAAACCATCCGCGACGAAGGACAGAAGCTGATGGAGATCCAGCAGATCAAAGCGTCCGATCAATTCAACGATGCCGGTTTCAACTCGTTCTTCAAGACCGGTTGGAAGCGCTTTTACCTGAAATGGTATGAAGACAGCCATCCTTCCGCCATGACCCTGTGCCCGCAGACCACGGAACTGCTGCGCAGCCTGCCTTCGGTCAAAGCGGCGATGTTCGCCGAACTGCCGGACGGCAGCCGTTTGCCGCGCCACCGCGATCCTTACGCCGGTTCGCTGCGTTATCACCTGGGGTTGATTACCCCCAACGATGACCGCTGCTTCATTGAGGTGGACGGTGAGCGCTACAGCTGGCGCGACGGTGAAGGGGTGATGTTCGATGAAACCTATCTGCACTACGCGGAAAACCAGAGCGGGCAGAATCGTCTGATCCTGTTCTGCGACATCGAACGGCCGATGCGCTACCGCTGGGCGCAGGCGGTGAATCACTGGCTGGGGCGCAACCTGATGAGCGCCGCCACGGCGCCGAATGAAGAGGGCGATCGCACCGGCGGCGTCAACAAGATGTTCAAATATATCTATGCGATACGCCGGGTGGGAAAACGCCTGAAGGCCTGGAACCGCACCGGTTATTACATCATCAAGTGGATTTTGTTCGGGGGGATCGCCGCGGCGATATTCTTCTCGGTATAACGAAGGCAGGGGCGCACAGAGTGCGCCCCTTTTTGATCAGGCGAAGATAGTCATCATGTAGGCGGCGAACAGCGCCAGGTGGGCGGTGCCGTTCAGCACGTTGGTGCGGCCGGTTGAGAACGACAGCTGGCACAGCAGCAACACCGTCAACATCACCACGATATGCGGCGTTTGCAGGCCGAAGATCAGCGTCTGCCCGGTCAGAGTAGCGATGATGGTCACCGCCGGCACCGTCAGGGAGATGGTCGCCAGCACCGAACCGAAGAACAGGTTCATGGCGCGTTGCACCTGATTGTTCAACACGGCGCGTAGCGCGCCCAGGCCTTCCGGCGACAGGATCAACAGCGCCACCAGGAAACCGGTGAACTGCGCCGGTGCATTCATCTTGGTTAGCAGGCCTTCCAGCGGATTGGCGTTGAACTTGGTGACGGCGATAACCGCGATCAGGTGCACGATGAGCCAGGCGGCGTGCCAGGCGCTGCTGTGGGAAGAGGGTTTGCCGTGGTGCGGGTCGCCATCGTCGTCTTCATGCTCGTACACGAACAGGCTCTGGTGGGTTTTGGTCTGGATCACCAGGAACACGCCATACATGGCGGCGGAGATCAACGCCACCAGCAGCGCTTGCCCGGTGCTGAAGTTGCCGCCTGGCAGCGCGCTCGGGAACACCAGCACGATCACCGCCAGCGGGAAAATCGCCATCAGATACTGTTTGATGCCGCCCAGGTTGACGTACTGGGTGGCGAACTTGCGCCCGCCGAGCAGCAGCGCAAAGCCGACCAGGCCGGCGGAAACGATCATGATGATGGAGTACAGCGTGTCGCGCATCAGCGCTGGCGCGGCGTCGCCGGTGGCCATCAGCGCGGAAATCAGGCTGACTTCGAGGATCACGACGGACAAACTGAGGATCAGCGAGCCGTAGGGTTCGCCCAATCGGTGAGCCAGCACGTCGGCGTGGCGCACCACGCTGAAGGCGCTGCTGAGGATCCCCACCAGCGCGAGAATATTGATGCCGACGATCAGCGGAAAGTTATCGGTGCTGCCCCATAGATTTAACACCACCAGCGCGGCGATAGGGAAGATCAGCGAGTATTCGGTGTGGCGAGATTTGGTGGATCGGCCAGGATCGTGTTGCGACTTCATGAGGGTGGCACTCCTTCTCAAACAGCGTAGCCCGTCAGCGCCGGTCGCCGTGATACGGCAACGTTGCGTTTCCAGTAGGTATTTTATATTAGGATACACCCGCGGCGCCGGTGTGATGTTGTTTTATCTGAGAAAGCAATTGCTTGCTTATGTGATCAGGGTAACAAAAAAACCGCACGGGGTGCGGTTTTATTTACTTACTTTTACGCAATAACGCCAATTTTTAGCGTTAGATTTGAGAAAAGTCGTGTTTACTTGTTTAGCTCGTGGTTAATCAAGGAAAATGAGACCGTCAGTCGTCAATGTTGTCCATGATTTCATGCCGTTTATTGTGGTAACCCTCTTCATTTAGCCCCTCACGCCAGTAAGGCACGGCATAAAGACGATTACGATCGCATTGACGTTCGCGACGCAGGTAGCGGCGCAGCTCTACCACCAGGCGATCTTCACCGGCGAGCCAGAAGTGGCTTTCGCCCTGCGGCAGGGACTGCGCGCGGAACCGAGCGACCAACTCGTCGGTCTTCTCCGTGCCGCCGACGACCCAATTGACCTCAACGTCGGCGGGTTTCTTCAGGTCAATGACGTCAGCGTTGCTGTCGACGCGGACGAAAGCGCGTCCGGCACTGTGTGGCGGCAGGTTTTCCAGCAGTGCGGCCAGCGCAGGCAGTGAGGAAGGATCGCCCGCCAGGCAGTAGAAGTCGGCGGCCGGCAGCATCGGCTTGGGGCCGCCCGGGTTGCTGATGCCGATTTTATCACCGGCTTTCGCCTGGCGTGCAAAGTCCACCGCCGGGCCCTGATGATCATGAATGGCGAACTCGATGTCCACTTCCGCCAGTTCCGGGCGCACGGCGCGGATGGAATAGGTGCGCACGATCGGGCGCACGGCGTCCGCAGCCCAACGCGGGCCGTTTTCGGTCAGCGTCGGCAGGTCCGGCTGCGTCTGGCCGGCGAGCGGCAAAAAGACTTTGATGTGTGCAGCGGCGGCATTGGCCGGGTAGTAACGCAGATCGGGAGCGGTAAAGGTAATGCGGCGCAGGTGCGGCGTCATGTCCTGTACGCGGCTGACGGCGATCAGGTAGGGGGCGCGTGAGCGAGGGGCTTCGGTAGTCACGGGATTCTCCTTATAGTTCGTTTGGCGGTGAGTATAACATGTCGTTTGATAATGAGAATTGTTTGCTAATTGAGACGAAACCGCATGTGGGCTAGGCTTAAGGTTCACTCATCCTGAAAGGGGAGGCCATATGCCCTACCACAGCACGAACGACTTGCCGGACAACGTTAAGCATGTGCTGCCGGAACATGCGCAGGCGATCTATAAAGAAGCGTTCAACAGCGCCTGGCAACAATACCGGGATCCCGATGAGCGGCGCGGTGACGACAGCCGGGAAGAGACGGCGCATAAGGTGGCCTGGGCGGCGGTCAAGCAAAGCTATCGCAAGGGCGACGACGAACGCTGGCATAAAAAGTAACGAATTATCACGCAGTAAAATCGCGCAGACATTATGTGGAGCCCGGCAATTAATATTATTGCTGCTCAGTACAAATACTTTTTCACTTTAACGCCGCTTTGTAACTTGATTGCACGTCAGGAAAAGAATAAGGTCATTCTTATAAGGCGCGGTGATTGAATTAATAAAAATCCGCAGCCGAAAATAAAACATCAAAGGTTCAGCAGTGGCGAGGGAAGGCGAGAAATCGTATTCCCGGGAGGTAATATCAGTGTTAACGCGAGATTTTCTGCAAAAAGCGGATTGCAAAACTGCATTCGGCGCTATTGAGGAGTCGTTGTTGCTGACGCCTGAACAGCGTGCAGCCTCGTTGGATTGCACCTTATCGCGCCGGCCGGATCACAGCCCCGTATGGATATTCGGTTACGGTTCGCTGATGTGGAATCCAGTTTTCGAATCGGAAGAAGTGCGGCCGGCCACGCTGCAGGGCTGGCACCGGGCGTTCTGCATGCGCTTGACCGCCGGGCGCGGCACGCTGCATCAGCCGGGGCGCATGCTGGCGTTAAAAGCCGGCGGCCACACCACGGGCCTGGCGTTTCGTTTGCCGGAAAGCAAGTTGCGTGAAGAGTTGGAGCTGCTTTGGAAGCGCGAAATGGTGACCGATTGCTACGTGCCCACCTGGTGCGAGCTGCAGTTGGATGGCGGCGAGAAGGTTACTGCGTTGGTGTTCGTGATGAACCCGCAGCATCCGCTGTTTGAAGAAGACACCAGCTACCAGGTGATTGCGCCATTGATCGCCAGCGCCAGCGGCCCGCTGGGCACCAACGCGCAATATCTGTTTGCGCTGGATAACGAGTTGAAGCACCACGGCATGCAGGATGATTGCATCGGCGATCTGGTGCGCTGTGTACAGCAGTGGCTGCAGCAGAACCGCACCGGCGGCATCGGCAGCGAGGCCACCGCCTGAGGCTGCTGCGGGAATACGAACGGTGAGGGGCTCAGCATGCTGAGCCCTTTTTTTATATCTAATGCCTATATTTAATAACTTTAATTTGCGCAGCGATTGAAGGCATGTTTTTATTGTGGTTATCTATCCCGTTATTTTTAAAGTCATTAGCTGTTTTTTGTCAGTTTCCCACCCCACCTGCGAAGCAGAATGATCGACTTAGTATTAAATTGCATAAGTAAAGGTTATTTCTTATTTGTTCAGACTCGTCGGACTCCGTATCAATATGGCTAACGCTACTGGAAGAAACAGGGAGACGGGGATGAACTTTCAACAATTAAAAATTATTCGTGAATCGGCGCGCTGCAACTACAACCTGACTGAGGTCGCCAATACGTTATTTACCTCGCAGTCCGGCGTCAGTCGGCATATTCGCGAGCTGGAAGAAGAGCTGGGCATTGAAATATTCATTCGCCGCGGCAAACGGCTGCTGGGCATGACCGAACCCGGCAAAGAGCTGTTGGTGGTGGCGGAGCGCATTCTCAACGACGCCAACAACATCCGTCGCCTGGCGGACGTTTTCAGCAGCAACGACTCGGGGCAGCTGCATATCGCAACGACGCACACTCAGGCGCGTTACAGTCTGCCGGGGGTGATCAAAGAGTTTCGCGCGCTTTATCCGCGGGTGCGGGTGGTGCTCAATCAGGGCAGCCCTGAGGAGATCGTCTCGATGTTGGCCGCCGGAGAAGCCGATATCGGCATCGCCAGCGAACGGCTGATGAGTGACGAATCGCTGGCGGCGTTCCCTTACTACCGCTGGCATCACACCATCCTGGTGCCGGAAGGGCATGAGTTGACGCGTCAGCCGCAGGTGACGCTGGAGATGCTCAGCACCTTGCCGCTGATCACTTACCGCCAGGGCATTACCGGGCGCGCGAAGCTGGATGCGGCGTTCAAAGCGGCGGGCCTGACCCCGGACATCGCGCTCAGCGCGCAGGACTCCGACGTGATTAAAACCTACGTCGAGCTGGGGTTAGGCGTGGGCGTGCTGGCGGACATGTCGTATGAAAAAGAGCGCGATCGCGGCTTGGTCAGTCTCAACGCCGAGCATTTGTTTGAGCCTAATACGGTATGGCTGGGCCTGAAACGCAGCCAGCTGCAGCGCAACTATGCCTGGCGCTTTATCCAACTGTGCAACCCGACGCTGTCGCTGACCGAAATAAAGGACAAGGTCTTCTCGTCGCAGCTGGACGCGGTGATTGATTACCAGATTTAACAGCGCGTCATTGCCCTGCCGGACCGGATTGCTTGCGGGCTAATGCGGGATCAGTCGTCGGTACGTTCGATCAGATGACGTTTACTTTTTCTGAACGGGCCGATGGCTTCCCATTCCGGGAGTTCTTCGGGGGGGCGAGGGTTGGCCATCTCCCAGCGATGGTACTGACGTAGAATCTCTATGGCGATGCGTTTTTGCTCTTGAATGGAGAGCGTCGGGTCGGTCAGATCCTTATTTTTCATTTTTGCTTCCTTTTTGCGCGTTATTTGTACGCACCTTATCACATTTGGCACCGTATTTTTCCAGCGATTGTATGTACTTTTTCAGTGCGTTGAAGCTGGTTTTACATGTCATGGTACCGGGTATCACTTCAAAGGCGGCCTGACGGGTATACAGCGCCAACACGCGGTGATTAATGGCGTGGCTGATCAGCATGTCCGGCGGAGACGCCGGCGTCAGCCCCTGCTCTTGCAGGTTCAGGCCATACAGATACAGAGCCTGCAAGCAGTTGCGCAGCATATTGCCTTTCAGTGGATGTTGCGTTTCGCGCAAGGAGAAATTCTCCAGCGCGACAAGTTCGATAACGTTCTCGGCCTGGAGATAACGGCACAGACAAAAGCCTGCACGGCTCAGCGGGCTGGTTATTCGCCGGTAGACAAAAGCGAAACTTATGGGCATTTGGGCATGATATTTAAAGAGAGAGCGCCAATTTAACGTATGGCCGTTTTTTCTGCCTTTTTGCCAGCGCCGGTCTTGTACCGTCAGACGAGTCATAAAGAGATCCGACTCAAGCAGCACGCTGTTCATATCTGCCAATGTTTGCTCTATCGCTCTCTCATGCCGGAGTGAGAAGCCATTTTCTGATGGATGGTTTTCCATTTGCCCGTCCTTTGGGTGACCGAGCTCACGTTAATCACCCGATGAAACAGACTCAAACCTCGACTTTCATCGCTGCGAATCGCGCCGCAAAGACAATGGGCAATTGCTGCGAGGTGCCGCGAGAGTGCGATCGGCCGCGCAATCCTCGCTCTAATAATCAAAACCCCATCTATATACATAAAAAGAATATCTATAGTGATTTAAGTACCTTCAGCTGCCGATCGCGCTCGCATACACTCGCGAAATTATTATAAATTCCATCCGCTTGGAGAGTTTCAGATGAAAGCGCTCGTTCCTTCTTTGCTGTTTTTGGCCGTGGCGGCCAGCGTTGACGTACAGGCGGCGACGCCGGCCAACACGTTGGTGATCGCGCAGTCTATCGATGACGTGGTCAGCTTTGACCCGGCTCAGGGATTTGAGTTAACCACGGTGCAGTCGTTCAACAGCCTGTATCAACGTCTGATCCAGTCCGATCCGCACAATCCCGTCGATCTCAAACCGACCCTGGCCAGCCGTTGGCAGGCCGGCGCCGATAACCGCAGCCTGACCTTCAGCCTGCGCCCGGACGCCAAATTCGCCAGCGGCAACCCGCTGCGGCCGGAGGACGTGATCTTTTCGCTTTCACGGGTGGTGAAACTCAATCTCGAACCGTCGTTTATCCTGACGCAGCTGGGCTGGAACGCGAAGAACGTGGATCAACACCTGACCAAGGTGGATGACCATACGGTAAAAATCAGCTGGGATGAAAACGTCAGCCCGGCCTTCGTGCTCAGCCTGCTGTCGGCGCCGGTATCCTCGATCGTCGACGCCAAAGAGGCGCTGGCGCATCAGCAGGGCGACGATCTGGGGCACCAATGGTTGAACAGCCACTCCGCCGGCAGCGGCCCTTACAAAATCCGCACCTATGTGCCGCACGAAGTGGTGGTGTTGGACGCGAACCCCGGCTCGCCGGAAGGGGCGCCGACGTTGAAAACCATCCTGATCAAAAACGTGCCCGATCCGGCCGCGCGCCGTTTGCTGATTGAGCAGGGCGATGCCGACATCGCGCGCAACCTGGGGGCGGACCAGATGGCGGCCCTGAAGGGCAAGCCGGGCGTCAAACCGTTGGCCATTCCTTACGCCTCGCTTTATTTCCTGCAGTTCAACGCCAAGGCGTCGCCGGCGCTCGGCAACCCGGCGTTTTGGGAGGCGGCGCGCTGGCTGTTCGATTACCAAGGCATCGCCGACGATCTGCTGAAAGGGCAGTTCCAGAGCCATCAGGCATTCTTGCCGGACGGTTATCTGGGCGCGCTCAAGGATAGGCCGTACAGCTTCAATCCGCAGAAAGCCAAAGAAATACTGGCCAAAGCGGGGCTGAGCAACGTCAGTTTCCGTCTGGACGTCAACAACCAGCCGCCGTACCTGGATATCGCTCAGGCGCTGCAGGCCAGTTTTGCTCAGGGCGGCGTGAAGGTCGAACTGGTGCCGGGCATCAGCTCACAGGTCTCCACCAAGGTGAAAGCGCTTAACTACGATGCGACGCTGACCTCCTGGGGGCCGGATTACTTCGACCCCAACACCAACGCGGCCGCCTTTGCCTACAACCCGGAGGACGGCAGCAAGACGCTGGCCTGGCGAGCCAACTGGCAGATCCCGGCGCTGAGCAAGTTGACGCTGGCCGCCACCGCGGAAAACGACACCGCCAAACGGGTGGCCGACTACCAGCAACTGCAAAAACAGGTGCAGCAAAGCTCGCCGTTTGTCATCGGTCTGCAGGCGCGTAGCCTGATCGCGGTGCGTGACAACCTCAAGGGCTATGTGCAGGGCATCAACCCTGACATGGTGTTCTACAGCAAGGTCAGCAAGTAATGGCCGCTGAACTCTCCGCCTCCGCCGGGCTAGCCCGGCGGTATTGGCGCTGGGGCGGGCGGCTGTTCGGCGGCGTGTTGTCGCTGGCGTTAACGCTGCTCGGCCTGCTGCTGTTCACCTTTATGCTGTCGCACCTGGCGCCGATCGATCCGGCGCTGCAGGTGGCGGGCGATCACGCCAGCGAAGCCACCTATGCGCAGGTGCGTCATGACCTGGGGCTGGATCAGCCGCTGCCGGTGCAATTTTGGCGCTATCTGGTGCACCTGGCGCACGGCGATCTGGGCATTTCGCGCATTACCGCCCAGCCGGTGCTGACCGATCTGTTGCGTACCTTCCCGGCAACGGTGGAACTGGCCACCTGCGCCATTATTCTCGGCGCGTTAGGCGGCATTACGCTGGCGTTTCTGGCGGTGCTCAAACCGGGAAGCTGGCTGGATAATGCGGCGCGGTTGCTGTCGCTGGTGGGTTATTCGGTGCCGATTTTCTGGTTGAGCCTGCTGGGGCTGCTGCTGTTCTACGCCACGCTGCACTGGTCGGCGGGGCCGGGGCGCCTGGATGACATTTACTTATACAGCATGGAGCCGCGTACGGGTTTCGTGTTGATTGACAGCTGGCTGTCCGGCGATCGCGAGATGTTCTACAACGCCATCAGCCACCTGTGGCTGCCGGTCGTGGCGCTGGCGCTGCTGTCGATGGCGGGCATCACCCGGCTGCTGCGCGCGGCGATGCTGGAAGAGTGCAACAAGGAATACGTGACGCTGGCGCGCTCCAAAGGCGCCGGCCGCCTGCGCATTCTGCTGCGCCACGTGTTTCCCAACGTGCTGGGGACGTTGATCACCGTACTGTCTCTCTCCTATGCCAGCCTGCTGGAGGGCGCGGTATTGACCGAAACGGTGTTCGCCTGGCCCGGCGTCGGGCGCTATCTGACCTCGGCGCTGTTTGCCGCCGACACCCCGGCGATCCTCGGCGCCACGCTGCTGATCGGCACCTGTTTCGTGCTGTTGAATACCCTGGCCGATGCCTTGACCTATCTAGTGGATCCGCGAACCCGATGAGCCAATATCTCTCTGAACACGAACCGCAAAGCGAGCCGGCCGTCGGCTATCGCACCGGTCAGCGGCTGACCACGCTGACGCTCGGCGCAGCGCTGGTGGCGATCCTGATCGTCACCGCACTGCTGGCCCCGTGGCTGGCGCCTTTCGATCCCAATTTGCAGCATATCGAGCTGCGGCTGCTGCCGCCTTCCGCCACGCATTGGTTGGGCACCGACGGTTTCGGCCGCGACTTGCTCTCCCGCGTGATTTACGGCGCGCGGCCGACGCTGATTCTGGTGTCGCTGATTCTGGTGCTGACCATTCCTATCGGTCTGCTGGTGGGCATCTGCGCCGGTTATCTCGGCGGCTGGGCAGAACGCATCTTGATGCGTCTGACCGATATTTTCCTGTCGTTGCCGAGCCTGGTGATCGCACTGGCGTTCGTGGCGGTGATGGGGCCGGGGCTGATGAACGGCGCGCTGGCGCTGGCACTGACCAGCTGGCCGGCCTTTGCCCGCCAGGCGCGGGCCGAAACGCTGGCGCTGCGCCGCAGCGATTATCTGGCGGCGGCGCGCATGCAGGGCATCAACGGGCTGCGGCTGATGGTCGGCCACATTTTACCTTTATGCCTGCCCAGCGCGGTGGTGCGCGCGGCGCTGAGCCTGGGCGGCATCATCCTGTCCGCCGCCGGTCTGGGGTTCCTCGGCATGGGCGTCGCGCCGCCGACCGCCGAATGGGGCTCGATGGTGGCCGAAGGCAGTAAAGTGATTTTCGATCAATGGTGGGTCGCCGCCGCACCGGGCGGGGCGATCCTGTTCGCCAGCCTGGCCTTTAACCTGCTGGGCGATGGCCTGCGCGATAAAATGGATCCTCGTCATGGGCACTGATAACACCTTATTGACCGTTGAACGTTTGGCGATCGGCGTGCCGGGGCCGCAGCCGGCGGCGCTGGTGAAGAATATTTCGTTCAGCATGGGGCGGGAGCGGCTGGCGCTGGTCGGTGAGTCCGGCTCCGGCAAATCGTTGACCGCGCGTGCGCTGATGGGGCTATTGCCGCCGCCGTTGCAGCTGCGGGCGCAGCGCCTGACGCTGGGCGACGAAGACTTGACGCGCCTGAGCGAGCGCCAGTGGAGCCGACTGCGCGGCGACCGGGTGGCGATGGTGATGCAAGATCCCAAGCATGCGTTGAATCCCAATCAGCCGATTGGCCGTCAGGTGGAGGAGCCGCTGGTGTTGCATGCCAAGCTGAGCCGCGCCGAGCGGCGTGAAAAAGTGCTGGAGATGCTGGCGGCGGTGGGCTTGCCCGATCCGGTGGCGCTGTGTCGCCGCTATCCGCATCAGCTCTCCGGCGGGATGGGGCAGCGGGTGATGCTGGCCATCGCCCTGATCAACGATCCGCAGCTGCTGATTGCCGACGAACCCACATCGGCGCTGGATCACCAGATGCGCGATCAGGTGCTGCAGCTGATAGAAAATCTGGTGGCGCAACGTAATATGGGGCTGATCCTGATCAGCCACGATCTGCAGCAGGTGGCGCACCACTGCGAGCGGGTACTGGTGATGTACAAAGGCGAGCTGTTGGATCAGCTGCCGGCAGCAGAGCTGGCGCAGGCCACGCACCCTTATACTCGCACGCTGTGGGCGTGTCGGCCGAGCCGCGAGACGCGCGGCAAGCCGCTGCCGGTGCTGGATCGCGCGCTGCTGGAGGCATTGAAATGAGCGTGATTGCACTGGAGAACCTCAGCGTCAGCCATCGCCAGGGTTATGAACAGCGCACCGTGGTGCACGACGTTAACCTGCGTATCGAACCGGGCGAGTGCTTCGGCCTGGTGGGGCCTTCCGGCTGCGGCAAGTCCTCGCTGCTGTGGGTATTGGCCGGGTTGAACGACAGCTGGCGCGGCGGTTTTGAACTGCTCGGGCGGCGGCTGCAGCCGGGGCAGGCGTTCACCGGCGAACTGCGGCGTGAAGTGCAGATGGTGTTTCAGGATCCTTATGCTTCGCTACACCCCAAGCACCGGCTGTTGCGCACGTTGTCGGAACCGCTCAACCTGCTGCAAGAAAGCGACATCGAACGCAAAATCAGCGCGGGCTTTCGCCAGGTAGGATTGGATCCGCGCCTGCTGGATCGCTATCCGCATCAGCTGTCGGGCGGCCAACGGCAGCGCGTGGCGATCGTGCGCGCCTTGCTGTTGCGGCCGAAGCTGCTGCTGCTGGATGAGCCGACCTCGGCATTGGACATGTCGGTGCAGGCGGAGATCCTCAACCTGCTCAACGAGCTGAAACAGGCGGGCGATCTGACTCTGGTGCTGGTCAGTCACGATGCGGATGTGATCGACCATATGTGCGATCGCGCGGTGGCGATGGCGCACGGCCGTCTCCTTGCCTGAGCCAATGCCCGTCAATGCGGCGGGCATATCCATCTTGGTAATAAATAAAGCAATTTATCGTCGTTCTTCTGTTAATTCTTACCCCCTACACTCGAAAAACAACGCAACCGCGTGATTGTGGAGAGTGTATCGATGAAACGGTTAATCCCAACCTTATTGTATGGCGCGCTGGCGACCGCTTTCGGCGCGCAGGCCGCCACCCCGCCGGATACCTTGGTGGTGGTCAGTTCGCTCGAGGGCATCATCAGCCTCGATCCGGCGGAGAGCTTTGAAACCGTCAGCTCGGCCAATCTGGTCAATCTCTATCAGCGCTTGGTGGCGCCGGATCGCGGTGCGCCGCAAAAGCTGGCGCCGGACGCCGCCGCCCGTTGGCAAGCGGGCGCCGATGGGCGCAGCCTGATCTTTACCCTGAAGCCGCAACAACATTTCGCTTCCGGCAATCCGCTGCGTCCCGAGGACGTGATTTACTCACTGGTGCGTGCGGTGAAGCTGAACAAGGCGCCGTCCTTTATTCTCGCTGAGTTTGGCTGGACGCCGGATAACGTCGAGCAGCAGCTAAAGAAGATCGGGGATAACCAGGTGCAGCTCAGTTGGTCGGCCAACATCGGCAGCGAGCTGGCGCTGCGGCTGCTGACGGCGAACGTGGCTTCGATCGTGGATGAGAAGCTGTTGAGCGAACACGCGCAGCAGGGGGACTTCGGGAACGCCTGGCTGCGCAACCATTCGGCCGGCGGCGGCCCGTATCGGGTGAACAACTATGTGCCGCATGAGGCGCTGCTGTTTGGCCGCAACGACTACGCGCCGTCGCCGGCCCGGTTGAAAACGGTGTTATTCAAGAACGTCAGCGATGCCGGCACCCGCCGTTTACTGTTGCTGAAGGGGGATGCCGACGTGGCCTACGATCTGGGCGCTGACCAGTTCGACTCGCTGCGCAAAGCGCCGGGCGTGCGCATTGAGCAAGCCGATGCGCCCAAGGTGTATTACCTCGGTTTCAATACCGGCAGCAAAGACAACCCGGCGCTGGGCAATCCGGCGCTGTGGCAGGCGGCGCGCTGGCTGGTGGATTATCAGAGCATCGCCGAACGGTTGCTGAAAGGGCAATATCGCGTGCATCAGGCCTTCTTGCCGCAGGGCTTGGACGGTGCGCTCGACGAGCGGCCGTTTAAGCTCGATGTGGACAAGGCCAAACGGATCCTGCGCGATGCCGGCATCAACGAGGGCACAAGCATCAGCCTGATCGTCATCAACCAGCCGCCGTATACCGACATCGCGCAGGCGCTGCAGGCCAGCTTTGCGCAGGCTGGGCTGCGGCTGGACATTCATCCGGTGGTGGAGAGCGATCTGTGGGGCAAGATGCGCGGCCGCGATTTCCAGGCGATCTTCACCTATTGGGGCGCCGACTATCTGGATCCGAACACCAACGCCAGCGCCTTTGCCTACAATGTGCCGGGCGGGCCGAAGACCCTGGCCTGGCGCACCCAGTGGAGCATTCCCGCCATCAGCGCGGAAACGCGTGCGGCGGCTGCGGAAGGCGACAGCGCAGCGCGCAGCGCACGTTACGCCGCGCTGCAACGGGAACTGCAGGCCAGTTCGCCTTATGTGCTGGCGCTGCAGGGGCAAACGCTGGTGGCATTACGGGACAATGTTGAAGATGCCCGGGTGGATATCGCCAACAGCATGCTGTATCTGGATCGGGTGAATAAGACGCAGCCGTGAACGAAAAATGCCCCCTCGCCGCCGAGAGGAGAGGGGGCCTGGCCGGTGTTAACGCGGCGAGCTCACCACGGCGTGCCGGCGAGATTCAGCTTATTGAGGATTGTCGGCAGGCTGTCGGTCACCAGCGCCTGCAGATCGCCGTACCAAAACTGCTGCACGCCGACCTGGTTGATATACAGATAGGACGCGATGCCCAGCGAGAAGCACAGCAACGTTAGCAGCACCCGGCTTACCGCGTCTTTCAGATTGCCGCATACCATCACCATAAAGATCAGCACGAAGATCATCATGTTGAATGAATAGCGGTTGGCCACCTCTTCAAAGCTGATGGTGGCGAAGAACACCGCGCAGTTATAAAGGAACATCAGGCGCACGGCATAGGCGGCTTGTACAAACTGAGGCGATGGCGTGCGGAACTTGTAGCGGGCGAATTGATACAGCGCCTCCACCACGCCGACGTACAGCAGCGTGATTTGGATTTTGCGCACTGGGTTATTACCGAAGTCGCCGCTGACGTAGGCTTCGGCGCGCGAGGCCAGAAAGTCGTTGCCGACGACAGCGATCAGTTTAGGCATCAGCACCGCGCCGCCGAGGTAACAGGCGGCGAACAGCGCCAGCACCGGCAGGGTGCCCACGGTGCGCCAGCGCGCGGGCAGCAGCAGATAGGGCAGAAACAGGAAAGCGGAAAAATGGCTGAAGGACGCCATCACGATCCAGAGCAGCATGCGGCCGCGGTGCTGTTCCGACACGGCCAGCACCAGGAAAGAGAGCGCCAGCCCCTGCCGCAACAGGTTGCCGTACAGCCCCTGGAAATTGTACTGGCAGCAGAACAAAAACAGGATCACGGCAAAGTAAGTGCGCGACAGGCGGTAAACGCCCAGCGCCAGCAGCGAAAAGCTGATAAGGAAGAAGGCGGCGAATGCGCCATTACCGACGCCAAACCAGGTGGCAGTCAGTTTAAACAACAGGTGCGAGACAAAGTCGGTGCCGGAAAACTGCGCCAACCAGTCCATCAGGCCGTAGCCGCTGTACTGCTGCATCTCAAGGTAGTAGTTCACCTTGTCGTTCATCACCGGCTCGAGGTTCTTCGTCGCCAGCGGCACCGCGGATATCACGGTCAGCAGCAGGAAGGCGGTGAGATTCAGCACGCGATCGGGTTGCTGGCGCAGCAGAATAAAGGCGGCGATCAAGCCGCTGCAAATCACCAACGATAAATAGGGGGCGAACCAAACGCCTGTGATGGCGACGGCGCCCAGCAGCAGCCATTGCACGGAAGAATGCGCCTGTTCGCTGTCGGGAAGGGCGGCGAGTGGCCTGACCGGGTTTTGCATGGGATGCTCCATGGCGTGATCCAGCTGGGGAACATAACACTGGGGCCTAAAGGGACACAGTGAGTTTTGGTGAAATAGGCAAAATTTCACCGGGTTATCATCCCTTGCCGGCAGCGGAAAAATGGCCGTCGGCGAGGCTGGGTAAAAACGGTGCGAAATGCGCAGAACCGCGTTCTGCCTCGATTTCATGTGGGGTTGATGCTGTGAAATAAATGAAATTCCACTGCGGGCCAGGTGAGCCGGGACCGGTCAGCAGGCATAGCCAGCCAGCCGCCGCTAACCCGATACCGAAAGGTTGCGGCGTTCGCCAGGCTCGGCGGTTGTGCAGGCCACGCGCCAACGCGATGCCCAATCCGAACGCCGCCGCCAGAAAGACCAGCAGTGGCAACATCGTCCAGCCGAGCCAGGCACCCAGCGCCGCCAGCAGTTTGAAATCGCCCTGGCCGATGCCGTTGCGCCGCCGCGTCAGCCGGTAGAGCGCATTGAGCAGGCATAACGCGCCGTAACCAGCGACGGCACCCAGCACGGCGTCTTCCAGCGGCGCCCAGCGAGCGTCAAGGTTGCATAGCAGCCCACCCCACAGCAGCGGCTGAGTCAGTCGATCCGGCAGCCACCGATGGCGCCAGTCCAGCCAGGCCAGGGCGATCAGGAGCGCCGCGGCCGGCACTAACCCCCATCGAGGCGCTGCAGCCAGGCTCAGGGGCAGCGTCGCCAATGCCAGCCCCAGTGCCGTCAGCAGCGGCCCCTGAAGGCGCAACCTCTGTGGGCGACCGTTGACGCCCTCCACGCGTTCCAGCCACGTAATGAGCGCGAAGGCGATCAGGCCCGCCGACAGCAGCGCGGTGAAAAACAGCGCGTGCCACAGTAAAGAAAGTAACATCCGGACTCCGCCAGTCGTAAACAGACGGCTAAAATAACGGCAAAATGCGTATTTCATCAGGGGAAAACGCGGTCGGTTGTGAGGAATGCGCAGGCGTTCGCATCGCCACGCTGCGTATTGCAGGGGTGTACACTGCCCTGCGCGGTGGCGCGCAGCCACGGGGTACTGTGCTTTTTATCGGCAAAATCGGCGCTAAAATGCGGTGAATTCACCTGGCGGCCGGAATGGATCGGTAAAGGGTACAAGTGACGACGTCACTGGGGAGCGATTGGGGTTTATCCTATTGTTTCTGCTCGTCAAGCCGTTAGGCTATGAGGACATAGGCGCCCCCGCCGGGCTGGGGGGCGTGAGGTTTTTCAGCGCTGTCGCGGGAATGGCGGCGGCAAAGCAGTGGGTTGGCGTGCTCCAGGAAGGAGGGAAGCCAACGGTGTCATGAAAGACGTCATTCAGGCAGTACTCATCAAGACTAAAAAACGATTCTGGCGCCGACGCCAGACGGCGTGGCTGGCCGGGCCGCTGGTGTGGCTGGCCGGCGCGGCGCCCGCGTGCGCCGAATCCCCACCGGCGCCGGACAGCGTTATCTCTTCCGAACAGGCCGGCGCAGATCCGGCGGCGAACTTGCCCGAACTGGGCGGTGCGCCCGACGACGCCGCGCGCGAGAAGCAGTGGGCCGAGATGGCCAAACAGCTCGGCGAAAAAGATCTGAACAACGTTTCACGTCAGCAGATGCGCAGCCGCGCTGAAGACTATTTGCTGGGCCAGGCGACCGGCGCGCTGCAGCAACAGGCGCAAGAACTGCTGTCTCCGTTGGGAACCGCCCGGCTGTCGCTGAAGATGAACGGCGAGGGCGATTTTACCGGCAGCAACGGCCAGCTCTTCAGCCCGTTGTACGACGTCGACGGGTTGTTGACCTACAGCCAAATCGGCTGGCTGCAGCAAAGCGCCGGGGCGCTCGGCAATGTCGCGCTGGGGCAACGCTGGATCGCCGGTGACTGGCTGCTGGGTTACAACACGGCGCTCGACAGCGATTTCGCCCGGCAGCGCAATCGCGGCAGCGTGGGGGCGGAAGCCTGGGGGGACTATCTGCGTTTCTCCACCAACTATTACTATCCGCTGTCGGCGCTGTCGCAACAGCCCGGCGATGGGGTATTTTTCAGCCGTCCGGCGCGCGGTTACGACATCACGACGCAGGGCTATTTGCCGTTTTATCGCCAAATCGGCGGTTCGCTCAGCTATGAACAGTACCTGGGCGAGAATGTCGATCTGTTCGGCAGCGGCAAGAAACAGAACGATCCGCGCGCGATGCAGCTGGGGCTCAACTATACCCCGGTGCCGCTGGTGACGATGAAGGCGTTGCATAAGATTGGTGCGGGCGGGCAGAGCCAGGATCAGGTGGAATTGGCGCTGAGCTACCGGCTCGGGGTGCCGCTGGTCAAGCAGATTTCGCCGGAGTATGTGGCGCAGGCCAAGTCGCTGCGCGGCAGCCGCTACGATCCTGTCGAACGTAAAAACGTGCCGGTGCTGGAGTTCCGCCAGCGCAAGACGCTGCAGGTGTTCCTGGCCACGCCGCCGTGGAGCCTGCAGGCGGGGGAAACCGTGCCGCTGGTGCTGGAAATCAAAGCGTTGCACGGGATTTCTCGCGTCAGCTGGCAAGGGGATACGCAGGCGCTGAGCCTGACACCGCCGCACAATGCCAACGACCCGCAGGGCTGGACGGCGATCGTGCCGCCGTGGGATGACGCCCCGGGCGCCGCCAACAGCTATCGGCTGTCGGTCACGCTGGAGGACGACAAACAGCAGCGCGTGACGTCTAACTGGATAGAACTGAAAGTGGCGCCGCCGCTGACGGCGACCGCCGGTGATGAAGCGGATCAGCCGCCGATCCAAACCCTGACGCCGCCGCCGATCCCGGCGCAAACCGGGCCGCTGTACGGCGACGATTAACCGTTTTTACCCTGCAACACCCACACGGCAGCCTCGACGCGGGATTTCAGCTTCATCTTTTTCAGCAGGTGTTTGACGTGTACCTTGACGGTGCTTTCCGTGATGGTGAGGCGGCGGGCGATCAGCTTGTTCGGCAGCCCCTGGGCGATCAGCTTCAGGATATCCCGTTCGCGCGGCGTCAGTTGCTGAATATCGCGCTCGGCGCTTGGGCGGTTTTCCCGCAGGCTGGCGGCGAGGATCGGCGTCAGCGTTTCGCTGAGCACCATCTGCCCGGCCGCCGCCTGATGCAGCGCCTTAAGCAGATCCTCCGGCTCCATGTCTTTCAGCAGATAGCCATCGGCGCCCCGCTTGAGCGCGCTGACGACGTCGTCTTCATGGTTGGATACGCTGAACACCACGATGCGCCCCGACAGGTCGGTCTGGCGCAGGCGATCCAGCGTTTCCAGCCCGTTGATGCCGGGCATGTTCAGGTCGAGCAGGATCAGATCCGGATCGTGCTGCTCCGCCAGCGCGACCCCTTGTTCACCGTTGCTGGCCTCGGCGATGACCTGCAGGCGAGCGTCCATGCCGATCAGCTGTTTTACGCCGTTGCGCAGCATGGGGTGGTCGTCGATCAGTAAGATGGTGGCGGCGGTTTCTGTCGTCATGGTGTCTCCGTTAGTCGATGGCGTGGTTATCCGGCGTGAAGCTGACCCGCACCTCGGTGCCGCCGCCGCTGCGCGGTAAAATGTCGCAGCGGCCGTGCAGGCTCTTGGCGCGATCGCGCATGATGATCAAGCCGTAATGGTCGGGGCGTGAGGTCTCGGCCGGCAGGCCGCGTCCGTTGTCGCATACGCTCAGGGTCACTTCGCCGCGTTTATTGATGACCTGAATGCTTACCTCGCTGGCGGCGGCATGCTTAAGGATGTTGCTGAGCGCCTCGCGGGCGATCTGCAGCAGGTGTATGGCCTGATAGGCCGGCACCGTGCGCGGCCCCAGCTGATAATCGAGGCTGATGGTCAGGCCCAGTTTGGGGTTGAACTCCGCGACCGTTGATTGCAGCGCCGCCAGCAGACCCGGTTCGGTCAACTGCAGACGGAAGGTGGTCAGCAGTTCGCGCAGTTGGCGATAGGCGCCGTTCAGCTCTTCACGCATCTGTTGCACCAGCGCCTGGCTGGCGGCAGAGAGCGTTTCCCCCTGCATCTGCAGACAGGCGATCTGCATTTTCAGGCAGGAGAGCGATTGGGCGATGGAGTCGTGCAGCTCGCGGGCGATCGCCGCCCGCTCCTCCATCAGCATCAACTGCTGCTGGTGGTCGACCTGACGTTCGATGGCCAGCACGCTGGTCAGCTGTTCCACCAGGGTATTGATCAGTTGGCGATGTTCATCGTTCAGCGGTTGCTGCGGCGCATGTTGCGCCACGATCACGCCGTAGTCGCCGAGCTTGTCGCTCAGGCTCCAGCTCAGCGACGGATTGTTGGGATACTGGCGGTCGCTGTCGTTCAGGCAGGCGCTACACACCGGGTTATGGCAATGCTCTGGCCTTAGCGGTTGGTTGCCGCTCAGCTGCAGCAGCGGTTCCCGGCTGTCGTTTTCATACAGCCGCACCTGAATGGCGCGCAGCGGCGTCAGGGTTTGCAATTGGTTGAGCAGCGGCGTCAGGCGACTGCACAGCGGCTCGCTGGCGTGCAGCTGGCGGCTGGCGCGATAGAGGAAGCTCAGCACCTGATTTTTCTGCTGCAGGTCGGCGGTCTTCTCGGCCACGCGCTGCTCCAGCCCGCTGTAGGTGGCCGACAGCTCGTCGGACATGGTGTTCAACGCGCCGCCGAGCGACGCCATTTCATCCTGATGGCCGCGCTGCGCAAAGCGGCGGCTAAAATCACCGCGGCCTACCGCCAGGGCCATCTCCACCAGTTGCCGCCAGGGATGCAGCAACCGGCGCCGCAGGTAGCAGGTGGTGCCGATCAACAGCAGCAGCGTCAGCGCAATAAAGCCGGCCTGCACCAGCGTCACCATCAGCAGGCGGCGTTCGGTTTGCCTGTCGATATCCGACACCAGCTTATCCAACAACTGCACGAAGTGCGCGACCTGGGGCGCGGCGTCGGCCGGCTGCTGCGCGCTGCGCAGGCGAGGTTGCAGCGTCTGTTGCCAATAGTCGCGCAGGGCGTTGAAAGGCTGCGTCAACCCTTCCTGCTCCACCGAACGCTGCAGGTCGGGGCTGTTTTCGTCGCGCTCCAGTTCCCGGATCAGCGCTTCGTGCCGTTCATCCAGCGGCACCTGCGCCAGCAGCCGGTAGCTTTGCATGCGCAGCGAGCCGGCCTTGTTGATGGCGTGCGCGTTGCCCTGAATGCTTTGCGACATCCAGGCGGAAATCCCCATGCCGGCCACGCCCAGCATGCCCGACAGCAACATCAGCAGGGCGACCTGATTCACGATCGAAAGCGGGGCCAACAGGCGTTTCATAAGTGCGGATTCCTGGCGTTTGGCGCCGCTGAAGCTCAGGGGCGAAGGCGGCGATGGGGCTAAACAAGTCACGATTCAGCCGTATTTTTGATTATCCCTGCGCATAACCCCATACCTCGAATGAAGTACCCATTAGTTTCCAGGGGCGCGTCGAGACGGCAAGAAAACGAAAGTGATAGTGATTAGTTTATTGATTTAAATGAATTTAATTTTTGGTTAGGGCGTACCCCTAAGGGGATGAAGGCGCCATTTCCGCCGCCAACTACTTGCATGCGGGTTGATATACATCAACTTTGCCGCCGGGGCCGCCCCCTAGGGTGTGCGGAATGATCCCCCGTGTCTGAGGTTTTTATGTCGCAACTTGCAACGCCTTCATCAAAGAAAACCGGTGCGCTGATTCAGGACTGGCGCCCTGAAGACAGCGCTTTTTGGCAGCAGCGTGGCCAGCGCATCGCCACCCGCAACCTGTGGATTTCCATTCCCTGTCTGCTGCTGGCCTTCTGCGTCTGGATGCTGTTCAGCGCCGTCGCGGTCAACCTGAACAAGGTCGGCTTCAATTTTACCACCGACCAGCTGTTTCTCCTGACGGCGCTGCCGTCGGTCTCGGGCGCCATTTTGCGCGTACCGTATTCCTTCGTGATCCCGCTGTTTGGCGGCCGTCGCTGGACCGCCATCAGCACCTGTTTCCTGCTGGTGCCCTGCCTGTGGCTCGGGTTTGCGGTGCAGGACAGCAGTACGCCGTACAGCGTGTTCGTCATTATTTCCCTGCTGTGCGGTTTCGCCGGCGCCAACTTTGCCTCCAGCATGGCCAACATCAGCTTCTTCTTCCCGAAAGCGCGTCAGGGCGGGGCGTTGGGGCTCAACGGCGGGTTGGGCAATCTGGGCGTCAGCGTCATGCAGCTGGTCGCGCCGCTGGCGATTTCCTTCAGCCTGTTCGGCCTGTTTGGCGGCACGGCGCAAAACCAGGTGGAGGGGGGCCAGCTGTGGCTGGAAAACGCCGCCTGGATCTGGGTGCCGTTCCTGCTGGTCGGCACGTTGGCGGCCTGGTTCGGCATGAACGATCTGGCGGCGGCCAAGGCATCGCTGCGTCAGCAACTGCCGGTGCTCAAGCGCGGGCATCTGTGGATGCTGAGCCTGCTGTATCTCGCGACCTTTGGCTCTTTCATCGGTTTCTCCGCCGGCTTCGCCATGCTGTCGAAGACGCAGTTCCCCGACGTAGTGATCTTGCATTACGCGTTTTTCGGGCCGTTCCTGGGGGCGCTGGCGCGGCCGGTCGGCGGCGCGTTGTCTGACCGTTTCGGCGGTGTGCGGGTGACGTTGATCAACTTTGTGGTCATGGCCGTTTTTGCCGCGCTGTTGTTCCTGACCTTGCCGAGTGCGGGCGAGGGCGGGTCGTTCATCGCCTTCTACGGCATCTTTATGGTGCTGTTCCTCACTGCGGGGCTGGGCAGCGGATCGACTTTCCAAATGATCGCCGTTATTTTCCGCAAAATCACCGTCGATCGCGTTAAAGCGGCCGGCGGCAGCGATGAAAGCGCGCAGCGTGAGGCGGTAACCGATTCCGCCGCCGCATTGGGCTTTATCTCGGCGATTGGCGCCGCCGGCGGCTTCTTCATTCCGCAGGCCTTTGGCACCTCACTGGCGCTGACCGGTTCACCTGCGGGCGCGATGAAAGTGTTCCTGGTGTTTTACATTTTGTGCGTCGTGATCACCTGGGCGGTGTATGGCCGCAAGAAAAAAGCCTGAGTGTCAAACGACTTTCTCTATCCCTCCCGACAGGGGAGGGATATTTCGTTCATACCGAAACTTCTCTCTTCTCCTCCTCAGTGAAATTTTCTGCCTTTAGGTAAAATTCTCACCCCCGCTTGCCGTTTTTTTCTTTTTTTATAGTTATATCTCTCAATGTATGAATCCTTTCTCACAAAAGGTTTATATTATTCACGCGGTTTTTTCGTTTTGTTGAGCGTGTTCTTACTATTAAACAATTAATGCTTTTTCCTGCGTTTAAATGAAATTGCTTAGGAGAATACCTAATTGATGTGCGTATTATAAAATCAGCAATAGGGTTTTGTCTTAGATGCTGCGCCCGTTGGATGGAATGAACGCCGGAGTTAAATCAGATAACTCTCATTCTGTTTTTTCCGTCTTTTTGTAGTCTATCTGACGTTCAGATTAGGTGGAAAAACAGAATGAATTCAGGGCGAAGAATGAAATTTCACAATTTCATTCGATTAACAATCAAGCAACGCCGTTAGTTTTTTCTTTCTAAATCAAAGAGGTGCCAGTTTGAATTTTACGGTAGCCAGGAAAGAAATCCATGTTGCCAACAGGGAAATAGAGTCGTTTGGATAAACGGAACATCCTGAATCAGGCTTAATGTAAAAAATGAAATCAGAAAATTTTTATAAAAGCCAATATCCGATGAATGCAACCTGTTGAGTTTACATTTAATTTCTTGAACATTTTTTGATATTTCTATACAAAGTGTGCAGGACAGGCACGCTAAGGAAATTAAAAGTGAATCTTGATAAAAGAATAAAGATTAGGAATCTCGATGTTCTGACTCCTGCCGGGGAGAAATTCCGTCTGCGTTGGAAGGAGTATCAAATTCTTTCGCTGCTTGTCGCCAGATCCCCCGAGCTGGTTACCCGAACGGAAATTATAGAAAATATCTGGAAAGGAACCTATTGTTCAGATTCAACGATAAATCAAACAATTAAATCCATCCGTCAGAAAATTAGCGATTCGGAACACACGCTTATCAGAACCATTCCACGCTTGGGTTACAAGGTGGAAAATCAAGCGGCTTTTCACTTTATATCTGAAGATGAAGACTACGCCGATGATGATATATTAAACGGTAACGATGATATTGACGTTGATATTCAAGCGGAACTTTCTGAAAGTGAAAATGAATCGCCTGTAGCCAACGACGAGAAAATAGTTAAGCCGCGTAAATCGACCCTCGTTTCTGCGCCTGTTGCGGCGATGGATTCCTCTCAAGATCCGGCGCATGAAAAGAAGCCGCTATCCGTGCGCCGTTTTTTCAGCGTGCCTGCCAGTCGCGTGGTGAAATACCTGACGGTGTTCGCCTCGTTACTGGTTATTTCACATTTTTCATATGTCCTGGGCAACCAAACCCGTCCGCCGGTGATCAATGATATTCAGAACAACACGCGCGTGGTGTTGACGCTGACGCTGAATAATCCCCATACCAACAGCCCGCAAACGCTGTTCTGTCTGTACCAGGGAGAGAACATGGATCAGGCCACCATCGAATGTGTCGATCCTAAACAAGGCCAGCTGAAATTGCCGGTAAAATATGAGACCTCTTCCTCCACCGGTAAAGGTCGGATTAATCTCATATTGCCGAATAAAACCTTGCAATATCAAGTTGCTTACGATGTTAAAAATTAGCGCTGAATGAGGTTTTATCTATAGCGATAATTTTACATTTGATGAAATCTTTTATTTCATTATTTGTTATTTGAAAGCCAGGTTCGATTTGTCCAGTCTGGAACTCATTACCTAACGCGTATTAGCGCCTGTCCCAATCGGGTGACGGGAATAATGAGAACCTGCTGAGTGACAAATTATGGATAAGCGTAAAGTAGCTATTATCGGGGGTTCCGGTTTTATCGGAACACGCCTGGCGAAACGTCTCAGTAAGCGCGATGATCTGACATTGGTCATCGTCGATAAGCAACCCAGTGCACATTTTCCATCCCTTTATCAGTATGGCGATGTGACTCAACCTCAGACTTTGCAAGAACCGCTGGCGGGCTGTGACGCCATCATTAATCTGGCGGCGGAGCATCAGGACAATGTCGATCCCATTTCGCTCTATTATCAGGTCAATGTCGAAGGCGCACGTCATGTCTGCATGACCGCCTCTGCATTGAATATCCGCCAAATCATTTTCACCTCCTCGGTCGCCGTTTACGGGTTCGTCAAGCAGGAAACCGGCGAAGAAGGGCGTTTCGAACCTTTCAACCATTACGGCAAGTCCAAGCTCGAGGCGGAATATGTTTATGAGGCCTGGCGCAAGGCAGACGCCGCAAATAAATTGACCATCATCCGTCCGACGGTGGTGTTCGGCGAAGGCAACCGCGGCAACGTGTATAACCTGTTCCGCCAGATCGCCAGCGGCCGTTTCGTGATGATTGGCAGCGGCAATAATATGAAGTCGATGGCTTACGTCGAGAATATTGCTGCACGGCTGGAGCATGCGTTGGATCAGCAGTCCAGTTATCAGGTCAGCAACTATGTCGATAAACCGGACTTTACGATGAATCAGCTGGTCGACGTTATTTCCTCTTCATTGGGCAGGGAAAATAAGACGATTCGCATTCCTTACGCCTTGGGAATATGCGGCGCAACCGCATTGGATGTCGTGAGTAAAATAAGTCGAAAGAAATTTCCAATCAGTCGCGTCAGAGTGCAGAAATTCTGCGCCAGAACGCAATTTAAAAGCAATGTGCAGAATAATTTCGTGGCGCCGGTCGAACTTGATTCGGCAATCGAAAGAACCATTAAACATGAGTTTTCTGATAGATAACTTAATCGCACGCTGACGTTATTTCGATATTTTCGCTGACAAGCGGATAAATCTGCATTTTCAGGATTAGCGCATGCTGACTTATATCCTGGCCGGATCAATTTTGTTTTTGTTAATAGCGCATTGGGAGCTGTAACTCAAGGGCGGTAGCGTGCTTATTCGCTGGAGGAACGATGTTATATCAACTGAGCGTGATATTTGTGCTGGCGGTGGCGTGGGTGCTTATTGCCCGCCGCGCCGCCTTGGTGGTGGGGTTAGTGGATAAGCCCAATGCGCGCAAGCAACATCTGGGGCACATTCCGCTGGTCGGCGGCATCGCCGTGTACCTGACGCTGATGCTGATGACGCTGTGGCAACCCGCCTGGCTGCCCGAAAGCACGATCTACCTGCTGTGCATAACGGCGCTGGTGGTGTTGGGCGTGCTGGATGACCGCTTTGATCTGCCCGTGGCGCCGCGCGTCATGGTGCAGGGAGGGATCGCGCTGGCGATGATGCTGGCGGCAGGGATGCAACTCTCCTCGCTGGGTTATGTCTGGGGGCATCAGGAAGTGATGCTCGGCTATGGCGCGTTGCTGCTCACGCCGCTGGCGGTATGGGGAGCGATCAATGCCTACAACATGGTGGATGGCATCGATGGGCAGTTGGGCGCATTGTCCTGCGTCACCTTCGTCGCGCTGGCCATCGTGTTCGGGCTGGGCGGCCGGGAAGACCTGGCGCTGTGGTGTCTGGGCCTGATCGCCGCTCTGGCGGCTTATCTGCTGTTCAACCTGAGTCTGTTCGGTGCGCGCAGCAAGATCTTTATGGGGGACGCCGGCAGCATGGTGGTCGGCTTCAGCGTGCTGTGGCTGGTGTTGCTGGCGACCCAGGGACCGCAGGCGGTGATGCGCCCGGTGACCGCGCTGTGGCTGATCGCCATTCCTCTGATGGACATGGTGACGGTGATGGTGCGCCGCCTGCTGCGCCGCCAAAGCCCATTCAAAGCGGGGCGCGATCATTTGCACCATATTCTGATGCGTCGCGGACTGAATGCGCGCCAGGCGCTGGCGATGAGCACCATGCTGGCGGTGACGCTGGCCTGCATCGGCATCTGCAGCGAAGTGCTGAAACTGCAAGAGAGTTTGATGCTGGTGGCGTTTCTGCTCTGTTTTTGCGGCTATTTCGCCCTGTTGCGCGAGCCGCGTCAGGCGACGGTGTTCAGCGATAATCCGACCGTCGGCCGTTAATCCCCTCTCGGGCTGCGGCGGCAGCCCGTTTATCACGGTACTTCCATGAATTTTCATTTGCCTCTTTTGATGCCGTTGGCCTTTACCTCCGCGCTGTTGAGCGGGTGTACGGTGATTCCCGGCTCACATTTACCTACCAGCGGAAAAGCCGTCGTCGTGCAGCAAGACGACGGTTTTGATTTGAATAACCAGGTGCAGGTCTACCGCATGTCGCCGATGTTGCTGCAGAAAATGCGGCGCGTAGAACCGGTCGCCCGGCCGAACCCGGCGCTGGATCAGCGGCTGCAGAACTATCAATACCGTATCGGCGTCGGCGACGTGTTGAACGTCACCGTCTGGGATCACCCTGAGCTGACTACGCCGGCCGGGCAGTACCGCAGCGCCAGCGACACCGGTAACTGGGTCCATGCCGATGGCACGATTTTTTATCCCTATATCGGGCGAGTGGCGGTGGTGGGCAAAACCGTCACCGAAGTGCGCAGCCTGATCGCCGGCCGTCTGGCGCAGTATGTGGAAAGCCCGCAGGTGGATGTCAGCATCGCCGCTTTCCGTTCGCAGAAGGCTTATGTGACCGGTGAGGTGAAAACCTCCGGCCAGCAGGCGATCACCAACGTGCCGCTGACCATCCTGGATGCGATCAACGCCGCCGGCGGCCTGACGGAGAACGCCGACTGGCGCAACGTGGTGCTGACCCATCAGGGCAAGGATCGGGCCATCTCGCTGCAGGCGCTGATGCAGCGCGGCGACATCAGTCAGAACGCGTTGCTGCAGCCGGGTGACATCCTTTACGTCCCGCGCAATGACGAACTGAAAGTGTTCGTGATGGGCGAAGTGGGCAAGCAAGCGACGCTGAAGATGGATCGCAGCGGCATGACGTTGACCGAGGCCCTCGGCTCTTCCGAAGGGATCAGCCAGACGGTCGCGGATGCGACCGGGGTATTTGTGATCCGGCCGAGCGGCGGCAAAACGCCGCAGCGGCTGGCGACGCTGTATCAGTTCGATCTTTCCGACGCCAGCGCGCTGGCGATGGGCGCTGAATTTCAGCTGCAACCTTACGACGTCGTGTACGTCACTGCGGCGCCGGTCGCGCGCTGGAACCGTTTGATCAGCCAGCTGGTGCCGACCATCAGCAGCTTTAACGATCTCAGCGAGGCTACCTTGCGCGTGCGCAACTGGTAAATCCGCAGGATGAATAAGGAACAGAAGATGAAGAACAATGCGCTGTCCGTGATGGTGGCCGAACAAGATGAAAAGCTGGAGTGGGAGCGTCTGGTAGGGCCGCTTTGGGATAACCGCTGGCGGATCGCCGTCGTAACCGGCGTGGCCGGCGCGCTGGGCGTCGCCTATGCCCTGTTGGCGACCCCGGTGTATCAGGCCACGGCGGTGGTGCAGGTGGAGAAACAGCTGTCCGGCGACTCGCTGCTGCGCGAAACGCTGGACAGCTCGATGGGGCAGAATTCGGCGACGCAGGATGAAGTGACGCTGGCCAAGTCGCGCTACGTGCTCGGCAAAACGGTGGATGCCCTTGGCCTGACGGTGCGCGTCGAGCCGGACTATTTTCCGGTATTCGGTAAAGGTTTTGCCCGACTGAGCGGCGAAAAGGCGCCGGTGCTGGATATCGCCACGTTAACGACGCCGCCGGAAATGGAGGGCGAAGCGCTGACGCTGACGGTGCGCGATGGGCGGCATTACGAGCTGAGCCATGACGGCGCCAAACTGTTCAGCGGCGCGGTCGGGCAGCCGGTGGCGCAGGGCGGATGGAACATGGCCGTCTCGGCACTGGACGCGGCGCCGGGCGCCAGCTTCACGGTGGTCAAAGTCGCGCGCCAGAAAGCGGTGGACGATCTGCGCAAAAATCTTGACGTAGTGCCGGGCGGTAAAGACAGCGGCATCATGACCTTTACGCTGCCGAGCGAAGATCCGCAGCGCGCCGAGGCGGTGCTGAAGAACATCACCGACAACTACCTGCAGCAGAACGTGGATCGCAAAACGGAAGAGGCGCAGCGAATGCTGGCGTTCCTGCAAGAGCAACTGCCGCAAACGCAAACCTCGCTCAACAACGCCGAAACCCAGCTCAATCAGTTCCGTCAGCAAAACGACTCGGTGGATCTGTCGCTGGAAGCCAAATCGGTGTTGGACACGCAGGTGCAGCTCGAAGCGCAGCTCAATGAACTGACCTTCAAGGAAGCGGAGATCTCCAAGCTCTATACCCGCGCGCACCCGGCTTACCGGGCGCTGCTGGAAAAGCGCGCCACGCTGGAAGCGGAAAAGGCGCGGCTGGGCAAACAGGTGCAGACGCTGCCGAAAATGCAGCAGGAGATCCTGCGTCTCACCCGAGACGTGCAGGTGGATCAGCAGGTTTACATGCAGCTGATGAACAAGCAGCAGGAGCTGAGCATCAGCAAGGCCGGCACGGTAGGCAACGTGCGCATCATCGATGAAGCGGAAACCGCCATTCGGCCGATCCAGCCGCAAAAGATGCTGATCGTGCTGTTGGCGCTGCTGCTGGGCGCCGGGGGCGCCGCCGCGGTGGTGCTGTTGCGCGCGGCCTTCCACCGCGGCATCAATGATATCGATACGCTGGAGAAGCGGGGCATCAACGTCTACGCCACCGTGCCGCTGTCGCCGTGGCAGGTGAAGCGCAACCGCGAGCAGCGTCATCTGTTGCCCAAATCCGGCGGCCGGCGCCTGCCGATCCTGGCGGTGGCCGAGCCGACGGATCTGTCGGTGGAGGCAATCCGCAGCCTGCGTACCAGCCTGCATTTCGCCATGCTGGAAGCCAAAAACAATATTCTGATGGTCTCCGGCGCCAGCCCGGAAAGCGGCAAGAGCTTCACCAGCACCAACCTGGCGGTGGTAGTGGCGCAGGCCGGGCAGCGGGTGTTGCTGATCGACGCGGATATGCGCAAAGGCTTTCTGCATCGCTGGCTGGCCGAGGATGGACATCGCGGTTTGTCCGACATGCTGGTGGGCGACGTGATGGCGGAACAGGCGGTGCGAAAAACCGCCATCGCCAACCTGGACTTCGTGCCGCGCGGCCAGGTGCCGCCGAATCCGTCCGAACTGCTGATGCATCGCCGCTTCGCCGACTTCCTGCGCTGGGCCGGGCAAAACTACGATCTGGTGCTGATCGATACGCCGCCGATTCTGGCGGTGACGGATGCGGCGATCGTCGGTCATCACGCCGGCACCTCGCTGCTGGTGGTGCGTTTTGAAGTGAACACCGTCAAGCAGATCGAAACCAGCATGCGCCGTTTCGAACAGAATGGGGTGGCGATCAAAGGCGTGATCCTCAACGGCATGGTGAAAAAATCCGCCGCCGATGCGGGTTACTACGCCTTTGCCTATCCGAGCCATCAGGAAGAAAAGGTGCCGTAAGCGCATGAAAGCGATGCTGATGAACTCTTTGTGGCTAATGCTGGAGCGGGTATCGCTGAGTCTGTCGGGGATTTTCGTTTCGGTGTACGTCGCGCGCTATCTCGGGCCGGCGCAATACGGTTTGATTAACTACTTGCTGTCGGTGATCGCCATCGCCGTGCCGCTGGTGCAGCTGGGGGCGGACGCGGTGCTGTTCAACCGCGTCGCCAAACGGCGCCGGAGCGGCATGCGGCTGATGCTGGCTTCGATGCGCATCCGCCGCCAGCTGTTTGCGCTGATCGCGCTGCCGCTGATGGCCTGGACGCTGTTGACGCAGGATCGCACCAACCAAATCATGATGCTGCTGATGTTGATCAGCGCGTATTTCTCCGTGCAGGACGTCTACAAAATCTATTACGACGCGCTGCTGAAGTCGAAGTTGAACACGTTGATCAACAACGTTGCGCTGTTGCTGTCGATCGTGATGCGGCTCGGCCTGGTGTACGCGCAATTGCCGCTGGTGTGGTTTGCGCTGCCCTATGTGCTGAGCAGCCTGCTGCCTTATGCGGTGCGCTGGGTGCTGTTCCGTCGCGAGCAGGCGCAGATGCCGGCGATCAGCGGCAGACACAAACGGCGCTACGGCCGCTACCTGTTCAGCGTCGGCTTGCCGCTGGCGATCTCCAGCCTGTCGATCGTCATTTATACGCGCATCGATCAGATCATGCTGGGCAACTATTTGGGAGAACACAGCGTCGGGCTTTACAGCGCCGCCATCACGCTGAGCCAGGGGTGGGTATTCGTGCCCATCGCGCTGATCATGTCGATGATGCCAGGCGTGGCGAACGCCGGTTCGGAGCAGGAACAAGAGGCGCGCATTCGCCAGCTGTATCTGATGGTGCTGGTGCTTTCGATGCCGGTGATAGCGGTGCTGTCGCTGTTTCCGCAGCAGATAGTCGCGCTGATGTTCGGCGAAAGTTACCGGCAAACGGCGACCATTTTGGCGCTGTGCTCGGTGACGTCGCTGTTCTCGGTGATGGGAACGGTGTCTTACCGCGCCATCGTGCTGTTCAGCGGCTATCGATTCATCGCCATCAAAATGCCGCTGGCGGCGTTGGCCAACGTGGTGATGAATTTCATCCTGATCCCGCGCTACGGGATCATGGGCGCGGCGATATCGACGTTGATCACGGAGTTTATTTCATTCTTTGTGCTCAACAGCTTTTTCAGAGGAGGAAAAATTACGCGTTTGCAGGTGACTTGCTATCGGTGTTTTCCGCAATTAATAGGGAAGGTACGAGAAATATATGTTAAATAATCTGGTGAAAGGGTTATACCGACGTATGCCCGATGCAATATATCATCAGTTAAAATACGCAATGTTTTTCCGCAAGGTGCCGCATCTGGCCCATCCGGTGGGGTACAGCGAAAAACTGATGCGTAGGAAAGTTTATCCACTGGCGATATATACGCAGCTATCTGATAAATATCGGGTGAGAGAGTATATCGAACAGCTATGGGGTAAAGAGTATTTGATCGATCTTTACGCGCACGGCAACGAATTTACGGAAGAGATGTATCAGCAGCTGCCCGAGTCGTTTGTGATTAAAGCCAACCATGGCAGCGGATATAACAAGCTGGTATTTGATAAAAGCCAAACCGGTTATAACGAACTGCGGGTGTTGACCAACAGTTGGCTGCGGCAAAGTTTTTATCAGGTTTATCGCGAGCGGCATTATAAAGATATTCCACCTTGCATCATGGTGGAAAGAATGCTGATCGACGAAGGGCAAATACCGAACGACATCAAGATCCACTGTTTTAATCTTGACGGTGAGGTGCGCTTCTTTATTCAGATCGATTATCAGCGCTTTATCGATCATCGCCGCGATTTCTTTGATGCGGACTGGAACCGCACCGAGATCCGCATGGGCGTGCCGAACAGCGACGTGCCGATGTCGCGCCCCAGCGGGCTAAAGGAGATGCTGCGGCTGGCGCGCCAGGTGGCGGAACAATTCTCGTACGTACGCGTCGATTTTTATCAGGTGCAGGATCGCATTTATTTTGGCGAGCTGACTTTCACCCCGGGGGCCGGATTACAACGGCTGATGCCAGAAACGATTGAACAAGAATGGGGAGGGTATTTTCATACGTAGCTGAAACAGGCCGTTGGCTGCGCGTACTCGACCCGAGGCGGGGGGATAACCGGGCAGGGATATGCTGCGATAACAAACTTTTTCTCTGGCATCAGGCTGCACTCGCCAGTTGATAATAGCTTTTGAGGTATTAAATGGACTTATCAATTGTTATTCCCGCTTTTAATAATTCAAACCATCTCGCCGCCACGCTGGCGCGCATGACCCATTACTGCGCCGGTTTTGATTATGAAATTATCGTGGTCGATTATTCATCGGAAGCCGGTGAGTCGGAAAAGATACACGGACTGTTGGCGGCGAATCATCGCGCCAGACTGCATGAAAGCCGGGTGCGCGGCAATATCGCCGTCGCCTGCAATATCGGTTTTCGCCTGGCGCGTTCTGAGGTGGTTTTTTTTCTGGAACCGGAAGATATGTTTGGCACCAATTATATCATCCGGCGCTTGAGACGGCATGAGGACACACGGATCGATATCGTGTTCGGCAATTACACCACGGTCAACGACAAGAATGTGCGCAGCTACGTGTTTAATTATCAAGAGGGCGTGGCCGGGGAAGATTTCTTATTTATCGAGATGGGGGATATTCGCACCTCGACCATCAGCGTGCGTAAGAAACAAGACCGGCGGTTTTTATTTCCGGAGTTTTTGGCCCGTTACCAGGACTGGGGATTTTTGGTCAACGCCACCAACCTGGGCGCCCGGGTGGTTCACGATCAGGGCGGTGGGGTGTTCATCCGCTGCGGCGACGAGGATCTGAACCGCTGCCGATTGAACATCGACGCCAGCGAACGCTTTATCGATACCTATCTGCAGGCCAGCGGCCGTTATATCAGCGGCTTTGCCTGTAAACACCTGCTGGCTTCGCTGTACAGCGAAGATCTGCAGGCTTTCAACTACTACTCATCGCGCATGGAGCGCCACACCCTGAGCGGCAAATTCAAGGCGATCAAGCTGTATGGCGACTGTCTGGCCAGGCTGGGACTGTTTCCATTGGGGGGGAGGCTGCTGCGCACGGCCCGCGAGGGATTACGGAGGTGACATGCAACCGCGGAAAATCGCAATTGTAATCGAAGACATCGGCGGCAAAGGCGGCACCGAACGGGTGGCCAGCAGCCTGGCCAATGCGCTGACCACCCGCTTCGGCCACCAGGTCGAACTGATATCCATCTGCGGGGATCGGGCGTTCTATCCGCTGGAGCCGGCGGTGACGCTGCGCTTCATGCGCGGCAAGACGCTGCTCTGGCCGTGGCGCCTGGCGCTGTTCTTACGCCGCGGCCGCTATGACGCCATCATCACCGTCTCGATGGGGAAACTCTCGGTGATCATGGTGCCTTACCTGCGGCTGTTGTGTCCCGGCAGCCGCTTGGTGCTGAGTGAACATGTCAGTTTCCACCAGTATCCGTGGCCGATGAAGTGGCTGAAGGTGCTGATCTACCGGCTGGGCGATCGCACCGTGCTGCTGACGCAAAAAGATCTGGCGAATATCGGCCGCTGGGTGCCCGCCCGCAAATGTCGGGTGATTGAGAACGTGTCGCCGTTTCCGCTGCGGGCGCCGCATCCGGAACAGCAACAGCCGGTGGCGCTGGCGGTCGGCCGACTGTGCCACCAGAAAGGCTTCGACCGGCTGATCGCCGCCTGGCGGCAGGTGGCGCAGCAGGCGCCGGAGTGGCGGCTGCACATCGTCGGCGATGGCCCGGATCGGGCGGCGTTGCAACGGCAGATCGCCGATTACGGGCTCGACGACCGGGTGCAGCTGCTGCCGGCCACCGCCGATATCGCCGGGCATTACCGGCAGGCGAGCCTGTTGCTGATGACCTCTCGCTACGAAGGTCTGCCGATGGTGCTGATCGAAGCCATGAGCTTCGGCCTGCCGCTGGTGGCTTTTGACTGTCTGACCGGCCCGGCGGAGCTGATCGACGATCGCGAAAACGGTTATCTGGTGACGGACGGCGACGTCGACACCTTCAGTCAGCGCGTCCTGGCGCTGATCGGCGACGGCGAACTGCGTCGCCGCTTCTCCCACCGTGCGTTGGAAAAGGCGCAGCGGTTTGTGCCTGAACGTATTTACCCCCAGTGGCAAGAGCTTATCGTCTGAGGTAATTATCATGGAAAAAGTGTCCGTCATTATGCCGGCTTATAACGCCGCCGGTTTTATCCGCGAGTCGATCCTTGGCGTATTGAATCAAACTTATCAGGACTATCACCTGTATGTGATTGACGACGCCTCCACCGACAACACCGCTGAGGTGGTCAAGCCGTTCATTCACGATCGGCTGACCTACATCCGCAACAACGCCAATCAGGGGGTGGCCGAAACGCGCAATATCGCCATCGAGGCGGCGCGCGGCGACTACATCGCGTTTTGCGACAGCGACGATGTTTGGCACCCGAATAAGCTGGCCCGCCAGGTCGGCATCCTTAAAACCCAGCGTTACGACGTGGTCTGCTCGCACTATTACACCTTCGAGAATGACCTGGCGCAGGTGAAAAATTACCGCGGCGCCGGGGAGATCATCGCCTACCGCGACATGTTGAAAAGCAACTGGATCGGCAACCTGACCGGCATGTACAACCAGCGCCGGGTCGGCAAGGTCTACCAGCGCAAGGTCGGGCACGAAGACTACGTGATGTGGCTGTCTATTCTGGAGCGCGCGCGCAATCGCCTGGCGTACTGCATTCCGGAGCCGCTGGCGTTTTACCGGCTGTCCGCCAATTCGCTGTCCGGCAACAAGATCCGCGCGGCGGACTGGCAGTGGCAGATCTACCGTCGTCATCTGGGGCTCTCTTATCAAAAATCTTGCTACCTGTTCTTCTCCTACCTGTACAGCGCGGTGATGAAAAGACAATGACCAGCAAAATCTTGAACGCAGCCTGCGTGCTGATCGGATGCGGGCTGGCGGCTCAGGCCGGGGCGGCGGGCTGCGAGACCAATCTGCTGACCAACCCCGGCTTTGAGCAGGGACAGACGGGCTGGTCGCTGCCGCCGGCCAAGGTGATCTCCGGCGGCCGCAGCGGCCGCGCCAGCCTGTACTACAGCAATCCTGACCCGGCGGAGTATCACCAGATGCTGCAAACGCTGCAGGTGAAAGCAGGGCAGACGATCGCGTTCGGCGTGTGGGTGCGCGGCGATAACCTGCGCGGCAAAGGCGATCAGCCGGGCGCCGGAGTGTACGTCGAAAGCTATGACGCCAAGGGGCGCCACCTGGCCGGCAGCTACCCGCAAGGCCTGCTGGGCAGCAGCGGTTGGCAGCCGGTGGAGGGCAGCTTCACCGTACCGGCAGAGGCCACTACCACCGTACTGGGGCTGTATATGCGCAAGGGCACGACCGGCAACGCCTGGTTCGACGATGCCTACGTTTGCAGCCAGCCGACGGCGCCGGCGTTGTATCAGATGCGCGCCGGTGGGCAATCGGCCTCCAGCCTGATTGAAGTGCAGCAGCCTCAGGAAGTGCAGGTGGAAAGTACGCTGCTCGATAGCCAACGCACCGCCGTGCGGCAGGAGAGCCGCCGCTACCATGTCGCCGAGCGTCAGCGCGTAGAGTTCTCGTTGCCGGCCAACCTGGCCGCCGGCGAGTACCGCCTGCAGCAGCAGGTGACGGACGTGGCGTCGAAGCACAGCCGGAGCAGCGAAATGCCGGTCAGCATCGGCGAGGCGCCGCCGAAAGTGGCGTTGGACGAGCAGGGCTATACGCTGCGGCAGGGCAAGCGCTTCTTTCCGCTGGGCATCTACATGTACGGCAACATGGCGACCGATGAGCATCTGGCGCGCATCCGCGACGCCGGTTTCAACACCGTGCTGAATTACAACTACGGCGCAGGGCGCGACCCGTACGCCTATTTCCGCAAAACGCAGCAGTACGGGCTGCAGGTGATTTTCTCGCTGAAGGATTTCTACCCCGGCCTCGACTCTGCGCCGAAAACGCGCCTGAGCTACCCGCAGTTGACGGCGTCTTATGTGGAGAAGTTTAAAACTCAGCCGAACCTGCTCGCCTGGTACATCAACGATGAGCTGGCGCCGAAGTACGCGCCGCAGATAGAGCAGATGCATCTGCAGGTGAAGCAACAAGACCCTGACCATCTGACCTTTCAGGCGCTGAACCAGACCGGCGCGCTCAACGCCTATTTCAACAGTTCCGACGTGTTGGCCAGCGATCCTTATCCGGTCGGACGCGATGCCGACATGACGCGCACGCTGGAATACTCGCGCCTGACGGTGCAGGTGGCGCGCCAGGCGAAGGGCGCCTGGCTGGTGATGCAGATCATGGATCACGCCGCCTATGAGCCGCACCGCAAGCCGCGCCAGCCGAGCGAAGCGGAGATCCGCAACCAGGCCTGGCTGGGGCTGATCGGCGGCGTCAAAGGGCTGCTGTTCTACTCCTATACCGACCTGTTCTACAAGCGCCGCAGCGGCGATTTCAACCAACAGGAATTCGACGGTATCTGGCAAGGGGTTGCCCGCGTGGCGCAACAGATCGACAGCTTCACGCCGTACCTGCTCTCGGGCGAAAGTGCGACGCTGTCCGGCAACAACACCGCCGTACCGGCGCGGCTGTTTATCGACGGCGAGCGCGGCCTGGTGCTGATCGCCAACCCGTACTATCGGCCGATGGCCGCCCGTTTTGACCTGCCGCCCGGCTGGCGCTGGCAGGGGCAGCCGCAGATCGACGCCAAATTGCCCGCGGTGGGCAGCAGCGCGCTGTGGGTGCAACGAGACACTAGCAATCAATAAGGATACCCGTTCATGACTATCACGCTAAGCCTGATCGTCCCGGTGTATAAGGTGGAAGCCTACATCGAAGCGTGCCTGGACTCGGTGCTGAGTCAATTGCCCGACTGGGCGGAAGTGATCCTCGTCGATGACGGCAGCCCGGACGGCTCCATCGCCGTCGCGCAAGAGGTGCTGTGCCGTTATCCGGCATTGAAAACGCAGGTCAGCATCCTGCGCCAGGATAACCAGGGGTTGAGCGCCGCGCGCAACGCCGGGATCGCCCATGCCGAAGGCGAATATCTCGGTTTTCTGGACTCCGACGACGTGCTGCTGCCGGGCTATTTCAGCATTTTGGGGCGCCTGCTGGCGGATAACCCGCAGGTGGAGATCGTGGCGTTCAACGCCCAGCGTTTCTCGCGGCTGAAAAACGGCAAGATAGAACCGGATGGCCTGATGGCGATCGTGCCCGGCAACGCCGCGCCACAGGAGCGCGAGCCGCATATGGCGCTGCTGGCGGACAGTTTTAACCGCAGCCTGTGGTACGCCTGGGCGCGGATTTATCACCGTTCGCTGTTCAACGACGCCGCGTTTCCGGCGGGGCGCAACTTCGAGGATATCCAGCTGATCCCGCAGCTGTATCTGAAAGCGAACCGCATCGTGGTGTGCGACACGCCGTTGGTAGGATATCGCGCTAACCCCAACGGCATCACGCGCGCGCCGAAGCGGCGGGATTTGGACGATCTCGATTACGCCATCGAGCGCGCTGACAGCGGGCGTCGCCGCGAGGGGGGGAAGGGATTCCACTCGGTGCTGTTCGTCACCACGCTGAAGGCGCGCCTGCTGGTCGGGCTGGACTTCTTCGGCCTGCGTGACGCGCTGCGGGAAACCGCCGAGCTGAAACGGCGCTATGCCCGGCTGCGGGCGGAGGAGCGGCAAATGCTGAGCCGCAAGAACCGCCTGTTCTACCGCAGTCCGCTGGTCTACTACCTGATGGCCAGTCTCTACAACCGTTTCGGGTGAATCTGACCGTGCCCGAACGACGATAAACCCGTGTGGAAGCCCATTATGAGTATCAAAGTCAGCGTCATTATTCCGACCTATGGCCGCAGCGAACTGCTGGCGCGCGCCATCGACAGCGTCCTGGCGCAAACCCATCAGCCGGTGGAGATCGTGGTGGTGGACGATAATCCGCCGGACCATCCGCAGCGCCAGGCCACCCGCGAACGGCTGGCCGGCTATATTGCCGCCGGGCAGATCGTCTATTGCCCGCGCGCGCGCAACGGCGGCGGGGCGCGGGCGCGCAACAGCGGCATCCTGCGCGCCACCGGGGAATACCTCACTTTTCTGGACGACGACGATTACTACCACCCGGAGAAGATCGCCCGTCAGCTGGCCTTTATGCAGCGCGGCGATTACCCCGTCAGCCTGTGCGATATGGATATTCTGCAGGATGGCCAAATCAGCGCCGAGCGCTATTACCGCGCCCGCTGCGACGGGCTGGAGGACTTCATGCTGGCCGGCGTCGCTTACACGCCGATGATCATGCTGCGCCGGGAGGCGGCGATCGCGGTGCGCGGGTTCTTCAATACCCCGCGTTATCAGGATCATATCTTCATTTATCGCCTGCTGGCGGCGGGCATGCGCATCGGCACGTTGCACGAGCGCCTGGCGGTGCATAACGATCACGACGGTGAGCGTATTACCTCCAGCCCGAAAGGCATCATCGGCTATCACAACAAAATGCAGTTCGAGCGCCGGTTGATGCCGCAGATTTCGCCGCGGGCGCGCAAGGTGATGCGGCTGCGCCACACCTGTATCACGTCGCGCATCATCACCGACAGCCGAAGCCGTCTCGGCGGCGTGCTGCACGGCATGAAGGGCATCATCTACGTCAACAGCGGAGTTATGGCCGGCGTTTACATGAAGAACATTCTGCGCAACGTCTTCTTCCGCGGCGTCCCTTTCTGAAACCCGACGCGGGGTTTTCCCCCGCGTCCTACCCCCAAATACCCCGTCTTGCCTCCCGCCCGTTCGCCTTCATCTTGATATTCTGATTTATTCATTTTAATTCAAACAATTAATCCTATTTCTCACCCCTATACTTTGGTGGTATTTCCCGCCCGGCGCACGCGTCGCCCGCCGCTTTCTCTTGATCGCAATCAATTTGCCGCCGGTTGGCCGTCAGTAGGCTGGCGGCAGATTGAGCATGTCTTCTTATAACGACAAGAGCCTTCAGGAGCATTCCGGATGAGCAAATTTTTAGACCGTTTCCGCTATTTCAAGCAGTTGGCGGAGCCTTTTTCTGGCGATCACGGCCAGACCTTGAACACCAACCGCGACTGGGAAGACGGCTACCGCAGCCGTTGGCAGCATGACAAAGTGGTGCGTTCCACCCATGGCGTGAACTGCACCGGTTCCTGCAGTTGGAAGATCTACGTGAAGAATGGTCTGGTGACCTGGGAAACCCAGCAAACCGACTATCCGCGCACCCGCCCCGATCTGCCCAACCATGAACCGCGCGGCTGCCCGCGCGGCGCCAGCTACTCCTGGTACCTGTACAGCGCCAACCGGCTGAAATACCCGCTGATGCGCAAGCGGCTGCTCAAACTGTGGCGCGAGGCGAAAGCGCAGCACAGCGATCCGGTCGAGGCCTGGGGATCGATCGTCGGCGATGCGGAAAAAGCCAAAAGCTACAAGGTGGCGCGCGGCCGCGGCGGTTTCGTCCGCTCCAGCTGGCAAGAGGTCAATGAACTGATCGCCGCCGCCAACGTCTATACCGCCAAAACCTTCGGCCCTGACCGCATTATCGGCTTCTCGCCGATCCCGGCGATGTCGATGGTGTCCTACGCCGCCGGCGCTCGGTACCTGTCGCTGATCGGCGGCGCCTGCCTGAGCTTCTACGACTGGTATTGCGATTTGCCGCCGGCTTCGCCGATGACCTGGGGCGAGCAGACCGACGTGCCGGAGTCCGCCGACTGGTACAACTCCTCCTACATCATCGCCTGGGGCTCCAACGTGCCGCAGACGCGCACCCCGGACGCCCACTTCTTTACCGAAGTGCGCTACAAGGGCACCAAAACCGTGGCGGTGACGCCGGACTACGCCGAAGTCGCCAAGCTGTGCGACCACTGGCTGAATCCGAAGCAGGGCACCGACAGCGCGATGGCGCTGGCGATGGGCCATGTGATGCTGAAAGAGTTCCATCTCGATCGCGAAGTCGGCTACTTCCGCGACTACGTGCGCCGCTATACCGACATGCCGATGCTGGTGCTGCTGGAGCCGCGTGAAGGCGGCCACTACGCCGCCGGCCGTCTGCTGCGCGCCGCCGATCTGGTGGACGGACTGGGCCAGGAAAACAATCCCGAGTGGAAAACCGTCGCTATCGACAGCCGCAGCGGCGAGCTGGTGGCGCCGCAGGGCTCCATCGGTTTCCGCTGGGGCGAGAAGGGCAAGTGGAACCTGGAGCAGCGCGAAGGCAAGTCGCAACAGGAAGTCGAGCTGCAGCTCAGTCTGCTGGGCATGCATGACGACGTTGCCGAGGTGGGCTTCCCGTACTTCGGCGGCGCCGACAGCGAGCATTTCAACAGCGTGGCGCTGGACGAAATCCTGCTGCACAAGCTGCCGGTGAAACGACTGCGGCTGGCGGACGGCAGCGAAGCGCTGGTGACCAGCGTGTATGACCTGCTGCTTGCCAACTACGGCCTGGAGCGCGGGCTGGACGACGCCAACTGTGCCGCCGACTATGACGAGGTCAAGGCTTACAGCCCAGCCTGGGCCGAGCAGATCACCGGCGTGTCGCGCCACAACATCATCCGCATTGCCCGCGAGTTCGCGGAAAACGCCGAGAAGACCCACGGCCGTTCGATGATCATCGTCGGCGCCGGCGTCAACCACTGGTATCACATGGACATGACCTACCGCGGCCTGATCAATATGTTGATCTTCTGCGGTTGCGTCGGCCAGAGCGGCGGCGGCTGGGCGCACTACGTCGGCCAGGAAAAACTGCGGCCGCAAACCGGCTGGCTGCCGCTGGCGTTCGGCCTTGACTGGCAACGCCCGCCGCGCCATATGAACAGCACCTCGTTCTTCTACAACCATTCCAGCCAATGGCGCTATGAAACCGTCAGCACCGATGAGCTGCTGTCGCCGCTGGCGGACAAATCGCGCTTCGGCGGCAGCCTGATCGACTTCAACGTGCGCGCGGAGCGCATGGGCTGGCTGCCGTCGGCGCCGCAACTGGGCGCTAACCCGCTGCGCCTGGCGGAGCAGGCCCGCGCCGCCGGCCAATCGCCGGTCGAGTTCACCGTCGACAGCCTGAAGAGCGGCGCGCTGGGCTTTGCCGCCGAGCAGCCGGACAATCCGCAGAATTTCCCGCGCAACCTGTTCGTCTGGCGCTCCAACCTGCTGGGTTCTTCCGGCAAGGGCCATGAATACATGCTCAAATACCTGTTGGGCACCGAGAATGGTATCCAGGGGAAAGATCTCGGCCAGCAGGGCGGCGTGAAGCCGCAGGAAGTGGAATGGCGCGAGCAGGGCGGCGAAGGCAAACTGGATCTGGTGGTGACGCTCGATTTCCGCATGTCGAGCACCTGCCTGTATTCCGACGTGGTGCTGCCGACCGCCACCTGGTACGAAAAAGACGACATGAACACCTCCGACATGCATCCGTTCATTCATCCGCTGTCGGCGGCGGTCGATCCGGCCTGGGATTCGAAGAGCGACTGGGAAATCTACAAGGGCATCGCCAAAGCCTTCTCCGAGGTGTGCGTCGGCCATCTGGGCCAGGAAACCGACGTGGTGACCTTGCCTATTCAGCACGACTCCGCCGCCGAGCTGGCGCAGCCTTACGGCGTGCAGGATTGGAAGAAAGGCGAGTGCGAACTGATCCCCGGCAAAACCGCGCCGCACATCATCGCGGTGGAGCGCGATTATCCGGCCACCTACGAGCGTTTTACCTCCTTGGGGCCGTTGATGGACAAACTGGGCAACGGCGGCAAGGGCATCAGCTGGAACACCCAGACCGAGGTCGATTTCCTCAAGCAGCTTAACTACGTCAAGGCCGACGGCCCGGCGGCGGGGCGGCCGAAGATCGAGAGCGCGATAGACGCGGCGGAAGTGATCCTGTCGCTGGCGCCGGAAACCAACGGCCAGGTGGCGGTGAAAGCCTGGGAAGCGCTGAGCAACGTCACCGGCCGCGATCACCGGCATCTGGCGCTGAACAAGGAAGACGAGAAAATTCGCTTCCGCGACATTCAGGCGCAGCCGCGCAAAATCATCTCCAGCCCAACCTGGTCCGGCCTGGAAGACGAGCACGTCTCCTATAACGCCTGCTACACCAACGTGCACGAGCTGATCCCGTGGCGCACCCTCAGCGGCCGTCAGCAGCTGTATCAGGATCACGAGTGGATGCGCGCCTTCGGCGAAAGCCTGCTGGCGTATAGGCCGCCGATCGACACCCGCGCCGCGCAGCCGCTGCTCAACAGCAAACCGAACGGCAACAAGGAGAAGGCGCTGAACTTCCTGACGCCGCACCAGAAGTGGGGCATTCACTCCACCTACAGCGACAACCTGCTGATGCTGACGCTGTCGCGCGGCGGCCCGATCGTTTGGCTGAGCGAAGACGATGCCAAAGATCTGGGCATCGCGGACAACGACTGGATCGAGGCCTTCAACGCCAACGGCGCGCTGACGGCGCGCGCGGTGGTCAGCCAGCGTATCCCGGCCGGCATGACCATGATGTACCACGCGCAGGAGCGCATCGTGAACCTGCCGGGCTCGGAGATCACCCGCCAACGCGGCGGCATCCACAACTCGGTGACCCGCGCCTGTCCGAAGCCGACCCACATGATCGGCGGCTATGCGCAGCTGGCCTACGGCTTCAACTACTACGGCACCGTCGGCTCCAACCGCGACGAATTCGTGGTGGTGCGCAAGATGAACCGCATTGATTGGTTGGACGACGAAGGCAACGACTACGCGCAGGGCAGTCAGCAGGAGAACAGCAAATGAAAATTCGTTCGCAAGTCGGCATGGTGCTGAATCTGGACAAGTGCATCGGTTGCCACACCTGTTCGGTCACCTGCAAAAACGTCTGGACCAGCCGTGAAGGTATGGAATACGCATGGTTCAATAACGTGGAAAGCAAGCCCGGCGTCGGGTATCCGCACGCCTGGGAAGATCAGGAAAAATGGAAGGGCGGCTGGATACGTAAAATCAACGGCAAGCTGGAACCGCGCATGGGCAACCGCGTCGGCGTGCTGGCGAAAATCTTCGCCAACCCGGACGTGCCGGCGCTGGACGACTACTACGAGCCGTTCGATTACGACTACCAGCACCTGCATACCGCCAAACAGGGCAAGCACCAGCCGGTGGCTCGCCCGCGCTCGCTGATCACCGGCCAGCGCATGAACAAGATCGAAAACGGCCCGAACTGGGAGGAGATCCTCGGCGGGGAGTTCGAAAAACGTTCGCAGGACAAGAACTTCGACAACCTGCAGAAGGCGATGTACGGCCAGTTCGAAAACACCTTCATGATGTATTTGCCGCGCCTGTGCGAGCACTGCCTCAACCCGGCCTGCGTCGCCACCTGCCCGAGCGGGGCGATCTACAAGCGCGGCGAAGACGGCATCGTGCTGATCGATCAGGACAAGTGTCGCGGTTGGCGCATGTGTCTGACCGGCTGCCCGTACAAGAAAATCTACTTCAACTGGAAGAGCGGCAAGTCCGAGAAGTGCATCTTCTGCTACCCGCGCATCGAAGCCGGGCAGCCGACGGTCTGTTCGGAAACCTGCGTCGGCCGCATCCGCTACCTCGGCGTGCTGCTGTACGACGCCGATCGCATCGAGCAGGCGGCGGCGGTGGAAAACGACAAGGATCTGTACCAGAGCCAGCTCGATATCTTCCTCGATCCGCATGACCCGAAGGTGATTGCTCAGGCGCTGGCGGACGGCGTGCCGCAGGGCGTCATTGAAGCCGCTCAGCAGTCGCCGGTGTACAAAATGGCGATGGACTGGAAGCTGGCGCTGCCGCTGCATCCGGAATACCGCACGCTGCCGATGGTGTGGTACGTGCCGCCGTTGTCGCCGATTCAGTCGGCCGCCGACGCCGGCGAGCTGGCGCACAGTGGCGTATTGCCGGACGTCGAGAGCCTGCGCATTCCGGTGCAGTATCTGGCGAACCTGCTGACCGCCGGCGATACCGAGCCGGTGCTGCTGGCGCTGAAACGCATGCTGGCGATGCGCCACTACAAACGGGCGGAAACCGTCGACGGCGTGGTGGACATCAGCGCGCTGGAGCAGGTCGGTCTGAGCGAAGCGCAGGCGCAGGAGATGTATCGCTACCTGGCGATCGCCAACTATGAAGATCGCTTCGTGGTGCCGTCGAGCCACCGCGAGCTGGCGCGCGAAGCCTTCCCCGAAAGCAAAGGCTGCGGTTTCAGCTTCGGCGACGGCTGCCACGGCAGCGACGGCAAGTTCAATCTGTTCAACAGCCGTCGTATCGACGCCATCGACGTGACCGCGAAAACCGCGCGGCCGGAGGATGCCTCATGATCAGCCTGAAAGTGATCGCCCGCCTGCTGGATTACCCGGAGCAGGCGCTGTTTGACCATCAGCAGGCGCTGATTGAAGCGCTGGAACCGGCCAGCGAGCTGGATCTGCACCACAGCGCGCTGCTGATTCTGTTTATCCGCCGCCTGTGCGCGCGCCCGTTGCTGGACGCGCAGGCCGACTATTGCGAGCTGTTCGATCGCGGCCGCGCCACCTCGCTGCTGCTGTTTGAGCACGTGCACGGTGAGTCGCGCGATCGCGGCCAGGCGATGGTTGACCTGATGGCGCAGTACCGCGCCGCCGGGCTGGAGATCGACAGCCGCGAGCTGCCTGATTTCCTGCCGCTGTACCTGGAGTATTTGGCCAGCCGCAGCGCGGCACAGGCGCGGGAAGGGCTGCAGGACATTGCGCCGATCCTGGCGCTGCTGGGCGCGCGCTTGCAGCAGCGCGAAAGCCCGTACGCGGTGCTGTTCGATCTGCTGTTGGCGCTGTCCGGCAGCGATGCGCAGGCGCAGGCGCTGAAGACGCAGGTGGCGCAAGAGGCGCGCGACGATACGCCGCAGGCGCTGGATGCGGTATGGGAAGAGGAGCAGGTCAAATTTCTCGGCGAGCAGGGCTGCGCCTCCGCCCAGCAGACGGCGCACCAGCGGCGATTCGCCGGCGCGGTGGCGCCACAGTATCTGGACCTGACGGATGCGTTAACCGGAACCAAAGGACGCTAATTATGCAATTTTTGAATCAGTTCTTCTTCGACATCTACCCTTATCTGGCCGGCGCGGTGTTCCTGATCGGCAGCTGGCTGCGCTACGACTACGGGCAGTACAGCTGGCGTGCCGGCTCCAGCCAGATGCTGGATAAAAAGGGCATGCGGCTGGCGTCCAACCTGTTCCACATCGGCATTATCGGCATCTTCGCGGGCCACTTCCTCGGCATGCTGACGCCGCACTGGATGTATGAGGCCTTCCTGCCGATCGACGTGAAGCAGAAGCTGGCGATGATCGCCGGCGGCGCCTGCGGCCTGATGACGCTGATCGGCGGCGCGCTGCTGCTGAAGCGCCGGTTGACCAACCCGCGGGTGCGCGCCACCAGCAGCGTCGCCGACATCCTGATCCTGACATTGCTGGTGGTGCAGGTGTGCCTGGGGTTGCTGACCATTCCGTTCTCCGCCCAGCATATGGACGGCAGTGAAATGATGAAGCTGGTGGCCTGGGCGCAGGCGGTCGTAACCTTCCACGCCGGCGCTTCTGCGCACCTGGAAGGCGTGGCGCTGATCTTCAAGCTGCATATGGTGCTGGGCATGACGCTGTTCGTGCTGTTCCCGTTCTGCCGCCTGGTGCATATCTGGAGTGCGCCGGTAGAGTACCTGACCCGCCGTTACCAGCTGGTGCGCAACCGCCGCTGAGCCTGACCCCGCCGCCGCCGATCGCCAGCGGCGGCGCTATTCCGATAATTCTCCCGCCGTCTGCCCATTCTCGTCGCCTTGTCGTAAACTCACTATCTCAGTTATGTTACGTTTATGCTTCCGCCGACGGACGTCGGCCTGTGGTAGCCGATAACAAGAGATACCGCCTTGATGAAAGGCATTTTGGGACATAAAAACCGGGGATGATCCGTGTGGCTTTCGCGCCGTACGGGAGAATCGCTTTATGGATAGTCAGGTTAATCAATAACAATAATGACCACACAATTACGCTCACCCGAGCTGCTGCCTCTGAAAATCATCGCCACCGGGGCCGCGTTGCCGCCTAACCGCGTGGCGTCCTCTGCGCTCGACGCTCGGCTGGGGAAACCGGCCGGCTACGTTGAAAAACGCTCGGGCATCGTTTACCGCTATCACGCCGCCGACGATGCCAGCCAGGCCGAACTCGCCGCTGCCGCGCTGCAAGATGCGCTGGCTCGCCGCGCCATTTCGGCGGACTCGATCGATCTGCTGATCTCTGCCTCGGCGATTTCGGTGCAGGCGCTGCCGTGCACCGCCGCGCACATTCTCAAGGTGGCGGGGCTGGCGCCGGGCACGCCGGGCTTCGACATCAACAGCAGCTGCGTCAGCTTTATCTCTGCGCTGCAGGTGGCGGCAGGGCTGCTGAACGCCGGGACGTATCGACGCATCGCCATCATCTCGGCGGATCTCGCTTCACGCGGCATCGACTGGCAGCACGAAGAGTCGTCGCTGATCTTCGGCGACGGCGCGGCCTGCGCCATTGTGGAGCGCGGCGACGGCGCCAGCGGCATCCTCGCCAGCCTGGTGGAAACCTACCCCACCGGCAGCGAACTGTGCGAGATCCGGGCCGGCGGCACGCGTCGCAACCCGCGCGCCGGCATGTGTGAGCAAGACTTCCTGTTTCATATGCAGGGCAAGCCGCTGTTCCGCCAGGCGTCGGCGCTGATTGAGGGTTACCTCGATCGGCTGTTGAGCGCCAGCGGCCTGACCCTGGCGCAGATCGCCACCGTGGTGCCGCATCAGGCCAGCCATCTGTCGCTCGAACATATGCGCAAACGGCTGCACGTCTCCAGCGAGGCGCTGGTCGATATCTACCGCCATCATGGCAATCAGGTGGCGGCGTCTATCCCGACGGCGCTGCATGCCGCCGTGACCACCGGGCGCTTCAATCCCGGTCAGCCGGTGATGCTGATCGGCACCGCCGCCGGGCTGGCGCTGGCCGGCATGGTGTTGCTGCCATGAGGGTGCTGGTCACCGGGGCGACCAGCGGGCTGGGACGCAACGCGGCGCAGTGGTTGCTGGAGGCCGGACATCAGGTGCGCGCTACCGGCCGCGATGAACGGGCCGGCGCAACGCTGCGTCAGCTGGGCGCCGAGTTTTGCGCGCTCGATCTGGCGCAGGCCACGCCGCAGCAGTGTCGGGAGCTGGTGACCGACTGCGAGTGGGTCTGGCACTGCGCGGCCAAGTCTTCGCCCTGGGGCGGCAAAGCGGAGTTTCACCGCATCAACGCCGCGGCGACGGATAAGCTGGCGGAGGCGGCCGGGCGCTGCGGCGTGCGGCGCTTCGTGCATATCTCCACGCCGGCAATCTACTTCGATTTTCAGCCGCATTACGATCTTGACGAGGGTTACCGCGCCCGGCGCTTCGCCAATCACTATGCCGCCAGCAAGTATGCGGCCGAGCAGCGCCTGTTGGCGCAGGCGAAGATCTATCCGCAAACCACCTATATTATGCTGCGGCCGCGCGGCCTGTTTGGCCCGCACGATCGGGTGATCGTGCCGCGGCTGTTGCAGCAGCTCGAACGCGACCGCGGGGTATTGCGATTGCCCGGCGGCGGACAAGCGCTGCTGGATCTGACCTTCGCCCCCAACGTGGTGCACGCGATGGATCTGGCCAGCCGGCAGCGCGGATTGCCGTCCGGCGCCGTGTACAACATCACCAACCACCAACCGCAGCGGCTGGCGGAGATGCTGGATGCGTTGCTGCGTCAGGAACTGGGGCTGAGTTACCGGCTGCAGGCCGTGTCCTATCCGCTGCTGCATACGCTGGCCGGCGGCATGGAGCTGTGGGCGACGCTGAGCGGCAAGGAACCGCTGTTGACGCGCTACAGCGTGGCGGCGGTGCATTTTGACATGACGCTGAGCCAGACCCGTGCGATCGAAGAGCTGGGTTACCGGCCGCGTTATTCGATGGAAGAGGGCATTCGTCTGACCGGCGAGTGGCTGCGGCGGCAAGGAGGCGGACAGCATGGCTAAGGTCACCGTGTTTGAAGTGGGCTATTGCACGCATATCGGCTGCATGGCGCTGCGCGGCGCCGGATTCCGGGTGTGCAAATTCCCGGCGCGCGCCTATTTGCTGGAGGTGGGGGAGCGCCGCTGGCTGTGGGATACCGGCTACGCGCGTTATTTTCAGCAGCACACGCAGTCGGGGCTGTTCAGCCTTTACCGCCGCATGACGCCGGTCTATTTCGATCCGGCCGAGTCGTTGGCGCATCAGCTGCGCGAAGCCGGTTATGCCGAGGGGGATATTCAGGCGCTGATCGTCTCGCATTTTCACGCCGATCACATCGCCGGGCTGCAGGATTTCAGCCAACTCGACTTTATTTGCTCCGGCGAGGGCTGGCAGCAAACCCGTGGGCTGCGCGGTTTCGCGGCGCTGAAGCGCGCCTTTATTCCCGGCCTGATCCCGGCGGATTTCGAGAGCCGTCTGCAGTTTATGGAGTCTTTTCCCTCGGTGGCGTTGCCCGCGCTGTTGGCGCCGTTCGATCGCGGTTACGCGCTGCCGGGCAGTGAAGGGCAGATCGTGCTGGTGCCGTTGCCGGGGCATGCGGCCGGCCATATCGGCGCCTTTATTCTCACCGACGCCGGCTGGACACTGCTGGCCAGCGACGCCGCCTGGTCGCCGCAGAGTTACCAGACGCTGCGCGGGCCTTCGCGCCTGGCCAATCTGGTGATGGACGACGCGGCGGCTTACACCCGCACCCTGGAGCGGCTCAACCAGCTGTGGGCGGGCGGCCAGGTCAACATTTTGCTGTGCCACGAGGGGGACCTGTGATCCCCTTCATGACCCTTTGGCACTATTTCCGCGCCCGGCGCCTGCGCTTTGGCGATCGTGCGGCGCTGGAGGCGCATCAGGCCCGACAGCTTGAGGGGTTTGCCCGCCGGGTGCTGAGCAAGAGTCCCTATTTTCAAGGCTTCAGCCGCCGGCCGTTCGCCGAATGGCCGCCGATGGACAAGGCGCTGATGATGGCGCAGTTCGACCGCATGAACACCGCCGGGCTGCGGCGCGATGCGGTGCTGGCCTGCGCGCAGCGCAGCGAGGCGGATCGCGATTTCACGCCGAAGATCGGGCGCTACAGCGTCGGATTGTCGTCCGGCACTTCCGGGCAGCGCGGCGTGTTTGTCGTCAGCCCGCGGGAACAGCAGGTGTGGGCCGGCGGCATGTTGGCGAAAATGCTGCCGGACGGGCTGTCGGCGGGCGAGCGCGTCGCGCTGTTTCTGCGCGCGGACAATAATCTCTATCACAGCGTGAACAACCGCTGGCTGAGCCTGGCGTTTTACGATTTGCTCGCGCCGTTCAGCGGCCACTTGCCGGCATTGGAACGGCAGGCGCCCAGCATCATCGTGGCCCCGGCGCAGGTGCTGCGCGCATTGGCGTTGGCGGTGCTGGCCGGGCAGGTGACGCTGTCGGTCAAAAAAGTGATCTCGGTCGCCGAGGTGCTTGAAGAACAGGATCGCCGCCTGCTGCAGCAGGTGTTTCCGGCGGTCGGCGAAGTGTATCAGGCTACCGAGGGGTTCCTCGCCGCCACCTGCGCGCACGGCACCTTGCACCTGAACGAGGAGTTTTTGCATATCGAGCCGCAGTGGATCGACGAACTGCGCTTCACGCCGCTGATCACCGACTTTACCCGCAGTACGCAGCCCATCGTGCGTTATCGGCTGGACGATGTATTGGTGCTGCGCAAGGAACCCTGCCCATGCGGGCAACCGACGCGGGCGATCGCCCGTATCGAGGGGCGGCGCGACGATCAGCTGATGCTGCCCGATGCGCAGCGGCAACCGCAGGCGGTGTTCGCCGATGCCTGCAGCCGAACGATCGCCAATGCGTTACCGCTGACCAGCGATTACCGCCTGATCCAGCATGGCGAACGGCGGTTGGAGCTGATTGCCGATTGCAGCCCGGCGGCGTTGGCGCACTGTCAGGCGCAGCTGATGGCGCTGTTCGCTCGTCAGGGCATCGCCACCGATCGCCTCGAATGGCGGTTGACGGCGCAAGCGGTGCTGCCGCAGTTCGATCGCAAGCGGCGGCGCATCGTGCGCCGGGCGGAGGAGGCATGAAAAGCGCACTGTTCAGGCTATGGCACATGCTGCTGGGATGGGGCACGGTCGGCGTGGTGTATAGCCTGACAGATCGCCTGCAGGGTGCGGGAACCCTGTTGCCGCCGTCGGCGCTTGATCGGGCGATCCCGTTCAGCCCCACGGCCATCTGGCTCTATCTGTCGTTCTTCCTCATCGTCCCGGCGGGCTATCTGCTGGCGCCGCTGCCGCGGATCAAATGGCTGACGCTGGCGATGCAGCTGACCGCGCTGGGCGCCGGGGCGGTTTATCTGCTGTGGCCGACCACCATGGCCTATCCGCAGAACGATGGCGTCGGGATCAGCGTGCAACTGCTGGCGGCGTTAACCCGGGTGGACTCGCCGCAAAACTGCCTGCCTTCGTTGCATATGGCGCTGACGGTGCTGGCGGTGTGGGCGCTGAGCGACGGCGAGCGCAAAGTGCGCACGGCGCTGTGGATGCTGTGGGGCGTGGCGATCGCGTTCTCGATTCTGCAACTGCGTCGGCATTTGTTTGTCGATTTGGCCGGCGGCGCGCTGCTGGCGCTGTTCGCCGGCTGGTTGGCCCTGCGCATGAAAACCCTGCGCAGGCGCGTCGTTAAAGGAGAAATAGGATGAGCGATCTGGCATTGCCGATAGTGTTCATGCTGTTCATCGTGGTGGCCGAGGCGGTGGCGCTGCAGTGGGGGCGTCGCGAGCCGGTCAACTGGCACGATCTGGTGTTCAACCTGAATTCCGGCCATATCATGCTGTGGCTGTTCCGCGGGTTGGAGATCACCTGCTACGGCTACGTGGCCGCGCATTTCAGCCTGGGGCTGCTGGATGCCTGGCCGCCGCTGCTGATGTGGCTGTTCGCCCTGCTGGCGTGGGACTTCGGTTTCTACTGGCTGCACCGTCTGCACCATCGTTTCCGCCTGCTGTGGGCGGTGCACGTGGTGCACCATCAGGGCGAGCACTTTAATCTGTCGCTGGGGGTGCGCAACTCCTGGTATTCGTCGCTGACGTCGATCCCGTTCTTTTTGCTGCTGGCGCTGGCGGGGGTGCCGCTGTCGGTGTTCGTTGCGGTCTCTATTTTTCATTACAGCATTCAGCTGTTTAACCACAATGCGCTGACGCCGAAGCTCGGCGTGCTGGAAAAAATCCTGGTCACGCCGGCGCATCACCGGGTGCATCACGTCAAGGACATGGCGTATTCCAATAAGAACTTCGGCGGCAGCTTTATCTTCTGGGACAAGCTGTTCGGCACCTTTTGCCCGGCATTGCCGAGCACGCCGTTCAGCTATGGCGTCGGCGGCGACAGGCCGTCCGCCAACCCATTCTGGGCGAGCAATCTGCCGTTCCTGCGCTATTTGCGCCTGGCATGGCGCCCGGCGCCGTGCCGGCCACGCGACCGCCGTTCGGCGTTCAGCGTTTTCAGCGGCGCCATGCTGTTGTTCTCGCTGGTGGTCGGTTACGTCTACCAATACGGTTACGGCTATAGCGACATCAGCTGGCCGCAAATGGCGCTGTTGGCGCTGCTGGCGTTGGGATCGGTGGCGCTGGGCGGCATGACGGAAGGGCGGCGGTGGGCGAGCGCCGTCTGGCTGCTGATCGCGCTAGGCATGCCGCTGCTGTTTATCGGCTATCTCGGTTGGCCGCAGCGCTATTGGCATATCGCCATGGCCGCCGTGGCGTTGCATGCCCTGTGCGTCGCGTTGGGCTGGGGAAGAGTAGCCGCACCGGCCGCCGTGGAGGAACCGCATGGCTGAATCATTGCCGCCGCTGCGTTTTCCCGCCGATGGCGAACAGGCCTTCCACCGCGATCTTAAGCGCGCGGCCCACGCCTGTCTGGCGGGCGATCATCGCTATGCCGATGCCGCGCGATTGGCCAAGGCCGCGCTGTTGCTGGCGTTGTGCGTCGGGTTTTACGCGCTGAGCCTGCTGCAGCATCAGCCCTGGGCGTTTTTCCTCTGCTATTTCCTGTTCGTGACCATGGGCATGCTGCTCAATGTCAACGTCAACCACGATGCTTCGCATAACGCTTTCCTGCGTGCGCCCTGGGCCAATCGGCTGGTGGGGCGGTTGGTGACGCTGCCGCTGGGCGTCGATCCGGACTACTGGCGCACGCGACATGTGGATTACCACCATGTTTACGCCAACGTCGAACATTACGATCTGGATACCGAAGAGAACGGCTTTTTCCGCCAGACACCGTTCCAGCGCTGGCGGCCCCATATGCGCTATCAGCATCTGTACTGGCCGCTGATCGCCGCGCTCTCGCTGCCCTATATCGCCTGGGTTTTCGATTGGTCCGATCGGCTCGATAAAACGCCGCTGCGGGAAAAACGCGTGCTGGCGGGGCGCGGCGGTTGGGCGCTGTTCGTGCTGTGCAAGCTCGCGCATCTGGCGCTGGTGCTGGTGGCGCCGCTGGTCGTGGGCCACTTGCACGGCATCGGCTGGGGCTGGGTGTTGCTGGCTTACGCGCTCAGCCAGATGTGCGCCTCGCTGCTGGTGGTGTTCTTGCTGCTGGGCACCCATTGGGCGCAGGCCGAGTTTTACCCGGCGCCGACGGGCGACAGCATGCCGCAAGGCTGGTATCGGCACAATTTCGCCACCGCCTGCGACTGGCAGCCCGAACCGCGCTGGCTGGAGCATCTGACCGGCGGGCTAAACTATCACCTGACCCATCACCTGTTTCCCGGCTGGAATCATCGCCACTATCCGGCCCTGGCTGCCGCGGTGGCGGAGGTCGCGCAGCGGCACGGCATGGCGTACCGCTGCATTGGCTATCGTGAACTGCTGGCGCAACAACAGCGCTTCTTACGCCGGATGGGACAGCCATGAAACCGCTGCGTCCGTTAGCCTATCGGCGCGACGACAATGGGTTGCACCGCGCGCTGATGCAGGCTGCACAGCATTATCTGGCGGCCCACGGCGATCACCGTTTCGCCGACGGCGGCATGCTGGCGAAGGTCGCGCTGCTGCTGGCGCTGTGCGGCCTGTGTTACGGGCTGAGCCTGCAGCAGCATAACGGCTGGGCGTTTTTCGCCTGCTACTTCGGTTTTATCTTTATCGGCATGTTCCTGACGGTGAACGTGGTGCACGACGCCTCGCACAACGCGTTTTTCCGCCGCCCCTGGGCCAACCGCTGGCTGAACGCACTGGTGAGCGTGCCGCTGGGGCTGGATCCCGACTGTTGGCGCGTGCGGCATGTGTTGTTCCACCATGCCCATAACAACATCGAACATTACGATCCCGATATCGACGCCAACGGCGTGCTGCGGCAAACGCCGTTCCAGCGCTGGCGGCCCTTTATGCGCGCGCAGCGTTACTATTGGCCGTTGGTGGCGGCGCTGACTTTTCCGTACTACATCTGGCTGTTCGATTGGTTGGACAGGGCGGGCCGCACCCGCGTGGCAGCGCGCATGGCGCAGCAGGGCGTACGCGGCTGGAGCGGGTTTCTGGCGGGGAAGGCGGCGCACCTGCTGCTGGCGCTGGCGATCCCATGTTGGCTGTTGCCGCCGGCTATCGGCATCGGGCAAATTCTGCTGGTCTATTTGCTGAGCCAGATGCTTTCTTCATTGCTGTTCGTGATGTTGATCATCGGCACCCACTGGGCCAAGGCCAACTTTTATCAGGCGCCGGCGCAGGGCGCGATGCCGCACGGTTGGTATCACCATGTGTTCGCCACCACGTTCGACTGGCAGACTCGGCCGCGCTGGCTGGGTTATTGGCTGGGCGGGGCGAATCTGCATTTGACGCATCATCTGTTTCCGCACTGGAGCCACCGCCATTACCCGGCGCTCAGCCGCATCATCGGCGAGGTGGCGCCGCGCTTCGACATCGACTACCGCCTGCTGGAGCTGGAGGAGCTGTTGCGTCTGCAGCAACGCTTCCTCAGCGCGATGGGCCGCAAGCCGCACTAGCGTTGCATGCGAATTGTGCGAGGCGTTACGCAGTTCACTAATTGAACGATATTTGCCCTTCCAGTAGACTTTCCCTCTGTGAATCAACGGCCACAGGAGGTGGACTATGCGCAGCTTGCCGATTCGGTTATCGAACAAAATTGATGATGATCTGAACGATATCGCCCGGCGTCACGGGATGGAAAAAACCGAGGTAATCAAAATGGCGTTTGCACTGATTACCCTTGCCGATAAGTACTGGATGAAACAGGATGGTACTTCTCTTGGCATTGTACGGGAGAAGGGTGAACAGCTTGAAGCGGTGGGGCGGGTCGTGGAGATCTTCCCATGAACATCGAAAGCCGTAATCTGCGCGATGAGGCCAGCCAGGTTTATCTGGAGCAGGTCTTGGTCTTCGACGAAATGGAGCGGCTGCGCCTGGCACGCCAGGTGCTGTGCGGGATATTCGCGGTCAGCGTGGGCGTATTCGCCGCCCACGCGTATTGGGAGAAAAACGAAGCGCTGAATCAGGTGTTTGAGCTGGTGAAGATCGGCGCCTTGCCGCTGGTCACGCTGGTGGTCTCTTTTTACTTTCCCAACAGCGCGTCCAGATAAGGCGCCGCGTCAATGCGACTTCATGCCCGCCGCAGTCATCAGCAGGCGGAACAGCGAGGCAACCACGAACAGCCCCAGCACGCTGGCGCTCCAGATGATCACCAGCCAACCGATGCGTTTCCACCAGGGCGCCGGAGCGGCGGCTGCCGTTTTATCTTGCATAGCGTCCTCCTTCCTCAGTGATAGCCGTGTTCATGGCTGATCTTGCCGCGGAACACGTAGTAGCTCCAGAAGGTGTAGACCAGAATGATTGGGATGATGAACAGCGCGCCCACCAGCATAAAGCCGAGGCTCTGCGGTGGTGCTGCGGCGTCCCATAGGCTGATGGCCGGCGGGATCAGGTGCGGCCAGATGCTGATGCCAAGCCCGCTCAGGCCGAGGAACACCAGCAGCAGCGTCAGCATAAACGGCGAGTAGTGCGCGCCGCGTTTCACTCCGCGTTGAATTCCCCAGGCGCTGAGCAGCACTAGCAGCGGTACCGGCAGCAGCCAGAACAGGTTAGGCAGCGTAAACCAGCGCGCGGCGATTTCGGGATGCGCGATCGGCGTCCAGATGCTGACCGCAGCCAGCACCAGCAGCAGGATCGCCAGCAGCGGCGTCGCCAGGTGATACATGCGCGCCTGCAGGTCACCGGCGGTTTTCATCACCAGCCAGGTACAGCCGAGCAGGGCGTAGGTCACCACCAGCCCCAGCCCGCAGAACAGCGCGAACGGCGTCAGCCAGTCCAGTGCGCCGCCGGCGTAGGTGCGGCCTTCTACCGGGAAGCCGTTGATCACGGCGCCCACCACCACACCCTGGCTGAAGGTGGCGAAGAGAGAGCCCCAGATGAACGCTTTATCCCAGATATGGCGCTTCTCCGGCGTCGCCTTGAAGCGAAACTCGAAGGCCACGCCGCGGAAAATCAGCCCGATCAGCATCAGCGTCAGCGGGATCGCCAGCGCGTCGAGGATCACCGAGTAGGCCAGCGGGAAGGCGCCGAACAGCGCCGCGCCGCCCAGCACCAGCCAGGTCTCATTGCCGTCCCACACCGGGGCGACGGTGTTCATCATCAGATCGCGGTCGCCGCTCGCCTTCACCCACGGAAACAGAATGCCGATGCCCAAATCGAAACCGTCCATCACCACGTACATCATGGTGCTGAACACGATGATGACAAACCAAATCAGCGGAAGATCGATACCCATGTTCAGCTCCTGTCGTCCAGAGTGTCGTTGACCGCGGACAGCGGACGCGCCGGGCGGCCCTCGGTATTGTCTTCTTGGTGTTCATGCGGCTGCGGCCCTTTGCGGATCAGGCGCATCATGTAGGAGTAGCCCACGCCGAACACCGAGCAGTAGACGATGATGAACGCCAGCAAGCTGATGCTCATGTGCAGATCGCCGTGCGCGGACACCGCATCCTTGGTGCGCAGCAGGCCGTACACCACCCACGGCTGGCGGCCTATCTCGGTGGTGAACCAGCCCGCCAGCAGCGCCAGCAGCCCGGAAGGGCCCATCCACAGGATGAAATACAGGAACGGACGCGACTGATACAGCCCGCCGCGCCAGCGCAGCCACAGGCTCCACACCCCGGCCAGGATCATCAGCATGCCCAGCCCGACCATGATGCGGAACGACCAGAACACCACGGTGGAGTTGGGGCGATCTTCCGGCGGGAACGATTTGAGCGCCGGCACCTGCTCGGTCAGGCTGTGCGTCAGGATCAGGCTGCCGAGGTAGGGCACTTCCAGCTTGAAGCGGGTCTCTTCACGCTGCATGTCCGGCCAACCGACCAGGATCAGCGGCGTGGCTTCGCCCGGCGGGTTTTCCCAGTGGCCTTCGATGGCGGCGATCTTCGCCGGCTGATGTTTCAGCGTATTCAGGCCGTGCGCATCGCCGATCAGCGCCTGCACCGGCGCGACGATCAGCGCCATCCACATCGCCATCGACAGCATCTTGCGCATTGCCGGCGTGTCGCGGCCGCGCAGCAGATGCCAGGCGGCGGACGCGCCGACGAAGAACGCCGAGGAGAGGAAGGCGGCGGTGGACATATGCAGCAGGCGGTACGGGAAGGACGGGTTGAAGATGACCTTCAGCCAGTCAACCGGCACCACCTGGCCATTGATGATTTCATGCCCTTGCGGGGTCTGCATCCAGCTGTTGGAGGCCAGGATCCAGAAGGTGGAGATCAGAGTGCCGAGCGCCACCATGCAGGTGGCGAAGAAGTGCAGGCCGGGGCCGACGCGGTTCCAGCCGAACAGCATCACGCCGAGGAAACCGGCTTCGAGGAAGAAGGCGGTCAGCACTTCATAAGTCAGCAGCGGCCCGGTAATGCTGCCGGCGAACTCGGAGAAGAAGCTCCAGTTGGTGCCGAACTGGTAAGCCATCACCAGCCCGGATACCACGCCCATGCCGAAGTTAACGGCGAAAATCTTTGACCAGAAGTGATAAAGCTCACGATAGGCTTCATTGTGCGTTTTCAACCATAATCCTTCCAGCACCGCCAGATAGCTGGCTAAACCGATGGTGATGGCGGGGAAAATGATATGGAAAGACACGGTGAAGGCGAACTGTATTCTGGCAAGTTCCAGTGCATCAAGACCCAGCATGGCGCCTCCTAGGGTTGAACATAAATTAACCTCTTGAGTATAGCTGTCATTTTTATGTGAAATGCTTGGCGTTAAGTTAAGCACGGAGTACAGTGCCTATAATAGTGACAGTTATTTTACTTTTTCATATAACAGTTAATGGTTATGACCCGATACGAGCAGCTTGCGCAGCAGATTAGAGAACAGATCCAGAACCGGGTGTGGCGGGCGGGCGACAAGCTGCCTTCGCTGCGCGAGAGCGGCAAACGCGCCGGATTGAGCCTGATGACGGTGGTGCAGTCTTATCAACTGCTGGAGAGCCAGGGGTGGATCGTCGCCCGGCCGCAGTCGGGCTACTATGTGGCGGCGCGTCCGCAGCCGCTGCCGCAGCCTTCGCGCGGCGAGAAACTGCTGCTGAGCGAGCAGGTGGACATCAACGCCTTTATTTTCGACGTGCTGCAGGCCTGCAAGGATCCGGACATCGTGCCTTTCGGTTCGGCGTTTCCCGACGCCACGCTGTTCGCCCAGCCGAAGCTGGCGCGGGCGCTGAGCAGCGTAGCGCGCAAGTTCACGCCGCACAGTTCGCTGGTCAACCTGCCGCCGGGCAACGACGCGCTGCGGCGGCACATTGCCCAACGCTATGCGCTGAGCGGCATGCAGGTCGCGCCGGACGAGATCGTCATCACCGCCGGGGCGATGGAGTCGCTCAGCCTCAGCCTGCAGGCGGTGACCCAACCGGGCGACTATGTGGCGATCGAGTCGCCGGCGTTTTACGGCGCGCTGCAGGCGCTGGAACGGCTGCGGCTGAAGGCGGTGGCGATCGCCACGCATCCGCAGGACGGTATCGATCTGGACGCGTTGCAGCAGGCGGTGGAGCAGTATCCGATCAAAGCCTGCTGGCTGATGACCCACTTCCAGAACCCGCAGGGCGCCACCCTGCCGGAGGCCAACAAGCAGCGTCTGGTGGTGCTGCTGCGCGAACGGCAGATCTCGCTGATCGAAGACGATGTCTACGGCGAGCTGTACTTCAGCGCCGAACGGCCGTTGCCGGCGAAGGCGCTCGACAGCGGCGGCCAGATCCTGCACTGCTCGTCATTTTCCAAATGTCTGGCGCCGGGCTTTCGCGTCGGCTGGGTGGCGGCGGGGCGTTATGCGCAACAGATCCAGCGTTTGCAGCTGATGAGCACCGTTTCCACCAGCGTGCCGACCCAGATGGCGCTGGCGGATTATCTGCTGCACGGCGGCTACGACACCCATCTGCGGCGGCTGCGACGCCTGCTGGCCCAGCGCCAAAGCGCAATGCGTCAGGCGATCGCCCACCATTTTCCGCCGACGGTGAAAGTCAGTCAGCCCGACGGCGGGTATTTCCTGTGGCTGGAACTCGACCCGGCGCTGTCGTCGATGGAGCTGTACCGGCGCGCACTCGCACGGGGCATCAGCATCGCGCCGGGGCGCATGTTCACCACCGGCGACCATTTCAACCACTGCTTCCGTCTCAACGCCTCATTTGAATGGAATGACCGCTTTGAAGAGGCGATAAAAACCTTAGCTAAACTTATCCGGGGGCTGGCGGCGGCCGGCTGAATCGCGTTTTTCCCGCCGCTTCGCCCCAGAAAAATTCATAATGCTTTTTTCGGCAATGGAATGCCGGTTTCGTTGTTAGACAGCCCTCCAGCCGCCCATTACTCTGCGATAAATTTTGTCACATTTTTATCAACGGGTAGACGAGGGGCAGTGGGTGAGTGGAATAAAAAATAAGCTAAACAAACTGTTGCGCTATCGGCTGACGCCGCTGGCGTTGGTCTGCGCGCTGGGATTGAGCACCGCCGCGCAGGCGGAAACGCTGGCCGAAGGCATTACGCCGGCCAGCGACGCCGCTCGGGTGCCGGCCGCCGCCAAACTGCGCAAAGATACCGTCGTGGCGGGCATCTCGGAGCCGCAGGGGATTTTCAACCCGTATCTGTTCACCAACGGCTGGGACGAGAACGTGACCGACGTAATCTTCAGCCGGCTGATCGGCCTGGACAGCCAGGGCAAACCGGAAGGGCGCCTGGCGGAGTCCTGGCAGGTCAGCCCCGATAATCTGACCTACACCATCAAGCTGCGGCCGAATCTGGTCTACAGCGACGGCTCGCCGCTGAAGGCCGACGATATCGCCTTTACCCTGACGCTGCTGCATGACCCCGCCTATGACGGCGATACCGATATCACGCCAGCGCACATTCAGGGCGGCGCCGAGTATAAAAACGGCACCGCGGCCGGCATCAGCGGGCTGAAGGTGATCGACGATCGCACCATTCAGATCGTCACCACCCAACCGGGCGCGACCACGTTGCAACTGATTGGCGGGCCGGTATTGTCGCGGGCTTACTACGGCAAAGACTATCAGCGCGGCAAGCTCGACGGCGTGCGCGCCTTGAACGGCAAGCCGCTCGGCAACGGCCCCTACATTTACGACAAGTACGTGCCGGGGCAGGAAATCCGCTTCCACGCCAACCCGAACTTCTACCTCGGCCCGCCGCCGATGGCGCGCTTTATCTATCGCGTCACCAACCCGGCCACCAACTTCCAGCTGTTCCAGACCGGTGAGACCGACTACGACGCCTTTACCGCCAAGCCGGACGATATCGAACAGCTCAAGCTGCTCGGTTTCGCCAATATCAACCTTTACAGCTCGAGCGATTACAGCCGGGTTGATTTCAACCTCAGACGCCCGGCGCTGCAGGACAAGCGGGTGCGTCAGGCGCTGATCTACGGCCTCGATCGGCAAAAACTGATCGCCGTGGTGTACCAAGGGTACGGCAAGGTCGCCAACCAGCCGATTTCGCCGATCTCCTGGGCTTACGACGCCAACGGCATCAATCCTTACGCTTACGATCTCGATAAGGCCAAAAAGCTGTTGGACGAGGCAGGCTGGCAGGTGGGCGCTGACGGCATCCGGCAGAAAGACGGTAAAAAGCTGGAGCTGACGCTACTGGTGACCAAAAAGCTGATCAACGACGCGCTGGTGCCGATCGCCAAGGATAACTACCGCCGGCTCGGCGTGGTGCTGAAACCGCAGGTATTGGATTTCAACGCGCTGCTGGCGCAGCGCAAGGCGGGCAATTACGACCTGGCGTCTCTCAGCACCAGCACGCTGAACGATCCGCACGACGGCGTACGCGACTTCATCAGCCGCGAGAGCGAGACCGGCTACCACAACCCGCAGGTGGACGCGCTGATCGCCAAAGCCAATGCCACGCTGGATATCGCGCAGCGTAAGCCGCTGTACCATCAGCTGTATCAGGTGCTGGCGGACGATCCGCCGGTGATCCTGCTCGGCAACCGCGAAATCTTGAGCGCCAGCAGCGCGCGCGTCACCGGCTTTAAACCGGATATCTACAACGGACTGGTCGGCAGCCTGCCGAACGTCAAACCGGCGCCGTAACGCCCCGATGCCGCCGCGCCATTCCGGGCGGCGGCGATGGAATTCGCGATGAGAAATTTTATCCTGCGCCGTTTGTTGCAGACTATCCCGATGCTGTTGCTGGCTTCATTGCTGATTTTTTGCATCTTCGCCCTGGCGCCCGGCGACTTTATCGACGGCAATATCAACCTGACCGCGCAACGCGCCGCCGAGCTGCGGACGCTGTATGGGTTGGATCAGCCCTTGTTCAGCCGTTACCTGCATTGGCTTGGCCGGCTGTTGCAGGGCGATCTCGGCTTCTCGCTGCAGTATCAGATCCCGGTCAGCACGCTGCTGAACCAATACATCTGGAACTCGTTCCTGCTGGCGGCGGTGGCGATGGTGCTGTATTGGGGCATCGCGCTGGCGGTGGGAGTGATCTCGGCGATGAAACCCTATTCGCTGTTCGATCATCTGATCACCGTGGCGGTGTTCGCCGCCATGTCGTTTCCGACGTTTTTCCTTTGCCTGTTGCTGATCAAATGGTTCGCCGTCGATCTGCACTGGTTGCCGGCGGGCGGCATGTTGCGCACCGGCAGCGAAGCGAGCGGGCTGGCCTGGGCGCTGGAGGTGGCGGCGCACCTGCTGTTGCCGGTGCTGGCGCTGGTGATGCTGCAGGCCGGCAGCCTGACGCGCTATTTTCGCGCCAGCATGCTGGAGGTGATCCGCATGGACTATATCCGCACCGCGCGCGCCAAAGGGCTCAGGGAGAAAACGGTGATCCTCAAACACGCGCTGCGCAATGCGCTGTTGCCGATCATCACCCTGCTGGGGTTCGAGCTGCCGGGATTGTTCTCCGGCGCGCTGATCACCGAAAAAATCTTCAACTGGCCGGGCGCCGGGCATATCCATATCGATTCGCTGGCGGCGCGCGATTATCCGGTATTGATGGGGTTCACGCTGTTTCTGGCGGCGTTGACCATTCTCGGCAATCTGCTGGCGGACATTCTGTACGCCTACGCCGATCCACACATTCGCTTGAGGTAACACGATGTGGGTAACGCTGTTTTTCGGGCGCCGTCGCCGCTGGCGCCAGGCGCAGTTGCCGGCGCTGGCGCAGCTGTCTCCGCCGCCCGCCGCGCAGGCATGGCGCCGTCTGCGTCGCCACCGACCGGCGATGATCTCGCTGGCGCTGCTGGTGCTGTTGGCGCTGCTGTGCCTGATTGGGCCGTCGCTGTCGCCGTGGCCTGACGACGCCGGCGATGTGCTGAACATCAATCAGGCGCCGAGCGGCGCGCATTGGTTGGGCACCGACTTTCTCGGCCGCGATATTTGCACCCGGCTGCTGCTGGCGGGGCGAATATCGCTGACCATCGGCCTGGTGTCGATGCTGCTGTCGGTGACGCTGGGTTATGTGCTGGGGGCGTTCGCCGGTTATCTGGGGGGCGTGGCGGATCGGTTGATCATGCGCTTCGCCGATCTGTTGATGACCATTCCCGGCCTGCCGCTGCTGATCATCATGGGGGCGATGCTGACCGAACTCGACGTGTCGCCGGACTACCGTATCTACATGGTGATGATCATGCTGAGCCTGCTGGGCTGGCCGTCGCTGGCGCGGCTGGTGCGCGGCCAGATCCTGTCGCTGCGCGAGCGGGATTTCATGTTGGCCACCGAAGTGCTGGGGCTCTCCACTCGGCGGCGCCTCTTCGGCCATCTGTTGCCCAATACCGTGCCGATTTTGGTGGTGGTCGCCACCATGGCGGTGGCCAATGCCATCCTCAGCGAGTCGGCGTTGAGCTACCTTGGGCTGGGCGTGGTGCCGCCGACGCCGTCGTGGGGCAACATGATGGACGCCGCCAATAGCCTGATCGACTTTCAGCGCCGCCCCTGGCTGTGGATGCCGCCGGGGCTGGCGATCTTCGTCACCGTGGTGGCGATCAATATCTTGGGCGACGGCCTGCGGGACGCGCTCGATCCGAAAATGAGCGGGGTAAAACGATGAGTCAACCGCTGGTGGCGTTCGACCGGCTGTCGGTGTCGTTTCATGGCGAGCAGGGGCCGGTGCGGGCGGTGCAACAGGTCAGCCTTGAACTGCAGGCCGGGCAAACGCTGGGGATCGTCGGCGAATCGGGCTGCGGCAAAAGCGTGACCGCCATGGCGCTGATGGGGCTGTTGCCGCAGCCGCTGGCGCAGATAGACGGCGGTGAGATTCGCTTTGAAGGGCAAAACCTGCTGTCGCTGCGGGCATCCAAGATGGCGGATCTGCGCGGCAACCGGCTGGCGATGATCTTTCAAGAGCCGATGAGCGCGCTGAATCCGGTGTTGACCCTTGGCGAACAGCTGGTGGAGCCGCTGATTCGCCACCTGACCCTGTCGCCGAAAGCGGCCTGGCGCCAGGCGATTCAACTCTTGACGGAAGTGGGGTTGGCGCGCGCGGAGGCGCTGATGCGCTGCTATCCGCATCAGCTTTCCGGCGGCATGCTGCAGCGCGTGATGATCGCCATGGCGATCGGGTGCTGGCCGGCGCTGCTGATCGCCGACGAACCGACCACGGCGCTCGACGTTACGGTGCAGGCGCAGATCCTGGCGTTGCTGCGCGAGCAGAGCCGGCGACACAACATGGCGATGATCTTGATCACCCACGATCTCGGGGTGATCGCCCAGATGGCCGATCGGCTGGCGGTGATGTACGCCGGGCGCGTCGTCGAGCAGGGAACGACCCGGGAAGTGCTGGACGAGCCGCGACATCCCTATACGCAGGGGCTGATCGCTTCGCGGCCGGTGCCGGGGCAGCGGCGACGCCGCTTGTACTCCATTCCCGGTCAGGTGCCGGATCTGGCGCGGCTGCCGGAGCATTGCGCTTTCGCCGAGCGCTGCGCGCAGGCCTCCGCTCGCTGCCGCGACGGCATTCCGCCGCTGTACGGCTCCCGTCAGCGTCAGTCCGCCTGTTTTCTCAATGCCGGAGGGCATCCGTATGTCGACTGAACCTTTGGTGGAGGTAAAGGGGTTAAAGAAATATTTTCCGCTGCGCGACGGGCTGTTCGGGCGCACCACCGGCCAACTGAAGGCGGTGGATGATGTCAGCTTCAGCATCCGCAAGGGGCGCGTTTTCGGGCTGGTGGGCGAGTCCGGCAGCGGCAAAACCACCGTTGGCCGCACGCTGCTCGGCCTGCACGACAAAACCGCCGGTGAGGTGCTGTTCAAAGGGCAGGCGTTGGACGGCCTGAGCAAGGACGCGTTGCGCGCCCTGCGGCCGAAAATGCAGCTGGTGTTTCAGGATCCTTACAGCTCGCTGAATCCGCGTCTGCGCGTGGGCGACGCCATTGGGGAAGCGCTGTTGCAACACGGCCTGGCGAGCAAGGCGGAACTGCGCGAACGGGTGCTCGATACCCTGGCGATCTGCGGGTTGTCCTCACAGCATTACGGGCGGTTTCCGCATGAGTTTTCCGGCGGCCAGCGGCAGCGTATCGGCATTGCGCGCGCGTTGATCCTGCAACCGGAATTTATCGTCGCCGATGAGCCAATATCGGCGCTCGACGTGTCGATTCAGGCGCAGATCATCAATCTGTTTTCCGATTTACAGGAGCGGCAGGGGGTGACGCTGCTGTTTATCTCGCACGATCTCGGCGTGGTGGAGCATCTGTGCCAGGATGTGGCGGTGATGTATCTGGGGCAGATCGTTGAGAGCGCCGATCGCGATTCGCTGTTCCGCCAACCGCTGCATCCCTACACGCAGGCCTTGTTGGCGGCGGTGCCGACGTTGGATGCGCAACGCGCGCCGGCGTGGGTGGCCGGCGGCGAGCCGCCGAACCCCGCCAACCCGCCGCGCGGCTGCCGTTTCCATCCCCGCTGCCCGCTGGCCACGGCGCAGTGCCGCGAACAGGCGCCGCAGCTGCGCAGCGTGGCGCCCGGTCATCAGGTGGCTTGCCACCTGGTCGGTTAGCGTCAGGACAGGTAGTGTTTCAACGCGCGCCCGGCCTGGTGGATCGCCGAATGCACCGCCGGGACGTGGGCGAGCGGGTTCAACAGGCCGTAGTCGTGGATTAGCCCGTTGTAGCGGGTAGAGGTGACCTCGACGCCGGCGGCGTCGAGCAGACGCGCGTAGGCTTCGCCCTCATCGCGCAGCACGTCCAGCTCGGCGGTTTGCACCAGCGCCGGCGGCAAGCCCCGCAGCTGTTCCGGCGTAGCGTTGAGCGGTGAGGCGTAGATGTCTTTGCGCTGCGCCTTATCGGGCGCATAGCTGTCCCAAAACCACTTCATCATATTGCGGGTCAGGAAATGGCCTTCGGCGAACTGATGATAGGAATCGGTATCAAAATGGGCGTGCGTAACGGGCCACAGCAGGATCTGGCAACGCAATGCCGGTAGGCCTTTCTCTTTGGCCATCAGGCTGACCACCGCCGCCATATTGCCGCCGACGCTGTTGCCGACCACCGCCAGCCGTGAACCGTCAACGTTGATTTTTTCGCCATATTCGGCCACCCATTCCGTGGCGGCGTAAGCCAGATTGATCGCCTGCGGATAGTGCGCTTCCGGTGAGCGGGGGTAGTTGACGAACACCGCCGCCGCGCCGGAGCTGTAAACCAGATCGCGCACCAGCCGTTCATGGGTGGGAAAATCGCCCAGCACCCAGCCGCCGCCGTGAAAGAACATGAATACCGGCAATGTCTCCTTGACCCTGGCCGGCCGCACCAGCTGCAGCAGAATATCCTGGCCTTCTACGTGAATGGTTTTCTCGCTGATCTCCACCTCGCGCAGCGGCACGTCTACGCTGCGCTGCGCCGCTTCCAAAACTCTGCGCGCCTCTTTGGGCTTCATTTGTTCCATAGGTTTACCGCCAGCGGCATTCAGCGTCTCGAGAAACGCGCGGATGTCGTGCTGGAGGAGAGGCCGGCTGAGATCGACGGTTCGTTTGGGCATGGTGACTCCTTGTGCGCAGAAGAAAAAGTGCGGTCAGAATCACAGTGTAGTCGTTGGCGCATAAAGCGGGAGCCGCGGCCGGCGGCGATCGGCGCGGTTCGTTTTCCGGGGCGCTGCCGATGGAATAGGCGCTTCGTCGCCGCATTGCCCGATCCTGGCGCAGCGCTGCACCGGGTTGGGGCAAAAAGTGTGATGGCGAGCAAATCGGATGAAATTATTTTTGCGAGCGCGATCAGAAATCCTGAAGTTTTTCGCAATTGAATAGGATTTCGCGAGCAATGATGATTTTAGGCCTTATTTTTTAAATTATGCATTGCAAATGCATATAAAATGAATAAATATGCATTATAAGCCGTTGTTTTAACGTAAAAAATAGCAAAATCCGGCAAAAATCCCGTTTTGGCACGATAGCTGCTCTACACTCTTTATCAAACGACATGTATTTTAACTGCTCGTTAACATTTACTCCCCGCTCAGGGACCGGATAAGCGCCATAAATAGTGAAAAACCGATTTTATGTAACAGATTTGTTTCTAATCAGCGGTGAGAGACAGCATTTTCTCCGCCGGGAAAGTCGGTTTTGAACAGCGGTTTTTTTGCATTGTGGCGGCCTAGCCGGGCTTGCGCGGTCCTTACAGTCAAAATTCAGCCTTTGCTGAGATTATGAGGTCACTATGGAACAGCCAATCGCAGTTACCCGCCAGTCTTTTGATGACTGGATGGTCCCGGTTTATGCCCCTGCCGATTTTATTCTGGTGCGGGGTGAAGGATCGCAGGTGTGGGATCAACAGGGTAAGTCTTACATCGATTTCGCCGGCGGCATCGCGGTTAACGCGTTGGGCCATGCGCACCCGGCGGTCAAGGCGGCGCTGGTGGAGCAGGCGGGCAAACTGTGGCATCTGGGCAATGGCTATACCAACGAACCGGTGCTGCGCCTGGCCAAGAAACTGATCGATGCCACGTTCGCCGACAAGGTGTTTTTCTGTAACTCGGGCGCAGAAGCCAACGAAGCGGCGCTGAAACTGGCGCGCAAACATGCGCACGACCAGCACGGCGCCGGTAAAGATCAGATTGTGGCGTTCAACAACGCGTTCCACGGCCGTACGCTGTTTACCGTGTCCGCCGGCGGCCAGCCAAAATATTCGCAGGACTTTGCGCCGCTGCCGGGCGGCATCACCCATACGCCGTATAACGATCTGGCCGCAGCGGCCGAGCTTATCAACGATCGCACCTGCGCGGTGATCGTCGAGCCTATCCAGGGCGAAGGTGGCGTGCTGCCGGCGGAAGCCAGTTTCCTGCAGGGGCTGCGTGAACTGTGCGATCGCCATAACGCGCTGCTGATCTTCGACGAAGTGCAGACCGGCGTCGGCCGCACCGGCCATCTGTATGCCTATATGCAGTACGGCGTGGTGCCGGACGTGCTGACCACCGCGAAAGCGCTGGGCGGCGGCTTCCCGATCGGCGCCATGCTGACCACCGATGCGCTGGCGAAAACGCTGGGCGTCGGCACTCACGGCACCACCTACGGCGGCAACCCGCTGGCGACGGCGGTGGCGGGGGAAGTGTTCTCCATCATCAATACCCCGGAAGTGCTGGAAGGCGTCAAGCAGCGCCACCAGTGGTTCATCGACGGGTTGAACGACATCAACCGTCAGTATCCGATCTTCGCCGAGATTCGCGGCGGCGGTTTGCTGATCGGCTGCCAACTGAAGAAAGACTATGCCGGCAAAGCGAAGCAGATCACCCAACTGGCCAACGAAGAAGGCGTTATCGCGCTGATCGCCGGCCCGGACGTGGTGCGTTTCACGCCGTCGCTGATCATCCCTGAGCAGGATGTGAAAGAGGGGCTGGCGCGATTCGCGCGCGCCGTGGCGCGCATTTGCAGCTAATCAGCGGGCTGCGCCTTTATCGGCGCAGCCTGATTCAGAAGAGGTTCGCATTATGATGATTATTCGCCCTATAGAGCGCCGCGATTTGGCGGATTTGCTGACGCTTGCCGGCAAATCCGGTATCGGTCTCACGTCGCTGCCGCAAAATGAAGATACCCTGTCGGCACGCATTGAGCGGGCGTTAAAAACCTGGCAAGGCGAACTTCCGCAAAGTGACCAGTGTTATTTGTTCGTGTTGGAAGACAGCGAGCGCCGGCAGGCGGTGGGGGTCTGCGCGATCGAAGTGGCCGTCGGCCTGGCGGAACCCTGGTACAGCTTCCGCGTCGGCACGCAGGTGCACGCTTCCAAACAGTTGAACGTCTATAAATCGGTGCCGACGCTGTTCCTCAGCAACGACCATACCGGGCATTCGGAACTGTGCACGCTGTTCCTCGATCCGGACTATCGTCACGGCGAGAACGGCAAGCTGCTGTCGAAGGTGCGTTTCCTGTTTATCGCCGCGTTCCGTGAACGCTTCTCCCGCCGTCTGATCGCCGAGATGCGCGGTTTCTCCGATGAAAACGGCCGTTCGCCGTTCTGGGAGAGCGTCGGCCACCGTTTCTTCTCCATCGAGTTCGCCAAGGCGGACTACCTGAGCGGCACCGGACAAAAAGCGTTTATCGCCGAACTGATGCCGAAACATCCGTTGTATGTCGATTTCCTGGCCGAAGACGCGCAGAAGGTGATCGGTGAAGTGCACCCGCAAACCCTGCCGGCGCGCCGCCTGCTGGAGGCGGAAGGCCTGAGCTATCAGGGCTACGTCGATATCTTCGACGGTGGCCCGACGCTGGAAGCCGAAATCGACCACATCCGTGCGGTGAAGCAGAGCCGCCTGGTCAAAGTGGTGCTGGATGACACGCCGATGCGCGCCGATGCGCCGGTCCATCTGGTCGCCAACGACAACTATCAGAATTACCGCGCACTGTTGGTCAATGCCGATCTGTATGACGACCGCCTGCATATCAACGCCGCCACCGCTGCGGCGCTCGGCGTCGAGCAGGGCAGCCCGGTGCGGGTACTCCCCCTTATTGCACAGGAGAAAGCATGATGTCCCATCCTGCACTGTTGATTAACGGCGTCTGGCGGCAGGGCCGCGGCGCGGAGTTCGGCAAGGCCGATCCGGTCGGCAATCAGCCGCTGTGGCGCGCCAACGCCGCCGACGCCGATGACGTCGCCGCCGCCTGCGAAGCCGCGCGCGCCGCATTTCCCGACTGGGCGCGTACGCCGTTCGAGCAGCGCGAACAGCTGGTGAAACGCTTCGCCGCTTTGCTGGAAGAACATAAACAGTCGCTGGCGGAAACCATCAGCCGCGAGACCGGCAAACCGCGCTGGGAAACCCTGACCGAAATTCAGGCGATGATCGGCAAGGTGGGCATTTCACTGCAGGCCTATCAGGCGCGCACCGGTTTTAGCCAGACGGCGATGGCCGACGGCGCTTCGGTGCTGCGCCATCGCCCGCACGGCGTGCTGGCGGTGTTCGGGCCTTACAACTTCCCCGGCCATCTGCCGAACGGCCATATCGTGCCTGCGCTGCTGGCCGGAAACTGCGTGGTGTTCAAGCCGAGCGAACTGACGCCGCTGACCGCCGAGGAGACCCTGAAGCTGTGGCTGAAGGCCGGTCTGCCGGACGGGGTGATCAATCTGGTGCAGGGCGGCCGGGAAACCGGCGAGGCGCTGGCGGCCAGTGCGAATATCGACGGCCTGTTGTTCACCGGCAGCGCCGGCACCGGTTACCACCTGCATCGCCAATTGGCGGGGCAGCCGGAGAAGATCCTGGCGCTGGAGATGGGCGGCAACAACGCGCTGATCGTCGATGGTTTCGAGGATCGCGACGCGGCGGTCAACCTGGCTATCCAGTCGGCGTTTATCTCCGCCGGCCAACGCTGCACCTGTTCACGCCGCATTTTGGTTAAGCAGGGGGCGGAAGGCGACGCCTTTATCGCGCGTTTGGTTCAGGTGGCGGGCGAGCTGCGCGTCGGCCGTTGGGATGCCGAACCGCAGCCGTTCATGGGCGGCGTAGTGTCGGCGGCCGCAGCGGAAAACATGCTGAAAGCGCAGCAGCGCTTGCTGGCGCTGGGCGGTAAATCGCTGCTGGCCATGCGTCTGCTGGAGCCGGGCAGTTCGCTGCTCAGCCCGGGCATCATCGAGCTGACCGGCGTGGCCGGCGTGCCGGACGAAGAGTACTTCGGGCCGTTGACCACGATCGTGCGTTACCGCGATTTCGACGAGGCCCTGCGGCTCGCCAACCAGACGCGCTACGGCCTGTCGGTGGGATTGGTCTCGCCGCAGCGCGAGCTGTTCGAGAGGCTGCTGCTGGAAGCGCGCGCCGGCATCGTCAACTGGAACAAGCCGTTGACCGGGGCGTCCAGCGCGGCGCCGTTCGGCGGCGTGGGGGCTTCCGGCAACCATCGCCCAAGCGCCTTCTATGCGGCGGACTATTGCGCCTGGCCGATGGCGTCGCTGGAAAGCGAAAGCCTGTCGCTGCCGGCGACGCTCTCGCCGGGCTTGTCGTTCCGTTAATCGTCTGCGGCGGCGTCATGGCGTCGCCGCAGGCCATCCCCAGGGGATAGCCATGTCAGGATATGAAGTCAATTTCGACGGTTTGGTGGGGCCAACGCACCACTATGCCGGGCTGTCGTTCGGTAACGAGGCCTCTACGCAGCATCAAAACAGCGTATCGAACCCGCAGCTGGCGGCGAAGCAGGGGCTGCTGAAAATGAAGGCGCTGGCCGATCTCGGTTTCCAGCAAGGGGTATTGCCGCCGCAGGAGCGGCCGCATTTGCCGATGCTGCGTCGCCTGGGCTTCAGCGGCAGCGATGAGGCGGTGCTGGCGCAGGCGATGCGTCAATCGCCGCGTTTGCTGTCGGCGCTCAGCTCGGCGTCCTGCATGTGGACCGCCAATGCGGCCACGGTGTCCCCCTCGGCGGACAGCGCAGACGGCAAGGTGCATTTCACCGCCGCCAACCTGAACAATAAATTCCACCGCGCCATTGAAGCGGAAACGACCACCGACGTTTTGCGGGCGATGTTTAACGACGACCGGCATTTCGCCCACCATGAAGCGCTGCCGCAGGTGGCGTTGTTTGGGGACGAAGGGGCGGCCAACCATAACCGGCTGGGCGGCGATTACGCCAGGCGCAGCGTGCAGGTGTTCGTTTACGGTCGCCAGGAGTTTGGCGGTGAAACGGCGCCGGCGCGTTATCCCGCGCGCCAGACGCGCGAAGCCGGTGAGGCGATCGCTCGCCTGCACCAATTGGACGAGCAGCATACGGTCTTCGTACAGCAAAATCCGGCGGTGATCGACCAGGGCGTGTTCCATAACGACGTGATTGCGGTCAGCAACCAGAACGTGCTGTTCCACCACCAGCAGGCGTTTTACCGTCAGCAACAGGCGCTGGATGAAGTGCGCCGCAAGATGGCGACGCTGGACAGCGAGCTGGTGGCGATCGAAGTGCCGACGGAGCGCGTCTCGGTGGCGGACGCGGTGGCGACTTATCTGTTCAACAGCCAAATTCTCACCAAGCCGAACGGCAAGATGATGATCGTGGTGCCGGAAGAGTCGCGCCAGCATGCCGGCGTGTGGCGTTATCTGAACGAGATGGTCGGCAGCGGCGGCCCGATCGATGAAATCCGCGTGTTCGATCTGCGCGAAAGCATGCGCAACGGCGGCGGCCCGGCCTGCCTGAGGCTGCGGGTGGCACTCAACGATCAAGAGCTGCGGGCGGTGAATCCGCGCGTCATGATGAACGATCGGCTGTTCGCGACGTTGAACGAGTGGGTGGATCGTCATTACCGCGATCGCCTGACGCAGGATGACCTGGCCGATCCGCTGCTGCTGCGCGAAGGGCGCGAGGCGTTGGATTCGCTGACGTCGATCCTCGGTCTCGGGTCCATCTATCCGTTCCAACGTTAAGGGAGGCTGCATGATCGATCTACTGCCCCTGACGCTGGAGGGGAAAGAACCCGCCGAATGGCAGGGCGAAACGCCGCAGCTGCGCTGGCGTTGGCTGGGGGAAGGGGTGTTGGAGCTCACGCCGCGGCAGCGTTATCGCCAGGCGTTGGTGGTGTCGGCGGGCGTACACGGCAACGAAACCGCGCCGATTGAACTGCTCAATCAGTTAATCGGCGATCTGTTGAGCGGCCGCTTGCCGCTGGCGGTGCGGCTGTTGGTGGTGCTGGGCAACCCGGCGGCGATGCGGGCGGGCAAGCGCTATCTGCACAGCGACATGAACCGCATGTTCGGCGGCCGCTACCGCAACTTCGCCGCCAGCGGGGAAACCGCGCGCGCCCAGCAGTTGGAGCGCACGCTCGCCGCCTTTTTTGATGGCGAACAGGCGGCGCGTTTCCATTACGATCTGCACACCGCCATTCGCGAGTCGCATTTGCCGCGCTTTGGCATTTTGCCCTTCCAGAAGCGCCCGTACAGCGAACCGATGCTAAAGCTGCTGGATGCCGCCGATCTGGATGCGCTGGTGGTACACAGCGCGCCGGGCGGGACTTTCAGCCACTATTCCAGCGAGCATCTCAATGCGGCGAGCTGTACGCTCGAGCTGGGCAAGGCGCGGCCGTTCGGCAGCAACGATCTGCAACAGTTCGCCGCCATCGATCGCGCTCTGCGGGCGGCGGTCAGCGAGGGGCCGTTGCCGGAGCGCGTGGGCGAGGCGATCCGGGTATTCCGTGTGATGCACTCGTTGATCAAACACAGCGAGGATTTCAAGCTGCATCTGGATGATGACACCGCTAACTTCACCGAGTTGAAACCGGGGATGTTGCTGTGCGAGCAGCCGCAGGAGGAGTATCGCGTTGGCCAAGAGGGCGCGTGGATACTGTTTCCTAACCCCACTGTGGCGCTGGGCCTGCGCGCCGGCATGCTGTTGAGCGAAGTTTCCCGTTCTACGTTGTATTGATTTATCCACGGCGGCGCCGTCAGCGCGCTGCCGTTTATTCCTTTCATTATTTTAATCTGCTATTTCCCGCTATTTAAATGGCCATAAATCGAATTTTATTCGTCCTATAGGGATTTCTTTACGTGAATGAATAAAGGCCGTATTCAGCCGTTATCGGAAAGCCTTAATTGCCTGGTGACTTTGTTAAGATAAAAATGTGAAATAAGTAACGTTTTTAATAACCATGCTAATCTTGTTGTTACTTTTGAATCGCGCAGAAAGCACGCAAAACGAAACCAAAATGCACTAAATTGGTGCGTTGCACCGTTTTGGTTATAAGTTATGTGATAAAAATTTCTTATATTCAATGGGTTATGCATTCTCTTTTTTGAAATATATGGTTACAAATAAACATGCTTTCTCCTCGTTGTTTCATGAACTTTTTGATTTTAAGTTTTGATTCATGATGCTAATGTCACATCACCCCAGCATTAGGGGAGCTCATAAAATACCAAAAGATAAAATCACAGCCCAAATTATAAATTGGGCGTGACGGGCAGGGTTCTAATTATAATATCTAGGAAAATAAATGATGAAACGCAGTGTATTAGCCTTAGCTGTCGCCCTCGGGGCGGTCACCTCCTTCGCCAACGCGGCTGAAATCTACAATAAAGATGGCAATAAACTCGACCTGTACGGCCGCGTTTCGGCCAAACACGTTTTCAGTAAAGATAAAAGTGAAGACGGAGATAAAACGTACGTTCGTCTGGGCTTTAAAGGCGAAACCCAGATCAACGATCAGTTGACCGGTTACGGCCAGTGGGAATACAACGTTCAGGCCAACCACGATGAAGCACAAGGCACCACCGGCACCAAAACCCGTCTGGGCTTCGCCGGCCTGAAGTTCGCCAACTATGGCTCGTTCGACTACGGCCGTAACTACGGCGTGGTGTACGACGCCGAAGCTTATACCGACATGCTGCCGGAATTCGGCGGCGACTCCTACAGCTACACCGACAACTACATGACCGCGCGCTCCAACGGCCTGGCGACCTACCGCAACCGTGACTTCTTCGGTTTGGTGGAAGGCCTGAACCTGGCGTTGCAGTACCAGGGTAAAAACGACGGTGACGGCCGCAGCGTGACCAAGCAAAACGGCGACGGTTACGGCATGTCTCTGGACTATCAGGACATCGGCGGCACCGGCATCGGCGTCGCGGCGGCGTTCTCTGATTCCAACCGTACTAGCGACCAGAAAGCGCTGAAGTATGGTAAAGGGGATAAGGCCACCGCCTGGACCACCGCAATCAAATATGACGCCAACCAGGTCTATCTGGCGGCCATGTATGCCGATACCCGCAACATGACGCCGATCAGCGGCAATGGCGTCTCCGGCTTCGCCAACAAAACGCAAAACTTCGAAGTGGTGGCCCAGTACCAGTTCGAAAACGGTCTGCGTCCGTCTCTGGCCTACGTGCAGTCGAAAGGCAAGGATATTGAAGGGATTGGCGATGTCGATCTGGTGAAATACGTGGAAGTGGGCGCGACTTACTACTTCAACAAAAACATGTACACCTACGTCGACTACAAGATCAACCAGTTGAACGACGACAACAAACTGAAGCTGAGCACTGACGACATCGTTGCCGTCAACCTGACCTACCGCTTCTAAGCTGCAATTCCATTACCCTCATCCTGTGTCGGGATCGGTAATCAGGCAGGGCGCAAGCCCTGCCTTCGTTTGTATCGCGCGCTCAGCCTTTTGGCGCCAACCCCACCAACTCGATGGCCGAACGCAGCGCGGCAAACCGCTGCTGATCCTGCTCTCGCTCTATCTCTGTCACCAGCTGCGAAAGAATATTGCCGCCGGATACCTTTTTATGGTTTTTGATTAACTGCAACACTGCGTCGCCTAACGCCAGGCTGACGTTGCGCAGCAGAATTTCATATTGCTCGTTGGAATGAGCCGATGCTGACATGACCTTTCTCTGTCTTTCTTCTTCGGGAGCCGCAATTTAGCAAAACAGCGGCCTTATGCCTCGGAGGAAGATGCAGTTTCCGATGAAATCAGAAATTCCTCAGCATCAGGCGGGGAGGGGATCAAAAATCCGAGTATTCGCTGGCCGGCAACCAGAAGCCGTCAATAAATTCTTCCATGGGATAACAGCCGGCGTGACGCAGGTTCTGTTCCTTCATTGCCACCAGGCATTGCGGTTCGTCGCGCAATATGTCCACCACCATTTCACTGCAGCCGCCATCCAGATAACAGACAAACATCACCAATGCGTACATCTTGCAGCCTCCTTCGTCGAGCCGCCTTGTCTGCAACAGTGTAGGTAAAAAAGCGCGATTTTTCAGCATCATTGCGCGATAAAACGCCAATGAGGCGCCGCAGACGGCACTTTCGGAATTCTCTAGCCGTTTCTGGGGGCGAGAGCGGATGGCAGATCCTTTTGACGATGCTAAGCTTAACAAGCCTTACATCAACGCATTAGTGCAACCATCAAAAGGAGTGAATATGGGCTTGTTTAACTTTGTCAAAGAAGCGGGCGAAAAACTGTGGGACACAGTCACCGGCAATGCCTCCGCCGAAGATCAAAGCGCCAAACTCAAGGAGCATCTCGATAAGAGCGGCCTGCCGGGCACCGACAAAGTCGATGTGCAGGTGGTCGATGGGAAAGCGGTGGTGACCGGCGATGCCGTCAGCCAGGAGCTGAAAGAGAAGATTCTGGTGGCTATCGGCAACGTAGCGGGCATCAGCGGTGTGGAAGACAAGGTGGCGGTAGCGCAATCCGACGCCGAGAGCCGCTTCTATACCGTGAAGAAGGGCGATACGCTGAGCGCAATCTCCAAAGAGATGTACGGTAACGCCAATCTCTACAACAAAATTTTCGAAGCCAACAAGCCGATGCTGTCGAGCCCGGACAAGATCTATACGGGACAGGTGCTGCGTATCCCGCAATAACGCCTCTGTCTCCCCTGGCCCGGCGATGTGCCGGGCTTTTTTTTGCCTCCGCTATAAGCATCTCTTATTTCCCTTCCCTCTAAATAAAAGTTACACATACCGTGTGCCTGCGCTCGCCGGCCCGCGGCGGCGGTGTTGACCCTGGGGGGGAAAGTTGGTAGCGTCATGGCCCGGTTGCGGACTGAGCAGCCGAAGGGGGATTTCGCTCCCCCATTCTGAGGGGGTGTCTTGCCCCATCAAACAGCAATGCAGCAGTTGAACGAGTGAAAGCCGATTTAGTGAAACAGCAGCGTAACGCCTTGACGGATAAAAACTACAGAGAAACCTTGGGTGATGCGCAATTTGCGATCGTCGTTTTGGCGATTGCGTCCTGCTCACTGATCATTTTTACGTTGGCGGTCACGCTGTGGCTGACCTGACGTCATTAACTAGGGGAGAGAAAATGGAGCCCAATCTCCACGATGAAACCAAACTGTTGGCGATTATCGGCCTGTTGGTTTCTGTACTGCTGGTCGTGTCGATTCTCTTCGGAGTGACTTATTTCTCCGATCTCAGGCATGCCCACGACGATATCGATATTAAAAGCTGCTACATCAAAACACCTTAATCCGCGTGAGCGCGGCTGAGCGTCGTCGCTCTCCAGGGGGCGTTGTCCTGCGCTAAGCTGGGGCGATTATCCTTGGCGAATCGGCGCCATTCAGGAGGTCTTTGCGATGAGTCAGTCCCGTCCTGCGCGTTTTTCACCCTCACGCGAGTGCCCTGTCGTTGACGGCGCGCGCCAGATCCAGCGCATTGCCGTGCGCAATGCCGAAGTGGGCGGCATTCCTATCAACCGCGCGTTGCCAACCCGGGAGCGGCGCACCGTCGGCGCCTGGTGTTTTCTCGATCACGCCGGCCCGACGGTATTCAACGGCACCGCGCCCGGCATGGACGTAGGGCCGCATCCGCACACCGGTCTGCAAACCTTTACCTGGATGATCGAGGGTGAGGTGCTGCACCGCGATAGCCTCGGCAGCGAACAGTTGATCCGTCCGGGGCAGGTCAATCTGATGACCGCAGGGCACGGCATCGCGCATACGGAACAGTCGGTGGGCGAGGACCGACGACTGCACGCCGCACAATTGTGGATTGCGTTGCCGGCTGAATATGCCGACATGACGCCGCGATTCGATCATTATCCCGATTTGCCGCAGTGGCGTAATAACGGCGTGAATCACCGTTTGCTGGTCGGGGAATTTGGCGCTTATCGTTCACCGGTGTTTACTCTTTCGCCATTAATCGCCATTGATATGGAATGGCAAGAGGCGGCGACGGCGCAATTGCCGCTGCGCGATGATTATGAAATCGGCTTTTTGCCCCTAATTGGTGCATTTGAACTTAATGGTGAAACATTTTCACCTGACGCATTCGCCTATTTAGGCATGGGTAATAACTCTATTGAGTTAAATGCAGAGAAGGGCAGCCGGGGATTATTAATCGGTGGAGCGCCGTTAAATGAAGAGATCCTTATCTGGTGGAACTTCGTTGGCCATACCAAAGCGGAAATTATTCAGGCTCAGCGCGATTGGGAGCAGGAAACGGATCGTTTTCCGGCGGTCAGCGGTTATTCCGGTGAGCGCATGGTCGCGCCACGCCTGCCGTGGAGCGAAGTTTGATAGCGTTAGGATATAATCGCCGAGATTATTCGACTTATTTCGCTCTAATAACGCGCAATAAATGTGATCGCGGCTCCAGCTTCACGACAATATAAAGTTTCTCAACGAAATAGTGATCTGACGCATATAATGATAAACGGAAGAAGATTAGGATAATCCTCAGGAAGTCAGGTTGTCTCCCGTTAGTCTGATGTCAGTGAGGTCATTATGAGCCAAGTTCTTTATCGTGCAAGACTGTCCCATGTCGTGGTTGCCACGGCGCTGTTTTGGGTCTCTGTCGCGGCATTGTTGGTTGCCGTATTACACTAACCTCAAAAAATGACTCCTGCATAAACCCGCTTCGGCGGGTTTTTTTATCTTGGATGGTGAGCGATATTCACCCATCACTTATACTTGACGGCATCCCCATTTCGCTATTTGGATAATCATGAAGCTCATTGCCGACATTGTTCTGCTGCTTATCGCGGCGCTCCACCTTTATATCCTGGTATTGGAAATGTTCCTGTGGCGCGCGCCGATCGGCAGGCGAGCATTCGGGACGACGGCGGAGTTCGCCGCGGCCACGCGGGTCTTGGCCGCCAACCAGGGGCTGTACAACGGTTTTCTGGCGCTGGGCCTGGTATGGGGCTATTGGCGTGAAGATGTGGCGCTGCAGCTGTTCTTTCTCGGCTGCGTGCTGGCGGCCGGCGTGTTCGGCGGGCTGACCGCCAGCCGCAAGATCCTGTGGGTGCAGGCGTTGCCGGCCGCGATCGCGCTGCTGGCGGTCTCGGGCGCGCGTTAACCCGCCGGTTGACGGCGGGCGAAAATCAGGCGGATTTTTGGTGAATGACGTGCAGCGGCGGATCGATGTGCAGATCGACGCTCAGATCCTGGCGGAAATCGTAAGGCGTGATATTAAAACGCTTTCTGAACATGTAGGTGAAGTGGGACTGTGAGCCGAAGCCAAAGTCCAGGGCGATATCGAAAATCGACGCTTCACTGCTGCGCAGTTGATAGACCGCGCCGGCCAGACGGCGTTCACGAATGTATTTGCCCAGCGAAATCCCTGTCGCTTCTTTGAACAGCTTCTGCATGTGCCACAGCGAGTAGCCGGAGTACTCGGCCAGCTCTTCGAGATGGATCACTCGTCCGAGGTGAGTTTCGACCCATTTGCTGAGGGCGCAGACCAATGAGAGATGGTGTTCTTGTATCATCAGTGCGTCAGTGTGAGATCTACATAGCGGTGAAGTATACACAACTTGCCGCCGCGGACAAAAAACGCCGCCGATGACGGGGCATGATTCGGAAAAACCGTTGAACCGCCGCTTGTCAGCCGAAAGGAAAAACGGCTAATCTGAGACTGTCGCCGCCGCGGTGGGTGACGCGGAGCAGACCGCAGCAAGAACCGCCAAAACAGAGTCAGCCGTAACAACTCAACGTTGATGGGGTGATCGCATGTTAATGACAGTGATTATTACTCTGGTTGTAATCGTGGGCGTCGGCGCTTTTATGGCGACGCCGGTGATGAGCATGAAAAATGCGGAAGGTGTGGGAGGTGAAGAACCGTGAGAGCAAGCAGAGATGCACGCCGCTGAGCGGGGTGAGCGCTAATCGGGAAAGCCTGGGCCAGAAACCCGGGCTTTTTGTTGCCTGGCGGCTTAAACGTTTTTACGCTCGACGGTTTCCTCTCCCCAATAAAGCTGGTCTGCGGTGGTTTTGGCAAAAGCCTTTTCCAGCGCTTCATCGCTGCCTTCTTCCCAGATCTTCTGCGCCAACACTTCATCGTTCCCTGCCAGTTCAAAAATAGCTTCGGCAATTTCCACCGAAGTTTCACGCACTGTTGCCCAGGATTTCACATTGTGATTCGCCATAACTATCTCCTGTTGGTTGTGGCTTAGGTTACGGATGTTTTTATCACCGTCATGCTGCAAGTATAGGCTAATCTGCCGCGGGCTTTTGCCCGGCGGTGCGCAGAATGGGGAAAAAGGCGGGGAGGGCGGGCAATGGCGCAGGCGGCATGCTATTCTGTGCGGCGTTTGAATCAAGAGGGAAAGTTATTATGTCTGACATGCTGAGCAACGAGCAGGAATTGGCTTCCGATTTGGTCGCTTGCCAACTGGTCATTAAACAGATTCTGGACGTTATCGACGTGATTGCGCCGACCGAAGTGCGCGACAAGATGGCGGGCCAGCTCAAAAGCATCGATTTCTCCACGCATCCCGCCGGCGCCGATCCGGTGACCCGCAGAGCGATTGACAAGGCGATTGCGCTGATCGAGTTGAAGTTTACCCGCGATTGAGGCGGAGCCGCCGCAGAGCGACGGCGTCGGGCGGTGGCGGTTAATCCACCACCGTTTCGATTTTCTTGAACAGCGGGCAGTCGGTCACGCCGATGAAACCGTTGTCGCCATTGACGTACTGGGCGATCGCCACGTTGCGCGCCGTCAGGTATTTGCACTGCAATCCCAATCCGCCGACGTTCTTGTTGCTGCCGATCAGCACGCCGTAGCCCGAGATCAAAAAGCCGCCGTAAATGACCGCCAATACCAGTACCCACTTAATCAGTCTGCTCATTGCGTTTCCTCGTTATCCCTGAGGGTTCATCTAGCCACGGCGCCAGCGCGAGGGCAAGGGTAACAGTCTGAAAACCGGGCGATAGCCAGAAATCTAAACGACAAGTTAAACTTCGTTTAACTTTGCTGTGATAACATGCGCGATAGACCATCCTGATAACAATGAGGCTGCTAAATTTGTTGCGAAAAAAAATCCTCGTGATAATGACGGCCGTCGCTGCCTGCCTGTTTTTCTACCTGTTGGCGCTGGACAGTTATTGCGACGATGGTGGAAATTTTGCGCTGGGCATCTGTGCGGTGACGCGCTTCGTACCCTGGTAAGCAATTTTTGGCAGGGATGTTCGCCCGGCCGCCGCGAGTGTTAAGATGGCGGCCTGAATTTCGCAGTAGATAGGGTTGTCCATGTACGATTTAGGTTTTGGCCAGAACGGCCTGTTGTCGTTGGCTCTCGCCGCCGTGGCGTTGCTGGTGGGGCTCTGGGTTTGGTTCCTTGTGAACCGCGCCAGCGTGCGCGCCAACGAGCAGATTCGCCTGCTGCAGGAAATTGCCGAGCAGCAACGTCAACAAACGGCGCTGTTGAAGCGTTTGGCGCACAGCGCTCGCGCCGACGGCGGCGATGCTGATGACGACGATCTCAGCCCCGCGCTGGATTTTAAAGGTTTTATCCCCGAACGTTGAACACCTTGCTCCGGCCGGCGCTGCGCCGCCGGGGCGCTTCAGTAAAATACCATGCCCTGATACGGTTTTTCCCGGCATGCCGCCAGGCGGCTGGCCAGATCGCCGGCATGGATCTCCAACTGATGCCCATCAGGATCGAGAAAATAGAGCGACTCGCCCTCGCTGCGATTGCTTTTCCACTCTTCTGCGCCGCTCTGGCGCAGCCGCTCGCTGACCCGTTCAATGTGTTCCGGCGCGACGCTGAAGGCGTAATGGGTGTAATCACGCGCCCGTGGTTGCGTGCGGGCCTCATCCAATGACAGGCACAGCCACAACGCCCCCAACGACAGATAGGCGCCGCCTTGCCAGCGGGCGTGAGGGGTAAACCCCAACAGATGACGGTAAAAATCGAAGCTGCGATCGAGATCGCTGACGGCGAGCGTCAGGTGGTTGAGGCCGGTCAACATGCGTGCGTTTCCTGGGCGCTAAACAGACGAAAAGTGTACGCAGAAGGGGAGAAAAGTTAAAGGGGGCGAAACATTAGTGCAGATAATGTGAAAACCGGCGACGCTGTCATAAAACTGTCTTACAGACATCGTAATGTAGCGCGAACCTTACAAAAGATGGATAAAGCCGATGATTAAATGGTACGAAGAAAGCGATGCCGAAGTGAACCGCAGCATTGCGCTGCTGACCGGGGAGAACCCGGACAAGTGGTATCCCTACGGCGGCGTGAAAGGTAAAGATTACTGCAAGAATCCCTCCGACGCCTGGCCGATCATTTGCGCCAACAAAATCAGTCTGAACCCCGACAACCACAGCGACAGCCCACAGTGGCAGGCGCGCATGAGCACCCAGGGCGGTGAATGGCAGGCCGACAGCGCCAGCCCGCTGCGCGCGGCGATGATCTGTTTTCTGATGAGCCGACAGGCTAACTGATTCGCAAAAATACCGGTGATTGGTAAGAGTTTCTCCTTTTTCTAATAACAGAGCTGTCGTTGGCGGAGGCTGTTTATGAAGCGCATTATCAAAGGTGATAAAAACTTGTCTCATCTGGTGATTGCCCATGCGGCGATCGATCGTCATGCCGAAAGCTTCGGCCAGCGCCGTCAGGGCTGGCCCTCGACCTATCTGATAAAATATCAAAACGATCGCGTGGCGGTGGAAGTGGTTACGCGTCGCCAATCTTATGTCGCCACGCTGATGATCGGCGCGCGCAACCTGACCAAACTGTGCGGTATGCCTGGCTGAACGCCGCCGTTACCCGCTCTCCCTCGGTTAAAAAATCGCGCTCCGGTCTGCCGTCTCGGGGCGCTACTCCTTGATGCTCACGGGGTTAAGTGTTAAAAAGCCGCCCGCAGATACATTTATTGATTGGTGAAATCTTGGCCGATAACGGCAAGGAGGTACGCCATATGAGGATAAGATGGGCGGTCAGCATCAGGATACCCCGCTAAAACGCGGATTAAAAAACAGACACATACAGCTTATTGCCCTCGGGGGCGCCATCGGCACCGGTTTATTTCTCGGCATTGCGCAAACCATTAAAATGGCTGGCCCCGCCGTGCTGTTGGGCTACGCCATCGGCGGTTTTATCGCGTTTTTGATCATGCGCCAGCTGGGCGAAATGGTGGTGGAGGAGCCGGTCGCCGGATCTTTCAGTCACTTTGCCTATAAATATTGGGGTGATTTCGCCGGTTTCCTTTCCGGCTGGAACTACTGGGCGATGTTCATTCTGGTCGGCATGGCGGAATTGACCGCCGTCGGCATCTACATTCAGTACTGGTGGCCAGAGATCCCCACCTGGGCGTCCGCCGCGCTGTTCTTTGTGTTGATCAATCTGATCAACCTGGTGAACGTGCGCCTGTACGGCGAAACCGAGTTTTGGTTCGCCATCATCAAGGTGGTGGCGATTGTCGGCATGATCGTGTTTGGCGCCTGGCTGTTGGCCAGCGGCAACGGTGGGCCACAGGCCAGCATCACCAACCTGTGGCAGCAGGGCGGCTTTATGCCGCACGGCTTCTCGGGGCTGGTGATGGCGATGGCGGTGATCATGTTCTCGTTCGGCGGGCTGGAGATGGTGGGCATCACCGCGGCGGAAGCCGCGGATCCGCGTCGCAGCATTCCTAAAGCGACCAATCAGGTGGTGTACCGTATTCTGATTTTCTATATCGGTTCGCTGACCGTACTGCTCTCGCTTTATCCGTGGGGGCAAGTGGTGGAGGGCGGCAGCCCGTTCGTGCTGATCTTCCATGCGCTGAACAGCAATCTGGTGGCGACGGTGCTCAACGTGGTGGTGCTGACCGCCGCATTGTCGGTCTACAACAGCGGCGTTTACGCCAACAGCCGCATGTTGTTCGGGCTGGCCAGCCAGGGCAATGCGCCGAAAGCGCTGACGCGCGTCAACAAGCGCGGCGTGCCGGTCCTGTCCATCGCGCTGTCGGCGCTGATTACCTCGATCGGCGTGCTGATCAACTATCTGATGCCCGGCAAGGCGTTTGAGCTGCTGATGGCGCTGGTGGTGTCCACCCTGGTGATCAACTGGGTGATGATCTGCCTGGCGCACCTGAAATTCCGTGCGGCGAAGAACCGTCAGGGTGTCATTCCGAGCTTTAAGGCGCTGTGGTATCCGTTCGGCAACTATCTGTGCCTGGCGTTCCTCGGCCTGATTTTAGTGATTATGTATTTCAGCGAAGGGATCCGCATTTCGGTGCTGTTGATGCCGGTGTGGGTTGCAGTGCTGTGGGGCGGATTCATGCTGACGCGCCGCAAAGGCGCCAAGCGTTAATCTGCGCGCGGAGGCGTATTGCGCCTCCGCGCTCTTCTCGTCAGCTGCGCGGCATAAAGGCGCGCCCCTCACCGTCACCCCGTCCCAGCAGTTTCCGGCACAGCAGCAGCAGGGTGCTGATGACGTCGATGGTCACCACGCTGAGCATCAGCAGGGTCAGCATGAAGAACCCGAGCAGCGAACCGCCAAGCAGCACCAGCGGTGCAGGCACGCGCACGCGGCGCAGCTTCATGGCGAAATACATTTTCCAGTATTGCTTCTGCGCCAGCAGCGCGCTGCGAATACGGCGCCCCAGGCCTGCGCCTGATTTGCGGGATGTCGAACGACTCATAACTTCTCCTTTTCTGTATGCCCTACAAGTCAATCACAAAGTTCTTAAGAGAGTCTTAACGGGCTCTTGGCGGCCCTGGCTGTCTCACCGAAGTGAGACAACAGCATACGGCAAAAGCTCCCTCAATGCAGCGCACGGCTGACGAAGTGCGAGCTTCATCGGGTTTGTTACACTGAAAGCCATGCCCGTGCAGGGCGCTGAGGGTCGGGAGAAGACGCTGGATGAAAAGAATCAACCGTTATTACGACGCGGCCAAGGCGCATCACACGCCGGAGGGATTTCGCAACCCGGAACCTTCGCGGCGTCAGGAGGGGGATCTTCAACGTTGGCAAGATGAGCGCAAGCGCCAGGGGTTGCCCAAGCCGCCGCAGCAGGGCTACGCGCAATTTACCGAACGCTGGTGGCAGCCAGCCGATCTCAGCGGCAGTGGCGACAGCGTCTGGTGGTTGGGGCATGCCTCGATGCTGCTGCGGTTGAGCGGGCGCTATATCCTGATCGATCCGGCGTTGTCCCAACGCGCATCGCCACTGAGCTTTTACGGCCCGAAGCGCAGAACGCCGCCGCCGCTGACGGTGGAGCAACTGCCGGCGGTGGATGCGGTGCTGATCTCCCATAACCATTATGACCACCTTGACAGGCGCACGGTGCGGCAATTGGCGCGGCGTTTCCCTCAGGCCGAGTTCATCGTGCCGCTCGGCTTGAAGCGCTGGTTCCGCCGTTATCGGCTGAAGGTGCATGAGCTGGACTGGTGGCAGAGTCTGCCGTTGGGCGAGCTGACGGTCTACGCCACGCCGGCGCGGCACTGGAGCATGCGCACGCTGTGGGATCGCAATCGCTCGCTGTGGTGCGGCTGGGTGATCCACCATCCGGCGCTGCGGTTTTATTTTTCCGGTGACAGCGGCTATTCGGAACGGTTGGCGGAGATCGGTCAACGGCTGGGGCCGTTCGACGTGGCGGCGCTGCCCATCGGCGCCTATGCGCCGCGCTGGTTTATGCAGGAACAGCATATGGATCCGCAGCAGTCGGTGACGCTGTACCGTCAACTGAATCAGCCGCGCGCCATTCCCATTCATTGGGGGGTGTTCGAATTGGCGGATGAATCGCTGGACGAGCCGCCGCAGCAGTTGAACCTGGCGTTGAGTGAAGCGGGGCTGGAGCAGCATCAATTCCATCCGCTGAAGATTGGCGAGCGCATCGCGTTGCAGGGCTCACCGTCTGCGTTACCTCATCACCCGGCGGCGCTGCGGGATGAATAAAACCAACGGTTTGAAAGCGCGGCTGTAATTAGCCGAATTGATAAGCGCGGGTGGTGATTCAAATAACCCCCTTGTTTTCAGGATTTAATTCAACGTTGAACTTTCGTTATTGATAAGACTATTCCGGCTATTGAGGTTAATGATATTCGGATTATTTATGATGAACCCACCGGCAAGCGGGAGAGGTGTCGGCGCTTTGCATGTTTATGCATCCGTTGTGCAGGGCGGATGCGTCACCGCTGGCCCGTTCGCCGTGCTCGCCCGCGCCGTTTGGCGGCAGGGCTGAAAGCCGATGATGAATGGGCTTTCCGGCGGTAAATGGTCGGAGGAGCGATGAATAAATTGGCCCCCGTTCATCGATATTCAAATGTTGCATATCAAATTCCATAAAGATTCAAATTTTTTAACGCTATAAGCGGCAAAAAAGCGGAAATGACGAGACAGATAGGCGTCAATACGATGAAAGTTTTGTTAAAACGCCAGCAGAATGCGGGGTCTGGCGCAGTGATTTTGGCAAGCAGAAAATAGCCGATGCTTCAACATCTTTTGGCCTATTTAAGCAAATGTGGCTCTCGACCGTTTCAAATATGTGCGACATGTCGTTCAGTGATTAAAAATGGCTTGCCATCGCATACAGAGTATGTGATAACGCATCTGGGTAAAACGAGGTACAGTTCTGTATATGTGTGGCATTTTCAGTAAAGAAGTTCTGAGTAAAGACGTTAGCGTTGAATACCGCTTCTCTGCCGATCCTTATCTTAGTGCCTCAAGCAGTAACGACTCTAGTTTGTCTATGTAACGCCTACGGGCGGTTTAAACAATCCAAAGGAAATACTCAAGATGGCAAAGATCAAAGGTCAAGTTAAGTGGTTCAACGAGTCTAAAGGTTTCGGTTTCATCACCCCGGCTGACGGCAGCAAAGACGTATTCGTACACTTCTCTGCAATCCAGGGTAACGGCTTCAAAACCCTGGCTGAAGGCCAGAACGTTGAGTTCGAAATCCAAGATGGCCAGAAAGGCCCATCTGCAGTAAACGTTACTGCTATCTAATCAGCGTCAGCTGTACAAAAAGCCCGCCTTTGCGCGGGCTTTTTCGTTTCCGTCATTCGGCGACGATGACGATGCCGGCGTACTGGTTGCGGCCTTTAATGCCCGGATGCGTCGGATCCTGCGCGCGCCGATGGCTGTTGCGGCGATAGCTGGTGTATTTGAAGCGCTGCGGCCGCTGCGGATCGACGTCCGGCGTGCAGATAGTGCAACTGCCTGAGCGGTCAACGGCGGCGAAGCCGAGTGCCGTCAGCTTGTATTCGGCGATCGCGGCCAGATCCAGATGCCGATAGTGCGGGCTGATCAGCGTAGCGGGCAGCGGCAGACGCTGTTTAAAGTTTTCCACCAGCGCTTCGTCAACTTCGTAACAGCACGGGCCGGCGGCGGGGCCGATGGAGGCCACCCAATCGGCGGTGTCGCCGTCCTGGCGAATGCGGGCCGCCATCTGTTCCAGAATACCGTCCAGCAACCCGCGCCAGCCGGCGTGCACCGCCGCGATGGCACCGCCGTCACGACGGCTGAACAGCACCGGCAGGCAATCCGCCGTCAGCACGCTGAGCAGAATGCCGGGCTGGCGCGTGTAGAAGCCATCGGCCTCACCGCACGCCTGCGCCGGTTGCAGCACATCGACGATGCGGGTGCCATGCACCTGCTTCTTTTCCGGCAATGTGGCGCTGTAGGGCAGCAGATGCCCCGGCAGCAGCGCGAGTTTGCTGCCGAAGCCGTGCTGAATGTGGGGCACCGCATCAAGCAGCGCGGAACGATCGCTCATAAATTATTTTCACCTGCGTGAGAAAACAGACTCTCAGTGTAGCCAGCTTTTTCCCCGCTTGGCCAGGTGTTGTTGGCGATGAAAGCGAGCGGGGATGCGCCTTGCATCAAACCGGCGCCTTCTTTAGACTAGCCGCGCCCTGTCTCTCTGGAAGCCCATTCATGTCTTATCAATGTCCCCTGTGTCATCAGCCGCTGCATTTTTCATCTCAACAATGGCGTTGCGACGGCAATCATCAGTTCGATCAGGCCAAAGAGGGCTACGTCAATCTGCTGCCGGTACAGCACAAGCGATCGAAACAGCCGGGAGACAGCGCGGAAATGATGCAGGCGCGGCGCGCGTTTCTCGACGGTGGATATTATCAGCCGTTGCAAGCGCAGGTGGCCGAGTGGCTGGATGTGGCGCTGGCGGCCGATGCTGGCGCGTTATTGGACATAGGCTGTGGGGAAGGGTATTACACCGCCGCCGTGGCCTCACGGCTGGCCCAGGGGCGCAATATGGCGGTCTACGGGTTGGACGTCGCGAAGGTGGCGATCCGCTATGCCGCCAAACGTTATCCGGCGGTCTCGTTCTGCGTCGCCTCCAGCCACCGCTTGCCGTTCGCCGACGGGGCGCTGGATGCGGTCTTGCGCATCTACGCCCCTTGCAAGGCGCAGGAGCTGGCGCGGGTGGTGAAGCCGGGCGGCGTGGTAGTGACGGTTTCGCCGGGCCCGCGTCATCTGTACCAGCTGAAAGAGCGGGTGTACCAGCAGGTGCAGCTGCATGCCGAACAGGACGAACAGTTCGATGGGTTCGACTGCGAGCGCAAAGAGGCGCTGGCCTATACGATGACCTTGCCGGGCGCGCAGGCCGCCAACCTGCTGCAGATGACGCCGTTCGCCTGGCGCGCCACGCCGGAAGTGCAACAGCGGTTGGCCGAGGGCGGGGAGTTTGTGTGCGAGACGGATTTCGTCCTGGCGCTGTACCGACGTCGCGCTTAAAAGGCGCGGCGTCCAGAAACAAAAAAACCTGCCGCGGCAGGTTTTTTTGCAGTTCGGTCGCCTCAGGCCAGGTAGCCGAGGTGTTCCAGCAGGATGTTGACGCCGATACCTATCAGCACCACGCCGCCGAGGATCTCGGCGCGTTTGCCGAGCAGCGGGCCGATAAAGCGGCCGATCATCATGCCCAGCGTCGCCATGATCATGGTGGCGCAGCCGATGGCCATCGCGGTGTGCACGATATTCACCTGCAGGAAGGCCAGGCCGACGCCGATCGCCATGGCGTCGAGGCTGGTGGCGATGGCGGTGGCGACCAATAACCAGAAACCATGGCGTTTGACCTTCTCTTCTTCGTCGGGCCTGTTGCGCACCCCTTCGACGATCATGCGCATGCCGAGAATGAACAGCAGCGAGAAGGCGACCCAGTGGTCCCATTCCATGATGTATTGGCTGGCGAACAGGCCGATGGCCCAACCGATGAGCGGGGTGATCGCTTCCACCACGCCGAAGATCAGGCCGGTGCGGATCGCTTCGCGAAAACGGGGTTGATGCAGGCTGGCGCCTTTGCCAATTGAAGCGGCGAAAGCATCCATGGACATGCCGAAAGCGAGAATAAGCGTTGCTGAAAGGTTCATGTGAAATAGCCTCGGCCGGGTGGCTCCATATACACGTAACCCACCCCCAACCAAACGACGGAGTTACGTGTCTATGGTCTCGCCAACCTTACCTGGCTGCCCGCACCACGTTTCATACGGCGAAACGAGTATGTTGATACGGGCGTTTCTGGTTTTTATTCTCCAGAAACCGGCTACTCCCCAATGACGGCGCAACCATACCATATTATTTCAGCCATCGACAACCTTATTCTTTGGCTATATTGGCTCTTAATTGAGACTCGTTTTCATTAATCTGAGTTCATGCGGGAATATAATGTAGCCGGGGGTAACAATGTTGCGGAAATAATAGTCAGAAAGGAAATGGCGCTGCCGATTAATTGTCCACAAGCAGCGCGGGGTTTGAGCGATAACGGAATGGATTTATTTTTATTTATTGATTATCAACGAAAAAGTGATAAATCTTCTCCAGGTCGTCCAGGTGAGTTACCTGAACCAACAGCCGGCGCTGTTCCAGGTCGATGGCCAGAATGCCATCCTCCGATAAATTCATGGCTTTAATGCGGTTATATTCGACAAACACATTGGCGAAGAAAAAACCGTGCGCTTTAAACACCATCTTGGGCGAGCGAATATAAGCGATATAGATGGCGAGCAGCGCCAAAGAAATAAGCAGGTAAGTGGTTAATGCCGCGCCGTTGGTGGTGACGTTGCGGTAAATCAGAATGGCGATCAGGCCGACGAAAATCAGGCTGTCGAGCCGGTTGCGGCGTTTGAGCGGCACTTTGAGCCGCGTTTTGCCTTTCAGCAGATCCATGCCGAATTCGTCATACAGCGAATACAGCAACAGCAGGGCGATGAACAGCATCAGTACGGCGTCGGTCAGTGACATCTCTTGCTCCACACATAAAAAAGCCGGGGGTTGCCCCCCGGCCGTTTCGAACGATTACAGGCCCAGCAGGCCAATCCAATAGCCAAAGATACCGATGACGAAGAAGCCGATGATGATCCACAGCGCGTTGACTTTCTTGCGCAGCAGCCACATGCAGGCGAAGGTCAGCAGCAACGGCACCAGGCCCGGCATCAGCTGGTCGAGGATAGTCTGCACCGTGGTGACGTTGGTATGCCCGGTCTGGTCGGTTATCTTGGACACCACCAGCGGGATATTCACGTGCGTCCACTTGTTGACCAGCGCCCCCATCACAAACAGGCCGAGAATGGACGCTCCTTCCGTCAGTTTTTGCAGGAAGCCGCCGCCCATGTCGTTGACGATATCCACCCCTTTACGGTAACCGTAGGCCACGCCGTAGTAGCGGGTCAGCAGGCGCACCAGGTTGAACAGCACGAAGAACAGGATCGGTCCGAGCAGGCTGCCGCTCATGGCGATGCCGGCGCCGAGCGCGGCGAACACCGGCCGCACGGTGCCCCAGAAAATCGGGTCACCGACGCCTGCCAACGGCCCCATCAAACCGACCTTGATGCCGTTGATCGCGCCGTCGTCGATCGGCGCGCCGTTGGCGCGTTGCTCTTCCATCGCCATGGTCACGCCGAGCACCGGCGCCGCCACGTAAGGGTGCGTGTTGAAGAACTCGAGATGGCGTTTGATCGCCTGTTTGCGATCGTCATTGTTTTCCGGATACAGGCGACGGATCACCGGCACCATCGAGAAGCAAAAACCCAGCGCCTGCATGCGTTCGAAGTTCCATGACCCCTGGAACAGGTTAGAGCGCAGGAATACGCCGCGAATGTCGGCCGGCGTGAGTTTCTTTTGAGCAGTTGTATCAACCATTTCTCTCACCTATTCCTAGTCGAGTTCGTTATCGAGATCGTTCGCGTTAGCCGGGCCGGCCTGGACAACCTGAGATTTGTTGTATTTCGGGCTGAGCTGGATATACAGCACGGCCATCACCACGCCGATGACGCCGAGCGCCACCAGGTTGAAGTTGGTGAAGGCGGCGGTAACGAAACCGAGATAGAAGAACGGCATCAGGTAGCCGGCGCGCATCATGTTAATCACCATTGCGTAACCGACCACGACGATCATGCCGCCGGCGATGTTCAGGCCGCTGGTGACCACTTCCGGGATCGAGTTGAGCAGGGCGTGTACCCCGGCGGTGCCGACCGAGATGGCGACGATGACCGCAGGGATGGCGATACGCATCGCCTGCAGCAGCAGGGCACCGATATGGATCCAGGTGATGGCGCGCAGGCTGCCGCGCTCCGCCGCGCTGTCCGCCGCGTGCTGGAAGGCCACGGTGAGGGTGCGCACGATGATGGTCAGCACCTGGCCGGCCGCCGCCAGCGGAATGGCCAGCGCGATACCGGCGCCGACGCTCTGCCCACCGGCGATGACCAGAATGGTCGAGATGATGGACGCCAGGGCGGCATCCGGCGCGACCGCCGCACCGATGTTCATCCAGCCGAGGGCGATCATTTCCAGCGTACCGCCGATGATGATGCCGGTTTTCATGTCGCCGAGGATGAAGCCGATCAGGGTACAGGCGACCAGCGGGCGGTGGAACTGGAACTCGTCGAGGACGGAACCCATCCCGGCGATACAGGCAACGATAAATATCAGCACAATCTGAAGAGTGGTGATCTCCATTGCACTTCTCCTATGACCAAAAAAGCTCTGAGTAAAATAATCAGCGGCTGGCGCCACTAATTGAGTTTGTTAATCAGGTCCATCATTTTTAGCCGGCTGTCGGACGAGACCTTACGCACCTCCAGCTCGATACCGCGGTCGTTCAGCTTCTTAAACGCTTCGATATCTTTTTCATCGACGGAAACGGCGTTATTCACCTGGGTTTTCCCCTGACGGAACGCCATGCCGCCGATATTGACGGATGTAATCTCCACGCCGCCTTCCACCAGACGCCAAACGTCGGTCGGGTTGGTAAATAACAGCATCACGCGATCGTTGGCGTATTTCGGGTTGTTCCAGACGCGGATGGCCTTCGCCACGTCCACCACGTGAGCGGTGACGCCCGGCGGGGCAACCTGGGTCAACAAGGTCTTGCGCACATGGTCGGCGGCGACCTCATCGCTGACGACGATGATGCGGCTGACGTTGGTCTCTTTGGTCCAGCGGGTGGCGACCTGGCCGTGGATTAAGCGATCGTCGATACGCGCCAGGCCGATTTTCATGTGATCGTTCGGCCCCAACGGCGCCTGAGGAGCAGCGGCTTTCGGGGCGGGTGCTGCGGGTTTTGCGGGTTCTTCCTGCGGTTTTTTCAGCGCTTTCACGCCTTCACGGCCGGTTTCCAATGCCAGCGCCACCAGTTCATCGAAAGCGGGGTTATCGTCCCGCGCCATGAAGGTTTCCACCAGCATCGGAATGTTGACCCCGGTGACGACCTCATAGTTGTCTTTATCGACCGCAATGCGGCTGGCGGCGTTGAACGGGCTACCGCCCCAGGTATCCACCAGGAACAGCACGCCGCCGCTGGTATCCAATCCACTGATTTTTTCGTTGTACTTGACGATTAACGTTTCGGCATTCTCACCGGGAACGAAGTCTATAAAGGCGACGTTGTCCTGCTCGCCCAATAGCATCTCCGCCGTTTTCAGCAGTTGTTCCGCTGCAGCCCCGTGTGTGCCGATGATAATAGCTATTGCCACTCGCTACCTCCTCGTTGAACTCCAGGCACGGTGTGTATCGTTCTTCCGTGCCGTCTTGGCAGTCACTTCCGCGGTTCAGATACATTATGGTAGAAAAAAAGAAACGCACGCCTAACATTTCTCACGCAGTTTCAAATGCCTGTGCGCGATACTTCACGAACGCGTCATTTATTTTAGTGAGTGAAAAAATATTTTTTGTGACGCTGCTCCGCTATTGAATGCTCGGATAAATCTTAACGGTCGTGGGCGAGATGACAGGGCGCAACCTTAAACCGCCGTTGAAAAAGCCGCTTTGTCCGCCAGAAAAATCCTGATACAGTAATTTCCTCTTTCATCACTAAGGAGTGAAGGGCCTCAGCCCTCCCTATGGACTGTCACCGAAGTTACTGTTTTTCCAGGTTTCACCCGCCACCTGCTGGCGTTACATATGCTGTTCGGCCGCTCGGCCACCACCCGGTAATCCCATCCCGTCACCTTGCTATTGTCGACTGCGCCCATGCAGCGGCGGCATCGTCACGTCTGAGCCTCCTGCGCTCGTTCCCACTTTTCTCTGGAGTCTGATATGGAATTTTTAATGGACCCCTCTATTTGGGCGGGGTTGCTTACGCTGGTGGTGCTGGAAATCGTGCTGGGCATCGACAACCTGGTGTTCATTGCCATTTTGGCCGACAAGCTGCCGCCGAAGCAGCGTGATAAAGCGCGCATCATCGGCCTGTCGCTGGCACTGCTGATGCGTTTGGGCCTGTTGTCGGTGATCTCCTGGATGGTGACGCTGACCACGCCGCTGTTCAGCGTCGGCGATTTCAGCTTCTCGGGCCGCGATCTTATCCTGCTGTTCGGCGGGGTGTTCCTGTTGTTCAAAGCCACCATGGAGCTGCATGAACGGCTGGAAGGGCAGACGCACCAGGACGGCGCCAACCGCGGTTACGCCAAGTTCTGGGCGGTGGTGGTGCAGATCGTCATCCTCGACGCGGTGTTCTCGCTCGATGCGGTGATTACCGCAGTGGGCATGGTGAACGATCTGCCGGTGATGATGGCGGCGGTGGTGATCGCGATGGCGGTGATGCTGTTGGCGTCCAAACCGTTGACTAACTTCGTTAACGCGCACCCGACCATTGTGGTGCTGTGCCTGAGCTTCCTGTTGATGATCGGCCTGAGCCTGATCGCCGAAGGCTTCGGCTTGCATATTCCTAAAGGTTATCTGTACGCCGCGATCGGCTTCTCGATCCTGATTGAATTGTTCAACCAGATCGCGCGTCGCAACTTCATCAAGCATCAGGCGCGTCGCCCGATGCGCGAGCGCACCGCGGAAGCGATCATGCGCCTGATGGGGCAGCAGCGCGCGCAGCAGACGGACGATGCGGTCGCCTTGCCGCGGGATGAAACCTTTGCGGAGGAAGAGCGTTATATGATCAGCGGCGTGCTGACGCTGGCCTCGCGCTCATTGCGCAGCGTGATGACGCCGCGCACCGAGATTTCCTGGGTCGATTGCGAGCGCTCTCGTGAAGAGGTGCGCGAACAGCTGCTGGACACGCCGCACAGTCTGTTCCCGGTGTGCCGCGATTCGGTGGATGAGATTGTCGGCGTGGTGCGCGCCAAGGATCTGCTGGTGGCGCTGGAGCAGGGTGAAGATATCGCCGAGTTCGCCGCCCGCACGCCGCCGATCGTGGTGCCGGAAACCATGGACGTCATCAAGCTGTTGGCGGTGCTGCGTCGCGCCAAAGGGCGTCTGGTGGTGGTCACCAACGAGTTCGGCGTCGTGCAAGGGCTGGTGACGCCGCTGGACGTGCTGGAAGCGATTGCCGGTGAATTCCCGGACGAAGATGAAACCCCGGACATTGTGGCGGAAGGCGACGGCTGGCTGGTGAAGGGCGGGACCGACCTGCACTCGCTGGAACAGGCGCTGGCCTGCGATGACCTGGTGAGCCCAACCGCGGACTACGCCACCCTGGCGGGGCTGCTGTTGGCCCACTACGGCCAGATGCCGGTGGTGGGGGATACTATCGAGCTGAACCACCTGCGTTTCGATATCGTCGACGTCTCCGAATACCGCATCGAACTGGTGCGTGTCACCCGCGTCGTCTTTGACGAGCCGACGCAGTCGTAACCCGTTCGCCGGAGGCTCAGGCCTCCGGCGGATCCTCTTGCGCATGTCTGACGCGCGATTCGTACTGCTGCAACCACAGCGGGAAAACGTGGATCGGCATCGGTTTGGCGAAATAATACCCCTGCAGGGCATTGACCTCGCGTGAGCGCAGATAGTCAGCCTGTTCCGCCGTTTCTACCCCTTCAGCCACCAACTTCAGCTTCAGCCGCTGCGCCAGCGTAATGATGGTGTCGGTCACCGTGGCGTTTACCGCGTCGGTGCCGATGGCCGCGGTAAACCCGCGGTCGATCTTCAACACGTCCGGGCTGAGGTTTTTCAGGTAGCTCAGCGAACTGTGGCCGGTGCCGAAATCGTCGATGGCCAGCATGATACCCATGTCTTTCAGCGTCCGGATCTGGTCATGCTGGATGGCCGACAGCGCGGTGCGCTCGGTCAGCTCCAGCATCAGTGACGGCATTGGGTGCGCCGGCAGCCAAATCTGGCGGATATCGTCGATGATGTTGAGCGTTTTAAAATGTTCGGCCGCGACGTTGATGCTGATGTAGAACGACGGCCGCGGCGGGAATAGCTGCAGATTTTCCGTCACGGTGTTCATCAGATAACGGGTCAGCGGAATGATCAGCTCATGCTGCTCGGCCAGCGGGATAAACACGTCGGGCGAGATCCACCCCTGCCGTTTCTTTTTCCAACGCAGCAGCATCTCGACGCCGGCGCAGCGGCCGGTATCGCTGTGAATGATCGGTTGGCAGTAAACGCGGAACTCCCGGTGGGTAATGGCATGACCGATGTGATAAGACAGGCTCATACGGTTAGCGGTGAGCAGGTAGACCACGTAGGCCGCCAGCAGGCTGATCAACAGCGCCAGAGGAATATGGCGCGGCAGTGCGGAAAACGCCAGCATGCCGACCTGCGGGCCGAACAGCGAAATCGAGAACGGGTACCGCTCGGAACCGGCGGTGTAACGCAGATCGTTGGTCAGGGTGTCGCGGCGCAGGATTTCACGGCGTCCGTATTCCAGGCTGCTGTCGGCTACGTTCAGCACCATTCGCTGAACATAAGGCTCCTGCGGTTCGAGTAAAAAGTTCGATAACAGCTCGATATTGAAGACGTGCAGAACGCCGCTGGTTCTATCGCCGGGGGAGGGTGTCCACATCACCAACGTGGGCAGTCCTTTGCTCACCGCCAACGAAGGGCGCAGCGCCAGCTTGACGTTGCTGTTGACGAAAATCGGCAGCACGGCGGCCAACTGATAATGACGGGCGCCAAACAGGCTGGAGCAGTAGATGACGCCATTTTTTACCAGCAGCATGGCGCGCAGCGCCTGATTTTGCGCAGCGCGAAAGCGTAGGGTCGATGAGACGTTCTCGCAGGGTTGTTCCAGCATGTCCATACTGCGTTCCGCCTGCAGCTGTGCGGGGGACAGCAGCTGGTCAATCTTGCCGACGGTGCGGGTGGCCAACGTTTGCTGGCTCTGCTCGATGCTTTTGACCTCTTGATAGTAACGGGTATACAGCGATACCAACAGAATAGCCGCGCCCACCGCTCCGGCCAGCAGCCAACGGTAGTAACGATATTGGGACGCGGCGAGGTGGGTCATCAACATCCGGTAAATCCTTGTTCGGTAATCCAGCTCCGAGTCACGGTCAGGCCATAGATCCTTAAGTTACGCTCGGCTAATTCTAGCCTGAGGTTATACAAGATTGATGGTAACTCAGTAAATTATTTCGATTTGGCAAAACAGAAGGTCAATTTGCAGGCTAACCGCCGGATCGATGAGAAAAATGCAGGATTTTTTCTGGTGACATTGTCACAAAAACGCTCAATGAATTGATTACCCATAAAAAACCCCGTCGGATGGCGGGGTTGTCGGTCAGTCGCATTGCACCTTGATAGCCAGGCCGCCGCGTGATGTTTCTCGATACTTGGCGTTCATGTCTTTGCCGGTTTCATACATGGTCTCGATCACCTTATCCAGCGAAACGCGCGGTTCGCTGGTGCGGCGCAGGGCCATGCGGGCGGCATTGATCGCCTTGACCGAGGCGATGGCATTGCGCTCAATGCACGGCACCTGCACCTGGCCGGCGACCGGATCGCAGGTCAGACCCAGGTTGTGTTCCATGCCGATTTCCGCCGCCACGCATACCTGCTCAGGGCTGCCGCCCAGCAGTTCGGCCAGGCCGGCCGCCGCCATGGAGCAGGCAACGCCGACTTCACCCTGACAGCCGACTTCGGCGCCGGAAATGGAGGCGTTCATCTTGTACAGCGCGCCGATGGCGCCCGCCGCCATAAAGTAGCGGATATAGATGTCCGGGCTGACGGACTCGATGAAGTGATCGTAGTAAGCCAGCACGGCAGGCACGATGCCGCAGGCGCCGTTGGTCGGCGCGGTGACGACGCGGCCGCCGGCGGCGTTTTCTTCGTTAACCGCCAGCGCGAACATGTTGACCCAGTCGATCACGTTCATCGGATCGTTGGACAGTTTATCCGACGCCACCAGCATGCGGCGCAGCGCGGAGGCACGGCGCGGCACGCGCAGCGGGCCCGGCAGCACGCCTTCGGTGTTCAGACCGCGATCGATGCAGGCGCGCATGGTTTGCCAGACGTTACCGAAGTAGGTGTCGATCTCTTGCATGCTGTGCAGCGCCAGTTCGTTCTGCATCACCATGCCGGACAGCGACAGCCCGGTATCGCGACAGTGGTCGAGCATTTCGCGCGCGGAATTGAACGGATAAGGCATTTGCAGTTCTTGCTCGGCGGCCTTGCCGAAGTTCTCTTCATCGACGATGAAGCCGCCGCCGATAGAATAATAGGTCTTGCTGTACACTTCTTTATCGCCGGCGAAGGCGTGGACCTGCATACCGTTTTCGTGCAGCGGCAGGTTGTCGCTGCGGAAGACCATGCCGCCGTCGCGCGGGAAATCGACTTCATGCAGGCCGTTGGCCAGCATCAGGCGTTGACGTTGTTCTACATCGCGAATAAAACCCGGAATGCTATCGATATCGACGGTGTCCGGCATGTTGCCGGCCAGGCCGAGAATGATAGCGATATCGGTATGGTGACCTTTGCCGGTCAATGAGAGTGAGCCGTAAACGTCTACGGCAACACGCGTGATAGAAGGCATCAGGCCTTTATTTACCAGATCGTCGACAAACTGTTTGCCGGCTTTCATCGGTCCAACCGTATGAGAGCTGGACGGGCCGATGCCGATCTTAAACATGTCGAAAACGCTAATCACGCTAAAACTCCTTAAAGAGACGTATTGTTATGGCTGCGGCGGTTAAAAACCGCGCAGGGAACAGCGATATTGTAAAAGGGCCGTGCGGGTTCGGCTGCCTTTTTCGCATGAAATTAAATAATCCGTGGTGTCGCTTTTTTTACTGATTACCCGGGGCGAACCCTTGTGCGGGGCATCCGCTTTCGCCCAAGCTCCATTAACGGTAATCGCGCCAGCTTTCCTTGCTGAACGCCGCCGGCTTAATCCCTGTTTCTACAGTGGTTTATCTCGGACGGTGGTATTTTACAGGTATTTCGTAAGGTTTAAGAGAGGGTTTACAGTTTTTTTAAAACCATTCAACCGGAACGGTAGTTGAAAAAGCGATCAAATGAAGTGATTTCGATCGCTTTACCCGCAGCGGAGGCCGGCAACCGTGCCAGATTGCGAGTCAGATCACGCAATGCCGGCTAAATACTGACTTGCTGCGCCAGGCGGCGAATGATGGCGGCGGTCAGCCCCCAGATAAACTGGCTGTGGTACCAGGAAAGGTAAATCCGGTGCGTATGGCCGGCGCGATGAATGTCCAGCGGGTAGTAACGCGACAGGGTCAGCGCCTCCCGCAAAGGCATTTCAAACACGTCAGCCACTTCGCCTTCGTTGGCGCGGAACTGCACGTCCGGCGAGACCAGGCCGACGATAGGCGTGACCTGAAATCCGGTGCTGCTGTCGAGCGGCGCCATTTGGCCGAGTATGGTAACCGCCTGTGGCGGTATCGCCACTTCTTCCTGCGCTTCTCGCAGCGCCGTCACGATCGCCGACCCGTCTTCAGCGTCGGTTTTACCGCCGGGGAAGGCCACCTGGCCGGCATGTTTGCGCAGCGAGTCGGCGCGGCGGGTCAACAGCAGCGTTGGCTCGGCGCGACAGACGATCGGGATCAGCACCGCGGCCGGGCGCACATTGTGCGAGATCTGCGCCGCCTGCGGCAGCTGCAGTTGGAAACGGCTGATAAAGGCGTGCAGTGAGGCCGGTGCATTTGGTGGGATCACGATTGGGCGCACTCCCCGAGCTGCGGCAGAATGCGGCCAACCTTGTCGAAGGTCTCCTGATATTCCGCCTGTTCCTGGCTGTCCGCCACGATGCCGCCGCCGGCGGAGCAATGGATGCGGCCGTTTTCGGTGACGAGCGTGCGAATAGTGATGTTGGTGTCCATGGTGCCGCAGGCGCTCAGGTAACCGATGCTGCCGCAATAGGCGTTGCGACGCTGCGGCTCCAGTTCTTCGATGATTTCCATCGCCCGCACCTTGGGCGCGCCGGTGATCGAGCCGCCGGGGAAGCAGGCGCGCAGCAGTTCGGTCGCCGAGGCGGTGTCCGGCAGGGTTGCGGTGATGGTGCTCACCAGGTGGTGCACCGCCGGGAACGGCTCCACGATGAACAGTTCCGGCACGCGCACGCTGCCGGGCTGGGCGACGCGGCCGATATCGTTGCGCAGCAGATCGACAATCATCAGATTTTCAGCGCGATCTTTGGGCGAACCGGCCAAACGACGAGCCTGTGCGGCGTCTTGTTCTGCGTCCGCCAGCCGCGGCAGCGTGCCCTTGATCGGGCGGGTTTGGATGCGCTGCTGCTCCAGCCACAGGAAGCGCTCGGGAGAAACGCTCAACACGCTGTTGTGAGGCAGACGCAAGAACGCGGAGAACGGCGCGCGGTTGCTGACGCTCAATTGGCAAAACGCCTGCCATTCATCTCCCTGATAGTCTGCGGAGAATCGCTGCGCCAGATTGATTTGGTAACAGTCGCCGCTGCGCAGGTAGTGCTGAATGCGTTGGAACTTCTCGCCGTACTGCTGCCGGCTCATATTGGCGTGCCAATCGCTCAGCAGTGTGAAAGGGCGTGCCGCAGGCGCGGTTTGGCTATTGAGCCAGCGCCAGCGCTGTTCCACGTCGCCATAGCTGAGCAGCGTCAGCGTTTGCAGCCGGTGGTCGGCGATCAGCGCCCAGTCATAAATGCCCACCGCCATGTCCGGTAAGGCGAGGTCGGCTTCGGCCAACTGCGGCAAGCTTTCCACCCGCCGCCCAAGATCGTAGCCGAACAGCCCCAGGGCGCCGCCCTGAAACGGCAGATCCGGATTAAAGGCCGGTTGCCAACCTTGCGCCACCATCTGCTGTTGCAACAACTCAAACGGATCTTGTTGCGACCGTATTGTTACGTCGTCACTTATGATTTCTGTGGTGGCGCCATGAGTCGTGAGAGTAATGCGCGGCTGCGCGACCAGAATATCGAAGCGGTTGTGCGAATGGTCGGCAAAGCCCGAGTGCAGCAGCATCGCCCAAGGCTGCGATGAAAGCGGGGCAAAAAGCGTCATCAGGGCGCTGCGATGGTAGGGCAAAGACTTTATGTTTGGGGCGGTTACGCTCATGAACGTCAATAAACCTGGCTGTGAAGACGGCAATATCTGGCGGCTAGTGTGCCATAGACGGCCATGGCATGCATGTTTTGCCATGCGAGACATGCAGCACACCTCACATAAACGACAGTTCAATAAACCTGAAATAAGGCATTTTTTGCGCCATTGTTTATACTTCGATATGTTAAAAATTTAACGTCAAAATAACTGAAAGCATTTTTCACCGAGGGCGCAAGACCCGAGAAATATAAAGACAACTCGTTAATTTCACACTTTTATTGTTGCTCGCTTTTATTAAGCGGGCGATGCGAAACGGTTTTGCCTGTGTTTTTTAAGGTGGCCGTCTTGTGAAAGTTATTCCTTGTTGTGGAACGCTTTTCTTGTAGAAAGCATGAAAAGACAAACAAGATGAATCTTATTTGGCTCGCGGCGGAAATGTGAATGTTCGCGTCATATTTTCGCTCGGGCGCTGAAGCGATTTCTATTTTTCAAAAAAATAAAATTATCATTTTGTTACATTATTATTGAAGAGCTGCCTATGTCGTTAATGCTGAGCGTCATCGTCCCGATGCACAATGCGGGAGAACTGTTAGAACCTTTCCTGGCTTCGTTGCTTGCTCAACGAGAACAGCGGTTGGAGGTGATCATCGTTAACGATGGTTCCACCGACGGTTCGGGGGAGGTCGCCCACCGCTATGCGGCGGCGCATCCGCATATTCGGGTTATCGATCAGGCGAACGCCGGCGTTTCCAATGCGCGTAATGCCGGGCTCGCCGTTGCCCGAGGAAAATACGTGGCGTTTCCCGACGCTGACGATCTGCTGGCGCCGGAAATGTATTCCACGCTGCTCGAGCAGGCCGAACGGCACCAATTAGACGTGATGCAATGCAATGGCGAACGCTATTTTGCCAGCCAGGACGAATTGCAGCCGATTTTTCCTCAGGAGCGTTTACGCACCACTGATGTTATCACTGGCGTTCAATGGTTCGAACGCGCGTTGAAATCGCGAAAGTTTATTCACGTTGTGTGGTTGGCGATATATCGTCTCGATTTTATCCGCCAGCATCGGCTCTATTTTGAACCGGGCTTACATCACCAGGATATTCCCTGGACGACGGAGGTCATGTTTAATGCCAAGCGGGTCAAATATTTAAGCACGCCGCTGTACCGCCAACGGGTGCACGACAAGTCGATCAGCAATCGCCGCCGCACCGGCAAGGCTAACGTGGATTATCAGCGCCACTATATGAAAATCGTCGAAATGCTGGAGCGGCTCAACCTGCGTTATGCGAACACCATCGCCATTCGGCCGGCGTTCCATTGGCAGATCACCCGCGAAGCGCTGGGGATTTGCCACAGCATTCGCCGTGAGCCGGATCCGGCCGCTCAGAATCAGATTACCGAGGAATTTTACCAACGTGGCATCGACAGAGCGATGCTCGCCAATGCGCGCGGCGTGAAGCAGGGGTGGCATGTCATGCTGTGGCGGCACCGTTTAAAGCAGTGGCGCAACGATAACGGCTGTTCACAGCCGGCCTGAGGCACAAGACGTTGGGATCCGCCGCGTTAGCGCGTATACTCCTTCTCCCTTTTGCCGGAGAGAACGACACATGCATGCAGGTATGCCATTACTGAGCCACGCGGAGCAGCAGGAAGCGGCGGATCGCATCCATCAGCTGATGGAACAGGGCATGAGCAGCGGTGAGGCCATTGCTCGCGTTGCGCAGGAAATTCGTGAGAAGCATCAGGGCGCTCATGTCGCGGTGCTGTTCGATGACGAAGACGAACAGCAGGATGCCGCGCCGGAGGCGTCGCGGGATGACGATGCTGAAGAAGACGAAGACTATTGATGTTATCGGGGCCGCGCAAGCGGCCCCGTCAGTTTTAGCGGTTGACCGCCACGGTGGCGGCGGCCTGTTTCGCCAGCTCCACCGCGAGTTCCGTGGTGTCCGCCGTCGCCAGCGCTACACCCAGGCGGCGCTGGCCGGCGATTTCCGGCTTGCCGAACAGACGCAGCTGGTTGTGCCCGCGCAGCGCGTTTTCCAATCCGCTGAAGCGCACATCGGTGCTGGTGAGCTGTGGCAGGATCACCGCCGAAGCGGAAGGGCCGAACTGGCGGATAGCGCCGATCGGCAAACCGAGAAACGCGCGCACGTGCAGGGCGAACTCAGACAGATCCTGTGAAATCAACGTGACCATGCCGGTATCGTGTGGGCGTGGCGACACTTCGCTGAAGATCACGTCGTCGCCACAGACGAACAGCTCCACGCCGAACAGCCCGAAGCCCCCCAGGGCCTTCACCACTTTCTCGGCGATAGCCTGGGCCCGGCTCAGCGCCGTAGCCGACATGCGTTGCGGCTGCCAGGACTCGCGGTAATCCCCATCCTCCTGACGGTGCCCGATCGGCTCACAGAAATGCACGCCATCCACGGCGCTGATGGTCAGCAGCGTAATTTCAAAATCAAATCTTACCAGCCCTTCGACGATCACCCGGCCACCGCCGGCACGGCCGCCCTGTTGGGCGTAATCCCAGGCGCTTTGCAGCTGTTCGGGCGTGCGGATCAGGCTCTGGCCTTTGCCGGAAGAGCTCATCACCGGTTTGACGATGCACGGGTAGCCGATATGCTCGACCGCCTGACGGAAGACCGTCTCGCTGTCGGCAAAGCGGTAGCTGGAGGTGGGCAGGCCAAGTTCTTCCGCCGCCAGTCGGCGGATGCCTTCACGGTTCATGGTCAGGCGCGTGGCTTCGGCGCAGGGCACCACGCGATGGCCCTGGCGTTCAAGTTCGACCAACATGGCGGTGGCGATCGCTTCGATTTCGGGAACGATATAGTCCGGCCGCTCGTGTTCGATGACGGCTTTCAACGCGTCACCGTCCAGCATATTGATGACGTGGCTGCGGTGCGCCACATGCATGGCCGGCGCATCGGCGTAGCGATCGACGGCGATCACCTCCAGACCGAGGCGCTGGCATTCAATGGCGACTTCTTTACCCAGCTCGCCTGAGCCGAGCAACATGACGCGGGTGGCGGAAGGGCGCAGGGCGGTTCCAATCGTTAACATAGTTTCGTACCTGGATCGGTGAAAGTAAGCGGATTGATGATCGGCGGGCAGTATATACGAAAACGATTGCGCGCGCAGCCGCCGCGCCGTTTTTGTTGCTAACTGGCTGTTTTTATAACAAACAGAAATATTTGCCCTGTATGAGCGATTGTGCGTTAATAACCGACGGCGAAAGAAGACCTACTTATCGAAAGGTTTTCGCGTCTCGTGCCGTCAAGGCAGGTTTATCAAGTAAAGGAAACACAAATGAGCAAGATCACTGGTCACGTTAAATGGTTCAACGAAAGCAAAGGTTTCGGCTTTATTACCCCTGCCGACGGCTCTAAAGACGTTTTCGTTCATTTCTCCGCTATCGTCAGCGATGGTTTCAAGACCCTGGCTGAAGGCCAGCAGGTTGAGTTCTCCATCCAGGACAGCCAACGTGGCCCAGCCGCAGCCAACGTCGTTGCGATTTAACGACTGCGTTGCCAAGAAACCCGCCGCCGGCGGGTTTTTTTATGCCCGCACCCCGTAACGCCGCCCATCTCTGTTATCATTTACCGCTGATTCGGCGCTTACCTGCGGGCGCGCCGCCATTCCATTCGTCACATAAGAGTTATCGCCGTGAGCACAGTTTCTTTTTCTTCCCTGCCGCTGCCAGCCGAACAGTTGGCCAACCTCAACGAACTGGGGTACGCCGAAATGACGCCGGTACAGGCCGCCGCATTGCCCGCCATCCTGCAAGGGCGGGACGTGCGCGCCAAGGCGAAAACCGGCAGCGGTAAAACGGCGGCCTTCGGCATTGGTCTGCTGAACAGTATCGTCGTCGGTCAGGTCGCCACGCAGGCGCTGGTGCTCTGTCCCACCCGCGAGCTGGCCGATCAGGTGAGCAAAGAGCTGCGTCGCCTGGCGCGTTTTACGCAAAACATCAAGATCCTGACGCTGTGCGGCGGCCAGCCGATGGGGCCGCAGCTCGATTCGCTGGTGCATGCGCCGCACATCGTGGTGGGGACGCCGGGCCGTATCCAGGAACACCTGCGCAAGAAAACGCTGCAGCTGGACGAGCTGAAGGTGCTGGTGCTGGATGAGGCCGATCGCATGCTGGACATGGGGTTCGCCGACGACATCGACGATGTGATCAGCTATACGCCGCCGCAACGTCAGACGCTGCTGTTTTCCGCCACCTACCCGGCAGGCATCGAGCGCATCAGCGCGCGCGTTCAACGCCAGCCGCTGAGCGTCGAGGTGGACGATGGCGAAGCGCAGACCTCCATCGAACAACGCTTTTATGAGACCACGCGCGATCAGCGCCCAGCGCTGCTGGTGTCGGCCATTCGCTATCATCAACCCGCGTCCTGCGTGGTGTTCTGCAATACCAAGCGCGACTGTCAGACGGTGCTTGAGGCCCTGGAGGCCCGCGGCATCAGTGCGCTGGCGCTGCATGGCGATCTGGAACAGCGCGACCGCGACCAAGTGTTGGTGCGTTTCGCCAACCGCAGTTGCCGGGTATTGGTGGCGACCGACGTCGCCGCACGCGGGCTGGATATTAAAGAGCTGGAGCTGGTGGTCAACTACGAGCTGGCGTTCGATCCCGAAGTGCATGTGCACCGTATTGGCCGTACCGGCCGCGCCGGCATGAGCGGGTTGGCGATCAGCCTGTGCACGCCGCAGGAAATGGCGCGTGCGCACGCGATTGAAGACTATCTGCAGATGAGCGTCGACTGGTCGCCGGTGTCCGAGCTGAGCGGGGCGGCCAACGGCTCGCTGGAGGCGGAAATGGTGACGCTGTGTATCGACGGCGGCCGCAAGGCGAAGATCCGTCCCGGCGATATTCTCGGGGCGCTGACCGGTGATGCCGGGCTGACGGCGGCGGAAGTGGGCAAGATCGATATGTTCCCGGTGCATGCCTATGTCGCGATCCGCAAAGCCAGCGCGCGCAAGGCGCTGCAACAGTTGCAGCAGGGTAAAATCAAAGGCAAAAGCTGCAAGGTGCGGCTGCTGAAATAAGCCGAAGGCGGGCGGCGGTTTGCCTTCCCGCCACGATCTATTTATACTGTATATAATCACAGTAATTTGAGTATTTGAGGACGCACGCATGGCGGTTGAAGTTAAATATGTGGTGGTGAGAAACGGTGAGGAAAAAATGACTTTCGCGAGCAAGAAAGAAGCCGACGCCTACGACAAAATGCTGGATCTGGCGGACAACCTTGGGGAGTGGCTGCAGCAGGCGCCGCTGAACCTGGATGACGAACAGCGCGAAGGGCTGAGCTTCTTCCTGGCGGAAAACAAGGATGCGCTGGGCCTGATTCTGCGCGGCGCATCGCCGGCGGAAACCCTCAAGAAACCGGCGGAAAGCAAAGCGAAAAAAGCGGCCTCTACCCCAAAAGAGGGATCTGCGTCAGAAAAGCAGGCGGCATAATGACTTATGTTGCGGTGTTGTGATGAAAAAGGATCTAAAATGAGCCGTGAAATAACTTTCTTCAGCCGCTTTGAGCAAGACATTCTGGCCGGGCGTAAAACCATCACCATTCGGGATGCCAGTGAATCGCATTTTGAACCGGGCGAGGTATTGCGCGTTAGCCGCAATGAGGACGGCGTATTTTTCTGCTTTATCGAAGTGCTGTCGGTAACGCCGGTGCGCCTGGATGCGCTGACCGAACGCCACGCACAGCAGGAGAACATGTCGCTCGGCGAACTGAAGCAGGTGATCAAGGAAATCTATCCGGGCCTGGATGCGCTGTTTGTCATTGAGTTCGTCAAACGGTAACCCTTTGCCGAAGCCCTGTTGTGAGCCAGGGATGGGCGCCCGGATAGCGCTAATCACAACGGGAGGACATATGAAAAAAACGGGTTTGGCTATCGCCTTGTTGGCCATGATGGGAGCATCGACGACGGTGTGGGCGCAGGATCACGAACAGCGCGCCGCCAAGGTGGGGCAGTGTGCGGGCCTGCAGCCGGCGGATATCGCCGCCCAGGTCAAGCGCGACTTCTTGCAGAACCGCATTACGCGCTGGGAGTCGGACAAAAAGCTGCTGGGTACCGCAACGCCGATTGCCTGGGTTAGCCCGGATGCCATCAGCGGCAAGGATCAGGTATGGCAGGTGCCGTTGACGGTGCGTGGCACCAAGGCAGATAAAACCTACAACGTGACGCTCAACTGCAACACCGGCGAAATCGCCTACAGCGCCCCACAGTAACGCTTTCCCGGCAGTAAAAAGCCCGCCGAGCGGCGGGCTTGATGTTCTCAGGCGGCGTCAGTCGCTGAACGGGATCACCAATTCACCCGGTTTCACTTCCAACCCTTTCGCCAGTTTTTTCGCCAGCGCTTCGGTTTTGCTGTTGTCAGGATTCAGCACATAAGCCGGCTTTTGGTCGAAGTAGGATTTCAGCGACTGGTTCAGATACGGCGTCAGCGCTTTCATGACCGTCTGCATTTTTTCCGGTTGCACGCTGTAATCGGTCAGCTCCATGTCCTTCAGGAAAATGGCGCCCTGCGCCCGGTCATAAACCGGCTGCGCCTTCAGCGTCAGCTTCAGATCAGCGGTCTGCGGGCCGAGAATCGACGTGATGTTGACCTTGGCGTCGCCGGAAAGGGTGACTTTACTCGGTTCGCTGCGGCCGATCTGGCTTTGCAACTGAGTCAGCACGATGTTAGCGTCCAGCAGGCCGGGCACGCCGATTTGCTTCTGATAGTCGTTATGTTTCTGCAGGTAGTCATTCACTTCCTGCTCACTCAGGGTGTACTGGGTCAGTTGATTGCAACCGGCCAATACGCCGGCGAACAGCAGGGCGGCTGCGCCCATCAGGATCTTCTTCATTAATGCCTCATTGCGACTGCTGGCGAAAAGTGCTGCAGATAATTGATTAATCATTATAAACGCTCCGCCTGCGCGTGAAAACGGCAGGCGGCGGTATGGCGGGAATAGTGCGCGTAAAACAGGGCGAGACCTATCGGATAACGCCGAAAGCGTCAGCGCCGTAATCGCAGCGCCAAGAGGATCACGCCGGCCAGGCAGGCTGCGCCTCCCAACAGCGGGAACAGCGGAATGCCCCACAGCCGCAGCGACGAATGCATCAGATAAGGCGCCAGCCCCAGGGCAAAAGCGGCGGTGACGATGGCGATGGCCAGGGTAACGGCGCTGCGCTCCAGCGCTTTGCTCAACTGACCGAGGTTCTTGACGTTAATGTCGGCATTGAGCTGCCCGCGTTTCAGGCGGCGCACCAACAGCCGCAGGGTTTGCGGCAGTTCCTCTCCGGCATCGAGCGCTTCCCCGCCCAGGGTCAAGAGCCGTTGGCGCACGGCGTCAGGGGCATAACGTTGCAGCACCGTTTGTTGCAGCATCGGTTTGAGCGTGGCGACGATGTCAAAGGCCGGATCCAGCCGGTGCAGCACGCCGTCGGCGGTGATTAAGGCCTTGAACAGCAGCACCAGATCCGGCGGCAGCGCCAGCTGGTGCTCACGCGCCATCACCAACAGGTCAGTGAGGGCTTTGCCGAGCGTTAGGGTGGCGGCGGCCTGCTTGTCGAGAAAGTTTTGCGCCGCCAGCTCCAGGTCCATCAGATCCAGCGGTTCGCTGTCCGACCAGGCGATCAGCGTGTTGACGATGCCTTCGGACTGACGATCGGCGATGGCCTGCAGCAGCAGGAGCAACTGGTTGCGCCGCCGTTCGGACAACTGGCCCACCATGCCGAAGTCGATGAAGCCGACGCGATCGCCGCTCAGCGCCATCACGTTGCCGGGGTGTGGATCGGCGTGATACAGCCGGTGCTCCAGCACCATGCTCATAAAGGCGCGAGCGCCGCGCCGCGCCAGCAGCGGGCCGTCAAATCCCGCTTCCGCCAACTGCCGGGGGTTCTCCGGCGCGGTGCCGGGCAAGTATTCCTGCACTAACAGACGCGGAGAAGACCATTGCCAATAGATTTTCGGCACGACCACGTCGGGTTCACGCGCAAACATGCCGGCGACGCGATCGCAGTTATGCCCTTCATGGGTCAAATCCAGTTCATGATTGAGCGCCGTCGCCAGCGCTCTGACCATCTGCCGTGGTCGATAGCGCGCCAGCGCCTGACTCTGCTGCTCCACGGTTTCCGCCAGCGAGGCCAGCAGCCGCAGATCGGCGTGAATGGTTTTTGCCAGGCCGGGGCGCAGCACTTTCACCACTACCTGTTCGCCGCTGTGCAGGCGCGCGCGGTAAATTTGCGCCATCGACGCCGCGGCCAGCGGTGTGCGATCGAATTCGGCAAACAGCTGCTCAGGATCATCCCCGAGATCGGCGATGATCTGCGGCGCCAGCATTTCCCATGGCAACACCGCCGCCTGGCTGTGCAGACGATCCAGTTCGTCGGTCCAGGCCGGATCCAGCAGGTCAGAACGCGTGGCCAGGATCTGGCCGAATTTGACGAAGGTTGGGCCGAGCGCCTCGAGCGCTTCGCGCAGCCGCTGAGGAAGGGGCTGCGCACTCTGCCGTGCGGGCTCACTGCGGGCGCCACGCAGCAACGCCCCCAGGCCCAGCAGGCGCAGAACGTCTTGCAAACCATAACGAATCAGAACGGAAGTAATTTCCTTCAGCCGCGCCCGATCGCGAGCGGTGGCGAGCACCATTTTCAGCATCAGTACGCCATATCCTTTTTGTGACTGTCGAACGTTATTGTTCCATATCCAGCAGCAACGGCACTTCGCTGCGCTGCGCCATGCGGTTGCGGTAGGCTTCCACGTTGTCCGGCAGGGCAACCCCGGCGACGATCGACAATGAGCGCAGCAGCGGGAACAGATGAATATCGTCCTCAGAAAGCTCGCCGTTCACGGCGTCGGCGGAGACGATCAGCGGTGACAGCGTTTGCAGGTCGGCCTCCAGTTCGGCGATCAGATCGGCGCTGTTGGCGAGATGCTCGGCGAAATCACCGATTGACGCCTGCTTTTTATCGATAAAGTAACGGCGGGCGCTGTCGGTGGCAAATTCTTCGAAATCGGCATGCGCAATACGCGGCAACAGCAATTTTGCCGCATAACTGTCGACCCGGCGCAACCACTCGGCGATGGCAGGGTTGGTGCGGCCGGTCAGCACCGGTTTGCCGTCCAAGCCATCGACATAGCGCACGATATCCAGGCTTTCCGGCATCGCTTCGCCGTCGTCTTTGATCAGGATCGGCACCATTTTTTTGCCAATCAGATTGAACGGGGTCGTCTCATCGTCGTTGAGCAACGTGACCAGGCGAATCGGCAGATGTTTCAGGCCGAAAATCATGCGGGCTTTAACGCAGAATGGGCAATGATCGTAAATGAACAGTTTCATGCTTGCTCCGGGTTGTCAGGTTTTAACAGCAATAGTTACCACAGCTTATCGAGGCTGTCTTGAAACGCGTGTGTTGGATGGTGCGTTATTGCGATATTGCCCGCGCAACAGGCGCGGGCGAGGGGTGCTATTTCTTGACCGGTACCGAGTTGAGCACATCGATCAGGTGAATGCGGGCTTGTTCCAAATCGATCTGGTCGCGTTCGTTGGCGGCGGTGACGACCTGCAGCTGTTTGATAATATCGTTTTTCAGGCCGGCGTCGCTGGCGAGGATATGCGCCAGCGCCTTTTCCACCAGGGTGGAGCGCGCATAAATCATGCGCAAGTTCAGTATCATATGTTCGAGTAGTTGCGGTAATTTGGCTTCTTCGCTCATGCCGACGGGCTCCTGTGGGTGTTTTTACTAACAGGATAGCAGCTGTTGCCGATTCGGCCGGATTTCTATGGCGTTAGCCGCCGCGCAGTATCACCGACGCGTTGCGCCGCGGGCTGAATTGCCAGTACAGCGCCAGCAGCGTGGCGAAGCCGACGGCGCCGAGCAGCAGCCAGGGCAGCTCCGGCATGTTCATCATCCGCCCGGTATCGTACATCCAACCGCCGCCGGTATATCCCAACGCACCGCCCAACGCCAGCCCGAGGCGGCTGAAGCCCATGTAGCTGCCGCGCGCCCGCGGATCGGCCAGTGACGCGCTGAGCGTTTCGCGCGCCGGCTCGGCGATGATCGAACCCAGATAGAAACAGCAGATCAGCGTGAACACGCCTTGCAGGCTGCTGGCAAGGCCGATCGGCAGCAGGCTGAGCGTCATCAGCAGCAGGCCCGCCATCAGGCGTTGTTCAAGCCGAAAATGTTTTTCACCCCAACGCGCCAGCGGATAGAGCAGCGACAGCGACAGCGCCGCTTCGATCGCGTACATCCATTTCACCGCCGCCGGTGAGCCGGCAATTTCATTGACCACGATCGGCAGCATCAGCATCACCTGTACCGCCAGCATATAGTAGCCGGTCAGCGTCAGGACATAGGTGAGGAAGCGGCGATCGCGCACGACCCGCAACATGCCTTCTTTCATCGGCACGCGCACGGTGGAGATGCGATAAGCCGGCAGTAACCAGGCGTTCCAGCCGGCGGCCAGCACGAAGATCGCCGCCCCGACCCAGCAGACAAAGTGGAAATCGTATTGCAGCAGCCAACTGCCGATCAGCGCGCCGACTACCGCGCCGGCGCTGTCCTGCATCATCAACAGCGAGAAAAAGCGGCCGCGTTCGTGCGGACGGGTCAGTTTGATCACCAAAGCGGTGCGCGGCGGATCGAACAGCGTGCCGCCGAGGGCCGACAGCGCGCAGGAGAACCACAGGATCCACGGCGCATCGGCCATCGCCATGGTGGCGAAACCGGCGGCGCGCAGCAGCATGCCGGTGACGATCATCGGCTTGGCGCCAAAGCGATCGGCGACCGCGCCGCCAAAGATGCCGAGCCCTTGTTGCAGCAACTGACGCAAACCCAGCGCGATGCCGACGATCAGCGCCGCCCATCCCAGCTGATCGACGAAGCGGATCGAAATAAGCGGGAACACGACAAAGAAGCCTAAAACCACCAGCAGGTTGTCGAGCAACAGAAAATATTTACCCAAGCTGCGCGCTTGCGACACCAGAGACATGCATCACCATGAGCAATTAAGAGAGAGGGGGAAGGCAACCCCACCATTCTCTACCCAATTGGCGGACGGCGACAGGGGCGGAGTAGATAATATTTTTTTATCGTCAAGGTGTTACCTGAACTGCAAAATTGGCGGAAAAACGCCGTAAAACGCGTATTCGGCGATTTACTGAGCGGCCGGTATTTTACCTCGGGGGCGGCCTACGGTTATATTGAATGCAAGGGAGCGCGGTTCTGAGGCGCTATTGGCAACATAAAGTCATGGCCTCAGATCGGCGTCGGATAATTATCCACGAGGCTTCCTAATAAATACTTCTTATCGAACCGTTTTGACCGCGGGGGAAATGATGTTCGGCTACCGCTCTGCATCGCCAAAAGTACGTCTTACTACCGACCGGATGGTGGTCCGTTTAGTGCATGAACGGGACGCCTATCGTCTGGCGGACTATTATGCCGAGAACCGGACCTTTCTCAAACCCTGGGAGCCGGTGCGCGATGAAAGCCATTGTTATCCGTCCGGCTGGCAGGCGCGCCTGGGGATGATCGCTGAAATGCAAAAGCAGGGCAGCGCCTACTATTTTATCCTGCTCGATCCGGAAGAGCAGGAAGTCCGCGGCGTGGCGAACTTCAGCAACGTGTTGCGCGGTTCGTTTCACGCCTGCTTCCTCGGTTATTCGCTGGGGGAGAAATGGCAGGGGCAGGGGTTGATGTTCGAAGCCTTGCAGTCCGCCATCCGCTATATGCTGCGCCAACAGCGCATGCACCGCATCATGGCCAACTATATGCCGCATAACCAGCGCAGCGGCGCATTGCTGACGCGTCTGGGATTCGAACGCGAAGGTTACGCCAAAGATTACCTGCTGATCGACGGCAAGTGGCAAGACCACGTTTTGACGGCATACACCAATAAAGAGTGGCTACCCCCACGTTGAGGCCAAACGATGAAATATGAATTGAACGCCAAAGAGGCCCGGGTCATCGGCTGCCTGTTGGAAAAACAGGTGACGACGCCGGACCAATACCCGCTTTCGCTTAACGCCATTACCCTGGCCTGTAACCAAAAGACCAACCGCGAGCCGGTGATGGATCTGAGCGAAAGCGAGGTGCAGCAACTCCTCGATCTCTTGCTGCGCAAACATTTCCTGCGCACCCTCAGCGGGTTCGGCAATCGGGTCGTGAAATACGAGCAGCGGTTTTGCAATTCCGAGTTTGGCCAGCTGAAGCTCTCTCCCGCCGAACTGGCGGTGATCGCCACCTTACTGCTGCGCGGCGCGCAAACGCCGGGCGAGCTGCGCACGCGCACCAACCGAATGCACGAGTTCAGCGATGTCAGCGAGGTCGAACAGGTGCTGCAGCAGTTGACCACGCGCGAAGACGGCCCGTTCGTGGTGCGCCTGGCGCGCGAGCCGGGCAAGCGCGAAAGCCGCTTCATGCATCTGTTCAGCGGGCCAATCGATGAGGCGCCGCCGGCGCTCGAGTCGGAGATCGACGGTGAATTGAGCGCCAGGGTCAGCGCGTTGGAAAACGACGTGGCGGAGCTGAAACGGCAGGTGCAGCAACTGTTGGCGAGGGAAACGCATGACTAAATTGCGCGTGGGCGTGGTGGGGCTGGGCAGCATCGCGCAGAAGGCCTACCTGCCGATCCTCAGTCAGGCGGCGGACTGGACGCTGGTGGGCGGCTTCTCGCCTAATCAACAGAAAGCGCAGCCGCTGTGCGACAGCTACCGTATGGCCTGTTTCCCTCGGCTGGACAGCTTGGCCGAACAGTGCGATGCGGTCTTTGTCCACAGCAGCACCGCCAGCCATTTTTCGGTCATTGGCGAGCTGCTTAACCGTGGCGTACATGTTTACGTCGATAAGCCGCTGGCGGAAACGCTGGAGCAGGGCGAGCAGTTGCTTGAGCTGGCCGAGCGGCGGGGCAAAACGCTGATGGTGGGGTTCAACCGCCGTTTCGCGCCGCTTTACCGCCAACTCAAGCAGCAAATGAATCAGCCCGCCTCCATTCGCATGGATAAACATCGGGCGGACAGCGTCGGCCCTCACGATCTGCGTTTTACCCTGTTGGATGATTACCTGCACGTGGTGGACACCGCCCTGTGGCTGGCGGGCGGAGGCGAGCAACTGCTGAGCGGCAGCGTGCGCGCCAACGCTGCAGGCGAGATGCTGTACGCCGAGCATCACTTCGCCTGTGGCGATACGCTGGTGACGACCAGTATGCATCGCCGCGGCGGCAGCCAGCGCGAAAGCGTGCAGGCGGTGACAGACGGCGCGCGGTATCAGTTGACCGATATGCGCCACTGGCTGCGCGAAGATGCGCAGGGCGAGTTGGAACAGCCGGTGCCGGGTTGGCAAAGCACGCTGGTGCAACGCGGTTTCGACGGGGCGGTGCGGCATTTCCTCTGCGCCGTCGCCAATCAGAGCGCGCCGGAAACCGGCGGCGAGCAGGCGTTGGTTGCGCAGCGGGTGGTCGAGCGTTTGTTACGCGATAACTCTATGTAACATATGGCGGTAGCTATTCTTTTCCGGATGCGTAAACTGAGCCGATTGTTTCACTGACGCCTGCTGTTGCAGGCGTTGATATTTACGGTACCTATCAGACAACCACATGAACCTACTCAAATCATTGGCTGCCGTCAGCTCGATGACGATGTTTTCGCGGGTGTTGGGCTTTGCCCGCGATGCGATCGTCGCGCGCGTGTTCGGGGCCGGCATGGCAACGGACGCCTTCTTCGTGGCGTTCAAACTTCCTAACCTGCTGCGTCGTATCTTTGCCGAAGGCGCATTTTCGCAGGCTTTCGTGCCGATCCTGGCGGAATATAAGAGCCAGCAGGGCGAGGAAGCGACGCGCACCTTTATCGCCTATGTCTCCGGGCTGTTGACGTTGGTGCTGGCGGTGGTGACGGTGCTGGGGATGCTGGCCGCGCCCTGGGTGATCTATATCACTGCGCCGGGCTTTACCGATACGCCCGACAAGTTTGCGCTGACGTCGGCGCTGCTGCGCATTACCTTCCCCTATATTCTATTGATTTCGCTGGCCTCGCTGGTGGGGGCGATCCTCAATACCTGGAACCGTTTCTCGATCCCGGCCTTTGCGCCAACGCTGCTTAACGTCAGCATGATCGGCTTCGCGCTGTTCGCCGCGCCGTATTTCCACCCGCCGGTGCTGGCGCTGGCGTGGGCGGTGGTGGTCGGCGGCGTGCTGCAACTGGGCTATCAGCTGCCGCACCTGCGCAAGATCGGCATGCTGGTGCTGCCGCGCATCAAATTGGGCGACGCCGGGGTCTGGCGGGTGATGCGCCAGATGGGGCCGGCGATCCTTGGGGTGTCGGTCAGCCAAATCTCGCTGATCATCAACACGATCTTCGCATCGTTCCTGGTGTCCGGCTCGGTGTCCTGGATGTACTATGCCGACCGCCTGATGGAGTTTCCTTCCGGCGTGCTGGGCGTGGCATTGGGCACCATCCTGCTGCCGTCGCTGGCCAAAAGCTTCTCGAGCGGCAACCACGACGAGTATTCGCGCCTGATGGATTGGGGGCTGCGCCTGTGCTTTCTGCTGGCGCTGCCTAGCGCCATCGCGCTGGGTATTTTGGCCAAACCGTTGACCGTCTCGCTGTTCCAGTACGGTAAGTTCAGCGCCTTTGACGCGGCGATGACGCAACGCGCGCTGGTGGCTTACTCGGTGGGGCTGATGGGGCTGATCGTGGTTAAGGTGCTGGCGCCGGGCTTTTATTCGCGTCAGGACATCAAAACGCCGGTCAAGATCGCCATCATTACGCTGATCATGACGCAGGTGATGAACCTGGCGTTTATCGGTCCGCTGAAGCATGCCGGCCTGGCGCTGTCGATCGGTTTGGCGGCCTGCCTGAACGCCGCGCTGCTGTATTGGCAGCTGCGCAAGCAGAAAATCTTCCAGCCACAGCCGGGTTGGGCGCTGTTCCTCACTAAGCTGGTGATTGCCGTACTGGTGATGTCGGCCGTGCTGATTGGCTTGATGTGGCTGATGCCGGCCTGGGATCAGGGCAACATGCTGGAGCGTTTGCTGCGCTTGGCGGCGGTGGTGGTGGCCGGTGTGGTAGCCTACTTCGGCGTGCTGGCCGGGTTGGGTTTCCGCCCGCGTGATTTCGCGCGCCGGGTCGTCTGAGCCGAGTGAAAGCGTAAAAAAAAAGGTCGCCACGGCGACCTTTTTGCTTTTCCGCGCGGCGCGGTTTACATGCGCTCGACGGTTTCGATGCCCAGCGTATCCAGGCCGGTTTTCAGCGTTTTGGCGGTCAGCAGCGCCAGCTTCAGGCGGCTCTGACGGGCTTCTTCGCTGTCGGCGTTGAGGATCTGGCAGTGCTCGTAGAAGCCGGAGAACAAGCCGGCCAGATCGTACAGGTAGCTGCACATGACGTGCGGCGTGCCTTCACGCGCGACGGCGGTGAGCACCTCTTCGAACTGCAGCAGGCGAGTGGCCAGCGCAATTTCACGCTCTTCGGTCAGGATCAGCGGCAGCGTCAGGCTGCTTTCGTCGATCCCGGCGCGTTTGAATACCGATGCCACACGGGTATAGGCGTATTGCATGTAAGGCGCGGTATTGCCTTCGAAGGCCAGCATGTTATCCCAGTCGAAAACATAGTCGGTGGTGCGGCTTTTCGACAGATCGGCGTATTTCACCGCGCCGATACCGACCACGCGAGCGATGGTCTTCATTTCGTCTTCCGGCATGTCCGGGTTTTTGCCGGCGATCAGCTGTTCGGCGCGTTCGATGGCTTCATCCAGCAGGTCGGAGAGCTTCACGGTGCCGCCTGAGCGGGTTTTGAACGGCTTGCCGTCTTTGCCCAGCATCATGCCGAACATGTGATGTTCCAGCGAGACGGACTCCGGCACATAACCGGCTTTGCGCACGATGGTCCAGGCCTGCATCAGGTGCTGATGCTGGCGGGAATCGATGTAATACAGCACGCGATTGGCGCCCAGGGTCTCGTAGCGATACTTGGCGCAGGCGATATCGGTGGTGGTATAGAGGTAGCCGCCATCCTTTTTCTGGATGATGACGCCCATCGGGTCGCCGTCCTTGTTCTGGTATTCGTCGAGGAACACCACGGTGGCGCCTTCGCTTTCCACCGCCAGCCCTTTGGCTTTCAGATCGGCGACGATGCCCGGCAGCATCGCGTTATACAGGCTTTCGCCCATCACGTCGTCTTCGGTCAGCGTGACGTTCAGGCGGTTATAGGTCAGCTGGTTTTGCGCCATGGTGATGTCGACCAGCTTGCGCCACATTTTCAGGCAGTATTGATCGCCGCCCTGCAGCTTCACGACGTAAGCGCGTGCGCGCTCGGCGAACTCGGCGTCTTCATCGTAATGCTTCTTGGCTTCGCGGTAGAACTGCTCGAGATCGGACAAGCCCATATCGCTGGCGTTTTCATTCTGCATTTTTTCCAGGTAGGCAATCAGCATGCCGAACTGGGTGCCCCAGTCGCCGACGTGGTTGGCGCGGATCACTTTATGGCCCAGAAACTCCTGAGTACGCGCTGCGGCGTCGCCGATGATGGTGGAACGCAGGTGGCCGACGTGCATTTCTTTCGCCACGTTCGGCGCGGAATAGTCGATAACGATGGTTTGCGGTTCAACCGGCGCAATGCCCAATTTCGGTGCGTTCAGCACCTGGTCGGCCTGGCGGGCGACCCAGTCGCTGTTCAGGAAGATATTGATAAAGCCGGGGCCGGCGATTTCCACTTTACTGGCGACGTCGCCGAGATCCAGCAGTTGCACCACTTTTTCCGCCAGCTGACGGGGCGGCATGCCCAGCTTTTTGGCGACTGACATCACGCCGTTGGCCTGGTAATCACCAAACTGCGCCTTGGCGGATGGGCGGACCTGCGCTTCGCAATCGGCTGGCGCGCCAGCGGCGATCAGCGCCTGGCTGACTTTATCTGAAAGAAGAACCTGAATATTCACCGGGTTACCTTAATGACGAACGAGGGGCCGAAACCAGCCCCCGAGGGATTCAACGGTGGTGGCCAACGGCGCGCGGGCGGCGGCGACCTCCACAAAACAGCCTGCAATTGTAACCGATCTGAGGGAGCCCGTCAGCAGTTGGCGCGACCGCAGCGATGAAACAGTTGCGGAGGCGCGCGTTATTGCCGTGGGGATAAAAGATGGACAACCGAGAGAAGATATACGGTGGAAAAAATGAGGGGCTAGCGTTTTTTATTGCGGCGACCGGAATCCAGCGTATTGGTGCTGCGAGATTTAAAATGACGGTAGATGGCGTATACGGCGATAATTATCAACACCAAGGATATCGTCAGCAATAACATAATGATCATCTCTAATTTAAATTTCCCCCAAAGTAGCCGAGTTGAGTGGGTGAATCAATTGCCCGGCATTAAATTAAGATAATCCTTAGTTTTCCATCATTTTTTGCGCGGCATTCTCTTTGTTTACAATTGGTTAAACTTCATGTTTTGTGTGACTTATATAAGTGGGTGAGGTTTGATTAAGCGAAAAATATCAATCGATTTAGCCCGCAGGTGGCGTAGGGTTTTGTGCAAAATAACTTAAATCTTACTGTCATAAGGAAATGATATAATTGCTTGCGAAAAATCCTATTTTTTATTTAATTGCCGAATTAATAAGCTGCCATCTCAATAAGCGCTGGGTTTTCGTCCCCCATCCAGAACCGAAAATTATGCTGTACTGCCGCTGAAAAATCTCGCCACTCTGGCGAGCGCCGTCGCCACCGTGTAAATTACGGCCTTTAACTTTGCGCTCGTTGTTTTGAGGTTTCTATGACCAATCCCTTGCAGGCCATTGCCGAGCTTGACGATCTGAGGCTCGACCTGCCGCGTTTCGAGCAGGCGTTGCAACAATTCGCCGCCAGATTGCAGCTTGACCTGTCCTCGTTTACCGCCGATCACATTTCCTTGCGCTGTCACCAGAACGCTACCGCCGAACGCTGGCGCCAGGGATTGATGCAGTGCGGGACACTGTTGTCCGAATCGATGATCAACGGGCGGCCTATCTGTCTGTTTGATTTACAGCAGCCGCTGGCCATGGGGCCGTGGCGGATAGATTGCGTCGAGCTGCCGTATCCCGGGGAGAAACGGTATCCGCATGAAGGGTGGGAACATGTCGAGCTAGTGCTGAGCGGCGATCCGCAGACGTTGCACGCCCGCGCGCTGAGCCATCTCGCTGATGAAGCGTTGCTGGCGCCGGGGATCAAACTGAAGCAAAGCTCGCCAAAAGGCGAGGGCGAGCGGTTGCCGAACCCGACGCTGGCCATCACCGATGGAACGGTCACGATCAAGTTTCATCCTTACTCAATTCGAGACATTGTCGCCAGCGAGCAAGGCTAGTCGAACAGCGTGGCGCAGGCCCGCGCCATGCGATCGAGCGCTTCATCGAGCAGAGCCCGCCGGCAACCGAAGTTCAGTCGTACAAAGCGCCGATCGCCGAAATCCAAACCGGCGCTTAATCCAACGCCCGCGCGCTCGAAGAACTGATGCGGATTGTCCACCGGCAACGCGCCGCAGTCGATCCAGGCCAAATAGGTGGCTTCAATCGGCAACAACTTCAATCCCGGCATGGCGTTGATGCGCTCTGTCACCCGATCTCGATTGGCGCGCAGATAAATCAACTGCTCGTCCAGCCAGGGTTGCCCGTATTGATAGGCCGCCTGGGCGGCGACCAGCGCCAGCAGATTGACCTCCGGCACGATGCCGCTGCGCGCGCGTTTCAGCTTTTGTCGCAGCGCCTCATTAGGGACGATCGCCATCGAGGCGCCCAGCCCGGCGAGATTAAACGCCTTTGACGGCGACATCAGCGTCACGCTGCGCTGGGCCGCGTCTTCGTTCAGGGTAGCGAAAGGAATATGCCGTGCGCCGGGTTCAAGCAGCAATTCGCAGTGGATTTCATCCGAACAGACGATTAAATCGTGCTCGCGGGCGAACTGATGGTGCTGCGACAGCTCTTCTCGACGATAAACGGTGCCACCGGGATTTTGCGGGTTGCACAGCAGCAGGAGCTTCTCATTGCCGCTGAGCTGCCCATGCAGCGCGGAAAAATCCAGTACCCAACGTTGGCCTGCTGCCGCCAGCGGTACCGAGAGGTGCTTGCGCCCGGCGAATTTGGCCGCTTTGCGAAATGGCGGATAAATGGGGCTGGGCGCGAGCGTGCTCTGATGGTCTTCGGTGAAGGCGCGCACGCACAGGTTCAGGCTGCACACCAGGCCGGGCAGGAAAAGGATCCATTCAGGCTTGATGTGCCAGCGGTAGCGCTCTACCATGCGGCGGGTAAAAACCTCAAGAAGATCGGGGGATGGGTGCGTGTAGCCGAACACGCCGTGCGCCACGCGCCGCTGCAAGGCGTCGATGACCGCCGGCGGGGAGGCGAAGTCGCTGTCGGCGACCCACAGCGGAATGATGTCGCGGTCGCGATATTTATCCCACTTAACGCTGTCACTGTGACTGCGGTCTACCCATTGATCAAAATTGAATGCCATAGTTACAACCCTGAGCCGGTTTATGCCTAAGCATGAGCCTACGTGAGAAATGAAGAAATGAACAATTGCCGCCGTATGTTGGCCGTTATCTGGGGGTGACAATGATAAAACTGGAAGTTTGTTGCTTTAGCGTCGACTGCGCGCTAACGGCCGAACGGGCGGGCGCCGATCGTATCGAGTTATGCGCCAGCCAGAGCGAGGGCGGATTGACGCCGAGTTATGGCACGCTGCGTTTGGCGCGGGAACGGGTTTCGATTCCGGTTCATCCGATCGTACGCCCTCGCGGTGGCGATTTCTGTTATGGCGCGGTGGATTTCGAGGTGATCAAGCAGGATATCCGCCAGATCCGTGAGTTGGGATTCCCCGGCGTGGTCGTCGGCATGCTGGACGAAGAAGGGCATATCGATCTGCCGCGCATGCGCGAGGTAATGGCGTTGTGCGAGGGGATGGCCGTCACGTTCCATCGCGCATTCGACATGTGCCAAAACCCGATGGTGGCGCTGGAGCAACTAACCGACCTGGGCGTGGCGCGCATTCTGACTTCCGGTCAACAGCAGAGCGCCGAACTGGGCCTGCCGCTGTTGCGTGATTTGCGTCAGGCCAGCCAGGGCCCGGTGATCATGGCGGGCGCCGGCGTGCGTCTGAGCAATTTGCACAAGTTTGTCGATATCGGCCTGCATGAATTGCACAGCTCTTCCGGCCATCTGGTGCCATCGACCATGCGTTATCGCAAGGCGGGGGTCACCATGTGTTCCGATAACGAGTTTGACGAATTTAGCCATTATTGCGTGGATGGCGAAATGGTGGAGGCGATGAAAAACGCGCTGGCCTTGGTTGACCCCTTGGCGCAAAGCGCATAAACACGCAGCTAACCGCGTTTGATAACCGGTTTCCGGGCCGTAAGACCCCTTTGCGTGTCACTGAGCCTTCGGCGATCACGCAAGTACCAGGCCCCGGCGTTTTGCCGGGGCTTTTTTTATGCCGCGAGAGACTATTGCAACGTGTCAGGCGAGAAGTCAAAGATTTCACCCGGGCTAATGCCGCAGGCTAAAATGCGCACTGTATTATTGCCGTTACCGGGATTGATCAGGATATCGTGGATGGTGCGGTTATTATTCATGACAAACCGCGCATAATAGAGGTTCCCGATGCGCATCCAGGGGATGGCATTATTGCTCTCGATCGTGTCAGTGTAGTCATCGTTGAATGAACGGGCCCAGATACCGGTCGAGGCTTGTGCGGTAGATTGTTCACCGATATAGGATGCGATGGCCCAGAATGTCCTTAATCCCATGCTCCGATGGATGCGCTGGCCCAAACCTTTATAAGCCGGGTTGTCGCCATTGGCCGTCAGGGTATTGCTATCCGCCGTCAGATTCCCATCAATAAACCAGCCTACAGGCTGTTTGTCAGCACCGATGGCGATCATATTGCTGTTCGTCAAACAATTTAGCGGAGCCGCATGTAGCTGATAGCTGCGTTGCGCAATGCTCAGTGTGCCTCTAAGAATGTTGTAACCCGCTTCATTGTTCAGACTGCCGTTCGTCCACATTGGCATGACGGTGTTGCTGAATGAAAGTTGATACCCGCCGTTCGCTTCGAAGCGAATGGCCTGAGGGGAGAGTGAACCCTTCGGTCCATTAGCGGTAGCGAAGTTAACATTGCTGATTTGCACTGGGGTGATATTTGATTGGCCAGTAGACTTTCTTAATACCAGGAACCCTCCAACGATATCACCATAGTCATTAATATAAGAACCGTTGGCGATTTGAATATTGGCGGAGGAATCCGAGTCGATATCAATTCCGGTACCATTTCTGTCTGCCATGAAATTGCTCAGGCTAAGGCCGCCTAAATAGGAGGTTCCTTGTGTTGTAGTTTTGATAAAGATCTTTTTGCCATAAGAGAACACATTCACCATAAACGTATTGTCGTGGCGATCGAGATTGAAAGCACAAGAACCGGCTACGGCGATAGAGGCAGTCACCGCGTTTTCTGTCGGGCGCACGACGTTGGCATTGACGTGAACATTGGTAAATCTGTTGATGTCCCTGCTTTCATAAACCCTGTAGTCGCAGCGTACTGCCCAACCGTAGATATTCTCAAAGCTGTTGGCTTCTCCACGAGCTTCAACAAAATCATAGGCGCCTACATAACGGCAGTTGGCGACTGACAGAGCGCCGGTTGCGGTAATGGTGGCTCCGTATGGAACAAACGCCTCCGGCTGGGTGGCAGTATATTTCTGATCTGGATAGAGGAACGACCAACCATCAAAGACAACGTTCTTATCGCAGGCGAAACAAACCGTACCTGCCGGCTTTTTGATGATGAAAGCACTATCGTCAGCAAGGCCTGCCCGATTAGGGCCATTGTTTGTAAGACTTGCAGGGCCTTGAGCAATACCGCGGCGGGATCCTCTGACTGTGACGCCATTTGCGACGTTGATAGGTTGAGTGCTGGTCAGCAGATATTGAGCATTTTCCGAAGCATAGACCACTTTGTTTTTTAAACTCGCGGCATAGTTTAATGTGGCGCTGATTGCCGCGTCAGAGGCGAAAGTGCCACTGGGATCGGCGCCGAAGTGATCGAAGGTAAGCTTAGTGTCCAGTCGTTTCCAGCGGGCTCCGTCTGCAGTAACCACTACGGTACCGTTATTGTCCGTACTGGTTGTATCCGTTTTCGCATAATAGAATTCGCCGCCGCCGGCGAAACGTCCGGTGGAGTGAGAAACTAAAAAGACAATCTGATCGTCTGTCGCGGGTGTCAGATTACGCAATTCACTGATGTTATTCACACTAATCATATTGCCCATGATATCTCTCCTGTTGATTGGCAACATGATTCTCAATCAGGGTGGACGTTTTAAAAAGCCGATGAGGTTTGTTGGGCGCTGATACAGTATGAAGGTCAGGCTGCGGTGTTCGGAGCATGGATTAGCTTGTTACTTTGTAAAGACACCGCGCCCGTTCCTGCGCTGTTTATCGGTCGGTCAGGCGCCATCTCTTCTCTTGCGCTCGTCATGCCCTGCTGATAAGTTTATGAGTTAAAATCCTTTAAATATCATAACATTAAATGATTTTTTGGTATGTATTGGCGTGGTGAATGATTTGCGCTCTGCCGTTCATCACCGCGTCTGCATTTCTATACCTGTTCACCGCCGGTTTTTATGGCCGGAACATCACAGCACCAATGAGGAGAGCCGTCGGCGCAGCCACAGAGCACGTCGACGGCGGACTTTACAAGGAGATAACGATAATGACCCGAACGGCACACTGTTTGACCGCTGCGCTTTTGCTGACCTTGGCCCTGACCGGCTGCCAGACCACCAAGCGGCCTGTTTCTACCTTAAGTAAGCCCCCCAGCGCAGAAGAAATTGCGGAGCAAGACAAACGGCAACGTGAGGCCGAACGCATGCAGCAGTGCCAGCGCGAGCTGGATGCCATGCGCGGCATGGATAACGAAAAATACCAAAAATTCAAACGCGAATTCGATGCTTTGATGGGCGGCGCCGCGCAGTATGCCGGGGTGCGTCAGCGGGTCAACACGGGGACGCAGGAAACCGTTGACGCCCTGTATCGTTATCGCACCAGCCGTCTGTGCGCAGACATCAGTTCTGCCATGATGACCGGTCTGGCTGAGCGTGGAGAGCGCACCCAATGACCCCGCGTGCGAGAAAGGCGTTACTGAGCCTGATGATACCGTTGGCGTTTGCGCCGGCGGTGGCCGCTGCGGATGACGATGTGCCGGCGTTATTGCAGTTTGCCGAGCGCTACCAGCGGCAGGATGCACCGGCCGCGGAGGCTGATGCCGCCGTCACGCAACCCCAGGCCCCCCAGAAGTCGGCATCCCGCCAGGTTCAAACGCGTGAGGCGACGGCGAAGAAGCAGCAGCTGGCGCAGTGGCAAAAGGCGCTGCGCGAGAAAGATGCCCGACTGGAGCAACAGCAGGCTTCCATTCAATCACTGCAGCAGGAGCTGACCGCGTTGCGCGTCGCGTCTTCCCTGGCGGCTGCCGATAAACCGGCTCCGGCGCCCGATCTGAGCGCGTTGAGCGACTTTGCCAGCGGCGTGCGACAGGCGCTGAACCTGACGCCGCAGGAGCGTAAGGCTCAGGCGCAAATCGCCGAGGCGCAAGCGGCGTTAGCGCGGCAAAAGCAGCAAACCGAGGAGCGGGATCGACGCATCGCATCGCTGGAGCAACGGTTGGCGGCGTTGCCAAAACAGTCTGATAACGCGCAGCAACAGGTTTGGCAGGAGAAACTGGCGGCGGCGCAAGCTGCCAACGATAAAGCGCGCCAGCGTTATGAACAGGACCGAAAAGCGGCCGCCGCTGAACTGGAACAGCAGAAGGCCGAAGCCGCCAAGGCGCTAGGGGCACTGCAACAGCAGCTGACGCAGTTGCAAAAAGAGCAGGAAAGCCAACGCCAGCAGGGTGGGCAGCAAGAGAAAAACCTGAAGGCGGCGCTGGAGCAACAAAAGGCCGAGGCCGCCAAAGCGGCGGGCGAACTTCAACAGCAGTTGGCAGCGCTGCAAAAAGAGCGTGATGACCAACGCCAGCAGGCCGAGCAGCAAGAGAAAAACCTGAAGATGGCGCTGGAGCAACAAAAGATCGAGGCCGCCAAAGCGGCGGGTGAACTTCAGCTGCAGCTGGCGCAGCTGCAGGAAAAAAACAAGACGCAAACCGAACAAGCTAAAGCGTTGGAACAACGTTTGGCGGTGGTAACGGCGGAAAGCGCGCAGGCTGCGCAGCAACGGGATAAAGCGGCGCAACAGGCGGATAAAACGGCGACGGAGCTGGCGGCCGCGCATCAGGCGCAGCAAGCCTTGCGTGAGGAACTGGACGGGCTGAGATCGCGGGCCAAATGGCTGCCGGATAGGCAAGCGCTGAAGAAAAAGCCGGAGCAACAGAGCTATGCCGCCGGTGTCGCTTTGGGGCGCGATATTCAAACAATGCTGGCGGAACGTAAAAATTGGGGTATCACGCCCGACAAAACCGCGCTGCTGGCGGGCGTGATCGATACCTTCAACGGCCATTACCAGTTGAGCGATGCGCAGTTGACCAGCGCACTGGCGGAGTCGGAAAAAGCGGTGAACGACGCCAGAAACCAGGCGGCGAAGACGCAGACCAGCAAAGGTGAGGCGTTCGTCGCCGAGTTCCAAAAGAAGAAGGGCACGCAGAAGTCGCCTTCCGGTTTCTGGTATCGCATCGATTATGCGGGTGATGAGGCCATTACGGAAAACGCGCGGGTGGATATCGTGGTGAAAGAAAGTTTAACCGACGGTCGCGTGATTCAGGATATGGATCGCAGTGGGAAGGTGATGTCCCAGCCGCTCTCCGCCTATCCGCCGTTGTTCCGCGAGGCTATCGGCCATCTGAAAAATCACGGCTCGCTGACGATGGTGGTGCCGCCGGCGTTGGCGTACGGTGAAACTGGCTATGCGCCGCAGATCCCGCCAAACGCGACGATGGTCTATGAGCTGCGGATTGTCGATGTCAGTAACGGGTGAAGGCGGGCCGGCGCAGGCCGGCCCGATTAGCGTGCGCTAGGGCTTTTTGGCGGTCAGCACGGCGCGCAGCGGCGCCGGATAGCCTTCGACCGTTTTACTGCGATCGTTCGGATCGAGGAATTCGGCCAACGATTCGCTGGTCATCCAGTCAGTGCGTCGCTGCTCTTCGAGGCTGGTGACGCACATATCGGCGATCTTCACGTCGACAAAGCCGCACTTCTCCAGCCAGCATTTCAGCGCTTCGGCGGAAGGGATGAAATACACGTTGCGCATCTGCGCATAACGATCGCCCGGCACCAGCACCTGGTGACGGTCGCCTTCCACCACCAGCGTTTCCAGCACCAGCTCACCTTCAGCCACCAGCTGATTTTTCAACTGATAGAGATGATCGAGCGGCGAGCGGCGATGATACAGCACCCCCATCGAGAACACGGTGTCGAACGCCGCCAGATCCGGCAACTGCTCGATGCCGAGCGGCAGCAGATGGGCGCGCTGATCGCCGCCCAACAGTTTGCGCACGGCTTCAAACTGGCACAGGAACAGCTGCATCGGATCGATACCCACGGCGAAGTGTGCGCCGGCGCCAATCATGCGCCACAGGTGATAGCCGCTGCCACAGCCGACGTCGAGAATGGTGCGGCCGGCCAGCGGAGAAATGTGCGGCAGTACGCGATCCCATTTCCAGTCGGAATGCCATTCGGTATCGATATCGATGCCATACAGCGAGAAGGGCCCTTTGCGCCACGGCATCAGGGTGCGCAGCATTTTCTCGATGCCTTCAAGCTGGCCCGGCGACAGCCCCGGCTCCATCTCGGCGCGCACGCCGTGCAGCAGATCGAGACGGGTGGGAGTCAGCGTCGGCAAATGCTCTACCGAGTTGAACCACTGCTTGAATTTGCCGTGCAGCGATTCGCGCTGCCAGGCGCTCAGCTGAGCGGGCAGCGTATCCAGCCAGTGGCTGAGGGGGCTCTTGGCAATCCGCTGATAGAAGTCACCAAACTCGATCATTGCGCATCCCCCGCTTTCAGAGCGATCAATGAACCGAAGTTGAAGCACTGGAACCACACTTCGGCATGCTCGAATCCGGCCTGTTGCAGACGCGCCTTGTGCGCTTCCACCGAGTCGGTCAGCATCACGTTTTCCAGCATGCTGCGTTTTTGGCTGATCTCCAGCTCGCTGTACCCGTTGGCGCGCTTGAAATCGTGGTGCATGTTAAACAGCAGCTCGCCGACTTCGGCGTCTTCAAAGCTGAACTTTTCCGACAGCACCAGTGCGCCGCCCGGGCGCAGGCCACGATAAATTTTTTCCAGTAGGCGCAGGCGATCGGCAGGTTCGAGGAACTGCAGCGTAAAGTTCAGCACCACCATCGAGGCGTCTTCGATATCGATGTCGCGAATATCGGCTTCGATGACGTCGACCGGCGTGTCGGCGCGGAAGGCGTCGATATGGCGGCGGCAACGTTCCACCATCGCCGGCGAATTGTCGACGGCGACGATAGTGCAGCCGGGCACCCTGATATTCCGCCGCATCGACAGCGTCGCCGCGCCCAGCGAGCAGCCCAGGTCATACACCCGGCTGTCGGGTTGCACAAAACGTTCGGCCAGCATGCCGATCATCGAGATGATGTTGGAATAGCCGGGAACGGAGCGTTGGATCATGTCGGGAAACACTTCGGCGACGCGTTCGTCGAAGGTCCAGTCGCCCAGTTTGGCGATGGGGGCGGAGAAAAGAGTATCGCGGTTTGGCATAGCGGCAAATCAGTTCAGAATTCGAAGCTGCGTAGTCTAACAGAAAAGCGTAAAAAAGCGGAGCGGAAGCAGGCGGCGCGGCCGCCTGATGATAAAACGGGATCAATGCAGGCTGAAAATCAGATCCCAGGGCAGATAGAAGATATTTGCCAGAACCATCAACAACAAAGAGATGTAGGTCGCGGCCATGCCCGAACGACGCCAGCGAACCTCGCGGTTGCGCAAACCGTAGTAATGCACCAGTCGCCCGGCCATCAGCATCAGGCCGCAAAGGTGGATCATCCAGATTTCCGCGCCGTTCATTTCCATAATCACCAGCAATACAGCAGCGATAGGAATGTATTCAACGGCGTTGCCATGCACGCGGATGGCGGTCTGCAATTCGTAAAAACCGCCGTCGCCGTAGGCTACGCGGTACTGCATCCTTAATCTGACAACGTCATAAGAGAGTTTGATCAACAACAATGCGCCGAGCACCACATAAAGCGCGCTTACCATTTTTAACTCCGTTCCCTAACCAAAACTGGCAGCCAGCATCATAGCCGTCATTGTATTCACTGTCGCGGGGAAATATTTGATGTTATTGGTCAGATTAATAGGTCAAAACAGTGCATCTTGCTCTGGCCAGTCCGGCGGCGCAGGCAAATCGGGGATCGCCCGGCGCAGCTGCTGCCAAATTTTTTGCGCTTGCTGGGGCGAATCGCCGTTGTCCGGCGTATGAATAAACAGATACGGTTGATGCTGTTGCTGCCACAGCGGCAGTTTTTGCTGCCAGGCTTCGAACCAGCGCAGGTTGTCGGCCAATTGGTCGCCGCCGATAAAACGCACCAGCGGTTGGTCGGCGGTGACCAGCGCGTGCACCGGCAGCTTCGGTTTTTTCTGCTGGGCATCGCGCACGGCGGCGGTATGGGGGGCGGCGTGATGCACCGGGCGGCTGTCGAGGATCACCCGATTGATGCCGCGCTGATGCAGCCCCTGATTCAACGCGCGCTCTTCCTCCCCTTTGGCGAAAAATGCCGGATGACGCACTTCGACGCCGTAAGTGAACTCCTGCGGCAGGCTTTCGAAGAACTGCCACATGCGCGGCAGCTCATCGGGGCCGAAGGCGGCGGGCAACTGCAGCCACAGTTGGCCGATACGTTGATGCACCGGGCTCAGGCAGTGGTAAAACGCCTGCAGCTCGGCGGCGCAGTTGCGCAGGGCGGCCTTATGGCTGATGTCCGACGGGAATTTGAAGCAAAAGCGAAAATCGTCGCCGGTCATGTCGCGCCAGCGCTGCACGATTTCCAGCTTCGGCAGCGCATAGAAGGTGGTGTTGCCCTCCACGCAGTTGAAGTAGCGGCTGTAATCCGCCAAGTCGCGCAGCCCGATACGGTTCCAGGCTGCATGTTGCCACTGTGGCAGTCCGATGTAGATCACGGCTTGTCTTCCTTTACTTGTGCTTGGCTTATCAGGCTAAAACTTAACGTTACCGGTCGAGCGCGGCAAGAATTTCGCCGGTGTCGCGCACCCGCGCTAAACGCGGGAAGATGTGTTCGAACGCGAAACGGTGCATTTCCGCGTTCTGCGCGCTGCAGACGTCTTCGGCGATCACCAGCTCATAGCCGTGTTCCCAGGCGGCGCGGGCGGTGGATTCCACGCCGATATTGGTGGATATGCCGCCCAAGACTACGGATTTGATGCCGCGACGGCGCAGCTGCAAGTCCAGATCGGTGCCGTAGAAGGCGCCCCATTGGCGCTTGGTGATCAGAATATCGCTGTCGCAGACCGCCAGCGGCGCGGGGAACTCCCACCAGGTGGCCGGCAAACCGCCGGCGGGCGCGGGAGCCGGCTTGTCCACCGGTTGTTTCAGCGCCTCGGCGAAGGAGTCTGACCAACCGACGCGCACCAACAGCACCGGCGCGCCCAGCATGCGAAAACGCGCGGCCAGCAGGGCGGCGTTCGCCACCACCTGGTCGGCGCCGTGCGGGCCGCCGGCGTAGGGCAGAATGCCGTTTTGCAAATCGATCAGCACCAGAGCGGTGGTTTGGGCGTCAAGTTTCAGCATGGATTTCATCTCGTTGCGAAGTGGATAAAAACTGTTCGGCGCGTCGGGCGAGCTGCGTTCGGCGCAAAACCGGGGGAGAATCAGGCTACGTGAAAAAACTGTCGCAGGTTAATGGGAAATTTGTTAACCGATGTGTTGATTCGAACAAAAACGCGCCATTTAGTGCAGTAACAATGCTGTGTTCGCACTTATCGGGCGGATGAATTTCCTTTATAATGACTCCCTTTTTTCAACACTCTTTAATCCAACGACCTATGCCGATTTATGAATATGCATGTGGTGCTTGCAACCATCGGTTAGAGAAATTGCAAAAATTTTCCGATGCGCCGCTGGCAGACTGCCCGGCGTGTGGGCAGCCCGCGTTGACCAAGTTGATTTCATCTTCCGGTTTCCAGCTTAAGGGCACCGGCTGGTATGCGACGGATTTTAAACCGGGTAACAAGTAGAATTTATCAGATAACAGCCGCGCGACAGGGGCGCAGTAGCCCGGCGCGGCATCGGCTGTGTAAAAGGATAGCGTATGCGTACTGAATATTGCGGGCAGTTGAATCTGTCCCACGTGGGCCAGGAAGTCACTCTGTGTGGTTGGGTCAATCGTCGTCGCGATCTCGGCGGCCTGATCTTTATTGATATGCGCGACCGCGAAGGCATCGTGCAGGTGTTCTTCGATCCGGACCAGAAAGTCGCGTTCGACAAGGCCTACGACCTGCGCAACGAGTTCTGCATCCAGATCGTCGGCACCGTGCGTGCGCGTCCGGACAGTCAGGTCAATAAAGATATGGCCACCGGCGAAGTGGAAGTGTTCGCCCACGCGCTCGAGATCATCAACCGCTCCGAGCCGCTGCCGCTGGACTCCAACCAGGTCAACAGCGAAGAAGCGCGCCTGAAATACCGCTACCTGGATCTGCGCCGCCCGGAAATGGCCGAGCGTCTGAAGACCCGCGCCAAAATCACCAGCTTCGTGCGCCGTTTCATGGACAGCCATGGCTTCCTCGACATCGAAACGCCGATGTTGACCAAGGCGACGCCGGAAGGCGCCCGCGATTACCTGGTGCCGAGCCGCGTGCACAAGGGCAAATTCTACGCGCTGCCGCAGTCTCCGCAGCTGTTTAAACAGCTGCTGATGATGTCCGGCTTCGATCGTTACTATCAGATCGTCAAATGCTTCCGTGACGAAGACCTGCGTGCGGACCGTCAGCCTGAATTTACCCAGATCGACGTCGAAACCTCCTTCATGACCGCCGACCAGGTGCGTGAAGTGATGGAGAAACTGGCGCGTGAACTGTGGCTGGACGTGAAGGGCGTGGATCTGGGCGATTTCCCGGTCATGACCTTCGCCGAAGCGATGCGTCGCTTTGGTTCCGATAAGCCGGACCTGCGTAACCCGCTGGAGCTGGTGGACGTGGCAGACCTGGTCAAGGACGTCGAGTTCAAAGTGTTCTCCGGCCCGGCCAACGACGCCAAAGGCCGCGTGGCGGCGATCCGCGTACCGGGCGGCGCACAGCTGACCCGCAAGCAGATCGACGAGTACGGCGCTTTCGTCAACATCTACGGCGCGAAAGGCCTGGCCTGGCTGAAGGTCAACGACCGCGCCGCCGGCATGGAAGGCGTGCAGAGCCCGATCGCCAAATTCCTCAGCGCGGAAGTGCTGGAAGCTGTCCTGGCGCTTACCGACGCGCAGACCGGCGACATCCTGTTCTTCGGCGCAGACAGCTTCAAGATTGTCACCGATGCGATGGGCGCGCTGCGCCTGAAGCTGGGGCGCGATCTGGGGCTGACCCAACTCGACAGCTGGGCGCCGCTGTGGGTGGTCGACTTCCCGATGTTCGAAGAAGACGAAGAGGGCGGCCTGGCGGCGATGCACCACCCGTTCACCTCGCCGCGCGACATGAGCCCGGAAGAGCTGGCCGCAGCGCCGGTCAACGCTATCGCCAACGCTTATGACATGGTCATCAACGGTTACGAAGTGGGCGGCGGTTCGGTGCGTATTCACCGCAGCGAAATGCAGCAGACGGTATTCAGCATTCTGGGCATCGACGAACACGAACAGCGCGAGAAGTTCGGCTTCCTGCTGGACGCGCTGAAGTACGGCACGCCGCCGCACGCCGGCCTGGCCTTCGGCCTGGACCGTCTGGTGATGCTGCTGACCGGCACCGACAATATCCGCGACGTGATCGCCTTCCCGAAAACCACCGCGGCGGCCTGTCTGATGACCGACGCCCCGAGCTTCGCCAACCCGGCGTCGCTGCAGGAGCTGGCGATCAGCGTGGTAAAGAAAGCCGGTGCGGAACAAGAGAGCGAGTGATGAGTTATAAGCGCCCTGAATCTATCCTGGTAGTGATTTACGCGAAATCCAGTGGTCGGGTGCTGATGTTACAGCGGCGCGACGATACCGAGTTCTGGCAGTCGGTCACCGGCAGTCTGGAGCAGGATGAGTCGCCGCCGCATGCCGCGCGGCGTGAAGTCATGGAAGAAGTCGGCATCGATATCGAAGCAGAGCACCTGCCGTTGTTCGATTGCCAACGCTGCGTGGAGTTTGAACTCTTTGTCCATTTGCGACATCGCTATGCGCCGGGAACCACGCGCAATAAAGAGCACTGGTTCTGTCTGGCGTTGCCCGAGGAGCGCGATCCGGTGATTACCGAGCATCACGCTTACCAATGGCTTGAGGCGGCCGAGGCCGTGAAGTTGACCAAGTCGTGGAGCAATCAGCAGGCGATTGAAGAGTTCGTGATCAATTCAGTCCAGTAGTTTTTTTCGGAGATTTTTTATGGCAGGTCATAGTAAGTGGGCCAACACAAAGCACCGTAAAGCGGCGCAGGACGCCAAGCGCGGTAAAATTTTCACCAAGATTATTCGTGAGCTGGTCACTGCCGCGAAGCTGGGCGGCGGCGATCCGGATTCCAACCCGCGTCTGCGCGCGGCGATGGACAAGGCGCTGTCGAACAACATGACGCGCGACACCATGAACCGGGCGATCGCGCGTGGCGTGGGCGGCGATGATGATACCAACATGGAAACCATCATCTACGAAGGCTACGGCCCTGGCGGCACCGCCGTCATGATCGAATGCCTGAGTGACAACCGTAACCGCACCGTGGCGGAAGTGCGTCACGCCTTCACCAAATGCGGCGGCAACCTGGGTACCGACGGTTCCGTTGCCTACCTGTTCACCAAGAAGGGCGTAATCACTTACGCACCGGGCCTGGATGAAGACAGCGTGATGGAAGCGGCGCTGGAAGCCGGTGCGGAAGACATCGTGACCTATGACGATGGCGCCATCGACGTGTTCACCGCCTGGGAAAGCCTGGGCGCGGTGAAAGATGCGCTGACCGCGGCGGGCTTCGAAGCCGAAGCGGCGGAAGTGTCGATGATCCCATCGACCAAGGCCGACATGGACGCGGAAACGGCGCCTAAGCTGCTGCGCCTGATCGATATGCTGGAAGACTGCGACGACGTGCAGGAAGTTTACCATAACGGTGAGATCTCCGACGAAGTGGCGGCGACGCTGTAATCCGGTAAAACGGGCGCCGCCATCAGGCGGCGCCGTGCATGCAAGGTGGATGTAGATATGGCGATCATACTCGGTATCGATCCCGGCTCACGCGTCACCGGCTATGGCCTTATCCGCCAGCAGGGGCGCCAGTTGAGCTATATCGCCAGCGGCTGCATCCGCACGGTGGTGGACGACATGCCGACGCGGCTGAAGCTGATTTACGCCGGCGTCAGCGAGATCATCACCCAGTTTCAGCCCGACTTCTTCGCCATCGAACAGGTGTTTATGGCCAAGAACCCGGATTCGGCGCTCAAGCTCGGCCAGGCGCGCGGCGTCGCGATCGTCGCGGCGGTGAATCAGAATCTGGAAGTGTTCGAGTATGCGGCGCGGCAGGTCAAACAAACCGTGGTCGGCACCGGCGCAGCCGAAAAGGCGCAGGTGCAGCACATGGTGCGCTCGCTGCTCAAACTCTCGGCCAACCCGCAGGCGGACGCCGCCGATGCCCTGGCCATCGCCATCACCCACTGCCACCTCAGCCAGAACGTGCTGCGGATGAGCGAAGGGCGGCTTAACCTGGCGCGCGGGCGTTTGCGCTGACGCGAAGCGATGATTGCTCAGGCTGGATATTCATCCAGCCTTTTTTATGTTATAAGCTTTACCAGCAACGGCATGGCAGGGCGCCATGCCCGGTCATTCTGCAGGAGGGTAAATGATAGGTCGTCTCAGAGGAAATATTCTGGAAAAGCAGCCGCCGCTGGTGTTATTGGAGGCGAACGGCGTGGGCTATGAAGTGCACATGCCGATGACCTGCTTTTACGAGCTGCCGGAACTGGGGCAAGAGGCCATCGTGTTTACCCACTTCGTGGTGCGCGAAGACGCGCAGCTGCTGTACGGTTTCAACGATAAGCAAGAGCGCGCGCTGTTCCGCGAGCTGATCAAGGTCAACGGCGTCGGGCCGAAACTGGCGCTCGCGATCCTGTCCGGCATGTCCGCGCAGCAGTTCGTCAGCGCGGTGGAACGTGAAGAGATCACCGCGCTGGTCAAGCTGCCGGGCGTGGGCAAGAAAACCGCCGAACGCCTGGTGGTAGAAATGAAAGACCGCTTCAAAGGGCTCAACGGCGATCTGTTCAACAGCAGCGAGATCAGCTTGCCGTCCGCCGCTGAGAAAGCGCCTGAGGCGGATGCGGAGGCCGAAGCGGTCTCGGCATTGGTGGCGCTGGGCTATAAGCCGCAGGAAGCCAGCCGCATGGTCAGCAAAATTGCCAAACCGGGTGCCGACTGCGAGACCCTGATCCGCGACGCGTTGCGCGCTGCTTTGTAAGGCCGCTAAGAGGTAGATAATGATTGAAGCCGATCGCCTGATCTCCGCCGAACCGCTCAACGAGGAAGAAGTCCTCGATCGCGCCATTCGTCCTAAGCTGTTGACCGAATATGTGGGCCAGCCGCACGTACGCGAGCAGATGGAGATTTTCATCCAGGCGGCTAAGCAGCGCGGCGACGCGCTCGACCACTTGCTGATCTTCGGTCCGCCGGGGCTGGGGAAAACCACCCTGGCCAACATCGTGGCCAACGAAATGGGCGTGAATTTGCGTACCACTTCCGGCCCGGTGCTGGAGAAGGCGGGCGATCTGGCGGCGATGCTGACCAACCTTGAACCGCATGACGTGTTGTTCATCGATGAAATTCACCGCCTGTCACCGGTGGTGGAAGAGGTGCTGTATCCGGCGATGGAAGACTATCAGCTGGATATCATGATCGGCGAAGGGCCGGCGGCGCGTTCGATTAAGCTCGATCTGCCGCCGTTTACCTTGGTGGGTGCAACCACCCGCGCCGGTTCGCTGACCTCACCGCTGCGCGATCGTTTCGGCATTGTCCAGCGGCTGGAGTTTTATCAGGTGGCGGATCTGCAGCACATCGTCTCACGCAGCGCCGGCTGCCTGGGGCTGGAGCTGTCCGACGAGGGCGCCCATGAGGTAGCCCGCCGCGCGCGCGGCACGCCGCGTATCGCCAACCGTCTGTTGCGCCGGGTGCGCGACTTCGCCGAAGTGCGCGCCAACGGCGTGATCAGCGGCGCGGTGGCGGCGCAGGCGCTCGATATGCTTAACGTCGATGCCGAAGGCTTCGACTATATGGATCGCAAACTGCTGTTGGCGATTATCGACAAGTTTACCGGTGGCCCGGTCGGGTTGGATAACCTGGCGGCGGCGATCGGCGAGGAGCGTGAGACCATCGAAGACGTGATCGAACCGTTCCTGATCCAGCAGGGCTTTATCCAGCGCACGCCGCGCGGCCGTCTGGCGACGCAGCACGCCTACCGGCATTTCGGCCTCGAACGCGAAGCGTAAGTTTTTAATCCGCCAATAAGAAAGGGCCGCAGATGCGGCCCTTGTCATATCCCGGTTTTAATCAAGCCTGCTGTTTTTTAAACAGGCTCAGCGTGAACAGCACGGCGGCGCAGAGCACCACCGAAGGGCCGGCAGGCGTATCGTAAAACGCCGAGAAGGTCAGGCCACCGGTAACCGCCACCATCCCGAGCAGCACCGCGATGCCCGCCATCTGCTCCGGCGTGCGCGCGAAGCGGCGAGCGGTGGCCGCCGGGATGATCAGCAGCGAGGTGATGATCAGCGCGCCGACGAATTTCATCGCCAGACCGATGGTCAAGGCGGTGACCAGCATCAGCACGGTGCGCGCCCGCGCCAGATTGACGCCGTCGACGTGCGCCAGCTCAGGGCTGATGGTCATCGACAGCAGATCGCGCCATTGCCACCACAACACCAATAGCACCACGGCGACGCCGCCGGCGATCATCACGATGTCGCTCAGCGTGACCGACAGCAGATCGCCGAACAGATAGGCCATCAGATCGACCCGCACGTTGGACATCAGCGCCACCACCACCAGCCCCAGCGACAGCGCGCTGTGGGCCAGAATGCCGAGCAGCGTATCCACCGAGAGCTGCGGGCGGCGCTCCAGCCACACCAGGGCCAGGGCCAGCAGCAGCGTAATGGCGATCACCGCATAGAAAGGATTGATGTCCAGCAGCAGACCGAAGGCGACGCCGAGCAGCGAGGCGTGCGCCAGGGTATCGCCGAAGTAGGACATGCGGCGCCAGACCACAAAGGAGCCCAGCGGCCCGGCGGCGCCGGCCAACAACACCCCGGCCAGCCAGCCGGGAAGTAACAATTCGATCATGCTTCGCGGCTCCCGGTCTTCTTCAAGACAATTCTTCCCTGCAGGTCGTGACGGTGGTTGTGATGGTGGCGATACACCGCCAGCTGCTCTGCGCCGCGGTTGCCGAACATGGCGATGAATTCGGGATGCATCGACACCACCTCCGGCGCGCCGGAGCAGCAGATGTGCTGATTGAGGCACAACACCTCGTCGGTTTTCGCCATCACCAGATGCAGATCGTGCGAGACCATCAGCACGGCGCACCCCAGCTCCTTGCGCAGTTGATCGATCAGATCGTACAGCGCCAGTTGGCCATTGACGTCCACCCCTTGCGTGGGTTCGTCCAGCACCAGCAGCTGCGGTTTATTCAGCAGCGCTCGCGCCAGCAGCACGCGCTGGTTTTCGCCGCCGGAGAGCTTTTGCATGGGCTGGTCGAGCAGGTGGGCGGCGTGCACGCGTTTGAGCGCCGGCAGAATGTCGGCTTTCTTTACGCCCGGTTTCAGGCGCATAAAGCGGCTGACGGTCAATGGCAGGGTAGCGTCGAGGTGCAGCTTTTGCGGCACGTAGCCGATGCGCAGATCGGGCTCACGCTCCAGCGTGCCGGCGGTCGGTTTTACCAATCCCAGCACTACGCGCACCAGCGTGGATTTACCCGCGCCGTTCGGGCCCAGCAGGGTAAGAATGCGGCCAGGCTGCAGGCTGAGGGAAATATTCGACAGCACCTTGCGGCTGCCGAAGGCGACGGAGATATTTTTTAGCGTTATCAGTGTAGACATCTCGAGATTACAGGTTGCAGAACGAAGCGAATGTTATAATATCACGCCTTGTTGATGAAAACGATGGGATTACTGATGATGGCACAGAAAAATAAATGGCTGCAGCGCACGCTGCTGGCCAGCGCACTCGTGATGGCCGGCCCGCTGAGCAGCGCTTCCGCGGCGGTGGTGACGACGATTCGTCCGCTGGGCTTTATCGCTTCGGCTATCGCCGACGGCGTGACGCCGACCGAGGTGCTGCTGCCGGATGGCGCTTCGCCGCACGACTTCGCGCTGCGGCCTTCCGATATTCAGCGTTTGCGTTCTGCCGACCTGGTGCTGTGGGTCGGACCGGACATGGAAGCGTTCCTGACCAAGGCGCTGGTGCCTATCTCGGCAACCCGCAAGCTCGCCATCAGCGAACTGCCCGCGGTGAAGCCGCTGCTGATGAAAGGCGAAGATGACGACGATCATGATCATGCAGGCGAGGCGCATAACCATGCTGATGACGATCATGGGCATCATCACGGCGAGTACAATATGCACGTTTGGCTGTCGCCGGAGGTGGCAAAAGTGACCGCGATCGCGATTCACGACAGATTGTTGGAACTTATGCCGCAAAATAAGGACAAATTAGACGCAAACCTGCGCCAGTTCGAGAATCTGCTGACGCAAACTGACAAAAATGTTGGTAACATGCTTACGCCTGTGCAAGGTAAGGGTTATTTTGTTTTTCATGATGCTTACGGCTACTTTGAGAAACACTACGGTTTGAGTCCGCTGGGCCATTTTACCGTCAATCCCGAAATTCAGCCTGGAGCACAGCGCCTACACCAAATTCGAACACAGTTGGTTGAGCAGAAAGCGGTATGCGTTTTTGCTGAGCCACAATTCAGGCCGGCCGTAATCAATGCCGTCGCCAAGGGTACCACTGTGCGTTCCGGAACGCTGGACCCGCTGGGCATCGGCATCGCGCTGGGGAAGGACAGCTACGGGAAATTCCTGACACAGTTGTCAAGCCAGTACGTGAGCTGCCTGAAGTAAGCTTATGAGGATAATATCGAGTGCAGCAGATAGTCCGAACTATCGCTCTGGCGTATAACAACCTGCCACGGCCCCACCGCGTCATGCTGGGGTCGCTGACAGTCGTCACATTGGCCGTCGCTGTTTGGCGGCCTTTTGTTTACCACCCAGAACACAATCCCATCGCCAAGAGCGTCGAGTTAGAATCCAGCCAGTTGCGGTCATTGCTCCCCGAAGCCAGTGAACCGATAGATGCCGACCAACCCACCCCCGATGACGAAATCCCGCAGGATGAGCTGGACCAGAAGGATGCCGGCGATGATGGCGTGCATGAATATGTGGTTTCCACCGGCGATACCCTCGGCAGCATTCTGACGCAGTACGGCATCGATATGTCGGATGTCACGCTGCTGGCTTCGCAAAACCGCGATCTGCGCAACCTGAAGATCGGCCAACAGCTGTCGTGGACCGTGAACGAAGCGGGCGATCTGCAGCAGTTGACCTGGGAAGTTTCTCGTCGAGAAACCCGCACCTACGATCGCGTCGGCAACAGCTTCAAAGAGTCGAAAGAGGCGCAGCAGGGCGAATGGCGCAACAACGTGATCAGCGGCCGCGTTAACGGCAGCTTCGTCAGCAGCGCCGGCGACGCCGGGTTGAGCCGTAACGAAATCAATGCGGTGATCAAGGCGCTGCAATGGCAGCTCGATTTCCGCAAACTGCGCAAGGGCGACCAGTTCTCCGTGCTGATGTCGCGCGAACATTTCGACGGCAAGAAATCACAAAGCCAACTGTTGGGCGTGCGTCTGCGCACGGGCGGCAAAGATTACTACGCGATCCGCGCCGAGGACGGCAAGTTCTACGATCGCCAGGGCTCTGGCCTGGCGCGCGGCTTCATGCGTTTCCCGACCATGAAACAGTTCCGCATCTCCTCCAACTTCAACCCGCGCCGGGTGAACCCGGTGACCGGCCGCGTGGCGCCGCACAAAGGCGTCGATTTTGCCATGCCGGTCGGCACGCCGGTGCTGGCGGTCGGCGACGGCGAGGTGGTGATCGCCAAGCGCAGCGGCGCAGCGGGCAACTATGTGGCGATCCGCCACGGCCGCCAATACACCACGCGCTACATGCACCTGAAAAAGCTGCTGGTGAAACCGGGCCAGAAGGTGAAGCGTGGCGATCGCATAGCGCTCTCCGGCAACACCGGCCGTTCCACCGGGCCGCACCTGCACTTTGAACTGTGGACCGGTCAACAGGCGGTGAACCCGCTGACGGCCAAGCTGCCGCGTTCCGAAGGCCTGAGCGGCAAAGACCGCAGCGATTATCTGGCGCAGGTGAAGGAAGTGGTTCCTCAGCTGCAACTGGATTAACGTCCCCCTTATTCCGGCGCTCCGGCGCCGTTAATTTCATCGGCCTGATTGCGGGCCGATGCTGTTTTATCTGGGCGGTTCGCGGTTGTTAATTGCAAAATTGGTGATGGCAATTATGATTAGCCGAATTGCTAAGCGAAGAGCATGTGCATGCAAAACGAGAAGAAATCGAACGTAGAGTTCATCCCGCAGTTTCAAAAAGCCTTTTTATACCCGCGCTACTGGGGCGTGTGGCTGGGAACCGGCCTGATGGCCGGCGTTTCTCTGGTGCCTGCGCGCCTGCGCGATCCGGTGCTGGGGGCGATCGGCACACTGGCCGGCAAGCTGGCGAAAGGGGCGCGTCGTCGTGCCCGCATCAACCTGCTGTATTGCTTGCCGGAACTGCCGGAAAGCGAGCGTGAGCACATTATCGACCAGATGTTCGCCTGTGCGCCGCAGTCGATGGTGCTGATGGCGGAACTGGCCTGCACCAAACCGGAAAAAGTGCTCAAGCGCGTGCGTTGGCACGGTGAAGAGGTGTTGGACAAGATCCGCGCGGAAGGGCGCAACGTGATTTTCCTGGTGCCACATGGCTGGGCGGTGGATGTGCCGGCGATGTTGATGGCCGCGCGCGGTCAACCGATGGCGGCGATGTTCCACAATCAGCGCAATCAGCTGATCGACTACCTGTGGAATGCCGTGCGTCGTAAATTCGGCGGCCGCATGCACGCACGCAATGACGGCATCAAACCGTTTATCAGTTCGGTTCGCCAGGGATATTGGGGTTACTATCTGCCCGATCAGGACCACGGCGCTGAGCACAGTGAGTTTGTCGACTTCTTCGCCACCTATAAGGCGACGTTGCCGGCGGTCGGGCGGTTGATGAAAGTGTGTCGTGCGGCGATCGTGCCGTTGTTCCCGGTGTACGACGGCAAAACCAGCATGCTGGATATTTATATTCGCGAGCCGATGGACGATCTGGCCGAAGCGGACGATCCGCGCATTGCCCGCCGCATGAACGAAGAGGTGGAGAATCTGGTGGGCCCGAACCCTGAGCAGTACACCTGGATCCTCAAACTGTTGAAGACGCGCAAGGAAGGGGAGATTGAACCCTACTCGCGCGACGATCTGTATCGTTAATCCTATCTACCGCTAACGCCGGTCGGGCCACACCCTGGCCGGCGTCACTTCAGATGTGCACCATACAGCCGCGCGCCCGCAGGATCTCAATGACGTTGGGCGTGTGGGTGAAATCATTCCAGCGCAGATCCAGCTTGCGCAGCCGGCTCAGTTCACCGAGGCTTTTCGGCAGATCGCTCAGGCGGTTGGCACGCAGATCCAGACTTCTCAGCGCCGTGAGCTCACCGATATTTTCCGGCAGGCGCGTCAGCTGATTAAAACGCAGGTTCAGCTCGCTCAATCGCGGCAGGCGGCAGAAGGCTGCCGGCAGTTCGGTGATGGCATTGTTGGCCGCATCGAGTATTTCAAGCTCGCCGAGCAGAGTCATTTCCGCCGGCAGCGTGGTCAGGGCATTTCTCATGATATGCAACTCGCGCAGCGCGCGTAGTTGCCCGATTTCGCCGGGCAGGCTGCGGATGCGATTGTTGTATAAACGCAGCTCCTGCAACGCCGCCAGCCTCGGTATTGCCTGCGGCAAGGCGGTCAGCTGGTTATCGGTCGCGTTGAGATAGATGAGCTGCTGCAGTTGCGCCAGCGCACGCGGCAGGTCGCTAAAGCCGTTATCGCTCAGGTAGAGGTATTTCAGCCGGTGCAGCTGCCCCAACGTTTCAGGCAGTTCGCTCGCGCGGTTGTGACCAAAATCGAACATCTCGAGCTGTTGCAACTGACCAATATCCGGCGGCAGACGGTCGAGCTGATTGCAAGAGATGTTCAGCACCCGCAGATTCTGGTGCCGGAATAGGGGAGTAGGGAAGGCCGTCAGCTGATTGTTGTACAGGCTGACCTTGCGCAGCGCGTGGCCAGCAAACAGCGATTCGTCGAGCTGCGTCAGGCCGCGTCCATCGAGCTCGAGTTCATCATAGGTCGAGGCGGGATTGTGCTGGTGGAGCATGGCGTTCTCCGTCGTAATGGCAGTGTCAGAGCAAAAAAAATGCCGGCCTAGGTGAGCCGGCCGGCATTTCGTCTGCGGCGTGAATTACTCGACGCGCAGGATACGGCTGGTATTGGTGGTGCCGACGGTTTCCATCACGTCGCCCTGGGTGACGATCACCAGATCGCCGGAGACCAGGAAGCCTTTGTCGCGCAGGCGATTGACGGCTTCGTTGGCGGCGATGACGCCGTCTTTATGGCTGTCGAAATACACCGGCGTCACGCCGCGATACAGCGCGGTCAGGTTAAGCGTGTGCTCATGCCGCGACATGGCGAAGATCGGCAGGCCGGAGCTGATGCGTGACATCATCAGCGCGGTGCGGCCGGACTCGGTCATGGCGATCAGCGCGGTGACGCCTTTCAGGTGGTTGGCCGCATACATCGAAGACATGGCGATCGCCTCTTCGATATTGTCGAACTGCACGTCCAGACGGTGTTTGGAAACGTTGATGCTCGGGATCTTCTCGGCGCCCAGACAAACGCGCGCCATCGCCGCCACGGTTTCCGCCGGGTATTGGCCGGCAGCGGTTTCCGCCGACAGCATGACGGCGTCGGTGCCGTCCAGCACGGCGTTGGCCACGTCCATGACTTCGGCGCGGGTCGGCATCGGGTTGGTGATCATCGACTCCATCATCTGAGTCGCGGTGATCACCGCGCGGTTCAGAGTACGGGCGCGGCGGATCAGTTTCTTCTGGATCCCGACCAGTTCCGGATCGCCGATTTCGACGCCCAGATCGCCACGGGCGACCATCACCACGTCGGAGGCCAGAATGATGTCGTCCATCGCTTCGTCGCTGCAGACCGCTTCGGCGCGCTCGACCTTGGACACGATCTTGGCGTTGCAGCCTGCGTCGCGCGCCAGGCGGCGAGCATAGTTCAGATCTTCACCGGTGCGCGGGAAGGAGACCGCCAGGTAGTCGACGCCGATCTTGGCGGCGGTGACGATGTCCGCCTTGTCTTTTTCGGTCAGCGCTTCGGCCGACAGGCCGCCGCCGAGTTTGTTGATGCCCTTGTTATTGGACAACGGGCCGCCAACGGTGACTTCGGTAAATACTTTCATGCCCTGAACTTCGAGCACTTTCAGCTGAACGCGGCCGTCGTCGAGCAGCAAGACGTCGCCCGGCACGACGTCGGCAGGCAGGCCTTTATAGTCGATACCGACTTTTTCTTTATCGCCTTCGCCTTTTGACAGGTTGGCGTCCAGCAGGAATTTATCGCCCACGTTGAGGAAGATTTTGCCTTCCTTGAAGGTGGAAACGCGGATTTTCGGCCCTTGCAGATCGCCGAGGATAGCGACGTGACGTCCCAGTTTGGCAGCGATTTCGCGAACTTTGTCTGCGCGAGCCTGGTGATCTTCCGGGCTGCCGTGGGAGAAGTTAAGCCGAACTACGTTGGCGCCGGCGGCAATGATCTTTTCCAGATTATTGTCGCGGTCTGTAGCCGGACCCAGGGTGGTAACGATTTTGGTTCTTCTGAGCCGTCTGGACATGTATTACTCCGTTGACTGGTGAAGCAAATATTGGTGTTGCGATAACGTCGGATAACGAAACCAGGCGTGAAATGTAATTTTACAACACTGATATTTCACCCGGGTTACCCGCATGAGCGTATTAACAGGGTACAGCCTCTGATGTCGCCATTCAAATGTCTGTTGAACGGCGACTTTTTTCTTCGTCGGGTTACGAGTCAAAACTGTTGGGAATGACTACGCCTTTATCAAAGCGCGATTCTTTGAGCGCTTCTTTGACCCGCTTCAAGTTATCTCTGAATTTAGCCCCTCTGCGCAAGGTAAATCCGGTGGCGAGCACGTCAATGAGCGTTAATTGCGCGATCCGCGACACCATCGGCATGTAAACGTCGGTGTCTTCAGGCACGTCGAGCAGCAACGCGAGGGTCGCCGCCTGGGCGAGCGGGGTATCGCGCGAGGTGATAGCCAGTACCGTGGCGTCGTTTTCTCGCGCCAGGTGGGCCATTTCCACCAGGTTCTTGGTGCGGCCGGTGTGAGAGATCAACACCACCACGTCGCCCTCGCCGGAGTTCATGCAGCTCATGCGCTGCATGACGATGTCATCGAAGTAGACCACCGGAATATTGAAGCGGAAAAATTTGTTCATCGCGTCGTGGGCCACGGCGGCGGAGGCGCCCAGACCGAAGAAAGAGATCTTTTTTGCCTGGGTGAGCAGGTCAACCGCACGATTGATTGCGGCAATATCCAAATTTGCCTTTACTGTATCCAGGCTGGCCATCACCGATTCGAAGATCTTGCTGGTGTAGGAATCGACGCTGTCATCTTCCTCGACGTTGCGGTTTACGTAGGGCGTGCCGTTAGCCAGACTTTGGGCGAGATGCAGTTTGAAGTCGGGAAAGCCTTTGGTATCAAGGCGACGGCAAAAACGGTTGACGGTGGGTTCGCTGACGTCGGCCATGCGCGCCAGCGTGGCGATGCTGGAGTGAATGGCGGTCTGCGGGGAGGCCAGGATCACCTCGGCGACTTTCCTTTCAGATTTGCTCAGGAGCTCCAGATGGCTCTGGATTTTGTCCAGCGTATTCATATAACGAGAGTCACTCATGGTTTTATCCCTGTGGCTTTCAAGCAACAGCGCCGAATTTCGCCCGTGTTCGCCGTGCAAGCAGACGCCAAACGAGCGGCTGTAACCTGAAATCGATAGGGTATGTCGATTGCAAACAAAGGAGAAATCAATGCCGGTTTAGTGAAAATATACTACGTGCTGGTAACCGTTGGCAGTCTCGACAGGGCGTATGCAGGCTTTTTTCACCAGAATATGACCTGTGTCTAACTTTCATAATGGTAACAGAGCGTCAAAAAAGACGAAAAATTACAGTTTTGCCCGCCTGTGAGGGCGCCGGCGCGCAGTGGCGCTACCACTGAGATCTTAACGTCTTTTTTCTGCTTCTGCGCCGGGTTTGCTGGCCGTAGTCAAACAGAGTACATTAGTAATGTAAGAAAATTACAAATATCCTGCAACGAGGAGATGAACATGGCGGTAACCTCTACAGCCCAGGCGTGTGACCTGGTTATTTTCGGCGCGAAAGGTGATTTGGCGCGCCGTAAGCTGCTGCCTTCCCTGTACCAGTTAGAGAAAGCCGGACACATCCACCCGGATACGCGGATCATCGGCGTCGGCCGCGCGGAGTGGGATAAAAAAGCCTATACCGAAGTGGTCAAGGAAGCGCTTGGCACCTTCATGAAGGAAAAGCTGGATGACGAACTCTGGGCCACGCTGAGCGCGCGCCTGGACTTCTGCAATCTGGACGTCAACGACAGCAAGAACTTTACCAAACTCGGTAAAATGCTGGACCAGAAGCACCGCACCACCATCAACTACTTCGCCATGCCGCCAAGCACCTTCGGCGCCATCTGCAAAGGGTTGGGCGAAGCCAAGCTGAACCATGAGCCGGCGCGCGTGGTGATGGAGAAACCGTTGGGCACCGATCTGGCGTCCTCCCGCGTGATCAACGATCAGGTGGCGGAGTTCTTCAACGAGTCCCAGGTCTACCGCATCGACCACTACCTCGGCAAAGAGACGGTGTTGAACCTGTTGGCGCTGCGTTTCGCCAACTCGCTGTTCGCGTCCAACTGGGACAACCGCACCATCGATTCGGTGCAGATCACCGTGGCGGAAGAGGTGGGCATCGAAGGGCGCTGGGGCTACTTCGATCAGGCCGGCCAGATGCGCGACATGATCCAGAACCACCTGCTGCAGATCCTGACCATGATCGCCATGTCGCCGCCGGCGGATCTGACCACCGACCGCATCCGCGACGAGAAGGTGAAGGTGCTGCGTTCGCTGCGCCGCATCGATCAGACCAATGTACGGGAAACCACCGTGCGCGGTCAGTACACCGCCGGTTTCGTTCAGGGCAAGAAAGTGCCGGGGTATCTGGAAGAAGAAGGGGCGAACAAGAGCAGCAGCACCGAGACCTTCGTTTCCATCCGCGTGGACATCGACAACTGGCAATGGGCCGGGGTGCCGTTCTATCTGCGTACCGGTAAACGTCTGCCGACCAAATGCTCGGAAGTGGTGGTGTACTTCAAGAATCCGCCGCTTAACCTGTTCAGCGACTCTTATCAGCAGCTGCCGCAAAACAAGCTGACCATTCGTTTGCAACCGGACGAAGGCATCGAAATTCAGGTATTGAACAAGGTGCCGGGGCTGGATCACAAGCACCGCCTGCAGACTACCAAGCTGGATCTGAGTTTCTCGGAAACCTTCAACCAGGAGCACGTGGCGGACGCCTACGAGCGCCTGCTGCTGGAGACCATGCGCGGCATTCAGGCGCTGTTCGTGCGCCGTGACGAAGTGGAAGAGGCCTGGAAGTGGGTCGACTCCATCATGGACGCGTGGAAAGCCGACAACGAAGCGCCTAAGCCTTATCAGGCGGGCACCTGGGGGCCGGTGGCCTCGGTGGCGATGATCACCCGCGACGGCCGTTCCTGGAACGAGTTCGAGTAATGCGCAATGCCGGCAGCCCGTCTGCCGGCTTTTTTTTGCCTGCGATCTGCGCGTGGGCCACATCACTTACGGTACGGCCGGACGTTCGCGCGTTTGCGCGGAGCCCTGTGGCAGGGGCGTGCCATTGTTAACCGCGAGTAATGGAGAAAGAATGATGAAAAACTGGAAAACCAGCGCTGAACAGATCCTGACGGCGGGGCCGGTGGTGCCTGTTATCGTGATCAACACGCTGGAACAGGCGGTGCCGCTGGCGAAAGCATTGGTTGCCGGCGGCGTGCGGGTACTGGAGGTGACGCTGCGCACCGCCTGTGCGCTGGAGGCTATTCGCGCTATCGCCAAAGAGGTGCCGGAGGCGATCATCGGCGCCGGTACGGTGATCAATCCACAGCAGCTGCGGGAGGTGACCGAGGCCGGGGCGCAGTTCGCCATCAGCCCGGGGCTGACCGACGCTTTGCTGCAGGCGGCGACGGCGGGGTCAATCCCGTTGATCCCGGGCATCAGCACCGTATCTGAACTGATGCTGGGCATGGATTACGGCCTGCGCGAATTCAAATTCTTCCCGGCGGAAGCCAACGGCGGCGTGAAGGCGCTGCAGGCGATCGGCGGCCCGTTCCCGCAGGTGCGCTTTTGCCCGACCGGCGGCATTACGCCGAACAATTACCGCGATTATCTGGCGCTAAAAAGCGTGCTGTGCATCGGCGGCTCCTGGCTGGCGCCGGCCGATGCGCTCGAAAGCGGCGACTACGCGCGCATCACTGAACTGGCGCGCAGCGCCGTCAGCGGCGCCGCGTTGTAACCCGCGCCAGGCCTGGGGTTGGCGCTTATTTGCTCACCCGCGGATCTCGCAAGGCTCAACGCTCCGTTGGGCCTTTTTTAATTTTTATCGCGATTAACTTTCTTATTTTTAACCCGTTTTTTTCTGCTTTTTTATGAAAACGGCAGTTTGCTTTCTTATTTTGGCTATGGTAAAAATATCTCAGTTGAAAATTTTACTTTTATGAGGATATTGGGCAAATCGCACGGTGTGCGGCTGATAATAGAGAACTATTATGATGACTATTAACGGAACTACCCTCAGAACCTCTACGTGCCAACTCTTCCTGTCTGCGATCCTTGCCAGTGAGCATCACTGGTGCAGCGAGCTATAGCGTCTTTCTCCCTTAACCGGTGCTGGTAGCGGGCTTACGCCTTCGCTCTACCGTTCAGCCGGACAAACATTCTTTTTGCGTTTGGGTCAGTTTATCCCCAGGGATCTCTGCGTCTTGCGCGCCGTACTGCGGCCGTTCGACGAGATAAATCGGGATAAATATGCCTTGGCGCGCGTTATTCGCCGTTTGGGAGAAAAATTATGATTTATTGGATCTTTTTAGGTTTGGCCATCATGACCGAAATCATCGGCACCTTGTCGATGAAATACGCCAGCGTCAATGGCGGCATGATCGGGCATATCGTGATGTACGTGATGATCACCGCGTCTTATGTGTTGCTGTCAGTAGCGGTAAAACGCGTGGCGTTGGGCGTAGCTTATGCGCTGTGGGAAGGTATCGGCATTCTGTTCATTACCCTGTTCAGCGTGCTGTGGTTCGACGAGCCCATTTCGGCGCTGAAGGTACTGGGTCTGGCTACGCTGATCGCCGGTATCATGCTGGTGAAATCCGGTACCCGCAAAGAGCGAAAACAGGTCAGCCCGCGAGGTGACAACCATGCAACAGTTTGAGTTGTACCACATTGGGTTCCTGGGATTGGCCATCGTGCTGGAAATCATCGCCAACATCTTCCTGAAGATGTCGGACGGTTTCCGTAAAATTTGGCTGGGATTGCTGTCGCTGCTGTCGGTGCTCGGTGCGTTCAGCGCCCTGGCGCAGGCGGTGAAGGGCATCGATCTGTCAATCGCTTACGCGTTGTGGGGCGGTTTCGGCATCGCCGCCACCATCGCCGCAGGCTGGATCATGTTCGGCCAGCGGTTGAACGCCAAAGGCTGGATTGGCCTGGCGCTGCTGTTGACGGGGATGGTGATCCTCAAACTGTCCTGATAGCGGGCAATAAAAAACCGCAGGCGTTGCCGTCTGCGGTTTTTTTTCGTCTGCGCGAGGCTTACAGCGCGGCGATGATTTTGATTTCCACCTTGTACTTCGGATTCATCAGCTGAGCCTGCACGGTGCAGCGCACCGGCGCGCTGCCGGCGACAACCCAGGCGTCCCAGGCGGCGTTCATCGCGGCGAAGTCGGCGGTATTGGCCAGGAAGATGGTGGCATCCAGAATACGGCTTTTGTCCGACCCTACACGTTCCAGCAGCACGTCGATGGCGGCAAGGGCGTTGGCGGTCTGCGCGGTCGCGTCATCGTCCAGATTCTCAGGCACGCTGGTGTAGTAAACGGTCTCGTTGTGCACCACGGCTTCGGACCAGCGCTGATCGGGATCAATTCTTTCGATATTCATTTGCTTATCTCCATATCATAGTCCCGCTAAGGGTAGCACAGCCGGTGATGAAAAAGCGCGGCGATAAAGTGGGTGGTAGCCGGGCGGCAGGCTTGGCATAATCACCGCTGAATGACACCGGCAGAGAGACAGCGTGACAGACGATTTTGCAACAGACGGCGCATTGGCGCAGGCTATCAAGGGATTCAAACCGCGTGAGCCGCAGCGGCAGATGGCGCAAGCCGTTACCGAAGCGATCAATTTCAAGCAGGAACTGGTGGTGGAAGCCGGCACCGGCACCGGCAAAACCTTCGCTTATCTGGCGCCGGCGCTGCGTGCCGATCGCAAAGTGATCATCTCCACCGGTTCGAAAGCGCTGCAGGATCAGCTGTATGCGCGCGATCTGCCCACCGTCGCCAAGGCGCTGAAGTACAAAGGCAAGCTGGCGCTGCTGAAGGGGCGCTCCAACTACCTGTGTCTGGAGCGTCTTGAGCAACAGTCGATGGCCGGCGGGGAGCTGGCGGGGCAGACGTTGATCGATCTGGTGCAACTGCGCAAGTGGTCGTCGCAGACCAAAGAGGGTGATATCAGCACCTGCAGCGAAGTGGCGGAAGACAGCTTCGTCTGGCCATTGGTGACCAGCACCAATGACAACTGTCTCGGCAGCGACTGCCCGCTGTATCAGGATTGCTTCGTGGTCAAAGCGCGCCGCCGCGCGATGGATGCGGATGTGGTGGTGGTGAACCATCACCTGTTCCTGGCGGATATGGTGGTGAAAGAGGGCGGCTTCGCCGAGCTGATCCCGGAAGCCGAGGTGATGATTTTCGATGAGGCGCACCAAATTCCCGACATCGCCAGCCAGTATTTCGGCCAGCAGCTCACCAGCCGCCAACTGCTGGATCTGGCGAAGGACATCACCATCGCCTACCGCACCGAGGTGCGCGATGCCGCCCAACTGCAAAAAAGCGCCGACCGTCTCAGCCTGAGCACGCAAGATTTCCGTCTGAATCTGGGGGAGCCGGGTTTTCGCGGCAACCTGCGGGATGTGCTCGGCGAACCGAACGTGCAGCGCGCTTTGTTGCTGCTCGATGACGCGCTGGAGCTGTGTTATGACGTCATGAAACTGTCGCTGGGGCGTTCGGCGCTGCTGGATGCCGCCTTTGAGCGCGCCACGTTGTATCGCGCGCGTCTCAAACGCCTCAAGGCGGTGACGGAACCGGGCTACAGCTATTGGTATGAGTGCAATTCGCGCCACTTCGTGTTGGCGCTGACGCCGCTGACGGTGGCCGATCGTTTCCGCGAAATGCTGGACGAGAAGCCGGGCAGCTGGATCTTTACCTCGGCGACGCTGTCGGTCAACGATCAGTTGGGTCACTTCACCGAACGGCTGGGGCTGACCAAGGCCAAAACGCTGCTGTTGCCGAGCCCGTTCGACTATGCCAAACAGGCGTTGCTGTGCGTGCCGCGCTTTTTGCCTTCGCCGAATCAGCCCGGCGGGGCGCGCCAGCTGGCGCGCATGCTGCGCCCATTAATCGAAGCCAACAACGGCCGCTGCTTCTTCTTGTGCACGTCGCACCAGATGATGCGCGAGCTGGCGGAAGAGTTCCGTGCCACGATGACGCTGCCGGTCTTATTGCAAGGGGAAACCAGCAAAGGGCAGCTGTTGGCACAGTTCGTCGCCGCCGGTAACGCGCTGTTGGTGGCGACCAGCAGCTTCTGGGAAGGGGTGGACGTGCGTGGCGATGCGCTGTCGTGCGTGATCATCGATAAGCTGCCGTTTACCTCACCGGACGATCCGCTGCTGAAGGCGCGCATTGAAGATTGTCGCCTGCGCGGCGGCGATCCGTTCAATGACGTGCAGTTGCCGGATGCGGTCATCACCCTGAAACAGGGGGTGGGCCGTTTGATCCGCGATACCGACGATCGCGGCGTGCTGGTGATCTGCGATAACCGTCTGGTGATGCGCCCTTATGGCGAGGTGTTCCTCAATAGCCTGCCGCCTACGCCGCGTACCCGCGATCTGAAGCAGGCGATCGCCTTCTTGCAGGCCGCTGATACGTCGGCCACGTGAAAGATGAAGGGCTTACGGGGCTGTGCTACAATGCGCGCCCTGTATGAAAAACCCAGTTTTATTCCCGCCAGAGGTTGGCATGTCCACGCGAATTTTAGCGATCGATACCGCGACGGAAGCCTGTTCCGTCGCCGTCTGGAATCAAGGCGAAATCCACGCCCTGTTTGAGCTGTGCCCACGCGAGCATACGCAACGTATTTTACCTATGGTGCAGCAGGTGCTGGCGGAATCCGGCCTGGCGCTCAACCAGCTCGATGCGCTGGCCTTCGGCCGCGGCCCCGGCAGTTTTACCGGGGTGCGCATCGGCATCGGCATCGCTCAGGGCCTGGCGCTGGGCGCCGATCTGCCGATGATCGGCGTTTCTACGCTGCAAACCATGGCGCAGGGCGCCTGGCGCGTCAGCGGCGCGGAGCGTGTGCTGGCGGCGATCGATGCGCGTATGGGCGAGGTCTACTGGGGGCAGTTCGAACGTCAGGCCGACGGCCGCTGGTTGGAAAGCGAAGGCGAGGCGGTGCTGTCGCCGGCGCAGGCGCTCGAGCGTGCACGGCGCCTGCAGGGCGAATGGGCCCACGTTGGAACCGGCTGGCAAACCTACCCCGATCTGGTCAACGGTTCCACGCTGAGCGTGCGCGACGGCCAGATGCTGTTGCCGCAGGCGGAAGACATGCTGCCGCTGGCGCTGCACGCCTGGCAACAGGGGCTGGCGGTGGCGGTGGAAAACGCCGAGCCGACCTACCTGCGCAATGAAGTGACCTGGAAAAAACTGCCGGGCCGCGAGTAATCGCGGCGTTATTGTGCTGATGTTGATGCCGGGCGATGAAGGCCTGCAACTTGAGCGCTGAAACGCGGTCAAAGTTACAGGCATTTCAGGAGATTGCGACCATGTTAATCCGCACTGCAAGTAAAAAGCTGTCGCTGCTGGCCGTCGCCTGCGGCGCGCTGGTTCTGACCGGGTGCGTCACCGTACCGGATGCGATCAAAGGCTCCAGCCCTTCGCCGGTGACTCAGCTTTCCTCGGTACAAAATGCACCGAACCTGTTTACCGGCGCGGAAGCCCGCTTCGGCGGCACCGTGGTGAACGTCGCCAACGAACAAGGGCGCACGCTGCTGGAGATCGCGGCGGTGCCGCTCGACAGCGGTGCGCGGCCGATACTGGGTGAACCGTCGAACGGCCGCTTGCTGGCCACGGTGAACGGCTTCCTCGAACCGGTCGATTTCAAAGGCCAATTGGTGACCGTCGTCGGCCCTATCACCGGCCTGAAAGAGGGGCGGATCGGCATGACGCCATATCGCTTCGTAACGATGAACGTGACCGGTTTCAAGCGCTGGCATCTGGTACAGCAGGTGGTGATGCCGCCTGCGCCGATGGGCCCTTGGGGCTGGCGCGGTGGCCCGTGGGGACCCGGCTGGGGCGCAGGCTATGGCTGGTACAACCCCGGCCCGGCACAGGTGCAAACCATCGTAACCGAGTAACATACGCTTGATGTGAACAAATTTGACAGGGCGGCTCAGGCCGCCCTTTTGTTTTTTGGGATAAGGAATATCCGACAATTAGTGACGTACATCGCAACCTGAGTAATGTTTAAAACCCGAACTGGTCTGCTGAGTTAAAATATTGTTATGGTTAGGCTGCGAGTTTGAGGGCTGCGATGATAATTAGTAATGATTTCAGGAGTAATACCTTGGATAAGGTCTGGTTAAAACGGTATCCGGCAGATGTGCCCGCAGAGATTGATGCCGATCGCTATTCGTCGTTGATCGAAATGTTTGAGCATGCCGTGCAGCGCTATGCCGATCAGCCCGCCTTTATCAATATGGGCGAGGTGATGACCTTCCGCAAACTGGAAGAACGCAGCCGGGCTTTCGCGGCTTACCTGCAAAATGAGCTGGGCCTGAAGAAGGGCGACCGCGTCGCGCTGATGATGCCTAACCTGTTGCAATACCCCATTGCCCTGTTCGGCATTCTGCGTGCCGGCATGGTGGTGGTCAACGTCAACCCGCTGTATACCCCGCGCGAGCTGGAGCACCAGTTGAACGACAGCGGCGCCAGCGCCATCGTCATCGTCTCCAACTTTGCCCATACGCTGGAAAAAGTGGTGTTCAACACCCAGGTCAAACACGTGATCCTGACGCGCATGGGCGATCAGCTGTCGGCTGCCAAGGGCACGTTGGTCAACTTCGTGGTCAAATACGTTAAGCGTCTGGTGCCGAAATACAACCTGCCGGACGCCATTTCCTTCCGCAGCGCGCTGCAGCGCGGCCGCCGTTTGCAATATGTAAAACCGGACATCATTAATGCCGATCTGGCTTTCCTGCAATACACCGGCGGCACCACCGGGGTGGCGAAGGGGGCGATGCTGACTCACCGCAACATGCAGGCCAACCTTGAGCAAGCCAAGGCCGCCTATTCGCCGCTGTTCCGTGAAGGGCAGGAGCTGGTGGTGACGGCGCTGCCGCTGTATCACATTTTCGCGCTGACGGTGAACTGCCTGCTGTTTATCGATCTGGGCGGGCGCAATTTGCTGATCACCAACCCGCGTGACATTCCGGGCCTGGTGAAAGAATTGGGCAAATACCCGTTCACCGCCATGAGCGGGGTAAATACGCTGTTCAATGCGTTGCTGAACAACGAAGACTTCCACAAGCTCGATTTCTCTACGCTGCGTTTCTCGGTCGGCGGCGGCATGTCGGTGCAAAAATCGGTGGCCGAGAAGTGGGAGAAAACCACCGGCAAACACCTGCTGGAAGGTTACGGCCTGACGGAGTGCGCGCCGCTGGTGGCCGGCAACCCTTACGATCTTAAACATTACAGCGGCAGCATCGGTCTGCCGGTGCCGTCGACGGACATTCGGTTGGTGGACGACAACGGCCATGACGTGCCGCCGGGCGAGCCGGGCGAACTGTGGGTCAAAGGGCCGCAAGTTATGTTAGGCTATTGGCAGCGCCCGGATGCCACCGACGAAGTGCTGAAAGACGGCTGGCTGGCGACCGGTGATGTGGTGACCGTGGACGATCAGGGATTTGTGCGCATCGTCGACCGCAAGAAAGACATGATCCTGGTATCGGGTTTCAACGTGTATCCGAACGAGATTGAAGATGTGGTCAGCCAGCACCCGAAAGTGCTGGAATGTGCGGCAATCGGCGTGCCCAGCGAGGCCTCCGGCGAAACGGTGAAGATCTGCGTGGTGAAGAAAGACGCCTCGCTGACCAAGGAAGAGCTGTTGACCCATTGCCGACGCCACCTGACCGGGTATAAAGTGCCTAAAATTGTTGAGTTCCGCGATGAACTGCCGAAGTCGAACGTCGGCAAGATTTTGCGGCGAGAATTGCGCGATGAGCAAAAAGCGCCTAAGCCGGCCGATGCCGCCTAGGTTTTGCTTTCGCGTCAGCCTATCAACAACGCCGGTGAATGCCGGCGTTGTTGTGTTTGAATCCTACAAGAGAATGATGTTTTGAATTATCAGTTGATCACTACCGATGCCGGATTGCAGCAGGTCTGCGAGCAGGCGAGAAAGCATGCCCAGGTTGCGCTGGACACCGAGTTTGTCAGAACGCGTACCTACTATCCGCAGCTGGGCCTGATCCAGCTTTACGACGGTGAACAACTCTCCCTTATCGATCCTCTGCCGATCAAGCACTGGCAACCGTTTGTCGAGCTGCTGGCCGACACCGCCGTGGTGAAGTTTCTGCATGCCGGCAGTGAAGATCTTGAAGTGTTTCTCAACGCCTTTAAAACGCTGCCGACGCCGATGATCGACACTCAGATCCTGGCGGCCTTTACCGGTCGGCCGCTCTCCTGCGGCTTTGCGACGCTGGTGGCGGAGTACATGAAGGTTGAACTGGACAAGAGCGAGTCGCGCACCGATTGGCTGGCGCGCCCGCTGACTGAAAGACAGTGCGTGTATGCGGCCGCCGACGTGTTCTACCTGCTGCCGATGGCCAAACAGCTGGTGCAGGAGACTGAAGAGGCCGGCTGGACCGCTGCGGCCAATAACGAGTGCTTGCTGCTGTGCCAACGCCGTAGCGAGGCGCTGGCGCCGGAAGTGGCCTATCGCGAAATCAGCAATGCCTGGCAGTTGCGCCCGCGTCAGCTGGGGTGCCTGCAGAAGTTGGCGGAATGGCGGTTGCGCCAGGCGCGCGAGCGCGATCTGGCGGTGAACTTCGTGGTTCGCGAGGAGAACCTGTGGCAGGTGGCGCGCTTTATGCCGTCTTCGCTGGGAGAACTGGATTCGCTGGGCCTGAGCGGGCCGGAGATCCGTTATCACGGCAAAACGCTGTTGGCGCTGGTGGCCGAAGCCGAAGCGCTGGAGGAGTCCGAGTTGCCGGCGCCGTTGGCTAACCTTATCGATCAGCCGGGCTACAAGAAGGTGTTTAAGGACATCAAGGCCGCTATCGCCAGCGTCAGCGAGCAAAGCGGGTTGAGCAGCGAGCTGCTGGCATCCCGTCGCCAAATTAACCAATTGTTGAACTGGCATTGGAAACTGAAGGACGGCGAGAGTCGCCCTGAATTAATCAGCGGCTGGCGCGGCGATTTATTAATGGCGCCGTTGCAGGACATCCTGAAAGATTATTAATCGCTGGTTATCACCAGGGCAGGGTAGGGAAACTCTGCTCGGGTGAATATAGGCAGGAAATAATGCGTTGAAGGTAAATCTGGCCAGAATTTACTTTAAACGAGGTGGCGGCAAAGTTAATTGGGAATTGTCCCAAAGGGAAAAATCGATTTTTTGCTGCCGATAATGCTTAATAACTGGATACACATACAGTTACCCCCTGCATAAAATATACAGGGGGTAATTAATGCGTCGCAATCATTTAGCTGCTTCTTCCGATTCCGGTAATGTCACGTTAAGTTCAAGTACCGAAATATCGTCCCCTTTCTGCTCGAACTGCACATGCAGCATTTCAGGATCGATCTGAATGTATTTGCAAATAACCGCCAGAATATCGCGTTTCAAATCAGGCAGATACGGGGGCTCACTGTCCCCGCGACGACGCTCTGCGACGATAATCTGCAGCCGTTCCTTGGCTATATTGGCTGTCTGTTTTTTGCGGGACAGAAAGAAGTCTAATAAGGCCATGGTTTATCCCCCAAAAAGGCGTTTCAGGAAACCCTTCTTCTCTTCTTCAATGAAGCGGAATGGGCGTTCTTCCCCCAACAAGCGGCAAACGGTATCGTCATACGCCTTACCGGCGTCTGACTCGGCATCCAGAATGACAGGCTCACCCTGGTTGGAAGCACGCAGTACGGACTGGTCTTCCGGGATCACACCCACCAGTGGAATGCGCAGGATTTCCAGCACGTCTTCCATGCTCAGCATGTCGCCACGGCTGACGCGGCCCGGGTTGTAACGGGTCAGCAGCAGGTGTTCCTTGATAGGCGATTCGCCTTTCTCGGCGCGGCGCGATTTGGAGGAAAGGATGCCCAGGATACGGTCGGAGTCGCGTACCGAAGAGACTTCCGGGTTGGTGGTGATGATAGCTTCGTCGGCGAAATACAGCGCCATCAGCGCACCGGTTTCGATACCGGCCGGTGAGTCGCAGACCACGAAGTCAAAATCCATCTCGCCGAGATCGTTGAGGACTTTTTCAACGCCTTCACGGGTTAACGCGTCTTTGTCGCGTGTCTGCGAAGCCGGCAGGATATAGAGGTTTTCAGTGCGTTTGTCTTTGATCAACGCCTGATTCAGCGTGGCGTCGCCCTGAATCACGTTCACGAAATCATAAACTACCCGACGTTCGCAGCCCATGATCAGGTCAAGATTACGCAGGCCGATATCGAAATCGATCACGACGGTTTTCTTGCCTTTCTGGGCCAGGCCGGTAGCGATGGCCGCGCTCGAAGTGGTCTTGCCAACGCCCCCTTTACCCGATGTAACAACAATAATGCGTGCCATGAAATGGATTCCTTGTCAAAAGGGCTTAATTTAAAGGTTGTATGGTTAAAGCGTTATCCAACAGGCTGAGTCGTACGGCCTGCCCGACGTAATCGGACGGGATTTGGTCGCTCAACCAGTACTGCCCTGCGATAGAGACTAGCTCAGCCGCCAGGTGGGTGCAAAAAATCTGACATTGCGTGTCGCCTGACGCGCCTGCCAGCGCGCGACCGCGCATCATGCCGTAGACATGAATGTTGCCGTCGGCAATCAGTTCGGCGCCGGCGCTAACGCTGCTGGTCACGATAAGATCGCAGTTGCGGGCGTAAATCTGTTGGCCGGAACGGACAGGGGTGCTGATGATACGCGTTTTGGCGGGGGCGTTGTCCGCCACCACGGGCGCAGGTGCAGGCTCCGGCGCCGCCATTTTCTGGCCTCTGCCTTCGCTCAACAGCGGCAGCCCGGCACGGGCTATCGCGCGCTTTTGACGCTCATCTCTGCAACCGCTGATACCCACAACGCGCAGACCTGCCGCCGCGACAGCCTGTTGAAGTTCTTTCCAGTTCGCATCGCCATCCAGCGTTGCGACGTTGATAACAACAGGGGCGTTTTTCAGAAAAGCGGGCGCTTGCTCAACTTTTTCCTGTAACGCCTGGCGTATTACCTCGGGCTGCGAATTATGCAAATGAACAACCGATAGGGTAAAACTGCTGCCTTTTAGCTCAATTGGCGATTGTGACATCTATCCTGACTCAGTCTCAGCAACTTTAAATCCCCGGAATACCACTCGGGGTGCGATATTCCGATGTACTATAAGCATGTTATAGTCAGAGTTATATCCAGGCAAGACGCTCCCTCAATTAAATAGAGTTAAAAAAATGCTTTGTGTGATCTATAGAAGCCCGAAACGCGATCAAACTTATCTTTATGTCGAAAAAAAAGACGATTTCTCTCGTGTGCCGGAAGCGCTGATGAAAAGTTTCGGCGTACCGCAATTCGCCATGATGCTTTCACTCGATGAACGCAAGAAATTGGCCTCGGCGGATATCGAAAAGGTGAAGCAGGCGCTGAAAGACGAAGGTTATTACCTGCAGTTCCCGCCGCCGGTGGAAAACCTGCTCAATCAGCATTTGGCGGGCGACAAGGCCTGAGACCGCCGCCACGGTCAGGGGAGGCATGATGACACGTTCGGCGAGAAGTACCGCGTTGGCCGTTTGGCTGGCGCTGGGCGGTGCGATGATGCCGGGCGCACCGCAGGCGGCGCAGGAGACGACGCTGGCGACCAGCGGGCGCGATCCGGCGCAGTTCCCGGCGTATGTCGAGCAACTGAAGCGCCGGGCGCGGGAACAGGGCATCAGTCAGGCCACCCTTGACCGCGCCTTTGCGCAAATCCATTTCGTCGATCGGGTGATCAAGGCCGATCGCAATCAGCCGGAGCAGAAGATCACGTTGGACGATTACCTGCGGCGGGTGATGTCGCCCGCCAAGGTGCGGCAGGGGCGCGAACTGTACCGGCAGCGCCATGCGCAATGGCTGCGGGCCAGCGAACGCTATCGGGTGCCGGGGCGCTATATCATCGCGCTGTGGGGCATGGAGAGCGCCTATGGCAAGATCCAGGGGCGGGAGGACGTGGTGTCCGCGCTGGCGACGCTGGCGTTCGAAGGGCGCCGCGAGGCCTTTTTCAGCCGGGAGCTGCTGGCGGCGTTGCAGATAGTCGAACAGGGGCACGTTGGCGATACGTCGCTCAAAGGGTCCTGGGCCGGCGCGATGGGGCAATGTCAGTTTATGCCAAGCTCCTTCCTGCGCTATGCGGCGGACGGCGACGGTGACGGGCGCATCGATATCTGGAATAACATTGACGACGTTTTCGCGTCCACGGCCAGCTACCTGTCCAAAGAGGGCTGGCAGCCCGGCATCGGTTGGGGGCGCGAGGTCAAACTGCCCGCCGGCTTCAATCGAGCCGAACTGGGCCTGAAAGACGCGCAGGCGCGCAGCGTCAACGACTGGCAGAAACGCGGCGTGCGCCGTGCGGATGGCCGCGCGTTGCCGCACGCCGTGCAGCGCGGCTGGATCATCGCGCCGGATGATCTGCAGGGGCGGACCTTCCTGGTCTATGATAATTTCCGCACCCTGATGCACTGGAATCGCTCTTACTATTTCGCTATCGCCGTGGGTATGATGGCAGACGCGATCGGGCATTGATCCGGCACACCAATAATCGGCTTGGCGCGCCAAGCCTCTACAGTTTGGGAGAAGCGGTATGTATCAACACAGAGACTGGCAGGGTTCGCTGCTCGATTTCCCGGTGAACAAGGTGGTCTGCGTCGGCAGCAACTACGCCGATCACATCAAGGAAATGGGCAGTGCGGTGTCCGTCGAGCCGGTGGTGTTTATCAAACCGGAGACGGCGTTATGCGATATCCGCCAGCCGGTGGCCATCCCTAAAGAGTTCGGTGCGGTGCATCATGAGGTAGAGCTGGCGGTACTGATCGGCACGCCGTTGAAGCAGGCCAACGAAGATCGCGTGGCGCGTGCGATTGCCGGTTACGGCGTGGCGCTTGATCTGACGCTGCGCGATCTGCAAGCCGGTTTTAAAAAGGCCGGTCAGCCCTGGGAGAAGGCCAAGGCCTTCGACGGGTCTTGTCCGATGTCGGGGTTTATCCCGGTGGCGGAATTCGGCGATCCGCAAAACGCCGAGCTGTCGTTGACGGTCAACGATCAACTGCGCCAGCAGGGCAATACGCGTGACATGATCACGCCGATCCTGCCGCTAATCAGCTACATGAGCCGTTTCTTCACGCTGCGCGCCGGCGACATCATCCTGACCGGCACGCCGCAGGGCGTAGGCCCGATGGCTTCCGGCGACATGCTGAAAATCAGTCTGAACGGTAAAGCGCTCAGCACCCGGGTGATCTGATCGCTGTTCGCCGCCGGCATCGTCGGCGGCAAAACTTGCATCTCGCGGCTAAAATGTCTATATAGTCCCCCCTCGAACCTGTGCGCAGGTGAGTTATCCATTTACCGAAACCGGACGCTAACATGTCACAACTCGCTTTTTGGCAACAGAAAACGCTGGCGGAAATGTCAGAACAAGAGTGGGAATCGCTGTGCGACGGGTGCGGGCAATGCTGTTTGAATAAGCTGATCGACGAAGATACCGACGAGATTTATTTTACCAACGTAGCCTGCAACCAGCTCAACATCAAATCCTGCCAATGCCGTAACTACGAGCGGCGCTTCGAGCTGGAAGAGGACTGCATCAAATTGACGCGCGAAAACCTCACCACCTTCGATTGGTTGCCGCCGACCTGCGCCTATCGCCTGATCGGCGAAGGCAAGCCGCTGTTCCCCTGGCACCCGTTGCTGAGCGGCTCCAAGGCGGCGATGCACGGTGAGCGCATCACGGTGCGGCATATCGCGGTGCGCGAGAGCGAAGTGGTGGACTGGCAGGACCATATCCTCAACAAGCCGGACTGGGCCAGATAACGCCGGCCCCCTTGCGCAGCAAGGCGCGTTTTCATGCAAGAGGGCGGCGTGTCAGGACACGCCGCCCTCTGCAATTGCGCTAACCGGCAGGCGTGAGGTTATGGCATAAGCCGTCACTTCACTCCTTTTTGTCGCGGCGGCGCCAGTTGGCCAGATTTTTCAGCGGCTGCTTCACGTAAGGGCTGGCTTTAATCAGGCTGAACAGCAGTTTATTTACCGCCGTCCCCACTTTGTCCATCGGCCGGTCGATATCGAGAAACAGCACCGCACGCAGTTCGTCGGTATCATTGCGCACCTCGTGTTCATAAGAGTCATCAAACAAAATGACCTTGCCTTCATCCCAGTGCAGGATCTGATCGTCGACGCGGATCCAGAGCTTTTCCCGATCCTTTGGCACGATCAATCCCAAATGCGCGCGCACCACGGCACGAGTCGGGCCTTTGTGGGGGACGATGTGATAGTGCGGCTTAAGAATCGAGAACATGGCGGTGCGCATGCCGGGGATCTCGCTGACCGCCTGTGCGGTGTGCGGACAAATGGCGCAGTTCTCATCAACGCGCTGCCCGTAGACAAATAGCCCGAAGGTTTTCCAATTATCCCCTTTGGAGATGCGTTTCTGATCCGGTGATATTTGGTGGAACGCGGGGATGTCCTCCGGATGCTCCAGTAACCGATCCAACTCCTGGCGAATGGCAGGCCAACGGGCTTCCAGCGCCGTCACCCAATTAAATTCATGATTACCGATCCGCGGCGTGGTGGAGATGAGCGAATGGCGAGTCTGAAATTCGCCGTTCCAGCGCAGGAATTTTTTCCCTGCTTTGAGCAGCATGCGCCGCAGGAACGGGCGCTGAGACGTGGGGGGAAATGTGCTATCCGGCATAAATCGTGTCCTTGATATCATTGGCCTACTGCATTCAGCATAAGGAAAGAATCACGGACGATTTTAATCATTAGTGCGCGAACGTTGGCCGATGAGTGATACCGCGCAGAGTTAAATTTGAATGATTTATTTAAAGGCAGCGGGGACTGACGGTTGGGGGAGAAGGAAAAAAGCCCCTGCAAAGATGAGGGGCAAGACACACAACAACACCAGGGAAATCGGTAGTACTCACTTTGCCGATACTATAAGGATTTTATGGGCAAACTTCACCAAAATATTGTGCTCTGAATGTGACAAAGACGCAGTCGTTCATAAATAACGGTAATTTATTGATGCCCGCAGGCCGTGAGGAAAGTGCCTGCACAGCATGTGTTGGCCCGCTGGCAACGCAGAAGTTTAATGTTATGTAAATTACGCGCTTAATCGAGCCAGGATGCTTCTTTTTAAACGATAAGTTGGGTAATTTGGCCGCTCTCCCGCAAGTTCGAGAGCATAACAATGAAAATGGTCCGTCTGTTTGCCGTAGCTGGGGCACTGATCGTGCTCGTTTACTTCCTTACACATACCTGAAATGGGGTTATCTCTGAATTCAACAGTAATACCCTAAAAAAACGGCGCCCTGAGGCGCCGTTTTTTGTTTGTTGGCCTATCAGCGGCCGAACAAATCGCGGCGGCGTGGGCGAACAAATTGCGCGATCAGCACAATCAGCGCCACCAGCAGATAGGCACCGAAGATACCCACCAGCCACTGTGGCATTTCCAGCGTCAGGAACTGCCATTGACGCACGGAACAGTCACCGGAAGCGTGGAACACCGCAGGCAGCCATTTATCCAGCGGCAGCCAGGACGGGAAGCTGACGAAGAAATCGCAGGTATTGAACGGCGAGGGGTGCAGTTGGATCATGGTGTGTTTCCACGCCAGCTGTACGCCTTCCCAGGCGCTGTAGATCCACAGCAGGATCGCCACATAGCGCAGCGGCGTTTTCGGCGCGATGGCGCCCACCAGTGAGGCGCCGAGGATGCCGAACAGCGCGCAACGCTCGTAAATGCACATGACGCAGGGCTGCAGCAGCATAACGTGCTGGAAATAGAGCGCGACCAGTTCCAACACCAACGCTGTCAGGGCCATCAGCAGCCAGGCGCCGCGTCCTTGTGAACAGCGGTTAAAGAATTGCAACATATCTAGATTCTTCCATGCAGTAAGCAATTGAACCGGCAGTGTAAACCAATTCCCCCTCGCTGCCAGCCACCTGGGCCGGTTTCAGCGTAAAAATAGTCGGTTTACCCTGCCGGCGCCGCATCAGTGGCCGATGGCGTCGACAGGCGGCAGCGTCAGCCAGTGCCACTGTGTCAACAGTTCGGTCGCCGGCTCCAGCGTGAACTGTACGCACAGCAGGCCGACCACGGTCAATACGATCGTATAAGGCAGAGCCATCCACACCATGCGGCCATACGACAGACGCACCAGCGGCGCCAAGGCCGACGTCAAAAGGAACAGGAACGCCGCCTGGCCGTTGGGGGTCGCGACCGAAGGCAGGTTGGTGCCGGTATTGATGGCGACCGCCAGCAGTTCGAACTGTTTCAGCGCAATGGCGCCGGTTTCCAGCGCGGTGCGCGCTTCGTTGATGTAAACCGTGCCGACGAATACGTTGTCGGAAACCGACGACAGCAGACCGTTGAACAGGTAGAACAGCGAAAGCTGAGAAGCGGGCTCGGCGCGCAGTACAAACTGGATCACCGGGCTGAACAGGTGTTGCTCAATGATCACGGCCACCACGGTGAAAAATACCGTCAGCAGGGCGGTGAACGGCAGCGCCTCTTGGAACGCTTTGCCGATGGCGTGTTCGTCGTTCACGCCGCACAGCGATGTGGCGAGAATGATGACCGACAGGCCGATCAGCCCAACTTCCGCCAGGTGGAAGGCCAGCGCCAGCACCAGCCAAACGCCGATCAGCGCCTGCATCACCAGCTTGAGCCTTTCTTGCTTGCTGCGGCCTGCGGTGGCCTTGCGATCATACTCTTTCAGCACCTCACGCACCGCTTCCGGCAGTGGCGTGCCGTAGCCAAACAGGCGAAAACGCTCTACCAGCCAGCAGACCAGCAGGCCGCATGCCAGCACCGGCAAAGTGACCGGCGCCATCCGCAGGAAGAAGTCGATAAAGCCCCAGCCCGCGCTTTTGGCGATGATCAGGTTCTGTGGCTCGCCCACCATGGTCATGACTCCGCCGAGCGCGGTGCCGACGCCGGCGTGCATCAGCAGGCTGCGCAGAAAGGCGCGGAATTGCTCCAGCGTCTGCTTGCGCTCTTCGCCGGTGAAATCGCTGTCATCGCCGATGTCGCCGTCGGAGCGGTTCGACGTCACATTGTGATAGATGGAATAGAACCCCGTGGCGACGCTGATCACTACCGCGACGACCGTTAGCGCATCGAGGAAGGCGGAAAGGAAGGCGGCCGCCAGGCAGAACGCCAGCGACAGCAGCGTTTTCGAGCGGATATTGAGCAGCAGTTTGGTGAACACGAACAGCAGCAGTTGCTTCATAAAGTAGATGCCGGCCACCATAAAGACCAGCAGCAGCAGCACTTCCAGATTGTGTTCGATTTCTTGCGAAACCTGCGCCGGGCTGGTCATGCCGATGGCCACGGCCTCCAGCGCCAGCAGGCCGCCCGGCAGCAGCGGGTAACATTTCAACGCCATCGCCAGGGTAAAGATGAACTCGATCACCAACAGCCAACCCGCGAGAAACGGGCTGGCGAAAAAGAACACCAGCGGGTTGATCGCCAGGAAAATGAGAATGGTCAGTTTGTACCAGTCGGGAGATTGCCCCAGGAAGTTTTTGAGCAGGGCGCTGCGCAGGGTTGTTTCCATTGTCCTTTATGCATCCTTAAATCAGTCGTAGCACGTACCCTAACAACGCGGCGGGGGCGGGCGCAACCGGAGCTTGTTTTACGGCGGCAAATTTCTCAGGGCCGGTGTTTTTGCGCGTTTTTTGCCACTTTATGCACACTTTCGTTTATTGTTTTTCGCTCACGCTATGTCATGTCTGTGTGATCTGGTATGATGAGCTGATTACTTTTACTGATTTTATCGTCGCAACGGAACGTCAAACACATGGTCATAAAGGCGCAGAGTCCTGCCGGTTTCGCGGAAGAGTACATTATTGAGAGTATTTGGAATAATCGCTTCCCCCCTGGCTCTATTTTGCCCGCGGAGCGTGAGCTTTCGGAGTTGATTGGCGTCACGCGCACCACGTTACGTGAAGTGTTGCAACGTCTGGCCCGCGATGGCTGGTTGACCATACAGCATGGTAAACCGACCAAAGTGAACAATTTCTGGGAAACGTCCGGCCTCAATATCCTTGAGACCGTGGCTCGTCTCGATCACAAAAGCGTCCCGCAGCTGATCGATAACCTGCTGTCCGTGCGTACCAATATCGCGTCGATCTTTATTCGCGCTGCGGTGCGCAATCATCCTGAGCAGGCGCAGGAAGTGCTGGCGAAAGCCGCCGAGGTGGAAGATCAGGCGGATGCCTTCAATGTCCTGGACTATGAGATCTTCCGTGGTCTGGCGTTCGCTTCCGGCAACCCGATCTATGGCCTGATTTTCAACGGCCTGAAAGGGCTGTACACCCGCGTGGGCCGTTACTACTTCTCCAACCCGGAAGCGCGCAAGCTGGCGCTGACCTTCTACAGCAAGCTGTCTACGCTTTGCCATGAGAAGCTGTACGACCAGGTGATGGACACCGTGCGCAACTACGGTAAAGACAGCGGGGCGATTTGGCAGAGCATGCAGGGCACCATGCCGAGCGATCTGACCGAAGCGCGCCGCTGATGCCGTGCGAATGGCATAATAAGGGCGCCGTGTTGGCGCCCTTTGTCGTTATGGCGGTTACAGCGGCGTAGGCCGCGGCGGGCAGCGGTCGAGCAATTCCACGCTTCCGTCTTCGTTTTGCTGCTCGAGGATCACGTCGAAGCCCCACAGGCGATGCAGGTGCTTCAACACGTCGCGGCGGCTCTTATCGAGCGGCGCGCGCTCCTGCGGGATGTAGCGCAGCGTCAGCGAACGGTCGCCGCGCAAGTCTACGTTCCAGATCTGAATGTTCGGCTCGTGGTTGCTCAGATTGTATTGAGCCGACAGCTCCTGGCGGATTGCCCGGTAGCCCGCTTCGTTATGGATCGCGGCAATTTCCAGGTAGTTGTTGCGATCGTCGTCCAGCACGGTAAACAAGCGGAAGTCGCGCATCACTTTGGGCGACAGGAACTGGCTGATAAAGCTCTCATCCTTAAAGTCGCGCATGGCGAAGTGCAACGTGTCCAACCAGTCTTTACCGGCGATGTCCGGGAACCAGTAGCGATCTTCCTCGGTCGGCGATTGGCAGATGCGCTTGATGTCCTGGAACATGGCGAAGCCCAGCGCGTACGGGTTGATGCCGTTATAGTATGGGCTGTTGTACGGCGGCTGATAAACCACGTTGGTGTGGCTGTGCAAAAACTCCAGCATGAACCGCTCGGTCACCCGGCCTTCGTCGTAAAGATGGTTAAGGATGGTGTAGTGCCAGAAGGTCGCCCACCCCTCGTTCATTACCTGGGTCTGTTTTTGCGGGTAGAAATATTGGCTGACTTTGCGCACGATGCGCAGCACCTCACGCTGCCACGGTTCCAGCAGCGGCGCATTCTTCTCGATAAAATAGAGGATATTTTCCTGCGGTTCGCTCGGATATCGGCGCGCCTGCTCAGGTGACTCTTCGCGCTCGACGCGTGGCAGGGTCTTCCACAGCGTATTCACCTGGCTTTGCAGGTACTCTTCGCGGCTTTTCTGGCGCGCTTTTTCTTCCACCAAAGAGATTTTTTGCGGGCGTTTGTACCTGTCGACTCCGTAGTTCATCAGCGCATGGCAGGAGTCCAGCAGCCGTTCCACTTCTTCGACGCCGTAGCGTTCTTCGCACTGGCTGATGTAGTGGCGAGCAAACAGCAGGTAATCGACGATGGAGCTGGCGTCGGTCCAACTGCGGAACAGGTAGTTATTCTTGAAGAACGAGTTGTGGCCATAGCAGGCGTGCGCCATCACCAGCGCCTGCATGGTGATGGTGTTCTCCTCCATCAGGTAGGCGATGCAGGGATTGGAGTTGATGACGATTTCATACGCCAGCCCTTGCTGGCCCTGTTTGTAGCGCTGCTCGGTTTCGATGAATTTTTTGCCGAAGGACCAATGGGTATAGTTGATCGGCATGCCGACGCTCGAATAGGCGTCCATCATCTGTTCTGAGGTGATCACCTCGATCTGATGGGGGTAGGTGTCGAGCCGGTAATGCTTGGCGACGCGGTCGATCTGCTCCAAATACACCTGCAGCAGTTCGAACGTCCAGTCCGGTCCATCGCTCAGACGTTTATCATCCTTAACCTTGTCATGTGTTGAAGTAGTCATCAGCGCACCCTCATTATTCACGGGCCTTGCTCAAACGGCAGACCCTGTAACAAGCATAGTTCAAGTCATAATTAACCATTGCAAATCAGTGAAATAAAAATGCCGGTACGCAAAGGGGCGAACGGCGGTCGATCCGGCGCCCGTCCCGGCAGAAGGCGGTGCAACACCGCGCATCTTCTCCGAGTATAGCCCTGCGGCAGGGGCGTGCAACACATTGCCTGCTGTGCGACAGGGATTGAAAGCTGTTATGTTATATTGTAACTTTTCATTTTTCTCAATAACGGACAAGGAGCGCGTTTTGACGAGGCATTTGGGCAAATTGGCAGTGGCGCTGGCGGCGCTGTTCATCAGTGGGCAAACGTTGGCTCACGGGCATCATTCACATGGCAAGCCGCTGACGGAAGTGGAAAAAAAGGCGGAGGGAGGCGTGTTCGACGATAAGGACGTCAAAGATCGCGACCTGGCGGATTGGGAGGGCGTATGGCAATCCGTGTATCCGTATCTGATCAATGGGGATCTTGACCCGGTGTTCAAGAAGAAAGCGGCGCAGGATAAGAGCAAAACCTTCGCAGAGGTGAAGGCGTATTACCGCAAAGGTTACGCCACCGATGTGGATACCATTGGCATTGAGAACGGTATCATGGAATTTCACCGTGGCGACCAATCCAGCGCCTGTCAGTACAAGTACGCCGGGCATAAGATCCTAACGTATGTCTCCGGTAAGAAAGGCGTGCGTTATCTGTTCGAGTGCCAGGATGCCGACAGCCAGGCGCCGAAATTCGTACAGTTCAGCGATCACATTATCGGGCCGCGCAAATCGGCGCATTTCCATATCTTTATGGGCAACACGTCGCAGGAGGCGTTGCTGAAAGAGATGGATAACTGGCCGACCTACTACCCATTCCAGCTGCAGACCAAAGAAGTCGTGGACGAGATGCTGCATCATTGATGCTTCTCTCTTCTGCCACCACAAGCCCGCACGCGTGGGCTTGTGGTCAGTCGAACGACCTGATTTGCAGGTAATCGTCCGTGACGTCCATTTCAAATAGCGTTTCATCCGCCAATAAAGTGGCGCGCATACGATCCCGAGCCGCTCGGTACCGTTCATCCAGCTGAATATCACCGGCGTTTTCCCATGCCGAGCGGCTTGGCCACTGCGCATAGCCGATATATTTGCCGTTCACCTCCCGATGCAGGCGCGAGCCCAGGCTGCCGCGTTGCTGATAGATGCCCTGCGTCAATTCAAGCCAGGCCTGGCGAAAAGCGTGTTCGTGTCCGGTTTTGACTGAGAACTGATAGAGAGCGATGAACATGCGAGGTTCTCCTGAATAGCGACAGTATGAACTCTGGGCGCGGCTGGGGGCTTGAACGTTCATATCGTGCTGCAGCGAAAACAAGATGGCGCCACAGTGAACGCCGCTTTATTCCAACAGTAAAAATAAGGCTATTAAGGGCTGAAAATTTACGCGATTTTTCTGCTGCAGCGGGTGGTGCCGTTATTTGCCAGTTGTTTTGGTATTTTTTGTTTTTGTGGTTTTTTATTCTATTTATAGGTTAGCTGATATTTTTATATTCTGTTAAATCCATGTTGATTATCACGCCAATTTTCCATGACATCAATGATAGCAATGCTAGCGAATCAGGGGTGACCTCGCGCCATAAACCCCCTTAAACCGTATCTTATCGCTATTTTCTGGCGGCTATTGCAAATGCGCGGGCCATCGACGATAAATTAATTGTGAATATTGTCACGTTTGATGACGAAGTTGTTGGACGGATTTTTTCACTGAGTTAATTTCCTGTTAGCAGAAGATTGTGCTTTGTGAAGCCTTGGGCTGGAGTCAGCGATGCGAGTGGTAATTTTAGGTAGTGGAGTGGTGGGCGTAGCCAGTGCCTGGTATTTGGCGAAGGCTGGGCATGAGGTGACGGTGATCGATCGTCAGCCTGGCCCGGCACTGGAAACCAGCGCGGCGAACGCCGGGCAGATTTCACCGGGCTATGCCGCTCCCTGGGCGGCGCCGGGCGTGCCGCTGAAGGCCATTAAGTGGATGTTCCAACGCCATGCGCCGCTGGCGATCCGTCTCGACGGCAGCAGCTTCCAGCTGAACTGGATGTGGCAGATGCTGAAAAACTGCAACACCGAACACTACATGACCAACAAAGGCCGCATGGTGCGCCTGGCGGAATACAGCCGCGACTGCATCAAGGCGCTGCGGCAGGAAACCGGCATCCAGTACGAAGGCCGTCAGGGCGGCACGCTGCAGCTGTTCCGCACCCAACAACAGTTCGAAAACGCCGCGAAAGATATTGCGGTATTGGAAGATGCCGGAGTGCCTTACCGATTGCTGGAGGCCGGCCAACTCGGCAGCGTTGAGCCTGCGCTGGCGCAGGTGGCGCACAAGCTGACCGGCGGCCTGCAGTTGCCGAACGACGAAACCGGCGATTGCCAACTGTTTACGCAACAGTTGGCGAAGATGGCTGAGCAGGCGGGCGTGACCTTCCTGTTCAACCGCAGCGTAGACCGTCTGTTGGTGGAGGGGGACAAGATCGCCGGCGTACAGTGCGGCGAGGAAGTGTTCAAAGCCGATAGCTATGTGGTGGCGTTCGGTTCGTACTCCACGGCGCTGCTGCGCGGCCTGGTGTCTATTCCGGTTTACCCGCTCAAGGGCTATTCGCTGACGATCCCTATCGTCGATGAGGCGGCGGCGCCATTCTCTACGGTACTGGATGAGACGTATAAAATCGCCATCACGCGCTTCGACCAGCGCATTCGCGTCGGCGGCATGGCGGAGATCGTCGGTTTCAATACTCAGCTGGAGCAAAAGCGGCGAGAAACGCTGGAGATGGTGGTGCGCGATCTCTACCCGAACGGCGGCAGAGTGGAAGAGGCGACGTTCTGGACCGGCTTGCGCCCGATGACGCCGGACGGCACGCCGATCGTCGGCCGCACCTCGTTGAAAAACCTGTACCTCAACACCGGGCATGGCACGCTCGGCTGGACCATGGCCTGCGGTTCCGGGCAGTTGTTGTCCGATCTGATGTCCGGCATTACGCCGGCAATCCCTTCCGATGACCTGGCGGTGGCGCGTTACAGCGCCGGATTTCGCCAGCAACACGCGGTTCCGCTGAACGACGTGCATCCCGCACGTTAATCGTCGACGCTGTCATAGACTTTTTCGGCCACGCGCAGGCGCGCATGGCCGCTGTACGCTGCCCCAAGGAGAAGCGATGCCCCGTCCGATAACCGCCACGATGCATCTCGGTGCAATTGAAAACAACCTGCAGGTGGTGCGCCGTTTCGCCCCCGGCGCCAAAGTCTGGGCGGTGGTCAAGGCCAACGCCTATGGCCACGGCATCAAACACGTTTGGCGCAGCATGGCGCACACCGACGGCTTCGCCATGCTGGATCTGGCCGAAGCGGTGTTGCTGCGCGAGTCCGGTTGGCAGGGGCCGATCCTGTTGTTGGAAGGCTTCTTCCAGCGACAGGATCTGGCCTTGCTCGATCGTTATCGCCTGACGACGGCGGTGCACAGCGACTGGCAACTGGCGGCGATCGCCGACGCAAAGCTGAGTGCGCCGCTTGATGTCTATCTGAAAGTGAACAGCGGCATGAATCGGCTGGGGTTTGCGCCCGAGCGCCTGCATGAGGTGTGGCGCAGGGCGCAGGCTGTCGCCAATATTGCCGAGCTTACGCTGATGAGTCACTTCGCCACCGCCGACGGGCCGGAAGGCGTAACTCAACAGATGGCCACCATCGAGGCGGCGGCGGCCGATGTACCGCTGCCGCGTTGCCTGGCCAACTCGGCCGCTACGCTGTGGCATCCTGCGACCCACGGCAGCTGGGTGCGCCCTGGGATCATTCTCTATGGCGCTTCGCCGAGCGGATGCTGGAACGATATCGCATCGACGGGGTTGCAGCCGGCGATGACGCTGAGCAGCGAGATCATCGGCATTCAGCAGCTGAAGTCTGGAGATCGCGTGGGCTACGGTGGCCGTTACAGCGCCGCCGGCGCGCAGCGTATCGGCGTGGTGGCCTGCGGTTATGCCGACGGCTATCCGCGTCATGCGCCGACCGGAACGCCGGTATGGGTCGATGGCGTGCTGACACGCACCCTGGGAACGGTATCGATGGATATGCTGGCGGTGGATTTGACGCCCTGTCCCCACGTTGAACTGGGCGCCGAGGTGGAGCTGTGGGGAAAACGCCTGCCGGTGGACGAGGTGGCCACGGCGGCAGGGACGTTAGGCTATGAACTGTTGTCGGCGTTGGCGGCACGGGTGCCGGTCGTTACCGAAGCCTGAGCCGCGGCTCAGGCGACTTTTCTGATCTGTCCTTTAATCTGCTTGCTGAGCCGCCGCGCGTGCAGCGCCAGCAGGCAGCCCGCCAGCATGACCAAAGCCAGCGACAGCTTCGGTTGCAGCGGCAGCGCCATCGCCAGCAGCCCCAGCGCGGCGCCCCCGGCCATCTGTACGAAACCGACCAGTGCGGACGCGACGCCGGCCTCATTGGAGTACGGTTCCAGCGCATAACTGGTGGCCGGGCCCATCACGAACGCCAACCCGGCGCAGGCGCTGGCGACCGGCAGCATATACGCCAGCCAGTGCGCTTGCGCCGCCGCGGGAAGCCACATGACGCCCAGCAGCAGGCCCAGGCAGCCCAACCCCATCAAAATGCCGCCGGTCGCCAGACAAACCGGGCGGCCGACTTTGTGGATGATGCGGTTAGCGAAGAAGCTGACCAACATGATCCAGAAGCCGTTGGCGCCGAACACCAACGAGAATTGCAGCGGAGTCAGGCCCGCAGTGCCCATCAGCACGTTAGGCGCCAGAGAAACGTAGGTCAGTGCCATGCCCATCGCCCCGGAGTTCACCACCGCGAAAGAGAGGAAACGCCGTTCGCTGAGGATGCGCGCGTATTGGCGCACCGGCAGCCCTTTGACCGGCACGGTGTCGGCGGGGCGAGTTTCCGGCAGGCGCAGCGCGATGAGCACCAACACCAGCAGCGCGTAACTGGCCAGGAACCAAAAGGGCGCGCGCCAGCCGAAGGCTTCGGCGAGCAGGCCGCCGAGCAGCGGCGCCAATGCCGGGATGATGTTCAGCGTGCCGTTGAGAAAGCCGAAGGCGCGGGCGGCGTCGTCGCCATTCAGCCGATCGCGCACGCCGCTGAAGGCGACGACGGCGGTGCAACAGACCGCAACCCCTTGCAACAGGCGCGACGCGATGAAGATCGTCGGGCTGGTGGCCAGCGCCGCCATTGCCGCGCCGATCGTGTAGAGAATAATGCCGGCCAGCGCCACCGGTTTGCGGCCATAGTTATCCACCAACGGACCGGCGATGATTTGACCGAGGCCGAGCACCAGAATAAACAGCGAAATGGTGGATTGGATCAGCGCTTCACTGCTGCCCAGGCCGACGGCGATGGCGGGAATGGTGGGCAGATAGAGATCGATGCCCAATGGGCCGAGCAGCACCAGGCTGAGAAGCAGAAACAGGAACTTTTGCATAGCAGGAAAGGCACGTCCGAGTGACAAAGAGGGCTAGAGTAGAGATTCTGGCGGCAAATGAAAAGGGGCAAAGCGGGTCAGCGCTGCGCTCCCGGGCGGAGATAAAGCGCCGAGACGGTATCGGCCACATAACGGGCCTGATGGCGAGCGTCATCCAACGCGCGATGCGGCATGCCTTCGAACGGACGGGTTTTTTTAGGGTTAAAGCCGTGCAGTTCCGCCAGCGTTATCACCGTGCGCACATCCTGGGTATCCCAGAATTTCCACGGACAGGGCATCTCCAACTGCTGGAAGGCGTGTTCGAGGATCGCGCAGTCGAACTCTTTACCGTTGCCCCAGACCTTTACCGTATCGGTGCTGTTCATATGGATAAAACGGCTGAGACTGCTCAGCACGCGCTTGAGGCTCTCGGTGCCGCCGAAGGCCAGCTTGCGCGCTTCATCGGATTGTTTCGCCCACCAGGCAACCGTGTCCAGGCTTATGGTTCGCCCCGGCTGATCTTTCTGGCTGCTGACGGCGGCCTCGAATTCGGCGCCGAGTTCGCCGGTGCGGGGATCGAAAAACACCGCCGCGACCACCAAAATCACGGCGCTGGGTTTTGTATCCAGGGTTTCAAGGTCTAACATCAGATGGTGCATCGGCGTTTCCGGTGGTTGGCGTGGTGGCTTAATGTTACTACAGAACGTGCGCCGATGCGGCCAGTGCGCACATGAAATCCTTTTAAAGCGCCTCGTTCAGGTTATGATGCTGGAGATACTCTTGTCAGGTTGGTCGCTATCGGTGAGAACGCTTATCTTTATTTTGTGCATGGTTGGCTACTTGCTGCTGCTGGGCTACCTTAGCGTGTTCGTCACGGACAAGATCTGTGAGAAGGCAGGCAACTACACCAAAATATGCCGCATCGTAGACATTTCAGAGCCCCATATCCCCAGATAGCACCGCGTTTAGCCGAGGTAATCGGTGGTGATCAGCGGGGTCAGGATTGCCGCCAGCGCCGCGAGCGTCGTCCATTGCCGCCAGCCTAGGCGAGCCAGCCAGTCATGCCGCTGTGGCGGCGTGGCCAGCTGCCCGACGGCCACGGTGCCGGTCAGCAGCAGCGTCAGAATCAGCAGCACCAGGCCACGGCTCACCAGCGTGAACTCAATGTGCAGCACATTGGCGTAATACAGGCGCATCAGAATAAAATAGCCCAACAAGATCCAGGCGAAAACGACGTTTTTCTTGAGCACCTGTTGCAACATCAGCGCGAGAAACAGGCTGTGAAACAGCGATAGCAGCGGGGCTTCGATCGGATGCCGAACGCAGACGTTGTAGACCGCCATGTAAATGTTGAAAACCAGCAGGATATAGATCACGTAAATATACCAGCCGTAGATCACTTTGAGTTTTTTGGCGCTCGGCGGCAGGGAGAGTGCGTCCGGTTTCATTAGGGCCTCCTGATGACGCCACGCAAACGCTGCAGTTGAAGGCGGCGCGTCGGCATCGTAATTTATAATCCACAGGGTATATATCACCCGAGCGCTAAATGAGAATTAAACGCTGAACCGGCTTTATTCCCGCGTTTGCGCGGAACTATTTTTGGCCCGCAGGGTCGATTGGCGAGCGATCGCCAGGCGATTCTCGCACTGAGATGAAGCAAGCAATACGCTGATATGAAAGATTATAAAAACACGCATGGCACCAGGCTGCTGCTGATATTCACCCTGGCGTTTTACATCCTGTTGCCGCCTGTGCTGACCGCCTGCGTCTTCACCCGTTTCAATCTTAATCCCTTCGCGATCGTCAAATTCTTGCACTTTAATCCGTTCTTCGCCGATCGGGGCATACCCGGTTATCAGACTTTCCTCTACCTGCTGATGCTTTGGTTGGGGGGGAATATTTTGCTATGGCTGATGGTATGGGGCGCGGGGCGGCTGTACCGCCGTTGGCGATCGCGGCGCGGCGAATAGTCTACCCCCAAGTAAAACGTTACGCGGGGAAATGGCCTTTCATTTAACAATGCGCCGTATCGTCACTTGTTTCGCTGGTGAGGGGCAGCGTCGTCGGCTGACCCATTCCATTAGCACGGCTGTTTAAAAGCATCCGTGGCGGCACAGCCGGTTAGGGCGTTAGAACAGCGAAAACAGCAAGACGACCGGCAGACTCAACGGCCAGGTTAACCCGATGGTCAGCGCGCTGATGCAACGAATTTTGACGGTGTCCCTGCTTACCAGGTAGGTGAAAATCATTGAAACTAACAGACCAATAAAATAACAGTATTGCGTTGCAACCCACAGCGACGACATGAAACTCGATCCCAGTTGTATTTTTACGCGCGAATTCTAGGAGCTTGGCGGGCGATAATCAATGACCGAAGGCCGTTAATTCATGCCTTTATCCATAAGAATGCATAATTTATTTCTATAAAGAATGTAAGGTTATTAACGGCTTTATGCTTATTACGAAAAGAAATCAACAACATAGTTACCGGTAACATTTTAAGGTTGTCAGCCTGATTTCAGGCGGGAACGGTGTGAAGAAGGAAAATAGTCATTCAGACGTCCGGAAACGCGACGAGGTTATAACTCATAAATTTTATTGATGTTTCAGTGGGCAAGCAGACGAAGGCGAGATCGCGTTGCGCCGGCGAGCTTTGGGTTCTTTTTTTTAGCTGTCGGCGGGCGAATGATGGGATAGAAACATGCGGGGAGAGGGGTTTTTAGCGCATCGTCCGGATGCGCTGCCGGTCAGCCAGGAAGGGGGGGTTGGTGTTGCTGTAGGTTTAATGAATGTTAAGACCGTAGACGAACAGCCACGAAAACAGCAGCGCCAGCAGGCATGTCATCAATACGATGGAGATCATTTCCTTCACAACTTCATTCCTTTTCCCGATGAACCAAATTTACTTGTCTTTGTTTTTGCGTGGGATTTTAGATCGGTATGGGTAAAAATCCTAGTTTTAATCCCGTTTTTTGCACTGGCGCCACGGCGTACGCTGCCTCGGCAAGTCATGACGATGCCTGTAAACCGAGCGCCTTAACCCGTCGTAGCTATTGCCGAATACCGCAGTGCTAACTATATAAATGGAGATCGCGCGACGTCGCCGGCTGCAAGGCGCGTCCCTGTAGGGCGGCTGTTGATCAGTCTACAGCGCCTCCAAATGAGATGAAGAGGTCGGCAATGAGCACAAAACCAACCATCGTGCTGGTGCACGGATTCTGGGGCGGCGCCGCGCACTGGAGTAAGGTGATTATCGAGTTGTCGCGCAGGGGCTATTCGGCGATTCATGCGGTGGAAATGCCGCTGACCTCACTGGCTGAGGATGCGGAACGGGCGCGCAAGATGGTCGCGCAGCAAGCGGGACCGGTATTGTTGGTGGGGCACTCTTACGGTGGCGCGGTGATCACGGAAATGGGCAACCAGCCTAACGTGGTCGGCCTGGTCTACATTGCCGCGTTTGCCCCGGATGCCGGTGAAAGCCCCGGTGGCATTACGCAAGCGCATCCTCCTGCGGCAGTCGCGAATCTGATTCCGGACAGCGACGGTTATCTGTGGATCAAGAACGACAAGTTTCACGAAAGCTTTTGCCAGGATCTTACCGCCGACGAGGCTCTGGTGATGGCGGCGACGCAGAAGGCGCCATTGGCCGATACCTTCGGCAACCCCCTCGGTGAGCCCGCCTGGAAACATAAACCGTCGTGGTATCAACTCTCCAGCGACGACCGTATGATAGCGCCGGAGAACCAACGGCGTATGGCGCAGCGGCTGCAGGCTAAGAAAGTGATGGTGCTGAAGGCCAGTCATGCCTCGCTGGTTTCCCATGCCGATGACGTGGCGGGATTGATTGACGAAGCGGCCGGTTCAAAATAAAACCCGGGCAGAAACGCGCTTCGGGCCAGAAAAGAGGCACCTTGCGGCAAAGGAGTGCTTCGCTTCACATTAGGGATAAGCGCTGATATCGCTGCCGGAGTTCATTATTAACAGCATAATCAACACCACGACGGCGGCAATAATGGCGTAGATTTCCGCCTTGCGCATATCGATCTAGCGCCCGTTAACGCCGATCATTTCTATTGCCGCGCGATGCAATTTTTGAAAATACTCGTCGTGCTGTTGTTCAACTTCCTGAATAAGACTGGCCAGCAGATTCTGTTTGGTGATCGGTTTGTTGGCGATGAGCACCAGCAGCACGCTTTTGCCGAGCAGGCAGCAGATTTGCTTATGGTATTCATCAACATCATTCTTGTTGAGGCCATAGAGGGTGTAATCGATCATGGTGTCTAACCTGCTGACAGGTAAATTGCCCGCCGAAGCGGGCTGAGAAGCCATAGAAAATAAAATGAGTCAAATTTCGCTTAGGGTGGAACCCGATGCGTGTGTTAACGATAACTGAATGGGAATATTCCCATCAAGACGCATGAGGGAGGATGTGAAGGTTTAGGAATAACCTCAGAAGAAATAATAATAGAGGTCGTCATTCGGGATAATGCGGCTTATTATTTTGCCGGTGAAGGTCAAAATTTATGTGTGAGGGATATATCAGGGTGAAAAAGAAACAGCCGGAAAACGGGTTCTCCGGCTGCTATGATTACCGCGATATTATTCACGCGGTCTGTTTGCGGAACAGTTCGCGGAATACCGGATAGATATCGTCCGGTTCGCGGATATGCTGCATGGCGAAGTTGTCGAATTTCGCTTGCAGATCTTCGTATTCGCGCCACAGCGTTTGGTGAGCGCGGCGAGTGATTTCGATGTAGCTGTAGTACCGCACCATTGGCAGGATCTTCTTCGCCAACAGCTCGTGACACAGCGGTGAATCGTCGGCCCAGTTGTCCCCGTCCGACGCCTGCGCGGCGTAGATATTCCATTGCGCCGGATCGTAACGCTCTTCGACCACGTCGTTCATCAGTTTCAATGCGCTGGAGACGATGGTGCCGCCGGTTTCCTGCGAATAGAAGAACTCCTGCTCGTCCACCTCTTTCGCCTGGGTGTGATGGCGAATATAGACCACCTCGACGTTTTTGTAGGTTCGGCTCAGGAACAGATAAAGCAGAATGTAAAAACGTTTGGCCATGTCTTTGGTGGCCTGATCCATCGAACCGGATACGTCCATCAGGCAGAACATCACCGCCTGGCTGGAGGGCTCCGGCCGACGCTCGTAGTTTTTGTAACGCAGATCGAAGGTGTCGATAAACGGCACGCTTTCGATTTTCTTGCGCAGTTCGGCAATCTCTTTGCGCAGCCGCTCTTCTTCCAGCAGTTGCACCGGCTCGGTGTTTTCCAACTGGGTCAGCGCGTCTTCCAGTTCGTGCAACGCGCGCCTTTTACCGGCGGTCATGGCGGTACGCCGCGCCAGCGAGTTTTGCAGCGAACGCACGACGCTGATGTTGGCCGGCACGCCGTTAGCGGTATAGCCGGCGCGGTGGGTTTTGAACTCGGTCAGCTGCTTGTACTGATTCTTTTTCAGGTTGGGCAGGGCGAGATCCTCGAACAAAAGATCGAGGTACTCGTCTTTGGATATCTGGAAGACGAACTCATCCTGGCCTTCACCGTCCTGGCTGGCGTTGCCCTGGCCGCCGCCACCGCCTGCGCCGCCCTGAGGCCGTTCGACGCGATCGTTCTGCACGAAGTGGTCATTGCCCGGGTGAACGCGATGGCGCGTGCCGCCGCGCCCCTGATGAAACATCGGTTCGTTGATATCGTCAGTGGGGATAGAGACTGACTCCCCGCTGTCTACGTCGGTGACCGAACGCTTGTTGATGGCTTCGGCAATCGACTGTTTGATTTGCGACTTGTAACGGCGCAAGAAGCGCTGGCGGTTCACCGTGCTCTTGTTTTTGCCGTTCAGCCGCCGGTCAATGAAATAGGCCATACTTCCCCCAAACGACGTTGCCAACTCTTCATGTCCCGGCCGCGGCAGCGCAATGTGTCAGCCCCTCCGTGGGCTGCGCTGCAACGTCCATGACTATGGACATGGCCCTGATAATGCCGCTTACCTGAGGCGTTATGAGGATTTTCTGACCCGCAGATACCATTCACACAGCAGGCGCACCTGCTTGCGGGTATAGCCTTTCTCCATCATGCGATCGACGAAGTCGTCGTGTTTTTTCTGCTCGTCCGTCGATGTTTTGGCGTTGAACGAAATCACCGGCAACAGTTCTTCGGTATTGGAGAACATCTTTTTCTCAATCACGGTGCGCAGCTTCTCGTAGCTGGTCCAGTTCGGGTTGCGGCCGTTGTTGTTGGCGCGGGCGCGCAGCACGAAGTTCACGATTTCGTTGCGGAAATCTTTCGGGTTGCTGATGCCGGCCGGTTTTTCAATTTTCTCCAGTTCGGCGTTCAGGGACTCGCGGTCGAACAGCTGGCCGGTGTCGGGATCGCGATACTCCTGATCCTGGATCCAGAAGTCGGCATAGGTGACGTAGCGGTCAAAAATGTTCTGTCCGTATTCCGAGTAGGATTCCAGATAGGCGGTCTGGATCTCTTTGCCGATAAACTCGGCGTATTTCGGGATCAGATAGCCTTTCAGGTGCTCCAGGTATTTCTCCGCCAAATCCTGCGGGAACTGTTCGCGCTCGATCTGCTGTTCCAGCACATAGAACAGGTGCACCGGGTTGGCTGCCACCTCGGCGTGATCGAAGTTGAATACCCGCGAGAGGATTTTAAAGGCGAAACGGGTGGAGAGGCCGTTCATGCCTTCGTCAACCCCGGCGTAGTCGCGGTATTCCTGATAGGACTTGGCTTTCGGGTCGGTATCTTTGAGACTTTCACCGTCATACACGCGCATTTTCGAGTAGATGCTCGAGTTTTCGGGCTCTTTTAGCCGCGACAGCACGCTAAAGCGCGCCAGCGTTTCCAGCGTGCCCGGCGCGCAGGGCGCATGGGTCAGCTCACTGTGATCCAGAAGCTTGTCGTAAATTTTGATCTCTTCCGACACGCGCAGGCAGTAAGGCACCTTGACGATATACACGCGGTCGAGGAACGCTTCGTTGTTCTTGTTGTTACGGAAGGTCACCCACTCGGATTCGTTGGAGTGCGCCAGAATAATGCCGCTGAACGGCAGGGCGGAGATGCCTTCGGTGCCGTTGTAGTTGCCTTCCTGGGTTGCAGTCAGCAGCGGATGCAGCACCTTGATCGGCGCTTTGAACATCTCGACGAATTCCATAATCCCCTGGTTGGCGCGGCACAGGGCGCCGGAATAGCCGTAGGCGTCCGGATCGTTCTGCGCGTGGTTCTCCAGTTTACGGATGTCCACTTTACCGACCAGTGCCGAGATGTCCTGGTTGTTCTCATCGCCCGGCTCGGTTTTGGCGATGGCGATCTGTTCCAGAATGGAAGGGCGCACTTTCACGACTTTAAACTTGGTGATATCGCCACCGAACTCATGCAGGCGCTTCGCCGCCCACGGCGACATGATGGTGCCGAGATAGCGACTTGGGATATTGAACTCTTTTTCCAGGATCGTGGCATCTTCCTGCGGATTGAACAGGCACAGCGGATGATCGTTGACCGGGCTGCGTTCGCCGTTGGCGCTGAGGGTGTAGATGGGCACGCGCTGCATCAGCGCTTTCAGACGTTCCGCTAGCGAGGACTTGCCGCCGCCCACCGGGCCCAGCAGGTAAAGGATCTGTTTCTTCTCTTCCAGGCCCTGAGCGGCGTGTTTCAGGTAAGAGACGATCTGTTCGATGGCCTCTTCCATGCCGTAGAACTCTTCGAAGGCCGGATAGCGTGCGATCACGCGGTTGGAGAACAGGCGCGACAGGCGTGATTCTAGCGCAGTGTCGACCATCACAGGTTCACCGATAGCCATCAGCAGACGTTCGGCCGCGTTGGCATAGGCACTGCGATCTTGCCGGCAAATGGTAAGAAATTCCTGCAGTGTGAACTCTTCGTCCTTGGCAGCTTCGTAGCGCTGGCGATAGTGGTCAAATATGTTCATGATGCCCGTCCTTTCGTTATTAGCACAGGTTAAAGAGAGCGTGTGATAGTGTTCTGGCTCCCGAAAGATGAGAATACGCCTGAGTACAGCAACCCGTATGCCAACTTGGTGCGCTTATTATCGCGAGTTGCGCTGTATGCCACTGGGCCCAGGATAAATTCACCTTCTGATTTAAGCTTAGTTTGCTTGCCGGAAAATTTCCTGCCGTAGAAAAAGCTTTTTTTAAGTCATATCAATGACTCAGTTATTGCCGGGATAACCAAATGCCTTGTCTGGCGCGGCCTGCGGCATGAATCGTCATCGTTCCGCCATGATTAATTCATAATTCCGCTATAAGTTATTCGATCTTGGTCGTTTTCTATTGTAAAGATTAGGCGCGTAACTAAATTTTCACATAAACTATTGCGGCTATTAACCCTGTAATTTATGGAAAAAGAACCAGTGAAGATTTCAAAACTCAAAACGCTAGCAATTATCGCTTCCGCAATGGTTTGTGCGCAAAGTGCCCAGGCGGGAACCTGGTCACTGGGTGCTGCCGCGCTGGTTAGCCCGGACCCGTATCGCGGTTATCAGGATCGCGTTTATCCGGTGCCCGTCATCGACTATGAAGGTGACGACTTCTACTTCCGTACTCTGACCGCCGGTTACTACCTGTGGAAAGATCAAGAAAATCAGCTGAGCATCATGGGGTATTACACGCCATGGGGCTACCGTCCGGGCGACAGCGACGACGATCGCATGAAGCGTCTCGACAAGCGTCGCGGCACGCTGATGGCCGGCCTGGCCTATTCACACAACGCAGAGTGGGGCACCATTCGCACCACCTTCACCGGCGACACGCTGAACTACAGCAACGGGCTGGTGGGCGATGTGGCCTATCTGTACAAGTTTGATCTGGACGCGTTGACGCTGGTTCCGGGCGTAGGCGTGATGTGGAACAGCAAAAACCAGAACAAATATTACTATGGCATCAGCGCCAATGAATCGCGCCGCAGCGGTCTGGACAGCTACACCCCGAGCGATAGCTGGGCGCCGTATCTCGAGCTGAGCGCCAATTACCAGATCAACAAGAGCTGGAACGCCTTCTTCCTCGGCCGCTATGTGAAGTTGTCGGATGAAGTGAAAGACAGCCCGATGGTGGATAAATCTTACACCGGTTTGCTGATGACGGGTGTGAGCTACACCTTCTAATCGCGCATTGCACGATAAGCGTGCATGGCGTGCATCAAAAAGGGGCGCAAGCGCCCCTTTTGCACATCCGTAGTGCGCTGGCGCGCACGGGGTTTCAGGCCTTTTTACGGCTGCGGAAGGTCACACCCAAACGGGCGGGTTGTTCGCCGGCGGCGACCAGCGGTTTGCTGACGCGCCCGGTCTCAACGCAGACCATGGTCTTGTAACCGTCGTTCGGCATGTCTCCCATGCTGCAGGAAAGCTCTACGCCGGGGTTCCAGGCGATAACGTCGCTCATATGATGGTGATGAACCTCGATGGTGCGTGCGAGCGCCGGATCGCGGATCAGGCTGAAGGCCTCCGGACGGGTATAGACGCGGTCAGTTTGGCCGACGAAGGTCACTTCGCCCGTCTGACGCGCTTCGACGCCGCCCGCCACCTTATCAATATAAGGTTCGCCCAGGCCCGCCACGCTGACCCGATCGATATCGCCAACCTGGAAGTAGCTGTGCAGCGCCGCCGTGGCTTGATAATCGCCGTGCGATTCCAGTTCGATCTCGCACTCTTCACCCAGCTTGAAGCGAGCAATCAGCGTGAAGGCGTGCGGCCACAGCTTGCGGGTCTGCTCATTGTCTTTCAGCGTAAAGGTCAGGATGACGCCGTTGTCATCTTCATCGTGCGCCGTCAGGCTCCAGGGCTGGTTGCGGGCGAACCCGTGGGAGGGTTGCGCCACCGGGCCGAACCACGGCCAGCAGATCGGCACGCCGCCGCGGATGGCCTTGCCTTTGGCGAAAGGCGTGTTGTTGCTGAGCCAAATCACCGGCTGCTCACCGCTGGGCTGCCAGGCCAGCAAATGGGCGCCCTGCAGCGCGACCGCCGCGCGCACTTTCGGGTGCGACACGACCACCACGCCCAGCTCATCGAGTTGGCGCTGGCTGATATAAGGCGAAATCTGTTCGGAAACGGGCAGGGTGAAAATTTTCTCGTTCATTTCATAACCTATTGTTTGCCGGAAATAGAAATGGACCCTATTAGCTTTCGGGTCACAACCAGGCCCTCAGGCGCATGCTTAGACAGTGACTGAGGTGAGTGTGTGCAGCGAACAACGCTGTGACTCGAAAGATGACGGGTAAAAAAAGGGCGACAAAAAAATGTCGCCCTCATTATCAGCTTAACATCATGCCATTACTTGGAGATGTGAGCGATCAGATCCAGAACCTTGTTGGAGTAGCCGGTTTCGTTGTCGTACCAGGAAACCAGTTTCACGAAGTTGTCGTTCAGTGCGATACCGGCTTTGGCATCGAACACGGAAGTCAGCACTTCGCCGTTGAAGTCGGTGGAAACCACGTCGTCTTCAACATAGCCCAGAACGCCTTTCATAGAGCCTTCAGCGGCGTCTTTGATGGCTTTCTTGATTTCTTCGTAGGTAGCCGCTTTTTCCAGACGAACGGTCAGGTCAACAACGGACACGTTAGGGGTCGGTACGCGGAACGCCATGCCGGTCAGTTTGCCTTTCAGTTCTGGCAGAACCACGCCAACCGCTTTCGCTGCGCCGGTAGAAGAAGGGATGATGTTCTGGGATGCGCCGCGGCCGCCGCGCCAGTCTTTGTGAGACGGGCCATCAACGGTTTTCTGAGTCGCGGTGGTGGCGTGAACGGTGGTCATCAGGCCTTCAACGATACCGAAGTTGTCGTTGATGACTTTAGCCAGTGGCGCCAGGCAGTTGGTGGTGCAAGAGGCGTTGGACACGATGTCCTGGCCGGCATATTTGTCAAAGTTGGCGCCGCGAACGAACATTGGGGTCGCATCTTTGGATGGGCCAGTCAGAACCACTTTTTTAGCGCCGGCGGTGATGTGTTTACGTGCGGTTTCGTCGGTCAGGAAGATACCGGTCGCTTCAGCAACCACATCAACGCCCACTTCGTTCCACTTCAGGTTAGCCGGGTCTTTCTCTGCGGTAACACGGATGGTTTTGCCGTTAACAACCAGGTGGCCGTCTTTAACTTCTACCGTACCGTTGAAACGGCCGTGAGTAGAGTCATACTTCAGCATGTAAGCCATGTACTCTGCGTCCAACAGGTCGTTGATTGCAACGATCTCGATGTCAGAACGCTCTTGAGCAGCACGGAAAACAATGCGACCGATACGGCCAAAACCGTTGATACCTACTTTGATAGTCATATATTCCACCAGCTATTTGTTAGTGAATAAAAGGTTGGTTGTAAAATTACAAAAACCTTACCCAGCGTCAAGCGGAATCGTGTCAATACTTGCGGCAAGTCAAACCGGAAGGGTGGTTTTGCACGCTTATTGCACAGTCCATTTGCGCTCGGCCTCATCCGTTATATGGGGACAAGCCGCCAAGTATAAAGTCAGCATACGCAAGATGTGTGATCGCTATCACATATCATCGTGACGTGGCCTTTATGGGCTACAGTTTAGGCCAAAAACCCCTGCAGCGGTGTTAATTTTTTGTTATTATTAATCATTGTTTTCGTTGACATTATCCACATTCAGAGATAAGCACAAATGGCTAAAGAGACAACCCCCGCTCATCCGGTCACGGAACTGAATGAAATCCAACGTTATGTCACGCAACAGCGTGGCACCGAAGCGCCGTTTAGCGGCAAATTGCTGCATAACAAGCGTGAGGGCGTGTACCATTGTCTGTGCTGTAACCAGCCGCTGTTCTATTCCGAAACCAAATACGATTCCGGCTGCGGCTGGCCCAGCTTTTACGAGCCGGTTTCCGCCGATGCAATCCGTTATCTTGATGATAATTCACATAATATGCATCGTGTTGAAATCCGCTGTGGCCACTGCGACGCGCACCTGGGGCATGTATTCCCCGATGGCCCGCAGCCGACCGGTGACCGTTACTGCGTCAATTCCGCCTCGCTGAGTTTCACCGATGGCGAAAATGGCGATCAAACGGCCGGTTAAGCGGTAATTTAACCAACAAAATCGATTCAGCTAATTATTCTTCCGTAAGCGAGAAGGGCCCTGATGGACGTGAAAGATCTGATTGCGGCGATGACGCCCGAGATATACCAACGCCTGGTGCAGGCGGTTGAACTGGGCAAATGGCCGGACGGCGTGGCGCTGACGCCGGAGCAAAAGGAAAACAGCCTGCAGGCGGTGATGCTGTGGCAGTCGATGAACAACGTCGATCCGCAGCACATGAGCATTGGCACCGACGGGCAGATCGTGATGAAGAGCAAACAAGAGCTGAAGCAGCAGTTCGTTGCCGAGCCGCTGGTGAAACTCAAGCCGCAGTAAGGCTCCACCCCTAAAGCGGGGCGATGTCGCCATCGCCCCGTCGATTCAACGTTTCTCGCCCTTTATGCCCAGCGATTCCGCCAGCTGCTGCGCCAGCCGGTTGTTGTCGTCTGCGCCGTATTCCCAGAACATCGCACCGCCCAATCCCTGGCTTTTAATATAATCGGCCTTGATGGCCACCGAACGCGGGTTCTCGTACGAAATGGCGAACAGCGGCTTGCCTTCGGCGGATTGCAGCGTCAGGTATGGCACTTTGGCGTCGTCATCCCAGTGCTCGCGGAAACGCTGCTGCGGATCGTTGAGCAATTTGTTGACGATATCGCGGTATTTAAAATAAGTGTCTTTGCTGAGATCCAATCCCAGCGTGCGGAACAGGGCGATTTCTCGCGCGCTGAAGTAAGGCTGCGTCACCGGATGGTTGGCGGCATCCGGTTTGTCCCAGTCGATGCCCGCCTCGGTCGCCCGTTTCGGTACCCGGCCGTAGAAACCGATACCCAGGTTCATCTGCGCCGGTTTCAGACCGGCGGCCAGATAATGCTTTACCACGTTATCGGCGCTGTAGCGATCGGCGGCGGCTACGGTTGGCCAACGCGTTGAATCGTACAGGTTGGCATTGAAGTACTGCGTGCCGTAAGCCATGTCGTAAGTCATCAGATTGATGTAATTGAGGTAGGGCGCAATATTTTTCACATCGACCCATTCACGTGGGCTTTTGACGTTGGCGCCAACGGCGATGGTCAACAGTTTGCCTTTACCCAGCGCCTGATGAAGCTCTTTCAGCAGCAGGGTGAAGTTGTCGCGGTCTGCCGGTTGGCTTTCCACCAAACCCCAGGCGCCGTTTACCGGGTATTCCCAGTCCAGATCGATCCCATCCAGCCGGTACTGCTCGATCACCTGCAACGCGGAGCGAATGAAAATCGCCCGGTTTTCCGCGGTGGCGGCGGCGCCGGAGAAACCGCGTGCGCCCCAGCCTCCGACCGACAACAGCACTTTCAGCTCGGGGTTCTGTTTGCGCAGCACCGGCAGACGTTGCAGATCGGCCGTGACTTTCGGCGACAGGTAGATCTGGTGGCGGCGAGCAGGGTCTTTCAGCGCCGCATTGGTTTCGTCTTTCTCGTCGTTGTAGATCAGGCCAAACGAATAGTTGAGGTGGGTGATTTGCGTCACGTCCAGCTTGTCGATGTCACCACCGGGGCCGGCGGTGACGTCGCCGCCGCCGTTGAAGTAGCCGACGGAGAGATAGGCCGCCTGAGCCGCGCCGATACCGGCGATAGCCAACTGCACCGCTGCCAGCAAAGGCAGCAGTTTTCGGGTTATTTTCATGTTTGTCTCCTTGGGATCGGCAAGGCCGACCGTACCGCCAGTAGCGGTCACAATAAAGCCGGGCTCAGCGGGCCCCGGATGCGTATAACCGTTTGACGCCAAAAGCGTCGCTGCCATAACAGCAAAAGCGCCTGCCGGTCACAAGCGGCTGGAGGAGAAGAAAAACAGCATTGTGAGCGACGTCGATATTTTCGCCGCCGCCCAGAGAGGGCGCCGATAGCGCCCGGCAGGATTTAATTGGCGAGAAATTGTGACAGGGTAACCAGTTGAGCGCCGGCGCGCGCCATCTCCTGCAGCGCCCGCTCACTGTCGTCCGGCTGCAGATTCACGCCGCGGCAGCCGTCGACGATCACCTGCGTCGGATAGCCGGCAGCCAGCGCATCCAGCACGCTGAACTTCACACAATAGTCGGTCGCCAGGCCCATGATCGCCAGCCGCTGAATGCCCTGCGATTGCAGCCAGCCGTGCAGTTCGGTCTGCGCCCGGTGGCCGTTATCGAAGAACGCGCTATAGCTGTCGATGTCCGTATCCTGCCCTTTGCGAAAGACGGCATTGATGTGTTGCCGCTGCAGTTGAGGATGAAAATCGGCGCCGAGGCTCCCTTGCACGCAGTGCACCGGCCACCACACCTGCGGTAAGCCTTCCAGCTCACCGAGGGTGCCGACTTGCGCATCGGAGTTCACCGCAAAGCTGCGGTGATTGGCGGGATGCCAGTCCTGGCTGGCCACCACCGGTTCGCCGCGCGCCAGGCAGGCGGCGATCGCCTGATTGGCGACCGGGATGACGGCGTCGCCCTCCGTGACCGCCAGCGCGCCACCGGGGCAGAAATCATTTTGCAGATCAATCAACAACAGGGCCGTTTTCATCGCCGCTCCAAAGATCGGTAGGTTAACCGTTGATGCTCAGCTCGCCGCGCAGATCTTGCTGCATCAGGGCGCGGATTTGTTCCGGCGTCAGCGGCTGGCTCAACAGATAGTGCAGCTTGGTCAGAGCGGCTTCCACCGTCATGTCGAAACCGCTGATCACCCCGGCGTGCGCCAGCGCGTTGCCGGTGGCGTAGCCTTCCATATTGACGCGCCCGGAGATGCACTGCGTCAGGTTGACCACTACGATGCCGCGTTCGGAGGCCGCGCGCAACTCGTCGATCAGCTCGGCCTTCTGCGGCGCGTTACCGACGCCGTAGGAGCGTAAGATCAGCGCCTTGACCGGCTGCAGCAGGAAGTTGCGCACCACCGCGCCGGAAATGCCCGGATAGATAGTGACCACGCCGATCGGCTGCGGCGTGATGTCATGTACCTGCAGCGCGCCGTTGCAAACCGGGCTGTCGATGCCGTGCTGGCGACGAATGTGGATACCGGCTTCCAGCAGCGGCGGCAGGTTGGGTGAAGCGAAAGCGTCGAAGCCATCGGCGTGCGCTTTGGTGGTGCGGTTGCCGCGGAACAGCTTGTTGTTGAAGAACAGGCTGACTTCGTTCACCGGATGGTTGGCCGCCAGGTACAGTGCATTCAGCAGATTGGTTTGGCCATCGGAGCGCAGCTCCGCCAGCGGAATCTGCGAGCCGGTGACGATCACCGGTTTGGCCAGGTTCTCCAGCATGAAGGAGAGCGCCGAGGCGGTGAACGCCATGGTATCGGTGCCGTGCAGGATCACGAAGCCGTCGTAGCGATCGTAGTTCTGTTTGATGTCGTCGGCGATGTGCTGCCAGTCTTCCGGCGTCATGTCCGAGGAATCGATGAGCGGCGCGTATTCATGAATGGTGAAATCCGGCATCTCCGGCCGATGGAATTCCGGCATCAGCGCCAGCTGACGCTGCAGGTGGCCGGAAACCGGAATATAGCCGTGCTCGGAACGCTGCATGCCGATGGTGCCGCCGGTGTAGGCGACGTAAATGGATTTCTTTTGCATGGTTATGATTTTAACAAAGATAAGATGGGCTGAATTATAGGGACATGGCGGCAGAAAAAAAGCCCGGCGGAGGCCGGGCTGCAGAATTATTTGTTAGCGGACTTCTCCGCAGGTCAGACAGATCGCGTAGCGGTTCTGCGGATCGTTCAAGTTATTGAACAAACCCGGCTGCTCTTTCACCGCATTGGCGACCGAGGCCAGCGGGGCAGGCAGCATGGCCTGAATCGCCGCCGGCAGCATGGCGTGAATGGAAACGCCGAACTGGCTGAGCACCATATCGCTCAGGCTCGGGGTGTCGACGAACCAGTCGAGCTGCCACTGTTGCAGTTTCGCCAGCTCAGCGGCTTTCTTCACCGCGTCGTCGAAATCGCCCAACTGATCGACCAGGCCGTTGGCCTTGGCGTCGCTGCCGAGCCACACGTGGCCCTGCGCGATTTGGTCAACCTGCTGCGGGGTCATCTTGCGTGATTTGGCGACCAGATCGAGGAAGTTCTTATACCCGTTTTCGATATTCAGCTGCATCATCTGCGAGAACTCCTGCGGCAACGCCTTGGTGACCGCGATATCGGCCAGCGGGGATGTCGCTACGCCGTCGGTGTGCACGCCCAGCGTATCCAGGGTTTTCTCGTAGGTATTGATGATGCCAAAAATACCGATGGAGCCGGTCAGCGTGCTCGGGCTGGCGATGATGTAGTCGGCCGGCGTCGAGACCCAGTAACCGCCCGACGCGGCCATGCCGCCCATCGACACCACCACCGGTTTGCCGGCGGCGCGCACGGCGGCCAGCTCGGAGCGGATCACTTCGGACGCGCTGACGCTGCCGCCAGGGCTATTGACGCGGAACACCACGGCTTTGACGGCCGGATCCAGACGGGCCTGACGCAGCTCGGCGGCGGTGGTGTCGCCCCCGACGTTGCCCGGCGTCTGCGGGCCGTCCATGATGGCGCCGTTGGCGAACACCACGGCGATCTTGCCACCCTGGTTGGCGTCCGGCTTCGGCTGGTAGTCGTAGATGCTGATGGCGTTAAAATCGTTCGCCTGTTTGTCCCAGCCGAAGGTTTTGACCAGCTGATTTTCGATCGCGGTGCGCGATGCCAGCTCGTCCACCAGCTTATTGTCCAGCGCATAGCGGGCGGTGTCGCCGCCTGCCGCCTGCAGGCCGCTCAGCACGCCGGCGGCGCCGGGGAACAGCTGCTGCGGCGTCAGCTGCCGGTTGGCCGCCACGGTTTCCAGATAGTTCTGCCACAGACCGCCAATCCAGCGGCTGTCCGCTTCGCGCGCCGCCGGGGACATGTCGTCGCGGATCAGCGGTTCGACCGCCGATTTATAGGTGCCGACGCGGAAGATATTGGTGGTGACCTTGAGCATGTCCAGCAACGACTTGTAATACAGGTTGTTGGTGGCGAAACCGTGCAGATCGACCGCGCCCTGCGGCGAGAGGTAGACCTTGTTGGCGTAGCTGGCCAGGTAGTATTGCGTTTGATTGTAACTGTCGCCGATGGCGAAGATCGGTTTGCCGCTGTCGCGGAACTCGCGCAGCGCTTTGCCGATATAGCGCAGCGACGGCTGATCGGCGCCGGCGAAGTCATTCAGCTGCAACACCATGCCGGTAATGTTTTTGTCGTCTTTGGCCTTGCGGATGCTGTCCACCACGTCGAACAGCGAGTTCTCCTGCAGGCGGCTGCTGGAGGCGCCCAACAGTTCACGCCCCCATTGCCGCACCCGGTTGTTTACCGAAGGCTGATCGACCACCACGCCGCTTAAATCGACCAACAGCGCGCCGCGCGCCGGGGCCGTCGAGGTGGAGGAACTTTGGAAGGACAGATAGATGCCGACCCCAACCAGGATCAGCAGGACCAGGAACAGGTTAAGGATCAGTTCCCTGATAAAATTCAGCAGACGCCATGTCCACCGGAAAATGCCGGCAATAATTTGCCACAATGTGCGCATGTGCTCTCCAACAAGAGTCGAGAATGTTCCGCTATCCTAATGAGCGGCCGGGTAAATGTCAGCTTTAAATCGTGGCACACAGACGCTACCGCCGAGGCTGTAACTCGCCGTTTAGCTATGTTAACGTGGCCGGAATGAAAATTGTTATCAGGAGTTTACGATGGATGCTCTGGATCTTTTATTGAATCGTCGCTCGGCTTCGCGCCTGGCGGAACCGGCGCCGGCGGGGGAAGTGCGCCAAAACATCATCAACGCGGGCCTGCGTGCGCCCGATCACGGCGCGCTGCAGCCGTGGCGTTTCGTGATGATCGAGAATCAGGGCCTGGAGCGCTTCAGTCAGCTGCTGCAGGCGGCGGCGAAGCAGGATCAGTTGGATGAAGCGGCGATCGAAAAAGCCACCAAGGCGCCGTTCCGCGCACCGCTGATCATCACCGTCATCGCGCATTGCACTGAAGAGACTAAGGTGCCGCGCTGGGAGCAGGTGGTTTCCGCCGGTTGCGCCGTGCAGGCGATGCAGATGGCGGCGCTGGCGCAGGGCTTTAACGGCATCTGGCGCACCGGCGCCTGGACCGAGCATGCGCTGGTGCGCGAAGCCTTCGGCTGCCGCGAGCAGGACGAGATCGTCGGTTTCCTCTATCTGGGCACGCCGCAGCTGAAGGCCGCCACCAAAGTGACGCCGCCGGACAGCACGCCTTTCGTCAGCTATTTCTAAGTATTATCCGACGGGGCGCGGCGAAAATGCGCCAAACCCCGCAAAATTGCATGGTTTCTGAGCAGGCCGTTCGCTTATCGGCGGCACGCTCTTATCAATCCCCTCGGCAAGCGCTACCCTATGTTATCTTGAGTGCCGTTATCGAAGGGAGTGGACTATGACATCGCCAGCGATCCGTTTAACCCAGTACAGCCATGGCGCTGGCTGCGGCTGCAAAATCTCACCGAAAGTTCTCGAAACCATCCTGCACAGCGAGCGGGAGAAATTTGTCGATCCGCGTCTGCTGGTCGGCAATGAAACCCGCGACGACGCGGCGGTATATGACATCGGCAACGGCGTCGGCATTATCAGCACCACCGACTTCTTCATGCCGATCGTCGACGATCCGTTCGATTTCGGCCGCATCGCCGCCGCCAACGCCATCAGCGACGTGTACGCCATGGGCGGCAAACCGATCATGGCGATCGCCATTCTCGGCTGGCCGATCGCCAAACTGCCGCCGGAGGTGGCGCAGCAGGTGATCGACGGCGGGCGTTTCGCCTGCCAGCAGGCGGGGATTGCGCTGGCCGGCGGCCACTCCATTGATGCGCCTGAACCTATCTTCGGCCTGGCGGTCACCGGCGTGGTCAATACCGAGCGGGTGAAGAAGAACAGCGCCGCGCGGGCCGGGGCTAAACTCTATCTGACCAAGCCGCTGGGCATCGGCGTGCTGACGACCGCCGAGAAGCAAAGCAAGCTGCGCCCCGAGCATCAGGGCCTGGCGACGGACGTGATGTGCCGCCTGAACAAGCCGGGCGCCGACTTTGCCGAGGTGGCGGGCGTCACGGCGATGACCGACATCACCGGTTTTGGCCTGCTGGGCCACCTGAGCGAGGTATGTCAGGGCTCCGGCCTGCAGGCGACGGTCTGGTTCGATCGGGTGCCGAAGCTGCCGGACGTCGAGGCGTATATCGCCGAGGGCTGCGTGCCGGGCGGTACCGGGCGCAACTTCGACAGCTATGGCCATCTGGTGGGCGAGATGAGCGATCTGCAGCGCCAGTTGCTGTGCGATCCTCAGACCTCCGGCGGTTTGCTGTTGGCGGTATTGCCGGAGGCGGAAGCGCAGGTGCTGGCGATTGCCGAACAGCATGGCATTACGCTCAACGCCATCGGCGAGCTGCATGTGGCATCGGCCGATAAGCCGCTGATCGAGGTCGTGTAGTGTCCAACATGCAAGGAAGGCCGGACAGCGACAATTACCAACGCATTTTCCTGCAGGACGTGCCGCTGATTGACGTGCGCGCGCCGATCGAGTTTCAGCAGGGCGCCTTCGCTCAGGCGCTGAACCTGCCGCTGATGATCGACAGCGAGCGGCAGGCGGTGGGCACCTGCTATAAACAGCATGGGCAGCAAGCGGCGATAGCGCTCGGCCACAGTCTGGTGAACGGCAAACTGCGCGAACAGCGCACCGCCGCCTGGCTGGCGGCCTGTGCGCAGCGGCCCGAAGGCTATCTCTATTGCTTCCGCGGCGGTCTGCGCTCGCAGCTGGTGCAGCAATGGCTGCATGAGGCCGGCGTCGAGTACCCGCGTATCATTGGCGGTTATAAGGCGCTGCGCAATTATTTGCTCGGCGTGCTGGCGCAAAGCGCAGCATTGCCGATGGCCCTGGTGGGCGGCAATACCGGCAGCGGCAAGACGTTGCTGGTCAACGAACTGGCCGACGGCGTCGATCTGGAAGGTGCGGCGCGCCATCGCGGTTCATCTTTTGGTCGAACGCTGGCGGGCCAGAGCTCGCAGATCGATTTTGAGAATCGTCTGGCTGTGTTATTGCTGAAAAAACAGCATGGTGGCAGCCGCCGTTGGGTGCTGGAAGACGAAGGGCGGATCATCGGCAGCAACAATTTGCCGCTGCCGTTGTTCAATGGGATGCAGCAGGCGCCGGTGGCGGTGATCGACGATCCGTTCGACATTCGCCTGGCGCGTTTGCAGGCGGAATATATCGACGGCATGCGCGAACAGTTCGAACAGGCCTATGGCATGGAAGAGGGCTGGCGACAGTACGACGACTATCTGCACCACGGCCTGTACGCCATACGCCGCCGCCTGGGGCTGGAACGCTTCCAGCAGCTGACGCAGCGGTTGGAAGCGGCGCTGCGGACACAGCGGCTCAGCGGCCAGGGCGAGGCGCACCGCGAGTGGCTGGCGCCCCTGTTGCAGCAGTACTACGATCCGATGTATTGCTATCAGTTGGAAAAGAAAGCCCAGCGGATTGTCTTCCGTGGGAACTATGCAGAAGTAAGAGAATTCTTGATGACGTTCAGCCAGAAAAACGGTGAATAATGCGACTGTTCATAGCCGAGAAACCGAGTTTGGCGCGCGCCATTGCCGACGTATTGCCCAAGCCGCATCGCCGCGGCGACGGGTATATCGCCTGCGGCAACAACGATGTGGTGACCTGGTGCGTCGGCCACCTGTTGGAGCAGGCTCAGCCTGACGCTTATGACAGCCGCTATGCGCGCTGGTCGTTGGCGGATCTGCCGATCATTCCTGAAAAATGGCGGTTGCAGCCGCGGCCGTCGGTCAGTAAACAGCTCAACGCCATTAAAAAGTTGCTGCTTGAAGCCGATGAAGTGGTTCACGCCGGCGACCCGGATCGCGAAGGACAACTGCTGGTGGATGAGGTGCTGGACTACCTGGATCTGACGCCGGAAAAACGCCAGAACGTGCGCCGCTGTCTGATCAACGATCTCAACCCGCAGGCGGTGGAGCGCGCGGTTGAACGCCTGCGCGACAACCGTGACTTCATCCCGCTGTGCGTGTCCGCCCTTGCGCGCTCACGCGCCGACTGGCTGTACGGCATCAATATGACCCGCGCTTATACGCTGCTGGGCCGCAACGCCGGTTATGACGGCGTGTTGTCGGTGGGCAGGGTGCAGACGCCGGTGCTGGGGTTGGTGGTGCGGCGCGATGAAGAGATCGAAAACTTCGTGCCGAAAGACTTCTTTGAGGTCAAGGCGCACATCGTTACGCCGAAAGAAGAGCGTTTCGTGGCGCTGTGGCAGCCCAGCGAGTCGTGCGAGCCTTATCAGGACGAAGAGGGGCGCTTGCTGCACCGGCCGTTGGCGGAGCACGTGGTTAAGCGCATCGAGGGCCAGCCGGCGCTGGTCACGTCCTATAACGATAAACGGGAATCAGATACCGCGCCGCTGCCGTTTTCGCTCTCCACGCTGCAAATCGAAGCGGCCCGGCGTTATAACCTCAGCGCCCAACAGGTGCTGGACGTTTGCCAGCGGTTGTATGAAACCCATAAATTGATCACCTATCCGCGTTCCGACTGTCGCTACCTGCCGGAAGAGCATTTCGCCGGTCGCCACGCGGTGCTGAACGCCATCAGCGTGCACCAGCCTGAACTGTACCCGCAGCCGGTGATCGACAGCGATCGCCGCAACCGTTGCTGGGACGATAAAAAAGTCGATGCGCACCACGCTATCATTCCCACCGCCCGTGCCGGCAAGATTAATCTGACGCAGGATGAACGGAACGTGTATGGGCTGGTGGCGCGCCAGTATCTGATGCAGTTTTGTCCGGATGCGGTATTCCGCAAATGCGTGATTGAGCTGGATATCGCCGGCGGCAAATTTATCGCCAAGGCGCGTTTCCTGGCGGAAGCCGGTTGGCGTACGCTGCTGGGGAGCAAGGAACGCGACGAAGAAAACGAAGGCGCACCGCTGCCGGTGGTGGCTAAAGATGATGAGCTGCTGTGTGAGCGCGGTGAGGTGGTGGAGCGCCAGACGCAGCCCCCGCGGCCGTTTACCGACGCCAGTCTGTTGTCGGCCATGACCGGCATCGCGCGCTTCGTACAAGATAAAGCGCTAAAGAAAATCCTGCGGGCGACCGATGGTTTAGGTACGGAAGCGACGCGAGCGGGGATCATCGAATTGCTGTTCAAACGGGCGTTTCTGTACAAGAAGGGACGCTATATTCACTCCAGCGAAACCGGGCGCGCGTTGATTCACTCGCTGCCGGATCTTGCTGCGCGTCCTGATATGACGGCAAACTGGGAGGCAACGCTGACGCAAATCAGCGAGAAATCCTGCCGTTATCAGGACTTTATGCAGCCGTTGGTCGGCACGCTGCAAGAGCTGATTTATCAGGCCAAGCAGAGCCGGGCGAGCATGGCGTTCCGTGGGTTGCCGCCGCCGCCTTCCAGCGGAGGCAAAAAACGCAGGAAAAGCGCCGGCAAGGCGCAGGAGAAGAGTGAATGAAGCACGGACTCAATGGGGTGCTGGCTGCCGCTGCCCTGGCCTACTGCGGCCTGGCGGCCGCCAACCGGGGCGATGTGGACGTGGTGTTGCCGGTTTCGCCGGAGATTTGGGGGACGGCGAAAAACGGCGCCAATTCGCCACCGGCGCAACCCTGCAACCGCTGTTGCGTCTACCAGAATCAAAACTATTCCGAAGGCGCGGTGCTCAAAGTCGAAGGCGAAGTGCTGCAGTGTGTGCGTGAGCCTAACACTATCGGCACCAACCCCTTGATTTGGGTGCGATTGAAGAAGTGACCATGTAACCTATCGCCGCGCTCAGCGTGCATCGCCTTGCGCGGCGATATAGTCCGCCAGCAGTGGAACGTCGGCCGGGGCCAGGGTATATTCCTGCGCCTGTTGCGGCGTGACCCACACCAGCGCTGAGTGACAATGCAGCTGCAATTCACCGGAGAACTCCGCGACTCGCCAGGCGTGTAGCCGGATGAGGCGTTCGCCTTGCTGCCACTGATTGCTGCCTACATAGTTGCCGATACGGGCGCAAATCCCCAATTCTTCATCCAGTTCGCGCGCCAGCGCCTGCGGTTGGCTTTCACCCGGCTCAACTTTGCCGCCGGGAAACTCCCACAAACCTGCCTGATCGCTGCCTGCGCCGCGTTGGGCCAGCAAAATGCGCCCATTTTGTTCCAGAATGGCGGCTACCACGTCAATAATTTTCATTGGCTTCACAGAGTAAAACCCCGGCGGGCGCCGGGGTGATGGGGTTACAGCGTAAATTCCGCCCAGACCGGCGCATGGTCGGAAGGTTTCTCCATGCCGCGGGTTTGGTAATCGATGCCGGTGGCGATGCAGCGCGAAGCCAGCGGGGTGCTGGCCAGCAGCAGATCGATACGCAGGCCGCGGTTGTCGTCGAACCCTTTGGAGCGGTAGTCGAACCATGAGAACTCGTCGTTGCGCCCCGGGTTGGCGTGGCGGTAGGTATCGACCAGGCCCCAGTTCAGCAGGCGATCCATCCATTCGCGCTCTTCCGGCAGGAAGGAACATTTACCGGTGCGCAGCCAGCGTTTGCGGTTGTCTTCGCCGATGCCGATATCGTAATCGCTGGGGCTGATATTCATGTCGCCCATGATCAGCACCGGGGATTCCGCCGACAGCTGCTGCTCCAGGTAGTTTTGCAGATCCTGATAAAAGCGTGTTTTAGCCGGGAATTTGATCGGGTGGTCGCGGCTTTCACCTTGCGGGAAGTAGCCGTTGATCACCGTCAGCGTGCCCTGCGGCGTAGCCAAATCGGCCATGATGATGCGACGCTGCGCGTCTTCTTCATCGGTCGGGAAGCCGCGGCGCACGGCCAGGGGCTCCGCTTTGGTCAGCAGCGCCACGCCGTAATGGCCTTTTTGCCCGTGATAGAACACGTGATAGCCGTGCTGGCTGACTTCTTCCAATGGGAACATGTCATCGTGAACTTTGGTTTCCTGCAGACCGATCACGTCGGGCTGGTGCTGTTCGATAATTGCCGCCAGCTGATGCGGACGCGCGCGCAGTCCATTGATATTAAAAGAGACAAACTTCATGAGCGGTGCCGTTTTCACGAGAAAAATGTGCTGTGATAGTAGCAGAGTTTGGCGGGAAATGTAACGCAGACAGCGGCGAGCCCGCTGACTGCGCAGCCGGCATTATTTCGCCCAGCGGTCGTAATTTTTGGGTTGATAGTCGTCAAACTGTTGCAGCAGCGTTTGCGCCGATTCGCTGATGTGCAGCGTACCGAGATAGTCGTGGCGCATGAAGCCCTGATCGGCGACGTGTTCGAGGAACTGGCTCAGTGGGCGGTAGAAACCGTTGACGTTCAGCAGGCCGACCGGTTTGTTGTGATACCCGATTTGCCCCCAGGTCCAGATTTCAAACAGCTCTTCCAGCGTGCCGATGCCGCCGGGCAGGGCGATAAAACTGTCCGCCAGCGCCGCCATACGGGCTTTGCGCGTATGCATGTCTGGCACCACTTCCAATTCAGTCAGGCCGCGATGCGCCGTTTCCGCTTCAACCAGGCGCTCGGGGATAATGCCGACAGCTTCACCGCCCGCCGCCAACACCGCGTCCGCCACAATCCCCATCAGTCCTTTTTTGCCGCCGCCGTAGATTAAACGGCGTCCCTGTGCGGCCAGCAATTGCCCCAGTTGGCGAGCCTGCTCGGCATAAGCGGGATTGACACCTTCGCTGGCGCCACAAAAAACGCAAATATTGTTTCGCATCCACCTGTTCCTTACTGCACTAAAGAAGCCAGTGGTATAGCGAATTGTCGGCCGGAGTTCAAGTTACGGGCGGAGGAGAGAAATAAAACGTCTGGATGAAAGCGGTAAATAAGGGGGAGATAACTTGATTTATTGATACGAGAACATTGGATGCAACGTGTTGGATGCGATGTGCTTTAAGTGGGTTTTGGGATTTTCTGTAAGAAATGGTGGTGGGGGAAGGATGATTCGTCGCTGCGCGACTCACCCTGCGGGCCGCGCTGAAGCGCGTTGTCTCACTGCGTGAGACTCGAACCTTGGTCGAAGCTTCTCATCCTTCCCCAATACGGAGCATTATGAATGCGATGTGCTTTTAATTCGGTTTTGGGATTTTCTGTAAGAAATGGTGGTGGGGGAAGGATTCGAACCTTCGAAGTCAGTGACGGCAGATTTACAGTCTGCTCCCTTTGGCCGCTCGGGAACCCCACCATGGTATTCATGGATTTGCTGATTTTTTAAGGAATGGGCTAAATTCCTATTGTGTGCTTCTAAGGATGACCGCGCTAAAGCGCGTTGTCTCGCTGCGCTCGGCTCGAACCTTGTCGAAGCTTCTCATCCTCCCCCTCGGCGTTTAATGATATTTCAGCTTTCGCTTCAAGTTCATCAACAGAGATGAAGATGGTGGTGGGGGAAGGATTCGAACCTTCGAAGTCAGTGACGGCAGATTTACAGTCTGCTCCCTTTGGCCGCTCGGGAACCCCACCATATACATGGCTATTTAACTGGCCTTGCTTGCGAGAGCGCTGTCTCGGTAAGCGGGGCGCATCATATCAAATGAAGCGGATGTGTAAAGCATTGAAATGCAGAAAATGAATCGTTTGCCGTTTTTTTATTCTTGGCGGTGCATCCCTGAACGAAATGCACCGATTTATTGAGCGATTACAGAATAACGGTGCGATTGCCGTAGACGAAGACGCGCTGCGCCAACACCTGATACAGGGCTCGGCTGAGCACGTTTTTCTCTACGTCGCGGCCGGCGCGCATCATATCCTCGGCGGAATAGGTGTGATCGACGTGGATCACGTCCTGCATGATGATCGGGCCTTCGTCGAGATTGTCGTTAACGTAGTGAGCCGTGGCGCCGATGATTTTCACGCCGCGTTCGTAGGCCTGGTGATAAGGCCGCGCGCCGATAAACGCCGGCAGGAACGAATGGTGAATGTTGATCACCTGATTCGGATAATGTTGCACGAAGGCCGGCGTCAGCACGCGCATATATTTGGCCAACACCACGTAATCCGGCTGATATTGATCGATCTTGGCCGTCATTTCGCGGTCGTGCTGTTCGCGCGTCAATCCTTCGTGGCTCACCAGATGGAAAGGAATATCGAAACGCTCCACCAGCGTTTGCAGCGTGTCGTGGTTGCCGATTACGGCGGCGATCTCAACGTCGAGGCCGCCATAGGCGCTTTTCATCAACAGATCGCCCAGGCAGTGTGCCTCTTTGGTGACCAGCACCACGATGCGCCGACGTCCGGTGCTGTGCAACTCACGCAGCGAACCTTCCGGCAGCGCGCTGTCCAGATCGGCCAGCAGCGTGTTGTCGTTGAAAATGCCTTCCAGCTCGGTGCGCATGAAGAAACGCCCGGTGCGGTGATCGACGAACTCATTATTCTGGACGATATTGAGCTCGTGTTTGTAACAGATGTTGGTGATCTTGGCGATCAGCCCTTTGGCGTCCGGGCAGATGGTGCGTAACACTTTTCGTTGTACATTTTGGTGTGGCATGGGTTTGAGGATCCTGTCTGATACTGAACGGCCTGTCTGCGCAGGCGTTAACGTGAAGCGCCGGCCGGCTAGCGCCCGCAGCACTTCTTATATTTTTTCCCTGAGCCGCAGGGACATATCGCATTTCGGCCGGGCTGGGGTTTGCTGCCGTCGATATAATACCAACGTTGATCGCGACGAAGGAAGCGTGAGCGCTCATGCATCGCCTGGGGCTCGCCGCTTTCGCCATCGGTGAAGCGGGCGATGAATTCGACGAAGCCTTCGTCCGGCTCATGGCCGGTTTGCTCCTCGACGATCGTCAAGCCCAGCCATTCGGTGTTTTTGAAACTGTCGACGATCGCATTGCGCCACGCTTCGGCGCCGCAGTCGGGGTGCCAGGTGGCGATCAGATAGTCGACGTTATGATTCACGTAGGCGGTGAAGCGTGAACGCATCAGTTGGCCGGGCGTCGGCGCCGGCTGACTGCCGCTGATAAAAGGGGCGCAGCACGCGTTATACGCCAGTCCGCTGCCGCATGGGCATGATTCGGGCAAAATAACTCCTGAGAAAACGAGGCTGAAAATGAATTTAGCGCATATGTTACCTAACAATATTCGTCAGTGACAATCTACCCTGAAAGCAGAGAACACCTTTTACCGAGAGGATGGCGCTATGCGGCAAATCAAGATCGGACTGGCGCTGGGGGCGGGCTCGGCTAAAGGCTGGGCGCACATCGGCGTGATCAATGCGTTAAAGAAACTGGGGATTGAGGTCGATATCGTTGCCGGCTGCTCTGTTGGCGCGTTGGTGGGGGCGGCATTCGCCAGTCACCGTTTGCCGGTGATGGAGCAGTGGGTACGGTCGTTCAGCTATTGGGATGTCATCCGTCTGATGGATTTTTCCTGGCAGCGCGGCGGTTTGTTGCGCGGCGATCGGGTGTTCAATGCCGTCGGGCAACTGTTGAAGATTAGTGATATTGCCGAATGTGCGCTGAAGTTCGGCGCCGTGACGACCAATCTCAGCACCGGCCGCGAACTGTGGCTGACCGAAGGCGATATTCATCAGGCGGTGCGCGCTTCTTGCAGCATGCCAGGCCTATTGGCGCCAGTGTGGGCCGACGGTTATTGGCTGGTGGACGGCGCAGTGGTTAATCCGGTACCGGTGTCGCTCTGCCGGGCGCTGGGCGCCGATATTGTCATTGCGGTCGATCTGCAGCATGACGCGCATTTGATGCAGCAGGATCTGTTCTCGATACGCGGCGAGGACGAAAGCCCGGACGATACGCCTGCGGAGACCTGGCGCGGGCGCCTGCGGGAGCGCGTCGGCAGAATGCGCAAGCGCAAACCGACGACGGCGCCGACGGCGATGGAGATTATGAGCACATCGATTCAAATGCTGGAAAATCGCCTGAAGCGCAACCGGATGGCGAGCGATCCGCCGGACGTTTTGATCCAGCCTTTTTGCCCGCAGATCTCAACGCTGGATTTCCACCGCGCCGATGAAGCGATCGAGGCGGGGTTGCTGGCGGTTGAAAAACAACTGGATCGGTTGTTGCCGTTGATAAAAAATAGATAATTATCGGTTCTTGGTTGGCAATGCGCGGTTGGTCTGTTTCAGACGAGCATAAGTGACCTTTTTGAGCCACTATTACACTATGGAAAGGGACGAGGCTCGGCTGATGGCATTACCACTCACTCACAAGCGTATCTTGATCGTTGAGGACGAACAGGTTTTTCGTTCCGTGCTGGTCGGTTATCTGACCTCGCTGGGCGCTGAAACCGGCGAGGCGACCAACGGTTTACAGGCGCTGAGTGCCGTCGATGACTTCAAGCCGGATCTGATTCTGTGCGATCTCGCGATGCCGGAAATGGGCGGCATCGAATTCGTTGAACACCTGCGTCTGCAGGGGCTGCAGATCCCGGTGCTGGTGATCTCCGCTACCGACAAGATGGCGGACATCGCCAAGGTGCTGCGTTTGGGCGTACAGGATGTGCTGCTGAAGCCGCTGACCGATCTCAATCGCCTGCGTGAGGCGGTGCTGGCGTGTTTATACCCCAATATGTTTACCTCCCAGGCGATTGAAGAGGTTGAGCTGTTTCAGGATTGGGACGCGCTGAGCAAGAATCCTTCCGAAGCCGTCAAACTGCTTAAGCAATTGCAGCCGCCGGTGCAGCAAACCATTGCGCATTGCCGGATCAACTATCGCCAGTTAACCACGGGCGAAAATCCCGGGCTGGTGCTGGATATCGCGGCATTGTCAGAAAAAGACCTGGCGTTCTATTGCCTGGACGTCACGCGCGCCGGTGATAATGGCGTATTGGCGGCGCTGCTGTTACGCGCATTATTTAATGGGTTGCTGCAAGACCATCTGGCTAATCAACAACATCGCCTGCCGCAAATGTCGGCATTGTTAAAGCAGGTTAATCAATTATTGCGGCAGGGGAAATTAGACGGTCAATTCCCGCTGTTGCTGGGATATTATCACGCCGAAAATAAAAACCTGATTCTGGTTTCCGCCGGGCTGCATGCCAACGTCAATACCGGCGACAATCAAATTCAGCTGAGCAACGGCGTGCCGCTGGGCACGCTGGGCGCCACCTACATGAACCAGATCAGTCAACGCTGTACGGCCTGGCAATGTCAGGTATGGGGCAGCGGCGGCCGATTGCGGCTGATGCTCAGCGCTGAATAATGGGCGTTGATCGGCGATATCTTAAGCTATTCACTTATCGGTAATTAAACCGTCTATTTCTTCTCCCGATTATCAGAACGGGTAATAGTCCTAAATGTTTTCTATTTGTGTTCTGGTTAATGCCAGGCGCGCATAAGCTGGTATACTCCGAAGGTTTTTTTATATCGAGCCCAAGCTCATAAAATGAGCGCTTCAGCTTTAAGAGAGGAAATAATGCCTGCTGTAAATCGCAAAGTCAGAAAAGCCGTGATCCCGGTTGCAGGCTTGGGTACGCGGATGTTGCCGGCCACCAAAGCCATTCCGAAAGAAATGCTGCCGCTGGTTGATAAACCGCTGATCCAATACGTCGTCAATGAGTGCATTGCAGCAGGGATTAACGAGATTGTGCTGGTCACCCACTCCTCCAAGAACTCGATCGAAAACCATTTTGATACCAGTTTCGAACTGGAAGCGATGCTGGAAAAACGCGTCAAGCGTCAACTGCTCGATGAAGTGCAGTCAATCTGCCCGAAGGGCGTTACCGTGATGCAAGTCCGCCAGGGGAATGCCAAAGGCTTGGGGCATGCGATTATGTGCGCCTACCCGATGGTGGGCGATGAGCCGGTCGCGGTGGTGTTGCCGGACGTGATCCTTGACGAATACAGCGCCGATCCGAAAAAAGACAACTTGCACGACATGCTGCAGCGCTTCGAAACCACCGGCATCAGCCAGATCATGGTTGAACCTGTGCCGCATAAAGATGTTGGCAACTACGGCGTAGCCGACTGTAAGGGCGTCGAATTGCATCCGGGCGAAAGCGCGCCGATGGTCAGCGTGGTCGAGAAGCCGTCGCCGGAGAAAGCGCCTTCCAACCTGGCGATTGTCGGTCGTTATGTCCTCTCCGCCGATATCTGGCCGCTGTTGGCGAAAACGCCTCCGGGCGCCGGCGACGAAATTCAGCTGACTGACAGTATCGAAATGCTGATGCAGCAGGAAACGGTGGAAGCGTATCACCTGAAAGGCGTGAGCCATGACTGCGGTAACAAACTCGGTTACATGCAGGCCTTCGTGGAATACGGCATGCGCCATGCCAGCCTGGGCAAAGAATTTTCTCAGTGGCTGCAACAGGTTGTTGCCGCTGACAAGAAGTAATTGAGTGATCTTTCGTCTTAATTTGAAAAACTAGGATTTTCACATGAAAGTAACAGTTTTTGGTATTGGTTATGTGGGTCTGGTGCAGGCCGCCGTACTGGCTGAAGTAGGCCATGACGTTATGTGTATTGACGTCGATGAGCGAAAAGTCGAAAACCTGAAAAAAGGGAATATCCCGATTTTCGAACCGGGTCTGACGCCGCTGGTGCAGCAAAACTATGAGGCCGGCCGTCTGCATTTCACCACCGATGCCAAAGCGGGCGTGGCGCACGGGACTATCCAGTTTATCGCCGTCGGCACGCCGCCGGATGAAGACGGTTCCGCCGATCTGAAGTACGTCACCGCGGTGGCGCGCACTATCGCCGAGCACATGACCGATCGCAAAGTGGTGATCGACAAATCCACCGTGCCGGTCGGTACGGCGGACAAGGTGCGTCAGGTGATGGCTGAAACGCTGGCGAAACGCGGCAGCAACGTGCCGTTTGACGTGGTATCCAACCCGGAATTCCTGAAGGAAGGCGCGGCGGTGGCAGACTGCATGCGTCCTGAGCGCATCGTGATCGGTACCGACAATAAAGATGTGATCGAGCCTATTCGCGAGCTGTACGAACCGTTTAACCGCAATCACGATCGTATGATCATGATGGATATCCGCAGTGCGGAGCTGACCAAATATGCCGCTAACTGCATGCTGGCGACCAAGATCAGTTTTATGAACGAAATGTCCAACCTGGCGGAAATGCTGGGCGCGGACATTGAGAAAGTGCGTCAGGGCATCGGTTCTGACTCACGCATCGGCTATCACTTCATCTACCCGGGTTGCGGCTACGGCGGCTCTTGTTTCCCGAAAGATGTCCAAGCGCTGATCCGCACGGCGGAGCAGATCGGTTACCAACCGAAGCTGCTGCAGGCGGTAGAGCAGGTCAACTATCAGCAGAAAGACAAGCTGAACAGTTTTATCAACGACTACTTCGGCGGCGATCTGAAGGGCAAAACCTTCGCGCTGTGGGGGCTGGCGTTCAAGCCGAATACCGATGACATGCGTGAAGCTTCCAGCCGCGTGCTGATGGAACAGCTGTGGGCCGCAGGCGCCACCGTTCAAGCCTACGATCCTGAGGCGATGAACGAAGTTCAGCGCATCTATGGCCAGCGTGACGATTTGAAGCTGGTGGGCACCAAAGAGGCTGCATTGCACGGCGCCGATGCGCTGGTTATCTGCACCGAATGGCAGAACTTCCGCGCGCCGGACTTTGATGTGATCAAGGGCGCGTTGAAGCAGCCGGTGATCTTCGATGGCCGTAACCTGTACGATCCGGAGCGTTTAGAGAGCCGCGGTTTCACCTATTACGCAATTGGCCGTGGCGCCTCGATTAAACCGGTTATTTAAGGAGTGAGCATGAAATTCCTGGTTACAGGCGCCGCAGGGTTTATCGGTTATCACGTTGCAGAGCGTTTATTGACCGCCGGTCATCAGGTTGTCGGCATTGATAACCTGAATGATTATTATGACGTGGGCCTGAAAATGGCCCGTCTGGATCGACTGGCGGATAAGCCGGGATTCCGCTTTATCAAGCTGGATTTGGCCGATCGTGAAGGCATGGCGGCATTGTTTGCCGAGCATCAGTTCCAGCGAGTCATTCATTTGGGGGCTCAAGCCGGCGTACGTTATTCGCTGGTCAATCCGTTGGCTTATGCCGATGCCAACCTGATCGGTCATTTAAACGTTTTGGAAGGCTGCCGTCATAATAAGGTTGAGCATTTACTTTACGCCTCTTCCAGCTCGGTATATGGCCTGAATCGCAAGCTTCCATTCGCCACCGAAGATTCTGTCGATCATCCGGTGTCACTGTATGCGGCGACTAAAAAAGCCAATGAGCTGATGTCCCACAGCTATTCCCATTTATACGGTCTCCCGACGACCGGGCTGCGGTTCTTTACCGTATATGGTCCCTGGGGGCGTCCGGATATGGCGCTGTTCAAATTTACCAAAGCCATATTGGCCGGGGAGAGCATCGACGTATATAACCACGGTGAAATGCACCGCGATTTTACTTACATCGATGATATCGCCGAGGCGATAGTGCGGTTGCAGGCGGTTATTCCGCAGGCGGATCCGTCATGGACCGTTGAGCAGGGCTCGCCGGCAACCAGTTCCGCGCCGTACCATGTTTATAATATCGGCAATAGTGCTCCTGTTAAACTGATGGAATATATCAGCGCTCTGGAGCAGGCATTGGGGGTAACGGCCCGTAAGAATATGCTGCCGATGCAACCGGGCGATGTGATGGATACCAGCGCGGATACGGAAGAGCTTTATCGTGACATTGGTTTTAAACCGGAAACCAGCGTTGAAGAGGGCGTGAAGCGCTTTGTTGACTGGTATAAGGCATTCTATCAGGTTAAATAATTGAACGAGGATAAATGCGATAGAAGGGGCCTTTAGGTCCCTTTTTTTTCGCTGCGCTCTCATGTACGGCGCAAAAGCGAATTAGGATATTTACTAAAAGGAGAGAGGAATGACGGGATCAGGGTTATACGCTCTAAAAATGAAAAGGCCCCCCGCAGGGAGCCTTTCAGATACGGACTGAATCGCTATTACAGCAGGAAATCATCCAGAGATTTACCTTGCTCTTCGATTGCTTTCTTAATCACCGCAGGAGTACGGCCTTGGCCGGTCCAGGTTTTCAGCTCGCCGTTTTCGTCTTTATATTGGTATTTAGCTGGACGTGCTGCACGTTTTGCTTTGCCGGCAGCCTTGTTGGCAGCCATGGTTTGCAGCAGTTCATTTGGATCGATACCGTCAGCAATCAGCATTTCGCGGTATTGCTGCAGTTTACGAGTGCGTTCTTCGATTTCTGCTTGAGCCTGGCTGTCTTCTTCGCGACGTTCGTTCACAACAACTTCCAGTTTCTCGAGCATTTCTTCCAGCGTTTCCAGTGTGCATTCTCTTGCCTGGGCGCGCAGAGTGCGGATGTTGTTCAAAATCTTTAATGCTTCGCTCATTGTCCTAGTCTCAAATTATATTGGTGGGGGGCGTCTCGATAATAATAGAGTGCTCTTTTCTTTTCTGCAATAGCCAAATTGGCTTGAATACTCAAATTTACCTTTAAAAAAACCGTTAATCGGATCAGTCCGACTAATAATAGGAAGGGCTGTTAACTATTACCCTTGGCACGCTTAAGTCAAAATTTCAGCAGACAGGCTTTAAAAGGCGCGTATCACAAGGCTTTCATCGATAAGTTATCGTAGTAATTTATATCAATATTACAATGAGTTCTGTGGACTTAATCACGCCACGGCAGGCCAGACATTGTAAACAATAGGGGTATATAGGTAAAGATTGCGTCAGTAAACCTTGGCGCGTCGGCGCAGGTGATTAAATGCCCGGTATTGGGCTCGCGTATAATAGACGGGGGCTCCGCCGCGGCTGCAGCGCCAGCGAGAGGGAATGGGCAAGTCGGCATTAATGGGCAAATCACCGGGCTTAACCATTAGCAAGAATTAATAGTGATGACAGGCATACATTATCCTGTAAATAGCTGTAAAAAGAACAGGCCGACAGAACGATATGTTTCGCTTGAAAGCGCATTATTACGGCGAACGCAATATTCGTTCGCTTTGGGCTGAGCCGGGGGGGCGGGTTATGGTACACTTACCGTCCTAATCAACATTTTGAATATTTCTTATACCATCGGAGTTGCGGGGCCATGGCTCAACTTTATTTTTATTACTCTGCGATGAATGCCGGCAAGTCCACCGCGCTGCTACAGTCTTCATATAACTATCAAGAGCGCGGTATGCGCACGCTGGTGTTCACTGCGGAGATCGATCACCGCTTTGGCGTAGGCAAAGTCAGTTCGCGCATTGGTTTATCCTCGCAGGCGCAGCTCTATAACAACGACTCGATGCTGTACGCCATGATCCAGCAAGAGCATCAACAGCAGCCGGTGCATTGTGTGCTGCTGGATGAAAGCCAATTCCTGACCAAAGCGCAGGTTGAGCAATTATGCGATGTGGTGGACCAACTGGACATTCCCGTATTGTGTTACGGCTTGCGTACCGATTTTCTCGGCGAGTTGTTTACCGGCAGCCAATATTTGCTGGCCTGGGCCGATAAGCTGGTGGAATTGAAAACCATCTGTCACTGCGGGCGTAAAGCCAACATGGTGTTGCGGTTGGATGAGCATGGCAAGGCGATGCACGCCGGCGAGCAGGTGGTGATTGGCGGTAACGAGAGCTATGTCTCCGTCTGTCGCAAGCATTATAAAGAGGCGATCCACTCCCTGGAGTAGGGGCGAAAATGCCGCCAGCGCCCGCTGAGGCGTTTTGGCGGCGGGATAAGAAAAACCGCGCGCCAGACGCAATAAAAAACCCGCCATTCGGCGGGTTTTTTCATCGGTTCACGGAACCGTTATTTCTTGGGCTTCTTTACTGCGGTTTTGGCTGCGACCGGTGCAGCCGCTTCCTCTTCCACCGTTTCGCTGAACTCGCGGCCATAGAAGGTATCCAGCATGATTTGCTTGAGTTCGGCAATCAGCGGATAGCGTGGGTTGGCGCCGGTGCATTGGTCGTCGAAAGCGTCTTCCGACAGCTTGTCGACTTTCGCCAGGAAGTCGGCTTCTTGCACACCCGCCTCACGGATGGAAGCTGGGATGCCCAACTCGGTTTTCAGCTCGTCCAGCCAGGCCAGCAACTTCTCAATCTTCTGCGCGGTGCGGTCGCCCGGTGCGCTCAGGCCGAGGTGGTCGGCGATTTCAGCGTAGCGGCGGCGCGCCTGAGGGCGGTCGTACTGGCTGAAGGCCGTCTGCTTGGTCGGGTTGTCGTTCGCGTTGTAACGAATGACGTTGGAAATCAGCATCGCGTTAGCCAGGCCGTGCGGAATGTGGAACTCCGAACCCAGTTTGTGCGCCATGGAGTGACAAACCCCGAGGAAGGCGTTGGCGAAAGCGATACCGGCGATGGTGGCGGCGTTGTGCACGCGTTCACGGGCAACCGGGTTCTTCGCGCCTTCTTTATAGCTGGCCGGCAGATACTCTTTCAACAGTTTCAACGCTTGCAGCGCCTGGCCGTCAGAGTATTCGTTCGCCAGCACCGACACGTAGGCTTCCAGCGCGTGGGTCACCGCATCCAGGCCGCCGAAGGCGCACAGGGATTTCGGCATGTTCATCACCAGGTTGGCGTCGACAATCGCCATGTCCGGGGTCAGCGCATAGTCGGCCAGCGGGTATTTCTGCCCGGTGGCGTCGTCGGTCACGACGGCGAATGGCGTGACTTCCGAACCGGTGCCTGACGTCGTGGTGATGGCGATCATCTTCGCTTTGACGCCCATTTTCGGGAACTTGTAGATACGCTTGCGGATGTCCATGAAGCGCAGCGCCAGATCCTCGAAGTGGGTTTCAGGATGTTCGTACAGCACCCACATGATTTTCGCGGCGTCCATCGGCGAGCCGCCGCCCAGCGCGATGATGACGTCCGGTTTGAAGGAGTTCATCTGCTCGGCGCCTTTACGCACGATGCTCAGCGTCGGATCGGCTTCCACTTCGAAGAACACTTCGGTTTCGATGCCGTGTGACTTGAGAACCTTGGTGATCTGGTCAGCATAGCCGTTGTTGAACAGGAAACGGTCGGTCACGATGAAGGCGCGTTTCGCCCCGTCGGTCGCCACTTCTTCCAGCGCGATTGGCAGTGAGCCACGGCGGAAGTAGATCGATTTCGGAAGTTTATGCCACAACATGTTTTCTGCTCGCTTCGCTACAGTTTTCTTGTTGATCAGGTGCTTAGGTCCGACGTTTTCAGAGATGGAGTTACCACCCCAGGAACCGCAACCCAGCGTCAGCGAAGGCGCGAGTTTGAAGTTATACAGGTCGCCGATACCGCCCTGAGAAGCCGGGGTGTTGATCAGGATGCGAGCCGTTTTCATTTTATCGCCGAAGTAGGCGATGCGAGCCGTTTGGTTATCCTGGTCGGTATACAGGCAAGAGGTGTGGCCGATACCGCCCATGGCGACCAATTTTTCGGCTTTGGCGACGGCGTCTTCGAAGTCTTTGGCGCGGTACATCGCCAGCGTCGGCGACAGTTTTTCATGGGCGAAAGGTTCGGACTCGTCGACCAGCTTCACTTCGCCGATCAACACTTTGGTGTTGGCCGGCACTTTAATGCCCGCCATCTCGGCGATTTTCGGCGCGGATTGCCCGACGATGGCCGCGTTCAGGCCGCCGTTTTTCAGGATGATGTCCTGCACCGCCTTCAGTTCTTTGCCCTGCAGCAGATAGCCGCCGTGGGAAGCGAAGCGCTCGCGTACCGCATCATAGATAGCGTCAACGACGATGACCGACTGTTCGGAAGCGCAGATAACGCCGCTGTCGAAGGTTTTGGACATCAGGATAGAGGCGACCACGCGTTTGATGTCTGCGGTCTCGTCCACCACGACCGGCGTGTTACCGGCGCCTACGCCGATTGCCGGTTTGCCGGAGCTGTAGGCGGCTTTCACCATGCCCGGGCCACCGGTGGCCAGGATCAGGTTGATGTCAGGGTGGTGCATCAGCTGGTTGGACAGCTCGACGGTAGGTTGGTCGATCCAACCGATGATGTCTTTCGGCGCGCCGGCGGCGATAGCGGCTTGCAGCACGATGTCGGCGGCTTTGTTGGTGGCATTCTTCGCACGCGGGTGCGGCGAGAAGATGATGCCGTTGCGGGTTTTCAGGCTGATCAGCGCTTTGAAGATCGCGGTAGAAGTTGGGTTGGTGGTAGGAACGATACCGCAAATCAGGCCGATAGGTTCGGCGATGGTGATGGTACCGAAAGTGTCATCTTCAGACAGGATGCCACAGGTTTTTTCATCTTTATAGGCGTTGTAGATGTACTCGGAAGCGAAGTGGTTTTTGATCACTTTGTCTTCGACGATACCCATTCCGGATTCTTCCACGGCCATTTTGGCCAACGGGATACGGGCATCAGCAGCGGCGAGGGCGGCAGCGCGGAAGATTTTATCCACTTGCTCTTGAGTGAAGTTGGCATATTCGCGCTGGGCTTTTTTGACACGTGCGACAAGCTCGTTCAGTTCAGCGACATTCGTTACAGCCATAATGCTCTCCTGATAATATTAAACTCTTTCAGTAAATAAGCCGTGCGAGCCACTAGTATAGTCGTAACGGGGATAAGCGGTGATGAGAATACCGGGGTCTTCCCGCGTTATTTCTTCGCATGCTGCTGATTTGCTTAAAGAGCTTCACCCTACGCCAACCGGAGGGGCAGGCAATGAGGAGAACGGAACCGGCGATGCCGCGGCCTACTTTGTTCTACTCCCTGACTACGACTAAGAGCTTACCCACTGTTGGGTAGTTGATTTGTGATCTAAATCATGAAAAGTGCAAGCTGACACCTTTCAGCTTGGTGTTTTTGAGAGTGATTCTCAATAACTGTGATCGGTGACTCTTTTTTCAACATAAAAAATCAAAAGGCCATACATCACTTTAACAAAGGGCATTTGTTTTGTTGCCTAACTTGCTGGTAGTCAAAAATGCTGCTCTGGCCGGATGGATTACCCGCGGCAATTCCATTACATTAGCGCGCATAGTCAGCACACCTTTACAGCAATTAACGCGGAGCCATCTGTGGGCCAATCTCTGTTGGATCTTTCCGGCTTTATCAAGTTCTTTGTCGGTCTGTTTGCGCTGGTCAACCCGGTGGGCATCTTGCCGGTATTTATCAGTATGACCAGTTACCAGGCGGAAGCGGGGCGCAATAAAACCAACCTGACCGCCAACCTGTCGGTTGCCATCATTCTATGGACATCGCTGTTCCTGGGGGAAGGGATATTGCGGATGTTCGGCATCTCCATCGATTCGTTCCGCATCGCCGGCGGTATTTTGGTGGTGACCATCGCCATGTCGATGATCAGCGGCAAGCTGGGTGAAGATAAGCAGAACAAACAGGAGAAATCGGAGAGCGCGATCCGCGAAAGCATCGGCGTGGTGCCGTTAGCGCTGCCGTTGATGGCGGGGCCGGGGGCGATCAGTTCCACCATCGTGTGGAGTTCCCGTTATCACAATTGGCAAAGCCTGCTCGGCTTTACGGTGGCGATCGCCTTATTCGCTTTTTGCTGCTGGTTATTGTTCCGCGCCGCGCCGCTGTTGGTGCGTTTGCTTGGGCAGACCGGCATCAACGTGATCACCCGTATCATGGGCCTGTTGCTGATGGCGCTCGGGATCGAATTTATCGTTACCGGCATTAAGGCGATATTCCCCGGCCTGTTGTAATCGCTCTCGCTTGGCCGCGCCTCTGACCTTGAGCGCGGCTAAAATTAATTTTAAAAGTTAAATTATTTATTGGTTCGCATTATTATAGTGCACAAGATGAATAAAATTTATGCCATTGCACTCTTATGTTGCATAAATCTCATGTTGCTGCTTAAAAAAAACGCTAAGCGTTATTTCAGACACTTTTCTTTCCCCATTTCCGCGCGTTTTCTCCTCGTTAAACGGTAAAGCTGTTGTTAAATTAATCACATCATTCTGTGGGGCTTGTCTCACTTTCATCCAGGTGTTATTAGTGATTAACCGCCTGTAGGCAGGTGTTTGTTCTTTGAATGGCTGGTTTGTTAACTGAATGTTTCTTTGTGCGGCAATGGTATTGCGTCGACAGTTTCAAATGAAACTAATTTTGAGTTTTCTCCTTTAAAATCAAAGTTTTTTTCATGTCTTCCTTTGCCCTTCATCACAAGGGCCGGATCGGGCTTGGTGCGATAAAAGAGAATTGCTTAACATTTTTGTAAAATTTATTGGCTATGGAATTTGGCTTCTGCTAATTTCCGAGCAACTTTCCCGTGGTCAATTAACTGAAATGCGCCATAAAAACGGGAATGATTTTTGCTGGTATCCGTTTATTTAGAATTCTTATAAACACTTCACAAACTTCGATAAGCGATGCTTGTCGGTGAAAAGGAGCCTCGATTATGCAGCAAACCCTGAAGCGCACTTCTTTGACCTTGTTGATTAGCGGCGCGTTGAGCGTCATTGCCGTAAATAGCAGTTTGGCGGCGGAGGTTCCGGCCGGCGTCCAATTGGCGCAGCAGCAGAATATTGTCATCAACAACGGCAGCGAAGTGGCTTCATTGGATCCGCATAAGGTCGAGGGCGTGCCCGAAAGCAATATCATTCTTAACCTGCTGGAAGGGCTGGTGAGCACCGACGCCAACGGGCATGTGGTACCGGCGGCGGCGGCGAGCTGGGAAAACCAGGATTATCGGCAGTGGACCTTCCACCTGCGCCCCGGCGCGGTATGGAGCGACGGCAGCCCGGTCACTGCGCAAGACTTCGTCTACAGTTGGCAGCGCCTGGCCGATCCGAAAATCGCTTCTCCCTACGCCAGTTACCTGCAGTACACCAAAGTCGAGAATATCGACGACATCCTGACCGGCAAAAAGAGCCCGCAGACTCTCGGCGTCAAGGCGTTGGACGATCAAACGCTGCAGGTGACCCTGAGCGAACCGGTGCCGTATTTCATCAGCATGCTGAGCCACACGTCGCTCAAACCGGTCAAACGCGCGGTGGTGGAGAAATTCGGCGATAAATGGACGCTGCCCGCTAACTATGTCGGCAACGGCGCTTACCGCCTGAAAGAGTGGGTGGTGAACGAGCGCATTGTGGTGGAGCGCAGCCCGAGCTACTGGAATAACAAGCAGACGGTGATCAACCAGGCGACCTTCCTGCCGATCGCTTCTGAAGTCAGCGACGTCAATCGCTTCCGCAGCGGCGAGATCGATATCACCAACAGCGCCATTCCGCCGTACCTGTACGTCAAAATGAAGCGCGAGGTGCCCGAGCAACTGCACGTTAACCCTTATCTGTGCACTTTCTATTACGAACTCAATAACCAGCGGGCGCCGTTCACCGATCCGCGGGTGCGTGCGGCGGTGAAGATGACGCTGGATCGCGACATTATCGCCAACAAAATCATGGGCCAGGGGCAGATCCCGGCCTACAGCTTCACGCCGACCTTCACCGAAGGCGTCAACTTCACGCAGCCCGCGTGGGCCGGCTGGAGCCAGGAGCAGCGCAACGCCGAAGCCAAAAAACTGCTGGCGGAAGCGGGTTACAGCGCCGCCAAGCCGCTGAAGTTCTCGCTGCTGTACAACACCTCCGATCAAAACAAACAGCAGGCGATCGCCGCCGCATCGATGTGGAAGAAGAACCTCGGCGCCGACGTCACGCTGCGCAACCAGGAGTGGAAGACTTCGCTGGAAAGCCGCCATCAGGGGCAGTACGACGTGGCGCGCGCCACCTGGTGCGGGGATTACAACGAGCCGAGCGCCTTCCTGAACCTGGTGCTGTCCAACAGCAGCATCAACACCGTGTTTTACAAGAGCCCGGCGTTCGACGCCATCATGGCCGCCACGCTGAAGGCGCCGGATGAAGCCGCGCGCGCCGCGCTCTACCAACAGGCGGAAACGCAGTTGGACAAAGACTCCGCATTGATTCCGGTGTATTACCGCGTCAGTGCGCGTTTGATCAAACCGACGGTAGGCGGGTTCACCGGCAAAGATCCGCTGGACTATACCGACGTTAAAAATCTGTACATCATCAAGCAGTAAAAGGGGTATTCCTCACGCTGAACCGCAGGGGAATATGGGGAAGGCCCGCCGCCGCATTCGTTCCGCAGCGGCGGGAAAACAGAGTCCGCTTACGGGCAACGCAGGTTCCACGAAGAGCCTGTGATAATAAAAAACTGGAGTCGATAAGTATGACCAACATCACGAAGAAAACCCTCATTGCCGCCGGCGTCATCGCCGCGCTCGGCATCACAGCAACCACCTCCGCCTTCGCGGCCGACGTTCCTGCAGGCGTGCAACTGGCCGACAAGCAAGAAATCGTCAAAAACAACGGTTCCGAAGTGCAGTCGCTTGACCCGCATAAAATCGAGGGCGTGCCGGAAAACAACGTGACCCGCGATCTGATGGAAGGCCTGGCGAACAACAGCCCGGACGGTTCCATCGTGCCGGGCGTCGCGGAAAGCTGGGATAACAAGGATTTCAAAGTCTGGACCTTCCACCTGCGTAAAGACGCCAAATGGTCCAACGGCAAGCCGGTGACGGCGCAAGATTTCGTCTACAGCTGGCAGCGCGTGGTGGATCCGAAAACCGCGTCGCCTTACGCCAGCTACCTGCAGTACGCCCACGTAGAAAATGTCGATGACATCATCGCCGGTAAAAAAGACAAGTCGACGCTGGGCGTGAAGGCCATCGACGACCACACCTTCCAGGTGACCCTGAGCGAGCCGGTGCCTTATCTGGTTGAAATGACCCCGCACTACGCCATGAAACCGGTCTATAAGGACGCGGTAGAGAAGTTTGGCGAGAAGTGGACGCTGCCGGCCAACTACGTCAGCAACGGCGCCTACAAACTGAAAGACTGGGTTGTCAACGAACGCATCGTACTGGAACGTAACCCGGAATACTGGGATAACGCCAAAACCATCATCAATAAAGTGACGTTCCTGCCTATTTCGTCGGAAGTGACCGACGTTAACCGCTACCGCACCGGTGAAATCGACATGACCTACAACAACATGCCGATCGAACTGTTCCAGAAGTTGAAGAAAGAGATCCCGAAAGAGGTGCACGTCGATCCTTATCTGTGCACCTACTATTACGAAATCAACAACCAGAAGGCGCCGTTCACCGATGCGCGCGTGCGTGAAGCGCTGAAGCTGGGCATGGACCGCGACATCATCGTCAACAAGGTGAAAAACCAGGGCGATCTGCCGGCCTACAGCTTTACGCCGCCATACACCGACGGCGCCAAGCTGACCCCGCCGGAGTGGTTCGGCTGGACGCAGGAAAAACGCAACGAAGTGGCGAAGAAACTGCTGGCGGACGCCGGCTACGGCCCGGGTAAACCGCTGACCTTCTCCCTGCTGTACAACACCTCCGATCTGCACAAGAAGCTGGCGATCGCCGCCGCCTCCATCTGGAAGAAAAACCTGGGCGTGGACGTGAAGCTGGTGAACCAGGAGTGGAAAACCTTCCTGGATACCCGCCATCAGGGCACCTATGACGTATCGCGCGCCGGCTGGTGCGCCGACTACAACGAGCCGAGCTCGTTCCTGAACATGATGCTGTCCGACAGCAGCAGTAACACCCCGCACTACAAGAGCGCCGAGTTCGACAAGCTGATGGCCAACGTGTTGACCGCGAAGACCAAAGACGAGCGCGCCGATCTGTATCAGAAAGCGGAAGTTCAGCTGGATAAAGATTCCGCCATCGTTCCGCTGTATTACTACGTGAACGCCCGTTTGGTGAAACCTTACGTCGGTGGCTACACCGGCAAAGACCCGCTTGATAACGTGTACGACAAAAACCTGTACATCATCAAGCATTGATACGGTAAGAGCCGGCGGCGCAGGCCGCCGGCCCATGTTGAGAATAATAAGCCGTCATCAGGCTGTCGCACAGGGTTAGGGCAATGCTGAAATTTATACTTCGTCGCTTGTTGGAAGCGATCCCGACACTATTTATCCTTATTACCATCTCATTCTTCATGATGCGCCTCGCGCCCGGCAGTCCATTTACCGGGGAACGCGCATTGCCGCCGGAAGTCATGGCGAATATCGAAGCCAAATACCATTTGAACGACCCGATCTGGAAACAGTACGGTCATTATCTGGCGCAGCTTGCGCAGGGAGACTTCGGCCCGTCCTTTAAATACAAGGACTATTCGGTCAACGATTTGGTGGCCAGTTCTTTCCCGGTGTCCGCCAAGCTCGGCCTGGCCGCGTTTCTGTTGGCGGTGGTGCTGGGCGTTAGCGCCGGCGTGATCGCGGCGTTGAATCAAAACACCAAATGGGACTATACGGTGATGGGGTTCGCCATGACCGGGGTGGTGATACCCAGTTTCGTGGTGGCGCCGCTCTTGGTGCTGATCTTCGCGATTACGTTGAAATGGCTGCCGGGCGGCGGCTGGAACGGCGGCGCGCCTAAGTTCATCATCTTGCCGATGGTGGCGCTGTCGCTGGCCTATATCGCCAGCATCGCCCGTATCACGCGCGGCTCGATGATTGAAGTGCTGCACTCCAACTTCATTCGCACCGCGCGCGCCAAAGGTTTGCCGATGCGCCGCATCATTTTCCGCCACGCGCTGAAGCCGGCGCTGCTGCCGGTACTGTCCTACATGGGCCCGGCGTTCGTCGGGATCATCACCGGCTCGATGGTGATCGAAACCATCTACGGTCTGCCGGGGATCGGCCAGCTGTTCGTTAACGGCGCGCTGAACCGCGACTACTCCCTGGTGTTGAGCCTGACCATTCTGGTGGGCGCTCTGACCATTCTGTTCAACGCGATCGTCGATGTGCTGTATGCGGTCATCGATCCGAAAATCCGTTATTAATCTGGAGCACGCGAATGATGTTGACTAAAAAGAACAGCGAAGCTCTGGAACACTTCAGCGAGAAGCTGGAAGTGGAAGGGCGCAGCCTGTGGCAAGACGCGCGTCGGCGTTTTATGCACAACCGCGCGGCGGTCAGCAGCCTGTTCATCCTGGCGCTGATCACGCTGTTTGTGGTGCTGGCGCCGATGCTGTCGCAATTCGCCTACGACGATACCGATTGGGCGATGATGTCCGCCGCCCCCAGCGTTGAATCGGGGCACTATTTCGGCACCGATTCCTCCGGGCGCGATCTGCTGGTGCGCGTGGCGATCGGCGGGCGTATCTCGCTGATGGTCGGCGTGGCGGCGGCGCTGGTGGCGGTGATCGTCGGCACCCTGTACGGCGCGATGTCCGGCTATCTGGGCGGCAAAATCGACTCGGTGATGATGCGCCTGCTGGAGATCCTCAACTCCTTCCCGTTCATGTTCTTCGTGATCCTGCTGGTGACCTTCTTCGGCCAGAATATCCTGCTTATCTTCGTGGCGATCGGCATGGTGTCGTGGCTGGACATGGCGCGTATCGTGCGCGGCCAAACCCTCGGTCTGAAGCGCAAGGAGTTCATCGAAGCGGCGCTGGTGTGCGGCGTCTCCACGCGCAACATCGTGCTGCGGCATATCGTGCCGAACGTGCTCGGCGTGGTGGTGGTGTATGCCTCGTTGCTGGTGCCGAGCATGATCCTGTTCGAATCCTTCCTCAGCTTCCTGGGGCTGGGCACGCAGGAACCGTTGAGCAGCTGGGGCGCATTGCTCAGCGACGGCGCCAACTCAATGGAAGTTTCACCGTGGTTGCTGCTGTTCCCGGCGGGTTTCCTGGTCGTCACTCTGTTCTGTTTCAACTTTATCGGCGATGGCCTGCGTGACGCCCTCGACCCGAAAGATCGTTAAGGAGTGCAACCATGAGCACCATTGAACATCCTCAACTGCAAACCGCCGCCGGCGTCAAAGCGTCGCCGCTGCTGGACGTGAAAGACCTGCGTGTCACGTTTTCCACCCCGGACGGCGACGTGACGGCGGTGAACGATCTGAACTTCGATCTGCGCGCCGGTGAAACGCTGGGCATCGTCGGTGAATCCGGCTCCGGCAAATCGCAGACCGCGTTCGCGCTGATGGGGCTGCTGGCCAGCAATGGCCGCATCGGCGGCTCGGCCAAATTCAACGGCCGTGAAATCCTCAACCTGCCGGAAAATCAGCTCAACAAGCTGCGGGCCGAGGAAATCTCGATGATCTTCCAGGACCCGATGACCTCGCTCAACCCGTATATGCGCGTTGGCGAACAGCTGATGGAAGTGCTGATGCTGCATAAGAAAATGAGTAAAAGCGAAGCCTTCGAAGAGTCGGTGCGCATGCTCGACGCGGTGAAAATGCCGGAAGCGCGCAAGCGCATGCGCATGTATCCGCACGAGTTTTCCGGCGGCATGCGCCAGCGCGTGATGATCGCCATGGCGCTGCTGTGCCGGCCGAAGCTGCTTATCGCCGACGAGCCGACCACCGCGCTGGACGTGACCGTTCAGGCGCAGATCATGACGCTGCTCAACGAGCTCAAGCGCGAGTTCAACACCGCCATCATCATGATCACCCACGATCTGGGCGTGGTGGCCGGCATCTGCAACAAGGTGCTGGTGATGTACGCCGGCCGCACCATGGAATACGGCAGCGCGCGCGAGGTGTTCTACCAGCCGAGCCACCCGTACTCCATCGGTCTGTTGAACGCGGTGCCGCGCCTCGACGCCGAAGGCGAAGCGTTGCTGACCATTCCCGGCAACCCGCCGAACCTGCTGCGGCTGCCGAAGGGCTGCCCGTTCCAGCCGCGCTGCCCGTACGCCATGGAACAGTGCGCGAGCGCTCCGCCATTGGAGCAATTTGGGGAAGGGCGCCTGCGCGCCTGCTTTAAACCGGTGGAGGCGTTGGTATGACAGCGGTAACCGACAAGAAAGTGCTGCTCGAAGTGGCCGATCTGAAAGTGCACTTCGACATTCATGACGACAAGCAGTGGTTCTGGCAGCCGCCGAAAACCCTGAAGGCGGTCGATGGCGTTACGCTGCGGCTGTTCGAGGGGGAAACCCTGGGCGTAGTCGGCGAATCCGGCTGCGGCAAATCCACCTTCGCGCGCGCCATCATCGGCCTGGTGAAGGCCACCAGCGGGCGTGTCGCCTGGCTGGGTAAAGATCTGCTGGGCATGAACGACGCCGACTGGCGCAAAACCCGCAGCGATATCCAGATGATCTTCCAGGATCCGCTGGCTTCGCTCAACCCGCGCATGACCATCGGCGAAATCATCGCCGAGCCGCTGCGCACCTACTACCCGAAAATGCCGCGTCAGGAAGTGAAGGACAAGGTCAAGGCGATGATGCTGAAGGTCGGCCTGCTGCCTAATCTGATCAACCGTTATCCGCACGAGTTCTCCGGCGGCCAGTGCCAGCGTATCGGCATCGCGCGCGCGCTGATCCTCGAACCGAAGCTGGTGATCTGCGACGAGCCGGTCTCCGCGCTGGATGTGTCGATTCAGGCGCAGGTGGTGAACCTGCTGCAGCAGCTGCAGCGCGAAATGGGGCTGTCATTGATCTTTATCGCCCACGATTTGGCGGTGGTGAAGCACATTTCCGATCGCGTGCTGGTGATGTATCTGGGCCATGCGGTGGAGCTGGGCACCTATGACGAGGTGTACCACAATCCGCAGCACCCTTACACCAAGGCGCTGATGTCGGCGGTGCCGATCCCGGATCCGGACAAGGAGAAGGAAAAGCAGATCCAGCTGTTGGAAGGGGAGCTGCCTTCGCCGATCAACCCGCCGTCCGGCTGCGTGTTCCGCACCCGCTGCCCGATCGCCGGGCCGGAGTGCGCCAAGACGCGCCCGCTGCTGGAGGGCAGTTTCCGCCATGCGGTTTCGTGCCTGAAGGTCGATCCGCTGTAATGCGCCGCTAGCCGGCAACAAAAAGCCCCGCTTATTCAGCGGGGCTTTTTTTATCCGAAACGTTAGCGGTGAATCACTCTTTCCACAGAATGTGGCACAGCTTGTGGTCTTTCTCGCGGCAGATCAGCACGCGGGCGAACACGTCGTTGATCGGCTCGCCGTCGCTGTCCGCCAGACCGATCACCACTTCGGCGAAGAAGTCCGGGTTCAGGTCGTAATCCACGTGCTCGCTCCAGTCTTCGGAGGGGTCGTACAGTTCTGCGCCGCCGCGCTCTTCAAACTGCAGATTGAACAGCAGAATATCCGCCGGATCCAGATTGTCGCCGGCCAATTCGAGGAAGATGTCGTAGGCCTGTTCCAGCGTTTCGTCTTCGGTAAGGCGGTTATTCAAATCCATAAAAAAATCCTGATAACAAATGATTTGGCGCTATTAAAGCACGCTCGCCGCGGCTTTTACAGCAACGGGCTGAAAAAGTAGAACAGGCGCTCGACCAGGCGGTGCCAGAACGGCCGCTTCAGCCACTCTTTGGCGTTCAGCAGCTTGGAGCGAGCGATGTAATCTTCCTGCACGCAGGCCAGATCGCTGCCGAAGCCGTCGTCGTCGATCACCAGGGTGATTTCGAAATTCAGCCACAGGCTGCGCATATCCAGATTGACGGTGCCGACCAGGCTGAGCTGGCCGTCGACCAGCACGCTCTTGGTGTGCAGCAGGCCGCCTTCGAACTGATAGATTTTCACGCCGGCTTCCAGCAGCTCGGAGAAGAACGCGCGGCTGGCCCAGCGCACCATCATCGAATCGTTGTCGCGCGGCACGATGATGCTGACCTCGACGCCGCGCAGAGCGGCGGTGCAGATGGCGTGCAGCAGATCGTCGCTCGGCACGAAGTACGGCGTGGTCATGATCAGCTGTTCGCGCGCGGAATAAACCGCGGTCAGCAGTGCCTGGTGGATCATTTCCTCGGGGAAGCCGGGGCCGGAGGCGATCACCTGAATGGTGTGGCCGCTTTCCTGCTCGAACGGCATGATGTTGACGTCCGGCGGCGGCGGCAAAATGCGCTTGCCGGTTTCAATTTCCCAGTCGCAGGCATAGACGATGCCCATGGTGGTGGCCACCGGGCCTTCCATGCGCGCCATCAGATCGATCCATTGACCGACGCCCGCATCCTGTTTGAAATAGCGTGGATCGACCATGTTCATGCTGCCGGTATAGGCGATGTAGTTGTCGATCAGCACCACCTTGCGGTGCTGGCGCAGATCCATGCGGCGCAGGAATACGCGCAGCAGGTTGACCTTCAGCGCTTCGACCACTTCGATGCCGGCGTTGCGCATCATCGCCGGGTAGGGGCTGCGGAAAAATTGCAGGCTGCCGGCGGAGTCCAGCATCAGACGGCAGTGTACGCCGCGCCGCGCGGCGGCCATCAGCGATTCGGCCACCTGATCGACCAGGCCGCCGGGCTGCCAGATATAGAACACCATTTCGATGTTGTGGCGTGCCAGCTCGATGTCGCGGATCAGCGCTTTCAGCGTGTCGTCGGTGGTGGTGAGCAACTGCAGCTGGTTGCCCTTGACGCCGTCGATGCCCTGGCGGCGGTTGCACAGCTGGAACAGCGGTTCGGCGACTTTACTGTATTCGGTGGCGAAGATGCGGCGACTCTCTTTCAGCTCTTTCAGCCAGCGCGCGGTCGACGGCCACATGGCCTTGGCGCGCTCGGCCCGGCGCTTGCCCAGATGCAGCTCGCCGAACGATAAATAGGCGACGATGCCGAACAGCGGCAGAATATAGATAACCAGCAACCAGGCCATGGCAGAGGGAACCGCACGGCGTTTCATCAAAATGCGCATCGTCACGCCGGCGATCAGCAGCCAGTAGCCGAACACCATGAGCCAACTGATTACGGTATAAAATGTTGTCATAAAGGCGAAAAATCCCGTTCGCAAACCACCAATGATGAGTGTACGCACAGATCGGTCAAGGCGAAACCTTTTATCGGCGCTTATGTTACATAAATATGATGAAGTTAAGGCACTTGCCGAAATCGAAAGGGCGGCTTTTAGCGGCGCGGCGCCTGCGATGTCGCCGATAACGGCGACTTGGATCGCGGGCTGAAAGGGCTATAATGCCCGCGGTTGGCATTAGACGAACGAGTGACGGAATTATGAGACGCAGTAGAAATGAAGTGGGCCGTTGGCGAATGTTGCGGCAGAGCCAACGCCGTCGGCATCGTTGGCTGGAGCGCCAGTCTTGCAGCAATCGCCATATTATCCGGGTGCGCCGTCGCCTGGACGATCAGCATCGGCGCGCGCTGCTGTTTGCGGTATCCTGCGAGTGGTAAAACGAAAACAGTCCCGTGAGGGACTGTTTTGTTATGGCGCCTGGGTTTATTTGCCGAGGTAGGCGTTAAGCATCCAGACCTGTTTTTCCTGCTCTTTGATGTAATCGCTCATCAGCGACGCGGTGCCTTCGTCGCCGGCGTCCGCCGCGACCGTCAGCAGTTCACGCTGCTGTTGCAGCAAGATTGAATACCCTTCCAACAGGCCGCGCAGCGTGCCCTTATCATCGGTCACATTGGTGTGTTCCTTGATATCGGCGGTTTTCAGATAGTCGCTGTAAGCGTGGCGCGGCTGCGAGCCCAGCGTCAGAATGCGTTCCGCCAGCTCATCCACCTTGGTCAGCAGATCGTTGTAAGTTTCTTCGAATTTCGCGTGCAGCTCAAAGAATTGCGGGCCGGTAATATTCCAGTGATAGCCGCGCACATTCATATACAGCACCTGATAATTCGCCAACAGCGCATTTAGCGCTTCGGCGAGTTTTGCCGATTGTTTACTGTCGAGGCCGATATGGGTTTTCGCTGCTTTCTTCGCCGTTGCCATAATAATCTTCTCCTGATTATTCGTTCCAAGGGTAGACAGAATCAATTTCCATAGCTGTTACAGTAACCGGATTTATCGCAGGGTTAAACACGATAACAGGCATCATTGCCATCGCTCAAACCGATGACGATAAATCCGTCGAGCAAATTGCCGAATCAGTTTACGCAGGATCCGCAGGCGAAAAAAGCCGCTTTTATCGGTTACTTGCGCAGCGCCAGTTTTACCACGCCGGCGCCCAGCGCCATTAACAGCGCGGCGGCGATCAGTACCATGATAAACGCGCGATCGAAGGCCAAACGCGCCAACTGCGTCAGCTGCTGCGCGCGATCGGCCGCCATCCCGGCCGCCAGGCGCAACGCCTCGTCGATGCTGTCGTAGGCCAACTCGCTGACCGGCAGCTCCGCTGGCAGCGCCAGACTATGGCTGTAGACCGCCGTCATCAGCCCGCCGAGCAACGTCACGCCCAGTACGCCGCCCAGCTCGTAGGAGACGTCTTCGATAGAGGCCGCCATACCGGATTTCTCCTCCGGCGCGTTCAGCATGATGGCGGTGGACGCGGCGGTGATCACGCCGCCGAGACCAAAGCCCACCAACGCCAGGCTCACCAGCTGCAGCGCTATGCTGCTTTGATACAACAGGGCGAGGCCGGCGATGCCGAAGGCGGTCAGGGCGAAACCGCCGAGGATGATGCTGCGTTCGCCATAGCGCGGCAACAGTAAACCGGCCATCGGCCCCGCCAGCGCCGAGGCCAGCGGGATCGGCAAGATGAACAGCGCCGCCTGCAGCGGACTGAGGCCGAGCACCAGCTGCAGGCGTTGGCTGAGCACCAGCTCGACGCCGATCAGGGCCACCATCGACAGCAGCGCCACGCCGATGCCGCCGGCGAACAGCCGGTTGCGGAACAGGGAGAAATCGATCATCGGGTGGGCGCTGCGCTGCTGGCGACGCACGAACAGCGCCAGGAACAGGATGCCGATCAGGGCCGCTGCGAGCAACGCGCTGACGTCAGGCGCCGGCTTACTCAGTTCCTTCAGCGCATAGATAGCGCCGACCAGACCGATCATGATTTGCACCGAGCCGACGATATCGGCGGGGCGCGGGTTATCGCCGCCGCAGCGGGGGATCAGTTTCCACGCCAGCGGCCAGACCAGCAACACCACCGGTACGTTGATCAGGAACACCGATCCCCACCAGAAATACTCCAGCAGCAGGCCGCCGACCACCGGGCCGATGGCCGCGCCGCCCGAGGCCACTGAAGCCCAGATGCCGATCGCCAGCGCGCGTTCGCGTTCGTCGGTAAAGACGTGGCGCACGATGGACAACGTGGCGGGCATCATCATTGCCGCGCCAACGGCGAGGAACACCCGTGCGGCGATCAGCCATTCGGCGGTTGGCGAAAAGGCGGCGCACAGCGAAGCGACGGCAAACACCGGCAGCCCGGCGAGGAACAGCCGCTTATGGCCGACGCGATCGCTCAGCATGCCGGCGCCGGGCAGCAGCCCGGCGACCACCAGCGGGTAGGCGTTGACGATCCAGAGTTTTTGCGAGGCGCTGGCGTCCAGCGCCTGGGTTAAACGTGGCAGAGCGGTATAGAGCACCGTCATGTCGATAACAATCAGGAAAAGGGCGCTGGCGACCATCGTCAGGATCAACCAGCGGTTCTTGGCGTACATAAGTCATAATCCAGTTTACGTGGGCGGCGCGAAGGCGCCGCCATTGCGGTAACCCTCCGGCGATGCCGGGTGGTATACTGGTGATAATATATATCCATACGTTCGTATTGAAAAGAAGGGTTTCTTAATGGGACGTCAACGCAGCATCGATCGCGACAAGGTTTTGGACACCGCCGAAGAGATCGTCGCCACCCAGGGCGCCGCCGGTTTAACCATCGACGCCGTCGCCAAAGCGATGGGGATCTCCAAGGGCGGGGTGCAGTATTGCTTCGGCAGCAAAGACGCCCTGATTGACGCAATGTTCGATCGCTGGGGCAGCGCCTATGAAACGCTGTTCGCGGAGATCGCCGGCGACGATCCTTCGCCGCAGACCAGCGTGCGGGCGCATATGTTGGCTACCCAAAGTTCGGATCAGACCGCCAGCGCCAAGGCCGCCGGGTTGATGGCGACGCTGATTCAAACGCCGGAGCATCTGGCGAGCACGCGCGAATGGTATCGCAGCCGCATCGCCGGGCTGGATTTGACTACCGAAGAGGGTAAGCGCGCGCGGCTGGCGTTTCTGGCCACCGAAGGCGCCTTTATGCTGCGTTATTTCGGTTTGATGGATATCGGCCAGGCGGAATGGGAAACGATGTTCGCCGATATGCAGGCGTTGATTTTAACGGGCAGCGCCTATCGCACTGATAGCTAGTAAAGCGTGCGGCGAAAGGCGTATGTTTATCGCACAAGATATTCCCTCGAAGAACTTTTTAGCCAGCCCCTCCGTGCTGGCTTTTTTTTGCCTGCGGCAAGCTTCGGAGCAAAGGCCCCCTGAGTGCAGGGGGCGCCGGACATTACTTGCGCGCGTCCAACAGTTGCTGGGCATTCTCTGCGGTGACGACGGTCCACGGAATATAATAATGCTTCTGCGTGCCGCCCTCCCATTTCAGATCTTTGGCGTACTGTTTCCAGATATCCGACTGTGGTTGATAACTTTTCCCTTTCACGGCGCGCAGCGCGACGTCGATGGAACCCTGCATCTGGCCTTTGGCATCTTGCAGGATAGAGACCATTTCACCGGCCTGCACCGCATGAATCGCGTCGGAAACGCCGTCAACGCCGGCAATCGCGAAGTCCTTCACATTCAGGCCGGCCCCTTTAATCGCTTCGATGGCGCCCAGCGCCATCTCGTCGTTCTGGCCAATCACGCCGTTGATTTTGCCCCGGTGTTTCTGCAGCCAGTTTTCCATCAGCGGCTGCGCTTCAGCGCGTGACCAGTTGGCCGTTTTACGTTCAAGCACGGTCACCTGGCCGGCGCCGCACTCGGCAATCGCTTTATCATTGCCCTTGCCGCGCTGGATCTCGCCGCTGCCGCCTTTCGGGCCTTCGATAATCACCACGTTCACCTTCTGGTTCTTGCAGTCGAGTTTGTCCAGTACGGCTTTGGCTTCCAGATACCCGCCCAGCTCGTCATTAGACACCACTTCAGACGTCATCGCGTCCGTGTTCAGGCGCGCGTTGGTGACCACCACCGGGATTTTGGCTTCGTTGGCATTGGTGACGATATCGATATTGGCCTCAAAATCCATCGGGTTGACGATAATGGCATCGGCGCGCGTCTGGATAGCGGTGGCGGCCTGATCGTTTTGCACCGATGCATCATAACGCCCATCGTAGAAAGTCAGTACGGCTTCGCCGCTTTTCACCGCCGGGTGTTCCTTGCCGAACCTTTCCATCAATTGCACGAACTCGGCTTTGTTGCCGTACATCAATACCGCGATTTTAACCGGGGTGGCCTGAGCCGCCGACAGGCTGCCGAACAGCATGGCAGAGGCAAACAACGCTATCTTGGTCTTATTCATGGTTTTCTCCTGGTAGAGTTGGGTCTGATGTTATTAATCGCGCTGTTGCTTACGCGATGGGTCGAGCAAGACGGCAAGAACGATCAATGCGCCTTTGATAATTTGTTGGTAGTACGATTGCACGCCGAGCAGATCGAGGCCGTTATTCATCACCCCGATAATCAGCACGCCGAAGAAGGTGCCGACCAGCGTACCGACGCCGCCGGCCATGCTGGTGCCGCCGATCACCACCGCCGCGATGGCGTCCAGCTCATACCCAGCGCCGGCGTTGGTTTGCGCCGAACCGGTGCGCGCGGTGAGGATCAGGCCGGCGATGCCGGCCAGCGCGCCGCACAGCGTATACACCAGTATTTTGATGCGCGTGACGTTAATCCCCGAGGTGCGCGCGCTTTTCGGGTTGCCGCCGACGGCGTAGATGTAGCGCCCGAAGAGGGTTTTATTCAGCACGAGCCAGGCGAGGGCGAACAGCACGATGAAGATGATGACCGGCACCGGAACGCCGCCGAGGTAGCCATTGCCTAACCAGCGGAAATCGCTGTTCAATTGCGATACCGGATTGCCGTTGGTGGTCAACATGGTTAACCCGCGCGCCGCGGAGAGCATGCCCATGGTGACGATAAACGGCTGCAGCCGGTAGCGAGCCAACACGGTGCCGTTCACCAGGCCGCAGACGATGCCGATCCCCAGCGCCACGATCAGCGGCGCCATAACGGCGGTCGCGGTATCACCGATAGCCAATCCGCTATTGTTGGTGGCGAAGCGGGCGGCGACGATGCCGCTTAACGCCAGCACCGAGCCGACGGAGAGATCGACGCCTGCCGTGATGATGACGAAGGTCATGCCTATCGCCAGAATGCCGTTGATCGAGACCTGGCGCAGTACGATCAGGGTGTTTTCATTGCTGAGAAAATAATTGCTGCTCCAGGCTCCCTGGGCGACCTGATATTCGCCAATCAGCGCCACGATCAGGCACAGCGCGAAAAAGGCGATGATAATGCCGTATTTGTGCATACGGCGCTTATTGCGGGTGAAAAATGACATTCCTGGTGATAAGGAGTGGGCGCTGCTCATTTTGTTTTTCTCTCTCTGTTAAACCGCAAGTTTCATCAGTGCTGCCTGAGTCGCATCGGCTGCCGCAAGCTCGCCGGCCAACTGCCCGTCACGAAACACCAGGATGCGATCGCTCATGCCGATAATTTCCGAAAGCTCGGAGGAAACCATGATGATCCCTTTGTTTTGCAAGGCGAACTCCGACATAAATCGATAGATCTCTTTCTTGGCGCCGACGTCGATACCGCGCGTCGGCTCGTCGAGCAACAACACCTCCGGATCCAACAGCGCCCAGCGGCCCAGCACCACTTTTTGCTGGTTGCCGCCGCTCAGGTTGCCCACGGGCTGTTCGCCATCGTGGGTTTTAACGTTAAAGCGCTGGATCATGTCGCGGGTTCGCGCTTGCTCCCGTTTTTCGCTGACGAACCCCATTCGGCTTATGCCGGCAAAAGAGGCGATATTGATGTTTTCACTGACGGAACGGCACAGCACCAGGCCGGTTTCCTTGCGATCTTCCGTCACGTAGGCAATGCCGCTGTCGATGGCCTCTCGCGGGGAATGGCGGTTCAGCGTCTTGTCGCCCAAGCGAATCGTGCCGGCGTCGGCATGCTGAATGCCGAAGATAAGATCGAGAAACTCGCTGCGGCCTGATCCCACCAGGCCGTAGATGCCCAGGATCTCACCGTGCTTCAGTTGCAGGCTGATATCCTTTATCTTGCTGCGCCAACACAGGCCGTTGACCTCCAGCAAGACCTCTTCGCCGGGTTGATTGAACTTGGCGAACTCGCTGTCGTACTCGCCGCCGATAATGTGTTCGATCAACTGCTCGCGGGTAATGTCGGCGATATAGCCCTCATGGATATAGGCGCCGTCGCGGAAAATGGTGTAGCTGTCCGCGATTTGGAATATCTCGGACAAACGGTGGGAGACGTAGATAATGCCTTTACCTTTCGCCGCCAGTTGCTGAAGTGTATGAAAGATTTTTTGCGCATCCTCTTCGCCAATCGCCGAGGTGGGTTCATCCATGATGATGATGTCGGCATTGGCGTGCGACAGCGCTTTGGCGATCTCGACCAGTTGCTGCTCGGCGACGCTCAGGTTGCGCATTTTTTCTCGCGCGTCGATCTTGAAATCAAGTTCCTCGAGCAGACGGGTGGTGCGTTGGTTGAGCGTCGCAAAGTCGACGAAACCCAGGCGTCTCGGCTCGCGGCCCAGCCAAATGTTTTCTGCCACCGTCAGGTCCGGGATCGCGCTCAGCTCCTGCTGCACGATGGCGATGCCGGCATTGAGGGCTTCCCGGGGATGATGAAATTCACAGCGTTGACCATTGATAAAAATGTCGCCGCCATCGGGTTGAATAAAGCCCATCAGAATGCTGAGAAAGGTGGATTTCCCCGCGCCGTTGCCGCCGCACAGGGCATGGATGGATCCGCGCCGCAGGCAAAACTCGGCGTTCTTGAGCGCCACGACCGGGCCAAAGGCTTTCCTGACGCCGCTGACTTCCAGCAGATAGGCAGGGGCTTGCGTATGGGGATCTCGCGTCACGATTGAACCTCCGGGTATGTCCGCTGCAAACGCTGCAGGTACCGTTGATAAAGCGTCTCGTATTGCGTTTGCCTGTCGGCGTTTGGCGTCGTGCGCGTGGCTTCATCCAGGGAAACGAAGCGTTGGCACAGTTCAGCCAAGAGCCCGGCGGCGTTCTGGTGCGGGCGATCGGCCAACGACGTCGCCCACATCGCTTGAATGGCGCCGCCCAGCGCGGCGGTCTCTTTGACGTTCAGGCAGACCACCGGGCACCCCATCACGTTCGCGACGATTTGTCGCCAGGCGGTGCTGCGGGCGCCGCCGCCGGTGAGGCGGATCTCGCGCGTTTCGATGCCCTGGCGGCGAAACAGCTCGATGCCATAGCGCAGGCCGTAGGTGGCGCTTTCAACCACCGCCAGGCAGAGATTGGCGCGAGTAAAATTGTCGCTATCGAGGTTATGCAGGCTGGCGCGCGCGTGGGGCAGCGGGGGAACGCGTTCGCCGTTGAAGAACGGCAGCATCTCGACGCCGCCGGCACCCGGCGCCGCCTGCGCCAATAAGCGGTTAAAGCCGTCAAGATCTTCGTCCAGCAGCGTCTGCATGGCCGTGGTGGCCGAGGTGACATTCATGGTGCATATCAAGGGCAGCCACCCGTTGGTGCTGGAGCAGAAACCGGCAATCATGTCGGATTCCGCCACGACGGGCGCGGCGGACCAGGCGAATAGCGTGCCGGAGGTGCCCAGGCTTAGGGTAACGGTGCCGGCCTCGATGTTGCCGGAACCGATGGCCGCCATCATGTTGTCGCCGCCGCCGGTCGAGACCCGAACTGCCGGGCCAAGGCCGAGCTTTTCCGCCGCGAAGGGGCGCACCGTGCCGATGCAGCATTCCGCGCTTTTGAGCGGCGGCAGGGCATGCCATAAACGGCCGCTGTCATCGATAAGATTGACGGCGGCTTGACTCCAGCTACGGGCGCGCACATCGAACAGCCCGGTGCCGGAAGCATCGCCATATTCCGCTACACGCTCCCCGGTCAGCCAGAAGTTCAAATAATCATGCGGCAACAGCACGGTGTGCAGTTTTGCCCAGAGCGCCGGATGGTGCGTCTTGAACCAAAGGATTTTTGACGCGGTATAACCGGTGGCGAGCCGCAGGCCGAGCTTGTCCAGCGAGCCCTTGGCGCCGCCGAGCCGCTGCAGCAGCAGTTCGTTTTCCTCCGCGGTTTCGGTATCGCACCACAGCTTGACGCTGTGCAGCACGTTGCCGTCTGCGTCCAGCGGCACAAATCCATGCTGTTGGCCCGAGACCCCCAGAGCGTTAATTTCCCCGGCATCAATACCGGCGTTAGTCACGGCTTGGCGAAACGCGGTGACCAACGCCTCAATCCACCAGTCGGCCTCTTGTTCGCGCCGGCCATTGGCTTGGCTGATGAGGCGGTGAGGGGCGCTGCCCTCACCGAGGATCACGCCCTGTGTGCTGTCGACAATCACGACTTTCGTGCCTTGCGTACCGCAGTCTATGCCAGCATAGAGCGCCATAGGATCACTCCATTTCCAGCATGATTTTGATGTCCGAGGCATATCCCGCCGCCGCGCGCTCGAAGGCGGCCACGCTGTCGGAGAATTTGTAGGTTTGGCTTATCAACGGTTGGACGCGCAATTTGCCGCTGCTCAACAACCGCAGCGTGCGCGGATACATGTTGGCGTAGCGGAAAATGGTCTTGAAGGTGATTTCCTTGGCCTGCGCGGCGACGATATCCATCGGCGCGGCGTCGATCGGCATGCCGACCAGCACGGCGGTCGCCCCTGGCGCCGCATGTTCGGCCAGCGTAGCGATAGCCGGTTTTGCGCCGCTGCATTCAAACACGATATCGACGCCATTGCCGCTGGTGAGCGCAGCCACTTTCCCCGCCAGGTCGCCGGTTTTGATATTGACGGCGTGCAGCCCTTCATAGCTGGCCGCCACGGCGAGTTTCTCGTCAAACAGGTCGCAGATAATGACGTCCGAGCAGCCACCCGCCAGCGCCGCGAGGGCGGTGACCACGCCGATCGGCCCAGCGCCGATCACCAGCGCGATATCGCCGGGTTTGATCCCGGCTTTGGTGGCCGCTTGCATGCCGATGGCCAGGGGTTCAACCATGGCGCCTTCAGCGAAACTGACGTTGTCCGGCAGTTTGAACGTGAATGCGGCGGGGTGGATGACGGTTTCGCGCAAACAGCCGTGCACCGGCGGCGTCGCCCAGAAGCGAACGGCGGGGTCCAGGTTGTAAATCCCGGCGCGCGTCTGCGCCGAGTTGAGGTCGGGAATGCCGGGCTCCATGCAAACGCGATCGCCGACGCTGAGGTGAGTGACGTTTTCACCTGTCGCGAGCACCACGCCGGCGGCCTCATGGCCGAGCACCATCGGGGCTTTGACCACAAACGGGCCAATGCGGCCATGCTGGTAATAGTGCACATCGCTGCCGCAGATGCCCACGGAATGAATTTTTATCTGTACATCGTCGGGCCCCAGCGTTTCGGCCAGTTGGACGTCCTCGATAGCGATTTCCCCCGCTTTGGCCAGCACTAATGCTTTCATATTGCCTCCTGGTGAATCATTTTTATGGTAACGATATCATTTCAATGCGGCGATAGTGAGCTAATGCGGGTGGTTAAACTGTGATCAATGTTGGAATTACTCGACGAGAGTTAATTTTGCTGGCGGGTTGTTATTCAATATAGCGACGGTGGTCACAAAATCGGCGTGGTAATGACGGTTTTAATATCGGCCTGCTGATATCGATACCGTTACTTTGCCGGGGGAATGATGAACAAACAACAAAGCGCCAGAGCCGCTACGCTGGAGTATTTGCGCCAGGCGGACATTATCTTGACCGAAGAAGAACAGCAACGCATTGAAATTGCGACGTTTGGTCTGGCCGACTATCCCGCGTCCGGGTTGCAGCTGCTGACCTACGTCAACTCACCTCGGTATTGCGCGAAAGAGCTGGTGCTGTTTCCTGGGCAGACTTGCCCGGAACATTTACACCCTCCCTTTGCCGGCACGCCCGGCAAGCAAGAGACGTTCCGTTGCCGTTGGGGAGAGGTGTTTTTGTTTGTCGATGATGAAAATCTGACGCCCAACGATCGCGGCGGCCAACCGGTATGCCGGGTGCCAGAGGGCGCGGAGCAGTGGTATACCTGTCATCGCTATATCCTCTTGCGGCCGGGGGAACAATACACCATTGCGCCCAATACCCGTCACTGGTTTCAGGCGGGGAAGCAGGGCGCGGTGGTGTCTGAGTTCTCTTCCGAGAGCCGTGACGAGCTGGATATTTTTACCGATCCGCGAATTAACCGTCTTGCCGGCGTAAACCATTAGCGCCAAGAACAAAGTTCTGTCATGATGCCGGAAATGATACAAAATGATACCTTCAAGCTAAGGAGCTGCATTTGGCCGTGGGTCGAGGACGGAAAGCGACGCTGGCTAGCGTCGCCGCACAGGCGAACGTCAGCAAAATCACCGCTTCGCGGGCATTTTCACAGCCGGACAAGGTCCATCCGGAAACGTTGAGGAGAATTCGGGAGACCGCCGCCGAACTCGGTTACGTGGTCAATGCCGCGGCGCGCAATCTGCGGGCGAAAAGCAGCAGAACCATTGGCATCGTCAACCCCGACATGGCCAACCCATTCTTTGGCGGCCTGACGCGTCTGATGACGCTTGAAGCGCAAAAGATGGGGTACGACACGCTGGTGTTCGACTCCTATGAGTCTCAGGAAAGCGAAGACAGGATCATCGACAAACTCATTGGCTACAACGTCGATGCGATTATTCTCTCGGTCATTTCCAACGATCATCTGTACCGGCCTTCCTACCTCAAACGTCTGGAAACGCTCAATATACCGGTGGTGTTGATCGATCGGGAATTGGAGAGTCACCACTGCAGCGGAGTGTATATTGATAATCTGGATTGCGGCCTTCAGGCGGGGCGTTGGCTTCTGGAACAGCAGGCGCAGCGGGTGGTGGTGATCTCCGGGCCGGAGAATTCCAACGTTGCGCGTGACAGGGTCACTGGCTTGCAGGCGGCATTGCAAGGGAAGGTGGCTTCGCTCGACGTGCGGTATGCCGATTTCTTTATGGATGTCGCCTGGCAAGAGACGAGCCGCTGGCTGGCCAATAACCCCGCCCCCGATTTTTTCGTCGGCTGCAATAACCAGATCTCACTGGGCATCATCAAGGCCTGTATCGAACATCGGTTGCCGTTGATGCAGGACGTGTCGTTGTTCAGCATCGATGAGGTTTCACATGCCGAGATCTACGGTTTCCATTTCCCCTGCGTGTCACACGACTTGCAAGAGATCGCCTGGCAAGCGTTGAATCTGGCGATCCGCCGTATTGCCGATCCCGAGATAAAGCCGGGCAAGGTGGTGGTGCGGGGAAAACTCGTCGTGTAACGGTGCCGGCAACGTGTAGCCGACATCTCCGTTAACCTTATCTGCCATTATTCATTTCAGCGCGTTCAGTCCGGCCCCTCATCGGGGGGCGGATAAGCAGCCACAAGCCGCTCCCCGCCGTTGCTGCACCCAGCAGCATGGGCCAGGAAAGGGGCTCATCGAACATTAACCATGCCCAGCAGAAGGTGACGAAGGGGCTGAGGAACAGCAGGCTCGTCACACGCAATGCAGAGGTATGCCTAAGGCAGAACCAATACAAACCGTAACCGGCCAGGGTGGCCAAAAGCGCGGTCCAAAGCACGCCGATAACCAACCCTGTCGTCATGGTTGGCAGCAGCGGGCTTTCTGCGCCTGCCAGTGGGGCAAAAGCCAGCGCTGAAATCGCGCTTTGTATCCCCAACCTGGCGGGCAGGCTCACCGCTTGCGCCTGCGGCAGCCGTTGCTGCCACAGCGTCGCCAGTGCCAGTGACAGCATCCCCGCCAGCGGCAACAGGTAGCTCCACAATGGCGCATTTCCCCAGGAAATAGCACCGCCCGTCGCCAATATCACCCCGAGAGAGCCTAATGCCAGGCCGAGCCAGACGCGGCCATCGGGCAGCCGGCGTAGAAACAGCATGTTCAAGAGTGCGGTGCCGAGAGGGAGCAAATCGGCGATGAGCGCGGCCAACCCGGTCGGCACGCCGTACTCGATGCCTTTACTGACGCCGGTCAGGTATCCGGTCATGGCAAGCAGCCCGATCCCGGCATGAGCGGCTACCGACTGCGGCGAGGAGCGCCTGATGGCGCGAAGGCTAAACGGCATCAGCAGTAAAGCGACCACGACACAGCGCCAGAACGCCACCAGCAACACCGGCGCGTAATCGGCGGCGAAACGGATGCCGACAAAGCCCGAGCTCCAGGCGACGATCAGCAGGACTTCCGCTGCCGGCAACCAGACGGCGGCTTTGTCGCCCACCTTATCGCGGCAGGAAGGTGGACGAAATTCTGACAGGGGCATGGTGATCTTCTCCTTTTTCCCCAAGGGTAGTGAGCCGCTATAATTTAATAAATCGAATAATTTTCGTTCAGTTGTTTAATGGAGTTAAACCATGCGGCCAACCCTGGACATTAATCTTTTGCGCACTTTTCACGCTATCGCCTGTTTGGGGCAATTTCGTGCGGCGGCGGCCTTTGTTCATCGCAGCCCAGCCGCGGTGAGCGTTCATATTCAGCGTCTGGAACAGGTCGTGGGCGGCCGCTTGCTGGAGCGCGACAATCAGTCCGTCGTGTTGACGCCCTTAGGCGACAAACTGCTGGCCTCGACGCTCGGGCTGTTGAATGCCCACGACGATATTCTGCGTGAGCTGCAGGGCGCACCGCTGAGTGGGCACATCAAGCTGGGAGTGCCTGATGAATACGCATCACATGTCATGCGCGATGTGCTGCCGGCGTTTGCCACCCGTTTTCCTGCGGTGATGCTGGAGGTTTCTACGGCCGCCAGCCAGGCGTTGGTTGAACAGATCGGACGCAACCGGCTACAGCTGGCGTTGGCGGTGCTGCCGATGGGGGGACTGCGCCAGATGCCGCTTGCGGTGACTGCGCCGGTTTGGGTTGGCGGCCGCCGGTTGGCGCTGGATATGGCCCAACCGATACCATTGGCGTTGCATGCCGCCGATTGCCCTTACCGAGAGGCTATGATCGATGCATTGAGCGGGGCGGGAAGGCATTGGCGAGTGGTTGTGAGCAGCCCTTCGGCCAGCGTGGTGGCTGCCGCCGTCGAGGCAGGATTGGCCGTCACGCTGCTCGACCGCGCACGCGTGACGGCGGCGATGCGGATCCTCGACGAATTGCCGTCGGTCGCTCCGCACGAAGTGCAGCTGCTGCGCTCTGCCGCTGCCGCCGGTCAATCGGCGGTGGCGATGCTGGAAAGCGTTATCGGTGAGTATTTCCGGGGCGGAACATGAATATCGACCGCGCGGGGAAGACGAACCGAGCGCGACGGTGACGCTGAGGTGTGGCTAGCGCCGGAAACGCCGTATAGCGGGGCGTTCCCGGTATTCGGAGGGCTGGAGATCAGAACACCTGCTTGAACGGCTTCACCGTCACGTCGGCGTAGACGCCGGCGGCGACGTACGGATCCTGCTGCGCCCAGGCCTGGGCTTCCGCCAGTGAGGCGAACTCGGCGATCACCGTTGAACCGGTGAAGCCGGCGGCGCCGGGATCGTTGCTGTCGATGGCCGGGTTGGGGCCGGCGACCACCAGACGGCCGGCGTCACGCAGCGCCTGCAGGCGCGCCAGATGTGCCGGGCGCACCGCCAGACGGTTTTCCAGTGAGTGGGGAACGTCTTGCGCGTAGATCAGATAAAGCATATTTCACCTGTAAAATCATGGCTATAAAACGGTGCTACCAAGGTAGCGCAAAAGGCGCGGCAGGGGAACGGCGCGCGGTGAATTTATGGGGGGGATTGGCGCTTATGCCTTGAAGCCGCTACTTTTTATTCGTATAGTGCGGCGCGCTTAAACAGATATGCCATTGAGGTGAGGACATGACGGAACTGGTAAGGGAAAAACTCGATTTGCCTGCGGGCAAAAGCAAACTGCTGCTGCATTCTTGCTGTGCGCCCTGTTCCGGCGAGGTGATGGAAGCGATCCAGGCGTCCGGCATCGAGTACGCTATTTTCTTCTATAACCCCAACATTCACCCGCAAAAAGAGTATTTGCTGCGTAAGGAAGAGAACATCCGTTTCGCCGAAAAGCACGGGGTGCCGATCATCGATGCCGATTATGACACCGACAACTGGTTCGAACGCGCCAAGGGCATGGAACATGAGCCGGAGCGCGGCATTCGCTGCACCATGTGCTTCGACATGCGTTTTGAGCGCACGGCGCTGTATGCGCATGAGCACGGTTACGACACCATCTCCAGCTCGCTCGGCATCTCGCGCTGGAAGAACATGCAGCAGATTACCGACTGCGGCATTCGGGCGGCGGAAAAGTATCCCGATCTGGTGTATTGGGATTACAACTGGCGCAAGAAGGGCGGCGCGGCCCGCATGATAGAGATCAGCAAGCGCGAACGCTTCTATCAGCAGGAATACTGCGGCTGCGTCTATTCGCTGCGCGACACCAACCTGCACCGCAAAGCGCAAGGGCGGCCGCTGATCAAACTGGGCGTGCTCTACTATGGTGATGAAGAATAACGCTTAATTACCGCAATCCACCCGCTACGGCGGGTTTTTTATTTTTTAGCGCCGTCTGAACGTTAACGAAGCGTGTTGATTCGGCGGTAAAAAAGCAACGTTCAGGTTAATATCCTTATGAGTTTGCTGGTTTTCGCCGCGGAGACTGACGATTAAAGCGATAGTTTGCCTTTCGTTATTGAATATGATTGCTATTTGCATTTAAACTTGGCGAACCAGAGGAAACAGAATCATTATGCCGCTAAAAAAGATGTTCCTTAATCGCCGTATATCCGTGCCTTTCGTCTTGTCCGTAGGCCTGCACAGCGCCCTGGTGGCGGGACTGCTTTACGCTTCGGTAAAAGAAGTGGTTGAGCTGCCAAAGCCTGAAGAGGCGCCGATCAGCGTCATGATGGTCAACACCGCCGCGATGGCTGAACCGCCGCCGCCTGCTCCGGCAGAACCGGAGCCGCCGCAGGTGGAACCTGAGCCGGAACCTGAACCAGAACCTATTGTGGAGCCGCCGCCGAAGGCGATTGTGAAACCGGAGCCGGTCAAGCCGAAACCGAAGCCCAAGCCAAAGCCGAAGGTAGAAAAACCGGTGAAACCGGAGCCGAAGAAGGTCGAGCCGCGCGAGCCTTCGCCGTTCAATAACGACTCGCTGGCCAAACCGATCGATAAAGCGCCGGTGAAACAAGCGCCCGCCGCGCCGGTACAGGGCAACTCGCGCGAGGTCGGGCCAAAACCGATCAGCCGTGCGGAACCGATTTATCCGCCGCGCGCCAGAGCCTTGCAGATCGAAGGCAACGTGCGGGTGCAGTTCGACGTCGACAGCGATGGCCGCGTGACCAACGTGCGCATCTTGTCGGCTGAGCCGCGCAACATGTTCGAGCGTGAAGTGAAACAGGCGCTGCGCAAATGGCGGTATCAAGCCAAAGAAGCGAAGGATCTTATCGTCAATATTCGTTTCAAGCTGAACGGCACCACCGAAATGAACTGATTTCGGTTTGCGCCAAGAAAAAAGGGTCGCCTCGGCGACCCTTTTTGCATTTGCGGCGCAGCCGCAGGCTTACTCTTCGAAGCCGACGCGGAAATTCATTTTACCCTCAGGCAGCGCGCGCGAGTTGCCTTCCGCATCGACCGCCACGTAGGTGAACACCGCTTCGGTCGCCCGGTAGCGTTGGCCGATTGGGGCGGAGGAGACTTTCTTTACCCACACTTCGATATTGATGGTGATCGAGCTGCGCCCGGTGCGGATGCAGTGCGCATAGCAGCAAACCACGTCGCCTACCGCCACCGGTTTCAGGAAGGTCATGCCGTCTACGCGTACCGTCACTACGCGCCCCTCGGCGATCTCTTTTGCCTGGATGGCGCCGCCGATGTCCATTTGCGACATCAGCCAGCCGCCGAAAATATCGCCGTTGGCATTGGTATCGGCCGGCATCGCCAGCGTGCGTAGCACCAGCTCGCCGCTGGGTAAAGGTCGTTGTTGTGTCATAGCAGTCTGCTTTTAAAAGGAAGGGATAACATCATACTGCCCGCGGCAAATGCCGCAGGCATTAACAATTTTGTAACTATTTTGTTTCTTCTGCCGGTACGTGCCGGTATTTGTAACTATTTTTTCTGTTCTGCCGGCATGTGCCGGTAAATATAGATGCCGCTGAGCAGGGTGAATACCAGCGTCAGCACCGTCAGGCCAAAGACTTTGAAATTGACCCAGACGCTTTGCGGCAGCCAGAAGGCGACATAGATGTTCGCCAGGCCGCAGGCCAGGAAGAAGAGGGCCCAGGCCAGGTTGAGGTTGCTCCACACTTTGTCCGGCAGCGTCAGCTCTTTGCCCAGCATGCGCTGAACCAGCGGCTTTTTGAGCACCCACTGGCTGATCAGCAGCGCCAGCGCGAACAGCGCGTAAATCACCGTCACTTTCCACTTGATGAATAAATCGTTGTGGAACACCAGCGTCAGGGTGCCGAACACCAGCACCATCAGGAAGGTGATCAGCGTCATCTTCTCGACCTTGCGGTATTTCACCCAGGTGAACACCAGCGCCAGCGCGGTGGCGACGATCAATGCGCCGGAAGCGACGTAAATGTCGTACAGCTTGTAAAAAGCGAAAAAGACAATTAACGGGAGGAAATCAAGAAACTGCTTCATAAATCAATCCATCATCTGTTCATCGGCCGACTATACCGGATTCGGCGAGTTCTGTGTACCGCCGGGCGCTGCCGATTATCGGCGTTTGGCCGGCGGATTTCTGCCGCGAAAGCAGGAATTTGCATAAACTTACGCAAGAAAGCACGGGCGCATTGCCAGCGCTGGCCGCAGATCGCATAGTAAGTGCCATAATAACCAGATAATTTACCGCGGAAAACAGCATGCAGTGGAAATCTCTCCAGGCCCTGACGCCTGGTTTGACGCATTTATTGGGCTATCAACGCAGTTGGCTCAAACCGGATATGCGCGCCGGTCTTTCCGTCGCCGCCGTCGCCTTGCCGGTGGCCATCGCCTATGCCGAACTGGCCGGGGTTAGCCCGGTGGTGGGGCTTTATTCCTGTATCTTGCCGATGGTGGCCTATGCGCTGTTCGGTTCGTCACGCCAGCTGATCGTCGGGCCCGATGCCGCCACCTGTGCGGTGATCGCCGCGGTGGTGACGCCGCTGGCGGCGGGCAATATGGAACGCCATTGGCAGTTGACCATCATGATGACCGCGATGATGGGCGGCTGGTGCCTGTTGGCCAGCCGGTTCAAGCTGGGGGCGCTGGCGGATCTGCTGTCGCGGCCGATCCTCAGCGGGCTGCTTAACGGGGTGGCGCTGACCATCATCGTCGATCAGATCGGCAAGGTGTTGGGGTTCACGGTGCGCCCGGCGCAGCTGATCGAGCGCATCTACGCGCTGCCGGCCAACCTGTTGCACAGCGACTGGCTGACGATGGCGGTGTCCTTGCTGACGCTGGTGACGCTGCTCGGATTTAAAAAATGGCGGCCTAACTGGCCGGCGCCGCTGTTCGCCATCGTGCTGGCGGCGTTCGTCACCTGGGCGGGCGGATTGCAGCAGTATGGCGTGGTGACGGTGGGCGGTTTCAGCGGCGTGTTGCCGATCGTCCAGTGGCCGGACTTTCAGCCCGGGCTGCTGCGCGACATGGTGATCCCGGCGCTCAACCTGGCGGTCGTGAGCTTTGTCAGCATGATGCTGACCGCCCGCAGTTTCGCGGCCAAAAACGGCTATGAGGTCAACGCTGACGCTGAGTTTCGCGCGCTGGGGATGGTGAATATCGTCTCCGCATTGTCGCAAGGCTTCGCCATCAGCGGGGCGGATTCGCGCACCGCGGTGAATGACGCCAACGGCGGCAAGAGCCAGCTTGTGTCGATCATCGCCGCCGCGGTGATCGCTTTCGTCTTGCTGTTCCTGATGGCGCCGCTGCAGTTTATTCCGGTGGCGGGATTGGGCGTGGTGCTGATGTATGCGGCCTGGTCGCTGCTGGATTTTCGCGGCATCTGGATCTTGCGCCGCCGCAACGCGCAGGCTTTTCGCCTGGCGATATTTACCTTCCTCAGCGTCTTGTTGGTCGGGGTGATCAGCGGCATCGGGCTGGCGGTGTTGCTGGGGCTGATGCAGTTTCTGCACACCGTCTTTCGGCCGACGGAACAGCTGCTGGGCGTTAACGACGAAGGCATGATCCATTCCATGGGCAACAACAATGGGGTGAAGGCGGTGCCCGGCGTCATGATGTATCGCTTCAATTCGCCGCTGACCTACTTCAACGTGGCCTACTTCAAACGCCGCATTCTCAATTTGGTCGACAGTACGCCATTCCAGCCGCGCTGGGTGGTGGTGGACGCGGTGGCCAGCTTTACCCATGCCGATATCAGCGTGCTGGCGGCCATCGACGAACTGAAACGCGATCTGTTGCAGCGTAACGTCAAACTGGTGCTGGCCGGGCGCCGCACTGAACTGACGCGCTGGTTCCGCATCAATCGGTTGGGGCGGGACAAGGAGCTGATTTTGGTGCCGGATCTCTATCTGGCGCTGAAGCTGATTCAGAGTAAGGAACAGGCGGAAGCCGCCACGGTGGGGTAAACAAAAAGGGGCGCGCCGAAGCGTGCCCCTGGGCATTTGTTGCGCCGGCGTCAGCCGCGCAGCAGCATATACAAACGGAACAGATAGATCAGCAGCAGGGCGGAGACCAGGTTGCTTAACGCGGTCAGCACGACGCTGGCCACGTTCGGCGTCAGCACTGACAGATGGCTCACTAAAAACAGCACCAGTAGCTTGGCCGCCAACCACAGCATCATCGCCGGCACAATCACGCGCGCATTGGCGAAGGCCAATTTGCTGCTCAGCTTGAGCGAAGCGAAGACGCCTTTCTTGTCGACGGAGGCGATCACTGGCGCCAACGCGAAGGCGATAGCCATGATCACGCCCGGCACCACGAACAGCGTCAGGCCGAGCTGGATCAGCAAGGTGCAGATAAACAGCAGCAGCAGCAGGCGCGGCAGATCGGGCGCCGAGGCGCCGAGCGCGCGCAGGGCGCTGGTGCGTTGCCCCTGAGACACCAGACGGATCAACGTCAGCATCCCACCGACCAGCAGCACGTTGCCGACCAGCGCGGAGAACGTGGCGGCGGCCGACACTTTCAGCAACACCATCTGCTGTTCCGGCGTCATCTGCTGGATCACGTCCTGAATGCCCATGCCGGTCGACGACGCAAAATCGCTGGTGGAGGCGGCCAGCGTCGCCAACTGTTCGGCATCGGGGCTGAAAGCTTGGTTCAGCAGCACCGAGATAAACGCCGTCAACAGCGCCAGCATCAGGATGCTGGCCAGTTGATTGCGTAAAAAGTTAAAACTGTCACGGTACAAAGCGTTGGCCGTGATAGGCATGCAGACTCCTTGGCGTCGAGAAAACAGAGATAAATCAGTGGGTGATTGTACCCTGTTCCACGCCGCTGTGGCACCCCGCGAATTGCACTACGTCTATTTCTTCAACGATCGTCGTCTCAGGCAACGACAGCGGCAAGGGCACCGGCAAGGGGGGCAGGCCGTAGCGTTCGCGAGCGCGATCGCAGGCTTCGTTGCGCAGGCCGTTTTCACCGGACTGATCGAACTCTCTGCACGGGCTTGGCCGATTAAGATAAATCGAGCACGACACGGCTTTGCCAATCTCGCCGTCCAGCGCGGTGCAGCGCGGAGACTTGCTGTTGGTCCCCTGCATGCAGCGCAGGAACGGGGTCAGAGGCTCCGTCAGGGAAAGGGGAACGGTGCCGCCGCCGTCTTCGGCTTCGGCCCAATAGAATGACACTCGAAAATAACCGCAGCATGCGCCGCAGCTGACACAGGGATTAAGGATTTCGCTCATCTTGATTGCCCGCCGACTCCTCACGGCACCAACCAAAACCAACACGGAAGATGAAATTACCTCAGCCGTATTTTTTTCCGCAACTGAAATTTGAACATGTAGATAATTTGCAACAAAATCGTTTTTTTGATGCAGATCAATCCTTGATTTATTAAGCGGTTAGGTAACCTTGTTTTTGGTGGGATTTTAAAATTTTACACATAAGATGTGATCTCGATGGGATCACAAATACCCGAAAGTAGGTATATTCCCCCTCGAGAGATTAACCACACAAATGGAATGGATAATGAAAAAGACAACTCTGGTGGTATTGGCGACGATGATGGCGCCTATGTTGGCAAGTGCGCATCAGGCCGGTGATTTCCTGTTCCGTGCGGGCACCGCGACGGTGCGTCCAAATGCGGGCTCGGACAACGTATTGGGTTTGGGATCGCTGGATGCGAAAAACAATACTCAGCTCGGTTTGACCTTCGGTTATATGGTGACGGACAACATCGGCGTTGAGTTGTTGGCCGCGACACCGTTCCGCCACAAGGTTACCCTGGGCGGCACCGATCTGGCGACCGTTCATCAACTGCCGCCTACGCTGATGGCGCAATACTACTTCGGCGACAAGCAGGACAAACTGCGTCCTTATCTGGGCGTCGGCGTTAACTACACCACTTTCTTCGACGAGAAGTTCAACGACTACGGCAAAAGCGCCGGGTTGAGCAACCTCGATCTGAAAGACTCCTGGGGCGTGGCGGCACAGGCCGGTCTGGATTACAACCTGGATGAGCACTGGATGCTGAACATGTCGGTGTGGTGGATGAACATCGAAACCAAAACGCGTTTCAACGACGCGAACGGTGGGCACCACAGCTTCGATACGCGATTGGATCCGTGGGTGTTTATGTTTGGGGCGGGTTATCGCTTCTGATGAAGGCCGCAAACAGGGAGGCATTGCGCCTCCCTGTGTCGGTATTATTTAACCTGCATGACGTTCTCAACAGATTTCACGCCGGCCACGCCGCGTGTGACCTGCACCGCACGATTGGCGTCATCGCTTGACGTCACGAAGCCGCTCAACTGCACGCGTCCTTTAAAGGTTTCCACGCTGATTTCGCGCGACTTGATGTTTTTATCCGCCAGCAGCGCCGATTTCACTTTGGTGGTGACCACGGTGTCATCGATATAACCGCCTGTTCCCTCCGATTTCGCCGTCGGTGCGCAAGCGCTCACCGCGACCGCCACAACGGCTGCCATGCACAAGGCCGAAAGGGTTTTAAACAGCTTCATAAATTACTCTCCATGCAATGTTATGGTTGAAATTCGATGCGGTTTTTTCGCCGCAGCGAACGCATTCCCCAAATCAAATGAAGAAATGCATAGCGAACAATGTTTATTGTGAGACAAGACGCGGGTTTGTTCAAATTTTTGCTGTAAATAAATAGAACAAACTTTGAGGGGAAACAAGCTGTTAAAGCGAGCGCCGGCAAGGCGCTCGCCGAAGGGGATCACGCGCGGGTCGCGTGCTTCATCGCGCTGACGAAGGCCGCCAGCTTGGTCAGCATTTCCGCCGGGTTGGCATGGTGCCGTTCGATGATTTTGACGATTGCCGATCCGGAGATGGCGCCGGCGGCGCCGGCCTGCAGCGCAGCCTTCACCTGCTCGGGCTCGGAGATGCCGAAGCCCTGCAGCGGCGGCGCGGCGTGATACTCGCGCAGCTTGTTCACCAGGTGATGCAGCGGCAACTGCGCCCGGCTTTCGGTGCCGGTGACGCCGGAACGCGACAGCAGATAGGTGTAGCCGCGACCGTGCGACGCGATTTCACGCAGCAGATCGTCATCGGCGTTCGGCGGGCAAATGAAGATGGGCGCGATACCGTGGCGCACGGCCGCGGCGCGGAACGGCGCCGATTCTTCAAACGGCACGTCGGCGACCAACACCGAATCCACGCCCACTTCCGCACAGCGTTGGTAAAAAGCATCGATGCCTTTATGGAACACCAAATTGGCGTACATCAGCAGGCCGATGGGAATGGTCGGGTGCTTCTGACGAATGGCCGCCAGCAGCTCGAAACACTGGGTCGGCGTAACGCCGGCGGCGAAGGCACGCAGCGTCGCGCTCTGGATGGTTGGGCCATCCGCCAACGGATCGGAGAAGGGGATACCCAGCTCCAGCGCGTCCGCGCCGGCTTCGATCAGGGTGTCGATAATCTGCAGCGACAGCGCCGGATTAGGATCGCCCAGCGTCACGAACGGGACGAAGGCGCCTTCCTTGCTGCTTTCCAGACGCGTGAACAGTTGCTGATAACGTTCCATCAGATTTCTCCCCGTGCTTTCAAAATGTCGTGAACGGTAAATATGTCTTTGTCGCCGCGGCCGGACAGGTTGACCACCAGGATTTGCTCTTTTTGCGGCGTTTCACGGATCATTTTCAGCGCGTGCGCCAGGGCGTGTGAGGATTCCAGCGCCGGGATGATGCCTTCATGGCGCGACAGCGCTTTGAACGCCTCCAGCGCTTCGTCGTCGGTGATCGACACGTATTCGGCGCGACCGGTGCTGTTCAGGTAGGCGTGTTGCGGCCCGACGGACGGGAAGTCCAGCCCGGCGGAGATTGAATAGGATTCTTCAATCTGGCCTTCGGCGGTCTGCATCATCGGCGCCTTCATGCCGAAATAGATGCCGACGTGGCCATGCTTGAGCGGCGCGCCGTGCTGACCGGTTTCGATGCCCAGACCGGCGGGTTCCACGCCGATCAGCCCAACGTCGGCGTCATCGATAAAATCGGCGAACATGCCGATGGCGTTGGAGCCGCCGCCGACGCAGGCGATGACCGCATCCGGCAGGCGGCCTTCGCGCTCCAGCACCTGCGCTTTGGTCTCTTCGCCAATCATGCGCTGGAATTCACGCACGATGGTGGGGTACGGGTGCGGGCCGGCCGCGGTGCCGAGCATATAGTGCGCGGTTTCATAGCTGCCGGACCAGTCGCGCAACGCTTCGTTGCAGGCGTCTTTCAGGGTGGCGGAGCCGCTGTGCACCGGGATCACTTCCGCGCCCATCAGCCGCATGCGGAACACGTTCGGCGACTGGCGCTCAACGTCTTTGGCGCCCATATAGATACGGCATTTCAGGCCGAGCAGCGCGCAGGCCAGCGCCGAAGCGACGCCGTGTTGGCCGGCGCCGGTTTCCGCGATGATCTCGGTTTTGCCCATGCGCTTGGCCAGCAGGGCCTGGCCCAGCACCTGGTTGGTCTTGTGCGCGCCGCCGTGCAGCAGATCTTCCCGCTTCAGATAGAGCTTGGTGTTGCTGCCGGCGGTGAGATTTTTGCACAGCGTCAGCGCCGTAGGGCGGCCCGCGTAGTTCTTCAACAGATCGATGAATTCCGCCTGAAACGCCGGATCGCGCTGAGCGCTGACAAAGGCTTCTTCGAGTTGTTTCAGGGCCGGCATCAGAATTTGCGGTACGTATTGACCACCAAATTCGCCGAAGTAGGGGTTAAGCAGCGTCATGAGAGTTCCCGTCATTATCCGTTATTAATATAGAGCCGTATTCAGTAAGCGCGCAGGGTTTGGAAGACCGAGGCCAGGCGCGCGGGATCCTTGATGCCCGGTTCGCTTTCCACGCCGGAATTGAAGTCCAGCCCGGCGCAGCCGAGCTTGGCCGCTTCGACGCAGTTGTCGGCGCGCAGACCGCCCGCCAGCATAACGTTGGTCAGATCTTCGCCTTGCAATACCGACCAGTCGAAGCGTTGGCCGGTGCCGCCTGCGCCGTTGTCCAGCAGATAGCGATCGACATGCTGCAGATCGCGCGCCGGTACCCGTTCTTTCACGCTCAGCGCTTTCCAGATGCGGCAATCGGCCGGCAAGCGGGCGCGCAGGGCGCTGATATAGGCCTGGTCCTCCGCGCCGTGCAGTTGCACCGCCTGCAGACCGAGGCGCTCTACGGTCAGCGCCACGGTATCAAGCTGGGCGTCGCAGAAGACGCCGACGTACTTCAGCGGCGCGCCGGAAATGACTTCGCGGGCGCGGACGATATCCACATAGCGCGGCGAGCGGCCGACGAAAATCAATCCGCCGTAGATGGCGCCGGCTTGATACGCGGCGGCGGCGTCCTGCGGGCGAGTCAGGCCGCACACTTTATTGTCGCCCAGGATCACACGGCGCACGGCGGCGCGCAGATCGGGTTCCGACATCAGCGCGCTGCCGATCAGGAAACCGTTGGCGTAGTGGCTGAGCTCGCGGATCTGCCCGTAATTGTTGATGCCCGACTCGCTGATCACCGTCACCCCATGCGGCACGCGCGGCGCCAACTGCCGGGTGCGGTCCAGATCGATGCTCAGATCGCGCAGATCGCGGTTATTGATGCCGACCACGCGGGCTTCCAGCGCGATCGCCCGCTGCAGCTCTTCTTCACTGATCACTTCGGTCAGCACGCCCATATTGAGGCTGTGGGCCACCGCCGCCAGCTGGCGGTACTGTTCGTCGGTCAACACCGACAGCATCAGCAGGATAGCGTCGGCCTGATAGTAGCGCGCCAGGTAAATCTGATACGGGTCGATGATAAAGTCTTTGCACAACACCGGTTGGCTGACGGTTTTGCTCACCAGCGGCAGGAAATCAAAGCTGCCCTGGAAGTATTTCTCGTCGGTCAGCACCGAGATCGCCGAGGCGAAATCTTTATAGACCGTGGCGATCTCCACCGGATTAAAGTTCTCGCGAATCAGCCCCTTGGAAGGCGAGGCCTTCTTGCATTCGAGAATGAAAGCCGTACGGGTGCCCTGCAGCGCGTGGTAGAAGCTGCGTTCGCTCGGTACGATGTCATTCTGAAAGCCGGCCAGGGGCTGTTGCTGTTGTCGCGCCGCGATCCATTGCGCTTTGTCGCGGACAATCTTGTGTAGCACGGTTTCCTGCATCATTTATCCTCTTGCCGCCAGTGCGATGACACGCTCATAGGCCTGCCCGCTGTTGATCATATCCAGTGCCTGCCGCGCATTTTGGCGCAGGTCTTCATGTCCGAATAACTTCAGAAGCAACGCGACGTTGGCCGCGACCGCCGCAGCGTGCGCCGGCTCGCCTTTACCTTGTAACAGCCGCGCCAAAATGTCACGGTTTTCTTCCGGCGTGCCGCCCAGCAAGGCCTCCAGCGGATAGGTTTCCAATCCGAAGGACTGCGGGGTAAGCTGATAACTGCAGATTTCGCCGTTGTTCAACTCCGCCACGTGCGTCGGGGCGTGGATCGCCACCTCGTCCATGCCGCCGCCGTGAACCACCGCCGCGCGCTGATAGCCCAACACGCGCAGGGTTTCGGCGATCGGCAGCACCAGTTCCGGGCTGTAAACGCCGATCAGCGCCAGCGGCGGACGCGCCGGGTTGATCAGCGGGCCCAGCACGTTGAACAGCGTGCGGGTCTTCAACTGCTGGCGTACCGGCATGGCGTGACGGAAGCCGGTGTGGTACTGCGGCGCAAACAGGAAGCACACGCCAAGATCGTCCAACGCCTTGCGCGCCTCTTCCGCCGGCAGATCCAAGCGGATGCCGAATGCCGCCAACAGATCCGAAGAGCCGGAGCGGCTGGAGACGCTGCGGTTGCCGTGTTTGGCGATTTTCGCGCCGCACGCCGCCGCCACAAAGGCGCTGGCGGTGGAAATATTGATGCTGTTGGTGCCGTCGCCGCCGGTGCCGACGATATCGGCAAACAGATAGTCAGGGCGCGGGAACGGTTGAGCATCTTCCAGCAGCGCTTTGGCGGCGCCGGCGATCTCTTCCGGGCGCTCGCCGCGGACTTTCATGCTGATCAACGCCGCCGCCAGTTGGCTCGGCTCCAGTTCGCCGCGCACGATGGCGCTGAACAGCTGCTGGCTTTCCTGCTGGCTCATCGATTCAGCGCGGTACAGTTTCTCAAGGATAGGTTGCATCGTCGTGTTCCTTTTATGACTTCGCCAGCGCCCAGGCCAGGGTCTGCTCAAGCAGGCGCGCGCCATGGGTGGTCAGAATCGATTCCGGGTGGAACTGGAAGCCGCATACGCGGCGGCGATCGTCGCGTACCGCCATCACCATCTCGCCGAACCGGGCGTTGACGGTCAGATCGGCCGGGATGTTGCTGCCGACCAGCGAGTGGTAACGCGCCACCGGCAGCGGGTTGGCCATGCCGGCGAACATGCCTTCACCGTCGTGAACGATCGCCGAGGCTTTGCCGTGCAGGATTTCCCCCGCCTGGCCGACCTGGCCGCCATAGGCTTCGACGATCGCCTGGTGGCCGAGGCAGATGCCGATGATCGGCAGCCGGCCGCGCAGGCGTTGCAGCAGTTCCGGCATGCAGCCCGCTTCGGAAGGGGCGCCGGGGCCCGGCGACAGCATCAGCACCGGCTGTTCCATCTGCGCCAGACGCTCGATGATCACCTCGGCGGCGATCTGGTTACGGTAAATCACCACCTGGTGGCCGCTGGCGCGCAGCTGATCGACCAGGTTGTAGGTAAAGGAGTCGACGTTGTCGAGCAGCAGGATATCGGCCATCAGAACACCTCCTTGGCATGGTGCGCAGTGGCGATGGCGCGCAGCACGGCACGGGCTTTATTACGGGTTTCGTCGGCTTCCGCCTGCGGGATGGAGTCCAGCACGACGCCGGCGCCGGCCTGCACGGTGGCGATGCCGTCTTCGACGTAGGCTGAGCGAATGACGATGCAGGTATCCAGATCGCCGGTGGCGGTAAAGTAGCCTACCGCGCCGCCGTAGCTGCCGCGGCGCGTGCCTTCGGAGGCGGCGATCAGCTGCATCGCCCGCACTTTGGGCGCGCCGCTCAGGGTGCCCATATTCATGCAGGCCTGGTAGGCATGCAGCACGTCGAGATCGGCGCGCAGGGTGCCCACCACGCGGGAAACCAGGTGCATGACGAACGAATAGCGATCCACTTTGGTCAGGTCGGCCACGTAGCGGCTGCCGGCCTGGCAGATGCGCGCCAGATCGTTGCGCGCCAGATCGACCAGCATCAGGTGCTCGGCCAGCTCTTTGTGGTCGGTGCGCATTTCCAGCTCGATGCGGCTGTCGAGATCCAGATCCAGTGAACCATCGGCTCGGCGGCCGCGCGGGCGGGTGCCGGCGATCGGGTAGATTTCGATCTGGCGATTGCCCGCGTCGTATTTCAGCGCGCTCTCCGGCGAAGCGCCGAACAGGGTGAACTCGTCATCTTGCATGAAGAACATGTACGGGCTGGGGTTGTTGTCTTTTAACGTCTGGTAGGCCGCCAGCGGCGCCGGGCACGGCAGGGAGAAGCGGCGCGACGGCACCACCTGGAAAATCTCGCCGTGACGGATCGCTTCCTGCAGCCCGCTGACCACCGCGCCGTACTCTTCGTCGCTCTGGTTGCAGCTCAGCTGCATGTTTTCCAGCTTTTGGTGCGGGATTGGCTGCGGGGTTTGTTTCAATTCGGTCTGCAATTGCGCCAGACGCTGCTGCAGGCGTTGTATTTCACTCGCTTGCTCGCTGAAGACGCTGGCCTGCAATCGGGCGGAACCGCGTTGATGATCCAGCACCAGCAGGGTTTCCGCCAGATAGAAGCAGAAGTCCGGGCAACGTTGATCCTGGCGCAGCGTCGGCAGGTTTTCGAAACCGGCGACCAGATCGTAGGCGAACAGGCCGCCCAGCATCACGGCTTCACGCTCGTCCGCCGGGGAGTCGACCAGGGTCAGCAGCGTGCGCAGCGCGTCGAATACCGACAGGGAGCGCAGGCGCGCGTCTTCGTCCTGCACCTCGTCGATCGCCGGGAAGGTCAGCTCGCGGCCGTTTGGGCGCGCCTGAATGCTGACCTCGGGCGGCAGCGCTTCGTCCAGCAGCGGCAGCAGCGCCGCGCCATTGGCGGTGAGCGCCTGCACGCTGACGGTGTGACCCAGCGCGGTGATGCGCAGCGCGCTGTCGATCACCAGCAGGCTCTGCAGATTCTGTTTACTGTTGATTTCCGCCGACTCCAGCAGCAGGGTGGCCGGCCGGGCGCCGCACAGCTGGTGGAAAAGGGTGGTGGGATCGCCCCGGTAACTGGCCTGCGCCTTCAGTAATGTCAATTGTGGTTTGATGTTCATCATCGGTGGTTCCAGTGAATTCTGTCCATAAAAAAGCCCGCATCAGGTGCGGGCTCAGGAAATCTGCATTGTCAGATGACAGCTATGCGCGATTACACCGCCCGCAAGAGGGAGGTACGCCACCAACCGTGAAGAGAAATGTATGTGTTCATTTGCAGACTCTCTTTGTTAACTCTCATCCGACACGGCCACTGCCGTGAACTTGTGTACTAGTTAACTGGTTCGCGAGGGCAAAGTCAACCCCCTTTTTGTACAATGTTTTAGCGGTCAGCATGAATTCTGTTCATCATCCCGCCCGCGCGCCCAGCCGGGGCAGAATAGATTTCCGTCCGGCCGCCGATCGCAGGTATGATAGAAAACCAAGCCATTGCCGGATAGCCGTTTTGACAGACAGTAACCCTCAATCCACCGCTTTTACCCTGTACGATCTCCACAGCCATACGACCGCCTCCGACGGCTACCTGACGCCGACGCAGCTGGTGCAGCGGGCGGTAGAGATGCGCGTGGGGGTGTTGGCGATCACCGATCACGACACGACCGCCGGGCTGGCCGAGGCCGCCGCCGCCATCGCGGAGCAGGTGTTGCCGTTGCGGTTGGTCAATGGAGTGGAAATCTCGACGCTGTGGGAAAATCATGAAATCCATATTGTTGGGTTGGGTATGGACGTCGCGCATCCGGCGCTGGTGGCGCTGTTGGCGGAACAAACCGAACGCCGCAACCGGCGGGCGCAGGAGATCGGCGTGCGGCTGGGCAAGGCGCGTATTCCCGACGCCTATGCCGGCGCCCAGCGCCTGGCCGGAGCCGGCGCGGTGACCCGCGGCCATTTCGCCCGTTACCTGGTGGAGATCGGTGTGGCGGACAATATGGCTCAGGTGTTCAAGAAATACCTGGCCAAGGGGAAAACCGGCTATGTACCGCCGCAGTGGTGTACAATAGAACAAGCCATTGATGCGATTCATCAATCGGGCGGCCAGGCGGTGATGGCGCACCCGGGCCGTTACGATTTGACCGCGAAATGGCTGAAACGCTTGCTGGCGCATTTCGCCGAACACGGCGGCGACGCCATGGAAGTGGCGCAGTGTCAGCAGGCGCCGCATGAGCGCACTCAGCTGGCGAAATACGCGCAAGACTACCGCCTGTTGGCCTCGCAAGGCTCTGATTTCCATCAACCTTGCTCGTGGATCGAACTGGGGCGCAAGCTGTGGCTGCCGGGCGGCGTCGAGCCGGTGTGGCGCGATTGGCCGCAGCCGGGCCAGGCGGTCTGATTTTACGCGCGTGGCAACGCGCGCGGGCATTATTTTAGGAGCAAGTCATGAGTCAGCTTTTTTATATTCACCCGGACAACCCGCAGCCGCGCCTGATCAACCAGGCGGTAGAGGTGCTGCGCAAAGGGGGGGTGATCGTCTATCCCACCGATTCCGGCTATGCGCTGGGCTGCATGCTGGAAGAGAAGGCGGCGATGGAGCGCATTTGCCGCATCCGTCAGCTGGACGGCAACCACAACTTTACCCTGATGTGCCGCGATCTGTCCGAGTTGTCGACCTATGCTCACGTCGATAATACGGCGTTCCGTCTGATCAAAAACAATACGCCGGGCAACTACACGTTCATTCTGAAAGCGACCAAAGAAGTGCCGCGCCGCCTGATGAATGAAAAGCGCAAAACCATCGGCCTGCGCGTGCCGTCGAACCCGATCGCGCTGGCGCTGTTGGAGGCGTTGAACGAACCGATGATGTCCACCACGCTGATGCTGCCGGGCAATGATTTCGCCGAGTCCGATCCGGAAGAGATCAGCGATCATTTGGGCAAGGTGGTCGATCTGGTGATCCACGGCGGCTTCCTCGGCCAACAGCCGACCACGGTTATCGATCTGACCGAATCCTCGCCGGAAGTGGTGCGCGAAGGCGCCGGCGACGCGGCGCCTTTCCGCTGATGTAAAATATTGCCACCTTGCCCATTGTCTGAAAAACGGCTGAAGCGACGCTATTTCGCGTGAAAGCCGCTATTCTTGAAGACTTCAGAATTGATAATGGGCAGGATGCGCAGCAATGATTAAACAGGTTTCTTTTTTAGCGGCCTTATTATTTTCCTCAATGGCGAATGCGGGTTTTTATTCGGGCAGCGGTTTGCTGGCGGAATCCGGCGGTTACGTAAAAAATAAAAGCGGTGAAGCCACCGTGGCCGAAGCGCTGAATGGCGGCATGTTTATGGGATACGTCGCCGGCGTATTCGATACCTATTCCATGCAGGGCAATCGCAATATCTGCCCAGAGGCCGGAATGAGCATCGGCGTAGCCGCCGACGCGGTAATGCAGTACTTGAACGAACATCCCGAGCAACTGCATTATTCCGCACCGTCGGTGATTATGCTGGCGTTGAGCGCCGCCTATCCCTGCGTGCGCCATTAAATTCCCATTCCAATAAGTGCGCATTTTTTCATAAGGTGCGCTCGGGTCTTTTCCGCACGAACTTCAATAGATCATGACCTGCTGCGCTGTCACCCTTAGCCCGTCGGTAATTCCCGAACGGGTCGGGGAGAGACGCGCAGGAGGTAATATGACCGCATTTCACAGTGCCAACATGACGCTCGATTATCAGGATATCGGCTCAGGGCCGCTCACGTTGGTGTTGCTGCCCGGCTGGTGCGAACCGAAAACCGTGTTTGAGCCGTTCATCGCGCTGGCGGCCGACGGTTATCGGACGATCAGCATCGATTGGCGTGGCCACGGCCTGTCGTCAAAAGCGGCGGAGATGTCGCTGACGGCGGACGATTTGCTGGAGGATGTGCGCCAATTGCTGACGGCGCTGCGTTTGGACAACGTGATCACCCTGTCGGTGGCGCACGCCAGTTGGTTGGCGGTGGCGTTGGCCGAGGCGTTGCCGCAGCAGGTGCAGGGCATGGTGTTTCTCGATTGGATCATGACGCAGCCGGAGCCAGCGTTCTTTGCGGCGGTGAGCCGCATGCAGCAGCCGCAGCAGTGGCTGGCGGCGCGCGACGCCTTGTTCGACTTCTGGCAGGGCGGCATCCGCCACGATCGGGTCAAATGCCATCTGGAGGTCGAGATGGCGCAGGAAGATGACCGGCTCTGGCGCGCCGCCGGCGTGGCCATCGAACAGGCCTACCGGCAGTTCGGCTCGCCGCTGCAACGCCTGGCGGGAATGAGCGCGCCGCCGCCGTGCCGGCATATTTACTCGCTGGATCGCCGCGATGACTATCTGCGGCAACAGCAGACATTTGCCGCCGAGCGGCCGTTTTTCTCCGTGGCGCGTTTAGAAGAGGCCCGCACTCACCTCGGCATTCTGGAACGGCCCGACGCGGTGCTGAGGGCGGTGGAGGACTTCTTGGCGCCGTGAACGCCGCTTGGGGGCACCGCCGATAAAGTGGGTTTCAACACCTTAGAAAGCCTGTATAATGCGCGGTTCGATCTTGATAAACGTATTATTACCGTTGCGGCGATTGGCCGCGGCGGTTATCCCCCCGACGCCTGTGAAGGCGACATTAGAGGTTGCTCAATGAGCGAAAAGTTACAGAAAGTATTAGCGCGCGCCGGGCACGGCTCGCGTCGTGAAATCGAAACCATGATTGAAGCCGGGCGCGTCAGCGTCGACGGCAAGGTCGCCAAGCTGGGCGATCGCGTTGAAGTGACCCCGGCGATGAAAATTCGTCTGGATGGTCATGTCCTGTCGATCAAAGAGTCCGAAGAGGTGGTCTGCCGCGTGCTGGCTTACTACAAACCGGAAGGTGAGCTGTGTACCCGCAGCGATCCTGAAGGCCGCCCGACGGTGTTCGATCGCTTGCCGAAGCTGCGCGGTTCGCGCTGGGTGGCGGTAGGGCGACTGGACGTCAACACTTCTGGTCTGCTGCTGTTCACCACCGATGGCGAACTGGCCAACCGTCTGATGCACCCAAGCCGTGAAGTGGAACGCGAGTACGCGGTGCGCGTGTTTGGCCAGGTCGACGATGCGAAAGTGAAGCAGCTGAGCAAAGGCGTGCAACTGGAAGACGGCCCGGCCGCGTTCCGCACCATCAGCTTCCAGGGCGGTGAAGGCCTCAACCAATGGTACAACGTGACCCTGACCGAAGGCCGCAACCGTGAAGTGCGTCGCCTGTGGGAAGCGGTGGGCGTGCAGGTGAGCCGCCTGATCCGCGTACGCTACGGCGATATCGATCTGCCGAAAGGCCTGCCGCGCGGCGGCTGGGCCGAGCTGGATCTGCCGGCGATCAACTACCTGCGCGAGCTGGTTGAATTGAAACCGGAAACGGTCAGCAAGATGCCGGTGGAGCGTGAGCGCCGCCGCGTGAAGGCTAACCAAATCCGTCGCGCGGTCAAGCGTCACTCGCAGGTGGCCGGCAGCGGCCGTCGCAGTGCGCCGGGCAGCAAACCGAGTAAATCGGGCAAACCGAGCAAACGCAGCTAATCCCGTCATTCTGGCCCCGTTCGGGGCCAGAACGTTTTGTTACCAATCGATCCCCTGTTGCGCCTTGATGCCCGCGTCGAACGCGTGTTTCACCGGCCGCATCTCCGTAACCGTATCCGCCATTTCCAGCAGCTCGCGATGGCAACCGCGCCCGGTCAGTATCACCGTTTGGTGCGCAGGGCGCTGCCGCAGCGCTTCTTTGAGCTCTTCCAGCTCCAGATAGCCGTAGGTCAACATGTAGGTCACTTCGTCCAGCAGCACCAGATCCAGGCCGCTGTCGGCCAGCATGCGTTTGCCGTGCTGCCACACCGCCTGGCAGGCGGCGGTGTCGCCTGCCTTGTTCTGCGTCTCCCAGGTGAAGCCGGTAGCCATCACCTGAAATTCAACGCCATGTTGCTGCAGCAGATTCTTTTCGCCATTGGGCCACTCGCCCTTGATGAACTGGATCACCCCGGCGCGCATGCCGTGACCGACCGCGCGGGTGACGGTGCCGAAGGCGGCGGTGGTTTTGCCTTTGCCGTTGCCGGTAAACACCAGCAGCAGGCCGCGGGTGTCCTGCGCCGCGGCGATGCGTGCATCGACCTGTTCTTTCAGGCGCTGCTGGCGCTGTTGATGACGATCTTCCGCCATGAAACGCTCCTTATTATTCGGCCGCGCCGGGTTTGCGGTTCGGCTGGGCGTCGAAGCTCATGCCGGTTTTTCGCCGGCTGTCCTCGCCCATCAGATACAGGTACAGCGGCATGATGTCAGCCGGGGTTTTCAGCTTGTTTTTGTCTTCGTGTGGGAAGGCGGATGCGCGCATTTTGGTGCGAGTTCCGCCCGGATTGATGCAGTTTACCCGCAAATTACGATTTTTGTATTCATCGGCCAATACCTGCATCATGCCTTCGGTGGCGAACTTCGACACCGCATAAGCGCCCCAGTCGGCGCGGCCGGTGCGCCCGACGCTGGAACTGGTGAACACCAGCGACCCGGCGTGGGATTTCAGCAGCAGCGGCAGCAGCGCCTGAGTCAGCATAAAGGTGGCGTTGACGTTAACCTGCATCACCTCTTGCCACATGGTTATCGACAGGTCGGCCATCGGCGCAATGTCGCCCAGCAGGCCGGCGTTGTGCAGCACGCCGTCCAGGCGCGGAATTTGGCGCGCCAGATCGTCGGCTATCTGCCGGCATTGCTCCGGCGTGGCGTGCAGCAAGTCGAGCGTGACCACCAGGGCCGGGGCGCCGCCCTGGGCCGCGATCTCTTGTTGTACCGCCAGCAGTTTGCTCTCGGTGCGTCCCAGCAGCACTAACTGGGCGCCGAAGCGAGCGTAGGTCAGCGCCGCTTCGCGGCCGATGCCGTCTCCGGCGCCGGTGACCAAAATAATGCGTTGTTCGAGTAGATCTTGTTTGGGTTGGTAATGCACGATAAATCCTCGCCTGGGTGGCTGTTCTCCCGCGTATCGTGGGGAGCAAGGGTGAAACGCGCGGCCAGGGCGGGAGCGAGAGCTCGACCTTCTGCGGGCCGCGCAGCGAATCTGTCTCATCATATTGATGAATAATGGGTGTTATATGCCTTAATCCGTACGCATTTTCAATGCGTAGCAGGCTGAAATGACATTCTTTTGTAACAAAAGCGGCGCGGCGGCGGCTTGGTTCGGCCTTGAATCGTCCCCATAGTGACGTGCAGAACGCAATGAATTTTCATTTAGCCGCGACAGCAGGCGCTGCGGTTGGCTAAAATGGAAAGAATCATACTAACAACCTGTAAATAAAGGCGGAATCTGTGGAGTTTATATCTGTTTATGGCCTGTTTCTGGCCAAGGTCGCCACGGTGGTGCTCGCCATCGCCGCGTTGGCCATCCTGGCGGTCAGTCTGGGGCAACGCAAGAGCCGTCAGAAAGGGGAGCTGCAGTTGACCGATCTCGGTGAGCAGTATCGCGAAATGCAGCGCGATATGCGCCTGGCGCGTATGGATACTGCCGAGCAAAAGGTTTGGCTGAAACAGTTCAAGAAGCAGACCAAATCTGATGACAAATTGAAGAAGCAGCGCGCCAAATCCGGCGCGGTGGAAGTGGCCAAGCCGTGCCTGTACGTGTTGGACTTCAAGGGCAGCATGGATGCGCACGAGGTGACGTCGCTGCGCGAAGAGATCTCCGCGGTGCTGGCGGTGGCCTCGGCGCAGGATGAAGTCCTGCTGCGTCTGGAAAGCCCGGGCGGGGTGGTGCACGGCTACGGCCTGGCGGCTTCGCAGCTGGAGCGCTTGCGCAAAGGCGGCATCCGCCTGACGGTGGCGGTGGATAAAGTGGCGGCCAGCGGCGGCTACATGATGGCCTGCGTCGCGGATCGCATCGTGGCGGCGCCGTTCGCCATCATCGGTTCCATCGGCGTGGTGGCGCAGATCCCGAATTTCCACCGCCTGCTGAAGAAGAACGACATCGACGTGGAGCTGCATACCGCCGGGCAGTTTAAACGTACGCTGACGCTGTTCGGTGAAAATACCGAGCAGGGGCGCGAGAAGTTCCGCGAAGATCTGAACGAAACGCACGAGCTGTTCAAACGCTTCGTGCACGAGCAGCGCCCGTCGCTGGACATCGACAGCGTCGCCACCGGTGAGCACTGGTTCGGGACCCAGGCCAAAGAGAAAGGCCTGATCGACGCCATCGGCACCAGCGACGATTTGTTGATCGCCGAGTTGGATAACCACGAAGTGATCGCCGTGCGCTATGCGCGTCGTAAACGTTTGATGGATCGTTTCACCGGCAGCGCGGCGGAAAGCGTCGATCGTTTGCTGTTGCGCTGGTGGCAGCGCGGGGAAAAGCCGTTGTTGTAAGGCGAGAAGAGCAGGAATCAACGGGGGCCAGGCGCCCCCGTTTTGTTTTCTCAATCGACCAAATGGTATTTTTCCGAAAGCAGGTGAGCCAAATGTTTAAACATATTAAATACGGCGGTGGTTTTGGCGGTGGGCAATCCATCGGCATCTAAAAAGTATTCGCCGCGAAAAACTAAAACGCCGCTTTTTTGTTCAACGTCGGTGGCGATCATGCCGTGCAGATAATCTTCGTGTTGGCGGATGATGTTATTTGCTTCCGCCAGCAGGGCCTCGCGGCCGATAGGTGCAGTATTCTTGTGCATTTATTAGACTCCAAACAAAAAACGCTGCGCATATTCTAACGCCGGTTCGCTTTTATCCGCAAACCGACTAAGGTTTATTTGCCGTCTGGATGGCCATGGGCGGCGGCCGGTTGGCGAAATCTGCCTTTCCGTGCTAATTAGGTTGCGTGACGCTTTTTATCAGGTACAGTGTGGGATTTTGCGGCGTCGGGTGGAAGGTTTTGTTTACGCCATGAATAAAAATCACGCAGCCATACTTCTGGGGCATGGGTGAATAGCAGGCAGGATCAACAACTTGCGTTCAGGTTGAGCAGTTGGGCAACCAAAAGAAAAAAATCTGTTGATCTCTTGCCAGACTGCCGCAATATAAAAAAAGAGACACGAATTGCCGCGGCACGGCGAGATAAAAGACTTCTTTTTAGAAGAAATAAATTAGGTAAAGGTAAATATGGGTAAAGCTCTCGTAATAGTTGAGTCCCCGGCAAAAGCCAAAACTATTAATAAATATTTAGGAAGTGACTACGTGGTGAAGTCCAGCGTCGGTCACATCCGTGATTTGCCGACCAGTGGCTCAGCCAGCAAAAAGAGCGCTGACTCAACCGAAGACAAAGCCAAGAAAAAAGTTAAAAAAGATGAGAAGGCGGCGCTGGTAAATCGCATGGGCGTCGACCCTTACCACGGCTGGAAAGCGCATTATGAAATCCTGCCGGGTAAAGAAAAAGTGGTCGCCGAGTTAAAATCGTTGGCGGAAAACGCCGACCACATTTATCTCGCAACCGACCTTGACCGCGAAGGGGAAGCCATCGCCTGGCACCTGCGGGAAGTGATCGGTGGGGATGACAAACGCTTTAGCCGCGTGGTGTTTAACGAAATCACCAAAAACGCGATCCAACAGGCGTTCAAACAGCCGGGCGAGTTGAACATTGACCGCGTCAACGCGCAGCAGGCGCGCCGGTTTATGGACCGCGTGGTGGGCTATATGGTCTCGCCGCTGCTGTGGAAAAAAATTGCCCGCGGCCTGTCCGCCGGCCGCGTACAGTCGGTGGCGGTGCGTCTGGTGGTTGAGCGCGAACGCGACATCAAGGCGTTCGTGCCGGAAGAGTACTGGGAGCTGCATGCCGATCTGCTGGCGAAGGGTGAAACCGCGCTGCAGATGGAAGTGACTCACGCGCACGACAAACCGTTCAAGCCGGTCAACCGCGAGCAGACGCACGCCGCGGTCAAGCTGCTGGAAAAAGCCCGCTACACGGTGCTGGATCGCGAAGACAAACCGACCAGCAGCAAGCCGGGCGCGCCTTTCATTACCTCCACGTTGCAACAGGCCGCCAGCACCCGCCTGAGCTTCGGCGTGAAGAAAACCATGATGATGGCACAACGGCTGTATGAAGCCGGCCACATCACCTATATGCGTACCGACTCCACCAACCTGAGCCAGGATGCGCTCAACATGGTGCGTGGCTACATCGGCGACAACTTCGGCGATAAATACCTGCCGAAGGCGCCGAATCAGTACAGCAGCAAAGAGAATTCACAGGAAGCGCACGAAGCCATCCGTCCTTCGGACGTGAACGTGCTCGCCGAACAGCTCAAAGACATGGAAGCGGACGCGCAGAAGCTGTATCAGCTGATCTGGCGTCAGTTCGTCGCCTGTCAGATGACGCCGGCGCAATACGATTCCACCACGCTGACGGTGAAAGCCGGCGATTATCAGCTGCGCGCCAAGGGCCGTACGCTGCGCTTTGACGGCTGGACTAAGGTGATGCCGGCTCTGCGCAAAGGCGATGAAGATCGCACGTTGCCGTTCGTCGAAATCGGCAGCGAGCTGGATCTGCAGAAACTGATCCCGAGCCAGCACTTCACCAAGCCGCCGGCGCGTTACAGCGAAGCCTCGCTGGTGAAAGAGCTGGAGAAACGCGGCATCGGCCGTCCGTCCACTTACGCCTCCATCATCTCGACCATTCAGGATCGCGGTTATGTGCGGGTGGAAAGCCGCCGTTTCTATGCCGAGAAAATGGGTGAGATCGTCACCGATCGTCTGGAAGAGAACTTCCGCGAGCTGATGAACTATGACTTCACCGCGCGCATGGAAGACGGCCTCGATGAGGTCGCCAACAACCAGGCCGAGTGGAAAGCGGTGCTGGACGAATTCTTCGTCGACTTCAGCGAGCAGCTTGAAACGGCGGAGAAGGATCCGGAAGAAGGCGGCATGCGGCCTAACCAGATGGTGATGACCAGCATCGACTGCCCGACCTGCGGCCGCAAGATGGGCATCCGTACCGCCAGCACCGGGGTCTTCCTCGGCTGTTCCGGCTACGCGCTGCCGCCGAAGGAACGTTGCAAAACCACCATCAACCTGGTGCCGGAAGCGGAAGTGCTCAACATCCTCGAAGGCGACGACGCGGAAACCAACGCGCTGCGCGCCCGCCGCCGCTGCCAGAAATGCGGTACGGCGATGGACAGCTATCTGATCGACAACCAGCGCAAGCTGCACGTCTGCGGTAACAACCCGGCGTGTGACGGCTATGAGATCGAAGAGGGCGAGTTCCGTCTGAAAGGCTATGATGGCCCGGTGGTGGAGTGCGACAAGTGCGGCTCGGAAATGCACCTGAAAATGGGGCGTTTCGGCAAGTACATGGGCTGCACCAACGAGAACTGCAAAAACACCCGCAAGATCCTGCGTAACGGCGATGTCGCGCCGCCGAAGGAAGATCCGGTGCCGTTGCCGGAGCTGCCGTGCGAGAAGTCCGACGCCTATTTCGTGCTGCGTGACGGCGCTGCCGGCGTGTTCCTGGCGGCCAACACCTTCCCTAAATCGCGCGAGACCCGCGCGCCGCTGGTGGAAGAACTGGCTCGCTTCAAGGATCGTCTGCCGGAGAAACTGCGCTACCTGGCCGATGCGCCGGTGGCGGATGCCGAAGGCAACAAAACGCTGGTGCGTTTCAGCCGTAAAACCAAGCAGCAGTACGTCTCCTCTGAAAAAGACGGCAAGGCGACCGGTTGGTCCGCGTTCTACGTGGACGGCAAGTGGGTCGAAGGCAAGAAGTAAGGCCGATGTCCTGCCCGCAAGATGAAAAACCAGCCCTGGCGGCTGGTTTTTTTATTGGTGAAAAGGGGCAAACGGATCTATCCTTTGCTGTTTTTATCCCTCCGACACCGCCGTTTCACGTTGATACCCATGCAAAATAATCGTTATCATAGTGTGACGCGGATCTATACTTGAAGCTGCATCGTGGTATAGTGGTTATATAAAAAGTTTTTTTATTATTAAAGCTTATTAACAACGGCGTTTTCTTCACCATCAGGGTAGAACACGGGGTTTATGGCTTGTGAGTTTCAGCATACCGGGGCGACACCGATATACCTGGCTGCGGGTAAGCCGCAGTGTTTAACCTAGGATGGTATAAGATATGAAATTGCAGCAGCTTCGTTACATTGTGGAAGTGGTTAACCACAACCTGAATGTCTCCTCGACGGCAGAAGGGCTCTATACCTCTCAACCCGGCATCAGCAAACAGGTGCGCATGCTCGAAGATGAGCTGGGCATCCAGATTTTCGCCCGCAGCGGCAAGCACCTGACCCAGGTCACCCCGGCCGGCCAGGAAATCATTCGCATCGCGCGTGAAGTGCTGTCCAAGGTAGACGCCATCAAGGCCGTCGCCGGTGAACACACCTACCCGGACAAAGGCTCGCTGTACGTCGCCACCACGCATACCCAGGCTCGTTACGCCTTGCCTAACGTGATCAAAGGCTTCATTGAGCGTTACCCGCGTGTCTCGCTGCACATGCATCAGGGCTCGCCGACGCAGATCGCCGAAGCGGTCTCCAAGGGCACCGCAGATTTCGCCATCGCCACCGAAGCGCTGCACCTGTATGACGATCTTATCATGCTGCCGTGCTACCACTGGAACCGTGCGGTGGTGGTGAAGCCCGATCATCCTTTGGCGGGCAAAAGCAGCATCAGCATTGAAGAACTGGCGGCTTACCCGATCGTCACTTACACCTTCGGCTTTACCGGTCGCTCGGAGCTGGACACCGCCTTCAACCGCGCCGGCCTGACGCCGCGCATCGTCTTTACCGCCACTGACGCCGACGTGATTAAAACCTATGTTCGTTTGGGATTGGGGGTAGGGGTGATCGCCAGCATGGCGGTGGATCCGGTGCAGGATCCGGATCTGGTGACGGTGGATGCGCGCGATATCTTCACCTACAGCACCACTAAAATCGGCTTCCGCCGCAGCACCTTCCTGCGCAGCTACATGTACGACTTCATTCAGCGCTTCGCGCCGCACCTGACGCGCGACGTGGTCGACAGCGCAGTGGCGCTGCGCTCCAACGAAGAAATTGAAGCGATGTTCAAGGACATCAAGCTGCCGATTAAGTAATCGTTGACGATATCAAATCAAACCCGGTTAGGCGCCTGCTAAACCGGGTTTTTTTAGCCCGGAAACCCGCACCTTCCTTGTTTCTCAGGATCATCCTGAAAAGCCGCCGTCCTCTTTTCAACCCGTTAGCCTCTAAGTAGACTGCAAAACGTTCGGATAATTGAGTATGGAAATTCAACGTTATGCAGATATGCAGGCTTAACTACGCTGATTTATCGAGTGATTTCCAGATCCTTCGGGATGCGCTGCTAAGACGTAGAAAGGTGAGAGTGCCTGGAGGTCGAGGGCTGATGGCGTACGGTCGTATAGATGTTCAAGGCGAGCCTGATTACAGTAAATGCGTGGTATCACAATGAAAAAAAGTCTCTGGATTGTTCTGTTCTTGTTGCTAACCTTTTTGTTGTTGCGCTACCTGCCAGACGGAATTTTCGACAGCTTCGTTTCCAACAACATAGAAATTAGCGGTGATGGTGAAATAGGGATGAATAGTTTCGACTCGGCTGTCATTGCCATTAAATTGGGTGTCTCTGCTATCATTGCTGCAGTTGTGCTCACAGTATGTCGCCGCCTGGTGCGCAAACCCCGCTAAAGCCGCGAGATTTTCGCTGCCAAAACGCCGCCTCGTTGCGGCGTTTTCGTTGACGCGTGGCCTAACCCCTTGGCTGCGCTCGCACTTCCTTCTTCTTGATTGTTCTCACCTATCGCTGTGATCAAATCGTGTTGTTATCAAAACGTTAACTTATCTTTGTGGTATCTTTAAACAAGACCTCACTGATTACCCTGTTTTAATCACAATAAGAAATGGAGGAGCTATGTCGTCCGATCTTCGTGAAACAAGTCTGGATAAGCTGGTTGCGCTGAATAGCGAATATTACTACTACAGTCTGCCGCTGGCGGCGAAGCAGCTGGGTGATATCGACCGGTTGCCGAAATCAATGAAAGTGCTGTTGGAGAACCTGCTGCGCCATGTGGATGGCGATACCGTGCAGGTTGACGACCTCAAGGCCATCGTCGCCTGGTTACAAACCGGCCATGCTGACCGTGAGATCGCCTACCGTCCGGCGCGCGTGCTGATGCAGGATTTTACCGGCGTTCCGGCGGTGGTGGATCTGGCGGCGATGCGTGAAGCGGTGCGGCGGCTGGGCGGCAATGTCGACCAGGTGAACCCGCTGTCGCCGGTGGATCTGGTGATTGACCACTCGGTTACCGTCGATGAATTCGGCGATGACAACGCCTTCGAAGACAACGTGCGTATCGAAATGCAGCGCAACCACGAGCGCTACACCTTCCTGCGCTGGGGGCAGAAAGCCTTCAACCGTTTCCGCGTGGTGCCGCCGGGCACCGGCATCTGCCACCAGGTCAACCTCGAATACCTCGGCCAAACGGTGTGGCACAGTGACGAAAGCGGTCGCCGCGTGGCCTATCCGGATACGCTGGTGGGCACCGATTCTCACACCACCATGATCAACGGCCTGGGCATTCTCGGCTGGGGCGTCGGCGGTATCGAAGCGGAAGCGGCGATGCTGGGCCAGCCGGTGTCGATGCTGATCCCGGACGTCGTCGGCTTTAAGCTGACCGGCAAGCTCCGCGAGGGCATTACCGCCACCGACCTGGTGCTGACGGTCACCCAAATGCTGCGTAAGCACGGCGTTGTCGGCAAGTTCGTCGAGTTTTACGGCGACGGCCTGGCCGATCTGCCGTTGGCGGACCGGGCGACCATCGCCAACATGTCGCCGGAGTTCGGCGCCACCTGCGGTTTCTTCCCGGTAGATGACGTCACGCTCGGCTACATGAAACTCAGCGGCCGCAGCGCCGAACAAATCGCGCTGGTGGAAGCCTACGCCAAGGCGCAGGGCATGTGGCGCAACCCGGGGGATGAGCCGGTATTCACCAGCTCGCTGGCGCTGGATATGTCGACGGTCGAGGCCAGCCTCGCCGGGCCGAAACGCCCGCAGGATCGCGTCGCGCTGCCGAATGTGCCGCAGGCGTTCAAGGCCGCTACCGAGTTGGATATCGGCGGCCACAAGACCAAGGCAGACAGCAAACCCTTTACGCTGGATGGGCAGCAGCACGAGCTGCACGACGGCGCGGTGGTGATCGCGGCGATCACCTCCTGCACCAACACCTCCAACCCGAGCGTGATGATGGCGGCTGGCCTGCTGGCGAAAAACGCCGTCAAGAAAGGGCTGCGCAGCAAGCCTTGGGTAAAAACGTCGTTGGCGCCGGGTTCCAAAGTGGTGACCGACTACTTCGACAGCGCCAAGCTCACCGCTTATCTGGAAGAACTGGGGTTCAACCTGGTGGGATATGGCTGTACCACCTGTATCGGCAACTCCGGGCCGCTGCCGGATCCTATCGAGCAGGCGATCAAAGAGGGCGATCTGACCGTGGGCGCGGTGCTGTCGGGCAACCGTAACTTCGAAGGGCGCATCCACCCGCTGGTGAAAACCAACTGGCTGGCCTCACCGCCGCTGGTCGTGGCGTATGCGCTGGCGGGCAGCATGAAGATCGATCTGACCAAAGAGCCGCTGGGCGAGGGCAATGACGGTCAACCGGTCTACCTGAAGGACATCTGGCCGAGCAGCCAGGACATTGCTCAGGCGGTGGAAGAAGTGCGCACCGAGATGTTCCACAAAGAATACGGCGAAGTGTTCGATGGCGACGCCAACTGGCAGGCGATCCAGGTGACCGGTTCGGCGACCTATCAATGGCAGGAGGATTCTACCTATATCCGCCATCCTCCGTTTTTCAGCACCATGAAGGTGAAGCCGGATCCGGTGCAGGACATCAAGGACGCGCGCATTCTGGCGATTCTGGCCGATTCGGTGACCACCGACCACATCTCGCCGGCGGGCAACATCAAGCGCGACAGCCCGGCGGGGCGTTACCTGAGCGAGCACGGCGTGGCGCCGCAGGACTTTAATTCCTACGGTTCGCGCCGCGGTAACCACGAAGTGATGATGCGCGGCACCTTCGCCAACATCCGCATCCGCAACGAAATGGTGCCGGGCGTGGAGGGGGGCTATACCCGCCATATTCCGTCGCAGCAGCAACTGTCTATCTACGACGCCGCCATGCAGTACCAGCAGGAGCAAGTGCCGCTGGCGGTGATCGCCGGTAAAGAGTACGGTTCCGGCTCCAGCCGCGACTGGGCGGCGAAAGGGCCGCGCCTGCTGGGCGTGCGGGTGGTGATCGCCGAATCCTTCGAGCGTATTCACCGCTCCAACCTGATCGGCATGGGTATTTTGCCGCTGGAGTTCCCGCAGGGCGTGACGCGCAAAACGCTGGGGCTGACCGGGGACGAGCAGATCAGCGTCGGCGGCCTGCAACAGCTGCAGCCGGGCCAGACGGTGCCGGTACATATCACCTATGCCGACGGGCGCAAGGAGGTGATCGACACTCGTTGCCGCATCGATACCGGCAATGAGCTGACCTACTACGAAAACGACGGCATCCTGCACTACGTAATCAGGAAAATGCTGTAAATCGGGCAGTAAAAAGGGCGCCGCAAGGCGCCCTGATTGTTTTCACCGTGGCGGCGATCACTTCTGGTCGAGCAAATGGCCCATTTTGGCGGCCTTGGTGGCCAGATAGTGTTCGTTCTTCGGATTGCGGCCGACGATCAGCGGCACGCGCTCGCTGATATTGATACCGGCTTCGGTCAGGATCTCGACCTTTTTCGGGTTGTTGGTCAGCAAGCGCACCGCGTCGACGCCCAGCAGTTTGAACATGTCGGCGCACAGGGTGAAGTCGCGTTCGTCGGCGGCGAAGCCGAGCTGATGGTTGGCTTCCACGGTGTCTGCGCCCTTATCCTGCAGGGCATAGGCGCGGATCTTGTTCAACAGGCCGATATTGCGGCCCTCCTGGCGATGATAAAGCAGGATGCCGCGGCCTTCTTCGGCGATCTGCTCCAGCGCGGCTTCCAGCTGAAAACCGCAGTCGCAGCGCAGGCTGAACAACGCGTCGCCGGTCAGACATTCGGAATGCACGCGTGCGAGCACCGGCGCTTCACCGGAAATATCACCGAATACCAGCGCCAGATGATCGTGCCCGGTCGCCAGTTCTTCGAATCCTACCATCAGGAAATCGCCCCAAGGTGTCGGCAGTTTAGCCTCTGCCACCCGTTTAAGCTGCATGTCACTCTCCACAAAAACCTACGATTCAATCATTGTCGCGCATCCTAAGTCCGGTCAGTGCATTGACCAAGACTAAAACGTGCTACGCCGATCTCTATTTCGTTAATTATCGGCTATTTTGCCACAACTTCTTGCCGGGCGGTGCTCAGCAAACCAGCAGATGGCGTTTTCTGGCCACCTATTATTGCGATAGGTTGTCTATCTGTTTAATTTTTCGCGTGTTATCAAGATTGCACTCTTGTTACACTGCAGCGTGATTCACGCAGAGGAAAACGGGAATGTATGAGATAGCAAAACGCACGGCGGGCGGCGCGTTGCTGCTGCTGGTGATGCCGCTGGCGGTCTGGGTATCCGGCTGGCACTGGCAACCCGGCGGCAATGACCGGCTGCTGAAAGCGCTGTACTGGGTGACCGAAACCGTGACCTCGCCGTGGGGCATTCTGACCAGCGCGATCCTCTGCGGTTGGTTTTTGTGGTGCCTGCGCTTTCGGCTGAAGCCGGCCATCGGTCTGGCGATGCTGCTTTTCGCCGCGCTGTTGATTGGGCAGGGCGTGAAGTCGTTGATCAAGGATCGGGTGCAAGAGCCGCGTCCTTTCGTGGTGTGGTTGGAGCAAACCCACGGCGTGGACGGCAAGTATTTCTACTCGCTGCAGCGCAAAGAGCGCAGCGCGCTGGTGCGCGAGCAACTGCAAGACCAGACGCTGGTGCCGGGCTGGCTGCGCAAGCACTGGCAGTTTGAAACCGGCTTTGCTTTTCCGTCGGGGCACACCATGTTCGCCGCCACCTGGGCGCTATTGGGCGTAGGGCTGCTGTGGCCGCGCCGCCATTACAAAACCGTCGCGATCCTGATGGTGTGGGCGGCCGGGGTAATGGGCAGCCGCTTGCTGCTGGGCATGCACTGGCCGCGCGATCTGGCAATGGCCACGTTGATCAGTTGGTTGCTGGTGGTGATCACCTGCTGGCTGGCGCAGCGCTGGTTCGGTCCTCTGACGCCGCCGCCGCAAGAGCAGCAGGAAATCGCGGCGCGCAAGCCGGAATAATCACTTCTTTCACAGGCGCCGTTCAGGCGCCTGCCACCAAGACCTTAACGCCTACCTTTTCAAATGCCTGCATGGCGGCATCGCTAATTCCGTTGTCGGTAATCAAATAGTCGATATGCTGCCAGTCACAAGGCAGCGCAAACATTGAAACTTTATCGATCTTGCTGGAGTCGGCCACCACATACACCGTGTTGGCTGCATTGATCATCGCCATTTTCAGTTTGATGTCGGTTTCGCTTGGGAAACTGAGCCCGTGGCGGGGCGAGATGCAGGCCGTCGCGAGGAACAGTTTTTGCGCCAGCACGTTTTCGAAGAAATTGGCGGCTTTGTCCCCGGAGGTGGAGAGCGTCGGAAATTTGAATGAGCCCCCGGTCAGCAAAATATTCACGCCCGGTTCGCCGCCCAGCTGCAGCGCAATATTGACGCCGGTGGTGATAACGGACAGTTTCTTTATGTGATTCAGGTGATTGGCGATAGCCGTGGTGGTGGTGCCCGAATCAAGAATGATGGTGTCGCCGGGTTCGATAAAACCGGCGGCGAGTTTGCCGATGCGATCTTTGGCGGTCAGGTTAACCTGGCGTTCCAGCAGCATGGCATGAGTATTTTGCTTGCCATCAACCAGGGTTGCCCCGCCGTGGAAGCGCTGCACATAGCCTTGCTGCTGTAGGACGCGTAGATCGGTGCGAATGGTCGCCTCGGTCAGCTTGAAGGTATCGGTAAGCATTTTGACCGTCGCCGAGCCGTCTTCGCGGATCATGTCGAGGATCTTTTCGCGCCGTTGCTGCATTTCCGCCAACTGCTCGCTTTTGCTTTTCAATCGAAAGACTCCTGCACCTGTCAGTTCCCGCCGCGCGGTTTGCCACGGCCACTCCTTATTGATGCGCTGAATTTTAGCTCGCGATTATTGATAAAGCCACGGATAAACCCAGTTAAGCAGCATTGATTTTTATTCGAAAATCATTGGCATCCGATGAAATCAACGGTAAAAACTAAATTAAAGCAGCTGGATTATTTTTATAGTGTTGTTATTTGTTGGTTTTTATCGGTGTGAGTGTTGTCTGGTAAGCGCTTTTGTTTGAAATTTGATCTTGCCCACATTAATTATCGTTTTTGCTGCATATGATTTCCATTCGAAAATCAATGATGGGTTAACGGATCGTTTTTGATGCGATAACGATAATCAAGGCGCTTAAGTAGAGGTGACGATGGACTTTCAGGCGATTAAAAATACGGCACGCCAGGCGCGCCGACATGTGGTGACCATGAACCATAAGGCAGGCAAGGGTCATACCGGCGCCGATCTGTCGGAAATCGACATCATCTGCACTTTGTATATGGCAGTGATGGATCGCAGCAATGCCCGGCCCGATCAGGATCGGTTCATTTTGTCTAAAGGGCACGGCGCCGGCGGTTTTTACTGCAGCTGTGCGGCAATGGGCTTGCTCGATCCGGCGGTGCTCGATCAGTTCATGGGCGACGACACCTTGTTGGCCGGGCATCCGGTGCGGCAGAAGTTGCCGGAGTTGGTGGAGATTAACTCCGGCGGTTTGGGGCATGGGCTGCCGATCGCCGTGGGGTTGGCGCTGGGCAATAAGCTGGCAGGGCGTGGGCATCGCCGCGCTTTCGTACTGCTGGGCGACGGCGAGCTGGCGGAGGGATCCAACTGGGAGGCGGCAATGGCGGCCAGCAAATTCAAGCTGGATAACCTGATCGCCATTGTCGATCGCAACCGGCTGCAGCTGGCGGGCAAGACGGAGGAGATCATGCCGCTGGAACCGCTGGCGGAAAAATGGCGCGCTTTCGGTTTCGAAACCGTGGAATGTGACGGGCACGATCCGGCGGCGCTGGTGGCGGCGATCCAACTTCCGAGCCAGGACAAACCGCGAGTGATTTTGGCCAATACCGAAAAGGGGCACGGCGTGTCGTTTATGGCTAACGTTGCCGCCTGGCATCACGCGGTACCGGACGAACAACAGCTGGCGCAGGCGCTGGCGGAACTGGAGGGGTAAACATGCAGGACTTACGCGATGCGGTGGTGACGGCGTTGATCGAACAGCAACGGGCGGGTGCAGATCTGAGCGTGATGGTGGCGGATTCCACGTCCACGTCAAAAATCGCGCCCTTTGAGCAGGCTTATCCGGAGCGGGTAGTGAACGTCGGTATCGCCGAACAGAACATGGTTGGCATGGCTGCCGGCATGGCGCTCAGCGGCCGTACGGTCTTTACCGCCAACGCGGCACCTTTCCTGTTCGCTCGTTCAAACGAACAGATGAAAAACGATGTTTGCTACACGGAGACCAACGTGAAAATGCTTGGCCTGAATGCCGGATTTGGTTACGGGCCACTGGGGGCGACGCACCACTGCATGAACGATATCGCCATCGCCCGTACGTTGGGCAATCTCAGCGTCTATGCGCCGGCGGATGCACGGCAAGCGGCAGAGATTGTCCGTCATGTCATCGCGCAACCCGGTCCGGCCTATATCCGCATGGACAGTGACAAGCTGCCGGTGTTGAACGCGGATTACCAATTCCGTCCGGGAGAGCCGGAGGTGTTGCACCAGGGGGAAGATAGCCTGGTGTTCTGTTTGGGCACGGTGGCTCATGAGGCGATGAAGGTGCTGGCATTGGGCGATAACCCGACCATTGTCTCTCTCCCTTCGCTCTGGCCGCTCAATGAGGAGGCGGTGGTGGCGTTGATGCGCTCGCACCGCCGGGTGCTGACTATGGAGGAGCATGCGCTCAGCGGTGGTTTAGGCACCATCATCGGTGAATTGTTGCTGCGGTATCAGCTGCCGCGGCCGTTTACCGCGCTGGGCGTGCCGGCTTACGAATTTACCCACAGCAGCAGCCGGGCGGCGCTGCGGCGGCAATATGCCATCGACGCTGCAGGATTGCATGCTCAGTTAACTCAATAGGGGGAAGCGATGGAGCGGAACGAGTATGACGTTAATTTACGCTACGGAGTAGATAGCGGACTGTCGCTGACGGGGAAGGTTGCGGTGATTACCGGCGGTTTGGGCGGCATCGCGATGGCCGCCAATCGCTTGCTGTTGGAAAAAGGCGCGCGTTTGGTGTTGATGTACCCGGCTTTTGAACAAGACAAGGCGACGGCGGCGCTGCGGGAATTAGGTGAAGAGCAGGTACTTTGCCAGGTTTGCGACGTGACGGATCCTGACTCGGTGGCCGCCGCTTTCACTGCGGCTCAACGGCGCTTTGGCCGCCTCGATATTTTGGTCAACTGCGCTGGCTACGTCAATCTGCAGCCGGCGACGGAGGTCACGCTCGAGGAGTGGCAGCGTCATTTGGCGGTCAACCTCACCGGACCTTTTCTATGCTCGCAGACGTTGGCGCGTCGCGCGATAGCCGCCGGTCACGGAGGGAAAATCATCAACATCGCGTCGCAGGCGGCCTCTATCGCCATTGACGAACACTGTGCCTATACCTCCGCCAAGGCGGGGCTGCTGGGCATGACCAAGGTGATGGCCAAAGAGTGGGCGCCGCATGGCATTACGGTCAACACGTTATCGCCCACCGTGGTGCTGACGCCTATGGGAGAGAAAGCCTGGCGCGGCGAGAAGGGCGAGGCGATGAAAAAGCTGATCCCACTGGGGCGTTTTGCTTATACCGATGAAATCGCGGCGGCGATCCTGTTTTTTGCCAGCAACGGCAGCGACATGATTACCGGCGCGGACCTGATGATCGACGGCGGTTTTACCATTTGGTAAGCGGCAACCGCGGCGATCGCCAACACCAGACGATGTTCAACACAACGATAAGAGAACACCATCATGAAAAAAATAGCCACTTACCTCACTTTGCTTACCGGTTTTGCCTGCACCACTGCCATGGCGGCGGAAAAAGGCACAATCGCCATTCTCGTCAACTCGCTGGATAACCCTTATTACTCCGCGGAAGCCAAGGGAGCCGAGGCCAAAGCCAAGTCTCTCGGCTACCAGACGCTGGTGTTGTCGCACGGCGAAGACGTCAAGCGCCAGGGGGAGCTCATCAGCCTGGTTATCGGCCGCAAGGTTCAGGGCATCATTTTGGATAACGCCGATTCCCAGGCCAGCGTCGCCGCCGTGCAGCAGGCGAAAAACGCCGGCATTCCGGTGGTGCTGATCAACCGTGAGATCCCGGTCGATGGCGTAGCGCTGGCGCAGATCACCCATAACAACTTCCAGGCCGGATCGGACGTCGCCAATCAGTTTGTGGAAAAAATGGGGGAGACCGGTAAATACGCCGAACTGACCTGTAACCTGGCGGACAATAACTGCGTCACACGTTCGCAATCGTTCCATAACGTGATCGACCAATACCCGGAGATGGTCAGCGTGGCGCGCCAAGACGCCAAGGGCAATCTGCTGGAAGGGAAGCGCATTATGGACAGCATCCTGCAGGCGCATCCGGACATTAAAGGCGTGATCTGCGGCAATGGTCCGGTCGCGCTGGGCGCAGTGGCGGCGCTGAAGGCCGCCGGCAGACAGGATGTCACCGTGGTGGGGATCGACGGCAGCAACGATGAGCGCGATGCCATTCTTAACGGCAGCCTCTACGCCAGCGTGATGCTGCAGGCGCAGGCGATTGCCGCGCAGGGCGTCGAGATCCTGGATGGCTACTTCCAATCCGGCAGCTATACCGGCAAGGAGCGCGTGATGTTCCGCGGCATCCTGATCGGCAAAGACAATGCCCAGCAAGTCAATGACTTCAACTTTAAACAGTAATCCGCGCTGAGCGGCGTCTTTCACCACCCCGTCCTGGCGGCGGGGTGCGATCGGAGGTGTTGTTATGTCGATGCGTATTGCGTTGACCCTCATCGTCGTTCTGGCGTTGAGCGGTTGCCGTATCGTCTCGGAGAAAAAGCTGGCGGAGCTTCGCTCCCCGGTGAATCCGCATGTGGCGCAGGCGGCGGAGATTTACCGCAGCAAAATCGCCCCGCAAGCGGTCAAAACGGCGCAGCCGCTGGGCGAACTGCTCGCCCGGATCGCCCAGGCCAAGGATTTCAACAGCGCCTGCGGCCTGCTTGGGTACCGTGCTCAACCGGAGTTTCCTTGTTACTTCAACGTTAAGGTCAGCGGTGACGTCGCGGCGGTCAACACCCGTTCACGCAGCGGAAAATTAACGCTCAAACTGACCGATGCGCCGCTCAGCAGCGTGGAGGTGCAGATCGGGCCGGTCTACCGCGGTACGGCGTTACGCGACAGCTATCGCGGCCTGAGCTACAGCGATTTCAATGACCAAGCGCTGTTCGGCGATTTTGCCAGGGCGATTAACCAGGCTTCGATCGACGAACTGGCCGGATCCCAGCCCAAGGTGGGTGACCACATTACCGTGTATGGCGTATTCAGCAGCTGGCAGGCACCTGCCGAGCCGCTGTTGATCACGCCGGTGCGCATTCAACCTTAAGGGGGCGTGATGAGCGATCCGATCATTATTCAAACGCGCAACGTTTCGCGCCTCTATCCGGGCGTCACCGCGTTGGATAGCGTGAGTTATCAAGTGTTTCGCAATCAGGTCAACGTACTGATCGGCGAGAATGGCGCCGGCAAGTCGACCATGATGAAGCTGCTGGCGGGGGTGGAAACCCCGTCCTCCGGCACTATCGAGCTGGAGGGGAAAGCGGTGACGTTAACCTCCACGCAGCAGGCGGAGCGGCTCGGGATCAGCATTATTTTTCAGGAGCTGAACCTGTTCCCCAACATGTCGGTCATGGACAACATTTTTATGGCCAACGAGTTCTTCCAGCGCGGCCGTATCAATGTGGACTATCAGTATCAGCTGGCCAAGTCCTTGCTGCAGCGGCTGGAGTTGGATATCGATCCGCATACGCCGTTGGGCAGCCTCGGTATCGGTCATCAGCAACTGGTTGAAATTGCCCGTGCCCTGGCGAAGGACACCCGGGTGCTGATCATGGATGAGCCGACGTCGGCGCTGAGTCAGGCCGAAGTGCGCACGCTGTTTCGGGTGATCGCCGATCTGAAAAAACGCGGCGTCACCATCATCTACATTTCTCACCGACTGGAAGAGCTGATGGAGATTGGCGACCGCATCACGGTGTTTCGCGACGGGCGTTTTGTTGCCGCCGAACCGGTCAGTAACGTCAGCATTCCGTGGATCATCGAAAAGATGGTGGGTGAAAAGAGCAAGCACTTCGATTATTGCGCGGCAGAACAAGGGGATGAAGTGCTGAAGGTCGAACAGCTGACGCTGCCGCGTGAAAACGGCGGCTATTGCCTTAACGACGTCAGTTTTTCACTGCGCAAAGGGGAAGTGATCGGCATTTATGGCCTGTTGGGGGCCGGCCGTACCGAACTGTTCAAAGTGCTCAACGGCGTGATGCGCCAGACGGCAGGTCGCATTTTGCTCAACGGCAAAAGCGTGGAGCGGCTAGGATTCCGTCAACGCATGGCGTTGGGCATGGCGCTGGTGCCGGAAGACAGGCAGGCGGAGGGGTTGGTGCAGATGATGTCGATCAAGGCCAACATGACCCTGGCCAGCCTGGGACGTAATGCGCTACGGCCGTTGGCGTCGGCCGGGGAGTGTACGTTGGTCGATGGCATGATCGAAAAACTGGCGATCAAGGTCAGTGACCGGGAGCTGCCAATTACCAGCCTGAGCGGCGGCAATCAGCAGAAAGTGGTGCTGGGCAAGGCGCTGCTGACCGGGCCGCAGGTGGTGTTTCTTGATGAGCCGACGCGCGGAATTGACGTCGGTGCCAAAACGGACGTTTACCACCTGATTGGCGCGATGGCGCGCCAGGGGCTGGCGGTGATGTTCTCTTCGTCGGAGCTGGATGAGGTGGTCTCGCTGGCCGACCGAGTGATGGTGATGGCGGACGGGCAGCTGACAGCCGATCTGCCGCGCGAACGGGCCGATCGCGAAACGCTGATCCGCGCCTCAACCCCTCATGCATAAGGATAAGGCAATGCAAACCAAGTATCGGTTGTATATGTATTTGCTGCAGGCGCGCACCTTCATCGCCCTGTTGCTGGTGGTGCTGTTCTTCAGCAGCATGGTGCCGAATTTTCTGACCGTTTCTAATCTGCTGATCATGACGCAGCACGTGGCGATTACCGGGCTGCTGGCGGTTGGCATGACGCTGGTGATCCTCACCGGCGGCATCGACTTGTCGGTCGGCGCGGTGGCGGGCTTGTGCGGGATGATTGCCGGTGCGCTATTGACCGTCGGTATCCCGCTGTGGGATGGCAATCGGCTGTTTCTCAACGTTTTTGAAGTGATCGGCGCGGTGGCGCTGTTGGGCGTGTTGTTGGGTTTGATCAACGGCACGCTGATCACGCGGCTCGGCGTTGCGCCATTCATCTGCACCCTGGGGGCGATGTACGTGGCGCGTGGGGCGGCGTTGCTGACGGCGGACGGCAAAACCTATCCCAATCTGGTGGGCATGGAGGCGTTGGGCAACACCGGTTTCGCTGCCCTGGGGTCTGGCACCTTCCTGGGAATTTACAACCCGATTTGGCTGATGTTGGCCATCGTGTTGTTGGGGATCTATCTCACCAAGAAAACGCCGCTGGGCCGTTATATCTATGCCATTGGCGGCAATGAGCCGGCGGCGTGGCTGTCGGGGGTGCCGATTGTCAAAGTGAAAATGTTCGTCTATGCGTTTTCCGGGCTGTGTGCGGCGCTGGTGGGGCTGGTCATCGCTTCTCAATTGCAGACCGCGCACCCGATGACCGGCAATATGTTCGAAATGGACGCCATCGGCGCGACGGTGCTGGGCGGTACGGCGCTCAGCGGTGGTCGCGGCAGGGTATTCGGTTCGATCATCGGCGCCTTTGTGATCGTTTTTCTGGCGGACGGCTTGGTGATGATGGGCGTCAGCGAGTTCTGGCAAATGGTGATTAAAGGGCTGGTGATCGTCACCGCCGTGGTGATTGACCAGTTCCAGCAGCGTTTGCAAAGCAAGGTCATTCTGATGCAGCGCCAGGAAAAAAAAGCGGTGCAGCCGCTGGCTGAGGTGAGCCATGGTTAAAGCGGACTGCATTGTCGCGTTGGACGAGGGCACCAGCAACGCCAAGGCCGTGGTGGTGGATGCACAGGGTACGATCGTCGCCAGGGCCAGCAGGCCACTGACGTTGCAGACGCCGCAGCCCGGTTGGGTGGAGCAACGGGGCGAGACCTTGCTGGCGGCCTCTCTGGCGGTATTGCGGGAGGCTATTGCGTTGGCCGGAGCATCCCGCATTGCCGGTATCGCCATCAGCAACCAGCGTGAAACCGCCATCGGCTGGCGTCGCGCTGACGGCCAACCGATCGGCCCGGCTCTCACCTGGCAATGCGCGCGTTCCACCGATTTCTGCGAACGACTGCGCCGCGATAGGCAGGAGGAAGCGGTGCGCCGCGCCACCGGTTTGCCGCTTTCACCGTTGTTCTCGGCGTCGAAAATGCGCTGGTTGCTCGATCACTGCGAAGAGGGACAGCGGTTGGCGGAGAACGGCGAACTGTGCCTGGGCACCATCGATGCCTGGTTGTTGTGGCAGTTGAGTGGGGGGCGGGCATTCGGCTGTGATGTCTCCAATGCCGCCCGAACTCAACTGCTGAATCTCGCTTCCGGGGAGTGGGACGAAGAGATGCTGGCGCTGTTCAATATTCCCCGTCAGGCGCTGCCGACAATCCATCCTTCCAGCCATCTGTTCGGCACGACGTTGGGATTGGAAGGCATTGCCGACGGCATTCCAATTGCTGCGATGGTAGGGGATTCCCATGCGGCGCTTTATGGCCATGCGCTGGGTCAGGCTGGGCAGGTCAAAGCCACCTATGGCACAGGATCATCGGTGATGGCGCCAATCGCCGAAGCGCAATGCGATACGAGCGCTCTGGCAACGACCATCGCCTGGCATGACGGTGGACGCATGCAGTACGCACTGGAGGGCAATATTCCCCACACCGGCGACGCTATCGCCTGGATGCTGGATGTCGCCGCCATACCGTCGGAGGGCGAAGCGCCGTTGAGTGAACTGCCTGTTCGCGTGCCCGACAGCGGTGGCGTCTATTTTGTACCGGCGCTGACCGGTGCCGGCGCACCCTGGTGGGATGAGCAAGCGCGCGGCGTGATTTGCGGGCTCAGCCGCGGCACGCGGCGAGAACATTTGGTGCGGGCCGCTTTTGAATCGGTGGCTTATCAAATCGCCGATGTGATCGGCGTACTGCGGCAACAACCGGGTTTTGCGCTGCAGGGGCTGATGGCAGACGGCGGCCCCAGCCGCAATGACTGGCTGATGCAGTTTCAGGCCGATCTGCTGGGTTGCCCGGTGTGGCGCAGCAACACGGCGGAACTGTCGGCCCTGGGGGCGGCTTTGATGGCGATGCGCAGCCTGTGGGGAGCTACCGATCGGCAACTGGCGGCACTGTTGCCTCAACATGATGAGTTTAAACCCGATATGCAGCGCCACCGGCAGCTGCAGGAAAACTACAGCGCGTGGCGGCAGGCGGTACAGCGCACCTTATGGCGGCCGCAGACGGCCTCATTGATGACAGGAGAACAATCATGAATCGTGACTTCACGGGGAAAACCGTGGTGATTACCGGCGCATGCCGCGGCATTGGGGCCGGTATCGCCGAGCGTTTCGCCAGTTTGGGTGCCAATTTGGCGATCGCGTCGAATGCAGAGCGCATTCTGACCACGGCGGAAACGCTGCGCCAGCGTTATCGGGCTGAGGTGATGCCGGTCATCCTCGACGTAACCGATGAAGCACAGGTGGTTGATTTTTATCGTCAGGTCTGGGAGCGATTTGGCGCGATCGACGTTTCCATTCAGAACGCCGGGGTGATCACTATCGATCGTTTTGACCAGATGCCCAAAAGCGATTTTGAGAAAGTGCTGGCGGTAAATACCACGGCGGTCTGGCTCTGCTGCCGGGAGGCGGCTAAATATATGGTCGGCCAGCGCAAGGGGCGCCTGATCAACACCTCTTCCGGTCAGGGGCGTAACGGGTTTATTTATACGCCGCATTACGCCGCCAGCAAAATGGGGGTGATCGGCATTACGCAGAGTTTAGCGCTTGAGCTGGCGCCACATGGCATCACGGTCAATGCATTCTGCCCCGGTATCATTGAAAGCGAGATGTGGGAATATAACGACCGCGTTTGGGGAGGAATTCTCAGCGGCCCGGAAAAAACTTACGGCAAAGGGGAGTTGATGGCCGAGTGGGTGGCGGGCATTCCGCTCAAGCGTGCCGGTCAGCCCGAGGATGTGGCGGGTCTGGTGGCCTTCCTTGCTTCGGACGATGCCGATTATATCACCGGCCAAACCATCAATGTGGATGGCGGGTTAATCATGTCATAACGTGACCATGTCACAAAAAGCGCGGCGCCAGATCGGCGCCGCATTAACCGCTTACATTTTCCCGCCATTGCAATCCGCGCCGTCGCCCCCATATCCTTATAAATTCGACGTTTTGAGAAGCTTTCTCATCAATTTGTTCGTTAAAGCCGTTTACTGCCGAATATGCCAGCAGATATGTGGTTTTATCGTGCCGCAGGGTTTCCCTGCCGCAACGGGAAATGCTAACTTAAGGGTTAGGGACGCCACGTTTTGGCATCGTTCATCCGATTCACTCGGCATCGCGGGAAAGAATGTGAAATATTTGCTGATTTTTTTGTTGGTTCTGGTGATCTTCGTGATTTCCGTCACCTTGGGTGCGCATAACGATCAGGTGGTCAATTTTAACTATCTGGTTGCGCAGGGCGATTATCGCGTATCGACCCTGTTGGCCACGCTGTTTGGCGCCGGTTTCATTCTCGGCTGGATCATTTGCGGTCTGTTCTATCTGCGTACGCGCATTGCGCTGGGCCGCGCCGAGCGCAAGATCAAAAGGCTGGAGCTGCAGCTTGAGCAGCCCGCTGAACCGGCGGCTCAGGCCGTTGTCAGCAAGGAATAACCCTCTATGTTAGAACTGCTGTTTCTGTTGCTGCCCGTGGCTGCCGCGTACGGTTGGTACATGGGGCGCAGAAGCGCTCAGCAGGATAAACAGCAAGAAGCCAACCGCCTGTCGCGTGAATACGTGGCAGGGGTGAACTTTCTGCTTTCAAACCAGCAGGATAAGGCGGTCGATCTGTTCCTCGACATGTTGAAAGAGGACAGCAACACCGTTGAGGCCCACCTGACGTTGGGCAACCTGTTCCGCTCGCGCGGCGAAGTCGACCGCGCTATCCGCATCCATCAGGCCTTGATGGAAAGCGCTTCCCTGACCTTTGAGCAGCGCCTGTTGGCGGTGCAGCAGCTGGGCCGTGACTATATGGCCGCCGGGCTTTATGACCGCGCGGAAGACATGTTCAGCCAGTTGACTGACGAAGCGGATTTTCGCGTCTCGGCGCTGCAGCAACTGCTGGTGATCCATCAGGCGACCAGCGACTGGCAGAAAGCGATCGACGTGGCGGAAAAGTTGGTCAAGCTGGGCAAAGAGAAACAACGCGTCGAGATCGCGCACTTTTATTGTGAACTGGCGCTGCAGGCGATGGGCAGCGACGATCTCGATCGGGCGATGAGCCTGCTCAAACGTGCGGACGCGGCCGATAAACAGTGCGCGCGTGTGTCCATCATGTTCGGGCGCATTTACATGGCGCAAAACGACTACGCCAAAGCGGCGGAGTCGCTGCAGCGCGTATTGAGTCAGGATAAAGAACTGGTCAGCGAAACGCTGCCGATGCTGCAGGAATGCTACCGGCACCTGCCGGAACAGCAGCACAACTGGGCTGATTTCCTGAAGCGCTGCGTGGAAGAGAACACCGGCGCAACCGCCGATCTGATGCTGGCCGAAATCATCGAGCAGCACGAAGGGCGCGACGTGGTGCAGGTCTATATCAACCGTCAGCTGCAGCGTCACCCCACTATGCGGGTGTTTTATCGGCTGATGGATTATCACCTGGCGGACGCTGAAGACGGCCGTGCGAAAGAGAGTCTGCTGTTGTTGCGCGATATGGTCGGCGAGCAAATTCGCACCAAACCGCGTTACCGCTGCCACAAATGTGGCTTCACCGCGCACTCGCTCTATTGGCATTGTCCGTCGTGTCGCGCCTGGTCATCGGTTAAACCGATCCGCGGTCTGGACGGACAATAGCGCGGCGGTGAGACAAAATAAAACGGGGCGATTGATCGCCCCGTTTTTCTATGTTCATCGCTTACTTTTTCTTGCCGCCTTTAGCGCCGGTTTTCAATAGCTGACGCAGCTTCTTCAGCTCTTTTTGGCTCAGAGGCTGTTCGATTTCTTCTTCGGTGCTTTGATTGTCGATCTCGCCGTGGCGCAGGTCGTCCGCTTTCTTGGCCGGTTTTTCTGCCTTGACGACGGGCGCGTTGAAGCTGCTTTCCAGGCGCTGGCACACTTCCACGCTCAATGAAAATTCGTTTTCAGCGGCGGCGGCGCGGATTTTCTCCTTCAGTGCCAGAGGAATTTTAATGGTAAGTGTCGATATCTCGCTCATTTTGAAAGCCTTTCTGCAGGAAGATGCCTTCAAGCTAAGCCACTGGCGATCGGGTGTCTAGTGTGTAATAAAAATTTAATATTTTTGTAACAATAAAGGGCGGGGCAAATGCGGGGTTTTTAAGCGGGAAACAGAGGCAGGGCCCGAAATCTCGGGCCCTGTACCGGAAACCTTATTTGTAGATGATCGCGGTGCCGCTCAACATGTTGTTACCGCCGGCGGAGATAATGCGGTAGCTGCTGGCGCCCTGAGCATCTGCCTTAGCGGCCAGTTTTTTCTCCAGGCTGCTGAGGGTGGTTGCGTGGCCTGCGGAAACGACGCCGGTCGCGGTCAGGCTATCGGCCTGCTGGCTGTTGATCGGCTCAGCGGCCAAAGTGGCGAAAGAGGTCAGTGCGATAGCGGCAGCGGCTGCAAAATATTTGATGGTTTTCATGGGTGACTCCAGTCTGTTTATTTAGGAAGGAAGCCATTCGCTTCCGATGTGGTGAATAATAAAGCATCTGGGCCGATTGAAAATCTGATAATGCTGAGCAAGTGGTTCAAAATATTTGATTGATAATTTACGCATCTTTACGGCGTTTTACGCTGCGTGGTTTATTGCTGACGCGCTTACGTTGACGCGCCATGACAAAGACGCAAGGTAACATGACAGAGCGCCGGTGCGCGCTGCGGCTGGGATTTCTGGCCCCTGGCATGTAGAATGCGGCGGTCAGTTTCGCGGGTGAGTCCCTGATTATCTCCATTTTACAGAAGGTAGAAGAAATGAAGTCTGAAAATAACACTAATAACAATGACTTAAAATCATCTCCAATCGTTGTGGCGTTGGATTACGCCGATAAGAACGCTGCGCTGGCGTTCGCCGACCGTATCGATCCGCAAGACTGCCGGCTGAAAGTGGGCAAGGAAATGTTCACGCTGTTTGGGCCGCAGCTGGTGCGCGATCTGCACGGGCGCGGCTTCGACGTATTTCTTGACCTGAAATTTCACGATATTCCCAATACCACGGCGCATGCGGTAGCCGCAGCGGCCGAGCTGGGCGTTTGGATGGTCAATGTGCATGCCAGCGGCGGCGCGCGCATGATGACCGCCGCTAAAGAAGCGCTGGTGTCATACGGGGCGGATGCGCCGCTGCTGATCGCCGTCACGGTGCTGACCAGCATGGAAGCGGAAGACCTTCGCGGCATCGGCATCGAGGCCAGTCCGGCAGAACACGCCGAGCGCCTGGCGCGCCTGACCCGCGACTGCGGGCTGGACGGCGTGGTATGTTCGGCACACGAAGCGCAGCGCCTGAAGGCCGCCTGCGGGCAGGCTTTCCAACTGGTGACGCCGGGGATCCGTCCTGAAGGCAGCGCGGCGGGCGATCAGCGTCGTATTATGACGCCGGTGCAGGCGCAGGCCGCCGGCGTGGACTGTATGGTGATTGGGCGTCCGATCACCCAATCTGCGGATCCGGCCGCGATGCTGCGCGCGATCCGCGCCTCTTTGGCCTGAGGAAGCGATGATGAATGACGATAACAGCCGTCTGGTGTATTCCACGGACACCGGTCGCATCAAGCAGGAAGAGGTTAAACCGCAACGCGCCAAAGGCGATGGCGTTGTGCGCATCCAGCGCCAGACCAGCGGCCGCAAGGGGAAGGGCGTGTGCCTGATTACCGGCGTCGATCTGGATGATGCCGCGCTCGACAAACTGGCGGCCGAACTGAAAAAGAAATGCGGCTGCGGCGGCTCGGTGAAAGAGGGAGTCATCGAGATCCAGGGCGATAAACGCGATCTGCTCAAACAGCTGCTGGAAGCCAAAGGCATGAAGGTCAAACTGGCGGGCGGTTGAGGCGAATCGCCATGCCGCAGTGCAATGCTGCGGCATGGCTAGAGGTTGTTGCTGCCGGGGGTTAGCCCGTTAACGGCGAAAGAACCATAGACTTAAAGTAAAACAGACCTGAAATCATCGTTATTGGTTAATACGTCAAAGCGCCGAGGCGCTTTTGCCCGCCCGTCGGCGGAGGAGCATCGGGCAGGTTATTTGCCAACCTGGTGACCGATGATGCCGCCCACCGCAGCCCCACCCAGCGTGCCCAAAGCGCTGCCGTTGGTCAGCACTGCGCCGCCGACTGCACCGGCGCCGGCGCCGATAGCGGTGTTGCGATCGCGTTTGGACATGTTGGAACAGGCGCTCAGTGAAAACGCCAGAGTCAGAGCCAGAGCGGCGGTGGCGAAACGTTTATTGATAATCATCATAATGACTTCTCCTTAGCATTGGCTATATGGAAGTGCCCTATAAGTATAGGCGTTAACCATAAATCAGGCCTGCTGTTGATTCCCATGCGGTATCGATATAAAAAATGGCATTTTTGTTAACGGCCGAATAATTAGCGAGTTACGGCCCAAAAGTTACCGAAGCTGAGTATAGGTTTCTCGGGAAGGATAAACAGGTAAATAGTCTTAAAATCCCGCTGCGCAAGGGAAACGGCGGGCGGCGTGGCCCGCGCGGCGCGTTATTCGTTGACCAGCTCCACCTGTACGCCCTGACGTTTCAGCTGATGCTGATACTCCAGCGCCAAACGTGAATCGGTGATCACCCGGCTGATTTGCCCCGGCTGCGCCAGCGGGTTAGGCTGGATCTGGCCGAATTTGCTGGAATCCGTCAGCACGATATTCTCCACGCCCTTGGCCAGCACCGCGCTGACCACATCGGCGCGCATCATGTCGCGGCCGGTAAAGCCGGTTTCGGCCTGAAAGCCGTCAATGCCGATAAACGCTTTGTTGAAATGCACCTGCTGAATGCACAGCCGTGTGAGCGGGCCGACCACGGTCTCGCTTTTCTTCTGGTACATGCCGCCCAACACAATCACGTCGCAGTCGGTTTCTTTGAGCAGGTTGGCGATGTAGTGGCTGACGGTGATCAGCGTAATGCGTTTGCGTTCGGCGATGTAGCGCGCCAGCAGGGCATTGGCGCTGCCGCTTTCGATAAAGATCGTCTCGCCGTCGTTGACCTGCGCCGCGGCGTACTGTGCCAATCGTTGTTTGAGGGTGAAATTGGACATCATGCGAGCGTCGACGTCGTCGCTCTCCAACGCCACGGCGGAACCGTGTACCCGTTTCAGATAACTGCGTTTTTCCAGCAGGTTGAGATCCTGCCGGATGGTGACTTCCGAGACGCCCGAGGCGCGCGCCAGCTCATTGACGCTGATCCGCCGGCGATCGTTAACCAACTGCAATATGGTCTGTTGTCGTAAATTCATATCGGCCTGATGATGCGGCCGCCAAGGCGCGGCCACTAAGAGTCAAAGGTTTAAAGAGTATGTTCTGTGCGCGCAATAATATCATCCTGCGCCTCAGGGGATAATGCGGTAAAGAAGGCGGAATAGCCAGCTACGCGAACCACTAAATCACGATATTGGTCAGGGTGTTGCTTCGCCGCCAGCAGCGTTTCGCGCGACACGATGTTGTACTGCACATGCCAGCCGCGATAGCTCTCGAAGAAGGTGCGCAACATCAGCATCAGCTTTTCCCGATCGCGCGGGTTGTCCAGCGTCGCTGGATTCAGCTTTTGATTGAGCAACACGCCGCCGAGGATCGCCTCGGTCGGCAACTTGGCGAGCGAATTGAACACCGCCGTTGGCCCCAGGTGGTCCGTACCAGACGCCGGACTGGCGCCTTCCGCCAGAGGCTGGTGCGCCTTGCGCCCATCCGGCGTGGCCAGGGTGGCGGCGCCGAAGGGCACGTTGGCCGAAATCGACGAGGTGCCAGCGTAGTAGCCGCCGCCGATCGGTCCGCGGCCGAAGCGGGTGTTGCGGTACTGCTTCAGTTCCTCGATGTAGGTTTGATAGGCTCGCACCAGCAGCCGATCGACGTCGTCCACGTCGTTGCCGTATTTGGGCGCGGCGTTGAGTAGCCGCTGGCGCAGCTGTTCGCCATCCAGCCCGGCGAAGTCTTCGGCCAGCGCCGTCGCCAGCTGCTGCTGGCCGATCGCCCCTTGGTCGAACACCAGTTTGCGCACCGCCGCCAGGCTGTTGCCCAGGTTGGCGATGCCGACCTGCAGGCCGGAAACCCAATCGTATTTGGCGCCGCCTTGTTTGATGCTTTTGCCGCGTTCAATGCAGTCATCCACCAGCGCTGAGCAGAGGATATCGTGGGCGTTCTCCTCCAGCACGCTGTCTACCACGCACTCGATCTCGATCGACTTGCGCGTGTAGTAGCGGATTTGCCGATCCCAGGCGGTTAAGACTTGCTCGAAATCGGCGAAGTTTCCTTTGGACAGCGCCTGTTCCTGCGGCAGGAAAATCTGCCCGGACGTGGCGTCGCGGCCTTGTTCCAGCGCCGCCAGCAGCACGCGGGCGAAGTTGATGAAGCTCATGCCGGTGCAGCGATAGCCCCATTTGCCGCCGACGGCGGTCTCGATACAGCCGATGGCGGCGTAGTCGTAAGCGTCCTGCGGTTCGACCCCCAGCTTGATGAACTCGGGAATGACGATTTCGTCGTTGTTGAATGCCGGCATGCCGAAGCCGCAGCGGATCACCTGTACGCAGGCGTCGAGGAAACCGGCGCTCATCCCGGCGTGGTAACGCACGCTGAGGTTGGGCTGGGTGGAACGCAGGCGGCCGCAGGATTCGAGAATGGCGTAGGACAGCGGATTGACCGCGTCACACGGCCGGCCGTCGATCAGTTTTTGCCCGCCGATGGTAACGTTCTGGTACAGCGGGCTGCCGGCGGAGGCCTTGGAGTGCGAGCCGGAGCGGATCTTGTTGACCTCCAGCAGCTTCAGCCAGCAGCTGTGCAGCAGCTCGATGGCGTCTTCCCGCGCCAGGTTTTGCTCCAGCTCCACGTCGCGCCGATACCAGGGATAGAGATACTGATCGAGGCGGCCAAAGGAAACCGAATGGCCGTTGGATTCGATCTGCAACGTCAGCTGGATGAAATAGCACAGCTGCAGCGCCTGCCAGAAGGTTTGCGGCGGGCGATGGGCGATCCGGTCGCAGTTGTCTGCGATAGCCAGCAGCTCGGCGCGCCGCCAGTCGCGGGCTTCGTTTTGCGCCATGTCGCGCGCCAGGCGAGCGAAGCGCAAGATGTGTTCGCTCAGCGCCGTCAGCACAATATCGATAGCGTTGAGAAACTGCGCCTTGTGCAGATCTTCCCACTCGGTCAGACGCAGGCGGCTGCGGCGCGCGTTCACCTTTTCACGCAGGCCATCGAGGCCTAACTCCAGCAGCAGCGGGAAGTTGACCGCCAGATGGGCGTCCCCGGAGGTCATATTGCCCTCGGCCTTGATGATGCCGGTGGCCAGCAGCGCCTTTTGTTCGTCGGTAAACATGCCGTAGCAGCGATCCTGCACCGTTTGGCCGCGCCACCAGGGGCACAGACGATGCAAAATTGCCTTGTTCTCGTCGCTGACCGAAAAACCGGCGCCCGGCCGGTCGGCCAACTGGTCTATTTCGTTTTCTATCCAGCCGACGGTGTATTCGGGGAAGATCGGCGCGGCGCGCAGCTCGCTGGCCTGGTTGCCGACGATCAGCTCGTCGTTGGCGATCCAGATGCTGCGTTTCGCCAGATGGTTGGCCAACGCCAGGGCGCGGCGCACCGGCAGCGGCTTGTCCTGATGCTGCTGATAGGCCTCGGTATAGTGCTGCGCGCGTTCGGTGCACACCGGCGGTTTGACGATGTGAATCAGCGCATTCTTATGCGCCTGGATACGGGCGCTCAGGGTAGTCAAATCCAACGTGGTCATGGTGTTATCCTCGCAAAATGGCGGTCAGGCCCTTGGCGCCGGCATAGTCTTCGGCGAAGGCCAGCAGGTCGGGTGCGTCCAGTGGCGTGCGGGCGGCACGGTAGGATTCGCCGAGCAGGTGGTACTTGTTGATGCCAAGCGTGTGGTACGGCAGAAAGTGGATCTCCGACACGCCGATCTCGTCGGCGGCGAAGTCGACGATGGCACGGACAGAGCGGCGATCTGCGTTGAAATCGGGGATCAGCGGCACGCGTACGGTCATTTGCGCGCCGTGCGCCGCCAGCCGACGAAAATTGCTCATCACCCGGCGGGCGGAACCGCCGGTCCAGGCTCTGAAGCGCGCTTCGTCGGTGTGTTTGAGATCGGCCAGCAGCAGATCCAGCCACGGCAGCGAAGGGGCGATATAACGCCATGGGACGTGCAGGCAGGATTCGACGGCGGTGTGGATGCCGGCCTCGCAGCCGCGCCGCAGCAGGTCCGCCGCGATGTCCGGCTGCATAAAGGGTTCGCCGCCGGACAGCGTTAAACCGCCGCCGCTGCGCAGGTAGAAAGGCTTATCCCGCATCACCTCGGCCATGATATCGTCGGGGTTGATCGGGCTGCCGCACAGGCTGAGCGCGCCGGTCGGGCAGGCGGCGGCCAGGGCGGCATAATCGTCTGCGCTAATCAGCTCGCGTTGCAGCGTCAGCGGCCCGTCGGTGCGTTGCAGCCCTTGCGGACAACGCTCGGCGCACAGCGTGCAGCCGCTCAGGCACAGGCGTTCGTCAAACAGCAGGTCTGCGTGGCGCGAGCGGCTTTCCGGGTTCTGACACCACCGGCAGCTCAGCGGGCAGCCTTTTAAAAAGACCACGCTGCGGATGCCCGGGCCGTCATGGGTCGAGTAGCGCTGCACATTGAAGATCATGAGTCACCCGTTTGGCGTTGCTGTATCTTTCGCCATTAAAGATGTTTCGAATGAAAGTTGAGTTGATTTTGATCAAAAGTTAGCGCGGTTTTTGCCCTATGATGATCAGAGTTTGAATCCGCCCACAGAACATGACACAGGAGTCCGTGATGGAGCTTTATCTCGATACCGCCGATGTGACCGCGGTAAAACGCCTGGCGCGCATTCTGCCGCTGCACGGCGTCACCACCAACCCGAGCATCGTGGCGAAGGAAGGCAAGCCGATCTGGGAAGTGCTGCCCGCGCTGCGCGACGCCCTCGGCGGCACCGGCAAGCTGTTTGCACAGGTGATGGCGACCGATGCGGAACGTATGGTGGCGGAGGCGGCGCTGCTCAGCCAGCGGGTACCGGGGCTGGTGGTGAAAATCCCGGCGACCGCCGAAGGGCTGGCGGCGATCAAGAAGCTTAAAACGATGTCCATTCCGACGTTGGGCACCGCGGTGTACGGCGCTGCACAGGGGCTGTTGGCGGCCTTGGCCGGGGCGGAATATGTGGCGCCTTACGTCAACCGGGTGGACGCGCAGGGCGGCGACGGCATCGAAATGGTGCACGAGCTGCAGCAGCTGTTGAGCCTGCATGCGCCGTCGGCGCAGGTGCTGGCCGCCAGTTTCAAAACGCCGCGCCAGGCGCTGGAGTGCCTGTTGGCGGGCTGCCAGGCCATCACGCTGCCGGTGGACGTCGCGGAGCAGTTCCTGAATGCGCCGGCAGTGCAGGCCGCGGTCGAGAAATTCGAACAGGATTGGCAAGGGGCGTTCGGCAGCAATTTGTTGAGCTGATAACGGCCTGATGTGTTAATTTTCTTCCCGATCGACAATTAATTTTAAAGGATGACGCATCATGGCGTCATCCTTCCGCAGTTTCGCCATTCTTCTCATGCCGCCGTCTCCCTTATGGTTTTGTGAACCGCAGTGCCATAAAGCTGTTGATTTTTCTCCCTCGAAGCTCATAATTCGCTCAAGAGTAAGTTTATTTACATTAATTTACGTAACTTATGATTTTGGTTAGATAAATAACTATAAGTAACAGTGAGGAGCCAAGGATGCGCTCAGATAATGCTCGTGCTTTACTCTATTCTATCCGCTGTGGGTTGTCGGGATTATTGATAGGCGTTGTACCCCTGTTTTCCGCTTCGGCGGCTACCAGCGATGGTATGGCGTCCATTGATGCCCGCGAGCAGCAGCGCCAGCAGGCGCGCGAGCGCGCCCTGCAACAGCAAAATGCCCCGCAGGCCGATGCGCGTCTTTCCCGCCCCGAGGCCGTGTTGCCGGATTATCCGGTCAATGAGTCCCCCTGCTTCACCATCAATCGGCTAACGTTGGTCGGGGAAGCGGCCGGCCGCTTTCAGTGGGCGCTGGACGCCGCAGCAGATGCCAGAGGCCGCTGTCTGGGTAGCCAGGGCATAGTGCTTGCCATCAATAAAGTACAGAACGCCATCCTGGCCAAAGGCTATGTCACCACGCGGGTGATGGCGCAGGAGCAGGACCTGACCAGCGGCGTGTTGACGCTCACGCTACAACCGGGGCGTATTGGTGACATTCGCTTTGAGGAGCCGGTCTCCTGGCGGGGACGGCTGTGGAACGCTATTCCGGCCTCGCGCGGCGATATCCTCAACCTGCGTGATATCGAACAGGGGCTGGAGAACTTCAGACGAGTGCCCAGCGCCAATGCCGACATAAAAATCGTGCCTGGCGCCCAGGAGGCTACCAGTGACCTGCAGGTCAACTGGCACGAGGGGCGGCCGGTGCGGCTCAGTCTGGGGCTGGACGACAGCGGCTCCAAAAGTACCGGGCGCTATCTCGGTTCGGCAACCCTTGCACTCGATGCGCCGTTTGCGCAAAACGACCTTTTCTACGCCAACATCGGCAAGGATGTGTTTCAGCACGGGCCGTTCGGCAACCGTTCACATACGCTGAATTACTTCTTCCCGGTGGGGTATTGGGCCTTCTCAGCCAACTACAACGACTACACCTACCATCAGAACATCCCCAACGCCAACGAGGTGCTGCGCTATAGCGGCAAGAGCGACAACATTCAGTTGACCGTCTCCCGATTGCTCTACCGCGACCAGTCACACAAGACCACGCTCAACCTGCGCGGCTACCGCAAACATTCCACTAACGCCGTGGACGACGTTGATATTGCGTCGCAAAAACGTCGGACCGCCGGCTGGGAGCTGGGGCTGAATCAGCGCAGCTATTTCGGTACCACTACGCTGGACGCCAATATCAACTGGCGCCGCGGCACCGGCGCATTCAATGCCCTGCCTGCGCCGGAAGAATCGCGTCACGAAGGCAGTGCGCGTACCGGCATTTTGCTCGGAGACCTGGGCATCAATCAGCCATTTTCCTGGGGTGGGCAGCCCTGGCGGTTTTATACCAGCGTACGGGGCCAGTGGAGTCCGAATGCGCTGACGCCGCAGGAGCGGATGGCCATTGGCGGGCGTTACACGGTGCGTGGCTTTGACGGCGAACAGATGCTGTCTGGCGAAAAGGGCCTGCTGTGGCGCAATGAAATCGCCTGGAATGTGTTTTCTCGCGGGCACGAACTGTACCTGGCTGCCGACTACGGCCGGGTTGACGGCCCGGGCACCCGCTACCTGGTGGGTCATCAGTTGGCGGGCAGTGCGCTTGGTGTGCGCGGCGCGCTGTGGGGGCGATTCAGCTATGACCTGTTTGCTGGCGTGCCGCTGTACAAGCCAGCAGGGTTCCATACCTCCGGTGCGACCGCGGGTTTTAGCGTAAATCTGGAAATTTGAACATCGCGATACCGGCAGCGTTGCTGCGCTGACCTGAACGGACTGACTTTTCTCACGGATGTGACCCATGAACAAACATTGCTATCGCCTTATCTTCAGCCGCACCCACGGGGAGCTGCGGGTGGTGTCCGAACTGGCTCGCAGTTGCAGCAGCGAACCGGGGCAGCGCATCGGTTCAGGAATAACGACTGGGAGTCGTCTGTGGGTCACCGTGCGTCGGTCAGTGTGGCTGCTGGGGCTGCTCATGTTCGCCAGCCCCGTCATGGCAGACGGCATTGTCGCGGACGGCGCTGCCAATCCTTCCCAGCGGCCGGAGGTCATCAATACCCAGAACGGCTTGCCGCAGGTCAACATCACAGCCCCCAACCAGGCCGGCGTGTCGCACAACCAGTACCAGCAGTTCGATGTCGACGCCAAAGGCGCCATCCTCAACAACTCGGCGGTGATGACCTCGACCCAGATGGCCGGGATGATCCAGGGTAACCCTAACCTCAATCCCAATTCCGCGCCGGCGCGCGTCATCCTCAACGAAGTCAACAGCAACAATCCCAGCCAGCTGCGCGGTTTTATGGAAGTGGCCGGCGGCAAGGCGCAGGTGATTGTGGCCAATCCCGCCGGCATTGTCTGCAACGGCTGCGGCACCATCAACGCCGGGCGCATGACGCTGACCACCGGTAAACCGCAACTGAACGCCGATGGCAGCTTGGCGGGTTACCTGGTTGAGCGCGGCGTGGTGCGCATCGAGGGTGGCGGACTTAACGGGGATACCCGTCATGATACCGAGTACGTCGATATTCTGGCGCGCGCGGTGGAGGTCAACGCCGGCGTCTGGGCTAAAGAAGGCATGTCGGTGGTGGCCGGTCGTAACCGCGTGAGTGCGGACGGTAAAACCGCGACACCGCTTTCAGACGACGGCAGTACCAGACCAGAGCTTGCCATCGACATGGGGCAGATGGGCGGCATGTACAGCGGCAGTATCCGCATGATTGGCACTGAGGCCGGCGTTGGCGTGCGCAACCAGAACGGGCAAGTTCAGGCAGGCAAAACGCTCACCGTCAGCAGCGAAGGCAAGCTCAGCTGGCGCTCTGATGCGCCGGATGCGGCCACGCAGGCCAACGGCGATATTCAGCTGGCGGCAAAAGGCGACATCGAGACGCACGGCAAAGTGTACAGCGGTAGCCAACTGGCCGCGCAGAGTCGCGAGGGAATGTTGACGCAGTCCGGTACGCTGGCGGCGGCCGGGGATGTGCACCTGAACGCCGCGCGTGGCATCCAGAGCAGCGGCCACCTGCTGGCGGGCAGCAATGCCGACAGCACGCTGGTCCAGGATGCCAATCTGCAGCTCGATAGCCAGGGCGATATCCGCGCCAGTGGCGGTCTGCTCAGTAAAAAGAGCGTCAACGTGTCCGGACGCCGGGTGGATATCAGCGGCGCACAGGTTGCGACTGGTCGTACCGCGCTGACGGCACGTGACGGCGGCGTTGCCTTGCGCCAGTCCACCGTTGACAGCGGTGAGCTGGCCGTGAGTACGACGGAAAATGTGGATGCACAGCAGGCCAAAGTCAAGGCTGGGCGCTGGACGGTAGATGCTGACAATCTGTTCAACCAACAGGCGACCTGGTCACAGACCGGTGATGGTGAGAGCCGTTTTACCCTAGCGGGCTCATTGGATAACAGTGACGGTGCCATCGAGGCGCAGAACCTCCGGCTTTCGGCCAGCCAGTTAGTCAATCAGCGAGGCCGCCTGGTGGCGCTGGGGAGCGCGGCGCAGCACTGGCAGGTCGGCGGCCTGCTCGACAATACCGGCGGGACGCTGGGCAGTAACGGCGACCTGCGTCTCGATGCCGGGCGCCTCGATAATCAGGGGGGCACGTTAAAAACCCAGTCGGGGCTCACGCTCCATGCTAATGGCGCGGTGAATAATGCCGGGGGCAACCTGCTGGCTGGGAACGGCCTGACGCTTGAGGCGGGCAGCGATCTGAATAACGCGTCCGGAACCCTGAGCGGTGATGACGTACGTCTGGTGGCGCAGCGGTTGGATAACACGCAGGGACAGGTCATCGGTCAGGGCAATCTCGATCTGACATCCAGCCGCCTGGATAATCAACGCGGCCTCATTGGTGCCGGCAAGGCGTTGGATATCCATACCGGCGACTGGGACAACCGCGGGGGTACGGCGCAAGGCGAAACGGCCGTCACGGCAACGGCAACGAACCTCAACAACGACGGCGGCAAGCTGCTGTCAGGCCAGGCATCAACCCTGACCACCTCGGGTAACACCAGCAACCGCGACGGCGAAATTAGCGCCGCGGTGCTGACGGTGAAGTCTGCTCGCCTCGACAACACGCAGGGCAAGGTGATTGGCCAAGCGCAGCTTGACCTGCATGCCCGCCAGGGGGTGGACAATACGCAGGGGGTGCTGGGCGCCGGGCAGACGTTGACCCTGCGCACCGACGGTAAGTTGAATAACCGCCGTGGCACGATATCGGGGAGCGGGCAAACCCACATAGCGGCAGGGAGCGTGCGCAACGAGGCCGGCAAACTGCTGGGCGGGCAACAACTGGTGTTGAACAGTGCGGCTGAGTTGGTGAACCGCGAGGGCGAAATCAGCGGCGAGTCACTCACACTGGCGGCGCAGCGCCTCGATAACGCTCAGGGCAAGGTAGTCGCCAGGCAGGATGCGGATCTGACGGCGAAGCAAGGGCTGAGCAACACCGCCGGCTGGCTTGAAGGCGGCAATAGACTCACCGTCAAGACCGATGGCGACTGGGACAATCAGGGCGGCACCGCACAAGGCGGCCGGCAGGTCACCGCCAGCGCGCAGTCGCTCGACAATACTGGCGGGCATCTGCAGTCCGGCGGTGACCTGACACTTGACGCCGCAGGCAATATCCTCAATCGCACCGGTATACTGACCGCGCAGCAGGCCCTTGCTGTTAACGGCGGTGCGACCAGCCTGTTCGATAATGATAGCGGCTCGTTGCAGAGCGGCGGCGATCTGTCTCTGCTGGGAGGGCAGTTGACCAACCGCGCCGCCGGTGTGGTGCTCGGTGGGCAGGTGCTTTTCTTGAACCTGACCGGCGACTGGGACAATCGGGGCGGCACGTTTACCGGCAATGGGCGCACCGAGGTGCGCGCCGCCAGTCTGCGCAATGCCCTGGGTGCAATCAACGCGCTGGGCAGCCTGGACATGCAGTTCACCGGCAAGCTGGATAACGGCCAGGGGCGGATTTTTAGTCAGTCGTCTCAAATGCTGCAGGCGCAGGACATTTTCAACGCCCGGGGCTGGATGGGCAGTCAGGGCGGCTGGCAGGCGAACAGCGGCGGTTTTGACAATACGGAAGGTAGCGTACAGAGCCTGCAGGCCGCACAGCTTGCGGCTGACTGGCTGGGTAACGCTAAAGGTGTACTACAGTCGGCACACGACCTGGCGCTGCGCATCAAGCAGGATATCGATAATCGCAACGGCAAGGTTTTGGCGCAGGGGCAGCTTGCTGTTACGGGTGCCAAAGACGGCGAACACGCCGGCGCCGTCAATAACGCTGGCGGTCAGTGGCTGGCCGGCGAGGGGCTGAGTATCGCCGCCCGTTCGCTCGACAATACGCAGGGCGGGCTGCTCTACAGCCAGAAACAACAACGCCTTATGCTGAGCGATGCGCTGAACAACCGCGATGGGAAAATGCAGAGTGGTGAGGCGCTTCAACTTGACGCACAAGCGCTGAATAACGCCGGCGGGACGATAGACGGCCAGCAACAGGTGACACTGCGCATTTTTGGCTTGCTGGAAAATACCGGCGGTGCAGTGCGCAGCAATGGTGGTCAAGAGGTGTCGGCCGCCGGTATCAATAATACGCGCGGCGTATTCAGCAGCCGTGGCGGCATCACGGTGACATCAAAGCAGCTGAACAACGACGGCGGCACGCTCATCAGTCAGGGCACGGGCATCTACCGACTCGACCGGCTTAACAATCAACAAGGCAAGTTACACAGCGGCGACGCGCTCACCCTTGAGGGGGCACAGGTCAACAACCAGGGTGGACAACTGGTGTCGACCCAGGGCCTGACGCTCAAGGCCGAAGCACTCGATAACAGCGGTCAGGGCACGCTCAGCAGCCAGGGGGCAATCAAACTGCTGACCGATCGCCTGAACAACCGAGACGGCGGGCTGATACTGGGTACCACGCGTACCGACATCACCGCCCGTGACATTGACAATACCGCAGGCCGCCTGCAGAGCAGCGGGCAGATGACCCTCTCGGGTGTCACGCAGTTGGACAACCGTCAGGGACGCATCCTGGCCGACGGCAATCTCGATATCAACGCTGCCCTCTCCCGTACCGACTCGCCGCTGGCGCTGCTTAACCAGGGCGGCCGCGTGGAGAGCTCAGGGCAACTTACCTTGCATGCGCGTGCCCTGAATAATCAGAATGGTACCCTGCTGGGGCTGCAGGCGTTGACGCTGTCCGCACAGCAGGACTACACCCATCAGACCGGCGAAACGATCAGTAGTAACGGCACGGTGACGTTCTCCCTGAGCGGCGCCTTTACCAACCTGGCGGACTGGTTGCTGCCGGGCAATCTGGTGCTCAATGCGGCCAGTATCACTAATCCGGCGTCTCTGGTAGGCAAAACGCTGCAGCTGACGACCGGGGCGTTGCAAAACACCGGGCGTATTGAAGCGGACAGCATGACGCTGAACGTCGATACCCTGGACAACACGGCGGCGCTGATGGGGGACGCTATCACCGTGCGCGGGCGCGTCATCGACAACCATGGTCAGCCTGCGGTGATGGCGGCGACCCAAAGCCTGACGGTGCAGGCCGGTGAGCGACTGACCAACCGGGATGGCGCCCTGATTTACAGCGCCGACCGCCTGCACCTGCACAGCGACGACCTGATAGATAACCGGGCGAGCTTTATCGAAGCGGACGGGGACGCCACCATTGAGGCCCGTCGCTTGAACAACCTGCGTGAAGGGCTCGTGATTGAGCGAGAGGCGGAAAAAAGTGACTACAAATGGCACCGCTACAACTATTACTGGCGCTCCTACGGCTCAAAGGTCAACCCCGACAAAAGTACCCTGGCGCCGACCACCCAGCAGTTGACCTTCCAGGATGACGCGGCGGCGCAAACCAACCGCTACGGCACCCTGCTGGCCATTGATGCGCCGGGCAAGCGCGCGCAGGTGCGGGTCAAGGACAACAAAGGCACACTTACCGACCTGTGGGTCAACTACCTGGCGCTCAAGCCGAATGCCGACGGCAGCTATGCGATGACGTTCTACGAGACGCGGGGGGGAAACCAACTGGCGACTATCCCGACGCCTTATCAAAACGGCTTCCATTGGGAACACGACTGGACGCAGGTGATGACCTGGGATCCCGAAAAGCATGTCGACATCGACAGCGCGCCATTCATCACCGATTACAACAACTTCCGCGAGCGAACCGAAAGCGGCACGCTGACGCGCGACAGGCTGGTCTCTGAAGGTATCGGCGCGCGTATTCTGGCGGGCGGCAACATGGTGCTGCGCATCACGGGAGCATTGCTCAATGACGCCAGCGTCATTACCGCCAACGGCAACCTGACGCAGGACGGCGGCGGCAGCGTAGACAACCGAGGTTACTCGGTTAACGAACGGCGCCAGGCGGTGATCGTTGACCACTATGACAAGGACACGCATCACTGGTACCCGACGTTCAATCGAGACGAGACCACGGCGCTGGCGACCGTTGATGGGATTATCTCCGGCAACGGCACGGTCACCATTAACGGGGCCCGTATCACCAATACCACGGTCAATCAGGCACAAATCAGCCAGCTTCAGGCGGCATTAAACGCCGTGGATGCCGAACGCGCCGAACTGGAGCACAATCCGCTGGCCTTCACGGTAGAGGGTGCTGCCCGATCTGACGGCGATACGACGCTGGCACCGGGCGAACAGATGACGCAACCCGGCGCCACACCGTCTTCGCCGCTGGGGCGCCCGCTGCTGCCGTCTGAGCTGGCGCTGACGCAGTTACAGCATCTGGGCAATGTGGCCACCGCCATCCCCAATAACGGCTTGTTTAGTCAACCTACGGCGACCGGCAGCCCGTTCCTGGTGGTGACCGATGAACGCTTTACCCGCCGCGACAACTTTATCAGCAGCGACTACATGCTCGAACGCGTAGGGTATGACCCCGCGCAGGCCCATAAGCGCCTGGGGGACGGCTTTTACGAGCAGCGTCTGGTGCGCGAGCAGGTGCTGGCGCTGACCGGCAAACCGTCCGTCAAGGGCTGGGATGCGATGGAACAGTATCAGCAGTTGATGAACAACGGCAGTAAAGTCGCCCAGGACTTCCATCTGGTGCCGGGCGTGGCCCTGACGCCGGAGCAGATTGCGGCGCTGCAGCAGGATATTGTCTGGCTGGTGAGCGAGACGGTGCAAACGGAAGGCGGCCCGCAAACGGTATGGGTGCCGAAGGTGTACCTGGCACAGACCACGCTGCGCCTGACCGGCGATGGCGCGGTGATTGGTGGTGGCGATCTGCAACTCTCGGCCAACAGCATCACCAATGCCGGCAACCTGTTTGCCGACAAAGCCCTGACGGTCGACGCCGGGCAGTTCCTGCATCAGGGCGGTGACATCAAGGCCGGCAGCATTGACGTGCAGGCCGACAGTCTGACCCTGAGCACCAATCTGCAGGATGCGTTGCGTCAGGCAACCCTAAGCGCCGGCGACATTCGCCTGCGCGGCACCGATATCACGCTCACGGGGGCAAAGCTCGATGCGACCGATACGCTCAACCTGAGCGCGCGCAACAACCTGACCATCACCGCCGCCAAAAGCAACCATACCGCCGACCTTGAGGTTATCTCGGGCTCTATGGGCAACCGTACCCGCGGCGGCACGGAAGCGGCAGGCTCCCGGATGGCGCACGTCAGCGGCGAATGGCAACAGGCTCAGGGGAGTGAGCTTAACGCCGGCGGCAACCTCACGCTCAATGCTGGGCGAGACGTCACGTTCATGGGCAGCCAGGCCAAGGCCGGCGGCAGCACCCGCGTGCAGGCCGGCGGCGATATCAACATCAAGGCCGAAAGCACCACCAATACCACACACCTGGATGCCAACAGCCGGACTTCCTCGGTAAGCAACGACCGCCAGGAAGAGAGCCTGACATTAAGCGCACTCGGCGGTGATCAGGGCGTCACTCTGGTGGCGGGTAACCAACTGCTGGCGGAAGGCGCGCAGATTGAGAGCAAAGAGGGGCGTATTGGCGCCAGCGCGCAAGACGTGACCATTAAAGACGCGCGCAGCCGCACGCAAGATCTGGACAGCGAAAACAAACGCGAGGGCAAAACCAAAAGCCATCGCATCGAACAAACCGAGCGCGAAATCAGCACCGGCAGCATCTTCAGCGATCAGCAGGGCGTCACGGTTATCGGGCGTGAGGGCGATGTCACGGTCACCGGCAGCACCCTGCACAGTGACCAGGGTGCCATCGCCCTGCAGGCAAAAAAGGATGTCACCCTCAATACGGCCACCGAGCGCGAGTCGCGCTACAGCGAGGAACGTTCCGAGAAAAAAGGCTTCCTGAACAAGAGCAGCAGCCACACTGTGACCGACGACCGAACCACGCGCGAGAACGGTACACTGCTGAGTGGTAACAGCGTCAGTGTCAGCGCAGGCAACGATCTGACGGTCACCGGCTCGGCCATTGCCGCTGATCGGGACGTGAACCTGCAGGCCGGCCGTAATATCGATATCGGTGCGGCCACCGAGACCGACACGCATTACCTGCTGGAAGAGAAGAAAAAGAGCGGCCTGCTGGGAAGCGGCGGCATCGGTTTCACGATTGGCAAACAGTCGAGCAAACACGAAGTCGACGAGAAAGCCACGACCCAGAGCCAAAGCGTCAGCACCGTCGGCAGCAGCCAGGGCAGCGTCAACATCACGGCGGGCAACCAACTGCACATTGGCGGCGCCGACCTGGTGGCGGGCAAGGACCTGGCGTTAACCGGCGACAGCGTGACTATCGACCCCGGCTACGATCGGCGCACGCGCAAAGAAACCTTCGAGCAAAAGCAGAGCGGCCTGAGCGTGGCGTTGTCGGGCACCGCGGGCGGCGCGCTCAACACCGCCGTCAGCTCGGCGCAACAGGCAAGAAAAGAAGGCGACGGGCGCCTGACCGCGCTGCAAAACACCAAGGCGGCGCTTTCCGGCGTGCAGGCGGCGCAAGCCGTTGAACTCGACAAGCTCAACACAGAGGCGGGGAAAGGCGCCACCAATACGGTGGGCATCAGCGCCTCCTACGGCAGTCAGTCGTCGAAAAGCGAAACCCGCACCGACAGCCGACAGTCGCAGGGTAGCACGCTTACCGCCGGGCAAAACCTGTCGATAACGGCGACCGGCAAGAACCACAATGCGCAAAGCGGCGATATCACCATCACCGGCAGCCAGTTGAAGGCGGGCAAAGACCTGTCACTGGATGCGGCGCGGGACATTACCCTGCAGTCGGCGCAGAACAGCGAAAGCACCGTCGGCAAGAACAGCAGCAAAGGCGGCAACGTCGGCGTCGGTATCGGCGCCGGCTCGGGCGGCTATGGCATCAGCGTCTCGGCCGGCGTCAATGCCGGCAAGGGACATGAGAACGGCAACGGCCTGACCCATACCGAAACCACCCTGGATGCGGGCAGTAATCTCAGCCTGACCAGCGGCCGAGACACCACGCTTACCGGCGCGCAGGCCAGCGGCGAAAAGGTTACCGTCGACGTGGGCCGTGACCTGACGCTGCAGAGCGAACAGGACAGCGAGCGCTATGACGCCAAACAGCAAAATGTCAGCGCGGGCGGCAGTTTCACCTTAGGCTCGATGACCGGTTCGGGCTACATCAGCGCGAACCAGGACAAGCTCAAAAGTAATTTTGACAGCGTCAAGGAGCAGACCGGGCTGTTTGCGGGCAAAGGCGGGTATGACGTCAAGGTCAAAGAACATACCCAGCTCGACGGCGCCGTCATCGCCAGCACGGCAGACAAAGAGAACAACCGCCTCGATACCGGCACGCTGGGCTGGAAGGACATTCACAACCAGGCGGACTACAGCGCGACGCACAGCGGCGGTTCATTCAGCACCGGCGGGCCGGTGGGCAAAGACCTGCTGACCAATATGGCCGGCGGCATGCTGTCGGGCGCCAACAACAGCGGGCACGCCGAGGGCACGACGAAGGCCGGCGTCAGTGAGGGGACGCTGATAGTTCGCGACAAAGACAAACAGCAGCAGGATGTGGTGCAGCTAAACCGGGATACCGAACATGCCAACGATGGCAGCATCAGCCCGATATTCAACAAGGAGAAGGAGCAGAACCGGCTGAAGCAGGCGCAGTTGATTGGGGAGATTGGCGGCCAGGCAATGGACGTCATCCGCACGCAGGGTGAGATTGCCGGGCTGAAGGCGCAGAAAGACCCGGCGGCGCTGGCGCAGGCCAGGGAGCAGCTTGAGAAGAGCGGGAAACCGACGAACGATGCGGCGGTGATGAAGCAGGCGTACGACAACGCGATGCGGCAATACGGCACCGGCAGCGACCTGCAGAAGGCGGCGCAGGCGGTGACGGGCGCGTTGACGGCGCTGGCGGGCAATAACCTGGCGGGCGCGCTGGCGAGTGGTGCATCGCCGTACCTGGCGACGGAAATCAAGAAACGGGTCGGTGAGGATAACATCGCCGCCAATGCGATGGCGCACGCGGTGCTGGGCGCGGTGACGGCGCAGCTGAACAACCAGTCAGCTGCGGCAGGCGGGGTGGGCGCGGGCGGCGGTGAACTGGCGGCGCGCTACATTGCCGGCCAGCTGTTCCCGGGCAAAACGGCGCAGCAACTGAGCGAAAGCGAGAAGCAGCAGGTGAGCACGCTGAGCCAGCTGGCCGCAGGGCTTGCAGGCGGCCTGGCGACGGGGGATACTGCGGGAGCGGTGACCGGCGGGCAGGCTGGGAAGAATGCGGTTGAGAATAACGCGCTGAGTGATGTTGTTGACGCTGTATCTCAGGGTAAGACACCTCAGCAGGTAGCCGAAGAGCGTGTCGACGCTGAAAATGAGCGCTATAAGCAGCAAAACTGTGCCGGAATGAGCGCGGAAGCGTGCTCGGTGAAGATGTATACTGAGCGCCGGGAAGAGCTGAAAGATATCCTGTCGACAGGTGCCGATTTTGTACCGGTGGTTGGAGATATCAAGAGCTTTGCGGAAGCGCAGAGTGCGCTGGATTATCTGGTAGCGGCGATAGGGATTATCCCAGGTGCTGGTGATGCGGCCGGTAAGGCGATCAAGGCGGCAGAGGCGGCGCTGAAGAAGGGGGATGTCGCTGAAGCGTCCAGGTTGATTAATAAGGCCAGTGATGAGGTATCGGCAACGATCCCTATGGGAAGCAAGCGTAATCCGATGAATCAACCAAGTAATCCATCTTATCAACCCGTCAGGAATCAACCAAGTACAATCGGAAACCGAGAGTATTCAGGTCATGCCTTAGATAGGATGCAGGATCGAGGAATAACTCCTTCTGTTGTTGAGAATACAATTAAAAATGGAAAGTCGACTCCTAGCCGCGGCGGAACAACAGTCCATTTTGATCCTGAAAGCAAAGTGTCAGTGGTAACGAACGAATCAGGAAGGGTGGTAACGGTTAAATATGGCGACAAATAAGAAGGATGCTATTCGTGAGTGTGCGTTTAGTTCTCTAAATAACGTTGTTAGCTTTGCTAAGTTCGTAAGCTATGCAGAGGATTTGGCTCAATTAAATGAGTTATTTGAGGATGAAAAAAGCAGAGATAATTACCTGAGAATCTGGTTTGAACTGGAAATCATCAATGCACTTGCTCTATCAGAATGGGAGGATGAAGGACGCCCAGTAGATTGGAAAACTCAGTGGGAATCAAGCTATAAAGAAGATGCTTCCGAACTAATGAATGAGCTAATGAAGATGCTGAAGTAAATATCAACAGCCTCTGCTAGGGCACTGATGCCGCTCAGCTGTTTCCGGGCAATACCGGGAAACAGCAGCAGGATGTGGCGCAGCTAAACCGGGATACCGAACATGCCAACGACGGCAGCATCAGCCCGATATTCAACAAGGAGAAGGAGCAGAACCGGCTGAAGCAGGCGCAGTTGATTGGGGAGATTGGCGGCCAGGCAATGGACGTCATCCGCACGCAGGGTGAGATTGCCGGGCTGAAGGCGCAGAAAGACCCGGCGGCGCTGGCGCAGGCCAGGGAGCAGCTTGAGAAGAGCGGGAAACCGACGAACGATGCGGCGGTGATGAAGCAGGCGTACGACAACGCGATGCGGCAATACGGCACCGGCAGCGACCTGCAGAAGGCGGCGCAGGCGGTAACGGGGGCGCTGACGGCGCTGGCGGGCAATAACCTGGCGGGCGCGCTGGCGAGCGGTGCATCGCCGTACCTGGCGACGGAAATTAAAAAGCGGGTCGGTGAAGACAATATTCTCGGGGGCGACATCTTCAAACAAATAACGGCTGGCCTCTGAACAGTACGCTGAGAGGCCGGCCGTTTCTCCTAACGGCGAGACTCAGCTGCGGCCGGCCTCTTCCCTCAGCGCGGCGCCGACCTCGTGCGCCGTCGGCTGTTCGGCGCGCAGCGCCCGGCGGATCGCGAAGAAGGCGGCGATCAGCATGGTCACCGCCACCAGCATAAAGAACCCGCACAGCGCGGCGTTGATCTGGTTGCTGAACACGATGGTTTCCATGTCTTTCAACGATTTGGCCGGCGCAATGATCGTGCCTTGCTCGATGCCGGTGGAGAACTTCTTCGCCTGCGCCAGGAAGCCGATGCTCGGTTTTTCGTGGAAGATCTTCTGCCAGCCGGCGGTCATGGAGGTCACGAACAGCCAGGCGGTCGGCAGAATAGTCACCCAGGCGTAGCGCTGCTTTTTCATCTTGAACAGCACCACGGTGCCGAGGATCAGCGCCATCGACGCCAGCATCTGGTTGCCGATACCGAACAGCGGCCACAGGGTATTGATGCCGCCGAGCGGATCGACCACGCCCTGATACACGAAGAAACCCCAACCGGCCACCGCCACCGTGGTGCCCGCCAGGTTGCCGAACCAGGAGCGGTTATTGGCCAGCTGCGGCACCGCCACGCCCACCAGATCCTGCACCATAAAGCGGCAGGCGCGGGTGCCGGCGTCGACGGCGGTCAGGATGAACAGCGCTTCGAACAGAATGGCGAAGTGGTACCAAAACGCCATCATCGCCCGGCTGTTGAACACCTCACTGATGATGTGCGCCATGCCCACGGCGAAGGTCGGGGCGCCGCCGGCGCGCGACAGGATGGCGTTCTCGCCCACCTCTTTGGCGATCAGCGCCAGCGTCTCCGGCGTGACGATAAAGCCCCAGCTGTTAATGACCTGCGAAGCATTTTCCACCGTGGTGCCGATCAGCGCCGCCGGTGAGTTCATGGCGAAGTAGACGCCCGGATCCAGCACCGAGGCGCAGATCAGCGCCATGATGGCGACGAAAGACTCCATCAGCATGGCGCCGTAGCCGATAAAGCGGATGTGGCTTTCGCGCTCCACCAGCTTCGGCGTGGTGCCGCTGGAGACCAGCGCGTGGAAGCCGGAAATGGCGCCGCAGGCGATGGTGATGAACAGGAACGGGAACAGGGCGCCGGCGAACACCGGGCCGCTGCCGTCGATAAAGCGCGAGACCGCCGGCATTTTCATCTCCGGCATGGCGAAGACGATGCCGATGGCCAGGCCGATGATGACGCCGATTTTCATAAAGGTGGAAAGGTAATCGCGCGGCGCCAGCAGCAGCCACACCGGCAGCACCGAGGCGACGAAGCCGTAGATCACCAGCACCCAGGTCAGGGTGGTGCCGTGCAGCGTGAAGAACGGCCCCCAATAGGGATCTTGCGCCACGTTGCCGCCGTAAACGATCGCCAGCAGCATCAGCACGAAGCCAATCACCGAAATTTCAGCGATCTTGCCCGGCCGGATAAAGCGCATGTAGATGCCCATGAACAGGGCGATCGGGATGGTGGCGGCGATGGTGAACAGCCCCCACGGGCTGTCGGCCAACGCTTTCACCACCACCAACGCCAGCGCCGACAGGATGATGATCATCACCCCCAGCGCGCCGAGCATGGTGATCACCCCGGCGAACGCCCCCAGCTCTTGCTTGGCCATTTCCCCCAGTGAACGCCCGTCGCGGCGCGTGGAGATGAACAGCACCAGAAAATCCTGCACCGCGCCGGCCAACATAACGCCGACCAGGATCCAGATGGTTCCCGGCAGGAAGCCCATCTGCGCGGCCAGGATCGGCCCCACCAGCGGCCCGGCGCCGGCGATGGCGGCGAAGTGGTGGCCGAACAGCACCCATTTGTTGGTGGGCACGTAGTCCAGGCCGTCGTTGTGGCGTTCGGCCGGGGTCAGACGGCGGTCATCCAGTTCAAAGACCTTGTCGGCGATGAACCGGCTGTAGAAGCGGTAGGCGATGCTGTAGCAGGCGACGGCGGCGACCACCAGCCAGACGGCGTTGACGTGCTCGCCGCGGCTGAGCGCCAGCATGGCGAAGGCGAAGGCGCCGACCAACGCCACCAGCAGCCAGATAAGTCCGGACCTGATGTTTCTCATGAAATAACTCCTTGGCGTGCAGAGGTAAAATCGACGTTGTTATTAGGAATGACGTTTTAACAGTAGAAGTTTTGCCGCCGAACCGTGGCAGGTCGGATGAGAAATGTGAAGCAGGTGGGGTTTTAGTGTAAAAACAACGTGATGAAACACCGCTGGCGCAGGCTGCGGCCCATGCGCTTCCCGGCAGAAGTTCATTCTGCACTTTCACTTCGCATACAGCGAATCATCGCCGTTTTTTATCAGAGCACGGCGTCTGGCGGCCTATTATTTTATCTGGCGAGGCGCGCCGAAATAAAATTACTCATGCCGTGTTATACCTTTATTTCAATTCGCACTTTTATTCATTCATTAAATAAATAATAAAGCTACGAAAGGAATTTAATTATGATAAATAAAGTCATTGAAGGGTATTTACCGCAGCTTACGGCCATCCGGCATGATATTCACCAGCATCCCGAGTTGGGTTTTGAAGAATTTCGCACCAGCGATCTGGTGGCGGATTATCTAAGCTCGTGGGGCTATGAGGTACACCGCGGATTGGCGGGCACCGGCGTGGTGGGGACGCTGCGGGTGGGCGACGGCGTTAAACGCCTCGGACTGCGCGCCGATATGGACGCCTTGCCGATCGAGGAAAACAACGGCAAACCCTGGAGCAGCAGCGTGGCCAACCGCATGCACGCCTGCGGCCATGACGGCCATACTACTATGCTGCTCGGCGCCGCCCGCTACCTGGCGCAAACGCGCAACTTCAACGGCACGCTGCACCTGATTTTCCAACCGGCGGAAGAGATGCTGAACGGCGGCGCGCGCATGGTGGAACAGGGGCTGTTCGAACGCTTCCCCTGCGATGCCATCTTCGCCATGCACAACATGCCGGGGATGCCGCTCGGCGAGTTCTTCTTCCAGCACGGCCCGTTCATGGCCTCGATGGATCAGTTCAACGTGCGGGTGCAGGGGCGCGGCGGCCACGGCGCCATCCCGCAGCTGGCGGTCGATCCGGTGCTGGTGGCCTCGCATATCACCGTCGCGCTGCAGAGCATCGTTTCGCGCAATATCGATCCGCTGGAGGCGGCGGTGATCACCGTTGGCAGCATCAAGGCCGGCGAGGCGGCCAACGTGATCCCGGATAGCGCGGAGATGAAGCTCAGCGTACGCTCGCTGGATCGCCAGGCGCGCGCTACGCTGCTGGCGCGCATTCCGGCGCTGATCGAAGCGCAGGCGGCAAGCTTCGGCGCCCACGCGACGGTGGAACACGTTAACGGCACGCCGGTGTTGGTCAACGACGAAGCGATGACCCGTTTCGCCCACCGCGTGGCGCAGCAGCAGTTCGGCGCCGCCCGCGCGCACTACGGCGCCAGGCCGCTGATGGGCAGCGAAGACTTCGCCTTTATGCTCGATGCGCATCCGCAAGGCTGCTACCTGATCATCGGTAACGGTGACGGCGAAGGAAGCTGCATGGTGCATAACCCGGGATATGACTTTAACGATGGGTGTCTGGCGGCCGGCAGCCAGTATTGGGGAGCGTTGGCGGAAGCGTATTTAAAATAAATTCGAAGAATAATAACAGGGAAGATAATGATGAGTGAAAATACGGCGGCGACGCAACCAACAATAAACGCGCCCGCGAGGGTAGGCGGCAAGAAAGTGATATTTGCCGCCTCCTTCGGCAATGCGCTGGAGTTTTTCGATTTCGGTATCTATAACTTCTTCGTTATTTATATCAGCGTATTGTTTTTTCCCCCCTCGAGCGATCCCAATTTGGCGTTGCTGTTGGCGTTCGCCACGTTTGGCGTCAGTTTTTTCATGCGGCCGCTGGGCGGCATTCTGATCGGCGCCTATGCCGATCGCCATGGCCGCAAGCCGGCGATGATCCTGACGATTTCACTGATGAGCCTCGGCACGGCGATGATCGGCTTTGCGCCGACCTACGCCAGCGCCGGTTATTGGGGAACCGTCACGCTGGTGGCGGCGCGTTTGATCCAGGGCGTGGCGGCGGGGGGCGAGGTGGGCGCATCGATGTCGTTGCTGGTGGAGTCGGCACCACCTAACCGGCGAGGCTTCTATTCCAGTTGGTCGCTGGCGACGCAGGGCATCGCCACCGTGGTCGGCGGCGTCACCGCGCTGGCGCTCAGCGCGGCGTTGCCGGCGATCTCCGGCGAGCCGAACGCCATGGCCGAGTGGGGATGGCGCATTCCGTTCTTTATCGGCGTGGCGCTGGCGCCGCTCGGTTGCTGGCTGCGTCTCGGATTGGAAAGCGACCGGCCGCCGGTGTCGCGGGCTCATGAACCGCCAGCGCAGCTGCGACGGCACTCGCGAGCGGTGGTGCTCGGCGTGATGCTGACCATTGGTGCCACCGTCGCCACTTACATCTCGATGTATTATCTCGGCACTTACGCGGTGAAATACTTAGGCATGCCGCAGGCCTACGGCTATGCCGCGATGCTGCTGGCGGGGCTGGTGACCTTCGGCGGCAGCCTGTTGGTCGGGCACTGGTGCGATCGCTATGGCCGCTTGCCACTGATCCGAGGCTCGCGCATCGCTATCTTGATCGTGGCCTTGCCGGCGTTTTGGTGGCTGAGCGCCGCGCCGCATCCGGCGGTGCTGCTGCTGATTGTCGCGATATTGGTCGGATTGACCACGCTCGGCTCGGTGCCGACCATGCTGATGATTTCGGAGCTGTTTCCGCAGCGCATTCGCGCATTGGGGTTTGCGTTGGTCTACAGCCTCGGCGTGGCGATTTTCGGCGGCTTCGCCCAATATATCGCCTCGCAGTCGATCGCGTTGAGCGGCTCGCTGCTGGCGCCCGCCGTCTACCTGATGCTGGCGACGCTGGCTTCGTTGGCGGTGCTGCCATTGCTGCGTGAAACCGGCGGTAACCCATTGCGTTAGCGAGTGCGGGCGAAAAAAAACGCCGGCGGTTTTCACCGTCGGCGTTTGGCGTCGCTACCGTTTCAGGCTGGCGTTCAGGCCGCCGGCCGGGCGATCACGCTGCGGGTTTCCATGCGCACTTCGGCGATGGTGACCTGCAAGGTATCGCTTTGGCGATAAACTACTTCGCCTTTGATCTGCACGGTGCCGGTTTCCTGGCTGCACTGCATCTCGTCACGCACCGCGTGAATAAACGGCGCCGGGATGAAGGCAACCGCGCCGTTGTCCAGCAGGCGCACGCGCAGGCCGCCGCGTGTCACGTCGATGATCTCGGCGTTGAAGCGGGTATCGGTACCGGCCTTGTCCTGCAGGAAGCGGGCGTACAGCCAGTCGCCGACGTCGCGTTCCGCCATGCGGTTCAGGCGGCGGCGTTCCGCCAGCTGCACCGTCACGTCATCCTGCGGTTTTTCCGCCGGCTGCTGGTTGATGATCGCCTTCAGCAGGCGGTGGTTGACCATATCGCCGTATTTACGGATCGGCGATGTCCAGGTGGCGTAAGCCTCCAGCCCCAGACCGAAGTGTGGCCCCGGCGTAGTGCTGATCTCGGCGAAGGTCTGGAAGCGGCGGATGCGGCTGTCGAGGAACTGGGTCGGCTGCGCATCCAGGTGGCGGCGCAGTTCGCAGAAACCGTCGAGGGTCAGCAGCTTCTCGGCTTCGGCTTCGACGCCGTTGGCCTGCAGTACGGTGACCGCTTGCTCAACCAGCGCAGGATCGAAACCGGTGTGCACGTTGTACACGCCGAAGCCCAGGCGATCGCGCAGCACGATGGCGGCGCAGACGTTGGCGGCGATCATGCACTCTTCAACGATGCGGTTGGCGCTGCGGCGCTGCTCGGTAACGATCTCCAGCACATCGCCTTTTTCACCCAACACGAAGCGGTAGTCCGGGCGATCTTTGAATACCAGCGCATGCTGGTGGCGCCAGGCGTTGCGCGCGTCGCAAACGCGTTTCAGCAGGGTGATCTGTTGCGCGATGGCGTCGCTCGGCGGTTGCCAGCCGGCAATGCCGTCCAGCCAGTCGGAGACTTCGTCGTACACCAGTTTGGCTTTGGATTCGATCTCGGCGGCGAAGAACTGAATATCTTCGCCCAGCGCGCCGTCGGCGGCGATGGTCACGCGGCAAGCCAGCACCTGACGGCGCTCGTTAGGGCGCAGCGAGCACAGGTTGTCCGACAGATCGCGCGGCAGCATCGGGATGTTGAAGCCCGGCAGATAGTTGGTGAAGGCGCGCACGCGGGCGATATCGTCCAGCTTGCTGCCTTGTTCTACGTAGGCAGTAGGATCGGCGATGGCGATGGTCAACTGCAGCGAACCGTCACCGTTGTCGGTCACGTACAGCGCATCGTCCATGTCTTCGGTGCTGGCGCTGTCGATGGTGACGAATTCGAGCGCGGTCAGATCTTCACGCACCAGCGCAGCGTCCGGCTCGCTGAGGGCCTGCATCTCCGGCGCCTCTTTTTCCAGGTTGTGACGCGCCAGCGTCACCCACCACGGGGCGAAATGGTCTTCACCGTCGGTGATAAACTGGGTCAGGTCGGCGTTGAAGCCGCGATCGCCTTTCAGCGGATGGCGGCGCATTTCTGCCACCGCCCAGTCGCCGGCCTGGAAGTTGTGGGTCAGTTCACGCACCGGGCGGCACGGAATCGCGTCTTTCAGCAACGGATGATCGGGCACGATGGACAGACGATCGTCGCGCTTTTGCACGCGGCCGACAAAGCGCGACAGGAACGGCTCGACCAGGGTTTCCGGCTCGGCGATTTCGCGCTCTTTCTCGGTGTGCAGGGTGGCGATAATGCGATCCCCGTGCATGACTTTCTTCATGTACGGCGGCGGAATGAAGTAGCTTTTTTGACCGTCTACTTCAAGAAAGCCAAAGCCTTTCTCAGTCCCTTTCACTACGCCTTCAACGCGCGGGGTCTGAGAGTGAAGTTGCTGTTTTAGCTGCGCCAGCAGCGGGTTATCTTGAAACATATCGTCCAGTGAATGGGTTGTGAGTGGCAAGATTTGCGGCTGACAGTTTTACGCGAATCACCCGCTGCGAGCAAGCCTAACGTCACGGAACCCCGCGTTGCCGCGCGATTTTGCGCAAGATTGGTCAATCGAAGGGCGAACGATGAAAAAGCCCGGCGCGCAGGCCGGGGTGAAGGAGGGGGGCAATCAGTCCTGCAGCGGCGTCGGCTGCAGGATTTCAATCCAGTAATCGTCCGGATCGCGAATGAACGCGACGTAGTTCATGCGGCCTTCATGCAGGCGTTTCTGGAAGGTGACGCCCAGGCGCTCAAAACGCTCGCAGGCGGCGCGCACGTCCGGCACCGTGACGCACAGGTGGCCAAAGCCGCGCGGCTCGCCGTTGCCGTTGTGGTAATGGAAATCCGCCTGATTTTCGGTGCCGTGGTTATGGGTCAGCTCGAGAATGCCCGGTTGGCTCAGCGCCCAGCGTTTGCGTTCGTCGTCATCCTGTGGGATCTGCTCGCGCGGGCTGCGCGTCAGGTAGCAGATGGTGAAGGCGGCCTCTTTGAATTCTTCCAGATAGACCGGGGTAAAACCCAGTACGCGAGTGTAGAAATCCAGCGCTTTGGTCAGGTCTTTCACGCGGATCATGGTGTGGTTGAACACGTAACCGTCGGTTACCGCGTCCGGTTGGGCCGCCACGCCGGGCAGCGTCAGTAAATCATTCAGTGGCATCAGTGATCCTCCTCAGGGTGTCGACAGACTGTAGGTGAAATCGATGCTAATCTAAAGTGATTGTTTTTAACTAAAACACTAACTAAAAGTGAATGATAGATGAAGCTGAGCCAGCTGAAGTTTTTCTGCACCGTGGTGGAACACAAAACCATCGCCGCCGCCGCCCGTGAGCTGCACTGCGTGCCTTCCAACGTCACGCTGCGGCTGCGCGAGCTGGAAGAGACGTTGGGCGGCGAGCTGTTTTTCCGCGATAAAAACCGGCTGTACGTCAATCCCAAAGGCCGGCTGTTCTACCAACAGGCGCGCGACATCGTGGCGCAGGCGGAGCGCAGTAAGCAGCTGTTCGCCGGAGAACATCAGCATGGGCTGCTGAACCTTGGGGCGCTGGATTTCTCGCTGGTCAGCCATTTGCCGGCGCGCATCGCCCGGCTGCGCCGTTTACAACCCCATCTGCAGATCAACGTGCTCAGCCGCGATTCATTGGTGCTGGAGCGCATGCTGATCGACAGTGCCCTCGATCTGGCGATCACCGACGGCCCGATTGAACATCCGTTGCTGGCCAGCCAAAAGGCGTTTGACGAACGGCTGGTGATGCTGATGCCGGCCGATGCCGGGCAGCCCGATGCCGCCACGCTGGCGGCGCTGGAATTTTACACGTTCAGCCGAGAATGCTCGTTCCGCCTGAAGGTGGATCACTGGCTGGCCTCGCGCGGGCTGAAACCGCGCATGACGCTGGAAATGGAGTCTTATGCCGCGATGGCGGCCTGCGTGCAGGCAGGTTGCGGCGTCGCCTGCGTGCCGGGTTCTTTGCTGCCGCAGATTTTGCCCGCTCCGGGGCTGAAGGTGGTGGAAATGGGCGAGGAGGGCGTGAGCGATCTGTACTTCGTCTGGCGACGGCATCAGCTGTCCGACGAATTACAGACCATCCTGGCGATATTGAAGCGCCCGGCGTAAACCGGGCGCGCGTTTTCAGGCAATGCGCAGCGAGGGTTGCTGTTCGCTGCGGCGAATCGCCACCGGGATCGACTTCGACGTCGGGGTGCCGGTGCCGTCGCCGAAGCTGGCCAGCGGCACCAGCGGGTTGGTTTCCGGGTAGTAGGCCGCCAGGTTGCCACGCGGAATGTCGTAACTCACCAGCTTGAATCCGTCCACTTTACGCACCACGCCATCGTTCCACAGGGTCTCTATCTCAACCCGTTCGCCATCCTGCAGGCCCAGCGCCGCCAGATCTTCCGGATGGATGAACAACACTTCGCGCTGGCCGTAAACGCCGCGGTAGCGGTCATCCAGGCCATAGATGGTGGTGTTGTACTGATCGTGCGAGCGCAGCGTTTGCAGGGTAAACGGCGCTTGCACGTCGCCCAGTTGCGGGAACAGGGTGGTCGGCAGCGCGGCGGCGCTGAATTCCGCCTTGCCGCTCGGCGTGGCAAAGCGCAGTTCGGCGGCGGCATTGCCCAGGTAGAATCCGCCGGGCTGCTCGCAGCGACGGTTGAAATCCTCAAAGCCGGGAATGGTGGCGGCGATATGATCGCGGATCAGCGAGTAGTCGTCGGCCAACTCCAGCCAGTCCAGCTGCTGCGTGCCCAGCACCGCGTCGGCGATGCCGCAGACGATCGCCGTTTCCGAACGTTGGGTATCCGCCAGCGGTTTGCCGATGCCTTCCGAAGCGTGAACCATGCTGAAAGAATCTTCGACCGTGATGTACTGCGAGCCGCTGGCCTGCATGTCCAATTCGGTGCGGCCCAGCGTCGGCAGGATCAACGCGTCTTTGCCGGTCACCAGGTGGCTGCGGTTAAGTTTGGTGCTGATGTGTACCGTCAAATCGCAGTTGCGCAGGGCGCGGGCGGTGCGCTCGGTGTCCGGCGCCGCGGCGGCCAGATTGCCGCCCAGCGCGATCAGCACTTTCACTTCGCCGCGCAACATCGCTTCGATCGCTTCCACCGTGTTGTGGCCCACCGCGCGATTGGCGGTGAAGTTAAAGTGGCGTTCCAGGCTGTCGAGCAGCGCCTTGGGCGACTTCTCGTCAATCCCCATGGTGCGGTTGCCCTGGACGTTGCTGTGGCCGCGCACCGGACAAAGACCGGCGCCCGGTTTGCCCAGTTGCCCGAACAGCAGTTGCAGGTTGGTGATTTCACGCACCGTCGCAATCGAGTGCTTATGCTGAGTCACGCCCATCGCCCAGGTGCAGATCACCCGCTCGGCGCCCTGGTAAGTGGCCGCCGCCTGGCGCAATTGCGCCTCGCTCAGGCCCGACTGCGCGGTAATGGCCCGCCACTCGGTCGCATCCACCTGCGCCAGGTATGCCTCTACGCCGACGCTGTGCCGTTCGATAAACGCCAGGTCGAACAGGGGGGGCTCACCGGCGGCCAGCCGCTGGCGGTGGGTTTCCAGCAGCGCTTTCACCATGCCGCGCACCGCCGCCATATCGCCGCCCAAATTCGGTTGGTAATAGGAGGAGCTGATCGGCGAGGATTTTGGCGTCAGCATCTGCACCGGATCCTGCGGATCGGCGAATCTTTCCAGCCCGCGCTCGCGCAGGGTGTTGAAACTGACGATGCGCGCGCCGCGTCGGGCGGCGTTTTTCAGGCTGTGCAGCATGCGCGGGTGGTTGGTGCCGGGGTTTTGACCGAACACGAAGATGGCGTCGGCTTTTTCGAAGTCATCGATGCGGATGGTGCCTTTGCCGACGCCGATGCTTTGCTTCAGCCCGACGCCGCTCGCCTCGTGACACATGTTGGAGCAGTCGGGGAAATTGCTGGTGCCGAGCATGCGGCCGAACAGTTGATAAAGGTACGACGCTTCGTTGCTGGCGCGGCCCGAGGTATACAGCTCGATTTGGTTCGGGTTGTCCGTTGCGTTGATGTGCCTGGCGATCAGCGCCAGCGCGTCCGGCCAATGAATAGGCTCATAGTGGTCGGTTTCGGCGTTGTAGCGCATCGGATGCGTGAGGCGCCCCTGATATTCGAGGAAATAGTCGCTCTGCTGCTGTAGGGTGCTGACGCTGTGCGCGGCGAAGAACTCAGGCTCGACGGCGCTGCGCGTCGCTTCCCAACTGACTGCCTTGGCGCCGTTTTCACAGAAGCTGAAGGTGCTGTGGTTGTCGTCGCCCCAGGCGCAACCGGGGCAGTCGAAGCCGCGCGCCTTGTTGACGCGCATCAGGTTGCGCATGTTTTTTAGGGTTTGTTTACTGTCGAGGACAAAGCGGGTGGTGGCTTCAAGCGAACCCCAGCCGCCCGCTGGGCCGGTATAAGGCTTGATTGACGGTTTGAATTTCATGGTGACACTTCGCAGGTGGTTGTAGCTAAAAAGTAAACGCTTTTTTATGCGTCTTGCGTATTTATGTCACAAGTTTAGGGGCGCGGCAGGCAGGCGTCTAATCGAATGGGGCAATGGCGGCATAGAGCATATCTATCGCAGGCGGACGCTGACCTAAACAAATGGTTGCATAAAGACACCCGCTGCAAAAGAGTAATGGTTTCGCCTGAAAGTGAATTCATGCAGTCTATCTCGCGGATTATATTGGCATTTTATTTAGCCTGCGGGCCTGAGGAACACAGCGTGAAGCGTTCAGTATCAGTGGTGATCGGCGGTATCTTACTGCCTTTAGCGGCGCAGGCGGCGGAAACGGCGTCCCATTTTCCCACCATGACCCCACCGGCGATAGACGCCGCCTCTTACGTATTGATGGATCACACCACCGGCCAGGTGCTGGCGGCCGGCAATGCCGACGAGCGGCGCAATCCGGCCAGCCTGACCAAACTGATGACCGGGTTGGTGGTCGATCATGCGCTCGATGAGCATAAGATTAGCCTCGACGATGTCGTCACCGTGGGGAAAGACGCCTGGGCGCAGGGCAACCCGGTGTTCAAAGGCTCCTCGCTGATGTTCCTGAAGCCTGGTGACAGGGTCACGGTACGCGATCTCAGCCGCGGCATCATCATCGATTCCGGCAACGACGCCTGCGTGGCGATGGCGGACTATGTGGCGGGCAGCCAGGCCAACTTCGTCAAGCTGATGAACGAGAAGAGCGCGCAGCTGGGCCTGCAGAACACCCATTTCGAAACGGTACACGGGCTGGATGCGCCGGGGCAGTTCACCACCGCCGGCGATCTGGCGGTGATTGCGCGCGCTATCATCATGAGCGAGCCGGCGGAATACCATATGTACAGCGAGAAATCGCTGACCTGGAACGGCATCACGCAGCAGAACCGCAACGGCCTGCTGTGGGATAAGACCCTGCACGTCGACGGCCTGAAAACCGGACACACCGCCTCGGCCGGCTTCAACATCATCGCTTCCGCCACCGAAGGAGATCGCCGTCTGATCGCCGTGGTGATGGGCGGCAAAAGTTCAAAAGGCCGCGAGGAACAGGCGCGCAAGCTGCTGAGCTGGGGGCTGCGCGACTTTAGCACGGTACACCTGTTCAGCGCCGGCCAGAGCCTGGGGGAAGAGCCGATCTGGTACGGCGAAAGCCACCGCTTGCCGGTCGGCAGCGCGCAGGACCAGTCGCTCAGCCTGCCGAAAAACGAGGCGGACAAGCTGAAGGCGCAGTACGTGCTCAACGTTGCGCGGCTGGAAGCGCCTGTCAACAAAGGACAAATCGTCGGCGAGATCCGCATCAGCGACAATGGTCAGGTGGTGAAAACCCTGCCACTGGTGGCGCTGCGGGCGGTGCCGCAGGGCGGGGTGTTCTCCCGCCTGGCGGATTACGTGAAGCTCAAACTCTGACTCACCGGGCGGGCGACGGCGCCCGGTGGTATACTGGTGCGAATGCCGATCATTGAGCCGCGCTATGGATATTAAACAACTGATTTATCTGTGTAATTTAGAACGGGAGCGCCACTTCGGCCGGGCGGCGGAAGCCAGCTTCGTCAGCCAGCCGACGCTGTCCATGCGATTGAAAAATCTGGAAAAAGAACTGGGCGTTTCGCTGATTAACCGCGGCAACCATTTCGGCGGCTTTACCGCCGAGGGCGAACGGGTGTTGGCGTGGGCGCGCGAGATCGTCTCGGTCTACCAAGGGCTGAAACTGGAGGTGGAGTCGCTCAAGCACGGCTTGCACGGCACGTTGCGCCTCGGCGTGGTGCCACAGTGCAGCATCTCGGTGGCGGAAATGCTCAAGGCGGTCAGCGAACGTTATCCCCATCTTGATTATCGGTTGGCGGTGCTGAGCGCCGATCAGCTGCTGGAGGCGCTGACGGCGCACACCGTAGATATCGGCATCGGCTTTTTCGAGCTGTCGACCTTGAAAGAACTGCATTTCCAATCGCAGCCGCTGGTGGAAACCGGCGTTGAGCTGGTGTTTCATCCGCAGCATTTCCCTAAGCTGGTGGGGGATGCGCCGTTGCCGCTGGAGGCAGTGGCCGCCTTGCCGCTGTGTCTGGCCGAGCCGACGCGTTATTTCCGCCGCTATCTCGATCAGCATTTCCGCGACGCTGGATTGACGCTGCACCCGCGGCTGGAAACTACCTCTATCTTCCAACTGCTGGAGGGGATTTTCGTCGGGTTGGGCTGCGGGTTGTTCCCGCGCGGCCAACTGCAATCGCCGCTGATGCCGGCATTGCAGCGGCGTCCGGTGGCCATCGCCGCCATGCCGCGTCATGCGGCGGTGGTGGTCGATATGTCGGAGCGCGCCACGCCGTTGGCGCAGAAGTTTTTCGATGCCGCCAGCGAGTGGTTGCGGCGGCAAAATGGATAGAAAAATTTAAGTTTATCCCGTGCCCGGCAATGATTATGGCCCCTAGGGGCCATAATCATTTCTCTTCTAATGGTTGCTGAAATACGTGTTAATTGCCGACGGTAATAGTCGGATCCCAATAGAAGTAACCTAATAGTTTTTGGTCTCCGCCGTTTGGTCGATAATAAAGGCCAAATTGAATGCAATAGTTTTCCGTGCCGGTATTGGTAATGTCAGCCTGTATGAACCAATAGGTTTGGTTGGTGAAAGTGACGGGGAATACGGTATTTTGCGCAGGCATCATCGAGCTGCGCGTGTACATTTTGAATGTCGGGTTGGAGAAAACCTGGGTGCCGCTGCCAAACTGCGGCAGCCCATAGATCAGGACGCCGGCATCGAAATTTGCCGATTCGGAAGTGCCGGTCCAACGGATGACGTCGCCGACATTGGCTTTAAAATTTAGGTCCGCCGTGCCGGAGCCGCCGATCACCTGTTCGGAAGTGACGACCATATAGGCATATTGGTGGCCGATGCCCGTCGGGCTGCCGGCATCCTGACTGGGGTTTTTATTCTCGAATGCTTCTATCAGCGCATCGGTATCGATGACGACAATAACGTTAACGATATTGTTGCTGGATTTAAGTTCTTGTTCAGACATAAGTTAGCCTCACAATATTTTTTGCTGTGATAGAAAGTGAAAATAATGGGGTTGATGGCAGCCGTTTATTGAATGGATATTTAAAATGAGGAGTGACAACGGCGCTATCGGCTTAATCATAGAGACTAAATAACAAGGCAGCCACCGGTGAAAATGTAGAGAAATTAATGGGTGCCTCTATTAATTAGCAGGGTTAAAACCTTGTTTTGATGATTCTGAGATAAATGCAGTTACAGAATGAGAGGCGAGCACGAACTGCCTATTATCCTGTTTGTAGTGATAATTTTCTCGAAGTGCGACGGGAGAATAAAATAGAGAAAAATGGAGTTTAACACTAATTTAATTAAATTATTTGGTTTTAAATTTGAAATTTAAATGATTATTGATATTTATCTCTAAAAAGGACGGGCGATGAGTTAGCGGCAAAATGGGCCGCCAACTCATTGATAGATTACAGGGCAGTCTGTGCCGGTTCCGCATCGCCCAGCGTTTGGCGCAGGCGGTTTTCCCAGGCGTAGAGCGCGACGGTGAGGATCACCTCCAGCGCCTGCGCCTGATCCAGGCCGCTGTTGAACAGCGGCTGCACGCTCTGCGGGGTGAACTTCTCAGGTGCGCGAGTCAGCTCGGCGGCGGTGCGCATCACTGCGAGTTTTACCGAATCTTCGGTATACGCCAGCCCCTGAGGCAGCCCGGCGAACAGCGCCTGAACCAATCCCTCATCCTGCAATTCTTGCGCGACGGTGGCCGCGCAGTAACGGCTGCCGTTGATGCGCGAGACCGCCAGCGTCGCCAGCGCCTTGAGGCGACTCGATAACCCATATCCTTCGGCATTGATGCCGTTGAACACCCCGTTGCGCTCGCGCAGGGTGGCGGCGTCGTGGGCTAACAGCAAATAATAAGATTCGGCGCGCGCCTGCGGGTGACTTTGATCCAACACATCAAGCTGTTCGGCGGCGGCGGTTTCCGCGTCGATCGGTGGCAGGCGGGCAGACCAATTCAGTTCGTCGGCGCTGAAAGCGATGCCATCGGCGTCTTCGACGTTAGGAAAGCCGGGCACTACCACCGCCGGGCGGCCGGCCAACGCCGCGACGCCGGCGACCACGCGCGCTTGATAGCTGACAAAACCGATCACCTGCGAAAAGGTGACAATATCCGCCGGGCTCAGCCCGACGTCGGCGAGTTGTTGCAGCGCCTTGCGGCAAATCAGCGTGGGCTGGCTGGCAAGCTGGCGGGCATATTGGGTGATCTGAGCAAGGCGGATATTGCTTTCCCGGGAGGCGTCCGGGCTGTGCAGCGGGGCGAGGCGGGCGGCGTAGTGGCTACAAAGCGATTGCACGCCCGTCACCTGAGCGACGGTCAACGCGGTGCTGAGGCGATCGTAGGGTGACAATGTCACGTATCGTGACAGCGGCACCTGGTCGGGAAACAGCGCGTGGTAACCGGCCAACGAGGCGCTGAACACCCCGGCGCGAGCGCTGAGCGCATTGTTTAAGGCTTCATCGGCGAAGGCGCCCAGCCCCAGCAGAAAGCGATCGCGAAGGGTGGCCGCCTGGGGTTCCAGCGGCGCATCGCCCCGCACGCTGCTTTGGGTTTCGTGATACCACTGGGCATTATGTTGTCGACGGAGTCGTTCCATAGGTCAATCCTTAATCATGATCAACAGCCGCCGCTGCGCGCGGCAGCGTCGGCTGGACAAAGAGGCAACATGCCCGCAGGCGGGGCGAAAGGCGGTTTTAGCGCAGCTCATCACAGCAGAGGGCGTGGCCGTAAACAGAAAAACCGGCTGCCAGCGTGAGCAGAAACTGCGTAAGGCGGCGATGGCGAATGCTGTTCATCAGTGCGATATCCTGTCGTATGAGAAGTGCAACGTAGGGGATATCCTCACCGATCGCCCTGGCGAGATAAAATAATGTTACGGACTAATCAATAACTGAAAGGAATAAAATATAAGGATATATAACAAGAATGTAATTTGCATGTGCGCTTTCTTGCTAAGCGGCAGGCGCGCAAGGCGATAAAAAACCCGCCGCAGCGGGTTTGAGGTAAAGGCGTGACTCAGAAGCGGCCGCCGTCGCGCCGCCAGGCATCGGCGGTCAACGCTTCGCCGAAGTGGCTGGCGATAAGGCGCTTGGTCAATTCGTGCAGCGGCGCCGCCAACACCTCCGCGGTGCTGCCGCGCTCGACGATTTCCCCTTCGTGCATCACCAGCACCTGGTCGCTGATATGTTTCATCATGCCGAGGTGCTGGGTGACATAAATATAGGAAATGCCGTGTTTTTCCTGCAGTTCCAGCATCAGGTTGATGATTTGCGAGCGCATCGACATGTCCAGCGACGCCAGCGCCTCATCGGCGACGATCACCTTCGGTTGCAGGATCAGTGCGCGGGCCAGCGCGACGCGCTGTTTTTGCCCGGAAGCCAGCATGTGCGGATAGTAGTAGGCGTGATCCGGCAGCATGCCGACCTGGCGCAGCGTTTGGTTGATGCGCTGCTCGCGCTCGGCGGGCTCAAGATCGGTGTTCAGCCGCAGCGGCGCATCCAGCAGCTGGCCGATGCGCTGGCGCGGGTTGAGCGAGGTGCTCGGATCCTGAAAAATCATGCGAATACGCTGGCTGCGGTAACGATAATCGCCGAACGCTAGCGGATGATCGTCGATCAGCAGCTCGCCGGCGGTGGGTTCCACCATGCCGGAGAGCATCTTCGCCAGCGTGGATTTGCCGGAGCCGTTCTCGCCGATCACCGCCAGCGTCTGGCCTTCGCGCAGGGTAAAGCTGACCGATTTCACCGCCTCGACGTGCTGGCGGCGAAACAGCCCGGTGCGGTAGCGGTAGGTTTTGCTCAGGTTGCGCACTTCCAACAGCGTTTCCATGTTATTGCTCCTCCATGTTCAGCGGGAAGTGGCAGGCGAAGAAGTGGTTTTTGACTGGGCGCAGGCGCGGCGTTTCGATGCACTTCTTCTGCGCGTAAGGACAGCGCGGCCCCAGGCGACAGCCGATCGGCAGGTGTTCCAGCGAAGGAATGGCGCCCGGCAGCGTATTCAACCGGCTTTTGTGCGGCAGCGAGCGGCCGAAGTCCGGCATGGCGCGGATCAGCGCCTGGGTGTAAGGGTGGTGCGGCGCCGCCAGCAACTCTTCGCACTGGGCGCTCTCCACCGTTTGCCCGCAGTACAGCACGTTCACCCGATCGGCCCACTTGCTCATCATCTGTAGGTCGTGGCTGATCAGCAGAATGGTGGTGTTGTTGTTCTGGTTGAGGCGCGCCAACAGACGGAAAATCTGCGCCTGCGTGGTCGGTTCCATGGCGTTGGTCGGCTCATCGGCGATCAGCAGGCGCGGTTGGTTGGCCAGCGCGATGGCGATCATCACTTTCTGGCACTCGCCTTCCGTCAGCTCGTACGGGAAGCTGCCCATGATGTCGTCATGATCCTTGATGCCGACACGGTGCAGCAATTCGATGGCGCGGCGTTTGCGCCAGTTGAAGCGCTGCCACCAGTGGCCCTTATAGGTCCAGCCTGGGATGGCCTGCGCAAGCTGGCGGCCGATGCTCTCGGAAGGATCGAGACAGGACTGCGGCTCCTGGAAGATCATTGAGACGTTGTGGCCCACCAGCTTGCGCCGCTCGCGCGGGCTCAGCTGCAGCAGATCGATGTCGTCGAAACGAAAGCGATCGGCGGTAACGCGCCAGTTGTCTTTGGTTACGCCGCAGATGGCCTTGGCGATCAGGCTCTTGCCGGAGCCCGATTCGCCCACCAGCCCGCGCACTTCGCCCTCGGTCAGCGTCATGCTGACGCGATCGACCGCCTTGACCGGCCCTTCGGCGGTCATAAATTCAATCGTCAAATTGCGGATATCGAGTAACGGCATTATTCCACCCCGGCATTGATTGCGCGGCGCATACCGTCGCCTAACAGGTTAACCAGCAGCACGCTGACGAGAATGGCCGCGCCGGGCAGCATCACCGTCCAGGGCGCGACGTACACCAGCTCGAGCGAATCGCCGAGCATCGCTCCCCATTCCGGCGAAGGCAATTGCGCGCCGAGATCGAGGAAGCCGAGCGCGGCGATGTCCAAAATGGCCATCGACAGCGCGCGGGTGAACTCGGTCACCAGCACCGCCGCGATGTTCGGCATGACCGCGTACCACAGGATCTGCAGCGTGGAAGCGCCGTCAAGCCGGGCCGCCACCACGTACTCTTTCTCCAGTTCGTCGTGCACCGCGCTGTAGATGGTGCGCACCATGCGCGGCAACAAGGCGAGCCACACCGCCAGCATGGCGTGTTCAAGTTTGGGGCCGATAAACGCCACCACCACGATCGCCAGCAGCAGCGACGGAATCGACAGCAGAGTATCGAGGATGTGGTTGAGCACCGCCGAGCGTAGCCCGTGGGTGACGCCGGCGAACACGCCGAGGATCACGCCGCAGAACGCCGCGGCCAGCGTCACCGCCAGCGCGGAACCGAAGGTGGCGGCGGTGCCGGTCAACAGGCGGCTGAGGATGTCGCGCCCGAGATCGTCGGTGCCGAGGAAGAACGACACGTTGCCGTAGCGCGACCAGGACGGCGGCAGCAGTTGATAGCCGAGGAACTGCTGATCCAGCGCGTAGGGCGCCAGCAGGCTACCGAACAGCGACAACAGCAACAGGGCGATCACGCCGTAAAAACCGATCATCGCCAGCGCGTCGCCGTAGAAAATCCGCCAGGTGTAGCGCAGCGGGCTCGGCATCTTTTTCTCGCGGTATACGTTATCGAAGGGCATACCATTCCTTATGTTTCAGCGGGTTGGTTGCCGCACCCAGAATGTCGGCCAGAACGTTAATGGTGATCACCAGCGTGCCGACCACCATCACGCCGGCGGAGATCGCCGCATAGTCCTGTTGGCGAATGGCGTTGATCAGCCACCGGCCGAGGCCCGGCCAGCTGAAGACCACTTCGGTGATCATCGCCAGCGTGAGCATGGTGGAGAACTGCAGCCCCAGTTTGGGCACGATCGGCGGCAGCGCGTTGTGCAACACGTGGCGACGAATGATGGTGAAGCGCGACAGGCCGCGGGTGGCGGCGGCCTTGATGTAGTTTTGGCTCAGCACGTCGTCGGTGCTGATGCGCATCAGGCGCACCACTTCGGTGGTGGGGGCCACCGCCAGCGCGGCGATCGGCAGGATCATGTGGCGCAGGGCGCTGCCGATCATCTCGGCGCGGTACGGCGAGTCCGACAGCCAGGCGTCGATCAGCGCGAAACCGGTGATGGGCTTCACCTGATACAGCAGATCGAAGCGGCCGGAAACCGGCAGCCAGCCGAGATGCAGCGAGAAGAACAGCATCAGCAGCAGCGCCAGCCAGAACACCGGCATCGAAAAGCCCAGCAGCGCGAAGGTGCTGATGGCGGTGTCCTGCCACTTGCCGCGCAGCACGCCGGCGATGATGCCCAGCGGAATGCCGATAAACAGCGCCAGGGCGAAGGCCAGCAGGCACAGTTCCATGGTGGCCGGGAACACTTCGCGCAGCTGTTCGCTGATCGCCTGGCCGTTGATGCTGGAGACGCCGAAGTCCCAGTGCAGCAGGCTGACGAAGTAGAATTGATAGGCGTCCAGCAGGGCGGCGCCGTTCAGCGGCGCGCGCGGCGTGAAATAGCTCAGGCTGAAGCTGACCAGCGTCAGGAAGAACAGCGTGATCAGCAGCAGCAGAATGCGGCGCAGGGTAAAGATAATCACTTTTTCACCTCCGGCGCGGATTCACGGTACACCCCGGCGAACGAGGCGTTGCCGAACGGGCTCAGCACCAATCCCTTGATGTCGTAACGATAGGCCTGCAGGCGCAGGGAAGACGCCAGCGGCAGCACCGGCAATTGCTGCTCGAGGATTTTCTGCGCCTTGCGGTAGTTGTCGATGCGCTGAGACAGCTGCTGCGACAGCAGCGCGTTCTGCAGCACTTCGTCGAAGCTCGGATCACACCAGTGAGCATAGTTGGTTTGCGAACGGATTGCCGCGCAGCTCAGCAGCGGCCGGAAGAAGCTGTCCGGATCGTTGCTGTCGGTGGCCCAGCCGGTCAGGGTCAGATCGTGGTTCATTTCCATCAGGCGCGCTTCCTGGAAGCGGCCCTCCACCGGCACGATGGTGACGTTGATGCCCACCTGGCCGAGGTCGGCCTGGATCAGCTCGGCGGTTTTCAGCGGGCTCGGGTTGTAAGACTGCGAGGCGGTAGGCACCCACAGCTTCAGGTTTAGCTGGCCGACGCCGGCCTGCCGCAGCATCTCGCGAGATTTGGCCGGATCGTACTCGGTGACGTGCGCGTCGTTGTCATAGGCCCAGGAGGCGCGCGGCAAGATCGAGGCGGCGGTTTCCGCCGTGCCGTAATAGATAGACTGCATCAACCGCTGGTTGTTGATCGCCAGCGAGATCGCCTGGCGCACATTGAGGTTGTCGAGCGGCGGTTTGCGGGTGTTGAACGCCAGATAGGCGATGTTCATCCCCGGACGCAGCGTCAGGCGCAGGCGCGGATCGTCGCGCAGGATAGACAGCTGGCTGGCCGCCGGATAAGCCAGCACGTCGCATTCGCCGGTCAGCAGTTTGGAGAGGCGGCCGGTACCGCCGGCGCCCAGATCGATCACCACCTGCGGCATGCGCGGCAGCCCTTTCCAGTAGGCGGCGTTGCGCGCCAGGCGAATATATTGCCCCGAGCGGTATTCGTTGAGCAGGAACGGGCCGCTGCCGACCGGCTCGCGGTCGATCAGCTCCTGATGGCCCTCACGCGTCAGCAGATCGGCGTACTCGGCGGACAGCACCGGCGCGTAGTGGGTCGCCAGATGCCACAGGAACGAGGCGTCCGGCGACTGCAGGCGAATCTCCACCGTATAGTCGTCGAGCTTTCTCACGCTCTGCACCGAATCGCCGAACTGCAGGCTGTCGAAATAGGGGTATTCGCCGCCGTTCACGTCGTGATACGGGTGTTTCTGATCGAATACGCGGGCGAAGCTGAATACCACGTCGTCGGCGTTCATCTTGCGGGTGGGCGTGAACCAGGCGGTGGTCTGAAACGGCACGTCCTTGCGCAGATGGAAGCGGTAGGTGGCGCCGTTGTCCAGCACCTCCCAGCTCTGCGCCAGCTCGGGGATCAGGCGATAGGTGTAGGGGTCGACGTCCAGCAGGCGATCGTACAGCTGGGCGGCCAGGGTATCCACCGTCAGGCCACTGCTGGCCATTTGCGGGTTGAAGGTATTCAGTATGCCGCTGACGCAATAAACAAAGCCGCTCTGGCGAATGTCCGGCAGCGGCGCCGCGCTGGGCGCGGGCGGTGTTGTCGCGGCCAGGGCAGAGCCCGTCAGGCACAACGACAGTATCCAAAAGGGTAAACCACGCATAGAGGCTCATGGGTTAATCAGCAATAGCGTTAGTGTATCGCACTCTGACCAGCAGCCCAATCCATTGAGCAAAATCGCTGAGTTTTCTGCGACTTGATTGATCAGCCCGTTCAGCGGCAAGAAAAAAGTTTTCCACGTTATGTTATAATATAACAAAATCATGTTACCGTTCCCCGGCAAAGTCACAATAACGCAAGGGGATGTATGAACGAAGTTGCACTTCCACCACGCCGTTCGCTGCCGGATGCTCAGGCATGGCGCGGCGAAATGAGTGATGTCGGGCTCGATTGGGTCGGGATGCAAGGGATCGCGCTGCCGCTGGAGCTGGCCGGCAAGCCATTGATGGCGAAGGTCGACGCCGGTATCAACCTGCGCGCCGAAGCGGCGGGCGAGCGCGGCATTCACATGTCGCGGCTGTATCTGGCGCTGGACGAGTTGACGCAGGGCGAGCTGACGCCGCAGCGCATCGGCCGAACGCTGCAGGCCTTTTTGGCTTCGCAGCCGGAACACAGCGATCGCGCCAGCTTGTCGATCGGCGGCGAGCTGTTGCTGTCACGCCCGGCGCTGCTGTCGCCGCAGCGCGGCTGGAAAGCCTATCCGCTGCGCATCGAGGCCACTCTGACGGATACGCTGACGCTGGCACTGACCGTCGGCGTGCCTTATTCCTCCACCTGCCCGAGTTCGGCGGCGCTCAGCCGTCAGTTGGCGCAGCAACAGTTCCAGTTTGATTTTGAACAGGCGGCGGAGCGGGTCAGCCAACGGCAGGTGAGCGAGTGGCTGCTGGAGCAAGGGATGCCGGCCACCCCCCACAGCCAGCGCAGCTGGGCCTGGATCACCGTGACGCCCGAGAATGAACGGGCGTTTGAGCCGGTGAAACTGATTGATCGCATCGAACACGCGCTGGGCACGCCGGTGCAAACGCTGGTGAAACGCAGCGACGAACAGGCCTTCGCATTGGCCAACGGTCAGAATCTGATGTTTTGCGAGGACGCGGCGCGCCGTCTGTATCGCATGCTGCGCAGCCAGTGCGACTACCGCGCTTTTTCGCTGCGCGTCGAGCATCAGGAGAGCCTGCATGCCCACAATGCGGTGGCGGAGCTGAGCTGGCGGGGAGAACACCATGCTGCGTAAAAACCCCAGTGGCCATCTGCCGCAGGTCTCGCCGCTGGCCTACATCGATCCCACCGCCATTATTTGCGGCCGGGTGATCGTCGAAGACTTCGTTTACGTCGGCCCTTATGCGGTAATTCGCGCCGATGAGTTGAACGCCGTCGGCGACATGGAGCCGATCGTCATCGGCTCGCACTCCAATATTCAGGACGGCGTGGTGATCCATTCCAAGAGCGGGGCGGCGGTGACTATTGGCCGTTACAGCTCGATCGCCCACCGCGCCATTGTGCACGGCCCGTGCCGCATCGACGATCGGGTGTTTATCGGCTTCAACAGCGTGCTGTTCAACTGCCACGTTCAGTCCGGCTGCGTGGTGCGCTACAACGCGGTCGTGGACGGCGTGACGCTGCCGGAAAACCGCTATATCCCCTCGACCGAGCGCGTGGGGCCGGACAGCGACCTATCGCGCTATCGCCAGGTCGATCGCGGCGCGCTGCAGTTTTCGGAAGAAGTGGCCGCCACCAACGTCGAACTGGTGCGCGGTTACCAGGCATTACGCAATGAATTTTAATGAGGTCCTCATGAAACAACTTCCCGTGACCGTGCTTTCCGGCTTTCTCGGCGCCGGCAAGACCACGGTGTTGAACCACATCCTGAACAACCGGCAGGGCATGCGCGTGGCGGTGATCGTCAACGACATGAGCGAGGTGAATATCGACGCCGCGCTGGTGGAGAATGAAGTGCGCCTCGATCGCCAGCAGGAGAAGCTGGTGGAGATGAGCAACGGCTGCATCTGCTGCACGCTGCGCGAAGACCTGCTGGTGTCGGTGCGCGAGCTGGCGCAGGACGGGCGCTTCGATTATCTGTTGATCGAATCGAGCGGCATCTCCGAACCGCTGCCGGTGGCGGAAACCTTTACCTTTGAGGATGAACAAGGGGAAAGCCTGTCGCAGTTCGCCCGGCTGGATACCCTGGTGACGGTGGTCGACGGGGTGAATTTCATCCGGCAATACCAGCAGGCGCAAAGCCTGCAGGAAGCTGGCCAAAGCCTGGGCGAGGACGATCTGCGCAGCGTGGCGGACCTGTTGATTGAGCAAATTGAATTTTGCGACGTGATCCTGGTCAGCAAGACCGATCTGTTGACGCCAACGCAGCAGGGCGAAGTGATGGCGCTGCTGGCCAGCCTGAATCCCGACGCCCGCATTGTGCCGATCGCGCCGGGCAAACTGCCGCTGGAGGCGGTGCTGAATACCGGCAGCTTCAGCTTTGAAAAGGCGCAGCAGGCGCCCGGCTGGCTGAAAGAGCTGCGCGGCGAACACGTGCCGGAAACGGAAAGCTACGGCATCAGCAGCTTTGTCTATCAGGCGCGACGGCCGTTTGCGCCGGACAAGTTCTACCGCGTGATCAACGGCGACTGGGGCGGCGGTAAGCTGCTGCGTTCGAAAGGCTTTTTCTGGCTGGCGACGCGGCCGCGGCAGGCCGGGCAGTGGAGCCAGGCCGGCGGCATCGCCCATTACGGCCTGGCGGGCACCTTTTGGCGCGCGATCCCGCAAGACAATTGGCCGCAAGATCCGCAAACGCGGGCGCATATACAGGAGAAATGGGTGGAGCCGTTCGGCGACATGCGCCAGGAGCTGGTGTTTATCGGCCAGCACTTGCAACAGGCGGCGATCGTGCGTCTGCTGGACGATTGCCTGCTGAGCGACGACGAAATGGCCGCCGGCGTGGACTATTGGCTGGAGATGGCAGACCCGTTCCCTGAGTGGTAATTGCGCAATCTTCGTGTGGTAATGAGAAAAATTCTCAACAAAGTGCTTTACAGACGATACTGATAACTATTATCATCGCCTGGCAGTTCACGGAAGGCCACAGTTTGCGGCTCTGATGTGGAAGGCACGACATTGCTCACATTGCTTCCAGTGTTTTTTAAGCCAGCTCGGGTGCTGGCTTTTTTTTTGCCTGTTTCAGACCGGAAACCTCGCCTGGCGAGCCGTCATGCTCCACTTTCTTCTTTTTTGCCGTGTAACCTGGACGATCTCGACAGAAGTTCGGGGTTTCATGCATTCACAGTCCCGTGACGAAATTTAATACTCCTTCTCATCGACGCGCCGGCTGCGTTTGGCCGGCCACTGTTAACCGTGAGGAGAATGCCTGTGATTACCCAACAAACCCCCATCAAGTCAGGATTCGGGCCCAAAACGACCGCCGGCGAGGTGCTCGCGGGCCAGGATCTGTCAGGCACGCTGGCCATCGTCACCGGTGGCCATTCAGGCCTCGGTCTGGAGACGACGCTGGCGCTGGCCAACGCCGGCGCACGGGTTATCGTCGCTTGCCGGGCACCGGCGGCAGCCAAAGCGGTATTAGGGCAGAGCGCCGGCGTCGAGATCGCCGAACTCGATCTCGCCGATTTGAACAGCGTGCGTCGTTTCGCTGCAGACTTTACCGCATCGAGCCTACGGGCGGATATCGTCATTAACAACGCCGGGGTGATGGCATGCCCGGAGGCGCGGGTGGGGAACGGTTGGGAAAGGCAGTTCGCCACCAACCATCTCGGCCACTATGCGCTGACCAATTTGCTGTGGCCGACCATTGCCGATGGCGGGCGGGTGGTCACCGTCTCCTCCGCCGGGCATCACCATTCGGCGATCCGCTGGGAAGATGTGCAGTTCGAACGCGGTTACGACAAGTGGCTGGCGTATGGTCAGTCGAAGACGGCGAATGCCCTGTTCGCCGTCTGGTTGGATCTTCTGGGCCGCTCGCGGGGGATCCGCGCATTTAGCCTGCATCCGGGTAGCATCGCCACGCCGCTGCAGCGGCACATATCGAGAGCAGAGATGATAGCCCTGGGCTGGATGGACGAAGAGGGCAATCCGGCCGATCCCGATGCCCTTAAAACGCCTCAGCAGGGGGCTGCTACGCAGGTCTGGGCCGCCACCTCACAGCAGTTGCAGGGATTGGGGGGCCTCTACTGTGAGGATGGCGATATTGCCGGCATCGCCGTCCACGACAGTCAGGCGCTGGTCGGCGTGAAGGAATACGCGATCGACCCGGAACAGGCGCAGCGTCTGTGGGCGCTTTCGGCATCGCTGACCGGCATTGATGCCTTCGCCTGACCAGGCCGCTAATCGGATAAGGGGGAGCCCATGATGTCGATGATGAAAGAAAAAAATCTGGCGATATCCAGCATGTTTTTCATGCTGGGGCTGTGTTTCGGCAGTTTGAGTTCAAGGATGGCGACGATCAAGGGAGGGCTTGCGTTGTCTGACGGCGTATTCGGTACCGTCCTGTTCGCCATGTCGGCCGGCGTGGTCGTGTCGCTGCCGATATCGGGATGGGCGATCGCCAAACTCGGCAGCAGGGTGGTCGGCGTCGCGGCTATTCTGATCAACGCCACGCTTTTGCTTCTGGTGCCCTTCGCCGCGACGGTCCTACAACTGGCGGTGCTGCTGTTTTTATGCGGGTTCGCTTACAGCGCGGTCAATGTCTCGAACAACATGCAGGCCAGTATCGCCGAGGCGGTCAGCGGTAAAACGAGGCTGCCGTTCTTTCACGGTATATGGGGCGTGGCGGGGTTCGTCGGCGCAGGGATCGGGGCGTTAATGATCGGTCGGGATGTCGCCTTGCCGCTGCACTTTGCGGGCATAGCGGCGGTGGCTCTGATGTCCGCCTTGCTGTGTCGGCGGGCATTGTTCGACAAACCGGAACTGGAACAGACCGGGCGCGCTTTCGCCATCCCGGACCGCTCGCTGTTCAACTATGGCCTGATCGTTTTCTGCTCGATGGCTTGTGAGGGCATTATGTATGACTGGAGCGTCGTTTATTTTCAGGACGTCGTCTCGGTCGATCGAAAATACATCGGCCTGGGTTTTACGGTATTTATGGCGGCCATGACGATCGGCCGGCTCATGCTGAACCGGTTCGTGGATCGGATCGGAGTGAGAAGAACGTTGCAATGGGGCGGGATGCTGGCATTCACCGGCATGACGCTAACGACCTGGTTACCGGGTTTGGTGACGTCGATAATCGGTTTTTTCCTGGTTGGGCTTGGCATTTGCGCCATTATTCCGCTGGTTGCGGGGGCGGCCGCAAGGTCTTCTTCCATGGCGCCAAGCGCCGCCATCGCGGCAGTGCTGACCATCGGTTTTCTGGGGACGCTGATCGGGCCGCCGTTAATCGGGTTCTTATCCGAAACTGTCGGTTTGCGCTATGCCTTTCTGGTCTGCGTCGCGTTGTCGCTCGGCGTTATTTATCGGGCAGGAAAAATACCGCTGTGATCTTACAAGAAGGTGATTCATCGGCGGGTTATTCGCAGATAGACGTGACCGTCGAGAAAGGCCGGCCTCTCCAGGCGGCCGTTCTCAGGCCACATCTCTCAACCTGGGGCTAATAGCTGACGGCCGGGAAAGACCGGCACCCAATCCCCGCGTTGCTAATCCTCGTCTTGCTCGCCGTTTTGCAGCAGCGCATGCTTTTTCAGCATGCCGCGCAACTGGTGGTAAGTGAGCCCCAGCAGCTGCGCCGCCTTGCGCTGGTTGAATCGCCCTTGCTGCAGCGCTGCTTCGATCAGCGCCTTCTCTTGCTCCAACTGCCAGTTTTTCAGCTCGAGCGGCAGCGCCGGCAACGCGCCGGCGCCTTCAGGGGCAGGCGTAAGCGGCGTGGCCTCGCGTGGCGCAAACGGGTTGATGACGATCTCATCCAGCGGGTTGTCGCTGTCGCCGTGACGATAGACCGAACGTTCCACCACGTTTTTCAGTTCGCGCACGTTGCCCGGCCAGCCGTAGTTGAGCAACGTCTGCCTGGCGCGTTCGGTAAAGCCGGGAAACAGCGGCAGCGCCAGCTCGCGGCACATTTGAATGGCGAAGTGCTCGGCCAGCAGCATGATGTCGGGCCGGCGTTGGCGCAGCGGCGGCAGCTGCACCACGTCGAACGCCAGCCGATCCAGCAGATCGGCGCGGAACTTGCCCGCCGCCGCCAGCGCCGGCAGATCGTCGTTGGTGGCGCACACCAGGCGCACATCTACCCGCAGCGGCTGGCTGCCGCCCACGCGTTCCAGTTGGCCGTATTCGATCACCCGCAGCAATTTCTCCTGCACCAGCATTGGCGCAGTCGCCAGCTCATCGAGGAACAGCGTGCCGCCGTCGGCGCGCTCGAAGCGGCCCAGATGACGTTTCTGCGCACCGGTAAAGGCGCCGGCCTCGTGGCCGAACAGCTCGGAATCCAGCAGGTTTTCATTCAGCGCCGCACAATTGAGCGAGATGAACGGCCCTTGCCAACGGTTGGAGAGGTAGTGCAGACGATGGGCGATCAGCTCTTTACCGGTGCCGCGCTCGCCGATCACCAGCACCGGTTTGTTCAGCTTTGCCACCTGGGAGACTTGCTCCAATACTTCGACAAAGGCGTTTGCTTCGCCCAACAAATTCTCTGGCTGTTCGTTCATGATGAAATTCGCCAATGTTTGGTGAAAATAATCACTCTACAGCAAGCGCGCAGAGAGTCAAAAATAAAGAGTTGTTGTTTTTCAATTAGATAAAAGTTGGCACGGGTTTTGAATATCTCTTTGGGCAAGCTGTACGACTTAACGCGGCGCCTCAGACGCCATCAGAACCAAGAGGAAGTGAATTATGGGTATTTTTTCTCGTTTTGCCGACATCGTGAACGCCAACATCAACACCCTGCTGGACAAGGCGGAAGATCCGCAGAAGCTGGTGCGGTTGATGATCCAAGAGATGGAAGACACGCTGGTTGAAGTCCGTTCTACGTCGGCGCGCGCGCTGGCGGAGAAAAAGCAGTTGCTGCGTCGCATCGAGCAGGGTGAAAGCCAGGTAAGCGACTGGCAGGAAAAAGCCGAGCTGGCGCTGCGCAAAGATAAAGAAGACTTGGCCCGCGCGGCGCTGATCGAAAAACAAAAGGTTGCCGACCTGATCGCCACGCTGACGCAGGAAGTGGCGACCGTAGAAGAAACGCTGGCGCGCATGAAGAGCGAAATCGGTGAGCTGGAAAACAAGCTGACCGAAACCCGCGCGCGGCAGCAGGCGCTGGCGCTGCGCCATCAGGCCGCATCTTCCTCGCGCGAGGTGCGCCGTCAGCTCGACAGCGGCAAGCTGGATGAGGCGATGGCGCGTTTCGAACAGTTCGAACGTCGCATCGACCATATGGAAGCCGAAGCGGAAAGCATCGGCATCGGTAAAAAGAAGTCGCTGGACCAGGAGTTTGCCGAGCTGAAAGCCGATGACGCCATCAGTGAGCAACTGGCGGCGCTGAAAGCCAAGATGAACCGCTCCGAGTAAGGCGAACCGCGGCCACACGCCGGAGGTGGCCGCCTATCCAGGATCCGATAAGAAGGAATAACAATGAGTGCTTTATTACTTGCCATTCCGCTGACAATTTTCGTGCTGTTTGTCGCGCCGATTTGGCTTTGGCTGCATTACAGCAATCGGCAACAGACCGGCATCCAGCTGAGTCAGCAAGAAATGCAGCGCCTGGCGCAGCTGGCGGAAGACGCCAAACGCATGCGTGAACGCATTCAGGCGCTGGAAGAGATCCTCGATGCGGAACACCCGAACTGGAGACAGTCCTGATGAGCATGACGCTGGGCAGTAAAAAGCTTTATCGCGTACCCGAAGAAGGCATGGTAAAAGGCGTCTGCGCCGGTCTGGCTCACTATTTCGACGTGCCGGTGCGCCTGATCCGCGTGATGGTGGTGCTGTCGCTGTTCTTTGGGCTGTTTTTCTTCACGCTGGTGGCCTATATCGCGCTGGTGTTCGTGTTGGACGAAGCGCCGGCCAGCCGTTTCGAGGGCGAGCATCAGAAGACGCCGCGCCAGTTGCTCGATCAGCTGGAATATGAGCTGGGCAGCGGCGAACAGCAGCTGCGTCAGGTCGAGCGTTACGTGACGTCCGACACCTTCGGCGTTCAGAGCCGCTTCCGCAAGCTGTAACTCTTCTTGCGATATCCGGCCTGTGCAGGCCGGATATCTCGCCGCCGTCATCCCGTTGAAGGTCATCTTAATCGTCTTGTGCCGGAGGGCATTGTCATGAATAAAATTGATGTCGCGAACGCCACCAGAACGGGTGGATTTAAATCAGGAGCGGCGGCAATGTTGAAGACATTGGCTAAAGTCATCATCATAGCGTTATTGAACTATGGCCCGGCGGGCGCCGCCGGCTGGCTGTTGAAGACCGTCGGCCGCAAACCGGTGCGCTTCGTGCTGGCGCTGGTGCTGGAACCGCTGTTCCGTAAAGGCCTGAACAAGGCATTCGGGCGTTACGTGGCGGGAGAGAAGATGCCACCCAAGTAGGGCGGCATGATATCGTTCATTCAATTCGCTGCGGTGACTTTTGTCCCCGGGGTTGCCAAATAGACCCAATTCGAACCGTTGCTTATGATTGCCTGTGCCGATGGATTTGCTGCGGTATTGGTGCAAAAAATAGCGGTGCCTTTGCAAACATTCGCAGCAGGAAGTTGAGCAAACGTCATGGAAGATAAGCTCGTGCCGAAACGACTGATGCGACTGGAGGGGCGCCACCCGGTAGTCGTTTTCACCCAGCTATAGATGGCACCTTCTTCGTCACCGGCCACAGCAGTATTGAACCATTCGGAACCAATGGGGCGCATTACGCCGCCGAGCTCTTTGGGGCCGTCGGCGATCCGTACTGCGGTATAGTTGGATTTTCCAGGCTGATATGAACAGCCGTAACTGGTGCTGATGGTCGTGTTGCCTTCAACGTCAACGTCAATGACCGAGCCAGCCCCCGATCGTGAGACATAGTAAAAATCTCCCGAGCAACGCCCGCCGAGGAAACGTAGATTGCTGGTATTGCTTTTCACGCTGCCATACTGGCAGTCGACCAAATCGATACGTGGGTTGGCTCCATCTTCTGTCAGAGCAACGTTGCCGGAAAAGTGGGTGTCCGAAATAGTACTTGGATAAGCAGGGTATCGCCAGGTCAAACTGGCTAGTCGGCAATTGCTGATCATGGCTTTTACACTGGATGAAAAGTCCATATCCTGAAGCCAGCACCCATTCATGAACACATTGAATTTTTTGCCTGATGCTGCGTGAGTAATATTCCCTCCTCGATTAATATTTGTAGCATATAAAACACCGTATCCAGAGCTATAGACTAAGTGTTTTATCTCTGATGCCTGAACTTCATTGAGGTAAACTTCGCCAGAATTATTCATATATAATAGACAGCTGGCATTGGGATTGTTGCCGATCAATTTTTGAAGCGGGCCGGTTCGATGTTCCATATGTAGGTTTTTAAACCAAAGTCCTATTCCACCGTTAACATAGATAGTCGGGCTTATCAAATTGGCTTCCCATTGACAATCTTCGAATCGTAACATGTTGCAGTGGTCATTTTGCATTGTTGATGTTAAATGAATGGGGGCAAGAAGCATCTTATTGAAGTCAGTGATGTCCAGGTAGTTATCATAATCTCCCGACGTTCTGCCGCAGCCTTGAACCTCGACGAATTTGAAGTAACTATCCTGAACCTTATCTAAATAAAGACCGGCTCCCCGACAGTAAAGAATGCTTACATTCTGGGCGTGCACATAGCTTGCGTATTTTATACTCAGTCCGCAAATCGTCTTGTTATTTCCCCTTAGCTGGAAGTTTCTGAAACTGACACCGCTATAGGTTATTTCTCCCTGAGCGGCGTCGATGGTTATAATCCCTGTTATATCAGTCTGTTCTGCCAAGTCTTGTCCGTTGTAGACGAACACGGCACGACCGTTGTAACTGCTTTCACCGTAAAGGGAAATTCCACTGTTGGCTGGAAAGACGACCGGTGTTTTAATATTCCAATAGCCGCTTGGAATCTTTACGGAGCGTTCACCTCTGATCAGTGCAATGTTTTGAATCAGGGGGCCATTATCGTCAAGAGTAAGATCACATCCCCCGTCGTATAAAGAAAGCTGGGTTAAGTCATTACGATACCACGCTGCTGGGGATTGATTGACTTTAAGCGTCGAATAGCCACCGTCGTCAATGGCATTTACCGCGTTGGTATGTCCTGTAAATACACCGCCACCTTTACCCTTTCCTTGATAATACTCGGTTAAGATTATGCGTTGACCGTCATATTCTGGTTGGGTGTTTTTAAGTGTTGCCATCGAATTTATAATGGTCAGGTCGCGCTCGAAATTAATTGTGCTCATCGGATTCTCCGGTTAGTATTCGTATTGACATAAACGTTTTGATGAAGGGGTTGTATCGTTAGTACGAGTGATTGTGATTATTCCTGTGGGGGTAATACTATCTCGTCTTTGTATAGGGGGCGATATTAGGTTGCTCGGCTATGTCTTACACAAAGCGTTGTCGGTTAAGTTGAGAAGGTGGCAATTTTCATCTGTGGCAAATCTCACTCTGCTTGTGGCTATAATAGTGAGCATAGGCCATGTGGTTAGCGAAGTGTTACCGTGTAACTGCATGTTTTAGTGAATAAAAGGATGCGACTCCAGGCAAAATGAAACGACTGCAAAATGAGTTAACCTCGCTGGTCAACCGCGGAATGGATCGCCATCTGCGCCTGGCGGTGACCGGCCTGAGCCGCAGCGGCAAAACCGCCTTTATCACCGCCTTCGTCAATCAACTGCTGCATGTGCACAGCGGCGCGCGCATGCCGCTGTTTTCACCGGTGCGCGAAGAACGCCTGCTGGGCGTCAAGCGCATCCCGCAGCGCGATCTCGGCATCCAACGTTTCACCTACGACGAAGGGCTGGCGCAGCTGTACGGCGCGCCGCCGGCCTGGCCGACGCCGACGCGCGGCGTCAGCGAAATCCGACTGGCGCTGCGCTACCGCTCCAACGACTCGTTGCTGCGCCATTTCAAAGACACCTCCACGCTGTACCTGGAGATCGTCGATTATCCGGGCGAATGGTTGCTGGATCTGCCGATGCTCGAGCAGGATTACCTGGCCTGGTCGCGGCAGATGACCGGGCTGCTGCAGGGGGAACGCGCCGAATGGGCCAAGCCCTGGCTTGACCTGTGTAAAACCTGCGATCCGCTGGCCCCGGCCGACGAAAATCGCCTGGCGGCGATCGCCCAGGCCTACACCGATTATCTGTTGCGCTGTAAAAGCGAAGGTCTGCACTTCATTCAGCCGGGCCGTTTTGTGCTGCCGGGCGACATGGCCGGCGCGCCGGCGCTGCAGTTTTTCCCGTGGCCCGATGTTGCCGCGGCGGGCGAGTCGAAACTGGCGCAGGCCGACAAACACACCAATATCGGCATGCTGCGCGCTCGGTTCAATTATTACTGTCAGTCGATCGTCAAAAACTTCTATAAAGAGCATTTTGTCCGTTTCGATCGGCAAATCGTGCTGGTTGACTGCCTGCAGCCGCTCAACAGCGGCCCGCAGGCGTTCAACGACATGCGCCTGGCGCTGACCCAACTGATGCAGAGTTTCCATTACGGCAAACGCACGCTGTTTCGCCGCTTGTTCTCGCCGACCATCGACAAACTGATGTTCGCCGCCACCAAGGCGGACCACATCACCGCCGATCAGCACGCCAATCTGGTGTCGTTGCTGCAACAGCTGGTGCAAGAGGCGTGGCAGAACGCGGCGTTCGAAGGCATCAGCATGGATTGCGTCGGCCTGGCCTCGGTGCAGGCGACCGAGAGCGGCATTGTCGATCATCAGGGGCAGCGTATTCCGGCGCTGAAGGGCAATCGCCTCAGCGACGGCGCGCCGCTGACGGTGTTCCCCGGCGAAGTGCCGGCCCGTTTGCCGGGGCCGACGTTCTGGCAGAGCCAGGGATTTCACTTCGATGAGTTTCGCCCGCGTGCCATGAGCGTGGACAGCCCGTTGCCGCATATCCGTCTGGATGCGGTGATGGAATTTTTACTGGGAGACAAATTGCGATGAGCGAGCCGATCAAACCGCGTATCGATTTTGACGAGCCGTTGCAGCCGCCGCAGGAACCGACGTTGCGCGCCGGCGTCGCTTTCGACGCCGAGCAGGCGGAGAGCTTCTTTCCGGCGGCGCCGGAGCTGCAGCAGGAGGAGGAAGAAGGGCGCGCCGAGGGCATCATCAACGCTGCGCTGAAGCCGAAACGCAGCCTGTGGCGCAAAATGGTCACCGCCGGGCTGGCGCTGTTCGGCGTCAGCGTGGTGGCGCAGGGCGTGCAGTGGGTGCATACCGCCTGGGTGCAGCAGGACTGGATCGCCATGGGTGGCGGCGTGGCCGGCGGCCTGATCGTGTTCGCCGGCGTCGGTTCGGTGGTCACCGAATGGCGGCGTTTGTATCGGCTGCGCCAGCGCGCGGAAGAGCGCGACGTGGCGCGCGAGCTGTTGCACAGCCACGGACTGGGGCAAGGGCGCGAATTCTGCGAGAAGCTGGCGCGCCAGGCCGGGCTGGATCAGGGGCATCCGGCGCTGCAGCGTTGGCAGGCCTCGCTGCATGAAACCCAAAATGACCGTGAAGTGGTGGAGCTGTACGCCAAACTGGTGCAGCCGGTGCTCGACAACCAAGCGCGGCGCGAAATCAGCCGCTCCGCCGCCGAATCGACGCTGATGATTGCCGTCAGCCCGTTGGCGCTGGTGGATATGGCGTTTATCGCCTGGCGCAACATCCGTTTGATTAACCGCATCGCCGCGCTGTACGGCATTGAACTGGGCTACTTCAGCCGCATTCGTTTGTTCCGGCTGGTGCTGCTCAACATCGCCTTCGCCGGCGCTTCCGAACTGGTGCGCGAAGTGGGCATGGACTGGATGTCGCAGGATCTGGCGGCGCGGCTGTCGGCGCGCGCGGCGCAGGGCATCGGCGCCGGGTTGTTGACCGCGCGGCTGGGCATCAAGGCGATGGAACTGTGTCGCCCGCTGCCGTGGCTGGAAGGGGAAAAACCGAAGCTTGGCGATTTCCGCAGCCAGCTGATCGGCCAGTTGAAAGACACGCTGAAAAAGAGCGACGACAAGGCCAAATAACCCCGCGACGGCGCTCCTGGCAGCGCCGTTATTTCACCGGCGCCAACGCCGGACGTAATCGAGACTTGACGATAGTCGATCCCCCTGCGCTTGCGTGATAAATATCTGCAAAATTAATTCTGTTTGTGATAACTCTCTGTTTGTGGGCTAAAATGACGCCGATGCTGTTATTCGCTTGCGTTTAAAATCAGCAACCACGGCAATAAATCAGAGTTCTGTCAACTTTTGCTGACAGATCGCTTCTACCGCCCGGTGCGAGGGAGTATCATCATCGCTAACGATCCCCGCACCTGCAGAGATAAGGCCAACACTGATGCGTTTGGAAGTATTTTGCGAAGACCGCCTCGGTCTCACTCGAGAATTACTCGATCTTTTGGTATCGCGCAGCATTGACTTACGTGGCATCGAGATCGATCCCATCGGCCGCATTTACCTCAATTTCTCCCAGCTGGACTTCGATACTTTCCGCGCGCTGATGGCGGAGATCCGCCGCATCGCCGGCGTGACCGACGTGCGCACCGTCAGCTTTATGCCTTCCGAACGCGAGCATCGCGCGCTGCGTGCGCTGCTGGAGTCGATGCCGGAGCCGGTGTTCTCTATCGACATGAAGGGCAAGGTCGAGCTGGCCAATCCGGCGGCGCTGGCGTTGTTCAGCCTGAACGAAGACAAGATCCGCAACCAGACCGCCGGGGCGCTGATCGGCGGCTATAACTTCAGCCGCTGGCTGGAGAGTGAGCATACGGCGCCGCACTCAGAACGGGTGGTGATCCGCAGCCAGGACTTCCTGATGGACATTACGCCTATCTATCTGGAGGACGAACAGCAACAGCCGGCTGCGGTCGGCGCGGTGGTGATGTTGAAGTCCACCGCGCGCATGGGTCGCCAACTGCAAAATCTGTCGGTGAACGACGATACCGAATTCGATCACATCGTCGCGGTGAGCGCCAAGATGCGTCACGTGCTGGAGCAGGCGCGCAAACTGGCGATGCTCGATGCGCCGCTGCTGATCGTGGGCGATACCGGCACCGGCAAGGATATTCTGGCTCGCGCCTGCCACCTGCGCAGCCCGCGCGGCAAACAGCCGTTCCTGGCGCTGAACTGCGCCGCGCTGCCGGATGACGTGGTGGAGAGCGAGCTGTTCGGCCATGCGCCGGGCGCTTATCCCAACGCGCTGGAAGGCAAAAAGGGCTTCTTCGAGCAGGCCAACGGCGGTTCGGTGCTGCTGGATGAGATTGGCGAAATGTCGCCGCGCATGCAGACCAAACTGTTGCGTTTTCTCAATGACGGCACGTTCCGCCGGGTCGGCGAAGAGCATGAGGTGCACGTCGACGTGCGCGTGATCTGCGCCACCCAGAAGAACCTGACCGAGCTGGTGCAGCGCGGCGAATTCCGCGAAGACCTCTATTATCGCCTCAACGTGCTGACCATCACCATTCCGCCGCTGCGCGAACGTCCGCAGGACATCATGCCGCTGACCGAGCTGTTCGTGGCGCGCTTCGCCGATGAGCAGGGCGTGGCGCGGCCCAAGCTGGCGAACGATCTGGGTAGCTTCCTCAGCAAATACGGCTGGCCGGGCAACGTGCGCCAGCTGAAAAACGCCATCTACCGCGCACTGACGCAAACCGAAGGCTACGAACTGCGGCCGCAGGATATCGTGTTGCCGGAGTTCGAGGTGGAGATGTCGCTGGGCGACGAGGTGCTGGACGGTTCGCTGGACGACATCAGCAAGCGTTTCGAGCGCTCGGTGCTGACGCGCCTGTATCGCACCTATCCCAGCACCCGCAAGCTGGCGAAGCGGTTGGGCGTTTCCCATACCGCCATCGCCAACAAGCTGCGCGAATATGGCCTGAGCAGCCGCAAAGGCGGCGCTGAGGGCGAAGAATAAAAAAGGCGCCTTGCGGCGCCTTCCCGTGTATCCAAAGCCGGCGTTCGCCGGCTTTATTATTTCAGCGCTGCCAGCGCCGCGTCGTAATCCGGCTCGGTGGTGATTTCGTTCACCAGCTCGCTGTACAGCACGTTGTCCTGGCCATCCAGCACCACGACCGCACGCGCGGTCAGGCCCGCCAATGGACCTTCGGCGATTTCAACGCCGTACGCCTGTTTGAACTCGGCGCCGCGCAGGGTGGACAGCGTGACCACGTTGCTCAGGCCTTCCGCGCCGCAGAAACGAGACTGGGCGAACGGCAGATCGGCGGAGATGCACAGCACCACGGTGTTATCCAGGCCGCTGGCCAACTGGTTGAATTTACGCACCGACGTCGCGCAGACGCCGGTATCGATGCTTGGGAAGATGTTCAGGACTTTGCGTTTACCCGCGAAGCTGCTCAGCGCTACGTCTGACAGGTCTTTGGCAACCAGCGAGAAGGCCTTGGCCTGTTCGCCCTGCTGTGGCAGTTTGCCCGCTACGCTGACCGGATTGCCTTGAAAATGTACTGTCTGAGTCATTGCTAGATTCCTTTTACAGGTGTTTATACAAAGGGTATGAACCTGATGAAACGGCGCGCCGGCGGCGGCTGTTAACATCAGGTTCACACCCTGACGCCAGTTTATGACAAGCGGGGCGGATTGGATATCAAAGTTTGCTAAATAGTTGTATATATTAGGCTGTTCTATAAAACATCACCGGCGCATCAGCCTGCCTGGATGCGCAGTTTTCGCTCAGGAGCCGTTATGAGAGACATGCGTTTTTACCCGGAAGCCTGGCCGCTGCACACCGCCTTCGTGATCGCGCGCGGCAGCCGCACCGAAGCCAGGGTGGTGGTGGTCGAAATCGAACAGCAGGGCGTGCGCGGCGTCGGCGAATGCACGCCGTATCCGCGCTATGGCGAGAGCGAGGAATCGGTGATGACGCAGCTGGCTGAGATGGCGCCGGCGATCGCGCAAGGCATCACCCGCGAACAGCTACTGACGCGGATGCCGGCGGGCGCGGCCCGCAACGCGCTGGACTCGGCGCTGTGGGATTTGGAGTGTGGTCTGCACGGGCAGAGCCTGTGGCAGCGCAGCGGCGTGACGGCGCCGGCGCAGATCCGTATGGCGCAGACCGTCAGCATCGGAACGCCGGAAGCGATGGCCTTCGCCGCGCGTGAGCTGGAGCGGCAGGGCGCCACGCTGCTGAAGATCAAACTCGACGATCACTATATCAGCGAGCGGCTGGTGGCGATCCGCGCCGCGGTGCCGCAGGCGACGCTGATTGTCGATGCCAATGAATCCTGGCAGGCGGAAGGGCTGGCGGCACGCTGCCAGCTGTTGGCCGATCTCGGCGTAGCGATGCTGGAGCAGCCGCTGCCGGCCGGTGACGACGCCGCATTGGAACACTTTATTCATCCGCTGCCGATCTGCGCCGATGAGAGCTGCCACACCCGCGCCGATCTGCCGCGGCTGGCGCAACGCTATCAGATGGTCAACATCAAACTGGACAAAACCGGCGGCTTGACCGAGGCGCTGGCGCTGGCGCAGGCCGCGCGCGAACAGGGATTCGCCATCATGCTCGGCTGCATGTTGTGTACGTCGCGCGCGATATCCGCCGCCTTGCCGCTGGCGCCGGCGGCGCGTTTCGTCGATCTGGACGGCCCGACCTGGCTGGCGCGGGACGTCGAACCGGGTCTGGCGTTCGAATGCGGGGCGATCGTCGATCTCGCCCCGTAGGGATTAATTCGGGTAGGTCAGCAGTTCGGTCATGGCGTCGATGTAGCGCTCGCTGGCGGCATCGGCGGAGATCGGCGGGAATTCGGCGGTGATGCACGGCAGCGACAGATCCGCGCACCAACTGCCGAACGAACCGGGCGTTTCATAGCCGACGCTGGTCACCAGCGGCAGCTCGAACTTGTGCGACAGCCAAACGCCGAGCCGCGAGCTGGCGGGATCTTCGATGCAGGCCAGCGGCTCATGGAACGACACCACCCAATGCGGCTTCAGGCGATGGATCAGATGACACAGCGCCTGGGTTTCCGGTTCGGAGCCGGGACGCCCGCCGGTGGAGAGCCTGACGTCGCGCACCGGCGCCGCGCTGTTCCAGCGATAGACGGTGTCCCCGGAGCGCCAGTTGGCGGCCGGGAAGTTGCGGTTCAGATCGACGCCGTTGGCATTGGCGCGCAGCCCCAGCTGACAGCCGTCGGGGTTGACCGCCAGCACCACGTGGTGGCGCAACTGTTCGGGGGCGATGCTGCGCAGCGCGCAGGACAGGGTTACGATGGCGGCGCTCTCATCGCCGTGGGTGCCGGCGATGATCAGCCCGGTTTCCGGGCCGCTGACCGCCGCCGGGAAATAGAGCAGCGGCGCGCCCAGCAGCGAGCTGCCGTAGTTCTCTCCTGCGACGGCCAACTGGCCACGTTCACTGCGCGGTCGATGTTCGGTCATGGTGTTGTCCCTGAGTTAAAGGCCGAGAGTCATTGTCATTTTATTCAGTGTATTACGCTTTGAGACATCTTTCCCATCGCAATTGTGCGGCGTTTGCGCGATCTGTGATGCGATAGCGGTGAAAACGCCAATTAAACCGCACCTGGCCTGAGGCTGTTGTTATACTAACGGCAGAGCTAAGCCAATCACCCGCAAGAGGATTTAACATGCCAGTAGCCAGAATCATCGCCAGCTATAGCGAAAATGAAAATGACACCATCACGCTGCTGTGCGGCGTAGACGCTGAAAACCAGATCCGTCAGGGGGAATGGTTCGGCGTGGTGAAAAATGACGACGGGCGCGGGGACGAATCGAACTATCCGTTCACCCTGCATATCGATTACCAAAAAGATGTCTTCTACCTCGACTACGGCTATGACGACGCCGACGCGCGTCAGCTGCAAAAAACCGATATTTCAGCCCGTCCGCTGGCTGAGAAAGGCTTTTTCACCGTGTTCGATGAAGAAGAGGGCGAAGAGTTCAGCTACCGCATCAACAGCATCCACCTGTACGACTGACGGTCGCCGCTGCAAACACCGCCCGTGCCGCCCTGCGCCGCACGGGTTTTTTATTGCCTGAATCGCACTTTTTGCAACTTCTCGGCCGTGAGCGCTAGGCCGGACGGATCTTGTGCTATATGATAAAAAATTCAGATGGTTAACGGGGGCAAATCATAATGACAGGAAGAAAAATACAACGAGGTTTTCGTTTGGCGCTCTGCGCGGCGGCGATCGGCGCCTGTATGAGCAGCGCCATGGCGGCGCAGGTTCCCCCGGGCACCGCGCTGGCGGCCAAACAGGAAATCGTGCGCCACATTAAAGACGAACCGGCCTCGCTCGATCCGATTAAAGCGGTAGGCCTGCCGGAGGCCCAGCTGGCGCGCGATCTGTTCGAAGGTCTGGTCAATCAGGATGCCAACGGGAAAGTGATCCCCGGCGTCGCCACGCGCTGGCAGACCAGTGACAACCAGACTTATATTTTCCATCTGCGCAAAGACGCTCGATGGTCAAATGGTGACCCTGTCACGGCAAAGGACTTCGTCTACAGCTGGCAGCGGCTGGTCGAACCGAAAAACCTGTCGCCGTTCGCCTGGTTCGCGCAGCTGGCGGGGATCCAGAATGCCGAGCAGATCATCAGCGGCAAACTGCCGGCCGATCGTTTGGGCGTGTCGGCGCCGGACGACTACACGCTTAAAGTGCAGCTGGACAAGCCGGTGCCGTACTTCGTCAGCCTGACGGCCAACTTCAGCCTGTTCCCGGTGAATAAGACGGTGGTGGAAAAATACGGCAACGACTGGACCAAGGTCGGCAATCTGGTGGGTAACGGCGCGTTCAAACTGCAGGAACGGGTGGTGAACGAGAAGCTGGTGCTGACGCCTAACGACCATTACTGGGACCATGCTCGTACCGTGCTGACCAAAGTGACCTTCGTGCCGATCAACCAGGAATCCAACGCCACCAAGCGTTACCTGGCGGGTGACATCGACATCACCGAATCCTTCCCGAAAAATATGTATCAGAAGCTGCTGAAAGACATTCCGGGGCAGGTGTACACCCCGGATCAGCTCGGCACCTATTACTACGCGTTCAATACCCAACGCGCGCCGACCAACGACGTGCGGGTGCGTCAGGCCTTGTCCTACGCCATCGATCGCAAGATTATCGCGGAAAAAGTGCTGGGCACCGGTGAGAAACCGGCCTATCACTTCACGCCGGATGTCACCGCCGGGTTCAAACCGGAAGCGAGTTTGCTGCAACAGCAATCGCAGGCGGAGTTGGATGCGCAGGCCAAGGCGTTGCTGCAGGCGGCCGGTTACGGCCCGAACAACCCGCTGAAGCTGACGCTGCTGTATAACACCTCGGAAAGCCACCAGAAGATTGCCATCGCCGTGGCCTCGATGTGGAAGAAAAAGCTTGGCATTGACGTCAAGCTGCAGAATCAGGAGTGGAAAACCTATATCGATAGCCGAAATACCGGCAATTTCGACGTGATCCGCGCCTCCTGGGTGGGTGACTATAACGAAGCGTCGACCTTCCTGTCGCTGCTGACATCGACCCACAGCGGCAACATCGCCAAGTTCAAGAACGCGGACTACGACAAGCTGCTGGCGCAGGCGGGGCGGGAAACCAATCCGGCGGCGGTGACCGCCGATTATAACAAGATGGAGCAAATCATTGCCGATCAGGCGCCGATCGCGCCGATTTACCAGTACACCAACGGGCGCCTGATCAAACCGTGGGTAAAAGGCTACCCGATCACCAATCCGGAAGACGTGGCCTATAGCCAAACGATGTATATTATCAAACACTGATTGGGTTTGTTTTTTTCACCCCCGCGTAATGCGGGGGCGTTATTTTCTCGACGGCGAAACCACGAGGCTAATTAATTTTTCCACGCGATAAACCCCGTTTAATAATAAACAGGGTTGCCATCATCACATTAATATTGTCTATTTCAGAGAGCGGTTACGCTTACAGACAGTCCCGCATGGCGTCCACCACTACGCGGCCGCTCATATCGGTCTGAGTAATGCGGTAGCTGGTGGGATAAGAACGACGGGTACTGAAACGATCGTGGACGGAGACCTTGCCAATCTGCAGGCCGGCTGCGTTTTTCACCACAAACTCACTGATCTCTTCCTGGCCCTGGTTTTGCAAATGGATATTGCTGATTTTTTCCAGCGTATCGCTGGCGTTTATTTTTAAATGGTCGCGTAACATAACTACCTCCTCGTAGTGAGAAAAGTATATGCCCCTAAAATTTGCGCTGAAACAGCTTTGTGTTGATTTATTATTATCATTTTGAATTAAAATTGATAGCAATATGTTAAGTCATAATAATAACGGCATTACCAGCGCTTTATCGGCGATATTGTCTGATTTATCGGCAATGGTTTATTTCAATGCCGTTATTATTAGTCTGCATTAATGGAGAACAGCGCTTGCCTGGCCGCCGGCGCGGGAAAGACGCAGGCGACGTTGTGTCCGCAGCCGGGAACGAGGGTTAACCGATGCGGCTTCTCCGGCGCCAGATAGCGCCGGTCATAGTCGGCATAGGCCAGGGCGCGCTGCAACCGGTAGGGGCCCTGCAGCTGGGCGGCGCAGGATTTGTCGAGTATCCGATCGTAGGCCCCCGGCGCGGTGCCGGTATCACCGTCTGCGGCCAGGTAGGTGATATCCGCCGCCGCATAGCGCCGGCGTGCTGCGTCGGCGGTGCGCTGCAGGTGAGCGGGAAGCGCTTCCGGACCATATTTCCACTGGTTAGCCTGCGGGCACTGGCCGGCGTCCAGCGTTTGCCAGCGGAAGCGACAGGTTTTTTCACTGCCACAGCGCTCCGGGTGAAGGGGCTGGGGACGCAGGTTGTCAAAATAGAGCCAGCTGCCCGGATCGGCGACGACATAGCGCAGACGCACTCCGTCCGGCGGGTTGGCGAAGCCGACATAATGCTGCACGAATTGGGCGCCGGCGGAGAAACCGGCGACGGTGATCGACTGCAACGACGGCCAGCGCCGTTTCAGATCGGCCAGCAGGTTATCCATGGCGTTGAACGAGCCGGTTTTCCCGCCATTATCCAAACCGCCTTCGATCCAGGAGCCGCAGCGCCACAGGGCGTCCCCCTCTTGCGGCGCCGGCAGCCCGGCGGAACGGCAGCGGGCGGCAAGCGTCTCCGGTACCTGGAACAGCGGGGCGACCAGCAAGCTGTTGTCTCCCGCTCCCTGCGCGGCGTCGATCGCCGCTTGCAATGTCTTGGCGACATCGCGCGGGTGGCCGTGCATCACCACCAGCGCGGTGCGCGGCTGGGGGGAGTGAGCGTGCGCGACAAAATAAGGCAGTGAACCCGCCGCCGTCGGCGCGTGATAGGGTGTGGCGAGGCGTTCTAACACCGGCTCTGCACGAGCCGATTGGCCGAACAGCAGCAGGGCGGCCATTGCGATGCAGCGCAGGCGGCGCATTCTCGTCAGGTTCGGCGCAGCGCAGCGCGCAGTTGTCTCAGGACTTCCCGGCATCGTTGTTCCTCACGCGCTCGTTGATAGTAGCGATAAAAGGCGCGTTCCGAACTGAGGTTGCCCGCGCGTGCCAGCTGCCTGAAGGTCAGGTATGCCAGGCTGAACATAATGATAATAAATAATAAACCGGGGAACAGCAGCTGCCAGCCGTCGGTGATGCGCGCATTAGGCAGATAGCGGAGTGAATAGGGCGTAATCAATACCCCTAACTGCTGCAGCCCCCATTGAGTCAACGCAGGGAACAGCACCAGCAACGTAACGAACACCAAATACAGCAAGAAATAGCGACAGGAAAGCAAGAAACGCTTGAACGCGTTATTGGCGCTTGGCCGCAAAACGAAGCCTGCGGGCGTGGCGCGCAAGATTTGCTGACGGCCACCGGTGAAACGATAGCGTTCCAGCGCCGCTACGCTATCCGGCAATGCCAGCAGCAGCTGCAGCGCAACAAGGCCGGCGCTGCGGTTGCCGATATAGTCGCGAAACCGCAACAGACGTATGGGGGCGCTTTGGGGCTTCTCGACGGATTCGAGCAGGTTTAACAGCTTATCGTGGTTTTCCCGCCGAATGCGAAAAGGCGTTTTGACCACGGCGATAAACAGCGTAATGACGGTCGGTAGGACGATTTTCAAGATATCTGCGGTGCTGATTTGTAACATGCGAGTTTCCTCTCGGGCTGTCTTGCGTTCCTGGCAGCAGAAGTATAGACCACGCTTATGGGACAACATGAAAACTGGCGTTACAGCTTGGTCTTTGATCTCCAAGGCGTTAACGCTAGACTCAGCAACATAAGCAAGACTGAGGGGATAAATGAATGGATGTGATTGAGGGGAGCGAGCTGCAGGTCGCCGACGCGGTCTACGCCTACCAGCTGGATGGCAAGGGCGGCGTCACGCCGATCGAGCGGGATGACAAGATCACCTGCGACGCGCCTTGCTGGCTGCATCTTGATTACGCGCACCCGGCCAGCGCCGAATGGCTGAGCACCACGCCGCTGCTGCCGGACTCGGTGCGCGAAGCGCTCTCCGGCGAAAGCTCACGGCCGCGCGTCAGCCGCCAGGGCGAAGGCACCATGATCACGCTGCGCAGCATCAACTTTAACGCCAACTCACGGCCGGACCAGTTGGTCACCATTCGCGTGTACATCACCGATAAACTGATTATCTCCACGCGGCACCGCAAGGTGTATTCCATCGATCAGGTGGTGAACGATTTGCAAAGCGGCGCCGGGCCGACCAACAGCGGCAACTGGCTGGTGGAGATTTCCGATGCGTTGACCGATCACACCAGCGAATTCATTGAGGATCTGCACGACAAGATTATCGATCTGGAGGACGCCTTGCTGGAACAGCAGGTGCCGGAGCGTGGCCAGCTGGCGTTGATCCGTAAACAGCTTATCGTGCTGCGCCGTTACATGGCGCCGCAGCGTGACGTTTTCGCACGGCTGGCCAGCGACCGCCTGCCGTGGATGAGCGACGACGATCGCCGCCGCATGCAGGACATCGCGGATCGCCTGGGGCGCGGGTTGGACGATCTGGACGGCAGCATCGCGCGCACCGCCATCTTGTCCGACGAAATTACCACGGTGATGGCCGACGCGATGAACCGCCGCACTTACACCATGTCGCTGTTGGCGATGGTATTTCTGCCGACCACCTTCCTGACCGGGCTGTTTGGCGTCAACCTTGGCGGCATACCGGGCGGCGGCAACCCCTTCGGTTTCGCGGCATTTTGCCTGATGCTGGTCGGGTTGGTGCTTGGCGTCGCCTGGTGGCTGAAGCGCAGCCGCTGGCTGTAGGCGAAAATGACGAAAACCCGGTTAACATTGAGCAAAATCAACATTTAGCCGGGGGAAATGGGGCATGATCTCTCTCGCAGGTGAATGCAACGTCAAGCGATGGGCGTTGCGCTCCATAATTGTCTTACTTTCTTATTTTTGAATTACTGCATAGCACATTTGATTCGTACAATGCCGGTTTAATCACCGGCATTTTTTTATTCGATTTCTCTCTTCCTCAGGCCGCGCTTTCATCCCAGAAGCTGGCTTCAATCTTATGCCCATCCAAATCACGGACAAAGCAGCCGTAGTAAGCCTCACCGTAATGCGGCCGCGAACCGGGCGCGCCTTCATCGACGGCGCCGGCCAATAGCGCCTGGCGATGGAATTCATCCACCTGTTGCTTGCTGGTCGCGAAAAAACCGACGTGCGTGCCGTTGCCGGGTGAAGCGGGCTGGCCGTCGATCGGCACCTGCAGCCAGAACTCCGGGTAGTCGCGGCCATAACCGATCGCGCCGGGATGCTCCAGCACCCGTCGGCAACCCAAGGCGGCCAGCGTGCGATCGTAAAAGGCCGCGGCGGCGACGAAATCGTTCGAGCCCAGCGAGACGTGGGACAGGCAGGGGGTGATATTCATTGCGCGATCTCCATATGACTGTATAAATGCACAGTATAGGGTAAAAACGGCATCGCCCAGCAAATTATGCGCAAACTGTGAACAGGATCGAGATCGTCGAGAGAGGGAAAAGGTCGCCGCTCGCAGGGTGGCGAGCGGCGAGGGGACTTATTTGATTTCCAGCACGTCCAAACGCGCCGGCGCAGGCGCCGCGTCGTCCGAATCTTCCGGCTGCCAGCCGACCGGCTGCATCGGAATGTCTTCGCGATCGAAGGCCAAATCGCCGCCGTCCACCACCGCGCTGCCGTGGTGAATGCCTTTGAAATCGAATAGATTGATATCGCTCAGGTGCGAAGGCACCACGTTTTGCATGGCGCTGAACATGGTTTCCAGCCGGCCTGGGTAACGTTTGTCCCAGTCGCGCAGCATGTCGCCGATCACCTGGCGCTGCAAATTAGGCTGAGAGCCGCACAGATTGCATGGAATGATCGGGAACGCTTTGGCGATCGAGAAACGCTCGATGTCTTTCTCGCGGCAATAGGCCAGCGGGCGAATAACCACGTGCTTGCCGTCGTCGCTCATCAGTTTGGGCGGCATGCCTTTCATCTTGCCGCCGTAGAACATGTTGAGGAACAGCGTCTGCAGAATATCGTCGCGGTGGTGGCCCAGCGCGATCTTGGTGGCGCCCAGTTCGGTGGCGGTGCGATACAAAATGCCGCGGCGCAGGCGCGAGCACAGTGAACAGGTGGTTTTACCTTCCGGGATCTTGTCTTTAACGATGCTGTAGGTGTTTTCTTCGACGATCTTGTACTCCACCCCCAAGCCTTCCAGGTAAGCAGGCAGAATATGCTCAGGGAAGCCGGGCTGTTTCTGGTCGAGATTCACCGCCACCAGCGAGAAATTGATCGGCGCGCTCTGCTGCAGATTGCGCAGGATCTCCAGCATGGTGTAGCTGTCTTTGCCGCCGGACAGACAGACCATGATGCGGTCGCCTTCTTCAATCATATTGAAATCGGCGATCGCTTCGCCCACGTTGCGGCGCAGGCGTTTTTGCAATTTGTTCAGGTTGTACTGCTCTTTTTGGCTAACGGATTGCTTTTCTGACATTTAAATCGTGCTCATTCTCAATGGGGGGCACTAGGGGCATGGCGTTGTAGACCGCGAGTTTACCATTCAACCGGCCGATTTTGATCATTATTCATCATCCAGCTTCCACGCGCCCGACGCGAGGCCTGTATGGTACGGATTGCGCGCAGGAATGCCAGCAGGTTTTATTGCTACGCCTTACGTCAACGGTAAAAGATCAGGGCGCGAATCACTCGCGCCCTGAGGGGGTTACTCAGCGGCGGACTTTTCCGCCTTGCCGGCCAGCAGGCTGAGGAAATCGTATTTCTCCTTCAGCTCTTTCTCGGCGGCCTGATACAGCGCGCTGGCCACCTCCGGCTGCTGCGCGTTCAGGCGGCGGAAACGCTGTTCTTTCAGCAGCGTTTCCGACAGGTTGCTGTTCGGCGGCCGCGAATCCAGCGCCAATGCGGCCTTGCCCTCGGCGCTGCGACGCGGATCGAAGCGGTACAGCGGCCAGAAGCCGGTGGCGGTCAGCTGTTTCATCTGATCGTGGCTGAGCGCCAGATCGTAGCCGTGCTCTTCGCACGGGCTGTAGGCGATGATCAGCGACGGCCCCGGATAGGCCTCGGCCTCCTGAATCGCTTTCACCGTTTGGTTAAGCTGCGCCCCCAGCGAGATCTGCGCAACGTAAACATGGCCGTACATCATCATGCTGACGCCCAAATCTTTGCGCGCCTTGCGCTTGCCGTGTTCGCCGAACTTGGTCACCGCGCCGAGCGGTGTGGCTTTCGACTGCTGGCCGCCGGTGTTGGAGTAGCATTGGGTGTCGAGCACCAGCACGTTGACGTTCTCCGTCAGGCTGAGGACGTGATCCAAACCGCCGAAGCCGATGTCGTAGGCCCAGCCGTCCCCGCCGATCAGCCAGATGGATTTATCGACCAGGTAATCGGCGTCGGCCGCCAGCTGGCGTGCGTCTTCACCTTCAATACTCGCCAGCAGCGTGCGCAGTTCGGCGATTTGCTTACGGCGCGGCTCTGGCGCCACATCTTCCATCTGCAAGGCATTGACCAACTGCTCCGGCAGCTGCGGCGCCAGCGAATTCAGCAGGCGCAGCACCCGCGCGCGATGTTGATCGACCGTCAGACGGAAGCCCAGGCCGAATTCGGCGTTGTCTTCGAACAGCGAGTTGGCCCACGCCGGCCCGCGCCCTTCGGCGTTGGTGGTGTAAGGCGTGGTCGGCAGATTGCCGCCGTAGATCGAGGAACAGCCGGTGGCGTTGGCGATCAGCAAACGGTCGCCATAGAGCTGGGTTAGCAGCTTGATGTACGGCGTTTCGCCGCAGCCGGAGCAGGCACCGGAGTACTCGAACAGCGGCGTGATCAGCTGTGAGGTGCGAATGTCGATACGCTCCAGCTGCGCCGGATCGATTTCCGGCAGCTGCAGGAAGAAGTCGTAGTTGTCTTTTTCCGCCGTCAGGTTTTCGAGGCGCGAAGCCATGTTGATGGCCTTGATCTCCGGGTTCTGGCGATCTTTCGCCGGGCAGACCTCGACACACAGGTTACAGCCGGTGCAATCTTCCGGCGCCACTTGCAGTACGTATTTCTGGCCGCGCATATCGCGTGATTTGACATCCAGAGACTGCAGGGAAGCGGGGGCGTGTGCCATCTCCGCCGGCTGAACCACTTTGGCGCGAATGGCGGAGTGCGGGCAAGCGGCGACGCAGTGGTTGCACTGGGTGCACAGGTCGGGCTGCCAGACCGGGATTTCTTCGGCGATGTTGCGCTTTTCCCACTGGGTGGTGCCCACCGGCCAGGTGCCGTCCGGCGGGAAGGCGGAAACCGGCAGCGCATCGCCCAGCCCGGCCAGCATCGCGGCGGTAACGGTTTTGACGAAGTCCGGCGCGGCGTCCGAAACCACCGGCGGGCGCATTGGGCTGCTGTCGTCGATCGGCTGCAGTGGAATTTCGGTCAGTGCGCCACGGGTGGCGCCCAGCGCTTGCCAGTTGCGCTCAACGATCTCCTGGCCCTTGCTGCTGTAGCTGCGGGCGATGGCATCCTGCAGCTGTTGCAGCGCCACGTCGCTCGGCAGGATCTGCGTCAGGTGGAAGAACGCCATCTGCATTACGGTGTTGATGCGCGCGCCGAGCCGGCATTCGCGCGCCAGCTTGGCGGCGTTGATGATATAGAAACGCGCCTGGCGCTGGTGCAACAGCGCCTGAACCTCCTGCGGCAGGCGCGACCAGACCTCGTCGGCGCCGTAAGGGGTATTGAGCAGGAAGGTGCCGCCGGGTTTGAGGCGCTCAACCATCTGGTACTTATCGATAAACTGCAGCTGGTGGCAGCCGACGAAGTCTGCGTGGCTGACCAGGTAGGCCGAATTGATCGGCTGCTCGCTGACGCGCAGGTGCGACACCGTCAGGCCGCCGGCCTTTTTGGAGTCGTAGACGAAATAGCCCTGGGCATACAGCGGTGTGGCGTTGCCGATGATTTTGATGTTGTTCTTGGTGGCCGAGACCGAGCCGTCGCTGCCCAAACCGTAGAACAGCGCTTCCAGCGAGGCGCGCTGCGGCAGGATTTCGTCGCTCAGCGGCAGCGAAAGCCCGGTGACATCATCGAAGATGCCGACGGTAAAGCGCGGGCGCGGCTGCGGCTGGGCCAGCTCGCGGAACACCGCCAGCGCGCAGTCCGGGCCGAACTCTTTCGACGACAGGCCGTAACGGCCGCCGATCACCCGCGGCAGCGTGGCGCGTTCACCCCGGCTGTAGGCTTCCGCCAGCGCGGTCATCACGTCCAGATACAGCGGTTCGGCCAGCGCGCCCGGTTCTTTGGTGCGATCGAGCACCGCGACGCTGCGCACGCTGTCCGGCAGGGCGTCGAGCAGGTATTTGGCGGAGAACGGTCGGAACAGCCGCACCTTCAGCACGCCGACTTTCTCGCCGCGGGTCAGCAGGGTGTCAATCACCTCTTCGCAGGTGCCGGCGGCGGAACCCATCACCACCACCACGCGCTCGGCCTGCGGGTGGCCGTAATAGTCGAATGGCCGATAGTGGCGGCCGGTAAGGGCGGCGAAGGCCTCCATGGCGTCGATCACGTGCTGGCCGGTAGCGTCATACCACGGGTTGGTGGCTTCGCGCGACTGGAAATAGGTGTCCGGGTTGGCGGAAGTGCCGCGCACCACCGGATGATCCGGCGACAGCGCTCGGCTGCGGTGAGCGTCGATCGCCGCCTGCGGCAACATTTGCCGCAGCGTATCGTCGCTGAGCGGCACGATCTTGTTGATTTCATGCGAGGTGCGGAAGCCGTCGAAGAAATGGATAAATGGCACGCGCGCGTTGAGGGTGGCGGTCTGCGAGATCAGCGCGAAGTCCTGCGCCTCCTGCACGTTGCCGGCACACAGCATGGCGCAGCCGGTCTGGCGCACCGCCATCACGTCCGAGTGATCGCCGAAGATAGACAGCGCGTGCGTGGCCACGGTGCGCGCGGCGACATGCAGCACGAACGGCGTCAGCTCGCCGGCCAGCTTGTACAGCGTCGGGATCATCAGCAGCAGACCCTGCGATGAAGTGAACGAGGTCGAGAGCGCACCGGTTTGCAAGGCGCCGTGCACGGTGGCGATCGCGCCGCCTTCCGACTGCATTTCCACCACCCGCGGGATATCGCCCCAGATGTTTTGCCGACCATCGCCGGACCAGGCATCCGCCTGTTCCGCCATGGTGGAACTCGGCGTGATAGGGTAGATGGCAATCACTTCGTTGGTGCGATAGGCCACGGAAGCGACTGCGTTATTACCATCTGTAGTTATCATCGACGTTACCTTTTCATTGCTCACAAAGCCGCGAAAGCGCACTTTCGCAGTAATGGAAAAAAGTCTAACAGAGGGTTTGAACGCGGCTTTATCGCGTTTGTGTGGCGGGTGATAAATCGTCAAGGGCGTATTTCCTCGTCGATTGGGGGCGACGGCAATAAATTGTTTTCGCCGTTTAAAGACAATTTATTGCCGGCGCGTCATAATTGCGCATCGGTAAACTGACAGAAGAAAATCATGAGCGCATTTGTGTATTTGACGATGGCGATTGTCGCGGAAGTGATCGCCACCACCATGTTAAAAGCCTCCGAGGGCTTTACCCGCCTGTGGCCGTCGCTGCTGGTGGTGCTGGGCTACGGCGTGGCGTTTTGGGGGCTGTCGATGGTGGTCAAGAGCATGCCCTTGGGTATCGTGTATGCGATTTGGTCGGGCATGGGCATCGTGCTGGTGTCGATCGCGGCGGTATTTGTTTATCAGCAAAAATTGGATTGGCCGGCGATCGTCGGCATGGGATTAATTATTGCCGGCGTGCTGGTGATTAATTTACTGTCCAAAGCCTCGGTGCACTGAGTGTTATTTTAATGTGAAAAAAGGCCGGCGTGACCGTAAGTCGCGCCGGTTGAAGAATTCAGCCATCATTCACTGAAAATAGTGGAATGCTAATTACTTAGCGCCGCCAGCATAGTCGCAAATATCATCCTCTCCGGTAGCAAAAAATGCGCCGTCACGCCGAAAGCACGCGGGGTTAATTAATACCGATATCATGCGAAGAAACCCCGTCGCCGACAACGGTGACGTTATCACTTTCTCTCTGCGGCCGGGGCGGGCGGTGGGGGCCGCTGTCACGTTTAACCTCCCGCAATGGGGGCGGAAATATTCTGCAAACAAAATAAATGTCCGGCCGGTGCAAAAAAACCACAAATAATGGCCGGAATATATTTTCATTATTTATATATCGAGCTAGATTAAACAAGTTTGCATCAAAGATAGCGAAACGTGTCCGCCAAGTGACGCGCGTTATCGGCAATGGCGATTTTACACAGCGCAGTTCCGGGTTCAGGAGTGGGATAATGACGACATCAAAATGGCTGCTTGCCAGCGCCGTGCTGCTTTTAGCCGCCTGCAGCAGCAACAACGAAGAGCCAGTACAGCAGGGCAACAGTGCCAGAATCAATACGTTGCAGACCAGCGCCGGTTGCGCGGCGGTCGGCGGCGTCACCACCATCGCGCACAACTTGAACGGTGAAGCGTTGCGCATGTGCCAGATGCCGAACGGCAAACAGTGTGAGGAACGCACGCTGGGCCTGGGCAGCTGCGCCGGGTAAGCCCACGGCGCCAGGCCTGGCGTCCAGAATCAATATACCCAGTCGCGCAGGGCATAAACCAGCGTGTGGCCGCTGCCGTTGAGCGTCAGCTGCTGCGCGCTCAGCGTCACTTCGGCGCCGTTTTCCAGCACGGTGCCGATCACCCGATCCCAGCGATTGCGCTGCTCATCAGGGCACAGCCTGCGCGTCGAGGCCAACGGTTTTACCGTCAGTACGCCGTCGCGTAATTGCCCCTGGCCGAAAAAGCGGTTGCACATCGCGCCGGACACATGCAGGTTCTCGCCGAACTCCAGATTGAGCAGGACGCCGCCCGTTGGGGATTTTGCCGCTTCGCCATCGACGCTCTGCAACACGAAATTATGATGCATCAGATCGCCGGGCGTAACGGTCGCGGGTGGTTTCATGCTGCATCCCCCCAAGACCAGCGCCGCAAGGGCGGCCATCGTTGTTCTCATCGTCGCGCTCTCAAATAAACAGGGCGCCGCAGGGGGCGCCCCGAAATGCCGTTCACGCGTTCAACTGGTTCGGGCAGGCTTCGCCGCGATCCAATTGGCTGATGTTCTGCAGCGTGGTTTGCGAAATGCTGGTCAGCGCCTCTTCGGTCAGGAAAGCCTGATGGCCGGTGAACAGCACGTTGTGGCAGGCCGACAGGCGGCGGAACACGTCATCCTGAATCACGTCGTTAGACTTGTCTTCAAAGAACAGATCGCGTTCGTTCTCGTAGACGTCCATCCCGAGCGCGCCGATTTTTTGCTGCTTCAACGCGTCGATGGCGGCGGTAGAGTCGATCAGCGCGCCGCGGCTGGTGTTGATCACCATTACGCCGTTTTTCATCATCGCGAAGGCGTCGGCATTCAGCAGATGGTGGTTTTCCGGCGTCAGCGGGCAGTGCAGGGTGATTACGTCGGATTGCGCGTACAGCGTTTTCAGGTCGACATACTCTGCGCCCAGTTCCAGCGCCTGTTCGCTGGGGAACGGATCGTAAGCCAGCAGCTTCATGCCGAAGCCTTTGAGAATGCGCATCGTCGCCACGCCGATTTTACCGGTGCCGATCACGCCGGCGGTGCGATTGTGCATGTTAAAGCCGATCAGCCCTTCGAGAGAGAAATTGGCGTCGCGGGTGCGTTGATATGCGCGGTGAATACGGCGGTTCAGGCACATCATCATGCCTACCGCGTGTTCCGCCACGGCTTCCGGCGAGTAGGCCGGCACGCGCACTACCTTGATGCCCAGCGCTTTGGCGGCGTCCAGATCGACGTTATTAAAACCGGCGCAGCGCAGGGCGAGAATTTCGACGCCCAGCGCCGCCAGTTCTTCGAGCACTTCACGGCTACCGTCGTCGTTGACGAAGATACACACCGCCTTGCAACCGGCGGCCGTTTTGGCGGTTTTTTTACTGAGTAAAAAGTCGAAGAATTCCAGCTCATAGCCAAACTGCTGATTCACCAGTTCGAGATATTTACGGTCATACTGTTTGGTGCTGTATATCGCCAATTTCATCGTGGTTTCTCCACCGTGATTTTGTGATCAATTTAACAGATTTTAGTAAATTCGACAATTGGTTAGCCACGCTGCAGGGCTGCTGTGGGCTGGCGGCGGTGAAGGGAAGGCGACGGTGAGGCGGGCGACAAAAAAATCCCCACGGGGGTGTGGGGAATGGCTTCTCTAGTACACAGTTAGCTAGCAGCTAAACTTTTATTAGAATGCTTGCAAGACTATTAATCATCAACGGTAACAACAATAACAAAAGTCTGAAAACTGTCCTATTTATGTGATGTATATGTAACGAAAATCTACAACTCCGCGCGCGCTTGCGCCAAAAGGGTGCAAATCGCCTCTGCGACCGCGCTCAGCTTCACCCTATGTCAAATTCGTGCCATCATTATTGTCAATTCAGGCATAGACTTAACCAATGCCTAACACAGGAACGAAGCAATCATTTAATGACCAGGCGATTGAAAGTATTCATAGGGACGGTGGCGGGCTGCGCAATCCTGGTGCTGGCGTTGTGGCAAACCTTGCCGCGCTGGCTGCCGGGGGTGTTATCGCATTGGTTGCCGGCGGGAAGCCGACTGGAGTTGCAGGGCAAATTGCATTGGCGCCAGGGCGGCCTGACGTTGGCGGGGGCGCGTTTCACCGCGCAAGATTGTCTGCTGGCCAGCGTCGGGCCGACGCGGCTGGCTTATCGGCAAGGCCGCTGGCAGCTGTCGAGCGATAAGGTCAGCGTCGATAGCGCCTGTTTGTCAAAACTGCCGGGCGGCGACGCCAACAGCGCGCCGCTTGCGCTCGATCAACTGCAGCGGCAGCTGCCGCCGCTGGATCTCACCATTCATGACCTCACGCTCATTCCCTGGCAGCGTTATGCCGGGAAGCTGCAGCTTTCCTCCGGCTCTGACGGGCAACGTCTGCATTATCGGGGGCCGAATCTCAGCGCCGAGGCGCAGTTGGATGAAAAACAACAGCTGACGTTGCACAGCCTGACCGTCATTCCGCCCAACAGCGCGCAACCGCTGCGCCTCGCCGGCAAGATAACCATTCCGCTGGATCTGGCCAGCCTGCCGACGCAGGGCGCGCTGCAGGGTGAAATGCAGACGGCCTATCTGGAAAAACCGGTTTTGCTGGATATGCGCTGGCAACAGCAGCAGGGCGTGTTGACGGTGAGCGAGAAAGGCGACGATCGGCCGCTGGCGGTGCTGCCGTGGGAAGTGACCCCGCAGCGGGTCAGCATCAAGCAGGGCGAGTGGCGTTGGCCCTACAGCGGACAGCCGTTGAACGGCGGCCTCAGCATCGCGCTGCACGACTGGAGCAAGGGACTGGATGAAACGGAGATCAGCGCGCGGCTGAACGTGATCACGGCCGGCCACAACGGCAAGGGCAATGCGGTGCTGACGCTTGGGCCGGGCAAGGTGGGGCTGACCGACAGCGATCTGCGGTTCCAACTGACCGGCCAGGCCAATCTGGCCGACTTCTCCGCTACCGCGTCGATCCCGGGCGTGCTCGGCGGCAGCATTCTCAACCCGACGCTGGTTCTGCAGCCGGGTTCGTTGCTGCGCCTGTGGGGCAAGGTGACGCCGGAAATGACGCTGGAAGAGGCGCGTTTGCCGCTGGCGGGCGTGAAGGTGACCGCTGCCGGTATTACCGGCCGCCTGCAGGCGATTTTGAGCGCCAGCGACAGTTACTGGGGCCGCTTCAAGCTGCATCTGGACGGCCAGGCGCAGGATTTCTGGCCGGACAAGGGCCACTGGCAATGGCGCTACTGGGGCAATGGCCGCTTGCCGCCGCTGCAGGCCGCCTGGGACGTGGCCGGCAGCGGCAGCTGGCGCGACAGCGAGTTGGTGCTCGATAAACTCTCCACCGGCTTCGATAAGTTGAAGTACGGCCTGGTGACGGTCGCCGCGCCGCGCTTGAGCCTCAACCAGCCGCTGCGCTGGCGGCGTGATGAACAAAGCCCGCAGTTCAACGGTGAGCTGCAGCTGGCGGCGGATAAGGTCAGCTTCAGCGATGGCGGCTATCTGCCGGCGCCGGTGCTGGCGCTGCAGGTGAACGGCCGTTCGCCGGACAGTTTCCAGATGCAGGGCAAGCTGCAGGCGCAACAGATTGGTCCGATCGCGCTGCGCGGCCGTTGGGACGGCGAACGTCTGCGCGGCGAAGGCTGGTGGCCGAAACAGTCGCTGAAGGTCTTCCAACCGCTGCTGGCGCCGGATCTGAATCTCACGCTGCGCGACGGTGAGTTCTACGCGCAATCGGCGTTTTCCGCCGCCCGTGAACAAGGATTCGAGGCCGGCGGTCATTGGGTGGTGAAAAATGGCGGCATGTGGCTGAAGGACGGGGAGATGAGCGGCCTGGATTTCATCCTGTCGTACCGGTTCAAGCAGCATCACTGGCAATTGGGAGCTAAACAGCCGGTATCGCTGCGCATCAAGTCTTTCACCAACCTGTTCGAGATGCAGAACATTTCCGCCGATTTGCAGGGCACCTATCCTTATAGCGAAGGGCAGCCGCTGACGTTGAGCAACGTCGGCGTGGACATGCTCAACGGGCATATCAGCCTGTCGGCGCTGCGGTTGCCGCAGCATGACGCCGCGGTGTTGAAGCTGGACAAGGTCGATCTCAGCGCGCTGTTCACCGCCCTGAAGCCGAAGCAGTTCGCCATGTCCGGCCGGGTCGACGGCGAGTTGCCGCTGTTCCTGAACCACCCGAAATGGCTGGTGCAAAACGGCTGGATCGCCAACGCCGGTACCCTGACGCTGCGGCTGGACAAAGACATGGCCGACGCCATCGGCAGCAACAACCTGGCGACCGGCGCGGCGATCGACTGGCTGCGCTACATGGAAATCAACCGTTCGCACGCCCGGGTCGATCTCGACAACCTGGGTGAGCTGATGCTGAGCGCGCGCATCGACGGCATCAACCCGCAGAAGAGCGCCAAGCGCGAGGTGATCCTGAACTATCGCCATCAGGAAAACGTGTTTCAGCTGTGGCGCAGTTTGCGCTTCGGCGACAATTTACAGGAGTGGCTGGAGCAGGCCCTCTCACAACCTGGGGAACAACAATGAAAATCATGAGTGTGCCGACGCTGGCAGCGGTGCTGTGCGTTTCGCTGCTGAGCGGCTGCGTGCCGCGCATCGAGGTGGCGACGCCGAAGGATCCGATCACCATCAATATGAACGTCAAGATCGAGCATGAAATTCATATCAAGGTGGATAAAGACGTCGAAAACCTGCTGAAAACCCAAAGCGGTCTGTTCTAGGAGCCGACATGAAAAAACGTTATTTGTGGCTGGTCGGTGCTGCCTGGTTGTTCAGTGGTATGGCGATGGCCCTAACGCTGGATGAGGCGAAGCAGCAAGGGCGGGTGGGTGAAACCCTGGGCGGCTATATCGCGCCGGTGAAGCAGGACGCGGAAACGCTGGCGCTGGTGAAGCGCATCAACGCCGGCCGTGCCGAGAAATATCAGGAAGTGGCGGACGGCAACCATATCGCCGTCGACGAAGTGGCGCGCATGGCCGGGCAGAAGCTGGTGACGCGGGCGCAGAGCGGCGAATATGTGCGCGGTATCAACGGCCAGTGGCTGAAGAAATAAAAAAAGCGCGCCGTCTGGCGCGCTAAAAGATACGGATAGATGATTATTATGAGGGTAGTGCAGGTTTGACAGGACTTGCCTTTTGTCCGGCAGGGACTCGGCGCCCCTGCGCAGGGTCTTAGGCAGCAACCACCTGAGACAGGGCCGCTTTGGCGTCTTCCTGTGCTTTGGTCGCCACTTCCGGGCCGTAGGCGATGCCTTCCGCGAAGACGAACTCCACGTCGGTGATGCCGATGAAGCCCAGGAACAGACGCAGGTAAGGTTCTACCAGGTCGGTCGGGGTGCCTTTATGGATGCCGCCGCGGCTGGTCAGGATCACGGCGCGTTTGTTTTTCACCAGGCCTTCCGGACCGTTTTCGGTGTAACGGAAAGTCACTCCGGCGCGGGCGACCAGATCGAAATAGTTTTTCAGCTGGGTCGGGATGTTGAAGTTGTACATCGGTGCGGCGATCACGATGACGTCATTGGCCTGCAGCTCGGCGATCAGTTCGTCCGACAGGGCCAGCGCTTCTTGTTGACGCGGAGTCAACGGAGCATCGGAAGGACGCAGCGCGCCAACCAGCTCGCCGTCCAGCACCGGGATTGGCTGTGCGGCCAGATCGCGCACGGTGATGGTGTCGCCGCTGTGGGCGTTGCTCCATTGCTCTACGAAGAAATCGGCCAGTTGGTTAGACTGAGAGTAGGTCGCCAGGATGCTTGATTTCAGAACCAATACGTTGCTCATCGATAATTCCTTACGTTGTGACAGTGACATCAGGACTCAGCGTCCCTTGCATGAACTACATGCTATTCACATTCCCCCAACAGTGATAGCGCAATATTTCGAGATCTTCGTTCGATTTTATTGAATAACATGCCGAGGCTTTACTCGCGAAAGTAGGGGGAAAAAGCCGTTTGTGATAGGCTGTGCGGCTAAAGCAAAAAAATCGCTAAAAAAACATTAAACCGTTGCTAAGCCTGGTCTTGGCCACGATGAAACAAGGAACACCGAACGTGAAATCTCCGCTCGAGGCACTGCCGGCCCAACTGGGCGAGCTGATGCTCCGCGATCAACAACGCCTGCGTCGTCGCCTGCAGGGCGCACGAAAAATCAAAAATCCCGATGCCCAGCTGGCGGTCGCCGCCGAAGTGGAAAGCGACATCGCGACGGCGTGGCAAAAAGTGCAGGCGCGCGCCGAGTCTTGCCCGCGCATTACCTATCCGGAAAGCCTGCCGGTCAGCCAGAAAAAGCAGGACATCTTAAACGCTGTCCGCGACCACCAGGTGGTGATCGTCGCCGGGGAGACCGGCTCGGGGAAAACCACCCAGTTGCCGAAGATCTGTCTGGAGCTGGGGCGTGGGGTGAAAGGGCTGATCGGCCATACCCAGCCGCGCCGCCTGGCGGCGCGCACCGTCGCCAACCGCATCGCCGACGAGCTGGAAACCCCGCTCGGCGGCAGCGTGGGCTACAAGGTGCGCTTCAACGATCAGGTAGGGGAAAACACCCTGGTCAAGCTGATGACCGACGGCATTTTGCTGGCGGAGATTCAGCAGGATCGCCTGCTGATGCAGTACGACACGCTGATCATCGATGAAGCGCACGAGCGCAGCCTGAATATCGACTTTATTCTCGGTTACCTGCGCGAACTGCTGCCGAAGCGCCCGGATCTCAAGGTGATCATCACCTCGGCGACCATCGATCCGCAGCGTTTCTCGCGCCACTTCAACAATGCGCCGATCATCGAGGTTTCCGGCCGCACCTACCCGGTGGAGGTGCGCTACCGCCCGGTGGTCGACGACGGCGACGATACCGACCGCGACCAGCTGCAGGCGATTTTCGATGCGGTAGATGAGCTTGGGCGTGAGGGGCCGGGCGACATTCTGATCTTCATGAGCGGCGAGCGCGAGATCCGCGATACCGCCGACGCTTTGAACCGCCTCAATTTGCCGCACACCGAGGTGCTGCCGCTGTATGCGCGCCTGTCGAACAGCGAGCAGAACCGGGTGTTCCAGTCGCACCACGGCCGCCGCATCGTGCTGGCCACCAACGTGGCGGAAACCTCGCTGACGGTGCCGGGCATCAAATACGTCATCGATCCGGGCACCGCGCGCATCAGCCGCTACAGCTTCCGCACCAAGGTGCAGCGCCTGCCGATCGAGCCGGTGTCGCAGGCCTCCGCCAATCAGCGTAAAGGGCGCTGCGGCCGCGTGTCGGAGGGGGTGTGCATCCGTCTGTACTCCGAACAGGATTTCCTCTCGCGGCCGGCGTTTACCGATCCGGAAATTCTGCGCACCAACCTGGCGTCGGTCATTTTGCAGATGACCTCGCTGGGGCTGGGCGACATCGCCGCGTTTCCGTTCGTCGAGGCGCCGGACAAACGCAACATTCAAGATGGCGTGCGCCTGCTGGAAGAGCTGGGGGCGATCACCACCGCCGATAACGGCCACTATCAGCTGACGCCGCAGGGCCGGCAGCTGGCGCAGTTGCCGATCGACCCGCGTCTGGCGCGCATGGTGCTGGAAGCGCAGAAGAGCGGCAGCGTGCGCGAGGTGATGATCATCACCGCCGCGCTGTCGATTCAGGATCCGCGTGAGCGCCCGATGGACAAGCAGCAGGCCTCGGATGAAAAACACCGCCGCTTCGCCGACAAAGACTCGGACTTCCTGGCGTTCGTCAACCTGTGGGATTATCTGCAGGAGCAGCAAAAGGCGAACTCCTCCAGCCAGTTCCGCCGGCTGTGCCGCAACGATTTTCTCAACTACCTGCGGGTGCGCGAGTGGCAGGATATCTATACTCAGCTGCGCCAGGTGGTGAAAGAGCTGGGGCTGCCGATCAACAGCGCGCCTTCCGACTACCGCAGTGTCCACACCGCGCTGCTGACCGGCCTGTTGTCGCACATCGGCCAGAAGGATGCGGACAAGCAGGAATACACCGGCGCGCGCAACGCCCGCTTCTCGATCTTCCCCGGCTCCGGCCTGTTCAAGAAGCCGCCGAAGTGGACCATGGTGGCTGAACTGGTGGAAACCAGCCGCCTGTGGGGGCGCATCGCCGCGCGCATCGAACCGGAATGGATCGAGCCGCTGGCTCAGCACCTGGTGAAACACAGCTACAGCGAACCGCACTGGTCGAAGTCGCAGGGGGCGGTGATGGCCAGCGAAAAGGTCACGTTGTTCGGTCTGCCGATCGTCGCGGCGCGCCAGGTCAATTACGGCGCCATCGATCCGCTGCTGTGCCGCGAGCTGTTTATCCGCCATGCGCTGGTGGAGGGCGACTGGCAGACGCGCCATGCTTTCTTCCGCGAAAACCAAAAGCTGCGCGCCGAAGTGGAAGAGCTGGAGCATAAATCGCGTCGCCGCGACATTCTGGTGGACGACGAAACGCTGTTCGGCTTCTACGATCGCCGTCTCCCCAACGACGTGGTGTCCGGCCGTCATTTCGACAGCTGGTGGAAGACCGCCGCCAAACAGCAGCCCGACCTGCTGAACTTCGAAAAAGAGATGCTGATCAAGGATGGCGCCAACAAGATCAGCGCGCTGGATTACCCGAACTTCTGGCATCAGGGCAACCTCAAACTGCGGCTGAGCTATCAGTTCGAACCAGGCACTGACGCCGACGGCGTGACGGTGCACATCCCGCTGCCGATCCTCAACCAGGTGGAGGAGCAGGGCTTCGAATGGCAGATTCCCGGCATCCGCCGTGAGCTGGTGATCGCGCTGATCAAATCGTTGCCGAAACCGGTGCGTCGCAACTTCGTGCCGGCGCCGAACTACGCCGAAGCGTTCCTTGGCCGCGTAACGGCGCTGGAATTGCCGCTGCTTGACGCGCTGGAGCGCGAGCTGCGGCGTATGACTGGCGTGACCGTGTCACGTGATGACTGGCAGTGGGATCAGGTGCCCGATCACCTGAAAATGACTTTTCGCGTGGTGGGCGAGAAAAATCAGACGCTGCGCGAAGGCAAAGATCTGGCCGCCCTGCGCCTGCAGTTGAAAGAGAAGGTGCAGGAGACGCTGTCGGCGGTGGCCGATGACGGACTGGAGCAGAGCAACCTGCATGTCTGGAGCTTTGGCCAATTGCCGGCGTTCTACGAGCAGAAGCGCGGCGGCTATTCGATGAAAGCCTATCCGGCGCTGGTGGATGAAAAGGACAGCGTGGCGATCCGCCTGTTCGACAGCGAAAGCGAACAGCAACAGGCGATGTGGCAGGGCACGCGCCGCCTGCTGTTGTTGAATATTCCTTCACCGATCAAATACCTGCATGAAAAGCTGCCGAACAAGGCCAAGCTGGGGCTTTATTTCAACCCGTACGGCAAGGTGCTGGAGCTGATCGACGACTGCATTTCGTGCGGCATCGACAAACTGATCGCCGAACACGGCGGCCCGGTTTGGCAGGAGGAAGACTTTGCACGGTTGCAGGAGCAGATCCGCGCCGAGCTGAACGACACGGTCGTTGAGGTGGCCAAGCAGGTTGAACAGATCCTGACGGCGGTCTTCAACATCAACAAACGGCTGAAAGGCCGGGTGGACATGTCGTTGGCGCTGGCGCTGTCGGACATCAAGACCCAGCTCGGCGGGCTGGTCTACCGCGGCTTCGTCACCGGCAACGGATGGAAACGGCTGCCGGACACGCTGCGCTACCTGCAGGCGATCGAACGCCGATTGGAGAAACTGGCTATCGATCCGCACCGCGATCGCGCGCAGATGCTGCGGGTGGAGCAGGTGCAGCAGGCGTGGCAGCAGTGGCTGAACAAGCTGCCGCCGAAGCGACAGCAGGAGGAAGAGGTGAAAGCGGTGCGCTGGATGATTGAAGAACTACGTGTCAGCCTGTTCGCGCAGCAGCTGGGCACACCTTACCCTATCTCCGACAAGCGCATTCTGCAAACCATCGAACAGCTTTCGGGCTAAGCTCAGGCGCGCCGGCCGGCAAACGGCCGGCGCAGCGCAAGTTGAAATTCAGGGAACAGAGAAACAGCAACGGCGCTTGATGCGCCGTTGCGAGAGCTACTTGCCTGTCGCCAGGGCGTCCAGCGCCTCGCGGATGCCGGGCACCGCCAGAGCGCGGTTATCGGCGCGGTAACGATCTTTCGCCGCCGGCGCCGAACTCTGGATGGCGATCAGCTGCCAGCCGTCGGCGGTTTTCAACAGCAGCGGTGAGCCGCTGTCGCCGGGCAGGGTATCACACTGGTGCGACAGCACCCCTTGCTGGGCCCAGCCGGTCACCTTGCAGTTTTGGTGGCTGTAGAGGTCATCCAGATGGTCCTCCGGGTAGCCCGCCTGGGTGATCAGCCGTTTGGCCTGTTTCAGGGCCTGAGTCAACGCCTTGCTGTCGCCTTGCCACAGCGGCAGCGGGGCGATCGGCAGCGGCGTTTTGTCTTTCAGCCGGATCAGCGCAAAGTCATAAGCGGCGGCAGCGGGCGGCACGATCCAGCCGTCGCCGTCCGCTTTCAGCTTTTTGCCCAGTTTGCTGTCGACCAGGGTTTCAATATTGTCGGTTTGATACTGCCATGATTTATCGCCCGCCACGAAGCGCAGGGCGACGGCTTTATCCAATTGTCCCGGCGGCGCCAGCACGCAATGGCCGGCGGTCAGCGCCAGGTGTGGGGAGATCAGCGTGGCGGTACACAGATTGCCGCTGGCGGTTTCGACCTGGCCGATGGCTTGCCACGGCTGGGCGGCGGTATCCGTGACCTTGATTCGTTCATCTTTGCCGAAAAACAGACGCGTTTGCTCGGCCTTGGACGGGCCGTCGGCGCGTGCCGCCTGGGAGGCGATGAGCGGGAGTGAGCACAGCAACAGTAAAACGGATATGCGCATAGATCTCTTGCCTGACAAATACGGATCATCCATAAACACACTGAATGCTAACTATAGACTGATTTAGCAGCCATGTGGATGGGCAATAACTGATTTTTCAATAATTTCCCGCCGGCGAGGCGACAGGCTACAGATAAAAAAAGACGGCGATCAGTCCACAGAGGATCAGGGCGGTCAGAATGATCTCGAACAGGTAGCGGCGCAGCATCAATGAGAACCCCCCGGATGAAAAAACACCCGGTGAACCGGGTGTCGTGCACGTCAAGCCTGAAGCGGTGAGGGGAACCTCACGACATTACGCTTTTTTGTGGCTGGCTTTCTTGTGGTGCTTTTTAGCCGCCTGGGCTTTTTGCGCCGGGGCTTTTTTGCCGGCTTTCTTGTGATGCTTTTTGGCCGCCTGAGCTTTCTGTACCGGGGCTTTCTTGCCGTGGTGTTTCACCTGAGCTTTAGCCGGCGCAGCGGTGGCGGTGGTTGCGGTAGCCGCAGATGCGGTAGTGGTGGCAGCCTCGGCAGCGAAAGCCACGGAAGACAGACCCATTGCAGCGGCAACAACCAGAGCTAATACTTTTTTCATCGCAGAATCCTCAACATGACTTTTGGGTATCAACCCCACTGCGGGGCCGTTGAGATGATAGTAGGCAAACGGCGTCCGGCTTTCCGTGAGTGATTGGTTTCGGCTTGTAACCTAATGTACAGGGCGGCGGCGGCAGGAGGGATTGCTGCTATAATGACCGTCAGGCTCGATAAAAGGGATTTAAAATGAACGAGATAACGGTTCGTTGTGGCGTGACGGAACAGGGTGAGGTGCCGCTGGCCTATGAAGACTGGGGCGATGAGGCGCATCCGCCGCTGTTGTTAATCATGGGCATCGGCGCGCAGCTTTTGCTGTGGCCTGACGATTTCTGCCGCGCTCTGGTCGCCAAGGGATTTCGGGTGATCCGCTACGACAACCGCGACGTCGGCCTTTCCGGTAAAACGCGGGCGCAGCGCAAGACGCCGCTGTGGCTGTTGATGTTGCGTGCCCAGCTCGGCTGGCAAACGTCGGTGCCTTATACTCTGGCGGATATGGCGACGGACGCGGCGCATCTGCTCGATCATTTACGCATTCCGCAGGCCCATGTCCTTGGCGCCTCGATGGGGGGGATGATCGCCCAGGTGTTGGCCGCCGAATACCCGCAGCGCGTCGCCTCGTTATGCATCTTGTTTTCCAGCACCAATCAACCGCTGTTACCGCCGCCGGCGCCTTCGCTGCTGTGGTTGCTGGTGCGCCGGCCTGCCGCCGATATGACGCTTCAGCAGCGCCAGGAAGGGATGAAGGCCTTTCTGCGCGCGCTTGGCACCGCGACTTATCCGCCGGAGGAGGCGGAGCTGGATGCCCTGGTGAAGCGGTTGCTGAAGCGGGGCTTGGATCCGGAGGGCATGCAGCGGCAACTTTCCGCGCTGCTCGGCAGCGGCGATCTGCGGCGTTACAGTCGGCGCATCGCCGCGCCGACGCTGGTGATTCACGGCGATCGCGATCGGCTGGTGCGCAAGGCCGGCGGGGTGGCGATCGCTCGGGCCGTCGCCAACGCCAGATTGCAGATTATGCCGGGCATGGGGCATGATCTGCCCGCCGCGTTGAGACCACAATTGGTGACGATGATCGCCCGTCATGCGCTGGGATGAGAGGCAGATAGGGGCGCGGCTGTTTATGGTATTAGTTACAACATACTATTGGTAGGTAACAACCCGCCACCCTGTAGCCAAGGCGTTGCCGGCAAGGAAAGCGCGCTATGTAGCATTATTAGGTCAAGCAGGGGAAAAAGGGCGCGGCCGTGGCCGCGCACGGGGAGAGATTACAGGTAGCGGTTTTCCAAATGCTGGCGGAAGTAGCGCGGATTGAGCGCTTCACCGGTTGCATTGGCGATCAGCGTGTCGGTCGGGAAACGGCTGCCGTGGCGCCAGATGTTATGCTGTAACCAGTGGAACAACGGCTGCAGATTGCCGGCGGCGATGTCCTCGTTCAGCGAAGGCAGGGCCTGACGCACGCTGTGGAACAGCTGCGCGGCGTACATCGCGCCGAGAGTATAAGTCGGGAAGTAGCCGAAGGCGCCGTCGGTCCAGTGGATATCCTGCATGCAACCGTTGCGGTAGTTGCCGATGGTATCGAGGCCCAGGTAAGCGTGCATCTTTTCATTCCACAGCGCCGGAATGTCCTCCACTTCGATCTCGCCTTCGATCAGCGCTTTTTCAATTTCGTAGCGCAGGATGACGTGGGCAGGATAGCTCACCTCGTCGGCGTCGACGCGGATCAGGCCCGGTTTCACCCGCTGGTTGAGGCGAATGAAGTTGGCTTCTTCCAGCGCCGGCTGTTCGCCAAACTGCGCGGTAACCAGCGGACGCAAGATTTTCAGGAATTCATTGCCGCGCGCCAGCTGCATTTCGAACAGCAGGCTCTGCGATTCGTGGATGGCTGTGGAGCGAGCCAGGGCGACCGGCTGGCCGAGCAGATCGCGCGGCAGGTTCTGTTCGTAACGGGCGTGGCCAGTCTCGTGTACGATCCCGAGCAGCGCGGTCAGGAACTCTTTCTCGTTGTAACGCGTGGTGATGCGCACATCCTCCGGCACGCCGCCGCAGAACGGGTGGGCGCTGACGTCGACGCGGCCGTTGTCGAAGTTGAAACCGAGCAGCTTCATCACGCTCAGGCTCAGCTGGCGCTGGGTGTCCACATTGAACGGGCCCTGCGGCGCCAGGCAGGGTTCATTGGCCTGTTTGGCCACCACGCGCTGCAGCAAATCCGGCAGCCAGGTTTTCAAATCGCCGAAGATGCGATCGAGATCGCTGCTGCGCATGCCCGGCTCATACAGGTTGAGCAGGGCATCGTAACGGCTGGTGCCGGCCGCCTGCGCGCGGATCTGCGCCTCTTCCCGGCTGAGTTTGACCACGTCGCGCAGATTCTCCGCGAAGCCATCCCAGTCGTTGGCCGGGCGCTGGGCGCGCCAGGCGTGTTCACAGCGGGCGCCTGCCAGCGATTTGGCTTCGACCAGCGACGCCGGCAGCAGCACCGCGTCTTCATACTGGCGGCGCATTTCGCGCAGGTTGGCGCGGTCGATCTCGTCCAGCGTCTCTTGCTGCGCACGATCCAACAGCGCGCCGGTGCTTTGTGCCGTTAAAATCTGGTGCTGCAGCACGCTCAATTCGGCCAGGGCTTCGGAGCGCGCCTTGCTGCCGCCCGGCGGCATCATGGTTTGCATGTCCCAACCGGCGATGGCGGACAGGTGGCCGAAACGCGACAGCCGGCTAAAAAGCGCGCGCAGGTGATCGTAAGCAGACGTGTTGGAATGTGCAGATGTCATTATTATTCGGCTCCAATGAGAAGGGTCCGGCGGTATTACGCCAGATCGGCTTTTAAACTGAATGTCGGCTTCACCGGCCAGCAGAAACGGAAGCTGGCGCCGCCGAGCGAACTGCCTTCGACGAACACCTGTCCCTGGTAGGCGACGGCGATGGAATGGACGATGGCCAGCCCCAGCCCGCAGCCGCCGGTGGCGCGATCGCGGCTGGGATCGAGGCGAACGAAAGGCTCGAACACCCGCTCGCGCTCTTCCGGCGGGATACCCGGCCCGTCATCTTCGACCTGCAAACAGGCGAGGTCACCGTCGAACCACAACCCAACGCGCAGGCGCTGCTCGGAATAGCGCAGCGCGTTGTTGACCAGGTTATCGAGCACGCGCTCCATCAGGCGCAGATCGACGCCGCCGAAGTCGCCGACGTGCGGGATGTCGAGCTGGATGTCGCGTTCCTGATGGATAAGGCGGATATCATCGACCTTGTCCTCCAGCCACTTTGGCAGATCGATGGGTTCAATGTTTAACGCAACCTGCGGCCGGTCCAGGCGGGCATAGGTCAGCAGCTCGTCGATCAGCGACTCCAGTTGGCCGATATCGCGGTTCAGCGCCTGCTGCTCGCCTTCGGACAGGTTATCGCTCATCTCGAGCCGATAGCGCAGGCGCACCAGCGGCGTGCGCAGCTCGTGGGCGATGCCGTCGATCAGCTGTTTCTTGCTGGCGATCAGGGTGTTGACGTTGTCGGCCATCTGGTTGAACGCCACGCCGAGCCGGCTCAGGCTGGAAGTGGGATCGAAGTTGGTGCGTTCATCCAGATGCCCGGCGCCGAGCCGCTGGGCGGCGTTTTCCAGTTTGAGCAGGTCTTGCCAGTGCGGCCGCATCCACAGAAACACCGGCAGCGCCAGCGACATGCCGATAAACACCAGCAACACCAGATCCAGCAGACGCATCTGGTGCAGATAGAACAGATAAGGAATGGGGCCGACCACCAACACATAGTGGCTGCGCGGAATGCGTTGCATAAAGGTGTACTGATCGTCGAGGGCGATGATTTCACCCAGCCGCAGCCGCTTTTTCAGATCCTCGCTCAGTTCCTGTTTGCCGAGCGGTTCGATATGAAGCTTGAACGACAGATTGAGATCCAGCGTGGCGATAGTTTTGTTCCAGTCCTTCAGCGGGATTTCGCGCAGCTCGCTGCGCATCAGGTACAGCGAGCTTTTCATCAAATCGTCCATCGACTGGCGGCCGGCGCGCTCGGCGGTCACCTTGTACACCAGGCCGACCAGCATCGCCATCACCAGAAAACAGACGAACAGCAACAGGAAGAACTGGACGAAAAGTTTTCTCATTGTTGCACCGATGCCCAGGCGTTAGGGGCGAACAGATAGCCCTTGTTGCGCACCGTCTTGATACGGAAAGGCTCCAGCGCATTGTCGTACAGTTTGCGGCGCAGGCGGGAGATCGCCACGTCGATGCTGCGGTCCATGCCGTCGTAGCTCACGCCGCGCAGGTTTTGCAGCAGCGCCTCGCGATCCATGATCTGCCCGGCGTGGGTCGCCAGCTCCCACAGCAGATCGAAATCAGAGGTGGACAGGGTGATGGTTTCCTCGCCCAACGTAACCTGACGGTTGACCGGATCGATGCACAGCAGCCCGAAATGCAGCGCGTTATGCTGGGTAAGCGGCTGAGCCGACTCTTCTTTCGGCTGCTGGCTGTGTTGACGCAGATGCAAACGCAGGCGCGCCAGCAACACCGCCGGCGGCGTGGTTTTCAGGATATAGTCGTTGGCGCCCATCTCCAGCGACAGGATATGGTTCATGTCGCTGTCGAGCGAGGTCAGCAGCACGATCGGGCCGGGGAAGGTGGGGCGCAGATCGCGGCACAGCGTCATGCCGTCTTTGCCGGGCAGCATGATGTCCAGCAGCACCAGATCGGGTTGCTCGCGCTCGATGCGCGCTTGCGCGCTGTCGCCGCGCGGTTCGATCAGCACCTCGATATCGTGTTTGCCCAGATAGGCGGCGATCAGTTTGCCGACTTCAGGATCGTCTTCCACAAAAACAATTTTATGCATATGCCCGTGTTTTAATAAGAAAAGCGGATTTCAGCATAGCGCGGCCCGCGAGGTTGCGCCAAGCGGATCTTTGCGTCAGCGCAGCGGCCGCCCGCCGTCGACGCCGTGGGTGCGGCCGGTGACGTAGCGGCTCTCCAGCAGGTAGTTCACCAGATTGACCACTTCGCTCTCGCCCGGCGCGACCTTCATCAGCGACTTCGCCAGCGCCTGCCGACGATAAGCTTCGTCGTCGCCCGGATTGAAGATGATCAGCGCCGGCGCGATGGCGTTGACTTTGACTTCGGGCGCCAATTTGCGGGCGAACGACCGGGTCATGTTGTCCAGCGCGGCTTTGCTGGCGGCGTAGGCGATATGCTTGTCGCTGCCTTTTTCCACCACATAGTCGGTCAGATGGATAATGTCGGCGCCGGCCTGGCCCTGGCCGGTCAGGCAGGACTCGAGCAGTTGATTGAGCAAATAGGGCGTGTAGACGTGAATTTGCAGCATCGCCTCCATGACCTGTTCCGGCGGCACCTCCGGTGACTCCGCCTGCCAGGCGCTGGCGTTGTGGATCACCGCGCGCAGCTTGGGCGCGGCCTGCCGCACCTGATCGGCGAAACGATAAATGCCTTCATGGGTGGAAAAATCGCCCTGAATGCAGCAGGCGCCCAAGGCTTTCAACTCGGCCATCGCCGGATATTCGCTGCGGTAGGCGATGATGACCGGAACGCCGCGCTGGAGAAACGCTCTGGCGAGCGCCAGCCCTATGCGCCGTGCGCCGCCGGTAATCAGCACCGGGGCGGAGTTGTGGTGTTCCATTGATTAAAGCTCCTGGACAGACTGGCAAACAATAGGGGAATTATGCCATCATACGGCGGAAAGTCGTTAAAGCTTCGCATGATTATCCATTTCTGGATATAAGATCCCCAATGCATTTCAGGTTGCCCCCGGCGGCGGCTTGAAAGACCACGGGTTAACACTGGCCATGAGAGGAATGAGGGGATGAACAGCAATCACCTTGCATCCATCGCGCGCAGTGAGAAAATCTGTTTCGACTATATGGATTTTCTGTCCGCATCGTGCAGGAAGCACTGGCGCTTTGTTGATGCTATTTATGGTGTGATGCCGATCTTCGGCATGGTGTTGAAATCGCGCGTGACCACCTCGCAAACGCGCAAAGAGCAGTTAAAAGAGTTGGCGCTGCAGGTGGTGTCGACGCAGGTCAGCGATGAAACCAACATCGTGCGCCTGATTGACCTGGCGCAGCAGCAGGGCCTGGCGGTGTTTGATATTCAGTTGCCTTATGCGCTGGAGGCTCAACAACTGGCGGCCATTCAGAAAGAGTGTGCGGAAGGCATTGCGATTACTCTGGTGGGTGAACGCATGACCGTCGCGATCCCTCCCAAAAGCTGACCGGGCATCAACCCGGCCGCCCGTTCATGGTTAGGCAATTGACTCGTCGCGATGGCCTAACCATGAACGTGATGTCTCACGCCGCATGACGGCCGGCGTCTAGAGCTGGGTCCCGGCATTCGGGCCGGAGCGCAGGGTATAAATACTGTCTATATGAATTAACACCGCGTACTTCGGCGGCTTCATTCCGTTTTTTTCCGCAAACGTCAACGCATCGTCAAACGGCTTGCCCGCCAGAAACAGTTCGGGCGTGCCAACGAAGCGGTAACCGTCCAGCGCCTCGCGATCGATGACCACAACGGCCATTTTCGAGCCGGCCTTGATGTTTTTCAGCGTTTGGCCTCCGGTATTTTCGTTGTAAATCAGCGTACGGTCATCATAGAGGCGCAAAGAGCGCTTGGGGCCGATATCGGGAACGCCGTTCGGGCTGCTGGTCGCCTGCACAGGCAGCTGTTTAGCCAGCATCTTCTTCATCTCGTCATTCAATTCATTCATTACAGATGGCCCTCAGATTGGTGTGTCACTTTTAATGCAAGGTAGCGGAAGCGTTGGCCGCCGGCGCGCAGACGCTGGTTTCCGGCAACCGGTGTTCGCGCAGCAAGTGCAGGGTTTCAATCCTGAAGCGCAGCAGGTGCCGTTCGGCGATCTGCTGCATCTGTTCGCACAGCGACGTATCGTCCAACAGTTGCTCGATAGCGACTCGGGCCTGATGAACATGCAGCTCGACGCCGCGCAGAGGCTTCTGCCGCAGGCGCAGATGGGTAATGTTGTTGAACGTGACGATCAGCGCGGCAAGGGCAGACTCGAAAATATTCAGCGCTTCAAATCTGGCGGTATATTCCGCATTCAGCCAGGGCTTCTCGGCGATGATCGCCTGAGCCCCCTCCAGCGCCTGTTGATAGCGCGCCATCGCTTGGCGATCGTGCCGCTGATTAAACGCCATGTTGCCCTCGGCGATCAGCGCCTCCCAGGCGGTAAACAAAGGTAATGCGTGCAGCAGTTTCTCAGCCATGAAATGCCTTCCATTTTCAGCCTGTCTTCATCCGCCGCCTGACGCCTCTCGCCAGGGGCACTCGCGTCTTACCACTAACCAATAAATGATAATGATAATTAATTGCATTTGAGATCGCAAGCGAGACGCATGGCTGACTGTGCAAAGGGGGGGGGAACGCGGTAGCAGGGGAAAAAGAGGAAGCAAAATGCGGCTGACGGGCAGCCGCATTGACGGGACACTTTAGTGCAGCATAAACCAGCCGGCGGGTAGCGTGGCCACCAGCAGCAGTAAGATGCTGCCTTTTTCCAGGCGATTCAGCAGATTGATATCCTGATGGCCGCGGCGGGCGTACATGAACACCAACAGGCCCGGCGCATACAGCAGCACCGACATCAGCAAGTGCATCAGCCCGGAAGCGTACAGCAGCCATAAACCATAGACGCAGGCGCCGGTGGCGGCGAAGATCAGGCGCTTGTCGCGGCGACGGTAAGCCACCTTGAACAGAAATGCGCCGACCAGGAAGTAAGGCACCAGGATCATTTCCGACGCGATGGTCAACAGCGAGTTGTAGTTGCTGCCGGTCAACCAGATCAGCACCAACGCCAGCTGCACCGCGATGTTGGTCAGCCACAGCGAAGACGATGGGGCGTGATGGCGGTTCTGTTTGCCGAACACGCGTGGAAATGCGCCGTGCTGTGCGGCCAGCAGGGGGACTTCCGCCGCCATGATGGTCCAGCTGAGGTAGGCGCCGCACACGGAAATGATAAGACCGGCGGCGATGATCACGTCTCCCCACGGGCCAATCAGTTCCACCATCAGCACTGCCATCGACGGGTTGCGCATGTCGGCCAGTTCGCTGCGGGGCACCACGCCCAGCGACAGCAAGGTGACCATCAGATACACCGCCAGCGCCGACAGTACCGCCAACATGGTCGCGCGGCCCACGTCCTTCTTATTGCGCGCGCGCGCGGAAACCACCACGGCGCCTTCCACGCCGATAAACACCCACAGGGTGATCAGCATGGTGTCCTTGACCTGTTCCCATACCGGCTTGCCGAGGGCGATCCCCTGGAAGTCCAGCGTGAACACGTCCATTTTAAAGGCGATCGCCGCCAGAACGGCGAACATCCCCAGCGGCAGCAACTTGGCGAGAGTGGCCGCAAGATTGATGCTGGCGGCGGTTTGCACGCCGCGCAGCACCAGCGCGTGCACGATCCACAGCAGGGCGGATTCGGCGATCAGCGCCTGCCAGGTATTGCCGTCACCGAGAATAACGTTGCCGCCGCGATCGGTGAAAATGCTCAATGCCGCGAACACGATCACCAGATACGAGACGTTGGCGATTACGGCGCACAGCCAGTAACCCCAGGCAGAGCAGAAGCCCATCAGCTCGCCGAATCCCTCTTTGGCGTAGGTGAAGATGCCGCCGTCCAGATCCGGGCGCAGACGCGTAAGCAACAGCATGGCAAACGCCAAAAACAGAATGCCGACGCCGGTGATCCCCCAACCCAGCAGCAGCGCGGCGGGGCTGGCGACCTGCGCCATGTTTTGCGGCAGACTGAACACGCCGGCGCCCAACATTGAGCTGAGCACCAAAGCGGTTAGCGCGGTAAGACCGAGTTTTTTTTCCAATGACGGATCCTGAACGCAGAATAAACAACTGGAAGGGAACTGCTTGGCGGCAACAATGTGTTAACAACCATTGCGCTAATAGACAATAGCCCTAAAAATTGGCGCAAATTCTACGGAGGGATGATTAGAGATGCAATGATTGAATATGCGGAATTTACAAAAAACTATTCAACGAGCGGCGAAAAGAGCGGCAATAAAAACGGGCAGCTCAAGGGCTGCCCGATGGTAAACCGAAAAGCGGGTTTTATTTGAACAGATCGGCGCTGACGGTCAGGTTGCCGCCGCTCTTGTTCTGCCACTGGCGAGTGACGTGGTAGTACTTGGCGCCTTTCTCGGCCGCGCGTTTCGCCACTTCGGTGGACACGTCGGTCATGCTGTTGAAGTGGCCGGTGAAGGTGACGGAATCGAACGGCACCATCTGCGCGGCGGTCACGTTGTTCACTTCCTGAATCTTGGTGCCGTTAGGCAGCGTGACGGTATAGCGTTGGCCGGTAGAGGACTGGGTTTCGAAGAAACGGCCCACTTCGCGGCTTGGTGAACCGGAAGACGCGACGCCAGGAATTTCGACTTTCGCGGCTGCGGCGCCGCCGGCGGCCAGCGCAGCGCGGCCGGCGTCAGAATCGGCTGGGATGGCGTCCGGGCTCTGCACGCGGCGTTTCGGCGCATCGGCCTTATAGATGTAGGCGGTGACGAACTGGTTGCCGCCGGAGTTGGCGTCAACCTGGCGCACGATGAAGAATGAGGCGGCGCCTTTTTTCTGCGCTTCTTTGGAGATGGCGTCGTTAATGTCCGGCTGGCTGCGGTAGAAACCGCTGACGCTCACGGTATCGTAAGGCTCCAGCAGATAGGCTTCCTCTTTAGGCAGTTCGTTCACGCCGTTAAATACGCGGTATTTTGGTGTTTTGCTCACTTCTGGCGCATCTTTATGATAAAGGTCTGCGGTGACGCGCCAGTTGCCGCCGTTGTTGCTGTTGTTGCTGTCCTGGATATAGAAGGAATCGGCACCCAGTTTGTCTGCACGGCGGGATACGGCGTCGACGGCTTCATTGATCGCATTGAAGCGGCCGGTAATCGTGATGCGATCAAACGGCTTCAGCGCCGCTGCTTTCTCAGGAGTTAACTCTTGCGCCGCATGAGCGGACAGCGCGGTGAGTGATAACAAGGCTGACGCGATGATCGTGGTCTTCAGCTTCATAAAAAATCCTTTCGCCTAGCGCATTAACGTTTATAACGTACTGAACTGTTTAAGTGTAATTCAGCCGTCGATTATTACATGTAATTCTGAAAACTGTCTCAGCATTTTATGTTATCCCGTGCGACAAATCCTTGACGGTGACGCGGGTCGCACGGATGGTGCCGCCGCCATAAGTTTCCATAATAAAGGCTTTGGTGTCATTAGTGTTAATTATTCACAAAATGATAACTTTTATGCTTATCCGCCCCGCATGGCGATAAATCGTTACGCCGGGCGCAAACCTCTAACCATGCAGAATGTGCTGTTCTGTATGCATTTTTTCACTGTAAATTGCGATTTGTCATATCGCGCCCGGCGTTTTTATGTAAAAACAGGGCTGAATGCGTAAGCAATTATGGATCATCGACCTTATTTTCAGTAGGTTATAGTTGGCGTCTGAAATCAGTGCGGGCAAGTTGACGCCTCGCTCGCCGATGGCGCCGTTCTATGGGCAGGAAAATAATAAACATCATCCAAGACAGGTGAGAAGGGAACATTATGCGTATTGGTGTACCAAGAGAGCGGTTGGCCAATGAAGCCCGGGTCGCAGCCACGCCGAAAACGGTGGAACAACTGCTGAAGCTGGGTTTTACCGTCGCGATTGAACGCGGGGCGGGCAAACTGGCCAGTTTTGACGACGTCGCCTACGAAGCCGCCGGCGCGGCGCTGGTCGACGAAAACGACGTGTGGCAGTCGGATCTGATCCTGAAAGTCAACGCGCCGCAAGACGACGAGATCGCCTTGATGCGCGAAGGCAGCACGCTGGTCAGCTTTATCTGGCCGGCGCAAAACCCCGAGCTGATGGCCAAGCTGGCGGCGCGCAACGTCACCGCGCTGGCGATGGACTCGGTGCCGCGCATCTCGCGCGCCCAGTCGATGGATGCGCTGAGCTCGATGGCCAACATCGCCGGCTACCGCGCCATCGTCGAGGCGGCGCATGAGTTCGGCCGCTTCTTCACCGGCCAGATCACCGCCGCCGGCAAAGTGCCGCCGGCCAAGGTGATGATCATCGGCGCCGGCGTGGCCGGCCTGGCGGCGATCGGCGCTGCGGGCAGCCTCGGCGCCATCGTGCGCGCCTTCGACACCCGCCCGGAAGTGAAAGAGCAGGTGCAGAGCATGGGCGCGGAATTCCTCGAGCTGGATTTTGAAGAGGAAGCGGGCAGCGGCGACGGTTACGCCAAAGTGATGTCCGAAGCCTTTATCAAGGCAGAGATGGCGCTGTTCGCCGCACAGGCGGCGGAGGTTGACATCATCGTCACCACCGCGCTGATCCCGGGTAAACCGGCGCCGAAGCTGATCACCAAAGAGATGGTGGCGTCGATGAAGCCGGGCAGCGTGATCGTCGATCTGGCGGCGCAAACTGGCGGCAACTGCGAACTGACCGTGGCCGACACCATTACCGTGACCGACAACGGCGTGAAAATCATCGGCTATACCGATCTGCCGAGCCGCTTGCCGACACAATCTTCGCAGCTGTACGGCACCAACCTGGTCAACCTGCTGAAGCTGCTGTCGAAAGAGAAGAACGGCGAGATCGATATCGATTTCGACGATACGGTGATCCGCGGCGTTACCGTGGTGCGCAGCGGTGAAATCACCTGGCCGGCGCCGCCGATCCAGGTTTCCGCCCAGCCGAAAGCGGCGCCCGCCGCCGCACCGGTCGCCAAACCTGAAGCCAAGCCGACCTCGCCGTGGCTGAAGTACGGCCTGATGGCTCTGGCGATCCTGCTGTTCGGCTGGCTGGCGGACGCAGCCCCGAAAGAGTTCCTGTCGCACTTTACCGTGTTCGCGCTGGCCTGCGTGGTCGGGTACTACGTGGTCTGGAACGTCAGCCATGCGCTGCATACCCCGTTGATGTCGGTCACCAACGCGATCTCAGGGATTATCGTGGTCGGTGCGCTGCTGCAAATTGGCCACGGCGGCTGGGTGAGTTTCCTCTCCTTTATCGCCGTGCTGATCGCCAGCATCAATATTTTCGGTGGGTTCACCGTCACTCAGCGCATGCTGAAGATGTTCCGCAAGAACTAAGGGGTAACAAATGTCTGGAGGATTGGTTACAGCTGCATACATTGTTGCCGCTATTTTGTTTATTTTCAGCCTGGCGGGCCTGTCGCGTCATGAAACGTCGAAGCAGGGCAACCTGTTCGGCGTCGCCGGCATGGCGATAGCGCTGATCGCGACCATTCTGGGGCCGGATTCCGGCAACGTCGGCTGGATCATCATCGCCATGATCATCGGCGGCTCGATCGGCGTCTATCTGGCGAAGAAGGTCGAGATGACCGAAATGCCGGAGCTGGTGGCGGTGCTGCACAGCTTCGTTGGCCTGGCCGCGGTGCTGGTCGGTTTCAACAGCTATCTGGATCACGGTGCGCCGATGGAACCGGTGATGGCGAATATCCATCTGACCGAAGTGTTCCTCGGCATCTTTATCGGTGCGGTGACCTTCACCGGTTCGATCGTCGCCTTCGGCAAACTGCGCGGCATCATTTCTTCCAAGCCGTTGATGCTGCCGAATCGCCACAAGCTGAACCTGGCGGCGCTGGTGATCTCGTTCCTGCTGCTGGTGGCGTTCGTGCGCACCGACAGCGTGGGCTGGCAGGTGGTGACGCTGCTGCTGATGACGGCGATCGCGCTGGCGTTCGGCTGGCATCTGGTCGCCTCGATCGGCGGCGCCGACATGCCGGTGGTGGTGTCGATGCTCAACTCCTACTCGGGGTGGGCGGCGGCCGCGGCGGGCTTCATGCTGAGCAACGATCTGCTGATCGTCACCGGCGCGCTGGTGGGCTCTTCGGGGGCGATCCTGTCTTACATCATGTGCAAGGCGATGAACCGCTCGTTTATCAGCGTGATCGCCGGCGGTTTCGGCAGCGACGGTTCATCCACCGGCGATGCCGAAGAGATGGGCGAATACCGTGAAACCACGGCGGAAGAGGTGGCCGAGCAGTTGAAGAACTCCACCTCGGTGATCATCACCCCGGGCTACGGCATGGCGGTGGCGCAGGCGCAGTATCCGGTGGCGGAAATCACCGAAAAACTGCGGGCGCGCGGCGTGAAGGTGCGCTTCGGCATTCACCCGGTCGCGGGGCGCTTGCCGGGCCACATGAACGTGCTGCTGGCAGAGGCGAAGGTGCCGTACGACGTGGTGCTGGAGATGGATGAAATCAACGACGATTTCCCGGATACCGACACCGTGCTGGTGATCGGCGCCAACGATACGGTGAACCCGGCGGCGCTGGAAGATCCGCGCAGCCCGATCGCCGGCATGCCGGTATTGGAAGTGTGGAAAGCGCAGAACGTGATCGCGTTCAAACGGTCGATGAACACCGGCTACGCCGGCGTGCAGAACCCGCTGTTCTTCAAGGAGAACACCCAAATGCTGTTTGGCGACGCCAAAGACAGCGTGGAAGCGATTTTGCGGGCGTTGCAGAAGTAAAATTGGGCAACCAAAGAAAAACGGGCCGCTTGTCAGCGGCCCGTTTCTTTATGCGCGAAGCTTAATCTTCGTCGTCGTGTTCATCGTCTTCATCCGCCTCGATCGGGCAGTTGAAGTTTTCCGGTTTAATCACCAGCAGGTCGCATTTCAGATGATCGATCACATGTTCCGCCGTGTTGCCGATAAAGGCGGCTGAAATGCCGGTGCGGCCCAGGGTGCCCAGCACCACCACGCCGGCCTGCAGATGTTCGGCCAAATCGGGGATCACCTCTTCCGGCAGGCCTTTTTCCACGTGGGTGAACTCTTCCTTAATGCAGAATTTTTGCCGTAGCGCCTTCATGGCGATCAGATGCTGGCCGCGAATGGCGTCGTTGTAGACGCTCGGGTCGAAGTCGGGCAACTCGATGGCTATGTTGATCGGGGTAACGGGATAGGCGCCGACCAGGTGAACCTCGGTCTGGTTGACGTTTTGCGCCAGTTCGACGGTTTCTTGCACCAGTTTGATATTGAGCGGGTCGTGATAGGGTTCTTCGCTGGCCAGATTGACCGCCACCAGCGCCTTGCCGCCTTCCGGCCAGGGCTGGTCTTTCACCATCCACACCGGGCAAGGGCATTTGCGCAGCAGGTGCCAGTCGGTGGGGGTAAAGATCACCGACTCCAACCGGTCGTGTTGGTGCGCCATTTTCAGCAGCAGGTCATGTTGGCCGGAAAGCACTTCCTGAATGATGGCTTCGAAGGGGCGGTTATGCCAGACCACTTTGATTTCGATCGGCACGCCGTCGTTGAGATAGAAGCGACACTGCTCGTTGATCCAGGCGGCGCGTTGGCTGATCACACCTTGCCGCATCGCCGTTCTTTCATCCGGGGAGAGCAGGGTCGTCATTTCGTAAGAGAAGTCATAGATGGGCAGGAAGGCCTTGATGCGCCCGCCGTTCCGTTTTACCAGGTACACGGCGCGGCGCAATGCCGGCTGATCGTCCTGATTGGGGTCAATAGCCACCAGAAGATTCTGATACTTCGCCATAGGGCCTCCTTACAGCTGAAATCAACAGTCTGTTAATTTACAGAGTAACCCAACATTGAAAAACAGAACAACAACAGAAGCGTGCCGGATCAACAATTTCGGGGAAATGGTGATCCGGCAGGAGAATCAGGCGTTGACGGTCACGTTGATACGCGGCGTACCGGCCAGCACCGACAGGGCGTCGGCGTTTTCGATGGTGATGTATTTGCCTTTCACGCTGAGGATTTCGCTTTTCTGGAAGCGGCCCAGCAGCCGGCTGATGGTTTCCACCGTCAGGCCGAGATAGTTGCCGATATCGCCGCGGGTCATGGTCAAACGGAACTCGCGCGGAGAGAAACCGCGCTCCGCAAAGCGGCGCGACAGGTTGTAAACGAACGCCGCCAGGCGCTCTTCGGCGTTTTTCTTCGACAACAGCAGGATCATGTCCTGGTCGCCTTTGATCTCGCCGCTCATCAACCGCATGATCTGCTGACGCAGGTTTGGCATTTTGCCGGACAGATCGTCGAGGGTCTCGAACGGAATTTCGCACACCATCGAGGTTTCCAGCGCCTGGGCGAAGCTTGGGTGCTTCAGGCCACCGATGGCGTCAAAGCCCACCAGGTCACCCGCCAGGTGGAAGCCGGTGATCTGCTCGTCGCCTTGCTCGGTGATGGTGTAGCTCTTGATGGTCCCGGAACGGATCGCGTACAGCGATTTCAGCTCGTCGCCGGCCTTGAACAGGGTCTGGCCTTTCTGAATAGGCTTTTTCCTCTCGATAATGTTGTCGAGCTGATCCAGCTCGTGGGCATTAAGGGTGAAAGGAATGCACAGCTGGCTGATGCTGCAGTCCTGGCAATGGATCGCACAACCACCAGACTGGATACGACGAATCACGCGTTTTTCCGGGATCATAGATTACGCTCATTCAATAATTGATATGAGTCAATTTTAACATCTTTTGCCGCAGCTGATAAGGGTAGCATTAGTCTGAATAGGGGCATTGTGTGCGAATTTTACGCACACATGCCGCCGATTATTCTGTAGGGGACTGAAGTTATGAGTATTATTTGTGACTTATGCGTTTTATTCACACAAGTTATTCATAGGGCCCAGCGGCCTGCGAGCGTGGCGTTGAGCAATGGGCTTTATTAAGCGTCGCCAAACAATGGCGCCGGATAATCGCCTGGCGCGGCTACAGCAGGCTTTTAGGCAGGTAGCCTTCGTGCTGCAGCAGCCATTGTTTGCGCTGTACGCCACCGGCATAGCCGGTCAGTGCGCCTTGCGAACCGATCACTCGGTGGCAGGGCACGACGATGCTGATCGGATTTGAACCGTTGGCCATGCCGACTGCGCGCGAGGCGGTCGGACGGCCGATGCGTTGCGCGAGCTGGCCGTAGGTCAGGATCTCGCCGCAGGGGATTTGGCGCAGCTGTTGCCAGACGGTGCGTTGGAACTCGGTGCCGGCGGTCATCACCGGCAACCGATCGATAATGCTCAGTTCACCGGCGAAATAGCGCTGCATGGCGTCGGTCAGCCCGCTGGGATCGCGCTGTTCGCGCAGGGTGAACCGATCGGCGCGGTAGTGGGTATTCAGCAGCTTCATCAGGCGCGCTTCGTGATCGGTCCAGTCAATCGCCCGCAGGCGCCCCTGTTCATCGGCAATCAGCACCAGTTCTCCCACCGGCGTGGCGGTACGATCAATCAAAAAAGTCTGCATCTGGATCACTCCTCGGTTTGGTAGGGCGATTATCGCATGAAATGGAAGGGAGCGATGGCGGATTTCGGACATGCTGATGGGCGACCGCAGGGTCGCCCGAATAGCCGGCTTACGGTAAGGCGGAGAGTTATTGTGCGATAAATTTATAAAATAAATTTATAAGTCATCAAGACAAGTTGTGTCTTGTTTATTATTTCAGCAGGCAGTAACGCTTTGTGGTTACTTATAGCTGATGGTCACGCGTTTTAAATGGGGATCGTTATTCACCATCTCACTGCTGACGGCAGAAACTAATTCTTTTGGCATCGCTTTTAACGAAGAGGATATATACCCGTTCTGATATTCCGTCACTTTACCGAAGCAGCTGGAGATAAGCTTTTCATCCTGATGTTTGACGGTGCATGCAGGCGTGGTAATGGCGCCGGTGAAGCGGACGACGCCAGAGGCGACCTGGCTGCCGGAAAGCGGTTTTGCTTGCAGAGCGAAGGGCAGAATGACCAATGCGCTTAATACGGCTAAGTAATGGTTCATACGCTGTTCCTTTCAGAGTAAAAACACTGCCAATTAAAAAACAAGCGCGCTTGTTTTCATCAAATAAGCTATTTCGCTTGGCGAAATAAAAACGAATGGGCAAAAATCCTACTGCCTGCATTCAATGAATTTGATAATAGAGAGGTAGGATGAGTAAAACCATGATTTGGATCATAGTGAAGACCGGTTAATGGTTTCAGGCGCGGGCGGGATAACAGGCTGTGATCGTTCTCTCAGGAAAGCGGAAAATGGCGGGATGTTTTCGCCCCCGTGGTGCAGCCACTGAAACCGGGGGCGGGCGTGGGGTTACAGCATGCCGCTGCTGCCGCAGATGCGGATCTTTTCCGCCACCACTTCTTTCATCGCCAGCTTGCCGGGGACGATGTATTTGCGCGGATCGTTGGCATCCGGGTGCTGTGAAAAGTAGCTTTTTACCGCATCGGCGAAGGCGATTTTCAATTCGGTGGCGACGTTGACCTTGCAAACGCCGAGCGAGATCGCGCGCTTGACCATCACTTCCGGAATGCCGGAGGCGCCGTGCAGCACCAACGGCACGTCCACCTGTTCGCGGATCAGCGCCAGGCGTTCGAAGTCCAGCTTCGGTTCGCCGTGATACAGGCCGTGGGCGGAACCGATCGCCACCGCCAGCGAATCGATGCCGGTGGCGGCGACAAACTCGCGTGCCGCCACCGGGTCGGTATAGAAGCTGTCCGCCGTATCGACGATCAGATCGTCCTCTTGCCCGCCCAGGCGGCCCAGCTCCGCTTCCACGCTGGCGCCGTAGCGATGGCACAGGGCCACTGCGGCGGCCACCTTGGCGATATTCTGCTCGAACGGCAAATGGGAGCCGTCGATCATGACCGAGCGGATGCCGCTTTTCACCTTGTGCTCGATGTCATCGAGCTCTTCGTGATGATCCAGATGCAGCGCCAGCGGCAGATCGTAGCGGTGCGCGGCCGCCTGACATATACCGATCAGGTAGTCGGTGCCGGCATAGCTGAAGGTGCCGGGCGTGCCGGCCATGATCACCGGCGAGCGCAGCTCGGCGGCGGTCTCCGCCACCACCTGCACGGTTTCCAGATTGTGAACGTTAAACGCCGGAACGGCGTAACCCTGGCGCTGCGCCTTGAGCAGCATGTCTCGGTTGGCTATCAGATACATGGGATCTCCTTACTGCACGGGGGAAGGAAAACGGTAAATCGTCACGCCTTTCACCACCCGGTTAACCTCGCCGGTCGGGCAGGGGTTATCCGGGGTCAGCCCCAGCGCCAGCGAACTCTCGAAGGCCAGCATCTGGGTGAACAGCAGATACGGGAACAGCAGCCAGATATCGTCTGCCGCATCGTGCATATGCAGCAGGGTATCGGCGAGGGGTTGGCGCCCGCCGGTCAATCCGACCAGCTGCATCGCCTGCCCATCGCGCTGCAGCTCGTTCCACAGATCGCGGTCATACTGGCGGGCGTAGTCGTCGCGCGAGAACATCAACACCACCAGCGTCTGGCCGTCGACCATGAATTTCGGACCATGACGCAGGCCGAGCGGCGAGTCGTAGCGCGTAACGATGCGCCCGGCGGTCAGCTCCAGCATCTTGAGCGAGGCCTCTTCGGCAAGGCCGGTAAAGCAGCTGCCGCCAAGGGTGATGTAGCGGCGGAAGCCGCCGGCGGCCAGCGCCTTCACCTGCGGCTGCAGCGTTTCTCGCAGTGCGCGGCAGCGCTGCACCATGGCGTGCAGCGGCGCCTGGGCGACCTCGAGCGACAGGGGGCCGAGCAGCAGCGCGGCGCTCAGCATCATGCAGCTGAAGCTGGAGGTCATGGCGAAGCTCTGATCGTTAGAACCTTGCGGCATCACCAGCGAACAGACGTTGTCGCGCTGATGTGCATACTGCGCCAGCTTGCTGTCCGGGTTGCACACCAGCATCAGGTGGTAGCTTTCCGGCAGCAGTTGGTCGGCCAGCTCCACCGTCGCCACGCTCTCCGGGCTGTTGCCCGAGCGGGCGAAGGAGACCAGCAGCGTCGGCCGCTCAGGGTCGAGATACTGCAGCGGGTTGGCGACGATATCGGTAGTGCCGTAGGCCACCACGTCGCGGCCGGTGCGTTCGCGCAGCCAGGGGGCCAGGGCGCGGCCGGCGAACGCCGAGCTGCCGGCGCCGCACAGCACGATCTGCAGGCGCGGATTGACCAGCAGCGGCGCCAGAAACGGCTGCCATTGCGCCTGTTGATCCTGCAGCTGCCGGTGCAGCGCCGCCCACAGATCCGGCTGTTGCCAAATTTCTGCGGCGGTGTGCCAGGCGTTGCGCTGCTTCAGCCAATTCGCCTCGTAAGAGAAATACGCGTTCATGATGACAGCTCCTTAAAAATCCTCGGTTAACGGTCGGCGATAATCACGTCGATCCCTAAAGGGTGCAGCGCCTGCAGACAGTGTTCCGGAATGCGGCTGTCGGTGACCAGGCGGTGGATCTGGCCGATGTCGCGATCGTGCAAAAACTTGTGCGGCCGAATTTGCTGGCGTCGGCGAGGGTGTGTTTGACGTCGCGATTGATGTGGATGGTGACGCTGGAGACCGAAAGCAGCTGGCTGAGCGGTTCCACGCGCGACGCGCCTTCGCGGCACAGCGGGTCGATAATTAATTCCCGGCGTTTTGCGGTAGTGATCATTAACGCAGACTCCTGATTTACCTGTAGCCGTGCCCGACCGCGGCTTAATAAGCCGCAGCGATACCGACCGGAGCGCTTTCAGTTGTTCGTGGCGAATTACAGCAAACGAAACACTGAAATGCAATCGATTAATTTTAAAATATCTATATCTATCAGTTGGTTATATTTGATTTTGCTTTCGTTTGAGCGCCAACCGAAAGCAGCGTCAACGCAAAGTGAAAACGGCAAATTCGTTATTTTTCAGTCGACAATTCCCGGCATTTAATTATTCAGTCCGTCGAGGCCGAAAGCCGCAGCGATAATTCGGCAGCCGCCGGGCTTTCACTGTTTTTTTATGCCGGCGCGTGTAATAGCGCCGCATTGCAGCGGGTGAGGGTGAACGACAGCGGCCATGCGTTTCCCTCCGGCGATCCGTTCGTGGCCCATCCCGGCGAGGATCTGCAGCCGATAGCGCCTGCGTGAGGCGGTGAACCGCCGCATTGAAGCGTTGCTGGCGCCGATGTGAGGGGAAGTGGGGGCGAAAATGCGTCTTTCGCTCCCAAATCGCCATTACTTTGCTATACCTGATAGTCGATGGATTCATTTTATTGTCATGTGACTGACATGTCAGAGTCATGGCTCTGGCTTAAGTTTGCAGCGACTACGTCAGGAGATAACGCGATGTTCAGCCTGGATTCTCTGTTGCAAGATGCATTTCCACACCGCAATACCCCTGCCTGGCAGCGCAGCCTGCTAAGAACCCTTCTCTTCGAAAAAGAATTCAAACAGTTCGCCGCCGACTATCCCCACCTGAAAGGGCTCGATCTGATCGAGCAGGTGGTGGACTACTTTAACCTCAGCTGCGAGCTGGTGGACGGCGATTTGGAAAACATCCCCAGCCAGGGGCCGGTGGTGCTCGTGGCCAATCACCCGATCGGCTCGCTCGACGGACTGGTGCTGTTGCGCGCCGTCGCGGCGGTGCGTCCGGATGTGAAAGTGGTGGCCAGCCAACTGCTGACTTACATCGAACCGCTGCGCAACCTGTTCGTGCCGGTGGATAACGTCGCTTATAAAACCAGCCGCAAACAGATAGAAGGCATGCAGCAGCAGCTGGACAATCAGGGCGCGCTGATCCTGTTCCCGGCCGGCGAAGTGTCGCGCATGAGCCCGAAAGGCATCCGCGACGGCCACTGGCATACCGGTTTTCTGCGTCTGGCCGCCAAGGCGCGCGCGCCGATCGTGCCGATTCATATCAGCGCGCGCAACAGCAACCTGTTCTACTTTACGTCGCTGGTCTATCGTCCGCTGTCGACGCTGCTGCTGGTGCGTGAAATGTTCCAGCAGCGGGGCGGGCGCATCAGGATCCGCATCGGCGGCCGCGTGCCGTTCGCCAACTGGCACGATGGCCACACCAGCGCCAAGGATCTGGCGGAGCGCTTTCGCCGTCACGTGTATCGCCTGGGCCAGGGCAAACCGGGGCTGTTCGCCAGCGAATCGCCAATCGCGTTGCCGGAAGAGCGTCTGGAGTTGAAAAAGGCGCTGGCGAACTGCGAAAGACTGGGGGTGACGCCGGACGGCAAAACCATCTATCTCTATCGCCGTCACGATGAAGCGCGCACGCCGATCCTGCGCGAGCTGGGGCGCCTGCGCGAGATCGCTTTCCGCGCGGTGGGGGAAGGATCCGGCCGCCGCCGCGATCTGGACAGCTACGACGACGATTATTATCACCTGGTGCTGTGGGATGAAGAGGAGCTGGAGATCGTCGGCGCCTATCGTTTTATCCCCACCGCCGAACAAATCGCGCGTAAGGGCCTGGAGAGCATCTACAGCAACAGCCTGTTCCACTATGACCGCGATATGGAACCGATCCTGGCGCAGGGCATCGAACTGGGGCGCAGCTTCATTCAGCCGGCCTATTGGGGCAAGCGCGGGCTGGACTATTTGTGGCTGGGCATCGGCGCCTATCTGTCGAAATACCCGCAGTATCGCTATCTGTTCGGCCCGGTATCCATTTCCGGCGGCATGCCGCTGGCGGCGCGGGATCTGTTGATCGCCTTCTATCGGCTCTATTTCTCGCCGGACCACGCCTTCGCGCAGTCGCGTCGTCCTTATCCGGCGTCGTTGCCGCAGGTGCTGGCGCAGTTTGCCGGGGATAACTACCAGGAAGATCTGGTGCGGCTGAAGAGCCTGCTCAGCAACATCGGCTGCTCGATCCCGACGCTGTACAAACAGTACACCGAGCTGTGCGAACCGGGCGGGGTGCAGTTTATCGACTTTGGCACCGATCCGGCCTTCAACAACTGCATCGACGGCCTGGTGCTGGTGGATACCTCGCGGCTCAAGCCGTCGCGTTATCAACGTTATATTGCGGTGCATCAGCCGCAGGAAGCCGAGACGGCATGATCGGCGTCTGACTCATGCCTTTTTGATCTAAGCACGACCTTGGGGCCGGCGACGGGATAGCGCTACGATAAACGTTTTGCTTTCCACCGCCGGAGCCTTTCATGCCTCATTCGTTTATCCCGCCGTTATTGTCCGCCGATGAACCGCCCGCCGCCGCCGTTGAAACCCCGCGCGGCAAAGCGCCATTTTTGCTGCTGTGCGATCACGCCGGCAAGGCGATACCGCAATCCCTCGGGGATCTCGGCTTACCGCCGGGGGAGATCGAGCGCCACATCGGCTGGGATATCGGCGCGCTGGGCGTATCGCGCCATCTGAGCCGCCAACTGGACGCCACGCTGATTCATCAGCGTTACTCACGGTTGGTGATCGACTGCAACCGGGCGCCCGGCATCGCCAGCTCGATCCCGCATTTGTCTGAACTGACGCCCATCCCCGGCAATATCGGCATCGACGCCGAACACGCGCTGGCGCGTGAGCGCGAGGTATTTTTGCCGTATCACCACGCCATCGATGAGCATCTGGGGCAACGCCAACTGCGTGAACTGCCGACGGCGGTGATCGCCATGCACAGCTTCACGCCGGTGTTCAAGGGCCAATCGCGCCCCTGGCAGGTGGGGCTGCTGTTTAACCGCTACCCGGAATTTGCGCTGCTGTTGGCTGAACTGCTGCGTGAAGAGGGGGATCTGCAGGTGGGTATTAACGAACCTTATGCAATGACGGACGCCACCGATTACACGTTGCCGGTGCACGCGGAGCGCCGCGGTTTGCCTTACGTCGGCATCGAAATTCGCCAGGATTTGGTCGCTGACGAACGCGGGCAACAGGCATGGGCGAAACGTTTCGCGCGCCTGCTGCCGCAGGCCTGGCAACGCTGGCAAATTTGACTTTAGGAATATTCCCAGAGATGATAACCGTAAGGAATACGTAAGACGTCATTAGAAAAAAGTCAGGAGACACGTGTGGAGCACAGCGATAACGGACTGTTTATCAAACGGGAGCGTTTTGAAGTTCTGGCGATTCTGCGAGAAATTTGCAAACAACGCACGCCGCTGCGCGTAGAAAATCAGCAGCACCGGTTTCAAAGTCTGTTATTGAGCGTCGGGCCGGACAATATCGTGTTTAGCGGTGAGGAAGCCTCGAGCGCCATCGACGGCGCTTGCACCATCGTGATTGAAAGCAACGACGCCAAAATCGAGTTTTCCGTCCCCCAGGCGGAGCTGACCGAACATCAGGGCGTACAGGCCTGTTCGACCCGGCTGCCGCAGGAGCTGGTCTATATCCAGCGTCGCCGTCAATTCCGCATCACTACGCCGCACTGGCGCCAATTCTTTTGTACCGGCGAATACCCGGACGGCACGCCGTACGAGCTGCGGATCCACGATCTCTCCGCCGGCGGCGTCGGTTTACGCTTCGACGGCCCGCTGCCGGATTTCTTCCAGCCAGGCTTGCAGTTCAAGAAAGCGGAGCTGGATCTGGGCAGCTACGGCAGCTTCAAGGTCAACATGGAGCTGGTGGTGGTCAACGACGATCAGGAAACCGACGATAACGACCAGGTGGTGCACTTCTCGCGCCTGTCATGCCGCTTTCTTAAGCTCGGATTGGCGATGGAGCGCAAAATTCAGAGCGCCGTGTTCGCCTTCGAGCTGGATTTCAACAAAAAGAAAAAACGCTGATATTTATCAGGGGCGGCACGCTGCCCCTGACTCTCCACAGGCCTTACGGTTTTAACGCCCGCAGGCTACCGATCTCTTCCCAACAGAAATGCGCCGCTTCGGCCAGTACGCCGCACACTTCATCGCCGGCGGCAACCACTGCCGCGTCGAGCGCAGCGCCCTGCAGCAGATGGCTGACCAGCAACGCGGTGAACAGATCGCCGGTGCCTTTGACCGCCGATTTGACCTTCGGATGAGTAAAGCACTGCGTTTCCTGCCGGGTGACCAGCATCAATCCCACTTCGTCTTCGTGTTGCGCTACGCCCGGTGCGCTGGTGACCAACACCCATTCGGTGGTGTCGTTCAACAGCGCCTGCGCGGCGTGTTGCGTCTGCTCGCGGTTGCTCAGTTGCCGGCCGCACAGCTGCTCCAGTTCGAAACCGTTCGGCGTCAGGCCGTTGGCCAGCCGCAGGAACGGCGAGCGATAGCAGTTGACGATGCGCTCATCCACGTAGATCCCCTCACCGTAATCGCCCATCACCGGATCGATATAGATGTTTATCTGCGGATTGAGCGAGCGCACCCGCTGCAGCCAGTTGGCCAGAATATGGCACTGCATCACGTCGCCCAGGTAGCCGACGATCACCGCCCGTGTGCGCTTCATGACGCCGCGGGCGATCAGGTCGTCGAGAAAACCGCCGAACCAATCGCCGGAGATGACGCCGCCGTGCGGTTTGCCGTAATAGGGCGGGCAGCCGAACAGCACGCTGGGCACCTGCAGCGCCTCCAGTCCCTTTTTCAGCAGAGCGCGGTAGGCGATGCCGTTGCCGACGCTGCCGTAGACCACCTGAGATTGAATGCTGATCACGTCAATAGACGGTGACCGCAAAGGTGAAGCCTGTTGCATGAGTTACTTCCTTGGTTCGTTGTTATCCAGCCAGCGCGCGAACACCTGCCGCGCGCGCTGTTCCAGCTGCGCGCCGTGGCGCGCGGCCTGGTCGCGCAGGGTCTGGGGCGCGATGCCGGCCAGTTCCAGCTCGCAGGCATGGCCAATCAGCCAGCGTTCGATATCGCGATAATCCGCCTCCAAATGGAACTGCAGGCCGAGCGCGAACCCCTGATAGTCGAAGGCCTGATGCGGGCATACCGCCGTGCCGGCCAGGCAGCGGGCGCCGTCCGGGATCATGAACATATCCCCGTGCCAGTGCAGTACCGGCGTGTCGGCCAGCGGCGCCAGCACCGACTCCTCTTCCGCCGGCGGCGTGGTCAGCGGGGCGAAGCCTATCTCTTTCACGCCGAGCGAAATAACCTCAGCGCCCAGCGCCTGGGCGATCACTTGCGCGCCGAGGCAAACCCCGAGGGTCGGCCGCCGCTGCGCCAGGCGCTGTTTGACCAGCGCGAATTCATGGTCGAGAAAATCATACCGCTGCTCGCCGGAAAAGTGCTGAGCGGCGCTGATCGGCCCGCCGAGCACCACCAACAGATCGGTCTCTTCATTATTGATAGCACGAATATCATCGCGGCCGGCATCGTAATAATCGATCTGATAGCCGCGCAGTGACAGCAGGGAACCGAGGATGCCCAGGTTTTCAAAGTTGACGTGCCGAATGGCGACGGCTTTTTTCATTGTTTAACCTCGCTAGCGTGAGTGAAGGGGATCAGCGCCAGCGACTCGCCCAGCACCGTGATGCCTTGCGCGCCGCTCTGGTAGACGATGCGGCGTTCGCTGACTTGGCTGAGCTGCACCTGATAACCCTGTGCGGCCGGGAACAGCGCGCAGGCCTGCTCCAGCTGATCGGCTGCCCACGGGGTGAACAGCTGCAGGCGGGCAAAGGCTTTTCCTGCATACTGAATGTCGAGCACGTAATGTTTATCCATGGAACCCCTTACTTTTGGCCGCAGAAACTGCTAATCTTATTTGAACTAGTACAAAAGGATTTATGTATGGCTTCATTGTATGCAAAAGGCGGCGGCGCTGTCCAGATTGCCGAGCAGATCGCAGCACGCATCAAAAACGGCGCGCTGCGGCCGGGCGAACTGTTGCCGCCGGTACGCCAGCTGGCGGCGGAGCTGGAGGTCAATCCGAATACCGTGGCCAGCGCATACGCCAGATTGCGCGATGCCGGCCTGGTGGCGACGCGCGGGCGGGCGGGTACGGTGGTGCTGGAGCCGCCGCTGGCGGCGGTGAGTGCGGCCTATACGCCGCGCCAGGTGCCGGCGGGGATGTGCGATCTGGCCAGCGGCAACCTGGATGCCGCTTTGCTGCCGGCACTGAGGCTTGGCGCGGCGGAGGTGTTCCCGCAGCAAAACGGCTATGACATCAGCGGCGACCTGCCGGTATTGACCGGTCTCGGGCGTGAGTGGCTCGGGCGCCAGGGCGTGGCCCTGGGGGAACCGGCGGTGTTTTCCGGCGCGTTGGACGCGATGGAAAAGGCGCTGCGCTGCCATGCCCAGCCTGGGGCGGCGGTGTGGGTGGAAGATCCCTGCTGGCCGCCGCTATTGACGCTGCTGCGTCACCTGCGCCTGCGGCCGCTGCCGCTGGCGGTGGATGAACAGGGCTGTCGGCTGCCGGAGAGTGGCACGGCCGACGCGGTGATCCTGACGCCGCGCGCCCATAATCCGACCGGCGCTTCGCTTTCAGCGCAACGTGCGCAGCAGTGGCGAGGTTTTCTGCGCGGCCATCCGCAGTGTCTGGCGATCGTCGACGATTTCTGGGGGCCGTTGTCGCAACAGCCGCTGCATCTGCCGTTCGACGGCGATCGCGGCCTGTACGTGCTGTCGCTCAGCAAGTTTCTCAGCCCGGATCTGCGCATCGCGTTGGCTTGCGGCAGCCCGACCTTGCTGCAGGCGATGCGCGCCGATCAGTACATCAGCGAACGCTGGGTCAGCCATATCTTGCAGCAGATCGCCGCCAGACTGTGGGAACAAGCCTTGCAGGAAGGGCAATTGCAGCGGGCGCAACAGGCGTATCAGGCCAGACGGGACGAGCTGGTCCAGCGGCTCAATGCGTTGAATCACACGGCGCTGGCGGTAGGTGAAGGGCTGCATCTGTGGGTGCCGGTGCGTTCGGAAACCGCCGCCGCGCAGCTGATGGCGCAGCGGGGATGGCTGGTGCAGGGCGGTGAACCTTTCCGCCTGAAGTGCGGTCCGGCGCTCCGCGTCAGCCTGGCGAACGTCACGCCGTCGCAGTTGGCGCCGCTGGCGCAGGATCTGTCCGAAGCCATGCGGGCGGCGGCGGCGATCAACTAAGCCGGCGTCAAACTCTCCTCCGCCAGTAACTGCAGCGAGGCTAACCGGGCGGCCGGTTCGGCGATCGGCGTGTCGATGATGAACTCTTCCACGCCGTACTGTTGCTGCAGCTGCGCCAGTTGCTGATGCACCTGCTGCGCGGTGCCGAGCAGAATATGGCTTTCCCGCGGCTCGATGCGGTAGTCGGTGGCGCCGGCCTGCTGCACGAAACTCTCCGCCTGCGCCAGGCTGCCGACGGTCACACTCTGCTCACCGGCAATGTGCACGCGGTATTGCCGAATGTCGGCCGCCAATGCCGCGGCCTGTTCCTCGCTGGGGGCCACGATCGCCGCCACCGCCAGCAGCGCCTTGCGGCCGCCGCTGTGTGCGGCGTAGTGCTCCAGCGCGTCGCGGATATCCTGCGGATTGCCGTTCAAATGCGCGGCGAACACGAAGGCCCAGCCGGACTCGGCCGCCAGCGTCGCGCTTTCTTTACTGGCGCCGAGCAGAAAACGCTGCGCGCCCTGCGGCGGCAGCGGTGTGGCGCTCAGGCCGGGCTCGGCGTCGTCGTTCAGATAGGCGGTCAACTGCGACAGCTGCTGAGGAAAGTCCGGCTTGCGTTGCCGATCGTGGGCCGCCTGCAGCGCCTGGGTTGCGAGCGGCAGCCCGCCGGGCGCTTTGCCCACCCCGAGATCGACGCGTCCCGGCGCCAGCGCCGCCAGCAGGTTGAAGTTTTCGGCCACCTTGTAGGCGCTGTAGTGCTGCAGCATCACGCCGCCGGAGCCGATGCGAATGCGCGTCGTCTGGCCGAGCAGGTAGCCGATCAGCACTTCCGGCGACGGGCAGGCGAGCTGCGGCGTGTTGTGGTGCTCCGCCAGCCAGAAACGCCGATACCCCCAGCGTTCCGCCCGTTGCGCCAGCTGCAGCGTGCGCGCCAGCGCCTGCGCGGCGCTTTCCCCGTCGGCGATCGGACTTTTTTCCAATATGCTCAAGGCATAAGCCATTTTTCCCGCTCCTTTCATCATCAGATATGCCTGACAAATACCATGCGGGCGGCGCGCGGCTTAATACTGATTGGCGATAGGATATTCCATTGATCCAAAACGGATTTGGATATGCGCAGAACGGTAAAGCGCCGCGATTTTACCGCTCCAGCCAGGCCTTCAGACGAATGGCGTCACGGTAGTGGCCGTAGCGCGGCTGCGCGCCAAGCAAGATCATCACCACCGGCTGCCCTTTGATGGTGGTGCGCATCACCAGGCAGTGACCGGCCTCGTCGGTAAAGCCGGTTTTCTGCAGCTGGATCTTCCAGGCCGGGTTGTTGATCAGACCGTTGGAACTGCGATAGACCAGCTGGCCGCGGCCAGGACGCACGATCTGCTGCTTGTCGGTGCTGAAGCGGCGAATCAATGGATAGCGATAGGCGTGATTGACCATTTTCAGCAGATCGCTGGCGGTGGCTACGTTGCGCGGCGTTAGCCCGGTCGGATCGTAGAAACGGGCGCGTTTCATGCCGATGGCGCGCGCTTTCTGATTCATTTTCGCCACGAAGGCCTTGCGCCCGCCGGGATAACTGCGGCTCAGCGCCGCGGCGGCGCGGTTTTCCGAAGACATCAGGGCGATGTGCAGCATGTCGCGGCGGCTGAGCACCGAGCCGATGGTCAGCCGCGAATGGGTTTTTTTCAGCAGATCGCGATCGGCGGCGGTGACTTTGAGTTGACTGCCCATGGGGCGTTTGCTGTCCAGGGCGACCATGGCGGTCATCAGCTTGGACAGAGACGCGATCGGCAGCACGCGGTTCGGTTGCTTCTGATAGAGCGTTTTTCCGGTACGCTGATTGACGACCAGCACCGATTTGGCATTCAACACCAATGGCGCCGCGGCGGCATGGGCGGGTGCCAAAACGAACAGCAGGCTGAACAGGGCGGCGGCGCCGAAGCGCCGGACGGACAGACGGAGAACAGGGAGAAATAAAAGCATAGCGACGGCAATAGTGACCCTAAGTGATTAAAAAATATCAAAAGAGTCTGCCCGGCAAATGTGAAGGAAATAGGGTGATAATCGCTCAAACTGTTACAGCAATCCCTTTTGCCGCAGCGTGAAGCGGGTGGCTTCGTTCAGATCGTAGTCCGCCAGGCGTTCGCGCGGCACCCAGGCGTAGTCGTCGAATTCATCGTTGATCGTCACGTCGCGGTTGGCGGCGTGGCAGTCGAAAATCAGGTAAATCATGTAGATTTGTTCCCGGCTGCCGTCGGCGTAGGTTTTGATGCGCACGTCGTCGCGGAAGGTCCAGGGCGTGATGCTGTCGAGGATCAGTGCGGGGCCCAGTTCTTCGTGCACTTCGCGCCGCAGCGCTTGCTCTATCTGCTCACCCAGCTCGACGCCGCCGCCTGACAGCGCCCACTGGCCGGGAAATACGCCCTTGTGCGCGGCCATTTTGCACAGCAGGAAGGCGTTATCGTTTTCAATCAGCGGGCAGACAATGATGCGTTGGCGCATGGAGGACTCCTGTCAGAAAGCAAAGCCGCAGGATAGCAGATTTGGCGGCGCAGGGCGGGAAGGTCGATCGCATTCTGTGCGGCGGCGGGAAATCCGGTCGGCGTCTGTCATGGGGTTGCCTCCGGCTTTGTTTTCTTCAACGGGAAATCAATCGCAGATGTTATTAAGTATCAATTCGAATAATTTCGCGTCAGGATAAAGCAGGGATTTTAACCTATCATGGAGTTGATAACGTATGCCTACTAATGGAATAAAACCGCTGTGCCTGATGACTCTTCTGCTGCTGTCGGCCTGCCACAGCGCGCCGGTCAGCCAGCCCCCTCAAGACGCCACGGCGACAGCCCCTATCGATGCCACCAAATCGCTGTTCCCGCTGGGGAACTATTCGCAGTCTGTCGATAAATGGTTGCCGCCCGGTCCGCAGCGGCGGGTGCCCGTGATGGATGCCGCCACGCAGCAACGTCATTTTTCCGCTCTTAAATCTCACTATTTTGGCATGGAGCCGAACGATGAATCCCCCTGGAATCCGCATTACATCGCTGCCGTCCTGAACCGCGAAGCGGAAAGCCACCGTGATGCCGCAATGGATAAATACCTTGGCCGTGGAAGTGTCTCCTGGGGGGAAAACTTCAGGACTCACACCGACCGCTGGAAACAGCAAGTCAGAGATAACGCTTCTACGGACATTAGCCAGGTTTATCATTCTTCGGCCCGAGGCATTGCGGTCAGGGAGACGCTGGTCAGGATCCTGCCGACGGACGATCCGGCTTATGACGATCCTCGCCTGGCTGGGCAAGGTTATCCCTTTGATAATTTGCAGGATTCGTCTATCCGCCCCGGCACTCCGGTATACGTTATTACGCAAAGCCGCGATAAACGCTGGAAATACGTCATGTCGCCTACGGTGATCGGTTGGGTGCATAGCGAAGACATCGCGGCGGCGGATCAGCGGTTTGTCTCAGAATGGCTGGCGCTGGCGGGGAAAAATCTGGGGGCATTCATTAAACAGCCGGTTTCGGTGCAAACGGGCGGCCAGTTTTATTTTACGGCGCGCCACGGCACGATTCTGCCATTTTACCGTCACCGACAGGGCCTTTTTGTGGTCGCCGTGCCGGTACGCCGAGAGGATGGCCGCGCACAGATGCGCCGGGTCGTTGTCAAGAAGGGGGAATTTGCCGCCATGCCGTGGAAAATGACGCCCGAACATCTTGCCGTACTGATGCGGTCAATGAGCGGCAGGCCTTATGGCTGGGGGAACTATAACTTCAATAATGACTGCTCCGCCGAACTGCGCAGTCTGTTGATGCCTTTTGGCCTCTTTCTTCCCAGAAATTCCGCCGCGCAGATACAGGCGGCCACCCGGGTGGTTGATCTTGCTCAAGCGAACACCAGTGAACGGCTGCGCTATCTCAAAGATCACGGCAAACCCTTCACCACGCTGGTTTACATTCCGGGCCATATCATGCTGTATATCGGCAATGCGCTCATTGACGGCCAGGTTGTGCCGATGACGTACCAGAATATCTGGGGGCTGCGCCCGGCAGATTCAAAGCGCCGCAGCATTATCGGCGGCGCAGTATTTTTCCCGCTGCTGGCGACCTATCCTGAAGATGCGAGCCTGATGTCGCTGGCGGGCAAGGCGCAGTTTAAACTGGGATTTATTGAATAGCCCTTTCTTTAGCTGATAAAGCGACCGCGAATGCGGCCGCTTGTTGTGCGGCGACAAATCGAACTGCGCTAATTGCCTAGCCGGCGCTGGATAATTTTATCGTGCTCATCCGTCAGGTTAGCGTAATTCCAAATAAATAATCCGCCAAGGTTAAAGTCCAAAACCTGATCGATAAAGTAATTTAAATTCCAGTCGGTCAATCCTTTGGTCGTCAGGGCCAGAATGCATTTTTTATTTTCGGCCCCGTTCGCCAACGATTGTTTTAATGCCGGGATCACATTAGCGAGAATATCGTCATTGCTCCACATCGCTGCCGCATAACAGTAATGGATAAAGCGGTCGCATTGGTCTGATTGAATGATTTTTCTGACTTTCTCGTTGAGCTTGTTGCCATTTCCCGTATTGGGGTGGTTGTAAGAATAACCGGCAATAAAACCAAAGCTGGTCTCTTTCCCGGCCTCTTTTAGCCGTTTCATGGCTTCGATGACCCGTTCGGTGTTCATATTGCATTCGTCATCAAAATCGACGCCATCCCAGCCCCGATCGACCGTGGCCGCGACGATCCTCAACACTTCATCCTCATTGGCCGGCTTTTGCTGTGGGGAGCATCCGCCGCCGCCGTAAACCCATAGTGTCTTTCCGTTAAAGCCGGGAAGCGTATCGGGTTTGTTTTGTTTTTCCGGGCTCCATCCTGGCTGGGCTGAGGTGCCTGTGGTTAAGCCATCAAGGTTGGTTACCATGCCGTACATCATGACATCGAACGCTTTATGCGGTTGGCCAGCCAGAGACTGGCTCCATCCGCCCGTAATAAACTTGTTCATTGTCGTTGTCTCCTTATTGAGCGTGTTCCTTAAATGAATGTGTCTTGCATGATGGAGGGTATCAGCCGCTATATTCATTTAGCCATTGTGCGGTTGCTGAACGGGCAAGGGATGAAAACTTTTTAAAATGAAATGACGTTTTTATGACGGAAATATTAATGAGCAAGAGCGTTGAAAATCATTAACGCCGAGCGATAAAGATTGTTATAACAGCGTGGACGATCTGGGCTAACGGCAATAGGCAGGATAAGGCGTTATGGTGCAAAGGGCAGCGGAAAAGATGCACAAGCTGGATTTTGATGATGAAGTGACCGGGCTGATCTACGGCCATGCGTTTCGCTCCGGCGAGCCGCCGGCGCGCCTGAACTCGCAGCAGGTTTGCCTGGCTTACCAAACGTTGTCGCCCGGCGACGGTTTTATCTGGCTGCACCTCAATCTCAACCACGCGGCGGCGGAGAAGTGGCTGAAAAACCATTTCGCCATTTCCGATTTTTTCTTTCACGAAATTCGCCACGGTTCCCACACTACTCGCATCGAGCGGCAGGGCGACGATCTGTTCGCCGTGCTCAACGACGTGATCTTCCACCCTGAAGACAACAACCCGGAAACGGCGACGCTGTGGCTGTATTGCCGCCGTGGGCTGGTGGTGACCGTGCGTCATAAACCGGTGCGATTGATCGAGCGGTTGCTGGGCCGCCTGACGGCGCTGCAGCTGGCGTCGTCCACCGAACTGCTGGCGCACCTGCTGGAAGAGCAGGAGGATGTGCTGGAGCAGGTGGTGCGGCAGGCCAACCAGTATGTCGATACCATCGAGGATCGTCTGCTGACGAGCCGCGTTAAACGCAACCGCGCCGAGCTGGGGCGCATGCGCCGCATGCTATTGCGCTTTCAGCGCCTGTTGGCGCCGGAGCCGGCCGCGCTGTTTCGCCTGTTGAACCGGCCGCCGAGCTGGCTGAGCCGTGAGGTGGTGCAGGATCTGCGGCAGTTTACCGAAGAGTTCACCGTGGTGTTGAACGATCTCGCCAGCCTGACCGAACGCATTCGGCTGCTGCAGGAAGAGCTGGGCGCCAAACTGATGGAGCAGAATAACCGCACGCTTTACACCCTGACGGTGATCACCGTGCTGGCGTTGCCTATCAACATCGTCGCCGGTTTTTTCGGCATGAACGTCGGAGGGATACCGCTGGCCAGCAATCACCACGGTTTTATCCTGCTGGTGTTGCTGGTCGGCAGTTTTACGCTGATCGCCGGTTATCTGGCGTTCAGGCGCAGGGACGAGTCGTAATTACAGGCGGGCGCGGTACTCTTCTTCCAGCCGGGCATGGGTGCTCCAGAACGGCTGCGGCGCCCGATCGTGCAGGCGATCCAGCAGAATATCCAGATGGGTATGCCAGCCGCCGGCGACGCTGAGCATCTCGTCGCGGTTAGCCAGGCGCCGGTGGGTGACCGTTAGCAGCACCGCGTTTCCCTGTTCCGTCAACTCGAAGGTCACTTCGGAAGGGCGCCCCTGCTCCTGTTCGGCCCAGGTAAAGCTCAGCAGGCGCGGCGGGAACAGGCAGGTGATGTGGCCGCGGTTGCTGACGCAGCCGCCATGCTGTTTGTACTTGGCCGGCGGTTGCTCGTGCTCGCCCGCCAGATCGGAGTTGCGAAACTCCAGCTCCAGCGGCGCGCCGTTTTCCAACTTCATGGCGCCGGCCGCCAGCCAGGTGGCGCGCTTGTCGGATTCGGTCAGGTAAGCCCACACCCGCTCGATGGGGCCGGGCAGCAACCGCTGGATGCGCAGCGTGCCGGGTTCGATAATCATGCCGTAATCATTCATGGTTCACTCCTTGGGAGGAAGCTGTTCGGGCTGCAGCAGCGCCTGTTCGAGCGCATCCAGCCGTTCAGTCCAGAAATGTTCATAGGTTTGCAGCCAGTGCATGGCCTGCGCCATAGGCTCGGGTTCGAGCCGGCAGATATGGTTTCTTCCTTGCACGGTGCGTTGCACCAGGCCCGCATGTTCCAGTGCTTTCACGTGCTTGGAGGCGCCGGCGAACGACATCTGCAACGGCGCGGCCAGTTCGCCGATGCTGCGTTCACCGCCGGCCAGCGCGCGTAACATCGAGCGGCGGGTCGGATCGGCCAGCGCATGAAAAATGGCGTCCAGCTGTGAGGAAGATAATTCAACCATATGGTTGAATATAGATCAGGCGGGCTAATATTCAACCGTTTTGTTGAATATTTTTTGCCCCGGCGCCAAACCGGGGCGAGGATCAGGCGTCGGCGTGCGCCAGCAGGGCGTTGAGCAACACATCGGCGCCGGCGGCGGCCCAGGCGGGGGTGATATCTTCCCGCTCGTTGTGGCTGATGCCGTCCACGCAGGGAATGAAGATCATGGCGGTCGGGGCGACGCGATTAAGGTAACAGGCGTCGTGGCCGGCGCCGGAAATCATGTCGCGATGGCGATAGCCCAACGCCTGTGCGGCGTGACGCACGCTGCCAATACACCCCGGATCGAAGGCGACCGGGGGATACTGGAAGATGCGCTCGGCCCGGGCGGCCAGGCCGCCGCCGTTGACCTCGTTTACCGCCGCCAGTAGGCGCTGCTCCATCTGCGCCAGAATAGCCTCCTGCGGATGGCGGAATTCGACGCTGAAAAAGACGCGCCCCGGCACCACGTTGCGCGAATTGGGGGTGATTTGCGCCATGCCCACCGTGGCGCGCGCGTCGGGCGCGAAATCCCAACCGATGCGGTTGACCGCCGTGACCAGCGCCGCAAAGCCGAGCAGGGCGTCGCGGCGCCGATCCATCGGCGTGGTGCCGGCATGGGCGCTGAAGCCGACGACCTCCAGTTCATACCAGCGCTGCCCTTGTGCGGCGGTGACTACGCCGATGTCGAGATGCTCCGCTTCCAGAATCGGCCCCTGTTCGATGTGCAACTCGAAGGCGGCATGGATCGGCGAACCGCCCACCGGATACTCGCCGGCGTAGCCGATGCGCTCCAGCGCGTCGCCGAGGCTGACGCCGTGCTCGTCGCGGCGCGTCAGGCCGTATTCCAGGTCGAATACCCCGGCGAACACGCCCGAGGCGATCATCGCCGGCGCGAAGCGCGCGCCTTCTTCGTTGGTCCAGTTGATCACTTCAATCGGGCGTTCGGTGACGATCTGCCGATCGTTAAGGGTACGAATAACCTCTAATCCGGCCAGCACGCCGTAGATGCCGTCGAAACGGCCGCCGCGGGGCTGCGAATCACCGTGCGAGCCGGTGACGACCGGCGCCAGCTCGGGGCGAGCGCCTTCACGCCGCAGGAACATGTTGCCCATTTTGTCGACGCGTACGGTGCAACCCGCCTCCAGCGCCCAGGCGCGCAGCTGATCGCGCGCTTGCCGATCTTCTTCACTCAGCGCCAGCCGGGTGACGCCGTTATTGGCGATGGCGCCGAACTGCGCCATCGTCTGCAGGCTTTGCCACAGGCGCTCGCCGTTGACTCGATACGTCATTGATCTTCTCCCGGCGTTTTAGCGGTGTAGCGGAAATCGCAGCAGGGGGCGCCGGACATGATGGTCTGGCTGCGCTGCAGGTCGACGTCAGGGGCATAGCCAACGATAAACTGACTGTCGCGAGCGCAGGAGAGCAGGTGGCCGATCTCCCCCAGCCCCATCTCGTGATACATCTCGGCGTAGCGGCAGCGGGTGACGTTATAGTCGAAGTGCTGCGCGTCCTGATTGATCACCTCGACGCGCAGCGCATCGTCTTTTTCCCACAGGTACTGCAAGGCGGCGAAGCTGCGCAGATCCGCGCCGTTCGGTTCCTGGGCGGCGAACTGTTTGCCCGCCTCGATGGCGGCATTCTCGATGGCTTCGCCGATCACCGCCTGAGCGCGCGCCTTGCCGATTTCACGCACCAGAATCTGGTAGATCGGCTTGATGATCTCCGCCTCGATCTTTCTGCGGGCCAAAATGCCCAATTCGTTTTTTGCACAGCTCATCGCCTTGCTCCTCTTGATTTATTGTGACTTGGCGCCGCCCAACACGGTTTGCGGCTGCCATTTGCCGTCAACCACCCGGTACAGGGTGAAGCTCGGCTGTTGCAGGTTGCCTTGCGCATCGAAGGCGATGTCGCCGGTGACGCCCTGGTAATGTATGGCGCGCAGTTTCGGCAGATAATCGGCCGGATTGGCCGAATCGGCTTGCTCAATGGCGGCGATCAGCACCCGGGTGGCGTCGTAGGCGAAGGGCGCATGCAGTTCGATGTGGGTGTGATAACGATCGCGGTAGGCTTGTTCAAACGCCTTGCCGCCCGGCATCTGTTCCAGCGGTAGCCCCGGCTCCAGCGCGACGACGCCTTCGCCTTCCCGCTGCGCCAGCGTCAGGAAGGTTTGGCTGACGAAGCCGCCGGCGCCCATCAGCTGCGCGTTCATGCCCAGCTGTTTCAGTTTGCGCGCCAGCGGCGCCGCCTGCGAATCCACGCCGCCGAAGAAGATCAGATCGGCGTTTTTACTGCGGACGGTGGTCAGTACGGCGCTGAAATCAACGGTCTTGTCATCCACATACTCACGGGTGACCGGCTGCACGCCCTGGGCCTGCAGCGATTTGATAAACTCGTCCGCCAGCCCCTGGCCGAAAGCGGTGCGATCGTCTATCACTGCGATGCGCTTGGCTTTCAGCGTCTTCACCGCATATTGCCCGGCGTAGTTGCCGCCGTCGTCGTCGTGGCCCATCACGCGAAAGCTGGTGTCAAAACCTTGCTGCGTGTAGCCGTGACCGGTCGCCACCGGCGCCACCTGAGCGATGCCGGCGTCGTGATAGATGCGCGCCGCCGGGATGCTGGTGCCGGTGTTCCAGTGGCCGACCACGCCGGCGACGCCTTCGTCGACCAAACGCTGCGCCACGGCCACGGCGGTGCGCGGGTCGGACTGATCGTCCTCGGACACCAGCTTGAAGGTGACCGGTTTGCCGTTCAGCGTCGGTTTCTGTGCGTTAGCGTCGGCGATCGCCAGCCGTGCGCCGTTTTCGAGATCTTTGCCGATGCGCGCGGAAGGGCCGGTCAGCGGCCCGGCAAGACCGATCAACACGGTGTCGTCCGCCAGCGCCGGGAGGCTCAGGATCATTGTCATGGCGGCCAGCGCCAACGGCTTGATGCGAATGTTCTGCTGCATGTCATACTCCTGGTGCGGTTAAAGGTAACAACGGTTATTCACCCAAATAGATCCGTTTGATTTTTTCATCGTCCAGCATGTCGGCGGAGCGGCCGCTGTGGCTCAGGCTGCCGCTGTCCAATACGTAGGCGCGATCGGTGGACGCCAGCGCCAGGCGGGCGTTCTGCTCGACCAACAGCAGCGTGACGCCGTCACGGGCTAACTGCTTGATGACCGAGAAAATGGCCTCCACCACAATCGGCGCCAGCCCCATCGACGGTTCGTCCAATATCAGCAGCCGCGGGCGGCTGAGCAGCGCGCGGCCCATCGCCACCATCTGTTGTTCACCGCCGGAAAGCAGCCCGGCCGGTTGATGCAGGCGCTCGCTCAGCCGTGGGAAGGTGGCGCACACGCGTTCAAAATCTTGCCGCACCGCCGATGCGTCACGCCGCGCATAGGCACCCAGCTGCAGGTTTTCTCGCACCGTCAGGCGGGTGAAAATGCCGCGTCCCTCCGGCACCATCACCAGCCCTTGTTGCAGCAAGCGGTGCGGCGGCATGCCGCGAATCGAACGGCCGTCGAACAGGATGTCGCCCTCAAACGGCTGCAGGCCGGTCAGCGCCCGCAGGCTCGAGGTTTTGCCCGCGCCATTGGCGCCGATCAGCGTCACCTGTTCGCCGGCGCTCACCGTGAAATCGATGCCTTTGACCGCATGAATGCCGCCATAAGACACTTTGAGTCGTTTAACGCTCAGCAGGGCTTCAGACATGCGCGCCGCCTCCCAGATAGGCTTGAATGACCGCCGGTTCGCGCCGCACCTGAGCCGGTTCGCCTTCGGCGATCGCTTTGCCGTAATCCAGCACCGTCAGCCGATCGCACAGACCCATCACCAGCTTGACGTCGTGTTCGATCAGCAGCAGCGTTTTGCCGCTGTCGCGGATGCGCAGCAGCAGTTCGCGCAGCGCCACTTTTTCTCCGGCGTTCATGCCGGCCGCCGGTTCGTCCAGCGCCAGCAATCGGGGCTCGGTCGCCAGCGCGCGGGCGATCTCCAGCCGCCGCTGATGGCCGTAGGCGAGATCGCCGGCGCGGTAATGGGCGAATTGGCTGATGCCGACGTACTCCAGCAGCGCATGAGATTTATCGCGCACCGCCTGTTCCTCCTCCCTGGCGCGACGGTGCCGGGCGATCGCCGCCCACAGGCCGTTGCGGGTGCGCACGTGGCAGCCGACCATCACGTTTTCCAGCACGCTCATTTCATTGAACAACCGCAGGTTTTGGAAGGTGCGGGCAATGCCGGCCTGCGCCACTTTGTCGATCGCCTGGGGCTTATAGCGCTGGCCCGCCAGGCGAAACTCGCCCGCGTCGGCGCGATACAGGCCGGTGATCAGGTTGAAGCAGGTGGTCTTACCGGCGCCGTTCGGCCCAATCAGGCCGTAGATTTCCCCCTGGCGGATGCTCATGCTGACGTCATCCACCGCCGTCAGGCCGCCGAAGCGTTTGCTGATATGGTGTAAAGCGAGCAGCGGCGTCATGCGGCGTTCCCCCGTGCGTGGCGGGCCGGCCACAGGCCCGCCGGGCGATACAGCATCACCAGGATCAGCGCCAGGCCGTAAAACAGTTGGCGGATGATTTCCGGGTCGATCAGCACCTGGCCGAATAGCGCCTGCTGCAGCGGCCCCATGCTGCTGCGCAGCAGCTCCGGCAGGGCGGCCAGCAGCAGCGCGCCCAGGATCACGCCGGGGATGTGCCCCATGCCGCCGAGCACCACCATCGCCAGTACGGCGATCGATTCCTGCAGGGTGAACGATTCCGGCGACACGAAGCCCTGAAACGCGGCGAACAGCGCGCCGGCCACGCCGCCGAAGGTGGCGCCGATGGCGAAGGCCAGCAGCTTGAAGTTGCGGGTGTTGATGCCCATCGCCCGCGCGGCGTCCTCGTCTTCGCGGATCGCCGTCCACGCGCGGCCGATGCGCGAGTTCTGCAGCCGCAGGCTGATGAAGAGGATCGCCAGCAGCAGGGCGGCGAACAGGTAGTAATACAGGTACAGGCCGGAAAAACGTACGCCGAACCACTCATGCATGCCGGAAAACTTCAGGCCGAACAGGCTGACCGGATCGATGCCGGAAATGCCTTTGGGGCCGTTGGTGAGGTTGACCGGGCGGTCGAGATTGCGCATCAGAATGCGCACGATTTCGCCGAAACCGAGCGTGACGATCGCCAGATAATCGCCGCGCAGCCGCAGCGTCGGCGCGCCGAGCAGGATGCCGCACGCCGCCGCCAGCAGCGCCGCCAGCGGGATCAGACCCAGCATCGACAGGTGCAGCCCGTCGGGGAACCACTGCAGCAGCAGCGGGAATTGCTGTGTCAGATGCGGTGACGACAGCAGCGCGGCCAAATAGGCGCCGACGGCGTAAAAGGCGATAAAGCCCATGTCCAGCAACCCGGTCATGCCCACCACGATGTTCAGCCCGAGCGCCAGCATCAGGTACAGCAGGGCGAAATCGACGACCCGCACCCAGTAGTTGCCCCCGGCGGCGCCCGCCACCCAGGGCGCCAGCAGCAGCGCGAGAATGAACAGCGTCAGCCCCAGCCTGGCGCGGCGCGGCGTGGCCAGAGGAACGGGAGGAGTCAAAACGGTCATGGTGATGTCCTTATGCGCGCGTGGCGATGCGTTCGCCCAAGAGCCCGGAGGGGCGGAAGACCAGCACGGCGATCAGCACCAGAAACGCGAACACGTCCTGGTAGTTGCTGCCGAACACGCCGCCGGTCAGCTCGCCGAGATAGCCGGTGCCCAGCGATTCGAACAGGCCCAGCAGCAATCCGCCGAGCATCGCGCCGCGCAGGTTGCCGATGCCGCCAAGCACGGCAGCGGTAAACGCCTTGATGCCCGGCAGAAAGCCCATCGAGAAACCGGCGTTGCCGTAGTTGCTGGCCATCATGATGCCGGCCACCGCCGCCAGCGCGCCGCCGAGCGCGAAGGTCAGAACGATGATGCGGTCAGGACTGATGCCCATCAGGCCGGCGACCTGCGGGTTTTCCGCCGTGGCGCGCATGGCGCGGCCGAAACGGCTGTGTTCGACCAGCAGCCATAAGCCGGCCATGACCGCGACGGCCACCGCCAGCGTGACGATCGCCGTGCCGGTGATCACCGCCGGCGCATGCCCGCCGCTGCCTGCGGTCAGGGCGATGGGGGTCATTGGCAGCAGCTGCGGAAACATCAGGGGATTGCGTGACCAGATCAGCATCGCCAGGGTTTGCAGCAGCAGCGAGACGCCGATACCGCTGATCAGCGGGGCCAGGCGCGGTGCATTGCGCAACCGGCGGTAGGCGAGATGCTCGATCGCCATCGAGGTGATGGCGCAGACCGCCATGGCGAACAGGGCCGCCAGCAGCAGCGTGGCGTACGGTGGTAACGCGGGAAAGTGGTGTTGCAACAGGCTTATCGCCGACAACGCGCTCAGCGCACCGACCATCAGCACGTCGCCGTGCGCGAAATTGATGATGCGCAGGATGCCGTACACCATGGTGTAACCGAGCGCGATCAGCGCATAGATGCTGCCGAGCATCAAACCGTTGACGGTTTGCTGTACCAGCGTATCCATAGAGAGAGTCCGGAGATAATGAGTCAGGAGGGTCACAGTAGAGAATTTAAAAAAATTGTAAAATACGGAAAAATACTTTCTTATACAAAAAACGAGTGATTTTAATGCGTTGATTTTTATGTATATTGAATCCATTCCTTCAGTGTCGATTTCCCAAAAACAGTCAATATATGAAAAAAACAGAACAGTACGATGAGCCATTGCCGATGCTGCCGAACGATCCGCCGCTGCGCGCCGTGCGGGCGTTCGAAGCCATCGCGCGCCTGGGGGGCATCAGCGCGGCGGCTAACGAGCTGATGATTTCGCCTTCGGCGGTCAGTCATCAACTCAAAACGTTGGAGGCATTTTTGCAGATGCCGTTGACCGAACGGCAGGGGCGTAACCTGGTGCTGCGCAGCGAGGGGCGGGAGTATTACCGTTCGATTCGCTCGGCGTTCAACGTGCTGCGCCAGGCGACCGAACACGTGCGCGAGCAATCCGCGTCGCGGCAGGTGACCATCAGCCTGATCCCGCTGTTCGGCATGGGTTGGTTCATTCCGCGGCTGCGCGGTTTCCTGCGCGAAAATCCGGATATCGACATCAATGTGGTCTACGCCAACCACCGCAATTACCTGAGCGACGCCGCCGACCTGTCGATCCGCTTCGGGGTCGGGCAGTGGACCGGCTATCGCAGCGAGAAGCTGATGTCCGGCAAAATGGTGCCGGTGTGCAGCCGGGCATTCAGTAAACTGCATGGTTTGCTCGATACGCCGGAGCAGCTGGCGACGCTGCCGCTGCTGCACGACGAGGAGCGCAATACCTGGATGCAATGGTTTCAGCAGGCCGGCGTCAAGCGCCCGCTGCGCAGTATCGGCCCGATGTTTGAGGACGGATTGTTGACGTTGGCGGCGGTGCAGGCGGGGCTAGGGTGCGCGTTGATGCGTGAACCGTTAATCGCCCAGTACCTTGAAAGCGGTGAATTGATCAAAATGTTCGATCTGCCGATCGACGACGGCCGCGATTATTACCTGTGCGCTCGACTGGATAGCGAGCTGTCGCAGGAAGGCGAAAATCTGCGGCAGTGGCTGCGCCGCGAAGCCGATGAGAGCCGGCTCGCGTAACGCCGGGCGGAAACAGGGGGGAGCCGGACGTTCATTTCACTTTCCCACGACGCACGCCACGCCAACAGGAAAGTAATAGGCCCTCCGGGGTGGGCGTTTTTAAACCGTTGCTCACCGGCGATGATTGCTGAAGCTCCAACGCGCGATGCTGTCACTGGCGAAGATGACGGCTATGCTTAACTTGCCGATCACGTGGCGCGACGGCCACAAAGTGACAATAATTCCCACTCTCAGCGCAACGTCAAGGAGCGAGCAGATGTCTGTCGGCAATGATACGGAAACCGTGAATAAGACGGGGCTGGCGCCGCTGGCGTTGGGCGCATTGGGTGTGGTGTTCGGCGATATCGGCACCAGCCCGCTGTACACCCTGAAAACCGTGCTGTTTCTCTCCGGCGACGCGCCTTCGGCGCCGGTGATCCTTGGCCTGCTGTCGCTGATATTCTGGACGCTGGTGATCGTCACTTCTCTCAAATACGCCATGTTCGCCATGCGCATCGGCAACCGCGGCGAGGGCGGCATCATGGCGCTGATGTCGCTGCTGGTCAGCAAGCGAAAATCCCGGCCGCTGGTGCTATTCGCCGGCCTGTTCGGCGCCGCGCTCATTTACGGCGACGGCGCCATCACGCCGGCCATCTCGGTGCTCTCGGCCCTCGAAGGGCTGAACATCGTGCTGCCGGCGTCGCAGCCCTTTATTCTGCCGGCGGCGGTGGTGATTTTGCTCAGTCTGTTCGCCATTCAGCCGCTGGGTACCGCGCGCATCGGCCGCGTGTTCGGGCCGATCATGGCGCTGTGGTTCCTGTCGATCGCTGCGTTGGGCGTGTGGGGCATCATCCAGCATCCGGCGGTATTGCTGGCGCTGAACCCGCTCTACGGCATTCACTTTCTGTTCTCCAACGGACTGACCAGCTTCCTGGTGCTGGGCGGCGTGTTTTTGTGCGTCACCGGCGCCGAAGCGCTGTATGCCGATATGGGGCATTTCGGCAAACGGCCGATTTGGCTGGCCTGGTTCGGCATCGTTTTTCCCAGCCTGTTGCTTAACTACGCCGGTCAGGCCGCGCTGATCCTGAGCGGCGCCGATGTCACGCAGAACATCTTCTTCCGTTTATGCCCGCCGGCGCTGCTGATCCCGCTGGTGATCCTGGCCACGCTGGCGACGATCATCGCCAGCCAGGCGATCATCAGCGGTGCATTTTCCATGACCCGGCAGGCGATCCAACTGGGGTGGCTGCCGCGGCTGCGGGTCAGGCAAACCACCGAGGAAAGTTACGGGCAGATCTACATTGGCGCCATCAACTGGCTGCTGATGGTGGTGACGCTGTTCCTTACCGTGTTCTTTAAATCGTCGGACAATCTGGCCGCCGCCTACGGCATCGCCGTCTCGTTGACCATGATCATGACCACCGGCCTGCTGTTCGTCGCCATGCGCGAGGTGTGGCGCTGGGGGCCGATCGCCAGCCTGTTGGTGGCGGGCGGTTTCTTCGTGGTCGATTTGAGCTTCCTGACGGCCAACATGACTAAAGTGCTGCAGGGCGGTTATATCCCGCTGCTGTTGGCCGCCGCGGTCTATACCGTGATGCTGATCTGGCATCGCGGGGTGCTGGCGGCCGCGCGCACCCTCGGTGAAACTACAGTGCCGGTAGCGGATTTCCTGGAGAAAATCCGCCGCGAATCCGTGCCGCGCGTGCCGGGCACCGCGGTATTCCTGACTCGCAGCCTGCAAGGGACGCCGCCGGTGATGAAATGGCAGGTCAAGCGTAACGGTTCGCTGCACGCCAACGTGCTGGCGCTCACCATTGCCATCGTCAATGAGCCGCGGGTCTCGAATGCTGAACGGTTGGTGATGCGCGAGCTGTCGCCGGGCTTTTGGTGCGGCGTGGCCAGCTATGGCTTTATGGAGCGGCCTAACATCCCGCAGCTGTTGCAGCACGTCGAGGCGCAGAAATCCGGTCTGAACTTCGACGAGGCGACCTACTATCTCGGGCACGAGACCGTGGTGCGCCGCGAAGCGAACGACCGGTTGCCATCCTGGCAGCGCAACCTGTTCGCGCTGATGGTGCGCAACGGCATGCACGTCACGGATTATTACTACCTGCCCAGCGATCAGGTGGTGGAGATTAGCCGCCGCGTGCCGGTATAGGGCGCGAAAAAGGCATCGCCGCAATTGCGGCTTGCATCACACAACGCGGTTTGCATTTCATTCCTGGCCGCCATAACCTGACAAGAAACGGATTGTTACTGACGCGATCAGGCAAAACCTAACTTCTCTCCCGGCATCGAACATGGCCGGATGGGCGGTTAGGTTTTTTTTTTTGCAAAAGGAGAAGGGAATGAAACTTGTCGTCGCTAATGACTACCAGGAAATGAGTGAGCTGGCCGCCAGCCTGTTGTTGAGTTACATGCTGCGCCCGCAGCGCGTCAATCTGGCTATCACCGCCGGCTCGACGCCTAAACGGATGTATGAGTTGTTGGCTCCGCGCGTCAAGGGCCACGCGGAATTCGCCAACGCGCATTACTATAATTTCGATGAAATTCCTTACGCCGGCCGATCGGGCTATGGCGTCACCATGGAGAATCTGCACCGTATGTTCTTTGGCCCGGCGGCGATCCCCGAGCGGCAACTGCACGTCTTGAATTCGGACAACTACCTGCAGCACGATCGGCGTATCGCCGAAGATGGCGGGCTGGATGCGATCGTGATGGGCGTCGGGGCGGACGGGCATTTCTGCGGCAATCTGCCGGGCACCACCGCCTTCGAAGACCGCACCTGTCGGGTGCCGGTTTCCGCCAGGCCGGATCTGGCGGACATTTTGCTCAAAGAGGTGGGCGGCCGCACTGAATGGCTGCCCGATCATTACGTCACCCTGGGGCCTGCAAGCGTGATGGCCGCCAAAAAGCTGGTGCTGCTCGTCAACGGTTCGCACAAAGCGGACATTTTGCGGCGCATTGTCAGCGGGCCGGTGGAGAGCGGGGTGCCCGCCAGCATTTTGATGCTGCATCCGGACCTGTTGATTATCGCCGATCGGGAGGCCGCGGCGCTGCTGCCTTAAGCGTTCATCCGGCGCATCTCGCCTCAGAACCAACGGTCATAACCTGCAACCAAAGCGTCTTTCCCTGCGGCGCAGAATCAGGCTAGAGTGCGTTTTTTCATGCACCTGGGGGATTCCGATGCTGTTCGATTTAAACCAGCAGGCGGCCGAACTGCCTGAGGCCTGGCGCTCTGCCGTGCTGGGCCGCGTCGGTGCGGCCAATATCAAAGTGCTGCGCATGGATGCGCGCAGCATTGCGGATGAAGTGCATGATTACAGCGAAGGGTTGCTGGTGATCAGCGGCCACCTGCGGCTGCAGGTGGCGGGGGAAGAAGTGGTGGTGCGGGCCGGTCAGCTGTATCAGGCCGCGGCCGGCGTGCCGCACCGCGTGTTGCCGGGCAGCGAAGGCACGCTGGTGATTGTCGATTTGCCGGAGGATTAAGTGCCGTCGTTGGGCTGAGGCGGCGCCAGAAATCTGACAACGCCCTGGAGAAAGCGTTGTCTGCCGGCGTTATCTCTATCGAGATGGACAAAATGTGTCGCTTCAGGAATGACCAGCTTTTCGGCTGAAGGGGCATCTTTCATGATGGCGTCAACATCCTCGGGCCGGCTCCAGAAATCCCGTTCCGAGCGAACAACCAAGACGGGAACAGTTGTTAAGGCTGTTGCGGACCACTGTTTTCTGCCCATCGCCAGTTCAAAGCTGTCAGCCATTGCACCGGTCGGTGCACGGAAGCTGTGTGGCGTTCTGCGCTGCGAGGTGTTGTCCGATGCCAGTGCGGCATCACCGTAAGCGCGTTTAACGGTTTCATCTCGCCACTGTGTTTTATCCGCCACGGGAATGCTGTTATCCCAGGCGACAAACAGACTGTCTCGCGTGTTGAGGCTCCAGCCGCCAAATTTGGCGGCGTTGAAGTGCCCGGGATTTTGAGGATCGTCCAGCGGCGATCCCTGGCCCAGCAGCGGGTGGTGGGCGGTTCCGCCATAAAGCGTGTTATAGAGCACCAGCCGTTCCACATTCTGTGGATATTGGGTTGCATAAGCGCCCGCCCAGTGTCCTCCCGTCGCCCATCCCAGGATATTAATGCGGGGAGCTCGACTCCATGCCTGAATAGCCTGCACGGCGCGATCGATATCGGTTATGGCGTCCGCAGTGCGGATCAACGGCGCTGACTGGTTAGGAGGGCTGTCCATCGCGGCCGGCCGGCTGGATAACCCATATCCCCGCAGATCGAGGATATATACCCGAAAACCGGCTAATGCCAGATCTGCCGCCAAAGAGCCGCCCTTGACGGGCAAATCAAAAGAGGCCAGGCCGGGAACCCGTGCGCCATGAATCAGCAGTACAGGTTTGCCCTCAGATTTCAGGCTGACTTCCCTGACGTGCAGTTGCTCTCCACCCGCAAGCAAAATGTATCTGTCTGTTCGATTTACCGGTGTGGGGATTTCATTTTCTTTTGATGCAGCCTGCGTTGACGGCGCTGACATGATAAGGAGGGCTAGCAACGTATTTAGGTTTCGATAAGTCAGTGACAACGATCTGAGTATGTTCATTGTTATTCCTGCTCCACGAATATATACAGGAAGCATCTTCATGTGCTCCCCTTGATGTGTCTAATACTATTGTGGCGCTTTCTTAATACATTTAAGGTATCACGACATGCTTACTCTGCGTCAGCTCCGCCAATTTCTTGTGGTTGCGGAAACAATGAATGTCCGGAAAGCGGCCGAGCGTTTGCATATGGCTCAACCCCCGCTGACAAAAGCGATCCGTCAAATGGAAGAGATTTTGGGCACCCGGCTTTTTGAGCGAACCAATCGAATAACGGCATTGACTCCCGCCGGGGCAGTGTTGCAGAAGGAAGCGGTTACGACGCTCATACAGATGGAACGGTCGATGTTACTGACACGACGCGCTGGCCAGGGAATGACGGGGGCTTTGCGCATCGGTTTTGTCGCTTCCGCCGTCAGACATCTGCTTCCCGAAATGGTCGCCCGTTTTCACTTTTCCTGTCCGCAGGTTGTTCTTGAATTGAAAGAAATGACGACGGCGCGACAGGTTGCGAGCCTTTTGGAAGACACGATTGATATTGGCATTGCGGTTTTACCTGTTCCTGAATACGCCATACCGAAACTGTCTTGCCATCCATTTTTTAGCTGCCCGCTGATTGCCGTTTTGCCGAGTAAACATCCTGCCGGAACAAGCGGCGTTCTTTCGCTTTCTGCCCTGGCCAGGGAGCCGTGGGTATTGTTTCCTGAGCAAGAAGGGCCAGGTCTCTATCGCGCTATCATTGAGGCCTGCGAAAAGGCAGGATTTGCTCCTGAGGTTGTTCAGCGAGCCGTACAGATGGAAACGATAGTCGGCCTTGTTGCTTCGGGATTAGGAGTCAGTCTGGTCCCTGAATTCATGCAAAAAAGCGGCTGGGCAAACGTTTCTTTTTGTCGGCTTAGTGGAGAACAGATCCCGTATCAGGTTGCTCTGATTCACAAGGCGGAAAATATCAATCCCCACGTCGCGGATTTTGTCAAAAACGCAGTTCCTCCACAGCCATAGGTAAAACGCGCCTGAGTTTGAACCGCATTCAAGAATCGATTAGGCGCGGTCGCCCAAGGCCGTCAGCGCCACGTTTACCGCCGCCAATAACCGCGCCTCGGTGACGCCGTCACGCGCCTGAATCGACAGGCCGTGCAAGAAGACGGCGAAATAGTCACCCAGGCTGTCGGCGTCGGTGTCGGCCGGCAATTCGCCGGTTTGCACCGCCTGCCGCAGCCGTTCGACGATCTGCTGCGTGCGCTGCAGCCGATGCTCTGCCAGCCAGGCTTTGAGCCCGTCGTTTTCCGCGCTGACGCTGGCGGCGGCGGAGACCACCATGCAGCCTTGCGGCAGATCGGGCCGGCTATAGAGCCGCACGGCGTCTTCCAGCAGGCGTTTGAGCGCCGGGCGAATGCCGCTTTCCGTCGCGAAGGCGCGATCGGCGAAGCCCCCTTCGGCGGTTTCATAACAGGCAATCGCCTCGCGGAACAGCTGCTCTTTGGAGCCGAACGCTTTGTAGATGCGTGCGGAAGCGATGCCCAACTCCGCCACCAGATCCGACATCGAAGTGCCTTCGTAACCTTGCCGCCAGAATAAGTTTCGCGCCTTCAATAGCGCCTGTTCGCGATCGAACTCGCGCGGTCTGCCTGCCATTCGCTGCTCCAATTTACCTGCCATTCAGCGACATAGGATCGCTTAAATCGACGGGAATACCAATGCCTTTATAAATTTCGCTTGCGGTCGCCGCGCTTTGCTCCTATTGTTTGTCAATCGACAACCAATAGGAGTTTACGATGAAAACCCTCAAAGGTCCAAGCCTGCATCTCGCGCAATTCAGCGATGACGCGGCGCCGTTCAACAGCTTGCCCGCCATTGCCGAGTGGGCGGCGCGGACCGGTTTTACCGCCTTGCAGATCCCGGCCTGGGATCGGCGTTTATTCGACGTGGCCACCGCTGCGGAAAGCCAAACCTACTGCGACGATTTGACCGGCATGTTGGCGGAGCAGGGGTTGGTGGTCAGCGAACTGACCAGCCATATCTTCGGCCAGCTGATGGCGGTGCACCCGGCTTACGATGCGCTGTGCGACAGCTTTGCGCCGCCGGAGCTGCAGGGCGATCCCAAGGCCCGCGGCGAGTGGGCGCTGCAGCAAATGCTGTTGGCGGTGAAGGCGTCGGCGCGGCTGGGGCTCAGCGAACTGGGCACCTTTTCCGGTTCGCTGGCCTGGCCCTATCTATTCCCGTTCCCGCAGCGCCCTGAAGGATTGATTGACACCGCGTTCAACGAGCTCGCCAAACGCTGGCTGCCGGTGCTCGACGCCTGCGAGGAGCAGGGCATCAATCTGTGTTATGAAATTCACCCGAGTGAGGATCTGCACGACGGCGTGACGTTTGAGATGTTTCTGCAGCGCGTCGGCAACCATCCGCGTTGCCGGGTGTTGTTCGATCCGAGCCACATGGTGCTGCAGCAGCTCAACTATCTGGAGTTTATCGATATCTATAAAGAGGTTATCGGCATGTTCCACGTCAAGGACGCCGAGTTCAATCCGACCGGTCGGCAGGGTATTTACGGCGGCTATCAATCCTGGATCGATCGCGCCGGCCGTTTCCGCTCGCTGGGCGACGGCCAGGTCGATTTCAACGGCATTTTCTCCCGTTTGACGCAGTATGGCTATCCGGGCTGGGCGACGCTGGAGTGGGAGTGCTGCCTGAAAAATCCACAGGACGGCGCTCGCGAAGGCGCGGCCTTCATTCGCGAGCGCATTATCCGTGTCACCGACAAAGTGTTTGATGACTTCGCCGGTGCGCCGGTCAATCCTCAGCAGATCAATGCATTGCTCGGCATTCGCTGAGCCTGACCCCACAGGGAGTTAACCCCATGAAACACAGTCAAAACGAGATCCTGTTGCAGGATCTCGCGGCGGAACACGTCTATACCCAGGTCAACGGCCGGCGCCTTCACTGCGTGGTGGCCGGCGAAGGGCGGCCGGTGCTGCTGATCCCCGGCTGGCCGCAAACCTGGTACACCTGGCGTTATGTGATGCGCGCCTTGGCGGCGGCCGGTTTTCAGGCGATCGCCGTCGATCCGCCGGGCATCGGCGACTCTGACAAGCCCGCCGGCGGCTACGACACCGGCAGCATCGGTGCGGCGTTGCACGCGATGATGGCGCAGCTGGGCCATCAACGTTACCAACTGGTCGGCCACGATATCGGCATGTGGATCGGTTACGCCATGGCGAGCGATTTCCCGCAGGCGGTGGAGCGTCTGGTACTGACGGAGGCGGTGATCCCCGGTCTGGCGCCGCCGCCGCCGATTTTCGTCGCGCCGGAGGAGAATATCTTCCTGTGGCATTTCATGTTCAACCAGCTGGCGGATTTGCCGGAGACCCTGACCCAGGGGCGCGAGCGGGAGTATCTTGGCTATATCTTCAACCGCTGGTCTTATCGGCGCGATCGGGTGGCGGCTGAGGTCTATATCGCCGCCTATTCGGCGCCGGGCGGCCTGCGCGCCGGATTCGACTATTACCGGGCGATCCCGGAGACCGTTCGCCAGAACCGGCTGCGCGCCGCCACGCCGTTGACGATGCCGGTGTTGACGGTGGGAGCGGAGCACGCCACCGGCGACGCGCCGCTGACGACGCTACGGGGCAATGCGCGCGATCTGCGGGGCGAAACGGTCGCCGGCTGCGGCCATTTCATCACCGAGGAGTGTCATGAGGAATTTATTGCCCTGATTACGCCGTTCCTGACGGGAGAGCAACATGCCGCTTGATGAACACATCGCCGCCTTTTTGGCGGCCTCGGCCGACGCGCCGCTACCCGTTTCGTTGGCGGACATGCGGGCGGCCACGGAAAGCGGTTTGCGTCTGCTGCAGGGCGCACCGCAACCGAGCGGCGGCGTCAGGGATTTTACGCTGGTCGCCACCGATGGGCACCGGATTGCGCTGCGCGCCTATCTACCGGCGGGGGAAAGGTGCGCTGCCGCACAACCGGCGATGCTGTTCGCCCACGGCGGCGGCTGGTGCCTCGGTTCGCTGTCGCTGTATGACCAGCCCTGTCAGGCGCTGGCTAACGCCACCGATCGGATAATCCTGTCGGTCGATTATCGACTGGCGCCGGAGTTTCCTTTTCCACAGCCGCTGGAAGATGTCTATCAGGCGCTCTGTTGGGCGGCGCAACAGGCGCCGCAGTTAGGGATTGACGCTGACCGTCTGGCGGTGGGTGGTGACAGCGCCGGAGGCAATCTGGCGGCGGCGGTCGCGCTGTTGGCGCGGGATCGCGGCGGTCCGCACATTGAACGTCAACTGCTGCTGTACCCGGCGCTCAGCCGCGAAATGGCGACGAAGAGCTATCGCGAATTCGCCGAGGGGCATTTTTTGACGCGCGACGCGATGGTGTTTTGTTGGCAGCAGTACCTGGCCCAGCGACGCGATCCGAGCGCCGAGCCGCTGCACGCCGCCACGCTGCGCGGATTGCCGCCGGCCACTATCCTGAGCTGCGAATATGATCCGCTGCGCGATGAGGCCGAACTGTATGCGCAGCGGCTGCGTGAGGCGGGTGTGGCGGTACGCTGTGAACGGTTGCCGGGCATGGTGCATGCCTGCATTCACATGTTGGGGCTGACCCCGGCGGCGCGGCGCCTGTTCGAGCTGGCTCGCGAGTAAAAAGTTCACGCTAAGACGCGATGAACCATTCTTATCCCATTCGTTTGATGTTGTGTTATGAAAGGCAATGAAAATAGTGAGATAAGCAGGGTGTTGGGCGCCCTTGAAGACGCCGAACGCAGGCATAGCGCATTAGGAGAAACCGCCATGGACGGCGGTTTCAGGTGAGACAGGCAGGGACGCCTGTCGCAACCGGCCTCAATGCGGTATGGCGGAGAGAGGGAAGTTGGCAAAGCCAACCGTCTGATAGGGCAAAGGCGCGGGTTGCCAGGGGCCGCGCCTTCGGCCCCTGGCTCGGTCGAAGCGTATGAGCTTCATGGCGCATCTCACCTTTATCGACCGAAAACTGCACAAATACGTTCAGAAAAACGCTAACTAACCAGGATTACCCGCATTGCGGGGCTTCTGGCTATTCATCCGACGTGCGATTAACGGCCGGCGACGGTGACAAAGCGCGTTTCCAGGTAGGACTCGATCGCTTCGCTGCCGCCTTCGGTGCCGTGGCCGGAGTCCTTCACGCCGCCAAACGGCGTTTCCGGCAGGCCGAAACCGATGTGGTTGATGCTCAGCATGCCGCTCTCCACGTCGCGCCCCAGCGCATTGACGGTGGCGATGTTGCGGCTGTAAGCGTAGGCGGCCAGCCCGTACGGCAGGCGATTGGCTTCGGCGATCGCCTCGTCGTAGGTGGCGAACGGGCGTAGCAGGGCGACCGGGCCAAACGGCTCTTCCAACATGGCGCGCGCGCTCAGCGGCACGTCACGCAGCACCGTCGGCTCGAAGAAGTTGCCTTTGCCCGCCACGCGTTTGCCGCCGGTGCTGGCCTTCGCCCCGTGGGCGATAGCGTCTTGCACCAGCGCCTCGATATTGTCGACGCTGCGGCCCAGCACCATCGGCCCCATCGTCACGCCGTCTTCCAGCCCGTTGCCGAGCTTGAGTTCACGCACCGCGGCGGTGAATTTCTCCACGAAGGCCTCATAAACGCCTTGCTGGATCAGGAAGCGGGTCGGGGCGATACAGACCTGGCCGGCGTTGCGGAACTTGGATTGCGCCAGCTCTTTGGCCGCCGCGTCGAGATCGGCGTCGTCGAAGATCAGCACCGGCGCGTGGCCGCCCAGCTCCATGGTGGCCTTTTTCATATGCTGGCCGGCCAGCGCAGCCAGATGTTTGCCCACGCGGGTGGAGCCGGTGAAGGAGATCTTGCGAATGGTCGGATGCGGGATCAGGTATTCCGAGATTTCCGCCGGGGTGCCGTACACCAGCGCGATCACCCCGGCCGGAATGCCGGCGTCGGCGAAGGCTTTGATCAGCTCAGCCGGTGAGGCCGGCGTTTCTTCCGGGCCTTTGACGATGATTGAACAACCCGCCGCCAGCGCGGCGGACAGCTTGCGCACGATCTGGTTGATCGGGAAGTTCCACGGCGTGAAGGCGGCCACCGGGCCGACCGGCAGTTTCAGGGTTTGCTGCTGCACGTCGCGAGCGCGGGACGGAATAATCTGCCCGTAGGTGCGGGTGGCTTCGCCGGCGAACCACTCGATCACGTCGGCGGCGTTGAGAATTTCGATTTTGGCCTGCGCCACCGGCTTACCCTGTTCCTGCGTCATGATGGCGGCGACGGCGTCGGCGCGTTCGCGCAGCAGCGCAGCGGCTTTGCGCATCAGGTTGGCGCGCTGGTGTGCGGCGGTGTTTCGCCAAACGTTAAACCCGCGTTCAGTGGCGGCCAGCGCCAGATCGAGATCCTCTGCGGCGGCGTGCGCCACTTGACCGATGATCTCGTCGGTAGCGGGGTTGGAGACCGGCAGGGTTTTTCCGGCCAGCGCGCTGCGCCATTGTCCATCGATATACAGTTGAGTATCCGGATACATTGTTGCCTCTTGTTTGCGGAGTGTCAGGGGCCGATGAGCTTCGCGATGCGGCCCGTCTGAAAGGGACAGGGACCTTAACCCTACGCCGAATGGCGCCGATCGTCCAGGCGAGGGGCACGAAAGGACCAGGGCGGCTACTCAACCGGCGATGTTTTGGCTATGCTGAGCAGATTGTCAGCACGGATGAGGAGGTCGGGTGCAAGGGGTTCCACAACAGTTTCCGTTCGAGAAGGACTGCGCGCAGTTCCGGCATTTGTCGCATCTGCCCGGCGTCGAACTCTATCAGGCGCATATCGAACGCTATGCCTTCGAGCCGCATACCCACGACGCCTTCGCCATCGGCACCGTGGACACCGGGGCGGAGCGCTTCCGCTATCGCGGGGCACAGCACCTGGCGGCGCCGGGCGCGCTGGTGCTGATGAATCCTGACGAGCTGCATACCGGCGAAGCTGAAACGCCGGGCGGCTGGTGTTATCGCATGCTCTATCTGGCGCCCGAGGCGCTGGAGCAGCTGTCCGGCGATCGGAGCCAGTGGTTTACCGATGCGGTGCGCCACGATCCGCGGGCGGCGCAGCGCCTGTCCGCCATTCTCGCCGCGCTGTGGCAAACCGACGATCCGCTTATGCTCGACGGCCTGCTGTTGGAAGCGGTGGCGTTGCTGCAACCGCACATCCGCACAGGGCGCCGGGAGAAAGCCGAGGCGGCACACCGTTTCGAGGTGGTGAAAAGCTACCTGCACGATAACTTCGCCGAGGCTATAACGCTCAACCAACTGGCCGAGCTGGTGTCGCTCAGCCCGTACCATTTCCTGCGCAAGTTCAAGGCCGAATATCACGTCTCGCCGCAGCAGATGCTGATGGCGATCCGGCTGTCGCAGGCCAAACGCATGCTGGAGCGCGGCATGCCCGCCGCACAGGTGGCGGCGGCGGCGGGGCTGACCGATCAGGCGCACCTGACGCGCGCCTTCGCCAACCGTTACGGCGTCACGCCAGTGCGTTTCCAGAAACAGGTGAAATTGGGCTAAAACAGCAACCTGCTACAATAATTCCTCCCCGCGTTTTCGTTACTCTGCCGCTGTCTTGTCGGGCGGGTTGGCCGCACCGGCCGTTTGTCGGAGTTGTTATGTTCATTGGCGTTGTGTTTGCCCTGGCCGCCGGGCTGATGTGGGGATTGATTTTCGTCGGTCCGTTGCTGGTACCGGACTATCCCGCCGCGCTGCAGTCCACCGGGCGCTATCTGGCCTTCGGGCTGATCGCCTTGCCGCTGGCGTGGTTCGATCGTCGCCGCCTGCGTAAGCTGCAGCGCCAGGATTGGTGGGAAGCGCTCAAGCTGACGGCTATCGGCAATCTGCTGTACTACCTGTGCCTGGCCAGCGCCATTCAGCGCACCGGTGCGCCGGTGTCGACCATGATCATTGGCACCTTGCCGGTCGTGATCGCCATTTGCGCCAATCTGTTTTACGGCCGGCACGACGGGCGCCTGGCCTGGGGCAAACTGGCGCCCGCACTGCTGTTGATCGTCTGTGGATTGGCGTGTGTGAACGTCGCCGAGCTGCGCGGCAATGCGGTGCCGATCGACGGCTGGCGCTATCTCAGCGGTCTTGGGCTGGCCGTGTTGGCGGTGGCGTGCTGGACCTGGTTCCCGCTGCGCAATTCACGCTGGCTGCGGGAGAATCCGACGCAGCGTCCGGCCACCTGGGCCACGGCCCAAGGGCTGGTGACGCTGCCGCTGGCGCTGCTGGGCTATCTGGCGGTCTGCGGTCAGTTGGCGCTGAGCGAGCCGGCGTTCGCCTTGCCGTTCGGCCCGCGCCCTGAGGTGTTTATCCCTCTGATGCTGATCATCGGCGTGTTCTGCTCCTGGCTGGGGGCGCTGTGCTGGAACGAAGCCAGCCAGCGGCTGCCGACGGTGTTGGTGGGGCCGCTCATCGTGTTCGAAATTCTGGCGGGGTTGGCGTATACCTTTCTGTTGCGCCAGGCCTGGCCGCCGCTGCTGACGCTGGCGGGCATCGTCTGTCTGATCGCCGGCGTGGTGTACGCCATGCGCATCAAACCGCAGCCAGTGGTGGTGGCGCTGGAGGACAAGCCGAGGTGACGCCCGCCGTGGCGGCGGGCGTGAGGGTTAACGCTTGCTGTGGTGAATGATCTCTTCGGCCACGTTGCGCGGCGCTTCGGCGTAGTGGCTGAATTCCATGGTGTAGGTGGCGCGGCCCTGCGACATCGAACGCAGGGTGGTCGAGTAGCCGAACATCTCGGACAGCGGCACCTTGGCGCGAATTTCCTTGCCGCCGCCGCCCGGGATATCTTCCATACCCTGCACCAGACCGCGGCGTGAGGAGAGATCGCCCATCACGTTGCCGGCATAATCCTCCGGCGTTTCTACTTCCACCGACATGATCGGCTCAAGGATCACCGGATCCGCCAGGCGGCAGGCGTCCTTGAAGCCGAAGATCGCCGCCATGCGGAACGCCTGTTCCGACGAGTCGACGTCATGGTAAGAACCGAAGGTCAGGTGCACCTTGACGTCCACCACCTGATAACCGGCCAGCACGCCGTTATTCAGCGCCTCGAGCACGCCTTTTTTCACCGCCGGGATAAACTCGCCGGGAATGACGCCGCCCTTGATCTCATCGAAGAACTCGAAGCCTTTGCCGGGTTCGTTCGGCTCGACGGTCAGCACCACGTGGCCGTATTGCCCTTTACCGCCGGATTGGCGCACGAACTTGCCTTCCACGTTGGCCACCCGTTTGCGGATGGTTTCGCGGTAAGACACCTGCGGTTTGCCGGTGGTGGTCTCCACCCCGAACTCGCGGCGCATGCGATCGACGATAATCTCCAGGTGCAGCTCGCCCATGCCGTAGATAATGGTTTGGCCGGATTCTTCATCGGTGCGCACGCGGAACGACGGATCTTCCGAAGAGAGCCGCTGCAGCGCGATGCCCATTTTCTCCTGGTCGCCCTTGGTCTTCGGCTCGATCGCCTGGGCGATCACCGGTTCGGGGAAGGTCATGCGCTCCAGCGTAATGATGGCGCCGGGATCGCACAGCGTATCGCCGGTGGTGACGTCCTTCAGGCCGACGCAGGCGGCAATGTCGCCGGCGTGCAGTTCGTCGATGTCCTTACGATCGTTGGCGTGCATCTGCACGATGCGGCCGATACGCTCCTTTTTGCCCTTGATTGGGTTATAAACGCTGCTGCCTTTGGCCAGCACCCCGGAATAGACGCGCACGAAGGTGAGTTGGCCGACGAACGGGTCGGTCATCAGCTTAAACGCCAGCGCCGAGAATTTTTCGTTGTCGTCGGCTTTGCGAGTGATGATTTCATCGTGTTCGCCGTGGCCCTCCATCGGCGGCACGTCGAGCGGCGAGGGCATCAGCTCGATCACCGCGTCCAGCATGCGCTGCACGCCTTTGTTGCGGAACGCCGATCCGCACAGCATCGGTTGGATTTCGCCGGCGACGGTGCGTACCCGCAGCCCGTGAACGATCTCCTCTTCGCTCAGCGGCACCTGATTGAGGTATTTCTCCATCAGTTCTTCCGACGCTTCGGCGGCCGCTTCAATCATGTTTTCACGCCACTCCTGCGCCGATTCGCGCAGGTCGGCCGGGATCTCTTCGAAACTGAAGTTCATGCCCTGCGAGGCTTCGTCCCACAGAATGGCTTTCATCCGCACCAGATCCACCACGCCGCTGAAGCGGTCTTCGGCGCCGATAGGAATAACGATCGGCACCGGGTTGGCTTTGAGGCGCTCGATCATCATTTTGCGCACGCGGAAAAAGTCCGCGCCGATGCGGTCCATCTTGTTGACGAACGCCAGCCGCGGCACTTTGTATTTGTTGGCCTGGCGCCAGACGGTTTCCGACTGCGGCTGGACGCCGCCCACCGAGTCATAGACCATGACGGCGCCGTCCAGCACGCGCATCGAGCGCTCCACTTCAATGGTGAAATCGACGTGCCCGGGGGTGTCGATGATATTGATGCGGTGCTGCGGATAATTATGCTGCATGCCGTTCCAGAAGCAGGTAGTGGCCGCCGAGGTGATGGTGATGCCGCGCTCTTGTTCCTGCGCCATCCAGTCCATGGTCGCCGCGCCGTCATGCACTTCGCCCAGCTTGTGGCTGACCCCGGTGTAAAACAGAATCCGCTCGGTGGTGGTGGTTTTGCCGGCATCGATATGCGCGGATATGCCGATATTGCGGTAACGTTCGATAGGGGTGGTGCGAGCCATAATCAACCTTTCTTAGCCGCGTGAAAGAGAGCGGCTTAAACAGCATGGATAATGATGATAATCCTCATAGGGTTATCCGCCGGATCGCAGAGCCTTGCTCTGGTCACAAACTAATCGTAGTTGAAGGCGTTGGTTTTTTTAAGCGATGGTTGTGATAGATGAAAGTTTGCACGCACAACGGCGCCGGCGCAGAAAAGGGCGAAAAAAAGGCCCGTAACGGGCCTATTGTCGTAGGGCGCATTCGCCGCTTATTTGCGTCCCAGCAGGAAGCCGAAAACGATGCCGACTGCCGCCGCAACGGCCACGCCGGCCAGCGGGTTGGCTTCCACCTGCGTTCTTACGCTGTCCGCTGCGTCACGGGCGGCATAGCTGGCCTGGGAGGCGTACTTGCGCGCCGCGCCGCGCACCTGATGCTCCGGCGAATCGACGGCTTTACCGAACGCTTCTTCTACCGCGCCTGCGGCTTCATTGGCTTTGTCTTCCGCTTTACCAAACATGCTGCTCTCCTGTTCCTTGTGGGTTAACGAACTCTAAGCCTAGCAGGTGAACGGCGTTTTTTGCAGCATTCTGTGCGTTATAAGATCAATCCGAGCAAAGAAAAGTCTTTCCATACGCACGACGTCGGCTTCACCCGCGCATTTTTTTATGTTCTATTGGCTAGCGGTTTAACCGAGTATCGTTACCCTTTGACCGATTCGTTGAGTTGAAAGGACTCCCCATGTCAGTACTGCGTATTCTGGCGCTGCTCGCCGCGACCGCCGCCGCGTTGCCCGCCCAGGCCAAACCTGCGGCTCACGGCGCGGCGCCCGAGAACGGCGTTCGTTGGCAATCTTGTCTCAACAGCGGCTTTCAGCGTTGGTTCGATGAAGCGCCGCAGGCGGGGCTGCGCTGCGGCTACCTCGACGTGCCGTTGGTTTACGCTACGCCTCCCGCCCATTCGGCGCAGGCGGGGGAACCGACCGTGCGTCTGGCGCTGACCCTGCTGCCCGCCACCGGGCCGAAAAAGGGCAGCGTCGTGGTGATCAGCGGCGGGCCGGGCCTGCCGGGGATCAATCCTTATCTCGGCAACGACGCCCACGTCGCCAAACTGCGTAAATCCTACGACATCATCGGTTACGATCCGCGCGGCGTCGGTCAATCGACGCCAAAAATTTCCTGCCAGGTGGCCGAAGGTGACGAACTCCCTGAACCGGACGACAACGACGTGGCCGGCGCGGAGAACCAGACGCGCACCCTGATCGCCGCCTGCATCAAACAGACCGGCGCGGACGTGCTGCAACACATCGGCACCGACGAGGCGGTCAACGATCTGAACGCGATCCGCCATGCGCTGGGCGAACCGGGGCTGACGGCGGTGGCGTACTCTTACGGCACCAAGGTGGCGGCGCTGTATGCCGAACGTTTTCCGAAGAAAACGCGCGCGCTGGTGCTGGACGGGGTGGTGGATCTGGCGGAGGACGATTTCACCCAGCGCATGAATCAGGAGCGAGGCTTCCAGCAAAGTTTCCTGCGTTTCGCCGCCTATTGCGGAAAAACCGACAGCTGCCAGCTTGGCGGCGGCGCCAATCAGGCGCTTCAGCGTTATCATGCTTTGCTGCGCAAGCTGCATGAGCAGCCGTTCGTCACTGCGGCGGGCTATGAGATCTCCGCCGACGATGTGCTGACGGTGACGCGTTCGCTGCTGTTGTGGCCGGAGCGCTGGCATGAACTGGCCACCGTACTGCGCCAGCTCGATGCCGGCATCGCCGGGCAACAGGTTTCCGATCTGATCGACGAAAGCTATTCTCCGGATGCCGATGATGCCCTGAACGTCATCACCTGCGCCGACGTCGCCAACCCAACGGCCGATCCGCAGCTGTTGCGCAGGCAGCGGCAGGAGATTAATACCGCCGCTTTATATGCCCACTATCTGCCGCTGCACGAGTATCCGCTGGAAATGTGCGACCTGTGGCCGTACCGCGGCAAAGATCGGCCGCACATGCCGGTGGCGTCCGCCGCGCTGCCGCCGCTGCTGTTCGTCGCCCAGCGCTACGATCCAACCACGCCGTACCGCAATGCCCAGGTGATGGCCTCGGCCTTTAAAAGCCCGCTGATCACCCGCGAACGCGACGGACATACGTTGGCGCTGAACGGCATCGACAGCTGCGTCGACGAAAGCGTGGTGGAGTATCTGCTGGCGCCGAAAAAGCCGCGCCGCGACAAGGTTTGCCGCTGAGGAGGCCGGGCGTTGGCCCGGCCTGACAGGCAAATCGCGCGTGTTTTAGAATTTCACCTCTTCCGCCAGCGCCAGCGTCACGAACGGCCCCGACAGGGTCTGGTTATGGTGACGGATAATGGCGTCGGCGCCGAGCGCCGCCGTGTCCGAACAGCTATGGGCATCGGCGGCCAACACCAGGTCAAATCCCAACTCCGCGCCGCGCCGACACGCGGTGTCTACGCAGTATTGCGTTTTCATTCCCGAAATCACCAACCGACCGATGCCGGCTTGCTTAAGCCGCTCCGCCAGGCCAGTCCGGTAAAAACAGCTGGGATGGGTTTTATCGATGAACCAGTCGGCTTGCGCATCGGTGTCGAGATCGGGGTGAACTTGCCACAGCGGACTGTTTACGGCGATAGGTGAACCTGCCGGGCCGGTGTGGCGAATAAACACCACGAGCGCATTCGCCACGCGTGCGGCGCGTATCAACGCATGGGTCTTCGCCAGAAGGGTTTCGGCGGCGAACGGCGGATCGTCCGGCGAGGCGAACAGGCCGACTTGCATGTCGATAACCAGCAGGGCGCTGCGCGGTGCGGGGATAGTTGGCATAGGTCTTCTCCGTAATGAAATTGCCGGCGGGCACGGAGAAATAAAAAACCCCGGCCATGGCTGGCGGGGCTTGGGGATACGTCGTTAGCTGTTGCGCACCCGTGCAGCCCGCCATTGCGTGGCGGTTGCGGTGGTGGTGGTGGTGAGGGCGTGCGCGATGCAATTCATGCCATTGATAATGCGCGGTGGCGAGGGGAACGTCAAGGGTCGCTCCCCACACTCTCAGCCGGTGAAAATATGCGCTTGCCCCATCACGTTGAGACTGACCTGCGCCCCGGGCCGCAGGCCTTCGCGGCTGACGGTTTTGATCTCGAGCTGCGCGCCGTCGGCGGCCATTTGCAGATTGAGGGTGGAGACGAAGCCGGCGAAATCGATGCCGGTGATCACCGCCTGGCCGCGCTGCGCCGGATCGGACAAACCGATTTGAATCTGCTCCGGACGCAGCATGATGCGCGCCGAGCCGCTGCGTTGGCGATCGTCGACGGCGATGCGCCCCAATGCGCAGTCGGCCCAGCCGTGCGCCAGCTCGGCGGTCAGCACCAGCGTTTCGCCAAGGAAACTGGCGGTCGGTTCATCGACCGGGCGCAGATAAAGATCCTGCGGCGCGCCCACCTGCGCCAGCCGACCGTTGCGCATGACCGCCACCTGATCGGCGAACGACAGCGCCTCGCTCTGATCGTGGGTGACCAGGATCGACGCGACTTTGGCCTCCGTCAACAGTTCGGCCACCGCTTTGCGGGTGGCGGCGCGCAGGCCGGTATCCAGCGCCGAGAACGGCTCATCCAGTAACATCAGCCGCGGTTGCTGCGACAAGGCGCGCGCCAATGCGACCCGCTGTTGCTGTCCGCCGGACAGCTCGTGCGGCCACAGGGCGGCCAGGCGACGATCCAGCGCCACCATCTCCATCAGCGCCTCGATGCGACGCTGTTTCTCGCGCTTGCTGCCTTTGAGGCCAAAACCGATGTTGCCGGCGACGGTAAAGTGCGGGAACAGCGCGCCATCCTGCGGGACGAAGCCGATGCCGCGCAGGTGCGCCGGCACCCAGCCGCCGCCGTTGCCCATCGCTTTCCCCTGCAGCAGAATTTGTCCGCCGTCGGGGATTTCAAAACCGGCGATGATGCGCAGCAGGGTGGTTTTGCCGGAGCCGGAAGGGCCGACGATCGCCGTGCGGCTGCCGGCGGCAACCTGCAGGTCGATGTGTTCCAGCACCCTGATGGCATTGTAAGATTTTCCGATACCGTGCAGTTCGAGCGTGCTCATAGTCCCGCCGTACGTTTAGATTGAGAGTAAAGAAGCCAGGTGAGCGGCAGCGACAGCGCCACCATAATCAGCGCATAAGGCGCGGCGGCAACATAGTCTATCTCGCTGGTCAGCGCCCAGAAACCGGTGGCCAGCGTGCGGGTGCCGTTCGGCGCCAGCAGCAGCGTGGCGGTCAATTCATTGGCGATCGCCAGGAACACCAGCGCGGCGCCCGCGGCGGCGCCCGGTGCCGCCAGCCGCAACGTGGTGCTCCACAGCGCCTGCGCCGGCGATTTGCCCAGGCTGCGCGCCACGTTTTCCAACTCCACCGGCGCCTGCGCGATGCCGGCGCGCAGGTTGATCAATGCTCGCGGCATAAACATCAGCAGATACGCCAGCAGCAGGGTGATTTCGGTTTGGTAAATCGGCTGGAAGCTGTGAATGGTGATGGTCACCAGCGCCAGCGCCACCACGATGCCGGGCAGCGAACTGGTCACGTAGTTGCAGCCTTCCAGCACCCGGTACAGGCGGGCTGGATAGCGCACCGACAGCCAGGCCATCGGAATGGCGCACAGCGTGATCAGCAACGCGCCGACGGCGGACAGCGACAGCGTTTGCCACAGCGCAGGCCACAGCTCGGCGTTGCGCCACACCTCGAATCCCCCCAGCCACAGCCAGCGGGCCAGGGTAATGAAAGGCACGCCCAGCGCCAGCGCGGTCAGCGAAATCGGCAGCAGCAGCGCCAGCGCGGCGAGCGGCAGCGAAAGGCGACGCGGCGTTTGGCTGCGGGCGCTGCCGGAACCGACGCGGGCATAGCGCGCGCGGCCGCGGCTGAGAGCCTCAAGCAGCAGTAACCCGAGGCAGCACAATACCAATACGCCGGCCAGCATGTTGGCCGCCGGGCCGTTGAAGGTCGACTGGAACTGATCGAAGATCGCGGTGGTGAAGGTATCGAAGCGGATCATGGCATACAGGCCATACTCCGCCAGCAGGTGCAATGCGATCAGCAGGGAACCGCCCCAGACCGCCAGCTTCAGCTGCGGCAGCACCACGCGGAAAAAGACCGCCAGCGACCGGGAACCGAGCGAGGTGGCGACGTCTTCGATACCGGGATCCAGACGGCGCAGCACGGCGGCGGCCGGTAGGTAAATAAACGGGAAATAGGCGAGCACCGAGATGAAGACCCCGGCGCCCAGGCCGTGCATCGACGGCACCAGGCTGATCCAGGCATAGCTTTGCACAAAGGCCGGCACCGCCAGCGGCGCGGTCGCCAGTACCGCCCAGAGACGGCGGCCCGGCAGCGTGGTGCGCTCGGTCAACCAGGCCAGGGCTACGCCCAGCACGGCGCAGATCGGCAGCGTCAGCACCACCAACAGCAGGGTGTTCAACAGCAGTTCCGCCACGCGCGGGCGGAAAACCAGAGCGTTGACCGTTTGCCAGCCGGTTTCAAACGCCACGCCGATAACGAATCCCAGCGGCAACAGCGCCAGCAGCGACAGCAGCACGGCGCTGGCCACTACGATCGCTCCCGGCCGCTGATGACGGGGGATAACAGAATAACGCCGCGCGGTCTGCGCGGCGTGGGTACTCAGGTTTGACATAACGATCAAAAACTCTCGGTTTGCCGGCGGGCCTTACAGCAGGCCGGCTTCGGTCATCAGTTCGACCACTTTTTTACTGTTCAGCTGCGCGGCATCTACTTTCGGTGCGTCCAGATCTTTCAGCGGCACCAGTTTCGGGTTGGAGGCCGCACCGACGCCGACGGCGTATTCGAAGGCGTTGTTGGTGCGCAGGATCTCCTGGCCCTGTTTGCCGGTGATCCACTTGATGAACGCCTGCGCCTGCTGCTGATGCTTGCTGGAAGCCAGCACGCCGCCGCCGGAGATGCTGACGAATGCGCCCGGATCCTGATGTTTGAAGTAATATAGCTTGATGTTTTTGCTGTTCTCGCCGGTTTTAGCGCCGTCGACGAACGGGTAGTAATGATAGATCACGCCGCTGTCGATCTGGCCGGCATTGACCGCTTTCATCACCGTGCTGTTGCCTTTATAGGCAGTAAAGTTGGTTTTCATCGCTTTCAGCCAGTCCAGCGTTGCTTTCTCGCCTTTCAGCGCCAGCAGCGCGCTGACGATCGCCTGGAAATCGGCGCCCGATGGCGAAGCGGCCCAGCGGCCTTTCCATTCCGGCTTGGCCAAATCCAGCAGCGACTTCGGCAACTGCGCGTCGGTCAGTTTGGCCGGGTTATAGACGAATACGGTAGAGCGGGCGGCGATGCCGATCCAGCGGCCGTGGCTTGGGCGATATTGTGGCTCTACTTGGGCCAGCGTGGCGGCGTCGAGCGGGGCGAACAGCTTGGCGTTATCCACCAACACCATCGCCGGGGAGTTTTCCGTCAGGAACACGTCGGCAGGCGAGGCGCTGCCTTCCTGCACCAGCTGATTGCCCAGTTCGCTGTCGCCGCCGTTGCGCAGCGTGACTTTGATGCCGGTGTCTTTGGTAAAACCGTCGACCCAGGATTTCACCAGATTTTCGTGCTGGGCGTTGTAAATAACGATGCCTTGGTCGGCGGGAGCCGCCTGAGCGCCGAAGGCCAGCATCATCGAGGAGGCGAGCAGGGCCACGGGGCCGAGGGATGAAATACGCAGCTTCATGCAGTTATCCTTTTTAGCGTTCGAATGAGGAAAACGAATATCGCCTGGCAAGCGCAAGCAGCCCGATTTTAGCCAAGAACATCCATAATGATAGTGAAAACGATTCGTATTAAATTATTTTTGACGATCGCTCACAAAATGAATTGCCCTAAGGATAAGTTAAGTTTCGGCTGGAATAATCTGTTTTGATTGTCTGAATAGAATTGGGGCGCGTTACCTCACAGTGAGCGGCCACCTGCCATCGCAGGCAGCCGCCCGTCAGGCTTGCTTCTTGTCACGCCAGCACAAACTCACCGTTGCCAACGCCGAAGAACTGCCCGTTGATGCTGCTCGCCCACTGCGGCGGATGAACCAAAGAGGCCAGCACCCGGCCATTCTCCAGCAGCGTCAGGACGATCGAACCGGGGTTGATGGCCAATTGTAGGGTTAACGGAACGCCGATCAGATTTTCGGCATCGGGTACGGTGCCTTGCAAATAAATCGTCGGGATGTTGATGTTACCGTCTGAGCCAGTGCCGGTGGCCTGGCCGACAAAACGCACCGATGTACCGTTTGATGGGGCATTGGGACCAATATTGGCAGGCTGCGCGGAAATTTGCACGGTCTCCGCATGTGGCGCGCAGCCACACCCACAGCCACAGCCCTGGAAGCTGAAGTAGCCGCAGATATTTTGTTGGCACCCGCATCCACACAAGGATTGCGGATGCACTTGCTGGTTGAACGCCGGTTTCAATTGCGGATGTTGGTTGAGCAGCGCCTGACGGCTCTGCACTTCCGCGTTATAAGCGTCACGTGATTGTTTATTCAATGCGTTAGCCTGTTCAGGCGTAATATCTTGCAGTGAAGGCATATGTAAACCCCTATGATTTTTGCTGAGTTAGTCTGAAATGCATATCACGCTGAATCCGGTTAGCCACCAGACAGGTAATTGCATCTGAATGGAAATAGTTATTGCCGTCGGCAGAAGAACGGTATGGCAACCAAACCGTTACATCCTATCCTTTCGGCACGCGTTTATATATTTGGATTTGTCTTCTGGTAATTATTTCTTATTAAATCATTCGCCAGTTATTGGTTTGATAACCAACGGCGGCCTCGTGTTAGTCTCGAAGCCATTTAAAGGTAGTTAGGTGTCACGGAGATATCAAGTGGGTTTCCTACTGTTATTTTTACATTGAAAAGCAACTTATTTGGCATGTCCATTATTTTGATTTTAACCTTTTTCGTAACCGATTAATTAATATAGGGTAAGTGAGGGTGTTTTTTAATTAATTGATTTTTATGAAGTTAAACTGTAGTTATCTTTTTTTTGAATATTCTTAATATATTCATTGAGGTAACGGGTAAACGCGGGTTTGCATTTGACTTATATCAGTTCTTTGTCGAATCTGTAATGGTTATTAACCTGTTTCAATATTGACGACTTGTTATCCACTGGCGATCTTTTTCTTCAGTCTTTTCATGTCGTTCTTCAGCGTTTCGCACAGGCATTAATAACACGGGCCGCCAACGCGAATTAAGAATTATATTCACCAAAAAATAGTGAGAGAGGTGTCTATGTCTAATGGACCGTTTTATACCAATCCGATCGTGGTTATCGATGTAGCTAATGATTGCGTGCATGTGGAGATGGCGATCGATGGAGGACTATACGAAAACGTATTTCCGTTATCGGTAGCGGCTAATGAACCCTATCCGAAATTGCTGGTGAATCTGGCGATCCAGGCGCAAGCGAGCGGTAAATCATTAATGGTGTGGGGGGAGCCCGGCCCAGAACCGGTTAAAGGCCTGCCGCTGTTTGGTATCACGACCGTGAACATCAAGTAGGGGACGGCAACGCGCATTGTGTTGAAAGCGGGAAGCGCGGTGAGGGATATTCCTTTGATAATGAAAGAAATTCAACACCGCTTTTGGTTATGACTCATAGCGATTAATGATTTAATTTATTCCACTGCCACATTGCATATTGAACGCGATAAAACACTCATCAGGGATATCGACGTGAAATATTCATTCAATGGCAAGAAACTGGCTGGTTTAATCCTCCTGGCTTTAAACGCGACGGCAGCTCAGGCTGCCGACGTACCGGCGGGCGCTAAACTGGCGCCGGTACAGGAATTGGTGCGCGCCAACGGGTATGAACCGGCGACGCTGGATCCGAACCTGGCCGAGAGCAATGTGGAGTTCTACATCTTCAACGATTTGTTCGAAGGTTTGCTGCGCGTCGGGAAAGACGGCGAAGCGATCCCGGCGCTGGCGCAGAAATGGGAGCACCAGGGCAACGTCTGGATTTTCCATCTGCGGCCGCAGGCCAAATGGTCGAACGGCGATCCGGTGACCGCCGACGATTTCGTTTACAGCTGGCGGCGCCTCACCGATCCGAAAACCGCGTCGCCGTACGGCAGCTATCTGGCCTCGGCCTATGTGCTGAATGCGGCGGCGATCAACGCCGGCAGCAAACCGCCGAGCGAGCTGGGCGTTAAAGCGCTGGACGCGAACACCTTGCAGGTGACGCTGTCTGAGCCCAACGCCTACCTGCTCAAACAACTGGTGCATTTTCCGGTTCTGCCGGTCAACCGCAAGGTGGTTGAGCAATACGGCAAAAACTGGACTCAACCGGCGCATTTTGTCGGCAACGGCGCGTTTCGTCTCAGCGAGTGGGTGGTGAACGAAAAAGTGGTGGTGGAACGCAATCCGCTGTATTGGGATAACGCCAACACCGTGCTCAACAAGGTGACCTTCCTGCCGATCCAGGGGTTCCCGGAGGTGGCGCGTTTCCGCGCCGGCGAGGTGGAGTTGGGCTATACCACGCCGCCGGAACTGTATCAGCAGCTGAAAAAAACGCTCGGGGATCAACAGCTGGTGACCTATCCGCTGCTCTCCACCAGCTATTTCGCCTTCAACAACCGCCAGACGCCGTTTAACGACGTGCGGGTGCGCCAGGCGCTGAACCTGGCGCTGGACAAAGAGATCATCGCCGGCAAGGTGCTGGGATACGGCCAGCAGCCGGCCTGGACCTTTACCCCAACGGGGGCGGGCGGATATCGCCTGCAGGCCGGCGCCGCGGCCGGTTTGACGCCGGAACAACGCCACGCCCAGGCGAAACAGTTGTTGGCGGAGGCCGGTTTCAACGCCGAGAATCCGCTGCGCTTTACCGTGTTGTACAGCAATGACGCCACCATCAAGAAGATCGTCATCGCCGCCGCCGCCATGTGGAAAAAGAACCTCGGGGTGGAGGCCGGCTTGCAAAGCCAGGAGCGCAAAGTGACGCTGGATAATATCAACCGCGGCCAGTACAGCGTAGCCTTTACCCGCTGGCTGGCGGATTACGACGATCCTTCTACCTTCCTGAATGTGTTCCGCGCCGACAGCAGTGAGAACAGCCCCAAATACCGCAACCCGGAATACGATCGCATTCTGCATCAGGCGACGGCGGCGCCGACACCGCAGCAGGTGCAGCAGTATTTCCAGCAGGCCGAGGCGGTGCTGGCCGTCGATACGCCGGTCGCGCCGGTGTACTACGAAGCCAACGCCACGCTCATCAAACCCTACGTCAAGGGGATCGACTTCACCCGACAGGGCGCCCTATACGATAAAAACGTCTACATTCTCGCGCACTGATAAATAAAAAAAACGGCTGATTTATATCAGCCGTTTTTATAGATTCGCGTTTAATAAAAATATCCTAAATACTCCATAAACGACGGGCAATCTTTTCTTCCCGCCGGATAAAACAACGCCTATACTGCGCCGGTAGTTTATATGCAGTATCTCGTTTGGCGAGGCTCCTATACAAACACAGGTTACTGATCTGACGACATCGAGAGATGCCCAAGGTTAAGACAGGCTTTATCGGATTAAGGTTCAGCCCAAAGTAACTTCCGAGCAACAATTCGGATACGTTGTATAGTGCTAAAACCTGGACGCGGAGATAGGCAGTCTGCACTCCCTCTGTGGTTACGCCCCTATGCGATTCGCTGTTGAAGTTCACAACAGAAATAGGGACTGACAAAATGATCAAGTCACATCAATACTCTTCTTCTCCGGCGCTGCGCGCGACTGAAACTCTCGATGAAACTTCGGTCGCCGGTTATATGAACGCCGATTTTATTACCGTTCCCGCGACGATGACGGTCACGCATGCCCGGGAATATTTACTTTCACAGCTAAAAACGGACGAAATTCCCACCCGGGTCTTTATTACCGCGGACGATTATCATTTGCGCGGCACGCTGTCGGTGAAAAAACTGCTGCAGTGCGAAGAACAGGATAAAGCGGTCGGCGTAATGATGGATTACAGTTATTTCCAGGTTTCACCCGACGACGATCGCAACGACGTGGCGCATCTGCTGGGCAAAGGCGGTTTGGACGTGGTGCCGGTCGTGGCGAACAACACGCTGGTCGGCGTGCTGGGCGAGCGCGAGATCGCTCGGCTGGTCGAAGATGAAAACACCGAAGACGCGCAGCGTCAGGGCGCGAGCCTGCCGCTGGACAAGCCTTATCTGGAGACCAGCCCGTGGGCGCTGTGGCGCAAACGCTCGGTGTGGCTGCTGATGCTGTTCGTGGCCGAAGCTTACACCGGCAACGTGCTGAAAGCGTTTGAAGATCAGCTCGAAGCGGCGATTGCGCTGGCGTTCTTCATCCCGCTGCTGATCGGCACCGGCGGCAACAGCGGCACCCAGATCACCTCGACGCTGGTGCGCGCCATGGCGCTGGGCGAGGTCAGCCTGCGCAATCTGGGCGCGGTGATCCGCAAAGAGGTCACGACCTCGCTGCTGATCGCCGTCACCATTGGTCTGGCGGCCTGGGTGCGCGCCTGGATCATGGGCGTCGGCATGGAGGTGACGCTGGTGGTCAGCCTGTCGCTGGTGGCGATCACCGTATGGAGCGCCATTGTTTCGTCGATCATCCCGATGCTGCTGAAACGGCTCGGTATCGATCCGGCGGTGGTGTCGGCGCCGTTTATCGCCACCTTTATCGACGGCACCGGCCTGATTATCTATTTCAAAATTGCCCAGCACGTCCTGGGAATTTAAACGGGTCCCGCGCTTGAAAGAGCGGGAATGTTGCAAAAAAGAGGAGGACGTTAAAAAACCATGGACACCGACCAACCCCGATATTTAACGCAAGGGGATTTTATCGATAACATTTAACCTGAGGACAAAACAATGGGAAACATGACTATTTTTATGGGATTCCTGGCAATGATCAGCTCACTGGGCCTGTTGGCGGCCTATATGAGCACCAAATGGGATGATTGATGAACGCTAAAGATCCGCCTAGATGCATCCTCCCCGTAACCGCTATTTATTATGGGGAGGATTTAGCGGCGCGCTGAACGCGCGGCCTGATACGGGAGTTGATAATAATGACGATTCTTATTCTGGGATTGCTCTACGCCATTTTAATGATTTCGGTGGGGGTGAATGAGATTTATTTTTATTCCACCGGAAAATCCAATTTTCTTACTAGCCTCATGCTGACTTTCTCTGGCAGTATGCTGCTGATCGCCTTTGTCTGGCAATTATCCTCTAAAGTAAAAAAATAAATCACCGTCCGAATGTGAGCAGCATAATGCAAAATGAAAAACAGGCCGTGGCCAGAAACTCGATGATCGCCAGCGGGTTACTGGCCACGGGCAAATTCGTCGCCGGCATTTTTACCGGCAGTATTGGCCTGATATCCGAAGGGATCCACTCTTTCACCGATTTTATCGCCACCAGCATCACCTGGCTGGCGGTGCGCATCAGCGATAAACCCGCCGATGACGATCACCACTTCGGCCACGGCAAGGTGGAAAACCTGGCGGCGCTGTTCGAGGTGTTGCTGTTGCTCGGCGCCGCCGGTTGGATCGTCTACGAGGCGGGCAGCAGCCTGCTCGGGCAACCGCATGAGATAGTCGCGGCGCCGGCGGTGATCGCGGTGCTGCTGATTTCCATCTGCGTCGATTTTTTCCGCGTGCGGGCGCTCAGCCGCGTCGCCAAGGCGACCGACAGCGCGGCGCTGGAGGCGGATGCGCTGCATTTCTTCTCCGACATGCTTTCGTCCGGCGTGGTGCTGCTGGGCATGGTGTTTGTGCTGCTGGGCTTTGGCCGTGCGGACGCCATCGCCGCGCTGATCGTCGCCGGTTTTATCTTTGTCGCGGCAATCAAACTGGGTAAACGTTCCTTCGACTCGCTGATGGATGCCGCGCCCGCCGGGGCCACCGAGGCGATTCGCGCCACGCTGGACAGCTTCCCGGCGGTGCTGGCCTGCGACAGCGTGCGTATTCGCAACGCCGGCGCCGTACTGTTTGTCGAGATCACGGTGGCGGTGTGCCGCACCTTGCCGCTGGAGCGCATCGATGCGTTGAAGCGAGAAATCGTCGAACGGCTGCGGCAGCAGTATGCCAAGGCGGAGTTTACCGTCATCGCGGTGCCGCAGACCCGCAGCGACGAAGACATGGCGACGCGCATTCGGGCGATCGCCGCCAATCACGGCGCGCAGGTGCAGAACGTCACTTTGCAGCAGTTGCCGACGCACATGGCGATCGGCATGGATCTGGCGGTGCCGGCCAACGCCAGCGTGGCGCAGGCGCATGATATCGCCACGGAGATAGAAGGGATCCTGCGTCAGGCGATCGGCGAGGACACCGAGATAGAGACACATCTGGAGCCGCAGACGCCGCACTGGCTGGCCAGCGAGGATGTTTCCGCCGCCGAGCTGGCCGATATCCGGCTGATTTTGCAGTCGGCGCTGGAGCAGGGGGATAAGGTGCAAGACGTGCACAACATCCGGGCGCGCAGAACCGACGGCGGCATCATCGTCAACTTCCACTGCCGGGTGTCGCCGGCGGTAACCATCGCCGCCGCGCACGATGCGGTCGATCGGGTCGAGCGGCGGCTGCGCGCGCTTTATCCGGCCATCTCACGCGCGATAGGGCACGTCGAGCCGATCAAGCCCGGCGTTTGAATCAGCTCGGCCAATTGCGGATAGAGCGCCGCGTTGGCCAGCAGCAGCGGGTTGCCGCGCCGCAGCCCGTTGTGATGCATAAAGTCATTCGCCACGCCGCCGGCTTCGCGCGTCAGCACCAGCCCAGGCAGGCTGTCCCAGGCATTCATGTGCGGTTCGTAATAGCCCAGCAGCCGACCGGCGGCCACCTGGGCGGTCATCAACGCGCCGGAGCCGCTGCGCACGAACATGCCGCCCGCCTGCAGCAGGCGACAGAGAAAACCGCTGAATTCCGCCGCCGAGGCGCGAGGTGATATCCCGACGCCCATCACGCCCTCCGCGACGCTGCGCCCGGCATGCACGCCGATCGGTTCCCCGTTGAGGAAAGCGCCTTGGCCGCGGCAGGCGCGGAACATCTCGCGGTGATTAGGATCGTAAACCACGCCGATCGTCGGCTCACCGTCGATCACCACGCTTATCGCGATACACCAGGTATGCAGCCCGTTCAGGAAGCAGGCGGTGCCGTCGATCGGATCGACGACCCAAAGGCAGGCCGCGCTATCGTTGGTGCCGCCGCTCTCTTCGCCGAGAAACCCATCCAGGGGAAACCGCCGGTTAATCATGCGGCGGATCAGCGCTTCGACGCGGCGGTCAGCTTCGCTGACCACGTCCTGCAGCCCCTGTTTAAAGTCAACCGCCAGGGTTTGCCGCCTTTGATAAAAGCTGAAAGCGAGATCGGCGGCGGCGCGGGCGATCTCGCGCGCAAAGCGGTAGCGCGCCTCGATGTCCCGTGGGGAAAGTGAAGTCATGGCAGGCTCGATAGCAAAGAACGAATCGGTTTACCCTGCCATAAAAGGATGAAAGTAATGTGTCGCTCAGGGCGGCGGGGATGAAAAGCGCAGCTGCATTATGGCGTCGGGGGCCGAAAGTGGTTGAGTCATGACCCCGGTCGGTACTACCGTCCGCCAAAACGCCAGCCCGCGCGGATTATCCTGGCTGACCGACAGCGACCAACCGCCAGGATGCTGCGCGAACAAGGCGCGGGCAGCCCGTTGCCCCATCCCGTTGCGTCGCCATTCGGGCTTGATGTAGAACTCCGCCATTTCGACGGTGGCGCTATCGATACGCCTGACCAACGCGAACCCGGCGGTTTGCCGATCGCTCAACATCAAATAAGGGTAGCGGCCGGCCTCGCGCCAGTAGAGCGACAAATAGGGGTAATCGCCATCGACGCCCAGCTCGCGAAGGCAATCGGACAGCATGGCCGCCAGCAGCGGCCGCTGCGCGAGTGAGGCCTGCTCAAGGGAAAATGCCATGTCGCACTCCGTCAAAAAACAGGCCGCCGGATGGCGGCCTGTCAAGGTTAGCCCAGATTCAACCGGGCGGTGATGTCGGCAATCTCGCGGCGCCAGCGCGCCTGAAGCTCCGGTTTCTGGTGCTTCGGCTTGCGCGCCAGGTCGTCCTCCAGTTTGCTTTCGAGGGCAAACAGGGCGGTCAACAGCGCTTCTTCGCCTTCCAAGCGCTCGTCCGGCGTCGGGGCGTCTGCATCGGCCTTGCCTGCCGTCGGCAGCGCCGGCGCTTCGCCCGCCAGGCGCTGATACACCGGCGCCAGATCGTGCCACTCCTCCAGTTTTTGCTGGTCGATCAGCCAAAAGCGGTTGCAGCTCTGTTCGATCAGCATCCGGTCATGGGTGACCAACATGACGGCGCCGGCGAACTGGCGCAGCGTTTCCGCCAGCTCTTCTTTGCCTGCCATGTCCAGGTGGTTGGTGGGCTCGTCCAGCAGCAGCAGCGAATGGTTGGCCAGCGTCAGGCCGACGAACAGCAGCCGCGAACGCTCGCCGCCGCTCAGCGAACGGATCTGCTGATGGTGGCGCAGGTAAGGGAAACCGGCGCCGATCAGCGCCATTTTCCGCTGTTCCTCGGTCAGCGGCGCAAACTGCGCCAGCGCTTCGCTCAACGTGTCTTCATCGCGTAGCTGTTGCAGGCTCTGATCGTAATAGCCGATGCGCACGCGCGGATGGAACAGCGCCGGGCGCTGCGTTTGTTGCTGATACTCGCGCCACAGCAGGCGCAACAGCGACGATTTTCCGCAGCCGTTGCGCCCGACGATGGCGATGCGATCGCCGCTTTTCACGCGCAGATGTTCCAGGCTGAACAGCACCGGCGCATCCGGTGCCGGGCGCACCGCCCAGTGCGGCAACGCCAGCAGGCGATCGGCGTCCAGCGCTTCTCCCTGCAGCCGCAGCCGCCATGGACTGCCGGCGGTCAGGGTGGTCTGTTCTTCCTTCAACCGATCGACACGCTTCTCCATTTGCTTGGCCTTGCGCGCCAGATCTTCGTTGTCGTAGACCTTGCCCCAGGTCGCCAGGCGCTTGGCGCTTTTTTCCACCCGGTCGATTTCCTTTTGCTCGGCGTGGCGCCGCTGTTCGTCCGCGGCGTCCTGTTCCGCCAGCGCGGTGCGCGCCGCAGAGCAGGGCAAACGGAAGAACTGCAGCGTTTTGTCGCGCAGGATCCAGGTGCAGTTGGTTACCTGGTCGAGCAGGTAGCGATCGTGCGACACCAGCACGAAGCTGCCGGTCCAGTTACGCAAGAACTGTTCCAGCCACAGCAGCGTGGGCAGGTCCAGGTGGTTGCTGGGTTCGTCGAGCAGCAGCAGATCGGGCTGGCGGATCAGCGCGCGCGCCAACAGCAGCCGCGTATGCTGGCCGCCGCTGAGGGTGCCGGCGGTCAGCATCCAGCTCGCCGGTTCAAACCCCAGCTCGGCCAGTAACGCTTCGCAGCGCCAGCGTTCGCTGAGGTGTTGGCCCGCAGGCAGCCGCGCCAGAACCGCATCCAGCAGGGTGCTGGTGTGCAGTTCCGGCGGCAGGTGCTGCTCGATGCGCGCCATCAGACATTGATGTGACAATGTCACCGTTCCGGTGTGCGCAGGCAGGTCGCCGCTGAGAATTTGCAGCAGGGTGCTTTTGCCGCAGCCGTTATCGCCGATCAAACCGATGCGGTCGCCTTTTTTCAGGCTGAAGGAAATCTCGCTCAGCAGGACGCCGAACGCGTTGTCGTAACCGACAGATTGTGCAGACAGTAATGTGCTCATTGCTTACTCAAGAGTTACAGGCATAACAATGCCTATCGTCAAACATTGCTGACGATAACCCGGTAAGCCGGAGGGAAGATCCTGGATTTTAGTAAGCTTCGCTCAAGCTGGGTTATCGCAGCGCGATACCGGTAATGCTTGAGCGGCGACGATTACCAAAGAAGTGTGAGTGAAAAACCAATTCACACGTCAGCATAGTAAGTCTCCTTTTATTGGTTGCAGGTTAATCGGTGGCTGGATTATAGAGCGCTTCATGCCGTATCGCCAGTGTAAAAGCGCCCGAATAATCAGCAAGCTAAGGCGAGCGCGGGCGCGTGGCACACAATGGGAATAATTACTGTATTTCGGCCGACATTAAGCAGCTATTATAATTAGCGTTTATGGTTAAGCGACGGTTCATCCGCCGCCTGTTCGTCTGTCTATCAGATAATGATGCTGAGCACTGAATTTATGTTAAAGCCTCGCCCGTTCCTGCTGTTGTTATTATTGCTGTTGGGTATGCAACTGACGCCGTTCGCCGCCGTCGCCGCCACCCAGGATGATCCCGCCGCCGAAAGCGCGCCCGATCCCGCTACGCAGTTGAAAGCCGCGCAAAAGCAGTTGGACAGCATGAAGCAGCTGGTTTCCAAAGCGACGACCGACACCCAGCTCAGCAAGCTGCGGTTGGCGACGGACGATCTGGTCGCCAGCATGGATAAATTGTCCGCCGATCTGCAGCCGGTGCAGGAAAAACTGCAGGCGCAGCTGGACGTGCTGGGGCCGGCCCCGGCGGCCGGCGCGCTGCCGGAAACTCCCGCCGTCGCCCAGCAGCGCAATGCGCTGAACAGCAGCAAGAAGCAGTTGGACGATGCGGTAAAACGCGCGCAGGCCATCAAGACCAGCGCCTTCGACCTTGGCCAGCAGATCAGCGATCTGCGTCGGGTGGCGTTCAAAACCCAGCTGGCGCTGAACACCGGCAGCATTTTGGGCGTCAAATTCTGGACGCCGGTCGTGCAGCCGTCAGCGGATGACGTGCAGCGGCTGGACCAGTTCAACGCCGAGATGAAAGCGGCCTGGGACGCCAGTTGGCAGGACGAATGGCGGTACGGCACGCTGGCGTTGCTGGCGCTGGCGGTGATCGTCTGGTCCTGGGGGCGCTATTTGTCCGAGCGTTTCCTCGCCTGGGTCAGCATTCGTTTCCTGCCGGACGGGCGCTTGCGCCGCAGCTTTATGGCGATCATCACCGTGGCAGTGACGGTGATCACCACCTCGATTGCGCTGAACCTGCTGTATTACGTCTTTATCCGCGTGCAGCCGCTGCCGGTGATGCTGGAAGACTTCGCCGAAGGCTTTAACCGTCTGGGGATTTTCTGCGCGCTGATCGCCGGGCTGGGGCGTGCGGCGCTGTCGCTGAATCGTCCGTCGTGGCGTTTGGCTTCGCTGGACAATGAAGTGGCCGCCGGGCTGCGTTACTTCTCGCCGCTGCTGGCCGGTCTGGCGCTGGCGTTCGGCACCGTGGAGCTGATCAACAACGTCGTCAGCGCCTCATTGGCCACCACCATCTTCGGCAACGGCCTGGTGGCGGGGTTGATCGGCATGGTGCTGCTGGCGGCGCCGCTGCGCGGCCAGCGCATTCGTCGCCGTCTGGAGCAGCAGGGCGCGCACCTGGAAAAACGCACGCTGGTCGGCGGGCTGGTGCATATCGTCACCCTGGTGTGTTCGGTGGTGATCCTGCTTTCACTGCTCGTGGGCTATATCGCTTTTGCCCGCTTCCTGACCTACCAGCTCATCTGGGTGGTGCTGGTGCTGATGGCGTTCTACTTCATGGTGCTGTTCGCCACTGACCTGTGCGCCGCACTGTTTTCGCCGCAGACCGTCAGCGGCAAGATGCTGAAGAAAACGCTCAGCTTCAAGGATCGCCATCTGGAGCAGGTGGCGATCATCACCACCGCGCTGGCCAAATGTTCGCTGTTGCTGTTGATGATCGTCGCGTTGTTCAACGGCTCGTTCGGCAGCACCACGCCGGGCTCGCTGATGGAGAAAATCGTCTCGATCCTGACCGGCGAAGGCTTGCAGCGTTTCAACATCGTGCCAGGCAACCTGCTCAACGCCGTGATCTGCCTGGCGATCGGCATCTACATCCTGCGCGCGGTGCGGCGCTGGCTGGGCTCTGAGCTGCTGCCGAAGACCATTTCGGACGTCGGCATCCGCGCCTCGCTGGTGACGCTGTTCAGCAATATCGGCTATGTGCTGGTCATTCTGATCACCCTGGCGGCGCTGGGCATCCAGTGGAGCAACCTGGCGTGGATCGTCAGCGCCCTGTCGGTCGGTATCGGTTTCGGTTTGCAGGAGATTGTGAAGAACTTTATTTCCGGCCTGATCCTGCTGACCGAACGCCCGGTGAAGGTCGGGGATATGATCGGCATCGGCGGCGTGGAAGGCGACGTGCGGCGCATCAACGTACGCGCCACCGAAATTCAGCTCAGCGACCGATCCACCATGATCGTACCGAACTCGCAGCTGATCTCACAGAACGTACGTAACGCCACCATGGGCAACGCGCAAGGCGTGGTGACCATTGCGCTGACGTTCCCGACCTCGATCGATCCGGAGCAGGTGCGCAATATCCTGCTGAGCGCTTATAACGAGTACGAAACCATTCTGGAGACGCCGGCACCTTACGTGCGCTTCAGCCAGTTGGGGCCGGACGGCATTATCCTGAGCGTGACTGGCTATGTGCCGAGCCCGCGCATGGTCGGCGCCACCAAAAGTGAACTGCTGTTTAACATCCTCAAGCTGTTGCGCGCTCAGGAAGTGAGCCTGTCCAGCCCGCAGGAGGTGGTGTTCATGAAGCAGCAGGCGACACGATATCAGGCTAACGAAGAGGAACACTCTTCCTAGTTCTGCCATGAGGCGGCGGGTCGTTCATCAACGGCCCGCCGAACGCGGCTAGTACATCGATGGCTCCACGGACTGCGAACAGTCGCTGTTGGCGCCGGAGTTGCTGCAGGTGTAGGGCTCATTCGGCGACGCCGGCGGCGCATTCGACGGGCCGCCGCCGCCGCCGATACAGCCGCTCAGCAACAACGTCAAAAGCACCAGCGTTATCTTTTTCATCTCTCCGTCCTCCATTGCGATTCCTCCTTTAAGTATATGTCGGGAAAGCGAACGCTACCGCCCGCCAGTGCGATCTATACTCCTTGGATGCCGTTTCGCCGCACCGCGCCGGCGAACGAGGGGGGAAAGATGCACATCGACGACGATTTGACGCGCTTTGCCGCGTTAGGGGCGCCGCCCTTACCGCCGGGAGCCCGGCAGGGTTATATTGACCACGACGGCGCGCGTATTTGGTATGCCGCCTATGGCGACGGACCGGCGGTGATCCTGTTGCACGGCGGCCTGGGCCACAGCGGCAACTGGGGGTATCAGCTGCCGGCATTGCGGGCCGCCGGGTACGGGGTGTTGCTCATCGATAGCCGCGGGCACGGGCGCAGCACGCGCGACGCCCGGCCGTATCGTTACGATCGGATGGCCGATGATCTGTTGGCGGTGATGGCGGCGCTGCAAATACCCCACGCCGCGCTGGCGGGCTGGAGCGACGGCGCTTGCGTCGCGCTCATCGCCGCCCATCAGGCGCCCGGGCAGGTGGACGGCGTTTTTTTCTTCGGCTGCAATATGGACGCCAGCGGCGTTAAACCGTTGGCGCCCAGCCCGATCGTCGAGCGCTGTTTTGCGCGCCATGCGCAGGACTATGCCGCCTTGTCGCCGACGCCGGACGATTTCGAGGCGTTCGTCGCCGCCGTGAGCCTGATGATGAGCAGCCAGCCGGACTACCGCGCACAGGATTTGGCGGCCATTCGCGTGCCGGTGACGATCGTTCACAGCGAACACGATGAATTTATCCGCGCCGAACATGCCGCCTATCTTAGCCGCAGCATTCCCGGCGCCCGTTTGACGACGCTGCCGGGCGTCAGCCATTTCGCGCCGCTGCAGCGGCCCGCGCTGTTCAACCGCGCGTTGCTGGATTTTCTCGCCGATGTGATGTGCCGCGGCCGGCGCAAAGAAAACGGGCGCCAAACGGCGCCCAAGGCATGACAGGTTAGAAATCGACCGTCGCCTGCAGGCTTAGGCTGCGCGGTTCACCCTCAATCACGCGTAAATTACCGGCGCTGGAGGCATAGTACTCGCGGTTGAACAGGTTTTTCACATTCAGTTTCAGCTGGGTATGTTTCCCAAGCAGCTTGCTGTCCCAGGCGACAAAGGCATCCGCCACGGTATAGGCCGGCATGGTGAAACTGTTCTCCGGATCGCCGGCTCGGCGACCGACGTAGCGCGCACCGCCGCCCACGCGCACCTCGCCGGGCACCACCGGCAGCGTCATGCGGTGGCTGAGATACAGGCCGCCCATGTTGGTCGGGGCGTTGACCAGCCGGTTGCCGACGTTGGCCGGATTGAGGTTGTCTTCGACGATCTCGGTTTTGTCGTAGCTGTAGTTGGCGGTAAGATCCCAGTTGGGCGCCACTTCGCCGTTCAACTCCAGTTCAGCACCGGTGGAGCGCGCTTTGGGGATACTGCGGGTCACGCCGTTGATAAAGATCGACATGTTGCTTTCATCAATGCGATAGAGCGCCAGCGTGGCGTCAAACGCCGGGGTGATCTGCCATTTTCCGCCCACCTCATAGGTGGTGCCGGTTTCCGGCGTGGCGACGTTGCCATTGTCGTCGATGGCGGTGGACGGCGTGAACGAACGGCTGTAATTGCCGTACAGCGACAGGCTCGGCGTCAGCTTATACACCAACCCCGCCTGCGGCAAAAACTGGTCGTCTTTGTCATTGAGCGTATTTTTTGGTTTCTGGAAACCGTTGCTGTTGTTCTGGTAATACAACTGATAGCGCGCGCCCAGCACCGCGATCCATTGATCGGTAAGATGAATGCTGTCCTTGGCGTACAGCGAACGGCTGAACAGCGTGGCGCGCAGGTTGCTTGACGCGTCGCTGTAGGTGGTGCTGTCGGTGATCGGCGTTTCGCCATACACCGGGTCGTACATGTTGAAGGTCTTCGAGACCTTGCCGCGGTAGGAATAGGCCTTGTAGGTCTGATTTTTCTCGTAGTCCACACCCAGCAGCAGATCGTGCTGCATGCCGAACAGCTGCGGCGAACCGGTCAGATCCCAGGAGTAATAGTGGGTTTGATGATTGAAACCGCGGTTGGCGTCGGCGCGGCGCGAGACGATGCCGGTCGTGGTGTCGACCGCGGTGGCGCGCACTTCGTTGCTGTCGTAACGGCGTTGCAGCCAGGCGTAGTTGAAGCGGGTCGTCCAGATCGGATCGAGCGCGTACTCATAATGGGCGTTCAGACGTTTGTTCTTGCCCCAGGCATGGTTCGCGTAGTCATCCAAGCGGCGGTTATAGGGCACATCGACCGGTTTGCCGTCGATAAATGCGGTGCCGCGATCGTAAGGAATGTCGTACTTGTATTCGCTGTAGGCGATGTTAAAGGAAGCCTGGTCGCCGAACCAACTGAGCGAGGGGGCGATCAGCGTGTGTTCGTCGCTGCCGAAATTGCGCCAGTAATCTGCGTGCTGGCGTTCGGCGATCAGGCGAAAGGCGAAGCCGCCGCCCAGCGGGCCGGTCACATCGACGCTGCCGCTGCCGCCGCCAAAACTGTTGGTGGCGCCGCTGATGCGGGTGTTCCAGTCATACTGCGGTTTTTTGCTGATCAGATTGATGACGCCGCCGGGGCTGAGGATGCCATACAGCAGCGACGCGGAACCTTTCAGGACCTCGACGCGATCGGTGGTGGCGTCCATGCTCAGCCCTTGGTTGCTGCGCACGCCGTCGATGAAGACCGAGCCGTCGGAGTTAACCCCGAACCCGCGTTTGACGAAGCCATCCTCCGTGCCGCCGAGCGTGTTGCCCTGGGTGACGCCGCTGACGAACTTCATCGCGTCATTGACGCTTTTGACCTGGAAGTCGTCAATCACCTGTGAGGTGACGACGCTGACCGATTGCGGCAGTTCACCGATTGGCGTGGCGGTTTTGCTGCCGGTTGAGGCGGTATCGGCGCTATAGCTGCCGGCAGGCAGGGCGGTGGCGGTCACAGTGATGGCGTCTTCCTTTTTTGCGTCGGGCGCGGCGGCGATCGTCAGGGCGGGAAACAGGCCGGCGATCAGGGGCAGCGTGCGGAAAACGTGATTTTTTTTGTTTTTGTTGGGGCGGCGAAGAACTGACTGGTGCATATAATTCCATGAAAAAATAATAAATAGTAACAATTATCATTATAATTATCATTTATAGGTTTTGAATAGAGAGGAATACCGGTATCCCTTCATTGCACGATTTAATTTTGTCATTAGGGAAAAAGACGGCGATTTTGCCGGTAAAAATTCGGATGGATGGCAATAACGATCGCAGTGACGGGAGGGACGCGGCAGTTTGTTCGTCGGAAGGGTGATTCCTGTCAATATATTGATACACAAATATATTTTCCCTTGATGAATAAACAGGTGTCCGGGCAGGAAAAACTGGCAATAATAGGCGGGTCGGCCGTTTATCTTCTCCTCATCGTCGACGGTTGTGACACGCAAAGACTGTCACCTTACGCTAGCGGAAGTCTCTGGATCCAAGATGCAAACCACCTCGTTGTCCGATACCCGGAAAATCTGGCCCGCGCTCAGCTTTTTTTTGCTGGTGTTCGCGCTGTGTCTGCTGGGCATCGTGAGCCGGCCCGGCAGTTTTCTGGCGATATTCTGGCCGGCTAACGCCGTGCTGCTGGCCGTTTTGGTGCGCCGCTCACGGTGGGCCACGCGCGCCGATTGGGGCATGGCGGTGTTGGGGTATCTGGCGGCGGATCTGCTGACCGGCAGCTCGCTGGAAAAGGCGCTGTTGTTGAACGCCGCCAATCTGGCCGGCGTGGTGGTAGGGTATCTGTTGTTCATGCGCCTGCCGCCGCCGGCGCGCACGCTGCAGCGTGGCGCTTCCAGCATGTATTTGTTCGGTATCTGCCTGGCCGCTGCCGCCGTTACCGGCGTTGTGGGCGCGGCGGCCTCGCAGTGGCTGTTCGGCCGACCCTATCTGACCTCGCTGGTGCTATGGTTCTCGTCTGAATTCACCAACTACGTCACGCTGATGCCATTCATTCTGGCGTTTCCCGTCGATTGGCGGCATCGGCTGCGCGCGGCCTGCAGTATGCTCTCGCAGCGCAGCCAGTGGCCAATTGCGGGGCGAAAACTGGCCGTGTTGGCACTGCTGGTGTTGGCGGCGGTGTGCAGCGTGCTGATTGGCGGCCCCGGCGCGGTGATCTTTCCCATGCCGGTGCTGCTGTGGCTGGCGATGTCCTTCTCACTGTTCTGCACCATGATCGCGGTGCTGGTTTACGTGCTGTGGTGCCATCTGGCGATCGATTTCGGGTTGCTTAGCACCACGCTCGACATGAAGGTGCTGCAGAACGCGGTATCCATGCGCCTGGGCATCGCGCTGCTGGCGTTGGGGCCGATCGCCGTCGCCAGCATGAACTATGCGCGCAACGCGTTGTTACGCACGCTGGAGCACGTGGCGAATCACGATGCGTTGACCCACGTGCTGACGCGCAATGCGTTTATGCAGCGCGGCGAGCGGGTGATCGATCAGAAAGGCGAGCTGGTGTGCGTCATGATGCTCGACATCGACTATTTCAAATCGATCAATGACCGTTTCGGCCACGCCGGTGGCGATCAGGCGCTGATGGCGTTTACCCGTGCGATCGCCGCCGATCTGAACGTCAACGATCTGTTCGGCCGCATGGGCGGCGAAGAGTTCGCCATCGTCTCGACGCTCGGCCAGCCGCAGCAGGGGTTGCAGCTGGCCGAACGGCTGCGGCAACGCATTGAGGCGGAATCGATCACCATGCCGGCCGGCCATCCGCTGCAGATCACCGTCAGCATCGGCATGGTGACCTGCCCGGGCGGTTCCGGCCATAGCCTGGCCGACCTGCTCAAACTAGCGGATCTGGCGGTATACAAAGCGAAAAATGCCGGCCGTAACCGGGTCGCCACGCCGGAATCTTACCCGCCGAACGATCCTGGCCGCTGAACTTCCGATCCGCGCTGCGTGCCTGCGGTCTAAACTGGTAAGAGACGCGGGCATTTCCGCCTGCGCCGAACCGACTGTCCTTAATCAGACAAGAGGATGCCAGAATGAAATACGTAGACGGGTTTGTGGTGGCGGTGCCGGCCGCCAATAAGGAGGCTTATCACCGGTTGGCGGCGGCGGCAGCGCCGCTGTTCAAAGAGTTTGGCGCCACGCGCATCGTGGAGTGTTGGGGCGATGACGTGCCCGACGGCAAACTCACCGACTTTCGCGGCGCGGTAAAGGCGCAGGAGGGCGAAGTGGTGGTGTTCAGCTGGATAGAGTACCCCTCCAAGGCGGTGCGCGACGCCGCCAATGAGAAAATGATGAACGATCCGCGCATGAAGGCGCTGGGCGAGATGCCGTTTGACGGCAAACGCATGATCTTTGGCGGGTTCGCGCCGATCCTCGATGCCTGAAGGAGGCGCCGATGGCCAGAATTACGCAACATCTGTGGTTTGAAAAAGACATGGAGGCGGCGCTGAATTGCTACGTCGCGCTGATCCCCGGTTCGTCCGTGAACTGGTTTTCCGATCTGCCGGCGGATACGCCGAGCGGCCCGGCCGGCAGCGTGAAGCTGGCCGCCTTCACTCTGGGTGACCAGCGCTATGCGGCGATCGAGGCCGGGCCGTTGGATCCGTTCAATCACAGCTTTTCCGTGATGGTGGAATGCGACGATCAGGCGGAGGTTGACCGGCTGTGGGATGCGTTGAGCGAGGGCGGCGAGGCGGAGCAGTGCGGCTGGCTGCGCGATCGCTGGGGGCTGTGCTGGCAAATTGTGCCGCGGCGCCTGACCGAGCTGATGAACGACCCCGACGCCGCGCGCGTGCGGCGGGTCACGGAAGCGATGCTGCTGATGGGCAAAATCGACATCGCCGGCCTGGAAGCGGCGGCGCGGGACTAGCGGAAAGAGAACGTGGGAGAGAAAGGATGCATCGAGAGCGGCACAGTATTGAACGCATCGGCTGGCTGCGGGCGGCGGTGCTCGGCGCCAACGACGGCATCGTCTCAACGGCCAGCCTGCTGCTGGGCGTCGCGGCGGCCAGCGCCTCGCATTCCACGCTGATGATCGCCGGCGTCGCCGGGTGGGTGGCGGGCGCGATGTCGATGGCCACCGGCGAGTATGTGTCGGTCTCGTCGCAGGCGGATACCGAAAAGGCCGCGCTGGCGGAAGAGCAGGCGGAGCTGCTTGAAGACTACCCGGGGGAGTTTCGCGAACTGACGTCAATCTACGTGCATCGCGGTCTGGATCCGGCGCTGGCCCGGCAGGTGGCGGAAAAGCTGATGGCGCATGATGCGCTGGAGGCGCACGCGCGCGACGAACTGGGTATTTCCTCCGCCACCCGCGCCCGGCCGCTGCAGGCTGCGTTGGCGTCGGCCCTGAGTTTCTCCCTCGGCGCGCTGTTGCCGCTGCTGGTGGCGATGTGGGTACCGGTCGCCTGGACGCGGCCGGCGCTGGTGGCGTCGGCGCTGATTTCCCTCGGCGTTCTCGGCGGCATCGCCGCGAAAACCGGCGGGGCGCCGATCTTGCCGGGCGTGGCGCGCATCCTCGTCTGGAGCGCACTGGCGATGGCGGTTTCTTCCGGCGTCGGCCTGCTGTTTGGCGTGACGGCCGGCTAACGTCGCGCTTGCATCAATCTAGTGCACCTCAAGCTCAGAATTTATCATTTGTCAGCCGCCGGCGTTCGCGGCAAGGTGACGGCAACGCCAACATCAGTCAGGGACACTTATGCAGAAATCACAGATCCTATCGTGGGTCGCCCAGCATCCGCTGTTGCAACGCATGGTTGCGCTAGAGCCGATCACCTGGTTCAATCCGCGCGCGACAACGCTGGCCGCAGGGTTGCCCCACGTCGGGTTGACCGCCGCCGACGTCGCTGACGCGGAGCAGCGCCTGGCGCGTTTCGCGCCTTATCTTGCCGCGGCCTTCCCGGAAACCCAACCGACAAAGGGGATCATCGAATCCGAGCTGGTGGCGATCCCGGCCATGCAGCTCGCGTTGGATCGGCGCTATGGGCAGACGTTGGGCGGGCGCCTGCTGTTGAAAAAGGACAGCCATCTGCCGATTTCCGGCTCAATCAAGGCGCGCGGCGGCATCTATGAGGTGCTGACGCATGCGGAGAAACTGGCGCTGGAGGCGGGGCTGCTGCAAATCGGCGACGACTACGCCCGGCTGTTTTCCGACGAGTTCCGTCAATTCTTCAGCCAGTACCGCATCGCCGTCGGATCGACCGGCAATCTGGGATTATCCATCGGCATCATCAGCGCCCGGTTGGGGTTTGACGTCAGCGTGCACATGTCGGCGGACGCGCGGGCGTGGAAAAAACAGAAGCTGCGCGACAATGGCGTGACGGTGGTGGAATACGCCGACGATTACGGCGTGGCGGTCGAACAAGGGCGCAAACAGGCGGCGGACGATCCGAGTTGCTTCTTTATCGATGATGAAAACTCGCAAACCCTGTTCCTCGGCTACGCGGTGGCTGGCGGCCGCCTGAAGCGGCAGTTTGCCGAACAGGGTATCGTGGTGGACGCGCAGCATCCGCTGTTCGTTTATCTGCCGTGCGGCGTCGGCGGCGGGCCGGGCGGAGTCGCCTTTGGCCTCAAGCTGGCGTTCGGCGATCATGTTCACTGCATTTTCGCCGAACCGACCCATTCTCCTTGCATGCTGCTCGGCGTCTACAGCGGGTTGCATGACGGCATTGCGGTGCAAGATCTCGGCATCGACAACCGCACGGCGGCGGACGGACTGGCGGTGGGGCGCGCCTCCGGTTTTGTCGGCCGGGCGATGGAGCGCCTGCTGAGCGCGTTTTACACCCTGAGCGACGAAGAGATGTTCGCGTTGCTCGGGTTGTTGGACAGGCACGAGCATATCCAGCTGGAACCCTCCGCCCTGGCCGGCATGCCCGGGCCGTGGCGCGTTGCCGCTCATGCGCGGCAGCTCAGCGAGCAGGGCGTGAGCGCCGAGCACCTGGCCCAGGCGACGCATCTGGTATGGGCGACCGGCGGCGGCATGGTGCCGACGGCGGAAATGGCGAAATACCTCGCGGCCGCGCAAACGGCGCCGTGAGCCAATAGCGCCGAGGCTTGCGCTCGCTTCCTGTTTTTAGGCGGCGAGCGCGGTTTGACAAGCGCCGGTTTCCTCCGGCCCAGGGGCAACGTCAGACCGGGCGCTCATGATGTTTTTAAAATGTTAACAAAATCACAACTCCCCACGCCGCAGTCACGGCTTAAATCTCCATATCCAATTAATAGTAAATAAAATTATTTTATTTACCGCTTTCTGATGTTCGTTTATCGCACGCTTATTTTTTTAACAATATTGAAGCATTCGCCGTGGGGTGGTTTGATTTGATTGTCGATTAACGAACTATATTCCGATAATCGCACAAATTAACCCTCTCGCCGGCTCGCAGCCGGCTGTTCCGTGCGGCGAGGTTTGCCGCACTCTCTGAGGAGCAAGCCATGCCGCATGATAACAACGTAGAAATTCGAGGGTTTATCGATAACCAGCCATTTTCTCGCTACCAGTGGTTGATACTGGCTTTGTGTTTTTTGGCGGTCGCGCTGGACGGTTTCGATACCGCCATTATCGGCTTCATCGCCACGTCGCTGGTGCAGGAGTGGGGAATAGACAAAACCGCGCTGGGGCCGGTAATGAGCGCCGCGCTGGTCGGTCTGGCGGTAGGCGCGTTGGCCGCCGGCCCGTTGGCGGATCGCATCGGCCGCAAGAAAGTGCTGGTGATTTCGCTGCTGCTGTTCGGCGGCTTCAGCCTGCTGACCGCCTTCGCCGGCTCGCTTTCGGCGCTGACGCTGCTGCGTTTTTTGACCGGGCTGGGACTGGGGGCGGCCATGCCGAACGCCGCCACGCTGATGTCGGAATATGCCCCTCAGCGCTGCCGAGCCCTGATGGTGAATCTGATGTTTTGCGGTTTCCCTCTCGGTTCGTCGCTGGGCGGTTTTTCTTCCGCCTGGCTGATCCCGCATTTCGGCTGGCAGAGCGTGCTGGTGCTGGGCGGCGTTATGCCGTTGCTGCTGGCGCTGGTCCTGATCGCCGCCTTGCCTGAATCCGTGCGCTTCATGGTCGCGCGTGGCTATGCCGCAGAGCGCATCGCCAAGGTGCTGAAGCGCATTGCGCCGATCCGAATGACGCCGCCGCCGCACTTCATGTTGCAGGAAGAGGGGCTGGTAAAGGCAGCGTCGCCGCTGGGCATGATCTTTTCGCGTCGCTATCTGCTGGGCACGTTGATGCTGTGTCTGACTTACTTCATGGGATTGATGATCTTCTATCTGCTGACCAGTTGGCTGCCGCTGCTGATCCGTGAAACCGGCGCCTCCGTTACGCAGGCGTCGCTGATCACCGCGCTGTTTCCGCTCGGCGGGGGGCTCGGCGTATTGATTATCGGTTGGTTGATGGATCGCATGAACCCGCACAAGGTGGTGGCCGTCGGCTATTTGCTGACCGGTTTGTTCGTCGGCATCATCGGCTATGTCTATACCTCTCCGCTGCTGATGGCGCTCTCGGTGTTCATCGCCGGCACCTGCATGAACGGCGCCCAGTCATCCATGCCGGCCCTGGCGGCCGGGTTCTATCCCACCCAGAGCCGGGCGACCGGCGTGGCCTGGATGCTCGGTCTCGGGCGTTTTGGCGGCATTCTGGGGGCGATGAGCGGTGGCGTACTGATGCAGATGCAGCTGTCGTTCAGCACCATTTTCACGCTGTTGGCCATCCCGGCGCTGATCGCGGCGCTGGCGCTGTTCGCCAAACACCTTTCCGGCGGCTACCCGGCGCTGCCGGCGCCGCTCAACAAAATGCTATGAGGGAGTCATGCTATGCGCACACAGGTTGTGATCATCGGCGCCGGTCCGGCCGGCTTGATGTTGTCCCATCTGCTGCACCTGCAAGGTGTGGAATCGGTGGTGTTGGAAACGCGCAGCCGGGAGGCGGTGGAATCGACCATTCGCGCCGGGGTGCTCGAACAGGGGACCGTCGATCTGCTCGAGCAGACCGGATTGGGGGAGCGGATGCGGCGGGAAGGGGCGCGGCATCAGGGGATCCGCTTGGCGTTCGGCGGCCGGCAGCACCGCATCGATCTGGCCGGATTGACCGAGCGCGCCGTCACCGTTTATGCCCAGCATGAAGTCTTGAAAGACCTGATCGCCGCGCGTCTGGCGGCGCAGGGGCATCTGTTTTTCGAGGTGGAGCAGGTTGAATTGAAGGCGCTGGACAGTGCGCAGCCCGAGGTTCACTACCGTCATGGCGACCAGCCGCGCCGGCTGCGCTGCGACTTTGTCATCGGATGCGACGGATTCCACTGCATCAGCCGCGCGGCGATGCCCGGCGGGCTGCGGCAGGATTACACCCGCACCTATCCGTTCGGCTGGTTCGGCATTCTGGTCGAAGCGCCGCCGTCCAGCGAAGAGCTGATCTACGCCTGCCATCCGCGCGGTTTTGCGTTGATCAGCACCCGTTCGCCCGGCGTGCAGCGCATGTATTTTCAGTGCGATCCTGCGGAACAGGTCGATCAATGGTCGGACGATCGTATCTGGCGCGAGTTGGAGCAGCGGCTGGAAAACCATGAAGGCTGGACGCTGAAAAAGGGCCGCATATTTCAGAAAAACGTGGTGGGCATGCGCAGCTTCGTTACCGAACCGATGCGCTACCGGCGCCTGCTGTTGGCGGGCGACGCGGCGCATATCGTGCCGCCGACCGGCGCCAAAGGGTTGAATCTGGCCATGGCCGATGTTTGCCTGTTGTCCCAGGCGCTGGAGACGTTTTACCGGCGAGGCGACTGGCAACGGCTGGACGATTACAGCGACACCGCCTTGCAGCGGGTCTGGCGCGCCGAGCATTTTTCCTGGTGGATGACCCACATGCTGCACACCCGGCGGGAAGACACGCCTTTCGAACACCGGCTGCAACTCTCAGAGCTGCAGTACACGGTGAAATCGCGCAGCGCCATGACGATGCTGGCGGAAAATTATGTCGGGGCGCCATTCCCGGCGATATAAGCGAAAACGCCCATGCCGTTCGGCATGGGCGAGAAGGGGCGTCACCGCCCCTGAGCTGCGGCGGTTACAGCTGTTCGCCGTTGCTGGCGATCACCCGACGATACCAGTCGAAGCTTTTCTTGCGCGACCGTTCCAGCGTGCCGGTGCCGTCGTCGTGTTTATCGACGTAGATGAAGCCGTAGCGCTTGCTGTACTCGCCGGTAGTGAACGACACGCAGTCGATGCAGCCCCACGGCGTATAGCCGATCAGGTCTACGCCGTCTTCAATCACCGCTTTTTTCATCTCTTCGATATGGGCGCGCAGATAGTCGATGCGATAGTCATCGTTGATCTGGCCATCCGCTTCCACCTTGTCGAAGGCGCCGAAGCCGTTTTCCACGATAAACAGCGGCTTCTGGTAACGTTCATACAGCACGTTCAGCGAATAGCGCAGCCCGACCGGATCGATCTGCCAGCCCCAGTCGGAGGCTTTGACGTGCGGGTTCGGCACGTTGCCCGGGAAGCCGAACATGCCGTCGCTGCCGTCCACCGCGTTGGCCTGCAGCGCATTGCTCATGTAATAGCTGAAGCCGATGTAATCGGTGCAGCCCTCACGCAGGATCTGCGCGTCCTGCGGCTGCATCTCGATCTTCAGCCCTTTGCGTTCCCAGTCACGCAGCAGGTAGCTGGGGTAGTAGCCGCGCATTTGCACGTCGGTATACAGATAGCGCTGGTGCATCGCTTCCACGGCGTACATCACGTCGTCCGGCTTGCAGGAATAAGGATAGAACGGCACGCAGGCCAGCATGCAGCCGATCTTGAATTCCGGGTTGATCTGATGGCCGAGTTTGACCACCTGCGCGCTGGCGACGAACTGGTGGTGCAACACCTGGTACAGCGTCTGCTCGGGGTTGTCTTCCTGGGTGTAGTCCACGCCGGAACAGCAGTAGCCGAACAGCGGGTAGCGGTAGTTGCTCTGGTTGTTGATTTCGTTGAAGGTCATCCAGTACTTCACTTTTTCGCGATAGCGGCGCATCACCACTTCGCTAAAGCGCACGAAGAACTCCACCACCCGGCGATTTTTCCAGCCGCCGTAGGCTTTCACCAAATGGTAAGGCATTTCGAAGTGGGACAGGGTGATCACCGGCTGGATGCCGTATTTCAGCAATTCGTCGAACAGATCGTCGTAAAACTGCAGGCCGGCTTCGTTCGGCGTTGCTTCGTCGCCGTTCGGGAAAATGCGCGTCCAGGCGATCGAGGTACGAAAACACTTGAAGCCCATCTCGGCGAACAGCGCCACGTCCTGCTTGTAGCGGCCGTAGAAGTCCACCGCTTCGTGGTTGGGATAGCGATAGCCGTCGAGCACGCCGTCGGTCATCACGCGATCCACGCCGTGCGAACCGCCGGACAGCACGTCGGCGATGCTTGGCCCTTTGCCGCCCTGATCCCAACCGCCTTCAACCTGGTGCGCGGCGACCGCGCCTCCCCACAGAAAATCTTTCGGCAACTGTTTCATCGTCAATGTCTCATCTTATTTAATGAAGGGTAATAACGTTCGCGTTGCCAATAGAGTAACAAGACCGAAAGAAATGTCACGATATAACAAATCGCCGTAAAACGTGATTTGTCACAATAAAAAAACAGCCTGTTTTATTTTATCGCGTTCATTCTTCCCAGGCGCTTGCCGATGGTTTCAATAATATAAAGCACGGGGATTTGCGTAGTAATATTATGATGATCGCCGATCAAGTGTTGCGGGACGTGATAAGACAGATTGAAGTCCGCCAGCCGCGCCAGCGAAGAGGTTTCGTTGTTGGTGATGCTGATGATTTTACAGTGGTGCAGGCTGAACTGGCTGGCCAGCCGCAGGATCTCTTCGGTTTCGCCGGAAACCGACAACATGATCGCCACCGCGCTTTTATACATATCGCTGTTGACGGGATAATAAGGGTCGTCGATATGGGTGCTGAATTTTCCGACGTTGGAAAAGAAACGTGCGCCATATTTCCCCAGGGCGCCGGAGGTGCTGATGCCGACGAAAATAATTCGCTCGGCGGCGGCGATATGCCGCACCGCTTCATCGAGCAGCTGATTAAATTCATCGTTGCTGACGCTTTTAAAAAAACTGAGAATTTCGCCGATGCCGGAATCGACCGGCGGCGCATCGGTTTGCTCCAGGTACAGTTTGAAACGGATGCGAAATTCCGAATAGCCGTCACACCCCATTTTTTTGCAAAATCGCAGCACGGTGGTGGTGGACACGCCGGCGGCCTCGGCCAGTTCGCGGATGGTCATGTACATCACTTGATTCTTGTGTTTGCTGACGTAGTTATAAACCATCAGCTCCAGGGCGTTGAGCGCGGCGATTGCTTTGTGGGTAAACATGAGTCGATCCGGCGGCTGAAAACGGGAAGCGTATCTGCGGGTTAACATAGCAAAATTCCCCGCCGCTGGCACTGCCGAACAAAAAAGAAAAGCCGCACCAGTCAGGGGCGGCCCAGGGTTCACGACGAACAAATAAAGCAAAACGTTCCGGAAGACATGCCATGAAAACGCGTTTCATCACACAGGGTTAGCATAGGTCAGCTTACTCCGGCGGCAAAATGCCGGTTTCTGCTTTCTAAAGCCAAAGCGCGGCAAAGGCTACGGCGCCTCGGGCTTATCTTCGGACCAGCGGGCGGCGTTGACGTCCACCTTACCCGGCAGCAGTCCGATGGCGGTGAATTTATCCGCCAACTGCTGCTGCTGTCTGAACACCTCCGGCGACATGCGCTGGCTGCCGAACGGCATGCGGGCGATGGCTTTGGCCCAAATCGCCTGATCCAGGCCGGTGCTCTGAGCGAGGATCGCCGCCGCTTCCTGCGGATGGCCGTTGGCCCAGTCGCTCAGCGCGCCGAGCTGTTGAATCACCTGCTTGGCGCTGTCCGGGTAGGTTTCGGCAAAGCGGCGGCTGGCGAGATAGAAGGTGTAGTGCGGCACCAGGCCTTCCGCGTCTTTCAGCCGGCGGGCGTTGGCATGGGTTTCCACCTCGGCGTAGTAGGGATCCCAAATCACCCAGGCGTCGACGCTGCCGCGCTGGAAGGCGGCGCGGGCATCGCTCGGCGGCAGATAGACCGGCGTGATGTCCTTGTAGCTCAAGCCGGCCTGTTCCAGCGCGCTCACCAGCAGGTAATTGACGTCCGACCCTTTGTTCAACGCCACGCGTTTGCCTTTCAGATCGGCCACGGAGCGGATCGCCGAATCCTGCGGCACCACGATGGCTTCGGTTTTCGGGCTGGGCGGCGAATGCGCCAAATAAACCAGATCGGCCTTGGCGGCTTGCGCGAAGGCCGGCGGGGCGTCACCGGTCGCCGCCAGATCGATGCTGCCGACGTTCAACCCTTCCAACATCTGCGGGCCGGCGGGGAATTCTATCCAGCGAACCTTGACGCCCTGCGGCTCCAGGGTTTTCTCCAGCGTGCCGCGGTATTTCAGCAGCGCAAAAATGTTGGCTTTCTGGTAACCGATGGTGATTTGTTGCGGTTTCTCCTGCGCGTCGGCCGGCAGGCTAAACAGGCCGAGCAGCAGGGCGGCGATCAGCGGCGTTGTGAGTTTTCTCATCCTGATTTTCCGATAGGCGAAGTGAACGGTAGCGATGACGCGCTGGGCGTAACGCCATGAAACGGCATTTAAATTTTCCTGCGGCGGGATAAGGGCGATGATAATGAGCGGCGCAGTGGCGTGTAAAGCGCCCGCTTATGCTGAATAATGCCTTGCTTAGCCAGAAATCAGCTTAAGCGGGAGAGGGTGAGCTCGACGTTATGCCGCGTCACGCTCGCGCGAACGCGCCAGCAACAGTGGAACCAACAGATAGAGGGCGGCGGCCAACGCCCAGACCAGGCCCGGCCAGACATCGCGCGTGGCAGCGTACAGCGCCGTCGCCACCAGTGGCCCCGCGACGCCGATCAGGCTGCCCATGCTGGCCAGCGTCCCTTGCAGCTCGCCCTGATGATCGTCGTCCACCTTTTGCGCCATTAACGCCTGCAGCGCGGGCAGCGCCATACCGCCCGCCGCGAAGAACGGCAGCAAGGCGAAAGGTGCCCAGCCGCGCGTGGCGATCGACAGCAGCGCCAGGCCCATTGCGTCGGCGGCCAGGCCGATCAGCAGCGCCTTGCGTTCGCCGAGCCGCGCGACCAGCGGGCCGATGGCGAAGGCCTGCGACAGCGCATGGCAGGCGCCGTAACCGGCCAGCGACAGGCCCGCCACCATCATGCTCCAGCCGAAACGATCCTGACCGTATAAAATCCACAATGTGGCCGGCGCCTGCGAAACCAGCGCCATGATCAGGTAAATGCCGACCAGCGGCAGCAGGCCAGGCTTGCCGTGCAGCCGTCGCAATGACGAAAAGGGATTGAGGCGGATTTTCTCGGCGGCGCGGGCGCGCGGTTTACGCGATTCCGGCAGCAGGAAAAACGCCATCGCCAGGTTGACGGCGTTCATCGCCGCCGCCGCCAGGAAGGGCGCATGCAGATGCCACTCGCCCAGCGAACCGCCGAGCAGCGGGCCGACGATAAAACCGACGCCGAATACCGCGCCCACCAGGCCGAAACGCCGCGCGCGTTGACCGGCCGGCGTAATGTCGGTGACGTAAGCGCTGGCGACCGCCATGTTGGCGCCGGTGATGCCCGCCAGCAACCGGCCCAGATAGAGCCAGGCCAGCGTCGGCGCGAACGCCATCAGCAGATAGTCGGCCGCCGCGCCGGCGAGCGAGATGAGCAGCACCGGCCGCCGGCCGAAACGATCGCTCAGCGCGCCGAGGATCGGCGAGAACAGAAATTGCATTAACGCATAGGCCGCCAGCAGGGCGCCGTAGTGCAGGCTGCCGGCGTCAAGACCGCCCAGCGAACGTAACAACGCCGGCAGAATCGGCATGATCAGACCGATGCCCACCGCATCCAGCAACACCGTCAACAAAATAACCAGCATGGGTTTTTTCAAAATTGTGACTCTAACAGTGATAGAGTATTGAGTATTCCACAGTTACCCTATCAGTGATAGAGAGATGAGCGAAAAAAATACTGCGACACGTTTAACGCGAGAAACCGTCCTGCGCGGGGCGCTGGCGTTGCTGAACGACATCGGCATCGATGCCCTGAGCACCCGCCGCCTGGCGCAACATTTGGGCGTGCAATCTCCCACGCTCTATTGGCATTTCAAGAACAAGGCCGAGCTGCTGAAGGCGATGGCGGAAACCATCATGCTGGATCACCGTGAAGAGGTGCCCGCCGACATGCCCTGGCAGGATTGGGTTGTCACCAATGCCGGCAACTTCCGTCGGGCGCTGCTGGCTTACCGCGACGGCGCGCGTCTGCATGCCGGCACCCGGCCGCAGGAGCCGCAATTCGCCGTCATTGAGGCCAAGGTGGCGCTGCTGTGCCGGGCGGGGTTGACGCCGGAGCGCGCGGTAAACCTGCTGTTCGCCGTCGGGCGTTTCGTGGTGGGCTGGGTGCTGGAGGAACAGCAAATGCAGCCTGACGATCCGCTCAATGACGCCGACCGCCGCCGTTATCCGCTGCTGTGCCAAGGCTGGGAAACATTGCAGGAGAAGGGCGCGGATGCGTTGTTCGAAGCCGGGGTGCGGCTGTTGGTCGACGGCGCCGAGGCCGGACTGGCGATCGACAATAATCACGGGCGGCAATCATAAAAGCGCGCTTATCTATCGGAAATTTATAGAAAATACCCACTTTTCGTTAAAGCCATGGCGGCTACATTCCCTTAACATCGTCAAGTCTTTTGATGATAATTATTAGCACGCTGCGCAATTATTCACCGCAGTGATGTTACGGATTAAATCCGTTTGTTTAAGGGATAGTTTCACCATGGAAATCAACGTTAATGGCCGGGTGGTTCCGCTCGGCAATCTCGCGCCCGACACGCCGCTGCTGTACGTTTTACGCAACGATCTGCACTTGAATGGCCCCAAATATGGCTGCGGCCTGGGGGAGTGCGGCGCCTGCACGGTGCTGATCGACGGCGTCGCCGCGCGTTCTTGCTCAATGCCGCTGGCCGCCGTAGGAAGCAAGTCCGTCACCACGCTGGAAGGCCTGGGCACGCCGGAGGCGCTGCATCCGGTTCAGCAGGGGTTTATCGATGAGCAGGCGGCGCAGTGCGGTTACTGCGCCAACGGTATGATCATGACGCTGGTTGCGTTGTTCGAACGCGAGCCGGATGCAGATGAACAAACCATCAAGAAAGAGCTGGCCTACAACCTGTGCCGCTGCGGCACCCACCTTGAGATCTTGCGCGCCGCCGAGCGCGCCCGCGATCTGCTGGCTGCGCGGAGGCAAGCATGAGCCACCTCGAACTAACCCGCCGACAGTTGCTGCAAGCCGGCGGTGTGGTGATGGTCAGCAGTCTGCTGCCCGCGCCGTTTAACGCCTTCGCCGCCGAGACGGTTGCATCGCCTGCCGATCTGCCGCTGGATCGGGTGGACAGCTTTATCAGCCTCACCGCCGACGGCCGGGTGACGGCCTTCAATGGCCATGTCGATCTCGGCACCGGCATTCGCACCGCGCTGGCGCAGATCGTCGCCGACGAAATTTGCGTGCCGTTCGAGCACGTCACGATGATCCTCGGCGATACGCAACGCACGCCGGATCAGGGGCCGACCATCGCCAGCGCCACCATACAGGTCACGTCGGTGCCGCTGCGGCAGGCGGCGGCGCAGGTGCGACATATGCTGACGGCGCTGGCGGCCAAAGCCTTCGAACTGCCGGCCGACCAGCTGACGGCGGCGGCGGGACAGGTGTTTGTGACCAAGCACCCGGGGCGTTCCTTGAGCTATGCGCAGCTGGCGAGCGGGCAAAATCTGCATGTGACGCTGGATAAAAACGTGCCGCTGAACGGTGAACAGCAGGGCCGCTATGTCGGCCGCGCCGTCGCCCGGGTCGATATTCCGGCCAAGGTCAGCGGGGGGCTGACCTACGTGCACGACCTGCGCTTGCCCGGCATGCTGCATGGCCGGGTGGTGCGTCCGCCTTACGCAGGCGCCGACAGCAGCGCGCCGCTGGGCGGTGGCCTGTTGTCGGTGGATGAAAGTTCGATCGCGCACCTGCCGGGCATCGTGAAACTGGTGGTGATCAATGATTTCATCGGCATTGTGGCCGAGCGCGAAGAGCAGGCGATCGCCGCCATGCGCCGGCTGAAAACCGAATGGAAACCCTGGGCCGGCCTGCCGGACCTGTCGCCGGAGGCGCTGCCCGCCGCGCTGGAAGCCAACCCGAAAACCGACCGCGTGCTGCGCGATGATGCGGGCACGGACGAGGCGTTGGCATTGCTGCATACCGAAGTGCAGGCGGACTATGTCTGGCCTTACCATCAGCACGCCTCAATCGGCCCCTCCTGCGCGGTAGCGGAGGTCAAAGACGGGCGGGCGCAGGTGTGGTCCGGCACGCAAAACCCGCACGATCTGCGCAAAGATATCGCCAGGCTGCTCGAGCTGCCGTCTGAGCAGGTGCACATCACCCGCATGGAAGCCTCCGGCTGCTATGGCCGCAACTGCGCCGACGACGTCTCGGCGGACGCGGCGCTGTTGGCGCGGGCCACCGGCCGCCCGGTGCGGGTGCAGCTGATGCGTGAACAGGAATCCGGCTGGGAGCCGAAGGGCACCGGCCAACTGATCCGGGTGCGCGGCGGCCTCGACGCGCAAAATCGGGTGGCGGCTTACGAGTTGAAAACCAGCTATCCCTCCAACAATGCGGTGACCTTGCCGCTGGTGTTGACCGGCAAGGTGGCCAACCGGGCCGACGTGCAACAGATGGGCGATCGCACCGCCATTCCGCAATACGCGTATCCGCACATGCGGGTGATCTGTCAGGACGCCGCGCCGATCGTGCGGGCGTCGTGGATGCGCGGCGTTTCGGCGCTGCCCAACGTGTTCGCCCATGAATCCTGGATCGACGAGCTGGCCTGGCGCGCCGGCGAGGATCCGATCGCGTTTCGCCTGCGTTACCTGAACGATCCGCGCGCGGTGGCCTTGATTGAGGCCCTGAAGCGCCAGGCTAACTGGCAAGACGGCCCGGCGCACCGCTCGCGCGCCGCCGGGGCCGAAGTGGTGAGTGGCCGCGGCTTCGCCTATGCGCGCTATTTCCACAGCAAATTCCCCGGCTTCGGCGCCGCCTGGGCGGCCTGGGTGTGCGATCTCAGCGTCAATCGCCTTTCCGGGCAGATCACGCTCAATAAAGTCTTCGTGGCGCATGATTGCGGCCGGATGATCAATCCGGCCGGGGTGCGCCATCAGGTGCACGGCAACATTATCCAATCCGCCAGCCGGGTGCTGAAAGAGTTTGTGACCTTCAACGCGTCGGGCGTGACGTCATTGGACTGGGGCGGCTATCCGATCCTGCGCTTTGACGAATTGCCGCAGATCGATATCCAACTGATCGACCGCCCGGACGAAGCGCCGATGGGCGCAGGAGAGTCCGCCTCGGTGCCGAGTGCGGCGGCGATCGGCAACGCGCTGTTTGACGCCCTCGGCGTGCGCCTGCGCGAGGTGCCGTTCACACCGGCGCGGGTGCTCGCCGCGCTGCGCGCTCAGGCCGGCCATTAACCCCCCGTTACGAACAAGGACAGCAAAGATGAGTAAGATGAAAAAAATCGTCGGGTGGGGCGGCGTCACGGTGATCGCCGTTGTGGTCGCCGGCGTGGTCGCCAGTTGGCAGCCGGAGATTGCGCCGCTCGCCGCCGATGCGACCCACCGTTTCAGCGAGGCGCAGATCGCGCGTGGCAAAACGTTGGCCGATCTCGGCGACTGCGCCGTGTGCCACACCCGTGCGGGCGGCGAGCGCAACACCGGCGGGTTGGCGATGGAGATCCCCTTCGGCACCATTTACACCACCAACATCACGCCGGACGTGGAAACCGGCATCGGCAGCTGGAGCTACGCGGCGTTCGAACGCGCCATGCGCCACGGCGTCGATCGCCAGGGCCGCTATCTCTATCCGGCGTTTCCCTATACCGCCTTTACCCGCACCCGCGACGACGATCTGCAGGCGCTGTATGCCTATCTGATGTCGCAGCCGCCGGTCAAGTACCGGCCGCCGGCCACCGATCTGCACTTTCCGTTCAACATTCGCCAGGGCATCTTTGCCTGGAACCTGCTGTTCCTGACGCCGGGCGCGATGCCGGAACAGGCGACCCAAAGCGCCGACTGGAACCGCGGCGCGTACCTGGTCGAAGGGCTGGGGCACTGCAGCGCCTGCCACTCGCCGCGCAACGTGTTGTTCGGCGAGAAAACCGGCGGCGAGCACCTGGCCGGCGGCGTGGCGGAGGGATGGACGGCGCCGGCGTTGACCGGCCGCTCGCCCGCGCCGCTCGCGTGGACGCAGCAGGATCTGGTCGATTTCATGCGCACCGGCTACTCGGCCAACCACGGCGTCGCCGCCGGCCCGATGGCGCCGGTGATCGAAGAAGGGCTATCGCGCTTGCCGCAGGCCGATCTGCAGGCGATCGCCGTCTATCTGCGCAGCTATCATCCTGAAACGGCGGCGGGCGCTACGGCGACAACGTTAAACGCTCAGGCGGAGCGCCAGGTGGAGCCTCTGAGTTCGGCAGGGGCGCGGCTGTTTTCCGGCGCCTGCATGGCTTGCCATGCGCAGGAAAAAGGCGCGCAGATGGCGGGGGTGCGGCCGTCTCTGGCGCTGAACTCCAACCTGTTCGCCGACGCGCCGGACAACGCCATTCGCGTGGTGCTGGACGGCATACAGCGGCCGGCGAACGCCGAGCTGGGCTATATGCCGGGCTTTCGCCATAACCTGAATGACGCGCAGATCGCCATCCTGCTCAACTACCTGCGGCAGCATTACGCCGGTCAGGCGCCGTGGCCGGAATTGGCGGCGCAGGTCAGCCGTTTGCGCGCCGAAACCGCGCAGAAATAGCCGCCTGGGGCTGGACAGCCGCGCCGCGTTGACGACAATAGACCTTTTCACATGGACAGAGGCAGTAAAATGAATACGTTAGACGCGATCCGCCAACGCCGCGCCACCAAGCAGTTCGATACGCAGCACGTGATGACGCTCGAAGAGAAAAAAGCGCTGTTGAACATTGCGCTGCAGGGCGCTCCCAGCGCGTTTAACCTGCAGCACTGGCGCCCGCTGCTGATCGAAGATCGCTCGCAGCGCGAGAAAATTCGCGAGGCGGCGTGGGGGCAGGCGCAGGTGACCGACGCGTCGATGCTGGTCGTGCTGTGCGGCGATCTGTCGAGTTGGGAATCGAAGGTAAAAACCGTTTGGGCCGACGCGGCGGAGCCGGTGCAGCAGTTCATGATCCCGGCCGTCGATCAGTATTATCGCGGTAAACCGCAGGTGCAGCGCGACGAAGTGATGCGCAGCAGCGGCATCTTCGCCCAGACGTTGATGCTGGCGGCCAAGGCGCAGGGCTACGACTCTTGCCCGATGGACGGTTTTGATTTCGACGCGGTGGGCGAGATTATCAATAAGCCGGCGCATTATCAGATCGCGCTGATGGTCGCTATCGGCAAGGCGGCGGGGCAACCTTACCCGCGCATCGGCAAGCTGCCGTTCGACGAGGTGGTGAAAACCGATCGCTTCTGAGCTGAACGGTGAATGACAAAAGGGAAGGCTTGCGCCTTCCCTTATTTTTTTATGACGCACAGTTCGTTCCAGTAACTGAAACGGATGCGCCGTTGCAGGCGGTGATGCCACATAGAACACTCCTTCTACCCTACACGGTTTAAATAAATAACACCGCGCCGGACACAAGGCGAATGCCTTATTGTGCATAGCTTGCTCGTCGGGCGGGATTAGCCGATTTTACCGGCCCGGTGCGCGGCGGGCGCCCATCGCCAGCCGAAGTTCATGCCCGCGGCCGCGCCGAGAATGGCCAGCGTGCCCAGCAGCTGCAACAGGCTGAGACGGTGCCCGAACGCCGCCCAGTCCACCACGATCGCCACTGCCGGGTAGATAAACGACAGCGCGCCAACCAGAGCGGTGGGGATTTTCTGGATAGCGCCATAGAGCAACGTGGACATCACCCCGGTATGCACCAGGCCGAGGGTCGCCAGCAGCAGCCAGTCGAGCGGTTCTGCGGGAAGGTGGGCCAGACCGGCGAACGGCGCCATCGCCACCGCGCCAACGGTCAGTTGAATCAACACGATGAGCTGCGGCGGCAACGCGGCCAGCTGTTTGACGATCGCTGCCGCCAGGGCGTACATCAGGGCCGCACCGAGCGCCAGCGCCACGCCCAGCCGATTAGCCGTCAGTTTTTCGCCGAACAGCAGCGCTCCCAGCGCCACCAACATAAACGGTTGAACATGGTAGGTCACGGTGGCGACAGCGATCGAGGCATGCGCATAGGCGGCAAACAATAGCGTCCAGTTGAGCACCAGCGCGAGGCCCCCCAGGACGGCGAAAGCCAGCTGCCGCCGGTTGATGGCGCCTGATTTCAGTTGCCCAAGCGCGGCGCAGGTGGCCAGCATCGCCAGCGCGCCGAACGCGCAGCGCCAAAACACCACCGTGGCGGGCGGCTGCCCTAACACGATCACCGGCCAACCGACGGTGCCGGAGATCGTCATGGCGAGGATCATTTGCACTGCGCCGCGCGTTTTCGTTTTCATGTCGTTTCCCTCGCGGCCTGACCGTGCTTGTGGTGAAGTCGCTTAATCATTAAAATGAACAATCGAACATTATGATGAACATGGTTGACAGTGTTCGTCAAGTCGAACAAATGAATGGTATAACGAACAATGAGCGAGAGCCTAATGCAGAACATCACGCCGATCGGCCTCTTGTCGGCGGCAATCCGCCGTGAGCGGGAGCGATTGAACCTGTCCGTCACCGAACTGGCGAAGCGCGCGGGTATCGCCAAGTCCACGTTGTCGCAGCTCGAAGCCGGCAGCGGTAATCCCAGTCTGGAAACGCTGTGGGCGTTGGCGATGGCGCTGGATGTGCCGGTCAGCCGACTGATTTCGCAACCCAGCAGGCAGGTGCAAGTGATCCGCGCTCATGAGGGGACCGCGGCGGTGTCAGAGCAGGGCAACTACGCCGCCACGTTGCTGGCCACTTGTCCACCGGGCGCGCAGCGCGACATTTACCGGCTGCGGGTGCAGCCCGGCGAAGTCAAACTTTCCCGGCCGCATCCGCCGGGCACCGTCGAGCATGTGATCATCAGCAGTGGACGGGCGCGCCTTGGCCCGGCGGATCAGCCGCAGGTGCTGAGCGCCGGCGATTACATCAGTTACTCCGCCGATCGCGAGCACGTTTTCGAGGCCCTGGAGCCGGAGACCACCGCTGTGATGCTGATCGAGCAGGGCTAGCACGGCGTTGACGGTTCGTTTATTGAAAATGATTCTCAATTATATTAGTGTGCCCGCCTGTTTTGACGCCGGGGCAGGCGCGTAGCCCGGCGTCGCCGTTTGTTGCCCTTCAAGGACCGAAGATGAAAATCGCTATTCCTTCCATACTGTTACTCGCCGGTTTGACGGCGACGCACCCGGCCACCGTGTTGGCCGCTGCACCGCCCGCCGCGGCGGATCAGGGCCAGAACGACACGGCCAACAACGATTTCAGCTTCGTGCGCTATCGCGCGGATTACCGCGTTAACGCCAACGCCACCAACGTGAAGACGGAAAGCTACGAAGTGCTGCTGAAAACCAAGGCGGCGGTCGAAAAATTCAGCCAGATCCGCCTGAGCTACAGCGAGAAAATGGAAACGCTGGAGGTGGTCGCCGCCTATACGCTGACCGCCGACGGCCAGCGCCACGATGTGGCGCCCGATCGCATCTATACCCAGGAGAGCTATTCCAGCGCTACGGCGCCGCTGTATGCCGATCGCAAGGTGCGCGTCATCGTGTTCTCCAACCTGGCGCCGGGCTCGCGCGTGGTGTACGAACTGCGCCGCACGCAGAACACCCCGTATTTCCCTGACTATTTCGGCCTGTGGGAGACCTTCAGCGTTTTCGATCAGTTCGACGACGCCGAAGTGACCCTGCAGGCGCCGGCCAAGCTGCCGATGCATATCTTCACGCGCGGCGTCGAGGGCGGGGACCAACCGCAAATCCGCAACGGCCAGGCGCACTGGCGCTGGCATTATTCGCGCAGCGCGCCGATGAAGGCGCAAAACTGGGCGGCGGACAGCTGGACCTTCAGCCCGACCATCATGGCCAGCACCTACCGCGAGTGGCCGCAGTTGGCCAAGGCCTACCAGCTGAAGGCCGGCGCGGCGGCGAAGGTGACGCCGGGCATTCAGGCGCTGGCGGACAATATCACCGCCGGTATCAGCGATCGGCGCGAGCAGGCGGAGGCCCTCTATCGCTGGGTGGCGCAAAACATTCGCTACGTGGCGGTGTACCTGGGCAACGGTGGGCTGGAGCCGAATTCGGCGCAGAGCATTCTCGATAACCATTACGGCGACTGTAAGGATCACGTGGTGATCCTGGAGGCGCTGCTCGCCGCCAAAGGCATTGAAAGCTCGCCGGTGCTGATCGGCATGGATGAAGGCCCGATACTGCCTAAAGTGCCGCTGCTTGGCCGCTTCAATCACGCCATCACCTACGTGCCGGAATTCAAACTGTACCTCGATTCCACCAATCCCTGGGCGCGTTTCGGGCAACTGCCGGAGGGCGATTTGGGCGCGCCGGTGCTGCTGACGCGCGACGCCAGGCTGGCGCGCACGCCGGGCAGCGATGAGCAGCCGGTCAAGAGCGCGCTGAACGTCGATTTCGTGTTCGACAAGGCGGGCAATCTGCGCGGACAGACCGAGCGCCGGCTGAGCGAAGTGGAAGAAATTGACCTGCGGGGCTACTTCTCGCAGATCAACCGTCAGAATCGGGCGCAGGCCGAAGCGACGATCATGTCCGCTTCCGGCATCGACGGCAACGGCGAAGTGGCGATGAACAGCGATCCGCTGGATCTCAAAAAGCAGTTCGGCTATCGCTTCCGCTTCAAGGCGGACGACTACGTCGATTTCGGCGTGGTGGGCGGCATGACGTTGCCCAACCCGCCCGGCGGCAAATCGTTCCGCACGCTGTATACCACCACGGCGGCGCCGGGCAACGAAACGCCGTTCTACTGCACCGCGCAGCGCTATGACGAAACCTACCGTCTGCAGCTGCCGGCCAACGTGCCGATCATCGCCATTCCGAAAGATCGGCAATTCCGCAATGCGGCGGGCGACTATCGCGTCGAGTGGCGGCGCGACGGGCAGCAGGTGACCGTCAATCACCGCCTGCAGGTGAACGCCATTCGCGGCAAGGAAGCGCTGTGCCAGGCGCAGGATTACCCGGCATTCCGCGAGCTGTTCCAGCAGGTGCGGCGCGGTTTCCGCGGCCAGGTGGTGTACGGTGAATTGGCCAACGGCAAATAGGCCGCTGCCCCGCCGCGCCAAGCGGCGGGGCGCACGCCTCAGTTGAACTCGCTCGCGACCTCGGACCACAGGCTGACGCGGCAGCCGCGCGCCGCGAAAGCGTCCATCTCGCGTTTGATGCCGCCGCTCTCTTGCCAACCCGGCAAGTCGAGCACGATCAACTCATCCATCGCCGCCATGAACAGGGCGTCGATCGGCGCCCACAGCTTGCCGATGGCGGTTTTGTCTAGCTCTTGCAAACACTGGTTGATCGGATGCGACATGCTGACCTGGCTAAAAACGGCGCTGCCGGCTCGCACGATAGCGGCGGCGACGTCGTTGCAGGCGATAAAGCGTTGCTGCACGACGTTGGCGTCGGTGTGGCTGTAGGGGCAGGCTAAAAATATTTTTCTCATTAGCGTTTGTTCTCTCAATAATTGTTGTCAGGGACGAAAAAAGGGCGCAGCTTCCCCGTGAGGCGGCGCCCCGTTTATTTTTATGGCTTAGGGGTAAATTTAACGAGCGGCGGCGGCGATGGCCGTCGATTGCCTTTGCGTCTGTTCTTTTTCCAGCAATTCAGCCTCCGGCACCGAAATTTTTATGGCGATCAGCACGGCGATCATGCCACCGAGGAATTTGCCCATCATGATCGGCAACACCAGCGAAGGTTGGAAGTTGGCGGTAAACGCCAGGTGATCGCCCAACGTGGCCTGTGCGCAGATGCCGAAGGCCACGCACAGCACCTTATCGCGGGCGCGCATGCCTTTGAACAGGTGATAAACGGCGATGATATTGGCCAATACCATAATAAAGCCCAGCGCGCCGGTATCCGATAAACCGAGCTTTTTACCGATAAAATGCATCGGCTTGCGGCAATAGCGCTGGAATAAATAACAAATGGGGAATGTGCCCGCCAACATAATGCCGATATAACCGGCGATCTCGATAGCGCGGAATAATTCGTCTTTGTCGGCAAATAATGGATCGAATACCCAGCCGCCGAACACCTTTTTAAACACACCGGTGAAATGCTCGATGATGCACAGCGCCAACACCAGCTTGATAAAGGCATCCGCCGCCTTGCCGAAGATCAGGAATCCTTTCACCATCGCCGCCGGCCGCAGCTTCAGCCCCAACGCCAGCAGGAAGCACAGGGCGAACAGCGGGGACAGCAGCCGCAGCGCCTGCAGCAAGTCCAGCTGCAGATAGTGCGCGGCAGGTGACGTGGTGGAGATAATCTCCCTGACCGGCAGGTTATTGAAGGTGATGGTCACCAGAGCGATCAGCACGGCGAACGGAATGCTGATCAGGCCTGCCATGGCACCCAGCGCCAGATATTTATGGTCGTCGCGGTTCAGCATGATAAGCCCGACCGGGATCAGGTACACGATGCTGGCACCCGAGGTGTAGCCCACCAACATGGCGACGATCCACATGTCGCGGTTGGCGGCAATGGCGTCGGCCAGCTGATAGCCGCCCATGTCCACGGCGATCACCGCCAGCGCCGCGATCGAGGCGTCGGAGCCGAGCGCCGAGAAGAAGGGGCCGATGCTGTACATGATCAGGTAAGAGATGATCGGGATTGCGGCCATGATGCCAGCCTGGGCGAGAAACACCGGGCCGATGGCGTGAATGCCGTTGACGAATTCGCGTCCCAGCTCGCCTTCCGGTTTGACGATCGACGCCAGCGCACCGATCAGAGTGCCGGCCATGATGATATAGATGATGAAATTACCGAACTCAGCCATGGTGTTCCTCCTGCGATGAACGTAAGCCGCGCGAGCGCGCGATGATTTCCTGATAGCGGGCAAACCAGCCCGCCATATCGACCTCGGCGGGTTCCGTCACTTCATAGCGGTTGAGCACCTTGAGCGGATGTTCCACCCCCAGTCCTTTACGCGCCAACAGCGCAACGCCTTGGGCGGTGATCTCCTTATTGGTGGGAGAGACGATGCGCTTTTGGATCAGGTTGGCGAGAAACTGCGTGAAATAGCGGTTGGCGGACAGGCCGCCGTCCACCGAAATGCTGTCGCCGATCGGTTTCAGTTTATCCATGGCGTTGATCACCTCGGCGGAACGCATGGCGATGCCTTCGAGGATCGACTGCAGCAGATCCTTGCGCTCGGTCTCCAGCGACAGCCCGGCCCACATCCCTGCGGCGGAGCGGTCCCAGTACGGGCAAGCCAGTCCGGAGAGCGCGGGCACAAAGGCCAGGCCGCGCGCGATGGCCGGCTGAGAGGGGAAGTCGCCGAATTCATCGAAATCGTTGAACAGGCCGATCTTTCTCGCCCAGTTAATGGCGGAGGCGGCGTTATAAACGCCGCCGTCCAGGCCATACACCGGCTCGCTGTCGGGCAGCTTCCAGCACAGCGTGGGCAACAGGCCGGACTCGCCGGCATCGATCGGGCGCGGCCCGGTGATCGCCTGTAAAAAGGCGCCGGTACCGAAGGTGATCTTCATCTGCCCCGGTTGATGGCAGCCGTGGCCGTATGTACCGGCAAACTGGTCGACGATGCAGGCCGTCAGCGGCACCGGTTTGCCGTTGAGCGCGACGTCGCCGAAGTGGCCGATGTTGTCTCTGACCTCGGGCAGGCTGTCGATCGGCACGCCGAACAAACGGCACAGCTCCTCATCCCACTGCAGGGTATGAATGTTGAACAACGAGGTGCGCGAGGCCGAGTTATAGTCGGTAAGATGCCGGCCGCACAGGTGGAACAGGAAGAAGGCGTCCATGGTGCCGAGCCGCAGGCGGCCGCGTTGCGCCAATTGCCTGGCGCCCGGGGCGTTGTTCATCAGCCAGCCCATCTTGCTGGCTGAGAAGTAGGTATCGAGCGGCAGACCGGTTTTCGCCGTCACCAGCGGCTCAACGCCTTCGCGTTTCAGCCGCTGGATCTCCGGCTCGGTGCGCTGATCTTGCCAAACGATGGCGTTGTACAGCGGCAGGCCGCTGTCGGCGTCCCAGGCCAGCAGGCTTTCGCCCTGATGCCCTAAACCGATGGCGTCCACCATGTCGCACTGGCTGAGACAGCGGCGGATATTCGCCAAAATCTCCAGGGCGTCGTGTTCCACCCAGCCCGGATTGGGGGTGATCTGCTTGTGCGGCATGCTGGCCGGTGAATGGTGCCTGCCGTCTTCGCCGAACACCACGACCCGGGTGCCGGTGGTCCCCTGATCAATCGCGGCATAACGTTGATTCATCATTGCTTCGCTCTCTTATAGGTTTTGTTTTTTTATTGTGCCTGGTGTTGGTTGTGTGACTGTTTTAATAATCTATCTTCAATTTCACACACAAAAGCAACATAAATCACAAGATAAAATAACCCCGCGTGATCGACCTCATACTTTTTGCTTATCACCGCCTTTTGCGGCTTTTTTTTGGGAGTTATGTTGTTTTCGTCATTTCAAATGCGGTTATTGTGTGGTTTTATTGTGGTTATTACATCAAAACGGGACATCAGCATGATGGAAGAACAAACGGGTTGGGACATTGTCGTGATTGGCGGCGGTGTGGTCGGGTGTGCGGTATTCCGCAAATTCTGCCTGATGGGCGCCCGTACGCTGCTGTTGGAAAAAGGGGGCGATATCCTGTCCGGCGCCAGCAAAGCCAACAGCGCGCTGCTGCATACCGGCTTCGATGCGCCCAGCGGCAGCCTGGAACTGCATTGCATGCAGGCCGGGTACCGGGAATTTATCGCCATCCGTGAACGAATGAATCTGCCGCTGTTGCCCACCGGCGCGCTGGTCGTGGCCTGGGACGAGCAGCAGTTGGCGGCGCTGCCCGCGATTGTGCAACAGGCGCACGACAACGGCGTGCTGGACGTGGCGCAGATCGACGCCGCCGAGCTGTATCGCCGTGAGCCGCAGCTGGCGCCCGGCGCGTTGGCGGCGGTAGAGGTGCCGGGCGAGAGCGTGATCGATCCCTGGAGCACGCCGCTGGCTTACCTGACGCAGGGCGTTAAACACGGCGGCGACTATCGCTTCAATACCGAGGTGACCGGCGCCGAACGCTTGCCGACCGGCTGGCGGCTAACCAGCAACCGGGGCGAGTTTCACGGCAAAATCGTCATCAACTGCGCCGGCAATCAGGGCGACCGGGTAGAAAGTTTCTGCCATCAGCCCGAGTTTGAAATTCGCCCGCGCAAAGGGCAGTTCCTGGTGTTCGACAAGGCCGCCGCCGGGCAGGTCAACGCCATTATCTTGCCGGTACCGACGACGATCACCAAAGGGGTGCTGCTGTCGAAAACCATCTTCGGCAATTTGCTGCTCGGGCCGACCGCCGAAGAACAGCAGGATCGCGAGACGGCGACGGTGGACGAAACCAAAATGCGCGAGCTGATCGAACAGGGGACGCGATTGCTGCCCACGCTGGCGAATTACAGCGTCACCGCCAGCTATGCCGGATTACGCCCGGCGACTGAACAGAAACACTACCGCATTCAGCACTATCCCGATCGGCAGTGGATCTGCGTGGCGGGCATTCGCTCCACCGGCCTGACGGCGGCGCTGGGCATCGCGCAATATGTGGAACAGCTCTATCGCGACCACTTTACGCCGTGCTTCACGCCAAAAACGCCGGAGACCGTGTATTGGCCGCAAATGCCGATGCTTGCCGACTACGCGCTGCGCGATTACGCGCGCCCGGACAACGGCGGCATCGTTTGCCACTGCGAGCTGGTGACCCAGCGGGAGATCGAGGCGGCGTTCGATTCCGCCGTGCCGCCGGAGTGCATCGGCGGGCTGCGGCGCCGCACGCGCGTGATGATGGGGCGCTGCAACGGTTTTTATTGCAGCAGCCGGGTGGCGGAAATGGTAGGCGATCGTTTTGGCCAGACGCTGGCCGTAGGGAGCATTGATGAAAACTGAGTATCAGGTGGCGATTGTCGGTGCCGGGCCGGCCGGGATCGCAGCGGCGACCGCGTTGCGGCAGGCGGGGATCGAGGATGTGGTGCTCCTGGAACGGGAACGGCAGGCGGGCGGTGTGCCGAGACACTGTCGGCACCCCACCTTTGGGCTGCAAACGTTTTATAGGCCGATGCTGGGATCCACCTATGTCGATAAAATACTGGCGCGCGCCGGGCAGGTGGAGATCCGTACCGGCGTGACGGTGCTCGCCATCAAGCCGGACGGCGAGCTGACCATCACGGACTGCCGCGGCGTCAGCACGTTGAAAGCGCAGCGGGTGATCCTGGCGACCGGCGTGCGCGAGACGCCGCGCCATCCGCGACTGGTGAGCGGGCTGCGGCCGCAGGGCGTACTCACCGCCGGTGCGCTGCAGCAGTTCGTCTATCTGCGCGGGCTGCAGCCGGGCAAGGCGCCGGTGGTGATCGGCACCGAGCTGGTCAGTTTCTCCGCGCTGTGGACGCTGCGTAACGCCGGCGTGCGCGCCGTCGCCATGATTGAAAGCGGCGGCAGACCCGTCGCCTGGCGTCTGAGCGCGCTCTATGCGCGTCTGATGGGAGTGCCGATCCACTACTATTCGCGTGTGACCGATATTGCCGGCCGCGATCGGGTTGAATCCATAGAAGTGGAAAATCGCCAGGGGGAGAAACGGCGCATCGCCTGCGACAGCCTGATCTTCACCGGCCGCTTCACCGGGGAGTATACGCTGATCCGCCAGAGCCACCTGGCGCAGCGGCCGGACAGCGGCTGTCCGTTGACCGATCAGTTCGGCCGCTGTTCCGACGCCGCCTATTTCGCCGTCGGCAACATGTTGCACCCGGCGGACATGGGCGACCAGTGTTATCAGGAAGGGCTGCGCGTCGGCGAGGCCGTTGCCCATTCGCTGCAGCGCACGCTGCCGCCGGCGCGGCAAATCCTGCCGGTGCGGCACGACGAACGGATACGTCTGACTGCGCCCGCCCGTGTGGCGCTGATCGGCAATCCCGCCACGGTCACGATCAATATGCGCGTGGAACAGGCGGTGTCCGGTTCGGTGGTGGTGCGGCTGGGGGAGAAAGTGCTGTACCGCAAAACGCATCGTTGCCTGCCTGAACGGCGGATCCTGCTGCGCAATATCGTCTTGCCAGCCGAGGCTGAGCGTGATGCGCTGCACATCAGCATCGAATCCGCCGGGTGAACGACGGCAACGGCTTGCGTCTAACGCCCTGAAACCCGTAGTATTCCGTCAGTTAACGCCGCAAGTCTCGGCGTAGGCAGTCACTCTTACTAAAGGCAGCGAGTGTAATGTGAATGGATATCTCTAATTCCGTGGAAAGGCGCAATGAAATACTGGCGCTGATCCAGGCCAACGGCCGGGTTTACGTGAATGAGCTGGCGGATAAATTCCAGGTTTCGCAGGAAACCATTCGGCGCGACCTGAACAAGCTGGAAGACTATCGGCTGATCAAGAAGATCCACGGCGGCGCGGTGAGCAGCCAGTTTAAATTCGAGCATGAATTCAACGAGCGGGCCAAAATCGCCGAGGCCGAGAAGCGCGCCATCGCGGAGAAAGCGGCGACGCTGCTCCAACCGGGCGATACGGTGTTCGTGGATTTCGGCTCCACCACGCTGGAGTTTGCCCGGCAGTTGGCGACGATCGATCAACTGACGGTCATCACCAACTCGCCGCTTATCGCCAACGTCTGTCTGGAAAATGACTCCATTGACGTGGTGCTGATCGGCGGGCAGTTCATCGACTCCAAAATGGCGTGCCTGGGCGCGATCGCATTGAATAATATCGAGGCGTTTTTCGCCGACTACGCCATCATCGGCGCCGGCGCGGTCAATCTGCAGACCGGCGTGATGGATCAGAACGTCAATGAAGCGGCCATCGCGCGCAAAATGATTGCCCAGAGCCGCAAGTGCATCGTGCTGGCCGACGAAAATAAGCTGCGCGGGCATGCGATGACGCTGGTGGCCAAATGGCCCGAGGTCGATTATCTGGTGACCTCCGACAGCGGTAATGCATTAGAGGGCTTGGTTTTCCCCGCCAACGTCAATGTGTTGGTGGCGCAGGTCTAAAGGGGGAGAAGCCTTTCTCCATGCGGAGAAAGGCTCAAACCGCTTCCGTCAGGCGATATCGACCGCGCGCACCTCTTTGGATCTCAACTTCACGCGGATCGGCACCGATTTATACGAAGGCGTGCCGCTCTCCTCATCGATATAATGCAGCGGCACCAGCACGTTGGCCTCCGGGTAGTAGGCGCCGACCGAACCGGCTGAGATGTTGTAGGCGATCACCGTGATGCCTTCCAGGCGCTGGGTGCTGCCGGGCAGCGCCGTTTCCAGATCGACCACGTCGCCATGTTCCAACCCCAAACGTTGCAGATCGCTGTCATTCATGAACAGCACGTCGCGCCGGCCGAAGACCCCGCGGTAGCGATCGTCCAGAGCATAGATGGTGGTGTTGTACTGATCGTGGCTGCGCAGCGTGATCAGCCGCAGCGTATCTTTGTCTGCCGTTGTCTCGTCCTCATGCAGCCCGCTGAATACGGAAAACATCGCCTTGCCCGTCGCCGTCGGCCACTGGCGCTCAGTCGGCGGCAGCGGCATGCGGAAACCGCCGGGTTGGCGAATGCGCGCGTTGTAATCGTCGAAGCCGGGGATGGTTTTTTCGATCAAATCGCGGATCACGTCGTAATCTTCGATCAGTTCATTCCAGGGCACCTTGCTGGCGGGCATCACCGCTTTGGCCATGCCGGCCACAATGGCGGGTTCCGAACGCAACAGCTCCGACGCCGGTTTTAATTTGCCGGACGAGGCGTGAACCATCGACATCGAATCCTCCACCGTCACCGATTGTCGCCCGCCGGCCTGCATGTCCAGTTCGGTACGTCCCAGGCAGGGCAGAATGAGGGTTTCTTTCGCCACCAACAAATGGCTGCGGTTGAGTTTGGTGCCGATATGCACGCTTAATTCCAGCGCTTTCATCGCCGGGAAACTCTGCTCGGGGTCCGGCAGCGCCACGGCGAAGTTGCCGCCCAGGCAGATCAACGCCTTCGAGGCGCCGTCGATCATCGCCTGCATGCATTTCACGGCATCGTGACCGTGGGCTTTGGGCGGCGTGAAGCCAAACACCGTTTCCAGCTTCGCCAAAAAATCGGCCGAGGGTTTTTCGGTGATGCCGACGGTGCGGTTGCCCTGCACGTTGGAGTGGCCGCGCAGCGGGCAGATGCCGGCGCCCGGTTTGCCGATGTTGCCGCGCAGCAACAACAGATCGGCAATCAGGCGTACGTTGGCGGTGCCTTTATTGTGCTGCGTAATGCCCATGCCGTAGGTCACGATGGTGGCGTTGGATTTCGCGTAAGCGGCGGCGACCTGTTGCAGATCCCGGCGCGCCAGGCCACTCTCCGCCTCAATCGCATCCCAACCGGTGGTCTTCAGATCGGCGGCAAAATCCGCAAAACCTTCCGTGTGCTCGGCAATAAAGGCGTGGTCCAGCGCATTGCCATGTTCGTCATCCAACTGCAGCAGCGCTTTGGCGATGCCTTTGAGCGCTGCGGCGTCGCCGCCGGCTTTGACCTGATAGTAGGTGGAGGCGATAGGGGTCGAACTGTAGGTCGCCATTTCGATGACGTTTTGCGGATCGGTGAAACGCTCGAGCGCCCGCTCGCGCAGCGGATTGAACACGATAATCGGCACTTTTTTGCGCGCCAATTCATGCAGCGTGCCCATCATGCGCGGGTGATTGGTGCCCGGATTGTGCCCGATGGAGATAATCAGCTCCGCGCTGTCAAAGTCGTCCAGGGACACGGTGCCTTTGCCGATGCCGATCGACTGGGGCAGGCCAACGCTGGTCGGCTCATGGCACATATTGGAACAGTCGGGGAAGTTATTGCTGCCAAATTCCCGCGCAAACAGCTGGAACAGATAGGCCGCCTCATTGGACGCCCGGCCGGAAGTATAAAACTCCACCTGCTCCGGCGGCAGCGTCTGCAAAATGGCGGCGATGCGTTGAAACGCCTCATCCCAGGCCAGCGGGCGCAGCGTGTCGGTCCCGGCGTCATAGAACAGGGGCGTGGTCAGGCGACCATAATCCTCCAGTTCATAATCGGTTTTCCGCAGCAGTGAGGTCACGGTATTTTGCGCCAGGAATTCGGCCGTCACGCGTTTGCTGGTCGCTTCCCAGGTCACGGCTTTGGCGCCGTTTTCGCAAAACTGGAAGGTGGATCGATGTTCTTTATCCGGCCATGCGCATCCCGGGCAATCAAACCCGTCGGGCTGATTGGTGCGCATCAGCGTTACCGGCGCCTCCAGGGTATCCATCTGAGTGCGCACGGCGATGGCCGTCGCTTTCAGCGCGCCCCAACCGCCGGCGGGCCCATCGTAGGGATGAACACCGGGCACTGCTCGTCTTTTCGCCATTATTGATTGCCTCCGACACCGCTTACGATAAATGCAGGTGATTGATTTACTATGAATATTATCCTTATCGTCCAAGGCGGACCGCAGGCGCCGTCGTCGTTGAACGCAGGCCTGTCGATTCAGTATAGATGAGTGAAAAAGGAGACAGCGGCCATCTGTGCGGGGAGAGCGGCGGCCCGTCTAATCGGAGGCGGGCCGCCGGAGGGTTACTTTTTCACCACCAGCCCCACGCCGCGGCCGCGCGGATCGGACGCGGTTTCCGGCGTGCGGCCATCGACGCGTATGACCTGAATATCCCCCATGTTCCAGCCCTGGTCTTCGAGGGTGTAGCCCATGGCTTTCAGCTCGTCCGCCGGTTTGCCGGTCAGCGGCGCGAAGCTGTCGTAATAAACGGTGTCCTTCGGCAACAGCTGGTGATGCACGCGCTGGGCGGCCACCGCCTGCGCCAGCGGCAGATGGTAATCGTAGAGATTGTTGATCACCTGAAAGATCGAGGTGAAGATGCGCGATCCGCCCGGCGTGCCGATCACCAGGGTGACGTCGCCGTCGCGGGTGATGATGGTCGGGCTCATCGAGGAGAGCATGCGTTTGCCCGGCTCGATGGCGTTGGCGTCGCTGCCCACCACGCCGAAGGCGTTGGCGACGCCGGGTTTGGCGCTGAAGTCGTCCATCTCGTCGTTGAGCAGGAAACCGGCGCCTTTGACCACCACGCCGCTGCCGAAGTCCCAGTTAAGCGTATAGGTGTTGCTGACCGCGTTGCCGGCCGCATCGATGATCGAGAAGTGGGTGGTTTGGTGGCTTTCCAGCCCCGGCCGCACCTGCTCGGTCGGCGAGATCGCCGTCGGGTTGATCTCGGCGGCGCGTTTTTGCAGGTAGTCGGGGGCGATCAGCTGCGCTTCCGGCACGTTAGTGAAATCCGGGTCGCCGAGGTAGTCGGCGCGATCGGCGAACACGCGTTTTTCGATTTCCGCCAGCAGGTGGATATAGCGCGCCGAGTTCAGCGGCACGCCCTTGAAGTCGGCGGCGCGATCTTCTTTTATCCCCAGCAGCTGCGCCAGCGCGATGCCGCCGGAGCTGGGCAGCGGGGCGGTATACACGGTGTTGCCGCGCCAGCTGATGCGCATCGGTTCACGCCATTTCACCCGATAGTCGGCCAAATCCGCCGCGCCGATCAGCCCGTTGTCACGCTGCATTTGCGCCACCAGCAGGCGGGCGGTTTCGCCGTGATAAAAATCGTCGGCGCCCGATTGGGCGATGCGCTCAAGGGTGGCAGCCAGCTCCGGCTGTTTGAACACCGTGCCGGGCTTCATGGCGCCGAAATAATCGCCAAAGTTGGTTTTGCCAGCGAACAGCTTGTTGGCGTCTTCGCGGTACTGATACTGCTGTTCCGCCACGGTAAAGCCTTGCCGGGCGTAGCCGATCGCCGGCGTCAGCAGTTCGGCCCAGGGCAGTTTGCCGAAGCGTTTATGGGCTTCCCACAACCCCAGCACGGTGCCCGGCACGCCGGCGGCGCGGCTGCCCACCAGGCTGAGATTTTCGATCACTTCACCTTTCTCGTTCAGGTATAGGGTTTTGCCGGCGGCCTTGGGGGCCACTTCGCGGTAGTCGAGAAAATAGGGCTTGCCGTCGACGTACAGCGTCATAAAGCCGCCGCCGCCGATATTGCCGGCTTCAGGGTAGGTGACCGCCAGGGTAAAGGCGGTGGCGACCGCCGCATCAACCGCGTTGCCGCCGGCCTGCAGAATGTGCGCGGCGACTTTTGCGCCATACTGATCCGGAGCGGCGACCGCGCCGGCGGTCAGATCGGCGGCAAAGGCGGCGGGAACGGTGCAGGCCAGGGCTACGCTCAGAGCTATCGTTTTCAATAAACCGGCAGACATAGAAGATCCTTTTAGCGATGTTCAATTATCAGGTGAATTCAACTAATTATTTTGAAACAGCAGGTTAGCGCGTTTTCTTCGGGCTATTGCGGCGCTTTATTGAAGGTAGCAGCGGTCAGGCGGGGCCGCCTGACCAGAGTAGCAAATCGTGATGTGGCGCGTTATGCGTCGGCCGGCAGCGTCGATTGCAGCCATTGGCAGAAGTGCCGGGCGAGCGGATTGTGTTCGCTGTCGCGATGCAGCAGCCACGCCCAGTTGGCGCCACGCACGCGTTGCTCGGTTAACGGATGCAGCAACCCGGCGTCACGCGCTTGCTGCGCCAACAGCTGACTGACCAACGCGATGCCCAGCCCCTGGCAGGCGGCATCCAGCAGCAGGCCGGGATCGGAGAAATTCAGCCCGCCGTCGCGCTGGCCGACGTGCGCGCCGCCCGCCACCGTCCAGTGGCTCCAGTCCATTTCGCGTTCGCCGTGCAGCGTGACGCGCTGCTCCGCCGCCAGCGCCAATAGGCTGGGGTGGCAGGCGGGATAAAGCCGGTCGGTGCAGAGAACCTTAAAGGTGCAGTCCGCCTGCGCGCTGAGATCGTCGCGGATCGCCAAGTCGATGCTGTCCGTCGCCATATCCGGTGGCTCGAAGCTGGTGAAGAGCCACAGATCTATCTGCGGATGCCGTTGGTTGAACTCGCCCAGCCGCGGCGTCAGCCAGTGGCGGGCAAAGGCCGGCGTCGTGTTGACGATCAACTGATTGGGTTTGCGGTACTGGTCCAGACGACGAATGCCGACGGCCAATTGTTGCAGCATTACCTGCGCGGTGCTGAACAGATCGTGGCCGGCATCGGTCAGAGTCACGCTGCGGCCGGTGCGGAAAAACAGCGGCTGTTCCAGAAAAGCCTCGAGGCTGCGGATCTGCTGGCTGATTGCCGACTGGGTAAGGTGCAGCTCTTCGGCGGCCTGATGAAAACTGCCCAGACGCGCCGCCGCTTCAAAACCGCGCAATGCGCTTAACGGGGGCCAGTGTTTTAACATTATCAATAAGCCTGTCTAATCAGATATCCACTAAATATATCGTTTGTCGCAGCGGCAGGGGAAGACTAGCATGAGATTCAATTCCCGGAGAGCGAAAAAACCGGTTAACCAGTTGAATTTAAATTAATTAAAAGGGGGCATTTATGTCAACGCGCCGCACCTTTATCAAGCAGCTTTCGGCGGTGGCCGGCGTCGGCTTGACGGCATCATTGGGTATTTCGTTACGCGGTCACGCAAAAGCTGTGCTTAATCCGGCCTGGCGCTTGCCGGATGAAGGGGAACCGCAACAGCGGGCGTTTATCGCGTTCGGCGCGCAGCGCGCGATTTGGGGCGACTTCACGGCGGACGTGCGGGCGGCGCAGGGGCGTATCGCCCGCGCCATCGCCGAATTTCAGCCGTTGACGGTTTTTTGCCGCGAGCGTGAACGGCAATTGGCCGAGGTCACCTGCGGCAGTCACAACGTCAGCTATGTCGTCACCGAGCTGGATGATATCTGGATGCGCGACATCGGCGCCAATTTCGTCGTCAATGATGCCGGCGAACTGGGCGCGGTGGATTTCAACTTCAACGGCTGGGGCGATAAGCAGCAGCATGCCAGGGATGCGCGTCTGGCAGGGTTTGCCGCCAGGCGATACGGCGTCGCTCAACCGCGCCGCAGCGCACTGGTAGGCGAAGGCGGCGGCATTGAGGTGGATGGGCGCGGCACCGGCATCATGACCGAGAGCAGTTGGGTGAATGCGAACCGCAACCCGGGCTGGAGCAGGGATCGGGTTGAGCAGGAGCTGAAGGCGATGCTCGGCCTGCGTAAAATTATCTGGCTGCCGGGCATTAAAGGCCGGGACATCACCGATGCCCACGTCGATTTTTACGCCCGTTTCGTGCGGCCGGGCGTGGTGGTGGCCAATCTGGACACCGACCCGGCCTCTTACGATCATGCGGTCACCCAGACGCATCTGGCGATCCTCAAGACGGCGACCGACGCCGACGGCCGCACGCTGCAGGTGCATACGCTCTCGCCGCCGCGGGCACCGCGCGACAGCCGTTTCAGCCGCCGCAATCCCGATTTCGCGGCGGGCTACATCAACTATTTCGTTATCAACGGCGCGGTGATCGCCCCGGAGTTTGGCGACCCGCAGGCGGACAAGGCGGCGTTTGAACTGCTGTCGGCGCTCTATCCGCAGCGCAAGGTGGTGCAGTTGGAGATCGACGCGATCGCCGCCGGCGGCGGCGGCATTCACTGCGTGACCAGCCAACTGCCGGCGCCTGGCAAACCAGACTAGTGAATGTTCAAAAAATGCGCACGCGGTTGTTTGTCGCCATAGGCTGTGGTTGGCTGAGTGGAAACAGAAGGAGGCCATAATGAACGACTCATCCTTGAGCATTCCCACCTGGTATCGCGATCCGCACGCAGAGCAGGCCATGGCCGAAGGCCATGCGCCCATCTGGCGGCATCTGCTGAGCCTGGTGCCGGAACGCGAACTGTCCGGCGTCAGGGTGCTGGACTTCGGCTGCAATCAGGGCGGTTTTTTGCGCCTGTTGCATCAAATTCGGCCATTTAGTGAGGGGATCGGCGTTGATATCGCCCGCCAATCCGTCGAACAAGCCAACCGCCTGAAAGGAAACCTGCCGATCGTTTATCAGACCGACACGCGGTTGACGGGTTATGAGAACCACTTCGATATCGCCTTCAGTCATGAAGTCATCTACCTGATTGAAGATATCGCGCAGCATGCCGCCGATATGCTGCGGGTGCTGAAGCCGGGCGGCGTTTATTATGCGGTGACCGGTTGCCACACCGACAACCCGCTGTGGCCGCAATGGCGCGAAAGGGTGGCTGAACAGACGCATACCGTGGTGCAGGATCGTTCTCTGGACGATTATGCGCGTATTTTCTCCGCCGCGGGGTTCCAGGTCTCTGCCCGCAGGCTGGGTTTTTCCGGCTTCGTTCCCTATGAGCCGGACGGCTGGATGCCGACTGTTTCGGCAGCGATCGACTACTATTGGCACACCAAAACGGTGTTTAGACTGGTTAAACCCTAAAAATCCCACGCGGCGCTCGGTACGCCGCCGCTGACGAGATAAGATGACGAAATTTATGATGGACCAAGACGCTAAAACAATGGACTTTCGTTTAATCACACGGTTGTCCCTGCTTATGGGGGCGCTCTTGACGCCTGTTGGAGGGGCCACTGCGGCCATGCTTACGCTCGAGAATCAGGATCCGGCGGCGGTGTACCTTATTCAGGATGCGAAGCTGATTCAGGAGCGTGAGGGGGTGAAGATCGCCGAGCGCTCATACCGTTATTTCGAACTTAAGCTCGCCGACAATCTCCAGTATGAAGGTTATATCACCCGCTGCGCCGACGACTATGCCGATAAATTGAATGAACAAGATCGGCGTGAATTAAACCGCTGCACTGAGCAGGTGATCGACGACCTGGATCGGTTGATGGAAAAGACCGCCAACGTGACGTTCTACGATGGCGGCACGCAAAACGTTTATCGGGGCGAAGAACATTCAACGCCTTATTATTACTATTCGTTCGCCCGCGTGGCCAATTATTATCAAACCGACGATGGGCGCCATCCCCTGTATGGCCTGGTTTATCGCTGCAAGCAGCCGGCGAGCGATGCTCATCGGGAGCAAGAGCCTGATACAACTGAAGCGGCGCCGCCCCCGGCTGAAGTGGAACGCTTTATTGCATTGGCTAAAAACCGCTGCGCCAATGTGCTGAAACCACGCTGAACGAGATTGCGCCACCGTTTACCGCTTCGAAAAGATTTTACGCAATCCTTACGCAACCCTTTCAGAAGCGCATTCCGGCATTCGATATATTGAGAATAGTCATTCTCAATAGGATCGTATTGCAATGCAGAGGAAAACGCTTTTGGCGCTGGGGCTTTCGCTGTCGCTGGCCGCCTGCGATGGGCAAAACGCCGGCGCGCCGACGGGCGCAGGCGGTGAACGGGAGGTCGGCGTCGTCACGCTGCGCGGCCAGTCTGTAACCCTGAGCAGCGAGTTGACCGGCCGGGTTAACGCCACCATGACCTCCGACGTGCGGCCGCAGGTCGACGGCATCATCAAGCAGCGGCTGTTTACCGAAGGGGCCGAGGTGAAAGCCGGGCAGGTCTTGTATCAAATTGACCCCGCCAGCTATCAGGCCAGCTACGATCAGGCCGCCGCCCAGCTGAAAAACGCTCAGGCCACGGTGCAATCCACCCGGCTCAAATCGCAGCGCTATGCGGCGCTGGTGAAAGAGAACGGCGTTTCCAAACAGGACGCAGACGACGCCAAAGCCGCGTATCTGCAGGCCGTGGCGTCGGTGGCGCAGTATCAGGCGGCGCTGGAAACGGCGCGCATCAATCTCGCCTATACCCAGGTGCGGGCGCCGATCGCCGGCCGCATCGGCATTTCGTCGGTGACGCCGGGCGCGCTGGTCACCGCCGGCCAGACTGATGCGTTGGCCACCATCCGTGCGTTGGATCCGATCTATGTCGATCTGACCCAGTCCAGCGCCCAGTTGCTTAAACTGCGCCGTCAGCAGGCCGCTTTGCAGCGCGGTGCGGTCACGCCGGTCGCCATCAAGCTGGAGGACGGCACGCCTTATGCCCACGCCGGCAAGCTGGAGTTGAGCGAGGTGGCGGTGGATGAGGCCACCGGTTCGGTCACGCTGCGCGCGGTGTTCCCCAACCCCGAACATGAGCTGTTACCCGGCATGTACGTCCACGCCACGGTGGATAACGGCGTCGATCCCAAAGCCATCCTGGCGCCGCAGCAGGGCATCACCCGCAACGCCAAAGGGGAAGCCACCGCGTTGGTGGTAAACGAGCAAAACAAAGTGGCGCAACGCACCGTCAGCGCCGAACGGGTGGTGGGCAGCAACTGGCTGATCGACAGCGGGCTGAACGACGGCGATCGCCTGATCGTCGAAGGCACCAGCAAGGTGACGATCGGCGCCGCGGTGAAGCCGGTAGACGTCTCGGTCGACAAAACCCAACGCGGGGAGCAATGATATGGCGCAGTTCTTTATCCGGCGTCCGGTATTCGCCTGGGTGATCGCCATCATCATCATGCTGTGCGGTCTGATGTCGATCAATTCATTGCCCGTCTCGCAGTACCCGGACGTCTCACCGCCGCAGATCGCCATCTCCGCCACCTACCCGGGCGCGGACGCGGAAACGCTGGAAAACAGCGTCACCCAGGTGATTGAGCAGCAGCTCACCGGCCTGGACGGCCTGCTGTATTTCTCGTCGACCAGCAGCGCCAGCGGCTCGGTCAGCATCAACGTCACCTTTGAGCAGGGCACCGATCCGGATATCGCTCAGGTGCAGGTGCAAAACAAGGTGCAGCAGGCGGAAAGTCGTCTGCCGAGCGCCGTTACCGCGCAGGGCGTGACGGTCAAAAAATCCCAGAGCAGCTTTCTGCTGATCGTCGGGCTGTATGACGAAAGCGACAAGGCGACGATGGCCGATATCTCCGACTATCTGGTCAGCAACCTGCAGGATCCGCTGTCGCGCATCGAGGGCGTCGGGGACGTGCAGGTGTTCGGCTCGGAATACGCGATGCGCATCTGGCTGGATCCGACCAAACTGGCGAGCTTTTCGCTGATGCCTTCCGACGTGCAGACGGCGATCGAGGCGCAAAACACCCAGGTGTCCGCCGGCAAGATAGGCGATCTGCCGGCCGCCGCCGACCAGCAGCTGACCGCCACGGTGAAGGCGCAGTCGCGGCTGCAAACGCCGGAACAGTTCCGCAATATCATCCTGAAAAGCGACAGCAGCGGGGCGCTGGTGCGGCTGGGCGACGTGGCACGGGTTGAGCTGGGCAACGAAGACTACTCCGCCAGCGCGCACCTCAACGGCCACCCGGCGGCGGGGATCGCGGTCAAGCTGGCGGCGGGCGCCAACGCCCTGAGCACCGCCAAGCTGGTAAAGGCAAAGGTGGCGGAATACCAAAGCGCCATGCCGCAGGGCTACAAGGTGGCCTACCCGAAAGACAGCACCGACTTCATCAACATCTCGATCGAAGAGGTGGTGAAAACGCTGTTTGAAGCGGTGGCGTTAGTGGTGGTGGTGATGTTCGTGTTCCTGCAAAACCTGCGCACCACGCTGATCCCGACCATCACCGTGCCGGTGGTGTTGCTGGGCACCTTCGGCGTGTTGGCGGCGTTCGGCTATTCGATCAATACCCTGACGCTGTTCGGCATGGTGTTGGCGATCGGGCTATTGGTGGACGATGCCATCGTGGTGGTGGAAAACGTCGAACGCGTGATGCGGGAGGATAAGCTGCCGCCGCGCGAGGCGACGGAGAAATCGATGCGCGAAATCACCGGCGCGCTGGTCGGCATCGCGCTGGTGCTGTCGGCGGTGTTTCTGCCGATGGCGTTCTTCGGCGGCTCCACCGGGGTGATCTACCGTCAATTCTCGATCACCGTCGTCTCCTCGATGGTGTTGTCGGTGGTGCTGGCGTTGACGCTGGCGCCGGCCTTGTGCGCCACGTTGCTGAAACCGGCGCACGATGCGCAGACCGACAAAGGCTTGCTGGGCAAATTCAACCGCGGCTATGACCGGCTGCAGGAGAAGTACGCCGACAAAGTCGGCGCAGTGATCCACCGGCCGACGCGTTATCTGCTGCTGTACGGCCTGCTGTTGATTGCCGCGGCCGTGATGTATCTACGCTTGCCGACCGGCTTTCTGCCCAACGAGGATCAGGGCACGGTGATGGTGCAGTACACCTTACCGGCCGGTGCCACCAACGCGCGCACCTCGGCGGTGAGCGAGGCGGTGACCGCCTATTTCCTCGACCAGGAAAAGGCCAACGTCAGCACCATTTTCACCATCAACGGTTTCGGCTTCAGCGGCAGCGGGCAAAACGCCGGCATGGCGTTCGTCAGCCTCAAGGACTGGAGCCAACGCAGCGGCAGCGAAAACACCGCCGACGCCATCGCCAAACGCGCCATGGCGCACTTCGCCTCGCTGCGCGACGCCCAGGTCTTCTCCATGAGCCCGCCGGCGATCGACGGCTTTGGCCAGTCCGACGGCTTTACCTTCGAGCTGCAGGCCAAAGGGGCGACCACCCGCGCCGAGCTGCAGGCGATGCGCGACCAGATCGTCGCCGCCGCCGGCAACAATCCGGCATTGCTGGCAGTGCGCGCCAACACCTTGCCGGACACCCCGCAGCTGCAGGTGGAGATCGACAACGGCAAGCTGCAGGCGCTCGGTCTGAGCGCCGCGGACGTCAACAGCACCCTCAGCAGCGCGTTCGGCAGCACCTACATCAACGACTTTATCGATCGCAACCGGGTGAAAAAAGTCTATATGCAGGGCGACGTGCAGTACCGCGCCAAGCCGGAAGACCTCGACCGCTGGTTTGTGCGCGGCACCAACGCATCGGGCGACAGCAGCATGACGCCGTTCTCCGCCTTTGCGTCTTCGCACTGGATCTACGGCCCGGAGAACCTGTCGCGTTATAACGGGCTGTCGTCGTTCGAGATCACCGGGCAGGGCGCCGCCGGTGTCAGTTCCGGTACGGCAATGAGCGAGATGGAGAAACTGGCGGCGAAATACTCCGCCGGCAGCAGCTACTCCTGGAGCGGGCTGTCCTATCAGGAACGGCTGACCAGCGGCCAGGCGTCGTCGCTGTACGCCATTTCGCTCATCGTGGTGTTCCTGTGCCTGGCGGCGCTGTATGAGAGCTGGTCGATTCCATTCGCGGTGATGTTGGTGGTGCCGATGGGCGTGGTGGGCTCACTGCTGGCGATCACGCTGCGCGGGCTGGAAAACGACATCTACTTCCAGGTGGCGCTGCTCACCATCATCGGGCTGTCGGCGAAAAATGCCATTTTGATCGTCGAGTTCGCCGAGGAGATGCACCAGCGGGGGGAAACGCTGATTGGCGCGGCGGTCCACGCGGCGCGCATGCGCCTGCGGCCGATCCTGATGACCTCGCTGGCGTTCACCGCCGGGGTGCTGCCGCTGGCGGTATCCAGCGGCGCCGGCGCCAACAGCCGAATTGCCATCGGCACCGGCATTATCGGCGGCACGATCACCGCCACCGCCTTGGCGATCTTTTTCGTACCGCTGTTTTATGTGTTGGTGCGCCGCATGTTTACCCGTCGGCCCACCAACTCGCCGTCGCAGGCAGGAGAATAACGTGTTGCAACGAGTCATGATGTTAACTTTACCGCTGCTGCTGAGCGGATGTCTGTCGCTGGATCCGCACTACCATCGCCCGGCGGCGCCGGTGCCCGCCAACCTGCCGCAGGGCGAGGCCGCCGGCAAACAGGCGTTGAGCTACCCGGACGTCGCCTGGCGCGACTATGTGCAGGACGCCAGGCTGCGGCAGGTGGTGGCTATGGGGCTGAACAGCAGCCGCGATCTGCGTGAGGCGATCGCCAATATCGCTTCGGCGCGCGCCCTGTACGGTGAGCAGCGCTCGGCGCTGTTCCCGACGATCACCGCCACCGCCGACGGCAGCCGCGGGCGTTCGCTGACCGGCAACGGCAATGCCACCGCCATCAGCCAGAGCTACGAAGCGCAGGGCGGCGTCAGCGCGTTCGAGCTGGATCTGTTCGGCAAGAACGCCAGCCTGTCGCGGGCGGCGTTCGAAACCTATCTGGCCAACTCGGAAGCGGCGAAAAGCACCCGTCTGACGCTGATCGCCGATATCGTCACCGACTGGGTGGCGGTGGCGGCCGAGCGCAGCAATCTGGCGATAGCGCAGCAGACGATGGAAAGCGCCAAACGTTCGCTGGACGTGACGCGCAACAATCAACAGCACGGTATTTCGTCGCTGGTCGACGTGGCGTCGGCGGAAACCGTTTATCAGCAGGCGCGTTCGGACGCCGCCAGCTACGCCACCCTCGCCGCGCAGGCGAAAAACGCGCTGGATTTGGCGGTGGGGCAAAGCGTGCCGGAAAACCTGCTGCCCGGCGGTATCGATGCGCTCGGCGAAATCATGCGCAATCTGCCGGCCGGGGTGTCTTCGCAGGTGCTGCTGACGCGGCCGGACGTGCTGCAGGCCGAGCATAATCTGAAATCCGCCAACGCCAACATCGGCTCGGCGCGGGCGGCGTTCTTCCCGTCGATCAGCCTGACCGCCAGCGGCGGCGTGGGCAGCGGTGAACTCTCGTCGCTGTTCAGCCACGGCGCCGGCGTCTGGTCGTTCGCCCCGAGCATCAGCCTGCCGATCTTCAGCGGCGGCTATAACACGGCTCAGCTCAACTACACCCAGGCGCAGAAAGACCTGTATGTCGCCACCTATGAGAAAGCGGTGCAGACGGCATTTCAGGAAACCGCCGACGCGCTGGCGCGCAAAGCCACGCTGCAGGAACAGCTGGCGGCACAGACCGGCTATGTGGCGGCGGCGCAGCAATATTATCGCCTGGCCGAACTGCGTTACCGCCAGGGCGTGGACAGCTACCTGACGCTGCTGGACGCGCAGCGCACGCTGTATACGGCGCAGCAGTCGCTGATCGCCGCACAGCAGACCGCGTACGACAATCAGGCGACCCTGTATAAAGTGTTGGGCGGCGGGGTTGCCGCCGAGCGGCAGGGGGACGGCGTCATCGCCGATAAGGCGGCGCTCAGCCGCTAACCGTCGACCGCGCGCGCCAGAAGTGTGGCTGCGCGCGGTTTACTTATGGAAAGTGTAAAGAAACGGAAAACCCGCGCGGCGGCCCGAACTCGCCGCGGCGGGCAGAGTCAGACAGATAATTGCATTCACCTTTTCTTCATATCGGCTCGAGGTCGTCATGGCAGAAGACATTCAGCAACAGGTCATCGCGCTTATCGCCGCATTCAACGCACCAGGGCGGCAGAAGAAGGGGGCGGTCATCACCCCGGAAACCGAGATTAACACCGCGCTCAACCTGTCGTTCAGCGACTCCAACACGCTGATGCGCCGCTACTTCGATACCTTCGGCGTCGACAGCAGCAACTACAACCACGAGCTGTATTTCCAGCCGCCGAGCAATACCGGGCGCTGGTTTTCTCCCTCCGCCTGTAAAGAACACACCCGGCCGCTGTGCGTATCGATGCTGGTGCGCTCGGCGCGCGCCAAACGCTGGCTGTACGACATCCATTTTCTTATCGAGCAATTGCGCTAGCGCCAGGTTACTGCTCCAGCAGCTCGGCGAATTTCGCCAGCCACTGCGGATGCGCCGGCCAGGCCGGGGCGGTGACCAGATTGCCGTCGACATGCGCCTGATCGATGCCGATCTCCGCATAATGGCCACCGCCGAGCCGCACCTCCGGGGCGCAAGCCGGGTAGGCGCTGCAGGTGCGGCCCTTCAACACCCCAGCCGCCGCCAGCAGCTGCGGGCCGTGGCAAACGGCAGCGATCGGTTTTTTGGCGGCGTCGAACGCCTGCACCAGCGCGATCACGTCGGGATTCAGCCGCAGGTATTCGGGCGCCCGACCGCCGGGGATCAACAACGCGTCATAGTGCTCTTCCTTGGCGGCGGCAAAGTCGGCGTTCAGGGTGAAACGATGACCGGGTTTCTCGCTGTAGGTCTGCGCGCCGTCAAAGTCGTGGATCGCGGTCTGGATGTAGTCGCCGACGGCTTTGTCGGGGCACACGGCATCCACCCAATGGCCAAGCATTTGCAATGCCTGAAACGGCACCATGGTTTCGTAATCTTCGGCGTAGTCGCCGACCAGCATCAGGATTTTTTTCTTGCTCATGATCACAACTCCAGCAGGAGGGGGAATGCCTAAGGTATAGCCCAGCGCCCCTGGGAATGCGAACCGTAAAGCGCCTATCTATACTCGTGATACTGCGGCGCTTTCTCGCCGCTCAACCCAGGGAGGATCCCCGATGCTGAATCTGGCTACCTTGCTTGAAGAAAGTGCGCGCACCTGGCCGGAACGGCCGGCGGTGATACAGGACGATATACTGCTCAGCTATCGGGCGCTGAATGAAATGGCCAACCGGGTGGCGAATTTGTTGGTCGCGCGCGGCGTGCGGCCCGGTGAACGGGTGGCGCTGGCCTGCACAAACCGGCCGGAGTTTCCGGCTATCTATTACGGCATTCTCAAAAGTGGCGCGGTGGTGGTGCCGCTGAATATTCTGCTTAAAAGCGCAGAATTCGACTATTACCTGGCGGATTCGGCGGCGGTGGCGCTGTTCTGTTTCGAGGGCAGCAGCGGCCTGCCGTTGGGGGAAGAGGCGCTGCGGGCGGCGGCGAAGGCGGAGCAATGCCGTGAGGTGTTTATCATCGGCGATCGGCTGCCGCTCGAAGGCGAACGTTTCAGCACGGCGATAGCCGCACAGGCCACCGAGTTCGCTTCGGCCGCGACGCTCGAAAGCGACACGGCGGTGGTGCTGTATACCAGCGGCACCACCGGCCGGGCCAAAGGGGCTGAGTTGACCCACGCCAACCTGGTGCTTAACGCGCTGGGATCGGTGAGGCTGTTCGACGGCTCGGAAACGGATCCCGATCGCCATCTGGTGACGTTGCCGCTGTTCCACACGTTTGGTTCGACGGTGCAGATGAATGCCGGATTTTCCGCCGCCGCCACCCTGGTGCTGGTCGAACGCTTCGACGCCGCGTAGGCCATCGCGCTGATGCAGCGGCACGGCATTACCTTTTTTGCCGGCGTGCCGACCATGTATTGGGCGTTGTTGAATGCGCTGGATGAGCATACGGATATCGAGCGCCTGCGCAGCACGCTGCGTATGGCGGTGTCCGGCGGGGCCAGCCTGCCGGTGCAGATCCTGGAGGATTTCTCGCGCCGCTTCGGCGTCAACATTCTCGAAGGGTATGGGCTGTCGGAAACCAGCCCGGTCGCCACCTTTAACCATCCGCACCGCGTGACCAAACCCGGCTCTATCGGCCAACCGATCTGGGGCGTGGAGGTTCGCTTGCTCGACGTCACCGGGCAACCGATCGACGGTGTCGATCAGGTGGGAGAGATCGCGGTGCGCGGCTACAACATCATGAAAGGCTATCTGAACCGTCCCGAGGCGACGGCGGAAGTGCTGGAAAACGGCTGGTTCCGCACCGGCGATCTGGCGCGCCGCGATGCCGACGGCTTCTATTTCATCGTCGATCGGGCCAAGGACATGATCATTCGCGGCGGGTTCAACGTCTATCCGCGCGAGATTGAAGAGGCACTGATTCGCCATCCGGCGGTGTCGTTGGTGGCGGTGATCGGTGTCGAGCATCCTTCGCTGGGTGAAGAGATCAAAGCGGTGGTGGTGTTGAAAGAGACGGAGGAGCCGATCGAGGAAGAGGCGCTGATCGCCTGGAGCCGGGAGAGGCTGGCGGCGTTCAAGTATCCGCGTATCGTCGAGTTTGTCGAACGCTTGCCGATGACCAGTACCGGTAAGGTGTTGAAACGCTGTTTGCGCTGAGGAAAATCCGGCCTGCCGGGGCAGGCCGGGAAACGGGTATCAACCTGGGTAGATGCCACGCTCTTTACGTGCGGTCAGGATGCGCTCACAAGCCACGATATAAGCGGCGGTGCGCAGGCTGCACTCTTTCTCTGCGGCCTTGTTCCAGACGTGGACCATCGCGTCGGTCATGATCTTGTCCATACGCTCGTTGATCTCGGACTCGCTCCAGAAGTAACTCGCCATGTCCTGCACCCACTCGAAGTAACTGACCGTTACGCCGCCGGCGTTACAGATAACGTCCGGAACCACGGTGATGTTACGGGAACGCAGAATGTCGTCCGCTTCTGGGAAGGTTGGGCCGTTAGCCCCTTCCAACACCAGCTTGGCGCTGAGGATTTCGGCGCGCTGACGGGTGATCTGGCCTTCCAGCGCCGCAGGGATCAGGATGTCCATGTCAACCGACCAGAACGCTTCGCTTTCGATCTCGCTGGCGCCTGGGAAACCGGCGATCTGCTTGTGCTTGGCCTGGTATTCGGTCAGCGCGGCCAGATCGATGCCGTTGGCGTTGAACAGGGTTGCGGAGTGGTCCTGGATGGTGACGACGCGAGCGCCGACGCCGACGAACAGGCGAGCCGCTTCGCTGCCCACGTTACCGAAGCCTTGCACCGCCACTTTGGCGCCTTCGATCTGCACGCCCAGACGCTTGGCCACTTCGCTGCCGGTCACGAACACGCCGCGGCCGGTCGCTTTCTCACGGCCCAGGGAGCCGCCGAGGTGGATTGGCTTACCGGTTACCACGCCGGTGATGGTGGTGCCGTGGTTCATGGAGTAGGTATCCATCATCCAGGCCATCACTTTGGCGTTGGTGCCGACGTCCGGCGCAGGAATGTCTTTCTGTGGCCCGATGATGAAGCCGATTTCGCTGGTGTAGCGGCGGGTCAGTCGCTCCAGTTCACCTTCAGACAGTTTGAACGGATCGACGCGGATGCCGCCCTTGGCGCCGCCGTACGGCAGGTTGACCGCGGCGCACTTGATGGTCATCCAGGCGGACAGGGCCATCACTTCGTTCAGATCGACGTCAGGGTGGAAGCGGATACCGCCTTTACCCGGCCCGCGCGACAGGTTGTGCTGTACGCGGAAGCCTTCGAAGTGACGGATGGTGCCATCGTCCATCTGCAGCGGGATATCGACAATCAAAGCGCGTTTAGGGTGACGCAGCGTATCAACCCAGCGTGAGAGGTCGCCGAGGTAAGGGGCGACGCGATCGATTTGTTGCAGATATGTAGCCCAAGCGGTGGTGCTGCTGTCTGAAGCGTAGGATAGCTTTTCCATAACCAACCTTTATATTTTAGAGGTATTTATTTCGTTTAACCGTGGATTAGCAAGCGCATAACACTTTGCGCCGCTAAATTTACCACTAATTATGCCGGTTGTTAGCCCCCCGCTCATCGGGCCAGCGGACGGTTTTTCGCCGCCTGCAGGGCGGTAAATGAATAGTTAATTACTTTTCGCCGGTCGTTAGCGGGCGCATGCATACTTTATGCATATAAAACGCATAAAAACCCTTTATATCTATTTTTCAGAAGCTTGAATGTGATCAAAAAGTTTCATTTTATTTAACTGCTATGTTGACAATGGCGTTTCCCCTCGGCAGCGTTAAAATCCTGTTAAAACGCCGTCTGCCGCCGCGTTTTGCCTTGGCAGCGAGAAGCATGATTCGGGGCTGTTTTACGGTATTGCGGCAGAAGAGTGGGCTGAAAAGCGTGTTCACCTGAAACGGACGGGTGACTGCGAGCGGCCGGCCACCCGTTCTGGTTTGGCGAATCAGCGTTTAAAGAAGACCGCGCCGCGGTGGCGTGGTCATCCGATACGCATTAGGCGCCGGTATGCTGATAGCGTTGTAATTCCACCGGTTCAGCGCCGATACTCGCCAGATATTCTTTGACGGACGCCGGCGCGGAAGCTTGCGTAAATTGGTAGATGTTTTCATCCGCATCCAACAGCGTCTCCCATTTTACAATGTTCACCCAACGAGGCTCATTGTCTACGCTGATGCCCGAGTCACGCGAAATAAACCCGTTTTGGTTCGAGATAAATTCCTCTTCAACGCGCTTGTCCAATACGGCAAACGCTTCAGGGCTGAGTGAGGCCGGCAGTTTAAAACTTGAAATTTCAATAATGTAGCTGTTGGCGAAACAGTCCGCCTTGGATTCATAATTCATAATAAAAGTCCTTTAAATTAAATTGCTTATACAACTCAAATTAAGCTGCATCCTTATTGCAGTACTGCAGGTTAAATTTATTCCTGATGTCTGAAATAAATAATTAGGAATAATCTGAATTGGCGCTTTGCTTTATGCAAAACATGATGATTTGTATGAGATTTTTCTTGCATAAGGGAGTTTGCTAATCAACTCACCAACGGCCTGAGGCAATAATTCAATAACGGTGGTGCGGTTATTAATGTCATTGGCAAGGGGGGCGGTTTTTAAATAAAAAACGGTAGGTGAACGGCGTGGTTAACCTATTTCCTTTTCCACTTTGAAGGGGCGTGCGTTATTTCGCCGGCGACCGGCAATGGCCAATCATGCCCCCCCGTCGGGATAAAAGGTCACTTGCGGCGCAGCCGGTAGTGAGGGGGGAACCAACGCCATCCGCTCGGCAAGCGGCGGCAACTGCGGTATGCTAAGCGGCTGAACAACAAACCAAACCGGGCTATACGGAGACACCCCAGCGTGGCGAATTCTTCTTCTCAACTTGAACTGTTGCGGTCGGTCGCCGACGGCATCGCGGCCCTGTTTTTCCCGAATGCGGAAGTGGTGATCCACGATTTGGCCGCCAACAAGATAGCCTACCTGGCGAACAACCTGTCGAAGCGCAAACCGGGCGACGACGCGGGGCTGGAAGATTTCACGTTTGATGGCGGCGCCAACGTGACCGGCCCCTACGAAAAGCTGAACTGGGACGGCAAAAAGATGCGCTCGGTGAGCATCGCCGCGCGCGACGAGCAGGGTAACCCCAGCTATCTGCTGTGCATCAACCTGAGCACCGCGATGTTCGAGGACGCCCGCAACGCGCTGGATATGTTCCTGTCGGTCACGCGATTGCAGCCGCAGCCGCAACAGCTGTTCAAAGACGACTGGCAAGAGAAGATCAATACCTTCCTGCATGACTGGCTGCGGCGCGAGAACGCTGCGCTCGGCGCGCTGAGCCGCGAACAGAAACGGCGGCTGGTCAGCGATCTCTATCATCAGGGGGCGTTCAAGGCCAAAAGCGCGGCGGACTATATCGCCAACGTGCTGTCGATGGGGCGTGCTACGGTGTACAAGCATCTGCGGGAATTGAAGCAAGAGTAAACGCGGCGGGAAAGGTGGAAGAAAGGGGCGGCGCTGGCCGCCCCTTTTCGTTACCAGCGGTAGTTCACCGAAGCGATGACGCTGCGGCCGCTGCCGTAGAAGCAGGCGTACTCGCCGCTGCAGGATGAAACGTATTTCTTGTCCGTCAGGTTCTGCACGTTGAGCTGCAGCGCCGCACCGCGCAGCGCCGGCGAGGCCTGGCCGAGATCATATTTCACCATGGCGTCGTACAGCGTGTAGTGCGGCACGTCGTACTGGCCGGTGGCGTCGGCCGGCGCATCGCCGATGTAACGCACGCCGCTGCCGACGGTCAGGCCATTGAGCGCACCGCTCAGGAAGCTGTAGCTGCCCCAGGCGGACGCCGCGTGGCGCGGAATGCCCGCCGGGCTGTGGCCGATTTCGTCCGCCGAGTTGGAGTCTTTGGTCACCACGTCGGTGTAGGTGTAGGCGGCGATCAGCTTGATCTCCGGCGTCGGCTGAGCGTGCACTTCCGCCTCAATCCCTTTGGATTTCACCTCACCGATCTGCTCGTAGGCGGAGGTGAGACGGTTGTAAGACGCCACATTGCGTTGGGTGATGTCGAACCAGGAAAGGGTCAGCAGGGTGTTGCCGCCCGGGATCTGGTACTTCACGCCCACCTCGGTTTGTTTGCCGGTGGTCGGCTTGAGCGGGTCGGCGCCCGGCGCGCTCGGGTACAGGTTAGGATCGAACGAGGTGCTGTAGCTGACGTACGGCGAAATGCCGTTGTCGAAGGCGTAGAGCAGGCCCGCACGGCCGGTGAACTGGGCATCGTTGTAGGTCTGCTCTTTGCCGCCGCTGGTGCGATCGCGGGTGTTGACCTGCGACCAGTCCTGACGGCCGGACAGCAGCAGGTTCCAGTTATTCCACGCCAGCTGGTCCTGCAGATACACCCCGACCTGATTCAGCGTCTTCAAATCGCTGGAAGCCAGCGCCAGCGTGCTGCCATCGATGCTGGGACGAACCGGGTTGGCCCAGTCGATCGGGTAATCGTTGCCGCGATCGCGATACATCTTCGAATCGATATGGCTGTAGCGGTAATCCAATCCGCCCAGCACCGTGTGCTTCACCTCGCCGGTGTCGAACAGGCCCTTCAGCTGGTTATCCACGCCAAACTCGTTGGTCATCTGCGTTTCATGTTGCGCCATGCGGGTGACGGTGTGGTCGTTGACCTTCGAGTTTACGTTATAAACCAGATATTTATAGTCCTCATCACGGTGGGTGAAACGCAGGTTCTGGGTAAACGACAGCGCATCGCTGAAGTTGTGCTCGAGGCTGTAGCCGATCGACGCCTGCTCGCGCCGCGACTTGTTGAAGCTGGGTTCGCTGATGTTGAAGTCATAGGGCACATAGCCCGCGCTGGTCGGGAACAGCGTGCCGGCACGCGGCAGGAAGTTGCGCGATCCGGCTTTCGGATCGTTCTGGTAGCTGGTCAGCAGCGTAAAGCTGGTGTCTTCGTTCGGCAGCCAGGTGAAGGCCGGGGCAATGGCCACCCGTTGCTGCTTGCTGTCTTTGACAAACTCATGTTCGGTTCTGGCGATACCGTTCAGGCGATAGAACAGGGTGTTGTCGTCGTTGAGTTTGCCGCCGAAGTCGAACGCCGTTTCCGCCAGATGACGGTTGCCGGTGCTGAATTTAACTTCGTGAATGCTCTGGGCGGTAGGGCGTTTGCTGGTCATCACCACCACGCCGCCGGGGCTGACCTGGCCGTAAAGCACGCCGGCCGGGCCGTGCACCATTTCCACGCGCTCCAGCAACCAGGGATCGATCTGCCCGGCGCCGCCGTTTTGGCTAGAGAGGCCAAAGTGCAGGCCGTCGAGCAGCTTGGGCGCGTAGCGGAAGCCGCGGCTGATCACTTCGTCATTGCGGTTGGAATTGCCGCGATAGGTGGTGATCACCCCGCTGGTGTAGTTCAAGGCGTCGGCGACCGACGCCGGTTCCTGGTCGTTCATTTGCTCGCGCGTCACCACCGAGATGGACTGCGGGGTTTTGCTCAGCGGGGCGGCGGTTTTGGTGCCGGCGGCGCTCTCTTTGGCGACGATCCCTTTGACGGGCGCGGTCACGCTGCTCTGCGCGTCGGCGGTCACCACCATCGTCTCGTCCGCCGCGGCAAAAGCGTTTTGCGCGAAGGGCAGTAGCGCCAGCGTCGCCCCCAGCAACAGCCGGTTGGCGGACATCGCCTCTGCACTATCGTTTTCTATCCCTTTGTTTCTAATATTCATTATCTCTCCTGCATGCCTACTTTTGTGTGTAATGCCACCCTGATAAACCCCGCAATGTCGATGAATACGCTTTCCCTCGTCGACGCGGAGACGTCGCGTTTGCACGACGGCAAAAATCCGACAAATAGTATTGAAAATGATAATGAGTATCAATACGATTGTCAGGTTTTGTAAAAGTCACGCACGTTATGTAAGGGGCGCTATGGAGTTTTTGCCGGAAAAGAGGCCAGAAAACGGTCGTGAGGGATTGGCGGCGCAGTGGCTGCGTGAAGAGGCGGCAGGGCAATCCGCGTGGTGGCAGAAGGTTGCCGCTCATGGCACGCCTGTCGTCGACGCGCACGATGAACAGCACGTCAGAATGACCTGGCTATGGCGCGATCCTGCCGGCGACGAGCGGCTCTCGCCGATATGTCGCGTCTATGCCGATATCAACGGCATTACCGACCATCACAGCACGACCCCCAGCAGCCTGAAAAGGCTCCCCGGCACCGACGTTTGGTACGGTGCGGCCGTTGTCGATCGCCGCTGGCGCGGCAGTTACAGCCTAATCCCGATTACAGCGCGGGATCTTCCTCCCGTCTTCAGCGACGACGAAACGTTGCGCGATCGCCAGCAGCGCGCCTGGTGGGTATCGCTGTTCCCGTTGGCGATCGCCGATCCGCTGAATCGCACCTCGCTGGGGCCGGCTTATCGCCCGCGCGCCGTTTCCCTGGCTCAGGGGCCGGACGCGGACGACCAAAGCGCCTGGCAGGCCGCCGATCGGCCGTTGGATGAAGCGCGGCTACAGCTTTTTCACTGGCACAGCGAACGGCTGGGCACCCGGCGGCGCGTATGGCTGTATGCCGGCGGCGAGGCGGCGGACAACGCGAACCGCCCGCTGGTGCTGCTGCTCGACGGCCAGAACTGGATCGAAAGGCACGCATTGCTGCCGGTGATTGAGAACGAGACCGCAAAAGGGCATCTGCCGCCCGCGTGCTGGCTGCTGATCGATGCGATCGATGGCGAACACCGGGAAAACGAGCTGCCTTGCAACGCCGCCTTTTGGCAGGCGGTGATCGACGAACTGCTGCCGCAGGCGCAGCGGCGCGAACCGTTCAGCGAAGAGGGGGCGCGCACCGTGGTCGCCGGCCAGAGCTACGGCGGACTGGCGGCGTTATACGCCGGCCTGCACTGGCCCGAGCGCTTCGGCCATGTGCTGAGCCAGTCCGGCTCCTTCTGGTGGCCCACGGTGCAATTCGTTACCCAGTTCGAAAAACGCCATGAGTTGGAGGAAGGCTGGTTGATACGCCAGGTTCGGCAGCGCGGCGCGACCGCGCCGACGCTCACCGTGATTCAGCAAGCCGGCGATCGAGAGGCGGACATCGAATTCGTCAATCGCCAGATGCACCAGGCGCTGACGGCGGCCGGGCATCGTGCCGACTACCGCGTGTATTCCGGCGGACATGACGCGCTCTGCTGGCGCGGCGGTCTGGTGGACGGCGTGCGCCGGCTGCTTTCCGCAATGAAGTAATTCCACATTTTGACAGACAGGTAAGGCAAATGACTCAGGAACAACAAAACCCGTTCGATGACGAAAGTCTCCGTTTCTCCGTGTTGGTCAACGCGCAACAGCAGTACTCGCTGTGGCCGCAGTTTGCCGATACGCCGCCGGGATGGCGCGTGTTGATGGGGCCGGCGTCGCGCGGTGAATGTATCGACTATATCGAAGCGCACTGGCAGGACATGCGGCCGGCGTCGTTGAAAGCGGCGGATGCGCCGCGTTAATCGCCGCACAGCCACATCGCTACATTCCGTTTGAGGAAAAGGACAGACACCATGTCAGAAACGCTTTCTTTGCCGGATACTCAGGTCGAGTATCGGGATTATCCGCTGGTTGCGGCGCAACCGGGGATCTGGATCGCCGACCAAATCGCGCTGCGGCGCAACAGCTTCGCCGTGGCGCACTACACCGAACTGCACGGCGATATCGATCGTTCGGCGCTGGAGCGCGCGATTCGCCAGGGGCTGGCGGAGGCGGATACGGTTCAGGCGCGCTTCTTTGAGGCGCAGGACGGCCAGCCGGTGCAACGTTTACCGCTGAACGCGGATCCCGCGCGGGTGCTGGCGCCGGAGTGGTTTGACTTCAGCGCGCGGCCAGACGCCGAACAGGCGGCGCTGGCGCTGATGCACGACGATCTGGCGCAGGATCTGCCCGCGGACGGCGAGCGCCCGCTCTATCGCCATGCGGTGATCCGCATCAGCGCCGATCGCTGGTTCTGGTACCAGCGCTTTCATCATCTGACCCTGGACGGCTTCAGCTTCGAGGCCATCACCCGCCGGATCGCCGATATCTACCGCGCGCTGCGCCACGGGCTGTCGCCGGCGGCCTCGCCGTTTACCCCGTTCGGCAAGGTGGTGGAAGAGTTTCAGCAATGGCAAACGTCGCCCGCACGCCAGCGGGCGGCCGAATTCTGGCGGCAGCATCTGCGCGATCTGCCGTCGCCGCTGTCATTGGCGACGGAAAACCGCGAGGTCGAACCGGGCGCTCGGCCGCTCAAACAGGCGCTGGTGCTGCCGGAGTCGCTGTTTGACGAAGCGCTGCGCGATGCGGCGCTGCAGTCGTTGCAACCGGCCGATATCGTCACGGCGGCACTGGCGATGTATCTGGCGCGCATGAGCGGCGAAACCCGGCTCTCCATCGGTTTTCCTTTCATGCGCCGCATGGGCTCGCAGGCGCTGGCGGCGATCGGCCCGGTGGTTAACGTGCTGCCGCTGCTGCTGAACGTGACGCCGGAGATGTCGCTGGCGGACGTCTGCCAGGCCACCGCGGCGCAAATCAAACAGGTGCGGCGCCATCAGCGCTATGAGGCGGAGCAGATCAAACGCGATCTCGGCCTGGTCGGCGGCCATCAGGAGCTGTACGGCCCGGTGGTCAACGTCAAGGTTTACCACAGCGCCTTGTCCTTCGACGGTCAAGCGGCCGTTACCCATACGCTGGCGATGGGGCCGGTCGACGACCTCGAGTTTGAGATCGGTTTTCGAAGCGGCGTGCTGACGCTGTCGTTGGTGGCCAACCCGGCCAAATACGCGCCGCGCACCTTGCAAGGCCATGCGGAGCGCATTGGCCATTGGCTGCAGCAACTGGCGCGGCGGCCGCATCAGCCGAACGGTCAACTGGCGCTGGTCAGCGAAGGGGAGCTGCGCCAACTCGCGGCCTGGGGGCGCGGCGCTGAGCTGACGCCGCCGGCGGGCATGGTGTCGATCATGGACGCTTTCCAGCGTCAGGTTGAGCGACAGCCCGAGGCGTTGGCGGTGACCTGCGGCGATGTGCGCCTCAGCTACCGTCAACTCAGTAAACGGGTGATGCAACTGGGGCGCGTGCTGATCGAAAGCGGCATCGGCGCCGAAGACGTGGTCGCCATCGGCATTCCGCGCTCGGTGGACACGCTGGTCGCGCTGTTTGGCGTGTTGGCCAGCGGCGCGGCCTATATGCCGCTCGATCTGGATTATCCGCGTGAACGTCTGGCGCTGATGTGCGACGACGCGCGGCCGGTGATGCTGCTGACCCACAGCGACACGCGGGCCAACATGCCGGATCTGCCGCAGATCATGTGCCTCGATGAGGCGCAATGCCGGGCGCGCTGCGCGGCCGCCGAGGCCGCGCCGATATCGGACGAAGAGCGGCGCGCGCCGCTGAACGAGGCGCATCTGGCCTACATGATTTACACCTCCGGTTCGACCGGCAAACCCAAAGGCGTGATGTCCACGCACCGCGGGCTGCTGAACCTGTTCTTGTCGCATCAGGCCTCTCTATTCGGCCCGGCGATTGAAAAATTCCAGGCTCGCCGCGGGCGGCGTCTGCGCGCCGGGCATACCGCTTCGTTCTCTTTCGACTCCTCCTGGGAGCCGCTGTTCTGCATGATGATGGGCAGCGAACTGGTTATCTTCGATGAAGAGCTGCGCCGCGACCCCTGGGCGTTGCTCGAACAGACCCAACAGACCCCGATCGATCTGCTGGATATCACGCCGTCGTTCCTCTCGCAGTTGGTGGATTGCGGCCTGCTGAAGGGACAGTTTCCGCTGCCGGCGTTTGTGATGATCGGCGGCGAGGCGGCGACACCGACGCTGTGGAACCTGATGCGGCAGCATCCGGAAGTCGAGATCCATAACTATTACGGCCCGTCCGAATACACCGTCGATACCCTCGGCGCGCCGGTCACGGCCGCAGACCAGCCGGTGATCGGGCGCCCCCTGGCCAATACCGAAGTCTGGCTGCTCGACAGTCGCCTGCAGCCGGTGCCGATCGGCGCGGCGGGGGAACTGTACATTTCAGGCAAGGGCATCGCGCGCGGTTACCTGCGCCGCCCGGATCTGACGGCGGCGCGCTTTGTCGCCAATCCGTTCGCCGACGGCGAGGTGATGTACCGCAGCGGCGATCTGATGCGTTGGAGCGCGGACGGCCAGCTGGTGTTCATTGGCCGTACCGATCACCAAATCAAGGTGCGCGGCTTCCGCGTCGAGCTGGGTGAAGTGGAGAGCGCGCTGGCTGCCTTGCCGGACGTGGGGCGGGCGGTGGTGATCGCCGAGCCGATCGGCGCTACCTATCGCCTGATCGGTTACTGCTCGGTGCAGGATGACGCGCGGCGCGCCTCACCCGCGCTGCAGAGCGAGCTGCTGGCGCAGTTGGCGCAGCGTCTGCCGGATTACATGGTGCCGGCGATCCTGGTGGTGATGCCGGAGCTGCCGCTTAACGTTAACGGCAAGATTGACCGTCAGGCGCTGCCCAAACCGCAGGAGACGCTGGCGCAAAGCCTGCGCGAGCCGGCCACCGAGCAGGAAAGGCTGATTTGCCGCGCCATGGCGCAGCTGTTGGGGATGGAGCGCGTCGGTGCCGACGACGATTTCTTCGCGCTCGGCGGCGACAGCATCTCGGCGATGGGGCTGGGCACCGCCCTGCGGCGCAACGGGTATCTGCTGCGGCCGCGTGAGATCTTCGCGCTGCACACCCCCGCGCGCATGGCGCAGGCGATGCAGCCGCTGGCCGTTGGATCTCAGGCCGCGCGCAGCGTGCAGCAAGGCCCGATCGACGGGCTGCCGATCCTGCACTGGTTTGCCGAGACGGGCGACATGCATCGTCTCTTCGCGCACGGCGTTTTCCTGCGCGTGCCTGCCGAATTGCAACCGGCACAGCTGCGTTATGCGTTGGAACAGCTGCGTACGGCACACCCGGCGCTGGGCGCGCGGATCCGCGACGGCCAGTTGGTGGTTGAAACCGCCGCCGCCGGTGAATTGATGCAGCGTCATCCCGTATCCGGCGATCTGGAAACCGCGGCGGAACAGGCGTTTGATGCCGCGCTGGCGCGCCTCAATCCGGCCGAGGGCAGCATGATGCAGGCCATCTTGTTACAGCGTGACGGGCAGAGCCTCGGGCTGGTGCTGGCGATCCACCACCTGGTGGTTGACGGCGTTTCCTGGCGCATCCTGCTCGACGAACTGCGGCAAGCGGCCGACAGCGCCATGCAGGGGCAGCCGATCGCGCTGCCGCCGGAGGAAACCTCGCTCTATGAGTGGTCCGCGCGTTTACGGGCCGACGCCAAACGCCGGGAAACCGAGCTGCCGTTCTGGCGGCAGATGCTGGCGGACGGCGTGCCGCGCTTGGGGCGCCGCGCGCTGGATCCGCAGACCGATCGTCTCGCTTCGGTGAGCGAACGGCGCACGCTGCTCGACAGCCGGCTGACCGCCGCGCTGCTGGGCGCCTTGCCGCAGGGATACCGCGCTCAGGTCGAAGAGATCATGCTGTGCGCGCTGGCGCTGGCCTGCCGGCGTCATTTCCAGGCCGCTTCGCTGCGCTTTTCGCTGGAGTCGCACGGCCGCGCCGAACTGGACGATAGCCTCGATCTGGCGCGCACCGTCGGCTGGCTGACGGCGGAGTACCCGCTGTGCATCGAACTGCATGACGCCGAACACCACGAGGCCGTGCGCGCGGTGAAACGGGTGACGCGCGCGGTGGCCGATCGCGGCATCGGCTATGGTCAACTGCGCTATTTACATCCGCAGCGTGACGAACTGGCCGCGCTGGCGCAGCGCAATGCGCCGGAGATTTTGTTCAACTACCTCGGGCGCTTCGGCCAGGATGAGGGACACTGGACGCCGCAGCGCAGCCGGACCCGTTTCCGCGACGCCTTCGCAGTGGCGCAGGATACGCAGCAGGCGCTGTGTTACGGGCTGGAAGTGAACATCTTTGTCGAAGAGCGGCGCGACGGCGCGTGTCTGGCGATCAACTGGAGCTGGCTGGAGGCCATCTTCAGCGCGAGCGACATCGAGGCGCTGCATAGGGGCATCGAGCAGGCCGTGCGTGCGCTGTGCGAGTTTGCTGAACGGCATCCCGAACGCGCAGCGGCAACGTTGACGGCGGCCGAGATCGCCCAACCGAACGTCGACGATGAAACGCTGCGCGCCTGGGAGCGGGAGTATGGGCCGTTGGCCGATGCGCTACCGCTGTTGCCCTTGCAGCACGGCTTGCTGTTCCATGCCCAGACGGCGCAGCAGGGCGGCAGTTATAACTCGCTGACGCGCCTGAGCCTCTGCGGCGAACTGGACGCGCCACGGCTCCAGCAGGCGCTGGATGCGGTGATCCGCCGCCATCCGCAGCTGGCCGCCCGGTTCAACCGCGAGGGCGAACCGCTGCAGCTGATACCGCAGGAAAGCCATTGGCCGCTGGACAGCCTCAGGCTGCCGCCGCTGTCCGCCGAACAAGAAATGCAGGCGCTGAATGAGCTGGAGCAGAAAGAGCTGCAGCGCGATCTGTTTAACCAGCCGGGCGCGATGCTGCATGCGCTGTGGGTCAAACACGGCGAGAGCGAACGCTGCACGCTGTTCCTCAATGCCCACCACCTGATCGTCGATGGCTGGTCGACGCCGGTGGTGCTCAACGATCTGATGCTCGCATTGCGTGAAGGGATAACGGCGTTGCCGCCGCTGCGTTCGAACTATGCCGATATCGTGCGCCGCCTGGCCGCGCGGGATGCCGACGCCTCGCGCCGCATCTGGCGCGAGACGCTGCAGGACGTGCGGCCAACGCTGCTGTTTGGCGAGGCTCAGGACGACCGCGTGTTTGAGCTGGAAATGACGCTGCCGCCGGCGGAGGAACAGCGTTTGCTGACCCTGTGCCGCGAACGCGGGCTGACGCTCAATACCGTGATGCAGGGCATCTGGGCGCTGCAGCTGGCCGGCTGTTGCGGCCATCAGGACGTGGTGTTCGGCTCGCCGGTTTCCGGGCGGTTTGGCCAGATCGACGGCGTGGAAGAGCACGTTGGCCTGTTCAGCAACACGCTGCCGGTACGCGTACGGCTGGAAAACGGCCGGCCGTTGACGGAACAGCTGACCGCTCTGCAACACCGGCAGATTGAACTGCTGGAGCACGACGATTTGGGATTGGGTGAGATCCAGCACCTGGCCGGCGCGGGCACGCTGTTCGATACGCTGTTGGTGGTGGAGAACTACCCGGACAACGATGCCTTGCTCGGCGGCACAGGTTCCCTGCGCTGCGACGCCATCCGCAACAAAGGCTATACCCACTATCCGCTGACGTTGCTGGTGCTGCCCGGCGAGCGTCTGCGTCTGCTGATGGAGTACCGTGACTCGGTGCCGCAGCCTGAACGCTTCGCCGCGCGGCTGATGGCGCTGCTGCAACAATGGATTGCGCAACCGGATCTGCCGTTGCCGCGCTGGCAATTGCAAACCCCGCAGGAACAGGCGTTGATCGCGGCGGTCAACCGCACCGCACAGGCGGTAGCGGACACCACCTTGCATCAGGCGATCGCCGATCAAGCTCGGCGCACGCCGGAACGCATCGCGTTGCAGGATGCCGGGCACACCCTCAGCTACCGTGACATGCAGCGCCAGGCCGCGCTGTTGGCCGAACAGCTGACGGCGGCGGGCATTCAGCCGGGCGATATCGTCGCGGTGGCGTTGCCGCGTTCCGTGCGCCTCAGCCTGGCGCTGACGGCGATTGTGCAAACCGGCGCCGCCTGGCTGCCGCTGGATACCGGTTACCCGGATGAGCGTCTGGCCTACATGGTGGCAGACGCCAAGCCACGGCTGATTATCACCGAGAGCGCCTTGGATGCCCGTTTTGCCGCGCTGGCGCCGACGTTGCGGTTCGATGCGCTGGACGACAGCGGGCGCGAACCGATGCAGCGCGCACCGGCGGGGAACGGCGATTATCCCGCCTACGTCCTGTATACCTCGGGCTCTACCGGGCGGCCGAAAGGGGTGGTGGTGAACCACCGGGCGATCGTCAACCGTCTGTTCTGGATGCAGCACGAGTATGCGCTCGATGCGCAGGACGTGGTATTGCAGAAAACGCCGTGCAGCTTCGACGTTTCCGTCTGGGAGTTCTTCTGGCCGCTGATGGTCGGCGCGCGTCTGGTGATGGCGCCGCCGGAGGCGCACCGCGATCCGCAGGCGCTGACGACGTTGATCGACGACTATGGCGTAACCACGCTGCATTTCGTTCCGTCCATGTTGGCTATCTGGGTTGAGGCGCTGAACGAACGTGCGCCGCAGCGCGCCGCCGCCAGCCTGAAACGCGTGTTCTGCAGCGGTGAGGCGTTGTCGTGTGAACTGGCATCCCGCTACCAGGCGTTGGTCGCCGCGCCGCTGCATAACCTGTATGGCCCGACGGAGGCGGCGGTTGATGTCACCTATCAACCGGCGTCCGGCGAGGCATTGGCGGCGGTGAGCGGCGCCGGCGTGCCGATCGGCAAACCGGTCTGGAACACCCAACTGAGCATTCTCGACGCCATGCTGCGGCCGGTGCCCGTCGGCTGCGCCGGCGATCTCTACCTGCGCGGCATTCAGCTGGCCGACGGCTATCTGCATCGGCCGGGATTGACGGCACAGCGGTTTGTCGCCGATCCCGCCGGCAACGGGGCGCGCATGTATCGCACCGGCGATATCGCCCGCTGGCTGGAAGACGGCAGCGTCGAGTATTTGGGGCGCAGCGACGATCAGCTGAAGATCCGCGGCCAGCGCATCGAACTGGGCGAAATCGAACAGGCGCTGCTGGCGCAGCCGGGAGTAGCGCAGGCGGCGGTGCACGCCATCGAACTGGGTGAGGGCGCGACGGGGCTGGGCGGCGCCGATATGCGGCAGTTGGTCGCCTGGCTGATCGCCCAGCCGGGCGTGACGCTGGATACCGCCGTCCTGCATCAGGCGCTGGAGGCGCGTTTGCCGGCGCACATGATGCCGGTCAGCTATGTCATGACCGACAGCTTCCCGCTCAGCGCCAGCGGCAAGCTGGATCGCAAGGCGTTGCCTCGGCCGCAGCTGAGCCCGCAGAGCGGCCGCGTGCCGCACAGCGACAGCGAGCGCCTGCTGGCGGCGCTGTTCAGCGAACTGCTGGGGCGCGAGACGGTGTATGCCGACGACGACTTCTTCGCGTTGGGCGGCCACTCGCTGCTGGCGATGCGCCTGGCGGCGGAGCTGCGTCGGCGCGTCACCCGGCCGTTGAGCGTCGGGCAGATCATGTTCGCCCGCAGTCTGGAGAAAATGGCGCACCTGCTCGATGATGCGCAGGCCGCCGGCTCGGCCGAGAGCCGCGGCGTCGGCGAGTGCCTGCAGCTGCGGGCGGGCCAAGGCCCGGCGCTGTTCTGCCTGCATCCGGCTTCCGGTTTCGCCTGGCAGTACTCGGGGCTGAGCCGGTATCTGCCGGGGAGTTACCCGATCATCGGTCTGCAGTCGCCAAGACCGGACGGCGTCATCGCCACCTGTGAGGACATTGAGCAGATGGTCGATCGTCATCTCGCCACTCTGCGCCGCCTGCAGCCGCAGGGGCCTTACTACCTGCTGGGCTATTCGCTCGGCGGCACGCTGGCGCATTCGATGGCCGCGCGTCTGCAGCAGCAGGGTGAAGAGGTGGCGTTCCTCGGCATGCTGGATACCTATCCGCCGGAAGGCCAGGACTGGACCGGCCCCACCGAGGAAGAGGCGCAGAAGGAGGTGGCGCAGGAACAGGCCGAGTTTATGGCGGAAGATCATGGCGATCCGACGCTGATGGCGGAGAAGGCGGCGATGTTCGACAGCATCGTCGCCAACTATCGTGACGCGGTGCGCCTTCTTTCTCAGGCGCGCAGTCAGCGTTTCCACGGCACGGCGACGCTGTTTGTCGCCGATCGGACGCTGCCGCCATTGATGGACATCAACGCCGTGTGGGCGCCGTATCTGGATCGGCTGATCTGTCATCACCAAGGTTGCGAGCACGCGGACATTCTGTCGCCGGCCTCGCTGGAGACGCTAGGGCCGCTATTGCATTCGCTGCTGACGCGGCAATACGGGTTGGTATAACGCAACCGGGCCGGGGCGTGCGCCACGGCCCGTACTAAAACATGATATGCAGGACACTATGGCCAGACCTTCTTTTTTTCTTGATTTCAGTTTGCTGAGAAGCAATGCGCATTTTCGTGCGATTTTCTGCGCCCGCATGCTGTCGGTGTTTTCACTCGGCATGCTGGCGGTGGGGGTGCCGATTCAGATCCAGGCGATGACCGGCTCCACGTTGCAGGTGGGCGTGGCGGTGGCGCTGGACGGCGTAGGCATGTTTATCGGCCTGATGTTGGGCGGGGTGCTCGCCGATCGCTACGATCGCCGCAAGCTGATCCTGTTCGCGCGCGGCACCTGCGGGCTGGGCTTTGTCGCCCTGAGTCTGAATGCCTTCGCGCCGGCCCCGTCGCTGTGGGCGCTCTATCTGCTGGCGGCGTGGGACGGGTTCTTCGGCGCGCTCGGCATGACGGCGCTGATGGCGGTGATCCCGCTGCTGGTCGGGCGCGAAAACCTGGCGGCGGCGGGGGCCTTGAGCATGGTGACGGTGCGCATCGGCGCGATCCTGGCGCCGGCGCTGGGGGGGATCATCATCGTGTTCGGCGGCGTCGGTCTCGCTTTCGCCGTCGCGGCGGCAGGGACGCTGGGCACCCTGGTCCCGCTGGTGCGCCTGCCGACGCTGCTGCCGCAGCAGCAGGAGCCGGAACACCCGCTGCGCGCGCTCGCTAGCGGCTTCCAGTTTGTCTGGCGCAATAAGGTGGTCGGCTCGGTGGTGTTGCTGGGGATGTTGATGAGCATCGTCGGCGCCGTCAGGGTACTGTTTCCGGCGCTGGCGCAGGACGCTTACCACGTCGGCGCGTCCTCTATTGGCCTGATGTACTCCGCAGTGCCGCTCGGTGCGATGCTGGGCGCGCTGACCAGCGGCTGGGTGGGGCGTTTCCCTCGCCCTGGGGTGCTGATCCTGATCGCCGCTATCGTCGCGTTCACCGCCATCGCGTCACTGGGGCTGTTCAGCCATCTGGCGCCGGCGCTGCTGGCGCTGGTGTGCTACGGCTACGCGAATGCCATCGCCTCGCTCTTGCAGTTCATGCTGATCCAGAGCAATACGCCGGATCATCTGCTGGGGCGGGTGAATAGCCTCGGCACCGCGCAGGACGTGACCGGCGATTCGATCGGCGCGCTGGGGCTCGGCGTACTGGGCAGGGTATTTACCCCGTTGATGAGCGTGCTGTCGTTTGGCGCATTCGCCGCCTTGCTGGGCGTGCTGGTGGCCTTCAGCGTGCGCACGCTGCGCCAGTGCCGGCCGGCGGACGCGTTGGTTGAGCACGATGAGCCGGCTCCGGCAACCTCAGCAGCGGCGGACAACTGACCCCTCACGGCGCCGGCTGTTCCGGCCGGTGCCGCTCCCCCCAGTCGCACATCATGTCGATCACCGGGATCAGCGAACGCCCGCGCTCGGACAGGCTGTACTCCACCTTGGGCGGGATCTGCGGATACTCCTTTCTCACCACCAGACGGTCTTTTTCCAGCTCTTTCAACGTCGAGCTCAGCGTCTTATACGAAATTGTGCCGATGCAGCGCTGCAGTTCGTTGAAGCGCAATACCGGCTTATACAACGCCAGCCAGTAGAGAATAATCATTTTGTATTTACCGTTGATCACCGACAGGGTGTAGCCATAACCGGTGTCTTCAAGGCTGATGCCCGTAGGGCTGCAGTGGGATTCGGCGGTCATTTACACTTTCTCCAGGGTAAGTATGTGTCGTGAGTGTGCGTATTTTACATTCTGTCAGCATACCCTAAGATGCGTCGAAACACCTGACTGGAGAGATCAGTATGAAAACGTTGGTGGTAGTGACACATCCCGATATGGCGAACTCGGTGGTCAACAAACGTTGGCTGGAGGAACTGCGGCGCTATCCGGCGCTGTATACCGTGCACGAACTGCATCAGGCCTATCCGGACTGGCAGATCGACGTCGCCAAAGAACAGCAGTTGATTGAAGCGCATGACAACATCGTGCTGCAGTTCCCGATTTACTGGTTCAGCAGCCCGCCGCTGCTGAAAAAATGGCTGGACGACGTGCTCACCTACGGCTGGGCCTACGGTTCTCGCAGTGGCTATAAGATGCAGAACAAGAAACTGGCGCTGGCGGTCACGGCGGGCGTGCGCGCAGAAGATTACGCGCGTGAAGGGCGTTATCGCTACTCGCTGGAGGAGATCTTCCGGCCGTTTGAAGTGACCGCCGATTATGTGCGGGCCGACTATGCTTCGTTCTTTGCCTTTTACGGCAAGGAAGCCGCTTCGGACGGGACGGCAGAGCAGGTTCAGCAACACGAGTTGGACAGCAGCGCGCAGGGCTATCGGGCATTTCTCGCCGCCCTGAATTAAGGGCACGCCCCGGATGCGCCCGGGCGTGCGCATCCGGCTACTCGATGTGAACGCCGAAACCGTCTTGCCCCGGCGCGAGATGCGCTTTCAGCGTCAGCTGCGGGATCAGATAGTCACCGGCGTTCTGCCGCCGGAAGCGGATTGGCTCGGCGTTCCACAGATTATCCAGCCGCTGCCCGAGCTGCTCGCACAGGGCGGCAAAGCGTGCCTCATCGGTTTTGCCGGCGCGGTAGGTGACGAACGGCGGCAGCACCTCGAACCCTGGGTAGTGCAGCATGCCGTGCTGGATCGGGAACAGGATATCGTCGATCGGCCCGTTGATGCCGCGCGGGGCGTAATGGGACTCCCAGCCGCCGGCGGTGACGATCAGCATCGCCCGTTTGCCCGCCAGCGTCCCCTCGCCGTAACGGTCACCCCAATGGGTGTCGGAATGCTCACCGACGCCGTAGGCAAAACCATAGGCATAGACACGCTCGAACCAGCCTTTGAGGATCGCCGGCATCGAGAACCACCACAGCGGAAACTGCAGCAGCACCACGTCCGCCCAGCGCAATTTTTGCTGCTCCCGTTCGATATCGGCGCTCTGCACGCCGTTAGCAAACGCGCGCTGCGAATCCAGCGAAGGATCGAAACGGGGCCCTGATGCGCCTTCCAGGCTGTCGTCGGCGTCAAGCGCCGCTTTCCACTTCATGGCGTACAGATCGGACACCTGTACCTGATGGCCGGCCTGCGCCAGGCGATCAACGGCGAAGTTTTTCAGTGAGCCGGTCAGCGACAGCGGCTCCGGGTGGGCGTAAACAATCAGCACATTCATAACAGCTCTCCTTGGTGTGAGAGCTGCAGGTTAGGGCGTTAGTCGGTATATTAGAAATGAATTACCGTTATCCCAGGTATAACCATGAATAATTTAAGGCGGCTGGATCTCAACCTGCTGGTGACGCTCGACGCGCTGCTGGCGGAGCACAACGTCACGCGCGCGGCGCAGCGGCTCAATTTCTCCCAGCCGGCGGTCAGCGTGCACCTCGCCAAACTGCGGGCGATCTTTGACGATCCGCTGCTGTTACCCGGCCCGCGCGGCATGCGCCCGACCGCCAGAGCGGAGCAGCTGCGGGAACCGTTACGTCAGGCATTGGCGGCGCTCGAGTTGGCGGTGACGCCGGCGACGCCGTTCGATCCCGCCGTGGCGACCGATACCTGGCGCGTGGCCGCCTTCGACTACGGCGAATCCACCATCGTGCTGCCGGCGCTGAACGGTTTGCGCACGGCGGCGCCGGGCACCCGGCTGGCGGTGCTGGAAATCCCGCCGTCACGCATCGCCAAACGGGCGGAACAGGGGGAGATCGATCTGGCGTTTCACACCCGCGAAGGGGCGCCGCCCGGTCTGCGTCAGCGCACGCTGTTCAGTGAACGCTATGTGCTGGTGGGCCGGGTCGGCCACCCCAAGCTGCATGCCAGGCTGACGCCGGCGCAATTTTGCCAATTGGAGCAGGTGATGGTCTCGCCGGACGGCGGCGGGTTCTATGGCATGACCGACAGGGCGTTGGCGGACGTGGGGCTGACGCGGCGGGTGGTGCTTTCCGTGCCACATTTTCTGTTCGTTATCTCGGTGCTGACGCAGTCCGATTTGGTGGCGATGCTGCCGGAGCGGCTGGTGCGCAACCAGCCTTTATTACAGCGGCTCGAGCCGCCGCTGGCGGTGCCGGGCTTTGAAATGACCATGCTGTGGCACGAACGATCGCACCGGGATCCCGCTCACCGGTGGCTGCGCGAACATATCGTGCGTTCAGTGTGAGCGGGTTGGCGGGTTAAAGGGAGAAGCGTTTTTTGACTCTGTCGATCGGCGTGCCATCGCTGAGCGGCACCTGCGGCAAACGGTCGTAATCGCGAAAGCCCATTTTGTGATAGTAGGCGAGGCCACCGACGTTATCCGCCCGAATGGTGGCGTTGATGTGCTTGAAACCGTGCGACTTCGCCGCCGCTAATGTGGCAGGGAACAACGCACTGCCGACGCCGCGCACCTTCGGCGACAGGCGGGAGAAGGTGGCAATATCTGCGGTATCGGGCGGCAGGGCATCATCTGCGCTCAGCGCCTGGAAGCCCACCAACAGCCCATCCACCTCCGCGACCTGGCAGCTCAGCGCATTGCTGCCGCTGATGAACCATTCGCTGAATTCGGCGGGGGTGAGGGGCGTTTCTATCGCCGTCGTGCCGCCGGCGCCGATCACGTCATTCAATAACTGCGTCAGGGCTTCAGCGTCTTGCGGGGTTACCGTTCTGATCTTCATTGCGTTGCTATCTCCTATGATGAATCGGCTGGAACCATCGAAAGAAGATAGACGCAGGCGTCCGATAATGAAATATCAGAACGTGCCGGACAAAAAGACAGTGAGGGGAATTACATGAACAGGAAGCGGTCGGCCAGCGGAACCCCACGTTCGAGGCGCGGCGGCAACGCGTCGTCGCGATCGTCAGGCCGAGCAGCCTGCGGCGCGGCGTCTTCGGCTTTTTCAATCATCAGCTCGCCGAGCAGGGCCAGAAAACGAGTGAGCTTTTGCATATTCCCTCCGGATCCTTGATTACATTGAGAGTGATACTAATCGCCGCTCAACCGAATGGGAAAAACTTAAAACTCATATCCTAAGAACCGGATCGCATATCGCCTGACCGGGCGACGGTTGCCCATCGCCCGGTGTACGGTTTAGAAGGTGACGTTAACCTTGGCCCACAGGGTGCGGCCCGGCTCATTCACCGCGCTGTTGGCCGAATACCCGAAGGCGCTGTTGCCCGCCAGGTTGAGGTGTTCGCTGTAGGTCTTGTTCAGGATGTTATCCAGACCGGCGCTCAGCTTGACGTTTTTATTCACCTTGTAGGCGGCGTTAGCGGAAAGCACGCCGAAGCCGGCGCTTTCGGCAAAGTCTTTGCCTACCACGTTGCCTTCGTTGATCGCCACGCGGTGTTGGCTGCTGACCAAACGCCACAGGCCGGTGCCGCTCCAGTCGCCGTACTCATAGGTCAGCCCCAAGCGTGCCTCCAGCGGCGGGATCTGAGGCAGCGGGCGGCCGTCGCTGGCGTTTTTCCCCCAGGAGTAGGCCAGGCTGGCGTCGGTTTTCCAGTGCTCGCTCAGTTGATAACCCATGCCCATTTCGCCGCCCATGATGTTGGCGTTGACGTTATCGGCCTGGCTGAGACGCGCATTGTGCGGATCGTATTTGAACAGGATGAAATCATCGACGCGGCCCACATAAGCGGAGACCCAACCGTTGAAGCGCTTGCCGTTGTACTGCGCGCCGATGTCGAGCTGCGTGGTTTTCTCGTTCTTGACGCTGGAGAACGGATCCTTGTTGCCGTTCGGGCCTAGCTTCGGCGAGAACAGCTCCCAGTAATCCGGGAAGCGCTCGGTATAGCCGACGCCGGCATACAGCATCAGCGGCAGCTCGGCCAGCGTATGCTCCAGGCGCATAAAGCCGCTCGGCAGGGTATCTGAACGTTCCACATCGCGGCCGCTGCGGAAGTTCTCCACCAGGGTGCGATCGAGACGCGCGCCGCCGATCAGCTTATCCTGATCGCTGGTGGACCACGTCAGCTCACCGAAGGCGCCGTAGCTGTTGAACTGGGCGTCTTTTTCCCAGCTACCGCGGCTCATGCTGCGGTGGGTATTGGTCTGCGTGTCCAGGCCGCTTTCAAGCTTCACGTCCTGCCACTGCCAGGTGCCCATCACGCGGCCGCCGACGGTGCGGCGATCGAGCTGCATCGTCATGCCGGAAGACATCATGTGCCCGCCGTGGCCCCCCATGTTCATGCCGCCATGCCCACCATGGCCGCCCATGCCGCCGCTGCCCGGCGAGCGCAGGGTCACGTTGTCCATCACGTGGTTGGCGTAGTTGTAGTAGACCTGCGCTTCCAACTTATCCAGCACCTCGTCGATGTTGGATTTCTCCACCCGCATGCCCAGGCTTTCGCGTTTGAACTGCGAACCGTCCATGCTGCGGCCGGCATAGCGCGCTTCGCCGTTGCCGCGCCCCATCGTCACTTCCAGCAGCGTGTCGGCATCCGGCGTCCAGCCGAGCGCCAGATCGCCGTTCCATTTGTCCCAGCGCGATGGCACGCGCGTATTCGTTCCGTCCTGGTAATCGTTGGCGCGCGACTTGTTGGCCATCACCCGCAGGTAACCTTGTTCGGCGCCGAGGCTGGCGTCGATATTCTCGTCCCAGCGGCCATTGGAGCCGGTCAGCACGCTGGCGTTGCCCTTGATGCCCGGTTTGTCGAAGCGCGGACGTTCACGTTCGAAACGCACCGTGCCCGCCGACGAACCCGGCCCCCACAGCACCGTCTGCGGCCCTTTGGTGATGGTCAGCAGATCGAAGCTTTCCGGCGAGATGTAAGAGGTGGGCGCATCCATTCTCGATGGGCAGGCGCCGAGCATCTCCGAACCGTCAGTGAGAATTTTCAGCCGCGAACCGAACATGCCGCGAAATACCGGATCGCCGTTGGTGCCGCCGTTGCGGATCTGCGAAAAACCGGGAATGGTTTTCAGATAGTCCGAACCGTCGCTGGCGGGCACCGGCTGACGCGGGGTTTTCGGTGATGTCACGATGGTCAGCGGAGAGTAGAGCGGTGCGGTGACGGTGATCACGTCGCCATCATTAACCTGTGCGTCGGTAGGGTGCTGATGCGCCTGCGCCGCGTGGCCGGCCAGCAGGAACAGCGGCATGGCGGTGGTGATTGCGCGGGTGACGGCGTTCTTTTTATAAGCGGGTTTAAACATCATCTTTCCTTAAGCTAACTTTTTTCCATTATTCTCCGGCGATTTATTCAGGCGTGGGGATGCCTGGCGAAAATCACCATCGGAAAATACGGGGGTTAATTCCCTCAACGTGGAAATAACCGGGCTAATAATGTCGTCTCAATGCATAACCATTGGGCGTATTAATTCCGCCATGTTGAAACGATCAACGGCAATACAGAAACGGCAATGGGGTATTGTTAAATCAGAGGAAAGAGACGGGCGGCGCGCGCGGCTGTAATTCGGTATGAACGACGTGGGCAAACAGGGGAACGAGATAATGAGTCGGCGGCGGGCGCGAGGCCAGAGATTGAGACCAGAACAGCGGGGCGTGGCTCACGTCCAGCAGCGGCGCGTGCAGCAACAGCACGCAGTAGCCGCAGGCGCTGTCGTCCATCATCATCGCCATGTTGTGGTGGCCGCCGCCGTGCTGCATCATCGGCGATGCGGCCTTTTCCGGCGCGGCCGGCGGCGAATGCATCTCATGATGCATCGGCTTCGGCATCGCCATGCCGCAGTCCGCCATGACGGTCGTTTCAGCACTTCCGGCGCGCGCATGCTCCAGGGATCGCGAGACCACCGGCGCAATGAACAACATCAGAATGGCGAACATCCCTAACCAGGCGGCGGCCCGGTTACGTGATGCAGGGGGCTGAATTAACGACACAATCAACCTAAAAAAGGGTTAACACAGGGGAGGGAATTGTACTGGTTTATGTCGAAATGTTAAAACCTTTTATTTCTGGTCAACGGTCTGTTGATGAATATATTATCGAATGAGCGCTTTAATTCTGACCAACGGCTATTTTTTTTGCGCCAATAACGTGACGGGGACAATATTAATGACGGAAAAACTGGCGAGCACGATTATTCCGTTTTATGACGATCTGGCTGGCGCAGAGGAGTGAGTGACAATGTCACGGGCGAGTTCACCGGAACCCGCCCGTAACCTTACTTCGCGCTGACGCGCCAGACAGTGTTACCGACGTCATCCGCAACCAGCAAAGCGCCGGTCTTATCGATAGCCAACCCCACCGGGGCGCCATAGAGTTCCTTCTCATCATCGGAGACAAAACCTGTCACCACGGCCTTGAGCTTGCCGACCGGTTTGCCTTGCTCAAACGCCACATAGCTGACCCGGTAGCCGTTCAGCGGCGAGCGATCCCAACTGCCGTGCTCGCTGATAAAAGCGCCGCCGCGATAGTCGGCCGGCAGAGCGCTCGCGGTGTAGAACAGCAGCCCCAGCGGCGCGACGTGTGAGCTGAGCGCGTAGTCCGGCTTGATGGCTTTCGCCACCAGGTCCGGCCGCGGCGGCTGTACCCGTCGATCGACGTGCTGGCCGAAATAGCTGTAAGGCCAGCCGTAGAAACCGCCGTCTTGCACCGAGGTCAGGTAATCCGGCACCAGATCGGCGCCGATTTCGTCACGCTCGTTGACAATCGCCCACAGCTTGCCGCTTTGCGGCTCCCACTGCAGCCCGGTCGGGTTGCGCAGGCCGCTGGCGAAGATGCGGCTGGCGCCGGAGGCGGTGTCCACTTCCAGCACGGCGGCGCGCCGGTACTCTACGGCCAGGCCGTTTTCGGTGATGTTGCTGTTGGAACCGATGCCGACATACAGCTTTTTCCCATCCGGGCTGGCCAGCAGGGCCTTGGTCCAGTGATGGTTGATGGTGTCCGGCAAATCGGCCAGTTCTTTGCCCGGATCGCTGATGCGCGTTTCGCCAGGCTGATAGGCGTACTGCATGATATTGCCGGTATTGGCCACGAACAGCGTATTGCCAATCAGCTGGACTCCGAACGGGGAATCGAGCCCCTCGAGGAACACGTGCTTTTCCCAGTTGCCGCCGGCGGTCGGGCGCAGCAGGGTGATGCGATTGCCCCCTTTGCCGCCTTTACCGGATTGGCCTTTCACCAGGCCGGCGATCAGCTGCTTGGGCGTGCTCACCGCTTCCGTGCCCGGCCCGTTGGCCTCCACGACCAACACATCGCCATTGGGCAGCGTGAGCAACTGACGCGGATGAAGCAAATCGTCTGCCACCTTATCGATTTTCAAGCCTTCCGCCACTTTCGGCGTCTGATCTTGTTGCCAGCCAACGCCCTTAGGCACCTGCATCGGCGGCATCAGAAAGTCTTGCGCCGCCGGCAACGTCGGATCCGGGCCCATTTGTTGCTCTGGCGAAATGACGGCGCTGTTATCGCAGCCGGCCAAGGCCAAAACGGCGGAAAGGGTGAGCGCCAGAGATGAGAGCTTCATGAAAACCTCCTTATTTTGCGCGGGCGCCAAGGGCCAGCAGAATATTCGCCAGGCTGAGCAGCGCGACCACGATCGCAGACAGCACCAGGCCTTGGGGCACCACGGCATACGCATCCCGGCTATGCACGAAAGCGTTGATAATGGCGAGAACGATGGCGATCAGATTCAGCCAGAAATGGAGCTTGACCGGTGAGCCCTGCAGCCGGCCGCTGCCGAACCACACCTGAACCAGGTTAATCAGGCGGGGAATGATGGCAAAAATCAGGCCGATGGCGATCAGCCAGCTGGCACCATTGACCCACTGAATATTAGCGGTACAGGCATAAATGATGTCGAAAATCAGCGCCGCGGTGAAAAATCCGTAAGGTATCGGGTTGAGCCATTCATAGACGGCCACTGCGGCCGCTGAGGGCCTTGCTGTCGTTTGCGTGGTCATGCAGGCATCTCCATGAAAAATGATAGGTAAAAAAGGCGTAGGCCCCTTAAAGCTTTGTTCAGATTCACCGATTTGAACAATTTTGATTCTCATTTTTAGCATGCGATGTTAAAACCTGAACCCTCACTGCGGCATTATCAATGGCTTAGCAACATCGGGAGAAAGGGCATGAGTATAGAGCGCGTTCAGCGATTTCTGGCCGAGCACGCCCCGGAAACGGCGGTGACGGTGCTGACAAAGAATACCGCCACGGTGGCGCTGGCGGCAGAAGCCTTTGGCGTGGAGAGCGGGCAGATCGCCAAGACGCTTTCGTTTCGCGTTAACGGCGATGTGGTGCTGCTGGTGATGGCGGGAACTGCCAGAATCGACAACAAGAAGTACAAGCAATTCTTCGGCGTGAAGGCGCGTATGCTGCCGGCGGAAGAGGTTGAAGCATTAACCGGCTATCCGCCCGGCGGCGTTTGTCCCTTTGCCGCACCGGAGGCGGTGAGGATCTACTGCGATCATAGCCTGCGCGTTTTCGATGAAGTGCTTCCGGCAGGCGGCAGCGATAACTCTGGCGTGAGAATTGCGCCACAGCGGCTGGCCGGCATCACGGGAGCGGAGTGGATTGACGTGACGGGGTAACTAATAGTGACGCCGTCACAATGCGTTATGTTAAATACAGAGTCTTTTCTCTGTATAATTATTTGTTTTTAAATGGAAAACTAGGCTATCGCATTGTGGCAAACCGCCTCGATATTATGACCATCCGGACCAATGACAAACGCCGCATAGTAGTGGGCATGATAATTGGGGCGTAAACCGGGCGCGCCATTGTCTTTGCCGCCGGCGCTTAACGCGGCGTGATAGAACGCATCGACCTGTTCACGGCTGCTTGCGGTAAATGCCAGGTGCAGATGCGCCGGTTTTTCATCGGTCTGAAACAGGCATAATGACACGTTACCCCGATCGGGACACAGCTCAACGCCATAATCGGGTTCACCTTCGGCAACGATCTTTACGCCCAGCGGCGCCAGCGCATTAAGGAAAAACGCTTTGCTCAGAGCAAAGTCGCTGACGCCAAATTTCACATGGTCAAACATGGGGATGTCCTGGAGTGTGGAAGAATGTTCCCATTCAGTATAGCCAACGCCATGAAGGCCACCGGAAACGGTGAAGACGAACGCCAGTACGCATTTGGCAGGCAGAAGTTGTTCATTTTTATGGCGCGTTTTGGTGAAATCTGCAGTGTCGCAGTAGCCATGTTTTATCAGATTTCACGTAGCGCGATCAAAAAAGCGGGGGGATTTTGCCTCAATATCCGCAGAGATGTGTCGCTATAAGCATGTCCGGTCATCATTAATGGCAGAACGCATTTATCTATGATCCTCAGTGGGTGGAACGTGATAAAGCTGAAACTTCGCGAGATATTGGCTGGCGTGTTAACGGCAGTCCATCACATCGGCAGAGTTGGCTGACGGCCAAACCAACGATTGATAATTTTGCTGGGAGGTTAAGCGGCGTTGGAATGCCAAGTGCCGAAATCCTGGGAAGCGGCAAGCGCACGCCTCACATGCATGCATTTACTGCAGGAAGTGAACAGGCGACAGGCATTGGGTGTTCAGAGATTTTTGCGCAAACATCATGGTGTCGCTCAGCAATAAGCGGCAATGGCAATGAAGCCTGCAGCGAAAACTCGACGGCTTAAGACCAGCTGAAAAACGAATTCGTTCAACGGTATGAGCAACGGGCGTTGAAATGGTTGGCCACAGGAGAAAACCCATCATCAAGCCAGGACGCCAGAATCCACGTATAACCACACTGGTGCGCATAATGTATATTATGTTAAATTGCATTATTGGATACGCACCGCCGTTAGCCTGGCCGTCCTTTCTCACCTCACCTTCAAGCCTTATCAGGCTGCTAACCTTTTTTATGTTTAAGCCCATCATCAGCCCGTTCAGTTTCAGCACCTCAGTTTAATCCTCGGTCGGTGTGCCCTGATGAAACCGCATCTGCCAACCGGCCTTTTCCGTCAGCATCCAAATCGACGACCGTTCTGTGCAACGAATGGCGTTGCCCTGCGCGTTGCGTTGAAAACTCTTATACGTCAGCAACACGGCGCCTTCACTGATTTTCGCCAGCGTAAAACCTTCGGCAACAATCTGCGGATGCTCAGTTTCCATTTCCAGCGCCGCAACGGTCTGGCGTTTGTCATAACGCAGACCTGAGCGAGCAATCTCTTCAAAGTCTTCATGCAGCAATGCCGCGACGCGCTGCGGATCGCGGCGCACCGATGGCTGATGCAGTTCAACCTCAAGCGTCTGGATTTGGCTAAACAACTTTGCAGAATGCGTCAAAATGCCCTCCTTTTTGATCGCGCTACGTGAAATCTGGCAAACTTCGGCAGTCAATATACAACAGAATGACACTCGTGAAACCTGACTTTGCCATGGCGCCCCCAGCGGTACTCGCCACCGCTGGCTATGGGGCATCTGAAGGTAACACTTTCTCTTCTATAGAGTTTTTTTTATCGCGACGAGTTCTCATTAAACCTCCAAAGTGACGACGTCACCAAAAGGAAAAACCTCACGCCTGTTTCTCTCCCAGGTGCGACCGCCGAACCCGCAATTCCCCATGCCGCCAGGCGCCGTCTGCCGTGGTGCGATTATCGAGCAGGCGATTCAAGGCTTCTTCGACCAGCCGGTCGATGCGTTGGCTGTAGCTGGTCAGCGCCCAGTTGGCTGATCCGGCCTCGTCGATATCGTCGAAACCTACCACGGCCATTGCAGACGACGGTGCCACTTGCCTGAGCGCTTCGAGCGCCCCCAGCGCCAACACGTCGTTCTCGCAGAACAGCGCCTCAACCCGCTCGCTTTCCGGCGTTGCCTGCAGGTATTCGCTCATCAGCTGGAAACCGCGTTGGCGATCGTAGTGGCCAGCCGTGAGCACCCGATCCAGCTGAAAGCCAGAGGTTATCAGCCTATCGCGGTAGCCTTCCATGCGCAGCAAATGGCTACTTTGCGTGTCTGGCCCCTTCATGTAGCCAAAGCGCCGATGCCCTTGTTCTATCAGCAACCCAGCGATCTCTTCGCCGGCGCGGTAACCGTCGATATTGACCACATCAATGTGTTCGCTTTCCGTATTGCGGCACACCTGCACCAGCGGGATCTGATGCAGATCTTGCGCGATCGCCGCCCACTCTTGGGTTAACACCGTCGCCAGGAACAAAATGCCATCGACCTGCAGCTGATCGGCCATCGCCATCACCGCCCGGTAGTTTTCCCCCGCGGTGATGTTCAACAGCAGCGCCATATAGCCGCGGGTTTGCAGTTGTTTGGTGACCATATCGAGCATCATCATCGAATGCGGGTTCTTCATTTCGTCGATGGCCACGCCGATGATGTGCGTGCGTTTTTGCGACAGGCTGCGCGCCAGCAGATTGGGTCGATAGCCCAGCTCGGCCGCCGCCGCCAGTACGCTTTCACGCGCGCTGTCTGAGATCGACGCACCGGGCGTAAAGGCGCGCGATACCGTCCATTTAGAGACGCCGGCCTTTTCGGCGACGTCGCTGGCGGTGGCTTTGTGGTGTTTCGTCATGGTTGCGTCGATCCCTGCTTCGGTGAAGTCACACTATACCCTGCTCGCTCAGATCCCCTAAGCGCCTGCCGGCATACCTGCTGCGATTATGTCCCGTTTTTGCACCCGATTGCAATTTGTTATGCAACCGGGTGCAAAACATAAAGAGTTTGTGATCGTCCGCGCTGTTTTCACCTTTCCCCTGTTGACCAAATTTTATCCATGGCCGACATTCACGGTGGCATTCAGAGACTCATCGCCGTTTTGTCTCCTGCTTTGCACCCGGTTGCAAAACACTGTTTTTACATAACACCTCTCTTCTCAACAGGATACCGTAATGAAAAAAACCAGACTGTTGTTGATGTTAGCCTGCTCGCTGTTTGTCGTGACCGCCCAGGCCAAGACCTACCAGGTCGGCGTGGCGCTGGCCAACTTCGATCTCAACTTCGTCTCTATCCTGCGCAGCCAAATGGCGCGGGAACTGGTTGCGCAGCAGCTGCAAGGCCAGTTCGTTGATGCCAAAGGCGATGTCGCCCTGCAGGTGCAGCAGGTAGACGATCTGATTAATCAGGGCGTGGACGCCATTATCCTCAACCCGGTCGATACGCAAGGCGTTCAGCCGATGATAGCGGCCGCCCAACGCGCCGCTATCCCCCTTATCTTCGTCAACCGCAAACCCGAAGTGCCGCTGAGCGGCGCGACGGCCTACGTCGGCTCCGATTCGGCGCTCAGCGGTCGCCTGCAGATGGAGGCTCTGGCGAAAAAAATGAATTACCGCGGCAACGTGGCGATCCTGATGGGCGCCCTCTCCAACGAAGAAACCCGCGAGCGCACCCGCGCGGTGGAGGCGGTGATCGCCAAACACAAAGAGCTGAAAGTGGTAGAGAAACAGACTGCGAAATGGCAACGCAATGAAGCGGTCGACGTGGTCTCCGGCTGGTTGCTGAACGGCGTACCGATCGATGCGATCGCCGCCAACAACGATGAGATGGCCATCGGCGCGATCATGGCGCTGAAGCAGGCCAAAAAGAACGGCGTACTGGTTGCCGGTATCGATGGCACGCCCGACGGCCTGCAATTTATCAAAAACGGCGACCTGGCGGTGACCATTTTCCAGGATGCCAAAGCCCAGGCGATCGGCGCGGTGCAAGTGACCCGAGCGATGTTGGATCACGCCAAAACCGAGTCTTACAACTGGGTGCCTTATGCCACCGTGACGCGAGAAAACTACCCGCAATTTGCGCAAATGAACCAGAAATAAACCGTTGCCACTCTCTTTTTCAACCCACTTTGCACCCGAGTGCAAAACCACAGTATCAGGAGTCAGCATGTTAAATGGTGAAAGAAGCATCCCTCGCCCGCTGCGCTGGGCGATGATCGGCGGCGGCCGCCTCAGTCAGGTGGGCTACAAGCACCGTTCCGGCGCACTGCGCGACAATACCGCCTATCGGCTGGTTGCCGGCGCTTTTGATATCGACGCGGCGCGCGGGCGTGAGTTTGGCGTCAATCTCGGCGTGCCCGCTGAACGCTGCTATGACGACTATCAGCAGTTGCTGAAACAAGAGGCCTACCGCGAAGATGGTGTTGAGGTGGTGACCATCGCCACCCCTAACGGCACCCACTATAAAATCACGCGCGCCGCGCTGAATGCCGGCCTGCATGTCATCTGCGAAAAACCGCTGTTCTTCACTACGGCGGAGGCGAGAGAAATCAAGGCGCTGGCGGCGGAGAAAGGCCTGATCGTCGGCGTAACCTACGGCTTCTCCGGGCATCCGCTGCTGATGCAGATGCGCGCCATGATCGCGAACGGCGACATCGGCGAAATACGCATGGTCGAATTGCAGTACACCCATGGCTTCAACGCCAACGAAAGCGCGGACACGTTCGAGGCGCAAAAGTGGCGCGTCGATCCGAAAATCGCCGGCCCCTCCTTTGTTCTGGGTGATATTTCTACCCACACCTTCTACATCTCACAGCTGGTGATGCCCGACATGAAAATTGCCTCCCTGCTGTGCGATCGCCAGAGCTTTATCCCTTCCCGCGCCCCGCTGGAAGACAATGCCATGGTGCTGATGCACTACGAAAACGGCGCCGTCGGCCGCATGTGGGCCTCCGCCATCAACGCGGGCGCGATGGACAGCCAAAGCATTCGCGTGGTGGGCGCACGCGCCAGCCTGCAATGGAGCGATTCCACGCCCGGCGAATTGCGCTATGAGATCCAGGGGCGGCCCAACCAAACGCTGCACCACGGCATGCCCTATCTGGACGACAGCGCGCTGGCCGAAGAGCGGCTCGGCGCGCTGCATACCGAAGGGCTGGCCGAATCCTGGGCCAATATTTACCTCAAGTTCGCCATCGCCATCAGCGCCAGCCAGCACGGCGATCGGCAAACGCTGGCCACGCTGATCTATCCGGATATCGATGCCGGGTTAGAAGGCGTGCGCTGGATTGAAAACTGCGTTCGTTCCGCCGACAACGGCGCCACCTGGGTCAATTACCGATAAGGAAAGCATCATGAAACTTTCATTCTGTACCGACAGCCTGGGCCATTTGCCCTTCGAGCCGATGCTGGATCGGTTGCTGGAGCTGGGGGTGCGCGGCGTGGAAATGACCACCGGCGGCTGGTCTCCGGCGCCCCATCTGGATACCGACGATCTGCTGGCCAACCCGGCCAAACGCCGGCAGCTGCAGCAGGCCCTGGCCAGCCGCGGCATGGAGATCGCCGCGCTCAATGTCTCCGGCAATCCGCTCGATCCGGGCGAGCTGGGGCAGCGCCATCTGCGCCAAACCGACAATACGCTGGAGCTGGCCGGCCTGCTGGGGGTGAAGAAGATCGTCATGATGAGCGGCCTGCCCCCGGCCAGCCCGCATGACACCATCCCCAACTGGATCACCTATACCGTCAGCTGGCCCCCTACGGTGAAAAACTGTCTGGACTATCAATGGAATGAGGTGGCGATCCCCTATTGGCAGGCGCTGGTCGCCCGAGCCAAAGCGTGCGGCGTCGAGCGCTTTGCGCTGGAAAACTTCAGCGCCATGCTGGTGTGGAACCCGGAAACGCTGTTCCGGCTGCGAGAGGCCGTTGGCCCGATGGTGGGTCTGAACCTCGATCCCAGCCACTTGATCTGGATGGGCGCAGATCCCATCGCGGTGGCCCGCGCCCTTGGCCCCGCGATTCACCATGTGCACGGCAAGGACGTGCGCCTGGAGCGCGGTGTCGTCGAAGTTAACGGACTGCTGGAAACCAAACCGATAGACGAGGTAGCTGACCGGGCCTGGAATTATGTCGCCGTCGGCTGCGGCCGGGATCTGCAGTGGTGGAAGGAATTCTTCTCGGTGGTGCGCATGATGGGTTACAACGACTGGGTGTCACTGGAAATGGAAGACTTGACCATGTCGGTTGATGCCGGCATCGCCTCTTCCGTTCAGGCGCTGCAGCAAACCCTCAGCCAATAAATATCCTGCGCAGCGGCCACGGCCGCTGCGCCACCCAGTGAATTGCCAACCGCTTACAAACACCATACCGGCCGGGCGCCCACCGTCGCACTGGCATGCCCAGCGCCATGGCTCAGGCACAGCGTTCTCAGCCCGGCACCCGCACCGGAATACCAGGCGCCGCCTCGCATCAGCATGCGTTCGCCGTAGTTGCGCAGATAAACCTGATCGCCGTCCGCACACCGGTGATGCGGTACAACGCCGAGGATTTTCAATATATCCGGCACCGACTCTCCACTTGCCGCACCAATACGCCCGAACTCATCATCCATCAAACCTGGCGGATACCCATTGTCTTGCGGATCGCCGTTGAAATGCCGGATACGGTCCGAAATGCGCGGCGTGCCGGCATTGCCGGTAAGACTCGGCGATGAAGCATCGAATTTTGCGGTTCCCGGGCTGCCGGGAGGTAGCCACTCGCCTGTTGCCAGCTCGACCGCGCGCCAGCGTTCGTCTTCATTATCGGTCATCGGCATCGCGGCGTCATTGTCCGGTAAAAGCAGGATTTCCCCCGCGACCAATTTCAGCCCGTGTTGCCATTCCCAAAGGTTGCCGCAGAGATCGCCAATACCGTGCGGCGTACCGTCATGATACCAGGCAGCCGGACCGGATGCGGTAAACGTTGTCGGATCGCCCTGCTCATCGCCCACGACACCGCCGTCACATCGCTTGCCATACTGGCGTCGATCGCGATGCGATCGCCCACTCTCGGTATTGCCTAATTCCGGCCAGCCATGATGACGGCACCAGAACATCAACGCGGCCCATTCGGCGTTGGTGCCAATGTGCCAGCCGCGTCCATTGCGAGCCGCCGCCTGTCGAAATGCGGCCAGGTCATGCCAGCTGGCCGGGGCCGTCTCAGGTTGACTGACCAGTTCGCCATGGATCAGCGTGCCGGGGTAACAGCCGTAGAAGAAAGCCTCTTTTCGCTGACCGTTGACGATAAACGCAGGATGAACCGCCTCGCCTAACCCTGATGTGACCTCTTGCAGCGTAAAACGAGGTATCACATGCATATAGCTGGGCTGCCCACTTGCGGTGTAAAGCACGGTGCGACGCCCTTGCGATTCGGCCTCTACTTTGCAACGCAAAGCGTCTTTTACAATAATCATGGAGTTATGTGCCCGTTAAAAATGCCGAGGCCGGGAAAGCGCAGGCTCCCCGGCCCATTTCTTACGCCACCATGGCGGCGGATTTGATCGGTTGCAACAATTGTCCAATATCGCAATTGAGCAGTTGAGCGCGCTGCAGCAACTCCTCCGTCTTGGCGCCAATCACGGAGTGAACATAGGCGTTGACCTGCTCCTGGTTCATTTGGTTATAACGGTCGGTAAACGCCATTTCGATGCTGTCGCAGATCACTGCGCCGGCGTTGCTGACGTAGTCCGGCAGATAGTGAATACCGCGCGCCAACAGCCGCTGTTCAGCCTGTGGCGTATTAAACGGTGAGTTGGCGCTGCTCACCACCCAGCGGGTATTCAGCTGTTCAATATTCTGTGCATTCAATACGTTGGACATCGACGCGATGCACAGCACCTCGCTGGGTTGCGCCCAAAGTTCCTCTTCGCTCACGCGGCGCACCCCCGCAGGAAATTGCGCTGCGGGGTTGATGTCATAGGCCGTCACCTCACAACCGAACAGCAGGCTTTGTTTCGCCACTTCAGTGCCGACCTTGCCCATACCGTGAATGGCAATGCGCGCGCGAGGCAAATGATTGAGCCTCAGCGTCAACACTTTTTTCATCGAACTCCAGACGCCGTAGCCGGTTGCCACCGATGTATCGACTTGTGGGCTGTCCATGGCATTCAGGATCCACGGCGTAAACTGCCGCAGATAGTCCATCTCTCGATTGCCGGTATTGATATCGCATCCCGTAAACATGGTGCCGCCATAGCGATTGAGCAGAGCGCCTATCGCTTCAAGCACTGCCGGTTGCTCTTGGGGAGAACGTTTGCTGTTCACCACGATTTTGCCGCCGCTGAAGCCGGTATTGTACAGCCCGTGCTTCAGCGACATGCGCTGCGCCAGCATGATCGCCTCCTCTTCCTGCTGCTGCCGGGACGCATAGTTTCGCCAACGGATACCGCCATTGGCCGGTAGCAGCTTGATCTGCGACGAGTAAGCCAGGGTGAATGACGTTTCGTCATCGATTACGACCGTTTCTATCTGGTATTGGTTATGTGTATTCAGCAATTCATTGTTAACTGACATAATTTGCCATCCTGTTTTAATGAGAATCTTGCTCGAATGCTCCAGCCTGGTCCAACTGTTGTTTAATGCCCCACGGCGTAGGCCGCTTAAGAAAATCGGCCATCCCTATTGCCTTGCCAAACTCTTGCTCCAACATCGCCAGCAGGCGCAGCGCCATCAGCGACTGCCCGCCGGCGTCAAAAAAGTCACAGTGGTTAGAATCGGGGTTCACGCCGGTCACATCCCCCCAAACGCGCCAGATACGCGCCATCTGGGGATCTGACTGGCTTGTTGCCGCCGGCGTTCGCTCGGCTTGCGGCCCCTGCCTGTCCCGTTCGCCCAACCACCAGTGCGCCGGATCGAAGGGATACATCGGCAATGCGATGCGCGAAGGCGGCAGTTGCCACAGGCGGCGCCAGTTAACGTTGACGCTGGCGCGCCAGATTTTTTGCAGCGCCTGGATCCATACGGCGCCTTCATTCTGCGCTTCGTCGCGACGCGGCAAGGTTCGCACCGCGGTCACAGAACCGGCGGATTTCAGCTGTGCAACCAACGCCGTGAGCGTCGAACCCGGCCCAACTTCGATAAACAACGTCTTGCCGCGCTGCGGTAGCTGCTGCAAGGCGCGGTGGTAATTGACCGGTTCACGGGCATGACGCGCCCAATAGCGGCCGTCAAGCGCCGAACATTCGACTTCGGTCGACAGCAAGGCGGAGACGTAACGTACCCCCGTCGCCGATTCACCCGGCGGCGGCGCAATATCGGCCAGCTCGTCAAGAATGGGATCCATCAGGGTCGAATGAAACGCATGTGAAACATTCAAGGCTTTGCATCGCACGCCTCGGTCTCGCATCTGGCGTTCGAAAGCGCGAATGGCTTCAGCGGTGCCGGACAGCACGCAGCCGTCATCACTGTTTTCTGCCGCCAGCGATAGCTGATGACTCAACCAGGGCTGAACCTGTTGAACGCTCAGCTCTACCGCCAACATCATCCCGGACGGCAACCCGGCCATCAGACGCCCACGATGAGCGGCGAAAACCAGCGCCTCTTGCACCGAGAACACCCCAGCGGCCCAGGCCGCCGCAATTTCGCCGAGGCTGTGCCCAATGACCCAATCCGGCTCGACGCCGTAATGCATCAGCAGTTCGGCCATGGAGATTTCGACGGCGATCAGCGCGGGCTGCGTCAACGCGGTATCGTTAATCGACTCGGGCGCGGCCTCTCCGGTAAATAACGCCGAGAGATCCAGTGCGGCTTGCGTTTGCACTATCTGCAGTTTGTCGTTCATCAGTTTTCTGAAGGTCGCATCCTGCGCCATCAAATCGCTGGCCATACCGATAAACTGGCTTCCCTGGCCAGGGAATTGGAAAACTACCGACAAGCGCCCTTTCCCCGTATCCATCATGTTTTCTTTCACGCTCAACGCGCCCCGATCGTCTATCTGCAAGGTGCCGCGATAGCGCAGCGACTTTCTTCCGCTTTGCGCGCTCCAGGCCAAGCGTTCGTCGTTTTCGCCGTGCGGTCGCTGCAGATAGCGTTTTACCAGCCGATGCCAGGCCTGTTCTGACTGTGCGCTGATCGGTACGACGGTGGAGCACAATGAGGCCGCTGTTCGCGCCGGCGGCATGACAGGCGGCTTCGCCAGTACGACATGCGCATTCGTACCGCCAATACCGAATGCGCTGACGCCGATGGCCTGGCGCGGATCCTCGCGATCCCACCGTTGAGCGGAACAGATAAACTCAAACGGACTCTCCGCCAATGCCATTTCCGGATTCGGTGAGCCAACGTTGATCTGCGGCGTGAGCCAGCCATGCTGAATTTGCAGGGCGGCCTTAATCAATCCCGCCATGCCGGCGCAGGTTTCCAGGTGCCCGACGTTAGCCTTGACTGCGCCGATGGCGCAGAACCCCCGTCGTGTCGTATGCTCTCGGAAAACGCCGTTCAGCGCCTCGAATTCGATGGGATCGCCGGCCAGAGTGCCCGTACCGTGGGCTTCGATGGCGCGAAAATCCTCAGGCGTCAACCGGGCATCGTCCATCGCCTGGCGCAGCAGGCGTTGCTGGCCATGCAAACTGGTGGTGGTAAAACTGACTTTGCGCGCGCCGTCATTATTCATCGCCACGCCTTTGATCACCGCGACGACGTTATCGCCGGCCGCCAGCGCATCACTCAGGCGCTTCAACACCACCACACCGACGCCGCTGCCGAATACCGTACCGCTGGCATCTGCGGAAAATGGCCGGCAGTGCCCATCGGTGGAAAACACCATGCCTTGCTGCGCAAAATAGCCGTCGTTTTGCGGGATCCTTAGGGTACAAGCGCCTGCTAACGCCAGGTTGCAACGGCCGCTGCGCAAGGCGTGGACCGCTTCGTATACCGCCACCAGCGAAGTGGCGCAGGCGGCTTGCACGTTGCACACCGGCCCCCCGATGCCCAGATGCCAGGCCACCCTGCTGGTGAGGTAATCTTTATCGCTCATTATTTGCCGCTCGAACGGCGAAGGATTGAGTTTATCGAGTAGCTCGGATCCTTGCGCCTGACGTAAATAGTCAGAGCTGCTACAGCCGGCGAACAGCCCGGTATCCTCAAGTTCCCCCGGTGTCACACCGGCGCTTTCCAGCGCGTGCCAGGCGCATTCCAAAAAGAGCCGCTGCTGGGGATCCATCAGCAGCGCATCGCGCGCGCTAATACCGAAGAATCCTGCATCAAAGCGAGATATGTCGCCGGCCACAGGCGCGGCGACGGGAATATATCCCTTGTCGACGGCATCATCCCGATCGTTATCGATGCGAACCAGGGATTCGACACCGTTGATCAAATTATGCCACCAGCTTTCGATGTCCTCGGCACCCGGGAAACGGCAGGCCATGCCAACCAGGGCGATATCCCGTTCATTGCTGTTCACCTGCTGCATGAAGGTTCTCCGCTCAGAAACGCAATGCGCTGATGTCCCAACGGGGCTCTCGTTCCGCCAGCAGATCGGCGCAAATTTGCCCCATCAGAGGCGTAAATTTGAATGCCCATCCCCCTGCCGAGACCACCAGATGTTCGCCGCCGTGGCAGCGGCCCTTGGCGCTGTCGAGATAGAATTGGCGCGCCGGATCGGTGGGCAACACGGCCAGACAGCTTGCAGCGGAATGCTGTTTATCCGGTTCGAGGAACGGCATATGCCGGCGGGCAAACTCCAACGCGCGCTCCACGTGCTGCGGGTTTGCCCTATAGCCAGGCGCATTGGCTTCGGTGATCGGATCCACTTCGAAATCGGTCCCCAGCCGATCAAACCCATTGACGGACCAAGGGTTAGGCGGGAAGCCATAAAACAGGTTGCTGTCGCTCTCCACCGGCGGTTGGAAAGCAAACCAGAAGGGATCGTTGGCTCCCAGGCGCTGGCTGCGCAGCATGCTGATGCAGGCCATCTCATAGGTAGAAAGCGCAAGTTCAATATCCAACTGGCGCAGCAGTTTCTTGCTGCCCGGCCCACTGGCAACCAGGACTTTACGGGCGCGATAACGGTTTTGCGTCGTCAGCACCGTTGCGCCCCGAGCATCGGGCTCCACGGCCTTCACGCATTGCTGGAACTGGAACTCCACGCCGGCTTCGCTGGCCAGCGAGTAAAGCGACGCCAGGGTGCCTTTAACGTCGATCACGCCGCCGTCTTGCTGCAAGAAACCTTCATAGTTGCTGTCCAAGCCGGTGAAACCATAGCGCCGTTCGATTTCACGCATCGTCAGACGTTCATAAGGCAACCTCATTTCATCCATTGAAAGCATGGTTTGGCGGATTTGCCCCTCATTGGTCCAGACATCCGCATCGCCGAACCATAGGCTGCCAATGCGGTGGATCAGTTTTCTGTCCGCCTGTTGTTCCAGCTGCCGCCACAATTTGTCGGCCTCCAGGGTAAGGCGGAATATTTCCAGCTCCGAATATTGCAAACGCCAATGGCGCTCCTCCCCGCTGGTGCCGGCCAGTTGCGTAAATAGCGCATGTTGTTCCAGGACCAAAACCTTATGGTCGCGATGCTCTCGCGCATAATTCCATGCGGCGGCCAGCCCGATGGGGCCAGCGCCGATAATAATGACATCCCAGTGTACCGACGTGTGCATACCTATCCCTCGTAATGGATATTGTGTGTGTTTGATAAAATTATTTTTTAATTAAGCTTTTAATCTGATCCAGCGGCAACAGGACGATCAGCGTCAGATATTTTTCTCGCGGAATATCCTGATAGAGCTGACGAACGCCGATCTTCCCCATGACATCCCCGCTAACGCCGGCGGCGAACAACGATTGCCATTGCCCCGCCCAAATCGCACTGGAATTCCAAATGCCGGCGGTTTCGATTCGCCCCAGCGGCGTCTCGGCCGTCTCGTGGTACCAGGAAACCACGCTGTCGTCCGGCAGTGAGGCGATTTTCCACCCCTGGCCCTTCATCGTGCCGATATCATGCCCCTGCTTATCCACCAACCGATCGATATGTGAATTGGCATCGCCAACGTTAGGGACATTATCCGCTTTTGCTTTAAAGGTAATATTTGCCATTTCGATAACGGAAAGCACGGTGGCATTGTTATAGCCGTCTTTCGTCGCCAAAATATGCTCAATATCGTTGGCCTCTTTACCTGAACTTATTAACTGGCGAACATAATCGCCAAGCGCGATCAGCTCAGACAATACATTATTATTGCCCTGTATAATTTCCATGAAATATTCCTTTTAGACGTTATTAAACGGTCAAGGCTTCAGATTGTTTGAACCACTCGCGCCCTTTTTCTCGATCGATATCGGAACCGGCGTCGGCAAAGAGTGTGACAACCCGTTGATCCGCACTCAGCGTTTCTGCCAGCTTACAGGCCGTTTTCCAGTTGGCGGCGGAAGATGCGCCGATTTTAACGCCGGTCAACTGATGGAATTCGTGCATCGCGCTGAGCGCTTCCCGATAGGAAACCGGATTGAAAGGCGGTTCCTGCGGCATCAACTTACTGATGAAAGGCTGACGGAAACCGAAGCCCAACCCGCCGGCTCCGGCAAATTTAGGTTCACCGTTCGGCGCAGACAGCGTACCGTAAGGCAGTTCGCGCGGCGTGCTGCCCCACACGATCAGCTGTGGGTTATCCTGCCGCAACGCGGCGGCCACCCCCGACAAGGTCCCGCCGGTCCCTACCGCCGATACCCAACCGTCGATGCGCTCACCCTCCAGCTGCCGGCGAATCTCTGCGCCCGTCGCATGCTGATGTACGGCGGTGTTGACCAGGTTAAGATGCTGAGAAAGCAGCGTCCAACTGCCATCTTCATGCGCAATCTGCTGGCTGCGTGCAATGACGCCGAGCAGGAACTGATTGCGATCGACCAGAGTAACGATGGCTTTATCGGCTTTTAACGTGTCGATAAGCGGTTGCGGAGATGAATCCGGGATCACCACTTGCACCGCTATCCCGCACATATTGCCAAGCTTGGCCAGGGCTTTCGCCATATTGCCCCCCGAGGAATCGAGCAACTTCAATTCACCAGCGGCGAAGTCGTGTTGATTGATGGCATCGCAAAACAGACCGAACGCGGTGCGGTCTTTCACCGAGCCAAACGGATTCTCAAACTCAAACTTGGCGTAAATCGACGCCTTTCCCTTTGGCGACGGCACTTCAACCAGCGGGGTATTGCCTAACGTCGCATAGAATTTTTTCAACTGGGGGAACAGAGCGAAGGCTTTCTCCGTATCCGGTGCGCAATCCTGTGGGTTAAACAGCTCAAAATTCATCAGAGGTTCCTTTAAAGCCATACGTTGACAAATAAGCCAGCGTTACCGGAGCAGCTGGCGGAGAAACGCAGCGGTGTCCTGCGCGAAATAAAAGTGATCGCCCGCGAGGAATTGCACCCGGCTGCCGGGGAGTTCTTTTTCCCACAGCGACAGCGCGGCGCGGCTAACCAACGGATCGTTATCGCCGCCCAAAATGCGTGGCTGCATGTCGGGCAAAGGTTCTGCGCTGAGCGCGCCCAACAGCTGTAGATCTTGCTGTATCAAGCGGGTGACAAGCGGGCGAGTGATCTCATCCAGCGACAGTGCGCCGCTGCTTTCACTGAATGTCAGGATGTCGCCCAACACCTCTTGCCGCAGGCTTTCCTGTTGAAGTATTTTCAGTTCAGAGGGGGCGCGCTGGGCCGACAACACGGCGTCGATGTTAAAACGCGACGCTTGTAATGCCGCGGCAACCTGCAGGGCAAACAGCGCGCCCATGCTATGACCGAAAATCACCACCGGCGCGATGCCCAGCGAAGAATGCAACGCATCAACGCAGCGCGTAATGGCTCGCTGCGCCGTTTCCCAAGCCGGCGCGTCTTGCGCGTCTTCTCGGCCGGGGTACTGCACGATGAACAGATCCACCTCGTCCGGCAGCAGATCACGCCAGTGCTGGTAGAACGCAACGCCGCCGCCGGCATGTGGAAATACGACCAATTGTTTGCTGACCGGTGAACTGCATGGGCGGCTGAGCCTCACCACGCAACCGAGAGACGTGCGCAATGGCGTCATGAGTTCAACCCCGCCGTATTTTTGACCGTCCGTTCCTGGCGCAGCATGTCGCGCAACGTCACGCGATCTATCTTGCCGATCCCTTTCATCGGAATGGTATCGATGACAATCAGCCGCTCCGGCGCCTTGAACGCCGCCAGCCCTTCTTTCTCAAAGAAGCGGCGCAATGCGCTGAGAGTCAGAGTGGTATCCGTGCTGGTGACAAACAGACAAGGCACCTCACCGTAGAGATCGTCCGGCATACCAACGCAGGCGGCTCGCACCACGGCAGGATGCTGTTCAGCCAACTCCTCTATCTCATTGGGACTGAATTTCTCTCCCCCGCGGTTGATCGAGTCGTTTACGCGGCCGTCGATGAAAATGTTGCCCGCGGCATCGACGTGCGCCAGGTCGCCGGTACGGTAGAAGCCGTCCGCCGTAAACGCGCTACGATTAGCCTGGGGATTTTGGTAATACTCGGTGAGCGTATAAGGGCCGCGGGTGATCAGTTCGCCTGATTTGCCCACGGGCAAAGGACGGCCGTTTTCGTCGACGATCAGCACTTCATCATGCGGGCTCAACGGCCGGCCCTGAGAGCTGAATCGCAGAGTGTCATCATCGTCAATCGAGTTAAAACACAGCAGCCCTTCGCTCATGCCATAGCACTGCTGCAGGGTAATGCCGAGGTTGCGGGAGGCGGAGGCCGCTAGCTCAGGCGTCACCCTGGCGCCACCCACCTGAACATGCCACAAAGACGTCAGGTCACGCGGCGTTTGCCGCTGCAGTTCGCTCCATTGAGACAGCAACGCAGGCACCAGCGTGGTGTGCGTCACGCCGCATTGCTCGATCACGTCCAACGCCGTTTCCGCCGACGGGGCGTCGGCGAGCGCAACGGCGCCGCCGCGGGAAAGCGTACCGAGTATACCGGGGCAATTGATGACAAACCCATGCGAAACCGGCATCGCGGCGAAATAGACCGAATGGCTGTCTAAAGCAAACACGTCACAGCCGCACTCGATCATATAGCTGTAGCCGCCATTTTTACGGGCAATCGCTTTAGGTAAACCGGTGGTGCCGCTCGAGAGCAACATGACGGCGGTATCCGACGGCGTCATGGTGGCGGCGTGAAGTGGCGGCGCGGGCGTCAAAGGCGAACAGAAATGTTGCAGGTTTAGGTAACGAGTGTCGTGCCCGGCGTCATCGTAGTCTTCGACCAATATCACATCGATATTGAGACCTTCGGCCAACAGCGTCTGCAAAGCGGCAAGTGGGTTATAGCGACGGGAACCTCGCTGCAGGGCAAATACTTTTGGCGCCGTCAGATGCAGAATGTGCCTCAGCTCTTTTTCTCGATAAGAGGGTAATATCGGCACCGGGATCGCACCGAGCATCAACGAAGAGAGCATGATGACAACCGCTTCACGGGTGTTGCGCAATTGATAGGCGATCCGATCGCCCTTCACCACGCCCAATTGACACAGCTTCAAAGCGGCTGAAGCCACCGCACCGTTCAGCCAGTCGTAAGTGTAAACCTCCCCGTGTTCAAAAAGCGCCGAGCGCTGTCCATGTTGTTGAAGGGCCAGCAATAAACGTTGGTTGATCGAATCCTCAACACTAACCATAGCGACTCCATAATGAGTTAACTCACTGTTTGACTGTTATCTTTCTCAATCACAATTCGTTAAACAAACAGCTTTCGGCACCTCGGTCAGGCGGCGCCATCACTTCTGTATTGGCTCAGAATGAAAAGCAAAACGGACTCAAAAACACTTCATTTTCTGGCCGACATCAAACACCATGACCGACCGTCAGTCAATTACCTTGGCGTTAATTATTTGTAGATCTTATGTTTCACCCCTATCATGTCGTTTTAATCTCCTTTATAAACAACACATTATAAATAATACTTTTTTTATACTTGCTTATGACATTTCAGAAATAAGCTGTTCTAATGAATAGTCTCGCCCTCCCCACAGCGATGGCGCGTTAACACAGCGGGCTTTCAGCAGGGCTTGCAATGCCACCGTTTCCGCCGAACTGAGTGCTAAATCTTGACGCAACTGCCAGCTGCCATCCGCCTCTTGCAGCACATCTTCAGGTACCCCCACCTCAGCCAACAGCGCCAACAAATCATCCAGAGTCTTCATAATGTTATCCAATCGTTAAATGGTATTGATAATTATTCATATTGACCGTCAGTCGGTCAATGAGTATTTTAACGCTTGCCTGAGATGACCAGACTCCCGCCCTCGCAGCGAGACTCTTACTTAAAGAGGGATTTTTTTTGAATAAATTCAACGGATTTCGCCTGCGGAAGGCTTATCTTTGCCCGTTATTGCTGGGCATGATGCCCTGCCTGACCCTGGCGGCCGATGAAGAGTCGATCTGGGTGGTCGCAGAGGGTTCCTCCTCAGACAATGCCCCACAGGGTTATGCCGCACAGCAAGCGACGGTGGCGACCAAAACCCGGTCACCGTTGGTCGACGTGCCGCAATTTGTCTCGGTGGTCAATCGCCAGCAAATGGACGTGCAGTCGGCCGACACGGTTAGCCAGGCGTTGCGCTACAGCGCCGGCGTTGCCGTGGAACGTTTCGGCGCTTTTTCCAGCGGCGTGGACTTCGCCAAAATGCGCGGTTTTGAGGCCGACTACTACCTGGATGGATTGCGCGTCATCGGCAATACCGGCATTTGGGGACCGCAAATTGAAACCTGGGGAGTGCAAAGCGTTGAAGTCTTGCATGGCCCTTCATCCTCGTTATACGGCCAGGGGGGCGCCGGCGGCGTAATTAATATGATTTCCCGACGCCCTTCCACCGCCGAGTCGAATCAGCTTAAATGGGATGTCGGCAATGACCGCTCGCACGCCCTCAGCCTCGATTCCACCGGCGCGCTGACCGATGACGAACGGTGGGTGTACCGCTTCGATGGCCTGGCGGCCACGCGCGGTTCGCAGATCGAAGACACCAGGCAAAAGCGCCTCTTTCTGGCGCCCGCAATCACCTGGCAACCCAATGATCGCACGCGCTGGACCGTGTTGGCTCACTATCTTCGCGAACCCCAATCAGGCTATTACAACACCCTTCCCGCCCAGGTTTTGGGGCTGTTGCCCAATCTGCACGGCAAGATAGATACCGATAGAAATTACAGCGATCCCGCGCACGAGCACTCGAGCCGTACGCAATACGATATGACCTCGCTGCTTGAATTCGAATTGAACGATCGCTGGCGCCTAAAGCAAAACCTGCGCTATTCCCACGTAGACTCGACGGTGCGGCGCGATTTTACGCGCGACATCACGCCGGACGAGGGACTTTTGACGGCGGTTTATCAGGACGCACCGAGTCAGGCGGACAGTATCGTGATGGATAATCAGGCCGAGACGTCATTCGTTACCGGCGCCATCGTCCATCAGGGGTTGGCCGGGATCGACTTTCAGGCCGGTAAATTGGATAAAGACTGGTGGGGATCGCAAACCGTGACGTTTGATCCCTGGTCCGAACAGTACCGCCCTTCATTCGAACCTATCCCGGTTTCACGCACGTCGACAACGCAACGCTTCCAGCGCACGGGCTTATACGGACAGGACGAAGCCAGCTGGCGCGGATGGCATTTGTTGTTGGGCGGCCGTCATGACTGGTCACGCATGCGTACCAGTGACAATCTGGCCCATACTCAAACGCAAACCAATGACGCAGCCTGGAGCTATCGCGCCGGGTTGAGCTACCCGTTCGACAATGGCCTGGCGCCGTGGGCCAGCGTCTCTACCGCCTTCGATCCGTTGACCGGCACAAACGCTCAAGGCACGCCGTTCAAGCCAACCCATTCCACTCAGTATGAGATGGGGATGAAACTGCAGCCTCCCGGCAGCGCAACGATGACCAGCCTGGCGGTCTACCAACTGACGCAGCGCGATGTGAACACCATCGATCCCCTTAATCCCAGTTATTACACCCAAACGGGTAAAGTGCGTTCTCGCGGCGTGGAGCTGGAATCACGGGCGGCGGTGACCGATAACCTTAATCTGATGCTGTCCTATGCCTGGGTCAACAACGTCGTGACGGAGGCTAACGATAGCACGCAGGGGAAACATCCGGTGGGGGTTCCGGCGCAGACCGGCTCGATGTGGCTGGACTATCGCTTTACTAAAGGGCCGCTGCAGGGGCTGCTGATCGGTGGCGGTACCCGCTACCTGGGGGCCAGTTGGGGAGATGGCGCCAACACCTTCAAAGTGCCCGCCGTTTGGCTCGGCGATATGACCGTCCGCTATACGCCGGGTGCCTGGGATCCTCGTCTGTATAATCTGGAGCTGGGATTGACGGTCAACAACCTGACCAACAAATCTTACATCGCCAGTTGCACCAGTGCGCCTTACTGCAGCATCGGCATCGAACGCCGCATCATCGGTTCGATAAGCTGGTATTTCTGATGCACAGACGACGTTTTCTTCAGGCGGCCGCTTTGCTGGCACTTTCTTCGCCTTCACGCTCTCTGCGCGCCCAGGCTGATACACAGATCGTGACCGATATCGTCGGGCGTACGGTGACTTTACGCTATCCTCTGCGGCGTATTTTCCTGGCGGAAGGCAACCTGTTTTATACCGTTGCGGCGCTCAACCCACGCGCGCCGATGGAAAAACTGGTGGGTTGGCGAGACAATTTCCGCACCGCCGACCTGGACAGCTACCGGCTGTATCTGCGCTATTTTCCCGAACTGGCCAAGCTGCCGGCCTTCGCCGGCGTGCAGCAAATGCAATTCGATCTGGAAAGGTTGATCGCTTTGCGGCCCGAAGCCATGTTGCTCAACGCGAATACGCGTTCTGTGCTGGAAACGAGCGGCCTGATGGCTAAGCTTACGGCGGCGAATATCCCCGTGGTGTTTGTCGATATGAGCATCGGCCTGATGAACAACAGCGCCAGAAGCATCGCCATCATGGGGCAGCTGTTTGATAATCCGCAAAGTGCACATAGCCTGATTCGCTTCCGCCAGCGTCATCTCGATACGATCCGCGACACGCTGATGAAACGGGCTCCGCCGCGCCCACGCATAATGATGGAGCGCGCCGCCGGATTATACGAGGATTGCTGCCTGTCTTGGGGCAATGGCAACTACGGCGAGATGGTGGATAGCGCAGGAGGATTCAATTTGGCTCAGACGCATATTCACGGCGTTTACGGCGCATTGAGTCAGGAAACGGTGATCGCTTCCCGGCCCGATAAGATCGTCGTGACCGGCAGCAACTGGAGTCATTACTCGCCCCACGGTGACTGGATCAACCTTGGGCCAGGCGCAGATTTGACGCTGGCAAAAACGCGGCTGGAAAAATTGATGCGACGCCCGGCTTATCGCACCCTGGCCGCGGCAAAGAACGGACAGGCGTACGCCATCTGGCACCCGTTTTACGATCACCCTTTTAATTTCGTCGCGATCGAACGTCTGGCCACTTGGTTCCATCCGTCGCTGTTCGCCGGCGTTGATCCCGAAGCGACTTTTGCTGAACTCTTCGCCCGCTTTCTTCCCATTCCGTATCAGCCCGGTTACTGGGTGTCGCTCAAGGCGGCGCCGTAAACGATCAGCGACATCCCAGCAAACGCATGAATTCCTGCGCCAGCGCGGGCCCCAGCCCTTGGCGGTCGGCGTCGGGGTTGACCATGACGTCATCCACGGCACCATGCATGCCGTGATACATCAAGATGGCGGTCAGATGCGGATTCTCCAGACGCCAGGCGCCCGCCGCTGCGCCATCGTTTAAAATCGTCAGGATCTGCTCCAGCACGGCATCACGATCCTGATTGCCTCGGGTATGATAATGATGATCGTGATACAACGCATCGTGCAGTTCCATGCCTTCAAAATAGGTCGCCACGCCGGCATCACACCAGGCTCTCAGACGCGCCAACCAGTCATCCGGCGCGCATTCATCGATAGCCAGCTGAATTTTTTCGATAAAGTGATTGGTGAAACGTATACGTAAAGCGGACAACATTTCATTTTTGGACGGAAAATAGTGGTAGAAGGTCCCTTTGGCGACGTTGGCGTCGCGGACGATATCGCTGATGGTGGTCGCTTCAAACCCTTTTTCGATAAACAGCTTCTGCGCCGCATCCATCAATTCATCCAAGCGCACTTCCGCCGGTTTGGTTCGAGGCTGTGTTTCTTTCATCTTCTCTTTTGTCTTCATATCAACATCCACTAGGAGTCCAGCGGCCATCGTAACCAATGTTGTTGCCATTGACCAGCCGGCCTATCTCAGTGAAATCAATATTTACGCTCCATTGACCGACGGTCAGTCATAATATAGGATGAGAATAGTTTTCACTTTCACCCCCATCTCAATAAGGAGCCCCACTATGTCCGGTATGCGCAGGATTTCGCTCGTTGCCGCCATCTGTCTGGGTACATTTATGGCGTCGCTTGATATCAGCATTGTCAATGTGGCGCTGCCCACGATGCTGGAATCGCTGCAAACCGACATGTCGGGCCTGCAGTGGGTCGTTGACGCCTATGCCCTTTGCCTTTCCGCGTTAATCCTTTCTTCCGGTCCGCTGGGCGATAGATTTGGCCGCAAGCGTATTTGGCTGTACGGCGTTGCATTGTTTACCGTCGGTTCGCTCGTTTGCGCATTCGCCTCCTCTCTCGGCATGCTGCTGACGGGCCGGGTGATACAAGGGATCGCCGGCGCAGCCGTTATCCCTGGGGCATTGTCGTTATTGACTCATGCTTTTCCGGAGGAACAGTTGCGCACCCGCGCGATCGGGATCTGGTCTTCGGTCAATGCCCTTTCGCTGGTGATTGGCCCGGTTTTGGGCGGCTTGCTGGTGCATACCACCGGTTGGCCAGGCATCTTCTGGATCAACATTCCGGTCGGGATCGTCGCGTTGATATTGGGCGGTTGGGGGCTGCGAGAAAGCTCGCATCCTGAGCACGCTGCGCTTGACCCGCTGGGGCAAGGGTTGAGCATCTTGTGGCTTGGCGCGCTGACCTACGGGCTGATTGCCGCCGGAGAATTCGGTTGGCACAGTGTGCAATCGCGTTTTCCGTTGTACGCCGCCCTGGCGCTGTTGGCGCTGTTTCTCTGGGTGGAAACGCGGGTCAAACGCCCCTTGCTGCAGCTGAGCCTGTTTCGCAACGCCGATTTTAGCGGCTATAACCTCGCCTCTTTTGTACTCGGTTTTTCCGCTTACAGCAGCGTCTTCTTCGTCTCGCTATTTCTGCAACAGGCCCAGGGCTGGAGCCCCGCCGACACCGGTTGGCGCATGGCGCCGGAATTTCTCGCCATGGCGCTGGCCGCTTCCGGTTTTGGCCGCCTGTCCGCCAAACTGAGCGTGAACTCGCTGATGATCGTCGGTTATGGCCTGATGGGCGTTGCCCTGCTGTTGCTGACGCAGCTGCACGCCGATTCGCCTTACGCTCTGGTGGCGCTCTATTTGGCCCTGCTCGGTTTCGGCATGGGGCTGTCCATGCCGGCGACAAGCGCCTTGGTGATGCGCACCGTTGCGCCGCAACGTTCCGGGATGGCGTCGGCAACGATGAACGCGCTGCGACAAACCGGCATGACGCTGGGCATCGCCTTGCTGGGCACGCTGATGAGCATGAAAGCGGTGACCACCTTGACTGCGGCTTTGCAAACGCAAGGCGTGGAACAGGCCGCCGCAATCGCCCGGACGGCGGTCATCGAACAACAGCAAACGGCCGTTGATGCATTGAGCGCGAGCCGCATGCAAGCGCTGACGCACAGCGCCTTCGCCGATGGTTTCGGGATCGCCATGCTGTGTGCCGGATTACTCAGCATCGTGATGACCGTGTGGCTGCTGATCATGCTGCATCCGCGTTTCCGTCTGCATCCTCAGGCCGGAAACGCCGTGCTGAACAAGTCACCTGAACGACTGAACGAGGAATGAACATGACAAAATTATCGGTCGACCCGATCGAAGAATTGATCGCTTTCGCTTCGCAGGTAGATGCGTGCATGATTCCCCCCGCCGTCCTGGCATTCCAGTGTAAACGGCTCATGGATAATCTTGGCTGTCTCGCCGCCGGCTACGATCAAAGCGGCGTTGACGCGGCGCTGTCGCTGGCCAGACGCTGGAGCGGCAACGCCGAAGCCAGCATTATCGGCAGCGAAGAGCGGCTCGCCGCGCCGCAGGCGGCGTTTGTCAACGCCGTACGCGCTCGCGCGCTCGATTATTGCGACGTGCTTTCTCCTGGCTGGCACCCCAGCTCCTCGGATATTCCTGTGGCCTTGGCGGCTGCGGAACTGTCGGGTGCTTCCGGCCTCGACACCTTGGCTGCGTTGGCCGTTGGGCAAGACTTCGCTCAACGCATCAACCTCGCCGCGCAGGCGAACGGCTTTTTCTACCGCGGATTCGACTCGAACATCCTCGGCCTATTTTCCGGCGCAGCGATCGCCGCCCGCCTGTTGCGCCTGGACCTGCACGCCTTTACCGACGCTATCGGCCTGGCTTTCGATTTTGGCATCGGCACCTTCCAACACTACCAGGACAAGACGCTGGCGGTACGTATCAGCCAGGGATTGGTGGCTCGCCATGCGCTGGAAGCGGTTTTAATGGCGCAGGCTGGAATAAGTGGCCCTAAACGCGTCCTGAGCGGCGAGAACGGATTTTTCAATCTCTATGCCCCGGGCGAACCCGACCTGGGATTGCTGACCCACCAATTGGGCTCCGCCTTTCTGGGTGAAGAAGCGACCTGTTTCAAACTCTACCCGCACTGCAGCATTCTGCTGGCGCTGACCGAAGCGCTGTTGAACGACGGCCCGCATCGGCAGTTGTCCAATCCCGCACGGGCGAAGATCACTCTGCATGCCTCGCCGACCATGCGCATGGTCTGCGGCGCGCCATACGAGCCGCAGAAAACGGCCGAAATCGATGCGCAGTTCAGCGCGCGTTACATCATCGCCAATGCGCTGCTGCGCGGCCAGGCCAGCGCACGTGAATTCAGCGCGGCTTCAGCGACAGAACCTACGGTCGTTGCTCTGGCGCAGCGTATCGAAGTTCATGAACAACATGCCTTCGATAGGTTTGACCGCTTCGAACTACACATCACGCCGGAGCAGGGTGATACGCTGCGGCTCGAGGCCGAGTTTGGCCGCGGCTGGCCGGAGAATCCGGCCGACATGCAGGATATTCGTGAGAAATTTCTTCACTGCTGTGCGCAATCACCCAGTGAGGGATTACGCCTCAATGCGCGAAAACTGATGGCCTGCATCGAGAATCTGGTCGAAGCGCCTTCGTTACAAGCCTTGTTGGCCGCAACGCGAGAAGTGCGCTAGTCCCGACGCACTCCGCCGGCGTCAAAGCGGCGATCGCCGGCCCCCTCACTTCGGCGCGTAAATCTCTCTGAGCGTGGCGATCACTTTCGCCACGTTTGGGTCATCGATGCGGTAAAACAGGGTTTGCGCTTCGCGTCGGTACATTACCAGACCTTCATTGCGCATTTTCGCCAGGTGCTGCGACAGCGCCGATTGGCTGAGCGGCACCAACTGTTGTAGCTCCCCCACGGCGATCTCATCGTGTTTCAATAGCAGGCAAAGCACCAGCAAACGGTGTTCGTTGCCTATCGCTTTCAACAGCCTGGCGGCTTCAATCGCCCCTTCATTCAAAAAGGGATCCTGCTTAGCTTTTGCATTCATGGTCAATCACGGCCCCGTCATCATTCAGCCGCATTATAGCGGCTTTCAGGCGCCGGCACAGCATTACATTAGCATCTATTAAATTAGATATTGCTAATTTATACAATTCTAATATAGCCTTGTATTCAAGCCGAGCGGCTCTCCCTGAGGCCGCAGGCTCTTTCCCAACACAAGTGAGAATGCGTTATGAATATGCCAACCCTGGTGTTGCTGGCGTTTGCCGGCTGGACATTATTGATTCTATTCGGCACCGTCGGCGTTTATCGCTGGTCCCGAATTTTAACCGGCCGCGCCACGGTCAGCGAATGGCAAGCGAACAAACCGCAGGGCAGCGATGGCTACCAGCGCGCCATTGCGGCGCATCGCAACTGCATTGAAAATTTGCCGGTTTATACCGCCCTCGTTGTGGCGATAGCCGTATTTCAGGTGGAAAGCACGACGCTGAATGTCTTGTCTCTGGTCCTGCTCGGCGCGCGCATGGCGCAGAGTCTGGTTCACATCGGTTTCGAGCAGACGGAGAAAGTCGCCACCTGGCGCTTCGCTTTCTTTTTCACGCAAATCGTCACGATGATTTGGATGGGGATAGAGATCGTCAGGAGCCTGCCATGACGATCACGAACCTGGCAGAGCCCCATGAGGTGACCCGTTTCCTCTATGACGCAGACAAACCCGAGGGGCAGCGGGCCATCCTCTACTTTTCCGCCTCCTGGTGCCGCCCTTGTCAGAATATGCAGGGGATCGTTGAACAGCTGCACCGTCACGCCAACGAGATCGCCTTCGGCCGCATTGACGTCGCGCAGGCGCCGACGGTCGCCCCTGCGTTCGGCATCAAGTCCGTGCCCTCCCTCGCCCTGTTTGAGGATGCGCGCCTCATCGCAATCATCGCGGGCGAGGTTCCCTTGCAACGGCTGTTACACCGGGTGGCGACAGCCTTCGCCGGCGTTACAGCATCCACTCGATAGGCAGCCAGCCGGCCACGGTAAGAACGATGCGTTTTACCCAGCCGGCGCCGGGTTCTTGCTGGTGCACCTGGGTGTGGCCGTCTTCGAAGGCTTCTTTCCACACCATTTTGCCTTCGGGTGTCAATACCGGCCGATAGGCGGCGTATTCGAGCGGGCCATCAAACAGTTGGCGGGTGTCGGCCGCCAGCGACGGGCTATCGATCAAGAATCCCATTTCGCAGTTCAGGTGCGCCGAGCGCGGATCGAAATTGAACGAGCCGATAAACACCCGTTTGTCATCGATGGCGAAGGTTTTAGCATGCAGCGCCGCACCGGACAGCCCCAGCGGCTTGAGTTCCTTGCGCCCCGTCGGTTGCCCGGCGCGCAGCTTCAGCTCGAACAGCTCGACGCCCGCCTGCAGCAGCTCACGCCGGTATTTGGCGTAGCCGGCGTGGACCACCAGCACGTCGGTGGTGTTCATCGCGTTGGTCAGTACGCGGATGGATTTTCCCTGCTTGGCAAGCGATTCAAAGAAGGTTGCCCCTTCCCGCCCCGGCACGAAATAGGCGGAGACCAGATCCAATTGCCGGCTGACGCCGCCGATGATCTTGCCCAGCTGCGTCACCATCAAGCGATCGCGCGACGCTTTGCCCAATCCCTTCGCCGGATCGTCGGCCACCAGCTCTACCTGGGTGAATTCCGGCTGCACGGCGCCATCACGAAAGCGCACCGCACTGGTTTCCAGCTGCACCGCCAATTTACGGGCGCGCTCGCTGGTTTCGGTTGCGGCAGCCTGCGTCAGGAATGCCGAGAGGTTGCCCTGGCCCCGGATAATTTGCTCAACGCCGAATACCGAGGCGCTGTTCCAGTAGCGATCGAAGACATCGGCGGTCTCCGCCACCACGCTGCCGACGCTCAACACGTCGAGATCGAGGAAATAGTTCTCGTCGCCGACCTGGAAATACTCATCGCCAATGTTGCGGCCGCCGATGATCGCCACGGCGCCGTCGACGATGTAGGACTTGTTATGCATACGCCGGTTCATGCGCATAAAGTCGAAGGCGTAACCGGCCAGCTTCGGCGTACGTACGGTAGACGGGTTGAACAGACGGATCTCGACGTTTTTCTGCGCGTTCAGCGCCGCCAGCGTCTCATCCATGGCGACGCCGTTATCGTCCAGCAGCAGCCGCACACGCACGCCGCGTTGGGCCGCGTCATACAGGGTTTTCAGCAGGATCTGCCCGGAGGTGTCGTTATGCCAGATATAGTACTGGGCATCGATCGACCTTTCCGCCATCCGCGCCAACGCCAGGCGGCTGGCGAACGCATCGTGGCCGCTGACCAGCGGCACCACACCGCTCAGGCCGGGATGCGCCGCCATCTGTTCGGCGGCCCGCGCCGGCAATAGCGCGGCAGGATCCGCCGGCAATGCCGCCTGCGGCAGACGCTGCGAAATATCCGGCAAACGAAAGATGACTCTTGCCGCAATAATGGCGATCGTCACGGCGATAATCAGGTACACGACAATTTTTATCACGGGAAGCGGCCTCGGAGGTTGACTGCTTTGCTTTATACGTCATTAGGTTGCTTCAATCTATAGGAGAAGCGCGCTCTGCAATACGGCTATAGCGTAAAGCGCGAAGGCGAAACGCCAAACAGTTTTTTAAACGCCACCGAATAGGCGCTGTGGCTCTCATAACCGCTTTCGAAAGCGGCGTGTATGATGGAGTGGCCGGCCAACAGCAGCGGAATGGACGACAGCAGCCGCAGACGCTGTTTCCACTGGCCAAAGGTGATGCCGGTTTGTTGAGTAAAGTGACGCTGGAAGGTTTTCGCGCTGATCGACAGTGAATCCGCCCAGATCTCAATGCCGCGATCGTCGGACGGCATGATAACCAACTGCCGGCAAATGTCGGCCATTCTCGCTTCCATCGGCCAGGGGAGATGCAGCGCCAGCTGCGGCTGCAGGCTCAGTTCCTCGAGGAACAGCGCTCTGAGCAGCGCGTGGCGTTTGGTTTCCTCGCCCTCGGGCGCCAGCGTCGCCAATTGGGCGATCAGCTCCCGCAGCAGCGGTGACACCTGCAAAACGCCGTCGCGCAACGGCAACCGCGCGGCGGTGAATTCATCGACAAAAATCCCGTAAACGCAGATATTGCTCTGCATGACCAGTTGATGCTCCACCCCCGGCCGCAGCCAGACTGCGGTGGTTGGCGGCACGATCCAGCGCCCGCTGCCCGCCTCGACCGCCATCACTCCCTGTTGCGAATAGAGCAAATGGCAACGTTTATGCGAGTGGAAAGGAACGACAAAGCCTGCCGGATAGTGTTTCACCAGCCCTGTCACCTCGAACGAGGAATTCTCGTGGCTGCTCAGGTTGATGCGTTTCGTTTCGGCGTTGTCGACTTCGAATCCCATGGTCGTTTGTCCCTTTTGATAACGCGAATGTCTTTTATTTGATAGAGAGGCCGCATGATCCTCCATATAGTGACGTTCTCGCAAGCCACACCAGGGGCCTTATGCGAATAAACTCACTATGACACCCACATTTCATCGTTCTGCGTGGTAACGGGGCGATGACATTGTGCATGCGCTGCACAATGGCGGCAACGTTGCGGGGGCGACGGAGGCCGAAAGTGATGGAAAGGGAAAGCGCGGTGGATTGAATCAGGAGGTTTATGCCTAGTCAGCAGGTAGCTTAGCCTGGGGGGCGGCTCAATGCTGAAGGGATAGGGAGAGCGCCTAGGCTCTCCGCTATCCCTTCTTGTCAATACGTCAACGGGCCAGTTCGGCGCCGTCCAGCTCGGAAATCGCCAGACAAATCACTTCCGTTATGGCCTCTACCGTATAGGCGGTATTGGCAGGAATGATTAACATCTCATGAGGTTGCAGCGTCTGATCGTCAACCTTCAGTTCACCGCTCAGCACCATCAGTTTCACCCATCCCGGATGAAAACGCGCCGGTTGTCGGCTGCCCGCATCCAACTTCAGCAACGCCGTATGGCCCGGCGTCTCCCGTTTCAAAATATGAAAGCGCACCCCATCGTAAGGCATGTTTTCGTAATGCAGTGACGCCAGTGTTCTCTTATGCATGGTAAGTGTCCTCGTGACCTGTGAGTAGCTGCTCCGCCTTCGGTCGCCGTAAAAACGTTTGGCGGCTGTCCCTACCGAAAGCACCGTCTCGCAGCCTCTTGGCGAACGGATTAACTGTCGTGCTTGCAGCGGCCCGTACGGCCACCGCTTCATGCCTAACCTGCCTCAGGCATGCTAATAAATATATAAGAGCCTCGCCAACGGCGCAAAAAACCACTGCAACGTTGAGCGCATTACGGTGTTAATCCGTAGTCGGAAAGATTATCCAGCAGCCCGATCAGAGAGAAGAACAGCGCCGTTTGCCGAGGATCGCGCCAGCCATCGGCAAAGTCCGCCATCAGCCACAGGACTTCATCGAGAAACAAATGCTCTACCGCCTGATGCCAGCTTTGCACTTCGCCGGCCGTCAACGCGACAGACTCACCGTACCCCGTCAAAAACAGCCGCCATTCCCGTACGGTGAACACGCGGTCGGGCGCCGAGTCCAGCGCGTTGTGGAACAGCAGCAGGACCAGCGCCAGATCGAACACGCGCGGCAAAAACAGCGCGTTATCGGGGTCGATCAGCACTGGCCTATCCTGCGCGACATAAATCAGATTATCGGCTTTAAAGTCATAGGGCGTTTCCACGCAAGGGAGATCCCGTGCGCTAAGCGCCGTCTGCCGCCCGGCAATCTGCAGCATACGCGTTTTTAGCGCCTCGATGTCGAGCGTCAGCCCCTGGCTTGCCGCATGACTGGCGATCTCGTCCAGATCCGCTGAGATATCGTCTTCAGTCAGTGCATACTCGTCATAAACCGCCAGCCCGGCGTTATTGTCTGCCGAAGATAACGCGTGGATCCTTCCCAACAGCCTGCCCGCCGCGATAATCTGCTCATCGCGGCCCGCATATTTTTCTCCCGCCACAAAGGGATAAACCACCCACATACTGCCCGCTATCTCTTGCGGACAGGCCGTCGGCGCCACGACGTCAACGCCCTGACGATGCAACGCGGTGAGATACGCCGCCAGCGCCTGGGCTTCGCCCGACGTCGGACGGGTGCGCTTCAGGACGTGCTCCCCTATCTTATAAACCGGCGCATAGGGATAAAGACTGAGCGGCGGCTGCGCGGTATCCAGCGCGAACCGACCGGCAATCGCGATGATATCCCCCCCTTCACCCCCATCATCAATAAATCGCGCCGGGCGGTAACCGTGAGGAATGGCGGGATTAACGCCGTGCAACAGCTCGTCGCTGACCAGCCGACCCAACGTCGGAGCGCACATCACGGCCGGATGCATCACCGCCACATAGAGACAGGTGGCGCCCAGCGGCCCGAGGATGGGATAACCGTCGCGCGGCCTGGGGCGCAGCCCCAGCGAACACGCCTGCAGTTGCAATGGCGCCGAGCCGTGCAGGCGGTTTTGAATCGCCGATCGCGCGTCCTCTTCCACGCGTTTGACATCGCCGCCCGCAGGATAATCCTCCGCCGCGAGCAGATCGCCATTTTGCGCATGACGCGCTTCGATGTCGTCGCCCGCAATCAGCGTGTTCACCGCCTGCGCCGCCGCGTGATAGCGCAACAAAATTGCCGGCGACGCCTCGATCGGCAACGAGAATTCGCTGCCGTCCAGCAGCGCCGAGATCCCCGTACCGCAGGCGAGCACTACCCGTTCGGCGGCGATCGCGCCCTCCCCGGTAACGATGCCGGTTATCTGACCACCGGCCTCGCGCAGAAATCCGCTGACCGCACGTCCCAGAAGCAACTCGCCGCCCAACGCGCCTACCCGTTCGAGCAGCCGCTGTGTCACTTCTTGCGGATCGACCGCGCCATCGCGCGCCGCAAAATAGGCCTGGCTATCGGGCAGCCCGAGCGCCGGCTCCAGCGCCATCACCTCGGCGGAGGACAGACGCCGATTGTCGGGGTTTTGCGTCGCCGGCGCCTGACCATAGCTGAGCGCGCCGGACCAATTCACCCACAATTCCGGGATCTCCTGCGTCAGCCGCACCCAGTCAGCCACGATCTCGCGCCGCAGAAACGCATCGGGAGCGCCCTCTGGCACGCCTTCGCTGATCCAGCCGAACGAGCTGCCTGTGGCCCCCGCCGCGGGATGCGCCTGCTCAACGACGATAACGCGCTGCCCCTGACGCGTGAGATGATAGGCGATCGATGCCCCGACAATCCCGGCGCCCACGATAACAATGCGTGATGATGTTCCATTCATTTAATGATGTCCGTACCTCATTTCAAATGTTGTCGCCAAAGCAAGCAGGCCGCCAGACAGGCTACCCCGCCGCCGCAGGCCAATACGGCATAAGACGCGCCCCAACTGTGGGTGGTATCCATCACCACGCCAAAGGAGAAAGGGGCGAACGAACCGATGCCGAACCCCAGCAACGATCGCCAGCCCATCACGCTGCCGAGCTGTTGCGGCGGTACGTTGTCCGCCATCGCGGCCGACAGCACGCCGGAGTCGCCGAGAATAAAGAAACTGCCGATGCTGACGAGCAGCAGCGTCCAGCCCGGCCCCCAGTTCGCCGACCCTCCCATCAGCAGCGAACCCAACGCGCCGGCGGCGCCCATAAACATCAGCACCGACGCGCGATTGAAATAGTCGGAAACGGTGCCGACAATCAGCGTGGCGATCATGCCGGCCAGGTGGATCACCGCCGCGACGATCAATCCGGCGCTGAGCGGATCCAGAGAGAAACCGCTCAACGCCTCGCTGACCAGGCTGGGCGCCCAGGCCCAGTTGCCGAGCAGTTCCCAGCTGTGGGCGATATACCCGATCAGCAACAGCAGGGTCGCATAGGTGATAGCATAGCTCTCACGTTTCGTCTTCCTCCCAAGCGTGCGCGGCTGCGGTTCCCGATAACCGACCAGGGCCAACGATCCCGCCAGCGCTCCCAGTAACGCACCGGCGGCGCACAGAGAAAACGCCACGCCGGCGCCCCAGCGCATGGCGCTCCAACCGGCGATGAAAACCGACAGAAAATACCCCAACGAACTGGCCGCCAGCACCATGCCGATGGCATAACCGCGCCGCGCCGGACCGTTCATCCCCATCGCCAACAGCAGCGCCGGCGTATAAGCCCCGCCCTGCGTCAAACCGACGAAGGCCATCAACACCAACGCGCTGAGATAAGAATGGGCAAATACGGCGAACAGCATCAACGCAGCGGCGCCCAGCCAGGAGAACAGCAGATAAACCCGGCGGGCGCCCAACGAATCACACCACCAGGAGGCCACCAGCAACGCCAGGGCGTTGGTCAGGCTGAACACCGTCTGCACTGTGCCGGCCGAAGCGGCGTCGAGCTGCCACTCGCTCCTGATGGTCGGCAGCGCGCCGGCGAACATCATGGTGCCCAGACACAGACCCGCCCGGCTCACGCAAAGCAGATAAAAAGTCCGCATTTCAGCGCCGCCTCCCTGCCAACCGCAGGGGGAGAATAACGCCATTAACACGCATGACCGATAGCCAAAAGATCCGCATCATAAACTCAGCAATCAGAAGGAGATGCCTCATCATAGTGAGCAAAATCAAAGGCTGACAAACGATCTTTCTTCCCCCATTTGGTTGAGCTAGACTCAACCTATGAAAAAAATCCACTCCCTGCCGCACCTGTCCGCTTTCGAAGCCGCCGCCCGTCTCGGCAGCTTCAGCGCCGCTGCGGATGAGCTGTTTCTCACCACCGGCGCGGTCAGCCGCCATATTCGCAGTCTCGAAGCACAGCTGGGGATCACGCTGTTTTATCGCGGACACAAATCCGTGCGGCTGACGCAGGCCGGTGAGAACTTTTCCCGCACCGCGTCCCGGGTCATCGGCGAACTGTTTGCTGCGGAGAGCGCGCTGAAAGCGAGCGCCGGCCAGCAGCGGCTGGTGGTGCACAGCCTGCCGACGTTCACCATGCACTGGCTGATGCCGAAGCTGGCGGCATTCAATGAGCGTCATCCGGGGGTCGCGATTGATATCACCACCGGCATCGGCGCCGTCGATCGCAATACGCCGTTTGACGTGGCGATCCGGCGCGATCCCGCGCACTTCTCCGGGCTGAAAGCGATCCCTTTCCTGCAGGAAGACAGCCTGCTGGTCTGCAGCCAGAGCTATCTGCACGCCAGACCGGTCATTGCGCCGGACACGCTTGGCGAGCATACCGCCATCCGCATCCGTGCACGGGAAGATTTGTGGCGCAGCTGGCTGAATGCTTATCCGACGGCGCTGGACGCTTCGCCGCCGCCGCTCACGCTCGATCATACCTTCGCCGCCATTCAGGCGGCTGAAGACGGCCTGGGGCTGGCCGTTGTGCCTTATTTGTTCTGCGCCAAACACCTGTCGTCCGGCCGACTGGTGTCGCCTTTCCCGACGCTGACCATCCGAACCGGCGTCTATTCTCTGCTGCTGCGCGACCGGGACGATGACGTCGTGAGAACATTCGCCGCCTGGCTGCGCACTTACCAGGCCTGACCGGGTGACGACATTGACGGACAGTCATGGCCTGCGCCTGGGTGAGAATCGCCGGCGATTTCCGGTTGGCGCGCCATGAGCGGCGCTGCCTCAGGCATTTCGCCGCTGCTGCCCGTGAATGTCGACGAGCGCGCACAGCTTTTCCAACGTCACCGCCGGTGAAAAATAGAAGCCCTGTACGACATCGCACCGATACTCGGTCAGGTAGTGGAGTGACTCCAGGTCTTCCACCCCTTCCGCCAAGACTTCATAGTTGAGTTTATGCAGCATATCGATGATGCTTTGCACGATGATGCGGCTTTCCGCATCGCTCTTCAGCAGTCTTATCAGGGAGGCGTCCAGTTTGACGACGTCGGCGGGGATATGGCGCAGATAGTTTAAATTGCTGTAGCCGGCGCCGAAATCATCCAGCGCGATGCGATGCCCGTTGGCCTTGAGCGCATGCAGACAGGCCAACGCCGCGCTGCTTTCCTGAATGCGTTGCGACTCCAGGCACTCTATCTCAATGTCCCCCGCCTGCAGCCCGCGCCGGGTGATGGCTTCATTCAACCGCGCCGCAAAGTGCCGCTCGGCCAGATTGCCGGCCGTCACGTTGATCGAGATGGGAAACGCGATCCCCGCTTCACGCATCAACAACAACTGTTCAATCGACTGCGCGATGACAAACTCGGTCAACGGTTTGATCAGCGAGGTATTTTCCACCAGCGGAATGAACTCCCCCGCCGGGATCGCCCCCCAACGTTCATGCAGCCAACGCAGCAATGCTTCCGCGCCGACGATCCTGCCGCTCGCCAAATCAATCTGCGGTTGGTATTCCAAAAATAGCCCGCGATTATTTTCCTTCAGACTCTGCGCCAACTCATTAAAAATATTGAAATTATGCTTGCGCGCCGCATCCTTCGGCTCGCTATAGAGGGAGACGGCTCGCCCCTCGTCGATCGAATCATGCAGCGCGCTGGTCGCCTGGCGCAAAATCTCGGGAGGATCGGCATGCGGCGCGGAAAACAACGCATAACCGGCATTAAGCTCCAGGCGCAGCGGCACGGCGCCTCTCACTTCGTGATGCAAACGGTCGGCGCAACGCAACAGATCGCGCTTCGCCTGCGGCATGTGCTGCGCCTCGATAATGACGGCGAAACGTCCGGGCGCGATGCTGTACAGCATGCGCTCACTGAGAAACGTCTCTTTCAGGAAATGGCTGATATCCCCCAGCAGTAACTCTACCGTAGACAGGCCGAAAGAACGCGCCATCTCGTAGGCGTATTGGATATCTATCGTATCGAACAGCAATAACGCGTATTTGCCCGTGTCCGGTAAATTGCCGAGTTCCCCCATCAGCCGTTGTCGATTGGGCAAGCGAGTGATGGCATCGACCAGGCCGATCTCACTCTGCGCTTCGATCAGCTCGCCGACGATGGTGGCCATGCTGCGCAGCAGTTCGACCTGACGGCGAGTCAGATGCTTTGGCTGCGAACCCACGAGGCAGAACGCGCCGATCGTATAGCCTTCGCGGGTGCACAGCGGGATGGCGGCGCAGTGGCGGATCGCCGCGGCGCCGTTGACCATGGGATCCGAGGCAAAGCGTTCATCCGCATGGGTGTCCGGACAAATCAACGCCTCGCCGCTCAGACGAACGAAATTGAACAAGGGGCTGACGAAATCGATCTCCTCGAACCCGACGTCAATGTGCTCGCGGATCCAAATCTTGCGCGTTCCGTGCAGGTAAATGAGGCAGCCCTCGGCCTGTAACAGCTTGCGGGTGATCGTCAGCACCTGATGGATCGCGTCGTCATGGCCGGCGCCCAACCCCGCCAGCGCATCGATGGCCGCCAGGCGCTCGTCTTCGTTCTTACTGAGATGTCGTAACATTGGCTCATAGCTCACAGATGGCGTAAGTGCCTTTGCCGGCGGATTTCGCCTGATACATCGCGCCGTCGGCGCTGGCCAGCAGCATTTCCGGCGTCACGTCCCCACTCGCAGAGATAGCGGCGCCAATGCTGGCGGACAGGCAGACCTTCTGCTGACCGATCTGCGAAATACCGGCCAGCTCCGCCAACACCTTTTCGCAAAACGCGCTGACCTCAGGCCGCGGCGCTGTCAGCGGCCACAGGATCACCGTGAACTCGTCGCCGGCCAGGCGCGAGACGCTGTGCCGTTCGTCGGCGCAAGCGCTGAGCAATTTGGCGAACGTCTTCAGGATCAGATCGCCAAAGTCATGGCCGTAACTGTCGTTCATGCCCTTAAAACCATCGAGATCGATGAACAACAGGGCCATCTGCCGCTGATGACAGCAGACTTGCAACGTGCCCGACAACCGGCGCAGAAATGCGCGTCGGTTGGTCAACCCGGTCAGCATGTCGTGCGTGGCGTCATATTCCAATCGTTGCTGCAGCCGCTTCAACTCGGTGATATCCATGGAGAGAATGTAAAAGCCCTGAGCCTCGCACGGCACCAGCGTGGTATGGATCATCAGCAGCCCCTGCTGGGTCTGCAATTCGTTTTCGAAGCTGACCATTTCGCCCGCCAAAGCCCGCGCGATCATCGGCCGGGCCATCTGATACACGCTTTCCCCCATGAACTCGCGCACCGTCATGCCCTGCAGGCTGGCCTCTTCCAGACCAAACCAGGTCTTATAGGCGCTATTGGCGAACAGGTAGCGTTCATTGGCGTCGATTTGGCTGATTAACGCCGGCATATTGTCGGTAATGGCGCGCAGGCGTTCTTTTTCCGCACTGAGCTGAGATTCGGCGAGCACCCGGGTTTCTATCTCTTCGTTGAGCTGTTTGACCACCGCGTTAAGCTCATGCGTACGAATTTCGACGCGTTCTTCCAGCTCATGCTGCAAGGCATACAGGTCGGCCTCCGCCGCCTTGCGCTCGCTGATGTCGACGATGACCGAGATGAAATGATCCGGCTTGCCGTTCGGCAGCCGATTGAGCGCCACCGTCAGTTCCACCCATACGATCGTGCCATCGGCGCGGAAATAGCGTTTCTCCAGCGAGTAGGTGTCGATCTCGTTTCTCAGCAACTGCTGCAGTTTTTCCAGATCGGTGTTGAGATCGAGCGGATAGGTAATGTCCTGAAAGGTGCGATCCATCAGCTCGCGCTCGGAGTATTGCAGCATTTCACAGATGCGCGGATTGACCCGCAGCCAATACCCCTGCAGCGAAACCAGCGCCATGCCCACCGCCGCCTGAGAGAAAGTCTGTTCGAATAACGCCTCCGTGCGCTGCAGATCGGATTTCAGGTTTTCGGTATAGACGTTGCGTTCGATGCTCTGCAGATACTCTTCCACCACCGCGGCGAAGTCACGCAGGTCGGCCAGTTTATCTTGAGGAAACGGCTGCGGGTGACTGTCGATAATGCATAGCGTGCCGAGCGGCAACCCGTCGAGGGACAGCAGCTGTTGCCCGACGTAGAAGCCGATGCGCGGGCCACCGACCACCAGTGGGTTATCGAAAAAGCGCGGATCCTGCGCGGTATCGGGCACCACCATCGCTTCGCGTTGCAGAATGGCATGGCCGCAGAACGAGATGTTGCGCGGCGTTTCCCGGACATCCAGGCCATAGCGTGATAAAAACCATTGACGATCGCGGTCGATCAGTGACACCAGCGCAATGGTGACGCCGAAATATTTCGCAGCTAGCCGCGTGATGCGATCCAGCTTTTCTACTGAGTTCGAATCCAGCACGTTCAGCGAATCCAATACCGACAGGCGTTCGGCTTCGTTTTCGGGGAAGCATGGCTCGAGCATGTTGACTCCCATTGTGACACCCACGGATCCGGTGCAGTCGGCCGGCGTGATTCCGTTCAGCCTATCCGTCGGTTAGCGGCAAATATCCTTGTCCATCATAGACTCACTCAGTATCAATCCGATTATGCATTCTCGCCAGCTTTGCCGGGCGTTGCGTTTGCCACCGCGCTGCGCTACAGTCGTTCACAAGGTGATGGTGTTCCACCTTTCCCAACCGCCGCGTTCGCTCGAACCGGATGATGACGCCTGATATACAACTTCGCTTTATTTTTTAGGCAGGTATGTCAGGAGTCGCTATGAATGAAATCTCACGTATTACCCCTTTTCCGTCCCAGCCTGATCTCGCCGTGCGGGAAATGCCGCTGTACGTTTTCGGCCATAAAAATCCCGACAGCGACAGTATCTGCAGCGCGCTGGTGGTCGCGGACTGGCTCAATCACCTCGGCAAACCGGCCGTCGCTTTCCGCCTTGGCGAATTGACGCCGGAAACCCGCTACATACTGGCCGCCGCCGGCGTACAAGCGCCTGCGCTGCTGACAGACGATCTCCGTGACCGCAAAGTCTGGCTGGTGGATTTTACCGACGTCGAACAAGGGCCGGCCTCATTGCCCGACAGCGATGTGGTCGGCGTTATCGATCATCACCGGCTGGGCACCTTGATCACCCGCAACCCGCCCGATGTCTGGATCCGCGCTGTTGGCTGTTGCGCCACCGTGATCCTGTCCATACTGACGTCAGATACGCCGATGCCGCTTTCTTCCGCCCAGGCCACGCTGCTGCTGGGCGCGATTTTGAGCGATACCGTTGCGCTGAGCGCACCGACCACCACCGAACAGGATCGGTTGGCGGTCGCGCGGTTATGCGCAATCTCTCACGTTGACTATGACGCCTTCACCGCCGGGCTGCTGGCTGCCAAAACCGATCTTTCGGGGCAATCCGCCCCGCAGTTGCTGCACCGCGACGCCAAGAATTACCGCATCCATAGCGTCTCGCTGCTGCTGTCGCAGATAGAAGTGCGGGCCATGAGCGATATCGATCCGTTGTTGCCCTCGCTGCAACAGGCGCTCGAGCAGGCTAAGCAGGAGGCCGGGCTGGAGATGGCCGCGCTGCTGGTGACCGATATCACCCGCCGCCGCTCCACCCTGTATTTCTCGTCGAACCGGGTGCTCGCCATTCGGCAGGTGTCGCTGCCCGGCATGACGAGCCGGAAAAAAGAGGTTTTACCGTGGTTAACCCTACAGATTGCTAACGCAGGGAGATAAGTCATGTCGCTCTATCAACATGCTTTACTGCTGGTGCAGGATGAACGCGACGGCCGGCTGCTGTTACGCCATGCCGAACGCCTCAATCAGCAGATGAATACGCGCATTACCGTGGCGCACATCAGCGCCGACTATGCCGAGCTGGACTACCTCAGCGATGCACAAACCAAAGATCGCCAGTCCAGCGAGGTGATCGCTGCCAAAGCCATGCTCAGCCGGCTGGTGGAAGACTGCACAATCCCCCTGGAGGTGCGCGCAATGGTCAGCATCCATCGCTTCAAAGACGTTGAAACCCTGATTGCCCGTGAAGGCGTCGATCTGTTGCTGCTCGGCCATCAGAACCGTCCGTTCGGCGTCTTTGCCTCCTTCGGCTTCGAGTTCATTAACCATTTGTCGATCGACGTGCTGATAAAGCACGTGCCTACTCCCTAGAATGAGGTGATCATCCATGAGCTATGAAATTGAAAACGTAACCGCCAGAGAGATCCTAGATTCGCGCGGCAATCCCACCGTCGAAGTTGAAATGACTGCGGCGGGCGTCGTAGCACGGGCTTCGGTTCCCTCCGGCGCCAGCACCGGTTCGCGCGAGGCAGTGGAACACCGCGACGGCGATCCGCACCGTTACGGCGGTAAAGGCGTGCAGGAAGCGGTGCAAAGCGTCAAAACGGCAATCAATGAGGCACTGCGTGGGGTGGATGTACGCCAACAAGAGGAGATTGACCGCCGGCTGATCGCGCTGGACGGCAGCGAGAACAAGAGCCGATTGGGAGCCAACGCCCTGCTTGGCGTTTCTTTGGCGGCCGCCCGCCTCGCGGCGAAATTGTCGCAGCTGCCGCTGTATCGTTATCTGGGCGGTATCGGCGCCAACCTGCTGCCGGTGCCCTGCATGAATATCATCAACGGCGGCGTGCATGCCCGCTGGCAAGGCGCGGACTTTCAGGAGTTTATGATAGCGCCCCTGGGCGCGCCGTCGCTGCGCGAGGCCGTGCGCTGGGGCAGTGAAGTTTATCAGGCGCTGCGCCAAATCCTGTTGGAAAAAGGCCTGTCGGTCGGCGTCGGCGACGAAGGTGGTTTCGCGCCGGCGGTCGCCTCAAACCGGCAACCGCTGGAGCTGATCGTGCAAGCGATAGAGAAAGCCGGTTATCAACCGGGTGACGATATCGCCATTTGCATGGATCCGGCCTCGAGTGAATTCTACGCCAACGGCAAATATCGCCTGCGCAGCGAAAACACCGAACTGGATGCCGAACAGATGACGGCCTATTACCAGCGGCTGGTGCAAGATTTTCCCATCGTGCTGATTGAAGACGGTTTGGCCGAGGACGACTGGGCGGGCTGGCGCATTCTCAGCGACGCCCTGGGCGATCAGGTGGAACTGGTCGGTGACGATCTGTTCGTCACCAACGTGAAATACATCCAGCGCGGGATTGATGAAAGATTGGCCAATGCGGCGCTGATCAAGCTGAACCAGATTGGCACGCTGAGCGAAACTTTCGCCGCCGTGCAGCTTTGCCAGGCAAATGGCTGGGGCGCCTTTATCTCACACCGCAGCGGCGAAACCGTCGACAGCTTTATCGCCGATATGACGGTTGCGATGCGAGCTGGCCATGTGAAAACCGGCGCGCCGTGCCGCGGCGAGCGGATCGAAAAATACAATCAGCTGATGCGCATCGAAGACCAATTGGGCAGCGCGGCGGTATATGCCGGGCGCGCCGCCTTTAAACACCGTTAATCTTTGCAGGCCGGCCACGCACCGGCCTGTTTTTCATTTTTTGCGCGGCACAACCCCGCCACGCCAGATTCCAACAGAATACGCCGCGTCGCCATCAACGTCTCACGCTGCTCGTTCAGCGTCGCCATCATCCGTTCGATTTCCGCCAGCCGGCTGTCGACGCCTTGCATCAACCCATCCTGATAGGCGCTGCCCTGCAGCGCCAATACCCCGCGGATCGCCTGCAGCGAGAACCCCAGATTCTGGCCGATTTGGATCAGGTGCAGCCGCTCCAGCGCGCTTTCGCTATACACCCGATATCCGTTAACGCCGCGCACCGCTTTGGGCAGCAGACCCTGCTGTTCGTAGTAACGTATCGCCGAGGCGGCCATGCCGGCGCGCTCCGCCAACTCTCCGATTTTCATGCCCTATTGACCTTAAAGTTAACTTTAAACCTAGTATAGCGCCATTCCCCCTGCGACAGGAACGTACCCGATGTTTACCCCGCTGATTCTGCCCAATGGCAGCCGCTTACCCAACCGTTTGGCCAAAGCCGCGTTGGAAGAAAATCTGGCCGATGAAGGCCAACTGCCCGGCCCCGCGCTATGGCGTCTGTATCGCCACTGGGGTATCGGCGGCGCCGGCCTCATCATCACCGGCAACGTGATGATCGACGGACGCGCCATGACCGGCCCCGGCGGCGTGGTGCTGGAACAGGATACGCCGCTCGAGGCGTTCAAAACCTGGGCGGCGGCCTCGCGCCAGGAAGGCGCGCAGGTATGGATGCAGCTCAGCCACCCGGGCCGTCAGGTGATGGCCAACATGGGCGGCAACGCCTGGGCGCCCTCCGCCATTCCGATGGCGATGGGCAAGTACAGCAAGGCGTTCGCGCAGCCGGAAGCCATGAGCGAAGCGCAGATTGCCGAGGTGATCGCCCGCTTCGCCGCCAGCGCGCACGCCGCCGAAAAGGCCGGGTTTACCGGCGTGCAGATCCACGCGGCGCACGGCTACCTGATCTCCCAGTTCTTGTCGCCGTTGGCCAACCGGCGCAGCGATCGTTGGGGGGGCGAACTGGCGAATCGCGCCCGTCTGCTGCTGGAGGTGGTGCGCGCGGTGCGCCAGCGTGTCTCGCCAGATTTTTGCGTGGCGGTGAAGCTCAATTCAGCCGATTTTCAGCGCGGCGGCTTTTCGCCGGACGAGGCCCGACAGGTGTTGTTGATGCTCAACGAACTGCCGGTCGATCTGGTGGAGTTGTCGGGCGGGAGTTATGAAAGCCCGGCGATGCAGGGGGAAGCCGCAGACGACAGCACCCTGGCGCGCGAAGCCTATTTTCTGACCTTCGCCCGCGATCTCGCCGCAGTAGCGCGCATGCCGGTGATGACCACCGGCGGCATCGCCCGCCCGTCGGTGGCGCAACGGGTGCTGAACAGCGGCGTCGCGGTGGTCGGCATCGCCACCGCCATGGCGGAAATTCCCGATCTGCCGCGCCGCTGGCAAACCGGCGAAGCCCCTCATGCGCTGCCCGAACCGGTAAAATGGCGCGACAAAACGCTGACGCTGCTCGCCCGCATGGCGCTGATCAAGCGCCGCATGCACGCCCTGAGCCGCGATCGGACGCGCAACGTGCATTACTCCCCGCTGTGGTCGCTGCTCATCGATCGGTGGCGCACCCGCCGCACTCTGCGGCGCTATCACGCCTGGTTACGGCAACGTTAATGACCGCGGCGCCGGCAGACACGCCGGCGCCGCACAAAAATCCCGCTTTTTTGATCGCGCTACGTAAAATCTGCAAGAAATCACCACTCTGGATACTGCGCTTTTAACGCTCGACTGCTTATATTCATCACAAATTTTGTGTATATAACCGCTATAGGACTTAAGGTGGTGAATAGATGAAAATAAGCCGCTATTTTCTATTTATGTTATTAATCGGAAATTCACCTTAATAATAAATGCATTAAAGAAGCAGCCAAAGGAAAGCAGAAAAGGATTTTTACGCAATGTTAAAGAAATGTTGTTTTTTGCCGGCAAAACCAACGGTCAACAAATCAACAACATATTGATGAGCCTAAGAAAAAACTAAACAATTCAAAACAAAATCGGCTATTGAGTCCCAGGCAAAAAAGCCATATATTGGTCGCGCTTTTCACAAGGCAGTTACTTTTCTAATTCATTAATTCAATCGTTGCGTTTTGAGACCTTCGGTTGTAGGAGAGATATGATGACGGATAAAGTCCGTATTGATACTTTAGTTGCAAACTCATTAAACGGAAACAATGAAACCTATTTGGCGCGTCAAGCCGAATTTGAGTCGAATGTTAGGAGTTATCCGCGCAAATTGCCGTTGGCAATTGCGAAAGCCCAGGGCGTTTGGATCACTGATGTTGAGAATAATCAATATCTTGATTGCCTGGCCGGGGCGGGAACGTTGGCTCTTGGACATAATCACCCCGACGTCCTGCAAAGCATCCAAAATGTCATTACCAGCGGCTTGCCGTTACATACTCTCGATCTCACGACCCCGTTGAAAGATCGTTTCTCCGACTACCTGCTCTCTCTGTTGCCGGGCGAAGGCAAAGGGTACTGCCTGCAGTTCTGCGGCCCGTCCGGCGCCGATGCGGTGGAAGCCGCGCTGAAGCTGGCGAAAAAACACACCGGCCGTTCCGGCGTGATCAGCTTCTCCGGCGGCTACCACGGCATGACCCACGGCGCGCTGTCGGTCACCGGCAACCTGTCGCCGAAAGCGGCCATCAACGGCATGATGCCGGAAGTGCAATTCATGCCTTATCCGCATGAATACCGCTGCCCGCTGGGCATCGGCGGCGAAGCCGGCGTCAAGGCGCTGACCTACTACTTCGATAATCTGATTAACGACGTGGAAAGCGGCGTGCGTAAACCGGCGGCGGTGATCCTGGAAGCCGTTCAGGGCGAAGGCGGGGTTAACCCGGCCCCGGCCGAGTGGCTGCAGCGCATTCGCAAAGTGACGCAGGAACACGGCATTCTGCTGATCATCGACGAAGTTCAGGCCGGTTTCGCCCGTACGGGCAAGCTGTTCGCCTTCGAACACGCCGGCATCGAGCCGGACATCATCGTGATGTCGAAAGCGGTCGGCGGCGGCTTGCCGCTCGCGGTGCTGGGCATCAAAAAAGAGTTCGATGCCTGGGAACCGGGCCACCACACCGGCACCTTCCGCGGCAACCAGCTGGCGATGGCCACCGGCCTGACCACCCTGCAGTACCTGAAGGAGCATAAGGTCGCCGACAAAGTGGCCGCTCAGGGCGAATGGCTCAAAGGCAAGCTGGCCGAGCTGCAGAAACGTTATCCGGTGATCGGGCACGTCCGCGGTCTGGGCCTGATGATCGGCATCGAGATCGTCAAGCCGAACGAAGCGCAGGATCACATGGGCTGCTACCCGGCCGATGGCGAGCTGTCCGCGCTGCTGCAGAAAAAATGCTTCGAATCCTGCTTGATCCTGGAGCGCGGCGGGCGCAACGGCTGTGTGCTCCGTCTGTTGCCTTCCCTGCTGATCACCAATGATGAGCTGGGTATTTTCCTGGATAAATTTGAGCAGGCGCTGTTGGCCGCCGGCGTCAAGCCAGTCTGATTGGAGCGAATGACCGCGATGTCCAAGTTAAACCCGATTCTGGCTTCCTCGGCGCACAGCGCCGAGGCTTACCGCCAGGCGATCGCACAGAGCAGTGAAGCCGTCGTGCAGTGGCTGCAACAGCCCGAGATGTATCAGGGCAAAAGCGTTGCCGAACTGCGCGAGCGCATCCAGCTCGACTTTACCCCGCAAGGCCTGGGCAACCAGGCGGCGATCGAGCGCGCCATCGAGTACTTTTTGAAAGACAGCCTGTCGGTGCACCACCCGCAGTGCGTGGCGCACCTGCACTGCCCGAGCCTGGTGATTAGCCAGGCCGCTGAAGTGCTGATCAACGCCACCAACCAGAGCATGGACTCCTGGGATCAGAGCCCGTCGGCCACGCTGATCGAAATGAAGCTGATCGAGTGGCTGCGCGCCCAGGTCGGTTACCAGCCCGGCGACGCCGGGGTGTTCACCAGCGGCGGCACCCAGAGCAACCTGATGGGGCTGATGCTGGCGCGCGATGCATTCTTCGCGCGTCAGGGCCACTCCGTGCAGCAGGACGGTCTGGTGGGCGATCTGCGCAAGCTGAAAGTGTTCTGTTCTGAAAACGCCCACTTCTCGGTGCAGAAGAACATGGCGCTGATGGGCCTCGGCTACCAGTCCGTCACGCTGGTGAAAACCGATCGCTTCGCCCGCATGGACGTGAACGATCTGGCGGAAAAACTGGCGCAGGCCAAGACTAACGGCGAGCAGGTGATGGCGATCGTCGCCACCGCCGGCACCACCGATGCCGGCGCGATCGACCCGCTGCGCGATATCGCGCGGCTGGCGGCGGAGCAGAAAATTTGGGTGCACGTGGATGCGGCCTGGGGCGGCGCGCTGCTGCTCTCCGAGCAGTACCGCGACTACCTGGACGGCCTGGAGCTGGTGGACTCCATCACTCTGGACTTCCATAAGCAGTTCTTCCAGACCATCAGCTGCGGCGCCTTCCTGCTGAAAGACGAGCGCCACTACGAGCTGATGCGCTATCAGGCTGCCTACCTGAACTCCGAATTCGACGAAGCGCAAGGCGTGCCGAATCTGGTCTCCAAATCGCTGCAGACCACCCGCCGCTTCGATGCGTTGAAGCTGTGGATGGGGCTGGAAGCGCTGGGGCAGAAGCAGTATGCCGAGATCATCGATCATGGCGTCTCGCTGGCGCAACAGGTGGCGCGTTACATCGCCGACCAGGAATCGCTGGAACTGGTGATGCAGCCGCAGCTGGCAAGCGTGCTGTTCCGCTACCGTCCGGCGCAGCTGGCGGCGAAAGGCGACGCGGCCGTCGCGCTGTTCAACCAGCGCATCGGTGATGCCTTGCTGGAGTCGGGCCGCGCCAACGTCGGCGTGACCGAGTTCGATGGCGTGACCTGCCTGAAGATGACGCTGCTGAACCCGATCGTGACGCTGGAAGACATCAAGCTGCTGCTGGCGCTGGTCGAGAAAACCGCGCAGCAGCTGCCGGCGTAACCCTCCGCCACTGCGCATTAAAGCCGATAACCCCCAGGTTATCGGCTTTTTTATCGCGCTCACGCCGTGCACGCACTCAATCCGTAGACATGTTTTCCCACGACGTTGCTTGCTCGTCCAGCTCGATTTCCAGCGTTTCCAAAAAACGCGCCGTCATCATGTAGTGCCCAATAATTAATGACAGCTCAGCAAGTTGAACCTCATCGTAATAGTGCCTGACCGCGTGAAATGTGTCGGCAGAAACCTTCACCCGCTTCACGCATTCATCGACAAAATGCAAGATGGCCGTCCCTCTGGCATCGACACCAACTCCCTGCTCTATTTTCTTGATATCGTCATCGTGCCACCCTGCAAGGATCGCCAGCGGATAGTGTTGCATACGCTCATAAGCGCTGTGGCTTAACGCGCCAACCCTTAATATGATCATTTCCCGATCTTTATCGCACAGTCGCCCGGCAGGAAAGGAAGCCCCCAGGGACAGATATCCCTGCGCCGAACGGCTGGTTTTCAACAGCCCCAGCGTAAGGTTGGCGGGGAAACGGGCATATTGCTGCTGCTGTTCAGCCGTTAATTCACTCACCGTCGGCAGTTTTATTCTGGCCATCGTTTATTCTCCTGCGCGTTCATCGATAAATGCAACCGGCCGTGCCCAGCCGGCGGATGCCTTATAAACCTTGACCGGCAGGCTGATCACGTTAAATCCACAGGGCGGCAGCAATTCAAGATTGCACAGTTTTTCAATCTGGCAATAAGGATATTGACTGCCGGCATAATGCCCTTCCCAAATAAGCGAAACATCGCCGCTTTGTTCAAATTTGGTGCGCGTATGGCTGAATGGCGCGTCCCAGCTCCAGGCATCGGTGCCGACCACCCTGACGCCGCGCTCGGTAAGATACAGCGTCGCTTCACGGCCCATGCCGCAACCGCGATGAATGAAATCTTCGCTGCCGTAACGCCCGCCGGCCGCCGTGTTGACCAGGACGATATCGCCGGCGGTGATATGATGGCCGATCTTCGCTAATTCACGCTCAATATCATGCGCAGTGGCCACATAACCGTCGGGAAAATGGCGAAAATCCAATTTGACGCCAGGGCCGATACACCATTCCAACGGTATTTCATCAATGGTTTTTGACGCCGATCCGTCATCCATATGTGAATGGTAGTGATAAGGGGCGTCCATATGCGTCCCCGCGTGGGTGCTCATGCGGACAAACTCCACCGCCCAGCCCTCCTGACGCGGCAGCTCCCGGGGATCCAGGCCGGGAAATGATTCCGCCAGCTGCAACGCTCCGCGCTTGTTATCAACATACTCGATTTCCGGCAGAAAACTTTCCGGATCGGAGGCGATCCCGCTCATCAGCGGCACCGAAAGATCAATGATTTTGCCGTACATAAGGTTACCTTTATCCAGGGGAATGACCTGCCCAGAGTAAGCTTTCCCCATAGAATAGAAATGCCGATTATCAGACAACTTATTGTTATAATAGGAAGGCGCAGCCATGAGCGGACAGGAAGGCGTCATGAAACCGTCAGAATTGACCGGGGAAGCCCCAATATCGATTTGGTTCAGAAATAAATCCTGGCCGGCAGGAGCGCAATTCCCTTTACAGGCGTTGCCCTGGGGAAAACTGATGTATTCCATGAAAGGGCTGGTGGAAATAAATATTGAGAGCAATATTTATTTATCCACGCCGGAATATGCCATTTGGCTTCCCGTTAATACCGAACATGAATCCGTCGCAAAGAGTGCAATTGATTATGTCATTCTTCATGTCAGTCCCCCACTATGCCAATTCTTACCGAACAAACCGCAAACCCTGCGGCTGAATAAGGTCGTCAAAGCGGTGCTGGCCGATTTTTCAGAAAGGCGTATTGGCTATCCGCGCACGCCTCAGGACCAGACGTTGGTTACCGCGTTGCTTGAGCAGTTGGCGCTGTCGGAGCGTTTTGACAGCTATCTGCCGCTCGGCAGCGACGACGTTATCAAGATCATGACGGAAAAGATGAGCGCCGCCTCGCACCATCTCAACACGCTGGCACAATGGTCGGGCATGCTGGGCTTGAGTGAGCGTACGCTGTCTCGGCGATTTCTCGCCGCTACCGGCATCTCTTTCAATGAATGGAAGCTGAGAAGCAAAACCCTGACGGCGATGAGGCTGTTGCAGGAAGGGAAAGCCGTCAAATATGTCGCCTCTACCCTGGGGTATAACGATCCTTCCGCCTTTATCGCCATGTTCAGACGACAAACGGGCCAGTCTCCCTCCGGTTTTTTAGCGGTAAGTCATGGCACATCGAAAACAGGCTCAGGCATAATGCATGGCGACTGATGCAGCATTAGCACGCACAAACTGCATCGAACGCCTTCCCCCTATTCAGCACGACAGGATGCGCACGCATGACAGACCCTGATTTCAACCTGCTGATCGCGCTCGACGCGCTGCTGACGGCGGGCAGCGTTGCCGGCGCGGCGCGACGTCTCGGTTTAAGCGCCTCGGCGATGAGCCGTACCCTCAGCCGACTGCGCACGGCGACCGGCGATCCCCTGCTGGTGCGTGCCGGCCGTCATATGGTGCTGACGCCCTACGCCGAAACGCTGCGCGAGCGGGCGCGGCACGCGGCGTTCGAAGCGCGCGCCGTGTTGCGTCCGGCGCAGGGGACATTGGATCCCGCCGCGCTGGATCGTACCTTCACGCTGCGCGCCAACGACGGCTTTGTCGAGGCCTTCGGCCCGGCGCTGATCGCCGCCGCCGCCGAACAGGCCCCGCGAGTGCGGCTGCGCTTTGCGCCCAAGCCGGAGAAAAGCGACCGCCCCCTGCGTGAAGGTCTGGTCGATCTGGAGATAGGCGTACTGGGTGACATGGGCCCGGAAATCCGCCTGCAGGCGCTGTTTCGCGATCGCTTCGTTGGCGTGATGAGAACCACGCATCCGCTGGCGCAACAGCCGGAGATCGGCGCCGCCGACTACGCCGCCTGCGGCCACGTGGTGGCCTCGCGCAGCGGGCGCATCCTCGGGCCGGTAGATGCCGCGCTGGCGGAGCTGGGGCTGACGCGCCAGATTGCCGCCGTGGTGCCGAGCTTCCCGGCCGCGCTGGCGGTGGCGCAGGCCTCGAACCTGCTGGCGCTGTTGCCCGCCTCCTTCCTGCAGGCCCAACCGGCCGACGGCCCGCTGCGCGTCTTCGAGCTGCCGGTGAAAACGCCGCCCATTACCGTCTCGCAAATGTGGCACCCGCGCCTGGACGCCGAGGCGGATCACCGTTGGCTGCGGCAGCTGGTGCTGGCCGTTTGTCGCCAACGGGTATAGGCACTGCGCGCAGTGGGTGACAATGTCACAAAGAACCTTACCGCGCCACACGCCCGTTTAAATCGGCTAAATACGCGCAGAACATGTCCGCCATCGCATCGGCATAAGACGCGATCTCGGTATCGGTTCGCGGCGTTTCGGAGAATTGCTTGCCCGCCGCCCCCAACGTGCCGACGATCAGATCGCCCGCCAACCGACGAGTGAACGGCGGCACATCAGGCAACGCTTCGCACATGAAAACCTGCACGATACCCTTGCCGGTCGCCTTCACCGCCTGTGCCTCCGGCGCATCTCGGTAAAGCGGCGCCGCATCATTCAACGCTACGCGCATCTGCGCTTCTTCACATTCCGAACGGATAAATGCCTGCGCCAGCAACCGCAGGCGCTCGTACGGCGTTTTCTCGCGGTCGGCCAAAATACGGCTCAGCATATCGGTGGTCTGTCGCCATTCGTCGCTCTGCAAACGAAACAGGATTGCCGCCTTGTTGGGGAAATACTGATAAAGCGACCCGACGCTGACGCCGGCACGTTCAGCCACTCTGGCGGTAGTGAAACGTGCCGCCCCCTCCTGCGCCAAAACCTGAATAGCAGCGGTCAGAATGGCGGAAACCAGTTCGGCAGATCGCGCCTGTTGTGGTTGTTTTCTCGAGGAAATTTGCTTACTGCGGCGTTCAGTCATAGCGGACGGCCAATGCGAATAGAGGAATACGAATAGTTCGTCATATTATAGCGGCATGCGCTAACGCGCTCCATTTACGACAGGAAATTAGCCATGAGTACCCTGACCACTGCCCCCTTAGCGCCGCTGCTAAGCCGCCTGTTTCAACAGGCATCCCGCCGCTCGCCGGCGCTTGCCGCCCTGTTCCGCGACGTGCCGGACGCAGAGCAAAGCCGGCTGATGCAGAGCAAAACCGAGTATCGCGAACTCTACCACCGCCTGAAGGATTTCCCGCTGGCCGTGTCGCCGGCAACCGGCGCATTGCTGTATATGTTGGCGCGCGGTTGCCGGGCGCAAAACATCGTCGAATTCGGCACGTCGTTCGGCATTTCTACTCTGCACCTGGCCGCCGCACTGCGCGATAATGGCGGCGGCCGATTGATTACCTGCGAGTTTGAACCGAGCAAAGCGGTGCAGGCGCGCAACAACCTGACTGAAGGCGGCGTCGTCGATCTGGTGGAGATCCGCGTCGGCGACGCCCTGGAAACGCTGCGCGACGATCTGCCGGCCACGGTCGATCTGCTGTTGCTCGACGGCGCCAAGGGACTTTACCCCGATATCCTCGCGCTGCTGGAAAATCGTCTGCGCCCCGGCGCGCTGATCGTCGCCGATAACGCCGATGACAGCCCAGATTATCTGGCGCGCGTGCGTTCTCCGGCGTCGGGTTATCTCTCCACGCCGTTCGCGGATGACGTCGAGCTGTCGATACGCCTTTAAATCCCTCATCGCGCGGGGGTTGTTCCCCCTCGCGCGATCGTACAACATAGCGTGCATGATGCCTGACACAGTGAAACGCCCATGACGCTTCCCCCCCTTTGGCCGGTGTTCGACGGCCATAACGACCTGCTGCTCAACCTGTGGCTGCAGCACGATGACGATCCGGTCACCGCCTTTTATTCGCACGTCACGCCGGGCCACCTCGACTTTCCACGCATGCGGCGCGGCGGATTCTGCGGCGGGCTGTTCGCGGTGTTTATTCCTCCGGTCAGCTATATCGCCCAAATGCGTAATCAAACGCTGGAGGAAGCGCAGGCCGCGTTCGATCCGCTGGCGATAGCCGAACGGCAGATAGCCATCCTGCACCAGTTGGAACGTGCCTCTCAGGGGCAGTTGCGTCTCTGCCGCACGGCTACCGAGATAGAACAGTGCCGCCTCGACGGGCAAATCGCCGCGGTGCTGCATATCGAAGGTGCCGGCATGATCGACGCGGCGCTGACGCAGCTGGCGGCCTTCTATCGGCTGGGCGTGCGCAGCATCGGGCCGTTCTGGAATCTGCCGAACGCCTTCGGTACCGGCGTCAGCGGGCCGTTCCCCGGATCACCCGATACCGGCCCCGGCCTGACGCCGGCCGGTGAAGCGCTGATCCGCGCCTGCAACCAGCGCCGCATCATGATTGACGTCTCACACATGAACGAGAAAACCTTCTGGCAAACCGCCGCGTTGAGCACCGCACCGCTGGTCGCCACCCATTCCAATGCCCACGCCCTCTGCCCGCAGCCGCGCAACCTGACCGACGCGCAGCTGGACGCTATCGCCCAGAGCGACGGTATGGTCGGCGTCAATTTCGGCACCGCCTTCCTGCGGGCTGACGGAAAACGTGACAGTGCAACGACCGGCTTAACAGAAATTGTTAAACACGTTGAGTATTTGATCGCTAAACTTGGTGAAGATCGCGTGGGATTTGGCTCTGATTTTGACGGGGTTAACGTACCGCAACCGTTGGAGGACGCCGCAGGCCTGCCGCGCCTGACGCAAGCGCTCAAGCAGGCGGGGTTTGACGACCGGCTGCTGGAGAAGCTGACCTGGCGCAACTGGCTGAACGTGCTCTCCGCCACCTGGGGTGAATAACCCGGTTACGCTTTAACGGTTGCGATCTCCGTCACATTTCGTCAACATTGAGCCAGCCGAATGCGAATTTTTCTCATTGGCTTCGAACTATCACGATGCATGCAAAGGAGCACCGCTATGACTACCTGGACCAAACCTGAGTTTGTTGACCTGCGTCTGGGGCTGGAAGTGACGCTGTACATTTCCAACCGTTAATCGCCTGTCTGCCCGCCTTTCGCGCGGGCATTTCTTTCCTTCTTTTTCTGGTTCAGACATGCAGATAAAAGTTCTCGGCTCGGCAGCGGGCGGCGGCTTTCCCCAGTGGAATTGCAACTGCGACAACTGCCGGGGCGTTCGCAGCCACAGCATCAACGCCACGCGCCGCACGCAGTCTTCCATCGCCGTCAGCGACGACGGTAAAAACTGGGTGCTGTGCAACGTTTCCCCGGACATTTGCCATCAGCTGCTGGCCTCGCCCGAATTGAACAATCCCGACGTGCTGCGCGGCACCGGCATCGGCGCGATCGTGCTGACCGACAGCCAGATCGATCACAGCGCGGGCTTGCTCAATTTGCGTGAGGGCTGCCCGCATCAGGTCTGGTGCACCCCCGAAGTGCACGACGATCTCAGCACCGGTTTCCCTGTGTTTCCCATGCTCTCTCACTGGAACGGCGGGTTAATCCATCACCCTGTGACGCCCGGCGAACCGTTCCACACGGCGGTCTGCCCAAACGTGCGCTTCACCGCCATTCCGCTGCTCAGCAACGCGCCGCCCTATTCGCCGTACCGCGATCGCCCGCTGCCGGGCCACAACGTGGCGCTGTTTATCGAAGATACCGCGCGCGGGGTCGGTCTGCTGTACGCGCCGGGCCTGGGTGAGCCGGACGAGGCTTTGATGCCCTGGCTGCGCCGGGCGGATTGCCTGCTGATCGACGGCACGCTCTGGCGCGACAACGAGCTAGCCAACGCCGGCGTGGGGCGCAATACCGGCAAAGACATGGGGCACCTGGCACTGGCGGAAGAGCACGGGCTGGCGGCCTTGCTCAGCACCTTGCCCGCCAAACGCAAGATCTTGATCCACATTAACAATACCAACCCGATCCTCAATGAAGACTCCGCGGAACGGCAGAGCCTGAGCGCCGCCGGCATCGAAGTGAGCTGGGACGGCATGAATATCGAACTGTAGGGAATCGCCATGACGCAACCACTCCCCCTGACTCCGCAGGCATTTGAAGCGGCGCTGCGCGCCAAAGGCGCTTATTATCATATCCACCACCCGTATCACATCGCGATGCACAACGGCGAAGCGACCCGTGAGCAGATCCAGGGCTGGGTGGCCAACCGTTTCTACTATCAGACCAGCATTCCGATCAAGGATGCGGCGATCATGGCCAACTGCCCGCAGCCGGAAACCCGTCGCAAATGGGTGCAGCGCATTCTGGATCACGACGGTTACGGCGGCAGCGAAGGCGGCATCGAGGCCTGGCTGCGCCTCGGCGAGGCGGTTGGGCTGCAGCGCGACGCCCTGCTATCCGAGCAACTGGTGCTGCCCGGCGTGCGTTTCGCGGTGGATGCCTACGTCAACTTCGCGCGCCGCGCCTGTTGGCAGGAAGCGGCCTGCAGCTCGCTGACCGAACTGTTCGCGCCGCAGATCCACCAGTCGCGCCTCGACAGCTGGCCGCAGCACTACCCGTGGATTGACGCCGCCGGCTACGACTATTTCCGCAGTCGCCTCGGCCAGGCCAACCGCGACGTGGAGCACGGGCTGGCGCTGGCGCTGGACTATTGCGATACCGTTGAAAAACAGCAGCGCATGCTGGAAATCCTGCAGTTCAAGCTGGATATTTTGTGGAGCATGCTGGACGCCATGAGCATGGCCTATACCCTGAACCGCCCGCCTTACCACAGCGTGACCGCCGCGCGGGTCTGGCACAATCAGAGGCTGGTGTAATGACACTGAATCCTGAACACACCCCCGTCTTCCGCCGCGGCTACCGCCTGCAATGGGAGCAGGTGCAAAACAGCCACGTGATCCTCTACCCGGAAGGCATGGCCAAACTGAACGACAGCGCCGCCGCTATCCTGCAGCTGGTTGACGGTAACACCACGCTGAACGGCATCATCGCGCAGCTGAACGCCCGCTTCCCCGGCGCCGAGGGGCTGGCGGACGACGTGCTGGCGTTTTTCCAGCGCGCCTACGAACAAAAATGGGTGACCTTCCGTGACTGAGCCACGCGCGCCGGCGGTAAATCCGCCGCTCTGGCTGCTGGCGGAGCTGACCTATCGCTGCCCGCTGCAGTGCCCCTATTGCTCCAACCCGCTCGACTTTGCCGCGCAGGAAAAAGAGCTGACGACCGAGCAATGGATCGCGGTGTTTCGCCAGGCGCGGGCGATGGGCAGCGTACAGCTCGGTTTCTCCGGCGGCGAGCCGTTGGTGCGTAAAGACCTGCCCGAGCTGATCGCCGCCGCGCGCGATCTCGGGTTTTACACCAACCTGATCACCTCCGGCATCGGCCTGACCGAGAAAAAGCTGCAGACTTTCGCCGATGCCGGGCTGGATCATATTCAGATCAGTTTTCAGGCCAGCGATGAAACGCTGAACGCCGCACTGGCGGGCTCCGCCAAGGCGTTTCAGCAGAAGCTGGCGATGGCCAAGGCGGTCAAGGCGCTCGGCTATCCGATGGTGCTCAACTTCGTCTTGCATCGCCATAATATCGGCCAGATCGACCGCATCATCGAACTGGCGATCCAGCTGGATGCCGACGACGTCGAGCTGGCGACCTGCCAGTTCTACGGCTGGGCGCACCTGAACCGTGAAGGCCTGCTGCCGACCCGCGAACAGATCGCCGATGCGGAAGCCGTGGTGAAACGCTATCGCGAGCGCATGGCTGCCGACGGCAAGCTGGCCAACCTGCTGTTCGTCACGCCGGATTACTATGAGGAACGCCCCAAAGGCTGCATGGGCGGTTGGGGGGCTATTTTCATGAGCGTGACGCCGGAAGGCATGGCGTTACCCTGTCACAGCGCCCGCCAGTTGCCGATCGCCTTTCCGTCGGTGCTGGAGCACGATCTGCAGCATATCTGGTATCACTCCTTCGGCTTTAACCGCTATCGCGGCTATGACTGGATGCCTGAGCCCTGCCGTTCCTGTTCGGAGAAAGAGAAAGACTACGGCGGCTGCCGCTGCCAGGCGTTCATGCTGACCGGCGACGCCGACAACGCCGATCCGGTGTGCGGCAAGTCGCCGCACCACGGCACCATTCTGGCGGCGCGTGAAGCGGCGAATCGCTCGCAGATCGGCATCGATCAGCTGCGTTTTCGCAATCAGACCAACTCCCGATTGATCTTCAAGGGCTGACGATGACACTCGCCGCCTCGTGGCAGCTCGATAACGGTTTGGCCGTCAGGGCGATTAGCACCCCTGACGCCGAGGCCGCCGCCGCGCTGGTGCGCATCGAGGCGGGCAGCTTTCAGGCGCCTGCCGCCTGGCCGGGCCTGGCGCATCTGCTGGAGCATATGCTGTTTCGCGGCAGCGTGAACTTTAGCGCGCAGGATGGGCTGATGGGCTGGACGCCGGCGGTCGGCGGCCGGTTAAACGCCACGACCCAGGCCACGCAAACCGCGTTTTTCTTTGAGGTGGGCGCCGAACAGCTGGCGGAGGGGTTGGCCAGGCTGATCGATATGCTCGCCGTCCCACAGCTGGCGGCTGAGGCAATCGCCCAGGAGATCGAGGTCATCGACGCCGAATATCGCCTGCTGCGCGCCGACGTTGAAACCCGCTGCGAAGCGGCGCAGCGGCAGATGTTCAGCGGCATTGACGCGTTGCACCGCTTTCATATCGGCAGCCGCGCCGCTTTCGGCAGCGATATTCCCGCGTTGCAGCGGGTGCTGCGGCAGTTTCACCACTACTATTACCGCGCGCCGAACATCACGCTGTGGCTGCAAGGCCCGCAATCGCTCGAGCAGTTGCATGCGCTGGCGCAGCGCTACGGCGGCGCCTTGCCGCCGGGCAGCGTCGCGCCGCCCGAGGCATTGCCGCCGCTGGCCGCCGGGCAAGATTACACGCTGTCTCTCCCCGGCGCGCCGCAGCTGCGGTTGGTGTTTGCCCTGCCGCACTCCCGTTCACGCGGCTGGCTGCGGCGGCTGGAGCGTTTATTGCTGGACGAAGCCCCTGGCGGGCTGCTGGCACGGCTGCGCGCTCACGCGTGGGCCGACGCCGTTAGGCTGGATTACGCCCGCTGCGCTGAAAACAGCGCCCTGCTGAGTTTTATTTTTACCGTCAATCACGGCTCGGCGTCTGAAGCCGCCCACATCGAAAGCGCCTTGCTGGCCTGGTTGCAGGCGCTTATCGCGCTGACACCGGCTCAGCTTGCGCATTTCGGGCAACTGGCAAACCGCGATTTCCACCGTTTGGCGCCGCTCGATCAGTTGCGCGCCAGAGCATTTGGGCTGCCGCCGGTGGAGCCGAACGACGATTGGCCACGGCATATTTCGGCGCTGATTAGCGCGCCGCATCGCCGTCTGGCCATGCTGCCTGAGGGAGGCGGTGAAACGCGTGAAATTCAAGGGCTGCCGTTGGCGCTCGCGCCCTTCGTCCGCACCGTGCCGACGCCCACAATAGATCCTTTCCGCTTTTTCTCCACCTCGGCGGCGCTGCCGATCCCGCCCCTGCCGGCCGGCCAGGCGCCGCTGCGGCATCTGCACCCCGACGAAGCGCAGCCGGTGCTGCTGCTGCGCCCATCGCCGCATGGCGCTCTCAGCGAAGAACAGGCCTGTGGTTTGCAGGCGGCATTGCGCCCTGGAGCGGCCGAGTTAGCCCATCGGGAGGGACATTTAAGCTTCGAGCGCCACCAGGGCGTGTGGTTGTTACAGCTGGCGGGCAGCGCAGCGCTGATCTGCCACGGTCTGAACGTCGTGAATCGAGCCCTGGCGGCGCTGCCGCCGGCCGTCATCAACGAGGCGGCGAGAAACCTGCGCCACGCGCAGCTCAAAGCGCAAAACGATATCGCCATTCGCCGCCTGTTAGCCCAATTGCCGGCGGCGTTGAGCGTATCAACGGCAACGGCCCCACTCTGGCATGCCACCCTGGTCGGCGGCGACGGCGAGTTAAAACGGCGGCTGTCGCATTTGCTGTATGACTTTCCTTTTCCCATAACCGACGAGGCTCAGCGGCCGGCGCCTCTGCATCACCACCCCGTCACCCTGACGGAAAGCGGCGCAGAACACGCCTTGCTGCAATTTTACCCGCTGCCGAACGACGAAGCCGAAGGGCGTTGGGCGCTGCGCGTGCTGGCCCGGCTTTACGCGCCGCGTTACTTCCAGCAGTTGCGCGTCGAGCGCAACGTGGGTTACGTGGTGCAATGCGCCTTTCATCGCAGCGCCGATGCCGAAGGCCTGCTGTTTGCACTGCAATCCCCGACGTTCGCCGTTGCGCAGCTGCGGCAGTTAACCGACGAATTCTTGCTGCAGATGTGCCATGAACTGGCGCACCTCGGCGCCGGCGAACTGGCGCTGGCGCAACAGGCGCTGCGGCAAAGCGTGCAGCGCCTCAGCGCCGAGCCGTTGCAACGCGCCCGGGAAATCGCCCTGGAAAATCGCCACCGGGTGGCGCAGGTTGCCTCTCTGCCTGCCGCGCAGCTCGTACACTGGCAGAAACGGATATTCCTCTAAGCCAAACCGAGGTTGTGCCGATAACGTCGGCTTTTCCCTCATAAATGCAGTTACATATCCTTAACAAGCGCACCTCCATCAATGTTACAATAGTCGCCAATAACGACCTTTTCACCTTTAAGAATCAGTATGTTATTGGAGATTATTCAATGTCAGATGCCAATGCACGTTCGGGCATAAAACTTACGCTGTGGTGTTGCCTGTTGGGCATCATCCTGGCCGCCACCGGCCTGTTCTTCACCGTCGCCGGCGGCAAACTGCTCTCGCTGGGCGGCAGCGCCTACTTCCTGATTGCCGGCCTCGTCATCCTGCTGTCGGCCATTCAGTTTTTCCGCCGCAAGTCCTCAGCGGTTTGGCTGTTCCTGGCGGTGTTCATCAGCACCGTCATTTGGGCGCCGTTGGACGCCGGTTTTGATTTCTGGCCGTTGATTTCCCGCCTGATGGTGCCGACCGGCCTGATGCTGCTGGCCTTCCTCACCTGGCCGGCGCTGCGCAAGCGCGAAGGCAAAGCGCCGTTGGCCAAGCCGGCTTACCTGCTCTCCGCCTTGCTGGCGGTCGGCATGGTCGGCGCCTTTATCCAAATGTTCCAGCCGCATCCCACCGTTGCCTTCAGCGGCCAGCCGCTGCCGCTGATCCCGGTTGATAAAGCGCAACAGCAGAAAGATTGGGATAACTACGGCAATACGCCGGGCGGCAGCCGTTTCGTCGCGCTGAATCAGATCACCCGCGATAACGTGCGGGAGCTGAAAGTCGCCTGGACGTTCCATACGGGTGACATCCCTATCAGTCCCGATGGCAACGGCGCGGAAGATCAGCAAACGCCGCTGCAAATCGGCAACCGCATTTTCCTGTGCACGCCGCATAACAATGTGATCGCCGTCGACGCCGACAGCGGCAAAGAAATTTGGCGGCGAGAAGTCAACGCCAAGTCGCAGGTATGGAACCGCTGTCGCGGCCTGGCCTACTTCGATATCAACAAGCCGTTGCCCGCGCCGAGCGTGCCGGGTTCAACCCCCGCCGCGCCCGTCGCGCTGGCGGCCGGCGACAGCTGCCAACGGCGCATATTGATGAACACCATCGACGCGCGCCTGATGGCGATTAACGCCGACAACGGCGAATTCTGCCAACACTTCGGCAACCAGGGCGTGGTGGACCTGAAGGCCGGTCTGGGCGACGCCGCCGATCCTAAATATCAACTGACGTCAGCGCCGACGCTGGCCGGCACCACCGTGGTGGTCGGCGGGCGCGTTGCCGATAACGTGCAAACCGATATGCCCGGCGGCGTGCTGCGCGGCTTCAACGTGATCACCGGCGAAATGCGCTGGGCGTTTGACCCGGGCAATCCGCAGCCGAACGCTGCCCTGAAACCGGATCAACACTTCGTGCGCAGCACCCCGAACTCCTGGGCGCCGATGTCGTACGATCCGGCGATGAACACGGTCTTCCTGCCGATGGGCAGCTCCTCCGTCGATCTGTGGGGCGCCAACCGCAACGCGCTGGATCACCGATACGGCGCCTCGGTGCTGGCGCTCGACGCGACCACCGGCAAAGAGAAATGGGTCTATCAGACCGTGCATAACGATCTGTGGGACTTCGATCTGCCGATGCAGCCCAGCCTGCTCGACTTCCCGATGCAGGACGGCACCACCCGCCCTGCGCTGGTTATCGGCACCAAAAGCGGGCAGATCTTTGTGCTGGATCGCCATACCGGCAAACCGCTGACCGAAGTGAAGGAACTGCCGGTGAAGACCCGCACCATTCCGGGCGAGCAATATTCCGCCACGCAGCCGTTCTCCGTCGGCATGCCGCAGATTGGCGCGCAGAAGCTCAGCGAGTCCGACATGTGGGGCGCTACGCCATTCGATCAATTGATGTGCCGCATCAGCTTTAAATCGATGCGTTATGACGGCCTGTTCACCGCGCCGGACACCGACGTTTCCCTCAGCTTCCCCGGCTCGCTGTGCGGCATGAACTGGGGCGGTCTCTCTACCGATCCGAACAACCGTTATATTTTCGCCAACGATATGCGTCTGGGCCTGTGGGTGCAGATGATCCCGCAGAAAGCCGACGCAGGCGCGCCGGCCGGCAACGGCGGTGAAGCCGTGAATACCGGCATGGGCGCGGTCCCGCTCAAAGGCACGCCGTATGCCGTCAATAAGAATCGCTTCATGTCGCCGCTGGGCATTCCTTGCCAAAAACCGCCGTTCGGCACCCTCTCCGCCATCGATTTGCAGACGCGCAAAGTGGTGTGGCAGGTTCCGGTAGGAACGGTGCAGGATACCGGGCCGTTCGGCATCAAAATGCGCGCGCAGATGCCGATCGGCATGCCGACGCTGGGCGGCACGCTGGCGACTCAAGGCGGCCTGGTGTTTATCGCCGGTACGCAGGATTATTATCTGCGCGCCTTTGACTCATCCACCGGGCAAGAGCTGTGGAAAGCGCGCTTGCCGGTCGGCAGCGGCGGCACGCCGATGAGTTACGTCTCGCCGACCACCGGTAAGCAGTATGTCGTCATTTCCGCCGGCGGCGCACGTCAGTCGCCGGATCGCGGTGATTACGTCATCGCCTACGCGCTGGATAAATAATCGCCGGAACGCCGGTTAAATAAAGCGGCGCACCGCGCTCAATGGGCATTTAGAGGGAGACGTTGCATGACGTCTCCTTTTTTTGGGTTTATTGCCTGAACAGCAGAATATTAACCATCCGTTTCATTTTCATGCCTTTTCTTTTATTTCTCTTACGGCGATACAGCGCGCGCCACCGGCGCCGGTGATACTCACAGGCAATTGATATGTATAAGGTAAAAAATAATAAAATGAAGAGAAATTCCATGTTTCGGCCTAAATCCTTTTAGTCATTTCAGATGATTATCATCAATTTTTCTAACCAAAAGAATTAGAAACATCCTGTTCTAACGCGCCTTTATCCTGTGAAGACACCGCCGCCCGGCCTGTCGCTTCCGCGCGCCCCATAAAAAACCCCCATCGTTGCGATGGGGGCTGAGTAGCGTGAAACGGATCAACGGCTATCAGAAGCGCCAGGTCAGACCGGCATTGACGCTGTTGTCCTGATGGTTGGACGACAATTGCCCGCCGTAACCGAGGGACAACACGGCGTTTTTGTTAACCCAAACATCGACGCCCGCCTTCAGAACCGCCCCGTCACGGGAAACGGGGACGCTGTTCACGTCGAACGCCGCATCGCTGCGTTTGAACATCAGCTGTATTTTACGCTCCAGCGTGCCGTACTGATGTTGCCAACCCAGCTCGCCGCGCAGCGCGATCGCCACGCTGTCGGTCTGCCATTGCGTATCGGCGCGCAGGCCCAGCGTCGAAGCGGTGGCGGACTGACTTTGCTTATCGCCGCGCAGCGCCGCCGCTCCGCCTTGCTCGTTGATCCCCTCGTTGCGATAGTGGGTGTACGCCAGGTTGGCGAACGGCTCAAGATTGACCACGTCGTTGCTCCAATCGTAACCGCTTTCGATAAACAGCTGACCGGTGCGCGCGTTATAGCGGGCCTTTTCGCGATCCGCCTGCGCGCCGTAGTTTACCGAGCGCGACGTGTCGATGCGATGCCAGGTATAGGTGCCGCCCGCTCGCAGCGCCAACGCGCCGAAACGTTTGTCGCCGTACAGCCCCAGATGGTAGTTGTCGCTGTGAGCATCTGACTGATAGCCGCCATCCAGCGACGTGCGGGTATACCCGGTCATCACGCCCAGCCGGCCGTCGTCAAACAGTTCACTGTCCAGACCCAACAGCACGCCATAGGTGGATGTCTGGTAACCGGTGGCGTTGTCGTTGCCGGAAGCATGCCCCCAGTTGCCCAGCAGTTTCGCCCAGGCGCCATTATCATCCGCTTTGATATCGGAAGCGGTGCGGCGGCCTTCAGCCTGGCGCAATCGCTCGGTGGCGGTATCGCGCAAATTACGGCTTTCGTTGATCTGGGCGGAAGCCATATCCGCGTGAATCTGGCCGGACAGTTGACGGGTCGCCTGCTGCAATTCTCTGGCCGAAGTGAAGCCGAGGAAGCTTTCATAAACCGGATGGCCGGCCACGGGGCTCGTCGCTTCGGTAACGGCTGTCGCCTCGCCTTCAACGCCCTGCAGTGCGGTTAGCGCTTCAGCGGTAGGCGCCGCGACGCTGCGTTTGGCCGTTTCCGTGACCGGTTCCGTGGCGTTGAGCGTTTCCACCGCGCGGGCGACCGCTTTCTCGTTCTCGGTGCTGGCCAGGCTGTCAAAACGGGCGGCGGTGCGCGTGATCCCAAGGCCAACGTCATTGCCCTGATAGTCCAGCGTCACGTTGACAAACGGATACGAAGGATTGGCGTTTTCGAAGCGGCCGGTCACGCCATCCGTCGTCGTCAGGATGGTGTATTTGTTGCCCAGCAGGCTTTGCGCCTCATTTTGCGACAGCAGGTTTTTGCTGTGCTCCAGGCTGACGTTCACACTGCCGCCGTAGAGGAAAGCGCGCCGCGCTTCGATTTTATCGCTGCGGCCATTGTCTGCGACCTCCACGTTATACTGCGAGCCGCGATCAAACACGGCGTCATGCAACACGTGCAGCGTACCGATGCCATTTCCCGGCGTCACGCTGCCGCCCCGAACCGCTCTGAACGCCCCCACCGTGCCGTCGCCGGCCAGCGTGCCGCTATTTTCGATATAGACATTGGACGCCACCGAACCGTTGATCGCCAGTACGCCCTGTTTCACCCAGGTGTCACCGCTGTAAGTATTATTGCCTAACAGCGCCAGCGTACCGGCGCCCGTTTTGGTCAACCCGCCGTGGCCGCGGATGTCATTGCTCCACGAATCGAAGTCGCATTCGCCCGACGTGCAACGCCGCTCAACCGGGGTTCCGGCTTCGACGATATTCCCCAGACCGGGGATATTCACCACAAACTGTTTTTCACTGTAGGAACCCGGCACATAGAATTCCTGCGGAATATCCTCTTGGGTGATAAACATCTTCGGCCCGTTGATCGCATCGCGTAAATTGACGCGGCCCCAGCCGAATAAATGATCAATGCCGGCCTCGCCTAAATCGGTGGCGGTGGTTTTGATGACCGCGGATATTTGAGCGGCGCTCATATAAGGGAAGCGCTGCATCAATACGGCGGCAAATCCGGTGACGTGCGGCGCCGCCATTGAGGTGCCCGACATATTTCCGTAATCGGGTTTAACCGTCAGCTCGCCCTTATTATAGGCTTCGCGGTTCACCGCCCCGCCGGTATTGGAAACCAGCTCCCCTACGCTGCTGTAAATACTGCTGCCTGGCGCTGACACGCAAAAACTGGCCGTATGTCCGCAGCTGGTTGAGGAAACGCTTAACTTATCGTTATTACTCAGATTGGTCACGATCAGATAATTGTTTAATACCTCAGGGAAAGCATAGGGAAGTGACTTTTGCGCCTCAGGAATATTGTAGTTATTGTAATTGCCTGCCGAGAAAACGATCAGTTTGCCATGCTTGGCGGCGCGCAGCAGCGTCGCCATGGCGCTGTGCCCGCCGGTGGGCACGGGTTGCTCGCTGCCCCATTCCAGGTTGGACTTATTGCGCATCACTTCATTGATGACGTCGGTTTTCACCCACGCCACATAGTCAGGCCGCCCGTTCGGCAGCCAAATGGTGTTGCCATTGGCATCCTTTCTGACCGCCGGTGGGATCCCCCAGCTGTTATTGATAACCCGGGCTGGGCTCTGGATCAGTTCTTCGCGGCCGTTGCGGTTGCCGAAGTCGTTCAACTTGGCGCCGATAATGTCCGCGTCGTAGGCGACGCCATGCATACCGGAGCCGTCTCTTTTGGCGGCTGCAATACCGGCGACATGCGTGCCATGCGTGCCGAATGACATATTATCTTGTTTATCATACGAGAAATTATAGCTGCCGTTATCCAGCCGCGTCAGTTTACCGGCAAATTCCGGATGAGAGAGAATGGCATCATCAATAACGCCAATCGTCACGCCTTTTCCGGTATAGCCTCTGGCATAGGCGAACTCGGCGGAAATAGCCTCAAGCCCCCATTGGCGATTAAATTCTGCGGTTTTCCAACTGTCGGGCGAACCTAATTGCCCTGGTTCCCGATAAGCAGCAAGAGATGAATGAAGAGATAAGCCATAACAACCCAGAAACACGCAATACGCTAACTTCAATTTTTTATTAAGTATCATTTTACGCTCCATGTTTATTTATACCCAGAAGAAAACTGACGTTTTAACTGCGCTGAAACCTCCTATGATCGTGAAACGACAGATAACGCATGCCTGCCCGACGCGGGCCGCATAAAACAGGCTGAGTGATAAAAATTCGGGCGTGCGGACATGAAGATGTCACCACGCCATACGCTTAGGGCGCAGAAGTGCAGACAGGTGGCGAATGTACGTTTGCCGGCGATAAACCCGGCGCCGTTATACCGGCACGGCTCGGCCATCCGGCCGAAGCGCGAGAATCAGGCTGTGAGTGCATCCCGCTCAATCATCCAGTTTTGTTAATGATTTTCATTCGCGAGGCTATCTTATACGTAAGCAAAGTGTCAACAGATGAAACAAAACATTTCTTGATTTGCATCATAACTTTCACCGCAAACGTCGGCGACAAGTGCGTCGGCCACCGCTGAGCCGGGCATAACATGGCGCTTTTTACCGCCCGGCATGCGGATTTTGTCAGTCATGATGCATAAGAGAGGCGGTATGACGAGTGAAAGAGCAGCAGAAAGACTGAACATTTCCTCAAAAAGAAACATCAGGTTTGATTACTTTTTTGCGATTATTAAACCGCCTGGTCGGAGCACTTATTTTTCGATGCAATATAAGAGGGGCTTATAAATAACAGGAGTATTCCTAATGCGTTCTTGCGTAATCTATTTCATGCTACCAGGCCGATTTTTAGCCGCGCCCGCTGGCTATTCCCATTTTCATTGGCAAGACTATATTGAAAGAGGCTCTGCTATAGAGCAAGAATATGGGTAATTTTCCGAGGAAATACCGCATGAGCCTGTTGCCCGAGCAGAAAAATAACAAAAATCCGATCGACCTCTACAGCGAAATCGTAGACGACTTGCCGGGTCTGATTTGCTTCGGCAACCGCCTTGGCGGTTACTTCAACAAGCAGTGGCGCGACTATACCGGCGCAATCGCCGGTGAGCACGGCGCCGCAGACTGGCTCGAGGCCCTGCACCCTGACGATCGCGAACGCCTGGCCGCGCAATGGCGCCAGGCCATCGTTGCCCTCTCCTCGTTCGCCGGCGAAGCCCGTCTGCGCGAGCGCAGCGGCGCCTACCGGTGGTTTATGCTGGCGTTTAACACCCGCCAGGACGGCAAGGCGCTGGAGCCCAGCTGGTACCTCACCGCCACCGACATCCATCCGCAAATGCTGCAACGCCAGCAAAACGTTCAGGCGCTCTCTATCCAGCAAGACATGCTGGACGCCAGCGTCGACTGCATCAAAGTGATCAATCGCGACGGCACGCTGCGCCACATGAACCGCTCCGGCAGCCTGGCGCTCGGCCTCGATCCGGCGCAAAAAGAGTTTGGCATGCCCTGGCTGGGGCTGTTGTCGCCCGAAGTTCGCCGCCGCGGCAGCAAAGCGTTGCGCAGCGTCAAAGCCGGTAAGAATGCGCGTTTCGCGGGATTGAGCGTGACGCCTCAGGGCAAAAAACAGCATTGGGACAACATCCTCTCTCCCGTCAGCGATGAGCACGGCGCCGTGGCCGAGATCTTGTGCGTCTCACGGGATGTGACGTCGCAGCGCGTGATGGAGCAACGCCTGCTGCTTGCCAGCGAGTATGACGAACTGACCGGCCTGCCCAACCGGCGCCTCTTCAAGAAAAAGCTGAAGCAAGAGATGAAGCGCGCCCTGCACGGCAACAAGTCGCTCGGGCTGATGCTGCTGGATCTTGACCATTTCAAACTGGTGAACGATACGCTGGGCCACGCGGCGGGCGATCATCTGCTGCGGGTGCTGGGCAAAAGGCTCAGCGCCTGCATGAATACCCATTCGTTCGTCTCTCGCCTCGGCGGCGACGAGTTCGCCGTCGTGATCAGCGACGTCGAAAACGAGCAGGATATTTTCCGCATCGCCAACAAGTTTCTGCTGCAGCTGGAGACGCCGATCACCCACGGCGGCAAGACGTTGCATTGCGGCATGAGCATCGGTGGCGCCATCTATCCCAAAGATGCCCGCGATGCGTCAGAGCTGATGAAGTGCGCCGATACCGCGCTGTATGAACTGAAAGAAGGCGGCCGCGGCGGCGTCTACATGTTCGACAGCAAGATGATGGACAAAGCCCGCGCCCGCGCCAGTCAGCTCAACTACGCGCGCCAGATCGTGCGCGATAATTGCATTCGCCCCAACTACCAGCCGAAGGTCAGCCTCGCCGATGGCAGCATCGTCGGCTTCGAAGCGCTGCTGCGCTGGCATTGCCCGCAAAACGGCATACAGCTGCCGGCGACGGTCAGCGAGGCCTTCAACGACTATGAACTGGCGACCAAAATCAGCGAAGCCATGCAGCTGAAAGTCTTCGCCGATATCGCCCGCTGGCGCGCGGCCGGCGTGGCAGTGCGGCCCGTTTCGCTGAACGTGTCGCCGATCGAGTTTTTACGCGACAACTACGCCGAAACCTTCCTGCAACGCCTGCTGAAGTTCCACATTCCCCACCACCTGATCGAACTGGAAGTGACCGAACACGCGTTCAACAAGCACGGTTCGAAATACGTACTGCGCGCGCTGCACATGCTCAAAGAGATGGGTATCCGTATCGCGCTGGACGACTTCGGCACCGGCCACTCCTCGTTCAGCCATATCATGGACTACCCGCTGGACTGCATTAAGCTGGACTGCGACTTCATTCAACGCATGAACACCGAACCGGCGATCCTGGCGATCGTGGAAAGCATCGGCATTCTCGGTCAAAAGCTGTCGATCGATATCATCGCCGAAGGCGTGGAAACCGAGCAGCAGCGCCAAACGCTGTGCGAAGCCGGTTTCCATATCGGCCAGGGGTTTTTGTTCAGCCCGGCGGTGGGATCCCAGCAGGTGCCGACGCTGCTGCAGGCGATACTTCAGCCAGCCGAAGGCGGCATGGCGAATCGTTAAATCGGCATCGCATGCCCCACATTCGGGGGGCTTGGTCCCCCCTCTTTTCCTCTGCTTGTTTCACGCCTCCCGCACCGGAATATTTGTGAGAGCCCTCACAAAGCATAAACGTATCTTTACATTTTTGAACGGTTAAGCTTCCGTTCTGTCAGATTTGAGTGTATTCCAGAGCGTCAAAACGATTCTTTTTCCACTCAATTGGGAACGTTACCGGAGACTTGTTAAGAAATAGTTAATTTAAATCAATGCACTACAAATAATAGCAGGAGGTACTGCGATGCACGAAAGGCAAGAGAAGAATGCAATGTTCATTTCGTTCGATGCCGTCTCGGTCTCGGGGATCACGGTGGAAGCAATGAAGATTGCCAAACGACTGCAAGCCTGTGGATTTCGCTCTTATCTTGATTTGGGATACGACATCAAGATTGATAAGGGAAACTTTAATAAACCCTATCAGCATGAGCATGACATCTACCGCGATGTCTTTACGCTGGTCCGCCTGGACGACATCACGTCGATTCCAGATTACCACCCCGCCTTTCTCGAGTACGCGCACGCGGCGTTGATCGGCCAGAAAACGCCCATTGACGAGCAAGAAAAAGCCGCTTTGTTGCATACCATCGCGTTGACGGCGCGGCAGCTGGCGGATCGCCTCATCGCCCAATGGGAAGCGCTCGCAATCAGCCATGTGGTGGTGGAAAACGGCACGCTGCCGGAAAACATCATCTATACCAAAGCGCTGTATCTGGCGATCGAAGATTATGGCCGACGTTATCGACTGACGCGTTTCGTCATCTGGCGCGATCATGACCTGATGTGGAACAGCGAAAAAAAGGTGCTCAAATACGGCCCGCCACCTTATTCTCACGCCATCAAACCTATCCCTTCAAAATACATTACCTATGTCACGCTCAATCACGATCTGAAGCAAAAGCTGGAGGCCTGGTGCAATCATGATGTCCATGTCGAGGTAAAGAAAAATACCTATGACTTCTCGGACAGTCACGAAAGAACGAATGTCAGAAAGCAGATGAATATTCGCGACAATGATCTTCTCATTGCCAGAACCACCCGCATCATCCCTCAGAAAAGATTGGACCGTGATATTATTCTGATCAGCCGGCTGAACGATTTATTTATCCGCGACCACAACACGCGACGCGCCTATTTGGCGATCGCCGGCAATGAATATGAAAATCCGTCATGTTATCTGCAACTCGCCAAATTGGCGCAGGAACTGAATGTTCTCCCCTATGTCAAATTCGTCGGCATGCTTCCTCATGTCGATATGCGCTCGGAAAACGACGCGTTTTGCATAGAGGACCTCTATCACTCTTGCGACCTGGTCTCTTTTCTCACCTCGTATGATTATGATAGCTATGGCAATCCTATCGGCGAAGCGATCAGTTGCCGCCGTTGCTATATCACCACTCGCTACGAATATTATCACGAAGTCTACGGCCGGCATGGGTTTGAAGCGCCCGTCATGCCGATCTCCGAGTTACAGGATGGGCCGCCGAACGACGAATTCATCCAGGAAGTCTACCGGTTCATTAATAACAAGGAGAAGATGAAGCGCGTGGCGGAAAAGAATTACGCGCTGGGCAAGCGGATTTTATCCAACAACGTCATGGAGTTCTTAAATATCAGCTAATCATCGAATGACGTGAAATTTAACTTTCAGACAAGCCATTTCTAACTGTGGACTTTCATTAGCTCTTGGAGGATCTATGCGTGATACTGTTTTTGTGTCTGTCGTACTGCCCGTTTATAATGAAAGCGACCGTATTGAGGCGGTTTTACTTTCGCTGTTCAATCAGCACACCAAGAATGAATTAATCACCCACGACACTTACGAACTGATTGTCGTTGATAACAACTCCACCGATGATTCCGTCGCTAAAATAAACGCGTTTAGTGAAAGGCATCCGGCTATGGCCATTCATGTTATCGCCGAAACGGTGCAGGGTGTCTCCTCGGCCAGAAAACGCGGCATGGACTATGCGTCGCTGCGTTCTAAAGCCCGCGACAGCCGGCTGGGAAATAAACGCAAGCACTATATCGTTTCCGCCGATGCCGATTGCACCGTGGATGCATTTTGGCTTTACGAGCTGGTGAATACCATGATCGAGCAACAAGGCGACCTGGGCACCTGCAACTATTACTACCCTCCCGCAGAGTTTGAGCACCGCCCCAACCTGTTCCGCGAGATCCAAAAAACGCTGCGTCTGCGCGAATTTTCGTTCTCCCTGTTCGGCGGCTTCCCCGACGGCAAAGGGTTCGGGGTGGAGCGCAGCCTGTATGACGCGGTAGGCGGCATCGAAATCTTCTACCAGCTCAACCATGGCCGCTTTGTGGAACACCTGTCCGACGACTGGGACTTCGGCATTAAGGTCATCGCCTACGGCGGCAAGCCGGTTTACGCTCGCCATGCTTACGTTGAGATCAACAGCCGCCGGGTGGACACCATTCTCGATGAGGTGATCAACGGCATCGCCTACGGCAAGGACGGCATCATTATCATGAAGGACGTCCGGCCGGACGTTGAGCGGCAGAAAACCGCGCTGGCGGACGCCACGCCGGCGGAGGCGAAACTGGCCTGGGACTACTCGGTCAAGGACTACACGCCAAAGAATATCTTACTGCCGGTGCTGCTCAATCCGTATCTGCTGTTGGAAAACAGCGAAGTGCGCGATTTCTTCTCCGGCCCGCTGGCCGACAGCCTCTACCGCCGCATTCACGAGCTGAAACACGAGATGCGCCTCATCGATTTCAAACCGATCCATGCCTATAAAACCCCCGCCTATCGGCTCTACCTCGAATTTCGCGATGCGCTGTTTGCCGCCATGCGGCGCGCCGTCGGTGACGATATCGGCTTCCCGCCCGCATTGCCGGCCTGCTTCGATACGGTCAAAGACGAGGATTTCACCCGCTTTGTTTATTACTTCTGTGAAGACCGCGAGTCCGGCGAAGCCCACAACTATTTCGGCAACGGGGGGGTCTTCTGATGAACGACGAAGCCTTGCACTCATTGCTGGATATCGATGAAAACTATCCCACGCCGCGGGTGAACGCGTTCCTGGCGCAACCGGAAAACCGGGCCTTTCTGGAGTACGTCCATAAGGATCCGTTCGGCTGTCACGTGTTCCCCGGCGATCTCGTCGACTACCCGCTGGCCGCGTTTTTTGCCGATATGGAGGCTGACATTCGCCAGGCGGGCAAAATCCACCTCTGGGCCTATATCCCGACCTGCCGCTATCGCTGCCATTTTTGTCAGTACCCCACGGTGATCCTCAATCCCAAGGCGCCCGCCTCTCAGGCGGTATTCCGCGATTTGGTCGATTTCAACATCAAGGAGGCGCAAATGTGGCTGGCGCGCGTGCCCAGCCTGGCCGAAGTGGAAATCGGTGAATTCAACGTCTTTGGCGGCACGCCGTCCTTGCTGCCGGAGCCGGAACTGCGCCGCATGATGGCCTTCTACTTCAGCCACTTTAACTTCACCAACGCCACCCTGCGCTTCGAAGGGGAGCCCGGCACCCTGAACAAAGCCTATCTGGCGCTGCTGAAAGAGCTCGGCTTCAGCAAAATCAGTTTCGGCACCCAATCCTTTAATGACGACATCATCACCGCCTGCGGGCGCATGCACTCGGCCGAAGAGTGCGTGGAGACCATTCATCATGCGCGCGCGCTCGGCATTGATTGGGTCAGCGTGGATCTCATTTACGGCATGCTGGGCCAAAGCGTGGACGACGTGAAATACGACATGGAAAAAACCCTCGAGCTGAATCTGTCGCACGTCGTCTGCACCAAGCTGCACATGGATGAGTTTATTAAAAATCGCACCGGCGTCTCGGGCGAGCGCGAAAGCCTGTGGCAGAAAAAGGGGCTGATCAGCATCAACAACCTGCGCTTCCCTGGGCTGGGCAAGCAGTACCAAATGCGCGAGCTGGTCGAGAACTACCTGAATGGCGGCTATACCGAACACCCCACCATGTACTTTCACCGCAATGATCAACAGCCGGAAAAGTGGAAATCGCTCATCACCGATCTCGACAAGCAGTATCCGGAAGTGGCGATCGGTTTGGGCGGCAGCTCCAAATCGACGCGATCCGAAGCCATCAACATCACCGGTTACAAGAAGTACAAGGAGGCGCTCAACCAAGACCGCCTGCCCATCGAGGAAAGCCGCGGTTTCTCCCCGATCCAGCGTGAAGTGAACGCCTTCAAAATGGCGCTCTCCACCTTGCTGCCGGTGGACGATCGGGTGTTTAAACGGCGCTTTGACGGCAACAGCCTGTTTGCTAACCCGGTCATCCGCCGCACGTTGAAAATCCTGGTAGATAAAGCGCTGGTCACCGTCGATGGTCCGTGCGTGACGCTCACGCCCATCGGCGTCACGCTGGTCGAAGCCATTATCAATACCCAATTTTCCGCCGCATTCGCCAATCAGGAGTGAAAGATGACGACGACAGTCTCCGATCCCAAACCGGTATTCAGCTTCTATTACATCGGCATCGATACCGAAGCCGGCGTCACGCCACAACAGTTTGAAACCTTCGTGCGCGAACAAGGCGTGCATATCCCCTGTTATCCCGGCTGGCGCTGGACGTTGCTGCGCGGCCTGCGCGGCGAACGCGTCGGGCAATACCTGATGCTGTACGAGATTGACAGCGCCGAGCAGCGCGATCGTTACGTCACCGCCACCGGGCAGCGAACGGCGCACGCGCACGAATTCTGGCGGCGGCATGCCGCCGCGCAGGAAATCCTCGCCGAGTGGCGAAAACTGGGCACCTACAGCCTGCTGCCGACGCTGTTCAGCGATTATCGCCTGCTGGCTGAGAACAGAAAAAGCGACGTGCCGCCCGGCCCGCGCTACCGGGAACGGCCGGGCGAACCGCCCGAGGCGCGCATTATCGGCATCCACAATCTGGCGCTGCGCGAAGGCGTGACCCCGGCGCAATTCGAACGCTTTATCGCCGAAAATCACCATCGCATTGAGGATTATCCGGGCTGGAAGTTTCACTTGCTGAAGGGAGAGCGCGGCAATCGGCTCGATCAGTACGCGGTGATGATGGAAATCGTCAGCCTGGCGGCGCTGGACGTGTTCTATCCGGAGCCCGATATCGCCACCGCCGAAGCGGCAACCTTCGCCAAAGCGCATCGCGACACCAAGCAAATGTATGAAGAGTGGAAGCAACTGGCGTCATTTTCCGGTTCACCGCAGATTTATACCGATTATCTGTCCGTCGCGCAGAGCCGATCGTCATGATGCTACCTTGGCTAACCGGCGAGGCCGCAGAGAATCATCGCCGGCAAATCGCCACCCGAGCGATCTTCTTCCTCGCCGGGTTGGGCATGGCCGCCTGGGCGCCGTTGATCCCTTTCGTGAAAGCGCGATTGGGCATCGATGACGGCGCGCTCGGTTTGCTGCTGTTTTGCCTCGCCGCCGGCTCCATGGCGATCATGCCCTTCGCCGGGTATCTGATCGCCAAACTGGGGTGCCGCGCCGTGTTGCTGGGCGCTGGCGCCTTGCTGTGCATCGACTTGCCGCTGTTGGCGTTACTCGATGCTCCGCTGTTGATGGGGGCGGCATTGGGGGTATTTGGCGCCGTCAACGGCATCATGGATGTGGCGATGAACTCACAGGCGATAATCGTCGAGCGGGAGAGCGGCCAGGCGAAAATGTCCGGTTTTCATGGCTTCTACAGCCTTGGCGGCATTGCCGGCGCCGGCGGCGTCAGTCTGTTGCTGCTGGCGGGCCTCGCCCCGGTCCAGGCCATCGGCCTGATCGCCCTCCTCATCGCGATCCTGCTGCTGATCGTCGCCGGCGATTTACTGGCGCACGGCGGCATCGGCGAGCGGCGACGGGGCGGCGCGCGGTGGGCGCTGGCCCACGGCAAGATCCTGTTTATCGCCCTGCTCTGTTTCTTCGTGTTCCTGACCGAGGGGGCGATGCTCGACTGGTCGGCATTATTCCTGCATGCCGAGCGCGGCGTGGCCAAATCGCAGGCGGGGATCGGGTTCACGCTGTACGCCGTCGCCGTGGCCTGCGGGCGGCTGTATGGCGACAGGCTGATCGGCGCCGTCGGGCGCTACCGCACTCTGCTGCTCGGCAGCCTGTGCGCCGCGGCAGGCGTGCTGTTGACCGTCACCGTCCCTCTGGCATCGGCCGCCTTTGGCGGGTTGATGCTCGCCGGCCTGGGCATCGCCAACATCGTTCCCATTCTGTTCAACGCCGTCGGCAATCAAAAACAGGTACCGCCCGGCCAGGCGTTTCCGGCCGTGACGCTGGTCGGCTATCTCGGCTTATTAACCGGCCCGGCGCTGATCGGTTTTATCGCCAATTACACCAGCCTGGCCCTGGCGTTCGGCTGCACGCTGCTGTGCCTGTTGCTGGTCAGCATCAGCGCCAAAGCCGTGACGAACACATCTCACTAACTTAACTTGCGAGGATCGTTTAATGCATGCATCAACCACGCCGGTTTTCTCCCTGCACTACGTGGGAATCAACCTGAAACGGGGCGTCGCCTCGGATCGTTTCGAAGCGTTCGTTCGCCGTAAAGGCGTCGCCATCCCGGCCTATCCCGGCTGGCGATGGACGCTGCTGCGCGGCCTGCGCGGCGAGCGTGAAAATCAGTACCTGATGGTTTATCAGGCTAAAGACGCCGCCACCTACGCGCGCTATATCGACGGCAACGGCGAGCTGACCGACGAGGCGCACGCCTTTTGGCGGCAGCGTCCGGAGGCCGCCGCGCTGATTGAGGAGTGGAAAACCTTCGCGACCTTCGCCGAACTGCCGACCCTTTACACCTGTTACCGTCTGGTGGCCGAGAATAGCCGCAGTTCATTGCCGCCCGGCCCCAATTACCGCAGCGAACCAGGTAAGGAAAGCATTCAGCGTGTCATCGGCATTCATAACCTGGCGCTTAAAGCGGGCGTCTCGCCCGAGCGGTTTGAACGGTTCATTACCGACAACATCCACCGCGTGGAAGACTACCCGGGCTGGAAGTTTCACCTGCTGAAGGGCCAGAGCGGCAATCGGCTGGACCAATACGCGGTGATGCTGATCATTGAAAGTCTGGCGTCGCTCAACGCGTTCCATCCGGAGCTCGATGTCTCAACCGAGCAAGCGCTCAGGTTCGTGGCCGAGCATCAGGACACCGAACGCATGTACGACGAGTGGAAAACACTGGCGTCGTTCTCCGGCGCGCCGCAAATCTACACGGATTACCTGGCGATTGGCGGCAACGAGAATGACGCCCATCCGGCGTAAACCGCGCGGCGGCGTTCAGCGCCGCCGCTTTCACGGCCGCCGTTCGCCGAACGGCGCCAGTTTCATGCCGATAAGCGTCACCACGCAGATGAGCGCCCCGGCGTAGAAGGTGGAGGCGGAACCGAACAGCTCCCACAGGGTTCCGGCCCCGAGACTCGCCAGCAGCAGCGCCACGCCGCTGATCAGATTGAACATGCCGAACGCGGTGCCGCGCAGGTGCGCCGGCGCGGTATGTGCCACCATCGCCGCCAGTAGCCCCTGGGTCATGCCCATGTGCACGCCCCACAGCGCGACGCCAAAAAGCACCCCGCCCCAATGATCGCTCAGCGCCAATACCAGGTCAGCGGCGATCAGCACCAGCAACCCGGCTTTCAGCAATCCTTCATGGCTCATGCGGTCGGACAGTTTTCCGAACGGATAGGCCGAGCAGGCGTAGACCAGATTCATGGCGACCATCACCAGCGGGATCAGCGCCAGCGGCGTGCCGCCCTGCTGCGCCTTCAACACCAGGAACGCTTCACTGAAGCGCGCCAGCGTGAAGATCGCGCCGATGCTCACCACCCACCAATAGCTGCGCCCCAGCAGCCGCAGGTTGGCGCGAGTGATCGGGTTGGTGCGCTTGTGGATTATCGCGGCGGCCGGCTCTTTCAGGCCGAAAAACAGCAGCGCAATCGCCAGCGCCGCCGGGATCGCCGCCACCCAGAAGATGGCGCGAAAATCGTTGTGCCACAGCAGCATCAGACCGACGGCCAGCAGCGGCCCTAAAAAGGCGCCGACGGTATCCAGCGACTGGCGCAGCCCGAAAGCCGCGCCGCGAATTTCCGGCGGCGTCACGTCGGCCACCAGGGCATCACGCGGCGCCCCGCGAATGCCTTTGCCCACGCGATCCAGCAGGCGCGCGCTCATCACCATGCCGGACGACGACGCGATGGCGAAAAACGGTTTGCTGATGGCGCCCAACCCGTAGCCCAGCAGCGCCAGCCCTTTACGTTTGCCGAGGTAATCGCTGAGCACGCCGGAGAACACCTTGACGATCAACGCCGTCGCCTCCGCCAGCCCTTCGATCAGACCGATGACAATCACGCTGGCGCCGAGCGTCGTCGCCATAAACAGCGGCAACAGGCTATGGATCATTTCCGAGGAAACGTCCATCAGCAGGCTCACGCCACCCAATACCCACACGCCGCGCGGTATGCGGCCCAACGTAGCGAAACGCGACGGCATGGTTCATCCTCGATCGATTCAGCGCCGCCAGAGGCGCCTCATGATTTTTCCAAGATTGGTTAGTTGATTTTGTTCGTTCACAGATCTGCAGCCTTTAGAGATAGTGCAACGACCGTGTGACATCCATAATAATGAAGGTAATTAACATAATGATATATAGCAAAAAGATGATAGTGATTGCGGCGCTGCTGAGTTTTTCCGCCGCCGCCGCACCGGGCGTGGATCTCGTCGCCAACGAAACGCCGATCCACACGGTGAAGAGCGCCGAAGCCGTGGCCAAAATCCCCGCCGGCTTCCGGTTCGTGGAACCCGGCACGCTGACGGTGGCCATTTCCCTGCTGGGCAGCGGCCCGCCGTTCGGCCTGTACGCCCGCGACAATAAAACGGTGATCGGCAGCGAGGCGGACATCGCGCGCCTGGTGGCCGATGGTTTGGGGCTGAAACTCAGGCTGGTGCCCACGTCGTGGGAAGACTGGCCGCTGGGGGTGGCCTCCGGCAAATATGACGCCGCGGTTTACAACATCACCGTGACCAACGAACGCAAGACTAAATTCGATTTCGCCACCTATCGGCAGGATACGCTGGGCTTCTACGTCAAGTCCGACAGTAAAATCACCCAGATCAAAACGGCGCCGGATATCGCCGGTAAAAAGATCATCGTCGATTCCGGCACCAATCAGGAAGCGGTACTGCTGGCCTGGGACAAGGAGAACCGCGCCAAGGGATTAGCGCCGCTGCAGCCGGTGTACGTCACCGATAAGGCCGCCTCCACGCTGGCCATTCAGTCCGGCCGCGCCGACGCCACCTTCGGGCCCAACGTCTCCGGCGCTTATCAGGCGCGGCTGACCGGTAAAACCCGGCTGGTGGGCATCGTGCCCGGCGGCTGGCCGAAGACCGCCAACATCGCCGTCACGCTGAAGAAAGGCAACGGCCTGGTGGACGCGGTGCAGGCTTCGCTCAACAGCGCCATCGCCAACGGCAGTTATCTGCAGGTGTTGGATCGCTGGGCGGAGAGCGACGAGAAGATTGCCCACTCCGAGATTAACCCGCCGGGACTGGGGGATTGAGAGAGCAACAAACAGGCCCCGCGCAGCGGGGCCTTATCGCCCGTCAATCGATAAGCGTCATTCCTCTGCCGCTCTTCGCCTCCCCAGCTTGCGGTACAGCGTGCTGCGCGAAACGCCGAGCGCCTTCGCCGCCCGGCTGAGATTGCCGCCCGCCCTGTCGATCGCCGCCTGCAGATCCTCGCCGCCGGCGTCGGCGCATGCCTGGCGCGGCGACAGTACCGCGATCGACTGCGGCAGATCGTCCAGGGTGATCACCGCGCGATCGTCCGCCAGCGCCAGCAGCACCTTGAGCGTACTTAACAATTGCCGCACGTTGCCGGGCCACGGATAGCGCGCCAGCATCGCCAGCACCTCCGGCAACAGGCGAATGTCGCGCCGTTCGCCGCCCAGCTCCCGCCACAGCTGCAGAATGAACGCCTCCAATTGCGCCCGCTCTCTGAGCGGCGGGATGCGCAGGCTGTATTCCTGTATGCGATACAATAAATCTTCGCGAAACGCCCCCGTTTGCACCTGCCGATGCAGATCGTGGTGCGTCGCGCAAACCAGCGCGAAATCGACCGCATAGGCGCTGCGGCTGCCGAGCGGCGTGACCGTTTTCTCCTGCAACACCCGCAGCAGGCGCGTTTGAAGGCCCGCCGGCATGTCGCCGATTTCATCGAGGAACAGCACGCCGCCGTCCGCCTCGCGGATCTTGCCGATATAGCCTTTGGGGTTGGCACCGGTAAACGCCCCCGGCGCATAGCCGAACAGTTCGGACTCGATCAGCGGTTCCGGCAGCGCCGCGCAGTTGATCGCCACAAAGTTGCCGTTGCGCCAGCGACTTTCCTGAAACAGGCGGCGGCTGAAGTGCTCCTTGCCGCAGCCGGTTTCGCCGGTCACGCACAGAGAAAGGCCGGCGTTGAGAATACGCAACGCTTTCTGATGCTGCTCGTCGTGCCGTTCCGCCGGCGGCGTCGAACGCAGAGCGCTAACGCGGCGTTGGGGCGCCTCGAGCAGCGAATAATAGTGCCGTTGATTGCCGGCCAGCGTCTGGCGCGGCGCGCCGGAGGGTTGCCGCAACAGATCGGGGAACAGCTGAGCGAATTCAAGCGAGCCGAATGCGGCCGGCGAGAGTTGGAACTCGACCATCGCCAGCCGATTGGCGGCGATCAGCACTTCGTCGTGAAACACCAGCAGCAGTTCCTGCGCGCTGCCCAGGCGCCCAGCGTCGGCGTGCAGGCGCAGCGTCCAGTGACGATCGGCGATCGCGCTTCTGACCCAGCGGTGTTCGATATGGCGCACCGCCTGCATGATCAGACGCTGCGCATCAGGATACGGGCGCTGGGCCGGGGCAGAGAGATCCAGTATGCCGGCAATATGGCCATCCGGCCGGTAGATCGGCGCGGCGGTGCAGTTCAATCCGGCGTTTTGGTTGAGAAAATGCTGATCGCCGCGCACTTCGCAGAAAGCGCCCAGCGCCAGCGCAGTGCCGATGGCGTTAGTGCCCCGCTCCGCTTCTCCCCACTGGTTGCCCGGCGCCAGCGCAAAGCGCGACGCCTTGTGCAGAAAATCGTGATTGCCACGGGTTTCCAACACCAGCCCGTCGGCGTCGGCGATCACCACGATGGCCGGTTGACGCGTAATTTGCGCGCCCAACTGTTCGATCAGCGGCTGTACCCGTTGCGGCACCCAGTCGTTGCGGCTGCGCAGTTCTTCGAGCAGACCGGCTTTGATAAACGGGATATGTTGATCGGCGCGCGTCAGGCCGTAACTGCGGCTGCGCTGCCAGGATTCCGCCAGCGGGTGGGTCAGCAAACTGGCGCTCTCAGTGAGCAAGCGATCGTCAGGCAACATGCGTTTCTCCCCCGGCTGCAAGTGTTGCAAATATGTATCATGGATGTGTATCAGGCGTTGCGACACGGAACACAAAAAATCATCGGCGGCAGCGGCATCGCTCGATTGGCTTACCCACATCAGTGCTTAACGTTTTAATAAATAGCCATTTTTTAAATAACGCTACGTCCGTCGCTAATCTGGCACGGGGCGTGCTTCTCTGTGCTGCGGCGACAGGCCGCACTCACAGGCGCAGCGCAATAGCGCCGGTTATCATCTGCAGAGAGGTGCTTCACATGAAATATGTTCACCCCGGTTTGCCTGGCTCGCTGGTTTCGTTCCGTCAACGCTATGGCAACTACATTGGCGGCAAATTTGTCGAACCGGTATCCGGCAACTACTTCACCAACACCTCGCCGGTGACCGGCCAGCCGATCGCCGAATTCCCGCGTTCCGACGCCAAAGACATCGAGCTGGCGCTTGACGCGGCGCATGCGGCGGCGGACGCCTGGGGTAAAACCAGCGTGCAGGAACGCGCCAATGTGCTGTTGGCCATCGCCGATCGCATCGAGTCGCGGCTGGAGATGCTGGCGCTGACCGAAACCTGGGACAACGGCAAACCGATCCGCGAAACCCTGAATGCCGATCTGCCGCTGGCGGTCGACCATTTCCGCTACTTCGCCGGCTGCCTGCGCGCGCAGGAAGGCACCGCGGCGGAGATCGACCAAAATACCGTGGCCTACCATATCTATGAACCGCTGGGCGTGGTCGGCCAGATTATCCCGTGGAACTTCCCGCTGCTGATGGCCGCCTGGAAACTGGCGCCGGCGCTGGCGGGCGGTAACTGCGTGGTGCTGAAACCGGCGGAACAGACGCCGCTCGGCATCAGCGTGCTGATGGAAGAGATCGGCGATCTGCTGCCGCCGGGGGTGCTCAACGTGGTGCAAGGTTTCGGCGCCGAGGCCGGCGAAGCGCTGGCGCGCAGCAAACGCATCGAAAAAATCGCCTTCACCGGCTCCACGCCGGTCGGCCGCCACATTCTCGCCTGTGCGGCGGAGAACATCATCCCCAGCACCGTCGAGCTGGGCGGCAAATCGCCGAACATTTATTTTGAAGACATCATGCAGGCGGAGCCGGCGTTTATCGACAAGGCGGTTGAGGGGTTGGTGCTGGGCTTTTTCAACCAGGGAGAGGTTTGCACCTGCCCTTCACGCGCGCTGATCCAGGAGTCCATCTACCCGCAGTTCATGGAGAAAGTGCTGGCGCGTATCGCCACCATCCGCCAGGGCGATCCCTTCGACACCGAGACCATGATCGGCGCCCAGGCGTCAAAACAGCAGTACGACAAGATCCTGTCCTACATCGACATCGCTAAAAACGAGGGCGGCAAAATCGTTGCGGGCGGCGAGCCCGCTCAGCGCGGCGACGAAGTGCAAAACGGTTTCTACCTGCAGCCGACGCTGATCACCGGCGACAACAGCATGCGTTTCTTCCGCGAGGAGATCTTCGGGCCGGTGATTGGCGTCACCACCTTCAAGGATGAGGCCGAAGCCCTGGCGCTGGCCAACGACACCGAGTTCGGGCTGGGCGCCGGGCTGTGGACCCGCGACATCAACCGCGCCTACCGCATGGGACGTGCGATCAAGGCCGGCCGCGTATGGACCAACTGCTACCACCTGTACCCTGCGCACGCCGCGTTCGGCGGCTACAAAAACTCCGGCATCGGGCGCGAGACCCACAAGGCGGCGCTGTCGCACTATCAGCAGGTGAAAAACCTGCTGGTCAGCTACGACGCCAAACCGCTGGGCCTGTTCTGAAGCCGGCGTAATGAGATAACAAGAAGGCCACCCGCAGGTGGCCTTCTTTTTTCGCGTGGCCTACTTCGCCATGCCGAGATCGATCACCATGCGACCGCGAATGGTGCCCGCCTTCATCTCCTCGAAGATGGCGTTGATATCGCCCAATGGCCGTTTGGTCACTTTCGGCGTCACTTTGCCTTCGGCGGCGAACTGGAACGCCTCTTTCAGATCTTCGCGCGTGCCCACCAGCGAACCCACCACCTGAATGCCGTCCAGCACCAGGCGCGGAATGCTCAGATCCATACTCTCCGGCGGCAGCCCCACGGCCACCACTTTACCGCCGGCGCGCACCGCATTGACCGCCGAGTTGAAGGCGGCTTTCGCCACCGCCGTCACCACCGCCGCGTGAGCGCCGCCGGTTTGCTGCTGAATGATCTCCTCCGCGTTTTGCGTTTTGGAGTTGATAGTCAGATCGGCGCCGATCTGTTTGGCGAACTCCAGCTGGCCATCATTGACGTCGATGGCGATCACTTTGGCGTTAAACACGTTCTTGGCGTACTGCAACGCCAGGTTGCCCAGCCCGCCCAGGCCATAGATGGCGATCCACTGCCCCGGCTTGATATCGGAAATCTTCACCGCCTTGTAGGTGGTGACGCCGGCGCAGGTGATGCTGCTGGCGGCGAAAGAATCGAGCCCGTCCGGCACTTTCACCGCGTAGTCCGCCACCACGATGCACTCTTCCGCCATGCCGCCGTCAACGCTGTAGCCGGCGTTTTTCACCGAGCGGCACAGGGTCTCGTTGCCGCTGACGCAGTATTCGCAGTGGCCGCAACCCTGGTAAAACCAGGCGACGCTGGCGCGGTCACCCACTTTTAACGAGGTGACGCCCTCACCGACGGCGGAGACCACGCCGATGCCCTCATGCCCCAACGTAATGCCCGGCACCTCGCCGAAATCGCCGTTTTTCACGTGCAAATCGGTGTGGCACACCCCGCAACACTCCATTTTCAACGCCGCTTCGCCGTGCTTCAGCGGGCGCAGCACTTTATCCTGAATGTCTACGGTATGGTTTTTCGTCACTACGGCAGCTTTCATGGTGTTTTCCTTAGCAGTGTGGGAAGTACAGTTGTTAATGTAGTGACTGTATTCGGCGAGGGCAAGCGCCGCGTGTTTTGTGTAAAAACAAATAATTAAATATGAATCAGTCTGATTATTTCATAAAAAACCATTAACAGACGGCGCGATCGCCTTGAGATTGGCAGCCGTGAACGATCGCGCCTCTCTGGCTTGATTTACCCCTTGAAGCTATTAACAGGGATTTTGAGGTAGTGCCGCCCATCATCTTCGCAATCAGGCAGAACGCCGCCGCGAATGTTGACCTGCAGCGCCATCAGCATCAATTCCGGATGCGGCAACGTGGCGTCTCGCTGCTTCCTTTGCGCGATAAATTGGGCTTTATCCATGTTGGCCACCCAGGGGTTGTTCTCGCGCTGCTCTCGCACGGTGCTTTCCCAGCGGGCCTCACGCCCCGCCGGGCGATAATCGTGGCCGGTAAACAGGCGGGTATCCGCTGGCAGGCTCAAGATCCGCTGCAACGAATCCCACAGGGCTTCCGCATTTCCGCCGGGGAAATCGGCCCTTGCGGTGCCGCTGTCAGGCATGAAAAACGTATCGTGAATAAACGCCGCATCGGCAATGTGATACGTGACGGAAGCCAGGGTGTGGCCAGGAGACAGCAAGACTTCAGCGCGCAGGTTGCCGATAAAAAAGACGTCCCCATCCGCAAACAGCGCATCCCACACGGTCTCGGCGGGAGGCAGTTCCTTCAAATTATAGATGTCTTGCCACAGCCCCTGCACGGCGGTGATTTTTTCGCCTATGCCGCTGAGGGCGCCGGTTTTCTGCGCCAGCCAGGTTGCGGCAGAAAAATGGTCGGCATGCGGGTGCGTATCCAGCACCCAGGCCACGCCCCATCCTTGCTGCCGGATAAAGCTCAAAATGGTGTGCGCCTGCTGATGCGATACCGTGCCCGATCGGCGGTCAAAATCCAGTACCGGGTCGATGATGGCGCAGCGACGCGCCTCGGGATCGGCGACGACATACTGCAGGCTGCCGCTTTCCGGCTCATAAAATGCGTGCACTTGCGCATGAGACTGAACGGACTGATGCCGGCGATACCAGCTGAGCGCCTTATCGGCATCCGCGCCATATTCTTCGCATTGGCTGCGGAATCGCGCTTCATCGATCCGCCCTTCGCGCAGCGCATGCAGCAGAGCAAGGCAGGCTGAGCGCGCCCCGCTCCGGCAGTGCGCCAGGGTCTTCTTGCCTCGCCGCAACAGGTAATGGAAGGTATAAACGGTCTCCCAGGTCAGCGTGTCGAACGTGTAAGGAAGATAGACGTAGTCTATGCCCATGCCTTCAGCCAGCGTTTTCTCTTGCTGATGGGATAGATGCTCCCCCGGTTCTTCATCTGGCCGGTTGTTGACAATAAGCCGGTAGCCTTGTTGATGCAGGGTAGCGAAATCACTCGCTGCGGGCGCCCCCGAAAAGGAGAGCTGATGATGGTATGTACGGATGCGCATATTTTTTCCTTCTGTCTTATAAGCTTTTAAAAAGCATATAAAGGGCCAGCACCAAGAGCATGGCGGCGTAGAGCACACGGATAATGTCCTCGCGTTTCTTCAGGCGCTCGGTGAGCGCAACCCCCACGACGCCCCCCAGAACACCGCCGACGATCAGCCAGCACGTGATGACGAGCGACACCTTGCCGGACAAGGCATAGCTTGCGCTCGTCGATAAACCCATGGCAGAAACCACCACCAGCGAGGTGGCCACCGCTTCAAGCAGCGAAAAGCGGAAAAACCAGAGCAGCGCCGGCACCACTAAAAATCCGCCGCCGATACCCAGAAAGCCGGCCACCGCGCCGAGCGCCAACACGCTGGGCCACACGATGGCGGGATGAAAGGTTGCATCCGGGGAAGCCAACCCGTTGCCGGCCCGGTGATTTTTTTTCAGCGTTAATCCGGCGACAATCAGCATCAGCAAAGCGAAAGGCAGGGTTAGATAGCGCCCGTCCGTGATTTTTCCCATCTGTGAACCTGCCAGCGTCCCGACCACCGCGACCAGTGACACGACAATGCCGGTTCGCCACCGGACGTTTCCTTTGGCGGCGTGCGCAAAAAGGTTGAGCAGCGCGCTGACGGCGACGGCCATGGCGCTGGTGCCTATCACCAAATGCGTATCCGGGATTTGCACCATATACAGCAGCAGCGGCACACAAACGATGGAGCCGCCTCCGCCTGTCAGGGCCAAGAGAAATCCGACTATTCCTCCGGTTATCACCAATAACATCAGGGTATAAAAAGTAAAATGGAAAAAATCCAATGCGTTAATTCCTGAACGGTGTTTGTGGCATTTATTAACGATCAGTTCGCATTGATTGTCAAATAACTTATTACATTTAGCTATTACATATAGCTAAATCGAATATGTGATTTTCAATATAACCATAAGTTCTATGAATTTCCTTTTAATCTGGGCATTAACCCCCTACTTTCTTATGAAAGGAGGCCTGCATGAAACCGGAAAAAATAAACACCCAGAAAAAAGTTGTTGTTATTGGCGGTGGTTCATCTGGAATAAGCGTCGTGGCAAGCATAAGGAAGCGAGTTAAAGGCATTGATATAACGGTAATTGAACCTGGCGACTGTCATTATTATCAACCGGCATGGACCTTGGTGGGCGGCGGGCTTTTTGATATCAATAAAACGCGGCGTTCCATGCGCGCCGTCATCCCCCCAGGAACCGCATGGATTCAGGATAGCGTGGTCAGAGTGGAGCCCGGCCAAAAATATGTCGAGACCCGCCAAGGGCAGAAAATAAACTACGACTTCCTTATTGTTGCCTGCGGCCTCGTTTTACGTTGGGATAAAATAGAGGGTCTTGAAGAAACGTTGGGAATGAATGGCGTCACCTCTAATTATCGTTTTGATCTTGCGGAATACACCTGGAAACTGGTTCGTGAAATGCAAGGCGGCGAGGCGATATTTTCTCAACCACCAATTCCGATAAAATGCGCCGGCGCGCCGCAAAAAGCCTTATACCTTTCATGCGATCACTGGCGGCGACAAGGTGTCCTTAATAATATTAACGTCAATTTTTGCCTGGCGGGCGCGGCGGTATTCGGCGTGCCGCAATTTGTTCCTCCGCTGACCGATTACTTGAAAAAATACCGCGCACAGGTCAACTTCCGGCATAATTTAGTTCGCGTTGATGGGCAGCGTCGGCAAGCGACCTTTTCTCTGGACGGTGATGAAGAAGGCAAACGCGAAGTGACACTGCCCTTCGATATGCTGCACGTAGTGCCGCCGCAATCTGCGCCGGCGTTCATTTCACAAAGTGGGTTGTCTGACGAGTCAGGTTGGTGCGACGTGGATAAATTCACCCTACGGCATAAGCAGTGGCAGACGATTTTTGCGGTTGGCGACTGTTGCGCCACGCCAAATGCCAAAACCCTGGCGGCGGCTCGCAAACAGGTGGTGGTGGTGGCAGAGAACATCGCGGCGCAGCTTAACGGCGCCCCTGATGCGGCACGGTATGATGGTTATGGCTCCTGCCCATTGACGGTAGAGAAAGGCAAGGTTGTTCTGGCGGAGTTTGGTTACGACAGTAAATTGCTCCCCACCTTTCCTCTGTTCGACAACACGCATCCCAGCCGTATGGCATGGTGGCTGAAGGCCTGGTTTTTACCCAAATTTTACTGGGCGGGCATGTTGCGCGGGGTCGAATGGTTTGCCAAAAGCAAGCCATAGCGACCGTCATCGTTATCCGCGCCTCGCGGCTTCCGCAGGCGCTTGACTATTTGGCGATACACAGCCACCATCGCTTGCGAGCCATCAGGCTGATTGCAAGCCGTCACCACTAACCGGTCGATCAACGATGAAAAATGCCCCCGCCGTTACGATTCACTACTGTTCACAATGCAATTGGTTGCTGCGCGCCGGCTGGATGGCGCAAGAGCTGCTCAATACCTTCGGCGACGATCTCGCCTCCGTCACCCTGATGCCGGGCACCGGCGGGGTGTATCAAATCAGCGTCGATGGCGTGATGATTTGGGATCGCAAAATTGACGGCGGCTTCCCCGATGCGGCGCAGTTAAAGCAGCGGCTGCGCGATCACAGCTTTCCCGAGCGTTCCCTCGGCCACAACGACGGCAAAAAAGCCCGGCACTGAACGGCGTCAGCCCGCCGCCGGCGGCCGCGCGCCGAGAATGCGCGGCATCACTTCTTTCATCATTTCCATGAACTTGCGCAGGCGAGCCGGGTAATAGCTGGCGTAGGGATACAGCAGGTAGATAGGCAGCGGCGCGGCGCGCCAGGCCGGCAACACGGTTTGCAGCGCCCCGTCGGCCACATCGTCCCGCACCAGCCAGGAGGAGACAATCGCGACGCCCAGCCCCTCCAGCGCCGCCTTGCGTACCGCGTACAGGCTGTCGGTGCTCAACCTCGGCGTGATATCGAACCGCCCCTGCTCGCCGCGCTCAACATGGGTCAGCACCACTTCATTGCGATAAAAACTGTTCAACGCCAGCCACGGCAACCGCGCCAAATCGTCAAGACAGCGAACCGGCTCTCGGCTCGTCAGCAGCGCCGGTGACGCTACCGTGCTGCGAGGCACCTCCGCCAGCAACACCGCCACGACCGACGGATCGGTCACCGCACCGACGTGAATGGCGCAATCCACGCCTTCGGGAATAAAGTCCGGAGAATGATCGTTCAGCGTCCACTCAACGTAAGTTTGCGGGTAGCGCCGCAAGTACTCGCCCAACGGACCGATCAGCTGATCCTGGCCGAAAGCGTGCGGCGCCCGCACGCGCAACACCCCGACCGGTTCGTCGCGCGCGCCGCCCAGCCCTTCTTCCAGGCTTTGCCATTGCTCGATCAGCCCCCGCGCCTGGCGGTAACAGCGCTCGCCGTCGTCGGTCAGTTTGAGGGCGTGAGTCGTCCGCTGGATCAGTTTGGCGCCCAGCAGCTGCTCCAACGCCTGCAGACGCCGACTGATCGTCGGTTGTGAGGTGCCCAGCTGCTGCGCCGCCGCCGACAGGCTGCCGCTTTCGACGATGCGCACCAGCGTATGCAGCAAAGTTATGCGGTCGCCGTTGGGTAAATTAATTTTATTCATACGTTAAGTGTATAACAGTTTTACCTGCGAGGGGGCTACAGCGGAATGAAGCAAGCGGTAAAAATGGCCGCACATTCACTTTGCAGGGATCTTTGCCATGAGCACCACCGCCACCAACGGCGCCCCGTCCACCAACGTCGTGTTTCTGCTGGCCGCCGGCGCCGGCCTCAGCGTCGCTTCAATCTATTACAGCCAGCCCATGCTCGGCATGATGGGCGCCGATTTCCACACCGGCGTCGCCGATGCCGGCATGGTGCCGACGCTGACCCAGTTGGGTTATGCGTTGGGCATTTTACTGTTGGCGCCGCTGGGCGACCGGTACGATCGCCGGCGGATCATTCTGATCAAAGGCGCGCTGCTGACGCTGACGCTGCTGTTTTGCGCGTTTGCCGCCTCATTCCCGCTGTTGTTGCTCAGCAGCCTGGCGATAGGCCTGACCGCCACCGTCGCCCAGGACATTATCCCCGCCGCCGCCACGCTGGCGCCGGAGGCCAGCCGCGGCAAAACCGTCGGCGCGGTGATGACCGGGCTATTGGCCGGTATTCTGCTGTCGCGCGTGTTCAGCGGTGCGCTCGCCGAGTTCGCCGGCTGGCGCAGCGTTTACGCGCTGGCGGCGCTGGGCGTTTTGCCGATCACGCTGGCTATCTGGCGCATGTTGCCGCGTCTTCGCCCCCATAACGCGCTGAGTTACCCCGTGCTGCTGCGCTCGCTGGGGCATCTGTGGGCCGCGTATCCCGAGCTGCAGCGTGCAACGCTGGCGCAAGGCTTTCTGTCATTGGGCTTCAGCGCTTTCTGGTCAACGCTGGCGTTGATGCTGGCGGAGCGCTACCAGATCGGCAGCACGGCGGCCGGCGCGTTTGGTCTGGCGGGGGCGGCGGGGGCGCTGGCGGCGCCGTTGGCGGGAAGCCTGGCCGATCGGCACGGCCCTGACGCCGTGACCCGCATCGGCGCGGCACTGGTCCTGGCCGCCTTCGCCCTGATGTTTCTGCTTCCGCTGTTGCCGCTCCCGGCGCAGCTGGCGCTCATTGCGCTGAGCACCGTCGGATTTGATCTGGGCATCCAGGCGACGCTGATCGCACACCAGACCATCGTCTACGGTCTTGATCCGGCGGCCCGCAGCCGCTTGAACGCCCTCTTGTTCACCGGCGTATTCATCGGCATGGCGACCGGCGCCGCCCTCGGCAGCCGCATTCTGGCAAGCGCGGGCTGGCCGGGCGTCGTGGCGCTGGCAACCGCGGCGGGGGCCGTGGCGCTGTGGATCCGCTGCGGGCGCAAAACGGCACGCGTAGCGGCCTGATATCGCCCTCTACTGGCGCAAGCGGTTGATTTCACCCAGGCCTCTTGCGCTATACTGAGCGCCCTTTTTGCTACGCATTCAAAACAATTTTATGATGGAACGCTTGCTAGAAAACGCGATGTACGCCTCCCGCTGGCTGCTCGCGCCGGTTTATTTCGGCCTTTCACTGGCCCTGGTCGCCCTGTCTATCAAATTTTTTCAGGAGATCCTGCACGTCCTGCCCAACATTTTCTCCGTCGCTGAAGCCGATCTGATCCTGACCCTGCTGTCGTTGGTCGACATGGCGCTGGTCGGCGGGCTGCTGGTGATGGTGATGTTCTCCGGGTACGAAAATTTCGTCTCGCAGTTGGATATCACCGAAGGAAAAGAAAAGCTGAGCTGGCTGGGCAAAATGGACGCCACCTCGCTGAAAAACAAAGTCGCCGCGTCTATCGTCGCCATCTCGTCCATCCATCTGCTGCGGGTGTTTATGGACGCCAAGAACGTGCCAGACAACAAGCTGATGTGGTATGTGATCATCCACCTCACCTTCGTGCTCTCCGCCTTCGTGATGGGTTATTTGGACAAGGTGACCCGCTCCAAGCACTAAACGCGCCGCCACGCCCGATCGTCAGGATCGGGTGTCTTCCCCTCCTTCGCTGTTTCCCAACCGTCGCCGCCATCATGTCTTTCATCTGGCACATCTGATGATAATTTTATTATAATGTCATTACACTCATTATGGACCGAACGCCGGCCATCGCGCCGGATTCGCCGCAGACAGGATCACGCTCCCCCATGCCATTACATGGTCACCCCCTGCAATTCCACGATATTCAGGCGATTCTGCCTCATCGCTATCCCTGTCTGTTGGTCGATCGCGTGCTGCCCGCCGGCACCTGCATCGCCGAAGGGCGACTGAGCGCCATCAAGAACATCACCGCCAATGAGCCGACGTTCTGGAGCGGCCATGCGCGCTTCGCCGGTTTTCCTGGCGTGCTGTTGGTGGAAGCGCTGGCGCAAAGCACCGGTCTGCTGGCGCATTACTATCTCGGGGCGCTTAACGAAGGGGAACATTACTACTTCGCTTCCATTCAGCGGGCGCGGTTTTATCGCGCCGCCCGTCCCGGCGACCAGGTGTTGATGGAGGTCGCCTTTGTACGCCGGCGCGGCGCGATCGCCCGCTTCACCGGCCGTGCCAGCATCGATGGCCGGCGCATTTGCACCGCCGATTTCATGTGCGCCCGTAAGTAAACAGGCCGCTTGCCAAAGGAGCCCTGCGAATACCATGTCTCTGGTTGACAGCTTACTCAGAACCCTCGATTTCTCCCCGCGTGGCCAGGTGATCGCTCGCGAAGCCGACGCCTGGGGCGAAATCATCGTTTCCGATCACAAGGACTACCGCACGCTGCGGTTTGACGGCATCTGCGAGCAAAGCAAGATGAGCCTCAGCAACCCCGCGCAGCCGATCCACAACTACATCAAAGCGATGCTGATGGCGGTGGCCTGGCAGCCGCCGACGTCGGCGTTGATCCTGGGGTTAGGCGGCGGCAGCCTGCTGCGTGCGCTGCACGCGCTCGATCCGGCTATGCGCCTGGAGGTCGTCGAGCTGCGCGCCGCGGTGATCGCGGTCGCGCGCCGCTATTTTACGCTGCCGGCCACCGACACCATCAGCCTGCGCACCGCCGACGCCATGGACTTCGTGCGCCCGCCCGCCGAAACGCGTTACGATCTGATTTTCTCCGATCTTTATTCGGCGTTCGCCATGGATCCGCAGCAAGGCACCCAGACATTCCTGGAGAACTGCGCCGCGCGGCTGAATGACGGGGGCTGGCTGGTGCTGAATTACCACGATCTGCCCGACGAAAACAGCCTGCTGTACCACAGCCTGCACCGGATATTCGCCACCGTGCTGTTTTGCATCGCCCCCAGCGGCAACGTGATCATTTATGCTACGCCGGCCCAGGTGTCGCTGCCGCTCAGCACGCTGCGCACGCTGGCCGCCGGCAGCGGCGAGCTGTTCAACTGCGAACTCGGCTACCTGTCACGCAAGATAGAGCGGCTGCATTTCCGCTAAAGACGAGCGGCGGCGCGGTCTGGCTGGCCGCTTCGCTCACATGGTATTATCATTCAGTCATCATTCTCTGGAGGATCCTGATGGAAAAGAAAACGGCGCGGCTAACGGTGCTGATTGACCCGGACAAAAAGAAAGCCCTGGAAGAGCTGTGCCTGCAGCAGGACGTCACCCCTTCCCAGGTGGTGCGCCAGCTGATACGCGATTATCTGCACAAGCATCAGGTGGATTATCCCAGCCAGCCGACCCACGCCAATCCTCGCGTCGAGAGCAATTGAGGCGGCCCGCCCCACAAACCGTGAAGCGCGCTTTGCCCCCCTGCGCGCGTCCCTAATCCGAATCCTCCACCGCGGTCTGTCCATCCTGCGCTATCGCTGCTACTGTTTTATCCGTTCATTATTCTCTCTTGGGAAAGGAAACGCGCCATGTTCAGCCATATTACCGTCGGCGTCAGCGATCTGGACGCCGCCGCCGCGTTCTACGACGCCATTTTGTTGCCATTGGGTTTACAACGGCGGGAAGTGACGCCGGACGGCGGCCCCGCCGCCCGCTGCTGGGTGATGCCGGGCCAAACGCTGCCGCGGTTTTATGCCTACCAACCCTTCGACAGACAGCCCGCCAGCGCCGGCAACGGCAGCATGTTGGCCTTTCTCGCCGCCGACGAGCTGGCGGTTAAACGCGCCTACGCCGCCGGCCTGCTGGCGGGTGGCAGCAGTGAAGGCGAACCCGGCGAGCGCGCGCACTACGGCAAAGGCTATTTCGGCGCTTACCTGCGCGATCCCGACGGCAACAAGGTCCATGTGGTTTACCGCGGAGATCTCGCCTGATGAAATGCTCGGTTTACATCGCCACCAGCGTAGACGGATTCATTGCCGGCCCCGACGGCGACATCGATTGGCTGCTGCGGCCCGAGTACGCGGTGTCGTTGCTCAATGGCCTGAGTTTTGAAGCGTTTATCGCCGACATCGACGCGCTGGTGATGGGCCGCCATACCTATGAAAAAGTCCGCGCCTTTCCCGAATGGCCCTATGGAGAACTGCCGGTGGTGGTACTGTCGACGCAATCCGCACCGCACGGCGCAGAGCCTGTCCGCTGGATGAGCGGCGAACCGGCCAGCGTCGTGGCGCGGTTGGCCGAGGCCGGCTGCCGTCACCTGTATATCGACGGCGGCCAGACCGTGCAGCGTTTCCTGCAGGCCGGGTTGATCGACGAATTGACGATTACGCGCGTGCCGCTGCTGCTGGGCGGCGGCATTCCCTTGTTCGGCGCCGATGCCCCTGAGCAGCGCCTGCGTCTGCTCGCCGTCACCCAGTCGGACAACGGTTTCGTGCAAGAACGCTACGCCGTTCAGCGCGCGTCATAACGCAGCGCCAGTCGGCGGCCGCCGAAGGCGATAAGCAATGCCGCCAACGCCAGCAACGCCGCCGCGCCGTAGGTGACGCGCATGCCGTAAGCCGCGGCCGCCGCGGCGCCCGCCACCCGCTGCGAGGCCAGATAAAACAGCGCCCCCATCGCCGACGCGCCGGTGATCGCCCCCAGATTGCGCGCCAGATTGACCATGCCGGCGATCAACCCGCGTCGTTCGGGAAACAGATCCTTCATCAGCACCGTGTTGTTGGCCACCTGAAACAGCGCATAACCGGCGGTCAACAGCGCGATCGGCGCGACATAGCCGAGTACGCCCCAGCGGCCCAGCAGCGACAGCAATCCCGCCCCGGCGGCCACTGCCGCCAGCCCAAGCTGGGCGATGCGTTGCGATCCAAAGCGATCCACCAGATAACCCGCCGGAATACCGGTCAGGATCGCCACCGCCGGCCCTGCCGACATCACCAGCCCCACCTGCGCGGCGCTTAACCCCAGCGCGCGCGCCAGATAAAACGGCCCGACCACCAGCGTGACGGTCATCACCGTCATGACCAACGCGCTGGCCGCCAGCCCCGCCGTCAGGGCCGGATGGCGGAACATCGTCGGCGCCAACAGCGGCGACACGGCGCGGCGCTCCACGCGGATAAACAACCCTGCCGCCAACAGAGCGCCCAACATCAACGCCAGGTTAAGCGCGCCGAAATCGCCGCGTCCCAGAGTCATCGCCAGCGAGTAGCAAAGCAATGCGCCGCCCAGCAGCAGCGTGCCGGCGCGGTCGAACGGTTCAGGGCGCGTCGCCGCCCGCGCCCCATTCGGCAAGTATCGCCAGGCGAGCCACAGCGCCAGCAGCCCCAGCGGCAGGTTGATCAGGAATATCGTTCGCCAGCCGAAGCCGGCGATCAGCGCGCCGCCCAACGACGGCCCCAGCGCGGTGCCCACGGCCGACATAGTGCCGAGCAGCCCCATCGCGCGGCCGATCTTTTCCGTGCCCAGCGCCTCGCCCGCCAGCGCCATGGTGATTGACATCATGACTGCGCCCCCCAGCCCCTGCGCCAGGCGCGCCGCCAGCAGCAGCCACAGCTGCGGAGCCAACGCACAAGCCAGCGAAGCGGCGGTAAACAGCGTGATGCCCGCCAGCAGCAGGCGGCGACGATTGAGGCTGTCGCCCAAGCGGCCGATGCCGATGATGCAGGTGGTGACGGCCAACAAATAGCAGAGCAGCACCCACTGCACTGCCTGGAACGAGGCATGGAATGCGTTGGCGAGCACCGGCAGCCCGACGTTGGCGATGCTGATGCCGAGCGATGACAGCAGCATACACAGAGAAAGTGCGGCCAGTATGCCGCGGACGCCCTGCGGCGAAGGATGGGATAACATGATAAGCACTCCTGACATAGACTGAGGCTTAGCCTATGTCAGGGGCTGGGATGGCGGAAGACGCATGCGATGCACTGTATCAATGCATCTGACGCCTTATCTGGCGCGATGCGTTACCAGGCGGCGATCTCCGCCTCGGTGAGCGGCAGCGTTTGGGTTACGCCGGTTTCCGCCGCCAGCGTGGCCGCTTCCAGCACCGCCATCACCGCCAACGCCTGCGATGCGGTGACCGGGTTGGCGCCGGCGCCGCGCAGCGCGTCACGCACCTGGACGTAATATTGGCGCTGATCGCCATCCGGCGTCGGCAACGTACGCACCGGTTCCGTGCCGATAAACAAGCTCATCGCGTCGTCGTCTTTACCCCACTCAGCCGAACCCGGCGTTACGCCGGTCAGCAGTTGGCTCTCCTGCCCGTCGGCGCGCGCTTTGACCACGCTGCCTTTATCGCCGTGCACGGTAAAGCGCGACACGCCGCCCGCCACCAGCATGCTGCCATGCAAAATCACGCGGTGCGTCGGGTAGTTCAGCACCACATGCGCCCAGTCATTGATCTGCGCATTGGCGCGCAGCGTGGCGATGTTGGCCTGCACGCTGTGCGGCAAACCGAACAGCTGCAGCGCCTGATCGACCATGTGCGGCCCCAGATCGAACCACAGCCCGCTGCCCGGCAGATTCTGCTCGCGCCAGCGCACCCGCACTTCTGGGCGGTAACGATCGATGTGCGACTCAAAGTGCGTCACCTTGCCGATCAGTCCCTGCTCGATCACCTGCTTCACGCCCAGGAAATCGCTGTCCCAGCGGCGATTCTGGAATACCGACAGCAGACGGCCGTGCTTCTCCGCCGCCGCAATCAGCGTGCGCGCCTGCGCCAAATCCAGCGTAAACGGCTTATCCACCACCACGTGCTTGCCCGCTTCCAGCGCAGCCAGCGCCAGCGGCGCATGGGTGGCGTTCGGCGAAGCAATCACCACCAGGTCCACTTCCGGCAAGCGGATCGCCTCCAGCGGGTCGGCGATCACGCGCACGTGCGGCAGATCGGCATGGACTTTGGCGGCATCGCGCGAAGCCACCACGCTCAGCGCCAGACCCGGCACCGCGTTAATCAGCGGCGCATGAAACGCCTTGCCGACAAAGCCGTAACCAATCAGCGCCACCTGCAACGGTTGAGCGTTATCGTTCATCAGTGTTCTCCTCTAGCGGTCGTCGGCGACGACACAAAGTTCAATCATTGATTGCTCGTCCAGGTTATCCCACGGGCGATCGGTAAACAGGCGTTGGATCTGCGCCAGATCCGCCACGTGATGCGGCTCGCAGCGATCCAGCTTCATATGGTCGGCCACCAGCCAGCGCTCGCCGCTGTTGGCCAGCATGGCGCGTTTGACCTCTGCATCGGCCTCTTCGCCGGCGCTCAGCCCCAGCTGAGAATGCACCGCACAGGCGCCCAGCAAAGCGATGTCCGCGCGGTAGCGTTCCAGCAACGCCAGCGTCGCGCTGCCGGCGAACAGCCGTTGGCGCGCGTCCCACTGGCCGCCGAGCAGGATCAGTTGGATCTCCGGCTTATCGCTCAGGCACTGCGCGATATCCAGCGAGGCGGTGATCACCGTCGCCGGGCCGCGCAACGCTTGCGCCACCGCCAACAGCGTACTGCCCGCATCCAGCATCAGGGTGCTGCCGGGCGGGATCTGTGCGGCCACCGCGCGGCCGAGCCGCTGCTTGACCTGCGGCAACAGCGCCGCGCGCGCCTGGCGCGGCATGCCGGACGGTTCGAGCGCTATCGCGCCGCCGTGATGTTTCTGCGCCAACCCCTGCCGCTCGAGATCGGCCAAGTCGCGGCGCACGGTATCGACCGAAACACCGATGGCGCTGGCCAATTCCGCCACCGCCGCCTGCCCGCGTTCGCTGAGCAAATCCAGTAAATGGCGCTGTCGTGCCGCTTTGTGCATGGGATTATTCCGCATTAAAAAAGCATAAAACAGCAATATACAGCAGATAACAGCATTGGAGAAGCCGCAATTGTGCGCACCGGAGATCAAACATCTTTTCCCCTGCGGGACGATGATGAAGACATAACGCATAACAATCCGGAGAAACGCATGAACATCGATCTGACGTTTGAAGACCTGAGCGCCCGCGCCGCGCAATACAACGCCCGCGCTTCGGTGGAGGATTTTGACGCCTGCATGGCGGACTATGCCGCGCTGGCGCAGCGCGCCAAAGCGCAGACGCCGGGCATTTACGATCTGCGCTACGGCATGAGCGCCGCCGAGCGTCTCGATCTGTTCCCGGCCAGCGCACAGCCCGCACCGCTGCTGATCTTTATTCATGGCGGCTACTGGCATTCACAGCGCAAAGAGGAAGCCTGCTCGATGGCCGCCGCGTTCGCCCGCCGCGGTGTGGCGGTCGCCACGCTGGAATATACGCTGGCGCCGGAAGCGACGCTGGCGGAGATCGTGCATGAGGTGCGCAGCGCCATCGCCTGGCTTTATCATCACGGGGCACCGTTCGGCATCGATCCGGCGCGCATTTTCGTCAGCGGCAGTTCGGCCGGCGGCCACCTGTGCGGCATGCTGATCGCCGACGGCTGGCAGCAACGCTATCGCCTGCCGCCCGATGCAATCAAAGGCGCGCTGGCGCTGAGCGGCCTCTACGATCTGCGCCCGCTGTGCGATATCTACATCAACGACTGGCTGCACCTGACGCCCGAACAGGCGCAAACTCTCAGCCCGCTGTTTTTGCTGCCGGCGAAAGCGCATGCGCCGCAGATCCTGCTCGACGTCGGCCACCGCGAAACCCAGGGGTTCAAAAACCAGACGCAGGCCTATTATGACGCCTGCCTGGCGCGCGGTCTCGACGTCCACCTGCTGGCCGACCGCCACTGCAATCACTTTACGCTGGTCAACGAGCTGGCCGATGCGGAAAGCGCGATGTTCCGGCAGGTGATGGCGATGATCGACGCAACGGCGCGTTCATAGAGAGAAAGGGGGAAATAAGGGAGTTATAGCCGGGGGCCGATAGCCCCCAAGCATACAGATTCAGCCGTTTTTGCGGCCGATAGCGGAAAAGACGTTGAACACTTCACCCAGGCCGTAAATCGCGCCGAGCAAGACGGCCACCATTACCGGCACCAGGACCACCACGGTGGCCAAGCTTTCAATCATTTCTAACATCGTTCTCTCCTGGTTTATAAGCACAGCGAATCTGCGCCGGAAGAAAAGGTTTCCGGCCAAACGGTCGATTATCGTGGGGAGGCAGTCTAAAACGTGAGCTACATCACACTTGATGCGAGCTAATGTAACTTACACAATTACATTAACGCAATGCAAAAAATGCTCTGCGCGGAACGGGGTTTGGCGTGATTTTTTATTGCGTATCTGCTTGATATTGCGGTGAACAAGGGACGAAGGGATAGCCGGCGCGCAGCTCAACCTGCCCGGCCATTTCGGCGATGCTGGTCTGTGCCAGGCTGGCTTCCAGCGCGTGGCCGACGCGCGCAAACTCTTGCTCCAGCACCGGGGTAATGGCGTGGCCGATATAGCACGCCTCGTTAGGCCGGGTGCGATGCAGCGTGAAATAAGGTTGATCCTCCACCGCGCGATACACGTCCAGCAAAGAAATCGCTTCCGCCGGCCGCGCCAACAGCGCCCCGCCGCCTTGCCCCATCTGCGAATAGGTCAGCCCCGCCTCCGCCAACGCCCCGAGAATGCGCCGCACCACCGTCGGATTGGTGTTGACGCTGCGGGCGATATCTTCGGAACGCACCGTCTGGCCGCGACACAGCGTGATGTTGGTCAGAATATGGATGGCAACGGCAAATCGCGTAGAGGTAGACACCTTGGCACCTGCTCAGAGTTTCGCTTATGTCGGATTGAAACATAAGGAAAGCGTATCAATTTCCGGTAATACACATAATGAGTAGGGATAAGTGGAATGTCAACCTGCCCCCGCCCGAAGGCGGCGGCGGCTCAGGCTTCGGTACGGATCGCCGTGACTTTGTCGGGATAAAATGCCAGATGATCCTTGATCGCCACCACGGCGTTGTAAGGCATTTCATAGCTCCAGGCCGCATTGTCCCCCTGCGGGCCGTTCAGCGTGAGGGAGAAATAACTGCAGTCGCCCTTATAAGGGCAGTAGCTCACGTGCGTGCTTTTATGCAGCAGCCGCATATTCACATCCTCACGCGGAAAGTAAAACACCGGCGGATAGTTGGCTTCCTGCAAGATGAGCACATGGCGGCTGTCGGCCAGGATTTGGCCGGCGCCGCGCACCACGACCCGCGTCGGATGGCGGGTCAGCGTAATCGGATGGTCCGGGCCGGGAATTTTCACCGGTTTGCCGGATGCGGAAACGAGCTCGGACATGGCGGCCTCCAGCGTGTGCGCCCCGCCCCTCATGAGGCGTCTTCCCAGTATAGCCGAACGGTTTTGCCGACGGCCGCACATTCGGCGAGCGATCGCTTTTCACCGCGCCAAAATTAAGAATTTTTACCTGTTCGATTTTCTTTCGGAGGAATACATTCATCCCAACTTCTACCGGCGAGTTAATCGGATTATTTTTAATCCATTAATTAGCCAATTTACCAGGAACTCATTATGAATATTAAACGTGCCGCGGGTGTGTTGGTGGTGGTAATGGCGACGCTTTCCGTTACCGCATGTGGGCATATGTCCAATCGCGATCGCAACACGGCGATCGGTGCGGGCGTCGGCGCCGTGGGCGGCGCGGTATTGACCGACGGCAGCACGCTGGGCACCCTCGGCGGCGCAGCGCTGGGCGGCATCATCGGCCACCAGACCAGCCGTTAATTCTCCCGCCAAAAATAACCTCCGCAGGCCGACGCTTTTTTAATCCACACGCGCCGGCCTGCTTTATTTACTCCGCTGAAATTCCTCAGGGAGCGAACCTAAATAAATAACGTTAAGCGTGGCTTTATTATTCATTAACCTGCGCCAGGGTTATTTATTGCGCCGGCAGCCTGAAACGCGCCATCGCTTTTTCCAATCGTTCCGATTCGCCCTGCAGCAACTGCGAAGCCTCGGTCACCGCGTTCACCACGGCGCCGGTTTGCCGCGCCACCTGATTCAGCCCGGCGATGCGCGCCGTCACGTCCTGAATGCTCTCCCCCTGATTGAGCGACGCCAGCGAGATCTCCCCCATCAGTGCGCTAAACGTGTTCACCAGATCAATAATTTGACGCAAATTGCCCGCCAGCAGATCCACCGCTTGCGACCCCTGATCGATTTGCTGCAACGAGCGGTTGATCAGCTGCTGAATATCGCGCGTAGAATGGCTGCTCTTCTGCGCCAGCAGGCCCACTTCTTTAGCGACAATGGCGAAACCGCGGCCGTGAACGCCGGCGTGCGCGGCCTCGATCGCCGCATTCAGCGCCAGAATATTGGTCTGAAACGCCACACTGTCGATCAGCGCCACAATGCCGCGCATCTCGGCCGATTGGTTGACGATCCCTTGCATCGAGACGTTGACGGTTTGCATCATCTTTTCACCGGCGCCGGCGCACTGCCTGGCCTGTTCGGTGCGTTGATTGGCCAGCTGCGCGTATTGGCCGTTTTCTTCCACCCGCGCCGCCAACTGCTGCACGTGCTCGGTCGCCAACTGCAATTCGCCGTCCTGCTTCGCCGACTGCGCCGTCAACTGTCGATTGCCGTCCGCCAGCCGCCCGACGCCGTTCAGGATCCCGCTCGCCGCATCGCGCACCTCACTCACCAGCCGCTGCAGGCCGTTTTGCATGTGGCCAATGCTGGTTTGCAACTGACGCATTTCGCGGTTAACCGCCCGTTCAGGCGGCAACGGCCGCGAAAGGTCGCCGGCGGCCAGCACGTTGAGATGGGCGATCGCCCTTTGCAACGGTGCAATCACCCAACGAGCAACGCCGAACCACACGCCCAAGGCGATCAGCGCCAACGCCGCGAGCGCGCCGAGCGCATAGGTTTTGGCCTGCTCCAGCGCCGCCAATTGCCGCACGTTGACGTCATCGCCGCGTCGTTCGTTCAGCGCCTGATAAGCGAGATACTTCTCGTTGAAATCCGCCTGAAAAGCCTGGATCGGCACGGCGAAAAACGCATCGATGCTGTCGCTGCGTTGCAGCCCTTGCGCCTGCTCCTTCAGACCGTCATAGAACAGGCGATAACTGCCTTTCAGGGCGTCAGCGGCCTCGGGCGCCGTCGCGCTCAGGCGCTCAAACCGGGCGAAGGCCTGCTCTGAAGCCTGCAACGCCGCCAGCGATTCATCCAGCAGGCTATGCCAGCTGCCGTCGGAGCCGGTGGCTTTATCCTGCAGATAGTAAATGCCCGCACGGTTCAGGGTATCGCTGGCCGTCAGCAGCGACAGCCTGGCGCGATCCATCGCCGCCTGCTGGCGATGCAAGGCGTCGCCCGTCACCAGGTTAATCTTGGCGTCGCGCAGAATATTGGAAATAAATACGGTGGAAAACAATTGCAGCAGAGAAAATAGCGCGATAACGCAAATTACGCCGCTTAATAACCCCATGCTTTTGCCGAAGCCAAACGCGCGCGGCAGCGCGGGCGCAGGTTTTGCCCCGCGGCCAAGTGTCAGTTTTATGTTCATGATTTTTAGTCGGTAATACCAGGATGCCGCGAGTCTAACGAGCATTGATGACACGACGATTACAGCCCCCATAGACGGGTGTTGCCGGGTTCGGAATGCGTTGAAATCATGTTAAGGCGTGAACGAAAGAGGGAATTGTCTTGGTGAGAAAATAAGCTTCTCTGCGAATCGCCAAATAAGAAATATTATTTTAGAAACAGAGAAATTCATTCAAGTCGAATATCAATCAATATTTCAAGGCATATCCATAATAAATACTGCCGTAGGTTAAACTCGTTGTATTGAAGCGTGGGTCAGACATTTTCTGACCCACTCACTTCCCGCTTAAATCCTCACCCTTTAACCGACGACACCACATTGAGCGGCTGGGCATCCGGCAGGATATTCATGTGCTCCAGCACCTGGGCCATGATCTTGCCGAACACCGGCCCGGCTACCGAGCCGCCGAAGTGCTTGCCGGCTTTCGGGTTGTTGACCATCACCACCAGCGCTACCTGCGGATCGCTGGCCGGCGCCACGCCGGCGGTATAGTTGATATAGCCGCCGTCGTATTTGCCGCTGGGGCCCATTTTCTCGGCGGTACCGGTTTTGATCGCCAAACGGTAGCCGGGCACCGCAGCGCTCACCCCACTGCCGCCCGGCAAGGCGTCGCTTTCCATCATATGCACCACGGACCTGACCGTATCGGCCGGCAAAATGCGTTGCCCCATCACCGGCGGCGTCACCTTAGTGATCGACAGCGGCCGATAAATGCCGAAGGAACCGATCGCGGCATACTCGCGCGCCATTTGCAGCGGCGTCACGCGCAGCCCATAGCCGAAGGAGAACGTGGCGCGTTCGATATCGGCCCAGCGCTCGCGATGCTGCGGCAGGTAGCCGCTGCTCTCGTTGCCGATGCCAAGCTCGGTCGGCCGCCCCAGGCCAAAGCTGCGGTAGACCGCCGGCAGCACCGTGGCCGGCAGCGCCAGCGCAATGTGCGATACCGCGATGTCGCTCGATTTTTGCAGCACGCCGGTGATGGTCAGCTTCGACCAGTGGCCGACGTCCTTAATCAGGTGACCGTTCACCCGATACGGCGTGGTGTCCAACACGGTATCCGGCCGAATCAGCTTATGTTCCAGCCCCACCATCACCACGACCGGTTTCACCGTCGAACCCGGTTCGAAGCTGTCGCTGCTGCACACGTTGCGGATATCTTTCGCCGGCGTGCTGCCATAGTTGTTCGGGTTGAACGACGGGTAGCTGGCCATGCCGAGGATTTCGCCGGTGTCGATTTTCACCAGCACCGCGCAGCCGGAGTCGGCCTGGTTAGCCACCACGCCGTCGCGGATCTGCGCATAGAGCACGTACTGGATAAATTTGTCGATGCTGAGCGTCACATTCGGCGGTGGAACCGGATCCACGCTTTTAATCACGCCGATCACCGCACCGCTGCCGTCCTTCTGGTAGACCCGCAGGCCGTTTTTACCCTGCAGCAACGGGTTGAAGCCCAGCTCGATGCCCTCCAGCCCCTGATTGTCCTGGCCGACGATGCCGATCAGGCCGGCCGCATCCTGGCCCATCGGATAGAAGCGGCTGAAATCCTGCTCGGTGCTGACGCCGGTCAGGTGCAGTTTGCTGATATAAGCGGCGTTGTCGTCCTCCACCTTGCGCGCCAGGTAGACAAAGCGTTTGTGCGCGTTGCTCTGGATCAGATGCTGCACGTCCGCCAGCGGGATCTTCAGCACGTTGGCCATGCTCTGCCAGCGTTCGTTGCCGGTATCAGTCTGGGTATCGAGAATATGCTTCGGATCCAGCACGATGTCTTTCGACGACACGCTGACCGCCAGCGCCTCATTGTTGCGATCGGTGATCATGGCGCGGTTGGTCGGCACTACCTGGGTGCGAATCGAGCGCTGATCTGCCTGGTTCGCCAACTGCTGGTGTTCCAGCAGTTGCAGGTAACCGACCCTGAACGCCAACAGAAAAAAACAGACCAGCATGCCGGCGCAAATCCAGCCGAAACGAACTGTGGAATAGGTTTTACCGCTCTTTTTGGTCGATGGCGCCACTGTTGTGTTAACCCTGCGTTTTTATTCGGTTTATCGTGTTATTTCAGTCTACCTTGCCGGAAATGGTCAGGAGATTGCAGTTTGTAAGAAAGTAAAAACAAACCGCATCACCGTTGCACATCCGCACTGTCGTTTAACTGCGGTTTAGTTTGCGCCGCGTCGCCGGGCTGGGGCGCGTTGGCCGGATCGAAAATGTGGTCGAGGATCGCGCGCGCGGTCGGCCCCGCCACCACGCCGTCGCCGCCGCCGTTTTCCAGGATCAGCGCCATCGCCACCCGGGGGTTTTTGTAGGGGGCGAACAGCGTATAAAAGATGTGATCGCGCAGCCGCACCGGAATCATTTTGGCGTTGTAAGTTTGGTTTTGCTTCAGGCTGAATACCTGCGAGGTGCCGGATTTAGCGGCAATCTGGTACGGCGCGGTATGGAACAGCTTGTATCCGGTGCCGTTCGGCAGGTTGGCCATGCCATACATGCCGTTGCGCACAATGCCCCAGTAAGGCGAACGGGGATCGCCAATCTGCAGCGCCTGCGTCGGCGGCTGATAACGCGTGACCCGGTTGCCCTGCTGCAGCGAATACAGCAGGTGCGGCGTTTTCACCTTACCGTTGTTGATCAGCGTAGTCAGCGCTTTCACCATCTGAATAGGCGTCGCCACCCAATATCCCTGGCCGATGCCGACCGATACCGTATCCCCCTGATACCAGACTTTTTTGTGCACCTTCAGCTTCCAGTCGCGGCTTGGCAGCACGCCGCGGTACTCTTCGTTCAGATCGATGCCGGTCGACTGGCCGTAACCAAACTGGCTCAGCCAATGGTGAATGCGATCGATGCCCATCTCATACGCCACCTGATAAAAGAAGGTATCGGCGGACTCTTCTATCGCTTTGGTGACGTTGAGCATGCCGTGACCGGTCTTCAGCCAGTCGCGATAGCGCCGCTCGGTGCCGGGCAGCGTCCAGGTCGGCGCGCCGAAAAAGGTGGTGGTGGGCGTGATCACCCCGGCAAACAGCGCCGAAACCGCCATGTAGGGCTTCACCGTCGACGCCGGCGGGTACAGCCCCTGGGTGACGCGGTTGATGAGCGGCAAATCCGGGTTGCGGAGCAGCGCCTTATAGGCCTGATAGCCGATGCCTTTGACGAAGGGATTGGGATCGTAACTGGGGCTGGAGACCATCGCCAGAATGCCGCCGTCGCGCGGATCTTCCACCACCACCGCGGCGCGTTGCCCCTTCAGCACCGATTCGATGTACTGCTGCAGCGGCAGATCCAGCGTCAGGTAGATGTTTTTGCCGGCCTGCGGCGGCTGCTCCTTCAGCAAGCGGATCACCCGCCCGTGGTTATCCACCTCCACCTCCTGATAGCCGGTGGTGCCGTGCAGCTCGGACTCGTAATAGGCCTCGATGCCCTGTTTGCCGATGTTGCGATCGGCGGCATAGTTCTCGCTCAACCCGGCCTTGTCCAGGCGCTTGAGATCGCTGTCGTTGATCTTCGACACGTAGCCCAGCACGTGCGCCAGCTGCGCGCCGTAAGGATATTCGCGCTGCTGATAGGTATCGATAGTCACCCCGTCGAAACGGTATTGATTGACGGCGAAACGCGCCACCTCGGTGTCGTTCAGCCCCGCTTTTAGCGTTATCGGCTTGTAGCGGCTGTTGTGGTGCATGTCGTCGCGAAACGCGCTGATATCTTCCGGCGTCAGATCGACGATCGGCGTCAACGCCTGCAGCAGCGCGGCCATGTCGGTGATTTTGCTGGGCGTGATCTCGATGCGATACAGTGTCACGTTTCGTACCAGCGGAATGCCGTTGCGATCGAAGATCAGCCCGCGGCTCGGGGCGATCGGCAACATCTTGATGTCATTCTGGTTGGAGCGCGTCTGGTAAAAGCCGTGCTGGCGAATTTGCAGCCGGTAGAGGTTGACGACCAGCGCGCCGAAACAGACCACCACCAGCGCCAGCGCCACGGCCGCCCGGCGGATAAACAGCATCTCTTCCGCGGAGTGGTCGCGAATTTTTTCTTTTAACAGGGCCATGCGGAGCCGATACCTTTTGCGTCACATTTCCCCGCAAAATCAGGGAACTGAAAAGCCGGCAAGCATAGCGTTATCGGGCGCGACGCCCCATGAAAAGGTTGCTAATGAAATGGCATAACTGTTTCAGCATATTGGAATGTTACCGGCGGCGATTTTTTCACCGCGCGCCCCATTGAGCCGCCGTTCCTCTCAATGCTACAATGTGATCCTTATCACACTATTACCGTTATTCTCCTCCGCATTTTCCTGTCGGCGCCCTGCCGGATGCGGCTTTTTGTTACATAGGATCGAGTTCGATGAGTACCATTGCCACCGGTTTAATCATGATGCGCTGGGAGTTGCTGAGCGCCGTGATGATGTTCTTCGCCAGCCAGTTAAACGTCGTTTGCCGTAAAACCAGCCGCAATGGCATGGCGTTCATGTTCAGCAGCCTGGGCCTGTTTACCGCCTGCTGGTTCGTGATGGGCCTGATGGGCATTCACTTCACCCTCGAAGCCTTCGCCCAATTCTGGTCATCGGCCTGGGATCGCTACGTGGACGTGGTCAGCACCATGCCGGTCGATTGGCCGATGCCGTAATCTCGCCGCAGGGGGCAACTCAGGCCGCCCCTGCAATCAGTCCGCTTCCGCAGACGGCGCCGCCGCCAGCCGCGCCATCAGCGCCCCCGCTTCGAGCAACAGCGCCTGCTCCCGCTCGGACAGACAGCTTTCCATCGCCGCCAGCAACCACGCCTCACGTCGGACGCGGCTTTGCTGCAGCAAACCCAGCCCGGCGGACGTCAGCCGCACCCGCACCCGGCGTTTGTCTTCGGCATCCGGCGTGCGCACCAGCAGCCCCTCGGCTTCCAGCTCGCGCAACGCGGCCGCCAGGTTTGAGGAGCGCATACGCTCCGACTCCGCCAGCAACGACGGCGTCGCCTCGCCGCCATGGCGATCGATAGCCCCCAACAGCATCAGCTGGGCCCAGGATTTTTCGTCGCTGCGCGACTCGCGCCGCATGCGGCGCACCAGCGACATTAACTGCGTGCGCAGCAGCGTCACGTCTTCAGGATGATCTTTTTTCATTGGCATCAGTCGATAACGTTCAGTTTGTCCCTACTTTCACATCGCCGGATCGCGCAGTCAATGGCGCCCCGTTCGGCCACCGCGCACTTCTGGCTTAACCCATTTATCTATGATAATATAGCTATTAATATATAGCAAAAAGACACTGCAGCCGGCAGGGTTACGTTTGCTCACGCATTTGCCCCCTCGCTGACTAATTTGCAGTGTTATTATTATTTTGCTTAACAAATCCCTCCTCATTCAACGTGGTACGATAAGCCGATGGAAGCGTGGAAAGTCAATCTGATCTCGGTCTGGCTCGGGTGTTTCTTCACCGGGCTGGCGATGAGCCAAATCCTCCCTTTTCTGCCGCTGTACGTCGAACAACTCGGCGTCAGCGATCATCAATCCCTCAGCCTGTGGTCCGGGCTGGTATTCAGCGGCACCTTTTTGGTCTCGGCGGTGGTGTCGCCGCTGTGGGGCAGCCTGGCCGACCGTAAAGGCCGTAAGCTGATGCTGCTGCGCGCTTCGCTGGGCATGGCGATCGTCATCGCGCTGCAGGGGCTGGCCACCAACGTGTGGCAGCTGTTCGCGCTGCGCGCCCTGATGGGGCTGACGTCCGGCTATATTCCCAACGCCATGGCGCTGGTCGCCTCGCAGGCGCCGCGCGATAAAAGCGGCTGGGCGCTGGGCACGCTCTCGACCGGGCAGATCTCCGGCGTGATCGCCGGGCCGCTGCTGGGCGGGCTGATGGCCGACCATCTGGGGTTGCGGGTGGTGTTTTTCGTCACTTCCGGGCTGATGTTCGTCAGCTTCCTGGTGACGCTGTTCCTGATTAAAGAGCGGCGCATCACGGTGAAAAAAGCGGATCAGCTGAGCGGCAAGGCGGTATTCCGGTCGCTGCCCTATCCGGCGCTGATCGTCACCCTGTTCGTTTGCACCCTGATGATCCAGCTGGCCAACTCCTCCATCAGCCCGATCCTGACGCTGTTCATTCGCGAACTGTCGGGCAACGTCAGCAATATCGCCTTCGTCAGCGGCATGATCGCCGCCGTGCCCGGCATCGCGGCGCTGATCTCCGCGCCGCGCCTCGGGCGGCTCGGCGATCGCATCGGCACCGCGCGCATTCTGATCGCCGCGCTGCTGTTCACCACCGGCCTGTTCGCCGTGATGGCCTGGGTGAATACGCCGCTGCAGCTGGGCATTCTGCGTTTTCTGCTGGGCTTCGCCGATGGCGCGCTGATGCCGGCGGTGCAGGCGCTGCTGCTGAAGTATTCCTCCGATCAGGTGACCGGGCGCATCTTCGGCTATAACCAGTCATTTATGTATCTGGGCAACGTGGTCGGCCCGCTGCTGGGTTCGGGCATTTCGGCGATGATGGGGTTCCGTTGGGTGTTCGCCGTGACGGCGGTATTGGTGCTGTTCAATGCGCTGCAGCTGCGCCATCAGTTCAAAAAAGTGCAGCCTAAACGCGCGGGATAGCGGGGAATGCGAGGGAAGCGCCTCAAGCAGTGGCGGGACAATGACGCCCATCAACCGTGCCGCCACTGCCAAAGGCGGCCGTAGCCTACTCGACGCGATGAACGTTTGGTATTTATGTAAGTAAATAAAGTGTTGCAGGCGCGTAGAGGGCCGCCGCAGCGGCCCTTTTGCATCAGAACATGGTGTTGTCGTTGGCCGATCTTTCCGGCACATCCTGATTGACGTCCCAATGCTCGGTGATTTTCCCCTGATCGTTCACCCGATAAATATCCACGCTGGCAGTGCCGCGATCCTGCGGGTTATTTTGATATTTGACGTGAACGTAGACCAGATCGCCGTTGACCGCGCTGCGGTATATTTTAGCGCTGTACTGCGGGTTGTCTTTGAAGGTCTGGCTGAAGAAATCGAGGAACGGCTTGATGCCGTCGCCGACGAACGGGTTATGCTGCTTGTAGTTTTCCACAATCAGCTTCCGCGCCACGCCGATGTCATGGCGGTTGAAGAAGCCCGCGTACAGATCTTCCACCACCTTCAGCTTTTGCTGAGCATGATGATAACCGCCCTTGCCGGCCGATTTGTAAGACGCCGCCTGATCCGTTGACAGCGCCGGGTAACTCGCCAGCAGGCCGCCGACGATCGCACAGGTGATCAATGCCTTTTTCATAACTGCTCCTTAGTTTCCTGAGTGACCTACAATTTTCAGCTGCCCTTTCAGATGGGTGAAGCTGCCGTCCTTGGCGGCGATGTTGGTGTACACCTCGCCGCGCTCGAAGTCCTCGATATGCGTCACGTTGTCACCGGACTGCGGCTCATGCCAGTAGACCATGTAGACCTTCGGCCGAATTTCCACCGCGGTGTACTGCACGGTATCGGTGATGCCCTGCGACGCCTCGCCGATGCCGGTGAAGGTCATGGTCTTGTCATCGGTAAAATCCAGCTTGAAGGCGAAATCGCCAAAGGTCACCTGCACCACTTTACCAACCGCAATAAACTGCCCGTGTTTTTCCGTCATCGTCGCCGCCTTACTGTTTGTCAGGGAGGTTTGCGCCGCCGTAGCGGCAGGCAATGCCAGGGGGAAAGTCAGGGCTATCGCCAGCGCGATACCCGTTCGCTTCACTGTTTTCATCGTTCCTTCTCCTTTCCGTGGTTGAAAACGAGAATCATTATTATTTCTTAACGGTTAGCGGAAATATAAGAATAATCTCTATTCCCATCAGGCACCTGACGACGCCAAAAGAGGGTGAAAAATCGCCGTGAAATGGCGTGGCAATAGCGCGTTCTGACCCTTGGTTTTTACGCAATGAACGGGATTACTGTTTTCAGGATGAGGGATAGCTCGGGGATTCGGTAGGTCTATAGCGCAGATAGCTTTAAGCTAATGCGAATTTGTTCTTAAGCCGCCCGCCGCAGGGAGAACGGCGGCGAACGGCGCGGCGTTTAACGCAGCCAGGGCGTATAGGTGACGCCAACCAGCAATCCTTCCGGGCTGAGCAACCGGGTAACGCTTTGCCCCCACGGCTCTTCACGGTTGGCGACCAGCAGCCGATAACCGCGATCGATTAGCCCTTGGGTGGCTATCGCCATGTCGGCCACGTCAAATTCGATCCACGCCTGCGGCGCCGCGAGATCCGCCGGCCAGCGCTCGTCGCCAAAGCAGGACTGCGCCGCCTGCGCCAGCGGCCACAGGGCGAAGTGTTTCACCCCGTCCAGCGCACCCTGCTCGGCCAGCAGATAGCTCTCGTTGCCCGGCATCGGCTTGAGCGGCAGCCCCAGCGCCTCGACATAAAACGCCTTGCTCGCGTCGCTCTCACGCGTGATGGGCCCGAATCCGGCGACAAACAACACGCCCAGGCCCGCAAATTGTTGTTCCATGCTTACACTCCCATCCGGTTAGCGCCCCTGCCGCATCTGCAGCGGAGCAAATCCATAGGCCGCCTTGAAGCGGTTGCTGAAATGGCTGGCGGAGCTGAAGCCGCACGCCAGCGCGATCTCGGTGATCGGCTGTTGGCTATGCCGCAACAGCTGTTCCGCCCGTTGCAGCCGCGCGCGCATCACGAACTGGTGCGGCGCCAGGCCGGTGGCGTGCTTGAACATGCGGGCGAAGTGGTACTCGCTCAATCCGGCCTGCGCCGCCAGATCGGCCAGCAGCAGCGGCCGATCGAGATGGCTTGCGATATATTCCCGCACCCGCCTGGCTACCGCGGGGGCCAGGCCGCCGCGCGCCTGCGGCAGCGTCCACTGCAGCTGGCTGTAGCGTTGGATCAGGTGCGACATCAGCAGGTTCGACGCGCTGCTGAGCGCCAGCAGATTGGCGCTGTCACGCCAGTCGCAGTTAAGCAAAAACTGGCGATACAGCAGCGTAATTTGCGGATCTTCGCCAAAGCTGCGCGGCTCTACGTTGATCGCCGCCGGGCTGCGATCCCAGGTTTGCTCCGCCAGCCGGCGCAAATGCCCGTCGGTGCAATACAGATGCACGAACGACAGATCGCTGCGCACATCCCAGGTAGATGCATACTGGCGCGGCATGATGCAGAACCGATCCGGCCCGCCGCCGTTGCGCCAGCCGCCCGGCACCTGCTGGTAGCACTCATAGCCATCGGCGACGTACAGGCTCAGGGTATGGTGGTCGGCGCTCTCCTGCGTGACGCGATCGTTACAGTTGGACCAGGCCGCCAGCTCCACGCCGGTGCCCAGCAGCACGCGGCCGTGCAACCGCGCTTTATGCTCACGCAGTGTTTCAAACGCCTGATAGTTGGACATCGCCGGCCCCGTTGTTCGACATGCCGACAGTGTAAAGAGTGGCGCCGCCGCATACCAGCCGCCGCCCCGCGCTTTTGGCAAAAAAAGCGCAAGAATATGCAACTGAGCGCAAAGCGCTGCAAGCGCCGCCGCGCGCCAAAGCGGATACTGCGCCATCGGTTTTTTCGGAGTAACAAATAGAATGAATGCGCTGTTGTACCTCGCCGTGGTGCTGATTTGGGGCACCACCTGGATTGCGATCACCCTGCAACAGGAAGGGCCGGTGGCCATTCCCGTCTCGATCGCTTACCGCTTCGCCATTTCCGCCGCGGTGATGTTCGTCGTCTTGGTGTTGCTGCGGCGTCTGCGCCGCATCGCCCCGCGCGATCATTTGTTCTGCGTGTTGCAGGGCTGCTGCGTGTTCGGTTTCAACTTCTTCTGCTTTTACCACGCGGCGGCTTATATCAGCAGCGGGCTGGAATCGGTGATCTTCTCGATGGCGGTGCTGTTCAATGCCCTCAACAGCCTGCTGTTTTTCCGCCAGCGCCCCAGCCCCAACCTGCTGCCGGCGGCGCTGCTGGGGTTGACCGGCATCGTGGCGCTGTTCTGGCAAGACCTGGCCGCCACCCGCATGGCGCCGGAGCTGCTCAAAGGCATCGGTCTGAGCGCGCTCGGCACCTACGGCTTCTCGCTGGGCAATATGATCAGCGCGCGTCATCAGCGCCGCGGGCTGGATATCTTTTCCACCAACACCTACGCCATGACCTACGGCGCGATGCTGATGGCGCTGATCGCCCTGGCGCAAGGCGCATCGTTCCAGATCGAATTCAGCAGCCGCTATATCGGCTCCCTGCTGTACCTGGCTGTCTTCGGATCGGTGATCGCCTTCGCCGCCTACTTCAGCCTGCTCGGCCGCATCGGCGCCGGCGCGGCGGCTTACAGCACCCTGCTGTTCCCGCTGGTGGCGCTGACCATCTCGACGATCTACGAAGGCTACCAGTGGCACTTCAACGCCGTGCTGGGGCTGTGCCTGATTCTGCTGGGCAACCTGGTGATGTTCGCCAAGCCGGGGCTGAGGTGGCGACGGGCTGGAATGCCAAAACAAAATTCAACCCTTTGAAGCCATTGGCGAATATCGTTATCATCAGGTTTTGTTGATAACGGATGATGGCCAATGCTCAGAAGCGATGATGTGACACCCCGCGCCTACAAACAGGTGGACGTTTTCACCGCCACGCCGCTGCTCGGCAATCCTGTGGCGGTGGTGCTGGAAGCCGAAGGGCTGAACGACGCGCAGATGCTGGCATTGGCCCGTTGGACCAACCTTTCGGAAACCACCTTTGTGCTTAAACCGACGCACCCGGCGGCGGATTATAAGGTGCGCATCTTCACTACCGAAAAAGAGCTGCCCTTCGCCGGCCACCCGACGCTGGGCACCGCACACGCCCTGCTGGAAGCCGGATTGGCGCCTAAACGCCCCGGAACGGTGATGCAGGAATGCGGCGTCGGCCTGGTGGCGATCAATATCCTGCCGGAAGGCGCATTGGCGTTCGCCGCGCCCGAAGTCAGTTTTCGCGCGATGGCGGTTGAGGAAACAGAACGGCTGATGGCCGCTTTACAGCCGGCGGTGATTGAAGCCGATACCCTGCCGGTTATTGTCGACATGGGCATCCGCTGGCTGATGATGCGCCTGCCGGATGCGCAATCTTGCCTGGCGGTGATGCCGGATCAGGCTATGATCGAACAGTTGCAAACCGCCTGTGATGTGGATGGCGTAGTGATTTATGGCGCCTGTTCTGCGGCCGAACCGGCAGATTACGAAATGCGCGCATTTATGGTGGAATGCGGCGCCTTGATCGAAGATCCGGTAACGGGCAGCGCCAACGCCTGCCTGGCGCGCTTACTGAAGGCCAACCGCTTCCCCGACGGCGATTGGACCGCGCATGGCTATCTGGTGCGCCAGGGCACCCAACTGAAGCGAGATGGCCGCGTGAGCGTGCGCTTTATTGACGGCGAGCCCTGGATCGGCGGGCAGTGCTGCACCCTGATTAACGGCACATTGGATATTTAGTATGCCTCCTACCGTTTCGAACTTTTTCTGCGGCACAAAATGCCGCCATTATTCATACAATATTTTAAAACTACCTGTAACATCGAAAACATGATCATAGGTACTTAACGCAACCCTTGCTTTTCCTGAACTGTATTCCTCCAGCAGGTCAAAGCTTGACTCTGAATACTTCTCATAAGGATAGTCATCGACTTTATAGATAGACATCCTTTCTATATCACTAAAAAAGAACTCTATTTTCACATCAGCCTCATTCAAAACCTCTAACTCGCATGCCGATGACGAAAGCAACGCTTTAATTTTAAATGTGAAAGGAGAAAGACTCACTTCATGTTCAGAGATAATCAAGGCATCTCGCCCTTGAATGATCCCATACTTAGTCTTTATTGCTTGCACCTTCATCTTTAGCTCACTCTCTACTTAAATGATAACTAAGAAAGACATTGCGCTGTATATTCCAGACAAGCTAGTCGTCATATCGGTTAATTTCAATACCGCACTTTTCAGAAGCATTTTATCCCCTGGGAGTTGGTCTCTTCTGCTACTCAATCCCAGCGGATCCACCCACATCCGCGGGTTCGTAGTAGCTGAACTGTAGTGCAGACCGCTTTCGTCGTCCTGATATTGCCCGGCGTAGCACAGCGGCTTCTGGTATTGCGCGCCCTGTCGCTTCGCCGCGTTGGTTACCTCCAGCGGCGCGCTATTCAGATCGGTTTGATACCAGTAAATATCCGCCGAGCGGCTGTCACCCGCCTGCTCCAACGCCGCCAGCGGGCTCTCCGCATCGTTATTTAAAAGTCCATCAGTGCATAAAGCCGAGCATTTAAAATTAGTATATCAAAATCAGATCAATAATCTTTATAACTAAGTTCTAAGCAACGATACAAACTCTTTAAATGCTTCTATTACAGTTTCCTCGTCTGATAATTCTCTTCGTTCATTAATTATATAGTTCCCGGTTTCAACATCAATGATCTCCAACATACAAGATGCATCATCCCACACCGTAAAACGCGCAATCTTCGTATCGTCATCTATATCAACAACCAGACTATCTGTAAAATCATTAGCATTGTACTTAACTTCATAATGGCTATTGGATAAGATACAATCACTTATTTTTTTGAGCATGTTGAAGTTCCCGTTGTGCTTTGCACAACCTTACCTGTGGAAACCTTTTTTTCATATTCTGCCGGTCCCATCCAGCGACCAACAGTAACCTCAGTCAACCCATACGGGTCCATCCACATCAGCGGGTTCGGCGCATACTGATACAGGTTCAACCCGCCGCGCAGCCCTATCGGATCCTGCGTGGTGAAACGCCCCACCTCGGGTTCGTAGTAACGGAACAGGTTGTAGTGCAGGCCGCTTTCGTCGTCCTGATATTGCCCGGCGTAGCGCAGCGGTTGCTGATATTTCGCGCCCTGCCGCTTCGCCGCGCCGGCCACCGTCTGGCCCTGCAGCTTGCCGAAGGTGTCGTATTGCCCGGACCAGCACAGGTTGCCCGCCGCGTCGGTCACCTCCAGCGGCGCGCTGTTCAGATCGGTGTGATACCAGTAAATATCCGCCGAGCGGCTGTCGCCCGCCTGCTCCAGCGCCGCCAGCGGGCTCCACGGGCTGGCCGGATCGTAGCTCCAGCTGCGGCGGCTGCCGTCGTCGCGCTGCTCCTGCAGCAACCGGTAGCCCTGCCACAGGAAACGGGTCGTCTGTTCGGTTCTGCCCTTGTAGCGCACCGCCTTGCGGCTGCGGCGGCCCAGCGCGTCGTAATGATACTGCGCCTCGAATTCGCCCTGCGGGCCGCGACCGTGCGCCTGCACCTGCCGGTTGTCGGCGTCGTAGCGGTAGTGCTGTTCGTACAGGCCGTTGCGCCGGCTGATCAGGCTGCCCCAGGCGTCGTAACGGTAAAACAGTTTTTGCCAGTGCGTCAGGCGGTTGTCGGCAATCGGCGCCAGCGGCAGGTGCGCGTCGATGTCGTTCTGCGGGCTGCGTTCGCCCAGCAGGTTATCCGCCAGATCGTACACCAGGGTTTTCCCTGATTGGGCTCACGGTGTTACAGCAGACTGCCTGCTCTACAATAAATACTTGGAATATTAATTTTCTATGATTCTTTATTTTTAAAGAGCTGAAGATTATCTATTCACATTTTAATTCTTTCATATAAACCAGGTATTATCTGAAAGCAGACCATTATAAAAAAGTTACTCATTAGCCACCGATAGACAACACTCAGCACAAAAAACCTTGATTTAGTGAATTCATTGCTTCCAATGAAAACCCGAAAAAAATGAGTGTGCGGTTGCGGCTAAACAGAGCGTCGCAATGGTCTGACATGCCAACTCACCTCTAAAGAACGCTCTATTTAAATTATTAAAAAAGCGTCCATTAATTCAAAGTCGAGCACCTTTTTAGTACATTTTTCATTTAACCAAAAGTAATAGAATCAATGCTTCGTCACCAAACGAGATAGCACCCCTATTGACAGCCTCTACCGCCAATAAAAAATTATATCTAATATCGTCAGGCAGCGAATTTATTCCATTGATTTTCATCAGCAAATACTCATCCTTATCTAAGTGTATGCTAGTCATCCCATCATCAGGAAATCTAAGACTATTTAAACAGTCAACAAAAGCGTTGAAGTTATTCCCATAAAAATCTGGAAAACCAAAAACCCTATTCATTTCATCATGAAATTCATCATCCGTATTTATTTCTGAAAAATCAACAACTACTCGTTTAAACTTCATCATTTCCACCCTGAAAGATCTATTTCTATAAAGGAATCGTAATGATCATGACTGTAGTAAGCTTTCCCTGTCGCTTTATCAACAACAATACGTCTTGTACCTCGATTACCAACACCAGGGGTCTTAACTGTCCATTCTCTATATGGCCCACTACCTGTATCTAGTCGTTGGCTATTCGGTGATATACGATAACTATTTTCAAATTCAATACCATCCCTTGCATAAGCTGGCCTATTCAATTTGATATTGTCTACCGTTTTATGTAACTCCTTCATTTCTTTAGGAGTCATATCGTGTCCCCATTTATCCTTTATAGCAGCGTGAGCCTGCTTAGGATTCTTAGCAGAATGGCTACATGTCAACCCAAACGGATCCACCCACATCAGCGGGTTCGGCGCATACTGATACAGGTTCAACCCGCCACGCAGTCCTATCGGATCCTGCGTGGTGAAACGCCCCACCTCGGGCTCGTAGTAGCGGAACAGGTTGTAGTGCAGGCCGCTTTCGTCGTCCTGATATTGCCCGGCGTAGCGCAGCGGCTGCTGGTATTGCGCACCCTGCCGCTTCGCCGCGCCGGCCACCGTCTGGCCCTGCAGCTTGCCGAAGGTGTCGTATTGCCCAGACCAGCACAGGTTGCCCGCCGCGTCGGTCACTTCCAGCGGCGCGCTGTTCAGATCGGTGTGATACCAGTAGATATCCGCCGAGCGGCTGTCGCCCGCCTGCTCCAGCGCCGCCAGCGGGCTCCACGGGCTGGCCGGATCGTAGCTCCAGCTGCGGCGGCTGCCGTCGTCGCGCTGCTCCTGCAGCAAGCGGTAACCCTGCCACAGGAAACGGGTCGTCTGTTCGGTTTTGCCCTTGTAGCGCACCGCCTTGCGGCTGCGGCGGCCCAGCGCATCGTAATGATACTGCGCCTCGAACTCGCCCTGCGGGCCGCGGCCGCGCGCCTGCACCAGCCGGTTGTCGGCGTCGTAGCGGTAGTGCTGTTCATACAGGCCGTTGCGCCGGCTGATCAGGTTGCCCCAGGCGTCGTAACGGTAAAACAGTTTTTGCCAGTGCGTCAGGCGGTTGTCGGCGATCGGCGCCAGCGGCAGGTGCGCGTCGATGTCGTTCTGCGGGCTGCGCTCACCCAGTAGGTTATCCGCCAGATCGTACACCAGCCGCGCGCCCGGTTTGCCCTGATTGGGTTCGCGGTGTTGCAGCAGGCGGCCCTCGGCGTCGTAACCGTAGTGCACTTCGCCGCGCAGCGCGTCGCTCACCCCGGCCAGCTCGCCGCGGCCGGTGTAACGATAGGCGCGCCACAGCACGCCGTCTTCCGGCCGGGTCAGTTTGTCGTGGCCGAAGGCGCTGCTCTGCCAGCTGCGGCGGCCCATGGCGTCGTAACGCCGCTGCTGCTGCAGCGCGCCCTGGCTGCGGCCGGTTTCCCGGTGCAGGCGATCGCGGGTGAATTCGCTCACCACCTGCTGGTTGAATTTAATGGCGCTGGCGTGGCCGGAGCCGTAATACAGCCACTGCAGGCGATCGCCCTGCGGCAGCGTCAGCGCCTGCAGGTTGGCCAGCGCATCCCACTGGTATTGCAGCTCGCCGTTCACGCCCTGCTCGCCGAGCAGCCGCCCGGCGGCGTCATAGCGCATCTGTACGCTGTCCGGCTCGATGCCCAGCGCCGCGCCGCTCGCCGTCGGCAGGCGGTTCAGCTCGCGCAGCCGCCCCATGGCGTCGAAGCGGTAATGCCATTCCGCGCTGGCGTTGCCGCGCCAGACCAGTTGCCCGGCCTCGTCGAAGCGGAAGCGCTGTTCGCGCTGCGTCAGCTCGCCCGCGCTGCCCGGCAATCCGACCTCACGGTGCTCCTCCAGCAGCCCGGCCGCGCCGTAGCGATAATAATGGCGGGTGTCGTCCGGGCGCTCTTCGGTCAGCACGCGGCCCACCGCATCGTAGCTGAAGCGGTAGTCGCCGCCGTTGCCGTTCTCCAGCCGCGTCAGCCAGCCCTGCGGGCTGTAGTGATAGCGCCGGGTGCGGTTGATGCGATCGGTGATGCTGACCGGTAGCCCCAGGGCGTTGTACTGCCAGCGGGTCAGGCTGCCCAGCGCGTCCTGATGTTCGGCCAGCTGGCCGTGCGCGTTCCAGTTAAAGCGCTCTTCGCCGCCGTCCGGGTGGATCAGGGTATGCAGGCGGCCGCCGTTATCCCACCGGTAGCGCGTCTGGTGGCCTTCGGCATCGGTCTGCGCCGTCAGTTGCCCCAGCGCATCGTAGGTATAAGCCGTGACGCTGCCGGAACAGTCGGTGTAGCGCGTCAGCTGGCCACGGGCGTCCCACTCCAGCTTCACTTCCCCGCCCAGCGCGTCGATCACGCTGGCCGGCAGGCTCTCTTCGTCATCCGGATAGCGGTACAGCGTGGCATTGCCCAGCGCATCGACATAGCGCGTCGGGCGCCCCAGCGTGTCCCAGTGCTGCGCTTCGCTGCTGCCGTCCGGGTATGCGACGGCGAACAGCCGGCCGCTGTTGCGCGAATATTGATAGCGCGTCACGCGGCCGAGCGGATCGGTCTCCGACAGCAGGCGGCCGTAAGGATCCCATTCGCTCCGGCGCTGCGCGCCGCCGGGCAGCAGCACGCTGCACAGTTCGCCGCGTTGGTAGATAAAGCCGTAGCGGCGCTGGTCGAAATCGGTGTACTGCGCCACGTTGTCGTCGTCATCCAGCCGCCACTCCGCCCGTTTGCCGTCGCCGCGCACCGCGCTGCGGCGCCCGCCGGCGAAGTCATAGCCGAACTCAAGGGATTCTCCGGCGCTGTTGCGATAGGCCGTCACGCGCGGCACGCCGTCGATCTCTTGCCATTGGTATTCGTTCAGCAGTCCGGCGGCGTCCTGGTGGCTGATCATCAGGCCGTCGCGCCAGCCAAAGCGGCGCGTCACCTCACCGGCGCGGTTGCTCACCGTCGTCAGTTGGCCCTGCTCATCGTAACCGTAGCGCGCCAGCGTCCGTTCGCCTTCGGCGGTTTGCAGCGCCACTTCGCACAGGCGGCCCTGCGCATAGCGGCACATCAGGCGCTGCCCGGCGCTGTCCACCAGTTCATTCAGCAGCCCCTCGTCGTCGTAGAACAGCGAGGTGGCGTTGCCGATGGCGTCGGTGATCATGCTGAGCCGGCTCGGCCGATCGCCCGCCAGCGGCGGATAGTGGAAAATCTGTTCGCCGACGTCAAACAGCTGCCAGCTGCCGTCGTCGTTGTGCATCAGCCAGCATTTTTCGGCTTCGCAATAGGTTTTGTGGCCGCGCGGCACCCTAGGGAAAGCGACGAAGTCGCCGGAAGGCGCGCGCCACACCAGGCCGTCCTGATACGGCTGCAGGCTGCTCTCCCAGAACAGGTTCCAGCCGCGGCCCAGCACGCCGTCGCCGGGGTTACCGCTGCGCCAATAGCGCTGCCAGGCGACCGGCAGGCGCGATGGCAGCACGAAATCGAGATCGTCTTCGCCGTCGAGGAATTTCTGGCCGCTGACGATATCCACCGGCCGGGCGATAATGCCGACCGCGGCGGTCGCGGTCATCAGGGTGCCGGCTCGGCAGGCGATGCGCGCCAGTTTGTTGATGCCGGGCAGTTTGCCCAGCAGTTTGCCGAGCGCCCCCAGCTTGCCGGCGGCGCCGCCCACGCCGCCCACCAGGCCTGCGAACAGCAGCGTCAGATCGGAGACCTTATACAGCCAATCCGGCACTTCGGGCTTGATCGGCAAGGTGGTGACGGTGCCGCCGCCGATAAACACGTTGGGCGAACCTTCCATCACCTGCGCGTCGCAGTTGGTTTTGTCCCCCACGCGCGAGGCGGGCTGGCCGTTGATGCTGACCTTGTCGGAGCCCTGCGCCATCTGCATGCTCGGGCCGTCGTCGCTGCAGGCCACCTGGCTGTTGGTGGCGAGCGCGGCGGGTTTGCCGTTGATGAAGACGTTGGGGGAGCCGGTGACGATATTGCCTTTGGGGGTCAGGCTACCGGCACCGGCGTCGGCAATGCCGTCGCGCGCCGCGCTGGCCGCCTCCCCGGTGAGATACCCCACAGCCAGGCTGGCGCCGATAAGCAGCACGCCGACGCCGATACAGGAAGCCGCCAGGCCGGCGACGAACAGCGCACCCGCCGCCAATGCGCCTGCGGCGGCGATCAGGCCGCCGACAAGGGTGCCGGCAATCATGCCGGCCAGGGCATGGGAGTGCCCGATGGTATCGCCGACGCGGGCCGCTTCGGTCATCGTAAGTTCCTTTTACGCAAAGAGTTCATCGTTAGGCCGCCCGGTAGCTGTTCAGCACCTGCTGCAGCAGCGCGTCATCTTGCGGCGTCAGCTTGCGCGCCATCGCCAGGGTGAACACCAGCACCCGGCCTTCCGCCAGCGCGAACACCGCCTGGTTCTGCCAGATGCGTTTGCCGTCGCGCAGGTAGCTGGCGCGTACCCACTCACCGGCGGCCAGCCCATCGCCCAGCGACGCCGGCTCGCGGCTTTTGAACGCCCAGCCTTTCAGCCCCTGCGCCAGCGCATCAAGCTGGCGAGTGACGTAGCTTTCCAGATTCTCCGCCGGCTGCAGCGCATCGCGGGAAATATTGACTGAGGGGGAAACATCATCACCGGCCAACAGCACGTTGACGGTGCGATCGGCATAGCCTTCCGGCAAAGCGACGCTGCCTTCGCTGAAAGCGCAGCGGGATAAAGCGGACATGCGAGGATCCTTTTGCATAAATAATGCTTAAGCATCGCATAACTTAGCCTTGAAATAAAACCATCAGATACTGCGAATGTTGCACGGCGTGACCCCGTTCACTGTGAAAAAGACCGTTGTCGGAATCTTGCCGGGAATCAAACCTTAATATTACAGAATTATCTGAAACCACTGGCGCGCCAGCGCGCCGATTGTGGCTATACTCGGCTATCGCCCTTTTCAGGAGATCAGGATGCTGAGATTAACCCGCCGCGCGCTGTTGTGCGCCACGTTGGCCGCGTTCACCGCCGGCGCTACCGAAACGCCGAAATTCGGCCCGGAGCTGCAGGGCTTTCACTACCCCTACCCGTTGCAACAATTCAGCTTCACCTCGCAGGGGCAGTCGTTAAAAATGGGCTATATGGACGTGCCGCCGGAAGGCGCCGCCAACGGCCGCACCGCGCTGCTGCTGCACGGTAAAAACTTCTGCGCCGCCACCTGGCAGGACACCATCAAGGCGCTGAGCAAGGCCGGTTACCGCGTCATCGCGCCCGATCAAATCGGCTTTTGCTCCTCCACCAAGCCGGCGCATTACCAGTACAGCTTCCAACAGCTGGCGCAAAATACCCACGGCCTGCTGCAGAATCTGAACATCAGCAAGGCCATCGTCATCGGCCACTCCACCGGCGGCATGCTGGCCACGCGCTATAGCCTGATGTATCCGCAGGCGGTGGAACGGCTGGTGATGGTCAACCCGATCGGTCTTGAGGACTGGAAGGCGAAAGGCGTACCGTGGCGCAGCGTCGATCGGTGGTTCGAGCGCGAGCTGAACACCACCGCCGAGGGCATCCGCAACTATGAGCAGCGCACCTACTACGGCGGCCGCTGGAAGCCGGAGTACGATCGCTGGGTGGATATGCTGGCCGGGCTGAACAACGGGCCGGGCCACCGCCTGGTGGCGTGGAACTCGGCGCTGATCTACGACATGATCTTCACCCAGCCGGTGTATTACGAGTTCAAGGATCTGCAAACGCCCACCACGCTGATGATCGGCACCGCCGACACCACCGCCATCGGCAGCGATATCGCCCCGCCGGCAGTCAAGGCCAAGATCGGGCACTACGCGGTGCTGGGCAAGCAGGCGGCGAAACTGATCCCGCACGCCACGCTGATCGAATTCGCCGGGCTGGGCCATGCGCCGCAAATGGAGGAGCCGGCGCGCTTCCATCAGGCGTTGCTCAAGGCGCTGCAACCCTGAGCGGCCGGTTGGCGCAGCCGGCGCGCGGCGGCTAAACTTTCAGCTGGCACTCAATTGCAGGAGACAGCCATGCGACAGATTATTGCCAGCGCGTTCGTCAGCCTCGACGGCGTGATGCAGGCGCCCGGCGGGCAGGACGAAGACCGCAGCGGCGGCTTTCGCTTCGGCGGTTGGACCGCCCCCTACTGGGATGACGCCGTCGCGGAAACGATGGGCGAACTTTTCTCTGCGCCTTTCGATCTGCTGCTCGGGCGGCGCACCTACGATATCTTCGCCGGCTACTGGCCGCATATCACCGACGAGGCCGACCCGTTTTCCGCCGACATCGCCCGCACGTTCAATCAGGCGGCCAAGTACGTCGCCACCCACCACGGCGAGACGCTGACGTGGGAGAACAGCCAGTGGCTGGGGCAAGACATCCTCGCCCGGCTGCGCGAGCTGAAGCGCACCCAGGGGCCGGTGCTGCTGGTGCAGGGCAGCAGCACGCTGATGCAACAGCTGCTGGCCAACGATCTGGTGGATGAACTGCGCTTGCTCACCTACCCGGTGCTGCTCGGCGGCGGCAAGCGGCTGTTCGATGACAACGCGGCGCCGGCGGCCTTCACGCTGACCCACTCGGTGGTCTCGCCCGGCGGCGTCATTGTGGCTCACTACCGCCGCGCCGGCGCGGTGAAAACCGGCTCTTTCGTGGCGGAAAGCGCCGCGGCGGCCCAGTCGTAAAAAAAGGGCCGGTCGGCCCTTTTCTCTTCCCCTTCCTCACCTCAGGCAAACAAAATATCGCTCTGCTCCACCTGCCCGACCACGTGGATCTTGAAGTCGGCGGCATAGCTGTTGCTCTGGGTGTTCATCAACAGATCGGTGGTGCCGTTGAAGGCGTCGAAGTTGAGCTGGATCTCGCCTTTCTGGCCGCTGAAGGCGCTGCCGCTGTCGATAAAGCGCAGCTCGCTCAGGCTATTGTTGAAGCGCAGGCCGGAGAGATCGATCTTGTCGATGCCGTGCTCAAAGTCTTCAATCACGTCGAACGCCGCCACCGTCGACTCTTTGGCGTTGAGATAGACGAAATAGTCGGTGAAGTTGTTGGCGTCTTTGCCGCCCCACAGATGGTCCGCCCCCCGCCCGCCGTACAGGATGTCGGAACCGGCGTTGCCCGCCAGCAGGTTGTCCTGATCGTTGCCGATGAGCAGATCGCGCCCGCTGCCGCCGATGGCGTTCTCGATGATCGCCCCGCGCGCGATGGCGACGTTCTGCGTGCCGCCGCCGACGCTGGAGAACGCGCCGTCGTTCAGGTTGATCATCTGCTGCTGGCTGTAGCCGGAGAAGTCCAGCGTGTCGTTGCCGCCGGCGTCCCACACCGCGAAGTTGACCGGTTTGCCGTTGTCCGCCGTGGCGGTCAGGAAATCACGGCCGGTGTTGGAGTTGAAGCCGTACACCGTGTCGCCGGTGCGGGTGTTCATGTTGGCGCCGTACAGCTTCTGGATCGCGGCGATGTCATCCACCATCGGCCCATAGCCATACACCCCTTTGGTGTCGGCGCCGGTGTAACCGGCGTTGAAATAGCTCATGATCGAGTATTGCAGCGAATCCTGATAATAAGCCGCGTCATTCTGATAACTCGGGTTGCCTAACGATGCGTCATAAGATCCCGGATGCGCCAGCCCCAGGGCGTGTCCCAGTTCGTGGGTGAAGGTCTGGCTGCTGAAGTCGCCGCTAACCGGCGCCTTATGGGTGGCGAAATTTTTGTTGAACCACACCGTGCCCACAAAGGCGTTATCGCTGCCCGATTTGGAACTCGGCGGGTAATAGGCGTAAGCGTTGATGGCATTCGGGCCGCTGCCGGCGGCGGTGCTGCCGTCGGCGCGCTGCGTGAAGTAGGCGAAGGTGATATCCGCGCGGTGGTTGATATCGGTGGACGCCGCCTCGGTGAAGGTTACGTTCGCCACGTCGGCCCACGCCTGCATCGATTTCAGCGCCTGAGCCTGCGCCGCCTGGGTCAACGGCTGCAGCCCCTTGTCGCCGTCACCGGTCTGGCCGATGCGGTTCAGCGCGCTTTGCGTCAGGAAGGAATAGGTCAGCGCGACCGGCTGGTGATACACCTGGTCGCCGTTGTGCGTCAGGCCCGGCCGCGTCAACTGATCGGCGGCGCGATCGAAGCTGAAGTTATCACGGATTTTACCCAAATTATTAATCGCCGCCCCGCCGCGCTGGTTACTGTACAGGTTAGCGTTGTCCAGCGTGAACAGCGCGCCGTAGCCCAATCCGTCATAGGGGCTGCCGGGCTGGTGATAGTAAAACTGATAGTTATGATCGTTGGGGGATGTGGCGGCCAGGCTGGTGAACTCATCGTCATCTTGCAAAATGTCGTTGTGGCGACTGCTCATTGCATTCTCCTTTTACACACTAGGAATCCACTCGATTTGTAAGACTATTCATCAGTCGTTCTTATCTAAGCCGAGGCTTAGGATTGACCAGTATAGTGACTCACTCCGGCGGCGCGAGCCCGCCCAGCCTGGCTTCACCGCGCCGGGCGTTAAGAAGGAGATAACCATAACAATTTGTATTCTCACTATATTAATGAGAAAAATAAGCGCAATAACAGGTTAATCACTCGTCTTTTCGCGCCTTTTAGCGACGGTTAGATCAGAATAATCGAGGATTAAAAAACCTAATCCTTGCCTCATCATCCCGCCGGGAACGTGCTAAGGTGTGAACGGACAGCCGAAAGGAGTGACCCGATGCCAACCCATTTCCTTATGCGCGCCTTGCGCCGCGCCAGCCTGACAGGAGTCGTTATGAGCGTATTGTGCAGCAGTGCCCTGGGCAGTTCACTGCCGTTGCTGGAACCCGCCGCGCTGAAGGGCGACTGGCAGCTCGCCGCCATCGGCGACGGTAAAGCCGTCTGCGAGGTGCAGCTGAGCGACGAAACGGTAGCCAACACCAACGCTTTCCGCTTCAGCGCCTCCGCCGAGTGCCTGCAGCCGCTGGCGCTGCACGCGCTGCCAGTCGCCTGGCGGCCGACGCCGGACGGCATGACGCTGACCGACGCTGAAGGGAGCATGGTGGCGTTTCTGGCCCTGACCGCGCCGAAGCGCTATGAGCTGATCGACCGCAACGGCCCTTCACGCTTTGTGCTGATCCCGCGCTAATCCTTCAGGCAAACAGCAGGCCGAGCAGCGCGCCGCCCGCCAGCACCCACAGCGGATGGAGGCGCTTGCTCATGCTTAATCCCGTCGCCAGCGCCACGATCGCCGCCAGCCGCCAATTGGGCGCGGAAGCCTCGGCGATCAAAAGGCCGCTGGCCACCACCAGCCCCACGGTCAGCGGCACCAGCCCGGCCTGCACGATGCGGCGCCACGGACGATCCTTAAAGCGCCGCCAGGCGCCCATCACCAATAGCGTAACGATGGAAGACGGCCCGAACTTGGCGATCGAAGAAACCAGCAGCCCCGCCCAGCCGGCCACGTGCCAACCGACCAGCGGTACGATCATCATGTTCGGCCCCGGCGCGGCCTGCGCCATGGCGAACAGCGCGCTGAACTCCTGGGCGCTCATCCACTGATGCACCTCTACCACTTGCCGCTGCATCTCCGGCAGAATGGTCATGCCACCGCCGAACGCCAATAAAGAGAGCTCGGTGAAGATCAGCGCCAACGCCATCAACACCCCGCTCATGACGGCCACCGCCACATCAGCAGAATGCTCAGCGGCGCCAGCACCAGCATGGTCGGCAACAGCGGCAGGCGCAGCCAGGCAATGGCGATCAGCGCCAGCGCGACGATCGCCAGCGCCGGCCATTTGCCGCGCAGCGGCAGCAGCATCTTGATCCCGGTCGAGAGCAGCAGCCCGGCGGCGGCGGCGGCCAGCCCGGCGAACACATGCTGCACATGGGGATCGTTTTGGAAGCGGGTGTACACCACGCCCAGTCCCACCACGATCGCCGTCGGCGCGCTGATGAGGCCCAGCAAGGCGCACAGCGCGCCGCGCAGCCCGCGAAATTCCATCCCCACCGCCACCGACAGGTTGATCACATTGCCGCCGGGCAAAAACTGGCACAGGCCGAGCAGCTCGGTGAACTGTTCCGCGTTCAGCCAGCGCCGGCGTTCCACCAACATGCTGCGCGCCATCGGCAGTACGCCGCCGAAGCCGATCAGCCCCAGCCACAGAAAGCCCAAAAACAGCGCCGCGTTGCCCGGCGCTACCGCCGGGTGCGGTTTTAACGTATTGATATCTGACATGACATTGCCGTTCCACATCGCTTGTTTTGATGTCTGGTATCATGCGCGTCGCCGTGCCATGATGTCTAATGCATTCCGGAACAAAGAAAGATACCTTTGAGGTATGGCTATGATTGAACTGCGTCGCCTGCGGGCGTTCGTCACCGTGGTGGAAGAAGGCAACATCACCCGCGCCGCCGAGCGGCTGTTTATCCAGCAGCCGCCGCTGACCCGCCTGTTGCAGGGGTTGGAAGACGAATTGGGCGTGAAGTTGTTACAGCGATTGCCGCGCGGCGTGCGCGTCACCGAAGCGGGCGGCGTGCTGTTCGAAGAAGCCCGCGCCCTGCTGGCGCGCGCCGAACGCCTGCGCGAAGCGGTGCAGCGCGCCGCCCGCGGCGAGCAGGGCCACATCGCCATCGGTTTCACCAGTTCCGCCGCGCTGCACCCGTTCGTGCCCAACCTGCTGCGCCGCTACCGCGACATCCTGCCGGGCATCACCACTCAACTGGAAGAAGCCGGCAGCGGCGAACTGATGGAGGCGTTGCTGGAACAGCGCCTCGACGCGGCCTTCGTGCGCTCGCCGGCCAACGGCATTCCCGGCCTGAGCGTCGAGCCGGTGCTCAGCGAGCCGATGATCGTCGCCCTGCCGCTGGGCCATCGGCTGGCGCAAGAAACGCAGCAACCGCTGCCGTTGGCCGAACTGGCCCACGAGGCGTTTATTCTCTATCGCCGCCCGGCCGGCCAGGGGCTGTACGACGCCATCCTGGCCGCCTGCCACCGCGCCGGTTTCAGCCCGCGCATCGTGCAGGAAGCGCCGCGCCTGCCGGCCACCCTCAGCCTGGTGGGCGCCGGATTAGGGGTGTCAATCGTGCCCGGTTCCATGCGGCGGCTGGGCGGCGACGGCATCGTCTACCGCACTCTCGCCGCAGAAGCGCAGCTCAGCGCCCCGCTTTACCTGGCGCTGCGCCGCAGCCCGGCTTCGCCGATCGTCGAGCGCTTTCGTCAGTTGGTGCTGGAGACCGTGGGGCAGTCATAAAAAGCCCGAACGGCCAATAAAAAATGACGTTCGTTTATTATTTATTTAAGCCTGTGAGCGGTGAAAATTAATTCCAATCCATGACTATTCAACTTCCGGTTAATTAATTAAACCCGCTCTCACTTAGTAACAAACGCAAACAAATAAGCGCCTACGCAATACATTCCAGCCGCTAGGATTTAAGGGTCACAGCCTATTCCCGCCGATGACAAAAAATCATTTCAATGGCGATCGCGCCTTCCCTGTCGCCTGCTGCTGCAGGCGCACGGTTTTATATTGGAGAAAACGCTATGCTATCACGTCGTGATATATTGAAAGTCTCCGCCGTCAGCGCGGCCGCCGCCGGCATGATCGGCGGCATCGCCAAAAATGCCGCTGCCGACGACCATCGCAATATCGTGCCCCCCAGCAGCTATCAGCCGCCTGCCGATGCGCAGCATCTCTATAAATACAAATTCACCGACAGCAAAAAGCGCAGCCTGCCCAACGGCTGGGCGCGCGAAGCCACCGTCGAGCAATTCCCGATCTCCGAAGGCGTGGCGGGCGTCGACATGACGCTGGAGCCGGGCGGCGTGCGCGAACTGCACTGGCACGCCATCGCCGCCGAATGGGCGTTTATGCTGGAAGGCCATGCGCGCATCACCATCCTCGATCCCGAAGGCAAATGTGAGGTGGCGGACTTCGGCCCCGGCGACGTCTGGTATTTCCCGAAAGGCTATGGCCATTCCATTCAGGCGCTGGCGGACGGCGCGCATTTTATTCTGGCGTTTGATAACGGCCACTTCTCCGAATTCGGCACCTTCAGCATTACCGATTGGGTGGCGCATATGCCGAAAGAAGTATTGGAAAAAAGCGTCGACATGCCGGCGGCGGTATTTTCCAAGGCCAAACAGGGCGAGGCTTATATTGTCGGCGGCGCCGTTCCGCCCACATTGCCATTGCCGAAAAGCGACGGCGGATTAAATAACGCCCCGCTGACCCACCGCTATGAATTAATGAAGCAAAAGCCGTTCTTTGAAAATGACGCCGGCAGCGTCCATTTGGTGTCGTCGAAAGAATTTCCCATTTCCACCACCATGACCGGCATCATCGAGATCGTGAAACCCGGCGCAATCCGGGAATTGCACTGGCACCCCAATGCCAACGAATGGCAATACTATATTGCCGGCAAAGGCCGCATGACGGTGTTCAGTTCGCACGGCCACGCGCAGACGGAAGAGTACGCCCCTTCGGACGTCGGTTACGTGCCGCAGGGCTTCGGCCATTACATCGAGAACATCGGCGATGAGGATTTGAAGGTACTGATCGTGATGGACAACGGTATTTATCAGGATATTTCGTTGTCCGACTGGCTGGCGAAAACCCCGGCCTACCTGCTGGCGGACAACTTCAATAATCAGGTTGAGGACTGGCAGGATAGACCGAAAGACAAACGGGTGATGTCGCGGCGCAGCCGCTGACGCCGCGGCGAGGGAGAATCTCCCTCGCCGCTTTCTTTACTGCTTGCGCTGCTCCGCCACCTGTTTGGCGGTGACCTTGCCCTGCTTGTCGCCGAAATGGCCGACCACAAAGTTGGCGACCGCCGCCACTTCCTCGTCGGAATACGCGCTGCCGAACGCCGGCATCATCTCATGCCGCTCGCCGACGCTGATGCTCGTCCCCTTCAGGATGGCCTGCACCACGCTGCGCCCCTGCGGATCGTTCACCGCCGTGCTGCCGACCAGCGACGCATACTCGCTCTGGCGGCCCGGCCCATTCCACTGGTGGCAGCCGCTGCAGTCGTTGGCGAACACCCGGCGCCCGAGCGAGCTGTCTTGCCCGCCCGGCAGGATCGGTGTGGAAGCCCCCGCGCCCTTCGGCTGCAAGTTCACCGCTGCGGCGCCGTCGCCGGCGATCGGCTCGATATCGCGCAGGTATTTCACCAGCGCCATATTATCTTCCGGCGTCAGGAACTGCAGGCTGTTTTCCACCGCTTCCGCCATCGGGCCGCCGGCGCTGCTGCGCCCCGGCGCATGACCGGTGGCCAGATATTGCGACAGCTGCTGGTCGCTCCAGCCGCCGATGCCGGTCTGTTTGTCCGGCGTGATGTTGGCGGCGAACCAGCCTTGCACCACTTCACCGCTCAGGTGCTTGCTCTGGTTGAGGCCGAACCCCAGATTGCGCGGCGTGTGACACTCGCCGCAGTGGCCCAGCGCCGTCGCCAGATAAGCGCCGCGGTTCCACTGCTCGTCCTTGTTGAGATCCGGCGCGAAGCGTTGCTCATGGAAGAACGCCAGGTTCCAGAATTTCATGCCCCAACGCTGGTTGAACGGGAACGACAGATCGTTTTGCGGGTTGGCCTGTTTCACCGGCGGCAGGCTGAACAGATAATCCTTGATCGCCAGCACGTCGTCGCGGCTCAGTTCGGTGTACGAGGTATAAGGCATCGCCGGATACAGGTTGCCCTGCGGGCCGATGCCCTCACGCACCGCGCGCACGAACTGATCGTCGCTCCAGTTGCCGATGCCGGTTTCCTTGTCGGCGGTGATGTTGGTGCCGTAAATGGTGCCGAACGGCAGCTTGAAAGCGAAACCGCCCGCATAAGGCGCGCCGCCCGGCGCGGTGTGGCACGCCACGCAGTCGGCGGCGCGCGCCAGGTACTCGCCGCGCGCCAGTTTGTCGGTCATGCCGGCCGGCGCCCCGGCGATCGGCGCCGCAGGCTCCGCGCCGGTGGGCCGCAGCAGCGAGTACAGCGCGTATCCTCCCGCCAACACCACCACGGCGATAATCAGCCATAACAGCCCTTTCAAGGCATTGCTCATCGCATCTCTCCCTAACCCAATGCCTTGGCGGCCTGGTGGATGGCGGCGCGAATGCGCACATAGGTGGCGCAGCGGCAGACGTTGCCGCCCATCGCCGCGTCGATGTCCGCATCGCTCGGGTTCTTGCTTTGCGCCAGCAGCGCGCTGGCGCTCATGATCTGGCCGGACTGGCAGTAGCCGCACTGCACCACGTCCAGGTTGAGCCAGGCCTCCTGCACCGCCTTGCCTTCCGGCGTGGCGCCCACGGCTTCGATGGTAGTGATTTTTTTGCCGACGGCGGCGGAGACCGGCGTCATGCACGAACGCACCGGTACGCCGTCCAGATGCACGGTGCAAGCGCCGCACATGGCGATGCCGCAGCCGAACTTGGTGCCGGTCAGGCCGGCTTCGTCACGCAGAAACCACAGCAGCGGCATGTGCGGATCACCCTCGAAGGTCAGCGGCTGATCGTTTACGGTTAAATGAATCATCAGGTTCTCTCCTTGTCAGACGCCGGATTCGCAGTGGGATTATGCAGTGGCAGGCTCAGCGAGCTACGCGGCCGCCCGAGCAGCGCCAGCGCGTTGCCGACCGCCGGAGCGATAGTCGGCACCCCCAGCTCGCCCACGCCGGTCGGTTTTTCGCTCGAGGGCACGATGATCACCTCGATCTCCGGCATCTCATCGATGCGCAGTGGGCGGAAGTTATTGAAGTTGGACTGTTCGACCACGCCGTCTTTCAGCGTGATATTGCCGTACAGCGCCAGGCTCAGGCCGTAGCCGATGCCGCCCTCGATCTGCGCGCGGATCACATCGGGATTCACCGCCACGCCGCAGTCCACCGCGCACCACACTTTATGCACTTTCGGGATGCCGCCTTCGCCGATCGATACCTCGGCCACCTGCGCCACATAGGTATCGAACGCCTTGGCGACGCCCACGCCGCGCGCGCGTCCGTCCACCACCTTGGCGCCCTGCCAATCAGCGGCTTTGGCCACCGCCCGCAACACGCCCGCCGCGCGCGGCGCGTCGCCCATCAGCGCCAGCCGCCCTTCGACCGGATCCTGCCCGGTTTCCTGCAGCAGTTGATCGATAAAGCTCTCCACCGCGTGGCCGGTGTGGGTGCTGGCGACCGACCGCAGCGAGGTGGTCGGCACCTTGCCGGGCACGATATGTGCATCGCAGCGGAAGGCTTCGAAGGTATAAGGCACCTCGCTGGCGCCCTCGACCATCATCTGATCGAGGCCGTTGACCACCAACGCATCCATCGCGCTGTGGCGCGTCCAGGAGTGGCCGACCACGGTATCGGTCCAGCCCACCACCTTGCCGCCGCGAATGGCGCCGCGCAGGCGGTGCAGGATCATCGGGCGATACCAGCCGTTGCGGATGTCGTCCTCGCGCGTCCACACCACTTTCACGCCGTGGCCGGGGCCGATGCCCTTGGCCGCCGCCGCCATGTCGGCCGCCAGATCCGGCCCCAGCGTCGGGTTGCCTAAATCGATGCGACGGCCGAAGCTGCCGCCCGCCAGAATGGTTTCAATCTGTACCTTGTCCGGCGGCAACTCGAACAGATCGCACAGCTGCTTATGGTCGAGCGTCTGAATTTGGCAGCCGTAGCGCGCCTTGACGCTCTCGCCGTCCCAGAACAGATAGCCGTCCAGCGGCTCCATCGGCGCGTGCGCGACGTAGGGGAAGGTGTATTCGGCCTCGATCACCTTATCGGCCTTGTCGAACACCTCGTCCGGCTTACCGAGACTCTTCGCCACTACGCCGGTTTTCTGCGCCACCTGGCGGAATTCGGCGTAGATTTCCTCGGTGTTGCGTCGCTCCGCCTGCGCATCGTCCCAGGTGACCCTAAGCCGATCCCGCCCCTGGATCGCCGCCCAGGTGTTTTTGGCGTAAACCGCCACGCCGGTGGCAACCTGTTTCACCGCCACCACGCCCGGCACCGCCAACGCACGTTCGGCGTCAAACGTCGCCACCTTGCCGCCGAAGCGCGGCGGTTTCTTGAGGGTGACGGTCAGCATGTCCGGCTCGTGGATATCCTGCGAGAACTGCGCGCTGCCGTTGGTTTTCGCCAGTGAATCGACGCGGTGCAGACCGCGCGTTTTGCCGATCAGGGTGAAATTGGCCGGATCCTTCAGCGCCAGGCTGGCGGGATCGGGCGGCGGCAGCGTGGCGGCCAACTCGGCGAACTCGCCGAAACCCGCTTCGCGCCCGCTGGCGGCATGGCGGATCTTGCCCGCCTGCACGGTGATTTCCTGCGCGGAGGTTTTCCAGCTCTGCGCGGCGGCCTGCACCAGCAGCGCGCGCGCCATGGCGCCCATGCGCCGCATCTGTTCATAGGCGTTGGCCACCGAGCTGGAACCGCCGGTGCCCTGGAATCCGAACGCCAGGTTCTTGTAGACGGCGGTGTCCACCGGCGCGGCCACGACCCGCACCTGCGCCCAGTCGGCGTCGAGCTCTTCGGCGACCAGCGTCGCCATGCCGGTATAGACCCCCTGGCCCACTTCGGTGTGTTTACTGATGACGGTGACGATGCCGTCGGCGCCGATCTGGACGAAGGCGTTGGCGTCAAACGCCGTCGCGCCGGCGGCGGCCGGGGCGTTCGAGCGCGCCAGCGCGCCGGTGGACGGCAGATAGGCGCCGATCACCAACGCCCCGGCGCCGACGATAAACCGCCGCCGCGAAAGCGGAACTTGGGATATGCTCATTGCTCATGACTCCAAAAAAACCGAAGGCGTCACTGCCTTCGGCGAAACAGCGCTAATTATGGGAATGGCTTGCCGCGCCGGTCAGGTGACATAGCACAACAGAGCAATAATTAGCGTAGCCTATTATCCAGTAGGCTTAATGTTGAAGAGGGATTTTCTATTGGAGAATCGTGCGGTGCGGGCGGGAACCCGCACCGGGGGTCAGCTCTGCGTCGTCGCCAGATAGGAGAAGACGCTGAGCAGGCGGATTGGCGCCGCCATGTTGTCGCTGTCGAAGGCCACGGTGAGCGCATCCTGGCGCTCCACGCCGGGCACCAGGCTGAACAGATCCGCCAGCACCGGTTTGGCCGCCATCAGCGTCAGCCGGTAAGGCGGCATAAAACGGCGCTCCACCGGCAGTCTGGCGCCCTGGCGCACCTGTTGCATCGCGCGCTCGCGGATCTCGGCGCGTGCCCGCTGTGGGCTGAGCGATTCGGCGGCGGTTTGCGAGAGGGCGCGTTTCACGCAAACATAGCCGGATTGCGGATAACGTTCAGCGATCCAGCGTTGCAGCTCGTCGTCACCGCTCACCAGCCACAGCGGCACGTTCAACTCGGCCGCCGCCGCCGCATACAGATCGCTTTCGCCTACCGCCTCGCCGTTCAGGCTGACGCGATAAAAGGCCCGGCCGTTGATGGTATGCGCCAGCACGCCGCGCTCGCCGGCGGCGCTGTGATAACCGATAAACATCAGGCCGTCGTAACGTTGATGCTGCAGCCCTTCCACCATCGACAGCCCGCGCGGTTTGCCCTGCACCAGGCGCGCCCGCGCATCGATGCGTTCGGCGCGCAGGTTCTGCATCATCGCGTGGCTGTCGGCCACCGTCACCTCGGTGGCGCCGCCGGCAAAAGCGCCGTCGATGGCGGCGTTGACCTCCTGCTCCATCAGCTCGCGCGCCGCCGCATAGTCGGCGTGGGCCGGGTTGCACTGCTCCGGCCGCATCACGCCGGCGATCCCCTCGATATCCGCAGAGATAAAGACTTTCACATCAGGCTCCTGTATTTAATTTGCCGCCAGCCGATCGAGCAGCGGGCCCAGCGCCACGCGCGCATGCTGCTCGAAGCCGCTGACGCCTTCGGCGCTGAGCAACGCATCCAGCACCGCGTATTCGGTGGCGTCCGCCGCCGCCGCGAACAGCGGCTCCAGCCGTTCGTCCGGCAGCGTCGCCCCCAGTAACCGAGTGGAGAACGCCAGCGCGATGTCGCCGGAGCCGTGCCCCCAATGGCTGCCCACCCGCCCCAGGCCCGCGCCCGCGCGGCGGGCGATGCGGTTCAGCTGGCGGCTGTCCAGCGCCCGATCGCAGGCGATGATGATGATGACCGAACCGGCGTCCACCTGCGGCGGCGGATCCGCCAACAGCTTGCCCAGCGCCTGGCCGACGCGCACGCCGCTCAGCGTCAGCGAGTCGAGGGTGCCGAAGTTGGCCAACACCAGCACGCCGAGCGTGGTGCCGAGCCCCGGGCAATAGCGCGAGGCGGTGCCGATGCCCCCTTTCAAGCCGAAACTGCTCATGCCGCGCCCGGCGCCGACGCTGCCGCGCGCAAAGCGGGTGGAATGGTTATCCAGCGCGCTGAAGACGTGTTCCTCACGCACCGCCATCGCCTGAATATCGTTGAGGTAGCCGTCGTTGCACTCCAGCACCAGCGGGTTGATGGTGGCGCTGCCGCGGCCGATCTGCGGGTAGCGCCGGCAGCTGCGCCGCACCATGGCGTTGAACAGCGTGCCGACCGCGAAGGTGTTGCTCAGCAGGATCGGCGTTTGCAGCACCCCCAGTTCGTTCAGCTGCACCAGCCCCAGCGGCTTGGCGAAGCCGTTGAGCACCGCGCTGCCGCACGGCAGCGGCTGGTTGAACAGATCGCCCGGCGGCACGATGGCGGTGACGCCGGTCTGACATTCGCCGTCGGCCAGCGTGTGATGCCCGACGCTGACGCCCGGCACGTCGCACAGGGTGTCGGTCGGGCCGGCCGGATAACGCGCGCCCGGCAGGCGGCGGTGGCGCCGCCAATAGCTCAGCAGATTATCGAGGCTTTGTTGTTCAAATGCCTGGCTGTCTGTCATGGTTCCCTCATCCGCCGTTAGCCCATCAGAAAACCAGAATATCGCGCAATGCGCCGCGCCGTAAATTGAAAGCGGAAGCGAGCAGTAAAAATAGCCTTGCCCCATCGCCACTTATTGGGTTTTTAGGGAGAAAAGCAATGTAAATGGCTTGTGGCGCGGGTGATATCCCCCCTTATCCAAGATGTATAACCCGATCTGCCGACGCAATGGTCGTTTCACGGTGGGCAATGATCAGCTTAGTGATATTGAGTCTCTTAATTGCCTGATTCACGGCAGCTTCGCTCTCCTTATCCAGCGCACTGGTGGCCTCATCCAGGAACAAAATAGCCGGTTTCTTGTAGATTGCCCGGGCTATGAATAGCCGTTGTTTTTGCCCGCCGGACAACCCTTCCCCCAACTCGCCGATCGGGGTTTCATACCCCATCGGCATGCGCATGATCACCTCATGCAGATAGCTGGCACGGGCACAGGCTTCCATCCAGGCATCATCCATCTTGTCCGCGAACCCGCAAATATTTTCGCGGATTGAGCCGGAGAACAGTTTGTCGTCCTGCATCACGCAGGCAATCATTTTGTGGTAGTTGTTGATGCCGAGCTGCCGGATATCGACGCCGTTCACCTCAACCCGCCCTGCAGCCGGGGTAAACAGTCCGCACAACACCTTCATCAGCGTGGTCTTGCCGGCACCGGACGAGCCCACGATAGCCACGCTTTCGCCCGGCGCAATACTGATGTCCAGGCCATCAAAGATAGCCGGTGACTGGCTGTCGTAACGATAGCTCAGGGCATGGGTCGTCAATCCCAAAGGTTGCAGGCCCGCCGTGTAAGGGTGATCGGGTTTACGCTCCTCCCGCGGATGCAGGGCAATATCGGCAATGCGCTCGTTATGCAGGCTCATCATGCGCAGCTGAAGCAAAAATTCCGTCAGCGACCCGATGCGGTCGGAGAACTGCCCCCGAAAGGCGCCGAACGCCACGAACATACCGAGGGTCATCTGGTTATCGATCACCAGGCTAGTTCCCAACCACAGAATGACGATCTGGTCACACGCCGCTATAAAGGTGTTGATCCCGCCAAACAGCATGTCCATTCGGGTGACGCGGATCCCCGTGTTGATGGTGTCGATTTCAAGGTTTAGCCAGTGAGCGATGCGGCGTTCTGCCATGCCCTGCATCTTGACGGTAGCGATACCGTACAGCGTTTCCATAAAATACGAGCCGGCCCGAGCCTCTCTCACCAGCGCCTCCTCGGACAGCTGACGGTAATAGCCGTAGGTCAGCAGTCGCATCAACACATAAAGCGCAGTGAAAGTGAGCACTACCCAGGTCAGCCAGCCGCCATACAGCGCCATCATCACCAGCACACCGATCACCATGATGCCGTCCATGATGGCGCCGACGATGCTGGTGGTGAAAGTGCTGCGCAGCGTATCCAGTGAACCGAAGCGTGACTGAATGTCCCCCAGCTTACGACGTTCAAAGTAACCGAGCGGCAGGCGCAGCAGATGGGTGAACAACCCGGACTGCCACTGAACGTTGATAAGCGTCGCCATGACCAATCCTGACCATGCCCGCACCATGCCGATGGCGGCCCGCAACAAGATAAACAGCATCAATCCGGCGCAGATGAGCGACAGTAACCCGCGATCTCCGGCAGGAATAGCATGATCCATCACCAGCTGCGTGCCGATGGGCATCACCAGGTTGATGGTTTCGAATACCAGAGACAGGCAAAAAATTTTGCCGAGCGCCCCCTTGAGGCCATGCACGCTGCCGATCAGCGTGCGAAGATGAATGCGATGGCGGACGCTGTCGGCGGTGAATTCGCTGCCGGGCCAGGCCTCAAGCGCTACGCCGGTGAAACTGTGCGACAGTTCCGTCAGGCTGACGGCCCGGCGCCCGCGCGCCGGATCATGCAGCACTGCGCGGTGGCCTTTGACGCTGACCAGCACCACAAAATGGTTGAATTCCCAGTGCAAAATGCAGGGCAGTTTTAGCGCGCCGAGTTCGTCCAGATCCAGCGACAGGGGACGGGTACTCAACCCCAATTGCTCGGCGATACCGGTCAGTCCAACCAGCGTTGCACCGCGGGTTGACAGGTTGAACTGCCGGCGCAGCGCGATCATGTCGATATTTTTGCCGTAATAACCGCAGATCATCGCCAGACAGGCCAGCCCGCATTCCGACGACTCGGTCTGGTGCACCATCGAAACCCGGTGGCGCAACCGCAGATCCAGTTGGCTGACCCGTTGTTTGAATGAGGTCCTACTCATTGACTGGCCCCGTCGCGCTGTGTTTCATGTCGTAGAACGGCGACAGCATCCATTGATAAATCTTCCTTTTTTCCAGAAACAGGGTGCTTTGCGCTTTCATGCCGTTTTCCAGGCTCAGACGTTTACCGTCATAGGCAATGGCCTGTTTCTCCGGCATGACGATCACCTTGTAGTACGGCACGGCGGCGGTCAGCGCCGCTTTGGGCGCTCCCTGATAGGTCAGCATTTCCTGCGGCGAGGCCGGGGCTTTGGAGATGACGGCCACCGTACCGGCAAACTGGCCAAATTTCTCCGCCGGAAAAGCGTCATAGCGCACATTGACCTTATCGCCGGCGACGATGTAGGGGATAGCGTCGTTGGGCACCCACAGTACCAGGGCATAGCGATCGATGTTTTGCGGGATAATCTGCAGCAGACTGTCGCCGACGTTGACCATTTGGCCAACCGTGACGCTCAGCGAATCGATACGGCCGCCGGCCAGCGCGCGAACGATAATATCGCCAGTGGCATCTATGTTTTGCCGCTCCTTTTGCAGCTCGTAGCGCTGCAGCTCCATCTGGTAAATCTGGTTGTCGAATTCGGCAGCCTGGATATGGATCTGGCTTTCCAGCGCGGTGATCTGCAGCGCATTCTGTTCGTTCTGGCCGGACAGGCCCAGCAGGTTGTTCTGCTGCTGGTAATACAGCGCCACCTGGTTGGTGAGCTGATCCTTATTGATCAGCCCTTTGGTCTGATAGTGCCGGTAGTTCTCCATGTTTTCCTTCATGATGCGAATCCCTTCCTGGGCGCGTTTGAGGATATCGGTGGAACGGGTGAATGCGGCGGTGTATTGCGCCTTCTGTTGTTCCAGCATGATAAGCGTGGCCTGCTTGCTGCTTTCCAGTCGGTTGATGATTTGCGCAATGCGTGCCAGCTGGCCATCGATATCCCGGCGCTGGTTGTCGCTGATCACACCGCTACGGGTACTCTTGCTGACGTCGATCTGGTAAATGGGGGCACCAGCGGCAATCACCTGCCCTTCGGTGACGAATTGCTTGACCACTATCCCCTGGACGGCGGAATAAACGTTGGCGGCGCGCGGATAAGTGCTGATCTCGCCGGTCACGTTGACCCGCCGGGTATAAGTACCGGCGATCGCGAAGGTGAGAAAAGCGATGAAGAAAAACAGGCAGAGCCCTGTCGTGCCCCAAACGGGAATACCGGGTAGCAGGAGCGCCCTGCCACGCCATTTCATTTTCTGATTCTCGATCGCTTCCTGGCGAAACATGAGCAGCGTCCCTTAGTGATAGCTAACATTCAAATTCACAGACTACTGTATTGACATTAAAATAAGCAGAAGGTCAGTTAATTTTGGTGAGAGGACATGAAACTATTAAAATAAACACCTTTAAATCTTCTGAGTGATCCTAACGCCAATAAATTTTTATGAACGTATGTTTCACCCAATGACAGCAACATATCCAGAGAAAAATCAGAGAGTTCCAGTTCGACAAGCCTTTTTGTTTTTTAAATCCTACAGCATCTACTTCTAACTCATTTTCATCGTGGCAAAATAGACGATCGTCATAACAATAACAAAAATAGAACAGAACAATAAATCACCTGAAAAATTTCTCAATGAATCCAAATAATCATTGCTGTTCTTATTTAATTTTTTAATGGCATCGCTTTCGTTCTCAGCCTCTACTTCAACATAATGCTTTCTGAACCCCTTCTGCTTCATGTCTTTAATTATTTCTCGCGTAACCACTTCCTTTCTTAGCACTTTTGATTCATCACTCTTTATAAAAACAACATATCTATTCATCATATACCCCATCTCCGTTATCAGACGCTCTTTTTCCACTCCCATCTCGATCCTGCCATCCACCCGACATCGCATAGAATTGGCTGCTTAAAATTTCCTTCATCAATGTTCCCCTATGCATTCACTGGGGTTATCCCATTTTAAAAGGGTTATAGTTGAAAAAGTAAAACACACTAATGACAATACATAACCACTCTGTATTTCATAAAAAATCCAATAAGAAAGTCCATTTTAAACATTGAAAACAATCATATTAGAATAAAACCAAGAATAATATACCGAACCTGATTACACGCACATGCTATCGATTCAATTAATTGAATCGCCAAATAATCTCAACGCCCAAGATTAATAGCCCAATAAAGAAGAGGCGGCGGAACAGCTGCGGGCGACAATGACGGCGCACCCTCTCCCCCAGCCACATGCCGCCCAACGCCGGCAACAGCGCCAACAGCGAACCGCCGAGCAGCGTGGCGGGCAGCGCCTGATGCCAGGCTAAACCGGCGGCCAGCGCCAGCGTCGAGACGGTGAACGACAGCCCCAGCGCCTGCACCAGATCGTCGCGCGCCAGGCCCAACGCATTCAGGTAAGGCACCGCCGGAATGACGAACACTCCGGTGGTGCCGGTCAGCGCACCGGTCACCAGGCCGCACAGCGGCCCCAACCAGGGTTCCGCCGCAGCGGAAACGCGCCAGTCGAAACGGGTAAAACCCAGCAGCGCATAACCGATCAGACACACGCCCAGCGCCAGCGGCGCCAGGCGGCCGTCGCCGGCAGTGAGCGCCCCCGCGCTCAACACCGTGCCAAGCGTGACGCACAGCATCATCGGCCAGAGCCGGCGGCACAGCGCCCCCAGCCGCGCCCCGCGCAGCAACTGCCACAGGTTGGTGATCAGCGAAGGCAGCAACAGCAACGCGGCGGCCTGACCCGGCGGCATCATCAGGCTGAGCAGCCCCATCGACACGGTCGGCAGCCCCAGACCGATCGCTCCTTTGACCGTGCCGGCCAGTGTAAAAATGCCCGTCAGGGCGATAATCTCGAGTAGCGTCAGCGACATGCGTCTATCCTTATGGCGAATCAACGGCTCGATTGTGGCCGGCGGTATGGCGCGGCACAATGCGGCAATGGCAGAGCCTGCCTGCGGCAAAGACAGAGGGAAAACGCATGCATTTTGACTTTATCGATCTGCGGCTGTTGGCGGCGGTGCTCGAGACCGGCAGCATCACCGCCGGCGCCGAGCGCGTTGGGCTGTCGCTGGCCGCCGCCAGCGCCCGCATGCGCGGGCTAGAGCAACAGGCCGGCGTAGCGCTGCTGACGCGCAATCCGCGCGGCGTCCAGGCGACGCCCGCCGGTGAGCGCCTGTTGCATCACGCGCGAGTGCTCTTACAGCAGCGTGAGCGGTTGCGCGGCGACCTGGCCGAGTTCGCGCCGGGCCAGCGCAGCCGACTGCGCATCGTCGCCAATACCGTCGCCGCCGACGCTTTTCTGCCGGAGCTGTTGGCGGATTTTCTGGTGCTGCACCCGCATACCGATATTGTACTGGAGGAGCTGCCCAGCCCGGCCATCGCGCAGGCGATCGCTGAACAGGCAGCGGATATCGGCATCGCGGCGGATCACGCCGATCTGCGTGGGCTGGCAAGCTACCCTTTTCGCCAGGATCGTCTGGTGCTGGCGTTGCCGCCGGGGCATGCGCTCAGCGGCCGCCGCACGCTCAGCTTTGCGGACGCCCTGCCTTTTGATTTCATCGGCCTGCCGGAAGAGAGTGCGCTGCAACAGCATCTGGAACAGCTGGCGATACGCAGCGGCGGCCCGATGCGGCTGCGGGCGCGCGCGGCTCATTTCGACGCCATCTGCCGCATGGTGCTGCGCGGTGCCGGGCTGGCGGTGGTGCCGGAAGAGAGCGCCCAACGCCATCCGCAAATTCGGCACAGCGCACTGACGTTGACAGACGAGTGGGCGACCCGGCGCCTGTCGATCGCGGTGCGTGACCTGGCGCAGCTGCCGCTGCCGGCGCAGCGGCTGGTGGCATTCCTGCGCCAAGCCTGAGGCGGCTCAGTGCGTGCCCGGCTCTGCGCGCAGCCGCGCCACCTGAGCCTCCACGTCGCGCCAGGCCGGTTTGTCGCCGGCATAGCGATGGCGCAGATAATTCACCAGCGCCGTCACCTGCCGATCGGAAAAGCTGTCCTTAAAGCCCGGCATAAAGCCCAATTCGGCGGTGGCCGGTTTGGGGATCCCTTGCAGGATCACCTTGATCAGGTTATCGGGACGATCGCTGAAGATATTGGTGTTATTGGCCAGATCCGGGCTGACGCCGAACAGCTGCGGCCCGCCGGCGGCGGCGCTGTGACAGGCCTGGCAAGCGCCCTGAAACAACCGCTCGCCCGCCAGTTGACCCGCAGGCAACGCGCGGGCCGCCAACTGCGCCTGCGGTTCCACATTCAGCGTCGCCTTGGCGCTCAGCGACATCACATAGTTGGCCATCGCCCGCAGATCGCTCTGCGGCAACGTCGCCAGTTCGCTGACCACCGGCCCCATCGGCCCGGCCGCCACGCCGTGCTCGGCGGAATGCCCGCTGCGGAAGTACTGAAACAGCTGTTCCTCGGTCCAGGGTTTGTCCGCGTTGGCCAATTGATTCAGCGCCGGCGCTTCCCACCCGTCCACCATCCCCCCCGCCAGGAAAGCCGCGCCGCCCTTTTCCGCCCCCAGCAGATTGCGTGGCGAATGGCAGGCGGCACAGTGACCAAGGCCGTTGACCAGATAGGCGCCGCGGTTCCACTGCGCGCTTTGTTGCGGATCGGGTTGATATTCCCCCTGGCGCAGGAACAGCGCGTTCCAGCCGGCCATCAGCGGCCGCAGGTTAAACGGGAAACGCATCTGATTGGCCGGATTGCTCTGGCGCACCGCCGGTTGCGACATCAGATAAGCGTACAGCGCCTGCATGTCGCCGTCGGTCATTTTACTGAAGGCGGTGTAAGGAAATGCCGGATACAGATGGCGGCCGTCGCGGGCGATGCCCTGGCGCATCGCCCGATCGAACGCGGTAAATGACCAGTTGCCGATGCCGGTTGCCACGTCCGGGGTAATGTTGGTGCTGTAGAGCGTGCCGAACGGCGTCGCCATCGCCAGCCCGCCGGCGTTGGTCGCCCCTTCCGACGCGGTATGGCAAACCGCGCAGTCTCCGGCGGCGGCCAGCTGGCGGCCGCGCTCCAGCGTGGTGGCCGACCAGGTGCCGGCGCCGGGCGTCGCCACCGGCGCGATCTCCGCCCGCCACGGCAAGGCACTGCCGGCGATGCCCAGCACCGCGCCGAACAGCCCCGCCGCGCCGCCGAACCACCATTTGCCGCGTTTCTTTTTCTTGGGCGGCGCGGCCTGCCGCTCGGCATCCGGCCCGTTCAGCGCCTCACGCAGCTTGTCCGAGGTGATCGGCAGCTCGCGAAAACGAATGCCGGTGGCGTCGAACACCGCGTTGGCGATGGCCGCCGCGCTGGGCACCGACGCCGACTCCCCGGCGCCCAGCGGCGGATCGTAAGGGCGCGGCATCATCACCACGTCCACCTCCGGCACTTCCGGGAAGGTCAGGATCGGGTAAGCCCCCCACTCTTTGGCGGAGACCGTCGATTCCTCAAAGGTCACGCGCTCTTTCAACACCCGGCTGGTCGATTGCAATACGTTGCCATGGATTTGGTGACGCACGCCGTCCGGGTTAACCATCATGCCCGCGTCGTGGCCGACCACGATGCGCGTCACCGCCACTTCGCCGCTGGCTTTGTCGATCGCCACGTCGGCCACCCAGGCGGCCCAGGCCGCGCCAAAGCCGGGAAACTTGCTGTGGATGTAACGGGCATAGGCAAAGCCGCGCCCGCGCAGCACACCGTCCTCCGCCGGGGTCTGCATCGGTTCGGTGTGCGGCGTCCAGCCGGCGCGTTCTGCGGTGCTGCGCATCAGTTCACTGGCGCGTTCATCATGGATGTAGCGCAGCCGATACTCCAGCGGATCGACGCCGGCGGCGTGGGCCAGCTCATCGATATAAGACTCGTGGGCGAAGGTGTTGGGCAAGGCGGAAACGCCGCGCATCCAGGAGGCGCGCACGATCGGCGCCATGTCCTCGATGCTGACGCGCAGCGCCGGATACGCATAAGGCGGCACCGAGGTGCGGTCGCCCATCTCATAGGCCACCGGCAGCGGTTCGACGCGGCCGGTCAGCAACAGCGCCAGCGTCGGCGCGCCGTTGGAAGGATAATAGGTGCGAAAGTCGTAGGCGACCGGGTGCCCGGCGGCGTCCAGCCCGCCGTCCACCTCCATCAGTTGCGCCGTGCCCTTCGGTTCCCACACATGCTCTTGCTCGCGGGTCAGCTGCACCCGCACCGGCCTGCCCGCCGCGCGCGACAGCAGCGCCGCGTCGGCGCAGACGTCATCGGCGCAATTGCGGCCATAGCAACCGGCCGCCTCCATGCGAACGATCTCGATCTGCGCTTCCGGGTACTCCAGCAGCCAGGCCAGATCGGCGCGCAGCAGGTGCGGATTCTGGCTGCCTGACCAGACCTGCAGGCGCTCCGGCCGGTAGTCCGCCAGCGCGCAGGAAGGGCCGATCGAGGCATGCAGCTGATACGGCCACAGGTAGCTGCGGGTGAAACGCCTGTCGGCCGCCGCCAGCGCCGCGTCCACATCACCGGTATCGTGCACCACCCGGGTCGAGTGCGGATTGTCGCGCAGCGCCTGCGCCACGTCGGTCATCTGCGGCAAATTGCGGCGCCAGTCTTTCCAACTGACCTGCAGCGCCTGCGCCGCCTTGATCGCCTGCTCTTCGCGTTCGGCGACGATGCCGATGAAATCGCCGATCACCACCAGTTTGACGATGCCGGGAATATGCGCGATCGAGGTTTCGTCCACCGCCAGCAGGCTGGTGCCGACAAATTCGCCGCTGTCGTACCCGGCATAGGGCGGCCGCACTACCCGGCCGTGCAGCATGTTCGGCAGGCGCATATCGTGTACGTAGGTGGTTTCGCCGGTCGCCTTGGCCGGAATATCGACGCGCGCGGCGCTGGTGCCCACCAGGCGATACTCCGCCTGCGGTTTCAGCGGCGCGTCGCCGGAAATCGACAGCTCGACATGCGCGCCGGCCACCAGCTCGGCGTAGCTGAGCGCCTGCCCCTGCGGGCTGCGGATCACGCCCTCCTCCAGCGTCAGCTGTTCCACCGACGCATCGAAGCGCTGCGCCGCCTGGCGCAACAGCCAACGGCGCGCTTCAGCGGCGGCGTTGCGCAGCGGCACGGCGGAGATCTGCAGCGTGGCGCTGGCGATGGTGGCGCCCTGATTCGGCGCGCGTTCGGTATCGCCCAACACCATTTGCACCTGATCCATGCGCAGGTACAGCTCTTCGGCGACGATCTGCCCGAGCGCGGTGCGCACGCCGGTGCCAAGATCGACATGGCCGTTAAAGGCATAGATTTCGCCGCTGCCGCACAGGGCGATAAACAGCCCCTGCTCTTTGGGCTTCAGCACCGGCGTTTGCCCTTTGGGCACCAGCCCCGGCGGCGGTTGCACGCTGTCGACGATCAGCAGCACGCCGTCGCGCTGCAGCAAGTCGGCCTGGCTCGGCGATGGGACACGGGAATCAGTCATGGGCGTGGGCGTCCTCATCGCGGCAGAGAATGATGGCGCGCTGAACCGCACGCAGGATTTCGAGATGGGTGCCGCAGCGGCACAGGTTGCCGGACAGCGCCTGACGGATCTCCGCCTCGCTCGGGGCGGGATTGCGATCCAACAGGGCTTTGGTGGTCATGATCATGCCATTGAGGCAGTAGCCGCATTGCGCCGCCTGCTCTTCGATAAAGGCACGCTGCACTGGGTGCAGGCGCTGGCGATCGCCAAGGCCTTCCAGGGTCACAATCGCCCGTCCGGACACGCCGAGCGCCGGGATCACGCAGGAGCGCGCCGCCACGCCGTCGATCAACACGGTACACGCGCCGCATTCGCCCAGGCCGCAGCCGTATTTCGGGCCGTTGAGCGCCAGATCGTTGCGCAGCACCAGCAAGAGCGGCGTATCCGCCATCACCTGCGCATGAAGCTGTTCGCCGTTCACCGACAGCATCAGCGGATGCTCCGTCAGCGTGGTTTTCGCGCCTTCCTTGGGCGATTGCACTTCAGATATCGCCATTATTCGCGTCTCCGCCTGCACGTGATGGTCTTATGGGCTGTCTCCTCGCCACCGACCACCAGGCAACCGACGTTGCGCGGGCGAATCAGCCGGTGGGCGGATCTTCCAGCATTTTATTCAGCAGGAATATCAGCGCTATCCGTTCGGCCGGGTTGAGCGTTCCGAACGTCAGCTCTGTGATTTTCGCCGCCTGCGGCACCGTTTCCGTCAGCAGCACGGCACCGGCGTCGGTGAGGCCGACTACCACCTTGCGCCGATCGATCGGATCCGGCGTCACCGTGATCAGATCGCGCGCCTTCAGCCGTTCGACGATACCGCGTATGGTGGCCTGATCCACCGCCGTCACCTGCACCAGTTCGGTCAGCGAGCTCGGCCCCATATCGCGCACCGCGCACAGGGTGATGAACTGCACCGCCGTCAGCTGCGAATCGCCGACGTTTTGCTGGAAAATCGCCACGTGGCGCTGATAAACCTTGCGCAGCAGGTGCCCGACTTGCTCGGTAAAATGATAATTTTCGGGTTGGCCGCTCACGGCTGACGGGTATTCGGGGGGCGTCATTGCGTTACTCTCACCATCTATGGAATCCACGAGAATAGTACAAACCCCCGCCGTTGGCAGCAACGATTACGCCCGGCGCACGCGCGACGCCTCCGGCGCCACCACTTCACCGTCCGCCACCACCGTTTGCCCGTCGAGGCGAATGTCGCAGCGGCGCAGCGCGATATCCATATGGCAAGGCGTTTTGCGCGTGCCGCCCACTTCGGTGTTCGGCCCGGTGGAGAACAGGAAGTTGCCGTAGAACGCGCGCGCGTCCATGCACATACCGTCGTTCTTGTCGTGCAGGCCCATCGCCGTCCACTGGGCGCGCGGCTGCAGGCCCCAGCCGATGTGCGAGATGCCGTACACCTCCGGATCGTCGAAGTATTTCATATATTCGCGCAGGTATTCCGCCTCGAAGCCGCCGTGAATGCGGGTGACGAACCCTTTTTCGATCTCCAGCGTGATGCGTTCGCGCGCATAGCTTTTGAACGGCAGCAAAATATCGCCGACCTCCAGCACCAGCACCCCTTCCGCCTGCTCCTCATTTGGCCAGGTGAACAGGAAACCGCTCGGCCAGTGATCCCAGCGCCCCGGTTCATCGGCATAGCCGTACTCGGTCACCGTCGGGTATTGCCCGAGCGGCGCGCGGAAATCGCTGCCGGCGGCGGAGGTTACCTGCATCAGCTTCGCCTGCTCCAGCACGGCGGCGGCGGCCAGCACCCGCGCCTTGTCCTCCGCGTTGGGCAACATGCGCGCCAGCACCTCCGGCGGCTCCACCGCCAGCAGGATGCGGGTGCCGGTTTTCAGGATCTGTTCCTGCTCCGGCGAATGCAGCAGCATCATGGTATCGACGATCAGGTCGGCGGCCTCCAGCGCACGCTGCGCCGCCAGATTGCCGGTCAGCGCGGTATCGCCGCAATAGGCGGTCATGTCGTTGCCCATCGCTCGCGGATGGTTGAACGCCGGCAGTTCGACGGCATACACCTTGGCGCCCAGCCGCAGCGCCGCGTCGGTCGCGGCGCGCACCGTGCGCGCATCGGAATAATGGCTTTTCAAAATCGCCACGCTCTGCGAAGCATCGACCTTCGACAGCGTAAGCACCTGCTCGAACAGCTGTACCAACTGGGTTTCATTGACCGCCATGGCCTGTCTCCTGTCTCGTCAAGGGTGACCGACGCCCGCAAGGCGGCGGTTATTTTTCAAACAATTTAAAGTGAACACACTCGTTTTATCTAAGTCAAAAAAGCAAAGGAAAGCAAGCTGCGAATATCCACCATAAGAAAGTCCTATTTCATCCCGCGTCAATCCTGTGATTAACATGAGTTTAACAGTAATACGCCGTCAATTAGCGTGAGCAAGATCTGATTTAACACTTTTGCAACTTTGCGTTATCTAGCGTGTGCACTATAAATCGATCGTCCAGCCATGCGTTGGACCTACGCTGAAAAAAGCCAACAGACAGGGGAAACATGATGAGCAAACAACCACGCATCGCCGTCGTCGGCGCCGGGCTGGGGGGCGCCGCTGCCGCCGGGCTGCTGCAAAAAGCCGGCTTTACCGTCGATCTGTATGAACAGAGCCCGGCGTTCTCACGCCTCGGCGCGGGCATTCACATGGGGCCGAACGTACTGAAGATTTTCCGCCGCCTCGGTATTGAGCAGCGGTTGGAGCAGATGGCGTCTCATCCCGATTTCTGGTTCAGCCGCGACGCCGAAAGCGGCGACTACCTGTCGCGCATCGAACTGGGCGCCTTCGCCCGCCGGGAGTACGGCGCCGCCTATGTGACGGTACACCGCGGCGATTTGCAGGCGTTGCAGCTCTCCGCGCTGCAGCCCGGCACCCTGCACTTCGGCAAATGCCTGAGCAAAATTGAAGATCGCGGTGACGAGGTGGTGCTGAACTTCGTCGACGGCACCTCGGCCCACGCCGACATCGTGATCGGCGCCGACGGCATCAATTCGCGCATTCGTGAGCACCTGCTGGGCGCTGAAGCGCCGACCTACAGCGGCTGGGTGGCCCACCGCGCGCTGATCCGCGGCGAGAAGCTGGCGAAATACAATCTGACGTTCGAAGACTGCGTAAAGTGGTGGTCGGCGGATCGCCATCTGATGGTCTACTACACCACCCAACGGCGCGACGAGTATTACTACGTCAGCGGCGTCCCGCACCCAGCCTGGGATTTCCAGGGCAGCTTCATCGACAGCAGCCGCGAAGAGATGTTCGAGACCTTCGCCGGCTACCACCCGATCGTGCAGGCGCTGATCGAATCCAGCGAGCAGGTCACCAAATGGCCATTGCTGAATCGCAAACCGCTGCCGCTGTGGAGCGAAGGCCGCCTGGTGCTGCTCGGCGATGCCTGCCATCCGATGAAACCGCACATGGCGCAGGGCGCGGCGATGGCGATCGAAGACGCCGCCATGCTGACCCGCTGTCTGCAGGAAACCGGCCTCGGCGACTACCGCACCGCCTTCCAGCTGTATGAAGCCAACCGCAAGGAGCGCGCATCAAGGGTGCAGGCGGTGTCCAACGCCAACACCTTCCTGCGCACCCAGGAAGATCCGGCCTGGGTCTACGGCTATGACCTGTACGCGCAAGCGCTGAAATCGGAGAACGCCGCATGAGCACCTTCCTCTACGGCGCCCACGTTCACGCCAACGACATTCGCCAACATTACCTGCGCTACGGCGGCCACGGCCCGGCGCTGATCCTGGTCCCCGGCATCACCAGCCCAGCGATCACCTGGGGCTTCGTCGCCGAGCGACTGGGGGAAAAATACGACGTCTACGTGCTCGACGTGCGCGGCCGCGGTTTGTCGTCCAGCGGCCCGGAGTTGGCTTATGACGCAGAGACCTGCGCACAGGACGTCAACGCCTTCGCCGCCGCGCTGAACCTGGGCAGTTACGCCCTGCTCGGCCATTCGATGGGCGCCCGCTTCGCCCTGCGCGCCGCCGCTTTGCAGCCCGACGGCGTGCGACGGCTGGTGCTGGTCGATCCGCCGGTTTCCGGCCCCGGCCGCCGCGCCTATCCCGGCCAATGGCCGTGGTACGCCGACTCCATCCGGCAGTCGCTGCCGGGCATGAGCGCCGAGCAGATGCGCGCCTTTTGCCCAACCTGGAGCGAAGAACAGCGCCAGCTGCGCGCCGAGTGGCTGCACACCTGCTACGAGCCGGCGATCCAACGCGCCTACGACGATTTTCATCAGGTGGACAGCCACCGCGACTACCCGCAGCTGACCATGCCGACGCTGCTGATGGCCGCGGGCAAAGGCGGCGTCATTCAGCCCGAAGACCGGGCGGAGATCCGCGCGCTGCAGCCGGAGATCGCCATCGTCGAGGTCGAGAACGCCGGACACATGATCCCGTGGGACGATTTCGACGGCTTCTTCCGCGCCCTGGGCGATTTTCTGGATTAACTGAGGAACACCGACATGAGCAACCACTACCGCATCGGCCAGATCGTGCCCAGCTCCAACACCACGATGGAAACCGAGATCCCGGCAATGCTGGGCGCGCGCCAACTGATACGCCCGGAGCGTTTCACCTTTCACTCCAGCCGCATGCGCATGAAACACGTCAATAAAGAAGAATTGGCGGCGATGGACGCCGAGTCCGATCGCTGCGCGCTGGAGCTGTCCGACGCGCGGGTCGACGTGCTCGGCTACGCCTGCCTGGTGGCCATCATGGCGATGGGGCTGGGTTACCACCGCGAATCGCAGGCCCGGCTGGCGCAGGTGACGAAAGACAATCAGGCCGCCGCGCCGGTCATCAGCAGCGCCGGCGCGCTGGTCAACGGCCTGAAGGTGATCGGCGCCAAACGCATCGCGCTGGTGGCGCCCTACATGAAACCGCTGACCCAGCTGGTGGTGGACTACATCCAGCACGAAGGCATCGAGGTCAAAGTATGGCGCGCGCTGGAGATCCCGGACAACCTCGACGTCGGCCGGCACGATCCGGCCAGGCTGCCGGGGATCGTCGCCGAGATGGACTTACGCGAGGTCGATGCTATCGTGCTGTCCGCCTGCGTGCAGATGCCTTCGCTGCCGGCCGTCCCGACGGTGGAGGCCCAAACCGGCAAACCGGTGATCACCGCCGCCATCGCCACCACTTACGCGATGCTGACCGCGCTGGAGCTGGAACCGATCGTTCCCGGCGCCGGCGCCCTGCTGTCCGGCGCTTATTGAGGAGGCAGAATGAACGACACCCTCAGCGACAACTATCGCGGCGTCTGGGGCCAGCGCATCGGCTTCGGCCGGCGCCCGGCGCTGCTGGCGATCGACTTTATGCAGGCCTACACCACCGAAGGCGCGCCGCTGTTCGCGCCGGGCGTGGTGAGCGCGGTCGAGGAAAGCCGCGAGCTGCTGGCCTGCGCGCGCCGAACGGGAATTCCGGTGATCCACACCCATATCCGCTATCATGCAGGCCATTTTGCCGATGGCGGCTTGTGGGTGAAGAAAGCGCCGGTGATGAAAGACATGGTGGCGGGCAACCCGCTGGCGGCGTTCTGCCCGCCGGTGGCGCCGCTGGCCGATGAGGTGGTGCTGAGCAAGCAATACGCCAGCGCCTTCTTCGGCACCGCGCTGGCGCCGCTGCTGGTGGCGCAAGGGATCGACACGCTGCTGATGATCGGCTGCTCCACCAGCGGCTGCATCCGCGCCAGCGCGGTGGATGCGGTGCAGCACGGCTTTCGCGCCATGGTGGTGCGCGAGTGCGTCGGCGATCGTCACCCCGGCCCGCACGAAGCCAACCTGTTCGACATCGACAGCAAATACGGCGATGTGGTGCACAAACGGGAGGCGCTCGACTACCTGAACCGGTTATGAGTCAACGATTCACCTGCAACGACAATAACGAAGGCGCAAACAGCGCCTCACGCGACCGCCCGAAACAGGGCGGCGCCCATGCAACGCAAACACAACAGGCGCCTCCTGCGGAGGCCAACACGCACCACCTGGAGACAACATCATGGCCATTGTCGACACCCCGCTGGCGGGGAAAGCGGACGCAGAATCGCTGCTGCTGTACCGCAAAATCACCTGGAAACTGATCCCGTTTCTTTGCCTGTGCTACCTGGCGGCCTACCTCGATCGCATCAACGTCGGGCTGGCCAAGCTGCAGATGGCCGACGCGCTGCAGCTGAGCGAAGCGGCCTTTGGTCTGGGCGCCGGGCTGTTCTTCGTCGGCTATATTCTGTTCGAGGTGCCGAGCAACCTGATCCTGCAGCGCGTCGGCGCCAAGATGTGGATCGCCCGCATCATGATCACCTGGGGGCTGCTGTCCACCGCCACCATGTTCGTCACCACGCCGACCCAGTTCTACGTCATTCGCTTTTTGCTCGGCGTGGCGGAGGCCGGTTTCCTGCCCGGCGTGCTCTTTTACCTGACGCTGTGGTTCCCGACCTATCGCCGCGGCCGCATCATCGCGCTGTTCATGATCGGCCTGCCGCTCTCCAGCGTGATCGGCGGGCCGCTCTCCGGCTGGATCATGGGCCATTTCGACATGCGCCACGGGCTGCACGGTTGGCAGTGGTTGTTTTTGCTGGAGGGCATTCCCAGCGTGCTGTTGGGCGTGCTGACCTTCTGGCTGTTGCCTAACACTTATCAGCAGGCCAAGTGGCTGACGCCCGAGGAAAAACAGCGCATCGCCGACGATTTGGCGCGTGACGACGCCGAGGCCGATCACGGCAAGCACAGCTTCCGCGACGGCTTCTTCAACCTGAAAGTGTGGATGCTCGGCGGCATCGACTTCGCTATTCTGCTCAGCGCCTACGCCATGGGCTTTTGGATGCCGACCTTCATCAAAACCGCCGGCGTCACCGACATCACCACCATCGGCTACCTGACGGCGATCCCCAGCGTCGCCGCCCTGCTCGGCATGCTGCTGATCGGCAGCAGTTCGGACCGGCTGCGCGAACGGCGCTGGCATATCATCGTGCCGTTTATCATCGGCGCGCTGGCGATGGCCGGCAGCACCTTCTTCACCCACAATGCGTTGGCCACGGTGCTGCTGTTTTCCATCGCCCAGGCGGCGATCATCGGCGCGGTGCCAGTGTTCTTCAGCCTGCCGGCCACCTTCCTGCGCGGCACGGCGGCGGCGACCGGCTTCGCGCTGGCCTGTTCGCTGGCCAACATCGCCGGGCTGGTTAGCAATTCGCTGATGGGGTTGGCGCTGGATCTGACCGGCAAGAGCGGCGGCGCGCTCTGGGCCTTCGCCGGCTGCCTGCTGCTCAGCTCGCTGCTGGTGGTGGCCCTGCCGGCCAAGGTGGTGAACCGCTGAGCGTCGGCCACGCCAAAAAGACGAAGGGCGCATAATGCGCCCTTCTTTTTGCTTACCGGGAATGGACGAACTTACTCGTCCTTCAGCCCGCGGTTGATCAGCATCGGCTCGATGCTCGGCTCTTTGCCGCGCCAGTCGATGTACAGCTTCTCCAGATCCTGACTGTTGCCGCGCGACAGGATCATGTCGCGGAAGCGCTGGCCGTTCTCGGCGGTCAGGCCACCGTGTTCGGTGAACCACTGGAAGGCGTCGTCCGCCAGCATTTCCGTCCACAGATAGGCGTAATAGCCCGCGGCGTAGCCGTTACCCCAGATGTGCTGGAAGTAGCTGGAACGGTAACGCGGCGGCACGTAGCTGAGATCCACCTTGTCTTTTTGCAGCGACTCGGCCTCGAACTTGTCCACATCCTGCTGCGGCTGATCGGCGGTCAGCATGTGCCAGTGCATATCCAGCAGCGCGGCGGACAGCAGCTCGGTCATGCTGTAGCCCTTGTTGAACTTGTCGGCCTTCTTGATCTTGTCGACCAGTTCCTGCGGCATCGCCTCGCCGGTCTGGTAGTGCTTGGCGAAGTGGCTGAACACTTTCGGATCGCTGACCCAGTGCTCGTTGAACTGCGACGGGAACTCGACGAAGTCGCGCGCGGTGTTGGTGCCCGACAGGCTCGGGTATTCCTGATCGGCGAACATGCCGTGCAGCGCATGGCCGAACTCGTGGAACATGGTGATCACGTCGTCATACGACAGCAGCGCCGGCTGCTCCGGCGCCGGTTTGGTGAAGTTGGCGACGTTGTAGATCACCGGCTTGGTGCCATTGAGCTTCGACTGATCGACGAAGTTGCTCATCCAGGCGCCGCCGCCCTTGTTGTCGCGCTTGAAGTAGTCGGTATAGAACAGCGCCAGCGATTTGCCGTCCTTGTCGAACACTTCATACACCTTAACGTCCGGCTGGTAGACCGGAATGTCCTTGCGCTCTTTGAAGCTGATGCCGTACAGCAGGTTGGCGGCGTAGAACACGCCGTTGTTCAGCACGTTGTTCAGCTCGAAGTAAGGTTTGATCTGCGACTCGTCCAGATCGTACTTGGCCTTGCGCACCTGTTCGGCGTAGAACTGCCAGTCCCAGGCCTGCACCTTGAAATCGCCTTTCTGCTGGTCGATCACCGCCTGAATGTCTTTGGCTTCACGTTCGGCGCGCGCGGTGGCCGCCGGCACGATGTTGCGCATAAAGCTCAGCGCGGCATCCGGCGTCTTGGCCATCTGGTTTTGCAGTTTCCAGGCGGCGTAGTTCGGGTAACCCAACAGCTTGGCCTGCTCGGCGCGCACCTTGGCCAGTCGGGAAATGGTCTGGCGGGTATCGTTGCCGTCGCCCTTCTCCGCACGCGTCCAGGAGGCGTCGAACAGCGCTTTGCGGGTATCGCGATCTTTCAGGCTCTGCAGCAGCGGCTGCTGGGTGGTGTTCTGCAGCACCAACAGCCACTGTTTCTCCAGCTTGCGCTCGGCGGCCGCCTGCGCTGCCGCGGCCAGCTCACCTTCGGACAGACCGTCCAGCTTCGCCTGGTCGGTTATCGCCAGCGCGCCGTTTTTGCTCGCCGCCAGCAGTTTGTTGGTGAACTGGGTGCTCAGCGTCGCCGCTTCCTGGTTCAGCGCCTTCAGCTTGGCCTTGTCGGCGTCCGACAGGTTGGCGCCCGCCAGCTCGAAGTTCTTATAGGTGACTTCCACCAGCCGACGTGACTCCGGATCCAGCTTTAGCGCATCGCGATCTTGATAGATGGCCTTGATGCGCGCGAACAGCTTGCCGTTGAGCATGATGTCGTCGTTCAGCGCCGCCAGCTTCGGCGAGGTTTCTTCATCCAGCTTCTGCAGCGCATCGCTGGTATTGGCCGAGGTCATGGCGCCGAACACGTTCATCACCCGCGTCAGCAGCGAACCGGCCTGCTCCAGCGCCACGAAGGTATTTTTAAAGTTAGGCTTGGCCGGGTTGTTGGCGATCTTCTCCACCTCTTCCCGCTTTTGCTTGATGCCCGCTTCGATCGCCGGCGCGTAGTCGCTTTCCTTGATCAGGTTGAATGGCGGCGCCTGGAACGGCAGACGGCTTTGATAGAAGAACGGATTTTGGGTCTTTTGCTTGTCGTGCTGATTGGCTTCACCGGTCACGGTAGCCTCCTTCGCCTGGCCGCTGGGCAGCGCGCTATGGTCGGCGTGAGGTTGGGTTTCTGCTGCCTGTGCCTGCGAGCCCAGCGCCATGCCGATCGCCAGCACCAATGTGGATAAACGCATCAAATCGAAACTCCTCCATGTTCACGGAATAAGGTCTCGGGGAATGGCTCCCTCTGAGTCACCTCCTAGCTTAGGCGCAGTTGGCAGTTTGAGCAAAAACAAGTGATTAGAATACTCCTCCCTCGATGATTTGCTCCCTGTGGCGTATAGCAGTGCGTTAACTCGATTAGATATAACCTATAAACGCTTGAATGCGCCGACCGGGCACCGGACGATCGTATGACCTGATTATTTTCCCCACTGCCGCCTCGAAGGTTGCCGAAGTATATAATCCGCTACGGGTTTCAAGCGAAATTTGCCACAGAAACAACTCCCTCATATTACTGATACGTGTCACATCAAGCCGTGCGAAAACAAAGGGGTCTTTTGAGCTATGTTGATATTTTTCCATCCAAGCCGTGAGCCTTGAGTTACTCGGTGAATGCGTAAGCAAATCATGCCGGTGAGAGATATTATTCTCCTTTGGATAATCCTCAGATACGCTGGTATGTATAAGGATCTGTACGATATTGTACGCATAACCATTGAGCCTGTTACTGGGGTGCTTGCGCCAAACGGAAGGTTGCTCTTCAACTTTCCACGCCTTCTCGATCACGCGAGCAAGATAAATCAGCTTGTCGGCAGCTTGCAGATCCAACTTACGTCTGCCACTTATGAGCCAAGACCTTAGCTCATAAGTGGCGCGAGGATAAACATGCCCCACCGATTGCAAAAACTCACTTGACGACTCTGGCGATATGCTTGGCAGTGGTGATGTCCAACAGCTCCGCCAAAGAACAGCATCAAACGCTAGCGGTTCTAGTTTATCGCGAGCACAGATCCTTTCAGCTACAGCGCGCAGATGCTGAGCGCTGCAGACGGCTAACAAGTGATAACGGGGGTCAGACACAAGCATGAGCAATAAATCCTTTATATAATTTTTAATTAAAAATACGCGCAGAGTTATTCCTGATAAAGAGTATCCGCTCAACGGTGTTAACCCTGTGCCAATGACTTCACGTCTCTCCGCCCTTTCCCGCTCAATAATCAGATAAAGACAACGACGTTGGACGCTTCGATACTGGTAATGAATACGGCTGCGTCAGCGCGACGCCTCATAAACCACCTTGCCGTCCACATAGGTGCGATAAATATTGCGATCGTCCCCCAGGGTCATCAGCACGAACCCTTGTTCCGCCGTCGTGGCGCTGTTGGCGTAGCGCAACTGCTGCAGCGGCGTGACCGCCGGATCGAGCACCACGAAATCCGCCTCTTTGCCGACGTTGAAGTTACCGATTTTGTCGTCCAGCGACAGCGCGCGGGCGCCGCCCAGGGTGGCATGATAGAACGCTTCTACGGCGGAGAGCCGGTAATGCTGCAGCTGGCCGACCTTGTACGCCTCGCCTAACGTGCGCAGCATATTGAAGGTGGTGCCGGCCCCCACGTCGGTGCCGATGCCGAGCTTCACCCGCTTGCGCCAGGCCTGCTGCAGGTCAAACAGCCCACTGCCGAGAAACAGGTTGGAGGTGGGACAAAAGGCGATCGCCGAGCGGGTATCGCACAAGCAGTCCCACTCCTGCTCCTCCAGATGCAGGCAATGGGCGAATACGCTTTTATCGCCGGTCATGCCGTAGCGGTGGTAAACATCCAGATAGCTGCGGTGTTGCGGGAACAGCGCTTTTACCCAGGCCACTTCCTGCGGGTTCTCGCTCAGGTGCGTCTGCAGCCAAACGTCGGGATATTCTTCACGTAGCCGCTGCACCTGCGCCAGCAGCGCCGGCGTACTGGTGGGCGCAAAGCGCGGCGTAATGGCGTAACCGAGGCGGCCTTTGCCGTGCCAGCGTTCGATCAGTTCGCGCGTCTGGCGATAACTCTGCTCCGGCGTTTCCAGCAGCGCCTCCGGCGCATGGCGATCCATCATGACCTTGCCGGCGATCAGGCGCATGTTCAGCGCTGCCGCCTGGCTGAACAGCGCATCGACCGACTGTGGATGCACGGTGCCGAACACCAGCGCGGTGGTGGTGCCGTTACTCAGCAACTGCTGCAGAAAGAAAGCCGACATCGCGTCGGTGTGCTGCTCACAGTCGTAACGGCTTTCGGTCGGGAAGGTGTAATTGTTTAACCAGTCCAGCAGTTGATCGCCATAGGCGCCAATCATTTCGGTTTGCGGATAATGGATATGGGTATCGATAAAACCCGGCACGATCAGCTTGTCGCGATACTCCGTGACCGCGAAGCCCGGCGGCAGCAGCGCCTCGCCCTGCCGCCAGCTGCCGAACCAGACGATGACGCCGTCGTTCAGCAGCAGCAAACCGTCGGGAACATGCCGCAGGCGTTCTTCGAGCTGTTGCGGCGCCTCCACACAGGCTGCGATATCAAAAAAATTGCCACGAATAGCCGTGGTGAATTGCAGTGCCATTATTTTCTTCCTTGTGACGACCGGCCAAGCCCATCCGCATAATAAATTGCGATGATGAAACAAGGCCCTTTTTACCCAAACGCAAAGACCGGATTAAGCATAGCAAGCCGTGTGCCAACAGGCGGCGATAAAATACATTTTTAAATAAAAACAATTGATTGGTAATTAACCTAAAAGCATAGACCGGCGAAAGAGAATAAGACCCACGCTCAGTCTTCGACGGCGGATAAATAGCAACCGTTTGCTTGCCGAAATAACACCGCGCCGCTGCACCTTTAATGGGCAAACGACGCTCTTTACGACCGTCCGCTTTATTTCAACGCCGCGTCCGGGGGCGGAACTCCAGCCTGGAGGCAACGGCTAAACTTGAAACGATAACTATTCTCAATTATCATCCGCGCATCTTTTTGACCAGCAATGCGAAAACCATGTCCGCCACCGCCTCTGCCCCGCACGCCGCGCTGTCGCGCCTTTACGCCACCCACCACGCCTGGTTGCAGGGATGGTTGCGTCGGCGGCTGGGCTGCGCTTTCGACGCGGACGATGTGGCGCAGGACACCTTTATGCGCCTGCTGAAAAGCGACGCCGCGGCGACCCTGCGCGAGCCGAAAGATTTTCTGGTCACCGTCGCCAAGCGGGTGATGGTCGATCTGTTCCGCCGCAGAACGCTGGAGCGCGCCTATCTTGAGATGCTGGCGCTGATCCCGGAAGGCTACGCCCCGTCGCCGGAGCAGCGCCAGAGCCTGCTGGAAAGCCTGCAGCAGATCGACGCCATGCTCGACGGCCTGGGGCCGAAGGTAAAACAGGCCTTTCTGTTGTCGCAGCTCGAAGGCCTGGGCTATGCGGACATCGCCGCGCGCCTCGGCGTGTCGGTCAGTTCGGTTAAAAAATACATGGCCAAAGCCACCGAGCATTGCCTGCTGTTCATCCTCGAAAACGACGTTTATTCATGAGCAACGCCATCACCCCCGAGCAGCGCCAGGCGCTGAAAATGGCCGCACACTGGTATGCCCTGCTGTGCGACGAGCACGTCACCGAACGCCAGCGCCAACAGTGGCAAGCCTGGCACCAGCAGCATGACGATCACCGCTGGGCCTGGCAGCGCGTCGAAGCGTTGCAGAGCCAGCTGCAGGGCGTGCCGGGCAAATTCAGCTATCGCGCGCTCGATCGCGCCGGCCGTCAATCGACGATCGATCGCCGCACCCTGCTGAAAAGCCTGCTGCTGTTGCTCGGCGTGGGCGGCGGCGGCTTCTTCTACCGGTCGCCGCTCGGCCAGGAGCTGCGCGCCGACTACTGCACCGCCACCGGCGAAATCAAACCCATTGTGTTAAGCGACGGCACCCAGCTGGTGCTGAACACCGCCAGCGCGGTGGACGTGCATTACGACGATCGCCAACGGCTGATCCGCTTGCACGCCGGGGAAATCAGCCTGGTTACCGGACGCGATGCCCGGCCGCTGTGGGTGCAGAGCCCGCAAGGGGCGATGCGCGCGCTCGGCACCCGTTTTTTGGTGCGCGAGAGCGGCGGCGAAACGCGCCTGACGGTGCTGGAGCATGCAGTCGAAGCGCAGCTGGCGCAAGACGCGCAACAAAAGCGCCGGGTGAACGCCGGCGAACAGATAAGCTTCAGCGCGGCGGCCTTCAGCGATAAGCAACCGGCTACGGCGGAAGACGGCTGGCTACACGGGGTGCTGAGCGTCAGCCAGTGGCGGCTGGACCGGGTGATCGCCGAACTGGCGCGCTATCGGCGCGGCCACCTGAGCTGCGATCCGGCCGTTGCCGGCCTGCGCGTCAGCGGCAGTTTCCCGCTCAACGATACCGATCGCGCCCTCGCCCTGCTCAGCCAGACGCTGCCGGTACGCCTGCAAAGCTTTACCCGCTATTGGTTGCAAATCGTCCCCGCCTGAATTTTTTAAATGAAAATGATAAAAAATCGCATTCTTGATTGTCCCTTTTGCTTTGCTCATCCGACTCCCAGGAAAACACTGCAGCAATAAATAAAAAATGATTCAGGAGAAGGTATGAACAACGCTTGGGGAAAGGTCGCTCCGGCTTCGCTTTGGGGAAAACGGGCCACGCCGCTGGCCGTGGCCATTGGCCTGGTCTTCGCTGCACCGCAGATGGCGAACGCCGCCAGCGCCGCTGCCGCCTATCATATTCCGGCCGGTGAGCTGGACGGCGCGCTGAACGCTTTCGCCGCGCGCGCCGGCATCGCGCTCTCGGTGGACGGCGCACTAACCGCCGGTAAACGTTCGCCGGGCCTGAGCGGCAGCTACGGCGTCGATGACGGCCTGAACGCCCTGCTGGCGGGCAGCGGCCTGCAGGCTAAAGCGCTCGGCAACAACGGCTACACGCTGGCCAAACTGCCGCAGCCGCAGAAAGAAGAAGACATCACCGTGGTCGGCGACTGGCTGGCGGAAGGCCGTCAGGCAGACGTGTTCGAACACCCCGGCGCGCGCGACGTAGTGCGCCGCGAAGACTTCGTCAAAACCGGCACCACCACCGTGCGTGAAGCGTTGAACCGCGTGCCGGGCGTGGTGGCCCCGGAAAACAACGGCACCGGCAGCCACGATATGGCGCTGAACTTCGGCATACGCGGCCTCAACCCGCGCCTCGCCAGCCGCTCCACCGTGCTGATGGACGGCATCCCGGTGCCCTTCGCCCCTTACGGCCAGCCGCAGCTGTCGCTGGCACCGGTCTCGCTCGGCAATATGGATGCGATTGACGTGGTGCGCGGCGGCGGCGCGGTGCGCTATGGGCCGCAGAGCGTCGGCGGCGTCGTCAACTTCGTTACCCGCGCCATCCCGAAAACCTTCGGCCTGGAGGCCGGCATGCAGGGGCAGCTCAGCCCGACCTCGCGCCAGGATCACCCGAAAGGCACCGGCAACCTGATGATCGGCGGCACCGCCGACAACGGCTTCGGCGCGGCGCTGCTTTACTCCGGCACCCGCGGCAGCGACTGGCGCGAGCACAGCGCGACCAAGATAGACGACGTGATGCTGAAAAGCCGCTACGCCCCGAACGAGGTGCACACCTTCAACAGCCTGCTGCAATACTACGAAGGCGAAGCGAACATGCCGGGCGGCCTGAGCCGGGCGGACTACAACGCCAACCCGTTCCAGTCTACGCGCCCGTACGACAAGTTCTGGGGCCGCCGCCAGTTGGCGAACTTCGGCTACCAATATCAGCCTGATCAGCAGCATAAGTTCGACGTGCAGAGCTTCTACACCTACACCCTGCGCAGCGGCTATCTGGATCAGGGCAAGAACCTGACGCTGTCGCCGCGCGAATACTGGGTGCGCGGCGTAGAACCGCGCTACAGCCAGAGTTTCCGCTGGGGAGATTCCGCCCATGAGGTCGGCGTCGGCTACCGTTACGTCAGTGAGTCCACCCATGAGCTGCGCTACACCAGCAAGGCCAGCACCGGCAGGCTGCCGTCCACCGCCAGCCCGTACGATCGCGACACCCAGTCCGGCACCGAGGCGCACGCCTTCTATCTCGACGATCGCATCGACATCGGCGACTGGACCATCACGCCGGGCATGCGCTACGAGTACATCAAGTCGTATCAGAACAACTACATCAAGAATAACCGCCTCGACGTCAGCTATAACGCGCCGCTGCCGGCGTTGAACGTGATGTATCACCTGAACGAATACTGGAACCTGTACGCCAACACCGAAGGCTCCTTCGGCACCGTACAATACAGCCAGATGGGCAAAGCGGTCGACAGCGGCAAGATTGAACCGGAGAAGGCGCGCACCTGGGAACTGGGCACCCGCTACGCCGGCGATGCGCTGACCGGCGAGATCGGGCTGTTCCTGATCAACTTCAACAACCAGTACGATTCCAACCAGGTGACCGACAGCGTGACCGCGCGCGGCAAAACCCGCCACGCCGGGCTGGAAGGCAGCCTGCGTTACGATCTGTCGCAGCTGACGCCGAAACTGGACGACCTGACCGCCTACGCCAGCTACGCCTACGTCAACGCCACCATCCGCGAAGACGGCAGCTACAAGGGCAACCAGGTGCCGTTCTCGCCGAAGCATAAAGGCACCCTGGGGCTGGACTACACGCCGGGCAACTGGGCGTTTAACCTTAACGGCGAGTTCCAATCCAGCCAGTTCGCCGACAACGCCAACACCGTGGCGGAAAGCGCCGACGGCAGCACCGGCCGCATTCCCGGCTATATGCTGTGGGGCGTGCGCGCCGCCTATGATTTCGGCCCGGAAATGGCCGGCCTGAATCTGGGCGTCGGCGTGAAAAACCTGTTCAACCACGAGTATTTCACCCGCGCCTATGACGACAACAACAAAGGTCTGTACATCGGCCAGCCGCGCACGATCTATCTGCAAGGTTCGGTGAAGTTCTGATCCTCAACGGCGGGTGCGGTTAACCGTGCCCGCCGCCTTTCCTGTCAACGTGACAATGTCACATAAAACCGTTCCTCCGCGTCGCCGCAGCGGCGAAAAATAAGTCGCTTCTGACGCCAATACGCGTAATATCGACGATCCGCCCCGATTTATGTGCGCGGATTTTTTGCCGTTATGGCCTGAAAAGCGAGGAAATAAAATGAATCACAATGACCTTTCTCAGTGCCGCGTTGACACCGACCGTTTGTTGATTGCCCCCTTTACCGCAGCAGACGCCGACGATGTTTACCAGGCGATCACCCCCACGCTGACGCGCTTTATGACCTTTGAGCCGGAGGCGTCGCCGGAAGATTTCGCCAACGTTTGGCAAAGCTGGCTGCCGCTGATGCGCGAAGGCGAAGAAGTGATCTTCGTCGCCCGCCGGCGCGAAGACCGGCAGTTTGTCGGCGTCGGCGGCGCGCACAACCTGCGCAGCCCCACCCCGGAGCTGGGCATCTGGGTGAAAGAGAGCCTGCATGGCCAGGGCTACGGCCGCGAAATCGTGCAGGGCATCGCGCGCTGGGCCAGCGAGCGCTTTCAGCCGCCGCACTTTCTCTACCCGGTGGCCGAGCAGAATACCGCCAGCCGCCGTCTCGTCGAGTCGCTGGGCGGCGTGCTGGCAGGCCGTTGCGAACGCATCAAGTATGACGCCGTGGTCTACCACCTGCCGCCTCAGCGCTAATCAGCATCGGGCCGCTGGCCCGGTGTGACCTTTTTTCCTTTCCGCCGTGATAACCGCTGCCACTGCCTGCGGGTTTGTGCTAATGATAGAGGCATGTAGGGTAAAAACAGTTGAGGAACAGCAACATGATTATTTTTGTTACCGGCGCCACCTCCGGTTTCGGCGAGGCCATTGCGCGCCGTTTTATCCGTGAAGGCCACCAGGTGATCGCCGCCGGGCGCCGCCTTGAGCGTCTCGAAGCGCTGCAGGAAGAATTGGGGGAAGCGCTGCACATCGTGCGGCTCGACGTGCGCAACCGCGCCGCCATTCAGCAGGTGATAGAAGCGCTGCCGGCCGAGCTGCGCCAGATCGACGTGCTGGTGAACAACGCCGGGCTGGCGCTGGGGCTGGAGCCGGCGCACAAGGCCAACGCCGATGACTGGGAAACCATGATCGACACCAACGCCAAAGGGCTGGTGAACATGACCCGCGCGCTGCTGCCCGCCATGGTCGAGCGCAACGTCGGCCACGTGATCAACATCGGTTCCACCGCCGCCAACTGGCCCTATGCCGGCGGCAACGTGTACGGCGCCACCAAGGCGTTCGTCAAGCAGTTCAGTCTGGGCCTGCGCGCCGATCTGCACGGCACGCGCATCCGCGTGACCGATATCGAGCCGGGCCTGGTGGGCGGCACCGAATTCTCCAACGTGCGCTTCAAGGGCGATGACGGCAAGGTCAATAAAACCTACGAAGGCGCCGATGCGCTGACGCCGGAAGACATCGCCGAGTCGGTATTCTGGGTCGCCACGTTGCCGGCGCGCGTCAACATCAACACGCTGGAAATGATGCCGGTCAGCCAGTCCTTCGCCGGGCTGAACATCCACCGCGGCGCCTGAGCCCTGTCGGCGGGAGGCGACTCCCGCCGTGTTTCCTCAGGCCGCGCGCCAGCCGGAAACAATAATCAGCATGCCCGCCAGCGCCACCCCGGCGCCGACCCAATCCAGCGTAGACAGCTTCACGCCGTCCACCACTCGCAGCCACAGCAGCGCCGTCGCCACATACACGCCGCCATAGGCCGCGTAGACCCGCCCGCTGGCCGCAGGATGCAGCGTCAACAGCCAGACGAACAGCATCAGGCTCAAGGCCGCCGGCAGCAGCAGCCAGGCGCTGCCCTGCTTCTTGAGCCACAGGTAAGGCAGGAAACAGCCGATAATTTCAGCGAGCGCAGTGGCGAAAAACAACAGCGTAGTTTTTAACATCGGTCGCAGTTTTCTCTCGATAAAGTAAACGAATCGGCGCTTGGCTGGTGAATTCCAGGAGCGCAGTGGTATATTTGTCACCACGCCTGCGGGCGAGGTAACGCCAGTGCCGCCTTCATCAGGCGCACTCACTCATAAGGATGAAACGATGAAAACATTTTCGACCCAACGACTGCTGCGCGGGATGCTGCCGGTCGCCATGCTGGCCGTAATGGGCGCCTGGCAGGCGCCGGCGCTGGCTGCCACCTGCACTCAGGGCAGTACCTGCGTCACCGTCGATGGCAAAGGCAGCGGCGCGATGAGCACCGAAGAAGCGCGCCAGAGCAAAGAGCAGTGGAATGATACCAAATCCCTGCGCCACAAGGTTAACACCCGCGTCGAGAAAGAATTCGACAAGATCGATCGCGCGGCGGATGACGAAGATCGCTGCAACGACAGCAACAACGTCAACGCCTACTGGGAGCCGGACACCCGTAAATGTCTGGATCGCCAGACCGGGCGTCGGATTAATCCTTAATCCGCCTGCGGCGGGCGGGCAAGCGTGAAACCCGGCCGCCGTTGCTGCTATCCTGTTACAGGAAGTCCATTGTCTAAAAGGATGACGTGATGAAAAAAACGCTGATATTAACCGCTGTGTTGCTGGCCGGCGCGCCGATAGCGGCCCTGGCCTCCTGCGAAAGCGTGAAAGCGGACATTTCGCAAAAAATCGTCAATAACGGCGTGCCGGAGTCCGGCTTCAAACTGGAGATCGTGCCAAACGATCAGGCCGATCAAGCGGGCGGCCAGGTGGTCGGCCACTGCGAAAACGACACCCAGAAGATCGTCTACACCCGCCTGAACAACGGCGACGATCGCGGTGATGCGGCGCAGACCGGCACCAGCCAGGATACCTCCAACACGCAGTAAGCCGCACCGGCTACCAGGGCGCTCTGCAGCAGCGCCCGCTCCTTCTTTCCTTACGCCTGTTCCGCCTCTTCCTCTTCGCCCTGCGGCCGACAACGCGCCGGGATCAGCATCGCCGCCGCCAGCGCCAGCAACGACACCAGCGCCGAAACCAGAAACACCCAATGCAGCGAAGCCGCCACTTGCTGGGTCAGCTGCGCCAACGCCTCGCTCCCCATGCTCTGGCGCACCGCCGGTTCCATCAGCCGCTGCACCGGATCGTCAATCTCCGGCAAACGCCACTGCAGGTTGAGATTCAGCGTCGCGCCCAAAATCGCGGTGCCGATGGCCGAGCCCACCATGCGGGTAAACACCGTACAGGCGGTGGCGATGCCGCGAATGCTGTAATGCGCCGCGTTCTGCACCGAAACCAGAAACGTAGTATTGCACAGCCCCATGCCGGCGCCGACCATAAACGCCGCCACCCGCCCCCACAGCAAGCCGCCCTCCGGCTGCAGCAGCAGCAAGATCAGGCCGCCCGCCACCAACAACAGCGCGCCCAGCAGCGCCGTGGCGCGGTACGAGGTCATCAGCATCAAGCGGCCGCTCAGCGTGCTGGCCAGCGGCCACCCGATCGACATCAGCGCCAGCGTGGTGCCCGCCTCCAGCGGCGAGCCCCCCATCACGCCCTGAATGAAGGTCGGCAGAAAGGCGCTGATGCCCATCATCGCCGCGCCGATCACCAGCCCGCCGATGTTACCGGCGACGATCACCCGGCTTTGCCACAGCGCCAACGGGAACAGCGGTTCGACCGCGCGCCGCTCCTGGCGGACAAGCAGCGCCAGCGCCGCCGCCGCCAGCGCAAACAGCGGCACCACCCACCAGCCCAGGCTTTCCATCTGCAACAGCGCCAGCAGCAGCGCCGAAACGAACAGCGTCAGCCAGGCGGTGCCGGCCAGATCCAGCGCGTGCTGGCGCAATGGCTGATGCGCCGGCAGATAGCGCCAGAGGAAGAACATCGCCAACAGGCCGATCGGCAGGTTGACCCAGAACACCAACGCCCACGGCAAATGTTGCACGATAAACGCCCCCAACAGCGGGCCGATGATCGCCGACACGCCCCACACGCTCGACAGGTATCCCATCACCTTCGGCCGTTCGGTGGCGCTGTAGATATCGCCGATGATGGTAGAGGCGATCGGCATGATGGCGCCGGCGCCCAGCCCCTGCAGCAGACGAAAGCCGATCAGCCAATACATGTCGGGGGCGAAACCGCACAGTACCGATCCCAACAGGAACAGCGTGGCGCCGAAGAAGAACACCCGTTTGCGGCCGTAGAGATCCGCCAGCCGCCCGTAGATGGGAATGGTGATCGCCTGCGACAGCAAATAGACCGCGAACACCCAGCCCAGCAGCGAGAAACCGCCGAGATCGCCGATGATGGTCGGCATGGCGGTGGCGACGATGGTGGCTTCGATCGCCGACATGAACATCGCCAGCATGCAGGCGATCAGAATCAGCGGGCGGTGAGCGATGGGTGCGGGTGAAACGTTATTTGTCATGGCGTTATGCAGGTTTCCTGGCGTTTTTGTTTTCCCTGAGTATATCAGCAAGCGCCTACACCGAGTCTATCCGCCCTCACATCCCGTCTTCGCCGACGGCGGATCGCACCATTTGGACTTGTTGTTACAGCGTAACGTTATGCGGCGGATTTTTTTCACTTTCCCCCCATCCCAGCGCTGACGCGGGCTGACACGCCGATTGGCGCAAACTCAATCACCTGATTTTGTTCATAAAACTTGGCACGGTCAACGACAGAGTGCTATACCTTCCCTAGCCGGGGTCGTTGGGCTTCGTGCTTTCTCGGGTTTAAATATCAGTATCTTATGCTGATTAACTCACGTATTGAGCCTACGTTCAGCACGCTGTGCCGAACGCACCCTTCGCTCAATGTCGCTAACCTCATGCGAAACGCCCGTTTTGTACCGCCACGCCCGCCGGGCCGTGGGTAACAATCAGAGCGGAATGCGCCGTCTCGTCGGCCGCTCCGCGCAACGGAGGACGCAACATCATGCACAAGTCAGCGCCATACCGGCGCCTGCTCCTCGGGAGCCTGTTGTTTATCGCCGTCATCGCACTGCTGGTTTACGGCATCGGTTGGGACACCCTCAAGTCGCGCCGGGAAGATTTGATCTACCTCGGCCAACAACACATGTTCCTGGTGGCCTGCTCCATGCTGCTGTCGCTGCTGGTCGGTATTCCCAGCGGTATCTTGCTGAGCCGCCCTTTCGCCCGCCGCTGGGCGGAACACGTGATGCAAATCTTCAACGTCGGCAACACCCTGCCGCCGCTGGCGGTGCTGGCGCTGGCGATGGTGATCATCGGCATCGGCGATCGGCCGGCGGTGGTGGCGCTGTTCCTCGCCTCGCTGCTGCCCATCGTGCGCAATACCTATGCCGGCCTGCGTTCGGTGCCGCCGGCGCTGGTCGAGGCCGCCAACGGTATTGGCATGACCGCCGGGCAGCGGCTGCGCCAGGTCGAACTCCCCAACGCCCTGCCAGTGATCTTCGCCGGGATACGCATCGCGATGGCGATTAACGTCGGCACCGCGCCGCTGGCGTTTTTAATCGGCGCCAGCAGCTACGGCGAGCTGATTTTCCCCGGCATCTACCTGAACGACTTCCCGACGCTGATCCTCGGCGCCGCCGCCACCGCGCTGATCGCCCTGCTGCTCGATCTGGCGCTGGCCGGTCTCGGCCGCCGGCTCAGCCCGCACACCGCATCCTGATGGGAGAAACGCGATGACTCGATGGTTACAACGACTCCGCCACGCGCTGCTGTTCTCCTTGCTGATGACCGGCGCGGCCGCCTGGGCCGCCCCGCTGACGCTGGCGAGCAAGAACTTTACCGAACAGCGCATTCTGTCGGCGATCACCGTGCAATACCTGCGGGCCAAAGGTTTTCAGGTCGAACCCAAGACCAACCTGGCCACGGTGATCACCCGCAACGCCATGATCAACAAGCAGATCGACATGACCTGGGAATACACCGGCACCTCGCTGATCATCTTTAACCACATCAATAAGCGCATGACGCCGCAGGAAACCTACGACACGGTGAAAAAGCTCGACGCCAAACTCGGCCTGGTGTGGCTGCAGCCGGCGGACATGAACAACACCTACGCCTTCGCCATGCAGCGCCGGCGCGCGGAAAAAGAGCAGATTCGCACGATGTCGCAGCTGGTGGCCAAAGTGGAACAGGTGCGTAAAACCGACCCTAAACACAACTGGCTGCTGGGGTTGGATCTGGAGTTTGCCGGCCGCTCGGACGGCCTGAAACCGATGCAGGCGCTGTACGACATGCCGCTCGATCGCCCGCAAATCCGCCAGATGGATCCCGGCCTGGTCTACAACGCCATCCGCGACGGCTTCGTCGACGCCGGGCTGGTGTACACCACCGATGGCCGGGTGAAAGGGTTCGATCTGCAGGTGCTGGAAGACGACAAAGGCTATTTCCCGAGCTATGCGGTCACGCCGGTAGTGCGCGCCGACGTATTGCAAAACACGCCGGGGCTGGAAGCGGCGCTGAACACGCTGTCGAAACAGTTCAACAATCAGGTGATCACCGAGCTGAACGCTAAGGTGGATATCGACTATCAGACGCCGCAACAGGTCGCCGACGCGTTCCTCAAGCAGCGCGGCCTGATTTAGGAGGCATGATGAATACCTTACTTTACGCCTGGCAAAACTGGGCCTATATCGCCGGATTGACGCTGGAACACCTGCTGCTGGTCGGCGTCGCCGTCGGCCTGGCGATCCTGATCGGCGTGCCGCTTGGCGTGCTGATCGTCCGCCACAAATGGCTGGCGACGCCGGTGCTGAGCCTGGCCACGCTGGTGCTGACCGTGCCCTCCATCGCCCTGTTCGGGCTGATGATCCCGCTGTTTTCATTGATTGGCCACGGCATCGGCTACGTGCCGGCGATCACCGCGGTGTTCCTCTACTCGCTGCTGCCGATCGTGCGCAATACCCACACCGCGCTCGACAATCTGCCCGGCGGGCTGCGCGAAGCCGGCCGCGGCATCGGCATGACCTTCTGGCAACGGCTGCGCTGGGTGGAGATCCCGGTGGCGCTGCCGGTGATTTTCGGCGGCATCCGCACCGCCGTGGTGATGAATATCGGCGTAATGGCGATCGCCGCGGTGATCGGCGCCGGCGGCCTCGGCCTGCTGCTGCTCAACGGCATCAGCAGCAGTGACATTCGCCAGTTGATTACCGGCGCCGTGATGATCAGCCTGCTGGCGATCGTCCTCGATTGGTTATTGCACCGCTTGCAAATTGCGCTAACGCCCAAGGGGATCCGCTCATGATTAAATTGGAAAATCTGACCAAACAGTTCATGCAAAAGAACGGCACGCCGTTCAACGCCGTCGACAACATCAATCTGGACGTGCCGGAAGGTGAAATCTGCGTGCTGCTCGGCCCTTCCGGCTGCGGCAAAACCACCACGCTGAAGATGATCAACCGCCTGATCGAACCCACCGGCGGCACCATTCTGATCAACGGCGAAGACACCAGCGCGCTGGATACCGTCAGCCTGCGCCGTAAAATCGGCTACGTCATCCAACAGATCGGTCTGTTCCCCAACATGACCATCGAGGAGAACATCACCGTGGTGCCGCGCATGCTGGGCTGGGACAAAAAACGCTGCCACGCCCGCGCCGAGGAGCTGATGAGTATGGTGGCGCTGGACCCCAAACGCTTTTTGCACCGCTACCCGAAAGAGATGTCGGGCGGGCAGCAACAGCGCATCGGCGTGATCCGCGCGCTGGCGGCCGATCCGCCTGTGCTGCTGATGGATGAACCCTTCGGCGCGGTAGATCCGATCAACCGCGAAACCATCCAGAACGAGTTTCTCGACATGCAGCGCCAGCTGAAAAAGACCGTGATGCTGGTCAGCCACGACATCGACGAAGCACTGAAGCTCGGCGATCGCATTGCGGTGTTCCGCCAGGGTAAAATCGTGCAGAACGCCAGCGCCGATGAGCTGCTGGCGCGGCCGGCGAACGAGTTCGTCGCCTCCTTTGTCGGCCAGGATCGCACGCTGAAGCGCCTGCTGCTGGTGCAGGCCGGAGACGTGGCAGGCCAACAAGAGACGGTGACGGTGCGCCGGGAAACGCCGCTGGTGGAGGCGTTCGGGCTGATGGACGATATCGACGCCCGTTCAGTGACGGTAGTGGACGCCGACGGCAAGCCGCTGGGCTACGTCAAACGCCGTGAGGCGCGCGACGCGCCGGGGGTGTGCGCCGACAGCCTGCACCGTTTCCGCGTCACCGCCCGCGCGGAAGAGAACCTGCGCGTGGTGCTGTCGAAGCTGTACGAACACAACACTTCCTGGATGCCGATCGTCGATGAAGACGGCCGCTACAGCGGCGAAATCTCGCAGGATTATATCGCCGACTACCTCAGTTCCGGCCGCACACGCCGGGTGTTGACGCCGCAATAACCCACGCCGGGGCGCTCGCCGCCCCGCCCATGCCGCAGTTTGCTAAAGATTCACTGGTCATCGGCCGGAGCGCCAAGCACAATGCGCTGATGACCCTTTGATTTTTCTCACGACGCCGCCCACGCATGAAAAGATTGGTCCATCTGCACCACTATCGCGCCCTGCTGCGCAGCCTGTTTATCGCCGTGTTTATCGGCGTCGCCGCCGCCCTGGCGGTGTGGCTGTTCCACCGTTCGATGATTGGCCTCGAGTGGCTGCTGCTCGGCAATGCCGACGGCAGCCTGGTGGCCGCCGCCGCCGCGCTGCCCGGCTGGCGACGCGCGCTGACGCCCGCGCTGGGCGGTCTGGCGGCGGGCCTGCTGCTGTACATTCACCAGCGCTACCGCCACCAGCGCCCGGCGGCGCCCACCGACTATATGGAAGCGATTGAGACCGGCAACGGCAAGCTGGATACCGGCGCCAGCCTGGTGAAGTGTCTGGCGTCGCTGCTGGTGGTGTCGAGCGGCAGCGCCATCGGCCGCGAAGGCGCGATGATCCTGCTGGCGGCGCTGGTGGGATCGCTCTTCGCCCAGCGCTTTACGCACGAGAAAGAATGGAAACTGTGGGTGGCCTGCGCCGCCGCCGCCGGGATGGCCAGCGCCTACCATGCGCCGTTGGCGGGCAGCCTGTTTATCGCCGAGATCCTGTTCGGCACCCTGATGCTGGCCTCACTCGGCCCGGTGGTGATCGCCGCAGTGAGCGCTCTGCTGATGACCAACCTGCTCAACGGCGGCCAGGCGCCGCTCTACCTGGTGACGCCGCTCGCCGCCCCCTTGCCGACGCAATACCTGCTGATGGCGCTGGTCGGCGTGGTGGCCGGCGCCGGCGGGCCGCTGTTTTTGTGGTTGATGACCGCCAGCGGTCGCGCCTTCCGATCGCTGCGCCTGAAGCCGCCGTTGCAGCTGGCGTTGGGCGGCCTGATCGTCGGGCTGCTTTCGCTGCTGTTTCCGCAAGTGTGGGGCAATGGCTACAGCGTGGTGCAGGCGCTGCTGATCGCGCCGCCGGGGGTGTTGCTGCTGGGCGCGATCCTGGTGTGTAAACTGTTGGCGATCCTCGCCAGCAGCGGCTCGGGCGCGCCCGGCGGGGTCTTCACCCCGACGCTGTTCGTCGGCGCCGCGCTCGGATCGATAATCGGTCAGCTGTTCGGCCTGTGGCCGGGCATGGATGCGGCGGTGCCGCTGCTGCTGGCGCTGACCGGCATGGCCACCCTGCTGGCCGCCACCACCCATGCGCCGATCATGGCGGCGCTGATGGTGTTTGAAATGACCGGCGAATACGCGCTGCTGCCCGGCATTCTGCTCGCCTGCGTGATCGCCACCACCGTGTCGCGCGGCCTGCGGCCGATCTCGGTGTACCACACGGCGCCGCTGCCCAAACGCGAGGTTTAGAACTCACCCTGCTGCAATATTTTCCTGAACTGCGGGCACTGCAGGTGCTCGGGTTCAGGGCAATCGACCATGTGCCGCAGCCCGTCGCGCACCTGCATCAGGCGCTGGATATGGCGATCCAACTCATCCGCCCGCGCCGCCAGCAACACGCGATCGAGCGCGATTTTGCCCCGTTCGTCAAACAAGGCGCTCATCTCATCCAACGTAAAACCGGCCAGGCGCGCGAGGGCGATCAACCGCAGTTGATCGAGCACCCCGGCGGCGTATTGACGGCGCAAACCGTGGCGACCTATCGACGCGATCAGCCCCTTTTTCTCGTAATGCCGCAGCGCAGAAGGCGCGACTCCGCTCAGGCGCGCCACCGCGCCGATATCCAGCTCTTTTGCCATTGACTTGAAGCCGACTTTAAGTTGCACACTGTGCGCACCTTATCACGTCACTGAGCCAGGGACACCCCTATGACCCCCGATTTGTTATTGCGCATTCTGTTAACCGGCGCCGGCGCCACCCTCTGCATGGATTTGTGGGCGTTGCTGCTGAAGCGGCGCTTCGGCATCCCTTCCCTCGATTACGCGCTGGTGGGCCGCTGGTTTCTCGGCATGTTCGACGGCCGCTGGTTTCACGCCACCATCGTCACGGCGCCGCCGCGCCAGGGTGAGAGAAAAATCGGCTGGATACTGCACTACGCCATCGGCTTGGCGTTCGCCTTTATCCCGCTCGGTTTGGCGGGCATCGAGTGGTATGCGGCGCCGGAACCGCGCATCGCGCTGTTGAGCGGCTGGCTGAGCCTGGCGGCGCCGTTTCTGGTGATGCAGCCCGCGCTGGGCTTTGGCGTGGCGGCGGCGAAAACCGCCAATCCGCGCAGAGCGCGGCTCCTCAGCCTGCTCACCCACACGGTGTATGGGCTGGGCCTGCTGATCGCCGCCCGATTGTTGGCGACGTTCTGCGCCTGAATGGGCTACAGCAACGTGGAAATATCGAGGTAGTGCGCCAGTTCGCGCTGCTCCGCGCGCGGCAGATACGGAATTTCACCCAGCAGCGGCGCGGAAATGCGCTGCTGCAGCGCCGTGATGGTTTCGGCATAGTGTGCCAACCCCGGATTGATGCGGTTGGCCACCCAGCCCAGCAGCGGCAAGCCGTCGTTGATGATCGACTGCGCGGTCAGCAGCGCGTGGCTGACGCAGCCCAGCTTGATGCCCACCACCAACACCACCGGCAGTTGCTCCTGCACCACCCATTCGGCGTACGGCCGCAGATCGTTCATCAGCACGCGCCAGCCGCCGCTGCCCTCTACCACCACCGTATCGGCTTTGGCGGACAGATCGCGCAGGCCGCTGCTCATCAGGCCGTAGTTGATGTCCTCGGTGGCATGCGCATGAAACACCTCATCCAGACAGGTGATGGGATTGATCTCCTCATAGCACAGCGGCAAGGTGGAAGATGCCTGCAACACCAAAGCGTCTTTATTGCGGATGCCCTCGCTGGTTTCCTGGCAGCGCGCGGCGATCGGCTTGTAGCCCGCGACCGAGCGGCCATCGGCGGCCAGCGCCTGCATCAACCCGCGGGAAACCACGGTTTTACCGACGTCGGTATCCGTGCCTGTCACAAATAAACGCTTCAACATGAATAAAATGCCCCAGAATGCCCCGTTAACAATGTATCGCCGCACCGGCGGCGAAGAAGTCTTGCGGAAAAATTCTAGGGGATGCCGCCACGTAGGGGCTTGAGGTAGCTCAATCTTTTGCGGGATTAATAAGAAGTTCTGATGTTAGCCTTGCAGCAGCTGCACCAGCAATGAACCATTGTACAGCGCCTCTTTCACCAGCGCCGCGCCGGGCATGGTGCCCTGATTGAAGAACTGCGTGGATTCAACCTTGACCTGCTCGCTGTAGGCCGGCAGCGCCTGCTGGCGAATGCAGGAGGCGATGGCCGGGTGCAGGATCTCCGCCGCGCGGTTGAGCGGCGAACCCACCAGGATCTTCTCCGGATTGAACAGGTTGACCATGATAGCCAGAATGCGCCCCACGCTGTGGCCGACGCCGAGGATGATGTCCCGTGCCAGTTGATCGCCCGCCAGCGCGGCGTCGCACAGCGATTCAACGGTCAGCGGCGCGCCGTGCAGGCTGGAGCTCATCGAGCCGCTCAGCCGCTGCTGGGCGATCTCCAGCATGTTCTCGATGCTGGCCACGGTCTCGAGGCAGCCGTGGTTGCCGCAGTAGCAGCGTTTGCCGTAAGGATCGACCTGGGTGTGGCCGATCTCCACCACGCTGTGGCTGCCGGCATGCAGCACGTGGCCGCCGGTGATCACGCCGGCGCCGACGTTGTGGTCGATCACCACCTGAATCACGTTCTGGCTGCCGCGCGAGGCGCCGTACAACGCCTCGGCCATGGTCCAGGCGCTGATGTCGTGTTGCAAATAGACGGGCAGACCGGTCCGGGTTTCCAGCGCCGGGCCGAGCGGCATCTCCAGCACGTCGTAAAACGGCATGCGGTGCACCACGCCGGACTGCACGTCGATAATGCCCGGCAGCGTAATGGCGATCGCCGTCAACCGTTCCAGCTTGCTTTGGTGGCGAATAAAGAATTGATCGACTTCGGTCAGGATGCGTTTCAGCAGCGGTTCGGGATCTTCGGCCGCCAGCGGCAGCAGCTCTTCCACCACCAGTTTGCTGCTCAGATCGCGCAGCGCCAGCGTGATGCTGCCGCGGCTGATGCGGGCGGACAGGTAGTGCCAGGCCTCGGTGTCCAGCACCAGCCCCACCGCCGGGCGGCCCCGGCTGCCGATTTCCTGGTACTCGGTTTCCTTGACCAGATGGGCTTCCAGCAGTTCGCGCACGATCTTGGTGATGCTGGCGGGCGCCAGCTGTGCGCGTTTTGACAGTTCGATGCGCGAAATCGGGCCCAGTTGATCGATTAGCCGATAAACCGCCCCCGCATTGGTCTGTTTGATTTGATCAATATGCCCAGGCTGCCCAACCGCAATCACAAACCGGCTCCTACTATTTTTCGCGCTTCTAAATAAAGACTAGGGGTTATGGTGGGGCTTTTGTCATACAGCGTCAACTATTTGATTCGTTATGTGATTTGCTGCACAAATTCCTCGCAATTTCAGCGCGAATTGATTTTTATTTGCCCAATCTCAACGTCATTTCAGCATCAACGCCATCAGCGCCTGCGCCGCAGCGGTCAGCGGCCGTCGGCGGTGATGCACCAGCCACACTTCGGTCGTGGCGTCCGGCTCCGCCAGCGGCAAATAACGCACGCCGTCCACCCGCACCCGGGCGAAAGATGCCGGCAGAATCGAGACCCCCAATCCGGCGGAGACCAAACCGATGATGGTCATCGCTTCCCCCACTTCCTGAGTGATATACGGGGTAATGCCGGCCTTGCCGAGCAGCAGCAGAATTTCGTCATACAGCGCCGTGCCCACTTCGCGCGAGAAGAACACGAACGGCTCCTGCGCCAGGTGTTGAAAACGCAGCGCGCCGCCGGGCGTTTCCGCCAGCGGATGCCCCTCCGGCACCACCGCCACCAGCGGTTCGCGCAGCAGCAGCTGATAGTGCAGCGCTTCCGGCAGCCGCGTGTTGCGCATTACCCCCAGATCCAGCTCACCGTTCAGCAGCGGTTCGATCTGCTGTTTGGTGTTGATTTCGCGCATCTTGATGTGCACCTGCGGAGAATGCTGACGGAAAGCGCGCAGGCTGCGCGCCACCACGCCGATAAACGGTGCGGAAGAGGTAAAGCCGATGGTCATTTCCCCCAGTTCGCCGCGATCCAGGCGCGCCGCCTTTTCCGCCGCGCGGCCGACCTGATCGAGCACCTGATAGGCTTCTTTGAGGAACATCTCCCCGGCCTGCGTCAAGCTGACGTTGCGATTGTTGCGCGCCAGCAGCCGCGCGCCGACCATATCCTCCAGCGCCTGGATTTGCTGGCTGAGCGGCGGCTGGGAGATACGCAGCCGCTCCGCGGCGCGGCCAAAATGCAGCTCTTCCGCCACGGCGATAAAGTAACGCAGGTGTCTCAACTCGATATTCATATTTAAAAAGTCTTAATTGTAATTATTAATATATTAGACAAAAAAATCGCCGCTCCCTATCATTTTGTTATCTGCAAAGTGTCTGTTTATCTCCCCGAAGTTCGGTAAGGAAACGCTGTGACAACCCCTGTGCGTTCTGCGGCCGTGATGCCGTCGACGCTGGCCGCCAACGATGACGCGGCCGCTGCGCCAAAAGTAAAACGCTCCACCCTCAACAACAAACTCCCCTATATCGAACGCGGCACGCCGCAGTTTATGCGCGTAACGCTGGCGCTGTTTTCCGCCGGGCTGGCGACCTTCGCGTTGCTTTACTGCGTGCAGCCGATCCTGCCGGTGCTGTCGCAAGATTTCGGCGTCTCGCCGGCCGAAAGCAGCCTGTCGCTCTCGGTCTCTACCGGCCTGCTGGCGATCGGCCTGATGTTCACCGGGCCGCTGTCCGACGCCATCGGCCGTAAGTCGGTGATGGTGGTGGCGCTGTTGCTGGCGGCAGTCTGCACGCTGATTTGCGCCTTTATGACCAGCTGGCACGGCATTTTGCTGATGCGCGCGTTGATCGGCCTGTCGCTGAGCGGCGTGGCGGCGGTCGGCATGACCTATCTCAGCGAAGAGATCCATCCCAGCTTCGTCGCCTTCTCGATGGGGTTGTACATCAGCGGCAATTCGATCGGCGGCATGAGCGGCCGCCTGGTGACCGGGGTGTTGACCGACTTCTTCTCCTGGCGCGTCTCACTCGGGGTCATCGGTCTGTTCGCCCTCGCCGCCGCCTTCATGTTCTGGCGCATCCTGCCAGCTTCGCGGCATTTTCGCGCCAGCTCACTGCGCCCCCGCACGCTGCTGATCAACTTCAAACTGCATTGGCACGATAAGGGGCTGCCGCTGCTGTTCGCGGAAGGCTTTCTGCTGATGGGCAGCTTCGTCACCCTGTTCAACTACATCGGTTATCGCCTGCTGGCGGATCCTTATCATCTGAGCCAGGCGATCGTCGGCCTGCTGTCGGTGGTCTACCTCACCGGCTCCTACAGCTCGCCCAAGGCCGGCGCGCTCACCTCGCGCTTCGGGCGCGGCCCGGTGCTGCTGGCGTCGATCGTGATTATGCTGATCGGGATTCTGATTACCGCGTTGCCGCAGGTGCCGGCGATCTTTATCGGCATGATGCTGTTCACCGCCGGTTTCTTCGCCGCCCACTCGGTGGCCAGCAGCTGGATCGGCCGCCGTGCGCGCCGCGCCAAAGGCCAGGCGTCGTCGCTGTATCTGTTCTGTTATTACGTCGGCTCAAGCGTGGCCGGGACCCTCGGCGGCGTGTTCTGGCACAGTTTCGGCTGGAATGGCGTGGCGGCGTTCATCAGCCTGATGCTGTTGCTGGCGCTGCTGGTGGTGCATTACCTGAAGCGCCTGCCGGAAGCGGCGCGCCTGTGAATAAAAAAGCCGCGGTGGAATACCGCGGCTCGCTATGCCAATGCCGGTGATTATTGACCGGTTTTCCAGCGGGTGCGCAGGTACTCCACGGCCTTATCCGTTTGCGGCTCGGTCAGATAACGTTGCCGGAACAGGATGGTTCCCCCCATCCCCGGCAAGCTCTCGTTGAGATCCAACTGCCTTTTCAGCTCGGGAACGCCGCCGTCGACGGTCCATGCCGGTTCGCTCGCCGATGGCGTGCCCACTTTATACAGCGCCACCCCGGCATAAAGCCGAACCGGCGTGTCTTTCACCACCTCGGCCCACCAGTTGGCCAGCACGTCGTAGCGAACTATTTCACGATCGAAGGGCCAGTACAGCTGCGGTGCTATGTAGTCGAGCAGCCCCAGTTTGACCCACTGGCGCGTATCGGCATAGGCCGCATCGTACGATGGCGCGCCGGCCTGAGTCGCCGAGCCGGCGGGATCGTCCGCTTTGTTTCGCCAGACGCCCGCCGGGCTGACGCCAAACGCGACAGCGGGCTTTAGCGCCCTGACGGTGGCTGAAACCTGTTTTATCAATTGCAGCGTATTGTCTCTTCGCCAACTGGCCTTGTCTGCAAACCCTTTGCCGTATTCGCGATACGTCTTTTCATCATCCAGCGGCGATTGCGGCGTCTCATAATAGAAATAATCGTCAAATTGAATGCCGTCGACGTCATAGTTTTTGACGACTTCAGCCACCACGCCGGTGATCCAGTTGCGCACATCGGGTAAGCCAGGATCGAGCGCAAAGCGGTCGTTGGCCGTACGTATCCAGTCGGGATGCAGCGCATAGACGCTGGCCGGCGGGGACTGCAGCGTTTGATTAAGCGCATCAATCGTTTGCTGCCGGGTATTCATGGAAACCCGATAAGGATTCAGCCAGGCGTGCACTTTGATGCCGCGCCGGTGCGCTTCTTTCAGCATAAAGGCCAGCGGATCGTAACCCGGATCCTGGCCCACGGTGCCGGTCAATACCTCCGACCAGGGCAAGATGTCAGAACGCCACAGGGCCGTTCCGTCCGGTTTAACCTGAAAATACACCGTGTTAATCCCGGTTTTCACCATGTCGTCCAGTGCGTCCGTCAGTGCCTGCTGCTGCAGGCGAATTCGCTCTGGTGCGGTTTCCGCTTTCAGGGAGGCCGCCGGCGGCCAGTCCAGCCCCATGACGGTGGCCAGCCAGATGCCCCGCATCGGTGTGACCGGCGGTGCAGGCTGCGGAGGCTTTTCCGGCTCAGGGGGTTTGGCGCATCCGCTCACGCCCAGCATGGCGGCCATCAACAGCCATCCGCCTAATTTTGTTGCGCCTGTCGGCATAAATATTCTCCTTCCGTGAGTGACGGTTATCCCATGTCGTATCGTGCAGAGCAAGAAACCGCCCGCTTTATCAACGCTATCCCGCGACCAGCGTCGCCCTTTCTGACGACGCCGGTACTTGTCCCATTACCAGCTCAGCCCCGTCCCGCGAGGGAACGCCACCTTGCCCGTATTGGTTTCCTCATCGTAGTCATGCCAGGTGTTGACCGGCAGTTTGCCCTGCGGTTTGATTTTCCCCGTCAGCACCTGTGCCAGAGATATCATCGAGGGACCGCGCCATACGCCGCTGTCATACCCGTAGTAAGAATAGGTGGCGACGGCTGCATCCACGTCTGCGGCATAGTTCACGATATCGTAAGGCGCGCGCAATGAGAGGTGAACGCGTTTTTTCCCCTGCTCGGCGGCGTATTTCAACCAGCCCGGATAAGGACTGGTATCATTAGCCGCCCCGGTTGCGGAGGTCACGACCCCATCCTGCTCGGCAGGCGTAAAGCGAGTCGAAAGCGTGCCGAGCAGGAACACGTCGCAATCGGCAATATGCGCCCTGATTTGGGCATCGCTCAGTTCCGTTTCCTTCGCGGCAACGACGTTCTGGTAGCCCTCCTGCGCCATCACGTTAGCGATGCCTTTGGCCTGCTCACCCCACGGGGTCAGGATAAAATAGCGCAGCGCCTTGTCTTTCAACGGCAGCAGGCTGTGGCGGTTAATGACCACGGTAATGGAGCGATCGGCGATGCGTTTTTCCAGCTTATGCGCTGAGGACGAAACGCTGCTGGAACAAGGGGCCTCGCGATGCCCCATCAGGTGATGGCGTAATTTGAGGCGCAAAATGCGCTCGACCGAAGCATCGATATCGGCCTCGTTGAGATGCCCTGTTTTCACCCGGTCCGCGAGGTAACGAATCAGGTCCGGCAGCAGGTTAGCCTGGGCCGGCGAAGCGATGCTGACAGGCATCAGGGCGATATCCACCCCGGCGGCAAAGACGTTTTCAGCCGCCCCTTGCTGGCTGAAATGCTCGGCAATCGCACCCATATCCAGCGCATCTGAAATCGTTACGCCGGCATAACCCAGCTCATCGCGCAGGATGCGGGTCTGAATTTCATGCGACATGGTGGCCGGCACCGTGATTTTTTCGCCGCTGCGGGTGTCGATCTGGCGGTTATCCAGCGCGGGGTACTGAATATGCGCGGTCATGACCATGTCCGGCACCGCACAGCGGTCAATGGCCTGTTTGTAAGGCGCGATATCGATGGCAAACGCCTCTTCCCGCGTACGATCGACGCGCGGCAAACCGGTATGCGAGTCGGTGGAGGTGCTGCCATGGCCAGGGAAGTGTTTGTAAGCGGTGATAAGCCCTTGCTGCTTCATCCCCGCCACCATTTTCTCGGCCAGGTGGGAAACGGCGTTCTTATCATCGCTGAAGGCGCGAACGTTAATCACCGGGTTGAACGGGTTGGTGTTGACGTCCACAACCGGGGCAAAGTTGGTATTGATATGCAACGCGCGCATATCCTGGGCCATCAGTTTGCCCTGTTCAACGGCGAGCTGTTTATCCGCGCCGCCCTCAATCGCCGCGGCGAGCGCCATATTGCCGGGGAATGAGGCATAGTCGCCGCGCGGCAGCCGGAAAACGTTACCGCCCTCGTTATCCGTGCCAATGAACAGGCGGATGCCAGCGTGGGTTTTCATCGCGGCATACCAGGCCGTTAACGTATTGATCTGCTGCTTATCTTTCAGATTATTGGCAAACAGGATCACCCCGCCCACATGGTTATCGGTGATCAGCTTGCCAATGGCTTCATCGGGAACGGTCATATCCTGATTGCTGCTACCGTTCCGATCCCAGTAGCGAAAATCCAGCATGATTTTTTGCCCGATCTTCTCTTCCAGCGTCATGTTTTTGACTTTCTGTTTAATATCCACAGTAAACCTCCTGTTAAAGCACCCGTTAATGACAGAAGAAAAGATAACCCCAAGAGCTCATAGCGTCCTGCCATTCTGTTTGTTCCAGCGTTTGGACAACGGCAAACGGGAAATGGATTAAACAGAAGACAAACGAACAGCAAAAAATCCATCAATGAATCAAAACCATAAGAAGAGCAGGTTTATTTTCGACAATCACACTTGCCCGCATGCGTAGCAGACGAGCGAGAGAATTCCCCCTGCTGCCCGCCCTATTTCCCCCTGGTAAGCCGGGCGGGCAGTTAAGCCGAGTATTGTCCCATTGCCGATGTTGCCCCCAGTCCGCTACTCTCCTATAGTATGTTGTAACTAAAATAGGGGCATATGATGAGCAAATACGATGTGATTGGCCGGATGAACGCCTGCTTTGCCGAACTGGAGCAAGCCCTCGGCGCATTGCAGCAGCAGATAACCCCGCTGCGGCTGCTGGCGGCGCGGGTGTTCAGCCTGCCGGAGGTAGAAAAAGGCCAGGAACATCAGGCCATTTCGCATATCGCGGTCGAGCAGCATGTGGGGCAAGCGGCGCGCGATCTGGCGCTGGAACACTATCAGCGGCTCTTCATCCACCATAACCGTGAGAATGTCAGCAGCAAGGCCGCCGTGCGCCTGCCCGGCGTCATCTGTCTGGCGGTGGAGCAACCGGAGTATCAGGCGCTGCAGGCGCAGCTGGCGCTGATCAACCGCCTGAAAGGCGAACTGGAGCAGATTATCACCGTCGATTCCGGCCTGGCGCCGGAGCAGCGTTTCGAATTCGTGCACACCCATTTGCACGGGCTGATTACCCTCAGCGCCTACCGCACCCTCACCGCCCTGACCAATCCCGACTCGGTGCGCTTCGGCTGGGCCAACAAGCACATCATCAAAAACGTCAAACGGGACGACATCCTGGCGCAGCTGGAGAAAAGTCTGAAAGCCGGCCGCGCGGTGCCGCCGCACAGCCGTGAACAGTGGGCCGCCCTGGTCAGCCGCGAAATAGACGATGTCAGCCGTCTGCCGCAGCATGCGACGTTGAAAATCAAGCGGCCGGTCAAAGTGCAGCCGATCGCCCGCGTGTGGTATCAGCAGCTGCAAAAGCAGGTGCAACACCCCTGCCCGCTGCCGCTGATCGCCCTGTGTCAGGTTGAAAGCGGCGCTGCGGTGCCGAAGATCGGCGAACTGCTCAACTACGACGCCGACGCAGTAAAGCATCGCTACAAACCCGACGCCAGGCCGCTGCGGCTGCTGGTGCCGCGCCTGCACCTGTATACCGACGGCACTACTCGCTGAGGGCATATACCCGCAGGCGATGACCGTCCGGATCCCGCGCCACAAAGGTGTAGCCGAATTCCATTTCGGTTGGCGTTTGCTCGATAGGCAGCCCGAGCTCGCGCCACTGGTTATAGCGCGCCTCCACCTCTTGCGGATCCTGGCATAAAAAGCCCAGTTCACCGCCGCCGCCGGTCAGCGTGGCGGCGGGTTTTACCCCCTGTTTGGCCCACATCCCGAGCTTGAAGCCGTTGTTGAGCACGAACAGGGCAAAGCCGGGAGAAAGCTCTACCGGCGCCTGCCCCAGCAGGCGTTGATAAAAGGCGGCGCTGTTGAGCGGGTTATCGACGTAAAGCAGGGTCATGCTGGGAAGGGTCATCGGTCTGTCCTCTGGGTGATGGGAACCGGTTGGTTCCCGATAGGCACAGACTAAAGGAGGCGACTGACAGTTTATGGCAGCAGCGTGTCGTTATTGTTCCGCAATGCCTTCGCTCAACCGCCACTCTTTCAACAGTCGCCGCCGGCCATGCGGATAACGCTGTTCAAGCGGCGTGGCGGCCTGAATGCGATCGAGGCGAAAATGACGAAAGGCCTGACGCAACTCACACCAGGCAACCAGCATCTGGAACTGGTCGAAAAAGCCCAGCGCAAAGGGCCACAGCAGGCGTTCGCTGCGCTGCCCCGCCAGGTCGAGATAGTCGATATGCAGCTTGCGCTCGCGGCGGATGCTGTCACGGATTAACACCCGCATCTCATCCGCCACCGGCGGCGACTGAGCCGGTGCGATAAGCAGCGTGTTGGCCTCCAGCTCCTCCCGCAGCGCCGTCGGCAGCACCGCGGCGATCTTGGCGAGCGCCTGGCCCGCGGCGCTCGCCAACTGGCTGTCGCCGCGGCGGCTGACCCAGCGCATGCCCAGCACCAGCGCTTCTATTTCCGCTTGCGAGAACATCAGCGGCGGCAGCATAAAACCGGGGCGCAGCACATAGCCGAGCCCCGCTTCGCCGACGATCTCCGCTCCCTGCTGCTGCAGCGTAGCGATATCGCGGTAAAGCGTACGCATGCTGATGCCCAGCGTCTGCGCCAACGCATGGCCCGCCACCGGATAGCGGTGGCTGCGCAACAGCTGCATCAGATCGAGTAAACGTTGTGCGCGCGACATCTTAATTTCTCCATAAAAAAGGGGCTTACCTCAGTAAGCCCCCGGTTGCCTCACAGATCAATTATTTCTGCATGCTGCCGACCATCGCCTCCGGGCGCACCCATTCATCGAACTGCGCTTCGGTCAGATAGCCGAGCTTCAGCGCCGCGGCTTTCAACGTCAGCCCTTCCTTGTGCGCTTTCTTGGCGATTTCCGCCGCTTTGTCATAACCGATATGGGTGTTGAGCGCCGTCACCAGCATCAGCGATTCATTCAGCAACTGGGTGATGCGATCGCGGTTCGGTTCGATGCCCACCGCGCAGTGCTCGTTGAAGCCCTGCATACCGTCGGCCAGCAGGCGGATCGACTGCAGGTAGTTGTGGATCACCATCGGGCGGAACACGTTCAGCTCGAAGTTGCCGGAAGCGCCGCCGATATTCACCGCCACGTCGTTGCCCAGCACCTGCGCGCACAGCATGGTCATCGCTTCGCACTGGGTCGGGTTGACCTTGCCCGGCATGATGGAGCTGCCCGGCTCGTTCTCCGGGATAGAAATCTCGCCGATGCCGCAGCGCGGGCCGGACGCTAGCCAGCGCACGTCGTTGGCGATCTTCATCAGCGAAGCCGCCAGCCCTTTCAGCGCGCCGTGCCCCTGCACCAGCGCATCGCAGGTCGCCAACGCTTCGAACTTGTTCGGCGCGGTGACGAACGGCTGATGGGTCAATTCCGCCAGCGCTTTAGCGACGCGCACCGCGTACTCCGGATGGGTATTCAGGCCAGTGCCGACCGCCGTGCCGCCCAGCGCCAGCTCGGCGATGTGCGGGATGCTGTCTTCGATGTGTTTCAGATTGTGCGCCAGCATCGCCGCCCAGCCGGAGATTTCCTGGCCCAGCGTCAGCGGCGTGGCGTCCTGCAGGTGTGTGCGGCCGATTTTGACGATGTCGCGGTAGGCTTCGGCCTTGTCGCTCAGCGTCTTGTGCAGCACTTTCAGCTCGGGGATCAGGTGCTCGCGCAGCGCAATCACCGCCGCCACGTGCATCGCGGTGGGAAACACGTCGTTGGAGCTCTGGCTTTTATTGACGTCGTCGTTCGGATGCACCTTGCGCTCTTCACCTCGCACGCCGCCCAGCAGCTCGCTGGCTCGGTTGGCCAACACTTCGTTCATGTTCATGTTGGTCTGGGTGCCGGAGCCGGTTTGCCAGATGGACAGCGGGAACTGGTCGGCATGGCTGCCCGCCAGCACTTCGTCGGCAGCGTTGATGATGGCGGCGCCCCGCTCGGCCGGCAGCAGCCCCAGGTCCACGTTCACCTGCGCGGCGGCGCGCTTGGTCAACGCCAGCGCATGGATCAGCGCGGTCGGCATCTTTTCGGAGGAAATGCGGAAATGCGCCAATGAGCGCTGGGTCTGTGCGCCCCACAGCTTGTCGGCCGGTACTTCGATGGGGCCCATGGAGTCTTTTTCGATACGAACGCCTGCCATCATTGTCTCCTTAGCATAATTCCTAAAATTGTAGGGTTAGGCCGACGCGCTACCCCCCGTCGGCACGCATTCCCAGTATAGTGACATAATAACTATTCGCATTAAGAGAGTTATCTCACAGCACGATTCATCTCTTTTACCCATTCATGACGCGGTTATTTGCCGTCGGTTAACCCGCGCCGAAATAAAGGCGAAGAAAGAACCGGGATAATAAACGCGGAGATGAAATTAACGCGCGTGACGCGAATTAAAATTATTGATGCGCTGCGCCTGTAAGTGATTGAGTTCATCGATCCGCTGCTGTTGCAAATGATTGATCTCATCGTAGGCATCCTGCCGTTCATTATGGCGATACGCCCCGGTCGCCACCGCGCCGGCGGTGAGCGCCAGCGGATGTGCCACGGGTGCAGTCACGGCGGGAAGCGCGACCGGTGCGGGCGCAACGACGATCGGCGCCGGCGTTACCACCACGGCGCGCGGGGCCGCGTAGGGATAGGTGACGATCACCGCCCCCTGGGCCGCCCCGGTGCAAAGCCCCAACAACAGCAACCATTTTTTCATGCAACAGACCTCTCATTTCGTTAAATCGACTCGTTAACGGCTACGGTAAAGCGGTCTGTCGTTCAGGTTTAAGCTCGGCGTGTGATCGCCCGACTTGGCGCAAAAATAATAATAAGGGAATGGCTCATAAGGTAAAAAATAAATTCCGCCGACATACTTTGACATGCCGATAAATAAATAATGACGTAGAAAGCCTGCGCTGTCGGCAATAATTTCTTTCCCTACAATCAACGATCGATTGGCGGATTTATCGGGCCCTCTTGAGGCCGGTGAGCCATTTGAGACGCCGATCGTTATCACGCTATACTCTGGCCGCGTGGCCGGACGCAACCTTATCCGGCGTTGTTTTGATCGCGCCCATGAGGGTTCCTGCCGACGCGGGCGTATGATGGTTGTCGGCACAGATGAAGCGAATCGTATAAAATCAGTAAGTTATTGCCATTAGTGCGGCAATGACGCAAAGGACGTTTATCGACATGCAAAAAATGACCAACGCGGTACAGAATTACGCCTGGGGCAGCCACGATGCGCTGACCCGTCTTTACGGCATCGCCAACCCGGATAATCAGCCGATGGCCGAACTGTGGATGGGCGCGCATCCCAAGAGCCCTTCCCGCGTGCCCGGCGCCGATGGCGCACTGCGTTCGCTGCGCTGTCTTATCGATGAAGACCAGCCAAAGCAGCTGGGCGCTGACGTCGCCAGCCGCTTTGGCGAGTTGCCGTTCCTGTTTAAAGTGCTCTGCGCCGATCAACCGCTGTCTATCCAGGTCCACCCGAGCAAAGCGGCGGCCGAGATCGGCTTCGCGAAAGAGAACGCCGCCGGCATCCCGCTGAGCGCCGCCGAACGCAACTATAAAGATCCCAATCACAAGCCCGAGCTGGTCTTCGCCCTGACGCCGTTCCTGGCGATGAACGGCTTTCGCGAACTGACCGATATCGTCTCCCTGCTGCAGCCGATCGCCGGCGCGCACCACGATATCGCCACCTTCCTGCAGCAGCCGGACACCGCCCATCTGTCTACCCTGTTCGCCAGCCTGTTGACGATGAGCGGCGAGCAAAAGTCGCTGGCGCTCGGCGTGCTGAAAGCCGCGCTCAACAACCAGCAGGGTGAACCCTGGGATACCGTGCGCTTCATCGCCGGTTTCTATCCGGACGACAGCGGTCTGTTCTCACCGCTGCTGCTGAACGTGGTGCAGCTCGCGCCGGGCGAGGCGATGTTCCTGTATGCCGAAACGCCGCACGCCTATCTGAAAGGCGTGGCGCTGGAGGTGATGGCCAACTCGGACAACGTGCTGCGCGCCGGCCTGACGCCGAAATTTATCGACGTGCCCGAGCTGCTGGCCAACCTGCAGTTCCGCCCGCAGCCGGCGTCCGGCCTGCTGACCCAACCGGAGCGGCGCGGCAACGAACTGTTCTTCCCGATCCCGGTGGAAGATTTCGCCTTCTCGCTGCACGATTTGACCGCCGCGCCGCAGGCGCTCGCGCAACGGAGCGCGGCTATCGTGTTCTGCGTCAGCGGCGAAGCGACGCTGGAAAAATCCGGGCAGCGCCTGACGCTCAAACCGGGTGAATCCTGCTTTATCGGCGCCTTCGAATCGCCGGTCAACGTCAGCGGCAGCGGCCGCATCGCCCGGGTTTATAACCAACTGGCCTAACCGTTGATAAATTTCAGCAAATTGCTTGCTGAAAGCGAGAGCTGCCCCCACAATTAAACGCCTGCGGGCGTTTTTTGTCGGCCCACATTTGCCCCCTCCCTCGCAACGGAGGGTTATAAGAAAAAAGGATGAAACAGAGCTATGAAAAAATCGTTAGTCGCTGTCAGCGTCATTGTCGTTCTTGGCGCAGCATGGACCGGGGCATCCTGGTACACCGGGAAACAGATCGAGCAGCACATGGGCGAAGTCGTCGACAACGCCAACGGCCAACTGAAAGCCTATCTGCCGAAAGCCGGCGTCAAGCTGAGCTATGAAAATTACCAGCGCGGCCTGTTCAGCAGCAAAGTGCGTTATGTGCTGCGCTCCGACGGCACGGATACCAGCGAAAACGCGGCGCTGAAAGCCGGTGAAGAAGTGGCGTTCCTGGAAACCATCGATCACGGTCCGTTCCCGTTCGCGCAGCTGAAAAAATTCAACCTGCTGCCGAGCATGGCGTCGGTGCATACCGAGCTGGAAAACACCCCGGCGGTGAAAGGCCTGTTTGAAACCACCAAAGGCAAATCGCTGTTTACCGCCGATTCGCGCATCTCCTACAGCGGCGATACTGCGTCCACCATCGACTTTATCCCACTGGACTACCAGAAGGATAAGTCTTCGCTGAAATTCAGCGGCGCCACCATTGACGCCGACGTGTCCCGCGATCTGAAAAAAATCGCGCTGGACGCCAACAGCGACAACATCGTGTTCGCCAGCCCGAACGAATTCGGCCAAAACGAGCAGATTACCTTCCAGGGCTTCAACCTGAAAGGCAACAGCAACGAAAGCAAGTTCGGCGTGAAGCTCGGCGATCAGACGATGACCCTGAAGCAGTTCAAACTGACGATCGACGGTAAAGACACCGTGGCGTTGGACGGTTTCAATCTGGTGAGCAAGTTCGGCGAGCAAGGCAGCAGCAATATCGGCGGCCAGATCGATTACACCATGGACGCGCTCAAGGTGCAGGGCAACGACTTCGGCGCCGGTAAACTGACGCTGAAAATCGACAACGTCGACGGCAAGGCGCTGAAAGACTTCTCCGACAGCTACAACCGCCAAACCATGGCGCTGCTGCAGCAGGGCGAGAACCTGGATCCGGACGTCTACGAACAGCAGACCTCCGAGATGCTGCAAAAGAACCTGCCGATGCTGCTGAAAGGCAACCCAAGCCTCAGCATCGCCCCGCTGAGCTGGAAAAACAGCAAGGGTGAGAGCATCTTCACGCTGGATCTGGCGATGACCGATCCGAGCAAGGCCGCCTCCCCGGCACAGTCGCCGGATCAAGTGATCGCTCAGGCGGTTAAAAAGCTGGATCTCAGCCTGACCATTCCGGAAGCGATGGCTACCGAAGTGACCGCGAAGACCGCCTTGTTGCAGGGTTACAATGAGGAAGACGCGCAGAAACTGGCGCAGCAGCAAGTGCAGGGCCTGGCTGCCATGGGTCAGATGTTCAAGCTGACCACCCAGAAAGACGGCGTGATCGCGAGCAAGTTCCACTACGCTGACAATCAGGTTGACCTGAACGGCAACAAAATGTCGCTGCAGGAGTTCATCAGCCAGTTCGCCATGCTGGGCGCCCCGGCGGAAGACGCTGAACCGGCGCAGGAAGCGGAACCCGCTCCGGCACCGGCGCAGTAATCGCCTGAAAGCCTTAACAAGGGCCCCCTGCGGGGCCCTTTTTATTTACGCCGCATAAACCGCATCGCGGATCTGCTGCGGGTAGCGGCCACACATGCCCTCAAATGCGGTATTGGTCAAGACAACCACGCTCAGCTGCGCCTCTGGATCAAAGAACCAGCTGTGGCCGTAAACGCCGCCCCAGGTCAGGGTACCGGCATGCTGCGGCGTCTGCGCAGCGTCTGGATCCACCAGCAGCGCGCCACCAAAGCCGAAGCCCCAGCCCGGCCCTTGCGTTTGCGCCTCGTCGCCGACGTGCGGGTGACGCAGCAACGCCACCGTATCCGGTTGCAAAATGCCCTGCCCGCCGCTGCGCAGCGCCTCCACCAGCCGCAGCACGTCGTCGGCATCACCGACCATGCCCGCGCCGCCGGAGGGATAGGCTCCGACGTTAAGCGCGCGCGCCGGCGAGAACGTCACTTCTCCCCCCGCCATACCTTCCGGCAAGGCGATCCGCACGCCTTCCGGCATGCGCCGCGGCCCCTGCGGCGTATTGTAATAAGGCGTCGCCAGGTTAGCGGCATGGGTCGCATGGAACGCGGTATTGCCGAGCCCCAGCGGCCGCGCCACCCATTCGACAAACAGCTGCGGCAGCGGCATGCCCGTCACTCGCTCCAGCACCGCGCCGAGCACGTCGATCGCCAGCGAATAGTTGAAGCGCGCGCCCGGTTCCGATAGCAACGGCGCCTGCGCCAACAGCCGCAGGTTTTGCTCCTGCGTCAACGCCGACAGCTCCACGCCGTCCTGGATCCCCAACTGATGGTAAACGCCTGCTGGCGGTTGGTTCAGCCGATAGTCGAGCCCGGCGGTATGACTCAGCAAATGACGAATCTTGATCGTCGGGCGCCGGCCGTCGGCCAGCGCCGGGGTAAACCACGGCAGCCAATCGCTGACCGCATCGTCGAGGCTCAGCTTGCCTCGTTCAATCAGGCGCAGCGCCGCCAGCGTGGTATAGGGTTTGGAAACCGACGACAGCCGAAACTGCGTTTCTCGCCGCATCGGTTGCCGCGCTTCGCGATCGGCATAACCGGCCGCACCGGCGTAGCAAATTTCACCCCGCCGCGCCACCAGCACCACGCTGCCCACGATGCGCCCTTCGGCCATCGCCTGTTGATCGATCGCCGCGATCCGTTCTGTTAACGCCCGTTGTTCTGCCGACATGATTTTTATCTCGCTGAGGGAAAGTAAAAATCAGTCTAAAACGTTCGTCATAAATTAAAATAAGGCATAATTTAATGAATCATTAAGCACAGGTTATTGATAGATGAGTTCACTCCTGCAGCTGCTGCCCTATTTCGAAGCCGTCGCGCGGCTGGGCAACTTCACCCGCGCGGCCAACCAACTGGGCGTCACGCCGCCGGCGGTGTCGCAAAACATTCAGGCGCTGGAGAATCAGCTGGGGGTGCGCTTATTCCACCGCACCAGCCGCTCGGTGCGCCTCAGCGACGAGGGCCGACTGTTTTACCAGAAGGTCTCGCCGGCGATGAACCAGATCGACGTGGCGGCGGACGACGTGCGCGCCCTGGGCGCGCAGCCGGCGGGCCTGCTGCGCATCACGTTGCCGCAGTTGGCCGCTTCGCTGCTGGTGATGCCGCACCTGGCGGAGTTTCAGCGGCGCTATCCCGAAGTGCAGCTGGAGCTGTTTACCGAAGACCGCTTTTCCGATCTGGTGCTGGGCAGTTTCGATGCCGGCATTCGCATGCACGCCATGCTGCAAAAGGACATGATCGCCGTGCCGATCGACAACGGCCAGCGCCGGGTGCTGGTTGCCTCACCCGATTATCTGACGCGTTGCGGCGCGCCGGCCACGCCGGACGATCTGCTCGCGCACCATTGCCTGCGCTACCGTTTTCCCGGCAGCGGCAAATTGGAGCCCTGGTATTTCAGTCGGCACGGCGATGAGCGGGCGCTGGACGTCAGCGGCAGTTTGATCTTTAACGAAGACAGGCTGATCAAGGATGCGGCGTTGGCGGGCCTGGGGATCGCGCAACGTTTTCAGGGCACGGTGGTGCAGGAACTGGCGCAGGGCGATCTGGTGGAAGTGCTGCCGGAGTATGCCAGCGAGGCATCGGGATTTTTCATCTACTTTCCCGCCGGCAGGCATCTGCCGCTCAAGCTGCGCGCCTTTATCGATTTCATGCGCGAGCGGCGAGAGCGACAGCACCGGTAACAGGGGCGCCCCGACGGCGCCCCCCCGCGATCAGCGCTTATCCAGCGCTTGCACGATGCGGTAAGCCGCCTCGACCCGATCGTCGTTCGGGAACCATTTGTTGGCCAGCATCACCACGGCGATATTTTTCGCCGGGATAAACACCGCGTAGGTGGAGAAACCGCCGGTCGAACCGGTTTTGTTATACCAACCGGCGCGCAGCTCCGGCTGCGGCGGTGTGATGGCGGTGGCCGGCGTGCCGTTCATGATCATCCCGGCGTTGTTGCCCTCGATCAGCCGCGACAGTTTCACCGGGTACGCGTAGTTCTCCCACATCAGATCCTGCGTGAACACGCCCGCTTTATAATAGCCGACGTGCGTGGCGGCCAGCGCCTCGCGCCACGGCTGCGCGACCTTCGCCTGCTGCAGGTTGGCGTCCAGGTAACGAATCAGATCGCGGGCGTTGGATTTGATGCCGTAAGATTCGGCGTCCAGCGGGCCGGGATTGACGCGCACCGGCTTATCGTCCTTGTTGTAACCCTGGGCATAGTTGGCCATCTGCGCCGCCGGCACCTGAATGTAGGTGTGGCTCATGCCCAGCGCCGGCAGCATGCCCTGCTCCATGGCCTGGATAAACGGCCGATCGAGGCTCTTGGCGGCGATCATGCCCAGCATGCCGATACCGAGGTTGGAATAGACGCGGTAGCTGCCCGCCGGGTGCTTCGGCTGCCAGGCCCGGTAGTAAGCCATCAGTTGGGCGTTGTCGGTCACGTCGTCCGGCACGAACAGCGGCAGGCCGGATGTGTGGGTCGCCAGATTCAGCAGGCTGACGCCGTCGAAGGCGCTGCCGCGCAGCTCAGGCAGATAATGGCTGGCCGGATCGCTGAACGACAGCTTGCCCTGCTGCTGCGCATAGACCGCCAGCGTCGCGGTGAAGGTTTTGCTCAGCGACCCCACTTCGAACAGCGTCTGCTCGGTGATCGGTTTGCCGGTCTGTTTCGAGGCGACGCCATACGGGTAAATCTGCTGTTTGCCATCGACCGATACGGCGATCGCCATGCCCGGCACGCCGTATTTTTTCATCAGCGGCTGAATAACGGCGTCGATATCCTGCTGCTGCGCGGCGTGCGCGGTCGGCAAGATCAGTGCGGCGATCAGCGCGGCCGCCAGGCGGTTCATTTTCGTCATGATAGAGGCTCTTCGGTTGCAGGGCATCGGCCGCGGCCAAAAGTTTTTATTGGCGTTGCGCACGGCGCACTCCCTGATGGATGATGTCATTCCTTTACGGGCTCCGCCAATTTTGCGGCAGCCGCGCCAAATATCGGTTTTTGCCGCCGGGTTGACAAGCGATAATAATTTCAGCCAGCATAAAGAAAAACTTATGGCTATCAACAATGCGCAACCGACTTCCCCTCAACGCCCTGCGGGCGTTCGAATCCTCCGCCCGCCACCTGAACTTCACCCGCGCCGGTCTGGAGCTGCGAGTCACTCAGGCCGCCGTCAGCCAGCAGGTGCGCATGCTGGAAGAACAACTGGGCATTCAGCTGTTCCGCCGCCTGCCGCGCGGGTTGGATCTGACCGAAGAGGGCCAGGCGCTGCTGCCGGTGTTGAGCGACGCTTTCGATCGCATCGAGGCGGTGTTACAGCAGTTCGAAGGCGGGCATTTCCACGAAGTGCTGACGGTGGCGGTGGTCGGCACCTTCGCGGTCGGCTGGCTGATGCCGCGGCTGGCGGCGTTCCGCGCGGCGCATCCGTTCATCGATCTGCGGGTGCTGACCCACAACAACCTGGTCAATCTGTCGGCCGATGGCATGGATTTCGCCATCCGTTTCGGCGAAGGTTTATGGCCCGCCACCCGCAATATTAAGCTGTTCGACGCGCCGCTGACGGTGCTCTGCTCGCCGGCGGTCGCCGCGCGGCTGCATACGCCGCAGGATCTGCAGCACGAACTGCTGATGCGCACTTACCGCCAGGATGAATGGGAACGCTGGTTCACGGCTGCGCAGGTGACGCCGTGGCGAATCAACGGCCCGGTGTTCGACTCATCGAGGCTGATGGTGGAAGGCGCGCTCCAGTGCGACGGCGTGGCGCTGGCGCCGGTCAGCATGTTCCGCCGCGAACTGGCCGCCGGCGCGCTGCAGCGGCCGTTCGCCGCCGAGGCCGCGCTCGGCGCCTACTGGCTGACCCATTTGAAATCGCGGGATCTGACGCCGGCGATGAAGGCTTTTATCGGCTGGATTTGCCGCGAAGCGGAAGAGGAACAGCGGCGGGACTAAGCGGAGCCGCGCCGGATCAGCGTCGGCGGCAAAATGACGTTCTGCGCCGGCAGATCGGCGTCATTGATGCGCTGCAGCAGGCGCGCGGCGGCGCTGCGCCCCACTTCCCGCGCCGAGCTGGAGACAAAGGTCAGCGGCGGTTCGGTCAGCTCGGCCTCCGGCACGTCGCCGAAACCGATCAGCGCCACCTGCCGGCCGTAGTAGGCGTCGACCCCGTCCGAACCGATGCTGCGGCCGCTGCGCGTCAGGCCAAAATAGGCGCCAAGCGCCACCGACGCCTTGTGGCAAACGACAGCGGTGATATTCGGGTAGTGGCGCAGCAGCTGTTCCGCCGCTTCCGCCGCCTCACGCTGCCGGCAATCGCACTCGACGATCCATTCGCTGCGAAACGGCAGGCCGTACTGCAACAGCGTGGCGCAAAATCCGCCCAACCTTTCGGCGCGCGTCAACGAGTCGCTCTGGCCGCCGAGATAAGCAATCTGGCTGTGGCCGCGTTTGATCAAAAATTCGGTGGCCAGCTTGGCGGCCTGCATATTGTCCGGCCGCACCACGTCCACGCCCTCGAGACCGCTGGAGCGCGCCACGCATACCAGCGGCACGCCCTGCTCGGCCGCCTTTTCCTTCAGCCCGGCCGCCGCGCGGATGCCGCCCGCCAGCACAATGCCGTCGACGCCCTGCGCCAGCAGCGCGTCAAACGCCCGCTGCAGCCCCTGACCATCGCGCCCGCTCTGGGTTAAAAACAGCAGTTTGTCGTGCGCCTCCAGCGCTTCGCTCAGCCCGGCGGTCATTTCGGCATAGAAAGGTTCGCAAATGTCGCGCAGGATCAGGCCGATTACCCCGGATTCGCCGCCGCGCAGCGTCGCCGCCTGGCGATTGCGCACGTAGCCCAACTGCTCTATCGCCTGATTGACCTTCTCGACGGTGGTCGGCGAAATCCGCCCCTTGCCGCTCAATACCAGAGAAACCGTGGTGACCGAAACGCCCGCCTGTTGCGCCACATCGGTAATGGTGATCTTTTTGATGCTCATAGTCTCTGCGAACCCGTTCCTGGGCAACCCGCGCCGTAGTGATCAAGGGTATACCGAATCCGTCAATGCAGTAAAACGTTTTACTGCCCGCCGCATTGTCGCCAAAAACCGGGCGACAGATTTGTGATTGGCGGCGCATTTTTGCTAGGTAAAACGTTTTATCTTCTTTTTACCTAATCAGAAGTCCCCTTTTTGCTCGTCTTTTCGCCAGGAGAAGTCGGTTATGTCAGCAGCCAATAAACCCAAAATCACCCTCTGGGAGTTCTTCCAGAGCCTGGGCAAAACATTCATGTTGCCCGTCGCCTTGCTCTCTTTCTGCGGCATCATGCTGGGGATCGGCAGCTCGCTGAGCAGCCGCGACGTGATTACCCTGATGCCGTTTATCGGCCATCCGATCTTCCAGCTGATCTTCACCTGGATGAGCAAGGTAGGCTCCTTCGCCTTCAGCTTCCTGCCGGTGATGTTCGCCATCGCCATTCCGCTGGGCATGGCGCGCGACAACAAGGGCGTCGCCGCCTTCTCCGGCTTCGTCGGCTTCGCCGTGCTGAATCTGGCCACCAACTTCTACCTGACCGCTGCCGGCGTGCTGCCCACCAGCGATCCGCTGGTGCTGAAGGCCAACAACATCCAAAACATTCTCGGCATTCAGTCGATCGACACCGGCATCCTCGGCGCAGTGATCGTCGGCATCATCGTGTATCTGCTGCATGAACGTTTCCACACCATCCGGCTGCCGGATGCGCTGGCCTTCTTCGGCGGCACCCGTTTCGTGCCGATAGTCACCACCGTGACGCTGGGCCTGTGCGGCCTGCTCATCCCCCTGATCTGGCCATGGTTCGCCGCCGGCATCAACGGCCTGGGGCGCATGATCAATGGCGCCGGCATTTTCGGGCCGATGATCTTCGGCACCGGCGAACGCCTGCTGTTGCCGTTCGGTCTGCATCACATACTGGTGGCGCTGATCCGCTTTACCGAGGCGGGCGGCACGATGGAGGTGTGCGGCCACAGCGTCAGCGGCGCCCTGACCATCTTCCAGGCGCAGCTCTCCTGCCCGACCACCACCGGTTTCGCCGAAAGCGCCACCCGCTTCCTGTCGCAGGGTAAAATGCCGGCGTTCCTCGGCGGCCTGCCGGGCGCGGCGCTGGCGATGTACCACTGCGCCAAACCGGAGAACCGCCATAAAATCAAGGGGCTGTTGATTTCCGGCGTGGTGGCCTGCGTCGTCGGCGGCACCACCGAGCCGATCGAGTTTCTGTTTCTGTTCGTCGCGCCGTTCCTTTATCTGATCCATGCGCTGCTCACCGGGTTGGGCTTTACCGTCATGGCGCTGCTGGGCGTGACCATCGGCAACACCGACGGCAACATTATCGACTTCGTGGTGTTCGGCATTCTGCACGGCACCGCCACCAAGTGGTATCTGGTGCCGGTGGTGGCCGCCATCTGGTTCGTCGGCTATTACGCCATTTTCCGCTTCGCCATCCGGCGCTTTAACATCAAAACGCCGGGCCGTGAGAGCGACGGCGCCGTCAGCCAAAGCGCGCCAAGCGGCGCGGCGGGCAAATCCGGCTACAATGTGCCGGCGATTTTGGCGGCGCTCGGCGGCCCGGACAACATCATTACGCTGGACAACTGCATCACCCGCCTGCGCCTGTCAGTCAACGACATGAGCCAGGTGGACGACGCGGCGCTGAAGGCCAACCGCGCCATCGGCGTAGTGCATCTCAACGATCATAATCTGCAGGTAGTGATCGGCCCGCAGGTGCAATCGGTGAAGGATGAATTAGACTCACTGATAGCCACGGCGCGCCCTGCCGCGGCGCTGCAGGGAGCCACCCATGTTTGATTTCTCCACCCCGATCGACCGCCACGGCACCTGGTGCACCCAGTGGGATTACATCGCCGATCGCTTCGGCAGCGCCGACCTGCTGCCGTTCACCATCTCCGATATGGATTTCGCCACCGCACCGTGCATTCTCGAGGCGCTGCAACAGCGCCTGCAGCACGGCGTGCTGGGCTACAGCCGTTGGCAGCATGAGGATTTTCTCGGCGCGCTGCGCCACTGGTATCAACAACGTTTCAACACCGCTATCGACACCGCAACGGCGGTGTACGGCCCTTCCGTTATCTACATGGCGGCGCAGCTGATCCGCCAATGGTCCGTGCCGGGCGACTACGTGGTGACCCATACCCCGGCCTACGACGCCTTCTATAAGGTGATCCTCGCCAACCAGCGCCAGCTGCTGGCCTGCCCGCTGCACAAGGCCGCAGATGACTGGCGCTGCGACATGGCGCACCTCGAAGCGCTGCTGGCGCGGCCGCAGACCAAGATCCTGCTACTGTGCAGCCCGCATAATCCCACTGGCAAAGTGTGGCGCCGCGAAGAGCTGCAGCAGATGGCCGAACTGTGCGAACGCCACGACGTGCGCGTGATCAGCGATGAAATCCACATGGACATGGTCTGGGGCGCACACCGCCATACGCCCTGGAGCCAGGTGGCGACCGGCCCCTGGGCCTTACTGACCTCCGGCTCCAAGAGTTTTAACATTCCGGCGTTAACCGGCGCCTACGGCTTTATCAGCGACGACGCCAGCCGCGAAGCCTATTTCCAGCAGCTCAAATCCCGTGACGGCCTCTCCTCGCCGGCAGTGCTGGCGGTGGCGGCGCACGTAGCCGCCTATCGGCGCGGTGAACCCTGGCTGGACGCCCTGCGCGACTATCTGCAGGATAACCTGACCTACGTCGCCGAACGGCTGGCGGAGGCGTTTCCCGCGCTGGGCTGGCGCCCGCCGCAGGCCACCTATCTGGCCTGGATCGATCTGCGGCCGCTGGCCGTGGACGATCGGGCGCTGCAGCAGGTGCTTATCGAGCGTGAAAAGGTGGCGATCATGCCGGGCTTTACCTACGGCGAAGAAGGCCGCGGGTTCCTGCGCCTCAACGTCGGCTGCCCGCGCAGCAAGCTGGAAGCCGGCATGGACAAACTGCTCGCCGGGTTGAAGTTTGTGCTGGACGAGAAATAACGCGAGGGGGCGAGCCTCTGCCCGCCCCTCGGTTACGCCTGAACAGACGGAATTTCCTCCAGATGACGATAGACCGTCAATCCCCATTCGTTAGCCAACCGCACGTCGTTATCGGCCCCCGCAGACGCCCCTTCGATGCGATACACCGCCTGACACTGCGCAATCAGTCGGTGAGCCACCGGGTAAAGAAACGCCTCGCTGACCGCATCGCCAACCTGAGTGGAACCGGCCGCGGCCGCCAAAGGCAGCGCCAGCCATTCGCCGATCACCGGCACGTGCCCCCGTTGGTAGACCGCCAGCGCCGCCTGTTCGAGGCGCGCCAGATTGGCGGCGATACGCTGCGGATCGCCATCGGTGCCGCTGCGATAAGGGCCGGCGATCAAGATTTGTTGGGCTTTCATCGTTGTTCCTCCAACGTCCGATTCAAGGCGACAAACTGCAGCAGCATGATAGTTTTGGCGTCAACGATCGTACCCTGACGAACCGCCTGCAGGGCCTGCGCCAGCGGCAGCTCGATCACCTCCAAATCTTCCCCCTCCGCCGCCAGCCCGCCGCCCTCGTTGAGGCGGTCGCCCGCCTGATATTCACCGACGAAAAAGTGCAGCTTTTCGGTGACCGAGCCAGGGCTCATGTACGCCTCAAACACTTTCTCCACGTTCTGCACGAAGTAGCCGGTTTCCTCTTCAACTTCGGCGCGGATGCGCGCCTCCGGCGACGCGTCGTCCAACAGCCCGGCGGCGGCCTCAATCAGCATGCCGTCATGACCGTTGACGAACACCGGAAAGCGGAACTGGCGCGTCAGGATCACCGTTTGCGCCTGCCGGTTGAACAGTAAAATGGTGGCGCCGTCGCCGCGATCGTAAGTCTCACGGCTTTGCCGCTGCCAGACGCCGTCGCGCCGCAGAAAATCAAAGGTGGTTTTTTTCAGCAGGTACCAGTCATCGGACAACACCCGGGTTTCGACAATGCGAACCCTGTCTTTGGTGGCTATCATCGGTTTACTCCGCCAGAGGAAGGAAATTGATACTATCGTGCAGTTTCGTGTATGATCAAGATATTTCGTGCATAGCAAATTTGAGAGGAAATGGCCATGTTGACCAGCCAGCGCAAGAAGATCATTTTGGAAAAACTGGCCCAGGAGGGTCAGGTCTTGGCCAAACAGCTCAGCGAGATGTTCGGGCTGTCGGAAGATACGGTCCGGCGCGATCTGCGCGAACTGGACGCCGAGGGGTTGCTGCAACGGGTGCATGGCGGCGCCCTGCCGGTTTCTTCCGCCATCGCCAGCTTCGCCGAACGCAATCAATTGGAATCCGGCGCCAAACGCGCGATCGCCAAAGCGGCGGCGGCGCTGATCGCCCCCGGCCAGGTGGTGATCATCGACGGCGGCACCACCTCCGCAGAGCTGATCAGGCAACTGCCGGCCAACCTCAACGCCACCATCGTCACCCACAGCCCCAGCGTCGCCGTGGGCCTGGTCGATCACCCCACCGTCGAGGTGATCCTGATCGGCGGCCGGCTGTACAAGCATTCGATCGTCAGCGTCGGCGCCGCTGCCGTAGAAGCGATGTCGCATATTCGCGCCGATATCTATTTTATGGGCGTGACCGGCGTGCACCCCACTGCGGGGTTGAGCACCGGCGATCTGGAAGAAGCCTACATCAAGCGCGCGCTGGCGGCCCGTGCGGCGGAAACCGTGGTGCTGGCTTCCGCCGCCAAGCTTAATGCCGCCTCGCAGTATGCGATCGGCGATATTACGCTGGCGCACACCATCATCGTTGAGCGGGCTACCGATGACGCGCTGATCGCGCCGTTGCAGCAGGCGGGCGTCAGCGTGTTGAAAGCCTGATTCACGACGAAAATGCGATACACCTCGCATTATTTGTGATGTAAGTCACTTTTTTATGCAACGCGATGGCAAGTTTCATCCATTTGTTTTTATACTGTTCTGCACTTTACCTACGATAATTAGCGAGTGCCCAGCATGATCGATCCCCGCCTACCGCTTACCGATATTCACCGCCATCTCGACGGCAACATCCGCGCGCAGACCATTCTCGACCTCGGCCGCCAGTTCAATCTCGCCCTGCCGGCCAACGATTTGGAGAGCCTGCGCCCGCACGTGCAGATCACCCATGCCGAACCGGATCTGGTCAGCTTCCTGCAGAAACTGGACTGGGGCGTGGCGGTGCTGGGCGATCTGGACGCCTGCCGCCGGGTGGCATACGAAAACGTCGAGGACGCCGCCAACGCCGGCCTGCACTATGCCGAGCTGCGTTTCTCCCCTTACTACATGGCGATGAAGCATCAACTGCCGGTCGCCGGCGTGGTGGAAGCGGTGATCGACGGGATCCGTTCGGGCTGCCGCGATCGTGACATCGACATTCGCCTGATCGGCATCATGAGCCGCACCTTCGGCGAGGCCGCCTGTCTGCAGGAACTGGAAGGATTGCTGGCGCACCGCGACGGCATTACCGCGCTGGATTTGGCGGGCGATGAGCTGGGCTTCCCCGGCAGCCTGTTCCTCAGCCACTTCAACCGCGCCCGCGACGCCGGCCTGCGCATCACCGTGCACGCGGGCGAAGCCGCCGGCCCGGAAAGCATCTGGCAGGCGATCCGCGAGCTGGGCGCCGAACGTATCGGCCACGGGGTGAAAGCGGTCGAAGACCCGGCGCTGATGGACTTCCTGGCGGAACACGGCATCGGCATCGAATCCTGCCTGACCTCCAACATCCAGACCAGCACCGTGCCGTCGCTGGCGCAGCATCCGCTGGCCACCTTCCTGCGCCACGGCGTGCTGGCGTCGATCAACACCGACGATCCGGCGGTTCAGGGCATCGAGATCGAGCATGAATACCGCGTCGCCGCGCCGCAGGCCGGGCTGACGCCGGAAGAAATCCGCACCGCGCAGGAAAACGGCCTGAAGCTGGCCTTCCTCAGCGAGCAGGAAAAACAGGCGCTGCGCGTCAAAGTTCAGGGCTAAATCCCCCCAGGCGCCAAACGGCGCCTTCTTCTCATCCCCCGTTTTCTTCCGACTGCTCGTCTTTATCGCTGTGTTACCCCATGACTCTGCCGCAAGAGAGGAATTCCGCATGTCTGACAAAACACGCCGCATCGTGCTGACCGGCGGCCCGGGCTCGGGCAAAAGCACGCTCATCGACGTTCTTCATCGCCGCGGCTTTCCGCACTCGCAGGAAGCCGGCCGGGCGATTATTCAGGATCAGGTGAGTATCGGCGGCCATGCGCTGCCGTGGGGCGATCGCCAGGCCTTCGCCGAGCGGATGCTCGATTGGGAACTGCGCTCATGGCGCGAAGCAACGGGGGAAACATGCTGGTTCTTCGATCGCGGGCTGCCGGATATCGCCGGGTATCTCACGCTGTGCGGGCTGCCGATCCCCGCGCATTTGACGGCGGCGATCGGCACCTTCCGCTATGCCGAAAGGGTGTTCATCGCCCCGCCGTGGCAAGCGATCTACGCGCAGGACAGCGAAAGAAAGCAATCTTTCGCCGAAGCCGAGCTGACCTACCGGGCGATGGTGGCCGTCTATCGCCGCTATGGCTATCAGCTGCAAGAACTGCCGCGCGCCTCACCGGACGAGCGCGCCGACTTTCTGCTCGACGCGCTAGGCCGCCGTTAGCGGTCTGCGGCCTATTTGGCCGCCAGCGCCTCCGCCTCGGCCCGCTGTTTGGCGGTTTTACGCGCATAGCGCTGCGCCAGCACCGCGCACACCATCAGCTGAACCTGGTGGAAAATCATCAGCGGCAGCACCATCGCGCCCACCGCCGCGGCCGGGAACAGCACGTTGGCCATCGGGATGCCGTTCGCCAGGCTCTTTTTCGATCCGCAGAAGACGATGGTGATTTCATCGGCGGTGTTAAAGCCCAGCCAGCGCGCCGCGTAGGTGTTGATCACCAGCACCACCGTCAGCAGCACCAGCGACATCACCAGGATGGTCAGCAGCGACCAGCCGTCGATGCGATGCCAAATCCCTTCCACCACCGCCGCACTGAACGCGGTATACACCACCAGCAGGATCGACGAACGGTCGGTCAGGTTGATCAGTTTGCGATGGCGATCGATCCACTTGCCGATCAATGGCCGCGCCAGGTGACCGATCACGAACGGCACCATCAATTGCAAAATGATTGAACCGATGGCGTGCAGCACGTCGGTATTACCGCCCTGAGTATGCATCAACGCCCCCACCAGCAGCGGCGACAGGAACACGCCGAGAATGCTCGACGCCGAGGCGCTGCAGATCGCCGCCGCCACGTTACCGCCCGCCGCCGACGTAAAGGCGATGGCCGACTGCACCGTGGCCGGTAGCGCGCACAGATAGAGGAAGCCGAGATAGACCGTCGGCGTCATGATGCCCGGCACCAACAGGTTCATCGCCAGCCCGAGCAGCGGGAACAGCGCAAAGGTGCTGAGGAACACCAGCAGATGCAGCTTCCAGTGACTCATGCCGGCGATGATCGCCTCGCGCGACAGCTTGGCGCCGTGCATAAAGAACAGCAGCGCGATGGCGGCGGTGGTCAGGTGTTCAAAGAAGGTTTTCCAGATGCCTTCGCAGGGGAACAGCGAGGCGACGATCACCACCAAAATCAGAACCAGCAAAAATTTATCAATGCGCAAACGCTGCAACCAGGACATGAAACGGATTTCCTTGCACGTAGAGTCGTAAAAAGGCCCGACGTTGCGCCGGGCCACAGAAAAGTGGGCGGGATCAGACCACCGGCAGCGCCTGCTGCAGCCGGGCCGATTCCAGCCCCAGTTCGATCAATGCCATCACCGCGATGGCGTCGGCGGCCGGCACCGGATTTTCGCCTATGCCGGCAATCGCGTCGCGCACCGCCGCGTAATAAGCCGGGTAGTTGCCGGGAATATTGAGCAGCGGCTGTTCCGCCAGCAGGTCGCCACGTGACAGCGTCACTACACCCTCGCGCATGTCATAGCCCCAGTCGGCCTGCGGCAAGCGTTCGCCGGCCTTCAGCCGGTCTTCCTGCGGATCCAGGCCGTATTTGACATAGCTGCCGCGGGTGCCGTGCACCACATAGCGCGGGCTCTCCGCCGCCGCCAGCATGCTGGCGTGCAGCACCACACGGCGATCGCCATAGCTCAGCAGCGCGTGGAAATAGTCCACCGCCTGCGCCCCCGGCCGCAGCTCACCCAGATCGACAAACAGCCGCTCGGGTTTGCCGAAGAGTTGCAGCGCCTGATCGAGCAGATGCGGCCCCAAATCGAACCAGATGCCGCTGCCGACGCCGCCCTGTTCGCGCCAGCGCTGACGCACCTGTGGCCGGTAACGATCGAAGTGCGACTCGAAGTACACCACCTCGCCCAGCGAACCGTCGTTCAGCAGCGCTTTGAGGGTCAGGAAATCGCTGTCCCAGCGACGGTTGTGGAACACCGACAACAGCAAACCGCTCTGCTGCGCCTGTTGCTGCAGCGCCTGAGCTTGTGACAATGTCACGGTAAACGGTTTGTCCACGACCACGTGCTTGCCGGCGGCCAGCGCCTGTTGCGCCAGCGGGAAATGGGTATCGTTGGGGGTAGGAATCACGATCAGATCGAGGGCCGGATCGGCGAACAGCGCCTGCGCATCGCCCACCACCGTCATCGACGGCCAGTCCGCGCGCACTTTGCCGGCATCGCTGCTAGAAACGGCGGCCAGCTCCAGCCCGGGCGTACCGGCGATCAGCGGCGCATGAAAGGTTTTGCCGGCGTAGCCGTAACCGACCAGCCCGACACGAATTTTCTCAGCCATGGGATTTCCTCTTGCAGGCTCACGACAGACCCTTTCGATTTGACACCATGCGGACGGCTTGAACAAGAAGTAAATGAGATGTTAATTCGAAGCGGGGTCGGCACGGCGCCGGAGTAGCCAAACGTGCGGCCCGAGCCCGCGACGCCGAGCTATCCGGTTGATAGGGATGACGAAGCCTATATTACCCGCTAAGCTATGCCGCCTGTGATCCCCGATTCAATCAGGAAGCCGTTTTATGTCTCAAGCTGAATACTCTCGTATCGGCGGTTGGTTGCTGGCCCCGCTGGCCTATCTGATCGTCACCCTGCTCAGCGCCAGCCTGATGCTGCTCCTGTACGCCATGGCGATCTTCATGCCCGAGTCGCGCGACTATCTGTTGACCAACGCCCAGGCGTTTACCCTGCAATGGTACTTTTCGGTGCTGACCACGCTCTTGATGTGGGGCTTCACCCTGTGGCTGGTGTTTCTGTTTTGCCAGCGGTCGCAGCGCTTCCCTAAACTGTTCCTGTTATGGCTGCTGATCACGGTGATCCTGGCGGTGAAAGCCTTCGCCTTCGCGCCGGTGCCGGATGAAGTGGCGGTGCGCAGCCTCGGCTGGCCGCTGCTGATGGCGGCGCTGCTGGTGCCTTACATCAAGCGTTCGCAGCGGGTCAAAGGGACCTTTACCGAACGTTAAAGGCGATTGCAGCACGTTTTATTGGGTGATTTGTGTAAATTTTCACCAAAAAAGGCAATACCCCTGCGATTCATATGTTGTCGTCCGGCCGCCGATTCCCGATAATAGGCGGCTTTTATTTTTTTAGGCATCGCAATGACCGAATACCTGCTCCTGTTTGTCGGCACCGTACTGGTGAACAACTTCGTTCTGGTGAAGTTTCTTGGCCTGTGCCCGTTCCTCGGCGTTTCCAAGAAGCTGGAAAGCGCCATCGGCATGGGAATGGCCACCACCTTCGTCATGACGCTGGCCTCCGTCAGCGCCTGGGTGATCAACACCTTTATTCTGGTTCCGCTGGATCTGGTGTATCTGCGCACGCTCTCCTTCATTCTGGTGATCGCCGTGGTGGTGCAGTTCACCGAGATGGTGGTGCGCAAGACCAGCCCGGCGCTCTATCGCCTGCTGGGCATCTTCCTGCCGTTGATCACCACCAACTGCGCGGTGCTGGGCGTAGCGTTGCTTAACGTCAACCTCGGCTACAACTTCCTGCAGTCCGCCGTTTACGGCTTTAGCGCCGCCGCCGGTTTCTCGCTGGTCATGGTGCTGTTCGCCGCCATTCGCGAACGCCTGGCGGTCGCCGACGTGCCGGCGCCGTTCCGCGGCTCCTCGATCGCACTGATCACCGCCGGGCTGATGTCGCTGGCCTTTATGGGCTTTACCGGGCTGGTGAAATTCTAATGACTGCGTTGTGGATAGCTATCGCGGCCTTAAGCGCGCTCGGGCTGCTGTTCGGACTGGTGCTGGGCTACGCTGCGCGCCGTTTTGAGGTGGAAGAGGATCCGGTCGCCGAGCAGGTCGACGCGATCCTGCCGCAGAGCCAGTGCGGCCAGTGCGGCTACCCCGGTTGCCGTCCCTACGCCGAGGCGGTGGCCAACGGCGAGATGATCAACAAATGCGCACCGGGCGGCGAACAGGTGATGCTGAAACTGGCGGAGATGCTCAACGTCGAGCCGCAGCCGCTGGGCAGCGAAGCCGCCGCTGAGCCGGAGCGTAAGGTGGCCTATATCGACGAGGCCAACTGTATCGGCTGCACCAAGTGCATTCAGGCCTGCCCGGTGGACGCCATCGTCGGCGCCACCCGCGCCATGCACACCGTCATCACCGACCTCTGCACCGGCTGCGATCTGTGCGTCGCCCCTTGCCCTACCGACTGTATTGAAATGAGACCGGTCGCCACCACCACCGCCAACTGGAAGTGGGACATGAAGACGATCCCGGTGCAAGTGATCCACGTGGAGCAACATGCTTAATCTGTTCGCCGCCTTTAAAAAAGACCGGATCTGGGATTTCGACGGCGGGATCCATCCACCGGAAATGAAGACTCAGTCGAGCGGCGCGCCGCTGCGTGTCGCCCCTCTGCCCAAGACCTTTATCATTCCGCTGCAGCAGCATCTGGGGCCGGAAGGCGAACTGTGCGTCAACGCCGGCGATCGGGTGTTGAAAGGCCAGCCGCTGACCGTCGGCCGCGGGCGCACCGTGCCGGTGCACGCCCCGACCTCGGGCACCGTTAGCGCCATCACGCCGCACATCACCGCTCACCCTTCCGGGCTGTCGGAGCTGTGCGTGATTATCGAGGCAGACGGCGAAGACCGCTGGTGCGAGCGCGAGCCGGTAGCGGATTACCGCCAATCGCCCGCCGCAGATCTGATTCAACGTATTCATCAGGCCGGCATCGCCGGTCTGGGCGGCGCAGGTTTCCCGACCGCCAGTAAACTGCAAGGCGGCATGAGCGGCGTGGAAACGCTGATCCTCAACGCCGCCGAGTGCGAGCCTTACATCACCGCCGACGATCGCCTGATGCAGGAACATGCCGATCAGATCGTTGAAGGCACGCAGATCCTGCAACACATTCTGCAGCCCAAGGTCACGCTGATCGGGATAGAAGACAACAAGCCAGAGGCGATCGCGGCGCTGAAACAGGCGTTGCGCGGCCAGACCGGCATTGCCCTGCGCGTCATCCCCACCAAATACCCGTCCGGCGGCGCCAAGCAGCTGACCAAGATTTTGACCGGCAAGGAAGTGCCGCACGGCAAGCACTCCTCCGCTATCGGCGTGCTGATGCAAAACGTCGGCACCGCCTTCGCCATCAAGCGGGCGATCGTCGACGGCGAACCGTTGATTGAGCGCGTGGTGACCCTGACCGGCGAGGCGGTCGAGCGCCCTGGCAACCTGTGGGCACGCATCGGCACGCCGGTGCAGCACCTGCTTGATTTCGTCGGTTTCCGTCCGCAGGCGCAGCAGATGGTGGTGATGGGCGGCCCGCTGATGGGCTTTACCCTGCCCGCGCTGAACGTGCCGATCGTCAAGATCAGCAACTGCATTCTGGCGCCGACGGTGGATGAAATGACGCCGCAGGAACCCGAGCAATCCTGCATCCGCTGCGGCCTGTGCGTGGACGCTTGCCCTGCCGGGCTGTTGCCGCAACAGCTGTACTGGTTCAGCCGCGGGCAGGAGCACGACAAGGCGCGCAACCACAACCTGTTCGATTGCATCGAATGCGGCGCCTGCGCGTTCGTCTGCCCCAGCAACATTCCGCTGGTGCAGTACTACCGGCAGGAAAAGGCCGAAATCAAGGCTATCGATTTGGAAGCGGCGCGCACCGCCGAGGCCAAGGCGCGTTACGAGGCCAAGCTGGCGCGTCTGGAGCGCGAGAAACTGGCGCGCGAAGAGCGGCACAAAAAGGCCGCCGTCAAACTGACCGACGACGATCAGGGGGCGGTACAGGCCGCACTGGCGCGCGTACGCAGCAAGAATGCCGAAGCGGCGGTTACGCCGGTCGACGGCCAGCAGCCGGACAACAGCGAGATGATCGCCGCCCGCGAAGCGCGTAAAGCGCAGGCGCGTGAACGGCGCGCCCAGTTGGCGGCCGAAGCGGAACAAGCCTCGCCGGCAACCTCAGGCGACGACGCGCGTAAGGCCGCCGTGGCCGCGGCGCTGGCCCGCGTGAAGGCGCGCAAAGAGGCACCGGCCGCAGACATCACCGCCCATGCCGCGACAGAGGACGATCCGCGTAAAGCGGCAGTCGCCGCCGCCCTGGCTCGCGTGAAGGCCAAGAAAGCGGCGCAGCAGGCGGACGCTCCCGCTGAGACAGAACCGGCTCCGGCTACCGCCGAAGAAGATCCGCGCAAAGCGGCGGTCGCGGCGGCTATCGCCCGCGCCAAAGCCAAGAAAGCGGCGCAGCAGGCGGACGCTCCGGCCGAGACAGAACCGGCTCCGGCTACCGCCGAAGAAGATCCGCGTAAAGCGGCAGTCGCCGCCGCCCTGGCTCGCGTGAAGGCCAAGAAAGCTGCGCAGCAGGCGGACACTCCGGCCGAGACAGAACCGGCTCCGGCTGCCGCCGAAGAAGATCCGCGTAAAGCGGCAGTCGCCGCCGCCCTGGCTCGCGTGAAGGCCAAGAAAGCGGCGCAGCAGGCGGACGCTCCGGCCGAGACAGAACCGGCTCCGGCTACCGCCGAAGAAGATCCGCGCAAAGCGGCGGTCGCGGCGGCTATCGCCCGCGCCAAAGCCAAAAAAGCGGCGCAGCAGGCGGACGCTCCGGCTGAGACAGAACCGGCTCCGGCTGCCGCCGAAGAAGATCCGCGCAAGGCGGCGGTCGCGGCGGCTATCGCCCGCGCCAAAGCCAAAAAAGCCGCCAGAGAATCGCTGGCGGCGGAAACGGAAGACAAATGATGACGGCGGCGCCTGGCCTACGCCGGGCGCCGTTTAATCGATAGAGATCAGATAGGTGTAGTCCACTTCAATCTGACGCAGTTTGGACTCCGGGTTCCACTCTTTGGTTTGAATGATCTCCATTTCCATACTGCCGCGCACCTTATCCTTCAGCCCCGGCATCACATGCGACACCAGATAACCGAAAAACTGCAGACACTCCTTCGCCGTGCCCTTATGGTTGATGGAGATAAACTCGCGGCTCGGCAGATGGATGGTGTCTATCTGATGATTGGAAAGAATGTCCTTTTTATGTTCAGGATCGACCGCCATCACCAGCGTGGACGACAGCTCGTCGCCTTCCCCGGCCTGCGGGCAATAAATGCTGTAAATTCGCCGGCAGTCGACGTGCAACCCCTTGAAGAAGTCATTGAAAATCTCGTCCTTCATCGCCATGCAGGACGCGTACTCCAGCTCTTGTTCGGAGGCGAAATCCAGCCGGCGCGAGAAGCCGACCAGCTGCATCTCGGGCAGCGTCAGCCGCTTCACTTCCGGATAATATCCCGCGCCGTAGCTGGCTTCAAAGTTAAAGCGCGGCATCAGGTTTTTCACGTCCCAGTGCTCCATTGAGCGGTAGCGATTGGGCGTGGTGCCGAAGCGCTGCTTGAACATGCGAGTAAAGGTCTGCTGCGAGTCGAAGCCCAGCTCATCGGAGATGTCGATGATGGAGCGACGGGTGATGCGCAGCGCCACCGCGGCGCGCGTCAGGATGCGCGAACGGATATAGGTGGCGAGTTGAATGCCGGTAATACGCTTGAATTTACGCTGCAGATGCCACTTGGAATAGCCCGAAATACGCGCAACTTCATCCAGGTTTGGCCGTTTCTCCAGATGTATCTCCACCCACTCAATTAGCTCTTCAATAAAAAAAATGTCTTCATTTGTCATTATTATGGATTCACTGACTCAATAATGTTCGCGATAGTAACCTACACGTATTATGTGAAAGTTGTTATTTTGTGCGGAAATCTGGACAAAAATGATATTTCATTCATACGGTTACCCCATTTCTCAGGGGCGATGGCGGCACAAGTTCCACAGACAATTCCTCACGTTAGCCCATTTTCCGGCCAAAAAAAAATCAAATCGCGCCACGCCGATCTCAACGGGTGCGAAAAGCCGAATACCCCTATCATTAAGGCGTATTACCCTCGCATCGAATCAGGTAGAATGCTCGGCTATTATTTTTGCCGCGCCCGCAATTCGGCGCATCGAAACTGCCGCAGGCGCGGCGCAGAAGGTATCGTTACTCTATGAAGTTCAGGCCGGTATCACCCACAGCCGCCAAAGGCTTACACATCGCCAGCTCGCCGTTCACCCACAACCAGCAAAGCACCAGCCGCATTATGCTGTGGGTGATGTTGGCCTGCATTCCCGGCATCGCAGCACAGATTTGGTTCTTCGGTTATGGCGTGCTGATTCAGGTGGCGCTGGCGGCGATCGTCGCGCTGGCCGCAGAAGGCGCGATCCTCAGGCTGCGCAAGCTGCCGGTGCGCAGCCGGCTGGCGGACAACTCCGCCCTGCTGACCGCGCTGCTGCTCGGCATCAGCCTGCCGCCGCTGGCCCCGTGGTGGATGATCGTCATCGGCACCTTCTTCGCCATCGTCATCGCCAAACAGCTGTACGGCGGCCTTGGGCAGAACCCGTTCAATCCGGCGATGGTCGGTTACGTGGTGCTGCTGATCTCCTTCCCGGTGCAGATGACCAGCTGGTTGCCGCCGGATGAGCTACGCGCCACCGCACTGTCGTTCCACGACACGCTGCTGGCCATTTTCAGCGGCCATACCGCTCAGGGCGCGACGCTGCACGAATTGCAGATGGGCGTTGACGGCATCAGCCAGGCTACACCGCTCGACGGCTTCAAAACCGGTTTGCGCAGCGGCCACAGCGTTGAACAAGTGTTGCAGCAGCCGCTGTTCGGCGGCGCGCTGGCGGGCATCGGCTGGCAGTGGGTCAACCTCGGCTTTCTGGCCGGCGGCCTGTTTATGCTGGCGCGCCGCCTGATCCACTGGCAGATCCCCTTCAGCATGTTGGCCGCCATCGCCTTCTGCTCCGGTCTGGCCTGGTGGCTCGATCCGGCGCATCAGGCTTCGCCGCTGATCCACCTGTTCTCCGGCGCCAGCATGCTGGGCGCGTTCTTTATCGCCACCGACCCGGTCAGCGCCTCCACCACGCCGAAGGGCCGTTTAATCTACGGCGCGCTGATCGGCGTGCTGGTCTGGCTGATCCGCGTTTATGGCGGCTACCCTGACGGCGTGGCCTTTGCTGTGCTGCTCGCCAACATCACCGTCCCGTTAATCGACCACTACACGCAGCCGCGCGTGTACGGCCATCGCTAAGGAGCCGCCATGCTGAATTCCATGAGAAAGCACGGCACCACGCTGGCGGTGTTTGCGGCGGTCACCACCGGCCTCACCGCCGTGGTCTACGCCCTGACGAAAACCACCATCGCGCATCAGGCGGCGCTGCAGCAAAAAGCCCTGCTCGATCAGGTGGTGCCGCCGGAAAATTACGACAACGTCATGCAGAACGAATGCTTCCTGGTCAGCGATCCGGCACTGGGCGACGGCGCGCCACACCGTTTATACCTGGCGCGCAAAAACGGGCAACCGACCGCCGCCGCGCTGGAAACCACCGCGCCGGACGGCTACTCCGGCGCCATCAAGCTGCTGGTCGGCGCCGATTTCAACGGCACGGTACTCGGCACCCGGGTGATTGAACACCATGAAACCCCGGGGCTGGGCGACAAGATCGAACTGCGCATTTCCGACTGGATTTCCTTCTTCAGCGGCAAGAAAATCGAAGGCCCGGACGACAAACGCTGGGCGGTGAAGAAAGATGGCGGCATGTTCGATCAATTCACCGGCGCCACCATCACCCCGCGTGCGGTGGTCAATGCGGTGCGCCGCACTGCGTTGTATATGGAAACGCTGCCGCCTAAACTTGAAAGCTTACCTGCGTGTGGAGCCAGCGAATGAGTGAAGCCAAAGAATTGATCGTCCAGGGGTTGTGGAAGAACAACTCCGCCCTGGTGCAGCTGCTGGGCATGTGCCCGCTGCTGGCGGTGACCTCCACCGTCACCAACGCGCTGGGCCTGGGGCTGGCCACCACGCTGGTGCTGACGCTCACCAACGCCTCCATCTCCGCGGTGCGTCGCTGGGTGCCAAGCGAAGTGCGTATTCCAATCTACGTCATGATCATCGCCGCGGTGGTGAGCATCGTGCAGATGCTGATCAACGCCTATGCCTTCGGTCTGTATCAGTCGCTCGGCATTTTTATTCCGTTGATCGTGACCAACTGCATCGTCGTGGGCCGCGCCGAAGCGGTGGCCGCCAAGAAACCGGTCGGCCTCTCGGCGCTGGACGGCATGGCCATCGGCCTCGGCGCCACCGGCGTCATGGTGACGCTGGGTTCAATGCGCGAGCTGCTGGGCAACGGCACGCTGTTCGACGGCGCCGATCAACTGCTGGGCGGCTGGGCCAAATCGCTGCGCATCGAAGTGGTGCACTTCGACAGCCCGTTCCTGCTGGCCATGCTGCCGCCAGGCGCCTTTATCGGCCTGGGCCTGCTGTTGGCGGTCAAGTATCTGATCGACGAAAGAATGAAGGCGCGCAAAGCCCGCGCCGTGGCGGCTGAACCGCTGCTGGAACAAGGACGTGCTGAGAAGGCCTGATGAACAAGCAGAAGCGACTGGAAATTCTGACCCGGCTGCGCGACAACAATCCGCATCCGACCACCGAGCTGGTGTACACCACGCCGTTTGAGCTGCTGATCGCGGTATTGCTGTCTGCGCAGGCCACCGACGTGAGCGTTAACAAGGCGACCGCCAAACTCTATCCGGTCGCCAACACCCCCGCCGCCATGCTGGCGCTGGGGGTTGATGGCGTCAAGGAGTACATCAAGACCATCGGTCTGTTCAACAGCAAGGCCGAAAACGTGATCAAGACCTGCCGCATGCTGCTGGACCTGCACGGCGGCGAAGTGCCGGAAGATCGCGCCGCGCTGGAGGCGCTGCCGGGCGTTGGCCGCAAAACCGCCAACGTGGTGCTCAACACCGCCTTCGGCTGGGCGACCATCGCCGTGGACACCCATATCTTCCGGGTGTGCAACCGCACCCACTTTGCGCCGGGCAAGAACGTCGATCAGGTGGAGGAGAAACTGTTGAAGGTGGTGCCCGCCGAATTCAAGGTCGATTGCCATCACTGGTTGATCCTGCACGGACGCTACACCTGCATCGCGCGCAAACCGCGCTGCGGCTCCTGCATCATCGAAGACCTGTGCGAATATAAAGAAAAGGTTTATCCGGAATCCTGAGTCAGTTGGGTGCGGCAAACCGCACCCGCCGCGTCCTCTTCCCTCGCCAACGCCGCTTTTTTATCAAAAATGTGATATCGCGCAGCAGTAACCCCGGCGTTATCACGGTTTTCAGTAAGAAACCCATCGCTGCGTTATTTTCAAGCAAAAAATTAGTCGAAAATTGCGGTGAACGTCACGCTTTCAGGATCACAAGGCGTTCACAAATGCCAGCCCCGTTTTCCTAAATTTCTATAATTTTACAAATCGCGCCATATACACAACATTCCAACGGATTAATAACCTCACGTACACTGATGCGCTAAAAAATAGCAATTCAGCAGAATATATCCCTGTTTAAAATTCGTATAGCTTTTAATCAAAACAAAAAATCGATAAACCACTAAAAGCCGAAAGTTAATACTGCATAACATTTGCAACATCGCGGCATAATCCTGCCGGCGTTAAATGTAACAGAATATGACAAACTGCTTGCCACGTTGACAAAGATAGTGAACATTAACCGCCGTCCCCATCCTATAACAACGCAAAAGGATGCCGTTCCGCATCAACTTTTGTACTTTCCCGTCCCCTAAAGACGGGCTGCGAAAAAACAGAGGTACCCGTGTCAACAGCAAACAACCAACACCAGGAGAGCGTGAGCCTTAACGCGTTCAAACAACCGAAAGCATTCTATCTGATCTTCTCGATCGAACTGTGGGAGCGCTTCGGCTATTACGGCCTGCAAGGCATCATGGCGGTTTATCTGGTCAAGATGCTCGGTCTGAGCGAAGCCGACTCCATCACCCTGTTCTCTTCTTTCAGCGCCCTGGTATACGGCTTCGTCGCCATTGGTGGCTGGCTGGGCGACAAGGTGCTGGGCGCCAAACGCGTGATCGTGCTCGGCGCGCTGGTGCTGGCCGCCGGTTACGCCATGGTGGCCTACTCCGGCCACGACATCTTCTGGGTCTACCTGGGCATGGCGACCATCGCCGTGGGCAGCGGCCTGTTCAAGGCTAACCCGTCCTCCCTGCTCTCCACCTGCTATGAGAAAGACGACCCACGTATCGACGGCGCCTTCACCATGTACTACATGTCGGTGAACATCGGTTCCTTCTTCTCCATGCTGGCTACCCCGTGGCTGGCGGCGAAGTACGGCTGGAGCGTGGCGTTCTCCCTGAGCGTGGTCGGCATGCTGATCACCCTGGTCAACTTTATGATGTGCCACAAGTGGGTGAAGAAAAACGGCTCCAGGCCTGACTTCAAGCCGCTACATCTGCCGAAACTGCTGATGGTGCTGGTCGGCATCGTGGCGCTGGTCGCCGTGTCCAGCTGGCTGCTGCACAACCAGGTGATCGCGCGCTGGGCGCTGGCCTTCATCTCCGCCGGGATCGTGATCGTGTTCGCCAAGGAAGCCTTCGCCCTGCATGGCGCCGCACGCCGTAAAATGATCGTCGCCTTCCTGCTGATGCTGGAAGCGGTGGTGTTCTTCGTGCTGTACAGCCAGATGCCGACGTCGCTGAACTTCTTCGCCATCCACAACGTGGAGCACAGCATCTTCGGCGTCGCCTTCGAGCCGGAGCAGTACCAGGCGCTGAACCCGTTCTGGATCATGCTCGCCAGCCCGATTCTGGCCGCGTTGTATAACAAGATGGGCGATCGCCTGCCGATGCCGCACAAGTTCGCTTTCGGCATGATCCTGTGTTCCTGCGCCTTCCTGGTGCTGCCATGGGGCGCCAGCTTCGCCAACGAACAGGGCATCGTGTCGGTCAACTGGCTGATCCTGAGCTACGCGCTGCAGAGCATCGGCGAGCTGATGATTTCCGGTCTGGGTCTGGCGATGGTGGCGCAACTGGTGCCGCAGCGTCTGATGGGCTTCATCATGGGTTCCTGGTTCCTGACCACCGCCGCCGCGGCGCTGATCGCCGGTAAAGTCGCCGGTCTGACCGCCGTCCCCAGCGACATCAACGACGCGCACGCTTCACTGGCCATCTACAGCCATGTGTTTATGCAAATCGGCATCGCCACCGCCGTCATCGCCATCCTGATGATGCTGACCGCGCCGAAACTGTACCGCATGACGCTGGACACCAGCGAAGACCTGAATCAGAAAGCGCAGGAAGCCACGGCGGCTCACTGATCGCCTGCGGATTGAGCGTAAATAGAAACGCCGGGGTTAACCCCCGGCGTTTTTTTATGCCCGCAAGAAACGTGTTTACGCTGGCTTGCGCTTGCCGCTCAGGTTGGCCCACATGAATTCGCTCACCAGCGCGCTGTGGAACGCCGCCTGTTGCTTGTCGGCGGCGGCGCTGTGCCCACCCTCGGTATTTTCGTAGAAGTAAGCCTGCTGATACCCCATCGCCTGCATGCGCGCCGCCATTTTGCGCGCGTGGGCCGGGTTGACACGATCGTCGCTGGTGGCGGTATAGAACAGCACCGGCGGATAGGCCGTTTTCGCCTGAATATTGTGGTACGGCGAGAAGGTTTTGATATAGGCCCACTGCTCCGGCTTGCTCGGATCGCCGTATTCCGCGATCCACGACGCGCCGGCGGAGAGTTGGGTATAGCGCTGCATGTCCAACAGCGGCACTTCGCAGACGATGCAGCCGAACAGCTGCGGATACAGCGTCAGCATATTGCCTACCAGCAGGCCGCCGTTGCTGCCGCCGCGCGCGCCGAGATGCGGCGCGGAAGTCACCTTGCGCGCGAACAGGTCTTCGGCCACGGCGGCGAAATCCTCATAGGCGCGATGACGATTCTGCTTGAGCGCCGCCTGATGCCAGGCCGGACCATATTCACCGCCGCCCCGAATGTTGGCCACCACGTATACCCCGCCGCGCTCCAGCCAGGCCGGCGCTTTGCCGCCCAGATAGCCCGGCAGCAGCGGCACTTCAAACCCGCCGTAGCCGTACAGCAGCGTCGGCGTGCTGCCGTCCAGCTTGAGATCTTTGGCGGCGATCTGGAAATACGGCACGCGGGTGCCGTCCTTGGAGCGCGCGAAATGCTGGCTGACCTGATAGCCGGCGGCGTCAAAGTCCTGCGGCGCCTGTTTCAGCAGCGTCGCTTCCCCGCCGTCGAGGTTGCCCATATACAGCGAGGTCGGCTGCAGGAACCCGCTGACCGTCAGGAAATAGGCGTTGCTCTCGTCGTCGATGCCGCCGGCGGAAAGGGTGCTGATGGCGCCGGGGTTGCCCAGCGGGCGACGTTGCCAGCTGCCGCCCTGCGGCGTCAGCACTTCCAGTCGGTTGACCACGTTATCCATGATGCTGAGGATCAGGTGATCGCGCGTGCCGCTGTAGCCGCTCAGCGCCTGCTCCGCCGTCGGGGTAAACAGCGGCTGCAGCTCGCGCTTGCCCGCCAGATAGTCGTCGAAATTGGCCGCCAACAGCGAGCCGGACGGATAGCGCTTGCCGCCCACGTCCCAATCGCTGCTCGGCTTGATCAGCAGCCATTCCCGATGCGTATCCAGCTCGGCGTCGGCGGGGATGTCGATTTTTTTCTGCCGGCCGTCCTGAGTCAGCAAGAAATAGTCGCGGCGGTAGAAGTCCAGGCTGCGGCCGACGAAATCGCGCTCAAAGCCCGGCGTGCGGTCGTGATAGGCGAAGACCGCCATGTCCTCGGGCTGCGCTTCGTACAGCGTTTCGGCGGCGCTCAGCGGCGTGCCGCGCCGCCAGCGTTTGGCGATGCGCGCGTAGCCGGACTGGGTCATCGAGCCGGGGCCGAAATCGGTGGCGATGAACAGCGTGTCCCGATCGACCCAGGAAACCCGGCTTTTCGCCACCGGTACGTTAAAGCCGTCTTTGACGAAGCGTTTGGCCACCAGATCGAATTCGCGGATTTCGGTGGCGTCGCCGCCGTCCGGCGACAGCTGCATCAGGCAATAACGGTATTCCGGTGCCAGCGGTTGAGAGCCCTGATAAACCCAATCTTTGCCCTCCGCCTTGCCCAGCGCATCGATATCCAGCACCGTCTCCCAGGCCGGTTTGGCCTTGCGGTACTCGTCCAGCGTGGTGCGCCGCAGCAGGCCACGCGGGTTGGCCTGATCCTGCCAGAAGTTGTAATAGTACTCGCCGCGTTTGCTCACCCACGGGATCTGGGTGTCTTTATTGAGGATATCCAGGACTTCGCGCTCAATGCGCTGAAAGTCTTCGCCCTGGCCGAAACGTGCCACGGTGCGCTGATTTTCCTGCTGCACCCATTGCAGCGCTTTTTTACCCTGCAGCTCTTCCAGCCACAGGAATTCATCGCCGGCGGCCGCGCCGCCCTCCGCCGCCATCGCCAGGCGGATACTGTTGGGTAATGAAGTCATCGCGAATACGGCTCCTGCGGTTTGCGCACTGAGTTTAATGAACTGACGTCGATTGGTGACCGGCAAAATCAAGCTCCTTTTGAGTCGGCTGCAACGCCACCCCGTCATGGGCGACAGCCTGTGAAATAAGAGTCATTTTCAACAAGGTAGGCGTTTGGCGGCGCGGAGTCAAAGCCCGCGGCCGCCGCGTTGAGTCAGGATTAAGGATAGTGGATCAGATCGTGAATGCGCACCGTGTGTGAACCGGCGTTGCGGTAGGCATGCGGCCGATCGGCCTGAAAGCGCATCGCTTCGCCGGCCGCCAGGCTGTGCCATTCGCCGTCTATCGCCAATTCCAATCGGCCGCTGATCACGATCACATGCTCAATCACGCCCGGCTCATGCGGTGACGATTCGCTGAGCGCGCCCGGCGCGAGATCGATGACGAACATGTCGAAACCCAGCTGGCGATCGTAGGGAAACAGCGGCACCACGCGCATATCGGCGTTGTCCTGATCGTACACCGGCAGCTCGCCGTAGCGGTGCAGCGTCGCCTGCTGCTGCGCGGGCGACGCCTCAAGAAAGGCGGAGAACGCCACGTTGAAACCGGTGGCGATCTTCCACAGCGTCGCCACCGTCGGGCTGGATTCGCCGCGTTCGATCTGCCCGAGCATCGCCTTGCTGACGCCGGTGTATTCCGCCGCCTGCGTCAGGCTCCAGCCGCGCTGCGCGCGCAGCGTGCGAAGGGTGTGCGCCAAATGGCCGGCAAGTTCCTGCATCCTGTTCTCCTCTGCGTATCGCGCTCGATTATACCCGCTTGTGCGCTATAGCGCACGGTGCTATGCTGATTTCTTACCGTGCGTTATAACGCACACTCACCGATTGGAGCTCCTCATGCGCCCAGCCCTCTCCTTGCGCCATCTGACCCTGCCCGCCGTCATGGCCGGCTTTGTCGCCGTTCTGGTCGGCTACACCAGCTCTGCCGCCATCATTTTCCAGGCCGCCGCCGCCGCAGGCGCCACGCCGGCGCAGATCGGCGGCTGGCTGAGCACGCTTGGGATCGCGATGGGCGTCACCTCGCTGGGGCTTTCGCTGTACTATCGCACCCCGATCCTCACCGCGTGGTCGACGCCAGGAGCGGCGCTGCTGGTCACCAGCCTGCCCGGCACGCCGATCAATGAGGCGATCGGGGTGTTCATCTTCGCGTCGGGCCTGATCCTGCTCTGCGGCGTCACCGGGCTGTTCGCCCGCCTGATGGATTATATTCCGCAGGCGATTTCTGCCGCGATGTTGGCGGGGATCCTGCTGCGTTTCGGGCTGGACGCCTTCGCTTCGCTGCAGCTCAATTTCCTCCTCAGCGCCGGTATGGGGCTGGCCTATCTGCTCAGCCGCCGTTACCTGCCGCGCTACGCCATCGTACTGACGCTGGCGATTGGGCTGGCGATCGCCGCGCTACAGGGCGATATCCATCTGGCGCAACAGGCGCCGGCGGTCGCCGTGCCGGAATTTATCGCGCCGCATTTCAGCTGGCCGACGCTGCTCGGCATCGGCGTGCCCTTCTTCGTGGTCACCATGGCTTCACAGAACGCCCCCGGGATCGCTACGCTGCAGGCGGCGGGCTACCGTGTTCCCACCTCACCGCTGATCGCCTGGACGGCGCTGACCGCGCTGCTGCTGGCGCCATTCGGCGGTTTCTCGGTGTGCATCGCCGCCATTACCGCCGCCATTTGCATGGGGCCGGACGTGCATCCCGATCCACAGCGGCGCTATATGGGCGCGGTGGCCGCCGGCGGCTTCTATTTATTGGCCGGGTTGTTCGGCGGCGCCATCGGCCTGCTGTTCAGCGCGTTGCCGGTCGCCTTGATCCACACCATCGCCGGGCTGGCGCTGCTCGGCACCATCGGCGGCAGCCTGCAACGCGCGCTGCATGATGAAAAACAGCGCGACGCGGCGCTGATCGCCTTCCTCATCACCGCCTCCGGCGTCACGTTGCTCGGCATCGGTTCGGCATTCTGGGGCATTGTCGGCGGCGCCATCGCGCATCTGCTGCTGTCGCTGCCGCGGCGAACCACCGTGACGTAACGGGCGGTCTACATTGACAAGCGGCGCCGTGGCGCCTTCACTTTCTCTGTCGTCTGAATGTCAATTCACATAATAAGTGACGCTGTCACCAAGGAAGCTTATGACCGAGAAAGCCGCGCTGTTGGCCCAGCGCTTGATACGCAATGTCGAACAGGTAGAGATGAAGCATGACCGGCGGCCGCCGCTGTATGACAGCGTCGGCGCTCGTCTCGGCACCGGCACCGCCGCCGAAAAGCTGGGCGCCTCCTTCGATTGTGTGGCGCCGGGCATGCGTTCCTGCCCCTATCATTTTCACTACGCTCAGGAGGAAATGTTCATCATTTTGGAAGGCAGCGGAACGCTGCGGGTAGCCGGAGAAATGCTGCCGATCGTCAGCGGAGATGTCATTTTCATTCCGCCTGGCCCGGAATACCCGCACCAGATCATCAACACCTCCGATGCGCCGCTGAAGTATCTGTCCGTCAGCACGCGCGAACAGCCGGAAGTGGTGATGTATCCGGACTCAGGTAAATACCAGGCGATGGCGCGCGGCAATGACGGCGAGCAGGTGCGTTATCTGCAGCGCCCTTCAGCCTCGCTCGATTACTGGCAGGATGAACCCTGAATCGCCGTCCGGCAACGTGAGATCCAGCGCGCGCGCCGCCAGTTCAGCGACGCGAAAATCGATGTCCGCCGCCTGCCCGTCTTCCATGAACCAGGCGGCGGAAAGCCCCGACCAGGCCAGGATCCATTGCAGCAAACGCCGGCGATCCAGCCCGGCCAACCGGCACACCTGTTCCACGCGGCGATGGAAAATGGCCGGATCGGTGGCGACGCCGTAGTTGGGATTGCAGAAGATGTTGGCGTAATCGAAGCCTCGTTCACCGTACAAACGCTTGGGATCGATCGCCAGCCAACCGCGTGCGCCAAAGTCCAGCACATTGTCATGGTGGATATCCCCGTGCAACACGCTTTCTTCTCGCGGGCTGCTCAACAGCTCCGCCGCCGCCGTGGCGCTGAGACGCAGCATGCCACCGTGCGCCTGGGCCGCCGGCCACAGCGAGCTGAACCACTCCTGCAACGGGATAAGCTCAGGCAACGGCGCCGCCCGCGGCGCATGCAAGGCGGCGATCGCCCGGCACAGGATCTGCGTGGCTTGTTCATCGTCGCCGTCACGCACCAGCTGCGCCAACGACCCTTCGCCCTGCGCGCGCTCCAGCAAAATGCCGTCGTCGTGCCACGCCAGCACCTGCGCGGCGCCTTCTCCACGCCACCAGCACATCAGCTGCCCGCCGAAGCGCTCCTCCTGCTCGCGGGCGATCTTCAGCATGGCCGCCGCGCCCCGGTAACGCACCGGCATCAATAGACTGCTGTGGGTTTCGAAGGCTTTGCCGTCCTGCTCCAGCCGCCAGCGCTGCAGGTAAGGCGTAAAAAGCGGGTTCATCGTCTCTGCGTCCTTGTTGCCGATCTGCGCCGCACTGTCACATTCGTGTGAGAGACGGCGTATAACATAAAGGGGGATGATTCTCTCAGATATCATCGGCGTGCGGCGCTTTGCCGCGTTTTCTCCAGTATCCTAACCAAGTTTGTCGATTTTATTAACCGGTCTTGCGCGGGGTTTGACCATGACATCATTAAAACGCATTAATTATCCGCAATTGCCTACGCCGGGTGGCCCTTATGTGCACGCCGTGCGCCACGGCGATCGCCTGTACGTATCTGGCTTGACGGCCTTCGCCACCGACGCGCAGGGCTTGAGCGCGCCGGAGCAAACGCAGGAGATCCTTGAGCAGTTGGCGACCATCGCCGCCAGCGAAGGCGTCAATCTCAAGGCATTGATTAAAATCAGCGTGTTCCTGACCGACATCGCCGATCTGGCGAGCGTGCGCCCGGTGCTGTTTGACTATTTCGACGGCGCGCTGCCGGCCTGTTCATTGATGGCGGTCAGCGCGTTGTTCTCACCCGCAGTGTGCGTGGAAATTGAGGCGGTGATGGCGTTGCAATAAGGCGCGGCTAGAGCGCGCCTTCGTCCGGCACGCAGGGGCCGATCTTGAACCAGGCTTTGGCGATCCGCCCCTGTTCCACTTCGTAAATGGCGATGACATCCATTTTGCCGCGCCCCTGCGGGAAGTTGCGCGTCACCACCTCCTGATCGACCACCATATTCCCCACCGCCATGCGTTTTATTCGTTCGCCGTACAGGCTCGGCTCGCGAAAGCGCACCAGATGCCGTTCGCGGATCGCCGCCTTGCCGCTGGCCAGCAGCGTGTCGGGGTGTTCGTAATACTGCGCGTCATCCGCCCAACAGGCCATAAAGGCCTCGATATCGCGGGCGTTATAGGCGTCAAGCTGTTGTTGAACCACATCCTCCGGGCGTGCCGTCTTATCGTTCATCATGTTCTCCTGCCGAAGTTAACCGCCGCATGCGTCGAACCCATCACGTTAACCGCCCAGTGCTACGGCTTGATGATACAGCGCTAATTGAATAAAAACACGAAAATATCGAATAAATAACCTATCACACCCGATAAACAATACCAGCGTCCGCGCATAAATTTTCCGCGTACTCCGGGGTACGCTGAAAACCGCCTGACGGCGTGCGTTAATCTTTGCGGCAGTTGGGAGGATTCTGCTAATTTAGCGTGAACAGCCTGATGATAACGAAACGCTATGCAGCAAAAACCGGTGTTGGACGAAGCCAGACAGTTAAAACGACTCAACGCCGCCACGCGGCGCCAATCCCATATGTACAAATGGATCGCGCTGATTGCTGCGCTGGATGCGCTGTTGGTGTTTTGGTATGACCGGGATATGCGCAACGTCACCTTCTCGGGAGCGGTTGCGCTGGTGTGCGGCTATTTGTGGATCCGCGATCGCAACAAGGCTCGGGGTTACCGGCGCGAGTTTGACCGCAAATTCGGCAAGCACAGCGGCGATTAAGGCTGCATCGCTTCCAGCACTTTAGCGCTGTCGACAATCTGCACGAACTTCACGATCTTGCCGGCGCGCACCGTATAAATATGCGCAAAGGAGGCGCTGAATGCTTTGCCGGTGGCCCGGTAAGTGCCGTGATAAAAACCCTGAGCAATCACGTTGTCGCCGGCGTCGTAAAAGTGATCGACATCGGCGCGGTAACCTTGCCATTCGCTGCCCAAACGCTGATGCACGTTCTTGATGATATTCTCCGGGCCGATATAGGTACCGGCGTAAGGGAAACCGGCGGCTTCGGTCCACTCGGCATCGGGGGCCAGCGCCGCCAGCAGATTACGGCCGTTTTCTTCGGAACTGCCTTCGTAAGTCGCGCGCACTATCTCAAGAGGGGTTGGCATGTCTCTTCTCCCATGGCTGATAAGGATATTCCGACCATCTCCGCGGACACAGGCTCTCACCAGGCGGAGACGGCGGAATGCGGCTATTCTAGGTTGCTTGTTTCGCTGCAAAAACCGCAGTTGTGACAATAGTAGGTTGCACTTTAGTAAACAATAGTCGTCTTCTGTCATTCCCTCGACCTCCGACGCGACTATGCTGATTGCCCGATTTCCCCCAACAGGAGCTGAACGTGTCTTTACCCTCGCTGACGCAAGAGCTGTTACAACCGTTTTCCCCCTACCAGACGCTGGCGCAAACGCTGCTGCCGCTCACCCTCGAATCGGACGATGGCTCGCACGATGTGGCGCACCTGCACCGAGTCTGGAAGAACTGCCGCCGCATCAGCAAGCTGGAAGGCGGCGACCGGCGCATTCTCTGCGCGGCGGTGCTGCTGCATGACGCCGTGGCGGTGGAAAAGAATTCGCCGCAGCGTCACCTGGCTTCGCGCATGGCGGCGCAGCAAGCCACGCTGACGCTGACCCGGCTCGAATGGTCGCCGGCGGACATCGCGGCGGTGGCCCACGCTATCGAAGCACACAGTTTTTCCGCCGGCATCCCCCCGCAAACGCTGGAAGCGAAGATCCTGCAGGACGCCGATCGTCTCGACGCCATTGGCCTGATTGGCGTAGCCCGCTGCTTCTATATCGGCGGCCGCATGCGCAGCGCGCTGTATGACGCTGCGGATCCGCGGGCCGAACATCGTCAATACGATGACAAGCGTTTCAGCCTGGATCACTTCGAAACCAAGCTCTTCAAGCTGCAAGACGGCTTCCAGACCGCCGCCGGGCGACAGATGGCCGAGCAGCGCACCGAACGGATGCGGCGCTTTGTCGACGATCTGCTGGAAGAGGTGTAACCTGGGCTTACGGGGCATTTTCGTTATGCCCATAACATTTTCGGTCACATAACACCGTTAAACTGAAAGCCAACTTCACCGAACGGGCGGCAAAGATGAAAAAGTTGACGTTGAAAGAGATGACGGAAAGCGAGCAACGAGAAGTCAAAACCGAGCTGGACAAAGCGCGTAAAAGCCACGGCCGGCCGCTGACCAACGCCGAACAGCACAAGGTCAAAGATGAAGTGGTGGCGCGCATCATGGCCGCCAGAGCGAAGCTCGCCAAGGCAGAGCGCGCGGAACGCAAAGCCAACCGCTACCGGCCAAGCGGCGACACCTTCAGTTGGTCGCCACCATCGGTACCCGCCCGCCGCGCTGAATCAGCCAAACAATCCCCGCCGCCGCGGGGATTGTCGTTTATTAGCCAAACTCATCTGCCCTCACCCATCATGAATAACAATGTTATCAATCTGTTGTAAATTGACAGCCTGATGAAGAATATTCATTATCACCCCACATCCTCTTTTCACGAGACTGCCATGGCCTATCCGCGCAACGTTAATACACCGATTCTCCCGGCGTTGCCCGTTGGCGGTTTGGCGGCGGTTACATCGAAGAAACAGACGCTCATTTGACCGGGGCGAGCTGTCCCGTCAGATGAGCTGACTGGATGGCCTGCAATGCCCCGCCTTCAATTTTCTCATCTGGCTTCTCTGTCGGTCACACAGAAGGAATATTTTATGGCCTCATTTTCGGGTATTTGGGTAGCGATGGTTACCCCTTTCAATCAAGATGCCGTCGATCTGCCGGCGGTTAAACGCCTGGCGCGGCACCTGCTCGACGCCGGCATCGACGGCCTGGTGGTCTGCGGCTCTACCGGTGAAGCCGCCGCGCTGAGCAAGGAAGAACAGCTGGCGGTGCTCGACGCCGTGCTGGAGGTGGCACCCGCCCATCAGGTGGTGATGGGCCTTTCCGGCAATAACATGGCCGCCACGCTGCAGATGCAGCAAGCCATTCAACTGCGCGACATCGCCGGCGTGCTGATCCCGGCGCCTTACTACATCCGCCCTTCGCAATGCGGCCTGATAGACTATTTCACCCAGTTGGCCGACGCCTCCACCGTGCCGGTGATCCTGTACAACATTCCGCAGCGCACCGGCATCGCCATGGAGCTGGCCACGCTGCGCCGGCTCGCACGTCACCCGCGCATCACCGCCATCAAGGATTGCGGCGGCAGCCCTGACGCCACCATGGCGCTGATCGCCGACGGCGAAATCGATGTGATGACCGGGGAAGACAATCTGATCCTCACCACGCTGTGCCTCGGCGGCACCGGCGCCATCTCCGCCGCCGCGCATGTTCACCCGGAACGTTTCGTCCAGCTGGTGCAGCAAGTCGCCGCCGGCGATCTGGCCGCGGCGCGCAGCAACTTCTATGAGCTGTTGCCGATGATCCACCAGATGTTCAGCTTCCCGAATCCGGCGCCGGTCAAGACCGTGCTGGCCCAACAGGGGCTGATCGCTAACGAACTGCGCTCGCCGATGCAGGTGGCGCCGCAGGCGCTGCAGCAGCAGATCGCCGCGACGCTGGCGCAGCTGCAGCCCGCCGAGGCGATCGTCGGTTAAATTTGTTAGCTAAGCCGCTGTAATTTTGGCGCTATGGGACTACGATGAGAGGTTAAGCATGCCCGTCATTCGTCATCAACAAGGAGCTTCCGATGAAACTGTTCTATAAAGCCGGCGCCTGTTCGCTGTCCCCGCATATCGTGCTGCGTGAGGCAGGGCTGGATTTTACGGCGGAGAAGGTCGATCTGGCGCAGAAGAAAACCGAGAGCGGCGCCGATTACCTCGCCATCAACCCCAAGGGACAGGTACCGGCGCTGCTGCTGGATGACGGCAGCCTGCTGACCGAAGGCGTGGCGATCGTGCAATACCTGGCGGACCGCGTGCCGGACCGTAACCTGATCCCGGCGGCGGGCACCCTGTCGCGCTACCACGCGATCGAATGGCTGAACTACATCGCCACCGAGCTGCACAAAGGGTTCAGCCCGCTGTTCAACCCGAAGACGCCCGAGGAATATAAAGCCATCGCGCGCGCCAGGCTGGAGCAGCAGTTCAGCTATCTGGATTCGGTGCTGGCGAAGCAGCACTTCCTGTTGGGAAGCCGTTTCAGCGTGGCCGACGCCTACCTGTTCACCGTGCTGCGCTGGGCATTCGCCCTGCAGTTCGATGTGCGCAAGCACGCCCATCTGGCGGCCTGGTTCGATCGCGTTGCGGCGCGCCCGGCGGTAGACGCGGCGCTGAACGCCGAAGGATTGAAGTAAGGTTCAGCCCCGGCGGCTCTCGCCGGGGCCCGATGCCGCTTACAGTTTTACCGCTCTGAACTCGCTGCGCGGCTGCGCGATCCGATCCTGCGCCGCCACCACCTGCAATTCATACTCGCCCATCGCCTGCGTGGTCAGCATCACCTCATACACGGCGGCGGTCACGTGCTCCAGCGCTTTATCCAGCGCCTCGCCCTTCAGCAGATCCACCAGCAGCAGACCACTGGTCAAATCGCCGACGCCAACCGGCTGACGCGCCCCGAAGTCCACCAGCGGCCGGCTAATGTGCCAGGCTTCGTCCGCCGTCACCAGCAGCATTTCGAAACAGTCGGTGTGATAGCCGGCACGGGCCAGGTGCTTGACCAGCACCAATCGCGGCCCCTTGGCGATCAGCGATCGAGCGGCCTGCACCGCGTCGTCCACGTTGGCGACGGCCATCTGGCTCAGCATTTCCAGCTCCAGCAGGTTCGGCGCCACCATGTCGCTGCACGGCAACGCCTGACGGCAGTGAAACTCGGCCACCCCCGGCGCCACGATGCAGCCCTTTTCAGGATGTCCCATCACCGGATCGCAGAAATACCAGGCGTTCGGATTCGCCTGCTTAACCTGACGCACGATCGCCAGAATATGGTCACCCTGCTCCGGCGAACCGATATAACCGCTCAGCACCGCATCACAGCGTTTCAGCTGATCGATATTGGCGATGCCCTGCGCGATCTCGCTCAGGTGGCTGGCCGGCATGACGCAGCCGGTCCACTGACCGTATTGCGTATGGTTGGAGAACTGCACCGTGTTCAGCGGCCAGACGTTGACGCCCATGCGGCGCATCGGAAACTCCGCCGCACTGTTGCCGGCGTGACCAAACACCACGTGCGACTGGATAGAAAGAATGTTTTTCATCGACAGAACTCGTTGGGAATGCGGCAGCCAGCCTGGCGGCTGCCCAAAAAGAAAGGGGCCGCCTGGGCCCCTTACCATCATTATACGCTTACTGCCAGTCCACCAGGCAGTAGTGTTTCTTGCCGCGGCGCAGCAGCGTGTAACGGCCAAACAGACGGTCCGCATCGCTGAAGCGGTATTCGGCATCCGACTGTTTCTCGCCGTTGATGGTCACCGCGTTGGAACCGATCATGGTGCGCGCCTGGCCACGTGACGGCACCAGTTCAGCATTCACCAGCGCCTGCTGCAGATCGGCGTCGCGCTCAAGTTTGATGGTCGGCATGCCGTCCTGCGCCAGCTGGGCGAAGTCCGCTTCGGTCATGTCATGCAGCGCGCCGGAGAACAGGCTCTGGGTGATGCGCTTGGCAGCCGCCAGGCCTTCCGCACCGTGCACCATGCCGGTCACTTCTTCCGCCAGCACGTACTGGGCGCGCGGCGCCTTGCCGCTGTTCTTGTCTTCTTCTTCCAGCGCGTTGATCTCTTCCAGGCTCATGAAGGTGAAGAACTTCAGGAAGCGGTAAACGTCGGCGTCGGCGGTGTTGATCCAGAACTGGTAGAACTTGTACGGGCTGGTTTTTTCCGGCGCCAGCCAGACCGCGCCGCCTTCGGTTTTACCGAACTTGGTGCCGTCTGCCTTGGTGATCAATGGCACGGTCAGGCCGAACACCTGCTTCTGATGCTGACGACGCGTCAGATCGATACCCGAGGTGATGTTGCCCCACTGATCGGAACCGCCGATCTGCAGCTCCACCTGGTGGCGGTTGTACAGCTCGGAGAAATCGAAGCCCTGCAGCAGGTTGTAGGAGAACTCGGTGAAGGAGATGCCGGAGTCGTCGCGATTCAGGCGCTGCTTGACCGCTTCCTTGTTGATCATCTGGTTGACGGAGAAGTGCTTGCCGATATCACGCAGGAAGGTCAGCACGTTCATGCCGCCGAACCAGTCGTAGTTATTGGCCGCGATAGCGCTGTTGCTGCCGCAGTCGAAATCGAGGAACGGGGAAACCTGTTTACGGATCTTCTCCACCCACTCGTTCACCGTATCGGTGGTGTTCAGCTTGCGCTCCGCCGCTTTGAAGCTCGGATCGCCGATCAGGCCGGTGGCGCCGCCCACCAGCGCTACCGGTTTGTGGCCGGCCAGCTGGAAGCGCTTCAGGCACAACAGAGGAACCAGATGGCCCAAATGCAAGCTGTCAGCGGTCGGATCGAAACCGCAATACAGTGCAATTGGCCCTTGCGCCAGTCGCTCCGCTAACGCTTCCTCATCCGTAACCTGGGCAACGAGGCCCCGCTCTTGCAGTTGTTTAATCAAGTTGCTGCTTGCCATCAATGACTCCATGTATAAACGAATGCACCTTTGCCGGTACACGGCCTTTCGCCCAGTGGCGAAATAAAAATTCAGGGTAGCGCATAGAATAAAGCGCCGGCGGCGTCAGCACCAGCGCTTAGAGGGGGATTTTACGTCTTCAAGGTGCCAGTCGGTCAATTTTCCAGTCATTCCCGTCCCGCTGATACAGGAAACGGTCATGCAGGCGGTGGGCGCCGCCCTGCCAGAACTCGACGGAGTCAAATTTCACGCGGAATCCGCCCCAGAAACTCGGCAACGGCACCTCGCCCTGCTGGAACTTCTGCTTCAGCTCGAGGAATTTGCTTTCCAGCACGCCGCGCGCGGAAATGCGTGACGACTGCTGCGACACCCAGGCGCCAATTTGGCTGTCCTTCGGCCGGCTATGGAAATACTTCAGCACGTCGAGGGTCGACAGGCGCTCCGCCTGACCGAGGAAAATCACCTGACGATCGAGCATGTGCCAGGGGAACAGCAGGCTGATATGCGGGTTTTGCGCCAACTGCTGCGCCTTGCGGCTGCCGAGGTTGGTGTAAAACACCAACCCCTGCTCATCGAAATGCTTGAGCAGCACGATGCGCTGATACGGCTGGCCGCGTTCGTCGACGGTGGCGACGCACATGGCGGTCGGATCGGCCAGGCGCGCGTCGCAGGCCTGTTTCAGCCAACGCTCGAACAGCTCGAGCGGATTGGCGGTCAGATCGTTGCGGCGCAGGCCGCCTCGGGTATATTCACGGCGCAGGTCCGCAACATCAAACTCATTCTTTTCAATCATCTGGGTTATCGACCAACTGAAAAATCCGTCGTTACATTCTGCGCCTGCGGCGCCAGGAACTCAATCGCTCCGACGCCGTCGCTGACCGTCACTCCGTCAACACGCAGTCGCTCATGACTACCTTGCCGTTGCGCTCAAGATAGGCATTGCGGTCTTTCGACCAGAAAGTGTATTTGCCGTCGCTGTATTTAGCGCCGGTCAACGCCAGCACCTGCTTGAGATGCAGCTGTTCGCCATCCATCAGCATGCTGACTTCGCTCGCCTTGCCGTCGAGCGCCACCGTCAACGGCGTGGTGCCGCACTGGTAGTGCATCGTCTGGCTGCTCTGCGGCAGGATGTAGCTGCAGCCGGACAGCGCCAGCGCGCCGGCGACGAAAATGACTTTTTTCATGCTGTTGCTCCTTAGAAAAATCCTTCACAGGCTATCCTAACAGAGCTAACGGCCCCCCAATGGCAAAACCGGATAAATCCCACCCAACACCGTTTCACGGCTGGCGCCGGTCACCGAAGGCAGGTTGCCGGCCTGGCCGGACAGCGTGCGAAACGCCAGCCAGGCAAAGGCCAAGGCCTCCATATCGTCGCCGCTGACGCCGAAATCGTCGGTCAGCCCAACTTCCGTCCCCGGCAGCAGCGCAGACAGACGCGCCATCAGCAGCATGTTGCGCGCCCCGCCGCCGCACACCAGCAAACGCTCGCACCCGCCGGCCAGCAACACCTGTTCGCTGATGCTGACGGCGGTCAGCTCCGTCAGCGTGGCCTGCACGTCGACCGGCGCAATCGCCGGTAATCCGGCCAGCTGACGCTCCAGCCAGGCGATGTTGAAATACTCGCGGCCGGTGCTTTTCGGCGCAGGCAGCGCGAAGTAAGGGTCCGCCAGCATCTGCTGCAACAGCGGCAAACAGACGCGCCCCTGCATAGCCCAGCCGCCGTCCTGATCGTAAGGTTGCGCGCGGTGGCGCCAGATCCAGGCGTCCATCAGCATGTTGCCTGGCCCGGTGTCAAAACCGCGCACCGGCGCACCGGGCAACAGCAGAGAGAGGTTGGCGATGCCGCCGATGTTCAGCACCATACGCCGCTCGACGGGATGCCCCAGCAGCGCCTGATGAAACGCCGGCACCAGCGGCGCGCCCTGCCCGCCGTAAGCCATGTCGCGCCGGCGGAAATCGCCGACGGTGGTGATATTGGTCAGTGCGGCGATGCGGTTGTTGTCGCCGAGCTGCATGGAGAAACGCGCGTCGCCTTCCGGTTCGTGCCATACCGTCTGGCCGTGGCAGCCGATGGCGGTGATATGATCCGCGTCGATACCGGTTTGCTTCAGCAGGCCGAGCACCGCCTCGCCAAACAGCGTGCCCAGCTGTGCGTCCAACCGGCCGACCGCGGCCAGCGTGGTTTGCTGCCCCTGGCACATCCCCAGGATCTCTTTTTTCAGCGCGATCGGCATCGGATGGCTATAGCTGGCCTGCTGCGCCACCATGCGATCGTCAATCGCGGCCAATACCACATCGATTCCGTCCAGACTAGTGCCGGACATGACGCCTATATAGCGGCCTGACTTCATAGCAACATCCTCTAACCCGCACGGTAAGCAAATTTTATCCTGACAAATAAACCAGAATTGACGAATTAACGCCATGAATTATGATGCTTTTTTTACGCGCCGTGAGCCAGGTGCGTCGCTGTGGCACATTTTATGTGTTAAACCGTGCGTTAACCGGCAACGGAATGTCGGTGAGGCTGTCATAAAGGTAAACCGCGGTTTATTATTGGTTGAACAGAGAAAAGTTAAGCTGCGTGCAGCGATGAGGCATGGCGCTGTATCAACTTTCAGCCATACTTTGTCTATCATTTTCACTGAATCTTGCCTGGTGAGCATTGCCAGGTTATGGACTACTACCATCAGGAGTTTTATATGATCAAGCGTCTTCTCGTCGTTGCCGTCGCCGCCGTTACGTTGGCTGGGTGTGCCAATGAATCCATGTCCGGCGATGTCTACTCGTCCTCGCAGGCCAAGCAGGTGCAGAACGTCACTTACGGGACGCTGGTTTCCGTGCGTCCGGTTAAAATTCAGGGCGGCGAAGGCTCCAACGCCTTGGGGATGATCGGCGGCGCGGTAATTGGTGGGCTGTTGGGCAACACCGTTGGCGGCGGCACCGGCCGTACGCTGGCTACCGCGGCGGGCGCTATCGCCGGCGGCGCGGCGGGCAACAGCATCGGTGAAGTGGCCGGTCGTACCTCAGGCTACGAACTGGAAATCAAAACCGACCAGAAAGAGAACATCGTCGTGGTGCAGAAAGCAGGCGACACCAAGTTCAGCCCGGGTCAGCGCGTGCGCATGGCCCGCATGGGCGACACCATCACCGTCTCTCCGCTGTAAGTCAGCAGGCGGCACACGGCAAACCGGAGGCAATCGCCTCCGGTTTTATTTCTGATGCTGTGAAACTGTAATCGTAGAAAATAAGAATATTATTATTTGTTCTGCAGTTCGGTGATATTTTGTTCTAACTTGCCAATCAGCCCTACCAACAGATGCACTTCGTCGGCGGTAATGCCGCTTAAAATCTCACTGCGCGTAGACGTGATCACACTGTCGACTTCCCTGATGATCGGATCGGCCGCTTCGGTCAGCTTGATGCGCTTCGCGCGGCGATCGTTGGCACAGGTGTGACGCGTGATAAGCCCCTTCTCCTCCAGTTGGTCCAGCGTGCGAACCAGTGACGGTTGCTCGATACCGATCGCCTTGGCCAGCTGGATTTGCGACTGCTCCGGCGGCAAGCGATTGATATTGTGCAACGTAACCCAATGCGTTTGGGTCAGCTCCAACGGCTTGAGCCGATGATCGATGAGCGCTCGCCAAACACGAACCAATCGTGCTAAATCTGAACCTAATGTTGACTCCACTTACCCCTCCTTATAATTAGCATGCTAACATTACCTCCCAGAGCTTAGACTATTTTGGGTAACTCACATTAAAAACACAAATGTATATAATGTATATTGTGGAAATAACCACTATTTTTAGCCGCTATTGTTTAATCGTTATGCAAATATTCAACATATTCACCCGTAGGGATTGTTAATGTGAATACATCATGGTTACACGCCTCATCGCCCTTACCCGATTTGGTCCTGGGGGCATCGCTTTATTTTCCACCCATATTTAAAGCTTTTTTGCTAGGACTGGTCTTATGGTTGCTGATTCATCAGCTGCTCAGGGACTGGATGTATTCCGGTGAAATCTGGCACCCCATGTTGATGGACCTGTCCATTTTCGTCCTGACCGTCAGCGGTTCCTTATGGATTTTAGCGAGTTGGTAACCCATGCAGCATAAAACATTAAAATACTTTTCTACGGTGATCGTCTGCGCCATTGCCGTCTGCGCCGGTTGGTGGCTCTGGAATTATTATATGCAATCCCCATGGACCCGTGACGGAAAAGTGCGCGCAGAACTCGTCAATATCACCCCTGAGGTTTCTGGAAGATTAGAGAAAATAAGTGCGAATGACAATCAATTCGTACCTGCGGGAAGTCTGATTTTTACCCTCGACCCGGTGCCTTATCAGATCGCGCTGGACAATGCCGAGGCCGCGGTGGCAAAAGCGCAATCGGATCTGGCCAAGGCGGACCACGAAGCCGCCCGACGCCGCGGGTTGCCGCGCAACGTTATTTCCGCTGAAGATTTGGATGAGTCCAATTTAGCCGCTCAGGCAATGAAGGCCGCCTATAAAGCCGCCCTGGCCAACCTGGAACAGGCCAAATGGAATTTGAGCAAAACTAAAATTTACGCGCCGACCGACGGTTATATCACCAATCTGCAGGCGCGGGTCGGGAACTACGCCAACGCCGGCACGCCTTTGGTCGCACTGGTGGATGTCCATTCGTTTTATGTACTCGGTTATTTCGAAGAAACCAAGCTGAAACATATAAAAGAAGGCAATAAAGCCGATATTGTCTTATATAACGGCAACACCCCGTTGCAGGGGGAAGTAGAGAGTATCGGCCGCGCCATTTACGATCAGAGCGTTGACAGCAACAACGATCTATTAATGGATGTTAAGCCCAATGTTCCCTGGGTGCGTTTGGCTCAGCGCGTGCCGGTGCGGATAAAATTGCTCAACGTGCCCGCCGATTTGACGCTGGTTGCCGGCACCACCTGCACCATTTCGATTCATCAGCGGAACTAAAGTGTGAACCTGCCCTTTCTGGAGTGGAGCCGTACCCCCTGGGGTAAGGCGACCGGCGGCCAATGGCGCTATGCGCTGCGCAACTCGCTGGCGATGTGTCTGGCGCTGTGGGTGGCGTTCGTGCTCGAGCTCGACGAACCCTATTGGGCGCTCACCTCCGCCGCGGTGGTCAGCTTCCCCACCATCGGCGGCGTGATCAGCAAAAGCATCGGCCGCATCTTCGGCAGCCTGGTGGGCGCCGCCGCCTCGGTGGCGATCGCCGGCCACTGCCTGAACGATCCCTGGCTGTTCACGCTGTTCATCGCCGCCTGGATCGGGCTATGCACCTATATCTCCAACCATTACCAAAACAACGTCTCTTACGCGTTCGCGCTGGCGGGCTATACCGCCGCCATCATCGCCTTCGGTACGGTCAACGTCACCGATACCCAGCAGATCTTCGATATCGCCCAGGCGCGGGTTTGCGAAGTGATCACCGGCATTCTGTGCGGCGGGCTGATGATGATGATCCTGCCCAGCACCTCCGACGGCGAAGCCTTGCTGACTTCGCTGCGGCGCATGCAGCAGCGGCTGCTGGAGCACGCCGCCATGCTGTGGCAGCCGGAGGTCACCACGCAGATGCGCACCTCACACGAAGGCGTTATCGGCCAGATCCTGACCATGAACCTGCTGCGCATTCAGGCGTTTTGGAGCCACTACCGCCTGCGGCGGCAAAATAACCTGCTCAACTATCTGCTGCACCAGCAGCTGCGCATTACCAGCGTCATCTCCAGCCTGCGCCGCATGCTGCTGAACTGGCCGGATCGCCCCGCCAATCTGATGCCGGTGCTGACGCAACTGCTGGATGAATTGCGCGATCCCACCACCGATAAATATCGCTTGGCGCGCCTGCTCCAGCAGATCGCCCCGCAAGATGCAGCGGACTACCGCCATCGCGCCTTCTGGCTGCGTTTGCGTGATTTCTGCTGGCTTTATCTGCGCTGCAACCGCTGGCTTCAGCGATTGGAAAGCGCCACGGCGGTCAGCGATCTCCAGCCGCCGCGCGTCACCTCGCTGGCGCGCCATACCGACAGCTACGAAGCCGCCTATAACGGCCTGCGCACCTTTTTATGCATCGTGATCGGCTGCGCCTACTGGATCAACACGCAGTGGGACGCCGGCAGCGCGGCGCTGACGCTCACCGCCATCAGCTGCGTGCTCTACTCCTCCACGCCTTCGCCGATCAACAGCATCAGCACCTTGCTCAAGGCGGTGCTGCTGCTCTCGGTCGCCTGCTTCGTGGTGAAATTCGGTTTGATGATCCAGATTGACGATTTCTGGGTGTTCTGCGCCTTCCTGTTCCCGATCCTGGTGACCATGCAGATGCTCAAACTGCAGAATCCGCCTTATGCCGCGCTTTGGGGGCAGCTGATCGTCTTTATGGGCTCATTTCTGACCGTCAGCAATCCGCCGAGCTATGACTACCAGTCCTTTATCAATGACAACATCGGTAAAATTGTCGGTGTGCTGCTGGCCGGGCTGGCGTTTCAGATCCTGCGCCCCAGCTCGGACAAGCGAAAGAGCCGCCGTATTATCCGCGCGCTGCGCCGCGACTTTATCGATCAGTTGAGCAAAAAGCCGCAGCAGAGCGAAAGCCAGTTTGAATCGCTGATCTACCATCGCATCAGCCAGCTCAATCAAAGTCAGGATCAGGAGGCGCGCACCTGGTTGCTGCGCTGGGGCGTGGTGCTGCTCAACTGCAGCCATATCGTCTGGCAGCTGCGCGACTGGCAAACCCGCTCAGATCCGCTGTCGGCGGTGCGCAACGTCTGTATCCACTGCCTGCGCGGCATCATGACGGAGAAAGGCGTGCAGCACAGTTCGCTGGACGCCACGCTGCAAGAACTGCTGCGCATGAGCAACGCCCTGGCGCACCACCCGGAACAGGCGGCGCGCGATCTGGCCGGCCTGATTTGGCGGCTCTACTGCTCGCTGCAGCAACTGCAACAGGCCATTGGCCAGCCCGCCGCCACTGCGGCCGTCAGCGGCGGATGATCACTTGATCACGCCGCAGGCGAAGCGCTCACCGCCGCCGCCGAGCGGCAGCGGATGATCCGAGTGATTATCGCCGCCGGCGTGCACCATCAGCGCCTTGCCCTCAATTTCACTGATTTTTTTCAGCCGCGGCGCCAACACCGGGTCGTTCGCCATGCCGTCGGCGGTCACATAGATGGCCGGCAAATCGCCCAGGTGCCCGTCGGCATACGGCCCGAGGTGTTTCCCGGTTTTTTGCGGATCAAAATGCCCGCCGGCCGCCAGCGCCGCCACCGCCTTACCGTCCTTCATGCCCGGCTCGCAGCTGCCTTTCTCATGCACATGGAAACCGTGCACCCCGGCCGGCAAGGCTTTCAGGCTCGGCGTGAACAGTAAGCCGTAAGGCGTTTCGCTGATGGCCACTTTGCCGATATCCTGACCGATGCCCTGCCCGGTCACCAAGTTCATCTCAACGTCGACCGTCGCCGCCTGAGCGGCCCCGCAGGCCATCAGGCCAAGCGCCGCATACCAATAACGTTTCATCAATCAGTCTCCTTAATGACTCTATCGAGTTATCAGTATAGGAGAGCCAGCGCCAGCACTGTTAACCAACGCACAATCTCGCCAATTTGATTCGCGGGCCTAATATTTAGCACCAATAATAATTCTACCGATGTTGGTCCTCTGACCAGCTGTCGTTCGGCTAACGTTGTTTCCCTGTTTCCACCGCCGACGCGCGAGAGTTCACTTCCCGGCCAGGCGGCATACTTCATAAGGAACTGATATGGGCATCTTTAGCTATAAGGATCTGGACGAAAACGCGTCAAAGGCGCTGTTTTCCGACGCCTTGGCCATCTCTACCTACGCTTACCACAATATCGATAACGGCTTCGATGAAGGCTATCACCAGACCGGTTTCGGCCTCGGTCTGCCGCTGACGCTGATCACGGCGCTCATCGGCAGCACCCAGTCGCAGGGCGGCCTGCCCGGTCTTCCCTGGAACCCCGACTCCGAACAGGCCGCGCAGGACGCAGTGAACAATGCCGGCTGGTCAGTGATCGACGCCGCGCAGTTGGGTTACGCCGGCAAAACCGATGCGCGCGGCACCTACTACGGCGAAACCGCCGGTTACACCACTGCTCAGGCCGAGGTGCTGGGCAAATATGACAGCGAAGGCAATCTCACCGCCATTGGCATCTCATTTCGCGGTACCAGCGGCCCGCGCGAGTCACTGATCGGCGATACCATCGGCGATGTGATTAACGATCTGTTGGCCGGGTTCGGGCCGAAAGGCTATGCCGACGGCTATACGCTGAAGGCCTTCGGCAATTTGCTGGGGGACGTGGCGAAATTCGCGCAGGCACACGGGCTGAGCGGCGAAGACGTGGTGATCAGCGGTCACAGCCTCGGCGGGCTGGCGGTCAACAGCATGGCGGCGCAGAGCGACGCCAACTGGGGCGGCTTCTACGCGCAGTCCAACTATGTCGCCTTCGCCTCGCCGACCCAGTACGAAGCCGGCGGCAAGGTGATCAACATCGGCTATGAGAACGATCCGGTGTTTCGCGCGCTCGACGGCACCTCGCTGACCCTGCCGTCATTGGGCGTTCACGATGCGCCGCATACCTCCGCCACCAACAATATCGTCAACTTCAACGACCACTACGCGTCGGACGCCTGGAATCTGTTGCCGTTCTCCATTCTCAACATTCCGACCTGGCTATCCCACCTGCCGTTCTTCTATCAGGATGGCCTGATGCGGGTGCTGAACTCCGAGTTTTATTCGCTGACCGACAAAGACTCGACCATCATCGTCTCCAACCTGTCGAACGTCACGCGCGGCAGTACCTGGGTGGAAGATCTGAACCGCAACGCGGAAACGCACAGCGGGCCGACGTTTATCATCGGCAGCGACGGCAATGATTTGATCAAGGGCGGCAAAGGCAACGACTATCTCGAGGGCCGCGACGGTGACGATATCTTCCGCGACGCCGGCGGCTATAACCTGATCGCCGGCGGCAAAGGCCACAATATCTTCGATACCCAGCAGGCGTTGAAAAACACCGAGGTCGCCTACGACGGCAATACGCTTTACCTGCGCGACGCCAAGGGCGGCATTACGCTGGCGGACGACATCAGCACCCTGCGCAGCAAAGAAACCTCCTGGCTGATTTTCAGCAAAGAGGTGGATCATCAGGTGACCGCCGCCGGATTGAAATCGGATTCGGGCCTCAAAGCCTATGCAGCCGCCACCACCGGCGGCGACGGCGATGACGTCCTGCAGGCTCGCAGCCACGACGCCTGGCTGTTCGGCAATGCCGGCAACGACACGCTTATCGGCCATGCCGGCGGCAACCTGACCTTCGTCGGCGGCAGCGGCGATGACATCCTGAAGGGGGTCGGCAACGGCAATACCTTCCTGTTCAGCGGCGATTTCGGCCGCGACCAGCTGTATGGCTTCAACGCCACCGACAAACTGGTATTTATCGGCACCGAGGGCGCCAGCGGGAATATCCGCGACTATGCCACGCAGCAAAACGACGATCTGGTGCTGGCCTTCGGCCACAGCCAGGTCACGCTGATCGGCGTCTCGCTCGATCATTTCAACCCCGATCAGGTGGTGTTGGCCTAAAGAGCGACGTAAAAAAAAGCCGGGCGCTTTCGCCGCCCGGCTTTCCTCTTTCTACCCCGTCTCAGGGCACGTCATACCCCAACGCCGCCTTGCGAATGCGGAACCACTGCTGGCGGTTCAGCGCCAGTTTCTGCGCCTTCAACGCCGAACGCACCCGCTCGATCTTGCCGGAGCCGATAATCGGCAGCGGCGAAGACGGCAGGCGCATCACCCAGGCGTAAACCACCTGTTCAATGGTCTCGGCGCCGATCTCTTGCGCCACCCGCTGCAGCTCGTCGCGCAGCGGCTGGAACTCGGCGTCGTTGAACAAGCGGCCGCCACCCAGGCAGGACCAGGCCATCGGTTTGATGCGCAGCTGCTGGCACTGGTCGAGCGTGCCGTCCAGGATCGCCGGTTGGTGAATCGGCGAAATTTCCACCTGATTGGTGACCAGAGAGAACGGCAGACGCGACTGCAGCAGTTGGAACTGCGCGGGCGTAAAGTTAGAGACGCCGAAATGGCGCACCTTGCCGCTTTTGTGCAACGCGACAAAGGCTTCGGCCACGTCGTCAGCGTCCATCAACGGATCCGGGCGGTGGATCAGCAACAGGTCGAGGTAGTCGGTATGCAGATGGCGCAGCGAGTGTTCCGCGCTCTGTACGATATGATCGCGATCGGTGATGTAGTGGCCGATCGGGTTGCCGGGCTTGGCGGTGGTGGCGATGCCGCACTTGCTCACCAGCTCCAGCGACTGCCGCAACGCGGGCTTCAGGCGCAGCGCGTCGCCGAATGCCTGCTCGCAGGCATAACCACCATAGATATCTGCGTGATCGACGGTGGTGACGCCCAGTTCGACATGCTGTTCGATAAACGTCAGCAGCTGCTGCGGCGAGATGCCCCACTCCATCAACCGCCAGTAACCGCAAATCATACGGGAAAATTCAGGCCCCTGCGGCGCGAGACGAATGCGTTCTACCATTGCGAAAACCTCATGACATTAGTTGTCAGCCAGCATACACAAGCCGGTGAGGCGCAGGGAAGCGCAAAGGCGCATGAACGTGCGGCAGATCAGGAAAGGGTCAAAACAGCGAAGGCTGTTCCGGCAGCGGCTCGTCGGGGGCTTTGTTGGCGCGCCGCAGGCGCAGGAAACGTTGGCGACACAGACGCAGCACTTCGCGCTTTTGCGCGTCGCTCATGCTCATCCAGCCGAACCGCTCCTCGCGGCTGCGCAGGCAGCCACGGCAGAAACCGCGATCGTCGGCCTGGCAAATGCCGCGACACGGGCTGGGGATGTCGAAAAATTCAAGCTGCTGTGCCACGGACCCTCCTGCATTCTCCTGCTAATTGAAGACGTCATCGCCGCCGCTGGCAAGTCCCCTTTCGCCATTGCGGCGAAAATAGTCGCGCAAATAGCGCAGCGCCTGGCGGCTTTTCTCCGGCATAGTGCGTTCCAGCGTCAGCGCGTGCAGCCGCAGCGGCGCCGGCCGCCACTCCGGCAACAGCAGCAACAGCTCGCCGCGCTGCAGCTCGTCGCCAATTTCATACAGCGGCTGAACGGAAATGCCCAGACCGGCGCGGGTAAAGGCGCGCATCACGTTCATGCTCTCGCTGACGATCTGCCCCTCCGCCAGCCGCAGCTTGACCTGCTGGCCGGATTGATGCAGCAAATCCAGATGGGCCCCGCTGTAGCCGCTGGAGATCCAGCGGTGCTGCACCAAATCCTGCGGCTTTTCCGGCACCCCATGCTGGCTGAGGTAACGCGGCGCCGCGCACAGCACCATCGGCCACGCCGTCAGCGGGTGAGCGATCATATTGGCGTCCGCCAGTTGACGATTGGCGCGCAGCGCAATGTCGACCCGCTGTTCTATCATGTCGACGATGCGATCGTCTGCCAGCACCCGCAGTGTCAGCTTGGGATGCGCCTGCAACAGCGGCGCCAGCGCCTCCGCCAACGAGCGGCCGCCGATGCCAACCGGAGTGGCGATGCGCAGCTCGCCCACCAGCGTGTCCCGCAGTTCCGCCAGCCGCTGCTCCGCCTGCTGCGCCTGTTGCAACATCGCCTCGCAGCCGGGATAAAACGCCGCCCCCGCCTCGGTCAACGCCAGACGGCGGGTGGAGCGGTGCAACAGCGGCACCCCGAGCGCCTTCTCCAGCGAGCGCATATGCTGACTGACCGCCGACGGCGTCATGCCCAGCCGCCGCGCCGCACCGGCCAACGATCCCTCCGCCACTACGGTGGCGAACACCGCCATTCGATTGAGTTTATCCACGATTATGAAGTTTTACTTAATCAAGAAAGCATGAATATGGCACTAATCACGGCTATTGTTAAGGACTAGAGTAGATCCCACGCAGCAGGCACATCGGCCTGCCTTACGATACTGACCCATCCCTGAAGGAGCATACAGATGAAAGTAGCCATTATTGGAGCAACCGGTTTTGTTGGCCGCCGTGTGGTGGATGAAGCGCTGGCTCGCGGCATTCAGGTAACGGCGATCGCCCGTCAGAAAAAAGATTTGCCGGACCACGCCAATCTGACCGTCGCGCTGGGCGACGTCGCCGATACCGCCTGGCTGGCGGGGCAATTGCACGGTCAGGATGCGGTGATCAGCGCCTACAATCCCGGCTGGGGCGAAGACAACCTGTATGAGAAGACTACGCGCGGCGCCCAGCAGATCCTTACCGCGGTCGAGCAGTCAGGCGTCAAGCGCCTGTTGGTGGTGGGCGGCGCAGGCAGCCTGGAAGTGGCGCCGGGCGTTGAACTGGTGGATACGCCGCAATTCCCGGAAAATATCCGCCCCGGCGCGCAGGCGGTGCGCGATCTGCGCAATAAACTGCGCAACGAATCAGCGCTCGACTGGACCTATCTCTCTCCGGCCGCCCTGCTGGAACCGGGCAAACGCACCGGCCAGTTCCGCCTCGGCACCACGCAGCTGCTGATGAACGGCGACGCGCCGGCCAGCATTTCGGTGGAAGATCTGGCGGTGGCTATCGTCGATGAGATTGAAAAACCTCAGTTTATTCGCGCCCAATTCACCGCCGCCTACTAATTCCCCTCACCGCCAGGCCACCGGCCTGGCGTTTTCCCGCGTTCGCCGCCGCCAGTATTCTGAATTTCTAAGGTTTTCTTAAGTTTCATCCGGTAGATTTCAAGGCATTATCTACTCTCAGGATCCAGATTTGGCAATGTGGTTACGTCAACGCTTACAGTGCAACAGCCTCGGTTTTATCCTCGCCACCGCCCTGTTCTTCACTCTGTTCCAAAACGCGTTATTCCTGCATCGCGCCTGGTCGTATATCACCTTCGATAGCGTCCACAGCGTGATATTCGCCGCCAGCATGCCGGTGGTGATCTTCTGTGCGCTGAATATTATCTTCAGCGTGTTGACCGTGCCCTACCTGCGCAAACCACTGATCGTCTTTTTCTTGCTCGGCAGCGCCGCAGCCAACTATTTCATGTACAGCTATGGCGTGGTGATCGACGGCAACATGATGCAAAACGCCTTTGAAACCAACACCCACGAAGCGACGGCGTTGCTGACGCCGCGCATGGGGCTGTGGCTGGCGCTGCTCGGCGTCCTGCCGGCGGCGGCGGTTTGCTTCATCCATATTCGCCAGACCCGCCCCTGGTGGTACATGGTTGGGCTGCGCGCCGCCAACGTCATGCTGTCATTGGTGGTGATCCTGATCATCGCCGCGCTGTTCTACAAAGACTACGCTTCGCTGATCCGCAACAATAAAAGCGTGGTGAAGATGTTAACGCCTTCCAACTTCGTCGCCGGCACCATCAAGTTTACCGAGCAGCGCTACTTCACGCGCAATCTGCCGCTGGTGAAGATCGGTGAAGACGCGCGCAAAGGGCCGCTGATCGCCGGACAGGCCAAGAAAACGCTGGTGATCCTGGTGGTGGGCGAAACCGCCCGCGCCGAAAACTTCTCTCTCGGGGGCTACGATCGCGAGACCAACCCGCGCCTCAAGCAGGACAACGTGGTCTATTTCAAGAACGCCAGCTCTTGCGGCACCGAAACGGCGATCTCCGTCCCCTGCATGTTCTCCAACATGCCGCGCAAAGCGTACGACGCAACTCAGGCGACGCACCAGGAAGGCATGCTCGACGTGCTGGCGCATGCCGGCGTCAACGTGCTGTGGCGCGATAACGATGGCGGCTGCAAAGGCGCCTGCGATCGGGTGCCGCACATCGACATGACCAAACTGAAACTGCCGCAGGACTGTGACGGCGAAGTTTGCATGGACAATGTGCTGTTGTACAAACTGAACGACTACATCAATAGCCTGAAAGACGACGGCGTGATCGTGTTGCACCAGATGGGCAGCCACGGCCCGGCTTATTACCGCCGCAGCACGCCGCAGTTCCAGACGTTTTCGCCGACCTGCAACAGCAATCAGATCCAGGATTGCAGCCATGAACAGCTGGTGAACACCTACGACAACTCGATCCTGTATACCGACGCGATGCTCGATGCCACCATCAAGCTGCTGCAGCAGTATGACGACCGGTTCAATACCGCGCTGGTCTACCTGTCCGATCACGGCGAATCGCTGGGAGAAAACGGCATGTATCTGCACGGCACGCCTTATGTCTTCGCGCCGAGCCAGCAAACTCACGTGCCATTCCTGATGTGGATGTCGGCCGACTATCAGCGCAATTTCGGCATCGATCGCCAGTGCCTGAGCACGCTGGCGGAAAAGGACGACGTGTCGCAGGACAATCTGTTCCACACCCTGCTGGGCATGCTGAATGTGCAGACGCGTGAATATCAATCCCAGTTGGATATTCTGCAACGCTGCCGCAACGCGGCGTAAGCGCTTAACTTCCGCGTGCCGCTGAGGCACAATGCCTGAGACCAACCGGCGTTTTGTGCGCCGGTTTTTTTATTCCCATTGACCTAGACCAATCGGTCTATTATGCTCGGCGCCATGATGACCAAATCAACGCATTGCAACGTGGATACACGTGAACATCTGCTCGCCACCGGCGAAACCCTCAGCCTGCGCCTGGGCTTTACCGGCATGGGGCTGAGCGAACTGCTGGCCACGGCGGGCGTGCCGAAAGGATCGTTCTACCACTATTTCCGCTCGAAGGAAGCCTTCGGCGAAGCGATGCTGCAACGCTATTTCGCGCACTATGATGCGCAAATGCAAAAGCTGTTTGCCGACGAGCACACCGATGCCCGCCACCAGCTCTTGGGGTATTACGCCCAGGCCATCAGTTACCACTGCCGCAGCGAATGTCATAACGCCTGTCTGGCGGTGAAACTCTCCGCCGAGGTGAGCGACCTGTCGGAGCCGATGCGCCATGCGCTGGAAACCGGGACCGCCCGGGTGATCGGCCACCTGCAGGCGGCCATTGAGCGCGGCATCGCCGAGGGATCGCTGTCGGTAGCCATGAGCCCGGCGGCAACCGCAGAGACGCTGTATGCCCTGTGGCTCGGCGCCTCGCTGCGCGCCAAGATCCGGCGATCGTTGGCCCCGTTGACCAGCGCGCTGGAAAGCATCGAGTTGCTGCTGCGCCCGCCGCAGCCGTAACACCACCATCTTTTTTCGTGAAAATGCAGTTCGTGTTTTTTTATCGCCCATAACTAGACGACCGGTCTATTAAATACAGGATGCACTATGAAGACTGAAAAATTGCTCTCTCCGCTGAAAGTTGGCGCAGTCACCCTGCCCAACCGCGTGTTTATGGCTCCGCTGACGCGTCTGCGCAGCATCGAACCGGGCGACATTCCCACGCCGCTGATGGCGGAGTATTATGCGCAGCGCGCCGGCGCCGGTCTGATCGTGACCGAAGCGACGCAGATTTCCTTCCAGGCGAAAGGCTACGCCGGTGCGCCGGGCCTGCATACCCCGGAGCAGATCGCCGCTTGGAAACACATCACGCAGGCGGTACACGACAAAAACGGCCACATCGCCGTGCAGCTGTGGCACGTAGGCCGCATCTCCCACACCAGCCTCCAGCCGGGCGGACAAGCGCCGGTCGCCCCTTCGGCGATCAACGCAGACACCCGCACCACCGTGCGTGACGAAACCGGCGCCTGGGTGCGCGTACCGACCTCAACGCCGCGCGCGCTGGAAACCAGCGAGATCCCGGGCATCGTCAACGATTTCCGCCAGGCGACCGCCAACGCGCGTGAAGCCGGCTTCGACTTTATCGAGCTGCATGCGGCTCACGGCTATCTGCTGCACCAGTTCATGTCTCCGGCGTCTAACCAGCGTACCGATCAATACGGCGGCAGCATCGAGAATCGCACCCGCCTGACGCTGGAAGTGGTCGACGCCGCCATCGCAGAATGGGGCTCCGAGCACATCGGCATCCGCATCTCGCCGCTGGGGCCGTTCAACGGCCTGGACAACGGTGAAGATCAGGAAGAAGCGGCGCTGTACCTGGTGGAAGAGCTGAACAAACGCAACATCGCCTATCTGCACATCTCCGAACCGGACTGGGCCGGCGGCAAACCGTATTCCGACGCCTTCCGTGACTCGGTGCGCGCCCACTTTAAAGGGGTGATCGTCGGCGCCGGCGCCTACACCGCTGAAAAAGCCGAAGCGTTGATCGAAAAAGGCTTCATCGACGCGGTGGCCTTTGGCCGTAGCTACATCGCCAATCCGGATTTGGTCGAGCGTTTCCGTCAACACGCCCCGCTCAACGAACCTAAGCCGGAAACCTTCTACGGCGGTGGCGCCGAAGGTTATACCGACTATCCGTTTCTGACGAAGTAACCCGTCCTGACCCTAAACGGCCACGCAACCGCCTGGCCGTTTTTTTATGCACGCAAAAAGGCCCGCACAAGGCGGGCCGACGTTCCCTGGTGTTGTTATCTGCTACAGGTCAATTTCTACACGGTTACGCGCGGAATTGATAATTGATTGTGCAGATCAATTACTTCGTATCGATCGGTACACTCGATCAATATTTAAACACCCATGGCGAGGGGGCAAAAAGTGACATCGTCACCAACTCGTCACGTTGAATTCCCTTGCGGGACAAGGCTATACTCGCTTGTGCTTCAATCCACCCGCCGTCTGCCACGGCACAGTCAATTCAGAGGAATTATGCGCTTACTCCATACCATGATCCGCGTCGGTGATCTGCAACGCTCCATCGACTTCTACACCAAGGTATTAGGCATGCGCCTGCTGCGCACCAGCGAAAACCCGGAGTACAAATACTCGCTGGCTTTTGTCGGCTATACGGAAGAGAGCGAAGGCGCGGTTATCGAACTGACCTATAACTGGGGCACCGACAGCTACGACATGGGCACCGCCTTCGGCCACCTGGCGCTGGGCGTGGACGACGTCGCCGCCACCTGCGACAACATCCGCCGCGCCGGCGGCAACGTCACCCGTGAGGCCGGCCCAGTGAAAGGCGGCACCACGGTGATCGCGTTCGTCGAAGATCCGGACGGTTATAAAATCGAGCTGATCGAAAACAAACACGCCGGCCAAGGCCTCGGCCACTAAGCCTCTCTCGGGGCGCGCCTGCGCCCCGCTGATTCTCCGCGCGATAGCGCCTGCAACCGGGCGCAAAATTTGCCATAATGCGCGCTGCATTCGATGAAGATAAGAAACTGATGGCCGAAAAAAGTGATCTTAACGCCCTGAGTGGTCGTTTTCGTGGGTTTTATCCCGTAGTAATAGATGTTGAAACCGCCGGCTTCAACGCCAATACCGATGCGCTGCTGGAAATCGCCGCCGTGACGCTGAAAATGGATGAAGACGGCTGGCTGCAGCGCGACGAAACCCTGCACTTCCACGTGGAGCCTTTCGAGGGCGCCAACCTGCAACCGGAAGCGCTGGCGTTTAACGGCATCGATCCGCACAACCCGCTGCGCGGTGCGGTCAGCGAATACGACGCGCTGCACGCCATTTTCAAAGCGGTGCGCAAAGGGCTCAAGGATCGCGGTTGCAACCGGGCCATTATCGTCGCGCACAACGCCAACTTCGATCACAGCTTCCTGATGGCCGCGGCCGAACGCGCCGGTTTGAAGCGTAATCCGTTCCATCCGTTCGCCACCTTCGACACCGCTGCGCTGAGCGGCCTGGTGCTGGGGCAAACGGTGCTGGCCAAAGCCTGCATCGCCGCCGGCATGCCGTTCGACAGCAGCCAGGCGCACTCCGCGCTGTACGACACCGAACAAACCGCCCTGCTGTTTTGTGAGCTGGTTAACCGCTGGAAGCGTCTCGGCGGCTGGCCGCTGCCCGCCGGCGATCTCGCCGAATAGGCCCAATAAAAAAGGCGGCCCAGTTTGCACTGGCGCCGCCCGTTACGCGATAACCGCAAGTCTGTCGATTAAGACTGCTGGTCTTCCTGCGCTTTATACTTTTCTGCCGTTTCTTTGATCAGCTGCTGCAATTCGCCGCGCTGATACATTTCGATGATGATATCGCAACCGCCGACCAGCTCACCGTCTACCCACAGCTGCGGGAAAGTCGGCCAGTTGGCGTATTTTGGCAACTCGGCGCGGATGTCCGGGTTTTGCAGAATATCCACATAGGCGAAACGCTCACCGCAGGCGGACAGCGCTTGCACAGCCTGCGCGGAGAAGCCGCAGCTCGGCAGCTTTGGCGAACCCTTCATGTACAGCAGAATCGGGTTTTCAGCGATCTGGTGCTGAATTTTTTCAAGTGTCGTCGTCATTTATTGCTTCCTCAAGCCACATTTCATGGCTACAACATGCATCACGCGGGCTATTGTAGCGGCTGGAACAGTCGCAAGAAAACGCCATCTTTTGCAAGGATATTCGCCCGCCGCCGATCGCGTTTCACCGGCCACGTCATTCCGGTCAAAACATACGTTGAGAATAACATTTTTAATCCGACCATTTCACTAATATATTGCGCCGCGATGACGGCGCGGCTTAATTATATCCACCGCCGCCTGGCGCTTTTTTATACATCAACAGGCTGATTTTAAACCAAAAAAAATGTCATTAACGTTTTCTCACAATATGGATTATTATTTATGAGTTCTTCGCTGTTTTATATGGCGAAATTCGGGAATACTGTAACTCTTTCGATATCCGTTTCGGGGCCAAGGTTGGTGACGTCGACATGCGTTTAATTCTTACGCTCTTTGCGCTGCTGTTTACGCAGCTCTTCTTCAATTTGGCGCACGCTGCGCCACAGGCGCGTGTTGCCGCCGAGCAGCGTAAAAGCCATGCCAATGAAGCGCGGCCCGATGACCGCAGAAAAAAGAAAGCGGATAAAGCCGCCAAAAAAGCCAAAGTGACGGCCCCCGAGAAAAAAACCAAGACCGCCAAGGTCAAAAGCGAGAAAAGCGCGAAAAAGATCGTCAGCGCCAAACCCAAGGTCAAAGCGCAGAAAACCGCCAAAATTAAAGTCACCCCGCCGAAAAAGGGCTACAAAAAAGGCTATGGCCGCCACCGCGAAGCCGGTATGGCCACCGCCAAGCTGGCGCGTGATGAAAAACCATTGAAACTCAGCCCAGCGCACAAAAAGCGTTACCAGCACGCCAAGCAGACCGCGATGGCCAAGCTGATGGATCAGATGGGCAAGCCTTACCGCTGGGGCGGCAGCTCGCCGCGCACCGGCTTTGACTGCAGCGGCCTCATCTATTACGCCTATAAAGACGTGGTGAAAATCAAGATGCCGCGCACCGCCAACGAAATGTATCACCTGCGCGACGCGGCGCCGATCAAGAAAAGCGAACTGGAAAGCGGCGATCTGGTGTTCTTCCGCATTAACAACCGCGGCGTGGCGGATCATGTCGGCGTCTACCTCGGCAACGGCAAATTCATCCAGTCGCCGCGCACCGGCGAAGAGATCCGCATCAGCCAGCTTGATAACGACTATTGGCAGAACCACTACATCGGCGCTCGCCGCGTAGTGACGCCGAAAACCATCCGTTAATTCCCTGCTCTGCGCGGTTGCGGCCTCGGTCGCAACCGCCTGTTCAAGCTATCGCCTATCGCACCTCCCCACGCGCATTTCTGGCTTTTCTTCCTGTTTTTTATGATGAAAATTGTTAAGATTGAATGACCACAATAAAAAACGGCCCATATGACTCTCGCCCCGGCGGGAAGCGAATGGCGCTGTAAAGGAGGAAGCAATGTCGTTTGAATTACCTGCATTACCGTATGAGAAAAACGCGCTCGAGCCGCACATCTCCGCCGAGACCCTGGAATACCACTACGGCAAGCACCACAACACCTACGTGGTTAACCTGAACAACCTGGTGAAAGGCAGCGAGTTCGAGGGCAAATCGCTCGAAGAGATCATCAAGACCTCTAACGGCGGCGTGTTCAACAACGCCGCGCAGGTGTGGAACCACACCTTCTACTGGCACTGCCTGTCACCACAGGGCGGCGGTGAACCGCAGGGCGAACTGGCGGCGGCGATCGTCAAATCCTTCGGCTCTTTCGCTGCGTTCAAAGAGCAGTTCACCGATGCCGCAGTGAAAAACTTCGGCGCCGGCTGGACCTGGCTGGTGAAAAAACCGGACGGCGCGCTGGCGATCGTCAACACCTCCAACGCGGCCACCCCGCTGACCGGTGAAGACAAACCGCTGCTGACCGTTGACGTGTGGGAACACGCGTATTACATCGATTACCGCAATGCGCGTCCAAAATACCTGGAAAACTTCTGGGCGTTGGTCAATTGGACCTTCGCAGCGGAAAACCTGGCGTAAGCGCAGGCCTTGCCTAAGTGATGAGGCGCAGCTTGGCTGCGCCTTTTTTAAAACTGGCGGGAAATCAGTTCAACGCGGCGACAAAGCTGAAAGCGATGATCATCGCCAATGCGCAAACGGTGGTGAACAGCGACATCTTCAGATCGGTATCCATGACAACTCCTTTAAAATGGGCTTTCCTAAGGATAAAAGGCGCACAATTAGTACGTCAAATCATTTTCCCACAGTTCGCCGATAAAATCTTGTTATCATTTCCCGGTTTATAATCTCGATTACCTCTTCCACTTTTGTTCAATATGCGACAAAATTCGCAGTTCACAACTGCGTACCGGCATTCATGCCCCTCCTGATTAAGCGCTGACGACTTCAACACTAAAAACTCAGTTTTCGCTTCTCTGGAGAAGGATCTACGTAGGCAAACGATTAACATCACACTTACATGCTGTAAACATGTGAGTTCAGGAGTCATTCCTTACATGGCAACGATTAAAGATGTGGCCAAACGCGCGGGCGTTTCCACCACCACCGTTTCGCACGTCATCAATAAGACTCGTTTCGTCGCCGAAGAGACCAAAGCGGCCGTGTGGGCCGCCATCAAAGAGCTGCACTACTCGCCGAGCGCCGTGGCGCGCAGCCTGAAAGTCAATCACACCAAGTCTATCGGTCTGCTGGCCACCTCGAGCGAAGCGCCCTACTTTGCCGAAGTGATCGAGGCGGTGGAAAACAGCTGCTACAGCAAAGGCTATACCCTGATCCTGTGCAATTCGCACAACAATCTGGACAAACAGCGCGCCTACCTGGCGATGCTGGCGCAAAAGCGCGTCGACGGCCTGCTGGTCATGTGTTCCGAATACCCGGATCAGCTGCTGGGCATGCTGGAAGACTACCGCAACATCCCGATGGTGGTAATGGACTGGGGCGCCGCGCGCGGCGACTTCACCGACACCATCATCGATAACGCGTTCGAGGGCGGCTATCTGGCCGGGCGTTATCTGATCGAACGCGGCCACCGCGATATCGGCGCTATCCCGGGCCAACTGTCGCGCAACACCGGCGGCGGTCGGCATCAGGGCTTCATGAAGGCGCTGCAGGAAGCGCATATCGATATTCGCGAAGAGTGGATAGTCCAGGGTGACTTCGAGCCGGAGTCCGGTTACAAGGCGATGCATCAAATTCTGTCGCAAAAACAGCGACCGACCGCAGTATTCTGCGGCGGCGACATCATGGCGATGGGCGCCATCTGCGCCGCCGACGAACTGGGGCTGCGGGTGCCGCAGGATATTTCCGTGATCGGCTACGACAACGTGCGCAACGCCCGCTACTTCACCCCGGCGCTGACCACCATTCATCAGCCGAAAGAGCGTCTGGGCGAAATGGCCTTCACCATGCTGCTGGATCGCATCATCAGCAAGCGCGAAGAATCGCAGGTGATCGAAGTGCATCCGAAGCTGGTCGAACGCCGTTCGGTCGCCGACGGTCCGTTCATCGACTACCGCCGCTGATCGTCCTCCCTACCGGAAGCCGGCGCGGCTTCCGGTGCCGCCTCACTCAGCCACTCCTGATTCAGCGTCTCGCCATCGCCCAAATACGCCAGCAGCCAGCTCATCGCCGGTGACGGTTTATCCTGTTGCCAGGTCAGGCAGCAGGGGCTGGCGGGAAACGGCTGCTGCAACTGCAACGCCTTCAGCTCACCGCGCTGCACCCGCGGCAGCGCCAGATGCGCCGGCATCATGCCGACGCACAATCCGGCGCACAAACAGTCGAGCGCCGAGGTCCAGTCCGGCACCACCAGCCGCCGCTGGTTATCCAGCGTCCAGGTGACGCGCTTGGGCAGATTGCGCGAGGTGTCTTCCAGACAAAGCGCAGGGTACGGCCTCAACCGATCGTCATTCAACGGCCCTGCCAGCTGCGCCAACGGGTGCTGTGGGCTGACTACGCACAGCCAGTTCATATCCCCCATGTCGCGGAAAGCGAAGCCGCCGCCGACCGGCACCGCGCGGGTGGCGCCAATCGCCATGTCCGCCCTGCCGTCCACCAACGCATCCCACACGCCGTTAAACACCTCGGGTTGCAGCATCAACTCGACGTCGGGGAAATGGCGGTAGAAATCCAGCACCAGCTGGCGGCTGCGCTGCGGTTTGACGATGATGTCTACCGCGATATTCAGCTGACCGCGCCAACCGTTGGCCACCTGTTGACAGTGGCGGCGGGTGTCGAGCATTTTTTTGATAACAGCTCGCGCATCCTTGATAAACAGCGCGCCGGCCGGCGTCAGTTCCACATCTCGGTGACGCCGCTCAAACAGCGGCACCGCCAGCCATTGCTCCAGCTGCCGCACGGTATAACTTACCGCCGACGGCACCCGGTGCAGCTCCTGCGCCGCCGCGCTGAAACTGCCGGTGCGCGCCACCGCATCAACGACCTCGAGAGAATATTCAGACCACATCGCTTTGCCTTCAATTTTTTTAACAGCACTTTGCAAATATTACCGTTTCACAAGCAGAGATCCAGCCGGATACACTGGCCGGCGCTAAAAACCTGCGACACTAAAATATTAACGAGAAATACCATGCGAAATTCCTTTGGTTTTATGTTCTACCTCGCCGGCCTGAGCATGCTGGGTTATCTGGCGACCGATATGTACCTGCCCGCCTTCGGCGCCATGCGGGAGGAACTGCAAATTTCCGCCGGCGCGGTCAGCGCCAGCCTGAGCATCTTTTTGGCCGGCTTCGCCTTCGCGCAGCTGCTGTGGGGGCCGCTCTCCGACCGTCTGGGGCGCAAACCGGTATTGTTGATTGGCCTGACGCTGTTCGCGCTCGGCTGCCTAGGCATGCTGTGGGTGGAAAATGCCGCGCAGCTCTGGATACTGCGCTTTATTCAGGCCGTAGGCGTCTGTTCCGCCGCCGCCATCTGGCAAGCGCTGGTGGTCGACCGCTATCGTGAAGGCCAGGCCAACCGCGTATTCGCCACCATCATGCCGCTGGTGGCGCTATCGCCGGCGCTGGCGCCGCTGCTGGGCGCCTGGCTGCTGAACCACGCCAGCTGGCGCGCGATCTTCGCCGTGCTGCTGGCCATCACCGCCTTGTTGCTGCTGCCGACGCTGCTGCTCAAAGAGAACGCCAGGCCAAAACCCGCCGTCGACGCGCCAAAAAGCAGCGTCAGTTTTTGGCAATTATTGAAATCCCCGGTATTCAGCGGCAATGTCGCCATGTACGCCGCCTGTTCGGCCGGTTTCTTCGCCTGGCTGACCGGCTCGCCGTTTATCCTCGGTGATATGGGCTACGGCCCGAGCGACATCGGCCTGAGCTATGTGCCGCAGACGCTGGCCTTCCTGCTGGGCGGTTACGGGTGCCGCGCCGCGCTCAAGCGCATCAATGGCAAAACCCTGCTGCCGTGGCTGCTGGTAGCTTATGCTGTCAGCATGGTGGCCCTGTATCTGGTGGCAACCCTGACCAATCCGACGCTCACCACGCTCCTGATCCCGTTCTGCGTGATGGCGCTGGTCAACGGCGCCGGCTATCCGATCATGGTGGCCAACGCGCTGATGCCGTTCCCGGACAGCAGCGGCAAAGCCGCCGCGCTGCAAAATACGCTGCAGCTGGGGCTGTGTTTCGTGGCGAGCATGCTGGTATCGACGTTTATTGCGCAGCCGCTGTTGGCGACGGTGACGGTGATGGTGTCCACGGTGATACTGGCCGCGCTGGGGTATTTCCTGCAGCGGGGAAAAGCGGCCAAGGCGCCGCAAGAAACGCCGCGCGAACATGCTAACTCAGCGTCATAATTGCCAAGCTAAATAATCACTTAAAGAATATGCGTGCCGAGTGCGATTTACAGTTGAGTCAATGCCTCGGCGCGCCTATACTCAAAAACAACCTTGTAAAGTAACACCTTATAATCTCTATATCTCAATTAGCTGTTGTGTACGCGTCTTGCGTCACACTCTTTTTTTGAAGAGGCGTTTATCCTGCGCCGTTTGCGTCGGGTCGCTTCTTTAAATTTCCTCTGTTCATAGTCGGATATCAGACGCCGCGGGCTTATTTCCCGTCGGTATACGTATGCACCCGCAGAAATTGTCTAAGCTGTTTCCTAACGGGTCATCAGTCAGAAGAAGGTGATGGAGAAGCTATGAGTTCATCGTGTATAGAAGATCTGAGCATCCAGGATAACCAGTGGTACCGTATCGCGCACGAAATGCTCGGTCTGGCCGGTATCGAAATTAACGGATCGCGCCCTTTCGATATTCAGGTTAAAAACCCCGAATTCTTTAAACGCGTTTTGCAGCAAGGCTCCCTGGGTCTAGGCGAGAGCTATATGGATGGTTGGTGGGAATGCGAGCGGCTGGATATATTCTTCCAGCGCGTGGTCAGCGCCGGGCTGGAGAAGAAGCTCCCCCACCACCTGAAAGATACCCTGCGTATCGCCGCGGCGCGCCTGACCAATCTGCAATCGAAAAAGCGCGCCTGGATCGTCGGCAAAGAGCATTACGATCTTGGCAACGATCTGTTTACGCTGATGCTCGATCCTTACATGCAGTACTCCTGCGGCTACTGGAAAGACGCCGCCACGCTGGAGGAAGCGCAAGAAGCGAAATTGCGGATGATCTGCGAAAAACTGCAGCTGCAGCCGGGCATGCGCTTGCTGGACATCGGCTGCGGCTGGGGCGGCCTCTCCGCCTATGCGGCGAAAAATTACGGCGTGTCGGTGGTCGGCGTGACCATTTCCGCCGAGCAGCAGAAGCTGGCTCAGGCACGCTGCGCCGGGCTGGACGTGCAGATCCTGCTGCAGGACTATCGCGATCTGCATCAGCAGTTCGATCGTATCGTCTCGGTCGGCATGTTCGAGCACGTCGGGCCGAAAAACTATCGCACCTATTTCAACGTGGTAGAGCGCAATCTGGCGCCGCACGGCCTGTTCCTGCTGCACACCATCGGTTCCAACAAGACCGACATGAACGTCGATCCGTGGATCAACAAATATATCTTCCCGAACGGCTGCCTGCCCTCGGTGAGGCATATCGCCGAGGCCAGCGAAGGCCATTTCGTGATGGAAGACTGGCACAACATCGGCGCCGACTACGATCGCACGCTGATGGCCTGGTTCGAGCGCTTCAAGCAGGCGTGGCCGCAGCTTGCTCCACGTTATTCCGAGCGCTTCGAGCGGATGTTCAGCTATTACCTGAACGCCTGCGCCGGCGCGTTTCGGGCGCGCGATCTGCAGCTGTGGCAGGTGGTGTTCAGCCCGAAAGGCGTTGAAGGCGGCATCCGCGTCGCACGCTGAACGCTCCCCTAATAAAAAAAGCCCCGGCAACCTCATCGCCGGGGCTTTTTTTGCTCTTTCGAACCAGGCGGCTTAGCCGCAGTAAACGCGGATGATTTTATCGTTGCTATCGCCGAGGAAGTTCAGACGGCGCAGGTTGAAATCCATGGTGACGGCAGAGTTGTACGGAATGGCGCGCACCTTGGATTCGATCCGCACGCCTTCCAGCGACGTCATCGGCTTGCCGACGTAGTTTTGATACTGCGAAGCGCCGCAGGTATCGTCCGCATCGGCCACTTGCGCGCCGCCGCCCTGCTCAGGTGAACTGCTGCAGGCGCTCAGCGCCAGCAACGCGGTTAACAACAACGTTTTCCCATAAAACTTCACGCGTTTCTCCTCTCTGCTTATGATTCGACTCCGGCGGCAACGCCCGAATCGCTGTCAGTCTTTGTGCGCCGGCGCCACCGCCGCCGCCAGCGTCGCTTCCCGATTGGCCAGCACGCGTTCGACGGTGTCCACTACCGCCTGCGTCTGCGGATCGATCTCGATGTTCACCTTATCGCCCAGGCGTTTTTTACCCAGCGTAGTGCGCTCCAGGGTTTCCGGGATCAGATGCACGCAGAAACGGTTATTCACCACTTCGCCGATGGTCAGGCTAATGCCGTCGATGCCGATGAAACCTTTGTGCAGCACATATTTCATCAATTCCGCATTCGGCATGCGCAGCCATACCTGACGGTTATTTTCCGAGGTATAAATTTTGGCCACTTCCGCCGTGCAGATAATATGGCCGGACATCAAATGACCGCCAATTTCATCATTGAATTTCGCCGCGCGCTCGATATTGACGATGTCGCCCAACGCCAGATCACCGAGGTTGGTCAGGCGCAACGTTTCCTTGATCAAATCGAAGCTGACGCGGTTGCCTTCCACCGCGGTGACGGTCAGGCAGCAGCCGTTATGGGCCACCGACGCGCCCAGCTCCAGCCCCGGCAGCAGTTCTGCAGGCATCTCGATCACATGGGTGCGGAAATTGGGTTTCTCATCAATGGCGACCAGCGGCGCGGTGCCTTGTACGATACCGGTGAACATATGTGCCTCTTCTTACTCAATAGATTAAAACGCTTCCGGCAGTTTGCCCCAGTTGGCGCTGAAAACCAAATCCGCGACGGCAAAAAACGCGTCCCTGCGCATTTAATAACTATTTATCTGCGGCGTTTGCTTAACGACGCCGAGCAGGTACAATATTTTTGACAAAATTCCGCTATTTTAATTGTTGTCCTCTCGCGGCAGCCCTCCCTCCCACATATATAAAATAGAAAGGTGTATGCGTGCAGAAGTACTTAATTGAAGCGCGTAGTTTATTGGCTCTCGCTATCCCGGTGATCATCGCGCAAATCTCGCAAACCGCCATGGGCGTGGTGGATACCATCATGGCCGGCGCTTACAGCGCCACCGATATGGCGGCGGTTGCGGTCGGCACCTCTATCTGGCTGCCGGCCATCCTGTTCGGTCACGGCCTGCTGCTGGCGCTGACCCCAGTGATCGCCCAGTTAAACGGCGCCGGCCGTCGCGATCGCATCGCCCATCAGGTGCGTCAGGGCTTCTGGCTGGCCTCCGGCGTTTCCGTACTGTTGATCGTCGTGCTGTATAACTGCAAATTCGTCATCGACATGATGCACAACATCGATCCGCAGCTGGCGGATAAAGCCGTCGGTTATCTGCACGCCATCATGTGGGGCGCGCCGGGCTATCTGTTCTTCCAGGTGATGCGCAACCAGTGCGAAGGGCTGTCCAAAACCAAGCCCGGCATGGTGATCGGCTTCCTCGGCCTGCTGGTGAATATCCCGATCAACTACATCTTTATCTACGGCAAGTTCGGCATGCCGGAACTGGGCGGCGTGGGCTGCGGCGTCGCCACCGGCAGCGTCTACTGGATCATGTTCCTGATGATGCGCTGGTACGTGAAGCGCGCACCGTCGCAGCGCGACATCAAGCGCCAGACAGGCGATCTCGGCGGCCCTGACTGGGCGGCGCTGAAGCGCCTGATCGGCATCGGTATGCCGGTGGCGCTGGCGCTGTTCTTCGAAGTCACCCTGTTCGCCGTGGTGGCGCTGCTGGTATCGCCGCTCGGGATCGTCGCGGTCGCCGGCCACCAGATCGCGCTTAACTTCAGCGCGCTGATGTTCGTGTTGCCGCTGTCGCTGGGCGTCGGCGCCACCATTCGCGTCGGTTATCGTCTGGGAGAAGGGTCGGTAGAAGGCGCGCGCGTCGCCGCATACTCCGCCATCGGCGTCGGCATCACCATGGCCGTCTGCACTGCGCTGTTTACCGCCACCTTCCGCGAACCGATCGCCCTGCTGTACAACGACAGCCCGGCGGTGGTGGCGATGGCCTCGCAGCTGATGCTGCTGGCGGCGCTGTATCAAATCTCGGATTCAATCCAGGTGATCGGCAGCGGCGTGCTGCGCGGTTATAAAGATACTCGCGCGATCTTCTTCATCACCTTCATCGCTTACTGGGTGTTGGGCCTGCCGAGCGGCTATCTGCTGGCGCTGACCGATGCGGTGGTGCCGGCGATGGGGCCGAGTGGTTTCTGGATCGGCTTTATCATCGGCCTGACCTTCGCCGCCATCATGATGGCGCTGCGCATGCGCTGGCTGCAGAAACAGCCGACCACCGTCATCCTGCAGCGTTCTACCCGCTGAGTCCGTTCCCGGCCGGTTTTCTCCCCGGCCGGGCAGCGGGTTGCGGAAAAAAACGCCTGTCTGCGCACAACCTCAGCAATCGCGTGAAATACCGAATAAAATTGCGTTTTTCCCCTTGCCAGCACGCGGGTAGCTCGTTAATATTCGTCCCCGCTGTCAGCCATGACAGACAGGAAAAGATGCGTCCGTAGCTCAGTTGGTTAGAGCACCACCTTGACATGGTGGGGGTCGGTGGTTCGAGTCCACTCGGACGCACCAAATTCCAGAAGCAGTACAGTGCGTCCGTAGCTCAGTTGGTTAGAGCACCACCTTGACATGGTGGGGGTCGGTGGTTCGAGTCCACTCGGACGCACCAAATTTCAGAAGCAGTGCAGTGCGTCCGTAGCTCAGTTGGTTAGAGCACCACCTTGACATGGTGGGGGTCGGTGGTTCGAGTCCACTCGGACGCACCATATTGCTGATTCACCTCTCCCCCTATCGCGTTATAATTCTCGCTGTTTCGTCTCTGCCCGACCGCTCGATTTTTCATGTCGATTGCGCCGAACTATCGCCATCAGCCATCAGGAACGCCACATGACCACCTTCACCGCCAACACCCCCTTTTTACCGCTCGACAATGGCCTTGCCCGTCGTGAAGGCGTGATGAGCGACGGTTCGCCGGCAGCGGAAGTGCGTTTCGAGACCGGGGCCTTCGGCCAGCTGCAAAAGCCCGCGCACGCGCTGCAAACCCGGGTGATATCGGGTGAATTCGAGTTCACCCTCGGCGGCGACACGCGGATAGTGCGGACCGGCGAGAGCCTGACCCTGCCGGCCAACGTCGCCAGCGGCTGCTTCTGCCTGAGCGCCGGTGTGCTGCTGGAAATCCCGCAAACGCGCTAAGCCGCATTTACAGCAAGGTTATTTGCGCAACAAGCCGTACGCAACGCGTTGCATTTGCGCCACATTTGCCCTCGTTTTGACATATCCGCCGCACCGCCGCGGTTTTTTATTTTGTTTCCCGCCGCTTAGCCTTTATAATGCGCAACGTCTATCAGTTGAATGGTTTCAGCCCTTGATCTGCGAAAACGCAATAACAACACGATTTAATCTCACCCCGTTGCGCAGCATCCCCGCGCCCCCGCGCGGGCTGAATTTTTCCGCCCCACATCAACTGTCGTCACCTATCCTTAACTATGTTTTTCACCACCAGGCACGGCTCAAATTCCCTATCGGCGTAAACAACGCCGGTCAAATTCGTTTTTTTATCCATCACAACTTGTAGAAAACTCCGCCATGAAAAAGACCAAAATTGTTTGTACCATCGGTCCAAAAACCGAATCGGAAGAAATGCTGACCAACCTGCTCAATGCGGGCATGAACGTGATGCGTCTCAACTTCTCTCACGGCGACTATGAAGAGCACGGCAACCGCATCAAGAACATGCGCGCCGTGATGGCGAAAACCGGTATCAACGCCGGCATCCTGCTGGATACCAAAGGCCCGGAAATTCGCACCATGAAACTGGAAGGCGGCAAAGACGCCTCTCTGGTCGCCGGCCAAACCTTCACCTTCACCACCGACCAGAGCGTGATCGGCAACAGCGAACGCGTGGCGGTGACCTACGCCGGCTTCGCCGCCGACCTGAAGATCGGCAACACCGTGCTGGTTGACGACGGCCTGATCGGCATGGAAGTCACCAACGTGACCGAGAACGAAGTCGTTTGCAAGGTGCTGAACAACGGCGACCTGGGCGAGAACAAAGGCGTCAACCTGCCGGGCGTGTCCATCCAGCTGCCTGCGCTGGCCGAGAAAGACAAACGCGACCTGATCTTCGGCTGCGAGCAAGGCGTCGACTTCGTGGCGGCGTCCTTCATCCGTAAACGCTCCGACGTGCTGGAGATCCGCGAGCACCTGAAAGCGCACGGCGGCGAGCAGATCCAGATCATCTCCAAGATCGAGAACCAGGAAGGCCTGAACAACTTCGACGAAATTCTCGAAGCGTCCGACGGCATCATGGTTGCCCGCGGCGATCTGGGCGTTGAAATCCCGGTAGAAGAAGTGATCTTCGCCCAGAAGATGATGATCGAAAAATGCAACCGTGCGCGTAAAGTGGTGATCACCGCCACCCAGATGCTCGATTCCATGATCAAGAACCCGCGCCCTACCCGTGCGGAAGCCGGTGACGTCGCCAACGCCATTCTGGACGGCACCGACGCCGTCATGCTGTCCGGCGAAAGCGCCAAGGGCAAATACCCGCTGGAAGCGGTCAACATCATGGCGACCATCTGCGAACGCACCGATCGCGTGATGCCAAGCCGCATCGATACCCTGAACGATCGCCGCAAGCTGCGCATCACCGAAGCGGTATGCCGCGGCGCGGTTGAAACCGCCGAAAAACTGGACGCGCCGCTGATCGTCGTCGCCACCAGCGGCGGCAAGTCAGCGAAATCCGTGCGTAAATACTTCCCGAACGCCGTGATCCTGGCGCTGACCACCAACCAGACCACCGCGCATCAGCTGGTGCTGAGCAAGGGCGTTATCCCGCAGATGGTCAAAGAAATCGCCTCCACCGATGACTTCTACCGCATTGGTAAAGAAGCCGCGCTGGCCAGCGGCCTGGCGCAAAAAGGCGACGTCGTGGTGATGGTTTCCGGCGCGCTGGTGCCGAGCGGCACCACCAACACCGCCTCGGTACACGTGCTGTAATATAAAACGTGACATAATTATCTTGATCAAAACGCCGCTTTGCGGCGTTTTTTTTATCGGCAGTAAACTATTTTTCTCAAAACGCAACCGCGATCTGCTCATTATTTAGCTAATAACAAATCGGAGTAGTCCCATGGAAGCCGGCTGTTTTCCCTCGTTTTTTTAACTAATTTGTAAAACCAGATGCAAGTTTGAGCGAACGATCAAAATAAAGCACCTCAACACTAAAAAATTATTCTCTTTCGAAAAAAGTTTGTGTAATACTTGTAACGCTACATGGAGATTAACTCAATCTAGAGGGTGTTATAATGAATCGTACTAAACTGGTACTGGGCGCGGTAATCCTGGGTTCCACTCTGCTGGCTGGCTGCTCTAGCAACGCTAAAATCGATCAACTGTCTTCTGACGTTCAGACTCTGAACGCTAAAGTTGATCAGCTGAGCAACGACGTGAACGCAATGCGTTCTGACGTTCAAGCGGCTAAAGACGACGCAGCACGCGCTAACCAGCGTCTGGACAACCAAGCTCACGCTTACAAAAAGTAAGATAGCTTTGGTTATTGAAAACGGCGCACATTGTGCGCCGTTTTTTTTGTCTGTTTGTCGGCCTGGGCTTTCCAGCGCGGCGGGCAAAAAAAAGAGGTTCAGCACGCTGAACCCCTCTTCGACCGCTCAATCCGGCAAACTTAGTTCACCGAGCTGATTGGCGCTGCCTTGAATGGGCTCTTATTCGCCGCAGGAGCCGCTGCAGGCGTTAAACTCACCTCAGACGGGCTCTCCCCTACGTTGACCAGCACCGGCATGCCAGAGCGGCGTACAACCGCGCTATCGAACACGGCGCGATCGGTTTGCCCATCGGCAGCAAAGGCTTTCTCCGCTTTAGACAACGCGATCGGCATGGTCTGCGGATCGTCGCTTTCCACCCGCGACAGCGGCTGGTGCACTTCCACATAGCGTTTGCCGTCCGGCTCGACCGAAATCTTCACCGGATCGTTGATCACTTGCACCCGCGTACCGCGCGGCACCATGTTGAACAGCGCCTCGATATCCGTCGGACGCAGGCGAATACAGCCGGAGCTGACGCGCATGCCGATACCGAAGTTGGCGTTGGTGCCGTGGATCAGGTATTCACCGCGCCCCATCGCCAGACGCAGGGCGAACAGCCCCATCGGGTTCTCAGGGCCGGCCGGCACCACCGCAGGCAGCGTCACGCCCTGGGATTGATAGCGCTTGCGGATGTTGGCGGTGGGCGTCCAGGTCGGGTTAGGGATCTTTTGGCTGATGGAAGTCACCTCCAGCGGCGTGTGCATCCCGGTCTGGCCGATACCGATCGGATAGACGATCACTTTATTCTCGCCTTTCGGATAGTAGTAAAGGCGCAGCTCGGCCAGGTTGACGATGATCCCTTCACGCTTGGTGTCAGGCAGCAGCATTTGGGTCGGAATGGTCAGCACCGTACCCGGCTTAGGCAGGAACGGATCGGTGCCGGGGTTGGCTTCCAGCATGCCCAGCAGGCCAATCTTGTAGTCGGCGGCGATCGCCTCCAGCGGACGGCCGTCGTTTGGCACGGTATAAGTGGTGTTTTCGCCGATCAGACGGCTGTCCGGCGGCGGCAGCGGGTATTCGGTCGCACTGGCGGCCTGCGTGCCGGCCAGTACGGTGGCGAAGACCATGCCCATTAAACTCAACGCACGTTTCATTATCATCCCTATATTTTTTATGACGGTTCGCCCCCAAGGCTAACGAGCGCCTGGCGGTGGGTAAATCAGACAATACCTGATTAATACTAGCAACGCTGGCATCAAAGGCAATAAGTTCTCTAAAAATCAACACGTTATAACGTAATCGCCGTCGTTGATTGTCAACGAAACGTCAATGGGTAAGCTGCTGAAATATCACTGAATTGGGGGATAATCCCTAGGGGAAACGGTGTATTGTAAAGACTCATTGACAAAGCGAATATATCAATGAGCCTTTAAAGAGCAGTGGCGTTAAGGATCAGGCCAGCTGAGCGGCTTTACTGCGAATGGCGCGGATCATCGCCTCCAGCCCCTGTGAGCGCGAAGGCGTCAGATGTTGGCTGAGCGCCAGCTCGGTGAAAAACGGCCGCACGTCGAGCTCGACGATTTGCTGTGGCGTCAATTGACGATAAAGAATAAACACCACCGCCAGCAGCCCTTTGACGATCGCCGCGTCGCTATCGCCATGGAATTCGACCTGCCCTTGCTCATCGCAGCGCATCACGATCCACACCTGGCTCTGGCAGCCGGAAATCAGGTTCTCGGCCTGCCGCTCGGCCTCGTCCAGCGGCGGCAATTTGGCGCCGAGTTCAATCACGTACAGGTATTTCTCCTCCCAGTTCAAACAGCGGGAGAAATTACGCACCAATTTGTCTTTGTCCGGCAAATTCGCCATGGGGATCCTTTTGTACCGCCGAGGACGCGCCCCGGCTAGCCTAACAGCTGATGAATGCGTTGCAGCCCGGCCACCAGCCGGTCCACCTCTTCGCGGGTATTATATAACGCCAGCGACGCGCGGCACATGCTCGGCACCTGATAAAACGCCATCAGCGGCATGGCGCAATGGTGGCCGGTGCGAATAGCGATGCCGTACTGATCGAGGAAGCTGCCGACGTCATAGGCGTGGTGTTCCCCCAAATTGAAGGCGATCACCCCGGCCCGATGCGCCGGACCATAGATTTTCAGCGTCGGCACCTGCTTGAGCGCCTCAAGCGCGTAATGCATCAGCGACTGTTCATAATCGCGGATCGCATTCAGCCCCAGGGCTTCGACGTAATCGAACGCCGCGCCCAGCCCCATGATGCCGGCGGTGTTCGGCGAACCGGCCTCGAAGCGCCAGGGTGGATCGGCGAAGGTGGTGCCCGCCGTCAGGCTGACCTGACGGATCATCGAACCGCCCCCTTCCCACGGCGGCATCTGCTGCAGCAGCGCCTGGCGCCCATACAGCATGCCGATGCCGGAAGGGCCATACAGCTTATGCCCGGAAAATACGTAGAAATCGCAGTCCAGCGCCTGAACATCGACGCGTTGGTGCATCACCGCCTGCGCGCCGTCCACCAGCACGGTCAGATCCGGCGCCAGGGCTCTGGCGCGGGCGATGATGTCGCGCACCGGGTTGACGGTGCCCAGCACGTTGGAGACCTCGGTCAGCGCCAGCAGTTTACAGGACGCGTCGATCAGTTCCGGCAACTGCGCCAGATCCAGCGTGCCGTCGGGCTGCAGCGGCCAAACCCGCAGCTGCAGACCGCGCTCCTGCGCCAGCATCTGCCAGGGCACGATGTTGGCGTGGTGCTCCATCTCGGTGATGAGAATCGCGTCGCCCGGCTGCAGCCGGTGGCGGCCAAAACTGTTGGCCACCAGGTTGATGCCTTCGGTGGTGCCCTTGACGAACACCATCTCTTCCGCCGAGGCGGCGTTGATAAAGCGCGCCGCCTGTTCCCGCACCGCTTCCATCTGCTGAGTCGCCTCGGCGCTCAGGGTGTGGATGCCGCGATGCACCGCGGCATAGCCGTGGCGATAGAAATCCAGTTCGCGGTCGATCACCGTCTGCGGTTTCTGCGCGCTGGCGGCGCTGTCGAGGTAGGCCAGCGGTTGGCCGTTCACCTCGCGCGCCAGCAGCGGGAAGTCACCACGCACGCGTTCAATCGGATAACTCATGCAGCCTCCCCCGGCAGGCGCTGGGCGATGCGCGCCAGCACCCGTTCCCGGATGGTGTCGTTGGCGATGCCTTCGGTCAGCTCGGCGGCGAAGGCGAAGATAATCATCTGCTGCGCCGCGCGTTTGTCGATGCCGCGCGACTGCAGATAAAACAGCTGTTCTTCATCGATACGCCCCACGGTGGCGCCGTGGCTGCACTTGACGTCGTCAGCGTAGATCTCCAGCTGCGGCTTGGTATCCACTTCCGCCACTTTCCCCAACAACAGATTGTGGTTGGTCATCTGCCCGTCGGTTTTGATGGCGTGTTTGGCCACTTTGATCATGCCGTTGAACACCGCTTTGCCGCGATCGCTGACCACGGTTTTATGCAGCTGGCGGCTTTCGCAGTAGCCCTTGTTGTGTTCCAGATAGGTGCGGGTATCGCAGATCTCCTTGCCCACCGGCAGCACCAGGCTGTTGATCACCAGATTGGCACCTTCGCCGTTCAGCTGCGCGCTGGTGTTGTGGCGCGTCAGGCCTGCGCCCAACAGGAAGCTGTCGCTTTTCACCCGCGCGTCGCGGCCGATGACCAGATCGTTATGGGCAAAGTGGTAGCTCGGCCGGCTTTCAAACGCCAGCTTGCAGTGCAACAGCCCGGCGTTGTCCGCCACGTTGGCGGTCAGGCGCGCGCCGGTAAAGTGCGCGGCCTCGCCCAGGCTGACATAGTGTTCAATCACTTCCGCCTCGGCCCCGCGCCCGATCTCCAGATGATGACGATGATGCACGGTATTCACTTCCCCCGTCACGCCGCGGCCGCTGCTGATATGCAGCAGGTACAACGGACGAGCCGGGGCCTTGCCGGCCGGCAAGCGAATCAGGCTGGTTTCCTGCGCCAGGCTTTCGGTCAGATGCAGGAAGACTTCGGGCTGAATGGGCTCCGGCAGCGCCTGCGGCGTGCCGTAGGCGGTCAGCTCGAACTGGTAGTCGCCCAGATCGCCATCGCTGAGCGCGGCACTGTAGCGGCCATCGATAAACACCAGCCGGCAGGCGTCGATACCGAGCGCCAGCGCCTCGAGCTGCGCGGCGTTCACGGATGCGGGCTGCGGCTCAAGGAATTGCTGCTCCAGCAGCCCCTCGAGCGGCGTGTATTTCCAGTTCTCATGTTTGCGCGTCGGCCAGCCGAGTCTCAGCGCCTGCTGCCAGTGCGCCAGCGCATGGGGCGAACGCTCGCCGCCGCGGCCTTCGAACAGACGATACAGCTGCTGCAACGCGTTGGCGTTACTGTTGGTCGGTAAGCCAGCCATAGCCTTGCTCCTCCAACTGTTTCACCAGCGAGAAATCGCCGGATTTGACGATGCGCCCCTGGGACAGCACGTGTACGTAATCCGGCTGGATGTAGTCCAAAATGCGCTGGTAGTGCGTGACGATGATAAAGGCGCGCTTGCCGTCCCGCAGCGAGTTGACGCCGTTGGCGACGATTTTGAGCGCATCGATGTCCAGACCGGAGTCGGTTTCATCGAGAATGCACAGATCCGGCTCCAGCGCCGCCATCTGCAGAATGTCGTTGCGCTTTTTCTCGCCGCCGGAGAAACCGACGTTGACCGAACGCGTCAGCAGATCGGCCGGCATATCCAGCAGCGCGATCTTCTCTTCGATGAAATCGGCGAAATCGAAGCGATCCAGCGGCTCCTGTTCGCGGTATTTGCGCACCGCGTTGACCGACGTCTGCAGGAAGAAGTGGTTGCTGACGCCGGGGATCTCCACCGGGTACTGGAACGCCAGGAACACGCCTTCGCCCGCGCGATCTTCCGGATCCAGCTCCAGCAGATCCTTGCCCTTGAAGGTGACTTCCCCTTCGGTCACTTCGTACTCTTCACGCCCGGCCAGCGTGGCGGACAGCGTGCTCTTACCCGAGCCGTTCGGCCCCATGATGGCGTGCACTTCGCCCGGTTTGATCTCCAGATCCAATCCCTTGAGGATCTCGTTGCCTTCCACGCTGACTTTCAAATTCTTGATGCTTAACATGCTGTGTCCTCAGATAGCGCCGACGGCGCTAAAAATGCGGCGATTAGCCCACGCTGTGTTCCAGGCTGATGGCCAAAAGTTTCTGCGCCTCGACGGCGAACTCCAGCGGCAGCTCGGAGAAAACGTCCTTGCAGAAACCGTTGACGATCATCGAAATGGCGTCATCCTCGCTGATGCCCCGCTGCAAGCAGTAGAACAGCTGGTCGTCGCCAATCTTCGAGGTGGTGGCTTCGTGCTCCAGCTGCGCGCTGTTGTTGCGCGCTTCAACGTAAGGGAACGTGTGGGCACCGCTGTCCGGCCCGATCAGCATCGAGTCGCACTGGGTAAAGTTACGGGCGTTTTCCGCCCCCGGCAGGATTTTCACCAGGCCGCGATAGGTGTTCTCGCTGTGGCCGGCGGAAATGCCTTTGGCGATGATGGTCGACCTGGTGTTTTTGCCGATGTGGATCATCTTGGTGCCGGTGTCCGCCTGCTGATGGCCGCTGGTCAGCGCCACCGAGAAGAATTCGCCGATCGAATTGTCGCCCTGCAGGATCACGCTCGGGTATTTCCAGGTGATGGCCGAGCCGGTTTCCGACTGGGTCCAGGACATTTTCGAGCCGGCGCCTTCGCACAGCGCGCGCTTGGTGACGAAGTTGAGGATGCCGCCCTTGCTCTCGCCGCCGGAGAACCAGTTCTGCACCGTCGAGTATTTCACTTCGGCGTCTTTATGCAGGATCACTTCCACCACCGCCGCGTGCAGCTGATAGCTGTCGCGAACCGGGGCGGAACAGCCTTCGATGTAGCTGACGTAGCTGCCTTCGTCGGCGATCAGAATGGTGCGCTCGAACTGGCCGGTTTTGGCGGCGTTGATACGGAAATAGGTCGACAGCTCCATCGGACAGCGCACGCCCTTCGGCACGTAGACGAAGGTGCCGTCGGAGGCCACCGCGGCGTTCAGCGCGGCGAAGAAATTATCGTTGGACGGCACCACGCGCCCCAGATACTGGCGCACCAGATCCGGGTATTCCTGGATCGCTTCGCCGAACGAGCAGAAGATCACCCCGCTCTCCGCCAGTTTTTCACTGTAAGTGGTGGCGACCGAGACCGAGTCGAAGATAGCATCCACCGCCACCTCGCTGCCCTCGCGCACCGGCACGCCGAGCTGGTTGAACGCCAGCTCCACTTCGCTGGTCAGGTAATCTTTTTCCGTCGCCGCGCCCGGTTGCTGCTCGGCGCCGGGCTGCGAACCGCAGGCGTCGTCGCAGCTGCCGCAGGACGGCGCCGAATAATAACTGTAGTCCTGGTAGTTAAGGCGTTCGTAATTGGCCTTCAGCCAGTGCGGCTCTTCCATCTGCAGCCAGGCGCGGTAGGCCTCGAGGCGGAATTCCAGCATCCACTCGGGTTCGTTGCGCTTGGCCGAGATAGCGCGCACCACCTCTTCGTTGATGCCCTTGGCCAACTCATCGGTTGCCAGCTGGGTGAAGAAACCTTCTTTGTAGCGACCTTCGCTGACCCAAGCCTGCACTTCATTAGGCATTTCTACATTGCTTCGTGTCATGTTGATTGCATCGCTCAAACGCCAAAACTCTCGCCGCACCCGCAGGCATGCTGAGCTTTAGGGTTATTGAATTTGAATATCTGATTCAGCCCTTCGCGGACATAATCTACCGTGGTGCCGTCAATAAACGGCATCGCCTTCAGCGGCACATAGAGTTTGGCGCCGTCGCGCTCAAACAGCAGATCGTCATCGGCGGGTTCGCGGGTCAGATCCAGCACATAGGCAAAGCCGGCGCAGCCGGATTGTTTTACCCCTAGCTGCAGCCCTTTCACCTGCGGATCCTGCTGCATCAGTTTCGTTATTTGTCGTACGGCGCTGTCGCTGAGCGAAATGCCTTGCCAGACATTCTCGTCCAAAGAAAAAGTGCCGACATTTTCCGTTTGCATAGGGTCTACCTCACACTCGTGTTTGGCCACAGCCAATCTGGGTTACTTATATGTTAGTGATAACGATTATCACTTCAACCGTTTGTTTTGCGGGGGTATCCGCCGCGAGCGCGGTTTTTCGCTGCGGCGTGCGGCAAGCCAGCGGGACATCCGTGGCGGCTTGCGGCGTGTGGCGGCAAGGCGTGCATGCTATCCCTATGAATTTGTTCTTTATCCTGCATCACCGTACCGCACTCCCCGGTGGCCCGTCAGCGTTACAGCGCCGCGGTGCGTTGCCGATCTAAACATTCATAGAAAATACCTATTTCTGCATTCTGTCTGTCGTAAATGTGCGTTTATCGGCATTTTGCGCCGCGGCGCAAGGCGCGGCCTTTAAGTTAAAGTTTAGTCGCTCTGGGTTAAGTTGGGCCGTCGATGGCCTTTTACCCCCATGGAATGAAAAAACGCCGCCACGGGGATTGATCGGCAACGCGGCAGTTTATATGATAATGATTATCATTCAATTTGAATTTGAGCGCGAAGCCAATGACTCTTTCGATCAACGCATGGTTGCTGGGCAAGATTGATGACTACAAATTCAGCGTGCGCGACGCCACGGTGGACTTTTATATGGCCGAAGCGGCGCTGCGCCGCCCGGAATGCAATATTGATCATCTGAAGCGGTACAACAGCGTCAGCCTCACCATGGCCAATCTTTGCCTGGAGAACGGCGATGATGACAGCTATCTGCACGCGCTCAGCAAGCTGCACAACCGGCTGATCGTCGAGATCAACAATCCGCAGCGCTGCCAGCTGTTTCGGGTGCAAAGCTACCACTTCGCCCGCCACACGCTGACGCTGATCTGCCAAAAATATGCGATGGAAGGCACCTGGGAGAAGGCGAACGCGTTTCAGAAGGACTTCGTCAAACGCGTGCCGTTTCAGCTGTAAAACGAAGCGCTCCGCAGGCCGATCGCCTGCGGAAACCGGCGGGGATCAGTCGATGACCGCCGTGGTCAGACGCGAGGTGCAGCACAGCCGATCGCGCGCGTCGAAGATCTCTATCTGCCACACCTGATGACGGCGGCCAACGTGCAGTGCGCGGCACACCCCGCGCACCTGGCCATCGAACACCGCCCGCAGGTGGTTGGCGTTGATCTCCAGCCCTACCACCTTCTGTTCGCCTTCGCTGCACAGGTAGCCGGCCATCGAGCCCATCGATTCCGCCAGCACCACCGACGCCCCGCCGTGCAACAGCCCGAACGGCTGCCGGGTGCGGCCGTCCACCGGCATGGTGGCTTCCAGGAAATCCTCGCCCAGCTGAGTAAACTCGATGCCCACATGGCTGACCATGCAGCCGTCGCCGGCGCGGTTCAGCTGCTCCAGCGATGTTTCACGTTTCCACAATTTCACTCAATCATCTCCAGAAGTGCCTGTAATGGGTGGCGCACGCCATTGCCCTCAATGCGTTTCACCTGGCTGCGGCAGGAATAGCCGGTCGCCAGGCAGCGCTGACGCGGCAAACGCTGCAGCGTCGGATGCCATGATAGCTCATAAATACCGAGCGAGTTTTGCAGGTTCTTGGCTTCATGGCCGTAAGTGCCGGCCATGCCGCAGCAGCCGACGCTGACGTTCTCCAGTTTGGCGCCGAAGCGGGCGAAGATCGCCGCCCACTGTTGGCCGCTGGCCGGCAGCGCGGTGGTTTCAGTGCAGTGACCGAACAGATACCAGGGTTCGCCGGTCGCCGGCTGTTCGGCGCGATCCGCGATCCGCTGCTGCAGCCATTCATGCACCAGCTGCACCTGAAAATCGCCGCGCTCGGGGCCGAGGATCTCGCGGTATTCGTCGCGATAGCACAGCACCAGCGCCGGATCGACGCCCACCAGCGGCATGCCGAGCTGCGCCACGCGGTTGAGGAAATCGGCGGTTTTGCGCGCGGTGCGGGCGAACCGCGTCAGGAAGCCCTTCACATGCTGCGCCTTGCCGTTCGGCGAGAACGGCAGCAGCACCGGTTTATAGCCGAGCTTTTCCACCAGCCGAACGAAATCCGCCACCACTTTGGCGTCGTAATAGCTGGTGAACGGATCCTGAACAATCAGCACGTGTTCTTCGCGTTGCTCGGCGTTCAACCCTTCCAACTGTTCCAGCGTCAGCGTGGTCGCCCGGTGGCCTGACAGCTGCTGACGCAGCGTCGGGCTGGACAACAGCGGCAGATCGACCATGCCGACGGCGTTGCGGCTCATCTCCCGCAGCCACGGCTGGCGGAAGAAGAAGTTGAACACCTTCGGCGCGCGGGCCATCAACGGGGTATAGCTCTCTACGCCGGCGACCATGTAGTCGCTCACCGGGCGCAGGTAGCGGGTATGGTAAAGCTGCAGGAAGCGCGAACGGAACCCCGGCACGTCAATTTTGATCGGGCACTGGGTGGAACAGGCCTTGCAGGCCAGACAGCCGGACATCGCCTCTTTCACTTCGTGCGAAAAGTCGTACTCGCCCTTGCCGGCATGCCAGCTGTTGCGGGTTTTCTCGATTAGACCGCGCAAGCTGAGGCGCTGCTGCGGCAGCTGTTTCTCCAGCGCCAACGGATCGACGCCCTGCTCGGCCAACAGACGCAGCCACTCGCGCACCAGCGTCGCCCGCCCTTTCGGCGAATGGATGCGGTTGCCGCTGATCTTCATCGACGGGCACATCGGGCTGCGCACGTCGAAGTTGAAGCACAGACCGTTGCCGTTACACTCCAGCGCGCCGCGGAACGAGGTGCGCACCTCGACCGGTATCTGGCGATCGAAGGTGCCGCGTTTGACCGCATCCACCTGCATCATCGGCGCATCCACCGCCAGCGGCGCACAGATCTTGCCCGGGTTAAGACGGTTATCCGGATCGAACGCCGTCTTGATGCGGCGCAGCTCCTCGTACAGCGTTTCCCCGAAGAATTCAGGGCTGTACTCGGCGCGGAACCCCTTGCCGTGCTCGCCCCACAGCAGGCCGCCGTATTTGGCGGTGAGCGCCACCACCCGATCGGAGATCTGCTTCATCAGCACTTCCTGCTGGGGGTCGCACATGTCGAGCGCCGGACGCACGTGCAGCACCCCGGCATCGACGTGGCCGAACATGCCATAGCTCAGCTTGTGGTCGTCGAGCAGTTGGCGGAACTCGACGATATAGTCCGCCAGGTGCTGCGGCGGCACGCAAGTATCCTCGGCGAACGGGATCGGCTTGGCGCGCCCTTTGGCGTTGCCCAGCAGCCCGACCGCCTTCTTGCGCATGTTGTAAATGCGCTCGATGCCCGCCAGGTCGCCGCAGATCTGGTACCCGATCACGCCGGCCTGCCGCTGGGCGATCAGTTCATCCAGCCGTTGGCACAGGGTCTCCATCTGGCCGTCGATCAGCGCGCGATCGTCGCCGGCGAATTCGACGATGTTCAGCCCAAGCATCTCTTTGTCCGGCACGTCGGCGATCAGTTCGCTTACCGAATGCCAAACGATATCTTCACGCGCCAGATTCAGCACCTTGGAGTCGATGGTTTCCACCGACAGCGCCTTGGCCTCGACCATAAAGGGCGCATTACGCAGCGCCGAGTCGAAGGAGTCGTATTTCACGTTAACCAGACGACGCACCTTCGGCAGCGGCGTGATGTCCAGCCGCGCTTCGGTGATAAAGGCCAGCGTGCCTTCCGCACCGGTGAGGATGCGCGTCAGATCGAAGGTTTGCAGATCGTCGCTCAGCACGTGGCGCAGATCGTAACCGGTGAGGAAGCGGTTGAGTTTGGGGAATTTTTCCAGGATCAGCGCGCGCTGCTCGCGGCAGCGATTCAGCACCGTGCGGTAGATGCGCCCTTCGGCTGTCTCTTCCAGGGCAATCGTTTCCGCCAGCGCCGTCGGCATGGCGCGGGTGTCGATCATCTCGCCGCCCAGCAGCACCGCCCGCAGGCCCAACACGTGATCGGAGGTTTTGCCGTATACCAGCGAGCCCTGGCCGGAGGCGTCGGTATTGATCATGCCGCCCAAGGTGGCGCGGTTGCTGGTGGACAGTTCCGGCGAGAAGAAGTAGCCGAACGGCCGCAAATATTGATTCAGCTGATCCTTGATGACCCCGGCTTCGACTTTCACCCAGCCCTGTTCGACGTTGATCTCCAGAATGCGGTTCATATGACGCGACATATCGACCACGATGCCGGTATTGAGCGACTGACCGTTGGTGCCGGTGCCGCCGCCGCGCGGGCTGAAGGTCAGCGTATTGAAACGCTCTTCCCCCGCCAGGCGGGCGATCAGCGCCACGTCGGCGGTGGAACGGGGAAACACCACCGCATCGGGCAACAGCTGGTAAATGCTGTTGTCGGTGGCCATCGTCAGCCGGTCGGCGTAGCTGGTGGCGGTATCGCCGTTGAATCCGTTTTGCTTCAGTGCTTCCAAAAAGTCGAGCACCCGTTGAACGAGGCCGGGCGCCTGAGAAATCTGTGGGATCATTCGCTTTTTTGACCCTGTCCGTCTATTTTTTATGCGCTGATGTACGCTGAATCGGGCCTTTAATTCAGACCCACCCTATTTTTTAGTGACACTAAAAACTAACATACTCGTTTAGTGAAGGCATTCACATTATTACCGCCCTGCGAGCGCCGCCACAGGCGGCCGCCCGGCGGTGATAAACCGACCGACAGGCACCCCGATTCGCCGGTGCCAGGGATTTAATTGACCAGGATGAGAACCCACTGATGCCACTCCCGCAATCGCGTTACGACTTACCGCGAATTATTTTCGGCGTGCTGTTTATCGCCATCATGATCGTCGCCTGTTTCTGGGTGATCCAACCGTTTATTCTCGGCTTCGCCTGGGCGGGCATGGTGGTCATCGCCACCTGGCCGCTGCTACTCAAACTGCAAAAGCTGCTGTGGGGACGCCGCTCGCTGGCGGTGCTGGTCATGACCCTGCTGTTGATCCTGCTGTTCATTCTGCCCATCTCCCTGCTGATCAGCAGCGTGGTGGATAACAGCGCGCCGTTGATCGCCTGGGCCAGCTCGCCAGGCAAGTTGCATATTCCCGACCTCGCCTGGCTGCAATCCGTCCCGATGATCGGCGACAAGCTCTATACCAGCTACCATACGCTGGTTAACGCCGGCGGCGCCGCGCTGCTGGCGAAGGTACAGCCATACTTCGGCCAGACCGCCACCTGGTTCGTGGCGCAGGCGGCGCATATCGGCCGCCTGCTGCTGCACTGCGCACTGATGCTGCTGTTCAGCGCCTTGTTGTACGCGCGCGGCGAACAGGTCGCGCTGGGTATCCGTCACTTTGCGGTACGCCTCGGTTCCGCGCGCGGCGATGCGGCGGTGCTGCTGGGCGGCCAGGCGATCCGCGCGGTCGCGCTGGGCGTGGTAGTGACGGCGCTGGTGCAGTCGGTGCTGGGCGGCATCGGTCTGGCGGTAAGCGGCATTCCGGCCGCCACCCTGTTGACGATGCTGATCTTCATCTGCTGTGTGGCGCAATTGGGGCCGCTGTTGGTGCTGGTGCCGGCCATCATTTGGCTGTACTGGCACGGCGACACCACCTGGGGCACCGTGCTGCTGGTCTGGAGCTGCGTGGTGGCCACGCTGGATAACGTGCTGCGCCCGGTGCTGATCCGCATGGGCGCCGATCTGCCGCTGCTGCTGATCCTGTCCGGCGTTATCGGCGGTTTGCTGGCCTTCGGCATGATCGGCCTGTTCATCGGCCCGGTGGTGTTGGCGGTGTCTTATCGACTGCTGACCGCCTGGATGGATGAAGCGCCGGAGCCGACCACCGCGCCGGAGCAAGTGATCGAAGAACTGGAAAAACGTTAATCGCCCTCCCTTCCGCCCGCATCGCCGGGCGGAAGAGTTTCCCCTCTCACTACGCCTACCTCATTCGGGTAATATCTTCGCCAAATATAATGCCGTTGTTTATTGATTAAGGCGCGGCAAATGGAAAGGTGCAATGTAAATCCGTGTTTGCTGCAAAATGCAAAAAGAGATAACGCCCGCAAATAAATGGTGATACCGCTATCGATTAGGATGATTCTTAATGACTAGTCGCGTTCAAATATCTAGTATTATGGCCATCTATTGCTTCAAATCACTGATTTTAAAGCAACCTTTCTGAACAATGTAATGCCATACATGTGAATTGCTGTGTGTAGTCTTTGCCCATCTCCTACGATGGGCTTTTTTTTATTCTTTTTTCGCCAAATTGATTATTTAACGCGCCGTTATTTACATTCAGAAATAAAAAGGCCGCAGCGTAAACTGCGGCCGGGTATTAATGCCTTAGCAACGCCGAAGCCTTATTTCTTTTTCGACAAGTTGATCCAGGTCTGCACTACGGTATCCGGATTGAGCGACAGGCTATCGATGCCCTGCTCCATCAACCACTCGGCGAAGTCTTCATGGTCGGACGGCCCCTGGCCGCAGATACCGACGTATTTGCCGTGGCGTTTGGCCGCCTGGATCGCCATCGACAGCAGCGCTTTCACCGCGTCGTTGCGTTCGTCGAACAGTTCCGACACCACGCCGGAGTCGCGATCCAGCCCCAGCGCCAGCTGGGTCATGTCGTTGGAGCCGATGGAGAAGCCGTCGAAGTGCTCAAGGAACTGATCCGCGAGCAGCGCATTGGACGGGATCTCGCACATCATGATCACTTTCAGCCCGTTTTCGCCGCGCTTCAGCCCCTGACGCGCCAGCTCGGCCACCACCGCTTCCGCCTGCGCCACGGTGCGCACGAACGGCACCATGATTTCGACGTTGGTCAGCCCCATTTCGTTACGCACGCGTTTCACCGCTTCGCACTCCAGCGCGAAGCAATCGCGGAAGCTGTCGGCCACGTAGCGGCCGGCCCCGCGGAAGCCCAGCATCGGGTTCTCTTCGTGCGGTTCATACTTGTCGCCGCCCACCAGGTTGGCGTACTCGTTGGATTTGAAGTCGGACAGACGCACGATCACGCGCTTCGGCCAGAAGGCGGCGCCCAGCGTCGCGATCCCTTCGGTCAAACGACCGACGTAGAACTCGACCGGGTGGTCATAGCCCTGCATCAACGCGCGAATTTCGTTTTGCAACGCCGGCGTTTGCTGATCGAACTCCAGCAGCGCGCGCGGGTGCACGCCAATCATGCGGTTGATGATGAATTCCAGCCGCGCCAGGCCCACGCCTTCGTTCGGCAAACGCGCGAAGTCGAAAGCGCGATCCGGGTTGCCGACGTTCATCATGATCTTCAGCGGCAGATCCGGCAGTTCGGTCACTTCGGAGCTCTGCACGCTGAAGTCCAGCATGTCGCTGTAAACGAAGCCGGTGTCGCCTTCCGCACAGGATACGGTGACTTTCTGGCCGTCTTTCAGCACGTCGGTGGCGTGGCCACAGCCCACCACCGCCGGAATGCCCAGCTCACGGGCGATGATCGCCGCGTGGCAGGTGCGCCCGCCGCGGTTGGTGACGATCGCAGCGGCCTTCTTCATGATCGGCTCCCAGTCCGGGTCGGTCATGTCGGTCACCAGCACGTCGCCCGGCTGGATGCGATCCATTTCGCTGATGTCGTGGATCACTTTCACCGGGCCGGCGCCGATGCGGTGGCCGATGGCGCGGCCTTCCACCAGCACCGGGCTGGAGCCGTTCAGCTGGTAGCGCTCCATGGTCTGCTCGTTGGAGCGTACGGTCTCCGGGCGTGCCTGCACGATCAGCAGCTTGCCGGTATGGCCGTCTTTCGCCCACTCGATATCCATCGGGCGACCGTAATGTTTTTCGATCAGGATCGCCTGCTGCGCCAGCGCCTGCACTTCTTCATCCGTCAGCGAGAAACGGCTGCGCTGCGCTTCCGGCACGTCTTCGATGCGCACCTGCTTGCCGTGATCCTGCGACGGCGCGTACACCATGCGGATTTTTTTCGAGCCCAGGTTGCGGCGCACGATCGCCGGCTTGCCTTTTTGCAACGTCGGCTTGTGCACATAGAACTCATCCGGGTTCACCGCGCCCTGCACCACCATCTCACCCAGACCGAAGGCGGAGGTGATGAACACCACCTGATCAAAGCCGGACTCGGTGTCGATGGTGAACATCACGCCCGAGGAGGCCAGATCGGAGCGCACCATGCGCTGTACGCCCGCCGACAGCGCGACGCCGCGGTGGTCGTAACCCTGGTGCACGCGATAAGAGATGGCGCGGTCATTGAACAGCGACGCGAACACGTGCTTGATCGCCACCATCACGGCGTCGATGCCCTGCACGTTGAGGAAGGTTTCCTGCTGGCCGGCGAAGGAAGCGTCCGGCATGTCTTCCGCCGTGGCGGAGGAACGCACCGCAAAGGAGGCTTCCGGTTCGCCGTCGGCGAGCTGTTGGTAAGCCTGATGAATTTCACGCTCGAACTCGGCGTGGAACGGCGTGTCGATCACCCATTGGCGGATCTGGGCACCGGCCTTGGCCAGTTGTGCAACGTCGTCAACGTCAGTCTGATCCAGTAACTGATAGATGCGCTGGTTAACACCGCTTTGTTCGAGGAAATCGTTAAACGCCTGCGCGGTGGTGGCAAAACCGTTCGGCACGGCCACGCCCAAATCGGAAAGATTGGTGATCATTTCACCGAGGGAAGCGTTTTTGCCGCCGACACGGTCAACGTCGTGCATGCCAAGCTGGTTGTACCAAAGCACATTACGCAAGTCTGGGCCATTGTTGGACATCGAGACAATCCTTATTGCTATCAGTAGGGTAAAGACGGATTTAATTCGCTTGCTTTACGGCGCCGCTAAACGCGGAGCCGAATCAGACTAGCACACTGATCCGGGGAAAATGGAAAGGTGAATCGATCAACCCACTGAAGAAAGTGGTTTTTAAGAGAATGTCCTAACCGGCTGATTTGCCTGGGAACCGTTCCCAAACGCACGAAAAGCTTAGTTCTCAACAAATTACGTTCTTTTTAAACTTCTGTTTTAATGACCGCGCAAACGCTACCGTTTTTGGTGAAAATAACGGCAAACTCGCGCTTCAGGTGGAAAAGCGCCGCTGGGCCGCACTTTTTATGGCCGCTAATCGCGCTTTCCGCCAGCGCCGCCGCATGGCGGTTTATCGCCCCGCCGTCACAATTTTTTCTCTCGCCCCTTTACCGACGGATCGTCTGCGGCCCATGATATTGACAGTGATGACAGCAGGAACACCGTTTTCAGGTAAGGAGCCTCGGGTGGAAAGAAGCGTTTTTTATATTTCGGATGGTACGGCGATCACCGCCGAAGTGCTGGGACACGCGGTGCTGTCGCAGTTCCCGGTCACGGCGACCACCTATACCCTGCCGTTTGTCGAAACCGAGGCCCGCGCACGCGCAGTTCGCCAGCAAATCGATGATATTTACCATGAAACCGGCGTGCGCCCGTTGGTGTTTTACTCCATCATCTCGCCGGAAGTGCGCGATGTGATCGTCCAGAGCCAGGGCTTCTGCCAGGATATCGTGCAGGCGCTGGTCGGCCCGCTGCAGGGCGAACTGGACGTGGAACCGACGCCGGTGCCGAACCGCACCCACGGCCTGACCGCCAGCAACCTCGGCAAGTACGACGCCCGCATCGCCGCCATCGACTATACTCTGGCGCACGATGACGGCATTTCGCTGCGCAACCTCGATCAGGCACAGGTGATCCTGCTCGGCGTCTCGCGCTGCGGCAAAACCCCCACCAGCCTCTATCTGGCGATGCAGTTCGGCATCCGCGCCGCCAACTATCCGTTTATCGCCGACGATATGGACAATTTGCATCTGCCGGCCTCGCTGAAACCGTTTCAGCATAAATTATTCGGCCTGACCATCGATCCGGAGCGCCTGGCGGCGATCCGTGAAGAGCGGCGCGAAAACAGCCGTTACGCCTCCTTGCGCCAGTGCCGCATGGAAATCGCCGAGGTCGAGGCGCTGTTCCGCAAAAACCAGATCCGCTACCTCAACACCACCAACTATTCGGTCGAAGAGATCTCCACCAAAATCCTCGATATCCTCGGCATGAGCCGCCGCATGTTCTGATCTTTCCCCGCGGGGCCATCGCGCCCCGCCGCCTGCCGTTTATTTCAGCAGCAGCTGATTTTTTTGTGCTTTTTTTCGCGGCTTTGATCAACAGAACGCAATCTCTACGGTTGAATTCAGCGCTTTTTGCGTTATTGTGATCGCCATCACTTCCCGGCGCTCCTGCCGCAGAGAAGAACAGTTTCCAGGGAACAACATGCACAAAACAGATGAACTGCGGACCGCGCGCATCGACAGCCTCGTCACGCCGCAAGCGTTGGCGGATAAGCTGCCGATCTCGGCGGCCGTCGCCGATAACGTGACATCGTCACGTAAACGCATTGAAAAAATCCTTACCGGTGAAGACCGCCGCCTGCTGGTGGTGATCGGCCCCTGCTCCATCCACGATCTCGACGCCGCCGTCGATTACGCCGGCCGGCTGAACACCCTGCGCGAACGCTACCAGGATCGCCTGGAGATCGTGATGCGCACCTACTTCGAAAAACCGCGCACCGTTGTCGGCTGGAAAGGCCTGATCTCCGATCCGGCACTGGACGGCACCTTCCAGGTCAACCGCGGCATCGAAATGGCGCGCCGCCTGCTGCTGGAGGTGAACCAGCTCGGCCTGCCGACCGCCACCGAATTTCTGGACATGGTCGTCGGCCAATACATCGCCGATCTGATCAGCTGGGGCGCCATCGGTGCGCGCACCACCGAAAGCCAGATCCACCGTGAAATGGCCTCGGCGCTCTCCTGCCCGGTCGGCTTCAAAAACGGCACCGACGGCAACACCCGCATCGCCATCGACGCCATTCGCGCGGCGCGTGCCGGGCACATGTTCCTGTCGCCGGACAAACATGGTCAGATGACCATCTACCAGACCAGCGGCAACCCGTACGGCCACATCATCATGCGCGGCGGCAAAACGCCGAACTACCACGCCAGCGATATCGCCGCCGCCTGTGACAGCCTGCGTGAATTCGATCTGCCGGAGCACCTGGTGATCGACTTCAGCCACGGCAACTGCCAGAAGATGCATCGCCGTCAGTTGGAAGTGGCCGACAATGTCTGCCAGCAGATCCGCGCCGGCTCTGCCGCCATCACCGGCGTGATGGCGGAAAGCTTCCTGGTGGAAGGCACGCAGAAAATCGTCGCCGGCCAGCCGCTGACCTATGGCCAGTCGATCACCGATCCTTGCCTGAGCTGGTCCGACAGCGAACAACTGCTGGCGATGCTGGCGGATGCCATCGATAGCCGCTTCTAGCCTATCGCAGGCCGGGGCCACGCCCCGGCTTTATCTCCCCTGTTTCGCTCATCTATACTGATCGCAATCCTTTAACACCCGCCGCAACGCACTGGGAGCCCCGGCATGATTCACTCTCTGTTATCCATCCCCTGCGTCACGCTGCAGGGCGAGCAAAAAACGCTGGGCGATTTCCCGGCGCGCGCTTACCTGGTGGTCAACACCGCCAGCAAGTGCGGCTTCACCCCGCAATACCGCGGGCTGGAAAATTTGTGGCAATACTATCGCGAACGCGGGTTGATGGTGCTCGGCTTCCCTTGCAACCAGTTTGGTTCTCAGGAGCCGGGCAGTCCGCTTGAGATCGCCAATTTTTGCAGCCTCAACTACGGCGTCAGTTTCCCGCTGTTCAACAAAATAGAGGTCAACGGCCCCGGCGCCCATCCGCTGTTCAACGAACTGAAACGCCTGGCGCCCGGCATTCTGGGCAGCCGCCGCATCAAATGGAATTTCACCAAATTCCTGCTCACCGCCGATGGTCAACGTGTCACGCGCTTTGCGCCGATCACCAAACCTGAGCGTCTGTTCGACCGTATCGAAACCCTGCTGAAATAATCCCCTCTTTTTTACGGGCCGAGCGCGTTCGGCCCGTCGCCGGATGTCCGTTCGGCAAAAAGGTTCCATCGGTAAGAAAATTTTCCTTGATGTAACCTTTCCATCACATGATAATGATTCTCAATTTGATATTAATTACCATTTAATGGTCTGTTTTATAAGCACAAAGATGATGGATACTGCCAACACGCCAACTCCCGCCGCCGCGGCCCCGACCGAGCACAGCGCAAACGCGCCGCCCAGCTACGACAGCGCACAGCTGCTCGGCGCCGACGGCATCGCGTTCATTACCCATCAGGGCCAGCGCTATCAACTGCGGCAGACCAAGGCAGGGAAATTGATCCTGACCAAATAACCACAGAATCCTCAAACGCCAGCCACCCCGATCTTGTGATCCAGGCAGCCAGCAAATCTATTGATATGTTTCATTACATACGGAGAGTTGCACCATGCCTCTGACATTTTCCACCCGGCTGCGTTTTTCCGCGTTGAGTCTGGCGATTGCCTGCGCTCTGCCTACGGTGGCCTTGGCACAAAACACCAGCACGACACCCTCTTCTTCCCCCGCGACGCCGGCCAAAAAAGCCAAAGCCGCTGACGAAACCATGACCGTGGTCGCCACCGGCAATCAGCGCAGCAGCTTTGAAGCGCCGATGATGGTGACGGTCATCGAAGGCAGTTCGCCGGAAAGCCAAACTGCGGGGACCGCTGCCGATATGCTGCGCCGCGTGCCGGGCATCACCGTCACGGGCTCCGGCCGCAGCAATGGGCAGGATCTCATGATGCGCGGTTACGACCGACGCGGCGTGCTGACGCTGGTCGACGGCATCCGCCAGGGCACCGATACCGGCCATATTAACGGCACATTTTTAGATCCTGCGTTGGTGAAGCGCATCGAAATCGTGCGCGGCCCTTCTGCCCTGCTGTACGGCAGCGGCGCGTTGGGTGGCGTAGTGTCTTATGAAACTGTCGACGCCGCCGACCTGCTGTTGCCAGGCCACGACAGCGGGTTCCGCGTCTACGGCACCGCCGGCAGCGGCGATCACAGCTTGGGCATGGGCGCCAGCGCCTACGGCAAGACCGATAACCTCGACGGCCTGCTGTCGTTCGGCACCCGCGACGTCGGCAATCTGCGCCAGGGCAATGGCTTCGATGCCCCCAACGACGAAACCATCAACAACGTGCTGGCCAAAGGCACCTGGAAGATCGACGACAACCAGTCGCTGGGCGGCAACCTTCGTTACTACAACAACAGCGCCCAAGAGCCGAAAAACCCACAAACGCCAGCCAGCTCCGCTGGAAACTTAATGACCGATCGTTCGACGATCCAACGCGACGCGGCTCTGAGTTACAAACTGAAGCCGGTCGGCCAGGATTGGCTGGATGCTGAAGCGAAAGTGTATTACTCGGACGTGAAAATTAACGCGCACGCCAGCGGCAGCGAAGATGAAGCGCGCAAACAAACCACTAAAGGCGCCAAACTCGAAAACCGCACACGCCTGTTTGCAGATACTTTCGCTTCGCACCTGTTGACCTACGGCACCGAGGCTTACAAACAGGAGCAAACGCCGGGCGGAGCGACCGAAAGTTTCCCGCACGCAAAAATCAACTTCGCTTCAGGCTGGCTGCAGGACGAAATCACGCTGCGCGATCTGCCCGTCACCCTGCTCGCCGGCACCCGCTATGACAATTACAAGGGCTCAAGTGACGGCTATGCCGATGTGGATGCGAACAAATGGTCCTCACGCGGCGCAGTCAGCATTACCCCCACCGACTGGCTGATGCTGTTCGGCTCCTATTCTCAGGCGTTCCGCGCACCGACGATGGGTGAGATGTACAACGACTCCAAACACTTCTCCATCCCAATGGGGCCTACCACCATCACCAACTATTGGGTGCCGAACCCTAATTTGAAACCGGAAACCAATGAAACTCAAGAGTACGGATTTGGCCTGCGTTTCGACGATCTGCTGCTCGCCGATGATAGCTTGCAGTTCAAAGCGAGCTATTTCGATACCAAAGCCAAGGATTACATCACAACCGACGTCACCATGGAGCTGGGACGCGGCCCGCGCGGCCCTTACTGCATCAGTTGCACCACCTTCTCGACCAATATCGATCGCGCAAAAATCTGGGGATGGGACGCTACGCTCAGCTATAAAACCTCTTGGTTCGGCTGGGATTTGGCTTATAACCGCACCCGCGGCAAAAATGAAGCGACCGGTGACTGGTTGAGCAGCATCAATCCGGACACCGTCACCAGCTCGCTGGATGTGCCGCTGGGCGAAACCGGTCTGTCCGCCGGTTGGGTCGCCACCTTCGCCGAACGCGCCACCCGCGTGCAGACGGGGACGCCGGAGCAAGGCGGCTACGGGGTTAACGACTTCTATCTGAGCTACAAAGGCCGCGACCGTCTGCAGGGCGTCACCACCACCGTGGTGCTGGGCAACGCCTTCGACAAAGAATATTACTCGCCGCAGGGCGTCCCGCAGGATGGCCGCAACGCCAAACTGCTGGTCAGCTACCAGTGGTGATCATTTGACTATCTGGCGGACATCCGGTGTGTCCGCCATTCGCATCACAGCGCAGGAGAATCCCGCATGAGCAACACCCTGTACGAACGTTACCAACAGGCTAAAATCGACCATCCCGGCAAATACGCCCGCGATCTGGCGGCGATCCTTGGCGTCAGCGAAGCGGAGCTGACGCACGCCCGCGTTGGCCACGACGCACGCCGCCTGCAGGCCGACGCCCGCACATTGCTGACCGAACTCGAGCAAGTGGGCGTCACCAAGTCCATCACCCGCAACAGCTATGCGGTGCATGAGCAGATGGGCCGCTACCGCAACCAGCACCTCAACGGCCACGCCGGGCTGATCCTCAACCCGCGCGAGCTGGATCTGCGCCTGTTCCTCAACCACTGGACCAGCGTCTTCGCCATGAGCGAAACCAACAAGCGCGGCGTGCGCCACAGCATTCAGTTCTTTGACCCGCAGGGCGATGCGCTGCACAAGGTCTACACCACCGAGGAAACCGATCTGCCGGCCTGGATGGCGCTGGTGGAACGCCACCTGAGCGAAGAAAACCCGGCGCTGGCGCTGCAGCCCGCCGAGGCGGCCACCTCCGATGAAGCCACGCAGGATCAGGCCAAAATCGACGCTGAATGGCGCGCGATGACCGACGTGCACCAGTTCTTCCAGCTGCTGAGCCGCAATAAGCTGACGCGCCAGCAGGCCTTCCGCGCCGTCGGCGACGATCTGGCCTATCAGGTGGACAACAGCGCGCTGTCGCAACTGCTGGAGACAGCGCAGCAACAGCAAAATGAGATCATGATCTTCGTCGGCAACCGTGGCTGCGTGCAGATCTTCACCGGCCAGATCGAACGCTTGATGCCGCAGGAAGGCTGGATCAACGTGTTCAACCGCCGCTTCACGCTGCACCTGATTGAAAACGCCATCGCCGAAAGCTGGATCACCCGCAAACCGACCAAAGACGGCATCGTCACCAGCCTGGAGCTGTTCGCCGCAGATGGCACGCAGATCGCGCAGCTGTATGGCCAGCGCACCGAAGGCCAACCGGAACAAACCCAGTGGCGCGAGCAGGTCGCCGCGCTCGCCGCCAAGGACATCGCCGCATGAAATCCTCCTTGATCCGCCGCCTGGCGTTGATGGTGACGCTGACGCTGCCGCTCACCGCCGCCGCCGCGCAGCGCATCGTCTCGATCGGCGGCGACGTGACGGAAATCGCCTTTGCGCTCGGCGCCGGCGACGACGTGATCGCCCGCGACAGCACCAGCCTGCATCCGGAAGCGGTGAAAAAGCTGCCGGACGTCGGCTACATGCGCCAGCTGAACGCCGAAGGCATTCTGGCGCTGAAACCGACGCTGGTGCTGACGACCGAGCTGGCGCAGCCGGCGCTGGTGCTCAAACAACTGGCGGACAGCGGCGTCAAGGTCGTCAGCGTGCCGGGTGACACCACCCTGCAGGCGGTGCCGCAAAAAATCGCCGCGATCGCCGCCGCGCTGCAGCGTGATGAGCAAGGCAAGCAGTTGAGCGAGCGCTATCAACAGCAGCTGGCGGCGGTCGATACCACTCCGCTGCCGGTCAAGGTGCTGTTTGTGATGAGCCACGGCGGCATTACGCCGATGGCGGCCGGGCAACACACCGCCGCCGACGCGGTGATCGCCGCCGCCGGACTGAAAAACGCCATGCAGGGTTTTGACCGCTACCGTCCGCTGTCGCAGGAAGGCGTCATCGCCAGCGCGCCGGACCTGTTGCTGGTCACCACCGACGGCGTACGCACCCTCGGCGGCGAACAGCAACTGTGGACGTTGCCGGGTCTGGCGTTGACGCCGGCAGGCAAGCAGCGTCGCGTGCTGATCGTCGATGACATGGCGCTGCTGGGCTTCGGTCTGGAAACGCCGGCGGCGCTGGCCAAACTGCGCCACGCGGCGGAGCAAAAGTAATGCGCTGTCGCACCTCGCCTCAGTTAGCCATCATCGGCCTGCTGGTGCTGCTGACGCTGCTGGCGCTGGTCGCCGCTAACCTGGGCGCGCTCACGCTGTCGTTTGGCACCCTGTGGCGCGAACCCTTCAGCGACGCCGCCTGGCACATCTGGCTGAACATTCGTCTGCCGCGCGTGCTGTTGGCGGTGGTGATCGGCTGTGCGCTGGCGGTATCCGGCGCGGTGATGCAGGGGCTGTTCCGCAATCCGCTGGCGGATCCGAGCCTGCTGGGCATCAGCAGCGGCGGCGCGCTGTTTGTCGCGCTGTTCATCGTGATGCCGCTGGCGTTGCCGGTGACGATCGCGTTGTATGGCCACATGCTGGCGGCGTTCCTCGGCAGCCTGCTGGTATCACTGTTGATCTACGGCATCAGCCGCAGCGGGCACGGCAATCTGTCGCGGCTGCTGCTGGCGGGCATCGCGATCAACGCCCTGTGTATGGCTGCCATCGGCGTGCTCTCCTACATCAGCAGCGATCAACAGCTGCGCCAATTCTCGCTGTGGATGATGGGCAGCCTCAGCCAGTCGCAATGGCCGACGCTGGCCGTTTCCGCCTCGCTGATCCTGCCCACGGCACTGCTGACGCTGCTGCAGGCGCGTCGTCTGAACCTGTTACAGCTGGGGGACGAAGAGGCACACTACCTCGGGGTGAACGTTCAGCGCGCCAAGCTGCAGCTGCTGCTGTTGAGCGCCCTGTTGATCGGCGCGGCGGTGGCGATGAGCGGCGTGATCGGCTTCGTCGGTCTGGTGGTGCCGCATCTGGTGCGCATGCGCCTCGGCGGGGATCACCGCTGGCTGCTGCCCTGCTCTGCTCTGGGCGGCGCCTGCCTGCTACTGGTCAGCGACACGCTGGCGCGCACGCTGGTGGCGCCGGCCGAAATGCCGGTGGGATTGATGACCAGCCTGATCGGCGGCCCTTACTTCTTGTGGCTGGTGATGCGCCAGCGGGAGCGAACCAGTGGATAACGCCGCCAACCTCACGGCCCGGGAGTTGCGCTACAGCCTCGGTACGCGCCGCTTGATCAACGATGTTTCGCTCAGCCTCGCCGGCGGTGAAATGGTGGCGATTATCGGCCCTAACGGCGCCGGCAAATCGACGCTGCTGCGTTTGCTGACCGGCTATTTGACGCCGGACTGTGGCGAATGCCGGCTGCTTGGCCGCCCGCTGGAACACTGGGCGCCGCAGCAGTTGGCCAAAGTCCGAGCCGTGATGCGTCAATACAGCGATCTGGCGTTCCCCTTCAGCGTGGAAGAAGTGGTCAGCATGGGACGCGCGCCGCACGGCAAACGCGACGAGCACCAGGCGATCCAACAGGTTATGGCGCAGACCGATTGCCTGGCGCTGGCGCAGCGCGACTATCGTCAGCTGTCCGGCGGCGAACAGCAGCGGGTGCAACTGGCGCGGGTATTGGCACAGCTGTGGCAGCCGCAGCCGTCCCCCGCCTGGCTGTTCCTCGACGAGCCGACTTCGGCGTTGGATCTTTACCACCAGCAGCATACCCTGCGCCTGCTGCGCTCGTTGACGCGCCAACAGCCGCTGGGCGTCTGCTGTGTGCTGCACGATCTCAATCTGGCGGCGCTGTACGCCGACCGCATCCTGCTGTTGCATCAGGGGCGCCTGGTGGCGAGCGGCACACCGCAGGAAGTGTTGCAGACGGAAATCCTCACCCGCTGGTACCAGGCCGATCTCGGCGTGATTCATCATCCCGAAGTGTCGTTGCCGCAGGTCTATCTGCGCCAATGAAACGTTCAAGGGCGCCATGAGGCGTAATGCCGCTCAGTTAATCCTGAGTGGCATTTTTTTATCCAGCCTCTGGGCGTTCTGTGCAGGGGAATTGCCGTAAATGTCCCGCATTTCTCTGTGGCCAACATGAACGGCAATTGGAGGGGCCGATGGCGCGGCCCCTCCACCCGCGCCTTTGCTTAACACCGTCTGTCCGCTATGCGGATACCCTCGCCGCGTCTGCGTTGTCGGGCGGGTCGGCTGCGACAAACGTCCCTGTTAGTCTCGCCTCAACCGGCCTTCCCTGGCCGGTTGCCCCTGACAACGCCGTCTTGCTCGGCAGCCGGTGATGCGCGCCCAAGGTCAACACCTGAGCTGGCTGCTATCGGGAAATCTGTCGCTTATGAGGTTGTGGTAGAGAAGTTGGAGATGAGCGCGGTGTTGGGCGCCCTTGAAGACGCCGAACGCAGGCATAGCGCATTAGGAGAAACCGCCATGGACGGCGGTTTCAGGTGAGACAGGCAGGGACGCCTGTCGCAACCGGCCTCAATGCGCTATGGCGGAGAGAGGGCAGTTGGCAAAGCCAACCGTCTGACAGGGCAAAGGCGCGGGTTGCCAGGGGCCGCGCCTTCGGCCCCTGGCTCGGTCGAGGTGCGTGAGCCACATGAGGCATCTCACTTTTATCGACCGAAAATTTCACGAACGCCTGCATAAAAACGCTAACTGACCAGCATTACGCCATGAGGCGCCCTTTTTTCATCTCAGCTGGAGCAGGAAATCTCCAGATGTTTGCCCCAGTCCGGCGGCAGCGCGGCGAGATCGTCATACTCCGGCGCATCGTCGAACGGCCGCAGCAAGGCCTGATGCAACCGCTGCAAACGGCCGACGTCGTCTTTCTCCGCATCCTCAATCGCTTGCTGGGCCAGGTAGTTGCGCAGGATCAGCCGCGGGTTCACCGCCTTCATCGCCCGTTGCCGCTCCGCGTCGCTGACCTGCTCCTGCAGCAAACGCTGACGATATTGCTGATACCAGGCGTCGAAGGCCGCGCGGTCGATAAACTCATCGCGCAGCGGCGACTGCGCCTGTTGCTGTTCGGTTTCGCTCAACAGGCGGAACGTGCGGGTATAGTCCCGCCCTTCCTGGGCCATCAGGCTCAACAGGCCGGTCAGCACGTCGTTATCCTGCGCCGTCGGCGTGAAGAAGCCCAGTTTGGCGCGCATCTGTTCGCCATAGGCGCGCATCAACGCCGGTTCATACGCCGCCAACGCCTGCTGCAGCTGTTCGGCAGTCATCAGCCCCGACAAGGTTTGCGCCAGGCGATGCAGGTTCCATAACGCCACCGCCGGCTGATTATCAAAGGCGTAACGCCCTTGATGGTCGGAATGGTTACAGATGTAGCCGGGCTGATAGTCATCGAGGAAGCCGTAAGGGCCGTAATCGATGGTGATGCCGAGAATCGACATGTTGTCGGTGTTCATCACGCCGTGGGCGAATCCGACGGTTTGCCAATGGGCGATCAGGCGCGCCGTGCGTTCGACCACGTCGGTAAACCACAACAGGTAACGATCGGCCTGATCCTGCAACTGCGGCCAGTGACGGGCGATGACGAAATCCGCCAGCTGCCGCACCTGCTCCGGCTGTTTGCGGTAATAAAAGTGTTCGAAGTGGCCGAAGCGCACATGGCTTTCCGCCACCCGCAGCAGCATCGCGCCGCGTTCCGGCTGCTCGCGGTATACCGGTTGTTGACTGGTGACAATAGTTAACGCACGCGTGGTGGGGATCCCCAGATGGTGCAACGCCTCAGAGGCCAGAAACTCGCGGACAACCGAACGCAGCACCGCGCGGCCATCCCCCATGCGTGAATACGGCGTCAGCCCGGCGCCCTTCAGGTGCCAGTCACGGTGACTGCCGTCCGCCAGGACTTGTTCGCCCAGCAAAATGCCGCGCCCATCGCCCAGTTGCCCGGCCCAGACGCCGAACTGGTGGCCACTGTACACCTGTGCCAACGGCTGCATGCCCGGCAGCAGCGTTTCCCCCGCCCAAATCGGGGTTTTATCCTGAGTAAACCAACTGTCATCCAGCCCCAGCTCGCGCGCCAGCGGCTCACTGTGGTACAGCAGGCGCGCATCCTTAAGCGGCGTCGGGTTCAGGGCGGTGTAGAAACCGGGTAATTGTTGGTAGTAAGCGTTATCGAATTGCGGCATAGGCCCTCCGTTTCAGCGTAGTGTAGAGCCTGAACGGGAGGATTAACACCGAAGGAATGCAGGGAGAACGCATCCGCCTGTCACCAGAACGGATGCGGGAGGTTTCGCGTGAGGAAACGCGCTGAACGTCGGCTGACAAACGCGGTTATCAGCAAAACGTGGGGGAATAACGGCGACTGAATCACGCTAAACATCACCCCGTCGCTTATTTACCTCATTGTGTGTAGTTTTTTTGTATCACTTCTTAATTATTAAACTCGCTGGGCATCGCCAGCAAAGCTTGCAGATTATCCACACCAACGCTGGGCCATAAAAAACCTTGCAGGCCTAAAACACCGGCGTATCTGAGTTTATTAAAGTACTCTTTTTTCTCTATTCCTCCGACGATCACGCCTTTACACAACAGGTTGATATTCTTTAACAACGAGTCGATGACCACGTCATACCCCTGATGGGTAAACAGCTGCCAGTAAAAACGCTTGTCTATCTTTACGTAGTCAAACAAACCATCGTACAACGCGGTCAGCGTGGCTTTACCGGAACCGAAATCATCGAGCCACAGCGTAAACAATTCGCTTAATCGCCGCACGCTCGTATTGTTCTTTCCGGCAGAAAGATTCGGAAAACTCTCACTCATTTCAAATGCAATAAAAGGATATTGCCGGATCCTCTGGCACAAGGCCGGATCGGAAAGAATAAGCTCGACGATGGTTTCTTCGATATTGATGGTCAACTGCACGCTGTTACCGGTAAACCAGGCAGCATGCTGCTCCGCCAGTCTCAATTGCTCATTAAATAACTCAATCCTTTGTTCAGGCGCCAATAAATTAATCCCAATTTCGGCCGGCATGGCTAAATCACCGTCGAGACTGTTGAAACGGCTCAACATTTCCACCGCCAACAGCCCGCCCTCCATTGAGTAAACAGGTTGAAAAACATAGCTACTAATAAAGTCAGCTTCGAGTTGGATGTTCATTTTAATGCCACAGGATGAATGGCTAGCGTATCATCGTATATCAATATATTTTATCGATCAATCCTTCTGGGATTAATCGGAAATATCAATGCAAATGCTCGTAAAATATCATTTAATTGATAGATTAAAGCTATACGACAATCGCGAACGGCGCAAAGAAAAGCAGCCGCACTTATGCCAGTTTTCTCGTTCGGCGCGTGATGCGAAAAGATATTTGGCTTAAGTGGAATGGATTTGAGGTCAAATTTGACTTATCTCCTTTGTTTTAATTAAGAAAAATCCTAAATAAAGTAAAATAATCTTTCTGACTTAACGCCAATTTTTCCGGCCGTTAACGATGACTGATTAAATTTAATAACGCATCAATTCCGCCCGTTATTCGCAGCATTGAAAACCTGAAAAAATGCCCACCTTGATTTTCAGAAAATCTGCGCTACGCCCAGCGAAACGTCGCTTTCAGCGATAAAAAAAGGGATGAGCACGCTCATCCCCTCGCAGCCAGACCGCCCGGCTAGCGGATGGTATCGCTCAGCCATTGCCGCAGCTCGGTCAATTCAGCCGCCTGTTGCGGATAGGCCGCCACCAGGCGGTCGCAGCAGGCGGCGACGGGCTCACTGCGGTACGCGCAGCCCACCAGCATGTCCGCCAACCGCTGTAGCGGAGCCGGATTCAGGCTGTCGGTGAATACCTGCGCACGAACAATTGTCCCCTTCTCGACATCGAAGAACAGGTCCACGCCGCCCCAGACGAAGCGTTCATTTAGCAGATGGCTGAACGCCGGCGCCTTGCCGAAATTCCATTCCCAACTGCTCTGTTTGGCGAACTGCGCGGCAAAATCGGGCAGATCGGGGAATACATCCGGCGAAATGATCTCCGGCTCGGCCGTCTCGCCATAGTGGGCGAAGAAGGCCTGCACGATCGCCTCACACACCTGCTCATGGCTGATGCCCGGCAAAAACTCCGCCAGGTTGGCGACGCGTGAACGCACCGAGGTGATGCCCTTGGCCTGCAGTTTTTTGGGATCCGGATTGAGGTAGTCCGCCAGCCGCTCCAGATCGGCATTCAGCAACAGCGTGCCGTGGTGGAAACCGCGATCCTGCGTTTCGCGATAGGCGGAGCCGGATATTTTGCGCGGCCCGTCGGCGGTTTCCATCACCAGGTCATTGCGCCCCGATGCGTCGGCCGTTACGCCCAACTGCCGCAGCGCTTGCAGAATGATGTTCGTAGAGACGCTTTTATCGTACCCCGGCTTGCCGGCCATAAAGGTGAAGCAGGTGTTGCCCAAATCGTGGAATACCGCCCCGCCGCCGCTGCTGCGCCGCGCCAGCCGAATGCCATCCTGTTCCATACGCCGGGTGTTGCACTCTTTCCAGGGGTTCTGCGACTGGCCGATCACCACCGTTTCGGCATTGCGCCACAGGAAGAGGATTTTTTGCGTGGTCATTTCGCGGAAGATGCACTCTTCCACCGCCAGGTTGAACCAGGGATCGTAGGAGTCGGAGATCAGTAAACGCAAACTGTTCATGGCAGGCACCGTTCAAAACACGTGATGCCGCCATGATACACCAAATCAACGGGTTAAGGCTAAATGCGCCGCGCCTGCCAGTACACCCGTTTCCAGTAAACGTTATCGAGCGAGGAGCGGATCACCCCGCGGCTGGTCGAAGCGTGGATAAATTGGTCGTTGGTATCGTAAATGCCGACGTGCAGACCGTTCTCACCGCCGCCGGTTTTGAAAAACACCAGATCGCCCGGCATCAGTTCGTCGCGCGAGACCTTGGTGCCCAGCGAGGTTTGCTCTTCGGTCGAACGGGGCAGCTGCATATCGAAGCGATCGCGGAACGTGCGGTAAACAAAGCCGGAGCAATCGACGCCGCCGCGATCCAGGCCGCCGTAACGGTATGGCGTGCCGTACCACTGGCGCAGTTGTTCATTGAGCTGAGCCACCACCACGATAGAATCCGCCAGGCGGCCGCTGGGTGGCGGCGCATGGCTGCTGCAACCGGCGAGGATTAAACTGGCTAATAAAAACCACACACGCATCCGCATAATATCCCTTCATTGAACACGTTGCCGCATTATGCCATTCGGTACACCACTACACTGCCTGCGAGGCAAAGCCGGCACCACGTAAGGAAAGCGCTATTTTGCGTTAATTTATCTCCCGCACGGGGAAAAAGGCAAGCGCCATGAGGGAGATAATAGCAGGATCGCCGGTTTTGGCCCTATTGCGGCGATTTGGTCTCGGATTTGCTGTTAATCAGCCAGACGCCGAACAGAATAAACAGCGTGCCCAACGTTTTCAGCAGCGTAGCGGATTCGTTAAACCACGGCAGGATCACCGCCGCCAGATAGACCAGCGCGTAGCTGACGCTTAGCAGAGGATAAGCGCGGTTTAACGGCAGGTGGCGCAGCGCAAAGAACCAACACAGCATCGACAGCGCATAACCGAAGATGCCGCCGCCCACCGCCAGAAGCGGCAGCCAGTAGTCGCCGATCAACGCCAACGAGACGTCGGCGAACGACATCAGCGGGATTTGCACCATGCCCCACTTCATCAGCAACTGCGCCAGCGTCACCAGCAGTACGCTGGCGGCGCCCCAGGCATAGCCCCTCATGAATGCACGCTCATCAGCAGGATCCCCAACATAATCGACGCTACGCCACACCAGTGGCGCACGGTCGTCGGCTCATGAAACAGCCAGCGCGCCGCCAGCGTCACCATCACGAAGTTCAGGCTGAGCATCGGGTAAGCCAGGCTGAGCGGCAGGCGTTGCAGCACATTGAGCCACACCGCCATGCCCAGCCCCAGCAGCAGCACCGCCAGCGCCAGCCAACGCAGCGTCTGCTTCAGCCGCGCCTTGTCCGCCCGTTCCCAGCAGTGCGCCGCCTGCTTCTGGCACAGCTGCCCACCACAGGTGAGCAGACTGACCACTATCACCAACAGAAAACCGATCATGGTTGCTGTTTATACCACATCAGCACCAGACGGTTCATGCGATCCACCTTATCTGCGGCAGGCAGTTCCTGCGGCAGCGCTTCGCCGCGGGAGAGCTGCAACACCAGCGACACATTCCCCTGCTTGCGCGCCTGCGCCAGCCACTGCGGGAAGTCGGCGTCGCTGATCAGGTGGCCTTTGGCGTCCGGATACTCCAGACCATAAGCTACCTCGCCTTTCTGGCTGTACATCAGCACGTCGCTACGCTTCAGTTCCCAGGCCAAACCGGCCGCTACCCCGACGCTGTCGGTCAGCACGTAACGGCTGTCGCCCAGCTCGGCCATCGTGGCGCGCGCGAAGTTCTGCGGCAGCTTGGAATCGGTCACCTGTTGCGGGATGGCGTAGCCGATCACCAGGCACAGCAATACCGGGCAGGCCGCCGCCCAGCGCCATTGACGGCCGTTATCGCGTGCGGAAACCAGCGCGAACAGGAGCCAGCCGCCGAAGGCGATCAGGCCGAGCACCACCTTCGGCCACTCTTGCGCGGTAAACAGATGGGCTTTCGGCAGCAGGCCGGAGCTCAACACCACCAGTGCCACGATGCCGATCAGCCCGAACAGGCCGTTCAGCCAGGCATTGGCCTTGAACAGTCTGGCGCGCAGGGTGGCGGCGTAGTCTTCCGCATAGGCGGTCATCAGCAGCGCCAGCGGCGCCATGCACGGCAGAATGTAGGTCGGCAGCTTGCCTTTGGCGATGCTGAAGAAGATCAGCGGCATCATCGCCCAGCTCAGCAGGAAGAACAGCTCCGGGCGCTGTACGCGTTCGCGCCAGCCCTTGAGCAGCGCACCGGGCAGCAGCGCAAGCCACGGCAGCACCGCCGCCAGCAGGATCGGCAGGTAATACCAGAACGGCGCCTTGTGCTGGGCGTTATCTTCGGCGAAACGCTGAATATGTTCGACCCAGAAGAAGTAATTCCAGAAATCGGGTTCGCGTTGCGCGATCGCCAGCGCCCACGGCAGGCTGAGCAACGTAGCGGTCACGATCGCCACCGGGCCGTAGCACAGCAGATCCTTGATGCGACGTTGCTGGATGACGATCGGGATCACCGCGATCACCGGCACCGCCAGCGCCAGGAAGCCCTTGGTCATAAAGCCCATACCGCAGGCCAAGCCCAATAGCGCGTAGGCGCCCAGCTTGCCTTTGACCGAGGTGGCTTTCAGCGTCAGGTAGTAGCTGACCATCGCCGCCGCCAGCCACAGCGAGATCATCGGATCCAGCACGCTGTAGGTGCCGATGCTGAACACCAGCACCATCGACAGGAATATCAGCGCCGCCAGGCTAGCGCGGCGCGCATTGCGCCACATCAGCATCGCCAGCGCGAACACCAGCAGTGCGGTCATGCCGGTGCTGAACACCGAGCCGAAGCGCACCGCAAAGTTGTTTTCGCCGAACAGCCACTGGCTGATGTTATTGAACCAGTAACCCGCCACCGGCTTTTCGAAGTAGCGCAGCCCCAGCAGGTGCGGCACAACCCAATCGCCGCGCTGCAGCATTTCACGGCTGATCTCGGCATAACGCGTCTCGTCCGGCTGCCACAGCAGGCGGCCGTTAAGCGGGATCAGGTAAACCAGAGCAAAAAAAACGGCCAGCAGAATGGCCCAGGATCCTTTTAGCGCCTTCATGTAACGTCCTTCACATCGGTTTGACAGCCCAGCCAACCTTCGCGGCCGGGGAAAGGAGCACGCTTGATGCGGCCCAACGGCAGTGACGCCAAATCTTGTGGTAACAGCGCGCTCAGCGGGCAGAATTCGATGCCCTGCTGCCGTGCGCGTTGCAATAACTGTTCGAACATCGCCGCTTGCGACATGCCTTCCACTTCGGTGTGAATGGTGTACACCGGCACGCCGCGATCGTTCTCGATGGCGCGCAGAATGTAGTCGTTGAAGTCGGCCATGCTGACTTCGCTGCCGATCACTTCGTCGAAGGTCGGCAACGTCACCGGGATCTGCACCGTGCCGTGACGCCCGTCGCTCAGCACCGGACGGAACGGATGGGTGCCGCGGCAATCGCTGTTGTAATGGAAGCCGAAGCGTTGCTTGACCTCCAGCACGCGCGTATCGGCACGCCAGCCCGCCACGGCGGAGCATTTCACCGGCTGGCCGGTGCTGGCGCTCAGGGCATCGACGCCCCGCTGCACTTGTTCGGTCAGCTGCGCCTCGCTCCACTTGCCGACCTTGGCCTGCCACCCCTGGTGATCCCAGGCGTGCAGCCCGACTTCATGGCCGGCTTCGGCGGTGCGCTTCATCAGCGGCCCCAGCGCGCGTGAAATGTTGCGCCCCGGCCACGCGGTGCCGGCCAGCAGAATATCCAGGCCGTACAGCGAAGCGGCGTTCGATCGCAGCATTTTCCACAGAAATTTCGGACGCAAAAGGCGCCAAAGATGGCGCCCCATGTTGTCCGGTCCCACGCTGAAGAAGAAGCTGGCCTGAATGTCGTACTTTTCGAACAGGTCCAGCAACTGCGGCACCCCTTCACGGGTGCCGCTGAAGGTATCTACATCAACCCGCAGACCGACTTTCTTCATGCATCGTTCCCTTCCTGAACGGTAGTGCGCAGGAAGTAGTCCAGCGTATCGGCGACGGTTTGCTTCATCTCGATGGTCGGCTGCCAGCCCAGCAGGCGGCGCGCGTTCTTGATGCTCGGCGTGCGGTGCTCGACGTCCTGGTAACCTTTACCGTAGTAGCTGCTGCTCTCCACGTCCTTGAAGCCGGCAAACGGCGGGAAGCGGTCGCGCAGCGGGTGGTTGTTGAAGCTTTCCAGCAGCATTTCCGCCAGCTCGCGGATGCTCGCTTCGTTGGTCGGGTTGCCGATGTTGACGATCTGGCCGTCGCACAGGCCGTCGCGGTTCTCGATGATGCGGAACAGCGCTTCGATGCCGTCGTTGATGTCGGTGAAGCAACGTTTCTGCGCGCCGCCGTCCATCAGTTTGATCGGCGAACCTTCCACCAGGTTGAGGATCAGCTGGGTGATGGCACGGGAAGAGCCGATACGCGCGGCGTCCAGGTTATCCAGGCGCGGCCCCATCCAGTTGAATGGACGGAACAGCGTGAACTTCAGGCCTTCTTTAGCGCCGTAAGCCCAGATCACCCGATCCAGCAGCTGTTTGGAGACCGAGTAGATCCAGCGCTGTTTGTTGATTGGCCCGACGATCAGGCGCGAATGGTCTTCGTCGAACTCTTTGTCGTCGCACATGCCGTACACTTCTGAGGTGGACGGGAAGATGATGCGCTTGTTGTATTTCACGCAGTCGCGAACGATCTTCAGGTTCTCTTCGAAATCCAGCTCGAACACGCGCAGCGGGTTACGGGTGTATTCGATCGGCGTCGCGATCGCCACCAGCGGCAGCACCACGTCGCATTTCTTGATGTGATACTCGATCCACTCGGAGTGGATGCTGATGTCGCCTTCCACGAAGTGGAAACGCGGGTTGTCGAGGAAACGGCTGATGGCGTCAGAGCCGATATCCAGACCGTAGATGTCGTAACGATCGTCGCGCAGCAGACGCTCGGTCAGGTGGTTGCCGATGAAACCGTTGACCCCGAGGATCAGCACGCGAGTGCGGCGTTTCATCACGGCGTTAGGCTTGGCGGCCAGACGCACGTCGGTGACGATGCCCATTTCCTGCGCCAGGCGGCTGCCCTGCACGTACAGGCCACTTTCGTTCTGCCCGGCGACGATTTCCAGCGCGCCTTCGCCACAGGCGATGACCAGCGGGGCGGTGCTCAGCACGGTGCCCGGTTGTTTATCGTGTTGGGTATCCAGCACGCGGGAACGCCAGACGATCAGCTTGCGCTGGCCGAGGTAGCTGAATGCCCCCGGGTACGGTTCAGTGACGGCGCGCACCAGGTTGTTGATCTCTTTGGCGGATTTGTGCCACAAGATCTCGCCGTCCGCCGCGGTGCGGCGCCCGAAGTAGCTGGCCTGAGACTCATCCTGCTTGGTAAAAGTGGCGGTGCCGTTCTTCAGCTTCGGCAGCTGCTCTTTCAACACGGCCTGCGCGGCTTCCAGCACTTTTTTGTGCAGCGTCAGCGCGGTGTCGTTGTCGGCGATAGCCACTTTCTGCTGGCCCACAATGTCGCCGGCGTCAGGGCGTTTCACCATTTTGTGCAGGGTGGCGCCGGTTTCGGTTTCGCCATTCACCAACGCCCAGTTCACCGGCGCGCGGCCACGGTAGCGCGGCAGCAGCGAACCATGCAGGTTGAAACCGCCCAACGGGGCCAGCGACAAGATCTCGTCGCTCAGCATGTGACGGTAGTAGAACGAGAAGATCACGTCCGGCTGCAGTTCGCGAATGCGATCAACCCACAGCGGGTGGTTCACGTCTTCCGGCGCATAGACCGGCAGATCCAATTCGGCGCCCAAACGGGCCACGGAGGAGAAGAAGTTGTTCTCACCTGGGTCGTCGGTGTGCGTGAACACAGCCTGCACGTCATAACCCGCCTCAGTCAGCGCTTTCAGACCTGCGCAGCCAATATCATGGTAAGCAAATACAATAGCTTTCATCATTCTTCTTCCTGAGTATTGTGGTCTTGCTGTACGCCGACCACTTTCTGAACAAAATAGCGAGGACGTGCGCGCACGTCGGTATAGATGCGGCCGATGTATTCACCCAGCAGCCCCATGCCGACAAACTGGGCGCCGATAAAGGTGAACAGGACGGCGAAAAGCGTGAACACGCCGCCGGCGGCCCATTCAGGACCGAGCAGCAGACGCAGCGCGATCAGCACCAGCGCCAACACGAACCCGGACAGCGCCACGATGCTGCCGACCACGCTGAGCAAACGCAGCGGCGTAGTGGTCAGACAGGTGATCAGGTCATACATCAGGTTGATCAGCTTCATCAGGCTGTATTTGGAGTCGCCGAACTCGCGCTCGGCGTGACGCACGTCGATCTCGGTCGTGCGACGGGCGAAGGTATTCGCCAGGATCGGGATGAAGGTGCTGCGCTCATGACAGTGCAGCATCGCCTCAACGATATGACGACGGTAGGCGCGCAGCATGCAGCCGTAGTCCCCCATCGATTTACCGGTGGCGCGTTGAATCATCATGTTGATTACGCGCGAAGCGCTTTTGCGGAACCAGGAGTCCTGACGGTTGGCGCGCACGGTGCCCACCACGTCATAGCCCTCTTCCGCCACGCTGACCAGCCGAGGGATTTCCTCCGGCGGGTTCTGCAGATCGGCGTCAAGGGTAATCACCAGATCGCCGGTCACCTGATTGAAACCGGCCATGATCGCCGAATGTTGGCCATAGTTGCGGTTAAGCAGGACGGCAATCACGTGACTGTCCGGCTTTTCGGCCGCCGCGGTCAGCATGTCAGCGGAGTTGTCGCTGCTGCCATCGTCGACGAGAATGATTTCATAAGGTTGGGATAACTGCTTACAGGCGGCGGTAGTGCGCTCCAGCAACGCAGGCAGGCTTTCCTGCTCGTTGTATACCGGGATGACTATCGACACTTTTTTGATCGGTTCAACGCGAGACACGTAAAGACTCCACAACAGAAGACAAGGCATTGACCACGCGATCCACATCGGCGTCGGTCATATCAGGGAATAGCGGTAAGGTGCACAGCCGCGCCGAGTTCCATTCGGTATTCGGCAACGACAGCTGCGGATAGCGCTCACGGTAGAATTTCTGGGTGTGCGCCGCACGGAAATGCAGCCCGGTGCCGATGCCAACCTCTTTCAGGCGCTCCATCAGCTGGTCGCGATCGAGGCCGCAGCGCTCGGCATCGACGCGCACCATAAACAGGTGCCAGGCGTGGTCATGCGGATAATCCGGCACGCCCAACGGCTGGAACGGCGAGCCTTCCAGCGCGCTCAGGTAGCGCTGCGCCAGCGCCTTACGGCGCGCGTTCAGCTCGGCGAAGCGCGACAGTTGCACCACGGCGATCGCCGCGTGAATGTCGGACAAGTTGTATTTGTACCCCGGCTCCACCACTTCGGCCTGCGGTTTGCGGCCAAGCTGCTGGCGATCGAAGGCATCGACGGCCAGGCCGTGGAACTTCAGGCAACGCAGGCGATCCGCCAGCGCATTGTCGTCGGTGGCGATCAGGCCGCCTTCGGCGCAGGTCACGTTCTTAATCGCGTGGAACGAGAAAATCGCCGTGCCGCGCGCGCCGACCCATTCGCCGTTGTAACGCGTGCCGACCGCATGGGCGGCGTCTTCGATTAACGGCAGACCATGGCGTTCGGCCACGGCGCGCAAAGCGTCCATCTGCAGGGGGGCGCCGGCATAATGCACCGGAACAATCGCTTTGGTTTTCGGGGTGATGGCAGCCTCGACGTCGGCGGCACTGACCATCAAGGTCTCACGGTCAACGTCGATCATCACCGGCGTAGCGCCCAGCAGTTCGATCATGTTGAGGGTGGAAACCCAGGTTTGGGAAGGGGTGATGACTTCATCGCCGGGCCCCACGCCCAGCGCCATCAAAGTGATGTGCATGCCTGCTGTGGCGGAACTGACGGCGATGGCGTGCTTACAGCCGAAGGTGGAACAGAAGTCGCTTTCCAGTTGCTGATTTTGCGGGCCGGTGGTGATCCAACCGGAACGCAACACTTTCTCTACCGCGGCGATTTCTTCGTCGCCGATGGCTGGACGAGAGAAAGGTAAAAATTGATCCATAGTTAACCCCAAACGTATCGGACTGCTTTTGATGACACTGTAAATCCCTTTCGTTTAACGAATATTAAACGCCAGAGAAGAATCGTTTCCGTGGATTAACTGCCAATGTAAGGCCGCAAGCTTAACTAAACCTTAAGACGAGACTTGTCATCAGTGGGAGAACTGATAGGAAGGTGCCGTCATCATTAATATAATTTTATTATGTAAATCAATTTCTTATATTTTTTAATAATTACTTACGTGTTTTATTTTTGCCGAATCAAGCGTAGCACGTCATCGACGTTTTTCAAGAAAATCGGTATGAAAATGAGAGACCGCACAATATTCGCCGATGCTTATCTGACTATTTATATTCACTATGTTTAGTTTCCGTTTACGTTGCGCCCCGCCGACTGGGTTAATTAAGCCGTGCGGGTCATGATCCAACGCTGGTCCCCTACCCATTGCAGCTGGAAATCCACTTCATAAATCTGCGACAGCAGCGCGGGCGCCATCACTTCACGCGTGACGCCCTGCGCCACAAGCCGGCCGGCATGCAGCAACCAAACCCGATCGGCCTGCTGCAGGGTGTGATTCAGATCGTGCGCGCATACCAGCGCGCTGCGCCCGCTCTGGCAGAATTCGCGCAGCAGGCGATCCAGCGCGACTTTCTGCGCCACATCCAGGCTGTTGGTCGGCTCATCCAGCAACAACAGGCGGCTGTGCGGATTGACGCTGGGCCACACCTGCAGCAAGACCGCCGCCAGCCGCACCCGTTGCCATTCGCCTCCAGAAAGCTGCGTCAGCATGCGTGACAGCTTATCCACCAGCTTCAACCGCCGGCACAGATAGAGGATGGCGTGCTCCACATCGGTTTGCGTTGCCGCCGCAGGCCGGTGCAGCGCCAAATACTGAAACACCGGCATCAGCGACACCGGCGGCTGTTGCTGGCTGAGGTAACCGCGCCGGGATGCCAGTTCGCTCCCCGGATAATCGGAGAGCGCGCGTCCGTCCAGACGAACCTCGCCCAGCCCCGGCAGCATGCCCGCCACCCGCGCCAGCAGAGTGCTCTTCCCGGCGCCGTTTGGGCCGATCAGGTGAACCTGCAACCCGCCGTCAATCTGTGCCGAAAAAGGCGCCAGGCGCCCCGCCACCCCAACCTCAACGAGTTGCAGCATCCGTCTTACCCTGCCAGCGCTTGTTTCACCGCCGCCACCAGCGCCGGATCTTCCGGCGTGGTGTCAGGCGAGAAGCGCTGGATCACCGTGCCGTCGCGCGCGATGAGGAATTTCTCGAAGTTCCACAGAATATCGCCGGCGTGCTTCGGCGCACGCCCTTTGCTGGTCATCCGCGCCAGGAACTCGCTGCCCTGCGGCGCGACAGCAGCCGGCTGCGCGGCAATCAGCGCCTGATACAGCGGATGACGGTGTTCGCCGTTCACCTCAATCTTGGCGAACATCGGGAATTGCACGCCGAAAGTGCCGCGGCAAAACGCCAGGATCTCTTCGTTGCTGCCCGGCTCCTGCCCCAGGAATTCATTGGACGGGAACCCCAGCACTTCCAGCCCCCGATCGCGATAGGTTTCGTACAGCGCTTCCAGCCCTTCATATTGCTTCGTCAGGCCGCACTCCGAGGCCACGTTGACCACCAGCAGCACCTTGCCCTGATAGGCCCCCAGCGTGGTAGCCTGATTTTCGATGGTCTGTAACGGCAGGTTATAAATTGGATTGCTCATCGGTTGTCATCCTGTAGTTTTTTAATGGCAGGTGAATGAAGAAAACTACCTTACGCCTTTTGCCCGGGTCAGTAACCAGATAAATAGCGGCGCTCCCAGCGTAGCGGTCACCACGCCGATCGGCAGTTCGGCCGCCAGCAGCGCAACGCGGGCAATCACATCGGCCACCAGCAACACGCCGGCCCCCGCCAGTGCGCAGGCCGGCAACAGATAGCGTTGGTCGGTCAGGCCGGTGAGCCGCAAAATATGCGGGATCACCAGCCCGACGAAGCCGATCACCCCGGCGAGCGCCACGCTGACGCCCACCAGCCAGCCGATCGCCAGCACCAGCAGGTTGCGCCACAGATGCAGCGACAGCCCGAGCTGCCGCGCCTGCACCTCGCCCAGCGCCATCAGGTTAAGCGCTCGCCCCTGGCCGCACAGCCACAGCAGTACCGGCAGCAGCGCCAACACCAGCCACTTTTGGCGCCAGTCGACGCCGCCGAAGCCCCCCATCATCCAGTACATCAACTGCCGCAGATCGAGACTGGTGCTGAAATAGACCGCCCAGGTCATCAGCGCGCTGCACACGATGCCCAGCGCCACTCCCACCAGCAACAGCCGCGCATTGGTCAGGCGGCGCCGGCGAGCGAAGCCCAGCAGCAAGAACGTCATCGCCAGCGCGCCTGCTATCGCGGCGGCGCTCATCAGCGCTACCGGCAGCAGACCGTGGCCCAGCAGCACCGTCAGCACCAGCGCGACGCCGGCGCCGTTCGCCACCCCCAGCAGGCCAGGTTCCGCCAACGGGTTTTCAAATAGCGCCTGCATCACCGCCCCGGCTACCGCCAGGGCGGCGCCGACCAACATCACCGCCAGCGCACGCGGCAATCGCAGTTGCCAGACGAACAGCTGCGCCCGATCGCTGAACCATTCTGACGGCCATATCCATCGATCGCCGGCGCAAAGGCTAAACAGCAATGCCAGCACCACACCCAGCGCCAACAGAATGACCTGGCGTTTATCGCGGTAACGTTGATGTTGCAACAGTAAGGTGAAGGTACGGCTGGTTGGCATGGCGCGGCGATTCCCTGCCGGCCGCTGTCGTGGCCGGATAATTGACGTCTGAGTCAAATATTAGGGGGTTAACGCCGCAAGGGGAAGCCTTGCGTAAGCGATGGCGCAGGAAAGCAGCGGCTGGCCCTGCCCGTCATCGCCAGGATGATGGCAAAACCAGCCGCCGATAAACTCAGGGGTTAACGATGCTGACCGGGGTTGCCCTGCGGATAGGGCCGGCCGCGGCCGTCATCGCGCCGGTCATGGTCGCCGCGATCGTCATGATCACGATTATCGCGATCGCCGTGGAAAGGATTGCCGCTGCGCGCCGGCTCGCGATGCTCATAGCCGCGCGGCGGCGAAGGCTGCCAGCGCCCGCCGTCCCAGTACAGGCCGCGCGCATTGCGCTCCCCCAAACCGCGGCCCTGGTGTGCATGCCACCATTGCGGGGGACGCCAGTCGTAGCCATCCCAGTAGTAACCACGGCGGTCCTGATCCCCCAAATGTAGGGAAACGCCCGGCACGTTGATATCGACAGAGACATCGGCCTGTGCCGCCAGCGGCAGCAACAGAGGGAAACACACCAGCAACAGGAGCTTTTTCATTTTGCCTTCTCACTCTATTTTTCTTGCTGCAGTGGTTATATCAGTGCGCTTATTTAGCGACTATCTCACCGGTGCCTATTTTCAGATCGTTTTCGACGGCCTTACACAATCCCGACACTGTTTGCCGACGTCTTTAATTATTATTGCCTCTGCCAAGGCTTAACGAATAACTGACATCGCTTAAGCGGCGCGACAATGATAATTAAACGGATCCCCACCGGAGGATAATAAGATGATTAAACGACTCGGTATGCTGCTGGCCGTGGTCGCACTGGCCTCAACCCTTAGCGCCTGCTGCTGGGGCCCTCACGGAGGCGGCGGCCACCGTGGCGATGGCCCTGGCCATTATTACGGGCGTTATTGAAGTGAGAAATAAAAGCCACGCATTACATGAAATAAGATATAAGAATATTCCGCAATTAAGGACAATGATTTTCGCCGTGCCGACTTAACGGCTCAATGAAGTCATGTCTTATCGATTAGGAATAAACTGAATTTTGTCCCAGAAAAGAAAAAGGCCGCGCAAGCGGCCTTTTTTGATGTCACGTCACTCACCCTTTCGGGCTGGCGTTTTCTACCCGGCTTTTCAGCTTCTGCCCCGGACGGAAGGTCACCACGCGGCGCGCCGTAATCGGAATGTCTTCGCCGGTCTTCGGGTTACGCCCCGGACGTTGGTTCTTGTCACGCAGATCAAAGTTGCCAAAACCCGACAGTTTTACCTGTTCGCCATTCTCAAGGGCCCGACGGACCTCTTCAAAGAACAGTTCCACCAGGTCTTTGGCGTCCCGTTTGCTAAGCCCAAGCTTCTCAAACAGGTGTTCTGACATTTCAGCTTTAGTAAGCGCCATAGGTTCAATCCCTCAAGGATGCTTGGAATCGCTGTTTTAGAGCCTCTACGCATTTTGCAACGGTAGCGGCTATCTCCTCTTCTTCCAGTGTACGAGCGGTATCCTGCAATACCAGACTGATAGCCAGGCTCTTGTCACCTTCTGCCACGCCCTTGCCACGGTACACGTCAAACAAGTTTACGCCAACTACCTGATTTGCGCCAACTTTCTTACACTCGGCCAAAATATCTTCTGCGGGGACGTTTTCAGCCACCACAATGGCGATATCACGGCGGTTTGCCGGGAAGCGCGAAATCTCCCGCGCCTGAGGCACGGCGCGGCTCGCAAGCTTGTTCCACTCCAGTTCAAACACCACGGTGCGGCCGTTAAGATCCAGTTTACGTTCAAGTTCCGGGTGAACCACACCGATGAAACCAACGCGTTCGCCGTGCAAATAAATCGCCGCACTTTGCCCTGGATGCAGGGCCGGATTGGCTTCCGCCCGGAACTGAATTTCGGATAATTTACCGGTCAGCTCGAGGACAGACTCCAGATCCCCTTTTAAATCATAGAAGTCGACGGGCTTGCGCGCCAGATCCCAATGTTCATCGTGCGTATGGCCGGCGATCACGCCCGCCAGCATGACGTCCTGACGGATACCCAGATCTGCCGCACTATCAGGCACAAAGCGCAGGCCGCTTTCGAACAGGCGCAGGCGCGTCTGCTGGCGGTTCTGGTTGTACACCACCGCAGACAGCAGGCCGGTCCACAGCGACAGACGCATCGCCGACATTTCGACCGAAATCGGGCTCGGCAGGATCAGCGCTTCTTCATTCGGGTGCAGCAGCGCCTGCACTTTCGGATCGACGAAGCTGTAGGTGATCGCTTCCTGATAACCGTGATCGACCAGCATGGTCTTCACGCGCTTGAGCGTCAGATCGGCTTCGCGATGCTGGGTCATCACCAAATCGGCGCGCACCGGTACATCCGGAATGTTGTCGTAGCCGTAAACGCGCGCCACTTCTTCCACCAGATCCTCTTCGATCTCCATATCGAAACGCCAGCTCGGCGCGACCGCTTGCCAGCTGTCGCTCTGTTCGGTCACCTGGCAACCCAGGCGGCGCAGAATGTCGCTGACCTGCTCGCTCGGCACCACGTGGCCGATCAGGCGATCCAGCTTCTCGCGGCGCAGCGTGATGGTGGCGCGCTTCGGCAGTTCATTCTCGTGAGTCACGTCGATAATCGGGCCTGCCTGGCCGCCGCAGATGTCGAGCAGCAGGCGCGTGGCGCGCTCCATGGCTTTGTACTGCAGCGCCGGATCGACGCCGCGCTCATAGCGGTGAGAAGCATCGGTGTGCAGGCCGTGACGGCGCGCGCGGCCGGTGATCGACAGCGGGCTGAAGAAAGCGCACTCCAGCAGCACGTCCTGGGTTTCGCCGTTGACGCCGGAATGCTCGCCGCCGAAGATGCCGCCCATCGCCAATGCTTTTTGGTGATCGGCGATCACTAAGGTGTCGGCGTTCAGTTTGGCTTCGTTGCCGTCCAACAACGTCAAGGTTTCCCCTTCTTCCGCCATGCGCACCACGATGCCGCCGTCGATGCGGCTCAGATCGAAAGCGTGCATCGGCTGGCCAAGTTCCAACAGCACATAGTTGGTGACGTCGACGACGGCATCGATAGAACGGATACCGCAACGACGCAGTTTTTCACGCATCCACAGCGGGCTTGGCGCCTTGACGTTGATGCCTTTCACCACGCGGCCCAGATAACGCGGGCACGCCTGCGGCGCGTCAACGCGGATCGGCAGCGTGGCGTCAATCGTCGCGGGCACCGGGCTCATGTCCGGCTCGGTCAGCGCAACCTGGTTCAGTACGCCCACGTCACGCGCGACGCCGATGATGCCCAGGCAGTCGGCGCGGTTCGGGGTGACGCTGATCTCGATGGTGTTGTCGTTCAGTTTCAGATAGTCACGGATGTCGGTGCCGATCGGCGCATCCAGCGGCAGTTCGATAATGCCGTCATGATCGTCGGAAATGCCCAGCTCGGAGAACGAACACAGCATGCCTTCCGAAGGTTCGCCGCGCAGTTTGGCGGCCTTGATTTTGAAATCGCCCGGCAGCACCGCGCCCACGGTGGCGACCGCCACTTTCAGGCCGGTGCGGCAGTTCGGCGCGCCGCAGACGATGTCGAGCAAGCGATCGCCGCCCACGTTAACTTTAGTGACGCGCAGTTTATCGGCGTTCGGGTGCTGACCGCACTCGACAACCTCACCCACCACGACGCCGTTAAACGCGCCGGCAACCGGATCCACGCCGTCCACTTCCAAACCGGCCATGGTGATTTGATCGGATAATGCTTCGCTGCTGATGGCCGGGTTTACCCACTCGCGCAACCAGAGTTCACTGAATTTCATGTGATATTCCCGCCTTACTTAAACTGTTTGAGGAAACGCAGATCGTTTTCGAAGAATGCGCGCAGGTCGGTGACGCCGTAACGCAGCATCGTCAGGCGCTCCATGCCCATACCGAAGGCGAAGCCGGAGTAAACTTCCGGATCGATGCCCACGTTGCGCAGCACGTTCGGATGCACCATGCCGCAGCCCAGCACTTCCAGCCATTTACCGTTTTTACCCATCACGTCCACTTCGGCGGACGGCTCGGTGAACGGGAAGTAGGACGGACGGAAACGAACCTGCAGGTCTTCTTCAAAGAAGTTATTCAGGAAATCGTGCAGCGTGCCCTTTAGGTTGGTGAAGCTGATGTCTTTATCGACGATCAGCCCTTCCATCTGGTGGAACATCGGGGTGTGAGTCTGATCGTAGTCGTTACGATAAACGCGGCCCGGCGCAATGATGCGGATTGGTGGCTGCTGGTTCTTCATGGTGCGGATCTGCACGCCGGAGGTCTGAGTGCGCAGCAGGCGCGTCGCGTCGAACCAGAAAGTATCGTGGTCGGCGCGCGCCGGGTGATGCCCTGGAATGTTCAGCGCGTCGAAGTTATGGTAATCGTCTTCAATCTCCGGGCCGGTAGCGACGGAGAAGCCCAGCTCGCCGAAGAAGGTTTCGATGCGGTCGATGGTGCGGGTCACCGGGTGCAGGCCGCCGTTTTCCATGCGACGGCCCGGCAGGGAGACGTCGATGGTTTCAGCCGCCAGGCGCGCGTTCAGCGCGGCGCTTTCCAGCGCGTTCTTGCGCGCGTTCAGGGCGTCTTGCACCTCTTGCTTGGCCTGGTTGATCACCGCGCCGGCCGCCGGACGGTCTTCCGCCGGTACGTCGCGCAGAGACTGCATCTGCAAGGTGAAATGACCTTTCTTGCCAAAATATTCGACGCGCACCAAATCTAACGCGGCAACATCCTGGGCATCTTCTACGGCTGCCTTGGCATTGGCAACCAGCTCTGCGAGATGTGGCATTGCTTTCCTCTTCCTCTGGCCGGGATGGCCCTAAGTAATTGTTATCTATTATTCGAACACGCCTTTGAGCAATCTTCAAAGACTTTTCAATGCGTTGCCGGCCAGGCAGCTCGCCTGCGCGGCGCAGGGCCGGCTGAGTACCCGCCGTTCTCACCGCAACGCTTTGCAAGGCGGGACGATGGCCAAAAACAAAAAAGCCTCCACGAGGGAGGCTTAGGCGCTACTTTTCGTTTCTTTTCTTACGCGCAAAGCCTCCTGAAGTCAGGCGCTAAAGTAAAAAAAGAAACGAAAAATAGCTGCGTGCATGATTGCGGTACCTTGTCGATGATTGTCCACCAGTGATATAGCGGCGGGCAATGAAAGTCAATATTTGTCGCTGAAAACAAAGATTAAAAGAGGGAGCAAGCTCCCTCTTCTACTGACTTACGCCAGAGCTGCTTTCGCTTTCTCAACCAGTGCGCCGAAGGCCACTTTGTCGAAGACTGCGATGTCAGCCAGGATCTTACGGTCAATTTCGATCGAGGCTTTTTTCAGGCCGTTGATGAACTTGCTGTAAGACAGACCGTTCTGACGAGCAGCTGCGTTGATACGTGCAATCCACAGCTGACGGAACTGACGCTTACGTTGACGACGGTCACGGTAAGCATACTGACCTGCTTTGATTACTGCCTGGAAGGCAACACGATATACGCGCGAACGGGCACCGTAGTAACCTTTCGCCTGCTTCATGATTTTCTTGTGACGTGCGCGTGCAATTACACCACGTTTTACGCGAGCCATATGCTCTCTCCTAAAGTCTTATTCTAAATTCAAAAAAAATGGCTTATGCGTACGGCAGGCACGCGGTAACCAGGACCAGATCGTTTTTAGACACCATGCCTTTCGGACGCAGGTGACGTTTACGCTTGGTTGCTTTTTTGGTCAGAATATGACGCAGGTTGGCATGTTTACGCTTAAAACCACCGCTGCCGGTTTTTTTGAAGCGCTTGGCTGCACCACGTACAGTTTTAATCTTTGGCATTTTAATTAAATCCACTTCGCATTGTTAAACAACGAATCAGTTGGGCGAATAAAACCCACACAGCGCAAGCGCCGCGCGGGTTCCATTACTTGTAAGCCTTACTGTTTCTTCTTAGGAGCGAGCACCATAATCATCTGGCGGCCTTCGATCTTCGTAGGGAAGGACTCGACCACTGCCAGATCCATATCTTCACACAGGTCTTTACGGACGCGGTTAAGCACTTCCATGCCGATCTGCTGGTGCGCCATCTCACGCCCGCGGAAACGCAGGGTGATTTTGGCTTTATCGCCATCTTCCAGAAAGCGAATCAGGTTGCGTAGTTTGACCTGATAGTCGCCATCATCGGTGCCAGGACGGAATTTGATTTCCTTGACCTGGATAACTTTTTGCTTCTTCTTCTGTTCTTTCGTCGACTTGCTCTTCTCGTAGAGGAATTTGCCGTAATCCATGATTCGGCAAACTGGCGGTTCGGCATTTGGGCTGATTTCTACTAAATCAACGCCCGCTTCCTCAGCTTTTTCAAGAGCTTCATTCAGACTGACAATACCAATCTGCTCGCCATCGACGCCGGTTAGGCGAACTTCTTGCGCGCGAATTTCTCTGTTAATGCGATTAGGACGCGCCGGTTGAACTCGTTTTCCGCCTTTAATACTTTATTCCTCCAGTTGATGAAGACTACGGCTGCGAATCTCTTTCAGCAGCTTGTCTACGACTTCGTTTACGTCCAGGCTTCCCAAGTCTTTGCCACGGCGGGTACGAACGGCAACTTTGCCTGCTTCGACCTCTTTGTCACCGCACACCAACATGTAAGGGACTCGACGTAAAGTATGTTCGCGAATTTTAAAGCCAATCTTCTCATTTCTCAAGTCCGCTTTCACGCGAATACCTGCATCCTGCAGTTTTTTGGTCAATTGCTGGACGTAATCAGACTGGCTGTCGGTGATATTCATCACCACCACCTGCACCGGAGCGATCCAGGTCGGGTAGAACCCGGCATATTCTTCGGTAAGGATACCGATGAAGCGTTCCATGGAGCCCAAAATGGCGCGGTGAATCATTACCGGCACGACGCGATCGTTGTTTTCGCCAACGTACGATGCGCCCAAACGGCCCGGCAAGAAGAAATCGAGCTGCACGGTACCACATTGCCATGCGCGATCCAAACAATCATGCAGGGTAAATTCAATTTTCGGTCCGTAGAAGGCGCCCTCGCCCGGCTGGTACTCGAACGGAATGCCGTTCTCGGTGAGCGCGGCGGCCAGGTCTTCTTCTGCACGGGTCCACATGTCGTCGGTGCCGATACGTTTTTCCGGACGCGTGGACAGCTTGACGGCGATCTTGTCGAAGCCGAAAGTGCCGTACACGTCATAGACCATGCGAATGCATTCGTTCACTTCGGCGCGCACCTGCTCTTCGGTACAGAAGATGTGGGCGTCATCCTGCGTGAAGCCGCGCACGCGCATCAGGCCGTGCAGGGAACCCGAAGGCTCGTTGCGGTGGCAGCTGCCGAATTCGCCCATGCGCAGCGGCAAATCGCGGTACGACTTCAGGCCCTGGTTGAAGATCTGCACGTGACCCGGGCAGTTCATCGGCTTGATGCAGTATTCGCGGTTTTCCGACGCGGTGGTGAACATGGCGTCTTTGTAGTTTTCCCAGTGGCCGGTTTTTTCCCACAGCACGCGGTCCATCATGAACGGACCTTTCACTTCCTGGTACTGGTACTCTTTGAGCTTCATGCGCACGAAGGCTTCCAGCTCGCGGAAGATAGTCCAACCGTCGTTGTGCCAGAACACCATGCCCGGCGCTTCTTCCTGCATATGATACAGGTCGAGCTGTTTGCCGATCTTGCGGTGATCGCGCTTGGCCGCTTCTTCCAGGCGTTGCAGGTAGGCGTTCAGCTGCTTCTTGTCTGCCCAGGCGGTACCGTAGATACGCTGCAGCATTTTGTTTTTGCTGTCGCCGCGCCAGTAAGCGCCGGAGGTTTTCTGCAGTTTGAAATGGTGGCAGAAACGCATGTTCGGCACGTGCGGACCGCGGCACATGTCGACGTATTCTTCGTGGTGATACAGGCCCGGACGATCGTCATGGCTGATGTTCTCATCCAGGATCGCCACTTTATAGATTTCGCCGCGCTCAGCGAAGGTGTCGCGGGCTTCTTGCCAGCTGACCTTCTTCTTGATGACGTCGTAATCCTTATCGGCCAACTCGTGCATCCGCTTTTCCAGCAGATCCAGGTCTTCCTGCGTCAGGGTGCGGTCGATATCCACGTCATAATAGAAACCGTTGTCGATCACCGGACCGATCGCCATTTTGGTATCCGGCCACAGCTGCTTGATCGCATGACCCAGCAGGTGCGCGCAGGAGTGGCGCATGATTTCCAGACCGTCTTCGTCTTTGATGGTGATGATGGCCAGCTGCGCATCTGATTCGATCAGATCGCCGGCGTCGACCAGCTCGCCGTTGACGCGGCCGGCGATACAGGCTTTCGCCAGGCCAGGGCCAATATCGCGCGCGACATCCATCGGGGAAACGGGGTGGTCGAAATGACGCTGACTTCCGTCAGGAAGGGTAATAACAGGCATTAATAATTCCTTATCTACAGTGGTGACCCACACGACAGATCACATGCAGTACGAAAATTGGATTTTGGGTTTGGTCAGCCAGGTTTCAGATCTCGCCCACAATTGCCAGATTGAAACCTCACTGGGTATACAGAATGGAACGCATACCTTCTCAGCCGCATTCGGCTAAGCGAATAGTATCACTAAAATTGTTCCGGATAAATAAAGCGCCGCCGCCCTCACACTTTCGCTCTATCCGGCGCAAACACGCCTTTCAGATAGCTAAGGGTGGCCAGCAGGCACAGGCCGTAGCCCAGCAGTTCGCATCCCTCTTCCACCATGTTTTTCACCACCCGGTTGTAACCGTCCAGCATCAGCGTTTGCCACAGCGCGCTCATGCCGAACAGGCGTGAAAACACCAGGATGCACAGCAGGCCGGCGCACATCATGCCGTAGCCGGGGTGCGACACGATATAGACCAGGCCGCGCGCCGTAGCCGCAATATGCCTTGCGGCATGCCACAGACAGGCCAAGGCGACCGCCAGCGCGAACCACACCCAGGCGCCGTGCCACAACGCATCGAAAGCGAAGTCCATCTCGCGGATCAGCATGCAGAGAAAGAAGCCGCCAACCAGCAGCCAGGCGGAACGACGCTCGGCCTGTCGCCGAGCCGCGGCGAAGAAACCGCCGGAGATGGCAAGCAGCAACAGCTCCTGCGCCGCTTCGGTCAACGAGGTTTCATGCACGAAGTTATGCAGCCAGTGCACATCGATAAACACCAGGCCGACCAATGCCCCCATGAAGGCGGCGGAAAGCGCGAATGCGCCGATTTTCCCCAGTAAAATATGCAGTTCTTGTTTCATAATCACACTCATTATTATTTACAGCGCATCTATGGTATCCACCTGTTCTCAGGGATCGTGGCAATTGATGCCTAATGCCCTGCGCCGCGCGAAAGGTGGTCGTTAATTACGCCGAAACAATAAAAAACCCCGGCACCTGGGCCGGGGTGAGGCCAGTCTTTCCTGGCAGTCACTTCATCGTCGTCAGTATTCCAGGCTCTCATCCCTATATCATCGAGACGCGCAAAGGAGCCTGAAGATTACGCCTGCGCAGGTGATACCGCGATACGGCGGACATTGGTGTTAACGCCCCACAAGCCGGCCAACGCACTGACCACTGCGCCAATCAACAGCGCAAAGAACGACCACAATGCGGCCCGCGACAATTCGTCCGCAGCAGCGGCAGCCTGCTCGCGCGCCTTCTGTTTCAGCTCCACATACTCCTGTTTTGCCTGATTGATTTTTGCTTCGGCGTCATCCAAACGCTGATTAACCAGCTGGGCAGTTTTATTTTTGGCTTCGACCAAATTCTTCACCGTCTGGTCCACTTCCTGCGGCGTCATCTCGGTATTTTCCGCCAAGGCCTTTTTCAGGGCGTCTTGATCCACATCTTGCGAGATGGCCTCACCCTGTTTTTTAAGCTTGGCGACCAGTTGATTAATAATGGCGTCGCTATTGTCAGGCTGAAGTGCCAGAGCTTTTACTGCGTCCGCCAAATCAGTTTTGGCCGCATTCAACTGCTGTTGCATGAATTCAGGCTGTAATGACGGGATACCGCTTTTTTTAAGCGCCGTAACCACATCGCCTTGCAACTGTTCAGGTTCCAAGGTTGTGTCAATGCCCAACTTGTCAAACACTTTACCGCCGGCGTCCGCCAATCCGGATGCCCCTTTGCCAATCGCTGAACCGGCGCCGGAGAGCAAGCTGCCGGAGGTCGAAGCGATAGCGCCCAGCGCATTGCCGGTCGCCTTCACGGCAGACCCGACCAGCATCCCCCCCAGCACCGCCGCCACAATCAGTGAGGTCGCCCATACCAGGAAGCCATGAATAAGTCCGTCATTAGCAGCCAAACGCCCGGCAATAAAAGCGCCGGCGGCCAAACTAATAATGATTGAAACAGCGGACCAAATCACTACGGTGGTACCGGCGCCGTTTATCGGATCGTCTGATGTCGGATCCACGATGGAGAATCCAAGACTGGTGCCTAACGTCGACAGCAACAGTGAAACAGCCAATACGGTGATCACGCCGCCGATGACGCTGCCCCAGGAGATTTTTTTCGCCGCTACCCATTCTTTTGCCACTTCCATAGTAAAACTCCTTTTAAGTTTTCGATTATAAAGAAATGCCAGAAAGCCTTACCATTATAGACTCGCTTCATCGATCAGGCGGTTAAAGGGTGAAAACAGTTAAAAATAATTAATGATAATGACTTCAGACGTGGGTTTACTTTCAGCGGCGCTACGCTGACAGGCCGCCTTAGCGTCACTATTCTTACGCTATCCACCAATGAACAAGGTCTTAGCGCACAACATGAACCGGTTACTCGCAGCCCTCATCGTGGCGTGCGCAGCATTGGCGACGTTATATGGGCTGGTGCATTTTGGCGCACGTTCGGTGCCGCGCGCGATTGCGGTCAACGAGGCGCCGCTGGGGTGTGAGGATGAACCTGAGCTCGCCGGCGAGTGCAGCGATGACGATGAGTCTCCCGCCGACGAATTTCGCCGGCCGGCGATGCTGAACGCCCGGGCCGACGGTTAATTAACGTTACGAGCTATCCCCATTGCCGCCAGGCGTACGGCAGGCTAGGCTGTTCAGCTCATGGGCCGCCGTTTGGCGGCTTGAACGTTGCACAGGGAGTCTATTTTATGACGGGTATTTTGCAGTTATTCCAGGCCATCGGACTGGGTTTGGTGCTGCTGTTGCCGCTGGCCAACCCGCTGACCACGGTGGCGTTGCTGCTCGGATTGTCCGGCAATATGACGCGCGAAGAGCGTAATCAGCAGTCGCTGATGGCCTCGGTTTATGTGTTCTGCATCATGACGGTGGCGTTTTACGCCGGGCAGGTGGTGATGAACACCTTCGGCATTTCGATCCCCGGCCTGCGCATCGCCGGCGGCCTGATCGTCGCCTTCATCGGTTTTCGCATGCTGTTCCCGCAGCAGAGCCCCGAAGACGCGCCGGAGGTGGAGAGCAAGTCGCACGAGCTGCGCCACAAGACGTCGGCCAACATCGCCTTCGTGCCGCTGGCCATGCCGAGCACCGCCGGGCCGGGCACCATCGCGATGATCATCAGCTCGGCGTCGAGCGTCAAAGCGAATTCGCTGGGTTTTGAACCCTGGGTGTTGGCCGTGGCGCCGGTCGCCATCTTCCTGACGGTCGCGGTGATCCTGTGGGCCTGCCTGCTCAGTTCCGGCGCCATCATGCGGTTGGTCGGGAAAAGCGGCATCGAGGCGATCTCGCGCCTGATGGGTTTCCTGCTGGTGTGCATGGGCGTTCAGTTCATCATCAACGGCGTGCTGGAGATCATCTCCACCTATACACCGGCCGCCGCCTGACCATGAAAAACGGGCGCGACATCGCGCCCGTTGCCGTTATTTCCCCGCCGGCGCCTGCGCGCCCAAAATGCCCTTGCCTTCCGGCACTTCGGTAAAGCGACTGAGGATCTCGCTGTAGGTCTTGGCCGGATCCAAATCCGGGAACTGCGCCGGATAGATAAACTTCGCCAGATACTCCAGCCCGACGATGTTGTACGGGTGGTTGTAGAAGTTATGGTAGATGCCGTAGAACCGCCCTTCCTTCACCGCCGACACCTGCGAGAACCCCGGGCGCTGCTTCATGCGGTTGAAGGCCTCATCCACCTGCTGCTGCGTCACGCCATAGCCGAACGGCACCGCGGCGTTGGTCTTGCTGGCCCACTGCGAGCCGGAAACGATGTAGGCATCCGGTTTCATGCTGATCACTTTTTCCAGCGCCACGTCGCCGGTCGCGCCCGGCAGCAGCGCAGAACCGATGTTGCGCGCGCCGACCGCTTCGACCAACGCGCCCCAGCCGACGTGCGCATGGGTGAAGCAGCAGGATTCCAGGCCATTCAGACCGGCCTTGGCTTCGAAGAACACCAACGGTTTGGGTGCCACCGCCTGCGTTTTGGCCAGAATGGCCTGATAATGCTGCTGATAATAATCGGTATATTGCTTGGCTTCGCTTTCGCGGTTGAGGGTTTCCCCCAGCAGCGTCACGCTTTTCGGCGTGTTTTCCACCGGCTTGAGCATGGTATCGATAAACAACACCGGCACGTTCAGCGCCTTCAGCTTATCCAGCACGCCGGTTTGGCTCAGCGAAGGTTTGGAACGCAACTGGGCGATCATCAGATCGGGGCGCTTGGCGATCACGCTCTCCAGATTCACTTCGCCTTTATCGCTGAATCCCATGTCGATGATGTTTTTCGCCGCCGGCCATTTGCTCTGCAAGATTTCCCAGGTCGCCGCGTCGCTTTTCTTCAGCAGGTTATTCCAGGCCACCAGCCGGCCGAACGGGTTGGCGCGATCGAGCAGCGCCAGCGTGAGAATGTCGCGCCCGTCCTGCACCACGATGCGTTTCGGCTCCTGCGGGAGGGTGACCGTCTGGCCGGAGGTGTCGGTCAGGGTCAACGGATAGGTAGTGGCCATCGCCGGAGAGGCGAGTAAGGCGGCGCAAACCAGCGCCGGCAAAGTGATTCGACGGTGCACGAAAGACTCCTTAGTCATGAATACATTCAGGAAATACTAATGAGAATGGCTTGCATTATCAAAGATAACGCCCGGCATGCCGGCGATTAATTGCAAAGGGATGTGTAAAGGAAGGATAAGAGGCGCGCCGGAGCCGGCGCGCCCAGGGGATCACATCAGGCCGTAGATCAGCGCCGAGAGCGCGATCAGCCCCATCACCAGCACGAAGACGTTGCTCGCCGCGCGGTATTTACGCATCGCCGGCACCGCACGCACGGCGTACATCGGCAGGATGAACAGGATCGCCGCAATCAGCGGGCCGCTGATGGTTTCGATGATATGTAGCGCGCTGGGGTTCCACACCGTCGCCGCCCAGGTGAGCAGGAACAGCGACACCGCCGAGATGCGGTGCGTCATGCGCGAGCTGAGCGGTTTGCCGACCGCGCGCGTGACGCCGTCGATCAGGCTGGTCGCCCCTTCCGTCACCCCCAGCGAGGTGCCGAGATAGGATTTGGCCATCGCCAGCATCGCCATCACCGGGCCAAGGTAGGCGATCAGCGGGTTGGAGAACTTGTTGGCCAGCGTGGTCAGCACCGTGATGTTCTGCTCTTTCGCCTGCAGCATGTCTTCATGAGACAGGCTCAGCACGCAGCTGAACACGAAGAACAGCACGGTAACGCAGATCAGCACATAGCTGTAGCGCATGATGCGCGCGCAGCGGCGTTCCGCCTTGTCGCCGTACAGGCTCTTCTGGGTCGAGGCGAAGGAAGAGATGATCGGCGCATGGCTGAAGGAAAACACCATCACCGGCACGGCCAGCCACAGCGAATGCCACAACCCCGGCGTGTCGAAGCGGGTGGCGGCCAGGCCATGCACGAAGTTGGCGGTATTCCAGCTCGGCATCAGATAGAGCGAAATGCCCATCAGGAATACCAGCAGTGGGAACACCAGCATGCCCATCGCCGCCACGATGCTGTCTTTGCCGCGCAGCAGCACCAGATTGAGCACCACCACCACGGCCAGGCTCAGCCAGAGGCGCGGCAGCGGCGCCACGTGAAACTGATGGATCAGGAAGCTGTCCAGCGCGTTAGTGATCGAAATGCTGTACACCAGCACGATCGGGAAGAACGCCATCAGATACAGCACCATGATGATTTTTCCGGCCAATACGCCGAAATGTTCCACCACCACATCGTGAATATTGCCGTCGCGGCTGGAGCCGGAAAGCACGAAGCGACTGAGCGCGCGGTGCGGCAAATAGGTCAGCGGGAAAGCGAACAGCGCCATCAGCAGCAACACCAACGGGCCGTTCAGGCCGGCGTTGATCGGCAAGAACAACGTGCCGGCGCCCACCGCGGTGGCATAAAGACCGAACATCCAGACGGTGTCGGTTTTGTTCCATTTGGCAGGCTGAGCGGCCGTCAGCGTGCCTGAATCGGGAGAAATCGTACTCATGAGACAGTCTACCTTAATCTGCGACGCCAACGATTGCGCCTAACGGGATATCCTTCTCCGCGAATTTTTTAATAGTAATCAGTGAATTAAAGCGATATTTCATACTTACGCCTGATGAAAGGACGGCAAAGGATAATGAAAAATCCGCTGCGGGTCTATGTTTTATCGGCCGAACGGACGATTTGCGAACAGGAAATGCTGAAAAAACCGGCGCAAGCAGGAAAAGCTAAGGGCCCCTTGCGGAGCCCTTAAGCGGTTTACTTCTTCGCGTCCGGATGGTCCGGCACCTCGGCGCTGCCCATCTCCTTCTCGTCGCGGATCATCGAGCGGTCTTTACGCACGTCGGCCACGTCGGAGGCACTCACCGGTTTGGCGCTGTTGCCCCAGCTGGTGCGGATGAAGTTCACCACGTCCGCCACCTGCTGATCGTTGAGACGCCAGCCAAACGGCGGCATGGTGATGTTGGACACCGCGCCCTGCACCGCCGGCGTGGTGTTACCGGTCAACACGATGTGGATCAGCGAGGTCGCGTCCTCGGTCTGCACCACCGGATTGCCCTTCAGCGACGGGAAGGCGCGCTTGTAGCCCACGCCGTCGGTGCGGTGGCAGGCCGCGCAGTTATCAACATACAGGGCCGCGCCGGGCTTGCTGTCATTCCCGCGCCACAGATCCTTGGCCACGCTGTCTTCGACCGGCGCCGCCTGCTGTTTGCCGTCTTTCGGCGGCAGCGATTTCAGGTAGCGCGCGATGGCGGTCAGATCGTCGTCGCTCAGGTATTGCAGGCTGTGCTCCACGACGTCGCTCATGCCGCCGAACACGATGGCTTTGTCGTTACGGCCGGTTTTCAGGAACTCGGTCAGCTCGGCTTCGCTCCAGCTGCCCAGGCCGTCCTTGCGGTCGCCGCGCAGGCTGGAAGCCACCCACCCGTCGATCGGCGCGTTGCTCCCGGACAGGTAGTCGTCGCTTTCGCTGTTGCTCAACGCTTTCTCCTGCATGGTGATGCTGCGCGGGGTATGGCAGGCGCCGCAGTGGCCCAGGCCTTCCACCAGGTAGCGGCCGCGCTCAATCACCGGATCGGCCTTGGCGTCGGCGACAAAATCCGCCGGCGACGGCGCAAACATGCCGCGCCAGATGCTCAGCGGCCAGCGCATCGACAGCGGCCACGGGATGTCGGAGTCCTTGTTGGCTTGCTCCACCGGCTGCACGCCGTGCATGAAATAGGCATACATGGCGCGCATGTCGTCCTCTTTCACCAGCGCGAACGACGGGTACGGCATCGCCGGGTACAGGGTGCTGCCGTTTTTGGCTACGCCCTTACGCACCGCGTTGTCGAAATCCTCGAAGCTGTAATCGCCGATGCCGGTTTTCTTGTCCGGCGTAATGTTGGTCGAGTAGATGGTGCCGATTGGCGTCTCCATCGCCAGGCCGCCGGCGAAGGTCTTGCCGTTCTTGCCATCGGTATGGCAGGCCACGCAGTCACCGGCGCGCGCTAGGTACTCGCCGCGCTTGATCAGCTCGCTGCTGACGGTGGCGTCCTGCGCCCAAACGGAGAAACTCACTGCACTGAGAACCAGTGCCGGTACAAATGCTTTCATCGTTCGCCGTCCTTATGCCTGCACCAATGGGCCTGGGTTTTTCAGATACTGCTCGCGAATGGCGCGGGCAGACCAATAAGCCAGCGCCGCCACGGTGCCGGTCGGGTTGTAGCCCAGCCCTTGCGGGAAGGCAGATGCGCCGATCGAGAACACGTTGTGCACATCCCAGCTCTGCAGATAGCGGTTGACCGCGCTGGTCTTCGGATCTTCCCCCATCACCGCACCGCCGTTCATGTGGGTGGTCTGGTAGCTGGTGGTATCGAAGTGGCTGTTGGCGTTTTTCGGGCTGCCGGCGATCAGTTTCGGGTTCATCGCCTTGGCGATCGGCGCCATCTTGTCGTACATGAACTGCGCCATCTTGATGTCGTTTTCCTGCCAGTCGAACGTCATGCGCAGCAGCGGCTGGCCGAACACGTTCTTGTAGTTGGGATCGAGATCCAGATAGTTGTTGCGGTACGACTGGTGCGCGCCGTGGGCATCCATCGAGACGTGGTGGGTGTAGGCATCCGCCACCGCCGCTTTCCACTTGCTGCCCCAGGCCGGGGTACCCGGCGGGGTCGGCAGGCCGGAGATCGGCTTGGTGCCCGCCTGGTTGACCCAGAACGGCGAACCGCCGACGAAGCCTTCTTTGGCGTGATCGAAGTTGTCGGCGTTGAAGTCATCCACGCCCACGCCGTTGCCGCCGGCGCCGATGAACGGGTTGGTGAAGACGTCTTTATCAAAGAACGCCTTGATGGTGGTCATGTTCTGGTAGGCGAAGTTGCGCCCGACCACGCCTTCGCCGGTAACCGGATCGTAAGGCTTGCCGATGCCGGACAGCAGCATCAGGTGCACGTTGTGGAACTGGAACGCGCCCAGGATCACCAGGTCGGCCGGCTGTTCAATCTCACGGCCCTGCGCATCGACGTAGTTCACGCCGGTGGCGCGGGACTTGTCATCGGTCAGGTTGACCTTCAGCACGTTGGCGTTGGTGCGCAGCTCGAAGCGTTTCTCCATGCGCAGCGCCGGCAAGATGTTGACGTTCGGCGAGGCTTTGGAATACATGTAGCAGGCGTAGCCGCTGCAGAAACCGCAGAAGTTGCACGGACCCATCTGCGCGCCGTACGGGTTGGTGTAAGAGTCCGAGGTGTTGGCGGACGGCAGGTTGTAAGGGTGGTAACCCACCTCCAGCGCCGCTTTCTCGAACAGCTGGGCGGAGTAGGTGTTTTTCTGCGCCGGCAGCGGGAAGTCGTCGGAGCGATCCGGCGCAAAGCGGTTGCCGCCCTTCTGCGCCACTTTCTGCCCTTTGATGGTCCAGGCGGTGCCGGAGGTGCCGAACACTTTCTCCGCTTTGTCGAAGAACGGTTCCAGCTCGTCGTAGGTCACGCCGAAGTCCTGGATGGTCATGTCCTTCGGAATGAAGTTTTTGCCGTAGCGCTCTTCATAATGGCTGCGCATGCGCAGTTCGATCGGATCGACGCGGAAATGCACGCCCGACCAGTGCAGACCGGCGCCGCCGACGCCGGTGCCCGGCAGGAACGCCGCCAGCTGGCGGTAAGGCACCGCGGTCTGGCTGCTGTTGTGGCGAATGGTGACGGTGCTTTTCGACAGATCCTGGAACAGCTTGCGTCGAATGTTATAGGTCAGCTCGTCGATCACCTGCGGATAAGAACCGTCCGGGTAGGTGTCGCGCATCGGGCCGCGCTCCAGCGCCACCACGTTGAGGCCGGCCTCGGTCAGCTCTTTGGCCATGATCGCGCCCACCCAGCCGAAGCCGACGATCACCGCGTCTACTTTTTTCATTACCGTTGCCATGGTTAGCCCCTCTCCCCACGAATCGAGACCGGCGGGAAGGGATAACGCTCCCCTCGCTCAACCCAGTCCATAAAATCGGCGCGCGCGCCCGGAAAATTAATCAGCTTCCAGCCAACCATGTCTTTGTTGCCGCCATGGATCGGATCGCTGAAGAAACCTTCACGGGTGTTTTGCAGCAGATAGGAGAAGAACAGTTTCGACGGCAGTTGCTGGAACTCCGCCTCGCCGGACTCGAACTTTTGCAGCAGGGCGTCTTGCTGCGCGCCATCCAGTTCGGCGAAAGGCTTGCCGGCGGTTTTCTTGCTGTAGGCGTCGGCGTCATGGATGCCGAGGTTGTAGATTTGCTTGGGCACCAGCGGCAGCTGGTAGCCCATCTCCTTCGGCACATCGGGGTTGAACGGCCCCTGCATGTACCAGATGGAACCGGTGGCGTACGGCGTGTTCATCTGGCGATCGATAAACTCCGGCACGCCGGCTTCCAGCGCGCCAGGGCCGCGTTCGTCGGCCGGGATCAGGCGCGCGACGGCGGCCTTGATGAAGGCCCACTCTTCCGGGGTGAAAAAGGTCGGTTGGTAATCGTTCTGCGTTGAAGTGTTCGAGGCAGCGACCGCTGGTGCCGGTGCCGTCAGCGCGCCAACGCCGCTGCCACCAATTACCGCCGCAGGAATTAAGGTCATCGATTTCAACAAGAAATCGCGCCGCGAATTGTTGGTTTTATGATTCGACATGTCACATTCCATCCAAAGATAGTCACAACTATTTAACCGCAACCTTGCGATCGATACGGGTTTTTAAAATAATTTGTTACTTATTTGTCTATTTATTGAAGGTCAGAATGCGAGCAAAAGCAAAAATGTTACCGGTAACTTATTGAATGAACGTAAAGATTTATCTGCTAACGTAAATTTAACTTTTTGTGCGGTTTTTCTGATAAGCGATGAGGAAATAACGAAAAATGAGAGGCGGGTCGCGCTAAAAACTGACGCCGAAAACAAAATCGGCCGCGTTCGGCGGCCGATTCAAAGGATGGGATTACTGCGACATCGCCTGATAAGCGGTGGTCACTTTCCATAAATAGCGCGGCGCCTGCGGTGCCGGGTGCTTTTTCTGGATGTGCTGATAAAACTCATCCGGACTCATCTGATTGATGCGATTAACCGCCACGCGCTTGTCCGAGGAGAAAGTGCGCAACATGGCGCCCGCCCCGTTCACATACGAAACGATGGTGGCGTAACGCAAAGTCTGTGGGTTGTTGATCCCGGCTAGCTGCTGGCTTTGAAGAATATTGATATAGGCCGTTCCCAGATCAATATTGACCGCCGGATCCTTCAGCTCACGCGAGCTGGGTTGCCCGCTTCGTCCTTTCATGCGATAGGCGTCGCGGCCGGCGGTAGAAGCCTTCAGCTGCATCAATCCCACTGCGTTCGAGGTGCTGACCACGTTCGGGTTAAACCCGGACTCCACCTGAATAATCGCTTTAATCAGCGTTTCGTCGACGCCGTAGTTGCTGGCGGCCTGACGAATGTAATCGTTATAAGCAACCGGGGTGCCTGTGCGGTTTACCGGTGCCTGCGGAGGGGGTTTTAACCAACCGCCGCGCGTTGTGCCACTGCCTGAAATATTGCTCGCCGTTTGCGGGTCTTTGGCGCACCCCGACAAAAGCAAAATTGCCGTAAGGCAACCTATTTTTGTTTTCACAGAATCCCTCACTCCTTTCAATGAGTTGCGTAGCATATACAACTTGTAAGGACACCTGCAGTAATTTTTTGGACTAATCTCAAGCTATCCATATACCAAGAGGTGATTTATGAGTCAATCTGCAACAAGCTGCTTTGTGGTGACTTTTCGCTATCAGGAAGCGGGACTGACCGACCTGGCCAAGCTGACCGGGCAATTGACCCGTGAAGGTTTTGTCACGTCGGTGACAGACGAAAATGGCGTTCATCATGAGCTCGGCAGCAACAGTTTTGCGTTCATAACCGTTCTGGATCAAGAGGATGTGCAGCGACTGGCGCAGGGGTTCGGGCAGTTGGCGTTGGGAAAACAGCCGGAGGTGGCGATCTGCACCTGTAAGGACTACCTTCAGCGGTTACATACTGATACATAAAATGCTATAACTCCCCGGACGGTATTATTTTTCAGTTGGAGAAATAGCCCCGCCGGCGGTGGGCAAGTGACGCTTGACTTCGCTTCAATTGATATTGATAATCATTTTCATTTGAACCAGGAGACGTCATCATGCCATTGATAACTTGCGCTTTTCGTCGCAGTCGCCCTCCCCGCGCTGCCGCACTGTTACGCCCCTTCACGCTCGCCTGTTTGCTGCTCGGCGCCGCTCTGGTCAGCCAACCCGCGCTGGCGGAAAAAAAGCTGCGCGTGGTGACCACTTTCACCATCATTCAGGATATCGCCCAGAACGTGGCGGGTGACGCCGCCGTCGTGGAATCCATCACCAAACCGGGCGCCGAGATCCACGATTACCAGCCCACCCCGCGCGATATCGTCAAAGCGCAGCACGCCGACCTGATCCTGTGGAACGGCATGAACCTGGAACGCTGGTTCCAGCGATTCTTCGAGAACATCAAGCAGGTGCCGGCGGCGGTCGTGACCGAAGGCATCACCCCGCTGCCAATCCGTGAAGGGCCCTATAACGGCAACCCGAACCCGCATGCCTGGATGTCACCGAGCAACGCGCTGGTATATATCGAAAACATCCGTAAAGCGCTGGTGGCGCACGATCCGGCCAATGCGGAAACCTACAACCGCAACGCCAAGGCCTACGCAGAGAAAATCGGCGCGCTGGACGCCCCGCTGCGCGAACGCCTGGCGCGCATTCCGGCCGCGCAGCGTTGGCTGGTGACCAGTGAAGGCGCCTTCAGCTACCTGGCGCAGGACTATCAGCTGAAAGAAGTCTATCTGTGGCCGATCAACGCCGATGAGCAAGGCTCGCCGCAACAGGTCCGCCGGGTGATCGACGCGGTGCGCGCCCACCATATTCCGGTGGTGTTCAGCGAGAGCACCATTTCCGACAAGCCGGCCAGGCAGGTGGCGAAAGAGACCGGCGCCAAATACGGCGGCGTGTTGTACGTGGACTCGCTGTCCACCCGCGATGGCCCGGTGCCGACCTATATCGATCTGCTTAACACCACCGTGCAAACCATCGCCAAAGGATTCGATCAATGACCCATGAGCTGTTTGTCCGCCCTGAATTGAGCGTGGACGACGTCACCGTGACCTACAACAACGGGCACACCGCCATTCATAACGCCAGTTTTACCCTGAGCGGCGGTTCTATCTGCGCGCTGGTGGGCGTTAACGGCAGCGGTAAATCGACGCTGTTCAAAAGCATTATGGGGCTGGTCAAGCCCACCAGCGGCCGGGTGTCGCTGAGCGACAAACCGGTGGCGGACGCGCTGAAAAAGAACCTGATCGCCTACGTGCCGCAAACCGAAGACGTCGACTGGAACTTCCCGGTGCTGGTGGAAGACGTGGTGATGATGGGCCGCTACGGCAAGATGAATTTCCTGCGCATTCCGTCGCGCGAGGATCGCTTGCGGGTCGACAAGGCGCTGGAGCGCGTCGGCCTCAGCGAGCTGCGCGGCCGGCAGATCGGCGAACTCTCCGGCGGTCAGAAGAAGCGCGTGTTTCTGGCGCGCGCCCTGGCGCAGCAGGGCACGGTGCTGCTGCTGGATGAGCCTTTCACCGGCGTGGATGTGAAAACCGAGAATGCCATTATCGATCTGCTGCGCTCGCTGCGCGACGAGGGGCATTTAATCCTGGTTTCCACCCATAACCTCGGCAGCGTGCCAGAGTTCTGCGATCGGGTGATCCTCATCAACCGCACGGTGTTGGCCGCCGGCCCGACCGAAACCACCTTCACCCAGAGCAATCTGGAGCTGGCGTTCGGCGGCGTGCTGCGCCATATCAACCTCTCCGGCCCGGATCTGCACGACGACAACGATCCGCGCACCGTCACGGTGTTGACCGACGATGAACGCCCGGCGGTGTTCTATGGCCACACCAAGAGCGATCCGCCTGCCAACAGTCAGGCCAGGGAGAAACAATCCTGATGCTGGACCTTCTGCTGCAACCTTTCAGTTATAACTACATGGTGAAGGCCATCTGGGTCAGCGCCATCGTCGGCGCCGCCTGCGCGTTTCTGTCCGCCTACCTGATGCTGAAAGGGTGGTCGCTGATGGGCGATGCGCTGTCGCACTCGGTGGTGCCCGGCGTGGCCGGCGCCTATGCCCTCGGCCTGCCCTACGCCGCCGGCGCCTTCTTCACCGGCATGCTGGCGGCGCTGGCGATGACGCTGGTGCGCCACATCACCCGGCTGCGCGAAGACGCCATCATCGGCTTTATCTTCTCCACCTTCTTTGCCGTCGGCCTGCTGATCGTGTCGCTCAACCCCACCTCGGTCAACGTACAGTCGATCATCTTCGGCAATATCCTCGGCATCGCCGACGAAGACGTGCTGCAGGTGGAAATCATCATCGGCGTTTCGCTGCTGATCCTGTGCCTGGTGTGGAAAGATCTGCTGGCGGTGTTCTTTGACGAAAGCCACGCGGTGTCGATCGGCCTGTCGCCGCTGAAGCTGAAGATCCTGTTCTTCACCCTGCTCAGCGCCTGCACCGTCGCCGCACTGCAAACCGTCGGCGCCATTTTGGTGATCGCCATGGTGATCACGCCGGGCGCCACCGCCTATCTGCTGACCGACCGCTTCAGCCGGCTGGTGATCATCGCCATCATCATCGGCGCATTGACCAGCGGCATCGGCGCCTACCTGAGTTTCTTCCTCGACGGCGCCACCGGCGGGGTGATCGTCACCCTGCAAACGCTGGTGTTCCTGGCGGCGTTCTGCTTCGCGCCGAAACACGGCCTGCTGGCGGCAAAACGTCGCGTAGCACAGTCACCAACCGGAGGCCGCTGATGGACACGCTCTACCAACTGCTCAGCGAACCCTTCGCCTACCCGTTCATGCAGCGGGCGATCGTCGCCGCCATCGTCACCGGCGTGGTATGCGCCGTGCTCTCCTGCTATCTGGTGCTCAAGGGCTGGTCGCTGATGGGCGACGCCATCTCGCACGCCGTCTTGCCCGGCATCGTAGTGGCGTTCGTCATCGGCATTCCGCTGGCGATCGGCGCCTTCCTCTCCGGCATCTTCTGCGCGGTGGCCACCGGCTACCTGAAAGAGAACAGCCGGGTGAAAGAAGACACGGTGATGGGCATCGTTTTCTCCGGCATGTTCGCCTTCGGCCTGGTGCTGTTCTCGCGCATCGACACCGACCAGCACCTGAGCCACATTCTGTTCGGCAACATGCTGGGCATCACCGACGGCGAGCTGAAGCAAACCCTGCTGATCGCCGGCTTCACCCTGGCGGTGGTGTTGCTTAAACGCAAAGACTTCATGCTCTACTGTTTCGATCCGCACCATGCGCGGGTGATTGGCCTGCCGGTCAAGCTGCTGCACTACGGGCTGCTGTGTCTGCTGGCGATGACCATCGTCGCCTCGCTGCAGGCTGTGGGGGTGATCCTGGTGATCGCCATGCTGATCGCCCCCGGCATCATCGCCTTTATGCTGTGCCGCCGCTTCGATCGCATGCTGATGGTGGCGACGGTGGTGTCGGTGTTCTCTTGCGTGCTCGGCACGCTGATCAGTTTCCACATCGACGGTGCAACCGGGCCCTGCATCGTCATTGTGCAGGCCGTGCTGTTCGTTATCGCCTTACTGTACGGTAAACTGCGTCCGTTACAGCGTAACCAAACCGCCCTGGGCGACAGTTAAACGCCCTCCTCTGATGCGGCGGCGCTCTCCGCCGCATCCTGTTTCCTCTGCCCCCTTATCCGTTGTCATCAAGTTGCAACCGGTATTGCGCTTAAATTAATCAATAGGGTATATACTGTGAGCTGGCGGGATGCTGAAAAAATCGCCGCCTTTGACGCCGGCTGTGCGCCGCGTCGTGTTTTCACCACGGGAAAGACGCTAACCTAATGAATTATCAGGCAGCACAGAGGGGGAAATACCATGTGGCAAGCCGTTACCCGTCTGTTAAGTGAACATCTTGGCAGCGCAGAGATACGCGAAAGGATTGAACTGCCCGGGGGCGACATTCACCCGGCGTGGCGCGTGAGTTACGGTGACAACGAGGTGTTCGTGAAATGCGACGCCCGTGAACAACTGCCGATATTCACCGCCGAGGCCGATCAGCTGGCGCTGCTGGCGCGCAGCAAAAGCGTGCGGGTGCCGGAAGTGTACGGCGTCGGCAGCGATCGCGACTACAGCTTCCTGCTGCTGGAGTATCAGCAGTTGAAACCCCTCGACGCCCATGGCGCCTACTGCCTGGGGCAACAACTGGCGCATCTGCACCAGTGGAGCGAGCAACCGCAGTTCGGTCTCGACTTCGACAGCGATCTGACCACCACCCCGCAACCCAACGCCTGGCAACGCCGCTGGTCGGAATTCTTCGCCGAGCAGCGCATCGGCTGGCAGCTGCAGCTGGCGGCGGAAAAAGGCATGACCTTCGGCGACATCGACGACATCGTCGATCGGGTGTATCTGCGCTTGCAGCACCACCAGCCGCAGCCTTCCCTGCTGCACGGCAACCTGTGGCCGGGCAACTGCGCGATGACCGCCAACGGGCCGATACTGTTCGATCCGGCCAGCTACTGGGGCGACAGAGAGTGCGATTTGGCGATGCTGCCGCTGTATCCGGAGCTGCCGCCGCAGATCTACGACGGCTATCAGAGCGTGTGGCCGCTGGGGGCCGGATTTATCGAACGCCAGCCGCTGTATCAGCTGTACTACCTGCTCAACCGCAGCAATCTGTTCGGCGGCCAGCATTTGGTGGCTGCCCAACGCGCGGTGGAGGCGCTGTTGCAGCCCGAAGCGTCATAACGTTCCGGGGCGCCGAGCGGCGCCCCGTTCATGGTTCAGGCCGCGCCGGCCAACTGCCCCAACAGGCGGATCACGAACCAGGCGATCACCGCAATCACGATCGGCAGGATGTACAGCGGGAAGTACTGCAGGAAGATGGTGTGGTGCGGCAGCGTAATGCGCTCCTCAAGCTGTTGGCGCGTGTGCCCTTCGCTGCCCTTGGCCTGCTCCAGGATCATCTGGTCTTCCAACCCTTCGCGGATGAACTTGACCTGACGCGACATGCGCGCGCCGGAAGCCTGCAGAGCCAGCCCGACGAAGATCAGAATATAGATGATGATGAACATCAGATTGGCGCCGCTGAACAGGCTTTTATCCACGTCGGGCACCGGTGAGTTGTACCAGAAAAGGTTCAGGAACGGCGTGTTGAAACGCACCATGTCCACCATCACGTGGACGAAATCCAGCATCACCGCGTTGATGCCCTTGGTTTTTTCACTGTGCTGATAGATAAAACCCAGCACGGAAATCAGCGTCGACAGCAACGCCGGGATAAAAACCACCCATCCGAGAATGCGTTTCAAAATGGCGAGACGCCCGGCCTGTTGATACGTCATGTGTTCCCCTTGTTAGCGACGTAACCGAATCGGCTAAGTCTACCTGCTGTTGGCGAAACTCGCCCACCGTTTTCTTCACTCCCGCTGTGCTACAAGCTTAGCCGAATTAGTCGAAATCAAAAACTTAACCGCGCCGGCACACTATCATTGAAGAGATAACGTTATCCATTCGGGCAGAGGCCGCCATGATTCGACTGATTATCTTATTGCTGGGCGCGCAGGCGCTGCACGGTCAGCGCCGTCTGCTGGTGCTGTTCGGTTGGCTGTGGATAGCCGCAGGGGCGCTGATGCTGTTCGACATCCTGCAGGATGGCCGGTCGGTGCTGGCGCTGGATGCCCTGGCGGTCATCCTGGCGCTGGAGGGGTTGGTGGCGGTATCCGCCGCGCTGGTGATCGGCTCTTCGGCCAGCAGGCCGGTGCTGCTGAAAGGATTGGGTTTTGTCTTTATGGCCTTTTTAATGCTGGACGTGCCCGCAGACGATAACATCGTCGCCACCGTGGTGTTTGGCAGCGCGCTGCTGCTTGACGGCGCCGTGCGCATCGCCTCCTCCACGGTGATTCAACACAGTCGATGGAAAGGCGTGGCGCTGGCGGGCAGCGGCGAGATCCTGCTTTCGTTGATGATTTTTGTCGGCTGGCCGGCGCCGCATCGGATGACGGTGCCCTTTTGCCTCGGCGTGATGATGGTGCTTTCCGGTTGGGCCTTATTGCGTATCGCCCGGAGACTGACAAGCTTCTCTCTGAATCAGCACCCCGCGCGGCAGCCACCGCACCCGGAGGATGAGACTGCGCCGCTCACGGTGTATGTCTGGACACCGATTGGTGCGGCTAAAGATCCGCGCCGGCGTTATATCGTCGACCGATACATCGCGGCGGTCGACGGCGGCGGCAATATCTCCACCGGTCACGCCGCCCTGGCGCTCGCGCCGGATGTGTATATCAGTCACTACCCGCTCAACGACATCAGCCATTCCGTTCAGGATTTCCGCCAGTTGTTGCATGCCGGCGAACAGAACAACGTCGACGGGCGTTTCCTGCCCGACCTGGCGGGCGAGATCGCCGCCTGGTGCCCCCCGGACAAGAAAATTCAATTCTACCGCTATAACCCGGCGGCGCTGCGCGCATTCTGGCTGCGTTATCGGCAGGACGCCACCTACAATCTGACCCGGCGCAACTGCTCCACCACGGTCATCGGCGCGCTCGACAGCGCGTTGGAAGGCGTGCTGGGCGATAAACATCTGTGGCGCCGCTTTCTGTTGCTGGTGCTCGATCCCAACCTGTGGATGCTGGCGGTACTGCGCAGCCGCGGCGAAAGCATGACCTGGACGCCGGGTTTGGTGCTGGACTACGCACGCATGTTGCAACAGGTCACCGAGCGTCAACACCAGCGCTGGTGGCTGAAATTGCGCGAGGTGTGGAATATCCTGCGTTTTGGCAAAAGCCAAACGCGCAGGCAAAGGTTTTAGTCTCGTCACCGGCGATGATAAAGTGTCGGGCACATTCACCCGCGCCGGCAGGAGTTAACCGTTAATGGCTTATTCGCAACGCATTGAAACCGCAATTTTTGATATGGACGGCTTGTTGATCGACTCGGAACCGCTGTGGCTGCAGGCTGAGTTGGATATCTTCGGCGCGCTGGGTTTGGATCTGTCCGACCGTCACAAGCTGCCGGACACGCTGGGGCTGCGCATCGATCTGGTGGTGAAAATGTGGTATCAGGCGATGCCGTGGCAAGGGGTTTCGCTTGATGAGGTGTCGGCGCGGATTATCGAGCGCGCCATCGAGCTGGTGCACGAGACGCGTCCGCTGCTGCCGGGCGTTCAGCAGGCGCTGGAGCTGTGTCGCAGCCAGGGGCTGAACATCGGTCTCGCCTCCGCCTCGCCGCTGCACATGCAACGGCAGGTGCTGAAGATGTTCGAGCTTGAGGATTACTTCGATCAGCTGGTTTCCGCCGAATACCTGCCGTACAGCAAGCCGCACCCGGAGGTCTACCTGATCGCCGCCGAACGCCTGGGCAGCGATCCGCTGCGCTGCATCACGCTGGAAGACTCGTTTAACGGCATGATCGCCACCAAGGCCGCACGCATGCGTTCCATCGTGATCCCGGCAGCCGAATACCGTCACGATCCGCGCTGGGCGCTGGCGGACCACAAGCTGGACACCCTGGAACAGCTCACCCCCGCCCACTTTGCCTGACCTGCGGCGCCGGCCATCGGCGCCCTGGGTTTGCCGCTCTGCGTCATAAAAGGGATCCGCACCGCAAAATAAACGAAACACCGTTTCATTTTATTGAATTGGCATGACGTTCTCATTATGCTGCATGGCAGGGAAAGCGACGGCCCGCGGCGCGTTGTCACTGCCACGCAGCGCGGTTCAAGGCCGCCGCTTCCTCCCGCCACACGCCGAGCAACCGTCTTTTTTCTCACCGCCATACGCCCCCCATCGCCCGCTTTTTGTTCTCGCCCGTCAAAATCGATGCTTTGTTACCCATTGCCGTAACAAGCCGTTGTAAAACAGGGGAAAATAAACAATTGGTTACAGGGTAACTGCTTCCACTACTGGGAATTTTCCCATATACTGGATAAATTAACAGTTTACCAGTCGGAATCGCAACAGCATGACCGCGGAAGGACACCTTATATTCTCTGTCGCTTGCGCGATCTTCGCCAAGAAGGCGGAAGTGACGCCAGAGCTGGCTACCGGCGACTGGTGGCACATCATACCCGCCGCGCTGCTGACCTCACTGCTGCCGGACATAGATCACCCCAAGTCGGTGCTGGGCCAGCGTCTGCGCTGGATCGCCATTCCCATCGCCCGCGCCTTCGGCCACCGCGGTTTCACCCACAGCCTGCTGGCGATCGCCGGCGGCATGGCGCTGTTTCAGCTTGATGTGCCGCGCAGTTGGCCGATCCCGGCCGACGCGCTGCACGCCATGATCATCGGTTACTTCAGCCATCTGCTGGCCGACATGCTCACGCCCGCCGGCGTACCGCTGCTGTGGCCGTGCCGCTGGCGTTTTCGCCTGCCGCTGCTCAACTCGCAAAAAGGCAATCAGTTGGAGCGCGTGCTGTGCCTCTGCCTGGTGGCGTTTGCCATCTGCTGGCAAGGTGATTTCACCCTCCCGGTGCAATCCTACGTAGAGCAAATCAGAAATATTAGACTCTGATCACAAAAAATCGCTCAACCCATCACCCATGTGTATATAAAACGAACAAAATCACACAAAAAGCTATATTAAATTCCATTTGGATATAAGTAGGCCCCTCGGCAAACTGTTACGATATTTACATCGCGACACACCTAATGGTGCGTAGTCGTTTTTATATAAGAAAGATTATTGGAGATATTGGGGATGAATCTTCCGCTCGTGATTAACGTGCTGGTGTTTGTCGCGCTCCTTTTGCTGCTGGCGCAAACCCGCCACAAGCAATGGAGCCTGGCGAAAAAAGTGCTGGTCGGCCTGGTGGTCGGCGTGGTGTTCGGTCTGGGGCTGCAGCTGGTGTACGGCGCCGACAACCCGGTACTGAAAGAATCCATCAGTTGGTTCAACATCGTCGGCAACGGCTATGTGCAACTGCTGCAAATGATCGTCATGCCGCTGGTCTTCGCCTCTATCCTGAGCGCGGTCGCCAAATTGCATAACGCCTCTTCGCTGGGCAAAATCAGCGTTCTGACTATCGGCACATTGCTGTTCACCACGCTGATCTCGGCGCTGGTGGGCGTGCTGGTCACCAACCTGTTCGGCCTGACCGCCGAAGGCCTGGTGCAGGGGGCGCAGGAAAGCGCGCGCCTGACGGCGATCCAGACCAACTACGTAGGCAAACTGGCCGATCTGACCGTGCCGCAGATGGTGCTGTCGTTCATCCCGAAAAACCCGTTCGCCGATCTGACCGGCGCCAGCCCGACCTCAATCATCAGCGTGGTGATTTTCGCCACCTTCCTCGGCGTGGCGGCGCTGCAGCTGCTGAAAGACGACAAGCCGAAAGGCGAGCGCGTGCTGGTGGCTATCGATACCCTGCAGGCCTGGGTGATGAAGCTGGTGCGTCTGGTCATGAAGCTGACGCCGTATGGCGTGCTGGCGCTGATGACCAAAGTGGTCGCCGGTTCCAACATTCACGACATCGTCAAGCTCGGCAGCTTCGTGGTGGCCTCCTACATCGGCCTGGCCATCATGTTCGTGGTACATGCCATCCTGCTGGCCTTCACCGGCGTGAACCCGATGAAGTTCTTCCGCAAGGTGTGGCCGGTGATCACCTTCGCCTTCACCAGCCGCTCCAGCGCCGCCAGCATTCCATTGAACGTGGAAGCGCAGACCCGTCGTCTGGGCGTGCCGGAATCCATCGCCAGCTTCTCGGCGTCGTTCGGCGCCACCATTGGCCAGAATGGCTGTGCGGGCCTCTACCCGGCGATGCTGGCGGTGATGGTTGCGCCGACCGTCGGCATCAACCCGCTGGATCCGGTGTGGATCGCCACCCTGGTCGGCATCGTCACCATCAGCTCCGCCGGTGTGGCGGGCGTGGGCGGCGGCGCCACCTTCGCCGCGCTGATCGTGCTGCCGGCGATGGGCCTGCCGGTGACGCTGGTCGCGCTGCTGATCTCGGTCGAACCGTTGATCGACATGGGCCGCACCGCGCTGAATGTCAACGGCTCGATGGCGGCAGGCACCATCACCAGCCAGCTGATGAAGCAAACCGACAAAGCCGTGATGGACAGCGAAGACGAAGTCGAACTGGCTCACCGCTAACGCCGTCTCAGAACAAAAAAACCGGGGATTATCCCCGGTTTTTTTATGCCCCGCTTTCGGTCGTTACGGCCGCTCGCCGTTCGCCAGCCGCCGGTTGATATCGGCGATCACATCCGGTAATTGCGCCAGCGTGTCTATCACATAATGCGCGCCCGCCGCGTACAGCTTATCGGCGGCCGCCGTGCGGCGCTGCGCTATTTCCCCCGCCGCCATTTGACGGTACTCCGACCAGGTAGCGCCGAACTCGTTGCCGGACAGCGCCAGCCCGACGCTCCACATCCCGGCGTTCAGCCCTTCGGCAATGCCCGGCACCGCGTCATCCACCTTCACGCAGTGCGCCACCGCATCGATGCCCAGCACGATGACGTTCTGCAACGCCATCCACGGCCCCGGCCGCCCGCCGGCCGCGAGATCGTCAGTGGCGACCCAGTAATCCGGCGCGTAACCGCGCTGCGCGGCGGCCGGCGCCAGCACCTCCATCACCGCGCGCGGATAACCGGAGCAGGAGCCGATTTTAATGCCCTGTTCGCGCAGCCCGGCAATCACCTGCGGCACGCCCTCAATGGGATCGGCGAAGTCGATCACTTTGGCGATTTGCAGCGGCATAAACGCCTGATACAGCGCGTCGATGTCTTGATGGCTCATCGAGCGGCCCAGCTTCTGTCGCCAACGCGCGTCGACCGCCGGCAGTTTGCCCAGCGCCTCGATGTGCTGCCATTTGCCGAGGCCCATCGGAATGCGCGCTTCCGCCAGGCTAATATCGATATCGAAGGTGTGTTTGAACGCCTCGACGAAAATCTGCGTCGGCGCAAAGGAGCCAAAGTCCACCGTGGTGCCGGCCCAGTCGAGGATCACTGCGTTGATCTGTTTCATGGTCAATCCTTATTGATTCCAGTACATCGCCTGCCCGACGGCCGCCAGCAAACGTTCGATATCCTGCGGATAAATTTCCCCGATGTTGCCGATGCGGAAGCAGTCGCTCTGCGACACTTTGCCGGGATAAATCACGAAACCTTGCTGCTTCAGGCGCTGATAAAACTCGGCGAAGCGGTAAGTGTCGGCCTTCGGCGAATAGAACGCGGTGATGATCGGCGAATGCAACGCATCGTCCAGCAGGGTTTCAAAGCCCAGCTCGCGCATGCCCGCCACCAGCCGACGCTGATTAGTCTGATAGCGGTGGTGGCGCGCGGCAATGCCGCCCTCTTGTTCCAGCTCTTTCAGCGCCTGCGCGAAGGCCAGCACGGTGTGGGTCGGCGACGTAAAGCGCCATTTGCCGGCCTGATCCTCCATACAACGCCACTGGGCATACAGATCCAGCGACAGCGAGCGTGAGCGGCCGGCGCATTTCTCCAGCTCGCTGCGGCGGGCGATGACAAAAGCGAAGCCCGGCACGCCTTGAATGCATTTGTTGGCGGAGCTGATCAGAAAATCGATGCCCAGCGCGTCCACATCCAACGGAATGCCGCCGAAGCTGCTCATGGCGTCGACGATAAAGGTCTTGCCGTTGCGCGCCGCCAGACCGGCAACCTTCTGCAGCGGGTTGAGCATGCCGGTGGTGGTTTCACAGTGCACCATGGCGATATGGCTGATGCGCGCATCGCTTTTCAGCACCGCCTCCATCGCCGTCACATCCGGTTCATTCACCTCACCGCAGTCGAAAGCGTGGTGGTCGATATCCATCAGCCGCGCCATTTCGATCATCCGCGCCCCGTAGGCGCCGTTATTGACGATCAGCAGCTTGTCCTGCGGGCCGATGACCGTGCCCAGCACGCCCTCTACCGCGAAGCTGCCGCTGCCTTGCAGCAGCACCGAGGTATAACCGGCGGACGGCGTCGCCAGCGCCACCAACCGTTGGCGAATGCGCTGCACCACGCCGAGGTTGTAATCTTCATCCCAGGTGCAGCTGTCATACAGCATCGCCTCTTTCACCGTTTTCGACGTGGTCAACGGGCCGGGGGTCAACAGCAGGTAGTTACGATCGGACATGTTATTCACCTATTGGTCTATACCAGATTGTGCGCATTGTGGCGGCAAATTCCTGCCTCGGTCAAACGACAAAGCGCGGTGAAACAAAAAATTCATCTGGCTATGTATAATAAGCGCGTGCCGGAATGTCGGGCCGATGCCATAGCGAGACGAAATGAAAGAACATCAGGGCGATATGCCTCACTACCTGCAGATCAAGGATCAGCTTCAGGCGCGCATCACCCGCGGCGCGCTACAGGCCGGCGATAAGCTGCCTTCGGAGCGCGAGCTGTGCGCCATCTTCTCCACCACCCGCGTCACCATTCGCGAAAGCCTGGCGCAATTGGAAGCCACCGGCGCCATCTACCGCGCCGATCGCCGCGGCTGGTTCGTCACGCCGGAACGGCTGTGGCTGGATCCGACGCAGAACACCAACTTCCACCGTCTCTGTCAGGAGCAAGGGCGCACGCCGCGCACCGCACTGCTGTCCGGCGAAAAAACCACGGTGCCGCTCGACGTGATGCAGCCGCTGGCGCTCGAACCGTTCGATCAGGTGTATCTGCTGCGCCGCGTGCGGTATGCCGACGGCCGCGCCATCTGCTATTGCGAGAACCACTGCCTGCCGCAGCGGGTGCCGGCACTGCTCAGTCACGATCTCAACGGCAGCCTGACCGAGGTTTATCAACAGCATTACGATTTGATTTACAGCAACATGCACCTGTCGTTCTACCCGACCGCCCTGCCTTATCGCGCCGCCAACGCGCTCGGCGCCATGGTCGGCCTGCCCGCGTTGCTGCTGCGCCGGTTGAATTACGATCAGCACGGCCGCATTCTCGATTTCGATATCGAATACTGGCGCCACGACAGCCTGCGCATCGAAGTCGATACGCTTTAACCCCCTGCATGCCGGGGCTGCGCCTGCCGCTCCGCCTTTCTCTCCCACGCCTAATCCCCGTCTCCGGCAACTATATTTTGCCGCTTTCATTTGTTTGTCATATTTGCCGATTAGCTTGGCCGCATATCTGGTGTATACCAGTTTCGCATAAACCCGCACAGTGAGGCTGAAGCTATGAAATTCTCTCGTCTGGTCGTGATGACCGCCATCGCACTCGGCGCCGCGCCGGCCTGGGCCGCCGACGCGGTGGTGACCGTCTACTCCGCCGATGGTCTGCACGACGGCGATCACAGCTGGTATCAAACCCAGTTCGACGCCTTCACCAAGGCGACCGGCGTCAAGGTGCAGTACGTCGAAGGCGGCTCCGGCGCCATCGTGGAACGCCTGTCGAAGGAGCGCAGCAACCCGCAGGCCGACGTGCTGGTGACGCTGCCGCCGTTCATCCAGCGCGCCGCCGCGGAAAAACTGCTGCAGGATTTCACCCCGCAGGATGCGGCGCAGATCGCCGACGCCCAGCCGCAGTTCGTGCCGCTGGTGAATAACTACCTGAGCTTCATCTATAACGCCAAACTGCTGCCGCAGGCGCCCGCCAGCTATCAACAACTGCTGGACGCGCAATTCCGCAATAAGCTGCAGTACTCCACGCCGGGTCAGGCGGGTGACGGCACCGCGGTGATGCTGCAGGCGTTTCACAGCTTCGGCAGCAAAGATGCCGGTTTCGACTACCTCGGCAAGCTGCAAAACAACAACGTCGGCCCTTCGGCCTCCACCGGCAAGCTGACCGCGCTGGTCAATAAAGGCGAGTTGCTGGTGGCCAACGGCGATCTGCAGATGAATCTGGCGCAGATGCGCAGCAACCCGAACGTGAAGGTGTTCTGGCCAGCCGGGCCGGACGGCAAACGCAGCACGCTGGTGCTGCCTTACTACATCGGCCTGGTGCAAGGCGCGCCGCAAAGCGCCAACGGCAAAAAACTGATCGACTTCCTGCTGAGCAAAGAAGCGCAGAGCAGCGTCAGCGCCATTTCCTACGGTATGCCGGTGCGCAAGGACGTCACCCCGACCGACGATAACTTCAGGCAGTCGCAGGCGGCGCTGAAAGGCGTGGACATCTGGGCGCCGGACTGGGACCAGGTGGTGAGCAGCCTGTCCGCCGATATCTCCCGCTGGCGCCAGGTGACCGAATGACGCTGACGATGCCTTCTACCCTCTCTTCCCGCGCCGAGGCGCGGGATAGCAGCCTCGACATCGCCGGGCCGTCGGGCATTCAGCTCAACCGCGTCAGCGTGTCGTATCGCGGCACCGAGGTGCTGAAACCCCTCACGCTCACCATCGCCCCCGGCGAAGTGCTGGCGCTGATCGGCCCCTCCGGCTCGGGCAAAACCACCGTGCTGCGGGCGATCGCCGGATTCGTGCAGCCCTCCGCCGGACGCATCGCCATCGGTGACATCGATGTCACCGACGTGCCGCCCTATGAGCGCGGCCTGGGCATGGTGGTACAGAACTACGCGCTGTTTCCGCATATGCGCGTCGAGGACAATGTGGCGTTCGGCCTGCGCGCGCAAGGCAAGCCGCGCGGCCTGACCGCCGAGCGCGTCGAAGAAGCGTTGGCCATCGTCGGCATGTCCGCCTACGCCAAGCGCTATCCCAGCCAGCTTTCCGGCGGCCAACAGCAGAGGGTGGCGATCGCTCGCGCCATTGCGGTGCGCCCCAAAGTCTTGCTGCTGGATGAGCCGCTGTCGGCGCTGGACGCGCAAATCCGTCACAGCATGGTGGAAGAGATCGCCCGCCTGCACCGCGAGCTGCCGGATCTGACCATCCTGTACGTCACCCACGATCAGGGGGAAGCGCTGACGCTGGCGGACAAGATCGGCATCATGCGCGACGGCCACCTGATCGCCCACGGTGAAACCCGCGCGTTGTACCACCATCCGACGAACCGCTTCGCCGCCGAGTTTCTCGGCCGCGCCAATCTGCTGCCGGCCACCGCCCTTGAGACTACCGCGCAGCAAGGCATGACCACCGTCAGCTGCGCCGGCAAAGTGATCGGTTGTTTCACCTACGGCGCACAACGCGGCTTCGACAAGCTGCTGTGCATCCGGCCGCAGCATATTGCGCTTGATGCCGACGCCCAGCGCAGCAACTGCCTCATCGGCACGCTGCGCGATATTCATTGGCAGGGGGAGCTGACGCACCTGCAGTTCGAGGTACAAGGCCATTCGCTGCGCGTGGTCACCACCCATCGCAGCCGGATGCCGCAGATCGGCGAGCGCGTGCCGCTCTATTTCGCCCCCGACGATGCGGTACTGATCGAGGACTGACATGACCGACTCTACGCTTACTCGCCCGGCCCAGCGGCTGCGTTTGCCGCGCCGCCTGTGGATCCTGTTGCCGCTGCTGGCGCTGGCGACGCTGTTTTTCTACCCGCTGGCGTTGATCGTCAAACAGGCGTTTACCGACGAACAAGGGCTGTTCAGCGCCGCTGCGCTGCAGCAGGCGTTCGAATCACGCCGCTTTGTCGGCGCCCTTCTCAACACGCTGCAGATCGCGCTGCTGGCGACGCTGGGCTGCCTGGTGCTCGGCACCCTGCTGTCGCTGCTGCTGGTGTTCACGCCGTTCCCCGGCAGCCGTCTGATCGCCCGGGTGATCGATACCTTTATCGCCATGCCGACCTTCCTCATCACGCTGGCCTTCACGTTCATCTACGGTTCCGCCGGCCTGCTGAACGGCACGCTGATGGCGACCTTTGGTTTCACCCTGCCGCCGGTGGATTTTCTTTACTCCATTTGGGGGGTGATCCTGGCGGAAATCACCGTGTTTACCCCGCTGGTGATGCGCCCGCTGATGGCGGCGCTGTCGCAGATCGACCGCAGCCAGCTCGAGGCCGCCAGCATCCTCGGCGCCCGGCCGGGGCGCGTGGTGCGCCAGGTGATTTTGCCCGCCGCGCTGCCGGCCTTGCTGGCCGGCGGCAGCCTGTGTTTGCTGTTGACCACCAATGAGTTCGGCATCGTGCTGTTTATCGGCGCCAAGGGCGTCACCACGCTGCCGATGATGGTCTACTCCAAAGCGATTCTGGAGTCGGATTACGCCGTCGCCTGCACGATCGCCGTCGTGAATATCGCGCTATCGCTCGGGCTGTTCTCCCTTTACCGCTACGCCGCGGCGCGCGCCGGGCTGAGGAACTGACAATGTTGATTTGGTCCCGCACCGGACGCACCCTGACCTGCACGTTGACGATCACGCTGTTCGCCCTGTTCTTCTGCCTGCCGCTGGCGGTGATCCTGATGTCCAGCCTCAGTGAGCAGTGGAACGGCGTGCTGCCGAGCGGTTTCACCCTCAACCACTTCCGCCAGGCGTTCAGCGGCGCCTCCTGGGACGCACTGATCGCCAGTCTGGCTATCGGTTTCAGCGCCAGCCTGTTCGCGTTGTTGTGCGGCACCTGGGCGGCGTTGGCGCTGCGCCACGTGCCTGAACGCGGCCGACGGCTGCTGGGCACGCTGTTTTTCATTCCCAGCGCGGTGCCTTCGGTCTCTATCGGTTTGGGGATGCTGGTGGCGTTCAGCCAGGGGCCGCTGCAGATGAACGGCACCTTCCTGATCGTGCCCGCCGCCCACTTCGTGCTGATTTCCGCCTTTACCTTCGGCAACGTCATGGCCGGGCTGACCCGGCTGCCTGACGACTACGAGAACGTCGCCGCCAGCCTGGGCGCTTCGCCGCTGTTTCGCCTGCGCCACGTCACCCTGCCGATGATCGCCCCCTACATGATCTCCGCCTTCGCGCTCAGCCTGTCGCTGTCGATGGGGGAGCTGGGCGCGACCATGATGATCTACCCGCCGAGCTGGGCGACGCTGCCAGTCACGATCTTCAGCCTGACCGATCGCGGCAGCATCGCCAATGGCGCAACGCTGACCATGATCCTGGTGGCGGCCACGCTGTTGCTGATGTTGGTGCTGGAGCGGATTTCTCAGCGGCTGACGCCCGGCGCAAAATAACAGCAAGGCGCCGTCATGGCGGCGCCTTGCTCATCGAAACGCAGGTCAGAACGGGTAGTCGTGATAGCCCTGCTGTTCGGAAATGCGTCGGGCGGCGACGTGCAGCAACGCCACATACTCCTCCCGCGCCGCTTCGGAAAAGCGCAGCGTCGGGAAAGAGATGCTCAGCCCGGCGATCGCCACCCCGAACCTGTCAAAAACCGGTACCGCGATGCAGCGGATCCCCGCTTCTTGCTCTTCGGCATCTTCGCCGTATCCCTGCGCACGCACCCGATCCAGCACCGGCAACAGTTCGGCGGCGCTGGTCAGGGTATGCTCGGTGCTGCGGGTAAATTCAATCTGCGACAGGATCTGCGCCACCTCATCCCGCTCGCGCCAGGCCAGCAGCACCTTGCCGATGGCGGTGCTGTGCAGCGGGTTGCGGCGGCCGATGCGCGAATACATGCGCAGGTTGTACATCGCGTCGATCTTATGGATGTAGACGATGCCATCCTCGTCCAGGGCGCCGAGGTGGATGGTTTCACGGGTATGATTCGACAGCTCGCGCATCTGCACGTCGGCGCTACGGATCAGATCGACGTTCTGCAACGATTTGGCGCCCAGTTCGAACAGCTTGAGCGTCAGCGCATACTTTTCCGTCTCGCCCTCCTGTGAAACGTAACCCAGCGCTTTCATGGTCTGCAGAAACCGGTAGACGGTGCTTTTAGACATCATCACCCGCTGGGACAGTTCGGTAATGCCTATCTCGCGCTCATCGCCGAGCGCCTGCAAAATGCCGAACACTTTCATCACGGATGAGACGGCATCCGGTTGCTTGTCTGAATCTGCGTTAGCCATGGCGAATACCCTACTTAACGGTTTTGTTTCAGGAAATTTAAACAAGGGTTTCAGTATAATCGGAACAGATCGCGACGCGCAACGCAGCTGAAGGCTAAGCGATTGAAGCCAAATGAATAACCGCCTGCCGCTCACCGCCGTTTACAATTAAGCGGACAAGGGGCATGCAATCGCAGGCGAATATGATTAGCATGATAATACTCTCCTGAATAAATACCGCTGAGACCTGCATGCGTCCTTGTTCCGACGGCCTCCCCGTCCCGCAACGCTATGGGGCGATCCTCGCCATCGCCCTCGGCATTACCGTATCCGTGCTCGACGGCGCGATAGCCAACGTGGCGCTGCCCACCATCGCGCGCGATCTCAACGCCAGTCCGGCCAGTTCCATCTGGGTGGTTAACGCCTATCAACTGGCGATCACCGTCTCTTTGCTGTCGCTGGCGTCGCTCGGCGATCTGGTCGGCTATCGCCGCATCTATCAGGCTGGATTGCTGGTGTTCAGCATCACCTCACTGTTCTGCGCCCTGTCCGACTCGCTGCTCACCCTGACCATCGCCCGCGTGCTGCAGGGCTTTGGCGCCGCCGCCATCATGAGCGTCAACACCGCGCTGATCCGCATCATCTACCCGCAGCGTTTTCTCGGCCGCGGCATGGGCATCAACTCGCTGATCGTCGCCTGCTCCTCGGCGGCCGGGCCGACGGTGGCGGCCGCTATCCTGTCGGTCGCGTCCTGGCAATGGCTGTTCGCCATCAACCTGCCGATCGGCATCGTCGCGCTGCTGCTGGGGATGAAATTCCTGCCGGCCAACGGCCAAAAAAGCGATAACCGCCGTTTCGATCCCACCAGCGCCGTGCTGAACGCGCTGACCTTCGGCCTGCTGATCACCGCCATCAGCGGCTTCGCCCAGGGCCAGAGCCTGACGCTGATCTTCAGCGAGATCGCCGCGCTGCTGGCGATTGGCGCGCTGTTCGTGCGCCGCCAGCTGCGCCAGGAATTTCCGTTGCTGCCGGTCGATCTGCTGCGCATTCCGATCTTCGCCCTGTCGATGGGCACCTCAATCTGCTCGTTTGCCGCGCAAATGCTGGCGATGGTGTCGCTGCCGTTCTTCTTGCAAAGCGCATTGGGCCGCGACGAGGTGGCGACCGGGCTGCTGCTGACGCCGTGGCCGCTGGCGATCGTGGTGATGGCCCCGATCGCCGGCCGGTTGGTGGAACGCGTGCATGCCGGCCTGCTGGGCTGCATCGGGCTGGCGGTGTTCGCGCTCGGGCTGTTCTCGCTGGCGCTGCTGCCCGCGGCGCCGTCGAATATGGACATCATCTGGCGCATGGTGCTGTGCGGCGCCGGTTTCGGCCTGTTCCAGTCGCCCAACAACCACACCATCATCTCCGCCGCACCGCGCAACCGCAGCGGCGGCGCCAGCGGCATGCTGGGCACTGCCCGTCTGCTGGGACAAACCTCGGGAGCCGCCCTGGTGGCGCTGATGTTCAACCTGTTCCCGGCCTCCGGCACCCACGCTTCACTGATCCTGGCTGGGGTGTTCGCCACCCTGGCGGCGGCCGTCAGCAGCCTGCGCATCACTCAACCGACGACGCAAACGGCGCAGCCCAGCCGCGAGGTGAAATAGCGCACATAAAAGAGCCGAGCCCTCATCGATTGTAAAACCGACGGGGCCAGCACTGGCGGCCGGGCCGCGTCGGGTGCGGTGCCGGGAGCATGGCAGGCCAGGCGTCAGTCGCCGCACCTCAACGGGCTGCGGCCTTGTCGTAAACAGGCTAAATAGGCGTCGTCATCCGGATACCAGCCAACAAGGCGTTGGCCGTCGTTATCCATCCCCTCGAAGGCCTTGAGCAGGCCGGGGGCGAACATGCGCTTTATCAGATCTTCGGACTGCGCGCTGTCGATGCGGCAGTCGCAGCGCGTTTCTCCGTCAACCTGAACGAAGTTCTGCAACGAAGCGAGACATCGCGCGTCGAGATCGCCATGAACATGGATAAACTCCCCCGTTTCTACCAGGGTGAGCGCGGTCAGGTCTCCCCCCACCACGAACGCGCCGTCGTTTCCTGAGCTGCAATAGGCATGGCGTATGCGGACATCGTCACGCACGACCAGTCCGCCCCAGCAAATCAGCGTATCCGCCTGCAGCCGCCCCAGCACGACAATGCCGCCGTCCTCTCGCTGCGGTGACACCGCCAGGCATCCCTCGACGATCACATCGCCGTCCACGATCAGGTAATCGTAATCGTGGCCGTCGTGCTCGTCGGGGAAAAACGCCGGCAGGCGCAGATCGCCTGAATGCCAGCGAATAACCGGCGGTTCATCATCGTCATCATGCCGGTTCAACAATTCCGCAACCGCATCGGCGACACCGCCAGCCAATGCGGCCAGGCGCGCCGACACCTCATCACCGTTGAGTAAGGGAAGGTGGTTGATTTTCATAGGGCCTCAGGGACAAATGTCATTGTGCCAAAGCATATAACATGCGCTTCCAAAGCCAAACAGGCGGTCGTGACCGGGCCCGATGCGGCTTGCCCTCTCACCGGGTGATCTGGCACCGCGCCAGCCCAGGCTGAGAGGCCGAAAGACGCGGTTTGCAGGTGGGCTTCAGCGACTTCGGGCGCTGCTGCACGGCATTAACGCCCGCAAACTTCGCTGAAGCGCTCATCCCATTCATTGCCGAATTTCATTGCTGAATCCGTCGCCGCCACTGAAATAGCGGTTCAGGCATGCCATAAAAAAACCCCGGCAAGCCGGGGTTTTTCATTTCATTCAGCCGATTACTTCAGGTACTGACCGGTGCGCAGCGCTTCGATGCGCTTGTCGAGCGGCGGGTGCGACATGAACAGCTCGCTGAACGACTTGGATTTGCCGTTGATGCAGAACGCCATCATGCTGCCCGCTTCCTGCGGTTCATAGCTGGTTTTCAGACGCTGCAAGGCGGCGATCATCTTCTCGCGGCCCACCAGTTTGGCGGAACCGGCGTCGGCATAGAATTCGCGGTGACGCGAGAACCACATGGTGATGATGCTCGCCAGGATGCCGAACACCAGTTCCAGCACCATCGACACGGCGAAGTAAATCATCGGGTTGCCGTTGCCTTCCCCTTCACCGTCGCGGTTGCCCAGGAAGCCGGCGGCAACCTGTGCGATCAGGCGCGAAATGAAGATGACGAAGGTGTTCACGATCCCCTGGATCAGGGTCATGGTCACCATATCGCCGTTGGCGACGTGGCTGATTTCGTGCGCGATAACCGCTTCCGCTTCGTCGCGGCTCATGCTCTGCAGCAGGCCGGTGCTGACGGCGACCAGCGAAGCGTCGCGCCGTGCGCCGGTGGCGAAGGCGTTGATGTCCGGCGCGTGGTAGATAGCGACCTGCGGCATGGCGATGCCCGCCTGCTGCGATTGACGGCGCACCGTTTCCAGCAGCCAGTTTTCGGTTTCGTTACGCGGCTGTTCAATCACTTCCCCGCCCACGGAGCGCAGCGCCATCCATTTGGACATCAGCAACGACACGAAAGCGCCGCCGAAGCCGAACAGACCGGCCATGATCATCAGGCCCTGAACGCTACTGGATTGGATTCCTGTCAGGCTGAGCACCAGCCCGAAAACCAACATCACCGCCAGGTTGGTGAGCAGGAACAGAGCTATACGCATCATAAAATGTTTACTTCCTCATAAATGTTAACAAAACACTGTCCAGATACCCTGGATCGTATGGGCATTCGTCACAGTTTCAAGAGTTGCGCGCCATTAACCTACTAAAAATACGAAACTTTACAAAAACGACGCGCGACCGGGATTTGGCAAATTGTAAACGATTGTTGCGCAAGGCGGAGGGATTTTGCAGAAAAATTTCTTTGCCCGCACGCCATGACAACGAGAACCGTTATCCTCACGCTTTATAGGCCAATATCCGCTCAGCGCGTTTCATCATACCCCGCCTGATTCAGCGGCGATGAAAGTTTGAATCTCGCGATTAATTGTTACATTATAACATCACAATTAATCGTAAAGGGATGTCAATCATGTTATCGCGTATCGTCTGGATGCTGGCGACGTGGCTGCTTTTCTGCCAGGTCGCGCACGCTGAAATTCACCTCACCGACGTTGAAGGACGCCAGGTTACCCTGGCCGCCCCCGCACAGCGCGCCTATATCGGCTTTTACTACGAAGATTTTCTGGCGGTGAACGGCCCGGAGAGTTATCAACAGGTCGTCGCCTTCTCCAAAAGCGACTGGGCGTTGCGCGCCAGCCAATGGACGCGCTATCAGGCGGCGCTGCCACGGCTCGCTCAACTGGTCGATGTCGGTTCGCTCTATAACCAGAGCTTCGATTTTGAACGCCTGCTGACCACGCGGCCAGACCTGCTGATCCTGGCGAAGTGGCAGCTCGACGGCTTCGCCAACTACCTGCCGGTGCTGCAACAGCTCAACATTCCTTACATCGTCGTCGACTTCAATCAGGGCGTTGAAGTCAAGCTCGCCAGCATCCGGTTAATGGGCCAGGCGATGGGCCACGCCGAGCGAGCGGAACGGCTGGCCGACGAATATCGCCAAAGTCTCGAGGATACCCGGCGGCGCATCCGCCAGGCGCAGCTGCCGCCGCCGGTCACCTACATTGAGCTGGGGGACAAGGGCCCCGGCGAGTACGGCAGCAGCTATGGCGCATCGATCTGGGGGCCGCTGCTGCAGCTGGCCGCCGCCGACAATATCGCCGCCGGCGTCGTCGGCAGCCCTTCCCCCTTGCGCGCCGACTATGTCCTGACCCGACGGCCCGAGGTGATTTTTCTCGCCGGTGGCGACTGGGAAAACATGCCGAACGCCGTGCCGATGGGCTACGGCACGCAGGCAGCCCCCCTACAGACGCGCCTGACGCAATACGCCCGGCGGGCGGGATGGCCGCAACTGCCGGCGGTAAAAAATCAGCGTCTTTATGCGCTTTACCATGGCGGCGCGCGCACGATTTACGATTTTATCTTTGTCCAGTATCTGGCGAAAGCGCTCTATCCCGCCGCGTTTGCCGATGTTGATCCCGCGCGCAATCTGGCGCAGTTCTACCATCAATATTTGCCGATAGAGGCGGACGGCGTCTTCTTGCAACGCTGGCAAGGAGAATAACCGTGGCCCACACAGGACGTGCGTTTTTGCGACGGCGCAGGCTGCGCCGCGGGCTATTGACGCTGGCGCTGCTCGGCGCGCTGCTGGCGGCGACCGCCATCGATCTCACCGTCGGCGCCGCGCAACTTGGCCTCACGGATATCGTGCGGATGCTTTGGCCCGGCTCTGCCCCCGGCAACGCACTGCATCAGGCGGTTTTTTGGTCGATTCGCTTGCCGATGACGCTCACCGCCTTGGTGGTCGGCGCCAGCCTGGCGCTGGCGGGCCTGCTGATGCAGACCGTGCTGGCCAATCCCCTCGCCAGCCCCTATACGCTGGGGATCTCTGCCGCGGCGGGGTTCGGCGCGGCGCTGGCGATCCTCACCGGCTTCAGCCTGGGCGGCGCGTTGGCGCTGGGCACGCCGTTGCTGGCTTCGCTGATGGCGCTGTTGGCTTGCGTGCCTGTCTATCTGCTGGGACAACGCCGCGGCATGACGCCGCAAATATTAGTGTTGAGCGGCATCGTGGTGCTGTTTTTCTTTCAGTCGCTGCAATCGCTGCTGCTGTTTCTGGCCTCGCCGGAAGCCATGCAGCAAATTGTCTTTTGGCTGTTCGGCAGCCTGCTCAAAGCCAATATGCACGGCGTGGCGATCACCGGCGTCGTGTTGCTGTGCGCGCTGTTCGTCAGTCTGCGGCTCGCCTGGCGGCTGACGGCGCTGTCCGCCGGCGAAGAGCAGGCCCAGGGGCTGGGCATCAATGTCAGCGCCTTGCGCAAGCTGGCCTTTCTGCTGGCGACCTTGCTGACGGCCGCCTCGGTCTCGTTTGTCGGCACCATCGGGTTCGTCGGGCTGATCGCCCCGCATTTCGCCCGCTTTCTAGTGGGTGAGGATCAGCGCTACCTGATCTGCATTTCCGCCCTCTGCGGCAGCCTGCTGCTGCTGTGCGCCTCGATCGTCGCCAAGCTGGTGATGCCGAACGGCGTGGTGCCCATCGGCATCGTTATCGCCCTGATCGGCGTGCCGGTGCTGTTTTACTTCGTCACTCGACAGGTTAAACGCCCATGACTCAACTGACCCTCACCCGCGTCGGCGTCTCGCTGCATCGCCGCTCGCTATTGGCAGACGTTTCATTGAGCTGGCCGGAGGCGCAGCTCGGCGGCATCATCGGCCCCAACGGCGCCGGCAAATCGACGCTGCTGAAAGCGATTAACCGCATGGTGCCGTGCAGCGGCGAGATCGCTTACCGCGAGCGCCCTCTCGATCCGAAAACCAGCCGTATCGCCTATGTGCCGCAGCTTAATCGCTGCGATTCGGCATTGACCGCTTTTGACATGGTGCTGCTGGGCAAGGTACGCCAGTTGAGCTGGCGCGTCAGCGCCGCCCAGGCCGATGCGGTCGAGCAGGCGCTTACGGAATGCGGCATTTCCGCGCTCGCCGATCGCCCCTTCAACCGTCTCAGCGGCGGCCAGCGACAGTTGGTGATGCTGGCTCAGGCCTTCGTCTCTCAGCCGCAGATCATTTTGCTCGACGAACCCACCAGCGCGCTGGATATCCACCACCAGCTGCGCGTGCTCAATCAGATCGCCGACTACGGCCGGCGCCACCGCTGCATCACGCTGCTGGTGATCCACGATCTGGGATTGGCGCTGCGCTATTGCCACTCACTCACGCTGCTCGCGCACGGACGCGTCGTTTGCCACGGCGATACCCATCAGATGATGGGACATCCGATGGTGTCTCGCGTATTTGGCGTCGGCATCGAAAACGGCGTCAGCCCGCAGGGCTACCCCTATCTGCTGCCGACACAGCTGTTACACGCACACGGAGAATCCCCATGTACACTCTGACCAAGGCGGACATGCTGGCGCAACTCGCCGGCTTGCAACAGGAAATTCACCAGCTTCACCGCTCCGCCCGGCAAGACAGGCGCCATTTTTCCCTGCTGGAACGTCGTTTCAGCCGCCTGCAGGCCTTTAACGACGAACCGCAGCTGCAGGCCTATCGTCAAAAGCTGGAAAACGACCGTTTGATAACGGCGCAGATCACCCAACTGCGGGCGACGGCCAACGCCGCGTTGTGCGACTACGAGAAGCATCGCGTCTCGGCGCTGTGCCGGGAACCGGCGCAAACCAACGCCTACCTGAACAGTTTCGACCGCGCGCTGCAGCTGGAGATCGCAGCCGCCGACATTAAACCCGGCGAACGGGTGCTGCTGGTGGGCAGCGGCGCATTGCCCACCACGGCGCTGGCGCTGGTCGCCAGGCTCTCCGCCACCGTCATTTGCTACGATTGCGACCCGGCGGCCCAGCGTTTTGCCCGCCGGCTCACGCGCCACCTGGGGCTGGTGCAGCAGATGCCCTGCATCGACAAGCTGAACGGCCTGACGCGCAACGATATCGATCACATCATCATCGCCTCCCTGGTGGCGGACAAGCAGGGTTTGCTGAAGGCGCTGCGGCCTTTGCTGCCCCAGTGCGGCAAATTGCTGGTGCGCTATGGCAACGGCCTCAAGTCGATCTTCAACTGCCCTTACCACCACCAGGCCGCCGGCTCGCCCTGGCGCGTCAGCGGTAAACCGCTCACCACCCCGCTGTACGATCTCTTGATTTTGGAGCCTCACCGCCATGAATAATGCCTTTCCCACCCTGATCCTCGGCGCCGGCCCGGCGGCGCTCCAACTGGCGGCGGACATCAAGGCCGCGGGCAATGCGCGCATCGGCCTGTACAACCGCCCCAGCGAAAAAGGGCGCCGCCTGAAGCAACATCTGGCGCACACGCCCAGCCTGTGGCTGACGGGCGCCGGTAAGGCGCAGCGTACCCAAGACGATGCGCAGGTGACGATTGACCGCTATTGCGATGATCTGGCGCTCGTCGGCGGCGACTGGCGCAGACTGATCCTTGCCGTCCCCGCCGATCAATACCATGACGTGCTGCGACAGGTACCATGGGCGGCGTTGCCCCAACTGCGCTCACTGATCCTGCTCTCTCCCTCCATCGGCTCCGGCTTGATGGCGCAAAGCCTGCTGCAGGAGGCCGGGCAATCCCACGTCGAGGTCATCAGCCTGTCGAGCTACTACGCCGATACCAAATACCAGAACGCCGAACAGCCTTACCGCGCCTACACCAAGGCGTTCAAGCAGCGGATTTATCTGGCCGGCGCAGGCGCAAGGTCAGACTGTGCCGAACTCGACTGGCTTTGCTCGCTGCTGGCGCGTCACGGCATTGACGCCCAACGCTGCAACAGCCTGCTCGCCGCCGAGCGCTTCAGCATCACCAATTATGTTCATCCTCCGCTGGCGCTGGCCGAAACCACGCTGCAGGCGATATTCCAGCCGCAGGCGCCGATCCAGTACCTGTATAAAACCCACCCCGAGGGCCCCATCTGTCCCGAGGCGATCGCCGACATGCTGGCGCTCTCGCAGGATTACCAGCAGTTGCTCAACCGGCTCGGCATCGAGGCCATTAACCTGCTGCGCTTTTTGAATGACGACAACTACCCGGTTCCGCCCCGTATGGTGAGCCGCCGCTGGATTGACCAATTCCCGCAGCTCGCGCCGACGGAGCAATGCTATGCGCTGTTTACGCGTTATACCGCGCTGCTGGTCGACCCCTATTCCGAGCCGGACGCGCAGGGCCGCTACTATGATTTTTCCGCCGTCAGGGTCGCCCGCGTCTTCCAGGATGCCCAGGGGCGCTGGCGCCTGCCGCGCGTGCCGCAAGAGGACGTGCGCAAACTGCGCGTCCTGGTCTTGCTGGCGCAGCGGCTTGACGTCGAGATGCCCGCCGCCCAGCGTCTGTTGGCCCGCTTTCAGCAGGCGCTGCAGCGCTTCGTCACCCGGATCGGCGCCGAGCATTGCCATCGCTCGTTGCTGGACGATACCTGCGACGAGCAGGCGGACATCATTTACCGACAATGGCGGAGGCAAGCATGAATCAGGGTGCGCTACTGGCCATTTTTGCCTCATTGATTTTCAGCGTCATGAACGCGCTGGTTAAAACCATCTCCGATGCTATTCCCACCGGTGAAATCGTGTTCTTTCGCAGCAGCATCGGCTGTGTGCTGGTTCTGCTGCTGATGTACCGCCACCGCATCGCCTTCAGCCGCGTAGACCGGCCGCTGCTGGTGTTGCGCGGCACCATGGGCGGGCTGTATCTCATTTGTTATTTTTACAGCATCGCCCATCTGACGCTGGCCGACGCCAGCATGCTGGCCTACCTGTCGCCGTTTTTCTCCATTTTGCTCTCCTTGCTGGTGCTGCGTGAACGGGTCAGCGCCTGCACCGCGTTTTGGCTGGCGATGGTCATCATCGGCGCCGTGCTGCTGGTGCGGCCGTGGCACTTCTCGGCCTATACCCTGGCGTCGCTGGTCGGCGTGATGAGCGCGGTGTTCGCCTCGATCGCCTATCTGTCGGTCAACAAACTCAGTAAGCGCCACCACAACTACGAGATCGTGTTCTACTTCCTGTTCATCGCAACGCTGATCTCGCTGCCGCTGATGTGGAACGCGTTCGTTTGGCCCAACGCCTATCAGTTCGCCATTCTGCTCGCCATCGCCCTGGTGTCGCTGTTGGGGCAGGTCGTCTTAACCCAGGCCTTCTCTTCCGATAACCTGATCGTGGTCTCGGTGGTGCGCTATATCGGCATCGTGTTCAACATCGCCTGGGGTTGGCTGTTCTGGCATGAGATCCCGCTGCTGCTGTCGCTGTTCGGCTGTCTGCTGGTGGTGGTTTCCTGCATTCAGCTCGGGCTGCGTCACCGTAAGAAACCGGCTTAAGCCGGGCTTGCCGCAACCAAAAAAAAACGCACCCGAGGGTGCGTTTTTCACAGGCAAAGCCGTGGCCTTATTTGGCCGGCGTCGGCTGCTGAGCAGGCTGATCCTTTTCCAGATGAGCCAGGTCCAGCGCGATATGCACGGTTTCATCCAAGTACGGATCCGGCTCCTGGTAATCCTTCGGCAGATCGTCGAGCGATTTCAGCGGCTTCTTGCCCGCACGTTCCAGACGCTCGTTGATGCGTTTCAGACGGGTCGCGTCGTCATCGTGATTCTCTTTCTCGCGTACCGCCAGATTGAGGGACACGATGTTGCGTTTATCCTTCAGCGCCTTGTAATGCGCGATATCCTGCGCGATGTACTGGAACTCCGGATTTTGCGCGATGCGCTGCTGGTGATCTTTCAGCAGCTCCGGCTCGAACGGCGCCATATCGCCGGTCTTGCTGTAGGTCGCCGCATTGATGCTGTCCCACGGCATGGCGTTGTCTTCAAACGCTTCGCCGGTTTCCGCCGGATCGACGCCGGTCGGCATCAGAATGTCCGGCGTCACGCCCTTGCGCTGGGTGCTGCCGCCATTGACGCGGTAGAACTTCTGAATGGTGTACTGCACTGAACCGAGCGCCGGCCACTCAGGGCGCAGCATCTGATCGTAGATACGGTTCAGCGAACGGTACTGCTGCACGGTACCTTTACCGAAGGTCGGCTCGCCGACAATCAGCGCGCGGCCGTAATCCTGCATCGCCGCCGCGAAAATTTCGGAGGCGGAGGCGCTGAAGCGATCGACCAGCACCACCAGCGGGCCTTTATAGTAGGTCACGCCGTCGGTGTCGGCGTCTTCGCGCACTTTGCCGTTGTTGTCGCGCACCTGCACCACCGGGCCGCTCGGAATGAACAGGCCGGACAGCGACACCGCTTCGGTCAGCGCGCCGCCGCCGTTGGTGCGCAGATCGATGATCACGCTCTTGACGTTCTGCTTGGCCATCTTCTGCAGCTGCACTTTCACGTCATCGGTCAGACCGACATAGAAGCCGGGGATGTCGAACACCGCCACCTTCTCTTTGCCGACGGTCTTGATGGTCATTTTCACCGCGCGGTCTTCCAGACGGATGCGCTCGCGGGTCAAGGTGACCACGCGGGTTTTGGTGCCCTTGCCGGCCGGCAGGATCTCAAGGCGCACCTTGCTGCCCTTCGGCCCTTTGATCAACGACACCACGTCGTCCAGGCGCCAGCCGATCACGTCCACCATCGGTTTGCCGGCCTGGCCGACGCCGACGATGCGATCGCCCACGGTGATCGCCTTGCTCTTCGCCGCCGGACCGCCCGGCACCATCGAGTTGATCAGGGTGTAGTCGTCATCCATCTGCAGCACCGCGCCGATGCCTTCCAGCGACAGGCTCATCTCGGTGTTGAACTGCTCGGTGTTGCGCGGAGACAGATAGTTGGTGTGCGGGTCGATTTCATGCGCAAAGGCATTCATCGCCAGCTGGAAGACGTCTTCGCTGTTGCTTTGCGTCAGGCGCTTGATGGCGAACTGATAGCGCTTGGTCAGCGTGTCGCGGATTTCTTTGTCGGTCTTGCCGGTCAGCTTGAGGTTCAGCTCGTCATACGTGACTTTCGCATCCCACAGGCTATCCAGCTCGGCCTTGTCTTTCGGCCACGGCGCTTTGCTGCGGTCGAGATCGATAGTGCCGTTGCCGGTGAAGTTCATCGGCTTGTCCAGCAACGACAACGCATAGGTGTAACGCTCAAAGCGGCGTTTCTGCGCCAGATTGAACAGCGCGTAGAAGGTGTCCAGCTTGCCGGTTTTCAGCTCTTCGCCAACCTGATTGCGTTTGCCGGCGAACTGCGCCACGTCGGAGGCCAGCAACACGTTATGGTTGTAGTCCAGCATGTTCAGGTAGCGATCGAAGATCTTGCCTGAAAATTCCGCATCGAGGGCGAACTGGCGGTAATGAGAGCGAGTGAAGCGCGAGGTGACGCGCTCACTCACCGTAGCGTGCTGGGGTTCCTGTTGCAGTTGGGGCAGTTGGCCGATGCGGATGTTGGCTGTTTCCGCGCCGTAACTGACACCCGCCCACAGCAGCCCTGCAATCGCTGTTAATCTGACGAATTTGTTCATGCCTGGGTTGGCCTCCGTATCAGAACTGCAAGTGTTCTGCGCGCACAATCATCGCCAGACCGGAAGAGAGCTGCACACGTACGCCATCTTTAGCGATTTCGAGTACGGTAGCATCCATCGCGCTCTTGCCTGCTCTGACTTTGATTTCCTGGCCAATTTGCAGTTTAGAGATATCCGTGACTGGCGCATAACGCGGCTGGCTTTCCTCTTTGGCTGCACGAGGTTGGCGAGCGGGCTGTGGGCGAGTTTGTGGGCGCGGCTTGCGGTTTTCCGGCGCGGCTCCGCCTTCGCGACGCGCAGCGGGCTTTTTACCGGCTGGACGCGGACGGCGCGGAGCGGCATCGGCGGATTCGCCGGCGGCTTCACGTTTTTTGGCGTTTTGTTCGGCACGCTGTGCCTGAACGCGCGCTTTGGCTTCTTCAAGCTGCTGGCGAGCATGATCGACATGCTGCTGCTCCAGTTCACCGCACGGATTGCCGTCCAGATCGACGCGCTGCGCGCCAACCTTGACCCCGTACAGGTAACGCCAGCTTGAGGTGTATAGGCGCAGGGCAGAACGCAATTGCGTTTTGCTGAGATTCTCTTCCCCCTGCACGCGCTCTACCAAATCCTGAAAAATACCGATTTTCAGCGGACGAGCTTCGCCTTCGGCGCTAAAGCAGAGCGGAAAACGCTCGGCAAGAAAAGCAATGACTTCTTTACTAGAGTTCAACTTAGGTTGATTTTCCATGAAATTTCCTGATTACAACGGTATTGCCAACAAGCCACAGGCATGAACAGGCGTCATTATAATGACGCCATCGGTAATTGCCACGTTAACCGTCGATCAACTTGCCGCCACAGTCACATATTTCGCACTGTCACACTGTTCCAGTTGCTCACAAAGCCCCGCCACCACTGCTTTCAGGCCCACTTCGTCCTGTTCGTCGAAGCGTTGATAAACCGTGCTATCGATATCCAAAACGCCGATCGCTTGGCCGCCAACCGCCAGCGGCAGCACGATTTCCGCGTTGCTGGCCGCATCGCAGGCGATATGGCCCGGAAACGCATGCACGTCACCTACGCGCTGCACGCGATTTTCCGCCACCGCCGTGCCGCACACGCCCTTGCCCACCGGAATGCGCACGCAGGCGATCTTGCCCTGGAACGGCCCCAGCACCAGTTGGTCGCCATCCATCAGATAGAAACCGACCCAGTTCACGTCATCCAGACGTTCGTTGAGCAACGCGCTGGCGTTGGACAACGCCGCGATAAAGTTGGTTTCCCCGCCGAGCAACGCGCTCAGGTCACGTTTTAATTCCGCGTAGAATTGTTCTTTTGTCATGTGTTAACCATTGAAACAGTGAAGATGGCCAGAAGCCCAAAGCTTAGGCCCTATAAAATAAGCATTAAATGCGTATAGCCACAAGGTTAATCATCTGTTGCTTCACAAAACCCCGTCGCTCGGGGTATGTTTGCCGCTCAGAATCCCGGTTTACCTCGTTTTACCGTCCGGCGCCCGATCGCCGGTGACGCGGCCGGTTTATTTTTCAGCTACGCTGACAGTTCCGGCGGGCTCAAGGGCAGCTACTTGTCAAAAATGAAAATACACGCGATCACCGCCCCCCTTTCCAAAGCGCGCCACCAACGCTGCTGCGAGTGCGACCTGCTGTTCGTGCTGCCGCCGCTCAGCGGCAATCAGGCCGCCTATTGCCCGCGCTGCAACGCCAAGGTGGTGAGCGGCCGCGACTGGTCGATGACGCGCCTGACCGCCATGGCGATCGCCATGCTGCTGCTGATGCCGTTCGCCTTCACCGAGCCGCTGATCAGCATCCGCCTGCTCGGCACGCGCATCGACGCCAGTTTGCTGGAGGGCATCTGGCAGATGAGCCGCCAGGGCGATCCGCTCACCGCCAGCATGGTGGCGTTTTGCACCATCGGCGCCCCGCTGACGCTGGTGCTGTCGCTGCTGTACCTGCGTTTCGGCCATGCGCTCGGCATGAACCTGCGCCCGGTGCTGCTGATGCTGGAGCGGCTCAAAGAGTGGGTGATGCTGGACATTTATCTGATCGGCATGGCGGTGGCGGCGATCAAAGTGCAGGATTACGCCGACATCCAGCCCGGCAGCGCGCTGATCGCTTACCTTTCGCTCACGGTGCTAAGCATCCTGACGCTGATACACGTCAATCTGGAGCAGCTGTGGGAGCGCTACTATCCGCAGGAACAGCCGGAAGGCCCGCCGACGGCGCTGCACATTTGTCTGTCCTGCCACTATACCGGCTATCCCGACGCGCGCGGCCGCTGCCCGCGTTGCCATGTGCCGATGTGCCATCGCCAGCCCTACAGCCTGCAGAAAACCTGGGCGGCGCTGATCGCGGCGATGATCCTGCTGATACCGGCCAACCTGCTGCCGATTTCCATCATTTACGCCAACGGCACGCGGCTGGAAGACACCATTTTCTCCGGCGTGGTCTCATTGGCCACCTCCGGCAACGTGCCGATCGCCGCCATCGTGTTCATCGCCAGCGTGCTGGTGCCCTTCACCAAGGTGATCGTGCTGATCGTGCTGTTACTGAGCATCCACTTCAAAACCTCGCACAGCCTGAAGACGCGCATTCGTCTGCTGCGCCTGGTCACCTGGATCGGCCGTTGGTCGATGCTCGATCTGTTCGTTATCGCCTTGATGATGTCGCTGGTAAATCGCGATCAACTGTTATCTTTTACTATGGGACCGGCCGCGTTTTACTTTGGCTCGGCGGTCATTTTGACTATTCTTGCCGTTGAATGGCTCGATAGCCGATTGATTTGGGATGCACATGCAACAGGAAACGCCGACTACACCGACTGAAGCGCGGGTCAAGAACAAACGCCGCATTTCACCGTTCTGGTTACTGCCGTTCATCGCCCTGCTGATCGCCGGGTGGCTGGTCTATAACAATTTCCAGGAGCGCGGCACCACCGTCACCATCGATTTCCAATCGGCGGCGGGCATCGTCGCCGGCCGCACGCCGGTGCGCTACCAGGGCGTTGAGGTCGGCACGGTGCAAAAAATCAGCCTGAGCAAAGATCTGCGCAGCATCGTGGTGGAAGCCAGCATCAAAAGCGATCTGGAAGACTCGCTGCGCGAAGGCACCCAGTTCTGGCTGGTGACGCCCAAAGCCTCGCTGGCCGGGGTTTCCGGGCTCGATGCGCTGGTCGGCGGCAACTATATCGGCATGATGCCTGGCAGCGGCAAGGAGCAAACCCACTTCACCGCGCTCGATACCCAGCCGAAGTACCGCCTGAACACCGGCGAGCTGATGATTCACCTGCACGCCGACGATCTGGGTTCGCTCAACAGCGGCTCGCTGGTCTATTACCGTAAAATCCCGGTCGGCAAGGTGTATGACTACACCATCAGCGAAGGCAACAAGGGCGTAACCATCGACGTGCTGATCGACCGCCGCTTCGCCAACCTGGTGAAGAGCAACAGCCGCTTCTGGAATGTCTCCGGCTTCAAGGGCGATTTCAGCCTGTCCGGCGCCACGGTGCAGATGGAGAGCCTGGCGGCGCTGGTCAACGGCGCCATCGCCTTCGATTCGCCGGCCGATGGCCAGCAGGCCAAGGGCGATCAGAACTATACCCTTTACCCGGACCTGGCCCACAGCCAGCGCGGCGTCAATATTCTGCTGGATCTGCCGAGCGGCAACAGTTTGAGTGCAAACCGCACGCCGCTGATGTACCAGGGGCTGCAGGTCGGCACCCTGACCAAGCTGACGTTGCAACAGGACAGCAAAGTCATCGGTGAACTGACCATCGATCCTTCGGTGGTCGATCTGATGCGCAGCGGCACCCGCATCGTGATGCGCAGCCCGCGCATCAGCCTCAACGACGCCAAGCTCAGCCAACTGCTGACCGGCACCACGCTGGAACTGGTGCCGGGTGAAGGCGAACCGCAGCAGCGCTTCAACGTGCTGGACAGCAGCGAAACGCTGTTGCAACAGCCGGGCGTGTTGACCGTCACGCTGACGGCGCCGCAAAGCTACGGCATCGACGTCGGGCAACCGCTGGTGGTGCACGGCGTGAAAGTCGGCCAAATCCTGAGCCGCACCTTGACCGCCGGCGGCGTGGTGTTCACCGCCGCCGTTGATGCGCAATATCGCGGCCTGCTGCACAAAGACAGCAAATTCGTGGTCAACAGCCGCCTCGATGTCAAGCTGGGAATAGACGGCATGGAAGTGCTCGGCGCCAGCGCGCAGGAGTGGGTAGACGGCGGCGTGCGCATTATCCCCGGCAGCAAAGGGGAGCCTGGCGGCCAATACCCGCTGTACGCCAACAGCGAAAAAGCCGAGGAAGGCATCGTCGGCAACGCCCCTTCCACCACCCTAACCCTCAGCGCCACCAGCCTGCCGGACGTGCAGGCCGGCTCAGTGGTGCTGTATCGTAAATTCCAGGTGGGCGAGATCGTCAACGTTCGGCCGAAGGCCAACGAGTTTGAGGTGGACGTCTACATCAGCCCGGAATACCGTAAGTTGCTGACCCGTGAAAGCATCTTCTGGGCCGAAGGCGGCGCCAAGGTGCAGCTCAACGGCAGCGGCCTGACGGTGCAGGCTTCACCGCTCAACCGCGCGCTGAAAGGCGCCATCAGCTTCGACAATCTGCAGGGCGTGACGCTGAACAAAGGCGCCAACCGCGTACTGTACGCCAGCGAAACCGCCGCCCGCGCGGTGGGCAGCCAAATCACGCTGAAAACCTATGACGCCAGCAAGCTGTCGGCGGGCATGCCGCTGCGTTACCTCGGCATCGACGTCGGCCAGGTGGAGTCGCTGCAGCTGGCGCCGGAGCGCAACGAAGTGTTGGCCAAAGCGGTGCTGTATCCGGAATACGTGCAGACCTTCGCGCGCCTCGGCAGCCGCTTCTCGATCGTGTCGCCGGAGATCTCCGCCGCCGGCGTCAGCAACCTCGATACCCTGCTCCAGCCTTATATCAACGTGGAGCCGGGCCGCGGGCGCGAGCTGCGCACCTTCGAACTGCAGCAGGCCAGCATCACAGATTCGCGCTATCTCGATGGGCTGAGCGTCGTGCTCGACGCGGCCGAAACCGGCTCGCTGCAGATCGGCACGCCGGTGCTGTTCCGCGGCGTGGAGGTCGGCACCATCACCGGCTTCTACCTCGGCGCCATGTCCGATCGGGTGCACGTCGCGCTGCGCATCAGCAAGAAGTACCAGCATCTGGTGCGCAACAACAGCGTGTTCTGGCTGGCGTCGGGTTACAACCTGCAGTTCGGCCTGACCGGCGGCGTGATCAAGAGTGGCACCTTCCAGCAGTTCATCCGCGGCGGCATCGCCTTCGCCACGCCGCCAACCATTCCGCTGGCGCCGAAAGCGACGCCGAACAAGCACTTCCTGCTGAATCCGGAAGAGCCGAAGGACTGGAAAACCTGGGGCACCGCCATTCCTCGCGATTAACTTTCGCGTTTTCCTCAGGGCCCGGCAATGCCGGGCCCTGTTTTTTTCCGCTTTATGATAAACTCTCGCCCTTGTCTTTATTGCACCCTGAGAGTTCGCCCCGTGGCCAAATCCACCGCCGTTTTTCTGCCCCCCGCTTTCCTCGACGCCACCCGCGCCATCATGCCCGCCGAGCTGGCGATGGACGATTTTATCGCCGCTTGCCAGCGCCCGCTGCGCCGTAGCCTGCGCGTCAACACGCTGAAGATCGGCGTCGCCGACTTCCTGGCGCTGGTGCGGGAGTACGACTGGCGATTGGAACCCATTCCCTGGTGCGCGGAAGGTTTCTGGATCGAGCGCGACGATGAAGAGCTGCGATTGGGCAGCGCCGCCGAACACCTGAGCGGTCTGTTCTATATTCAGGAGGCCAGCTCGATGCTGCCGGTCAGCGCGCTGTTCGCCGGCGGTGCAACGCCCCATCGGGTGCTGGACGTGGCGGCGGCGCCGGGCTCCAAAACCACCCAGATCGCCGCGTTGATGGATAATCAGGGCGGCATCGTCGCCAACGAATACTCCGCCAGCCGGGTGAAAGTGCTGCACGCCAATATCAGCCGCTGCGGCGTGAAGAATACGGCGCTGACCCACTTCGATGGCCGGGTGTTCGGCGCCGCGCTGCCGGAGAGTTTTGACGCCATTCTGCTCGACGCCCCCTGCTCCGGCGAAGGCGTAGTGCGCAAAGATCCGGACGCCATGAGCAACTGGTCGCCGGAAAGCGTCGCCGAGATCGCCGCCACCCAGCGCGAGCTGATCGACAGCGCGTTTCATGCGCTGGCGCCGGGCGGCGTGATGGTTTATTCCACCTGCACCCTCAATGCGCAGGAAAATCAGCAGGTGGTGCGCTGGCTGCTGGACACCTATGGCGACGCGGTCAGCGTCGAGCCGCTGGGTGAGCTGTTCCCCGGCGCCGACAAGGCGTTGACCGCCGAGGGCTTCCTGCACGTCTTCCCGCAGATTTACGACAGCGAAGGGTTTTTCGTCGCCCGCCTGCGTAAAAAACACGCCGTGGCGCCGTTAGCAAAGCCGACCTATAAAGTCGGTAAATTCCCATTCAGCCCGCTGTCCGGCAAAGAGGCGGCGCTGGTCGCCCAAGCCGCCGCGGTATCCGGCTTAACCTGGGGCGATGACAGCCGGCTGTGGGAGCGCGACAAGGAAATCTGGCTCTTCCCGGCCGAGCTGGAGCCGCTGTTCGGCAAAGTGCGCTTCTCGCGTATCGGCCTCAAGCTGGCGGAGCGCTTCCCGAAAGGTTTCCGTTGGCAGCACGAAGCGGCGATCGCTCTCGCGGGCGCCGACGGCAAACAGCATTTCGAGCTGGACGCCGCGCTGGCCCAGGAGTGGTATCACGGCCGCGATCTCTACCCTGAGCAGCCGCCGGCGGGCGACGAGTGCATCGTCACCTATCAGGGGCAACCGCTGGGCATCGCCAAACGCATCGGCAGCCGCATCAAGAACAACCTGCCGCGCGAGCTGGTGCGCGACGGCGCGCTGGATTTTCACCTGTAATCGCCCTGGCGCCGGGGAGCCGCTTTCCCCGGCGATAAATAAAGATAACAATATTCCCATCACCATTCGTTATTATTCTAATCATTTCACCATCACGTTATTTCACCCGCGCACGCTTGCCCTGTGCCAATTAAAAAGTTTTGACCTTTGATAAAGACAATTTCACGTTCTTATCCTATTAATTTAAATGTAAGTAAATAAATGCGTGCAACTCAGCTCTGGGTGGCGTTTTTGCGGACTTTCTCTGACATGGCAAGGAATCATGATGAAAAAAACTCTGCTGGTTTTGCTCTCGTTAACACCTCTGCTGTGCATCAGTGGCGCAGCCAACGCAGCGGGCACCATTCAGGGCACGGTGGGCGTGACAATGACCATCGGCGCCGGATGCGTGGTCACCGGCGGCAACAGTTCCGGCACCACCAACGACTTTGGTTCCATCAGTTTCGGCACCTACTCGTCTCTGGCTAACGTCATCACCGCCAGCGCCACCGGCAGCGGCGGCACCGGCACCTTGGGGCTGAACTGCACCACCGGCACCAACTACACCGTGGCGCTGGACAACGGCCTCAACGCCTCCGGCAGCCAGCGGCGCATGGCCAGCGGCGTGCCCGCCTACATCAGCTATAACCTCTACCAGGACAGCGCCCACGCCGTGCCGTGGAACAGCACTACCGGCGTGCTGACCGGCACCGGCACCGGCTCGGCGGTCCCGCTGATCGTCTACGGTCTGGTGCCCGCTGCGGGCACCACCCCGGCCGCCGGCGTGTACAACGATACCGTCACCATGACCGTGACCTGGTGATGCCTGCCGACACGGGGCGCCACCATGGCGCTCCGTTATTCATTAATGTAATAATATTCCTATCCACCCTCTCGTTATCTCAAACACGATTCCCCCTGATGTGTTTACGCTGCACTCAACCTGCGATCTCGCTTAAAAATAAATAAAGTTTTTAATCTTTCGGCAAGACATTCCCCCGTTCTTATTCTATTAATTAATCTGTAAATAGATTAATGCATTTGACTCATTTTTCGGGCTTTTTGGCAGGCTTCTCTACTACGGCAAGGAACCATGATGAAAAAGACTCTGGCGGCATTAACCTCGGCAGCGGTTCTGCTGTGCACCTCTGGCGCCGCCTTTGCGGCGGGCACCATTCAGGGCACGCTGGGCGTCACTTTAACCATCGGCGCCGGCTGCGTCGTTACCGGCGGCAACAGCTCCGGCACCACCAACAACTTCGGCTCCATCAGCTTCGGCACCTACTCGTCGCTGGCTAACGTCATCACCGCCAGCGCCACCGGCAGCGGCGGCACCGGCACCCTGGGGCTGAACTGCACCACCGGCACCAACTACACCGTGGCGCTGGACAACGGCCTCAACGCCTCCGGCAGCCAGCGGCGCATGGCCAGCAGCGTGCCCGCTTACATCAGCTATAACCTCTATCAGGACAGCGCCCACGCCGTGCCGTGGAACAGCACCACCGGCGTGCTGACCGGCACCGGCACCGGCTCGGCGGTCCCGTTGATCGTCTATGGTCTGGTGCCCGCCGCGGGCACCACCCCGGCGGCAGGCGCGTACAGCGATACCGTCACCATGACCGTCACCTGGTAAGCATGACGCGCCTGGCCGTCACCTGCATGCTGCTGTCGTTGGCAGGCGCTTGCCGCGCCGACGTCAGCACTGCGACGGTCGGCGTCAGCGCCACCTTGGTCAAATCCTGTGTCGCAGGCACCACCAGCGGCGGCAACACCACGTTCGGCACCTTTAACTTCGGCACGGTTTACTTCCTCAATACGGCAATAAAAGTGACCGGCCAGGCGAACGCCGGTGCACTGCAGATCAACTGCAACAACGGCACCAGTTACACGGTGCTGCTCAGCGGCGGACAGAGCGGCAATACCGCTTCGCGCTATCTGCAAAGCGCGGCGGGCGCCCGCGTGAACTACAACCTGTATACCAGCGCCAGCTACGCCACCGTCTGGGATAACGTCACCGGCGTGACGCAGACCGCCACCGGTCAAAGCGTCTGGCTACCGGTGTACGGCATGATTCCGGTGCAGGCGACGCCGGCGACGGGCACTTATACGGACACGGTACAGGTGACGATAAATTGGTGATTAACGGAACGCTGCGCACCCTGCTGCTGACGGCGCTGTTTGGCGCTCCGGCGGCACATGCCGATACCGTCAGCCAGGGCTTCACGGTCAATGCTTCGATCATCAAAGGCTGCGTGCTCGGCAGCGGCGTCACCAACGTTACCTCGTTCGGCAGCATGAGCTTCGGCCAGGTGGCGTCTTTAAGCAGCCCGATAAAAATTGTCTCGAGCGCCGGCGCCGGCTCAATCCTTATCCGCTGCAACCCCGGGCTCAGCGTCACCCTGGGATTGAACGTCGGCAATAACGTGACCGGCTCCATCGCCGGCGGACGCAAGCTGTTGAACTCGGTCACCTCGGAAACGCTGATTTACCAGCTCTACCAGGATGCCAACTACGCCGTTTTGTGGGGAGACGGCGGCAACGGCGGCGCCGCCCAAACCGTCTCCTCCACCGGCAGTACGCAGGAAATAAAAATCTACGCCAGTTTAATGGCGAGCAGCACCTTGCCCACCAGCGGCACCTACAACGATACGGTCTTAGTGACGGTGAGTTATTGAGCTTTTAAAAGGATCACATTATGCGTACTACTCTGCTTCGCCTGCCTCTGCTGGCAGGATTGTTGTTAGCCGGCCAGCCGCAGGCCTTCGCCGCCGCCTCCATTCTGATTTGGCCCATCGATCCGGTTATTGAAGACAACCAGCAGGCGACGGCCCTGTGGCTGGAAAACCGCGACAGCAAGCCGGTTTACATGCAAATTCGCGTGCTGGGCTGGCAACAAACCGGCGGTAAGGACGATTACCGCAACCAGAGCGAGGTGCTCGCCAGCCCGCCGGTCGCCACCATTCTCCCCGGCAAACGCCAACTGATTCGCCTGATCAAGCAGACGCCGGCCGCCGCCGGACAAGAGCGGGCTTACCGCATCCTGGTCGATGAAGTGCCGATCAAAGATAAAGATGGCGCAGCGCCCGACAAAGGCGCGCAGATGGGGCTGAAATTCCAGATGCGTTATTCGGTGCCGCTGTTCGTCAGCGGCAAAGGCGTCTGGACCAAGCAAGACTTCGAGCACCCGCGCGACTACGCCACCGCCAACCAGCCGAAGCTCAGCTACCGGCTGCTGCAACAAAACAGCCAGCGCTGGCTCGACGTGCGCAATGACGGCATCGTGCATGCTCGTCTGTCGCAGGTCAGCATTCAGGGCAAGCCGCTCAACAACGGGCTGCTGGGCTATGTGCTGCCGGGTTCGCAAATGCGTTTCGCCCTGCCGCCGTCGGGCAGTTTTGCCGCCGGCAAGCTGCAGGCGATGGTCAACGACAATAAACAGCCCGTAACCCTCCCGTCTTACTGAGCCCGAGGCGCAGGTGATGCGGATGTCGCCATCGCCCTCACGCGGCATGCAGCTCAAGCCGCTGGCCCTGGCCGTACTCTGTATGGCGGTAGAACTGTGCCCGCCGCCTGCCGCCGCCGACGATTTGCCACCGCCGCCCCGCGCCGTCAGCATGCCGGATACCACGCTGTATCTGGAGCCGGTGGTGAACGGCCGCCCGACCGGCAAAGTCGTGCCGGTCGCCTACCGCGGCGGCCATTACTATTTAACGCCTCAGCAGCTGATCGATGCCGGCCTGCCGGTGACGGACAAACAGGTGAAAGAGATCGCCGTCGATCAACTGGATAAGGTCGACGTCACCTACAGCGGCGAAACGCAGCAGTTGCTGATCTCGGTGCCCAACGATTGGCTCCCCAGGCAAACCCTCGGTGACGCCAACCCGGAGCAGCGGCTGCCGGCGCAAAGCAGCCTGGGCTTCTTGCTGAATTACGACGCCTACGTCAGCCAAAGCGGCGGGCGCGGCAATCCGGGCTATTTTTCCGCCTGGAGCGAACAGCGCCTGTTCGACGGCTTCGGCGTTATCGCCAACACCGGCATTTTCCGCAGCAGCTTCAACGGCGAGACCGCCGCGCAGCAGAACAATCGCTATATCCGCTACGACAGCAGTTGGCGCTACAGCGACGACGACACCATGCTCAGCTACACCGCCGGCGATCTCACGACCGGCTCGCTGCCCTGGACCAGTTCGGTGCGCGTCGGCGGTCTGCAGGTAGCGCGTAATTTCGCCACGCGGCCGGATCTCATTACCTACCCGCTGCCGCAGTTCTCCGGCCAGGCCGCCGTGCCGAGCAGCGTCGATCTGTACATCAACAGCTATAAAAACACCTCCGCCAACGTGAATCCCGGCCCGTTCACCCTGAATACCGTGCCCTACATCAACGGCGCCGGTCAGGCGACGGTGGTGACGACCGATGCGCTCGGCCGCCAGATCAGCACGACGGTGCCGTTCTATGTCGCCAGTTCGCTGCTGCAGGCCGGGTTGAGCGATTTCAGCCTGTCGGCAGGCGCGCTGCGCCAAAACTACGGTTACCGATCCGCGGACTACGGCCAGTGGGTGGCCAGCGGCAGCGGGCGTTACGGCGTCACCAACTGGCTCACGCTCGAAGGGCGGGCGGAAGGTGCGGCGGAGTTGGCGGTCACCGGCGCCGGCGCTGGCGTGCGCATCGGGCAGCTAGGGGTGCTCAACGCCTCCTACAGCTACAGCCAGGCGGGCCGCGACGCTTTCAACGCCCCTCCGGTCACGCCGCGGTATTACGATCCGGTCACCGGCCAACCGGTGCAGCAACCGGATGCCGGTCCGGTGTATCAGTACGCCGGCCGCCACGGCGATCAAACCAGCCTGAGCTACACCTACAGCAATCAGTATTTCAGCCTCAACGCTCAACGGGTGCTGCGCAGCGCGGACTTTGGCGATCTTTCCACCTACAAGAGCAGCTATCGGCTGAGCCGCCGCACCGATCAGCTGACCGGCAGCATCGGCCTGAGCCGCTTCGGCAGCCTGGGCGCCGGTTATTTCGACGTGCGCGACGCCATCGGCCAGCGCACTCGCCTGGTCAACCTGTCGTACAGCCTGACGCTGTGGCGCAACATCAGCCTGTACGCCTCGGCGAACCGCGAGATTGGCGGTGACGGTTACAGCTCTCAGCTGCAGATCAGCATTCCGTTCGATACCTGGGGCACCGCCAACGTCAGCACCGCCCGCGACGCCGGCAACCGCTGGAGCGAACGCGTGGCTTACAGCCGCGCCGCGCCGACCGACGGCGGTTTCGGTTGGAATCTGGCCTATGCCGGCGGCCAGGGCAGCAACAGCGATTATCGTCAGGCGGATGTGACCTGGCGCACCTCGCTGTTGGAAACCCGCGCCGGGCTGTATGGCAACCGTAACGACTACACCCGCTGGGGCGAAGTCAGCGGTTCTCTGGTGGCGATGAACGGCGGCGTTTATGCCACCAACACCATCAACGATGCCTTCGCGCTGGTATCGACCGACGGCTACGCCGGCATTCCGGTCAGCTACGAGAACCAGCGCATCGGCGTCACCAACGACAAAGGTTATCTGCTGGTGCCCACCGTCACCTCGTATTACCACGCCAAGTTCCAAATCGACCCGCTCAATTTACCGGCGGACGTTAACCTGCCGGCGGTCGAAAAAACCGTCGCCATCCGCGATCACAGCGGCTACCTGGTCGAATTCCCCGTCCAGCGCATGTCCGCCGCCGACGTGGAGCTGGTCGATGCGCAAGGCAAACCGCTGGCCAACGGCAGCCAGGTGGCGGTGCTCGGCGGCAATCAACAAAGCTACGTCGGGTGGGATGGCATGACCTATATCGATCCGGTGCAGCAACACAACCGGTTAAGCGTAATCCCGGCCGACGGCGGCCCGCCGTGCCAGGTCAGTTTCAGCCTGGCCAACCCGCAGGGGTTGCAACGCGTCGGCCCTCTCGTCTGCCAGTAACACACGGAGAAGAAGAATGATGTCTCGGCAAGTGAAAATCTTTTTGGCGGCGCTGCTGTTGATGTGTGGACAACGCGCGCTGGCGGACTGCGCCACCACCAACGGCACGGTTACCCTGCCCAGCAGCAACTCCTTCGCCGTCTACAACGGCCAGATAAGCGCCCAAGGCACCGCGGGGCTGAACTGCACCGGGCTCGGGCTCAATTTGCTGACGCAAAACACCGTCACGGTCAAGATCGCTTCCACCACCAACAACATGGCCCTGCTGAACGGCAACGGCTCAGGCGATAAAATTTCTTATTTGATCTACCCGGATTCGAACTACCAGTATCCGTATAGCGTCGGCCAGACCATCGATTACAGCTCGCTGAATCTGCTGTCGCTGATCCTGATCTCTTCCAACGTCAACTTTCCGGTGTATATCAAAACCGTCGTCGGCGCGAACGTCAGCGCCGGCACCTATACCGATACCATCAACCTGGTGTGGAACTACCATATCTGCGGCCTGGGCCTGATAGGGCTTTGCATCTGGTGGGACGGCACCAATCAACCCAGCACCGTGACCGTCACCGCGGTCATCACCAAGAGTTGCCTGATCAACACCGCCAACAACGTCAACTTCGGCAGCATGGCCTTAGTGGGGCAATTCAATCCGATCAACCAAAGCATCACGCTGACCTGCACCAAATCCCAGTCTTACAGCTCCTATTTCACCAACGGCAACAATCCGATCACCGGCTGGCGGCGAATGATCAGCGGCACCAGCAACTTCCTGCAGTATCAGATCTATTTGCCCAATACCAGCACCGTGTGGAGCAGCACCAACGCGCAAAGCGGCACCGGCACTGGCCTGGCGCAAAGCATCCCCTTTACCGCCGCCGTCAATCCGGCGCAGACCGAAGTGCCGGTCGGCACCTATCAGGATAACGTCAGCTATGTCGTGACTTACTAGCGCAGCCGCTAGCCGCCCGGCACGAATGTTGCCAGAATGTATTTTTTATGTGGCATTTTTTGCTAATTTGGTTATGCTCATACCGATGACCTTACTGGTCTAACCTCCTACCACATCATTGAGCAAGGAGTTCCCATGAGCAAAACCGTCGTAAAAATTGGCAGCTTCGAGGTCGATGACGCGCATCTTCACGCCACCGCCGACCGTGCAGGCACCCTGAGCATCCCCTGCAAGTCCGATCCGGATCTGTGCATGCAGCTCGACGGCTGGGATGAACACACCAGCATTCCGGCCATCCTCAACGGTAAGCAGTCGCTGCTGTACAAGCAACACTACGATCGGCAGACGGACGCCTGGGTGATGCGGGTGGCATGAAAATGTATCCAGTCGGCTGACGACGCGCTGCTTTCATCAGAAACAGCGCGTTTTTTTATGCGATGGCGATGCCGCGGCCGGCAAAGAAGTGGGCGAAGCGGTTGAGTGACAGCTGTACTCGCTCGCGCGTCGCCGGGCTGTCTCCCGAAGGATTATGGAAGGTCACGCTTTGCGCATCGGCGGCGGTGATCAACACCAGATGCCCGCCCCGCTGCGGCGGTATGCTCTCGGGCCGGCGAATGGCGGGATGCACCGAGGCGATAAAGTAGCGGCATTCATGAAGCAGCGCCGGCACATCGGCGGCCGCCAGCCCCACCTTCACCTCCGCCTGCAGCGCGAACTGCTCGCGCACGTACTCGACGAACGGCGCGTAAATCAGTCCTTTTATCCGCTCGTTCTCACGCACATAGGCGCCATAAGGCAGGCTGCGGCGCGCCAGTTCCAACAGCGGCGGCGCTTCGCCATCGCGGTGGCCCAGCACCATTTTCAGGCAGGCCATGCCGCACACGTGGTTGGCCCACTCGACGTACTCCGCCCGATCGCGGGCGCCGCTGCGCGCCCAATTCTCGTCTTGCGCCAGCGTCGCGCGGCCGGCGATCAGATCGGCGGCCATCTCCGGGCTCGCCCACTGGCACTCGTAGGGAACGGCGCGCATCAGTTTAGAACTTGTCGACGACTTTGAAATTCATCAGCACCAGCGTCATGTCCGGCGAGAACAGATCGTACTCTTCGAAGAAGCGCTGCAGCTCTTTGCGCCAATGCGCCAGCGAACGATCGCCCTCGCCTTCGGCAAAGGCGTGCGCTTCATCGACCTGATCGTACGTTTTCATTTCCACCGCGGTCAGCTCAACCGCGCAGACCGGCTCTCCCTTGCCGTCCACCACCAGGAACCGATCGCCGGCCTGTGGGATGCCCTCGCCGTCCAGGTTGGAGCAGGTCGCCGTTTTGGTGCCGTTCAAAATCAATTGGACCACTTCATCGGCCTGCTGTTCGGTATCGCCGAACGCCCAGCGCTCAAGGTGCTCGTATTTCTGTGGAATTGCCGTCGCCATGATTATACCTTTTGGAAAAATGCCTCAATGCAGACAGGATAGTACAACGTATTGGCGGCCGTCTGCATCCGTCACAAGCGCGACTGCGCGTTATGCCAGCGCCGTCTTTACGAGTTTTTACCGTTCTTCGCTGTGCCTTCAGCGCTACCGGGCGCATACTGTGAACAGTATTCACTCAATGGCAACGCCAGGCGGCAACATGCGGCAAGACGATTTCGATGCTGACGATACCTTCAGCGATTTACTCAACAGCGTCGCGTTGGCGACGCTGTTGCTCATCGCCATCGCCGGCGGATGGTATTTCAGTTAAGAGAGGGCGACGTGGCGACAAAACGCATGGGCAACAAGCTCAGTAAAATGGTGGTGGTGCTGCTGCTGATCTGCCTGGCGTTGCTGCTGTTGCGTTGGGCAGCGATAGCGTTCGGTTAATCCCATAAAACGACGCCGGCCAACCGCCGGCGCCCTGCTCACCGCCGCGGCGCCGCGGCCGGTTCCAGTAACTCGCGCAAATAGGCAAGACGCGCTTCCCCCTGTGGCAACCAGCGACGGCACAGCCAATGTTGCGTTTCACCCGTGCGGCTGAGGCGGTAGTACTCCGCCAAGGTTTCGACCCAGTTCATGTTGTGATCTCCTGCTTTTCGACACCGCAAGTATTGAGCGCAAAAACCAGAAGAAATACTGATGGCTTGTTTTTTATGCTTCCTGTTTTTGGCCGTCGGTAGCGAAGCCGCAGTTCAACTGCTACATTGGGCGAAAATCAACCCACCGAGGTGTAGGCCATGACGTTCTCGGAACAGGAGATTAAACCCGTATGGGATGAAGTCGCGCGCCTGATCGGCGACAGCGTGATGCAACTGCGCCATCGCGGCGAGGCGCTGTCGGTAGAAACGCTGGAGAAACATCTGGCGCGGCAGCTGGCCGAGAGCAACGACATCGAACGGCGTATCCTGCTCGGCGCCGCCATCAACATGCTGAAAGGCGGAAAATGAATCGCCAACCGAAAAGGTTGGCGATCCGACAGAAGCCCGAGGTATGCAAGCCCGGCCTTCTGCGCGCTACTATGTCACGCTAATATGACGTAATTAATAGGAATTGTCGGGTTTTTGCCCAAAACGCCCTATTTTTGTTGCCTGCCTTACGCCAACACGAAATCGCCGGCATCCAGCGGCTGCCCCACCACTTTCACCAGGAAATCGTTGCCGTCAAAGGCGCCGCCCAGGTTGATCGCCACATCGCTGACGTGATTTTGCGCATCGTAGCTCAGCTTCGCCTCGCCCGCCTTGCCGCTGAACTGATCGACGAAGCGGATGCCGTCGGCGCTGCCGGTGTTGAACAGCGTCAAATCGATCTTGTCCTCGCCGCGCACGAAGTCGCGGATCCAATCCGGCGCCGCCGCCGTCGACTCATCCGCCGCGAAGTAGACGAAGGTGTCCTTGCCGGCGCCGCCCCACAGCTGATCCGCCCCTTTACCGCCGTACAACACGTCATCACCCGCGCCGCCCTTGAGCACGTTATCGGCGGCGTTCCCGACCAGCACATCGTTACCCGACCCGCCGATGGCGTTTTCAATCGTTACGCCCGCCGCGATCGACACGTTGCCTTTCAGGCCACCGACGTCCGAGAACGCCTTTTCATTCAGGTTGATGCGCTGATTTTGGCCAAAGCCGGAGAAGTCGAAGGTGTCGTTGCCGCCGGCATCCCAGGCGGTGAAGATTATCTTGTCCTGCGCGCCGGTGGCGGTGAGGAAGTCGCGATCGGTGTTGGAATTGAAACCGTAAACCGTGTCGCCGGTGCGGGTGTTCATGTTGGCGCCGTAGAAATGCTGGATCGCCGTGATGTCATTGAGCAACGGCCCGGAAGAGTACGCGCCTTTAAAGTCCTGCCCGGTGTTGCTTTCGCTGAAATAGCTCATCAGGCTGTGGGCGCGGCTGTCTTCGAAGTAGGTCGCGTCTTTAGCGTAGGTGATGCTGACGCCCGGCGCGGCGTTATAGTCGCCCGGGTGCTGCAACCCCAGCGCATGACCGATCTCATGGGTGAAGGTCTGGCGGCCGTACTCGTTTTCATGGATCTGGTTGTTGACGAAGGTGTGGTTCTTGGCGTTATACCAGGTTTGACCGGCGACCGAAGGCGATGAATCCGGGTTATACGCAAAGGCATAGGAGCCGCGCGAGCTGTAATCGAACAGACCGAATTTGATGTTGGCGGCGGCGGTGTTGCTGGTCTCGGTGAAGGTGATGTTGGCCACGTCGGACCATGACTGCAGCGCCAGTTTGGCCTGCTCGCGCTGTTCCGCGTTAAAGCTGCTGAAGCCGCTGATGCTCATGCTCGACATATTGCCCGGCGCCTTTTCCCAGAAGCTGTAGGTCAGGGAGACCGGCTTTTCGGTCACGCCCTTGTCGTGCCAACTGCGATCGCCGCGCACCAGTTCCAGGCCGGCATTCTCGAACGTTTTCGACGGATGAAGCACGGTAATGGTGTCGTCTTCATCGGGTTTATAAGCGCCCAGCAGGGCTAATACGCCTTCGGCCTTAACGGAAGCATTGCTTGATGACATAACCTTATCTCCATATTCGTCAATTCAATCGGGGTGATGCCCCAACTGGCGGATTGCCTGAACGGCAGCGGCCCGGTGTTGAATCAATACGGGGATATCGGTAATGCGCTGGCGCCTTCCATCGGCACTCTGAATGAGAACGATAATCCCTTAAGAGAAGAGAATAGACACATTTTACCGAGAACAGATTTTTCTTATCAAAAGTGTGACAGGGATTTTCCGCCATGCGAATGATTTTCAAGGTAATAATCAGCATTATCACGATGTCGAAAAAAGTATAAAAAAACCGGGGCAATCCAACCCCGGCTATCCATAACACACTCTGGACTCAGACTAACCAACCGAGCAACAGCGTAGCGCCAATGACCGTGGAAGCGCCGCCGATGCGCGTAGCGATTTGGGCGAACGGCATCAGCCCCATGCGGTTGGACGCCGACAGGATCGCCACGTCGCCGGTGCCGCCCAGGCCGCTGTGACAGCAGGTGACGATCGCCGCTTCCACCGGGAACATCTTCAGGTAAGGCGCAATCAGGAAACTGACCAACCCCATCGACAGCACCACCGAGCCGCAGACCACCACATAGCCGACCGAGAACACCGCAACCACGCTTTCCAGCGGCACGTACAGCATGCCCAGACCGATCATCAGCGGCCACACCAACGCGGTGGAGACGAACTTATAGAAACTGTGCGCGCCGGTCTCCATCGAGGCCGGGATCACCCGGCAGTATTTGCACAGCACCGCGAACAGGATCATCAGCACCGGGCCAGGGATATGCACGATATGCTCGAACAGGCCGCCGACGATAAAGAAGGCGCAGATCACCAGCAGCCCGCCGCCCATCAGTTGGAAATCGACGTTGCCGCTTTGTTCCTTGATGGCGAACATCGCGTTCTCCTGCGCCGAACGGATCAGCATGCCGTCGCCGCTCAGCGCCTTGCGCTGCATGCCGATGCGCGCCAGCACCCCGGCGGTCACGATGGCGAAGATATTACCCAGCACCGCCGCCGGCGCCAGCTGCGCGACGTAGACGTCCGGTGTCGATCCCAGGATCGCCGAATAGGCCAGCGACAGCGGTAAAATGCCCTCGCCGATGCCGCCGCCGATGATCGGCACGATGATAAAGAAGAAGGTGTGATAGAAGGTGAAGCCGAACAGTTTCCCCACCAGCAGCCCGGTGATCACCGCCGTGACCGTGCCCACCACCAGCGGCACGAACATGCGAATCATCCCCTGGATCAGGATCACCCGGTTCATGCCGAGAATGCTGCCGACCACCAGACTGGCGATGACGAAATAAAGCAGGTTGGCGTCTTTCATCAGCAGATGGACGGTGCCCATGACGTTGGGCTGGAACACGTTGAAGTAGACCAGCACCGACGGCACCATCAAACACAGAATGGCCGGCCCGCCGATATCGCGCAGCACGGGAATGCTTTTACCCAACTGCGCCAACGCAAAGCCCAGCGTCATTATCACCGCCAGGCCGCCGATCATATTCTTCGGCAGGAAGTTGGCGTAGGCGGAAATCGCCACGATGGCGCAAATCGTGATAAACAACGCGATCGGCACCGCACCGATATCTATTTGACGAAGTTGATTAATTAATCCTGATGATTCGGACGATGCCGTATTTTTATCACAGGCAATTTCTGCATTTATCTGTTTCATTATTCACCCTGCTGACAAGCGTACAGTACGGTTAGATTCACCTGGCGCAACAATCCCGCCATAGCCAAGTGAAAACAACTAATTACAAAAATCCTATTGCGGATTTCGCTTTTTCTAATAAGAAATAAAACAGTAGACAGCACTGACAATATGATAAAAAATAAAAATGCAAAACTAAATTACGCTGAGGGAATTCAATATTGTGACCCTCCGCCAAGGTTGGTTTTAATTAATTATCGTCAGCATTTTGTAATTAAAGTAATCAGGCTTAAATTCGCTGCTATGCTATAGGAGGGCGAAAAAGCCCCCTGCTTTATTAATAAAGAACCGGAAACGCCATTAGCTGAATCCGGTCAGCTTGATCCGAACCTTAATCCTGCGCGCGGCACCGCACGGGAAAAAGGCATAATATGACTCATAAGGAAGTAGAATATGTCTTCACGCGCTGTTACCCCACAAACCCTCGCTCGCTACGGCATCCATCAGGCCGCCGACATCGTCTATAACCCCAGCTATGAATTGCTGTTCGCCGAAGAGACCCGCGCCGACCTGCCGCCGCTGGAACGCGGCACCCTCACCCAACTGGGGGCGGTCAACGTCGCGACCGGCGAATTTACCGGCCGTTCGCCGAAAGACAAATACATCGTGCGCGACGACACCACGCGCGACACCGTCTGGTGGTCCGACAACGGTACCGGCAAGAACGACAACCAGCCGCTGTCGCCGGAAGTCTGGCAGCATCTGAAGACGCTGGTGGGCAACCAGCTCTCCGGCAAGCGTCTGTTCGTGGTGGATGCCTTCTGCGGCGCCAACGCCGATACGCGCCTGAAGGTGCGCTTCATCACCGAGGTGGCCTGGCAGGCGCACTTCGTGAAAAACATGTTTATCCGCCCAAGCGACGCCGAGCTGGCGGACTTTGAGCCGGACTTCGTGGTGTTGAACGGCGCCAAATGCACCAATCCGGACTGGCAGCAGCAAGGGCTGCACTCGGAAAACTTCGTCGCTTTCAACCTGACCGAGCGCATGCAGCTGATCGGCGGCACCTGGTACGGCGGCGAGATGAAGAAAGGCCTGTTCTCGATCATGAACTATCTGCTGCCGCTGAAGGGCATCGCCTCGATGCACTGCTCGGCCAACGTCGGCGAGCAAGGCGACGTCGCGGTGTTCTTTGGCCTGTCCGGCACCGGCAAAACTACCCTCTCCACCGATCCGAAACGCCAGCTGATCGGCGATGACGAGCACGGCTGGGACGACGACGGCGTGTTCAACTTCGAAGGCGGCTGCTACGCCAAAACCATCAAGCTGTCGCCGCAGGCGGAGCCGGAAATCTATCAGGCGATCCGCCGCGATGCGCTGCTCGAAAACGTCACCGTGCGGGCCGACGGCAGCATCGACTTCGACGACGCCAGCAAAACCGAGAACACCCGCGTCTCTTACCCGATTTATCACATCGAGAACATCGTCAAACCGGTGTCCAAAGCCGGCCACGCGCGCAAGATCATCTTCCTGACCGCTGACGCCTTCGGCGTGCTGCCGCCGGTGTCGCGCCTGACGCCGGAGCAGACCCAATACCACTTCCTGTCCGGCTTCACCGCCAAGCTGGCCGGCACCGAGCGCGGCATCACCGCCCCGACGCCGACCTTCTCCGCCTGCTTCGGTGCCGCGTTCCTGACGCTGCACCCGACGCAATACGCTGAAGTGCTGGTGAAACGCATGGAGGCCGCCGGCGCCCAGGCTTACCTGGTCAACACCGGCTGGAACGGCAGCGGCAAGCGTATCTCGATCAAAGATACGCGCGGCATCATCGACGCCATCTTGAATGGCGACATTGAGCAGGCCGACACCTTCACGCTGCCGATCTTCGGGCTGGCAGTGCCGACCGCGCTGCCGGGTGTCGATCCGTCGATCCTCGATCCGCGCAAAACCTACGCCGACGAATCGCTGTGGCAGGAGAAAGCGCAGGATCTGGCGCAGCGCTTTATCGATAACTTCGCCAAATATACCGTCACCCAGGCGGGCGAAAAGCTGGTGAACGCCGGGCCGAAGCTGTAACGCAGACGTTTAGCATCCTGCTGTTTAAGGGCCGAACTTTCGGCCCTTTCTTGTTTTCATCCTTCCGCCAGCAAACCCGGCATCACCAGCGCCACCGCCGCCGCGATGCGCTCGTCGATCGCGCTGCCGGGCGGCAACAGCCCCAGCGTCATCTGCCGCAGCGGTTCGGCGATGGTCATCGCCAACAGCAGATCGCTGGTTTGCGCCCAGTCACGCTCACGCAGCCACCCGCACTGCTGCTGGCGCCGCAGCCAGTTCGCCACCGTCGCCCGTCCGCGCAGAATGCCGTTGCGCTGATAGCTGTCCAGCAGCGCCTCGCGCCCCGGAAACTCGCTTTGCAGCAGCCGAAACATCCCCACCGCTTCGGCGCTCAATACCTGCTGCGCCACCGCCTTCAGCCCTTTTTCCAACAGCGGCGCCACCGCCTCCCACCGCCCGGCATCCTGGGCGAAGGCCGGCTGAAACGCCTCGGTCCAGCCGCTCACCGCCTGCGCCACCAGTTCGTCGCGATTGGCCGCAAAGCGATACAGGGTTTTTTTAGCCACCCCGGCGCGTTTCGCCACCGCATCCACCGTTGCCGCGGCATAGCCGCCGTCGAGCAACAGCGCCAGCGTCGCCTGCGCCAGCGCAGCGCGCAGCGCCGTTTCCGGCGTGGCCGGCCGGCCGCGAGCACGCAGCGGTTCTTCATTCGGGTTCGCCATATTTATTCCTCACAAGCATTGACAGACTCAGCATAGCGGCATAGTTTTATTTTGGAAACACAATTCGTTTCCAAAATAAAACAGGAACCCATTATGACACATCCTTCCCTGCTGACGCCGTGGGGCGTTAACGATATCAACGAGTTGCTCAAACCTGAACCGCTGCGGCTGGAGATGGGGCTGAGTCGCAGCGCCGACGGTTTGCTGACCGTCGCGGTCCGTACCGATCTGCACGGCTGCAAGGGGCGCATGCTGGACTGGTGGTTCACCTTCTTTGAGAACACGCAGCACATCAACTGGTGGCACCCGCACGATCACGTTGAACATCGCGGCTGGGACCGCCATTGGAAAAAAGGGGAAAGCTACGTCGGCGCCAGCATCGAAGCGGTCGAATGGCTGGCGGAGCTGCCACCGGTCGCGGCGCGCCTCAAATTCCACGCCGCCGAGGACTTCTTCGCGCCGCAACCGCTGCGCCAGGCGCGTGACGCGCAGGCGCTCTCCGCCGCCGTGTGCGCGCGCATCGGCTTCGGCGACCAGGTGGCGTTGGATGACAACGGCGATCCCTGCGACGGCGAGATGCTGCATCTGGCGCGCGATACGCCCTACGGGTGCGTGCTGCGCAGCCGTTTCCTGCTGGGTAAAGCCTGCGCCAACGCCCACGACGAACTCTCGGACGACATCGGGTTTAACCTGATGCGCCACTGCTACAACGAGTTCAGCTATCTGGCGCAGTTCCTGCCGTCGCTGTACTACGCCGAAAACGGCCGCGAGCCGGCGCCGTTGCTCTGGTAATGCATCAGCGGGGACCTGTTAATTTTTCGCGATATCGCTATAGTGATTTTCATCGTTTTCCCCTGCGCTCATGACGGAGACATCATGGAAAATCCCTGCTATAGCGGCGGCTGCCTGTGCGGGCATATTCGCTTTCAGGCACGCGGCCTGCCTGGCAATCCGCACAGCTGTTCCTGCGATTTTTGCCGCCGCCACTCCGGCGCGCCGACGCTCTGCTGGGTCGAATTTCCGCGTCAGGCCATCGAGTGGAACGGCCCGGGCGGCATGCCCACACTCTACCGTTCTTCACCCTATTCCAGCCGCGCCTTTTGCCCGCGCTGCGGCAGCACGCTGGGGGCGATCGACGACGAGCCGACGGTGGCGCTGGCCACCGGCAGCTTCGATCGGGCCAATCTGCCGGAGCTGCGCCCGACCTCACATGCGTTCGCCGATGTTTGCCCCGAATGGTGGCGTATCGACGGCATGCGCTGAGCGCCTCACAGTTCCCGCTGAAATCAATTGATTGTTTTGTCGTATAAATTTAGAACTGACGAACAATAATTCAAATGTATGGGAACGGGGATGAATCAACAGACTCTCGACGCGCGCCGGTCGCGTCAGGCGTTGCTGGCCGGCTCGGTCGGCAACTTTATCGAATGGTATGAGTTCGGGGTATACGGTTTTCTGGCCACCGTCATCGCCGCCAATTTTTTCACGCTGCAGGGTGAAAATGAAATCACCAGCCTGATCCTCACCTACGCCGCCTTCGCGCTGGCATTTTTCTGCCGGCCGATCGGCGCGGTGATCTTCGGCCGTATCGGCGATCGCATCGGCCGTCGTCCGACGCTGATTGCGGTCCTGCTGCTGATGACGCTGGCGACGGCGTTAATCGGCGTCATGCCGACTTATGCCTCGATCGGCGTCGCCGCCCCGCTGCTGCTGACGCTGCTGCGTATGTTCCAGGGGCTGTTCGCCGGCGGCGAATTCGGCGGCGCCGTGTCGCTGATGACCGAGTTCGCCCCAAAGGGCAAGCGCGGGCTGTTCGGCGCATGGCAATCGCTGACCGTCGCGCTCGGCCTGTTGGCCGGCGCCGGGCTGGTGGCGCTGCTGGCCGCGCTGCTGAGCGTGCAGCAGTTGCATGACTGGGGCTGGCGCATTCCCTTCCTGCTGGCGCTGCCGATGGGCGCCGTGGCGCTGTGGCTGCGGCTCAAGCTTGAGGAAACGCCGACGTTTACTCAGGCGCAGCAACATGCGGAACACGCTATCACCCCACCGGAAGTGAAGCTGGGCGGCGTGGTGAAAACCATTCTGGTCGGCATCGGCCGCATGATGGGCTGGTCGGCCGCCGGCTATACCTTCCTGGTGGTGATGCCTTCCTATTTGCAAACCTCGCTGCACGCCACCTTCCAGCAAGCGCTGGTGGCGACGGTGCTGGCCAACGTCGGTTTCGCCCTGACCATCCTGCCGGCGGGCATCATCAGCGACAGGCTGGGACGAAAAACGGTGATGCTGACGGCGGTGGCGGCGGTGATCCTGTTCACCTTCCCGCTGCTGCACCTGTTGCAGGATGCGCAGAGCTCACTGTGGATCAAAGGACTGGCGGTCATGATCGCCGGCGCCGTGGTCGGCCTGCTGGCCGGTCCCGGCCCGGCGATGCTGGCGGAGATGTTCCCGACCCGGGTGCGCTATACCGGCCTGGGGCTGGCTTACTCGCTGTCCAATGCGGTGTTTTCCGGCTCGGCCGGGCTGATTATCACCGGCCTCATCAAACAGACCGGCAATATCGACATTCCCGCCTACTATGTGGTCGCCACGTCGGTGGTCAGCCTGTTTGCGCTGATGACGCTGCGCCGCGACGATCATCTGCGCTCGCTGAACGAACGTTAATCCTCCGGGGGCGCATCGCCCCCATTCCAACTCGTGATAATGATCACAACGCAATAATGTTAACGTTAACTTTTGTGATTAACATCGCATGAGTGATAACTGACAGCTTCATCCATCCGCGAGTTAACGTTAACAATAGAGCTAACTTCACTCACCGGGGCCCTACCCATGAACCGCGAAACGAAAAAATATTACGTGCTGCTCAGCGGCCTGCTGTTCTTCTTTTTCTTCACCTGGTCTTCCAGCTTTTCGCTGATCTCGCTGTGGCTGAATCAAAAGATCGGGTTGAAAGGCGCCGAGACCGGTCTGATCTTCTCCGCCATCTCGCTGGTGGCGCTGTGCGCACAGCCGTTGTACGGCTTTATTCAGGACAAACTTGGGCTGCGCAAACACCTGCTGCAGTTTCTCGGTGTGATGCTACTGCTGACCGGCCCGTTCTTTATCTACATTTATGCCCCGCTGCTGGCGAGCAGCCTGCCGCTCGGCGCTTTGGTCGGCGGGGTGTTCATCGGCGCGACCTTCTTCGCCGGCATCGGCGCGCTGGAATCTTATACCGAGCGCGTCAGCCGCATCAGCGGTTTCGAGTTCGGCCGCGCCCGCATGTGGGGCTCGCTCGGCTGGGCCAGCGCCACCTTTGTGGCCGGTTTTATCTTCAATATCAATCCGAACATCAATTTCTGGCTGGCCTCCGCCGCCGCCGTGGTGTTCCTGTTGCTGCTCAGCCAGGTACGCGAGCTGAAGCCGAACGCCATGGCCGGCCTGGCGTTCGGCAAACCGGAGAACCTGCGGCTGCAGGACGCGCTGGCGCTGCTGCGCATGCCGGGCTTCTGGGCGCTGGTGGTGTTTGTGCTGGGGATCAGCGTATACAACGTTTTCGATCAGCAATTTTCTGTCTACTTCGCTTCACAGTTCGCTTCTCGCGCACAGGGCAACGAGATGTACGGTTTTCTCAACTCGCTGCAGGTCTTCCTCGAAGCCGGCGGCATGTTCCTGGCCCCGCTGCTGGTGAACCGTATCGGCGCCAAGCAGGGGCTGTTGCTGGCGGGCAGCGTGATGGCGCTGCGCATGTTCGGTTCCGGGTTGGTCAGCGGCGCCCTGATGATCTCCGCCATGAAACTGCTGCACGCCGTAGAATTGCCAATCCTGCTGATCGCTATCTTCAAATACATCGCCAGCCGCTTCGACAGCCGACTCTCCTCCACGCTGTACCTGGTAGGCTTCCAGTTCATCACCCAGGTGATGGCCAGCTTCCTGTCGCCGCTGGCGGGCTACGGTTATGACCGCATCGGCTTTGCCGACACCTATCTGCTGATGGGCTGCGCGGTCGCCGTCACCACGCTTGTCTCCTGTTTCTTGCTGCGCGGCGAACGCTCCGCCACGGCAACGCCCTTTCCATCCGCCATTAAATCAAGTGAGTCTGTCCAATGAACACTGCTTTAGCTCAAGCCGACCATGCGGTCGAAGCCCTGTGCGCAGAGCGCCGAGACGATTATTATCCGCAGTTCCATCTCGCACCGGCCGCCGGCTGGATCAACGATCCCAACGGCCTGATCTGTATTGACGGCGTCTATCATGCCTTCTTCCAGCATCATCCCCATAGCGAACACTGGGGGCCCATGCACTGGGGGCATGCGACCAGCCGTGACCTGATACGCTGGCAGCGCCAGCCCATCGCCCTGGCGCCCGATGCGCCCTATGACAAAGACGGTTGTTTTTCCGGCTGCGCCGTGGATGACAACGGCGTGCTGACGCTGCTTTACACCGGCCACGTGTGGTTGGGCGAACCCGGTGACGACAGCCAGGTGCGGGAAGTGCAATGTCTGGCCACCAGCGAAGACGGCATACGCTTCGTCAAACACGGGCCGGTGCTGGCCCCGCCGGACGGCATTCAGCATTTTCGCGATCCGAAAGTCTGGCGCGAAAACGGCGAATGGTGGCTGGTGGTCGGCGCCAAAGAAAACGGCCTGGGCCAGGTGCGCCTGTACCGCTCTGCCGACCTGCGCGCCTGGCGCTTCGATCGGGTGCTGGCCGGCGCGCAAACGGCGCATCAGGGCTATATGTGGGAATGCCCGGATTTCTTTCAGCTGGGGGAGCAACACCTGCTGCTGTTTTCGCCGCAGGGGCTGGCGGCGCAGGGCTACCGCTACCGCAATCGCTTCCAGAGCGGCTATCTGCTCGGCCATTGGCGGCCGGACGGCGACTTTACGGTAACGCAACCCTTCTGCGAGCTGGATGCCGGCCACGATTTCTATGCGCCGCAGACCTTCACCGCCGCCGACGGCCGTCGGCTGCTGTTTGCCTGGATGGATATGTGGGAATCACCGATGCCCAGCAAAGCGCACCGCTGGGCCGGCGCCCTCACCCTGCCACGCGAGCTGACGCTGGCCGCCGACGGCAGCGTCCGCATGAATCCGGCTCGTGAACTGGCGGCGTTGCGCCGAGGATCGCAGACGTTGTCGGCGCAGACGCTGACCAATCAGCATCTGCCGCTGACGAACGATATGCAGGAGCTCATCATGACGTTGAGACCGGCCGACAGCGACGCCGAGCGGTACGGGCTGGCCATTGGGAGTGCGGCGCGGCTGTTCGTCGACAATCAGTCACACCGATTGGTGCTGGAGCGTTTTAATGAACACCCGGCGCTGTGCACCTGCCGCAGTGTGCCGCTGCCGGAGGGTGACATTCTGTCGCTGCGGATCTTTATCGATCGCTCCTCACTGGAGATCTTCGTTAATCAGGGGCAGGCCTGCCTGACCAGCCGCATCTATCCGGCGGCGGGCGATCGCCGCCTCAGCCTGTTCGCCGAAGGCGGCCAGGCGCTGTTCGAGCCCATCACGGGATGGCAGTTGGCAAGCATCTGGGGGTAATGGGAATGAGCACCGGGCGCGCAGCGATGCCCCGGTGCGCTTACAGCGAACCACGTTCCAGCAGCGGGCAAGGCACTTTCACCGTATCACGCTGTTCCCGCCGCTCAATCACATGCAGCGCCGCAAGACGACCCAGTTCATAATGCGGCAGCTGCACCGTCGTCAATGCCGGCAGGAACAGCTCGCCGGTGCCGACCATATTGTCGTAGCCCAGCACCGCCACCTGCTGCGGTATCCGCCATCCTTGCGCCAGCAATACCTGATACGCCAGAAACGCTATCCGATCGTTCCCACACACCACGACATCGCAATCGCGCCGGCCGGCGGAAAAATGCCGCTCCAGCAACGCTACGCAGTCGCGATAGCTTTGATCGCCAGCGCTCAGATCGAGATGATACTGCCGCAGCTGTTCAACATCGCGCCCCGCTTCGCGCCAGGCGCGTTCCAGACCGCGGCGGCGCAGCCCCGCCGCCAGCGTATCCGCCGGTAAATGAATGCACAAAGGCGCGCGATAGCCTTTGGCGATCAGCGTGCGCGTCGCGTCATACTGCCCTTGCTCATCATCAGGAATGTAGCTGGCGATCGAATGCGCCGGGCTGACGCAGTTGGCCAACACCAGCTTTTTGTCCAGCAGTTTGGCCGGCAGCGTCACCTCACGCAGTCCCATCGTGGTGAAGATCACCCCATCCGGCCGATGCGCCAGCAGCAGATCGACGGTCTGTTCGGCGTTGTCGTCGGCGAACAGGTTGACGACGAAGCTGTTCCAGCCGCGCTCGCGCGCGGTTTTCTCAATCGACAGGATCATTTCCACCGAGAACGGCGTCGTGGCGGTATCCAGCGCCAGCACGCCGAGCGTCTGCACGCGATTTCCGTCACCGCGAATACGCCGCGCCGACAGATCCGGCACATAGTCCAACCGATCGATAGCTTGTTTGACGCGGCGGTAGGTTTCCGGCCGCAGCTTGCCGGGATCATTGATGGCGCGGGACACCGTCATCAACGAGACTCCGGCAAGTTTTGCGACGTCTTTCAGCGAAGCCATGCGCCCTTCTTTATGATTAATGGGAAAAAGTGAATAATCCCATAACCGGGCGCAGGACTCTACTCTGCGTTAACGGGGTGTGATGTCCGCCCACAGGATAGCGCTGCCGGCCCTTAACGGCGCCACGTCGCCCCCCGCCGCCGATGCCGTCCACCAGACGCCCTCGCGCGCGCTCAGTTCGCCGCCCCCCGGCAGCGACCAGAGCCCGCTCAGCACATACAGCACCCCCGCCCGCCCCGGCGGCAAGGTTAGCGGCTCGGCGCTGCGTTGCACCTGCGCCGCTAGCCGGCCGCGGCGCGTCATGATGTTGAAATCCTGACTGGCGCCGCCCAGCAGCGTCGCTTCCAGCGCCACGTCGCCGGAAAAGGCGAACGGCTCCCCGATACGCGCCAACTGATGGTCGATATGCCCGGCGCTGAACAGCCGCACGCCGTCGCCTTCCAGCAGCGTGATCGAACGGTCAATGCCCGCAAAGGCGGAAAACGGCCCGTCCTGCGCGATGGTGGCGATGCTGGCGCGCCAGTCGAAATCCGGCTCGCCCGGCGGCCAACTGACGATTTCACGGGTTTCCCCGCCGCCGTTGCGCCACGGGCTGACCGGCAGCCCAGCGAAATTAAAACGGGTCAGGCTCATCACGCCTCCTGCTGAAAGGTTTTCAGCACCTGCAGGAACTCGGCGCTGCTCTGCTGCTGCAGCGCGTGCCGCCCCTGCTCGATCACCTGTCGGCCGCCGACGAACACGTCGCGAATTTGCTCTTTGCCGCCGGCGAACAGCCAGCGGTTGAGGATCGAGGCATCCGGCGCCGCCGCCAAATACGGATCGTCGCCGTCCAGCACCAGCCAGTCGGCGCGATAGCCGCTCTGCAAGCGGCCGATCGGCGCGCCGCACGCCTGCGCGCCGCCTTGCAGCGCCTGGTGATACAGCACATCGCCCACCGCCGACTGTTCCGGCGTCGTCAGACGGTTGCGGCGCTGATCGCGCAGCCGCTGGCCGTATTCGAACCAGCGCAGCTCTTCCACCACGTTGAGCGAAACGTGGCTGTCGGAACCGATGCCCCAGCGCCCCTGCTGCTGCAGGTAAGCGTCGCCGGGGAAAATGCCGTCGCCGAGGTTGGCTTCGGTGGTCGGGCACAGGCCGGCCACCGCGCGGCTGCGCGCCAGCGCTTCCAGCTCATCGCGATCCAGATGGGTGGCATGCACCAGACACCAGCGCTGATCGACCGGCAGATGGTCATACAGCCAGGCCACCGGGCGCTGCCCGCTCCACGCCAGGCAGTCGTTCACCTCTTTTTGCTGCTCGGCGATATGAATATGCACCGGCAAAGTGCGATCCGACGCGGCCAAAATCTGCTGCATCTGGCCCAGCTCCACCGCACGCAGCGAATGGAAGCACAGCCCCTGATTCTGCAACGGGCGATCCGCCAGCTGACGGGCAATCACCTGCTGCTGTTGCAGATAGCTTTCGGTGTCCTGGATAAACCGTTTCTGCCCCGGCTGGGCCGGCTGGGCGCCGAAACCGGCGTAGCTGTACAGCACCGGCAGCATCGTCATGCCGATGCCGGCCTGATGCGCGGCCGCGCTGAGGCGGCCGGTCATTTCACCGCGATCGGCGTAAGGCTTGCCGTCGGCGTCGTGATGCAGGTAGTGGAATTCGGCCACCTGGGTATATCCGCCCTTGAGCATTTCGATATACAGTTGACGGGCGACCACCTCCACCTGCTCCGGCGTCAGGCGCTGCACCAGCCGATACATCAGATCGCGCCAGGTCCAGAAGCTGTCCTGCGGGTTGCCCGCCACTTCCGCCAACCCGGCCATCGCGCGCTGAAAGGCGTGGGAGTGCAGGTTCGGCATGCCCGGCACCGCATCGCCGTGCAGCCGGGTGCAGCCTTGCGGTTCAGCGTTGGCGGTAACTTGAGTCAGATAACCTTGCGCATCGACGTCCAGCCGGACGTTATGCGCCCAGCCCTCAGGGAGCAAAGCGCGTGGGGCAAAATAAGCAGGCATGGCAGTATTCCACGGTTAATGTAACGGCGAATAAGGCGCGGCGATGGCGCGTCTTCAGGAATTTTTGGCGGTCGCCGGCAAGTTTCTGGCGCGACGGCCACTAGTTGTATATACATATACATACGCCGACATCAACAGTAAACTGGTGTTATTATTTTTTTATTTGACGAGGTTAACGTCGTGGCTGAACAACAGACCGTGTTACAACTGGCGGCTGCAATGAGCGATGCCCCCGCCCCGATCTACCAACGGGTCAAACAGGCGATCGTGAATCAAATCCGTGCGGGGCACTGGCAACCGCACCAGCGCGTGCCCTCCGAAAGTGAACTGGTGGCGGAACTGGGCGTCAGCCGCATGACCATCAACCGCGCGCTGCGCGAGCTGACCAGCGAAGGTTTTCTGATCCGCATGCAGGGCGTCGGCACCTTCGTCGCCGAAGCCAAGGCGCACACCGCGCTGCTGGAAGTGCACAACATCGCCGATGAGATAGCCGCGCGCGGTCATCGCCACAGCAGCAAGATCCTCGAGCTGAAGGCCCGAGCGGCCAGCGAGGAAGAGGCGACGGCGCTCGGCATTCACCCCGGCCAACGGCTGTTCTACTCGCAGATCGTGCATTACGAAAACGACGTGCCGGTGCAGGTGGAAGACCGCTGCGTCAACCCGCTGGTGGCGCCGGATTACCTGAAGCAGGATTTCGACCGCGTCACGCCTTACACCTATCTGACGCAGGCCGCGCCGCTGACCGCCGGCGAACACATCGTCGAAGCGGTGATCCCGACCCGACGTGAACGCGAGCTGCTGCAGCTGGAAGACCACGAACCCGGCCTGCTGATCCACCGCCGCACCTGGTCCGGCAAAACCGTGGTGACCTCGGCCCGGCTGCTGTACCCCGGCAGCCGCTATCAACTGTTCGGCCGCTTCACCAGCGAAGTCTGATCCCCGTCGGGCGCGCCCTGCGCCCGCATCTCCGCTGTCGATCACATCCTGATAACAAAATCTCTCCCGCCTCTTGTGACATCCCGGTGAATGCGTTAGGTTGTTTTTAATTGTATATACAACCATGTGGGAGCTGCGGCTCCGGCGGAGGAAAGCAATGACGTCTGAGATTCACTGTGACAGCCTGTGGCGCGGCGCCGATATCGTCACCATGCGCGACGGCAAATATCACACCCTGACCGACGGCGCGATCGCCGTACGCGACGGCAAGATTGTCTGGATTGGCGAACATGCGGCGCTGCCGCCCGGCCTGATGGCGGACGAAACGGTGAAATTCGACGGCGGCATCATCACCCCCGGCTTTGTTGATTGCCACACGCACCTGGTGTTCGGCGGCAACCGCAGCGGCGAGTTCGAACAGCGACTGAACGGCGTAAGCTACGCCGACATCGCCGCACAGGGCGGCGGTATCATTTCCACCGTGAAAGCCACCCGCGAGGCCGACGAAGCGCTGCTGCTGGAACAGGCGCTGTTCCGTCTGCGGCCGCTGCTGGCGGAAGGCGTCACCTGCGTGGAGATCAAATCCGGTTACGGCCTCAGCCTGGAAAGCGAACTGAAGATGCTGCGGGTGGCGCGCAAGTTGGGCGAACTGCTGCCGGTCGAGGTGAAAACCACCTGTCTGGCAGCCCATGCGCTGCCGCCGGAATACGCCAACCGCGCCGACGACTACATCAATCTGGTCTGCGATACCATTATCCCGCAGGCCGCCGCCGCCGGCCTGGCGGATGCGGTTGACGCCTTCTGCGAACATCTGGCGTTCTCACCGGCGCAGGTGGAGCGAGTCTTCGCCGCCGCCGAAGCGGCCGGTTTACCGGTCAAGCTGCACGCCGAGCAGCTCTCCGCCCTCGGCGGTAGCACGCTGGCGGCGCGCCATCACGCGCTCTCCGCCGACCATCTCGAATACGCCACCGAGCAAGACGCCCGCGCCATGGGCGACGCCGGCACCGTGGCGGTGCTGCTGCCGGGCGCCTATTACCTGCTGCGTGAAACCCAATGTCCGCCGGTAGAGCTGTTCCGCAAGCACCACGTGGCGATGGCGATCGCCAGCGACGCCAACCCCGGCACCTCGCCGGCGCTGTCGCTGCGTCTGATGATCAACATGGCCTGCACGCTGTTCCGCCTGACGCCGGAAGAAGCGCTGGCGGGCGTCACCACCCACGGCGCCAAAGCGCTGGGACTGCAACACAGCCACGGCACGCTGGAAACCGGCAAGGTGGCGGACTTCGTTCACTGGCCGCTGTCGCGGCCGGCGGAACTGGCTTATTGGTTGGGCGGCCAGCTGCCCTGTACGGTGATTTTCCGAGGAGAAGTACGTCAATGACCATTCGCGATCCTTTTAGCTTCCAAGGCGGCAGCCTGCCGCTGCTGATCAGCATCCCACACGCCGGCACACAGCTGACGCCGGCGGTCGAGGCCGGGCTGACCGACGATGCCCGCCCGCTGCCCGATACCGACTGGCACATTCCGCAGCTGTACGACTTCGCCCGGGCGATGGGCGCCAGCGTACTGGTCGGCAACTATTCGCGCTTCGTCATCGATCTGAATCGCCCGGCGGACGACAAGCCGCTGTATACCACCGCCACCACCGGTCTGTATCCCGACGTACTGTTCGACGGCCGCCCAAGCTTCCTGCCGGGCAAAACGCCGACGGACACAGAACGCGCCGGCTATTTGCAGCAAATTTGGCAACCTTATCATCAGCAGCTGCAGAACGAGCTGGCGCGCCTCAAAGCGCGGCACGGCTATGCGTTGCTGTTCGACGCGCACTCCATCGCCTCGGTGATCCCGCGGCTGTTCGACGGCAAACTGCCGGATCTCAACCTCGGCACCAACGGCGGCGAAAGCTGCGCCCAGGCGCTGAGCGATCGGCTGGTCGCCTGCTGCAAGCAGCAACAGCAGTACACCCACGTGCTGAACGGCCGCTTCAAGGGCGGTTACATCACCCGTGCCTACGGTCAACCGCAGCAGCAACAGCATGCGATCCAGCTCGAGCTGGCGCAGGTCAACTACATGTCCGAACAGTATCCTTTCGCGTTCGAACCGCAGCGCGCCGCCTCGCTGCAGCGCCTGCTCAAGCAGATGGTTGAAAGCCTGTTGGACGGCGCCGCCAGGCTGAACTGATCCCCCCTTTACAGGCGCCGCCGGGCGCCTGTTTTTCTCCTGCCTTTAACCGCAACGCCAGCGGCAATCTGCGCGCTATATCAAAGTTTCGCGTGATTCCCCGCTAACTGGTCCAAACAGCGCACAAAACAGCGGCCGACGAAAAACGCACTGCGCCACAATCAGCCCAAAAGCCCGTGTTCATCGTCAGCACCGGGCGGCCTGTGGCCAACTGGCCCGTTTCGAATATCTCTCTGGAGGCCCTATGTCTGTAACACCGTTAAACTGGCGCGCTGCCGGCGCCGTCGCCGAACAACTGCTGGCCGGCTGGCAACGGCGTGGCGAACCCGGCGGCGCCATCACCCTGTTTGACGCCGAACAACTCCGCGCCACCGCCTGCGCCGGCCTGGCCGATCTGGCGCAGAACACCCCCTTCACCGCCGACAGCGTGGTGCGCTACGCCTCAGTGACCAAGCATATCTTCGCCGCGCTGGCGCTGAACGCCACCGATCGCGCCGTTCGGCTGGAACAACGCCTGGGTGAACTGCTGCCCGCCCTGCAGCCTGCGCTGGCGGACGTCACCGTCGGCCAGGCGCTGGACATGACCGGCGGCCTGCCTGACGTGCGCGAGACGCTCGGCCTGCTCGGCATCTCGCTGCATGCCGTCAGCGAGGCGCAGCCGGTGATGCAGTTTGTCGAGGGGCTGGAAAGGTTGAACTATGAGGCCGGCAGCGAGATCGCCTACAGCAATACCGGCTATCGGCTGCTGGAGGCCGCGCTGCGCAGCAAAGGGTATGATTTCGACCCGTTGGTGCAACGGCATATCGCCCAGCCGCTGCAGGTGCAGATGCGGGCGCCGGAAAGCTGGTTCGACGTGGTGCCGGGGTTGGTGCCGGGTTACTGGCGGGCGCCGCAGGGCTGGCAACACGCCAGCGCCGGCCTGCACCTTTCCGCCTCCGGCTGCCTGACCGGCAGCGTCAACGCCCTCACCCGCTGGCTGCAAACGCTGTTGGCGGACCAAGGCCCCGGTCAGGGCGTGCTGGCGCAACTCAGCGCGCCGCGCCGCCTCAATCAGGGCCAACTCAGCGCCTATGGCCTGGGGCTGGCGCGCACGCCGCTGGGCCGCCGCAGCCTGCTGGGCCACGGCGGCTCCCACGCCGGTTACAAAACCTATTTCCTGCTGGCGCCCGACCGTCAGGCCGGCGTCGCGCTGGTGGCCAACCGCGAAGATTGCGACAGTTTCGGCATGGCTTTGCAGGTGATGGCAGCGCTGCTGGGCGAACCTTTGCCGCAGCGCAGCACGGCGATCCCCGACGGTCTCTACGCCACGCTGGCGGAGCCGCACTGGCTGGAGGTCAAAGACGGCAACCTGGCCTATCTGGGCAGCGATGAACCGCTGTATCAAGGGGAGGACGGGTACGCGGTGTCGCTATCCGCTCATATGCCCATCAGGCTGAAGTGGACCGGCGAAGCGGTAGAGGGCGAGGTTGGACACGTGGCGCGCCGTTTCCTGCCGGTCACGGCCAACGGCGACTGCCTGAAGCATGTGCAGGGGCTGTGGTACCACCCGCACTATCGCACCGCCTTTGAAATTAGCGGCAATCGGGTGCATATCGGCGTCGGCCCGGCGGCGCAGACCGGCACGCTCAGCCCGCTGGGCCAGGGCCGCATGCTGGTGGAGTGCCAGGACGGCCCGTGGTTGAAACGCTTTTGCCTCTATTTCCGCGGTTACAACGTGGATCTCATCGCCAACCGCAGCCGGATGCTGACCTTCCGCCGCAGCACCGTCGGCCGCGACTGACGATCAGCGCGCGCTGTCGGCTTTGACCGCCAGCAGCGCATCCGCCAGCCGCCGCTTGTCGGCGGCGCTGAGATTCACCTGTTCCACGGACGCCATAAACGCCGCCCGATCCGCCGCGTCAAGCGGGCCGGCGCGCAGCCGCGCCGCCAAACGCTGCAGTATCCGGCTGCTCAATTGCCCGATCTCCACCCGCACCTGCGCCAGCGGGCGCGGCTGCCAATCGCTTTCCGGGCTCGCCAACCAGTCGGCGCGATAGCGGTACTGAATCGCCTTGGCGGCGTCCATCTGCGCGGTGATAAAAGGCCGTACCGACGCCGGCTCCAGCCCCAAACGCCCCGCTTCCGCCTGCGCGTTGGCCAACACCTTCGCCTCCTGCGCCAGATCTTCGATCGGCAAATGCTGCTGCGCCTTGTAACCGGCCACGTCTTTCATCAACGACAGCCGTTGGTTCACCAGCTCGCCGATAGCGGCGCCACCGTCCGCCAACGCCGGAAAACTGGTCAGGCAACACGCTATCAATAACGCCCTGAACATGGCGCCTCCCTTATGATGCAGTGAAAAGGTCAGGCGCCAAGTTCACCACGTCAGCCCCGCGCCGGCAAATAAAAAAGGCCCCGCCGCAGCGAGGCCGATGAGACCCAACCGGCGTTAATCGAACACGCCGTTGATGACGGAAGCCACAATCGCGGTGCTGAGCGCGACCAGCACCAGATCGTCGCCGGCGATGCGCCATTCATAACCCGGATACTGCGGCAGTTCACGCAGCATCGAAGACGGCACCATTTTTTTGGCGATGCCCGGCGGCAGCGGTTTGCCGCGCGCCAGATTCTTGGCGATGCCCGGCGGCAACGAGCGGTAGCCGGTCAGCCCGTAGGTGTGCGCCAGCGAACGGGCGCGGTCGCGCGAGAGGCTGACGGAAACCAGATTGTCGTCGTTTCTATAGTCTCTATAGTCGCCTTTATCTTTGTTGCCGTGATTGCCGTTGTTGCCGTGGTTACCGTTATTGCCGTGATTGCCGCTGTTGCCATGCCCGTTGCCGTTGCCGTTACCATTGCCGCCTTTGTCGGCCATGGCCGGGGCGGATGACAACCCCAGCGATGCAATCAGTGCCAACACCGTGAGAGTCGTACGACGTTTGTTCATGTTGTGTATTCCTGCGTGGGGGACTCTGTTTACTATAGTTGGCCTTTTCCGGGCAAAGTATAAGGAAAACTCCGAGATGACAGTGCGGTTTTACGGCATTCGCGCCACTCTCTTGTTTTAACGCAAAACGCCTCGAGAATTCCGAAATCTACCCCCGATTTTTCTTGAAGAAAAATAAGCCTTCCGCTAGCGTGGGACGGTAACAAAAAAGAGTTAGCGTGCTCTTTTTCGTCGCACCTCAAATCTTATTCTTATCATCCAGAATGATAATATCGAACACTTCCCGCCTTTCCGTGCGGGATTCTTTTTCCCACCGGCGTCGCTCCTATTTGGTGCTTTATGTTGAGATTTCGTTGCCGATAATTTACATTCGCTGTCTGAGAAACCTTAACCTCCCGCGGTGGCCAGGCTGGCAACGGGTGGGCGTTCAGGAGCAAAAGACGTGCAAATGACCCTCATGGAATACATCACTCGGCACTTTAACGGCGATCTTCATCGTTACGCGCAGTCGGAAGGCGTCAGCCGTGAACAAATCATTAGTTGGATAAATAATGAATGTCACGTGATCAAAGGCAGGCTGTTTATGCCGGTGAGGCATCTCCCGGTAGAACAAGCCCAGTGATGACGAAAAAAAACCCCGCCTGGCGGGGTTTTCTGTTTCTGATAACACGGAAAATCAGAAGTTATAGCCGACCACCAGGTAGTAACCCCAACCGGTAGACTTGATCGGGCCCTGCGGCGTGCCGATCTCCGCGCCATCCTGCCACTGACCGCCGTTATGGAAATAACGCGCCACGAAAGAATAGTGCCAGTGATCGTAGTTCAGCGCCAAAATATGGCTGGAGGCGATAGAGTTGCTGGTGCGCACCTGTTTGCCGGTGCCGTCAACCCAATGGCTGTCCTTGCCCAGATCGGAACCGAAATCGAAGTTGGTGAAGCCGATGTAGCTCAGATTGCCGCCCCACACCTGGGTCAGCGGCACAAAGTATTTCACCTTGAAGCGGTAACCGTCCCAGCTGTTCTCGTTGGCGGCCTGGTAGTTTTCCCACTGGTATTTGGCATAGATGTTCATCGACAGGCTCATTGGCAGACCGGTGTCGATATCGGTACCCAGGCCCATGTACCAGGTGTTCTGACGACCGTCGGCGTTGTGGCCCAGGTCATAGATGTAGTTGTTGGCGAAATACCACTCTTTGAACGGGCCGAAGCTCAGATCGGTGCCGGTCAGCTTGTCGATGGAGAAGCGCGGTTCAATCTCCATAAACAGCGGGGAGCCTTTGTCCCAGATGCCGCGGTCCGGGGTGTTGCCCACGCCGAAGAACTTTGGCACGTCAACGTAGCCGTAGAAATCGAACCAGTCTTTCTTGGCGAAGGCTTCGTATTCGAGATACACGTCGTTATTCAGTTGCGGCCCGAAACGGGTGTGGTAGCTGCCCACCACGTTAACGCTCTGGTGCCACCAGTCGGAGACATATTGACTGTCTTTGCTATCAGCCATTGATGATGCACTGTAAGACGCTGCGAGCAGTACACCTGCTGCGAGAGCTATTTTTTTCATTTTATTACCACATGCTTAAAGGGCCATTTCCTGCCCGTTTAGAAAAGATGACAATGAGTCTGCCGACACCTGGCGTTGTCTTCACACAGAAACTCGGATGACGCGCGCATTATAGAAACCACTGACTGTAAGAATCTGTGATCCAGTTACGCATTTCGCGAATAGGTAATCGATTGCGTTCACATTTGTCAAATTATGTTTCATGCAAATTCACATTCGCTGTGATTTTTGTCATGTGTCGCGTTTTTTAGCGCAGTTTTTAAGCCAAATGACATCAGGGCGTCATCACGAGGTGGAAAAGAAAAAGCCGACGCGCGAGCGTCGGCCTTCATCAGCATCAGGAGAAAGTACGGAACGTGAAATCAGCTTACCGCCGGCACCGCTTTGGCGATGTTTTCCTGGCGGAACGCCACCTCTTCACCGTTTTTGACCTCCCAGCTGGCGACCGGAATATCGGTTTTGGGCGCCGCCGCGACGACCGAACCGTAAATCAGCTTGTCATCGCGGCGCAAAATATAAACATCGAGCTGATATTCATGCCGCAAATTCGCCGTGGTCAGGCGCACGGTATCGCCGCGCTCATAATGATGCACGTCGATTTCAGGCTGCTGAATAAATTGAATGTCACTTCTCATTGTCGTCGTTCCTTCAGGCAACATGGCTAGTTAAATTCTAGTTCAACATTGCGGCGATGGCGGATAATTTCCGTTAATTTCCGCGAGTTGCCCGCCAACAGATCAGCGAACCCAGGGTAACCATCGCCACGCCCTGCCAGAAATTGACGGTCAGCGAGGTGTGCAGCACCAGCGCGGCGAACACCGCCGACAGCACCGGGGTAAAATAGGAGACGGTCGCCAGCAGCGTCATGTTGCCGTGCAGAATGCCGACGTTCCAGGCGGCATATCCCGCCCCCATCGCCACCCCGGCGCACAGCAGCGTCACGGTCACGCCGACGCTGAACTGCATGCCGCTTTCCGCGCTGAAGGCGTACTTCATCCACAGCGCCAGCGCGGTCAGCGCGATAAACAGCACCACGCCGTTGCTGCCCTGGGCGATCTTCTTGGTCAGGTTGCAATACAGCGCCCAGATCACTGCGCCGCTGAACGCCAGCGTATAGCTGAGCGGATTGCTGCGCACGTTGGCCAGCATCTGCGCCGGTGACCAGCCGCCCTCGCCGCTCATGATCCAGCCGATGCCGAACAGCGACAGCAGCAGCCCCGGCAGCAGCCACCATTTCGCCTTTTGGCCGTTGAGCGCCAGCGCCATCAGCACGGTGAAACAGGGCCACAGGTAGTTGATCATGCCCACTTCTATCGCCTGCAGGCGGGTATTGGCGTAGCCGAGCGACAGCGACAGGCAGATCTCGTAGCTGACGAACAGCAGGCTGCCGACGATCAGGTAAGGCCGCGGAAAGCTGCGCCATTTCGGCACGCCGAGCGCCACCAGCAAGAACGCCGCGCTGACGCTGTAGATCATCGCCGCGCCGCCGACAGGCCCCAGCCCTTCGCTGACGCTTCTGATCAGGCCAACGACGCTGCTCCACAGCACAATGGCCAATAAACCGAACAACGTGGCGCGGGTACGCGAGGGCAAAGCGGGCATAAGGCAGGTCCAATAGGTTATTTTTTATCAGGTTTTTCACTCTACTGCCGCACGTGCCAAAAAGAAAGGCGGGAAACTCCCGCCTGTGAATTTATTGCTGCGGTTGCCGCTCCAACTGCGGCGGCGGCTGGCGAAAGCGTCGGGTCAGCCAGGCCAAATAGCCGAAGCCCAGCGTCGCCCAGATAAGCCCCATGGTCAGCGAGCTTTTCTCCAGGTTCAGCCACAGCACGCCCACCGTCAGCGCCCCCACCAACGGCAGGAACAGGAAGTTGAAACGATCCTTCCAGCTTTTGTTGCGCCCTTCGCGAATAAAGAAGTGGCTGATCACCGACAGGTTAACGAAGGTAAAGGCCACCAGCGCGCCAAAGTTGATCAGCGCCGTGGCGGTCACCAGATCGAACGACAGCGCCGACAACGCCACCAGCCCGACCATCAGCACGTTCAGCGCCGGCGTGCGCCATTTGGGATGGATATAGCCGAAGAATTTCTCCGGGAACACGTTGTCGCGCCCCATCACGTACAGCAAGCGCGACACGCTGGCGTGCGACGCCAGGCCGGAGGCCAGCGTATTGATAAATGTCACGCACAGGAAGATCGACTGGAACAGTTTGCCGCCGACGTACAGCGCAATCTCCGGCAGCGCGGCATCGGGCTGGTGAAAGCGTTGAATGGACGGGAAAAACAGCTGAATGAAGAACGACACGCTGATAAAGATCACCCCGCCGTACAGCGCGGTCAGGAAGATGGCGCGCGGGATCACCTTGGCGGCGTCGGGCGTCTCTTCACACAGCGTGGTGACTGCGTCAAAGCCGAGGAACGAGAAGCACAGGATAGTCGCGCCGGTAATGATCGGCAGCAGATGCGCATTCTCGCTGAGGAACGGCCGCAGGCTCCACACCGTGCCCATCCCCTCGCCGTTGTGCAGGCCGCGTACCACCAGATAGATGAACACCAAAATGATCGCCACCTGCGCCAGTACGAACAGAGTATTGAAGTTGGCCACCAGATTGACGCTTTTCAGGTTGATGGCGGTGATCAGAATCACGAAGCCCACCACCCACACCCAGGGCGGCACCTCCGGGAACAGCGCGGTCAGGTAGATCTTGGCCAGCAGCGTGTTGATCATCGGCAAGAACAGATAGTCCAGCAGCGACGACCATCCCACCAGGAAACCGACGTGCGGATTGATCGCCTTCTGCGCATAAGTGTAGGCGGACCCGGCGGTGGGAAACTGGCGCACCAGTTTGCCGTAGCTGATGGCGGTGAACAGCACGCCGGCCAGCGCCAGCAGATAGGAGGTCGGCACATGGCCGTCGGTGAGGCCGGAGACGATGCCGAAGGTGTCAAACACCGTCATCGGCGTCAGATAGGCCAGGCCCATCATCACCACCTGCCACAGCTTGAGGGATTTGCGCAGCTGCGGTTTGCCCGCCTGGCCGCCGTCGATGGCTTTAGTCGTCATGGCATTTCCCCTTTTGGTCCTCTGCTGTCAACCGTGCAACGTCATTCAGAGAGGCCGCGGGGAAACTGCTGCTCAGGCGGCGGGAAAAACGGGTTGGGATCGCTGTCGGGCGGCCGGCGACCGGCCCGTCGGCACTGCGGCACAGGCAAACGTCTGCGCAGGGAGATGACTGAGTCATGGTTATTTCCTCGTCGGCGTCCTGTACGCCGTGATAGAAGAAATTCTGTACCGCAGCGCGCAGCCTCGCCGGCCACAGGAGAGCCGATGAAATGCGCCGGACGCGCGCGGTAGTCGCAGGGTGAGCGGGATCAGGCGTTTTTCAGCATCCACTCGATCTCGGTTTCGGTGATCAGGCGCTCAAACTGCACCAGCTCATCGGTTTTGCAGGCCAGATAGACGTGGCTGAAGCGTTCGCCCAACAATGCATTGAGCACCGGCTGATGTTCGAACTCGTACAGGGCGTCGCTCTGGCGGATCGGGAACGGCAGCCCGTCCTGCTCCAGCCCGTTGCCGGTCACCGGCTCAGGCAGCGGCAATGCGGTTTCCAGGCCGTAGACGATGCCAGCCAGAATGGTCGCCATCACCAGATACGGGTTGGCGTCGGCGCCCGCCACGCGATACTCCACTCGGTGGTTATCGCGATCGCCGCAGGGAATGCGCAGCGCCACGGTGCGGTTGTTATGCCCCCAGGAGGCCTGGGTCGGCACATACATGCCGGGCTGGAAGCGGCGGTAGGCGTTGACGTTCGGCGCCAGCAGCGCCATCGAGGACGGCATCAGGGCGATCATGCCCGCCAGCGCCTGTTTCAGCAGCGCCGAATCTTCGCCGTCGTCATCGGCGAACACGTTGTCGCCTTGCGCATTCAGCATGCTGATGTGCACGTGCATGCCGCTGCCGGCGTGCTCTTCATACGGCTTGGCCATAAAGGTCGCCTGCATGTTGTGGTTCTCGGCCACCATGCGCACCAAGCGCTTCAGTGCCAGCGCATGGTCGCAGGCCTGCAGCACGTCGTCGGTATGGTGCAGGTTGACCTCGAACTGCCCCGGCGACGCCTCCGCCACCGCGCCGTCCGCCGGAATGCCCTGCAAACGCGCCAGTTCGTCGATCTCGCTCAGCACGTCGGCGAAATGGTTCAGGTTATCGACGGAGTACACCTGGCTTTGGGTGTTGCGTTCTTGCGTGCCCGGCGCGCACGGCGGCTGCAGATAGCCCTCCGCGTCGCGTTGACGATCGATGAGATAGAACTCCAACTCTACCGCTACCACGGGGGAAAGCCCGCGCTGACGCAAACGCTGCCACACTCGGTTCAGCACATTGCGCGGTTCAACGTCAAAGGGAGTGCCATCTTCATCCAACATGGTGAGCAGCACCTGTGCGATATATTGCGGGTCCGCCGCCGACGGCGTCAGCGTGCCCGGCACCGGCACGCACACGTGATCCGGCTCGCCCAACTCCTGCCCCAGCCCGGCCTCTTCCACCACGTTGCCGAGAATATCCATCGCAAATACCGACGCTGGGAAGTAACAGCCCTTCTCCAGTTTGTTCAGGCCGCCGACCGGGATGCGTTTGCCGCGGAAGCTGCCGTTCAGATCGGTCAACAGTACGTCGACATGTTGGGTTAACGGATAACGTTCCAGATACTTCTTCACTTCGCGCTGGAACGCGCTACTTCGTCTCTCTTCACTGTGCTGAACAAAGTTTTCCACTTCTACGATGTTGGTCTGCATGGTTCACCCGCCGTTTGTGTTTTGCTGTCGTCGATGTTTATTGACCGTCTTGTTCAATATAATGCCCACAATTGAAACGTAGATGAAACAAATTTGTTTTGCAAGTGTTACTTTTGGTTTGAATATTGGCCAATCGACTGCTAGATTTATAGAATATTGAACGAAATCGGCGGTGGAGAAGCTTATCGTTCATAATTTCGAACGTACCAAGGGGATAGCATGGACAATATATTTAACAGACCAGTCATCGGCGTCGTCATGTGCAGGTATAGGTTAAACGGGCACCTCACACAGACCTTGCAAGAAAAGTACCTGAATGCCGTTATCACCGCCGGCGGCTTGCCGATCGCCCTGCCGCACGCGCTGGCGGAGCCTGAGATGCTGGCGGAACTGTTGCCGCGCCTCGACGGCATTTTGCTGCCCGGCAGCCCCAGTAATGTGCAGCCGCACCTTTATGGTGAAAACGGCGATGAGCCTGATGCCGATCCTGGCCGAGACGCGTTGAGCCTGGCGCTGATCCGCCAGGCATTCGACAGGCGCATTCCCCTTTTCGCCATTTGCCGCGGCATGCAGGAGATGGTGGTCGCCACTCAAGGCACCCTGCATCGCCGCCTGTACGAACTGCCCGAGCTGCTGGAGCATCGTGAAGATCACGACCTGCCGCTGGAACAGCAATACGCCCCCGCCCACGAGGTCATCGTTCAGGAAGGGGGGCTGCTTTCGCAACTGATACCGGATTGCAACAGATTCTGGGTGAACTCGCTGCACGGCCAGGGCGCCAAAACCCTGGGCGCGAGCGTTCGCATCGAGGCGCACGCCGCCGACGGGCTGGTGGAGGCGATCAGCGTGCGCGATCAGCCTTTCGCGCTCGGCGTGCAGTGGCACCCGGAGTGGAACAGCGACGAGTACGCCCTGTCGCGCCTGTTGTTTGATGGTTTCATTACCGCCTGTCGGAACTATCAAAAGGAAAAACGCCCATGAGCGACGTCAGCTTGGCACCGGGAAAACGTCTGTCGCAGATCCGTCAACAATTGGGGTTGTCGCAGCGCCGGGTCGCCGAACTGTCTGGGTTAACCCACAGCGCCATCAGTACTATCGAGCAAGACAAGGTCAGCCCGGCCATCAGCACGCTGCAAAAGCTGCTGACGGTATACGGTCTGTCGCTGTCGGCGTTTTTCGCCGAACCGGAAAAACCGGCTGAGCCGCAGATCGTGATAGACAGCGACGACCTGATCGAGATCGGCAGCCAGGGCGTATCGATGAAGCTGATCCATAACGGCGATCCGAATCGCACGCTGGCAATGATGATCGAGACCTACGAACCGGGCACCACCACCGGCGAGCGCATCAAACACCAAGGGGAAGAGATCGGCACGCTGCTGGAAGGCGAAGTGGTGCTGCAGGTCAACGGCCAGAGCTATCACCTGCAGGCCGGGCAGAGCTACGCCATCAATACCGGCATTCCCCACAGCTTCAGCAACACGTCGGCGCGCATTTGCCGGATTATCAGCGCCCATACGCCGACGACATTCTGATCAACGGAGCCAGGCATGAACTTTCACCATTTGCAGTATTGGCAACAACGGGCGCAGGCCCTGAAGATTGAGCATCAGCTGTTTATCGACGGCCGCTACCAGCCGGCCGCCGCGGGGAAACGTTTCGCCGTCGAAGATCCCGCCGGTCGCCGTGAGCTGGCGCAGGTCGCGCGCGGCGAAGCCGCCGACATCGATCGGGCGGTCAGCGCGGCGCGCGCCGCCTTTGAACGCGGCGACTGGGCGCAGGCCGCCCCGGCGCAGCGCAAAGCCACGTTGCTGCGCTTCGCCGATCTGATGGAGCAGCATCACGAAGAGCTGGCGCTGCTGGAAACGCTGGACACCGGCAAACCCATCCGCCACAGCCTGCGCGACGACGTGCCGGGCGCCATCCGCTGCATCCGCTGGTACGCCGAAGCGATCGATAAGGTCTACGGCGAAATCGCCCCCACCGGCCGCGAGGCGCTGGCGCTGATCGAGCGCGAGCCGATCGGCGTGGTCGGCGCCATCGTGCCCTGGAACTTTCCGTTGCTGCTGGCCTGCTGGAAGCTCGGCCCGGCGCTGGCCGCCGGCAACAGCGTGGTGCTCAAACCCTCCGAAAAGTCGCCGCTGAGCGCCATCCTGCTCGGCAAACTGGCGCAACAGGCCGGGCTGCCGGACGGCGTGCTGAACGTGGTGCCCGGCTACGGCCACGACGCCGGCAAGGCGCTGGCGCTGCACCGCGACGTCGACGCCCTCACCTTTACCGGCTCTACGCTGGTGGCGAAACAGCTGATGATTTACGCCGGCGAATCAAACATGAAGCGTGTCTGGCTGGAGGCCGGCGGCAAAAGCGCCAACATCGTCTTCGCCGACTGCCCGGATCTGGATCAGGCCGCCCGCAGCGCCGCCGCCGGCATCTTCTACAATCAGGGGCAGGTGTGCATCGCCGGCACTCGCCTGCTGGTCGAAGCGAGCATAGAGCAAGCGTTCCTGCAGGCGCTGCGCAAACACGCGGCGGCTTTCGTGCCCGGCGATCCGCTCGATCCCGACACGGTGATGGGCACGCTGATCGACAGCGGCCACTGCGAGAAAGTGGCCGGCTATATCGATCGGGGGCTGAGCCAGGGCGCCGCGCTGTTCCTCGACGGGCGCGACCATCCGCAGGGCGACCACGCCGGTTATCTGGGGCCGACCATCCTCACCCAGGTGGACAATGCCATGAGCGTGGCGCGCGATGAAATCTTCGGCCCGGTGCTGGCGGTGACGGCGTTCGACGACGAGCAACAGGCGCTGCAGCTGGCCAACGACAGCGACTACGGCCTCGGTGCCGCGGTCTGGACCCGCGATCTGGCGCGCGCGCACCGCATGGCGCGCCAACTGAAGGCCGGTACGGTGTTCGTCAACAACTACAACGACGGCGATATGACCGTGCCGTTCGGCGGTTACAAGCAAAGCGGCAACGGCCGCGACAAATCGCTGCATGCGCTGGACAAATTCACCGAATTGAAAACCACCTGGATCTCGCTGGAATAAGGGCTTATCTCATGACTGAACACGTAAAAAGCTACTATGCGGCCACGGCCAACGCACATCAGCCCTATCCGCAACTGAATGAATCTATCGAGTGCGACGTCTGCGTGATCGGCGGCGGCTATACCGGACTCTCCTCCGCGCTGTTTCTGGTGGAAGCCGGCTATAACGTGGTGGTGCTGGAAGCGGCGCGCATCGGTTTCGGCGCCAGCGGCCGCAACGGCGGCCAGTTGGTCAACTCTTACAGCCGCGACATCGATGTGATTGAAGAGCGCTACGGCGCGGAAAGCGCCCACCTGCTCGGCAGCATGATGTTTGAAGGCGCGGAGATCATTCGCAGCCGCATCAGCCGCTACGCCATCGACTGCGACTACCGCCCCGGCGGCATCTTCGCCGCGCTGAACAACAAGCAGTTCCATGCGCTGATCGAGCAAAAGCGCAACTGGGAACGCTACGGCAATACCCAGCTCGAGCTGCTCGATGCGGATCGGCTGCGCCAGGAGGTTGCCAGCGATCGCTACGTCGGCGCGCTGCTCGATCACAGCGGCGGCCACATCCATCCGCTTAACCTGGCGCTGGGCGAGGCCGAGGCGATCCGCCTGCAGGGCGGGCGCATCTTCGAACAATCGGCGGTGACGAACATTCGCCACGGCGAACCGGCGCTCATCAGCACCGCCAACGGTCAGGTGAAGGCGCGTTTCGTCATCGTCGCCGGCAACGCCTATCTGGGCGACAAGCTGGAGCCGCGGCTGGCCAAGCGCAGCATGCCGTGCGGCACCCAGGTGGTGACCACCGAGCCGCTGGCGCCGGAGATCGCGCAGGCGCTGATCCCGCAGAACTACTGCGTGGAGGACTGCAACTACCTGCTGGATTACTACCGCATCACCGCCGATCATCGCCTGCTGTACGGCGGCGGCGTGGTGTATGGCGCGCGCGATCCGGACGACATCGACAACCTGATCCGGCCAAAATTGCTGAAGACCTTCCCGCAGTTGAAAGGCGTGCGTATCGACTATCGCTGGACCGGTAACTTCCTGCTGACGCTGTCGCGCATGCCGCAGTTCGGCCGCCTGGAGAATAACGTGTACTACATGCAGGGCTACAGCGGCCACGGCGTGACCTGCACCCATCTGGCGGGCAAGCTGATTGCCGAACTGATGCGCGGCGACGCCGAACGCTTCGACGCCTTCGCCAAGCTGCCGCACCTGCCGTTCTTCGGCGGGCGCAATCTGCAGATCCCGTTCACCGCCATCGGCGCGGCCTACTACACGCTGCGCGATCGCATCGGCGTCTAAAACAACAGGCCCGGTCATGATGGCCGGGCCTGCGCATTAACGCTTAGACGATCTTCGGTTGGCCGTCCGAGGCGGTCGCCCCGCCATCGACCGGAATGTTGGCGCCATTGATAAAGCTGGCGTCGTCGCTGGCCAGAAACGCCATCACCGCCGCCACTTCTTCCGGCTCCGCCGCACGCCCCAGCGCGATGCGCTCATTGAACTTGTCGCGGATCTCCTGCGGCCAGCCGTTGGTCATGTTGGTTTTGACCAGGCTCGGGCAGACCGAGTTGATGCGCACGCCGTCACCGCCGTGATCCAGCGCCATGGCGCGCGTCAGGTTAACCACCGCGCCTTTCGCCGCGCAGTAATAGGCCGCGCCCCAGTCACCGCCCAGGCCGGACACCGATGCGGTATTGACGATGCAGCCTTTGGTTTTCAGCAAGTGCGGCAAGGCGAATTTGGAACAGAACACCACGCCGTCGATATCGACCCCGGCGATGCGACGCCAGTCGTCGATGCTGGTTTCCAGCACGCTGCCCGCCACATGTACGCCGGCATTGTTCAGCAGGACGTCGATGCGGCCCAGTTTTTCCGCCACCTCGTTCATCATTTTTTCAACCGCCACGTGATCGGAAACGTCGATATGCACCGCCATCGCGCGGCCCTTCGGCAGCGAAGCGGCGACCTTGTCTACCGCTTCCTTGGCCCAGTCGGCCAGCACCACAATGGCGCCCTCGGCGGAGAAACGCCGCGCCGCCGCTTCCCCCATGCCATTGCCCGCACCGGTGATAACCACGACTTTATTGTCAAAACGCATGAGACCTCCTCCATGTAAACGCATTTATATAAGTCATACAAATCTCATTGCCCCGAGGATAAGACGCAGGCTCCCTGAGAGCCAGTCAAAACGTGCGGTTTATTAACCAAAAGGAGGTATGCGAGTCATTTCAATGCGCTGGGTTAATCTTTATCGGATTTTGGCCAACACATTGATGGAGATAATAAAATTGCGGCCAGTCACTATTTTCCTGGCGGATTGTCAGCAAGCGGGATTATTGCGGATAGACGGTTATGGCCGCTCAGAGATAAGCGATGCGAATGAAAAAAGCAGCCGCCCGCCGGCGGCCGCGACTATTTTTTCTCGATGGGGATCACCAGCAGATCGACGTTCAACTCATTGATCGCCTGACGCGCCGAAGAAACCAGCCGGCTCCAGACATCGTGGTGATGGCCGAAGATCACCAGATCGAACCCTTTTTCCTTCGCCACCCGATTCAGCTCTTCCGTCAATGCGCCACGGCTGACGATCACCTCTTCCACCGGATAGGAAGACTGCCCTTTGATCGCATTGAGCATATTCTTCACCCGCTCCGAAAACGTGCGATCGGTGTAGTTGTAATCTCCCACGCCCAGATCGACATAATAACCGGCGCGGTGAATATCGATATAAATCAGTGAAAGTTTGGCCTGGAGCGCGGCGGCCAGCCTGGCGCCCTTGCCCAACAGGAACTCGGCGTCTTCGCTGAGATCCGTGGCGACAACGATATGCTGATAAGCCATGACGGCGGCCCTCCGCGTCAAACCCATGAACAGGATGGCGTTCCTTGCCGCATGTTTCTCATGCACCTTAAGTTTAGCCCAGCGCCGGCCCCCTCGCCTGCTGCAGTGTCGTTCTATTAATGGAACGATGCATCCCGGCTTTAGGCTCTACCGGATTTATCTCCTCTCTCTACACTGTAGGCAAGTGCTGAGTTTCAGCCTTATCAATCAAAGAAGATACCCACTGACCTCACGACGAGAAAAGGAAAATACCATGAGCACTCCAGCCAACTTCAACGGCCAGCGTCCTGTTATTGATGCTAATGACGCGGTCATGCTCCTGATCGACCACCAGAGCGGTCTGTTTCAGACCGTCGCCGATATGCCGATGACCGAACTGCGCGCTCGCGCCGCCGCCCTCGCCAGCATCGCCACCCTCAGCAAACTGCCAGTGATCACCACCGCCTCGGTGCCGCAGGGCCCCAACGGCCCGCTGATCCCGGAGATTCACCAGAATGCGCCGCACGCGCAATACGTCGCCCGTAAAGGGGAAATCAACGCCTGGGACAACCCTGACTTCGTGGCGGCGGTCAAAGCCACCGGCCGCAAAACCCTGATCATCGCCGGCACCATCACCAGCGTCTGCATGGCCTTTCCGTCCATCAGCGCGGTGGCCGAAGGCTATAAGGTCTTCGCGGTGATCGACGCCTCCGGCACCTACTCGAAAATGGCGCAGGAAATTACCCTGGCGCGCGTGGTACAGGCGGGCGTGGTGCCGATCGACACCGCCGGCGTCGCCTCCGAGCTGCAGGGCAGCTGGAACCGCGCCGACGCTCAGCAGTGGGCCGAGGTCTACACCAAAATCTTCCCGGCCTATCAGCTGCTGATCGAGAGCTACCTCAAGGCGCAGGACGTGGTGAAAAATAACGAACTGCTGGACTCGCAACGTTAAGATCGCGGGTATAAAAAACCCCGGCCAAGGCCGGGGCTATTAATCGTGTGCCGGTGACTTTCCCGGCTGTCATGTTATGGCGTAAGCGTCCATCCCACACTCCAACATTACGCAGACTAAGCGCGACTTTTTCACAACAGAAAAATAGACTGAAACGCGGCGTTATTAATTCTGCGGCAATCTGTTTTTCTGTTGCCAATAATCATTAATTATTGGAACGTCATCGAGGAATCGAACCCCAGTCCGCCAACGAATAATTTCGCTGCCGCTCTTCCTGCTGAGCTAATGACGTATCGAGAAAGACTCCGGGCGGACCCGGAGTTTATTCAGGCTGAGGATTTCATTGCTTAACTGCTCCGGCTTAAACCATCATCGCTGTCGTAAGACATTGCACCTCGGCCGAAAATTATAACGCGACCACGTTGCCGGCAGAAGGCCCCTTCATGCCATTTTCGATAGTGAACTCAACCTGTTGGCCTTCGTCCAGCGTTTTGAAATCGTTGCTCTGGATAGCGGAGAAGTGTACGAACACATCTTTGCCGCCGTCTGCCGGGGTGATAAAGCCAAAGCCTTTACCTGCATCAAACCATTTTACCAAACCCGTCATTTTATTGGACATAGAGATATTTCCTTTATATTTTTGCGACGCCATAGGGCGATAGAGGTCTGTTTTTATTGGAAACTTATGGGGCACTAGAGAAGAGAATTCGCGGAAGAAGAGGTATCTGAGGGATATCGCTAATACTGAGAACTGCTTTACTAAAACTGCTTTCATAAGGTCTGTACTACAAACCGATGACGCTATTTACACACAGCTAAATTATTTAAGCAAGATATATTTTAAATTATATTCATCTGCCTCATAAATTTATTACCGCAAAGCACCGCCTGCATCTGCCGCTAACGGCCTATGAAAAAATTTTTTCGCACTGCTGGATCATACCGGCGATTCATTATAGAACTAGGTTCCCCCTTCTTACAGGCCGTTAACCGATGATTGATATGCCAGCCGTGCTCGCCGTCTTCACCGTGTATATTGTCGGCGTGGTGATCCCCGGCCCCAACTTTGTCGCCGTTGCACACAAAGCCGTTTCCGCGCGCCGCAGCGAGGCTTTCGCTCTGGTGGCAGGTATTGTCTTGGTCAACCTGTTCTGGGCGAGCAGCGCCCTGCTCGGCGTCGGCATGATTTTCACCCTGTTCCCTTGGCTGGCGCTGACGGTAAAAGTGGCCGGCGCAGGTTATTTGATTTGGTTCGGTTATCGGCTGATCGCCCATGCAGCTCCCGGCTCAGGGGTTGTCGGCGCGGCGGGTGGGGTGAACTCCGGCTTCAGATCGGCATTCTTGCAAGGGGTCACCACCAACATCGCCAACCCCAAATCCGTCGCCTTTTACGCCGCGGTGTTTTCGTCGGCGGCGCCTGCCCATGTCTCCATGCCCACCTTCGCCGCCATGCTGCTGGAGGTCGCGGTAGTCGCTAGCCTGTGGTATGGCCTGGTGGCGCTGGTGCTGTCGCACGCGCCGATCGCCAGCGCCTACCGACGCAGTAAAGCCTGGATCGATCGCGCCTGCGGCGTGCTGATCATCAGCCTGGGCATCAGGCAGCTCTTCAGCCGATGATTGCGATCCCCAGCCGCTCCAGCAGTTGAGCGGCCTGGTGACTGTCCATTTTAACGCCCTGCAGATCGGTGGTGCGCAAATCCAACTCGCCCAGTTCCGCGTTGCTCAGATCGCACTGGGTGACATCGGCGGCGCGCCAGTCAAAACCGGAGAATTCGCCGCCGGACAGATCGGAGCCGCTGAAGCTGGCGCCGAGCACCTGCGCGCCGTGCCAACGGTTTTCCCACAGCTCGCATTTCTCCAACACCACTTTGGCAAAATTGGCGTAGCTCAGGTTGCTCTTGGTGATATAGGCGCTGCAAAACCAGGTGCGGCTGGTGATCATATTCATAAAGCTGGCGCCGCGAAAATCTGCTCCCTGCGCGCGACATTCGCGGATCTCCAACCCCAATGCGTCAACGTGGCGGAAATCGGCCATCGATAAATCGCAGCTTCTAAAACTCGCGTCTTTCAGGATTGCGCGGCTGAAGTTACCGCCCTGTCGGCTCTCGCGATCGTAAAATTGACAGCCGATAAATTCGGTGCCGGTCAGATCGGCGCCCGAAAAATCACACAGCATAAAGCTGCCGTTTTCAATTTTTTCGCCGGTAAAGCGGTTACGCGCGATCTTCTCACCCTTCAGCGCCAGGCTCATTGCAACACCCCTGTTTATTTATACAGTCAGTGCGGCATTTAATCCTATTCCGGCGCGGTTGGCAACCGCCGTCGCTCAGCGGCCATCCGCTGCGGGCGGTGCGAACGCCACCTTGACGATGCTGAAGCGCTTGACGCTTTCCGCCTGAGCGACGTCGGCAAAAAGTTTGGGGTAACGCGAGTTGACCACCCACACCTCGCCATCGCGCAGCGCGGCGCCAGTCGGCCCATCCAGCCCCGGCGGCGCGGCGACGGCGACGATATGCGCGCTGGCCCAGCCGTCCGTCGAGGAGAGCAGCGACACGTCACCGGACATGCCCCCTGTTCTCCCCGGATAAGACTGTACGATCACCAATTCGTTGGCGTTTTTGAGCCGCAGCCCGTCCGGCCCTTTCAGCCGATGCGGCAGCCTGATTTCACTTATCGCAGGCGTGTTATCCAGCGTCACCTTCCACAGCAGCCCGCGGGTGTAGTCCGCCGCGATCAGGTAGCCATCCGGGTGATACACGATGCCGTTGAGATAAGGTTGCGTGCCCTGCGCAGCCGCAGGCGCGTCGGCGGGCAGCAGAAGCGATGAGCGCACCAGGATCGACACCTGGCGCGTTGCCCGGTCGATCTTGTAAATCTGCGGCTGGAAGCTGTCGGTGACGTAGATATTGCCCTGCGCATCGAGCGCCAGATCGTTGGCGAGCGTCGGCCCACGGCTTAACGAAGACAGATCGTACACCTGCTGCAGCGCACCGGTATCGAGACGAAATTCCAACACCTGCGCCACGCGATTGCGCGTGCCGGGCGAAGAGTGGAGGGACACCCCTACGTCTTCATTGCACACCAGCACCCGGTTGCGCTCGGTGTCCACCAGCATGCCGGAGGTGGTAATCAGTCCCTTGCCGGTGGAAAAACGCCGATAGCGGCCATCGGGATAAACCAGGCCAAGTTGCCCGCCGCGCAGGGAAGACACCAAAAACGCGCCGGCGCGCGCATTCCAGGCGACGCCCTCTGGGTAAGCGCCGGCGGGATCCGGCGAAAAGTCGATGCGTTGCGTCGCGTGCGCCTGCACAACGCCGCCGATGAACAGTGCGATGCCGGCCAGCCGGGCAGCGCACCGACGTTGCGGCAATAACAAAGAGAATACGCGGAAGGGAAACATGGGCGTGCACCTGATGAGGAGTCGGATCGCTAGGGTAGCGTCGCGCCGCCGGCGGCACCAGCCGGGAAAAAGGCAATACGCCGCTAAAAAAATCGCAGTAATCGGCGCAAAAAAAACCGCCCGATATGGGCGGTTGACGTGACGGCGAACCGTTACTTCAGGGCTTCCTGAATAGCGTCGGCCATCGGGCCGATGTGCTTCTCCGCCGCCTTCAGCTGGAAATCCACACCGTTGCCATCGTTGGTGTCTGACAGCGTAGCCTTGATAAGCTCCAGCGCCGCCTGCACCGCCACCAGCCGCTTGTGCTGTTCGTCCGTGACCGGTTCGGCGCCCATGTTTGCCGGATAGTAATGCTCTAACATCGCGATCTCCTTTTGATGACGTTAAACCTTAACCTACCAGAAAACCGCGCATTTATTAAGGAAACCGCGCCCGGCGCGGCCGAATGGCGATAAATTGCACTATACTGGGCAAACCCGCCCTCCTGCCACAGGATCACCGCCATGTCATTCCAGGGAAGCTGCCACTGCGGCGCCGTCACCTTCTCCGTAGACGCCGAACTGCCGACCGAAGCCCTCAGCTGCAACTGTTCGATTTGCCGCCGCAAAGGGCTGCTGCTGTCGTTCTTCCCCATCAGCGCTTTCACGCTCAACAGCGGTCAGGACCAGCTCAGCACTTACACTTTCAATCACCACAGGATCCGCCATCAGTTCTGCCGAGTCTGCGGAGCCCAGCCCTTCGCCTACGGCACCGCGCCGGACGGCGCCGCGATGTGCGCCGTTAACCTGCGCTGCGTGCCTGACGTCGCGCTGGATGCGTTGCAGATCCACACCTACGACGGCGCCAGCGTCTGAGATTCCGCGTTTTCAGCGGTAGACGGAGAACTTCTTGGTGAGCGGCTTAAGCTGTTCAGTGTCGCCGTAGAGCGCTACCGCTACGAAGTCCAACTGCTCGTAGGGGGTATTGGCGGTGTCGGCGATCTGCTGCTCGGCGGAGTGCGACAGCATAGTGGTGGTGAAGAAGTTGGCCAACACGCCCTCTTCCTTGCACTTCAGAATCAGGTTGCTGAGCTGGCTACTGTTCTTGGCCTGCAGGATCACGATCGGATAGTGGCTCATATTGGCGCTGACGCCGTCGAGGCTGCTCGGATAATGGTGAAACTCGCGCTGCTCGATAAGATCGGTGATGCCTGCCGTCAGATGGCAGGAGGCGTTAAACAGCGTGGCCGGTTCGTGATTGCGGTTGAGGATGATATAAAACTTTTTCTCGTTGTCGCTGTACATGCTCTTCTCCTTGAATAGGCAGCCAGTTTTACCCAACCTGCACGCGGTTTCAAGGCGCGATAAGGGGCCGCGTCCGGCCCCCGTGATAACGCAGCCGACTCAGACGGCGCCTTCACCCGGGCCGAGCGGCTGCGCCACCTGATGCAGCACGGTGATGTTCTGCAAAAGGGTACCGCCGTCGATCGGCTTCATCTGGCCGTCGCGATCTTTATAGTGCGTCGGCTTGGCGCCGTGGAAGAACAGCCCGGCGTTGACCTGCACGCCCAGATAACCTGCGCTGGCCGGCAGGCGCTGCACGTCGGTCCAGGGATTGGAAACCGGCACGTACTGGAAGCCCTCGCCCGTCTTGGCGTACAGCGGGCGCAGCAGCGTGACAAAGGCCATCATCGGCGACAGCGCGTCTTTAAAGATCTGCACCGGCCGATCGACCGTCATCAAGAAACCCTGCGGCTGCTCCTCGACCGTGTCGAGGCTCAGACTGCTGCTGATATCATCACCCCGGCCGCCATAGCTCCATTCAATGGCCGGCGCCCCACTCTCGTTCATCATCTCTGACATACACTGCTCCTTATAAAATGAATACAACACGCCTGCTGCGTGTCGGAACAGTAAACCGCTGAAGGGAGGCGAGCGTCCACGCCGGGCGGCACGCTGGCAAACCAAACAACGAAGGCGCGCAATCAATAAAGCTCGAAATGAATAATTTCCCCGCGTGATAGCGCAGCATTTGAACGACCTCAGCCGTTGCAAGAGCACATAGTGATGGCGTTACCGCCACTGGAGAGTGTTATGACCGCCATTAAACCGGACGCCATTGACCGCGTTTCCCCCGCCGCCACGCCCTGGCTAGCCGTCATCAATGTGCTGTTCGCCGGCATCGCCGCGGCGCTGCACGTGGGCAAGGCCACCATTGCCTTGCCGGCGCTGCAGGCCGAGTTTGGCCGTTCACTGGAGACGCTAAGCTGGGTCATCTCGGCGTTTCCTTTCGTCGGGGTGTTCGGCGGCATCGCCGCCGGGCTGCTGGTGCGCCGCTGGGGCGATCGGCGGCTGCTGGCGCTGGGATTGCTGATCGTCAGCGCCGCCAGCTTTACCGGCGCCACGCTGCACGACTTCAGCGGCTTGATCGTCAGCCGCTTTGTCGAAGGCCTCGGCTTCGTCATCGTGGTGGTCGCCTCGCCGGCGGTGCTGAACCGCATCGTCGCCCCGGCGCAGCGCAGCCTGGTGTTCGGCATCTGGAGCACTTTCATGCCGGCGGGCATCGCCATTTCGCTGTTTTTCGGCCCTCACCTGGCGGGCTGGCAACAGAACTGGCAGGCCGGTGCGGCGCTGACGCTGCTGGCCGCGCTGCTGCTGCCGCTGACCACGCCGCGCCGCGCCGCCGACGCGCACGCTCCGCCGTTGCCGCTGCGGCAAGCGCTGGGCGCGATGCTGCGGGCGCGCCAGCCGCTGTTGCTGGCGCTGATGTTCACCGCTTATAACCTGCAGTTTTTCTCGGTGATGACCTTTTTACCGATCTTTCTGATGCAGCGCATCGGTCTGACGCTGGCGGCCGCCGGCGGCATCAGCGCGGCGGCGGTGGCCGTCAATATCCTCGGCAATCTCGCCGCCGGGTTCTTGCTGTCGCGCGGTCTGCGGGCCGGGAGCCTGCTCGCGGCCACCAGCCTGGTTATCGGCATCTTTGGCATCGGCATTTTCCTGCCGATGACGCCCAATGGCCTGCTGATCCCGCTATGCTTCCTGTTCTGCGCCATCGCCGGCATGCTGCCCGCGACGCTTCTGGCCGCCACGCCGGCGGCGACGCCAGAGCCCACGCTGCTGCCGCTGAGTCTGGGGTTGGTGATGCAGGGGAACTACCTCGGCCAGGTGATCGGCCCGGTCGCGCTGAGCGCCATCGTGGCCGCGGCCGGTTGGGCGGCGCCGACTTGGCTGGTGCTGGCGGCGGCGGTGTCAGGGGCGGGATTGGCGCTGATTTTTCGCCGCGGGCCGCGCAATGCGGTGTAATGGCGCAATAAGCAATAATGAGAAAGGGGGTTCTATTTATTATTAGCGGTGCTGAATATTCCCTGGTGCGGGCGCGTGCTTATCGTGAAGGATAAGGCCAGTGATGATCCAGGCCCGACAATGACAAGGCGCCGGTCGCAACAAGATAAATCAGCAGACCGGCGAAAGCGATCAGTAATGCCTTTTCGATAACGGCAAGTCGTTTGTGTTCTGTCATTTGCATACTCCTGCGTGGTATCGGGCGAACGGCCGCCCTCATCAACACTAGGAAAGCCTGGCGCAGGCGGCAAGCGCAACACACAAAATGAAACACAATCAATAAATTTTGTTAACTATTTAGCGTTCTTTCTTTCCTTGCGTCGCTGCCTGAGCCTCGCGCGGTGCCCTCCTTTCCCCTTAGTAACCCTATGGAATAAGCCGTTAAAAATCCCCTACCGGATAAGCAAAGGTAATGATAGTGTTGTTTTCATTCAGTTCATCTATGCTGAAAATTCATCTTTTGAGGGACGACTATGATGTCTAGAGGCATTTCCAAGGGATTCTTTATTCTGATCCTGTTCATCGTTACCGCCGCCTTTCTCGACGTGCTGGGGCCTTATTACTCCTCGGTGCTGTGGGCGGTTATTCTGGCGGTGATTTTCCATCCGGTGAAAAAGAAGTTGAAGCAGTACGTCGGCGAACGCAACGGCGTGGTGTCGCTGCTGACGGTGGCGCTGATCTGCCTGATCGTGTTCACGCCGTTAGCGATCATCGCCTCATCGCTGGCGATGGAATTCAACATGATTTACACCAAGCTGCAGACCAACAACAGCCAATTGCCGACCATGCTGGCGGACTTCATGCGTCATCTGCCCGGCTGGGCGCAGCGCTTCCTGGCGGAACATAACCTCAACAGCGCCGCCGAGATCCAAAAACAACTTTCCGAGGTGGCGCTCAAGGGCGGGCAATACCTGGCGGGCAGCGTGTTCCTGATCGGCAAAGGCACCTTCAATTTCGTCGTCGGCTTCGGCGTGATGCTCTACCTGCTGTTCTTCCTGCTGAAAGACGGCCCGTATCTGGTGAACCTGGCGCTCGAAGCGCTGCCGCTCTCACAGCACGTGAAGCACCACCTGTTCGTGAAGTTCGCCGCCGTCTCCCGCGCCACCGTCAAGGGCACGGTGGTGGTCGCCGTGGTGCAAGGCGCGCTCGGCGGGCTGGCGTTTTACTTTACCGGCATCGACGGCAGCTTGCTGTGGGGCGCGCTGATGGCGTTCTTGTCGATCATCCCCGCCGTGGGCTCCGCCATCATCTGGGTGCCGGCGGTGATCTACTTCTTCGCCACCGGCATGCTGTGGAAAGGCATCTTCCTGGTGGTGTTCTTCGTGGTCGTAATCGGCCTGGTGGACAACATTCTGCGCCCGCTGCTGGTAGGCAAAGACACCAAAATGCCGGACTACCTGATCCTGATCTCCACCCTGGGTGGCATGGAGATTTACGGCATTAACGGCTTCGTCATCGGGCCATTGATCGCCGCGCTGTTCATCGCCTGCTGGAACATCCTGTCCGGCCGCGACAGCAAGGAAAACATCGAAGAGATCGACGAAGAATTCATCGAAGAAGGCAAGAATCATCCCGACGCGGCGGAGTAAACCTCTCGCGCCGTATCGCACCGGGGCCCGTTTGGGCCCCTTTTTTGTCTGTGGTATCCTTGCCGCGCTCACAAGGAAGAACGGGTTTCGTTATGCTTATTCTCTACGCCACGCTGGCCATCGCCTTCACCCTGCTGTGCCTGCTGGCCTTTATCTCTTGCGCTTACCAGCTTTCGAAGCAGGGCGACGTCAAATTTTTGGCCTCGCTTTCCGTGCTGATCTTCGCGCTGCTGGCCTTCTATGCCGCTTATGGCTACGTCAGCACCTGGCTGCAACAGCAGGCGGTGGATGTCCGGCTGTATTAGCGCAGCGGGATGAAAAAGACCTGCTCCGGATCGCCGTCATCGAGATTGTCAATTTGGCCGCTGGCGACAAACCCGGCGTTCAGCAGCAGCCGCTGCATCGGCAGGTTGGAACGATTGGTGGAAGTGAACAGCTTCGGGTGTCGGCAATGGGACTTCAATGCCGTAATCAACGCCTGCCCGACGCCCCGGCGGCGATAGCGCTCGCCGACCATCAGCATCTCGATAAAGCCGCAGCCGAAGAAGTGATAGTGCAGCACACCGTATCCCATCACCACGTCCTGTTCCTCGGCAAGATAGCAATCCCCCTGCCCGCACCAGGCGCGGATCTGCGCCGCGCGCTGCGGTTCGTGTTCGGCGACGCTGTCGAGGGCGATCAGGGCTGCGGCATCGCTGTCGGTGGCCTGGCGAACAAACATGTTTTAATCCTCATGCTGATGGATACGGCGACACCGCTTCAACGAAACGGCAACCGAAGCGGGATAATTTTTACATCCCCGCCGAATTTTGTAATCCTATTATAGAGTTACTAAAACACACGCCAAGGAAGGAAAGCTTTTCCCGATGAGCATACCGCAAATACCCGCCGCCCTGCTGTTTACCCTGCTGCTGGCGGGCTGCCAGTTCCACAAAACCGTGTTCCCGCCGCCGTATATCGGCACCCCGCAAGAGATCGGCACCTACGAAGTGAAAGGGCTGACGTTCGTCACCACCGTCACCTTCAGCGGCCTGTTCGCCGAAGATCTGGTGCGCGAATACGCACAGAAACACCACTATCGCTACTATGTGGTAACGATGCGCAGCAACGGTTTTAAAGACCGAAGCGAGCGCGTGAGCGCGATGATGTATCGGTAGAGAGTGGCGCCACATGCCGTGAAATAATGCCGAAAAAACGGGCTTTAGCATGAGGAAGCGCTATACGAAATATTGCACAACCCAATACTCACAGGCCGCATGAAAATACGGCCTGTGACTTTGGTTTAATTGTCTGGCATCGCAGTGCCGTTTATTTTCACTGCGGGCGAAATTCCAACGTGCTGCTTTTGACCGCTTCGTAAACCGCGGTCGTTGGCGGCTTAGGCAGACGCGCATTGGCGATTGCTTTGATCGCGGCCTGGCAAAGTTCCGGTTCCCCTTGTTCAGCCCGAATGCTGATCAGCATACCGTCCGGCGCCAGCTTGATGCTCAATGTGCAACGCTTGCCTGAGTAGGCTTCGGCATCTTTCAAATGGCTTTGAATCGCGGCCTGCAACTGGGCGATATAGTGTTCTTTCTCTTTTCCCGGCGCCTTTGGGTTGCCAAGGTTGGCGAAAAGATCGTCAACCTCTTTATTCACCGGATCGGTTTGGCTGGGGGCGGTGCTCTTGGCACACCCCGTTAATGCCAGCGCGAGCATCGCCGCCAATAATGTGGCGGCGCCGGTTTTAAAGCCTGAATGCGTGATTTTCATATCCCTGTCCTTATGGATGACTATCAGCCAAAATCAACGTGGTATTCGACAAGATCCCCGGCGCATACTTATACAGAATTAACGCCAAACCGCCAGAGACATTGCGAGTATCAAGCATCGGCATGCGGAGAATCGTGGGCCGATGATGACATGAAGCCATAGCGCCCCAGGCGGGGCGTACAGCTGAACACCCTGACCTATCGATAACCTTGTTATCCGAACGAGTAATCACTCCATCAATAAATTAAGTTATTCTTAATTTTTTATCCCATTAGAAGCGCTTTCAACCCTGGCAATCTGGAAAATCTGCCTATACTTACTTTCCTGATATTAAATTTGTTTAAGTAACCAGGATGGTAGGTATGAAAAGCAAACGCCCCTTTGCCGCGCTGCTGGCGGCAACAGCATTGATGTCCCTGGTGGGCTGCGCTTCCAATCAGGCGATCAAAACGACGGACGGTAAAACCATTGTTACCGACGGCAAGCCCCAGATCGATAAAGATACCGGATTGGTCTCCTATCGAAATGCTGAAACGGGCAAAACGGAACAGATCAATCGAGACCAGATTGCAAACATGAGTGAGTTGAATAACTAAAAGGAGCTTCAAATGAAAAAAGCGCTTGTTCTTCCCGCGATCGCCCTGGTAGCCATCGCCGCACTGTCAGGCTGCACACGCACCAGCTACGCTATTCATACCCACGATGGCAGAACGATCATCAGTGACGGCAAACCGAAAGAAACCTCTGCCGGGTTGATCGGGTATACCGATGCCAATGGCGTCAAACAGCAAATCAACAAGACGGAAGTTAAAGAGGTTTCAGAGATCCCGCATTAAGGTTCCGATCATCTCAGCCAGCTAAAACCAAGGGAGCCGATGGCTCCCTTTCTACTCAAACACCAAACGCTCCTAGCCGCGTTTAACGAGAACGTCGATAACCACCTGACATTTCAGCACCAACATTCTCAGGTTTGCCATAGGGATCTCTCCTTTCCCTGCATCAAGCAGCTATAATCCAGAAAGTGGAGTTATTTGATAATGATAAGGAGGGAGTATGTATAAAACTATCTTGGTTCCCGTGGATATTACCGAGCCGGAATTAACACAGCAGGTAATCCCGCATGTCAACGCGCTCGCCAGGCTCGAAGACTCCCACGTCCATTTCCTGGCGGTGATCCCGTCACGCGCCACCTACGCCGCTTTCGGCTTTGCCGCCACAGCGGCGATAGAAACCAAAGATGAAACCATTGCGCTAGCGACCGAGGGACTGACAAAAGCGGCAAAACAATTCAGCGTTCCCGAGGATCGAGTGACCACGCATGTCGCCGTCGGCGATCCCAAAGATCAGATCCTGGAACTCGCTGATGCGCTTAACGCGGAGATTATTGTGATGGGTTCCAACCGCCCTTCTGCAATGACTTACCTCCTCGGCTCGAATGCCACCGCGGTAGTGCGCCACGCCAATTGCCCGGTGCTGGTCGTGCGTGAATCGGCTAACGCCGCGCGGTGATCTTGTCCGATACCTTTGCATTCGGACAGTAGACAGTCAAAGGCCACCTCCTGCGGAGGTGGCTTTACACGAAGCCCCCTAAAAGGGGGCAATATTCGAGTTAATCCTGCTACAACTCCATCTGCTGCTCGATCTCCTGGTCTTTCTCATCCTGATGCTTTACGTATCGTCTGATAATTTCCTCGTTTACCCTTACCGTATTCCCTTGCCCAAAAATGGTTGCCTCACAGCTTCTTGCGTATGTGCAGAAAACGACTGTAAAGGCGGATTGCACTGCGTCCTTTTAGGACATCCATCAACGTATAAGTCGATAGCTTCGATGGGACAAATGCTCGTGAGTTGGTGAATATTTAGCTCCAAAACCTCACAGACCTTCATGTTGCAGAGGATGTAAATTGTTCAATAGAGCTCTTTCCCCACCTTGTCGCAAAGTATTTGAAATCGATACTTCGGCGTCCAGACTTGGTGGTATTTGCAACGACAGAACACATGTGATGAACTCCTGAATAAACCCATATTGGTAATTTCCAGCTTACTTGTGGTGAGTAAGCTGGAATATTCCGGCATGGGTTTCCTTCAGACTAGATCCTCCCAAGAATAATCCCTCCCCTCCCCCCAGCTTTCCAGCATAAATTTTTGGAAATCAGGTAGAATTGCAGCAAGGGCTTTTAATGTTTAAAGTGGACGTCCGGAGAATAAACGGTAAACTCTCCCCGCTCCCGCTTTCAGAATACCTTAGAGACAAATGCATTTAATTTCAGGAATCTTAAAAGGCATACCCACCCCATAAAAAAACCGCGCATAGCGCGGCTTTCTTGAGGAATAATTTTTATTTAGCAAGCCAGTATTTTAATCTTTTTACAAACTCGTCTTGAACAGCTTTAGGGAGTTTGTATTTAATGTATGTGATATTTGATTGATGCTCGCCAAAAATATAAGAATCACGATTTGACTTTGATATTGACTTGATTTTATTGGCTAATTCCATCACTTCACTGTCATTTAGTGATGGGCTATCATCTTCTGATAGCAATAAGTTATGATCAAATCCATAAAATGAGAACTTGTTTTCTTTCTGTACTTTCAACTGAACCGATACATCACTACCGCAATGCTTGCATTTTATTGCTTCAGGATTTATTTCTTCAGCACAGAACGGGCATTTTACATATACATTGGTTGCCTTAGACGACGATTTCCCAAAGATGATCATCAAAATGGCGCAAATAGAAATAACTGATGATATCAGCAAGTGATTCTGTTTAGATGCGATCAAACCAATGTTATTGACACGTTCACCATAGCCAGTAAAAACATAGGTGTCCATGTTAAAAGCTATCAGCAGCCAAACGACACCTACTGCCAGCAATAAAAACCCAAACTCTCTCATTTAATCCTTTTCCTATAGAATAGTAATCCCCTTTGATGTTAACAGTTGAAGTTAAGAAGTTCACCCGTTAAAACGCAAAATCGTGATCGTTCGTTCTTGCCAATATCACTCGTAAGGGACACGATTACTTAGCTGACCGCACATGTGATGGAGCATCACGCCACCAGCGAGTACACACCAGCATGGTTCAGTTCATCCGTTCTCACTGAGATTATGATGACGTCGCCGATCAGCAACTTTCGTGAGATCAGCACAAATCCAGCCTCCGCACAGCGTGCCATGTAGAGGTTTTCACCACGATTCCATCAGCCGTCTGTCCGGGAATAATGAGGTAACTCGACCCCTTGTTCGTGCTGAAATCAATCTCGCGCAATTGCATAACAGCCCAGCTCTGTTGGCTCCGGCGCCAGATTGCGGCAGCGTAATAACCCATGCAATTGGAACAATAAAAAAAACGGGAGCCCTAAGGCTCCCGCTCTCATTCAAGCGCTGAACACACTTACATGTGTTTAACGATAGCGTCGCCAAACTCTGAACATTTCAGCAGTTTAGCGCCTTCCATCAGGCGTTCGAAGTCATAGGTCACGGTCTTGGCGGCGATGGCGCCTTCCATGCCTTTAACGATCAGGTCAGCCGCTTCGAACCACCCCATGTGACGCAGCATCATCTCTGCGGACAGGATGATGGAGCCTGGGTTCACCTTGTCCTGGCCGGCGTACTTCGGCGCGGTGCCGTGAGTGGCTTCGAACAGCGCGCAGTCGGAGCCGATGTTGGCGCCCGGTGCGATACCGATGCCGCCTACCTGGGCCGCCAGGGCGTCGGAGATGTAGTCGCCGTTCAGGTTCATACAGGCGATCACGTCGTATTCCGCCGGGCGCAGCAGGATCTGCTGCAGGAAGGCGTCGGCGATCACGTCTTTAACCACGATCTCTTTGCCGGTGTTCGGGTTCTTGATCTTCAGCCATGGGCCGCCGTCGATCAGCTCGCCGCCGAACTCTTCGCGCGCCAGCTCATAGCCCCAATCCTTGAAGGCACCTTCGGTGAACTTCATGATGTTGCCTTTGTGAACCAGGGTCACGGAGTCACGATCGTTGGTGATGGCGTATTCGATCGCCGCACGCACCAGACGCTTGGTCCCTTCCTCGGAGCATGGCTTCACGCCGATACCGCACTGCTCTGGGAAGCGGATTTTCTTCACGCCCATTTCGTCGCGCAGGAATTTGATCACTTTGTCCGCTTCGGCGGAGCCGGCTTTCCACTCGATGCCGGCGTAGATGTCTTCGGCGTTTTCGCGGAAGATCACCATGTCGGTCAGCTCAGGCTGTTTAACCGGGCTTGGGGTGCCCTGGTAGTAACGCACCGGGCGCAGGCACACGTACAGGTCCAACTGCTGGCGCAGGGCCACGTTCAGAGAACGGATGCCGCCGCCGACCGGGGTGGTCAGGGGGCCTTTGATGGCGACGCGGTAGTCGCGGATCAGGTCCAGAGTTTCGTCCGGCAGCCACACGTCTTTACCGTAAACGTGGGTAGATTTTTCGCCGGTGTAGATTTCCATCCAGGAGATTTTACGTTCGCCGTGGTAAGCCTTTTTAACGGCCGCATCAACCACGTGGATCATGGCAGGAGTCACGTCAACGCCGATGCCGTCGCCTTCGATGAACGGGATGATCGGGTTATGAGGAACAACCAGTTTACCCTGGGCGTCAACCGTGATTTTTTTACCTTCTGCCGGAACAACTACTTTGCTTTCCATCAACCTCTCCTTCAAGCGCAATTTTGTTAATGCTTTGTAAGATGCGTGTAGATACTACTTGAATATTCGGTCCGCGCCAATCCGAAACGGATTCGGTTATAATGCGCTTATCATCCGTAATCTCAACTGTTATGAAAAAATTCTCTGTTAGAAATCACAACGTTAAACGATTCAGCAAGCCGAATGCCGCCAAACCTGCCGCGCCGAAAGGGCCGCGCCGAATTGTGTTATTCAACAAGCCCTTCGACGTGCTGCCGCAGTTCACCGACGAAGCGGGCCGCGCCACGCTGAAAGAGTACATCCCCTTCCCCGACGTTTACGCCGCCGGGCGCCTGGATCGCGACAGCGAGGGGCTGCTGGTGCTGACCAACGACGGCCAGCTGCAGGCGCAGCTCACCCAGCCGGGCAAGCGCACCGGCAAAATCTATTATGTGCAGGTCGAGGGCGCGCCGCAGGAGAGCGATCTGGCGCCATTGCGCTGCGGCGTCACGCTGAAAGACGGCCCCACGCTGCCCGCCGGGGTGGAGCTGGTGGCCGAGCCGCAGTGGCTGTGGCCGCGCAACCCGCCGATCCGCGAACGTAAATCCATCCCCACCCGTTGGCTGAAAATCACCCTGTTCGAAGGGCGAAACCGCCAGGTGCGTCGCATGACGGCGCATATCGGGTTCCCTACCCTGCGGCTGATTCGCTACAGTATGGGTAATCTTTCGCTGGGTTCACTGCAGCCTGGTGAATGGAAAACCATCGATTCCCTGTAGACCGATAACTGATGGAGACGCCATGAAATCCACGCCGATCGCCCTGCTGCTCGCCGCTCTGGCGGCCCCGTTCGCCACCCAGGCCGCCAGCTTCGACTGCGCCAAGGCGGCAAACCGCGATGAGCAAGCCATCTGCGCCAACCGCACGCTGAACGATTTGGATGTGCAAATGGCCACCAAGTACCAATTCCTGCGCGGCCTGTTCGCCATGGGCGCGCGCGGCGCGATGCAGGACAGCCAGCAGGCCTGGCTGGCAAAACGCCAGCGGTGCGGCGGCGATACCGCCTGCCTGCTGCAAAGTTACCGCACCCGCATCGCCGAGCTGGACGACATCTACCGGCGCATCGACAAACCGCTGTAAGGAGACCGCATGTTCAAACCGCACGTTACCGTGGCCTGCGTGGTGCACGCCGCCGGCAAATTTTTGGTGGTCGAAGAGACCATCAACGGCAAAGCGCTGTGGAACCAGCCGGCCGGCCACCTGGAGGCCGACGAGACGCTGGTGCAGGCCGCCGAGCGCGAGCTGTGGGAAGAGACCGGCATCCGCGCCACGCCGCAGGCGTTCCTGCGCCTGCACCAGTGGATCGCGCCGGATCGCACGCCGTTTCTGCGTTTTTGCTTCGTTATCGAGCTGGAACAGCCGCTGCCGACCGAGCCGCACGACAGCGACATCGATCGCTGCCTGTGGCTGAGCGCCGACGAGATTTTGCAGGCGCCCAACCTGCGTTCCGCACTGGTGGCGGAGAGCATTCGCAGCTACCAGCAGCCGGAGCGCTATCCGCTGTCGCTGATCGGCAGCTTCGCCTGGCCGTTTTAAGGGCGCTGGGTAGCACAAGATGACCAGTGCGCCAACGCGGCCAACGTGGTAAAATCCTGCGCTTGTTTTTATCAGCACGGTTCGTGTTCAAGTTCGTGAGATCCCCATGTCAGACAACAGCCAGAAAAAAGTAATCGTCGGTATGTCCGGCGGCGTCGACTCCTCCGTTACCGCCTATCTGTTACAGCAACAGGGCTATCAGGTCGCTGGGCTGTTCATGAAGAACTGGGAAGAAGACGACGACGAAGAGTACTGCTCCGCCGCAACCGATCTGGCCGATGCGCAAGCGGTCTGTGACAAGCTGGGCATCGAACTGCACACGGTGAATTTTGCGGCGGAATACTGGGACAACGTGTTTGAGCTGTTCCTGGAAGAGTACAAGGCCGGCCGCACGCCGAACCCGGACATCCTGTGCAATAAAGAGATCAAATTCAAAGCCTTCCTGGAATTCGCCGCCGAAGATCTGGGGGCTGATTTTATCGCCACCGGCCACTACGTGCGCCGCCAGGACGTGGACGGCAAGAGCCGCCTGCTGCGCGGCGTCGACGGCAACAAAGATCAGAGCTACTTCCTCTACACCCTGAGCCACGAGCAGGTGGCGCAAAGCCTGTTCCCGGTCGGGGAGCTGGAGAAGCCGGAGGTGCGCCGCATCGCCGAGCAGCTGGAGCTGGTCACCGCCAAGAAGAAAGACTCCACCGGCATCTGTTTTATCGGCGAGCGCAAGTTCCGCGACTTCCTCGGCCGCTACCTGCCGGCGCAACCGGGCCCGATCGTCAGCGTCGACGGCCAGACCGTCGGCGAACACCAGGGCCTGATGTATCACACCCTGGGCCAGCGCAAAGGGCTGGGCATCGGCGGCATGAAAGACAGCAGCGAAGATCCGTGGTACGTGGTGGATAAAGACGTGGCCAACAACGTGCTGGTGGTTGCGCAGGGGCACGATCACCCGCGCCTGATGTCCATCGGCCTTATCGCACAGCAGTTGCACTGGGTGGATCGTCTGCCGCTGACCGGCCCGTTCCGCTGTACGGTGAAGACCCGCTATCGCCAGCAGGACATCCCTTGCACCGTGACCCCGCTCGACGACGAACGCATTGAAGTGCGTTTCGACGAGCCGGTCTCCGCCGTCACCCCCGGCCAGTCGGCGGTGTTCTACCAGGGCGAAATCTGCCTCGGCGGCGGCATCATCGAACAGCGCCTGGCGTAATTCGCCTGCCGCCCAAGAAAAACGCTGCGTTACCGCAGCGTTTTTTTATTCAAAATTCCACCTGTGCCCCCAGTTCAATCACCCGATTCGGCGGGATTTCGAACAGATCCGGCGCCCGCAGCGCGTTGCGCTGCAACAGCTGGAACACCTTGCCGCGCACGCGCAGATACCAGGGACGCTCGCCTAATACCAGCGTATCGCGCGACATGAAGAACGAGGTCTCGTTCATGGTGAAACTCATCCCCTCCAGGCCGCAGCGATAAAGGATATCCGTCACGTTGGGCGTTTCGCGCCAGCCGTAGCTCGCCACCACCCGCCAAAAGCTCGTCGACAGCTGTTCGATCGCCACCCGCTGCACGTTGTGCACATACGGCATGTCGGTAGTCACGATAGTCAGCAGCACCACGCGCTCATGCAACACCTTGTTGTGCTTCAGGTTATGCAGCAGCACCAGCGGCACCGCATGCGGCGTGCGCTCCATAAACACCGCGGTGCCCGGCACCCGCTTCGGCGGCGCCTTCTCCAGCGACTCGATCAGCGCGGTCAGCCCTTCCTGGTTGTCGCGCAGCCGGCGGATCAGGCGCGAGCGCTCGGTCTTCCAGGTCAGCATGATCAGCAGAATGATCAACCCCAGCGCCACCGGCAGCCAGCCGCCGGTCGCCAGTTTGATCAGGTTGGCGCCGAACAGCGGCACGTCGATGCACAGCATGGCAAGCAGCATCAGCCCACCCAGATAGCGCGGCCAGCCCCAGTTTTTCACCGCCACGATGCTCAGCAAAATCGACGACAGCAGCATGGTGCCGGTCACCACGATGCCGTAAGCCGAGGCCAGGTTGCTGGAGTGTTTAAAACTGATAATCACGATCAACACCGCCGCGAACAACAGCCAGTTCACCACCGGAATGTAGATCTGCCCGGACTCCTGATCGGAGGTATAGATGATGCGCATCGGCGGCAGGTAGCCCAGCCGCACCGCCTGGCGCGTCAGGGAGAAGACGCCGGAGATCACCGCCTGCGAGGCGATCACCGTCGCCAACGTGGCGATCACCAGCAGCGGGATCAGCGCCCAGGTGGGCGCCAGCAGGAAGAACGGGTTATTGATCGCCGCCGGGTTGGCCAACAGCAGCGCCCCCTGGCCGAAGTAGTTCAGCACCAGCGCCGGCGCCACCAGCGTAAACCACGCCAGGCGGATCGGTTTTTTGCCGAAGTGGCCCATGTCGGCGTACAGCGCTTCGGCGCCGGTGACCGACAGCACCACCATGCCCAGCGCGAAGAACGACACGGCCTTGTACTCGAGGAAGAAATTCACCGCCCAGTAAGGGTTCAGCGCCCGCAGCACGCCGGGGTGATGCAAAATGCCGCCGATGCCGAGCAGCGCCAGCGTCAGGAACCAGATGACCATCGCCGGGGCGAACAGTTTGCCGACGCTGCCGGTGCCGTGTTTCTGGATCGCGAACAGCGCGGTCAACACCAGCAGCGACAGCGGCACGATAAAGCTGTCCAGCTCGGGGGCAATAATCTGCAGGCCTTCGATAGCCGAGAGCACCGAAATGGCCGGGGTAATCACCCCATCGCCATAAAAGAAGCTGCCGCCCACCAGCCCGACCAGCACCGCCGCCGGCACCCAGCGCGCATCCAGCTTGCGGATCGCCAGCGACATCAGCGTCAGAATTCCCCCTTCACCGTCGTTGTCGGCACGCATCACGAAGCAGACGTATTTGATCGACACCACCAGCGTCAACAGCCAGAAAATCAATGACAGAAAGCCGTAGATCGACGTCGGCGTCAGGGTGATCCCTTCTTCCGCCGTCAGGCATTCGCGCAGGGTATACAGCGGGCTGGTGCCGATATCGCCGTACACCACGCCGATGGCCGCCAGCGTCACCGCCGGCAGCGGCTGCTTGTTTTTTACGTGCATATAAAGGTCTTTATTTGAGGGGTCACGTTGGCAGTATAGATGCAGCCGCCGCACTTTATTTGCCGCCGCAACAATAAGTTCGTGCCGCGCCACCGGCGATTTTCGCCGTCTATTTGCGCAGTTCTGCGCCGCACGGCGCATCCGCCTCGCCACAGGCGTATTAGACGCTGGGTTTACCCTCAATTTTATGGCATGATCCGCGGCATTCGTTGTCATCGTTGTTACAGCCACGCCCGATCGTTACCGTTCGCGGCCGCCGCCGTTACCCTGGCGATACGCACAACCTTATACAGTAAGCCATGTACCGTTCACCGCGTTTACAGGAGTCATCGTGGCGAAGAATTATTATGACATCACGCTGGCCATGGCGGGTATCAGCCAGTCGGCGCGTTTGGTTCAGCAATTGGCCCATGAAGGGCAATGCGACCGCGAAGCGTTTCACACCTCGCTGAAAAGCCTGCTGCAGATGGACCCACCCTCTACGCTGGCGGTGTTCGGCGGCGAGGAGCGCAATTTGATGGTCGGCCTCGAAACCCTGATGGGCGTGCTTAACGCCAACAACAAAGGGCCGGGCGCGGAACTGACCCGCTACACCATCAGCCTGATGGTGCTGGAGCGCAAGCTCAACGCCAACAAACAGGCGATGAACACGCTCGGCGAACGCCTCGGCCAACTCGAGCGCCAGCTGGCGCACTTCGATCTTGAGTCGGACACCATCATCAGCGCGCTGGCCGGCATTTATGTCGACGTGGTCAGCCCGCTCGGGCCGCGCATCCAGGTGACCGGCTCACCGGCGATCTTGCAGAACCCGCAGGTGCAGGCCAAAGTTCGCGCCACGCTGCTGGCCGGCATTCGCGCCGCCGTGCTGTGGCAACAGGTCGGCGGCAGCCGCCTGCAGTTAATGTTTTCCCGTAATCGTCTGTTCAAGCAGGCGCAAAATATCGTTGCTCATTGTTAATCGATCCCAGGAGTTGCTACCGATGGAATTATCCTCACTGACCGCCGTTTCCCCCGTTGATGGACGCTACGGTGATAAAGTCAGCGCACTGCGCCCCATTTTCAGCGAATACGGTCTGCTGAAATTCCGCGTACAGGTTGAAGTACGTTGGCTGCAAAAACTGGCCGCCTGCGCAGAAATCAAGGAAGTTCCCGCTTTTGACGCCGACGCAAACGCTTTCCTCGACAAAATCGTCGCTGAATTCAACGAAGAAGACGCTCAGCGCATCAAAACCATCGAGCGCACCACCAACCACGACGTGAAAGCGGTCGAGTATTTCCTGAAGGAAAAAGTGGCGGCGGTGCCTGCGCTGCACGCGGTGTCCGAGTTCATCCACTTCGCCTGCACCTCCGAAGACATTAACAACCTGTCGCACGCGCTGATGCTGCAAAGCGCTCGTCAGGACGTGGTGCTGCCTTACTGGCGTAAAATCATCGATGCGCTGAAAGGGCTGGCGCTGGAATACCGCGATATCCCGCTGCTGTCGCGCACCCACGGCCAGCCGGCTACGCCGTCGACCGTCGGCAAAGAGTTCGCCAACGTGGCTTACCGCATGGAGCGCCAGTACCGCCAGCTGGAGCGTGTGGAGATCATGGGTAAAATCAACGGCGCGGTCGGCAACTACAACGCCCACATCGTCGCCTACCCGGAAGTGGACTGGCATCAGTTCAGCGAAGCGTTCGTGACCTCGCTCGGCGTCACCTGGAACCCGTACACCACCCAGATCGAACCGCATGACTACATCGCTGAGCTGTTCGACTGCGTAGCGCGTTTCAACACCATTCTGATCGACTTCGACCGCGACATCTGGGGCTACATCGCCCTGAACCACTTCAAGCAGAAGACCATCGCCGGGGAAATCGGCTCCTCCACCATGCCGCACAAGGTCAATCCGATCGACTTCGAAAACTCCGAAGGCAACCTGGGCCTGGCCAACGCCGTGCTGGGCCACCTGGCGGGCAAACTGCCGGTCTCCCGCTGGCAGCGTGACCTGACCGACTCCACCGTGCTGCGTAACCTGGGCGTGGGCCTGGGCTATGCGCTGATCGCCTATCAGGCCACCCTGAAGGGCATCAGCAAGCTGGAAGTGAACCAGGCGCACCTGCTGGACGAACTGGATCACAACTGGGAAGTGCTGGCCGAACCGATCCAGACCGTGATGCGCCGTTACGGCATCGAGAAGCCTTACGAGAAGCTGAAAGAGCTGACCCGCGGCAAGCGCGTGGACGCCGCCGGCATGCAGGCGTTCATCGACGGTCTGGCGCTGCCGGAAGAAGAGAAAACCCGTCTGAAGGCGATGACCCCGGCCAACTACATCGGCCGCGCCACCACCCTGGTCGACGAGCTGAAGTAAGCGCGTTAGACCCACAACGACAAGGCGGCCCGCGGGCCGCCTTGTTGCTTATTATTCGCCGCGCAACACCTGCAGCCGGGCTATCTGCCGCCCCTGCGCATCGAAGTTCTCGGCACTCAGCCAACGCGCCAGCGCCTGCCGCACCGTCGGCCAACGGTCAGCGGTGATGGCGAACCAGTCGGTATCCCGGCTGCGCCCCTTGACGATCACCGCAAAGCGGAAGTTGCCCTCGTAACGGAAACCAAAGCGCAGCGCGGCCTGGCGCGACGGCGCGTTGTGGCTGTCGCACTTCCATTCGCAGCGGCGGTAGCCCAGCGTATCAAAGGCGTAGCGCAGCAGCAGCGCGATGGCTTCGGTGGCGCTGGAGCGCTGTTTCATCAACGGCGACCAGCTGACGTGGCCGATCTCCAGCACGCCGTTGGCCTCGTCGATGCGCATCAGCGCCACCGTCCCCACCGGCGCGTCGCTGGCGGCGTCGAACACCGTCAGGTTGACCAGCGTCGGGTTGGCCTGCAGCGTCTCCAGATGCTGCAGCATCGCCGCCGGCGTATCGGGCCGTTCGATAGACAGATAGGTCCAGTCGCGGCCGTCCGGCGCCAGCTGGAAAGCATCGTACAGCGCGGCGTAATCCCGCTGCGGCTCGAGCGGCGCCAGTGAACAGAAACGCCCGCCGAGCGTTGCGCCGCCCGGGCGGCGAGCCGGCTGCCAATCCGGCATCGGTTCGCCAATCGGCTGACCATAACGATTCATTGCCATACGCGCCTCCTGCGGTTAACGGGTATAAACGATAAACGAACTTCTTCTGCCGATTTTGTCGTACAGCGAACGCGCCGGCGCGTTGTACTCCTGAGTCATCCAATAGACCCGATCGCTGCCGCGCGCCTCCGCCAGCCGATACGCCTGTTCGAACAGTTTTTCCGACACTTTATGGCCGCGCGCCTGCGGCGACACATAAAGATCTTCGATATAACAATAGCCCACCGCGCTCCAGGTGGACGGATGGAATACCAGGTTCATCAGCCCCAGCAGCCGGCCGTCGGCATCCTCCGCCACCAGCCCGTACACCTGTTCATCCTGCCCCAACCGTTCGAAGGTGCGATCGGTCACCTGCGGCGCCACGTCGGCGCGGTAGAAGTCGAGATAGCCCTGCCACAACGCCAGCCATTGCGCTCTGTCGTCGCCATTGATTCTGCGGATAGTCACTTCACGATTTGATGGGTTCATAGCACCTCACGGGGTTAAGATATTATTTCCATTAGGGAAATAACCGAATAGCGGCAGGATACACCGCGCAGCGACGGTGTAATACGGACCAATTCAAAACGCCGAGCAGACCAATTTTAACCGCCGTTTTCCCGCGGCAGCGCGTTGAACACCTGCGCCAGCGTGGCGATAAAGCGCACGATCTCGTCCGGCGCATAGGCCGAGAAACCGAGCACCAGCGCCCCGCGCTGCGGCGCGCCGGTGTAGAAATCCGCCAGGCCGTACAATCGTATTCCCCGCTCGGCCGCCGCCGTCACCAGCCGCCGCTCCGTCGCCGCATCCGCCAGCGGGCAAACCAGCTGCAGGCCACCCTGCGGCAAGGCCGGGCGCGTCCAGGGCGCGAGATGGCGATGTACCGCGTCGTACAGGACGTCCAGCCTCGCCTTGTACAGCGTGCGCATATTGCGCAGATGCTCGGCGTAGCCGCCCTCGTGCAGGCAGTGGAACAGCGTCATCTGCGCCAATGCCGACGTGTAGCCGTCCTGAAACTGCCTGGCGGCGACCAATGGCCGCACCAGCTGCGGCGGCGCGATCATGAAACCGATGCGCAGCCCCGGAAACAGCGTCTTGCTGAAGGTGCCGATGTACAGCGTGCGCCCGCCGCTGTCCAGCCCCTGCAGCGCCGCCTTGGTTTGTCGATCGTAGTTGAACTCGGCGTCGTAATCGTCTTCGATGATCCAGGCCCGCCGGCGCTGGGCCCACTGCAACAGCGCCAGGCGCCGCTCGAGGCTCAGCGAGTATCCCAGCGGGTAATGATGGGAAGGCGTGATGTAAACGCCCCGCCCGCCCCCCGAAGCCTGCATCAGTTGCCCGACGTCCAGCCCCTGCTCATCAATGCCGATCGGCCGCGCCTGCAGCCCCGCCGACTGCACCAGTTTTTTCGCCCCCTGGTAACCCGGCTCTTCGACGAATACCGCATCGCCGGGATCGAACAGCACCTGCGTGCACAGCGCCAGCGCCTGCTGAGAGCTGGTGACCACGATCACCTGCTCCGCCGTCGCCTTGACGCCCCGCTCCCGCTGCAAATAGTGCGCGATCTCCGCACGCAGCTCCGGCAAGCCCTGCGGATCGGCATACCCCAACAGCCGCTCGCCGTGCCGCCGCAGCGCCTGCTTTTCCCACTGCAGCCACGAATCGATGGGAAACGCCCGCAGATCAGCCAGCGAGGGCGTCAGCGACGCCTGACGGCTGGTGTGCGGCGTATGGCTGACCGCCAGCAACGCCCGGCCGCGATCGCTTAGCTCGCGTTCCGCCAGCCGCGCCTCCTGGCCCGCCTGCGTCGCCAGCAGTTCACGGCCGAGCAACGTATCGCAGCGATAGCGAACATAGCTGCCTCGCCCCACCGCCCGGCTGATGTATCCCTCCGCCTCCAGCCGCGCGTAGGTCTGCTCCACCGTATCGCGCGCCACCCCCAGCCGGGGCGCCAATGCGCGGCTTGGCGGCAGCTTCGCCCGCCACGGCAGTTCCCCGGCGGTGATGAGCCGCAACAGGGCCTGATGCAGCGCCGAACGTCGGGTCAGCCCCTGCTGACGCTGCTGGGTGAAGGCCGCCAGGATTGCCGCGTCGTCCGCGCAGGATGGGTGGTCACTCATGGGCTGTCTGTTTCTCCAAACTCGGGGCGATTGCACACTACTCTACCTTATTTCATCCCCTCGGCGGCGGCAGTTGCGCTGCCCGGCGAAATCCCCTTAAATAAGCCATTGCATTGAGGCTACAGGATTTCCGTCGGCTATGAGCAAGGAGACCAACCAGCGTCTGCTGGAAAAACTGCTGCAGGATCTGGCCAGCGCGGGCGCGATGCCGCTGTATCTGCGCTTTAACGCCTCGGTGCGCCAGGCCATAGAGCAAGGATTGCTGAACGCGGGGGATTTCCTGCCCAGCGAGCGTCTGTTTACCGAACGGCTCGGCATCTCGCGCATCACGGTGCGCAAAGCGCTGGCCTGCCTCGAACAGGACGGCATCATCGGCCGTTCGCGCGGTTACGGCACCTTTATCCAACCGCAACGGCCCGAGCCGAAGCTGTTCTATTCATTGGCGGACGTCAAAGGATTCTCGCGCGAGGTGATACAGCAAGGGCGCCGGCCGGACACGCAATGGATCAGCCGCGAACGGATGCCCGCCGGCGCTGAACTGGCTGAAAAGCTCCAGCTGGCGGCCGGTACGCCGATCTACAAACTCAAACGCATTCACTTGATCGATCGGCGGCCAATGTCGGTGGCGGTGTCCTACGTGGTGGTGACGGCAATTGCCAACGTCGACGAGATCGGCATTTCGCTGTACGACTACTTCCGGCGCAATAAGGTCGAGATGGGATCGCTGCGCAGCCAGGTCAGCGCGGCGATGGCCGACGACGATATCCGTCAGGCGCTGCGGCTCTCGGAGCCGATGCCGCTGCTGATTGTGCGCCAGACGCTGTTCGACCACCATAAAAAGCCGATCGAATACAGCGAAAGCTTCTGCCGCAGCGACATGTACGAATTTACCAGCGAAAGCTGATCCGTTGCGCCACGCGCTCGCTTACGCCTCGCCCTGTCGGCGGCGGCGAAAACGCGCGAACGCCTGAACGTAAGCCTCGATATCCAGCGGATTCACCCGTTTTAACTCCGCCAGCAATCCGGGTTCGATCGCTTCTGCGCCGTGCAGCGCGCCGCAAATCGCGGTGGCCATCGCGCCGATGGTGTCGGTGTCGCCGCCCAGATTGGCGCACAGCACGGCGCACCGGGTAGGATCGGTTTGCGCCAGCTGCACCATCGCCAGCGCCGCGGGCACCGACTCGATGGTGCTCACCCCGGCGCCGATCAGCTGATACACCCGTTCGGAGGCCTGCTCGGTGTCAGCGGCTTCATTCACCACCTGAAACGCCAGTTCGATGCGCGCCGCCAACGAAGGGCTGAACGTCGTCTCCTGCCGGCGCTGGGCATACTCCGCCACCTCCGGCAACGCCAAGCGAATCGAGGTCCAGTCCGCCCCCTCCACCGCCCGCGCGACGGCCCAGGCGATCGCCACGGCACCGGCGACGGCGATGTCGGATTTGTGCGTCGGGCTGGAAGCCAGCCACACCTGCTGGCAAAAATCCTCCAGCGGCGCGGAAGGCAGCACGCAGCCCAAAGGCGAAATGCGCATCGCCGCACCGTTGGTGATGCCGTTGTTTTCCAACTCGGCGATCGGCGTGCCCGCTTTCTGCTCGCTCAGCGCCAGTTTGGAACTGGGGCCGAGAATGTTCTTGTTGAAGGCGTCAAAACCGTCCACCCAGCGGATCACGTTGCGGGCTATCAGTTCCGGCACCACCTCGCCTTCCGCTTCCAGCAGCGCATCGGCCAGCGCCAATGCCATCGCGGTATCGTCGGTATATTGCCCGGCCTTGAAGTAGCAGGCGGCGGTGTTCTCCTTCGGCCCATCGAGAAAGCCGTCTATCCAGCCGAAGTGGCGCTTAACCCGCTCGCGCGGCCACAGCTCGGAAGGCATGCCGAGCGCGTCGCCCAGCATCTGTCCGTAAAGTGCGCCCGCTATGCGTTCTGCCTGGGTTAACTGCTTCATCCGTCGCTCCTGAAAAGTGTGCCGATACATCCATAATACCTTATTAGTACCTTTAAAGCTTTTCAAGCGGTCCGGTTCACCCTTCCGCCTACCGGCAATGCCCACCGCGTTTAAGGTGCGTTTAACGTTTCCCCGCCGCTGTTTATCCGACGTTTATCAGAGCTTGCCGATAATGTCGGCGAACAAATTGATAACGCTTATTTTAATACATTGCTTCGGCTCTCTTGCGGGCCGAGCGGGTTATACCTACCATAACCTCAGCATTTTTTGCCAAAATGGTTCAGGTGGCCGCGTTATCCCCTGACACGCCGCAGAGCGTGTTCCCTTTTATCGCGTGGGTGACAGGACGTTCACCCGCACAGTCACAGGAGTTCGCCATGCGAGTACTGGTTGTTGAAGATAATGGTTTGCTGCGCCACCACCTTTCCGTTCAGATGCGCGAGATGGGCCATCAGGTCGACGCGGCCGAAGACGCCAAGGAAGCCGATTACTTCCTGCAGGAACACGCGCCGGATATCGCCATCGTCGATCTCGGCCTGCCGGGCGAAGACGGCCTGAGCCTGATCCGCCGCTGGCGCGCACACCAGACCAAGCTGCCGATCCTGGTGCTGACCGCCCGTGAAAGCTGGCAGGACAAAGTGGCGGTGCTGGAAGCCGGCGCCGACGACTATGTCACCAAGCCGTTCCACCTGGAAGAAGTGATCGCCCGCATGCAGGCGCTGATGCGCCGCAACAGCGGCCTGGCTTCGCAGGTGATCGTGCTGCCGCCGTTCCAGATCGATCTGTCGCGCCGCGAACTGAGCGTTAACGATCAGCAAATCAAGCTGACCGCTTTTGAATACACCATCATCGAGACCCTGATCCGCAACGCCGGCAAGGTGGTGAGCAAGGATTCATTGATGCTGCAACTCTACCCGGACGCCGAACTGCGCGAAAGCCACACCATCGACGTGCTGATGGGCCGCTTGCGTAAAAAGGTGCAGGCGGAATACCCGCATGAAGTGATCACCACGGTACGTGGCCAGGGCTATCGTTTTGACGCGAAGTGAACATGATGTTCAACAAGAATAAAAAACCGTTTTCGCTGCGCGCCCGCTTCCTGATGGCGACCGCCGGGGTGATCCTGGCGCTGTCGCTCTCTTACGGTTTGGTGGCGGTCGTCGGCTACATCGTCAGCTTCGACAAGACCGCCTTCCGCCTGCTGCGCGGCGAGAGCAACCTGTTCTTCAGCCTGGCGCAGTGGAAAGACAACAAGCTCACCATCGCCATTCCCCCCGATATCGATCTCAACTTCCCGACGCTGGTGTTTATCTACGACGATAAAGGCAACCTGCTGTGGAGCCAGCGCAAAGTGCCGGAGCTGGAGAAACTGATCAACAAGGAGTGGCTGGAGGAGTCCGGCTTCTACGAAATCGACACCGACACCCGCGTCAGTAGCGAAGTGCTGGGGGACAACCCCAAAGCGCAAAACCAGCTGAAAGATTACGACGATACCGATCAGAACGCGCTGACCCACTCGGTGGCGGTCAACACCTATGCCGCCACGCCTCGGCTGCCGGCGCTGACCATCGTGGTAGTCGACAGCATTCCGCAGGAGCTGCAGCGATCCGACGTGGTGTGGGAGTGGTTCAGCTACGTGCTGTTGGCCAACCTGCTGCTGGTGGTGCCGCTGCTGTGGCTGGCGGCCTACTGGAGCCTGCGGCCGATCAAGGCGCTGGTCACTCAGGTGGGCGAGCTGGAGAACGGCGAGCGCGATCAGCTCGACGAAAATCCGCCCAGCGAGCTGCGCGGGCTGGTGCGCAACCTGAACATTCTGGTGCGCAACGAGCGCCAGCGTTACACCAAGTATCGCACCACCCTGTCGGATCTGACCCACAGCCTGAAAACGCCGCTGGCGGTGCTGCAAAGTACCCTGCGTTCGCTGCGCAGCGGCAAGCAGACTACCATCGAAGAAGCCGAGCCGATCATGCTGGATCAGATCGGCCGCATCTCGCAGCAGATCGGTTACTACCTGCACCGGGCCAGCATCAACTCCGGCCAGACGGTGTTGACGCGCGAGATCCACTCGGTGCCGGCGCTGCTCGACAGCCTGGTGGTGGCGCTGAACAAGGTTTATCAGCGCAAAGGGGTGGTGATCACACTGGACATCTCGCCGGAGGTGACCTTTATGGGCGAGAAGAACGACTTTATGGAAGTGATGGGCAACGTGTTGGAAAACGCCTGCAAATACTGCCTGGAGTTCGTTGAGATCACCTCGCTGCACTCCGAGAAAAACCTCACCATCGTCATCGACGACGACGGCCCGGGGATCCCGGAAAGCAAGCGCCAGCTGATCTTCCAGCGCGGCCAGCGGGTGGATACCCTGCGCCCCGGCCAGGGCCTGGGTTTGTCGGTGGCGGCGGAGATCATCGAGCAGTACGACGGCGAAATCGTCATCAGCGACAGCCCGCTCGGCGGCGCGCGCATGCAGGTGACTTTCGCCCGCCAGCACGACACCCACCACAACGAGTAAATTATGCCTTTGCGGCCCCGATCCACGGGGCCAAACTTCCGTTATAATCGCACTCAGGCTCACTCCTCTCTCCTGGAATAGAACATGGATTATCAATTAGACCTGGACTGGAACGATTTTTTGCAACGTTATTGGCAAAAGCGTCCGGTGATTCTGAAGCGCGGCTTCAAAAACTTTATCGATCCGATCTCCCCGGATGAGCTGGCCGGGCTGGCGATGGAAAACGAAGTGGACAGCCGCCTGGTCAGCCACCAGGACGGCCGTTGGCAGGTTGCGCACGGCCCCTTCGAGAGCTTCGACCACCTGAGCGAAAACAACTGGTCGCTGCTGGTGCAGGCGGTGGACCACTGGCATGAGCCTTCCGCAGCGCTGATGCGCCCGTTCCGCCAGTTGCCGGACTGGCGGATGGATGACCTGATGATCTCCTTCTCGGTACCGGGCGGCGGCGTCGGCCCGCACCTCGATCAGTACGACGTGTTCATCATTCAGGGCACCGGCCGCCGCCGCTGGCGCGTCGGGGAAAAAACGCCGCTGAAACAGCACTGCCCGCATCCGGATCTGCTGCAGGTGGAACCGTTCGACGCCATCATCGACGAAGAGATGGAACCGGGCGACATTCTCTATATTCCGCCGGGCTTCCCGCACGAAGGCTACGCGCTGGAAAACGCGCTCAACTACTCGGTGGGCTTCCGCGCACCGAACGGCCGCGAGCTGGTGAGCGGCTTCGCCGACTACGTGCTGGCGCGCGAGCTGGGCAGCAAGCGCTACGGCGATCCGGACGTTAAACTGCGCGAACACCCGGCGGAGATCCTGCCGCAGGAAGTGGACGCCTTACGGCAGATGATGCTGGATCTGGTGCAACAGCCGGAACACTTCCAGCACTGGTTCGGCGAGTTCATCTCCCAGTCGCGCCACGAGCTGGATCTGGCGCCGCCGGAGCCACCGTATCAGGCCGGGGAAATCTACGAGCTGCTGCAACAGGGTGAAGCGCTGCAGCGCCTGGGTGGGTTGCGCGTGCTGCGCGTCGGCGATCGCTGCTTCGTCAACGGCGAGCTGATCGACACCGACCAGCTGCAGGCCGCAGACGCCCTGTGCCAAAACTTTAGCGTCGATGCCGCCCTGCTCGGCGACGCGGTGGACGACCTGTCGTTCCTGGCGCTGCTGACCGCGCTGGTCAACAGCGGGTATTGGTACTTTAACGACTGATTGCCGTCACACGAACAAGCCACCCTGCCGGGTGGCTTTTTTTATGCCTGCCGCGCCTGCGCGCGATAATCCGCCAGTTCACCCGCCGCCATGCCCGCCTGCTCCGCCGCCGCACAAATCTGCCGCCAGGTATTGGCATCGATCGGGATGCCCTGCTCCAGCCGCGCCGCGCGGTTGGCCTCTTCCCACTCTCCCGGGACGGCGATCGGCTGTTCGCCGCTCGGCGGCGAAGCTTTCACCCAGCCTATAAAGGCTTCGGCCTCGGCCTGCATTTGCGGGGCGTCGAAGGCCTGAGGATCGAGGATCAGGGTCGTCATGCAGTTGAAGATGGCGTCGCTGTCGGCTTTCAGCGTGGCGTCGTGGGTGGTGCGGCCGCCGGAGAGCGCGCCGCCGAGGATTTCGCACATCGCCGCCAGCGCATAGCCTTTGTGCAAGCCGAACGGCAGCAGCGAACCGAACGGCGCTTCGTGCATCACTTTCGGTTCGGTGGTCGGCTGCCCGTGTTCGTCGATCAGATAGCCCGGCGCCACCGACAGCCCTTTGTTATAGGCCACCCGGGTCTTGCCGAAGGCGATACCGCTGGTGGCAAAATCCAACAGCAGCGGCGTGCGGCCCGGCCGCGGGAAAATGGCGCAGAACGGGTTGGTGCCGAAGCGACGATCGCTGCCGCCGAACGGCGCCACCATCGGATCGCCCACCACGTTGACGAAGTGAATCGAAATGAAACCGGCGCGAGCGCACTGCTCCGCCCAATGGCCGATACGGCCGATATGGTGCGCGTTGTGCAGCGCCACCGCCGCCAGGCCCAGCTTGCCGGCGCGTTCAATGCCCAGCGCCATTGCTTCGCTGGCCACCACCTGACCGAAACCACGCGCACCGTCGAGCGTCAGCACCGCGCCGGCGTCGCGCACCACCTCGGCATGCTGATTGAGCTGCAATTGCCCCTGCGCCAACGACGCCATGTAGCTGGGGATCATGCCGACGCCGTGCGAGTCGTGCCCGGCCAGATTGGCCTGCACCAGATGTTCGGCCACCAGCTCGGCTTCACGCGCCGTGCTGCCGGCCTGGCGCCAAATCTCCTGAACGAACTGCGCCAAATGCGGGCTGGCGATACGGTATTCGGTGCTCATCATGCGGTCCTTATGCGTGGGGAATAGGCTTCCACACTATGAGCAACGCCTTGTTACGGCAAGCGATTATGCCGATCGCAAGCGTCCCGTTTACCGCGCCCGCTCGGCGGCCAGCGCCGCGATGCGCATGATCACCGCCACCGCTTGCTCCATGCCTTCCAGGGTCACGAATTCGTGCTTGCCGTGGTAGTTGTAGCCGCCGGTGAACAGGTTCGGGCACGGCAGGCCGCGGAACGACAGCTGCGCGCCGTCGGTGCCGCCGCGGATCGGCTTCATCACCGGTTCGATGTCGCAGTCGCGCATCGCCTGCTGCGCCAGCGCGATCACATGCGGGTGCTCCGCCACCTGTTCGCGCATGTTGTAATAGCTGTCTTCGATGCTCACTTCGATATAACAATCGCGCGGCAGGCCTTTGCCGACCTCGCGGGCGATGTCCACCATCTTGCGCTTGCGCGCTTCAAACCCCTCGCGCTCGAAGTCGCGCAGGATATAGTGCATTTCGGCGCGCTCTACGCTGCCCTTGATGCTGCTGAGATGATAAAAGCCCTGGTAGCCTTCGGTGGTCTCCGGCGCTTCGTCCGCCGGCAGCGCCTGATGAATGCAGGTAGCCAGCGACAGCGCGTTGACCATCACGCCCTTGGCGCTGCCGGGATGCACGCTGTTGCCGAGGATTTTGATCGTCACCGAGGCGGCGTTGAAGTTCTCGCACTCCAGCTCGCCGACGCCGCCGCCGTCCACGGTATAAGCCCATTCGGCATTGAAGGCCGCCACGTCGAACAGCTGCGCCCCCTTGCCCACCTCCTCGTCCGGGGTGAAGGCCACGCGGATGTCGCCGTGCGGGATTTTGCGCGCACGCAGGCGCACCATGGCGGTGAGGATCTCGGCGATGCCGGCCTTGTCGTCGGCGCCCAGCAGCGTTTTGCCGTCGGTGGTGATCAAGGTCTGCCCCAGCATCTGGTGCAGGATCGGGAACATCACCGGCGACAGCACTTCATCGCCGATGCCGAGCGCGATGTCGCCGCCGCGATAGTTCTCGACGATCTGCGGATTGACGTGTTTGCCGCTGAAATCCGGCGAGGTATCCAGATGGGCGATAAAACCGACCGCCGGCACCGGCCAGGCGACGTTGCCCGGCCAGGTGCCCATCACGCAGCCGTGTTCGCTGAGCGACACCCGCTCGAAGCCGAGCGCGATCATTTCCTGCTGCAACGCACGCGCCAGCTTCAACTGCCCGTCGGTGCTCGGCACATGCTTTACGTTCGCTTTGGACTGGGTGTCGAAAGAGACGTAGTTGAAAAAGCGGTCAAGTAATTTGTCCATGGTAGCGGCCCCTCAGAATATCGCGTTTCATTATGCGGAACCGATCAGGATCAAATATTGCGTCAGGTCATTTTTAACCAGAATTCGCCAATATCATTAATCTTTGTGATGATTTCTGAGGGAAATAACACTGTCATCACAGGGTCATTTGTCGCTATCATGATGAAAAACGCGGCATCTGGGCCGGATCGGCTTTCAATTCCGGCATTCAGCGTCTATCATGCGCGCTCGAAAAATTTCCATTGGCGCAACTGGTTTGAGCTTCATTTGATCAGCGGGCATTCCGCAAGCTCCGGCAGTCTTTTCCAGTTGCGGTTCTATCTGCATTAGCCCACGGGATAGAGTAATACGATAAATGACTGAGACATCCTCTCTGACTCCCCTTGTTGAACTGCATGCCCTGAGCAAAGCGTTCGATGGCAAAACCATCATTGCCGATCTCGAACTGGCGATTAACCACGGCGAATTCCTCACCATTCTCGGCCCCTCCGGCTGTGGCAAAACCACGGTGCTGCGCCTGATCGCCGGTCTTGAAGACGCCGATCGGGGCCGCATCGTGCTCGACGGCCAGGACATCACCGCCATTCCGGCCGAACATCGCCACGTCAACACCGTGTTTCAGAGCTATGCCCTGTTTCCGCACATGTCGGTGTTCGACAACGTCGCCTTTGGCCTGCGCATGCAAAAGGTGCCGGCGGCAGAACTGACGCCGCGCGTCGAAGAGGCGCTGCGCATGGTGCAGCTGGATGCGTTCGCCAAGCGGCGGCCGGGCCAGCTCTCCGGCGGCCAACAGCAGCGCGTGGCCATCGCCCGCGCAGTGGTCAACAAGCCGAAGGTGCTGCTGCTGGACGAATCGCTGTCGGCGCTGGACTACAAGCTGCGCAAACAGATGCAGAACGAGCTGAAGGCGCTGCAGCGCAAGCTGGGCATCACCTTCGTGTTCGTCACCCACGATCAGGAAGAAGCGCTGACCATGTCGGATCGCATCGTGGTGATGCGTGAAGGCCGCATCGAGCAAGACGGCACGCCGCGTGAGATCTACGAAGAGCCGAAGAACCTGTTCGTCGCCAGCTTTATCGGCGAGATCAACATCTTCGACGCGGTGGTCTTGCAGCGCCTCGATGCGCAGCGGGTGCGCGCCAACGTCGAAGGCCGCGAGTGCGACATCTATGCCGATCTGCCGGTAGAGCCGGGCCAAAAGCTGAAGGTGCTGCTGCGCCCGGAGGATCTGCGGGTAGAAGAAGTGAACGACAGCGCGCAGCACGACGGGCTGATCGGCTACGTGCGCGAACGCAACTACAAAGGCATGACGCTGGAGTCGGTGGTTGAGCTGGAGAGCGGTAAAACGGTGATGGTCAGCGAGTTCTTCAATGAAGACGATCCGGACGTCGACCACTCGCTCAACCAGAAGATGGCGGTGACCTGGGTTGAAAGCTGGGAGGTGGTGCTGGCCGATGAAGAAATCGCGTAAAGTCTTCCAGAATGTGGTGATCGTCGGCGTCGTCGCCTGGCTGCTGCTGTTCGTGTTCATGCCGAACCTGATGATCATCGCCACCAGCTTCCTGACCCGCGACGACGCCAACCTGGTGCAGATGGTGTTCACGCTGGATAACTACCGGCGCTTGTTCGATCCGCTGTATGCCCAGGTGCTGCTGCACTCGCTGAACATGGCGCTGATCGCCACCCTGTGCTGCCTGGTGATCGGCTATCCGTTCGCCTTTATTCTGGCGCGCTTGCCGCAGAAGGTGCGGCCGCTGCTGCTGTTTCTGCTGATCGTGCCCTTCTGGACCAACTCGCTGATCCGCATCTACGGCCTGAAGCTGTTTCTCAGCACCCGCGGCTATCTCAACGACGCGCTGCTGTGGATCGGCGTTATCGACAAGCCGCTGCGCATCATGTACACCTCGGAAGCGGTGATCCTCGGCCTGGTATATATCCTGCTGCCGTTTATGGTGATGCCGCTCTACTCCAGCATCGAAAAGCTCGATAAATCCTGCCTGGAGGCGGCGCGCGATCTCGGCGCCAGCAAGCTCCAAACCTTTATCCGCATCATCGTGCCGCTGACCATGCCGGGCATTATCGCCGGCTGCCTGCTGGTGGTGCTGCCGGCGATGGGGCTGTTCTTCGTCGCCGATCTGATGGGCGGAGCCAAAAACCTGCTGATCGGCAACGTGATTAAAAGCCAGTTCCTCAATATCCGCGACTGGCCGTTCGGCGCGGCCACCAGCATCTGCCTGACGCTGGTGATGGGGCTGTTGCTGCTGGTCTATTATCGGGCCGCCCGCCTGCTGAACAAGAAGGAGGATCTGGCATGATCGGACGTCTGCTGCGCGGCGGCTTTATGACGCTGGTATACGCCTATCTGTATATCCCGATCGTCATCCTGATCGTCAACTCCTTCAACGCCTCGCGCTTCGGCATCAACTGGCAAGGGTTCACCACCAAGTGGTACAGCACGCTGCTCAACAACGACAGCCTGTTGCAGGCGGCGGGCCACTCGCTGACCATGGCGGTGCTCTCCGCCACCTTCGCCACGCTGATCGGCTCGCTGACCGCAGTGGCGCTGTACCGCTACCGCTTCCGCGGCAAACCGTTCGTCGGCGGCATGCTGTTTGTGGTGATGATGTCGCCGGACATCGTGATGGCCATCTCGCTGCTGGTGCTGTTCATGTTGCTGGGCATTTCGCTCGGCTTCTGGTCGCTGCTGTTCTCGCACATCACCTTCTGCCTGCCGTTCGTGGTCGTGACCGTCTACGCGCGCCTGAAAGGCTTCGACGTGAAGATGCTGGAAGCCGCGCGCGATCTCGGCGCAAGCGAGTTCACCATCCTGCGCAAAATCATCCTGCCGCTGGCGATGCCGGCGGTGGCGGCCGGTTGGCTGCTGAGCTTCACCCTGTCGATGGACGACGTGGTCGTCTCCTCCTTCGTCACCGGGCCGAGCTACGAGATTTTGCCGCTGAAGATCTATTCGATGGTGAAAGTCGGCGTCTCGCCGGAGGTTAACGCGCTGGCCACCATTTTGCTGCTGCTGTCGCTGACGCTGGTGATCGCCAGCCAGTGGGTGATGCGCGATCGCTCGCCCAAGGCCGAGTAATCCTTCCCGCCGGGCGCTGCGGCGCCCGTCTCTTTCATTGACCACAATGATATGAAAGCGGCCTTTGGTGATGGCTCTGACTCGGTTAACCCGCTGATTTGCCGCTGGGATAACCGCCTTTACCCACCCCGCCCCGGCCCCTATAATGGCCCCTTTCTGGGGTATGGCGCGGCCGAAAACGGCGGCTCATACGGGTTCGGCTCACTACTGCTGAAGGATACACTGCATGAAAAAGTGGTCACATCTGCTCGCAGCCGGGATGATGGCGCTGAGTTTCTGCTCTGCAAACGCCTCTGACGGCAAAACGCTGTATTTCTATAACTGGACTGAATACGTCCCGCCGGGGCTGCTGGAGCAGTTCACCAAAGAAACCGGCATCAAGGTGATTTATTCCACCTATGAATCCAACGAAAGCATGTACGCCAAGCTGAAGACCTACAAGGACGGCGCGTACGATCTGGTGGTGCCTTCCACTTACTTCATCGCCAAGATGAGCAAGGAAGGCATGCTGCAAAAAATCGACAAGAGCAAGCTCAGCCACTTCAAGGATCTCGATCCTACCCTGCTGAACAAGCCGTTCGATCCCAACAACGACTACTCCATCCCTTACATCTGGGGCGCCACCGCCATCGGCGTTAACAGCGACGCGCAGGATCCGTCCACCGTCACCTCCTGGGCCGATCTGTGGCAGCCGCAGTACAAAGGCCGTCTGCTGCTGACCGACGATGCGCGCGAAGTGTTCCAGATGGCGCTGCTCAAGCTGGGCTATTCGGGCAACACCACCGATCCGAAAGAGATCGAAGCCGCCTACCGCGAACTGCAAAAATTGATGCCGAACGTGCTGGCCTTCAACTCCGACAACCCGGGCAACCCGTTTATGGAAGGGGAAGTCAACGTCGGCATGGTGTGGAACGGTTCGGCCTTCGTGGCGCGCCAGGCCGGCACGCCGCTGGAGATCGTCTGGCCGAAGGAAGGTGGGATCTTCTGGATGGACAGCCTGGCCATTCCGGCCAACGCGCGCAACGTCGAGGGGGCGCTGAAGCTGATCGACTTCCTGCTGCGGCCGGAAATCGCGGTGCAGGTGGCGGAAACCATCGGTTACCCGACGCCGAACCTGGCGGCGAAGAAGCTGCTGTCGCCGGAGATCGCCAACGATCCGTCTCTCTACCCGGATAAGACGGTGATTGAGCACGGCGAGTGGCAAAACGACGTCGGCGACGCCAGCACGCTGTACGAAAGCTACTTCCAAAAGCTGAAAGCCGGGCGCTAACACGCCCGCCATCCCATCAGGGCGCGCATTGTGCCCTGATGTCTTTAGGGCTTATCGGCCCGCGCCACCTTGCCCACCAGGAATTTGTGCACAAAACGCGGCACCACTTCGCTGGCCAGGCCGTAGTGTTTCTCGTCGAACTGGCTTTCCACCTGACTCGGCTCCAGGTTCAGCTCCATCGCGTAGGCGCCGCCCAGCCGCGCCTCATGCACGAACCCGGCCGCCGGATAGACATGGCCGGAGGTGCCGATGGCGACGAAGAAATCGGCCTTGCTCAGCGCCTGGTAGATGTCGTCCATGCCCAGCGGCATCTCGCCGAACCACACCACGTGCGGCCGCAGCGGCGCCGGGAACTGGCAGCAGTGGCAACGCTCATCGACGCTGAGATCGCCGGGCCACTCGAACACCTGGTCCGACTGGGTGCAGCGCACCTTCAGCAATTCGCCGTGCATGTGCAGCACCCGCTTGCTGCCGGCGCGCTCATGCAGGTTATCGATGTTTTGCGTGACCAGCAGGAAGTTGTCCCCCAGCCACTCTTCCAGATCCGCCAGCGCGCGGTGCGCGGCGTTCGGGGCGATGTCCTCGGTCTGCAGCTGGCGGCGACGTTCATTGTAAAACGCCTGCACCAGCGCCGGATCGCGCTGAAAACCTTCCGGCGTGGCGACGTCCTCCACCCGGTGCTCTTCCCACAGCCCATCCGCAGCGCGGAAGGTGCGAATGCCCGACTCGGCCGAAATGCCGGCCCCGGTCAACACCACCACAAACGGCTTTTTCAGCTCGGCCGCCGCCATGGTGTCACGGTGAAAAATGCGTGAACGAAAGCGCTGATGCAGCACATGCTTACTCTTGCGAAACTGACACAGCCGATGGCGAGTGTGCATTAACTCTCTCCTTACTTTTCCCTGTTTACCCTTCTTACTGAACGTTGCGGCGTTGTTGGCTGTATACATTCACGCCTGGCCGCAACGCCCATTACGTTGGGCGAGTCAAATTGAGAAACGCTGCGCCGCGCACGCCGCCGGCGTCGCCATAGCGCGCCTTCTCGATGCGCGGCAGCCGAGCCACCCGCAGCAGGTGCGCCGGCAGCCGCTGCGGCAACGCCTGGTAAATGGCGTCGAAGTTCGACAGCCCGCCGCCGATCACCACCAGGTGCGGATCCAGCACCGTCAGCAGGTTACCCAGGCAGATCGCCAGCACGTCCATAAAGCGATCGACATGCGCCACGGCCTGCGGCTCACCCGCCTGATAATGCGCAATGATCTCGGTGGCAGGCAAGCGCCGGCCATAAAAATGGGCGTACATCCATTCGAAACCGCGGCCCGATATGTAATTTTCAATGCAACCCTGATGGCCGCACCCGCAGGCGACGCGAGGCACATCACGCCCCAGCACCTCGAGCGCGTCCACCGGCAGGCGCAAATGGCCGAACTCGCCGGCGATATAGTTGCGCCCGGGCATCGTCTTGCCCTCGACGATCAGGCCGCCGCCTACGCCGGTGCCGAGGATGATGCCCAGCACCGTCGGGTAGCGGCGGAACTCGTCGTCCCAGGCCTCCGACAGCGCAAAGCAGTTGGCGTCGTTATCGACCCGCACCTCGCGCCCGATCAGCGCCGCCAGATCGCGCGGCAGCGGCCGCCCCATCGCCGCTGGCACATTGGCGGTAAACAGCGTGCCATCATCGTCGTTGGGCAGGCCCGGAATGCCGATGCCGACGCTGCCGCGCCGGCCGCAAAACGCATCCGCCTCAAGGGTCAGCTCGCACAGCGTAGCCAGCAGTTGCCGATAATCGTCGCGCGGCGTCGGCACCCGCTTTTGCCAAATGCGCTGCAGGCTGTCGTCGAACACCCCCAGCTCAATCTTGGTGCCGCCCATATCGAAACCGTAGTACATAACCCATCCCCAGGCTAAAAAAACGGGGCGGCATCGCTGCCTCCCCGTGGGTTTTATTGTCCGCTCAGCACCCGCGCCGGATCGATGCGGCTGGCGCGCCTCGCCGGATACCAACTGGCCAACAGGCTCAGCACGATGGCGGTCGCCAGCACGATCAGCACATCCAGCCAGTGCAGCTCGGAAGGCAGGAAGTCGATGAAGTAAATATCGCCCGACAGGAAGGAGTGGCCGACCAGTTTCTCGATGCCCCGGATGATGTTGGTCAGCTGCAGCGAGGCGATCACCCCGATCACCACGCCGCTCAGGCTGCCCAGCAACCCGGCCAGCAGCCCATACCAGATGAAAATGGCGCGGATAAAGCCGTCTTTGGCGCCCAGGGTGCGCAGCACCGCGATGTCGGCGCTTTTGTCTTTCACCGCCATCACCAGCGTGGAGACGATGTTGAAGCAGGCCACGCCGATCACCAGCACCATCGCCAGGTACATGATGGCGCGGATCATCTGGATGTCGCGGTACATGTAGCCGTACTTGCCGATCCAGCTCTTGATATAGATGTAAGCGTTGGTCACTTCGCCGGCGTCGCGCACCAGCTTGTTGGCGGCGAACACGTCGTTCATCTTGAGAGCGATGCCCGTGACGCTGTCACCCATGTCGAGATACTGCTGCGCATCGGCCAGCGGCACCAGCGCCAGGCTGTGATCGAGCTGGCCGCTGAGCTGCAAAATGCCGGTCACGTGCAGGCGAATGCGCTTCGGCTGCAGCAGCTTCATCTCAGGGTCGCTGTTGGGGATCATCACCGTGACATAGGCGCCCTGCTTGACGCCCAGCGCGTCGGCCACGCCCTTGCCGAGGATCACCTGCTGCTCGCCGGGCTTGAAGTTGGCCCAGGCGTCGCCCTGCACATACTGCGGCAGCGCGCTCAGTCGGCTCTCCTGCTGCGGATCCACGCCTTTGACTTCCACCGCGCGCAGCTGCGCGCCGTTTTCCATCAGGCCGGTAAAGTTGATGTACGGCGCGGCGGCCAAGATGCCCGGCACCTTTTCCACCCGCTGCAGAATCGACGGCCAGCCGCTGAACGGCTGATTGACCGGCTCGAGCTCGCCGTGCGGCACCACCGCCAGAATGCGGTTCTTCAGCTCGCGCTCAAAGCCGTTCATCGCGCTCAGACCGACGATCAGCACCGCCACCCCCAGCGCGATGCCAATGGTGGAGATGACCGAGATCAGCGACACCATGCCGCCGCGTTTACGGCCGCGGCTGAAACGCAGGGCCGTCAGGAAGGACAGTGAGGCTCCCGCCATTACTCGGCCCCCATCAGGGTCAGCTGCGCCTGCAGGTGGCCGTCGGCCATTTCCAACTGGCGGCTCAAGCGCTTGGCCAGCTGCAGATCGTGCGTTACCACCAGGAAAGCGGTGCCCTGACGCACGTTCAGCTCGCCGAGCAGATCGAAGATGCTGTCCGCGGTGCGCTTGTCGAGGTTGCCGGTCGGTTCGTCCGCCAGCACCAGCGCCGGGTTATTGACCAGCGCGCGCGCGATCGCCACGCGCTGACGCTCGCCGCCGGAAAGCTCGGACGGACGGTGTTTGCTGCGCTTTTCCAGCCCGACCGCCGCCAGCATCTCCCGCGCTTTCTCCTGCGCCTGCGCCGGTTTGGCGCCGCCGATCAAGAGCGGCATGGCGGCGTTTTCCAGCGCGGTGAAGTCCGGCAACAGGTGGTGGAACTGATAGATGAAGCCCAGCTGGCGGTTGCGCAGCTCAGCCTTGGCCGCCGAAGACATGGCGTTCAGCGATTCGCCCTTGAAGATCACCTCGCCGGAGGTCGGCGAGTCCAGCCCGCCCAGCAGGTGCAGCAGGGTGCTCTTGCCGGAACCCGAGCTGCCGACGATCGCCATCATCTCGCCCTGCTGCATGGCAAAGCTGACGTTGCGCAGCACGTCGGTGTGCAGGTTGCCTTCCTGATAGGTCTTGCACAGGTTGTCACACTGCAGCAAAAGATGGTTACTCATAACGTAAAGCCTCAGCGGGTTGTACGGCGGCAGCGCGCCATGAAGGATAGAGCGTGGACAACAGGGAAACCGCCATCGCCACCACGGCGATGATCGTCACCTGCAGCGGATCGACCGCCACCGGCAGCGAAGCGCCGTCGATCAATGCGCCGAGGATCGGCATCAGGTTGTTCAGGTTGGTGGCCAGCAGCACGCCGAGCAGCGTGCCGAGCAGTGAACCGATGATGCCGGCACTGGCGCCCTGCACCATAAATACCGACATGATCTGGCGGCGGGTCAGCCCTTGAGTCTGCAGAATGGCGACCTCGCCCTGCTTCTCCATCACCAGCAGGCCGAGCGAGGTAATGATGTTAAACGCCGCCACCGCCACGATCAGGCTGAGCAGCAGCCCCATCATGTTCTTCTCCATGCGCACCGCCTGGAACAGCTCGCCCTTGCGATCGCGCCAGTCTTTCCAGACGGTGCCCGCCGGCAGCGACTGCTGGCTGAGGGTATCGACCGCCAGCGGCTGTTGCAGGAACAGACGCCAGCCGGTGATGTTGCCGGCCGGGTAGCGCATCAGGCGCGAAGCATCCTGTTGGTTGACCAACAGCTGATAGCCGTCCACCTCGCTGTTGGCGTGGAAGGTGCCGATGAGGGTGAACAAACGCTGGCTGGGAATGCGGCCCATCGGCGTGAACTGGCTGGCGCTCGGCACCATCACGCGCAGCGAATCGCCGCGCTTGACGCCGAGTTGCCCCGCCAGCTGTTCGCCGATGATGATGTTGTATTGGCCCGGCTGCAGCTGTTGCTGCTTGACGTTGACCAGATACGGGGTCAGCGGATCGGCCTCGTCGGGATTCACGCCGAGCATCACCCCGACCGCCACGCTGCGAGCGCTTTGCAGCACCACGTCACCGGTGGTCAGCGGCGCAACGCGCGTGACGCCCTGCAGCTTCTGCACCTCGGAGGCCGGCAGCTGCTGCGGGTTGACCGATCCTTGCGGACTGGTGACCAACGCCTGCGGCATCAGGCCGAGAATGTTGTTCTCCAGATCCTTTTCGAAACCGTTCATCACCGACAGCACGGTGACCAACGCCATCACCCCCAGCGTAATGCCGATGGTGGAAAGCCAGGAAACAAACCGCCCGAAGCGGTCTGAGGCTCGCCCGCGCATGTAGCGCAGGCCAATGAATAACGCGACAGGTTGATACATGAAATCCGTTTGATAGCCGTGGCTTAAGCAAAGTGATCATGGATAATAAAGGCTCTCCCTCGTTTAGGGAACACCCGAGGGCCTTTTATTGCGTGGCGGCGAAGAGGGAGATGGCGGCAGCTTCGCGCGTTATTTATCCTCAGCCGCAAAAAACAGACGGCATTAACCGGTTAAATAACCGGCAGAAAATTGATGGGCAGCGCTTTTTGCTGTGTCAGTTTGCCGGCCGCTGGGCTACTATAAACAGCATAAAGGCGCTGGGTTATCCGTGCCGGGACGCCATCCAACACATTGATTAAAGATACCTGAATGAGCACTTCCGATAGCCGTAACCGTTCCTCATCCCCCCGTTATTCTCTGCCCGATCGCGCGGGCGATCTCCGCCAGCTGGGGCAACTGACCGGCGCGGCCTGCGCCGTGGAGTGCGCCGAGATCGTCGAGCGTCACCCTGGCCCAGTGATGCTGATCGCGCCGGACATGCAAAACGCCCTGCGGCTGCGCGACGAGATCCAACAGTTCACCGATCAGATGGTGACCACCCTGTCCGACTGGGAAACCCTGCCGTACGACAGCTTCTCGCCGCACCAGGAAATCATCTCCGACCGTTTGTCGAGCCTGTATCACCTGCCGACCATGGCGCGCGGCGTGATCATTCTGCCGGTCAATACCCTGATGCAACGCGTCTGCCCGCACGAATTCCTGCACGGCCATGCGCTGGTGATGAAAAAAGGCCAGCGCCTGTCGCGCGACAAGCTGCGCGCGCAGCTGGAACAGGCCGGCTACCGCAGCGTCGATCAGGTGATGGAGCACGGCGAATTCGCCACCCGCGGCGCGCTGCTCGACCTGTATCCAATGGGCAGCGATGAGCCTTACCGCATCGACTTCTTCGATGACGAGATAGACAGCCTGCGCATCTTCGACGTCGACACCCAGCGCACGCTGAGCGAAGTCGAGGCCATCAATCTGTTGCCGGCCCACGAGTTCCCTACCGACAAAAACGCCATCGAGCTGTTCCGCAGCCAGTGGCGCGAGCAGTTTGAGGTGCGTCGCGACGCCGAGCACATCTATCAGCAGGTCAGCAAAAGCGCCTGGCCGGCCGGCATCGAATACTGGCAGCCGCTGTTCTTCAGCCAGCCGCTGCCGTCGCTGTTCAGCTACCTGCCGGCCAATACGCTGATCGTCAACACCGGCGATCTGGAGGGCGCCGCCGAGCGCTTCTGGCAGGACGTCAACCAGCGTTACGAAAGCCGCCGCGTCGATCCGATGCGCCCGCTGCTGGCGCCGGATACGCTGTGGCTGCGCGTCGACGCGCTGTTCGGCGAGCTGAAGGCCTGGCCGCGCATCGCGCTGAAAACCGATGAGCTGCCGGCCAAGGCCGGCAATACCAATCTGGACTACCATGCCCTGCCCGATCTGGCGGTGCAGGCGCAGCATAAATCCCCGCTGGATAACCTGCGGCGCTTTATCGAAGGCTTCGACGGCAGCGTGATTTTCTCCGTCGAGAGCGGGGGGCGGCGTGAAACGCTGCAGGATCTGCTCGGCCGCATCAAGCTGGCGCCGGCGCTGATTCAGCGCCTCGATCAGGCGGAAACGGCGGGCCGTTACATGATGGTCGGCGCCGCCGAACACGGCTTCCTCGACGGCCTGCGCCAGCGGGCGCTGATCTGCGAAAGCGATCTGCTCGGCGAGCGCGTCAGCCGCCGCCGGCAGGACAACCGGCGCACCATCAACACCGATACCCTGATCCGCAACCTGGCGGAACTGCATCCCGGCCAGCCGGTGGTGCACCTGGAGCACGGCGTTGGCCGCTATGTCGGCCTGACCACGCTGGAAGCCGGCGGCATCAAGGCCGAATACCTGATCCTCTCCTACGCCGGTGAGGACAAGCTGTACGTGCCGGTTTCTTCGCTGCACCTGATCAGCCGCTACGCCGGCGGCGCGGACGAAAACGCACCGCTGCACAAACTGGGCGGCGACGCCTGGACGCGCGCGCGGCAGAAAGCCGCCGAGCGGGTGCGCGACGTGGCGGCCGAGCTGCTGGATATTTACGCCCAGCGCGCCGCCAAGGCCGGTTTCGCCTTCAAACACAACCGCGAGCAGTACCAGCTGTTCTGCCAGAGCTTCCCGTTCGAAACCACGCCAGATCAGGAACAGGCGATCAATGCGGTGCTGAGCGACATGTGCCAGCCGCTGGCGATGGACCGCCTGGTGTGCGGCGACGTCGGCTTCGGCAAAACCGAAGTGGCGATGCGCGCCGCCTTCCTGGCGGTGGAAAACGGCAAGCAGGTGGCGGTGCTGGTGCCGACGACGCTGCTGGCGCAGCAACACTTCGACAACTTCCGCGATCGCTTCGCCACCTGGCCGATCCGCATCGAGATGATGTCGCGCTTCCGCAGCGCCAAAGAGCAGCAACAGGTGCTGGACGACGCGGCCGAAGGCAAAGTGGACATCATCATCGGCACCCACAAACTGCTGCAGAGCGATCTGCGCTGGAAAGACCTGGGGCTGCTGATCGTCGATGAAGAGCACCGCTTTGGCGTGCGCCACAAGGAGCGCATCAAGGCGATGCGCGCCGATGTCGATATCCTGACGCTGACCGCCACGCCAATCCCGCGGACGCTGAACATGGCGATGAGCGGCATGCGCGATCTGTCGATCATCGCCACTCCGCCGGCACGCCGCCTGGCGGTGAAGACCTTCGTGCGCGAATACGACAGCCTGGTGGTGCGCGAGGCGATCCTGCGCGAAGTGCTGCGCGGCGGCCAGGTTTACTACCTTTACAACGACGTGGAAAACATCGAGAAAGCGGCGCAGCGTCTGGCTGAGCTGGTGCCGGAAGCGCGCATCGCCATCGGCCACGGCCAGATGCGCGAACGCGATCTGGAACGGGTGATGAACGATTTCCACCACCAGCGCTTCAACGTGCTGGTGTGCACCACCATCATCGAAACCGGCATCGATATCCCCAGCGCCAACACCATCATCATCGAGCGGGCCGATCGCTTCGGCCTGGCGCAGCTGCATCAATTGCGCGGCCGCGTCGGGCGTTCGCACCACCAGGCTTACGCCTATCTGCTGACGCCAAACCCGAAAGCCATGGGCACCGACGCCCATAAACGGCTCGAGGCCATCGCCTCGCTTGAAGACCTCGGCGCCGGTTTTGCGCTGGCGACCCACGATCTGGAGATCCGCGGCGCCGGTGAGCTGCTGGGCGAAGACCAGAGCGGCCAGATGACCACCGTCGGCTTCTCGCTCTACATGGAGCTGCTGGAAAGCGCCGTCGACGCGTTGAAAAACGGCCGCGAACCGTCGCTGGAAGATCTTACCAACAGCCAGACCGAGGTGGAGCTGCGCATGCCGGCGCTGCTGCCGGAAGATTTCATTCCCGACGTCAATACCCGCCTGTCGCTGTATAAGCGCATCGCCAGCGCGAAGAACGACGGTGAGTTGGATGAGCTGAAGGTCGAGCTGATCGACCGCTTCGGTCAACTGCCGGACGCGGCGCGTAACCTGTTGCAGTGCGCAGCGCTGCGGCTTCATGCGCAGAAGCTGGGGATCAAACGCATCGAGAGCAACGAGCGCGGCGGCTTTATCGAGTTCGGCGACAACAACCGCGTCGACCCGGGTTATCTGATCGGCCTGTTGCAGGGCAATCCGCAGGTTTACCGCCTGGATGGCCCGAGCAAGCTGAAGTTCACGCTCGATCTGGCCGATCGCCAGAAACGCCTGACGTTCACCGAAGAGCTGCTGAACGCGTTCCGCGAACACACGCTGGCGGCCTGAACCAACGCTTCCCGCCTGCACGGCGGGAGGCGGCTTATTCGCGCGGAAAACCGGCCCCCAGCGGCGCCAGCTGCATCACGCGGCTGGTCACCACCCGGTTTTTGCCGCTGCGCTTCGCCTCATACAAGGCCTCGTCGGTCATGGCGATCGCCTTGTCCAGCGTCATGCCGGGCAGATACAGCGACACGCCGATCGACAGCGTGATGTGCGCTTCGTCGTGCGCATTCAGCAAAAACGTCGAGCTTTCCACCGCGCTGCGAATGCGCTCCGCCACTCCGCCGATGATCTGCGGATCGTAGCTGGCGGTGATCACCATAAACTCCTCGCCACCGTAGCGCCCGACGAAGTCCTCGTTACGCACGCTGTTTTGCAGCAGCCGACCGACGCTGGCCAGCAGCACGTCGCCGGCCGGATGACCGTAGGTATCATTGATGCTTTTGAAATTATCCAAATCGAGGATCATCAACCCGCACGGGCGGCGCTCGGCACGCTGCAGCATCAGCTGATAATCGACGCTGGCGCGGTTGTTGATGTGGGTCAGGCTATCGGTCGTGGCGCGCGCGCGCATCGCGAAATAGGCGTAGATATGTCGCTCTTTGAAATTCAGCGCATGATAGCAAATCGCCAGGCAGAGCGCGGAAACCGCCTGGTACAGCAACACATCCGGCCACAGCCCGCTCAGGTCCACCAGCAGCCACACCACCGCGATGCGATACAGCGCGATGATGCCGATCGTCAGGTAAAACGTCCGATGGGATTTCTTCAGCCACACCCGTGACAGCAGCAGCGGCGCAATGATTGAAGCGATGAACAGGTTATCGACGGTGAAGCCGCCGGTCAGCGCCATGGCGAACAGAAAACTCACCAGCCCGCTGACGGCACCGCCGAAGAACATCACCAATATCATCGGGATCATCGCAAAGCTGTAATGCACCTTATCGGTCAGCTCCAGCCGATCCTGACTCAAATACAGCACCGCCACTCCGGCCAACAGGCCGAAAACGACGCGCTTCCACAGTGCGGAACGGTAGGAAAATGGGGCACTCTTGCTGAGAACGAAATAGCTTACCGACAGCGTGGCGTAGGTAATGCAAGCGTCGCTGTAAAGGGTGGAAATGGACGCAATGTAAGTCATAGATAGTCAGCGCGCTCCTCGGTGTCGCCAGGGGGGTAATATGCAGACGTTGAATAACGCATCCCTGTCGTTTCCGCTTCAGCGGCGGCCATGTTACACGGTCTATTAATAGAGTAGCAGTTCTATCTTATCGCCAAGCCGTCTATCTCACGACGCACGCTTCAGGCTACTCTGTCCTTTGTATATCGGGGGAGAAACGCATGAATATCGACGATGAACTGCAGGCGCTCAGTGAACAGGAAGCGACGCTGGCCTTTACCCATTTTGACGCCGCCACCGCCTGGGAACTGGGCGCGGCGCTGAAAACCGCCGCCGAGCGACGTGGCCTGAGCATCGCCATCGAGATCCAACTGGCCGGGCAAACGCTGTTTTATTACGCCATGCCGGGCGCCACGCCGGATATCGCCGACTGGGTGCGGCGCAAGCGCAATCTGGTGAACCATTTTCACAAAAGTTCGTACGCCATCGGCCTGCGTCTGCAGCAGCGGCAAACGTCGCTGGAGGAGCGCTACGGGCTGAGCGTGCGCGACTATTCGGTGCACGGCGGCGCCTTCCCGCTCACCCTGACCGGCCTCGGCTGCGTCGGCAGCATCAGCATTTCCGGCGCGCCGCAGAAGGAAGATCACCAGCTATTGGTAAGCACTTTAGCCCACTTTCTCGGCTTATCCCTACCCGCTCTGCACTAACCGCCAAAACCTTGATTATTCCTTTCTTTTTCAGCCGCAGAATCTGCGGCTGACTTACCTATTAACGGCATTTAGCGCCGGATAAAACGACGACTCTCTGATTTCCTGTGCCAAATTGACACAGGTCTGGTAATCCGCTGAACAAAAGGCGTATGGTATCTGTCACGTGACAAGACGGACCTCATCGGGCCCGCCATTCCTTTCACTTTTGAAGATTTGGTACGCACCGTAGATGAAAACGCATGAAATAAACAAAATTCGCCCCTTCAGCGCGCTGATAGACGCCTGCTGGCGGGAACCTTATAGTCTGGCGCGGTTGCTGAAAGACGCTATCGCCGGGGTGACGGTCGGCATTATCGCCATTCCGCTGGCGATGGCGCTGGCGATCGCCAGCGGCGTGCCGCCGCAGTACGGCCTGTATACCGCCGCCATCGCCGGCATCGTCATCGCCGTCAGCGGCGGTTCGCGCTACAGCGTCTCCGGCCCCACCGCCGCCTTCGTGGTGATCCTCTATCCGGTCTCGCAGCAGTTTGGCCTGGCCGGCTTGCTGGTCGCCACGCTGATCTCCGGGGTATTTTTGCTGCTGATGGGGCTGGCGCGCTTTGGCCGGCTGATCGAATACATTCCGCTGCCGGTGACGCTGGGCTTTACCTCCGGCATTGCCATCACCATCGCCACCATGCAGATCAAGGACTTTTTCGGCCTGCAGCTGGCGCACACGCCGGAAAATTACGTTGGCAAGCTGTACGCCCTGCTGCAGGCGCTGCCAACGCTGGATCTCGGCGATACCCTGATCGGCGCCGTGACGCTGCTGATCCTGATCTTCTGGCCCAAGCTCGGCCTGCGGGTGCCCGGCCACCTGCCGGCGCTGCTGGCGGGCACCGCGCTGATGGGGCTGCTGACGCTGTTTGACCACCCGGTGGCGACCATCGGCTCTCGTTTCAGCTACCTGCTGGCCGACGGCAGCAGCGGCCAGGGCATCCCGCCTATCTTGCCGCAGCTGCTGCTGCCCTGGGATCTGCCGGGCGGCGGCGGGCAACCGTTCAGCCTCAGTTGGCAAACCGTCTCCGCCCTGCTGCCGGCGGCGTTTTCGATGGCGATGCTCGGGGCGATTGAATCGCTGCTGTGCGCGGTGGTGCTCGACGGCATGACCGGCAAGAAGCATAACTCGAACAGCGAACTGATCGGCCAGGGCGCGGGCAACATCATCGCGCCGTTCTTCGGCGGCATCACCGCGACCGCCGCGATTGCCCGTTCGGCCGCCAACGTGCGCGCCGGCGCCACCTCGCCGGTATCCGCCATCATCCACGCGCTGCTGGTGCTGCTGGCGCTGCTGGTCCTGGCGCCGTGGCTCTCTTATCTGCCGCTGGCGGCGATGGCGGCGCTGCTGTTGATGGTCGCCTGGAACATGAGTGAGGCCCACAAGGTGGTTTACCTGCTGCGCCGGGCGCCAAAGGACGATATTTTGGTGCTGCTGCTGTGCATGTCGCTGACGGTGCTGTTCGACATGGTGATCGCCATTACCGTAGGCATCGTGCTGGCGTCGCTGCTGTTTATGCGCCGTATCGCCCGCATGACGCGGCTAAGCGAACTGAGCGCCGACGATGGCCGCCTGGTGCTGCGAGTGAACGGCCCGCTGTTCTTCGCCGCCGCCGAGCGCATCTTTACCGAACTGCTGGCGCGCAGCGAGGGCTATCGGACGATCGTGCTGCAATGGGATGCGGTGCCGGTGCTCGACGCCGGCGGCCTGAGCGCCCTGCGTCGCTTTATCGACGCGCTGCCGGCGGATAAAAAGCTGGTGATCACCGACGTGCCGTTCCAGCCGCTGAAAACCCTGGCGCGCGCGCGGGTGCAGCCGATCGAGGGCCGGCTGCAGTTCTACCCGACGCTGCCGGAAGCGCTGGCGGCTACCGGCGCCTAAACGTAAAAAAGCCCGACAAGTCGGGCTTTTTTTTGGCGATGAGCGCTTAGTTGCTGGTATCCAGCTCCGGGAAGCTCTTCACCAGGTCGTCGATGGCTTTCATCTGCGCCAGGAACGGCTCCAGCTTGTCCAGCGGCAGCGCGGACGGGCCGTCGCACTTGGCGTTGTTCGGATCCGGGTGCGCTTCGAGGAACAGCCCTGCCAGGCCAACCGCCATGCCGGCGCGCGCCAGCTCGGCCACTTGAGCGCGACGGCCGCCGGACGCGGCGCCGAACGGATCGCGGGTCTGCAGCGCGTGGGTCACGTCGAAGATTACCGGATGGCCGCCGGTCACGTTCTTCATCACGTTGATGCCCAGCATGTCGACCACCAGGTTGTCATAACCAAAGTTGCTGCCGCGATCGCACAGGATCACCTGGTCGTTGCCACCTTCTTTGAATTTGTCGACGATGTTGCCCATCTGTCCCGGGCTGACGAACTGTGGCTTCTTGACGTTGATTACCGCGCCGGTTTTCGCCATCGCTTCCACCAGATCGGTCTGACGCGCCAGGAAGGCCGGCAGTTGGATCACGTCAACCACTTCGGAAACCGGCTGCGCCTGCGCCGCTTCGTGAACGTCGGTGATGATTTTCACGCCGAAGGTTTTCTTCAGCTCTTCGAAGATCTTCATCCCTTCTTCCAGGCCCGGACCACGGTACGAGTGGATGGAAGAACGGTTGGCTTTGTCGAAAGAGGCTTTGAAAACGTAAGGAATGCCCAGTTTTTGCGTCACGGTGACGTAGTGCTCGCAGATGCTCATCGCCAGATCGCGCGATTCCAGCACGTTCATACCGCCAAACAGCACAAACGGCAGGTCGTTTGCTACGTCGATGTCGCCAATGCTAACCACTTTCTGTTTCATGCTTTCGCCTTTGTTAAGGTTGTAACCGTCGCCTTGCAAACTGCACGGAGTCATTGAATTAATGCAGCGTCACCTGTTTCGGCTCAATCGAATGGATCTGCACTTTGATCACTTCGCTGACCGGGTCTTCAGGACACTGCTCGACAAAATAGTTGAGATCGGAAATCGCGATATGGTTGCACTCCAGCTGGGCGTAAATCAGCCCACGATCGCGGATCTCGTACGGATCTTCCGGATCGAAGCACAGCACCGTTTCGCTGGTGCGCAGCGCCATTTCCAGCTGCTTTTCTTCCATCAGGGCGGCCTTCAGCGTATCCAGCATCTTGCGCACCACCATGATGTTCTCGGATTCGTCGAGATCGTCGTCTTCCAGCTCGGCGCCCAGCCCCAGGTTGCCCTTGATCCACACTTCCAGCTGGTGTTCGCTCAGGGTTTCGCCGTTCAGCGGGTTGATCAGCCACAGCTCTTCATCCAGCCAATCGGCGCGCAGGATCAGCTGAGTGGGGAAAATCACCGGCAGCAGCGGCAAATCCAGCGCGTTGGCGATATGCAGGAAGATGGTGCCGAGCGAAACCGGCGTGCCCTGCCGCCCCTCCAGCACCTTATCCAGCCAGATGGCGTCCGACAGGCGATAGACGCCGCTGGCGCCGCCGAATCCCCAGGTTTTGTAGAACAGTTCGATGAGCGCATCCAGTTGCTGCTCCTGTGTGATGTCGGCCGGCACCGCCGCGCGCGCTTCGTCCACCAGCTGTTGCAGCTTGCGCTCCACGTCGGCGGCGGGGAAATCACGCCTTACCGACTGCGACACCAGGATCACCCCTTCGCTCAGCGGCGAGGTGTTAAATTCAAAATCAGCAATGCTACTCATAGGTATCCCATCAGAAACGGTATTTTCGTCGTGGCAAGTTTAATTATCAGATACAGACAGCCCAACGCCAGCACGAACGCCACGGTTCGCAGCCGCTGACTTTTGGTCTTCTTGCCCAATGCGACGTAGCCAAGCAGGATATAGATAATAACGCCAAACAGCTTCTCGGTCAGCCATGAGTCCATACCCAGCAGCGGATAAAACCCGAACGTCACCACCAGCGCGATGCCGCTGACGAACAGCAGCGTGTCGTTCAGGTGCGGCGCTATCTTGACCCAGCGGCGCCCCACGATCGGCGAGCGGCGCCACTGCCAGTAAAAACGCAGCACAAACAAGGTAATACTGATGGCGACCGTCAGCAAATGGAAATGTTTCAACGCGGTGTATGCAGTCATGATGCTCCCTTAGATGGCCCGGACGTCGTTATTATGAGGGGCGCTTATCCCGGCCATTGGCCGAGCGTCACACGATCGTTGTCGCCGTAATCACGGTGGGTGGCGACAGCGGAAAATCCGGCGGCCTGCAGCAGCGCGCGCACGCTCTCACCCTGCTGCCAGCCATGTTCCAACAGCAGCCAGCCCTGTGGCTGCAGATAGTGCGGCGCCTGGCGCACGATGGCGGCCAGATCGGCCAGCCCGTGCTCGGCGGCCACCAGCGCGCTGCCCGGCTCGAAGCGCACGTCGCCCTGCGACAAATGCGGATCGGCGGCGTCGATATAGGGCGGATTGCTGGCGATCAGCGCAAAGCGTTGCCCGGCCACGGGCGCAAACCAGCTGCCCTGTAAAAATCGAACGTTGTCGATCTTCAGCTTGTGCGCATTGTGCTGCGCCAGCGCGACCGCGTCCGGCTGCACATCGACGCCGATTGCCGAACAATCCGGGCGCTCGCTGGCCAGCGCCAGCGCGATGGCGCCGGTGCCGGTGCCGAGATCGAGGAAGTGGCAGGGTTGCGGCGGCAGGCGTGTCAGCGCCAGTTCCACCAGGCATTCGGTATCCGGGCGCGGGATCAGCGTCGCGGGCGAGACCGACAGCGGCAGCGACCAAAACTCGCGCTCGCCCACCAGATAGGCCACCGGCTCACCGCGTTCGCGGCGCGCCAGCAGCGTCTCCAGCTGCTGTTGCTGCGGCGGCGTCAGCAGGGTTTCCCCGAACGCCATCAGGAAGGTTCTGGCCTTGCCGGTCACGAAACCCAACAGGATTTCCGCGTCGCGCCGGGCGCTGTCGCTGTGGGTCAAACGCGCGGCGGCGGCTTTCAGCCAGTGTTGATAATCCATCACTCTTGCTCGGCGGACAGCGCAGCCAGCTGATCGGCCTGATACTCCTGCACGATCGGCTGGATCAGCATGTCCAGTTTGCCTTCCATCACTTCGTCCAGGCGGTAAAGCGTCAGGTTGATGCGGTGGTCGGTCACCCGCCCCTGCGGGAAGTTGTAGGTGCGGTTGCGATCGGAACGATCGCCGCTGCCCAGCAGGTTGCGGCGAGTGGACGCCTCGGCTTGCTGGCGCTTGGCCATCTCGGCGGCGCGAATGCGCGCGCCCAGCACCGACATCGCCTTGGCTTTGTTTTTGTGCTGTGAACGTTCGTCCTGGCACTCCACCACGATGCCGGTCGGCAGGTGGGTAATGCGGATCGCCGAGTCGGTGGTGTTAACGTGCTGGCCGCCGGCGCCGGAGGAGCGGAAGGTGTCGATTTTCAGATCGCCCGGGTTGATGTCCGGCAGCTCGGCTTCCGGCACTTCCGGCATCACCGCCACGGTGCAGGCGGAGGTGTGGATGCGCCCCTGGGATTCGGTTTCCGGCACGCGCTGCACGCGATGGCCGCCGGATTCAAACTTCAGCTGGCCGTACACGCCGTCGCCGGAAACTTTGGCGATCACTTCTTTGAAGCCGCCGTGCTCGCCTTCGTTGGCGCTCATCACCTCGACGCGCCAGCGGCGGCCTTCGGCGTAACGGCTGTACATGCGGAACAGATCGCCGGCGAAGATCGCCGCCTCATCGCCGCCGGTGCCGGCGCGCACTTCGAGGAAGCAGCTGCGCTCATCATCCGGATCTTTCGGCAGCAGCAACACCTGCAGCTGCTGTTCCAGCTCTTCGCTGCTCGCCCGCGCCTGTTTCAGCTCTTCCTGCGCCATCTCGCGCATCTCCGGATCGTCCAGCATCATTTCCGCCGTCTCCAGATCCTCCTGCACCTGACGCCATTCCAGGAAGCAGCGGCTGACGTCGGTCAGCTGCGCGTATTCTCGCGACAGCGCGCGGAACCGGTCTTGGTCGGCGATGACGCCGGCATCGCCGAGCAGCGCCTGCACTTCTTCATGGCGCTCTTGTAACGCTTCCAGTTTGGCAACAATAGAAGGCTTCATGCGTGGTAATAAACCCTGTTAATAGAGAAAACTAATGCTGATCCAGCCCGAGGCTGTCGCGTAATAACTGCAACCGCTCCACGTCGCCGTCGCCGGCGGCCTGCTGGAGGGATTTGGTGGGGGCATGAATAAGACGGTTGGTCAGTTTATGGGCCAGCTCGTGAATAACCTGCTCCACGTTGGCGCCCTGCGCGATGGCGGCCAGCGCTTTGGCCTCCATTTCTGCGCGGATCTGGTCGGCCTGCGAACGGTAGTCGCGGATGGTTTCCACCGCGCCCTGCGAACGCAGCCAGGCCATGAAGTTGGTGCTTTCCTGCTGCACGATCGACTCCGCCTGCACCGCCGCCGCTTTGCGCTGCGCCAGGTTGCTTTGAATGATGGCGTGCAGATCGTCCACGCTGTACAGATAGGCGTTGGCCAGTTTGCCGACCTCCGGCTCGATATCGCGCGGTACGGCGATATCCACCAGCAGCATCGGCTGGTTGCGGCGCGCCTTCAGCGCGCGCTCCACCATCCCCTTGCCGATGATCGGCAGCGGGCTGGCGGTGGAACTGATGATGATGTCGGCGTCCGCCAGGCGTTCGTCGATCTCCGGCAGGGTGATCACCTCAGCGCCGACCTCGTCCGCCAGCAGCTGCGCGCGCTCGCGGGTGCGGTTGGCGATGATCATGTGCCGCACTTTGTGTTCGCGCAGGTGGCGCGCCACCAGCTCGATGGTTTCACCGGCGCCCACCAGCAAGACGTTGAGATCGGCCAGCGATTCGAAGATCTGCCGCGCCAGCGTACAGGCGGCGAAAGCCACGGAGACCGCGCTGGCGCCGATTTCGGTTTCGGTGCGCACGCGCTTGGCGACGGAGAAGGATTTCTGGAACAGCCGCTCCAGCTCGCCGGACAGCGACTGGCCGCGTTGCGACTCGGCGAAGGCCTTTTTCACCTGGCCGAGGATCTGCGGTTCGCCCAGCACCAGAGAGTCCAACCCGCTGGCCACCCGCATCAGATGGCTGACCGCGTCGTTGCCCTGATGCCAGTACAGGCTTTTCTTCACCTCTTCCGGGCGCAGGTTGTGATACGCGCACAGCCAGGCGACCAGCTGCTCGTGCATGTGTTCCTGTTGCTCTACGCTGAGGTACAGCTCGGTGCGGTTGCAGGTGGACAACACGACGCCGCCCTGCACCAACGGTTGTTGGAGCAAGCTGGTTAGCGCCTCATCGATGGACTCTGGCGAGAAGGTCACCCTTTCACGCAGAGAAACCGGAGCGGTTTTGTGATTTATACCTAACGCCAGCAGGGTCATTGCTTCGAGTAATACTTATCTTGGTACGGGTTCTCGTTGAACGGCATTCTACTTGATGCGCGGGATCAATAAAAGTAACAACCGCATCTTCCGTTCAATCGCTGTCATAGATGACATCAATTAATGAATAAGCAATAAATACAGCAGGATAAATAGTCATAGGGCAGGTTAATTGCTTAAATTTTAGCGCAGTTTGCGATAACGCGCACGCTATTCGGCGTACGCAGCGGCGGCGTTTGCGCAACTCCGGCACCGCTTATCGGGCGCGCCTCCCCCGCCTTCGGCCGATTGTGTTAATCTTAATGGCGACCCCGACGCGCGCGCCGGGTTGGCATTGCGCCGGCAAAAGCGGCAAGATTCAACGCGATGCAGCAAAAAATTGACGCGTCGCCGCCGCCCCGTTAGCGTGAGCGCTGAATCCGGGTTTCGTCGCGCATGCCCGCAAGGACAAAAGGACAAGAGAAAGTTATGCCAATACGCAAAGTTAGTTTGCTCCGTCTGATCCCGCTGGCCAGCCTGGTGCTGGCCGCCTGTACCACCACCAAGCCGACCGGCCCGGCCACCAGCCCAACCTCACCGCAGTGGCGCGCCCATGAGCAGGCGGTGCAACAGCTCAGCACCTATCAGACCCGCGGCTCCTTCGCCTACTTGTCTGATCAGAAAAAAGTCTACGCCCGCTTCTTCTGGCAGCAGTTCTCGCCGGAACGCTACCGCCTGCTGTTGACCAACCCACTGGGCAGCACGGAAATGGATCTCAACGTGCAGAAAAACGTGGTGCAGCTGACCGACAACCAGGGCAAACGCTACGTCAGCGACAACCCGGAAGAGATGATCCGCAAGCTGACCGGCATGGCGATCCCGCTGAACAACCTGCGCCAGTGGATGCTCGGCCTGCCGGGCGAAGCCAGCGATTTTGCGCTGGACGATCAATATCGCCTGAACAAGCTGACCTATCAGCAAGGCGGCCAGACCTGGAAGGTGGATTACCAGGGCTACAGCAACGACGTGCAGCCGACGCTGCCGAACCGTCTGGAGCTACAGCAGGGCGACCAGCGCATCAAGCTGAAGATGGATAACTGGACGCTCAAATGATCCGTCAGTGGCCCTCCCCCGCGAAACTTAACCTGTTTTTGTACATCACCGGCCGTCGTGAAGACGGCTATCACCTGCTGCAGACGCTGTTCCAGTTTTTGGACTACGGCGACACCCTGACCATTGACCCGCGCCCGGACGACCGCATTCACCTGCTGACGCCGGTCGAGGGCGTGCCGGACGAGCAGAACCTGATCGTGCGCGCCGCCCGCATGCTGCAACGCTATTGCAATGAACGCGGCCTGCAGACCGCGCCGCGTGGCGCCGACATCAGCATCGACAAACGCCTGCCGATGGGCGGCGGTTTGGGCGGCGGTTCCTCCAACGCCGCCACCGTGCTGGTGGCGCTGAACGAATTGTGGCGCTGCGGTCTTGGCGACGACCAACTGGCAGAGCTGGGGCTCAGCCTCGGCGCCGACGTGCCGGTGTTCGTGCGCGGCCACGCCGCCTTCGCCGAAGGCATCGGCGAGCGCCTGCAGCCGGCCGAGCCGCAGGAAAAATGGTATCTGGTGGCGCATCCCGGCGTCGGCATCCCGACGCCGGTTATCTTCGGCGACGCCGAATTGAAAAGAAACACCCCGGTTCGCTCCTTAAGTGAGCTGTTGCAGGCGCCGTACGCAAATGATTGCGAACCGATCGCAAGAAAACGTTTTCGCGAGGTTGAACAGCTTCTTTCATGGCTGTTAGAATACGCCCCGTCACGCCTGACTGGCACAGGTGCTTGTGTGTTTGCTGAATTCGACACAGAAATCGCCGCCCGTCAGGTGTTAAATCAAGCCCCGGAGTGGTTGTGTGGTTTTGTAGCGCGCGGCGTTAACGTCTCCCCACTACATCGCATCCGTTCCGGGCGGTTTGAGTCGTAGCTCAACGTTTCGCTGCGCAGGGTCATGCACACCTGGCCCTGTTATCCCTGCGCTGCCTGCGGTCTCAATTTTAGTTTTACATACCCGTATGTATATTGCGCCGGCGTCGCCGACTGCCCCTTGGCGATGTCGCATGACAATATCTTCTCTGGACGCAAGCCTGAGGTTCTTCTCGTGCCTGATATGAAGCTTTTTGCTGGTAACGCCACCCCGGAACTAGCACAACGTATTGCCAACCGTTTGTACACCAGCCTTGGTGACGCCGCTGTAGGTCGTTTTAGCGACGGCGAAGTGAGCGTGCAAATCAACGAAAATGTACGCGGCGGTGATATTTTCATCATCCAGTCCACCTGTGCCCCGACCAACGACAACCTGATGGAACTGGTTGTGATGGTCGACGCCCTGCGTCGCGCCTCCGCAGGTCGTATTACCGCCGTTATCCCTTACTTCGGCTATGCCCGCCAGGATCGCCGCGTGCGTTCCGCGCGTGTGCCAATCACCGCCAAGGTTGTCGCCGATTTCCTCTCCAGCGTAGGGGTTGACCGCGTTCTGACGGTGGATCTGCATGCTGAGCAGATTCAAGGCTTCTTCGACGTACCGGTAGACAACGTGTTCGGCAGCCCGATCCTGCTGGAAGACATGCTGCAGCAAAATCTGGAAAACCCGATCGTGGTTTCTCCGGATATCGGCGGCGTGGTGCGTGCCCGCGCTATCGCCAAACTGCTGAACGACACCGATATGGCCATCATCGACAAACGTCGCCCGCGCGCGAACGTTTCTCAGGTGATGCACATCATCGGTGACGTGGCAGGCCGCGATTGCGTGCTGGTCGACGACATGATCGACACCGGCGGCACCTTGTGTAAAGCGGCTGAAGCGTTGAAAGAACGCGGTGCCAAGCGCGTATTCGCCTACGCGACGCACCCGATCTTCTCCGGCAACGCCGTGGACAACATCAAGAACTCGGTGATTGATGAAGTGATCGTCTGCGACACCATTCCGCTGTCGCCGGAAATCAAGGCACTGAAAAACGTTCGCACTCTGACCCTGTCCGGCATGCTGGCTGAAGCCATCCGCCGCATCAGCAACGAAGAGTCGATCTCTGCGATGTTCGAGCATTGATTCGTCGTCTTTCCGGTGCGGCGCCCACTGCGCCGGAAAGATAGCGAGCCCGACAGCAGAAAAAGAAAAACCCGTTGGTGCGCGAGCAACAACGGGTTTTCTACTTGTAGTCCGACATGACCTCAAACCTTAATGCACGGCAGATGTTCCCTTGCCCTGCTCTTGCTTCCCTTCTGCTTTTTTAATCAATGCGACGAACGATGTTGATCGTTGCGGCACCGTTTATCAAAGTGTTTTACCCACCAGTAGCGATCCGCCACCTGCTCGCGGCCGCCGATACGCGCGCCCACCAGCCACAACAGCGCGCCGACGAAGATGCTCATGATGGCGCCGTGGGCGAAAAATTGCGGTAAATTGAACTGCGATACTTCAGCAAGAATGGAGTATCCGACGCCGCCGATCATCACGACCAGGCCCAGCCCCATAAAAAAGTTGCCCATTCTGTCCGCGTTTCTACGTTTCATATGCCACCTCCATGATTGCCATGTGCCAACCGGGATAACGCTGCAACTTGTTAACCCACTTTGATAAGTTAAGTATAGCCCTTGCTGCGGCAAGGGGATTGCGGAGGCGATCACAAATGGTAAAGAATTATTGACACTTCTTAACACACGGCTGAAAATTAGCGGACAAATTGAATTATTCAGCTAATGAATCATTCGTCTTTGTTACCTGCGACGACGGCGGAGATCGGATTTTGTCATTCGCCGCCCCGACAGGTAGACTAACTCCCTTTCCATTACCCTGATCATAGCGAATCACTCAGTGAGCAGTATTAAATTGATAGTCGGCCTGGCTAACCCGGGCGCGGAATACGCCCAGACGCGCCACAACGCCGGCGCCTGGTACGTCGATCTGCTGGCCCAGCGCCACAATCAGCAGTTGAAAGAAGAGAGCAAGTTCTTTGGCTACACCGCCCGTTTGAACCTGGCGGGCAACGACGTGCGCCTGCTGGTGCCGACCACCTTCATGAACCTGAGCGGCAAAGCGGTGCTGGCGATGGCCAATTTCTACCGCATCGAACCCAACGAGATCCTGGTGGCGCACGACGAGCTGGATCTGCCGCCCGGCGTGGCCAAAATCAAGCTCGGCGGCGGCAACGGCGGCCACAACGGCCTGAAAGACATCCAGAACAAGTTCGGCAACAACCCGAACTTCTACCGCCTGCGCATCGGCATCGGCCATCCGGGCGACAAGAACAAGGTGGTGGGCTTCGTGCTCGGCAAGCCGCCTGCCAGCGAGCAGAAGATGATTGACGAGGCGATCGACGAGTCGCTGCGCTGCACCGAGATGCTGATGAAGGACGGGCTGGAAAAAACCGTTCAGCGCCTGCACAGTTTCAAGGCGCAGGCCTGAACCTTGCCGCAGCGGGCGCCCTGCCCGCTGCTGGCGTCTAGCCGCGTGGGTTGAAGGTCTCCTCGCTCACGCGGCGGTCATCGGCGGCGAACCCCTCTTCCGCCACGTAATACTGCGGATCGTCCAGCTCATGGCTGCAAAACGGCCCGGCGCGCTTGAGCAGGCGCACGCAGTCACCGCTCAGGTGGCGCAGCCGAATGCTTTTCCCGGCCGCCAGATAACGCGCCGTCAGCTTATCTATCGCCTCTACGCCGCTGGAATCCATCACCCGGGTGCCGGCAAAATCCAGCACCACGTTCTGCGGATCGCTTTGCGGCTCGAACAGCTCGGCGAAAGCCGCGGCAGAGCCGAAGAACAGCGGGCCATCCAGTTGATACACCGCCACGTCGCCCGTCACCTGCCGCTGGCGCACGCGGATGCGCGCCTGCTGCCAGGCGAACACCAGCGCCGAGATAATCACCCCGCTGATCACCGCCACCGCCAGATCGGTAAAGATGGTGATCAACGTGACGGCGACCATCACCAGCGCGTCTGCCTTCGGCATACGGCGCAAACGGCGCAGCGAACTCCATTCGAAGGTGTTGTAACACACCACCAGCATGACCCCGGCCAGCGCCGCCACCGGCAGCAGGCCGATATAGCGCGACAGGCTGACCACGAACAAAATCAGCAGGATGGCGCCCACCGTGCCGGAGAGGCGCCCGCGCCCACCCGAGGTAAAGTTGATGATCGACTGGCCGATCATCGCGCAGCCGGCGAAACAGCCGAACAGGCCGCACACCGCGTTACCGGCGCCCTGCGCGATGCTTTCGCGGTTACCGTTCCCCTTCTTGCCGCCCATTTCATCCAGCACCGTCATGGTCAACAGCGATTCGATCAAACCGACCAAGGCAATCACCACCGCATAGGGCAACACCACCCGCACCATCTCCAGGGTAAACGGCGCCGTCGGCAAACTGAAGTGCGGCAGCGCGCCGGAAATGTCCGCCAGATCGCCCACCCGCAGCGTGTGCAGGTTGAGGCCGATCGCCAATGCCGAGACCACCAGCAGCGCCGCCAGCGAAGACGGAATGGCTTTGGTCAGGCGCGGGAACAGCACCACCACCGCAATCGCCAGCGCTACCAGGCCGTACATCAGCGGCCCCTGCCCGGCGATCATCTTCAGCTGCGCCAGCATGATGACGATCGCCAGGCCGTTGACGAAGCCGTGGATCGCCGGCAGCGGCACCAGACGAATGAACTTGCCCAGCCGGAAGGCGCCGATCAGGATTTGGATCCCCCCGGCAAACAGCGTGGCCCACAGCACGTAACCCATACCGTACTGCGCCGCCAGGCTCATCAGCACCACCACAATGGAGCCGGCGGCGCCGGAAACCATGCCCGGCTTGCCGCCGAACAGCGCCGTGACCAGGCCGATAATAAACGCGGTATGCAAACCGACGATCGGCGAAAGACCGGCGACCAGCGAAAAGCCGACCGCCTCGGGGATCATCGAAACCGCCACCACAAAGCCCGCCAGGACTTCATTTTTAACGTCCGCGATCCTGACGTTACTCAGGTTAAACATGCATTATTCACTTATGACAGATGACATCATCTCCCCGCGTAGCGGGTATGGGGTACCGCAAGGCGCGGCAGACTGCAGGCGGGCATAGCTCAGGGTGGCGTAGGCAAGAAATACATCCGGCGCGTTTCCTGTCGGTTAATCGGAACGGCCAGTATGGGTAAATGTGATCCAAATCTCAATCAAAAACCGGTCGCCCGTACGGCACTCGCCCCCGCCAAGCAAGTCTGATCGAGATAAACGCCCATTACGTGTATAATGGCGGCATTATTTTGCCATTTATGCAGTCGGTTAAACCTAACCAGCTGATAGTTAAGATATTTAAGGTGATTACAACATGGGATTCAAATGCGGTATCGTCGGCCTGCCTAACGTAGGCAAATCCACCCTGTTCAACGCGTTGACCAAAGCGGGCATTGAAGCAGCCAACTTCCCGTTCTGCACCATTGAACCGAACACCGGTGTGGTGCCGATGCCCGATCCGCGTCTGGATAAGCTGGCCGAGATCGTCAAGCCGCAGCGCATTCTGCCGACCACCATGGAATTCGTCGACATCGCCGGCCTGGTGAAAGGCGCGTCCAAAGGTGAAGGCCTGGGCAACCAGTTCCTGACCAACATCCGCGAAACCGAAGCCATCGGCCACGTAGTGCGCTGCTTCGAAAACGACAACATCATCCACGTCAACAACAAGGTCGATCCGGCCGAAGACATCGACGTGATCAACACCGAGCTGGCGCTGTCCGACCTGGACACCTGCGAGCGCGCCATCCACCGCGTGCAGAAGAAAGCCAAAGGCGGCGACAAAGACGCCAAGGCCGAGCTGGCGGCGCTGGAGAAATGCCTGCCGCACCTGGAAAACGCCGGCATGCTGCGCGCGCTGGATCTGACCGATGAAGACAAGGCGGCGATCAAATACCTGAGCTTCCTGACGCTGAAGCCGACCATGTACATCGCCAACGTCAACGAAGACGGCTTCGAGAACAACCCGTACCTGGACACCGTGCGTAAAATCGCCGACGCCGAAGGCTCCGTGGTGGTCGCCGTGTGCGCCGCCGTGGAATCCGACATCGCCGAGCTGGAAGACGAAGAGCGTGACGAGTTCATGGCCGAACTGGGCCTGGAAGAGCCGGGCCTGAACCGCGTGATCCGCGCCGGTTATGAACTGCTGAACCTGCAAACCTACTTCACCGCCGGCGTGAAAGAAGTGCGCGCCTGGACCATCCCGGTGGGCGCCACCGCCCCGCAGGCGGCCGGCAAGATCCACACCGACTTCGAGAAAGGCTTTATCCGCGCCCAAACCATCTCCTATGACGACTTCATCACCTACAAAGGTGAGCAAGGCGCCAAAGAAGCCGGCAAAATGCGCTCCGAAGGTAAAGACTACATCGTCAAAGACGGCGACGTAATGAACTTCTTGTTCAACGTCTAAGCCTCTCTCCGCAGCGCTTTTCTCCGCTGCCGGAAACGGAAAAATCCACGCTTCGGCGTGGATTTTTTTGTCTCCAGGGCCTGCGTTTTGGCAACCTGGACGCTGTCTCACCCTCCCGGTTCTTTCCCACTGAACGATCTTCGCCGTACGTTTTATTACGCCCTTCATGACGGCATTATCCGCATCGCTGCACGAAAAATGGCTCTCGTGTTGATACTTTGTCCTACAGGAAAAAGCTTGTCATCTTCCGTTACAGTCTTATAATGAGTATTTACTCACTTATTAAAGGAGCCGCAAAGTGGCCCGTCCCCGCAGTGAAGAAAAGCAGCAGGCGCTCTTGCAGGCCGCCACCGACATTTTTGCCGAACAAGGATTAGCGGCGCCCACATCGGCCATCGCCAGGAAGGCTGGCGTCTCGGAGGGTACGCTGTTCCGCTACTTTGAAAATAAGGACGTACTGCTGAGCGCAGTCTGCGATTACCTGCTTGATGAAATGGAGTGCCTGCTGACGCAAAGCTTGCAGGACGTTTCGCCTGGTAAAGATAACATGCAGGCCGCCTGGGATGCCTACATTGACTGGGCGCTCGCCAATCCCGCCGCGTATGCGACAGGAAACAAATTGATGGTCTCCGGCAAGTTATCCAGCGCACAGAGGGAAAGAAGCGTACGGTTCGGTGATATTTCCCAACTGGGTATTCCGTTGGTCCAGGGGCTGGATTTACCGCAGTCGAGCGAGTTTCAGGGCATGATTTGCACGGTAATGGCCAATGGCGTTATCGATATGGCCGTTCAAAAACCTCACCTGCTGGATATTTACAAACGCGCAGGTTATGAAGCCATGATGCGAGCCATTGAGCTTCCTGACGCTCATACAGCCATCTAGCTTCTTTTTTTAATTATATAATGAGTGCGTACTCACGCATTAAAAAGACACGACAATCATGCCACCCGTTTCAAAACTAAAAATGCTGCGAACACGGGCCTATCCAAGGCTCCGCCGACTCATATTCGTTTCTCTTATTCTCAGCGTGTCTTTGATCCTCTGCGCTTGCGCAACCGCACCTGCATCAGACCGTTTGTCAGGAACCCAGCATGTTCCAACAAAATGGCGGGCCTCCCTGCCTGGCTCGGCGCATGTGTCTGTGTGGAATGCATGGCCCCCCGCCCGAAATGAATCCGGCGCCCGGCGCTTGCGCGCTCCGGCCGGCAAGCCCAGTCACTTGGAGAATGAGCGCGGAGCACAAACGTCGGTTGCGCGCGCAAATTTGGAGTGCGTTCAAGCGTTATGGAATGACGCCCGCAAACTGGTTGCGACAGAGGCTGCGGCACTCTATTACGCATCGCGTACCTGCCGGCGACAACACGCGTTCTCTACCCAAAGCGCGCCATTGCCTGAATCCTTCGAACGGGCGATACAAACGCCCCCTCGCCGGGCGTCTCAATCTGCTCAGAAGGAAGTCGCCGAGCGTGGCAAGACCGCTGCCGATGGAAGCGGGATCAACCGCCACACAACCAAGCATTCTGTTCCCTGGACGTTGGATCTATCGAGCGTGGATACCGACCCCGGCGAAAGCGCGGCGGATTGGCAGGCTGAACCGCCTGAGCATCATAGCCGCGTGCGATCGACAGTGCGGAAGTGGATACGGCGTTTGTTCACTTCGTCAGAGCGAACAAGGATTCAACGCCAGGCTGAACCGCTGCAGGACAGCGCCGTATTCGTTTGAAATTCAATACAGAGCAATACATCGCCGCGCCGCTGGCGACAGGTTCGACAAATCATTCACCTTATGGGTTCTCCCGATGACACAACTGATAGCTAAAAACACGCGTCCCCGCTTTTGGTCTTTGCGGAGCCTGCATGCAGCCGTGCTGGCGATGCCGATTGCCGCCGCCTTATCGGCCTGCGATACGCCGGCGGACAAGGTTGCCCCACCGGCAGATAAACCGACGCTGACAGTGACCCTGACAACGCCGGCAAGACAGTCCCTTTCCCGCACCGTCACGGCCAATGGCTCTGTTGCGGCCTGGCAAGAGGCGATCATCAGCCCGGAAGCCAATGGGCTGCGCGTGCAAAAACTGTTGGTGCAGGAAGGGGATGTGGTGCGCCAGGGCCAACCGCTGGCGGAATTTACACGCGACTCCGTGATGAATGACTGGCTGCTGGCGAAAGCCGATCTCAACGAAGCGAAAGCGGTCACTCTGAATGCGCAAGCGGATGGAAAACGCGCGCGATTGCTGCGCGGTGTCGGCAGCCTGAGTGAACAGGATATCCAAAAACTGTTAACCCAGGAAAAGACGGCGCAGGCGCGTCTGGAATCGGCGAAAGCACGCATGTCGGCCCAGCAGTTGCGACTGGACCAGACGATATTGCGCGCCCCCGATGACGGCATCATCTCCGCGCGATCGGCCACGATCGGTTCAGTTCCTATGCAAAGCACCGAGATGTTCCGTCTGATCCGCCAGGGAAAATTTGAATGGCGAGCGGAATTGTCAGCGCAGCAGCTGGAACAAATCCAACCGGGGCAAAAAGCGCAGATCGCCTCACCTGGCGGTAACACCTGGGAAGGCGTCGTGCGCCTGGCCGCACCGACGGTCAATTCGACCTCGCGCCGCGGGATTGCCTATGTGGACATCCTCCCATCGACAGCGAAGAACGCCTCTCCCATTCGGCCCGGCACGTATGCCAGCGGCCTGATTACGGTCGGCGATCGGCAAGGGCTGACCGTGCCGCAATCCGCCGTCGTGGCGCGCGACGGTTTTCACCTGGTGTTCACCGTAGATGACGAGCTGCGTGCACATCCGCTTAAAGTCGCGATAGGCCGTCTGGTGAATGACCAGCAGGAGATCCTGTCCGGTCTTCAAGGCGCGGAACGCATCGTCGCCAGCGGCGGCGTATTCCTCAATGAGGGCGATAAAGTCCAGTTGGCCAACACCACCGATGCTTCCCACTCATCGGAAGCGCGCTAAGAGGCCCATCATGAATATCTCTACCTGGTCCATTCGCAACCCCATTCCGTCTATCTTGCTCTTTGTCATCTTGAGCGTTGCCGGCTTTTATTCTTTCAAATTGATGAAGATCCAGAGCTTCCCGGACATGGATGTGCCTACGGTCACCGTGTCCGCTTCGCTTCCGGGCGCGGCGCCGCCCCAGCTCGAAACGGAGGTGGCGCGCAAGCTGGAGGACACCGTCTCTTCGGTACAGGGGTTGAAGAACCTGCGCACCACGATCCAGGATGGGCTGGTCGATATCTCAGCGGAGTTTCGTCTGGAAAAACCCGTTCAGGAAGCGGTGGATGAAGTCCGGTCAGCCGTGCAAAGCATTCGCACCGAGTTGCCGACGGATTTACGTGATCCTATCGTTCGCAAGCTCAACATCACGGGCAAACCTATCCTGGCCTTTTCCATCAGCGCCAGCAAGATGGATGAGAATGAACTGTCCTGGTTCGTGGACAATACCCTGTCGCGGCGTCTGAGAGGCGTCGCCGGCGTAGGGTCGGTCACCCGTGTGGGCGGCGTGAACCGCGAGGTTCAAGTCGAACTCGATCCGGTCAAACTGGAGGCGATTGGCGCCACCGCCGCCGAAGTTTCCCGCCAGTTGCGCGATGTACAGATGGACGCGACGGGCGGGCGAGTCGATCTGGGGCGGGGAAAACAGCCGCTGCGTTTGGTCGCCCGCGTCAAGAACGTGGATGAACTAGCCGCGGTGGAACTGTCGTTGCCCGGCGGGCAACGTTTTCGCCTGGACGACGTGGCGACGCTGAAAGACACCATTGCGGAACGCAGTGCACTTGCGCTCCTCAACGGCAAGAAGGTAGTTGGCTTTGAGATCACGCGCGCCAAAGGCGCCGGTGAAGTCGAGGTCGGCAACAAGGTTGAAAAAGTTCTGGCGCAGTTGCGCACGGAGCGGCCTGATTTGCACATCACGCAGGTCTTCGACTTTGTCCGGCCTGTGCAGGAGGAGTTCGACGCTTCCATGCACATGATCTATGAAGGCGCCATTCTCGCCATCCTGGTGGTCTTCATGTTTCTGCGCGATATCCGGGCGACGTTGATCTCGGCGGCGGCGTTGCCTCTGTCGATTTTACCGGCCTTCATCGGTATGGACATGATGGGCTTTTCGCTCAGTATCGTCACGCTGCTGGCGCTGTCGCTGGTGATTGGCCTGTTGGTGGATGACGCCATCGTCGAAGTGGAGAACATCGAACGCCACATCGGCATGGGTAAACCGCCGTACCAGGCCGCGATGGATGCCGCATCGGAAATCGGCCTGGCCGTCGTCGCCACGACGTTTGCCTTGATCGCCGTTTTCCTGCCGACGGCCTTCATGTCCGGCGTTGCCGGAAGATTCTTCACGCAGTTTGGATGGACGGCGGCGCTGGCGGTGTTTGCCTCGCTGGTTGTGGCACGCTTGCTGACGCCGATGATGGCCGCCTACCTGATGAAACCGCATACGCGCCCTCAGCGCGATCCTTTCTGGATGGCGATCTACCTGCGCGCCTGCCGGTGGACGCTGCGGCACCGCGGGCTCACCCTGGCGCTGGCCGGCGGGTTCTTTATTGGCTCTCTGATGCTTATCCCTCTGCTGCCCCAGGGCTTTTTCCCTGCAGATGACAACTCCCAGACGCAGGTGACGTTGGAGCTGCCGCCAGGGAGCACGCTGGAACAAACCCAGGCCATGGCAGAACTCGCTCGGCATCGCCTGGCGCCCATACCGCATATCCGTAACATCTATACCACCCTCGGTGGCGGTGCAACGGGCGGCGATGTCATGGCTTCCGATGGGAAAACCGACGTTCGCATGGCAACGCTGACGGTGTTGTTGGATGCGCGTCAAGCGCGCCCGAAGAAGCAGGTCATCGAAGGCGAGATACGCACGGCAATGGCAGCACTTCCGGGGGTTCGCAGCAAAGTGGGGTTTGGCGGCTCAGGTGAAAAATACCAATTGGTGTTGGCCGGTGATGATCCTCAGCTGCTGGCTAAGGCGGCCGATTCAGTATTAAGTGACCTGCGGCAGCTCCCCGGCCTCGGTAACATTACCTCCAGTGCCGGGCTGGCGCGCAGCGAAATCCTCATGCAACCCAATTTCGCCAAAGCGGCCGATCTGGGGGTATCGGGCGTCGCGATTGCCGATACTTTGCGTATTGCAACTGTAGGTGACTACGATCAGTTTCTGTCTAAATTCAACGTGGAGCAGCGCCAGATCCCGATCGTCGTCAAGCTGTCAAAGGACATCCGTGAAGATATGGGGCTACTTGAACGTTTGACCGTACCCGGCGCCAGAGGCCCGGTGCTGCTCAATCAGATCGTCAATATTGAGCAAGGCAGTGGGCCGGCGCAGATTAATCGCATCAATCGCACACGCAGCGTGACCCTTGACGTGGAACTGTCGGGCACCCAACTCGGGGATCTGGCCGCTCAGGTGGCGAAGCTGCCGTCAATCCAGAATCTGCCGGTCGGCGTGCACCAGGTTGTGCAGGGTGATGACGAAATGATGAAGGAACTGTTTGCCGGTTTCGGCACGGCTATGGTCGCCGGCATCCTGGCCATCTATGTCGTGCTGGTTCTGCTGTTCAAAGACTTCTTCCAACCGATCACCATCCTGGCTGCGCTCCCGCTGTCATTGGGCGGCGCATTCGTTGGGTTACTGCTGGCGGGCCAGTCGTTCACGATGTCATCCCTGATCGGGTTAATCATGTTGATGGGGATTGCGACCAAAAACTCGATACTGCTGGTCGATTATGCGATCGAGTCACGGCGCGGCCATTACGGCCCGAATGGCGAAGTGCTGAATAAACCCATGAGCCGGACAGAGGCGCTGATTGATGCCTGCCACAAACGTTCCCGCCCCGTCATCATGACGACGTTAGCGATGGGGGCGGGCATGTTGCCCGTGGCTCTGGGTTTCGGCAGTGCCGACCCCAGCTTCCGCAGCCCGATGGCGGTGGCCGTCATCGGAGGATTGATCACCTCCACCGTGCTGAGCCTGCTGGTTATCCCTGTCGTTTATACCCTGATTGACGATCTTGAAAACTGGCTGCGCAAGTTGCCCAGCCTGCTGGCACGCAGCAAGAACCTGAGCGGGAGGAAGAAAGCCGGGTTTGCCATGCTTATCGTAGTTCTGCTGTATTGGCTGGCATTTCCTGTCATTCCGTTCCTCGACATCCCCTACAAGATTGTCGTTGTCTCTACGCTTGTTGTGGTCGGTGAAACCTTGTTTGTCATTGCCATCGCCCTGCTGGGCAAAGAGTATTGGGGCCAGATCAAACACTGGCTGCGGCAGAAGGTCTTTAAGCGAAAAGGCTAAGCGCTGATAACGGTTCGCGGTGGCGAATAGCGTTTTGCCGCCGCCGCTCCCCCATCAACTTCCCTCCCACGCCGAAGGCCGGTTCTCCTTGCGCCACCTCTCCCCCGCCGCCGTCCCGGGCGCCGGCGGTTTCAATCCGTCTATCGTCCACAGCGAGAACGGCGTTTCGTCGACGTGCAATTCCCAGCGCAACCCGCGGGCGGCGATGTAGGGGTGCAGGATGAGGGTGCAGGCCGCCAGGAATTGCTGCTGCTCTGCGTCGTTGTCCATGGCGCGCGCGATATGGTCGATGGTCACCCGCACGAAATCATCGGCCGGTTCGCCGCCGAGATAGGCCGAACCTGGCGGCAGCGCGTGGAAGAACACGTTGACGTAAAAGCGCGGCAAAAAGTCCTGATACAGGGCAGTGACCTTCTGCGCAATCGCGCGTTTATCGGCGGTGCTGAAGGCCGGCTCAGGGTGGTAAATCTGCCACAGTGGCATAACGTTTTCTCCTCGGTGAAGGCGCGGGTTTCGGGCCGGCGTTCAGGCCATCAGCCGCTGTTAATGATAAACTCCAATAATAAGAGTAATAGCTCCAATTATTGAAGTTATCAAGCCGAGGCGATAACATTCTCGGCAATCAGGCGGCAAGCGGAGGTAAAGCAACGTGAAAGCAAAAGGGTTTGAAGGCATGACGTGCTCGGTGGCGCACGTGCTGTCGGCATTGGGCGATCGCTGGGGCGCTATTCTCATGCGCGATCTGCTGCTGGGGCTCTCGCGCTATGACGATCTGCGCCACTCGACCGGCATCACCAACAATACGCTGGCCGACCGGCTCAAGGCCCTGGAAAGCCACGGCCTTATCGAAAAGCGGCAATACCAAACGCGCCCCGCTCGTTATGAGTATCTGCCGACGGAGAAAGGAAAAGATCTCGGGCTGCTGGTGATGGCGATGATTCAGATTGGCGACAAATGGAATCTGTCCGAGCTGGCCGGGCCGCCGCTGCGCGTGGTTGACCGCGTAACCGGCCACCCTGCCACCCTGCGCGCGGTGGATGCCGTGACCGGCGAATCGCTGCCGGCGCAAAACCTCGCGCTGGCGGCCGGGCCGGGCGCCGACGAAATGACGCAATGGCGGCTGGCCGTCGGCCAAGCCCGTTCGTTGTGATCTACAGCAGCGCAATCATCTTCAGCAATTCCACCCGATTGCGGATGCCGAACTTCTTGCCTGCATTGTTGAGGTGCGAATAAACGGTTTTCGGGTGCAAATTCAGCCGCCGCGCGGTCAGGCGGATATCTTCCGTACGGGCCGTTTCACACAGCACCGCCGCCTCACCGGGCGTGATCGCCGCCGCCCGATGCCTGTTCAGCGCGCGCCGTTCGCCCGCCTTTTCCCGGCGGCTCAGCGCCGCGCAGGTCTCCCGCACCACCTGCAACGCTTCCCGTTTGTGCAAAATCGCATCCGGCTGCGCCGCCGCGATAAACGCCAGGATCAGCGGCGAAGTCTTATCGACGAAGAACAGTATCCGGACGCCTTCATATTCAGCACGTGAGGCGTGAATAAATCGCAAATACGCTTCGAACCGATAAATTTCATGGGGAAAATCCATGATAATTAAATCAGGCGCAGGGCTTATATTTTTAATAATATTAATATTAGGCGAGGATAAGGTTATCACTCCTTCTCCCAATAATGTTTTCATCCCCAAACGGCACAGCGGTGAACCGTCGATATAAATCACTCTCACTTTAATTCTCCTTATCAGCGTAAAAGTATGCTTCCACACCTCAGGCGGCTTGTCGCTGCTCTTTTTTGGGGTAATTCGCCTGCAAAGCACACCGATATAAAACATCTTGATAACATGTTTTTCAAATAATCACGCAACAGCCAGCGCTTTGATTAATACGCAAAAAAAGCATGAATGTTTCAAATTATTTCATTCACAAAAACTGACAATTCAATAAAAATGCAACGCAATGATATAGATCTATTTTCTATTTTGTATGATATAAGCGAAAATGAAAGAAAATGTAACAACAGGAGCCATCGCCTTATTGCCTTATTCAAAATATCTATAGGGAAAATTCTTAGTTTGTTAGGATGAAAATCCATGTTTGCCGACGCGTTTAAAAAACAATTGCGCAACATGATTAATCAACAACCGCACGTCAGTAAATTATTACTGTCAGGAAAGCTTTTCTCTAAAGTAAATTAAAGGGCATTTCACATGAATGTTAAATTAGTCGCATTATCCATGCTGGCTCTCTCCGGCGCCTGTGCGGCCGCCTCGTCCAATACGGTGCAATTTAAAGGCGAAGTCAGCACGCAAACCTGTTCGGTGAATATTAACGGCAACCAATCCAACCCGGTTGTTCTGCTGCCGACCGTCGCCGCCAGCCAGCTCGCCACCAAAGGCGCCACCGCCGGCGACACCACCTTTACCGTTAACGTCACGGGCTGTGCGGCGGCAACCAGCGATACGGCGATCAAAACCGTGCTGGCGGGCAACAACCCAACCACCAACGGCAACCTGGGCAACGCGGGCGATGCGGCCAAGGTTTCCATTCAACTGCTGGACAGCGACGCCACTACACCGTTGTCATTCGCCAGCGGCTCTACCGTCACCACGTCGGCGATGACGCTGGCGAAAGACGCCACGTCCACCTCGCAGAACCTGGTGGCTCGCTACTACGCGGAAGATACCGGCGTAGCGGCCGGTTCGGTGATCGCCACCGCACAGTTCGCCATTACCTACAGATAAGCCGGCGTCAGGCGCCATACCTGTTGATGACAGCGCCGTTCCTTAGCGGACGGCGCTGAATGACTCGCTCCCTTTATCGGTTCACGTTTATGCAGCAGATAACCCGTTACGCCCGCCGTTGGGCCGCCCTATCGTTTTGCCTGATGAGTTTTGCCGCCAGCTACGCGTCGGCCAGCGTCACGCTGCTCGGCAATCGCGTGATCTACCCCGCCGAGGCGCGGGAAAAAACGCTGCAATTCACCAATGACGACGGCGCCCCGGCGCTGATGCAGATCTGGCTCGATATCAATAACCCCAAGTCCACGCCGGAAAACGCCGACGCGCCTTTTGTCGCCTCGCCGCAAATCTTCCGCATGAATCCGCACAGCGGGCAGATGGTGCGGCTGTCGTTCGTCGGCCAGCCGCTGCCGCGCGATCGCGAATCGCTGTTCTACCTCAACTTCCTGCAGGTGCCCGCCGTGCGTCAGACGGACAGCGACAAGAACAAACTGCTGCTGGTGGTCACCAATCGCCTGAAAGTGTTCTATCGCCCGGCCGGGCTGGCCGGCGACGCCAATCACGTCATCGATAAGCTCAGCCTGCGCCAGGTCGGCAACGCGCTGCGCGTCGATAACCCTACCGGCTACTACGCCAACGTCAGCCAGGCCGCGATCCTGAGCGGCGCGAAACGCACCGTGATCCCGCAGGCGGATCTGATCCCGCCGTTTTCGCAGGCCAACTGGCCGGTGAACGGGGAGGTGCGGCAGGTCGCACTGCGCGTCATCAATGACTATGGGGTGGAAATCTCACGCACCCTGAACGTCGCGCGCTGAAACCAGACAGGGAGGTTTTCATGTTCGATGTCCGCAAGGCAACGCCGCTGCCCGCGCGCTGGTGTTGCGCGCTGCTGGCGCTGCCGCTGGGCTGCGCAGCCGCCGACGGCTATACCTTCGATCCCGCGCTGCTGCGCGGCAGCGTGCTGAGCAACAGCGCCCTGAGCCAATTCAACCAACAGGACGCCGTTGCTCCCGGCAGCTATCAGATCGATCTGTACCTCAACGGCCAGTTTCTCGAGCGCGACCAAATTCGCTTCGTGCGCGCAGGCCAGCAGGTGCTGCCCTGTTTCGATCGGCCGCAGTTGGCGCGCTTCGGGCTGAAAAATCCGCCGGCGGCCGCCGAAGCAGAATGCCTGCTGCCCGGTCGGGATCTCAAGGACATCGCGGTGAACGCGGACATTTCGCGGCTGCGGCTGGATCTGAGCATTCCGCAGGCGCTGTTGAACGGCCAGCCGCGCGGCAGCGTCAATCCCGCCAGCCTGGACGGCGGCGAATCGATGGTCTTCGTCAATTACAACCTCAACCAGTACCACGTCAGCTACCGACAGGGGCAAACCCGCGACCTCGACTCGACCTACGCCAACCTGAACGGCGGGTTCAACCTCGGGCTCTGGCGCTACCGCCAGCAATCCAGCTACCGCTACGATCGGGAGTTCGGCGGCCACCTGGACACCAGCCGCCGCTACGTGCAGCGCGCGATCTTGCCCTGGCGCAGCGAAATGCTGCTGGGCGAAGGCTTTACCGACGGGCACTTCTTTTCCGGCCTGGGCTTTCGCGGCATTCAGCTCAGCTCGGACGATCGCATGCTGCCGGATTCACAGCGCGGCTATGCGCCGGTGGTGCGCGGCGTGGCGAAAAGCAACGCGCGCGTGACGGTGCTGCAGGGTAAAAGCACGCTGTACGAAACCACCGTGGCGCCGGGGCCGTTCGCCATCAACGATCTGTACGCCACCAACTACGCCGGCGATCTGACCGTGGTGGTGACCGAGGCCGACGGCAGCGTCAGCACCTTCACCGTGCCGTTCGCCGCGGTGCCGGAATCCATCCGCCCCGGCCAGTCGCGCTACTCCGCCATCGTCGGCCGTTCCCGCTACGTCGGCGATAACGATCTGTTCAGCGAACTGACCTGGCAACACGGCCTGACCAACGCCCTGACCTTCAACGTCGGCAACCAGCTGGCGGACGGCTATCAGGCGATGATGCTGGGCGGCGTGTACAGCAGCGAACTGGGCGCCTTCGGCATGGACACCACCTATTCCCACGCCAGCCTGCCGGACGGCGGCGCCTCAGGCTGGATGCTGCATCTCTCTTACAGCCGAACCTTCAGCCCGACGGACACCACCTTATCCATCGCCGGCTACCGTTACTCCACCGAAGGCTTCCGCGATCTCAGCGACGTGCTCGGCGTGCGGCGCGCCGCCGTCACCGGCCAACGCTGGCAGTCCGATTCCTACCGCCAGCGTTCGCGTTTCGAGGTGGCCGTCAATCAGGGCATGGGCGCGTTCGGCAGCTTGACGATGTCCGGCTCGACCCAGGACTACCGCGATCAGCGCGGCCGCGACAATCAGCTCCAGCTGGGCTGGGGGAAAACCTTTGGCAACGGCGTGGCGCTTAACCTCTCCGTCACCCGCACCCGCAGTCTGGGCTACAGCAACGGCGACTATCGCGGCTACGGGCCGTTGGATAACGTCTACAGCGCGCCGCTGGCGCAGAACACGCAAACCGTCACCGCCCTGTCGCTCAGCTTCCCGCTCGGGCGTTCGTCATCCGCCCCCAGCGTCTCGCTGCTGGCCAACCACAGCCAAGGTCAGGGCGGCAACTATCAGGCTGCGCTGTCGGGCAGCGTCGGCGACGAACAGCCGGTCAGCTACGGCCTGAACTTCACCACCGACGACGATCGCCAACAAAGCATCTGGGGCGGCAACCTGCAAACCCGCCTGCCTTACGCCAACGTCACCGGCTCGTTCTCCACCGCGCGCCAGTATCGACAAGGCTCACTGTCGCTGCAGGGCGCGGTGGTGGCGCACCGCGGCGGCGTGACATTAGGGCCGTATGTCGGTGATACCTTCGCCCTGATAGAGGCGCCCGGCGCCAACGGCGCGCAGGTGATGGGCGGCCAAGGCGCGCGCGTCGATCGCTTCGGCTATGCGCTGGCGCCGGCGCTGGTGCCCTATCACTACAACACCGTCGCGCTGAACCCCGAGGGCATGAATGATAAAGCGGAACTGGAGGACGGCCAGCAACGCGTCGCCCCGTACGCCGGCGCCACGGTGCGCCTGCGCTTCAACACCGTGCGCGGCCAGGCGCTGCTGATTACCGCACAGCGTCCCGACAACGCGCCGATCCCGATGGGCGCCAACGTGTTGGACAACGCGGGCAACAGCGTGGGCATGGTTGGCCAGGCCAATCAGGTGTATCTGCGCAGCGACCGGAATACCGGCACGCTGACGCTGAACTGGGGCGACGCACCCGGCCAGCAGTGCACGCTGCACTATCGCCTGCCCGCCGCGGAAGACAGCCCGATTCAGCGGCTCAGCGCTCCGTGCCGCTAACCCGTTTAACTTATCTCAGGAGAGACGATGAAACGCATTTCTTATCTGGTCGCCGCCCCGGCGCTGTTCGCCCTGTCGCTGTTCGGCGCGCCCGCGGCGCTGGCGCAATGCACGCGCGTCGCCCCCTGGATCGACTCTGGCTGCGATCCTTGCGGGGTGGGCACGGCGCTGGGTCGGGTCAACCTGACCAGCACCTATCTGCAGCCCGTCGGCACGCCGCTGGGCACCAGCGTGTTCGATCTGACCTCTGGCACCCGCTATCCCGACCCAAACAAGGTGCTGTATGAATGCGATGCCGGCGATGTTGGGCAAATTTATGAAGTCTTCGCCACCAACGGCGACGATCGCGTCGGCGGCTATTACGATCTGGGCGCCAGGGACGGCAACCCCAACTATTACGCCACCTACTTCCCTTACGTCGGCATTCGTTTGACCCATCTGGATTCCGGCAAGGTTTTTACCCGTTACTGGCAGTCGGCGCCGATTACCCGCTACGCCACCGTCGGCAGCAAAATTCAGATCCGGGTGAAAGATTTCAGCGCCATCCGTGCCGACCTGATCCGCATCAGTTCGCTGCCGGGCGCGGGCGCCAGCAACTACTGTGGCTACAGCGCCGGCAACCCGCTGGTGGGTATGGCCTCGACCACCGGCAATTCGAACTATACCTGCACGCAGCCGAACGGCTATGTCACCTTTCAGGGGCCCGGCATCGCCTCGGATCCTATCGGCAGCGACTCCGCCACCAACTACGCCACCTGGGGCACTGGGCGCTGGAACGCGATGGGCATGGGCACCGCACCGATCTCTTCGCTGACCTATACCGCCACCTGCGTGGCGCGCAACGTCACGCCGCTGGTGATCCTGCCGACCCTCTCCGTCAGCCAACTGACCGCCGGGCAAACCTCGCAGGCGCAGTTCACCCTCAATATCGAATGCGACAACGCCGCCGTGTCCGGCGTCAGCAGCAACAATACCGCCCTCGGCCTGCAGGTGCCGTATGAAAGCTATGTCGCGGCGCAGCGGCTCGGGTTGGTCAGCGCCAACGGCGGCGTAAGTTACCTGCTCTCCAGCGGCTACGGCACCGACAGCAGCGTCGCCACCGGCGTGGGCATCGCGCTCGCCAACGCTGGCAACGGCGCGCCGATGAACTTTGTCGGCTGGGCGCGCTGCAGCGCCGGGCAATGCCCGCAGGGCAGCGACGCAGGCTGGTATCCGGTGCTCAACGGCGCCAGCGGCGGCGGCAGCACCGCGGCGGGGTTTACCCACTACACCACCCAGCTCACCGCCACGCTCGCCCGGCTGCCTGGCCAGACCGTCACCGCCGGCAAGGTGGATGCCAGGGCCTACGTCTGGGTTAAGGTGCAATGATGAGAAAGAAATACCTGATTATGGGATGCGCCCTGCTGCTGGCGCTGGCCTCCATCGGCGCGCAGGCGGGCATCATCGCCTCCGCCACGCGGGTGATCTTTCACGAGGGCGAGACGGAAAAAACCCTGATGCTGCTCAACACCAACGGCTACCCGATCGTGGCGCAAACCTGGGTCGATAACGGTGACGTCAACGCCGCCCCCGAACTGTCTCGCGCGCCGTTTGTCGCCCTGCCCAGCGTATTCGCCCTGCAGCCTTCGGCGCTGAAAGGGCTGCGGATCCTGTTTGCCGGCGCGAACCTGCCCGCCGACAGAGAGTCGGTGTTCTGGCTTAACCTGTATGAGATCCCGCCCACCCGGCCGACCACGCCGCCGCTGGCGTCGCGCGTGACGCTGGCGATGAATACCCAGATGAAAATCTTCTACCGGCCCAGGGCGCTGAAGGGAAAAGCCGAAAACGCGGCCGAGGCCGTCTCATTCACGCTGCAAAAATCGCCGGACGGTTATCTGCTGCGCTGTCAAAACCGATCGGCGTTTTATCTCTCGTTCGCGCGTATCGCCGTGCACGCCGACAGACGCGATTATCCGGTGCGGCAAGAAAGCGACATGATGACCGCGCCATTCAGCTCGCGGGATTATCACCTCGACGGCGTTTCGGCATCCGCGCTCCCCTCTCGGGCCACCGTTCAGGCCACCCTCATCAACGACCAGGGCCAGCAGATCGTCAAGCCATACACAGCAAACCCATAACGATAAAAAGCAGCGCATTTTTTTAAGTACAGGAAATAGGGAAAATGAGTCTAAGCAGATTCCAGCTACAGTTTCATCTGGAGAAACAGGCCAACAACATCAGGCAGTCAGCGGCGTTTCACACCGCCATCGTCAAACACGGGGAATTATTGAGGGAGACCTACAAGAAGCATCCGCTGTTTTACAAAATCATTTTCAGGAACAGCCGGTTCATCATCTGCTCCACCATCCTGTCCATTTATTACCACCAGCCCGCCGCCGCGCTGAAAGACATCAAAGCCTTTTTCAAAGGGAAGAATATGATCAGCGAGAACTCCCTGGATTCCTTTCTGTTCTTTTTACGGGTCGGGCGCCGGCTGGAGGTCAAACCCTGCGAGCATGACAAACGCCAGTTGCGCTATAAACCTACGCCGCACGCGCTGGCGGAAACTCAGGCGCTGATCGCCTCAATGGCGCGGCCTTATCAGGCGCTGGCGCCACAGATGCCCATCGCGGCGCTGCTGGCGGCGCCCGACTTTCTGCCCACCTTTTTCGCCGCCTACGGGCAACTGATGCTCAAGGAGATCTACCTGATCGACCTGGTGCCACAGTCCGGGCTGTTTATCAGCAAAGACGCCGGCCACATGGTGTTGTTGATGCTGTTTATCGAAAGCATCCGACAGGACTCCCCCTTTCTGCTGCTCTCCTCGGCGAAAATCGCCAAGTCGTGTTCCGTCTCTCGCGCTCACGTGAACCGCATTCTGCAGGCGGCGGAAAAATCCGGCCTGCTGGCCACCACCAATAATGTGGTGATCGAACTCAACAGTTCGTTTTTCATCATGGCGGAGCGTTATTTCAGTCTCTATTTCGCGATGGTCGAATTCGGGCTTGAACACGTTTGGCAAAACTGGCAAGAAGGCCAGACAGCAAAACCGTAAGTTGACGCCAAGACTAAATCGTCACATGCCCAGAGGTGAAATACTCACAAGACAGGCAATACGGTGTAAAAATCATCCTATAGAGAAATAGCGGTTCTACCTTATAAGAACCGCTATAAAGCCTCAATATGCTCTTATTCTCAAAGCATCGGCAGTTTCAATCCAAATCTTTTCGCGGCAGCAACGGCTTGCTCATAGCCAGCATCGGCATGGCGCATCACGCCGGAACCGCAGTCGTTGACCAACACCCGAGCAAGCCGCCGGTCAGCCTCCTCACTGCCATCGCACACGATCACCATTCCCGAATGCTGCGAATATCCCATCCCCACACCGCCACCATGATGCAAACTCACCCAGGTAGCGCCGCCCGCAGTATTGAGCAATGCATTCAGCAACGGCCAATCGGAAACGGCATCGGTTCCATCCTTCATGCTTTCGGTTTCACGATTGGGGCTGGCGACAGAGCCAGTATCCAGATGATCTCGGCCGATAACAACCGGTGCGCTAAGCTCCCCTCTACGCACCATCTCGTTGAAAGCCAGGCCTGCCAGATGACGCTCGCCCAACCCCAACCAACAGATACGCGCCGGCAATCCCTGGAAAGCAATGCGCTCACGCGCCATATCCAGCCAACGATGGATATGCTGGTTTTCAGGAAACAGCGCTTTAACCTTGGCGTCCGTTTTGTAGATATCTTCCGGATCGCCAGATAACGCCACCCAGCGAAACGGCCCTTTGCCCTCGCAAAACAGGGGGCGAATATAAGCCGGTACGAAGCCAGGAAAATCGAAAGCATTTTCCACGCCCATATCGCGTGCGACCTGGCGAATATTGTTACCGTAATCAACAGCCGGCACACCCATGTCAACGAAATCAAGCATTGCCTGCACATGAATGGCGCAGCTAGCAGCTGCGGCGTCAGCCAACCTGGCATGCTGCCCCGGATCGCGTTGCGCTGCTTTCCACTGCGCCACGCTCCATCCCACCGGCAAATAACCGTGGATCAGGTCGTGCGCAGACGTCTGATCGGTAACCAGATCGGGTCGGATGCCGCCTGCACGCGCGCGTTTGACCAGTTCAGGCAACACCTCTGCGGCATTGCCTAGCAGGCCTATAGAAACCGCCTGTCCGGCCGCCGTGTGCGCCTTGATCAAGGCGATAGCTTCATCCAGATCTTTTGCCTGTTTATCGAGATAGCGCGTACGCAAACGAAAATCCAGGCTACTCTGCTGACACTCTATATTCAACGAAACCGCGCCGGCCAATGTCGCCGCTAACGGCTGCGCCCCGCCCATCCCCCCCAGCCCGGCGGTGAGGATCCAGCGTCCGGTCAGATCCCCGCCATAGTGCTGGCGGCCCGCTTCGGCAAACGTTTCAAACGTACCCTGCACAATGCCCTGGCTACCGATGTAGATCCAACTACCGGCAGTCATTTGCCCGTACATGAACAATCCCTTGCGATCAAGCTCGCTGAAGTGTTCCCAATTGGCCCACTGTGGAACCAAATTAGAATTGGCGATTAACACTCGGGGAGCATCAGTATGGGTGCGGAATACTCCAACCGGTTTTCCGGATTGAACCAACAGAGTTTCGTCTTCATTGAGCGCTTTAAGTGAGGCCAAAATCTGATCGTAACATTGCCAATTGCGCGCAGCGCGACCGATACCGCCATACACAACCAGCCCTTGCGGGTTTTCGGCGACGTCGGGATCCAGATTATTTTGAATCATTCGATAGGCCGCCTCGGTCAGCCAATTTTTGCAGGTCAATTCGTTGCCCCTGGGGGCACAAATAGTCCGGGTGGAATCGAAACGAGGATCGAGAGTATTCGTCATGGTTTGTCTCCTTCAACATGACAGACATCATGGTTCGCCAGCCTGGTCAGGCAGGCTGCAGAAAGGCGTACCGCTCACATTAAAACGCCCGTTGAAAACGCCGCCGAGAGCTAAAAGGAACCGTACAATCAACGACGCATTTATTGACGAGCCCATTCGCATCACTCCCGCCATAGAGCGGCAATTGCGAGGGATCAAGGGAAGTGCCGGGCAGCAAAGCGCTGACATGAATATCGCGTTCAAGTCGGGCGCGCGTACTCATAGCCCAGAGGACATCACGCTCCGAATAAGGGTCAACATCCTCATCCACCAGTAACACATTTTTGAGTGACGGCACCTCACCGAGCAATCTCTTGGCTGCGTCGATAACGCGCAGGTCATCACTGCAAGCGCGTTTAACGACTTGCAATACGGTAAGCAAGTGACCGCCGCCGGAAGGCAGAGCCGCGACGCGACAAAACAGCCTCTCAAGCCCCTCTGTTTTTAGTCGGGCGAGCAGCGAACACTCTTGGCCTAAACCAAGCAGAATGGATTGCTCCACACCAGGACCCGACAGCGTCTGATATATCGCCCCGGCGCGGTGGCTTACCGCCTGAACCTGCAGTGTTGTGGCCATACCACATGGCGAGCGATAACCGAGATACTCAGGTAAGGAAAAACCGGCCACCTCCGCTGTCTCCGGTTCTTTTTCCGCCCCCAACATCCCTTCTATAACGATCTCGGCATGGGCGATATATCGCCCCGTATTGGCGTGACATGGCGCAATCTCCACCGCATTGCCGCGCAGGGCCCCCGCAACGCCTAACTCGTCGCTACCGTAAGAAAGACAAGGCCGAGTCAATGTCGAAGCCAGATAAATGGCCGGATCAAGCCCGATATTGACGGAAATCGGCAGTAGCTCTCCGCGCGCCAGATGTGTCGAAAGCATGTGTTGTAAGTGACCACGAGAGTCAATCGCCACCACCGCCGAATCCTCTTTGAAGGTAACTCGGTGGTAAGAACAATTCGCGGCTCCGGTTCGATTATCGTGCGCATAGATCAACCCCAACGTCACCGTCGGCCCAGGATCATCTTGCAGATAACGTAGGATCGGCAGCAAAGCCAGGATTTCAGCAGGCTTACGCACGTTGTGAAAGTTGCGTTCCTCCCCGCCCAGTAATCTGGGCGCTATCGGCCTATTCGCCGCCTGCAACAACAACTGAGCATTTGATATGTCTGCGGAGTAACGTCCGAAGGGATCCAAAAACAGCCTGCAACGACGGCGATTACCAAACATCCCCATCAAAACGGGAAACTCGCCCCGCGTTGGTCGTCGATAAAGCCGTAACGGTTGCTCATCGGCAAACCAGGAACCGCCAGGCTGGCGATAGGCATCGAGAAAATCTTCAATCATCTCCACCTCGGGAGAAATCGATCTCTCCACCGGGGTAATCTCATCCCCTGCTTGCCGCAACAACGCCAAGGCAGAGCGCAAGTCATTAGGCAATAGCATTTGACTCCTCCCTCATCCCATCCGGGAAGTACAGCGAGAAGCCAAGACGATCCCCAACGCAGACAACAGCGCCGCCATGCCGGCCAACGCAATAGACAACGTGTAACTCTGATACAGGTCATACAGCCAACCGGCGGCGCTGCCCCCGCCAACGGCGGCGATCCCCACGGCGATATACAATGCCCCCAGAATGGCGCCCAGATTGGCGGTGCCGAACCATGTACTGGCCACTGCCGGGTACAGCGCAATACAGCCGCCGTTGGCCGCGCCGAACAACAGCGCGAAAATCGCCAGCGCGGTAAAGCTGTGCGCCACACTCCAAAAACCGCATAACAGGGCCAAACTCAACGTGACGATAACCAAAAAACGCCGCGCGCCCAGACGGTCGCCTATTCGTCCCAAAACCAGACGGCCGCCGATATTGCCCACGCCGATCAAACCGATGAGCAGATTGGCTTGTGTTACATGCAGCCCCTGTTGCTGCGCATAAGGATTGATATGAACCAACGCCAGGAACAGTCCGATAGAGCCGAAAAATATCGCGATAAAAAACCACCAAAATTGAGCTCGGCCAGCGGCCTCTCGCAGCGTGACGCTACCGCTGAAGCCTGGACGCTGCATTGAGGTCACCTCAACGGGACGAAGCCCATCGGGATATTCGCCCACGTCCTCTGGCCGGCCTCGTAAAATGAAGGCGGCAGCCAACCCCAACACGGCGATAGCGACGGCATACACTTGCAGAGTGCTTTGCCAGGACAAATGTCGCATCAGCCCACCGGCCACCATCGGCCCCACCAGCGTTCCCAAGCCGGTGCCAGCCAGCGCCAGGCCGGAAGCCGAGCTGCGATGAACGACGAACCAGCGTTGAATGGTTGAAACAGCCGGCACGTAAACCAATCCGACGCCAACCCCTACCAACAGGCAAAACGTGAGCAAAAACGCCGTCAGTGACGACGCCAGCAGGCTACTGCCGAAGAATCCCAGCGAAAGCAGTAAAATACCAATGCCGGTTACCGTCCTTACCGAAGTACGATCGCTCCAGGCACCGGAAAATACCCCAACGGCATAGTAAATTAACGCCGTCAGCGAGAAGATTGAGGCGGTAGAAAAACGCCCTGCGTCAAAGTTCGTCTGTAATGCAGTAAAAAATGCCCCGAATGAGTAAGCAGCGCCAAAAATAACCGCCAGTAAAAGATGAACGGCACCGACCATGTACCAACCGCGGAATTTTCTTTCCTTGACCATCACAGCCTCCTTTTTATTTAATAATTAACGCCGACAACGACCGAATGCTCGCCGCTCACATCCACTTCAATAAGCGATTGCACCGAGATCCCCGTCGCCTCGAACACGCGCCTGGCTCCACCATAATTGCGTTTTTCCACCACACATAAGATGCCTGATACATCAGCCCCTGCTTTCCGCACTGCACAAACCAACCCCACCAATGTTCCGCCAGTGCTGATGAGATCGTCCACGATATAAACGTTATCGCCGGGCTCCACGCCGTTCAAAAAGAGGCTGCCGCCGGTATATTCGCAATCGAAATCAACCTTAACCTGTCCTTCAAGACCGGATGGGTACCAGCGGGCAATGCCGTATGACAGGCCTGAAAGCAGCGAAACGGCAGCCAATAAACCGCCTCCTTTGTCTTCCTCCCCCACCAGCTTGGTTCCCGGCGGAAATTGCGCCGCATCGCAGACTCGCCTGGCTGCTTCACGCAAGAGTTCAGCCGGGGTTGCCGGGATCTGTTCCGTCAGAGCATTCAACAAAAACCGCCGCCCCTGAATCTCCACCAAAGGCTGCCGATCAAAAGACGCCTTGAGGATGTCCTCTTGCCCACTCTCAGCCGGCGCCTGCACGCGAAGGCGATCGGCATAGGCGACAGCGTCAAAAAAGGTTTGGAGTCGCACAGGGTCCTTACGGCGCGCGGACCGAGAGACGCCAGAACAGACATCAATGGCCGTGGGGAAACAATGCTGAATCAGATGGCTGACATTGCCGGCATGCAGTCCACCCGCAACAATTACCGGCCGCGCAAATGTTTTGTTTTTCAACAAACTCCAATCGAATGGCTTTCCAGAACCGCCGCTCAGCCCCTCGACCTGTGTGTCCAATAGGTATGCACTAACCTGATAGTCGTTTATCCTGTCCAGAGCCAAAGTGCTTTCGAGATGGAAACTTTTAATGACCGGGACATCAAATGCCTGGCAATACTCATTCGTTTCGTCACCCTGAAGCTGAATCGCTGTCAGGCCGCAATAACATATAATGTTTTGCACCCATTCCCTGGGTTCATTGACAAACACGCCGACCACCTGAGTAAAAGGCGGCAATCGTTCAATGATCGAACGGGCTTCGTCGGGCGAAACCTGACGTGGACTTTGTGAAAAAATGAACCCCAATGCATTGGCCCCCGCGTTTAATGCCGCCAGAGCATCCTCAAGGTGCGTGATGCCGCAGACTTCCACTCTCGTTCTCATTCATCGTCTCCTTGAATCGTTTAAGAACCTGATACGCCCGCCCGTTATCCAATACTTGCCGCACGAGTTTCGCCGCCTCGCCAAAGGAGCGCGTCTTGCCGGCCAACACCAGCGCCGTCGCGGCGCTCACTATAGTCGCGTTGCGATAGGTCCCCCGCTCGCCGTTAAGCACTGCCAGGCAGATTTTCGCGTTACGCTCCGCAGACCCCCCTCGCAGCGCCCGTAATTCACAGGCAGGGACCTCAAAATCATCCGGCTGCACGGAAAACCGACCTATACAGCCATCACTTACACACAGGACCTGGGTTTCTCCCAGGCAACTGACTTCATCCAAATCTCCGGCACCATGTACGATAAAAGCCGTCACCTTGCCCAACCTCACCAGCGCCTCAGCCATGGGATACAAAAGCGAAGCATGCGCAACGCCTATCAGTTGGTGCGTCACGTTAGCAGGATGAACCAACGACCCACTCAGATTAAACAGGCTACGAACACCCAAAGCGCGCCGTACAGCAGTCAGCCGTTCAGGAAACGCATACCAAGACGAAGTAGAGAGAAACGCGAAGTTGCTCGTTGCCAACGACCGCCGCAGCCATGCTTCATCACCCTTGCGCGAAACATCAATGCCCAACGCCGACATCATGTCGCTGCTGCCGCTGACGCTGGTTACGCGACTATTGCCATGCTTGATCACTGGCACGCCAGTTGCGGCCACAACCAAGGCTGCCGTGGTGGAAATATTGAAGGTCCCGCTCCGGTCTCCTCCAGTACCACCGATATTCAACGTAAGCGGCAAACCGCTTACCAATGGCCGGCAACGTGCCGCTATTGCGTCAACCGCACCGGCGATCTCATCAGCGGACTCGCCCTTTTGTGCCATAGCGACGAGCAACGCGCCGATCTGCATATCATCCAATTGCTGTCCCAGCATGGCCTGGACCAGATCTCGGGTCTGTTCCCGGCTCAAGCTAAGCCGTTTTTCAACCAAGATTTGCAAGACGTTTCTGAATCGCTCTTCCAGCGGTTTTATCGACAGCGTTGCGTTCATGTTTCCTCCAATCCCACCCGCAAGAGATTCATAACCTCAGTCAAACTCTGAATACTGCCAAATACATAACCGATGTTCTCAAGCGCCGCCTCATGTCGCACTTGACGCGTCCCCGCGACGCACTCGCGCGGCACTATGACGCGATAATCTAATTGCATGGCGTCCTGAGCAGTCGCACGAACACAAACATCCGTGGCAACACCGGTCAGAACGACGGTATCTACTCCCATCCCACGCAGCAGAAGATCCAGGTCGGTGGCGAAGAACGCACTGTAACGGCGTTTGATTAATACCTGATCGCCAACCTGTGGAGATAAGTCTGCGATGATCTCAACGCCACGACTCCCTTCGAGGCAATGAAGTGTCTCGCCGTAGTCAAGCTCCCGGCCGAAGTCCACACGGTTGACGCGGTGACTTTCCTAGGTATAGATCACCGGGATGCCCGCACCGCGCGCAAAGCTCAACAAAACTTGAAGCGACGCGATAATCTCCCGCCCTCCTTCGCAAGGAACAGGACCATCTTCATCCAGAAAGTCGTATTGCATGTCGATCACCAAAACGGCAAATCGACGTGTCCGATTGGGGGGCTGAGTTGCTTTTTGACGTTGCATCTTTCTCTCCATGAATGACCGCACGGTGCCGATATTCGGTCTGGGTCAGGCGAAATACGTCGTGACGAGCTCTTGCAATGCGCGATGGCTTTCACGTAAGGGTTTCAATTCATCCAAATGATCGAACCCCATGACATGCAACACACCGAATCCGCCAGACAGCGATTGCATTTCTTCTATGCGTTCACGTACCGTCTCCGGCGATCCAAGGAGCCAGCAATGCTTGGCGCAATACTCGACGGTGACTTCACTGTCGGGTACATCCGGGTGATGTTTGAACAAACCAAGCGCCTTGTTGCCGGCGATCATCGGCAAGTAATCCTCACGAAAGTAACGTCCCATTTCGCCTTCGACAGCAAGCCGCCATGCTTGCGCATCTGTGTCGGCGATCAGAATAGGACGACTGACACGCCATGTATCCCTGGCCGGAGGAACCCTTCCATTCAATGCGGCGCCCTCTTCAACAACTTGCCAATGGGTATGGAGATACTGCGGCGTAAAACAAAAGCTGATAGGGATCCAGCCATTACGACCGGCAATCTTTAACGTCGAGGATGAAGGTGAAAGGCCGGTCACGCCTACTGGCGGATGGGGTGATTGATAGGGCTTGAGGTGATAACCGGAGGTTTTATCCCACTGATCCGCCGGCCGACGCGCTGTCCAATACTTACCTTTAAATTCGAATGGCCCATCGCTATTCCAAAATCGCATCATGATCGCTATCGATTCTGCCGTCATCTCCCGATGCACACCCGACTTATGATCTATGTCGAACATGTCGAGATCCAACGTGGTACCGCTGGCGCCAATTCCCACCATTAATCGCCCCTTCGATATATGATCCAGCCAACAAATGCGATGAGCCAACTCGGCTGGATGATGAAACGGCAGCATAAAGGCGCCCGGCGCCAATTTTATGCGCTCAGTCTGCAAAATGGCTTGAGCGATGAGCAAATCTGGAGAAGGGCACGGTTCAGCCGGCATCGTATAATGCTCGCCAATCCAAGCCTCATCAAAACCGATTTTGTCCAAAAACCTCAAGGTATCAAGATCGTGGTAATGCCCATCGTGCAACGAGCGATAACGCGGATGTGCCGGCATTAAAAATGCGCCAAGTTTCATGTTCGATTATCTCCTTGAAGCGTAAAATCCCGATTAGCACGTGATATACGGCAAATTGACATTCAACCCATCAATTTCATTCAAATTAAAAATGAATTAATGTTTAGACATTATTAAGTCGTAAAATTAAACACCTGAAAAAGTTAACCACGAAAAGTTAAGATGATTATTGAACATTACTTTCCCCTTAAGTATATAGTTGTATAGACAAGGCAATGGCAACACGAAATTGCTTAATTTGTGATCAATAACAAATTCATAACAATTAGCCATGAAGAAAAAAAGACATTACTGGTTCAAAAAAAGAGGCAACGTGAAGTGTGCAAAAGTGAGACAAAAAATGGCTAACCTTACTGTTAAATAAAGAAAAAATAAACATCCCCGCGTGAATGATTGTGAGAAAGATGAAACATCTCTCCCAACTTGGTTTATTAACATAAGGAAACAACCAAATACAATAATTAGAATGACACGCATTTGTAGTTATATTCCAAGTGAATAATTAAACATAAATGCATTTTTAAATATGATGGATTATAGTTTCATTTACGCTTTACCCATTTTATTGAGAAAGGTATATTTACCAAACATCAATATAATAAATATCTCTGGAGAAATATCTTGCAAAATAAACTCACCATCCTCGCGGGCATAGCCACAATTATCGGCACCCTCTTCGCTGGTTATTCTGCCTTTTCATCTTCAACGGAAACACGCAGTCAGTTCGTTAATGGCAGCGCGAATACGACGATTGGTAGTAATAGCGGAAATATCACCATCACTAACACACCGGGTGAAAAGGCGCCTCAGCTAGTGCTGAAGCGGCCGATGCCTTTAATTGCTCAACCCAATATGGGTAACTTGTTGGAACCCACCAAACATATTTGCCAGCTCATCGCCGGCACACAGGTCGCATTGACAGGTAAAAGCGCTGCAATGGACATCGGCAATGCGGAATGGAAAGAAATCTCCATCATTACCGGCGAATGTGCCGGTCAGCGTGGCTGGATCACCTCAACGGCGCTCACCTACCAATAATCGAGTGATATTGCCCCCTTCATTCCGCTATCGGAGCCGACACTCACCGCGCCCGCAATACCCGATCGATCAATCCCCAGGCCGCCGCTTCGTCGGCGGTCATAAAGCGATCGCGATCCAACACCCGCTCCACTTCCTCTTCGCTCAGGCCACAATGTTGGGCATACAGCCGGATCACCCGGTCTTTGGTGCGTTTCATTTCCTCTGCCTGGATCAGAATGTCGGACGCCTGCCCCTGAAAGCCGCCCAGCGGTTGGTGCACATGCAGACTGGCGTTGGGCAGCGCCATGCGGTGCCCCGGCTCACCGGCCATCAGCAGGAACGACCCCATCGAGCGCGCGGTGCCCATGCACAGCGTATGCACCGGGGCACGGATATACTGCATGGTGTCGTAAATCGCCAGCCCGCTGGTGATCGCCCCGCCCGGCGAGTTGATGTACAGGTGGACCGGTTTTTCCGGGTTTTCCGCTTCCAGAAACAGCAGCTGGGCGCACAGCATTTCGGCCACGTCATCGTTGACTTCGCCGTTGAGGAACACGATCCGATCGCGCAGCAGGCGCGAGTAAATGTCAAAGGAACGTTCTCCCCGGCTGGTCTGCTCCACCACCATCGGGACGAGCATCATCTTCTCACGCATCGGTGAACTCCTGGGTTGGCAACAAAGAGAAAGGTGTTTAACGCGTCAGGCGGCGCGCATTACCGTCGTCGGGCCATCGTTGGCGGCGTCGAGCTGGTGGATAATCCGCAGCAGGCTGCCGCCGCCGGCGTCCGGCACGATCTGCAGGGTGACGACGCTTTCGAGAAACGGCGGTTGGTCGTCGCGCAGGCGATAGCTCACCGCTTCGCCCGGCGTGGCGGCCAACGGTTCTGCCTGCGCCAGATCTCCCGTCGGCAGCCACTGCTCGCGCAATTCGGGCACGCTGAGCGCTCGCCACACTTTTTCCGGCGGCGCATCAAGCGAATATTCCAACACCAGCCGTTCATGCGGCGGCGGCTCGGCCTGTTTGTTCATTGATCCATGTCCTTCAGCAAGGTTTGCAGCGCGTCGATGCGCGCCGGCCAGTAAGCACGGTACTTCGCCAGCCACTGCGCGATCTGCGCCAGCCCCTCCGGGTCGACCTGGTAATTGACGAAGCGCCCCTGTTTCGCCTCGCGCACCAGTCCGGCATTGCGCAGCACCGCCAGGTGTTGCGACATCGCCGACTGGCTGATGGTCAGCCCTTCGCGCAGCGCGCTGGCGTTCATGCTGCCGGCGGCGAGTTTGTCGAAGATGCAGCGGCGGGTCGGATCGGCCAACGCCTTGAAGATGTCATTTTCGTTCATACAAACACATTAGTATTCACTTATGTATTATGCAACCGAGCAAGGCATTTTTTGCTGCAAAAGAAACTCCGCGCCGCAGCGCGGAGTGAATGGACGAGGCATGATCGCGCTTATGAACGGATCGGGATCACCAGCACGTCGATATTCAACTGGTTGATGGCGTTGCGGGTGGAAGAAAACAGATTGCTCCACAGATCGTGGTGATGGCCGAACACCAGCAGATCGATGTCTTTATCCACGATCGCCGTGCGCAGTTCGTCAACGAAGCCGCCGCGCCCGATAATCACTTCCGCGATCGGGTAATTGACGTTTTGCGTGGTGGGTTCCAGCTCTTTGCGGATCTTCTCTTCGAACGGCACGCCGTCGTCGCTGCGCTCAGAAAAGCCGATCGCCGCGTGGTAGGTGTCGTAATGAACGTCCACATAGATCAGCGAGAGTTTGGCCTTCAGCGCTTCCGCCAGCAGCGCCCCCTTTTCGACCAGCCGTTTGCCGTCATCGCTCAGATCGGTGGCGATGACAATATGGTGGTAACACATAGCGCCTCCTGTCATGGACTCGGTAGAGCCGAGGCTCCGATATCACGCCGGGGTCATATCGTTATGGTTAATTTTAGTTCAGAAATGGCACTCGTGGCGGGAGGTGATGCGGTGGGAAAGCCCCGTTGCCGGGGCTGAAGGCAGAAATTACTTCTCGCGCTGCGCCTCAAACCAGACGTTGCACAACGACAGGATCAGCGTGTTGGCGTCTTTCACCAGCACGTTGTCGCCGGGCACCCCTTCGGTGCCTTGATCGGTGATGCCTTTGATAGCGATATCGGCATGCTGAATGGCCACGCGCTCGACCGACGGCGTGCTGATGCCCAGCATCGGGAAATCGATGTAGGAACTGCTGCCGGCGTTGTCCTCGACAAACTCCTGCGCCTCTACGGTGCTGACGGTAGCCCCCTCGCTTTTCAGCGCCGTGCCGTTCCAGCTGAACGCATCCGCTTTATAGCTGATCTTGCCGCCGATCAGGCTCTGCGCCTGCTGCTGATCCCAGCAGCCGGTGGTTTGGGTCGGCACGATTTTGCTGACGCGCCAGTTGCCCAGCAGCTGTTTAGGGATCGGCCCGGTATCGCTCTCCGCCGCCCGAACCTGAGTCGCCGAGACGCAGGCCAACACCACCAGCGGCAGCAGCGCCTTGCTCCAAGTGTTCAATCGCATTGTCTTTTCCTTCGTTTCAGTACCCAGTCTGCCCTCGCGGGCCAGCGGCTATCATAATAAGCCCGCCGATTCGCCGTCAAAGCAATCCGCATCGCGCCGGGCGGCGGCTACTCATAGCCAATCGCTATTAGTCATAGTGAATCAGTATTTTGTTTTAGCTCAGCGATTACCTACAGTCACTGCCACTATTCTGCCCGCCTAAATTAGCAGGCAATGTTGACAAGGACCCTGGGGAAATGACATTTACGCTGAAAAACCTCACGCTGGCGCTGGCCGCCGCCGGCACGCTGTTGCTGACCGCCTGCGGCCCGACCGCACAGGACGATCACCACATCAAGGTCGGCATCAGCGCCGGCATCGATCAGTCGCTGTGGGCGGTGGTGCAGAAAGTGGCCAAGCAGAAATACGATCTGGACGTGGAGGTGGTGACCTTCAACGATTACGTGCTGCCGAACGAAGCGCTGAACAACGGCGATCTGGACGTCAACGCCTTCCAACACAAGCCGTATCTGGACAAACAGATGCAGGAGCGCGGCTACAAGCTGGCGGCAGTAGGCAACACCTTCGTCTACCCGATCGCCGGCTATTCGAAGAAAATCACCGCGCTCAGCCAACTACCGGACGGCGCGCAGGTGGCAGTGCCGAACGATCCGACCAACCTGGGCCGCTCGCTGCTGCTGTTGCAAAAACAGGGGCTGATTACGCTGAAAGACGGCGTCGGCCTGCTGCCGACCGCGCTGGACATCGTCAGCAACCCGAAAAAGCTGAAAATCGTCGAGATTGAAGCGCCGCAGCTGCCGCGCGCGCTGGACGACCAGCAGGTGACGCTGGCGATCATCAACACCAACTATTCCAGCCAGATCGGTCTGTCGCCGGCGAAGGACGGGCTGTTTGTCGAGGACAAAAACTCGCCTTACGTCAACATCTTCGCCAGCCGCATCGACAACAAAGACAGCGAGAAAGTGAAGGATCTGGTCAAGGCCTATCAGACCGATGAAGTGGCGGCCAGCGCCGCCGAAATCTACAAGGGCGACGCCGTCAAAGGCTGGTAACGCCGCGCGTAGGGCCCGTGGCGCCTGGCCACGGGCGATGACAGCCTCAGCCGCGCTGGATGGAAACGCCGCCGTCCACCAGCATTGCGGTGCCGGTGACGAACGAGGAAGCGTCAGACGCCAAATACAGCGCCGCCTGCGCGATCTCCTCCGGCATCGCCAACCGCTTCAGCGCGTGCAGCTGGGCCACCTGCGCCAATGCTTCCGGGGTATTGCTCATCTGCCGCCCCATCGCCGTGTCGGTGCCCCCCGGCAGCAGCGCGTTCACCCGAATGCCGTGTCCGCCAAACTCCACCGCCAGCGCCTGCGTCAGGCCGAGCAGCCCCGATTTGCTGGCCGCATAGGCCGCCGTACCGGGAAACGCCGCGGTGTGGCCGACGAACGTGGAGGTGAAGATCACCGAGCCCGCGCCGCGCGCCTGCATGGCGGGGATTTGATATTTGGCGCTGTAGTAAGCGCTGGACAGGTTGGTTTCCAGCACGTCGCGCCATTCTGACGCGCTGAGCGCCAGCGACGGCCCCAGCGGCCCCAACGTGCCGGCGTTGTTGAAGGCGATATCCAGCCCGCCGAATTCATCGACGGCCGTCGCCGTCAACCGTTCGGCGAAGGCTTCGTCGCGCACGTCACCGGCTACCGCCAACGCCCGGCCGCCCTCGCGCCGAATGTCCCCCACCAGTTCAGCCAGCAGCCGCTCGCGCCGGGCGCCCAGCACCAGCGTCGCCCCCTGCCGGGCGAACAACAGCGCCGCCGCCCGCCCGATCCCCGAACTGGCGCCGCCAATCACCGCCACCTTACCGTTCAATGCGTTCATCTCTTATCCTCACACCGTAAAAGAGCCTCAGTGTGAGGCAAGATCCCGCGCCGCGCTGGCCGCAAGCGGACATGCAATTGGCGCCATGAAAAAGGCGCTGCAAGCAGCGCCCCGGCAACGCGGATCCGACGGCGAACTCACGGTTTGGCCGCGTATTTCTCCTGATTGGCCGGCGTCACCAACTCGAACGGGATCCAGTAATACGGCTCAAGCTTTTCGCCGTTGATCATGCGCTGCGCCACATCGACCGACGCCTTGCCCTGGCCGACCGCATCCTGGAACACCGTGACCTGCATCTTGCCGGAGGCCAGCGCCTTGAGGCCGTCGGGCGTGGCGTCGATGCCGCCGATCAGCACGTTCTTGTCCGCTTTGCCGGCCTGCTGCAGCGCCATGATCGCGCCGATCGCCATCTCGTCATTGTTGGCGGCGACGATGTCGATCGTTTCGCCGTTGGTCAGCCAGTTCATCATCAGGTCCATACCTTCACTGCGTGAATAGTTGGCGCTCTGTTTCTGCACCACCTTCATCTTCGGGTATTTGGCCACCACCTGCTCCACGTCTTTGGTGCGCTGCAGCGCGCCGGCGTCGGTCAGGTTGCCGATCATCACCGCCACATTGCCCTGATAGTTGGCCAGCCGCGCCAGTTCTTCCATCTGCAACGTGCCGGACTCCCGCTCGTCGGAGCCGACGAACACCACTCCCTGCGGCAGCCTGGCGTCGCCCGGCGTGCGGTTCACGTACACCAGCGGCACGCCGGCGGCCTGCACCATTTTGGTCATCACCGGCGTGCTGGCCGAGTTGACCGGATCGACGATAATCGCGTCCACCCCGGCGCTGATAAAGCTCTGCACCTGATCGGTCTGGCGGCCGACGTCGCCGCGCGCGTCCTCGAACTGCACGGTAATGCCGCGCGCTTTGGCCTCCTTGTCGATCGCCTGGCGGATAATGGTGAGGAAGTTCTGGTCGAAATAGGCCATCGATACGCCGATGGTTTGCGCCCATGCCGGCGCAGAAGCGCACAGCGCCGCCGCCAGCCACAGCCCTTTCAGAAAGTTCATGATGTGTCCCCCCGGGTAAAAAAACGCCGCCGGCCAACCTTGGCGCCGGCGGCAATTCACGGCAATCAGTGTTTTTTGCGGTTGCGACGCATGTCGATCGACACGGCGGCGACGATAATCACGCCTTTGATGATGTCCTGAATGTAAGAATCGACGCCGATAAAGGTGAAGCCGCTTTTGATAAGGCCGAGGATCACCGCGCCGATCAGCGTGCCGGTAATGCGCCCGACGCCGCCCATCAGGCTGCTGCCGCCGATCACCGCCGCGGCGATGGCGTCCAGCTCATAGGACATGCCCATGCTCGACTGGCCGCTGCTGACGCGCGCCGCCAGCACCACGCCCGCCAGCCCCGCCAACCCGCCGGCGATGGTGTAAACCGTCACCAGGTACTTATTGACGTTGATGCCGGAAACCCGCGCCGAGGTCATGTTGCCGCCGATGGCGTAGATGTATTTGCCATAACGGGTGTGCTTCAGCGCGATGTGGAAGATCACCGCGATCACCAGGAAGATGATCACCGGCATCGCGCCCTGGCCGATCGCCGTGAAGCCATCCGACAGGAAGCTGACCGGGTTGCCCTTGGTGTAGTACTGCGCCAGACCGCGCGCCGATACCATCATCCCCAGCGTGGCGATGAACGGCGGAATGCCGGTGCGGGTGATCAGGAAGCCGTTGATAAAGCCGCAGACGATGCCAACCCCGATCCCCGCACCGATCGGGATCGCCGCCGGCAGATCGAGCAGCCCCGGATACATCGGCGAAATGCTGTCCGAGGTCTGCGCCAGGCTGGCCGCCACCACCGCGGTCAACGCAATCAGCGAACCGGATGAGAGATCGATGCCGGTGGTGATGATGACCTGGGTGACGCCCACCGCGATGATGCCGATGATCGCCACCTGCAGCACGATCAGCAGCAGGCGGTTCGGGTTAAGCAGGAACGACTGATCGCGCATGTACCAGCCGAGGATTTCGAAGATCAGCGCAATGCCGAGCATCACGATGAAAATACCGGTGTCTTTCGGCATTTTGCCGCTCAGCCCGGAGAACAGCGATCCCTTGCCCGTTGAATCGGCGGAGAGCGGCTTCTCAATCTTTACGTTACTCATGATGTTCACCCTTCGTTATTCTGAGGCCAGCGCCAGGATCTTTTCCTGGTCCGCGTCGTCTTTGTCCAAAATGCCGGTGATGCGGCCGCCGTGCATCACCATCACCCGATCGCTCATGCCGAGGATCTCCGGCAGCTCGGAAGACACCAGAATGATGGCGACGCCGCGGTTGGCCAGCTCGCTGATCAGGCGGTAGATTTCCGCTTTGGCTCCCACGTCGATGCCGCGCGTCGGTTCGTCAAGTATCAGGATTTTCGGCTGCGCCAGCAGCCAGCGCGCGATCAGCACCTTCTGCTGGTTGCCGCCGCTGAGGTTATTGATGATCTGATCCATGGTCGGCGTTTTGATGTTGAGCTTCTTGATCTGCGCCATGCAGTCTTTGGCCATCTGCACATGGCTGACGAAGCCGTTCTTGCCGATGTATTCCGACAGGTTGACGATGCTCATGTTTTCGACCACCGACAGCACCAGAAACAGGCCGGACTTCTTGCGATCTTCGGTGAGAAACGCCAGCCCGCTCTCGATCGCCTTCGCCGGGGAATCCACCTTCACCGCCTGGCCTTCGATAAAGATCTCGCCGCCGTCCGCCGGGTGCATGCCGAACAGGCTTTCCATCACTTCGCTGCGTCCGGCGCCCACCAGCCCGGCGACGCCGAGGATCTCGCCGCGTTTGACGCTGAACGAGACGTCGTGGAACCAGCCGCTGCGGCGCAACCCGGCCACCCGCAGCACTTCCTCGCCGATGTTGTTGTTGAATTTGGGGAACATCTGCGTCAGCTCACGCCCCACCATCATGGTGATCAGCGACTGTTTGGTCAGATTTTCGGTTTTGTCGCAGGCGATGAAGGTGCCGTCGCGGAAAATGCTCACTTCGTCGGTGATGGCGAAGATTTCGTCCATCTTGTGGCTGATGTAAATGATGCCCTTGCCCTGCTCGCGCAGCTCGCGAATGATGGCGAACAGGTGCACCACTTCACCTTCGGTCAGCGCCGAGGTCGGCTCATCCATGATCAGCACGTCGGCGTTGTAGGATACGGCCTTGGCGATCTCCACCATCTGCTGGCTGGCGATGCTCAGTTCGCCCACCAGCGTTTCCGGCCGCAGTTTGATGTTCAGCCGCGCCAGCAGCTCGCGGGTTTGTTCATTCAGCTGTTCGTGGTTGACGAACCCCAGCCGCGCCGGCTCACGACCCAGCCAGATGTTTTCCGCCACCGTCATGTAGGGCACCAGGTTCAGCTCCTGGTGAATCATGGAAATGCCCGAATGCAGCGCCTGCAGCGTGTCGCTGAAGGTCACCGGCCGGCCTTTGATTTTGATCGAGCCCTCATCCGGGTGATAGATGCCGATCAGGCATTTCATCAGCGTCGACTTGCCCGCGCCGTTTTCGCCCATCAGCGCATGCACGCTGCCGGGTTTGATTTTAATCGAGACCTTATCCAGCGCTTTGACGCCGGGGAACTGCTTGCTGATGCCTTCGGCCTCAAGAACATAAGGGTACATACCGCTTACCTCCGCACTGACCCACGTTTTCTGCCGCAGGCGCTCAGGTGGAGCGCCTGCGGCAGGCTTCAAGGCTTATTTTTTGTTTTTATCGGCGAATTGCTGGTAATTGGCCTGGGTGATCAACTGATAAGGGATCAGCACGTTGCTCTCCACCTTCTCGCCTTTCACCAACTGAACGGCGGTTTGCACCGCGCCTTCGCCCTGGCCTTTGGCGTCCTGGAACACGCTCAGCGCCAGATCGCCTTTTCTGATGAATTCCAGCGCATCGGGCGTGCCATCCACGCCGGCCACCCGCACGCCGGACTTTTTAGCCTGCTTGAGCGCCAGGATGGCGCCGATGGCCATTTCATCGTTGTTGGAGGCGATGGCGTCGATCTGCTGGCCGGTCAGCACCCAGTCAGTGGTGATATCCACCGCATCTTTACGCGTCCACTTGGCGGTTTGCTTATCGACAATCTTGATGCCGGGATAGTTGGCCGCCACCTCTTCCACGCCGCGGGTGCGGTCGCGGGTCGATTCATTCGACAATTCCCCCATCAGGATCATCACGTTGCCCTTGCCGTTCATCAGCTTGGCCAACGCTTCCATCTGCAGTTTGCCGGCCAGCTTGGAATCGGAGCCGACGTAGGCCATGCCGGCCGGGAGCGTCACTTCCGGCTTGCGGTTGACGAACACCAGCGGGATCTTGGCGTTCTCGGCCAATTTGATCATCGGCTTGACGCCCTGAGTATCCACCGGGTTGAGGATGATGGCGTCGACGCCCTGGCTGACGAAGTTTTCGATTTGTTGAATTTGCTGCGCGATGTCGCCCTTGGCGTCTTCGAACTGGCCGCTGACGTTGCCGTCGGCTTTCATTTTGTTTTGCATCGACTGGCGCAGAATGGTGAGGAAGTTGTCATCGAAGTAAGCCATGGAAACGCCGATCTTGATGTCTTTCGCCAACACGCTGGCCGGCAGCATGCACATCAGTACGGAGGCGGCGATCAGTTTCTTCAGCTTCATGTTCGTTACCCTTTAATCGTTAGAATGAAGTGGTCTGTTGATTGACAGCTAATGAAAGATATTTTTTACATTCAAACAACATTACGGTCGGTGTTATCCCTTTGATACGGCGAAATTACCGCGTTATCACCGTATTAAGGCCGTGAACAAAATGGTGATCGATATCTCAAAACAGATTAAAAACAATCAATTGAAATAAACCCCTGGTAGAGCAAGCCGCGTCTTCGCCGCTTTTTTAAATATTTATTTCATAATTGAGATTATTGAAACTTTTTAACCCAAACAAGCGAAACATGCGTTTTGGAATGGCTTATTAACAAAAACATGACACGGATCTAACAAATGCAGTGAAAGCCATCGGGTAACGCGCCCCGCGCGTGCGCCACGCCGGGCGTCGGCAAAAACTGCGAGCGGGCGCGCAGTTTGCGGTTTCCGCGTTTCCCGACCATCCTTACTCGGCAATAATGGACATATCCCTATCTCAGGAGGACCTGACATGCAGCTCAGCAGTAAGGTGCGGATGAACCGCCTGTTCAATAACGGCAAGTGCCTGGATGTGGCGATCGATCACGGCATCGCCAACGAACCGGATTTCTTAATCGGTCTGGAAGATATCGAACGGGTGATGGGCAACCTGATCGCCGCGCGCCCCGACGCCATTCAGGTCAACTACGGCCAGGCGGAGCTGCTGCAGCGCGCGCCGCAGCGCGAAAAGCCGGCGCTGGTGATGCGCACCGACGTCGGCAACGCCTATAACGCCGCGCGCCACCGTGAGATGTGGGCGGTGTTGCACAACCCGGAAGCGCCGATCCTCGCCGCGCTGCAAATGGACGCCGCCGCGGTGGTGGTCAACCTGTATATGATCCCGGATGAACCCGGCATTTTCCGCCAGTGCGTAGAGAACATCGGCCGCCTGCGCCACGCCTGCGATCGCTACGCCATGCCGCTGATGATCGAACCGCTGGTGATGGCCCCGGCCGGCCAGGGCGCCGCCTACGGGTCGCTCGGCGACGTGGAAAAGATCGTGCCGCTGGTGCGGCTGGCGCGCGAACTGGGTGCCGACATCATCAAGGCCGACCCGACCGAACGGGTGGAAGATTTCCACCGCGTGGTGGAAGCGGCGCGCTGCCCGACGCTGGTGCGCGGCGGCGGCAAGGGGGAGCTGGGCCCGGTGCTGGAGAAATCCGCGGCGCTGATGGCCCAGGGCGCGTCCGGCATGGTCTATGGCCGCAACGTGTATCAACACAGCAATCCGTCGCAGGTGGTGCGCGCCCTGATGGCGATCATCCATCAAGGCGCCAGCGGCCAACAGGCGCTGGAGATCTACCACCAGCAGTGACCCGCTTTTGTAACTAAAATAACCCCTTCGCGACCCGGCAGCATGCTATAACCTGCTGCCGGTAACTGCAGCTTGCCTCATTCCTCGCTAGAATACGCCGTGATATCGCCATTCGGAGAACCGCCATGCCAAAACAACGGGTGCCGCTCAAGCTGAGCACCTCCATCACGCTGATGGTGTCCGCCATCATCGCTTCGGTGCTGCTGGTGGTGTTCGCGCTGTTTTTCGTGCAGATGAGCCGCGAAGGGCAAGATCAGCTGCAGCAAAAAGCCATCGCTATCGCCAACACGCTGGCGCTCTCGAGCACCGTGATAGACGGCCTGCAGCGACGCGATCAAAGCGGCGCCGTGCAGCGCTTCGCCGAGCAGGTGCGCCATCAAAACGAGCTGCTGTTCGTGGTGGTGGTGGATATGCAGGGCATCCGCTATTCGCATCCCAAACCCTGGCTGATCGGCAAACATTTCATCGGCGAAGATCTGGCGCCGGCGCTGCAGGGCAACGTCAACAGCGCCATCAACCGCGGCACGCTGGCCCCGGCGCTGCGGGTGTTCGTGCCGGTGTATGACGAGCAGCGGCGGCAAATCGGCGTGGTGGCGCTCGGCATCGCGCTGGACACCGTGCAGCGGGTGGTGGCGGAAAGCCGCTGGATCATCTATTGGACCATCGCCTTCGCCGCGCTGGTCGGCAGCCTGGGCACTTTTTTCCTGGTCTCCGCGCTCAAACGCATCATGCTGGGTTTCGAGCCTTACGAAATATCCAACCTGTTCGAGCAGCGCAACGCCATGCTGCAGTCGATTAAAGAAGGCGTGATCGCGGTCGATAATGATTCCCGCATCACCATCGTCAACGACGAGGCCAAGCGCCTGCTGCGCCAGAGCGGCCCGGTGGAAAACCTGCTGCTGGACGCCGCCAGCAAGCATTGGCCGGCGCAGCTGCATCTGGCGGAAGTGCTGGCCAGCGGCAAGCCGCTGCGCGATCGACAGATCAGCTTCAACGGCAGCGAACTGCTGACCAATACCGTGCCGGTGATCGTCAACGGCCAGGTGACCGGCGCCATCGCCACCTTCCGCGACAAGACCGAGGTCAGCCGGCTGCTGCAGCGCCTGAGCGGCATGGCGCACTACGCCGATGCCCTGCGGGTGCAGTCGCACGAATTTATGAACAAGCTGCACGTGATACTCGGCATGCTGCACATGAAGGCTTATCAGCAGTTGGAAAACTACATCATCAATACCGCCAGCAACTACCAGGAAGAGATCGGCGCGCTGCTGCGCAAGATCCACTCGCCGGAAGTGGCGGGCTTCTTCATCGGCAAGATCAGCCGCGCTCACGAAGCCGGCATCGAACTGACCATCGAGGAAACCAGCCTGCTGCCGGAAACCGACGACGCGGAAACCACGCACGTGCTGATCAGCGTGCTCGGTAACCTGATCGAAAACGCCATCGACGCCATCGACGGCGTTGAAGGCCACGAGATCGGCCTGAGCTTCCATCACCACGACGATCAATTACACTGTATCGTCAGCGACGACGGCCCCGGCATCGATCCGGCGATCGCCGCGCACATCTTTGAACACGGATTTTCCACCAAGGGAACGGGACGCGGCATCGGCCTGGCGCTGATCCGCAGCCATCTGGAGAAACTGGGCGGCGGCATCGATGTCGAGTCCGAACCGGGCGAGCTGACCCAATTTTTCGTGCACCTTCCCTATCAGGCCAAGAGCGAAACCCATGATTAACGTACTGATTGTCGACGACGACCCGATGGTGGCGGAGCTGAACAAATATTACCTGAGCCAGATCGGCGGTTTTCACTGCCAGGCGACGGTCGCCACCCTGGGCCAGGCGCGCGCCCTGCTGGCCGACGCCAGCGTCAGCATCGATCTGGTGCTGCTGGATATCTACATGCAGCAGGAGAACGGGCTGGATCTGCTGCCCGGCCTGCGCGAGCTCGGCGAGAAGACCGATGTGATCATCATCTCTTCCGCCAGCGATGTAAACACAGTGCAAAAGGCGCTGCACTACGGCGTGGTGGATTACCTGATCAAGCCGTTCCAGTTCAGCCGCTTCAAAGAGGCGCTCAGCCACTATCGACAACAGTCGCAGCTGCTGGCGCAGCGCGAGTTTTCGCAGGCTGACGTCGACAGTCTGCTGCGCCGCCAGCCCGGCGGCCAGGAGAGCAAAAAGCTGCCGAAGGGCCTGACCAGCATCACCCTGAGCACGGTCTGCGAGTGGATAGAACAGCAGCACGACAGCGAATTCTCCACCGACAACCTGGCCAACGCCATCGGCATTTCGCGGGTGTCCTGCCGCAAGTACCTCATCTATCTGGCGGAAAGCGGCATTCTCGGCACCCGCATTCTGTACGGCGCGACGGGCCGCCCGGTTTATCTATATCAGCTGAAGCCGGACGCGATCGCCATGCTGAAAGAGCATTGCCGCCCGGCATAAACGACGCCGGGCGCTGCAAGCGCCCGGACGTTGAAAGCTAGAAGTTGTACATGTAACACCTCGCCTCGCGGTGAGGATCTTTCGAGTGTATCCGCAGGCAGCGCTGCTTTTTCTGCTGTTGCTCCAGGTGTCGCTGCTGCCGCTTGGCGGCTTCTGCGGCCTCGCGCTGCTGTTCGCGTGCAATCGCCTGCTCATTGGCCTGCGTCAGGCTGTCGACATTCCACACCTTGTGGCGCAGCGCGCTGCGTTTTTTCTGGTACTCCTCGGGGACTTTATTGTCCTTCGGCGGCGCCGCGTGGTATTCCAAATCCACCCGCGCCTGCGCAAAGCAGGCGCAACACAGGGCCACGCCGACCAACACTAGCCTTTTCATCGATAAACTCCTGACAAATCCCTGTTCTCATCTTTAGCAATTCAGCGGCCGGCCATTCAGCCAGGCGCGGCAATAAACGCCGACAAACGGCCGATGCGGCCCCGTCAGAGACGTCCGCCGCAGACGCAGCGACAGGCAACGGACGATATCGGCACCCTGTTCACAGGCCGATCGGGCGCTCTGATGCCCCTGTGCGGAAGGTCTCGCCGCTTCCTGCGTTTGCAACCGGATTTCCAACGCTTCCCGCTCCGCACGCAGCAGCGCCAGCTGCATGCGCTCCGCCTGAATCTGTTCAGCCAACCAAATATGCTGCAACAAGCCATCCAGCCGCGCCGGACACCCCGCCGCAGAGGGACTTTCCGTCGAGGCGCCGGGCGAGGAATGGCGATCGATGAACGCCTGACTGCAAAATGAGGCCAGCAGCGCCAGCGCCGCAGCGATTAACGAAGGTAGTTTCAATACACAAGCTCCATGAATAAGCCGACTGGGGCGCGCCGCGAAAAACGACGCAGAGAACCGTTCAACAGCCGTTGAGTGAAGACACCTGAGGCTCCGCGGGATCGGGCGCATGTTGCCCTCCCGTCGCCGGCGCTTTCGCGTTTTCGGCATCGCATTCCGCCAGACGCGCCAGGGTTTCGGCCTCATTCTCCGTGGGCGGGGTCGGCTCAGCCATCTCTTGTCGCAGGCCATGCGCCAGCTCTTTCAATTTCTTCTGAAACAGCACGGGAGAAATTCCCTCGCATTGCCGATCGTAACGGGCCGCATTTGCTTGCAGACTCAACAACGACATTATCAACATGGCGACAATACGCTTTGCCATTGAAAACTCCTGTAAGGATGTCTGGGTATGTTGATATATATTCAACAAGCAGAGATTCATCGTTTAAAGATAAATAACGCATCGGAAAAACAGAGTAACGAATTAATAATAAACCGTTCCACAATATCTTTGAGATAACGTCTGCCGCCCCGCCGAATAAAGAGCGGCGGTTAGCGCCCCCCTATTTTCGACCAGTCCAGCGTACCGCCGATACCGACCCGGCCTTCATTCAGCACGGCAGCGGCGGATTCGCCGGCGATAATGCGCTGTTTCTGTTCTCGCGTTGCGGGCTGCGGTGTTCCCCAACTCCCCCAGTGAGTGGAGGAGGATGAGGATGAAACAGTGGGGTGAATGGCACTGCATCCGTTTAATACAAGACACAATGCCAGAAGAGAATTACGCCATGTCATACTATTTCCCTTAAAATAACGCTATTGGTAGTGACGGTAAATGAAAAACGAGTTTATTTAGTTTAATAACTTTCGCCGCATGCAATCGCCTGCGACAAAAAGAATACGCAAGTGTTAATCACCCGTTATTTTAATTAACCTGAATCAAACAAATATCGTTCAATAAGACAACGCTAATCGCAGAAATGGGCCAGCAGGCTCAGCGCACTTCCGAGTGCGCTGGGATCTTACTCTTCGCCGTCCGGCTGCCAGGCCAGCAGATCGCCAGGCTGGCAGTCGAGAATGCGGCAGATCTTGTCCAGCGTTTCCAGCCTGACTCCCTTGACCTTGCCGTTTTTCAACAGAGACAGGTTTTGCTCGGTGATCCCCACCTGCTCCGCCAGCTCCTTTGAACGCATCTTCCTTTTGGCCAACATGACATCAAGACTTACGATTATTGCCACTCTATTCTCACACGAAAGAAAGCTGTTCTTCATTCAGCCGCAACGCTTCCAGAAATACCCGGCTAAATACCAGGATTGCGCAGCCTACGATCAGCGAGCGCACCGACTCGCTATTGACGCCATAATAAAGGATAAACAGCATTTTTTCATCGGCGGTCAATACCATTACCTGCAGCAGACCGGCTAACGACGGGAACAACACATCGACGATCAGCAAGATGCCAATGATCTGCAACAGCACCATATTGTTGCGATGCCACACGTTGCCGCGGAAGAATTGATAAAATAGCCCGGCGCCGCACAGCAGCGCGCTGTAATAGGGCAAATAACCGAGCATGTCGATAACCAGCGTGGCGAACAGCGCCCAGCGTTGCTGCGGGATCGCGTAGGCGAGCAGCTCCGGGTAATATTCCCGGTAAGAGGCGACGATATCGCGATAGGCTACGCCCTGCAGCCAGTCCCGCACGATGATGAACATCTCAACGCCGGTGCTGACGATCAGCATCGCCATAATGAGCAAACACAGACAACGCACATACAGCGGCAGATGGATCCTTGGCGCAGCGCCCATAATTTTCTATCCCTTAATCAACAGCAATAAATTATCGTAAAACGATAATTTATTGCTGTCAATGATCAAGTGGACTGATGAGTCAGGCGGTGGTCGCCAACGCGCGCACAATAAAAAAGGCCGGGCTAACCCGACCTTGTTTGACCGCTCGACGCGCTTAGACCAGTTCGATCACGTCGAAGTTGGCTTCGCCGCTCAGATCGGCATCGTAATCAACGCCCTGCAGACCGAAGCCGAACAGGCGCAGGAATTCCGCCTTGTAGCCCTGGTAATCGGTCAGTTCGTTGATGTTGCTGTCGTTCAGCTGCTTCCAGATTTCACGGCAGGTTTCCTGCACTTCGTCACGCAGTTCCCAGTCATCCAGGCGCAGACGGTGTTTCTCGTCGGTATCCGGCGCCGCACCGCTGTACAGCTTGGTGGCGAACAGACGCTGGATCTGCTCGATGCAGCCTTCGTGAATGCCCTGCTCCTTCATGATCTTGAACACGATGGAGATATACAGCGGCATCACCGGAATGGCGGAAGAAGCCTGCGTCACCACCGACTTGAGCACCGCAACGTAAGCCGCGCCGCCTTTGGCCTGCAGCTTCTGGTTGATGGCGTGCGCCGCGCGATCCAGATCTTCTTTCGCCTTGCCCAGCGTACCGTGCCAATAGATTGGCCAGGTCAGATCGGTACCGATGTAGGAGTAAGCGACAGACTGCGCGTTATCCGCCAGCACGCCCGCTTCGTCCAGCGCGTCCATCCACAGCTGCCAGTCCTGGCCGCCCATCACCTTCACGGTGTCGGCGATTTCTTGCTCGTTGGCCGGCTCGACCACGGCCTCAACCAGCACGTCTTTGTTGGTGTCCAGCGCGACGGATTTGTACGGCTCGCCGATCGGCTTCAGTGCGGAACGCACCACTTCGCCGGTTTCCGGCATCTTACGCACCGGCGAAGCCAGCGAGTAAACCACCAGGTCAACCTGACCCAGGTCTTTCTTGATCAGATCGATAACGGTCTGACGGCACTCGTTGGAAAATGCGTCGCCGTTGATGCTTTTCGCGTACAGGCCTTCTTCTTTAGCTGCCTTGTCGAAACCGGCGGAGTTGTACCAACCGGCGGAACCGGTTTTGCCTTCGCTGCCAGGCTTCTCGAAAAATACGCCGATGGTGGCCGCACCGCTGCCGAAAGCGGCATTGATGCGCGAGGCCAGACCGTAACCGGTGGATGCACCAATGACCAGCACCTTTTTAGGCCCGTTTTTCAGTTCGCCGCGCGACTTAACGTAGGCGATTTGCTCACGGACGTTGGCTTCACAGCCTGCCGGGTGAGCGGTGGTGCAGATAAAACCACGAATTTTAGGTTTGATAATCATAGTAATTTTTTCTTGGTAGCTAAAAACCGAAGGACAATATACCTGATTTTCTCGATATACTTAAGAAAGTGCGAAAACAAGCGCAGTGAACAGACCAGTTTAGTCGAGGGATCAGGGTTGCCCAACTCCGCATCGTGATGCCTCCACGCGCCACGCTTCGCACCCTCAGCGCGTTCAAGCCTTCCCTCTTAAAATCAGCAAAAGTTGATCATGCTTCTGGCGTTGCGTTATGGTGTGGCTGTTTTTCGGTCGAAATCCAGGGAGGAACAAAGAAAAATGGATAATCCACTGTTACTAAAGGAACGTTTAAATACCTACTCGCAAACGATGGCTCGTCAACAAGGACGTATGCTTTTAGAACTCTCAGAGCGCGTTAATAGGGACTTTTTAAAAGATCGGACAGTCGGTAATGCCTTCAGACATGAGATGCACTGCTTTGTGAATGATAAATTGCAAAATGCCAACAAGTAGGTGAAGCGGCGAATGTTGCAATGAGAGAAATGAAGCAAGAATATCAATCGCTTTCTGAGCAAGAGCGCTTATTGCGAACTGACGCCGTGACACCTTATGCCGTAATGAGAAAGAAAGTCAGTCATGACGCCGTAGTGACCTACGTGTTAGCCGGCGTTGGCTTCCTCTCGGGAATAGCACAAATTTTACTCGGCGTGGGCTTGGATTGGACTGGCGTCGGAGCCATTCCAGGAACGTTACTTTTAATCAATGGCATCAATAATGTCTACGAAAACGGTTATACGCTGTTATTTGGCAAGAATACTATTGGTCCAGGCCGAATGATGTACCGTTCTGCGGCTTCAACGCTAGGCTATTCCCATTCAGCAGCAGACATGGCGTTAGGTGGCGTAGACTTACTGTTATCAGGCTATGGTTTACTAAAACTGTCGCTGAAACCAGAAGCCTGGCGATTATTTCGCTACATCAATACAGACTATATTCGCGGTTGGAGAAACATGGGAAGAACCAGCTTGATGCTTGAAGGTGGCGCAGATGTCTCAACCCTTAATTCCATTTATAAAGGCAGCCAGGAACAGTGATGGAACCAACTTTATATTATATTCTTTCTACTCTCGCTGCCGCGGCCTGTCTGGCCGTGAAATACGGCTTCAGACCGCCTCTGGGTTCCAAGGGTTATGTCGTTCTGGTTACGATATGTTTTTTAATCCTTTGCTGGCAATTTACCCTTTTTGCCAACGGCAACGCGATGTTTATTGCTGACTCTGAAACATGGACCAAAGAAAATTGGCCTCTACGCTACTGTGCGTTGGGGTTTGCTCTTGCACATGCCTTCGCCACTTTCGAATCCTCCAGAAGAAAGAAAAAAGACAAACTTTCCTGAAGTCGTCACCACCAAATGAAACGCCATTTGGTGGTGACAAGGTAGATCCATTACGCCTTGTTCTTTTCCAACTGCTCGATCAGCGTGTAACGCAGCGATGAGGCGTCGGCCGGTACGTTCTCCACCGGGGTGACGCGCACTTTCAGCCGATACTGATAGCCCGGTTCGAAGGTGAAACCCTCGATGCCGGTATAGAACAACTCCCACGGCTGCTGCGCGGAGCGGCGCACCTGCATGCACTTCATCGGGCCGACGCCCACGCAGTCCACCAGCGCGCTGTTGACCAGCAACACTTCCGTTTGGCCGCCTTTCTCGTTCTCGGGCTGATTCATCGAGGTTCCCTCCTGGCTGCAGCCGGCCAGCGCGGCCAACGCAACAAATAACAACGCTTTAATTTTCAATGTACTGCACCAATAGTCATCCAGGGGCGCCATGCTAACAAATTAACCGGCTCAAGAGAACGGATAGCGATACGGATCCACACGCCCAAAATATCATTCCTCGGTGCTCTATCAGTCTGGAAAATATCGCAAAATAAACCCCCTGTTCTTATCCGAACCGGTAATTACCCCCGCTATTTTTTCTGTTAAAAACAGCTGGCTTGCGCAAGCTTTACTGAATTTAACTGAATCGATAAAGAGGGAATTTTATGCAAGAGATCGATGCCAAACACTTTCACCTGATCGCCGGCGCCGGTAACTTTGCCGACAACCGCGGCAGCAATGGCCGCGTCAACAACAACGGCGGCAACAAGAACGGGGGCGGGTCATCCAATCAGGGATTCTACGGCAAGCACACCTCGCCGGATTGCGTTAACGGCGTGATCACCGGTTCTCTGGGCGGCCTTGGCGGCCTGGCGGTGGGCGCGCTCAACGGCGGCTGCTTCAAGGAAGGCAGCAAAGGCGGCGGCAACGTCGGCATGGGGAAAGGCGGCAACAAAAACAGCGGCAGCAACTGCAATAGCAATAAAGGCGGCAATACCTGTTCGCGCTAAGCGGTTTTAATTAATCAAAGCCCCGGCTGAGCCTCTCCGTTCGGTCGGTGCTTTCCGTATTTTTGGTGATAACCATGTTTAAACTGTTTCGTACCTTATGCCTGCTGCTCGGCTTCTGGATCGCCACCCTGCTGCTCAGCGGCGCGGGGGTCTCCTTTACCCACGGCTACGCCGCGCCTAAAAATCTGTCGCATTTCGTCGTCTCGCTGGTGGTGGTCGGCGCCATCCTGCTGTGGATCCATAAATTGCTGCGGTTCTTTTTTGCCGAAAAATTTGAGAAGAAACCGCGTTAAGCCGTGTTCTCGTTGGGGGCACCGCCCGCAACGATAAAACCGGCATCGCGAATCGCCGCCTTAACCTGCCTGGCGTCCATCACGGCCGTTTTCACATAGCCAAAAAAGGCCACCCGTGCGCTGGGCAAACGGATTGGCGTCGCCAGTTGGGCCCTGAGCTCACGATTGCGCTGCGCCATCACCTCGGCGCGCGCCTGCCAAAACGCGGTGGCGTCGGCGCGTGTTTCAGTGGCGGAGTCGAACCGAGAGGCCAACTCGCTGAGCGCCTCCCACTCCGCCAACAGGGCGGCGATCACTTCAGGATTAGCCACCTGCTCCCAGTCAGAGGGTAAGGCCCCCTCACGCCACGCCTCGAGATAGCCGGGCAACATCATCTTTAATTGACTCAGTTGCTCGTTCACTGCGGGTTACCTTTTATAGCGCCTGATGCCGGGATATTTCCCATAATGACACTCTCGTTAAACCGTTGATGGGAGCAATGGTCGAAGCTTATCAGCGCCATAGATGACGTAATGACTTTTGGTGCGGCCAAATTAGCGATGTGTGCGGTTGGGGAGTGAGACGGGAGCTCGGGCTGATGGCTGTGACGCGAAAAGAGAAACGGGGATTGTTGCTGGCGTCTTAGGTGAAATTTACTTATAAATCAATCACACAAAAAAAGACCGAATACGATTCCTTTATACGAAGAGGAATGAAAATATCCTTTTTTAACAACGCGTTACCAAACTTTTAGTCTTTGCAATCCCTTGCTATACCTTGCATTCCCTGCCTTTAATTTCAGATAGTTACTAGAACCCTCGGAGCAATTCGGAATAATTTAGGTACTAAAACTCTCAATCACAAACGCTAATATACTCGCGCACGCGGCAGATCACTCAGCCGTGTCGTGTATGCCGGCGACAGTAGCTCACGCTTCATTGACCACACCTGATGCGCCCCTTGTCCTGCAAACCACAGTTTTGCCCTCCCCGAGTTATTGATCCGATCAAGCACCCCCATCAGTTGCTCGCTGTTATGCCGTGGCTTGTACTCATCGAACAACCCCAACTGAGCCACACCTTGACTGTAAAAATCCTGCAGCATCACCCCGCCTTTCTGATATCGATGGCCAGGTTGCCAAACCGCATCCAGGCAACGCATAGCCGCAGCGATAATGTCCCGAGTATCCTGCGTTGGCGTGCTCAGTTTTATGCTTGCGGTGTTGCCATAGTATTCCTCATTGATGGCAAATGGGCTGGTTTTGAGCCACGCGCTGACATGCCGGCAATACTGATGCTCCTCCCTCAACTTCTCCGCTGCACGCGTCGCGTACATGCAAATAGCCTGATGCATCTGGTCATACTCGGTGATCCGATCTCCGAAGCTGCGGCTGCAGATGATCTGTTGTTTTGTCGGCGCAAACTCCTCCAGCTCGAGACAAGGCTGACCACGTAGCTCGCGGACGGTTCGCTCTATCACAACGCTGAAATGCTTGCGGATCATCGTAGTGCTTGCATCGGCCAGTTGGAGTGCCGTTTCTATACCCATCATGTTGAGCTTTTTCGATATCCGGCGTCCGATACCCCAGACCTCATCGACAGGCACGAGGCCCATCAATTTGCGCTGGCGCCCTTCATTGGACAGATCCACTACTCCGCCAGTCTTGTCCCACTTCTTCGCCGCGAAGTTTGCCAGCTTGGCTAACGTCTTGGTTTGGGCAATGCCAACGCCTACAGTTAGCCCAGTGTTGCGCAGTACCTTGGCCCTCACCTGGCGGCCGAAAGTATCCAGATCAATGCAGTTACGAACTCCAGTCAGATCAAGAAAACTTTCGTCAATTGAATACACTTCTACGCGTGGCGCCATCTCTTCTAAAACAGCCATCACACGCTGAGACATGTCGGCGTATAGCTCATAGTTGCTGCTGAACGCGATGCCCCCTGCGCGCTCAAATTCCCGCTTAATTTTGAAATAGGGTTCTCCCATCTTTAACCCTAACGCCTTCGCTTCCTTGCTCCTGGCTACGACGCATCCGTCATTATTCGACAGAACGACGACAGGACGCCCTCGCAGATCTGGGCGCCACAACGTTTCGCAGCTCGCGTAGAAGCTGTTCACATCAGCAAGCGCGTACATCACTTGAGCCTCGTTATCGAAGACACAACAACGCCCATCACCTCCAGATCGTCACCGCCATCATGAAGCAGGATCGGCTCATACTTCGGGTTCATGGGTTCCAATTGCGCGCGAGGATGCAAACAGAGACGCTTCACGGTGAACTCGCCGGCTATGCTGGCAATAACAATATCTCCATGGGCTGGGCTGATGCTGCGGTCAACAACAAGCATAGAGCCCTCAGTGATCCCGGCCTCAAGCATGGAATCACCTGTCGCATAGAGAAAATAGGTCGCATTGGGATGGCTGATGCAGTACTCGTTCAGATCGATGCGCGAACTGACGTAATCGGCTGCAGGACTGGGAAACCCCGCCGGCACCTTGTCGGCGAAAAGCGGGATTTTGAGCTTGGTTGGGTTTGGTGTTGGATAAAAGAAAGTCATAATGTTGCCTTGTTACTGTGTTTTTATACAGTATATGCGCAAGATTTTGACGGGGGAAAGTTCGGATTTTTGTTAGAAAGGTAGGATATTGATCGGTAAAGAAAGATAGTTTCGATGAATGGCCGAGTTCCCTCCAGGCTACAACTCACGATCGAAGTTCGACCTTCAGCGCGTTTTCGCGTCCACAAGTAGAACACTGTGCCGATGTTTATCGCGACATTATCCCTTGAGATATCAGTCTGAGAGGAGCGCCAGAACCCAACTATCAGGTGGCGTGAGGCAACGCTGACGGACGGCGTGCTGGGAGTCATACGTTGTTACTACAGTACGTCACCATGCCCCAACGATAGTGATTGTGCTTACTTATCATCTTGATGGGCTAGAAAATTTTGCCATCAATATCATGCGATGGCAGAATATGGCAAACCAACATTTAAGAATTTTACGCATTGAATACTTTTATACGTTATGCATCTGTAGGGGTAATGAATACCCTGGCTCACTGGGCTGTTTTTGGGCTCATGCTCTTTAGCGGTTTCTCACAATCAGTTTCAAATGTTGTCGCTTTTGGCATCGCTGTAACCGTTTCGTTCTTTGCTAACGCCAAGTGGACGTTCAAGGCACAAGCTACAACTTACCGCTATATGGTGTATGTGTTGTTTATGGGAGGTATGGCATTCTCTGTCGGTTGGGCAGCAGATACGCTACATGCAAACCCAATTGTAACTCTCGTTACTTTTTCAGTGATCAGCCTAATCTGTGGCTTCATTTATTCTAAGTTAGTTGTCTTCAGGGAAGATAAATGAAAATTTCACTTGTAGTTCCCGTATTCAACGAGGAAGAAGCAATTCCTCTATTCTACCAATCTGTGCGTCAGTTTAAACCTTTTCAGCATATAGATGTAGAGATCGTTTTCGTCAACGATGGTAGCTCAGATAGAACGGAAGAAATACTGTCTTCCTTATCTAATGATGATCAAAATGTTAAATCGATAAATTTTTCCAGGAATTTCGGGAAAGAACCTGCATTATTTGCTGGTTTGGAAGCCGCTACCGGTGATGCTATTATCCCAATTGACGTTGACCTTCAAGATCCAATTGATGTTATCCCACTATTATTGAATAAGTGGCAAGATGGTGCAGACGTGGTGTTGGCTAAACGTATGGATAGGCAATGCGATGGCCGAATGAAGAGAAAAACAGCAGAATGGTTTTATCGAGTACACAATAAAATAAGTAAACCGGCCATAGAAGAGAATGTAGGTGATTTTAGGCTGATGACCAGGGAAGTGGTAGAAAGCATTAAATTACTTCCAGAGAGAAACCTATTTATGAAAGGTATCCTTAGCTGGGTTGGAGGAAATGTTGAAATTGTTGAATACTCTAGAGCCGAGCGAGTCGCAGGAACCAGCAAATTTAATGGCTGGAAGCTTTGGAATTTGGCAATAGAGGGAATTACAAGTTTTTCCACCTTCCCTCTTCGTGTTTGGGCTTACATTGGATTTTTTGTTGCTGCAATTTCCTTCATGTATGGCGCATGGATGATCATAGATAAGGTTATTTGGGGAAACCCGGTAGCTGGCTACCCTTCAATTATTGTTTCCATTCTTTTCCTTGGCGGTGTACAGCTTATAGGAATCGGAGTGCTTGGGGAATATATTGGTAGAATATACATTGAAACCAAACGTCGCCCACGCTATATAATAAAGAAGTGAGATGAGAATTAAAATGTTTTGTAAAATCGACAAAAAAGCACTGCTCCTTTACTCAGGGATTGCTCTTCTTTTTATTTATCCATTAATCCAAGCTGGTATTTTTTATAGGGATGATCTAGATAGAGCCATAACTGGTCAGTATGGATGGAGAGGATTAGGTCGGCCTGTTGCAGATATTCTCATGAAAGTTTTATCCGCCAGTGGCCACTATAACCTTGATCTATACCCCTATACTATGATTGCTTCCTGCTTGTTTATCGGTGGGGCATCGCTTTTACTTAGCGATCATTTATCGAGGTTAGAAGTTCCTTCACACAAATTAGTTGCGGCTCTTCTAATTTTTAATCCATTCATGCTGCAAAATATCGCTTACAGATATGACTCTTTAGGCATGTCCATCGCTTTTTTCCTAGCGGTTATGGCTTATACCTATACAGCCAGTAATCCTACAAGACAAACTTTAGTAAAACTGTTCGCTGGCGTACTATCTTTAACCATATACCAACCATGTGCAAATGTATTTATTGGTTTACTTGCTGTAGACGTAATGATCGCAGCAGTAAAAAATGACTGTAAAGCTACTGACATTATAAAAAGAATACTTAACAAAACGGCTTTATTCGTCTCTTTTTACATGGTTTACATGTTATTCTTTGCTGCAAAAAGTAATTCACGCGCAGAGATCATATCAGCTAATACTGAAGGGCTAGAGCATTTAGCCTCTACGCTTAGTTCATTAAAAAACATGGCGCTATCATATTTCCATGGCCCAGTTTATATTTATTTTTTGATTCCAGTTATTGCTGGCTTGATTTTCATGTTGTTTGCAAATCGCCATAAGAAAAAATCTATATTATCATTCAGTCTTTATTGGGTTATTTCCCTATTTATATTTTTAGTTTCACTGATGGGGCCAACCATATTTCTTAAAGATGCTCCGGTATTCCCCAGGACTTTGGTTTCCTTCTCAGCGTGTCTTGTTTTAATTTCGATTCCCATTGTTTATTTTTTACCAAAAATGAAATATTTATCACTAATTCCTGTTATTACAGCAATTGCATTCAGCGCACAATTAGGCAGTGCCATTAAATCACAGCGCGAGTATGAAGATTTTATTTTTAACATGATCAGTCGTGACTTGCTCACTCATAATGAAATTACCACCATCGGAACAGTTGGCCAGGTCAATATAAATGAAAGGGCTAAATTGTTAGTGGACAACAAACCATTAATAGGCTATTTCCTTAGCCCTGCATCTGAGTTTTTAGCTTCTTTTCAACTAATTAACAAAGGGTTCCCGCAGACTCTGCATGGTTATGGAGATGAACAAAACAATAAAAATGTGCTTTCTCGTATGATTAGCAGTGGGATTAAACCAATCTCAACTAATAAGGAATATTCTCTGTTCATTTCAGGTAATACAGCCATTGTATCATTGGGAATGGATAATAATTGATCTATTCAGCCCTCTACCATGAGGGCTTTATTTTCGGTTCCGGCCACACGATTTTTTCAAGATCTGTGTTATCGCTGATCTTCTCGATCTCGTTAACGTAGTCCATCCATACCCGCAATTTGGCTTTCTCTTCATCGGTAGCCATACCCAATAGCAACTTGCTATTGAGGGTTTGCGTAACCTGGTTAACACGTGCGATACGACGTTCTTTCTCCCCCTGTAACATCTTGCGCTTTTCAGCAGAGCTGTAGGTGCGCTTAATCACCCTTCCGTCACGATATACCCACGTCATATCGTTGCACGCTTCAGGTGGGGTTTCGCTAATCGCCACCTCTGCTACTGAGTAACCAGGAGGGAAAATTGCTGTGACGTCTTTTGATATACAGACGATAATACCATTCTCGTCATACATGACCTTCAGCGTGTCTGGACTAAAATCCACCTGACAGGCGTACCAGTCTCGCCCATTTTTATCTCTGGCGTAAAGAATATCAGGTCTATATGCTGGCTCATTCTCTTCGGTGGATTTAAAATCAGGCTTGTAAATAGCAAAGTTTTCAAATTTAACCATGATTAAGAAGTCCCTATATTTCGCCAAGAACCATTAATTAAAACTTGGATATATGAATAAGAAGCCCAAATAGATGGGTTATAGTTGGCCCCAGACATACCAGTAAACACGCAACCGTCAGGAGCTCTAACTTGCCCCCCAGTATCAGGCTGGTTAATTCGTCCAGTGAGCCTGACGTTTTGGACAAGATTTTGATAAGCCCAGTTTTGTGCGTTGTTTTGCGCGTTCGATATATTTTGATTCAGCCAGTTGCTAAGGTAGCCTCCCCATTGAGGGCCTTCGACATTGCCGTCTGGGTGCCATGTAGTCCCGGCGGAGTTGCTTATAGCTGGCCAGCTCCCATTAAGAGAAAGCGAACCATTATTGTTAAATGCCGGATAGGCATCCAATCCCCCTCCGTGGATATGGAATGATAATGATCCATATTTCCCTACAGTCTCAAGATAATAAATATCTCCATATTGGTCACCAGCACCTTGGATATGCAGTCCGTTTGTTTGGTTAAAACTTTGCCCGTTACTTGTATAGGGGTTAACCCCTAACTTATTAATATATCCAGTATAATTAACCGAAAAACTTGTACCTACATTTATGGAGCCGTCACTGGTGGAGACAGCAAGCGGTCGCAGGTTATTAAATGTCCCCCACTGGTCACCAGCATTGGTGAGCATGAGATAGAGGGCATTGCCGTCATTACGCCAGAATGTACCGTATTGACCTGCAACGATCCTATAGGTGTCGGTATAAGTCGAACCTAGCGCACCACTCATTCTATCGCCAGTCTTAGCAACAGCGTTTACATCGGCAGCAGTAGGTTTAAACCTATCGGTATAAATTCTCGCCCAGGTAATCCCGCCAGCCTCTGCTTGTGAAATGCCGACATACGCCGCCAAATTACCGCCAACAACAGCAACGTAGCCTGAGGATGGTGCCGCATCCATAGGCAAGCATACAACGCCAGCTGATACGTTTCCGGACACTGCAGGAGGCTTATTGGCTGACGAAGCATTTACGCGGAAAAACTGCGCGATGTTACTGTAAGCGTCGCTTTTGGCTATTGGCCCGACACCCAAACCCGCCGTGCCCATTTCCATTACATTACCACTGCCAGTGCCGACGTTTTTCGTCGCAGCAGTACCGAGCTCAAGATTTTTCCGGCCCTCCGCTTTATTTTGTAAATCCGCCAGGTTTTGTGACTTTTGAAGAAACAGCCCATTGGGATCCGCCAACAGATTTTTCCAGCCCGCTGCACTGGCGCCATCCGGATCCGTTGTGTTCGCTTCAACTGTATTCCACCAGATTTTCGAGCCGTCAGCGCTTAATACCGTTGCGCCTTTTGCATATCCGCCGATAGCCTGAGCAAAAGCAGAATCAAAGGTATAATGGCCGCCGGCTTGAGAAAAACGAATTGCCGCAGTGATGTCGTTCAGCAGTCCGTTAAAATCCTTCCCGTGCGGTGGGATACCGCCAGCCGCGATTGCTGTCATTGTGAGTGGCGGAAAGCCAGAGTCATAGGCAGCTTTGCCCTTTTCCTTGGTTTCCTGCGTGGCATTATTGGGGATCGTGTTTTTGTCAGCTGTACCGCTGGCGAACGGCACTGCAATCTGACGCGGTTTATCTGTCAGTTTCATTTTATGCCTTCTGAATTATTGAAACGTTAATACCTGGCGGCGCCGGCAGCGCGCCGGAGGACTGGACGATAGCCAGCTCTGCGGTCGACAGTTCAAACTCGAACACATAGCTCATCTTCATTCCGCCATCGTTCTGGATATAGGCGCGCCCCCGATCGCCGAACATGTAACGCAACATCCGATTGATATTCGGTATTGAGCAATCGGTGATATTGCTCATGGCTTTCATCATGATCAGACGGCGATAGATCGGGTCCGCAAGTTCAATGGTCTGCGTTGTGCTCTCACCGCTATAGAACGGCGCCTGGTCAAATGGGCGGGGATCTGTCCGCGTTGGCGTATCCAGCCGCGCCTCACTGAACCCCAAATAATTAAAGTCGTCGTCGACCGTTAGCCGCCGGCTTACGTCCACAATTTTTCCCCACACATCGAGGCCATAGGTCTCTGCGGTTTCGATGTTCCAGATCAGATCGTAAAAATCATCGACGAACTTGTCGGGGGAAACGGCTTCGTTGAAGCTGCCGATCAGGGCGTTAAGGCGGGGGCTGGCGGCGTACTGTGCGAGCACAGTGGCGGCCACATTCTGCAATTTAGACCTCCTGCAGCTCTACGCTGATATTGTTCGGATCCAGCGTCGGAATTTCGTCGATTCCAAACTGGAGGGATGATGAAAAGGCGTTACCATCCCTGCTCAGTGCCAGGCTGAGAATATCGATGTTTGAAGGGTCAATGCTGTAAATGCCCGCATAGAATCGCCCGGCGGCCAGCGCAGCCGCTGCACGCGCACGATTGCCCCCATCAGCGCCATTGAATGCCGCGATCACTTTACCCTTTACCTGATCGGTAATGTCCGATGGTAAATATTCGCTTTTTTTCAGGATACCCCTCACTGACACGCTCACCGGCTTCAACCCTTGCCAGGTGATCACATACTCCGGGTATGGCGGCTCATAGCCGTCGGTATCTGCAATCGTGTATGAAGAATCACCGTTCATGTCGACACCGGGCGGCGCCTTGCGCCAGATAGCATCCGCGATATCCTCAGCCTTTCCGCCATATACGCCAACGTAGAACGAGTTTTTCTTCAATGTATATTTGGATGAGCCGACTTGTCTGTCTACCGGGGTCGGGTTATGCGTAACGTATACATCCACTACGTTGGGAACTTTGGCGAGGATCTCGCCGCGGATCGCGTTCAATGTGTTCCGGGCATTGTTGGCAACGGAATTGCGTCGGCGGTGCTCAAAGTCGGCTCTGCTCTCCTCATTGTTGCCCGGCACCCCGGCGGCGCGGTTCGTCACACCAGACCAGCCAGGGATCGCTTTGTAGACCTTGCTGAGCGCACCAATGGGGCAACCGGTCGGGCCTGTCGTGAGGTTCTGGAAAACCACATCAACGCTACCGGCGGCGCCGATCGTGGCATCGGACAGGCTGGCGTAGAGATACCCTGCTTCATCCTGTGCCAGGCTTCCAGCAGGGATCAGCGTATCCACCAGCCCTGAGCACGTCCCGGTTACTGTCGTGCCGGTGGCACCGATGCGGTCGAGGAAATAAACCCGGCCAATCGCATCCTGAAACCTGCCGCTGCTGTAGTCCGCGTTCACCTGGTTCGCGATCGCCAGCAACTGATCGTTCTTATCGGCGATGATGGCCGAATCGCTCATCGCCAGCTGTCCCTGTGGGCTCGTAAGGCTGGTCCCCATCGAGCTCCCCAGCGCGGTGGAGAAATCGGTTAGCCGGCCGTTTAGTATGTCCACCTCATCCGGCACCAGCAGCCCCGTTTTTGAAAACGTAACCGCCGGTACCGCAGTTGTGTAATTGGTGTTTTCATCCGTCATAACAGCACCGTGTAATCGTTGAAATTGGTATCGGTGATCGTCATTACGCCACCAATGCGGCGATCGCCATCTGAGACTGCCGTACACAACGCGCTGGAGACCGTCGGCAGTTTCATCGCCTCCTGCTGCATTTTTGTGTTAATCAGCTGCGTGCCGGGCCAATGGCCGAGGATCCGCGGGTAATAAGGAATTCCGAGCGTGTTGTCATACCAACACTCGCCAAGGAAAGTGCTGCAGGCGCACGCCACATCCTGCGCCACCGCATAAGGATTGTCCGTGACCGCCAGGTTGCCTTTGTCGTCCAGCATCAGATCCCAGGTATTCGTATCGAGAAGAAGTGAGCGAGTTTGCATCATGCCCCCTGTTGCGGTTTATTCGTCTGCGCGCTACCTGATTGCACGCCACCATGCACGTGGTCACCAAACTCGATGCCACCAATCGTGGCGCCGCCGGACAAGTCCGCTTTGCCTTTAGCTGTAAACTTCTGGCTCACCTCGGTCGCGCCGTTCAGTGCGATTTCCGGCGAGTTAACGGCAAAGCGCTTCGATGCATTGGTTTCAACATCCGGCGCATTCAGCGTGATTTTCCAGGGTGAAGTTACATTGATCTGCTGATCAGCAAACTCGACAAATTGCACCGGGTCGCCATTCAGCACACCACCCAGATAGATCGCATCTGACAGGCTGTGCGTGCGCCTTGATCCCGGCATCGCGGGCTGGCGCGTGGCTTTAACCCCGCTGATATCCCGATCGCAAATCGCTATGAACCCAATATCACCAGCTTTCGGTGGCATAATCACCGCACTTTGGCCACCCTGCAGACGCCATACCGGCACGTTGTAAATTACCTCATGCGGGATAGGTGAGCCGTCACCAGCGACGGCCATCACCATAGGGCGAATGTCCACGTGCTCCCCATTGGCATTGATCACCCTACCCAACGTGATAAACGCATGACGCCCCAGAAACTGGCGCATAACGAAGTCCTGCGCGTTGATATCACCATTCAGATCGGAGCCGTTTACATGAAAATTTTCCATATCAGCCCCCAGGTTGCCGCAACAATTCGCAGGATGTTGAACATTGGCCGCCCTCAATCCATGAGGTTAACGTGTGCATTGCACTGAGCACCGCATAGCGGCCGCTGGCGTTCGGGAGTGAGGTCACCAACGACAATTTGCGACCAATAAAAATATCAGGACAGAACAGACACGAAATGCTCAGCCCAACATTGGTAAAAATGGGATACCCGATTAATCCGTGGTCGGGAGAAACGAGCAATGCCGGCTCTTTTCGGGATACTCCCTTTGGCCAGATCGTCACCTTCTCCACGTTGATATCGATCTCGGCATCAACAGCCCGTGCCGCCTCGATCATCTGCTGCGTGATATCTCCCTGGAAATACGGATCGGGCAGTGTGCGTTTAACGCCCTGATTCTCATATTTCAGCCCCACTGATGATGCCATTGGCATCAAAATGTCATCGATCGAAACGGGACCTTGCGCACTGAATGGCGACACCTTTTTCGCCCGCAGATAAAACATCATGTTCGCCGTAATAATCAGCGGCACATCCGGCGCCTGGTTGTAATCCGCATATGCATCGCTGATAAAACCCTCGAAAATCAGACGGTCAGCAGCCCATACGCGGATCCGATTAGGCTTGGCCCCATCAATCCAAATCCCTTTGTAGCTCAGCGCCGCCATCTGCTGGGCCACGAGCCCCCACAGATAAAGCGTAATTTGCGTGCCGGCAATCCCGCCATAAGCCGCCAGGCTTATATAACAGCGCGCATTTTTGACGGTAAGCACGTTACCCCGATCGTCAAACGTTCGCCCCTCTGCCAGGGTAAACTCCACCCTGATATCCCGTTGTTGATAGCTCACGGCATTTCCTCCGCCGCAAGGTAGTAAAGTTTGAAACGCTCACCCAGGCCGGACCATTCAGGATCCGCGTTTCCCGCCAGGTCAGCGAAAAATAATTCGCCGGCGAATGGCAGATAGCCGTAACGTACGATCTTGTTGCCGTTCAGGCACAACACCCCCTGCAGGCAGGGAGTACCGTTAACGGTCAGATCGATATATAGCCCCGTGGTACGCTGTGCCAGACGAATTTCACAGGCCTGATTATTCAGGGAGACGGTGAATCGTTGAGACTTGAGGGGCTTGAGTACAATTTCCAGCATCAGGTTAAACTCCCCGCCAATTGCTTAACCGCCGCATCCAACTTTTGCGTCGCGCTGACGGTGACCTCTCCGAGAGGTTTGGTCACATCCTCGACCGCTGACGAAACCTTATCGGCAATGTTCCCAACCAATTCCGACGCCGAGCGCTGCACGCCGGAGGTCGCTTTCTTCACATCAGAAAGGGTGGAACCACTCGTTGAAGAGGTAACGAGCTCCGTTTTGGCGCTCGCTCCCTGGGTGATTTGATTATTGGTAGTGTCGGCCTGCGATGTCTCGCTGCTGACGGTCACCTCGGCCACGTCCTGCACGTCCTGAAAAACCGCCGTTACCGTAAGCAACGTCGGGCCGCCGTCGCTTCGGATCCGATAATCGTATTTGGTCAGGTCATAAGACGAATAGGTTTTGTCGGGGGTTTCGATGTCATAAACCTCCGCCGTTGTTCGCATCGTCTCCAGGGTGGCCAGCACGTCCGAGCGGGATGTCAGCGTGAGATTGGTCAGGTTCGGAAGCCCGCCTGAAAACCCTGTCCAGCCCTCCACGGTAAACGTAATGTGTAATTCTGCCGGCCGCTGCACCTTGTTGAACGACGTGTAACCACCTCGCTCGATCGGTGCAGTAGTGATCGACGCTTCGCCCCCCACTTCGATAACGACAAATGACGTTGGCGAAAAGGGCTTCGTGCCAACACTGGCGCCGGAGGCATAATAAATTCCGTATCCCGGTGCCAGCACGCTGTTAACGACAGACAGCAGGCCACCGCCCCGCACAGCATTCAGTACAGTGGCCTGATTCAGGGAAAACCTCATGTCGACACTCCCGATGCATACGCGCCCACAAAGCTGGAGCGATTAATTTTTTGCCTTGCGTCGTCGATGATCCCTTTCGTGCTGTCCGCCGGCGAATTCACCTGCAGAGTGCCGATATGGGTTGTTTCGGTGATCGTGGATTGCGAACCGCCGACCGGCTGGCGCGCCTGCGCCGCCATGCCTGCGCCCGGCTGAGGCAAATTCGACAACACCTTCGGCACGTATTCCCGCGTTTCCTGCGGGGCCGCGCCGAGCCCTTTGCGCTCAACATTACCCTGGCCCCAGTTATACGCCGCCAGCGCCTTACCCAGATCACCATCGAACATTTTCAGCAGCTGCGACATGTAGCGCGCTGCGGCATAGGCTGATTTCTCCGGATCAAAAACGTCATCGCCGACCAGCCCAAAGTCCTTCGCCGTGCCTGGCATGAACTGAAACGGCCCTTTGGCGCCCGCTTTCGATATAGCCTGAGTATCGCCGCCTGACTCCGTGATCACCATGCTGCGCAGCAGCCCGGCAGGGAGCCCGAACGTTTCCTCCAGCTTGCTGAGTTTCGGCTGCAGCCACGCCAGCATTTCCTCACCGGCCTTTGTTGGCTGTGGCCGGCGTACAGATTGAGCAAACTGCGTCGGAGCCTGGTCTTGCCCGTAACCATCACCACGCGGAAGATTGATCCCGAATGTATCCTTAACCCAATCGTGAGCGGATTTTCCCCACCCCTCTACCTTGTCACTGAATGGCAGATTGTTCAGGGCATCCGCAACGGGGTTATTTTTCAGCGCAGGGTATTTTTCCTCGAGGGGTTTAATGACAAACTCCTCAAGCGCCACCAGAGCTGCAATAAGGCCGGCAGGCCCCATCAGCGCCCCGCTGAGCCCTTTAAACAGGGAAAGCAGCTTGCCACCCACCGATGCGCTAACCAGCAGCAGAATGGCGTTCTGCCAGCCTCCTACCGCATTGGCGGCTTCACCGGCGATACCGACAATGCTCGACAGAACATCGAACACTCCCTGCACTGCGGCTTTGATTTCATCCGGGTGCTGTGCCATCCAGCTCGCCAGATCGTTCAGCCACGCGTTGAACTGTTTGATGTAAGGCAGCAGCGCGTTAAAGAGGATGTATCCCGTTTTCTCAAAGGCCTGGCTGATCTCTGCCCACTGCTGGCGAAACTTTCGCGCCGCCGCGATTGACTGATCGTCAACGCCTGAGCGCGCTGTAAATCGGTCAACATCGCGCAACGCATGGCCAGAGCCGAACCATTGCTGCGCGGCGTAGCCATACCCCAGCTCACTGCCATAGGCCTGCTGCTGATCCTTATTCAGGTTTGGAAACGCGGCTGCCAATTTGCGGACAATATCTTCAGTCCCATCCCGGCCCAGATCGATATTGGCGCCCGCCTGGTTGGCGGCCAGTAGCAGGCTTTGAAGTTGTGGATCCAGCCCAAGGCCAGATTTTAAGCGTGCCTTTGCATCGTTGATGCGGGAGAACGCGCCAACAATCTCATTGGCACTGACACCGAACGCCTCGCCCGCCTTGGTCCAGCCATCCAGCGATTTGGCCGACATGCCAAAAGCATCGGCCGCCGTCGCCAACTGGTTCAGGTTACTGGTGAACCCGGTAACAAAGCTTTTGAGGCCGCCCAGCGACAACGTGACGCCGGCCAGCGCCAGCACCTGGGCGCGAATACTGGAAAAGAACGACGCCGCCTTTTTGCCGCTGGCTTCCATGTCTTTGGCGGTTTTGTCGGCTTTTTTCCCGGTTTTATCCAGCGCCTCGCTGCTTTTCTTCTCACCGGTGTCGAACGCCTGCGCAACGTTCTCCATGACCGCTGTCAGGCGGTCAAGCCCTGCCACTACCGCCTGCTCGCCAGCGCTGAAGTTTTTGTCGTCAATACCCAGGGCGAGGACGAGCTCGTCAAGTACCATTGCCACTATTTCCCCTCCTGCATTACGCGTGCGTTATGGGCGTCCACCTGGATGATTTCCAACAAATCCCACAAGTCCTGCACACCAAGCACCGCATCCAGCTCGGCCTTGGAGGCTTTGCCGGCGGAAATCACGGTAGCGATGGTGTGCGGAACGTTGGTGTAATCGACAAGCCCAAACGGCCTGTCAGGATTGGCAAAACGAGGCGGTATATCTAGCGGCCGGCGGTAGCGAAAAAATCCACGTGCAGTTTGAACACCTCCGCGCGCAGGTTAAGGCGTGTGGCCACTTCATCGATATCGGCTTCAATCAAAGGGCGAACCACGGTTTTATCCGCTGGATTCGGCACGGCCTGAACACAGGTCATCAACTCATCAAGCAGCGGCTTGGCCTCATCCGGGGGGATCTTCGAAATCGCCTTTAAGCCCTCAACAGCCATCGCCGCGATCCCCATGCTGCGTAAATTATCGGGGATCTCGACGCCGCCGCGCCCCATCGCCATGAGCGCCCGCAAAGCCCACCATTCAGCCTGTGACGCCGACATTTCCTTGATATAGAAAACCTTGCCCTGATCGCGCCCGGCGGCGTCGATAGTGATAAACGTCTCTTTACGTGCCATCAGTTAAACGCCTCCGGAGTGATGGATTCCCATTCGATGATCGCCTGGCTGGCCTGCAGAATGCGGCCGGCATCCGGTAGCGCCTTCCACTGCTTCAGCACGCCGTTCACACATTTATATTTGCGCTTGAGCGCCGGCAGGATAACCGTTGCATTGCAGCGGAACACCGCCACGCTGGCGCGCGATGTGGTCGCCCAGGTATCGAACACGTCCCGGCTTTCCGAATCCGGCATAATGTAGATCGTCTGGTTGATGTTGCCGTAAATGAAGCCAGCCGATAACTTGCCGTCGGCGCCGCGCACCGTTTCCGCCAGGCTCAGCGCGTCGGTCCCGTAGATATTATCCGCAGCAAAACCCTGCAGCTGCACGCCTGACGGGTACAGGTTCATTACCGACAGCGTAATGATGGCGTCGGCAGAAGTGATGGTGTTGGACATTATTGAACCTCCGTCGATGCAATATTCAATTTCTGGATGCTGCCGCCGTCGCTGTACCACAACGCGCAGTTCGGGCTGGTGCGAGCAGGACGAAGGGCCGGCAGCATTTCACCGACATAGAGGTAGTACCCCGTCGCGAAAATTGTCGCCGACACGTCTTCCCCTACTGCGTTGCTGATCTCCAGTTTTTGCGCCGCGGACAGTGTCACCCCTGCACGAATGCCGCCCCATGCTTTAAACTGCTCGATCACATCGGTCATCGAGGTTGCAACCAGCGCGCGCCCGGCGTTGTTGTAGGGGATCGTCTTGTTGGATTTGAACAGCGCCAGCACCGCGCCCTGCAGGTTGGCGTTCAGCCAAATTTGCCCGGCGAAGCTGTCCAGCCATTTGAAATCGCCGGTGATCGAGCCATCTGCCCAATAATCCTCGACGATGTTATTGGCGGCGTACTTGCCGTAGAAGTTATAGCCATTGGCGATCAGCACGTCGTACTCACCCCCGCTGGTCACATCGGCCGCCAGCCCGTTGTATTCGCGGAATTTGAACGGCACGCGCCCTTCTGTGCGGGTAAAGTCCAGCGCAGCGGCATATCCCAATACGGATGCAGGTTTTTTGACGTCAGTGCAGAACACCGGCACGACACTCCCGTAATTGTTCACGGTGATGATCTTGTACGCGATGTGATCCTGATTGCCCGTAATTCGGGCTTTTTCGTTGGTGGTCCACGCCACATAGAAAAAGCGCTCCTCCTGCGCGCTGGCCCATGCGGACAACGCCAGGTGTTCATCATCCTTGCACTCGAAAACGGTCGAAAATGAGGCCCACTGCTGCGACTTGGCGATGATTGCCGTGAACAGCGCGGGAACCACTGCCGCCGGCGCCCCCTGGGAGATCTTGGCGCCGAGATCGCTGGTCATCTTCATGGGTGCCGCTGCGGTGCTGGTCGCATACGCGATAGTCGTCGCTTCCGGCTTGGCGCCGGCAGCAGTGATGATGAAGGCATTGTGCGTGGTGTCATATACCACCGTCGCCACGGCGGCCGTCAATGAGGTTTGCAACGCGGCGGCCGCCTCCGCAAAACTGGTTACCGCGCTGAAATTGACTTCCGCACTGGCATTCTTCCCGCTGATGCTGATCGTAAGCGTACCGGAGATTTTTTTCAGCTCCTCGACCGTCACCCCTTTGAACGATCCGCTGCGCAACCATGCTGCCGCCGGCGCGCGGTTGAATCGGGCGAACAGCAACGCCCCCGGAGATTTTGTCGCGTTGTTGTAGCTCTGAAAATACATGGATGCCATAACGTATTCGTCAGAGTCACCACCGAAATAATCGGCCACGCTCGAGGGTGACGAAAACGAAGGGACGTCGCCGATCGGTACGTAAGGGCTGTCGGTTAAAAGCAGGCCGTTGAGGTCGACCGCATTACCCACGGCGGATAGCACGCCCGGTTTGATTTTTACGTCTTTACTGATTGGAATTGCCATCGATGGACTCCGTTGTGGTCGTTTTGATGGTCACGTTGTCGAAGAACGCCAGAGGCGCACTGACCACCGGTTTGATTTGCGCGATGAATTCCAGCGTCCAGCGCGGTTCGTATTGCCACTCGCCGTTAATCATCGTGGTCTGACGGGGATCGCTACAGTAGAGCGGCGTTAAGACGCCCCCGGAGCAGCGAAAAGCGGAGGTGCCAAACTCCGAGCGGATCAGCGTGGCGAACATCAGGGAATTTCGCTCCGCGCTGTCGCCAAAGAAATCAAGCTGACATTCCCAGCGCGTGGTGCGCGTGATGTGTTGCGTACCCATTCCGGCCGCCGGTGGCGGCGTGTACTTCACCACCGCCGTAGACAAACCGGCGGAATTCAGCGAAGTCATCGCGATAAATTCGCCCTGTGGCATCGACACCCCGTTTTGCTGAGTGCGCTCGATCTGCGCATCAACAAAAAGCCCCTGGAGAAAATCGCCAAGGGCTTTATAGAGATCGCTTTCAGTGATCGAGAGCGTTACGTTTGCAGACATGCAACAACCCTCGTCCAATCCGGCCAGTTCTCCGGCACCGCCACCACAAGCCACGTTTCGCCCGCGATGACGAATTTGTCACCGCCGACCTGCTTCGGTCGGCTCACACCGCACCAGTTCCCGTTCGTATAGATGGACGTGAACACCCCCTGAATATTCAGGTTGTCCAGGTGGCGGATATCGCCCTGGGTAACAGCCTGTTTTTGTACCATCATCGAAATGGGCGCGTCATAGGCCGGCGCCCGGGAATAATCCTCACGTTTTTCGGCACCGAGCGATCGATAAATCTGCGCCTCAACGAAGGGATTAACTGCGCCGACGGCGCGCGAAACAATACCGTGCAAATTCACTCATCACCTCCATCAACGGCATAGTCGACGCTGTTCTGCATGTGGCCAGTGTCGACCAGCGGCTTATCGAACCCTTTGCGCTTAATGGTCGATTCCGCCAACGGCGGAGAGTTGAGCTCCCGGATAGAGTCCTGCAGCTGGCTTTTTATCCGCTCCCCCATCAATCCAAGCGCTAACCGCGCGTCATAATTTGATGAACGGATAAGCTGCGAAAACTCACCGGGCCACTGCGCACTGTTGGCTGAAATCATGTTGCGGAAAAAAGGCCGCGGCAGCTGAAAATAGGACTCCCCGGCCTTGGTCATCACCATTTTTCCGAACTCGTTCGCGGCGGCCACCAGCGCAACCGGGGTCCCGTCCTCATAGGTCGCATCGGCCAAAAAACCCACCTTGAGGCTCTTGCCCGAAGACAACCCGTCGGCAATTTGCGCCAGGCGCGCTTTAAACGCGGCACCGCCGCGAACACTTGCACCCATTTAGCGCCCCCGCCTGACCGGCCGATAGTAGTGATCTGGATAGCGCGATGGCGATGAGCCCGGGTGATAAACCATCGTCCTGTAGGGCGCGGTCGCTTGCCAATAATCCGCGCCATAGGGAGTCTGCAGATACCACCATGACTGATCGTTACTGCCGGCGCTGTCCACCGATACAGAAACCGATCCCTCTGAGGCACTGGTAATGCGGCCAACAAGGCCGCTTCCCTGACCGCCCGACTGTCCTGAACCAAATCCGCGCAACGCACAGAGATGAGCAACAAGCAGGAAAAATAACTGCTCGCGCTCTTTCAGATCCTGCACTTTGCTTTCATCGGTATTATCGAGGTAGAGGGTCGAGGCCTGATTGAACAGCGCCTCGAGCAGGTCATCACTTGGCGCCGATCCGCATCCCGTTGCAAACGCCGGGTAAAGCGCCCGAAATGCCTTGATGTTGAAAACCACGGCGCCCATGCATTACTCCTTTTTATTCATCGCTTCATCATCACGCTTGATCCCCGGCGCCGGGTTGTTCTGCGGCAATGGGTCAAGGCCTGACTTCAACTTTTCCTGCTCTTTGGCCTGCGCACGGGCGCTGTTGCCATTGTCCTGGGCGAAGATCACACCGTTTTTTACATACGGTTGATCTTTGTGGATCTTCAACCAGGCATCCCACAGTTCCTTATCGACCGGTGTGAGGCCATAGCCGCCGATAATGCGCACATCTTCGCCGCGGTAACCCGCGACCGCCTGCTGATGGCCGTCGACTTCCAACACCAAACCGTTCGGCAATTTGCAGCCAACTGTTACTTGCTCTGCCATCTTTTAAACCCCCAACATTTGTACGTAAGCCAGCGGTTGGCGAATGATCGCCCCCCAGGTACCGGCGGATTTTTTCTGGTGCCAGGCTGAAGACTCCGTCACCACGGCGTGCGCGCGCATTTTCTCGGTGAACGCACAGTAACCGGTGTCGTTCTCCCCCAGACGCTCGGCAATCAGCTGAACCACTTCACCCGCATCGCTGGAATACTCCACCGCCGTTTCGATGGTCATACCCGGGAAGTTTTTCTGCAGCAGGTCTGCAACGTTGACCTTGTATTGGTTGGTCTTCGTCAGGTTGGCTTCCGACAACGGAGACATATTCAGCTTCATCTTGTCGGTTCGCTCGACATACCCTTTGGTCTGACTGACGAGCTGCTTGTACAGCTTGACGATGTCGTTATAAATCGCCTCGGCGTCCTTATCGTCCCATTTCAACTTACCGCCAACGTCAATCGGGGTAATCGGCGCCGACAGCGATGGATCGTTCAGCAGGCCGTAGTTCTGCAAACCCTCGATGCCGTAGAAGTAGGATTTATTCTGGAACTTGTTCAGCACCAGGGCAGACGCGACATTCAACTCCGCCGCCCAGCCGATGCGCGCTGCGCCGTACATATCCAGTTCGCGTTCACCCCAGCGGGTGTGCGTCTGGTAGTGGTAGCTCTGGCGTGGCACCCAGTTTGCGTTCGCGGTTACCATGCCGTTGTTGTTGTAGTCGCCGTAAGAGCTGGTGTCACCGGCTGATTCCACGATCGGGAATTGAGTGGTCAGCGTCGTCCAGTCGCCCTTTTTGGTTTCGCCCAGGATTTGGGCTGCTTTCATCGGTGTCACCAGCACGCGAATTAATTCTGGATCAACGTAGTTGGTGAAATAGGCCGGCACGCCGGAGTTTGAGACCGTTACCAGATTAGGCTGCGCATCCATCGCCAGCGCGAAATCGCTCGCGTACTCCGGCGGCAGGTAAGCCTGCGCGCCCGGCAGGATGATGCCGTAATCGCGGCTGGCGGTAGCGTAATGCTGCTTAAATTTATTCATCACTTGCTCCAGGTGCTGATTTTGATACGTTCTTTGGCCGCCGCGGCGCTGGCCACCGAGAATGCCGTTTCCGCAAAGCCTTCAATGGTCGCGCCGGCGGCACCGGTAGCAATCTCGCCGGTGGTCAGTGACGCAAACACTTTTTGGCCGACAGTGGCCGCTGTCGTGGTAACCGCCCAGTAATCACCGCCGGTGTGCAGCGTGCACTCTCGCCCCGGCTGGATCACGTTAGACGCCGCGCCCAGCCATTCAACGATTGACGCCTGGCCATCGCGAGGAACAAACCCCGACGGCGCGCCAGTGCCTTTGTTCGATGCCACGCCCTTCACCACCCAGGCAAATCGCCCAATGGTTAACCCGTCGGCACCGGTGACCAATGCCCCCTCACCGGCCACATAGCTGGTGTATGGGTTGTTACTGGCAAAAGCCCCCTCAATACCCGGAGCCGGGTATTGGTTAATGCTCGTCTGAAATCCTGACATGTTAATAACCTCGTTTAAGTTTGCCGGCGGTAGGGAAGTCGGCAGCGAAAGACGATGCAGCCGCGGAGTCATGGGCCAGCTTCGGCGCCTTGACGGCCTGTTTTTGTTCTACGGCATACTTCACCATGCTGCGGTAAGCGCTTGGGTGTACGTCGGTGATATCGATCCCGGCCTGTTCGAGCGCGGTGCGGTAAACCTCCTCGGCGGAGTCCATCGCCACCACGTCACCAATCAGAGGACGCACCTCACTTTCAGCGGTGCGAACCGCCTGGAAGTTTTTCGCCGCCGCCTTGGTGGCGTTGTCAGCCGCCAGCCTGATAGCTGCGTCCATCGCCGGTTTGCTGACCGTATCGGGATTCGGTTTTACCGGGTCTTTTGCTGGATCGTCCGGGGTGTCATCCGCCGCCGGCATCAGTACCGCTTTGATTTTTTCCAGCACTTCCTCCGGCACTTTGTCGGACAACAGCGCCAGGATGCTTTCCAGTGGGTTTTCCGTATCAAACGCTGGTCCGTTCTCTTCCGGCTCGACCACTTCTTCGGCGGCCTCCATCAGTTCGGCAAGCTCGGCCGGCTCGATTTCCATATCCTGCGCCAGGCGGCCGGAAAACGCGGATTTGACCGCATTCGCGATCGCGTTGGGGCGTTTATGCTGGCCCACCAATTGCGTGAGGTCTTTCGGCGAGGCGTCTTGCGCCAGGCGAGGTTTAAGATAGGCGCCCAGCGCTGCGCGCATGGCGACACCCTTACGATTTAATTTCATGTTTTGTAACTCCTTCGGGAGGCAATCAAATACCAGCACATCGGATCCGGCCCGGCCGTCACCGACCAGCGCCACGTGGTTACCGACGATATCCCGCATCACGCCGTCAAATTTGACGCCATCCGGGGTAACGCCTGGGGTCATGTCAGCGACGTACGCATACGACGATGACAGTTCTCGTTGCTCGTCGGTCTCGATACCGGCGATGGCGGAGTTGTCCCAAATCGACAATCCGTTTGTTAGGTAGGTGCCATCAAAATCACTGTTGGCGTGCGTTGTCCCCACCCGAAGCTCACGCGCGGGCGCGCCTGGGTAATCAGGCTTGTGTCGGCAAAGGATGGGGATGTTATTGAAGGTTTTCGCTGCCTTGCGCAGCTCGTCGGGGTCGCGGTACAGCATGTACAGCCGGTCGGGCTCAAGTCCTAGCGCCTCGGAATTCGGGATTTCTCGCCCGTAATAGCCGCACACGTTGGCCTTGCTGATGTTGCTGCGTTCTACCTGCAGCCGTCCGACCTTATCAATTTGCCGCACCGAACCCCGGTCAAATGCCAGTCGTTCAGTCGTCATTCATTACTCCAGTCCCGGTAAAATCGCCTCCCATCCACACCTGCAACGAATTTTTTCCCCTGGCATGATCCATTCGCCATCGATAAACATGCCTTTGTCCAGATCGAATTCTTTGCCGTCGGCTTTCACATGGGAGATGCGCGGTTCTTTCCCTGCGTGGGAATGGCGCCAGCGCCCTCGGCGGAAGCCAAGCGCACGCTGGCGCGCCGACTGCATGGCAGACGTTGCCTTGTTGTTCTGATCCAGCGCGATAAAAGCCGCCCGGCGCCGGGTGACGCCATAGCGCTGTTGCAACTCTTTGGTAAGGGTGCCGAGATCACGCCCGCGGGATACCGACTGCATTACCAGCGTTTCGACCTGCGTGAGGTATTGCTGCGGAATGGAGCGGATCAGGTTGACGTTCTCGGTGATGGTCGCCTGCAGCGCGTTGTTCATTTCCGCCGTCATTTTGAATGGCACCGTGAAACCGGCCTGCTGCAATGCAGTGGAAAGCGACGCATCGCTATTCTTCAACACATCAGAAGCGAAACGCTCAGCCAGTTTCCCGGCCAGCACATCGAATTTTTTTCGCCAGCGCCGCGACAATTTGCGCATGGCATCGCGCATCATGATCGCCGGTGAGGCATCCTGCGCCAGCCCGGTCTGACGGTATTCGGCGCGCAACCAATAAAGCGTGCTGTTGTGCAGCTCCTGCACCGCCCTATCCAGCTGCCGCCGGTACCAGGCCTCAATCCCCGCGTTGGGTCGGATCTGACGGAGGGTCTTTTTCCGACGCGCTTTCCTCGAGGTTGAAGTTTTCGTCGTCTTCGTCGTCAATCTCAATCTCCCCGCTTAAATCCAGACCGCTGTAGGGGCTGTTCGGATCAGAGGCCAGTTTTTCGCGCACTTCGTTATTCGTCACCGCGCCGATACTCTCGTAAATCTGGTCCGTCTCCGCTTCTGTTTTGCGGATGGCGGCCTGCTGTTCACGCGTCATTTCGTGCAGGGATTCGAATTCAAAGGTGATATCCGGATCGATGTCGCCAAACTCCGACAGCTGGATAATGTCCATCACGCGCTTTATCGGGTGCTTGAGCAATCTGGACGCGCCGGCTGCTATCGTGTCGTAGAACACCTTGATCTCGCCCTCGCTCGAGGCATTCAAACCCGTGGGGCTAAGGCCGGCGAACTTCACCGACGGGATCGCGCTGACAAAGAACATGTGCTCTTGTGCCTGCGCCTGCAGCGTATCCAGCCCACTCAATGGCGTATTGAACTGGAAGAACTCCTCCTGTTGCTTGTCCAGAATCAACAAGCCGCGTGTGTCCCGCGTGCGGTTATACAGCTCCGCGCGCTTGGCATAGTTGGGATCGTTCTTTCCGCTTAACGCATTCCCCATGTTCGTGAGGATGCCGCTCAGGGAGAAGGAATGAAGCACATCACCCACGCTATCGCGGGTACGCAGCCAGTTATTGACGTAGGGCTCGGCGATTTGCGTCAGCGACAAGCCACCGAAGTTATAGGCCGGCTTCAACATGTCAGGCACCGGCCGGGAAATCAGATCCAACATGCGGCTGGCGTGTACGGTCTTACCCATCACGAACCACTCCGCCGGCTTGTAGAAATCATCGCTCAGCGGGTTATCGGCGTTGTAGATGCCTGGGTAGGTCCATACCGGCTCAATCACGCGAAAGCCCACCAGCGAGCCGGGCGTGATTTTTTTGTTGGACAGGAACAGCCGGGATTGCAGCTCCTCCGGATCCGTCCATGCGGACAAACCGCGCGGGGAACGCACATCGATGTATATCTGGCCGCGGCCGAAAAATCCGTCGTGCTCAATAGCCAGGCGGAAAATATCCTGCACCTTGTAGCGCTCCATCGCCTTAACGAGCAGCGCGATGCGGTCAGCCTTGCTTTCATCCCCGTCACTGGCCGCTTTAACCTTGATCCATTTGCGGGTCATTTCCTCGGCGATCACGCTCACCATCCGGCGATATTCCGGCAGTTGGGCGAGTTGCGCCAAATAGGGGTAGCCAGGGAAGCCGCCGAAAACGTAATCGGGGTAGCTGCCGTTCAGTGAATCGTATGGCGTTGCATCCATCGCAAGAATCGCACTGCGGATACAGTCGGGGATAACACCGGCCGGCGGTTCGTACTTCTCGAACTCACGCCGCTTTTTGTGTCCGACCTCGGCGAGCATCTCGTCGCTGATCGCAATCCCTGGCGATTTTGGCGCCTCCTGCACTGGCGGCGCCTCGCCACTCGTTTTTGTTCGCTTAAAGGGCCACATCAAATACTCTCCAAAAAGTCGTCGGAAATGAGCATTGGCATTTCCATTGGGGCGTAGGCGATCATTGCCGAGTCGGCGAGGTTAGGTGATTTGGTGCCGTCAGGCTTTTTATCAACCACGATTTTCCCCACACCATTCACCGTGTAAGTGGACTGGGATAATTCAATAACCAGCTTGTCCTTTTTTTTCATCGTCCCAGAGATGGAAATGATTTCGTCAGGATCAAATTCCATCCCTTCAGTCACTGCGCGGTAGGTTTTTTGGAACCGGGTACGCAGTGACCACCATCCCTGTGCTTTGGCATTGGCGAAAAAGTCCTTGTTAAGGCGGGCGGGCCGTCCGTTATCACCACGAACAGCTTCGCCTTCGGGATCGAATACCGCGCCGCTACCGCGGAATGGCACAGCGACAATTGTCGGTATGTCCTCGGCTTCACGGTTTTCGTTTATTACCCGTGCATCGCCGCGCGCCCCGGCTCCCAAACCGTCTGAGTCAAACCGGAAGTGATCAAGCAGTTGCTGATCGCAAATGTTAAAAGCTTTCTGAACGGTTCCAAAAATGTCGTCGCCCTTCCCCGACCACTCGTCGATATCCTCCAGGAGGAAGCCGTGACGGGACGTAAAGGCGTTGGTGTCCTTGCCTTCATCGGCAACATCCAGCGCTCCCATGCGCACGCCCGTTGGCTCGATGCCAAGCGCGATGTGAGCGTCGATCGCCGCCTGCACCCATGCAGACGGGATCAGCACGCCCTCGACGGATGCGCTGTAGTTGATGTCGATTTCTTGTGCCACGGTGACCGCGTCGAGTTCCTCTACCTGCTTGTCGTACCAAGCCTGGTCTTTGCGAGGGTCATCACGCCAGTGGAACGTAAACACGTCGATCTTGCCGCTATGACGGCGCTCAGCGAAGGAGTTTGCCATGCCGTTCGGCGTTGAAATATCCTGCCGGCAGTTGGTGGTGGCAGACAGCGACGCATCAACCAGATAAGGCCGCTCCAGGAACGCAGATTCGTCCACGATGTAGAAACTGGTGCGGTCACCACGCCCGATGCCGTCACCGGCCTCACCGGTCATTGCTGATTCGGTTTCCGGGAACAGGATACGCATGTGCGGCGCGTGCTGTTTGGCACTCCAGCCGCCGCGAAACTCTACCGGCAGCAGGCAAATGAAGTTACGGGCTTTGTCGAACAGCGACTTCGGTGAGCCGATTTTATCGACATACTCCTCTTTGCGAGAGCCGAAGCCGGCAAAGACACCACGATTGAACAGGCAGAGCGACGACGCCATCCCTACCGTCAGCCACGACATGCCCATGTCGCGGGTTTTCTCCGTGATGCCGGGTTTTGATGCCCGCCAGTGCTCTACAAACCACTGGATCCACTCCTCCTGCTTTGGGAACAGCAGAAATGGGATACGCGCCGGTAAGCCACGCTCGACGTTGCGCGGGTCAACCGTCATTCCCCAATCAATGATGAACTGGGCCGGGTTGTCCTTATAAAAGGCCTTCATGATTGGGAGCGATTCAGGATTAGCCCTGATGCGCTGCAGGCGCTCCATCCGCCATTCGAACACCTGGGTGTAATCCGGATTTTTGAAGTCGAACGGGAATGGGATCGGCATAACAGAAATACCCTTAACTAATACGATTGAGTTTTTTTGTCTTATAATCAAATTTTTAACACAGCAAAAAGGACAAAAAAGTGGCAAAGATGACCGACCCACATGATGCTTTGGTTAGCTATCAGCAAGCTTTAGAAAAGGCGGAAATAGCGCCGCAAAAGTGCAAATTACACCCTGAACTTTCGCTCTTACTTGACGATGCAAATGGAACTCCCCGACTGACTTATGCTCTTGTACAAGATGGCAAAGCCAAAGGAATTGTCATTTACTTATTCGCAGAACCTCTGGAAGGGAAGCATTGTTTTGGCATAGGATACGCCGTAGCGGAAGAGTTTAGAAATCAAGGCATTGCAAAGAAAATCATTCAGATGAGCATCGACGAGATGCAAAATGGTTTTAAAGATAAACTTTCCGATTTTTATGTTGAAGCTATTGTTAGTGCATCAAATGTTCCTTCGCAAAAAGTGGCAGCCCGGTTAATTTCATCTTCACCTAAGGAAGTAACAGATCAGTATTCGGGTCAAGCTGCCTATCAATATGTGCGTTTGATTAATTAATAGACTGATTACTTATAAAAAGGGCAATACAAGCCCTTTTTAACATAATGATGGTTACCCGCACCGCCGTAATAGCACTCATCACCAGATCCCCTTCAACCGCCTATTTCTGCCAAACTTCGAGCCAGACCGTTGAAAACGGACTGCATAAACAGCGCATAAAACACGGGTGTTTTTGCATAGTGCCAAAATTGGATTTTCGGGCTGTTTCTGGCAGTTTTACCCCATCAGCTTGCGGTAGGCCTCTGCAGCTTCTTCCGGTGTCAGATTGACGCTTTCGGTTTTGACAGGGCCTCCATCCGGACCACTCAGTTCAGTCTTGTTTCTCACCATCCCCAGGTGCTGCGCCACCATCTTCAGCGCGTCATCCTGATTTCGGGTGATCACTTCAATTCCGAACTTGCCCTCCTTAATGCCAGCGAAAAGCCGCCGGGCGGCGCCGGTCAAATCTCGAGAGTCGTGGAAGTGCGCGCGGCCAACGCCAGCGCCATTGCAGCGAGGGCATTCAGGATTGGGATCCAACATCGCATCAAAGCCGTAACCACCTCTGTCGGATGGCTCAGGCTTATTCGCGGCTTTAGCCTTCACCGCCGCCTCCTCGTGCTCCACCGCATCCATCCACTGATACTGGTGGCCGAAGCCCCAACAATAACGGCAGCATAACCGGCGGTACTCAGTGATCTGGTTGACGTCGGCCGTGGCGATGTCCCACCACATTTTCAGGACTGCATCTTGGGTGATCTGGGTGCGAAGTTCGCGAGCAGCCAGCGCGTCGCTGATTGCCCTGTTCACCTTAGCGTTTCTATACATGCGGCTGGCGCTGACATATGCCGTGTTGCCTTCGCCCTTCCCACCCGCGCGTTTGTATGCCGCCGTCCTGTTCAGATCGATGAGGTACTCATTCACGAAACGCCACTGCATATCGTTTAACCCGTATTTGCGCGGGTCTAGGCCTGGCGTATCGTCATCCCCATAATCGGCATAAGGATTGATGTCATTATCCGGGGCGACTGCTTCTATGTTGGCTTTGGGACTGGTACGCACCTTTCCATTATGCGTACCGCTTTTGCGTACCTGCGTACCCTTTTGCGTACCGCTCTTTCCCTTGCGTACCCAGCCATGCTTTTTAGCGCGCTTCCTGATTGCCCCCTCACTGATGCCGTATATCTCTGCCAAGTCGCGGAGAGAAAGTTGACCGGCACAGTAATCGCGCTCGAGGCCGCTTTCTTCCGGTTGTGACATAACGTTCTCCGAGAATAAAAAAGCCACGGGCAACCATGATCTGAGTGATCGGTGGGTGTCGCCTGTGGCTTTGCTTGCGCATTACGCAGCACCTGGATAGATGCTCTGTGATGGACAATAAAAAAACCCGCCGTAGCGGGTCTAGTGTTTGACAGCCTTTCTTTCCGCCTGCTTTGCTTTGGCTAGTTCCACAATTTTGCTCGTTCTTCTATGGCGTTCCTCTCTTTCGACGTACCAATCTTTGAGCAACACTTCTATAAGCTGGATGAGTAACTCAGCCTCTTCAGGTTCGACATCTACAATTAAGTTGATGTCTCTTTCCATGTGAGCACCAATATTTCCAATACTTCGAATGGCGTTAATGGCTTCCCATGTCCCGTGATCTACCTGACCCTCTATAGCATTAATTTCATCAACCAACCTTCCAGCTTTAACCCCCCAAAAGTCCCTTATCATTCCCTGTATACACCGTCTAGCTAGTGTTGCAGATGCTTTTGGGGATAAGTTACATATCAGTGCAGCTTCTTTGTAATCATCAAGGATGACTTTAGGAATATAATCTGGAAACACCTTGACTGCTGCTTGGGGCCTCAACCTCCAGGTATCTAGTTTCTGTTCAGGGTTCCACCGCCCATCTCTGAACTTAGCTGTCATTAAGTTAGATGAAACCACAATCTCTTTGCACTCTTCATTAGGGCACAGTGCTATTGAAGAAATCATCATAACCTTGCCATATCGAGTGTCCTCTCGAAAAAGCAAAGATTCTGTAGCGGAAAGAACCGCATTCGCAGTTGCTATTTGTCCGCAATATGGACAAATCCAAGATGCCATGTTTACCTCTAAGTAGATAAGTGACCTCTTAATTTAACACTAAATTTAATAGTTTAATAAATTGTTGTTTACTTACCGTCTCTCCGGCTGTCACACCGTTTCTTCTACCACGGCTGATGTTTCCGCTATGACCGCCCCCTAGCTCGAGGGGTATTAACCGTTTTTGATTTCTCCCACCCGCTCGCCGTGAGGAGCCCGGGTCGTGGCTAGGGCAGGAAAACGGCGACGGCTCAGCGCTTTGGTATTTTCACCTTTTCGGCAAGGCGGCCCGCCAGGCATTCAGCGTGGCAATTCTGCCGGCACAAATTTTCAGTGAGGTTTGTAGTGCCAGCGTATAGCTGACGGCGTCGCCCCATGTGTCGCCGGCCATTTCTGGCTGCTCACACAGAGTGAAGGCTGATTCAGGGGGAAAGAGGATTAACGGCGCTGGGGGCTGTGCCGGTGGCCGGGCGCAAGAGCTCAAGCACAGCGGCAGGCAAAGGCTGACCAGCGCAGGGATCGTTTTTAATCGCTTCACGGTATTTCCTTTGGGCGGTGTCGTGCTGCTGGCGCAGCTGCTGCTCGCGTTGTTGCTGCGCCGCCATCAGCGCGCGATTCTGCGCATCTTGCGTCTGCAGAGTAGCTATCAGCCCGGCCTGTTGTGCCAACGTCTTCTGCTGTTCTGCAGCCTGTTGGCATGCCAACTGCAACCGGTGCGACAACAGCGAGCTGTAACCGCCAAGGCAGATAGCCACCAGCAAAAGAAGCGCCAGGCTGCCGCCGGCGATCTTGCTCATCCAGCCGTTCATGATTGGCTCCATGTGCAAACGGTGTTTTCGACTTCACGCCGGGTGATCAGCCCTTTCCATTCTTTGCCGCCGGCATACTTCCAGCGCTTCAGTTCACCGCACGCGCCGGCCGGGTCGTCGGCATTCAATTTTTTCAGCATCGTGGAGTCGATAAAAGCATACGGGCCGACGTTGTACGAGAACGAGTAAATAGCGGCGCGCTGGGTTTCCGTGGTTTTCACCTTGATCGAAGGATCGACAATCCGAGCAACTTTCTGCAGGTCAGATTTCAACAGCGCATCGCATTCTGCGTCGCGGTATCGCTTGCCGAGGATAATATCGGCGCCGGTATGTCCATCGCAGACCGTCAGAATGCCGACGACGTCGCGATAGGCCACATACCGCCGTCCCTCTAATCCATCGTGGCCGCCGAGCATTGCAGTGGCGATCGCAATCGCCCCGCCGCCACCTGTTATGGCAGCGACGATTTTGTTTCTCAATTGTGGGTTCATGGCATCACTCGCTCATCGCTTTATAGGCTGCTTTCGCGCGCTCTTTGTCATAACCTACAGCAGTGAGCTTATTGACCAATTTGCGTTTGTAGTACCAGTTCACTCCCGCGGTAAAAACGGCAACGAGGATCCCCACTAGTACGGCCCAATCTTGCAATGTCATGGCGCCAGCAGCGGCCAGAAGTGATGCAACCCAGTACGAGAGTTGGGAGCTGTATTTGTCCATTCTCATAACCTCCCCCTGCCGGGGCTTAGCCCGAACATCGGGTGGTAGAAACGAAAAAACCCCGCCGAAGCAGGGTTTCTGATTGAGTAAGCTACTTGACTACGATACCGCTCTTATCACGTTACAACACATTTTGCGTACGCGTTAGTTTTTTTCTTAGAGTTATTTCTTTATATTAAACATCATATCCCAAGCGTATCTTGGGGAAAGGTAGCCACACTAAATAATAACCATTCAAAATAGTTGACATGCTAAGGATTTTCATGACTAACCAGCAAGAACAGGAAGAAATTTTAATTCATCATTTAGTGATTCATGTAATGAATAAAGAGCAGCACGCGCATGCTGAGCTAGAGCCATCTCCAGATGAAAAAGCCGTCCGTGATGCATCAAGAAGATTAATAAAAGATATCACTGCTAAGTATTCTGGGCGAGCAGGAAAAGGTTATGGGCGATTCGAAGATGACCGTGATAGCTACCCCATGGGAAACATCGCTGATGACTATTACGTGAGTAAACGCCAGAATTTTTATGACATTAGTCTTAGAATGCTGAACCATTTATCTGACAGAGCAAATAGCGAGCAAATGTCGACAGGTGGTTATGTTTTAATTACTCACATTGAAAGTGATTCTAAAGAATATTTACTAGTTGCTCTTTTAACTGCCACTATAGGATCAACTGTAAGAAATTTTGATGTAGAGGACAGTGAGTATTTAGATATATCTAAACTCCGTGTCGCTGGACGTATAGATCTTACATCATGGACAGAGGGTAGAGAGAGATATATCAGTTTTCTGAAAGGTCAAAATTCAGTTTCTGCATACTTTAAAAAGTTCCTTGGGTGTAATGACATCCTAATAGCGAAAAAAGAAACCGAGAAATTAAGGGATGCTTTAAGGGAGTTTGTCCATGAGCAAAATTTAGAAGGTGAAGATAAAGAAGAATTTTTAAATCAAGCTCATACTCAGCTACAATCTTTGAGCAAAACAGGGACACCATTTGACATATTGACTTTCGCAAACGAATTATGGCCTTCGAACCCAGAGATTTTACTAGAAAAGTTATCTAATGATGAGCTTCAGCTATCAGATGGCTTTGTTCCAGATGGAAAAGTGATACGGGATCTGGTAAGCTTTAAAGGAAAATCACGGCACTGGACCTTGAAGTTTGATCGAGAAGCTTTAGTTGATGGTTCTGTGACATATGATAAAGAAAATGACCGTTTGCTTTTATCACAAATCCCAGAACCGTTGAGAAATGAGCTTTTAGCCGAAACAGATGAGGAAGAAATAGAGGAAGATGTCTAGAAATTTTGAGCATTTGGTCCTGTTGTATAGGGACATAAAATTTGATAATTCAGAATTTTCTGAAGGCTCGCTCATTATTGATAGTCAACAAAAACTTGACATACTGCATGATATTCTTTCAGACGCAAATACTTACGGGCTTAACGTTGAATCAGGAGATGTAGCATTAGGTCAACGTGTTTTATTAAATGTGCGTTCACCACGTGTTAATGTCGGAAGAATATATCGCAATTTTTCTCATTTTTTGGAAAACCCAAAAAATAGAGTTAAAGAACCCAAGAACTACTATATTTTCAGTTTATCATATTACAACAAAGATATTCATGACTCTAATGTCATAAAACGATATAAACTGATACTAAAGTTCATTTCACTACTTAAAGAGAGCGAAGCTTATCTTGATGAGATAAATTGTGAGTTGGTTTACTTTGATAAAGATATAGTAAAAATTCCGTTAAACTACCAAGAGACTGACATTGATTCGCTTGATGAGAACTGTGTCAGTGAACTTTTTTCCAAATTTACGGAGGATACCCATAGAGATCAAAAACTAACTATTCTTGGCAATAGTGTGAAATCCATCTGTGGTGATTTCACTAGGGCGTCAGCATTTAGCAGCTTATTAAATGGAGTTGGGAAGTTAAAAGAAAGCTTTGACAAAGGATATAAAGCTTTTGTATCTGGGTTCTCTTATGAAAAGATAGTTGACCAGCTTAGGACAGCAAAAGTTGAAGAGATGGGTAAAATCCATAAAACATTTTCTGATATACAAAACCATATACTAGGCATTCCTGTAGCTACAGTAATCGTAGCTACTCAGTTAAAAGAGACCGCTTCCTGGAATGGTCAAGCAATTATCAACTCAGCGATAATGGCGGGAAGTATAATATTTGCGCTTCTTGTTTTGTTGGTATTATGCAACCAATTTCAAACATTAAATGCTATAAAAGAAGAAATAAAATATAAAAAAGCACAAATTGACAAGAATTATAGTTTATTATCCAAAGATGTTAGCGGAACTTTTAAAAGTTTATTCTGCAGGCTGCGCATACAAAAAACAGCAATGGTTATAATCGGTCTGATTTTGATATTTGGGGTCATACTTACTTTAGCAGCTTACTTATACTTTACAAAACCAGCCCTAGTTGATTTAATTAAAATATGGAAAGAGTTTTCATCCTCGCCCCTCCCCCATACAACTGGAAATTAACACCCACGTAAAAACATGGGTGTTAACTTTTAATATAACGCAATTTTTGTTTCTAAGACGCAAATCATACCCTGTATGAATCCTTCAGCCTTATACATTTCCTTACGAATGGTTCCATCCGAACACTTACGCATCTTAGCAATTTTGCGCAAAGAAATTCCGTAAACATGGTGCGCAATCACCAGGTCGTACTCGTCCGGCTTGTACTGCTTCAGCCTTGCCACACATCCATCGATCACCAACCCATCATCATCGCAGCAGGACAGTTTACCATTGGACGGGTGAGGCAATAGCCCCTTGAAACCTGCAGCGATTGGCGAATAATCAATGCCACTACTTTCTCGCGCCCACACACCCCAACGGGACAGCACTTCGTACATGTCCAATTTCATAGCTTTCCTTCCTTTCTCAAAATTTCTTGTGTGCGCATGACGCCTTCGGCGTGCATCAGTCGGGCGTCGTTCGCGTCGATAAGGCGCGTGCGGCGGTCTATTTCGTCGTGGCATGCGCTGCACGCCCACGCCGCCTGTGCGTCGTCTGGTTTTATTGCCGTGCCGCAGGTGCCAGCCAGTCGGTAATGTGCGGATACCGTGGTTTCTGGGTTGAAGTTGCAAACGCCGGGGATCCGCACCTGGCATTCTCGACCGCGAGCCTCTTTGGTTAATTTGCTCATGACGTGTACCCCATCAGCTGGGCGGCCGCGTTTTCTGCAGACTGTTGATCGGGGAAAGTGCGAAACAGGATGAAGTTCCAGAGCACATCAAGGACGGCTTTATAAAATTCGCCGAATTCGATGTCGTCCATTTTGGCGAACGAGATCGACTTTGGCTCATTACGAGTGGTTCCGTCAGGCATGACGAATTTGGTGGAGAAGCCCGCCTGAATAGTTACCCATGCCCGAAAAGCTTCGAATGACTTTGCGGCGCTAATATTCCCAGCTCGCTTTTCCGCTATATCCGCAAGATATTCATCGGCAGCGGCCTGCAACGCATCTTCACCGCCGGCGTAATATGCGAGGAATTTTACATACCCATTCACAAGCACTTTGTCTGTGGGGGATATGGCGCCACCGGTCGGCTGCCAGTAGTCGAAGCCGAGATTCAGCAACGAGAACAGCTTGCGGTGAAATGCCGGGTTTCTGGCCTGTTTGAAATCGGCGTATAAAACAGAGCCGACTTTTTTGGATCGCAGAAAATCTCTGGCATCTCGGGTCGCGGGTACCAGCAGATCACCTGCTGCTTTGATGTACGAATACTGCGCCATTGAATGTTCTCCAGTAGCGCAGCAGTTGCTCAGAATTCGAACGGGCTGGGTGTTCAGACCAGCCCGTTAATTATAGCGCGTTTCCATCAGGACTGACAACCGAATAACCTGCGGATTTTGCCAAATCAATCAACGCGTTAAAAGATGCTATGTGCTCGTTATCCTTAACGATGCGAGTGCCGGTTATGACTCCATTTTTGCAGGAGATAATCATTCTTCCAGTGCTGGGCAATGATTTAACTAAATCTTTAATATTCATCAATTAACTATCTCTTTATTGTGTACCGCAAATATATTGCACCACATAGCTGTACAAATAAACAGTAGCCGTCTTTGTATTATGCGTCAAACAAACGGCTTTCTGCATTCCTTTGCCGCAAGCCACTAACTATTATGACCTAATGTTACAAAATGAACATACCCCGTATCTCAGCGAATATTCTCGAGGAAGGATTTCTTTCATCATCGATGACAGACAAGAAAAATTCCTGTGTTAAATGTTCCTCGTACCATCTTTCGGTGATCACAAGATCCAAATTGTACAAATCTCTCATCTCTTGTTTAGCATGCTGAGAGTCTCTGATTTCCTTTGCAAAACCTTTGGATTTAAGTAGCAAGCCCTCAAGACAAAACGGTTTTGATTGGATAATTTGGATGTTCTTACGCTGCGAAATTTTAGCAACCTCTTGTGTTATAGCTATATCTGAATCAATGAACATATATTTTCTATCAAACTGGCCGGGGTAGTTAATTGCTCTATTTAATACCCCCCGAGGCCCACCACCGCCTGACTCATCAACTGTAACTCTCAACCCACCATCACGCTGAACAGTAAACCGCTTTATTCGCTCTAAGAACTTCTTATCAGATACCCCTTCACATACAATCAAAAATGTTTTATTTACTACCCGAAGCTTCCTTATCTTCTTGCTCATAGGTCAGGAACTCCACCAAATGCCCCCGACAAATATTTCGCAGCTAAGTTATCGTCGGCTCTTGCCTCCGAAGCAGGAAATTCATCCAATCTAAAGCATTCGCTGGTGTTGAATGTTTTTTCGCAAATTATAACTCTATTCTTGCCGAGATAGTTTATTAGCTCTGGCTTGTGGCATGCAAATATAAGCTGGGCACCATCAGGATTCGTTTCGCGATCGCTAAACAACTCAAGGATTGGCTTCACCATGTGTGGATGCAGATCATCCCCCAGTTCATCGATGAAACAATGCCCGCCTGTATCAAGAGTAGTGATTATGTCAAAAAGACGAACATAGGCACTTTGAGTCCCAGCAGACTCGAAATAGAATGGCAATTCAAATTTATGTCCATTTTCTAGAGAATGAATTCCAAAAAGATGATAACGTTCTTCTTTCTCGCCATTATCTCCAGTACCCTCTTCCTTCTCAATTCGAATGTCATCTAATCCTAAATCCCATTTTTTAAGTATATTCTTAACTCTCTCTAAAGAGTCTGGATTATCATAGAAAAACTCAGAGGCCTCTTCAATGTCACTATACTCATGATGATTACGGCCCAAAAACGTCACGTTAGACCGAGATGCCATGCACCGAGTTATATCATTAGCTAGTTCTACGCCAACACGACGAGCAGAGGACACTACGCTTGTATTACATGGTGTTCTTTTGCCTTCCTCTAAACCAAGAGGGAAAAGTTCACTTTTCTCTTTATAACTATACTTGAGTTTTTTCAAACATTCCTCAAGTCCCTTTTTGGATGGTTTCTTTTTTACTTCCTCCAAGTCGTTACTAAACTCATCGATAAAGCCTATATCAAGCTTTCTCTTAAAAATATAAACATACTTATTGTTCTCGTTTTTTTTGTATAGCGCTTCCTCTAAAATGAAAGCGGTACAAGAAATTAGTTCATACTTATAAAATTCACCATTAAGCATGAATTCAACAAATATCTCACAGCTATTATTAACCCCCCTATTAACAGGAATAAACATATCGTCACTTAATCTTTCAGGGATCTTCCAAAATAACCATGCAAGAAATGGTAACGGCTTTAAAAGAGTCGTTTTGCCAGAAGCATTAGCCCCCATGATTGCAGTAACCAAGTTTACTTTTTGTCCGCCTATGTCTCGCCACAACTCCCTGTGGGGATCACGGGAGGTAGTTGTCAGTTCGACCACCCCTCCTTCCTCCCCAAAGCTGCCAAAATTTTTCACACCGTATCGTAGGATTGCCGTATTCATAAGTACCCTTTTCATACATTTTTTTGTTCGAATTCAACCTAGACTAAGCTAGAAGAAGACAAAACGCTAGTTTTCCCGATGTGCCAATAACAAATGAACCGCCATTGACAAAAGGTCGCTCAATCCCGGGCCACCAGTAAAACGGTCACCGCCGCCACAACAGCCCTGAAAACTGCACACGCCCAGTACAGTCCCCCTGGGTTGCTTATCGCCCAGCCTTTGAAATGTGTCATTGTCCTTTCCCCTCGCTGCGCTCACGCCAGTAATTCAGGCGTGCTCTGAAATGTTCCCGGTATTGCTCCGGTGCCTCTTCAATCGCCACCAGCACCTTTGTGCGGGTGATCTTCCTCGCGAATAAATCGCGCACCAGGCCACAGGCGCGCAGGTCGAACTGCTCTAAATCGCGTTGTTCCTGCGTCCAGGCGCCTCGATTGAATGGCAGGCCGGGCGGTAGATAGTCCGATTGTCCGGCCATGGTTTATGCCCTCGATTCGGCCGCCAGACGGCGCATGACGTCTTTTTCACGTGGGGGTAACCCACTTGCCACGCTTTTCTGTATCTCGCGGCGTACGGCCGTTATAGGCTTCAGGATGTGCAACACCCGATCGAGGGGCATGCGGAGCATCAGCGCGATGCTTTCGGGAGAGCGCCCCAGGCGCTGCAGCTCGTAGATACCGGTCATCACCCGGCGTCCGTAGCTGATACGGTCACCGATTTTGACGATCGGGCCAGACTCGGCTGCCGGCCGGGCTACGCGCTGGGGTTTCGGAGGTGGGCAGTACGGCGCGCGCGAACGGGCGCGGGCCGCCTGGTTGATTCTGTCCATGATGGCCGGCAGGTGATCACAGCCGTCATCCATCACAAACCGCTTATCGCGGATCATTTCGTTGATAGTGCTCATGGTCTTTCCTCGTTTTGGTCGTTCAAGCGCTGGTCAGGCGCCGGTTAAAATGGTTTTGTCGCGTAACGTCGTTCTTTCGGTTTGGGTTGCTGTGCCTCCTTCTGGATGCGGGTTGCTTCCTGTGCCACTATCTGATCGCAGGCGACGAAGTGGCCGTTCTTAAACTCCTGGTAAACCGTGCCGCCGGGGCCGAATCGGTTTTTACCAACGATGATTTCCGCATAGCGCGCCGCCGGGCCGTCCGGGTTATAAACCCCGTCGCGGTACAGTAAGACAATGCTGTCGGCGTCCTGCTCAACCTTGCCGGATTCGCTGAGGTCGGACATTGTCGGTCGCCGAGCAGTGACCGGGCGATCATCAACTTTTCGCGATAACTGGCTCAGCGCCAGCACCGGCGTTTTGCTCCGCATGGCCATAGTTTTCAGGCTGCGGGAAATATGGCCCATGGCCAGATCATTTCGCTCTGCTTTTGGCTTGGCGATTAGGCCCAGATAATCGACCATGGCGACGGCCAGGTGCGGGTAGCGGCGTTTGTGGGTTTCGGTTATGGCGCGGATCTGGTCAACGTTCAGATCGGTCGCATCAACGATCCAGATATCGCGGTTATTCAGCACCTCCAGCGCCGTGTGTATCCGGCCCCAATCCTCGTCGCACAGCGATTCCGGCTTGCGCAGCTTCGACACGGACAGGTTTCCGGCCCCGGCGACGGAGCGCTCAACCATCTGCAGCGCCGCCATTTCCATGCTGAAAATCAACGCCCCGCCGCCGTCACGCGTAGCGCCCTCGATCACCTTCAACGCGAATTCGGTTTTACCCATGCCCGGGCGACCGGCTACCACAATCAGATCCTGCGGGTTCCAGCCGCCGGTGATCGCGTCCAGCTCAGCAATCCCGCTGTACAGGTTGCGCATTTCGGCGTCGCCCTTCATGCGGCGATCCATCAAATCCATGTAACCGCCCAGCAGCTCACCCAGATGCACCGGCACCACGCCGCCGGTATCGGCAGACATTTCGATCAGCTTGGTTACGGATGACTGGATCGCGGCGTCGCGCTGCTCTTGGTTTCTGGCGTTGCGGATACTGTCGGCGCCATCCTGCAGCAGCGTGGCCATCTGGCGGCTGCGCCAGCCCTTGGTTGCCAGCGACGCGAAGCCTTTCAGGTTGGCCAGCGTGCCAGGCATGCGGCTGATATCCACCAGCGGCGTAAGGCTGTCACCACCAAGCGCCTCACTGATCAGCACCACATCGATCACCCCGTGCGTCAGTGCCTGTTTTTTAATTTCCCGGTATGCCTCGCGGTAAAACCTTATGCTGAATGCGTCATCTGGCATGGTGGCGATCACGTCCAGCGCGTCAGGTGTGGCGCCACCAACCAGCAGGCCGCTCAGCACACATGCTTCCAGTTCCTGCGGAGTCATAGCGAACCCTCTCGGGTTTTAACCAGCACTTCGGAGCGGAGCAGGTAATCGAATCCGGCACGCCAGCCGCGGTTGTTATCGCCGAAGTAAAACGGCCCAGCAGTGTCAGCGAACGTCTCGAGGTAGGCTTTAACCGCGTCCAGAGTTGGCTCATGCAGTTCGCCCAGCAGGCGCTTGATTTGGCGTTTGCGCTTGTCGTTCAGCTCCTGCACCTTCGGCAGACGATCACCCAGGATTTCGTTGTAGGCGTCCGCCACGTCCTGATATTTAATTTTTGACTTATCCGGCGCGCCAGCGTCGTCCCCCTCCTGGGGGTTAGGGGGTATTGGTTCAATGACTGGTTCTAAACTGACTGATTCTGGGTGCAGCTCCTGCACCCTCCCCCCTGCAGCAGATGCACCCATGGGTGCAGGATTTGCACCATAAGGTGCAGGATTTGCACCATAGTTATTCAGCACTAAGTGGTAGATATTTGAGCGGTTCAGGCCGTTCTCGGCTTTGCGCTCTTCGATGCGCACCAGACCATCTTTGACCAGCTGCTGAATGTGATTTTGGGCGGAGCGCTTGGAGATTTCGCACTGCTCGGCGATGTACTGAACCGCCGGCCAGCACTCCCCCTGATCGTTGGCATTGTCGGCCAGTTTCAGCAGCACCAATTTGCGCAGCGGGTTGCCGACTTTGATTTTCATGGCCTGCACCATCATTTCCATGCTCATGATCAGATCCCCAGCGAGTCTGCAAGCTGGCGGCACGCGTCCTGGTACTGCTCCGGCGATAGGTTTTCTTCACGCAGCGCGGCCTTGCCCTGCTCGTATTTTTCCCAGACGGCATGCGCGGCAGCCTGGCGATCTTCAAATATCGGTCTGATATCTGCGGCGTCGGCGGGCATGCCATTCAGACGCCAGCCGTTCCGGTATGTGATGTGGTTGGCTTGCATTGGTCTTTCCTCGGTACAAAGTTTTACGCGGCGCTGGTCAGGCGCTGGGTTTCCTGCAGGGCGACAAGTGCGCCGGCAATGCGCTGCGGCGTGTCACAGGCGCCGAGCAGGATTGCGATAATCGCGGCGGCAAATTCTCGGATGGCCACCGAAAGCAAATACTGTTGAGTCGGGCCAGCCAGTCGGGCGCGCCGTTCCGCCGGCAGCGCGGCGAGCATGGCGTCGGCCAGCTCCTGCACCTTCTCACGCGCGGCTTTCGACTCGCTGCGCATGTGGCGAAATATCGCCTGCCGGTTGGTGTTTATCGCCCGCCAGTCGGCTGCGCCGGTTTCATCCTCGATCGGATACAGCCGAACCCGCTCACCGTCGGCGCCGAGCTGGAACCATGCGCGCGTGATCTCGATGGCAACGTGTTCCTGCCCCTGCTCCGCCGCCCAGCTCACGATCTCGTTTTTCAGTTTTTTCGATGTTTTCCACTTCGCGTCTCCTGTCGCTCGAAAACCAATTTTGCTTAATCGGATTTCGGTGGGGTTGGTTGTTAAGCTGCACCCTTGTTGACACCGTCGCGGTTTTGATAAAGCGCGGGATCGTATTTCAGGGCACCGTTAGTAATACGTTCAAGACGAGCGGCACGCCCTTCGGGAACAAGCTCGCCCCATGCGTAAACAGTTGGTTTTTTTACGCCGGCCGCAGCAGCCAGCCCTGCTTTAGTTTTGAAGAATGCGATTGCATCTGCGGTATACATACGGACACCTCTTGTTAGATTTGTCTAACAAACTAGATGTTCAGGATAACGAAGTCAAGAAAATTTAGAATAATCTAACTATGACATTACCCGGCGAGCGCATTCGTGCGCGAAGAAAAGAACTGAAACTCACCCAGCGCGCTCTTGCAAAGAACGTGCAGGTTGCCCACGTCACAATCTCGCAATGGGAGACGGGTGACAGTGAGCCAGGAGGGAAAAATCTATTTGCCCTCAGCAAGGCTTTACAATGCTCACCTACGTGGATTCTTTACGGAGATGAGAATCAGCAGCCAGGCGATCCAGTTGAGTTGCCGCGTCAACTCGATGAACGTGAAACTGAACTGCTGGATTTGTTTAAGGCATTACCAGAGTCTGAGAAAGAAGCCCACCTAGCCTCTCTTAGGGAAAAAGTCGATGGTCTAAACCGGCTGTTTGAAGAGCTGCTTCAAGCCAGAAAATCTCTATAAAAATTAACCCAATGTTTTCATGACGTTGGGTTTTTTATCGCTCATCTTGTTCGTTTTATCTAATTTTATGTTGACCACCAAGTTAGAATTATCTAAATTACTTTCCATCAACAGCGCACTAACCCTGCAGCGGTTGTTCAGAAATGTTCCGCCAGCCGGGCGATACGCGGCAAAGGATTTAAACGTGGTGGTCGTAACTTCGGGGCGTTGTTCTCGGCCACCACAACCCGAAAGACATTGCTGTGTGTAGTCTTTCGCCCCGCGCGCCGGGGCAATTTTTTCACCCAGCAAATTGAGGAAAGACCATCGGCCTGACCAGCCTGACAGCCGGGAAAGACCGGCAACCACCAGACGTAAAAAAACCCGCCGAAGCGGGTTCTTTTACCCCGGCGCCGACCAAAGCAACCGGGAATGATACAGGGGACCAACCCTGTATCGAGGAAAGACCAATAACCCATGGAGCTACTGATCAGCTCCGATTATATCAGGAGTCGCTATGAAAGCACTACAGATACCCGTCACGCTGTTTATCCATGCAACAACCTTCCCACTGACCGAAGGATTCGCGGTTGCCACCGCTGATATGACGTCATTCCGTGGTTATGTTCTGCTGGAAACCCGCCAAATCCACATCGACGTCAACCAGCCTGAGCCGATCGACATCATCGGGAAACAGGTTGAGGTGTTGCAGCTGGAAAAAGCCCGTCTGGCCGACGCCACTTACAAACGCATTGCCGAGATCGACGATCAGGTGCAGCAGCTGCTTTGCATTGAGCACTGCCCTATCGAAGCCGACGAACTGCCGTACTGAGGGCGTGGCCATGGATATCGAAACCCACAATCTGGGCGCAGAGCTGGCGCTGTGGCAACGCCATGATGAAACCGGGCAGCGCAACCAATTCGAAGCCGCAGCGACGCACGGTTATTCCGACGAGGCGATCGAGGTTTTCACCCACATCGACGGCACCGCCGCAGACACCCGCGACCGCCTGCTGATGGCCGTAATGATGGCGACGCCGGACACCATACAGCAGCGCCAGCGTGAGCTTTACAGCTGGTATTGCGACAACGTGAAAGCCGTATCGCGCGAGAAGTTTTAACCCACCCCGGCGCCTGACCAGCGCCGTTTTTAAACAGAGGAAAGACCCAAAATGCCTATCTACATTTCACTTTTTGAGCCTAAGAAAAAGGCTCAGGTTAACGGCGCCGTGCCGTTGGTGATCGCGTTGGAAGCGCCAAACAAGCGCGCGGCCGAAAGCATCGCCACCGGCAAACTGTATGAAGCCTACCCGGAGGGAGGCGACAACTTCTTCAATCCGAAAACTGTCGAAGACCAAACCGGCCACCCTCGTCCGGCTATTGGCCAGTTCGATGAAAAGTTTGCCGCTGAGAACACTTTCGACGGCAACGCATGGACGCCAAAAGAGCCTGAGCCGGAAGTTCCACCCGGCCCGGTCGATTTGATGGCGCAGCCTGCGGATATTCGGATCGCCGCCGTCGTCATGTACTGCAACACCGAGATCGATAACCATCAACTGTCGATGGCTGCGGATTTCATCGACGACGAAGAAACCCCGGACGATACCGGCATGCGCGACCTGATCACTGGCCTGCAGTCGGTAAAAGCGGTCGGTGCAATGTCACCCGAGGCGATTTTGCGGCTGGCGCAGGCTGTCATTCAGAGCTTTGGGGATGATATGCCGTCGCATGACGATGTTGTCGAGTTTGCTCAGGCCTGGGTGGATAATCCGCGCGATCGCGAAAACCTTACTCAAACCAGCACCAGCACCGACAATGCCGGCGGCGCGGCCGACTACAACACCCTGAGCATGCACACGGCGTTATCGATCATGGGCGTTAATCCTGCAGAGGCGAAAGCGGCCGACGTGAAGAACGCCAAAGAGATTATCGCAAACCGCGATAACGCTTGGCGCGCGTGGGACAAAACGCTGCGTGTGATCGTCGGCATTCTCAACGTCGAAACCGACGTGCGCCATGGCATCATTTCCGACGGTCTGAAAAACCTCAAGCTGATCAGCGACGATGCAGAACGTCTGCACTTCGTGAAATCGCGCCTCGCTGGTCACACTGCATGCCCAGCGCTGGATTCCTACGGCAAGAACCCACCACCGGTATCAGTGGAAAATCTCGGCGGCGGCCGCTTCTCTATCGAAGGTCTGATCGGCAGCGGTGAGCAGCAGCATGCGGATCCAGACACGGCGCAATCTACCACCTCAAATCAGGGTGTAAAAACAGAAGTAGCGCAGCAGCAAGTTACCGACGCTGCGGCGGCGCAGGCCAAGCAGCAACTGGATCAGATGGGCTATGGCGTTTACGCCAACGCACCGGCGGAGAAATCCCCGCAACTGCAGCAGGCGGAAGAAAACGCCGACCGCGCCGAAGCTCTGGCGCAGCAACTGAAAGCCGACGATTTCCAACAGCGCGCCGCGCAGGTTGAGCAGGTAATCGCAGAACAATCAGCAGAAGATAGCGACAACCTCGGCATTTGGAACCGCGTTTATAAGACCGATGCCAAGTTTACCAAGGCATTCAGCAATAACGGCGGCGGAACATCGATCAACGGCACCTACATGGTGATGCAGGCCACCAAAGTATTCGGGCCACAGGGCATTAACTGGGGTGTAGAAATCATCGAAGAGCGTTTCGATAACGGCGCTCCAATCATGCGATCGGTGAAGCAGCAGGACGGGAACTTTATTCAAGAGATCATTCCGAACGGCGCCGGCGGTTATCTGTGTGAGGTAAACCACACCGTGAAAATCCGCCTGTGGTACAAGCACAGCGGTAAGACTGGCGAGGTGATCGCTTATGGCTGCACGCCATACGTTTACAAGAGCAAAAACGGTCCACTCAGCGACGGTGAAGCCCCGAAAAAATCTCTTACAGACGCCACCAAAAAAGCTCTGTCACAACTCGGTTTCTCCGCCGACGTGTTCCTCGGACTGTACGACGATCTGACCTACCGCCAGGAGAACGATGCAGAATTCGCGCTCAAGAACGCCAGCGAGAAAGCCGAGGGCGTAACCCGTATGCGCGAAGAGCTGGACGAGCATCTGGCGAAAGTCGCCGAGACTCTCAAAGGTGCGGTTACAGCCAATGAGGCGACCAAGGTTCACGGTTCTGTCGCTCGTGAGATTGAAGCCCATCGCAAGGCCGCCGACGGCAAAGGCGATAAAGAGTTTGCCCAATACCTGGCCGGCCGCCTGCGCCGCCTCACCGCCCTGAAAGATGAACGCATCGCCGCACTGACCGAGGAGAAAGCATCATGAGCATTAACGCCATTGCATTAGCAGCTGATTACGCCAAGTTTCAGGAGCTGATCGAAACCTCCGACGATCTGACGCCGGAGATGATCGCCGACACGCTGGAGGGTATCGAGGGGGCGCTCGGCGACAAACTGGACGCGGCTTTTATCCACGTTCGTAATATCGAGGGGCAAGCCGACACGCTGGCGGCTGAAATCAAACGCCTGACAGACCGTAAAAAATCATTCGAGAACCGCGCCAAGTCGATCCGCAAGTATGTGCTGGCGTGCCTGCTGGCCAGCGGCCAGGGCTCCATTAAAACCACCGCAAATACCTTCACGGCGCGCAAAGGATCCGCCGGTGTGGTGGTCGACAATGCCGACCTGTTGCCGGATGAACTGGTGACGGTGCAAACGGTGGTAGCGCCGGACAAGAAAGCCATCAAAGAGGCAATCGAGAACGGCGTGGAAGTCAAAGGCGCGCATATCGAAATCGGCGAACCGTCGCTGCAGGTGCGTTAATCATCCGGCCCCGGCGACGGGGCCAATACTGAGGATCTCACATGCTGAGAATGTACCTGGCCAAAGGCGATGCGGTGCACGTGACCTTCCCTGACGGTACCACCGGAATCATTGAGGCCGAGAGCCGCGGCGAGCTGGCTTTCCACTTCCCGCAATCTGTACGCCTGACACGCGAGAAAGAAGCCTTTAAAAAACCGATTACGCCTAATCAGAAATAACCACCCCCGCCATGTTTGCATTGTTGGAAACCACACAACGGGGAACAGCAATGCAACCATGGCAACCAGGCGCCCGCCTACTCTCTGATTTCGATATCAAGATCGGCCGGCTATCTGCCAGCGTCAGAAAAGCGACGCTGAGCGATGACGATATAGCCCGGGCGTGTCGTGTGACCGACGACGCAATCGCCCAATTACTGAAGCTGAAACTGAGGAAAGACCATGTCCAACAAATTGATCCAGGGGAGTTGCAATAGTCATCTTCCAAACACAATCAACAGCACTAGCCACGCCGTATTTTTGACCTTAGAGGAATGGTGCAATAGCACTTATCCTGGGAAAAAACCGTCATTGCAAACTCTTCAGCGCTGGGCTCGAAACGGCAATTTTTACCCGGCGGCTGAAAAACACGGTAAGCAATACAGGCTTGTACCTGGTGCCATATACATAGACCCAAGCGATCCTCGCTTAGGCAAAAAAATAAAAGAAGCTCGCAGCATCGAGCCAGCAAGAACAGCGTTTATGGAGAAAGTGATTAATGACTCGGCAAAGGGGGGGGTATGACATGCGACTGCCTAAAAACCTGACATTCCGCCGAAACCGGAACGCGTTCTACTGGCGCAATCCAGTCACCAAAAAAGAGATCTCTCTCGGCCAGATTTCGCGACGCGAGGCTATCGCCCAAGCGATTGAAGCCAACCACTATATCGAGCAAAATTACTCTCCCGTTCTGCTCCTGGAGAAAATCAAGGGCAGCCACGAATACACGCTAAACGCCTGGCTCGATCGGTACGATGTCCTATTCAAGCGGCGAGAACTGGCCGAGAACACATACAAAGTGCGCGCCGGCCAAATTGCCATTATCCGGGAACGCCTGGGCGACATGGTGCTGACAAAAATCTCGACACGCCACATCGCCGAATTTCTCGAGTTTTGGATCGCCCAGAACAAAAAGACAATGGCCGCAACCATGCGATCGGTGCTGTCTGATATTTTCCGCGAGGCGATCGTGGAAGGTCACATCGAAAACAACCCTGTGACCCCTACCCGCGCGGCGAAAGCTGTCGTGATGCGCGAACGTCTGGAACTGAAGCAATACGGGCCGATTCGAGAGGCCGCGGAAACAATGCCGCCTTGGTTCTGCCTGGCGATGGATCTCGCTCTGGTCTCCGGCCAGCGCCGCGAGGATCTGACACAAATGCGCTTTAGCCATATCGTTGACGGCCGCCTGCAGGTTGAACAAGGCAAAACGGGGGCTTTGCTCTCCCTCCCCCTTGATCTTGAACTGAAATGCATGGGCCTGCGGCTTGGCGCCGTTATCGACCGATGCCGATTGGTCAGCACGACTGACTTCATGATCAGCGCCGGCATCAGGAAAAATAGCCCAGATGGCTCGATCCACCCCGACGGGCTAACGAAAAAATTTGTCGCCGCGCGGAAAGCATCAGGTTTGGAATTTCAGGAAAGCCCGCCGACGTTCCACGAGATCCGAAGCCTGTCCGGCCGTCTGTACGAAAAGCAGAACGACAAGGCATTTGCTCAAAAGCTGCTGGGGCATACAACGGAAATGATGACGCTGAAATATCTTAAAACGAGGGGAAAAGAGTACGTGATGCTGTAAAAGACCGAATATCAAAATTCGGACATATTTCGGACATTTTCGGACAAACGAAAATAAATCCTTTAAAATCAACAACTCAAAAAAAGACCGAATACGATTCCTATATTCGGTCTAGGGAAATGGCTCTTGGGAGAGAGCCGTGCGCTAAAAGTTGGCATTTAATGCAGGGCTTGTTCAGCCGTGCACTTTAAGAGTAGCCTACCGCGCCAGTTTTGCCAGCCGCCCGGCGGCCGCGTGATAGTTTCGTGACGAAATAACTATGCGGCAAATGCGCATCAATCTGCGCGCGCTGGGCAAGGCGTTGGCAAACAAGCGGTTAGTCAGCGCACAGCTTCTCGGCGCGTTCGATAAACGGCGCCATGCTCATTTTCTTCCCCGGTTCAGCGGGATCGTCCAGCAGGATCACGTCCAGCGGCTGCGCGCGCTGATGGCCCTTCTTCACCTGCTGCTCCGCCGCGTCGTTGAGCGGGTATTGCATCAGGGTGCTGTTATTTAGCACGAACAGCGCGCCGCCGCTGCGGCACTGTAGCGTCACCTCTTCCTTGGTGAACGCCCACTGTTTGCCGTACTCCAGTTTGGTGATGTTAATCAGTTTGTCTGCCGCCAGCGCGCCGGTCGCGGTTGCCAGCAGCGTAATGCCGAGTAATACCGATTTCATGTGATGGCCTTAAGGTTGCTATTCGCGTCGATTTTCCCGCAGCTTGCCGGCCTGCGGCAAGCTGAAATGTCAAACCGGCGCATAGGTTGCAAATAAACTGACCAGCAGAAGCACCGCCATCCCCAGCCCGACTTCGAGCCAGCAGGCCAGCACCACCCCGCGCTGCGCCAGCGCCGGTACGCGGCTCATCGCCGGCACGATGGCGTAGCGATTGGCCAGCGCCACCATCACCATCAGAGCCACCAGCGCGGTTTTGATCAGCAGCAGGCGCTGATAAGGCGAGCTGAGATTAAGCGGCCAACCGCCGAGTATGATCAGGCTGTTGACGATGCCGGTAACAATCACCGCCGCCACCGCCAGGTGCCCCCAGCGCGAGAAACGGATCAGCGTGGTGATGGCGTCGCTGCGCCACTGCGGCGGCTGCAGGTAGCGCAGGCAGACCAGCAGCGGCGCTAGGCTGCCGAACCAGTAACCGGCGGCCAGCAGGTGCACCGCATGGTTGGCGCGGTGCAGCGCGCCCAGCGCGCCTTCGTGCATCGCCGCGTGGCCGATGAACGCCAGGCTCACCAGCAGCAGCGCCGAGCACAGCGCCACTGCCTGCGCGCGCGGCCGTTCCGGCAGCAGCAGGCTCAGGATCGCCAGCAGCGACAGGCCCAGATGCCAGCGCCACACTTCGCCGAAGGTGGTGCCGAGCACCGCCCACCAAACCTCCAGCCGCCAGGTGTCTTGCCAACCGTCGCCCATCTGCCCGGCCTGAATGGCCAGCAGCGCCACGGCGGAAAGCCCGGCAATCCAGGTGCCGGCAAGCAGCAGCGGACGCACATCGCGGGAGAGGATCGGGGAAAGGCGCTGCGGTGCCAATAAGGCGGTGAACAGACTGATGCCAAACATCAGCATCACCGCCGCAAAGTGCACCAAGCGACACAGAACGAACAGGGTCGCCAAACTCACGATCAGTTTACGGTGAAGCTGTACTGGCCTTTGGTTTTATGCCCGTCGACCGACACCACATGCCAGCTGACGTTGTATTTGCCCGCGCTCAGCTCGCCTTCGATCGGCACGTTGACCTGGGTGTTGTTGTTCGGATCGAGCTGCAGCTTGCCGGTTTTCACCACGGCGTTATCCGGGCCGGTGATTTTCACGCCGCTGAAGTTCGGCTCGATGCCTTCGGAGAAGCTGAGAGTCAGCGCCTTCGGCGCCGGGCTGACGCTGGCGTCGGCCTTCGGCGTTTCCACTTTCAGGTGAGCGTGCGCCAACGCTTGCTGTGAAGACAGGCCAACGAACAGGACGAAAACGGTGGAAAGCAGGCGACAGGAGGAACGAATTTTACCGATCACAGTGGTATCCCTTAACAGTATAAAGAGGGTCATAAGGGTTAAGGCCACAGCCAAGGCGATGTATCAGCGGCCCCAACCCACCGCAAATGATTGCGCCACGGGTAAACAGAAAAACGGGTTGTATCGGCTAACCCGCTGTTTTGACTCTACCATCCCTGTAGCGTATCGCGGTAAATCATAGCGAGCACGCCTCAGCAAGTCGAGCGCATCACTGGCATTTTGCGATCCGGCAGCACGTATCGCCGCATAACCGCGATAAACGCAGGGTAAAAAAAACCACGCGTCGGGTTTGCCCCGCGCGCGGTTTTTCAATGTTCAGTCAGGGATCAGGCCTGGCCGTTGCCGCCCTGGCCCATCGCGCCCATTTTCTTCAGGTCTTTGTCGATGAAGAACAGGCCTTTGCCGCTGGTGCCCACCAGCGCCAGCTTATCCAGCACGGATTTGAACAGTTTCTCTTCTTCGTGCTGCTCCGCCACGTACCATTGCAGGAAGTTGAAGGTGGAGTAATCGTGAGAGGACATTGCCGCGTGCGCCAGCTCGTTGATCTGACGGGTGATCAGCTTCTCGTGTTCGTAGGTCTGTTCGAACACGTCCGCCAGTGACTCAAACGCCACCGGCGGGGCCGCGATGGTGCCCAGCAGCGGCAGAGAGCCGGTGTCGCTCAGGTAGTCGAACAGACGTTGCATATGCTGCATCTCTTCCTGAGAGTGCTCTTTAAGAAATGCGGCGGCGCCTTCAAAGCCTTTGTCGCTGCACCATGCGCTCATCTGCAGATACAGGTTGGCGGAGTAGAACTCCAGATTCAGTTGCTCATTCAGCTTTTGAGTCATTTCTTGCGTCAGCATAATGATTCCTTTTATTTTGCAGGTCATGAATTTAATTTCCGCGCATTATGCCCTGTCGCCGTAAAAATAAAAACACCTTATTTACACTCAAATCATATTAATTACAAAAATCATAAATATCAATAAATTAAAATATCACCAATACATTGAGAATTAACATGAGAATTATTTAGATCTTTTATTTTAATCAAAAAGCGAATCATTCTTATTTAAAAGAATAAATAGATTGCATTACTCTTGGATAAATATCGCCCACCGCCGCGGCGCAACGGGCTTGCCAAGCGCCGCCGGGTGGATTACCTTCTGCGCAGATTCAATGCGGCAAAGTAAGGAGCATAAGGTGGGTTACAATCTGGCCGAGTTGTCCAAAGAAGAAATGGACAGGGTGAATGTGGATCTCGCCGCCTCAGGCGTGGCGTACAAAGAGCGTTACAACATGCCGGTGATCCCGGAAGTGGTGGAGCGCGAGCAGCCGGAGCCGCTACGCGACTATTTTCGCGAGCGCGTGGCGCACTACCGCGCGGAATCCCACAGGTTTTCGCGTCTGCCTTACGAACCGAAGGCCAAATAACAAAACCCGCCGTTACGGCGGGTTTTTCGTGTCACTTGCCGGCGAACCGGTCGGAGGCGATCATCAGCTGGTGCAAAATGCCCGGTTCATCAAACGAATGCCCCGCCCCTTCCACGATATGCAGCTCCGCCTCCGGCCAGGCCTTGGCCAGATCCCAGGCGTTCTGCACCTGGCAGGCCATGTCATAGCGGCCGTGGACGATCACCGCCGGGATATGGCGGATCAGCGGCACGTTGCGCAGCAGTTGGTCATCGCTCTCCAGGAACCCCAAATGCGTAAAGTAGTGGTTTTCAATGCGGGCGAACGCCAGCGCGAAATCATCCTCGCCGAACGAAGCGGATTCACGGCTTGGCAACAGCGTCACCGTTTCCCCTTCCCACACGCTCCACAGTTTGGCCGCTTCGAGCTGCACCTGCGGATCGGCTGAAGTCAGCCGCTGCCGATAGGCGGCAATCACGTCTTTGCGCTCGTCATCCGACAGAATGGACAGCACGCGCTCCCACTTGTCCGGGAAGAAGCGCGAAGCGCCGTCCTCGTAATACCAATGCAGCTCCTGCTTGCGCAGGGTAAAGATACCGCGCAGCACCATTTCACTGACGCGCTCCGGGTGGGTCTGCGCATAGGCGAGCGCCAACGTAGATCCCCAGGAGCCGCCGAACACCAGCCACTGCTCGACGCCGGCCATTTCGCGCAGCCGCTCGATATCGGCCACCAAATGCCAGGTGGTGTTGTTGTCCAGACTGGCGTGCGGACGGGAGCGGCCACAGCCGCGCTGGTCGAACAGCAATACCTTGTAGCGCTCGGGATCGAACAGCTGGCGATGATGCGCAGAGATGCCGCCGCCCGGCCCGCCATGAATGAAGACCGCCGGTTTACCGTTCGGGTTGCCGCTCAGCTCCCAGTAGATCCGGTGGCCATCCCCAGTGTCCAGCCAACCGCTGTCGTATGCCGCTAACGGCGGGTACAAACCTCGTAATTGTTCCATGGCGCTTTCCGTCTCTCTGTGAGTCATGCTTTCATCAAAGCGGAAGCCGCCCGGCAGGTCAACGGTAAAACCTGAAAACTCGAACGCGCGCCGGGAACTCGGCGCGCGTTTGCTCAAAATCGCAACGACCCGCCTGCAAAATGCCCACAGGCCCGATCAGTTCACGTCTTGTTACGCCTACACGCCTTTACGCATATGCGGCTCGCGCATCTCCTGTGCGGTTTTCGCCTCGATGCTCAGTTCCGCCGTCGGGCGCAGCAGCAGGCGTGCCAAGCCGATGGGTTCGCCGGTTTCCCGGCAGTAGCCGTATTCGCCGTTCTGCAACCGCGCCAGCGCCGCATCGATTTTCGGCAGCAGGCGGCTTTCGCGATCCAACTGGCGGAACAACAGGCGCAGCTCTTCTTCGCGCGCCGCCTTGTCGGCTTCATCACCCGTCGCTTCGCCGCTGTCGATCGCCTTCTTCAGCTCATCGATGTGCAACAGCAGTTTTTGCCGCTCATCCTGCAGCAGCTGGCGGAAAAAAGCCCGTTGAACCGAGTTCATGTAATCAGAATCCGGCATGGCCAGCAGTTGCTGCGCATCCGGTAATGTCATCACTGTCATTGCGTTCTCCGAACCCTAAAAGTGTAATATTATAACATAATAATTATTTTAAGCACCCGGTCATCCAAAAACAAAATTTCACGTGCAAACAGCCAGTTACATACTACTTGCACTTTGTCGCTTGCATCCTGTCGGCTTTAGGCGGTTAATGGCTGAGCAAGCCACCCAATCATAGGTAACGAGAGGCCATCATGAGTAAGGGAATGGATAGCAAAAAAAATGCGAAGAAGAAGCCGTTGAAAACCCCAGCAGAGAAACGTGCGGAGAAACGCGCCAAAAAAGCGCATCCGTCTGGTGAGTAAACGTCCTTCCATCCGTCATTAAACCCGCCAAGGCGGGTTTTTTATTGCCTCACTGGAGAGATGGCCAATGCCGTGCTTTACCCTCGCCGCAGCCCAATACCCCGCCGCTGCGGCCAATATCGCCTGCAACCTTGAACGTCACCTTGAATTTGTCGCGCAGGCAGCCGAACAGCAGGTGCAACTGCTGGTTTTTCCCGAACTGTCGCTAAGCGGCTATGAGCTGGCCGATGCCGCCGAACTGGCGCTGACGCTGGACGATCCGCGTCTGCAACCGCTCGCTGCGGCGGCGCAATCGCATCAGATGACGATCATCGTCGGCACGCCCTTGCGCAGCGGCCAGGCGCTGCATATCGCCGCCTTGATCTTTCACCCCAACGGCGCGGTGGCCGCCTATACCAAGCAACATCTGCACGGCGCGGAACAACAACGGTTCTTGCCCGGTAATGGCGGCACGCTGCTGGAAATACATCGGCAACGCATCGCGCTGGCTATCTGCGCCGACACCTCTCAACCCGGCCACGCAAGCGCCGCCGCGCTGGCGGGTGCACAGATTTATGCCGCCGGCGTGCTGGTATCTGAAGCCGGTTACGCGAAAGACAGCGCTGCGCTGGCAGGCTATGCCCGTCGTTATGGCATGGTCACGCTGATGGCCAACCATGCGGCGCCGACCGGAGGCTGGATCCCGGCAGGCCGCAGCGCCATCTGGGATGAAACGGGAGCGCTTTTGGTTGCCGCGCCGGATGACGCCCCTGGTCTTATCATCGCCGACAGGACCCGCGACGGTTGGCACGGCCGCCTGTGCCGGTTAAGCTGAAACCTGACGGCAACGCGGAGGAAAGCATGACGTTACGCGTAATAGATACCGAGACCTGCGGGCTGGACGGCGGCGTGGTGGAAGTGGCCTCCCTCGATCTGCTCGACGGCCAATTGACCAACCCGATGAGCGACCTGATCAGCCCGGACCGCCCCATCAGCCTCGACGCGATGGCTATTCATCACATCACCGAACAGATGGTGGAAGGCAAACCGCGCATTGCGGTGGCGATCGGCCGCTATCAGGGCAGCCCCTACTATGTGGCGCACAACGCCGCCTTTGATCGCGGGGTGTTGCCGGAGATGAACGGTGCCTGGATCTGCACCCTCAAGCTGGCGCGCACGCTGTATCCGGACATCAAGTACGGCAACCAGTATCTGCGCTACGCGCTGAATCTGGACGTGCAGCTGCCGGCAGACGCCACGCTGTACCCGCACCGCGCGCTGTATGACTGCTACGTCACCGCCGCGCTGCTGCAACGCATCATCAAGGATTCGGGCTGGACGCCGGAGCAAATGGTGCAGATCACCGAACAGCCGGTGCTGCTGAAGAAGTTCAAGTTCGGCAAGTATCGCGGGCAGGAGATCGACCGCATCGCCCAGGAAGACCCCGGCTATCTGCGCTGGATGCTGAAATCCATCGACGATCTGAGCCCGGACATGAAGCACACGCTGAAATACTATCTGATTGGCTAACACGGCGGACGGCGCAGGCCGCCCGCCGCACGCTATTATTCCGCCAGAGCCAGAATGAAGGCGTACTCCAACGCAATATCCTCATAGGCCTTGAAGCGGCCGGATTTGCCGCCGTGGCCGGCATCCATGTCGGTATACAGCAGCAGCTGCCGATCGTCGGTTTTCAGCTCGCGCAGCTTGGCCACCCACTTGGCAGGTTCCCAATACTGCACCTGCGAATCGTGCAGGCCGGTGGTCACCAGCAGATGCGGGTACTCCTGCGCTTTCACCTGATCGTACGGGCTGTACTGCTTGATGTAGTCGTAATAGGCCTGCTCGTTCGGGTTGCCCCACTCGTCGTATTCGCCGGTGGTCAGCGGAATGGACTCATCCAGCATGGTGGTCACCACGTCGACGAACGGCACCTGCGCCACCACGCCGTGGAACAACTGCGGCGCCTGGTTGATCACCGCGCCCATCAGCAGGCCGCCCGCGCTGCCGCCCATCGCGAACACCCGCTTGCCGTCGCCGTACCCTTGGGCGACCAGCGTTTCGGTCACGTCGATAAAGTCGTTGAAGGTGTTCTGCTTGTTGAACAACTTGCCGTCTTCATACCACAGCTGCCCCAGCTCGCCGCCGCCGCGAATGTGCGCCAGCGCGAACACGACACCGCGATCCAGCAGGCTCAGGCGGCTGGCGCTGAACGCTGGATCCATGCTGCTGCCGTAAGAGCCGTAGCCATACACCATCAGCGGGTTGGCGCCGCGCTGGAAGCTGTCCTGGCGATACACCAGCGAAACCGGCACCTCGACGCCGTCGCGCGCCTTCACCCACACCCGCTCGCTGCGGTAGTTTTCCGGCGTGAAATTCTTCACTTCCTGCTGTTTGAGCATCGTCCGCTCGCCGCTGTCCATGTTCAGCTCGTACAGCGTGGTCGGGGTGGTCATCGATGAATAGCCGTAGCGCAGCAGCGCGGTCTCCGGATCCGGGTTATACGCCAGCCAGGTGGTGTAGGTCGGATCGTCGAAGGCGATGCGTTTCTCTTCGCCGCTTTGCCAGTGGATCTGGCGCAGCAGCGTCAGGCCGGCATTGCGCTCTTCGATCACCAACCAATCACGGAACAGGCTGAAGCCCTCCAGCATCACGTCGGCGCGAGGGGCGATCAGCGTCTGCCACTGCGCTTCGTCCGCCTGTTCGCTTTGGTACAGGCCGAAGTTCTTGCCGTCCTTGTTAGAGCGGATATAGAAATGCTGGTGATAGTGATCGATGGCGTACTCGTGATCCTTGCGGCGCGGCACGAACAGCTGCGGCTTGGCATCCGCCCGATCGGCGTCCAGCAGCAGGATCTCCGAGGTGGTGGTGCTGCTCAGGTGGATCAGAATAAAGCGCTCGGAGGTGGTCTTCTCCAGCCCGACGTAGAAGGTGTCGTCCTGCTCTTCGTAAATCAGCTCGTCCTGCTGCGGATCGCTGCCGACTACGTGGCGATAAACCTGATACGGCAACAGCGTCTTGGCGTGCTTGCGCACGTAGTACACCGTCGAGGAATCGTTGGCCCACTCGAAGCTGCCGGAGGTGTTTTCCAGCACTTCGTCCGCCCAGCTGCCGTCGGCCAGGTTCTTGAAACGAATGTCATACTGGCGGCGCGACAGGAAATCCTCCGCCACCCCCAGACGCTGGTTGTCGGGGCTGACGTCCAGCCCGCCCAGGGTGTAAAACTCGTGGTTCTCGGCGCGTTGGTTGCCGTCGATAAGCACATCCCACTGCTCGCTCTCGGCCTGCGGCTGGCGCACATAAATCGCGTATTCGTTGCCCGGCTCGTAGCGCGTCTGATAGCGATAGCCGTGGCGCACGTAAGGCACCGAATGTTCCTGCTGCGGGATGCGCGCCACCATCTCTTCGTACAGGGCTTCGCGCAGCGCCTGCTGCGGCTTCAACATCGCATCGGTGTAGGCATTCTCCGCCTGCAGGTAGTCCAGCACCTGACGATCTGCGCGCTCATCGTCGCGCAGCCAGTAGTAGTCATCCACGCGCGTATCGCCGTGGATAGTGATGGGATAAGGCCGTTTTTCCGCTTTCGGTGGGGTCATCATTGCTAAATCATCCGCTTACATAGATTGCGGCAAGAGTGACACGATTCCCCCCGGCTTGCCAAGCGGCGCTATGCCAGCTCGCGCTTTTTCTCGTTGACGTCGCTCTCGATGCCCTGTTTGACGTCCGCCGGGATCTTCAGCGCCTGCGCCAGCGCATCAAGATAGCCGCGCTCCATAAAGTGATCGACGTCGATTACCAGGCAACTCAGGTAATAAACCTCCAGCGCCTCGTCTTCGTTTTGCACGCTGCGGGCGATTAACGCCGGGTTGAGCGGCTGGTCGAGCGCTTCCTGCACCCAGCCCTGCGCCTCTTCCCCCACCTGCAGTTGCGCCAGGCTGTGATCGATGGCGCGCTGCTCGTCGGCATCGATATGGCCGTCACTCTTGGCGGCGAACACCAGCGCCTGCACCAAACGCTTGGCGCGCAGATCCACCGGCGTGGTTTGCAAACCGAACTGCGGTTCGTCCTGATGGGTCTCTTTCACCCGCTGCTTGTACTTATTCCACAGCACCGCGCCCACCGCCGCGCTGCCGCCGATAATCAGCGCATTCTTGCCGAACTTACCCACCAGCTTGCGCGAAGATTTGTTGGCCAACAGCACGCCGACCAGGCCGCCCAGCGCCGTGGGCGCCAGCAGTTTGCCGATGCCTTCTGCCCCGCCCATCGCGCCGGCCTTCTGCCCGATCAACGTTTGAATCTGCTGCATCCAGTTACTTTTCATCATCTACCCCTTGCGTGAGAAAACGCGGCGCGCAGGCGCGCCCGAACCGACGGTAAACCGCCAGATTAGGGGATCTTTTGTCAATTTACGTCTGGGGGATGCAAACCTGTGTTTAGCGGGCCGGGCGGCCCGCCTGGATGGCTGCGGCGTTACGCGTCTTCGTCGCCCGCTTCATCGTCCTGCTCGTACTCGGCCAGCTCGTCGCGCATCGCCTGGAGGGCATCGCGGGTCATCAGCGCCAGCGTGCGGTAGAAACCGGTGGTGGCGTGCGCTTCCACTTTGCCGAGGAAGCGGCCGCACCACGGCAGCAGGAACTCGTCGAACAGCGCGATCTGCGCCTGCGCTTCATCTTCCTGCGACTGATCTTCCAGCCAGGACGCCGCCAGCAGCAGCTGGCCGAAATGGTCGGCCGGGGCCTCCGCCAGCGGCATGCCGCGCTGCTGCAGGAAGGTGCGCACTTCCGCCTCGCTGGCGCCTTCAACGTAGTCGGAGCGGAACGGCGGCACGCTGCATTCGCTGCCGACGAACATCGCGTTGAAGTCGGTCGCCAGCTGGTTGACGTCACAGCCCTGCTGCAGGCGCTTCAGCAGGTCATCCTGCTCCAGCGGCCAGTGCTGCTGCAGCTTGCCCTCTTTAATCAGCGCGAACAGCGGCACCAACAGCGGATCCTGCGGCTGGCGGTAGAACAGCGTACCCAGCACGCGGCAGACAATGGAAAACTCATTCATGATAAGGCCTTATACAATACGGAAAATTTTGCCGGGACGATGTCACAAATCGGCCAATTCCGCAATCGCCGGCTTGCCGCGCCGTTCGAGAAAGTCCAGCAACCGGCGCGGGCTGACGTTGAGAATGCGCTCCTGCGGGAAGCCCACCTCGTCGATGATGCGTTCGCAGTGCTCAAAGTTACCCAGCGAAAAGGCGACGTGCGAATCCGAACCCAGCGCCAGCCAGCCGCCGGCGTCGCGCACCGCGGCGGCGATCGCCCGACAGTTGGCCTCGCTGCCCTTGCGGGAGTGGGTGAACGACGAGTTATTCAGCTCCAGCGCCACCTCGTATTTGGCCGCCGCCGCCGCGACGGCGGGAATGTCGATCGGATAACGCGGGTTGCCGGGGTGGCTGATGATATGCACGTCCCCCTGCGCCATCGCGGCGATCATCGCTTCAGTATTGGACGCTTTATCCTGCGGCGCAAACACCGGCTCATGGAAACCGGCGATGATCACGTCGGTGGCCGTCAGCATCGGGCCGGTGCAGTCGATATCGCCCTGCAGGTTTTTGATGTTGGCTTCGATACCGCGCAAAATGCCCACGCCGTTCACCCGGCGCGGCCAAACGTGCATGTTCATAAAGTGCCAGTAGTGCGGCGCATCGGCCATGTCCGGGCCGTGATCGGTGATGGCGAACAGCTGGATGCCCTTCTGCCGGGCTTCGGCGATGTAATCGTGCAGCGTGCTGTAAGCGTGCGTGCTGGCGACGGTGTGCATATGCAAATCAACGGGATACATTGTTTCTCCTTCCAGAGGGCCTGCCCGCAGCGGTGCGGGCGGGCGCGATGACGGTGTCAGCTTATCAGTTACCGAACGGCGGCTGAAGGATCAGTACCCCCGTTGCCTGTCGACCACGCCGGCAGGGGTATGCCCCGCCTCCAGCGCGCGAATGTTGGCGGCGATCTGATCCATCGCCTGCTGCGGCAACGTGATGGCAGCAATATGCGGGGTAATGGTGACACGCGGATGACGCCAGAACGGGTGATCCTGCGGCAGCGGCTCGCGGGCGAACACGTCCAGCGTGGCGGCGGCCAGTTGCCCCTGCTCCAGCGCCGCCAGCAGCTCGGCTTCCACCAGGTGCGCGCCGCGCGCGATGTTGATGAGGTAGGCGCCCGCGCTCAACTGTGCGAACAGCTCGCGGTTGAGGATGCCAACGGTCTCCGGCGTATTGGGCAGCAGGTTGATCAGCAGTTTGACGCCGTCGAGGAAGGCCGCGCGCTGATCCTCCCCGGCGAAGCTTTGCACGCCGTCAATCTGTTTGGCGCTGCGGCTCCAGCAGCGCACGCTAAAGCCAAACTCGGTCAGCTTACGCGCCACGCTCTGCCCCAGCACGCCGGCGCCAAGGATGCCGATGGTGAAATCATCCAGCGAGTGCGGATCGAGCGGCTGCCATTCCTGCCGCTGCTGCAACGCCTGATACTCGTCGAAACGGCGGAAATAGCGCAGCACATAGCTCAGCGCATATTCCTGCATCTGCTGCGCCATGCCGGTATCCTCCAGCCGCAGCAGCGGCACGCCGGCGGGCAGCGTGCCGGGGTGTTTGCGCTCCTGATCGAGAATGGCGTCGACGCCAGCGCCGAGGGCGAACACCGCTTTCAGATCGCGGCGGTTGGCTAACATCTCGTGCGGCGGGCGCCATACCAGCGCGTAATCCGCCGGCCGCTCGTCGCCGCGCTGCCATTCGCGGATCTCGGCCTGCGGCAGACGTTGCTTGATGCCGGTCAGCCATTCCTGGGCGTTAAATAAGGGATGGTAATAGATGATGTTCATACTGCGGGCTCCCGTTTGTTTTTATTGGTTTTCCTTCAGCCTTCCGCGATTCATCGCCGGATGCAAGCGTTAAAGCCCAAAATAAAAACAGCCCCGACCAGTGGGGCTGTTGTGCATGTGCGCAAAATCAGGCGGCAGACGCGCCGTCGCGCCGGATAAGACGCCGCAACAGCGGAATTAAAATCAGCATCGCCACGCCGACGCCCGTCGCCCCCCAACCCAGCGCGCTGAAGATTTCGCTGTAGCCGGGATTGGTTTGCAGCGGCGTACTGCCGCTATTTTCCGGCATCAGGCCGGATACGTAGCCCGCCAACACCGAAGCGACGCCGGTCACCATCATCCAGCAGCCCATCATCACGCCCTGATAGCGCGGCGGCGCCAGCTTGCCGATCATCGCGTAACCGATCGGCGAGATCATCAATTCACCGACGCTTTGCAGCACATAGCTGATGACGATCCATTTGAATGCCACCAGCCCGTCGCCGCCCGCCATGCTGATGCCCAGCGGCAGCACCAGCATGCCGAGCCCGATGCAGAACAGCGATCCGGAGAACTGCAGCGGAATGTCGATGTTGCAGCCGCGGGCGCGCAGGCGGTTGAACCACCAGGCCAGCAGCGGGCCGCCCACCACGATCACCAGCGTGTTGATGTTCTGGATCCACTGCGGTGCCACCTGAATGCCGTAAACGTTCAGATTGATGTTGTGCTCGGAGAACAGCATCAGCCCCATCGGCGCCAGCTGATACAGTGCCCAGAACACCAGCGACCCCAGCGCCAGGATCAGATAGGCCGCCATTCTGCGGCGCTCATCGCGCGGATGGTGGCGCAGCGTCACGAGGCACAGCATCAGGAAGATCAGCGCGCCGAGCACGATCACGAAATGGCCGCTGAACTCGGCATGGGTCAGCATCACGCGGATAATCGGCACCAGCGCCACCAGCACCGCCAACCCGACCAGCATGCGCCAGCGGTATTGGCTGCGGCTGGCGTCGTGGAGCGGCGTATTGAGATCGGCCAGAATGCGCCAGCGACAGACGGCGACGATGATCGCCGCCGCGTTGCCCAGCGTGGCGAACAGGAACAGCGCGCGATAATTTTCCGTCAGTTGGAAATACCCGGCCACGGTAAAGCCAACGAAGAATCCGAGGTTCATGCCGGCGTAATTCCACAGGAACGCCGATTCGCGCCGATCATCGTCCGGTTTGAAACGCTGGGTGAGCATCATATTGATGCAGGTCACGTTGAGGCCGCTGCCGGTCAGGAACATCGCCAGCCCCCAGTACAACCCCCACACGCCCGCGACGGCAATCAGCGCGCAGCCGAACACCTGCAGCACCATACCGAGCACGAACAGGTTGCGGTTGCTGAGGAAACGGCCGCCGAGATAGCCGCCGAACATGTGCAGGCCATAGTTGAAGGCGCCGAACACGCCCATCATGGCATTGGCGCTGCTTTCGTTGAAACCCAATCGCTTGGTGGCGTACAGCACCAGCGTGGAATAGAGCACGGCGAAACCCAGCGTGGCGAAGATCTGGATGAAGAACAGCGCCCCCGCGCCGGGGGGAATGGCATGGCGCGCTTGCGGCGCCGGCATGGCATCTGAAGGAGTCAAAACGAACCTCTACTGCATTATTATGTAATGAGTCTGTCCCTGTCTGCGGTATCGCCGGCCTGTCACCCGGCAATCTGCGCGGCGACGTGATGTTCCTTGCCAAAAACGCCGCGCCGACATGATTCCATTTAGCGACACATCTGACTAATAATCCAGTATTAATGCATATAACAGCAAACAACCCAACCTCAATGGCGAGATATTGAGCTATTTGTACAGAAAAAAGTCAAACAATCGGCTTTCACGCATTTTGCTCGCTGCCGCCCTGTCTGCCGGCGGCCGAGAGTCAGGATATCGTTCGGTAAATCAGCAAATTGCTGCAAGTTTGGCTAAACAGTCATGAGAATGAAATAAGAGGGTTGACGCTGAGATCAGATTCTCCTACATTAGCGCCCGTCGACAGCGCAAGGCGTTATCGGCAACAAAACGGTGAGGTGTCTGAGTGGCTGAAGGAGCACGCCTGGAAAGTGTGTATACGCGAAAGTGTATCGAGGGTTCGAACCCCTCTCTCACCGCCAACTTCAAAGAGAAAGCCTGGATTCGCGTCCAGGCTTTTTTTTGCATGGTGCACCGCCGAGAGGGGCGAGAAGCCTCGACAGGGTTCGACAAAACGCCCGCGTTTTGGACCGCCAACGGCGGCCCGTAGGGTGAGCGCAGCGAATCAAGCCCTCTCTCACCGCCAAATTCAAAGAGAAAGCCTGGATTCGCGTCCAGGCTTTTTTTTTGCATGGTGCATCGCCGAGAGGGGTGAGAAGCCTCGACAGGGTTCGACAAAACGCCCGCGTTTTGGACCGCCAACGGCGGCCCGCCGCGAACGCCTCCCGCCTTACGCTGCCGAGGTTCCCCTTTTTCTCGGTTCTCCTCGAACCGTCTCTCTGATTTTCTCGCCCTTTCATGACTTCTGACGTGTAGTTCGCCGCAGTTTTCAACAAAGTGAACACGGCTTGAGCGGACAAGCAAAAACACAGAAATTATTCTTGACCGGATCGGCCCCACTCCCTATAGTAGCGCCCCGTTGCAGCGATGATTTCGCAACAAAAAAATATGGTGAGGTGTCCGAGTGGCTGAAGGAGCACGCCTGGAAAGTGTGTATACGCGAAAGTGTATCGAGGGTTCGAATCCCTCCCTCACCGCCATATTCTAACGAGAAAGCCTGAGCGAAAGTTCAGGCTTTTTTGTATGCATAGCGCACCGACCGGGAGGGTGAGAACCCTCGACAGGGTTCGACAAAACGCCTGCGTTTTGGACCGCCAACGGCGGCCCGCAGGGTGAGCGCAGCGAATCTATCCCTCCCTCACCGCCATATTCTACGAAGAAGCCTGAACTCGCGTTCAGGCTTTTTTGTTTGCATCGCGCACCGAGCGGGAGGGTGAGAATCCTCGACAGGGTTCGACAAAACGCCTGCGTTTTGGACCGCCAACGGCGGCCCGCAGGGTGAGCGCAGCGAATCTATCCCTCCCTCACCGCCATATTCTACGAAGAAGCCTGAACTCGCGTTCAGGCTTTTTTGTTTGCATAGCGCATCGACCGGGAGGGTGAGAATCCTCGACAGGGTTCGACAAAACGCTCGCGTTTTGGACCGCCAACGGCGGCCCGCAGGGTGAGCGTAGCGAATCAATCCCTCCCTCACCGCCATATTCTAACGAGAAAGCCTGAGCGAAAGTTTAGGCTTTTTTGTTTGCATCGCGTACCGACCGGGAGGGTGAGAACCCTCGACAGGGTTCGACAAAACGCCTGCGTTTTGGACCGCCAACGGCGGCCCGCAGGGTGAGCGCAGCGAATCAATCCCTCCCTTACCACCATACAAAAAAGCCCGAACGCAAATTCAGGCTTTTTTATTCCCACTGCCAAACCGCTCAGTGGTGCGTGCATCTCACCGCCGTCGGCTGCGCCAGTGCGCGGCGCCAGTCCCCCGGCGTTTGGCCGAACTGGCGTTTGAAGCTGCGGTTGAACGACTGCTGGGAGTCGAAGCCGAGCGAGATCGCCACGCTGACGATCGGTTCGCCGCTGTTGGCCAGGCGCTCCGCCGACACCTTCAGTTTTTGCATGCGGATATACTCCCCCAACGCATAGCCGGTCTGGCGCTTGAACATGCGCTGCAGATGCCATTTGGAGTAGCCCGCGCGGTCCGCTACGGTGTTGATATCCAGTTTTTCTTCCAGATTGTTGTCGATCCACGTCTTCAAATCGGTAATGAAACCCGTCGTGTTCATGCTGATGCTCCCATCATGTCGGCAGGGTCCCCCTCTGCCCAGTGCGCATACGTTGCAACAGTTTCGCTTTAAATGCAATTTTTATTATTGCATTTACCAGAAAGCCGCCTCTATACTCCACCCAATTAATGTAACCGATATTGATACATTAATGTGACACCAATATGTTTCAAAACCTAACGTTGCGCCATGACAAAGCGCGGCGCCCCTTCCGCCGAACGCCGGCATGAAGGGAAAAGCCCGGAAAACAGGGCTGGGTATGGGGCCAGACAGCGCTTACTTATCGGAATAAAAATAATGCCAAATCAACCAAACTCATCGTTCAACGCCGGCGGCCGCACGCGCGCCTTCGCTCTGGGCCAGCGGCTCTCCGGGGTGGCGCTGCTGGCCGCCCTGCTCGCCGGGTGTGACAACAGCGTCGCGCACAACGCCCCGCCACCGCCGCCGGTGGTCAGCGCCGCCAGCGTGGTGGTCAAACCGATCAGCCAGTGGGATGCGTTCAATGGCCGGGTCGAAGCGGTGCAAAGCGTACAGCTGCGCCCGCGGGTTTCCGGCTACATCGAGCGGGTCAACTACACCGAAGGCGACGAGGTGAAGAAAGGCCAGGTGCTGTTCACCATTGACGATCGCACCTACCGCGCCGCGCGCGAACAGGCGCAGGCGGAGCTGGTGCGGGCGCGCAATCAGGCAGCCCTCGCGCGCAGCGAATCTTCGCGAACCGAGAAACTGATCGGCACTCAGGCCATCTCGCAAGAGGTGTGGGAACAGCGCCGTTCGTCCGCCGCGCAGGCGCAAAGCAACGTGCTGGCGGCGCAGGCCCAGCTCGATATGGCGCAGCTTAATCTCGACTTTACCCGCGTCACCGCCCCGATCGACGGGCGCGCCAGCCGCGCGATGATCACCGCCGGCAACCTGGTCACCGCCGGCGACAGCGCCAGCGTGCTGACGACGCTGGTATCGCTCGATAAGGTTTACGTCTATTTCGACGTGGATGAGGCGACCTTCCTGCGCTATCAGCAGCAGGGTCGGCATGACGCCCGCTTGCCGGTGAAGGTGGGCCTGGTGGGCGAAGACGGCACCCCGCACCAAGGGCTGGTGGATTTCACCGATAACCAACTGAACGCCGGTACCGGCACCATCCGCATGCGCGCCCTGCTCGACAACCGCGATCGTCGCTTCACGCCGGGGCTGTTCGCACGCGTGCAGATGCCCGGCAGCGCCGAGTTCAACGCCATGCTGATCGACGATAAAGCGGTCATGACCGACCAAAACCGCAAGTTCGTTTACATCGTCGATAAAGACGGTAAGGCGCAGCGCCGCGACATCGACGTGGGCCGCATGGCCGAAGGATTGCGCATCGTGCAGAAAGGGTTGGCAAACGGCGATCGGGTGATCGTCGACGGCATGCAGAAAGTGTTTATGCCGGGCATGCCGGTCGACGCGAAAAGCGTCGCGATGACCACCACCGCTTCCGCACTTAACTAAGCCCCCAGCCGAGACTTCTGACCCATGGACTTTTCCCGTTTTTTCATCGACCGGCCGATCTTCGCCGCAGTGCTGTCGATACTGATTTTTGTCGCCGGGGTGATCGCCATTCCGCTGCTGCCGATCAGCGAGTACCCGGACGTGGTGCCGCCCAGCGTGCAGGTGCGCGCCGAATACCCGGGCGCCAACCCGAAAGAGATCGCTGAAACGGTGGCCACGCCGCTGGAAGAAGCGATCAACGGTGTCGAAAACATGATGTACATGAAATCGGTCGCCGGTTCCGACGGCGTGCTGGTGACCACCGTCACCTTCCGCCCCGGCACCGATCCCGATCAGGCGCAGGTGCAGGTGCAAAACCGCGTGGCACAGGCCGAAGCGCGCCTGCCGGAAGATGTGCGCCGCCAGGGCATCACTACCCAGAAACAGTCTCCGGCGCTGACGCTGGTGGTGCATCTGGTATCGCCTTCCGGCAAGTACGACTCGCTGTACCTGCGCAACTACGCCACCCTGAAGGTCAAGGATGAACTGGCTCGCCTGCCGGGCGTCGGCCAGGTGCAGATCTTCGGCGCCGGCGAATACGCAATGCGCATCTGGCTCGATCCGAACAAGGTCGCCGCGCGCGGGCTGACCGCCTCCGACGTGGTGAGCGCCATGCAGGAGCAGAACGTGCAGGTCTCCGCCGGCCAGCTCGGCGCGGAGCCGATGCCGACGCGCAGCGACTATCTGCTGTCGATCAACGCCCAGGGCCGCCTGCAAACCGAAGAAGAGTTCGGCAACATCATTCTCAAGAGCGGCGATAACGGCGAGATCGTGCGGCTGCGCGACGTGGCGCGCATCGAAATGGGTTCCGGCAGCTACGCGCTGCGCGCCCAGCTCAATAACAAGGATGCGGTCGGCATCGGCATCTTCCAGTCGCCGGGCGCCAACGCCATAGAGCTGTCGGATGCGGTGCGCGGCAAGATGGCCGAGCTGGCGACCCGCTTCCCGGACGGCATGAGCTGGAAATCGCCGTACGATCCGACGGTGTTCGTGCGCGATTCGATCCGCGCGGTGGTGGATACCCTGCTGGAAGCGGTGATCCTGGTGGTGCTGGTGGTCATTCTGTTCCTGCAGACCTGGCGCGCTTCGATCATTCCGCTGTTGGCGGTCCCGATCTCCGTGGTCGGTACCTTCGCCGCGCTGTATCTGCTCGGCTTCTCGCTCAACACCCTTAGCCTGTTCGGGCTGGTGCTGGCGATCGGCATCGTGGTGGATGACGCCATCGTGGTGGTGGAGAACGTCGAGCGCAACATCGAAGAGGGGCTGTCGCCGCTGGCGGCAGCGCACCAGGCGATGCGCGAGGTCTCCGGCCCGATCATCGCCATCGCCGTGGTGCTGTGCGCGGTGTTTGTGCCGATGGCGTTCCTCTCGGGCGTTACCGGCCAGTTCTACAAACAGTTCGCCGTCACCATCGCCATCTCGACGGTGATCTCCGCCATCAACTCGCTGACCCTGTCGCCGGCGCTGGCGGCGCGCTTGCTGAAGCCGCACGGCGCGCCGAAAGATCTGCCGTCGCGCCTGATCGACCGGCTGTTCGGCTGGTTGTTCCGGCCGTTCAACCGCTTCTTCGCCAGCGGCTCGCAGCGTTATCAGCACGGGGTATCCCGCGTGCTGGGCCGACGCGGCGCAGTGTTCGTCGTCTACCTGCTGCTGCTGGTCGCCGCCGGGGTGATGTTCAAGACCGTGCCCGGCGGCTTTATCCCGACGCAGGACAAGCTGTATCTGATTGGCGGCGTGAAGATGCCGGAAGGCGCCTCGCTGGAGCGCACCGATGCGGTGATCCGCAAGATGAGCGCCATCGGCCTGAGCGTGGACGGCGTCACCGATGCGGTGGCCTTCCCCGGCCTGAACGCGCTGCAGTTCACCAATACGCCGAATACCGGCACGGTGTTCTTCGCGCTGGAGTCATTGAGCACCCGTACCCGCACCGCGGCGCAGATCAACGCCGAGATTAACGCGCGCATTTCACAGATCCAGGAAGGTTTCGCCTTCTCGATCATGCCGCCGCCGATCCTCGGCATCGGCCAGGGTTCCGGCTATTCGCTGTACGTGCAGGATCGCGGCGGGCTGGGTTACGGCGCGCTGCAGACCGCGATCAACACGATGTCCGGCGCCATTATGCAAACGCCGGGCATGGGCTTCCCGATCTCCTCTTATCAGGCCAACGTGCCGCAGCTGGACGCCAAAATCGATCGCGACAAGGCCAAGGCCCAAGGGGTGCCGCTCAATGCGCTGTTCAGCACGCTGCAGACCTACCTCGGTTCGTCTTACATCAACGACTTTAACCGTTACGGCCGCACCTGGAAGGTGATGGCGCAGGCCGACGGCCAGTTCCGCGACAGCGTGGAAGACATCGCCAACCTGCGTACCCGCAACGACAAAGGCGAAATGGTGCCGATCGGCAGTATGGTCAGCATCGGCACGACCTACGGCCCGGATCCGGTGATCCGCTACAACGGTTTCCCGGCGGCGGACCTGATCGGCGACGCCGATCCGCGCGTCCTCTCCTCTACCCAGGCGATGAGCGCACTGACGCAAATGGCCGACAAGCTGTTGCCGAACGGCATGAACATCCAGTGGACCGATCTGAGCTACCAGCAATCGACCCAGGGCAACGCCGCGCTGGTGGTGTTCCCGGTCGCGGTGCTGCTGGCGTTCCTCGCGCTGGCGGCGCTGTATGAAAGCTGGACGCTGCCGCTGGCGGTGATCCTGATCGTGCCGATGACCATGCTGTCGGCGCTGTTCGGCGTGTGGTTGACCGGCGGCGACAACAACGTGTTCGTGCAGGTCGGGTTGGTCGTTCTGATGGGACTGGCCTGCAAGAACGCTATTCTGATCGTCGAGTTCGCCCGCGAGCTGGAAATGCAGGGCAAAGGCATCGTCGAGGCAGCGCTGGAAGCCTGTCGCCTGCGGTTGCGACCGATCGTGATGACCTCCATCGCCTTCATCGCCGGCACCATCCCGCTGATCCTCGGCCACGGCGCCGGCGCCGAAGTGCGCGGCGTCACCGGCATCACGGTGTTCTCCGGCATGCTGGGGGTCACGCTGTTCGGGCTGTTCCTGACGCCGGTGTTCTACGTCACCCTGCGTCGCCTGGTGGCACGCAAAACGCAGACACAGACGGCGTAATCCTCGTCTTAACATGCAAAAAGGTCGGGCATTGCCCGACCTTTCTTTATGCATCAGAACCGCGATTATTTATCGGCGGTTTCGGCCTCTTGCGCGGCGGCGTATTCCGCACAGGCGCGCTTGTCGCCCCGCTCCAGTTCGGCCAGCGAGTCAGCCACGGTGTGGCGCGCCAGCACCGCGAGCGAAGCCTGCTCGGCCTCGTTCACCACCGATTTGAAATACCAACAGGCGTTGGCGCTCACCAGGCAACGGGCCGGCACTTCAGGGCGTGAGGCCCAGATGCGCTTGTCGTCGATCACCGCCAGGTAGATATCCCGCAGGGTAATCTCTTCCGCCGGGCGGCCAAGGTGGATAGAGCCGTTTCGGCCCAGGGTGGAAACGATGATGCCGTCTTTGGTCAGCGGCACCATCAGTTTGCGGATAAAGCTCGGGTTAGCTTCCAGAGTGGCGGCGAGCGTGGCGCTCGTCGAACGCATGCCCTGCTTCTCAGCTACGGCGACGCTAAGGACCATTTGCAACGCTGTCGGAAAGCGAAAATCTAACATGTCGTTATCTCTGCGAGACGAAATACTCGGGTTTGGCCGGTGCGGCGATTAGCGCCGAACACACCGCTTAATCGCACAATAATATAACAAACGCGGGGGCTTTTTTGAAGTTTTGCCCAGTGATATCGCACGCAGACATTAGAACGATCGTCGAATTCGCGGGCAGACAAAAAGCAGAAACCCGCGTCAATGTTAACGCCGCTCGCTTAACCGAGTTAAACGATCAGAACTAACACTGCCCGCGGGTTTAATTCGAATGCGTCGATCAGGCTCTGTTCAGCACCAGCTGGCCGTTTTTGTCCAACGGGATTTGGGTGCCTGGATCGTGATCCATGCGGATCTTGCCCTGCTGATTGCCGATCTTGTAGGTCACGTCATAGCCCAGCATTTTCTGAGACTTGTCGTAGACCGTTTTGCAACGCTGCTGAACGCTGGTGGTGACGTCGTTATTCTGCATCGCCCCTTGCACCTGGTTACCGGCGTAGCCGCCGCCCAGAGCGCCCACCACGGTCGCCACGTCGCGTCCGCGACCGCCGCCGAACTGGTGGCCGATCACGCCGCCCGCCACTGCGCCCAGCACAGAACCGGCGATGCGGTTTTCATCCTGCACCGGTGCACGGTGCGTGACGGTGACGTTGCGGCATTCCTGACGCGGCGTTTTGATGGTTTCTTTAATCGGCGTTGCGGCGAGCACCTGCGCATATTGCGGACCGGCAGAAAAGACGTCCAGGCTGGCTACCGCGGCAATCCCCAGAGCGGCAGCGATGCCAATCCCAACACCGGCTAACATTGACTTGTTCACAGGAAACCTCCTGAAAGTGTTACCACGCATTTTTTCCGGGTCTGTTACCGGCATGGCACCGCGCTTATTATTTTGCGCATGGGCGGCTTGCGGTATCCCGGTTTACGGCGTGCGCGACGCGCCGTCTGTAAACGAGGTAAAGTCTGCACAATGATTTGAGGGCTCGCAATAAGACAAGGGGACCAAAAATGCGGGAAAACGGCCGTTTTGCCGTTGTTTAGGAGGAATCTTAAGAATTTTACCCATGTCGGCGACAGCTTATGCTGAAGAATCAAGCAACCGCCGCCGTTAGCCTCGCCCCGCCATAAAAAAACCCGCGCGGGCGAACCGGCGCGGGTTGATCGACAACGGCGGGATCAGTGCATCTTCAGACGCGGGCGGATCACCCGGTTAATGCCGCCCACCAGCATCATCAGGCCGGTTTTGATGTAGCCGTGCAGCGCCACCTGGTGCATGCGGTACAGCGAGATGTAGACGAAACGCGCAATGCGCCCTTCCACCATCATCGAGCCGCGCATCAGGTTGCCCATCAGGCTGCCGACGGTGCTGAAGCGCGACAGCGACACCAGCGAACCGTGGTCTTTGTACACGTAAGGCTTCAGCGTCTGACCGTTCATCAGCGCCAGGATATTGGTGGCGCAGCGTGAGGCCATCTGGTGCGCCGACTGGGCGCGTGGCGGCACGAAACCGCCGCCCTCTTTCGGGCAAGAGGCGCAGTCGCCGATGGCGAAGATGTTCGGATCGCGCGTGGTCTGCAGCGTCGGCTCCACCACCAACTGGTTGATGCGGTTGGTTTCCAGGCCGCCGATGTCCTTCATAAAGTCCGGCGCTTTGATGCCTGCCGCCCATACCATCAGATCGGCGTCGATGAACTCGCCGCCCTTGGTATTCAGGCCTTTGGCGTCCGCGCTGGTCACCATGGTATTGGTCAGCACGCGCACGCCCAACTTGATCAGCTCCTGGTGAGCCGCAGCGGAAATGCGCGGCGGCAGCGCCGGCAGAATGCGCTCGCCGGCTTCGACCAGCGTCACGTTGAGCGCGCTGTTGTCCAGGCCTTCAAAACCGTAGCTGTGCAGCTGTTTCACCGCGTTGTGCAGTTCGGCGGACAGTTCAACGCCGGTGGCGCCGCCGCCGACGATGGCGATGTTGACCCGCTCTTTTTGCCCCGGCTGCGCCGAGAACTTCAGGAACAGGTTAAGCATTTCGTTGTGGAAACGACGTGCCTGATGCGGGTTATCCAGGAAGATGCAGTGCTCTTTCACGCCCGGCGTACCGAAATCGTTTGAGGTGCTGCCCAGCGCCATCACCAGGATGTCGTACGGCAGTTCACGCGCCGGCACCAGCTCGCCGCCCTGCTCGTCGCAGATCTGCGCCAGCTGCAGCGTTTGCGTCTCGCGGTTGATGTTGGTCAACGACCCCAGCTGGAAACTGAAATGGTGATTGCGCGCGTGCGCCAGGTAGCTGAGCGCATCCACGCCGTCATCGAGGGAGCCGGTCGCCACTTCGTGCAACAGCGGTTTCCACAAATGGCTGTGGTTGCGATCCACCAGCGTGATCTCGGCTTTGTTCTTACGGCCAAGTTTATGGCCCAGGCTGGTCGCCAGCTCCAGACCACCGGCGCCGCCGCCGACAATAACGATTTTCTTCTTTGGCGTTGTCAAAATAACCCCCTAAATGTGAACCATTTGTTATCCCAGGGTAAATAAATAATATCCTTAGAATACATAGGGTTCACGTAAAATAAATCGGCTCTCTGCAGCCAGAATAGCATGTGAGGTTATTTGGTCATACCAAAATTGACGTACATCAATTTTTTTTGGTTAAAGGCTGGACGAGGGCATTTTTTGGGGATTGCGATTCAAATAGTTAGCGCTGAGTCACAGTTTTAAATTTTGCCGATTGCCACGCAAAATCTGGCTTTGGCGCACAAAAAAGCCGCACTTTCCGTCGGTGAAAAACGGGGAGCGCGGCTCGCGGCAGCGTTATGAAACTGTTAACCCAGCGCCTTGAACGCCTTGAGCCGCTGCAGATGCGGCGAGATGTTTTTGAACTTGTGCGTCTGCTGTTCATCCCACACGATCTCGTAGTAGTGATGCAGCAATTCGGCGCTGCGCCGGTTATCCAGCACCTCGTCGTGGCGCGACAGCACCACCAGACAGCGATCGCGGTTTTTCTCGCGGAAATCCTCCACGCACTTGGTGGCGATATCGCGATACTCTTCCGGCCGGTCTATCTTGCCGTGCATGTGCTCTTCCGGGTACAGGTTGGGATTGAACATCGCCTGGCGAATGCCGCACAGGAAGCCGATGCGCTCCGCCCAGAAGCCGCCGAGGCCGACCCCGCAGATCAACGGGTGCGCATCGCCGCCCTGCTGCACCGCCTTGTCCACCTCTTTCAACAGATGCTGCATGTCGTGACGCGGGTGTAGCGTGCTGTAGCTGATAAAGCGCACATCCGGATCGATAAACTGCAGCTGTAACACCTTTTCATGATTGCCGGGGCTGGTGGAATCGAAGCCGTGCAAATAGATAATCATGTGGATCCTCGCAACAAGCCAAGGGCCGCGGGCGCGGCCCTCATCATTTCCGCTCTGCGCCGCGATGCGGCGCCTGGATTCACCCTTGCGAACGCTGCTTGTGCTCCTCCCAGCGTTCGCTCAGCGCGCTGAGCGCCTTGTGCGCCTGCTGCCAGCGCTCGGAGTCGCGCAGTTCCTGACGGGTGAACTGACCGCGATGATATAACCGCTTCACCTTCTCTGCTTTGACCGGGGACAGGTTATCCAACACGCTGACCGCGCCTGCGCGGTGGTTGCACACCAGGATCATGTCGCAACCGGCATCCAGCGCCGCCTGGCCGCGTTCGGCATAGCTGCCCATGATGGCGGCGCCTTCCATCGACAGATCGTCGGAGAAAATCACGCCGTCGAAGCCCAGCTCCTGACGCAGGATCTGCTGCAGCCAGTACGGCGAGCCGCTGGCCGGACGCGGGTCCGCTTCAGTATAGATGACGTGAGCCGGCATGACGGCGTCCAGCAATTGACGATTGATCAGCTCGCGGAAGATCGCCATGTCATGCTCGCGGATCTGCGCCAGCGGTCGCGGATCGCGCGGGGTTTCCTTGTGCGAATCGGCGCTGACGGCGCCGTGCCCCGGGAAGTGCTTACCGGTGGTTTTCATGCCGGCACTGTGCATGCCGAGGATAAAGCGCTCCGCCATCGCCAACGCCTGCTGCGGATCGCTGTGGAACGAACGCTCGCCGATCGCCGCGCTGGCATGGCCGATGTCCAGCACCGGCGCAAAGCTGATGTCGATATCCTGCGCGATCATCTCCGCCGCCATCAGCCAGCCGGCCTCCTGCGCCAGGCGGCCACCTTCTTGCGCATCGTTCAAGGCGGCGAACGATTGCGCCGCCGGCAAGCGGGTGAAGCCTTCGCGGAAGCGCTGCACGCGCCCGCCCTCCTGATCCACGGCCACCACCAGCCGATCGTGCGAAGCGGCGCGGATCTGGCGCACCAGCTCACGCAGCTGCTCCGCATCGTGGAAATTGCGGGTAAACAGGATCAATCCGCCAACCAGCGGGTGTTTCAGAATCTCGCGTTCTTCTGCATCCAGCTCGTAGCCGGCGACATCTAGCATTACTGGGCCCACGGGCACCTCACTTCATATTGTTCGTTCAGAATTCGGATGATGATAAACAGAATTGCCGGCGCAGCGCCGCGCCCCAGCGCAAAAATTCAACGTCGCCGCTCTGCTGCCAGCGCACTTCAAACCACAGCAGCATCAGATAATCCACCCACGGCAGCCAGCGCTGCACCTGCGCCTGCAGCCGGGCGACGTCGTGATAGCCCTGACGCGCGTAGTGCTGCAAAAAGCGCTGCTGCGGCTCAGCCGCCCAGCCGTTGCCGCGAAACAGCGCGGCGATATCCAACGCCACATCGCCGTCGGCGGCATACTCCCAGTCGATAAGTCGCAGCCCCTCGCCGGTCGCGAGCAAATTGCCCGGGTGGATGTCCATGTGCAGCGGCGCCAGGCGTAATGGCCGCGGCGGCGCGCAGCGTAAGAAATGACGCTGCCAACGCAGCCAGGCGGGGGTTAAACGCCGCGTATCCAGCTGCTGCCAGTAGCGGAGGAACTGCCGCCGCAGATCCAGCCGGTAACCGCTGAGCGGCCGCCGGTGCAGCGTCGTCGCCATCGCCGCCAGCTCGCCGCGTTGATTCAGCATGTCAAACTCAGCTTCTGTGACGATGTCACCTTCGAGCCATTCGAGGACAAGCCACTGATTATTCTGCGCGAAAACCCGTGGCCCCAGCCCCGACGCGCAGCGACGCAAGACCTGCGCTTCCCGCCGTCTGCTCACGCCTAGCGCGCGTTTCTCCGCGCTGTTTTGCCGCGCCAGCAGCGTAATGCCCGATCCGTCGATGCGCCAGCTCTCGCCGGTCAGCCCCTGCACCGGGCTGAAATGACAACCGGCGGTATTCACCGCCGGCAGTCTGGTTTCCATCAATTGTCGCAGCGCGGCCTCAGCGTTTAACGGCGCCATTGCCCGACCAGACGATCTCGCCGGTTTGCACCAGCATCAGCTGCATATCCAACGCCGGCGACTTCACGTCGCCGCTGACGTCGCTGTACAACACGTACTGCGCGCCGACGATGCGCGCCAGGCCAATCGCCTTGCTGCGCGAGCCGAAGCTGTCATCCGCCGACAGGCCCAGCGTTTGTCTGGCGCTCGTCAGCTTCGCTTCCGGCACCACGCTAAAGGTGGAGTTCGATGCCAGCGCCTTATACAGCGCCGCGGTGGCTTTGCCCATCTGCAGCGAGCCGTTGGTGTTGTTCTTGACGCTGTCCAGCAGCAGCACGCTGCCGGCCGTGACGCCATCGGCCTTCAGCATCTGATTCACCAGCGGCTGAACGCTGCCCAGCCAGTCGAGCTGCTGGATTTTCGGCGGCTGCGGCACCGGCTCGGTGGTTGGCGGCTGCGGTTGCTCGACCGGCGGCGTCGGCTGTTCCGGTTCGACGGTGACCGGCGGCAACGGCTGATCCGGCTCAGGCGGGCGCGACAGACAGCCGCTCAGGGTGAATGCGGCCAGCGCCACTAAGACGTACTTTTTCATGCTTTTTCTCCAAACCTGGCAAGCGCTTACAGGTACAGATACAGACGCGCGCTTTTAGCTTCCAGATTACCGTTAATCGAGTAGATTTTGGCGTCCGAGTTAGGCGCCACGACGATCTCACGCGGTTTCTCGAAGGGGCGAATATCCAGCCCCTGCGCGTCGTACCAATAGAAACGATAATGCACGGTGACCGGCGTCGGTTGGCTGTTATTGAGCACCGAAGTCGCCATCACCCGCCCGGAAGCGTTCGAGACAGAGGGCGTATCGGCAAAAATGCCGGCGGTCAGCACCGAAGGATCCATCACCACCGTTTGCCCCCGGTTAACCGCGATGCCGGATGGCGAACTGCACCCCATCAGCAACGCGGCGGGCAGCGCCAACGCCATCAGACAACGCAGAGTTTTTTTACCGCGCATGATTTCCTCGCTTAACGTGACAGCAGCGGCCCCAGCGAGCGGCCACCGACCAGGTGCATATGAATATGATAGACCTCCTGACCGGCGTGGCGGTTGCAGTTGACGATCAGGCGGTAGCCGTCCTCGGCGATGCCTTCCTGTTCGGCGATTTTCGCCGCGGCGGTGATCATGCGGCCCAATGCGGCCTCATGCTCCACGGTCACGTCGTTGACGGTTGGGATCAGCACGTTGGGAACGATCAGCACATGGGTAGGCGCCTGGGGGGAGATGTCACGGAAAGCGGTGACCAGTTCATCCTGGTAAACCACATCAGCAGGGATTTCGCGGCGGATAATTTTACTGAAAATCGTTTCTTCGGCCATCTGGCGTTCCTTGTTTTACACAATTAGCTGTACGCAGTATGAGTGACAAATTCTACTGCTTTCAACCTGATTGCGCACTTTCCACGTCGAGTGCTGCAGATTCGCGCAGGCCGTCGCCCCGCTTGTGCATCTTTTCACTTTGGTTATTCACTATTGTTGCTTTACTTGCCCCGCACCGCCGCCAATAGTAACCCCATGATTAACAAAGGATAGAGGGTACTATGCCACTGAAGATTGCGGCGCTGTGCGCGCTGTTGCTGAGCGCCGCCGTGCAGGCGGCCACGACGGGCGGTATCGACCTGCAGGCTAACCGAGAGCCGATACGCGCGGAGAAAAACCCGGCGGCTATCGCGCTGATCCCGGCGAACTTTCACTTCGCGGTGCCCGGCAAGCTGACGGTGGCGGTAGCATTCGAGAACTCCCCGCCGCTGGCGCTGTTCGCCGAAGACAATAAAACGCTGATCGGTAGCGATCCGGACATCGCCCGCCTGGTGGCCGACAGCCTCGGGCTGGAGCTGAATCTGGTGCCCACCTCCTGGGAAGATTGGCCCTTGGGCATCAGTGCGGGCAAATACGATGCGGCGATCTTCAACATCGCCGTCACCAAACAGCGTAAAACCAAATTCGACTTCGCCACTTACCGGGTGGACACGCTGGGCTTTTACGTCAAATCCACCAGCCACATCACCGCGATCAATCGCCCGCAGGACGTGGCCGGGCTGCGGATCATCGTCGGATCCGGCACCAATCAGGAAAACATTCTGCTGGGATGGGATAAGCAGAATCGCGCCGCCGGGCTGCCGCCGGTACAGCCGATCTACGTGACCGACGACGCCGCCACCAACCTCAGCATTCAGTCCGGGCGCGCCGATGCGTTCTTCGGCCCCCACTCCACCGGCGCCTACAAGGCGGCGCTGACCGGCAAAACCAAAATGGTCGGCATCGGCCCCAACGTGGCCTACGTCGCGGTCACCACCAAAAAAGGCAACGGATTGGTGAACGCCGTCAACGCCGCGATCAATGGCGCGATCGTCAGCGGCGAATACGCGCAGGTGCTGGAACGCTGGGGCGAAGGCGACGAAAAGGTCGAGCGTTCAACCATCAACCCGCCGGGCATCGGCGACTAACCGCCGATCAGCTGCGGGGCATGCCGACGCATCCACTCGGCCAACGAGTCCAGCGTCGGCCGCAGCGATTTGCCCAGCGCAGTGACCTGATACTCCACCCGCGGCGGCACTTCGGGATACACCTGCCGCGTCACCAGACCGCGTTGTTCGAACAGCCGCAGCTGGCGCGTCAGCTCTTTTTGCGCGATGGGCGCCACCGCCCGCTGCAGCTCGCTGAATCGCACCGGGCCATCGATTATGATCAGCCGGTACAGGATGGGTATCGCCCATTTGCCCGACACCAGATTGACGAAGTCCACCATCGGGCAGGGTTCGCCCGCCGTCGGCAGCGCCGACAAATTATTTTCCGCCGTTAAAGGCGCTTGCGTCGTCATTTCATCCCTCCTCGTCCTTTAGTATCCAAAAGGTGCCTACTATGCAAAAGGAACTATAGCGCAAATAATGCCGCAACAGACGCTAAAGAGGAATCGGTTATGTCACGACTGCAAGGCAAATACGCATTGATTACCGGCGGCACCAGCGGCATCGGGCTGGAAACCGCCCGCCAATTCATCGCCGAGGGCGCAACGGTGGCGATCACCGGCCGCAGCCAACGCGCCTTGGACGCGGCGGGCCAGGCATTGGCAGGCAACGCGCTGCTGCTGCTGAGCGACGCCGGCGACATCCCACAGCAGCGCGCGCTGGCGCAGCAGTTGGAGCAACGGTGGCCGCGGCTGGACGTGCTGTACGTTAACGCCGGCGACGTCACGCATCGCCCGCTGCAGGAGTGGGATGAGCAGAGCTACCAGCGGCTGATGGACATCAACCTGAAGGGGCCGTTCTTTCTGATCCAGGCGCTGCTGCCGCTGCTGGCCAACCCTTCTTCAGTGATCCTGTGCGGTTCGGTCAGCGCCCATATCGGCCTGCCGCAGAGCAGCGCCTACGCCGCCAGCAAAGCCGGTTTGTTGTCTTTGGCCAGAACGCTCTCCGGCGAGCTGCACGCGCGCGGCATTCGCGTCAACGGCCTCAGCCCCGGCCCGACCGAAACCCCGGCGCTGGGTAAGCTGGGGCTGGCGGAAGCGGATGAGCGGGCCTTGCGCGACGATATCCGCGCGCTGGTGCCGATCGGCCGCATGGGCAGCGCGTTGGAGCTGGCCAAAGCGGCGGTGTTTCTGGCGGCGGATGAGTCGGCCTTTATGGTCGGCGCGGAGCTGCAGATGGACGGCGGCGTGGGGAATCTTTAGCCGTCGCGCGACACAATAAGGCCGCTTGCGCGGCCTTTGTCAGTGTCACTCAACTCACCCCTTGAATCGGGTTGGTATTAAAGGTGTAGACCACGATCTTCCACTGGCCCTGCTGTTTCTCCAATACAAATACTTCACGGTTTAAATCGATCAAGGTGGCTCCGTCGCTTATTCGGGTTACCGTCGCGCCGCGATGATGGTGCGTGCGCACATAGGCCATATTCCCGTTCACACTGATGCTGTCATAAGCAAACTCGGTTTCAAATTTCTCGTTTTTAAATAAATTGTCATATTGTTGTCGGCGTTTTTCATTGCTGTCCGCCGTCGGTTTTTCGTTCCATTGCGAGTAACTTTCCGGGGCAAAAAGTGACAAAATTGTTTGCGTATCGCCGGCGTTAAGCGCTGCCTGGTAGCGGTTTATCAGGTTATACACCGCCTTCTGCTCGGCCGCGACGCCCGCCTCAGCGGAAACCCTGTAACTTTGCGATGCGGCCTCGCTGCTTGCGGCATAACTTTGGCCGCACAAGCCCACGCCCGCCAATAACAATACGACAGTTAATTTTTTCATATAAATATCCTCTCAGGCGTTATTTCATTATGGCAATACAGGATGCGATTTCAGATAAATAAAAACGCTGGAAATAAATTATCCAATGCCGCGTTAAATTGACAGCCGGCATATTTAAAAATACTCTTTTAATAATTTAAATAATGGAAGCCGTTAACATGAATGAACTGCACGCGCTGCGCGTATTCTGCCAGGTGGTGGAAATGGAGGGGTTCAGCCAAGCGGCAACCAAAATGGGGCTCTCCCCGGCCAGCGTCACATACAGCATCAATCAGCTTGAAAAACAGTTCGGGCAACGCCTGTTCAAGCGTTCAACCCGGCGCTTCTCGCTGACCAGCGCCGGGGAGCGTTGCTATCACACCGCGCAAGAAATTCTGCAGCAGTTTGACCGGCTGAAAAACGACATGTCGTGCGATTTTGAACAACCACGAGGACCGCTGCGGGTCGAGATAGCCTCGATGCTCAGCAGCATGCATATCGCCCCGGCGCTCCCGGCTTTTTTGGCGCAATACCCAGAGTTGCAGCTCAGCGTGTCGGTCAGCGATCGCTTGGTCAATCCGGCGGAAGATCGCGCCGACGTGTTTATTCGCATCGGCGCCGGCAACATCCCCGAGATGGTCAGCCGCCCATTGCTGCAACCCCGTTATCTGTGCTGTGCGTCTCCCGATTATTTTGCGCGCCACGGCCGGCCGGAACACCCGGAGCAGTTGCAACGCCATCAGCGGCTGGGATTTATCCGTTCAGGCGCGGCGGCGGCGGACGACTGGCAGTTCATTCGTGGTGACGAGCGCTACCGTCTGGCGCCCAGCCCGCTGTTGAGCTTCAACCATTCACAATCGCTGTGTGAGGTGGCCAGGAACCATCTCGGTCTGGTTTACTTGCTGGACTGCACGCTGGAAAACTATCTGAAGGCGGGCGAACTGGAACCGATACTGCAGGAGTGGGCGCCCCCTGGGGCGCCGATCAATATTCTCTATCCGCGCCTGCGGGATCGCAGCCATAAAATTCGGGTTTTCGTCGACTTCATCAGCGAACTGTTCGCCGGTAAATCCGCCGGGCACTGATCGCGCAGCTCATCCCAACCCGGGGATATCGACGCCGAAAGTCTGCAGCAGCAACACCACGTTGAGCAGCACAATCACCACCGTGCCGACCACCGCCGCCAGGCTGGTCCAGCGGCCGTTGGCGAACTCGCCCATGATGTCGCGGCGGCGAGTGAACATTACCAGCGCAATCATCGGCGCCGGCAGCGCCAGACTCAACACCACCTGGCTGTAGACCAGCGCGTCGGTGGCGTTGACGCCCATCGCCACCACGATGAACGCCGGCACCATGGTGACCAGACGGCGCACCCACACCGGGATACGGAAACCGACGAAGCCCTGCATGATCATTTGCCCGGCCATGGTGCCCACCACCGAGCTGGAAATACCGGAGGCGATCAGCGAAGCCAGGAAGATGCCGGCCGCCGCCGCGCCGAACAGCGGCGTCAGCGTATGGTAGGCGGTGCCAATTTCGGCCACGTCGCTGTTACCGGCGTGGAAGGCGCTCGAGGCCATGATCACCATCGCAATATTCACCAGCCCGGCCAGCGCCAGCGCGATCACCACTTCAATATTGGAAAAACGCAGCAGCTTGCGCCGCTCGCCGTTGTCGCTGGCCGGGCTGCGGTGCTGGGTCAGCCCCGAGTGCAGGAAAATGGCGTGCGGCATCACGGTGGCGCCGATAATGCCGACGGCGATGGTCAGCGCTTGGGCATCCGGCAACTGCGGCGTCACCATACCGATGCCGGCCGCCTGCCAATCCACCGGCACGATGAACATTTCCACCAGGTAGCACAGCGCGATGATGCCCACCAGGCCGCCGATCATCAGCTCAACCGGACGAAAACCTTTTTTCTCCACCATCAGCAGCGCATAGGTGATCACCGCCGTCACCCCCATGCCCGCCAGCAGCGGCATGTGGAACAGCAGCGCCAGCGCGATCGCCCCGCCGAGAAACTCCGCCAGATCGGTGGCCATCGCCGCCACTTCGCTGAGTAGCCACATGCCGATCACCACCGGCCGTGAAAACTGGTCGCGGCACATCTCCGCCAGATTGCGGTTGGTGACGATGCCCAGTTTGGCCGACAGCGCCTGGAACAGCATGGCGATCAGGTTGGCCATCACCACCACCCACAGCAGGCTATAGCCGTATTTCGCCCCGGCCTGGATGTTGGTGGCGAAGTTACCGGGGTCCATATAGGCAATAGAGGCAATCACCGCCGGGCCGGCGAACAGCAGCGGCGTAAAGGCGCCGCGCTTGCGCCCGGCAAGGGCGGCGCCAATCGCGATGTTGGTCCGTTCGGTTAACGATGAGGGGGTTGCCGCGTCTCGCATGAAGTACCCTTAATCTTTTACTGGTTATTTTTCCACCGATCATGCTGACAATGTAGCATCGGCTACACTTTATGCAACAGGCGAAATTAATGGGCTTTGTGTAGAGATATTTCTAACTACCACAATGCATGGCATCGAATTGATAATGTGTGCTATTTGGACTAACTTAGGGCAACCCTCCCCGCATTGCCGGGAGACGCCTTTTTTATTCTTACAGGACGCCCTACGCTATGGTTACCCGCGCGCCAGATAACGCCGACCGCCACGCCCAGACCGACATGCCGGACGAGGCCGAGCACGCCCTGCGTTTTAGCCGCGCCCGCGAAGCGCAGTCCAATGCGCTGATCGAAGATTACGTTGAGCTGATCGCCGATTTGCTGCAAAGCACCCGCGAAGCCAGAACCACCGATATCGCGCGCCGCTTCGGCGTCTCTCACCCGACGGCGATCAAAAATATCGCACGGCTCAAAAGCGCCGGGCTGGTGGAGTCGCGCCCTTATCGCGGGGTGTTTTTAACCGAGGAAGGCGAACAGCTGGCGCAGAAGGTGCGCCGCCGTCACCGCATCGTGGTCGATCTGCTGATGTGCCTCGGGGTGCCGAGCGAAACCGCCGAGCTGGACAGCGAAGGGATTGAACACCATATCTCGGACGAAACGCTGGCGGTGTTCGAACAATACCTGCAAAAACATGCCAACCCCTGAATCCCGGAGCACCGATGAGCTACGCCGTGCAGCAAATCCATGATCTGTGCCTGGTGGTTTTCGCCGAAGCCGGGCCGATGTTGAAAGACGAAAACGACGTCAGCCTGTTTATCGCGCCCGCCTTTGAACATGAGGCCGGGATGATTGCCCTCCCCGTCAACCGCCTGGACGCCACCTTTTTCCAGCTCAGAAGCGGCATTGCCGGCGCCGTATTGCAGAAATTCATCAACTACCGCCTGCGCGTGGCGCTGCTAGGCGATATCACCCCCTGGCTGGCGAAAAGCAACGCGCTGCAAGATTTCGTGCGCGAAGCCAACCGCGGCGAACAGGTCTGGTTCCTTCCTTCTCTCGCCGAACTCGAACAGCGCCTTAGCGCCTGACGACAGGCAACAAAAAAGGGAGGCTTTCGCCTCCCTTGATAACTCCCCTGCCTGAATCAGTGATTACGGATGTATTCGTCCATATCGGTTTTCAGGTTGTCGGACTTGGTGCCGAAGATGGCCTGCACACCGGAGCCAGCGACGACTACGCCGGCTGCGCCCAGTTTCTTCAGGCCCGCCTGGTCGACTTTGGACACGTCGGCCACGCTGACGCGCAGACGGGTGATGCAAGCATCCAGGTTAGTGATGTTTTCTTTACCGCCGAAGGCCTGAACCAGCGCGGCGGACATTTCGGAACCGCCCTGCGCAGTCTGCTCGGCAGCGGTGTCTTCACGGCCCGGCGTTTTCAGATCCAGCTTGGCGATCAGCACGCGGAAGATGGTGTAGTACACCAGACCGTAGATGATGCCGACGATTGGGAACAGCCAGATTTTGCTGCTGTTGCCGCTCAGTACGATAAAGTCGATCAGGCCGTGCGAGAAGCTGGTACCGTCACGCATGCCCAACAGGATGCAGATTGGGAACGCCAGGCCGGCCAGGATAGCGTGGATCACGTACAGGATCGGCGCGACGAACATGAAGGAGAACTCGATCGGCTCGGTGATACCGGTCAGGAACGAGGTCAGCGCGGCGGAGATCATGATGCCGCCGACTTTCGCGCGGTTTTCCGGCTTGGCCGAGTGCCAGATGGCGATGGCCGCAGCAGGCAGACCGTACATTTTGAACAGGAAGCCGCCGGACAGTTTGCCCGCGGTCGGGTCGCCCGCCATGTAGCGAGGGATATCACCGTGGAATACCTGGCCCGCCGCGTTGGTGAACTCGCCAATTTGCATTTGGAACGGGACGTTCCAAATGTGGTGCAGACCGAACGGCACCAGAGCACGCTCAACCACGCCGTAGATGCCGAAGGCCACGACCGGGTTCTGATAAGCCGCCCACTGCGAGAAGGTCTGGATAGCCGTACCGATCGGCGGCCAGATGAAGGACAGCACTACGCCCAGAACGATCGCCGCCAGACCGGAAATGATCGGCACGAAACGCTTACCGGCAAAGAAGCCCAGGTATTCCGGCAGTTGAATGCGGAAGAAGCGGTTAAACATATAGGCCGCGATGGCGCCGGAGATAATCCCCCCGAGCACACCGGTATCCGCCAGGTGTTTGGCCGCAATTTCTTCAGCCGGCAAGTGCAGCACCAGCGGCGCAACCACCGCCATGGTTTTCACCATGATGCCGTAAGCCACCACCGCCGCCAGCGCGGAAACGCCGTCGTTGTTGGTGAAGCCCAAGGCGACGCCGATGGCGAAAATCAGCGGCATGTTGGCGAAGACCGAACCGCCCGCTTCCGCCATCACGTGGGAGACTACCGCAGGTAGCCAGCTAAAGTTGGCGGAACCGACGCCCAGCAGGATACCTGCGATAGGCAACACGGACACCGGCAGCATTAGCGATTTACCTACTTTTTGCAGGTTTGCAAATGCGTTCTTGAACATAGTTGAGTGTGCTCCTGAGTAATAATGCTTTGCTACTTCTTGTCGCGATTGGTCGCGCTGCAAGGGGGGGAGAAAAACCCCTGCAATTCAGGGTGTCTGAGCACCCCTTGAATTTATTACGCAGAGTAAAATAAATAGCCTGCGCAATGTTTGATGACAATCACGTTTCGATGATCGAGCCGCGGCAACTTTGCATAAACCGGCGTTTTTTTGGCAAAACAGAGCAAAAAACGCGCGCCAATCACCCTGAAACGGGAGCGAACCTTACCCGTTTCAGTGATTAATTACGAGCTTAAAAAAAATTACGCAGACAATGACCTACCGCTATAGCCTAGGTCAAAGATCACAGTTCGAGGTGAAATAAGCGTGAAAAGTTGGCGGTGGTCGCTTCGGCCAGCTGTTCCAGGCTGACGCCCTTCAATACCGCCATGTATTCAGCCACATCACGCACATAGGCGGGTTGGTTTTCTTTGCCGCGATGCGGCACCGGCGCCAGATAAGGCGAGTCGGTTTCCACCAGCATGCGATCCAGCGGCACGTAGCGTGCCACTTCGCGCAGCTGTTCGGCATTGCGGAAGGTGACGATGCCGGAGAAGGAGATGTAGAAGCCCAGATCCAGCAAGGCTTCGGCCGTGGCCAGATCTTCGGTGAAGCAGTGCAGCACGCCGCCGCAGTCTTGCGCGTTCTCTTCACGCAGGATCGCCAGCGTGTCCGCGCGCGCCTCGCGGGTGTGGACGATCACCGGCTTGTTCAGATCACGGCCAATGCGGATATGTTCGCGGAAAGAGTCCTGCTGCAGCTCAAGATTGTCTTTCTGGTAGAAGTAATCGAGCCCGGTCTCTCCCAGCGCCACTACCCGCTCCGCCGCCGCCAGGCGACGCAGCTCGGCGTAATCATAGCCCTCTTCCAGATTAAGCGGATGCACCCCGCAGGAGAAAGCTACATCGTTGCGCTCGCCGATCAGTTCGGTCATGGAACGGTAACCCGGCAACGTGGTGGCGACCGCCAGCACATAGCCGACGTCGCGCGCCTTGGCCTTGGCCAGCGCGTCGTCCACATTATGGTGCAGCGTTTGGTAATCCAGACCGTCAAGGTGGCAATGAGAATCGACTAACAACATAATTTTTAACTCTTATACTTTACAGCGAATGAGGTTGGGAATAGCCGGCGGCGCCAAGCATCTGTTCCCAGCGAAGTAACTGTTCGGTCAGCAGCAGCTCGCGGTTGACGCCCACCACGCTGAGCAGCTGGTGACGGCAGTTCAGCCACTGCTGCACAATCTGTTGCAGCGAGGAGCTGCTCAGCAGGCTGGCCAGCTGATGCACCAGCGGCTGCTGATCCTGATTCAATACATAGTGATGCGCGCCCTGTTGCCACTTCATTGCGTCCACCAATAACGCGCACAGCCAATGCAGGCGTTCGGCGACGTCTTCATGGTTTAGCACCGGCAACAGCGACAGCATATCGTGTTGCGGCAGCGCGGCGCTCAATGCGGCGCACAGGGCGCCGCGCTGTTGCCACTGCTGCGGTTGCAACAACTGCTCGGCGGCCAGGGGCGCGCCGTCGTGCAGGCGCAGCGCCGTGACTCGGTCTGTCTGAGAGCCCGCCGCCTGCCGGCCCAACCACTGCAGGCTGAGCTGCTCATCCGGGCTGGCCAAATGCCAGTACAGGCAGCGGCTGCGCAGCGTCGCCATCAGCCGCGACGGCTCACGGCAACCCAACAGAAAATAGGTTTTCTCCGGCGGCTCCTCCAGCGTTTTCAACAGCGCGTTGGCCGCCGCCTCGGTCAGCTGTTCGGCCTGCGGCAGCCAAATCACCTTGGCGCCGCCCTGTTGCGCGTGGGCGTACAGCGTTTCAATCACCTGGCGGATGGGTTCGATGCCCAGGCTGCTCTTGCCCTTTTCCGGCGCCAACACGTGATAATCCGGGTGATTGCCCGCCAGCATCAACCGGCAGCTGTGGCACTCGCCGCAGCTTTTTTCCCCGTTGCGCTGTTGGCAGATCAACCAACGGCTCAGGCCGTAGGCCAACGCATCGTCACCATTGCCCGCCGCCGCATGCAGCAGCAGCGCATGATGGCCACGGCCGTCGGCGTACTGCCTAATCAGCTGGCGATAAGGGCCATTCAGCCACGGGTACCAGTTCATTATGCGCCTTCCTGCTGCCGCAGCCAGTGGCTGACGCAGTCGCGGATCGCCGCAGTCACCTGCTCCAGCGGCTCGGCGGCGTCGACGGTGACGATCGTTTCGTCCTGCGCCGCCAGTTCGAGATAGCGAGCGCGGGTGCGTTCGAAGAACGGCAGCGCCTCCTGCTCGATGCGATCCAACTGACCGCGCGCCTGTGCGCGTTGCAGGCCGACCAGCGGAGGCAGATCGAGATAGACCGTCAGATCCGGGTGAAAATCCCCCAGCACGGTGTCGCGCAGCGAGGTCATCAGCTGCGGATCCACGCCACGGCCGCCGCCCTGATAGGCTTGTGAAGAGAGATCGTGGCGATCGCCCACCACCCAGGCGCCGCGCGCCAGGGCGGGTTTGATCACGGTTTCCACCAACTGCACGCGCGCAGCGTACAGCATCAAGACTTCGGCCTTGATGGTCGGCAATTCGCCGTCGATACCGCGCTTGAACAGGTCGCGCAGCTTCTCCGCCAACGGCGTGCCGCCGGGTTCACGGGTGAAGACGATGTCGTTGATGCCATGTTCACGCAGCACATTGACTACCGTGTCGCGCGCGGTGGTTTTGCCCGCGCCTTCCAGCCCTTCGATTACAACGAATTTACTTTTCATTCTTTTCCTTTAACGCCTGACGGTACACGCGCACCGCCTGATTATGGCTCGCCAGATTGGTGGTGAAGGTATGCCCACCCTTGCCGTCGGCGACAAAATAGAGATAAGGCGTTTTGGCCGGATTGGCAGCCGCTTGCAGCGAGGCCTCACCCGGCATGGCGATCGGCGTTGGCGGCAGGCCGGCGATCACATAGGTGTTGTAAGGCGTCGGCGTCTCCAGATCCTTGCGCGTGATGTTGCCATTATAGCTCTCGCCCATGCCGTAGATCACCGTCGGATCGGTCTGCAGACGCATGCCGAGACGCAAACGGTTGACGAACACCGACGCCACCTTGCTGCGCTCTTCCGGCACTGCGGTCTCTTTCTCGACGATCGATGCCATGGTCAGCAGCTCTTCCGGCGTTTTGTACGGCAGACTGGTGTCGCGGCCGTCCCAGGCGGCCTGCAGCGCTTTGTTCATGCGGACGTGGGCGCGTTTGAGTAGCGCGATGTCGCTCATGCCGGCGGTATACTGGTAGGTATCCGGGTACAGCCGCCCTTCCGGGGTTTCTCCTGCAGCAATGCCGAGCGCGGCGGCGATCTCCGCGTCACTTTTGCCCGCCAGGGTGTGTTTCAGGTATTTGGACTGCTGGAGCACCTGCTGCCAGTCACGCAGGCGTGAGCCTTCGATAAAGCGCGCGGTGAACTGCGCCTCTTTGCCGCTGGCCAACAGTTTCAGCATCTGGCGCACCGTCATGCCCGGCGTGAACCGGTAGGTTCCGGCCTTGAACTCCGCCAGCTCCGGTTCCAGTTTCAGCAGCCACTGGAACCAGTGGCCGCTGCGCACCAGTTTATCGCGCACCAGTAACCCTTCCAGCGCCACCCGGCCAGTGCCGGCAGGCAGTTTGAAGATAGTCTCTTGCTGGATAGCCAGCGGCGTATCGGCAAAGCGTTCGATCTTCTGGTAGCCCCAAAACAGCAGCGCCAATGCCAGAACAACAATAACAGACAGGACCTTCAGCTTTCTTTTCTTCATCAATCAGCCATGGTTAACAGTGTGGACGCAAAAAATCATACAGCTGGCGCGAATGATAACGCCATGATTGAGCAACGTTTACCGGCAGCAGCGGCATCAGCGCGTTGCTCACCAGGACTTCGTCGGCATCGGCCAGCGTCTCCAGCGGCTCGCTGACGCAGTGCAGACGGTATTCCGATCCCGCCAGCAGCGCGATCACCCGTCGCCGCATCAGGCCCGCGACGCCCGCCTGGCTCAGGTCAGGGGTAAACACCGCTTTTCCCTTACGCCAGAACAAATTAGCCGCACAGCATTCCACCAGCATACCGGCAGTGTCAAGCACCAGCGCCTCGTCGGCGGCCGTCTGGTCAAGATGCGTGCGGATCAGCACCTGCTCCAGGCGGTTCAAATGCTTCAACCCCGCCAGCAGCGGATTGCGCGCCAGCGCCACCGGGCTGAGCGCAAGCGTGATGCCCTGCTCGCGCCACTGCAAATAGTGCGCAGGGTAGCTGCTGCGGGCGACGATGCGCGTCGGGTTTTCGCACCCCGTCGGGCTATAGCCTCGTCCACCGCTGCCGCGCGTCAGTATCGCTTTGACCACGCCGAGCGAAATTGATTCTGCCGCCTGCGCCATCTCGCGCTCGAAAGCCGGCCAATCGGTGGCGGGCAGCATCAGCCGTTGGGCCGCCTGCTGCAGCCGCTCCAGATGCCAGGGCAGCAGCTCGATTTTACCGTCGATAACCCGGGCGGTAGTAAAGCAGCCGTCGCCGAACTGCAGGCCACGATCGCTCGGCGCCAGCGCATCGTGGCGTTGTCCGTTAATCCAGTACATGCTTCCTCCTGTTGCCGGGTGATTTCATTACGCTCGCAGAATAGCAGGCAGCGAGGCAATACGCAGCCCTGCTGACGGCCGGACGCCAGGCGTAAAAAAGCCCGGTTAAAAAACCGGGCTTTTCATCAGCGAATAACCGCGCGAGTTACACTCGGCGGAAGATCAGCGAGCCGTTGGTGCCGCCGAAGCCGAAGGAGTTACACAGGGTGTACTCCATATCGCTGACCTGACGCGCTTCGTGAGGCACGAAGTCCAGATCGCAACCTTCATCCGGGTTATCCAGGTTGATGGTCGGCGGTACCGCCTGATCGCGCAGCGCCAGCACGGTAAAGATGGACTCGATCGCGCCCGCCGCACCCAACAGGTGGCCGGTCATCGATTTGGTCGAACTCACCAGCACACGCTGGGCATCAGCGCCGAAGACGGATTTCACCGCCTGCGCTTCCGCCTGGTCGCCCGCTGGCGTAGAGGTGCCGTGTGCGTTGATGTAACCGATTTGTGACGGGGTCACACCAGCGTCAAGCAGGGCATTTTCCATCGCCAACGCAGCGCCAGCGCCGTTTTCCGGTGGTGACGTCATGTGATAAGCATCGCTGCTCATCCCAAAGCCAACCACTTCGGCGTAGATTTTCGCGCCGCGTTTTTTCGCGTGTTCGTACTCTTCCAGCACCATCATGCCGGCGCCGTCGCCCAGCACGAAGCCGTCGCGGTCTTTATCCCACGGACGGCTCGCCGCCTGCGGGTTGTCATTACGGGTGGACAGGGCGCGCGCTGCGCCAAAGCCGCCGACGCCCAATGGGGTGCTGGCTTTCTCTGCCCCACCGGCCAGCATCACATCCGCATCATTGTAAGCAATGATACGCGCGGCATGGCCGATGTTGTGTACACCTGAAGTACAGGCGGTGGCGATGGAAATGCTTGGGCCACGCATGCCGTACATGATTGTCAGGTGACCTGCAATCATATTCACAATGGTGGAAGGCACGAAGAACGGACTGATTTTCCGTGGGCCACCGTTAACCAGTGAACTGTGGTTTTCTTCAATCAAACCCAGGCCGCCGATGCCGGAACCGATCGCGGCTCCAATGCGGCTGGCGTTAGCCTCGGTGATGTCCAGACCTGCATCCTGCATGGCTTGCATGCCGGCAGCGATACCGTACTGGATAAAGGCGTCCATCTTGCGCGCATCTTTGCGAGAGATGAAATCCTCAGAATTAAAATTCTTTACCAGGCCAGCAAACTTGGTCGCATAGGCAGTGGTATCGAAATGGTCGATCAGGCTGATGCCACTCTGACCGGCAAGAAGAGCGTTCCACGTGGACTCTACCGTATTGCCGACAGGAGACAACATGCCCAGTCCGGTCACAACTACTCGACGCTTAGACACGTTTGTCCTCCAGGGAGGGAAAAATATGACACTAGGGATAGAAAAAACTTAGGCGGTCGAACGACCGCCTAGATATGTTCTCTTACTGCTGGCTAGCGTTGATGAAATCAATAGCTGCCTGAACAGTAGTGATCTTCTCAGCTTCTTCGTCTGGAATCTCGGTGTCGAATTCTTCTTCCAGTGCCATTACCAGCTCAACGGTGTCAAGAGAATCAGCGCCCAGATCTTCAACGAAAGAAGCGTTGTTCAAAACTTCTTCCTGTTTAACACCCAGTTGCTCAACAATGATTTTCTTAACGCGTTCTTCGATAGTGCTCATACTCTTAAATTTCCTATCAAAACTCGCTTTCGCGATGGTTTTCGTAGTGTATAAAATGCTGAAAAAGATGCAACTAAATCCCGGCTGGTCAAACCACGATTTTACGCTATTTTGCGGTTTTTGCCTCAAATAACGCAAATGGTTTTCACATTTTTTAAATCATGTACATGCCGCCATTGACATGTAACGTTTCACCGGTGATATAGCCGGCCTCATCAGAGGCCAAAAATGCAACAGCGCTGGCGATTTCTTTAGCATCGCCCAGCCGGTTGGCTGGAACTGATGACAAAATGCCTGCGCGTTGATCATCTGTCAACGCCCGTGTCATGTCCGTCTCAATAAAGCCAGGTGCCACGACGTTGACCGTAATGCCACGAGAAGCAACTTCACGTGCCAAAGATTTGCTAAAACCAATCAGACCGGCTTTAGCCGCCGCGTAGTTCGCCTGCCCTGCGTTCCCCATGGTGCCGACAACGGAACCGATGGTGATGATACGGCCAAACCGCTTTTTCATCATAGCGCGCATTACCGCTTTTGACAGGCGGAATACGGAAGTCAGGTTAGTGTCGAGGATATCCTCCCACTCATCATCCTTCATACGCATCAGCAGGTTATCACGCGTAATGCCGGCATTATTCACTAAAATGTCGATTTCGCCAAATTCGGCGCGAATCGATGCCAGCACGCTGTCGATAGATTGCGCATCAACAACGTTCAACATAAACCCTTTGCCGTTTGCGCCCAGGTAGCCGCTGATCGCTTCAGCGCCGCTCTCGCTGGTCGCGGTGCCGATCACTTTGGCGCCGCGGGCCACAAACGTTTCTGCAATAGCTCGGCCAATACCGCGGCTCGCGCCGGTGACCAGAACGATTTTACCTTCGAAGCTCATCATTTTCCTCTTTATTGTTCAAGCGCCGCCGACAGGCTGGCGGTGTCGTTCACCGCCGCAGCCGTCAGGGTGTCAACAATACGTTTAGTGAGACCGGTCAGCACTTTGCCCGGCCCCACTTCCAGCAGCGACGTCACTCCCTGTGCTGCGATAAATTCTACGCTCTCGGTCCAACGCACCGGGCTGTACAGCTGACGCACCAGCGCACTGCGGATCGCTTCAGGATCGTTTTCGGTGCGTACGTCGACGTTGTTCACCACCGGCACCTGCGGCGCGTTAAAGGTGATGTCCTTCAGCGCCACGGCCAACTTGTCGGCGGCCGGTTTCATCAGCGCGCAGTGCGAAGGCACGCTCACCGGCAGCGGCAGTGCACGTTTGGCGCCCGCCGCTTTACAGGCGGCGCCTGCACGTTCAACCGCTTCTTTATTGCCGGCGATAACCACCTGGCCCGGCGAGTTGAAGTTGACCGGAGAAACCACCTGTCCCTGCGCGGACTCTTCGCACGCCTTGGCGATCGCGTCGTTGTCCAGGCCGATGATGGCGTACATAGCGCCGGTGCCTTCCGGCACCGCTTCCTGCATCAGCTTGCCGCGCAGCTCGACCAGGCGGATCGCCGCCTTGAAGTCCAGCACGCCGGCGCAGACCAGCGCCGAGTATTCGCCCAGGCTGTGGCCAGCCATCAATGCGGGCGCTTTACCGCCCTGCTGCTGCCACACGCGGAAAATCGCCACGGAAGCCGCCAGCAGAGCCGGTTGGGTCTGCCAGGTCTTGTTCAGCTCTTCCGCCGGGCCTTGCTGCACCAGCTGCCACAGATCGTAACCCAGCGCGGAAGAGGCCTCGCCGAAAGTCTCTTCGACGATCGGGAACTGTGCGGCCAATTCGGCCAGCATGCCAACGGCCTGTGACCCCTGGCCCGGGAAAACAAAAGCAAATTGCGTCATTTTTTATTCCTGTTCAAATCAGAAACGAACCAGCGCCGAGCCCCAGGTAAAGCCGCCGCCGAAGGCTTCCAGCAGCACCAGCTGGCCACGCTGAATTCGCCCGTCTCGCACGGCTTCGTCCAGTGCGGAAGGCACCGAGGCGGCAGAGGTGTTGCCGTGACGATCGAGCGTCACCACCACTTTGTCCATCCCCATGCCCAGTTTTTTCGCCGTTGCGCTGATGATGCGCAGGTTGGCCTGGTGCGGCACCAGCCAATCCAGCTCGCTGCGGTCCATGTTGTTGGCCTGCAACGTCTCATCGACGATGCGCGCCAGTTCGGTGACCGCAACCTTGAAGACTTCATTGCCCGCCATGGTGACATAGGCCGGCTTGTCTTGATTCTGACGATCCTTGTAAGGCAGCGTCAGCAGGCTGCCGTAGCTGCCGTCGGCATGCAGGTGGGTAGACAGAATGCCCTGCTCTTCAGAAGCCCCCAGCACCACCGCCCCTGCGCCATCACCAAACAGAATGATGGTGCCGCGATCTTCAGGATCCAGCGTGCGCGACAAGACGTCCGCGCCGATAACCAGCGCATGTTTGACCGCGCCGTTTTTCACGTACTGATCGGCCACGCTGAGCGCATAAGTAAAGCCGGCGCAGGCCGCAGCCAGATCGAACGCCGCGCAGTCTTTGATGCCCAACATTTGCTGCACCAGGCACGCCGCACTCGGGAACGCGTGAGTCGTCGTGGTGGTCGCCACGACGATAAGCCCAATGTCTTCTTTAGCCACACCTGCCATTTCCAGCGCTTTCTCAGCGGCCTGGAAGCTCATCGTCGCGACGGTTTCATCCGCAGCGGCGATGCGACGTTCGCGAATACCGGTACGCGTGACGATCCACTCGTCAGAGGTATCCACCATTTTTTCCAAATCAGCATTGGTGCGCACTTGTACGGGCAAATAACTCCCCGTACCGAGAATCTTTGTATACATGTACGATCAGTCACTCTTAGGTAATACAGCCTCAAGGCGCGCAGCAATCCTTTCCGGGACTTGCCGCTGCACCGCCTGCACAGCCTGTTCGATTGCGACTGCAAACGCGTGAGGGTTCGCAGCGCCGTGGCTCTTGACTACGGTGCTGCGCAATCCTAACAGACATGCGCCATTATACTGGTCGGGGTTCAGGTGGCCGAACCGCTTGACCACCCGTTTTTGCAACCAACGGCCCAACAATTTCAGCCACCAGGCTCGCTTGTTTCCATCGCCGGACGATTTCAGCAGCGATAAGAACACCCTGACCACCCCTTCCATGGTTTTCAGCGTGACGTTGCCCACGAAGCCGTCGCAGACCAACACATCTGTCTTGCCGGTGAGCAGTTCGTTTCCTTCCAGGTAACCAATATAGTTGATTGCCGGAGTATTTTTTAGCACAGCGGCCGCTTCGCGGATATTATCCAGGCCTTTGGTCTCTTCTTCGCCGATATTCAGCAGCGCCACCCGCGGTTGCGCAATGCCGATCACCTCTTCCGCCATCACCGCGCCCATCACGGCAAACTGCACCAGCATGGTGCTGTCGCACTCGACGTTAGCACCCAGATCCAGCACCACGGTTTTGCTGCGCTGCTGGTTCGGGATCACCGTCATCAGCGCCGGGCGCTCAATGCCCTCCAACGGCTTGACCAACAGCTTCGCCAATCCCATCAGCGCGCCGGTATTGCCGGCGCTGACGCAGCCCTGCGCGTTGCCGCTGCTGAGCTGTTCGAGCGCAATGCGCATCGACGTGCCGCGGCTGGCGCGTATCGCTTGTGAAGGTTTGGCGTCGCCGGCGATCACAGACTCGGCGGGCACGACTTGCAGACGCTCCAGAAGAACCGGATCGGCGTGGGCAAGCAAAGGGGAGATGGCGTCGGGATTACCGACCAGCAAGAGATGAAGCTGTAAATTAGAGGCCAGTGCCTGCAACGAAGCAGGCACTGTGACGCAGGGACCGAAGTCCCCGCCCATTGCATCTAACGCCAGGGTTAGACGAGTCAAGGTATCGCTACTTAGCCGATAACCTTGCGACCGCGGTAGAAACCGTCGGCAGTGATGTGGTGACGACGGTGAGTTTCACCGGATACTTTGTCTACAGACAGAGTAGTCGTGGTCAGAGCATCGTGAGAACGACGCATGCCACGCTTGGAACGGGTTGGTTTATTCTGTTGTACGGCCATGGACCTTACTCCTCAATTACTTACGCTTTAAACTGGCTAATACGGCAAACGGATTCGGTTTCTCCGCCTCGGGAGGCAGTTGGCCAAATACCATGTCCGCTTCGGACACTTCACAGTGTTCAGATTCATGTACCGGAACGACAGGCAGTGAAAGAATAATTTCGTCTTCAATCATTGCCAACAGATCGACTTCGCCAAACTCGTCAACTTCGATCGGTTCGTACGCTTCCGGTAATGCCTCAGCCTGCTCATCATTGACGACCGGGCTAAAACAATATGTTGTGTGAACCTGATGTTCGAACGGGACTCCACAGCGTTGGCACATCAACGTTACCGTGACGTCCGCATGCCCTGTTATCACCGCGAGGCGTTGATTGTCGATATTAAACGACAACGACACCTCAACATCACTGTCCACACTGACCACGGAGTCGGCAACACGAGTAACCTGCTCAGGCGCGTAGACACCAGCATAGTCCAGGCGTTTCTGAGCGGTACGTACCGCATCAATGGTCAAGGGTAATTTTACCTTTTGCATAGGGCGCGCATATTAACTTTGTAACGACATAGAGTCAAAGAAAAAGGCCGTAAAACGGCTCCTTTCACCAATATTCGCTTCCACAGCGGCCGACAGTTTAAAATGCCGTACCCATTTACGCTACGGTTTGCGAAAAAATTATGCAGAGATTGCTTTTAGCCTCCACCTCTCCCTATCGAAAAATGCTGCTGGAGAAACTGCAGCTGCCGTTCGACTGCGCCGCGCCGGAGGTGGATGAAACCCCGCTGCCGGGCGAAGGCGCGGAAGCGCTGGTGCTGCGCCTGGCGGCAGCGAAGGCTCAGGCGCTGGCCCTCGCCTACCCCGAGCATCTGATCATCGGTTCCGATCAGGTCTGCGTGATCGATGGCAGCATCACCGGCAAGCCCCATACCGAGGAAAACGCCCGCGCGCAGCTGCGCCAGGCAAGCGGCCAGGCCGTGACCTTCTATACCGGCCTGGCGCTATACAACGGCCGTAGCAAGCAGCTGCAGGCCCTGTGCGAGCCGTTCCACGTGCATTTTCGCGCGCTGAGCGAAGCGGAGATCGCCGCCTATGTGCGTCTGGAGCAACCGCTGAACTGCGCGGGCAGTTTCAAGAGCGAGGGGTTGGGGATCGCGTTGTTCGACAGACTGGAAGGCCGGGATCCGAACGCCCTGGTCGGCCTGCCGTTGATCGCGCTGTTGGAGATGTTGCGGGCTGAAGGCATCAACCCGCTGGTGTGACGCGGATTATTTGGCGGCCTGCCGGCGCAGCACTTGCAGGCAGTGACGCAGTTCTTCGTCCATCGGCGCTTCGATACGCATCGTTTCGCCGGTGGCCGGATGCTCGAAGCGCAGCGCCGCGGCGTGCAGGAACAGACGCTTCAGGCCGGTACCCGCCAGTTGACGATCGAACTCGCGGTCGCCGTAGCGATCGTCAAAGGCGATCGGATGCCCGGCATGCAGGGTGTGCACGCGGATCTGGTGGGTACGCCCGGTGATTGGGCTGGCCTTCACCAGGGTGGCGAATTCGTAACGCTCCTCCACCTTGAAGCGGGTTTCCGAAGGCTTGCCTTCGCTGTTGACGCGCACGATACGTTCGCCGCTTTGCAGAATGTTTTTCAGCAGCGGCGCCTGTACGGCCTTGCAGTGGGACTGCCACTGGCCGCGCACCAGCGCCAGATAATCCTTCTGCATGCCCTTCAGCCGCAGTTGCTCATGCAGCGAACGCAGCGCGGAACGCTTCTTGGCAACCAACAGCACGCCGGAGGTATCGCGATCGAGCCGATGCACCAGCTCCAGGAAACGGGCCTCAGGGCGCAGCGCCCGCAGCCCTTCAATCACGCCGAAGCTCAGGCCGCTGCCGCCGTGCACCGCGGTGCCGGAAGGCTTGTTGAGGATCAGCAGGTGGTCATCTTCATACAGAATGCAGTCGGCCAGCGCCGCCACCTTATCCAGCTTCGCCGACACCGGCGCCTCTTCGCGCTCGGCCACGCGCACCGGCGGCACGCGCACCACGTCGCCGGCCGCCAATTTGTATTCGACCTTGATGCGCCCTTTATTAACCCGCACCTCGCCTTTGCGCACGATGCGATAAATCATGCTCTTCGGCACGCCTTTCAGGCGAGCGAGCAGAAAGTTGTCGATTCTCTGACCGGCTTCGTCGTCGGAAATCGTGATGAATTGTACTGCTGGATTGTTCGTTTTCATGGTGCGGGATTCTAAATAGAGCGCGTGAATAGCGCCACATCTTTTTCTGTGCTTAACTGTCTCTCTGACGGCGGGCGAAACCCCAGCGGACAATAAGGCAGCAAGCCGATTTGAACGTTTGCGATTTCTTCCGCAGTTAAGGAAAAGTCACCTTGCTATAACGGCATCAGCAGTGGAATAATGCAGTCACTTTCCGCGTTGATTCTCGTTAAACAGGGAAAACGGTGGAATTATAAAATTTGTCTGATCGCGCAAAAACGCAGCAATGGCGTAAGACGTAATGCGAAATCAAACAATTAGCGGGCTGCGGGTTGCAGCTTGGCCGGCAAATGGAATCAGATCTGTCGACGTAAATCAGAGGCTATTCCCCTAGTAAAAGTGCTGTCTTTCACAAAGAAAAGCAGGCTTACCGAGATAATGCGCCCCTATGCAGGCGACAACCGTGAGGTTGACGGCTTTGCGAGAAGACACGGGGCTTTCGGTTTAACTCCGGCCATGAGGTTATTTTGCCCGCAGCTTTGTCGATAATGTAAAAATAACGAGTAAGTTAAGATGAAAAGAATGTTGATTAACGCAACTCAGCAGGAAGAGTTGCGTGTTGCCCTCGTAGATGGACAGCGGCTGTATGATTTGGATATCGAAAGTCCGGGTCATGAGCAGAAAAAAGCGAATATTTACAAAGGCAAAATCACCCGCATTGAACCAAGTCTTGAAGCAGCGTTCGTGGACTACGGCGCAGAACGACATGGTTTCCTCCCTCTTAAAGAAATCGCCCGCGAATACTTTCCTAGCAATTACTCTTCCCATGGCCGCCCGAACATCAAAGATGTCCTGCGCGAAGGCCAGGAAGTCATCGTTCAGGTAGATAAAGAAGAACGTGGCAACAAAGGCGCCGCCTTGACCACCTTCATCAGCCTGGCGGGCAGCTATCTGGTGCTGATGCCGAACAACCCGCGCGCCGGCGGTATTTCTCGCCGCATCGAGGGTGACGATCGCACCGAGCTGAAAGAAGCGCTCTCTTCGCTGCAACTGCCGGACGGCATGGGCCTGATCGTTCGCACCGCGGGCGTAGGCAAATCCGCCGACGCGCTGCAGTGGGATCTCTCCTTCCGCCTGAAGCACTGGGAAGCGATTAAAAAAGCCGCCGAAGGCCGCCCTGCGCCGTTCCTGATCCACCAGGAAAGCAACGTTATCGTGCGCGCCTTCCGCGATTACCTGCGCCCGGACATCGGCGAAATCCTGATCGACAACCCGAAAATTCTCGATCTGGCCAAAGAGCATATCGCCGCGCTGGGCCGCCCGGATTTCAGCAGCAAAATCAAACTGTACAGCGGTGAAATTCCTCTGTTCAGCCACTATCAGATCGAATCGCAGATCGAATCCGCCTTCCAGCGCGAAGTGCGCCTGCCGTCCGGCGGCTCGATCGTCATCGACAGCACCGAAGCGCTGACCGCCATCGACATCAACTCCGCACGCGCAACCCGCGGCGGCGATATCGAAGAGACGGCGTTCAACACCAACCTGGAAGCGGCGGACGAAATCGCTCGCCAGCTGCGCCTGCGCGATCTCGGCGGCCTGATCGTCATCGACTTCATCGACATGACGCCGGTGCGCCACCAGCGCGAAGTGGAAAACCGCTTGCGCGACGCCGTGCGTCAAGACCGCGCGCGCATCCAAATCGGCCGCATCTCCCGTTTCGGCCTGCTGGAAATGTCGCGTCAGCGCCTCAGCCCGTCGCTGGGTGAATCCAGCCACCACGTGTGCCCACGCTGTAACGGCACCGGCACCATCCGCGACAACGAATCGCTGGCGCTGTCCATCCTGCGCCTGATCGAAGAAGAAGCGCTGAAGGAAAACACCAAAGAAGTTCACGCTATCGTACCGGTTCAGGTCGCTTCGTACCTGCTGAACGAAAAGCGTGAATCCGTCAGCGCGATCGAAAAACGTCAGGGTGGCGTGAAAGCCGTCATCGTGCCGAACGATGAAATGCAAACCCCGCACTACTCGGTGCTGCGCGTACGCAAGGGCGAGGAAACATCTACCCTCAGCTACCTGCTGCCGAAACTGCACGAAGAAGACATGGAGCGTCCGCTGGAAGATGCGCCGATGGAACGCAAGCGTCCGGAGCAACCGGCCCTGGCTTCCTTCTCCCTGTCCGCCGATGTGCCGCCGCCGGCTGAAGAACCCGTCGCCGTTGCCAAACCTGTCGCTGCAGCCGCCAAGGCTAAAGCCGCAGCGCCGGCCGCCGCCAAGCCGGGCTTCCTGGGCCGCCTGTTCGGTGGTTTGAAGAGCCTGTTCGCCGGTGAAGAGCAACCTGCCGTCGAAGAAGCCAAACCGGCCGAAACGCCGAAGGCGGAAGGCAACGGTGAAAACCGTCGTCAGGATCGTCGCGGTCAGCGCCGTCAAGGCACCGGCCGTAAAGAGCGCGGTGAGCGTAGCGACCGTGGCGATCGTCCGGAACGCGGCGAACGTAAAGAGCGCGGTGAAGGCCGTGACAATCGCGAACGCGACAACCGTGAACCGCGTGAGAACCGTGAAGGCCGTGAATCGCGTGAATCCCGCGATGAGCAGCGCCGTAACCGCCGCAACCAGCAGCAGAACGCGCCGGTAGCGGAGGAAACTGCCTCGGAAGAAAGCGCTAAAGCGCCGCGCGAAGATCAGCAGCAGCGCCGTGAACAGCGTGCTGAACGCCAGCGTCGTCGTCAGGAAGAGAAACGTCAGGCTCAGCAGGAAGTGAAAGCGCTGGAAAGCGTTGACGCGGTCGAGAGCACCGACGAAGAGCAGGAAGAACGCCAGCAGCAGAACATGCAGCGCCGTCAGCGCCGCCCTCTGACGCAGAAAGTGCGCATCCTGTCCGCGGAAGAAGAGCTGCAGCGCGCAGCGGAAGAGCTGTTGGCGCCGAAAGCGCCGGTAGCGAAAGCCGAAGATGCGCAGCCAACCGCCGACGACAGCGTGAAGCTGCTGCCGGAAACCGTTGCCGCTCAGGCGGAAGACGATGCCCAGGGCGAAAACCGCGGCAACGGCGAAGGCATGCCGCGTCGTTCCCGTCGTTCACCGCGTCACCTGCGCGTCAGCGGCCAGCGTCGCCGTCGTTACCGCGACGAGCGTTACCCTCTGCAATCCCCAATGCCGTTGGTGGGCGCGTTCGCTTCTCCGGAAATGGCATCAGGCAAAGTCTGGGTAAGCTACCCGGTCGCTCAGGTTGAAGAAGCCGAAGTGCAAACCGAAGCCGTAGAGCAGGCGCCGGTTGTCGCCGCAGCGGTTGAACAGCACAGCGTTGCCGTGGAAGAAACTCAGGCCGCGGCCAGCGTCAACGAACCGGCACCAGAAGCCGCCGTTGAAACTGCCGCCGTCACCGTAACGGAAGAAGCGGCAGTCGTAGCGCCGGTTGTTGCCACCCCGGCCGAGGAAACTCCGGCGCCGGTGGAAACCGCCCCGGCAACGGTTGCGGTTGAAGAACCGAAAGCGGAAGAGACTGCCCCTGCAGTGGAAGTTGAGCCGGTAGCTGAAACCGTTGCGGCAGAGCCAGTGGTTGAAGCTAAGCCAGCGGAAGACGAGCCTGTGGTCGAAACTGCACCGGTAGAAGCCGCACCTACGGAAGAAGCGCCAGTGGTAGAAGCCGCACCTGCAGCGGCAGCCGCTCCGGTAGAAAAAGCGCCGGAACCAACGGCCGCCGAACCTGCGCCTGCGGTTGCTCAGCAGCCGGCACCGGTGAAAGCCGTGCAGGACGCGCTGTACAAACACATCGCCACTGCACCGATGACCAAAGCGCCTGCGCCGGCCTATGTGCCGGAAGAACGCAAGCACAGCGACTGGCAGCGCCCTTCCTTCAACTTTGAAGGCAAAGGTTCAGCCGGTGGTCACTCGGCAGTGAGCCAGGCCACCGCGCCGGCCACCAAGCCGCAGCCGGTTAACGAATAAGTTAATCTGCACACCTAAAAAAACCCGCCGACGGCGGGTTTTTTCTTGCCTGCAAAAAGCTCAGGCGATCTTTTTCAGTTTTTTGATGTCCAGAACATCTAACTTGCCGTCAAGTCGACTGACGAACTGCTGAAAATGCGCCGTCTCATTATGCTTATCCAGCGCTTCGCTGCTGGCCCAACGCTCAAAGAACACGAAGGTGCCCGGTTTTTCCAGATCGCGATGCAAATCATATTGCAGGTTGCCCAGCTCCTGGCGGCTCGGCTCGAGAATGTCGTGCACCGCTTCACTGACTGCGGCCTCAAATCCCGCTTTCGCTTGCAGGGTGGCGATAACGCGTACTTCCATTGTTTTCTCCCTTTCCACTTGATGAAAGTCGACGGTATTGGCGTCGGCATCGTTGAAATCATTGTCACTATGCGCCTGCTGCGCCGTTGATTTCAACTTGTCGCCAACAAACAGATGCATCTGCGGCACTTTCCGCTTATCCTTACACCCCGGCGTGAATAAACCCATTATTCGCTTTTCATTAGACGTATTTGACCGCCGGAGCCTAGCTAGATGACCGCACAACCTCAAGTTCTGAAAATCCGCCGCCCAGACGACTGGCATATCCACCTGCGTGACGATGAGATGCTGAAAACGGTGGTGCCCTATACCAGCCAGGTATTTGGCCGGGCGATCGTGATGCCGAACCTGGTTCCGCCCGTGACTACCGTGGCCGCCGCGCGCGCCTACCGCGATCGGATTCTGGCGGCGGTGCCGCAGGGTCACAACTTCACTCCGCTGATGACCTGTTACCTGACCAACTCTCTGGCGGCCAGTGAACTGGTCAGCGGTTTCGAGCAAGGGGTGTTTACCGCCGCCAAGCTGTATCCGGCCAACGCCACCACCAACTCCAGCCACGGCGTCAGCGACGTGACCGGCATTTACCCGCTGTTCGAGCAAATGCAAAAAATCGGCATGCCGCTGCTGATCCACGGTGAAGTGACCGATCCTGCCGTCGATATTTTCGACCGCGAGGCGCGCTTTATCGAACAGGTGATGGAGCCTATCCGCCGTCACTTCCCGGAACTGAAAATCGTCTTCGAACACATCACCACCAAAGAAGCGGCGCAGTACGTGCAGGCAGGCAACCGTTTCCTCGGCGCCACCATCACCCCGCAGCACCTGATGTTCAACCGCAACCACATGCTGGTCGGCGGCATTCGGCCACACCTGTTCTGCCTGCCGATCCTCAAGCGCAACGTCCATCAGGAAGCGCTGCGTCAGGCGGTGGCCAGCGGCTCGGACCGTTTCTTCCTCGGCACCGACTCGGCGCCGCACCTCAAGCATCGCAAAGAGTCCAGCTGCGGCTGCGCCGGCTGCTTCAATGCGCCGAATGCGATCCCGGCTTACGCTGCCGTCTTCGAACAGCTCGGCGCGCTGGAGCACTTCGAGGCCTTCTGCTCGCTCAACGGCCCACGCTTCTATGGCCTGCCGATCAACGAAGATTTCATCGAACTGCAGCGCGTGCCGACCACCCAGCCGGAAGAGATCGCCCTGGGCAATGAATCCGTGATCCCATTCCTGGCCGGCGAAACCCTGAACTGGTCGCTGAAAGGCTGATATTTTTGCTTCGCCCTCTTGCCCTCGCTTACGGTTAACTGTATAAATAAACAGTAAATCGCTTCGGGGGCAATTATGCGTGTTGAAGTCACTATAGATAAAACCCGGCCGCTGCCGTCGGGCGCCATTGAGGCGCTGACCGGCGAGCTGGGCAAACGGGTCAATCGCCAGTTTCCAGACGCCGTCGTGCACGTCCGTTATGCCGGCGCCAACGGGCTCTCCGTGCTGGGGGGCGCCAAAATCGACCGGGATCTGATTGAGGAAATCCTTCAGGAAACCTGGGAAAGCGCGGACGAATGGTTCAGCGCAGAATAACACTGCAATGCTGTTTTTGCCGGGGGTCGCTCTCCGGCTTTTTTGTTTCTGGCGCCCTGCCCATTCATCGCTTACCCTTACTCTGGAACCAAATCCGCCTCAGCGCTGTATTTAACGCAAAGGAGTAAGCATGGCCCCGGACAAGGTGAAATCCGAAGACGCAATGACGTTTGGCGAATTGCTGGCGCTGATTGCCGATCAGAAAAGACGCTTGAACGTACTGGAAGTGGCCTTCTCTTACCTGGCCTTCAGCCTGGATGACAAAGCCAACCAACGGCTGATCCACAGCCTGAGGCTGGAATCGCAAAGCCAGAATCGCGACACCGAAACGCAGAAACATTTCGCGCACTTGGCAGAAGAACTGGAAAAATGTCTGCACGGCTCCGCCCCACCCACCGGCGGCGCGGAATAACGCCACAGGCTTTACTCATCGCGCGTTCGCACCCGAATTTGTAGAATAATTGTTCAAATAAATATTTATTTTGCAATTTTAGGTGACAACCCCTCCACCGATGAAAGCGGATGCGTATACTGTAATTGCTCTCATGATGATGAGCCGCATTGATCCTCGTTAGTCACTCACGGTAGTTACTACTCAATAAGGGGTCTTTATGGACAGAAATGATGAAGTAATTCAGACGCACCCGCTTGTCGGTTGGGATATCAGTACTGTCGACGTTTACGACGCCATGATGATACGCCTTCATTACCTGTCTTCACTAGACCAAACGCCCGAAGAAGCCCAAGTAGACCGAACGCTTTGGCTGACCACAGATGTCGCCCGTCAATTAATCAATATTTTAGAGGCCGGCATCGCCAAGATTGAAGCTACGGATTACCAGGATCTTGATCGCAGAAAACATTGATTCATCGTCTCCTACCCCCTAAGGCGCCGCGACCTTTCCCGGCGCCTTTTCTTCGCCTTTCGCCGTTCAATCAGTGCATTGCGTCCGCCAACCTTTTATCATGGGGGCATAAGAAATCGCTATCAGAGAGGGTTGGCACGTGGAATATGATTTGATTGTGGTGGGCAGCGGTTCCGTCGGCGCGGCGGCAGGCTATTATGCCACGCGAGCCGGCTTGAAAGTGCTGATGATCGACAGCGCTATCCCTCCGCACCGAAACGGCAGCCATCACGGCGATACCCGCATTATCCGTCACGCTTACGGCGAAGGCGAAAAGTACGTGCCGCTGGTGCTGCGCGCACAGGCGCTGTGGAATGCGCTGATTCAACAATCCGGCGAGGAACTGTTCCAGTCGTGCGGCGTGCTCAACCTGGGGCCACAGCACTCCGAATTCATTCGCAATGCGCAGCTCAGCGCGCAAAAATTCCGCCTGAACGCGCAAACCCTCAGCGCCGAACAGATCAATCAGCGCTGGCCAGAATTCCGAGCACCGGAAGGCTATGTCGGCGTATTCGAGCCAGACGCGGGGTTCCTGCGTGCCGAGCTGGCGATAACCAGCCTGATCAAGCTGGCGAAAGAAGCCGGCTGCAGCCAGCTGTTCAACTGCCCGGTCAACGCGGTAGAACCCATCGATGGCGGCGTTGAGGTCATCACCGGCGAAGGGCGTTTCACGGCGCGAAAAGCGGTGATCACCGCCGGCACCTGGGTCAAAGCGCTGTTGCCGCAACTGCCGATCGCGCCACTGCGCAAAGTCTTCTCCTGGCATCAGGCAGATGGCCGCTACAGCGTGAACAATCGTTTCCCGGCCTTTACCGTCGAAGCGCAAGACGGCACGCACTATTACGGTTTTCCGGCGGATAACGACGGCCTGAAAGTGGGCAAACATGACGGCGGCCAGCCGATGGATGCCCCCGAGCAGCGCAAACCCTTCGGCAGCTACGCCAGCGACGGCACGGAAGTTTTCTCCTTCCTGCGGCAATTTTTGCCGGGTGTAGGCGTATGTTTACACGGTGAAGCCTGCAGCTATGATATGAGCCCCGACGAAGACTTTATTATCGATACCCTGCCGGATTGCGATCGCCTGATGGTCATCAGCGGATTGAGCGGCCACGGCTTCAAGTTCGCCAGCGCTCTGGGCGAGATCGCCGCGCTGTTCGCGCAGGACAAAGCGCCGCCGGTTGACGTCTCAAGCTTTGGTCTGAAACGATTTAGCTGAGCAAAGGATTTCGCTGTCCAAGTCCCCCTCAGGCACTGGACAGCGAAATTTGGCGGTTACAATTTGTTAACCTGCTAACTCTTTTAAATACCAAGTAAAAATCCTGATAACGGAAATTTCTTATATTCAGCAGTTGAATTTCCGAATTGAACACTTGCAGTGTAAGTCCTATTTTACAGAAGATATGCTCCATCGGCTTTCAACAAGGACGTCACCATGAAACTACTTGTCGTGGACGAATGCTGCTTCACCCGGGTCGGTATAGCCAGCTACTTTGCTGATAGTGGGATCACGACGATCAAGTGCTGCCACAGCATTGAATACGCTACATCGCTGTTGGCCAGCTTTCAGCCGAGCCACATTCTGGTGAACCTCAGCAACCAATGCCGCTATAACGAAGCGGACGCGCAACTGCAGGCCTTTATGGAAGCCAGCCAGTCCGCCTTGCTATTTATCTATCTCGACACACCTTACCCTTACAGCGAAGCGCCAATGCGCATCGCCGATAACGCTTTTCTGTTCAATAAAAGCATTCTGCCGCTCACCTTACGCACGCTGCGCGAGAATCCGCTGGCGCTGGCCGATGACGGCGAAGAGCGTTCCCTGTTCAGCCCGCAGGAGCTGACGGTAATGAAGTATTGGATGGCAGAGATGCCTAACTACCGCATTGCGAAAAAACTGCAGATCAGCTCCCATACGGTCTATGTGCACAAGCGTCACATCACGGAAAAGATCAACGCGCGCAACCGGCTGGAGTTTTACTCGCTGTATAACGTGCTGCGCTATTTCTACCCGCCGAGCACGCCGGCGAATTCAACGCCGCTGGCGCTGTTGGCCGTGTAACCTCAAGCCTGCGATAACGCAGGCTTTTTTATCGTCACTTTCCCGCCCCTCACGCGCGGCGCGCTATAAATGACGCCGAGAAAAGGACTATAATCAAGGGTCCTTCTCTTCAGGCGGCTGAAATGTTAAACCGAATACTGGCGGCTATCGTCAACAATGTGCGTGAGCACCTGGTGCTGTACCTTTGTCTGTGGCTGGTGCTGCTGGCGTTGGATGTCTATTTCTTCTTCGTCATGTAAGCCATGCCGCCGTTATTTCCCCGATTGAGCTTCAGCCGCTTCGGCGATCCCGCCCAGGTGCTGGAATTGCAGCAGATGAGCAGACCGATGCTGCGCCCCGGACAGCGGTTATTGCAGATGCGCTATGCCCCGATCAACCCTTCCGATCTGATCCCGATCCACGGCCAATACGCGCACCGCATCGCCCTTCCTCAGGTGCCGGGATATGAAGGCGTGGGCGTCGTCGTCAATCCGCAGAATGGGCATTCAACGGGCCGACGCGCGCTGGCGGTAGCGGGTAACGGCAGTTGGCAAACGTTCGTCACGCTGCCTGAAGATCGGGTGGTCTGGGTGCCGGACGACATCGACGACGCCTGCGCAGCGCAAATCTATATCAACCCGCTCACCTGCTGGGTGCTGTTGACCCAATGGCTGCCGCTCAGCGCCGGCGACGTACTGCTGCTCAACGGCGGCGGCTCCGCTGTCAGCCTGCTGCTGGCGCAGCTGACGGCGCTGCGCGGCATTCGTCTGGCGGTCGTGGTGCGCAATGCCGCTCATCGCCAGGCGTTGCTGGCCGCCGGCGCCTGGCGCGTTATCGAAGCGCCGCAGCTGGCGGAAATGACGAATTTTGGCGCCCGTGCGGCCATCGACTGCATTGGCGGAGAAGACGGATTGCAGTTGGCGCGGGCGGTTCGCACCGGCGGCGATTTTGTGGCGCTGGGCCTGCTGAGCGGCCGCCAGGTAGACTGGCGGCGCGTGGTGGACGAGTTAAAGCTGCGCGCTTCGCTGTTCCACTTGCGCAAATGGAACGCACAGGCAGCGTCGGCGCAATGGCAGACGGCGTTTTATCAGTTATTCCTGCTGCTGCGACGCGGCCAGCTGGCGCTGCGCCCACCCGCCGCGATTTATCCTTTGCGTCAGTACGCAGCGGCGCTGCATCACGCCGCCCAGCCCGGCGTGAATGGCAAAATCTTCCTCACTCCGGAGGCTGGCGCGGCGGGCGGCCGTCCCCCAGGATAACCGCCAGCCGATAGCCGCCCTCGGTAGTCTCCAGCGCGATGCGCGCCACGATCGTCAGCGGCACCGACAGCAACATGCCCACCGGGCCGAGCAGCCAGCCCCAAAAGATCAGCGACAGGAACACCACCAGCGTCGACAGCCCCAGCCCGCGCCCCATCACGCGCGGTTCGAGGATATTGCCGATCACCATGTTGACAGCGATAAAGCCACCCGCCACCACCAGCGCATCACCCAATCCGTTGAACAACAGCGCCTGAATCAGCGGCGGAATGGCGGCCAATACCGAGCCAATGTTGGGAATGTAGTTAAGCAGAAATGCCAGCAGCCCCCAGATAAAGGCAAAACGCACGCCGACCGCCGCCAGGAAGATCCAGACGATTACCCCGGTGGCCAGGCTGATGATGGTTTTAATCACCAGATAGCGCGTCACGCCATCCAACGCCCGCCGCATCGCGGCAAGCCCCTCGTTCGGTTTATCCAGCGCCTGCTGCAGCTTGTAAGGCAGCAACTGCACTTCGAACAGCATAAACACCACGGTCATCAGGAGCAGGAAGACGTTGGTCATCGCGCCAGACAGGTGCCCCAGCATGCGGGTGACCAGATTCATCGCCGCGCTGGGATCGACATACTGCAGCATCGCTTCGCTGGAAAGGCTGATATTGAAACGGTCGGCGTAATGCTGCAGCTCGCGCAGCTTCTCGATCATCATGCCGCGGTACTGCGGCAGCGAACGGGCGAACTCGTTCAGCGAAGCCCCCAGCATGCCGATAAACAGCATCACGACCACGATCACCGCCGTCACCAGCAGCGTCACCCCGACGATACGCGGCACCCGTTTACGCTCCAGCATCGCCACCAGCGGATTCAGCACCATAGCGAGAAATACCGCCAGCAAAAACGGCACCACAATGTCGGCGGCGGCTTTCACCCCGGCCAAAATGATCACCAACATCGCCAGCAGGACGGCCAGACGCAGGCTGCTGTCGGTCACACGGGTTCGGCCCATGACGTTTCCTTGTTATTTCACTGGGTTAACCGGCGCCAGGGCGCCGGCTCTTGGCGCTAATGGTAGCAAAATCCGCCGCTGCACCGCAGGGGATTTAGCGCAACCGTTCGACAAAGTTAATCTTTCCGCCCTGCCCTGCGCCGCAATAAATAGGCATAATCTTTGCCAACAAATAATCTCGCCGGGCAACTCACGAGGGGTTTACGTAAAATGACAAAAGCTGACATTAATAGATAATAGCCCCATTTTTCAATGACTAGCATGAACCTCTCGTGAGCGAAATAATATTATCTCCAACGATTTATCTGATTAACTCCGAACATCTCGAACAAATTCACTGACTAATATTTCAAAGTAGTAACATAGTTAAATTTATTATTGATTTTATGTTTCCTAAAGTTTAATTATTGCAGCCAGCCAATCGGTAATCGAAGGAAACAGGATGCTCTGGAAAAATACCGCCGATCGTTTCGGCCATGTGTCAGTGTTGATCCACTGGCTGGTGGCGCTGACGGTGTACGGCATGTTCGCACTCGGCCTATGGATGGTCACGCTGGGCTATTACGACGTCTGGTACCATCAGGCGCCGGAGATCCACAAAAGCATCGGCACGCTGCTGTTCATCGTGATGGTGATCCGCGTGGTCTGGCGCTTTGTCTCACCGCCGCCCAAACCGCTGGCCAGCTATGGCCGCCTCACTCGCGTCAGCGCCATTCTCGCGCATCTGGCGCTGTACGCCGTGTTGTTCGGCATTCTGATCAGCGGCTATCTGATCTCCACCGCAGACGGCCAACCGATCAGCGTGTTCGGCTGGTTCAACGTGCCCGCCACCGTGACCGGCATGGCGGAACAGGCCGACACCGCCGGCGCCATACACCTTTACCTGGCCTGGGCCGTGGTAGTGCTCTCGGTACTGCACGGGCTGGCCGCGCTTAAACATCACTTTATCGATCGTGATGTCACTTTGAAACGGATGCTGGGTAGCAGCGCCGATTAACCTTTGGATTTATGGAGATTGCTATGTTGAAAAAGACCGTATTGGGCCTGACCGCAGGCGCCCTGCTGCTGAGCGCCGGTTCCGCACTGGCGGCAGACTACAAGATCGATAAACAAGGCCAACACGCCTTTATCGAATTCCGCATCCAGCACCTGGGCTACAGCTGGCTGTACGGCAGCTTTAAAGACTTCGACGGCGGCTTCACCTTCGACGAGAAAGATCCGTCCAAGGACAAGGTCAACGTGACCATCAATACCGCCAGCGTCGACACCAACCACGCCGAGCGCGACAAGCACCTGCGCAGCGCCGAGTTCCTCAACGTGGAGAAGAACAAGCAAGCCAAGTTTGAATCCACCGAAGTGAAGAAAAGCGGCGACGGTTACGCGGTGGTCGGCAACCTGACGCTGAACGGCGTCACCAAACCGGTTACGCTCGATGCCAAACTGATTGGCCAGGGCAACGATCCGTGGGGCGGCTACCGCGCCGGCTTTGAAGCCAACGGCAAGATCAAGCTGAAAGATTTTGGCATCACCACCGATCTGGGCCCGGCGTCGCAAGACGTTGAGCTGATCATCTCCGTAGAAGGCGTGCGCGAGAAATAAAAAAAAGCCCGGCTTGGCGGCCGGGCTTGTCGGTTCCTCAGGCTCAGCGGGCTGGGCCTTCTTCTTCCGGTGCCGGAATGTGCATCGTAGTCTGCAATAGTCCTTTCGATTTATTGAAAATCTTGACGCCATTTTCGCGGCCGGCACGGCGCGCGCGCTGCTCTTCGCGCGGCAGCTTCAGCTCTTCGCGGCAAATCTCGCTGCAGCATCCTTCAAACTTGGCGGCGCAGCTCGGGCACTGAATGAACAGCAGATGGCAGCCGTCGTTCTTGCAGTTGGTATGGGTATCGCACGGCGCGCCGCACTGGTGGCAGTTGGCGATCACATCGTCGGAGATGCGCTCACCCATACGCTCATCGAACACGAAGTTTTTGCCGATAAACTTCAGCGGCAACCCCTGTTCTTTCGCTTTGCGGGTGTACTCGATAATCCCGCCTTCCACGTGGTAGATGTTTTTAAAGCCGTTGTGCAGCATATAGGCGCTGGCTTTTTCACAGCGAATGCCGCCGGTGCAGTACATGACGATATTCTTGTCTTTGCTGTCCTGCAACATCTCCACCGCCATCGGCAGCTGATCGCGGAAGGTATCCGACGGCACCTCGATGGCGTTTTCGAAATGGCCGACTTCGTACTCATAGTGATTGCGCATATCGACGAATACCGTATTCGGATCGTCGATCATCTGATTGACGCGATCGGCCTGCAGATACTCACCGACGTTGCTCGGATCGAAGCTCTCGTCATCGATGCCGTCAGCCACGATACGCTCGCGCACCTTGAGGCGCAGCACCCAGAAGGACTTGCCGTCGTCTTCCAGCGCGATATTCAGGCGGACCTGATCCAACGCCGGGTGCGAGGCGAACAGCGCGGCTTTAAACGCGTCGAAGTTATGCTGCGGCACGCTGATCTGCGCGTTGATGCCCTCTTTCGCCACGTAGATGCGGCCGAACACCTTCAGTTTTTCGAACTGAACGTACAGGCTGTCGCGAAACGCCTTGGGATCGTCGATGGAGAAGTATTTGTAAAAAGAAACTGTGGTGCGCGGCTCGGTTTCCGCCAGCATGCGCGCCTTCAGTTCCTCATTAGAAATTCGGTTATGTAACACTGGCATGGTGTACTTTCCTGTCTTTCGAGAGGTGACTGATTACCGCGCGCAGCCAGCCGGCCCGCGCGCGGCGCACATCATACCCGAAAAACCGCCGCCGCGCAGCCCTGGCGCTCGCGTACGCATACCTGCATCGCGCACTCATCCCGGATGCCACCGTATTGACCTTCCTGATAATGATATCGCCATGGGCTTTTGGCAGGAAACATTGTGGAAAAATTCGGCATTCGATGCATATTTAACGCCCAAAAAGGGATTTTAATGCGTTGTGTTTTCCCGGATCGTCAGAAAAATGCCACAATAGTCGCAAACAATCGGCAGAAACGAACCTAGCGACCGAGCCCACCCGGCCGTCAGACCATGCTATGACTCTGTCATTACACTTAAACAACCGTATTAAAACAGAGAACCCATGACTCAAGTTCCTACTTTCAATCGCTCCTTACTGCACCCGCGCTACTGGCTGACCTGGGTAGGCATCGGCTTGCTGTATCTGCTGGTGTTGCTGCCTTATCCCGTCATCTACTGGCTCGGCACCTCGATCGGGCGATTTTCCATGCGCTTTCTCAAGCGGCGCGTCGTTATCGCCCAACGTAACCTCGAACTCTGTTTTCCCGACATGCCGCAGGCTGAACGCGATGCGCTGGTGGTAAAGAATTTCGAATCGGTCGGCATGGGGTTGTTTGAAACCGGCATGGCGTGGTTCTGGCCGAACTGGCGCATCGAGCGCTGGTTCAAGGTCAGCGGCCTGGAGCACATTCAAAAAGCGCGCGACAACCATCAGGGCGTGTTGCTGATTGGCCTGCACTTTTTGACGCTGGAGCTGGGCGCACGCATTTTTGGCATTCACAACCCGGGCATCGGCGTTTACCGCCCGCACGACAACAAGCTGATGGACTGGCTGCAAACCTGGGGCCGGATGCGTTCCAACAAATCGATGCTGGATCGTAAAGACGTCAAAGGCATGATCCGCGCCCTGAAACAGGGCGATATCATCTGGTATGCGCCGGATCACGACTACGGCCCGCGCAGCAGCGTTTTCGTGCCGCTGTTCGCGGTGGATAAAGCCGCCACCACCACCGGCAGCTACGTGCTGGTGCGGATGGGCAAACCGGCGATCATTCCCTTCACCCCGCGTCGCCTGCCGGACGGCAAAGGCTATGAGCTGATCATGCAGCCGGCGGTGGAAAACTTCCCGCTGGACAACGAACTCGACGCCGCCGCCTTTATGAATAAAGTGGTGGAAAAAGAGATCCTGATGGCGCCGGACCAATACATGTGGCTACACCGCCGCTTCAAGACCCGCCCGGAAGGCGAGCCTTCGCTGTACTGATCACGCAAACCCGCCGCCGGCGGGTTTTTTATTGCGCGCCCCTTGAGAATCGCCGGCGAGGGTGGGATGGTAATGCTTTTGCCGCCACCCTTGGAGCCGCCATGTACATTGTCAGCCTGACCTACCATCGCCCGATCGCCGACGTCGACAGCCACCTTGACGGGCACATCGCCTGGCTTAAGAAATATTTTCAGGACGGCACCTTCGTCGCCTCCGGCCGCAAGAATCCCCGCACCGGCGGCGTGATCCTGGCCAAAGGCATTGAGCGTGCTCGGCTGGACGCCATCCTGGCCGAAGATCCGTTCAACGCCGTGGCCCACTACGAGGTCACCGACTTTAGCGCCACCACCACCGCCGCCGGTTTCGAGGCGCTGGCCGGACTATAAAACGCTGTAAATTCCGCGCGCCAAGCGCGGAATAAGGTTTAAACGCCATTTTTAAAACTTTATTTCATTTTTTGCCCTATCTGCGTCCCCTCGTTTGCCGTCGCCGCGCCTGCGGCGCATACTTACCACGCTAACTTTCACGTTTTGCCCCATCATCTCGCCACCGGCAAAACGCGTCACCTTTCGGCAGTGGACATTTATGGCTTCGGCAGCAGACCCCGTTAACTGGAAACGCAATCTTTTCGTCGCCTGGCTGGGATGTTTTCTCACCGGCGCCGCCTTCAGCCTGGTGATGCCGTTTCTGCCGCTGTACGTAGAGACGCTGGGCGTTACCGACCATCAGGCGCTCAACATGTGGTCCGGTCTGCTGTTCAGCATCACCTTCCTGTTTTCCGCTATCGCCGCACCGTTCTGGGGCGCCCTGGCCGATCGACGCGGCCGCAAACTGATGCTGCTGCGTTCGGCGCTCGGTATGGCGATCGTCATGGCGCTGATGGGCATGGCGCAAACGGTCTGGCAGTTTCTCGCACTGCGTGCGGTGCTGGGGCTGCTCGGCGGGTTCATTCCCAACGCCAACGCGCTGATCGCCACCCAGGTGCCGCGCAACCGCAGCGGCTGGGCGCTCGGCACCCTGTCCACCGGCGGCGTCGGCGGTGCGCTGATCGGCCCGCTGCTCGGGGGGCTGCTGGCCGATTTATACGGCCTGCGCCCGGTGTTTTATATCACCGCCGCGGTGCTGTTCGTCTGCTTCGTGCTGACGCTGCTGTATGTCAAAGAACAATTCACCCCGGTGCAAAAGCGCGACATGCTGCACGCAAAACAGGTGTTCGCTTCGCTGAAAAACCCGAAGCTGGTGCTCAGCCTGTTCGTCACCACCATGATCATCCAGATCGCCACCGGCTCGATCGCGCCGATCCTGACGCTGTATGTGCGCGATTTGGCCGGCGCCACCCACAATCTGGCGTTTATCAGCGGGCTGATCGCCTCGGTGCCCGGTGTCGCGGCATTGATGAGCGCCCCGCGGCTGGGCAAGCTGGGCGATCGCATCGGCCCGGAACGCATACTGGTGTTCATGCTGATCGTTTCGGTGCTGCTGCTGATCCCGATGGCGTTCGTGCAAACGCCGTGGCAACTCGGGGTGCTGCGTTTTCTGCTGGGGGCGGCCGACGGCGCGTTGCTGCCGGCGGTACAGACGCTGTTGATTTATAACTGCACCAATCAGGTGGCCGGCCGTATTTTCAGCTATAACCAGTCGTTCCGCGACGTCGGCAACGTCAGCGGCCCGCTGCTCGGCGCCGCTGTCTCCGCCGGTTACGGTTTTCGCGCGGTCTTCGGCGTCACCGCGCTGGTGGTGCTGTTCAACGCCGGTTATTCCTGGTGGTGTCTGCGGCGGCGGCCGGGCTACATGCGGGAAGACACGCTGCAGGAAGAACAATAGCTGCATTTATCGCCAATTTCCGCCATTGGCCGGATCAACGCCGCGTTTCCCCTACTTTTAATAATGCTTCCTTCGGGCCTGCGAATTTTCGGTCCACTCGGAACATTCTTACCTCAACATCTTGTTTATCAACAATTAATTAACTTTCAGCGCATAAAACCCGCTGTCAATCATATTCCCACCACAACCAACAGAAAAACCAGAAAAGGAGATGCTTGTCGACTTTTCGTCTAAAAAATGGGATACAGGTACTAGACAAAACCAACGACCAGTTATCAAATGGTTAAATAATATCACGCCAGATGTGAACCATCGGCCAAGTGAAAAAAGGTCAGCACGCTTTCCACGGTTTATCAGCGTTGCAGCCACGGTTTTGTCGGGTAATCCGCATTGGGCGGATCGCCTTCATTAAATACACATACAACCACAGTACGGGCTGCAGCCATGCAGCGCCTTTTTATTGGGAAATCGTTATGCAATCCTCTGTCAATAAGTCAGAAAGCCGGACCTTCTTCGGCCATCCCTATCCGCTGGGTTCTCTGTTCTTCACCGAAATGTGGGAACGCTTTTCGTTCTACGGCATCCGTCCGCTGCTGATCCTGTTTATGGCCGCCACCGTGTACGACGGCGGCCTGGGTCTGGCGCGTGAGAACGCGTCGGCGATCGTCGGCATTTTCGCCGGCAGCATGTACCTGGCGGCACTGCCGGGCGGCTGGCTGGCGGACAATTGGCTCGGCCAACGCAAGGCCGTCTGGTACGGGTCTATCCTGATCGCGCTCGGCCACCTGTCGATCGCCCTGTCCGCGGTGATGGGCACCAACCTGTTCTTCATCGGCCTGATGTTCATCGTGCTCGGTTCCGGCCTGTTCAAGACCTGTATCTCGGTGATGGTCGGCACGCTGTACAAGAAAGGCGATGCGCGCCGCGACGGCGGTTTCTCGCTGTTCTACATGGGCATCAACATCGGTTCGTTCATCGCCCCGTTGATCTCCGGCTGGCTGATCAAATCACACGGCTGGCACTGGGGCTTCGGCATCGGCGGTATCGGGATGCTGGTGGCGCTGGTGATTTTCCGGGTGTTCGCCGTACCGGCGATGAAACGCTATGACCGCGAAGTGGGCCTGGATTCCACCTGGAACAGCCCGGTCGCGAAGAAAAAAGGCGTCGGCGCCTGGCTGCTGGCATTGGCGGTAGTCCTGGCTGCGGTCATCGTGCTGATCGCTCAGGGCACCATCGTCATCAACCCGGTTGAGGTAGCCAGCGTGCTGGTGTACGTCATCGCCGCGTCGGTCACGTTGTACTTCATCTATCTGTTCGCCTTTGCCGGCCTGAGCCGCAAAGAGCGCGCACGCCTGCTGGTGTGCTTCATCCTGCTGATCTCCGCCGCGTTCTTCTGGTCAGCGTTTGAACAGAAACCGACCTCGTTTAACCTGTTCGCCAACGATTACACCAATCGCATGATCGGCGACTTCGAGATCCCGGCGGTATGGTTCCAGTCGATCAACGCCCTGTTCATCATCCTGCTGGCACCGGTCTTCAGCTGGGCCTGGCCTGCGCTGGCGCGCAATAACGTGCGTCCGAGCAGCATCACCAAGTTCGTGATCGGTATCCTGTGCGCCGCCGGCGGTTTTGGCCTGATGATGCTGGCCGCGCAGAATGTGCTGAGCAATGGCGGCGCCGGCGTATCGCCGATGTGGCTGGTGGGCAGTATCCTGATGCTGACGCTGGGTGAACTGTGCCTGAGCCCGATCGGGCTGGCCACAATGACGCTGCTGGCGCCGGAGAGAATGCGCGGTCAGATGATGGGGCTGTGGTTCTGCGCCAGCGCGTTGGGCAACCTGGCAGCCGGTCTGATCGGCGGTCACGTCAAGGCCGACCAACTGGATATGCTGCCAAATCTGTTCGCCCGCTGCTCAGTCGCGTTGCTGATCTGCGCCGCCGTGCTTATCGTGCTGATCGTGCCGATTCGCCGCATGCTGGAAAATACCCAGTCCAAGAGCGCGCAAAAACCGGCGACCAACGCCTGACGGATAGCCCGTTTTATCTCGCAAACCGGCGCTCGATGCGCCGGTTTTTTTATGCTTGCCAGGCCTGATGCTGCAATACCACTCGGTAGCCATCAGGATCTTCAAAGGTTTGCCCCGCCCGATCCCAATAGGGATTATAGGCGGCGACCGATAAGAATCCCGCCGCCCGCATCCGCTCACACGCGGCCCGCCATTCGTTCTCATCCGGCAGATAAAATACCAGCAGATGATCCTGCGTCGGCGCCTGCCCGACCCGTACCCCGCGATGCTGCGTGAACTCCAGATGGTAGGCATGCTGCGGATGCCCGATCATCATGCCGTCGAACCCCTGATGATCGACAAACTCGCCCAGCTTTTCGAACCCCAGCCCGCGGCAATACAGCGTAGCAATCTCTTGCAACCGATCGGTCGGGCGCGCGATGCGCAACACCGCTTTGGCTATCGACATGTCCTCCTCCTCCTCATGATAACGTCATACAGCGCCATGCCCGCCAGCATTGCCAGCAGGAACGGCCATACCCGGCTTATCTCCGCCCCGGCCAACACCCAGGCTGGGCCGGGGCAAATACCCGCGATGCCCCAGCCGATGCCGAACAGCGCGCTGCCCGCCAGCAAACGACGATCCAGACGCCCGGCGGCCGGGATCTGCAGCGTTTCCCCCAACAGGCTACGCTCTCGTCGCCTCGCCCACAGGAAGGCCGGCGCCGCCACCGCGATCGCACCAGCCATCACCAACGCCAGCGAGGGATCCCACGCTCCGGTAACGTCGAGAAACGCCAACACTTTGGCCGGATTGGCCATGCCGGCGACGATCAGCCCCAGACCAAAAATGACGCCGCTCAGCAGCGCCAACAGCGTTTTAAGCATTCTCAACCTCCCGCCAGGTGGCGCATCAACCACACGGTCATAAAGCCCAGCAGCATAAACACCGCCGTGGCGGCCAGCGAACGCGGCGCCAACCGTGCGACGCCGCACACGCCGTGCCCGCTGGTGCAACCGCTGCCCAATCGAGTGCCCAATCCCACCAACAGCCCTGCGGCCGCCAGCCCACCGTTGCCGACCGCGATCTCACCGGACGGCAAAGCCGCAGCGGCAGCATACAGCCAGGGAGAGAGCAGCAACCCGCCAATAAATGCGGCGCGCCAGCCCCGCTCCTGGCCACCGGCACTCAATACACCGCCGGTAATGCCGCTGATGCCGGCGATCCGGCCGTTGAACAGCAGCAGCAGCGCCACCGCGCCGCCGATAATGGCCCCGCCCGCCAGCGCGGAATAAGGCGTGAAGTGTTGCCAGTCAATGGTCATCGCGGTTCTCCGGTTGTGGGCAATAGAGCTGATACAGGGTATGGAGCAGCGCCAGCGCTTTGGCATCGGTCACCGCATAGTAAATCTGCTTGCCGGCGCGCCGGGTGGACACCAACCCTTCCTCCCGCAGCACGCCAAGCTGCTGGGACAGCGTCGGCTGGCGGATATCCAGCGCCTGCGCCAGCTCGCTCACCGCCATCTCGCCCTGACTGAGCCGGCACAGCAGCAGCAGCCGATCTTCGTTGCCCAGGGTGCGCAGCATCGCGCCGGCCTGCGCCGCCGCCTTACGCATCGCGTCAATATCCATTGCCCCTCCATCAATATATGAAATTATATAATATTATTTTATAAAGTATTCACACACAAAGCCACAGGCTGGCGTGAAATAACGCCGCATGGCATGCTGTTTGGTCTTATCCTTTTGCCGCGCGGAGGGCGCCAGCGATGCTGTTTTTTCACGACGTTCTGCCGCCCGATCAGCCTGTCCGGCCGTTAGCCAGGGATTATCATCATGGCGACAGCGAGCCGGAGCACTACCATAACTGCGCGCAGCTGATCCACAGCCTGAGCGGCGTGGTGCAGGTCACTACCCGACTCGGCAGTTGGGTGGTGCCGCCCGGCCGCGGCGTCTGGGTACCGGCGAAAGTGGTGCACAGTCTGCGCATCACCGGCCAGGTAGCGGCCAGGACGTTGTTCATCGATCCGCTGGCGCGCGCCGATCTGCCGGCTCAGTGCCAGGTGGTGCAGGTGTCGCCGCTGCTGCGCGAGCTGATTATCAGCGCGATGGAGATTGCGCCCGGCTACCCCAGCGGCGGGCGCGACGAGCGCATCATGGAGTTGATTCTGGATGAATTACGGGTACTGCCGAGCTTGCCGCTGCACCTGCCCGAGCCGCGCGAGGCCTCGCTGCTCGCCCTGTGCCGCCATATTCAGGCCACGCTGGCGCAGCCCTGGACGCTGGAACAGGCGGCCGAACGCCTCAATGTCAGCGGACGCACCCTGTCGCGGCGCTTCCAGCGAGAAACCGGGCTGCGTTTTGGCGATTGGGTGCGACGCGCCCGTTTACTGGCGGCGCTGAACGCGCTGGCGATCGGACGTTCGGTGTTGGAAGTGGCGCTGGATCTCGGCTATGACAGCCCCAGCGCGTTCAGCGCCATGTTTCGCCGGGTGCTGGGGGTAGCGCCCAGCGACTATTTCAGCCGGGCCGCGCCGACGTTGACGCCAGATAGCGCCCGGCGACGTTGAACAACGCCTGCAGCGAAGCGCTGGCGGAGTCGACGTCGATGCCAACGCCGTAGCTCGCCTCGCCGTGCGGCAAAACGCAGCGAATGTAAGCCACCGCTCGGCTGTCGCTCTGATGCCCCAGCGTATGCTCGTGGTAATCTTCGATAGCCAACGGCAAACCGAAGCGTTGGCGCAGCGCATCCACCGCGCTGGAAAGCAGGCCGTTGCCGGCCCCCTGCAGCTGCAGAGGCTCCCCCTGCCAGGCGACTCGCGCGTTGAAACTGTACGCTTCCACGCCGTGACTTTCCGTTTGATAGCTCAACAGCTGCAAGCGCGGCTGCTCCACCAGCCCGTAAGTGTCGCGGAATAAGCGCCACAGCTGCGCGACGCTCATTTCCTTACCGCTGCCGTCGGTCGCCCGCTGGACCACCTGGCTGAAATCAATCTGCAAACCGCGCGGCAGCGCCAGCCCATGGTTCTGCTCCAACAGCCAGGCGGCGCCGCTTTTGCCGGACTGGCTGTTAACCCGGATCACCGCCTCATAGCTGCAGCCGACATCGGCGGGATCGAGCGGCAGGTAAGGCACCTGCCACCAGCCATCTTGCCGCTGCCGTTGCGCGGCGAAGCCTTTCTTGATCGCATCCTGATGCGATCCGGAGAAGGCGGTAAACACCAATTCGCCGGCATAAGGATGGCGAGGATGCACCGGCAGCTGATTGCACTGTTCCACCACCTCCACCACCTGCTTCAGGCGGCTGAAGTCCAGGCCCGGCGCCACGCCCTGGGTATAGAGATTCAACGCCAACGTGACCAGATCGACGTTGCCGGTACGCTCGCCGTTGCCGAACAGGCAGCCTTCGACCCGATCGGCGCCGGCCAGCAGCGCCAGCTCGGCGCAGGCGACGCCGGTGCCGCGATCGTTATGCGGGTGCACGCCGATCGTCACATCAGCGCGACGGCTGAAGTGGCGACAGAACCATTCGATCTGATCGGCATACACGTTGGGCGTACTCACTTCCACCGTCGCCGGCAGGTTGATGATCATCGGCCGCTGTGCCCCCGGTTGCCAAACATCCGCCACCGCTTCGCAGATCTCCAGCGCGAACGCCAATTCGGTAAAGCAGAAGGTTTCCGGCGAATATTCGAAGCACCAGACGGTATCGGGCTGCGCCTCGCAATGCCGGCGAATGCGCCGCGCGCCGTTCACCGCCAGCGCCACGGTAGCCGCCTTATCCTGGCGGAACACGATGTCGCGAAACATCGGCGCCGTGGCGTTGTACAGATGCACGATAGCCCGCGGCGCTCCCTGCAGCGCCTCGAAGGTGCGGTCGATCAGATCGTCGCGCGACTGCGTCAGCACCTGAATGGTGACATCGTCCGGGATCAGCCGCTCGTCGATCAGGGCGCGCACAAAGTCGAAGTCCGTTTGCGACGCCGAAGGGAAAGCCACCTCAATCTCTTTGAAACCGCACTGCAACAGCAGCTGATAGAACTCGCGCTTGCGCGCGTTATCCATAGGCTCCGCCAGCGCCTGGTTGCCGTCGCGCAGATCGCTGGAGCACCAGCGCGGCGCCTGTCGCAGGGTACGCGAAGGCCACTGGCGATCCGGTAACGTCACCGGCGGGAACGGTCGGTATTTGCTTGAAGGGTCGATTAACATGGGCTTCTCCTGATGCCTGAGTGAACGATACCGTCATTATTTGCCGCCTCCGCGCCTGCTTCTCCCGCTTTGCGGACAACCGTCGTCGCAGAGCGGACAACAAAAAAATTTGCATCCTGCGCCAGTGAGACAACAATTAGTTTTGACGTTTCCCCCACCGCGCCGGCAGCACGCCGGACGCTTTACTCTCATTGTCAACGGAGGCGAACATGAGCCTGTATGCAACCCTGGAAGAAGCCATCGAGGCCGCACGCGAAGAGTTTCTCGACACCGCCGAAGGCGGCGGCGGTGACGAACCGCCGGTGCCGCAGCAGTTCAATCTGCAAAAGTACGTGATGCAGGATGGCGACACGATGTGGCAGGCGGAGTTCTTCGAAGAAGAAGGCGAGGCGGTGGAATGCCTGACGCTGCGCAGCGGTGCGGCGGCGCAGGCGATCTTCGACGGTGACTACGACGAGGTGGAAATCACCGCCGAGTGGATAGACGAAAACACCCTGTACGAATGGGAGGAAGGCGACTTCCAGCTCGAGCCGCCGTTGGATACCGAAGAAGGCCAGGCCGCCGCCGATGAGTGGGATGAACGTTAACCCGCACGACGCTTTGAACGCCAAGGAGGCAGCATGAACATTCGCCAGGCCCGCCCCACCGACTACCCCGCCATTTTGCAACTGCAGGCGGAAAACGTGCCGGAAGCGCTCGATGAGCGCCAAAAACGGCAGGGATTTATCGTATCGCGCATGAATGAGGCGCAGCTGACGGCGATCAACCGCGGCATCGGCATATGGGTGGCGGAACAGGAAGGCCAACTGGCGGGGTTCGTTTGCCTGATGCCCGCCGACGCGCAGCCGCGGCCGCCGGTGGTGGATGCGATGCTGGCGACGCTCGCCACGCACTCATTCGCCGGACGGCCGCTGCGTGAGCAGCGGGTATTTCTCTACGGCCCGGTCTGCCTCAGCATGGCCTGGCGCGGCAAAGGCGTATTAAAGCGCCTCTACGCCGCAGTCAAAGCGCACACCCGCCATGATTACGACGTGGGCGCACTGTTTATCGACGACGACAATCCGCATTCGTTGGCCGCTCACGTGCAAGGGCTGGGGATGACGGCGCTGGCGCCTTTCCATTGCGGGCAGAAAGGCTACCAGTTGGTGGTGTTCGCCACCCGCTGAACGAAGTTACTCGTAGGGGCCATGCTGCGCATCGAACGGCAGCATAAAGGTGTCCACCACCATCGACAGCGGCACGTCTATCACCGTGACGTAGCGCCAGGGCGTATCGCGCAGATCCCACTGCACGCCGGGATAATACTGATGACCGTGCCCGGCGCCGGGCACGGTGCGGCTGATGATGCTGCCGCAGCCGGTTAGGGCCATCACGCCGGCCGTCACGCAGGCCAGGCGAAAGTAGGAAGAGAGCTTCACGACATTGACTCTGAGAAAGGGGTTGTTTCGCGAGTGAACAACGCATCGGCCGCAGTCTATCACAGTTCTCTTTTTTCACCGGCACCGGCGCGCTCAGGCAAAAGGTAAAAAAAACGGGGAACGCGCCGTGCGCATTCCCCGTCTAAGCGTTCCGTTAAGCGATTAACGCCGGCCCGTTGGGTGCGCCAGCGGGTTGTGCGGCAACTGCTGGTAGTGTTCACGCCAGGCGGCGCCTTCCGGCAGCAGCCAGACGCGCTGGTGCAGACGAGCCAGCGTGACCGGATCGCTCAGCAGTTCCAGACGCTTGCCCTTCACCAGCTTCTCCGGCCCCAGCTGCAGCGCTTCGTTTACCCGCTCCTCGCGATTGCGATCGAGCGTCGCGCGCAGGTGGTGACGCGCCGTCGCCAGCGCCGTCGCCAACGCGTTGAAGGACGGGTTGACCACCGCGTGCATAAAGCCGTTGGTCAACGCCCGGTTGCGGTTGAGATGCAGGTACTCTTCCGTCGCCAGCAGCTCACGCGGCGGATTGTACTCTTCCGGGATCAGGAACAGCTTGGCGCGTTTGCTTTTCATGCCCAGCGTCGCGCGGCTCGACAGCACCGACACGAACGGCGACAGGATCAGCGAGAACACGATTGGCGACAGCCACCACAGGAAACGCAGATCCAACCACGCCATGCCGCCGGCCCATACCAGGCCCAGCAACATCTGCGAGCCATGGCGGCGGAACGCTTCGCCCCACGGCGTGTCGTCGTCGTCACGCTGTGGCGAATTCCACACCACTTCCCAACCGAGGAAGGCGCTCACCACGAACACGGTATGGAACAACATGCGCACCGGCGCCAACAGCACCGAGAACAGCATTTCCATCAGCATCGAAATGAACAAACGGAACGCGCCGCCATACTCTTTCGCCCCCTTGGCCCAGATCAGCACGATGCTGAGCAGCTTCGGCAGGAACAGCAGCACCAGCGTGGTGGAGAACAGCGCTATCGCCAGCTCGGGCCGCCACTGCGGCCAGACCGGGAACAGCTGCCGCGGCTGCAGGAAGTATTGCGGCTCCATCAGGGTATGCACCACCTGCAATGCGGTGGAGAGCGCCAGGAACATGAACCACAGCGGCGCCGACAGGTAGGACATCACGCCGGTGAGGAACACCGCGCGGTGCACCGGGTGCATGCCCTTCACCAGGAACAGGCGGAAGTTCATCAGGTTGCCGTGGCACCAGCGACGGTCGCGTTTCAGCTCGTCCAGCAGGTTCGGCGGCAGCTCTTCGTAACTGCCCGGCAGATCGTAAGCGATCCACACACCCCAGCCGGCGCGGCGCATCAGCGCCGCTTCAACGAAGTCGTGCGACAAGATAGAACCGGCGAAGGAGCCCTCGCCCGGCAGCGGCGCCAGCGCACAGTGCTCGATAAACGGCTTCACGCGGATGATGGCGTTATGGCCCCAGTAGTGCGACTCGCCCAGCTGCCAGAAATGCAGACCGGCGGTAAACAGTGGCCCGTAAACGCGAGTAGCGAACTGCTGCACGCGCGCGTACAGGGTATCCATGCCGGACGCCTTCGGCGCGGACTGGATGATGCCGGCGTTCGGGTTGGCTTCCATCAGGCGAACCAGCCCGGTGAGGCATTCGCCGCTCATCACGCTGTCGGCATCCAGGATCACCATGTAGCTGTACTCACCGCCCCAGCGACGGCAGAAGTCGTCGATGTTGCCGCTCTTGCGTTTGACGCGGCGGCGACGGCGGCGATAGAAGATGCGGCCGTGGCCGTCGACATCGCGGCACAGCTCCATCCACGCCTTTTGCTCGGCCACGCAGATGTCCGGATCGTAGCTGTCGCTCAGCACGTAGATATCGAAGTGTTCCAGCTGACCGGTCGCGGCGACGGACTCATAGGTCGCGCGCAGGCCGGCGAACACGCGTTCGACGTCTTCGTTGCAGATCGGCATGATCAGCGCGGTGCGGTGCGCCGGGTTGATCGGCTCATCGCCCTTGATGGTGGAGGAAATGCTGTATTTGTCCTTGCCGATCAGCAGCTGCAGGAAGCCCATCAGCGCGGTCCAGAAACCGGCCGAGACCCAGCAGAACAGCACGGCGAACAGGATCAGAATGCCGGTTTGCAGCACATACGGCAGCAGCTGCAGCACCGACTGCATCAGATCCTGGTCCAGCATGGCGATAGGATCGATCAGCGCCCAGCCCTGGTAAGGCAAGATGGTTTTCATATACCAGGTGGCGATGCCGGTTTGCACCAGCATCAGCACCAGCAGCACATAGCGGCGCATGGAGCCGACGGTACGCCAGCGGTTCTCGGCCTCGGCCTCCTCTTTGGTGGCGTGCCGATTGTGCGGCGACCGCCCCAGCAGAGAATCCCAGAAGCGCGCCACCGGGTTGGTGCGCCAGGCTTCCGGGAACATGGTGGTGCGTTTGATCGGCGGCGTCGCCTTCAGAATGGCGCGCCCTTCGGCGTCGGTATCGAAGTCGTCATCGCTGACCGCATCCGGCCAGGCGCTTTCGATGCGCGGTTTGACCGAGGCCAGCGCCACGTCATCCGCCGACAGGCTATTGACGTTGGCGTCGGCGGCGCCCATCTGCCGATGGAGCGCCTCCAGAGCCTGAGCGTCATCCGCCGTTTTAGGGGTAAGCGCCTCCGACCGCTCGGCGGTCAGAGGCAGCGCCGCAAGATAATCCTGGGCGGGTTGAGTAGGCTTATTCATTGGCAGGTAGCTGATAGCTCCAGGTTTCCGACAGTGTCTTATCGCCATTGACCAACGCCGCGCGCATTTCTACCGGCTTCTTGTCGTCTTTCACTTTCAGACGCACCGTCAGGCGCCAGCCTTTGGTCACTGGGTTATAGCGGACGTTGTTTTCTACCATTTCACCGTTGTCGCCGATGCTGATCTGAGAAGCGACCGGCGTATTGGCGTCCAGCGCTTTCAGCACCGGGCCGACGAAATCGACCAGGAAGGCGACGCTGCCGTCAGGCTCGCGGATCAGGTTGGACTGCTTCACGTCACCGGTCGAACGCATGGTCCGTGCCACATAGGCGATGTCTTGCGAATGCAGTTTGTCTTCATCGCGGGTGAAGTTCAGACGGTAGCTCAGCGTCAGCGGTTTTTTGGCTTCCGGCAAGGTATCCGGCGTCCAGAACGCGACGATGTTGTCGTTGGTTTCATCCGCCGTTGGGATCTCCACCAGCTCGACCTTGCCTTTGCCCCAGTCGCCTTTCGGTTCGATCCAGGCGCTCGGGCGCAGATCGTAACGATCGTCCAGATCTTCGTACTCTTTGAAGTTGCGACCGCGCTGCAGCAGACCGAAGCCTTTCGGATTCTCAACGGTATAGGTGCTGACGGACAGGTGTTTAGGATTGTTCAGCGGACGCCAGATCCACTCGCCGTTGCCGGCATGGATAGACAGACCGTTGGAATCGTGCAGCGCCGGGCGGTAGTTCAGCGTCGGCGACGGCTGGTTCGGGCCGAACAGGAACATGCTGGTCAGCGGCGCCAGGCCCAATTTGCCCACCTTATCGCGCAGGAACACTTTGGACTCGACGTCCACGGTGGTGTCACGGCCCGGGATCACCGTGAAACGGTAAGCGCCGGTGGCGCGCGGGGAATCCAGCAGCGCGTAGATCACCAGGTGTTTGTCGCCCTGCTTCGGACGCTCAACCCAGAATTCGCGGAAACGCGGGAACTCTTCGCCGGAAGGCAAAGCGGTATCGATAGCCAGGCCACGAGCGGAAAGCCCGTAAACCTGCCCTTTACCCACCACGCGGAAATAGCTCGCGCCCAGCAGGCTCATAATCTCATCGTTTTTGTCGGCGCTGTTGATCGGGTAGAGCACCTTGAAGCCGGCAAAGCCGAGGTTCTTCACTGATTCAGGATCGTGTTTGACCGAGCCGAAGTTGAAGTAATCCGGGCTGTACTTGATCTGTTTTACGCTGGTAGAGGTGACTTCGTTGATTTTCACCGGCGTATCGAAATACATCCCCTGATGATAAAACTCAAGCTTGAAAGGGGTTTTCAGCTTGCTCCAATAGGCTTTATCGTGATTGAACTGAATCTGCTGATAGTCTGCGAACTTCATCTCGCGGAACTGAGAAGGAAGGTTGCTCTTCGGGGCTTCGAAACCTTTCGCAGCCAGATCCTGCGCCTGCTTGGCCACATCATCAATAGAAAAGGCCCATGCCGGCGAACTGAACAGCGTGAACAATACGGTAGCACCTAACCAACGAACGCTCGCGGCGCGTGGTTGTCCGGATAATATATTAACTAGCACATCCCCCCCTATTCGTGTGCTCAAATCATTTAAATCCATATTAATGGATTACTCAGCTTTCCGACAACATGATAAATGGATGGTTCATGTTTACGGCTCATTGTTTAAGCAGCTGATGGAGCACCAGCGTAGCAAGCCGCGCAACAAGACGCTATGGAAAAATGCGAGGGGCTATAGTAGGGTTCCGGATAACAATTTAACGTTTGACGACTTATTAAGCGTGTTAATGAGCACCCGATTAAATCACCAGCGGTAATCTATGACTAAAGGCAGCAAACAGCGCGAGTTTTTCCTCGATTCGATCCGAGCCTATTTGATGCTGCTCGGCATTCCGTTTCACCTTTCCCTGATTTATTCCAGCCACGCCTGGGCGGTGAACAGCGCGTCGCCCTCCTTCTCACTCACGGTGCTGAACGACTTCATCCACGCCTTCCGCATGCAGGTGTTCTTCGTGATTTCCGGCTACTTCTCCTACATGCTCTACGAGCGTTACGAGCGCCATCAGTGGCTGAAGGTCAGGCTGGAGCGGGTGGCGATCCCGCTGTTGAGCTCCATCCCGCTAATTACGGTGCCGCAATTTTTCATGCTGAAATATTTCACCGATAAATTAAACGGCTGGGACGAGTTTTCTCTCTATCAGAAAATAAATGTAACAGTTTGGGAATTGGTGTCTCATCTGTGGTTCTTATTGACCCTGTCATTGTTAACCTTCGCCTGCTTTTATCTGTTCCGCAAAATCAAGCGTCAAACACGCGAGCCTATTCCAGCGTTAATCAACAGAATGCGTGGATTAGGAAACATCTCACTGTGTTTCTTTATTTATGCGGTATGCTATTCGGCCGCGCACCGTATTATTTTAATTTTCGCGCCACAGCTATTATCCAATGGCCTGTTCAATTTCGTGGTGATGGAGACGATGTTCTACCTGCCGTTCTTCATCCTCGGCGCCTATGCGTTTAAGTATGTGTGGCTTAAAGAGATTTTTCTGCGCCGTTCGCCGCTGGCGCTGCTCGGCTCGCTGCTGCTGTTTATCGCATATATGCTGAACCAGAAACTGTTGGCGCACAGCAGCTATATGTTCGAGCTGGAAGTGGTGATCAAAACCCTAATGGGGATCCTGATGACCAATGTGGTGTTCTCTTTCGGGCATAACCTGCTGAATTATCACTCGCCGCGCATCACCTATCTGGTCAACGCCTCGCTGTTTATATATCTGGTGCACCATCCGTTGACCCTGATATATGGCGCTTTCGTGACGCCTTATATCGGCAACAACCTGTTGGGGTTCTTGCTGGGCCTGCTGTTTGTGTTCTCGCTGGCCTTCGCTTTATATGAGCTGCACAAACGCATCCCGGTGCTGCGCTTCCTGTTCTCCGGCAAGCCGCAATAAACCTGGCCCCTGTAAACCTGAATGTTTGCAGGGGTTTTCTGTCATATTACCGCCGCGCAAAAAGCCTATACTGGTCGTTTGCATGCAGAGCACACATTGTTCAGCTTGACGTCGTCCGTTAAGGCAAAGTGATACGGCGGCATAGATAACATGGCCGTTATAACTGCAATGCATAAGTAGAAATCCGGATCCCTGCCTTACGGTAGTGATTGGGCTCAACCCCCGAAGGGCTGCGCGATCGCTTGATTGATTCGATGGCGTTACCTGTCTCTCCCTTCCGTCACGACAGAGAGGATTTTGAATGACCGATAAAAATACCCAGGCTCAGGAAGCCGTAGCGGAAAACGCCACCCTGCTGAAGATCCTCAGCAGGTTGCTGTCCGCGCTGGACGCTTCGATCAGCGGTAAAGAACGCAGCGTTTTGGTCGCTGAGCTCTCCAACTTCAATCTCGACGGCATTTCCGAAGCGGAACGCAAACTGGCCACCGAGCTGATCAAACGGTCGCTGGAATCGCTCGACCATTAACCCTACCGCGCCTGCAAACCATTAAGCCTGCCTGCGCGGGCTTAATGGTTTTTCCCGCCGTGCAAACCCGGCATTGTTGCCAAAACCGAAATACAGCAGCCTGATAATGTTGGATAAAAGGCAGAACTTCACCTCTTCCCCTCACTTTCTTAGTTTAATCGCACCAAAGGGTAATAATTGATCGATTGTTTTCGCAATCAGCCTTGGCGTTTTACCCACTAAACACGTTATCATCGAAATACGCGCAGAGTCCCCTATCCCCCAGCCTCAGGAGAACGATATTTTGGATGCCAGCACCATTAACAGCTTGTTCGTCATCGGTGCCGTGCTGGTGGGGGCAAGCATTCTGCTCAGCTCATTTTCTTCCCGGCTCGGCATTCCGATCCTGGTGATCTTCCTGGCGATCGGCATGCTGGCCGGCGTTGACGGCCCCGGTGGCATCGTCTTCAGCAATTACCCGGTCGCTTATCTGGTCAGCAACCTCGCGTTGGCGGTGATCCTGCTCGACGGCGGCATGCGCACCCGGGTCAGCTCGTTCCGCGTGGCCCTGTGGCCGGCACTGTCTCTCGCCACCGTCGGCGTGGTGATCACCGCCGGGCTGACCGGCATGGCCGCCGCCTGGCTGTTCAATCTCGATCTGTTGCAGGGGTTGCTGATCGGCGCCATCATCGGTTCTACCGACGCCGCCGCGGTATTTTCGCTGCTGGGCGGCAAAGGCCTGAACGAACGCGTCAGCGCCACGCTGGAGATCGAGTCCGGCAGCAACGATCCTATGGCGGTATTTCTCACCATCACGCTGATTGCGATGATCGCCGCCGGTGAAACCGCGCTGAGCTGGACCTTCCCGCTGCATCTGATGCAGCAGTTCGGCATGGGCATCGTCTTCGGTCTCGGCGGCGGCTGGCTGCTGCTGACGCTGATTAACCACATCAAGCTGGCGGACGGCCTCTACCCGCTGCTGGCGGTGAGCGGCGGCATTCTTATTTTCGCGCTGACCACCGCGCTGGACGGCAGCGGCATTCTGGCGGTGTACCTGTGCGGCCTGCTGCTGGGCAACCGTCCAATTCGCAACCGTCACGGCATCGTGCAAACCTTCGATGGCCTGGCATGGCTCAGCCAGATCGGCATGTTCCTGGTGCTCGGCCTGCTGCTCAACCCGCATGAGCTGTTGCCGATCGCCATCCCTGCCCTGCTGCTGTCGCTGTGGATGATCCTGTTCGCACGCCCGCTGTCGGTGTTTATCGGCCTGCTGCCGTTCCGCAGCTTTACCCTGCGCGAACGCGGCTTTATTTCCTGGGTTGGCCTGCGCGGCGCGGTACCGGTGATCCTGGCGGTGTTCCCGATGATGGCCGGGCTGCCCAACGCCCAGCTGTTCTTTAACGTGGCGTTCTTCGTGGTGCTGGTCTCCCTGCTGCTGCAAGGCACCACGCTGTCGTTCGCCGCCAAAAAGGCCAAGGTGATCGTGCCGCCGGCGCTGACGCCGATCTCCCGCGTTGGGCTGGACGTGCACCCGGAAAACCAGTGGGAACAGTTTGTGTATCAGCTTTCGGCGGAAAACTGGTGCGTCGATGCCGCGCTGCGCGAGCTGAAAATGCCGCCCAATACCCGCATCGCCGCCCTGTTCCGCGGCAAAGAGCTGCTGCACCCTAGCGGCAGTACCCGGCTGCGCGAGAACGATATCCTGTGCGTTATCGGCCATGAGCACGATCTGCCGATCCTCGGCAAACTGTTTAGCCAAGCGCCGGCCGTGACGCTCGACGAACGCTTCTTCGGCGACTTTATCCTGCAATCCGACGCCCGTTTAAGCGACATCTCGCAGGTTTATGGCCTCAATCTGCAAGACGATGTCGACGAGCAACAGACGCTGGGGCAGTTCGTCATTCAGCTGATCGGCGGTGAACCGGTGATCGGCGACCAGGTGGAGTGGGACGGCCTGACCTGGACCATTGCCGAAATGGAGGGCAATCAGGTCAGCAAGATAGGCGTCAGGATCGTGACCGACTAACGCGGCCGCGATATCAGATGAGGGAACTTCTGGCCTTAAGAACGTTCTTAATCACTATCATGATGCATGAAGTACGGCGTCGCTGAATTATATCCGTTTGATATAAAAACAATTTAACAGCGGCGCCAACGGGGATTAGGGATGTGAACGGCAAGACTCGATTTCTTTCGGTGATGATGATCATGGCGCTGGGCGTAGCGGCGCTCGATCTCAGCATCGCCGGTTTGGTCCATAGACTTTTAATTGGATAATTTCAACGTGACGCAGCGGGAACAAGAAAAAGACATTCTGGGGAAAATACTGGTGACGGTGTCCGCGCTTTGCCTGATTCTGGTGGCGGCGTTCCTCATCTGGGGATTCATGCTGGACTGATGCCGAGGACGCTCAGAGATAAAAAAAACCGCCGCGGCGGTTTTTTTATGGGTCAGGCGATCAGATCTTGCAACCTTCGCAGTCCGCTTCGTCTTCGAGGAATTCAGGGACCTCTTTTACCTTCTGCGCCGCTTTTTCTTCGGCTTTCGCCAGTTCGGCATCGATATCAAAATCGAAAATATCATCACTCATCGCTTGGTCCTCATTCTGCTTCGCGTTCAAACGCTGAGTATAATCGACAAGCCACCGGCCGGAAACCTTTCAGTTTGCCGCCGCCAGCTGCGGTGGCTCATCCTGAGGCTTTTTTCCGTAGGCCATGTCGTACACGTCGTAGAAGTCGATTTCGCCCTTGTTGCCGATGATGACTCTCATCTTCTGTTTCAGCGCGGCGCCGATGGACGGCTCATCCAGCAGTTGCTGCACCGCATAAGGCGACAGCGCGCGGGTGAAGTACCACTCGCCGTTATAGCACACCCGCAGATCCAGCACCCCGATGTCTTCAAAGCGGTAGACCGGCCGGATCTCTATCAGCAGCATGGCGAACATGAACAGCACAAAGGCGGTGAAGCCGAGGAAGGCATACATCCCCATGTACGGCACCTGATACATCACGGCGATCACCGCGAAGTAACCGGCGAACATGGCAAGGCACAAATAGCGGTGAGTGCGGGCGAATTCGCTGTTGAAGCGCGGCTTGCCGTCGCGCCCTTCGCGCCGATTGATCTGTTCAATCTCTTTAACCAAGATGCTTTTAATCGCGTCCATCGTTACAACCTTATGCTGGAAACAGCATTGCCATCAAATCTCACCGCTAAAAGTAACACAAGTACAGTTTTGCCGGGTAGATCAGTTAACCAACTTAATGGCTGCAACTGTTATAGTTCGGCTTCAGCGCGGTTGAGCGGCTTTGCCTTGCGCAAACATGAACATGCGCTGGGCGACGTCGTCGGCCTGTTTGATTTTCTGCTTTTGCGGTTCGTTGCTGCGTTGAATGGCGCGGGCGTAGGCGATTTCATGGGCCTGATCGATCATCGCGATGATGCGATCACGTTCAGTCTTCTCCATATTGCCCAACATGGTGGTGATAATCGCCTGGTAAGCGTTGGACGCGGCGGTCAGCGCCTTCTCTCTCGCCTCGAGGGCGGCGACGCGTTGCAAGAGTTCCTGCAGTTGCTCGGAGTGGGACATATCGACCTCCTGTTGCCGGGCAGCAAGCCTGCCTGATTACAGTTTAGCAAAGGATCGAGAGAGAAAGAGGAAGGAAAGCCAGCGGTTACGGTAAAGCACACCCGAAAATCCCAACGAGGAGCCGATAGTGCAAATCAACCCGGGTGCGCTTTACGATAAGCGCGATGAGATGAAGTGAAAGAAAGCTGGCGCGCTATGCAGGACTCGAACCCGCGTCTATCAATTTTCAAGCCAAAACAAGCCATTATAAAACCAATCACTCTGCCAACTGAGTTAATAGCGCGTTCCTTCGCTTCGGGGCGTTATTATCCATAACAACATTATGGACTCAAGCTTTTTTAGCATAATGCCCTGATTTTACGGATAAGTCTTAGGTTATCGCCAGCGTTATGGCCTTATGGCAGCTCAATAATCGGGTAATCGCCGGCGATAAGCGGCTTGCACAAAATCTTGTAGCCATCGCTGTCGAAATGGCTGGCCGCGCTCTGTAGCCGCTCCGCCTGCGCCAGATTGCCGACCGAGCCCAGATAAAACCAATTGTGGATCACATGGTACTGACGCAGCGTCTCGCCCTGCTCCTCCAGCGCCACGCGCCCGGCGAACGGCCAACAGGTGATACGCAGCTGCTCAAGCGCCGCGCTGAGCCGCAGCGCATGCTCCTGCGCCGACTCCACGCCACAGCAGGCGCCCGCGCACTTGCGCAGGCTGTAGCGGAAACAGGCTCGCCCCGCCGGCAGCTTGTCGATCCCCAGCTTGCCGTAACATAAACGATGCTCGTCGGCGATGGCGCGCAGCTTTTCCAGCGCGGCGTGGCGATTGGCAAACAGCCCGTAGAGATGGGGCGTGACGGCGAAGTCGATCTCTTTGGCGTGAGCAATCGTCACCGCATCAGCCTGCAAGCGCAGCGCGCACAGCTGTTTCGAGCGCCGCAGACGTTTGTTGAACAACGGCTGTTGTTGTTTGATCAACTGCGCCTCCAGCAGCAATGCGCCCAACTCACCGGCGGTCTCGATAAAGCTGATGCGTCGGGTTTGGCGCAGCATTTTAGCCTCGTCCTGCGCGCGGAAGTGCGCCATCACCCGGCTGCGTATATTGACGCTTTTACCGATGTAAAGCGGCAGGCTCTCGCTTTGACCGTGAAACACATACACGCCCGGCCCTTTAGGCAACGGCGCCAGGCAGGCGCGCAGGTGCTCCGGGTATTGATAAATGTCGAGTTCTGGCTCGAGGCGGTTTGGCATCATGGCGGTGGCATTATCCTGCTGATGAATGAATACTGGTTTTTTACCCAGTATAACGCCCAACGCAGCCGGTTGCACACCCGGCGGATAATAACTCACCGTGATCTTTAACGGGAAAGCCTTTACTATCCCCTTTCCAGCGGGAAAGCGCCTCACGTTTAGCGCCAGTTCAAGCTGGCGCTGCCATGATGGCAGACTGGAACCGCCGCTTTTATCGTTATGGAAAACCTGGGTATGTCATCACTGAAACTCCCCTCCCGCCGTCTGGCGTTGATCGCCGCCATCGTTTTCATCGCCGTCGCCGTCGCGCTGGCCATCTTTTGGCAACGCCCGCCGCAGCAGGATTACGTTACCGCGCCGGCCCGCCTGGGCGATATCGAAAACGCCGTGCTGGCCACCGGGCGGCTGGATGCCATCGAACGCGTCAACGTCGGCGCCCGCGTCTCCGGCGAAGTCAAATCGCTGAAGGTCAAGCTGGGCGATCGCGTCACCAAAGGGCAACCGATCGCCGACATCGACGATCTGCAACAGCGCAACGATCTGCGCAACGCCGAAGCGGCGCTGAACGTAGTCAAAGCCAATATGTTAGCCAAACAGGCCTTGCTGAAACAGGCGGAGTCGCGTTTCAAACGCCAGCGCCGCATGCTGAACGACGAAGCCAGTTCTCGGGAAGACTTCGAGACCGCCGAAGCCTCGCTCGCCACCACTCGCGCCGATCTGCAGGCGCTCAATGCGCAGTTGGTGCAATCGCAGATCGAAGTCGAGAAGAAAAAAATCGATCTGGGCTATACCCGCGTGGTTGCGCCGATGGACGGCATTGTTATCGCCGTGGTCACGCAGCAGGGACAAACGGTCAACTCCAGCCAAAGTGCGCCGACCATCGTCAAGCTGGCGCGGCTGGATATGATGACCATCAAGGCGCAGATCTCCGAAGCCGACATCACCCGCATTTCGCCGGGACAAAAGGCTTACTTCACTATTTTCTCCGATCCGGATAAACGCTACGACGCCACGCTGCGCACTATCGAGCTGGCACCGGAATCGGTGATGAAAGACGACTCGCTCGCCGGCACCAGCTCCGCTTCCGGCTCCGGCACCTCGAACGCCTCGGTCTATTACAACGCGCTGCTGGACGTGCCAAACCCGGAAAACCGCCTGCGCATCGCCATGACCGCGCAGGTGTCCTTGCTGCTCGGCGACGCGAAGAACACCCTGCTGGTGCCGATCCAGGCGGTGCATAAAATCGATGGCAAAGAGCCGCAGGTGCAGGTGCTGACCCAGGACCAGCGGTTGGAAACGCGCAAAGTGACCACCGGCATCACCAACAATGTCGACATTCAGATCCTCAGCGGCCTGAAAGCCGGTGAAACCGTGGTGCTGTCGCAGCCCGCCGCCAAATCGGCTGAGGATGGCATCTTCCTGTGAACGCGATCATCGAACTAAAAGGCATCAGCCGAACGTACACCAACGGCGGTCAAGCGTTAACGGTGTTGAAAGACATCGATCTGACCATCGCCGCCGGCGAGCTGGTGGCGATCATCGGCGCCTCCGGCTCCGGCAAATCGACGCTGATGAACATCATGGGCTGCCTCGACGTGCCGGATCGCGGCGATTACTACATCAGCGGCCAGAACGCCGCCCACCTGTCGCCGGACGAATTGGCCCGCCTGCGCCGCGAACATATCGGTTTTATCTTCCAGCGCTATCACCTGATGCCCGATCTCAGCGCGCTGGGCAACGTCGAAATCCCGGCCATCTACGCCAATGCCCGGCGCGATCAGCGTCGGCAGCGGGCGGCGCAATTGCTGGCGCGGTTGGGGCTTGAGGGACGCGAAGACCACAAACCCGGCCAGCTTTCCGGCGGCCAACAGCAGCGCGTCAGCATCGCCCGCTCCCTGATCAACGGCGGTGAGATCATCCTGGCGGACGAACCGACCGGCGCGCTGGACACCCAATCCGGCCAGGAAGTGCTGGCGATCCTGAGCGAACTGAATCAGCGCGGCCATACCGTGGTGATCGTCACCCACGATATGAAAGTGGCGCAACATGCGCAGCGCGTCATCGAACTGCAAGACGGCAAGATCATCGCTGACAGCGGCCGCAAGTCGGCGTCCGGCCCATCGTTGCCGCCGCCGAACCGCAGCCGGCAAAGCGGCTGGCAACGCCTGATCGACCGCACCCGCGAATCGCTGCACATGGCGCTGAAAGCGATGAACGCTCATCGTCTGCGCACCGCGCTGACCATGACCGGCATCATCTTCGGCATCGCCGCCGTGGTCACGGTAGTGGCGCTGGGCGAAGGCGCCAAACAGCGCACGCTGGAAAACCTCAAAGATCTCGGCACTAACGTGGTAAGCATCTATCCGGGCCGCGATTTCTTCGACGACGCCATCGACAGCATCCGCACCCTGGTGCCGGCCGATGCCGACGCGCTGGCGCAGCAAAGCTTCGTCGACAGCGTCAGCCCGGAAGTAGACGCTTCCGACAGCATCCGTTTTCGCAGCAAATCCGCCACCGCCTCGATCACCGGCGTCGGGCGCGACTATTTCCGCGTTAACGGCGTCGAGCTGTTACAAGGCGTGACTTTCCGCGACGATCGTAATGCGCTGCAGGAAGTGATCATCGACGACAATGCGCGCCAGGCGCTGTTCGGCGATTTCGGCGTCGAGCCGCTCGGCCAGATCGTGTTTCTCGGCTCGGTGCCGGCCCGGGTGATCGGTGTGGCGAAAAGCAATCGCAACTACGCGCCCAATCGCATCACTGTTTGGATGCCCTACAGCACGGTGATGTATCGCATGGTAGGCAAACCGACGCTCAGCGGCATCACCGTTCGGCTAAAGGACAATGTCGCCAGCGAATCGGCCGTCACCGCTATCACACAGCTGTTGACCCAACGCCATGGCGTAAAAGATTTCCGTTTGTACAACTTCGATAAAATCCGAAAGTCCATCGAACGCACGTCAATGACTTTTAGCCTGCTGATCCTGATGGTGGCGTCCATCGCGCTGGTGATCGGCAGCCTGGGCGTGATGAACATCATGCTGGTCTCGGTGACCGAACGCACCCACGAAATCGGCGTGCGCATGGCGGTCGGCGCGCGGCGCAGCGACATCATGCAACAGTTCATGATAGAGGCGGTGCTGGTCTGTCTGATCGGCGGCGCTTTGGGCATCGCGCTGTCGTTCGCCGCCGGGTCGCTGTTCACCTCGCTGGCGGGCGGCATGTTCACCGCCATCTATTCCTGGCAAGCCGCCGCCACGGCATTTTTCTGTTCAACCTTAATCGGCATGATCTTCGGTTATCTCCCCGCCCGCAAAGCGGCAAGGATGGATCCGGTCGTTTCATTGGCCAGCGAGTAACCCATGAAAATTTTATCTCCCCTGGCGTTAAGCCTCGCCGCCCTGCTCACCGCCGGCTGCGGCAATGCCCTGAAAAGCGACTACCGGGCGCCACAGGTCAACTATCCTGCGGGGTGGCAATACGCTGCCGACAACGCCGCGCCGACGCCGTTCGACTGGCGCGATTTCCACGATCCCGAGCTCGATCGTTGGCTGCAACAGGTGATGGCGAGCAATAACGATCTGGCCGCCGCCGCGCTGCGCGTTTACCGCGCGCGGCTCGAGGCAGAACGCGTCGGCATCAGCACCGCGCCCGGCGTCAGCGCCTCATTAGGCAGCGGCATTAATCGCCCGCTGTCCGAGTCCTCCGCGTGGAATAAAACCAGCAACGCGTCGCTCACCACCAGCTATGAGGTCGATCTGTGGGGCAAGCTGGCGCGCCAGCGCGACGCGGCCGAGTGGAGCAGCCAGGCTTCTGTGCAGGATCTGCAGGCGGCGCGCCTGAAGCTGTTGGCCGACGCCGCCACCAACTACTGGCGCATCGGTTTTCTCAATCAACAAATCAGCGTCAGCCAGGCGAGCATCGCCTATGCCAAAACGACGCTGCGGCTGGCCAACGCCCGTTATCAGGCCGGCAGCATCTCGGCGCTGGACGTAGTGAATGCGGAACAAAACTTGCTGACGCAGGAACGCAGCCTGGTGGCGTTACAACACGATCGTCAACAGGCGCTGAACGAACAGGCGGTGCTGCTGGGCGCGCCATCAGGCCAGGCCACCATCGCGCCCGCGCGCCTGCCGACGACGGCGATGCCGCAGATCAACACCGGCATTCCCGCCAGCGTCCTGAGCCGTCGCCCGGATCTCAGCGCTCAAGAGCTGCGGTTGCGCGCCGCCCTGGCCAACGTCGATGAAAAACGTCTGCAATACTATCCCGCGTTCAGCCTGACCGGTTCACTGGGCGCCAGCAGCAGCGCGCTGCTGGAATTCCTGCGCAACCCGACGGGCAGCCTCAGCGCCGGCCTGACGCTGCCGTTCCTGCAGTGGCGGCAAATGGGCGTGGAGATCAAGATCGCCCGCAACGACTATGAACAGCAAGTTCTGGCCTTCAAGCAGGCGCTGTACAAAGCGATGGGCGATGTGAACAACGCGCTGTCACTGCGCACGCAGCTGCTGGCGCAGGAGACGCAGTTGCGCGCCTCATTGGCGTTGGCGCGTAAATCGGAGCGGTTGAACGAGGTGCGTTACCGACAGGGCGCCGTCACCATTACCGACTGGCTGAACGCTCAGGAACAACGCCGTCAGGCGGAACTGGCGGTGGATGAGAACCGCTTCGCGCAGTACCAGAATCTGGCGAAAATCTATCTCGAATTCGGCGGTTCATCGGCGCCGTAATCTCACCGGCCTGGCCACCTGGTCAGGCGTTTTTTTAGCGGCGAACACATCAATTTTTCCTGTTTTATCTCCCGTATTCTCTATACTGGAAACACCATCAATCAGCCGAAAAATCGCCAGATCGCACAATTATCAGACCATTCTCGCACCAAATCGGTGCAAACACTTAAGTTAAACTGCTGGATTTGATCGCCGCAAGATATAACGTTAAGCTATAGATGCAAAATAATTAGTCACCTAAATGACATAACATCGGCATGAGCGACGCTATTTTGTGATCCACATCTCAACTTAAATGTGGATAATGAATCGTCTTGAACCGCGATTCGATTAGCCGATTTGATAACTCGAAAACAACAGTGAACGGAGATTACGCTTTCACGAACAACGAATAATTCATTAAGGGATGATTATATGAAGTTAAGAAAAAAACGACATAAACCGATGCACATTAACGACATCACCATCATCGATGACAGCAAACTCAAGAAGGCCATTACCGCCGCGGCCCTCGGCAACGCAATGGAGTGGTTCGACTTCGGCGTATACGGCTTTGTCGCCTATGCGCTTGGCCAGGTCTTCTTCCCCGGCGCCTCTCCCGGCGTGCAAATGATCGCCGCACTGGCGACCTTCTCCGTCCCCTTCCTGGTGCGTCCGCTCGGCGGTCTGTTCTTCGGCGCCATGGGCGACAAGTTCGGCCGTCAAAAAGTGCTCTCGGTCACCATTATCATCATGGCGGTCAGCACCTTCTGTATCGGCCTGATCCCGTCCTATGCGTCGATCGGCATCTGGGCGCCGATCTTGCTGCTGCTGGCCAAACTGGCGCAAGGCTTCTCCGTCGGCGGTGAATATTCCGGTGCGGCGATCTTCGTCGCCGAATACTCACCGGACCGCAAACGCGGCTTTATGGGCAGCTGGCTGGACTTCGGCTCCATCGCCGGCTTTGTGATGGGCGCAGGCGTAGTGGTGCTGATCTCCAGTATCGTCGGCGAAGCCAACTTCCTCGACTGGGGCTGGCGTATCCCGTTCTTCATCGCCGCGCCGCTGGGCCTGATCGGTCTCTACTTGCGCCATGCGCTGGAAGAAACCCCGGCGTTCCAGCAGCACGTGGACAAGATGGAGAAAGAGGATCGCAACGCCATCGAGAATCCGCCAAAGACCTCGTTCAAAGAGATCGCGGCCAAACACTGGAAAAGTTTGCTGGTGTGCGTCGGTATCGTGATTTCCACCAACGTGACCTATTACATGCTGCTGACTTACATGCCGAGCTACCTGTCGCATAACCTGCACTACTCGGAAGATCACGGCGTTCTGATCATCATCGCCATCATGATCGGCATGCTGTTCGTGCAGCCGGTGATCGGCCTGACCAGTGACCGCATCGGCCGTAAGCCGTTTATCATCGGCGGCAGCATCGGCCTGTTGGCGTTGGCGATCCCGTGCTTCATTCTGATCAACAGCAACGTCATCGGCCTGATTTTCGTCGGCCTGCTGGTGCTGGCGGTGCTGCTCAACTCCTTCACCGGGGTGATGGCCTCCATCCTGCCGGCGATGTTCCCGACGCACATTCGCTACAGCGCGCTGGCGATTTCGTTCAACATTTCGGTACTGATCGCCGGTGCGACGCCGACCGTTGCCGCCTGGCTGGTGGAAGCAACCGGCAACCTGTACATGCCGGCCTACTACCTGATGGTTGTTGCGGTGATCGGTCTTATCACCGGTCTGTACATGAAAGAAACCGCCAACAAGCCGCTACGCGGCGCGACGCCGGCCGCCTCTGACCGCTCCGAGGCAAAAGAGCTGCTGCAGGAAACCTACGACAACATCGAACAGAAAGTCGAGGACATCAACGCGCAGATCGCCGAACTGGAAAAGAAAAAACAGATCCTGATCGACCAGCACCCCAAACTGGACTGATTCGCTCTGACAAGCAAAAACCACCCGCCCGGGTGGTTTTTTTTGCCTGGCGTGCACAGAGTGGTAACTTGACCCGGCGGATGCCGAAGGAGAGATGAATGAATCAGTTTCAGGAGATGGCGACCTATATCGCCGTGGTCGAGGCCGCCAACATCAGCGCCGCCGCCCGCCGCTTGGGCACCACCAAGTCGGTGGTCAGCAGACGCATCCAGCAGTTGGAGACGCGCCTTGGGACTGTGCTGTTCGAACGCGGGAAAACGCTTGGGCTGACCGACGCCGGCCATCTGTTCTATCAGCGCGCCGTTCTCATATTAAGCGAAGTGAGCGATGCCGAAGAGTCGGTGCGAACACTGCACGGCCAACTGCAGGGCCCACTGCGGTTAACCGCGCCGATGGCGTTCAGCATCCGCTATCTGGCGCCGCTATTATCCGCCTTTATGGAACAATACCCGAACCTCAATCTGGACGTGGAGTACAGCGATCGCCTGGCCAATCTGAATCAGGAAAATTTCGACGTCGCCATCCGTATCGGCGCCTTGGCGGATTCCGACCTGATCGCGCAGCGCATCTGCGTCAACCGTCACTTGATTTGCGCCAGCCCAGCCTATCTTGCGCGTCAAGGCACGCCGACGCACCCGCAACACCTGCAACAGCATCAGGGGTTGCTGTATATTCACCGCGAGCCGACCGGCATGCTGCAACTCCCCATCGAAGGCGAGATCCGATCGTTTCGTATCGGCAAACGCCTGCGCACCGATAATGCTTTTCACCTGCTGGCGGCGGCGAAAGCCGGTTTGGGCCTCGCCATCCTGCCCGCATTTATCGCCGCCGATGCGATACGCGCAGGGGAACTGCGCATTGTGCTGGCCGCCTATTCACCCGACGGCGGCGACATTTCCGCCGTCTATCGCCGTTCAAAACGCGCATCCCCCAAGATCAAGGCGCTGGTGGACTTTCTGAGTGAGCACATTGGCCATACGCCCAGTTGGGAAACCGCGCTGTCCCCTTTCCTGACGTCAACCTGAAAGGTTCGCAGAACGCGAACAGCAGGTTCGAATTTCGCCCGCTTGTCGCTTTTATCTCCGAGTTTTAGTCTGCAGAACACACCTTCCGCCCGCTCTGGAGACTACGCCATGAAAGACCTGTCACGCCGTCAGCTGATATCCCAAACGCTGGCCGTTTCAGCCGCCGCCACGCTCAGCGCTTGCGCATCGAGTTCCGCGTCGGCGGCGCAAACACAACCGGCCCAACGCGCCAGCGAGCCATCCACCTTCGACGTGATCATCGTCGGCGGCGGTTCCGCCGGCGCGGTGATGGCGGCTCGCCTCAGCGAAAACCCAACGCGCCGGGTCCTGCTGATAGAGGCCGGACACAGTTACGCGCCCTACGATTATCCGCGCCTCATCGCGAACAGCGACGTGCTCGGCGCCAATGGCGACCCGGAATTCGAATGGGGATACCGGACAGAACCCGGCTATGTCAGCCACGCGATCGGCGCCATCCGCGGTAAAGTCCTGGGCGGCAGTTCAGGCGTCAACGGCGCCGTGGCGATCCGCGCCCGCCCGGAAGATTTCAAACGCTGGGATCTGCCGGGATGGCGCTATCAGGATCTGCTGCCCTCCTTCAAAAAACTGGAGACTCGTCATGGCCTGCACGACCGCGCAATCCATGGCGATAGCGGTCCTTTCCCCGTCGTGCAACTCACATTGGATGACATCACGCCAATGCAACGCGCTTTCGTCGCCGCCACGCGCGCCAACGGCTATGACGCCATCGACGATTTTGACGGCCCTTCAGCGAATGGCGTCGGCCCCTACCCGATGAATATCGTCAACGGTGTGCGCGTTAACACCGGCATGGCCTATCTGGATGAGAAAACGCGCGCCAGAGACAATCTCATCCTGCGTGCCGATACGCTGGTCGACCGCGTGATATTTGACGGGCAGCGCGCGATCGGCGTTCGCCTGGCCAGTGGCGAAGAAATCCATGCCGCTGAAGTGATCCTGAGCGCCGGAACCTACGGCAGCGCCGCCGTTTTGATGCGATCCGGCATTGCGCCTGCGCAACAGTCGAAGCGTCTGGGGATCCCCGTCGTCGCCGATTTGCCCGTCGGTGAAAACCTGGTCGATCACCCCTTTTATTACAATGCCTACGCAGCCCGCCCCGACGTCATCGGCAGCCAATCGCCGGTTATCGGCGCCAAGCTGTGGACCCGCAGCAGCCGGGCGGAACCGGAGGAGCTCGATCTGCACATTACCGCGACGCATCTGTTCCCACATGACCAAAGCCCCACCGGCGTCGGTTTTGTCCTGGCGGTGGCGCTGACCCGGCCGCAATCCACCGGACGCATCTGGCTGGAAAGCCGCGATCCGATGGCAGCCCCTCACATTGACCTTAACTTCCTGGCGCAAGAGAGTGACCGTGTTCGCTTGCTGGAGGGGGTTAAACTGGCGCGAAAAATAGGGCAAACCGCTCCGCTGTCTACGCTTATCCACAGCGAGCTTGCGCCTGCCGCAGACAGCGACGAGGCCATTCTGGCCTCGATGGCGGCGACGTTGGATACCTATCATCACCCGACCTCCTCCGCGCCGATGGGGAATGCCGGCGACCCGAAGGCGGTCGTTGACCTTCAGGGCCGCGTGCACGGCGTGCACGGGCTTCGGGTTGTCGACGCCTCCATTTTCCCCGACGTGCCCTCCGTCGCCACTAATGTGACGACGATCGCCACCGCCGAGCATATCGCCCGCCACTATGCCTGACCGTTTGGCGGCAAGATAGGCTGTTGAAACCCGGCCGGTCATCCTGATGGCCGGCCTTCGCCATTCCGCAGCGGCACAATCGAAATAACGGCGGCACATTTTATCCTGCCGGGAAACGGTGTTACCCTTGTGGCACCGTCACCTCTGCAAAACATTATCATGGGCAAAATGGATCTTCCCGTCATCATCGGCATCCTGGTTATGCTAACCCTGTGGCTCGGCGCGCTCTTCAACATCGGCGATCTCAGCCTCACCATTTCGCGCCTGTTTCACTGGTTCGAAAGCCAGCGTGGATAACCTGGATTCGCGATAACGCAGGCGGCGAGCAAACATCGGCTATGATTGATAGACGTTACGTCATTTTCCGAGACTGTCGCTCGCGATAAAGAGGACCGCATCATGACCGACTATGTGTTCTACAATCAGATCCTGACCCGACTGGCCGCCAATCATCCCGGCACGCTGGATGAGAAAACTTACGAACTGTGGAAGCAGGACGCCACCAGCCCGCACGCCTTCGCAGATCCCTTCGCCTATCTCAAAACCAAGGGGCTGATACAGGCCTACGTGATGAGCGACATCGACGAGAACAACTATGATATCGATCCGCACCAAACGCGGATCACCGCCGCCGGTCTCGACTTCATCCGCAGCGGCGGGTTCAAATAAGACGCAAAAAACCGCCCAACGGCGGTTTTTTTACCCTAAAAAGCGTCCGGACCGTTTCAGGCGGGGAAAGGCCGATAAAAAATACGCAGCACTTCACTGTCGCCCTGGCGTAGAAAACCGCCTTCCGGCTGCCAGCGCAGATCGCGCGCCAGATTGAGATTCTCCCAGCCGACCGCGCCTCCCACGCCGATGCAAAGATTTTTATTGCCTGCGGCAAATCCCGCGCCGGTGCCGATCATGGCATGCAGCAATCGGGGCGAGGCCGCGTCGCGCATGGAGAATATCCCGATAAAACATCCCTGCGGGGCGCGCAGCATATCCGCCATGGTGCGGATCTCGGTATCGTCGGGGCTGACGAAATGTTTGTACTGCTTATCGAACACCGTCAGCCACAGCTGCTTGTATTTCGCCTTACTGAGCGCGCCGGAACGGTGGGCGCACAGCACCACCGCATCCCAACACATCTCCCCGCTGAGCGAAAGATACTCTTCCGTATTCTCCTGCGGCTTATCGGCATAATGCCGCGCAAATTCAGCGGCATTCAGATGCGGCGGCACGGCCTGTTTGGCGACGTCACTCTTGTAGCGCTTGAAATTCAACCAATGCATGGGAAGTCTCCTCTTCACCCGATAGATTAATAAATCCGCAGCCGTGAATAAGACGAGCCATCAAATCCAGCGCGTCGTCGGCAACGGCGGTGTCGTCGTCGTTCAGCCCCTGTTCCACCGCCCGCTCAATGGCACTCATCACCGACGTCGCGCTGGTTTCTTCCCCTTGCGCTACCACGTCCAATACGGCTCTGCCGATCGCCAGACAAAGCTCATGATCAAACTCAACCTCTTTATACGGCTGCATACTCACCCCGATAAATTTTTACCCAAGAATACTAGACCACAATGACGCATCGCGCCTGCAGCCGTATCGCGGCGATCGGTGCAGCCGACAGAGAAATGCATCAGGCCCCGGATGGAAGAACCGGGGCCTGATAAATGGCAGGTTATTGTGGCGGCTGTTCGGTAGAGCGAATGATAAAGCAAGTGGCGGTTGCCGAAGCCAGCAATTTTCCTTCCGCCGTTTTGAGCGTGCCTTCCGCGAAAGCGACGTTTTTCGACGCATAGACCAGACGCCCCTCGGCGATCAGATCAATCTCCTTCGGCACCGGGCGCAACATTTTCACCTGCAGATCGACGGTGCCATAACCCGTCCCTGCGCCCAGCGTACTGTGCACCGCGCAACCGGTCACCGAGTCCAAAACCGTGGCGGCGAAGCCGCCATGAACGCCGCCCAGCGGGTTAAGATGGCGTTCGTCGGCCCGCGCCACGATGCGGATATATCCCTCTTCAACCGCGGCCGGTTTCATGGGCACCGTTTCAGCGATCGAAGCCGGTGGAATTTTGCCGGCCATCGCTGCCTGTAATAACGCCAGCCCCGTCATTTTTGTCGGATCCATAACTCTCTCCTCTGGTGGTAAATCCGTCATATAGGAGAGGTCTGACCTCTTGGCTTGCTTTTTCGTGCTGATGCCGCTTTCCGCACGCTCTCTATGTTCTTTGAATGTGACCGACATCACTCTTTAAGGTCAATAACCATAATTTATTAATGCCTTTAGATTTAAAACAACTTTCTGCTGTAAACGCCGCCGGAAACTGAACGCAGTTAAGTTCAACATTATTAAGGCGTATCTATCATGGATTTCTTTCTGCAATTAGCGGTTATATTGGCATGCCTGCTGTATGGGGCGCGTAAAGGCGGCATTGCGCTGGGGTTGCTGGGCGGTATCGGTTTGATGATTCTGGTGTTCGGCTTTCACCTGCAGCCCGGCAAACCGCCGGTAGACGTGATGCTGGTGATCATCGCGGTGGTGGCGGCCTCCGCCACCCTGCAGGCCTCAGGCGGGTTGGACGTCATGCTCCAGATCGCCGAGCGGATGCTGCGGCGCAACCCGCGATATGTCTCAATCATCGCGCCGTTCGTCACCTGCATTCTCACTATTCTTTGCGGCACCGGCCATGTGGTGTACACCATCTTGCCGATCATCTATGACGTGGCGATCAAAAATAACATCCGCCCGGAACGGCCAATGGCAGCCAGCTCGATCGGCGCGCAGATGGGCATTATCGCCAGCCCAGTCTCGGTGGCAGTCGTTTCACTGGTGGCGATGCTCAGCAGCTACACCTTCAATGGCCGCCATCTGGAATTCCTCGATCTGCTGTCGATCACCATTCCTTCCACCCTGTGCGGCATTCTGGCGATCGGTATCTTCAGTTGGTTCCGCGGCAAAGACCTGGACAAAGATCCCGAGTTCCAGAAATTCATCTCGGTGCCGGAGAACCATCGCTACGTCTACGGCGACGCCGCTACCCTGCTGGACCGGGTACTGCCGCGCAGCAACTGGATCGCCATGTGGATTTTCCTCGCCACCATCGCCCTGGTGGCGTTGCTGGGGGCGTTTTCCGATCTACGGCCCAGCTTCGGCGGCAAGCCGCTCTCTATGGTCCTGGTGATCCAGATGTGTATGCTGATGGCTGGGGCGTTGATTGTCATCATTACCCGCACCAATCCGGCGTCTATCTCTAAAAACGAGGTGTTTCGTTCCGGCATGATCGCCATCGTGGCGGTGTATGGCGTCGCCTGGATGGCGGAAACCATGTTCGGCGCGCACCTGACGCAGATCGAAGCCACACTGGGTGTGCTGGTGAAAGAGTATCCCTGGGCCTATGCGCTGATCCTGCTGCTGGTGTCGAAATTCGTCAACTCGCAGGCCGCCGCGCTGGCGGCACTGGTGCCGGTGGCGTTGGCAATCGGCGTCAACCCGGCCTATATCGTCGCTTCGGCACCGGCCTGCTATGGCTACTATATTTTGCCAACCTACCCCAGCGATCTGGCGGCAATCCAGTTCGACCGCTCCGGCACCACCCGCATCGGCCGCTTCGTGATCAACCACAGCTTTATTCTGCCCGGCCTGATCGGCGTCAGCGTCTCCTGCGTCTTCGGCTGGATCCTCGCCGCGGCGTTCGGTTTCTTATGATCTGTAGTGTGTAGCCCTGCGGGGCTCCCTGCAGGCAGGGTGGCGGCATGACAAGAAAGGAAAAAAATGCAGGCGTAATGCGAATTTCAGACACAAAAAAACCGCCTCTCGGCGGTCTACGACATTACTACTTATTGCTTTGATTATTCGGTATTTTCGTTCCCTGGTACCCGGGGCGGGACTTGAACCCGCACAGCCATAAGCCGAGGGATTTTAAATCCCTTGTGTCTACCGATTTCACCACCCGGGCTCGGGAAAGTTGGAGGCGCGTTCCGGAGTCGAACCGGACTGGACGGATTTGCAATCCGCTACATAACCGCTTTGTTAACGCGCCTTTATTCTGTTTTGCCTTTTCAGGCCAAAGCCGGTGAATCACCCACTTCGTTTTGTTCTTCGGGATTGCGATGATAAAATCGCTTATCCTAATCATCTGATTCTTAAGTAATTTATTTCGTTACTGCCGAATCGATGGACTGCATTATGGACTAAACCCCCCACCTTGGCAACCCCCCGAAATAGCAAAAAGTTCTCTAACGCTTTCAACTGCTTATTTTGTGGGCGCACTGTTCACAATGCCAACGAAAAGGCAAGCGGAATGTTGATATTATATGCATCGGCTCAGGAATTCACGGGCAAAACGGTTCTTTTTCTCGACAGGAATGGCCCTCCCCGGCTTTTCGCTTGCTTATGGCGAAGGGCTATCGTGCAAAACCTCATCGGTCGGGGCATCACGCAATCTCCGACGCCACCATAAAAACCCGGCGAACATTCCCGGTAAGACCGCGATCGCGCCAAAAATACGCTGATCGGCATTCAGCAAACCGGGGGCAATGGCGGACACCACCGCACACAACAGCAGAAACCACCGCAATTGGCGAATGCCTGAATGGACGATACCGGCAATAGCCCCCGCCAAACATGCCGGCAAAAAACCGAGCGCATAAGAAAAAATGCCGATAAACCCCGCCATGCCCAGCAAATCGCCGGCATCGAGAAGACTTATTCCCACCCACTCACCGCTGCCGAACGCCATCAGCAGAAACATGAGCACGCCCCCCAACGGCGGGGCGACCAGGCCGAAGAACAGCGCACATCCCGCCGCCGTTCTTATCAGATGCTTTAAAGCACCAGATTCCATACATCCTCCTATACCCGGTTCCAAAAGACCGACCTACCGCTTCGCTTTGCCGATAACCCAGCTATTTGGCGAGGCGACAGCGCAGCACGGCTGTGCCTGAGTGCTCGGATGGTGTCATACGCCGCGTTATTTTCTTCTTGCATGGCGAACCGCCGGACGTATCAAATTATTGTTTCACCGTTTAACGGCTGCATCCAACAGTATGACAACGACAGGAAAGATACGTGAGAAGAGTCAATAATCGATATGGGAAGATGAAGAAAGGTTTCGCCGAATGGCGCAGAAGCAGAAAACGAAAAAGGGGCCGAAGCCCCTTTTCCTTACCTGCCGAATCACGGGGGATTCAACAGGCTAATATTTGGAGCGGGAAACGAGGCTCGAACTCGCGACCTCAACCTTGGCAAGGTTGCGCTCTACCAACTGAGCTATTCCCGCATTACCAGAACTGACTGATTTCTTTGCTATCTTTTGCAATTCATCGTTGTCGTCTGATGCGATGCATTCTACTTACCTGACGTGATGAGTCAATAAAATTGTTGGCCCACCACGATCGTTTGCCGCTTTTTGCAGCGTATCGATCACGGTTCCAGCAAATCGTTACGCGCCGCGTTCAAATATTGGAACATCGACCAGAAAGTCAGCACCGCCGCAATATACAGCAAGCCGATCGCCACATATTCCACAGAGCGATCCGGGCGCCACAGCAAGCCCACCAGCGACATCATCTGCGCCATGGTCTTCACTTTGCCGATCCAGGACACCGCCACGCTGCTGCGTTTGCCAATTTCCGCCATCCACTCGCGCAGCGACGAAATGATGATTTCGCGGGCGATCATGGTGGCCGCCGGCAGCGTGATCCACCAGCTGTGGTAGTGCTCCGCCACCAGCACCAGCGCTACCGCCACCATCACTTTGTCCGCGACCGGATCCAAAAACGCCCCGAAGCGCGTCGTTTGTTTCCAGCGGCGCGCCAGGAAACCGTCAAACCAGTCGGTGACAGCGGCAAACACAAAGATAACGGCGCAAACCATCGGAGCCCAGCTGAACGGCAGGTAAAACGCCAGCACAAAGAATGGGATCAGAACTACGCGAAACAGGGTAAGCCAAGTCGGTATATTCAATTGCATAATGCTACGGTAACTATCTGGCTAAAGTGGAAATTAAGAGTATGTTGCTACATTGCCCTCAGTGTTTCAATGCATTGTAGATCTTTTCTGCCAATGCTTGTGAAATACCCGGCACTTTTGCAATTTCCTCCACGCTGGCGTTCAACAAAGGTTGCAGTCCGCCCATATACTTCAACAGCACCTGGCGCCGTTTCGGCCCTACGCCCTCAATCAGTTCCAGTGCGCTGGTATTTCTGACTTTCGCCCTTCTCTGCCGGTGACCGGTAATCGCATGATTATGTGAATCATCGCGGATGTGTTGGATCACATGCAGCGCCGGCGAATCCGGTGGCAACGAAATCCCTTCGCCTTCCGGCACGAAGAACAACGTTTCTAACCCGGCCTTGCGATCGGCGCCTTTGGCGATGCCGATCAGCAACGGTTTATTCTTGTCCCAGGTGACGTTCAGCGAGTTGAACACGTCGATCGCCATGCCGAGCTGCCCTTTGCCGCCGTCGATGAAAATGACATCCGGGATTTTTTTCTCTTCCAGCGCTTTGCCGTAACGGCGTTTCAGCACCTGCGTCATCGCCGCGTAGTCATCGCCGGGGGTGATGCCGCTAATATTGTAGCGCCGATACTCCGAACGCACCGGGCCGTTTCCGTCGAACACCACGCACGAAGCTACGGTCTGTTCGCCCATGGTATGGCTGATGTCGAAGCATTCCATACGGTTGATTTCCGCCAGATTCAGCACTTTGGCCAATTCCGCCAGCCGCTGATGGATCGTCGACTGTTGCGAAAGCTTGGTCGTCAACGCCGTTGCCGCGTTGGTGCGGGCCAGCTTCAGATAACGGGCGCGGTCGCCGCGCGGCTTGCTTTGAATTTGGATCTTGCGCCCCGCCAACTCGGAGAGCGATTCTGCGAGCAGGTCCTTTTCCGGCAAGCTGAAATCCAACAGGATCTCGCCGGGCAGCGTGCGCGCCTGGCTGCCCTGCAGGTAAAATTGGCCGACGAAAGTCTGCACCACTTCGCTCATATCCGTACCGCCCGGCACCTTAGGGAAATAGCTGCGGCTGCCCAACACCTTGCCCTGACGGATGAACAGCACGTGCAGGCATGCCATACCGGCGTCGAACGCCACGCCGATGACATCCAGATCGTCACTGTCGCCCGACACGAACTGCCGCTCGGTAACGCGGCGCACGGCCTGAATTTGATCGCGTATGCGCGCCGCCTCTTCGAAATTGAGCAGCTTGCTGGCCTCTTCCATGCGGGCAATCAGCTGGTGCAACACCTGTTGATCTTTGCCCGAAAGAAACAGCCGCACGTAGTCCACCTGTTGCCGGTACTCTTCTTCACTCACCAGGCCGGCGACGCAAGGGCCCAGGCAGCGGCCGATCTGATACTGCAGACACGGGCGCGAACGGTTGCGATACACGCTGTTTTCGCACTGGCGGATCGGGAACAGCTTCTGCAGCAGCGCCAGCGTTTCGCGCACGGCGTAAGAGTTGGGAAAAGGACCGAAATATTCGCCCTTGGCGTGTTTGGCGCCACGATGCACCGCTAAACGGGGATGGGTATCGGCGCTGAGAAAAATCAGCGGATAAGATTTATCGTCTCGCAAAAGAACATTATATCGCGGTTGGTACAATTTAATGTAGTTATGTTCCAACAACAGCGCTTCTGTTTCGGTATGGGTAACCGTTACGTCTATTTGCGCGATATTTTTAACCAGCGTTTCGGTTTTACGGCTGCTGACCTGCTGCCGAAAATAGCTGGCGAGACGTTTTTTCAGGTCTTTGGCTTTACCGACGTAGATCACCGTGCCAGTGGCGTCATACATACGATAGACGCCAGGTTGGCTGGTGACGGTACTCAGGAAAGCTTTGGCATCAAAACGGTCATTCACTGCTTAACAACGTCTCCGCATTGAACAATCCATGTCGGATGGCCAGGTGGGTCAGTTCGACGTCGCCGCTGATATTCAATTTGCTGAACATACGGTAACGGTAACTGTTCACCGTTTTCGGGCTGAGACTCAGTTGCTCCGAGATCTCATTCACTTTTTTGCCTTTGGTGATCATCAACATGATCTGCAGCTCGCGCTCAGACAGGCAGCTGAACGGCGTTTCGGCCTGCGGCTCCAGCTGGCTCAGAGCCATTTGCTGGGCGATGTCAGACGCGATGTAGCGCTGCCCCGCATGCACGGAACGCAAGGCGTTAATCACTTCCTGCGGCGCGGCGCCCTTGCTCAGGTAGCCGGCGGCCCCCGCCTGCATCACCTTCGCGGGCAAGGGATTTTCGGTATGGATAGTCAGCATGATGACTTTGACGTCGGGTGCATAACGCACAATCTTGCGCGTGGCTTCCAGCCCGCCAATGCCCGGCATATTCATGTCCATCAGCACGATATCGACAGCGTTGCCACGGCACCATTTTACGGCGTCTTCACCGCACTGGGCCTCACCGACAACTTTTATACCTTTGATATCTTCAAGAATGCGTCGTATCCCTGCGCGCACCAGTTCGTGGTCATCAACAAGAAGAACGCTAATCAAGGAAAATTCTCCAAAAAAAGGGAGTAACGCAATCAGCCTCTGTTTTCGCCAGAGATATTACTTGTTTTTCAGACAAGAATGAACACAGATTAATACATACTTCCGAATAACTTTGCGGAGCATAGCTGATTTTTCAATTTTAGCCGTCTATGCCGCCGATAAATCGTCACGTCGGAAAAGATCGAGCGACGAAAATAATTTCGTCGCGCTGCGTCAGACACAGGATAGCGCGACAATCATGCCGCGAGGGAGAAATCTGTGTAAGCAATCACGACATGAATAATATTAACACGGCTGTTGGCTGTTTGTAATCATTTGATATTTAAAGCCGCGGCCAACGCGAGCCTGACAGCCGGCGTACAAAACTATTATTACCGACCAACGCCGGCAAAATCTGTGCCACCCGCCCCTAATAATTATAATAACCCCGATTGTTCAACAATAACGAGCCGGGCAAATACTTGTTAACCGCCTCGAAATAACTGGCCGACAATGGATGACCCGGACGTGCAATGAGCAAACTTCACCCACCAGCGCCGCCAGAGCAAGCCCGGTGCAGATGGCTGACGCATGCTATGCTATACTCCGCGCCCAGTTAAATTCGCCGCCGTGCGCGGGCAACTTGCCTATAGTCCGCGCGCGGTGCGCTAAAGCAGCTTGTATCAGGCTACGGCCTCAAAAATCAGGAGAGAAAATGAGCAACGTTGATTTCACTACGTCTGCAAACCCGGAGATCTTGGCGACCGAGGTTGCCTGCCTCAAAGCCACGCTGACGCTGATCCTGAAGTCGATCGGCCAGGCCGATGCCGGGAAAGTCATCATCAACATGGAACGTTTCATCGCCCAGATTGAAGATCCGACTCAGGCGGAAATCTTCAAGAACAGCATTCAGCAAATCAAGCACGCTTACCGCCAGTAAACGTTGCCGCTCAGACCCGCGATTCATGCGGGTCTGTTTTTCCCCGCACTACGCAATACGCCATTGATTCTGCTCAGGCTTTCGGGCAGTGTGTTGGCTTTCCCCCGACACCCGAGACCGTTATGGGCATCTTTGTCAAAGCGCTGATAGGCGCGCTGGTCGTGGTTCTGATCGGCCTGCTGGCCAAAACGCGCAACTATTATATCGCCGGTTTAGTCCCGCTCTTCCCCACTTTCGCTTTGATTGCGCATTATGTTGTCGGCAGCGAACGTTCAATAGCGGCGCTGAAAACGACGCTGATTTTCGGCATGTGGGCGGTGTTGCCCTATCTGGTGTATTTGATTTCGCTGTATTTCCTGATTAACAGTCTGCGGCTGTCGTTAGCGCTGGGGGCGGCGGTACTGTGCTGGATTGCGGCGGCGTGGCTATTAATTACGCTGTGGGGATGGTGGCAAGGACGTTAACGCCCTTGCCTGGGCGGTTACGGCCGCCCTGCCTGCAAAACGAAGCCTCTCTGCCGATCGCCGGCGATACGCAGATAGCGGCTTTCACCGGCGCGCAGCGTCATCGGCACGCTGCCGCTGGTATCTCGCCAAATACACAGAGAGTTCTCTATCATATCTTGCCCGATGCTCACCGAAGTATTGCCCGGCGGCACGCGAAACTCCGCTTTTTCTTTCGCGCCCAGCGAAGCGGCGAACTCCCCATTCACATAAACGCCGGTGCGGCAGCTACCCGCCAGCATTCCACTGTCGCGCACCACCACCACCGTGGCGTATGGCGTATCCGGGATATTCTGATAAAGCATCAGACGGCTTGGGGGCGGTAATTCAGCCTGTTGCGGTGGTACGGCTTGGGTCGCACATCCCGTCAACAGTGCAGAGGCGAACAACAACGCGGCGTAATGCTTCATCCTTGGCTCCTGAAAAAAATAATGCTTATCGTAACAAGAGAATAGCTGCTGTCAGTAGCCTTCATGTCGCAAAGACGAAAAAATCGGATAACTTCCCACTTATCGCCCTGCGCGTCTTTCCGGATAAGAAGATTCTGTATTAAAGACCTTGAAATAAAGGCGATTTTTACAAATTTAAAACTTTACCATGCCGCGTTGGATATCTGCCGCAAACGCGTCACTGACGTAGCTGAAGCCATCCGGCGTGACGTAAACCCGGGTATGACCGGTCTCTGACAGCACCGCCACCATATATCCCAGACTGAGCATTTCATGCGAAGGAACATTCATCGGCGTTAGAAATCCGCGTCCGCGGCACCACTGATAAAAGCGAGTTCGCCCATATCCCAACACGGTGCCAACATCGGAAAGGTGCTTAAAATTATCATAATCCCCTGATGGTGAAGGTAAACCGCCATGGATTTCAGGCGTTTTCTTTATCCCAGACAAAATAAACTCCTTTTTTGAACCTGTCGCTAACGGTTATCCCTCATCTGAGCTGAATTTAAAAAATCCAAATTTAAAATGCAAATGAATTCCCTGTAACTAAAAAGTATTTAATGGAAGAATTCCGAAAATAAAGGCACAATAAAAAAACAGAAATAAAAAAATAGAGCATTAATACCGTGCATTAAAACTTGGCCATGGGTAAATATCTTAATTCAAAATTCCATTTAAACAGGATAAGAAAATACTTAGCTTGCATACTGTTCTTCCCTCTCATAACGCTGAGATAATGACCAAGCCATGCAGCAAAAAGAGAAAAGATATAAAATCGCTCTGCCCACACACTCTCATCGTCAGATCTGCCCCTTGTAAGCCTCTCCCCTATCGCCGACGGCGCATTTCAGGGTGCCGTTGCCTCAATCACACCTAAACAATAACCATTATCATTTCCAATTGTGTCGTCAGTTGATTACACTTTTTCGCATCGCTGGTTGGGAAGATTCCTAGTCAGTGATCACCTGGATAGAGGAAGAGTTAGGGACACCATGAAGAATTACCGTTGTTTGATTGTTTTGCCGTTATTGATGATGACTGCCTGTACCCAATGGGAAAGACCCGGCGCAGTTGAGAGCACCCGAAATGCCGAATATGCCGAATGCCGCAGTCGGGGCTACGATCGCTTCCCGCCAGACGTCGTGCGGGACGTAGAGTTCAGCTACGAAAACAAATACATCCCTTGCGAGAAGAATAAGAAAGATTGTCCATCGGGATATCGCTATGACAAAGAGCCGTCGATCAAAACGGTACAGACCGATCGCAATCAGTCAGCCCGAAACGCCACCATCGAGGCTTGTATGTACGGCAAGGGCTGGCGAGAGAAAACCTACTATTGGCCGCAGTGGTGATACAGCGAAATCGATTTGGACTGAAACGCCACTGCCGCGATGCCCCATCAATTATCGTCGTCGCTGCAATGCCTTCCCAGAGCAACCAGCGTTTCCGTCCGCACCGGCGTTAAAGGGGCGCGTGGCGGCGGCAAAGGCCACCCCAACAGGTGCCGCGCCGCCGTCGCGCAAACCTTGCCCTGACAGGCTCCCATACCACAGCGGCTGCTCAGCTTGGCCGTGTTCCAGTCAGGTTGATGGCATACCTGTTCCAGCGTGACGTCTTCGCAGCGGCACAGCAGCGTCTGCGGTTTGGCCAGATAACTCATGCGTTCATCAAGCGCAAAAGCGGCCGCTGTCGACGTGGCGAAACACCGCCATCGCCGCCGCTGCGCCGTCAGGGATTCGGCTTTTGCCTTTTGCCCGGTGGCGGCATAACCGGCGATGGCGCCGGTGGTGAGCGCCAGTTCACTGCCGCCGATACCGGTACACTCCCCGGCGGCATAAATTTGCGCCTGGCTGGTTTGCTGCCAATAATCCACCGCGACGGCGTCGTGTGCGATCCGGCATCCCAGCAGCATCGCCAGTTCAATATTCGCCACCAAACCGAAGCCGCAGGCCAGCCTGTCGCAGGCCACCGTACTTTCCCGCCCGCCGTTGCCGACGCGCACTGACGTCAAGCGCTCTTGCCCCAATGCCGCCAATACTCGGCTATCGGCACGGTAATGAGGCTGAATCAGAGAAAACGACTGACGCAGCTTGGGCGGCCAACGCCACAGGCCGCCGGCGAATGCCGCCAATCGCCGCAGCGCCGCCTGTTCCGCGACCAGCACGACCTCGCCACCGGCCTGTTTCACACTTTTCGCCACCGCCAACAGCAACGGACCGCTGCCGGCTATCACCACCCGCTCACCGCGGATCGCCAGCCCCTGCTTGATTTGCGCCTGTAGACCACCGGCGCCGCTCACTCCCGGCAACGTCCAGCCAGGAAACGGCAGCAGCAGCTCACGGGCGCCATTGCATAGAATCAGCTTTTGATAGCGAATCACGCCGCAGCCTTCGGCGTCTTCATACGCCAATCGGTTAGCGCCACACTGCGCCACCAGCTTGCAGCCGGAGTGCAGCACAATATTTTCCCGCGCCGCCATCGCCTGCCGATATCGTCTCGCCGCTTCAGGCAAAGCCACCTGCGGCCCATCACGCCAGATTTGCCCACCGGGGTGCGGATTATCATCGATCACCCGTATCTGCCCCTCGTTTTCCGCCGCCGCCAGCGCTGCCGCCATGCCGGCCGGCCCGGCGCCGACGATCAGCACCTCGCAATCGAAGTCACTCATCATCGCTCCTCTCAATCCGCATGCCGGATTGGCACAACGTCTGGCACGCCAGGCGGCGCAGACCGTTAATGGTTACCCGGCACTCCTGACAAACGCCCATGCCGCAAAATGGTGCGCGCGGCTGGCGTGAAATCGACAACCGGCAATGATCCCCGCCGCACAAACTGAGCGCCGCGGCAACGCTGATGCCAACCGGCACCCGGTAGGGTTTGCCATCGATGCTCAACGCGAGCGTGTTTTGCCTCTCTTTCATACGGACAACTCCTCGGCGGCAAACGCCCGCGCCGCCAAATACGGGGAATCATCAATCTCCGGCGCCTGCCGGCCGATCTGCGCAGCAAGCAGCGCGGCGCTGCCGAGGGCGGTCGTGACGCCCAGCCCCTCGTGCCCCAACGCCAACCACAACCAGGTATGCCGCGGATGTGCGCCCAACAGCGGCAATCCATCGGCAGAGGCGGCGCGCAGCCCGGTCCAACAGCGAATGATGTTCAGCTGCGCCAGTGTGGGCAAGAAATGCTGCGCGCGCATGAGCATCGCCGCCAGCAGCGGCATATCCAATGACGAATCGACGGAATCGAACTGGCGGGAAGAACCGATCAGCCATTGCCCGGTGGGCCGCGCCTGCACATTGAACGCCACGGAAGCGCCGTCGCTGGCATGCGCGCTGGCGCCATACCCCAGCTCCACCAACTGATGCCGCACCCGCGGCGGATAACGATCGGTGATCGCCAGGTGGCCCTTCTTGGCACGCAGCAACGGCTGCGATAACAAATCATTGGCCCGCAGGCCGCAGGCCAAGACGACCACCGGCGCCGCCAGCTCTCTGCCGTCCGCCAACCGCACAGCCGCCTCGTCCAGCGCGATCGCTTCACCCTGCACCACATCGATCGCCACGCCAGCGTCGGCCAACAGCCAACGCGCCGCCTGCGGCGCATACAAAATGCCGTCGCCCGGCACCCGCAGCCCACCAGCGAGCCCCTGCCGCAGCATCGGCTCCATGGCGGCAACCTGCTCCGCCGTCAGCAGTTCCGCCGCCACGCCCTGCTCCGCCAGCCGCGCCCGCTTTTGTTCGGCGATGGCCATTTCATTCGCTTGCTCCGCCAACCACAGCGTTCCGCAGCCGCGCCAGGCGCAGGCTTGCGGCATCCGGCCCGTCACTTCACGCCATAACCGCAGCGAATAAGCGCTCAACGCCAGCTCGGCCGGGTTGTCGTCCATGCATACCAGGTGCCCCATGCCAGCGGCGGTGGCGCCGGCGCGACAGTCGTCCACCACCGAGACGCGGTACCCCTCCCTCGCCAACCGCCAGGCGCAGGCGGCGCCGATGATGCCGGCACCCACCACGATGGCATCAACTCCCCGTCCGCCGCCCATCAGCGTATGCCCCAGACAAAAGGATCGCGTTCGTCGAGCAACAGTTGGCTATCGGCGCATACATAAGCCTGCCCACGAATAAAGGGGGTGATGCGCTCGCCGTTCCAGCGGTAATAAGCCTGGAATTCGCTGCCGATAACGCTGGCCTGGCGCCAGTGCATATCGGGCGCCAGTTTGCCGTCCGCCGCCAGACACGCCAGCTTGGCGCTGGTGCCGGTGCCGCACGGCGATCGATCGTAGGCTTTGCCGGGGCACAGCACGAAGCTGCGGCTGTCGGCCTGCGGATCGTCACCGAACAGCTCGATATGGTCGATCGCCCCGCCGTCTTCGCCACGAATGCCCGCCTGTTCAAGCGCCTGCCGGACCGCCCAGGTGAACGCGGTCAGCGCCTCCAGATTGTGTTTATCGATGGTCAACGGCGACTCGCCGATGAGAAAAAACCAGTTTCCCCCCCAGGCAATGTCCCCCGTCACCGGGCCGTAACCGGCCACCTCAACTCGCACCTGGTGGCGATAACGATAAGCCGCCACGTTCTCTACGGTAACGCTGCCGTCATCATGCAGCGTGGCGTTCACCGGGCCGACCGGGGTCTCGATCAGATGACGCCCGGCGCGGATGCGCCCGAGATGCGCCAACGAAGCAATCAGCCCGATAGTGCCGTGGCCGCACATGCCCAGATAGCCGGTGTTGTTGAAAAAGATCACCCCGGCGGTAGCCTGCGGCGAACAAGGCCGACACAGCAATGCCCCCACCAACACGTCATTGCCGCGGGGTTCGAGCATCACCGCGCAGCGCCAATCGTCATAATGTTGCGCGAAATGCGCCCGCCGTTCCGCCATGCTGCCTTCGCCAAGGTCGGGGAAGCCTTCGACGATCAGCCGGGTCGGCTCCCCGCCGGTATGAGAATCGATCGCCCGCAAAGCGGTGATATGCGCAGAAAGTGCCATCGGCGTCTCCAGGGTTAATGAGATGTTACCAATAGCGTTAGCCTGAACGAATGCGCGCATGACGGCTTGATGCGTTTCGGCGTGGCGAATGAAGAAATCAGCACAATGAGGACAGGCTAGCCTGGCCCATCACGGGCATACGTTTAACGCAACCATAACAATAACTTATTTATCATTACGTTACTTTCATGCTAGACCACCGCGTAGCGAGAAATACCGCAGTTTTCAAGCAACCGGCGCGCGCCGTCCGGCAAAAGTATGCGGCGATCCGCATATTTGGTAGCCAGCCGGAAATAGCGCTTGATTCGTTACAAAAAAGTTAATATTGATGCGAAAGCGCCAACCTGGCCGCCTGTTTTTCCGGCTAACGACCGAAAAGGGACTGCTATGCGATCCATTTCAGACCATCAACATCAGATTTCTCCCTCACCGCCTGCCCTGGTGGAGCTGCCGGATCAGGAGGACGTTTTCGCCGTCGAACATTTGTCGCGCCTGTGCGACGGGCTGGCGCAGCAGCGTCCGAACAACCTGCGCGATCTGCTCAATACGCTGGCGCTGATCGCGCCGTTGCTGAACGCGATTCCCAATGTGGTGTTCTTTATCAAAGACGCCCAGGCGCGCTACCTGTTGGCCAACCTGACGCTGGCCAGGCGCTGCGGCTTCAAGACCGTCGCGCCGCTGCTGGGCAAGACCTCCGCCGACGTTTTCCCCGCGCAGCTCGGATCCGGCTACACCGAGCAAGATCTGCGGGTATTGCGCCACGGCGTGCTGATCCAGGATCAGCTGGAAATGCACCTGTACAACGGCCGTGAAACCGGCTGGTGCCTGACGCAAAAGCTGGCGCTGTACGACGCGCAGGGAAAAATCATCGGAATGGCGGGCATTTCACACGATCTGCAAGAGGCCAAAGCCAATCATCCGGCTTACCAACGGCTGGCCGCGATCGACGTATACATCCGCCGCCACTACGCCCGGCCGATCGCGCTCGAGGAGCTGACGGCGTTGACCGGGTTATCGGTGGCGCAGATAGAACGCTACTGCAAACGTATCTTCCACCTCACTCCGCGCCAGATGATCCACAAAGTGCGGCTGGAAAAGGCCACGGAACTGCTGGCGGGCGAGCTGCCGATCACCGACATCGCGCTGCAGTGCGGCTATACCGATCACAGCGCCTTCAGCCGTCAGTTCAAAGCGATGACCGGTTCCACGCCGCGCGATTTCCGCCTGACGCTTTCCGCTTAATTCGCTGATTTACCGCATAAAAATCATTCTTTATGGCGCACCGGCGCCCGATTTCTGCATGCCCGCTTTCCGGCGCCATTGTGCCAATTTCGTCGCAGCAATCGGCGAAAAGCGTCAAGCCTCCCTGTGCAATACCGGTCAATCTGTCGGTGAGCCTCACCAAAGATTCACTTTTTATTAACACTTTCGGACGACAGGACAAACACGATGAGCCATAAAACCCTAAGCTGGAGCGGCGTATTCCCGGCGGTGACGACCCAGTTCCGCAACGATTTTTCTCTGGACCTCGACGCCACGCATACGGTGATCAAAAACCTGGTGCGCGACGGCGTCTCCGGCCTGGTCGTCTGCGGCACCGTCGGTGAAAACACCTCGATGACGGTACAGGAAAAGCTGGCGGTGATCGAAGTGGCGAGGGACGCCGCCGACGGCCAAGTGCCGGTGATCGCCGGCATCGCCGAATTCACCACCGCCTTCGCGCAAAACATGGCGCGTGAAGCGCAAAAGGCCGGCGTCGACGGCATTATGGTGATGCCGGCGCTGGTCTACTCCGCCAAACCGCACGAAACCGCCGCGCACTTTCGCAGCGTCGCCGGCGCTACCGATCTGCCGATCATGGTCTACAACAACCCTCCCATTTACAAAAATGACGTCACGCCCGACATCCTGACCTCACTGGTCGACTGCGAGAACATCGTGTGTTTCAAAGACTCGTCGGGCGACACCCGCCGCTTTATCGATCTGCGCAACGAAGTCGGCGATCGCTTCGTACTGTTCGCCGGGTTGGATGATGTGGTGCTGGAGAGCATCGCCGTCGGCGCGCAAGGCTGGATCTCTGGCATGTCCAACGCTTTCCCGCGCGAAGGGGAAACCCTGTTCCGTCTGGCGAAGGAAAAACGCTATGAGGAAGCGCTGGCGCTGTACAGCTGGTTCATGCCGCTGCTGCATCTCGATGCCCGCCCCGATCTGGTGCAATGCATCAAGCTGTGCGAACAGCGGGTCGGCCGTGGCAGCGCCGTCACTCGCCCGCCGCGTCTGGCGCTGCAGGGGGAAACGCTCTCCGAAATCAACGCCGTGATCGATAAAGCGCTGGCCACTCGTCCCGCGCTGCCGGACGTCGGCCTATAACGCCTTCGCCGCCCGGCCACGCCGGGCGGCGCACTTTCTCTACCAGGGGGACCCATGCCCAACGCTCGCGATACCGCCATCAGCGGCCAACAATTTATCGGCGGCCAGCGCCGTGCTACGGGAGAAGCGGCGCTGCTCAGCCTGCGCGCCGACGACGGTCAGCCGACCGGCTACCGCTTCCACCAGGCTACGGCGGCAGAAACCGCCGCCGCCGCCGAAGCCGCCGCGGCGGCCTTTGATCCCTATTCGCAATGCAGCGCCGAACAACGCGCGAGTTTTCTCGACGCCATCGCCGAGGAGCTGGACGCGTTGGATGAGACCTTCTTCGCCTTCGCCATGCAGGAAACCGCCCTGCCGCCGGCGCGGTTAAGCGGCGAACGCGCCAGAACCAGCGGCCAGATGCGGCTGTTCGCCACGCTGCTGCGACGCGGCGACGTCGAGGGCGTGCGCATCGACTGCGCGTTGCCGCAGCGTTCTCCTCTGCCGCGTCCCGATCTGCGTCAATATCGCACGGCGCTCGGTCCGGTAGCGGTGTTCGGCGCCAGCAACTTTCCGCTGGCGTTTTCCACCGCGGGCGGTGATACCGCCGCCGCGCTCGCCGCCGGCTGCCCGGTCGTGTTCAAGGCACACAGCGGCCATATGATCACCGCCGAGCTGACCGCTCAGGCGATCGAGCGCGCAAGGGAACGTATGGGCATGCCCGCCGGCGTCTTCAACATGATCTTCGGCAACCGTGTGGGAGCCGAGCTGGTGCAGCATCCGGCGATTCAGGCCGTGGGGTTTACCGGCTCACTGCAAGGCGGCCGGGCGCTGTTCGATCTGGCCGCGCAGCGTCCCCAGCCGATCCCGGTCTTCGCCGAGATGTCGAGCATTAACCCGGTCGTGATCCTGCCACAGGCGTTGGCTCGGCGCGGGCAGCACATCGCGCAGGAACTGGTCTCCTCCTTCACGCTCGGCTGTGGTCAGTTTTGCACCAAGCCCGGCGTGATCGTCGCGCTGCGCGGCGTCGCCTTCGAACGGTTGGTCGCGACGATGAGCGCATTGGTCGACGCCACCCCCCCACAGCCGATGCTGAATGCCGGCACGCTGGAGCACTACCGGCGCGGGCTGGCCGCGCTCGATACCCATCCGCACATACGGCATCTGGCGGGGGGGCGCGAGATTCTGCCTCACCGGGCAGCGGCGCAGCTTTATCAGGCGGAGGAAACATTGCTGCTGCAGGCCGATCCGCTGCTGCAAACAGAGGTCTTCGGCCCGGCCAGCGTGCTGGTGACGGTAGATAACGAAGCGCAGCTGCATGCGGCGCTGGCGGCGTTGCAAGGCCAGCTGACCGTCACGCTGCTGGCGGAAGACGGCGATCTCGATATGGCCGCCGGGCTGACGGCATTGCTGACGCGCAAAGCCGGCCGGGTGCTGTTCAACGGGTATCCAACCGGGGTAGAGGTGTGCGACGCCATGGTGCACGGGGGCCCTTATCCGGCGACCAGCGACGCACGCGGCACCTCGGTAGGCACGCTGGCCATCGAGCGTTTCCTGCGGCCGGTCTGCCTGCAAAACACCCCGGCGGCGCTGCTGCCGCCGCCGCTGCAGGACGCCAACCCGCTCAACCTGCTGCGGCTGGTGAACGGCGTTTACACCCGAGATCCCATAGTTTCACCTGCCCAACATTAGCCCGGCCGCATCTGCCTGCCACTCAATAACAAAAGGGTAATACCATGACAACCCAAGGCAAATTCAAGAAGCAGCTTACGCTCACCGATCTGACGTTCATCGGTCTGGGCGCCATATTCGGCTCAGGCTGGCTGTTCGCCGCCAGCCATGTCTCCTCCATCGCCGGCCCCGCCGGCATCTATTCCTGGCTGATCGGCGGCCTGGCGGTGCTGCTGCTGGGCATCGTCTACTGCGAGCTGGGCGCCGCCCTGCCGCGCGCCGGCGGCATCATTCGCTATCCGGTGTTCTCGCACGGCGAATTGATGGGCTATCTGCTGGGGTTTATCACGCTGATCGCCTTCTCCAGTCTGATCGCTATCGAGGTCGTCGCCGCCCGTCAGTACGCCGCCGCCTGGTTCCCGCTCCTCAGCCAGCCGGGTTCCGGCGATCCGACAGCGCTCGGCTGGCTGGTGCAGTTGGCGCTGCTGTGCTTTTTCTTCGCGCTCAACTACTACAGCGTCAAAACCTTCGCCAAATCCAATAATCTCATCAGCGTGCTGAAGTTTCTGGTGCCGCTGTTGGTGATCGTGGTGCTGTTCAGCTTTTTCAAACCGGAAAACCTGCACAGCCAGGGCTTTGCCCCCTTCGGCTCCGCCGGGGTTGAAGCCGCCATTTCCGCCGGCGGCATCATCTTCGCCTACCTCGGCCTGACGCCGATCATTTCGGTCGCCAGCGAGGTGCAAAAACCGCAGCGCACCATTCCCATCGCGCTGATCCTGTCGGTAGTGCTGTCCACCATCATCTATGTGCTGCTGCAGATAGCGTTTCTCGGCAGTATCCCCAGCGAGATGCTGAGCGGCGGCTGGGCAGGCATCAGCCAACAGTTTTCCCTGCCTTTCCGCGATATCGCCATCACGCTCGGCATGGGATGGCTGGCGTTTCTGGTGGTCAGCGACGCGATCGTTTCGCCCAGCGGCACCGGCAACATCTACATGAACGCTACGCCTCGCGTGATCTACGGGTGGGCGCGCGCTGGCACCTTCTTCAAACTGTTCACCCGGGTGGATGGTAAATCCGGTATCCCGCGCCCGGCGTTGTGGCTCACCTTCGCCCTCTCGGTCTTCTGGACGCTGCCGTTCCCATCGTGGGAAAAGCTGATCGGCGTGGTGTCCGCCGCGCTGGTGCTGAGTTACGCCATCGCCCCGGTCACCGCCGCCGGGCTGCGGCGCAATGCGCCCGATATGCCGCGTCCGTTCCGGGTGCGCGGTTTCTGCGTGCTCGGCCCGCTGTCATTTATCATTTCGGCGCTGATCGTCTTCTGGTCCGGCTGGGACACCGTCTCCTGGCTGCTCGGCTTGCAGATACTGATGTTCTTCATCTACATCCTGTTCAAGAATCAGGTGCCGACCCACGCCGTTAGCCTCAGGCAGCAAATTTGGTCCTCGCTGTGGCTAATCGTCTTCTATGCGCTGACGATCGCGCTTTCCTACCTCAGTAGTTTCGGCGGCATCGGCGCTATTGCTCATCCGTGGGACACCCTCACCATGGCGGTGATTGCGCTGGCGATTTACTACTGGGGCGCCTATACCTGTTTACCCCAGGCCAATTTTATCGGCGATGAAGAAGAATGACCCAGGGAGGACATCGAAATGACAACCATGCACGTTTTGTCGCTGGAACACGCTTATCAACTGGCGCTACGCGCACTGCGCTGCAACGGCTTCAATCAGGCGCATGCCGAGACAGTGGCGCAAAATGTCATTCAGGGCGAGCGCGACGGCTGTGCTTCGCACGGGTTGTACCGGCTGTTGGGCTGCGTCCGCTCATTACGGGCGGGCAAAGTCTCTGCCGATGCGAAACCCAGGCTCTTCGACCAGGCGCCGGCCATCTTGCGCGCCGATGCCGGCGGCGCCTTTTCCCTGCTCGCCTACCGCACCGCTCTGCCGGCCTTTATCGATAAGGTGCGCGCCAACGGCATCGCCGCCCTGGCGATCAACCGCTGCGTGCATTTCTCCGCGCTGTGGGCCGACATCGAACCGCTGACCGAACAGGGTTTAGTGGCCTTAGCCTGCACGCCCAGCCACGCCTGGGTGACGCCGGCCGGCGGCTCACGCCCGCTATTCGGCACCAACCCCATCGCCTTCGGCTGGCCGCGCCCGGCTCGGCCGCCGTTTTTGTTCGACATGGCCACCAGCGCGGCGGCGCGCGGCGAAATCGAATTGCATCGCCGCGCCGGCACCCCGCTGCCGGAAGGCTGGGGCATTGATAAGGCAGGCAACCCCTCCACCGACGCCGCCAGCGTGTTGGAGGGCGCGATGCTGACTTTCGGCGGCCATAAAGGCTCGGCGCTGGCGGCCATGGTTGAATTGTTGGCTGGGCCGCTGATCGGCGACATGACCAGTAAAGAGTCGCTGGCCTATGACGACGGCACCGGTTCATCGCCCTACGGCGGTGAACTGATCATCGCGTTGGATCCCGAGCGTTTTCTCGGCGCGGATAAGGAGCGGTATTTCGCCAGCGCGGAGGCGATGTTTGCCGACATGCAAGCGCAAGGCGCACGCATTCCCGGCGAGCGGCGCTATCGGCAACGACGCCACAGCGAACAATACGGCGTGGAAATCCCCAGGACGCTGTATAACGAGATAGCGGCGCTGTGCGATTAGCGCCGAATTGATGCCCCCGCGCCGCCAATCCGGCGCGGGGCGAAGTTTAGCCTGCCTGAGCCAAGTCGCTGTGCAGGCGCTTGCGCCATACGGGTTTGCTGTCCCATTGGGCGAAATGTTTCGCCTCTTTACCAGGTTGCACTTTGTGCCACATGCCCTCTTGCCACCGGATCGGTTCCTTTCCGCGCAACGTTGGGCGGGTCTGTTTAATCGTTCGTTGCAAGACGCTCGCTTCTTCCGCAGTAATGTTCGGTGCCTGTCTGGCGGCGTCCAGCGCGCGGCTTCCCAGCGGCGCCATCACCTGATACAACACTTTGACCTGCTGCAGCGTCGCTTGCTGATTCGTGCTCATGCCTTTGCCGGACCAGTCGTCGAAATTTTCACCGGGATCGTCACCCTGCGCGCGATATTCGTTACCCGGCCCCTCGACGATATTCCAGCCTTGCCAGGTCACCAGGGTATGTAACCCATCGCGATCCTGCAGATTTTCATTCTTGATCTGTTTGAGCACCTCGGCGCGGTTAGGCACACCGATCAGATTCATAAACTCGTCGAGCGCGTTCCAGTGCTCGCCAGCCACCAGACCATTCCAGACATTACGTAAACAGTTCCAGGGGATGGTGTGATGCCAGGTCAGCGTGACAAGCGGTTTGGTTGGCGTATGTTGCCAATGGCTCGGTTCACTGCCTCGATCGCCTCTGATGATCCCATCGACTTCTAATGGCATGGCTGCCCCTCTTCTGGCTGAAATAAAGAATATGCGCAAGGCCGCTGGCCCGGTCGGCATAAAAAACGTCAGCTAAAATCGTAGCAGCTCAGGCTGAGATGGCAATAAAGCAGCCTGCGTTCTGCGGCCGACCGGCGACCGCAGAACGCGCATGAAAACGGCGGGCTTAAAGGAGGATTATCGAACCACCATCACCGATATATTGGCATGGCGAACGATGGCGGCGGCGTTGGAGCCCAACAGATAAGTTTTCACGCTCGGGCGACGCGAACCGATGATGATCAGATCGGCGTCGATCTCTTCCGCCAGTTCCAGCGCCTGATCGCGCGCAGAGCCAAAGCTGACGGTGTAATTGAGGCGATCTAACGGCAGATCGATTTCCGACATGATTTTCTTCAGCTTCTCCACCGCCTTCACTTCCGCCTGATTCTCAAACTCCTTGAGACCGAACGAATAGGCAGTAACAAAAGCCGAGGCATCCGGCAGCGCATGGAAAAAATGCACTTTAGCGCCGGACATCTTCGCCAAATATTCCACATGCTTCAGCGCATGCTCGGTCAACAGATCCTCTTCAATATCTATCGGCACTAAAATAGTCTTGTACATATCACATCCTTTCTATGTAAACCGGGTGCCTACAGAGTACTGCCGCGCACGGGCGCGGTGAACCGCTTTATCACGCTTTTGTGATCGGAGGTAAATACTGATAAGGACAATGCTTAATTTAACAAAATATAAACATCGCGCCGCTAACTGATAGGCGATTAATTATTTATTTCTCGCAATTAAATCAGCTGTAAATAAACGGCTTTGGCGGTGGCTGCGGTCTTATTGGCGACCGAAAGTTTTTTAATCGAGTTACCGATATGGAAATTGATCGTACGTTCACTCACCCCCATCAGCAGCGCGATCTCTTCCGCCGTTTTGCCTTCGCTGCACCAGCGCAAGATATCTTTCTCGCGCAGCGTCAGCACATCTTTTATCGCTTCGTCGTTCACCGATATCAACGCTTCACGCAGCGTTTTGTGGGCGGTTTGCGCCAGCCAAAGGAAAAAGAGTTCATTCACCGCGCCGGCCTGCGGCGTTTGCTGCGGCAGCGTCTTGCCGGCAAAAGTCAGGATCCCCAGGCGGCCATAGCAATCCTTGACCGATTGCGACCACCCGGTGTGCAGACCAAACTGCGACATGCGCTGCCAAAGCGCCGGCCGCTCGTGATAAAAACTTTCGTCCCACTGGAATTGCAGCGTGGAATGGTGGGCTCGCTCGATGACAGGATCCTGCAAATACGCCCGCTGCCGCCGATAATCCTCGAGATAGCGCGCCGGAAACGTTCCTTCAACCCGCATTTTTGGCCGGCTCGCCGGATAACAGGAAAAAACGATGTAGGAGAAATAATCAAAACCCAGCGCCTCGACGCAGCGCCCCAGTTGGGTCAGAAAACGTTCGCGATCGGTCAAACTGCCAATCACCTCCGCCATGAGCCGTTGAGTGCGGGTATCCATAACGCAGGTTCTCCAAATAGCGATGTCGATTTATCGATAGGTCAGACTCACTATAGGATATCGCCGCCCGGCGCCAATAGCCGTTTCATATAATAAAAAATACGAACGCTATAACGAAAAAAGCTATTCCCCGGTTTATTTCCCTCAGAATAAGCCTTTTTATTGGGCTGAGCCGCAAAACTACGCGAATAGCATAACCCCGTCTGCAGGTAAACCTGTCATTTCTACCGTTAGACAGTCAAGACACCGCCAATTACTTTCCTCACAGGCACCCGGTGCCGCCGTAAATCCAAAGAGATAATAAGCATTTGCGAATTTCGCATGGCATACAGTGACGGGGATTTTCTATGGCAGAAAGTAATGCGGCAATTCAATCGGCTGCGATTATCGGCGCGGGAACGATGGGCAGAGGCATCGCTTATCTTTTGGCGCAAAAAAGCATTCGTACGGTGCTTTATAATCGCAACGGCAATACCCTCAATCAAGCTCGCGACGCTATCGTGCAAGACCTGAACAAAAAGGTGGAACAGGGCAAGCTCGCGCTGCAGGACAAAGACGCGGTGCTGGCTAATCTGACGTTCTCCACGGAATTTGGGGCCATCGCCGACAGCGATCTGGTGATCGAAACCATCGCAGAGCATGAGCAAGCCAAACTCGAAGTGCTGGCGGCCATCGCCGCGACGGTCAAGCCCGACACGCTGATCGCCACCAATACCTCCTCACTGTCGCTTAATAAGCTGGCGACGGCGGTGACGCACAGCGAACGCTTTATCGGTTTGCACTTTTTCAACCCCGCGCCGCTGATGAAGCTGATTGAAATCATTCCGGCCTATTTTACCGCACAGGTCACCACCGAACGTTGCCGTCAACTGGTGGCGGCGTTGGGGAAACGCGATGTCGTCTGCCAGGCCACGCCGGGATTTATCGTCAACCGTATGGCCCGCCCCTACTATCTGGAAGGGTTCCGCCTGTTGGAAGAACACGTGGCGCGTGCGCCGCAGATCGACCGCGCCCTCAAAGCCGGCGGACACTTTCGCATGGGGCCGCTCGAGCTGACCGATTTTATCGGTCAGGACATCAACTATCAGGTCAGCCGGCAAATTTGGCAGGACATGCAGTACGATCCGCGCTATACCCCGGGCCATCTGCAGCGCTCGCTGGTCGATGCCGGTCTGTTGGGCAAAAAGAACGGCCGCTCCTATTTTTCCGCCGAAGAATCTCCCCCGCCGCTTGCGGCCGCCGTCGATGCGGAGGTCGAGGCGCTACGCATTTACGGTGAACATCCTCTCTTTACCCTGCTACAGCAGCGGGCCGCCCTGCAATGGCCGCGGCTGCGCGTGGAACAACGGCCGACATTACCGGGCTTGGGCGCCGCCATTCAGGTCAATGACGCTTTCACCGTCAGCGTTACCGATGGCCGCACGGCAAACCAGCTTGCCGAACAGACCGCGGCGGACGCCTTTGTCGTCGATGTCGCCCTGAACTACGGCGATACGGCGTACCTGGTGGCGGCGCATAGCCGCCACGCCTCTGCGGCCAATAAGGCGCTGTTTTTACGCCTGCTGCACACCGCGATCCCGCAGGTGGAATTTATCAAGGATTCCCCGGCCCTGATCGTCGCCCGCGTGCTCAGCAGCCTGATCAACGAGTCGGTGATCATGGTGGAAAGCGGCGTCTGCAGCCGGGAAGACATTGATGTCGCCGCCGTCGCCGGCGTGAACTACGCCGACGGTATTTTCGGCTGGCTCACTCACCTCGGGGAGGAAAATGTCAGGACGACGCTGAGCAACCTGGCGCAATTGCTGCACGCGGCGCGCTATGCGCCGCATTACACCCTTCTGCACGCCGCCCAACCGGCGCTGACCACCACGCCTTAAGGATCCATGATGAGCATTAAAGATGACGGTGTTTATCTGATCGACGGCACGCGCACGGCGATCGGCGCCTATGGCGGCAGCCTGGCGCATACCCGCCCCGATGATATGGCGGCGACGATTATTCGCAGCCTGCTTCAGCGCCATCCGGCGGCGCAGCAGGATCTGGATGAAGTGGTGCTGGGCTGCGCCAACCAGTCCGGCGAAGACAACCGCAACGTCGCCCGCATGGCGACGCTGCTTTCCGGGTTGGATCAGTCGGTGCCGGCCATCACCCTCAACCGCCTTTGCGCCTCCGGGTTGGATGCGGTGATCTACGCCGCGGCGAAAATCCGCAGCGGCCTCAGCGAACTGATTCTGGCCGGCGGCGTGGAAAGCATGAGCCGCGCGCCCTATGTGCTGAGCAAGGGCGAAACGCCGTTCGACAAGGGAGTAAAACTGTACGACACCACGCTGGGATGGCGCTTTGTCAACCCGCGCCTGGCGGAACGCTACGGCAGCGATCCGCTGGGCATCACGGCGGAAAACGTGGCCCAACAGCAGAGTATCTCGCGAGAGGAACAGGATCTGTTCGCGTTGGGCTCGCAGCAAAAAGCCCGCTGGGCGATCGACAGCGGTCGATTGGCGCGGGAAATCACGCCCGTGGATGTGCCGGCGGATCGTAAAACCACCCGCATATTCGCACAGGACGAATTCCCCCGGCTCAGCACGCTGCAGCAGTTGCAGGCGCTGAAACCGGCCTTCGCCGCCGGCGGTTCGGTCACCGCCGGCAACGCTTCCGGCATCAATGACGGCGCCGCCGCGCTGCTGCTGGCCTCCGGACGCTACGTGAAACGCCAGGGCTGGCAACCGCTGGCGGAGATCGGCGACAGCGCGGCCGCCGGCGTCGCGCCGGCGCTGATGGGGCTGGGGCCGATCGCCTCCACCGAGCGCTTACTGCAGCGCGGCGGGTTCACCTTGAACGACTTCGACATCATCGAGATTAACGAAGCCTTCGCCGCGCAGGTTCTGGCGGCGCTGAAACACTGGCGCATCGACGCCGGCGACGCGCGCGTCAACCCAAACGGCGGCGCCATCGCGCTCGGCCATCCGCTGGGAATGTCCGGCGCGCGCCTGGTGCTGTCGGCGGCGCTGGAATTACGCGATCGGCAGGCCAGCAACGCATTGGTCACAATGTGCGTCGGCGTCGGTCAGGGCCTGTCATTAAACCTTAAAGCCGTTTAACACAAGGAACATGCTATGAGCGTACTGAACATTCTTGAAGAAAAGTTGGCGGAAACCAAAAAGCAGGGGCGTTTTCGCGAGTTCCTCAACCTTGAACGCGGCGTACAGGACAAACCCTGGGCCACCAGCCACGGGCAACAAGGCGAGCGCCGTCTCAACGTCTGGTGCTCAAACGACTATCTGGCCATGAGCCACCACCCCAAAGTGCTGCTGGCCACCACCGACGCGGTTAACCGAGTCGGGTTAGGCACCTGCGGCGCCCGCAGCATTTCCGGCACCTCGGTCTATCACACTGAACTGGAAACGCTGCTGGCCAGCGCCTACGGCAAAGAGTCGGCGCTGCTGTTCACCACCGGCTTCGGCGCCAACGACGCCACCTTGTCCACCCTGTGCGACGCCATTCCCGATCTGATCGTGTTCTCTGACGAACTGAATCACGCCTCGATGATTTACGGGATTCGCTACAGCAAGGCGGAGAAAAAAATCTTCCGCCATAACGACGTGGCGCACCTCGCCGAGCTGCTGCAGGCCGCCGATCCGGCGCGGCCAAAGCTGATCGCCTTTGAGTCGCTGTATTCCATGGACGGTGACTTTGCTCCTCTGGCGCAGATTGTGGCGCTGGCAGAACAGTATCAGGCGCTGACCTATCTCGACGAAATTCATTCGGCCGGCGTGTATGGCGAACGGGGGCTGGGCTATGCCGAACAGCTGGGCCTGTTGGATAAAATCACCATTATCCAGGGCGGGTTCGGCAAGTCTTACGGTGCGGCGGGCGGCTATATCGCCGCGCCCCGTTCGGTGGTGGAAGCCGTGCGCAGCTGGGCGCCGGCATTCGTCTTCAGCACCTCGTCGCCGGCGCCGGTGGTGGCCGCCGCGTTGGCCAGCTTTAAATACAACCTCGAGCACGACACCCAACGCAAGCACCTGCTGGCGATCGTCGAGCACCTGAAGACCGGTCTGCGCGCCGCCGGCATCCCGCTGGTGTCGGCCGACAGCCATATCCTGCCGCTGCGGGTCGGCGATCCCCATCGCAACAAACACATCAGCCAGGTGCTGCTCGATGAGCATGATATCTACGTACAGCCGGTCAATGCACCAACGGTGCCCGCGGGCAGCGAGCGGCTGCGGGTGACGCCGACCTCGGCGCATTCCCATGCCGACGTGGAGACCTTCCTGGCGGCGCTGGGACGGGTCTGGGCAGCGAACGATCTGCGGAGGGCGGGATGAAGTTAGCGGATTATAACGGCCATCTGGTCACGCTGTGTCTGATGGCGACCGGGACCTTCGCCATCGGCACCGACGCCTTTATCGTCGCCGGCGTGCTCAGCGACATTTCCGCGACATTTGCCGTCAGCCCCGCGCAAGCGGGGCAGTTGATATCGATATTCGCGCTGGCTTATATGCTGTTCGCCCCCCTCACCGCCTGGCTGCTCGGCAACGTCAACCGCAAGCATATCCTGCAGTTGGCGCTGGTGCTGTTCATCGCCGGCAACCTAGCCTGCGCCTGGGCCACCAGCTACCTGCAGATCTCGTTTGGCAGAGTGCTGGCGGCATTGGGGGCGGCCTGTTACACGCCACAGGCCGCCGCCGCTGCGGTGGGGCTGGTGGCGGAAAAGCGTCGCGGCCTGGCCATTTCCATCGTCTATGGCGGTATGACGTTGGCTATTGCGCTCGGCATTCCGTTTGGTACCTTTCTCGCCAAACTGATCGGCTGGCGCGACATCTTTCTGTTCATCGCCCTGCTGGGGGCGGTGGCGCTGCTCGGCCTGTCGCTGGCGCTGCGCGCCATTGCGGCGCCGGGCAAACATTCGTTGAAAGAACGGCTCGCCCCGCTGCGGCAAAAGGCGGTGCTGACCACGCTGCTGATCACCTTTTTCGCCGTGTGCTCGGAGCACATTGTTTACAGCTACGTCAGCGTGCTGTTGAAAGACACCCAGTTCGGCCCGGAAGCCATTCTGCCTTTGGCGCTGCTGGTGTTCGGCATTGGCGCGGTGATCGGCAATTTTGCCTCCGGCGCGCTGACCGACGCCCTAGGCAGCAAATTCGTGCTGCTGTTTTCGGTGGCGATCCAGACGCTGTCCCTGTTCCTGCTGGCCTTTTACGTCACCTCGCCGTGGTGGGTGTTGGCCATCTTTCTTATCTGGGGCATTACCGGCTGGATGTATCTGGTGCCAATCCAACATCACCTGTTGTCGCTGTCGAAGCGTTTTGGCGCGCTGACCGTGTCGCTCAACAGCTCGGTGCTGTACGCCGGCATCGCGGCGGGCGGCATGCTGGGCGGCCTGACGCTCTACGCGTTGCCGGCCCACTATTTGCCGCTGTTCTCGCTGCCGCTCGGCGCCATCGCCCTGCTGCTGACGCTGATCTTTTTCCGCGGGGAGGCCAGCGATGAGTGAATCACCGCCGGTGCTTTACGAACGTTATGGCGCGCAGGTTGCGGTCATCACCCTCAATCGGCCGGAGAAAAAGAACGCCATCAACCTGCAGATGGCCAAGTTGATCCGCAGTTACCTGCGGCAGGCGGATAATGACGATACGATACGCGCGATCGTCCTGGCCGGTCAGCCGGCGGTATTTTCCGCCGGCATGGATGTCACCGCGTTCCGACAGGGCGAACTGCCCATCGTCACGCCGGAGGGATTCGGGGGACTGATCCATGCGCAGATCGCCAAGGTGATCATCGCCGCCGTTGACGGCATCGCTTACGGGGGCGGCTTTGAGCTCGCCCTGGCTTGTGATCTGATCGTCGCCGGCCAGAACGCGCGCTTCAGCTTCCCCGAAACCGGGCTCGGCTTGGTCGCCGCGCAAGGCGGATGCGCGCGCTTGCCGGCGCGAGTTTCTCCCTATGTCGCCCTTGACTGGCTGCTGACCGGCAGAACCGTCGGTGCGCGGGAGGCCCTGTCACACGGCGCCATTTCCCGCATCAGCGAGGGCTCGGCTCGGGAAGAAGCGCTGCGCATCGCCGAGCAGATCGCCGGGAAGGATCTCGCCGCCAGCCTGGCCGTGAAGGCCATCGTGCGCCAGGGGCTGACGCAGCGCGAGGCGCCATCGTTCGATTTTCAGCAGGCGCCGGTCGAACGCCTGCGTCAGGCGGCCGCTCGTCGTTAACCCCCTTATTGCTTGCCGGCTTGCCTGAGCCGGCATTTCCCGCTGCGTCTCCCCACCACAGCTCATTTTACGCAGCCCGCCTCTCGGCGCTGGGCTACACTGCCGGTAGCCCTCATGCGCTGATAAGGAAAAATAATGCGCCACTTGCCTCTGCTGACCCCCAGACTGATCTTGCGTCCGTTCACCGCCGACGATCTGCCCCACTTTACCGCCTACCGCAACCATCCTGACGTGGCGCGCTATCAAAGCTGGAGCGACTACAGCGCCGCGCAGGCGCAGGCCTTTTTCGCACAGCAACAGCGGCTCGCGTTCAACCGTGATGACACCTGGTTTCAACTGGCGGTCGAGCGCCGCGAGGACGGCGCGTTGCTGGGCGATGTCGCGGTGCATTTTTTCGATGAAGGGCGTCAGGCTGAACTGGGCGTGACCTTCGATCCGGTTCATCAGCGGCAAGGACAGGCGCGCGAGGCGCTAAGCGCCGTCATCGCCCTGCTGTTCGGGCCGCTGGCGAAACACCGCATTACCGCCGTGGTAGACGCGCGTAATCTTCGCGCCGCCGCGTTGTTCAGCAAGCTGGGCTTTCGCCGTGAGGCCTGTTGGCGGCAAAACGTGTTTTTCAAAGGCGCATGGGGTGATGAATTCGGTTTCGCCCTGCTGCATAACGAATGGCGAGAGCATGAACAACATGACGCTGTTGAATAAATACCTCGGGCAATACCAGTTCTCTGAGCGGCATACGATCGTCATCACCGCGCCGCAATCGCGGGTGTTGGACGCCGTGGCCGCTTACGATCCCAAGCGCGATCGTTTTTTCCGCAGCATGATAGCGCTGCGCGAATTGCCCGCGCGGCTGATGCCACGCGATAAGCCCCGTCCTCCGCCGTTTGGCCTGCATAACTTTTGCCTGCTTGAGCAGGATGAAACCGCGTTGGTCTATGGCCTGATCGGCCGGTTTTGGCAGGCCGAATACGGTTTGGTGAAGGTCGCTGACGGGGCGGACTTTCAGGCCTTCGCTCAGCCCGGCGTCGCCAAACTGGCGCTGGGGTATGCCGCGAGCCCGCTGGAGGGTGGGCGCTGCCGCCTGGTAACGGAAACGCGCATCTTCTGCCCTGACAGCGCCAGCCGGCGGCGGTTTACCCCCTACTGGTATGCGATTCGCCTGGTGAGTGGGTTGATAAGACGCCGCATGCTGCGCGCCATTAAAACCGCCAGCGAAAAGCAGACGGCGAATCATTCACCAGATTGATTAATTTAAGAGCATTCTTAGAGAATGAAAATCATTATCAGCCTATTTTTTAATCACAACAAGATAGTGTTGAGAAGCCATTGACCCCGCCCCCTGCGGGGATTTTTTCGCCTATTTATCGCCTGTTTCAGGGAACGCCTGCATAAACAGGAAGGTGCAAGGCTTGCGCTGATACTGATTGATCTGCGGCACCAGCCGGGTGAAATGCTCGGTCTGGCAATGCACTTCGAGCGCCGCGCGATCCGGCCAGCTTTCGATAAAAATAAAGTGCCCGGGATCCTGCTGGTCGATGCACAGTTCATAACTGATGCACAGCGGCTCCTGCCGGGTTTTCTCCACCAGCTCGCGATACCACGGCATAACGGTGTCAATGTGTTCCGGGTGAATGAAATCTTCAGCAATGACCTTCAGCATGTTGCGCTCCTGCGTTCTGTTGTGCCGTGCTTCACCTTATCGCCCTCCCTCGCGAGATGAAAGCGCCACTCTCCAGTGTCTGTCATCGGGTTCCCAATTCGGTGATAGCGCACACAGATCTCGATCAAAGCGCTTGAACGCCTCCTGGCCCTGTGTGAACTTTCAATTAACAAAAAGGCAACACACCATTCACCATGGTGATATCTGTACCGATATGCCGACGCAATACGCGGCGTTTTTTCCGCCCCTAAAGGCCTGACCATTAGTCCTTTAGACCTTTAAGGCTCACGCAGAAAAGCCATGTCATCGCCGCATGATGGGCCACGGCGCCAGGACGATCCTTATGACCGACGTTTATCATTCTCAGAAGAGAGGTTACCGCCAGTGAATCACGCCACCTATGCCGCTCCAGCGCTCAACGCCGCCATCCGCAAAACCTGGCGCAGACTGGTGCCATTGATGTTCGCCATGTACTTCATTGCGTTTATCGACAGGGTCAACGTCGGCTTTGCCAAAGACGCGATGGCCATCGATATCGCGCTGTCGCAATCCGCCTTTGCGCTGGGCGCGGGGATATTCTTTGCCGCCTATGCGCTGTTCGGCATTCCGGCCAACCTGTTGATGAATCGCTGGGGCGCCAAACGCTGGCTCAGCGCCACCACCGCGCTGTGGGGGGCATTGTCGGCCTGTACCGGGCTGGTGGCCAACGAGCAGCAATTTATTGTCCTGCGCTTTCTGCTGGGGATCGCCGAGGCTGGCTTTTACCCCGGCATCCTGCTGCTGGCGTCGATCTACTTTCCCAATAAGGTGCGCGCCTCGGTCATTGGCATTTTCGTGCTTGGCGTACCGGCGGCCCTGACGCTCGGCTCACCGCTGTCGGGGGCATTGCTGGAGATGCACGGCGTGTTGGGCAAGCCCGGCTGGTTCTGGATGTTCGTGCTGGAAGGGTTGCCGGCCGTCGTCCTCGGCGTCTTCGCCTTTTTCTATCTCGACGATAGCCCAGGGCAGGCCCGCTTTCTGACCGAGGAAGAACGTAATGCGCTGGTCACACAGCTGGCCGCTGAACAGCAGCGTACCGAAACCAACAGCGTTAAAGCGGCGATGAGAAGCGGCAAAGTTTGGCATCTGGCGTTGATCTACGGCACCCTGCAAATCGGCGTATACGGCCTGATGTTTTTTCTGCCGTCGCAGATCGCCTCGCTGATGGGCACCCATCTCGGCTTCAAGGCCTCGTTGGTGGCCGCCATTCCCTGGGCATGCTCCGCGCTTGGCGTCTATTTCCTGCCGCGCTATGCCGACAGAAAAACCGCCAGAAGATTGCCGATCGCCGTTGGCTGCATGGTCGCGGCAGCGCTGGGGTTGGTCGTCTCTTCCTATGCCGGCCCGTTGCTCGCTATCGTCGCCCTGAGCTGTTGCGCAGTCAGTTTTCTGGCGGTACAACCCATTTTCTGGACGTTTCCCGCTCAGCTGCTCACCGGTCCGGCGCTAGCGGCCGGCATCGGTTTTTGCACCACGCTCGGCGCCGCATTCAGCTTTTTAGCCCCGCTGATCCGCACTGAGGCGGAACAGCGTTTTCACAGCCCGCATGCCGGGCCGCTGGTGCTGGCCGCCTTTTCGCTGCTGTGCGCCGTGCTGTTAGGGGCGCTCAGACATCGGCATGCTGAGGCACGCAAGCAAGACGCAGAGATAACCGGATAGCGACGCGTTATTTAGCCATTATTGAACCTGCGGATGGGACACTGACAGTCAGCCCTCTCGCCCACAGGTGTTAAATGGATGAATTGACGCACATTATCGCCAAATACAGCCCGGAACCGGAGATGTTGCTGCTGCTGATTTTCCTGTTCGCGCTGGGAAAATCCGTGATCGTGGTGTCCTCCGTCCTGCCGCCTGCCTCGGTGACGCTGCTGATGGGCATCCTTGCGGGCAAACATGCGCTGCCGATCGGCGCGGTTTGGGCGGCCATCGCCCTTGGCGCGGCGTTGGGCTCAATCCTGTCTTTCCACTGCGGCGCACTGCTCTGCCGTCGCGATCTTGGCCGCCGGCTGCCGGCACGCTTTCACGCCCCACTGCGCAAAGCGCAACGTTCCTTGCAAAAGCGCGGGCTGCCGCTGCTGTTCGCCTCGCGTTTTCTGGCGGTGATGCGTTACACCGTGCCGCTGATGGCCGGCATGCTGCAACTGCCGGCGAGGCACGTCTATGCCACCGCCGCACTCTCAGCCGCCGTTTGGGCACTGCTCTTGATGTCGGCCGCGCATGTGTTCCCCGTTTCTTGACCTGAAAGATTCTTGGGCAAATGCCCCATCCCTGCGCCGACGTTGCGCCAGCGCACAGCCTCCCTTGCCGTATAAAGTACGGTGCAACATCGCAGTTTGCGCCAGATCACCTTTCTGAACATCAGTCGAAAAATGCGAATTTTTTTGCAGAATACGCGCTTAAAACGGCGCCATGAGGGCACAATCAAAGAAATGTCTGAGCGTAACACGCTGATTTGGTTGGCGGGCCGTACAGGGGGCGAACCTCTGTCTCGTTGATTAGGCGTCAACGGCTCATCCGCCTGAGCTAACGGCCCAACGAGATAAATCGCCCTTCTTGTCAGCCTCGCTGTCGAACGCTTACACCCATTACTTTTTCTCATGCGAATTTTACAACCCTTTGTTTAATCAACGAGATAAGCCGCATAAGGTCTGTTAATCCCACCGTTTGAAGAGTAATCTTCCGCTCCCTGAACGTCCGATTTGCCTCCTCTCGTGTAAAGATTGATCGACTTTTATCCCGCGTATAAATGTTGTAAACATGTTGCACAAAGGTGGCGTTATTGCACTACCTTACTAAAGCCGGACCAACCGGATAAATGTATAAAAAAGAGCCACTTCAGAGCTCACGACTTCACTAATGACAGGTAAAACAGGACATCATCAGATGGTAGATCACTCTAAAATAGCGACTGACGCGACGCCCGCCTCAGAAGATCATCTACGGCGAAACCTCACTAACCGACATATTCAACTGATCGCCATCGGCGGCGCCATCGGCACCGGTCTGTTTATGGGCTCCGGTAAAACCATCAGCCTGGCAGGCCCTTCGATCATCTTCGTGTACATGATCATCGGCTTTATGCTGTTCTTCGTGATGCGCGCCATGGGCGAGTTGCTGCTGTCCAACCTGGAATACAAATCGTTCAGCGATTTCGCCGCGGATCTGCTCGGCCCGTGGGCCGGCTTCTTCACCGGCTGGACCTACTGGTTCTGCTGGGTGGTCACCGGCATCGCCGACGTCGTGGCGATCACCGCCTACGCCCAGTTCTGGTTCCCTGAACTGTCGCAGTGGATCGCTTCGCTGCTGTGCGTGCTGTTGCTGCTCGGCCTTAATCTGGCGACGGTGAAGATGTTCGGCGAAATGGAGTTTTGGTTTGCGATGATCAAAATCGTCGCCATCGTCGGGCTGATCGTCGCCGGGTTGGTGATGATCGCCATGCAGTTCCAGTCGCCGACCGGTACCGTAGCCTCGTTCACCCATCTGTGGAATGACGGCGGCATGTTCCCGAAAGGCATCAGCGGTTTCTTCGCCGGCTTCCAGATCGCGGTATTCGCCTTCGTCGGCATTGAACTGGTGGGCACCACCGCGGCGGAAACCAAGGATCCGGAGAAGTCACTGCCACGCGCCATCAACTCGATTCCGATCCGCATCATCATGTTCTACGTGTTCGCCCTGATCGTCATCATGTCGGTGACGCCGTGGAGCTCCGTAGTGCCGGACAAGAGCCCGTTCGTTGAATTGTTCGTGCTGATTGGCCTGCCGGCCGCGGCCAGCGTGATCAACTTCGTGGTACTGACCTCCGCCGCCTCCTCCGCCAACAGTGGGGTGTTCTCCACCAGCCGCATGCTGTTCGGGCTGGCGCAGGAAGGCGACGCGCCGAAATCGTTCGCCAACCTGTCCAAGCGCGCGGTGCCGGCCAACGGCCTCACCTTCTCCTGCATCTGCCTGCTGGGCGGCGTGGTGCTGATTTACCTGATCCCGAACGTGATGACGGTCTTCACCCTGGTGACCACCGTGTCGGCGATTCTGTTCATGTTCGTCTGGACCATCATCCTGTGTTCGTATCTGGTCTACCGCAAACGGCGCCCGGCGCTGCACCAGAAATCGATCTACAAAATGCCGGCCGGCAAACTGATGTGCTGGGTGTGCATGGCGTTCTTCGTGTTCGTGTTGGTGCTGTTGTCGCTGCGCGAAGACACCCGCCAGGCGCTGATCGTTACCCCGCTGTGGTTCATCCTGCTCGGCCTGTCTTACGTGTTCCTGCGCAAGAAGAAAACCGCGTGATGCAAAAAGGGGCGGATATCTCCGCCCCTTTGCTCTTTCTTGCCTCTGCGCTAATCCGCTTCCGTCGCCACCGCCGCTTTCCCCTTGCGCCGTACGCGCATCTCGCTGACCACCACCCCGATCACAATCAACGCGCCCCCCAACAACGCGACGCCCGGCAAACGCTCACCGGCGAGCCGCCCGACGATGCCCGCCCAGACCGGTTCGCCGGCGTAGATCACCGTAGCGCGCGTGGGTGAAACGCTGCGCTGCGCCCAGTTCATGGTCAGCTGAATCAACGCGCTGGCCAGCCCCAGCCCAATGGCGCTGTACAGCAGGTAATCCGAATACGGCGGCGGCGATTCGCCGGTCGGCGCCATCATCAAAAATGAGGCCAGCGAGGCGGTCGCCAGCTGCACAATGGTCACCCGGCGGATATTCACCTTGCCGGCGAAGGCGCCGATCAGAATGATCTCTGCCGCCATGCCCAGCGTGCCGGCCAGCGTCAGAATTTCGCCGAGGCTCAGCGACATGTCCGTGCTGCTCGGCGCCGCCAGCAGCATCAGGCCGGTAAAGGCCAGCAGAATACTGATCCACGACATGATGCCGGGGAACCGCCCCAGCACCAGCCATTGCAATAGCGGCACGATCGGCACGTACATGGCGGTGATGAACGCCGATTGGCTGCTGGTAATCGTCTGCAGACCGACGGTTTGCATGCTGTAGCCGAACATGATCGCCAGCCCGATAAGTACGCCCGCCTTCAGTTCATACAGGGTCAGGCCGCGCAGCACGCGCAGCGAAAACAGCGTCAACGCCAGCGTGGCGGTGGCGAAACGCAGACCGACGAAAAAGAACGGCCCGCTGACTTGCATCGCGTGATGCACGGCCAAAAAGGTGCCGCCCCAGATCATGGTGATGAAAATCAACACCGCTTCCGGCAACCTGATTTGCGGAACCACGGCGGAAATAAAGGATTTTTTTGCTGCTGACACCGGCTTGCCCTTCCTGCTGAGTGCAATATAATGCACAGATCCTGCCAGTATGAGATAAAGTCCGGCGATGAGCAATACGGCGCATAACGCGAAAACCGATCCCCCCAAAGTGCTGCAGTACCTGAGCAGCAATCTGCGCGGCTACCGCCAACAGGCGGGCCTGAGCCAGATGGCGCTGGCCGAACTTTCCGGCGTCAGCCGCCGCATGCTGGCGGGCATCGAGGCCGGCGATCGCAACGTCAGTCTGGCGGTGCTCGACAAGATCGCCGCCGCCCTGGCGATTTCGTTCACCGATCTGATTCAGGCGCCAGAGGCTCGCGGCAGCCATCTGGTAGGCGAGTTGGCCTGGCAAGGCGCACAGCCGGGCAGCCAGGCGCTGTTTGCCGCCAGCGTACCGGCGCGCCAACGGGCCGAGCTGTGGGAATGGACGCTGATGCCGGGCGAGCGCTACGACTCGGCGCCGGACGCCGAAGGCTGGAGCGAAATCATCTACGTGATTGCCGGCACCCTGACGCTGGAACTGGAACAAGGCACGCTGACGCTCAGCGCCGGCGCCACGCAAACCTTCAACAGCGATCAGCGCTACGCTTACGCCAACCACGGCGATCTCCCGCTGCGCTTTATCCGCAACGTCGCCTTCTGACTGCCCGCCGGCCCGCGCCGGCGGCGGATGTCGTGTCGCTGTCGTGCCGCTGTCGTGGCGCCGCTACCCCGCGCCTCCTACACTGGATGACAGTGACAGCGAACTCGGGAGTGCACCATGCAAAAGTACCGCATCAGGCCGTTACGTCTGGAGAAAGGCTGGTCGCAGGAGCAGTTGGCGACCATCGCCGGCCTCAGCACCCGCACCGTACAGCGGATTGAAAACGGCGAACAGGCCAGCCTGGAAACCTTGACCGCGATCGCCGCCGCGCTGGGCGTGCAGGTCCGCGATCTCAACGCGCCGCCGCAGACACCGCAGGAGGAGACGCCTGAGGCGCAGCGCCTTCGTCGCCAGGTCGCGGCAGAAGGCAAACTGCTGAGCATGGCGGTGCGTTTCGCCGTGATTGGCGTGATGTTGTTCGCCATCAATTGGTTTACCCACCCGCACTATCTCTGGTCGCTGTGGGCGATCGGCGGCATGAGCCTCGCGCTGGTCATGCGGGCGGTGCGCACTCTGCTGCTGCGCAACGTCTTCAGCCGCTGGCAGGAACAGCGGCTGGCGCAAAAACTCAGGCGTCTGCCGTGAGCGTTAGCCACTCGGCCAGCCGGGCCAACGCGCTGCCCGGCACGATAGGCTGCGGCGACAACAGGTAATAGCCGCTGCCGTCGGGCGTAAAACCGAACGGCGCGCTCAACAAGCCGGCGGCCAGATCGTCTCGCACCTGCAGCCATGGGCCGATTGCGATGCCAAGGCCGGCTACCGCGGCCTGCAGACTGAAATAGAAATGGTCAAAGCGCTGTTCCGGATGCCCCGCCAATGTCACCCCCTGCTGATGCGCCCAGTGCCGCCAGGCATCCGGCCGGGTCGCGGCATGCAGCAGTTTGGCGCCCGGCCGCAATAGCCGCCGTCCGTCCACAGAGGCCGTCAGCCTCGTCAGCGCCTCGGGTTGGCACACCGGCCCGACCTTTTCATTGAACAGCGCCAGGCTATGCGCCTGCTTTCCCCAATCGAAGTCATTGCGCCGGATCGCCGCCGTGATGCCGTCATGGAACGAAAACGGCCCGCCGCCCGCCACCAGCTGTAAGTTGATGTCCGGGTGCGCCCGCTGAAAAGCCGGCAAACGCGGGATCAGCCAACGCATCAATAAGGTCGGTTCACAGGACAAGATCAGCGGCGCATTGAGCGCCTGCTGGCGCAGCTCCAGCGCGGTATGGTCCAGAATGCCGAAGGCCTGCTGTGTCGCCTGAAACAGCTTGCGGCCCGCCGCCGTGAGCAGTACTCGCCTATGGCGGCGCTCAAACAACGCCACGCCCAATTCCTCTTCCAGCGCCCGCACCGCCCGGCTGATGGCGCCATGCGTCAAATTCAGCCCCTGCGCCGCCTGGGTGAAACTTTCCAGCCGCGCGGCGGCCTCGAAGCAGCGCAGCCCGCCCAGCGGCAATGGCCTGGCTCTATTGCGTGAGTTTTTCTCACCGATATCGTCACTATTCATCGTTTGTCACCGAGAAAAATTACTCTTATAAATCAGTCACTCTATTGATAAAAATCGCAAGGATAACTATGACTGAACTCATCGCTGTCGTCACCATTACTTTACTCGCTGTAATCAGCCCCGGACCGGATTTCGCCATGGTATCGCGCAACAGCCTGCTGCTCTCCCGCCGCGCCGGCATCTTCACCGCCTGCGGCATTGGCGCCGGCGTACTGATCCATGTCAGCTATACGCTGATTGGCGTCGGCGTGTTGATCCAACAGTCGCCCTGGTTGTTTAACCTGCTCAAAGGCATCGGCGCCGCCTACCTGATCTACCTCGGCTTTACGCTGCTGCGCAACGCAACCCATCACGACGCCGCGCCCACCACGACGCCGGCCGCCATCAGCGATCTCGCCGCCCTGAAAACCGGCTTTCTCACCAACGCGTTAAACCCGAAAACCACCATCTTCATCGTCAGTCTGTTCATGCAGGTGGTCTCTCCCCACACCGCGCTCGGCGTACAGATCGGCTATGGCCTCTTTATCGCCGCCGTCCATGTATTCTGGTTCGCCGCCGTCGCGCTGCTGTTTTCCGCGCCGGGCGTCAATGCGCGCTTTTTGCGTTTGCGCCGCGGCATCGATCGCACCTTTGGCGGGCTGCTGATTGTCTTTGGCGCCCTGTTGGCGATCGCCGGCATCAGGTAACGCCACGACGCCAAGTTCGTCATTCGCTTCTATGCTTATCAGGGGTTTTTGTTAATCATCTGAGCGGGAGTACGAAACATGACGAAACTGTTGGTGCTTTATTACTCAATGTACGGCCACATCGAACGCCTGGCGCAGGCGGTGGCCGAAGGGGCGAATCGGGTCGATAACGTGGACGTAACGGTCAAACGCGTGCCGGAAACCATGACGCCGGAAGCCTTCGCCAAGGCCGGGGGCAAACAACACCAGCAGGCGCCGGTCGCCACCCCGCAAGAGCTGGCGGACTATGATGGCATTATCTTCGGTACGCCAACCCGCTTCGGCAACATGGCCGGACAGATGCGCACCTTCCTCGATCAGACCGGCGGCCTGTGGGCTTCCGGCGCGCTGTACGGCAAGGTGGGCAGCGTCTTCTCCTCCACCGGCACCGGCGGCGGCCAGGAGCAAACCATCAGTTCGACCTGGACCACGCTGGCGCACCACGGCTTCATCATCGTGCCGATCGGCTATGCGACGCCGGAGCTGTTTGACGTTTCGCAGGTGCGCGGCGGCACCCCGTATGGCGCCACCACCATCGCCGGTGCCGACGGTTCGCGGCAGCCGAGCAACGAAGAGCTGACCATTGCCCGTTATCAGGGCGAACACGTGGCCAAAATCACCGCCAAGCTGAAAAGTTAAGCACCCTCCAGCCCCCGTGATCCAAAGGGCCGCGCATTCGCACGGCCCCATCTTGTTGCCAACCCGCCGCAAGGTTAGAATGCCCCTCCCCCGGCCATTCAGCGTCTGAAGGCCAGGCCCGAATTCGTTCTGCCCGTCGCTCATCCGCTTTCAGCCCGAGGACGGGCGTTCTGTTTTTTGCGCACAGCGAAGGGAATAAGTCAGTGTCTAAAGATTTTGATGAACTAATAAGAGACATGGATCTTATTATTGAAAATGTAGACAGCTTCAAGGCTCTGGCTCCGCGCGCGCCCGAGCCGGCTCCGGCCCCGCCGCCGCCGGTTCATCACTACGATTCGTTCTGCGAGAACATCGCGCTGAAAGTGGTATTGAAGGTGCTGCTGTCTTCGGTGGACAAGATAGTCAAAGTGCAGATCGCCAACAAGGTCGAGCAAGAGATCGCCCAGATCGAACAACAGGTGGTGCGCGCCGGCGGCGGCCCGGTGTCGCCGGACGATCTGGCGCAAATGACGCACTATGTGCGCCGCACGGTCAACGACCTGCTGGAATAACCCCCTTTGAAACGGCGTCTGTTGGACGCCGTTTTCATTTCTGCCGTATTTCACGTACGGCTTGGCTGTACCATGACTGACACATTCACAACATGAATATGTTGCATTGTTGTATTCGTTTCACTGCGATAAGTTTAATTCACTGTAAATATATACAGTATTTTTTAACTTATTGAGGATATGAATATGCGCTTTAACAACAAGATGTTGGCCCTGGCCGCCCTGCTGTTCGCCGCTCAGGCGTCGGCCGACACGCTCGAATCCATCGACAACTGCGCGGTCGGCTGCCCGACCGGCGGCAGCAGCAACGTGTCTATCGTGCGTCATGCTTATACGTTGAACAACAACAGCACCACCAAGTTCGCCAACTGGGTGGCCTATCACATCACCAAAGACACGCCGGCCAGCGGCAAGACGCGCAACTGGAAAACCGATCCGGCGCTCAACCCGGCGGACACTCTGGCGCCCGCCGATTACACCGGTGCCAACGCGGCGCTGAAGGTCGATCGCGGTCATCAGGCGCCGCTGGCCTCGTTGGCCGGCGTTTCCGACTGGGAATCGCTGAACTACCTGTCCAACATCACGCCGCAAAAGTCCGACCTGAACCAGGGCGCCTGGGCGCGGCTGGAAGATCAGGAGCGCAAGCTGATCGATCGCGCAGACATCTCTTCGGTCTATACCGTGACCGGGCCGCTGTATGAACGCGATATGGGCAAACTGCCGGGCACCCAGAAAGCGCACACTATCCCCAGCGCCTACTGGAAGGTGATTTTCATCAACAACAGCCCGGCGGTGAACCACTATGCCGCTTTCCTGTTCGATCAAAACACGCCGAAGGGCGCCGATTTTTGCCAATTCCGCGTGACGGTGGACGAGATCGAGAAACGCACCGGCCTGATCATCTGGGCTGGTCTGCCGGACGACGTACAGGCTTCGCTGAAGAACAAGCCCGGCGTTCTGCCGGAGTTGATGGGCTGCAAAAACTGACGGAAAAACCCGCTTCGGCGGGTTTATTTTACTCTGGCATCAGACGGCGCTCACTCTGCCAACGGCATCACGCTTACACTCGCTCATCTGCCGCAACAATAAATTGGTGAAAACGTTCGATTTCCAATTTACGCATGGCGTTCATTTTATGCTGGCTGACGGTTTTCTCGGAAATGCCCAACGCCTTAGCGACGCCGGTATTCGGTTTTCCCGCCAGCAGCATGGCCAACACCGAAAGCTCGCGCGGCGACAGGCTCTGCCCTTTGCAGCTCGCGGTGAACATTTTTATTGCCTCAACGAACGTCGTAAGACCGATGTTTTTTTTCAGACAGTTAAAATTCGCCAGTCGCGGCGTTTCCACGCCGGTTAAGACGATCGTATTGTCAGGCCTGTCGACAATATGCGATAAGAAATTCATAACCCGACAGATAGACGAGAAAGAGACGATGACCATTTCTGCATGACAATACATGGCATGTAATCCACGGCGTGCAGATGAATGCAGACCCATAACTTCAACGCCCTCCAACGACATTAAGATCTGCGATATGCCATAGAATAAATAGTAATCATCAGAAAATATAGCCACTCGCACAGGATCACCCCATTGCTATTTGTCATGGGCGCGTTTTTAACAACGCCCCCATGGCAGTCATGTCAATTAACTTTATTGGTCCGACTTACTTAAGTGAAGAACATAATGAGATCAGCAATGCGGACAGCGATGAGAGATATTTTTCATCCAAATTCATAATGCCATCTTCACTGTATTTCACGTTATTATCTAGAATTTCATGAATACTCTCGACGGCGCATACGGCATCCTTCCAAACTACGCGCCGACCGAAAGGCGAAGCGCCGAGATATTGCGCGCTTTGGCGAAAACCAACGATAAAGTCGCGCAATATATCGAGCACAATCAATACTTCCTCCCTGCTGACACACCGCTTCATTTGCACTTTATCCAGGAAAACGCTGAGCGTGCTTTGTAAGGAAAACAGGTTCTTGAACAACCCGCCGGCGATATCCTTCGGTGTTTTCACGCTGGTTGATATGACAAAAGGGAGCTCTCCATGCTGCGAGATATATTGATAAAGCCCATTTATCGCCGTCGTCGGCTTAATATCCAAACCGCGAAGAATGACGTCAACCTCATCTTTTAGCGATTTTTCCACTTTGACACCGATCTGGATTTGTTCCGTCATACAATTCATCCTCAACATAGAGATCCGGATTAAACACCAATATTATTCAAGCAAATAATATTCGCCACCAATTACCATGTTAAGATTTTTCTTATATGTGGCAACCTGTTTTTTATTATTAAAAATAACAAAAGAATTATTTATATATAATGTTAAGCGTAGCCGATGTGTTAATTCCCCCGCTGCTCATTGCGGTGGGACTGTAAGGATAATAATAGGCCGCCATGCCGATGGAAAATTGCGCATCCAAGGCATTGCCGGTTCCCACATGAAATAATGAAGTCGCCGCGCCTGGCGTCACGCTGGAAAGCGACAGCGTGACGGGATTATTCGGCGAAGCCGTCTTGACCAGCCGGATGCCAATGCCTTTTGCCGCCTCAGCGCTTTTATCAATCAAAACCGTATTATCCGAAGACAACAGATTATTGCTGGATAAAAACATATTGATATCCCGATCGGCCGTGCCGCCACTTTGCCGATTCTGGCAGCTGAAATTCAGCGTAAAGGGCGTCAGGCCATTTTGCGCCCCCTGAGTAATCTGCGATATCCCCAGCGTCGGCAACTTCACCGCCAGGCCGGCATTGTCGAAAGTGCAGGTCGTCATCTTGGGCGCATACTTGATGGTCATCGGCTGCCCGTACATGTCGCGCTGATCGTAAGGCCAATTGAAACCGTTGAGCAGCCAGGTCAAGATCTTCACCAACTGCTTGGCGGGCCACAAAATGATCTCCAGCAAGGACATCCCGCTCAGATCGGTCACGAACATCACGTCCTTAAGGCTAACCGTGTCGCCGGGTATCAATGTGCCCGTCTTGCTGACCAGACTGAAACGAATATTCATCGGCTGATTCAATTCCGAAGCGGAGTGCGATCCCCAACCGCTAAGTTTTTTGTTGGCGATGTCGTTGGTTATTTCCGCGCGTATCCAATATTTACCGTTGTTGAATCCCAGAATGGTCGCCTTTGTGCTGTCGGTTGACAGGATGCGCGTATAGCCGAATTCGCTGCTCGAGGTTGAACAACTGAATGAACCGCTGTATTGCGTATAAAAACTGCCTTCCCAGACCGGGGTTTTATCGCTGAGCTTATCCGACAAATCGACGTAGATAGGCGGCGCATATTGGATGCCGTTGCCGTAGCATGAAGCGTAACTGTAACCGCTGAACAACAGGGACAGGGTCAGTGCGAGTATCCTGAGCATGGTGTAATTATCCTTTTATCGACATGTGTTGGCTGCGCTGTCCATCGAGATTTTCGGGCGTTCAATCTTGCAGACACCGTCATTCAGCCTGACCTCCAGTGACGTTGGCTGCTGCTCCACCCGCAGATACAGGACGCTGGCCTGCCCGACGAAGCCAATGGCATGCCCGCTTTGATCCGCCACCTCCGCACCAAATGGCAGGGGCTTATTGCCGGGCTTAAAGGCGCGCAGCGTATAAGGCCGACGCCGATCGGTTTCGAATCTCAAATAGTTGACGGCGCCGGCATAGGGCACGCTGTTGGCGATATTGCCGACGATCTCGGCGCCGGAACTGTTGCCGGTATCCGACAATGTCACGGAGTTTTGCCGGTAAGGCGTGGCGTAAGGCACCAAAGCCAGCCCTTCGTCGTTAGTGACGATGCTCTCGTCGCCGTTCACCATCAGCCCTTTGGCCTTGGGCGCGTCCACCACCATCATGGTGTTGCCCATTTCGTTGGACGCCAGCAAATGCCAAGGGATCGCCACCAGACTGCCGCGGGCGCTCATGCCCAACTGTCGATAGTCTGATGATTCACTGTAGGAGCCGCCAACGGTCGTCGCGTTGGCGCGATAGGCGGCATTCACGCTCGCCATGCTGTTGCCGCCGCTTTGATTGCTGCCGGCAAGCGCATAACTCAGACGGTTTGATTCCAGCGCATTGCCGCTCAGGCTCAGCGAGCTTTGCTGATAGTGCGAATCGGTGGCGGATAAGCTGGTGCTGAGATAGGCATTGTTGTCGAACATCGACAACGGCACGCTCAGAGAGAGATAAAACCGCGTCTCTTCTTTGCGATCGGAATTTCTCACGCGACTCGCGGAAATGTTGTAACTGACCCGCGCGAAGGCATTTGAATACCCGAGCTGGTATTCCCGGCTTTTATTCGTATCCGACCAATAGTCGCGCTGGGTGCCGGAGAAATAGAGCGTGCCCCACCCGTCTGCGAGCCTCTGATTTAGGTTCAAATTGAAGGTATTGCGCGGACGAGCGGCGCGAACGGCGTCCCAGGTATTCAAATCCAGCGGGGCAAGCTCATCGTCATCCCGATCGTTCCAATAATCGTGAAAGCGCTTGTCACGCTCGCGGTAGCCTTGATGGGTGTAGATGGCATCGTTGAAACTGTAATAACCTTTGGTCGAATAACGGTAAGCCGCCAGCGTGAAGTTGGTTGCGGTAGCGTCCAAAAACTTGCTGTAGGCGATCCGAAAACTTTGCCCATTCTCGTTGCGATCCTGCAAATGCGTCGAGGCCTGAGTCACATCGACGGATACCGCGCCGAACGGCAGATTCCAGCCACTGCCCAGCAGCCAGGCGCGATAGTCCTCGCTGAGGATCGTACCGGCGTAACCGGTGACCAGATTATTGAAGCCGTACTGCAGCGTGCCCTGCACGAAAGCGGGCGCATAGTCGGTATCCGCCTGATTGACCTTACCGGCCACCAGGCCATATTTGCTGACGCCCTGCTTCAACATGTTGGGAACGGCGGAAAACGGCACGGTAAAGGATTGTTCCCGCCCGTCGGCTTCCCTGACCACGACCAACAGATCCCCCGCAGAACCGGTCGGCAATATATTGTCCAGCGTAAAGGCGCCCGGCGGCACGTTCTCCTGATAGATGAGGTTGCCGTTTTGCAATACTTTCACCAGGGCATTGCTCTGCGCCACGCCCCGTACTATCGGCGAAAAGCCCTGCTGCGAATTGGGCCGCATGTTGATATCCGAGGCTAAAGCGCCGCCCCGCACCCGAATCGAGTCGAACAAATCACCCGGCGAATAGAAATCGCCCATCGTCAGGTTCGATTTGATGGCGGCGAAGCCACGCTGCACATAGCGAGTATTATTTTGCCAATCGCTGCCTTGCCGCGAACTGCTGCGGAAATTGCTGCTGTCTCTGAATTGCCAACCCGCCAGATTGACCCCCGATTCCAAACCGGTATAGAAATCGTCGTTTGACGCCTTGTCGCCCTGCAACGACTGCACGTGGTAATAGGTGGCGTTATAGGCCAGCAGCAACGCAGGCACGCCGCGATCCCAAAATTTGGCGTCAACATAGCCGGCCTCTGCGCGAATCACTCGCGACTGGGGCACCGTCAGCTTAAGGCTCAACGTCCCCACATCGAAGTCCGCCCTTCCTCCTTGCACTAACGTTTGGACGGGGATCGGCCCCTTGTCCACCCCGATGGACAAACGACTCATATCGATGCCCAACAGGGCGGCGTCACGATGGGCGATGCGAATATCGCCTTTATGTTCGCCGAACTGCAACGAGAACCGCCCTTTCCAACTCTGGTTGACATACACGTCGACCGTTTGCGTGCCTGCCGGCATGTCATTATTGAGGTAAAAACGCGACAGATCGGATTCGCTGGACGCACCGGCCAATAGAGAAGTGTCGAATTTCATCGCCGATGCTTTATTTAACGGTATGAATACAGATGCGGTCAGTATCGAAAGCAATTTTAGTTTAAGCTTCATGGCCGTTCTTCACGTTAGCGGGCTGTAATGGCTTTAGATTTATAAGCCCCCAGGTCGTCGATATAGAGCAGGGTGTAGGGAATATTCCGGCTCACGCCAACTTTGGTCGGGGCAAAGAGGCTGGAATATGGCCCGACCATCACTGAATCGACCAACAGATTCTTTTTGCCTTTCTGATCAACATTGGCCAACGTAAAATAGTAAGGGCCTTTGTTGATAACCTTAAATCCCTTCCCCGCCGCCTGGAGTTCAATGAAGTCGGTGATGTTATTGACACTGCCGGTTAATCCTGCCGGGCGATAAAATAGCTTGATGCGTGATTTGATGGCTAATTGCAGCGTATTGACGCCCTGCAAATTCTCCGGCGTAGGCGGGATATCCAGCACATTCAAATAAAATACCGACTCACGATCGCCGGGAAGCGCCGCGTTCATTTTTTGTATGCGTAATTGCTGGCCATTATTTCCGGCAACTTTCACAACCGGCGGGGATAACAAGAACGGCACGTTTGCCGTTTCAGGCGTCGAGTTTATATCACCGTCATCAATCCATGCCTGCACCAGTGCCGGATCGTCACCATTGTTGACTAACTGAACGATAACATCCTTGTTTTTTTCCGGATAAATAACGCGCGTTCCATTAATTACAATATTGGCATCGGCGCAAAAGCTGCTGAGAAACAATCCAGCAAAGATTAAGCACTGTTTCATAGTCACCCCAGAAGCCAGGCCTTTGCCTTGGGCGCAGGCCTGGCTTAATTGCAATTACAGGTAAGAAATGGTGTAAGTCACGTTGGAACTCAATTCCCCCACTTTTGCTTCCAACGCATTGGTCTTGTAGTAATAGGCGTCCAACGTCAGCGTTTCGGCATCCGGCGCCGTTTTATCGCCTTTGATCTTGGTGACATAAGGCACGTTCAACGGAATCGGCGTGGATGAACCCGGCTCAGCCAGAGAAAAACCGACGTTTTTCGCTACGGCGGCGTCGCTTTCATTCACGGAGCTGTTCAGCAGATATTTCCCGTCGGTAGAGATATTATTCGCCGAAGAGAAGTAGATCTTCAGCGGCGTACCGGCCGTTCCCGCCGCCGGCGTGCAGCCGGAGAACGTCAGCGAGAAAGATTTCTTGTTTTTGGTGATGGGGCCGACCACGGTGCCCGCATCAGTCACGGAAATCGGGCTGAGCGCAACGGTAAAATCGGCGCTTTTCCCGCCATTGATGGTACAAGTGGTATCCGTAACGGCACCGCTAAACGAAATAACGCCACCGGCGGAATTATCTGCCGCCGTTGCGCCCACAGATGTTAACGCGGCAGCCAATACCGCCAAAGAGATGCCTTGCTTAATCATAATAAACCCCATTACTTTCTTCGCTGAGAGAGCATATATAAAATGACCTACACCATTAAACCGTTTAGAGGCTAACGAAGCTTAGGCAATAGCAGAGTATTGACAGCATCCTGCCATCTAAAAGTTTATATGCGACGGTATATATTTATATATATCCAAGTGTATTCTAAAAGGTATCCGACAATGGGAAAAATCTCATTCACCGCCAGATGCAGGACATATTAATTCCAAAGACAAAAAAATTGCAACATCGAATCAAATAATTTTCATGACAATAAAAAAATGAATCGAGCAATGACCGGAAGGATGTGTGCCTTAAAAGAGTGAGTACGGCAGCCTGCTTACTGCGCGGGTTAAATGAGCGCCGCCATTTCCTCATAAAAGCGCTTGTGGCATAAAAAACAAAAAGCCATTGATATAAAAAGAAAAAACACACAAAGAAAAATCTTAGATTCCTTAACCCTCCTCATCCCTCCACGTAAGGTTTACTTTTCCCCTACCTTAAAAATTATCCGACCTACCGCTATAGGAGTAGCCCGGAAATGCGATACTCTCTGCACATGAATATTCAGACACACAAGAAACAGCGTCCGAATTTTTCTTTGCTCAGTCGATAAGGATGAATTTTTCAGAGAAAAATATATCTTTCCCTATCAATATAAAACCCACCTTTAAAGTATATTAAAAAATATACTGAAAGATAATTCATTTAAATAAATCGCTACAGGGGTCAAACAAGATAGGGGAAAAGGGATGCATCGCGAGTAACGGCGGGAATAAAAAACCCGAGCGCCACAGGCTCGGGTTGATAGCAACACAGACATTCGACGATCAGAGCGGCTTTTCAGTCCGTACGATGCCGTGATTCTTCATCACCTCTTCCATCGTAAGGCTATCGTCATACGGCGTCTCGTCGACCACGACGTCTTTCGGACGCTCATAGGGTTTGGTCGCACGTTTGAACATCCACCACCATACGAACACCAGGAAAGCGCCGGACTTGAGAAAAATCATGGTCCATAGGGCGACTTGATACCAGTTCATCTCTGTCTCCTAAGAGTATTAAGCAAAATCGATAAGGCGGCGTTAATTATCGTGCCGGTCACGCCTGACAGCAGCAGGCATCCGAGCAGCCTGCCTTGATGACCGCATAATCTCACCGATGCGTAGCCCTTATCAATAGCCGTTCGCGTTTCCTGCGGGCGACCGTCAAGTTCTCAGCACGCAAAAGCAAAAAACCCCGCGCTCTAAGAGCGCGGGGTCAGAATGTATGGCGGAGGAGCAGAGATTCGAACTCTGGAACGGTTTCCCGTCGACGGTTTTCAAGACCGTTGCCTTCAGCCACTCGGCCACCCCTCCGCAACGACGCGCACTATAAACAGAGCTTATTCGCTTGTAAAGCCCAGGCGCGTTCAACCGCGCGAAAAATCGACGGAATGATGCAAGCCGGCGAACAAACGCGCGGCCGCTCCCCCCGCTGTTGCAACAATGATAACTAAGGGTAAAGATTGGTAAACAAACTTTAATCAAGCGCTTGCGCTGCCTATCATCGGGATTATTTTGTGATGGCCTGATAAGAGAGATCATTATGGACCGCATTGTCGTCTCGTCTTCCTCGCGCGACTCCCTGCTCAGCACGCATAAAGTCCTGCGCAACACCTATTTCCTGTTATCCCTGACGCTGGCTTTCTCGGCGCTGACCGCAACCGCCAGTACCCTGCTGGGCCTGCCTGCGCCGGGCTTGCTGCTGATGCTGGTTGGCTTCTACGGCCTGATGTTCCTGACGCATAAACTGGCCAACAGCCCGGCAGGCATTCTGGCGGCGTTCGCGTTGACCGGTTTCATGGGGTATGCCCTCGGCCCGATCCTCAGCTCGTTCCTGAACGCCGGCGCGGGCGATCTGATCATGCTGGCGCTGGGCGGCACCGCCGCGGTGTTCTTCTGCTGCTCGGCCTACGTGCTGACCACCCGTAAAGACATGTCGTTCCTGTCCGGCATGATGATGGCCGGTTTTGTGGTGCTGCTGGTGGCGGTGATCGCCAACCTGTTCCTGCAGATCCCTGCTCTACACCTGGCGATCAGCGCGCTGTTCATTCTGTTCTCCGCCGGCGCGATCCTGTGGGAAACCAGCAACATCATTCACGGCGGCGAGACCAACTACATTCGCGCCACCGTCAGCCTGTACGTGTCGCTGTACAACATGTTCATCAGCCTGTTGAGCATTCTGGGCTTCGCCCGCAGCAACTGATCGCGTGTTACCCCGCCTTCCAGGCCCCGCTCCGGCGGGGCTTTATTTTTTGCGGCTGAAAAAATTTGCTAAACTGGCGGCCGTTCCGAATTATCCGTTATCGAGGCAGTATGTTGGAGTTTGAAGGTCGGGTTATCGACACTGACGCGCAGGGCTATCTGAAAAACAGCGCCGACTGGCATGAAGGCCTGGCGCCGCTGCTGGCCGCGCAGGAAGAGATCGTGCTCACCGAAGCACACTGGGAAGTGGTGCGCTTTGTGCGCGACTTCTATCAGGAATTCAATACCTCACCGGCTATTCGCATGCTGGTCAAAGCCATGGCGCAGAAATACGGTGAAGAAAAAGGCAACAGCCGCTATCTGTACCGCCTGTTCCCGAAAGGGCCGGCCAAACAGGCCACCAAGATCGCCGGATTGCCCAAACCGGTAAAATGCATCTGACCGCTCCGCCCGCAGCGCCGCTGCAGGCGAGCACTTAATAGCGAATGCCGAACCCGTCGTAGTCGGTCACGCCCTGCGGCTCCACCAGCACGCGTTCGACGCGCGCGCTGCGCGGGCCGCCCTGCTTCAGCCATGCGACCAGCGAGTCCACCTGCTCCTGTGTGCCGCAGGCCACCACCTGAACGCTGCCGTCATCAAGGTTGCGCGCATAGCCCGTCACCCCCAGCGCCTCAGCCTGCCGCTGAGTGGAATAGCGAAACCCTACCCCCTGCACCACGCCATACACATACGCAGCAATGCAAACTTGTGTCATAATCGCCCCCTTAATTCAGTTTTCGTTATGGCATTGCCGTGCCTTTGCACCGCCGTGTCACTTTTTCTATCCTAGCTGGCAGCATTATTAATTATGACCGTACGCCTGTTTCTCGCCAAAGGACGTGAAAAGTCCTTACTCCGTCGTCACCCTTGGGTATTCTCCGGCGCCGTTCAACGCGTCGAGGGCAAAGCGCTCTCCGGTGAAACCATCGATATTCTCGACAGCCAGGGCAAATGGCTGGCTCGCGGCGCCTACTCGCCCGAGTCGCAGATCCGCGCACGCGTCTGGACTTTCCAGCAGGATGAAGAGATTAACATCGATTTCTTCATTCGCCGCCTGCAGCAAGCGCAAAGCTGGCGTGATTGGGTCGCGCAGCGCGACGGCCTGGACGGATACCGCCTGATCGCCGGCGAATCCGACGGCCTGCCGGGCATCACTATCGATCGCTTCCAGAATTTCCTGGTGCTGCAGCTGCTGTCCGCCGGCGCCGAATATCAGCGCCCGGCGCTGCTTTCCGCTCTGCAGCATTGTTACCCGGAATGTTCGATTTACGATCGCTCCGACGTGGCGGTGCGTAAAAAAGAAGGCCTGCCGCTGGCGCAGGGTCCGGTGCTGGGCGATCTGCCGCCGGAGCTGCTGCCGATCACCGAACACGGCATGAAACTGCTGGTGGACATTCAGCAAGGGCACAAGACCGGTTTCTATCTCGATCAGCGCGACAGCCGCTTGGCGGCGCGTAACTACTCCGCCGGCCGCCGGGTGCTGAACTGCTTCTCCTACACCGGCGCCTTCGCCGTTTCCGCTCTGATGGGCGGCTGCGCGCAGGTGATCAGTGTAGATACCTCGCAGGCGGCGCTGGATATCGCCAGACAGAACGTCGAGCTCAACAAGTTGGAGCTGAACAAGGCAGAGTTCGTTCGCGATGACGTGTTCCAACTGCTGCGCAACTACCGCGCCCAGGGCGAGAAATTCGATCTGATCATCATGGATCCGCCGAAGTTCGTCGAGAACAAAAACCAGCTGGCCAGCGCCTGCCGTGGCTACAAAGACATTAATATGCTGGCGCTGCAGCTGCTGAACCCGGGCGGCATTCTGCTCAGCTTCTCTTGCTCCGGGCTGATGCCGACCGATCTGTTCCAGAAAATTTTGGCCGACGCCGCTGTAGATGCCGGACGTGATGTACAATTTATAGAACAGTTCCGCCAGGCTGCCGATCACCCGGTGATCGCCACGTACCCTGAGGGGCTGTATCTGAAAGGCTTCGCTTGTCGGGTGATGTAACTTGAAATGCGCTGCCTTGCCCCCATATATGAGCAAGGCATTGTTTCTCAGGAGGTCATCATGATTGCCAGCAAATTCGGTATCGGACAACAGGTTAGGCATAAACTGCTGGGGTATTTGGGCGTCGTTATCGATATCGACCCTGAATACTCTTTGGAACAACCCAAAGCTGACGAGATAGCGGCGAACGATGAACTGCGTTCCGCTCCTTGGTACCACGTGGTGATGGAAGACGAGGAAGGCCAACCGGTGCATACCTATCTGGCGGAAGCGCAGCTGGATGGCGAGCCCCAGGAAGCGCATCCCGAGCAACCATCGCTGGATGAACTGGCGGAATCCATCCGTCACCAGTTACAGGCGCCACGCTTGCGCAATTGACCGCGCCAAGACCTGAGAAACCCTGAAAGAGCCCGGCAGCGCGCCGGGCTCTTTTTATTTAGCGCTCCAGCCCCAAACGCGGGATTTCGATTTTCGGGCAGCGATCCATCACCACCTGCAGCCCGGCCTGTTGCGCCAGCACTGCCGCCTGGTCATTAATCACGCCGATCTGCAACCACAGCGCCTTGGCACCGATCGCTATCGCCTCTTGCGCCACGCCGTAGGCTGCCTCCGAATTGCGAAAAACGTCGACCATATCGACCGGCTGCGGGATGGCGGCCAGCGTGGCATAAACCGGCTGCCCCAACAGCGTCTGCCCCGCCAGTTTTGGGCTCACCGGGATCACCTGATATCCCTGCGACAACAGATAAGCCATCACCCCATAGCTGGGCCGCGACGGGTTATCGCTGGCGCCCACCAGCGCGATGGTTTTCACCTGCTGCAATAACTCAACAATCTCTTGATCTTGCATCTTCAACTCCCGTTTATCACTGCGTCACTTTTCCGTTTCGAGTGTAACCGATCGGCATTCGCGCGGCTAAACGCTACGCGCAGGAAACTTCAGCGTAATCTTATGGTCTGAGGCTGTCGCGGTTCAGCCACGCACAGACGTGTCTAATTACAAATAAATATGTAAAAATGTAAATAAAATACCCGATTGAAAAATTTTGACACAACCTATGCCATGTTCAACACTTAGAGCTACGTCACTTTATAAGGAGATAATGATGAAATTTGGTCTGGTGGTTGCGGCGTTGCTCAGCATCAGCATGCCTGCCGCGGCTACGACCCTGAAACTCTCCCCGGACATCGATCTGCTAGTGGTCGACGGCAAGAAAATGACAGGTTCGTTGTTAAAAGGCGCCGACAGCCTTGAACTGGATGGCGGACAGCACCAGCTGCTGTTTAAAGTGACCAAAACCGTACGTTCCGGCCAGCATACGCAGGCCTATGCGTCCCTGCCGCTGGTTGCCACCTTCAATACGCAAAAGATCAGTCAGGTGGCAATCGAACTGCCGCGCATCGAGAACGATCGTGACACGCAACGCTTTGATAAAACGCTGAACTATCGGGTGGTGGATAAAGAGGGTAATGCCCTGCCGTTCCAGCATGATGTGCTGCATCCCGACAGCGTCACCTTCAATGCCGATTTGGAAAAGGTGATGACGGATTACAATCGCCAAAACCGCCCGGCTTCCGTCCCGCTTTTCGTCCAGCCGAACACAGGCAACACAATAGCCTCCCTGCCGGCCGGCGCACCGGTGAATGCCCCGACGGTGACGCTGAAAGGTGAAAACGTGTCGGAACAGATGCTGCAATACTGGTTCCAACAGGCGGACAAGGAAACCCAGAAGCGCTTCCTGCACTGGGCCAACAAACAACCGGTTCGCTGATCCCTCCCGGCGCCTTAGCCGCAAAGGCGCCTTTTCTTCGCATTTTCAGCTGCAAACGCTAGGCAGTGAAAAACAGTTTCAGTAATCTGTCGCACATCCCCGATTAGCGAAGGACACTGAGATGGAATTGACCACCCGCACTATCGCCGAGCGCAAGCACATTGCGCTGGTGGCGCACGATCACCGCAAACAGGCCCTGCTGGAATGGGTTGAAAGCCACAAGACCATTCTGGCGCAGCACCAGTTGTACGCCACCGGTACCACCGGCAACCTGATCCAGCGTGCCAGCGGCATTCCCGTCACCAGCATGCTGAGCGGCCCAATGGGGGGCGATCAGCAAGTCGGCGCACTGATTGCGGAAGGCAAGATAGACATGCTGATCTTCTTCTGGGATCCGCTGAACGCGGTTCCGCACGATCCGGACGTGAAGGCGCTGCTGCGGCTGGCGACCGTCTGGAATATTCCGGTAGCGACCAACCGTTCGACCGCTGATTTTTTGATTGACTCTCCGCTGTTCAAAAGCGAGGTGGCGATCGCCATCCCCGACTATCAGCGTTACCTGCAAGACCGCCTGAAATAGTCCTTTCGGCCTGGCTGCCGCCAGGCCTGCTGCTTACGGTTTTTTCTGCACCGGAACGCCAAGCTCACGCAGGTGGTCGACGAACACCGAAGGACGTTCACGATCCTGCAACAGCCATACCTGATGTTTGGCGCGAGTCAACGCGACATACAGCAGACGGCGCTCTTCAGCATCCGGAAAGTCCTCCGGCTGCGGCAGTAACACCTCTTCCAACACCGACTCGCGCGCCACGGCGGGGAAGCCGTCACGCCCCTCATGCAAACCGGCGATGATGACGTATTCCGCCTGCTGCCCCTTGCTGGCGTGGATGGTCATAAACTCCAGATCCAGCTTTGGCCAGCGGGTGGCCGCTTTCGCCAGCGCTTCCGGTTTCAGATGGTGGTAACGCGCCAGCACCAGGATGCGCTCATCCGGCTTGGCGTAGCCGCTCAGCTTGTCCAGTAGCGGCTCCAACTGCTCGTGCGGCAGGATCGTCACCGACTTTTTATTGCCCTTGCTCAGGCTATTGAGCGGTTTTTTCAGCTGGTGCGGGTTCTGCTGCACGAACCGGTTGGCCACCTCGCCGATGCGTTCATTGAAACGATAGGTGGTATCCAGCGCGCACTGCGCGCCTTCGCCGAAGTTCGTGGCGAAGGCCGTGGTTAACGTCAGTTCTGCGCCGCTGAAGCGATAAATCGCCTGCCAGTCATCCCCTACAGCAAACAGGCAGGTCTGCTTGTTCTGTCGGCGCAATGCCGCCAGCAAGAGCGCACGCTGCGGTGAGATATCCTGAAACTCGTCGACCAGAATATGTTTCCACGGGCTGACGAAGCGCCCCTTGTCGAGAATGTTGACCGCCTGATGGATAAGGCCGGAGAAGTCCACCGCCCCTTCCTCTTTCAAGGCGCTTTTCCAGGCTTTCAGCAGCGGCGCCATCAGCCTGATGCGTTTTGAAAACAGATCGCGGATTTCTTCATCCGCCTGCTCGATCATTTCCGCCTGGCTGCCACCGTGCATGCGCATCAGCCCCAACCAGCGTTCCAACCGGCTTGCCAGGCGATCCGCCAGGCGCTTATCCTGCCAGAAGTCGCCTTCCGGCACTTCCCATTCCAGCTCTTCGGTCAACCATTGACGCCACCCCTTGGCCTGCGCTTTCTTCTCCGCGCACTGTTGGCGCCAATGGGTGATCAGCAGCTCTTTGCGCGCTTTGGCATCGGTTTCCAACCGGCTGATGGCCGGCGCTTTGCGGCTGCCTTGTTGAATGATTTGCAGCGCCAAGGCATGGAAGGTCTTGGCCTGAATACCGACATCACCCAAACGTTCTTTGATGCGGTCGTTCATCTCGCCGGCGGCCTGACGGCCGAACGCCAACAGCAAGATTTGACCCGGTTCAGCCTCCTGACGACGCAACAGCCAGCCGGCGCGCGCCACCAGCACCGACGTTTTGCCGCTGCCGGCGCCGGCCAACACCAGCACGGAATCCTCGCCATTGACCACCGCCCGGCTCTGGGCGTCGTTGAGCGGCGAACTCTCGACGGTCTGGAAGAAATCATGGTGTTGATCCAGCATGCGCTCGGTCCACTGCCGGTTGCGTTGCTCGATACTGCGCTCCCCCTGCTGCAACCATTGCAAACACAGATGGTAATCAGCCCGGCAGTTATCGAATTCCTCCAGGCGCGCCACCGGCATCGGCAGCGCGGAGAAAGCCTCGCGAATTTGCTGCTGCAACTTGCCCAGCTCAGACTTTTTGAACCATTTATCTTGTTGTTCAATGCGCTTAATCTGCGCCACCTGCTGTTGCAACACGCCGGCGCTGACGTCGCTCATCTCGGCGCTCCACTGCTGCCACGCCTGCTGCAGAAAGTGATAAAAACGCTGCGTTTCCTGCCATTCGGTGCCGTGCAACCGCACTACTTTTTCGTCCGGTAATTCAAATTCCAGCTCGCCCCAGACGATGCCACGCTTGCACCTGACCTGAATCAGTTGATTGAAGGGGATCAGGTATTCATGTTTTTCCCCGCTCACCTCAACGCCGGCGTGCAGCAACCGCACGCGGTTATAAGGGTGCTGAGCCAGGTGTTTCCCCAGCGATGTCGCTTTAAGTTCCATATCGTCGCGCCATGACTATGTTGAGATTAAATAACGGATATATGCCAGTTTACCTGCGATAAGCAGTGGCACTCTAGCGCTAAAAAAAGGGTAGAATAGATTTTGCGTTTTTATCGTGAATACGCCCGCATCGCGGTTTGGCTATCATTAGAGCAGAATGACGTCTATGCGTACTGTACTGAATATTCTTAATTTTGTGTTGGGCGGTTTCTTCACCACGCTAGGCTGGCTTATTGCTACGGTGTTCAGCGTGCTGCTTGTCATCACACTGCCGCTTACCCGCTCCTGTTGGGAAATCACCAAGCTGTCGCTGGTGCCGTTCGGCAACGAAGCGATACACGTCGATGAACTGTATCCGGAAAAAAGCAATGCGCTGCTCTCCGCCGGCGGCTCGCTGCTCAACATTATCTGGCTGGTGCTGTTCGGCTGGTGGCTGTGTCTGTCACACATTGCCGCCGGTATCGTGCAATGCGTTTCAATCATCGGCATTCCGGTCGGCATCGCCAATTTCAAAATAGCCGCCATCGCGCTGTGGCCGGTGGGACGCCGCGTCGTCTCGGTAGAAATGGCTCAGCAAGCCCGTATTGAGAATGCTCGCCGCCACTATCAACAGCGTTAATTTTTTCTCCGTTTGAGGAGTTTTTCGTGCTCTCTTTTGCACCCGCAGTTCGTCGTTATACTTACAACAGCAATCTGCTGTATCACTTGCGCATCCTCATTGCGCTGATCGGCACCACCGCCGTTCCCTGGTGGCTCGGCATTCCCAAGCTGACTATCCCGTTAACGCTGGGCGTGGTGGCAGCCGCCCTGACTGATTTGGACGACCGCCTGGCCGGCAGATTACGCAATCTGCTGATCACGTTGGTATGCTTCTTTATTGCTTCCGCCTCGATTGAGCTGCTGTTTCCCTACCCTTGGTTGTTCGCGCTTGGCTTAACCACCTCGACCTGCGGTTTTATCCTGCTGGGCGCCTTGGGGCAACGTTACGCCACCATCGCCTTCGGTGCGCTGCTGATCGCGGTTTACACCATGCTCGGCACTTCCATGTACGATGCCTGGTATCAGCAACCGCTGCTGCTGGTGATCGGTGCATTGTGGTACAACTTGCTGACGCTGGCGGGCCACCTGCTGTTCCCGATCCGGCCGCTGCAAGAGAACCTGGCGCGCTGTTACGATCAACTGGCCAACTATCTGGATGCCAAGGCCAATCTGTTCGATCCCGACGCCGAACGCGCCGCCGACCTGCCATGGATGGATGTCGCGATGGCCAACAGCGCGTTGGTCGCGTTACTCAACCAGACCAAAGCCTCGCTGCTGACGCGCCTGAAAGGCGATCGCGGCCAGCGCGGCACCCGCCGCACCTTGCACTACTATTTTGTCGCGCAGGATATCCACGAACGCGCCAGCTCTTCCCACGTTCAGTACCACGCGCTCAGCCGGCAATTCCGTCACAGCGATATTTTATTCCGCTTCCAGCGTTTGCTGAGCATGCAGGCGCGCGCCTGCCGCCAGCTGGCACAATCGATCCTGCTGCGGCAAAAATACCAGCACAACCCGCGTTTTGAGCCGGCTTTCAGCCGCATTCAGGAGGCCTTGGCACGCATCGCCGAAACCCAGGGCAATAGCGAACAGACCAGGGCGCTGGCGCATCTGCTGAAAAACCTGCATGCGATAGATGCGCAGTTGGCCAATATCGAGTCCGAGCAAACGCTGGCGAGCGGACAAGCGGAAGAGAACAGCCTGGCCGACGATCGCTTAACCGGTTGGAGCGACATCCGGCTGCGCATCAGCCGCCATTTAACGCCGCAGTCGGCCCTGTTCCGCCATGCGATCCGCATGTCGGCGGTGCTGTGCGTCGGTTACGCCTTTATCCAGTTCACCGGTATGCAGCACGGTTACTGGATCCTGCTGACCAGCCTGTTCGTCTGCCAACCGAACTACAACGCCACCCGCCGGCGCCTGGCACTGCGCATCATCGGCACTCTGGCAGGTATCCTGATCGGCCTGCCAATCCTCTATTTCGTGCCTTCCGTAGAAGGGCAACTGGTGTTGATCGTCATCACCGGTGTCTTGTTCTTCGCTTTTCGCACCGTACAGTATGCCCATGCAACGATGTTCATCACGCTGCTTGTGTTGCTGTGCTTTAACCTGTTGGGTGAAGGTTTCGAAGTGGCCGCCCCGCGCGTTTACGATACCTTATTGGGTTGCGCCATCGCCTGGGCGGCGGTCAGCTTCATCTGGCCGGACTGGAAGTTCCGCCAACTGCCGGCGGTGGTGGATAAAACGCTGAATGCCAACTGCCGCTATCTGGACGCCATTTTGGTGCAATATCATCAAGGTAAGGATAACGGCCTCGCTTACCGCATTGCACGACGAGATGCCCATAACAGCGATGCGGAACTGGCTTCGGTCATCTCCAACATGTCAGCCGATCCCAAGGCCGACAAAGCGCTGCAGGAAGCCGCCTTCCGCTTGCTCTGTCTGAACCACACGCTCCTGAGCTATATCTCCGCATTGGGGGCGCACCGCGAGCGGCTTAACACCCCGGCCACGCTCGATCTGCTCAATGACGCCGTGTGTTACGTGGACGGCGCCCTGCATCAGGAAGAACGGAACAGCCAGCGCATTGCGCAGGCGTTGGAACAGCTGGCGGAGCGCATCAGCAAAGCCGTTCCGGAACCTGAAAGCAAAGAACAATTGGTCTTGCAGCAGGTGGGATTGGTGCTCGAGCTGCTGCCGGAGCTCACCGCGCTGCATGCCCAAATCAATAAGGCAGCCTAACTATTCAGGGCCCGATCGATGGGCCCTGAATAACCGGCTCATGCCCATGGCGGCGCATCGCCATCGTATGATCGAACCAACGCACTAGCTCGCTGCGTAATTCGGCCGGCAACGCCGCCTGATGATAACCGGCTATCGCCCCGCCCAGCGACAGCAGCACTCGTAGCCCCAAATTAGTCTGCTGTTTCAATAAACGGAGATAGCTGCGTTTGGCGCCATGCAGCCGTAGGTCATACGCGTTGCGAATGCCCGCTCGCCACAGCAGACGTTCCATATTGACGTCAATATTCGGCAATGCCTTCAGTCGGCCATGATCGCCAGCCTTAAGCCGCTGCTCCCGGCGCGCCTCCCTGACAGCCTGCCAGGCCAGCCCCACCAGCTCGTTGCGTTCCCGCCACAGCGACTCGTCAACCCAGTAATAGCGCAAGGTAATGGGCACACCGCGTTTGGAATAGACCATATTGACCATTCCGCGGGCGCGAAAGGCGGGTTCCATGCTTGCCGTAGCCCGCAAATACAGCTCCCCCTCCGCTATCACCGCAAACATGACGCCCTCAGCCAGCAGACCGTAACCGCCGAACTGCGACCGAGTCGTGATGGCCCCCAATGCCGCAAAGCAATTTTTAGCCTGCGCGATTCTTCTCGTCGACATCCTTTTCATAGCGTTCCTCCTTTTTAGGTTCTGGCCTTTAGGTTCTGGCCTTTAGGTTCTGGCCGTATTATTTCTCTCATCAATGAAAAAAGTAACGTGAACAACTAATTAGAAAAATACGCACTATCCGCCCGCCTGCCAATCACAAAAACCATCGGTACAAAAAATGATCGCAATTATGCGAGCCGCTACGAAAATTTGGGTTGATCTTATCCTAAATCAGGGATACTGTATAAACATACAGTAACACGACGGGCGGGAACTTTATGCGTACTCAATCACTCTACCAACCTCATTTCGGCCATGGCTCTTATACAACGCGCAATGTTGCGAAGAACACGGATGTCGGCAAAGAGAATGGCTTGATCAGTGAACTTGTTTACAACGAGCGCCAGCCCGCAGTGGCTCAATTGCTGTTGCCCCTGCTGCAGCAACTGGGCAAGCAGTCTCGCTGGCTTCTGTGGCTCACGCCGCAGCAAAAATTAAGCAAACAGTGGCTGCAGCAATCCGGCCTGCCGGTGGATAAAGTGGTGCAATTGAGCCAGATCAGCCCGGTGAATACGGTTGAGGCAATGGAAAAAGCGCTGCAAACGGGGAATTACAGCGTGGTTCTCGGCTGGTTGCCCGAGCTAACGGAGGGGGATCGTCTAAAATTAAGACGAGCGGCAGAATTGGGTAACGCATACGGGTTTATCATGCGTCCACAACGTGACATTAGCCCGACTCACGGACAGTGTTCTACCCTAAAAATTCACTCTTCTTTGTATCATTAAGTAAATTTAGGATTTTTCCCATCATTTTCGCACCCCGTAAAGGGAACCTTTGCGGGATAAGGCAAAAAGCTAGTCCGGCCGCGGTTCGGCAAGGAAAAACGCCCTGTTGATCGCCGCTTTTTTGAGCGGAGAATGTTAGCAAATATGTACGATTCTGCGTTTTTTTTTAGAGCCTTATCACATCACACTTGTAACTTTCGCGCCACGTTGTAGACTTTACATCGCCAAGGTTGCTCTATAACGTCAGAAAAACTGGCGAGTAACAAACGAGGGCTTAAACCTTGGCGAAGGAATTTAACCAAGGGCTTAAACAGCTTTAAAGCTCATTGCCTATTTGGATGATAACGAGGCGCAAAATGAAAAAGACAGCTATCGCATTAGCAGTGGCACTGGCAGGTTTCGCTACCGTAGCGCAAGCCGCTCCAAAAGATAACACCTGGTACACCGGTGCTAAACTGGGCTGGTCCCAGTACCACGACACTGGTTTCTACGGTAACGGTTACCAGAACGGTATCGGCAATGGCCCAACCCATAAAGATCAGCTGGGTGCAGGCGCGTTCCTGGGCTACCAGGCAAACCAATATCTGGGCTTCGAACTGGGCTATGACTGGCTGGGCCGCATGCCTTACAAAGGCAGCGTGAACAACGGTGCTTTCAAAGCGCAGGGCGTTCAACTGGCCGCTAAACTGAGCTACCCAATTGCTGACGATCTGGACATCTACACTCGTCTGGGTGGTATGGTATGGCGCGCAGACTCCAAAGCGAACTACGGCCGTACTGGTCAGCGTCTGAGCGACCACGACACCGGCGTTTCTCCGCTGGCTGCTGTTGGTGTTGAATACGCACTGACCAAAAACTGGGCTACTCGCCTGGACTACCAGTTCGTAAGCAACATCGGTGACGCAGGTACCGTTGGCGCGCGTCCAGACAACACAATGCTGAGCCTGGGCGTTTCTTACCGCTTCGGTCAGGATGACGTAGTTGCTCCAGTTGCTCCAGCTCCAGCTCCGGCTCCAGTTGTTGAAACCAAGCGTTTCACTCTGAAGTCTGACGTGCTGTTCAACTTCAACAAGTCTACTCTGAAAGCAGAAGGCCAGCAGGCTCTGGATCAGCTGTATACCCAACTGAGCTCCATGGATCCTAAAGACGGTTCCGTAGTGGTTCTGGGTTACACCGACGCCGTTGGTTCTGACCAGTACAACCAGAAACTGTCTGAAAAACGCGCACAGAGCGTTGTTGACTACCTGGTCTCCAAAGGCATCCCGTCAGACAAAATCTCTGCACGTGGTATGGGTGAAGCAGAGCCAGTTACTGGCAACACCTGTGGCTACAAATCTGGCCGCGCTACCAAAGCTCAGATCGCTTGCCTGGCACCAGATCGTCGCGTAGAGATCGAAGTTAAAGGTATCAAAGACGTTGTAACTCAGCCTCAGGGCTAAGTTTACTCGCCTAATAAAAAACCCCGCAATGCGGGGTTTTTTTTCGTCCTGTTTTTGTCAGAGCATTCAAGGCCTGGTGCAACGAAGGCGCTCTGCCCCGTTTATTTAGGTTCTTTGCCGAGAATCGCCTTCAGGTCTTCTTTCAACGACGACATCTGATTCGCATACTTCTCTTTGCGCTCAGCATCTTCGATAAGCTGCACGACGGTTTCCGACAGCGTCACGCCGCGACGACGCGCCAGGGCAGCCAAACGTTGCCAAACCAAAAACTCCAGATCGATAGATTTTTTACGCGTATGCTGGTGTTCTGCGTTAAAATGACGTTTGCGGCGGGCGCGGATCGTTTGTTTCATCCGGTTATCCAGATCCGGATTCATATGAGCGGCAATCCATGCAAGTACCTTTACCGGCTCATTTTCCAGTTTCAGCAGCTCGTTAACCGCTTCCTGAGCAGCGCTGTTTTCAATGTAGCGGGTAATGAGTTCCCCTTCCCGGTGCTTCTTCACCAGGTACTTCCATTTCCAACCGCTCTCCAGATTTTCCAGTTGCTGATATTTCATCTTGAGCTCTTCAGTGACCGCGTAACTTCAAATAAGCATAACAGCTTTACGCCGAATTTCCCCGGCAATTAAGCCGTCTTTTAGACTGTTTTTTGCACAGTCATCGCGCGATGTCAAACTCCCTGATGCCAACTGGCACTCCACATGTATCAAGCTGCCGTTATTCTTGTATAATCGCCCTTTCCCTTTTTAACGATTGCATCTAACACTTTGACCAATAACCGACTTGAATGGCAATCTTTATTGCCGGACGTAACGCCTTATCAGGCGATATTTGATACCGCCGCTCAGTTGGCACCCGTGCCCTTTTCCGCCATTCAGCCTCGGCTGGAAAATGCCCTGACGCTATTTTGTCACCCCCAATCGCCACCGCGATTCATGCTGTTGAAAGCGCAAGAAACGCGAGAATACCTGGAACTGATCGCTAACGCCGTCAAACCACTGCCGCCGCAAAACACGGCATGCCGCGGCAGCCACTATGTCATTCAGGATGGCAAGGTCAGCGTAGAGCCTGCCAGCCATGGCGATGAACCTTTCGCTGCCGGCGGTGCTTGCGTGTTCCAAGAGTGGATTGAACCGGAGCAGCTGTTTGGTTGCGTACGGATCCACAATGGCGACATCACTCTGCAGCCCGGTCTGGTGCACCAGGCCAACGGCGGTATTCTGATCCTGTCAGCCCGGGCGCTGCTGGCCCAGCCGTTGCTATGGCTGCGGTTGAAGCAAATGATCGGCCAGCGTCAGTTCCATTGGGTTTCGCCTGACGAAACCCGCCCGCTGCCGGTTGCTATTCCGCCGATGCCGCTGGATCTGCGGCTGATTGTGGTCGGCGACCGCCACGGCCTGGCCGATTTCCACGATATCGAGCCAGAACTGAGTGAACAAGCGGTCTATGGCGAATATGAAGACGATCTGCAACTGACTGAAGTTGATGATATGGCGCAGTGGTGCGGCTACGTCAACGGTGTGATCGCCGAGCGGCAGTTACCGATGTTGGCGGCCGATGCCTGGCTGCCGCTGATCGTTCAGGCGGTGCGTTATAGTGGCGATCAGGGCATCCTGCCACTCTCACCGGTTTGGCTTGGGCAGCAGTTGTCCGAAGCTGCACTGTACGCCGAAGAAGACCGCATTACGGCCAAAGCGTTTGAAGCGGCATTGAATGCCCGCGAATGGCGTGAAAGCTATCTCGCCGAGCGTATGCAGGATGAGATCGAACTGGGTCAGATCCTGATCGAGACCGAGGGTGAAGTGGTTGGGCAAATCAACGGCCTGTCAGTCCTGGATTATCCCGGCCACCCACGCAGCTTCGGCGAACCGTCGCGCATCAGTTGCGTTGTGCATCTCGGCGACGGCGAATTTACCGACGTCGAACGCAAGGCCGAGCTGGGCGGCAACCTGCACGCTAAAGGTATGATGATCATGCAAGCGTTCGTGATCGCCGAACTGGACCTGGATCAGCAGCTGCCCTTCTCCGCCTCGATCGTTTTTGAACAATCTTACGGTGAAGTGGACGGCGACAGCGCCTCGCTGGCTGAACTGTGCGCCCTGATCAGCGCCCTGTCACAGCAGCCGATCACACAACAGATCGCCGTCACCGGCTCCGTTGACCAATTCGGCAACGTACAGCCGATAGGGGGCGTTAACGAAAAGGTCGAAGGTTTCTTCGAGGTTTGTTTACGCCGCGGCCTGACGGGCAAACAGGGCGTCATACTGCCCGTGACCAACGTGCGCCACCTGTGCCTGCGTCAGGATGTCGTTGACGCAGTGCGCGAGGGACAATTCCACCTGTGGGCGGTAGAGAGCGCGGCGGAAGCCTTGCCTTTGCTCACCGGTTGCCTCTACTCTGACGAACAACAGCCGAATTTGTTGGCGGCCATTCAGGAACGGATTGCGCAGGTGAGCCTGCAGGAACGCCGTCGTCCATGGCCGCTACGCTGGCTCAACTGGTTCAACCACGGCTGATCGGACTTGTTCAGCGTACACGTGTTAGCTAACCTGCGTCCTTCATTAAAATAAGGCTTACTGAGAACATGGTAGATAAACGCGATTCCTATACGAAAGAAGACCTCGAAGCATCCGGCCGCGGCGAGCTGTTCGGCGCCGGTGGCCCGCCGTTGCCGGCGGGTAACATGTTGATGATGGACCGCGTGGTCAAAATGACCGAAGACGGCGGGACTCACAACAAAGGTTATGTGGAAGCGGAGCTGGATATTAATCCGGACCTATGGTTCTTCGGTTGCCACTTTATCGGCGATCCGGTCATGCCGGGCTGCCTGGGCCTGGATGCGATGTGGCAGCTGGTCGGTTTCTACCTCGGTTGGCTCGGTGGCGAAGGCAAAGGCCGCGCGCTGGGCGTCGGTGAAGTCAAGTTCACCGGCCAGGTGCTGCCGACCGCGAAAAAGGTAACCTATCGTATTAACTTCAAACGCGTCATCACCCGCAAGCTGATCATGGGCGTCGCCGATGGCGAAGTGCTGGTTGACGGTGAAGTGATCTATACCGCCACCGATCTGAAAGTGGGCCTGTTCAAAGATACCACCGCGTTCTAATCACGCTGACGAGAAGGCGGCCACTGCCTTCTCTCTAACGTTCTTCGCATGCCGTCATGTTCGACGTGATGGCATTTCTTTCTCTTATCCTTTCCCGGCCTTTCAAAGACTCCCGCCCCTCTTTTTAACCGCCGTTAGCATCATCTTATTATTCAGTTCTCATCAAAGAGGGTTAGGGCCGATAGCGAAGATGCGCTATCGGGCGATATGAAATATCGCATCACGCTGGCATTGACGCTGGGTGCTCCTTATTTCATCGCCCGACACCGAAATGCCTTCCCCCACCGCTCTCTGCCCTATGCTTACCCGAAGCGGCCAAAGCAACAGGCAGCCTGAAAGGCGGCCTCCCTCAATACCCGCATCAGTGCGATAGCGGTTTTTTTGCATCCGGTTATTCTCTTGCCCCTCAAGATCCTCTAACATGACTAGCATAGTAACTACAATTATTGTACTTAGTGAGAAAGGTATGCAAAAAACCCGCTTTAGCGACGCGCCTTGCCCCGTAGCGCGTGCATTGGATCGCGTGGGGGAATGGTGGAGCATCCTGATCCTTCGCGATGCTTTTCAGGGGCTGTCCCGGTTCGACGAATTCCAACAAAGTCTGGGGATGTCACCCACGCTACTGGCGCGTCGCCTGAAGGATTTGGTGGCCCACGGCATTCTGTATAAAGAACGTTATCAAACGCGGCCGGTGCGCTATCACTACCTGCTTACTGAGCGCGGCAACGATTTTCTCCCGGTGTTGGCGGCGCTCTCACAATGGGGCAACAATCATCTGACCGACGGGGACGTCAGCGCCCTATTGGTCGACGGACGCAACGATCGGCCGATCCAAGTCCAGTTGGTCAATCGTGATACCCAACAGCCGGTGCCGCCGCAGTTCATTACGCTGGCGCCAGGGCCGGCGGCAAGCGACGGCATACATCAACGCGCCGAACTGATGCGGCAGCGGCGCCTCGCCGACTTACCCGAATTTACCAAGGAGCCATCATGAGCAATCGTCGTATCGTCATTACCGGCATGGGCGCCGTTTCACCGCTAGGGTGCGGTGTTGAAGCCATCTGGCAACGTTTGTTAAAAGGAGAATCCGGCATTCGAGCGTTGCCTGACGAGATCGTTGCAGATTTACCGGTCAAGGTCGGAGGACAGGTCCCGGCGCTGGCGCAGGATGCTGAAGCGGGCTTCAACCCCGACGCCTCCGTCGCCCCCAAGGACCAAAAGAAAATGGACCGCTTTATCCTGTTTGCTATGGCGGCGGCGGACGAAGCCATTCGTCAGGCCGGCTGGATAGCCGATACGGACGAAAAACAAGAGCGCACAGCCACCGTCATTGCCTCGGGTATTGGCGGTTTCCCGGCGATTGCCCAGGCGGTGCGCACAACCGACAGCCGCGGCGCCAAGCGGCTGTCGCCGTTCACCATCCCCTCATTCCTGGTCAATCTGGCGGCCGGCCACGTTTCAATCAAACACCACTTCAAAGGGCCGATTGGCGCGCCGGTCACCGCCTGTGCCGCCGGCGTGCAAGCCATTGGCGACGCAGTGCGTATGATCCGCAATGATGAAGCCGATATCGCCGTGTGCGGCGGTACCGAAGCCGCTATAGATACCGTCAGCCTGGGCGGGTTCGCCGCCGCGCGCGCCATGTCCACCGCTCCGGCCGAATTGGCGCAACAGGCCTCTCGGCCCTTCGATAGCGCCCGGGACGGATTTGTCATGGGGGAAGGCGCCGGCATGCTGGTCATTGAAACGCTGGAACACGCACTGGCGCGCGGCGCCACCCCGCTCGCGGAAATCGTCGGCTACGGCACCAGCGGCGACGCCTACCATATGACATCCGGCGCTGAAGACGGCAACGGCGCCTATCGGGCGATGAAAATCGCGTTGAAGCAGGCGAACGTCGTTCCCGAGGAGGTACAGCATTTAAATGCTCACGCGACGTCGACACCCGTAGGGGATTTGGGCGAAATCAACGCCATCAAACACCTGTTTGGCACGGCCGGGACTGTCGCCGTGACCTCAACAAAATCAGCGACGGGGCACCTGCTGGGCGCCGCGGGCGGGCTGGAAACCATCTTTACCGCCTTGGCTCTGCGCGATCAGATAGCCCCTGCCACGCTAAATCTGGATAACCCCGATCCGGCGGCGGCAGGTTTGCATCTGGTCGCGAAACAGGCGGAATCGATGGACATGACCTACGCCTTATCAAACGGCTTCGGCTTTGGCGGCGTGAATGCGAGTATTTTGTTGAAACGCTGGCGGGATGAATAAGCGCCTGAAACAAAAACCTCCGCCAAGGGGCGGAGGTTATTCCTTTTATTTGACAGGGAGCCGCTTAAGCGGTCACAGCCCTGTCTTCCATGGCTTCTCGCCAACCTCCCAGCCATTGAGACCGGGCGTCCACTGATGATTGGTAGGGACAATGTTCCCTGGAACGCCCTAAAATACCTGCCTGATACCCTCTCGAATGCGCCCTTTCCAGACGATCGCGTTTCTGTCTCTTCATGCCTCGTTTCCCTCATTTTGGTCTGGTGGAAAGAAAACAATGGCTGCTTTTTGCGCAGCCACGAGTAATCAATAGCGCTAAAAGAAGAGAAGATCAATGCGCAAAATTCACGCCAATGTCATATTTGTGAGCTACGCCCGAGGAAAATGCTAAGTGGCTGATCTGCAGAGGAAGGAGTTAACCAATTGAAATGAAATAGAAATCCCTGCCAGCGAGAAAAAACGACTTTTCACGCCGACAGGGATTAGACGATTTTAGACCAAATTATGACTAAATGCCGCCCATCTGTGCTGCGATAGCCTGGGCTTCCTGCTGCCACCCCTGCGCCAGAGTGCGCACCAGGGCATCATAGCCGTCTTCACCCTGTTTCAGCTCCAGGCTGAAAGGCCTTTTGATCAAACGCCCCTGGCGGTTCAGCACCCACTCGCCGCGAATGATCGCTTTCCCGTCAAAGCGGCCGTGGAAGCCGCTGATGGTCACGTTCAGCACATCCTGCTCGCTGCTCATCGGCTGCGAAGAGACCACCCACCCCGGCAGCGCGCTGCTGAGGTTGGTGACCAGCGTTTGCTGCAGCTGCTGATCGAGCGGGCTGGCCCACAGGTTGTTCTGGGCTATCACATACTGCACGTCGTTGGTCTGATACACCACGCCGCTCTGCGCCAGATAATCCGCCACGCTCACGTGCTCCAGCCACAGCTGGCGCGTGGAGGCGCCGCTGCTGCCGGCCGCGGCCGGCGCGCCCAGCGCCGGCAACTGATAGTAAGTCTTCTGTGGCGAACTGCTGCAGGCGCTGAGCAACAGCGCCAGGGCTACCGGGATCCATTTCATCATTTCGTGGCCTTCTTCGGCTGAGGGTCATTGCTGCCGGCGGCTTCAAACACCAGCGCGTTGCTCTTCTCATTCAGGGTGCGCAACACCGGTTGCAGCTCACGCAAGACCTGATCGAGACGCTGCATGTCGCCCACCATCTTGTTGTAAGCCGGTGAACCAGGCTGGAACCCTTTCATGCTGCGGTTCAGCTCCAGCAGCGTTTTCTGCATGTCCTGCGGCAGCGCCTGCATCTCTTTGCTGGCGATGATGTCGTTCAACGACTTCATGGTCTGCTGCGTCGACTTCATGGTTTTCTGGCTTTCCGCCAGCGTCTTGGTCGCTTCGCTGATCATCGGATTGATCGGCATCGAATTAATCTTATCCAACGTCTGCATCAGCTTCTGCTGGATCTGCGCCAGACCGCCGCTGGTGGTCGGCATCAGCGGATAACCGAACAGCTCGCGCGGCCCTTTCCACGGTTTTTCCTGCGGATAGAAGTCGAGATCGATGTACAGCGAACCGGTCAGCAGGTTGGCGGACTTCATCGAGGCGCGCATGCCGCGGGATTCCGCATCTTTCAAGTGCCCTTCAATATCGAAGTTGCCGCCCAGCTGTTTCTGGAAGCGATCCGGCTCGATGCGGATCAGCACCGGAATGCGGTAGTCGTTATCCAGACGCTGCGCCATGCCGTCTTTATAGAACGGCACCTGCGCCACCGTCCCCAGACGGATGCCGCGGAACTCGACCGGCGCGCCCGGCTGCAGGCCGCGTACCGAATCGGAGAAGAACAGCAGGTAGTCTTTATGCACGGTATACAGCGAATCCTGCGTGCTGCGCTGGTTGTCGAACAGCCGGTACTCCGCTTTCTCTTTCGCCTGTTCACCGCGATCCCAGCCGTCCGGCACATCGAAGCTGACGCCGCCGCTGAACAGCGTGGTCAACGAGCCCATCTCCACCCGCATGCCCTGTGCCGACATGTCAAACGCCACGCCGCTGTCTTTCCAGAAGCGCACGTTGGTGGTGACCAACTGATCGTAAGGCGCAGTGATGAACAGCTGATAGCGCATGGCGCGCTCTTTAGGATCGAAGTAGCTGGTTTCCACCGACCCGACGCGATAGCCGCGGAACAGCACCGGATCGCCGGCGTTGAGCTGGCCTGACTTCTCGCTGTCCAGCACGATGCGCAACCCTTTGGCGTCCGGAGAGGCCAGCGGCGGCGCATCGAGCAGTTGATAGTTGTCTTTGCCGTCTTTGCCTTTGTTGCCCGGCTGCAGTTCGATATAGGCGCCGGAGAGCAGCGTGCCCAGCCCGGAGACGCCTTCACGGCCGATCTGCGGCTTCACCACCCAGAAGGCGGAATCCTGGCGCAGCAATTTCTCCATGCCGGAATTGAGACGCGCCTGCACCATCACCTTGCTCAGGTCATCGCTCAACGTGACGGTTTCCACCACGCCGACGTCAACGCTGCGGCTTTTGATTTTGGTTTTACCCGCTTCCAGCCCTTCCGCCGTCGTGGTCACCAGCGTCACCACCGGCCCCTGATGGCTGAAGTGGTAAAACAGGATCCAGGCGCCGATCAGCGCGGTCACGATGGGAATGATCCACACCGGCGACCAGCGTTTGATCTTCTCGACGTCCGCGACGCTATGATTATTTTCCGTCACCTTGCGGCTCCTTGTTTATTGTTTCACTTGCGCGATCCCAGGTCAGCCGGGGATCAAATGTCATGGCGGCGAACATGGTGAGGATCACCACCAGCGCGAACAGCACGGCGCCCGTCGCGGGATAAATGCTCATCAACTGCCCCATTCGCACCAACGCCGACAACACGGCGATCACAAACACGTCGATCATTGACCAACGACCAACGAATTCGACCACTTCATAAATCAGATGCATACGCTCGCTGTCGGCGCGCGGTTTCTTCCTGCCGTTCGCATCCCAGCACAGCCAACCGATCGCCAACATTTTCAGCGACGGCACCATGATACTGGCGATGAAAATCACCATCGCTACCGGATAAGAGCCGTCCCCCCACAGCAGGATCACCCCCGCCATGATGGTGGAATTCATCTTGTTACCCAGCGCCTCGGTCACCATGATGGGCATCAGGTTGGCCGGAATATACAGCATGACAGAGGTCACCAGCAGCGCCTGCGTCCACTGCAGGCTGTGGCGGCGACGCACGTAGCCCTTGGTGTGGCAGCGCGGGCAGCGCACCTGATCGGCCGGCAGGATCGCCGTGCAGCACGCGCAGGAGCGCACGCCCTGGCGCATGCCGGTGCGCCCCACCGTCAGCGGGCGATTAAGCCGCGGCGCCGGTTCGATATCCTGCCACAGCCAGCGCCGATCCACGCACTGGAAAGCGCGCACCTGCAGCAGACAGAACAGGCAGTAAGGCACGAAGCTGCTGCCGATGCCGATGTCGCCGTAGGCCATCAGCTTGACGAAGCTGACCAGCACCCCGGCGAGGAAAATTTCCACCATGCACCAGGTCTTGAACTGGAACAGCACCCGGGCCATCCACTCTTTGAGACCCAGCGGCAAGCGCACCCTGGCGCACAGCAGGATGATCGCCACCATGCAAAACGCCGGGATCAGCTGCACGAACACCATAAACAAGGTGGCCATGCTGGCGTAGTCTTCCGCCACCATGACTTCCGGGATTTGGATCAGCCGGATTTCGTTGCCGAGGCCGGCGACGCGCATGTTGATAAACGGGAAAATGTTGGCCAGCACCAGCATGAACAAGGCGCTGAGCGCGTAACCGATCGGCCGCTTGCGCGGCTCGTCCCAGCGGGCGCTGAGCGTGGTTTTGCAGCGCGGGCATACCGCTTTGCTGCCATAGGCCAGCGGCGGCAGCGCCACCAGCATGTCGCACTGCGGGCACAGCATCAGGTTATCCTGCTGCGCCGCCGAGGGTGCGGAATGACTATGCTGCTGATGATTGTTGTGGGAACACACCATATTCCTCCTAAATAACGTTGCTCACCGGCACGTCGATACCGCCCGCAGCAGCGCGCGGGCGGTATCGCAACGGTCAGCCGTTTTTCATCGCTTCCAGCTCTTCCCAGCGGGCGAAGGCCTGCTCGAGCGCCTGCTCGGCGTTAGCCAACGCCGTCAGCACTTCTTGCGTTTCGCTGTGCGGCCGCGTGAAGAAGTCGGCATCGCTCATCTGCGCCTGCAGCGCTTCGATTTCCGCTTCCAGCTGTTCGAGCCGCTGCGGCAGCTGTTCCAGTTCGCGCAGCAGGTTGTAACTCAGCTTGGCCGTCGCTTTCTTCGGCTGTTCGGCCTTTTTCTCCGCCGCCGGTTTGCTCGCGCTCGGCGCCGCCTGACGAATCGGTTTCGCTGTCGCGCGCTGGTGATGCGCATCGTAGTAACCGCCGACGAAGGCGTTGATCACGCCATTGCCTTCGAAGATCCAGCACTCGGTCACCGAGTTGTCGACGAACTGACGATCGTGGCTTACCAGCAGCACGGTGCCCTGATAGCCGTCGATCAGCTCTTCCAGCAGCTCCAGCGTTTCGACGTCGAGATCGTTGGTTGGTTCATCGAGGATCAGCAGATTGCTCGGTTTCAGAAACAGCTTAGCCAACAGCAAGCGGTTACGCTCACCGCCCGACAGCGCCTTCACCGGCGTCATCGCGCGTTTCGGGTGGAACAGGAAGTCCTGCAGGTAGCCCAGCACGTGGCGAGGACGGCCGTTGACCATCACTTCCTGCTTGCCTTCCGCCAGGTTGTCCATCACCGTGCGCTCCGGATCGAGATCGGCGCGGTGCTGGTCGAAATAGGCCACTTCCAGCTTGGTGCCGCAGTGCACGCGGCCGCTGTCGGCTTTCAGCTGACCGAGCATCAGTTTCAGCAGCGTGGTTTTGCCGCAGCCGTTCGGCCCCACCAACGCAATCTTGTCGCCGCGCTGCACCTGGGCGGAGAAACCGCGTACCAGCACCTTTTCGCCAACCTGATAATTGACGTCTTCCAGCTCGAATACGATTTTGCCGGAGCGGGTCGCCTCTTCCACCTGCATCTTGGCGGTGCCCATCACTTCACGGCGCTCTGAACGCTCGACGCGCAGCGCCTTCAGCGCGCGCACGCGGCCCTCGTTGCGGGTGCGGCGCGCCTTGATGCCCTGACGGATCCAGACCTCTTCCTGCGCCAGCTTGCGGTCGAACTCGGCGTTTTGCAGCTCTTCCACCCGCAGCGCTTCTTCTTTGCTCTGCAGGTACAGATCGTAGTTACCCGGCCAGGAAACCAGCTTGCCGCGATCCAGATCGACGATGCGCGTCGCCATGTTGCGGATAAACGAACGGTCGTGCGAGATGAAGACGATGCTGCCGTCGAACTCTTTCAGGAAACCTTCCAGCCAGTCGATGGTTTCGATATCCAGGTGGTTGGTCGGTTCGTCGAGCAACAACACGCGCGGCGAGCTCACCAGCGCGCGGCCCAGCGCCGCTTTGCGCAGCCAGCCGCCGGACAGCGAGGAAAGCTCGGCGTCGCCGTTCAGCCCCAGCTGCAGCAGCACTTCGCTGATGCGGCTGTCGAGCTGCCACAGCCCCTGGTGATCGAGGATCTCCATGATTTGCGCCATGCGCGCCAGGTTTTTCTCGCTCGGATCGCTTTCCACCAGGTGAGAGATCGCGTGATAGGCCTTCAGGTGTTCCGCCTGCTCCGCGACGCCTTCCGCCACGAAATCGAACACGCTGCCGCCGATATTGCGCGGCGGATCCTGTTGCAGACGCGCCACGATCAGATCCTGTTCGTAGATCACCCGGCCGTCGTCCAGCGGGATCTCTTTGCCGAGGATTTTCAGCAGCGTGGATTTGCCGGCGCCGTTGCGCCCGACCAGACACACGCGCTCGTTGTCTTCGATATGAATTTCGGTGTTGTCTAACAATGGCGCATCGCTGAAAGAGAGCCAGGCGCCGGACATGCTGATTAACGACATAGTAATTATTTTCCTTCGCCGGCGTGAGTCACCAGCCAGCAGTTGTGGATCTGACGGTTACGGGCAAAATCCTGCGACAGCGTCTTGGCGGTGATCTCTTTCGCCTCCAGGCCCAGCGCACTCAGCCCTGCCATATCCATTTGGAAACCGCGCTTGTTGTTCGAGAACATGATGGTCCCGTTGCGGCGCAGCAACCGTTTCAAATCTTTCATCAGCGCCAGGTGATCGCGCTGCACGTCAAAGGTGTTCTCCATCCGCTTGGAGTTGGAGAACGTCGGCGGATCGATGAAGATCACGTCGAACTGTTCATTGGCATTGCTCAGCCACGACAGGCAGTCGGCCTGGATCAGCCGATGCTGGCGGCCGGTCAGGCCGTTGGCGCGCAGGTTCTTCTCCGCCCATTCCAGGTAGGTGCGCGACATGTCCACCGTGGTGGTGCTGCGCGCGCCGCCCAGCCCGGCATGCACGCTGGCGGTGCCGGTATAGGCGAACAGGTTGAGGAAGTCCTTGCCGCCGCTCATCTCGCCCAGCATACGGCGCGCAATGCGGTGATCGAGGAACAGGCCGGTATCGAGATAGTCGGTCAGGTTGACCCACAGCTTGGCGTTATACTCTTCCACCAGCAAGAACTCGCCCTTCTGCGCCAGTTTCTCGTACTGGTTTTTGCCCTTCTGCCGCTCGCGGGTTTTCAGGATCAGCTGATTCGACGGCAATTCCAGCACCGCCAGCGTCGCGTTGATCACATCGAACAGGCGCTGACGCGCCTTCTGCGCATCGACGGTTTTCGGCGGCGCATACTCCTGCACCACCACCTTGCTGCCGTAACGGTCCACCGCGACGTTGTATTCTGGCAGATCGGCATCGTACAGGCGGTAGCATTCGATGCCTTGTTGCTTCGCCCACTTGTCGAGCTTCTTCAAATTCTTGCGCAGACGGTTGGCGAAATCTTCCGCCACCTGCACGCCGCCGGTAGCATTGCCGGCCGGGCTTGCCGCCAGCTGATAGTTTTTCTGCACGCACTCCAGCGGGCCGTTCTTCGCCTTAAACTGGCGCTCGGCGCGCAGCTGCAGGCAGCTCAACAGCTCCGGCGAGGCGCTGAACAGCGACAGCTGCCAACCGCCGAAGGCGCTTTTCATCACGCGCCCCAGCATGTTGTGCAGCGCGATCAGCGCCGGTTCGCTTTCCAGACGCTCGCCGTACGGCGGGTTGCTGATCACCGTGCCGTGCGGGCCTTCCGGCAGCGGGTTGGTCAAGCGCGCGACGTCGCCGACGTTGAAGGTGATCAGCTCGGCGACGCCGGCGCGGCGGGCGTTGCCGCGCGCCATCTCAATCACCCGACGATCGATATCGGAACCGAAGAAGCGAGAGGTAGTTTCCTGCAGGCCGCGACGCGCGCGCACCTGCGCTTCGGTGGTGACTTCACGCCACAGTTCGGCGTTGTGACCATTCCAGGCGCTGAAGCCCCAGTGTTGACGGTGCAGGCCCGGCGCGCGATCGGCGGCGATCATCGCCGCTTCGATCAACAGCGTGCCGGAGCCGCACATCGGATCGAGCATCGGCGTGCCCGGCTGCCAGCCGGAACGCAACACGATGGCGGCCGCCAGGTTTTCCTTCAACGGCGCCTGGCCGGTGAGATCGCGGTAGCCGCGCTGGTGCAGGCCTTCGCCGCTCAGATCGAGCGCCACGCTGGCCATATCGCGTTGCAGGAAGACGTTAACGCGAATGTCCGGCTGCTGTTTGGCAACCGTCGGGCGTTGGTCGAGCTTACGGGTGAAGCTGTCAACGATGGCGTCTTTCACCTTCAGCGCGCCATACTGGCTGTTGCGGATCTCTTCGTTCACGCCGCTGAAATGCACGGCGAAGGTTTTATCCACGCCAAAAATGCTCGGCCAGTCAATCGCCTGCACGCCGAGGTACAGATCCAGGTCGCTGTGCACGCGGAATTCGTTCAGCGGCAACAAAATGCGCGAAGCCAGGCGGCTCCACAGCAGGCTTTGGTACAGAAGACGATCGTCACCCTGAAAATGTACCCCGCCCTGCACCACTTTGCAGTCGTGAGCGCCAAGCGTTTCCAGCTCGCTTTTTAACAGTTCTTCCAATCCACGCGCCGTGCTGGCAAACAGAGAGTTCATATCGTACTTATCACCAAAAAGAAAATTGTTGCGCATTATAGCTAATCCGCACCGCTTGTCATAAAGTTGCTCCCTTCTATTTAATCATCGCACGGAGATAAGGGTGATCACGCTTTCCAGACTCTACGTCCATCCGGTTAAATCACTGCGCGGCTTGCAGCTTTCCTACGCCCAGGTCGGCAGCAGCGGTCTGGCCTTTGACCGCAACTTTATGATCACCGAACCGGACGGCACCTTTATTACCGCGCGCCAATATCCGCAGATGGTGTTGTTCACGCCGGCGCTGTTGCCGGACGGGCTGTTTCTGACCGCGCCGGACGGTGAAAGCGCCGCCATTCGCTTCAGCGACTTCGCAGCCACGCCGCAGCCGACCGAGGTGTGGGGCAACCATTTCACCGCGCTGATCGCGCCGGATGAGATCAACGGCTGGCTGAGCGGCTATTTCCAGCGCGACGTGCAGCTGCGCTGGCTGGGGCCGGAGCTGACCCGCCGGGTCAAGAAACACCCTGAAATCCCGCTGACGTTTGCCGACGGCTACCCTTATCTGCTGATTAACCAAGCCTCGTTCAACGACCTGCAGCAGCGTTGCCCCGGCAGCATCAAGCTGGAACAGTTCCGCCCCAATCTGGTGGTGAGCGGCGCTACCGCCTGGGCTGAAGACGGCTGGCAGGTGATCCGCGTCGGCGACGTGATGTTCGATCTGGTGAAACCCTGCAGCCGCTGCGTGCTCACCACCGTCAGCACCGAGCGTGGCCGCAAGCACCCGAGCGGCGAACCGCTCAGCACGCTGCAAAAATTCCGCTCCGCCGACAACGGCGACATCGATTTCGGCCAGAATATGATCGCGCGCAACAGCGGCATCATTCGCGTGGGCGATACGGTGGAAGTCTTGTCAACCAAGCCGCCGCGCCCTTATGGCGCAGGTAAAGTGGTGGAGAGCGTGCAGGCGCCGCAGGACAGCGCGCACAGCGTCACGATCGAATATGAAGGAAAGGTATTTACCGGCAATAACCAGCAGATCCTGCTCGAACAACTGGAACAGCAAGGCATTCGCGTGCCTTACTCGTGCCGCGCCGGGATTTGCGGCAGCTGCCGCATTACATTGCTGAGCGGTGAAGTCGCGCCCCTGAAGAAAAGCGCGCTGGGCGACAACGGCACCATCCTGTGCTGCAGCTGCATCCCGAAAACTGATTTGACGTTGGCGTAATCCGCCTTATACCGCCCTGTCGTAAGCCGGGGCGGCGCTTTCATCCTGCGCGCAAGGTTTCAGCCGATCGTGCATCACCTTGATAGCGTCGCCCAAGACCATGGTGCGGCCGGCGACCGTCAGCTGATTTTGCGCCAGCAGGCACAGGCTGGCGTTATCCCCGGCCTCCACCACCAGCAGGCGCGCTTCCGCGCCGCTTTCCATCACTTTCACCGCCGCCAGCTCGCCGTTTTTCGGCTGCAACGGGTAGTGCTGCTGCGAGAAATGCCAGCTCTTCGGCATCAGCGGTTTCAGGAAGCGGTAGGCGACCAGCGCATTCAACACCAGCTCGGCGCGCTGTTCATGGCTCAGCTTGACCTGCTTGCACTGTTCTTCATAGGTGAAATAAAGGGCGGCGTCATCCACGCAAAAAGCGCATTCATCGAAGGCGTCCGGCGTTAACATTTTGGCCGGGAAACGTGAACGAAAGATCATACCATTAGCTAAATCCAGCATTAGCCGATCGTGTTCGGCATCAAAATACCAACGCCAATTATCGTCAGGTTTTATCTTCATTTCGTATCCTTCTCGCTGCCCATGCCAACGCCGCACTCACCCTAAAAGGCGATTTTATCACCGATGAAATAGCTTAAACATCGGATAATTCCGCGAACGATATTTAAGCTAACGAACAAAATATAGACGAGCCGGGGGCAGAAATAAACCCCCGGAATAAAATGAGAGGAAAAATATTAGATATGGGTAACGATATCTTTAATCAAACGCGGGCCGTGATAGATAAATCCGGAATAAATTTGCAGCAGGCTCGCGCCGGCCTCCATTTTTTCGCGCGCCGCCGTCAGCGAATCGATGCCGCCTACGCCGATAATCGGCAGACGCCCTTGCAGTTCGGTGGAGAGGCGACGGATCACTTCGGTGCTGCGTGATTGCAACGGACGCCCACTTAACCCGCCCGCTTGTTCGCAGTAATTCAGCCCTTGGATCAATTTTCGATCCAACGTGGTATTGGTGGCGATCACGCCATCGATATTATGCCGCACCAGGCTATCGGCAATTTGGATCAATTCTTCTTCAGAAAGATCCGGCGCGATCTTTACCGCCACCGGCACATATTTGTGATGGCGCGCATGTAATTCCTGCTGCTTATTTTTAATCGCAGCCAAAAGATCGTCCAACGCTTCGCCATACTGTAAGGATCGTAACCCCGGCGTATTCGGTGAAGAGATGTTAATCGCGATATATCCGGCATACGGATAAACTTTATCCATGCAGATCAAATAATCGTCTTTGCCCTGCTCGACCGGCGTGTCTTTATTCTTGCCGATATTGATCCCAAGAATGCCGCCGAAATGGGATTTCTTAACGTTTTCAACCAGATTGTCCACACCATGGTTATTGAACCCCATGCGGTTAATCAGGCCTTCCGCCTCAACCACGCGGAACAAGCGCGGCTTGTCGTTGCCCGGTTGCGGACGCGGCGTCACGGTGCCGACTTCCACATGGCCGAAGCCCATCGCGCCGAACGCATCGATGCATTCGCCGTTTTTATCCAGACCGGCGGCCAATCCCAGCGGGTTTTTAAACGACAGCCCCATGCAGCTGACCGGTTTGGTCGGCACGGACTGACGGACAAGAAACGCTAATGGGGTGCCGGTAATACGGCTGAGCTGACGAAAGGTCACTTCGTGCGCGCGCTCCGGATCGAGCTGGAACAACGCTTTCCTGATGAGGGGGTAGTACATGGACTCTCCTGATTTCCCGGTTGCAAACCGGGGGCGTATTATCCGGTATCCCCCGCCTAATTGGAATTGATTAAAGGCAAAAAAAGCCGTTTTTACGCAATCGTTTTCCCTCTTCATCGCCAAATCGGCGCCAATCCGCTTTTACGCATATCCAAATCAAAAAATGAGATTTAAAAAACGCGCCCGGTTGCTGGTAGGTTTAAAACACTTCCCATTAATTTTCTAATTAAACCTAACTTTTAGTTATAAGGAGTGGCAATGCGCGTTATATCACTGGCCGGTAGCCCACGCATCCCATCACGTTCCGCCGCGCTGCTCTCGCTGAGTCAGAACTGGCTGCGGCAACAAGGGGTGGAGGTGACGGCCTATACCCTGCACGACTTCGATGCCGAAGATCTGCTGTACGCCAACTTCAACAGTCCGGCGATCAAGGCGTTTGCCGACCAGCTGGCGCAGGCCGACGGCCTGCTGATTTCCACACCGGTTTATAAAGCGTCGTTCTCCGGCGCGCTGAAAACCCTGCTGGACCTGCTGCCGGAACGCGCGCTGGACCATAAAGTGGTGCTGCCGCTGGCGACCGGCGGTTCTGTCGGTCACATGCTGGCGGTGGACTATGCGCTGAAACCGGTGCTGGCGGCGCTCAAAGCGCAAGAGGTGCTGCACGGCGTGTTCGCCGACGACAGTCAGATCCAGCTGACCGGCGAAAGCGCCACGCTCACCGACGCCGTGGCCGCCCGGTTGGAAGAAGCGCTCGCCAGTTTCTATCTGGCGCTTGGGCGCCGCAAACCGCCCGCGCTGCGCGTCGCCTCGCCGCTGACGGCGCGTCAAACCGCCTGAAATGCCTGGAAAAGGAGAGCCTGAATGAAACAACGCAACGCTTTGCGACGTTGGCTGAACGCAGCGGCCTTCACCGGCCTGCTGTCGCTGGTCTGGGCCAACGCCGCCGTCGCGCAGGATCCGGCGCAATTTCGCATCGGTTACCAGAAAGGATCGGTGAGTCTGGTGCTGGCGAAAAGCCACCGGCTGCTGGAGGAGCGCTTCCCCGCCACCCGCATCAGTTGGATTGAATTTCCCGCCGGCCCGCAGATGCTGGAAGCCTTGAACGTCGGCAGCATCGATCTGGGCAGCACCGGTGATATTCCGCCGATCTTCGCGCAGGCCGCCGGGGCGGACCTGCTGTATGTCGGCGTTGAGCCTCCCAAACCGAAGGCGGAAGTGATCCTGGTGCCGGAAAACAGCCCGATCAAAACCGTCGCCGATCTGAAAGGCCATAAGGTCGCATTTCAGAAAGGATCCAGCTCACACAACCTGCTGCTGCGATCGCTGCAAAAGGCCGGCCTGAAATTTACGGATATCCAACCTGCCTACCTGACCCCCGCCGATGCGCGCGCCGCATTCCAGCAGGGCAACGTCGATGCCTGGGCTATCTGGGATCCTTATTATTCCGCCGCGCTGCTGCAGGGCGGCGTTCGGGTGCTCGGCGACGGCACCGATCTGAACCAGACCGGTTCCTTCTATCTGGCGGCGCGCCCTTATGTCGAAGCCAATGGCGCCTTTATCAGCCAGGTCCTGACGGTGCTGACCCAGGCCGATGCGCTCACCCGCAGCGACCGGGCGCAAAGCGTGACCTTGCTGGCCAACGCCATGGGGCTGCCGGAACCGGTGATCGCCAGCTATCTGGATCACCGTCCCCCGACCGCCATCACACCGCTCGATGCGCATACGATCGCCGCGCAGCAGCAAACCGCCGACCTGTTTTACGCCAACCGGCTGGTGCCGGTGAAGGTCGACATCTCGCAACGCATCTGGCGCCCAAGCGCGCAATAAATACGGGAGAGCATTGACGATGAGCCTGAACGTTTTCTGGTTTTTACCCACCCACGGCGACGGCCACTATCTTGGCAGCGCACAGGGCGCTCGCAGCGTCGATCACGGTTACTTGCAACAAATCGCCCAAGCGGCGGACCGGCTGGGATTCGGCGGCGTGCTGATCCCCACCGGTCGCTCTTGCGAAGACTCCTGGCTGGTGGCCGCCTCGCTGATCCCGGTCACCCAGCGGCTGAAATTTTTGGTCGCGCTGCGGCCGGGTATCATCTCCCCTACGCTGGCGGCGCGTCAGGCGGCGACGCTGGATCGCCTGTCCAACGGCCGCGCCCTGTTCAATCTGGTCACCGGCGGCGATCCAGAAGAGCTGGCGGCGGAGGGGTTGCATCTCAGTCATGAAGAGCGTTACGAAGCCTCGACCGAGTTCACTCATATCTGGCGCAGGGTGCTGGAAGGTGAAACCGTCGATTTCCACGGCAAGCATATTCAGGTGAAAGGCGCCAAACTGCTGTTCCCGCCGGTGCAGCAACCGCGCCCGCCGCTCTATTTCGGCGGATCCTCCGCCGCCGCGCAGGATCTGGCCGCCGAGCAGGTAGAAATGTACCTCACCTGGGGAGAGCCGCCGGCACAGGTCAAAGAGAAGATCGAAGAGGTGCGCGCCAAAGCGGCGGCGAAGGGCCGGCAGGTACGCTTCGGCATCCGTCTGCACGTCATCGTGCGGGAAACCACCGAAGAAGCCTGGCGCGCCGCCGATCGGCTGATCGCTCACCTCGATGAGGAAACCATCGCCAACGCGCAGCAGGCCTTTGCCCGCTTCGACTCCGTCGGCCAACGGCGCATGGCGGCGCTGCACGGCGGCAAGAAGGATAATCTGGAGATCAGCCCGAACCTGTGGGCCGGCATCGGCCTGGTGCGCGGCGGCGCCGGCACCGCGCTGGTGGGCGATGGCCCGACGGTCGCGGCGCGCATGCAGGAATACGCCGATCTGGGTATCGACACCTTTATTCTCTCCGGTTATCCGCATCTGGAAGAGGCCTACCGCGTCGGCGAACTGCTGTTTCCGCACCTCGATCTGGCGCAGGAGGAAACGCCCGCGCGCCTTCAACCGGTGCGCCCGCAGGGCGAAGTGGTGGCCAACATCTATGTTCCGCAAAAAGTGTCGCAGAGCTGAGGAGCGCCCCGATGGCAAAGAACGCGCAACGCATCCTGTACCGGCTGGCCCCTTGGGCGCTGCCGCTGGCGCTGGTGATCATCTGGCAAGTCGCCGTCGAAACCGGCTGGCTGTCCAACCGCATTTTGCCGGCGCCGAGTGCGGTGCTGGCCGCCTTCTGGCGCCTGAGCCAAAGCGGCGAACTGTGGCAGCACCTGAGCATCAGCAGCCAGCGCGCGTTGTTAGGCTTCGCCATCGGCGGCAGCATCGGACTGATTCTCGGCTTTATTACCGGGCTGTCGCGCTGGGGTGAACGCCTGTTGGACAGTTCGGTGCAAATGATCCGCAACGTGCCGCACCTGGCGCTAATCCCACTGGTGATCCTGTGGTTCGGCATCGATGAATCCGCCAAGATCTTTCTGGTGGCGCTCGGCACGTTGTTCCCGATTTATCTCAATACCTATCACGGCATCAAAAACATCGATCGCGGCCTGCTGGAGATGGCGCGCAGCTACGGTCTGAGCGGTTTTCGCCTGTTCACGCAGGTAGTGCTGCCGGGCGCGTTGCCGTCGATTATGGTCGGCGTGCGTTTCGCCCTCGGGTTCATGTGGTTGACGCTGATCGTCGCCGAAACCATCTCGGCCAACTCCGGCATCGGTTATCTGGCGATGAACGCGCGTGAATTTCTGCAAACCGACGTGGTGGTGGTGGCGATCGTGCTGTACGCCCTGCTCGGCAAGCTGGCAGACGTGGGCGCGCAACTGCTGGAACGCGTCTGGCTGCGCTGGCATCCGGCCTATCAACTGAAACAGGGAGAAGCGCTATGACCCTTCCCGCTCGCCTTGCGCAAGGCACGCCGGTGACGCTGGAGTCCATCGGCAAACGTTACGGCAACCGCACCGTGCTGGATAACATTCAGCTACGCATCTCTGCCGGGCAGTTCGTGGCGGTGGTCGGCCGCAGCGGCTGCGGCAAGAGCACCCTGCTGCGTCTGTTGGCCGGCCTGGAACAGGCCAGCAGCGGCGCGCTGCTCAGCGGCAATGCGCCGCTTGCCGCCGCCAAAGAGGATACCCGGCTGATGTTTCAGGATGCGCGCCTGTTGCCGTGGAAAACGGTGATCGACAACGTGGGTCTGGGGCTGCGCGGCCACTGGCGCGACGCGGCGCTGCAGGCGCTGGCCGCGGTCGGTTTGGCGGATCGCGCCCGCGACTGGCCGGCGGCGCTGTCCGGCGGACAAAAGCAGCGGGTCGCCCTGGCACGCGCGTTGATCCACCGCCCCCGCCTGCTGCTGCTGGACGAACCGCTCGGGGCGCTGGATGCCCTGACGCGCATCGAGATGCAAGGGCTGATAGAATCGCTGTGGCAACAGCACGGTTTTACCGTACTGCTGGTGACGCACGACGTCAGCGAAGCCATCGCGCTGGCGGATCGGGTGATCCTGATTGAAGAGGGGCACATCGGACTGGATCTGAGCATCGATCTGCCGCGGCCACGCCGTAAGGGTTCAGCCAGGCTGGCGGAACTGGAAGCTGAAGTGCTGGAGCGGGTGTTATCGCCGCCGGTCACCGCGGCCAGCCCACGCCAGGCGGCGAATTGAACGAAAAAAGGGACGGCGCAGGCCGTCCCTTTGGGTATTCACGGTGAAAAGATTAGGCGTCGAGCGCCTTGCTGATCTTCTCGTACAGATCGCCGGACAGGTTTTCCAACCCTTTCAGCTGTTCCAACGCTTTGCGCATCAGCGCCTGGCGACCGGCGTCGTAACGCTTCAGGCGAATCAACGGTTCGATCAGGCGCGCGGCGATCTGCGGGTTGCGCTGGTTGAGATCGCTGAGGATCTCCACCAGGAATTGATAACCGCTGCCATCCGCCGCATGGAACGCCGCCGGATTGCCTGAAGCGAAGCCGCCGATCAGCGAGCGGGTGCGGTTCGGGTTGCTCAGGCTGAACGAGCGGTGTTGCAGCAGCGCACGCACCTTGCTCAACACATCCGCCGACGGGCTGCTCCCCTGCAGCACGAACCATTTGTCCATCACCAGGCCATCCTGATGCCAGCGCTCGTCGAACGCCGCCAACAGCGCATCGCGACACGGCAACTGGGCCGCAACCGCAGCGGACAGCGCCGCCAGCGAGTCGGTCATGTTATCCGCCTGGCGATACTGTTCGCTCACCAGTTGGTCCGCCAGCGCCGCATCTTCGCCGAACGCCAGATAACCCAGGCACACATTGCGCAAGGCGCGCTTGGCGATGTCGGCGTGCTCCACGCGGTAGCCGTCGGTCTTGTTGGCGTGATACACCGCCAGCCACTCATCGGCCAACTCCCGCGCCAGGCAGCGAACGATCGCTTCGTGCACCGCGGCGATCGCTTCCGGATCGATGGTGGCGAACAGTTCAGCGGTTTCGTTCTCCGACGGCAGCGTTAGGATCTGCGCCGCCAGCGCCGGATCCAGCGTCTCGTTCAGCAACACCGCACGGAACGCGTCGGCCACGTGCAGCGGCAGCGACAACGGCTGCTTCTGCTGGTGCCGCGCCACGTTCAGTTTGATGTAGGTCGCAAGCAGGCTCTGCGCCGCATCCCAACGCGCAAACTCATTGCGCGCGTGCTGCATCAGGAAGGTCAGTTGCTGATCGCTGTACGGATAATCCAGTTTCACCGGCGCAGAGAATTCACGCAGCAGCGACGGCACCGGCTTGTGCGCCACGCCGTCGAACACGAAGGTCTGCTCCGCTTCGGTGACGTTCAGCACGTTGTTGACCGGCAGGCCGCCCTTCTGCAGCGCGATGACGTTGCCTTCGCTGTCGTACAGCTCGATATCCAGCGGAATATGCAGCGGCAACTTCTCAGGCTGATCGGCGGTCGGCGGGGTTTTCTGGCTGACATGCAGGCGATATTGCTGAGTTTCCGCATCGTACTCGTCGCGCACCGTCAACAGCGGCGTGCCGGACTGGCTATACCAACGGCGGAAGCGCGACAGATCCACGTTGGACGCGTCCTCCATCGCCTGTACGAAGTCATCGCAGGTGGCGGCGCTGCCGTCGTGGCGTTCGAAATAGAGCTGCATCCCTTTCTGGAAGTTCTCTTCCCCCAGCAGGGTGTGCATCATGCGGATCACTTCAGAACCTTTCTCATACACCGTCAGGGTGTAAAAGTTGTTCATCTCGATGACTTTATCCGGACGAATGGCATGCGCCATCGGGCTGGCGTCTTCGGCGAACTGCGCGCCGCGCATCACGCGCACGTTATCGATGCGGTTGACCGAACGCGAGCCCAGATCGGAACTGAACTCTTGATCGCGGAACACCGTCAGCCCCTCTTTCAGGCTGAGCTGGAACCAGTCGCGGCAGGTGACGCGGTTGCCGGTCCAGTTGTGGAAGTATTCGTGGCCAATCACTGCTTCGATGTTCAGGTAATCTTTGTCGGTGGCGGTTTCCGCCTTCGCCAACACGTATTTGGAGTTAAAGATATTTAACCCTTTGTTCTCCATCGCGCCCATATTGAAGAAATCGACCGCCACGATCATATAAATGTCGAGATCGTATTCCAGACCGAAGCGGGTCTCGTCCCACTTCATCGAGTTTTTCAACGAGGTCATCGCCCAGTCGGCGCGATCCAGGTTGCCGCGATCGACAAACAGCTCCAGCGCGACCTTACGGCCGGAACGGGTGGTGAAGCTGTCGCGCAGCACGTCGAAGTCCCCCGCCACCAACGCGAACAGGTAGCAAGGTTTCGGGAACGGATCCTGCCATTGCACCCAGTGGCGACCATCGGCCAATTCACCCTGGCCAATACGGTTGCCGTTCGACAGCAGGAACGGATAGCGCGCCTTGTCGGCCACGATGCGGGTGGTAAAGCGCGCCAGCACGTCCGGGCGATCCTGGTAATAGGTAATATGATGGAAGCCTTCGGCTTCGCATTGCGTGCACAGCGCATCGCCGGACAGATACAGCCCTTCCAGCGCGGTGTTTTTCGCCGGGTGAATATCGTTGACGATGGTCAGAGTGAATTGTGCCGGCAACGCTTCGACGATCAGCTGGTTATCCTGCTGACGATAGGCGCTCCACGGTTGACCGTCGACCTGAATGCTCACCAGCGTCAGATCCTCGCCATCCAGCACCAGCGGTGCGCCGGCCGCGCCCTGACGTTTGATTTTACTGACGGCGGTCACGCGCGTGGTTTCCGCGTCCAGACTGAAGTCCAAATCGATGTCGGTCGTGGTGTAATCGGGCGCGCGATAATCGTGGCGATATTTTGCCTGTGGCTGTTGTGTCATAAAAACCCTTAAACGTCTCAGTGAGTTATAGGTGCCAGGCCGCTCTTCTCCTCCGCGCCGTCGCTGGGGATTTCCCCTGCGGCGCTCGGCGAACCTGATTGTGAATAAACTGTATCACAGCTGGCTGAAAAGCCCAGATCCGCCGGGCAAGCGCGATAAAGAAATCAGAGGCAAATCATAGTTCACCCACCAGATGGCAGCGCGGGTGACCAATGGCTAAATAAAAATCAGCATTTAATGCTAAAAAACCGCCTTCGCGGCGCTCCGGCATTGTTGAGGCGGCACAGGCGGCATGATGGTATAATTGCCGAATCAGGCTCAGGGATGACTCGCACTATGAAAATCAAATACGCTATCTATTTTTTCACCCTGTGCCTGATGACCTCCTTCTCGCTGTTCATCGTCGAGGAACTGCTCGAAGCCCATACCGAGTACCGCGATAACCAGCTCAACCTGTATAAGATCGATCGCGCCAAAGAAATCTCCGAGGCCTTTCAGGCTTCGCTGCAGGCTCACCGTCTCAAACGCTTGAGCCTGATCGATCCGCAAATCACTCGCGCGCAGTGTCTGACCGCCGATCGGGTGGCGCGCGAGAAAATCGCCCGGATCCGCGAGCATCTGAACGACACGGTCGCCAGGGAGCTGGGTGTGCGGCAAAAAATCGCCGCGCTGTCGATGATTGGCCTGATGGAACAGTTGCTGGATAACGACAACCTGCAGCTTTCGCAGGTCAACAACGCCAACGCCAACCTGTTCAACATCAACAGCGCCTATTACATCTCGCAAACCAGCAAGAGCTATTACCGCTACACCTACGATACCCGAATGGTGGATACCGACTCCTTTATGTTTCTCGAGGCCATTCGCCTCAACAACCGGCTGAATATGTCGCTGACGGAGTTAAGCGATCAGATTATCGACGTCAACGTCAGCCCGCTCGATCGCAAAGACGCCTATCTGAAGTCCATTCAGTTGACCGGCGTCCTGAACGCGCTGAGCACCCGGTTGATCTTCATGAAGCTCAACTACGACGACGTGCAAACCACCAGCATCGTCAATCAGTTGCTCACCCAGGTGTCTACCGAACGCCTCAAGCAGATTACCGATGGGCTATACACCGCCATCAATACCCAAAAGCCTTATCCCGCCGCGCTGATCTCGCGCTATGTCGACGAGTTGAGCGGGCTTTCTCAGACGCTGTATCAACGCAGTTTCGAGCTGGAAACCGTCGCTTCGCGTCACAAGATTTATGACAGCCAGACCACCATTTACGGCATGATCGCGCTCGCCGGTCTGGGGGTGCTGCTGTTCATTTTGCCGGCGCTGGTGTTCTGCACCAACATCAACCGCTGGTTGACCAAAACCCACAACAATATCGTGCGGCTGTCGCGCGGCGAGATGAATATCGATCGCAACGACGCCTTCTACAGCCGGGAACTGATCGCCATCAGCGACGCCATTCAACAGCTCAGACAATATCAGTTGGACAAGGTCTCGCTGGAAAGCGAGAAACAGCTGCTGATTAAAGAGCTTGAGGCCTCTTCCTTCCTCGATCCGCTCACCAACATTTATAACCGCCGTAAATTCTTCCTCGAATGCCAGCTATTGGGCGACGGTAGCTACCCGCAGGCCTTTTGCCTGATCGATATCGACAACTTCAAACAGCTCAACGACAGCTACGGCCACGATGTCGGTGACCGGGCGCTGGTGGAATTCGGCCATCTGTTGCAACGCGCGTTTCGCGCCAGCGACATCTTCTGCCGCTACGGTGGCGAAGAGTTCGCGGTGCTGCTGGGCGACTGTTCGTTGGACAACGCGCGGGACATCATGGAGCAATTGCGCGCCCGCACCCATCGCCTGACGCTAAATTTGGCCGACGGGCGGCAAGTGCGTTTCACCACCAGCTGCGGCATTGCGCCGGTCAACGCGTTCACTGCGCTGCAGGCGGCGATAAAACAGGCGGACGAAGCGCTCTATTTTTGCAAAAAGAACGGCAAGGATCGGGTCAGCGTGCACACCCAGGCCGGGTTTATCTGATTTGTTGTTTAAAATAATTAACATTATAATTTTTATGACTAATTAGGCTAAGTCATTCACCTTACAGGCATATCTGGCTTTTTTCCCCCGCCGCCGTCGCCAGCCCGCCATAAAGGCACGTTTAATCCTCGACCCGCTTCGGTGATTTATGGTGTGATGCAGCTTCAATAACAGGATAATCCGGGTATACTCCACCCCCACTTTTATGATTATCCGGATTTGGACACGCGCCTGACGAGGATGCTGTAACGCGCTATGACTCAATACGCTTCCCCGATTTTGACATCACTGCTTGATACCGATGCTTACAAGCTTCATATGCAGCAAGCAGTGTTCCATCGCTATCCCGCGATCAGCGTGGCGGCGGAATTCCGCTGCCGCGGCGACGAACTGCTGGGCGAATATGCCGACGAGATCCGCGCGCAGGTCGCCCTGATGAGCCAGCTGGCGCTGACCGACGCCGAATTCGCTTACCTTTCGGGCCTGCCTTTCTTCCGTCAAGATTACCTGAGCTGGCTGCGCACGTTCCGATACCATCCGCAGCAGGTGACCATCAACAACCGCGACGGCAAGCTGCAAATCCGCATCGCCGGGCCGTGGCGTGAAGTGATCATGTGGGAAGTGCCGCTGCTGGCGGTGATCAGCGAAGTGGTGCACCGCCGGCGTTCTCCGCTGGCGACGCCGGAACAGGCGGTAGCCCACCTGCAAACCAAGTTGGCGCAGTTCAAGACGCTGGCGGGCGATTTGGATCTTTCACGCTTCAAGCTGATGGACTTCGGCACCCGTCGCCGTTTCTCCCAGGGCGTACAACAGGCCATCGTCAGCACCTTGCAGGCCGAATTCCCGTACCTGTCGGGCACCAGCAATTACGATCTGGCGCATCAGCTCGGCCTGGCGCCGGTCGGCACGCAGGCGCATGAATGGTTCCAGGCGCATCAGCAGATAAGCCCGGTGCTGGCCAACAGCCAGCGCGCCGCATTGCAGGCCTGGCTGGATGAATACCCGGATCAGCTTGGCATCGCGCTCACCGACTGCATTACCATGGATGCTTTCCTGCGCGACTTCGGCCCGCAGTTCGCCGAGCGTTATCAGGGGCTGCGCCACGATTCGGGCGATCCCGTCGAGTGGGGTGAGAAAGCCATTGCCCACTATCAGAAACTGGGCATCGACCCCATGAGCAAAACGCTGGTGTTCTCGGACAACCTGGATCTGGAAAAAGCGCTGGCGCTCTATCGCCACTTCTATCAGCGCATCAATCTCAGCTTCGGTATCGGCACGCGCCTGACCTGTGATATTCCGGGCGTTAAACCGTTGAATATCGTGATCAAGCTGGTCGAATGCAAAGGCAAACCGGTGGCTAAGCTCTCCGACAGCCCCGGCAAGACCATCTGCCAGGACCAGGCATTCGTGCGGGCCTTGCGCAAGGCCTTCGATCTGCCGCTGGTGAAGAAAGCCAGCTGAACCTTCTCTATATAGAGAGAAAGAAAGCCGGCCCGGTTTACGCGCCGGCTTTTTTGTTTTTATCCCGAACGCCCTCTTTTCAGTCAGCCGCGATAAATGTTGCGACAATCCGATGATTTCTGCTTGTGCTCTGCACCGCGGCAAGTAACATAGCCATTACCCCCATATTCTTGGGTTGTAAGCTATTTCTAAACCAAATTATTAAAGAGAGAAATCTATGAGCGTAGTGCCTGTAGTCGACGTACTGCAAGGTCGTGCTGCGGTTGACAGTGAAGTCACCGTACGCGGCTGGGTACGTACCCGGAGAGATTCAAAAGCTGGTATCTCCTTCCTGGCCGTCTATGACGGTTCCTGCTTTGATCCGTTACAGGCCGTCGTTAATAATTCTCTGCCGAATTATCAGGATGAAGTGCTGCATCTGACCACCGGTTGTTCGGTTGAAGTCACCGGCAAAGTCGTCGCTTCACCGGGCGAAGGCCAGAGCTTCGAACTGCAGGCTACCGCAATCAAAGTGGTCGGCTGGGTCGACGATCCGGACACTTACCCGATGGCGGCCAAGCGCCACAGCATCGAATACCTGCGCGAAGTGGCTCACCTGCGCCCGCGCACCAACCTGATCGGCGCCGTGGCGCGCGTACGTCATACTCTGGCGCAGGCGATCCACCGCTTCTTCCATGAAAATGGGTATTTCTGGGTCTCTACTCCGCTGATCACCGCCTCCGATACCGAAGGCGCCGGTGAGATGTTCCGCGTGTCCACGCTGGATCTGGAAAACCTGCCGCGCACCGACAAAGGCACCGTCGATTTCAGCGAAGACTTCTTCGGTAAGGAAGCCTTCCTCACCGTTTCCGGCCAGCTGAACGGCGAAACCTACGCTTGCGCGCTGTCGAAGGTTTACACCTTCGGCCCAACCTTCCGCGCCGAAAACTCCAACACCAGCCGCCACCTGGCGGAGTTCTGGATGATCGAACCGGAAGTGGCCTTCGCTACGCTGGACGACGTCGCCGGCCTGGCCGAAAGCATGCTGAAGTATGTGTTCCAGGCGGTGCTGGATGAACGTGCCGACGATCTGAAATTCTTCGCCGAGCGCGTGGATAAAGACGCTATCGCTCGTCTGGAGCGCTTCGTGTCTTCCGATTTCGCCCAGGTGGACTACACCGACGCCATTGAGATCCTGCTGGCTTCGGGCCAAACCTTCGAAAACCCGGTTTCCTGGGGCATCGATCTCTCTTCCGAGCATGAACGTTACCTGGCGGAGAAACACTTCCAGGCGCCGGTGGTGGTGAAAAACTACCCGAAAGACATCAAAGCGTTCTACATGCGCATGAACGAAGACGGCAAGACCGTCGCGGCCATGGACGTGCTGGCGCCGGGCATCGGCGAAATCATCGGCGGCTCGCAGCGTGAAGAACGCCTCGACGTGCTCGATCAGCGTCTGGAAGAGATGGGGCTGAATAAAGAAGACTACTGGTGGTATCGCGATCTGCGCCGGTACGGCACCGTGCCGCATTCCGGTTTCGGCCTGGGCTTTGAACGTTTAATCGCCTATGTCACCGGCGTGCAAAACGTGCGCGATGTGATTCCATTCCCGCGCACGCCGCGTAACGCAAGCTTCTAATTTATACGATCACACGTTTTTTAAACGATTTCGTTACAAAACAAAGGCCAGCATCGCTGGCCTTTCGCATTTTTTAATATTGACGCACGTCACAAAGTTCCCGAAAAATTACATTTGGTTACACATACTTTCCTTTTGCAACCTGATTGGGACATTGGTATCATTTTCGTCCTAGATTAACCCGCCTGTGAATGGAACACTGCGTTCAGACACAGGACGACACCAATCTATCAACAATAGTTCCCAAAGAATTATTGGCGGCAGTGGCAAAGGTGTCCGAATAACACCAATGAGGGTAATAATGATGAAGCGCAACATTCTTGCAGTGGTAATCCCGGCTCTGTTGGCTGCTGGTGCAGCAAACGCAGCTGAAATCTACAACAAAGACGGCAACAAGCTGGATCTGTACGGCAAAGTTGACGGTCTGCACTACTTCTCCAAAGACAAAGGTAATGACGGCGATCAGACCTATGTTCGTTTCGGCTTCAAAGGTGAAACCCAGATTACTGACCAACTGACCGGTTACGGCCAGTGGGAATACAACGTTCAGTCCAACCACGCCGAATCTCAGGGCACCGAAGGCACCAAAACCCGTCTGGGCTTCGCCGGTCTGAAATTCGCTGACTACGGCTCCTTCGACTACGGCCGTAACTACGGCGTACTGTACGACGTGGAAGGCTGGACCGATATGCTGCCAGAGTTCGGTGGTGATACTTACACCTACTCCGACAACTTCATGACCGGCCGTACCAACGGCGTTGCGACCTATCGTAACAACAACTTCTTCGGTCTGGTTGACGGTCTGAACTTCGCTCTGCAATACCAGGGCAAAAACCAGAACGACGGTCGCGACATTAAGAAACAGAACGGCGACGGCTGGGGCATCTCCTCTACTTATGACATCGGCGAAGGCATCAGCGTAGGTGCAGCATACGCATCTTCCAACCGTACCGACGCTCAAAAACGCTCCAACGAGCGTGGCGACAAGGCTGATGCATGGACCGTGGGCGCGAAATACGACGCCAACAACGTCTACCTGGCGGCGATGTATGCAGAAACTCGCAACATGACTCCGTTCGGCGGCAACAACTCGCTGAAAGATGGCACCACCTCTTGTGCTGACACTCAGAACAACAGCTGTGGTGGTTTCGCCAGCAAAACTCAGAACTTCGAAGTGACCGCACAGTACCAGTTCGACTTCGGTCTGCGTCCAGAAGTGTCTTACCTGCAGTCTAAAGGTAAGAACATGAACGTCCCAGGCGCGGGCTCTGACCAGGATCTGGTTAAATATGTTTCTGTTGGTACCACTTACTACTTCAACAAAAACATGTCCACCTACGTTGATTACAAAATCAACCTGCTGGATGACAACGCGTTCACCAAAGCAACCGGCATCGCAACTGACGATATCGTAGGCGTTGGTCTGGTATACCAGTTCTAAGTTGTCTCGCTTATCGGCGGTTCACCGTCGGCTAAGTTAAAAAACAGGGCTTCGGCCCTGTTTTTGTTTGTATCAGCCGGTAACTTTTTATCCTGCCGATTCCCCCTTCCCCATCATTTTTTCTGTCGAATCCTTCACGTTCATAAGATCGCGGTGTTTTTATCGCAAACGGTTGGCAAAGCCGATAACTGGCGCTACCCTGATGCTTCTGTCTGCTTAACTCCGAGATTTGGAAGCACCTGACATGTTTGAAAAAATCACCGCCGCACCCGCCGACCCGATCCTGGGCCTGACCGACATTTTCCGCGCCGACGCCCGCCCGAATAAAATCAATTTAGGCATTGGCGTTTATAAAGACGAAACCGGTAAAACCCCGGTGCTGACCAGCGTAAAGAAAGCTGAACAGTATCTGTTGGAAAATGAGACCACCAAAAACTATCTCGGCATTGAGGGCATCCCGGCGTTCGCCAGCTGCACGCAAGAGCTGCTGTTCGGTAAAGAGAGCCCGATCGTCGCCGATCGCCGCGCGCGCACCGCACAGACGCCTGGCGGCACCGGCGGCCTGCGCGTGGCGGCAGACTTTATCGCCAACCAGACCAGCGCCAAACGCATCTGGATCAGCAACCCAAGCTGGCCGAACCACAAGAACGTCTTTAGCGCCGTGGGCCTGGAAGTGCTGGAATACGCCTACTATGACGCCGCCAACCACGCGTTGGATTTTGACGGCCTGCTGAACAGCCTGAAACAGGCGCAGGCCGGCGATGTCGTGCTGTTCCACGGCTGCTGCCATAACCCGACCGGTATCGATCCAACGCCGGAACAGTGGGCGCAGCTGGCTGAACTTTCCGTCGCCAACGGGTGGTTGCCGCTGTTCGACTTCGCTTATCAGGGCTTCGCCAACGGCCTGGAAGAAGATGCGCAGGGCCTGCGTATTTTCGCCGCCAAACATAAAGAACTGATCGTCGCCAGTTCCTATTCGAAAAACTTCGGTCTGTACAATGAACGCGTCGGCGCTTGCACTATTGTAGCCGCCGATGCCGAAACCGCCGATCGCGCCTTCAGCCAGGTGAAAGCGGCCATTCGCGCCAACTACTCCAACCCGCCGTCACACGGCGCCGCCGTTGTCGCCACTATTCTGGGCAACGATGCGCTGCGCGCGATGTGGGAACAAGAGCTGACCGATATGCGCCAACGCATTCACCGCATGCGTCAGCTGTTTGTGAACACCCTGCAGGAGAAAGGCGCGCAGCAGGACTTCAGCTTCATCATCCAGCAGAACGGCATGTTCTCGTTCAGCGGCCTGACCAAAGAGCAGGTGCTGCGTCTGCGTGAAGAGTTTGGCGTTTACGCTGTGAACTCGGGCCGGGTGAACGTGGCGGGCATGACGCCGGACAATATGGCGCCGCTGTGTGAAGCCATCGTCGCCGTGCTCTAAGCGCGTCGGCGAAAGCCACCAGTTTGAAGGGGCGCGCTATGCGCCCCTTAATTATTTCTGCCGGGAAATGATCGTTACCACACCGCCGGCTCTTCGCGCAGGAACGGGTTGGTCTGGCGCTCGTGACCGAAGGTCGACATTGGACCGTGGCCGGGAATAAAGCGCATGTCGTCGCCTAACGGCAACAGCTTGGTGCGAATAGAGGCGATCAGCGCCTGATGGTCACCGCGCGGGAAGTCGCTGCGCCCCACGCCGCCGTTAAACAGCACGTCACCCACCAGCGCCAAACGCGCCTGCTCATTGATAAAGACAATGTGGCCCGGTGTGTGCCCAGGACAATGCAACACCTTGAGCTTCATCTCGCCCACCTGCATCTCATCGCCTTCCGACAACCAACGGGTCGGGGTCAGCGGCGCACACTCTTCCAGCCCGAACATCCGGCTCTGCGCCGGCAAACCATCCAGCCAAAAAGCGTCCTCTTTATCCGGGCCGTAAATCGGCACCTGATAATGTTCCGCCAGCTCCGCCGCCGCGCCGACGTGATCCAAATGGCCGTGCGTCAGCAAAATCTGCGTGATTGTCACACCCTGCTTCGCCACTTCCGCTTTGATTTTTTCCGCTTCGCCGCCGGGATCGACCAACGCCGCCTGCTGCGTGTTTTCACACCAGATCAGGCTGCAATTCTGGCTAAAAGCGGTAACGGGAATAAGATGGTATTTCATAAGGCTCCAACGACAATAACGCCGCCTCCGCAAGGAGCGGCGTTATTCACTGAGGGCACCGCGATTACCAGCTCCGAACCGGGCCGGTATCGATGTGCACGAAGTTGCTACGTGGGTAATATCCTACACCACCAGCGCGCATTTTTAACGCCGCTTTACGGATATTACTCAATTGGATACCTTCAATATGGAAATCCATCGCCTGGCCCTTGGTATGGTAGCTGTGCTTGGCCACACCACGGCTGTGCGCGCGCAATTCGTTGTTGGTATCTACGGAACGGTAACCGGAGATCAGCTGCACCGGCTTGCTGGTACCCAGCAGCCCCTGCAGGCGATAGAGGTGATCAAACAAACTGGGATCGATAGATTTAACCTTGTTGGCGCGATAATCGCGGAACAGATGATTTAGCCGAACCAACTCTTCTTTATTGTAGCCTTTGCCGTCAAAGAACTCGGCTTTAATAGATTCACCGGTATTCAGGTTATTCAACACTAAAATACGCGGTCGAGCGGTGGAAAGACTGGCAAACGCCTGCCCTGGAAGCAGCGCTATGCCCATAGCTGCGCCGCCTAGCGCCAGCCATTTACGGCGATGATGATCAATTTTGTCCATGACTCTGTTAAACCCGGCAAGAATGTCAAAATAAATGCACAAAGCAGCGCACTGTCCGAACCATAACCGCCTGCGTATGCTGAGTCAACCCGCGATACGCCTAGGTTTACAGGCCCCCAGGTAAGAGGGCCTGCGGTATAGCCAAACATTCTGACCGTTATTTATTTATAATTACTGCATTTACTGCATTAATTTTTTGGCCTGAGCCAAAATTTGTGCGCCCGATCTCACCGTATTATCATAATTGTAAATATCTGTACGGAATTGCGGTTGGCCGTCATCCGAAACCCAGGCGGTCAGATAATACAGTTTTACGGGAATACGCTGGCGAATATTCACATAAGTAGTATTCCCTTCTTTCAGCGTGGAGGAAACGCGGCTATTGTTCCAGCCGGCATCCTGCAGCAGCATATTTGCCAAATCGGAAGCCTTGTTCACCCGCACGCAGCCGGAGCTGAGCGCGCGAATGTCTTTCTGGAACAGGCTGTGGTTCGGGGTATCGTGCAGGTAGATCGCGTCCGAACTCGGCATATTGAACTTGAAACGCCCCAGCGAGTTGGTGGCGCCCGGCGCCTGGCGCACACGATACGGGAAGTTGCGCGCAGAGACCATGCTCCAGTCGATCATCGCCGGGTTGATCACCTCCGCATCGTTGCTCCAACCCGACAGCACGGTATAGCCGTGTTTCTGGAAATAGTTACCGTCGCGCATCGCCTTCGGCACGATATCCTCACGCACCAGCGTAGTCGGTACGTTCCAAGGCGGGTTGACCACCACGTTGTTCAACGCGCTGCTCATCAGCGGTGTCTTGCGGCTCGGCCGCCCGACGATAACGCGGGAGGACAGCACTTCGTTGCCGTTCTGGTAGTAGGTCAGCGAGTAGTTGGGAATATTCACCATAATGCCGGTGCCGACATGCCCCGGTAAAATTCGCAGACGTTGGATATTCAGCGCCAGCAGCGCGGCGCGGGTTTTCGGTGACACGTTGAGCCACTCGCGAGTGCGCACGCCGATCACGCCGTCCGCCGTCAGCCCCTGCCATTTCTGGAAACGTTTGACGCCCTCCACCAGCTCGTTGGTGTAGAGGTTGTCGCTCACCACGCTGCCGACCTGCGGCGGCGTCTGTTCAGCGGTCAACTCCGTCACTGGCGCCGCCGACGGACTGACCGTCACACGCCCCTTCTCTTCGTCTACCGTCAGCCCGCCGTCATCAGGCTCATTGCTCTTCGCCGAGACGACCGCCGGCTCCGGCTCGGCCTCCGGTGCCGAAGCGGCCAACATGCCGGTGCGCGTCAGGATCTCACGCAGCGCAGGAATATCGTTGCTCATTTGTCCTGGGCGCAGGCTCGGGCCGCTGCCCACCTGCGGCCAGGGGCGGTTATCCGCCAGCATATCGCGCAGCGCCTGATGCATCTTGGCGTATTGCGGGTGCTGCGGCGCGAGCGAATTCACGTAGCTCAGCGTGCGCGCCTGACGCACCGCCAGCTGCCATTGGTTGATCACCGCAGTGGGCGGCAAGCTAAGCTTGTAGGGAATATTGCTGTACAGCCAACTGGTGCCGTTGGCGCCGATAGCGGACACGAACTGCAAATAGCCCAGCATCGCATCGGACAGCACCACATCGCGGCCTACGTCATTGAGCGCCGGATTGGTCAACATCTTCACCCATTGGGTGAACTGCGGCTGCACGCCGGACATCGCCAGCTCGGCCAGCTGCTGTTGAAACTGCTGAACGGCCTCGCGATCCTGCCACATCGGCTGCATATGATTCGCCGCATACAGCGGCGCCAGCGTGGAAAGGTAGTGCAGATCCATGCCGCGCGGCAACGCGGCCAGCAGTTCAGAACGGCTCTGCGCAACGGACATGCCTGCTGATGCCACCGGTAACGCCGTTACGGTGGCCAATGCGGAAAACGACGACACAAGACTACAGGCGATAGCGCCACTCAGCGCCAAACGTCGTAGAGAGTTTCCCTTTTTAAGCAACATCCCTTGCCCCCTGTATGCTCACAAAAAAAACGTCAAAAAACTGCATATAGCTTCAGTATACAAACAGAAAGGCCGTTTCGCCCTGCGGACGTCGAATTACTGTTTATCTGATTAAACTAACCGCTTTTCAACGGATAAAAAAGCAGGACTATCATCCACGCGCACAAAAAAATAGCCACCCTGCGGCGGCTATTTTCAGATTTTTAGGGTGTTTTTCTGCGTTACGGCGTTTCGACCGGCGCAGTGCCCAGCGCCGGCGGCTCGCTGGCGAAACCGCGCAGCCCCACCACGTGCACATGCTCGTGGTTCTGGAACACCTTACGCACCAGTTTATAGGTGGTGCCCTTCTCAGGACTGATGTTTTCCGGCGCCGCGATAATCAGCTGCATCTCCAGACGGTCACATAACTCGAACAGCGTGGCGATCGATTTGGCATCCAGACGCGCCGCTTCATCGAGGAACAGCAAGCGACATGGCGAGATGTCTTTACCGCGCAGGCGGCGGGATTCTTCTTCCCAGCTCTGCACCACCATCACCAGAATTGACATCCCGGTACCGATGGCTTCACCGGTAGACAAGGCGCCGCTTTCCGCACGCAGCCAGCCGTCGGAGCCACGGTACACTTCCACTTCCATCTCCAGGTAGTTGCGGTAGTCCAGCAACTCCTCACCGATGGTCTGCGGCGTGCGCTGCCCCATATCGATCTGCGGATTCAGACGCTGATACAGCTTGGCCAACGCTTCGGAGAAGGTCAGGCGGTTGCTGTTGAACAGATCCTGATGCTGTTCCTGCTGCTCGGAGAGCACGTCCAGCAGGGTGGCATGCGCTTCGCGCACGTTGACGTTCAGACGGACGCTCTTCACCTGGCCGAAAGCAACGGCCTGCAACCCCTGGTTCAGCATGCGAATGCGGTTCTGCTCGCGCTGAATGGTTTTGCGAATGATGTTGGCCACGCTTTTCGAACTGATCGCCAGCTTCTGCTCGCGCGCGGTCAGTTCTTCGGTCAGACGGCCCAGCTCAATCTCCATCTGCTCGATGGCCTCGACCGGATCGTCGGTACGGATGATGTCCTGGCGGATACGTTCGCGCAGGTGTTGGTACACCGCGATATAGAACTGAATCTTACGCTCTGGCCGCTTCGGATCTTCCGACAGACGCAGCACGTCGCGCAGGTGTTCGTTGTCCGCCACCGCCAGACGCAGCGCGCCGAGCGCCTTATCCGACATCGAGCGCAGCTCGTCGCCATCCATATACGCCAGTTCGCGGCGATGCAGGCGGCGTTCCACGCCGTTGTCTTTCACCAGACGCATCACCGCGCACCAGCCCGCCTTGGCGGTCACCACCTGCTCGCGCAGCTGATGGTAGTCGCGTTCCAGCTTGCGCAGTTTCTTCTGCAGGCCATCCATTTCGGCTTCGCAGAAGGTCAGCTGTTTCTCCAACTGATTACGGCGAGCGCGGTTGTTGCTCAGCGCCGCATGCAGCTCGTCGCGGCGCTGACGCGCGCGCGCTTCCGCGTTGGCGTCGGCCTGCACGCCGATATCCACCAGCTCCTGGCTCAGCTCTTTCAGCATGTCGCGCTTGGCGTCATACGAGCTTTTCAGCGAGGCCAGCACCTGGCTGTATTGGGTGAACTGGGTTTGATATTGACGCAGCTGCTCACGGGCGCGGGCGCGTTCGGCTTCCGCCTGTTCCAGACGCTGGCGCAGCTTGTCGTTGAGATCGTTGTTGGCATTCTGCATGCCGGCGGAGTCGGTATAGCTGAAGTGCGCGCGACGCTGCACCACCTCTGTCAACGCGAACGCCTGCTGTTTGGCCTGACGCTGCACGCTTTGCGCCTGCGCGTAGTCCTGCTGCAGCTGTTCATGCTGCTGCGGATCGCTCTGCAGCACCGACAGCAGCGGCTCCAGTTTGGTCAGCGACACCCCGTGCTGTTGAATGTGGCGCGCGGCGTCCTGCGCTTCTTCCAGCTCTTCACGGATCTCGTCGACGCGATCCTGCAGCGTTTCATCGTTCAGCAACGACACCAGCGGCATCAGGCGGTTGAGCGCGGAAATGCCCTCTTTGGCCTGCTCGTACTGCTGGCGCTGCTGCTGATTCTGCGCTTCGTGATTGTTCAGCGCACGCTCGATCTCGCCGCGACGGGCGTTCAGATTGCGGATCTCCGCTTCCGGGTCAGCGTCGAACGCCACCGCCAGATGGGTGCCGATAAAGCGGCTGAAGGCCTGATGCGAACGCTGGGTTTTCTGCACGTCGAACGACAGCGTGGCATAGCGCTCCGCCAGCGTTTCACGCTCGGCATGCAGCACTTCCAGACGGTTTTCGCGCGCCGCGCGGCCGAACAACGGCACTTCCGGGTAGCGGGAATAACGCCACTGGCGATCGGCGATCTTCACCACCACCGCTTTGTCCTGCTCTTCGACGGCGAATACGCTGTCATCGAACGACTGCGGATCCCCTTCGATCAGGTAAAGATCTTCCGGGCAATCTTCCAGCCCTTCCAGCATCTCGCGCACCAGCGACAGATCCGGCACCACGATGGCGTGGCGCGAAGGGCCGTACAGCGCCGAGAAGTAAGGCGCGTCGTCGATGGTGACGTCATCGTAAATTTCCGACAGCAACACGCCGCCGAAACGTTCGGCCAAGGTGACCAGGCGTTGATCTTCCGCGCCGCCCGGCTGGCTGAGACGTTCGATCTGCGCTTCCACTTCGCGCTTGCGGGCCGCCACTTCGTCGCGCTCGACGGTGGTTTCACGCTCGCGCTCCAGCAGCTGCTGCATGTATTCGGTCACCTGCTGGCTGTTTTCCAGCGGCTCTCCGCTCTGATCGCTGAGCTGGCTCAGGGCGTCCTGCGCCGCCAGCCACACCGGCGCGCGCGCCGTCAGTTCACGGATGCGCTGCTGGATCTGCTCCAGCTCCTGGCGCATCTCCATGCGGCGTTCGCCGGCTTCGCTGACGTTCTGCGACAGCGCTTCCAGGCGCTCTTCCAGCTCCTGCTGCAGCATGTCGAGATCGTCCGGCTGGTACTCCTGACCATGGCGTTTGCAAAATTCTTGCAGCAGGCGCTCGGCGTCCTGCTGCGAGCGCAGGCGCTGTTCCAGTTCGCTCAGGCGCAGTCGCAGCGGCTGAACGCGCTCGGCGAGGTGTTGCTGCGAAGGCCAGTCGCGCAGCAATTCGCGCGCACACTGCCAGGCTTCGCTGCGGCTGACCTGGCCGGCGATTTTACCCACCAGCTGATAGGCCTGCTCGAACTGGCCGTGCGCGGCGTCGGCCACGCTCAGCTTCTGCTCCAGCATCAGCAGCGCTTCGGTCGCCTCCTGCTCGCGAGCCTGGAAGGTGTCCAGCCACTGTTCAGCGTTGTCGGCGGTCAGGTCCGGCAGTTGGCACAGCGCGCGCGCGCGCTCCAACGCCTGCAGCGCCTGTTGGTACTGAATGGCGCGGGTCTGCTGCACGTCAAGCGCCTGCTGGTAGTCGGCCAGCTGGCTCTTCAGCTCGTCCACTTCCAGCTCGGCCGCTTCGGCGCGCGCTTCGTTCTCGGCCTGCTGCTCGCTCGCCTCGGCCACCACTTCGTTCTGCTCTTCCAGACGGTAGGTCAGCTCTTCCAGATCGGCTTCATAGCGTTCGATCTTCTCCTGCTGACGCATCGCCGTCTGCACCAGGTTCAGGTGGTCGCTGGCGGCCTGGTAATCGGTTTCCAGATCGGATTCGGCGCCGCTCTGCTCGCTCAGCTCACGCGCCATTTCCACATGGCGATACTGTTCGGCGGCCAGCTGCTTGCGGCTGCCCAACAGATCGCTGCGCAGCGCCAGCGCGCCGTCCAGGTGGATGCGGCGTTCGTTGGCGTGGCGCATATAGTCCGCCGCCACATAGGAGGTGGCCTCGGAGATCAAATGCTTGAACAGGTCGCGATCCGACTGGGTGACGCGGATCGCTTCCAGCGTCATGCGGTTTTCGCGCAGCGCCGCTTCCATGTCCTGGAACGCCTTGCGCACGCCGCTGTTTTCCGGCAACAGGTAGTCGCGCAGCGAGCGGGTGATGGCGCTGGAGATGCCGCCGTACAGCGACGCTTCAATCAGACGATAGAATTTGCTGCGATCGGCGGACGAACGCAGGCGTTTCGGGATCACGCCCAGATCGAACATCAGCGAGTGGTAATCGGTGATCGAGTTGAACTGCTTGAACTGCACGCCTTCCATCTCTTCCACGCGCTCTTTCAACTCTTGCAGCGACAGCACGCGCGCTTGGCGCTCACCCACGGTCTGGGTCAGCAATTCAGTCGGCTGTACCGCGGTCGGCAGGCCCTGGATGGTGAAAGGTTTGATATCGACCTTGCGATCGCGTCCCGCCACCTGCTGCAGACGCACGCCAACCACCACGCGCTGGTGGCGCGAGTTGACGACGTCGAGGGTGGAGTAACATACGCCGGCGCGCAGCTTGCCGTGCAGGCCCTTGTCGCGCGAACCGCTGGTGGCACCCGCTTCGGTGGTGTTACGGAAGTGCAGCAGCGTCAGATCGGGGATCAGTGCGGTGACGAAGGCCGCCATGGTGGTGGATTTCCCCGCCCCGTTCCCGCCGGACAGCGTGGTCACCAGCTCATCGAGATCAAAGGTGCGGGCAAAGAAGCCGTTCCAGTTAACCAGCGTCAGCGAGCGAAATTTACCGCGTTCAATCATTCCTGTTCATCCTCTGCACCGTCAGGAGCGTTATCAACCTGCTGATCCTCAGCGTCATTCTCATCGTTAAGCGACAGGCTGGTTTCAACCGGCATCGCCTCGCCGTCGCGAATCATGCGCAGCTGCGCTTCACGCGGATCGTCGCCGCTGCGCACGTCGGCGCCGAAGCGGAACACCGCCTCGGTAATGCGGAACTTGCTGCTGTCATTGCCCATGAAATAGACCATGCCGAGGCGGCGCAGGCGGTTGAGCGAGGTGCGCACCTTCTCGTGCAGCTTCTGCCGATCGAGATCCGAACCGGTGGAGCGCTGGTTGACGAACTTGAGCAGCTTGTTCTCATCCGCCAGGCTCAGCAGTTCATCGTACAGCTCCTGATGGCTGAAAATGCCTTCGTGCGCCAGGCGCTCGGGGCTGAGATACAGGTAACACAAGATCTTGCCGACCATCATATCCAGCTCGGACAGCACCGAACGCGGGATCAGCGTGGTGGAGCGCGGGCGCAAATAGAAGAAACCTTCCGGCGCCCGAATCAGCTCGACGCTGTAACGGTTGTAAAACTCTTCCAGCTCATCCTGGAAATCCATTAAAAAGGCGTGGTTGTCCAGCTCATCGATACCGATGTGACGACCCGCGCGCAGTTGGCTGTCCAGCGCCGGGAACAGCGAGTTGGACAACGCTTTGGCCAGCTTGACTGGCATTACTTGTTCAATATTTGTCGATGACATGGGCCTGGACCTTGGCTCCGTAATCATTGATTGCCTGCCATTCCGCCGGCAACCCTGAGAAATCTGCTTCAGCCACACCGAGGCGCACTGCCTGGTCGACCACTAAACGTGCCACGTCGAAATGACGCGCACGTGGATATTGCGCCAGGTAATCGCGCATCACTGCTGCAAGGTTGAGCGGCATCTGCTGTTCCTGGTACACCTTCAACGCCTCTTCGATCATCGCCGCCAGCTGTTCGCGAATCTCGCTGAACTCTTCGAACTCCAGATCCGGCGGCAGTTCCCCGGTCACTTCCTCGCTGCGCAGCGCCAGTTCTTCGTCGCGCATATCCAGCAGACGATCGGCATTGGCATGAGTCAGCGCCCACGGGTGGTCGAAATAGGTTTGCACCGACTGGCGCAGGCGTTGGGCGAACACGCGGTTTTTATCCATATCGATAGCGGTACGGATAAATTTGTGCACGTGACGATCGTAGCCGATCCACAGGTCGATCGCCTGCTGGCCCCAGCTGATGATGCGATCCAGCTTGCTCTGCAGATCGAACACCAGCTTGTCGACGAAGCCGAGCTCCACGTTGCCGAGGGTTGCGTCCTGGATGCGCAGCAGATTGGCCTGCAGCTTGTCGCCCGCCGCATCCAGCGTATCCTGCAGTTCGCGCAGGGTGCCTGAGGTTTCCGACAGCAGCATTTCGCAGCTGGAGATCGCCGCCCGCCAGTCTTTGCTCAGCAGCGCCGCGATGTCATTTTTCACGCTCTGCTGCTGCTCGTCCATCACGCGTTGCGTCATGTCGATGCTGTCGAAGATTTCCGCCACCGAATATTTCAACGGCGCGAACACGTTACGGTGCCAATGGAAATCGTCGCCGCCCTCGTCGGCGGCATCGGCGGCGCGCTTCAGTTCCTGCGCCACGATCGACAGCTGCATCGACAGACGCAGCGTGGAGAATTCGCGTTGGCGAATATAGTAATCGGTAATGCCGATACCCAGCGGCGTCAGGCGGTAAATCGCGTTACCGTCCGCCAGTTCGCTGGTAAAGCGGTTCAACAGGCGCTGGCGCACCATGTCGTTGATCGCATTGTTGGCGCGCATCGCCACCGTTTCATGCGTCTGTTCAAAACCCTTGCTGACATGGCGAAATGCATCAACCAGCTCACCTTCGCTCATCTCGCCGTCCAGCCGTTCGCCATTCAGGGTGGCGATAGCGAGCAGAAATGCGAGACGCTCCGTAGGGAGCGAAATAGAGAAATCATTTTTCCGTGCCCAGGCGACCAGTTCGGGTACTGTCTGGGAAAATTCACTCATAGTTCGTCCTTCAGGTTTGGTTTATGCGCCATGACGTGAATATAGCGCCCCAAACTCACGTACGGCTCCTGCCGGCAATAGTGCTGTTCAAGCGCCAGTAACTCTTCAAATTTTTGGGTTTGCAGCTGTCTGCTCTGCAGATAGTCGTGGAACACCCGCACGCCGGTTTTGCCGCTGATGCGCATGCCCAGCTGTTCCAGCCAGCCGTAGACCAATAGCGGATCGTGCGGATATTGCGGCGACAGCGAACGCTTGCGGCGCCGTCTGACCTCGGGATCCACCAATTGGAAGTTACCCAACACCACGTTACGCATCAAGAGACCGTTGGCGTTGAAGAACATCAGCGACAGCGCGCCGCCCGGCGTCAGACAATCGCACAACGCCTGCAGCGCCGCCACGGGTTCAGCGATCCATTCAAGCACTGCATGAAACAATATCAGATCAACCGGCTGTTCCAAATGTTGAGCGATATCCTGCGCAGAACTTTGTACGAATTGCATGTTCTGGCTCACACCTTTCTGCTCCGCCAGCTGCGCGGCGCGCTGGATCATCTCACCAGAAAGATCGCACAACAACACCTGATGTCCTAATTCTGCCAGTTGGCAAGCCATATGGCCTTCACCGCCCCCGGCATCAAGGATGCGCAGCGGCCGCTGCGGCAACTGGGCCAGCAGCCCGGTCAGATCCTGCCAAACCACCGCCTGGCGGATTTTTCCTTTCGTGGTGCCGTAAATATTACGCGCAAATTTTTCAGCAATATCGTCAAAATTACGATCCTGCATGGACAACGGCTCCGCTGATCTCAGTCTTGTCGGCGGCAAAGCGCACGCCCATTCAAACCTGCTATTTTGGCACAGACTGGCTTAGAATGTATCTTCTTGCGGCCTGTTTATGCCTGGATGCCGTTTTTTCACTCAAAAGGATCTGATTTTCGATGCTGTTCAACCTGAAAAAGTTCTTTGGCGCTCTGCTGATGCCGCTGCCGCTGTTGATGCTGCTGATGGGGCTGGCGCTGCTGCTGCTGTGGTTCACCCGCTGGCAAAAAAGCGGTAAGACGATTTTCACGCTGAGCTGGCTGTTTTTACTGCTTTTCAGCCTGCAACCGGTGGCCGACCGCCTGCTGCGGCCGATCGAAGCCGAATACCAGACATATCGCGGCAACGATGCGGTCAGCTACATCGTGGTGTTGGGCGGAGGCTATACCTACAATCCCGACTGGGCACCCAGCTCGAACCTGCTCGGCAACAGTCTGCCGCGCGTGACGGAGGGCGTGCGGCTCTATCTGGCGCACCCTGGCGCCAGGATGGTGTTTACCGGCGCGCCCGGCGGACGCATGCAGAGCAACGCCGCCACGGCAGCGCTGGTAGCGGAAAGCCTGGGCGTGCCGCGCAGCGACATAGTGATCCTGGGGGAACCGCGCGATACCGAGGAAGAAGCCGCTCAGGTAGCCAAGTTGGTCGGCGAACACCCCTTCCTTCTGGTGACTTCCGCCAACCATCTGCCGCGCGCCATGCGTTTCTTCGAGGCTAAGGGCCTGCACCCGATCCCGGCCCCGGCCAACCAATTGGCGATCGACTCGCCGCTGAATATCTGGGATCGCGCCACGCCGTCGTCCATGTTCCTCGGCCATACCGAGCGCGCCTGGTATGAAACGCTGGGCAGCCTGTGGCAACGGCTGAAAGGCGTGGATAGCGCCGGCGCCGAGTAAGGCCCCGTTCAACCGGCCAGCCAGGGCAGCAGCTGTTGCGACGCATAGTCGAACGGCTGCCGCTCCAGCTTGCCGGTATGGATCAAACGCCCTACCGCTTCCCACACCACGTACAGCCAGCGCCGCGCCAGGAAAGCGTCGGCGACCGGCGCCCGCTGCAGATAGCTGAACAACAGTTGGCTGGGCATGCCCGCTTCGCAGAGGCGGAAAAGATCGTATTCGCGCGGCGCCCACAGCACCACACCGGGATTAAGCATCGCCAACAGCTGATCGCTTTTGGGATCTTTCAACATGCTGCGCAGCGACAGGTTACCGTGCACCAGGACACAGGGATCGTCGAAACCGACGAAGAAATGGGTCAGCGCTTCGCGCGTGCGGTACAGCAAACGCCGATCTGCCATGGTCAGCTGCGGGGTAGTGAGATTGACCACCGTCGCCCACAGCACTTCGACCCGCTGTTGATACCAGCAAAACCAGTCATTCTCCTGCGTACTGTCAACGGTGCCGACGCTGCCATGGCTGTCGATGCGGTGCCAGGCCAACATCCCGTCAACGATCTGCTCCATTAACATGTTCCAGCGATCCGGCGAACGCGTTGGCGCTTCGGCCGACACGCCGCGCAGACGCTCGATCAGCAGGATTTCCGTATACGGCGCCTGGTGGGTGCATACCACGCCGTACACCGTGGGCAGGCGGATATCCCCGTCGCGCGCCAGCATCGACAGCTTGTACGCCTCCTGCTGGGCGATGCCCTGGCAGATAAAACTTTTCGCCATCAGCGGGATAGCGTTGCCCTGGCGATCGTACAGTGAATACATGTGCGCATAAGGCTGTTCGCTCACCCGCTCCAGCCGGCTGACGGACTCACCCAGCACGATGCTCAGTTCGGCGCGTAACTGCTCCATAAGGCATTCACCTCAGGCTAATAAGGGGGGTATGCGTAACATCATCGAACGGTGAGCGGAAAAATTCTTCAACGCAGATCAACAAAACGGGGATCAATAATGGGAGGTATTGCATCGTCGGCGCGTTGCGCGCCGCGCCGACGAAATCAGGCTCAGGGTTGAATGCTGTCGCGCACGCGCTGGAGATCTTCCGGCGTATCGACCCCCACGCTCGGGACCGCTTTCGCGACCGCCACGTGGATTTTTTCACCGTACCACAGCACGCGCAGCTGTTCCAACAGCTCGATCTGCTCCAACTGGCTCGGCGCCCAGCTGACGTAGCGGCGCACGAAACCGGCGCGGTACGCATAGATGCCGATGTGGCGCAGCAGGCTGTCGCCGATGCTCTCCTTCGACGCGGCGAAACGCTCGCGATCCCAGGGAATGGTGGCGCGCGAGAAGTAAAGCGCGTAGCCCTGCGCGTCCATCACGACCTTCACCGCATTGGGGTTGAATGCCTCTTCGGCGCTGTCGATCGGCACCGCCAACGTCGCCATGCCGGCCTGACTTCCCGCCAGGTTTTCCGCCACCTGCCGCACGATAACGGGTGGGATCAGCGGCTCATCGCCCTGCACGTTAACGATGATCTGGTCGTCGGCAAAGCCGTAGTGCGCGATCACTTCCGCCAAACGCTCGGTGCCGGAATGGTGATCCGGGCTGGTCATGCACACTTCGCCGCCGGCGGCTTCCACCGCTTTGGCGACTTCAGGGTGATCGGTCGCCACGATGACCCGGCTGGCGCCGGACTCACGGGCGCGTTCCATCACGTGCACCACCATCGGCTTGCCGTGAATATCGGCCAGCGGTTTGCCCGGCAAACGGGTTGAGGCGTAGCGGGCGGGAATAATAGCGATAAAACTCATGCGTGCTTCTCGTCCAGCGACAGCGCACGCGCTTCATTTTCCAACAGCACCGGAATGCCGTCGCGCAGCGGGTAAGCCAACCCGTCCGCTTTGCACACCAGCTCCTGGTTTTCTTTATTGAAATAGAGTTTGCCGTTGCATACCGGGCAGGCAACGATTTCGAGTAAACGGTGGTCCATGCATCCTCCGCAAGGGGATAGGTCATCTGGGAAGGCTGTGAGGATAGCATAACGCCCGGCCTCAGGTTAATCATCGGCGGCACCAAGCCGCCGATATTTCCTCATGGCGCCCGCGCAACGGCTTGAACTGCGGCGCCACACGGCGTAGAATTTTGTGATTAAAATCACAAAAAAGACCGTAATACGTGATCAAACGTCTGCATAAAATCATCGCTCTGTTCGCTAACTTCAGCCACTGAGCCCCCTTTGTAACGAGCGGCGCTTAACTTCGTTTTACCCCACCGACGGCGTCGCTCGTTATCCCACTTCCCAGCCGGCTCCCCATTCAGCGGCCAACGCCGCCGGAATGTCGCCCAGCGCAACGCGTTGCGCGCCGTGCCAATGAGCCGTGCGCGCGATGGCTTGCCGGATATCCTGCGTTCGCTGTTTGCCGAAGCGCACCTGCGGCTCCGCATGGAAACTGATGATCTCGAAGATGCCCTGGCGTCGGTGCGCCTTGGCATCAATCCGCCCCACCAGGTCGCCCCGATGCAGCACTGGCAACGTGAAGTAACCGTAGCGGCGTTTTTCTTTCGGCGTGTAACACTCCAGCCGATAGTCAAAGTTGAACAGCTCCAGCGCCCGACGACGATCCCACACCACCGGATCAAAAGGCGACAACAGGCTGGTGACCGTCGATTTGAGTTTGCCCTGCTCCGCCAGCGGCAGCAGTTCCGCCAGTGATTCATGCACATAAAACGGCCCTTCCAGCCCCTCGACCCGCACCGGCATAATCTCGCCCTGCTCCTGCAGCGCTGCCAGCAAGGCTTTTGGCGCCACGCGCTTCAGCCGATAGTAGTCCGCCAACCACTCGGCGCGGAAAATGCCCAGATAGCGGCAGGTGCGGCACAGCATCTGCCGGCGCGCCTGTTCCACGGGCAGCGCATGCCGCGCATCGTCCCAGGCCGGCAGCAGCCTTTCGGTCAGATCGTAAACCCGGTGGAAGTTGCGACGTTCGGCCACCATCAGCTTGCCGGCGGTAAACAGGATCTCCAGATGCCGTTTCTCCGGTTTCCAGTCCCACCACCCGCTGTTGCCCTTCTTCTCGGCGCTGAAATCCGCGGAGCGCACCGGCCCCTGTTGTTCGATGTGCCGCAGCAAGCTGTCCATCGCCGCCTGGTGCTGCTGCACCCAGTCGGCGGAGTATTTCCAGCCCATATCATGCGGCGCCAGCATGCGGTGGCGCAGCAGACCAAAATCTTCGATCGGCAGGAAACAGGCCTCGTGCGCCCAATACTCGAACAGCTTGCGGCCGGCGAGCGCCTGCTCAAGCCACTCCGGCTGATAGGCTCCCAAACGGCTGAACAGCACCAGATACGGGCTGCGAGCAACGACGCTAATGGTATCGATTTGTAACAGCCCCATGCGCTGGATCGCACTCACGACATCATCGGGCCGAGCCTGGCGTTTAAGCGGAGAAAGTAGCCCCTGGGCGGCAAGGTGCAGCGCGCGAGCGGCGGTAAGGGAAATGGTCGGGGTGGTCATCCTGATATCCGTGGCGAGTAGGCAATGGCCTGATAATAGTGGATATCGCGGGATTTATCTTCGCCAGTGCTTGCGGGTGGCGACACCGGCACTGGCGAGGAAGGAGGATGCGATCAGAACGCGATAACGTCTGCCGCGGACAGCCCATGCGAGCTGCGATAGATCGAGAACTCAACGTTCTGACCTTCGTTCAACGACTTATTTTTGGTGTTGGCGATAGCGTTGCGATTGACATAGATTTCGTCGCTGCCATCTACCGGTGAAATAAAACCATAGCCTTCGGCCTGATTAAACCATTTCACACGGCCCATTTTTAACACAGTATTTTTAAACATAACTTATATCCTTTTACTTGAGCATCCTTGACAACGTCATTTTTTATATTGTCTGGACGCTACCAGCCCATCCTAAAGTTTTTCGTAACAAACCTCTCGTGAGCAAAAAATTAAAAAACCCGCACTAAGGCGGGCTTGTTGAACTTAATATCTTCCGCATGACTCAGCGCTGAAGCGTCACCATGGTTGTATTAAGATCTCTTTATACGCGTTCCCTGTCTTCTTACAGAGCAACTACGTTGGCGGCAGCCGGCCCGCGCGGGCTGTCCTGGATGGTGTACTCGACGCGCTGGCCTTCAGCCAGGGTCTTGAAACCGTCGGTCATGATTGCGGAGAAGTGTACGAATACATCTTTGCCGCCATCGTGCTGCTCAATGAAACCAAAACCTTTGCTTTCGTTGAACCACTTAACTTGACCCGTCTTCTTAGACATTACTTTTACCTTTAAATATATTTACAAAATCTGCCATAAGAGGCAATTGCGGCCATTTCAGAAACATTACTTATGGGAGGTACTTAGAAGGTTCGTCTTTGAAGCGGAATCGGATGATAACGTTTTTGGAGGAACTGCTTAACTCTAAACTCGAACATAAATAGGTCTGGATTACAGGCCGACTTGCATTTACTCATAAAAATGGTGAATGCACAAGGGGTTTATTGCATTAAATTCATAAATACGCCGAATTTATTTTTATCCCTCTGAATATGCATGACTTAATTTAACGCTCGCCGCGGCCGAACCATCGCATTCCCCTCCTCACCGGGGCATCATTTGTCCGTCCGTGCGCTGCAAATGAGAGCTAACGCATAAAACTCTAATATGCTTGCCACGTCTATAACAAATCCCAAATCAGATGGCTAAACTTGAGGGGAAAACAAGGCAGACGGCTTTTTCGCCAGCACTTTTGCCGCTAAAAACACTATTTTTCAGATTATGCTGAATCAAGGAGCTATGCGCATGACCGCCCAGCAGTTCGTTTCACCTAATGAAATCCGCGCCAGATTCTCTCACGCGATGTCGGACATGTACCAAAAGGAGGTACCGCTGTACGGCGATCTGCTGGAACTGGTGGCGGAAACCAACCGACAGGTTCTGCGCGAAGATGCCGCACTGGCTCATCAACTGCAAATCACCGGCGAGATCGAACGCCTTGCGATGGAGCGCCACGGCGCGATCCGGGTCGGCACGGCGGACGAACTGGCCACCCTGCGCCGTCTGTTCTGGGTGATGGGCATGGCGCCGGTCGGTTACTATGATCTGTCGGTGGCGGGCGTTCCCGTGCACTCGACCGCCTTTCGCGCCGTACACGAAGACGCCCTGCAAATCAGTCCGTTCCGCGTGTTTACCTCCCTGCTGCGCCTGGAGCTGATAGAAGATCCCGCGCTGCGTGAGCTGGCTGAGCGCTTGCTGGCGCGCCGCCGCATCTTTACCGATCGCGCGTTGGAACTGATCGCGCTGCAGGAAGCGCAAGGCGGGCTGAATGAGGTGCAGGCGCAAGAATTTGTCGAACAAGCGCTGGAAACCTTCCGCTGGCACAACCAGGCGACGGTCAGCGCCGAAGAATACCGGCAGTTGCACGATCAGCATCGCCTGATCGCCGACGTGGTGGCGTTTAAAGGGCCGCATATCAATCATCTGACACCGCGCACGCTGGATATCGATCGCGTTCAGCAGGCGATGCCCGCCCGCGGCATTACGCCCAAGGCGGTCATCGAGGGCCCGCCGCGTCGCCGTCGCGCGATCCTGCTGCGCCAGACCAGCTTCAAGGCGTTGGAAGAACGCGTCGATTTCGTCGAGCATGACGGCCGCGTCGTCGCCGGTCATCATACCGCGCGCTTCGGCGAGATTGAACAGCGCGGTGTGGCGCTGACGACTAAAGGAAGAGAACTCTACGACCGCCTGCTGAAGGCCACCAACGATGCGCTGCAGGCGCCGCCGAGCGAGAAAAATGCCGAACGCTATTATCAGCTGCTGGAAGAAAACTTCCGGGCGTTTCCGGATGATTACGCCACGCTGCGCGAGCAACAGCTGGCCTGGTTCCGCTATTTCCCGACCGAATGCGGCCTGGCGGCCAAAGAATCACTGGATAAGCACAGCACCCTGGAGCAACTGATCGAGAAAGAACACGTTCGCTTCCAGCCACTGGTATATGAAGATTTTCTGCCGGTCAGCGCGGCGGGGATTTTCCAATCGAATCTGGGGGACAGCCGCCATACACAGTACAATGCGGCGTCAAGCCGGGCAGCGTTTGAACAAGCGTTGGGCAGTGATGTGATCGACGAGCTGGCGCTGTATCAGCAAACCCAGCAGCGCTCGCTGGAAGCCTGCGCGCAAGCCTTGGGGCTTGTCACGCTGGCATCCTGAGATTACTTGGACAGCAGGGACTCGATATCCTGCAGCAGTTGCTCAGCCTGAGCGGACGGTAGCACCGCATCAACCGGTAGATACCACCAATTGGGCTGGGCAAAGGCGCGACACTTCACCGCGTCCTTCTCCGTCATCAACAGCGTTTGATCTGCATTAACCAACGCCGCCAGCTGCGCCTGCTGATATTCCTGATGATCGGCAAACGCCACTTCCTGCACGACTTCGACGTTCAACTTTTCCAACGTCGCGAAGAAACGCGGCGGATGGCCGATACCCGCCATCGCCACCACGCGCGGCAGCTCGGCCGCCGGGCGACGTTCACCGCTCAGCAGGTTCACCGCATCACGCGCCTGCAGACGCATGGCAATTTCCCCGGCCTGCGCCACGCCGCCATTGGCGACGCGCGCATCGACGCTGCCAAGCCGCGCAGCGCGCTCGCGCATCGGCCCGGCCGGCAACCACCAGCCGTTACCGAACCGACGCACACCGTCGATGACCACCAGCTCGAAGTCACGCTGTAAAGCGTAGTGCTGCAAGCCGTCGTCGGTGATGATCACATCCAGCGGCTGTTGTTGCAGCAGAGCCTGCACCGCCTCGGCGCGCTTGGGCGCGATCGCCACGGGCGCCCCGGTACGCTGATAAATCAGCACCGGCTCATCGCCCGCCTCGCGGGTCGACGTATTCTGACCCAGCACCAGAGGATAGACCGCTGACTTGCCGCCGTAGCCGCGCGACACCACCCCAACTCGGTAGCCCCGTTGCTGCAGGTGCTCCACCAGCCAGATCACCATCGGCGTTTTGCCGTTGCCGCCGGCGGTGAGATTACCCACCACCACGACCGGCACCGGCGAACGCCAACTTTTACGCAGGCCGCAGCGGTAACTAAGGCGGATCAGCCAACTGAACAGGCCATACAGCCACGAGAGCGGCAATAGCGCCAGATAAAGCAGCGAACCGCCGGACCAGATGCGCTCAATCATTATTGACCAAACTGCATACGGTGCAGCTGCGCATAGGCGCCCTGCCGCTCAAGCAACTCGGCGTGCTCACCGCGTTCGACGATGCGGCCGTCTTCCACTACCAGGATCTCGTCCGCCTTTTCAATGGTCGACAGACGGTGCGCGATCACCAGTGAAGTTCGGTCTTTCTGCAGTTCGTCCAGCGCGGCCTGAATGGCCCGCTCGGACTCGGTATCCAGCGCAGAGGTCGCCTCATCCAGGATCAGGATCGGGCAGTCGCGCAGCAGCGCGCGCGCGATGGCGATGCGCTGGCGTTGGCCGCCGGACAGCATGACGCCGTTTTCACCGATCACCGTATCCAGGCCATTTTCCATCTTGTTGATGAAGTCCATCGCGTACGCCATTTCGGCCGCTTTTTCGATCTGCTCGCGGCTGTATTCGCTCTCACGCGCATAGGCGATATTGTTGGCGATGGTGTCGTTGAACAGGTGCACGTTTTGCGAAACCAGGGCCACCTGATTACGCAGTGAGGCCAGGGTGTATTCGCGCAGATCGTGGCCATCCATCAGAATTTCGCCTTCCTGGATATCATAGAAACGCGTCAACAGGTTGGCGATGGTCGATTTCCCCGAACCGGAACGGCCCACCAGCGCTACGGTCTTGCCTTCGGCGATGTTCAGGTTGATATCACGCAGCGCCGGCGTTTCCTTGGACGGGTAGTAGAAGGTGACATTGCGGAATTCGATATCGCCTTTCGCGCGCTTCACTTCGCGGGTGCCGGTATCTTTTTCCTGTTCCATATCCAAAATGGAGAACAGCGTCTGGCACGCCGCCATCCCGCGTTGGAACTGGGCATTGACGTTGGTCAGCGACTTCAGCGGACGCATCAGTGCAATCATCGACGAGAACACCACGGTAATGGTACCGGCGGTCAGGGTTTCCATCACGCTTGGGAAGCTGGCGGCAAACAGCACGAACGCCAGCGCCAGCGAAGCGATCAGCTGAATGATCGGATCGGAAATCGAAGACGCGGAAACCAGCTTCATGCCTTGCTGACGCATGCGGTTGCTGACCGAATTAAAGCGCTCGGTTTCCACCTGCTGGCCGCCGAAGATCAGCACTTCTTTATGGCCTTTCAGCATCTGTTCGGCGCTGGTGGTCACCTGCCCCATCGTGTTCTGCATGTTCTTGCTGATGTTGCGGAAACGCTTGGACACCAGGCGAATGGCAATGGAGACGATCGGCGCCAGCACGATCAGGATCACCGACAACTGCCAGCTGTAATAGAACATCATGATGAACAGGCCAATGATCGAAGCCCCTTCGCGCACCACGGTCACCAGCGCGCTGGAAGAGGAGGAAGCCACCTGTTCGGAATCATAGGTAATGCGCGACAACAGGGTCCCGGTGGACTGTTGATCGAAGAAGGCCACCGGCATTCTCATCATGTGGCCAAACAGGCGGCGGCGCATCTGCATCACCACCATGCCGGAAACCCAGGAAATGCAGTAGCTTGAAACAAAGCTGGTTACGCCGCGCATCAACATCAGCGCGATGACGGCCAACGGCATCCACACCAGCACGCTGCTGTCGGTTTTTCCAAACCCATCGTCCAATAGCGGTTTAAGCAGAGACAGCATCAGCGTGTCCCCCGCTGCGTTCATAATCAACGCAATGGCGGCTACAATCAGCCCGGTCTTAAAAGGAGTGATCATCGGCCAGAGTCGACGGAATGTCTGCCAGGTCGAGAGATCTTTATCATTCATCATGCAAATACCAGCATCGGAAGAAATAGCGGCCTATTTTACTCATTATCACCCTCTACGCCAAACCGCTGATGGTACCAACGGGGCATTAATTGTTCGCGAAAGCCCTTAATTTGCCAATCGTTGTCGAAAAAAAGTACCGATAACTGGCCGGAGCGCGTCGTATCGCGCCATATAATGCCATTTGCCCGGTATCTGGCGACCACTTTACGCGCCGGCAAACGCCATTTGTTGTAACGAGATGCTGACGCCAATGCCGCCTGAGGATTGATCGCGCGCAGAAACGGCGGCGTTGAAGAGGTTCGGCTGCCATGATGCCCCACCTGCAACACCGTCGCCGCCAAGCGATCGCGCCGCAATCGGAGCAGCTGCGCCTCCGCCTTTTTTTCCGCGTCGCCGGTCAGCAGCAGGCTGTGTTTCCCGTCGTCGATACGGATCACGCAAGAGTCGTCATTGCCCGGCTTTTTACGCGTTTTCGGCGGCCACAGCACTTCGAATTGCAACCCTTGCCAGCGCCAGCGCTCACCGGCGACGCAGGGCAAGTGCCCCTCCCCGCGCATCGGGCTGCGTACCGTAGCCCCTGGAAACGCCCGTCGCACCGTCGGCAGGCCACCGGTATGATCGAGATGATCATGGCTGATAATGATCTGTTCCAATTCAATCCCCCGCCAGTTCAACATTGGCAAAATATGCCGTTCGGCGGCGCTGCCGCCCGGCCAACGATCGCCGGTATCGTACAGTATTCCCTTGCCGTTTCGCTCAATGACCACCGCCAAGCCGTGCCCGACATCGAGCATATCGACTCGCCAGCGGTATCCCGGCTCTTTTTCCCGCCACAGCACACAGCATATCGCTACCGTCGCCAGCCCCGGTGCATAACGCCGCCACCAATGAAAGCGCCAACAGACGACGATGAGCCACCCCGCCGCGCTGGCCAGCAGCGAGGCAGCCCCCAGATCCACCCAACCGCGTTGCAGGTAATGCAGCGGCACAAACACCCAGTGCAGCGTGAAGTCCGCCAGCCACCATAGCCCGTAGCTTAACGAGGGAAAGAAGCCAAATATCACCGCCAGCAAAATCAGCGGCACCGTCACCAATGAGACAATAGGTACCGCCCACAGATTGGCGGGTAGCGAGGTCAACGTCAGGCCCAGAAACAGCGCGGCCTGCATCGGCACCAGCAGCAGCGTCATGCCGAGCTGAATATGCAGCCAGCGCACCGGCGCCCAATACCAGGCCGACCGGAATCGCTCACCGAGCGGCGCCCATTCAAACCAAAAAATCAGGCAACCTACCGCCAGCACCGATAGCCAGAAACTGTCTGACAATACCGCCAGCGGATCGCACAGCAAAATCAGCCCGATACACCATAGCCACACCTGCCAGGAAGAACAATGAACGCCACGCAGGCGCAGCAACATCCACAATGTCATGGCCAACACGGTACGCACCGCCGGCGGCTGGGCGCCCACCAACCAGACATAGATCAGCGTCGCCACCCAGCCCGCGACCAGGGGAAAACGATAGCCAATCAGATGGGAGAGCAGAAAAAACTGCAGCGCCCGCAGCGCAGCCCAGAACAAAATGGCGACCATCGCCACATGAAGCCCTGAAATGGCCATTAAATGCGCAATGCCGGTTTTCAGCATCAGCGTGCGTAAAGGCTGTTCCAGCGCGGTTCGCTCCCCAAATGCCAGCGCCAACAATACCGCCTTGTAACGCAGCTCACCGATGTTGGTTTCCGCATGGCTGATTATGCGCTGACGCAGGCTACAACCGCCATCCAGCAAACGGGCCTGCCTGACCAGGCCCGTCAACGGCTGGCGCTGTGCGATCGCCCAACGTTGGCTGTCGAAGCCCCCTTCATTGAGCTTGCCGTGCACCGGCCGCAAGCGCAGTTTCAATTGCCAACGCTGCCCGGCGCACAGCCGCTGCTGTTCCGGGGCCCATAGCGTGGTAAACATCAATGCAGGCGCCAGCCAATGGCCATCGATCCGCTCGATACGCATTAGCGTCTGCTTGCTGGCGGCCGGATTCAACGCGATGCTGCTTACCTGCATCACCGCCGTCACTTCCGGCCCGCGGCTCAAACGCTCCATTTGCCCGATCAGGCTTCCGGCATTGAAAACCGCCCACGCGAACCCCAACCCCAGGCAGGCCAAATAACGGCAGAATGGCCTGCGCGTGCGCAGCAGTAAACAGACAACAAGCAAAAGCGGCCACAGCAGCCATTGCTCAGGCAACTGCGGTAAAACCAACAGCGGCAGGATGCCGCAGATAACGGCGAATATCGCCAGATCCAGCGAAATTTTGATCGCTTTTCTCCCATCGGCTCCGCCATGAGCAAAGACGCGTCACGGCAAGCAAGCAGGATCATTCAGGCGACACGTCGCCGCCAGCGGGCTTTAACGAAGATGCGCTGAACATGGCAGGATAAGAGAGATCTATGCAGGAGCCACATCGTCAATGCGGCGCAGTACGCAACTCGCGAGCGTGTCGCGGAGAATTGCAGGCAAAAAAAACGGCGCCTTACAGGCACCGTTTTATATTCTTTTCAAGCAACAACGCTATGAGCAGTCAGCGACTAGCCATAGATATTGGCGCGGTCACGCAACTCTTTGCCTGGTTTGAAGTGAGGAACGTACTTGCCGTCCAGCTCAACTTTGTCACCGGTTTTCGGGTTGCGACCTACACGCGGGGCACGGTAGTGAAGAGAAAAACTGCCGAATCCGCGGATCTCAATGCGTTCGCCCTCGGCCAGCGTAGCGGCCATGTGCTCAAGCATCTCTTTCACTGCATCCTCAACGGCCTTCGCCGGAATATGAGATTGCTGGCCAGCAAGTCTTTCAATAAGTTCAGACTTGGTCATAGTACCTCCAAGCTTTGCAGCTAAACTACCGTATCGGGGCGGTCAGAGACCGCCCCCCGTCATTACTCGCCTTTAGCCGCTTTGAAAGCTTCAGCCATTGCGTTAGAGAAGTTGCCTTCTTCCTGTTTGTTGTTAACAGTTGCGATGGCGTCTTTCTCGTCAGCTTCGTCCTTAGCACGTACGGACAGGCTTACAACGCGGTTCTTACGGTCAACGCCGGTGAATTTAGCTTCAACTTCGTCACCTACGTTCAGAACCAGAGTTGCATCTTCAATGCGGTCGCGAGAGGCTTCAGATGCACGCAGGTAACCTTCTACGCCGCCTGCCAATTCAACTGTAGCACCTTTGGCGTCAACTGCAGTGACTTTACCAGTAACAATAGCACCTTTCTTGTTCATAGACAGGTAGTTATTGAACGGGTCTTCAGCCAGTTGCTTCACGCCCAGGGAGATACGCTCGCGCTCTGCGTCAACTTGCAGAACAACCGCAGCGATTTCGTCGCCTTTCTTGTATTCACGTACTGCTTCTTCGCCTGCAACGTTCCAGGAGATGTCAGACAGGTGAACCAGGCCGTCGATGCCGCCGTCCAGGCCGATGAAGATACCGAAGTCAGTGATAGACTTGATTTTACCTTCAACGCGGTCGCCCTTGTTGTGGGTCTCTGCGAACTGCTGCCATGGGTTGGATTTGCACTGCTTCAGGCCCAGGGAGATACGACGACGTTCTTCATCGATGTCCAGAACCATCACTTCCACTACGTCGCCCACGTTAACAACTTTGGACGGATGGATGTTTTTGTTGGTCCAATCCATTTCAGAAACGTGTACCAGACCTTCAACGCCTTCTTCGATTTCCACGAAGCAGCCGTAATCAGTCAGGTTGGTTACACGGCCAGTCAGCTTGGTGCCTTCTGGGTAACGTTTCGCGATAGCAACCCATGGATCTTCGCCCAGCTGTTTCAGGCCCAGGGATACACGAGTACGCTCGCGGTCGAACTTCAGCACTTTAACAGTGATTTCATCGCCAACGTTGACGATTTCGCTTGGATGCTTAACGCGTTTCCAAGCCATGTCAGTGATGTGCAGCAGGCCGTCTACGCCGCCCAGATCAACGAATGCACCGTAGTCAGTGAGGTTCTTAACGATACCTTTAACTTCCATGCCTTCCTGCAGGTTTTCCAGCAGTTGATCGCGCTCAGCGCTGTTCTCGGATTCGATAACCGCACGGCGAGAAACGACAACGTTGTTGCGCTTCTGATCCAGCTTGATGACTTTGAACTCAAGCTCTTTGCCTTCCAGGTGCAGAGTGTCACGTACCGGACGCACGTCAACCAGGGAACCTGGCAGGAACGCGCGGATGCCGTTCAGCTCGACGGTGAAGCCACCCTTCACTTTGCCGTTGATAACACCGGTTACAGTCTCAGCTTCTTCGTAGGCTTTTTCCAGCGTGATCCAAGCTTCGTGACGCTTAGCTTTCTCACGGGACAGCAGGGTTTCACCGAAGCCGTCTTCAACAGCATCCAGAGCAACGTCAACTTCGTCACCAACCTGGATTTCCAGCTCGCCCTGGGCGTTTTTGAATTGCTCAGCCGGGATGGCAGACTCAGATTTCAGACCGGCGTCAACCAGTACGATATCTTTGTCGATAGCAACAACGACGCCACGAACGATGGAACCCGGGCGGGTTTCGATTTCTTTTAAGGATTCTTCAAAGAGTTGAGCGAAAGATTCAGTCATGTTGTTAATCTTCAGGGTTCTTTAGTTTAACGTCCATTTAGCGTCCCGCCGAATGGGGTTGTTTCACATACCCCGCCATTGGCTCCATGCCGACAGGGTTTAAGGTTACAGGGGTAAAATTTTACCCGATATATTGCGATACCGCTATGACAAATATGACAAAAAGCCAATAGCGCCGCCGCGCTTATTGCTGCGGCAACGCCAACACTTTCTGTGCATACGTCAACGCCTGCCGGATCACTTCTTCAATCGACATGCTGGTAGAATCCAGCACGAGGGCGTCAGAAGCGGGCACCAGAGGCGCGATAGGCCGATTACGGTCACGGTCGTCCCGTTCCTTTATCTCGGCTAAAAGACGTTCAAAGTTAACATTAAAGCCCTTTTCCTGCAACTGCAGCATGCGGCGGTGCGCGCGCTCCTCCGAGCTGGCGTCGAGGAAAATCTTGACCGGCGCGTCCGGGAACACCACCGTGCCCATGTCGCGGCCATCGGCAATCAGGCCGGGGGCCTCGCGAAACGCGCGCTGGCGGCGCAGCAGCGCCTCGCGCACGCGCGGAAACGCCGCCGCTTGCGACGCGGTGTTGCCGACGGTTTCGGTGCGGATCTCATTGCTGACGTCCTCACCTTCCAAAATCACTTGCAGCTTGCCGTCCTGGGCAACGAAGCGAACATCGAGATGTGCGGCCAGCGGAACCAGCGCTTCCTCAGAAGTGATATCCACCTGATGATGCAACGCCGCCAGCGCCAGCACGCGATAGATCGCGCCGGAATCCAGCAAACGCCAACCAAGGGACTCGGCCAACGCTTTACACAGCGTGCCTTTGCCTGCGCCACTTGGTCCATCAACGGTTATCACCGGGGCTGTAGCCGTCATTTCTCTCTCCTTCAGGTAGAAAACCTCACAGAGACACGGCGCGCTTCGACTCGAAGCCCGGGCGCTCTGTCACCTGCCCAATCAGGGGCAAATACGGTGGCGTATTATACGCTGCCCTACGGCGATCTGTTACCCTGGAACTGTCCGGTTGTTGAAAATAAGCGCACAACCGCGAAAAAGTATAGAAGAAACGCCGGTCGCCGGGGGTTAAAAACGATAAAGGCCCGCAAAGGGGCCTTAAAAGAAATGATCTGACGGTTACGCCGGCTGGCTGATGCGAGCCAGCTGTTCGAAATAGTCCGGGAAGGTTTTCGCGGTGCACTTCGGATCGAGGATCGTGACCGGGGTATCCGACAGCGCCACCAGCGAGAAGCACATCGCCATGCGGTGATCGTTGTAGGTGCCGATCTCGGCGAACTGCAGCTTGGCCGGCGGCACGACGTGAATGTAGTCTTCGCCCTCGTCCACTTCCGCCCCCACTTTACGCAGCTCGGTGGCCATCGCCGCCAGACGGTCAGTTTCCTTTACCCGCCAGTTGTAGATATTGCGGATGGTGGTCGGCCCCTCGGCGAACAGCGCCGCGGTGGCGATGGTCATCGCCGCATCCGGAATGTGGTTCATGTCCATATCGATGCCGCGCAGTTCACCGCGGCTGCACTCGATAAAATCGTCGCCCCAGGTGATGCGCGCCCCCATCTTCTCCAGCACATCGGCAAACTTGGTGTCGCCCTGCACGCTTTTGCGGCCGATGCCGGTCACGCGCACGGTGCCACCTTTGATCGCCGCCGCCGCCAGGAAGTAGGACGCGGAAGAAGCGTCGCCTTCAACCAGATAGTCGCCCGGCGCGATATACGTCTGGCGCCCCTGAATATGGAACACCCGGTAATTGTCGTGGCTCGCCGATACGCCGAAGGTGCGCATCAGGTGCAGCGTGATGTCGATGTACGGCTTGGAAACCAGCTCGCCTTTGATGTGGATTTGCGTATCCTGCGGCGCCAGCGGCGCGGTCATCAGCAACGCGGTCAGGAACTGGCTGGAGACGCTGCCGTCAACGGTGACGTCGCCGCCCTGGAAGCCGCCACGCAGGCGAATCGGCGGGTAATCGGTCTGCTCGAGGTAATCAATCTGCGCCCCGCCCTGGCGCAACGCGTCCACCAGATGGCCGATCGGACGTTCTTTCATACGGGGTTCCCCGGTCAGCACCACATCACCTTCACCAAGGCACAGCGCCGCCGCCAGTGGTCGCATCGCGGTGCCGGCATTGCCGAGGAACAGTTCCAGCGGCTGGTCGGCCACCAGCGGCCCGGCCACGCCGGTCACTTCACACACGGTGCGGTCGGCGGAAAGCTGGTAGTTCACGCCCAACGCCTGCAGCGCATTCAGCATATGACGCACATCGTCGCTGTCCAGCAGGTTGGTCAGCCGGGTCGTTCCCTCCGCCAGCGCCGCCAGCAGCAGAGCGCGGTTAGAAACGCTCTTCGAGCCGGGTAAGTTGACGGTGCCATTGACCAGGGCGACCGGTTGTAAAGTCAGGGAATCCACCATGTGAACAAAACTCTCCAATTCTGATAAACGAAACGGCTCCGGAATAATGCCGGAGCCGCTTTAATGCAAAAGGACAACAGCTTGGTCAGCCCGCGCCCGGCGAGCTGACGGGATCAACCGTGACGACGCTCGAAATCGGTCATAAAGTCGGTCAGCGCCTGTACGCCGGCCAGCGGCATCGCATTGTAAATAGAAGCGCGCATACCGCCAACTACCCGGTGGCCTTTCAGCGCCTGCAGGCCGATGGCCTCGGCTTCGCTGAGGAACACCTTATCCAGCGCCGCATCGGCCAGCTGGAACGGCACGTTCATCCACGAGCGGTTGGCGATCGCCACCTGGCTGCGGTAGAAGTCGGATTTATCGATGGTCGCGTACAGCAGCTCGGCCTTGGCCTGATTGCGTTTTTGCATCTCCATCAGGCCGCCCTGCTCTTTCAGCCATTTGAATACCAGCCCGGACAGGTACCAGGCGAAGGTCGGCGGGGTGTTGAACATCGAATCGTTCTCGGCCAGCACAGTGTAATCGAGGATAGACGGCACTTCTTTGCGCGCCTTGCCCAGCAGATCGTCGCGCACGATCACCAGCGTCAGGCCGGCCGGGCCGATATTTTTCTGTGCGCCGGCGTAAATCACGCCGAAGCGGCTGACGTCGAGCGGGCGGGACAGGATGGTCGAGGAGTAATCGCCGATCACCACTTTGTCGCCGAAGTCCGGCGTTTCATCGATGGCTACGCCGTCGATGGTTTCATTTGGGCAATAATGCACGTAAGCCGCGTCGTTGCTCAGCTGCCACTCTTTCATCGGCTTGATGCCGCTCAGGCCGTCGATGCGGGTTTTCACGTCGATGACGTTCGGGGTGCAATACTTTTCCGCTTCCTTGATGGCGCTGTGCGCCCAATAGCCGCCGTCGATGTAGTCGGCGGTGGCCTTGTCGCCCAGCAGGTTCAGCGGCAGCGCGGCGAATTGCGCGCGGGCGCCGCCGTGGCAAAACAGCACTTTATAGTTGGAGGGGACTTTCAGCAGATCGCGCAGATCCTGTTCCGCCTGCTCGGCAACGGCGATGAATTCTTTGCTGCGGTGACTGATCTCCATCACTGACGTTCCCAGGCCGTGCCAGTTGCACAGTTCCTGTTCCGCACGACGCAACACTTCCACCGGCAGCATCGCCGGGCCAGAGCTAAAATTATAAACCTGAGTCATTTCCCCTCACCACATTCACTGTTCGCCGCAGAAAAGCGACCTGTCGAAAAGACGCCCGAAGTTAACGCTCGCGTTAACCAACCCTTCGGTTTTATCACTCACGCCCCATGGCTGCAACGCTTATTCGCCCGCCGGCGGCAAACAGGCGCACCGGGTGATGACAGGCTCTGCGGCCGGCGCGTTTTTTTGGACGATAAAACCCTGCGATATGGGGAAATTCAGCGGGTTAACGCGGTGTTTTATGCTGTATTCAGCCGAGATGGCTGCGGGAGCCCGGACGGCCCCCGCAGGAGAGAAAACGATCAGTACTGATTGAACATTTGCTGGATCTGCTTCGCGTCTTTGGTTTGCGTCAACGCCAGCTGCAGCAGAATGCGGGCCTTTTGCGGATTCAGCGTGCCGGCGGCCACGAAGCCGTACTTGGCGTCGTCCACTTCCGCATCCTCCGTGGTGGCGCCGGTCGGCACGCGCGAAGAACGCACTACCGCCACGCCGCTGTGCGCCGCCGTCGCCAGAGTGTCGAACACGGTTTTATACAGGTTGCCGTTGCCGACCCCGGCGCTGACGATGCCCTGGTACCCTTCGGCGATCAACGCCTTGACCGGCGCATCGGAGGCGTTGGCGTAGTTGTAAATGATGCCGACCTTCGGCAGTTCGTTCAGCTTGCTGACGTCGAACGGCGTCTCCCGGGTGTGCTTGCGCTGCGGCGAACGCTGATAATCGATCTTGCCGTTGTGGATGTACCCCAGCGGGCCGAAGTTCGGCGACTGGAAGGTCTGCACGGCGGTGGTGCTGGTTTTGGTGACATCTCGTGCGTCCAGCACGCTGTCGTTCATCGCCACCAGCACCCCGCGGTTGGCCGATTGCGGATCCGCCGCCGTCACCACCGCGTTATACAGATTGAACGGGCCGTCGGCGCTCATCGCCGTCGCCGGCCGCATCGCCCCGACCAGCACTACCGGCTTGTCGCACTTCACCGTCAGATCGAGGAAATAGGCCGTCTCTTCCAGAGTATCGGTGCCGTGGGTGATGACGAAGCCGTCGGTTTTGCCGCAGTCGGCGTCAATTTTCTTCGCCAACGTCAGCCAGACCTGATCGTTCATGTCCTGCGAGCCGATGTTAACCACCTGCTCCCCCTGCACGTTGGCGATGTTCTTCAGCGCCGGCACCGCATCGACCAGCGCCTCGACGCCCAGTTTGCCCGCGGTATAGTTGGATTTCGTCGCCGAATCGCCGCCGCCGGCGATGGTGCCGCCGGTCGCCAGCAGGGTGATGTTGGGCAGCGCCAGCGCCGAGGCGCTGACGCCGGTCAACAAAAGGGTTAACACGCTGAGTTTCACTGATTTCATTAGATTTCTCCGTGACAGATAACTCGCTGAATTATGGCCTTTATCCTTAAAAAAACTGTGACTTTGCCGCCGCTTTAGGAATACGTGGAGCTCCAGCGTAAAACCCCGTATCATTGCGCGTTTTTAGTACGCGCAAAAAGTGAAGACAATGACGCAAACTTTTATCCCCGGTAAAGACGCCGCCCTGGAAGATTCCATCGCCCGTTTCCAGCAGAAACTGAGCGATCTCGGTTTCAACATCGAAGAAGCCTCCTGGCTGAACCCGGTGCCGCACGTATGGTCGGTGCACATTCGCGATCGCGATTGTCCGCTGTGCTTCACCAACGGCAAAGGCGCCAGCAAAAAAGCCGCGTTGGCCTCTGCGCTGGGTGAATATTTCGAGCGCCTGTCCACCAACTACTTCTTCGCCGATTTCTATCTGGGCAAGCAGATCGCCGAAGGCGACTTCGTACACTACCCGAATGAGAAATGGTTCCCGATCCCAGCGGACGATGCGCTGCCGGCCGGCATCCTCGACGAGCGTCTGCACGCCTTCTACGATCCGCAACAAGAGCTGAGCGCCAGCGATCTTGTCGATCTGCAGTCCGGCAATGCCGATCGCGGCATCTGCGCGCTGCCGTTCACCCGTCAGTCCGATCAGCAAACGGTATACATTCCGATGAACATCATCGGCAACCTGTATGTTTCCAACGGCATGTCCGCCGGCAACACCGCCAACGAAGCGCGCGTGCAGGGCCTGTCGGAAGTGTTCGAGCGCTATGTGAAAAACCGCATTATCGCCGAATCCATCAGCCTGCCGGCGATCCCGGACGAGGTGCTGAACCGCTACCCGGGCGTGGTGGAAGCCATCGCCAAGCTGGAGGAGGAAGGTTTCCCAATCCTCTCCTACGACGCCTCGCTGGGCGGCAACTACCCGGTGATCTGCGTGGTGCTGTTCAACCCGACCAACGGCACCTGCTTCGCCTCGTTCGGCGCGCACCCGGACTTCGGCGTGGCGCTGGAGCGCACGGTGACCGAACTGCTTCAGGGCCGCAGCCTGAAAGATCTCGACGTGTTCACCGCGCCGACCTTCGATGACGAAGAAGTGGCGGAACACACCAACCTGGAAACGCACTTCATCGACTCCAGCGGCCTGATCTCCTGGGATCTGTTCAAGCAGGACGCGGACTATCCGTTCGTTGACTGGAACTTCAGCGGCAGCACGCAGGAAGAGTTCGCCACCCTGATGAGCATCTTCGACAAAGAAGACGCGGAAGTGTACATCGCCGACTACGAACACCTGGGCGTCTACGCTTGCCGCATCATCGTGCCGGGCATGTCCGATATCTACCCGGCGGAAGACCTGCTGCTGGCCAACAACAGCATGGGCGCGCACCTGCGCGATACGCTGCTGGCGTTGCCGGGCAGCGAGTGGGAGCCGGAAGAATACCTGGCGCTGATCGAGCAGTTGGACGACGAAGGGCTGGACGATTTCACCCGCGTACGCGAACTGCTGGGCATTGCCAGCGGCAAAGACAACGCCTGGTATACCCTGCGCGTGGGCGAGCTGAAGTCGATGCTGGCGCTGGCGGGCGGCGATCTGGATCAGGCGCTGATTTGGACCGAATGGACGCAGGACTTCAACGCCTCGGTGCTGAGCCCGGCGCGCAGCAACTACTACCGTTGCCTGCAAACGCTGTTGCTGCTGGCGCAGGAGCCTGAGCGCGAAGCGGCGCAATACTATACCGCGTTCGTGAAAATGTACGGCCAGGAAGCGGTGGACGCGGCCTCGGCCGCCATCAGCGGTGAAGAGCGCTTCAACGGGCTGTTCGCCGTCGATGCCGATCTGAAGGCGTTGCCGGCCCATCAGGCGCTGCTGGCGGCCTACGAGAAGCTGCAGGCGGCCAAGCGCCGTCACTGGGCCAAGGCCTAATCGCCATTGGGGGTGCCGCCACTTTTGGGGTACCCTCCCCGGTCAAACGCCGCACTCCGCTGCGGCGTTTTCATTTTGCGGTTTATTTCAACGCATTCTGTTTTATTTTCCCGCAGGAAAATAGGCGGTTAAACGAGCATAAGAATAAATAAACCGGCGATTGTTGCCGGACGGTGAAATAATAATTAACCGATAATTAAACTTTCAGCGACGAACGGCGACAAAACGCCTAAAAATTTAACTTTGACACCCTCGGCACACCGGGTGAATTCAAAAAAAATTGCAAACATTAAAAAATTGTTTTTTGTTTAAATTCAATTAATTAGACATAAAAACCACACTAAAAACATGCCATTTTGGCGCTCTACTTCCCCGCCTTATGATCCAAATCAAATTTTCCCCTATACTGCTTTGCTAGTATCTCATTGCGTTGTTTTAACCCTTAAGAGCGAGAGTTAGTTTGAAAACTGACAGCCCATTCGATCTGATTTTACCTGCGGCAACGGCGAAAATCGCTGAAGATGCCGGCGTGTATAAAGCCACCAAACATCCGCTGAAAACGTTTTATTTGGCGATCACCGCCGGTGTCTTCATTTCCATCGCCTTCGTTTTCTACATTACGGCGACCACCGGCACCGCCGGCGTGCCTTTCGGGCTGGCGAAACTGGTCGGCGGCATCTGTTTCTCTCTCGGGTTAATGCTGGTGGTGGTGTCGGGCGCCGACCTGTTCACCTCTACCGTGCTTATCGTCATCGCCAAGGCCAGCGGCCGCATCAGCTGGGGCCAACTGGGCGCCAACTGGCTGAACGTTTATCTCGGCAACCTGGTCGGCGCGCTGTTCTTCGTGGCGCTGATCTGGTTCTCCGGCGAGTATATGGTCGCCAACGGCCAGTGGGGCCTGAATGTTCTGCAAACCGCAGACCACAAGCTGCATCACACCTTTATCGAAGCCGTCTGCCTCGGCATTCTGGCTAACCTGATGGTCTGCCTGGCGGTCTGGATGAGCTACTCTGGCCGTACCCTGACCGACAAGATGCTCGCCATGGTGCTGCCGGTCGGTATGTTTGTCGCCAGCGGCTTCGAACACAGCATCGCCAACATGTTTATGATCCCTATGGGCATCGTGGTCAAACACTTCGCCACGCCGGAATTCTGGCAAGCCGTAGGGGCGGTACCTGAGCAATTCGCTCATCTGACAGTAAGCAATTTCATCATCGACAACCTGATTCCGGTCACCATTGGTAACATCATCGGCGGCGGTCTGCTGGTTGGGTTGACTTACTGGGTAATTTATCTGCGCGGGGGCCGCGAACAGCACTAAGCTGTGAGTTACCGCGCGCAGAGTTAGAAATCCACAATCAAAGGTAGGTGTACAATGACCGAACTTAACGAGAAATTAGCCAACGCTTGGGAAGGTTTCAGCAAGGGTGACTGGCAGAATGAAGTCAACGTTCGTGACTTCATCCAGAAAAACTACACGCCTTATGAAGGTGACGAATCCTTCCTGGCTGGCGCAACTCAAGCCACCACCACCTTGTGGGACAAGGTTATGGAAGGGATCAAACTGGAAAACCGCACTCATGCGCCGGTTGATTTCGACACCAACGTTGCTTCAACCATCGTTTCTCACGACGCGGGTTACATCGCCAAAGAGCTGGAAACCATCGTGGGTCTGCAGACCGACGCCCCTCTGAAACGCGCGCTGATCCCGTTCGGCGGCATCAAAATGGTCGAAGGTTCGTGCAAAGTGTACGGCCGCGAACTGGATCCGCAGCTGAAAAAAGTGTTCACCGAATACCGTAAAACCCACAACCAGGGCGTATTCGACGTTTACACCAAAGACATCCTGAACTGCCGTAAATCCGGCGTGCTGACCGGTCTGCCAGACGCTTACGGCCGTGGCCGCATCATCGGCGACTACCGCCGCGTGGCGCTGTACGGCATCGACTTCCTGATGGCCGACAAGCTGAACCAGTTCAAATCGCTGCAGGAAAAACTGGAAAACGGCGAAGACCTGGAAATGACCATCCAGCTGCGCGAAGAGATCGCTGAACAGCATCGCGCTCTGGCTCAGATCAAAGAGATGGCCGCCAAATACGGTTACGACATCTCCGGCCCGGCCACCAGCGCCCAAGAAGCGGTGCAGTGGACCTACTTCGGCTACCTGGCCGCGGTGAAATCCCAGAACGGCGCCGCCATGTCCTTCGGCCGCGTGTCCACCTTCCTCGACGTGTTCATCGAACGCGACATCAAGGCGGGCAAACTGACCGAAGAGCAAGCGCAGGAACTGATCGACCACCTGGTGATGAAACTGCGTATGGTGCGCTTCCTGCGTACCCCTGAGTACGATGAACTGTTCTCCGGCGACCCAATCTGGGCGACTGAATCCCTGGCCGGTATGGGCGTCGACGGCCGTACCCTGGTCACCAAAAACAGCTTCCGCTTCCTGAACACCCTGTACACCATGGGGCCGTCGCCGGAGCCGAACATGACCATCCTGTGGTCTGAGAAGCTGCCGCTGAACTTCAAGAAATTCGCGGCGAAAGTGTCCATCGACACCTCTTCCGTACAGTACGAAAACGACGACCTGATGCGTCCTGACTTCAACAACGATGACTACGCCATCGCCTGTTGCGTCAGCCCGATGATCGTCGGTAAGCAAATGCAGTTCTTCGGCGCCCGCGCCAACCTGGCGAAAACCATGCTTTACGCCATCAACGGCGGCGTTGACGAGAAACTGAAAATGCAGGTCGGCCCGAAAGAAGCGCCGATGATGGACGAAGTGCTGGACTATGACAAAGTCATGGCCCGCATGGACCACTTTATGGATTGGCTGGCCAAGCAGTACGTGACCGCGCTGAACATCATTCACTACATGCACGACAAGTACAGCTACGAAGCTGCGCTGATGGCGCTGCATGACCGTGACGTTTATCGCACCATGGCTTGCGGCATCGCCGGTCTGTCCGTTGCGGCCGACTCCCTGTCCGCCATCAAGTACGCGAAAGTCACCACCATTCGCGACGAAGACGGCCTGGCTATCGACTTCAAAGTGGAAGGCGAGTACCCGCAGTTCGGTAACAACGACGCCCGCGTCGATGACATCGCCTGTGACCTGGTGGAACGTTTCATGAAGAAAATTCAGAAACTGCGCACCTACCGCAACGCGGTACCGACTCAGTCCGTACTGACCATCACCTCCAACGTGGTGTACGGTAAGAAAACCGGTAACACCCCGGATGGCCGCCGCGCAGGCGCACCGTTCGGCCCAGGTGCCAACCCGATGCACGGCCGTGACCAGAAAGGTGCAGTCGCCTCCCTGACCTCGGTAGCCAAACTGCCGTTTGCCTACGCGAAAGACGGGATCTCCTACACCTTCTCCATCGTGCCTAACGCGCTGGGTAAAGACGACGACGTGCGTAAAGCCAACCTGGCAGGCCTGATGGATGGTTACTTCCACCATGAAGCCTCCATCGAGGGCGGCCAGCATCTGAACGTCAACGTAATGAACCGCGAAATGCTGCTGGACGCGATGGAAAATCCTGAAAAATACCCTCAGCTGACCATCCGCGTCTCCGGTTACGCCGTGCGCTTCAACTCGCTGACCAAAGAGCAACAGCAGGACGTCATTACTCGTACCTTCACTCAAACGATGTAATAACGCCGACCGGGCGGGAAACCGCCCGGTGCCAACGTCAGGGCCGGTTCTGCCGGCCCTTTTCTCCCACCGCTCTCCCCTGACTCTGTACGAGTCTGTTTTGCCGGATATCTATACTGAATGGATAGCCGGCAAAACAGTTATCCGGCAACTGACCGGCCGACAGGCATCATTACCCCCGGTGGCGGATCCCCCGCCGCTGCATCGCAGATACCTGGCCGGCGGCCACGCGCCTATTTTTAGACTGCGTTTGACAGTCCATATTGGAGAAAACCCCGCAATGTCAGTAACTGGTCGCATCCACTCCTTCGAATCCTGCGGCACCGTCGATGGGCCCGGGATCCGCTTTATCGTCTTCTTCCAGGGCTGCCTGATGCGCTGCCTCTATTGCCATAACCGTGACACCTGGGACACCCACGGCGGCAAAGAAGTGACCGTCGAAGAGCTGATGAAAGACGCGGTGGCCTACCGCCACTTCATGAGCGCTTCCGGCGGTGGCGTGACCGCGTCCGGCGGCGAGGCGATCCTGCAGGCTGAATTCGTGCGCGACTGGTTCCGTGCCTGCCACGCCGAAGGCATCAATACCTGCCTGGACACCAATGGCTTCGTGCGCCGCTACGATCCGGTGATCGACGAGCTGCTGGACACCACCGATCTGGTGATGCTGGACCTGAAACAGATGAATGACGAGATCCACCAGAACCTGGTCGGCGTCTCCAACCACCGCACGCTGGAATTCGCCCGCTACCTGGCGAAACGCAATCAGCGCACCTGGATCCGCTATGTGGTGGTGCCGGGTTGGTCAGACGACGATAAGTCGGCGCACCTGCTGGGCGAGTTCACCAAAGACATGACCAACATCGAGAAAATCGAGCTGCTGCCCTACCACGAGCTGGGCAAGCACAAATGGGTGGCGATGGGGGAAGAGTACAAGCTGGACGGCGTTCATCCGCCGAAGGCCGAGACCATGGATCGCGTCAAAGGCATCCTGGAAAGCTACGGCCACAAAGTCATTTACTGATTGGCGCAGCGCCAAAGAAAAACCGGCTCATGGCCGGTTTTTTTATGCTCAGGCGGCGGCGAACGGCGTGTGATGGTGATCCGGCTTCTGCTTCTTCAGCAGCATCAGCAGGTAAACCAGCGCCACGGCGGCGATCATCACGAACAGCACGCGATCGGAGTAGTTTTGCATCAGCAGCGCCGTCATCGACGGGCCCAGCAGGCTGCCGATGGTGTAGCTCATTAGCAGTGCCTGGTTCATCGCCACCAACTCGTGCGGCAGCGCCTTCTCGCAGGCCCAGGACATCGCCACCGGGTACAGGGTAAAGCCGGCGCAGCCGAGGATGAACAGCGAAGGCGCCATGGCGTAGTTGCCGAGCATCGCCACGCTGGCGAGGATCACCACGAACACCTGAATGCGCAGCACCAGCAGGCGCCCGTAACGATCGGCCAGGCGACCGACCGGCCATTGGCCGACGATGCCGGAGCTGACCAACAGTGCCATCCAGTAACCGACGTTGGCATCGCTCATGCCCTGATGAGAGAGGTACAGCGGCATCAGGCCGTACAGCGAACCGAGCACGATGCCGGAGATGATGCAGCCATTGATGCCGAGACGCGCGCTGCGGCGTCTCAGCATTGTCCACACCGCCGCCTGCTGCGGCTCGTCTTCATGGCGGTTGACCCGCGCAAACAGCATCGGCAGCATGGCGCTGATCACAATGGCGGTCACCCACGGCACCACGTGCAGCAATTCGGTCGAGGTCATGCTCAACAGCAATTGGCCGGTCACCGTACCGAGGTAATAGACAATCATATAGGCCGCCAGCAGCTGACCGCGGTTGCTCAGGTTACCGCTGCGCAACAGCGCGCTCTCCACGATCACCCAAATCCAGGCGCAGCCGACGCCGGCGAAGAAGCGCCAGCCCAGCCAGCTCCAAAAATCGATCGACAGCACCATGCCGGCGGTTGCGGCGGCGAACACCAGACAAGAAAGATGATAGCTGCGGGTAAAGCCGACGCGCTGGATCAGTTTGCCCGCCACCAGCGTGCCCAACAGGTTGCCGCTGAAATAAGAGGAGCTGACCATTCCCACCTGCCAGGTCGACAGCTGAGCATGGGTTAACCAAAGAGGCACGAGCGTATTCAAAACGGCAATGGATACCGTGAGCAGCAAGAGGCCGCAGAGCAATAAGAGCACTGGGCGAGAGTATGCGGACATAGTGAGATTGTGACCGAACGCGCAATGAGAGTGCGCGCATCATGCCACTGGCGATAAAAAAGTCAATCGCCTCTTATCATTCCACCGCACGATTTGTTTCCGGCTAACTGGCTGAAAAAGCGCTATGCTCAGCGCAGAGCGAATTTGACGACAAAGAGGCAAGATGAGTCAGGCAAATGATGCGGCGGTAGAGGCCCTGCTGGCGGACATCGGCAGTACGCAAGGTGACCTGCTGGCCATTGTGCAGCAGGTGCGGCGGATCGCTGCGGCGAGCGGCAACGGCGTCACCGAATCGGTCAAATACGGCGGCATCATGTTCTCGCATAGCCAATTTTTCTGCGGCGTTTTCGCCTATCGCCACCACGTCACGGTGGAGTTCGGCCACGGCTACCGATTGGAAGATCGTTATCTCCAGCTCGAAGGCAACGGCCAGTATCGGCGGCACATCAAGCTCCACTCGCCCGACGAGGTGAAAAGCAAGCATCTGGCGGACTACATTCAACAGGCTTATACGCTGGCGACGGGCTGAACTCTCGGCATAAAAAAAGCGCCCGCAGGCGCTTTTTTCGTGGTTTGTCGTTTAGCCGATGTATTCCAGGCCGCCCATATATGGACGCAGCACTTCAGGTACCTGAATGCGGCCGTCGGCCTGCTGGTAGTTTTCCAGCACCGCCACCAGCGTACGGCCAACCGCCAGGCCGGAGCCGTTCAGCGTGTGGACCAGACGCGGCTTCTTGTCGGCTTTGCTACGGCAGCGCGCCTGCATGCGGCGTGCCTGGAAGTCCCACATGTTGGAGCAGGACGAGATCTCGCGGTAGGTATCCTGCGCCGGCAGCCACACTTCCAGATCGTAGGTTTTGCATGCGCCGAAGCCCATGTCGCCGGTGCACAGCAGCACCTTGCGGTAAGGCAGGTTCAGCAGCTGCAGCACTTTTTCCGCGTGGCCGGTCAGCTCTTCCAGGGCATCCATCGAATCTTCCGGACGAACGATCTGCACCATTTCAACCTTGTCGAACTGGTGCATGCGGATCAAACCGCGGGTGTCACGGCCGTAAGAACCGGCTTCCGCACGGAAGCATGGCGTGTGCGCGGTCATCTTCAGCGGCAGAGTTTCCTCTTCCACGATCTCGTCGCGCACCAGGTTGGTCAGCGGCACTTCCGCCGTTGGGATCAGCGCGTAGTTGCTGCTGTCGGCTTCTTCTTCCAGCGGGCGGGTATGGAACAGGTCTTCGCCGAACTTCGGCAGTTGGCCGGTGCCGTACAGCGTGGCGTGGTTGACCAGGTAAGGCACGTAGGCCTCCAGGTAGCCGTGCTGTTCGGTGTGCAGATCCAGCATGAACTGGGACAGCGCGCGGTGCATGCGGGCGATTTGCCCTTTCATCACCACGAAGCGCGAACCGGTCAGCTTAACCGCGGCGGCAAAATCCAGCCCGCCGGCCATTTCGCCCAGATCGACATGATCGCGCACCGCGAAGTCGTATTGGCGCGGTTCACCCCAGCGGGTGACTTCCAGGTTTTCGCTGTCGTCTTTACCGTCCGGCACGGCGTCGTCCGGCAGGTTAGGCAGCGTCAGGGCATAATCGCGGATCTCGCTCTGCAGCGCATCCAGTTCCGCCTTGGCGGCATCCAGCTTGTCACCCAGCTCGTTCACTTCGCGACGCAGCGGCTCGATGTCTTCCCCACGCGCTTTGGCCGCGCCGATGGATTTCGATCGGGAGTTGCGTTCCGCTTGCAGCGTTTCAGTTTCTACCTGCAGAACTTTGCGGCGTTCTTCCTGCGAACGCAGCAGATCCAGATCGAGTTTAAAGCCTCGGCGAGCCAGTTTGACGGCGACTGCGTCTAGCTCATTACGCAGCAGATTGGGATCGAGCATGCTAATCCTGTGCTTGTTGTTATTGAAAGAAGTGTTGTTGTTCTATGCGGCTGATTTATAGCCGCATAAAAGAAGAGTGATACCCGCTAACCTTACCGCAACGGCCACGCTAGCGGTAGCGTTTTGTCGGGCTATTTTGATCCTGCTCAGCCAGCCATGCCAACTTTTCGCCGATTTTCCCTTCCAGCCCGCGCGAGGTCGGTTGGTAGTAGCGCGTGTTGGCCATTTCGGGCGGGAAGTAGTTCTCGCCGGCGGCGTAGGCGTTGGGTTCGTCGTGAGCGTAACGGTATTCCGCCCCCAGCCCCATTTCCTTCATCAGCTTGGTCGGCGCGTTGCGCAAATGCTCCGGCACGTCATAATCGGCCTGCTCTTTGGCGTCGCGCATGGCGGCCTTGAACGCGGTGTAAACCGCGTTGCTTTTCGGCGCGCAGGCCAGGTAAACAATCGCCTGCGCAATGGCGCGCTCGCCCTCCGCCGGCCCCACGCGGGTGAAACAATCCCAGGCGGCGATCGCCACCTGCATGCCGCGCGGATCGGCGTTGCCCACGTCTTCAGAGGCAATCGCCAACAGACGGCGCGCCACATAGAGCGGATCGCCGCCGGCGGTAATGATGCGCGCATACCAGTACAGCGCGGCGTCCGGCGCCGAACCACGCACCGATTTATGCAGCGCGGAAATCAGGTCGTAATAACGGTCGCCCTTGTTGTCGAAGCGCGCGCTGCGCTCGCCCGACACCTCCTTCAGCAGCTCCGGCGTCAGCACCCGTACGCCTTTGGGGTCGAGTTCCGCCATGTCCGCCATCATTTCCAGGCTGTTCAGCGCCCGGCGCGCATCGCCCCCCACCAGCTCCGACAGCAGGCGGCGCGTTTCCGCCGGCAGCTCGACGTTCTGGCCGCCAAAACCGCGCGCCTTGTCGTTCATCGCCTGATCCAGCACCTGGCCGATGTCTTCGGCGGTCAGCGCCTTCAACAAATAGACGCGGGCGCGCGACAGCAGCGCCGAGTTCAGTTCGAACGAAGGGTTTTCGGTAGTGGCGCCGATAAAGGTGATAGTGCCGTCTTCAATGTGCGGCAGGAAGGCGTCCTGCTGACTTTTGTTGAAGCGGTGCACTTCATCGACGAACAGAATAGTGCGACGGCCGGCGTCGCGGTTTTGCCGCGCCCGCTCGATCGCCTCGCGGATCTCCTTGATCCCGGAGGTCACGGCGGAGATCCGTTCGACGTCCGCCTGACCGTAACGGCCGATCAGCTCTGCCAGCGTCGTCTTCCCTGTGCCCGGCGGCCCCCATAGAATCATCGAGTGCAGTTGCCCGGCCTCGATGGCGCGCGGCAGCGGCTTGCCGGCGGCCAGCAGGTGCTGCTGGCCGATATACTGCGCCAGCGTGGTCGGCCGCATACGCGCGGCCAACGGCTGGAACTCGTTCTGGGAAAAATCGAGCGACAGATTATTACTCACTTGCACCTCACTGGCGCTGGTCGTCCAGCGTCACCCCCTTCGGCGGGGTAAATTTGAATTTGGCCGGATCGGCGGTGACGTTCTGCTGGCTTTTCAGCGTATAAGCGCTGCGCTGGCCGTCCTGCTCCACCGCGGCGAAGCTGCGGATGGTGCCGCTGTTGGTCACGCTGATGGCGAACTGCTTCAGGTTGCCGCTGGCGGATTTCGGCGTCAGCTCGAAATCATCGCCCTTTTGCTTCACGTTGTACTGCTTCCAGTCGCTGGCATTGTTGCGGGTGATCAGCATAAACGGCGTATTGCCGGTGGCGTTCTTCAGCCAGGTCGCCGTCACCTGCTCAACGAACGGGTTATAGAACCACAGGGTTTGGCCATCGGAGACCAGCACGCTCTCATCGGGTGACGTCATGTGCCAGTTGAACAGGTTCGGCCGCTTCACCCATAGCTCGCCTTCACCCTGTTGCACCGCGGCGCCGTCGGCGCTGGTCACGGTTTGCGAGAAGCTGGCGTGGAAACTGTTCACCTTCGCCAGGCGACTTTGCAGATCCTGTGCGGCGTCGGCCAGCACGGAGGTAGAAGCGAATCCCGAAAGCAGACAGCAGGCAACTAACAGTTTTTTCATTATTCCAGATACCTTATGAAATGCGTTAACCGCAAGGCGGCGCCGTGCGGGTCAAATCAACCCTTTACCCCGTTACTTTACCCGAAGCCGGTGAACGGCCGGTAGGCCAATGTTCCGAGAAGAAACGGGTTTACGCTTCTTTGCACAAGGGCCGCTTAAGCGGCCCTTTCTTATTGAGTTGCAATGGCTAAACGACCATCAATCGTGCCGCGGCGGCGCCAGCACCTCGCGGTTGCCGTTGTGCCCCTGCTCGCTGACGATGCCCTGCGCTTCCATCTGTTCGATGATGCGCGCGGCGCGGTTATAGCCGATGCGGAACTGGCGCTGTACGCCGGAGATGGAGGCGCGGCGTTTATCCACCACGAAATCCACCGCCTGATCAAACAGCGGATCCAGCTCTTCGTCACCGTCCATACCGCCGCCGGCACCGCCCTCGCCGTCTTCACCGCCGCTGAGAATGCCCTCTTTATATTGGGGCCGCTCGCGCGCTTTCCAATCCTTGACCACCGCGTGCACTTCCTGATCGCGCACGAATGCACCATGTACGCGCACCGGGATCGAGGAGTTCGGCGCCAGATAAAGCATATCACCCATGCCCAGCAAGGACTCGGCGCCCCCCTGATCGAGGATGGTGCGGGAGTCGATCTTGCTCGACACGGTAAAGGCGATACGCGTCGGGATGTTGGCCTTGATAAGACCCGTGATCACATCCACCGACGGACGCTGGGTCGCCAGCACCAGGTGGATTCCCGCCGCACGCGCTTTTTGCGCCAGACGGGCGATCAGCTCTTCGACCTTCTTGCCGACCGTCATGATCAGATCGGCGAATTCGTCGACCATCACCACGATGTACGGCTCTTTCTCCAGCACCGGCGGCGTGATGTCCATGCTGTCGGTCGGTTTCCAGAACGGATCCGGGATCGGACGCCCCATCGCTTCGGCCTGATCGACGCGTTCGTTGTAGCCGGCTAGGTTACGCACGCCCAGAGCTGACATCAGCTTATAGCGGCGTTCCATTTCGCCCACGCACCAGCGCAGCGCATTGGCGGCGTCTTTCATGTCGGTGACCACGTCGGTCAACAGGTGCGGAATGCCTTCGTAAACCGACAGTTCCAGCATTTTCGGGTCAATCATGATAAAGCGCACTTCTTTCGGCGTGGCCTTATACAGGATGCTCAGGATCATGGCGTTGACCCCGACCGATTTACCGGAGCCGGTGGTACCGGCGACCAGCAAGTGCGGCATTTTGCCCAGATCGGCCACCACCGGCTCGCCGGAGATGTCTTTACCCAATACGATGGACAGCGGCGACGGGTTGTCGCGGAAGGCCGGGCAATCCAGCACCTCGCGCAGGTATACCGTTTGCCGCTTGGCGTTCGGCAGCTCCAGACCGACATAAGGCTTACCGGGGATCACTTCCACCACGCGCACCGCCGAAGTCGACAGCGAGCGCGCCAGATCGCGCGACAGGTTGGAAATGCGCGCCGCTTTAACGCCCGGCGCCAGATCCAGCTCGAAGCGGGTGATGACCGGCCCCGGCAGGATGTCCACCACGTCGGCTTTCACGCGATAATCGGCCAGGCTGGCCTCCACCAGGCGTGCTTTCTGCTCCAGCGCGAAGGAATCGACCGGCTCCACTTCTTTCGGCGCTTCGGTCAGCAGATCCAGCGTCGGCAGAGGCGTGGTCGGTTTCTGCAGCGGCTGATCGTTGCGCATCAGGAACGGGTGAATCAAGCTGTCCATCGCCGGATGCTGCTCGGCCTGAGGTTGCTGAGGCTGCTGCACCTGCGGCTGTTGCTGCGGCTGCTGATGCTGATATTGCTGCTGCGACGGCTGCTGATACGGTTGTTGCTGCGGCTGCTGGTATTGTTGAGGCTGAGGGTGCGATTGCTGAGGTTGAGCAGCCGGCGCCGCAGGCTCAAACTGGCCGAACGGCACGTCGTCCTCTTGTTCGCTTTCCAGTTCAATGCGCTCTTCAAGCTGCGGCGACAGCGTGAACATCGGCTCGCTTGGACCATCGTCCACCAGATCCGCCATCGGCGAGAAGCTGAAAGCATTGCGGGTATCGACCGGACTGGCGGCCGGCGCCTGCGGAGCAGGCTCTTGCTGGCCATAACGCGCCTGCTGCTGCTCGGCGAATGCCTGACGCAGCGCGGCCTCTTGCCGCGCCGCTTCGTCGTCCTGCTGGTCTTCGCCGTAACGCTGGCTCTGTTGCTCGGCGAACGCTTTGCTCAGCTCAGCCTCCTGCTGAGCCTGTTCATCATCCTGCTCCGACGCGTAGCTTTCGCCGTAGCGCTGGCTTTGCTGCTCGGCGAACGCCTGGCGCAGCGCGGCTTCTTGCAGCGCCTCTTCTTCCTGCGGGTTCGCCGCCGTCAGCTGTTGAGGCTCCGCCTCTGTCTGGCGCTGTTCCTGTTCGGCCGCACGCTGCGAAGGCAGCTTGATGCCGTAGGAAGCCAGCTCACGACGGGTCGGGATGCGCACCGGGTTCGGCCGCGGCAGCTCAGGGCCGATGCCCTGCTTAACCTGCGGATTGCCGTCGCTGGTCGCCGTGAAGGCCGGCATAAAGGTCGCCGCCGCAACGCCCGCAGCAGCGGCTGCCGCCGTATCCGGCTGCGGTTTGGCGCCGGTGGCGCTGAAACCGCTCGAACTGCCGATGTCAACGCTGTCACGCTGTGCGGCGGTAAAATCAAAGGGAGAACGCGCCGGCGGCTGCGGCGCGGCCGGCTCTTGCCAGTTGCCAAGGCGCGGCTCATCGTCATCCTGATAAGGATCGACAGGACGCGTCGCCTTAGGCGCAGGCGTTTCTTCCGGGATCTCGAAGGAATACAGCGGCGGCGTAGCGTCTTGCGCCGGCGCACTTACCGGGTGCTGATTGACCGAGGCCGGCGCGGCCGGCGCCACCGTTACCGACGGCGCCTGAGCGGCGATCGGTGCAGCGACGGGCTCGTGGATCTCTGCCTTCACCGTCGGTGCAGGCGAAGCCACCGGCGCGCTGGGTGCGGCTTCTGCTTCAAACTCGTCATCGTCGGCTCTCAGGCCGCTGAGCAACGGATCGGCGGCGTCTTCCGCCGCCGCTTTGGCGCTTTCGGTAACCGAAGGCGCGGAGAACAGCACGTCGTCATCGGCGGCCGCGGCTCCGACGGCGGTCGCGGCAACCGCTGCGGCGGCACCCTTCCCTGCCTGCTCAGGCTCGTCGTCAACGTAACGCTCGTCATCTTCGAAATAGCGCTCTTCGCGACGTGAGCGATTGGTCATCACCGTCGCAACGCCCAACACCGCCCCGCCGATCTTCTCGGCGATCACCAGCCAGGACCAGCCGGTAAACAGCGTCAACCCCGCCGCCCATACGCACAGCAGCGCCAGCGTAGCGCCGATGCCGTTGAACCACGGCAACATGGCGTTGCTCAGCAGGCTGCCGATCACGCCGCCGGAGGCGAAGTAATAGAGATCGTCAACGTTCAGCGCCGCCAACCCACAGGAGGTGAGCACTAACGCCAGGGTGCCGATCAGGCGCAGGGAAAGCGCGAAATAGTCGATGTAGTCTCTGTTGCTGCGTTGGCGATAAGCCGCCCAGCACAGGACCAGCATGATCGGCGGTATCGCGTAGGCGAGCACCCCGAAGGTGAAGAACAGCGTATCGGCCAACCAGGCCCCGACACCGCCGCCCAGATTGTGAATCGGCTCATGCCACGCGGTCTGCGACCAGCTTGGGTCAGACGGGTTGAAACTGACCAGCGCAGCCATGAGGTAAACGGCAAAAATCGCTACCACGATAAGCACAGCTTCCAGCAAACGCCGGCCACTGCTGAGTCTTTTCAGGGTAACTTCTTTATCTTCTGTATATTCCTGGCTCAAGAAAGGCTCTCCAGGTTCCTGTTAGCTGACATAGCAACAGCGCCGAGAAACTGCCCCGGCGCCGAAACTGTATGAATAAACAGGAGTGTAACCAATTTAATCAGGTTTTGCACCTGCACCTTACCGTGTTTTGATAACCAGACGGTTACTCTGTTTCACTTCTTCCATCACTACGTAGGTACGGGTGTCGTTAACCCCCGGCAAACGCAGCAAGGTTTCGCCCAGCAATTTGCGGTAAGCCGACATGTCCGGTACGCGGGTTTTCAACAGGTAGTCGAAATCGCCGGAAACCAGATGACACTCCTGAATCTCTTCAAGCTTCTGCACTGCCGAGTTGAATTGCTCAAACACATCCGGCGCGCCGCGGTTCAACGTGATCTCCACGAAAACCAGCAGGGACGCATCCAGATAATGCGGGTTCAGCAATGCGGTATAGCCATGAATGAAACCCTGGCGCTCGAGACGGCGCACGCGTTCCAAACATGGTGTAGGGGATAACCCCACGCGCTTCGAAAGCTCGACGTTCGAAATACGCCCATCCTTCTGCAGCTCATTCAGGATGTTGCGGTCGATACGGTCAAGATCTTTACCCGGGCGTTTCTTGTTGTCTGCCATTATTATTGTCTCTCTTATTTTCTTCCGTGCACTTGCCACACCCTAGCCAACGTCAATGTGTAAGGGTTCGTTCCAAGCGAAGACCCGATGCCTGTCATGTGCTTCTTCACTACCATCATTCCACGCCGCGCAGCCTGTCTGTCCAACTCCGCGCAGCGCCGGCAACGATGTTTCGGTCGAGAAAAAATCAGCAAACGCTTGCGCGCCCTGCTCCGCACTCCCGCTGCGTATCGTCGCCTTGCGGCGCAAATACGTACGATTTGCTGGTGTTACGGGGATAATTTCTTCTTCCTATGATGTTTTCGCAAATGCGCAGCGGATTGTCAAAGTAAAAGAAGCAAAATCAGAACAACGTACCGTCATGAAAAGTCTGCATCCCATTTTTGATTATGAATCGCTGGCTGATAAACCCCGGTCGGGAGCGGCGGAAGCCGCAGAGTGCGCCGTTTTTGCACGGTTGGCGATTCGCTGGCCGAATGCGGCTTTGATAAGTTAAATTTCTGCGTTCGACGACCGATTTACCGACAACGGATGCATTAATAGGCGACAACTATCATACAAATCGTTAACAACGTCGCCCGGCGCTTTTTTTACTGCGCCATTTTCCCTACAATCGGCTTCATTGTCCGCCATTGTGGAATAAAGAGGTTATTCATGGGCACGGCTAAACATAGCAAATTACTGATTCTGGGTTCCGGCCCGGCCGGTTACACCGCCGCCGTCTACGCGGCGCGCGCCAACCTGAACCCGGTGCTGATCACCGGTCTGGAACAAGGCGGCCAGCTGACCACCACCACCGAAGTGGAAAACTGGCCCGGCGACGCCGAAGGCCTGACCGGCCCGGCGTTGATGGAGCGCATGCGCGAGCACGCGGAGAAGTTCCAGACTGAAATCGTCTTCGACCACATCAACAGCGTCGATCTGCAGCAGCGTCCGTTCCGCCTGTTCGGCGACAGCGGTGAATACAGCTGCGACGCGCTGATCATCGCGACCGGCGCCTCCGCCCGCTATCTTGGCCTGCCTTCCGAAGACGCGTTCAAGGGCAAAGGCGTTTCCGCCTGCGCAACCTGCGACGGTTTCTTCTACCGCAACCAGAAAGTCGCGGTGGTCGGCGGCGGCAATACCGCCGTTGAAGAAGCGCTGTACCTGTCAAACATCGCCGCCGAGGTTCACCTGATCCACCGTCGCGACAGCTTCCGTTCGGAGAAAATCCTGATCGACCGGCTGATGGAAAAAGTGAAGAGCGGCAACATCGTGCTGCACACCGACCATACGCTGGACGAAGTGCTGGGCGATGAAATGGGCGTGACCGGCGTGCGTATCCGCAGCACCAAAGCGGAGAACGAAACCCGTGAGCTGGAACTGGCCGGCGTGTTCATCGCCATCGGCCACAGCCCGAACACCGGCATCTTCGGCGGTCAGCTGGAGCTGGAAAACGGCTACATCAAGGTGCAGTCCGGCATTCACGGCAATGCGACCCAAACCACTATCCCCGGCGTCTTCGCCGCGGGCGACGTGATGGATCACATCTACCGTCAGGCGATCACCTCCGCCGGCACCGGCTGCATGGCGGCGCTGGACGCAGAGCGTTATCTGGACGGCATCGCCGGCGCAGAAGTCTGCTAAGACGTTTTCATCATCGGCAAAAAGCGGCTCTCGAGCCGCTTTTTTTGTTTCTGGGTTCAGCAATCTCTCCCTCCCATCTGTTATAGCCATATTTGCCCGCTTTATTCTTTTCAGTCTGCCGGGTCACGAGGTAACATGAGGCCTCGCTTGTTTGTCGCCGATTGCGCCAAACACTATTATTTAACAGTACGTTAACCCAGCCCGTAACAAACGGGCGCCGGCGACGCAGACGCATATCTGATGAAAAAAACCAGACAGCAACAGTTAACCCGTTGGCTTAAAACCCAGAGTTCGTTAGCGCAGCGTTGGCTGCGCCTTTCCATGCTGTTGGGGTTGTTCAGCGGCCTACTGATCGTGGCGCAGGCGTGGCTGCTGGCCAGCCTGCTGCACGCCCTGATCATCGAACACATCCCGCGTGAGCAACTGATCCCTTCGTTTATCTGGCTGGCCGTCGCGTTCGCGCTGCGGGCGCTGCTGAGCTGGCTGCGGGAACGGGTCGGTTTTCTGTGTGGGCAGGTGATCCGCCAGCGTATGCGCCGGCAGGTGCTGGATAAGCTGCAGCAACTCGGCCCCGCCTGGATCCAGGGCAAACCGGCGGGCAGCTGGGCCAGCATCATCGTCGAGCAGATCGAGGATATGCAGGACTATTACTCGCGCTATCTGCCGCAGATGTATCTGGCGGTGTTTATCCCGCTGCTGATCTTGATCGCCGTCTTCCCGATCAACTGGGCCGCCGGTTTGATTCTGTTGGCGACCGCGCCGCTGATCCCGCTGTTTATGGCGCTGGTGGGCATGGGGGCCGCCGACGCCAACCGCCGCAACTTTGTGGCGCTGGCGCGATTGAGCGGTAACTTCCTCGACCGCCTGCGCGGCCTGGACACCCTGCGGCTATTCGACCGCGCGCAGGCCGAAACCGCGCAGATCGCCAAATCCTCCGAAGACTTCCGCAGCCGCACCATGGAAGTGCTGCGCATGGCCTTCCTCTCCTCCGGTGTGCTGGAGTTCTTCGCGTCGATCTCCATCGCCGTAGTGGCGGTGTATTTCGGCTTTTCTTACCTCGGCGAACTCAACTTCGGCAGCTATGGCCTCGGCGTAACGCTGTTTTCCGGTTTTCTGGTGCTGATTCTGGCGCCGGAGTTCTTCCAACCGCTGCGCGATCTCGGCACCTTCTATCATGCCAAGGCGCAGGCGGTCGGCGCGGCGGAAGCGCTGGAAACCTTCCTCAGCGCCGAAGGCGAGCAGATGGGCAACGGCACGCGGAAGTTGCCCGCCGATCAACCGCTGACGCTACAGGCGAACGAATTGGAAATTCTGTCGCCGAACGGCGTGTTGCTGGCCGGGCCGCTGAGTTTCACCCTGCAACCGCAGCAGCGCGTGGCGCTAGTCGGGCTGAGCGGCGCCGGCAAAAGTTCGCTGCTCAATCTGCTGCTCGGCTTCCTGCCCTACCGTGGATCGTTGACCGTCAACGGCATCGAACTGCGTGACCTGTCCGCAGAGAACTGGAGGCAGCAGCTGAGCTGGGTCGGGCAAAACCCGCACCTGCCGGCGCAAACCTTGCGCGCCAATATCCTGCTGGGCTGCCCGCAGGCCGACGAAACGCAGCTGCAGCAGGCGGTGGAACACGCCTACGTCAGCGAGCTGTTGCCGTATCTGCCGCAGGGGCTCGACACCGAAGTGGGCGATAACGCCGCCCGCCTGTCGGTCGGCCAGGCGCAGCGCGTGGCGGTCGCCCGGGCGCTGATCGGCCCGCGCCGCTTGCTGCTGCTCGATGAACCGGCCGCCAGCCTCGATGCCCATAGCGAACAACGGGTGATGCAGGCGTTGAATGCCGCTTCGCATCAACAAACCACCCTGCTGGTGACGCATCAGCTGGAAGATACCGAAGACTACGATCAGATTTGGGTGATGGATAACGGGCGTATCGTGCAACAGGGCGATTACGCCACCCTCAGCGCCCAACCGGGCCTGTTCGCCACTCTGATCGCCCACCGCCGCGGGGAGCTTTAATCATGCGCGTGTTGCTGCCGTTTTTGGCGTTGTATCGCCGCCATAGCCTGCTGATTAGCCTGGGCATCATTTTGGCGATCGTCACCCTGCTGGCCAGCATCGGCCTGCTGGCGCTCTCCGGCTGGTTCCTGGCCGCCTCTTCGCTGGCCGGATTGGCGGGTCTGCTGACCTTCAACTACATGCTGCCCGCCGCCGGCGTGCGCGGCGCGGCGATCTTCCGCACCGCCGGGCGCTACGCCGAGCGTGTGGTCAGCCACGACGCCACCTTCCGCGTGCTGTCGCACCTGCGGGTGTTCACCTTCAGCAAGATCCTGCCGCTGACGCCGGGCGGCATCGCCCGTTTCCGCCAGGCCGACCTGCTCAACCGCCTGGTAGCGGACGTGGACACGCTGGATCACCTTTATCTGCGGGTGATCTCGCCGCTGATCAGCGCGGCGGTGGTGATCCTGGTCGTCACTTACGGCCTGAGCTGGCTGGATCCTGCACTCGCCCTGACGCTGGGCGGCATTCTGCTGCTGTTGCTGCTGCTGGTGCCGCCGGTGTTCTATCGCGCCGGCAAACCGATCGGCGGCCAACTCACCGCGCTGCGCGGCCAATACCGCACCGACCTGACCGCCTGGCTGCAGGGGCAGGCGGAACTGGTGGTGTTCGGCGCCGTCAACGACTTCCGCCAGACGCTGAACGCCACCGAACAGCGGTGGCAACGCCGCCAGTGGCAGCAGGCCTCGCTGAGCGGCAAGGCGCAGGCGCTGATGATCCTCGCCAGCGGGCTGACGGTGACGCTGCTGCTGTGGCTGACCGCCGCGGGCATCGGCGGCGATACCCAACCCGGCGCGTTGATCGCGCTGTTTGTCTTCGCCGCGCTGGCGTCGTTCGAAGCGCTGATGCCGGTGGCCGGCGCCTTCCAGCATCTCGGTCAGGTGATCGCCTCCGCCACGCGGGTCAAACAGATCATCGATCGCCAACCGGAAGTCACCTTCCCTGCCGCCGGCCCGGCCGCTGCCGATCGGGCGCAGCTCAGCCTGCAGCAGTTGAGTTTCACCTACCCCGATCAGCCGCAGCCGGTGCTGCGCGACGTCACGCTCGAGGTGGCGGCCGGCGAGCACATCGCCTTGCTCGGCCGCACCGGCTGCGGCAAGTCCACCCTGCTGCAGCTGCTGACCCGCGCCTGGCGCACCGACGGCGGAAAAATTCTGCTCAACGGCGAACCGCTGGAGGATTATGATGAAACCACGCTGCGCCGAATGACCACGGTCGTCAGCCAGCGAGTGCATATCTTCAGCGATACGCTGCGGGAAAACCTGCGGCTGGCCGCACCGGATGCCGACGACGCTCGCCTGAGTGACGTACTGCAGCAGGTGGGGCTCGGCAAATTGCTGGCCGGCGACGGCGGGCTGAACGCCTGGCTCGGCGAAGGCGGCCGGCAGCTGTCCGGCGGCGAACAGCGTCGGCTGGGCATCGCCCGCGCGCTGCTGCATCCGGCCCCGCTGCTGCTGCTTGACGAACCGACCGAAGGGCTGGACGCCGAAACCGAGCAGCAGATCCTGGCGCTGCTGCGCCGGCATTGTCAGGGCAAGACGCTGATCCTGGTGACGCACCGCCTGTACGGCCTGGAACATCTCGACCGCATTTGCGTGATGGACGACGGCCGGATTGTCGAACAGGGCAATCACGCGGACCTGATGCGCCAGCAGGGCCGCTATGCCCGCTTTCGCAACCGTATCAGCAACCTGGCGCCTTAATCGGCCCGTAGAGGACGCAGAGACCCTGTATGCGCATCGTTAAGCTTTCCCCCCAGTCGCTGGCGTTTCCCTCGCCTGAGGGCGCCCTGCGCGATCCCAATGGCCTGCTGGCGATCGGCGGCGATCTCACGGCGCCGCGGCTGCTGGCGGCCTATGAGCGCGGCATCTTCCCCTGGTATTCGCCGGGAGAGGCCATCCTGTGGTGGTCGCCCGACCCGCGTGCGGTGCTGTTCCCGGCCGAGTTTCATCTTAACCGCAGCCTGAAACGCTTTCTGCGCCACGATCCGTTTCGCATCACGCTCAATCACGACTTCGCCGCGGTGATCGCCGCCTGCGCCCACCGGCCGGATGAAGGCACCTGGATCGGCCCGGAGGTGCAGCGCGCCTATCAGCATCTGCATCGCCTCGGCTACGCGCACTCGGTGGAGGTCTGGCAGGATGATCAACTGGTTGGCGGCATGTACGGCGTGGCGCAGGGCGCGTTGTTCTGCGGCGAATCGATGTTCAGCCGCGTCACCAACGCCTCAAAATGCGCATTGATGGCCTTTTGCCGCCATTTTGCCGCTTATGGCGGGGAATTGATTGACTGCCAGGTGCTGAACGCTCACACTGCCCGCCTTGGCGCGCGTGAAATTCCGCGCCGTCAATTCTTGCAGCAGCTCAGCACCCTTCAACGGCGGCCTTTGGCACCGGCGTGCTGGGCGCCGCAAGTCATATCCCCACAGCCGGTTGAACCGCCCTATCCAGTAAACTAATTGATGGAAACGGTGCAATGTTCACCGACACATCTTTACATAATGGGGGTTTTTCGGCATTATCTTGCCGGTTAAAAACTAAGGTAGTTAGACCTAGAGGATTCGATGGCCAAAGAAGACAATATTGAAATGCAGGGCACCGTTCTTGATACGCTGCCCAACACCATGTTCCGCGTTGAATTGGAAAACGGGCACGTGGTAACCGCACACATCTCCGGTAAAATGCGTAAAAACTATATCCGCATCCTGACGGGCGACAAAGTCACTGTAGAGCTGACCCCGTACGACCTGAGCAAAGGCCGCATTGTCTTCCGTAGCCGTTAATCGGCTCACCGCGCGCCACACGCTGGCGGCATCGAGGATGTAATCCCTCGGGAGCCCTTTCCGTTTACCCCCGCAGCGACGTTAAACAACGGGTTGCAGGTGCGCAGGTAAACTGAGAGGGCTCACTCGTTTCTGTTGTACGGTGAATCTCACCCATAAAAAAAGCGATGCCGAAGCATCGCTTTTTCTTTGCCTGAAGGCAGCCTTAGTGCACCGCGCCTTCGTCCGCCTTGCGCTTGGCGGCGCTGAGGAAGTGGTAAGTCAGCTGTTTCTTGTCCTTGTCCAGCTCGACCTTCACGGAACCGCCGTCCACCAGCGAACCGAACAGCAATTCGTTGGCCAACGGTTTCTTCAGGTTTTCCTGCATGACGCGCGCCATCGGACGAGCGCCCATCGCACGGTCGTAGCCCTTCACCGACAGCCAGTCGCGCGCTTCGTCGCTCACTTCCAGCGAGACGCCCTTCGCATCCAGCTGCGCCTGCAGTTCGACGATAAACTTGTCGACCACCTGCTGGATCACCTCGGTAGACAGATGGTTGAACCAGATGATGTTGTCCAGACGGTTGCGGAATTCCGGCGTAAACACCTTCTTGATCTCTTCCATCGCGTCGGTGCTGTTGTCCTGCTGCACCAGGCCGATCGACTTGCGTTCGGTTTCCCGCACACCGGCGTTGGTGGTCATCACCAGGATCACATTGCGGAAGTCCGCCTTGCGGCCGTTGTTGTCGGTCAGCGTACCGTTGTCCATCACCTGCAGCAGCAGGTTGAACACGTCCGGGTGCGCCTTCTCGATCTCATCGAGCAGCACCACCGCATGCGGATGCTTGATCACCGCATCGGTCAGCAGCCCGCCCTGATCGTAACCGACGTAGCCCGGAGGCGCGCCGATCAGACGGCTGACGGTATGCCGCTCCATGTACTCGGACATGTCGAAACGCAGCAGCTCGATATCCATCGCCTTGGCCAGCTGTACGGTGACCTCGGTTTTCCCGACCCCGGTCGGCCCGGCGAACAGGAAGGAGCCGACCGGCTTGCGCTCGTGGCCCAGACCGGCGCGGCTCATCTTGATCGCTTCCGTCAACGCTTCGATCGCCTGATCCTGGCCGAATACCAGCATCTTCAAGCGATCGCCCAGGTTTCTCAGCACGTCGCGATCGCTGGCCGACACCGTTTTCTCCGGGATGCGAGCGATACGCGCCACCACGGATTCGATATCGGCCACGTTGACGGTTTTCTTGCGCTTGCTGGCCGGCATCAACCGGCTGCGGGCGCCCGCCTCGTCGATCACGTCAATCGCCTTGTCCGGCAGATGGCGATCGTTGATGTATTTCACCGACAGCTCCACCGCGGCGCGGATCGCCTTGGCGGTATAACGCACGTCGTGGTGCGCTTCATACTTGGTCTTCAGGCCGTTGATGATCTGAACGGTCTCTTCCGCCGTCGGTTCGGTGATATCGATCTTCTGGAAACGGCGCGCCAGAGCGCGATCCTTTTCGAAGATGTTGCTGAACTCCTGGTAGGTGGTCGAGCCGATCACCCGGATCTTGCCGCTCGACAGCAGCGGTTTGATCAGGTTGGCGGCATCCACTTGCCCGCCGGAAGCCGCACCGGCGCCGATGATGGTGTGAATTTCATCGATGAACAGGATGCTGTTCTGATCCTGTTCCAGCTGCTTGAGCAGCGCCTTGAAGCGTTTCTCGAAGTCGCCGCGGTATTTGGTGCCGGCCAGCAGCGAACCGATATCCAGCGAATACAGCGTGCAGTCCGCCATCACTTCCGGCACGTCGCCCTGCACGATACGCCAGGCCAGGCCTTCGGCAATGGCAGTCTTGCCCACGCCGGATTCGCCGACCAGCAGCGGGTTGTTTTTACGACGACGGCACAGTACCTGAATCGCGCGCTCCAGCTCACGATCGCGGCCGATCAGCGGATCGATGCCGCCCACACGGGCCAACTGATTGAGGTTGGTGGTGAAGTTTTCCATACGGTCTTCCCCTCCGGACTGCTCTTCGTTCACCGGGTTTTCCGCATTCGGCGCTTGGCCCGGCTCGTCTTTACGCGTGCCATGTGAAATGAAGTTCACCACGTCGAGACGGCTGACGTCGTGCTTGCGCAGCAGATAGGCCGCCTGCGATTCCTGCTCGCTGAAAATAGCCACCAACACGTTGGCGCCGGACACTTCGCTGCGGCCGGAGGATTGCACATGGAAGACCGCGCGCTGCAGCACGCGCTGGAAGCTGAGCGTCGGCTGAGTGTCGCGCTCTTCTTCGCCAGCGGGCAGCGTCGGTGTGGTTTGTTCGATGAAGGCTTCCAGCTCCTGGCGCAACGCGGCCAGATCCACCGTACATGCCTCGAGCGCTTCTCGCGCGGCAGGGTTGCTCAGCAACGCCAGCAACAGGTGCTCCACGGTCATAAACTCGTGTCTGTGCTCACGCGCCCTGGCGAAAGCCATGTTGAGACTGAGTTCCAGTTCTTGATTGAGCATAAGCACCTCCCCAATAGATTGCCTTATTCAGGCTTTTTCCAGCGTACAAAGCAACGGATGCTCGTTCTCCCTTGCGTACCGGTTCACATGGACGACTTTGGTTTCCGCCACCTCGGCGGTAAAAACACCACAGATCGCCTTGCCTTGATAGTGGACCGTGAGCATCAGTTGCGTTGCGCGTTCAATATCATAAGAAAAGAACTTTTGCAGAACGTCAATCACAAATTCCATCGGTGTGTAATCGTCGTTGTTAAGTATAACTTTATACATAGACGGCGGTTTTACCGCATCGATTTGTTTTTCTTCGGCCAAGTGTTCAAAGTTTAGCCAATCGTTGTTATTGCCCATCGCTGCTCATCTTCTCTGCTCTGCCCTCTGATATGGGGACAGGTTTCGGTTATTCAAAGTGGGGATAGTTACTATTTTATCATCTTCGGCATCGTCCCGCCGCACTGTAACGTGCGCAAAAAAACGGGCCAATTGTGACTGAATCGTGGCAATAGCGTTACCTGCTTCAAACTTTGGTGAACTGCTCCCCGCCGACAAAAGCCGATCCCTTGACGCCCCGATCATTTGCTCTAGAGTGTAAATTCGTGGCTGGTGGTCTTTTAACCACCCCTTGTCCACCCTGCTACTCGCCCACGGCGAGTGCGAAATCAGTTATTCATCTCACTTAAAATAGCGTTGCGAGGGATGTAAAAGCATGGAGACGGGTACTGTTAAATGGTTTAACAACGCCAAAGGTTTTGGCTTCATCTGCCCAGCCGGCGGCGGCGAAGATATTTTCGCGCATTATTCCACAATCAAGATGGATGGTTACAGAACGTTGAAGGCGGGCCAGCAGGTCAGCTTCGACGTGCATCAAGGGCCCAAAGGCAACCATGCCAGTCTTATTGTGCCAGTGGAAAGCGAGGCGCTGTCCTAAACGCTTCCGGCAGCGTCGCGCTGCACTGACTCTGACTGCGATAAAAATGCCAGCCGCCGTGTGACTGGCATTTTTTATGCCTGTGACTTACTCGCGCGCCAGCGCATCGATCGGATTCAGCCGCGCGGCATTGCGCGCCGGCAGATAGCCGAACACCACGCCGATGCCGGTGGAACAGAGGAACGCGCTCAGCAACGCCGCCGGCGGGAAACTGATCTGCCAACCCGGCAACACCAGCTGCACCGCCAAACCGATAGCGAACGACAACGTAATCCCCAGCGCGCCCCCCACCAGGCAGACCAAGACCGCCTCGATCAGAAACTGCTGCAACACATCGCCGGAACGCGCGCCCACCGCCATGCGGATGCCGATCTCACGCGTGCGCTCGGTCACCGACACCAGCATGATGTTCATCACGCCGATGCCACCCACCACCAGCGAAATCACCGCCACCAGCGTCAGGAACAGCTGCAGCGTGCGAGTGGTTTTCTCCGCAGTTTGCACCAGGCTGTCCATGTTATAGGTGAAGAAATCCTTCTTGCCGTGGCGCAACGTCAGCAGACGCGACAGCTGTTGTTCCGCTTCCTTGCTGTCGTAGCCGTCGCGGATGCGCACGGTGATCGAATCGAAATAGCTGTTGCCCATCAGCCGGTTGGCCATGGTGCTGTATGGCACCCACACGTTCAGCGTCTTGCTGCTGCCGAACATCGACTGCTTCTCTTTAGCCACGCCGACCACCGTCGCCGGCATGTTGCCCACCAGGATCACCTCGCCCACCACGTTTTTTTGGTGCGGGAACAGCCGCCGTTGGGTATTGGCGTCGATCACCACCGTCTGCGCCTGTGACTGCACCTGCATCGGGTCGATGCCGACGCCCTGGGTAAAGCTCATGCCGTACACGCGGAAGAACTGCTCGCTGACGCCGTTGACGTTGGCCGCCGCGTCGACGTTGCCCAGCCGCAGCCGCATGCTGCTGCTGATGCTCGGCGACAGCGCGCTGATGTACGGCTGTTCGCGCAGCGCGTCGAGATCGCCGTATTTCAACGATTGCCGGTAGGTCGGATCATCGTCGCCGAAGTCCTTGCCGGGGTAGATATCGACGGTGTTGGTGCCGATCGATTTAATATCCGCCAGCACCATCTGCTTGGCGGCGTCGCCGATCACCAGGATCGATACCACCGAGGCGATGCCGATAATGATGCCGAGCATGGTCAGCGCGGTGCGCATCTTGTTGGCCGCCATCGCGCGCCAGGCCATGACCAGCGCTTCGCGAAAGCGGCCGCCCATCTGCCGCCAGGAAGGCGCCGCGGCGGCCAGCGTCAGCGGCTTGGCCTGGGCATCCTCCGACGGCGCCGGACGGGAGTCGGCGATGATTTCGCCGTCGCGGATCTCGATGATCCGTTCAGCCTGACGCGCCACCGCCGGATCGTGAGTCACCAGGATCACCGTGTGGCCCTGGACGCACAACTGTTTGAGGATCGCCATCACCTCTTCGCCGGAATGGCTGTCGAGCGCGCCGGTCGGCTCATCCGCCAGGATCACCTGCCCGCCGTTCATCAGCGCGCGGGCGATACTGACGCGCTGCTGCTGGCCGCCGGAAAGCTGGCTCGGCCGATAGTTGACGCGCTCCCCCAGCCCCAGACGGCGTAACAGCGCCTCCGCCCGTTCGCGCCGCGCCGCTTTGCCCAGCCCGGCGTACACCGCTGGCACCTCGACGTTATGCGCCGCGCTCAGGTGAGGCAGCAGATGATAACGCTGAAAGATAAAGCCGAAATGCTCGCGCCGCAGCTGCGCCAGCGCATCGTCGCTCAGCGTCGCCACGTCCTGGCCGGCCACCCGATAGACGCCGGCGCTCGGCTTGTCCAGGCAGCCGAGAATGTTCATCAGCGTCGATTTGCCGGAGCCGGAAGCCCCCATGATCGCCACCATTTCACCGGCGTCGATGCTCAGACTGATCCCCTTCAGCACCTCCACCGTCTGCTCGCCGGAACGGTAGCTGCGGCGAATGCCGTTCAGCTGCAACAGCGCCGCCATCAGCCGGCCTCCACGCCGCCGCGGCTGACGATCACCTCATCGCCCGCCTCGAGCCCGCTGAGGATCTGCACATCGATATTGTTGCGCAGGCCGATGGCCACCTCACGCTTCTCTTCCTTGCCCTGTTTCAGCACCGAAACGTGGTAGCGATTGTCGGCGATCTGATCGCCCAGCGCCGCCAGCGGGATCACCAGCGCCTGCTGGACGCCGGCCAGTTGAATGTGCACCTGCGCCGTCATTTGCAAGCGCAGCAGCCTTTCCGGGTTGGGCACTTCGAAACGCGCGTAATAGAAGATGGCGTTGTTGACCTTTTCCGGCGTCGGCTGAATGTCTTTCAGCACGCCGTCGAAGCGCCGGGTCGGATCGCCCAGCACCGTGAACCAGGCCTTCTGACCCGGCTTGAGGTTAATGACGTCGGCCTCCGAGACCTGCGCCTTCACCAGCATGGTGCCGAGATCCGCCAGCGTCAGAATGTTCGGCGCCTGTTGCGCCGCGATCACCGTCTGGCCCTGCAGCGTGGTGATCTGCACCACGTCGCCATCCATCGGCGCTTCGATGCGGGTATAGGCCAAATTGATCTTGGCGGTATCCAGGCTGGCCTGGTTGCGGGCGATCTGCGCATTGATGGTGCCTACCTGCGCCTTCTTCACCGCCAGCTGCGTCGCCGCCTGATCCAGATCCTGACGCGATACCGCCTGCAGTTTGGCCAGCGCCTGGTTGCGCTGCAGCGTGACCGCCGCCAACTGCTGCTCGGCCTGTGCCTGCAGCAGCTGCGCATGCAGCTCGCGCAGCGTCGCCTCGCCTTCGCGAATGCTGTTTTGCGCCTGTTGCGGATCGATAACCCCCAGCAACTGGCCTTTCTTCACCTTGTCGCCGATTTCGACATACAGCTTTTCCAACTGCCCGCTGACCTGCGCGCCGACGTCAACCTTGCGCACTGCGTCCAGCTGGCCGGTCGCCAACACGTTCTGCTGCAGATCGCGCTTGGTGACCTTTACCGTTTTGAAATCGGTCGGCGCCGGATGGCGGAAGTGCCAAACGGCCGCCGCGGCAATCGCCGCAATCACCGCCAGTGCGAGTATCCAGCGGCGTTTATGTCCTTTAAACCCTGTCAAAATTGACCTGCCTGTGCTTGTGAATATCGACCGCCCATTGCGGCGGCGGAGCTAAATTAGCACGCACCGTAGGGAATAACTAAACCTTAGCTCAACACAATGTGGAGACACGCTTGGTTACAGTTCGGCATTGAACTCCCGTTTAGTGAAGCCTTGATGAAATAGCGCCATTCAACACAGCCAAGGATTTCATCATGTCACAGCTCAGCTACCCACTCGCCTCCGCCCGGCCGCTTAACGGCTGGCAACTGATGACGGCGCTGATCAATGGCGAAAAGGCACCGAGCAACGCCTGGAAAAAAACCTCGTTTCGCCTGAAGTTTCTCGGCCGTTCGCTGCTCAACTGGCGCACCACCAGCGGCCTGCTCAGCACCCTGGCCAGCAATCCGCTGCTGGAGGAGATCCTGAGCGCGCAGCCGAACCTGCCGTGCAAACTGCATCGTCCCTACCTGGCGGCCAACATGAGCAAGATCGAATGCCTGTTCGCCCTGCGCGATCATTACGATCTCATCGTACAGCGCATGCCGCTGAAGATGCGCCTCGGCCACCTCGGCCCGCACGCCTTCGTGCTGGCCAGCGCGATGGGCAAGAACGAAGCGCCGATCACGCTGGAGCTGGCGGCGATCGACAAACTGAATAAGGAAGGGGAAGCCACGCTGCTGCTGCGCAACGCCAACGGCGTGATGCTGGCGGAGATCACCTTTGCGCTGATGCATTATCAGCAGCAGCCGACGTTGTTCATCGGCGGCCTGCAGGGCGCGAACCATGACGTGCCGCACGCCGAGATCCAGCACACCACCAAAGAGTGTCACGGCCTGTTCCCTAAACGGCTGGTGCTGGAAGGCATCTGCACGCTGGCGCGGCACCTCGGCATCCGCCAGATTGTGGCGGTCGGCAACGCCACCCATATCTATCAAAACTGGCGCTACCAGAGTAAGAAGAAGGACAAGCTGCACGCCGATTACGATCAGTTCTGGCTGTCGATGGGCGCCAAACCGCTCGACAGCGGCTATTTCCTGCTGCCCGAACGCATCGCCCGCAAGCCGATCGAAGAGATCGCCAGCAAGAAGCGCGCCGAGTATCGCCGCCGCTATCAGCTGCTGGACGAGCTGGAACAGGGATTGGCGGCGCACTTCTGCGCCCGATAACACCCGGCGGGCCGTCAGTCCGCCCGGCCGCGCGCCAGCCAGATCACCCGTGAGAACATTTTCTTCAGCAGCGGCGGCACCGAGTCCGTGCCCCATTCGCCGGCCTGCATCGCGACCTCGATCGCCAGATCCGGCTTCGAAGAGTGGTGGACCGCTTTCAGGATCACCTTGCGCACCGGCATCTGCGCGTTGAGCGGCACCGACGCCATCCGGTGATAAACCGGGCCGAACCCTTCGCGGAACATGAAGTGTTCCATATCCGGCGCCGGCAGCGCGGTCAGCCGATCGCGTTCGTTGTCTTCATGATTGTCCAGCAGGCTGCGCACGGTGTTGGCGTACTTTTTGCCCGCCTCATCGCCGTCCACCAGCGCATGCCACTCGATGCCCATGCGGCGGGCGAAGCGCAGCAGCGGCTTCAGGCCGCACTGGGCGAATTCGATGACCCTTACCCCTTCCGCCTCGAAATGATAGCCGCACTGGCGCGCCAGTTCGTTCAGCAGCCACACTTCGGTCTCGCCCTCCACCAGCAGCCAGCAGCGGGCGAACAGCGACGACGGCCGGTTGAAACGGATGTGAAACGCGATGCGCCGCCCGTCTTCGGCGCTCAGCCCGCGCGGCCCGAGACGGTAGGTCGCGACGCGGCCCGACTCGCGCACCAGCCGGCAGACGTGCTCCACCGGCACCAGCGACACCAGTTCGCTGGAGTTGGTGGTGGTGATGCGCTGCAGCGGCAGCTGATTGAGCAGCCCCCAGGCCACCGAGAGCATGATCGGATGCAGGCGAGTTTCCGGGTCTTCCACCAGCAGCAGCGGCCGGGCGTGCGGATCCAGCTTGACGTCGCCCTTGGCCTGCAGCAGGGTGGAAAACATGCCCAGCAGGATCAGACGCATGCTGCGGCTGTTCGGCTCGGCGACCATGCGGTTGATGCCGTCCAGCGCGCGCCAGGCGTCCTGCTCCGGTTCACCGCCGCGGCGGCGCGGCCGCGCCACCTGCGAGCTCTGCTCGGCAAAGTAGTGCTCGAGCAACTGCTGCATCGCCGCCAGCCCCTGACGCAGCTCGCCGTTGGTCAGCTTCTGCGGATTGCGCACCAGCTCGCGCGTCAGCTGATCCAGCTGCTGCGCCAACGCCTGCGTATCGGGTTTGCGTTCATCGCCGAGGCTGCTGGGGCGCAGGCGGCGAATAAAGCGCGCGTCGCGCAGGCGCAAAACCGGGTGGATGCGGATGATGGCGTGGGCCAGTTGTTCGATATGGTGCAGTTGAAAGGCGTTGCCGTCACCGTCGAGAAAACCGCGCCAGGTGCACACCGTGCCGTCATCGGCCAGCTCGCCCTCGCAGCGGTAATGAATGCGGCTCAGGCCGTCTTCCCCCTTGACCCACAGCGGCGTCAGATGGCGGTAGCGCGGCAGGTGCGCGTGGCCGATGTCTTTCTCGCAGAAGGTGAATACCACCTGCAGGTGGCGCTCTTTGGCCGCCTCCTCACCGGGGGGAAAATGGAAGTCGTGCGCTTCAAATCGATACAGTTTCTGCTCCGGCGCCAGCAGCAGCGTCAGCGCATCCAGCAGGCTGGATTTACCCCAGGCGTTTTCGCCGAGTAACAGCGTGTTATCGTCCAGCATCAGGGACAGCCGATTAATACCGCGAAAACCTACAATTTCGATACGCTCCAAGAACATCCGCCGCCTCCCGTGCGCGCCGTCGCCTCTTCAATGAGGCGACTTTCACAGAGCATGGTCAAAAAACCCCTTGCAGGTCAAGCGGCCAGCGTCAAATCTGCCGCTTTACTCCGGCCGGGCTTTTGGTTAGCGTGTGCTCCTCGCCGCCGTTCGTCGCGCATCAAAACTCAAGGACACTCGTTGCACCATGTACTCAGGACTGTTGATTATTCTGTTACCGCTGATTGTCGGTTACCTCATTCCCTTACGCCATCGCCCGCTGCTGGTGCTGATCAACCGCCTGCTGAGCTGGATGGTGTATGTGATCCTGTTTTTCATGGGCATCAGCCTGGCGTTTATGGAGAACCTCAGCAGCAATCTGATGCTGATCTTCCAGTACAGCGCGGCGTTCTTCTTCTGCATTCTCTGCGCCAATCTGCTGTTGCTGGCGCTGCTGGAGCGGCGCATGCCGTGGCGCAGCAGCCATAAACAGGAAAAGCTGCCTTCGCGCGTGCATATGGCGCTGGAGTCGCTCAAGCTGTGCGGCGTGGTGCTCGGCGGCTTCCTGCTCGGCCTGACGCAGTGGCAATGGCTGCAGTTCGCCCATAAAGGCAGCGAATATGCGCTGATCTTCCTGCTGTTGCTGGTCGGCATTCAGCTGCGCAACAGCGGCATGACGCTGCGCCAGATCGTGCTCAACCGCCGCGGCACGCTGGTGGCGCTGGCGGTGGTCGTCGCGTCTCTGGCCGGCGGCGCGCTGGCGGCGCAGCTGCTGGGGCTGCCGGTCAAGGCCGGGCTGGCGATGGCCTCTGGCTTCGGCTGGTACTCGCTGTCCGGTATTCTGATCACCGACGCCTACGGCCCGGTGATGGGCAGCGCCGCGTTCTTCAACGATCTGGCGCGCGAGCTGGTGGCGATCATGCTGATCCCGACGCTGGTGCGCCGCAGTCGCTCCACCGCCCTCGGCCTGTGCGGCGCCACCTCGATGGACTTCACCCTGCCGGTGCTGCAGCGCAGCGGCGGACTGGACATGGTGCCGCCCGCCATCGTGCACGGCTTCCTGCTGAGCCTGCTGGCGCCGGTGCTGATCGCCCTGTTCTCCTGATCCTTTCCCCTTGGGGGCCACCCGGCCCCCAAAGCGTAATCATTCCCATCCGCACGGCAAAATTGCGCTAAATCAAACTTGCCCGCAGTAGTCGCACAAAAGCCTTTTGCAACCCCGATCGCCGATCTATGCTTTTAAACAAGCATTATAAATGCAACTTTAAAAATAAAAGGAAGCGACTATGTTCTGTGTGCAATGTGAACAAACCATTCGAACCCCGGCAGGCAACGGCTGCGCGTATGCTCAGGGCATGTGCGGCAAAACGGCGGAAACCTCCGATCTGCAGGATCTGCTGGTGGCGGCGCTGCAGGGCCTCTCCGCCTGGGCGCTGCAGGCGCGTTCGCTGGGCATCGTCGACCACGAAATCGACAGCTTCGCCCCGCGCGCCTTCTTCTCCACCCTGACCAACGTTAACTTCGACTCCCAGCGCATCATCGGTTACGCGCGGGAAACCCTGCTGCTGCGCGACTCGCTGGCCGCCCGTTGCCGGTTGCTGGATGCCGGCGTGCGCGTCGATCACCCGATGGCGGCGCTGCAGCTGGCCGGCGACGATATGCCCGCGCTGCTGCAACAGGCGGCGCAGTTTGCCCTCGACAGCGACAAGGCCGAGGTCGGCGACGACGTACACGGTTTGCGCCTGCTGTGTCTGTATGGCCTGAAAGGTGCAGCGGCCTATATGGAACACGCGCACGTGCTCGGCCAGTTCGACGAACAGCTCTATGCCGACTACCACGCTTTCATGGCCTGGCTCGGCACCCGGCCGCGCGACGTCGATACCCTGCTGAACAACGCCATGGGCATCGGCAAGATGAACTTCAACGTGATGGCGATCCTCGATCGCGGTGAGACCCAGGCCTACGGCGATCCGCAGCCCAGCGCGGTCAACGTGCGCCCGGTGGCCGGGAAAGCCATTCTGATTTCCGGCCACGATCTCAAAGATCTGCGCATGCTGCTCGAGCAAACCGAAGGGCAAAACGTCAACGTCTACACCCACGGTGAAATGCTGCCGGCGCACGGCTATCCGGAACTGAAAAAATTCAAACATCTGGTGGGCAACTACGGCAGCGGTTGGCAGAACCAGCAGACGGAATTCGCCAAATTCCCCGGCCCGATCGTGATGACCTCCAACTGCATCATCGATCCTAACGTCGGCAACTACGGCGATCGCATCTGGACCCGCAGTATCGTCGGCTGGCCGGGCGTCAACCATCTGGAAGGCGACGACTTCGGTGCCGTGATCCGCCAGGCTCAGGGCATGAACGGTTTCCCTTATACCGAGATCGAGCACCTGATCACCGTTGGCTTCGGCCGCCAGACGCTGCTGAACGCCGCCGACACGGTCATCGACCTGGTGTCGCAGAAAAAACTGCGCCACGTCTTCCTGGTGGGCGGCTGCGACGGCAGCCGTGACGAACGCAGCTATTTCACCGACTTCGCCCGCAGCGTGCCGCAAGACTGCCTGATCATGACGCTGGCCTGCGGCAAATACCGTTTCAACAAACTGGATTTCGGCACGCTGGAAGGGCTGCCGCGCCTGCTGGACGTCGGCCAGTGCAACGACGCTTACTCCGCCATCATGCTGGCGGTCAAGCTGGCCGATACGCTCGGCTGCAGCGTCAACGAGCTGCCGCTCAGCCTGGTGCTGTCGTGGTTTGAACAGAAGGCGATCGTCATTCTGCTGACGCTGCTGTCGCTGGGGGTGAAAAACATCGTCACCGGCCCGACCGCGCCGGGCTTCCTGACCGACAACCTGATGGCGATCCTCAACGAGAAATTCGGCCTGCGTCCGATCACCACCGTCGAGCAGGATATCGCCGCGCTGCTCGCCTGATGCCGTTACGTTATGGGGCCGCCTGCGCCGGCCCCTTTGCTTTTTGAGGTGCCCCGATGACTCAACCCACTCCGCTTTGCCCGAACCGCATGCAGGTGCATTCCATCCGGCGTGAAACCGCCGACGTCTGGACGCTGAACCTGATCTGCGACGTTTTCTATCCCTATCAGGCGGGCCAGTTTGCGCTGGTCAGCATCCGCAACAGCGAGGAGACGCTGCGCGCCTATACGCTCTCCTCCTCGCCTGGCCAGAGCCGCTTTCTCAGCATCAGCGTGCGCTGCCTGCCGGACGGCGCCGGATCGCGCTGGCTGACGCAAGAGGTCAAGCCCGGCAACACGCTGTGGCTGTCCGACGCACAGGGCAAGTTCAGCTGCGAGCGTCACCCGGCCGATCGTTATCTGATGCTGGCCGCCGGCTGCGGCGTGACGCCGATCGTCTCGATGTGCCGCTGGCTGACCGCCAACCGTCCAACCTGCGATATCGCCGCGATCGTTAACGTGCGCACCCCCGCCGACACGATTTTCGCCGATCAGTGGCGCGCGCTGTGCGCCGCCCATCCGCAGCTGCGCCTGACGCTGATGGCCGAGCAGGATCTGCAACCCGGCTACCTCAGCGGCCGTATCGATGAACAGACGCTGCGGCAGGCGGCGCCGGATATCGCCGAACGCACGGTGATGACCTGCGGTCCTGCGCCCTACATGGATCAGGTGGAGCAGCTTTGTCGCCGGCTCGGCGTGCCGGCCGAGCGTTTCCATAAAGAGCAGTTCCACACGCCGACGGCGCAGGCCGATGCCACCGAAGGGCTGACGCTGCGCGCCGCCCGCCCGCTGCGCGAATTCCGCGTGCCGGTCGGCAGCACGCTGCTGGCGGCGATGGAGGCCCATGCCCTGCCGGTCAACGCCGCCTGTCGCGCCGGGGTGTGCGGCTCATGCAAAACCCGCATCCTCGAGGGCGACTACACCACCACCAGCACCATGACGCTGAGCGCGGAAGAAATAGCGCAAGGCTACGTGCTGGCCTGCAGTTGCCAACTGCAGGGTGACGTCACGCTGGCGTGATCCCCTGGCCCCATCACCGCGATGGGGCATTTATCGGCAAGTTCCCCGCGCCCAGCCCGGTTACACTTTTCCCCGTTCTACGCTCTTTACCCTTCCTGACCGCATCTCGTCCACAGCCGGTAAGCTATGCTTGCAGTTGTTCTGCTGCCACTCACCGGATCGAGTACACATCGTTTTTCAAACCATGTTTGGGGGAACCATGAAGCAAACCGTAGCCACACTGATCGCCAAAACGCTGGATCAAGCCGGCGTAAAACGCATTTGGGGCGTGACCGGCGATTCGCTCAACGGCCTTAGCGACAGCCTGCACCGCATGGGCACCATCGAATGGCTGGGCACCCGCCATGAAGAGGTGGCCGCCTTCGCCGCCGGCGCCGAAGCCCAGCTTACCGGCCAGTTGGCGGTGTGCGCCGGTTCCTGCGGCCCCGGCAACCTGCATCTGATCAACGGCCTGTTCGACTGCCACCGCAACCATGTGCCAGTGCTGGCGATCGCCGCGCACATCCCTTCCAGCGAAATCGGCAGCGGCTACTTCCAGGAAACCCATCCGCAGGAGCTGTTCCGCGAATGCAGCCACTATTGCGAGCTGGTTTCCAACCCGGAACAGCTGCCGCGCGTGCTGGAGATCGCCATGCGCAAGGCGATCCTCAATCGCGGCGTGTCGGTGGTCGTCTTGCCGGGCGACGTGGCGCTGCGCATGGCGCCGGAAGACGCGGCCGTGACCTGGCATACCCCGGCGCTGCCGCTGGTGCAGCCGCCGATGAGCGAGCTGAACAAGCTGGCGGAAACGCTGAACAAGGCGAAGAACATCACCCTGATGTGCGGCAGCGGCTGCGCCGGCGCGCACGATGAAGTGGTCAAGCTGGCCGAACTGCTGCAGGCGCCGGTGGTCCACGCGCTGCGCGGTAAAGAACATATCGAATGGGACAACCCGTACAGCGTCGGCATGACCGGGCTGATCGGTTTCTCCTCCGGCTACCACGCGATGATGAACGCCGACACGCTGGTGCTGCTCGGCACCCAGTTCCCCTATCGCGCGTTCTACCCCACTAACGCCAACATCATTCAGATCGACATCAATCCCGGCAGCATCGGCGCGCACTGCCCGGTCAATATGGCGCTGGTGGGCGATATCCACACCACCCTCACCGCCCTGCTGCCGCAGCTGGAGCCGAAGCGCGATCGGGCGTTCCTCGACAAGGCGCTGGAGCATTATCGCAACGCGCGCAAGGATCTCGACGGGCTGGCGACCGCCAACGACGACCAGCCGATCCACCCGCAATATCTGGCGCAGCAGCTCAGCCACTACGCCAGCGACGACGCCATCTTCACCTGCGACGTCGGCACGCCGACGGTGTGGGCCGCCCGATACGTGAAAATGAACGGCAAGCGTCGCCTGCTCGGCTCGTTCAACCACGGTTCGATGGCCAACGCCATGCCGCAGGCGATCGGCGCTCAGGCCACCGCGCCGGAGAAACAGGTGATCGCCATGTGCGGCGACGGCGGCTTCACCATGCTGATGGGGGATTTCCTGTCGCTGGCGCAGCTCAAGCTGCCGGTGAAAATCGTGGTGTTCAACAACAGCGTGCTGGGGTTCGTGGCGATGGAGATGAAGGCCGGCGGCTATCTGACCGACGGCACCGATCTGCATAATCCGGACTTCGCGGCGATCGCCAACGCCGCCGGCATCAAGGGCATCCGCGTGGAAAAAGCGTCGGATCTGGACGGCGCGCTGCAGGAGATGTTGGCGCACCCCGGCCCGGCGCTGCTGGACGTGGTCACCGCCAAACAAGAGCTGGCGATGCCGCCGCAGATCAAGTTCGAACAGGCGAAAGGCTTCAGCCTGTACATGCTGCGCGCCATCATCAACGGCCGCGGCGACGAAGTGGTCGAGCTGGCGAAAACCAACTGGCTGCGCTAAGCAAGCTGCCCCGGTGAAATAAAGGGTATATGATGCCATGTACCCTTTTCCTCTCCCTTATATTCCAGGAACCCTATGCTTATCGATCTACGCAGCGACACCGTCACCCGCCCCAGCGCCGCCATGCGCCAGGCGATGGCTCAGGCAGAAGTCGGCGACGACGTCTACGGCGATGATCCGACGGTCAACGCGCTGGAGGCGGAGGCGGTGCGTCTGTCGGGCAAAGAAGCGGCGCTGTTTCTGCCCAGCGGCACCCAGGCCAACCTGGTGGCGCTGCTGAGCCACTGCCAGCGCGGCGATGAATATCTGGTCGGCCAGCAGGCGCACAACTACAAATACGAAGCCGGCGGCGCAGCGGTGCTGGGCAGCATCCAGCCGCAGCCGATCGAGGCCGACGCCGACGGCACGCTGCCGCTGGACAAGCTCGCCGCCGCCATCAAACCCGACGATATCCACTTCGCCCGCACCCGGCTGTTGAGCCTGGAAAACACCATCAGCGGCAGAGTCTTGCCGCAGGCCTACCTGCAGCAGGCGTGGCAGTTTACCCGCGAGCGGCAGTTGGCGCTGCATATCGACGGCGCGCGCATCTTCAACGCCGCCGTGGCGCTGAACCTGCCGCTAAAAGAGATCGTGCAGTACTGCGACACCTTCACCATTTGCCTGTCGAAAGGGTTGGGCGCGCCGGTCGGCTCGCTGCTGTGCGGCAGCGAGGCTTTCATCCAACGCGCGCTGCGCTGGCGCAAGATGACCGGCGGCGGGCTGCGCCAGGCCGGCATTTTGGCGGCGGCCGGCCTCTACGCGCTGGAGCATAACGTCGCGCGGCTGCGCGAAGACCATGACAACGCGGTCTGGCTGGAGCAACAGCTGCGGCAGATCGGCGTGGAGATCGCCGAACCCGGCGCGCAGACCAACGTGCTGTACCTGCGCCAAACGCCGGTGCTGGCGGCCAAACTCGGCCCGTGGATGCGCGAACGCGGCGTGCTGATCAGCAGCGGCCCGCTGACGCGCATTCTGACCCACCTCGACGTCAGCCGTCAGGATCTGCAGCGGGTGGTCGAACTGTGGCGGGAGTTTCTTCAGCAGCACGCCTGATCGCTCGGGGCGCAGACCGCGCCCCGCACTCAGAAGATCCAGCGGCCGTAAACCCAGTACCACAGCCCCAGCACCGCCGCCAGATTGAGCGCCACGCTGAGGATGAACCAGGTTTTAAACGGCTGCTTCTGGGTCTTGTGGCGAAACAGCTGCTGCGCCAGCAGCGCGCCCAACCAACCGCCCAGCGCACCGAACAGCAACAGCGTCGTCTCCGGCACCCGTCGCCATCCCTTGCGCGCCGCCAGCTTATCGCCGCCGTAGATCAGAAACGTCAGCAGGTTGGCCGACAGCAGCCACATCCACACCGGATGCGGCGAGAACAGGCTGGCGATCAGCGCCAGGCCCAGCAGGGCGTAACAAATCACATTGAGTTTCATGGCATTCGGTTTTTCGTGCGATAAGGGGCGCGTAGTGTGAACTCGCGCCGCGGCGGATGCAACCGGCTTATACCCATACAAAAAGTGCATTTAAACCCTGAATTTGGCATCCTGTCGTTCTGCCAATCCTCTACCGCACAAGGCGGCCCGATGACACCCCAACGCGTACTGGTTCTTGGAGCCAGCGGCTATATAGGCCAGAACCTGATCCCGCACCTGATCGAACAGGGGCACCAGATTACCGCCGCCGCGCGGCGCATCGAGTGGCTGCAGGAGCAGAACTGGCCGCAGGTCAACTGCCTGTATGTCGATCTGTACCGCCCGGAAACCCTGAGCGCGGCGCTGTGGGAGATAGATACGCTTTACTATCTGGTGCACGCGATGGGCGACGGCGACGACTTTATCGAGAAGGAACGCCAGGCGGCGGAAAATCTGCGCGATGCGCTGCGCAATGCCGGCGTCAAGCAGGTGATCTTTCTCGGCGCGCTGCAGCCGAACGACGACAGTTCGCCGCACCTGGCGGCGCGCCGCCTGACCGGCGAGATCCTGCGCCAGAGCGGCGTGCCGGTGACCGAGCTGCGCGCCGGCATCATCGTCGGCCCCGGCTCGGCGGCGTTCGAAGTGATGCGCGACATGGTCTATAACCTGCCGGTGCTGACGCCGCCGCGCTGGGTGCGCTCGAAGTCCTCGCCGGTGGCGCTGGAGAACCTGCTGGTTTACCTTGCCGATCTGCTGGCGCACCCGGCGGAGGAACACCGCATCTTCGACGTCGCCGGGCCTGAATACCTCAGCTATCAGGATATGTTCAAACGCTTTATCGCCATCAGCGGCAAGCGGCGCTGGCTGATCCCGATCCCCTTGCCGACGCGGCTGATTTCGGTGTGGTTCATCAGCCTGATCACCTCGGTGCCGACGCCGATCGCGCGCGCGCTGATCCAGGGCCTGAAGCACGATCTGCCCGCCGACGGCAAACCGTTGCAGGCCCTGATCCCGCAACGTCTGCACACCTTCGATCAGGCGGTCACCGCCACGCTGCAGCGCGAACTGGAGGTGGTCGATTCCGCCGACTGGGGCTACGATCCGGCGGCGCGGGCCCGCTGGCGCCCCGGCTACGGCTATTACCCGAAACAGGCGGGATGTTCGCTCGACACCGCCGCTTCCAGCCAGGCGCTGTGGCAAACGGTGCAGCAGTTGGGGGGCGAGGAAGGCTATTTCTACGCCAATATCCTGTGGCGGATCCGCGCCCGCATGGACGACATGATCGGCAACGGCGTGGTCTATGGCCGCCCGGCGCGCGCGTCCCTGGCGCTGGGCGACGAGATCGACGGGTGGAAAGTCATCACGCTGAAGCCGCTGCGGCAGCTGGCGCTGCTGTTCGGCATGAAGGCGCCGGGGCTGGGGCGGCTGAGCTTCACCATTACCGATCGCGGCGATCGCCGCACGCTGGACGTGCGCGCCTGGTGGCATCCGGCCGGCTTCAGCGGGCTGCTGTATTGGTTCGCCATGATGCCCGCGCACCTGTTCATTTTTCGCGGCATGGCGAAGCGCATCGCGACGCTGGCCGAGAACCTGGACCGCCAACAGCGCTGAATGCCGTTCATTTGTCGATCAACCGCACAGTTTGCCGCTGTGCTTCGGGGCTTTCCGATTGCATAGCGCACGAAATCACGGAAGAATGGCATCTTATTTGCTGGGAGCGCCGCAAGCGCCCGCCGGTATTCCGATTTTGGGTGAGAATAGAGTCCGTTATGAAGGTATTGGTCACCGGTGCAACCAGTGGGTTAGGCCGTAACGCCGTTGAATATCTGCGCCGCCAGGGCATCAAAGTGCGCGCCACCGGTCGTAACCAGGCGATGGGTGGCCTGCTGGAAAAAATGGGCGCGGAGTTCATTCACGCCGATCTCACCAACCTGATCTCTTCGCAGGCCAAAGCGATGCTGGCGGACGTCGATGTGCTGTGGCACTGCTCCAGCTTTACCTCACCCTGGGGCACCGAAGAAGCCTTCGAACTGGCCAACGTCCGCGCCACCCGCCGCCTCGGCGAATGGGCGGCGGCCTATGGCGTGGCGCAGTTCATTCACATCTCTTCCCCGGCGATCTATTTCGACTACCACCATCACCGCAACGTAACCGAAGACTTTCGCCCGCAGCGTTACGCCAACGAGTTCGCGCGCAGCAAGGCCGCCGGCGAGCAGGTGATCCAGCAATTGGCGCTGTCCAATCCGCAGACCCATTTCACCATTTTGCGCCCGCAGGGCCTGTTCGGGCCGCACGACAAGGTGATGCTGCCGCGGTTGCTGCAGATGATCAAACGCTACGGCAACCTGCTGCTGCCGCGCGGCGGCGCGGCGATGGTGGACATGACCTATCTGGAGAATGCGGTGCACGCCATGTGGCTGGCGACGCTAAAAGAAGACACGCCGTCCGGCCGCGCCTACAACATCACCAACCAGCAGCCGCGCCCACTTCGCACCGTGGTGCAGCAGCTGATCGACGATTTGGGCATGAAGTGCCGCATCCGCTCCGTCCCCTATCCGATGCTCGACATGATGGCACGCGGCATGGAGCGCCTGGGCAGCAAAAGCGAAAAGGAGCCGGTGCTGACCCATTACGGCGTCGCCAAACTCAACTTCGATCTCACGCTCGATACCACCCGCGCGCAGCAAGAGCTGGGCTATCAGCCGATCGTCTCGCTGGAAGAAGGCATCGCGCGCACCGCCCGCTGGCTGAAAGATCACGGCAAACTGCACGGCCTGTAATCAACGCCACGCGCCGTACTTCAACAGCAGCGCATCGATAATCGCCTCACTCTCTGCATCCGGCTCGCCGCGAACATCGTCGGGCCGGAAATGCATCTGAAACGCCGCCAGCACATTGCGCTGCTGCCGCGCATCCCACGACGGGTCGATCGCGTAGCCGTAACGCGCCAGCTTTTCGAGCAGCGGCGCCAGCGGCACCGGCGCCTGTCTGTCTCGCCCCGCCAGCAGCCGCTGCACGTCTGCCTCGTCCGGCCAGGCGCCGATGCCGGCCTGCGCCAGTTGCCGCCAGGGGAACAGCGGGCCGGGATCCTGTTTGCGCTGCGGCGCGATGTCGCTGTGCCCCACCACGTCCTGCGGCTGAATGCCATAGCGTTGGATAATGTCGCGGCTCAGCGGAATCAACACGGCGATCTGTTCCGCCGTGTAGGGCTGCCAGCGGGTGAACAGCATGCTGCGGGTGAAACCCTTGTTGACGATTTCAATGCCGATCGAGGTGTCGTTGAGATTGCTGCGCCCGCGCCAGCCGCTGGTGCCGGCATGCCAGGCGCGCATCGCCTCCGGCACCAACCGGTACACCGTCGGTTTGCCGTGTTCGCGCTGCGGGTGCGCCGGCAACAGGTAGTGTGCGCTGACGTGTTCATCGGTCAGCGTTTTCAGTGATGAATGAAAGTCTTCCGCCGTATAGTGCATCACCAGAAACCGAATGCGCTGATCGGCGCCCTGCGCCTGATGCAAGGTTTCGAGCTGGTAAGCGCCACGATCGACGAGCGTGTCCTGCTGCGGATTTTGGCATCCCGCCAACAGCACGGCGGCGATGATCCCTGGCCAAATTTTCACTTATCCTCCTGATTGACGTCCGTGAAAGATGTAACGCGACGCGATTGATCTGTATCCAATCATCACGCTCATCGAGAAATAATGACAGATAGCGCCGATGTGCAAGCGAGTGTTGCTCCCGGCTGGCGGCCTTTCCCGCCCATGATAGTCTCAAAGTATCATCTGCGCTGAAAGAGCGGAGTCGAACATGTTCACACCACGCTATCTGTCCTGGTTGCTCTGTGCCGCCATGCTGCCGCTCAGCGGCTGCGATCGGCAAAAAGTCGCCGATGCGATGGGCGGGAGCGCCCCGCCCTCGGCCGCGCCCGTCACGAGTGCCAGCGCGCCGGCCTATACGCCGCTGAGCGCCGATCAACTGTACCAGTTGGTCAGCCCGGTGGCGCTGTTCCCCGACAAGCTGCTGGCGCAGGTGTTGGCCGGCGCGGGCTATCCTGACCAAATCAGCGCCGCGGATGCCTGGCTGGCGCAAAACCGCGGCTTGCAACCGGCGGCGCTCAGCTCAGCGGCCGACGCTCAGCCCTGGGATCCCAGCGTGCGCGGCCTGGTGCAATTCCCCGACGTGCTCGATCAAATGGCGAAAAACATCCCCTGGACCACCGCCCTGGGCAGCGCCTACCTAAACGATCCCACCGACGTGATGAACGCCATTCAGGTGATGCGTCAACGGGCGGCCAGCCAAGGCACGCTGAAAAACACCCCGCAGCAGCGCATCGTCGTGGCGCCGACGACGCATTATGTCGAACAGCAGCCCTATCGCCAGCGCGTGGTAGCGGCGCCGGGCGAAACCATCGTCATCGAACCCAGCCAGCCGGATACGGTTTACGTCCCGCATTATGATCCCTGGGTGGCCTACGGCGCGCCGATCCCAGCCTATCCGAGCTATCGGTATCAACCTTCGGGCTACAGCGGCGGCGACATGTTGGCGGCCGGCGTGATCAGCTTCGGTGTCGGCATTGCGGTCGCCTCATTGTTCAATCAGCACAACAGCGGCTGGCACAACTGGGATATGCGCTGGGACGATCGACGCCAACCGGTGGTCTACCGCGATGCGCCCTACGTATCGCATTCCACCACCGTGGTGAATCGCGTCACCAACATCAACCAATATAACAACGTGAACACTGTGAATCGCAGCAGCACCAGCACGGTGAACAACTACAATACCGCCGCCGCGCCGGCGCCCCGCGTCACTCAACCGACGCCCATCGGCGCGCCGCAACAGCCGCACGTCGCGCCTGCGGCCCACGCGCCGATGACGTTGCCGAACTTTGCGCATACCCAGCCGGTGGCGCCTCACGTACAGCAGCCGGTAGCCATACACCAGCCGGTAGCGGCCGTCCCGCACGTGCGACAGCCGGTCATCGCGCCTCATGCACAGCAGCCGATGAGCACGCCGACGTTCACGCATGCCGTTCCGACGGCACCTCACCCGCAGCAGCCGACAGCCGTACATTCAGCGCCGCTACAGACGCATCCAATGCCGGCCGCTGCGCCGGTGCATCCAGCCGTCGCGCGCCCGCAGGTTCTGCAGGCCCCACACGTCGCTCAGCCGGTGATCCGCGAACCGGCAGCGCCGCAGCATCCGGCGGCGATAAGCCCGATGCCGGCGCCGCAACAGCGCATCATGCCGCATGCGGCCCCGGCGCCGCAGCGCCATCAGACGTCCGTTCAGCCGATGCCGCATCGCCAGGAGCCGGTGCCCACGAAGCCGCAGGAACACCGCCCAATCGTCGAGCAGCACAAGGTGGGATAAATCAAGAGGATGTCGCCCCGGCGGAATGGCCGGGGCGAAAAGAAAGCATGGCGTTAGCGGCTCACTTTCACCGCGGTGCCGCTGACGGTCACCATCAGCATGCTGCCGTCTTTACCAACGGTTTCATAATCGATATCAATGCCGACCACCGCGTTGGCGCCCAGCTCTTTCGCCTGGTCTTCCAGCTCTTCGAATGCGATCAGGCGCGCCTTGCGCAGCTCTTTCTCATAAGCGCCCGAGCGGCCGCCGACGATATCGCGCACGCCGGCGAAGAAATCACGAAAAATGTTGGCGCCGAGGATCGCTTCGCCGGTGACGACGCCGCAGTATTCGGTGATGGTAAACCCTTCCAGGGTCGGGGTAGTTGAAAGCTGCATCAGAACTCCTTGTTTGATTAATTCAACGTATCTATGACCAGAAGATTGGCATTATGTTCGCTTAATCAATGGCACGCAGTACGAATGCAAGGCCAAAAAACGCATTTATACTGTAAGCTATCGGTCTTCATGGTAGAGACTTTCACATAAGGTAATAAGATGAAAACAAAAACGATTGCGGCTGTTTTACCCTTAGCGCTGTTGCTGAGTGCCTGTACCACGGTGGAACCGGCATACAAGGATATCGGCACCCGCAGCGGCAGCTGTGTGGAAGGCGGCCCGGATACGGTCGCGCAAAAGTTCTATGACCTGCGCATCCAGCAAGGTTCCAGCCTGCCGGACAGCAACCGCCTGGCGCAGCTGCAGCCTTATCTGAGCAAAGTGCTGTATCAGGATCTGGTCAGCGCCGCTCAAAATCCGGGCAAGCATCAGATAACCGGCGATCTGTTCTCCGGCAACGCGCAAGGGCCAAGCAGCGCGTCCGTCGCCAGCGCCTCGACCATTCCCAACACCGATGCGAAGAACATCCCGCTGCGCGTTGACTTGAGCTACCAGAAAGACGCCAACAGTACCGTGAACTGGCAAGACGAAGTGCTGATGGTGCGCGAAGGCACCTGCTGGGTGGTTGATGATATTCGCTACCTGAATGTTCCAGCACACGCCACCAACGGCAGCGTGCGTCAGGTGCTGGAAAACCGATAACCCGCACTCCCCGGCCGACGCGGACCCGCCGCGTCGGTCGTTCCCGTCTCCCCTTGCGCCGCTCAGATTTCGTCCGATAGAAAAAATTTCGCTACCGATCTCACAGCCTGCGCCACAAATCCCCTCCCTCGGCCTGAGTCGCGGTATCTTGTGCTAATCTTTTACTGTCCCGCCGCACACTCATAAATTTTAACGCACAAAGATTGCATAAGTATTCTGTGGAAGTTAACATTTGCGGCATCAATGTCTATTCAATTCTGGCGCATGAGTATTCAACTTAACGGTATCAATTGCTATTACGGCGCTCACCAGGCGCTGTTTGACATCACGCTGGAATGTCCAGCCGGGGAAACCCTGGTGCTGCTTGGCCCAAGCGGCGCCGGGAAAAGTTCATTGCTGCGGGTGCTTAACCTGCTGGAAATGCCGCGTTCGGGTCAGCTAAAGATCGCCGGCAACCAATTCGATTTCAAGCAGGCGCCGGGCGAAAAAGCCATTCGCGAACTGCGGCAAAATGTCGGCATGGTCTTCCAGCAATACAACCTGTGGCCTCACCTCACCGTGGTCCAGAACCTGATAGAAGCGCCTTGCCGCGTGCTGGGTTTGACCAAGGCTCAGGCGATGGAGCGCGCCGACAAGCTGCTCAAGCGTCTGCGCCTGACCGACTTCGCCGATCGCTTTCCGCTGCACCTTTCCGGCGGCCAGCAGCAGCGCGTAGCGATCGCTCGCGCCCTGATGATGGAGCCGCAGGTGCTGCTGTTCGATGAACCGACCGCGGCGCTGGATCCGGAAATCACCGCCCAGATCGTCAGCATCATTCGCGAACTGGCCGGCACCGGCATCACTCAGGTGATCGTCACCCACGAAGTGGAAGTGGCGCGCAAGACCGCCAGCCGCGTGGTGTACATGGAAAACGGCCATGTGATGGAGCAAGGCGACAGCAGCCACTTCACGCAGCCGCGGACCACCGAGTTTGCCAACTACTTATCACACTAACAATTAACTTGCTGTAATTTGGGGAGTTTGCGATGAAAAAACTAATAATCGCCGCCGTTCTGGCCGGCATCAGCGTTTCCGCCTCCGCAGCCGAAACCATCCGTTTCGCTACCGAAGCCTCCTATCCTCCATTTGAATTTATTGACGCCGGCAACAAAATTCAGGGTTTTGATGTCGATCTGGCCAACGCGCTGTGCAAAGAGATGCAGGCCGAGTGCACCTTCACCAATCAGGCGTTCGACAGCCTGATCCCAAGCCTGAAGTTCAAGCGTTTCGATGCGGTCATGGCCGGTATGGACATTACGCCGGAGCGTGAAAAGCAGGTGTTGTTCACCAAGCCGTACTACGATAACTCGGCGCTGTTCATCGCGCAGAAAGGCAAAATCGCCGACGTGGCGGCGCTGAAAGGCAAGAAAGTCGGCGTGCAAAACGGCACCACTCACCAAAAATACCTGACCGACAAGCACCCGGAAATCACCACCGTGCCTTACGACAGCTACCAAAACGCCATTTTGGATCTGAAGAACGGCCGCGTTGATGCGGTGTTCGGCGATACTGCGGTGGTCAACGAGTGGCTGAAGCAGAATGACGCGCTGGCGACAGTGGGCGCCAAAGTAACGGATAAAGACTACTTCGGCACCGGCCTCGGCATCGCGGTACGCCAGAAAAATACCGATCTGCAGGGCAAGTTCAACGCCGCCCTGGACAAGATCAAGCAGGATGGGACCTATGAAACCATCTACAAAAAATGGTTCCAGCAGTAATACGCCCCGATGAATGAATTACAACCTTTAGCAAGCGCCGCCGGCATGACCGTCGGCCTTGCCGTTTGCGCCCTGATCCTCGGGCTGATTCTGGCGATGCTGTTCGCCGTATGGGAATCGTCCCGCTGGAAAGCCGTCAGCTGGCTCGGCACCGCCTGGGTGACCGTGCTGCGCGGCCTGCCGGAAATCCTGGTGGTGCTGTTTATCTATTTCGGCTCGTCGCAGCTGCTGCTGATGCTCTCCGACGGCTTTACCCTTAACCTCGGTCTGTTCCAGTTGCCGATTCAGCTGGCGATCGATAATTTCGAAGTCAGCCCGTTCCTGTGCGGGGTGATCGCCCTGGCCTTGCTCTATTCCGCCTACGCCTCGCAGACGCTGCGCGGCGCGCTCAAAGCGGTGCCGCAGGGGCAGTGGGAATCCGGCCAGGCGCTGGGTCTCGGCAAAGCGGCGATCTTCTTTCGCCTGATCATGCCGCAGATGTGGCGCCATGCCCTGCCCGGCCTCGGCAATCAGTGGCTGGTGCTGCTGAAAGACACCGCGCTGGTGTCGCTGATCAGCGTGAACGACCTGATGTTGCAAACCAAAAGCATCGCCACCCGCACCCAGGAACCCTTTACCTGGTACGTGATCGCGGCGGCCATCTACCTGCTGGTGACGCTGTTCAGCCAATACGTCATCAAGCGCATTGAACTGCGCGCCACGCGCTTTGAGCGGGGGCCGGTCTGATGATTGAATATTTACCGGAAATCCTCAAAGGGCTGCATACCAGCCTGACCCTGACCGTCGCCGCGCTGCTGGTCGCGCTGCTGCTGTCGCTGCTGCTGACGGTGATCCTGACGCTGAAAACGCCGGTTCTGACGCCGCTGGTCAAGGCCTATGTGACGCTGTTCACCGGCACACCGCTGCTGGTGCAGATCTTCCTGATCTACTACGGCCCCGGTCAGTTTCCGGCGATCCGCGACTACCCGTGGCTGTGGAACCTGCTGTCGCAGCCCTGGCTGTGCGCGATGATTGCGCTGGCGCTGAACAGCGCGGCCTATACCACGCAGCTGTTCTACGGCGCGGTGCGCGCCATCCCCGCCGGACAATGGCAGTCGTGCGAAGCGCTGGGCATGTCGCGCCGGCAGACGCTGCGCATTCTGCTGCCGTTCGCCTTCAAGCGCGCGCTGTCATCTTACTCCAACGAAGTGGTGCTGGTGTTCAAAAGCACGTCGCTGGCCTACACCATCACGCTGATGGAAGTGATGGGCTATAGCCAGCTGATGTACGGCCGCACCTACGACGTGATGGTGTTCGGCGCCGCAGGTCTGGTGTACCTGTGCGTCAACGGCCTGCTGACGCTGCTGATGCGGCTGGTGGAGCGCCGCGCGTTGGCGTTTGAGCGCCGCAACTGAAGCCATCCCCCTCTCCAGCCCCGCCATTGCGCGGGGCTTTTTTTATCCCCATTGCAATATTTAATCATTTATATTGCATTTTAATTCACTCAATGGCAGGGTTATCAGCAGGTGTCCTCGCAAAAACCTCTGGCGATTACCAGTAAAAACAAACGATAGCGAAATAATCACTTTCAGGATCCAGACAGGAGCTCTACGCATGAAAAAACTGCTGCTTGCCGCGACGATGTTGGCCGGAATGACCTTCAACGCCACCGCGGCCGAGACTATCCGCTTCGCCGCCTCCGCCACCTATCCGCCATTCGAATCGCTGGACGCCAACAACCAGATCGTCGGTTTCGATATCGACTTGGCCAACGCGCTGTGTAAGCAGATGCAGGCGCAGTGCACTTTCACCAACCAGGCGTTCGACAGCCTGATCGCCGCGCTGAAATTCAAAAAATACGATGCGGTGATTTCCGGTATGGACATCACGCCGGAGCGCAGCAAACAGGTCGCCTTCACCCAACCTTACTATGCCAACTCGGCGATTGTGATCGCGCAAAAAGGCAAGTTCAGCTCGCTGGCGGATCTGAAAGGCAAAAAGCTCGGCATGGAAAATGGCACCACCCACCAGAAATACATGCAGGACAAACACCCGGAGATTAACACCGTCTCTTACGACAGCTACCAGAACGCTATTCTGGAGCTGAAAAACGGCCGTATCGACGGCGTCTTCGGCGATACCGCCGTAGTGAACGAGTGGCTGAAAACCAACCCGCAGCTGGCGCCGGTCGGCGAACATATCACCGATGCGCAATACTTCGGCACCGGCCTCGGCATCGCGGTGCGTCCGGACAATCAGGCGCTACTGGCCAAGCTGAACGCCGCGCTGGACGCCATCAAGGCCGACGGCACCTACAAGGCCATCAACGACAAATGGTTCCCGCAGTAAGTCCGCATGTGGAGTCGCCATCCTTCGGCGGCTCCATCCGATTGCCACCCCATTCGGTTAGTGCTAAATTTGATACTGAATTTAGCATCAAGGATAACATTATGACGGTTCAACCCATTCTTGCCGACTCGGCTGTCAGCATCAGCGATTTTAAGAAATCGCCCAACGCCGCCCTTAAAGAGGCACAAGGGCAACCGGTCGCCGTCCTGACCAACGGTAAGATTTCGGGATATTACGTCTCTCCGGAAACCTGGGAGGCGATCGCGGAATACCTGGAAGATATCGAACTCGCTGAAATCGTTCGTTCACGGATGAACGGCAAACGCATTAAGGTCAATTTGGATGACTTATAAGCTTGAATTCGAAGAACATGCGCTGAAGGAATTTAAAAAACTGTCCCCGGTGATCCGGGAACAGTTCAAAAAAAAGCTGGCATCGGTGCTGGTTAATCCCCACGTCCCCGCCAACAAACTCGCCGGTTTGCCCGATTGCTACAAAATCAAACTCAGAGCCTCAGGCTTTCGTTTGGTATATCGCGTCATGGAAACGGAGATCGTGGTTCTGGTCCTGTCTGTGGGCAAACGCGAACGTTCAGCGGCTTACACGGCTGCCAAAAAGCGCCTTTAACGCCGCACCAACAGCGTCAACACTTCGTAGTGCGCGGTATGCGGGAACATGTCGAACAACTGCACCCGTTCGATGCGGTAGCCCGGCAACATCTCGATATCTTTCGCCATGCTCTCGGCGTTGCAGCTGGAATACAGAATGTAATCCGGCGCCATCCGGCTCAAATAATCGCACAGCGCCTGGCCGATGCCGCGGCGCGGCGGGTTGACCAACACCAGCTGCGGCACCTGCCCTTCGGCGGTGGCGAAGCGGGTGGAATCGAGCGCCTGAAAATCGACCTGCAGTAACCCCAATCGCTGCGCCGACTGACGCGCGCAGGCGATCGCTTCCGCGCTGATTTCGATGCCGGTCAGGCGAGTTTGCGGCTGCGCGCAGTGCAGACCGAAACCGCCGACGCCGCAAAACAGATCCCACATGCTGTCGATACCCAGCGCGCGCACCCAGTCGCGGGCGGTGGCATACAGATCGGCGGCCACCTGCGGGTTGGTTTGGAAGAAGCTTTGCGGGCGGATGAACAGCGGCACCTGATTGAACTGTTCCTCCAGCGCCTGCTGTTCGGTCAGCGCGATCTCGCGCTCCCCTTCCATGATCGCCATATGCACCGGCTGAATATTGGCGGAGATCACCTTGAGCTGCGGCAGCTGCTGCTGCAGCCACGGCAGCGCGGCGCGCAGCTGCGCCAGCTTGGTTTCCGAGCGCAGCACGAAGCGCAGCATCACGCCGCCGTCGAGCGTGCTTTCGGTCAGCAGCAGGTATTTCAGCTCGCCGCGTTTGCGCGCCACGTTATACGGCGTCAGGCCGGCGCGGGCGATGAAGCTTTTCAGCACAGCAAACATCGGCGCAAAGCCGGCGGGATACAGCGGGCAGTCGCTCAGATCGACCGGCGTGCCGTCGCGGTGCAGCATGCCGAGCAGCGGGCGCTCCACGCTGCCGCTGACCACCATCTTGGCTTTATTGCGAAATGCGCTCAGTTCCCCCGCCGCCGGCTGCAGCCACTGCGCGACATCGCGCCCGGCCAGCAGCGATTGCAGGTGATGCTGTTTGTCGGCCAGCTGCTGCGGATAGGGCTTTTCCAGCCACTGACAGGAACGGCAGGTGCCCGCCGTATACAAAGCGCAATGCATGAAGATACCGTGAAGTCCAGGATGACGAATTAAGGGCGCAGAGTTTACCACTCCGCGCGCCTAAAATCTCACTTGCGCGCGGTGAAGAAGCGGCGGCTGGCGGTGGGGACGAACAGCAGCGCCAGGATCACCGCGTCGGGGATCTTTTGCAGGATCAGAACGTGCAGGATTTGGCCGCTGGTTTCCCCTTCCACGGTGAATACCTCGGGGAAGACGCTGCCGATGGTGGCCAGCAGCAGGTAAAGCACCACGATGCACTGACAGGCCACGTAGCCCCAGCGCCCCCAGTTGCGGCCGCGCATCACCGCAAAACCGCAGCTGATTTGCAGGCACAGCAGCATCAGCCCGGCCAGAAAGATAAAGGTGGAATCCCACGCCTGCGCGCTGGTGCTGACAAACTCCTTCGCGCCGTCGACGCCCAGCTCGCCCAGCAGCAGCACCACGCTGATACACTTGATCGCCACCATGGCGGTGCCCGCCACCATCACCGGCACCGGCGCATCCGAAGTCGATCTTATTCCCTGCCCGCTTTTCAGCATGTCTGACATATCCGTGTTCCGCTACGACGCGCCACTGCCCCTACGCCTTTCGCATTGCCGCGTTGTTGGCGGCAGTGTGAAATTCATTGGAGCCATTCAAATGGCGCATGTAAAGTCAGGTAGTTAGTTGCAATACTTATTGATTGCAAAAATAGCAGGTTTGTTACGATTCAGCTACGGGCCGCCCGCTGCAATTCACGCGATCGTTGTTTTTCCGAGCGCGCCATAAACCACCAGGCGATCAGGCCGAGAATGCCCACCACCAGCAGGATCAGGCTGGCCAGCGCGTTAATTTCCGGATTCACCCCCATGCGCACGCTGGAGAACACCAGCATCGGCAACGTGGTGGCGCCCGGGCCGGAGACGAAACTGGCGATCACCAGATCGTCCAGCGACAGGGTAAACGCCAGCATCCAGCCGGAGATCAGCGCCGGCGCAATCATCGGCAAGGTGATGACGAAAAACACCTTCAGCGGCGGCGCCCCCAGGTCCATCGCCGCCTCTTCAATTGAGCGATCCACCTCGCGCAGGCGCGAACTGATCACCACCGCCACATAAGCGGTACAGAAGGTGACATGCGCCAGCCAAATGGTGAACATGCCGCGTTCCGACGGCCAACCGAAGGCGTGCCCCATCGCCACGAACAGCAGCAGCAACGACAGGCCGGTGATCACGTCCGGCATCACCAGCGGCGCGGTCAGCATAAACGCGAAACCGGTCGAACCGCGAAAACGGCCGAAACGCACCATCACCACCGCGGCGATGGCGCCCAGCACCACCGCGGCAGTGGCGGCGGCGGCGGCGATGGTCAGGCTGAGCCCCACCGCGCTAATCATCGCCGAATCGTGGAACAGTTCGCTATACCAGCGCGTGGACCAGCCGGCCCACACCGTCACCAGCTTGGAGCTGTTGAAGGAGTAAATCACCAGCATCAGCATCGGCGCATACAGGAAGGTAAAGCCGACAGTCAGGATGGCGATGCGCCACGGTGAACGCACTACCGGCAAGTTGTTCATGCCTGGCCTCCCATTTCCTTGTTCTGGTGCTTGTGGAACCACAATATTGGCACGATCAGCAACAGCAGCATGATGGTGGCGACCGCCGAGGCCACCGGCCAGTCGCGGTTATTGAAGAACTCCTGCCACAGCACGCGGCCGATCATGATGCTGTCCGGCCCGCCGAGCAGCTCCGGGATCACGAACTCCCCCACCGCCGGAATGAACACCAGCATCGAGCCGGCGATGATGCCGCCGCGCGTCAGCGGCACGATCACGCTGAAAAAGGTTTTCAGCGGCCGGGCGCCCAGATCCAGCGACGCCTCCACCAGCGAGTAATCCAGCCGGATCAGCGCCGTGTAGATCGGCAACACCATAAACGGCAAGTAGGAATAGACGATGCCGATATACACCGCCAGGTTGGTGTGCAGGATCACCAGCGGCTGGTCGATCACCCCTAACCACATCAGAAAGTTGTTCAGCGTGCCGTTGTTTTTCAGAATGCCCATCCAGGCATAGACGCGGATCAGGAACGAGGTCCAGGAAGGCAGGATCACCAGCAACAGCAGGATGTTGCGGGTCGACGCCTTGCTGTGGGCCACCGCCCAGGCCAGCGGATAGCCGATGATCAGGCAACACAACGTCGAAACCGCCGCCACGCGCAGCGACTGCAGATAGGCATCGATATACAGCGGATCGTCGGTGAGCTGCAGGTAGTTGGCGAAGTTGAGCGCGATGTTCAGTTTGCCGTCCACCCAGCTCATCAGCTCGGTGTAGGGCGGCACCGCCATCGCCAACTCCGCCAGGCTGATCTTGAACACGATCAGGAAAGGCAGCATAAACAGCAGCGTCAGCCATAAATACGGCAGCGCGATCACCAGCTTGCGGCCATGGGCCATCAGCAAGCGATGGAACAGCGCCCTGAGGGCGCCGGGCGCTTTGGCCGGCGGTTCCGGCGCGCGTTCAGAAAGCAGGGTCATACGGGTTACTCCTCACCGGATCCACTACACCGTCAACACGACGCAGCTGTCGGTTTCCCAACATAGACGCACTTCATCGCCCCAGGTGGGCATCCCCTTGCGGAAACGATGGCCGTTTTGCAGCTGGGCGCTGATGATCTGCCCGCTGTGCAGCTTCACGTGGTAGATAGACAGATCGCCCAGATAGGAAATGTGCGCCACTTCCCCCACCGCGAAGTTGCAGCCGTCTTCCGGCACTTGTTCGCACAGCAGGATCTTTTCCGGCCGCAGCGCGACCTGGATCGGCACGCCGTCCACCACCGAGGCGTCCGGATCCACTTTGATCGCATGACGCAGCCCCGGGCTTTGCAGGATCAGCGCATCGTCGTGACGCTCTTGCAGCACGCAGTCGAAGACGTTGACCGAACCGATAAATTCGGCGCTGAAGCGGCTGTTCGGATGCTCGTAGATCTCTTCCGGCTCGCCGATCTGCACGAACTTGCCGCGGTTCATGATGGCGATGCGCCCCGCCATGGTCATCGCTTCTTCCTGATCGTGCGTCACCATCACGCAGGTCACGCCGACGCGCTCGAGAATGTCGGTCACTTCCAGCTGCATGCGGTCGCGCAACTTCTTGTCCAGCGCGCCCATGGGCTCATCCAGCAGCAGCAGCTTCGGCCGCTTGGCCAGGCTGCGCGCCAGCGCCACCCGCTGCCGTTGGCCGCCGGAAAGCTGGTGCGGTTTGCGCCTGGCGTACTCCTGCATGTGCACCAGCGCCAGCATTTCCGCCACCCGTTCGGCGATCTCCGCCCGCGGCATTTTGTCCTGCTTAAGGCCAAACGCGATATTCTGCTCCACGGTCATGTGCGGGAACAGCGCGTACGACTGAAACATCATATTGATCGGCCGCTGGTACGGCGGCACATGCGACATATCCTGCCCGTCGAGCACGATCTGCCCTTCCGTCGGCTGTTCAAAACCGGCCAGCATGCGCAGCAAGGTGGACTTGCCGCAGCCGGACGGGCCAAGCAGCGCAAAGATCTCACCCTTATAGATGGTGAGGCTGACGTCTTCGACCGCATTCTGCCCGTCGAAGGTTTTGGTGAGGTTACGGATTTCCAGCAGAGGGGTGAAAACCTTCTGCGACTTGGCTTGAGGACGAGGGATGGCGTCGTTCAATCGGGGTGCTCTCCGGCGTAAAGCGGCACAAAACCACGGCGAGCGCCGTGGCCCAAAACGGCAATGCAGGCGGGGAACACCCGCCTGCCGGTTTACCGACGATGGGGGGCTCCCCCATCATCACTTCCCGCTTTTAACTTTAGTCCATGCGCGGGTAATGACACGGTCCAGCTTCGGCGACTGCACGTTGAGCGTGAACAGCTTGGCGCGCAAATCGGCCGGCGGATAGACGTTCGGGTTATCGCGCACTTCGGCGTTCACCAGCGGCGTGGAATCTTTCACCGCATTGGCGTAGTAAATGTGATTACTGATGTCCGCCATCACGTCCGGCTTGAGCAGGAAGTTCAGGAACTGGTAGGCGGCGTCCTTGCTTTTGGCGTCCGCCGGCATGGCGAACATGTCAAAGTAGGTCAGCGCCCCCTCTTTCGGGATCGCATAGGCCACATTCACGCCGTTCTTCGCCTCTTTGGCGCGGTTGGCCGCCTGCATCACGTCGCCGGACCAGCCGATCGCCACGCAGATGTCACCGTTCGCCAGATCGTTGATGTACTGAGAAGAGTGGAAATAGCGGATGTTCGGCCGCAGCTTCAGCAGCAGATCGTTGGCCGCGCCGGTGTAGTCCGCCGCGTTGGTGCTGTTGGGATCTTTGCCCAGATAATGCAGCACGGTGGCGTAGACCTCGCTCGGCGCATCGAGGAAGGAGACGCCGCAGCTCTTGAGCTTCTCCAGGTTTTCCGGCTTGAAGATCAGATCCCAGCTGTTGACCGGCGCGTCTTTGCCCAGTACCGCCTTCACCTTGTCGACGTTATAGCCGATGCCGGTGGTCACCATCATGTAAGGGATGCCGTATTTGTTGTCTTTGTCGTTATGCGCCACCAGCTTCAGCATCTCGGGATCGAGATTTTTGTAGTTGGGGATCTTGCTCTTGTCGAGCGGCTCGAAAATGCCGGCCTGCGACTGACGCTCGAGGAAGTTGGATGAAGGGACCACCAAATCGTAACCGGTGCTGCCCGCCATCAGTTTGCCTTCCAACACTTCGTTGGAGTCAAAGACGTCGTACACCACTTTGATACCGGTTTCTTTCTGGAATTTGGCCAGGGTATCCGGCGCGATATAGTCGGACCAGTTATACACGTGCAGCGTTTTCTCTTCGGCTGACGCCGTGACGGACGCGGCCATCAACAGACCGGCAACCACACCCGATAACCACTTTTTACGTTGGGTGACCATCCGTAACTTCCTCCAAAACAGGGTAAATCATAGAATTGAACTTGTATCTGCAGCGATACAAAACCTTTCCTGATTGAGCGCAATCGTTGCAACCGCGAAATGAATGGCTATGCATATGATTGCATGCGCCTTTTTGCACTGCCCTGCTCGCGTGGTTACAAGGGAAATCGCAAGCCCTTTGCAGAATCAGCAGCATAGCCGCTGCCATCGCAACCCGCCAGCCCCCAGGGTAAAAAACGCCATTTATCGATTTTTTATGCAATTTTTCTCTATGTGATACGGCATTAACGGCGTAAAAGCCGAGAAAGATCGGGCGGCAGAGGCCAAAGTGCAGAATATTTAATTGCGGAGGGGAGTCACGGCAGCATGCCGCCGGAGCGACGGCATGCTTAAGGTACAGCGAGGATCAGTGCAGCATCGGCTGACGCAAGGCGCCAGCGGGGATCTCTTCTTCGTCCCCCATAAACAGCAGATCGTTCGCCCGCGCCTCGAGGATGACCATCGAGACCTGCTCTTCGCCCTGCTGCATGAAGTGGGTGAACTGCTCGTAGGTGATGCCGACCGCCACGCTCAGCGACTGGCAGACGATCAGCTTCGGCAGGTTGTCGTCCTGAATGTCGACAAAGGCCTTGATGGTCAGCGAGCTGGCGTTGATCTGGCTCAGATCCGCCACCAGCGGGATCAGCGCGGTCGGCTTCACCTCGGCCAGCGCGGAGAACAGAATGACGTTGTCCACCAGATCTATCTTGGCGTCGAACACGCCGTCGAAGTTCTGCATGTGCGGCAGGTGCAGCGCCTGGCAGGAATCGCACTCAAAGAAAGAAATGCCCGACTGATCCAGCCAGCGCCGCAACAGCGCCAAATCGGGGACAATGAGTGAATCCATAATAACCAGCCTCACAATATTCAAAACGCGAAAAGGCGCATAGCTTACGGAATATTCACCCGATACGCCACGATCAATGCGGCTTAATTCACTAATTAAGATATTGCTCGGCGGGAAAAGCGCAACGCGCGTACCGTCAGCCGCCCGATTTCAGGCGGAACCCCGGCCGGCCGCGCTGCTCGATGTATTCGATCATCATGCCGGCAATGTCCAGCCCGGTAGTGGTTTCCACCCCTTCCAGCCCCGGTGAGGCGTTGACCTCCATCACCAGCGGGCCGCGCTCGGCGCGCAGGATATCCACCCCGGCGACGTCCAGCCCCAGCGTGTTCGCCGCTTTGAGCGCAATCGCCCGCTCCCTGGCGGTGATGGTCACTTTGCGGGCGCTGCCGCCACGGTGCAGATTGGAACGAAACTCGCCGGGCTTCGCCTGCCGCTCGATGGCGGCCACCACCCGGCCGCCCACCACCAGGCAGCGCACGTCGCGGCCCTGCGCTTCGCGCACGTACTCCTGCACCAGAATATGGGCGTTCAGGCCGCGAAAGGCGTCGATCACGCTTTCCGCCGCCTGGCGAGTTTCCGCCAGCACCACCCCGATGCCCTGCGTGCCTTCCACCAGCTTGACCACCAGCGGCGCGCCGCCGACCAGTTCGATCAGATCGCCGGTATCGTCCGGTGAATGGGCGAAACCGGTGATCGGCAGATCGATACCCTGCCGGGCCAGCAGTTGCAGCGAACGTAGCTTGTCGCGGGCGCGGGTAATGGCCACGGATTCGTTGAGCGGGTAGCTGCCGAGCAGCTCGAATTGGCGCAGCACCGCGGTGCCGTAAAAGGTGATGGCGGAACCGATGCGCGGGATCACCGCGTCATAACGCTCCAACTGACGGCCGCGATAGTGAATGGTCGGCGCCGCCGGGTTGATGTTCATATAACAGGAAAGCGGATCGATGATATCGATGCTGTGCCCGCGATCTTCCGCCGCTTCACGCAGCCGCTTGCACGAATAGAGCGATCCGTCGCGAGAAAGAATGGCAATTTTCACTCGTCACCCCAAAAAAGGCCAACGCCTGCCCCGCAGGCGGGTTAGCGGCCGCGGCGCTCAGGCGCGCGGATCGCTGTCCTGATGATTTTTCGATGCGTCCGCATCTTGCGGCTTACGGCGATCGTTTTCCGGCGGCAGGCCGCCGCGCATCAGCGGCCCGAACCCCTGCACCACGCGCCATACCAGAAACGCCGCCGCCGGCACCATCAGCGCCACGCCGAGGAAAATCATGCCGACCGCCGCCTGCTGCGACGCCAGCCAGCCCGGCAGCTGCAGGTGCCCGTGAATGCTGAGGTAGGCCAATACCAGCATCACGATGCCCAGCCCTTCCAACACCAGCACCGGGCGCGGTAAGTCACCGAATGAACGCATATTTTTCTTCTCCAGAAGGTCTGCCCCCAGTGTAGTGAATTCCCGTCGGCGGCGACAGCCCCGGCAGACTAATTGGTTACATGAATCAGATTAACAGGTAATTCCTGCTTTTTTTTCACCGCCTCAACGGGCATAGTAGGCGCCATCTGACGCAGGTAATGACTTTTTCGGTGACGGGATGTCGTTGCGGTAGCGAACAATTTTTTGAAAATCCAATTAAGGAGCGTTGCATGTTTGCAGTAATCTTCGGGCGTCCTGGCTGTCCTTATTGTGTCCGCGCTAAAGAACTGGCGGAAAAACTGACTGAAGAACGCGACGATTTCAACTTCCGTTACGTTGACATCCACGCGGAAGGCATCACCAAGGCCGATCTGGAAAAAACCGTCGGTAAACCGGTTGAAACCGTGCCGCAGATCTTCCTGGATGAGAAGCACATCGGCGGTTGCACCGATTTCGAAGCTTACGCTAAAGAACACCTGAACCTGTTCCAGTAAGTTTTTGAACGACAAAAAAGGCGCTTAACGCGCCTTTTTTTATTGCCGCTGCCGCCGATGCAGCTGCTGGAGCGTGTGCAACAGACCGAGGGCGAACAGCATCAGCATCGCGCCGAACACGCACCAGAACACCGCGCTGGTGGCGTAAGCCAGCTCCTGCCAGAACGAATAGGACGGCGTCAGCCAGAAGTGACGGATCAGCAGGCAGAGCGGCAAGGCATAAAGCGCCCCCAGCAGCGGACACAGCAGCCGCTTGCGGCTCGACAGATAGCTGGCGATCGCGCCGGGGATCACAAACAGCAGCAGGCCGGTTTCCCCGTGGTGCTCATGATCCGTGCTGCCGAACAGGCCGGTTTGCTGGCCGAGAAACACCAGGTTGAACAACAGAAAACAGCTGAGAATGCCCAGCCAATATCGATAACTCGTCATGCGAATTCTCCCCCGCCCAATTACCGCATCAATAGAAATCAGCCCAGCCACCCGTGAGGTGACGCTGAACCGAATTTTTTCCTTGGCCAAAAGAGAGTTAAATGCGCACGGTGGCGCAGGAAATCAGCTTTCTGTGCTGGCTGTCATCGGTCATAGCGTCTAGAATGAACGCCGCCGAACGATGGTTCGCTTCGCTTTCTGCTGGTGGTGATTTATGACGTCGTTTTAAGGCTGAATTTATCTCTTATAGTTATCTATATCAAGCACTTACTGGTAAACAATAAGTTATCCTCCGTGAACATAAACGTCGCTAGTTTGTTAAACGGTAACTACATTCTGTTACTGTTCGTGGTACTCGCGCTGGGGCTGTGCCTCGGTAAACTCCGTCTGGGCTCCGTCCAACTCGGTAATTCCATTGGCGTTTTAGTGGTTTCCCTGTTGCTCGGCCAGCAACACTTCGCCATTAACACCGAGGCGCTGAATCTCGGCTTCATGCTGTTTATTTTCTGCGTCGGGGTGGAAGCCGGGCCTAACTTTTTCTCGATTTTCTTCCGCGACGGTAAAAATTACCTGATGCTGGCGCTGGTAATGGTCGGTTCGGCGATGGTGATCGCCATCGGTCTCGGCAAGCTGTTCCACTGGGACATCGGCCTGACCGCCGGCATGCTGGCCGGCTCGATGACCTCCACGCCGGTGCTGGTGGGGGCCGGCGATACGCTGCGCAACACCATCGTCAACGGCCCGGCGCTGCTGGCGGCGCAGGATCATCTGAGCCTCGGCTATGCCCTCACCTACCTGATCGGTCTGGTCAGCCTGATTTTTGGCGCGCGCTACCTGCCGAAGCTGCAGCACCAGGATCTGTCCACCTCCGCCCAGCAAATCGCTCGTGAACGCGGCCTGGACACCGACAGCCAGCGCAAGGTCTACCTGCCGGTGATCCGCGCCTACCGCGTCGGCCCCGAGCTGGTGGCCTGGGCCGACGGCAAGAACCTGCGCGAGCTGGGCATCTACCGCCAGACCGGCTGCTACATCGAACGCATCCGCCGCAACGGCATTCTGGCCAACCCGGACGGTGACGCGGTGCTGCAGGTGGGCGATGAGATCTCGCTGGTCGGCTACCCGGACGCCCACGCGCGGCTGGATCCGAGCTTCCGCAACGGTAAGGAAGTGTTCGATCGCGATCTGCTCGACATGCGCATCGTGACCGAAGAGATCGTGGTGAAGAACAGCAACGCAGTGAACAAACGCCTGAGCCAGCTGAAGCTGACCGACCACGGCTGCTTCCTCAACCGCGTGATCCGCAGCCAGATCGAAATGCCGATCGACGACAGCATCGTGCTCAACAAAGGCGACGTGCTGCAGGTGAGCGGCGACGCGCGCCGGGTGAAGAGCGTGGCGGAGAAAATTGGCTTTATCTCGATTCACAGCCAGGTGACCGATCTGCTGGCGTTCTGCGCCTTCTTCATCATCGGCCTTTTGATCGGCCAGATCACCATACAGTTCAGCAACTTCTCGTTCGGCATCGGCAACGCCGCCGGCCTGCTGATGTCCGGCATTATGCTCGGCTTCCTGCGCGCCAACCACCCGACCTTCGGCTACATTCCGCAGGGGGCGCTGAACATGGTGAAAGAGTTCGGCCTGATGGTGTTTATGGCGGGCGTAGGCCTGAGCGCCGGCGCCGGCATCGGCCACAGCCTGGGCGCGGTCGGCGGCCAGATGCTGATCGCCGGGCTGATCGTCAGCCTGGTGCCGGTGATTATCTGCTTCCTGTTCGGTGCCTACGTGCTGCGCATGAACCGCGCCCTGCTGTTCGGCGCGATTATGGGCGCCCGCACCTGCGCACCGGCGATGGAGATCATCAGCGATACCGCGCGCAGCAACATCCCGGCGCTGGGTTACGCCGGCACCTACGCCATCGCTAACGTGCTGTTAACGCTGGCGGGTTCACTCATCGTGGTGCTATGGCCGGGCATACTCGGCTGATCGATTAGCGGGAGAGATGGATCGGCGATAAAAATATTTTGATTTTTTTGTCGCCGGCCAGAACTTTCGTTGGGGGCCGCAGTCTGAATTAGTGCCACTGCTTTTCTTTGATGTCCCCATTTTGTGGAGCCCGATAATCCCGCCTTTTAGGTTCAAGATTATCGGGTTTTTTGTTGCCTTTAAAAAATATCATTACTAAACAAGTAGCTACAAGTTGGGCTGTTATCCTATGGCGATAAAGTGGCGACACAACTTCAACAACCTGCTTTATGATCAATCTGTTGCCTCCCCCCTTACCTCTCTAGTAACATGTACTCGTCCTTAACAAAAATGCAAAAGGAGGATTTCTTGACCCAATTTTTGCACACTGCTTTAGATTTTTAGTTCGGCCTAAAATTATACGGTAGTTGGCTTTTAGCTGTAAAAAGCGGTAATGGACAGATGCATGAGTGAGGAAAATTGAACCGGGCGCTAGATCAGTGACGATACTTTAGTCCTACTGACGAATGAAGGCTGCCGACTTTGTGTTCCCGCTAACCCCAAGTAGAGAGAGTCATCTACCACTGATATTCTATGACTCGCACCGAACTTTTGCATCACCCCAAATTATTTGTATGAGACATTCCGAACTTGTAGTAATTTCGGACGGGGTTCACCCCCCCCCCCAGCTCCACCAAATAAAACAAGGGGTTACGTGAAAACGAAGCCCCTTTTTCTTATCAATGGCGGCAAAGTGGCGACGGCCAAATGCAGGTGCGCATGGACGATATTAAAACAGCCAGTACACGGTTAATCTTATCCTCTGCTGGCCTCATTCTCTTTTTAGGGGGCTGGGCATCTTTCGCGGACTCTATCCCGATTGGCAATCTGGGGCTAAAACTAACCTCACTGCATGTTGCTCCTATTATATTGATCGCTTTTTGGCTCTTTAGCTGGCAGCGTTTTTTTGTGTTATCTCGGGACTCTAACAAGCCAATAATTGACGATTTAATGTTCAAAAATGTTAATACCTCTAAGCTCGTCTATTCGATATTTCAACCCGCATTGTTTGGTTTACCTGATGCCAAAGGGATAGCAAAATGGGGGTGGGCCCATGCAGAAATCCCAAATAAAGCCCCACATGACCATATATTTTATAAGAGAACATTTTTTAAGCGTTTATTCATGTTCCAGTACTTCGGCAATGACGTAAATGACCAAGCATTATTCGTCCACTTTGGCCCAGCGGCTCCCAATGTTAATAACGGAGCTGTAACACCAATAAAACTTGGATATTGGAAATGTATACTCTTTGAAATCAAGGTATTAACTCCTAGATTTTTTGATAATCCAATTATTGGATTCCATTATTTCCCCCACATTTTCGCCTGGATCGCTTTCACCTATCTGTGCATTTGGAGCGTTGGTCTGGTGATATAAATTTCAGTTACTCCATAACTACCGCATACCCTACTAACCCTTGCCACACCTGGCCTGCCGCGTTCTGGCGGCTTTTCCGCGCGATCCACTCCAAACGATCCGTGATCCACGTAATTTATATTTATTACATATTTTTCAATGCGTTGTGATTTACACCCATAACACTGCGTGATCCGAAAACTGAAAAACACTGAAATTCTTTTCAATCTTTTCAGTTTGGGTTTGCTCGCAAAGCCCCAGGCGTGGCGCGGCCCGGCGGGATGTTTTGTAGAAAATCAGAACTGAAAAAATTTCCCGATCCAAATTGCGCAGGCGGGTGCGGTGTAGTGCCGTTTTCGTGGGCAAGATGTTTATTTCGTGGGGTTTCTGCCGCGCTGGCGGCTCGGTGCTACGGTGATCGAATTTGTTCGCGTGGGATTGTCGCTGGGGTGGCTGACGTCTTAGAAAGGCGCACAGGCGCGCCAAATGGCAGGCATGAAAAAGCCCACGCGGGCCGGGCCGGTATTCCCTGATGCTGCTATGTACTCCTGTTTACTTTCTACACTGTTGCACGCTCAATTGATAATTGGTTGTGTAGATCAATTCCCCGTTATCGATCGGTTCAAACAATTAATATTGCCTGCTAGTCAACTGTATCACGTACTGTCATAAGCCATGGAAACAGCTCAACATAACGCGACTAGAATAGTTTATATATATTCTTATCGGTTAATTCATTGTTTTGCCAACTTTCCTTTAGGGAGCAACTCAGTACGGAGAAGATTCACAAGCTGCTTAAATTCACCTGAACTACGAAAAGATCGGTACATGTAAATTAAGTTAACATCCAATTCATCTAAACAAGATGAAAGTTCTTGGTCGCCTCCTGCCCCAAAAAAAACATTGAATTTCATACCGGGTATGAAGAACGACATGTGCATATTTTTTTCAATATCACCTGTAGGAAGAGACATTATAGGCAATGGTTCAGAGTCGTTATCTACACACACTGTAATATAGATATCTTTAGGAAACACATCCCTTTTAAGCAAATAATTCTGCAAAGAATCCCTAAACTCACTCGGGAGAGAATTATTCAAATCTGCAATATCGTCAACTCCCCAATCTGTCGCAGTTACCCTCCAAACGATACTGGCTGCAAAGTACATGAATTTTTCGGAATTCAATCTATCTATATCTTTTGGGTTAAAAAAAGAAGAACCATTTACATGAATACTTGGTGTCGAGTTATCCAGCATCATCTTCAACTCGAACGTCTGTTCATTCTTCATGCATTTTCCTACCACATATTTTTCACCATATTTATTAAAGTTATCCTCACAAACCTTACAGAGTAATTTTTTTGTAACTTGCATATTTGTATAAAGCACAGACTTTTGACTTTTACTGGCCCATACTGGTGCTGTATCATGAGGGTTAAAGTTACGAGTTATAATCTTATATATACTTTTTGGCATTAGGTGACTATTCTGCAACGTGGACAACGTCCCACATAACCCACATTTTTCTTCAACCATATTTTTCTTCATTAATATTTACCCCTCATAATATTCTCCATCCGTTATAGTCAATATTTAACAAAAACTGCTATTTCTGAAAGTAGCTCGATTTAAGGTTTAGTTTAGTTCAAACCTATCCTATCACCGGAGCGTACTTGGTTTTCAACTGGCCTGATTTCGCGCCAGCTACGCTAATCGCTGCGGCGTTCTGCGGCCCACCGGTGTTGCTGTGCGTATGGGTGGCAGTCTGCTGAGCCAGCTCCTGCACCACCTCCAGCGTTTCCAGCATCAAGGCCATCACGTTGATTTGCTGGCTCCCCACCCATACCACCGGGGCGATCACTTCCTGGCGCGCTGCCGCTATGCTGCTGCGGATTTTGCCGATCTTCTCCATCAGGCTACCGGCCACCGCCGTGGTGGCATCGCCGCCCACGCTGGCCACTGGCAAGCTGTTGGGCTTTGCCTCGTTGGTTGGCACCGCCGGCAAGCAATTAAGTTACGCCAACAGGCCATCAAGGATTGCCGCGTCGTCAGTGATCGCAGTGAGCGTCACCAGTTGGGAAAGCGTCAGTTCGTGCGGCTGCTCAGGGTTCAGCTTATTGCGTAGCACCTGCGGCGAGACATTCAGCGCCGGGGCCAGCTCTGCCAAGTTGTAGGCCTGAGCGAATCGGCGGCAAGCGCTGCTTAAGTGTGAGTGTTTGGACGTTTGGTAATCAAACATAGCGGTTTCCCTCCCCCTATCGCAAAATCGAACTATGCCGTAGCAATGTCGCAATTTGAGAGAGCATCAACGGTCAACTGCGCAATGTTGATCATGACTTTTTCGCGTTTTTTATCTTTACGTAGGCGATGGCGAGGCAAACGCCCATCGGCCAACATGTCATTGATAGTATCCTCAGCCAAACCAGTAAGTTCGCTGTAGCGCTCTATAGTGACATGAGGCGTGATCAGAGTGATTGAAATGTTAGGTCGCATAGTGCAACATTCCTTTTCATTGGCTTGTGGCGAGCCGTAGTTATTAGTGATTACATGTGAAGTTTCCCAAAGCGAACTTCATGGCGAACATTAAGATCGCAACGGGAATCTTTCAATCTTTTTTGTTCGACTTGAAGAACTTTATGGATTTCAAAACCGGAGGGCGTGAGGTCATTAATCGCCTGATCGAGGCATATGGCTTCACTACGAGACAAGCACTTTGTGACCATTTGGGTGTTTCAAAAAGCACTCTTGCTACTCGTTACATGCGTGATATTTTTCCTGCGGAATGGGTGATTCAATGTGCCTTAGAGACAGGGGTATCTTTGTCTTGGTTAACGACAAAATCTGGCCCAATGTATGAACCATCAAAGATAGATGTCATTTCAGTACCTCGTCTGAAACTTATCGATGGCAAAGCGTATGAATCTGACATGTATTTTTTTGATACAGCCTTTCTCCCTAAAGAAATTAAAAAACCGGTAGCTATAATTGATGGTGAAAGTATTTACATAGCTGAAAAAAAATTCAGCGAGGTGACTGATGGCAAATGGTTAATAAATATAGAGGGAAAAGAAAGCATAAAAGACATAATAAGAATCCCTGGAGGGAAAATACGCATACATGATGGCAAATTCCATTTTGACTGCAATATTTCAGATATAACCCCAATGGCTGTAATTAAAAAATCTTATATGTCAATATAACCCTAAAAAAGGAATGATTGATGGAGTTTTTAAAATTAATACTGGACTACATGCGCTGGCCCGCAACACTAATAATAATATCCTTTATATTCAGAAAACCACTAATAAACCTAGTAAATAAACTAGAAAAACTGAAATATAACAATGGAGGCTCAACACTTGAAGCAATAATCTTCCCCACTGAGGTAAACTCGCAAACAACAGTAATAGCGCCCACAACTAACCCCACTGAAAAAAAAGCAATTGACAGTACTGATGATGACAAAGAGGAAAAAAGCCATTGGATTTTTGAAACATCCAAGGAGTTAGAAAAAGGCAATGTAGAACAAGCAAGGGAATTATTTTCAAAAGCAAGAGAAGGTATAGCATCAGAAAAAGAATTATTTTTAGATAAAGCATTCTTTCTTTATATGGCATATGACAGGACAAATAGGACTGAGATACTAGATGAGTTAGAGCGACATATTACCAATGCTAAAACTGAAGAGCAAACAACGGGAGCAACATCTTGGTATATTAGTTGCCTTGAAATCAAAAAACAATATAAACCTGCGCTAATTTTATTGTCAAAACAACTGGAAACACTAAAGGAATCAGAGCAAATAACTATTACAATAGTTAATCTTGCTGGAATACACTTATCGAATTCAGAGTATGATAAAGCAAAAGAAATAATAACAAAACGCTTGCAGGATAATTTAAACGATATTGAATATTATCGCCTGTATAATAAACTAGCCGAAGCAGAGGAAAAACTGGGCAATGAAAAGCTCTCTACCCTTTGCCAAGATAAAGCATTGGAATATAAACCAGATGATGAGGACTCTTTTCTTAACACTGCATACAAAGCCAGCAAAAATAATTTGCTAGCTATTGAACTGAGCAACTACGATACATTAACAACTATAAACCCTAAAAACAGCTTAGCTCTGAATAATATGGGGGTATCAGCTGGAACAATAAAATTAAATTCGGTTTCTGCGCGATATTTTGAAAAATCGAGCATTTTAGGCAACACTTTAGCAATGGCTAACAAGGGCAATAAACTCTATGAATCTGGCTTACTTGATGCTGCAGAGGAAATTGCCAACAAAGCGTTAGAAAAAGACAATCCTCATGAGAACATTTACAAACTACTTAAAGACATAAGAACAAAAAGAAGTAGCGAAAATGAGAAATGGCAAGAAAGCATTGATAAAGCATTTCGCATTCAAAAGAAATTAAGGTTATACACACATGCTTTCTACATTAATGACAACCAAATAAACTTGGTCGGCAGTTGGTTGTTAAATAAAACCATAGAGGTCACACTAGATAAAAAGGATGGGAAATCATTTAGCATTGAGTTTGACAATGGTTCTAAAAAGATAAACATAGTTGGTACAATAGATAATTTATCCCTCACTGGAGTTTATATTGAGAAAGACATAAGCAATGAGGTGACAACCTTATTAACAAGTAACAAAAACAAAAACTTCCTTATTTATGGGTATTATGATAAGGATGAAGAAAAGTTGCTTCTATTCCCTCAGAATTTTGATGATGAACTTGATTTTTCTTTAACAAGAAAGTCCTAAGTAACGGTATATGTGTGACTTAGATAGATAATACATTGATAACTGTTTTTATATACAGTTAAATGTAGCTCACTTTGATGGAGGGCTACAATGACAGTTCGGAAACAATCATCCGGTAAGTGGTTATGTGAGTGCTACCCTGCTGGCCGTGAAGGCCGCAGGGTACGTAAGCAGTTCGCAACCAAAGGTGAAGCCTTAGCGTTTGAACGCTTCACTATGGAGCAGGTAGACAATAAGCCGTGGTTAGGCGAAGCAATTGATCGCCGTAAACTGAGTGAAGTCGCTAAGCTATGGTACAACCTACACGGACAATCCCTTACCGCTGGTGAACGTACCTACAAAAAACTATGCCTTGTGATCGAAGCCCTACGCGATCCCCCTGCTACAACCTTCACCGCAAAAGACTTCGCGCATTATCGTGATAAGCGTCTGTCCGGTGAAATCTACTTTTCTGAGATCAATCTTGAACAAAGCTACCTAAGCGACATGTTCAGCGAGCTGGCGCGGCTAGGTGAGTGGAACCAGCCCAATCCGTTGGAGAACATGCGCAAGTTTACCGTTACAGAAAAAGGAAATGGCGTGGCTGACGCACTCACAAATCACAGAGCTGTTTGCAGCCTGCAGTAAAGGCGATTCGGATTTGCCTCTTGTGGTCGAGGTGTGTCTCAGCACCGGCGCTCGTTGGCGAGAAGCGGAAAATCTCACCCGGTCACAGATAACACCGCATAAAATCACGTTCATCCGAACCAAAGGCAAAAAGAACCGCAGCGTTCCGATCAGTAAAGCACTGTACAAGAAGTTGATAACTCGGGGTGATGATCGTCTATTCAGCGAATGCTATTTTCGCTTTATGGCCGCGCTCGAAAACACCAGCATTCAATTGCCCAAAGGCCAGCTAACCCATGTGCTACGCCATACCTTTGCGGCGCACTTTATGATGTCTGGCGGCAACATTCTGGTATTGCAACGCATCCTCGGCCATCATGATATTAAGATGACAATGCGCTATGCTCACCTTGCGCCGGAGCACCTCGAAACCGCCCTGCAATTCAATCCGCTGGCGACTATGCCAGGTGGCGACAAAGTGGCGGCATAGGTTGGCAATCCCCATATTTCCTCCCCCTTCATCGGTATAAAAACTCTTTATAAAACAAATAACCTATTGATTTTATTATTGTAGTGAGGAAATCGGTTTTTTTGTTGCCTGAAGCAGCCCGCAACACCCGCTGTCGCGGCCTCGTCGTCAGGCATAAAGCATCCTATCTCTGAGCGTCGCTTACACCAGCATCCCTATCAATGTGCAGGTTTCAACATAGAAACGCTGCTTGTGGGTTCGCCACTGTTCAAAGAGATGGCGTCACAAACGGGACTTAACAACAGCACTCTCGTCGCCGTCGGCTGGGTGCTCTTTGGTGGCTCATTCCATCATCTTCCTGTATATCATAACGTCATGTTACTGCACTGGAAGAAGACCAGCATTGTCCCCCATGATAGTCGAGACTATCTAATTCACCTGTTTTATTTTTTCTTTAATTTTAATTAGTTTCTTTATATACGCATTGCTCTTATCCCCTTTAGCTATTTCCGCAGAAATCAGCGAGAGGAAGCTGTCATTAAAATCATCTTTGGCTAATGGATTAGCTCCATGAGCCAACAGAACCTCAATGTGTTCTGGGCAACTGTTATACAGGGCATTAATTAATGGCATTCGGTTCATAGCGCCTTTGATATCAACATCAACTTGGTATGCAATTAACATCTTTAATGTTTCTGTGTTCGCCGCATCAAAACTTTCAAATATAATGGGTTGATTATGAACCTTATCTCTGGCATTTGGAGAGAGCCCGCCCTCTAACATAGCTTGTATCCATACGCCTTTATTCGCCTTCATAACAAATTCAGCTGGGCTACTCCCTCCCTCAGCTCTTGGCTGCAGTGGGTCTGCTCCCGCCTTAACCAGATCCGTAATGATCTTGAGCCGCTCTGGCGTGTTCTTGTCAAAGATAGCGTTGTTTATCGCCCAGAATAGCAACGTCATCTCCGCCTTGCCCGGACGATTTAACGTTTCTTTGCTTACCGTCGGTAACATCGCATTCAGCTTCTGTCTCTCGCCTTCGTAGATAGTTTTGGCGATGGCCAGCTGCGTCCCTTCAAAATAATCTTGTGGCTGTAGATCCCTACCTTGTTCGCATCCCTGCATCATGAGCATCGACAGCAACATGATAATGATAAGAGCCCTGTGCCTCATGCCATCTCCATTTTAAGCGTAACCACGGTTCAACTTTGCTTTTTCACCGTATCAGCATCCCTCTATGCCCTTGAATACTGAGAACGGCTTATTTACTGACAGGGAGAGGTGGCCATTTCCCACCACGCTTAATTAGCTCGTCTTTGATGCGCTCAAGAGACGCTTTCGCCTCACTACCGTCCGGGCTTCTATTAATCAGCCGTTGTAGTTGATTACCCATCGTCCAACCCGAGTTGCCTCTTATATCACTATCGGCGCCTTTTTCTAATAGAAGAATGACGTGGTCATAGGAGTGATAATCTAAAGCATCGATGAGCAGCGTATCACCCAATGAATTTCTTATATTTATATCAGCGCCATGCTCCAACATGACCTCTAATGTCTCTGTATTTTTTGCAAAGATGCTATTGAATATAATGGGTTGATTATGAACCTTATCCTTAGCATTTGGAGAGAGCCCGCCCTCTAACATAGCTTGTATCCATACGCCTTTATTCGCCTTCATAACAAATTCAGCTGGGCTACTCCCCCCCTCAGTTCTTGGCTGCAGTGGATCTGCCCCCACCTTGACCAAATCCGTAATGATCTTGAGCCGCTCTGGCGTGTTCTTGTCAAAGATAGCGTTATTTATCGCCCAGAATAACAACGTCATCTCCGCCTTGGCCGGTCGATTTAACGTTTCTTTGCTCACCGTCGATAAAACCTTATCCAGCTTTTGTCTGTCACCCTCGTAGATGATATTGGCGATGTCCAGCTGCGTCCCTTCAAAATAATCTTGTGGCTGTAGATCCCTACCTTGTTCGCATCCCTGCATCATGAGCATCGACAGCAACATGATAATGATAAGAGCGCTGTGCCTCATGCCATCTCCATTTTAAGCGTAACCACGGTTCAACTTTGCTTTTTCACCGTATCAGCATCCCTCTATGCCCTTGGATACTGAGAACGGCTTATTTACTGACAGGGAGAGGTGGCCATTTCCCACCACGCTTAATTAGCTCGTCTTTGATGCGCTCAAGAGACGCTTTCGCCTCACTACCGTCCGGGCTTCTATTAATCAGCCGTTGTAGTTGATTACCCATCGTCCAACCCGAGTTGCCTCTTATATCACTATCGGCGCCTTTTTCTAATAGAAGAATGACGTGGTCATAGGAGTGATAATCTAAAGCATCGATGAGCAGCGTATCACCCAGTGAATTTCTTATATTTATATCAGCGCCATAATCCAACATGACCTCTAATGTCTCTGTGTTCTTCGCAAGAATACTTTTAAATATAATTGGCTTATTGTTGACTTTATCTTTTGCATTAGGAGATAGCCCCCCATCTAACATGGATTTTATCCAGATTCCCTTATCTGCTTTCATAACAAATTCAGCGGGACTACTTCTCCCTTCCGGCCTTGGCTGCAGTGGGTCTGCTCCTGCCTTAACCAGATCTGTAATTATCTTAAGCCGCTCTGGCGTGTTCTTGTCAAAGATAGCGTTATTTATCGCCCAGAATAGCAACGTCATCTCCGCCTTGCCCGGTCGATTTAACGTTTCTTTGCTTACCGTCGGTAAAACCTTATCCAGCTTTTGCCTGTCACCCTCGTAGATGATGTTGGCGATGTCCAGCTGCGTCCCTTCAAAATAATCCTGCGGTTGTAAATCCATACCTTGTTTGCACCCCTGAATGATGAGCATAGACACTAGCATCGTGATAATGAGTATGATTTTTTTCATATTCGTCCCTTGATTGTGGCAATGTCATCGTCTTTCTCATTTTCAATGCATTGTATCGCCTGGTCTATACCGTGCTTATCCAGCAGTGAACCTGTTCCACCGGGAAGCGTGTGCTTTACTCCCACGGCGTCAGGCGCCAACATGGACAACCGCTCTTTCGCCATCACCGCCGGGGGATAAAATTTAAGGTCTTTGGCATCTTCCCACAAATCAACCTCCTGCAGCTTGGTCAACAGCTCCCCTTTTACGCGATACGCCTGAATATTATCGGCGCTGCCTATTATAGAGCCACCGTATTTTTCGACGGTTCCCGCATTCAGGCCTGCTGCATTAAACGTCCAAGCCGGTTTGCCGCTGGCTATGGAGGTCGCAGAGGCCATACCGCCTCCTAATGAATGACCCGCAACGTCAATATTTGATACTTTCGAAATTTTATCGCCAATTATAACGGCTTGTTTATAGTATTCAGAATTAAACCCCAACCCCTGAGCGCCGTTATTTGACCAGTCACTCAGGTTTTTAATCCCTGACAAATCGCCGTTCAATAACGCTTTCTGGGCAGCCTTGCTTATTCCCTCCGGGAACTCGGGCGCACGCGATCCGCGGAACACCACCGTCGGGTTCATCGCTTTGCCAAAGACCTTCTCATCAGGCTGATAAACCCGAGCCAGAAAGCCCGGCGTATCCTCATCGTCATAGAGCATATCTTTGCTTAAACCGAGTTGACCCAGCGCCCCATCATTGTTACTGATATCCTTCCAGCCTTCAGGGATGTCTATCGTGTCCTTGAGCGGGTTAGTGGTCTTATAGACATTCTCAGCCAACTTCGCCTTTTCGACCGCGATGTTGTTCTCCGCCAGGCGCTGTGCCGCCAGGCGCGCATCCGGGTAAATGCTGCGGTTGCCTCTCCCTATCAGGTACTGGCGTTCTTGCCAGCGTTCTGCCTTGGTCAGTGGACGGATGGCCTGCACCGTGGCGGCAACGGTTGCCACTGCGGTCGCGATGGCTTGTTGCAGAGGGGGATTCCGGGTCGTACTCTGCCTCGCCGGCAGCACCGTCGGTTTTGCCCGGTGGCCATAGCGGCTGACCATTTCTTCATAGCGGGCGATCACGCGCCCGGTAGGATAAAAGGCGGGAAGAGAGCTGCCTGGGTAGCGCTGTAATCGGCCTTCCGCGTCGACGTAAAAGGCATATTTCGTCGGCGTCCAGGTGCCGATTCCCTGATCAATCGCCAGCAAGCCGCCCCGGTTGATCTCATCGAGTACGCTGCGCTTCATAGCCACGTCCTCACGATAACCGGTGACGCCAATCCCGGATTGAGTATTGCGGGTAATAGGATACCGGCTGCTTATCGATATGCCGGCTGCGCCGCCGAACAAATAGTGCCGTTCCAGCTCATGCCGCGCTGCTGTCGGGTTAAGTATCCTGGAAAAGCTTTCCGGCGCCGTGTGTTCAGAGGAGAAATGAATCAGTTTCATACGGTGCCTGCCCACTCGCAGGGTTCCGTGGTCGGCACAGGCGCACCATCATCAAGCAACTCGCCAGGTGTGCGGCTTTTACGGGGCTCGTCGAGCGTTAGCGAACGATAACGCATTGGATATCCTTATCTTCTGTGTCATTCCATTAATAGGGAATGCGCAAAATTATCACACTTCAGTAAAGATTTCTTTGCTCTATTTCTATACGCGCGCATCCTCTCCCATCCATGCAGCTGCGTGCTTCCTGTGCCCTTGTGAAGAGGTATTGACTTGCGTATTTCGTTGCCATGTCGCGCCTAAAAGCCACGTCCGAAAGCAATCAGTCGAGTGTCAAAGATGCGGGAATGATAAGGAGACAGGAAGGAGAAAGGCTCCGCCAACCGGGAATGGCCAGCAGAGCGGCGTCAGGCGGCGGTTATTTCTGCTCAGCCTGGCTTACGGTGTCTTCGGCTTTCCAGATGCGGTATTTCACTTCCGCGTCTTTCGGCGCATACACCACGATCGGCAGGCGGCTGTTGTAGCGCTGCATCGCGGCGTCGCCCAGGTTGGCGGCGATGAATTTCTTGGTCTTGGTATTGTCCGGGCAGGCCATCATGGTCGAGGCCGGTTCAGACAGCTTCTCCAGCACCAGGTAGTCGTAACCCCAGCCGGACAGGGTTTTGGTCTCCAGCGTGCCGCCAATCATATGGCGGTTGCAGTCCACTTCCAGCGTCTTGCCGATCAGCAGTTCTACCTTGTAGTTCTCTTCGTGCTCTTGCTTCGGCAGGTAGATCACCTGGCGATTCATGCCCTTCTCGGCTTTCGGGTAAGGCGCGACTTTTTCCAGCGGCTGTTTGCTCATGTCTGCGTCATCGCCAGAGGTCGCCGCCATAGCGCCAGCGGAAACGGCCATCAGCAGGCCGGAAAATACAACGGATGCCTTGTTCATGTTTTATCCCTACACTTTGTCAAATAATCCGACTATAAACTAATACACTACCGCCAAGCCCGCCACAGGTTTAATCTTCTTTACAATAGGCAATCAATAGTGACAATCGCCTGATATAAACCGTTAAGCGGAGCAATTAGCCAGCACACCCTCGGGTTAAGACGAGAAAAACAAGCGATTACCTTCGCACAAGCGGGTGTATCAGATAGGGTTTTCTTGCCGGCGGACTAAGGTTTTCTTAAGACAGAATTATTACAGTGACGTCATTCAATCCTGTCACCGAGCCTGCGCGTGAATCCAGAATCGTCATTAAATCAATCCTCAACGACACCGCAAATTAAGACAACCGCCCTTTACTCCCTGTCGACATCCTTTTACCGTTGGCAGGTTTTTGGCCTGCTGATCAGCGGTCTGGCGTTTCTGTGGCTCTCCCGCAACGAACAGCTGGATTGGGCGATCAGCAACTATTGGTACGATGCCGCCAGCGGGCATTTCCCGTGGCAAAACAATTATTGGCTGGATCTGATCAATCACCGCCTGTTGAAACAGATAGTGATCGTAGGCGCGGTGCTGACGCTGTTTTGGGGCATCTATCGCCGCAGCGCGCGCCTGATCGTGACCATGCTGCTGATTGGCATCGGCCCGCTGGTGGTGGGCATTCTCAAAGCCACCAGCGCGCACTCCTGCCCGTGGGATCTGATTGAGTACGGCGGCAAAGCGATGTCCTTCCCGCTGTTCGGCGCGGTACCGGCGCTGCCGGGCCCCGGCCGCTGTTTCCCCGGCGGGCACGCCTCGAGCGGTTTCGCGGTGATGGCGTTGTTTTTCCTGTTTTATCCGCAGCGTCCGCGCCTCGCCTGGTGGTGTTGGTGCGGCGGCATCGCGCTTGGCATGGTGATGGGCTTTGGTCAGATCATGCGCGGCGCACATTTTCTTACCCATAACCTGTGGGCGGGTTGGTGGGTTTGGTTAAGCCAGTTGGCTATTTATTGGACGGTTAGCGGCTATTGGCGCCGCAAGACGAGGTAACGGTTATGGAACAGTTGAACCATTTTCTTTTCGCCTGGATCAATGCGACTCCGGCGTCTCCCGAATGGATGATCGATTTCGCCACCTTTTTGGCGCGCGATCTGATCATCATCGTGCCGCTGCTAATCGTCGGTCTTTGGCTGTGGGGGCCGCAAAGCCAGCTGGTTTCGCAACGCCAGGTGGTAGCAAAAACCACTATCGCGCTGCTGTTCGCCATGCTTGCCGCTTCCGCTATCGGCGCGCTGCTGCCGCATGAGCGCCCGTTCGTCGCCGGCGTTGGTTATACCTTCCTGCCACACGCGCCGGACAGCTCGTTCCCGAGCGATCACGGCACCGCCATCTTTACCTTCGCGCTGGCGTTCCTGTTCTGGCACCGCGTTTGGTCCGGCGTGCTGCTGATGATCGTCGCCGTCGGCATCGCCTGGTCACGCGTTTACCTCGGCGTGCACTGGCCGCTGGATATGGTCGGCGGTTTCCTGCTCGGCCTGGTGGGCTGCCTGTTCGCCCAACTGGTGTGGAATCTGTTCGGCGATGTCATCGCCGACAGGCTGTCGCGCCTGTATCGTTTCCTGTTCGCCTTCGCCATTCGCCGCGGTTGGGTGAAAGAGTAACCGCACAACATGACAGGGGCGTTACCGCCCCTGCTTATTTCACACCACGCCGGTGGTCACGCAGAACGCCCGCGTTTTTCCCGCTCCCAGCATCACTCCCTCACCCTCTGGCGCATTCGGGCGGCAGTTTGCCGGCTGGATAAAGGAAAGCAACTGCCGGTTGCCCTGAACGGCGATGCGCCGGAGACCATAGTTGAATTGCCCGGTGGCGAAACGCGTTACATAGCGCCGGCCTTGCGGCGCCAGCATAAAGAATTCGGCTCGGTCCACGTAGCGAGACAGATCCTCGGAACACAGCAGTTCCTGCCCGAGCGCCTCCCCCAACAGCGCCGGCGTCGGCAAGTTTTGGCGGAATACCGCGTCGGGAATGCAATCGTAGTTGAGGCGGCACACATAGCGCAGCGGCTGCGGCCGATCGGCCAGATTGGTGACTTTCATCTCAATGGCGAACTGCGCGCTCTGCGCCGCCAAACGCAGCGCCGGGCCGATGCGCCATCCCTCGCCCAACCGCTCGCCTTCGCCCTGCAACGTCAGCTCGTCGCCCGCCAGCTGCAGCCACACGCGTTGCATCTGGAGCGATGCGCCGTCGTGACTCGGCCAGGCGGGGCAGAACGCGGCGACATCATCGCGCTTTCTTCCGGCGCCCCGCCCGCTGCGGCGGCCCGATTTCAATGAGTAACCGTCAAATTCAGCATCCCAAATCGCCAGGCCCTGATACGGCAAGACCGTCAGTGCCCCGCGCCGATTCGCCAGCGTCAGCATTGGCCCGCGCTCTGCGCAGCGATGGGCGCTCACCGCGAAATCCGCATTGCGGAACAGCGCCTGCCGATGCGCCCCGAACGCGGCAGGAACCAGATCAATGTTGATTTTCATCGTTTTCCCTCGACATTTCGCCCGCGCAGGCCGCGAGCGGCCGCTGAAAATGTTATTTAAATAACAAACAAACCTCCCCTAAGTTATACATATAACAGTGAGATAACTATGATCTCGTCGACATTTTTCAAATCCCGCTAGGTTTACCCGCATTGTAATGTTATTATTTTCACATCCTCTATCAACGCTCTTTTCTCAACTTCATTAAGGAACCGCGATGACCTCCGAAAACATCGATTACGCCCGCTATGTCGACCACACCCTGCTGGCCATGGACGCCACCGAAATGCAGATCGCCAAACTGTGCGAAGAAGCCCAGCAGCACAACTTCTATGCGGTGTGCGTCAACTCCGGCTACGTGCCGTTGGCAGCCCAGCTGCTGCAGGAAAGCACCGTGAAAGTCTGCTCGGTGATCGGTTTCCCGCTGGGTGCCGGCCTGACCGTCGCCAAAGCCTTTGAAGCCAAAGCGGCGATCGCCGCCGGCGCGCAAGAGATCGATATGGTGATCAACGTCGGCTGGCTGAAAAGCGGCCTGCTGGACGAAGTGAAAGCCGACATCGCCGCCGTGCGCGAGGTTTGCGCGGCGATCCCGTTGAAGGTAATATTGGAAACCTGCTTGCTCAGCGATGCGCAGATCGTCCAGGTTTGTGAAATGTGTCGCGAACTCGATGTCGCCTTCGTTAAAACCTCCACCGGCTTCAGCACCGGCGGCGCTCGGGAAGAGCACGTCAAACTGATGCGCGAGACGGTGGGCAGCGAAATGGGCGTGAAAGCTTCCGGCGCCGTGCGCGATCGCGCCACCGCCGAGAAGATGATCAAAGCCGGCGCCACGCGTATCGGCACCAGCTCCGGCGTTGCCATCGTATCCGGCGCGCAGGCGGCGGCTGGCAGCTACTGATCGTCGGCGCGCCTTGACGGGCGCAGCCAATACACTCCGATGCGGGACAATACGGGCGGCCGATGCGGCCCGATATTGCCCCGCATCGTTGTGTTTAGCGCCGGAAACGGCGGCACGCTTTTTTACCTCTACTACCTGTGGGAAGACGGATCTATGGAAACGCGGCGCGAAGAACGTATCAACCGGTTAGTTCAGGCGTTAAAACGCGCTGACAAGATCCACCTGAAAGAAGCCGCCGCGCTGCTGGGGGTCTCGGAGATGACCATTCGCCGCGATCTGAGCGCCGAGCCGGCGGCGGTGGTGCTGCTCGGCGGCTATGTGGTGACCGATCCGCGCAGCAACGGCGTAACCAACTACTTCGTTTCCGATCAAAAAGCCAAACAGGTCACGGAGAAACGGCGCATCGGCCTGCTGGCGGCGCCGTTGATCAATGAAAACGACACGGTGTTTTTCGACTGCGGGACCACTACCCCGACGATCATCGACGCCATTGCCGACGAGCTGACCTTCACCGCCGTGTGCCATTCGCTGAACACCTTCCTGGCGCTGCAAGACAAACCGAATTGCAAGGTGATCCTGTGCGGCGGCGAGTTCAAACCGAACAACTACATCTTTTCCAGCGTCGGCGGCCGCAATGAGCTCGATCACATCTGCCCGAACATCGCCTTTATCTCCGCCGCCGGTCTCAGCCTGCGGCACGGCGCCACCTGCTTCAACTTCGACGAACTGGAGATGAAGCATCGCGCGATGGCAATGGCGCAGCAAAAGATCCTGGTGGCGGATCACAGCAAGTTCGGCAAAATCAAGCCGGCCTGTATCGGCCCGCTGACGCAGTTCGATCGGGTGATCACCGATCGCCAGCCGGACGCCGACTTCATGGCGTTCTTCAACGATAACGCCATCGCTACCCGCTATTGATCCCCCTTCAGCGCCGTCGGAAACGACGGCGCGCCGCTGAAATCTCTCTTTTCCCACAGCCCGCGATGAACAAATAATGCGCAATCGATACGCATTTTTCGCTTATCCTCACGCAACATCAGGTTAATAAAATGCAACAGGTCACCCGAGTGATTATTTTCTCTCTGGTCAAACCTGCTTTCAGCTGGATGAATTAACGACTATTTATGGCTTTTATATGATAAATCGCGCCAAAGACCGGGATGTTTAAATAAACGGCCGGTTAGGCTATTGCAGCAAATCTCGCCAATACCTGTTAGCTATCTGTTATTTATATGATGAATGGTTACGCATTTTTATCCGCTAACCACGTAATTAATTTCCCTTCGTTACTAGCGGTGATTTTCAATTAAAATCCTTTAAAAACAAATCAATACAGCTCATTTGACTTAAAAATACAATGTGATCTACGTCACTAAAACTGCTTAATCCGGGTTTTTAGCTAGATCCAAAACCACGCATAAAATATATTGCTCGGCTTGCTGCTGAGCACAGCGCTTTATCCGGCTGATTATTGTACAAGCCGCATAATCGCAGAAATTTTTATGAGAGCGTTCTCAGCACAAAATCTTACACAAATGTGCAACAAATGCGCGAAAAATCGATGAAAAAGCAGATAACTGCACACATTACGCATTTGAGAGCAGGATCACGGTTGTTTCTACTGTAAATCGTTATCTTGCCGCCAACAAAAATCGACAGGCAAAGACCTGTCGGCAGCGGTAACGACTTTTATCACCCCGTGGCGGTGAAAAGTCTTTGGTGAATTACCCGGCGCTGTGCCTGAGGTAATGAACACAATAAACAACCAGGGGGACGCCAACACATCCCCGCAAGCAACACCTGATTCTTACCGCAAGCGTTGCCTGAATAGGACGTTTGACGGTTTAACCTTAAGTTTTGCCTTTTAATTTTAAATTCGTGTTCACTTCGGAGATATTTATGGACACTACACAGACCGGCACAATTGCCTCTGCGGCTTCGGGTTCCAGCACTACCTGGCGTAAAACGGATACCATGTGGATGTTGGGCCTGTACGGCACCGCCATCGGCGCAGGCGTCCTGTTCTTGCCAATCAACGCCGGCATCGGCGGTTTGATTCCTTTGATCATCATGGCCATCATCGCTTTCCCGATGACCTTCTTTGCCCACCGCGGCCTGTGCCGTTTCGTTCTGTCCGGCAAAAATCCCGGTGAAGACATCACCGCCGTGGTAGAAGAGCACTTCGGCATCACCGCCGGTAAACTGATTACTCTGCTGTACTTCTTCGCCATCTACCCGATTCTGTTGGTTTACAGCGTGGCGATCACCAACACCGTCGACAGCTTCATTACCCACCAGTTGGGCATGACGTCGCCGCCGCGCGCCATCCTGTCGTTGATCCTGATCGTCGGCCTGATGACCATCGTGCGCTTCGGTGAGCAGGCCATCGTGAAAACCATGAGCATCCTGGTCTTCCCGTTCGTGGCGGTGCTGATGCTGCTGGCGGTATACCTGATCCCTAACTGGACCGGCGCCATCTTCGAAAACGTGTCGCTGTCCGGCAGCGGTACCGGCATGGGTCACGGCCTGATCATGACCCTGTGGCTGGCAATCCCGGTGATGGTGTTCTCCTTCAACCACTCGCCGATCATCTCCGCCTTCGCCGTCGCCAAACGCGAAGAGTACGGCGCAGACGCCGAGAAGAAATGCTCCCGCATTCTGGCTTATGCACACATCATGATGGTGCTGACCGTGATGTTCTTCGTGTTCAGCTGCGTGCTGAGCCTGACGCCGGAAAACCTGGCGGAAGCCAAGGCGCAGAACATCTCGATTCTGTCTTACCTGGCCAACCACTTTAACAACCCGATGATCGAGTACATCGCGCCGGTTATCGCCTTCGTCGCCATCACCAAATCGTTCCTGGGCCACTACCTGGGCGCCCGTGAAGGCTTCAACGGCCTGGTCGCCAAGTCGATGAAGAGCCGCGGCAAAACCGTCAGCACCGCCAAGTTGAACCGCATGACCGCTATCTTCATGCTGGTGACCACCTGGATCGTCGCCACCCTGAACCCAAGCATCCTGGGCATGATCGAAACCCTGGGTGGCCCAATCATCGCCATGCTGCTGTTCCTGATGCCGATGTACGCCATCCGTAAAGTGCCTGCCATGCGCAAGTACAGCGGCCACATCAGCAACGTGTTCGTGGTTGTGATGGGTCTGATCGCCATCTCTGCCATCGTGTTCAGCCTGCTCGGCTAATCACGCCCGGCCGGCGCCGCTTGCGCGCCGGCCCTCCCGCACTCCCCCATTTCCCGTATTCACCGCCTGAAACCTGAAGAAGGAGGCGAGACCATGGTCAGCGTTTTCGATATTTTCAAAATCGGCATCGGCCCATCCAGCTCCCACACCGTTGGCCCGATGAAGGCCGGCAAACAGTTCGTCGACGAGCTGATCGCGCACCAGCAGTTGCAGGACACCACCCGCGTGGTGGTCGACGTCTACGGTTCGCTGTCATTGACCGGTAAAGGTCACCACACCGACATCGCCATCATCATGGGCCTGGCCGGCAACCTGCCGCACGATGTGGACATCGACAGCATTCCGGGCTTTATTCGCGACGTTGAGCAACGCGGCCGCCTGCCGCTGGCCAACGGCCACCACGAGGTGGATTTCCCGCTGCACGGCGGCATGAACTTCCACAGCGACAACCTGCCGCTGCATGAAAACGGCATGCGCATCCGCGCCTTCGCCGGTGAACGCCTGCTGCACAGCAAAACCTATTACTCGATCGGCGGCGGTTTTATCGTCGACGAAGAGCACTTCGGCCAGTCCGCCGAGGGCGCCACGCCGGTGCCCTATCCATTCAAATCAGCGCACGATCTGCAGCAGCATTGCAAGGAGACCGGGCTGTCCTTGTCCGGCCTGGTGATGCAAAACGAGCTAGCGCTGCGCAGCAAGGCGGATATCGACGCGCATTTCGCCGATGTCTGGCAGGTGATGAGCGCCGGTATCGAGCGCGGCATCAACACCGAAGGGCTGCTGCCCGGCCCGATGAAAGTGCCGCGCCGCGCCGCCGCGCTGCGCCGCATTCTGGTGACCGGAGACAAGAACAATATCGATCCGATGAACGTGGTCGATTGGATCAACATGTTCGCGTTGGCGGTCAACGAAGAGAACGCGGCCGGCGGCCGCGTGGTCACCGCGCCGACCAACGGCGCGTGTGGCATCATCCCTGCGGTGCTGGCCTACTACGACAAGTTCATCCGCCCGGTGAACGCCAACTCCTACACCCGCTATTTCCTGGCGTCCGGCGTGATTGGCGCGCTGTACAAGATGAACGCCTCGATCTCCGGCGCCGAAGTCGGTTGTCAGGGGGAAGTGGGCGTGGCCTGTTCAATGGCGGCGGCCGGGTTGACCGAGCTGCTCGGCGGCAGCCCGGCGCAGGTGTGCATCGCGGCGGAGATCGCCATGGAGCACCATTTGGGGCTGACCTGCGATCCGCTCGCCGGCCAGGTTCAGGTGCCGTGCATCGAACGCAACGCCATTTCCGCCGTTAAGGCGGTCAACGCCGCACGCATGGCGATGCGCCGGACCAGCGAACCGCGGGTTTGTCTGGATAAGGTGATCGAAACCATGTACGAGACCGGCAAAGACATGAACGCCAAATACCGCGAAACCTCACAGGGCGGGCTGGCGATCAAGGTCGTGGCCTGCAACTGATCGCCACGGCGAGGCACTTAAGGCGCCGGCCGGTGTGACTTGGCCGGCGCCGTTTCAATAGCGATCCTTTCCTGCCGCAATGCCGGGCTGAATGCCCGCACGAAGCCCCACAGCCCCGGGACGAGCGCTGTGCCGCAGCCAGCCGTAAAGTTCGGCATTACGCCGGAATCCCATTTTGCGCATGACGCTCATCTTGTGATTGCTGACCGTCTTCACGCTAATATCCAGCATCCGGGCGATTTGCGTGACTCCCATCTCCCGCGTCATGCAGCGCATGATCTCTTGTTCGCGCAACGTCAAGCCCCGGTGTTGGCATGCGCAGTTCCTGCCACAGCTCAGTCTGCCCGGCCATTTGCTGCGCCGCTCCAGCTCGGCGCTCACCTGATACAGCGCCGAAACCAACGGCATATCGTGGTAGATGACGCCGGCCTCCAGCGAGCAGCGGTTACCGACGGTGCGTTTATGCCGTCCCTCCGGCGTTCGCAACGAGAAATACAGCGTTTTACGCCCCACGGGCTGCGCCTCAGAGAGGTGACAAAAACAGCTTTGCACGCCGGGAGGAAAATAGCAGAACACCAGATCGGCTTCATGAGCCTGCCGCGCATCCACTAACAGCGTGCGCTTGCCGTAAGTGCTGAAGTGCAGCGCCAGAGCCTCTTGCCAACCGGCGCTGAAGTATCGATTCTCATCAAATAACGCGATTTTTATCATCGTGTTCATCCCTGCCCTCCCGCCGTGTCGGCTTCCCGTTTAACCGCCTGGACGCCCTTTGCCGGCGCCTGGCTGTTGTCGATGCGCAATTCATAAACCATGGTGGCGTTGGGCGGCACCTTCGGCGGGTAGCCGGTTTCACCGTAGGCCAGCGCCGGCGGCACGACCATCGTCAACGAGCCGTGGTTGTGCAGATGACTTATCGCCTCCCGGAACAGCGGCGGGTATTCGGACAGCGGTTGCGACAGCACCTTGCCGCTCAGATCCATATCCTGGATCACCGTGCCGTCGGTCAGCTTCTCTTTCACCACAACATCGACCACCGCCGTTGGCGCCAGCGCCCCCTCCCCGGCATAATCCACCCGATACCAGAAGCCCATCGCCGACTGCTTTACGCCCTTTTGTTGACTGAACTGCGTCAGGTAATCGTCATCGCGCCGCCGCTGCTGGTTAACGCGTTTCTCACGCGCGGCCACGGCGGCGGCATCCGCCTGCGCCGTCAACGTATTCAGTTCCTGCGGCGACAGCTGCAAACGTCCCGACACGCTGTCGATAACGCCCGCCAACAGGCTGTCGCGATCCACCGGCACGCCCCAGCTTTGACGCTCCGTCATCAACCCCTGAATATCCCGCCCCAGCGCACTGCCCGCCGCATAGGACAAACGCTTGCGTTCATCCTTCAACTGCTCCGGCGTCATCTCCCATTGCAGCCGCTTACGCAACGCCAGCAGGTCTTCGCGCGCCTGCTGAGTCGCCTTCTGCTCACCGGCCCGCTTCTGCTCGCTTTCTTCCAACGCGGCGCGCAGAGCGTGCAACGCCTCCTGGTGCTCGCGTTGGCGTTGTGCAAGCGTTTGTGCCGATGCCTGCGCGGCAGACTCAAGTTCGGTGACGCGCCGTTCGGCCTGCGCCGCCGTCGCTCTGCTTTTGGCGGTTTCCTGCGTCGCCTGACGCAACAGCGCCTCGGCGCGCTGCGCGTCGGGCGAACCACGCCAGGCGGCGCCCAGCCCGGCGATCCACTGTTGAAGCGTTGACGAGTCCGGCAACGCCGCGACGGGTGGCGCCGCTTTCTCCGCCCGCAGCGCGGCGAGCTCCTGGCGCAGCGCCGTCAGCGCCATTCGCTGGCGCGCCAGCTGTTGATCGCGCGCCAATAATTCCTGGCTCAGCGTAAACGTTTTGGCCGGTGAGGCGGATTGGCTGTTGTCCGACAGGCGCTTCGCCGGCTCACGCTTTTTTTTCCCTGACTCACGGTCGTCCGGCGCCGTTTTTTCGGTCGCCGGACCGATATTCTGCCGTTGATACTGCTCGGCAAACTGCAGCAGCGCCGGCACGCCGTCGTCCGCTTGCGCGACGCCGGTGAACAGCAAAGCGACACAGCCCAGCAGACGCAGCCTCATTTAACCTGCTCCCCGCGATCCGCCAGCCCGGTCAACACCGCCTGATTCACCCCGGCACACAGATAGTTGACCTTGTAGCGATACAGCGCATCCACCGTCTCCTGCGTGTCACCGTTTACCCGGGCGCGCAGGTTGGCGTACTGGGAAGCGCCGCTCATCAGGCTGTCGAACGCCTGTTTGTAGCGCTGATACTGTTTCTCGTTGATCGTGCGCAACGCGCCCAGTTGCTCCTGACACTGCCGCAGTTGCTCGGCCTCACGTTGCTTGCGCAACACCTCTTCTGACGGAGGTTGCGCAGCCTGATTTTGGGTGTTCACGGCAGGCTTGCCCGGCTTTTGGCTTTGGCAAGCGGCGGCGCTCAACGCCAACAGGCACAGCATCCCCATGCGCAGGGCGTGATTGACGTGCTTTCTCATCATTGCGTTTCTTGTCCTTGTAGGCGCTTATTCGTATTCCAACGTGAAGGTGGCCACCGCGCTGAAGGTGCCGCGGCCGATGGACTTCGTCTGGATGGCTTCCGGCTCTCCCTGCACATAGGCTTGCAGCGTGAGTGTGGTGTTGCCGGCGTTCAGACGGAATTTATCGCTGGCGCGATTGAGCGGCAGCGCCTTGCCGCTGCTGTCCTCCAGCCCGATGCCGATCCCCGACGCCAGGCTGCCGACATCCAACGCCAACAGCCCGGGCAGTTTGGCGTTCTCAGTACCGGTAAACGTAATGGCCACCGTATTGCCCAGGCTGAGATCGCACTCGGTCAGGTGCAACGCGAAGGTTTGGCTGTGGGTGCGAGTATTCAGGTACAGGTATTTGTCGACGATGGTGCCGAAATCCAGTTGGATGTCCTCATCCCCCGGTTGTATGACACACGGCTCGGCCACCAGCGTACCGTGAAAGCGCATGTTTTCCGCCGCAGCCGCCGGCTGCGCCATCATGCCGGCCAGCATCACCATGCCGGCTCCCAGCAGCGCGCTTCGGCGCCGGTTCGTCTCTGTCGCGCGCATGACGCCACTCCCTTTGGTTATGCTTGCGCCTGCCAGGCGCAAGCGGCGTATTAGTCGTAATAAAGACGGAAATCGATCGCCGCGCGGTAAGCGCCGGCGCTCAGCGTCGCCGGAGTGCGCACCGGCGTCACCGTATACGTCAGGGTGTTTTGTCCCGGCGTCAGCAATACCGGTTTGTTGCGCGCGCCGAGGCGGACCGGCAGACCGCGGGCATCCGCCAACTGCAACCCCAAACCGGTGACGCCGGCGACCCTGACCAGACCCGGCGCGTCGTCATCCGTCGGCGCGGAAAACGCGACGGACACCGCAGGCTGGCTGCCGCTCCAGGCCAGAACCCCGGTCCAGGCGTCGCGGTTGCTCGCCGGCGCCCGCAGGCAGTCTTTCAGCGTCAGCTCGAAGGCGACCGGCGTGCCGCGATCGCCCGGGCGCTGGAAGTGCGCCGTTCCCGTCTCGCCCAGCCATACCTCCTGGCGGGCGGTGGTCATTTCCAGGCTGCAGGCGCTTTCCGTTAACGCGCCGTAGACGTGGAGCGTGCCGTTCGCCCCCTCAACGTCCCAGTTATCCACCGCGCGGGCCGGCGGCATCAGCATCAACATCGTGCCCGCCGTCAGCGGCACCATCAGCGCGGCCAACACCGTCAGGCCAATAGTGTGTCGCTGATGACGTTCATAGGCCTTTCCCAACAGCATGGGGTTCTTTCGTTGCATGATTCGTTCACTCCGCTGTGTTCATGACTTGGTCTTCCCTGCTTGCGCGCGGCGCGTCATTTGGCGACCGGCACGACCTGGCAGGCATTGCCGGCGCAGCGGAAGTTCAACTGCGGCCGACCACCGTAATCGTTGATGTACGCCAGCGACGGGCCGCTGCCGAGGCTCGCGGCTGAGACGTTCAGCGAGGCGCTGGCCTTCGGCGCCACCATCAACGGTTCAAAGCCGGCGGCCCCTTTCCCGCCCTTGCCGGCGCTCGCCTCAACGATCGTCACGTAATACGGGGTCGGGTTGTTCACCACGTACTTGTCGCCCTGCCGGGTCAGCGTCAGCTGCTCCTGCCACGGTGCGGCGTTCTTTTTCGGGGCGAGCGCCGCCGGGCGATAAAACATTTTGATGCGCGTCTGCAACGCTATCTGCAGCGTGTTCGGCTTATTGCTGCGCGGCGGGATCTCGCGCAGGTTGAAGTAATACAGCGTCTCCCTGTCCTGCGGCAGCTGACGCGCCGCCGGCAGCGACTGGATCTTCACCTGGCTCGGTTTGCCCGGCTCCACCCGCTGCACCGGCGGCAGCACGGTGAAAGGGCTTTGGATCTTGTTGCCGCGATCGTCTTCAATCCACCCCTGGGCCAGATAGGGCAATTGCTTATTCTGATTGCTGATGTTGAGGCTGACCGTTTTCTGGTCGCCGTCGAAAATCACGCGCGTGCGATCCAGCGCGATAGCCGCATGGGCGGGCAGGCCGATCGCGCCGATCGTCAACGCGGCGGCGAGCGAGCTCAAAAGGGAAACGGTCTTTCTGGTCATAGTCAGATTCATCATGTCTTCACGGTTCCAGTCAGCCGAAGGCGGGCGATTCCGCCCCGGCGGTTTAGCGGCGAAGCACGCTCCGCCGGGGGTATCAGTTGGCGTTCTCCGCCGGCTTGTTACCGGTGAGAGGACGGCAAGGCAGCAGCAACGTGTTCATCAGCATTTCGGCCGGCAACGGCGCCGGCAGCTGGATTTCACACTGCGCCGCGCCGTTCCAGTGCACGCTCATGCGCTCGCCGGGGTTGAGGCCGGACAGGTAAACGCTGCCGCCGTCATTGATGATGCCGGTCTCCTGTTTGCGGGCATTCAGCACCGTGGCGCCAAACGGCGGCTCACTGCCGTCCGCCAGCTTGACGATCGCCATCGCCTTCTCGCCGGCAATCACCTCGAACTTGCGGTAGCCGATGGCGCCTTCGGTCAACGTGGCCTGCACCACGGAACGCGTCGCCTCGACGTTGTCGCCCAAGCTGTTGAGATCGATGCTGGCCTTGTTGCGGTAGTAGCTGTTCACATCCGCCACCACCGCCTTGCCGTAACGGTTGGTCAGCACCGTACTGCCGTAGCCACGCACCGGCACGCCGGCGACGCCTTCGGTATCGAGCAGCAAGCGCGTGCCGCCCGGCGTATTGACGCGATGCAGCACCGCCCCTTCCGCCGCCATCGTCAGGCCGCCCTGCGCGCCAATGCCGACGGCGCTATAGCGGCCGGCCTGGTAGCTGGCGTTGGCGTTGATCTGCGCCATATCGCCCTGATGGCTGTAATACCCGCTGGCGGTCGCCCCACTGCGCGCGGCGCCCGCGCTGATCTGATAGTTGTTGTGTTCATCGACCCGGTTGTAGTAACCGACCCGATGGGCGTTCTCTTCGCGATCGAGCGTCATGTTGTAACTGAGCGTCCCGGCGCTGCCCCAGGGCAGCGACAGCGACAGGTACATCCCGTCGTCGTTGCGCTCGTTGTAACGGTTGCGATAGGCCGACAGCGATACGCTGACGTTCTTGAAATCGCCGATATCGAAGTAGCGCGATACCATCAGGTTGTAACGATCGTTCGGCGCCCGATCCCAATAGGTTTGGTGGCTGTAGTTGAGATAGGTGCTGAGCCCCAGATCGCGGAACTGTTTGTTGAAGGTAATGGTGTACATCTCCTTGCTCTTGCCGCTGCGTCCCCCTTCGTAACGCGCATCGAGGTAGTCCCCCATGCTCATGAAGTCCTCCTGGGAGAAGCGGTAACCGGCGAAGGTGACCTGGCTGTCGTATTCATCGAAGTTCTTCGAATAGCTCAACCGATACGAACCGCCGGTAAGCGTGCCCTCCTGCGGCAAACGCGCGCGCGACTGCGTGGCGTCGAACGACAGCGCCCCCAGCGCCATCAGATCGCGCCCGATCCCCAGCGACAGCGCGTTGTAATCGCCGCCGGCGATGCCACCGCCGTACAGCGACCAGCCGTTGCTGATGCCCCAGGAGAACTCGCCGGTGCCGAACATCGGCCCGCGCAGGTGATGCCCCCACTCCGACGGTTTGCCCGTCGCCAGCTTGTAACGCACCGTGCCCGGGCGCGTCAGGTAAGGAATGTTGGCGGTGTTCATCTTGAACTCCTGCACACTGCCGTCCTGCTCTTCGACGCGCACGTCCAGCTCGCCGGAAACGGCGTCGTTGATGTCCTGAATGCGGAACGGCCCCGCCGCCACTTGCGTTTCATACAGCACGCGCCCTTGCTGGCTGACCACAACCTTGGCGTTGGTTTTCGCCACGCCGGTCACTTCCGGCGCATAGCCGCGCAGGTTGGGCGGCAACATGCTGTCGTCGGATCGCAGACTGACGCCGGTAAAGCGCAGGCTGTCGAAAATGTCGGAGTTCAGGTAATCCTCCCCCATCGTCAGCCGCGAACGCAGCGCCGGGATCGCCCGATAGGCGTAATAGCGGCTCCAGTCGAACTGTTTGTCAGTCGGCTGAGAAGATCCGGTCTGGTGGTTGAGGTTGGCCTGCCAATCGGCGCGCAGGCGCCAGGCGCCCAGGTTGGCGCCGCCGGTGCCGTTGCCGCTCAGGCTGTAGCTGCTGCCGCCTTTCTGGTGCTTTTGCGTTTGGGCGTTGACGTTATAGTCAAACAGCAGCCCGGGAATACCGTCATCCCAGCGAGAAGGCGGATCCCAGTTTTCCGAGCTGTACTCCAGATAGGCCTGTGGGATGTTGAGATACAGCGCGGAACTGGCGAGATCGCCGCGCGCTTCCATCCCCGCCAGACTGGAGGCGTCAAGGCAGCGGCCGCCGTGTGTCCAGTTAAGCGTGCTTAACAGCTTTTCTTTCAGCCCCAGTTGGTTGACCAATGCCGGTGAAAGACAGGCTTCACTGCCTTTAGGATCGTTCTCAGGCGCCAAAAACGTCACCGGCTGTTCCGGCAGGTCGTTCTTATTGACGTGCACCACCATGGTATAAACGCCCGGCATGATGTAGCCGCTGCGCGTAAATTGGCTCAGATCGATATTTTTACGATCGTTGATGTCTAATACGTCAGTATTGAATTGAATAACGTCGGCGGCATAGACCAACGCGATCGGATTTCCCAGAGAAAGGGCAACACAGAGCCCCAAAGCTTGAAGACGAAATAACTTCCCTGCCGGTGAAAGCATAATAAAAGTCCTTTCAATAACGAATTAACCGTCAGTACGAGAAAAAATCAAAAATAATCCAGCTTAAAACGCACTGTGGAAAAATACGCTCCCGCCTTCAACGGCTGATGATTCGGCATCAACGTCATGGAATAATTCAGCACTCTATTTCCCGGTATTATTCCTTCCATCGGTAAGGGTTTCCCTGGAATAACCGGCGTGCCGTTGCTGTCTTTTATCTTCAATGCGACGCCGCGCGCCTCGCCCTGTACGCCAAACAGAGCGCCTTCCGCATAACCATCAAACGTGACCTGAAAGAATTTCCAATCAGGTTTGTTTTCCGGCCGTTCCAAAATGCAGTTGACCAATTCAATACTGAAAGGTTTGGTCATCCCCTGGCCGTCACGAATGATCTGCCCGAGAGGAAGAGTGTCCATATCGATCGTCTGATCGCGGCTGCCGGCGGCAATGGCGCAGGCGGTGTCGATAATGGCGCCGTGCATACTGACCTTGCCCCACCCCTGCGCGGCGGAAGTTGCATAGCCGGGCGCAAACGCCAACGACGCCAAAAGAACGGCACCCGCTCGATTCCTTGGTAAAAACATCGCGACATTCCTTTGACAGGGAGATTCACCAGGCATGCGGCGAACCCCATGCCTGGTTGATTAAGCCTTCGGACTCACTTACTGATAAGCCAGGGTGAAATCGGCTACGGCGGTGAAGTCGCCCGGAACGATGGCGGCGGAAGCGCCTTCGCCCTGCAGGTAGGCGGCGAAATGCAGGGTGTTGTTGCCGGTGTTCAGAGTCTGCGCGGTAGTCGCTTCACCCAGTTTGATCGGCTGGCCGTTGTAAGAGATGGCTACGCCGGCGCCGCTGGCGGTGCCCGCGATGCCCAGCAGATCCTTATCGGTAGACGATGCTACGCCGCTGAAGGTGGTTTTAACGGTTTTCAGGGTGGTGATGTCGCACTGCTCCAGCTTGATTTCAAACGGACGCGGGTTGGATTTGCCGCCGTTTTTCAACGCCACGTTGGACACCTGGCCCAGATCAACGGTCTGATCGATCGACTCAGGCGCAATAGAGCATGGCGCATCAATAATAGAGCCCGTGAAGGTGACCTTACCGTGTCCCTGATCGGCTGCCTGTGCAAAAGAACTTGCGCCAAATGCAATCACTGCAGCCATCATGATTTTGTTAAGTTTCATAGAACCTATATTCCTTATAAGAAAAAATGCATATTCCAATCAAGAAAAAGAGCAACAGGAAACCTGCTCGCGCTTATATGTGCGCAGCCCTGATTCTTTAGCATCTTGCTAGTTGGTTAACTGCCAAAACCCAAAGGCACCGACAATAAAAAGTCGATAACGGTAAGTCTGCAGCGGCCCACCCATTAATGAATTCGTCCTATAAAAATAAACGAAATCACAACGAGCATGGGCCAATACTTTCTAATCCGCCCTTCTTGTCCGGCGATGAATATTCTGGCAAATGCCTCTCAGCAAAAAAAGGCTTTTTTTGATCAAGGCGAACATTCGCAATTTATTTCCTAATTAAAGTTAATTTACTGTTATTTTTAGGCTCATAGATCGTAAAAAATACTTTTATAGAGCAATATCCTGTTTTTGCGAGATTCACAAGTAATCAGATCGCAAAGTGGCACTTTGTGAATATAATAAACCAAAATTTTAGGTTTCTGCGTGACGCCCCCTGCCTGAACATAGGTAAAAACGGGGCGGGCAACGCCTTTTTTTTCAATCCTGATAAATAGATAGGAATTTTCTTTGTTCGCGTTTTACCTCGTTGTTGGTAGACGGCGAATGTTTGTTTTTTCTTAGGAATACGGCAATCGGAATACAGAGGAAGTGCTATGGAAGCGTTATCTCCGAAACAAAAGGAAATACGGCAATTGCAGCACGATCTGCTGCAAACATTATTCGCGCAATCGCCCCGTCAATGTCCCGTCGCCGGGCCGCCGCCACAGCAGCAGTGGCTCTCGACACGGCAACTGGCCAATGCCGTCAACGTCGGTGTTTACCGGGCTCGACGGCTGTTATTGGATCTTGTCGCCCGACAAGAAGTGATTGTGACGGACGGCTCCATCAACAACTCGTTGAGGTGGTATCCCACCGCGTTGTTAGGCGGTGGCGATAACAACGGCATACCCAACAAAGATGCATCTCACTCTCCTTTAACGGAATAAATATGGCCAGCCGGCCTGATTGGCAATATTTCATTGCGGAGTAACGCCGCACACCATTTATATATATCGGGATATTATCGTGAGAAAAACAGCCCTGCTATTTTTACGTTGCTGCCTGGCACTCTCTTTCTTCCTGCTGTTTGGCAACGCCAACGCATTTACTTGCCGCACGTCCGATGGCGGACTTATTCCCCCGGGGGGATCGGCCACGCCGGTTGACGTCCGGGTTCGCATCGGGCCGCAGCTTTCTTATGGCAAAAACGAAATCGTCAACGTCAGCCAGGTCACCTGTAAAAACGACGTCGCGAGCTGGTACGACTATCTCAAAACCGATAGCCCGGCGCTGTCGATGAACGGCGCGATTTTTGGCTCGATCGGCAGCGGCACGACCATCAACGGCAGCGACTATAACTCCCCGGTGCCTGCCGGCATCAGCGTACTCAGCCTCACCGGCTTGCAGACCCAGTCTGTCGCCATCCGGGTCTATATCGTGTTGAACCGTTTCCCAACGCCGGACATCAAGGTGAATAAGGGTGACGTCATCGGCCAAATCAACTTTATTCAGACCAACGATCAACCGGGCTGCCCACAGTGCGGCGTTTATCGCTGGCGCCTGATCGCCGACAACGACGCCTACTTCGTCACCACCAGTTGCACCATCAACAACGGCCAGCAAATTAATGTCGATTTTGGTCAGATCCGCCAGGACTTCCTGACCCAGAGCGCCAACGACGCCCAGATCAAACAGGACAAAGCGCTCAGCTACCAGTGCGACGATCAGAGTGCGACGCAGGATATTCTGATCCGGATGGTCAGCGACGCCAGCGGCTTCTCCAGCGATTTTATCAAGACCACCAACCCCAACGTCGGCGTGGCCATGGTGCACAACGGCGCGGTGGTAAAGCCCAACAATGCCTTCAGAACGCGCATCGTCAACGGTCTGGGCAACGACACCGTCACCTTTGTGCCGGTGAAGAACAATGTCCCTTACACCAGCATCGCCACCGGTCCGCTGTCGGGCTCGGCCACGCTGATCTTCAGCGCACCTTGAGACGGGAGCCAGAATGAACATGACGATAAAAACGGGCTGCGCCCTGCTGTTGGCGCTGGAGTTGATTAGCTCGGCCGCTCAGGCCGCCGATCAGGGCACCAAAGTCAACATCACCGCCACCGTGGTGGCGCCTCCGCCTTGCGTGATCAACGACGGGCGCACCATCGATATCGACTTCGGCAAGGTCGGCATCAAACGCATCGACGGCAGCCGCTATATGCAACGCATCGATTACAGCATCAAATGCGAGTTTCTGGATAACAGCCGCCAGTTGAAAATGAAGATCATGGGCAGCGCGGCGGCCTTTGACAACAGCGTGTTGACCAGCAGCGTCACTGGATTGGGCATCAAGCTGTTGGCCAACGGTAAGGCCTTCGCCATCAATACGCCGCTGAACATCGACTACGCCAATCCGCCGACGCTTGATGCAGTGCCGGTGAAAAACAGCGCCGTCACCCTGGCGGAAGGCGACTTCTCCAGCGGCGCCACCATGCTGGTGGACTATTTTTAAAGCGCCGCTTCGGCCGGATACTGAAAATAAAAAAAGCCGCAACGTCTCCGTTGCGGCTTGGTCGAGGATGGTGCGCCCGGGGCGCTCCTTACATCAGGCTATTCAGCCGAAGATCCCGCCGAACCACTGGCTCAGCTTCATCATCACCATATCCCAGATGCGGCTGAAGAAGTTGCCCTCTTTCACCTCTTGCATCACCACCAGCGGGTGCTGTTCGATGGTTTTGCCGTCCAGCTGGAAATCGATGGTGCCGACCACCTGGTTTTTCGCCAGCGGCGCTTCCAGCGTCGGTTGGGTCAGCTTGTAGCTGGCCTTCAGGTTTTTCATCTGCCCTTTCGGAATGGTGACCGAGGCGTCTTTCGCCACGCCAAGCGGCACTTCGCTGACGTCGCCGAACCACACTTTCTGGGTGACGAACGGTTTATCGGCCTTGATCGGCGTCGCGGTTTCATAGAAGCGGAAGCCCCAGGTCAGCAGCTTTTCGCTTTCGCTAAAGCGCACGCGATCGCTCGGCGCGCCTAAAACCACCGAGATCAGACGCATCGGTCCGTCGGTAACGGACGCCACCAGGTTGTGGCCGGCGCCGCTGGTGTAACCGGTCTTGATACCGTCGACGTTCAGGTTGCTGCTCCACAGCAGACGGTTGCGGTTAATCTGGCGGATCTTGTTGAAGGTGAACTCTTTCTCTTTATGCAGCGCGTATTCGTCCGGCACGTCGCGGATCAGCGCCTGACTCAACAGCGCCATGTCACGCGCGGTGCTGTACTGCCCTTCCGCATCCAGGCCGTGCACCGTCAGGAAGTGGGTATTCTGCAGGCCCAGGGATTTGGCATAGTTGTTCATCAGGCCAACGAACGAATCCTGGCTGCCCGCCACGTAGTCTGCCAGCGCGATGCTGGCATCGTTACCCGACTGGATCACGATGCCCTTATTCAGTTCCAGCACCGGCACCTGATCGCCCGGCTTGATGAACATCAGCGAAGAGCCGCGCAGCGCCGGATTACCGGGCGCCCAGGCGTCTTTGCCGACGGTGACCATGTCTTCCGGCTTGATCTTGCCGGCCTTGATCGCCTGGCCGATCACGTAGCTGGACATGATCTTGGTCAGGCTGGCGGGATCGAGACGGGTGTCGGCATTGCCTTCGGTCAGCACCTTGCCGCTGTTGTAGTCCATCAGAATGAAGGCCTTGGCGTCTACCTGCGGCGGCGCCGGCGGCTCGGCCGCGTGTACGGCCGAGGCGGCCAGCAACAGGATGCCTACGCTGAAGGTCAGTTTTTTCAGGGAAGTGGATAAGTTTTTTTTCATCATGACGTCGCCAGAGTGTCCATTCAAAACCATTGAAATAGCGTTAACTTTCAAACATGTTCACGTTTTAAGCCAACCAGCGAGAGTGGCCCGGTGCGCGCGTGCCGGCCGCAACCCCCTGCGGCGCCCGTAGCGGGTAACACAACACACCGAAAATGCCCTTGCTGTGAGTTTATGTGATTTATCTTATTTTTGCAGGGTTTAGCGTGAATTTTCAGCATTTTTACATAACTGTACGCAGGCACGCATTTATCGTTCAAAAAAGCATCGAGACGCGCACTTTCGCCCCCATCCACGGCTAAACGGCCAAGCATCTGCACCGCTAAACATCTGCGCTTCCACACGTCTAAAAAAGATTAATATATTCCATAATGGCATATAGAACCGTTATTTGTTCTTTTTAAAGCGCTTATCCTCAGCGCTATCATCCGCACAACGACTTTTATACCGAATAATCCTGGAGATGAGTCATGGCGATCCCCCATTCCGTCATCGAGATGATTGGCAATACCCCGATGTTGGAACTGACCCAGTTTGATACCGGCCCGTGCCGGCTGTTCGTCAAGCTGGAGAACCAAAACCCCGGCGGTTCGATCAAAGACCGCGTGGCGCTGTCGATGATCGAGCAGGCCGAGCGCGACGGCAAACTGCAGCCGGGCGGTACCATCATCGAAGCCACCGCCGGCAATACCGGCCTGGGGTTGGCGCTGGTGGCGGCGCTGAAAGGCTATAAGCTGCTGCTGGTGGTGCCGGACAAGATGAGCCGCGAAAAGATCTTCCACCTGCGCGCGTTGGGGGTAGAGGTGTTGCTGACCCGTTCGGACGTCGGCAAGGGGCACCCGGCTTATTATCAGGATTACGCTAAACGCCTGGCCGGGGAGATCCCCGGCGCCTTTTATATCGATCAGTTCAATAACCCGGCCAACCCGGCGGCCCATACCACCACCACCGCGCCCGAACTGTGGCGGCAGATGGATCATGACGTGGACGCCATCGTGGTCGGCGTCGGTTCCGGCGGCACGCTGGGCGGGTTGAGCCGCTATTTCTCCGAGGTTTCGCCGCAGACGGAATTCGTGCTGGCCGACCCTGCCGGCTCTATCCTGGCGGACTATCTCGACCACGGCCAAATCGGCGAAGCGGGCAGTTGGCTGGTGGAAGGCATCGGCGAAGACTTCGTCCCGCCGCTCAGCGACTTTGACCAGGTGCGCCACGCTTACCGCATCGGCGATGAAGAAGCCTTCACCACCGCGCGCGATCTGCTGCGCAAGGAAGGCGTGCTGGCGGGCTCCTCCACCGGCACCCTGCTGGCCGCCGCTCTGCGTTACTGCCGCGCGCAAACCGAACCCAAGCGGGTCGTGACCTTCGTTTGCGACAGCGGCAACAAATACCTGTCTAAAATGTATAACGACCACTGGATGCTGGAGCAGGGCCTGCTGAGCAAACCGCAGCACGGCGATCTCCGCGATCTGATCGCTTATCGCCACGACGAAGGCGCCGCCGTTTCCGCCGCGCCGGACGACACGCTGGCGATCGTGCACGCCCGCATGCGGCTGTACGACATCTCGCAGCTACCGGTGCTGGAAGGCGATCGGGTGGTCGGATTGATCGATGAGTGGGATCTGCTGAACGCCGTCCAGGCCGACGCCGCCCACTTCAGCCTGCCGGCCGGCAGCGCGATGACCAAGCAGGTCCAGACGCTGCAAAAGGAAGCCGGCTACGAGGAATTACAGGCCACCTTCAACCATGGCCACGTCGCGGTGGTGCTCGACGGCGAGCGCTTCCTCGGCCTGATTACCCGCACAGACGTGCTTAACGCCTGGCGCCAAAAATTACGTTAATAAGGATCCATTATGGCCAAGTTTGATACGTTGACCGTTCACGCCGGTTACACCCCGGACGCGACCGGCGCAGTGATGCCGGCGATTTACGCCACCTCCACCTACGCCCAACCGGCACCGGGCGAACATACCGGCTACGAATACTCCCGCAGCGCCAACCCGACGCGCACCGCGCTGGAAAGCGCCATCGCCGAACTGGAAGGCGGCAGCCGCGGCTACGCCTTCGCCTCCGGTCTGGCGGCCTGCTCCACGGTGCTGGAGCTGCTCGATAAAGACAGCCATCTGATCGCGGTAGACGACCTGTACGGCGGCACCTATCGCCTGCTGGAAAAAGTGCGCAGCCGCACCGCCGGCCTGCGCGTGACTTACGTGTCGCCGGCGGATCTCGCCGGGCTGGAACAGGCGATCGAGCCGGATACCAAAATGATCTGGGTCGAAACGCCGACCAACCCGCTGCTCAAGCTGGCGGATCTGAGCGCCATCGCCGCGATCGCCAAAAAGCATCAGCTCATCAGCGTGGCGGACAACACCTTCGCCTCGCCGTATCTGCAACGTCCGCTGGATCTGGGCTTTGACGTGGTGGTGCACTCCGCCACCAAATACCTTAACGGCCACTCCGATGTGGTGGCGGGCGTCGCGGCGGTGGGGAATAACCCGGCGCTGGCGGAACAGCTCGGTTTCCTGCAAAACGCGGTCGGCGGCATTCTCGATCCGTTCAGCAGCTTCCTGACGCTGCGCGGCATTCGCACTCTGGCGCTGCGCATGCAGCGCCACAGCGATAGCGCGCTGCGCATCGCCCAGTGGCTGGAGAGCCAGCCGCAGGTGGAAAACGTCTATTACCCCGGCCTGCCGAGCCATCCGCAGCATGAGCTGGCGGCGCGCCAGATGACGCGCTTCGGCGGCATGATCTCGGTACGGCTGAAAGGCGACGACGCCTATGCGCGCCGGGTCATCCAGCGTTCGCGCCTGTTCACCCTGGCGGAAAGCCTGGGCGGCGTGGAAAGCCTGATCAGCCAGCCGTTCAGCATGACGCACGCCTCCATTCCGCTGGAACAGCGCCTGGAAACCGGCATCACGCCGCAGCTGGTGCGCCTGTCGGTAGGGATTGAGGATGTGGAAGATCTGATCGCCGATCTGCAGCAGGCGCTGGCGGAATAATCGCCGCATCAGCGCACCATCAGCCCGGCCGACGCGCCGGGCTTTTTTACGCCCGGCGTTCAGACGCCGATGACGTCCTGATAAAAACGGTGCGCCACATCGGGGTGAGAGCGGATGCGCCCTTTCAGGTAATTGTCGCCCACGTCGCGAAACAGCGGGTTGAGCGGATCGCTGGCCGGGCCGCGCGCCTGCGCCGCCAGCTGCGGCGGCAGTTGATACAGCGGCACCACCGCGTCCAGCCGCGCGCCGAGGAAGAAAGCGATCGACAACCTGTCGCGCCCCGCCGGCGGCGTTTCCACCCGGTGCACCGTGGCGCGCAGATAGCCGTTGGTCGCGAGTTCCAGCAGCTCGCCGATGTTCACCACGAAGGTGTCTTCACGCGGCTGCGCGTCTATCCATTGCCCTTCGCTCACCTCTACCTGCAGCCCTTTTTGCGCGTCCTGCAGCAAAAAGCTGAGAAACCCGGAGTCCTTGTGCGCGCCGACGCCCTGTGCGCTGCCGGTGGCGTCCCGCCCCGGGTAGCGGATCAGTTTGATGTGCTCGTTGGGCTTCTCGCCGTACAAACGATCGAACGCCTGCTCCGGCAGCGACAGCGCCAAAGCGAAAGCGCGCAGCAGCCGCAGCGACATGGCGGTCATGGCCTGTTGCCACTGCAGCAGCAGCGGTTTCAGCGTCGGCAGCGCCGCCGGCCACTGGTTTGGCCCCTGCAGGCGCGCCCAGCGCGGCGTGTCATCAGACAGCGTCAGCGCCGGGCGTTCGGCGCCGATATCGAACTGCTCGCGCCAGTCAGGCTGCCCGCGCGTGAGTTCCGCCGCCGCCCGGTTGTAACCGCGAAAGTGCGGCGAATGCACCATCTGCACCGCCAGCTTGTCGGCTTCCGGCAGGGCGAAGAATTGCCGCGCGGCGTGCTGCAGCCGCGCATTCAGCGCGCCGTCCACGCCGTGGCCGCGCAGATAGAAAAAACCGACGTCGCGGGCCGCCGCGCGCAGATCGTCGAGAAAGGCGCGCCGTTGGCGCGCATCACCGTCAAGCTGCGAAAGATCCAGCAGCGGCAGCGTCTTCTGCGTCGTCAGATGCGTCATCATGCGGTTCCTCTTCTTCCCCGATCACGATCGGGCTGCCATACAGGCGAATAATCAACATTGTCACTCCCCAGCGGGTAGCTGCATTTGCTTCATAGTTATCACCGCGCTCGCCGGAGCGGCCAATATTGTTGCGTTCTAAGTTATGCAAACGTTCAACAAACTGTCGCAAAACCGTCATCAATGTTTCTTATGCTCTGCGCAATTTCGCCGACGCCGCTGGCTGGCGATGTGCGCTATCCGCTATCCTGTAAACGACCTCATACCCTGCCTGCCGGAGAAATACTGATGGATTTAGCCTTATTCGACCTGGATGAAACCCTGATTGACGATGACAGTGCCAGCCTGTGGATCCGCTGGCTGGTCGGCCAGGGGTTCGCGCCGGCGGAGCTGGAACTGCAGGAGCAGCAGCTGATGCAGCTCTATTATCAGGGCAAGCTGTCGATGGAGGACTACATGCAGGCCACGCTGGCGCCGCTGGCCGGCCTGAGCGTGCAAACCGTGGCCGGCTGGGTGCAACGTTACATCCGCCGCGACATCCTGCCGCGCGTCTATCCCGCCGCCCGCGAACGCCTGCAGTGGCACCGCGAACGCGGCGACTGCATCCTGGTGATCTCCGCCACCGGCGAGCATCTGGTGGCGCCGATCGCCGAACAGCTCGGCGCCGACGATGCGCTGGCGATCGGCGTGGAAATCAGCGATGGCCGCTTCACCGGCAACACCTACGGCACCATGACCTATCAACAGGGCAAGGTGATCCGCCTGCAGCACTGGCTGGCGCAGCACCCGCACCTGAAGTTCGAGCACAGCCACGGCTACAGCGACTCTCTCAATGACAAGGCGATGCTGCAATTCGTCGACAGCGCCACGGTGATCAACCCCGACAGCGAACTGAGCGCGCTGGCGGCGGAGCGCGGCTGGGAAGTGTGCCGCTGGGAACGCTGAGCGGCAGACAAAAAGTGCCCTGCGGTGTGACAAAAAGCGCGTTGTGGCGTAGGTATAGAGGGGCCTTATTATCCGCTAACGGAGTTATCCCATGCTGACCATTTGGGGTCGTGAGAATTCGAACAACGTCAGGAAGGTGCTGTGGTGCGCCGCCGAATTGGGGCTCAACTACACCCACATCAACGCCGGCGGGGCGTTCGGCAAAGTCAACGAAGAGAGTTACCGCGCGTTGAACCCGAACGGCCTGGTGCCGCTGCTGCAGGACGATGACTTCGTGCTGTGGGAGTCCAACACCATCGTGCGCTACCTGGCGGCGAAATTCGGCGACACGACGTTCTATCCGCAAGATCTGCAGGCGCGCGCCGCCGCCGAGAAATGGATGGACTGGACCACCTCGACGATTGTCCCGGCCTTCACCATCGTCTTTTGGGGCCTGATACGCACCGCGCCGGAGCTGCGCGACATGGCGAAAATCGAAACGGCGATCGCCACGCTGGAAAAACACTTCGACGTCATCGAACAGACGCTGGCGCACCAGCCTTACCTCTCCGGCGGCGCGTTCGGTTTCGGCGATATCCCGCTCGGCAGCTTCGCCTACGCCTGGTTCGAAATGCCGATCGCCCGCCGCCCGCGGCCGAACATGGAGCGCTGGTATCAGCAACTGCGCGCACGCCCGGCCTACCAGCGCGGCGTGATGAGCGCACTCACCTGACGCGTGCGGGGCGTTACGACGCCCCGACCTTCAGCAGCTTGCCGTCCCGTTCGTCCGTCAGCAGATACAGGTAACCATCCGGCCCGCTGCGCACCTCGCGGATGCGTTCGCCGCGATCGCCCAGAAGCCGCTCTTCCGCCACCACCTTGTCCCCCTTCAGCGTCAGGCGAATCAGTGCCTTTTGCGCCAGTGCGCCGATGAACAGCGAGTGCCGCCAGGCGGGGAAGCGCTGCCCATCATAGAACGCCATGCCGCTGAGGCCGGGCGAAACCCGCCAATAGTGGAGCGGTTGTTCGGTGCCGGGCACCCGCTCCCCTTTCGCCTCGGGGATCGGCTGGCCGGAATAGTTGATGCCGTAGGTGGCCAGCGGCCAGCCGTAGTTTTTACCCGGCAGCGGGATGTTGAGCTCATCGCCGCCGCGCGGGCCGTGCTCATGCTCCCAGATTGCGCCACTCCACGGGTTCAACGCCAGCCCTTGCGGATTGCGATGGCCGTAAGACCAAACCTCCGGGCGTTTACCTGCCTGGCCGACCCAGGGGTTGTCCGGCGGCACGGCGCCCTCGGCGGTCAGCCGCACCAGTTTGCCCTGCAGTTTGTCGGTCTCTTGCGCCGTCGGCCGCTGATTGTTTTCGCCCAGCGTGATAAACAGGTAGCCTTGCCGATCAAACGCCAATTTGCCGCCGAAGTGATTGCCGACCGACAGCTTGGGCTGCTGACGGAAGATCATCTTAAAGTTTTCCAGCCGCGCGCCATCGTCGCTCAGGCGGCCATAGCCGACCGCCGTGCCGGCTTTGCCGCCCTCGCCCGGTTCGGCGAAGCTGAGATACACCCGTCGGCTGGAGGCGAAGTCGGGGGCCGGCAACACCTCCAGCAGGCCGCCCTGCCCCTCGGCGTAAACCTGCGGCACGCCGGCGATCGGCGGCGACAGGCCTTTGCCCTGCTGCCACAGCCGCAGCCGGCCGGGCCGCTCGGTGATAAGCAGGCCTTGTTCCGCCGGCAAAAAGGCCAACGACCACGGGTGTTCCAGGCCGTCTTGCAGTTGGCTGACCGTCGGCGCGGCGTGCAGTAGGCCGCTGCACAGCAGCAAACCGGCCAGCAAAGTCAATCGGGGCATGGCATCCTCCTGGAGGTGAAATGACCCGTTTAGTGTAGCCCACTCAGCGGCCGCGGTCGTTTGCATTACATTTCAACAGGTTGCCTTTTGGCCGCAGTGTGCTTAAGTTAACGCATCACCCAGGAGGAATCATGGACATTACCGTTACCGACGCGATTGACGAACACACCCTCGATGCGATCAGGCAAGGCCTGCGCGCTTACAACCTGCCGCATATCGACGCCCGTCACCGCAAGCCGCTCAGCGTCTATGCGCGCGACGAGGCCGGCACGGTGATCGGCGGACTGACCGCCGAAACCTGGGGCAACTGGCTGAGCGTCGAGTGGCTGTGGGTGGCGGACTCCCAACGCGGCAGCGGCCTCGGCGGCCGGTTGATGCGCGCCGCCGAACGCGAGGCGCAGGCGCGCGGCTGCCGCTACGCCCGCCTCGACACCTTCAGCTTTCAGGCGCGGCCGTTCTACGAAAAGCTCGGTTATCAGCTGCAAATGACGCTGAAAGAGTATCCGGTGGAACATGAGTGTTATTTACTTACCAAAACGCTGACTGATTAATGGATGGACGGATGGACAGCAAAAGCATGGTGGTGAACTGTGTAGCGTACAAAGCCGGCCAACGGCTGGGCGAAGTGACCATCGACGATATCAGTGAGGTGGTCAAACAGCCCGACACCTTCATCTGGCTGGGATTAAGGCAGCCGGAGCCGGCGTTTATGCGCAAGGTGCAGGAGGAGTTCGGGCTGCACGATTTGGCGATCGAAGACGCGCTGTGCGCGCACCAGCGGCCGAAGCTGGAGACCTACGGCGACTCGCTGTTCATCGTGGTGAAAACCGCGCAGTGGGGCGAGCACGACGAAATCGAATATGGCGAAACCCACTTCTTCGTCGGCAAAAACTTTCTGGTGACGGTGCGCCACGGCGCTTCGCCCAGTTACGCGCCGATCCGCGCCAAGGCGGAAGAGAACCACAAGCAGATGTGCCGCGGGCCGGGCTTCGCCCTCTATTCGGTGTTGGACTTCGTGGTGGATAACTACCGCAGCGTGGTGGCGCGCTTCGAGAGCACCATCGAGAACATTGAAGCCAACATGTTTCAGTCAGAGTTCGATCAGGCGGCGATCGAGAACGTCTATACCCTGCGCCGCCATCTGCTGGCGCTGCGCAACGCCGCGCTGCCGATGGATGAAATCTGCAACCAGCTGATCCGCCTGCACGAAGAGGTGATCCCGAAAGAGCTGCGCGCCTACGTGCGCGACGTGCAAGATCACGCCCATCAGGTGGTCAGCAATATCGACGACATGCGCGAAATGCTGACCAACGCCATGCACGTCAACCTGGCGCTGGTGACGGTCAAACAAAACGAAGTGGTGAAACGGCTGGCGGGTTGGGGGGCGATTTTGGCCATCCCGACGGTGGTCTTCAGCCTGTACGGGATGAACTTCGCCGACATGCCGGAACTGAAGTTCCCGTGGGCCTATCACGCCACGCTGGGAGTGACCGCCGTCGGCTGCATTTTCCTGTATCAGAAACTGAAGAAATCGGGCTGGCTGTAAGCGCCCAAACGGCGGATTTTCCCCACCGGCGAAGACGATCTGCGGAGCAGCCGGGTCCACCGACCGCCCCGCCGCTTCAATACAGCATCGGCCGCCGATCGCGATGCACGTGATTGTGGCGGCCAATGTGCTTGTCATCGGCTACGCCGATATCCATCGATGCCAGCACCATGCCTTCGCCTGTCAGGCTCTGCGTCAACGGATAGCCGTCGGCGTCGACGATCACCGAACCGCCGATCCACGCAACGCCGCGCTCCGTTTCGCAGCGATCGCACACCGCGATGAACAGCCGATTGACGGCGGCGTTGGCCTGCGCCTTCACCATCTCCGCCGGCCGTTCGCCCTGCGGGCGCGGCGCCAGCGGCCAGTTGACCGGCGCGCACAGCAGCTGAGCACCGGCCAACGCAGGCAAGCGCACCCACTCCGGAAACTCGAGGTCGTAACAGATCATCACCGCCAACCGGCCAAAACGCGTCTCGACGACCGGCGGCGGCCGATCGCCGGCGGTAAAGATCAAACTCTCTTCATGCCACAGGTGCGCTTTGCGATAAATAGCCCTCACCCCCTGCGCATCGATCAACGCCGCGCTGTTGGCCACCTCACCCTCGGGCAGGCGCTCGCAAAAACCGGCGACGATCGCCACATCCAGCTCACTCGCCAGGGCACACCACAGGCTGAGGCTAGGGCCGTCTTCGGCCTCGGCCAACGCCAGCGCCTCCGCCTTGTCGCGCAGCACGTAGCCGCTGTTCACCAACTCCGGCAACACGATGACGTTGGCGCCGCGCTGCGCTGCCCGGCGGATCGCCTGGGCGGACAGCGCCCGATTATGTTCCGCTTCCCCGACCCGCAGCGCCAACTGGCAGCATGCGACGCTGATTTTTTCCTTCACTCCCGTTCTCCTTCCAATAATCCCTCGCAGCGCAACGCCACCCGCCGTTCGGCTTCAAGATCGAGCTTTCGGCACATGACGACATAAACGCTCCCGGCCACCAGCAAGCCGATCAGAAAAGCGATATCCGCGCCGCCCAGTAAAACAGCAAAGGGGCCGGTGTAAAAGCCCAACGTCATGAACGGCACCATCGCCAGCATGCCGATCGCGTAGGCCGTCAGACCGGAGCCGCCCCAACGGCCGTAGATCCCCGCCGGGTTGAAGATTTCACCTATCGCGTAATGTCCGCTGCGCACCACGTAAAAGTCCATCAGATTCACCGCCGTCCAGGGCACCAGGAAATACAGCATCAGCAGCACGAAGGTATTGAAGCTGGCGAGATAGCTCGCCGGGATAGCCAACGCCACCGCGAACACCGTCAGAGCGACGACGCCGATGCCGGCCATGCGTAATTTCAACGTTGGCGTCACTTTACGGAACGCGTCAATCGCGCTGAGGCTGGTCAGCATTGCGCCATAACAGTTGACCGCCATGATACCGACCAGCGAAGGCACAGCGAAAAGCACAGCCAGCGTGCCGAACCCCGGATAGATGCCATTCCCCACCGCCTGTACGCTGCCGATCGCATCGGGAGCCGGTAATGCTGAGGCCAGAAACGCGCCCAGCGACATCAGCCAAAGCGCCGATCCGGCCGCCCCCAGATAAGTCCAAAAGATCACGTTGGCCGACGGCGTTTCATGCGGCAAATAGCGCGAGTAGTCGGAGACATACACCGCGTAGCTGATCTGGTAGCCGGCGGCCGCCGACAGCTGAATCAAAAAAGCCGCCCACGAAAAATGCCCGGCGCCGACGACGGCGTCCATCCGCAGCGACAGCACGGCACCGACCGTCAGCACGCCGAACACCGCCATCATCACATAGGTCAGCCAGCGCTGCACCGCATGCAGCATATCGTGGCCGACGATCGCCAACAGCACGGCCACCGCGATCAGCAACGCATACCAAGGCGGACGATGACCCGGCAATACCGTGTTGATCGCATCGGTCGCGAGAATAACGTTGAACACGTTGAAACCGATGTAAACAAACACCACGGCGGCAAAGGGAACGATGGCGCCACGCAGGCCGAATTGGGCCCGCGACTGGATCATCTGTGGCAGCCCCATGCGCGGCCCCTGATTGGCATGACACGCCATGAAGAACGTGCCGAACCCCACGCCGACGACAATGGCCAGCATTGAATAAAGCGCGCCCAACCCCAACGCCGGGCCGGTGAAACCGACCACCATCGTCGTCAAAACGAAATTACCGGTGAACCAAAACGGCGCCTGATGCCAAACCTTGCCATGCCGCTCGTGACGGGGCACATAGTCTATCGAGCGCACTTCAATTTTTGGGCGTGGCGCCACATTGCGATTGTTCATGTCCCACCTCGTCGTTTCAACGCTCGGTTTGGGTCTGCAGCTGCGGCGCCGGGCGGCTCAGCAGGCTGCCCAGCACGAAGGCGACGCCGCCGCCCACCAGACCGCCGTAGATCGGGCTGTTGGCGTCGATGCCGTGCCAGATCATCAGCCCCACCACGCACAGGCTGCCGGTCAGCATGCTGGCGATAGCGCCGGCGCTGGTGGCGCGCGGCCAGAAGATAGCCCCCACCAACGGGATCAGCATGCCGCCCACCAACAGGTTGTAAGCCAGCGTTAGCGCCGCCAGCACGTCGCGCACCACAAACGCCAGCCCCAGCATGACCGCGCCCATGAAAAGCGTGGTGAAGCGCCCGGCGGCCAGCCCGCCAGAAGGTTTGCGCCGGATGGCCGGCAACACGTCCTCCAGTGCGATGGTCGAAGAGGCCAGCAGGCAGGCGCTGGCGGTGGACATCAGCGCCGCCAGGGCCGCCGCGGCCACCAGCCCGCTGACGCCGACCGGCAACACCGCCTGCGCGATGGCGGCGAAGGCGCCGTCGGTATTACTGAGCGACGGCAGCACGATCTTGCCGGCCATGCCGATCAGCGCGCCGGTCACGCCATACAGCACGCAATAGACGCCCGCCCCCAGCCCGGCGAAGCGCGCCACATTGGCGCTACGGGCGGTGAACACCCGCTGCCAGATGTCCTGACCGATCAAAATGCCGAAGAAGTAGATCAGGAAGAACACCAGAATGGTATCCAGCCCGATCGACGACAGCTGGTAGTAACCGGCGGGCAGCAGGCTGGTGAACGCCTCCCAGCCGCCGGCCTTGACGATGCTCATCGGCATCAGCACCAGCATCATGCCGACGGTCATGATGATGAACTGAATGATGTCGGTCAGCGTCAGCGACCACATGCCCCCCAGCGTCGAATACAGCACCACCAGCCCGCCGCCGAGCAGGATAGACGCACTGAACGACAGGCCGAACATCACCTGCATCACGCTGCCAATGGCGATGATCGAGGTCACCGCCACCATCAGGTCATACGCCAGCATGATCGCGCCGCTGGTGACCCGCGCCGCCGGGTGATACCGCCGCGACAGCACCTGGCTGACGGTATACAGCTTCAGTTTGAGCAGCGGTTTGGCCAGCACCAGACTCAGCACCACAATGCCCAGCCCGAGCGCGCCGCACAGCCAGACGCCGGAGATGCCGTAGGTGTAGCCGAGCTTGACGCTGCCGATGGTCGACGCACCGCCGAGCACCACCGCCGACAGCGTGCCCAGATACAGCCCCGGCCCCAGGTTGCGCCCGGCCACCAGATACGCCTCTTTGGAGTTGGCGCGGCGAATGCCCATCCACCCCACCGCGCCTATCACCAGAAAGTAAATCACCACAACCAGCAGATCGAGATTCATGGGTACCTCCACTCCGTTGTTATTGTTATCAGGGGGCCCGACGCAACCGCTCCGCCGGCAGGGTCAGTACGACGGCCTCAGCGGGCCGGCAGCACGCACAGCATTTCAAACAGCAGATTGGCCGCCAGCAGCGCCGTATTGCCGGAACGATCGTAAGGCGGCGACACCTCCACCACGTCGCCGCCAATCAGGTTCAGCCCACGGCAGCCGCGCACGATCTCCAGCCCTTGCCAAACCGACAGTCCGCCGACCTCCGGCGTGCCGGTGCCCGGCGCGAAGGCCGGATCCAGCCCGTCGATATCGAAACTGAGATAAACCGGCGCATCGCCCATCTGCTCGCGGATCTCCGCCATCAGCGGCGTCAGCGACCGATGCCAGCAAGCTTCGGCCGGCACCACGCGAAAGCCCTGGCGCCGTGACCAATCGAAGTCATCCGCCGCATAGCCGCTGCCGCGCAGACCAATCTGCACCACTTTTTCCGGCGCCAGCAGCCCCTCCTCAAACGCGCGGCGGAAGGTGGTGCCGTGCGCCAGCTGTTCGCCAAACATCTCCTCGTTGGTGTCGGAATGCGCATCGACGTGGATCAGCCCGACCGGGCCATGTCGGCGGGCGATGGCGCGCAGCACCGGCAGCGTCAGGGTGTGGTCGCCACCAAGCGTCAACGGCGTGCAGCCGTGCGCCAGGATCTCGCGGTAAGCCGCCTCGATGCGCCGTACGCTGTCCGCCAGGCTGTAGGGGTTAATGGCGACGTCCCCCAGATCGGCCACCTGCAGCCGTTCGAATGGGGCGGAGCCGGTGCCCATGTTGTAGGGGCGGATCATCACCGACTCCTGGCGGATCTGGCGCGGGCCATAGCGGGTGCCGCTGCGATTGGAGGTGCCGATATCCAGAGGAATGCCGACAAAGGCGGCGTCCAGACCACGCGCCTGATCGGCGGCGGGCAGGCGCATCATGGTGGGGAGACCGGCAAAGCGCGGCATGTCGTTGCCGCTTTGGGGTTGGTTCAGCATGGCGTTTCCTTGTCTTGGGCTTGCGATAAATTGAAACATTTAAGCAACATTCGCAGACTACCCCGTTGACCGCACCGGCTACCATTCCCGCTTTTGCATGTAAACATCGAAAAACACGATGTAACTAACCCATTGAAGCGTTGATTTTTATTTCAATCTCATGCCATAAGAAAGGCCATATCTTCAGCGCCGCGCCTATTTCTTCGATGTTAAAAATGGGTTAAGCGGCCGACGTTCTGCGGAGGGGGCGATGCTCACTAACCTAAGCGATATCGATCTGAAGCTGTTGCGGGTGTTCGTCGCGGTGGCGGAAGCCCAGGGCGTCAGCGCCGCACAGGAAACGCTGCTGATGAACCAATCTACCATCAGCACCCATCTGGCCTCGCTGGAAACGCGACTGGGTTTTCGCCTGTGCCAGCGCGGGCGCTCCGGCTTCCGGCTGACGCCAAAAGGGGAACGCATGCTGATCGCCTGCCGCTCCTTGTTCAACGCCGCCCGCGACTTCACCCGGGTCAGCCAGTCGCTGAACGGCCTGCTGACCGGCGATCTGCAAATCGGTCTGGTGGATAACCTGGTTTCACTGCCGGGCAACCCGTTCAGTCAGGCCATCAAGCACTTTCAGCGGCGCCACCAGGACGTGCAATTGCAGTGCCGCATCTGTTCACCGAACGAGATTGAACAAGGGCTGCTGCACCGGCAGCTCGATCTGGGCATCGGCTACTTTGGCCAGCAGTTGGAGGCGTTGCGTTATCAACCGTGGCTGGAGGAGACGCAGGCGATCTATTGCAGTGAGGATCACCCGCTGTTCGCGGTGGAAGAACCCGAGCGCAAGCAGATTGAAAACGCGCGCTGGGTCAAGCGCGGCTACCTGCTGGCGCACCAGCTGTGCCCGATCGCCCCGCCGCATCTGGCCGCGGTGGCCCACCACATGGAGAGCGTCGCCCATCTGGTGCTGAGCGGCACCTGTCTCGGTTATCTGCCCACCCACTATGCGGCGCGCTGGGTGGAGCAAGGGCTGCTGCGGCAGTTGGGCGGCGCAGCGCTCTCTTACCGCGCCACGCTCAGCCTGGTCAGCCGCCCCGTCCAACCCGACGAGGCGTTGAACGCGCTGTTGGAGGATTTGGCGCGCGCCGGCGAAAAAAAGCCCCGCATGTGCGGGGCCTGACGGACGTTAACTGACCGGCATGCGCGCCGGATCGGGATACTGGTATTCAAAACCCAGCTCGTTGCAGATGCGGTTGCCGTCCACCAGCCGCTCATCCTGTTCCGCTTCGTCGGCAAACTGCGGCGGCTCCAGGTGCAACTGCTCGGCCAGGGCCGGATAGAAATCGCGCTTGGCCGGATGACGCGGCGCGCACAGGTTGTACACGTGGCCGCCCTTGGGCAGCTTGAGCAGCAGTTGGATGGCGGCGATGACGTCGTCCTGATGCACCAGATTCACCCCCTGCGAGCCCCCCTTCACATCGAGCTTTCCCGCCAGGAAGCGGCCTGGGTGGCGATCGGCGCCCACCAGCCCCGCCAGGCGCAGAATGTCCACCGAGGTATTCGGCAGCTCGTGCAGCCAGCGCTCCAGCTCGGCCAATACCCGGCCGGACGGCGAGACCGGCCGCAGCGGCGACTCTTCGCGCAGCGTGCCGGCGGTTTCGCCATACACCGAGGTGGAACTGGTGAAGATCACCCGCGGCACGCCGAAAGCCATTGCGCTGTCCACCAGCATGCGCACCGCATTGAAATAATTCTCGCTGCCTTCGACGGTGCGGCGCGCGGGCAGCGTGACCACCAGCGCATCCACGCGCAGCAACGACGCCAGATCGTCCGGATCGCAGATCAATTCCGGCGTCAGCTCCAACTGATAACATTCGATGCCGCTCATCCGCGCGGCCTCGACGCCGTCCGGCGTGGTTTTGCTGCCGACCACGTCGTACCCGCGGCCCATCAGCGACAACGCCAGCGGCATGCCCAACCAACCCAGACCAATAATGGCTACCTTTTTCATCCTCTTCCTCTCCTGAAGATCGCAGCGCCCTGCCCTTAAGGCTACGCCACTGCGCGCGGCGATACAATCTGACCGGCTTAAGGTTAGGTAAAGCCGTGTGTGGCTAATAACTCAACCTGTTTCAATAAATTAAATTTATGACGATAAAAAAGAGTTGCACGGCGGACAGCGGATAGTTTAGCTTAATTGCCATACGGTTTTTTACCGACTTTTGCTGAGAGAAAACACCATGACACGCGTTCAGTTCAACCACCATCATCACCATCACCCTGACTAGTCTTTCAGGCGATGTGTGCTGGAAGACGGTTTGTTAATCTTCCAGTGGCGCGCAGAACGCAAGAGAGAGCCCTCGGAAGATTTCTTCCGAGGGTTTTTTTTTGGCTCCGGACAGACAGAAAAGAATAGTTTTTACAATAAATTCATAAAATTACAGATTAAACAGAGGTTACCATGCTGGACAAGACACGTTTACGGATCGCAATGCAGAAGTCGGGCCGCCTGAGCGATGAATCCCAGGAATTGCTGGCGCGCTGCGGCATCAAGATTAACCTGCAGCAGCAGCGTCTGATCGCCTTCGCCGAAAACATGCCGATCGATATCCTGCGCGTGCGCGACGACGACATTCCGGGTCTGGTGATGGACGGCGTGGTCGATCTCGGCATCATCGGCGAGAACGTGCTGGAAGAAGAGCTGCTCAGCCGCCGCGCACAGGGTGAAGACCCGCGCTACTTCACCCTGCGCCGCCTCGATTTCGGCGGCTGCCGCCTGTCGCTGGCCACCCCGCTCGACGCCGAATACGCCGGCCCGCAAAGCCTGCAGGACGCCCGCATCGCCACTTCTTACCCGCACCTGCTGAAGCAATACCTCGACAAACAGGGCGTGCGCTTCAAATCTTGCCTGCTGAACGGCTCGGTGGAAGTGGCGCCGCGCGCCGGCCTGGCCGACGCCATCTGCGATCTGGTCTCTACCGGCGCCACGCTGGAGGCCAACGGCCTGCGCGAAGTGGAGGTGATCTACCGCTCCAAAGCTTGCCTGATCCAGCGCGACGGCGAAATGCCTGAAGCCAAACAGCAGCTGATTGACCGCCTGATGACCCGCATTCAGGGCGTGATCCAGGCGCGCGAATCCAAATATATCATGCTGCACGCGCCGAGCGAGAAACTGGACGAGATCGTCGCGCTGCTGCCGGGCGCCGAACGCCCGACCATTCTGCCGCTGGCCGGCGCGCAGAACCGCGTGGCGATGCACATGGTCAGCAGCGAAACCCTGTTCTGGGAAACCATGGAAAAACTGAAAGCGCTCGGCGCCAGCTCGATTCTGGTGCTGCCGATTGAAAAGATGATGGAGTAACGCCATGTCGACCTTCAACACGCCGATCGATTGGGCGACGTGCAGCGCCGAACGCCAGGCCGAGCTGCTGATGCGTCCGGCGATCGCCGCTTCTGACAGCATCACCCGCACGGTCAACGAGATCCTCGACAACGTGAAGGCCAACGGCGATCGGGCGTTGCGCGACTACAGCGCCCGTTTCGACAAGGCGGAAGTCTCGGCGCTGCGCGTCAGCGCCGAGCAGATCGCCGCCGCCGCCGCGCGGTTGGGCGACGACATCAAACAGGCGATGGCGGTGGCCGTCGCCAACGTGGAAACCTTCCACAACGCGCAGCGACTGCCGCCGGTGGACGTCGAAACGCAACCGGGCGTGCGCTGCCAGCAGGTGACCCGCCCAATCGACTCGGTGGGCCTGTATATTCCCGGCGGATCGGCGCCGCTGTTCTCCACCGTGCTGATGCTGGCGACGCCGGCGCGCATCGCCGGCTGCCGCCGGGTAGTGCTGTGCTCGCCGCCGCCGATCGCCGATGAGATCCTGTATGCGGCGCAGCTGTGCGGCGTGCAGGAAGTGTTTCAGGTCGGGGGCGCGCAGGCGATCGCCGCCCTGGCGTTCGGCACCGAAAGCGTGCCGCGCGTGGCGAAGATCTTCGGGCCGGGCAACGCCTTCGTGACCGAAGCCAAGCGGCAGGTCAGCCAGCGCCTTGACGGCGCGGCCATCGACATGCCGGCCGGTCCTTCAGAAGTGCTGGTGATCGCCGACGCCGGCGCCACCCCGGCGTTTGTCGCTTCCGATCTGCTGTCGCAGGCCGAGCACGGCCCGGATTCGCAGGTGATCCTGCTGACGCCGGACGCGGCGATGGCGCAGGCGGTGGCCGACGCGGTGGAAAGCCAGCTGGCCGAGCTGCCGCGTGCCGAGACCGCCCGCCAGGCGCTGGCGAGCAGCCGCCTGATCGTGGCGCGCGATCTGCCGGAGTGCGTGGCCATCAGCAACCGTTACGGCCCGGAGCACCTGATCATTCAGACCCGCAATGCGCGCGATCTGGTGGAAAGCATCACCAGCGCCGGTTCGGTGTTCCTCGGCGACTGGTCGCCGGAGTCCGCCGGCGATTACGCCTCCGGCACCAACCATGTGCTGCCGACCTACGGCTACACCGCCACCTGCTCAAGCCTTGGGCTGGCCGATTTCCAAAAACGCATGACGGTGCAGGAGCTGACGCCGCAGGGCTTCAGCAACCTGGCCGCCACCATCGAGACGCTGGCTGCCGCCGAGCAGCTGATCGCCCACAAGAACGCCGTGACCCTGCGCGTCGCCGCCCTGAAGGAACAAGCATGAGCATCGAAAAACTGGCGCGCGCCAACGTTCGCGAGCTGACCCCTTATCAATCAGCGCGCCGCCTCGGCGGCAAGGGCGACGTATGGCTGAACGCCAACGAATACCCGATCGCCCCGGAATTCCAGCTGACCGCGCAAACCTTCAACCGCTATCCGGAGTGCCAGCCGGCGCAGGTGATCGAACGCTACGCCGCCTATGCCGGGGTCAAGAAAGAGCAGGTGCTGGTCAGCCGCGGCGCCGATGAAGGCATTGAGCTGCTGATCCGCGCCTTCTGCGAGCCGGGCAAAGACGCCATTCTGTTCTGCCCGCCGACCTACGGCATGTACGCCGTCAGCGCCGAAACCTTTGGCGTGGAGCGCCGCACCGTAGCCGCCAAAGAGGACTGGCAGCTGGATCTGCCGGCCATCGCGGACAGCCTGGACAACGTGAAACTGATCTACGTCTGCAGCCCGAACAACCCGACCGGTAACCTGATTGACCCGGACTCTCTGCGCAGCCTGTTGGAGCTGGCCAAAGGCAAAGCGATCGTCGCGGTGGACGAAGCCTATATCGAGTTTTGCCCGCAGGCCTCGGTGGCCGGGTGGCTGAGCGACTATCCGCACCTGGCTATTCTGCGCACGCTGTCGAAGGCCTTTGCGCTGGCCGGCCTGCGCTGCGGCTTTACGCTCGCCAACGAAGATCTGATCGCCCTGCTGCTGAAGGTGATCGCGCCTTACCCGCTCTCGACGCCGGTGGCGGATATCGCCGCGCAGGCGCTGAGCGAAGAAGGCATCCGCACCATGCGTCAGCGCGTCACCGACATCGCCGCCACCCGCAGCTGGCTGCAGCAACAGCTGGAGAAATGCGCCTGCGTCGAGCAGGTTTTCGCCAGCGACAGCAATTACCTGCTGGCCCGCTTCACCGCCTCAAGTAATGTGTTTAAAAGCTTGTGGGATCAGGGCATTATCTTACGAGACCAAAACAAACAGCCCGGGTTGTCCGGCTGCCTGCGCATCACCATAGGCACCCGCGACGAATGTCAACGCGTGGTGGACGCCTTGTCCACCCTGCCCGGTGCCAACCAGACTCGCCAGGAGCCAATGTGAGCCAAAAAATCCTCTTTATCGATCGTGACGGCACGCTGATCGCCGAGCCACCGGAAGATTTCCAGGTTGACCGCCTGGACAAGCTGGCGCTCGAGCCAGACGTGATCCCTTCCTTGCTGGCGCTGCAACAGGCGGGGTATCAGCTGGTGATGATCACCAATCAGGATGGGCTCGGCACCGCCAGTTTCCCGCAGGAAACCTTCGATCCGCCGCACAACCTGATGATGCAGATCCTCAGCTCGCAGGGCATTCAGTTCGCCGATGTGTTGATCTGCCCGCACCTGCCGGCGGACAACTGCGACTGCCGCAAGCCGAAGACCGCGCTGGTGAAGGGTTACCTCGAACCCGGCGTGCTCGATACCGCCCACAGCTACGTGATCGGCGATCGGCCGACCGACGTGCAGCTGGCAGAAAACATGGGCATTCAGGGGCTGCGCTACCAGCGCGGCGTGCTGGGTTGGAAAGAGATCGTGCGCCAGCTGACCCTGCGCGACCGTCATGCGCGGGTTAACCGCGTGACCAAAGAGACGCAGATCGATGTCAACGTCTGGCTGGATCGCGAAGGCGGCAGCAAAATCAAAACCGGCGTCGGCTTCTTCGACCACATGCTGGATCAGATCGCCACCCACGGCGGCTTCCGCATGGAGATCGACGTCAAAGGCGACCTGTATATCGACGATCACCACACCGTAGAGGACACCGGCCTGGCGCTGGGCGAAGCGTTGAACAAGGCGCTGGGCGACAAGCGCGGCATTGCCCGCTTCGGCTTCGTGCTGCCGATGGACGAGTGTCTGGCGCGCTGCGCGCTGGATATCTCCGGCCGCCCGCACCTGGAGTACAAGGCCGAGTTCAACTATCAGCGCGTCGGCGATCTCAGCACCGAAATGGTCGAGCACTTCTTCCGCTCGCTCTCCTACACCATGGGTTGCACGCTGCACCTGAAGACCAAAGGCAAAAACGACCACCACCGGGTCGAAAGCCTGTTCAAAGTGTTTGGCCGCACGCTGCGCCAGGCGATCCGCGTCGAGGGCAATACCCTGCCGAGCTCGAAAGGAGTGCTGTGATGAACGTGGTGATTTTGGATACCGGCTGCGCCAACCTGGCCTCCGTCACCTATGCGGTGCGGCGCCTGGGCTATCAGCCGGAAGTGAGCCGCGATCCGGAGATCGTGCTGCGCGCCGACAAGCTGTTCCTGCCGGGCGTCGGCACCGCGCAGGCGGCGATGGATCAGCTGCGCGAACGCGATCTGATCGAACTGATCAGGGCCTGCACTCAGCCGGTGCTGGGCATCTGCCTCGGTATGCAGCTGCTGGCGGCCAGCAGCGAAGAGAACGGCGGCATAACGACGCTCGGCCTCATCGATACGCCGGTAAAGCAGATGACCGACTTCGGCCTGCCGCTGCCGCACATGGGTTGGAACCAGGTATCCGCGCAGGCGGGCCACCATCTGTTCCGCGGCATCGATGACGGCGCCTACTTCTATTTCGTTCACAGCTATGCGATGCCGATATGCCCCAGCACCATCGCTCAGGCGAACTACGGCGAGCCCTTCACCGCCGCCGTGCAAAAAGACAACTTCTTCGGCGTGCAGTTTCATCCAGAACGTTCTGGAGCGGCCGGCGCGCAACTGTTGAAAAACTTTCTGGAGATGTAGGCAGCATGATTATTCCGGCTTTGGATTTGATCGACGGCAACGTGGTGCGTTTGCATCAGGGCGATTACGGCCAACAGCGCGACTACGGCAACGATCCGCTGCTGCGCCTGCAGGACTATCAACAACAGGGCGCCCAGGTGCTGCACCTGGTCGATCTGACCGGCGCCAAAGATCCGGCCGCGCGCCAGATCCCGCTGCTGCGCAAGCTGTTGGCGGGGGTTAACGTGCCGGTGCAGGTCGGCGGCGGCATCCGCAACGAGCAAGACGTCAGCGCCCTGCTGGAGGCCGGCGCCACGCGCGTGGTGATCGGCTCCACCGCGGTGAAACAACCGCAGTTAGTGCAAAGCTGGTTCGAACGCTACGGCGCCGACGCGCTGGTGCTGGCGCTGGATGTGCGCATCGACGCGCAGGGCGTGAAGCGCGTGGCCATCAGCGGCTGGCAGGAAGATTCCGACGCCACGCTGGAACAGGTGGTAGAGCAGTTCCTGCCCTACGGGCTGAAACACGTGCTGTGCACCGACATTTCGCGCGACGGCACGCTGGCCGGTTCCAACGTGGCGCTGTATCAGGAGATCAGCCGCCGCTATCCGCAAGTGGCCTTCCAGGCCTCGGGCGGCATCGGCAATCTGGACGACATCGCCCAGTTGCGCGGCAGCGGCGTTGCCGGCGTGATCGTCGGGCGCGCCCTGCTGGAAGGTAAATTTAGCGTTGAGGAGGCGATTGCATGCTGGCAAAACGGATAATCCCGTGTCTGGATGTTAAAGACGGGCAAGTGGTGAAAGGCGTGCAGTTCCGCAACCACGAAATCATCGGCGACATCGTGCCGCTGGCGCAGCGCTATGCGCAAGAAGGCGCGGACGAGCTGGTGTTTTACGATATCACCGCCTCGAGCGACGGCCGGGTGGTGGACAAAAGCTGGGTGTCGCGCGTGGCGGAGGTGATTGATATTCCGTTCTGCGTCGCCGGCGGCATTAAAAGCGCCGAGGACGCCAGCCAGATCCTGTCTTTCGGCGCCGACAAAATCTCCATCAACTCACCGGCGCTGGCCGATCCCGACCTGATTAGCCGTCTGGCGGATCGCTTTGGCGTGCAGTGCATCGTGGTGGGCATCGATACCTGGTTCGACAGTGAAACCGGCAAATACCACGTCAATCAATATACCGGCGACGAGAGCCGCACCCGCGTCACCCAGTGGGAAACCCTCGACTGGGTGCAGGAAGTGCAGCGCCGCGGCGCCGGTGAGATCGTGCTGAACATGATGAACCAGGACGGCGTGCGCAACGGTTACGATCTGCAGCAGCTGCGTCGGGTGCGCGAGGTCTGCAAAGTGCCGCTGATCGCCTCCGGCGGCGCGGGCACGATGGAGCACTTCCTGGAAGCGTTCCGCGATGCGGACGTCGACGGCGCGCTGGCGGCATCGGTGTTCCACAAACAAATCATCAATATCGGCGAACTGAAAAGGTTCCTGGTCGAACAAGGCGTGGAGATTCGCGTGTGCTGACAGAACAACAGAGAAACCAGCTGGACTGGGAGAAAACCGACGGCCTGATGCCGGCCATCGTGCAACACGCCATTTCCGGCGAAGTGCTGATGCTGGGTTACATGACGCCGGAAGCGCTGGCGACCACCGAGCAGAGCGGCAATGTCACCTTCTTTTCGCGCACCAAGCAGCGCCTGTGGACCAAAGGCGAAAGTTCCGGCCACTTCCTCAAGGTGGTCAGCATCACGCCGGACTGCGATAACGACACGCTGCTGGTATTGGCCAACCCGATCGGCCCGACCTGCCACCTGGGCAACAGCAGCTGCTTCCATCCGGCCGCCAGCGACTGGACGTTCCTCTATCAGCTGGAACAGCTGTTGGCGGAGCGCAAGCATGCCAGCCCGGACAGCTCATACACCGCCAGCCTGTACGCCAGCGGCACCAAACGCATCGCGCAGAAGGTCGGGGAAGAAGGCGTGGAAACCGCGCTGGCCGCCACGGTCAACGATCGCGAAGAGCTGACCAACGAGGCCTCGGATCTGATCTATCACCTGCTGGTGTTGCTGCAGGACCAGGATTTGGATCTGAGCGCGGTGATCGGCCGGCTGCGCGAGCGGCATCAGAAAAAAGCGTGACATTAAATCACGCGCAATAAAAAAGCCGCCGGGCGTTAACCTCGGCGGCTTTTTTTATCGCTCAACGAGTGGGCTTATTCCATCCATTCGGTATGGAACACGCCTTCCTTGTCGATGCGTTTGTAGGTGTGCGCACCGAAATAGTCGCGCTGCGCCTGGATCAGGTTAGCCGGCAGCACCGCTGAACGGTAGCTGTCGTAGTAAGCGATCGCGGCGGAGAAGGTTGGCGTAGGGATACCGTTCTGCACGGCATAGGCCACCACGTCGCGCAGCGCCTGCTGGTACTCGTCGGCAATTTGCTTGAAGTATGGCGCCAGCAGCAGGTTGGCGATATCGGCATCCGCTGCGTAAGCGTCGGTGATCTTCTGCAGGAACTGGGCACGGATGATGCAACCGGCGCGGAAGATCTTGGCGATTTCGCCGTAGTGCAGATCCCAGTTGTTTTCTTTGGACGCGGCTTTCAGCTGAGAGAAGCCCTGCGCGTAGGATACGATCTTGCCCAAATACAGCGCGCGGCGCACTTTCTCGATGAACTCGGCTTTGTCGCCGGTGAACGGCGCCACTTTCGGCCCGGTCAGCACTTTAGACGCGGCAACGCGCTGATCTTTCAGCGAGGACAGGTAGCGTGCGAACACCGATTCGGTGATCAGCGACAGCGGTTCGCCCAGATCCAGCGAGCTCTGGCTGGTCCACTTGCCGGTGCCTTTGTTGGCGGCTTCGTCCAGGATCACATCGACCAGGTATTTACCCTCTTCGTCTTTCTTGGTGAAGATGTCTTTGGTGATGTCGATCAGGTAGCTGTTCAGCTCACCCTTGTTCCACTCGGCGAAGGTTTCGGCCAGCTGCTCGTTGCTCAGGTTCAGCGCCTGCTTCAGCAGAGAATAGGCTTCGGCAATCAGCTGCATGTCGCCGTATTCGATGCCGTTGTGCACCATCTTCACATAGTGGCCAGCACCGTCAGCGCCGATATAAGTCACGCAAGGCTCGCCTTCCGCAACCGCAGCGATTTTCTCCAGGATCGGCGCTACCAGCTCGTAAGCTTCTTTCTGGCCGCCAGGCATGATGGAAGGCCCTTTCAGCGCGCCCTCTTCACCGCCGGAAACGCCGGTGCCGATGAAATTGAAGCCCTGGTCGGACAGTTCGCGGTTACGACGGATGGTGTCCTGATAGTAGGTGTTGCCGCCATCGATCAGGATATCGCCCTTGTCCAGGTGCGGAGTCAGCGAGGCAATGGTTTTATCCGTCGCTTCGCCCGCTTTCACCATCAGCAGGATGCGGCGTGGTTTTTCCAGCGATTCAACAAACTCTTCAACGGTGTAATACGGCGCCAGGTTTTTGCCCGGGTTCTCAGCGATCACTTCGTCAGTCTTGTCGCCAGAACGGTTGAAAATGGAAACGGTGTAACCACGGCTCTCGATGTTCAGCGCGAGGTTGCGGCCCATTACCGCCATGCCGACAACGCCGATTTGTTGCTTGGACATTTAGGAACTCCTGTCTGAGATAATTACTACATTGTAATCATATAGTTATACAACATAGTAGGGATGCATTGCTTTATTGTACATGATTATTCCTAAGCATGTACCTATCGCAGCCATAACAATCTTTACAAAATCACGCACAGTTGGCAGTTCTGTATACGCCCTGAGCTCATTGCTACATTACCGGTAACATTGCAGAAAAGAAAAGGTTCGGATGTGCGGTCTGCCGCATCATGTCAACGGTTAAAAATCAACCAGAATATGTGGACCAAGATGAGGATACCGCATCGCCGAACCTGCTCCATACCCTCGGAAGAAACCATCCAATGACGCGCCACGCTTGCATTTTGGCCTGTAATCCTACAATTCCTAGCAATTGCACATATCTCATTTGAATATGTCACCACTGGTTACTAGGAACAGACTGAAACCCTGAAAATCCAGAGGCATTACAAGTGATTTGGTGGTAGGATAATAAAGGTTTTCTAGCCTATTTTTGCTGAAAATAGTTTCAGCATATAAATGAAAACTGACAACCCCACCCTCTATTGGTTCTCGCTTACCAAGGGCGGTAGCGTGCTTTTTTAGGCTGAAAACGCTTATGCAGAGCAATGTCCAGCCTAAAAATCAGGCAATCTGTATGCAGGGAATTCAGTGTTCACTTCTGTTTCATCGAGAAATGCGGTGTTTTTTTGCCGAAGTGAACGCATCGAAAAACAGAAGAAAATCTTATATATCACTAATATGTTCCCCGGCATTACAGTAAGATAGAAACACGCTGGACAATAGCCCGCGGTAATACCATGCAGGTTGCGCGGGAATGAAACAGATTCTGTTTACGATGTGAAAATCTCCGAGAGAAAATGTTGGCGTATTTTCCATGGAGTGCTTACGGAAACGTGTGTTTAGCCCTATAGCTATTTTCACACCCTCCGTCATATCAATAACGCATCCGTTCTACATGATTATATTGCGAAGAAAGTTAAACCATGACGTCAAAAAAGTTAATCAATAGCCTAGGTGTTAAATGAATATTTTCTCTATTCTTGTTAAGACTTTTTATCGGTGTCTTCATACACTTGCCACCAATAAGAATCTTGTTATTTCACTTTCTAAACGGGAAATCGGCAGTAAATACAAAGGGTCATTTATCGGGCTTCTTTGGTCGTTTATTAACCCAGTATTGATGATGGTGATTTATACCTTCGTTTTCAGCGTTGTATTCAAAATTCGCTGGAGTGCTGGAGTCGATTCCAAAGGAGAATTTGCGTTAGCATTATTCATCGGTTTGATTTTCTTCGGGCTTTTTTCTGAATGCATTAACCGCGCTCCCTATTTGATCGTCAGTAACGTCAACTACGTCAAAAAGGTTGTCTTCCCGGTTGAAACACTCCCCATTGTTTCACTCTGCACAGCTTTATTCCAAATGGTGATTAACTTCGTCGTTTGGTTGCTGTTCTATGTCGCTATCGTAGGGATCCCTACGTGGCACATTCTATGGCTACCCGTCATCATCGCACCGTTCCTTATGATGGTTCTGGGCGTATCCTGGTTCCTTTCTTCGCTTGGCGTTTACTTGAAAGATATCGCTCAGGTTATTGGCGTGCTTACCATGATTCTGATGTATCTTTCGCCGATCTTCTATCCGATCTCCATGTTGCCTGACGCATATCACATCTTCATGCAACTCAGTCCATTGACTTATGTCATTGAGCAAGCGAGGGATTGCATGATGCTGGGCAAAAATATCGCCTGGGGGAGCTGGGGCATTTACACCCTTATCTCTTTCGTCATCATGCTGTTAGGTTATGGTTGGTTTATGTTCACGCGTAAAGGGTTTGCTGATGTCATCTGAATTCGCAATTTCAGTCAAAAATATTTCGAAACGCTTTGAAATGTATGCAAATCCTAAGCATCGTTTGTACCAAATGCTTTCTTTAGGCCGCCGTACATTCTTCAAAGAGTTCTGGGCGCTAAACGGCGTTTCTTTTGACGTTAAGCGCGGTGAAACGCTTGGCATTTTGGGCCGTAATGGCGAAGGCAAAAGTACCCTGCTGCAAATTATTGCCGGCACCTTGACAGCCACCTCGGGCAGCGTTGAGGTCAATGGCAAACTGGCTGCGCTGCTGGAACTCGGCGCTGGCTTCAATCCTGAGTTTACCGGCCGTGAAAACGTTTATCTGAGCGGCATCATTCTTGGTATGACGCACAGTGAAATGGAACAGAAATTCCCTGAGATCGAAGCCTTTGCCGACATAGGCGAACATATCGATCAGCCGGTCAAAACCTACTCCAGCGGGATGTATGTGCGTTTGGCCTTCGCCGTTCAGGCTTGCATTAAGCCCGAAGTGCTCATCGTAGACGAAGCGCTGTCGGTCGGTGATGAGAAATTCCAACGCAAATGCTTCGATTATATCGAATCGCTGCGCGCGCAAGGGTGTTCAATCATCCTGGTGACGCATTCCACGTCGACCGTGGAGAAGTTTTGCCAGCGAGCCATTTTGTTGCGAAAAGGCCGGGTAGAAGCCATTGGCAGTGCCAAAGAAATCATCGACCAATACCATGCCCTGCTGTACTCAGATGAAAAAACTTACCTGCGCTATCTGAACAACATTGCTAAAAACACCAATCAGTCCATCAACGCGCCCCTGAAAGAAAGCCAGGACGGCGTCGCCGCCGCCCATGAGGCCTCCATCGCGGAACAAGCCGAGATACAAGCTGAAAGCGAACTGACCAGCGGTGCCCTTATTGAAAGTTGGATCATCAAAGATGCCCACGATCAGCCTTGCGATCTATTCCGCGTAGGTGAAAAAGCCATCATCAGCTTCGATATCAGCGTATTTGGGCCGATAGAAGAGCTGCAAGCCGGCTTGGTCATTAAGACCGTTGAAGGTATTACGGTATTTGGCACCAGCACCTTATACCATAAGAAGAATATGCATAACGCCAAAGGCGGAGATGTTCTTAGGGCAACGTTTGAACTTGACCTGGCACTGTGCGAAGGCAGCTATTTTATTTCACTCGCTATCGCCAACGCCATCAGCCACGCCGATATGTCCTATCTTGATAAGAAAACCGACGTGATCGTCCTTAAGGTTATAGAGCCTCGCACGACAATGTCAGGTATTGCCGCATTGCCTGTTTCTTTATCACTCGAAAAGTGGTCAGGAGAGCATGAATAAATCAATACTTATCATAACTCAGTATTACTCAATCGGTGGGTTGGAAACCTATATCAACACTCAGGTAAAGGATCTGGTCGCCCACGGTTACCAGGTTCATCTTATGTACGCCGTTGTCGCAGACCCGTCATTACTCCCTGACGGGTTGAGCTCGTGCCATGAAAATATTCATTTAAGCAACGGCTCTATCGAACAACTCGTTCAAGGCGTAGACCTGATACGACAGGTTATCAAAGAAAAAGGCATCGATGTCATTCATGTGCATCCTTTTGACTGCATTTTCCCTGCCGTTATCGCCGCAGACTGCGAAAAAATACCGTCGCTATTAACATTGCACGGCCCTCTGTCGCTGCAGCATTTTACTCGGAATATTTATAATCAGGCGTTGGCCATTTATTTTCTCAAAACGCTACATACCATATTTTGCGTTTCGCAGGAAACGGCGGATCAATTGGCGGAGATCATAGACCACCCCTCGGTGATGATCGTTCCTAACCTGATAGACACCGCCCAAACGCATCCCGCTATCACGGATGAGACTGTTGAGAAAAGATGGCTTATCGCCAGCAGGCTGGATGAGGATAAATCCGCAGGGATTATGAAGTTCATTGACTTCGCCAGCCGCTGCCAAATGATTCATGGTATTGATATTTACGGTACCGGTAGTGATGAAGACACTATAAAAACCTACGTTAGCGATAATAACTTCAACGAATGGGTTGGTTTCAAAGGCGTTGTCAGTGACATCCCTTCCGTCATGCCGCAATACGCGGGGTTTGCCGGCATGGGCCGCGGAGTACTGGAAGCCGGCATTAGCCAGCTTCCGGTGTGTCTGGTTGGCTACGACGGCATTAAAGGCATTCTGGACGATGAAACCTTTAAACATGCCGCTTACTGTAATTTCTCAGGCAGAAATCTGGCCAATGCCGAAGAAGATGTGCTTCAAGAGCAATTTGCCACCGCTCGTCCCCTGCCCCCAGACTTGCTTATTGAATACCAGAGCGATGGCCGTTGGAGCCAAATCCTCGAGAATATGGTTCTCCCGGACAAAGAGCGATACGACAACGGTGATTCGCTGCAACTCTACCAGCAGCTGTGTAAGGCACCATCATCACAGGAAAACGAAAGTTTTTTGATCGCGAATGCCTTTACTGTCGCTATATTTAAAACGCTAGCAAACCAACTGATCGCCAACAGTATCAAGATCAACGCTCATGATGATAGCGTGAAAGAGACCGTCAAAATGGAAGATAAAGCGAGCCAGGCTCCCCTGGACACCCCTGTTAATGCTAATGCAGCAAGTTCAGGGAATGATGTCATCGCCAAGTTAGCTGCGTTGGAAGAACAGAATCTCTCTTTGCAGAATGACGTTAAATCGTTAGTACAACTCCTGACATCGGTAGCGGCAAAACAAGAAGACTATTTCAGAACTTTGCCTCACGCGGTTGCACCGAGTGCAGGGCAAAAACTTCGATATTTGGTTCAGGTTGCCGTTCAATCACTGACCAGAGCGGACAAACGCTATGAACTGGCCAAAACTCTTTATTGGAGACTGCCTGAGTCTGTCAGGCTAAAACTACAGACCCAGCGGCACCGTTACGTTCAAAAACACTTCGAGCACGCTTGCAATAGCGCGATGACGGATACCTCTGCCCCTGAAGACATTCCAGACTGGGTCGCAGCGGTAAACCAATCAGAGAAAGTCGTCTTCATTCCATGCAGCTTCGAATTCGATGAGCTGGTGAACCAACGGCCAATCAACGCGGCAAAATATTTCTCGGAAAAAGGCTATCAGGTTATCTTTATCGCCTGGCAATGGACGCCACAGGAAACGTTGTCGAAAGGTTGTTCGCAAGTCTGGAACAATGTCTATCAGGTTCCGCTGTATGATTTTGTGAAATACACCCGTCAGTGTCATCTGCATGACAAAACCGCGTTCTTTGTCATCACGATGCCGGCGAAAGTCTTCCTCACTCCGCTCTATGAGTTTAGAGCGCAAGGCTGCAACATCATCTATGACATTATGGATGAATGGGAATGCTTCCATAAGGTCGGACAAGCTCCTTGGTACCAGAAAGAGATTGAAGAAACCCTCATTCTACAAAGCGATTACGTCTGTGGCGTTGCTCCATCACTGCGTGACAAATTTGCTTATCTTCGCAGTGATATTGAAGTAGTCGGTAATGGCTATTCCGAGAAGGTCTTGGGCGATACACGTAATATAGCGAAAGACAACGGCAACAAAGTGGGCTATTTCGGCCATCTAACGGACTCGTGGTTCGACTGGGATATCGTATTTAAATTAGCTGAACAATTCCCACAATATCACTTCGAGATCATTGGTTACGGTGAGCCTGAGTGGGTGGTCAATAAAGCGAAAAATATTGCTAACATCACACTGGTGGGCAAAGTAATGCCAAAAGACCTTCATCAATATGTCAAAGAATGGTCGATCGGCCTAATTCCATTCAAAAGTGGCGAGCTGGCTCAAGCGGTAGATCCGATCAAAATTTATGAGTACCTCTATTTTGGCTTACCAACTCTAGTGACCGGCATTGAGCATATTAAACGCTATCCGATGACCTATTTCTCTGACGGCAGCGACGTTGTCGATCTGTTTGAGAAAACAATCAATAGCGAGCGCCACTCTGACGAGTTGGAAACCTTCTTGCAAGAAACCACTTGGGCAGCCCGATTCGAAGAAATGGAGTTGAACACCCTGAAAAGAAAAGGAATTAGGGAGTTATATGCTTCGTAAAATAGCATTTATCTATCCTTGGGCGACGCATGGCGGTGTTGAGAAAGTCATGCTCACCCGTGCCCGTTTATTAAACGATATAGGCACCTATCAGATTGACCTTCTTTTTACTCATGATTCCGGTGCGGCGAAGGCGATCACCGCCGCACTCTCGGACTGTAAAAATGTCGATGTCAAAATCATCAACTTCGATTATTTATTAACGCAAAATTACAGCCTCATTTTTTGCATTGATTTCCCTGCGGCTCTGACATTTTGCCATACGCACAAATTGAAATACTTTGCGGAATGCCATACAGCCTATAAAGAAAACAGGGCTTACTTGAATAAAATTCCGGACAGTTGTTCGGCAATATTGTGCCCATCCGCGTTCTTTATGAAGCAGCTAGAGCCTGAATTGCACAAAAGTGCCTGTCCATTGTTATTGCTGCGTAATTTCGTTCCTTGGGATCATGTCTCTCAAGAACCGCATGCGATTCCCTCTCTGCCAACATGGTCGAGAAGACCTATTCTCTTCCTGGGACGGATGGACAAGCTAAAGAACCTGACTGAATTACTGGACGCATTCGTTATTTTAAAAGAACGACACGCGGAAAAATACATGCTAGTTCTGTGCGGCCCGCAGTCTTCTGAAATCAACACCAACGCCGAGCTGGAGAGCAGAAATCTAGTGGGCGACACCGTATGCTTGCCGCCAGTGCCATTCTTGAATGTGGACAAGCTGCTGTTGGCGATCTCTCAAGCCAACGGGATTTTTGTGTCGCCATCAACCGGAGAATCATTTGGCTTATCGGCTTCAGAAGCGATTTGTGCAGACGTCCCCGTTGTTTTGTCCAATATCGAAGCACATAACTATTTAGTTGCCACACGTGAAAATGAGTTTACTTACTCGTTGCATGATGCTCGCCAATTGTCAGAAAAAATAGCCTCTATATCTGACAATTATGCGCAATCTAAAGCATCACTTGCCGCTCTGAAAGAAAAATTTTCCGCCCATGCCTTTATGAACGATTGGGACGAATTGCTACGCAGAACCGAATAGCTATTCGATTACCACCTCCCCATACCGATTTTTATCGTCAGTATGGGGATATTAATTATTGAGACAACCATGTTAAAGAAAATTATGTGCGTTGTGGGTACTCGTCCGGAAGCGATAAAAATGGCGCCGGTGATCAAGGCACTTCATGCCTCCGGTGAATTCGACGTTTGCGTATTGGCGACGGCCCAACACCGAGACCTGTTGGATCAGGCTTTCCAACTTTTCGAAATTGAAGCCGATTATGATCTTAATGTCATGACACCTGGGCAAACATTGCCAGAGTTGACCGCGCGCCTGATGACCAGCATCGACCGAACTCTCGAAGAGGCAGCACCGGATTTGGTTATCGCACAAGGCGATACGACGACCGTCTTCGTGACGTCACTGGCCTGTTTCTACAAGAAAGTGCCTTTCGCTCATCTCGAGGCGGGGCTGCGTACACACGACCTCTATTCACCTTTTCCTGAAGAAGCAAACCGTATTCTTGCCGGACATTTAGCACGCTTGCATTTTGCTCCGACTGAAGTATCTAAAAGCAACCTCTTGCGCGAAGGCATTCCTGCAGAGCATATTCACGTTACGGGAAACACCGTGATTGATGCCTTGCTGACGACCGCACAAAAGACGTTTGATATCGGCGTCGATATTCCCCAAGACGCCCGGATGCTTCTTATCACTTCTCATCGCAGAGAGAACTTCGGCCAACCTATTGTCAATATCTGCAACGCAGCTCTTGAACTTATTGAAAAGTATAGTGATATCTATATTCTTTTCCCCGTTCATCCCAACCCAAACGTGCGCGAAGTCACGGATCGTCTGTTAAAAGACCACGAAAGAATTAAGCTGGTCAGCCCATTTGACTATGGCCCTTTCGTTGCCGCCATGAAGAATGCCTACCTGATTCTTTCCGACTCTGGCGGCGTGCAAGAAGAAGCTCCGGCCTTGGGCAAACCCGTTTTGGTCTTACGTCGTGATACCGAGCGCCCAGAAGCCGTCTCGGAAGGCGTGGTGAAATTAATCGGAACGGAACAAACGGACATCGTAAGAGAAGCGTCTTTGCTGCTTGATAGCCCTCAGGCCTATCAAGAAATGGCAAAAGGAAGCTCTCCTTACGGTGATGGTGAGTCCAGCCAGCGTATCGTCCGTATCGTCCGCAATTTCTTTACTGAACAATGCCAATGAAAATCGTCTATCTTTCAGCTGTTCCCTGGTTGAGCATAAGTCAGCGCCCTCATTTTTTCGCCAAATATGCGCTGACCCATGCCACCCAGGAACTTTTGTGGATTGAGCCTTATCCTAGTCGTTTTCCCACCCTCGCCGATCTGACCCCCGGCCGCCATGCCCCTGAACCTGCAGGATTGGATTTGATAGAGGGTCTGCAACTGGCTCGGTTGGGTTTTGTAGCCCCCGTGGAGCCGATACCTGCGTTGTTTAAGCTGCTCAACCAAGGGAAAATAAAGAAAATTATTGACGATATAAAGAATTTTATATCTGAAGATACCACTCTGGTTATCGGCAAACCCTGTCTGCTGGCCAACATGCTTATCAAGCAATTTAAATGGCGGCAAGTGTGGTATGACGCCATGGATGATTTCCCTTCGTTTTATTCTGGCCTATCAAAGAAAAACACGGCTAATCTTGAAAAAGAAATCGCCAGACAAGTTGACCGCATATTCTGTTCAAGTCATGCCTTAATTGAGAAATTTTCGTCTATCGCCCCCAGCAAAACTGAGTTGGTGTTGAATGCGTGTTCAGATGACATGCAGAAAATTCATATCCCGAAAGCATCGCATGAAAAAATCACATTTGGCTATATCGGCACAATCGCAAGCTGGTTTGACTGGAGGTGGGTGTTCGAGTTGGCCACTAAAAATCCGGAAGCAATCATAAACCTCGTAGGGCCAAGAAAAACCGGAATTCCGGAAAGCTTACCTCAAAATATCATCCTGGAACCCCCTATCCCACACCCCCAGGTAATGAAAAAAATATCCACATTTGATTATGTGATTATTCCATTTTTGCAGAACGACATTACTAAATATGTCGATCCTGTTAAGTTCTACGAATACAGGTTGGCAGGAAAAGCCATCCTATCGACTCCATTTGGCGAGATGCTATGGCATCACAAAGAAGAAGCCTACAATTCTGACACAACGCTAGGCATTACTATACCTGACAACACGCTAGTTTTTCCTTCACCTAAAAAACCAAACGACATCCCAAGATGGAGTGGACGATTCTCTCATGTCTTTACCGGCTATTGAAGATGAAAAATTTCTTACAATCTCATTAGTAATTTTCAAACCGAATCTTGTAGATTTAAGAAAAACCCTTGCCGCACTTGTTGAGACAAACGTTTTTAAAGCACGCGACTGTTATTTATTGGTTGTTGATAACTCGCCAACTACTGATCCTGCAGTCACTTCGCTAATTAAAGAGTTCCTTGACGTTATTCCCGGAAATTACATATCACGACCAGACAATCCTGGCTTTGGAGTGTCACATAATTTAAGCTTAGCTATTAAGTCAAAATACACCCTTATTTTAAACCCCGATTTAGAGATGGATAAAAATGCATTAGAGAATGCATTCTCCTTCATGGATGCTCACCCTGAATGTGGCTTAATTACGCCGTATGCAACCTGGGGGAGCGGGGAAACACAATATTTGTGTAAGCGATACCCTTCTGTATTTGTATATTTATTGCGTTTCTTTGCCTCGGTTAAAGGAAAGCGTTTTTTCAAAAGTTATCTTCGACGCTATGAAATGGCTGATACGCTAACGCCTCACGATGTTTATTTCGATCCGCCTATCGTGAGTGGCTGCTTTATGTTTTTCCGCTACAACGTACTGAAAGAATTATCCGGATTCAATCCTAAATTCTTTCTTTATTTCGAAGATTTCGATCTCAGCATCCGTACGGCAAAAATTACCAGAATAGCCTATGTCCCTGATGTCAAAGTCGTGCATTACGGTGGCCATGCGGCGCGAAAAGGCTGGGCGCATATTAAGCTATTTTCACGTTCAATGATTACTTTCTTTAATATTCACGGCTGGAAAATTTGGTAACTCCATAGCGAATAAGCTATGCGCCAATTACTGTCGGGTGAGCATGAAAATAACAAAATACATCATGCTCACCCACACGGTGCCGACATTACTCTTGTAAGTAACCCATTTTTCTCAATCGAGAAATCACGTATTCCAGGGCTGACTGCCAATTGGAAGCAGGAATACCTATCTCATTGATTTTATTGCAACTCAAGGTTGAATATTTAGGACGTTTAGCCAAAGTCACATATTGTTCTGATGTTATTTTACTGACCTTTGGCATGCGAGAAATCGCCCCCATCTCCGCAGCAACTTTAAATATGTGCTCCGCAAACTCACTCCAGCAGACCTCTTCATCCCCGCAGAAGTGATAAATCCCTCCCTGAACCTCACAAAGCAACATTTTTATCATCGCGTCTGCGATGTCCCCCGCATATGTCGGGCAACCGCGTTGATCGGCTACGATATCAAGAGATTCACGTTGCCGAGCAAGCCTCAGCATGGTTTTAACGAAATTTTCGCCATATTCACTGAAAACCCAAGAAGTGCGAAGAATTATCGCATCTTGCATTTCTGATACGATGGCCAATTCGCCATCACGCTTGGTTTTCCCGTAAATGCACAGTGGGCGGGTACCAGCCAACTCATTGTAGGGAAGCTTGCCCAGGCCATCAAAAACATAATCTGTAGAAATATGAAGCAGTCGGCAATCCATTGCCTTTGCAACCAAGGCCAAATTGGCTGGGCCCACAACGTTGGCTAACAACGCAGCCTCGCAATCTTGTTCCGCTTTATCAACGGCGGTATAGGCTGCAGCATTTATGATCGCCGTCGGTTTAAACTCCTGGACGACGGCCTTAACCTGCTCCAATTTGGAAATGTCCATCGTATTGCGGTCGGCCGCTAAAATAACCCAATCGGCGGGTACCCGATCGATAAAACAGCGCCCGACCTGCCCTTTAGCCCCGGTTAAAAGAACTCTCATTAAATCAGTTCTCTGAGAAATTTGCCGTTCTTGTCCTTTTCCGACAAAACAGGGTGCCGAACAGGCCAGGCCACGCCGACATCGGGATCATTCCACATCAGGCACCTTTCATGTTCTGGCGAATAGTAATCCGTGCACTTATATTCAAAATCCGCGATCTCAGAGAGCACGACAAAACCGTGGGCCAAACCTGGCGGGATCCAAAGCTGAGTTTTGTTCTCTTCCGATAGCACAATGCCTTCCCACTTGCCAAATGTGGGTGAGTCTGGGCGAATATCTACAGCAACATCATAAACTTCGCCTCGCACCACACGAACCAACTTGCCTTGCGGCTTGATATCTTGATAGTGCAGTCCGCGCAAAACCCCCCGAGAAGAGCGTGAATAATTGTCTTGGACGAAGTCCAAATCAATATCCAGCATGTCTTGAAAGCGACGCTTCTCGAACGTTTCCATAAAAAAACCGCGAGTATCACTAAATACCGTTGGTTGAATGACTTTGACTCCATCGATTTTAGTATCGATAACCTGCATTCTGCGTACCTCATAAGACGCGAGAATTTGTGCTCAAAAATTCTCGCAAAATACAGTCACTTACAACATCTTAGCTTTATTGGCGCGATGGCGAAAAACGTAAACAAAGCCTAATCCTCCTTATCGCCACCTGTTAACAACATGAGAACAGAGGCAAACAAGGGAGCCAGGAAGCATCATTTTGAGGTAAACGATTGATAAAATCCGTGACCAACCACAGCGTCTTCCTCTCAACGGCTTGATACTCACTACCATTAGCGCAAAACTTCAGTGTACCTTACTGATGCAAAGTAAGAGAAATGGTGGAGTTTATCGCTTCACAAGCCTGATAGGCTAACATACTCGCTGCTCTTGTCTCTCTCAACAGATCTTCAACAAGGCATTTCCAGGAGGGAACATCTCATATTCACACACCAGATACCGTGACCATCAATACCCTGCGGTTTTATGCCATAACGACATATCGTCCCAACAAAGTATCTTCAATGGCACCAGTATAATCTGATAGCACGGATTTTTCATAAGGAAGTACTGATTATTATCAGATAAAGCCCATAAAAACGAGGGTGATCAGCCCTCGTCGATAGGTAGTCTCACACTCTTGGCTTTCGATTGTCTTGCAGCTGGCCTAACGCCTCTCTGAGCGCCGGTAACAGATATGCTTAACGGTAGCCCTGCGGGTTTTTCTTCTGCCAATTCCAGGTGTCACGCATCATGTCATCGAGACCCCGGTTAACTTTCCACCCCAACTCTTGGTAAGCCAGATCGGCATTCGCCCAAAACGCGGGTAGATCGCCTTCGCGACGTGGCAAAATTTGATAGGGGATCGTTACGCCTGACGCTTTCTCAAACGCCTGAACCATCGCCAGTACAGAATGCCCTACGCCAGCCCCCAGGTTGTAGGCCTTAAACCCATTGATCTTCGGCAGATGATCCATCGCTTTCAGATGGCCTTCGGCCAGATCCATGACATGAATGTAGTCACGCTCACCCGTACCGTCTTTCGTCGGATAATCCCCACCGAAAATCCCCAGTTTATCTAACTTACCGATCGCTACCTGCGAGATGTAAGGCAGCAGGTTATTGGGAATACCGTTCGGATCTTCGCCGATCAAGCCCGATTCATGGGCTCCAACCGGGTTAAAGTAGCGTAAAGCAATAATCGAAAATTGCGGCTCAGCCTTAGCAAAATCCTGCAGAATCTGCTCCACCATCAGCTTAGACGTGCCATAAGGGCTGGTCGTGCCACCGATTGGCGTAGTCTCGACGTAGGGCACCGGCGAGTTGGCACCATAAACGGTGGCGGACGAACTGAAGATAAACGCATGAACGCGGGCACGGCGCATAGCGTCCAGCAACACCAGTGTTCCGGTGACGTTATTCTGGTAGTATTCCAGCGGCTTACGCGTAGATTCCCCTACCGCCTTAAGACCAGCGAAGTGAATGACGGCCGTAATCGGGTGCGCTTCAAAGATCCGATGCAGGCATTCCTCATCCTGGACATCGCCTTGATAGAACACCGCCGCTTTCCCCGTCAGCTTTTCCACACGGTGCAACGATTCCGCAGACGAGTTCGACAGATTGTCCAACACCACCACATCTTCGCCTCGTTCCAACAGAGATAAAACGGTGTGAGAACCAATGTAACCCGTGCCGCCGGTGACTAAAATTGTCATTCCAACCCCTTATACTCCGGATGTACCGAAAAATATCTCTTCGTTCTGTAAGAAAGCCTCTTACCAAGCCGCCTAAACAGGCTTGCATCGCCTCCCCTAAAGACATCATACCGCTCTCTGAATACGGCATGAAGCGAGAGCGGTAAAACCGCTCTCGTCACTGACTTATCACAACCCTTCAAAACAAACATTACGCTCCTGCGGCCAGCAGCGCCAAAATTTCGTCAGTTTTCTCTTGCATCAGCGCAACATCGGCACGCGATTCGACATTAAGACGCACCACCGGTTCCGTATTAGAAGAACGCAGATTGAAACGCCAGCCTGCGAACGCCATGCTGATGCCATCGGTGTAGTCCACCTCATCGGCATGCGGTAAATAGTGTTGTTTAACGCTTTCAATGGACACGGCAGGCTGAGCCAGCTTGATATTGATCTCACCGGAAGACGGGTAGGCGGCAATGCGATCCTGTACCAGTTGTCCCAGCGTTTGTCCCTTCACACTGACCAGCTCAGCGACCAGCAGCCATGGGATCATGCCACTGTCACAATAAGCAAAATCACGGAAATAGTGGTGAGCGCTCATCTCTCCACCATAAATGGCGTCTTCCGCACGCATGCGTTCTTTAATGAAAGCATGGCCGGTTTTCGACATCACAGGTACGCCCCCGGCATCGGTGACCACATCGACGGTGTTCCAACTCAGGCGTGGATCGTGGATGATCTTCGCGCCCGGCTGTTTCTGCAAGAAGGCCTCCGCCAGCAAGCCGACGATATAATAGCCCTCAATGAAATCGCCTTTTTCATCGAACAGGAAGCAGCGATCGAAATCGCCGTCGAACGCAATGCCCATATCAGCGCCATGCTCACGCACCGCATCGGCGGTATCCGCACGACACTCAGGCAGCAATGGGTTGGGAATACCGTTAGGGAAAGAGCCGTCCGGCTGGTGATGCACCTTGATAAACTCCAGCGGCACACCCCGCGCCTTCAATTGCGCCTCAATAGCATCGATCACATGCCCTGCCGCACCGTTGCCCGAGTTGATCACTAGCTTCAATGGCTTGAAGTTGTTCACGTCGACGTAGGACAGAATGTGCTCTACATAAGCCCCTAATACGTCCTGGCGAACATAGCTACCGCGCGTTGCAGCCGGCGCCTGAAACTGATTTTTCTCCGCCAGTTCTTGGATCGCTCGTAATCCGGTATCGCCGCTAATTGGGCGGGATCCTTCACGCACCAACTTCATGCCGTTGTAATCAATAGGGTTATGGCTGGCGGTCACTTCCACGCCACCATCCGTTTTCAAATAAGTCGTGGCAAAATAGATTTCTTCGGTGCCGGTTAAGCCGATGTCGATAACATCGGTACCCGCATCCTGCAAGCCTTTCGCCAACGCCAGCTTCAGGCTTTCACTGGTTAACCGCACATCGCTTCCCAACACGATATTTCTGGGCTTCAAAAACTCGCCGTAGGCGCGTCCAATACGATACGCGATGTCCTCATTCAGCTCTTCACCCAGTTTTCCCCGAATGTCATAAGCTTTAAAACACGTTAATTTTTCCATGTTATTTTCTTCCATAACGGTCATGCAGTCGTTCAATATCGTCATCCCCCAAATACTGACCAGACCTGACCTCAATCATCTCCAAATCAATCTTTCCAGGGTTTTCAAGCGTATGGATACAGCCAGAGGGAATGAAAGTCGATTGATTTTCAGAGAGATAGAACTCTTTATCATCCACTCTAACCTTAGCTGTTCCGCTAACAACAACCCAATACTCGGAACGATGATGATGTCTTTGCACAGACAAACCTTCGGATGGACGTACTACAATTTTTTTTACTTGGTAGTAATTACCGTTATCGATCTCGCTAATTTTTCCCCAAGGTCGGTATGACGATGAATGCTTGCGGAAATGATGGAGATTGCGCTTTTTAAGCTCATCAACGACTTTCTTAACATCCTGCACTTTGTCTTTGTGAGCGATCAGTAGAGCATCACTGGTGTTGACCACAACAAGGTTTTCCAACCCGATGGTCGCCACCAGCGCGGACTCAGAGGAAATGTAGTTATCATTAGAATCGATCGAGATAATTTCACCCACGTTGACATTACCCATATGATCTTTCTTTGATACTTCCCACAACGAGGACCAGGAGCCGACGTCGCTCCATCCCGCATCGATAGGAATCACCACCGCATCTTGCGTCTTTTCCATCACCGCATAGTCGATGGAGTCACTCGGACAATGTTTGAAGATGTCTTGCTCAACCCGAATAAAATTCATGTCGCGCTGACTGTTGATCACAGACTGCTGCGTTGTGCTGAAAATTTCAGGACTAAACTGCCGCAGTTCCTGCAGGAACTTGGCGGTCTTGAACATGAACATGCCGCTGTTCCAGCTGTAATCACCACAGGCAAGGTATTCGATCGCTTTCTCCAAACGAGGCTTTTCAACAAACGAATCAACTTTGAAACACGCATTGGAAAGGTGTTCACCACGCTTAATGTAGCCGTAGCCTGTTTCAGGGTGCTCAGGAATAATGCCAAACGTGACCAGCTGGTTATTGTCTGCAAACGAGATAGCAGTCTGGATAGCCGCGTGAAAATTATCCACTTTGGTGATCAGATGGTCTGCTGCCAACACCAGAAGCATACTGTCTTCGTCTTCCTCAGCAGCAAGATGAGCGGCTAGCGCCACTGCCGGCGCGGTATTACGCCCTACGGGCTCTAAAATAATATTGGTCGCTAATTGTCCAATTTCACGTAATTGTTCGGCAACTAAAAAACGATGTTCCTCGTTACAGATGACCAGAGGGGCGGCAACCTCAATGCCCGCCAGACCTGACAAACGCTGTAACGTCTGTTGCAGCAGGCTTATACCACTGTCATCAATAGACAAAAACTGTTTAGGAAACGATTCTCGCGACATCGGCCATAGACGACTCCCAGTACCGCCGGCCATAACCACAGGAATTAGTTTGGACATTATCTACCCTTTACTCAGTCATCATTCTTATAAGGACGACGCCACGTATCAGCAGCATCATACTAAATATCGTGCAATTACCATCCAATTGTTACACTTTGCGAAAAGCATGTATCCCTCTAACCTACCGTTCCTTAACAGAAAGTTATGTATAGAAATTAGTCAGGCAAGCATAAATATCGAAGGAACCACCAGCCGATAACATAACGTATTAACGCAAAAAAGAGCAGCATAGTGCTGCTCTTTCAGATTAATGCTCATAGTGAATATGTTGTTATCGACTGCGGGCAAAATACTGCGCCACACGCAACACATCCTTCTCGTCCAGCGTACCGGAGTCGCTCAGCAGGGTAATCCAGGACTTGATATAGGTGTATTTGGCGGAGGCCAAGTCACGCTGGGCGCTGTAGAGCTGCTGTTCGGCGTTGAGCACATCGACGTTGACGCGCTGCCCCGCCAGCACGCTTTGCCGGGTCGCCGTCACCTGGGTCGTCGCCGATTGAACCGCCAGTTCATAGGCCGCCACTTTAGCGCTGCTGCTAATACACAAATTGTACTGTTTGCGCAGATCGTTGAGCGTGGTGCCCGTTTGCGCATCCATTTCATACATCGCTTGCCCGTAACGCGCCGCTGCCTGGCGGGTCGATGCCGAAACACCGCCACCGGAATAAATAGGCATGCTGACCTGCACGCCAATGCTGTCAGTACGGTATTTCTGGTTAACCGTGTTGTCGCTGCTGGAGTCGTTTTCCGAATGCGAAGCATACAGCTGAACCTGTGGCATAAAGCCAGCCCGGTTCCTTTCGACATCATACTTAGCAGCATCCACGCCATGACGCGAGGCGGCCAATACAGGGTTGTTCTCCAACGCGATCTTTTGCCACTCTTCGAACTTGGACGGGATTAACGGCGCCACTTTGAATTTACCCGGCCGCAAGACCTGCAATTCATCCAGTTGGTTCAGCGGCATGCCGATAATTACTTCCAATTCACGCTGCGCGGCATCCAGTGCATCGCGCGCTTCTATCACCTGTGCTTCAGCCAGGCTATAGCGCGCCTGAGTTTCGGATACGTCGGTAATGGTACCTTCACCGGCGCTCATCAGGCGATCGTTCAAAGTCAGCTGTTCCTTGTAAGCCGCCTTTTGCGCTTCGGCCAACGCGATTTGATCCTTGGAATAAGCCACTTCGACATAGGCGTTAATCACCCTCACCGCCAAATCCAGCAACTTACCGCGATAGCGCTCGTCCGACATCATGGTCTGCGCCACGCCGGCTTTGTACCTGGCGTAAGCTTCATAATCGAACAGCGGCTGCGTCAGCGTGATCGAACTGGAATAGCTGCGATATTGCTGCCGCCGGGTAACCTCCGAAACATTGCCGAAAAAGTCGCTTTGCGGGTACTTCTGAGTTTGCCAGTTGCGCGGCGAATTCTGGTAGTTCAGCGATACCTTCGGCAGCAGCCCTGCCCTGCCGATATTTTCGTTTTCATCTCCCGCTTCTTTCTCTTTTATAGCCGCCCGAAAGGTCGGGTCCTTTTCTAATGCCAGCGAATATGCGTCTAAAATCCCTATCGAATAAACCGGCGCAGACATCGCAAACAAAAGGGTGCCGATAACCAGACCGGCAGCCTGTCGTTTTGAATGAATCAAAATTATTCCTCGGTTAATGAAGTATGAGCGCGATCCAAAATAGGTTTAAACAGATAGCTCAACAGCGAGCGCGACCCCGTTTTCACGAACACCTCCACCGGCATCCCCGGCTTGATGTCCTCGCCACTGAGCATTTTCATGCCCTCCGGCGAGACCGTGACCTGCATCTGGTAGTAAGGTTCGCCATTGGCTTTGTCGACCAGGCGGTCGGCGGAAACCAAGGTGACGGTTCCCGGAATTTTCGGGGTTTTGTTTTGGTTGAAGGCGGTAAACATCAGATCCACCGGCAACCCGTTGTACACCTTATCGATCAGGTCGACTTTGAGGCGAGAATCCACCACCAAAGTCGCCTGGCTGGGCACAACGTCCATCAGGTGGTCACCCGCTCCCACGACGCCCCCCTGAGTGAAGATATTCAATCCAACCACGGTGCCGTCCACCGGTGAGGTGATGGCGGTGTTGCCCAGATCGAAATCGGCCATTTGCAGCTTGTTGCGGAATTCGCTGGCGTCCATTTGAGTTTGCGCCAGCTGCGTTCTGACTTCGCGCTGGTAGTCGGCGAAACGCTGATCGATGCGTTGCTGTGATTCCAGCAACTGCTTTTGCAATTGGCCAATCCGCCCCACCGTTTCATCAATGCTGCTATTTACCTCGGCAAACTGGCGCTGCACTTCCAGGTAACGGTTACGCGGTAGGTAACCGTCCGCCGCCAACTGCTTCATGCTGTTCATCTGTTCGCGCAAACTGGAAAGCTGGATCTGTTTATTGGCACGCGAATCCTGCAGTCCTTTTAATTGGAAACGGATTCCGTCCATTGACTGCTTATAGCCGTCGATTTCACTTTGCAGCGCTTGGCGGCGGGAGGCGAACAGCTGCGTTTGCAATGCAATGATTTCTGCCACGCGAGGTTTATCTTTCACCGCGTCCAAAATGGGTGAGAAAGTCACTATGCTCAACCCATCGCGTTCTGCCAGCAAGCGCCCTTCTGTCGCCAGCGTGGTGTAGTACTGATCCCGCAGCGAATCAACCTGAGCTTGGGCCTGCACCTGGCTGAGCTGCACCAGCACCTCGCCGGCTTTCACTTTGTCGCCATCTCTGACTGCAATATTCTTAATGATGCCGCTGGCCGGGGCCTGCACCGTTTTGCGGTTGCCGGAAACGGTTACCGATCCCGGCGACGCCACCCCTTTATCCAACGGCGCAAAGGCCGCCCAGGCTAAAAACCCGAACAGACCTATCCCGACCACCAGCCACCCCATACGGGTAAACCGCCGTTCATCTTGTGGGATCTCTTCAGTATACGAGTCTTGCGGCTCGCCAATATGCGTAGACATACCAACTCCTTTGACTGTCGGCGACGCAAAAGCGCCGCCGGGCAAGTTCACGGCTTAATTAATTTGAGTTTTAGGGATTTCGCCTTCATCCGGCTCGGAGTTCACCGCACGCACCGCCTGCGGAGGCACCTGCGCTTTTTGCGCATTCGCCAACGCCTGCAGCACCTGCTGCGTTGGGCCGAATGCATTGACGTTCCCGTTAACCAACAGCAACAGCTTGCTGGTCATCGACAGCAGATTGGTGCGGTGAGTGATCAGGACCACCGTCTTATTACGCTGTTTAAGGAACATGATGGCCTGGTTCAACGCTTTCTCGCCGGCATCATCCAGGTTGGAGTTAGGCTCATCCAACACCACCAACGCGGGATCGCCATACAATGCCCGCGCCAAGCCGATACGTTGCTTCTGCCCGCCGGACAACCCTGCACCACCGTTGCCGATCACCGAATCGTAACCGTTAGGGAAACGCAGGATCAGTTCATGCACACCAGCCAGCTTGGCAGCCTCAATCACTTTCTCTGAATCGATGTCGTTAAAGCGAGCGATGTTCTCGGCGATAGTGCCGGCGAACAACTCGATGTCCTGCGGCAGATAGCCGATATAGGGCCCCAGTTCGTCTTTGTTCCACTGGTAGATGTCGGCATTATCCAACCGCACTATCCCTTCGCTCACAGGCCAAATACCGACCAGTAAGCGCGCCAATGTTGATTTGCCCGACGCACTCGGACCGATAATCCCCAGCACATCGCCGGGTTGAATGGCAAAACTTACGTTATGCAGCACCGCATCCCCTTTCGATCCCGGAGGCGTGGCGGTCACGCCTTCTACGGAGAGCACACCTTCCGGACGCGGCAGCGACATGCCGGTACCACGCTGCGGATGCGTTTCCAGCAGCTTGACCAAGCGGCCATAAGAAAGTTTGGCCGCGCTATAGCTTTTCCAAACGTTAATGACCTGCTCGATCGGCGCCAACGTTCGCCCCATCAATATAGAACCGGCGATCATCATGCCGGGCGTGATGTGCCCATCAATCGCCAACCATCCCCCCAGGCCCAACACTAAGGACTGCAGCGACATACGCACGAACTTGGTGATTGACGTGACCCGCGATGCGCGTTCGCTGGCGATGCGTTGGCTGTTCAAGAACCGCTGGTGCAGACCGAACCACCGGCGTTTCAGGTTAGGCAACATCCCCAAAGCCTCGATCACTTCGGCATTTCGCAGATTGGTGCTGGCCAAATTACCTGACATGATCGACAGCTTGCTGGCTTCTCCCAGCGGCTTTTTCGAAACCACTTCATTGATTACCGCCAATGCGATCAGCAACAGCGCACCGACCAGGGCGAAAAGGCCCAACCAAGGGTTAAAGAGGAATATCACCAACAGATAGATCGGAAACCACGGCGCATCAAAGAAGGCGAACAGCGCGCTACCGGTGAGGAATTGGCGCAGATTGGTCAAATCGCTCAGCATCTGACCGGCGTCAGACGAACCGTTTTTCAGATTCGCTTCGTAGGCCGCGGTATAGACTCGCGTGTTGAGACGCATATCCAGCTGGCTGCCGATGCGGATCACCACCATGCTACGCACGTATTCCAACAGCGACATCATGCCGAACATGCCCAGCATGATCAGCGTCAGCATTAACAGCGTGATTTCATTGCGCGAAGGCAGCACCCGGTCGTAAACCTGGAGCATATAAATGGAAGGAACCAGCATTAACAGGTTAATAAACGCAGTAAATATACCAACGGTCCAGAAGACTTTGCTGCGTGTACGTATAACATCCGCAATTTCGTTGCGCGGGATAAATTGATTCACGTTCTGCCCTTACATCATGTGCACTGTCAGTCCAATCCGCATTGACCCCCTCCCTAAAGAAATTCCTAAAAAAAGAATTATCCCGAGAAGGCTCACCTCAAAGAAATGCCCGAGACTGCAGATACTTTCGTTAACTATAGGTAGAGAAAGTGAAAACCGGCAAGGTGGGCCATAAAAAAAAAGCCGATCAACGCGCCTGACAAAAGTCAAATAAAACAATGCGATATGAGAAAATAAAAGCAAGAAGGGAAGATAACGAAATGGAATAACTTAGAGAGAATGACGCCGCTCACAAAATTAAACATGCGGGGGATTACGCCCCCGCATTATTTAACCCCAAATAGTTCCATGTGGAATTATTTGTTCTTGCAGCTTTACCCTTAGGCGTAGTGCAGAGTATCCACCAATTGCTGGTGGTTCTGGCCAGTCAGGTATACGACGGTATCGTTAAGATCCAGCGCGTGGTTATCATTGTTGTCGATAATCACATAGGAGCTGGCGGTATTGCCGCCACCGCTGAATACAACGGATGCCACACCCACTTTCGACGTCAGAGAGTTGTTGCCATCCAGACCGAGAATACCGCCCAGAAGGCCGATAACGCCATTGGTCAAACCGCCCACCAGGGTCCCCAACAGCGCATCCAGCGTATCTGCTGAGCGCGTGCCGTAGTCCGCGACCGCCGTGCCGCTGGCGTCATTGGAGATAGTCAGGCCGCCATGGTTAACATCGACAATCTTGTCTTTGAGGCTGCTAAAGTCTTTGATGGTCACACCGGCCTGCGTATTACTCGCTTTGATGTCGTAGATGTTCGCACCCGCACCGCCGGTCAGCGTGGTGTTGCCAATCACGCCCAAAGTGTCGGCAGCGCTTGAGCCTTCTACGGTCAGTTGATAACCGTTCAGACCCAACGCCGTCAGCACAGGCGCAAGCAGGTTGGTAGTGACGACGCTCAGCGGCAGAATGTTCAGCAGTTGAATGATAATGCCGTCACCGGTGCCGCCATGGCTGGAGTCGAGATTCAGACCAGCGGTGTTAGTGGATGCATTGATATCACGCACGTTGCTAAAACCGCTGCCCAGCGTCAGATCCAGCGCGTGATCACCGGTCACGTTGATGGTCTGAACCTGCGCATTGGTGCCGGCCAACGACAAGATATTGTCAAAACTACCGGTCCCGCCCGAAGCCACGTTCACCGTACTCAATGCAGTACCACCAATCAGGCTGCTGCTGCTGTTCAGGCTGATGGCGCCGGCATTCACGTTGGCAGAACTCACCGCATCAAAGTTGATGTTGAAGTGGTCGGTGGCGTTTTGGACGAAGGTAAAGTTCAGCGTACTGGCGGAGGTCGCGTCACCTTTCACTTCCAGCTGTGCGGCGTTACCGCCGGCAGCGTTGATGACGTTGACGTTAGCCAGGCCGGAGATCACGAAGCCTTGCGTCCCCAGGTTGGTCGCCGCTGCGTTCTGGGTGACTGTGCCGCCCGTAGTGCCTTCTACCGTAGACGTGCCGTTGGTCAGGCCAAAGTCGAAGGTGTTGGTTGGCGTAGTGACGCTGGTGGTGGTCGGTGAACCAATCAGCGGTGTCGTAATCAGCGTACCGACAGACTTACCGATATAGCCGGTCAGATCAATCTGCTCAAAGTTCGAGAAGTTGTTGGCGTTGCTGCTCACTGTGCTGGTGCGAACGCCCAGGGCGTTCTGGTTAGTCACTACGGTTTTGGTGATGAAGTTGGCGGAGATGGAGTCGGTACCTGCGCCGCCATCAGCCTTAACCGTGTTCGCGACAGTGTTCGCCCCACCGGAAACACCGTTGCCCGCCCAGTGCAGGCTGTCGTTACCGGCGCCGAGGTTAAACTTCGCCGTGCCGGTCGCGATGTTTGCCGTCGAAGTAACGACCACGTTGTCTGCGCCGGAGCTGGCATTCAGGATCACGTTGCCGTTGTTGACGGTGACAGCAACCCCTGGGTTGACACCGTTGTCAGACAGGTTAACCGTTGCCGCGCTGGTGCCGTTGATGGTCAGGTTGGCCAAGTGATCGGCGAACTTCAGGTTGACCAGGCTGGCGGCATTGGCGTTCAATTGGACATTCGTCAGTACAGCTGTTTCGGCGTTGCTAATTTGGTGTGAAGCCCCGGTATTTACTGTTCCCGTAGCGTTACCGCCCGCAGCCGTTGCGGTCAGCGAAGCTGCCGTTTTGTACAGCAGACTGGTACCGATATCAAATTCGAACCCATGCTGTTGAGTTACAGTTGTGGCATCAGTGGCAGTCGAGTTCCGCAGGTCGTTGATGATGGCCTGAGCAATAACAGCTTTATCAGACCCAAGTGCTGAATATACCGCTAATTGCTGTGGGGTAGCAGCAATGCCATGAACTAAAGTATAAACATGTTGAATATATGCATCACCTGAAAGCGAACCAACTTTTTGTTGGTATTCAGAAGTTAGCAACTGTTTTTTGATGACATCAACGTAGCTAGTCCCTCGCAACAAATCTGTACTCCAGTATTTCAAGCCGCTAGAGTCAACTTCTCTTCCCGGTATTCCTAGGTACAATGCTGCAATTTGTTCCTGTAGATTCAGTGGAGGTAAACTAGCTGTCGATGAATAGAGAATTGAGTTCACTTTGTTAGTAAATGCGAGCTGTGAACTCAGCAATGACGCATCATATCCCTGATAATGCAGCACTGTATCAACGATAGACGCAAGGACAACTGGCAAGCTCCCGATAGCTAACAGATCGGTAACAGTTGTTGAGTTTGGCGTAGAGCCATAGACCAATGTATAAACCTTCGTCACAATATCCGTACTGCTTTTCCCTTGATAAAGAGCAGTACCTTCAACGCTTGTCAGTAACAAATTAACAAAACTGCTAGTTGTGTACTGACCCGTTTCGAGACTCTCGCCAAAATTTTTGAACGAGTACTCGCTTGGATTGCGTCCTAAAACCGCGTAAAAAATCGCAGCAGCGGTCTGCTGATTCGCTAGAGAAGCCATAAATTACCCCTTTAGAAAACTAACCTCAAAATCATCCGAACGAGCGAATGATGAGGGAAAATGTCCGAATCATAAGGTTTGCAGAGAAAGGATTTACATCTCTACAGACTAAATAAAGGAGGTAACCAAAAGTTTGTCAAGTAACGCAGAAACATATTGTTGGGCGGAGATTTTTTATTATTTATCAATATAATACAGCAAACACAGCTAATAAAAACAGATGAGAAGACCGATTATTTATTTTTTCTCAGTGCGGATTTATGAATCCCATCATAAAATAGTAGCCTTGACAATAATCAATATAGTGACTACTTACCTCGTAAATCGGCATCTGAGTAGTTAGTTTTTAACACAGATAAACTATCAGCAACCTCAACTTGAGTAGCACTTTTGTCGACAAATAAATCATACAAATAGTTGCCAGAATCGGAAGACAAATCTATTTTCACACCGTTTCCTGAAAATACAGCAACGGCATTATATTTTCCCTTTTGATTTTTACCGCTGTTTTTTACATCTGCTTTCAGAGTAATATTTTTAAAGTCTTTCAAAAAGATACCATCAAGTAATGAGTCTCTAACTACCGCACTGATTTTAGAGCTTGTAGCATTTAGCACCTGGAGAGCAACTCCTTTCGTCATCGAAGACTTGATAGAAATTGAACTGCTGCTCAGGGTATCAATGTAGCCTCCACCACGGCCGGAATTGTTTACGGTCAAATCTGCCACAACATCATGGCTTTTCTCGATAAAAACGGCATTATTGAAACCAGAGATAGCAACATTATTTGCCAATAACTTAATTTTCCCGGAACAATCACGTAGATGAATGGCTCCCCCCTCAATCTGTGAGACAGAAAAATCACAATCAGCATCAGCGACATGGAGCAGCTCTATTGAAAAATCCCTTGCACTCGACTGGTTCTTCACAATATTATTGTTAGAAATAAAACCACGAACATATCTTGCACCAATAGCAACTTTTTTTATATTTTCAAATGTATTACCGGAAGCTGTGACATTTGATATCCAGTTATTTGAGAAAGCCAGTGAGCTTTTTACCGTGCCAATCCCAAGACCACCATAGCAGTTGAGAAAGTAGTTATCATTAAACACGCCATCACTAGACTCTTGTGCGTTATCCGCATCTTCAGCATTATTGGCAATCGCAGCCCCTTTTTTACCGAGGCCAATATTCTCAAACCTGCAACCTATAACGCTAATACCACGCCCTTTTATAACAACACCATCACCGCCAGATTGCACTTTTGCGGTATCTGAAAAAAAACATCCATCAATGAACTTGATCTCATAGCACGTTTTTCTGACCACGACACTATCTTGCCCAGAGTTGGTAAATGAACAGTTCTTAAATACTATATCATGACAGTTTTTTTGCATGGCAAGATTATCAAATTTAGCATTTTTAAAACTTACATTATCAAAAAGACAATCACTCCAATCATGTAGTGTATTCTCTGCATAGAGGAATCCAACCTTTCCAGTAGTATCGTGATAATCAGTATCGATAGTTAGATCCTTAAACACTACACCTCGTACTCCTGAGCTCGAATGCAGGGTATCGTTGGGTGTATTGTCAGCTGTCACAGGAGAAGTGATAAATGGAAACCGAGGAGCATCAGATGATGTAGAGAGGCATTTTATCGTCGCATTATTTCCGATCCATCCAGCTCCTCCGGAATGACTGACCGGATTGCCGTAGTAATAAACTTTATCTTTAACCAATTGAACGGGCTGCGTAGATAAATGTTGAGCGATCTCCATCAGCGCACTGTCGTCAGTACCGATACCTCCGCCAAGACTTTCGATGGAAAAGAAACCACTTTTGGCCATCAGAGAAAAAGCTTTTCCTTCAGAATCAAACAGTAATGCTTTCTTATTTATTATCCCTATATCAGACCACCCCTTACCTGCCATATCCTTATTATCCTCTGAAGACTCACGATTCAATCGAACGGTAGAGGAGCCGGAGTAGTCAGAGGCGGAAACTCTCGCTATCACACTCCCAAGCTTGTCAGGCATGATACTTTTTTTAATTGACTCAAGTGTTATTAGTTGCGGATTTTCAGCAGAAAGACTTTTGGCTAAGGAAAGAGAAAAACGGGCTTCAACGCTAACCCACAAAGCCAACAGGCTAACTTCCTTTAAAAAAAAACGTCTATTCATACACGTCTCCTGGTCATTCAATAAGCATTTTTATTAAGAAAGCCACGTGAAATAGTCATAATCAGTATTTTTATATCTAACATCAACGTCCAGTTATTAATGTAGAACAAATCATACTCTATCCTCTTTGTCATCTTTTCTAACGTATCTGTTTCACCGCGCCAACCACAAATCTGCGCCCATCCAGTAATTCCAGGTTTAACTTTGTGTCTCAACATGTAACCATGAATCAACTTCCGAAACTCCTCGTTATGCGCAATGGCATGGGGTCTGGGGCCAACGAGCGACATCGAGCCGTAGAAGACATTAAAAAGTTGTGGTAATTCATCAAGGGAAGTTTTACGCAAAACACGGCCAATGACGGTCACTCGCCGATCGTCAGGAGTAGCCTGTCTGAAATTTGTATCATCGGATGAGCAATACATCGTCCTAAACTTCAAAACATTAATTTCTTTACCTTCGAGGCCATAGCGTTTTTGCTTAAAGAGGATAGGCCCAGGTGAGGTCGCCATAACGGATAAAGCAATAAGCACCATTAATGGCGAAAAGAAGATTATTAGTAACATTGAAGCAAATACGTCAAAACAACGCTTAGTTAGCATATTGACACCATTAAATGATGTATCATAAACAGAAATTATTGAAACCCCCTCTATTTCAGTATTGACAGCTCTGAGAAGACCATAAGAAATCGCATTAGGTATATAGTTTACGCTACATGTTGTATTTGATAGTTTTGATAATATCCTTTTGAGCTCTTCGTCATTGTAATAGTCTGTAGCAATATATACGTGATTCACCAGACCTTTCTGAACATCAGCAAACAATTTATCTTCATTCCCTAAACGATTAATCAGATTATCACCAATGTGTTCAGTCCCTGAGTTATTGTAAAATCCATGAAGAGAGAACCCGAGCCATGGGTAGCTATTAAAGTGCTGAGACAAACGATATGCACTTTCAGACTCACCAAAAATACCGACTTTCTTTATGCGCATGCCTTTTTTTCTTAAGAACCAAAAAAGCAATCTAATGAATATAGCCGAAGTCAGAAAAAGCAATAACGAAGTAAAAAACCAAAAAAGAGAAAAAGAGACTAGCTTCGGTTTAATATCATAGAAAAAATAGAAACATGTACCACATAAGATTAGCGCCAGTGAAAAATTAACACCAACGCGATAAATGTTTACCAGCAGATGCTCTCCTCTCCATGTGGTGTATGCATTATTTACGTCAGAAATGAATTGAAATGCAATGATAACAAACAAAACAATTAACAGGCTTACATCTTCACTACCAAAAGTGGTTGCAAGCTGCCAGCCCAGAAACACAGAGAATAAATCAAGAAGCCGTTGAAAAACAGAAATAACGGATGTATTAGTCTTTGTTTTTGACTTGGAGTTTGAAAAACTGTCCATAACATACCTTCAATAAGCCACCTTTAAAAGTATAGGAATCATTTTTAGCATTGTCTAACACAAGCTTTTTTTTATGTGACTTTGTCGGTGTTATCAGACAAAAAAAACCACTCAGAGCAACATTCCAGTATAAGCACACAAATTACATGCACTGATAAAGAAATATTCTCAGAGTGGCTTTTAAAAAATAAAAAAAATAATCAATACCATCAAGCTAGTAGGCGCCATCCCTTTTAAGCACGACAGATATCGTCTTAAAAAGAATTACAATATCATTCCACAAAGCCCAATTTTTCACGTACCAAGCATCGAAGTAAACACGAGTATCATAGTCAATATCATTCCTGCCACTAACTTGCCAAAGACCAGTCATTCCTGGCTTTGCCATATAGTAATAGTCAACATCGCCAGCATAGCGTTCAAGTTCTTCTTCGACCACAGGACGGGGTCCTACCAAACTCATTTCCCCAACAAACACATTCCAAAGTTGGGGTAATTCATCCAAACTGGTCTTTCTGAGAAAATGACCTATACGTGTAATTCTTGGATCATTCTTCAGTTTGAAATCCTTTTTCCACTCCGCTTGAGCTTCGGGATCGTTAGCCAATAAATTCTCCAGTACCTCCTGTGAATTTACCACCATCGAGCGAAACTTCAAACACTTAAACTTTTCCCCATTATGACCAACCCGTTCGTGGCCATATATTGAACGCCCCCCATCCCGAGAAACTTTATATGCAATGAGCAACAGAAGAGGTGACAAAAGTAACATAATTAACAAGGAACCAATGATATCGAAGGTTCTTTTGATAATCCGAGACGTACGTTTGGCTAAATTATTATTTACTCTGAGAATCATAACCTCATGGCTAAAAATAAATGACATGTCCGTGCCATACAAAGGAACACCTCGTAAAGTAGGGATCACGGAAATTGAACGACAATTGTTTATAGCTAAGTTTTTTAACCACCAATCACGAAGGAGGTTTTGCTCAAACTCTAGGGCCACAATAAATTGAGTATTGTCAGCATCAGTAATACACCAGAGTTCCGCTTCACTCTTTATTACGGGTATGCCAAAATACTCGTTATCACAGGACTCATCCACACAGACAAAGCCGACAACATCAAAACCCAGATTGGCCTCACTCTGTAAGGCTGCATAAGCCTCGAATGCATTTTTACCCGAGCCTATAATGATTGTCTGTTTTCTCCATAAACCAATAGCATTAAGCCATTTTTTAACAACCACACGGCCAATGGGTACAAGTATCAGAATGGACACCCACGTGATGAGCCAGAGATATCGAGAAAAATTCCATTTTGAAAATGCAACGAGCGCCAAATCCAGAACCGCAAAAATGATTAGCGTTCTGAATATCTCTTTTAACTCGAACCAAAATGGTTTCCTGTAAGTATAATGCCTCAATCTTGTCCAGAACCATAATACACACAATATAGAAAAGATGAAATGAGCGAAGACCCTTATTCCCATTTCCCCTTCAGGAACGAACTCATAAAAATTCCCAAAGGTGTTTGCTATAAAATAATAGGCAATTAATATAGAAACATTGAAAAATAAAAAATCTGACAGCGCTAGTGAAATCTTAGAAATGAAAGCGGAAGCAAAACCATTAGATAATTTCATAGAAAAGCCTACACCAAGCCTGATGAATATTCATATAGACATCCCTTAAATTCATTTAAATGAATGCGCTAAAATAGCGCACTCCGCAGATTGTTTTTTTAAATTTATTAACTCCATTTTTGACTGATTTTGCACTCAACAAACTCTTTGAACTGTTTATCAAAAACTGCAGTGGAAAAACGCTCTGCGTTATCACGACACGCGCTTGGAGATATATTCATCGACTCAAATCTATTCACCGCGTCAATGATATCCTCCACGCTTTGTTTCTTAAAGAATACCCCTGTCGCATTATCACCATCAGCAATGATTGTTTCCGTTGCGCCGCCCTTTCCATATGCAATAACGGGAGTGCCGCATGCCTGAGCCTCCAATGGGGCAATACCAAAATCTTCTTCAGCAGCAAAAACAAACGCTTTTGCTCTACCCAGGTGATCCTTTAGAACCTCAAAGTTCTGATAGCCCATGATAGTGATATTTTTTCCAGCAATCGATTTGATCAATTTATGCTGTGGACCATCTCCAATCACAATAAGCTTTTTTCAGGCATCTCATTAAATGCCTTGACAATCAGATCAATTTTTTTATATGGCACCTGCCTAGAAGATGTCATATAGAAATCATCTTTGTTAAAAACTGTTGAGAAATCATCGACAAAAACAGGCGGATAAATAACATCTGAATCACGACGATAGCATTTGTTAATTCTGTGTTTTATAAAGTTTGATATCGCAATGAAATGATCTACACCATAACTGCTTCTAATGTCCCAAAGGCGGATTTTGTGCAAAAAATAACGTGCGAAAAACGATTTAACCCCAGATTCTAGATTAGACTCTTTCAAATACTGGTGCTGGAGGTCCCAAGCATATCTAATAGGGCTGTAACACATGCAGATATGTAACTGATCTGGGCCGGTTATAACCCCTTTTGCCACAGCATGCGAGCTTGAAATAATGACATCATATTTTGAAAGATCGAATTGCTCAACAGCAAAAGGCATTAACGGTAAATACCCTCTGTACTTTTTCTTCGCAAAAGGAAGTTTTTGCACAAAACTCGTAACAACTTTTTTATTTTGTATGAAGTCCCTTTTTTCTAAAAAATCCACCATAGAAAACACATCAGCATCAGGATACACTTTGAGCATTCTTTCGAGGACTCTTTCCGCACCGGCATAAGTGACTAACCAATCATGGACAATAGCAATTTTCATAGTTTTCACATTTACGAGTTAAACATTTTATCTAACGTATGATGTAATATACCTGAAGGGGCAAAATTAATCATATTTCTAAGTTTTGCATTATCCCCACGCAAAATTTTTATTTCATTGCTACGAACAAACGCAGGGTTAATTCGTACCTCCATACGGTGCCCACTGATAGACTCCATATCCTCAATTATTTTTTTCAAAGAGGTCGAATTACCAGAACATAAATTAACAACCGTAGAGGTATGCTCGCTTTCAAAAAGCTTTAAGTAACAAGTTGCAATTTCTGAAACGTCAGAAAAATCCCGTTCAACATCAATATTCCCAAGCTCAATTACATCACAATTCCGTTTGAAATGTGACACAATCTTCGGGACAAGAAAGTTTATTCCCTGACCAACCCCTGTGTAATTAAAAGGCCTGGTGACAATAACAGGGATTTGAGAATACCATCCCTTTAGCATGCTTTCCATCGCAAGTTTACTAGAGGCATAGTGGTTAACGGGAATAGGCTCAATGCTCTCATCAATAGTGGAAACGGTAGGGTTACCATAGATATTAGCTGAACTTGAAACTATCACTTTCTTTATATCTATACCAGAAAGCTTTATCGCTTCGATAAGATTGAGAGTCCCAACCGTATTATTTAAATAAAAAACGCTGGAGTCACCCTCACCTACAAATGCACTTCCAGCTAAATGAATTATTCCATCAGGTCTGTATTTTAATAAAGTTTCACACAGGCTATCTTTGTTTAGGATATTAAATAAAACTTCTTTATCTAATACAGGGGTGCTGCGCACCCCTACCAATACTTGATAACCCGCCGCTTCAAAAGCCGAGACCACATACTTTCCAGTGAATCCATTACCCCCAGTGACGAGTATTTTCATTTAGCGTACCTTTAGAAAGAATAGCCTTTAGTGTTTCTCTGCAGGTCTGCCTCTACCATCATTTTGGCGAGCTCTTCAAGTGTTGTCTTCGGCTTCCATCCTAAATCATTTTGAGCCTTAACTGGATTACCGATCAAAAGTTCAACTTCAGCAGGACGATAGAATTTAGGATTGATTGTTACTATCGTCTTATCGGTATTCTTATCTACGCCAAACTCATCTTCGCCTTGACCGAACCATTCGATATCCATACCTGCTGCTTTAGCGCACAGTGAAACAAAATCACGAACAGTTTCGGTACGATTAGTGGCAAGCACGTACGTATCAGGCTTGTCAGCCTGCAGCATGAGGTACATACCTTCGACGTAATCTTTAGCGAACCCCCAATCCCTTTTAGCGTCTAGGTTACCTAGTTCAATTTTATCCAATAGTCCCAACTTAATCTTCGCGATGCCATCTGAAATTTTTCTCGTAACAAACTCTTGGCCACGAAGTGGAGATTCATGATTGAACAAAATACCACTTGTCGCGAAGATATCGTAGGACTCTCGGTAGTTAACTGTCATCCAGTGTGCGTACAACTTAGCTACACCGTATGGGCTACGAGGGTAGAACGGTGTAGATTCAACCTGTGGAATTTCTTGCACCTTGCCAAACATTTCTGACGTAGATGCCTGGTAGAAACGAATTTTTGGGTTAACAATCCTAATGGCCTCAAGTAAGTTCAGAGGACCAATCCCTGTAATTTCAGCGGTAGTTACTGGCTGTTGGAAAGAAACACCAACAAAACTCTGGGCAGCCAGATTGTACACCTCGGTAGCGCCCGTTTCCTGTAGTAGACGAATGCTGGCACTAAGATCGGTCAAGTCATACTCAACTAAATGGAGATTCTTATTACTTTCAATGCCAAGCTCTTTTATTCTCCAGAAATTTACTGAGCTCGTTCTTCTATATGTACCGTAAACAGTATATCCCTTGCTCAGAAGTAACTCAGCCAAATATGCGCCATCTTGACCTGTAATACCTGTAACAATAGCTTTCATTTTATTTCCTTAATGATATAAAAAATTGAATTACTTCCTTTGAATTCCACCAGGAAGGATCCAATACTCTGCGTTCCAAAACCTGATATGCAACCCAACCAACAAACAAACAAAAGACGATAGAAAGCCCCACAGAGAGGTAGAAGTTAAGACCTAAAACCATCAAGACTTTAATAATAAAGGGCATAGAGATCGCATGCGATAGATAAATGGAATAAGATGATCCACCAATCTTTTCTAAAATGCTTCCTTCATTGAAGTTCACATGAAGAGATAAAAATATAATAAAAAAGCAAGGAATGCCAAAATTTACAAACCGTAAATTGGTATCGGCTACGCTCATAACACAAATCAGCAATATTAATATGATACAGAATGCATACCAAGGCATCTTAAAACTATGGTGATAACCCTTTGAATAATAAAGATAGAGTATTGCGCCTAGAAGAAACTCAAAAACCACATCATTCTTATAAAAATCATTCAACTCCATAGAGTAAGAAGATAGATATACAAACAAGATTAACACTGAAACGAAAATAAATCTTAGCTTGCTCAGTAAAACAATCGAGAAAAAGAATACAATATAAAAATACATTTCGTAGTTCAAAGTCCAACCCAATGAGACGAGAGGAGGAATATTATCTTTCATTGGAATAAAAAGGAGAGAATATACAAAATGAGTTACTTCAAATGTCGAGCGGTCAAACTTATCTGGAAATAAAATCAACAACGTAGCAAAAACAAATGTATAAAACCAATAGTTAGGAACTATCCTCAATAAACGACTTTTCATAAAAGAAATCGCGCCAGGATAGCCAACTTTGTTCTTTGCCGAGTAAAATATAATAAATCCACTAATGATAAAGAATAAATCAACACCTGACTGTCCTGCGTTGAATACCGGACCGTTCAAGTTTTTAGCGACAAAATTTTCTGTGGAGTGAAAAAAAAGAACCAGTAATACTGCTACACCACGCATAATTTGTATCGCAGTAAGTTTATTTGATTTCATCATAAATTCACTTTACAGGCGCATCCATTAAAACTGAGTAAAGCTTATTCCTCCTAACCTCCAGCTCAGTTTCCTCATAGTTTTGGCTTTTCTGCAAGTTCTGTTCTGAAAGCAGAACGCAATAATCTGGATTATCAATAAGATTTATTATTCTTTTCGCCAACTCATCAACATTATCCAACTCGAACAATTCAGAAGCATTGACAATCTCCGGTACGCCACCAATAGGTGTTGAAAGACAAGGTAGACCTCTCGCCATGGCTTCAATAACACTTCTAGGCAGCCCCTCTTGGCGAGTCGGAAGTGCAAATATATCAAAACTGTCAAGGTACTTGAACACATCAGATTTAGTAGAGACTGCGCCTGGAAACACGACACGATCGACAATGTCTAATTTCAAAGCGAGTTCTTTAAGAACTGCCAACTCCTTCCCATCTCCGACAATGGTACATTTGAGCTGAGCTCCCGCAGTCAAACACTTCCTCACCGCTCGCAAAAGGACATCTCCACCTTTATGGGGAGTATCTAGCCGTGCGATAAGACCAACGTGCCATATGTCACCACGAGGGAACACACGAATTTCTTGGTCCACAATATCGGATGACTTCAATGAAATGGAAGAGTAATTAGTGCTGAAAGCCGCATTTTTAGCTGGGTATTTATTCTGTAGATAACTCGATGTCACATATGAAATAACATAGGCATTTTTTACAAGCATTTTGAATGTGATATAAGAAAACTGCTGTAGAAAAAACCTTAACTTATGTTTGTAAGAGCCCTTAGCAAAATCATCCCAAGGATCAGAAACAACCTCAATACCATAGGCAGTATCGTTTTTCATGAACCAATCTTGGATCACAGAGGAAAGAATCGTCGGACCACGGACAATCACTTTATCAACTATATTGATCGAATTAAGTAACTCTTTTCTTAAAACACTAAAAACTTTTATCAGTTGCCCAATTCCCTCAAAACCGGTAATAGGAATGGGCTTCACATTTTCAAGTGTAATTTTCACCCAACCATCCGGCACTTTATTAACTTTAGTGACTCGGCATATAGGCCTAACTACGGAAAAAACCGCCAAGTATCGAATCCAAAAACTATCACCGTATGTTTGTTTACTTACCCAATAATCGCCATTCGCATCTGACAGCATTCTGTTATTACAAATCACGCCCAATACCTGGTTACTTTTCATCCTGTTTATACCTAGTTAAGGAAATTGCCATAAATAAAAGCAAAGTCATTGAGTATGGATCATGGAATAGATCGTCATACATCAAGATAAATGAGAATAGTAAGAAGAATGATAAGCCATATTCAGCGAGTATCTTTTTCATTCTATACAGGATAAGAAGAGTAAAGACCAAACCATTCTCTGCCAGAGAACCTAAAATAAATGAATTAGCATGTGTTTTAACTTCTTCTACACCATTGCCTGAGTCGCCCCAGATAAATACATCAGTCAGCACTGGAAACTGTTTAAATCCTTGGCCCAATATTGGAGACTGATAAAACATCTTCAAAGCACTTTCCCACAGTTCCAAGCGCAATGTGAATGATGTATTATCCGTCAGTGAATAATTTGAATCCAAACGAAGCCAGCCAGCTAAACCTGAATAGTCAATATAGCTAGATATTGCTATCACAGCTAAAACTGAAAAAGTAGCTAAAAGTGTTATCTTTATACCGCGCACATATAACATAACAAATGCAATACTTGCTATAGCAAAGTTGCCGCGACTATTCGTTAAAACTAAGGCAAGAGTTATAACTGCAGCCACTAATATTTGAATTCTAGTATTATCCCTCTTCCCATAGAAATACAAAAGCGGGAAGAAAGAAAGGAAAAATGAGTTAATATTAGGATGTAAAAACACACCTGGGGCACGAAAGCCATCACCATACTTAAAGTTAAATTCCTGCCATGACTCAAGATAGATTGTTGAACCAAAGAACTGCAACACAGAAACAAAAAGAAGGAAGAAATACAGTATTTTAACTTCGATAGGTATCTTTCCAGCATCGTAGTTATGCTGATATTTAATGAAAAAGGCTATACCCCAAATTAAATATTCAAAATACCGAACCATTCCAACTATAGTGGGAAGCTGCACACCATGTCTAATTGAAGAGTTGATCGAAATCAAACAACAAATAAGCACATAACTAATAATAAAAATGAAGGATTTGGTACGAATAGAGTGTGGGATGTTAACCACTACATAAAAGAACGTCATCGCGCTAAATAGATCTATAAAGTAAATATCACCATTGCCGATATTGATCTTTATGCAACCTAGCACAAACGCAGTAATTACATATATTCCCCACCAAGATATTTTAATGTTCAACATATTTTTTCTTTAGCTTCGACATGTAGACAGATGAGAAAAGGACAAGAAGAAGAGTTTCAGAAAATAACGTTATACCTACGGCCCCAGCCACTCCGTACATTGGTATAAAGACAAGTCCCAATACCGCATTAAGAACTGCAGTTATAATAGACATATAGGCTCTTAACTTCTGGTAACCCATTGCCGTTATCCCATCGGCGAAAACGTAGTGGATACTCATAATTATTGGGGCTGGCAATAACAAATAGACCATGTTTTTAGCATTTGCATATTCATCCCCGAAGAAAGACAGTATAATCGGCAGAAAAATAATTATCCCAATACCAATCAGCGAAGACATTGCTACACAGAGCGCGATAAGTCTTTTAATTTTTTCTCTAAGGGCGGCCTTATTTTCCAAGGAACCCAGATGATATAGCGTAGGAGCTTGAATAGATAAAACCGCAGAAACAGGTACAAACACCAAGCTGATCAACTTATATGCAATATTGTAATTCGCAACGTCTCTCAGGTTGTTAGCAGCCCCTAAAATGACCTTATCCGAGTCGGTATAAACTGTTTTAGCCGTTGTTGCCAATGAAAAGTAAACCGCTTCTCTCATCATATGTATAGCTTTCTGGAATTGAAGCTTCAAGTTTGATTTGACGCTTCTTAATTCCTCCCAGCACATCACTGGCAAAATGAAAACTAATGACGAAATAAAATTAACATAAATAAAATCATCAGAACCCCCCCACCAAAATATAACAAAGACAATTAGCAATTTAAAAACAATAAATGCGACCGGGAATAAAGAGAATGCCAGTTTATTTCCCTTCGCCAAATACATTTGTGATAGTAATTCTATTTGCCTGAATACGAACAACTCCGCGATTAGTACCAATGCAACTGTAGAATAGTTGGTTTTATACAACAAGGCAGCAACAGGAGTTAATACCAAGGTGCCAATCGCGAGTAACAAGGCACCTAAATAGTAGTAACTTCTAAACAAACTAAAGTCTTTATCTGAAGCGTGAACTTTTATTATGCAGGGGCCAATACCAAGAATAATAAGCGGACTTAAGATGTTACACAATGCGGACACAGAGGCCCACAAGCCAAACTTATCGGCACCGAGCATTTTAGCTGCAATTGTAAAATACAGAAACTGAAAACCTAATTTTACAAATTGGCATACTATATTTACTATACTTCCTTTCATCAGACTACCCGTTGCTACCCTGTTAGGATTATGCGAAAGTTTCCTGAGCGGTTTTTTCCCAGCTATAAGATGCTGCTTTCTTACCGCATGTTTTCTTCAAAGCGGCTAATTTTTCAGCATCGTAATATAGTTGACGAATCGCCATTGCGATTCCCTCGCTTGACTCCTCGACTATTACACCTAACTCCGAGGTTACTACCTCTGGTATCGCACCCACGTTAGTTGCTAAAGAAGGCACTCCACATGCCGCAGCTTCAAGAAAAACGAGACCGAAACCTTCTACCTTTCTAACATCGGTCCGCGCAGCTAAAACAAACAAGTCAGACCCACGATACTTAGACTTAACTTCATCATCATTTAAATTATCGAAAATGTTGATATGGACACGATGTTTCTCTGCCAGTTCATTAAGCTGCTTTTTGTAGCTATCGTCTCCTCTTCCGATAATGTTGTAGGTTATTTTCTCTGCCAATTCGGATTGAGAAATAGCCTTAATGATTAGGTCATGCCCTTTCCTCGAGTCCAATCTGCCGACAGTAACTAAAACAAAATCCCTCGCTGCATCAACCTCATCAATCGATGCTACATGGCCGACCTCAATTTCTTTCCGCCACGACTCATCAATACCCAGCAATACAGTTTTGCATGGTAACACTTCACTTTCAGGGAAGTTCTCAACCATGATCTTTCTTGTATATTCACTGATAGGATACAGAGCCGTGACATCTTTAAATGGCGACAGTATTTTTACAAATGGAGATATGCGGCCATTTTTAAAATTAAGGATCTCACTCCCATAAACCGTGCTCGTGAATTTTATTTTTTCTTTCCAGGGAAAAAATTTATTTCTAAAACATACCGCCAGCCAAAATGGCCAATCGGCCACATGAACTCTGTCATAGTCACTAGGCTGGATTGCTGCTACTTCTCTTATAATCTTAGGAAACTCCTTCCATGTAAATTTCCCACCAGAATATCGATTTATCGTTAGCGTTCCGAGATCTTTTGACTCTTCCTTTTGATAACTTGGCGCGATAAGCTCAACCGAAATATCTCCCGGTTTATGTTGAACAAGCATTTGAGTATAACGAGAAATCCCTCCATTGAAGGGACTGTACTCATTGGTCAAAACTAACACTTTTTTCATTAGTGCTTATCCTTACCTTTGTTGTCACTTTTATATTCATATTGGTAATAACCATAATTTGAATAGTAAGAGCCCAACTTTCTGACCATCGCGTTAAGAATGACGCCTTTGATTTCAACTCCATTTTGCTCAAAACGACGAATACTCACTTCAACTTCTTTGACGGTGTTGACATCAAAACGGGCAACCATTAATGAAGTCCCAACATGGTGCCCAATAATTGCTGCATCAGTTACAGCCAGAATAGGTGGAGTATCGACCAGAACAAAATCATAATTTTCGCTTGCCCAAGCCAATAACTTTTCGAAACGCTCGCTCATCAACAATTCAGATGGATTCGGCGGGACTTTGCCTCGAGGCAAAACATCTAAATTAGCAACAGTAGAATGAACGACAGTTTGAGCAGGGCTGACTTGTCCGGCAAGTATCGTTGAAAGACCATTGTTCGCATTAACGCCAAAGATATCGTGAATATATCCTTTACGCATATCGCTATCGATCACCAGAACTTTCTGACCCGACTGGGCAATAGTTGCAGCTAAGTTTACGCTAACGAAAGTCTTACCAATAGACGGACTCGCACCAGAAATCATTAGAATATTGTTTTTTGCATCGAGCATTGCAAAGTGCAAACTTGTTCTCAAACTCCTGATAGCTTCAACAGCCAAGTCTGCAGGATTCCCTGTCGCCAAAAGCTCATTTGAGCGCGTGTTGAGTTTTTTCCCACGCAACTTCAGCTCTTTATCCCTCGCGCTTTGCCATTCGGACAGTGGAATGCTTGCGTAAACGTTCACTCCATTGCTTTCCAGCTCTTCTGCGCTGTCAATGCCTTTATGAAGCAACATTTTGACCAACACCAACGTTATCGAAGAAACAGCTCCCAAAATGATAGCGAACAGGATAACGAAGATTTTCTTTGGTTTTACCGGTTTCAGCTGCGTATCCGCATAGTCAACAATCCTTACGTTGCCTACCGTACTCGCTTTATTGATACTTAGTTCTTGCTGTTTGTTTAACAGCTGCATGTAAACTTCTTGCCCAGCCTGGACATCGCGCGTTAGGCTCAGAATTTCCTGCTGCGTTTTTGGCATATTGCTAACGCGTTTATTCAGCCTAGCCTTTTCTTTTTCTAATGTTGCTCTCTTCTCATTCAGTGCTCTGTATGCCGGGTGTTCTTTCGTATACAACTTAGAAATTTCGGCTTCTTTAAAGGTTAATTCATTTAACTGCGACTCCACCGCCACCATCGTATCCAATACAGACTTGGCTTCTAGAGATAAATCTACAGAGTCGTTCTGCTGACGAAATTGGTTCAGTTTGTTTTCTGCTAAATCGAGGTTTTGTCGAACCTGCGGTAGCTGTGCCTTAAGAAATTCCAGGCTTTTACCCGCTTCTTCGGATTTCCTCTCGACATTCTGTTGCAGATAATTATTGATAATACTGTTTAAAATTTTTCTGATTTGAACGGAATCATCACCCGTTAGACTCAAGGCCAGTATTCCTGTATCTTTCCCTTTATCCGCAACAGTTAATCTATCCACTAAATCATTGATGGCATCCAGGCGAGGTCGTTTTTTAAGCGTGAAGCCAGTGCCATCGCTTCCTCGGAAATCGCTGACCAGTATGCTCACGCCATGCCCTGTAGCCAATTTTCCCACAACGCCTTCGAGTATCTTATCGCCCGAGAATGATAGTTCATAAGCATCGTGGCTCTTGAACGTAAGATCTAACTTCTCGTCCAGCAAATAATCTGGAACGTGTAAACTGCTTAACGCGACTTGAGGCCTTTCGGAACTACTTTTAGTTAAACGTGAAAAACCTTTCCCAAATACAGGGAAATAGTTTGGTTCAACTTCGGTATCTAAATTCATTTCATCCAGAGTTTTACCGATTACCATCCTTGACTTTATTAATTCAATTTCTGTCGCAGAGACTGGTTGGCTATCAGGAAGGACTTTGGAGATATCATTCAATATTGAGCTACCCATATTTTGCTCAACTTGAACCAGGGCATCAGCCTGATATATCGGAGTGGCGAATACAACATAGATCAACCCGACGACAGCAAATATAGTTGTTATACCTGTAATCAACCAGCGATGGTCAATTAGTGTCCCGATCAAGCGACCTAAATCTATATCTTCGTTCTTCGCTACGTTTGGGGATACCGCCCCCTTATTTTTTTCTAACATCATAGGCCTTATAAATTATTTATTCAGCGCCTGAGCCCACTTTTCAGCAGACTCATCGATAAGTTTATAAATGTGCTCAAATGCTTCTTTGCTTTGTCGATAGGGGTCGGCAATTTCTTTTTTGCCTATCCAATGGCCAAAAAGCATTGTTTTTCCGCGGACCTCGGGTTGTATATGGCTTACTGCATCAATATGTTTCTTTTCCATCACCAAAATAAGATCATATTGTCTGCATAACGTAGCAGTTAGTTGCTGAGCAACATGTCCCTCTAAGGAGAGATTATTTTCTGAAGCAACCTCGATGGCAGTATCATCTGCGGAATGCCCCTTCAGAGCACCAAGCCCTGCAGAAGCTATTTTTTTTTGTGGTAACTTTTGCTTAAGAAGCCGCTCCCCAATAGGGGAGCGGCATATGTTGCCAACACATACAACTAAAATAGAATCAAACATATATTAGTTCCATTGTTTGATAAACCGCACCGTTTCGGTCATATCGTGTACGCCAGTGATTGTCGGCACCAATTGCATTACCACACGATTCCAGCGAACGACAGGCGCCGTTGTCACATAGACAATATCGTAGGGTTGCAGCTGGAACTCTGTCCCCATAACAAGCGCAGAAGCATCAGAGGCGTTCAACTGATAAATATTGGCAATCTTCTTCCCTTCACTTCCTCGCAAAGGTCGAATTACGAATACGCCTGTTGCATCTGACATTGCCTGATCCATCCCCTCTGCATTACCCAATGCTTCAGTTAAGGTCATCCCGCTACGGTCCATGCGCAGTGTCGACTGCTTTTTCACTTCCCCCATCACAAATACTTTCAGATCGTCATTGCGCGGGATATACAAGATATCGCCCGGGTATAGTAAATGGTTCTGCGTGAGATCACCTTTCTGCATCAATGCCTGCAGGGATATACGGTGTTCTTTGCCATTGTGTGTCAATACCACATTTCGCCAGTCCGCATTAGCACTCAGCCCCCCCGCAGCATTCACTGCGTCCATAATCGTCAATGGAACGTTAGTGATAGGTTGTTGGCCTGATTTCTCCACTTCACCAGTTACATAAACTTTCTGCGAACGGAATGCGGCGATGCTGACGTCAACTTGTGGGCTCTCGATATACTGAGCGAGACGGCCAGCAATATCACTGCGCACCTGACTGACTGTTTTTCCTGCAACTTTCACTTTGCCAATGTATGGATAGAAAATTGTTCCGTCCGAGTTAACCCAGTTGCCGGTATCACTGGCACTGCGGTATTGCCCCGCAGGCGTCGTCAGCTCTGGGTGATCCCAAACGGTCACCATCAGCACATCGCCAACGCCAATGCGGTATTCGTAATTTTGCAACTCGCGTTCTAACGCGGAATTAGGCTGCGCAACCACGGGTTTCGACCGTAGCTTCTCGATAAGACCAGGGGTCATCGGGTAAATATTAACCAATTTATCAAGATCAAAATCGCTATCTTGCTGTTTTACGACGTCTTTGCCACTGGTTGAAAGATGAGAGCCCGGCACGATAGTACAGCCGCTGACCACACTGATAGATACCAGAAGCGGTATCAGTTTCCATTGTTTTTTTGCCATCGAGTTATCATCACTTTCAAAGTAAAAAATGCATGTAATGCCAAGTCCCAGGCCAACCATGGCGCCTACCGCGGCACTCAGCGAAATGAGTTATCAATGCTCCCATGAGTACATCCTAAAACGCACTTTCATTGAGCAAGTGTTGAATTCAGATTTGTTAGACTGAAAGCCTAGGAGCATTATTGCATAGTTCTTAAATAAAAAGAGCAGCATAAGCACCGTCGTTTTTGCCTAAACATAGCAGAGGCCGGTCGGATATCGCTCCAGACCAGCCATCATGAGAGTAATTGATAAACGCTACAGAGAGAGTTGTTCAGCCCACTCACGGAAGGCCTTACCCTGCGTTGGATGACGCAAGCCATATGTCACGAATGCCCGCAAGTAACCCATCTTTTCACCGCAGTTAAACGACTCGCCAACCAACTCTGTGGCTTCTACCGTCTGATGTTTCAACAATTCGGCAATCGCGTCCGTCAACTGAATGCGTCCCCAGGCACCCGGCTCGGTTTTTTCCAAAATGGGCCAGATAGTGGCTGAAAGCACGTAGCGCCCAACGGCTGAATAGTTGGACTTCAGTTGAACATCGCTGTCCGGTTTTTCGATAATCGCGGTAATGGGTGAAGATTCGCCTGGCTGCAACACATTGTTCTGGCACGCCACAACGGAGTAATTGCGCAAAACGCGCTCATCCACAGGCTGTATCAGCACCTGGCTCAATCCCGTCTCTTCAAAGCGGGAAATGAGATGCGCCAGGTTATCTTTTTTCAGATTGGCTTTAGCATCGTCAAGCAACACATCCGGCAACAGCACCACGAAAGGAGAGTCTCCGATCAATGGCTTGGCGCAAAGTACCGCATGACCCAGCCCTTTAGGTTGCCCTTGCCGAATATGCATCAACGTTACGCCTTTCGGCGTTATCGATTGGACTTCATCCAACAACTGGCGCTTAACGCGAGCCTCAAGCATCGCTTCCAATTCAAAGGACGTATCGAAATGGTTTTCTATTGCATTTTTAGATGAATGCGTAACCAGAATGATCTCTTTGATGCCTGCCGCTACGCACTCATTAACAATATATTGAATCAAAGGCTTATCGACGATCGGCAACATCTCTTTAGGAATCGCTTTGGTCGCCGGTAGCATATGCATGCCAAGGCCAGCGACAGGAATGACAGCTTTCAACTTCGTCATGCTCGTCCTCTTCAATCTTGTGAACGTACTCAGCCACAATGTTAGTTGTTATTCAAGGCCTGCTTCAACCATCGCGAGAAATCTTCACCTTCTGTGGCATGGCGCAGACCGTATTGCACAAAGGCCTTCATATAACCCAGTTTATCGCCGCAGTCGTGTGATTTACCGCTCATATGGAAGGCTTCCACTACTTGCTCATCCATCAGCATGGCGATAGCGTCGGTCAACTGGATCTCATCGCCCGCGCCTGGAGGCGTCTTCTCGAGCAGCGGCCAAATAGCAGCGGAAAGCACGTAGCGCCCCACAACCGCCAGGTTAGATGGCGCTTCCTCGCGTGCGGGTTTTTCCACCACTGCCGACATCGGCGCACTTTCGCCTGCAACCAGTGCTACTCCCGCACAATCCACTACGCCATATTTTGACACATCCTGCTCTGGTACCGGTTCAACCATGATTTGGCTGCACCCTGTAGCCTCAAAGCGTTGGATCATTTTAGCCAGGTTTTCTGTACGAAGATCCGCGGTTGCATCATCCAACAACACATCTGGCAACAAGACGACAAAAGGGGAATCCCCTACCATGGGTTTCGCGCACAATACCGCATGCCCAAGCCCTTTCGCTTGCCCCTGACGCACCTGCATCACGGTCACATCCGGCGGGCAAATATTTTGCACTTCAGCCAGCAGCTGGCGTTTTACACGCGCTTCCAGCACGGCTTCCAACTCGAAAGAAGTGTCAAAATGGTTTTCAATCGCATTTTTCGAAGAGTGGGTAACCAGCACGATATCCTTAATGCCGGCAGCGACACACTCACCGACAATATATTGGATAAGTGGCTTATCGACCACCGGCAACATTTCTTTAGGGATCGCCTTGGTTGCCGGCAACATACGAGTTCCTAAACCCGCCACTGGGATCACAGCTTTCAGTCTTTTCTGCATTTCCACTTCCACAAGCAATTAGCTGATTTATATAGTATAAATCACACATTTTAGGCAAAGCATGGCAACGCAAACTATTCGAGCAGACACGCTACCGCCCTTGGCTTATAGCTGCCAAAACGCTGTTATGAAAAATTCCTGCACGCAATCCAATGAACGCTAAGCACGCTTCTGTGCATGACAAAGAGCTCGCATCACACGTTGGTATTTCGCAGCTTGAAGAACAACGAGAATCTATGCCCTTATAACCAAAAAACGCGAGTTATCTTCGCTTATATGGCTAAGATTCTTATACTATTGACTTGCTGATACAAGCCTTAGATACCCGTGGCTAGGTGTTTTCAGAATAAGACTACTAACGCGCTGGAGCTATGCAAATAATAACATAAGAAGCCTATTTCAATACGTTGATATTATTGAATTTTAAAGCATGTGTCTTTTATGAACAACCCAGTTAGCGTTCTCATACACAGTTTCTCCGTGATGCCAAGTACACCTGAATGTGCTTTGAATTATTAGGTGTTTTTTCTACCTAAATAACCTGTTTCCAACCATCTCCCCGGATTAGAGTTGAATTTTGCCGCCTCAGCGCCCATCATTCCCGTGCGGCATAAGCCGTAGAACTTACAGGTGAAATTGGGCGTATGGAATGGATCGCTGATCCAACAATTTGGGCCGGCCTGGCCACATTGGTCGTGCTGGAAATCGTTCTGGGTATAGACAACCTTGTCTTCATCGCCATTCTGGCGGATAAACTACCAAAACAACAAAGAGATAAGGCTCGTGTCGTCGGTCTGTTGCTGGCGCTGGTGATGCGTCTGGCGTTGCTCGCCTCCATCTCGTGGCTGGCGACGCTGACCAAACCGATGTTCATCGTCGCAGAACACCCCTTCAGCGGCCGCGATCTGATCATGCTGGTCGGCGGCATATTCCTGCTGTTCAAAGCCACCATGGAGCTGAACGAGCGGCTGGAGGGCAAGGATGAAGAGCAGCATGGCACACGCAAAGGCGCGCGTTTCTGGCCGGTGGTGGCGCAGATCGTGGTGCTGGATGCCGTCTTCTCGCTCGACTCGGTGATCACCGCGGTCGGCATGGTCGACCACCTGGCGGTGATGATGATCGCGGTCTGTATCGCCATCGGCCTGATGCTACTGGCCAGCAAACCGCTGACGCGCTTCGTCAACGCTCACCCGACTATCGTCATTCTGTGCCTGAGCTTCCTGCTGATGATCGGTTTCAGCCTGGTGGCGGAGGGCTTCGGCTACCACATTCCGAAAGGCTATCTCTACGCGGCGATCGGCTTCTCGGTGATGATCGAAGCATTGAACCAACTGGCGCAGTTCAACCGCCGTCGTTTCCTGTCGAAGGTGCGGCCGCTGCGCGAGCGTACCGCCGAGGCGGTGCTGCGCATGCTGAGCGGCAAACATGAAGAAGCCGAGGTCGACAGTCATTCCGCCAATCTGCTGGCCGACAGCGACAGCGAAAACGGCGAGATCTTCAATCAGCAAGAGCGGCGCATGATCGAACGCGTGCTGGGCATGGCGCAGCGCACGGTCAGCAGCATCATGACCTCGCGTCACGACGTCGAATACCTTGAGCTGAACGATCCGCAGGAGAAGCTGACGCAATTGCTGGAGCGCAATCAACACACGCGCATCGTGGTGGTAGAAAGCAGCGCCAGCGATGAGCCGTTGGGCGTTATCCACACTATCGACGTCCTCAAACAGCAGCTGGCGCAGGCGCCGCTGGATCTGCGCGCGCTGATACGCCAACCGTTGATCTTCCCGGAGCAGCTCACACTGTTGAGCGCCCTTGAGCAATTCCGCCAGGCACAGACGCACTTTGCGTTTGTGGTCGATGAGTTCGGTTCCGTCGAAGGCATCGTCACCCTGACGGACGTGATGGAAACCATCGCCGGCAACCTGCCGGAGGCCGGCGAAGAGGTGGATGCACGCCACGACATTCAGCAAAACGAGGATGGCAGTTGGACCGCCAACGGCTATATGCCGCTGGAAGATCTGGTGTTGTACCTGCCGATGCCGCTGGAAGAAAAGCGTGAATACCACACGCTGGCGGGGCTGCTGATGGAACACAGCCAGCGCGTGCCGCAAGAAGGCGAACAAATCACGATCGGTGACTACCTGTTTGAGCCGTTGGAGGTCAACAGCCACCGTATCCTGAAAGTGAAGATCACCCCGCCTCCCCCACCGGAGGACTACGAGGTTTAACATTGAGGCCGGGCATTGCCCGGCCTTGGTTTTACTGGGGAACCAGCAACTCCGTCGCCACGATCACCACCACCAGCCCGACAATCACCGGCACCGAAGTGCGCTTCACCACGTCGAACGGTGAGATTTTCGCCATGCCGGAGACCGCCACCACCACGCCGGAGACCGGCGACAGCGTGCGGCCGAGATTAGACGCCTGCAGCATCGGGATCACCAGATAAGCCGGGTTAACGCCCATTTGAGCCGCCAGTTTCGGGATCAGTTCGACAAACGCATAGAACGGCGCATTGCCGGAGCCGGTGGTCATGGCCGCCAGCATGGTGATCACCACCAGCACCAACATCATGATCAAACCGCCGGTGCCGAACGACTGCGCCAGCCCGATCAACCCGCTGATAAAGCCGACAGTGCTCAACCCTTGCGCGAAGACCCCGGCGGCCACCAACAGCATGACCACGCTGGCGAATGCGTCCGCCATGCCGCGATAAGCCACTTCCAGGCCGCTGAATACCTGTTTCGCGCTGAAACTGCGCACGAACTCAATCAATGCCGCCAACAGTATGCACCCCACCAGCACGGTAATGATGTGCAGCTCAGGTCCCCATTTGCCGTCGAAAATCAGCACGCCGAGGATCGGTGTAAACGGCAATATCGCGTAAAATCCCGGCGCATGGGTTTTGATTTCGCTGACGTCCATGATGTGATGCTGTTCATTGTTCTTTCTGTCGAGATAACGCTGCCAGAAAAAATGCGCCACAGCCATGCAGACAATGGCGGCAATCGAGATAGGCAGCGTGGTTTTGAACGCGAAGTCCACCAGCGGCATCTCCGCCGCTTTGGCCGCCAGCACCACGTCGCCGGAGGTCGGTGCCAGAATAATCGCCGCCGGCGAAGCGCAAATGGCAGCCGCCGCGCCGCGGCTGATGCCCACGTTCACCATCAACGGGAACAGCGTCGCCATCAGCAGCACGCCGAGGCCAGTGGCGGAAGAGACCGCCAGCGACATCAGGCAAGCGACAAAATACGCCGCCACCATCAGCAGATAAGGCGAATTGATCATCTGCAACGGGCGTGAGGCCAGCTTGACCACCACGTCGTTGGCGCCGATATGCGTCATGTAGGCGGCAAAGCCGCACAGCATCATGATCATCATGCCGAGATCGCCGCCGCGGCTCATCAGCAAAATCTTGACGTATTCGATCATGTCGGTCGCGCGCCAGCCGGTTGAGGCGGCGCCTGACGGCAACAGCGTTTTCCCCATCAGGGCGCTGATGCCGAGCAGCAGCAACCCTCCCACCAACAAGACGCCGGTAGCGGAATATCCCTTGATAATGTAACGGCCCACGCCCGCCGCGACCGCGGCGCCAATAAGGAGCTCTATCATGTTTCCTCAACTCGTCATTTTTCGCGCTCAAGCGCACAGTAATAGCAAAACTGGCCCTTACTCTGCACAAACTGAGCAGAGGTCTTCATGACCTTCATCAAGGTAACGGAGAGAAATTATCGCGGGAACCTCGATATTGACGCGGGCCACACTGTGGCCCGCATCGGAGGGATTACAGCTTGTCGAGCAGCTTTTTCAGATCCTGACCTTCGCGCGAATCCTTGTTCTTTTCAGCCCATTTGTTCAGCGCATCTTTAGCCCGATCCTGCAGCGTTTTACGCAACACCTGATCGACCTGCAGTTGATAGTTGAGCTGTTGCCACGGCCCATAGACCCGCAGCGGGATCGGCGTTTTTTGCAGTTGCTCGATCAGCTCGCCGCGCCCTTGCCATCCGCCGGTGACGCGCACGTTAAGCGCCATATCGCACTGTTTGCCCGGCATATCGATGCTGCCGGCGCCGGTCAGCGCCAGCAAAGGAGAATCCGCCGTCAGACCGCTGAGCTTGATCGTGCCCTGATTCAGACTGGCCTGCGCCGAGACGTTTTTGACCTCGGTATAACGCTGATAGCTGTCTTGCCCGCGCACGCTGTTATCGTTGCGCGCCACAGCCTGCTGGATCAGCTGCTGAATGTTCAGGCCATGCAGCTGCGCATCCTGCATCGCCAGCTGCGCCGTACCGCGCCAGCGGCGCTCAAATGACTGTGAAGAGAGGCGATCGCCGGTCAAATCCCCTTTCATGCTGAATTTGCCGGTCAACATCTGCGGCATGTCGAAGGCTTTGAGCACCGTGCCCAGTTCAACCTGGTTCAGCGCCGGCTGCACGCTGATCACCGGTTTATTGCCGCGCGCGTCCAGCGAGCCCGGCAAGGAGAAATCACCGCCGGCCAATTGTCCGGCGAGTTTATGCAGCGTCAGCAGTCCGCGTTGGTTGTCCGCCACGACGGCCAACTGAGTGACGTTCATACCGCGATAGGTCAACTGCGCGGCCTGCAGATTCAACTGCGCATTGAAATCGCGCAGCGCCTCTAAATTCTGCTGCCGATCGTCAACCTGGCTGGCGATCACCGGCGCGGAAGTCACAGCGGGTTGTTCGGCGGTATTGGTGCTGGATTGCCAGCCGGAGAGCGCATCGAGATCGAGGTTAGCCGAATTGAGGTTCACCACATAGCCGGGCACCGCCCCCAGCGTGGCGCTGATATCGCCGGTCAATTGGCTGTTATTGGCACTGACGCTCAGCTGGCTGACGGCAATCTGCGCCGGCGTCTGCTGATAGACCACCTGCGCATTGCCCTCTCCCTGAATACCGCCGTTCGGAATATCCGCACCCGCCAGTTGATAATTGAACTGGGTGACTTTGGCGCCAATCTGGCGAGGGAACTGCTGCAAGTCGACATCGGCCGCCATGCTGAAAGTCAGGTCGCGCTGATCGCGATTGACCCGGCTGGAAAGTTCCAGCTGCGCCTGTCGCGTCTGCGTTTGTTGCAGGGTGAGATTGATATTCCGGACATTAATTTGCTCATTGTCGGCGCGCTGCCAAATCAGCAGACTGTCCACGACCCGCAGATTATCGATATCGAACTTCCAGGCTGCATCTGCCGCGTCTGTGCCAGTGCCGGCCGGCGCGATCGGGGCATCCATCTGCGAATGCTCTTCGCTATCGGGCGTGAGGAGAATGACGGCGTTTTTCAGCATCACCTGTTTCACAAACAGCTGATGCGACAGCAGAGGCAACAGTTTGACATCGAGGCGCATATTTTCCGCGCTCACTACCGGCGCTTTCGCGCCCGGCGCGGTCAGCGTCATGCGCCCGGCCAAAATGCTGAGCTGCGGCCAGATATGCCAGCGCAGGTCGCCTTCGAGCGTCAGCTGATAGCCGCTCTTCTGCTCGACCTTTTTGACCATGTAACCGCGAAAATCATTCGGATTGACCAGCAGTACCAGCGCGGACATCCCCGCCACCACAACCACCAGTAAAATCGCCAATGTCGTCAGTAATCTTCTCATGCCACCCTCTTGTCAGCGCCACACCGACGGTGCATCCCGCGCCGTTAGTCCTTGTCGATTCGACTGGCTACTGCGCCCTGCTGATCGCGATATTTTGCGTCCTGCCGGCTGTTGTATGGCCGGGCCGCCGGGCCGGACAACGGTTCAAAGCTCAAGGCCCCGATCAGCATGCCCGGCCGCAGCGCCAGCGGCAGCTTGCCGGAGTTGTAAAATTCCAGCACGATGCGTCCGTGCCAGCCCGGATCGATACGGTGCGCAGTGACGTGCACCATCAACCCGAGGCGCGCCAGAGAAGAACGGCCGTCGAGCCACCCCACCAGATCGTCCGGCAGCGTCACGGATTCGAACGTCACCGCCAGGGCCAGCTCGCCGGGATGAAGGAAAAACGCCTCGCCTTCCGGCAGGACAATCTCGTCGCTCATCACGCGATCCAACGCAGCGCTGACTTCGTCTTTCGGCCCGCTGAGATCGATAAAAGGCGCGGTATGGCCGCTGAATACGCGGAACTGGTTGCCCAAACGGACATCTACTGTGGCCCCGTTGATGCGTTCGAGCGGCGGACGTGGGGAAATCACCAGTTTCTCGCTATCCAGCCAGGCTTCTATATCGCGGTCGCACAGTCTCATGTCTCTCTTCTCCATCAAAACGCGTAACTAAACAAAAATTGCCACACAACGGGCGAAAGGTCTACGCCGGGGTGCAAATAGTTGGCCGCCGGCCGGAAATACACATTTCCGGCCATTAAGCGGCATTATTCAAAGAATTGGCTGATTTTGGCTTTCAGAATATCGATCGCGATGCGGTTTTTGCCGCCGCGCGGGACGATGATATCGGCGTATTGTTTGGAAGGTTCGATAAACTGCAGGAACATCGGGCGCACGGTCTTCTGGTATTGCGCCATCACCGAATCCATCGAGCGGCCGCGCTCGTTGACATCGCGCTTCATGCGGCGCATCAGGCAGATATCCAGCGGCGTGTCGACGAAGATCGAGAAATTCATCTCCTGGCGCAAGCGGATATCCGTCAGCAGCAAGATCCCTTCCAGAATAATGACTTTTTTAGGTTTCAGGTGGACGGTTTCTTTCTTGCGCGTGTGCTCGGTGTAGCTGTACAGCGGCAGTTCGATCGCTTTGCCGGCCTTCAGCATCTGCAAATGCTGGAACAGCAGGTTGTGATCCATGGCGCTCGGGTGGTCATAGTTGGTTTTGACCCGTTCTTCCATGGTCAGGTGACTCTGGTCTTTATAGTAACTGTCTTCTGGAATAACGCCGATGTGCTCATCGCCGACCTGCTCGCGGAGTTCGCGGTACAACGTGCTGGCAATAAGGCTTTTTCCGGAGGCAGATGCGCCAGCTATACCAATAATGACGCACTGATGCGGATTGTCAGTCATAAAATTAAAGACCTGATTTCGTAATGTGAAGGGAGGGAACTAAAACGCGACAATTATAGGGAGTCGTCGGGGTTTGCGCCACTGTATATTGCGCGACGGCGGGCGAATTCAGGCTATCGCGCCGTACCGGCGATATGACATTTTAAGAATCTCACGGCTAGGGCAATGCCCCGCAACAGGTTACACTCCTGCGCTGACTTAGGGACCCCGTAGTCTTTCATCGGAGAGTGATGTGCTGGATTGGTATTTTTTGACTTTTTTCGGCGACAGCATGCTGCTGCTGCCCTGCGCGCTGATTCTGTTTTTGTTGCTGATCGTGTTTCCCGCCACTCGCGCGGCAGGCTGGCAATGGGCGCTGATCTTCGGTTTCACCGGCGGGCTGGTCTGCCTGTCCAAGTTGGCCTTTATGGGCTGGGGCATTGGTAGCGCAAGTTATGACTTCACTGGATTCAGCGGCCATTCGGCCCTCGCCGCGAGCATCTGGCCGCCGCTGCTTTGGGCTTTAACCGGTCGATTTTCCCATCCAGTGCGCAGCATCGCGTTGTTGACCGGGTGGATATTGCCTTTCACCATCGGCGTGTCGCGCCTGGAAATCCGCGTGCATTCGGTATCCGAGGTCATCAGCGGACTGATTTTAGGCTACCTGGCCAGCGCACTGTTTTTATGGCTGCAACGAGGGAAAGCGCGACCACAGCTTGCCTGGTCGCATTTGGCCATTGCGCTGGCCTTGCCGTTGGCGCTGATGGGGCAGCGGCAGCCGGCCCCCACCCAGGGATTGCTGGAACATATCGCCAAAACGCTGGCGCAGATCGAACGCCCTTATATCCGTGCCGACCTGCACAAGCCTACCCGTACCCCATAAAAAAACCCGGCGTTAAGCCGGGTTCTTTCACTGCCGCAAACAGATTACAGCGCGCGGAACGCAATCTCCGTCGGGATCGCTTCACCCTGCCAATACATCTGCGCGGCCACGCGGCCGGCGAGCTGGCGATACCTCTCGGCGAATTCGCTCTCCGGGCGGCTGATCACCGTCGGCGTACCGCGATCCAGATCTTCACGCAGCGAGATATGCAGCGGCATCTGCCCCAGCAGACGGCTGTTATATTTCTGCACCAGCTTCTCGGCGCCGCCGGTACCGAAGATCGGCTCATGGTGGCCGCAGTTGCTGCAGATATGCACGCTCATGTTCTCGACAATGCCCAATACCGGCACATGCACTTTCTCGAACATTACGATGCCTTTGGCGGCATCCAGCAAGGCGATATCCTGCGGTGTGGTGACCACCAGCGCGCCGGTCACCGGAATGTTCTGCGACAGCGTCAGTTGGATGTCACCGGTGCCCGGCGGCATGTCCAGCACCAGGTAATCCAGATCCGGCCACAGCGTATCCTGCAGCAACTGCATCAGCGCCTTGCTGGCCATGGGGCCGCGCCACACCATGGCGTTGTCGTCGGTCACCAGATAACCGATGGAGTTGGTCGCCAGCCCGTGCGCCATGATCGGCGCCATGTGCTGCCCGTCCGGCGAGGTCGGCCGCTCATGTTCGGTGCCCAGCATATTGGGGATCGACGGGCCGTAAATGTCGGCGTCCAGAATGCCGACCTTGGCCCCTTCGGCGGCCAGCGCCAGCGCCAGGTTGACGGCGGTGCTGGATTTCCCCACTCCGCCTTTGCCGGAGCTGACGGCGATGATGTTGCGCACGCCTTTGATCCCGGCTTGGCCGTTGGCACGCTTCAGCGTCGTGATATCGTGTTTCAGCTTCCAATCGATGGCGCCGGCGCCGGTCACGCGCAGCAGTTCGGGGCCGACGCTCGCCTGCAGCGCTTCAAAACCGCTCTGCCAGGCAAAGGGCATCGTCAGTTCGATATGCAGTACATCGTCCAGCAACGCGCAGTGATGGATAGCCTTCAATGCGGTCAGGTTGTTTTTCAACGTCGGGTGTTCAAAGGCGGCCAGTACACCGGTCACCAGGGCGCGCAGAACTTCGGGGTTGGTCTGCTCAGGGGATTTTGCGTTCATCCCGGCTCCTTGATTTTGAATGGGTAGCTTCCGGCTAAGCATACCAGAACTGCGCGGCGGCTGGCGCGTATAACCTGTAAGAAACCGCCCTAGCAGCGAAGGGCGCGATCGGTTAACATCGAAGGCCCTTTTATTCATTACAGAAAGCAAGTTCTCACTATGGCTCAAGTCGCGAAAAAATTATTGGTGACGTGCGCGCTACCGTACGCAAATGGTTCCATCCATCTCGGCCACATGCTCGAGCACATCCAGGCGGATATCTGGGTGCGTTACCAACGAATGCGCGGCCACGAAGTGCATTTCATCTGCGCGGACGACGCGCACGGCACGCCGATCATGCTGAAAGCGCAGCAACTGGGCGTTAAACCGGAAGAAATGATCGCGGAGATGAGCCAGGAGCACCAACAGGATTTCGCCGGCTTTGGCATCAGCTATGACAACTATCATTCGACCCATAGCGATGAAAACCGTGAGCTGTCCACCCTGATTTACAGCCGCTTGAAAGAAAACGGGTTTATCAAGAACCGCACCATTTCTCAGCTGTACGATCCGGAGAAAGGCATGTTCCTGCCGGATCGTTTCGTGAAGGGCACCTGCCCGAAATGCAAATCGCCGGATCAGTACGGCGACAACTGCGAAGTGTGCGGCGCCACCTACAGCCCGACGGAACTGATCGATCCGAAGTCCGTAGTTTCCGGCGCGACGCCGGTGATGCGCGACTCCGAGCACTTCTTCTTCGACCTGCCGGCCTTCAGCGAAATGCTGCAGGCGTGGACGCGCTCCGGCGCGCTGCAGGAGCAGGTGGCTAACAAGATGCAGGAGTGGTTCGAATCCGGCCTGCAGCAGTGGGACATCTCCCGCGATGCGCCTTACTTCGGCTTCGAAATCCCGGATGCGCCTGGCAAATACTTCTACGTCTGGCTGGACGCGCCGATCGGCTACATGGGCTCCTTCAAGAACCTGTGCGACAAGCGCGGCGATCTGGACTTCGACGAGTTCTGGCGCAAAGACTCCACCACCGAGCTGTACCACTTTATCGGCAAGGACATCGTCTACTTCCACAGCCTGTTCTGGCCGGCGATGCTGGAAGGCAGCCAGTTCCGCAAACCGAGCAACCTGTTCGTGCACGGTTACGTGACGGTGAACGGCGCCAAGATGTCCAAGTCGCGCGGCACCTTCATCAAGGCCGGCACCTACCTGCAGCACCTCGACGCCGACTGCCTGCGCTATTACTACGCCGCCAAGCTCTCTTCACGCATTGACGACATCGATCTCAATCTGGAAGACTTCGTGCAGCGCGTCAACGCCGACATCGTCAACAAGGTGGTGAACCTGGCTTCGCGCAACGCCGGCTTTATCAACAAGCGCTTCGGCGGCAAGCTGGCCGACACCCTGGCCGATCCGGCGCTGTACCAGACCTTCGTCGACGCGGCACAGAGCATCGCCGAAGCCTACGCCGCCCGCGAGTTCAGCCGCGCAATCCGCGAAATCATGGCGCTGGCCGATCTGGCCAACCGCTATGTGGATGAGCAGGCGCCGTGGGTGGTGGCGAAGGAAGAAGGCCGCGACGCCGATCTGCAGGCCATCTGCTCGATGGGCATCAACCTGTTCCGCGTGCTGATGACTTACCTTAAGCCGGTGCTGCCTTCGCTGACCGAACGCGCCGAAGCGTTCCTCAACGCCGAGCTGAGCTGGGACGCGATCCCGCAGCCGCTGCTGGGCCATCAGGTGAACGCGTTCAAAGCGCTGTTCAACCGCATCGATCTGGACAAGGTCAACGAGATGGTCAGCGCCTCGAAAGAAGACATGGCCGCCGCCAAGCCGGTGACCGGCCCGCTGGCTGACGATCCGATCCAGGAAACCATCACCTTCGACGACTTCGCCAAGGTCGACATGCGTATCGCCCTGATCAAGAGCGCCGACTTTGTCGAGGGCTCCGACAAGCTGCTGAAGCTGCAGCTGGATCTGGGCGGCGAATCGCGCCAAATCTTCTCCGGCATTCGCTCCGCTTACCCGGACCCGAAAGCGCTGGAAGGCCGTCTGACCATCATGGTCGCCAACCTGGCGCCGCGTAAAATGCGCTTCGGCGTGTCAGAAGGCATGGTGATGGCGGCAGGCCCTGGCGGGAAAGAGATCTTCCTGCTGAGCCCGGACAGCGGCGCGCAGCCTGGCATGCAGGTCAAGTAATCGCACAGATGCGCGGCGTAGGGAGGGTCGAGCTTGCTCGGCCCTTTTTTATTGCCCCAACCCCCACGTTATAAGCATGAAGAAAAAGTCATAACCGCCCTGATTCCCCTGCCCGCCGCATCCGGCTATGATGCTCCGAAACCCAAAATAGACGTCCAGACAGAAAGACTGCTATAACAGACCTTCACCGGGATCGTTTCCCTGCTTTTTTGGAGCCTATAATAATGAAAAACCTCAAGACTTCGCTGCTCGCCCTCAGTCTGTTGTCCGCCCTGCCGCTGCAGGCGGCGGAAAACGCCACCGTACCCGCCGCCATCGCTCAGCATCAGGGGCCGGTGCGCATCGCGGTGATCCGCAACCTCGGATCCGACGACAACACCACGCAATTTTTGGCGGGCGCCATTCAGGAAGGGCGCAAGCTGGGCTTTAAGGTGGATACCTTCCTCAGCAATGGCGACGACGCGCGCTTCCAGGACTTCGTCAATCAGGCTATCAGCCAGAAATATGACGGCATCATTCTCTCGCAGGGGCGAGCCCCCTATTCCACCGACCTGGTCAAGCGCATCGCGGCGGCCGGCATCGCCGTCGCGGCTTTCGATACCGACGTCAGCGGCAGCGTTCCCGGCGTCACCGTCTCGCAGCAGGACGACGCTTCACTGGCCAATGCCTCCTTCGGCCAACTGGTGAAGGATTTCAACGGCCAGGCCAATATTGTCAAGCTGTGGGTGGCCGGCTTCCCGCCGATGGAGCGCCGTCAGGCCGCTTATCAGCAGTTGCTGAAACAGCATCCGGGCATTCATGAGCTGGAATCGATCGGCGCGGTCTCATCCGACGTGCAGGGCGATACCGCCAACAAGGTGGGCGCGGTGCTGGCGAAATACCCGAAAGGCAAGATCGACGCCATCTGGGGCACCTGGGACGCCTTTACCCAAGGGGCTTACAAGGCGTTGAAAGAGAACGGCCGCACCGAAATCAAGCTGTACAGCATCGATATCTCCAATCAGGATTTACAGCTGATGCGCGAGGCCGGCAGCCCGTGGCAGGTCAGCGTGGCGGTGGATCCGAAGCTGATCGGCGCGGTCAACCTGCGCCTGGTGGCCAACAAGATCGCCGGGGAAAGCACGCCGGACAACTATCAGTTCAAAGCGGCGGTCATTCCGCAGGCGCTGCTGCTGGCGCAGCCGGGGCCGGTCAACGTCGCCGGCCTGGCGAAGATCATCCCCGGCTGGGGCAGCAGCAGCGATTTCGTTCAGCCGTGGTTCGCCACGCTGCAGGCCGAACACGGTAAATAATGCTGTTTTTCACGAGGCTGCCGACGCAGCCTCTGTTTTTCAGATAAATATCGGCAGCCCCCTTCCGTCCCCGCCAAAATGCGCTATGTTATCTGCATCGCCCAATAACTGTATGCATAAACAGGTTTCAAATGAAGGGATTCCCCTCGCTGATCAACGTACTGCTGGCCAGTTCGCTGGTGTTGACCATCGGCCGCGGCGTCACGCTGCCGTTCATCACCATCTACCTCACCGAGCACTTCCAGCTGTTGCCGAAAAGCGTGGGCGTGATCCTGGGCGTCAGCCTCACCCTCGGCATCATCGCCAGCCTGTACGGCGGCTATCTGGTGGACAAATTCAGCAAAAACCGCCTGATCCTGCTGTCGATTTTATTGTTCGCGCTGAGTTTCTTCGCCATTCCCTGGATCCCGCGTCCCGGCGCCGTGATCGTGGTGCTGGCGATCCTGCATACCTGTTATTCGGTGCTGAGCATCACCATTAAGGCCTGCTTCGCCGACTGGCTGCCGGTCGAGCAGCGCATCAAGGCTTTCTCAATCAACTACACGCTGGTCAACGTCGGCTGGGCGATCGGCTCTGCGCTCGGCGTTCTGGTGGCCGGGCTGAGTCCGCTGCTGCCGTTCTACCTGTCAGGCGGCCTGGCGCTGGCGACGGTGGCGGCGCTGAGCCTGCGCTTGCGCGGTGGTGAACAGCGCCCGGCGCCAACCGCCGCCGCACCGGCCGCGCTGGCCAATTTCCGCCAAACGCTGGCCATCTTGCGCAGCGATCGGCGGCTGATCTACTTCACCCTCGGCAGCACGCTGGGCGCGGTGGTGTTCGGCCAGTTCACGGGTTATTTGTCGCAGTACCTGATCACCGTCTCCAGCGCCGAGTTCGCCTACAAAATCATCGGGTTGGTGATGATCGTCAACGCCGGTATCGTCATCGCCCTGCAATACCTGCTCAGCCGCGGCATGCGCCAGGAAAATATGCTGCGCTGGCTGGCGCTGGGCACGCTGTTTTTCATCGTCGGGCTGCTCGGTTTTATGATGGCCGGCCAGGCGGTCTGGCTATGGCTGGCGGCGATGGCGGTGTTTACCCTCGGCGAGATCATCGTCATTCCGGTGGAATACATGTTTATCGACTTTATCGCGCCGCCGCACCTGAAAGGCAGCTACTATGGCGTACAGAACCTCAGCGCGCTGGGCGGCGCGATCAACCCGATACTGAGCGGGATGTTGCTCAGCTACGCCGCGCCGCCGTTGATGTTCGTGATGCTGATCGTCGCCGCGCTGCTCAGCCTGCTGTTTTTCTGCCTCGGCCATCGTTTGGCGGAACGTTCTGCGGCAACGGCCGAAGACGCGCGCTGACCCTGCCTGCAACTCTCAAAGCAGGATGTCAACCCGCCGATCGCGCATGGCAGGCATAGCGAGAATTCATAGTGCGATCTGTGGCGTGGCTCACAGTTTAATTGTATGATGAATTCATCGGTTAAACGGGAAAAGACAATGGCCAACGTGCTCACACTGTGCTGGAAATACCTCAGGGCCCTGCTCCTCATCTACCTGTGTCTGTTCGTCGGCAACGCAGTGGCGGCGCTGCTGCCGTTCGCCATTCCCGGCAGCATCATCGGCATGCTCTTGCTGTTCGCGCTGCTCTCCACCCAGATCCTGCCGGCCAAATGGGTTAAACCCGGCTGTCATTTGCTGATCCGCTACATGGTGCTGCTGTTCGTACCGATCGGCGTCGGCGTGATGAAATATTACGACCAGATCGTCGCGCATCTGGGCCCGCTGGTCATTTCTTGCCTGATCAGCACGCTGATGGTGCTGGTGGTGGTCGGCTATACCTCACACTATTTTCACCGCGAGCGCCGCATTGCCGGCAAGCCCGACGACACGGAGGGCAACTCATGATCCACGAAATCTGGTGGTCGCTGCCGCTGACGCTGGCGGTCTATTTCGCCGCGCGCTGGCTGGCGCGCAAGTTGAACATGCCGCTGCTCAATCCGCTGCTGGTTTCCATGGCGGTGATCATCCCGCTGCTGCTGCTCAGCGGCATTTCCTATGAGCGCTACTTCCAGGGCAGCAGGATCCTCAACGATCTGCTGCAGCCGGCGGTCGTCGCGCTGGCCTTCCCGCTGTATGAGCAGTTGCACCAAATCCGCGCACGCTGGAAGTCAATTATCACGGTGTGCTTCATCGGCAGCCTGACCGCCATGATCAGCGGCGGCGCCATCGCCCTGTGGTTGGGCGCCACGCCGGAAATCGCCGCCTCTATCTTGCCGAAATCGGTCACTACGCCGATCGCGATGGCCGTCGCGGACTCGCTCGGCGGCATTCCGGCGATCAGCGCGGTTTGCGTTATTTTCGTCGGCATCCTCGGCGCCGTGTTCGGCCACACGCTGTTCAACCTGTTGAAAATCACGACCCCCTCGGCGCGTGGCCTGGCGATGGGCACGGCTTCCCACGCGCTGGGCACCGCGCGCTGCGCGGAGATAGACTATCAGGAGGGCGCCTTCGGCTCGCTGGCGCTGGTGATCTGCGGCATCATCACCTCGCTGCTGGCGCCATTTGTGTTTCCGGTGCTGTTGCATCTGTTCGGTTGATCAGGGTGAAACTTGCGATACATCTCGCATTTACGCCTTTTATTGCATCGATTTCATCATTTAAGAGATATTGATCACACTTTAATGTCTCTGGCCTGCCTAGAATGTGATCCCGTTAACCTGTAGAGAGACCTTCCATGCATCCGCGTTTTCACACCGCTTTCAGCGCACTGCCCGCGACACTGCAATCCGCCCTGCAGCCCTATCTGGACGCGTCCGACTTTCCGGCGATGTTCACGGCCGAGCAAGCGGCGGCGATCCGCTCAGGTTGCGGGTTGGACGATGACGCGCTGGCATTCGCGCTGCTGCCGCTGGCGGCGGCCTGCTCGTTAACCCCGATATCGCATTTCCACGTCGGCGCCATCGCGCGCGGGCAAAGCGGCAATCTCTATTTCGGCGCCAATATGGAATTCAGCGGCGCGCCGCTGCAGCAATCCGTACATGCGGAACAAAGCGCAGTGACTCACGCCTGGCTGCGCGGCGAAAAAGCGCTGGCCTCGATCACCGTCAACTATACGCCGTGCGGCCACTGCCGCCAGTTTATGAATGAGCTGAACAGCGGCGGCGCGCTGCAAATCCGTTTGCCTGGCCGCGCGCCGGCCACGCTGGCGGACTATCTGCCGGACGCCTTCGGCCCGAAAGATCTGGATGTCGCTTCACTGCTGATGGACGAGGTCAATCACGGGCATCAACTGCCGCTGAACGATGCGCTGACGCAAGCGGCGCTGGCGGCGGCCAACCGGAGCCACGCGCCGTACAGCAACGCCCACAGCGGCGTGGCGCTGGAAACGGCAGACGGCAATATCTACGCCGGCCGCTATGCGGAAAACGCCGCTTTTAACCCGAGCCTGCCGCCGCTGCAGGCCGCGCTGATCCTGCTGAACCTCTCCGGCGGCGACTGCCGGGCTATCCGTCGCGCCGTCCTGGCCGAACCGCAGGACGCGAGCATCAGCCAGTGGGATGCCACCCGCGTCACTCTGGCGGCGCTGGGTTGCCAAAACGTCAGCCGCGCCGCCTTCTAAGCGCACGACGGCGGAGCCATTCGGTTCCGCCGCTAACAGCACCGCCCGCCAAATACAATGCCCCGACGCCGCCAGAGACACTTTCTTTAGTTAAAAAATCATTTGATTGTCGATAATTACGCCAACCTGGTTCATCATCGGGCAACAAATGCTGTACATCTTCTCTTTATCTTTTAGGATCGTCGGCAATACAGTTATCTGATACGTGAAGAGTAAAACTGATGGAACTAGAATACGAAAGCAAACGCCCGCTCTACATCCCTTACGCCGGCCCGATTCTGCTGGAATTTCCGCTGCTGAACAAAGGCAGCGCTTTCACCGAGGAAGAACGTAGCCACTTCAACCTGCACGGCCTGCTGCCGGAAGCGGTGGAGACCATCGAAGAACAGGTGGAACGCGCCTACCGTCAGTATCAGGATTTCAAGAACGATAACGATAAGCACATCTACCTGCGCAACATCCAGGACACCAACGAAACCCTGTTCTATCGCCTGCTGGACTCGCACCTGAGCGAGATGATGCCAATCATCTACACCCCGACCGTCGGCGAGGCCTGTGAGCACTTCTCCGATATCTACCGCCGCGCGCGCGGGCTGTTCATCTCCTACCCGAACCGCGATCGCATCGATGACATGCTGCAAAACGCCACCAAGCAGAACGTCAAGGTGATCGTGGTGACCGACGGCGAACGCATTCTCGGCCTGGGCGACCAGGGCATCGGCGGCATGGGCATTCCAATCGGCAAGCTGTCGCTGTATACCGCCTGCGGCGGCATCAGTCCGGCCTATACCCTGCCGGTAGTGTTGGACGTCGGCACCAACAACCCGCAGCGCCTCAACGATCCGCTGTACATGGGCTGGCGCCATCCGCGCATCTCCGGCGAGGAATACCACGCCTTCGTCGAAGAGTTTATTCAGGCGGTCAAACGCCGCTGGCCGAACGTGCTGCTGCAGTTCGAAGACTTCGCGCAGAACAACGCCACCCCGCTGCTGAACCGCTACCGCGACGAGATCTGCTGCTTTAACGACGACATCCAGGGCACCGCCGCGGTCACCCTCGGCAGCCTGATCGCCGCCAGCCGCGCCGCCGGCAGCCAGCTGCGCGATCAGACCGTCACCTTCCTCGGCGCCGGTTCCGCCGGCTGCGGCATCGCCGAGCAGATCATCGCGCAGATGAAGTCCGAGGGGTTGAGCGAAGACGAAGCGCGCGCCCGCGTATTCATGGTTGACCGTTTCGGCCTGCTGACCGACAAACTGCCGAACCTGCTCGACTTCCAGAGCAAGCTGGTGCAGAAGAGCGACAACCTGGCCGGTTGGGAAACCGCCAGCGACGCCATCTCGCTGCTGGACGTGGTGCGCAACGCCAAGCCGACCATTCTGATCGGCGTTTCCGGCCAGCCAGGGCTGTTTACCGAAGAGCTGATCCGCGAGATGCACAAGCACTGCGAACGCCCTATCGTGATGCCGCTGTCCAACCCAACCTCGCGCGTGGAAGCCCGTCCGGAAGACATCATTAACTGGACCGACGGCGCCGCCCTGGTCGCGACCGGCAGCCCGTTCGCGCCGGTAAGCTACAAAGAGCAGCTGTACCCGATTGCTCAGTGCAACAACTCCTACATCTTCCCGGGCATCGGTTTGGGCGTGCTGGCCTCCGGCGCCACCCGCGTCACCGACGCCATGCTGATGGCCGCCAGCCGCGCGCTGGCGGATTGTTCGCCGCTGGCGACCGACGGCCACGGCGCGCTGCTGCCGAATATCGACGATATTCAGGGCGTATCCAAGTGCATCGCCATGGAAGTGGGCAAAGCGGCGCAGCTGCAGGGTGTGGCGATCGTCACCTCCGAAGACGCACTGTCGAAAGCCATCGAGCACAACTTCTGGCGGCCGCAGTACCGCAGCTATAAGCGCACCTCGTTCTGATTGACGCGCTGAAATGACCCGGCCCGGCTCCGCCGGGCTTTTTTGTGCGGCAAAACCGCCGAAAAATGCGGCGACGCGCGTGCTTCAGGCGGTTCGCGTCTTGCGTCGGTCGGTCAGGTAAAGTAGCCTTGATCCATCTTTTTCAGCCCGGCGCGCGTAAGGCAACAACATGTGGAAACGCCTGATAATCAGCCTGTTCATCATCATTGCGGTGTTGATGGGCTCGGCTATTGCGCTCGATCGCTGGATCAGCTGGAAAACCGCGCCTTACGTCTACGACGAACTGCAGGAATTGCCGCATCGCCAGGTCGGCGTAGTGCTCGGCACCGCCAAGTATTATCGCACCGGCGTGATCAACCAGTACTACCGTTACCGCATTCAGGGAGCGATCAACGCCTATAACAGCGGCAAGGTGAAATACCTGCTGCTGAGCGGCGACAATGCCCAGCAAAGCTATAACGAACCGATGACCATGCGCCGCGATCTGATCGCCGCCGGCGTGGCGCCGAGCGATATCGTGCTGGATTACGCCGGCTTCCGCACCCTAGATTCCATCGTGCGCACCCGCAAGGTGTTCGACACCAACGATTTCATCATCATCACCCAGCGCTTCCACTGCGAGCGCGCGCTGTTTATCGCCCTGCACATGGGCATTCAGGCGCAGTGTTACGCGGTGCCGTCGCCGAAGGACATGATGACGGTGCGCGCCCGCGAGATCTTCGCCCGTCTGGGCGCGCTGACCGATCTGTACATCCTCAAGCGCGAGCCGCGCTTCCTCGGCCCGCTGATCCCGATCTCCGCCATGCACACCGTGCCGGAAGACGCCCAGGGTTATCCCGCCGTCTCGCCGGAACAGTTGGTGGAACTGGAGCACAAGCTAAAAGAAGAGAAGCAGAAAGCCAAACAGCCCTGACGCAGCAAACGCCCAAAAAAGCCGGAAAAATAGGCCTAATGCCGATCACTTAAGCCTGACTGGTATTTTTTATCCAGTCTCTTTACGTGACGTGCAGGATGAATTGCCGTAAATCCCCCGAATTTCTCTGTTACTACAATGAACGGCAATTGGAGGGGCCGAAGGCGCGGCCCCTCCACCCACGCCTTCGCTTAACACCGTCTGTCCGCTGTGCGGAAATTACTCGGCCCACCCTGGGCCTCGCCCCTTCGGGGCCGCTGCAAGCAGCGTTCAAATCTGCTCCCGGCAGATTTGTCCTCGCCGCGTCTGCATTGTCGGGTGGGTCGGCTGCGACAAACGTCCCTGTTAGTCTCGCCTCAACCGGCCTTCCCTGGCCGGTTGCCCCTGACAACGCCGTCTTGCTCGGCAGCCGGTGATGCGCGCCTAAGGTCAACACCCGAGCTGGCAGCTACCGGGCAACCCGTACTTTATGAGGTTATCGCAGAGAAGAGGAATCGGAGATGAGCACGGTATTGGACGCCCTTGAAGACGCCGAACGCAGGCATAGCGCATTAGGCGAAACCGCCATGGACGGCGGTTTCAGGTGAGACAGGCAGGGACGCCTGTCGCAACCGGCCTCAATGCGCTATGGCGGAGAGAGGACAAATCTGCCTGGAGCAGATTTGAACGCTGCTTGCAGCGGCCCCGAAGGGGCGAAGCCCAGGGATGGGCTGAGTAACGTTGGCAAAGCCAACCGTCTGATAGGGCAAAGGCGCGGGTTGCCAGGGGCCGCGCCTTCGGCCCCTGGCTCGGTCGAGGTGCTGGAGCCTCATGGTGCACCTCTCATTTATCGACCGAAAACGACTCGAGTACTTCAAAAAAACGCTAACTGACCAGCATTAGGCAATAGGCCGGCCTTGTTACGTTGGGGCGATAAAACTACTTCTTCTTGGCGTATTTCAACGAATCCAACGCCACGGCGAAGATGATGATGCTGCCCTTGATGATGTACTGCCAGTACGGGTTGATGCCGATATAGGTCAGGCCGTAGTTGATGACGGTAAAGATGATCACCCCGGTCACCACGCCCCACACCGTACCCACCCCGCCGGCGAAGGAGACGCCCCCCACCACGCAGGCGGCGATGGCGTCCAGCTCATACATAAAGCCAAGGTTGTTGGTGGCGCTGCCGATGCGCCCCGCTTCCAGCAAGCCGCCGAAGGCGTAGAACACGCCGGACAGCGCATAGATCATGATCAGGTTCAACGGCACGTTGACGCCGGACACCTTGGCCGCTTCCGGGTTGCCGCCGATGGCGAAGATGTTCTTGCCGAAGCGGGTCTTGGTCCACAGGATCCAGACGAATATGATGGCGATCAGCGCATAAAAGGTAATGTACGACAGCTTAAAGTCGCCGAAGCGCAAGAAGCCCTGGGCAAAGGTGGAAAACTTCGGATCGAAGCCCGCGACCGGCGACGCGCCGACCGAATCGTAATACAGCGAGTTGATGCCGTAGACGATGATCATGGTGCCCAAGGTGGTGATGAACGGCGTTACGTTGAGATAGGCGATAATCAGGCCGTTAACCAGGCCGATCACCGCGCCGACCGCACACACCAGCAGTATGACCAGAGGAATCGACCAGGTTTCCATGTGCGGGAATACCTTGTTGACGTTATCCATCGATTGCAGCAGCGTGGCCGCCACCACCGCCGCCAGCCCCACCTGCCGCCCGGCGGACAGGTCGGTGCCCTGAGTCACGATCAGCCCCGCCACGCCCAGCGCGATGATGATGCGCACCGAAGACTGCGTCAGGATGTTGCTCAGGTTCATCAGGCTGAGGAAGGTAGGATCCTGAATGATGATGATGGCCAACAGCACCAGCAACACCACGTAAATGCCGCCTTCCTTGAAATAGGTAAATAAGGTTTTTTTATTTAGCGCGTTCATAATTCCGATCCTTAAAGGTGCAGGGAGGCGAGACGTAAGATTTCATTTTGCGAGGTCTGTTTGGTGTTAACGATGCCCGCAACCTGACCATTGCTCATCACCAAAATACGGTCGGTGATCCCCAAAAGCTCCGGCATTTCGGACGAGACGATAATGATCCCCTTGCCCTTCTTCGCCAGTTCGGTCATCAGCTGATAAATCTCGAACTTGGCGCCCACGTCGATGCCGCGCGTCGGTTCATCCAGCATCAGGATCTCCGGCTGCGTCAGCAGCCAGCGGCCGATGATCACCTTCTGCTGATTGCCGCCGGACAGCGAGCCGATATGGGTGTGATGCCCCGGTGTTTTCACCCGCATGGCGTCGATCACCCACTGGGTGTCGCTCTTCATCCGTGCGTTATCCAGCAAGCCGAGCTTGTTTTTATAATTGCGGATATTGGAGATCAGCGAGTTGAAGCCCACATCGAGGTAGGCGTAAATCCCGGTGGATCGGCGTTCTTCGGTCACCAGCGCAAAACCGTGGTTAATCGCTTCGTTGGCGCTGTGGTTATCGATCGCTTTGCCGTGCAGCTTGATGGTGCCCGCCACCTTTTCGCGAATGCCGAACAGCGTCTCGACGATATCGGTGCGTTTGGCGCCCACCAGCCCGGCGATGCCGAGGATCTCGCCTTGGTGCAGATCGAATGACACGTCGCGGATCGAGGGCTGGCGCAACGACGTCAGATTTTTCACCTCGAGGATCACCTCACCCGGCGTGTTTTGCCTGTCGGGGAAGCGCTGGCTCAGCGAGCGGCCGACCATCATGGCGATGATCTTGTCCATATCCAGCCCTTCCAGCGGCTGGGTGGCGATCCACTGGCCGTCGCGCAGCACCGTTATCTCGTCGCACAGCTGGAAGATCTCTTCCATCTTGTGCGAGATATAGACGATGCCGCAGCCGCGTTCTTTCAGCTTGCGGATAATGGTGAACAGGTGATTGACCTCTTTTTCCGTCAGCGAGGAGGTCGGTTCATCCATGATGACGATTTTGGCGTCGTAGGAGAACGCCTTGGCGATCTCGATCATCTGCATCTGCGACACCGACAGGTTGCCCACCTTTTCGCGCGGGTTGATGTCGATATCCAGCTCGTCGAAGATCGCCTGAGTGTCTTTGAACATCTTGTCCTGATCGACGAACAGGCCTTTGGTCGGGTAGCGTCCCAGCCACATGTTGTCCATCACGGTGCGCTGCAGCACCAGGTTCAGCTCCTGATGCACCATGGAAACGCCGTGCTCCAGCGCTTCCTTCGAGCTCTTGAAGTCGATTTCCCGGCCCTGAAATACAATGCTGCCGCTGTCTTTTTTGTAAATGCCGAACAGGCATTTCAACAACGTCGATTTCCCCGCGCCGTTCTCCCCCATCAGGGCGTGAATGGAGTGCGGACGGACGCGTAAATTGACATTGTCCAAGGCTTTGACGCCGGGAAATGACTTACAAATATCCGTCATTTCCAGCAAAAATTCGCGTGAGCTATCGGCCATAAATACACCTGGCTTAACGATCTTGCAGTCGTAAACATCCCCGCCGGCGGTATCCCTGGTGTTGGCGCCGCAGGCGGGGTCTTAGCGGGATCTCAATTCTTATTTAATGAACTGAGACAGGTTGTCTTTATCTACGCCGACGTAAGGGATACGCACGACTTTATTTTCGATTTTATATTGGGTGCCTTCGGTGGCCGGTTTGCCCGCCGCCAGGTTTTTCGCCAGCTCGAAGGTGGCCTTCGCCTGATTGTCAGCGTCGTTCAGCACCGTGCCCGCCATCGCACCGGATTTCACCAGCGCCAGCGCTTCAGGCAGCGCATCCACGCCGAACACCGGAATACTGGTCTTGTTGTGCGCTTTCAGCGCTTCCACCGCGCCCATCGCCATGGCGTCGTTGTTGGCGATCACCACTTCGATCTTGTTGGCGTTCGGGCCGGAGAGCCAGGCGTCCATCTTGTCTTTCGCCTGCGCGGTATCCCACATCGCGGTATCCAACTGCAGCTGTTGGGTCTTGATGCCTTTCTCGTTCAGCGTTTTCACCACGTAGGTGGTGCGCGCTTCGGCATCCGGGTGGCCCGGCTCGCCCTTCAGCAGCACGAATTGGATCTGGCCGTCTTTGTTCAGATCCCAGGCCGGATTGGCTTTCCAGTGTTTGGCGATCAGTTCGCCCTGGATCACGCCGGACTCTTTGGAATCGGTGCCGACGTAATACGCCTTGTCATAGCTGTCCAGCGCTTTGCGGGAAGGTTCTTTGTTGTAGAACACCACCGGGATATCGTTTGCGCGCGCCTTATCGATAACCACCGGCGCCGCGGCCGGGTCGACCAGGTTGATCGCCAGCGCTTTCACGCCCTTGGCCAGCAGCACGTCGATCTGATCGTTCTGTTTGGACTGATCGTTCTGCGAGTCATTCATCAACAGGGTAACGTCCGGTGAAGCCTTGGCGTCTTTCTCGATCGCTTTGCGCACCACCGACATGAAGTTGTCGTCGTATTTGTAAATCGTGACGCCAATACGGGTATCAGCATGGGCTGCGGCGCCAAACATCATGGCAGCGGCCATGGCGGCCAGGGTGAAAACCTTCTTATTCATTGTCAATCTCCGGTTCTGTGTAGGGTATTACTCGTCTTTGAGCCAATGGTCACCGGCAGTGCGCGCACCCCAGGCCAGGCGATTTCCACTCAACACCTGTCGTCCGTGGATCTTGTTATTTCCGAGAAATGCTGTGTCAGCGCGAGATAAACGGTTACAGCGGCAAGGGCCTTTGCGCCTGAAAACGCCTAGAGCATAGACGGCGTGATGTTAATATTCTGTGAATTTTCTCACAGATTGAAAACGGTTACACAAGATTAAATCGTCAGAGAGTGACCGTCGCCTCACTTTGCCAGGGGGCGACAGAATGGCGCCGCACCAGCGTCGGCATGAACAGATGGCTCGCCTGCGGCTCCGCCAGGCCTGCTGCGCCCTGTAATGCCAGCTCGGTCGCCAACGTGGCCATCGAAACGATCGGGTAACGCACCGTGGTGAGTTTGGGGCTGGTGTAGCGCGCGATGGGAATGTCGTCGAAGCCGATCAGCGAAAAATGCTGCGGCACCGTGATACCGTTTTCTTTCAGCACCGCCATGGCGCCGGCGGCCATGGCGTCGTTGTAGGCAAACACCGCGCTCAGCTGTAAGTTGCGCCCCAGCAGCTCGACCATCGCCGCCTCGCCGCCCTGCAGATCCGGCGAACCGTACGCGCGCCAGCTGTCGGGCGTCGCCAGCCCGGCGGCGGCCATCGCCTGCGCATAGCCTTGCTGACGCAGCGGCCCGTCTTCGATCGGGTGATTGGAGCCCAGATAACCGATGCGCCGATGGCCCTGCGAGAGCAGAAGACGCATCGCCATGTCAGCGCCACTGACGTTGTCCAGCCCAACGCAGCGCGGCTCATAGCCGGGGATAATCCGATTGATCAGCACCATGCCCGGCACCTGCTCCAGAAAACCGATCAGTTCGGCGTCGCTCAGGGCTTTGGCGTGAACAATCAGGGCGTTACAGCGCTGACGGATCAGCACTTCGATCGCATGGCGCTCTTTGTCCGCCTGATGATAACTGTTGCCGATCAGCAGATACTTGTGGTGTTTCTGCGCCACCGTGTCTACCGCTTTCACCAGCGCGCCGAAGAACGGATCGGACACGTCCATCACCACCACGCCCAGCGTATCGCTGCTTTGGGTCGCCAGCGCCTGTGCATTGGCGTTGGGGCGGTAGCCCAGTTCCGCCACCGCCTGCAGCACCTGTTCGCGCGTCTCTTTGCTGGTCAGCGCGCTGTGATTGAGCACACGAGACACGGTCGCCACGGAGACGCCGGCGCGTTTCGCCACGTCGCGAATAGTGATCGGATGAACTGGAGGCATGCGGGATCCTGAAATCGGGGTAGTGGCCGGTGGCGCTATCCTACCCCGATTGACCCGCAGCGCTGCGTGAATTACGTCACAGGAAAGAAAACGTTTACATACATTTTTTTAACCTGCCGATGGGCGCTCACTTCAGCGCTTTGGATTCCGTTTCACCGGCGGCCATCTGCGTCAATTTGCGCCACAGCCATTCCATCGGCCCCTGTTCGAAGTAATGCAGCCACAGCGCGGAAAAGACCAGGTTGACCAACCAGACCAGAGGCACAAACGCCAACAGCTGAAGCCGGTCGAACTGCTCATAGAGACCAAAGCGATAAAACAGCGTAGTGCAGATCAGCGTTTGCAACAGGTAGTTGCTCAGCGCCATGCGCCCCACCTGGCTCAGCCAGTGGGCGATGCGCAGGCGCGACAGCGCGGGCCAGAAACCGTAACACAGCGCCAGATAGCCCAGCGCCTGCAGCGGCGCGCCCAGCTCGCGCGGCACCTGCAGCAGGAAACCGCTCCAGCGATACTCCCAATGCACCTGCCATTGCAGCGCCACCGCCGGCAGTTGGATCAGCACGGACAGCGGCAACAGCCACGCCGCCTGCCGCAGGTAATAGCCGGAGGAATAGCTGCCGCGCAGCCAGCCGCTGCGCATTAGCCCGGCGCCGAACAGCATCAGCCCCGCCAGCTCCCAGCCATACTGCGCGCCGATGGCCAGCAGGCTGGACGAGAGCAGATCGGCGCGACTGCGCCAGGCTTCGAAACCGCCCTGCAGCTTCCAGAACTTCTCGTACTGCAATTCCGCCACGCCCGGCTGCCAGAAGCTGCCCGGTTCACCGTGCGAGACAAAACCGAGCAGCAGCAGCACCGCCACGCCGATCAGGTAGAGCACCACGCCGGTTTTCAGCAGCTGGAATGTGTCTTTGGCTTCGCGGATCATGCGCCAGCACACTAAGCCGATTAGCCCGTAAGCCAGCAGAATGTCGCCGTCCCACAGGAAGATGCCGTGCGCGAGGCCGAACAGCACCAGCCATGACAGCCGCGCGCGGATCCAGCTTTTGCCGCGCCGCAGCAGCATTTGCAGCCCGGCGCCGAACAGCAGCGCGAACATCGCCAGGAACTTGGCCTGGGCGAAAAGATCCAGCAGCGCCCAGGTCCAGGCGTCGCGCGATGACGGCATCCCCAGATAGGCCGGATTGAGGTAGGCGGCCTTCGGCAAGCCGAAGGCGCTGATGTTCAGCAATAAGATGCCGAGGATGGCGATGCCGCGCACGCAGTCCAGCGTAGCGATGCGCGGCAGAGGATGACTGTTCATTTTTTATCGCTGTCTTCCGCTCATGAAAAAGGCGCCCGCAGGCGCCTGTTGTCGTTTTGCGAGTCGCCCCGCAACGCCATCACCCCTGGTGATGGCGCACCGCGCGCAGGAACTCCTGGCGGGTATTTTGGCTGGACTTGAACAGCCCCCCCAACGAGGTGGTGGTGGTGGCGCTGGTCGCGTCGCGAATGCCGCGCGCTTTGACACAATAATGGACTGCATCGATCGATACCGCCACGTTATTGGTGCCGAGCAGGGTCTGCAGCGCAACCAGGATCTGCTGGGTCAGGCGCTCTTGCACCTGCGGACGCTGGGAGAAGAACTGCACAATGCGGTTGATCTTCGACAGACCGATCACCGAGTCTTTCGGGATATAGGCCACGGTGGCCTTGCCGTCGATGGTGACGAAGTGGTGTTCACAGGTGCTGGTCAGCGTGATATCGCGCACCGTCACCATCTCATCCACCTTCATTTTGTTCTCAATGACGGTGATTTTCGGGAAGTTGGCGTAGTCCAGACCGGAGAAGATCTCGTCGACATACATTTTGGCGATGCGATGCGGCGTTTCCGCCAGGCTGTCGTCAGACAGATCGAGATTCAGCAGCTGCATGATTTCGGTCATGTGCTCTTTGATGCGACGCTTGCGCGTTTCGCGATCCAGCACTTCCCCGCGCAGCGGTGTCTCCAGACCACGCTCTTCCAGTGCCGCATGCACCAGCGCGGCTTCTTTACTTAATGATGTCATGTATTTGTTCTCCTGCGGACGGAACCCGCCGGCGGCCTGATAGGGCGTGCGGCCGGCGAATTGCTTGCTCTCGTGACGGCAGAGTTTTCGTGGTGGATAACGTGAACCCGGTCAAGATTTTGCCCCCACTGTAGATGAGAGCGCGGCGATTATCCAGTGATAGTGCTTCATCCAGAGGTGAAATCTTCGCATTTAGCACAATCAGGCCGGCTGCGGGTCTCCACGCTTTTTGTATGGATTTTAATCACCGAGTCGCCGTTTTTTGCGCCAACCGCCGCGCCGGGGTATTCACCGCCAGCCCTCCGGCCACCAACAGCGCTATCACCGCCACATACAGCGCCGGTTCCAACCGATGGGTCAAGGCGGTCGACAGCGCCGACAGCATCGGCCCAACCAGCTGGCCGATCGCATAACCGGTGGTCAGCAATCCGGCCATGTAACGCGCATGGCGCGGCGCCAGTTCACGGCCGTGCTGAAGGGCGAGCTGCACCACACAGAGGAAACCGCCGCCGGTCAGCAACGCCCCGAGCGCCAGGCCGGCCACGCCCGGCACCACTTCGGCGCTCAGTACACCGAGCGCCTGTACCCACAGCGTGATCGCCAACCGGGTTTGGGTAGTCAGCCGATGGCGGGTCACAATGCCGATAACGATCCCCAGCACCGCCGCGCCGCCGAACACCGGCCAGACGAACTGTGCGAACAGGCTGTCGGGAAAACGCGCCGCCGCCATCTGCGACAAGAAGGTCGCCGGCAGGATATAGCCGAAGCCGGCCAGGCTGTAGCTCCACACCAGACGCTTGAGCGCCGGCGTCAGCAGCAGCGGCTCCGGGGCCACGTCCGGGCGATGCAGCTCGCCGCTGCGCGGCAGAAAGGCGCTAATCCCCCCGACCAGCACCAGCGCCAGCCCGCCATACACCAGCCAGGCCTGCGCCGCCGTCAGCCCCAGCGCGTTGATGCCCACCGCCAGCATGCCGCTGAGGAAGATGCCGGCGCCCGGCCCGGCGAACACCGCCGCGCTCAGCGCCGGCCGGCCGTAGTGCGCCAACCGCTCGTTGGTCCAGGCCGCCACCAGCACCATCGCCCAGCCGCTGGCCCAGCCGATGACGAAGCGCAGCGCGCCGTGGGTCCATTCATCCTGCGCCAACGCCGACAGCAGCGTCAGCGCCATCGCACCCCATACGCCCAGCCACAGGCGCCGCTCGACGTGGCGCGTGGCGCGCATCGCGTCGTAGGCGCCGCACAGGTATCCCAAATAGTTGATCGCCGCCACCAGCCCAGCGCCGGTCAGGCTGAACTGGTGGTCAGCGATCATCAGCGGCACCTGAGGGGTGAAAGCGAAGCGGCCAATGCCCATCGCCACGATCAGCGCGGCAAACCCGCTCAAGGCAATACGTAAAGCCATACCGGTATCCAAAAGGTTAAAAGAAAGTTGCCAGTATCATGCCGCAGTATTAAACTCACAAAAACTGAATAATAGTTATCAAGTTCATCACGAAACGAGAATATTATGGATCTGACTCAGCTTCGCATGTTCTGCTGCGTAGCGGAAACCGGCTCGGTCGCCCGCGCCGCCGAGCAGCTGCACCGCGTGCCGTCGAATCTGACCACCCGGCTGCGCCAGCTCGAGCAGGAGCTGGGCGCCGATCTGTTTATCCGCGAAAAACAGCGCCTGCGCCTGTCGCCGATGGGCCATAACTTTCTGTGCTACGCCAATCGCATCCTGGCGCTGAGCGACGAGGCGATGAGCATCACCCATGCCGGCGAACCGGCGGGCAACTTTGCTCTCGGCTCGATGGAGAGCACCGCCGCCACCCGCCTGCCCTCGCTGCTGGCAGCTTACCACCAGCGTTTCTCGCAGGTGTCTCTGTCGCTGACTACCGGCACCTCCGGCGAAATCGCCGATCGGGTGCGCGCCGGCACGCTGGCGGCAGCGCTGGTCGACGGCCCGGTGCCCTATGACGAGCTAAACGGCTGCATCGCCTATCCTGAACATATGGTGGTGATCTCCTGTCTCGATCACGCGCCGATCCACAGCGCCAAAGACGCCAACGGCGAAACGCTGTTCGCCTTTCGCGCCAGCTGTTCCTACCGCCTGCGGCTGGAGGCCTGGTTCAAGCGCGAAGGCGCGCGGCCGGGGCAGATCATGGAGATCCAGTCCTATCACGCCATGCTGGCCTGCGTCGCCAGCGGCGCCGGGCTGGCGATGATCCCGCATTCGGTGCTCAGCCTGCTGCCGGGCCATGAGCGGGTTCGGGTTCACACCCTGCCGCCGGACGTGGCCGACACCGCCACCTGGCTGCTGTGGCGCCGCGACGCGTTCGGGCCGAACGTGCGCGCGCTGAAAGAATTGATTATTGAACAGACGGAAACCGCCGCTGTTGATGAAAGCACCCCCAACGATTTATCAGACGTTGTCGATATCGCCTGATTTAAAAAGAAAACCACTGAGGAGACTATGATGGAGATGATCAAAACCCGCGCCGCCGTTGCCTGGGGCCCGAACCAGCCGCTGAAGATCGAAGAAGTCGAGCTGATGCCACCGCAAAAAGGCGAAGTGCTGGTGCGGATCGTCGCCACCGGCGTTTGTCACACCGACGCCTACACCCTGTCCGGCAAAGATCCGGAAGGCGTGTTCCCGGCGATCCTCGGCCACGAGGGCGGCGGCGTGGTGGAAGCGGTCGGTGAAGGCGTCACCAGCGTGGCGGTCGGCGATCACGTGATCCCGCTCTACACCCCGGAGTGCGGCGAGTGCAAATTCTGTAAATCCGGCAAGACCAACCTGTGCCAGGCGATCCGCTCCACTCAGGGCAAAGGCCTGATGCCGGACGGCACCACCCGCTTCTTCAAGGACGGCAAGCCGATCTTCCACTACATGGGCACCTCCACCTTCTCCGAATACACCGTGGTGCCGGAAATTTCACTGGCGAAAATCAACAAGGAAGCGCCGCTGGAGGAAGTGTGCCTGCTGGGCTGCGGCGTCACTACCGGCATGGGCGCGGTGATGAACACCGCCAAAGTGCAACCGGGCGACACCGTGGCGATCTTCGGCCTGGGCGGCATCGGCCTGTCGGCGATCATCGGCGCGCAGATGGCCGGCGCGGGCCGCATCATCGGCATCGACATCAACACCAGCAAGTTCGATCTGGCCCGCAAGCTGGGCGCCACCGATCTGATCAACCCGAAAGACTATGACAAGCCGATTCAGGAAGTGATCGTCGAGCTGACCGACGGCGGCGTCGATTTCTCCTTCGAGTGCATCGGCAACGTCAACGTGATGCGTTCCGCGCTGGAGTGCTGCCACAAGGGCTGGGGCGAATCGGTGATCATCGGCGTCGCAGGCGCCGGCGAAGAGATCTCGACCCGGCCGTTCCAGCTGGTCACCGGCCGCGTCTGGCGCGGTTCGGCATTCGGCGGCGTCAAGGGCCGTTCGCAGCTGCCGGGCATCGTCGAGCGCTATCTGGACGGCGAATTCGCGCTGAACGACTTTATCACCCACACCATGGGGCTGGAGCAGATCAACGAAGCGTTCGATTTGATGCACGAAGGCAAATCGATCCGTTCCGTCATCCACTTCGACAAATAAGCCAGGAGGCAGAGATGACGTTGTCATTGGAACTTCTCGAAGAGCACCGCATGTTCGGCGGCTGGCAACAGCGTTACCGCCACGCGGCGCAGAGCCTGAATTGCAACATGACATTCAGCATCTACCTGCCGCCGCCGCGCGATGACAACCCGCCGCCGGTGTTGTACTGGCTGTCGGGGCTGACCTGCAACGACGAGAACTTCACGTTGAAAGCCGGCGCGCAGCGCATCGCCGCCGAGCTGGGCCTGGTGCTGGTGATGCCGGACACCAGCCCGCGCGGCGACGAGGTGCCGAACGACGAAGGCTACGACCTGGGCCAGGGCGCCGGGTTCTACCTGAACGCCACCCAGGCGCCTTGGGATCGTCACTTCCGCATGTACGACTACATCAGCGCCGAACTGCCGGCGCTGATCGAACAGCACTTCAGCGTCAGCGATCGTCAGTCGATCTTCGGCCACTCGATGGGCGGCCACGGCGCGTTGATGATGGCGTTTCGCAACCCGCAGCGCTTCCGCTCGGTATCGGCCTTCGCGCCGATCGTCAACCCGTGCCAGGTGCCGTGGGGCCGCAAAGCGTTCACCGCCTATCTGGGCAGCGACGAGAGCCAGTGGCTGCAGTACGACAGCTGCCATCTGCTGGCCAGCGGCGCGGAGAAAATGCCGGTTCTTATCGACCAGGGCGACGACGACCAGTTCCTGGCCGATCAGCTGCAACCGGCGCGGCTGGCCGAACTGGCGCGCCAGCGCGACTGGCCGCTGACGCTGCGCATTCAGCCGGGGTACGATCACAGCTACTTCACCATCGCCACCTTCGTGGAAGATCACCTGCGTTTCCACGCCGAGCACCTGTTCCGCTGATAAAAAATCCGGGCGGTTAAACCGCCCGGATTTCTTCAAAAGCCATCAATCATCTTCGTGCTAACAATACAGCTTATTGAACGGATAATGGCACTGAGACGTCATTTGAGCCCGTTCAAATATGCGCCATACGTTAAAGCCTCACCCCTTCAGTTTCGGATCGAGCGCGTCGCGCAATCCGTCGCCCAACAGGTTGAACGCCAGCACGGTGATGAATATCGCCAGGCTGGGGAAGATCGCCACGTGCGGCGCGATCACCATATCGGCGCGCGCTTCGTTGAGCATCGCCCCCCACTCCGGCGTCGGCGGCTGGGCGCCCAGCCCCAAAAACGACAGGCTGGCGGCGGTGATAATTGAGGTGCCGATGCGCAGGGTGAAATAGACCACGATCGAAGACAGGGTGCCCGGCAGGATGTGCCGCAGGATGATGGTCCAGTCCGAGGCGCCGATGCTGCGCGCCGACTCGATATAGGTCAGGTGCTTCAGCACCAGCGTATTGCCGCGCACCAGGCGGGCGAAGGCCGGAATGCTGAAGATCGCCACCGCGACGATCACGTTGGCCATGCCGCTGCCCATGATCGCCACCACGCCGATCGCCAGCAAAATGCCGGGAAACGCGAACAGCACGTCGCAGACGCGCATGGTGAGGCGATCCCACCAGCCCTCATAGTAGCCGGCCAGCAGCCCCAGCAGGGTGCCGATCGCCCCACCCGCCAGCACCGAGAACACCCCGGCCGCCAGCGAAATGCGCGTGCCCATCAGGATGCGGCTAAAGATATCGCGCCCGAGGGAATCTACGCCCAGCCAGTGCACCAGCGAAGGCCCCTCATTCAGCCGGTCGTAATCGAAGTAATTTTCCGCATCGAACGGCGCCAGATAAGGCGCCAGCAGCGCCGCCGCAATCAGCAGCAGCACCAACAGGCCGGCGACCAGCGCCGCCCGCTGGCGGCGAAAACGCCGCCAAAATTCGCCCCACGGCGTGCGTACCGCGTTGGGGTCGATAAGCGGCATCGCCTTCAATGCGGCGCTGCGCCGCCAATGCTTAATCATGCCGCGTCCTCATTGGTAACGAATCGCCGGGTTGATCGCCGCGTACAGCATATCCACCAGCAGGTTGATCAGGATGAACTCCAGCGAGAACAGCAGCACCTCGGCCTGGATCACCGGGTAATCGCGCATTTCCACCGAGTCCACCAGCAACCGCCCCAGCCCCGGCCAGTTGAACACCTTCTCCACCACGATCGAACCGCCGAGCAGGAAGCCGAACTGCAGCCCCATCATGGTCACTACCGGGATCATCGCGTTGCGCAGGCCGTGTTTCATCACCACCACGCTTTCCCGTACGCCCTTGGCGCGCGCGGTGCGCATGTAGTCCTCCTGCAACACCTCGACGAACGAAGCGCGGGTGAAACGCGCCATCACCGCCGCCACCGCCGCCCCCAAGGTGATAGAAGGCAGAATGTAGTGCCGCCAGCTGTCGGCGCCCACCGTCGGCAGCCACCCCAGCTCGACCGAGAACACCTGCATCAGCAGCATGCCGAGCGCAAAGGCCGGGAACGAGATCCCCGATACCGCCAGCGTCATGCCGAGACGATCCGGCCAACGGTTACGCCACACCGCCGACACCACGCCGATCGCCAGACCGAACACCACCGCCCACAGCATGCTGGCCACGGTCAGCCAGAAGGTCGGCATAAAGCGCGAGGCGATCTCTTCGCTCACCGGGCGCTTGGACACCATCGAGATGCCGAAGTCGCCCCGCAGCGCGTTGACGAAAAAGTGCGCGAACTGCTGCGGCAGCGGCTTATCCAGCCCCAAATCCTTGCGCACCAGCTGCACCACCGCCTCGTCGGCTTCCGGCCCCGCCGCCAGCCGCGCCGGATCGCCCGGCAGCAGGTGGACGAACAGGAACACCAGCACCGCCACGATCAGCAGCGTCGGGATCAGGCCCAGCAGTCGTTTCAGAAAATAATTGAGCATCTCATTCCTTCCCCCGCCCGCCGCCGTCGGGCCGCAGGCGGGGATGGGCGCCTTATTTCAGATCGGCGTTATCAAAGTTGAACGAGGTATCCGGCATCACGTAGAAACCGCTCAGCTGTTTGCTGTTGGCCGACAACAAACGTTCGGTCGCCAGGAAGATCCAGGGCGCGTCGGCCCAGATGCGATCCTGCGCGTCCTGATACAATTTCTGCTTCTCGGCGCGATCGGTGGTCGCCAGCGCGTCGGTCAGATCCTTGTCCACCTGCGGGTTGCTGTAGAACGCGGTGTTGAACTGCTTCGGCGGCGCCGCCTGGGTGGAGAACAGCGGCGACAGCGCCCAGTCCGCTTCCCCGGTCGAGGCCGACCAGCCGGTGTAGAACAGCCGCACGCCGGTGTCTTTCACCCCGACGCTCTCCACCTGCGCCGCGCGCTGCCCGGCGTCCATCGCCGTCACCGTCACTTTCACCCCCACCTGCGCCAGCTGCTGCTGGGTGAACTGCAGCACTTTCTGCGCGGTGCTGTGGTTGTGGGACGACCACAGCGTTGTGGTGAAGCCGTTCGGGTAGCCGGCCTCTTTCAACAGCTCGCGCGCCTTGGCCGGATCATACGGCCACGGCTTGTAGCGGGCGGCGAAATCGATGGCCGGGGGCACCGGCCCTTCCGCCGGCACCGCATAACCGGCGAACGCCACCTTGATCAGCGCGTCCTTGTTAATCGCGTAGTTGAGCGCCTGGCGCACCTTCGGGTTGTCGAACGGCTTTTGAGTGACGTTCATGCTGATGTAACGCTGCAGGATCGACGGCGCAGCCACCACGTCCAGCTTGGCGTTGCCCTCCAGCACCTTGGCCTGCTCGTAAGGGATCGGGAAGGCGAAGGTCGCCTCGCCGGTCTGCAGCATCGCCGCGCGGGTGTTGTTATCCACCACCGGGCGCCAGGTGATGCTGTCGAGCTTCGGCAGCCCCGGCTGCCAGTAGCCGTCGAACTTCTTCACCTTGACGAAATCGGTCTGGTTCCAGGTCACGAACTGATATGGCCCGGTGCCGACCGGATGGAAACCGATCTCCTTGCCGTATTGCTTCAGCGCCGCCGGGGAGATGATCGCCGCCGCCGGGTGCGCCAGATTGTTGACGAACGCCGAGAACGGCGCCTTCAGCACGATCTTCACCGTATTGGCGTCCACCGCCTCGGTTTTGTCGATCATCTTGAACAGGTTATAGCGCTTGAGGTGGCTGTCCGGGTTGCTGGCGCGATCGAGGTTGATCTTCACCGCTTCGGCGTTGAACGCGGTGCCGTCGTGGAATTTGATGCCCTGGCGCAGTTTGACGGTATAGCTCAAGCCGTCTTTGCTGACCTCATAGCTGTCCGCCAGCACGTTTACCAGCTTCATGTCCTTGTCGAAGCCGAACAGCCCCTGATAGAAAGACTTGGCCACCGCCTGCGACAGCGTGTCGTTGGCGTCGTAAGGATCGAGGGTGGTGAAGTTGGAGGCCACGGCGATCACCGCGTCCTTCGCCGCCCAGACCGGGCCGGTTCCCGCCGCCAGCAGTACGGCGGCCAACAGCGCATTGCGTTTGAATGTGTGCTTCATGTCGCTTGTCTCTCCTGAGGTCTTTAAAAAGCACCGGCGATCGGGTGGCGGGCGACAAAGTGCCCGGCGCCAACCTGCACCAGCGGTGCGGTAACGGGTTCATCGCCCAGCGCGCGCACCGGGCTGGGGATCTCATCGGCCGGCAGCGGCTGCCGTTTGTGGGCGTGAGCGGGATCGGCCACCGGCACCGCCGCCATCAGCTTGCGGGTATAGGGGTGCTGCGGGTTGTCGAACACCGCCTGCCGCGGGCCGATCTCGACAATTTGCCCGAGGTACATCACCGCTACCCGGTGGCTGATGCGCTCCACCACCGCCATGTCGTGTGAAATAAACAGAAAAGCGATGCCGAACTCGCGCTGCAGATCGAGCAGCAGATTGACGATCTGCGCCTGAATCGATACGTCCAGCGCCGAGACCGCCTCGTCGGCGATCACCACTTTCGGGTTCAGCGCCAGCGCGCGCGCGATGCAGATGCGCTGGCGTTGGCCGCCGGAAAATTCGTGCGGATAGCGGCGCGCGTGTTCCGGCTGCAGACCGACGCGTTCCAGTAGCCAGGCCACCCGCCTTTCCGCCTCACGGCCGCGCATCACGTTGTGCACCAACAGCGGCTCCATGATGGAGAAACCGACCGTCAGGCGCGGATCGAGCGAGGCGTAAGGATCTTGAAAGATGAACTGAATATCGCGCCGCAGGTGCTGCAGCGCCGGCCCCTTCAACCGATCGATTCGCCGCCCGGCGAAGGTGATGGTGCCGCTCTGGCTGTCCACCAGCTTCAGCAAAGAGCGCCCGGTGGTGGACTTGCCGCAGCCGGACTCGCCCACCAGCCCCAGCGTCTCGCCGGGGTAAAGATCGAAGCTGACGTTTTCCACCGCGTGTACCCGGCGAGTGACCCGATTGAACAGCCCGCCGCGCAGATCAAAACGCGTGACCAGATGCTCTACCCGCAGGATCGGCGCAGCGTCTGGCGGCACGGTATCCTGCGGCGCGGCATCGCCCTCGCCATCCGGCAGCGGAAACTTCGCCGGCAGCGGCCGATCGGCCATCGCCCCCAGCTTCGGCACTGCCGCCAGCAGCGCCCGGGTATAGGCCTGTTGCGGCGCGGCGAACAGCTCGCGCACCCGATTTTGTTCCACCTGCTCACCGCGGCGCATCACCAACACCCGATCGGCGATCTCCGCCACCACGCCCATGTCGTGAGTGATGAAGATCACCCCCATCTGCATCTCCTGTTGCAGCACGCGGATCAGCTGCAGGATCTGCGCCTGAATGGTGACGTCGAGGGCGGTGGTGGGCTCATCGGCAATCAACAGCGCCGGCTTGCAGGAGAGCGCCATGGCGATCATCACCCGCTGGCGCATGCCGCCGGAAAGCTGATGCGGGTAGCGCCCCAACACCTCTTTAGCCTCCGGAATACGCACCAGATCGAGCATGCGCAGCGCCTCCTGGCGCGCGCTGCGGTGGTCCATGCCCTGATGCAAACGCAGCGATTCGGCGATCTGCTCGCCGACCGGAAATACCGGATTGAGCGAGGTCATCGGCTCCTGGAAGATCATCGCCATGTCGGCGCCGCGCACCGTGCGCAGCGTGTGCTGCGAGGCGCGCGCCAAATCGAGCAGCGCGCCGTCGCGCCGGCGCAGCGTCATAGCGCCGCTGACGATACGCCCGCCGCCCTGCTCCACCAGCCGCATCAGCCCCAGCGAAGTGACCGATTTGCCGGAGCCGGACTCGCCGACGATCGCCAGCGTCTCGCCGCGATCGAGATCGAACGACAGGTTGCGCACCGCGTCTACGGCGCCGTCCGCTTGAGGAAAGCTGATGCTCAGATCGCGCACCGTCAGCACCCGCTGCGGCGGCAATGACAGCCCGTCGCCGGCGGGCCGGAATGAAACGTCGGTCATACACCCTCCCGGTGAACGCTTAGCGATAAATCCCGACGGACGGCGCATCGCCGACATAGCCAAAACCGCGGTACATCCCCTCGCTGTTGAACGGCAGCGCGATATTGCCGTGGCGATCAACGGCGATCATGCCGCCGCTGCCGCCCAGCGCCGGCAGCTTCTCCATCACCACCCGATCGCTGGCCTCTTGCAGGCTGAGCCCGCCGTATTCGATCAGGGCGGAGACGTCATAGGCCGCCACGCCGCGCATGAAGATTTCGCCGGTGCCGGTGCTGGAGACCGCCACGGTGGCATTGTTGGCATAGCAACCGGCGCCGATGATCGGCGTGTCGCCCACCCGCCCGGCCTGCTTGTTGGTCATGCCGCCGGTGGAAGTGGCGGCGGCGAGGTTGCCCAGCGCATCCAGCGCCACCGCGCCGACGGTGCCGAATTTGCGATCGGGATCGAGCGGCTCGCCGGCCTGCGCCGCGCCGTCGTGATCGAGCAATACCCGCCCCTGCTCCGCCTGGGCGCGGTGCAGCTGATCAAAACGTTCCTGAGTAAAGAAGAAGTCGGGGGCGACCATTTCCAGGCCGTGGGCGGCGGCAAACTTCTCGGCGCCTTCGGCGGCAAACAGCACGTGTTCGCTGTTTTCCAGCACCGCGCGCGCCGCCAGCACCGGGTTGCGGACGCGGCTGACGCCGGCGACGGCGCCGGCATCACAGGTGCGGCCGTCCATCACGCAGGCATCCAGCTCGTGGGTGCCCTGATCGGTAAACACCGAGCCTTTACCGGCGTTGAACAGCGGGCACTCTTCGAGCAGCCGCACCGCTTCGGTCACCGCGTCCAGCGCGCTGCCGCCCTGTGCCAATATCGCCTGACCGGCGGCCACGATCTCGGACAGCGCCTGAATATACTGCCGTTCCTTTTCCGCACTCAGCGCCGCCCGGGTAATTGCGCCCGCGCCGCCATGAATGGCAATCACTGGTTTGCTCATTTGCCTGACACCCTGTGTTAATCCCGCCGTAGCACAGCGAATAAGCTGAGCGCGGTATCATTATTAATTATTCAGTCTTTTTTCGATGCTATTTAGCCCGACTGTGGAAGTACAGCATAACGTCCACGCCCCACTTTTAGCGTAGTCCGCTTAGACCGTTTCGCACCTTGAAATAGCTTATTGGAATAAAAACAGCAGGTTATAAAAAGCAGCAAACCGCTGAGAGTGCGGCTGGGATTATTGGTAATTTCGCGAGAGGAAATAGCGGCATGGGGTCATGAAATAAACGTTCACGCTGAATAATCATTATTTCGACGCCCGGCCTGCCGTTTTTTTCCCGGCCGGGCGAAGATACTCCGCGATTAAAAACCGGAACCGGGTTGCTGTAAAAAGGCCTCTTCTTCCGGCGTGCTGATGCGCCCCAATATCGCATTGCGATGCGGGTAACGGCCGAAACGATCGATGATCGCCTTATGACGCAGTTCGAATTCCAGCTGATCGCCGTTATTGAGCTCGGTATACAACACCAGCGCCTGTTGGTGAATCAGCGGCGATTCCGAATGCATGAACGGCAGATAAAGGAAGCCGCGCTGCTCGCGGCTCAGCCGTTCGCACTCGCCGCTGCGGATCGCCTCCTGCGCCATAATCAACGCCATGCCGTCGCAGGCGAACGACTGCGGCGTGCCGCGGAACAGGTTGCGGCTGAACTGATCGAGCACGATCACCTCCGCCAACCGCCCTTCGATGGTGTCGCGCCAGTGCGCCAGCTCCCCCGCCGCCGCCGCCCGCCAGATTTCGCCGAAACGGCTGTGCAGCAGACGATCGAAATCATCGTCCTTTTTGAACCACATCACCGGTTCGATCTCGTCGAACCAGAACTCGATAACCTGTTTATGCATCATGACTCTCCTCTGTTTTACGCAGTTTATACCCGATCGCCCCAGCGCCGCAGTGCGAAAGATGGCGGGCATAACCCGTTCTCCCCCCCGGCGTTCTCTGCCATAATACCCGCACTTTGTCGCTATCATTGCGCACCCTGATTACGGAGTTCCCCTTATGGATCATTGCCATACTTCCGATCTCATCTCCCTGGAGCAAGCGCTGGAAAAAATGCTCGGGCAGATCGCCCCGCTGCAACAGACCGAATCCGTCGCGCTGACCGCCGCCGCCGGCCGCATCACCGCCGCGCCGGTGGTCTCGCCCCTCGACGTGCCGCCGTTCGCCAACTCGGCGATGGATGGCTATGCGGTGCGCCTCGCCGATCTGGCGGCCAATGCGCCGCTGCCGGTCGCCGGGAAAGCCTTCGCCGGCGCGCCGTTCGACGGCCAATGGCCGGCCAACAGCTGCGTGCGCATCATGACCGGCGCGCCGATCCCGGCCGGGGCGGACGCCGTGGTCATGCAGGAACAGGCCGAAGTGAGCGACCAGGGCGTGCGTTTTACCGCCCCGGTAGAAGCCGGCCAGAATATCCGTTTGGCGGGTGAAGACATTCGCCAAGGCGCCAGCGTGTTGCCGGCCGGCGTGAAGCTGGGCGCCGCGCAGCTGCCACTGCTGGCCTCGCTCGGGGTCGCCGAAGTGCAGGTGATGCGTAAGCTGAAAGTGGCGGTGTTCTCCACCGGCGACGAACTGCAGCCGGTCGGCCAGCCGCTGCAGGCGGGCCAAATCTATGACACCAACCGCTTCGCGGTGCGCCTGATGCTGGAGCAGCTGGGCTGCGACGTGCTCGATCTCGGCATTATCCGCGACGATCGCGATGCGCTGCGCGCCGCCTTCGAACAAGCGGACAGCCAGGCCGACGTGGTGATCAGCAGCGGCGGCGTCTCGGTCGGCGAAGCCGACTACACCAAACAGATGCTCGACGAGCTGGGCCAGGTCAGCTTCTGGAAGCTGGCGATCAAACCCGGCAAACCGTTCGCCTTCGGCAAACTGGGCCACGCCTGGTTCTGCGGCCTGCCGGGCAACCCGGTTTCCGCCGCCCTGACCTTCTACCAACTGGTGCAACCGCTGCTGGCGAAGCTGGCCGGCCACAGCGACTGGCGCCTGCCGCCGCGCCTGCGCGCGCGGGCGCTGACGCCGCTGAAGAAATCGCCGGGCCGCCTCGATTTTCAGCGCGGCGTGTTCAGCAGCAACGCCACGGGCGAACTAGAGGTGAGCACCACCGGCCACCAGGGCTCGCACGTCTTCAGCTCCTACAGCCAGGGCAACTGTTTCATCGTGCTGGAGCGCGAACGCGGTTCGGTGGCGGCGGGTGAAACGGTGGAGATCGAGCCGTTCAACGCCCTGCTGAGGAGCTGAACATGTTGCCGGAATTGACCGACGCCGAAGCGCTGCGCTACAACCGCCAGATCGTGCTGCGCGGCTTTGACTTCGACGGCCAGGAGAAGCTGAAGGCCGCCCGCGTGCTGATCGCCGGGCTGGGCGGGCTGGGCTGCGCCGCCGCGCCTTATCTGGCGGCGGCCGGGGTCGGCCATCTGGTGCTGGTGGATTTCGACACCGTCTCGCTCTCCAATCTGCAGCGCCAGATCCTGCACCGCGACGATCGCATCGGCCAGAGCAAAGTCGCCTCCGCCAGGCAGGAACTGAGCGCCATCAATCCGCATATCCGCATCGACGCCATCGACGGTCGTCTGGAAGACGATGCGGTTGCGGCAGAGATCGCCGCCTGCGATCTGATGCTGGACTGCACCGATAATGTGGCGGCGCGCGACGCGCTGAACCGCCAGTGCCACGCGCAGCGCAAACCGCTGGTTTCCGGCGCGGCGATCCGCATGGAGGGCCAGCTCAGCGTGTTCACCTATCAGCCGGGCGAGCCCTGCTACCGCTGCCTGAGCCGGCTGTTCGGCGACAGCGCCCTCACCTGCGTCGAAGCGGGCGTGATGGCGCCGCTGGTCGGCACTATCGGCACCCTGCAGGCGATGGAAGCCATCAAGCTGCTGGCCGAGTATGGTCAACCGCTGCGCGGCAAGCTGTTGATGTTCGATGCGATGAGCATGCAGTTCCGCGAGATGAAACTGCCGAAGGATCCGCACTGCGAGGTGTGCGGCGGAGAATGACGGATAAAAAAAGGGCGGGGTAATTCCCGCCCTGATGCGTTGCCGCGAGGGTTACACGATGCCCTGGCTGCGCAGATAGTCTTCGTAGTTGCCGGTAAAGTCGATCACCTTGTTCGGGGTGATTTCCAGAATACGCGTCGCCAGCGAGCTGACGAACTCACGGTCGTGGGAGACGAAGATCAGCGTGCCTTCGTACATCTCCAGCGCCATGTTCAGCGATTCGATGGATTCCATATCCAGGTGGTTGGTCGGTTCGTCCATCACCAGAATATTTGGGCGCTGCATCATCAGCTTGCCGAACAGCATGCGACCCTTCTCACCACCGGACAGCACCTTCACTTTCTTCTTGATGTCGTCCTGGCTGAACAGCAGACGGCCCAGCACGCTGCGCACCGCCTGCTCGTCGTCTTTTTCCTGCTTCCACTGGCTCATCCAGTCGAACACGGTCAGGGTGTCGTCGAACTCGTATTCGTGATCCTGCGCGTAGTAACCGATACGGGCGTTTTCCGACCACTTGACGGTGCCGCTGTCCGGCTGTGCGTCGCCCACCAGCGTTTTCAGCAGGGTGGTTTTACCGATGCCGTTGGCGCCCAGCACCGCGACCTTCTCGCCCACTTCCACCATCAGGTTCAGCTTGCTGAACAACGGGCCTTCATCGAAGCCCTTGGTGAGCGCTTCCACTTCCAGCGCATTACGGAACAGCTTCTTGTCCTGCTCGAAGCGGATGAACGGGTTCTGGCGGCTGGAGGCTTTCACCTCTTCCAGCTGGATCTTGTCGATCTGGCGAGCGCGCGAGGTGGCCTGCTTGGATTTGGAGGCGTTGGCGCTGAAGCGGCTGACGAACGATTGCAGCTCATTGATCTGCGCCTTCTTCTTGGCGTTGTCCGCCAGCAGACGCTCGCGCGCCTGGGTGGCGGCGGTCATGTATTCGTCGTAGTTGCCCGGGTAAACGCGCAGTTCGCCGTAGTCCAGATCCGCCATGTGGGTACAGACCATGTTCAGGAAGTGACGGTCGTGCGAGATGATGATCATGGTGCTGTTGCGCTCGTTGAGCACGTTTTCCAGCCAGCGAATGGTGTCGATGTCCAGGTTGTTGGTCGGTTCGTCGAGCAGCAGGATTTCCGGATCGGAGAACAACGCCTGCGCCAGCAACACGCGCAGCTTCCAGCCCGGCGCGATTTCGCTCATCGGGCCATAGTGCTGCTCAACCGGAATACCCACGCCGAGCAACAGTTCGCCGGCGCGCGCTTCGGCGCTGTAGCCATCCATTTCGCCGTAGGCCACTTCCAGATCGGCCACTTTATAGCCGTCTTCTTCGCTCATCTCCGCCAATGCGTAGATGCGGTCGCGCTCTTCCTTCACCGCCCACAGTTCGGTGTGGCCCATGATCACGGTATCCAGCACGCTGTACTGCTCAAAGGCGAACTGATCCTGACGCAGTTTACCCAGGCGCTCGTTCGGATCGAGGAACACGTTGCCGCCGCTCGGTGCCAGATCGCCGCCGAGGATTTTCATAAAGGTGGACTTGCCGCAGCCGTTGGCGCCGATCAGGCCGTAACGGTTGCCGCCGCCGAATTTGACAGAGATGTTTTCAAACAACGGCTTACTGCCGAACTGCATGGTGATGTTGTTAGTGCTTAACACAGCGCTCGCTCTTTATACATAGGGAATGTGATTTGGCGCGCATTATGCCACAACGGGGTGCAGAGATCGCGGGAAGTTTCGGTGACATTTTGAGCGCCTGCGGCATCCGATCCTTTTCGCAGGCGGCATAGCTGAATTAACGCGGCGGGAACTTCGCGGCAATCATCGCCGCCGTCGGCTGTACGCCGCCCAGGCTCCATTGTTCGGGCGCATGTTCATCGATTCGGACCCAAACCGACTGCCTGAACGCCGGATCGCCTCGCCCTTCTATCTCCACCAACAGTTCGGTAATGCGGGACAGCAACTCGCTTTTTTGCCGTTCATCCAGCATGCCTTTCACCGTTTGCACATTAACAAATGGCATTATACTCTCCTTGAATATAGATAAGTCTAAAAACAAGACTTAGATTAGCGAAGGAAAATGCCCATGTCAAAATCTCCCGATCTCCCTACCGTTTCTCTTGCCCTGTGCGGGCTGGCGCAGGCCGCGGATCTGCTTGGCGATCGCTGGACGTTACTGATCCTGCGCGAGTCATTCTACGGCGTCCGCCGTTTTGAAGAGCTGCGCGAGAATATCGGTGCTTCACGCCAGGCGTTGAGCAACCGTCTGAATGCCATGGTAGAACAAGAACTGTTGGCCAAACGCGCTTACCGGGAGCCGGGCGAGCGCGAACGACATGAATATATCTTGACGGACAAGGGGCGCAGCCTGGGGCCTATCCTGGTTGCGCTGATGGCATGGGGCCACCGGCATATTCTGCATGACAGCCCCCACGTTCAACTGGTGGATAAACGCAGCGGGCTGCCGGTGCAGCTGGCATTTATCGATGCGCAGGCGCACGTAGTGCCTGAAGACGCGCTGCAAATGTCGGCCGTTGAGCTCCCCCCGGCCTGACTTACCCATTCTGGTCTACGCTTGATACCAGACTGATTTAGGACAAGGATGCTGAACCATGCCACACCTCTATAACACCGCGCTGCTGATCGGCGCCGCGCTGAGCGCCATCGCCGCGCTGCTGCATATCTGGGTGATCGCCGCCGGGCCGCGCGGCTACCGGCTATGCGGCGCCGGCGATCGCTTCATTAAGGCGGCGGAAGCGGGTAAAAAGTTCCCGGCCGTCGTCACCGCCGGTATCGCGCTGGTGCTGTTTATTTGGTCGCTGTATGCGCTTTCCGGCGCGGGCCTGATCGCGCCGCTGCCGCTGCTGCGGCCCGCGCTGTTTATCATTACCTTCATCTACCTGCTGCGCGGCGTCGCCGGCCCCTTCGCCCTGCGCGATACCGGCCGCAGCCAGCGCTTTATCGTCGTCAGCTCGCTGATTTGCCTCGGCTTCGGGCTGGTGCATCTGCTGGGGATGACGCAGCGCTGGGGGGCGTTGGCGTAACGCCCTGTTCCTGCAAGACGGCGATAAACGCCTGCGCGGCGGCGCTGCGGTAAGCGCCTTTGCGCTGCAGCCACACCGCCTGCCGCACCGGCATGGCGTTGGCCAATGCCACTTTTTTCAACTGCCAGTTCTCGCGCGCAATCGCGGCCGGCAACAGCGTAGCGAGCTGCCCGCGCCGCACGATCTCGACGATGGCGCCCAGCGCATTGGCCTCCACCGCCACCTGCGGCCGAAACCCCAACTGCGTGCAGTAGCGATCGATAAACTGCCGCGTGGCGAAGTCGCCGCTCAGCAAGGCCAGCGGCAGATGCTGCCATTCCGCCAGCGTCAGCGGCCGACGCCGCGCCGCCAGGGGATGTTCAGCGCCGACCATCAGCTCCAGCGTTTCGCTGAACAACGGCATCGCTTCCACCTCCGCCGACTGCGCCATCTCAAAGGCAATCCCCAGATCCAGCCGATCCTGCGCCAGCAGCGCCTCGATCCGCTCTTGCGCCATCTCCTCAATGCTCAGCGTAATCCCCGGGTAGCGGCGATAGAACGCATCAATCGTCGGCCCCACCAGATAGGCGGTGAACGTCGGGGTCATCGCCAGCCGCAAATGGCCGCGCGCCAGCGTCGCCACGTCATGGATCGCCCGCGCGCCGGCGTCCAGATCCTGCAGCGCCAGGCGCGCATAGCGCATCCAGGCCTCACCGGCGTCGGTGAGCTGCACCCTTCTGCCGCTGCGATCGAACAGCGGCGCTCCCAGCGCATCCTCCAACTGTTTGATCTGTTGGGAGAGCGTCGGTTGCGAGACGTGCAGCGCTTCGGCGGCGCGGGTGAAATTGCCCTGTTCGGCAACGGCCAGAAAATATCGGATATGTCGCAGCAGCATAGCGCCCCAGCTATTAGTAAAACCTATAGCCGGCATTATAAATGGGTCTTAGCCCCTATAACCAGAAGCGTTCATCATGCCGTCATCGCTTACCTCCCAGGGAGAAAAACAATGAAAGAGGTGATTGAAGGCTTCCTGAAGTTTCAGCGCGAAGCCTTTGTTGAACGCACGGCGCTGTTTCAGCGGCTGGCGACCCGCCAAAACCCGCGCACGCTGTTTATCTCATGTTCCGACAGCCGCCTGGTGCCGGAGCTGGTCACCCAGCGCGAGCCGGGCGATCTGTTCGTTATCCGCAACGCCGGTAACATCGTGCCGTCTTTCGGCCCCGAACCCGGTGGGGTGACCGCCTCGGTCGAGTACGCCGTCGCCGCGCTGGGCGTGGAAGATATCGTGATCTGCGGCCATTCCGACTGCGGCGCGATGACCGCCATCGCCACCTGCCAGTGTCTGGATCACCTGCCGACGGTCGCCGGCTGGCTGCGTTACGCCGATTCCGCCAAGGCGGTCAATCAGGCTTATCCGCACGCCTGCGACGAAGCCCGGGTCGCGTCGATGGTGCGCGAGAACGTCATCGCCCAGCTCAACAACATCAAAACGCATCCTTCCGTCGCGCTGGCGCTGGATCAGGGCCGCCTGGCGCTGCACGGCTGGGTCTATGACATCGCCAGCGGCGCTATCGAGGCGCTGGACGGCGAAACCCGCCGCTTCGTACCACTCGCCACCCATCCCGAGGTGACCGCCACCCCGGCGATCGCCCGTTTTTAAGCCGACAATAAGGAGCTAACATGACACACTCTCTGCATAACGCCGCCCCGCGCGAAGCGCTCACCGACACCATCATGGCCGCCAAAATTCGCCATAACCTGACGTTCGAAGCGCTGGCCGAGGGCACCGGTCTCAGCCTGGCGTTCGTCACCGCCGCGCTGCTCGGGCAGCATGCGCTGCCGGAACCGGCGGCGCGCACGGTAGCGACCAAGCTGGGGCTGGACGAAGAGGCGGTGCTGCTGCTGCAAACCATCCCGCTGCGCGGCAGCATTCCCGGCGGCGTGCCGACCGATCCGACCATTTATCGCTTCTATGAAATGCTGCAGGTTTACGGTTCCACGCTGAAAGCGCTGGTGCACGAGCAGTTCGGCGACGGCATCATCAGCGCCATCAACTTCAAGCTGGATATCAAAAAGGTCGCCGATCCGGAAGGCGGCGAACGCGCGGTGATCACCCTGGACGGCAAATACCTGCCGACCAAGCCTTTCTAATTGGCCTTTCGCCGGCGGCCTGCGTCGCCGGCAAATTGACAGCCAACCGGCCATTGGCTACATTATCTGCGCTGAAACGCCACCCTGGCGTTTTTCACTGCCCGAGGCCTGTATGTTGGAGATTGTAACCACCCGATAGTCGCTTCCTTGCCGTATGGCGAGGGACTCTGACGTATCCGACGCGCGTTTGCGCGGGGATGCGCGTATCTGGGGTTATTACAGGATCTCCCAACATGAACATTTCCAAAGCGGAACAACGCGTGCTGCACGTGTTGGCCAAAGGCGGCTATATCGCCTTCACCCGCAACGACGCCGGTCGCGTCACCCACGTCGAATGCTACACCCGCGAAGGGCTCGGCCTGGCCGACTGCTCGCTGGCCGTCTTCACCAAGCTCAAAACCAAACGCCTGATCCTCTCTCGCCAGGGGCGCCCTTATCGCGTCACCTTCGCCGGGCTCAAGGCCGTGCGGGCGCAGCTGGATAACCGTTAATCATCGATACCGGCCGGGCAGGCAGCCCGGTCGGCACAGCCTTATTTAATCAGGATATAACCATGAACATCACGTTACGCCACGAAACGCCGGCCGACGTCGGCGCCATCGCCACCCTGACCGCCGCCGCGTTCCTGCATGCCGAACACAGCAGCCACACCGAGCAGTTTATCGTTAATGCGCTGCGCGCGGCGGGAGCCCTCACCCTGTCGCTGCTCGCCGAGCAAAATGGCACACCGATCGGGCACGCGTCCGTCTCGCCGGTCGTACTCAGCAATGGCGCCGCCGGGTGGTACGGGCTGGCGCCGGTGTCGGTGCTGCCGGCCTGTCAGAGCCAGGGGATCGGCAGCCGGCTGATCCGCCAGTTGCTGGCCGAGCTGCAGGAACGCGGCGCCGCAGGCTGCGTGGTGCTGGGCGATCCGAACTATTACGGCCGCTTCGGCTTCCAGGCGCAGTGCGCGCTGACCCTGCCGGGCGTGCCGCAAGACTACTTCCGCGCCGTCGCCTTCCAGGGCGCGCTGCCGTGCGCGGAGGTCACCTTCCACAACGCGTTTAACGCCGAAGCCTAACCCTGTTGCCGGCGCCGTCATGGCGCCGGTTTTCAGTCCCGTTCGCCATAACGCAAGACGGTCATCCCTTCCTCTTCCGCCGGGGGAACAAAATACTGCGCCAGATGCTCAAACTCCGCCTCACTCAGTGTAAACGGGTGCTCACCGCGCGCGTTTCTCAGCGTTATCCGGCTCAGGCACTGCGCATGGCTGACGTCGAGAAAATGCAGGCAGTGCGCGACGCCGGCCTCCTCCGCCAACGCTTTGGCCCAGCGCCGCCTGTCCGGCGTATTCATCGGGAAATCGAGCGCCACGGACCAGCCGCCGCGCAGCAGCTGAACGAGGTGCCCGCCCAGCGCCCGCCGTAACCGTTCGGAACAGCGCGCGTAGTCTTGCAGGTTGGCCATCTCCTGTTCATACAGCGTCGCCAGCCACGCATCTTCACTCAGCAACAGCGTTTGCGGCTGCTGGGCCAAACGCTGCGCCAACGTCGATTTGCCTGCGCCGGCCTTGCCGCACATCAGGTGTAAAACTGCAGGGTAGGTTTTCATGACGTTCTCCGGTCGTTGCCGGAAGGGGATAAAAAAACCCGCCTACCGGCGAGTTTTTATTGGCGACACACGCGCTATCCCACCCTCTGGAGAAGGGTGATAATAATTTTCGCGAATGGGCGGTGGGATTTTTTCATAGCTAATGAATATGACAACCGTGCAGCGTTGTCAATTCGCCGTCATCAATCCCTGTTCTCGCACAAACTCGGTGAATAAACTCACTTTCTGCTGCACATGCCGGCGCGTCGGGTAAACCGCGAAGACCTGATGCACGTCGGCAATCTGTTCAGGGAACAGCCGCACCAGTCTGCCGGCAGCGATCTCGGGATCCGCCACAAACGACGGCAGCGAACCGATGCCCAGTCCCGCCACCAGCATATCCCGCAGCATCAGGCTGTTGTTGGCGATCAGCCGGGGAGTGAACGTCACTCTCAGGCTCTCCTCGCCGGCGGTGAACTGCCACTGCCCCGGTTTTTCCGCCAGGGAATAGGCCAGACAGCTGTGTCGCTGCAATTCCTTGGGCGTTTGCGGCACGCCGTGCTGCGCCAAATAGCCGGGCGCGGCGCAAATTCGCTGGTGCACGTCACCTAACGCCCGGGCGCTGAGGGAAGAATCCGGCAGTCGGCGGCGAATGCGCAAGGAAATATCGAACCCGGCCGCCACCACATCCAATACCCTGTCGTCCAGCGTCAGTTCCACCTGCAGCTGCGGGTAACGTTGCATAAACGGCGGCAGCAGCGGCGACAGCACCGTCAGACCGAACGAGAGCGGCGCATTGACCCGCAGCGTGCCGGAGACCTGCTGCGCGCTGGCGGCAACCGTCTGCTCCAGCGCGTCGAACTCGCCAAGCAACCGGCAGGCTTCCTGGTAATAGAGCTGCCCGGCTTCGGTCAGGCTCATGCTGCGGGTGGTGCGCACCAGCAACAGCGTTCCCAACCGACTTTCCAACTGCTTAATCTGCTTGCTCAACGCCGCCGGCGTGATCGCCAGATCCTCCGCCGCCTTATAGAAACTGTTGCGCTCAACCACGCGGCGAAAGGCGCGCATCGTCAGTAGCACGTCCATATTATGTCCTACAGGTTAATTATTAATTCAATAAAACACAGATTATTAACCTCAACAACCTCAGTAGACTTTATTCAACCACTTCCCTGAGTGGGAAGTGAATTTAATCTACTGATAATCATGGAGTTAATAATGAAAAAGACCCTGTTCGCCTTGATGCTCGGCCTGAGCGCCGCCACCGCCCCCGTCGCCGCGCTGGCGCAATCCCCCGCCGCCGATAGCCGCCAGACGGGTTATGTGCAACCGCTGACCGCCGAGAACAGTCTGCTGCTGCTGGTCGATCTGCAGGACATGTTCGGCATGACCATTTCCTCTATCGACCAAACCAACCTGGTGAATAACGCCACCGGTATCGCCAAGGCCGCCAAGGTGTTCAACGTGCCGACCATTCTGGCCTCGGCCAACGCCAAAAGCTTCGCCGGGCCGGTATTCCAGCAGGTGACGCAGGCACGTCCGGATCTGCAGGTGTACGATCGCACCGCCATCAACGTCTGGCAGGATCGGCGCGTAGTGGATCTGATTAAACAATCCGGCCGCAAGAAAATCATCATCGGCGGATTGTGGACCGCCAGCTGCGTGATGCTGCCGGCGCTGTCCGCCCTGGGCGAGGGATATGAGGTTTATATTCTGTCGGACGTCACCGGCGACATTACGCCAGACAGCCAAAACAACGCCATGCAGCGCCTGATACAGGCGGGCGCCACGCCCATCAACTGGGTGGCGTTGATGCTGGAATGGCAGCAGGACTGGAGCCGCAAAGCCACGGCGGGAGGCGTATTGCAGATCGCCCGCGACCACGGCGCTGCCTGGGGGATGGGCGCCAGCTACGCCGGGGCGATGAAGGTGGGCAGCGAAGCGAAATAACGGACGAAGAAAGCCCGCCGGCGGCGGGCTTTTTCTCAGGTGCGGTGATAGCCACGGCTATCCTGCGGCGCCTGATCGCGTCTCTCCAACCCGTAGTCCCGCACCACCTCCGCCACCCGCAGCCGATACTGCGCCAACACCTCGCCACGGCCGCGCGCCTGCGCCGCGCGATGCTGCTCGAGATTGCGCCACTGCTGCACCGCCGCCTCGTCACGCCAGAAAGAGAGCGACAACAAGCGCGCAGGATCGGCCAGGCTTTGAAAGCGCTCGATGGAAATGAATCCGTCGATCTGCGCCAGCAGCGGCTTCAGCGCCGCCGCCAACTCCAGGTAGGTATCGCGCTGCCCATCGGCGGCCTGCAGTTCAAAAATCACGGCGATCATTATCTTCTCCTCTCAACGGTAAAATTACGGTACGCGCGCAGGGTAAGAATGGCGCCACTGCACCGGTTTCAACGCCCGCTCATCAATATCCAGCGAATACGGCCGCACAGCACCAAAGTGCGATGACCACAGGCTAGCAATGGACGCACAGCCATACTTCGTCTAACCTCGAAGTATGTATAACATCGAGATAGAAGATCGTTTAGCGGCGCTGAGCGCCGCCATCGCCGACCGCACCCGGGCGCGCATGCTGTGCCTGTTGATGGACGGGCGCGCCTACACCGCCACCGAGCTCAGCGCGGCGGTCGAGGTCGCTCCGTCTACCGCCAGCGCACATCTGGCGAAGCTGCTGGAGCAGCAGTTGATTGCCTGTGTCAAACAGGGGCGCTACCGCTATTTTCGGCTGGCCGGGCAACCGGTAGCCGAAGCGCTGGAAGGCCTGATGGCGCTGGCGGGCGTGCCGCGCCCGTCGCTGAAAAGCCGCACGCCCACCTCGCTGCAATATGCTCGCACCTGCTACGACCATATGGCGGGCGAGGTGGCGGTGAAGCTGCACGATCGGCTGCATGCGCTGAACTGGCTGACCGGCGAGGCAGACTACCGGTTAAGCGACATCGGTCAGGCCGCGCTGGCGCGGCTGGGCGTCGATTGCTCCCCCGCGCCGACCCGCCGCCGCTTCGCCTGCGGCTGCCTGGATTGGAGCGAACGCCGATCTCACCTCGGCGGCGCGCTGGGCGCCGCGCTGTTAGCCGCCTTTATCCAACGCGGCTGGATCCTTCGCCGGCTCGACAGCCGCGAGCTGCAGCTGACCCCCGCCGGTAAAAAAGCGCTGGCCGCACATTTTGACCTCACGGTGTAACCCGGCGACAGGGTAGTTTTACTGCAATACTCTAGGGGTACGCTTAAGCGACCCCGCCAACCCGAGGAGTTTCCATGCTCGATTCCACCCAATTCCCGATCGTCAAACGCTGGCCGGCTCAGCATCCAGAACGGCTGCAGCTCTACTCTCTGCCGACGCCGAACGGCGTCAAAGTCTCCATCATGCTGGAGGAGATCGGCCTGCCTTATGAAGCGCACCTGATCGACATCGGCAACAACGAAACCTGGACGCCGGAATTCCTGGCGCTGAACCCGAACGGCAAGATCCCGGCGATCATCGATCCCGACGGCCCCGGCGGCCGGCCGCTGCCGCTGTTCGAATCCGGCGCCATTCTGCTCTACCTGGCGGAAAAGAGCGGCCGTTTCCTGCCGCAGGACCCGGCGCAGCGTTACGAAACCATTCAATGGGTGTTCTTCCAGATGGCCGCCGTCGGCCCGATGTTCGGCCAGCTCGGTTTCTTCCATAAATTCGCCGGGCGCGAATATGAAGACAAGCGGCCGCTGGAGCGCTACAAAAACGAATCGAAACGCCTGCTCGGCGTGCTGGAAACGCGACTTGAAGGCCGCGACTGGATCATGGGCGCGGAGTACACCATCGCCGATATCTCGCTGCTGGGTTGGGTGCGCAACCTGATCGGCTTCTATGAGGCGCGCGAACTGGTGGAGTTCGACAGTTTCCCTCGCGTCGCGCAGTGGCTGGAGCGCGGTCTGGCGCGCCCGGCGGTGCAGCGCGGGCTCGCTATCCCGGCGCGCGCGGCCTGATCGTCAAACGGGATGGCCGCCGGGCCGTCCCGCCTTCCGCTGTCATAAAATTGTCATCCCTCTGCTCTACTCTCCTTTCGTAACAATTTGATGTTATTTACATTGTTGTATTACGACAAGGAGCTTACCCCATGCAACCTGCTGTATCCCTGATCGCCGGCACCGTACTGTCCGCCCTGCTCTGTTCCTCCGCCATCGCGGCGGAAACCTCGGCCAATGCCGATGGCCTGACCGATCGCGCCGCGCGCGGCAACCTCGTCGAACCGGGCGGCGCCCGCCGTCTGACCGGCGATCAGACCGCCGCGCTGAAGGCATCGCTGTCGGACAAAACGGCGAAAAACGTGATCCTGCTGATCGGCGACGGCATGGGGGATTCCGAGATCACCGCCGCGCGCAACTACGCCGAAGGCGCAGGCGGTTACTTCAAGGGCATCGACGCCCTGCCGCTGACCGGACAATACACCCATTACTCGCTGGACAGGAAAACCCACAAGCCGGACTACGTGACCGACTCCGCCGCCTCCGCCACCGCCTGGGCCACCGGGGTGAAAACCTATAACGGCGCGCTCGGCGTGGACGTGAACGGCAAGGATCAACCGACGCTGCTGGAGATCGCCAAGGCGGCCGGCAAGGCCACCGGCAACGTCTCCACCGCCGAGTTGCAAGACGCCACGCCGGCGGCGCTGGTCTCGCACGTCATCTCACGCAAGTGCTATGGCCCGGAGGAAACCAGCGAGAAATGCGCCGCTAACGCGCTGGAAAATGGCGGCCGTGGCTCCATCACCGAACAACTGCTGAAAACCCGCGCCGACGTCACGCTGGGCGGCGGCGCGAAATCGTTCAACCAGCTGGCAAAAAGCGGCGAATGGCAAGGAAAATCGCTGAAGGACCAGGCGGCGGCGCAGGGTTATCAGTGGGTAAGCAACGCCGACGAACTGCAGGCCGTTACCCTCGCCAACCAGCAAAAACCGCTGCTGGGGCTGTTCGCCGACGGCAATATGCCGGTGCGTTGGCTGGGGCCGAAAGCCAGCTACCATGGCAACCTCGACAAACCGGCAGTGACCTGCGAAAACAACCCGGCGCGCACCGCCGCCACGCCAACGCTGGCGGCGATGACCGAAAAAGCGATCGCGCTGTTGAAAGACAACCCGAACGGCTTCTTCCTGCAGGTAGAGGGCGCGTCGATCGATAAACAGGATCACGCCGCCAACCCGTGCGGGCAGATTGGCGAAACCGTCGATCTGGACGAAGCGGTACAAAAAGCGCTGGCCTTCGCCCGCGCCGACGGCAACACGCTGGTGATCGTCACCGCCGACCACGCGCACGCCAGCCAGATCGTCTCCGCCGACGCCAAAGCGCCGGGCCTGACCCAAAAGCTGACCACCAAGGACGGCGCGCCGATGACCCTCAGCTACGGCAACTCTGAAGAGGAATCTCAGGGACACACCGGCACCCAGCTGCGCGTCGCGGCCTACGGCCCGCACGCCGCCAACGTAGTGGGCCTGACCGATCAGACCGATCTGTTCTTCACCATGCGCGATGCGATGGGTATCAAGTAACCGACCCCTGAACGATGGCCGCCCGCCACGGCGGCCATTTATTATTGGTTACCGCTAGGTATTTGCAATTTAACCGCAATTATTGTGTGATAACGAAATAACGTCTAATTACGCGGCAATTAACCCATGAAAATAACGCGGTTATACGGCCTTTCTTCCCTCTCTGTTTATTCCTGCGACAGCAACCGGCCGTTTTTTGCTTATATTCATTTTTTTTAGTTACAAAAGTAGTTTTTAACATTCTCGCAAACAATAATACCCCGCCAGTAACGTGAACCGATCAATTTGCATCCGGACGGCCTGCAATAGTTCACTTTTCGTTAAATACCCTATTAACAAAAAGGCATTATTGCTGCCTATCGGCTTTCGCCGGGCGGTCGGCTTCATTATTTCCAGGGTAACTCCCGCTAAATTCTTTCACCTGCAATGAGTAGAATTTACACACAAGAGATTTAATTCAATGAGAAAATTACTCGTCCTGATTTTCAGTCTCAGCCTGTTTGGCGTTACGCAACAGGCGGCGGCTGAAGAGAAGAATAAAACCGTCGACGTGGTTCTGATCGGCGGCGGCATCATGAGCGCCACCTTGGGTACCTATCTGCATGAGCTGGAGCCGACCTGGACCATCGACATGTACGAGCGCATGAACGGCGTAGCGGAAGAGAGTTCCAACGGCTGGAACAACGCCGGTACCGGGCACTCCGCCTTCAGCGAAATGAACTACACGCCGGAAAAAGCCGATGGCACCATCGACATCAGCAAGGCGGTGAAGGTCAACGAGTCTTTCGAAATCTCTCGCCAGTTCTGGTCTTATCAGGTGAAAAACAATGTCCTGAAAGATCCGAAATCTTTCATTAACAGCGTGCCGCACATGAGCTTCGTGTGGGGCGACGACAACGTCAACTTCCTGCGTAAACGCTATGCGGCGCTGCAGCACAGCACCCTGTTCCGCGGCATGGAATACTCCGAAGATCCTGCGCAGATCAAGCAGTGGGCGCCACTGGTGATGAACGGCCGCGATCCGGCGCAGAAAATCGCCGCGACCCGCATGCCGCTGGGTACCGACGTCAACTTCGGCGTGATCACCCACCAGCTGGTTGACGCGCTGAGCGCCAGCGACAAGTTCAAGCTGAACCTGAGCCACGAAGTGCGCGACATCAAGCGCAACGCCGACCAGACCTGGAGCGTGACCGTTGCCGATCTGAACCGCGACGGCAAAGAAACCACCGTTAACGCCAAGTTCGTGTTCATCGGCGCAGGCGGCGCGTCCCTGACCCTGCTGCAGAAGTCCGGCATCCCAGAAGCCGACGGCTACGGCGGCTTCCCGGTCGGCGGCCAGTTCCTGGTCACCACCAACCCGGAGATCGCCAACCAGCACCTGGCCAAAGTGTATGGCCTGGCCAGCGTAGGTTCACCGCCGATGTCCGTGCCTCACCTGGATACCCGCATGCTGGACGGCAAGCGCGTGCTGTTGTTCGGGCCGTTCGCCACCTTCTCCAGCAAGTTCCTGAAGAACGGTTCGCTGTTCGATCTGATGCACTCGCTGAGCACCTCGAACCTGATGCCGATGACCCACGTCGGTCTGGATAACTTCGATCTGGTGAAATACCTGGTCGGCCAGCTGATGATGAACGACGACGACCGCTTCGCCGCGCTGAAAGAGTACTTCCCGGACGCCAAGCAGGAAGACTGGAAGCTGTGGACCGCGGGCCAACGCGTACAGATCATCAAGAAAGATGCGGATAAAGGCGGCGTGCTGCAGTTCGGCACCGAAGTCGTCAGTTCTGAAGACGGCAGTATCGCCGCTCTGCTGGGTGCTTCGCCGGGCGCTTCTACCGCTGCGCCGATCATGCTGCATCTGATGGAAACCGTGTTCAAAGACAAAGTGGCGACGCCGGAATGGCAGAGCAAGCTGAAAGAGATCATCCCGTCTTACGGCCACAAGCTGAACGGCGATATCGAGATGACCAACAAGATCCGCGGTTACACCAGCAGCGTGCTGGGTCTGAACTACATTGAAGTGAAACCGGAAACTAACTGATTCCCCGTGGTTTCCTGCTGACAAGGCCGCTTTATGCGGCCTTTTTTCTATACCCCTGCCGCTCAAAGAGCATTTTTGGCCACCTATTTACCCCCGGTTTACCCTTGCGTAACGGCGTAGTCGCGCCTATTATCAAAGTATATTCTTGGATAATTAAGCTAAGTCACTGTGACCTGAATGTCGTTTTTGCGGGAGAACTAAAACCATGGATCGCGTCAATATCATTCACGATTTACTAGACTGGATTGAAACTCATCTGGACCAACCGCTGCTGCTGGATAACGTCGCCGCCAAGTCAGGCTACTCCAAATGGCACCTGCAGCGCATGTTCCGCAGCACCACCGGCCACGCGCTCGGCAGCTATATCCGCGAGCGGCGCCTGTCGCAGGCGGCGCAGGCGCTGCGCTCCACCCCACGCCCGATCCTGGATATCGCCCTGCAATACCACTTCGATTCTCAGCCGTCGTTCTCGCGCGCCTTCAAGAAACAGTTCGGCAAGACCCCGGCGGTCTATCGCCGCACCACCCGCTGGGACGTCGCAGAGTGGCCGGCGCAGCCGGCGCAGACGCAGACAGAGCAACACCGCGACGCTCCCGCCTTACCGCACTGGTTTGCCGGCAAACTGCCGGAAGGCGTATGCACCAGCTGGATGGGGCTGCGTTAATCCTCATGGTAAAGGCACAAAAAAGGGTTCAGTTCGCGAGAACTGAACCCTTTCTTTATTGACGAGACACCGAATTATTTGAAGGTGACGTCAATATTCGCCGATGCGCTGAACGGCCCCACTTTCGGGTTGGTGCTCAACCATTTCAGGCTGGCCATAAAGTTCTTTTCAACGATGGTGCCGTTGACCAGGCCCAGATCGACCGGACTGTTCATCATGATCGGCGTATTCGGCGTCGCCGCCTGCGAGATCAAAATCCCGAAACCGCTGTCGCTGGTCGGCAGGATCACGCTGTTATCCTGCAGTGGATAGGTGGTGCTGAAGCTGGCCTGCAGCGTCTCCCCCTGGCAGTCCTGTCCGGTCGTCGGATCGGACATATTGGCGGCCACCGAGAACGGTACCTGTTTCTCGATTTTACCCACCACCGCATTCTGACGCGGGATAGTACCGAAATTCACCGTCGAACCGTTGTTGGCCACCACAGTAATTTTTGGGTTGCAGGAAATAAACTGAATGTTGCCCAGCCCGGAAATGTAGGCGTTAAAGTTACTGTTCGGCGTGCCGTTCAAGCCGCCGACGCCATCAACCTGAAATACCGAGTACGAGTTGTTGTCGTTGATCTTGCCGCCGGCCGGCGGCGCCTTGCCGGTTGCTTTAATGTAGATGGCGTAAGACACGGTTACCGTCAGCGATCTGGCCGGAGACAAACAACGGCTGCCCGAACGGCGACATTCCGTGCCGGGACCGACGTCCTGACGTGCGCCTTTAGTCGGTTTGACATCAATCCCCTGATAAGTGACACCCACTTCGATCGAATTATGGATCTGACTCATCCGGGACTGCGGATCCCAGTACAGGTAGGCGTTCTCCCCTTTCGGGTTGTTCCAGTCATCCGTACATTGGAAGGTCGAGGTAAAGGTCTGCGAACGCCACAGCAACGCGCCCGGCGCGGTATTGGCAGTCGACACCTTGATGGCTTTATCCAGCACGATATCCTGGCGAATGCTGCCGTTCTGCTTACAAGACAGCGCATAGCTGCTCTGAGAAAACGCGCCCAGCGTGACCAGCAGCCCAGCCGCCAACCCGAGATTCTTGTGCTTTAACAAAGAAGACATATCCTTTCCTTTTACGGTTTTCCGCAGGTCAGCGAAAGTTCCTGATAACCCATCAGCTGTTCGGTCGCCGCTTTCAATTCCGGCACCACCAGTGAGCAGCTTTCGCCCGCGTCGTTGCCCCATTTCACCAGCAGGCGATCCCCTGCGGAAGCCCCTGAAATATAAATATCGCCGTTGGTACCGACAGTACCGTTGTTCTTGCCGTCCGCACTGAAGACGTTGGCGCCAATCGGCGGTACGCTGCCGTCGGCCATCTTGCTGTGCACCAACAGGCTTTGGCCCGTGTGCGTTTCAAACTTCACGCGGGTGATTGCGCCGTAAGTCGGCACCACGTCTCGCGCCGCCATCGGGATATCCAGGCCGTTGCCGATATCTTCGGTGCGCAGCGCCACGCGGTTATGACGGTATGGCGACGCCGAGGTCATTACCGCGTAACCGAAGCGGTCGATGGCGACGCCCGGTTGGTTTTCGATGCGAACGCCTTTGGCGTCTTTGGCTTCCACCAGCACAAAGGTGTTCTGCAGCGGCTGGGTCAACGTCACGCCGCCGGAGTGTGCGACGATGCCGCCCGCCACGCCCAACGAAGATTGTTGATAATCTTTGCTGTAGCTGTAACCGGCATTGATGTTCCCCATGCTGCCCTGGTAACCGACGTTGGCCGAGCTGGTTTGGCCCGAATAACGATCATGGCCGCTTTGCACCGCATAGTTCAAGCGGTTGTCATCCAGCGCGGTACCGCTCAGGCCGGCGCTGTAGGTATTGCCGCTCTGCTTGCTGTGGCCGGCGTTGAAGCTGGCGGTCATATCCGACGAATCCTTGCTGAAGAAGCTGAACGGAATCGATACGGTCAGGTTGACGCTGCGATCTTTATAGCCGTAGTTGCTGCGGCTGTCCTGATAGAAGACGCCATAGCTGATATTTTTATAGCTGCTGTTAAAACCGGTCTGAACGGTGCGGTCTTCGCCGGATCCGCCCCAGTAAGACTGGTTGCTGAGGTTGGCGTACAGCGTCGAATTACCGGCGATGCGCTGGTTGACAGACAGCTCAACGCGCTGGCGTTTGTTGTTGAACCGGCTGGTATAATAACTGCGACGGCGCGACTCCGCCCAGTCCGGCACGCCCAGGTTGCGATCGTTTTGATCGTAGTAATCGTTACGGTAATAGCCGTTCTCATAGCGTTCGCGCTCGGCAACCGCATCGGAGAAATCATAATAGCCGGAGGTCGAGTAACGGTAACCGGCAATGCGGAATTCCGTCCCCCAATCGTTGAGCGACTTGGAATACAGGAAACGGAAACTTTCCCCTTGCTTGTCATCGCCGTTCACCAGGTTGGTGTCGGAATAGGACATATCAAAGGAAACGGCCCCCCAGTTCCCCAGGTTTTTACCCAGGCCCACAACCGCTGAACGGTAGTTTTCCGCCACCAGCACGCCGCCGTAAGGCGTGATGTCATACGACATGCCGTGCGACAAGGTACCTTGTACAAACTTGGGCTGATAGCGGCTGGTGCCGTCGTGGTATTTACCGGCGGTCAGCTGATAGTTCCAAATCCCTTCGCGCAGCATGTTCGGCACCGAGGAGAATGGCACGACGAATGAGGTTCTCGAACCGTTGGCTTCGATGACCGTCACATCCAGGTTACCGCTCAAGGTGCTTGGGAAAATGTCCGTCAGCGCAAACGGCCCTGGCGGCACGTTGGTACTGTAAATGGTATAGCCGTTCTGACGCACTTCAACGCGCGCGTTGGTCGTCGCCACACCGCGCACCACCGGCGCATAGCCGCGCTGGCTTTCCGGCAGCATGTCGTCGGCGCTGGACATCTGCACACCGCGGAACTGAATGCTGTCGAAAACATTGTTATTGGTGTTGGTCTGGCCGATCACCAGACGGCTGCGCAGAGAAACGATGTCCGTTTCCGCCCAGCTGGAAATGTTCTTCCAATGCGTACCGGCGCCCGACTGTTGGTTCAACGTCGAGTTGTTGCGCAGGCGCCAATCGCCGATATTGAGGCCGTTGTTGAGACTCAAAAAGTAATAGTCTGAGGTCTTGTCGTTCTGGTTGTTGCCGTAGCGGTTATGAGTGCCGCTAAAGTTATAGTTAACAAAGCCGGCATTGATGCCACGATCGTAAACTTTCGGTGAAATGGCGCCTTGCGGACGCGGGATCAGAAACACCTGCGGCACTTCCAGATCCATACGCTGTACGGCGGCGTCATAGTTCAGCTTGGCACCGGAGATCTGCTGCGGCAATGCGTAGCATTGCTCGGCACCTGCGGTGGTCAGATCGCCAGGCAGCTTTACGCCGTAATCCTGATAGTCCGCCGCCGTCAGGCACGGGGCGACAGGAGAGTCCTTGGATTCTTTCTTGAACTCGATTTCACGGTGATCGATACGCTGCCCGTTGAGATAGATATCAAACGGATATTTACCCGGCAGAATATCATCCCCGCTGGCCAACGACGCCACCTGGGCGATATTGTCATCGCCATGGATGAAGGAAGTGTTGAACTGCTCCTCCGCCATGGCCATATGTGAGAATGAAAAAGGCACAGCAGAAAAATAAATTACACCATTAATCAGCTTCACCAAACGTTTTGGCGCGAGGGTTGTTATTCTTTTGTGTGCCATTTCTTTCATTCCTTGAAGTGCTTCAAATCAATTCAGTGCGACGTTTTTAATCTCGGTGTGACCGCCATAGTCGTTGATATAGGTAAACGACATATTGCTGGCTGATTGCGCCCCCTGAGGCAGGGAAATACGCAGACTGTCGTGTGGCTTGACCATGTCGGCGTTCACTTTCCAGCTTTTACCGCCGCTCTTGAGGTTCAATACGCCCAGCGTGACGAACAGCGGGCCATCGTTGGTCACGACCAAATTGCCGCCCTGGCGCGTCCATTTCAGCGCTTCTGCCTGCTGCTGCAGGTTGGTTTTCAACGAATCCGGGCGGTAGAACAGCTTGATACGGGTACGGATCGCCACCTGCAGCACGTTATCTTGCTTAGGCGTTGGCGGAATTTCCTGTACGTTAACCCAGAGCAGAGATTCTCTGTCCTGCGGCAAACCGCTGCCGGAATAAATAAAACGCAAAATGGCGTCTTTCTTGGCAGCCAGCTTCAAAATGGGTGGTGTCACCACGATCGGCAAATTCTTAGGCATCTGGCTTGCGTCGCCAGTATCCAGCCAGGTTTGCACCATGTAGGTATCGTCGCTGTCATTGCTGATTGAGAGCGATGCGGATTTACTTGCACTGTTATAGATGACACGCGTCGCATCAACCTGAATGCCGGCAAAGGCATTAACAGAGAATGCGAATAAAATACCAGTCAGAATTTTTTTCATCGGAATGTCTCAACTCTCAAAATTTAGCCATCCTTGGCCAATAACTCTATCTATCCTGCCAGCGAATTATTTGTATTCGATGGTGAAGGTAGCGTTAGAGTTTGCCTGACCGGCAGTTACCAGATCCTGGAAGGATTTGTAACGAGCGCGCAGGTTGAAAGTCGCAGCGCCTGGGTTATCGCCATCAGCAGCAACAGTTACGGTAGCTGGGGTAGCCACTTCCTGAGAGATTGGCAGAGTAGAACCGTTGTTATCCAGAATTTCAACGCCAACGCCAGTTGCGCCGCCAGTTACAGCCAACAGCTCTGGGTGGCCAGCTGGAGTGTTACCGTCGAAACGCAGGGTGTAGTTACCCGCTTCACATTTCTCCAGGCTAATATCGAAAGCTTTAGCACCGCTGGTAGAACCGGCAGTTGGGAAAGCGGTGGTAGGATATTTACCCAGGTAAACTTCTTTATTCTGGTCTTTATCAACAACTTTACAGGTGGACTGTACAATTTCACCGGTGAATTTAACGTTGCCGTTTGCTGCCATTGCGTTGGAAGCAGTTGCAGACAATACCAGGGCAGCCAAAGGCAATAATACTTTTTTCATTTCCAGCTCCATAGAACAATAAAATAATCGATTCAGTGGCGGGCTTATATATATATTGCCGCCACTGAGCATACACTCAGCGATAGCACTCCCTTGCTGAAAAGGAGCGTTGCCTCGATGAACTCATTGCCGGACGAAATATAGACTAAGCATATTCTTAATGTTAAATCGTTTAAAACATTCATAAGCCCCCTCTTGATAGGAATAAACTATCGGCGGATACCTATCGATCGATGTTGACGATTCATATGAATAGGAATAATCTGTGTTTGGGAAAGCTGCAGAGTTCAACATTTTGCGTTAAGGCCTGAAAATCAGAATATTATCCCGAATATTTACATTTAGTAACAGATTGCGACGTTTGGACTTTGGCACGAATTCCGCGTTAAATGGTCTGTCGACACGTTTCGGCCATCCTGACGCTTTAAATAAGAAATTTACCAAAAAATACGGAGTAACTTTCTTTTTAATCATTTAAAATCAACAAGTTAAATATCAATCCAAGGATTGGGAAATGAGCGGTTCTTTCAGAGAGAAAAATAACGGCATTAATTATGTTTTCCAGCCAATGTTCGCGAAATCGGGACAATTGCTGGCCGTTGAATGCCTGTCTCGCTTTACGTTTAATAGCGAATATGCCCATTTTTCTCCTGAACAGTTCTTTCGCCATGCCGACAGCGCTACCCGGATTGAGATTTTGATGGATCAGATAAATCTGATCGATAAATACAAACACTGGTTTCATGAAAACCAAGTGATAGCCACTTTGAATGTTGACGATTATTCCCTGCAATCGCTGGCGAATACTCACTTTGCCGAAAGAATTAATGCCCTGCGCTGTATTCATTTTGAGATCAGCGAGAATTCAACCCGGCTGGTGAAAGATCGCGTGCACGGCGATCCGTCATTGAATAGTTATTCATTTTGGCTCGATGATTTTGGTTCTGGCTATGCGGGTTTTTCCGCGTTGTACAACAGCCAGTTCCGCTTCGTTAAGCTCGATCGTTTTCTGCTTTGGGACTTTATGAAAAAGTCCGGCGGCGAGGGCTTGATGCGCGCGTTACTGCGCTTCTTTTACCTTAATCATTACAAGGTAATTATCGAAGGAGTTGAAACTCCCGAACACAAGAAATGGCTGGATGAAATGCCATATTACGCACTGCAGGGAAAGCTGTGGAAGGAATCCAGCATCAAGGATTTGAACTCGCTTCTTACAGCTGAATACTTTTAACTCGGTATTGGTGTTTGCCCTATGTCTAAAAACAACGTTCTTGTGATTAGTGAGTGTAAGTACAGCTATGTTGGCCTGTCGGTGCTGTTGAAGAAACACTACGGCGCGTACGATATCCGCCTGTTTTCCGATTTCATGCACGGCGGTGCCAAAGCGGAAAAGATCACCAAGCACGATATCGCGCTGATTTTCACCTCGCAAAACCTGGAGCAGAGCGTCAACGTGATCGAAAGCCTGGTGTCCCTGCACCAGCAGTACAACAGCAAAACGCGCCTGTTGGTGTTCTATGACGACGAGCGCGTGGTGAAACTGCTGTCGATCCTGGGGATTTCCGTCGAGTTGGTCTCCACCCGCATTCCGCTTTATTCGCTGCAGGAAAAAATCCAGCGGCTGCTGGAAAGCAAAGAGCCGGGCGGTATCCGGGTGCAGAAAACCCGCGAGCTCAGCCCGGCGGAAAGCGACGTGATCTTCAATCTGCTGCGCGGCGACAGCCTGCTGCATATCGCGGAAAAACGCGGCACGCACCCGAAAACCATCTTCTCGCAGAAATACAGCGCGATGAAAAAGCTGCGGCTGCGCAGCATGAGCACCATCTTCGTCGCCGGCAAATAACACGCCCTGGTTTGTTGCGCGGTACGCCGCGCGGCAACCCGCCCCCTCGCCGAGTTAAATTAATGTAACAACCGGCGACAAAGCAGCAACAGACACACAACATCCTCTCCTGTTGGCTACGATTTGCACACGGATTATCCGTGAGTCATGTCGTGTGGATTAAAAATAAACATCAGGAGATGTTATGAAGTCGTCCTTATTCAGCCGCTATACCTGCTTTGTGCTGAGCATCTTGCTCACCCTGGTTTTCTTGATCATGATGCACAACCATCCGTGGTTCTGGCTGCCGGCCCTGGCCTGCGGTTGCCTGATGGTGCTGGGTATCTACGATCTCACGCAGCAGCGCCACGCCATTTGCCGCAACTACCCGATCATCGGCCGCCTGCGCTTCTTCTTCGAGTTCATCCGCCCGGAACTGCGCCAGTATTTCCTCGAGCAGGATAATGAAGAAATCCCGTTCTCCCGCACCCAGCGCACGCTGGTGTATCGCCGGGCGAAAAACGAGATGGGCGACAAGCCGTTCGGCACCCTGCTGGACGTGTACCAAACCGGTTATGAATGCATCGGCCACTCGATGCGGCCGGTGGAAGCCGCCGATCCCACCAGTTTTCGCATCACCATCGGCGGCACCGACTGCCGCCAGCCCTACTCCGCGTCAATCTTCAACATTTCGGCGATGAGCTTCGGCGCGCTCTCCGCCAACGCCATTCGCGCACTCAACCTCGGCGCGGCCAAAGGCAATTTCTACCACGACACCGGTGAGGGCAGCATCAGCCGCTATCACCGCGAAAACAACGGCGATCTGGTGTGGGAGCTGGGCAGCGGCTATTTCGGCTGCCGCACCGCCGACGGCCATTTCGATCCGCGCCGCTTTGCCGAACAGGCGCAAAGCCCGCAGGTGAAAATGATTGAAATCAAGCTCAGCCAGGGCGCCAAACCGGGCCACGGCGGCATTCTGCCGGCGAAAAAAGTGGATGCGGAAATCGCCGCCACCCGCGGCGTGCCGGAAGGCGTGGATTGCATCTCGCCGGCCTCGCACAGCGCCTTTACCACCCCGCTGGAAATGATGCAGTTCATCCAGCAGCTGCGCGAGCTGTCAGGCGGCAAACCGGTCGGTTTCAAGCTGTGCATCGGCCACCCGTGGGAGTTCGTCGCCATCGTCAAGGCGATGCTGCACACCCGCATTCTGCCGGACTTCATCGTGGTGGACGGCAAGGAAGGCGGCACCGGCGCCGCCCCGCTCGAACTCTCCAACTATATGGGCATGCCGCTGCGCGAAGGGCTGCTGTTCGTGCATAACACGCTGGTGGGCTGCGGCCTGCGCGACCAAATCAAGATTGGCGCCAGCGGCAAGATCATCAGCGCCTTTGACATCGCCAGCGTGCTGGTGCTCGGCGCCGACTGGGTGAATTCGGCGCGCGGCTTTATGTTCGCCGTCGGCTGCATCCAGTCGCAAAGCTGCCACACCAACCACTGCCCGACCGGCGTCGCGACGCAAGATCCGCTGCGTCAGAAGGCGTTGGTGGTGCCGAACAAGGCGGAGCGCGTCTATCACTTCCATCAAAATACGGTGAAAGCGCTGGCGGACATGCTGGCGGCGGCCGGCGTCAGCCGCCCGGAGCAGTTGACCTCACACCATATGCTGCGCCGCATCACGCCGACCGAGATCAAGGTGTACGCCGATATCTATTACTACCTGGAGCCGGGCGCGCTGCTGCAGCCGGAGATCAAAAGCGAGTTCTACGCTCGCATGTGGCGCATGGCGACGCCCAACAGTTTCGATCAGGCAATCTCGCTGCCGGCGGCATGATGGGATAAGGAATAAAAAGAGAGTTGCCCCCTCGCCTTGGGGAAGAGCATATGGAGAGGGGTTGCTTGCTACGGCGGCCCTCCCCCTCAACGGCGAGAGGGCGTGTCGGTTACTGCTTGCGCACCGGCGCATCGCCGGCGACGTAGTAGTCGGCGGTACTGCGCGGCAACGGCGCGCGCTGGCGAATGCGGTCGGCGATCTTTTCGGCGATCATGATGGTGGTGGCGTTCAGGTTGCCGGTAATGATCAGCGGCATAATCGACGCATCCACCACCCGCAATCCTTCCATGCCGTGCACCCGGCCCTGGCCGTCGACCACCGCCATCTCGTCTTCGCCCATCTTGCACGAGCAGGACGGGTGGAAGGCGGTTTCGGCGTGCTCGCGCACGAAGGCGTCCAGCTGCTCGTCGGTCTGCACCTCCGGCCCTGGGCTGATCTCGCGGCCGCGGTATTCGTCCAGGGCAGGCTGCGCCATGATTTCGCGCGTGATGCGGATAGCATCGCGGAACTCCTGCCAATCCTGTTCGGTCGCCATGTAGTTGAACAGAATGCTCGGGTGCTGGCGCGGATCCTTCGACTTCACCTGCACCCGGCCGCGGCTCGGCGAACGCATCGAACCGACGTGGGCCTGGAAGCCATGCTCTTTCACCGCGTTGCTGCCGTTATAGTTAATCGCCACCGGCAGGAAGTGATACTGAATGTTCGGCCAGGCAAACTCTGCACGGCTGCGGATGAAACCGCCGGCCTCGAACTGGTTGCTGGCGCCGACGCCGGTGCCGTTGAACAGCCATTCCGCGCCGATTTTCGGCTGATTGAACCATTGCAACGCCGGGTACAGCGACACCGGTTTCTTACAGGCGTACTGCAGATACATCTCCAGGTGGTCCTGCAGGTTCTCTCCGACGCCCGGCAGATCGTGCACCACGTTGATGTCCAGACTTTTCAGCAGCGCCGCCGGGCCGACGCCCGAACGCTGCAGAATTTGCGGCGAGGCGATGGCGCCGGCGCACAGCAGCACTTCGCGGCGCGCTTTGGCATGGGTCAGCTGATTGCTGTCGCCCTGCAGATAGTTAACGCCCACTGCGCGCTTGCCATCGAACACGATGTGGTCGGTCAGCGCATGGGTGACGATCTTCAGGTTCGGCCGTGAACGGGCCTGATCCAGATAACCGCGGGCGGTGCTGGCGCGGCGCCCTTTCGGCGTCACGGTGCGGTCCATCGGGCCGAACCCTTCCTGCTGATAGCCGTTCAGATCGTCGGTGCGCGGATAGCCCGCCTGCACGCCGGCTTCCACCATGGCGTGGAACAGTTCGTTGTTACCGGCCTTCGGCGTGGTGACGCTCACCGGGCCATCGCCGCCGTGGTAATCGTTCGGGCCGATATCGCGCGTTTCCGCCTTGCGGAAATACGGCAGGCAGTCCAGATAGGTCCAGTCTTCCAGACCCGGCGCCTTGGCCCAGTTGTCGAAGTCCATCGCGTTGCCGCGAATGTAACACATGCCGTTGATCAGGGATGAACCGCCCAGCCCTTTGCCGCGGCCGCATTCCATTCGGCGGTTGTTCATGTGCGGCTCAGGATCGGTTTCATACGCCCAGTTATAGCGGCGGCCCTGCAGCGGAAACGCCAGCGCGGCCGGCATCTGGGTACGGAAATCCATCCGGTAATCCGGGCCGCCGGCTTCCAGCAGCAGGACGCTGACGTCGGCGTCCTCGGTCAATCGGGTGGCTAACACGTTGCCGGCTGAACCGGCACCGATAATGATGTAGTCAAATTCCATTCATTATCTCCTAAATATTCGTATGCCTGAATGATGCGAATGGCTTGAATTCCGCATGCTGAATATAACAAGGCAGTTTTGGATGCGAAAAAGATATATCCCCTATGGATTTCGAGTTACAGCTAGGCGGCAAGGGCGCAGAGCCCCAGGAGCTTACTCAAGTAAGTGACTGGGGTCTGCGCTCGCAGCCAACAACGCTGTAGCTTGAAAGACGACGGGGATAGTTAAAATACCGAGGCGTATTCGCCCAGCTCAACCTGCACCGATTTGATCTGGGTGTAGTGTTCCAGCGTCGTCAGGCCGTTCTCGCGGCCGACGCCGGACTGCTTGTAGCCGCCGACCGGCATTTCCGCCGCCGACTCGCCCCAGGTGTTGATCCAGCAAATGCCGGCTTCCAGCTGGTGGATCACGCGGTGCGCGCGGGCCAGATCGTGGGTCACCACGCCCGCGGCCAGACCGAAGGTGGTGTCGTTGGCGCGGCGCACCACTTCCTCTTCGTTCTGGTAGCTGAGGATGCTCATCACCGGCCCGAAGATCTCCTCGCGCACGATTTCCATATCGTCGCGGCAGTCGCTGAACACCGTCGGCGCCACATAAGCGCCCTTGCCGAATTCGCCGTGGGTGACGCGTTCGCCGCCGCACAGCAGGCGCGCGCCGCTGTTTTTGCCGCTCTCGATAAAGCGCAGCACCGATTCCATGTGCGCGAAGCTGACCAGCGGCCCGAAGTTGGTCTGCGGATCGGTCGGATCGCCGAGGCGAATGCGCTTCACGCGTTCGAGGATTTTCGCCTCAAACTGCGCCTGCAGCGCCGCCGGCACGAAGACGCGGGTGCCGTTGGTGCACACCTGGCCGGAACTGTAGAAGTTGGCCATCATGGCGATATCGGCGGCGCGATCCAGATCGGCGTCGTCGAAGATAATCAACGGCGATTTGCCGCCCAACTCCATGGTGACTTCCTTCAGCGTCGAACCCGACGCGTTGGCCATCACCTTCTTGCCGGTTTTCACCCCGCCGGTGAAAGAGACTTTGGCGATGCCCGGATGGTCGGTCAGGTACTGCCCCACTTCCGCCCCGCTGCCGGTCACCACGTTGAACACGCCGTCCGGCAGGCCGGCTTCGGTGTAGATTTCCGCCAGCTTCAACGCCGTCAGCGACGTGACTTCACTCGGCTTGAAGATCATCGCGTTGCCCGCCGCCAGCGCCGGCGCGGACTTCCACAGCGCGATTTGAATCGGGTAGTTCCAGGCGCCGATGCCGGCCACCACGCCCAGCGGTTCGCGGCGAGTGTAGACGAACGAGGTATCGCGCAGCGGGATCTGCTCGCCTTCAATGGCCGGGATCAGGCCGGCGTAGTACTCCAGCACGTCGGCGCCGGTGACGATGTCCACCGCGGTGGTTTCCGACATCGCTTTACCGGTATCCAGCGTTTCCAGCGCCGCCAGCTCATCGTTGCGCTCGCGCAGAATATCCACCGCGCGACGCAGGATGCGCGAACGCGCCATCGCCGTCATCGCCGCCCACACCTTCTGCCCGCTGGCCGCGCTGGCCACCGCACGATCGACGTCTTCAGCGCCGGCGGACTGGACTTCAGCCAGCACTTCGCCGTTCGCCGGGTTAATGGCGTTGAAGGTTTTTCCAGCGGTGCTGTCTACATAGGCGCCATGAATATAGAGCTTCTGCAAGCCAAAACGGGACATAGGATCTCCTTGAGTTATCCTCCGGGCGGCGTTTGCCCCCGGAGTTGGAACGTGATGTATTCGGTCGTGAGCGCCAGCGCCTGCGCCTGATTGAACGCGGAGCCGCGCAGCGCGCTGCGCAGCCACAGCCCATCGATCAGCGCCGCCAGCCCCTTGGCCGCCAACCGCGCCTGCGGCTGCGGCATAACGCGGCGAAACTCGGCGCACAGGTTGGAATAGAGCCGACGGCCGTTCACCTGTTGCAAGCGGTTGAGCTGCGGCTGGTACAGACTGCTGGCCCAAAAGGCCAGCCAGGTCTTCATCGCCGCGCTGTTAATCTGGCTGTCGTCGAAGTTGCCGGCGACGATCGCCTGCAGCCGCGCCGCCGGGCTGTTGTCGGTCAGCGCCTGCAGCCGCAGCTTCACCGCCTCGCCCAGATGGCTGATCAGATAGCGCATAGTGGCTTCCAGCAGGCCGTTCTTATCCTTGAAATAATGGCTGATGATGCCGTTGGAAACGCCGGCCCGCCGCGCGATCTGCGCGATGGTGGCGTCATGCATTCCCACTTCGTTTACCGCGGCGAGCGTGGCATCAATCAACTGCTGCCTTCTGATTGGCTGCATTCCTACCTTTGGCATATTTCGACTCTCACAAAACCGACTTCGGCCTTATCTCAGCGGGCAAATTTCACTGCCGTTTCGCCCGTGATTCAGGTCATCATGAGGACTATTAAACTTTTTTTTGATTGAACGTTCAATAAAAATTGCATATATTTTATTGCCGCCTGGTTAAAAAAATGTATTTTCTGGTTGTGGAACTGGCTGATTTTTGTGAGGTAATTAACGAATCTGACCAAAATCAGTGGCTGTAAGCGGTTCCCGCCGCGAAGCGCTCCGGTGCTTCATAAGCAGGCGAAAGCGGCATCGTTCAGGCCATTCCCGTGGGGATGGCCGCCGCCTTCATTCGCCCGTTTTCCGGATGCGCCAACGCGCCCCAGAATGCGGAGCGGCACGATTTTACTCAGTTCAGAGGATGACGATGACAACACGCGAAACCTCCTCCAAACCGCAGCAGGACCGCCTCAACCCTGTGGTTTTCTTCACCTCGGCGGGGCTGATCCTGGCCTTCTCGCTGATGACCATCTTTTTCACCGACTTCTCCGGGCAGTGGATCACCCGCACGCTGAATTGGGTGTCGACCACCTTCGGTTGGTACTACCTGCTGGCGGCGACGCTGTACATCGTGTTCGTGGTGTTTATCGCCGCCTCGCGCTTCGGTTCCATCAAGCTCGGGCCGGAACAGTCCAAACCGGAGTTCAGCCTGATGAGTTGGGCGGCGATGCTGTTCGCCGCCGGCATCGGCATCGACCTGATGTTCTTCTCGGTCGCCGAGCCGGTGACCCAGTACATGATGCCGCCGGAAGGCGACGCGCAAACGCTGGAGGCCGCGCGCCAGGCGATGGTCTGGACGCTGTTCCACTACGGCCTGACCGGCTGGTCGATGTATGCGCTGATGGGCATCGCCCTCGGCTACTTCAGCTATCGCTACAACCTGCCGCTGACCATCCGTTCGGCGCTGTACCCGATCTTCGGTAAGCGCATCAACGGCCCGATCGGCCACAGCGTGGACATCGCCGCGGTGCTCGGCACCATCTTCGGCATCGCCACCACGCTGGGCATCGGCGTGGTGCAGCTCAACTACGGCCTCAAGGTGCTGTTCGAGATCCCGGAAAACCTGACGGTGCAGGGATCGCTGATCCTGCTGTCGGTGATCATGGCCACCATCTCGGTCACCTCGGGCGTCAACAAGGGCATCCGCATCCTGTCCGAGCTGAACGTACTGCTGGCGCTGGGCCTGATCCTGTTCGTGCTGTTCTTTGGCGACACCGAGTTCCTGCTCAACGCGCTGGTGCTCAACGTCGGCGATTACGTCAACCGCTTTATGGGCATGACGCTCAACAGCTTCGCCTTCGATCGGCCGGTGGAGTGGATGAACAACTGGACGCTGTTCTTCTGGGCCTGGTGGGTGGCGTGGTCGCCGTTCGTCGGCCTGTTCCTGGCGCGCATCTCGCGCGGGCGCACCATTCGCCAGTTCGTGGTCGGCACGCTGATCATTCCGTTCGTGTTCACCCTGCTGTGGCTGTCTATCTTCGGCAACAGCGCGCTGTACCAGATCATCCACGGCAACGCCGAGTTCGCGCAGGAAGTGATGCAGTTCCCGGAGCGCGGCTTCTACAGCCTACTGGCGCAATACCCCGGCTTCACCTTCAGCGCCTCGGTGGCCACCATCACCGGCTTGTTGTTCTACGTCACCTCGGCGGACTCCGGCTCGCTGGTGCTGGGTAACTTCACCTCGCGCCTGGCCGACATCAATAATGATGCGCCGAACTGGCTACGGATTTTCTGGTCGGTGGCCATCGGCCTGCTGACCATCGGCATGCTGATGACCGACGGCGTGCCGGCGCTGCAGAAAACCACGGTGATCATGGGCCTGCCGTTCAGCTTCGTGATCTTCTTCGTGATGGCCGGGCTGTACAAATCGCTGCGGGTGGAGGACTACCGCAAGGCCAGCGCGCTCAGCACCCTGGCGCCGGTGCCGGTCTCCAGCCACGACGTGCTCAACTGGAAACAGCGTCTGTCGCGGGTGATGAACTACCCGGGCACGCAGTACACGCAGAAAATGTTGGATAAGGTTTGCCGTCCGGCGATGCAGGACGTGGCGCGCGAGCTGGAGTTGCGCGGCGCGAAAGTGGAGTTCAGCGAAGTGCCGCCGACCGAAGACGAACGCCTGAACCACCTGGAGCTGCTGGTGCACCTGGGCGAGGAACAGAACTTTATCTATCAGATCTGGCCGATGCGCTACTCGGTGCCGGGCTTCACCTACCGTGCCCGCTCCGGCAAGTCGCACTACTACCGGCTGGAAACCTTCCTGATGGAAGGCACCCAGGGCAACGACCTGATGGACTACAGCAAGGAACAGGTGATTGGCGATATTCTCGACCAGTACGAGAAGCACCTGAACTTCCTGCACATTCATCGCGAAGCGCCGGGGGGCACCCTGACCTTCCCGGATATGTGACGGCCGAGAAATATCCAGAGGGCGTAGCCAGGCTACGCCCTTTTTTATGCCTGCTCGGCCGGCAAATCGGCCTTCAGCAGCACCAGGGAGCCGGCCAGCAACACCAGATCCTTGATTAAAAAGCTGGTGGCCCCGGCCATGGCGGGAAAACCGCCGGCGGAGGGCTCCCAGGCGCCCGGCGTGGAAAAGATCAGCGTCAGCGTGGTCAGGTAGGTCACCGTCGATCCGATCGCCCCCAGCAAACCCAGACGCCGCGACCAGAATCCCGCCAGCAGCAGTAAACCGAAGCTCCATTCGGCGACGCCCAATGCATAACTGGCGCCGCGAATGCCGAACGCCTGATGCATCCAGCTCAGCAGCGGGCTGTTGCCGATCAGTGGCACCAGTCCCTGCGCTTCGTAATCAAACCACTTGGCGTAGCCGAAGGCGGCGAAGATCACCACCAGCGCCGCGCGCATAAAGATAACGTCCCAATTCGAGCGCTGAAAGCGCCGCAGCCATGTCGCCAGCATCATCCTCTCTCCTTATGTTGCCCGCGGCCACCGCGGTTTACCGCTTGCGACCGCGGGGTACGGCGGCTTACTGCCCCATCGCATCCTTTTTCATCTCGTCTTTCTTCATGCCGTCTTTGGCCATACTGTCTTTCGCCATGCCATCCTTTTTCATGGCGTCTTTGCCCATTTTGTCTTTCTTCATGCAGTCCTTGCCCATGCACTCTTTCTTCATCCCATCTTTCGCCATGCCGTCGTGCGACATCTGGCTCATGCCGTCCTTTTTCATCGCGTCTTTACTCATGCCGTCCGCGGCGTTGGCGCCGGCCACGCCCAGCATCAGCGCGCTGCACATCATCATTGCGAATAACTTTTTCATGGTATTTCCTTCCGTCATGTCAAAGGCACCGGAGTGCCGGAGAATGGCCGGCGGCCGCCTCAGCTGCCGCCAAACCAGTTGTAACCCTGGTCTTCCCAGTAACCGCCCGGGAAGCGGTTGGTGACCTCGATCACCTGAATGTGCTTCGGATTCTTGTAGCCCAGCTTGGTCGGCATGCGCAGCTTCATCGGATAGCCGTACTTGCGCGGCAAGGTCTGGCCGTCGTAGGTCAGCGCGATAATCGTCTGCGGATGCAGCGCGGTGGCCATGTCGATACTGGTGTAGTAGTCGTCGGCGCATTTGAAGCTGACGTAGCGGGCGCTCAGATCCGCGCCGATTACCTTAAGAAAGTTGGCGAACGGCACGCCGCCCCACTTGCCGATGGCGCTCCAACCCTCGACGCAAATATGACGCGTCACCTGGCTAACCTGCGCCATCCGATGCAGCTGCGGCAGGCTCCAGGCGCGCTTGTCCTGCACCAACCCCGCCACTTCCAGCCGATAGTCGTCGCCGTTGATGTCGGGCGCGTCCTCCTCGGCGTAAAAGGCGTTGAACGGGAATGGCCGGGTGATCATCGACTCCGGGTAGACCGGCGCCAGGCGATCGCCGTTGAACAGCCAGCCCTGCACCCGATCGTTGAGGCGCGAAATACGGCTCAGCGCCTGCTCGACGTTGGCGTTGCCGCTGAGATCGCAGCCGGTAAGCATAGCGATACCGCCCAGCGTCAGGCCGTTGCGCAGAAAGCGGCGGCGGGACGACGCGGTCAACAAGCGCTGCGCTTCTTTGACGATCGCCTGCCCTTCAACGATCGTCATGATCTGTTTATCCTTTTTCATCGTGAACTCCTTAACGTCCGCGCAGCATGGCCAGCAGCGTGCGGGGCACCAGCGCCACCATCACCAAATGGATCGCGACGAAGGCCACCAGCGCCGACATGGCGAAAAAGTGGATATAGCGCGCCGCCTCATAGCCGCCGAGCAGCGTGCGCAGCAGCGGAAACTGCACCGATTTCCACAGCACCAGTCCGGACAGCGCGCTCAGCACGCCGAGGAGCATCACCGACAGATAGGCCACGCGCTGCACCATGTTGTAGTGGCGCAGGTCGGCGTGCTGCAGCCTGCCGCGCAGCGCCGCGCCGACATCGGCGAGAAACTGCTTCGGGCTGAGCGGCCAATATTTGCGTTTGAAGCGCCCGCTGGCGAGGTTCAGCAGCAGGTAACACAGTCCGTTGACGCCAAACAACCACATGCCGGCGAAGTGCCACTGCAGCGCGCCGCCCAGCCAGCCGCCGAGCGTCAGCTCGTTGAAAAAGCTGAAGTTGAACAGCGGCGAAGCGTTGTAGATGCGCCAACCGCTGGTCACCATGATCAGCATCGCCAGCGCATTCAGCCAATGCGTTAACCGCAGCCACAGCGGATGTACGGTCTGTCGTTGTTCCGGGGTGAGAGTGAGGCTCATAACGATTCCTGCCAGCTAACGATGCGATGAACCGAGTATTCCCCGGATTTGTTCCCCAAGACCTCACGCAAAGTTAAATAAAATGTGATAACTCCGCCGGTGGCGGTTGTGTAGACTTCAGAGAGAATCGGGCTAATCAGCGGTAATGAGAATGGACAAGCCAAAACGAATTTTGATCGTCGAGGACGACGGCGACATCGCCGAGCTGCTGCAGCTGCATCTGCGTGACGAGGGTTACGCCATCAGCCACGCCGCCGACGGCAATCAGGGCATGGCGATGCTGGAACAGGGCGGCTGGGACGCCTTGATCCTCGATCTGATGCTGCCGGGCGTAGACGGATTGGAGATTTGCCGCCGGGCGCGCACCATGACGCGCTACACGCCGATCATCATCACCAGCGCGCGCTCCAGCGAGGTGCACCGCGTGCTGGGGCTGGAGCTGGGCGCCGACGACTATCTGGCCAAACCCTTTTCCATGCTGGAGCTGGTGGCGCGGGTCAAGGCGCTGTTTCGCCGCCAGGAAGCGATGAGCCGCAACCTGCGCATGGACGCCGGCGCGCTCAGCTTCAACGATCTGACCATCGATCCCATCGCCCGCGAAGTGCGCCTGCACCAACAGCCGATCGAGCTGACGCCGCGCGAATTCGACCTGCTGTACTTTTTCGCCCGCCACCCGGGCCAGGTGTTCTCGCGCCTCAGCCTGTTGAATCAGGTCTGGGGCTATCAGCACGAGGGGTATGAGCACACCGTCAACACCCATATCAACCGGCTGCGCATCAAGATCGAGCGCAACCCGGCAGAACCTGAGCGCATCCTCACGGTGTGGGGCATGGGCTATAAATTCGCGGCCGCGCCGCAAGAGTGAGCCATGAAAAACCTTACGTTAGCGCAACGCCTCACGATTATCTTCGCGCTGCTGATCGTCATCGGCTGCGCCTTTTCCGGCTGGATGCAGGTGCGCAGCAATACCCAGTACAGCCAGGCGGTGATCCAGCGCCTGTCCGGCAACCTGGCGCAGCATATCGCCGACAGCAATCCGCTGCTGGGGGTGAACGGGCCGGATCCACAGGCGGTGCATACCCTGTTCGATCAGCTGATGGCAGTGAACCCCAGCGTTGAGGTTTATCTGCTCGACAACCAGGGCGCAATCATTGGCAACGCCGCGCCGGCCGGGCATCTGAAGCGGCAGCGGGTCGCGCTGGCGCCGCTGCAGGCGCTGCTCGATGGCGCGCAGATGCCGGTGTATGGCGACGATCCGCGCAGCGCGGACGGACGCAAGGTGTTCAGCGTTGCGCCGCTGAAGGTCGACGGCCGGGTCGAGGGCTATCTGTATGTGGTCTTGCTCGGTGAAGAGTACACGGCGTTGGCCAGCAACGCCCAGTTCAACTCGGCGGCCAGAATGGCGCTGTGGACCTCCGGGGTGATGGTGCTGTTCAGCCTGCTGGCCGGCGGTTTCGCGTTCTACTGGGTCACTCGCCCCATCCGGCGCCTGACCCGTCAGGTCAATGCGCTGGACAGCGGCGGCATTGAGGCCGTGCAGGCCTACGCGGCGCTACCGGCGGTGCCGGCCGGGCGCGACGAGGTCAGCCAGCTGCAACAGGCCTTCCACCGCATGGCGCAGCGCCTCGCCGAACAGTGGCAAACGCTGGCGCAGCAGGATCGGCTGCGGCGCGAATTCATCGCCAACGTCTCGCACGATCTGCGCACCCCGCTCACCTCGCTGCACGGCTATCTGGAAACGCTGTCGGTCAAGGCCGCCACCCTGAGCGACGCCGATCGGCGGCGCTATCTGGAGATCGCGCTGGCGCAAAGCCGCAAGGTGGGCAAGCTGGCGCAGGAGCTGTTCGAGCTGGCTCGATTAGAGTATGGCGTGGTGAAGCCGCAGAAAGAGCCCTTCTCCCTCAGCGAGCTGTTGCAGGACGTGTTCCAGAAGTTCGAGCTGGCGGCGGAGGCGCGCAACCAGCGGCTGCACGCCGACATCGCCCCCGGCGTGCCGCCGGTGTTCGCCGATCTCAGCATGATTGAGCGGGTGCTGACCAACCTGTTGGACAACGCCATTCGCCATACGCCGCCCGGCGGCGACATCGGCGTGCGGCTGTGGCGGCAGGAAGACCAGGTGATGGTGCAGGTCAGCGACAGCGGCCCCGGCATTCCGCAGACGCTGCGCGCCGATCTGTTCGTGCGGCCGTCTGTCCTGAGCGGCGCCCGACGCCCCGCCGGCGGGCTGGGGTTAATGATCGTGCGGCGCATTCTGCAGCTGCACGACAGCGACATTCAGCTGATCGAACAACCACAAAGCGGCGCCTGCTTCCGCTTTGCCATTCCGCCGCGTTAATCCGGCATATCGGTTATTGCGCTAACGGGAACCGTAGGCTGAAAATGAGGCTGGCGACAGGCGCGCGCTCGATACATTCGGCGCGCACCTCACCGCCGTGCAGCGTCATGATGGCGCGCACGATGGACAGCCCGAGGCCGCTGGCGTGGCTGCCGGCGCTGCGCGCGGGATCGGCGCGGTAGAAACGATCGAACAGCTTTTCCAGATGCGCCGGCGCGATCGGCGGCCCTTGATTGATGACCTGCACCCACCAGGCATCGGCGCGCCGTTCAGCCCGCAACACGATCAGGCTGTTTTCATCGGCATAGCGCACCGCGTTGGCCACCAGGTTGCTCAGCGCCCGCTGGAACAACATCGCGTCCGCCTTCAGCTCTCCTTCTCCTTCGCAGCTCAGCGCGATGCCGCGTTCTTCCGCCAGCCCTTCGAAATAATCCGCCACCCGCCGCAGCTCTGCCGCCACCTCCAGACGACTGTAGTTCAGCGCGGACTGCGCCTCACCGGCGCGCGCCAGAAACAGGATGTTTTCCACCATGCGCGAAATACGCTCCAGCTCGTCCATATTGTTCGACAATAGGGTTTCGTACTCCTCCACGCTGCGGGGTTGATACAGCGCCACCTGACACTGGCCCATCAACGCGCCCACCGGCGTGCGGATCTCATGGGCCAGATCGGCGGAAAACTGCGTCAGCCGCTGATAACCTTCATTCAACCGATCGAGCATCGCATTGAACGACCGGGTCAGCTGCTGCAACTCCTTCGGCGCCCCCTGTTCGCTGAGGCGAGTGGACAATGTATTGGGCGCGATCTGCGACGCCTGCGCCGCCATGCGCCATAGCGGCTTCAATCCCCGGCGCATGACCCCATAGCCCAGCAGCGCAATCAGCAGGAAAGCCACAATGACCGCCGCGACAATGCGCCACAGGTAACGCGCCAGCATCTTCTGCTCGTTGACCATGACGTGCGCGGCGGAGATCTGCAGCAAACTGCCGTCTTCCAGACGCACCATCGCCGATGCCGCGCGCAGCGGCACCCCCTGGGCCGTTTCCCCGCCGCGCACGGCGGCCAGCGTCTGCGCCTGTTCGGGCGGCGTCGGCGCGATCGGCGGCAGGGCCACCCTGGCCGGATTCACATTGATGAGCGGTTTTTGCCCCGGAATTTGGAAAATCAACACATCCTGTTCATTGCCCAGCATATTTTCGAACAGGCCGTTATTGGCAGTCAGGCGCGCCAAAGGAAAGCGCTGCCCCAGTAAATGGCGGAAATACTCTACGCGCCCGGTCACCTGCAGATCGCTGCGGAGCGTCATTTCCTGGCGCATCGCGCCGAACAGATACCAGCCTGCCCCGCTCACCACGCAGGCGGCCACCAGCGCGAACAGCGTGGCGGTGCGCAGCGTCAGCGACACCGGCCGACGTGAAGCGCGGGCGTTCACGAGCGCGGCTCGCAAACATAGCCGATGCCGCGCACGCTGTGGATCAGCTTGACGTCGAACGGCCGGTCGATTTTGGCGCGCAGGCGTTTGATCGCCACGTCAACCACATTGGTGTCGCTGTCGAAATTCATGTCCCACACCTGAGAGGCGATCTGCGTGCGCGACAGCACTTCGCCTTCGCGCCGCACCAGTAGATGCAACAGCATGAATTCTTTATTGGTCAACGGGATCACCTGATCCTGGCGCACCGCCCGGCGGCGCAACACGTCCAACTGCAGATCGGCGATAGCGTAATGATCGGCTTCGCGCGCCGGCCCGCGGCGCAGCAAGGTGCGTAAACGCAGCACCAGCTCGGTAAAGGAAAACGGCTTGATAAGATAGTCGTCCGCGCCCAGCTCCAGGCCGTGGATGCGATCCTGCACGCCATCACGGGCGGTGAGAAACAGGATCGGCACGTCGCTTTTCTTGCGCAATACCTCGATGATCTGCCAACCGTCCAGCCCCGGCAGCATCACATCGAGCACGATCGCATCGTAGTCCTGCTCCAACGCGCGAAACAGCCCGTCGGTGCCGGTGCGCGCCAAATCGACGCCGTAGCCCGCTTCCCCCAGCCCTTTCTTCAGGTAATCCCCTGTGCCGATATCGTCTTCAACTACCAGTATTCGCATGCTCACCACCTCGTTACGTCTGCAAAAATACTAGCAGCTTCGGCGGACAAACTTGATGACATTAATGTCATCAAACGGCCATGGCGCTGACCCAGTAGGTCAACCATGCTTAACCGGCAAACTCATTTCAGGAGAACGTTATGATTACCCGTCATCGTATAGCCGGTTTACTGTTGTCCACGTTACTGCTTTCCAGCGGATTGGCCGCCGCCGCCCAACCGCCGGGCAAGGTGATTGCGCCGCTGCGCGGCACCATCACGCAGGTTGCCGACGGCAATCTGCAGTTGACCGACCGCAAGGGCGAGACACTCAGCGTCAAGCTGAACGATCAGACCAAAGTGCTCAGCGTTTCCAAAGCCACGCTGGACGACATCAAACCGGACAGCTTTATCGGCACCGCCGCCGTGCCGCAGCCGGACGGCACGCTCAAAGCGCTGGAAGTGCACGTGTTCGCCGCCAGCCTGCGCGGCACCGGCGAAGGGCATTCGGCCTGGGAATCCGCCGACGGCAAAGTGGATACCATGACTAACGGCACCGTCGGTAAACTGGTGAAATCCAACGGCCGCACCCTGACCGTCACCTACGGCAACCAGCAGAAAACCGTCGTCGTACCGGAAGACGTGCCGATCGTGACGCTGGATCCGGGCGATCTGAGCCTGCTGAAACCGGGCGTGCACATTGTGCTGTTCTCCGCCGTCAACGATAAGGGCGAACGCATCGCCACCCGCATTTCCGCCGGCAAAGACGGCACCGTGCCGCCGATGTAACCGGAGGAAAGCCATGAAAACCAACGCGTCGCGGCCGGTGCATCGCTGGCCGGTTCGAATCACTCATTGGATCAACCTGTTCGCCATGGTGTGCATGTTCATGAGCGGTTGGGAAATCTACAACGCCTCGCCGCTGTTCGATTTCCGCTTTCCGCCGCAGATGACGCTGGGCGGTTGGCTGGGCGGCGCGATTGGTTGGCATTTGGCGGTGATGTGGCTATTGGCGCTCAACGCCGTCTGCTATCTGCTGTGGAGCCTGTTCAGCGGCCATTTTCGCCGCGATCTGTTGCCGCTTCGCGCCGACGCGCTGCGGCAGGATATCTGGCTGGCGATGACGCTGCGCCTGCACCACCGGCATGGCCGCTACAACGCCATTCAGAAACTGATGTACCTCGGCGTACTGGCGCTCGGCCTATTACTGGTGCTGTCCGGCCTGGCGATTTGGAAACCGGTTCAGCTGCAGGGATTGGTCGCGCTGTTTGGCGGCTTCGACTTCGCGCGCTACGTGCATTTCTTCGCCATGGCCGGCATCGGCCTGTTTGTGGTGATCCACGTATTTATGGTGGCTGTCGTGCCTAAAACCCTGTGGGCGATGATAACGGGTGGCAAACATGAATGAGAAAAAACAGCGGGCAACCGCGCCGACGCTGGAACCGGACCAAAAAAAGCAGCTGGTCAATCTGCAACGCCGGCTGATGTTGCGCTCCGGGCTGACGCTGGGCGGCATCGCCATGCTGACCGGGTGTAATCTGCAAGACGGCGATCGGGTGGATAAGGTGCTGTGGGCCATGTCGCGCTGGAACGACCGGGTGCAGGCCTGGCTGTTCAGCGGCCAGCGGTTGGCGCAAACTTACCGGCCGGACCAGATCACTCACCCTTTCCCCTTTAACGCATTTTACCCGGAATACAACGTCCCCGAGATCGATCTCGCCGGCTACCGGCTTGAGGTCGCGGGGAAAGTGGAGAAAAAAGCGCCCTGGACGCTGGAACAGCTGCAGCGGCTGCCGCAGCAAAGTCAGATCACGCGTCTGATCTGCATTGAGGGCTGGAGCGCCATTGGTCAATGGGGCGGCGTGCCGCTGCGCACCTTTCTGCAGCACGTCGGCGCGGATCTGAATGCCGGTTACGTCGGCTTCAAATGCGCCGATCGCTACTACGCCAGCCTCGACATGGCCACCGCGCTGCACCCGCAGACCATCCTGGCGTTGGATTTCGGCGGCAAGGCGCTGCCGGCGGACTATGGCTACCCGCTGCGGCTGCGCGTGCCGACCAAGCTGGGGTTCAAAAACGCCAAACATATCGCCGCGATCTTCGTTAGCGACGTCAATCCGGGCGGCTATTGGGAGGATCAGGGCTACAACTGGTTCAGCGGCATTTAGTTTTGCGCGGCGCTGCGCACAACCTTCATCGGCGGCTGGAGGAACGTCTCCGCCGCGGTTAATAATCTGTTCGTCACAAAGGGGATAACTATAGGAAAAATAATAGTAAAAAGGATTTTATCATGGATATTGATGTGAGGGAGTCACACACTGGAATAGCAGACACATACAGATATCAGATTGCCGTCAGAAAAGGTGATGGTAAATCGGCCATCTATCATTTGGATTTCAAGAGAATTGGGCAAAACATGCACCATTGGTTTGCCCCAGTGTATGTGGACACTGCTATCCTCAATAATGCTTTCTCTCTGGAATTTTATGATGTTAAGGCGTTGAGCGACGTAAACAGGCATCGGCGCTCAGCTTTCGATACCTATACTGCAATGCATTATACCCTTCTCCAACGCGAACGCTTATTCGTTGTTGGCATCGGGGAAACTCTTCTCAAGTTTGCCTATCAGTATCATGCCAGGATCATCTTAAGTGCACCGTTAAGGCCAGCATTAGCTAAAATTTATGATTTTTTGTTGAAAAAATACGCGCACAAAGGGCATTATTTATACAAAATAGAGTTTATAAAGGACGGCCTCTATGTCATCGAAATCCCACGTAGCCCCCATAGCATCCCATACTTGCCAACAGCACGTTAAGGAACAGCGCCTGAAAGAGATGCAAGCCTTCCACGAAGAGTGGTGGGAACAAAGGCGCCGCGAATGGCGTGAATGCGGCGGCGTTGAAGCCAGTGAACCGCCCGCACATAGCATCGATACCGAACTTTCATCCTGATTCCGGTTCGTTCTTATTCTTCTTCTCCCGCCGTCAGCAATGCAATCCCCGCTTGCTCAATGGCCTCCCGCGCGGCGGCGGGCAACCCCTCATCGGTAATGATGGCGTCAAAGGCGGCGATCGGCAGCGCCAGATAGGTGGCGACTTTGCCGTATTTGGACGTATCGCTGAGCAGAATGCGGCGGCGGCTGGCCTCGACGATGGCCTTCTTCACCATCACCTTATCTTCGTTCGGCGTCGACAGGCCGCGCATGCTCCACGAAGAGGCGGAGATGAACGCCAGATCGATAAACAAACCGCGCAGCGCCTGCGCCGCCGCCTCGCCGACGCAGGAGCGGTTTTCCCGGCACACGGTGCCGCCGGTGTGGATGATTCGGCACTGGCTATGCTCTATCAGGAACCCGGCGATGACAAAGTCGTTGGTCACCACCGTCAAATCGTCACGTTCTCCGATCTGTTTCGCCAGCGCCAGCGTGGTGGTGCCGGCATCCAGATAGATACAGCTATTGGCGGGAATTTGCCGCGCCGCCAGCCGACCGATGGCGATTTTCTGCCGGCCGAACATCCCCTCTTTGGTCTGGTGAGAAGGTTCGCTCGCCACCCGTTCCGGCGCCTGCACACCGCCCGAGACCGACTGCACCGCCCCCTGCTCTTCCAGCTTTTGCACGTCACGGCGGATCGTCATATGCGACACCCCCAGCCGTTCGGTCAGCTCGGCGATACTGACGACGCCGCGTTCGGATACCAGCGCAAGAATTTGTTGATGGCGTTCTACAGGTATCACGGTTCCCTCTCGTTGCTGCGGTGATAATAATTGTGATTTTACGTCAATTTTCGTTCGCCGATAGCCCTTATTTCTCGCAGCGTGACGGCCAGCGCAGTTAGGCCAGCCAAACATAAACTTATTTAAAAACATAATAGTAATGTTGATTTAGGCCAGAAATCGCACGAAAAATCCGTTTCACGCATTGTTAATTATTGTGATAACGATCGCGGATAATCGACCGACAAGCGCTTACATTTAACACAACAAAACAAATTATCACTAAAATTAACAGGAGTGCAGTATGACACACCCAGGGAATTATGCCGTTTGCGTCATCGGGCTGGGGGCGATGGGCATGGGCGCCGCGCGTTCATGCCTCCGCGCCGGATTGACCACCTACGGCGCCGATCTCAATCCGCAGGCGCTGGCGGCGCTGCAACAGGCCGGCGCGAAACAAACGGCCCCCAGCGCGCGCGACTTCGCCGCCGAGCTGGACGCCGTGTTGCTGCTGGTGGTAAACGCCGCGCAGGTGAAGCAAATCCTGTTCGGCGAGCAAGGCCTGGCGCCGCAGCTCAAGCCGGGCACGGCGGTGATGGTGTCTTCGACCATTTCCGCCGATGACGCCAAACAGATCGAGCAACGGCTGCTGGACTACGGCCTGGCGATGCTGGACGCGCCGGTTTCCGGCGGGGCGGCCAAGGCGGAAGAAGGCCAAATGACGGTGATGGCCGCTGGCGCCGACGCCACCTTCGCGCGCCTGCAACCCGTGCTGGACGCCATCGCCGGCAAGGTTTACCGCATCGGCGAAACCATCGGCCTGGGCGCGACGGTAAAAATCATCCACCAGCTGTTGGCCGGCGTGCACATCGCCGCCGGAGCGGAAGCCATGGCGCTGGCCGCCCGCGCCAACATCCCGCTGGACGTCATGTATGACGTCGTCACCCACGCCGCCGGCAACTCCTGGATGTTCGAAAATCGCATGCGCCACGTGGTCGACGGCGACTATACGCCCAAATCGGCGGTGGATATCTTCGTCAAGGATCTGGGGCTGGTGGCGGATACCGCCAAGGCGCTGCATTTCCCGCTGCCGCTGGCCTCCACCGCCTTCACCATGTTTACCGCCGCCAGCAACGCCGGCTACGGTAAAGAAGATGACAGCGCGGTGATCAAAATCTTTGCCGGCATCGATCTGCCGCAGAAAAAGGAGACGCTCTGATGCAACTCGGCGTAATCGCGGATGATTTTACCGGCGCGACCGACATCGCCAGCTTTCTGGTGCAAAACGGCCTGCCGACGGTGCAGTTGAACGGCGTGCCGCAGGACGAAACGCCGGTCGACGCTCAGGCGGTCGTCATCAGCCTGAAATCGCGCTCCTGCCCGGCAGAGCAGGCGATCGAACAGGCATTGCAAGCGCTGGCCTGGCTGCAAAAACAGGGCTGCCGCCAGTTCTACTTCAAATACTGCTCCACCTTCGACAGCACCGCACAGGGCAATATCGGCCCGGTGACCGACGCCCTGCTCGCCGCGCTGGGGGAAAATTTCACGGTTGTTTCCCCGGCGCTGCCGGTAAACGGCCGCACGGTCTATCAGGGCTACCTGTTCGTCGGGGAACAGATGCTGTCTGAGTCCGGCATGCGTCATCACCCGGTCACGCCGATGACCGACAGCAACCTGCTTCGCCTGATGGAATCCCAGGCCGCCGGACGCTGTGGGCTGGTGACGGCGGCGGAAATGGATCGCGGCGCCGAGGCAGTCAGCGAGAAGCTGCAGCAACTGGCGCAGGAAGGCGTGCGCTACGCGGTGCTGGACACGCTCAACGAACGGCATCTGCTTACCCAGGGCGAAGCGTTGAAAACGATGAAGCTGGTGACCGGCGGTTCGGGCCTGGCGATCGGCCTGGCGCGGCAATGGGCGCAGAACGGCGAACGTTCGGCAGAGGCGGCCGGCGCGCCGCAGGGGGAAAAGGCGGCGGTGCTGTCTGGCTCCTGCTCCGTCATGACTAACCGGCAGGTGGCGCACTATCGCGAACGCGCGGCGGCGCAGGCCATCGATATCGACCGTTGCTTCGATCCCCAGACGCGCGCCGCCTACGCCGTCGAGTTGGCGCACTGGGCGCAGCGCCATGCCGGAGAAACGCTTGCCCCGCTGATCTACGCCACTGCATCGCCGGAGTCGCTGCAGCAAACGCAACAACGGCATGGCGCCGCCGCCAGCGAGGCGGTGGAAGCCTTGTTCGCCGAGCTGGTGGTGCAACTGCGCCAGTTGGGATTCAGCCGCTTTATCGTCGCCGGCGGCGAAACCTCCGGCGTGGTGACGCAGGCGCTGGGCATTCGCGGCTTCCATATCGGCCCCAGCATTTCCCCCGGCGTTCCCTGGGTGCGCGCCAGCGATCGGGCCATTTCCCTGGCGCTGAAATCGGGTAATTTTGGCGATGAAGCCTTCTTCGCGCGCGCGCAAACGGAGTTCCCGGTATGAGCATGACGATTGAACAGCAGGCGCGTGAAGAGATGGTGCGCCTGGGTGCCTCGTTTTTCCAACGCGGCTACGCCACCGGCTCCGCCGGCAACCTCTCGCTGATGCTGCCGGACGGCGCGCTGCTGGCGACGCCGACCGGCTCCTGTCTCGGCGAGTTGCAGGCCGATCGCCTGTCTAAAGTGAGCCTGAACGGCGACTGGCTCTCCGGCGACAAACCGTCGAAAGAGATCAGCTTTCATCGGGCGCTCTATCTGAACAACCCGGAATGCAAAGCGGTCGTGCACTTGCATTGCACCTACCTCACGGCGCTCTCTTGCCTGCAGGGGCTGGACGCCGACAACGCCATCAAACCGTTCACCCCCTATGTGGTGATGCGCGTCGGCAAGGTGCCGGTGGTGCCTTACTACCGGCCCGGCGACGAAAGGCTGGCGCAGGATCTGGCCCGCCTGGCGCCGACCCACCGCGCCTTTTTGCTGGCCAACCACGGGCCGGTGGTGACGGGTAAAGACCTGCGAGCGGCGGCGGACAATACCGAAGAGATGGAAGATGCGGCGCGGCTGATCTTCACCCTCGGCGATCGTCCGATCCGCTATTTGACCGCTGATGAAATTGCCGAATTACGGAGCTGAACCATGCCTAAATTTGCCGCCAATTTGTCGATGATGTTTACCGAGGTGCCGTTCCTCGATCGCTTTGCCGCCGCTGCCGCACAGGGCTTCAGCGCGGTGGAATTCCTGTTCCCTTACGAGCATCCCGCCGATCTGTTGGCCGAGAAACTGCGCGAACACGGCCTGCAACAGGTGCTGTTCAACACCGCGCCCGGCGATGCCGCCGCCGGCGAATGGGGGCTGGCGGCGCTGCCGGGCCGCGAACGGGATGCGCGCGCCGATATCGATCGCGCGCTGGCCTACGCCATCGCCCTTTCCTGCCCCTGCGTGCACCTGATGGCCGGCGTGGTGCCCGCGAGCGCGGATCGGCGGCGTTATCTCGACACCTTTATCGCCAATGCGCGCTATGCCGCAGACGCTTTTGCGCCGCACGGCGTCAAGGTGCTGATCGAGGCGCTCAGCCCGCCGGTCAAGCCCGACTACCTGTTCGCCAGTCAGCATCAGGCGGCGGAAGCGGTGGCGGCGATCGAAAGACCGAACGTGTTCATCCAGTTCGATTTTTTCCACGCGCAGTTGGTGGACGGCAATATCAGCGGGCTGCTGGAGACGCTGGCCGGGCGCTACGCGCATATCCAGATAGCCTCGGTGCCGGATCGTCATGAGCCCGACGAGGGCGAACTGAATTACCCGTGGCTGTTCGACAAACTGGATGCGCTCGGCTATCAGGGCTGGATCGGTTGCGAATACCGCCCGCGCGGCGACACCGCCGCCGGGCTCGGCTGGCTGAAGCCTTACCGCTAAAGCCGCACGCCGACACCAGGAAATCGATTTTATAACAATGAAACGCACCCGTATCGCCACGCGGCGATCGCGGTGCCCAACGCTTACCCAACGAAAGGCTTTTTTCATGTCTACCTCTCTGCTGTTGCTGATTGCCGTACTCGGCGTGGTGCTGCTGTTATTGATGGTGATTAAGGCGAAGGTGCAGCCCTTTGTCGCGCTGTTGGTGGTCAGTTTGCTGGTGGCGCTGGCCAGCGGCATTCCGACCGGCGAAGTGATGAAAGTGATGACCGCCGGAATGGGCGGCGTGCTCGGCTCGGTGACCATCATCATCGGTCTGGGGGCGATGCTCGGCCGCATGATCGAACAATCGGGCGGCGCCGAGTCGCTGGCGCAGCGTTTCAGCCAGGGTCTGGGGCCGAAACATACCGTCGCGGCGCTGACCCTCGCCGCGTTTATTCTCGGCATTCCGGTCTTCTTCGACGTCGGTTTTATCATTCTGGCGCCGATTATCTATGGCTTCGCCAAGGTCGCCAAAGTGTCGCCGCTCAAGTTCGGCCTGCCGATGGCCGGCGTGATGTTGACGGTACACGTCGCGCTGCCGCCGCACCCCGGCCCGGTCGCCGCCGCCGGCTTGCTCAACGCCGACATCGGCTGGCTAACCATTATCGGCCTCGCGATCTGTATTCCGGTCGGCGTTATCGGCTATTTCGCCGCCAACTACCTCAACCGCAAAACCTATCCGTTATCGATAGAGGTGCTGGAACAGCTGCAGCTGGCGGCGCCGGAGCCGCGTCCGGAAGATCACGCGCCGCTCAGCGATCGCATCAACCCGCCCGGCGCCGGCCTGGTGGCGGCGCTGATCGTCATCCCGATCGCCATCATCATGCTCGGCACCGTCTCCGCCACCCTGCTGCCGGCCGGCTCGGCGCTGCGCGACGCGCTGTCGCTGCTGGGCTCGCCGGCGGTGGCGCTGATGATCGCCCTGCTGTTGGCCTTCTATTTCCTGGCGCTGCGCCGCGGCTGGAGCCTGCAACACGCCGGCGACGTGATGGGGGCCGCGCTGCCGACCGCCGCGGTGGTGATCCTGGTAACCGGCGCGGGCGGCGTGTTCGGCAAGGTGCTGGTGGAGTCCGGCGTCGGCAAGGCGCTGGCGGAAGTGCTGACGGCCATCGGCCTGCCGCTGGTGCCCGCCGCGTTTATCATTTCGCTGGCGCTGCGCGCCTCGCAGGGTTCCGCCACCGTGGCGATCCTGACCACCGGCGGCCTGTTGTCGGAAGCGGTCAGCGGCTTGAATCAGCTGCAGCTGGTGCTGGTAACCCTGGCGACCTGTTTCGGCGGGCTCGGGCTTTCGCACGTCAACGACTCCGGTTTTTGGATCGTCACGCGCTATCTGGGGCTGTCGGTGGCCGATGGCCTGAAGACCTGGACGGTGTTGACCACCCTGCTCGGCCTGAGCGGCTTCCTGTTCACCTGGCTGTTGTGGCTGGCGGCGTGATTTCTCTGGCATACTGAACGCCGTTGTTTTTCATCGCCTTTCATCCTGTGCAGGAGCAGCAACATGACCGTAATCAACACCGCGCCCACGCTTATCACCGAACGCCTGCGGCTGGACGCGCACACGCTGGACGACTTCGACTCGCTGGCCGCGCTGTGGGCCGACCCGCTGGTGGTGCGCTATATCGGCGGCACCCCACGCGACCGGGAAGACTCCTGGGGGCGCCTGATGCGCTACGTTGGCCACTGGGCGCTGTTGGGATACGGGTATTGGGCGGTGCGTGACAAGCAGAGCGGCGAGTACCTCGGCAGCATCGGCTTCTCTAACTTCCTGCGCGACATCACCCCGGCGCTCGATGCGCCGGAGATGGGCTGGACGCTGGTGAGTTCGGCGCACGGCAAAGGCTATGCCACCGAGGCGCTGCGGGCGGCGCTGGCCTGGGGGAAAACGCACCTACCGGGGGAAAAAACCGTCTGCATCATCTCACCTGAAAACCAGGCTTCGCTGGCGTTGGCGAAAAAGGTCGGCTTCAGCGAAAGCCACCGCAGCGAGTACCATCAAAACCCGATCGTGGTGATGCACTGCCCGCTTTGAATGCCTAAGCGCGTTGCACCGCCAACGCCGTCTGAATGAAGTTGTCCCGCAGCGCGTCGGTGCGCTGCGGATCCCAGGCGATACCGACCTGCCACTCCGTCTCCTCGCCGCTCAGAGGTAAAATGTCGATGCCGGCCGGCGCGATATGCGTGATGCTGTGCGGCAGCAGCGCGACGCCGACGCCGGCGGCAACCAACGCCAACAGCGTCTGGATGTCGCCGGCCTGCTGCACCACGTTCGGCGTCAACCGGTGAGCGGCGATAAACCGCAGCGACTGATCGCTCAGCCCGCGCCCGCGTTTAGGGGTCAATTGCAACAGCGGCAGCTGATTGAAACGCGCCATCAGATCGTCGGCGCGCAGCGCCAGTGCGCCCGGCGCGGCCAGCACCAACCTATCGCTCAGCAATGCCACACCGCACAGCGGCGTATTGACCGGCAAGCGCACGAACCCCGCCTGCAACTCTCCCTGCAGCAACAGCTGATACTGCCGCTCCGACGGCAGATCTTCGAGGCCAATCGCCACCTCGGGAAACCGTTGGCGAAAGGCGGCCACCAGCTGCGGCGCCAGATGAAAACTGGACAGGCCAAACCCCAGCGCCAGCCGCCCCGCTTCCCCGAGCGCCACCCGCCGCGCGCGCCGCTGAAACTGCTGATACTGCTCCACCAGCGCCTGCGCCTCCGGGTAAAGCCGCCGCCCGCCGGCAGTGAGCACCGCCCCTTGTCGGCCGCGCTCGAACAGCCGAACGTCAAGCTGGGCTTCCAGCGCCTGAATTTGCTTGCTCAGCGCCGGTTGGCTGATGCACAGCAGGCTCGCCGCCTGCCGATAGTTGCCCTGCTCCGCCAGCGCCACCAGGGCGCGCAGTTGTTTTATATCCATTCCATTAGGTTATCAAATAAGGAATTTAATTGATTATACAGTAATCAATTCGCCTGCTGTAATCAATGCATACCCCAACCGGAGAGATCCCATGACCACCTCATTACGCGCCGCCACGGTGCAATTCCAGCATCGCGCCAATGACAAGAATTACAACCTGTCGACCATGGAACGCTTTATCGCGGAAGCGGCCGAACAACAGATACAGCTGTTGGCCTTCCCGGAAATGTGCGTCACCGGCTATTGGCACGTGCGCCATCTGTCCGACGCCGAAGTGCGGGCGCTGGCGGAACCGATCGTGAGCAGCCCTTCGCTGGCGCGCATTCGCCCGCTGGCTGAGCGTTACAACATGGCGATTGGCGTCGGGCTGATCGAGCTGGGCGATGACGGCCGGTGTTACAACTCCTATGCCGTTTGTCTGCCGGACGGCGAACTGCATGTGCACCGCAAACTGCACGCCTTCGAGCACCCGGCTATCGCCAGCGGCGACCGCTATACGGTGTTCGATACCCCCTGGGGCGTACGCGTGGGCGTATTGATCTGCTGGGACAATAATCTGGTGGAGAATGTGCGCGCAACGGCGCTGCTGGGCGCGGACGTGCTGATCGCCCCGCACCAGACCGGCGGCACCCATTCGCGCAGCCCGCACGGCATGAAGCCGATCCCGCAGGCGCTGTGGCAGCGGCGCGTGGAAGATCCGCAGGCGATAGAAGCCGCCTTTCGCGGCGAACACGGCCGCGGCTGGCTGATGCGCTGGCTGCCGTCGCGCGCTCACGACAACGGGCTGTTCTTGCTGTTCAGCAACGGCGTGGGCCGAGATGACGATGAAATACGCACCGGCAACGCGATGATCCTCGATCCTTACGGCCGGATCGTGGCGGAGACCTGGGCGGCGGAAGACCGGATGGTCAGCGCCGAGCTCGATCTGACGCTAATCCCGCTCAGCACCGGTCGCCGCTGGATCTACGGGCGGCGCCCCGAGCTGTACGGGTTGTTGACCGAGCCGCAAGGCTACGAGCGCGATGCCCGCAGCGCGCGCTTTTCGACGCAGCCGACGGGGCGCGGCGGTGAATGACAGATAAAAAAAATCCGCCCGGAGGCGGATTTTTTATGGGTGCGGCAAACAAGGCCGCAGGTTCATGCCCGCAGGCACGAACACACTTAGAAGCGGTAGCCTACGCCAACGTTCCAGGTGCCAACGTCAACGCTGCGAATGCGGTTCTGCTCGTAACCGACATCCAGGGCAACGTTCTCGATTGGGTTGAACTGCAGACCGGCGCCGTAGGTGAAGCCGTAGTCAGCGGTGTCGTGACGAGAAGTGCCGTTCTGAGCGTTGGTAGTGAATTTACCGTAACCCAGGCCAACCAGACCGTAGATGCTCGCCCAGTCATTGATGCGGTATGCTGGACCGGCAGAGATAGAGTTGTACTGAGCTTTGTTATAGAAACCGTCCTGAGAACCGTCCTTTTCCAGGTGGGTAAAGGAACCGATTACGCCCAGTGGGTTGTTGTCGAACTCGTAACGGTATTTCAGGTTGAAACCGTCGGCTTTGTTAGCAACGCCTTGGAAATCACCCTGCGCATAGCCAGCGGATACGGTGCTCTGACCAGCGAATGCGGTACCTGCGCTAACTGCTAATACGCAAGCTGCTACTGCGGAAAGACATGCAATTTTTTTCATAACCACCTCAAACGCGTTTTATTATTAAGTACATCCATTTGTTCATGCTTTGAAAATATAACAAAAATTAGCGTGAAACTCTGCCTTGAAATGAGTGTCTAATGCTTTATATCGTGTAACAGAAGATTTCAAGAACAGTGTATCTTCTTCTTTTCGCTCTATTTTCGGCCGTATTCTACGACTTTCTGTGACAAAAATCACCTATTTAATATCCAGATAATTCTTAAGAAAAAGCGCACTTTTTGACCAAATCCGCCACATCTCATCCGAGGATCGGCGGATTTCACCGCGATGCGCGCTTTTCTCAGACAGATTTTCGCCATTTCATTTACACTGCTCGCATCCCCGTTTCGACCGTTTTCTCAAGGCTGAGGAACGGCGCATAAAAGGCCCGTTAAGGATGTCGTTATCTACTGCCGGCAGAGCGCCCTCCGCGCTGCTGCCCATTTGTCTGTTAATCATCGCCATGGTGTCGATCCAGAGCGGCGCTTCGTTGGCCAAAAGCCTGTTCCCGATCGTGGGCGCGGAAGGCATCACGACGCTGCGTCTTTTCATCGGCACCCTGATTCTGTTCATCATCTTCCGCCCGTGGCGCATGCGCATCGCCGCCGGCAGCCGCTTGCCGCTGTTGATTTACGGCCTGTCGCTCGGCGCGATGAACTACCTGTTCTACCTGTCGTTGCGCACCGTGCCGCTCGGCATCGCCGTGGCGCTGGAGTTTACCGGCCCGCTGGCGGTGGCCATGTTCTCGTCGCGGCGGCCGATTGACTTCCTTTGGGTGGCGTTGGCGATCGCCGGGCTGTGGTTCCTGCTGCCGCTTGGTCACGGCGTAGGCGGAATCGACCCGTTCGGTGCCGCCTGCGCGCTCGGCGCCGGCGCCTGCTGGGCGGTCTATATCATCTTCGGCCAGAAGGCCGGCGGCGATCACGGCCCCGGCACGGTGGCGCTCGGCTCGCTGATCGCCGCGTTGGTGTTCTGCCCGATCGGCGCCTGGCAAACCGGCAGCGTGCTGTTCAACGTTGAGATTCTGCCGATAGCGCTGGCGGTGGCGATCCTCTCCACCGCGCTGCCTTATTCGCTGGAGATCATCGCGCTGCCCAAAATTCCGGCGCGCACCTTCGGCACCTTGATGAGCCTGGAACCGGCGATGGCGGCGTTATCCGGCATGCTGTTCCTCGGCGAACACCTGAGCGGCGTGCAATGGCTGGCGCTGGCGGCGATCATCGCCGCCTCCATGGGCTCCGCCCTCACCATTCGCCCCAAACCTCGCCTCGAAAGCCTTTCCTGATGACCCGACTCGCCTGCAGACCGCAACGTCGGAATGCAGGCGGGTTAACTGTTTTCCTCGTGACAAGTCGGCATACTTCCCCTTAGCCTGTATCGCAGGCTCTTTGGACTTTCGCTCACATGGAGAATAACAGTGATTCACAACAGCCTGTTCAACCCACGCTTCGGCCGCGGACTCGCGCCGGCGCTGGTTTCAACCCTGACCGAATTGCGCCGATGCGACCTGCCAGAACTGGCGCTGGGGCATCACCCGATCGACGGCGACAACATCTTTATGGACGTGATGACGCTGACCACCGCGCCGGCGGCGGAAAAGCGCGCCGAAATGCATCAGGAATACATTGCGCTGCATCTGCTGATCAGCGGTGAAGAGCGCATCGAATACGGTCTGGCGGGCAACGGACATCGCGAACAACCCCACGCGGAAAATAGCGATCTGCTGCTGCTGGACATCAAACGCCACCCGCAAACGCTGCACATGACGCACGGCATGTTCGCCCTCTTTTTCCAGATGGAGCCGCACAAGACCGGCTGCGTGTGGCAGCGTCCACAGCAAATCAAGAAAGCGGTGGTGAGGATCCATCACCGTCTGCTGCTGTGAACCTGCGGCAGCGCCCGTAGAAAATCGGCGGCCTGGCGGGGAGAACGCAGGCGCACGAAACGGCGTCCGGCGTCGGGACGAGCCATCTCCGCCAGGTATTTTCGCCGGTTCTTCGAGTAAGTGCGGATCGTCCAGAGCACGATCGACTCGCGGCTGAAGAAAGAACGGCGGAAGCTTTCCCGATTGCCGGTGCCCGGCCACAGCTCGCTTTTGCCGGCCGCGCGTCGGCACGCGCGGCGCACGGCCTGCCACAGCGTGCGGCCGAAACCGTAGTCCAGCCACAGAATATAATCGACCTCGCGCCACTTGCTCGGCTGCGTGCGGCTGTAATTGCCGTCCAGCACCCAGCCATCCCCCGCTTCGGCCAGCGTCTGTTCAAGCCGCGCTAGGAACGCGTCATCAGGCGTTCCCTGCCATTCGGGCCGCCAATACAGCCTGTCCATCTCGATATAGGGCACGCCAAGCCGTTCCGCCAGTTGACGCGCCAGGGTGCTTTTACCGCTGCCGCTGGTGCCGACGACGTTAATTTTCATTATTCGCCTATAAAGAGAGAGGATAATTGCCCTACTGTAGCGGCATCAATTACCGCTATCAATATGAATGGATGAGAAATTAACACCACGATAACAAAGCGGATATTTAGCCGAAGCCCGCAGGCGAAAAAATAAAATAACCAGGGTAAATTTTCACAGCCATAAACAATAAATCAGCGAATGATAAATAATTATATTTTTCATGGTGTTGCATTAATTAAAAATTCAACCAGATCCATTATTCGTAGGCTAACCCTATTTGTGCAATAGCCATTTTCGTCCGGCAAAAATAAACAGCCCTGCTATAATTGATCCCGTAACGAAATAGGACAACGACTAATCAAGAGGATATCTGATATGAGTACCGCTAAACTGGTGAAAACGAAATCTTCTGATCTGCTGTATACCCGTAACGATCTGGACGAAAAAATCAAACTGGCCGCCATCAAGGCGCTGAACCATCAGGTCGTGCAATTCATCGATCTTTCGTTGATCACCAAACAGGCGCACTGGAACATGCGTGGCGCGAACTTTATCGCGGTTCATGAAATGCTGGACGGCTTCCGCACCGCCATCATCGAGCACCAGGACACCTTCGCCGAGCGCGTGGTGCAGCTGGGCGGCGTGGCGCTGGGCACCGTACAGGTGGTGAACGATCGCACGCCGCTGAAAAGCTATCCGACCAATATCCACAGCGTGCAAGAACACCTGAAAGCGCTGGCCGATCGCTACGGCGCGGTGGCGAATGACATCCGTAAGGCCATTACCGAAGTGGAAGACGAAGACACCGCCGACATGTTCACCGCCGCCTCGCGCGATCTGGATAAGTTCCTGTGGTTCATCGAATCCAACATCGAATAACGCCGCAGCGCGTTGCAGACCGCCCGTCGTGCCGGGCAGAACAGGCTGGGCTTCGCCCGGCCTGTTTTCTTTTGCGCGGCCGTTGAATTGTGCAAAAAACGGCCCATATTAAACGGTAGGTTTCCCTTGTCAGGAGGTCATGATGGCCAGCGGCTGGGCGGCGGACGGCGCCGTACAAGATCAGATTGATTCTACCGTCGACGATGCGGTGCAGCGTGCGCGTGATGCGCTCGGGCATGGCGAGAGCGAGCGCTATTGCCAGGAATGTGGAGAACCGATCCCCGAGGCGCGCCGCAAGGCGCTGAAGGGGGTGCGTTTTTGTGTCACCTGCCAGGCCGAACAAGACAAAAAACACGCGGCCAGCAGCCTGTACAACCGGCGCGGCAGCAAAGACAGCCAGTTGCGCTAGCATTATCTGCTCCCCTTTTTCCCCCTCTCGCAGTCACGCTTGCACCGTCAATGGATCATGAAAGTTAGAGTTAGTTATCAATATTGAAGCAAAAACGTTAAAGAACGGTTGTTTCACAGCCAAAATTTGGTTAATGATAGCCCCGTGCACCAAGATAATTCTTACGCACCATTTCGGTGCCTCATTGTGGTGCATAACCATAACTATTCGCCGTCACGGCACAACATCACGCAGTAACTCTTTGTTTTTATATTAGTTGAAAACATGGCACGATTTTTTCATGGCACCAACTGCAATATAAAAAATGGGTAATCCGCAACCTGTACAGGAATTCCTCTCATGAAGTCGATTTTTAAAGTCTCCCTGGCCGCACTCTCCCTGGCCTTTGCCGTAAGTTCCCACGCAGCAGACAAACTGGTGGTCGCCACCGACACCGCTTTCGTTCCTTTTGAGTTCAAGCAAGGCGACAAATACGTCGGCTTCGACATCGACCTGTGGGCCGCCGTCGCCAAAGAGCTGAAGCTGGACTACACCCTGAAACCGATGGACTTCGGCGGCATCATTCTGGCGCTGCAGACCAAAAACGTCGATCTGGCGCTGGCCGGCATCACCATCACCGATGAGCGCAAGAAAGCCATCGACTTCTCAGACGGTTACTACAAAAGCGGCCTGCTGGTCATGGTCAATGCCGACAACAACAGCGTGAAAGGCATCGACGATCTGAACGGTAAAGTGGTGGCGGTCAAAAGCGGCACCGGCTCGGTGGATTACGCCAAGCAGCACATCAAAACCAAGGATCTGCGTCAGTTCCCGAACATTGACAACGCCTATATGGAACTGGGCACCAAGCGCGCCGACGCGGTGCTGCACGACACGCCAAACATCTTATACTTCATCAAGACGGCCGGCGCCGGCAAGTTCAAAACCGTCGGCGATTCGCTGGAAGCGCAGCAGTATGGCATCGCCTTCCCTAAAGGCAGCGACGAGCTGCGCGAGAAGGTGAACGGCGCGCTGAAAACCCTGCGCGAGAACGGCACCTATAACGAAATCTACAAGAAGTGGTTCGGCACCGAACCTAAGTAAGCGGTGAACTTGGCACGCTATTAACTTAAGCACAGGGGGTCGCTTAACCCCCTGCGCTTCGTTGTATCTGATACCCACGTTTGGGATCACCGGGAGAAATATCATGCAGTTCGACTGGAGCGCCATCTGGCCCGCCATTCCTATCTTGTTAGAGGGCGCCAAAATGACCCTGTGGATTTCGGTCCTCGGTCTGATTGGCGGCCTGATCATCGGCCTCGTCGCCGGCTTTGCCCGCACCTACGGCGGATGGATCGCCAACCACATCGCGTTGGTGTTTATCGAAGTGATCCGCGGCACGCCGATCGTGGTGCAGGTGATGTTCATCTACTTCGCCCTGCCGATGGCGTTCACCGATTTGCGCATCGATCCGTTCACCGCGGCGGTGGTGACCATCATGATCAACTCCGGCGCCTACATCGCGGAAATCACCCGCGGCGCGGTGCTGTCTATCCATAACGGTTTCCGCGAAGCCGGGCTGGCGCTCGGCCTGTCGCGCCGCGAAACCATCCGCTACGTCATTATGCCGCTGGCGCTGCGCCGCATGCTGCCGCCGCTGGGCAACCAGTGGATCATCAGCATCAAAGACACCTCGCTGTTCATCGTGATCGGCGTGGCGGAGCTGACCCGTCAGGGTCAGGAAATTATTGCCGGTAACTTCCGCGCGCTGGAAATCTGGAGCGCCGTGGCGGTTATCTACCTGATTATTACTCTGGTGCTGAGCTTCGTGCTGCGTCGTCTGGAAAGAAGGATGAAAATCCTGTGATTGAATTTAAAAACGTCTCCAAGCATTTTGGCCAAACCCAGGTGCTGCACAACATCGATTTGAAGATCGACAAAGGCGAAGTGGTGGTGATCATCGGGCCGTCCGGCTCCGGCAAATCCACCCTGCTGCGCTGCATCAACAAGCTGGAAGAGGTGACCAGCGGCGATCTGATCGTCGATGGCCTGAAAGCCAACGATCCGAAAGTAGACGATCGGTTGATCCGCCAGGAAGCCGGCATGGTATTCCAGCAGTTCTACCTGTTCCCGCACCTGACGGCGCTGGAAAACGTCGCCTTCGGCCCGATCCGCGTGCGCGGCGCGAAGAAGTCCGATGCGGAAAAGCTGGCGCGCGAGCTGCTGGCCAAGGTCGGTCTGGCGGAGCGCGCCCACCACTACCCGTCCGAACTGTCGGGCGGCCAGCAGCAGCGCGTGGCGATCGCGCGCGCGCTGGCGGTGAAGCCGAAAATGATGCTGTTCGACGAGCCGACCTCCGCGCTCGATCCGGAGCTGCGCCACGAAGTGCTTAAGGTGATGCAAGACCTGGCCGAGGAAGGCATGACGATGGTTATCGTCACCCACGAAGTCGGCTTTGCCGAAAAAGTGGCGTCGCGCCTGATCTTTATCGACAAGGGCCGGATTGCCGAAGACGGCAACCCGCACGATCTGATCAACCATCCGCCGAGCCCGCGTCTGCAGGAATTCCTGCAGCACGTTTCCTGATCCTGGCGGTTTAACGGCGGGCGCGCCACGCGCCCGCCGCTTTCATTCCGCACGCTCTCCCACGCCCCATCGCGTTTCCTTTCCTACTATATTGATTGTTTTTCATCGTATTGCTCTGACATCCGCCGATCACAGAACGCCAAAGAGAGGAACCATGCCGCCAAACGCAGACTCCCGACGAGGTTCTCATCTGCGAGAACACCTGCTTTTCCTGCTGCTGTTGACCCTGAGCGTCTTCGCACCACCGGCGCTGGCGCAAAACGCGCCGCCTGCGCCCGCCGACAAGAGCGAGCAGCAGAAAGCCGCCTACGCCGCGCTGGCCGATCTACTGCAAGACGACCAAGCGCGCGCGGAACTCATCGACCACCTGAAACAGACCGCCGGCGACGCTGCGGCCGCCGCGCCGGCAACGCCGGAGGAATCGACGCCCGTTACGCTGAGCGACAGCCTGAACTCGCTGGCGCAGGAAGGCATCGGCACCTTTAACCAGAAGCTCGGCGCGCTGCAAAAGCTGATCGATTCCGGCCCGAAGCGCGTTTTCAATCCCGCCGGCTTTTTCCGCGCGCTGGGCTACTTTCTGCTGACGGTGGCGGTCACCTTTGCGCTGTTCCACCTGATCCGCCGGCTGATCGCGCCGCTGTACAAGCGCATGGGCAGTTGGGGGCACAACGCCAGGCTGCAGCGCGGCCCGTGGTATAAGCGCCCCGCAGCCATTCTCGGCGCTTTCGCCATCGATCTGCTGGTGCTGCTGCTGGCGCTGGCGGCAGGCAACCTGTTCGCCCGCCACGTCCACGCCGACAGCGCCACCATCCTGCGGCTGCAGACCCTGTTTCTCAGCGCCTTCGCGGTCATTGAATTTTTCAAGGCGGTGCTGCGGCTGATTTTCGCCCCCAGCTTCGACTATCTGCGCCCGTTCCCCTTCAGCGATCGGAGCGCGTGCTATTGGAACACCCGCCTCGCCTGGCTCAGCGGCCTGATCGGCTATGGCCTGATGGTGGTGGTGCCGGTGGTGGCGGTGCAGATCAGCTATTCGGCCGCCGCCGCCGTCAATCTGGTGGTGATGCTGGCGCTGACGCTGTACGCCATTTGGCTGATCCTGCACAACCGCAAACCGATACAGCAACAGATCAACCTGCTGGCCGAACGGTCGATGGCATTTTTCAGCGTGATCCTGCGCGGGCTGGGGCATGTCTGGCACCTGCTGGCGATCGCCTATTTTCTGGTGCTGTTCGTGCTGTCCCAGTTCGACATCGGCAACAGCCTGCGCTTTATGATGAGCGCCACGGTAAAAAGCCTGCTGGTGGTCGGCGTCGGCGCCCTGCTGTCCGGCATGCTGACCCGCTGGATTTTCCGCCGCATTTCGCTGCCGAGCGACGTCAATTTACGCTATCCGATGCTCGAGCGGCGCATCAACTCTTACATCCCCAACGGGTTGAAGATACTGCGGGTGATGGTGGTGCTGGCAGTGACGCTGTTTCTGCTCGATGCCTGGCATCTGATCAACCTGTATCAATGGGCGGGCAGCGAAAATGGCCAGCGGACGCTCGGCGGGCTGGTGCATATTCTGCTGATCCTGCTGATCGCCGTGTTTAGCTGGACGCTGATGGCCAGCATCATCGAGCACCGCCTGGCGCTGGAGCTGAGCAACGGCGTGCGGCCGAGCGCGCGCGAACGCACGCTGCTGACGCTGTTTCGCAACGTGTTGGCTATCGTTATCAGCACCATCACCGTGATGATCGTGCTGTCGCAGGTCGGACTGAACATCGCGCCGCTGCTGGCGGGCGCCGGCGCGCTGGGGCTGGCCATCAGCTTCGGTGCCCAGACGCTGGTGAAAGACGTGATCACCGGCGTGTTCATCCAGTTCGAAAACGGCATGAACACCGGCGAATACGTCACCGTCAGCGGCATCACCGGCACCGTGGAGCGCATGACCATCCGCTCGATCGGCCTGCGCGACGACTACGGCGTCTATCACATCGTGCCGTACTCTTCGATCACCACGCTGGCCAACTATGCGCGTGAGTTCGGGGTGTATCGCGCCAATTATACCGTCAGCCGCGACGAGGACATCGATCGGGTCAATGAGGTGCTGCATCAGGCCATCGCGGCGTTGAAGCAGGATGAACAGGTGAAGCATTTCCTGATTGGCGAGCCGGTCTTCAACGGCGTGGTAGCGCTGGGCGATCGTTCGTTCACCACCCGCGTGACGGTGCGCACGCAGGCGCTGAAACAGTGGGTGGTGCAATACGCCCTCGACCGGCTGGTGAAAATCCATTTCGATCGGGCCGGCATCGGCATGCCGCAGCAGGCGATGCAGATTTCCCGCGCGCCGCAGCCGCATGACGAGCAGGCGCCGCCCGCGGCGATCTGAGGTTAGCGCCCGCGCCCGCAGGGCTGAGCGGCCAAGAAGGCCGCCACGTCCTGCCGGTAGGCGTCGTATTGCACCGAGCGCGGGGCAAACAGGCCCACCACGTTGATCAGCCACGGATGGCGCGCGAACAGCGGCTTGACCATCACATGATCGGCCTCGTCGATGCGCGTCACCGTCAGCAGCGAGGCCGGGATCGTTTGCCGATACACGCGCTCGGTTTCGTCCGCGTCCACGTTGACGTCGCGCCCGCCCAGGATCAGGTGCACCGGCGTGGCGAAATGCCGCAATCCCGCCGTCGCGTCGCTGGCCATGTTGGCGCGAATAAAGCGCCAGCGGTCGGCGCTCAATGCAGCGGCGGCGCCAGACTCACGGCGGTACTGTTCGTAGCCGTCCGGCTGTTCGAGCAGCGTTTGGATGTGGCGCCAGTGCGCCTCGCGCGCGGCGATCGACGCTTCATCGTCCCCTGCCGCCGCCATCGCCGCCCGAGTGTTGTAGCGCCCCTGCCGCAGCCAGTTGATCGCCGGCGCCACCGCCAGCGTAAACGCGATGTCGGGGCGCAAACGCGCCACCTCCGGCATTACCCACCCCGCCTGACTGGAGCCCCACAGCCCCACGCAGCGCGCATCGAAGCGCCCGTCCCGCCGGGCCCAGTCGATGATATCGACGGTTTCCCGCGCGCGATCCGCCATGGTCTGATGCAGCCAGTTGCCGCCGGAGCCGCCCACGCCCGGCTTATCGAAGGATAAAACCGCATAGCCCTGCTGCGCCATCGTCTCCCAAATGCCGTAATAGCCTTCGTCGCGGCTGGCGTTGGCCGGTCCATCGCCGTGCACGAACACCACGACGCCGGGCTTCACCGGCGCATGCTCCGGCAGCACCAGCGTGCCGGTCAGCCGATTGCCACCGGCGGTCACCACGACCGGTTCGGTGACAAAGCGAAAGTCGTTGACGTAAATCACCCAGCCGAGCACCGGCAAGAGCAGCGCCACGAGACACAGCCCTATTCTGCGCACGTCGCCTCCCCGCTGCGTTTCTCCATCAACACCCAATCGGCCTGGCCGAACAGCAAGCCCAGCGAGGCGTAATGTTCTTCGCGCCGCACCTGAAAACCGCAGCGCTGATACAGACGCTGCGCATCGACGTTGCGCCGGCTGACGTGCAGGCTCAGGCGCCGGCCTGCGCCTTGTTCGGCGGCGTAGTCGTTCATCCACTGCAGCAGTCGCCTGCCCACCCCTTTGCCGCGCTGACTCTCGGCCACCGCCAGGTAGGAAAGATACAGCTCATCGGCCGCCGGGGTGTGCTGCAACACCGCAATTTGCAGATACATACGCCAAACGTTTAGCCAGCCATAGCGGCGACACAGCCGCCAAATCGGCAAGGCGCGCGGACGTGGCCCAGCGCGGTTCTCGCCATCGATGGCATTCAGGGCAAAGGCCGCCACCACCTGTTCATCCTGTTTCACCACGAAGCTGCGCTCCCGGCTGCCGCTTTGCCGCCAACGCCACAGCCGATAGAACAGACGCCACTGAAGGCGGGCGCTCAGACGGCGCGCGCGCTGGAATTTGTCGCAGAACGCGGCGTAGATCAACGCCGCCGTTTGCAGGCGGTCAGCGTCGCGATAAGGCTCAATGTGCAACATATCAACCTCGACTAGGGTTGGCGGTAGAGCAGCTGTTCCAACAGCCGCACCGGCGTGATCGCCTCCGGCGAAGGCGACGCGAAGATCGCCTGCCGCCAAGCCTGGCTTTCGATCACGTCCAGCACCAGCTGCGCGAGCGACAAGGGCGCTATCGCCGGCGCGATCTCGCCGATTTGCTGAGCCTCGGCGATCGTCGTCGCCAGCGCCTCAATCAACTGCCGCTGGTTGGCGCTGAACGGCTCAGCCAATGCCGGGTTACGCGCCACTTCAGCCACAATCTCCGCCGACAGTTGCACATTGTCCGGTTCGGCGACAAAAGCGTGATAGGCGGTGAAAAAGGCCGACAGCGCCTGTTTCGGCCGCTTTTTCTCGGCCCGCAATGCGGCGGCGAACTCGGCGAATACGCCGTTTTCCAGCAGCGCGATCTCGCCGATCAGCACCTCCTTGCCGGAAAAATGGTTATAGAGGTTGCCCACGCTGACGCCCGCCGCCTGGGCGATATCCCGCATGCTGGTCTGGTGAAATCCCTTATGGGTAAAGCTGTGCAGCGCAGCGTCGACAATCTTTTCTCGGTTTCCCATCGGCAGCTCCCGAAACGGTGAAGGGGCGCTGGGCGCCGTAAATTGATACAAAAAAATGAACGAACGTTCGTTCACATTTAAGGATAGCATAGGCCGGTAAAATTGAACCGCGGCTCAACGGCGCAGAGATCGGTGGGAAGAGACAAACGCCGCCCCGCTTTCAGGGGCGGCGCCCGGCAAACTCAGTGCAGCGCGTCGCCCTGCTTCACCGACGTAAACGCCTGCATCAGTTTCACGACGTCATGCATGCCGATGTTGACCTGATTGATCACTTCTCCGGCGTCATGGGTCAATGCCACACCGCCGCCGGCCTGTTCCACGCAGGTCGCCATGCCGGCGATCGCCGCCGCCACGCCTTGCTGGATAGACTTGGTCATGCGTTCGATCTCGGTCGCCGCCTTGCGCGACTGTTCCGCCAGCGTGCGCACCTCGTTGGCCACCACCGCAAAACCGCGCCCGTGCTCACCGGCGTGGGCGGCTTCGATGGAGGCGTTAATCGCCAGCAGATTGGTTTGCGAGGCAATTTTACGAATGGCTTCGACGATGGTGCCGATCTGCTGAGAGCACTTGCCAAGCTCGGTGACCACGTCCGACGTTTCGCGCGCCGCCGCTTCGACCTGCTGCATGCCCTTCACCGCCTGCTGCACGATGACCGCGCCCTGCGCCGCCTGCCGGTCGGTATCGAGCGACAGATGATGCGCGTTGCGCACCATCTCTTCTTCATGCTGCTGCTGTTGCATCAGCCGGGTGATGTCCTGGGCGATCTTCACCACTTTCACCACCTGGCCGTCGTTGTCGAGGATCGGGTTATAGCTGGCCTCCAGCCAGACCCGTTCGCCGCGCCGGTTGACGCGCTCAAAACGCCCGGTGATGAACTCGCCGCGCGCCAGGCGCTGCCAATGCCGCCGATAGTCGTCGGAAGCGGCGAACGCCGGTGGGCACAGCACCGCATGCGACTGCCCGCACGCTTCTTCCAGCCGATAGCCCATCAGCGCCAGCATATTGTCGTTGGCGCTGACAATGTCGCCCTGCGGCGTGAAAGAAATCATCGCCATCGAGCGATTCAGCGCCGCCAGCAGGCTGCGGTGTTCCTGCGCCTGGGTCACTCGCTCGGTCACTTCGCTGGCGATCTTGACGATTTCCACCACCTTACCCTGTTTATTCAGCACCGGCGCATAGGTGCCCTGCAGCCACACCGCCTCGCCGTTTTTCGCGATGCGCTTTATCGTGTCCGTGATGGGTTGCCCTTTATTCAGCGTCTCCCAATGTTCGCGATATAACGGGCTGGCGACATAGTTCGGATCGCAGAAAATACGGTGATGCCGGCCTATCACATCATCGCGTTGAAATCCGAGCGTGCTGAGAAAGAGATCGTTGGCGCGCAATACCGTGCCGTCGGGCGAGAATACAATCATGGGAACGGCGTGTTCTATCGCGCTCAGTTCGGCGCCTTTGTGGGTAGTTAACTGACTGAATCGTAAAAGCATAGGGTGTAGTCCTTGTGGCAGATGATCGCGCTTTTCTTATTTTGTCTGGCCACATGCCGCGCCCACACGCAGACGTGCCATCGCGGAAGGAGCGGGCAGCGCCGATCCTTCTGGTTATTGCTCTTAACCGGATTAAATTTATTTATTCAGTAAAGTAATTATTCGAATTTAAATAAACCAACAACCTAAGATTTTTATTATGAATAACTGTATTGAGAATAACGTAAGTGATGAAAATTGAAAGGTAAAATGCGGGTTTTTGTCGGCGCCGGCAGGATAACCGGCGCCGGGAAGATTAACGCCAGCGTTCGGCTGCCCAGGCGGCCTGTTGCTCGGCGTCATGGAAGGTCCAGGCGACGAAGCGGCTGATCTTCTGCCCTTGCGCCATCTCGATGGTGCGCACCTCGGCCGCCCCCGCCACTTTCAGCGCATGGTAGATGGCCGGCAACGTGGTGTTTTTCGAGATAAGCGAGGTGAACCACAGGCAGTTATTGGCCTTGCTGACGCTCTCTTCCACCATCTTGCGCACAAAGGCTTCTTCGCCGCCTTCGCACCACAGCTCGTTGTTCTTGCCGCCGAAGTTTTGCACCGGCTTGTCGGCCACTTCCCCTTTGCCCAATTTATGCAGCTTGCGGCGGGTGCTGGCACGCGCTTCCTGCTCGGACGCGTGGAACGGCGGGTTGCACAGGGTGGCGTCGAATTTCTCGGCCGCGCCGATGATGCCGCTAAAAATCAGCTCAGGCTGTTTTTGCAACCGCAGACGCACGCTGTTGCGCAGCGTCGGGTTCATCTCGACGATCATTTTGGCGGCGTTCAGCGACACCGGATCGATTTCGGAGCCGGTGAAACGCCAGCCGTATTCGCGCAGGCCGACGATCGGGTAAATGCAATTGGCGCCGACGCCAACGTCGAGGATCGCCACGCCCTTGCCGCGCGGGACCTCGCCGCCGTTGCTGGTCGCCAGCAGATCCGCCAGGTGGTGCAGATAGTCGGCGCGGCCGGGGATCGGCGGGCACAGGTAATCAGCCGGAATATCCCAGTGTTCGATGCCGTAAAAGTGTTGCAGCAACGCACGGTTGAGCATTTTCACCGCCGCCGGATCGGCGAAGTCCACCGAGACATCGCCCCAGGCGTTCGGTTTTACGAACGGCGCCAGCGCCGGGCAGCTGGCGATCAGCGCCGGGAAGTCGTAGCGCGAACGATGACGGTTGCGCGGATGCAGGCCGCTTTTCTGCTGCGGGAAGGTTTTCTTTTTTTCCACCGTGACGGGCTCTCTTGAAGGTATTTCCGGCGCGTAAGATAACACATCCGGCCCGGAATGGCGCAGCGGCGGGAAACCCGGCACAATGAAAGCTTCATCGATTGCCACAGGGGCCCCCATGAGCCGTGAATCTCGTTATTATTATGAACCCGCCGCCGGCCACGGCCTGCCGCACGATCCGCTGAACGCCATCGTCGGCCCGCGCCCCATCGGCTGGATCTCTTCCCGCAGCGCCGCCGGCTTGCGTAATCTGGCGCCCTACAGCTTTTTCAACTGCTTCAACTATCGCCCGCCGATCATCGGTTTCGCCAGCACCGGCTGGAAAGACAGCGTGGCGAATATCGTGGAAACCGGTGAGTTCGTTTGGAACCTGGCGACGCGCCCGCTGGCGGAAGCGATGAACAACAGTTCCATCACCCTGCCGCGCGGTGAGGACGAATTCGCCTTCGCCGGCGTTACGCCGCTGCCCGGGCGCCGGGTCAAAGCCGAGCGCGTGGCCGAAAGCCCGGTGAACTTCGAATGCCGGTTGACCCAATGCATCCAACTGCAAACCGCCGCCGGGGAACAGGTGGAGACCTGGCTGGTCTTGGGCGAGGTGGTGGCGGTGCATCTCGATCCGGCGCTGCTGGATGAACACGGCGTCTACCAGACCGCCGCCGCCGAACCGATCCTGCGCGCCGGCGGCCCGACCGCCTACTACGGCATTTCCGAACAGCACCGTTTCGATCTGACGCGCCCGACACGCTGATCGTTTCCCCCGTTTAGGCAGAAGATAAACGGGGGAATTAATAATCAAAAAAATTGAATAAAACCATCAACACTCTCCGATTTCATCCCGCCTGTCACTGCGCAATAATCCTCCCATCGAAAGGCAAACCCCTTTCTCCCTAATTGACTTTGACAGGAATGACGAACATGAAAACCATCAAAACTTTTGCTGCCGCTATCGCCCTGGCTACCGTTTCTTTCACCACTTTCGCCGCTGAACACGTCAGCGCGCAGGATGCCGCCCAATTCGAAAAAGCCGGCGTGATCGTCGCCAGCGGCGCGACCGACTTGAGCAGCCTGAAATCCCAGTTGGCCGCCAAAGCCGATGCGGCGGGCGCCAAGGCTTTTACCATCACCTCCACCAGCGGCAATAACCTGATGCACGCCACCGCGGTTATCTACAAATAATCGCCGCCCAGACGTCAAAAAGCCCGCCGGCTATCCCCCCGGCGGGCTTTTTTTATGTTCAAGTGCATTAGCGCTGAATGGGTAAGACAGTGAGTTTTTTGCCGTCCGCTTTGTCAGCAACCAATGTAAATTCAGTCCAATATTTGCGCGGTGCCTCATTTGACGCATTGCCGACCGTCGCAATCTCAACCGAATAGCTATGCCCAATCTTGAACCCGTCGAAAGCCTCCGTCAGGCATTCGCCAGGCATGACCGCTATCGGCTGCTGGCCCGGCGCAACCGACGTGGACCATTCCGCCTTCCCTCCGGCCCCCGGTTGATAAATTCCGATGCCCACCAGCTCGCGTTTTCCGTCAATATCGTCCGGCACGCTAACGCATACGCGATTGTTTTTAACGCTGACGTTTGCCGGATAGAACCAGGGACGCTCCTGCACACAGCCGCTCAGTAATACCAGCGCCAATAAAAAAGTCAGTTTTTTCATTTCATTGCCTTAGGGTTACGCGGCTCTTGTAGGAACAACCGTAACACGGTTTCATCGTTAGCGCCGAACAGGCAAGACAGCGAGTTTCTTACCGTCCGCTTCGTCAGCACCCCACGCGTAAACGGACCGGACAATGCTGCCGGAAACGGGTAGAAACCGCGTATTTAATGGGGTTTGCAGGGGGATGAGCACACATTTTTTTACCGCTCCATTGCTGGACTAACGGGAGAGGATGATTATCATGTTATGCAGACTACAGATGCAGAGAGCGTTGTATGCAACATATCATTGAAGGTTTCCTCAGTTTCCAAAAAGAGATTTTCCCGCAGCGTAAGGAACTCTTTCGCAGCCTGGCCTCCAGCCAAAATCCTAAAGCGCTTTTCATCTCCTGTTCTGACAGCCGTCTGGTGCCCGAGCTGGTGACGCAGCAAGAGCCTGGGCAACTGTTCGTTATCCGTAACGCCGGTAATATCGTCCCTTCCTTTGGCCCGGAGCCGGGTGGGGTTTCTGCCACCATCGAGTACGCGGTGGTGGCGCTGGGCGTGACTGATATCGTGATTTGTGGCCACTCGAACTGTGGCGCCATGAAGGCTATCGCGTCCTGTCAGTGCCTCGACCCCATGCCTGCCGTTGCCCACTGGCTGCACTACGCGGATGCGGCCAAAGCGGTGGTCGAGAAGAAAACCTGGGATAACGAAACAGACAAAGTTAACGCTATGGTTGAAGAGAACGTCATAGCTCAGCTAAATAATATCAAAACCCACCCTTCTGTGGCGGTGGGTCTGCGCAACAGTGGGCTGCGCCTGCACGGCTGGGTGTACGACATCGAAAGCGGGGAGATTCGTACGCTGGATAGAAACACCAAGAGTTTCATTTCTCTGGCCGATAATCCCGACGTCTATTTCGAATAAAATAGCGCCGGTTTTAGCCATTAAATAAAATCCACGCCGCGGCGTGGATTTTATTGTCAGCCTTAAACCTGGCGCGCCTCTATCGCCGCGGCGAAGTCGTGGCACATCCGTTCATCACCGTCGGCGTTGTCCGCCAATACCGTCTCGCCATCCACCACCCGGATGTGCGCCTCCAAATCGAAATCTGCCGGCGGCTGCGGGCGCCTGGCCGCGGCCGCCATCGTCTGCTGCGCCTCGTGCCACGCCTGCGCCACCGTCTGGTTGCAGGCCTGCGCCAGATAGTCCGGATTAAACCCTTCGCCGGTCAGGCTGCGCAACGTGTCGTCATGGCTGACGCTGTTGCCCGGCAACCAGTAGTGTTGCGCCAGATCCGGGCCGATGGCCGGGTTGTCCGTCAGGTAGCCGTCGCGCTGCAGGAAGAAGTGACGGGTTTGCTCTACCGCCATCATCGCCAGCAGATAGCCCTGGTAGGAACAGGCTGACTCCAGCGACAGCAGGTGCGGGATCGCCAGCGTCGGGCGCGGGCTGCCGCTGATGCCAAGGATCTTTTGCTCGACCTCGCGCGCCAGCGCGGTGATGGCTTCCGGCGTTCGCTGCGCGTCATCCCACTGGTACAGCGCCCACTCGAAGTACGGCACCAGCAGGATGTGGCGTTCGTTGAACGCACGCATCGGCTGGCGCGCCGCGATGCCGGCTTCGATCAGCGCATCGGGCACCGCTTCGCCGGCGGCGTTTTTCGCATAGCGTTTCAGCCAGTCGGCGTCGTCCAGCAGGCTGTCGCAGAACATCGACTGGGTTTCGGCATAGGCCATCGAGGTCGGCGGGAACTCCTGCGAGAAGCACGGTGCATTCTGGCGGATGTTGGCGAAGTGCGCCGCGTGGCCGCCCTCGTGGAACAGGGTGTTGAGCCCATAAGCGCCGCTGCCCACCTGCCCCGGCTGCGCCAGGCTGGTGAAGTTGATGCGCGCCGGCACCCATTCCCCCTGGCGCACAAACGGCGGCACCGGGCCGTGCATGAAGCCGTTCTCAAACTTGCCTTTGCGCACCAGCAGATCGAGATTCATCTCGGCGCCGCCAAAACCGATGTGCAGACGTTTGAAGCTGTCGACCCAGCGTTCCAGCGAACGAGAAAACGGGAAGTAAGGATCCAGTTGACGGGTGACGTCGCCGGCGCTGGCGAAGCGTACGTTCCACGGCTCCAGCGCCTGGTCGCCCTTGTCGGCCGCCAGCTGTTGCAGGCTGCGCGCGTTGGCCTCGCGGGTTTCCCGCTCGAAGCGATCCAGAATGGCGAACAGCTGCTCCGGCGTCATGCGCTCGGTTTTGTTCACCTTATAGTCGAAATAGTTGCGATAGCCCATCTGGCGCGCAAAGCGGTTGCGCAGGCCAATCAGCTCCGGCAGGCCGTTATGCAGCAGCCATTGCTCCAGGTCGCGCAGCGCCTGCTGCGAGCTGCGGCGGTAGTCTTCGTTCGGGTTGGTTGCCTGGTTGGTCAACAGTTCGCCGAGCGAGGCCGCCACCCGCCGGCCCTCGGCGTTCAGGTGCGTGACCTGATAGCCCTTGCGGCGCGAGTAAAGATCGGACTCGGCGTGAATGATCTGATCCAACAGCGCCTGCGCCTGCGGATCTTCGATGGCGTTGCAGTCGAAGAAACGCAGCCAACCTTGCAGGCCGTGGATCAGCGCATCGCGCTGCGCCTCCTGCGGCAGCGCTTCCAATCCGGCCAGCAGGCTGCGGATCTCGGCCAGCCGGCGCGGTTCGGCGATAAAGCGCTTATAGGCGCTTTCCGCGGCGGAAAAGCGCGCCGACACGTCTTCACCGCCGGTGCCCATGTAGTTTTGCCAGAACAGCTCTTCTTTGGCGCGGTGAACGTCGAGGTAATCCTGGTTCAATTGATTGAAGTAATCGAGAGCCTGTTGCATAACCGTCCTTCTCAGCCGATGAGGAAATATCCCAGTATAGCCGCGCTTAGGCCTGACGCAGACGCTGCAGCCCCTGCTCCAGCGTCTCGCTCTCGCCGGCGGCCACCAGGCAACAGGCGACCTGCCGCTGGATGGCCTGCGGGATCGCCACCTCGCCCGCCAGACAGCGTTCAGTCCAGCGCGCGGTGGTTTCAGCGTCTTTCGCCGCCGGCAATGCCGGTGTTTCATCCGGCAAGGTGCGCTCCAGCAGCACCTGCTGTTCGCCGCCGACGATGTGGTGAATTTGCGGGCAGCGCAGCGGGTTGGCGTAGGCCTCGCCTTCCGTGCCGTGCATCAGCAACCCGCGGGCGCCGATCTGGCGGAAAAACGACGCCACCCGGCCAACATACTCCGGATGTGAGACGCTGGCGAGGCGCAACGCATCCTGTTCGCCAAACGGCGTCGCCAGCTTGGCCAGCGTATGGGCGCTGTTGCGCACCCCCATGCGCCAACGCAATCCGAGCTGCCGCGCCAACGGCGCCGACAGCGTGGAAACCGGCATGAATACCGCCTCGCCGTTATCGAGACGCCGCTGGGCGTGAGCGGCCTGTTCCGACCACGGCAGCCCCAGAGCGCGGAAAATCTCGGCGCTGGTCACGCGGGTGCTGTCGTCCAGGACGCCGTGCACCACCACCGGCAGGCCCACTTTCGCCAGCAGCAGCGCCAGCAGCGGCGTCAGGTTGGCCTGCTTGCGCGCGCCGTTGTAGCTCGGCAGCACTACCGGCAGCGGGCGCCCTTGCGGCGCCTGCAGCGACAATACCTGCTGCTGCATCGCCTGGTAGAACCCCAGCATCTCCTCTTCGGCTTCGCCCTTGATGCGCAGCGCGATCAGAATGCCGCCCAGCTCCAGCTCGGGGACCTCTCCAGCCAGCATCGCCTGATACAGCTCAAAGGCGGTCTGCCGATCCAGATCGCGCGCATGATTTTTGCCGCGGCCTATTTCTTTGATAATTTTGGTGTAATCCATCCGAAGGTTCCCTCAGCTCACTCTTCGGTTAGCATACCCTATCCGCGCCGCCGCTCAACCTCCTCAGCCAGCCGCCGCTGCGCGTCATCGCCCTCGCGCAGCCCGGCGATCACCCCGCCGGCATCGTCGGCGCTGCGGTTTTGGCTCATCTTCCATTTGCCTTCGCGCCGGGTGACGGCGATCTCGATACCGACGATGCCTTTAAGCTGCGCGGCGATGTAGTTGGCCGGCGCATCATCGAGCCGCCAGGGCGCCGGGCGGCGCCCTTCCTGCTGCGCGGTCAGATCGATCAGTTGGCGGCGCAGCCAGGCCGGATCGTCCATCACCGTCGGTACGCCATACAGCTGCACCATGCTGTAATTCCAGGTCGGCACCACCTTGCCGGTCTGGCGCTTGCTCGGGTACCAGCCGGGCGACACATAACCTTCCACGCCCTGAAAAATTACCAGGCATTCCGCCGCGTGCTGCAGCCGCCGCCAGTGCGCGTTGGCGCGCGACAGGTGCGCCCGCAGCCGCAGCTGCCCCTGCTCGACATCAGCCACAAACGGCAGCGGGTCGGCCGTCAATCCGTGCTCGCCGTGGCTGACCAACAGCCCCAGCGGGTGGGCGCGGATCAACGCCAGTTGGGCATCCAGATCGTCTTCGCGAAATGCGGCGGGTTGAAACATCAGTGCGGCTCCTTATCGCTCTCTCATGATGACAACAGTAAAGCACCCGCCGGCGGCCTACTTAAGATCCGCTTTCTGGCTATTTCGAGTGATCCGCTTTAACAACAGCAGGGCCACGCCCATCGCCAACAGATTAAATACCATGGCGCCGGCAAAGGCTTGGGCATAGCGCTCCGCCGCGCCGCCGCTCGCCAACAGCGGCACAAAACCGACGCCGCTGACCACGATGCCCAACGCGCCTCCCACCTGCTGCACGGTGGCGACCAGACCCGCCGCCATCCCCGCCTGCCGCTCCTGCGCCAAACCCAGCACCAGATTCAGCAGCGGCGTCATGCTCAGCGCCTGACCGAACCCCAGCACCACCAACCCCGGCAGCAACCGCAGCGGATGCGCCAGCGCCTCACCCCACAGCGCCTGCGCCATCAATAGCGCCAACCCGGCGGCGTAAATCGCCACGCCCACGCTCAGCACGCCGTTGCCCCACCGCTGCGCCAGCCGGGGCGCCAGCATCGACGCCAACATAAAGGCCGCGCTGGCCGGGGCGAACAGGCTGCCCGCCTGAAAAGGCGTCAGCCCCGCCCCCGCCTGCAGCAGCAGCGCGAAACACAAGAAAAACGAGGAAGCGGTGGCATAAATCGCCAGCACCACCGCCATACCCGGCGCGAAACCCGCCTGGCGGAACAGCGCCGGATCGAGCACCGCATCGTCACCGCGCTGCGCCAGACGCCGCTCCCAACGCAGGAAGCCCCACAGCGTCAGCATCGCCAACGCCAACATCGGCGCTATCCACCACGGCCAGCCGTGCGCCGGCCCCTCCAGCAGCGGCAGCAGCAACAGCGACAGGCCGGTCGCCGCCAGCCACAGGCCAACGCCGTCCAGCCGCTGCGCCTGCGCCACCCGCGATTCGGGGATGCGCCGCGCCGCCCACAGCGCCAGTGCGCCGATCGGCAAATTGATCAAAAAGATCATGCGCCAGCCGCTGCCGAACAGGTTGGCTTCGATGATAAATCCGCCGAGGATCTGGCCGAAGATCGCCGCCAACCCCAGCGTCATGCCCAGCCAGGCGAAAGCGCGCCGCCGCTGTTGCGGCGCGTACAGCACCCGCATCAAGGCGTAAATTTGCGGGAACAACAGCGCCGCCGTCGCCCCCTGCAGAATACGCGCGGCGATCAACAGGCTGAGCGATCCCGCCAACCCGCACAGCAGAGAACTCAGCGTGAATCCCAGCATGCCGAGGCTGAACAGACGCCGACGTCCGAATCGATCGCCCAGACGCCCACCGGCGATCAGCAGCACCCCAAACGCCAGTTCATAACCGGCGACGATCAAACCGACACCGGCGAAATCGGCGGCGAACTGCCGCTGGATCACCGGCGCCGCCACGTTGACCACGAACAGATCGAACACCGTGACGAAACCGCCCAACAGCAGCACCGGCAGGCCGAGCAGCCCTCGCCGCTCACGAGATAATGAATGTTCCATACCACCTCCAGAGATTATGATGGCCGCAGTATGGAACACGGTTTAAACTGTTACTATATAGCCATTTATACTATTACTGACAGCAACAGGACGGCCGCCATGCCCCCACGCACCCTCGAACGCACCCGCCACGAACTGGGGGATTTTCTGCGGCAAAAACGAGAACAACTGTCGCCGGAGGCGGTCGGTTTGCCGAGCGGCAGCCGCCGCCGCACGCCGGGATTGCGGCGCGAGGAGGTCGCAGCGCTGGCCGGCGTCGGCCTCACCTGGTACACCTGGCTGGAGCAAGGCAGGGAAATCAATGCGTCGGTGACGTTTTTGGAAAATCTGGCGCGGGTGCTGCAGCTCGACGCCGCCGGCCGCTACCACCTGTTCTTATTGGCGCATCAGCGCCCGCCGGTGCCGGTTGGGCATCAGTGGTGCCAGGTTTCGCCGTTGGTGCGGCGTCTGCTGGACGATTTGGCGCTGCGGCCGGCCTACGTCATGAACCTGAGTTGGGACATCATCGCCTGGAATCCGGCGGCACAGCGGCTGTTCGCCATCGGCGATCGCCCGGCGCAAGAGCGCAACATGTTGTGGATGCTGTTTGCCGATCCGCAGCTCAATGAGCGCCTGCTGGAGTGGCAGGCGCAGGCGCCGCAAATCCTGGCCAGCTTCCGCCGCGACTACGCCCGCGCGCCGGAGGATGAGGTAATGCGCCAACGGGTGCAGGCGCTGGAGCGGGTGTCGCCGCCGTTCCGCCGGCTCTGGCGGCAGCATGACATTCACGGACGCTGTCAGGGGCGGCGCAGCTTCGTCGTCCCGGAGATCGGCCCGGTCACCTTTGACCATGCCTCTTTCATCGTCGACGAAGAGAACCATCTGCGGCTGGTGATGTACAGCGCGCTGCCGGACGAACCGGCCAGCGCGGCGTTTGAAGCGCTGCTGCGCGAGGATTAACGACGGCTGTCGAAAATGAGTTTGCAGGCCAGCCCGGCGAACACGCCGCTCAGCAGGTAGTTCGGCCAGCAGGCGCTGAAGCGGCGACTGGCGAAACGGCTTTTCATGCCGCTGACCGCCAGGATCACCCCGCCGTTAATCAGCAAGCCGACCAGATTCAGCACCGTCGCCAGCGCCAGCATCTGCACCACCACCGAGCCGGCGCGCGGATCGATAAACTGCGGGAACAGCGCCAACACGAACAGCGCCATCTTCGGGTTGAGGATGTTGGTCAGCAGCCCCTGTCGGAAAATGCGCGCCGTCGGCACCGCCTGCAACCCGGCGGAAGCCTGCAGACTGCTGCCGGATCGCAGCGTTTTCCAGGCCAGATAAAGCAGATAAGCCGCGCCCAACATTCTCACCGCGTCGTAAGCCAGCGGCACCGCGACGAACAGTTGCGACAACCCCAGCGCCGCCGCCAGCGCGTGGCAGTAAGTGCCGAGTTGAATGCCCGCCAGCGAAGCGAAACCGGCCCGCCGCCCCTGGCTGACGCTGCGCGAAGCGATCAGCAGCATATCCGGGCCGGGGGTCAGCGCCAGCGCCACGCAGGCACCGGAAAACAACAACAGCGTTGCAGCATCAATCATGAATCACCTGATAAGAAGACGGACGGGGATGGAGCATCCATCATAGCGACGCCGACGTGGCTTGTCAGCGCCGCTCACATCAGATCACCCACAAATCGAGATACTCGTTGACCGGCATCTGCGCCAGCCGCTGCCGGTCCAGCGACACCTCAAGAATGCGCTGCTGCTGCAGGGCCGGGAACTGGCGCGCCAGGTTGGTTTTGAACTTCTCGATCAGCAGCGGGATGCCCTCTTCGCGCCGCCGCGCATGGCCGATGGGGTACTCCACGGCCACCTCATCCAGACGGCTGCCGTCGGCGAACTCCACCGTCAGCGCATTGGCTATCGAGCGTTTTTCCGGATCGTGATAATCGCGCGTGAAGGCGGGATCTTCATGGCAATGTATCTTGCTACGCAATGCGTCGATGCGCGGATCTTCGGCCACCCGGTCTTCGTAATCCGCCGCCGTCAGCCGGCCGAACAGCAGCGGGATCGCCACCATATACTGAATGCAGTGATCGCGATCCGCCGGATTATCCAGCGGCCCCTGCTTGTCGATAATGCGCAGGCAGGCCTCGTGGGTGCGGATGCTCACTGCGGCGATGTCGGCGGCGGTTTTGCCGGCGGCCTGCATCTGGCGGTGCAGCGTCATGGCCGCCTCCACGGCGGTCTGGGCATGGAACTCCGCCGGGAACGAAATTTTAAACAGCACGTTCTCCATCACATACGCGCCGTACGGCCGCTGGAAGCGGAAAGGTTTGCCGTTGAACGAGACGTCGTAGAATCCCCAGGTCGGCGCCGTGAGCGCCGAGGGATAGCCCATCTCACCGGTGGCGGCCATCAGCGCCAGCCGCACCGCGCGGGCGGTCGCATCCCCCGCCGCCCAGGATTTGCGGGTGCCGGCGTTCGGCGCGTGGCGGTAGGTGCGCAGCGACTGCCCGTCCACCCACGCCAGCGACACCGCGTTCAGGATCGCCTCGCGGCTCAGGCCGAGCAGCTGCGCCACCACCGCGGTGGACGCCACCTTCACCAGCAGCACGTGATCCAACCCTACCCGGTTAAAGGCGTTTTCCAGCGCCAGGCAGCCTTGGATCTCATGCGCCTTGATCATGGCGATCAGCACCTGCCGCATGGTCAGTGGCGCTTTGCCCGCCGCCACCGCCTGGCGCGAGAGCCAGTCGGCCACCGCCAGGATCCCGCCCAGGTTGTCCGACGGGTGGCCCCACTCCGCCGCCAGCCAGGTGTCGTTGAAGTCGAGCCAGCGGATCATGGCGCCGATATTGAACGCCGCCTGCACCGGATCCAGCTGGAAACGGGTGCCGGGCACCCGGCTGCCGTTCAGCACCTCGGCACCCGGCACCACCGGGCCCATCAGTTTCTTGCAGGCGGGGTAGCTCAGCGCCTCCAGCCCGCAGCCGAGGGTATCGAGCAGGCAATAATGGGCGGTGCGGTACGCCGCCGGGGTATCGACGGCCTCTTTCATTACATAATCGACGATATCGACCATTTCGCGATCGAACGGCGGACGGCCGGTGTTGGCAGACTCAAGCATCATGATTCCCAAAGGCTCCAGAGTGAAAACGACACGATAACGATCGGCGCTCAGCGCTGATCCAGCGGCACGAACGCCCGCGCTTCCGGCCCGGTATAGTTGGCGGACGGGCGAATGATTTTGTTGTCCTGCCGTTGCTCGATGATGTGCGCCGACCAGCCGCTGACGCGCGCCATGACGAACAGCGGCGTGAACATTTCGGTGGGCACCCCCAGCTGGTGGTAAGACACCGCCGAGAACCAGTCGAGGTTGGGGAACATGTTTTTGGTGTCGCGCATCACGCTTTCCAACCGGTCGGCGATGTCATACAGCTTCATCGCGCCCGCGTCCTGCGACAGGCGTAGCGCGATCTCTTTGATCACCTGATGGCGCGGATCGGAGACGGTGTACACCGGGTGCCCGAAGCCGATCACCACCTCTTTGTTATCGATGCGGCGGCGAATGTCGGCTTCCGCTTCGTCCGGCGTTTCATAGCGTTGCTGGATCTCCAGCGATACCTCGTTGGCGCCGCCGTGCTTCGGCCCGCGCAGCGCGCCAATGGCGCCGACGATCGCCGAATAGACATCGGATCCGGTGCCGGCGATCACCCGGCCGGCGAAGGTCGAGGCGTTGAACTCATGCTCGGCGTACAGGATCAATGACGCGTGCATCGCCTGCTCCCAGCTGGCGGAAGGCGCCTCGCCGTGCAGCAGGTGCAGAAAGTGGCCGCCGATGGAATCGTCGTCGGTCTCCGGCTGAATGCGCTCGCCGTTGTGGCTGTAGTGATACCAGTAGAGCAGCATCGATCCCAACGACGCCAGCAGGCGGTCGGCGATGTCGCGCGCGCCGGCCGCGCCGTGCTGCTCTTTTTCCGGCAGCGTGCAGCCGAGGGCCGAAACGCCGGTGCGCATCACGTCCATCGGGTGAGATGCCGCCGGCAGCGCCTCCAGCACCGTGCGCACGCTGGCGGGCAGGCCGCGCAGCGCCTTGAGCCGCTGCTTGTAGGCATGTAGTTCGTCGCGGTTGGGCAACTTGCCGTGGATCAGCAGATGGGCGACTTCTTCAAACTCGCAGTGGCGCGCGAGGTCGAGAATGTCGTAACCGCGGTAGTGCAGATCGTTGCCGCTGCGCCCTACGGAACACAGCGCGGTATTCCCGGCGGGCACGCCGGATAACGCCACGGATTTTTTCGGCTTAACGCCAGTCGGGCTTTGCGGGGGGATCGCTTGGCTCATACTGTCCTCATTTGGCTTCTGCGTGAATGGCGCTTATTCGTCGCGTTGGCGAGCGAACAGAGCGTCGAGTTTCTCTTCGAACAAATAGTAGTTGATGCTTTCATACAGCTCGTTGCGGGTCTGCATGGTGTCGATGACGTTTTTCTGCGTGCCCTCTTCGCGCAGGGCGCGGTACACCCGCTCCGCCGCCCGATTCATCGCCCGGAAGGCCGACAGCGGATACAGCGCCATATCCACCCGGGCGCTGCGCAGCTCCTCGGTAGTGAACAGCGGCGTCGCGCCGAATTCGGTGATGTTGGCGAGGATCGGCACCTGCGTCGCTTCGGCGAAGCGGCGGTACATGCCCAGCTCGGTGATCGCTTCCGGGAACAGCATGTCGGCCCCGGCCGCCACGTAAGCCTGAGCGCGCTCGATGGCCGCCTCCAGCCCCTCCACCGCCAGCGCATCGGTGCGCGCCATGATCACGAAGTCCGGATCGCTGCGCGCATCTACCGCCGCCTTGATGCGATCCACCATCTCTTCGGTGGAGACGATGGCCTTATTGGGCCGATGGCCGCAGCGCTTGGCGCCGACTTGATCTTCGATATGCAGCGCCGCCGCCCCGGCCTTGCTCACCGAGCGCACCGTGCGGGCGACGTTGAACGCCGATGCGCCGAAACCGCTGTCGACATCCACCAGCAGCGGCAGCGGGCAGACATCGGTGATGCGGCGAATATCGGTCAACACATCGTCCAGCGTCGAAATACCCAGGTCCGGCAGCCCCAGCGAACCGGCCGCCACGCCGCCGCCGGAAAGATAGATGGCCTGGAACCCCGCCCGCTGGGCCAGCAGGGCATGGTTGGCGTTGATCGCGCCGGCGATTTGCAGGGGTTTTTCTTTACTCAGGGCCTGACGAAAGGCGAGCCCGGGTGAGCGCAGCGTCATGACGTTCTCTCCGATTAGCTAGATGGAACAGACAGAGCAAGAGGCGGGCCAGGTTGCACTTTGGCGAGGAAAAAATTAAAAGCGATAAAAATAAGTGAGTTATAAAATTCGCATCGCCATTGGGCAGACCAAGCGATAAAAAACGTTTCAGTTAACGTTTCAATCTCGGTTTCAGTCGGCATATTTGAAACATGACTGAAACAAGGCTACACCTAATGCAGCCACTTTCATTCGGTAACCCACCATGAGCGATCACATCACGCCGCCCCGCACGCCGGACAAACCGGTGATCTGGACCGTCTCCATCACCCGCCTGTTCGATCTGTTCCGGGATATCAGCCTCGAGTTCGACCACCTGGCGACCATCACCCCGATCCGTCTCGGCTTCGAGGAGGCGGTGCAGCATATCCGCTCTCGCCTGGCTAGCGAGCCTTGCGACGCCATCATCGCCGCCGGCTCCAACGGCGCCTACCTGAAAAGCCGCCTGTCGGTGCCGGTCATTTTGGTCAAGCCTGGCGGCTTCGACCTGCTGCAGGCGCTGAGCAAGGCGCGCAGAACCGCCGATCGGATCGGTGTCATCACCTATAAAACGCCCCTGCCCGCGCTGATGGAGTTCCAGCAAACCTTCGATCTGCCGCTGGAGCAGCGCAGTTACGTCACCGAAGAGGACGCGCGCGGCCAGATCGCCGAGCTGAAAGCCGCCGGTATTCAGGCCGTGGTCGGCGCCGGCCTCATCAGCGATCTGGCGGAAGAAGCCGGGCTCACCGCCATTTTTCTCTATTCCGCCGCCACCCTGCGCGCCGCCTTCAGCGATGCGCTGGACGTGACGCGCCTGATGCTGGGCGGCGCCAAACGCGGCGGCGACTACGCCGCGCGCGATACCCTGCAGCCGCGCTATGGGCTGGGCGATTTGCAGGGCAATTCCCCGCAGATGGAACAGACCCGGCGCACCATCATGCTGTACGCCCGCTCGCCGGCGGCGGTGTTGATCGAAGGCGAAACCGGCACCGGCAAAGAGCTGGCGGCGCAGGCGATCCACCGCGAATACTTTTCCCGGCGCGGCGCGCCGTCCAGGGGCGCGACACCGCCGTTCGTCGCCATCAACTGCGGCGCCATCGCCGAATCGCTGCTGGAGGCGGAGCTGTTCGGCTATGAAGAAGGCGCCTTCACCGGTTCACGGCGCGGCGGCCGACGCGGGCTGCTGGAAACCGCCAACGGCGGCACCCTGTTTCTGGATGAGATCGGCGAAATGCCGCTGCACCTGCAAACCCGGCTGCTGCGGGCGCTGGAAGAAAAAACCATCACCCGGGTCGGTGGGCAACAGCCGGTAAAGGTCGACTTTCGCGTCATCAGCGCCACCCACACCCGCCTGGAGCAGGCGATTCAACAGGGCGATTTTCGCGCCGATCTGTTTTACCGCCTGAGCGCCCTGCGGCTGCAACTGCCGCCACTGCGGGCGCGCGGCGACGATATCGCAATGCTGGCGGAACACTTTCTGAAACAGTCGCTGGCGGCGCTCGACGTGCCGCTGACGGAGCCGCTGCGCGCCACCCTGGCCGGGTGTTACGCCGCGCTGGGTCATTACGCCTGGCCCGGCAACCTGCGCGAGCTGCGCAACATGATGGAGCGGGTGGCGCTGATGCTGAGCACCGGCGTCGCACCGAGCGGCGAGACCCTGCAGTGGCTGCTGCCGGAGCTGGCGGCGGTCTCGCCGCCCGAGACGCAGGCGGCGCCCGTCTCCGCCCGCGAAGCCCTGGCGCGGTGTGGAGGCGACCACGCCGCCGCCGCCCGGTTGCTCGGGATCAGCCGCACCACTTTATGGCGTCGGCTGAAAAAACCGAACTGAGCATCAGCCGGCGCGCCGGCCGTCCGAGGCCGGCAGCAGTCGCGCTCGCCGCTCGCCCAACAGGTTCATGCCCGCCGCCGCCAGCAGGATGATCGCCGTCCCCAGCAGTTGCCATGCCGACAGCCGGTGGCCAAACGCCAGGCGATCCACCAGCATGGCGGCGATCGGGTAGATGAACGACAGCGAGCCGATCAGGTGGGTCGGCAGCTTCTGCAACGCGCCGTACATCAGCACGTACATCAGGCCGGTATGCAACACGCCGAGCGTCGCCAGCATCCCCCACTGGCCAACGCTGGCCGACGCATGAAAATCCACCAGCGGCAGCAGCATCACCGCCCCCACCGTTACCTGGATCAGCGCAATAAGATGGGGCGGCGTGCCCTTCAGCCGCTTGGCCGCCAGCGCCATCAGGGCGTAGAAAAACGCCGCGCCGAGCGCCAGCGCGATGCCCGCCAGATAATGGCTCTGCTCCCCCGCCTGCCGCGGCTGAGCCAGCACCACCAGCATCATGCCGCCGAACGCCAGCCCCAACCACAGCAACTTGCGGGCGGTCAGCCGTTCCCCCAGAAACAGCGCCCCCAGCCCCACCAGCATAAACGGCTGGGTGTTGTACACCGCGGTGGCGATGGAGATAGAGGCATAGGAATAGGCGGCGAACAGCAGCAGCCAGTTGATCACCAGCGCGACGCCGCCGGCGATCGCCAGCAGCAGCGTGGCGCGCGTCAGCGCATCGCGGCGCAGCTGGCCCAGCGCGCCGCACACTGCCAGCAGCACCAGCGCCCCCACCGCGCAGCGCCAAAACACCACGTTGATAACCGGCTGGCCGGACATCAGCACAAACCAGCCGATGGAGCCGGAAATCAGCATCGCCGCCGCCATCTCCAGCGAGCCGCGTTTTATCTCTGCATTCATTCTGCGTTCCTCAAAGCTTGCCCAGAGACATAGCTTGCGGCTTCGCAGGGCGGCTTTCCATAGCATAAAAAAGGCAGATGTGCTTAACTGCCTTTTTCTCGCAGCTACAATCAAGGAAACACCTAACGGAGGCGTTATGGATGATATCGATCGCCAAATCCTGACCATTCTGGCGGAAGATGCGCGCGCATCGTTGAAGACGCTGAGCGCGCAGGTGGGCCTGTCGTCGCCGAGCACGTCGGAAAGATTGCGGCGGCTGGAGGAAAGCGGCGTGATCCAGGGCTATACCCTGAACGTCAATCTGCAGGCGGTGGGTTACGCCTTTCAGTCGCTGGTGCGCATCAAGCCGCTGCCGGGCATGCTGAAGAAGGTCGAACAGCTGATTCAGGCGATCCCGGAAGTGGTCGAATGCGATAAGGTGACCGGCGAAGACTGCTTTATCGTGCGGCTGGTGGCGCACTCGATGGAACAGCTCGACCACACCCTCGATCGGCTGGCCGAGCATGCGCAGAGCAACACCTCGATCGTGAAAACCACGCCGGTCAAGCGCCGCCTGCCGCCGCTGCTCTGATCAACGCCGCCGTTTGCGGGCGAACGGGTTGCCGCGCTTCTTCTCTTTTTTAGCCGCGTCGGCGGCGGATTTCAGCGCCGCCAGATGCGCCTTGTCGGCCTCCGGCACCGCGCGCTGCTCAATCGGGAACACCGGCAACGACGCCAACAGCCGCGAACCGTAATTTTTGGTCAGCAACCGGCGATCGTAGATCACGATCTCGCCGTAACATTGGTTGCTGCGGATCAGGCGGCCGACCTGCTGGATCAGGTTGAACGAGGCGCTCGGCAGGCTCTGCACTTCGAACGGATAACGCTTCAGCGATTTCAGCCACTCGCCTTCGGTGATGATCACCGGGCTGTCGATCGGCGGGAACGCGATTTTGTGAATATGCACCTGGGTCAGCAGTTCGCCTTTCAGATCCAGCCCTTCGGCGAACGATTGCAGCCCCACCAGCACGCTGGCGACGCCCTTCTCCACCCGCTTGCGGTGCTCTTCCACCAGCCGGTAGCGCGGCTGGTCGCCCTGCACCAGCAGCATCAGCCGCAGATCGGTCACGTAGCTGAGGAAAGTCTGCATCGCCCGGTGGCTGCTGAACAGGATCAGCATGCCTTTGTGCTTGCCGCTCGCCTGCTCGGCGCGGAAAAACCGCGCCATTTCCTCAAGGTGCTCCGCCTCATTGGCGAGCGCCGGTTCGTAGCGCATCTGCGGAATGACAATCTTGCCCTGTTCGACGTGATTGAACGGCGATGAGAGCGTTTCGAAGCGATCGCCGGCCTTCTCGCTCAACCCGCTCATCTCTTGCAAACGCGCGAAGCTGTTCAGTGAACGCAGCGTGGCCGAGGTGACCACCACGTGCGGCACCTTGCGCCACAGCAGCTTTTCCAGCTGATCGCTGACGCGAATGCCGACGCAGTGCAAATACAGATGGGTGACGTTATCGCGCAGTTCGCGCGTGACCCATTTGGAGATCGGCGCGTTGGACGACTTGTCGAGCGCCGCCAGCCGCCACAGCTTGCTCATCGCCTCCAGATAGCCCAGCGTGCGGCTCATCTGAATGATCGAGCGGTGCAGACGCATGATGTCGTGCTTGCCGGTCTGTTCGGTAAGATCGTTAAGCACGAACTCCGCCAGCCCGCGCAGCGCATCGGTCAGTTTGAACAGCCGCGCGCAGCTCTCCACCATCTCCGCGGGCAGCTCGCCCATTTCAAAACGGTGCTCGGCCGCCACGCTGTCGCCGGGCAGATAGGCGCTGACCTGATGCTCGAAGATCTGCACCAGCTCACGCAGCTCCTCGCAATGGTTTTTCAGCCGTTCGCTGTTGGCCAGCCCCGGCGGATTCTTCGGCCGGTACTGCGTCATGCACTGCTCGACCTGACGGACGATCATGTCCAGCTGCAGGTTGGTCGACAGCGCGGTGATTTCCCCGTCGATCTCCAGCGCATCGCGCGCCACCTCCGGCAAATGGTGGCCTTCGTCCAGCACCAGCAGCAATTCTTTCGGGTTCGGCAGCACCGATTCCGTCTCCAGCGCCGCCATCACCAGCGCGTGGTTGGCCACCACCACGTCGGCGCTCTCGATCTCTTTGCGGGCGATATAAAACGGGCATTCACGGATGTAATGGCAGTTGCGCCCCAGGCAGTTGGCCTTGTCGGTGCTCAGCTTGGCCCACAGCGGATCGTCGATGCTCTGCTGATAGTGATCGCGCAGCCCGTCCCACTCGAAACGGGCCAACGCCTTGGTCAGTTTCTGGCACAGCGCCTGCTCTTCACCGCTGGACGGCGCCAGCTCGTCGTCGAGAAACAGCGTCAGATCGCCCTGTTGGCTAACGTCGGTGCTCATCGCCGCCAGATTGCGCGGGCAGACGTAACGCCCGCGGCCAAAGGCGCCGGTAAATTTCAGATCGGGGATAATCTTCTTCAGCAGCGGCAAATCTTTGCTGTAGATCTGGTCCTGCAGCGCCACGTTGGCGGTGCTCACCACCAGCGGCTTGCTCTCCGCCCGCCCGACGGCGATGCCCGGGATCAGGTAAGACAGCGTTTTGCCGACGCCGGTCGGCGCCTCGATCGCCAGATGGCGCGGGTAGTCGCCGGCCAGCGTCTTCGCCACTTCGGCGATCATCTGGCGCTGGGGCGCGCGGGAAATAAAATCCGGTATTTGCTGCTGCAGGGCTTTGTACCACTGGCCAATCTGATCTTTAACTGCGGAGGAGAGCGCCATTCAACTCTTATCTAAACGAAATGATGGCGCTATTGTCCCACAGACCGCCGGCGACGTCAGCCCGAGTTACGCCTGCGGATCGATCATTGAGGCGCGCCCGCCGCCGAACGACCACTCGTCCAACTGGGTGGTGGCGATCACCACCATCACATCCTCGGGGTTCAGCCGCAGCTTTTCCGCCAGCAGCGCCGCCAGCCGTCGGTAGAAACGCCGCTTGGTGTCGCTGTCGCGCGGCCGCCCGGCGGTGATGTAAAACAGCACGAAATCCGCGCTGCGCGGCCCGCCGAGATAGTCGCGATCGTAGATAAGCTCGCCGGGGCGGTATTGATCGATCGCCTGAAACCTGTCCGTCGGCGGCACCTCGAAGGCCTCCACCAGCGCCTGATGCAGGCTGTCGGACAAGGTTTGCAGGTAGTCGGCGGATTTGCCCTGGTGCAGGGCGATGCGGCTAAACAGCATGGGGCGCCTCCGGTTCCAGCTCGCGCAAGCGCGCCACGGCCGACGCCGCCGCGGGCCAGCCGGCGTAAAACGCCAGGTGGGTGATGAGCTCCGCCAATTGCGGGCGATCGACGCCGTTGCGCTGCGCCAGCTGCAGATGAAACGGCAGTTGCTCCAGGCGGTTGAGCGCCACCAGCGCGGCGACGGTGATCAAGCTGCGCTCGCGCGGGCTCAGCTCTGGCCGCTGCCAGACATCGTCAAACAAGACGCTGTCGCTGAGCTGCGCCAGCTTGGGGGCGATATCGCCGAACGCCTGTTGTCCGGCCCGGGATTCTGATTGCATCATACTCTCCTGTCAGTTGCGGATAGCCTTACGCTACCCGCCAGCGAGGCGAGTGAAAATCGGGATTTTCGGCAGTCTCGGTTCAGAAAAACGGGAGGGTTCCCCGCCGACGGCGGGGAGATATTACGATTCCAGCGGCGCAACGCCGTCGAAATGGGCGCTCAGCAGCGCATTCAGCTCCGGCCGCTGCTCCACCCGTTCGGCGATGGCGTAAAGCCGCGGGCAGTGTTGCCGGAACCACGCGCGCCCCGGCCGCCAGTTGCACATCACCGCCACGTACAGATCCAGCGCGCTGAAGCTCTTGCCGAGAAACCACGGTCCGGCGGCGCCGGCGGCGGCGTTCAACTGCCGCAATAAACGCTCGCGATAGCTCATCACTGCGTTTTTCAGCTGTTCCGCCCCTTCCGTTTTCGGCTGCCAGCGCTGCGGATGATCGGCATAGGTGAAAGTGGGATAAATCTCCGCGTTGATGAACAACAGCCAGCGCAAAAAGCGCGGCAACAGCGGCGAGCCGCCGGGCGGCGCCAATTCGGCATGCGGTGCGCGATCGTGCAGCAGCAGGATAATCGCCGCGCTCTCCGTCATCACTTCGTCATCAGGCAGCACCAGAGTGGGGACCTGACCGAGCGGGTTCAACGCCAACAGGCGATCCCGCTCCGGGCCCTCCTGGGTGTAATCCACTTCCTCGTAGCCCCAGGGGAACGCGGTCAGCACCAACGCGGCGGCCACGATGGTCGAGCCACACCCCTGCGTACCGAACAATGTATAAGTATCGTGCATGATTCCTCCGGAAACCGATCAGGCTATCGGTAACTGTAGACCAGCCGCCGACCGTCGGTTGCAGAAAAAATTCACCCTTTGCGCGACTTTTTTAATCGTTCGACATGAAAATGAATTTTTTGTCATAAATAGATCACATTACTACGGTAAAAATTCTCCGCCGCCAACAACCGGACGGCACAGTAAAGCAGCAATGCAACTGATGATAGCGTCTTTTAATCGAATAAAGCAGGGTAACCCATGAAACGTAATCTTCTGGCCGTTATTATTCCGGCACTTTTACTTGCGCAAGCGGCACAGGCAGCAGAAATCTACAATAAAGACGGCAACAAACTCGATTTTTACGGTCGTGTGAAAGCCCTGCATTATTTCTCCGATGATGCCGGCAACGATGGCGATAAAACCTACGTCCGTATCGGCTTTAAAGGCGCCACCCAGATTAATGACATGCTGACCGGTTACGGCCAGTGGGAATATCAGATCGCCGCTAACCATTCTGAATCCGACGGCACCAAAGACACTAAAACGCGTCTGGGCTTCGCCGGTCTGAAATATAAAGACCTTGGTTCTTTCGACTACGGTCGCAACTACGGCATTATTTACGACGTCGGCGCCTGGACGGATATGCTGCCTGAATTCGGCGACGACGCGTACGTCAAAACCGACAACTTCATGAACGGCCGCACCAACGGCGTCGCCACCTACCGCAATAACAACTTCTTCGGTCTGGTCGACGGCCTGAAATTCGCCGTCCAGTATCAGGGCAAGAACGAAAACGACGGCCGCTCCGCCAGCAAGGCTAACGGCGACGGCTGGGGTCTTTCCTCCAGCTATGAAATCATCGACGGCCTGAGCGTGGGCGCCGCCTATGCCTCTTCCAACCGCACCGCCAGTCAGAAAGCGGGCACCTTCGGTAAAGGCGACAAGGCCGATATCTGGGCCGCCGGTCTGAAGTATGACAACAACGATGTCTACCTGGCCGCGACCTACTCGGAAAGCCGCAACATCGCGCCAATTTCCGGCACCGCCACCATCAATAACCGCTCCACTTCCGTCAGCGGCTTCGCCAATAAAGCCGAAGGCCTGGAACTGGTTGCGCAATATCAGTTCGACTTCGGTCTGCGTCCATCGCTGGGCTACGTTCAGCAGAAGGGCAAAGATATTGAAGGCATCGGCGATGCCGACCTGGTGAAATATATCGACGTCGGCGCGTACTACTATTTCAACAAGAACATGTCGACCTATGTGGATTATAAAATCAACCAGCTCGACAGCAATAATAAGCTGGGTCTGAAAGACGACAACGTGATTGCCGTCGCCCTGACCTATCAGTTCTGATGTGATGAATGAATAACCACCACTGCAAACTTTAGCGTCACTTGATACCCAGAGTTTTATTTCGCCGGGCGGCTGCGTCCGGCTTTTTTGTTTTTATTTTCCCCGCCGGCGAATGCCCCCGCTTGCCTTGCCAAACAAACGGGTCTACATGTATAGCTTTCCCCCGAGCGGAATCAGCCATGCATAACGACGGTCGGTTTAACTATCACAACGCCGTGCGCTACAGCAGCGACGAACTGGCGAACATCCTCAACCACTGTTTTGAAAACTACATCGTGCGTTTCGTCCTCGACGGGCCGACCTTCGCCGCCCGCTTCGGCGCCGAAGATCTCAGCCTGAACGACAGCCTGATCGTCACCCATCGCAATGAACCGGTGGCGGTGGCGCTGATCGCCCGCCGCGGCCGGCACAGCCGGATCGCGGCCTTTTCCGTACGCCCCGAGATGCGCGGCCAGGGGCTGGGTAAGGCGCTGATGCAGCGGGTAGTAGCGGATGCCCGTCAGCGCGGCGATCATCGGCTGTCGCTGGAAGTGATCGAAGGCAACGAAGCCGCGCTGGCGCTGTACCACCGCGCCGGGCTGCGCATCGTGCGCACCCTGACCGGCCATCAGGCGCCGGCGGCCGTGCCGCCAGGCAATGCGGTGCTGCAGGCGGTCGATCCGCTTACCGTCAGCCATCGCCTGACGGCGGAAGGCGCCACCGACCTGCCCTGGCTGATCGCCCCCGAATCGCTGTTCAAACTGCCGGGCAAACCGCGCGCTTATACCCTCGAACGCCAAGCCTACGCCGTGGTGATGCCCGGCGCCGAGCACTGCTGGCTGCGCCTGATCTACGTGCCGCCGCAGCATCGCGGCCAGGGGCATGCCCGCGCCTTGCTGGCCGCTCTGCAAGCGCAGTTCGCCCCTTTGCCGCTGACCGCCAACGTTTTTGTGCCCGAGGTGGCCGCCCCCTTCTTTACGCATCTTGGCTGGCGGCAGGATCCCCTGCGTCAGTTCGAGATGGATATGCTGCTGGACAGTCCACAATAAAAAAGAGAGATAACAATGGCAGGAAAACAGGTACGCACACTCACCCTCGGCGCGGCGATGGGCGTCGCGCTGCTGGCCTTGACCGGTTGCGCGCAGCCGCCGCACACCGACGCCCAGGCCCAGCAGCGGTTGGCGGATCAATCGGTGCTGGCGGTCAACTGGTTCCAACAGTCCGGCGAATACCAGGCGCTGGCACATCAGGCGTTCAACAGCGCGCAACGCGCCTTCGATCAGGCCAGGGCCGCGCCAGGCCGTAAAAAGGCGGTGGTGGTCGATCTGGATGAAACCATGCTGGATAACAGCGCCTACTCCGGCTGGCAGGCGCAGCAGGGCCGACCGTACGACGGCGCGACTTGGGCCAAATGGACGCAGGCCGAACAGGCCGCCGCGGTGCCGGGCGCAGTGGCGTTCGCCCGCTATGTTAACGCCCATCAGGGGACCATGTTCTACGTGTCGAACCGTAAACAGAGCGACTACGCCGCCACGGTGGCCAACATGCAGAAGCTCGGTTTCACCGGCCTGTCGGAAAAAACCGTGCTGCTCAGCACCGACACCGCCAATAAACAGGCGCGCTTCGACGCCATCAAACAAGCCGGCTATGACATCGTGGTGTACGCGGGCGACAACCTGAACGACTTCGGCGCCGCGACTTACCACCAGGACAATGCGCAGCGCCGGGCGTTCGTCAGCGAGAACCAGGCCAAGTTCGGCACCGAATTCATCGTGCTGCCCAACCCGATGTACGGCGACTGGGAAAGCGGCCTGGCTCGCGACTACAACAAGCTGACGCCGCAGCAAAAGCTGCAGGTGCGCCAGCAGGCGATCAAAGCCTGGCGCGGGCGCTAACCCTCACAGCAGTTTGTACATATAGCAGGTGGCCTCCAACGCCCCGCCGTCGCTGGCGCGGGCGTATTGCGGGATGTCGCCCGCCGCCTCGAACCCCAATTGACGGTACAGCCCCTGCGCCGCGCTGCCGCTCAGGGTATCCAGCACCAACAGGCTGCGGCGATGACGCGCCGCCAGCGCCTGCACTTCCTGCATCAACAGCCGGGCGACGCCCTGCCGCCGCGCCTGCGGGTGCACCATCAGCTTGACCACTTCCGCCCGGTGACGGCCGTTGTCCGGCATCGCCAGTAACAGCTGCACGGTGCCGACCGGCCGGCCGTTCGCGAGCGCCACCAGCATCGCACGCTCTCCCCGCGCGATGGCCGGCAGCAACCCCTGCCAAAACGCCTGCGCCTGCGTCAGCGTAAAGGGCATGACAAAACCGATGCTGGCGCCGTGCGCCACGCTGGCGTGCAGCATTTCGGCCAATTCGGCAATGGCGCTTTGCGCCGCGCCGGCGTCCCACTGTTGCAATTCAATCATGGCTATGGCCTGCAAATAACGAGGGTGTAATGGGCCGGCTCATCGCCGGGGACATGGAAACGGGAGGCGCCGAACAGGCGGTAGCGCAGGCAGTCGCCGGATGATAACCGGAAAACGCGCCCTTCCAGCGTCAACTCCAGCTGCCCGGACAGCAGCCAGAGATGGTGCTCCAGCGCCGGAATCGACGGCAGGTCGTAATCGATCTGCGCGCCGGCATCAAGCCGGGCTTCGATAAATTCAGCCTTATACAACGCAGCGGGGGGAGAAACGGAGCGACGGTGAAAACCGCTGGCGCGATCGACCCACACCGGTTGCTGCTGCGGCCGCAACAGCTCCGGCGGCTCGTCTTCGATCTCGCTCAGCAGGCGCGACATGGTCAACCCATAGGCGGCGCACAGCCGGTTCAGCAACGACGCCGTCGGGCTGGTCTCGGCGCGCTCCACCCGCGAGAGCGTCGCCCGGCTAAGGCCAGTGCGCTGCGCCAGCTCCTCCAGCGACCACGCCCGTTGCTGGCGCAAATCCGCAAGCCGCTGCGCCAACCTCAGGTCGGCATTGTCCAGACCGTTATCCATCGTTCACACTCCGTTTGAAAATCCCATATAAGAGAAATAATCTCAAATTAGAGATATAGCAAGCGAATTTTAACAATGTCGCGCAGGAATAACGCCAGGATCACCGCAAACATCGCCGAATGAGGAGAAGCGTTCTAGCACTCGCGCGAGGACGGGTTGGGTACAAAATTGCCCGTCTCGGCGGCCGGCGGCGCGATCGCGGCGCAGCGCCAGGCGCTGAATACCGCCAGCAGCGGCGCCAGCGCGAACGCCAGGAACAGCCAACGCGCCGCCGATGCCGCGCCCGCCGCGCCGCCCGGATCGTTCAGCCCCGCCAGGTTGGCGATCATCCCCGCCAGCGCCGCGCCGAATGCGGTGGCGAACAGCTGCACCGTGGTGATCGAGGCGCCGGCGATGTCTTTGTCCGCTTCAGGCGCCACCTGCAAAATGCGCGTCAGCAGATGCGGCCAGCCGAAGCCGATGCCGAATCCCACCAGCGACAACGCGATGACGATCGGGGTCAGCGCCTGCCAGTGACCGTCGGAGGGCGTCGGCATCAGGATCGCCAGCGCCAGCAGGCCCACCAGCACGAACAGCGGCCCGCTGACGATCGCCCGGCGAATGCCCGCCCCGCGCCAGCCGGAGCTGAGGATTTCGGACAACGTCCAGCCGGCGGCCATGGTCGCGGCGATATAGCCGGAGATCAGCGGCGACTGGCCGTGCAGCAACTGCAGGAAATAGGGCACGAAGATTTCGCTGGTCATGCCGATCACCAGCAACGACACCGTAATATAGAGCGCCGCCAACGATGAGCCGCGCCGCAGCGCACCGTGCGGCAACAGGCGCGCGAGCGAGCGCGCCTCGCGCTTCATCAGCCAGGCCATCAGCGCCAGCGAAAGCGCGATGCCCGCCAGGTTGATCCAGACGCTGTGCGCCAGGCTGCCGGCGGACACCACCAGCACCGCCACGGTCAGCAACAGCAGCTGCGCGGTCGGCAGCGGCGCGGCCGCCTGCTGCGCCTGGCCCTTGGGCAGGATCAGGAAGGTAAACGCGGCGTACAGCGCCATGATCGGCAGCAGAATGCCGAAGGCCCAACGCCAGGCGTGCAACTCGGCGAAAATGCCGCCTACCGCCGGGCCGACCAGCGTGGCGATGCCCCACATCGCCGAGATAAGCGCCATGGCGCGCGGCCACAATCGCTGCTCGAACACCAGATTGATCATCGCGTAGGAGAGCGCAAAGATCAGCCCGCCGCCGAATCCCTGCACCGTGCGGCCGATCAGCATCACCGGCATGCTCGGCGCCAGCGCGCACAGCCCCGCTCCGGCGATGAAAAACAGCGAAGCGACCAGATAGGCGTTGCGCGCGCCGTAGCCGCTGAGCAAGCGGGCCGACAGCGCGGAGCCGAGGATCGACGCCACCACGAACAGCGTGGTGTTCCAGGCATAGAGATCCAGACCGCCGATATCCTGCACCACCGAGGGCAGAATGGTGGTGGCGACCAGAATATTGATGGCATGCAGCGCCACGCCAAGCGAGAGCGCGATCGCACTGGCCGCATTTTTGCCGGAGAAAAGGTCGCTCCAGCGGCTATCGTCATGGGTTATCACGGTTGTTGTCCTGTTTTCAGAGGAATGGCATTGAGTTGGTCATGAGATTGCGTTAAATTTAACAAGAGTTATCTTGGAATAAGTTAGGGCGAGGCGGAGAAATATGTCAAGAATAAACTTGGAAAATGGCGGCAGCACCGCACAATCGGTCAGTGACCGTTTGCTGACGCTATTGAAGACCCGCGGCCCGCAGCAAGCCTCAGACGCAGGAAAAGTGCTCGGCACCACCGGTGAAGCGGCCCGCCAGCAGTTCGTCAAGCTGGCGAAAGAGGGGCTGGTCGAAGCGATCGCGGAAACGCGCGGCGTGGGCCGCCCGGTGCAGCTGTGGCATTTGACTGCCGCCGGTAACGCACGCTTTCCGGACACCCATGCGGATCTGACGGTGCAGCTGCTGCGCACCGTGCGTGACAAGCTGGGTGAACAGGCGATCGACCTGCTGATCGAGACCCGTGAGCAGGAAAACCGCATCAACTACAAGCAGGCGATGATCGGCGCCACCGATCTGCGCGAACGCGTGGCGCGTCTCACCGAGATCCGCTGCCGCGAAGGGTATATGGCCGAATGGCGTCAGGAGGAAGACGGCGCCTATCTGCTGGTGGAAAACCACTGCCCGATCTGCGCCGCCGCCACCGTCTGCCAAGGCTTCTGCCGCGCTGAGCTGAGCATCTTCACCGAAGTGCTGCAGGCGCAGGTTGAGCGCGCCGAACACATTCTGGCCGGCTCTCGCCGCTGCGCTTACCGGATTTCTCTCTTGTAACACCGGTTTTTGCCCGCGTTTTCAACCGGTACAGATTATTCTGCTTGTGCACCCCGCACCTTCCCTTCTAAGGTTGAATTATCGAATATTCAGGCAAACAACGGGCCCCGCGCCCGTTCTGACACCTCCGTCGGCGCGCTGCGCACGGCGGCAGAGTAACCCCACGGGAGTTGAACGATGAAGAAGCCGCATGCCGGATTCTGGCTGGCGACGCTGGGGCTGGGCGTCTGCTGGCTGCTGGCGCTGCTGACTCGCGATCGGCTCAACGGCATACTGCTGGCCGGTGCGGCGCTGGCGCTGATCTTTACCCCCGCCGCCCGCCGCAAGGGCGCCGCCCTGGCCGCCTTGGGCGGCATCGGCATGGATGGTCTGTGGAGCTACAGCGGCGTGCTGCATTACAGCGGGCAACACGGCCTGCCGCTCTGGACCATCGCGCTATGGATCGGCTTCGGCTGCTGGTGGTATTGGCTGTTGGACGTGGTCAGAGCGGCGCCCTGGCCGCTGGCGGTATTGGGCGCCGCCCTCGGCCCCTTCGCCTACGCCGTGTCCTGGAAACTGGACGCCCTGCTGCCCGGCATGCCGCCGGAGTTCATGCTGCTGCTGCTGGCCATCGGCTGGTCGATTTATCTGCCGGCCGTCAGTTGGCTGCAGTGGAAACAGCAAGGCCATTGAACGGCTTTCGGCCGCCGGAAAAATAATGCCGCAGGCCATTGCTTATCGGTTGCCCGATCGGGTTTACTGAGCGTTCTAATAATAATCATTCCCGCAAAATACAATCCTATGCTTAGCCAACAAAGCCGTAGCGTCCTGCCGTTGATCGGGGCGTTGTTCACGTTATATATCGTTTGGGGTTCCACCTATTTCGTCATTCGTCTGGGCGTCGAACAGTGGCCGCCGCTGATGATGGCCGGGATTCGCTTTCTGCTAGCCGGCATCGTACTGTTCAGTTTCCTGGCCTGGCGCGGCCACGCGCTGCCGACGCCGAAGCAATGGCTGGCCGCCGGCGCCATCGGCATTCTGCTGCTGGCGGTGGGCAACGGCCTGGTGACGGTGGCGGAACACCAACACGTGCCGTCCGGCATCGCGGCGGTGATGGTAGCGACGGTGCCGCTGTTCACCCTCTGCTTCAGCCTGCTGTGGGGCATGCGCAACACCAAGCTGGAATGGGCCGGCATCGCGCTCGGGTTGGTGGGCATCGTGCTGCTTAATACCGGCAACAACCTGGTGGGCAATCCGACCGGCGCGCTGCTGATTTTGCTGGCGTCGGCCAGCTGGGCCTTCGGATCGGTGTTGGGATCGCGCATCTCGCTGCCGGCCGGGCCGATGGCCGGCGCGGCGGAGATGCTGGTCGCCGGCGTGGTGTTATTGGCAGCCAGCCAGCTGAGCGGCGAGCGCCTCGTTCAGATGCCGAGCACCGGCGGCTTTCTGGCGCTGGGCTATCTGATCGTCTTCGGTTCGATGCTGGCGATCAGCGCCTATATGTTCTTATTGAAGAACGTGCGCCCGGCGGTCGCCACCAGCTACGCCTACGTCAACCCGGTGGTGGCGGTGCTGCTCGGCATCGGTTTTGCCGGCGAATCGCTGGCGCCGCGCGAGTGGCTGGCTCTGGTGATCATCGTGGCGGCGGTGGTGCTGGTGACGCTGGGAAAATACCTGTTCGCCCGCCCGGCCAACGTACAGGCCATCGACTGCGAACGGCGGTGATCACAAAGGGCGGTCTGCGGGCCGCCGTTAAAAACGATTCTTGTTTCACCCGGCGAAGGGGCTATAATTCCCGCTGTTCCAAGCAACCTGCGAAATTATTCCTATGCTGAAAAAAGCGTTCGTCATCGTCATCGCCCTGTGCGCCTTCGGTTCTCTGGGCGGCGTATTCCTCGCCGGGCTGAACATCTACACCCGTTCCACCACCCCGCACGAAGAAAGCGCGCCTTCCGGGGATACCGCCGCCACGCCGGCGCAAACCGAAACCCTTCAGGCCAAGTGATCGTCCATCCAACGCTGGCAGCGCTGCTGTAAAAAGCGCTGCAGCTGCCTGACGCGTTCCGACACCTGCGAACGATGCGGGCAGACCAGATTGATCGGCACCGCGTCGCTGCGCCATTCCGGCAACAGTTGCACCAGCCGCCCGGCGTGAATGTCGGCCGCCACGTCGATCGCCGACTTGCGCACCACGCCGTGCCCCGCCAGCGCCCAGCGCCGCGCCACCTCGCCGTCATCGGTAAAATAGCTGCCGTTCAGTGGCACTTCGACCCCCTCCTCACCGCGCCACAGCCGCCATTCTACCTGCCGTTTGCCGCTGGGCTGATACACCAGAATGCTGTGCCGAACCAGATCGGCCGGCGTTTGCGGCGCGCCGTGACGCCGCAGGTAATCCGGGCTGGCGCAGATCAACCGCCGATGCTGCGGCAAGATCGGCAGCGCCACCAGCGAAGAGTCGGCCAGCGGCCCGAAGCGCAATGCCACGTCCACCGGTTCGCGGAACAGGTCGGCCTGCCGATCGTTGATCAGAAGCTGCAGCTGAATATGCGGATGCTGCAGGCGGAACTCATCCAGCCAGCAGAGCAGCAAATTGCGGCCAAAATCCGACGGCGCGGAAATCTGCAGCACCCCGGACAGCCCCTGATGCTTCTCGCGGATCGCCTGCTCTCCTTCGGCTAACGCGCCCAGCGCCAGGCGCGCGCTGTCGAGATAGCGAGCCCCCTCCTCCGTTAACCTCAGGCTGCGGGTGGAGCGCACCAGCAGCCGCGCGCCCAACTGCTGCTCCAGCCTTTTCACCGCAATGCTGGCCGCCGCCGGCGTCATGTCCAGCGCGCGCGCCGCGGCGGAAAAACTGCCGCCGTCCACCGTGCGGACAAACACCTCGAGATCGACAAATGAGGTCATGTATTTCCCTTCTTAGAGAGCCGGATTCACGGCGTATCGGATTGACGATAAAACGCCCAATTGTTATGATTAGATCATAATAAATGGAGCCTTGATCAATGGATGAACACAACGGACTGGACTACATCCTTAGCCTGCATGGCACGCGGGTCAATCGTGAGGATGGCTATTGGTGGAAAATCGAGGCTTGGACGGTGACCCAAACGGCCTTTATCCCTCACGGCATCCGTTACAATTTGACCTTGCATGATAACCACAATACCCGGGTTTTTGGCATAGACAACGCGCATACCATTAAAACACCCCGCAAAGGTAAATTTTCGGGCCGCGTCGTTTACGATCACCAACATGACTCCCCGACGGACAAAGGCTCACCCTACGAGTTTCATTCCGCCTATCAGTTGGTGGAAGATTTTTTACCCGGATAGACGAAGTCATACGCAAGAGAGAAAACCGAGGTTGATGATGAAAGCACTGATTGGCGTGATGCCTGAAGAACTGATTCGCAAGCGCACACTGGCGATCGCAAAAGGGGAATATCAGCCACAGGAACGTGAGCCCAAAGTGTGGTTTACGTCAATGATTGCGCTGGCCCAGGTGCTCAGCAACGAGAATATTGCCCTGCTGCGTCTGATCGACACTGCCCGCCCCGAGACCATCAGCCAGTTGGCCGAACTGTCGGGGCGCCAGGTCAGCAATCTGTCCACCACGCTGAAAACGCTGAGCGGGCACGGCCTGGTGGCACTGGAAAAACAGGGGCGTTCAGTGAAACCCCGAGCGCTGTTTACCGATTTCGAAATCATCGTGGATCAGAAGCTAAACGCCCGCTTTAGCGCCGCATGATCTTTAAAAAATATTAATAAGAGTTTGTCAGCAAGGCCGATTGTTAGGTGATTTTCAATCAGGAAAGATAGATCCCGTTGAAACTTACCTAAAAAGAGGCCTTAACATGACGATTCCTGACTCCCCCCTGAAACGACAAAAACTGGTGATCCTGGGCGGCACCAGCGGCATTGGCGCCGCGGTGGCCTACGCGGCGGCGGCGCGCGGCGCTGAAGTGGTGCTGGCTTCGCGCCGCCTTCCTCACGCCGGGGAGAAAAACGACGCGCTGCATCTGATGCAGGCCGATCTGACCGATGAAGCGTCGCTGCATGCGCTGTTTGCCGCCGTCGGCGCTTTCGACCATCTGGTGATCACCGCCGGGCCGCTGGTGCAGGCGAAACCGCTGGCGGAGACTGCTTTTGAGCAGGCGCAGGCCGACTTCAACGTCAAATTCTGGGGCAGCTTGCGCGCGGTGCAGGCCGCGCTGCCGACGCTGGCGCCGCAGGGCTCCATCACCCTGACCTCCGGCCAGCTGTCGCGCAAATACCTCGGCGGTCAGTTGATCAAAACCGGCATCAATGCCGCGCTGGAAGCGGTCGGTAAACAGCTGGCGAAGGAACTGGCGCCGCGGCGGGTGAACGTGGTCAGCCCCGGCATCACCGCCACCGAAGCCTACGACGGCATGGGCGCCGCGCAGCGTCAGGCGCTGTTCGAGCGCGTGAGCGTCAGTCTGCCGGTCGGCCGGATCGGCCAGGCGGCCGACGTCGCAGCGGGTTACCTGCTGGCGATGGAGAACGATTTCGTCACCGGCAGCGTGATCGACATCGACGGCGGCGGCCTGCTGTAACGGCGGCTAGAGCGCCGTTACGCCCTGTGCGGCTGCCTGCTGCTCCAGCACGGTGATAATCTGGTAAGCCGAGCGCGGCACCAGGCTGAAATCGCCGATCAGCAGGCGGTCGCTGACCGCCTCATCCAGCATCGCTCGGGCGCCGGCGCGCAGGATGTCCACCTGTTCCGGCGGCGTGCCGGCTGCGGTGATCAGCGGCAAACCCGGCACCGCCGCCGTGCGGCCAATGATTTTCAGCCCCTCCAGCGCCTGCGGCTGCGCGCGGCGCAGCAGTTCCATGCTGATGGAATCGATGGCGGCGATATCCGCCTGCCCGCTGCGGATCAGTTTCAGCGACTGATAATGCGCCCCGGAGGCGATAGCCGCATCGAAGAATTTCCCGTCCTGCGCCAGCGGCGCGATTAGCGCGCGCAAGCCGTTGTAGCCGGACTGGGAATCGGTGCTGTTATACGCCACCGTCCGGCCGCGAAAATCCGCCAGCCGTTCGCCGGAGTCGCCCGCGCGCACCACCAGCCAGCTGCGGTAATTAGGCCCGTCGCACCCTTCCACCCGATAATGATAGGTTCCGATCAGCTGCACCTGCGGCAGGCTGCTGACCAACGGATAACCACAGGTTTGGCTGAGCAAGAGATCCTCGCGCCGCCAATGCTGCGCCAAATCGTCCGGCCAGCTGAGCCGTTCCGGCGCCGCCGGCAGCCCCAGCCGCAGCAGCTTGCCGCGCAAGACCTGCCAGAAAGCGTCGGCCTGCTCCCGGCCAACGCCGTACATCGGTAGAGACACCTGCATCATTTCCCCCTTACCCCGCCGGAGTGGCCGCCAGCGTCTGCTGACGCCAGGCGGTGAGATAACGCACCCAACGTTCGAACAGCATATCGGTGATAATAGCCAACAACGCCACAACCGCCGCGCCCTGGATCACATAGGCGGTGTTAAACCCGGTTAGGCCGATGATGATCGGCGAACCGAGCGTTTTGGTACCGACGGTGGAAGCGATGGCCGCCGTGCCGATGTTGATGATCACCGACGTGCGGATCCCGGCGACAATCACCGGCGCCGCCAGCGGCAGTTCAACCCGCCACAGTATTTGCCAGGCGCTCATCCCCACGCCGCGGGCGATCTCGCGCGTGGCGGGCGGCACCGATTCGATGCCCGCCAGCGTGCCCTGCAGGATCGGCAGCAAGCCGTACAGCACCAGCGCGATGATCGCCGGCTGCTCGCTGAAGCCCATCACCGGCACCGCCACCGCCAACACCGCCACCGGCGGGAAGGTCTGCCCCACCGCCACCACCGTTTCCAGCAGCGAACGAAACTCCCGGCCGCCGCGTCGGGTCACGGCGACGCCCGCCGCCACGCCGAGAGCCACCGCAATCAGGCTGGAGATCGCCACCAGCGACAGGTGCGCCCCCACCAGCGCGATAAAGCTGTCCTGCTGATAAATGGGCCGGTCCAGATCGGGGAACCAGGCGGCAAACAGACCGCGCAGATGATCCATGCCGAACACCAGCGCCAACAGCAGCGCCAGCGTCCAGGGCAGCGGATCGCGCAGCAGGCGCCAGAGACGCCCGCTCATGACAGCGCCTGCCCGGCGATCAGATCGTGGAAGTGCAGAACCCCCAACGCTTCGCCCCGTTCATCCACCACCGGCAGGCAGTCGCTGCCGCGCGCCACGAACACCGACAGCGCCTCGCGCAGGCTCATGGCAGCGGCGATCGGTTCGCCCTCGGCGGCGCCGGGCCGCACCCGCTCCGCCACCGTCCCCAGCGACAGCAGCTTGATGCCGCGATCGCTGCGCCCGAAGAAATCCCGCACGAAGTCGTTGGCCGGCGCGGTCAGCAGCGCCAGCGGCGTGCCCTGTTGCACCACCCGCCCCTGATCGAGCAGCACCAGGCGATCCGCCAGGCTCAACGCCTCGTCGATGTCGTGCGTCACCAGCACAATGGTGCGGCCCGAGATCTGATGAATGCGCGCGATCTCCGCCTGCAGCGCCGCGCGGGTGACCGGATCCAACGCGCCGAACGGTTCGTCCATCAACAACACCTCGGGATCGGCGGCGAGCGCGCGCGCCACTCCGACCCGCTGCTGCTGCCCGCCGGAAAGCTGGTGCGGGTAGCGACGGCGAAACAGATCCGGCTCCAGATGCAACAACTCCAGCAACTCGGTCACCCGATCGCGGATGCGCGCACGCGGCCATTTCAGCAGCTGCGGCACGGTGGCGATGTTCTCCTCCACCGTCCAGTGCGGGAACAGGCCGATCGACTGGATCGCATAGCCCATGCGCCGCCGCAGATCCTGCGGTTTGAACGACTGGATCTCTTCGCCGGCAAAGAGAATCTTGCCCCGATCGTGTTCGATCAGACGATTGATCATTTTTAACGTCGTGGACTTGCCGGAACCCGAGGTGCCGATCAACACGGTGAATTCGCCCTCGGCGATGTGCAGCGTGAGATCGTCGACCGCCGGCTTGCCCTGAAAAATTTTGCTGACTTGCTCAAAGTGAATCATCGGCGCGATACGTCCAGGATTGAAACCCAAAATTTAAACAGCGAATCGACGATGACCGCCATCATGACCACCGGGATCACCCCCAGCAGAACCAGATCCAGCGCGCTGCTGAGCAGCCCCTGGAACACGATGGCGCCAAAGCCGCCGGCGCCGATCAGCGCCGCCACCACCGCCATGCCGACGGTTTGCACCGCCAGGATGCGTACGCCGGTCAAGAACAGCGGCAGCGCCAACGGCAGCTGCACGCGCAGGAAGATCTGCCCGCGCGTCAGCCCCATGCCGGTGGCGGATTCGATCACCCCGGCCGGCACGCTTTGCAGCCCCGCCACCACGCTGCGCACCAGCGGCAACAGCGCGTACAGCACCAGCGCCACGATCGCCGGCGCCATGCCGATGCCGCTGACGCCGTGCTCCGCCAGCCAGGGCACCGCCGTCGCCAGCCCCGCCAGCGGCGCGATCAGCAGGCCGAACAGCGCGATGGACGGCACGGTCTGGATAATGTTCAGCACGGAGAAAATCGGCCGCTGCCAGCGTTCGGAGCGAAAACACAGCACCCCGAGCGGCACGCCGATCGCCAGCGCCGGGACCATCGTCGCCAGCAGAATGGTCAGGTGCTGCAGCAGCGCGGCGTCAAACACCTCCTGGCGATTGTGGTACTCCTTCAGCAGCGACAGTTGATCGAGCTGATGCCCGAACAGCAGCAGCGCCGGCGGCACCAGGACCAGCGCGTTGCCCAGCATGCGCCACAGGTGCGACGCGGTGAGACGCGCCATGGCGTCGGCCGCGATCAGCAGGCTCAGCGCCATCGTCAGCCAACATCCGCTGCCCCAGGAGGTGCGCGCCAGGCGCGATCCCTCCTGCGCCAGGCGCCCGGCGGCCTGCCCGCTGATCCAGAAGGCCAGCGTCAGCACCCCGCAGGCGGCCAGCGCCGCCAGCAGCGCCCGCCCCCGCGTCGGCGGCAACAGGCTGAGGATCGCCAATGCCGCCAGCGGCAACAATAGCCACAGCGCCGGGCCGTGCAGCAGGGAGAATAAGGACAGGCTTTTACCCGACAGCAGACGATTGGGGGCATAACTGAGGAACGGCAGGCCGAAGGCGGCCAGCAGCAACAGCACGAACAGCGTTAACAACACGCGATGTTTTACGGCAATAGTCAAAGAAACTCTCCGGCGCCATCGGTTTTCCCCCTCTCCCGTAGCAAGAGGGGGCACCTCGGCGTTATCCCTTAACAAATCCTTTCTCTTTCAGGTAAGCGGCCGCCACCTGTTTGGCGTCCTGGCCTTCCACTGCGATCTGCGCGTTGAGCTTTTGCAGCGTCGGCCCGTCCAGCGAGGCGAACACCGGTTTCAGCAGTTCAGGCAGATTGGCGTGCGCTTTCAGCGCCGCTTCGCGCACGATCGGCGCCGGCGCGTAGATGGGTTGTACGCCTTTCGGGTCCGCCAGCGTTTGCAACCCCAGCGCCGCCACCGGGCCATCGGTGCCGTAGGCCATCGCCGCGTTGACGCCGGAGGTCTGCTCCGCCGCCGCCTTGATGGTCACCGCCGTGTCGCCGCCGGCCAATGACAGCAGCTGATCCTGATTCAGCTTGAAACCGTAGGCGTTCTGGAACGCCGGCAGCGCATCCGGCCGCTCGATAAACTCCGCCGAGGCCGCCAGCTTGAACTTGCCCCCGCCGTTGATCCACTTGCCGAGATCCGCCAGCGTTTTGAGATGGTTGGCGTCCGCCACGTCCTGCCGAATGGCGATAGTCCAGGTATTGTTGGCTGGCGCCGCGTCCAACCAGACGATTTTGTTTTTGTCGTAGTCGAGCTGCTTCACCTTCTCGAAGCCAGCCTGGGCGTTCTTCCATGCCGGATCTTTCTCATCGGAGAAGAAAAACGCGCCGTTGCCGGTGTACTCCGGGTAAATGTCGATCTCACCGGAGGTAATGGCGCCGCGCAGTACCTTGGTAGTGCCGAGCTGCAGTTTGTTGGTGGTTTTGATGCCGTTGGCTTCCAGCACCTGCACGATGAGGTTGCCGAGCAGCGAACCTTCGGTATCGATCTTGGAGCCGACGCGTACCGAGTCGGCCGCCTGCGCCAGGCCGCCGGTGGCCAGCAGAGCCAGCGCGATGGCAAAGGAACGTCCGCGTGATAAGGTGATTGCCATACTTTTCCTCTGGTTATATGTTTTCCGGCTCATGGGCCAGTTCGGTTGGAAAATCCTGAGAAACGCGCTTCCAGCGCGCTATAAAGTTTTTCTTCGGCCGGGCACCGCGTTCCTCCCGCCGTTCGCCGGCGCTCAGCGGATGCACGCAGACGTCGATCGGCGTCAGCGCGTAATCGCGCAGCCACTCGCCGTAGCCTTGCGCGACAAATCCCTGGCTGCGGCGCTGATACGCTTCGCGTTCCGCCAGATATACTTCGCGCAAACCATACCAGGGCAGGCCGGGCAGATCGTGATGCACTAAATGGTAGTTCAGATTGAGAAACAACAGCCGCCACGGCCAGCCCGCCTCATTAATAATAGAACGTGCCTGCGGTGCGTCCACGGCGCGATGCTCAAAAAACGATCTCACCTTGGTCAGCGCCAGCGCCGGGTAGCTGATGGCCAACAGATAAAACGCCGTACCGATACCCTGCATCTGCAGCCAGTGCAGCAGCACCGCCAACAGCGACAGGTGCACCAACCACCTCGCCCAGGCGCGCCACTCCCCTCCGGCGAGCGCTTTCACCGCCCCGGCCAGGGTCGCGGCGATATCCAGCGCCGGGCCGAGGAGCACCCGGCCGATCAGCGTATTGCGCACGGCGGCCAGCAGCGGCAACAGGCGGGGATAACGCCGCCACTGCGCGGCGCTGAAGTAGTAGCTTTCGGGATCTTCGTGCGGATCGGTCAGGTGTTCATTGCGATGGTGGCGCAGATGCGAATCGCGATACAGCCCGTAGGGATACCACACCGCCAGCGGCAACAGGCCGAACAGCTGATTGACGCGCGGCCAGCGCGTCGGATGGCCGTGGATCAGCTCGTGTTGCAACGACAGGTACCAGGTGGTCAGGAGGATCAACAGCGGCGCGCCAAGCCACGGGCCCAGCGTTTGCCATCCCAGCGCCACGCCGAACCAGCCGCCGTACACCGCCACCATGATCCCCCAGGTGGGCAGCTCCAGCCGCCAGTGCCGGCGCCGATAAAGCTGCCTGATTCGTTCGCGCTGTTCGGGGTGCAAATAGTGGGCGTGGGGCATGCTGCGGCTCGCGGTTGGGGATTTTCCCCCAGTATCCGTGAGCCGCAGTGACGTTCAAAATAACGAAAATGGCAAAGCTAAGTGAAAATTCAGCGGGTTGCGTACGCGGCCTGCGGTTCGCACGCCACCGGGAAATTCACCGAATTGGCGATAAAGCACAGGTGATGCGCCTTCTCATGCAGCTGTTGCGCCAGTTGCAGATCGTCGCCGTCGCGCACCGTGACCTGCGGCCGCAGCGTCACCGAGGTGAAAAAGCCGCCGCGCGCGGCGTCTTCGCGCATCACGCCCACGGCATCGTCCTGATAGGCCAGCACCGAAATCCCCGAGGTGGCGCACAGATGCAGGTACCATAATTTGTGGCAAGCGCTGAGCGATGCTACCAGCAAATCCTCCGGATTCCAGCGCGTCGCGTCACCGCGGAAGGCCGGATCGGCTGAGCCGGCGATATCTGCCTTGCCCACGGCGCCGATCAGGTGATCGCGTCCATAAGCGCGATAATCTTCCGTGCCTGCGCCCAGATTTCCCTGCCAGGTCACCGAGACCTGATAATGACGCTCGCCTTTCATGTCTTTTGCTCCCGTTGGCCGGCCAATGAAAAATTATCTGGGTGCATGCCCGGAGAACACTATTGGCGGAAAAGCGTGAATACGCAAACGGCGAAACGAGAAAAAACGGGCCGCGCAGGCAGCCCGTCGGTCACATCCCTTCAGGGAACGAAATCGAGCACCACGGCGTTGAACAACGCGTATTCAGTGGCGCTGGCCATCGGCGGAAACTGCGCGCGCTGCACCGCCGCGTTGGCCGCCGCGCACAGCGGCGCATCGCCTCTTACGATCTTGCTGCTCGCCAGCTTGCCGTTCGGCCGCAAACGGATGCTGATGGTGCAACGTTGGCCGCGCGCGCGTTCCGGCAAACGCAGCTCGCGGCTCACCGCGTTATGCACCCGCGCCGGATAACTGAGCGGCGTCGCCGTCTGCGTCTCGGCCTGCGGCCCCGGCAACGGGGTGCCAGTCTGATGACCGGCCCCTGCGCCGCAGCCGCTCAACAACAACAGCGCCAACAGGCCTAATGTCTTTTTCATTCCCGATGTCCTTATTGGGGGGATTTATCCTTATCGCGCGGCCCTCACTGCGCCGCTGGGTAAGCCTCACCGTCATCCGCGTAACGCTGCAGCCGCTCGCGCCACCACTTGGCCGCCAGGCCGCTGGCGCTTTCCCGCCAGCCGAAGTAGGCGATGTCGTTGCAACGTTCCGATTCGACGCGTTTCGCCACCAGTTCGCCGCTGTTCAGGTAAGGTTCCGCCAAGGCGCGCGGCAGATAGCCGCAGCCCAGCCCGGCCAACTGCGCCTGCAGCTTGGCGTCGAAGCCGAAGACCGTCAGCGTGTCTTGCTCTTCCAGCAGGTTCAGGCTCTGCGGCGCGTTGACGCGCGAGGTATCGCGCACCACCACCGCCCGGTGCTGACGGATCTCATCCTTCGGCAACGGTTCCGGCAGCGCGGCCAGCGGATGCTGCGGCGCGACGGCGAACACGTAATCCAGCTGCCCCAGGCGGCTGAACGCATAGCCCACCCGCGACGGCGGCTCGCAGATGGCGCCGATGATAATGTCGGCGCAGCCGTAAACCAGCGACTCCCAGGAGCCGGCCAGCACCTCGTGGCTGAAACGCAGCCGGGTATGGTGATGCTGCCGATAGAATTCGTCGATCAGCGGCAACAGGCGGGCAAACGGGAAGGAGGCGTCGATCCCGAGCGTGATTTCGCTTTCCCAGCCGTTCTCCACGTAGCGCGCCTGCTGCTCCAGATCCTGCGCCGCCCGCAGCAGCACCCGCCCTTTTTCCAGCATCAGCTTGCCGGTATCGGTGAACTTCGCCCGATGGCCGGAGCGGTCCAGCAGGGTGATGTCGAGATCGTTCTCCAGCTTTTGCACCATATAGCTCAGTGCCGAAGGGGTTTTAAACAGTGCGGCGGCCGCGGCGGCGAAAGATCCGTGCCGGTCCAGCGCGTCCAAAATCAGCAGCGCTTCCAGGTTTAATCTCATGTTTTCTCCCGTGTATAAAAAAACTCAACAAGTCGGCAAAAATTCTGCGGTATCTTTGAAATCGCCCTCTGCCTACCATGGGTTTTATCGGCGTTACACTCATCAGATGTTCAACCGAAATATCACTGGGAAGGTAAATTATGTCCAAGTTTCAACTGCTTGATAAAGACAACTCCGCACTGATTTTTATCGATCATCAACCGCAAATGGCCTTCGGCGTGGCTAATATTGATCGTCAGCAACTGAAAAACAACGTTGTTGGTTTGGCGAAGGCAGGCAAGATTTTCAACGTTCCTACCCTTTTCACCTCGGTCGAAACCGAAAGCTTCAGCGGCTATATCTGGCCGGAGCTGCTGGCGGTACACCCTGAAATCACCCCGATTGAACGCACCTCGATGAACTCCTGGGAAGACGCGGCCTTCGTCAAAGCCGTGGAAGCCACCGGCCGCAAAAAGCTGGTGATCTCCGCGCTGTGGACCGAAGTGTGCCTGACCTTCCCGGCGCTGATGGCGCTGGAAGCCGGCTATGAAGTGTATGTGGTGACCGACACCTCCGGCGGCACCTCCGTCGATGCGCACGAGCGCTCGATCGAACGCATGGTGCAGGCCGGCGCCGTACCGGTGACCTGGCAGCAGGTGCTGCTGGAGTACCAACGCGACTGGGCGCGCAAAGACACCTACGACGCGGTGATGGCGCTGGTGCGCGAACACAGCGGCGCGTACGGCATGGGCGTCGACTACGCTTACACCATGGTGCACCACGCACCGGCCCGCACGGTGAAATAATTCCCCCTGCCCCGGCCCCGCGCCGGGGTATTTTCAGGAGTCGGTTTTATGGCCCATCCGCAGCATGTCACGCTGGTGATCACCCACCGTTTGGCGCCGGGGAACGAGCAGGCCTATGAGGCCTGGCTGAACCGCATCATGCCGGACGCCGCGGGCTTCACCGGCCATCTGGGCGTCAACGTCATCCGCCCATCCGACAGCGAACAGGCCTATACGGTGCTGGTCCGCTTCGACAATGTCGATAATCTCTACCGCTGGCTCAACTCGCCGCTGCGCAAGCAATACATCGAAGAAGTCACTCCGCTGTTGCTGGAGAATGACCATATCGAGATCCGCCCCGGCGCGGAGTTCTGGTTTACCCCGCCCAACCCCGGCGTGCGCCAACCGCCCCAGTGGAAGCAGTTCATCATCACCCTGCTGGTGATCTTCCCTTCCACCAATCTGGTGCCCTGGTTTTGGGGGCTGGCGCTGCCGCAGTTGAACGGCACGCTGCTCGGCCATTTTCTCAATGACGCCACCGTGGTCGCTCTGGTGGTGTACCTGTGGATGCCCATCGTGACTCGCGTTTTTCATCAATGGCTGATCCGCCGCTAGGCGGTTCGCCGGGAGAATGTTATGAACCACCACGCTTCATTGATCCTCACCAACGGCAAATTTCACACCGTTGACCGCCAAAACCTCACCGCGCAGGCGGTCGCTATTCGCGACGGCAAGTTTCTGGCGGTCGGCAGCGAAGCCGAAGTCATGCAACACGCCGGGCCGGAAACCCAGGTGATCGATCTGCACGGCCACACCGCCATTCCGGGCCTGAACGACTCGCACCTGCACCTGATCCGCGGCGGCCTGAACTACAACCTGGAGCTGCGCTGGGAAGGCGTGCCTTCGCTGGCCGACGCGCTGCGCATGTTGAAAGAGCAGGCGCTGCGCACGCCGAGCCCGCAATGGGTGCGGGTGGTCGGCGGCTGGACCGAGTTCCAGTTTGCCGAACGCCGCATGCCGACGCTGGACGAAATCAACCAGGCGGCGCCGGACACGCCGGTATTTATTCTGCATTTATACGATCGCGCGCTGCTCAACCGCGCGGCGCTGAAGGTAGTCGGCTACACCAAAGACACGCCGAACCCGCCGGGCGGCGAGATCCAGCGCGACGCCAACGGCAACCCGACCGGCATGCTGATCGCCAAACCCAACGCCATGATCCTGTACGCCACGCTGGCGAAAGGGCCGAAGCTGCCGCTGGAACAGCAGGTCAACTCCACCCGCCAGTTTATGCGTGAGCTGAACCGCCTCGGCCTCACCAGCGCCATCGACGCCGGCGGCGGTTTCCAGAACTACCCGGAGGATTATCAGGTGATCGCCGAGCTGCACGAGAAAAAGCAGCTGACCATCCGCATCGCCTATAACCTGTTCACCCAGCGGCCGAAGCAGGAACTGGAAGACTTCGAGCTGTGGACCGACATGCTCAAACCGGGCCAGGGCACCGACTTCTATCGCCACAACGGCGCCGGCGAGATGCTGGTGTTTTCCGCCGCCGACTTCGAAGACTTCCTGCAGCCGCGCCCGGATCTGCCGCCGGGCACCGAAGACGAGCTGGAGCGGGTGGTGCGCCATCTGGTCGAGCACCGCTGGCCGTTCCGCCTGCACGCCACCTATGACGAATCCATCAGCCGCATGCTGGACGTGTTCGAGAAGGTGAACCGCGATATTCCGTTCAACGGCCTGCACTGGCTGTTCGACCACGCCGAAACCATTACCGAACGCAATATCGAGCGCGTCAAGGCGCTGGGCGGCGGCATTGCGGTCCAGCACCGCATGGCGTTCCAGGGGGAATATTTCGCCGACCGCTACGGCATCGAAGCCACCAAACATACGCCGCCGGTAGCGAAAATGTTGGCGGCCGAGCTGCCGGTCGGGCTGGGCACCGACGCCACCCGCGTCGCCAGCTACAACCCGTGGACGGCGCTGTACTGGCTGGTCTCCGGCCGCACCGTCGGCGGCATGGCGATGTACGACGACAGCGCCCGGCTGGATCGCGAAACGGCGCTGATGCTGTGGACCCAGGGCAGCGCCTGGTTCTCCACCGAACAGGGCAAGAAAGGCCAGATCAAGGTCGGCCAACTGGCGGATTTGGCGGTGCTGTCGCAGGACTACTTCAGCGTGCCGGAAGAGCAGATCAAAGGCATCGAGTCGGTAATGACGGTGGTGGACGGCAAGGTGGTCTACGCCGCCGGCAGCTTCTCGCCGCTGGCGCCGCCGCCGCTGCCGGTGCTGCCGGAGTGGTCGCCGGTCACCCAGGTGCCGGGCCATTACCGCTCCGCGCCGCCGTCGGCGGCGGCCCGCGTCGGGGTAGTGAGCCAGGCGCACCAATGCTGCGGCCCGTGCGGCGTGCACGCGCACCAGCATGACATCGCGCGCCGCTCCAGCATCCCGGTGTCGGACGAGAATGCCTTCTGGGGCGCGTTCGGCTGTTCGTGTTTCTCGTTCTAAGTTATCAAGCCAATAACTTATTATAAAATTAATTTAATAAGCTATTAAGCTGGCAAAATGATAAATTAATGGCGCTGTCCGCGGAGAGCGCCATTTCCTTTTCAATCGCGGTTGATCTCCAGCCAGCGCCGCTGCTCGGCGGAGGCGGCTATCGCGTCCAGCACGCACGACACCTTCCAGCCCTCTTCAAAGTCCGGCCACATGCGATCGCCCGCGGCGATGCCGTTGACCAGATCGCGGATCTCTACCGTCTTCTGATCGTTAAAACCAATGCCGTGCCCGGCGCTGATGCAAAACGCCACATAGTCCGGGTGCTTCGGCCCCACCAGCAACGTCTTGAACCCCTGCCGCTCCGCCGGTTCATCGTGTCGATACAGCTTCAGTTCGGCCATCCGTTCCTGGGTATAACTCAGCGTGCCTTTGGTGCCGGTAACCACATAGGTCAGCCCCATCTTGCGCCCGCAGGCGATGCGCGACGTTTCGATAGTGCCCATCGCCCCGCCGGCGAAACGCAGCAGCGCGCCGGCCTGATCTTCGTTTTCCACCGGATGCATACGCGACGGGTCTTGCGGATCCGGCCGCTGTTTGATCACGGTCTGCATATCGCCAGAGACCGCCACGATATCGCCCACCAGGTAGTGCGCCATATTGACGATGTGCGCCGCCAGATCCCCCAACGCGCCCAGCCCGGCGCTGGCGCGGCGGCAGTGCCAGTCGATCGGCGTGCGCGGGTCGGCCAGGTAATCCTCATTGTGGGTGCCGTAAAAATGCACCACCTCGCCGATTTCGCCGTTGGCGATGATCTCGCGCGCCAGCTGGCTGGTGGGGTTTTTCATGTAGTTGAAACCGACCAGCGTTTTCACCCCCTTGGCGCGGGCGGCCTGCACCATCTCCGCCGCGTCGGCGGCATCCAGCGCCAGCGGTTTTTCCGAATACACGTGCTTGCCGTGGCGGATCGCCGCCAGCGCCATCTCTTTGTGCAAGAAGTTGGGGGCGCAGATGTCCACCACGTCGATCGCCGGATCGGCCACCAGCTGCCGCCAGTCGCCGGTCGAACGCGCAAAGCCGAACTCGGCCGCGCGCTGCGCCGCCAGCTCGGGCGTCACCTCCGCCAGCATCTCCAGAACCAGATCCCCTTTAAGGGGAAATACCGTGGGGGCCTGCGCATAAGCGATAGCGTGACAACGCCCGATATAGCCGGTGCCGATTAACCCAACGCGTACCTGTTTCATCATCCTCTCCCGTGACCGAAATCTTGCCTGAAACCCGGCGCCCTGAGTGAAACGCGCCAGCTGATAACGGTTTTATATGGAATATAAATTTCAATAACAAGCGCACGGAAAAAGAAAGTTCGGATTCGTGATGTCGTTCATGAAACGTTGACAGGATGATGCAAAAAGGAAAATCCGAACGCGGCGTTGCCGTATCCGGATAAGTTAAAATGAATCATTTATTTCATATTACGGTAAACCGTTGGCACCGTGCTGAACGTAGCCAGGGCGTTGCAGCAGGCGCTGCTGATAGGCCGCCAGCGCCGCATACTCCGGCCGCTCGAACGACGTCATCAGCCAGCGGTTGAGCGACAGCCCCAGCACTACGTCCGCCAGCGTGAAGGCAGCGCCGGCGGCGTAAGGGCCGTGCTGCGCCAAATGCGCATCCAGCAAGCCCATCAGCCGATTCCACTCGCGCTCGGCGGCGGCCAGGCTGGCGGCATCCTGGTAATCCGCATGCCCGCGTACGCGTGACATGAACACATAGCGCCAGGCGCCATTCAGATCGGTGGCCTGCCAGTCCATCCACATCTCCACCGCCGCGCGCGCGCCGGGTTCCTGCGGCAGCAGATCGCGGCGCCCTTCCCGCCCCGCCAGATAGCGGCAAATGGTGTTCGACTCCCACAGCACCCGTGCGCCGTCGATCAGCACCGGCACCAGGCCGTTGGGATTGAGCGCCAAAAACTCGGGTTCCTGCGTGGAGCGAAAGCCGCTGCCCCAGTCTTCCCGTTCCAGCGTCAGCCCCAGCTCATGGCTGGTCCACAGCACCTTGCGCACGTTGATCGATGAGGCTTTGCCCAATAATTTCAGCATCCGCTTTCCTTATTCTCTCCAGAACGGTTTATACCCTTCCCGCCAGGCATCCGCCCGCGTCAGGCCGATATCCGCCAGTTGCCTGTCGTTCAGCAGCAGTAACTCTCTGCGCGTTCTGCGACGCAACAAATACCAACGCCAGCGTGACCAGCCTCCTCGTCGCCACGTCGTCATGCCATCAAACAGAGCCATCTTATTATTCCCCCTGATGTTTTCGCCTTGTTGTGATGATGCGCGCCGGGCAAAAAACAATACAGATGCACGTTAGCGTTATTTTTTTCATACAGCTGCATACCAAAATGCGCTGAATGGTTTACTTTTGAGGCATCTGTACCGGTTTTTCGGTTACTTTTCCTGATGAGGGATATCTGTATGACACGCTACGCCACGCTGGCCGCCATTCTCAGCCAACGCATTCAGCATGGGCTGTATCCGGTCGGCCACCGCTTGCCTTCGGTGCGCGCGCTGAGCCTGGAACACGGCGTCAGCATCAGCACGGTGCAACAAGCCTACCGCCTGCTGGAAGAACGGCGCCTGGTGGAAGCGCGACCGAAATCGGGCTACTTCGTGCATGCGCAGCGCACGCAGGCCGAGCTGCCCGCCATGACGGCGCCGACGCAGCGCCCGGTGGACATTTCGCAATGGGAACAGGTGCTGGAACTGGTGCGCACCCGGCCGCGCGAGGGCCTGATCCAACTGGGGCGCGGCATGCCGGACATCGCCGAGCCGACGATGAAACCGCTGATCGTCGCCCTGCGCAACGCCGCCCGTCACGGCGACTTGCGCAGCCTGTATTACGACAGCATCCAGGGCGTGACCGCGCTGCGCGAACAGGTCGCTCGCCTGCTGCTGGATTCCGGCTGCCAAATCGGCGCCGATCAGTTGCTGATCACCACCGGCTGTCAGGAAGCGATCTCGGCCGGGCTGCGCGCCGTTTGCCAACCCGGCGACATCGTGGCGGTCGATTCCCCCTGCTTCCACGGCACCATGCAAACGCTAAAGGGATTGGGCATCAAAGCGCTGGAAATCCCCACCGATCCGCTGACCGGCGTCAGCCTGGCGGCGCTGGAGATGGCGCTGGAACAGTGGCCGGTCAAGGCCGTCCTGCTGACGCCCAACTGCAACAACCCGCTGGGCTACATCATGCCCGACGCCCATAAACAGCGGCTGCTGACGCTGGCGCAGCGCCACGACGCGGCGATCATCGAGGATGACGTTTACGGCGACATCGCCTATCACTACCCGCGGCCGCGCACCATCAAATCGTTCGACGAAGATGGCCGCGTGCTGCTGTGCAGCTCGTTTTCCAAAACGCTGGCGCCGGGGCTGCGCGTGGGCTGGATCGCGCCCGGCCGTTATCTGGAGCGGGTGCTGCACATGAAGTTCATCGGCTCCGGCGCCACCGCCACCCAGCCGCAGCTGGCGATCGCCGACTTCATCCGCGGCGGGCACTATCTGAAGCACCTGCGGCGCATGCGCGCCCGCTACCAGCAAAACCGCGACCGCATGACCGATCTGATCCTGAAATACTTCCCGGCCGGCACCCGCGTCAGCCGGCCGCGCGGCGGTTTTATGCTGTGGATCGAACTGGACGAGGCGTTCGACACCCTGCGGCTGAACCGCCATCTTGAACAGCAAGGCGTGCAAATCGCCGTCGGCAGCATTTTTTCCGCCGCCGGCAAGTACCGCAACTGTCTGCGCATCAACTATGCGCCGACGCTGACGACGGAGATCGAACAGGCGGTACAACGGGTCGGCGCCACCATCCAGGCGCTGATGCCGAGCGACAGTTTGGCGCAATCGGATTAAATCTTGACGCGATCGGATTATCGGCACACGGACAGGTTGTTTTAGAGTAATGCCTTCTCTTACCACTGGCAGGCAACAACCATGAGCAGCGATCAAATTCCGGTTTCCAACGCGTTGGCGGTGCGCCTCGCGGCGCAAGGCATCGATCTCGAACGGGTCGGTCAGTTGGCCGGCTTGCCCGCCGGGCTGCTCAGCGAGCGGCGCGTAAAAGTGCGGTTGACCACCCACCAGTTCTTCGCCGTCTGGCGCGCCCTCGCCCAACTGAGCGACGATCCCGCCTTTGGTCTGCGGCTGGGCGGCGACGTCGCGCCGGAACATTACGATATCGCGTCGGTCGCCGCACTGCACTCCGCCACGATGGGCGAGGCCCTGCGTAAAGTCGCGCGCTACAAACGGTTGGTGTGCCCGGAAGAACTGATGCTGGAGGAAGATGGCGACAGCGTTCGGCTGCATACGCGTTGGACGATGATTGAGGACCATACGCCGGAATTGCTGATAGACACCATGTTCGCCTCTATCACCACCCTGTGCCGCCGTGGCACCGGTTTACCGCTGCAGCCCAAGGCGCTTGAAGTGACCCGCCGTCGCGATCCCCACTCACCGCTGCTGCGCCACTTCGGCTGCCCGGTGCGATTCGACGCGCCGCTGGACGTGCTGGTATTTGACCGTGCGCTGATGCAGCAGCCGCTCATCACCCACGACCAGGACATGCTGGCGCTGCTGCTGCCGGAGCTGGAAGCCGAGTTGGCCGAAGCGCGCGCCGAGCAAGACTTGCCCACACAGGTGATGACGATCCTCGGCCGCAGCATGCGCGGCCAGCGCCCCAGCGTCAACAGCGTGGCCGCGGAGCTCTATCTCAGCCCACGCACGCTGCAGCGCCGTCTGCAACGGCACGGCTACAGCTACCAGCAGTTGTTGGACAAAACCCGCCACCGCACCGCCTGCCGCTTGTTGGCGGAGACCGATCTTGAGCCAGGGGAAATCGCCTTTGTGCTGGGATTCGAAGAGCTGAATTCGTTCAGCCGCGCCTTTATTCAGTGGGAAGCGCTGACGCCCAGCCGCTGGCGCATGCAGCGCACCGCCGGCCAGTGGGAGAACAGAGCATGAAAGTGATTATCTTCGGCGCCAGCGGCATGGTGGGCCAGGGCGCGTTGCGGGAATGCCTGCGCGATCCGCGCGTCAGCGAGGTGCTCAGCATCGGCCGTCGTCCGGTGGCGCAGAGCCACGCCAAGCTGCGCCAGCTCTCCCTGCCCGATCTGCGTGATCTGTCGGCGCTGGAGCCGCAGCTCGCCGGCTATGACGCCTGTTTCTTCTGCCTGGGGATTTCGTCCGCCGGCCTGAGCGAAGCCGAATATCGCGCGGTGACTTACGATCTGACGCTGGCCGCCGCCCCCCCGCTGGCGAGGCTGAATCCGACGATGGTCTTCCTCTACGTTTCCGGCGTCGGCACCGACAGCAGCGAACGCGGCCGCAGCATGTGGGCCAGGGTCAAGGGCGCCACCGAAAACGCGCTGCTGGCGCTGCCGTTCCACGCGGTGATGTTCCGCCCCGGCGCCATTGTGCCGCTGCACGGCATTCGCTCCAAAGTCCGCGCATACGATCTGATTTATCGGCTGTTCAAGCCGCTGTGGCTCGGCGCATTGCGACTGTTTCCCGCGCAGGTGAGCAGCACCGAACGAATCGGGCTGGCGATGCTGGCGGTGGCGCGCCGGGAAACGGCCTTGCGCATCCTGGAGCCGCCGCAGATCAATCAACTGGCGACGCGCTGAAATACCGTCATCAACCGCGCCGCCGCCAATACTCCGCCACCCGGCGGCGCAGATGCTCGATGCCCTGCGGATGCTCAATAAACTGCGCCACCGGCATCATCCGCCAGCGCTGGCCTTCGTCGCCGAAGCGAATGGCGGCGATCTGCGCCGGGGCGATCTCGCCGGCCATAAACCAGGTCGGCGGGGAGCCGGGCAAAATGCCGGCGTAGCGCCGCCGCCAGACAACCTGGTGTTCGGCGATCGCCACGCCGAACTCTTCCCGCGTTTCCCGCTGCACGCACTGCAGCGGCGTTTCGCCGTTTTCCCGCCCGCCGCCGGGCAGATCCCACTGACCGGGCCACGGAATGCCCGGCTTGTCGTCCCGTTGGTAAACCAGCAAGAGACCGTCGCACAGCAGCGCGATCTTGGCCCCGCCAAACGCCTCGTCCGTCATGATTTCTCCGCTCCCGGCCCCATCGCCTTTGACTGAACATCATACTTCATCCCCGCGCGGCCTGGTGTATAGTGAAAATCCGTTTTCACAACAGGCGAACAATGACGATGAACTCTCCGTTTCTGGTGACTCCCCAATGGCTTGCGCAACATATCAACGATGAAAATCTGGTGGTGATCGACGTTCGGATGTCGCCGGTCGGGCTGACGCCGAAAAAAGACATGCTTGCCGAGTTCGAACGCGGCCATATCCCCGGCGCGGTCTATTTTGATATCGACGAGGTGGCGGACAAAAACACCGCGCTGCCGCACATGTTGCCGACGGCGGCGGAATTCGCCGCGGCGGCGGGCCAATTGGGCATCAGCGAGCGCGATACCCTGGTGATTTACGACGAGGGCAACCAGTTCTCCGCACCGCGCGGCTGGTGGACTTTCCGCAATTTCGGCGCCGAGCGCGTTTATGTGCTGGATGAAGGGCTGAACGGCTGGACCGCGCTGGGGCAAGCGCTGGAAACCGGCCCGGCGCAGCCTGCCCCGCAGACGTTCAACGCCCGATTCAACGCCGACGCGGTGGTGGATATGCGGCAAGTGGAGCAAGCGTTAGGCACGCCGGTGCAAATTCTCGACGCGCGCGCCGCGCCGCGCTTTTATGCCGAAGCGCCAGAGCCGCGCCCCGGCCTGCACCGCGGCCATATTCCCGGCAGCATCAACATTCCGTACGGCGAGCTGCTGGAAAACGGCCGCTTCAAATCGTTGGAAGCGCTGCGCCAAACCTTCAGCGACAAAGGGGTGGACATCAACGGCCCAATCATCACCAGCTGCGGCTCCGGCGTGACGGCGGCGGTGCTGGCGTTTGGCCTGCTGTCGCTCGGCGCGCCGCAGGTCAAGTTGTATGACGGTGCCTGGAGCGAATGGGGCCAGCTGAGCGGCAAGCAGCCTATCGCCCAAGATTAAGTTTCGATCCGCTCGACCACGATCTGCGCCAGCCGCTGCACGGCGGCCGAAGGCTGATCCTCGGCGCGGTGCAGCACCACGCCGAGTTGGCCGAGAGCGGGCAGCAGATCGGGGGCCAGCGGTGACAGGCCGGGCGGCAAGCCCGCCGCCGTGCGCACCGTAACGCCCAACCCGGCGCTCACCGCCGCCCACACGCCGTTCAGGCTGCGGCTGCTAAAGGCGATGCGCCAGGGTATGCCGGCGCGATCCAGCACCTGCGTCGCCGCGCTGCGCATCAGACAGGGCGCATCGAACATCACCAACGGCAACGGCTCATCCCCTTCTCGCCAGGGCGCCAGCGCGAAGCCGGGCGACGCGATCCAGTGCAACTGCCGCTGCCCCAGCGCCTGATGAAACGGCGTGCTCAGACCGCCATCCCACGCCAGCGACAGATCCAGCTGGCCTTTCAGCACCCAGTCGATCAGCTCGGCATTACGCGCGATGCGTGCCTCGATCCTCACCTTTGGATTGGCGCGCGCGAAGCTGCCCAACACCTGCGGCAGAAACGTCTCGCCGAAATCCTCCTGCAGCCCCAGCCGCACCGTGCCCTGCAGATCCAGCCCGCGCACCGCGGCGGCGGCTTCGTCATTAAGCTCCAGCAGGCGGCGCGCGTAACCGAGCAGGGTCTCCCCCGTCTCGGTCATCACCATGCCGCGCCCGGCCTTGCGCAGGATCGGCGCGCCAACCTGCTGTTCCAGCTTTTTCAGGTGGGCGCTGACCGCCGACGTCGAACGCCCCAGCCGTTCAGCCGCCTTGGCGAAGCTGCCCAGCTCGACGCCGGTGACGAAGCTGCGCAAATCCTCGAGATCGAACGTTATTCGCCCCATGCTGACCATCCTGATTTTCTGAATCATCAATCAAAATAATACCGATTTTACTGATAAAGATGGCGTGTCACGCGCTCCGGGTCAATGTCTTTCCGGAGAATCCTTATACTCGCGATGCAATACCGTTTTACCCTGCCCGCCGGTTCCGCCCCTCTGTCCGCTCCCTTTGACCACACTGCGCCGCGGGTTGACAGCTCAATGTGATATTGATAATCATTATCAATATTGCATATTCATTTGCGGCTCGCGGGATGCGGGCCGCTCTCCGGGGTCAACCGCCATGTCGTCATCACCAATCACACCTTACGCCACCACCTGCTGCATCGTGGGAGGCGGCCCCGCCGGGCTGATGCTCGGCTATCTGCTGGCGCGGGCGGGGATCGACGTGACGGTGCTGGAGAAGCACGCCGATTTCCTGCGCGATTTTCGCGGTGACACCATTCACCCGTCGACGCTGGAAGTCATGCATCAACTGGGCCTGCTCGACGAGCTGCTGACGCTGCCGCATCAGCGCGCGGAATCTCTGCACGCCGAAGTCGCCGGACGCGACATCAAGCTGGCGGATTTCACCCGCCTGCCGACGCGCTGCAAATTTATCGCCTTTATGCCGCAGTGGGAGTTCCTCAACTTTTTGGCCCAGCAGGCCGCCGCCTTCCCCAACTTCAGGCTGCTGACCTCAACGCAGGTTCACCAGCTGCTGTACGACCGCGGCCAGGTGTGCGGTGTGCTGGCCGACACGCCAGAAGGCCCGATCCGCGTGCGCAGCCAGTTGGTGGTCGGTACCGACGGCCGCAACTCGGTGGTGCGCGAACAGGCGGCGCTCAGCAGCCGATCCTTCGGCGCGCCGCGCGACGTATTGTGGATGAAGCTCAGCAAGCAGCCGGGCGATCCGGCCTGGTCGATGGGCCACACCGGGCCGAAACAGAACTTCATCATGATCGATCGCGGCGACTACTGGCAGTGCGGTTACTCTATCGACAAAGGCAGCTTCGATGCGATCCGCCGCAGCGGGCTGGAGAAATTTTTGCTGCACCTCGCCGAGGTGGCGCCGTTCCAGGACGATCGCCTGCAGGAGATCGTCGAGTGGGATCAGGTCAAACTGCTGAGCATTCGCATCGATCGTCTGGATCGCTGGGCCAAACCGGGAGTGCTGTGCATCGGCGACGCCGCGCACGCCATGTCGCCGATCGGCGGCGTGGGCGTCAACCTGGCGATTCAGGACGCGGTGGCCGCCGCCAACGCCCTGATCCCGCCGCTGCGCCAGCATCGGCTGCAGCTGAAGCATCTGCTGAGCGTGCAGCGCCGGCGCGAATTCCCCACTCGCGCCATCCAGTTTTTGCAGATCAAAATGAGCCAGCGCAAGCCGGGCGAACGCCGCGCGGCGGGCGGCTCGCGCTTGATCGCCCGCGTCGGCAACAGCCGCTGGCTGCCGCGCCTGTTCGGCCGCATCATCGGCCTGGGTTTTCGCCGTGAAACACCGCGGCATCTGTCCAACGAAACCTGCCCGCCGGAATAGCATTGGTGATTTTTTCATCGCGCCGTATAATGGTTAAATCGAACGATTTAATTAACTGGAGCGATTAAATGTACGCACTCACCGCGAACGAGGCCAAAACCCAATTCGGCGATTTGCTGCTCAAGGCGCAGCGTGAACCGGTGCAAATCAATCGCAACGGCAAACCGGTCGCCGTCGTCATGTCTGTAGAAGATTACCAGGCGCTGGAAGATCTCAAATTAAGCGCACTGCAGCAAAAAATCGCGCAGGCTACCGCCGAGGAAGACGCCGGTAAGGCGGTAGACGGCGATGCCTTCTTCAACCGTCTGCTCACCGATGAAACAGACTGAGATACCCGCGTTTCGCCTCACCCCGCAGGCCCAACAAGATCTGCTGGCTATTCGTCATTTCACCATCGAGCACTGGGGCCAAGCGCAATCTCGCCGCTATCTTGAGCAGTTGAGAGAGGTCATGCATCATTTGGCAGATATGCCGGAAGCGGGTAAAGCTCACTTCCACGATCTGGGCGAAGAGATACGCCGTTTTCCTTACGCCAGCCATAGGATCTACTACCGCAACCGCCCTGCCGGCATCACCGTTCTCGCCATTCTGCATCAGGCGATGGTGCCTCACCGCCATCTGGAACAACGGCTGTAATTTTTCTTACTCAAAGGGGCACTGATGTTCACCGTTCGTCAGGCATTGCTGGAAGATTTAACGCAAGTGCGCGATATCGGCATCCGCACCTACCGCGCCCACTTCGGTGAGCTGTGGCGCTACCCGCACGAGCTGGAGGCCTTTCTGGCGGAGGATTTTTCCGTCTCCGCGCTGGAACGGACGCTGCGCGATCCCGACGTGTGCTGGCTGTTGGCCCATGAGGATGACGCCCTCGTCGGCTATGCGCGGGTGAACTTCGACAGCCTGCTGGCACCAACCGAGCACATCGGCGCAGAGCTGCAGAAAATCTATTTTCTGCCGGGCCATGCCGGCAACGGCTATGGCCAGCGCCTGTACGAACAGGTGCAGCAGCGGGCTATCGACCGTCGGCAAAAAACGCTGTGGCTGGAAGTGCTGCAACGCAACACCCGCGCCCAACGTTTTTATCAGCGTCAAGGATTGAGCATTTGTGGCGAGACCTGCTACACCAGCGCCCAGGGCTCGATAGGCATTTGGTATATGAGCAAGGCGCTGTAACCGCGCCCCACTCCGCCGTCGTTTAGCGCGGCTCCCGCTGCAGCATCAAGAACAGCAAGGCAAACGCATTGGGCGCCAGGTAGATCAGCGCCCCCAGCTGCACCGCCAGCGGATCCTTCTTGGCCTGCCAGGCCATAAACCAGTCGCCGGCGACCACCATAAAGCCGACGCCCCACACCGTTATCGCGCAAAGCGCCCCCAGCATCGCCCAGGCTTTGCCCTTGGCGAAAGCGGCGTAAGGGCCTTTCAATCGCCCGATCATCAGCGCCACGCCCGCCGTCGCGAATAGGCCGGCCAGCGTTTCCAGCGCGGTGATGACCGCCAACCCCAACATGCAGGCCCAGTCGGCGCTGATCGCGCGCCACATCAGCCCCGGCGTTTGATAAGTATCCTGCATGGCGAGCAGCGGCCCCACCGCATTGCGCGCGGTGCCGGCGAAATCCGCCGTATTGTTCAACAGGCTAAACAGCCCCCACAGGGCCGGAAACAGGGACAGGACGATGCAACCGAGGCGTGACACAGTGGTTTCGTTCATGGTTATCCTTAATGAATAAACGGGTGGCTCCCGTCCTCATGACGGGACCGCTCTTGAGAGCCTGATAGTTTGACGTGCACAATGTAAGAACTAATCTTACAATGACGCAGCATAGCCGAAAGTGAGGAGGAACAATGGGCAGAACACTAACGGTAGATCTGGGTGACGAACTGCGTAGCTTCGTCGAAGACCTGGTGGCCAGCGGCGATTACCGAACGCCCAGCGAAGTCATCCGCGAATCCGTGCGCACTTTGCGCGAACGTACCGCCGCCTCAAAACTGGAAGAGCTTAGGCGCTTGATCGCCGAAGGAGAGAACAGCGGCGAAGCCGTCGAATGGGATCGTGATGTGTTCATGGAAAGAATACGGAGCAAAGCAAAAGGATGCGCAGGAGAGTAACCGTTCGTCCAAAAGCGTTGGACGATATGGAAGAGATCTATTTTTACGGGTTGGCGCACTTTGGCTTGCAGGTGGCCGAAGATTATCTGCGCCGCCTGCATCAGGCTTTCGATAACCTTAGCCACCACCAACTCGGCAAAAACATCGATGCAATCGGCCCCGGCCTATGGGTATCGCCCGTCGCCAACCACCTAATTTATTTTCGACAGCACAGGCGGGAGGTGAATATCATCAGAGTGCTGCATCATTCCCGCGATCCGCTCAGCCAATCCTTTTTCAGCTGACCCAACGTTAAATCGCCACCAGCCCGCGTACGCCGTCCTGTTCCATAGCGCTGCCGGCGCCGCGCTGCACGATGCTGCCGCGCGACATCACCAGATAGCTGTCCGCCAGGTCGGCGGCGAAGTCATAGAACTGCTCCACCAGCAGGATCGCCATATCGCCCCGCGCCGCCAGCTGTTTGATCACCGCGCCGATCTCCTTGATCACCGAAGGTTGGATCCCTTCCGTCGGTTCGTCGAGGATCAACAGCTGCGGCCGGCAGGCCAGCGCCCGGCCGATCGCCAGCTGCTGTTGCTGCCCGCCGGAAAGATCGCCGCCGCGCCGATCCTTCATTTGCCGCAGCACCGGAAACAGTTCATAGATCGGATCCGGCACCGCGCGCGCGTCGGCGCCGGAAAAACGCGCCAGCCCCATCAGCAGATTTTCCTCCACCGTCAGGCGCGGAAAAATCTCCCGCCCCTGCGGCACATAGGCGATGCCCGCCTGCACCCGCTGATGCGGCTTTTTACCGGTGATGGTTTCGCCCCGCCAACGGACGCTGCCGCTGCGCGCCGGGATCAGCCCCATCAGGCATTTCAGCAGCGTGGTCTTGCCCACGCCATTGCGCCCCAGCAGGCAGGTCACCTCGCCGATGCGCGCCTCGAACGACAGGCCGCGCAGAATGTGGCTGCCGCCGTAATACTGATTCAATTCCTCTACCTGCAGCATGATTACGCCTCCTCAGCGCCCCAGATATACCTCAATCACCCGTTCATCGGCCTGCACCTGCGCCAGCGATCCTTCCGCCAGCACCTGTCCCTGATGCAGCACCGTCACGCGATCGGCAATGGTTTCCACAAACCCCATGTCGTGCTCCACCACCATCAGCGAATGCTTGCCCGCCAGCTCGCGGAACAGTTCGGCGGTGTAGTCGGTTTCAGCGTCGGTCATGCCGGCCGCCGGCTCGTCGAGCAACAGCAGGTGCGGTTCCTGCACCAGCAGCATGCCGATCTCGAGAAACTGTTTCTGCCCGTGGGACAGCAGCCCGGCGGGCCGGTGGCGCTCGTGCCCCAGCCGCAGGGTCTTCAGCATCTCGTCGATGCGGTCTCGCTGTTCGCTGCTTAAACGGGCGCGCAGGCAGGCCCATACCGACTTGCGGGTTTTCTGGGCGATCTCCAGATTTTCGAACACCGTCAGCGCCTCGAACACCGTCGGTTTTTGAAACTTGCGGCCGATGCCGGCATGGGCGATCTGCATCGGCGCCAGCCGGGTCAGATCGACGGTCTGGTCGTAAAACACCCTGCCGCTGTCCGGCCGGGTTTTGCCGGTGATCACATCCATCAGCGTGGTCTTGCCGGCGCCGTTGGGGCCGATCACGCAGCGCAGTTCGCCGACGCCAATGCGCAGCGACAGATCGGTCAGCGCGCGAAAACCGTCGAAGCTGACGTTGACGTTGTCGAGCTGCAACACCGGATCGGTTTGCTGCCGGTATTTGTCCGCCGGCAGCGGATGGGTAAACAGTTCGTCGGTCACTTGCATCGCCTTCATGAGGATTTCCTCCGACGCAGCAGGCCAATCACCCCTTTGGGCAGAAACAACGTGACGACGATAAACATCAGGCCGAGGAAAAACTGCCAGTATTCGGGAATGGCCATGGTGAACCAGCTCTTGGCGCCGTTGACGATGCCGGCGCCGAGCAGCGGCCCCACCAGGGTGCCTCGCCCGCCAAGGGCTACCCAAATGGCGGCCTCGATCGAGTTGGTCGGCGACATTTCGCCGGGGTTGATGATGCCGACCTGCGGCACATAGAGCGCGCCGGCCAGCCCGCACAGCACCGCCGACAGCGTCCAGACGAACAGCTTGAAGCCCTTCGGATCGTAGCCGCAGAAGGTCAGGCGGTTTTCCGCATCGCGCACCGCGGTCAGCACCCGGCCGAACTTGCTGCGCGCCAGCGCAAAGCCGATGGCCAGGCTGGCGGCCAGCAGCAGCACCGTCGCCAGGAACAGCGCCACCCGCGTGCCGGCGGCGGTGATGGGAAAGCCGAGCAGCGTGGTGAAACCGGTAAAGCCGTTATTGCCGCCGAAACCGGTCTCGTTGCGAAAGAACAGCAGCATGCCGGCATAGGTCAGCGCCTGGGTCATGATCGAGAAGTACACCCCTTTGATTTTCGAGCGAAAGGCGAAGTAGCCGAACAGGAAAGCCAACAGGCCCGGCACCAGCACGATCAGGCACAGCGCCCAGGCGAAATGCTGGGTGCCGCTCCAGAACCACGGCAGCTCGTTCCAGGAGAGGAACGCCATAAACGCCGGCAGCCCGTCTCCCGCCGCCTGCCGCATCAGGTACATGCCCATGGCGTAGCCGCCGAGCGCGAAGAACAGCCCGTGGCCGAGCGACAGCAGCCCGGCATAGCCCCACACCAGATCGAGCGCCACCGCCACCACCGCGTAGCACAGGATCTTGCCCGCCAGCGTCAGGGTATAGGTGGACACCGCCAGCGGATGACCCGCCGGCAACAACGTCATGAACGGCATGACCAGCAGCGCCAGCAACGCCAGCCCGCCGATGCTCAACGCCAGCCGGGGCGCTTTCTGCACGCCGGTTACGGTCAATGGTTGGCTCATCAGTCAATCACCCTGCCCTTAAGGGCGAATAGCCCCTGCGGACGCTTTTGAATAAACAGAACGATCAGCACCAGGATCAGGATCTTGCCCAACACGGCGCCGATCTGCGGCTCGAGGATCTTGTTGACGATGCCGAGGCCGAAGGCCGCCGCCACCGTCCCCGCCAGCTGGCCGACGCCGCCGAGCACCACCACCAGGAACGAATCGATGATGTAACCTTGCCCCAGCTCCGGCCCGACGTTGCCCAACTGCGACAGCGCCACCCCGCCAAGCCCGGCGATGCCGGATCCCAACCCGAAGGCCAGCATGTCCACCCGCCCGGTGGGCACGCCGCAGCAGGCCGCCATCGCGCGGTTTTGCGTCACCGCGCGCACGTTCATGCCGAGCCGGGTTTTGTTCAGCAGCAGCCAGGTCAACGCCAGCACCAGCAGCACGAACGCGATCACCGCGATGCGGTTCCACGGCAACACCAGGTTCGGCAACAGCTGCACGCCGCCCGACAGCCACGCCGGGTTGGCGACCTCGACGTTCTGCGCGCCGAACAGCACCCGCACCAGTTGGATCAGCACCAGGCTGATGCCCCAGGTGGCCAGCAGGGTTTCCAGCGGTCGGCCGTACAGGTGGCGGATCACCGTGCGCTCCAGCAGCATACCGATCCCGGCGGTGATGGCGAACGCCACCGGCAGCGCCGCCAGCGGGTAGAGCGCCAGCCACTGCGGCGCAAATTGCTGAAACAGCCCCTGCACCAGATAGGCGGAATAGGCGCCGAGCATCAGCATTTCGCCGTGCGCCATATTGATGACGCCGAGCAGGCCGTAGGTGATCGCCAGGCCGAGCGCCGCCAGCAGCAGGATCGAACCGAGCGACAGGCCGCTGAACGCCTGGCCGAGCAGATCGCCGATCATCAGGCGGTGCTGCACGCGCTGCAGGCTGCGCTGCGCCTCGGCGCGCACCGCGGCGTCCGGCTCATTGGCCGCATCGGTCAAGGCTTGCAGCCGCGCGCGGGTTTCCGGCTCGCCCGATTCCCCCAGCAGCCGCACCGCATTGAAGCGCACCTGCGGGCTGGCGTCGGCCAATTGCAGGTTCGCCAGCGCAATGCTCAGCGCGTCGCGTACCTGCGGGTCTTTCTCCTGCGCCAGCCGCCGGGTCAACAGCGGCAACTGCTCGCCCTGCGCCTCGCGCTGCAGCGCGGTCGCCGCCTGCAGCCGCACCGCCGCGTCCGCGCTGACCAACCGCTGCGTCGACAACGCGTTGGCGATCAGAATGCGCAGCCGGTTGTTCAGCCACACTTTCTTCGGCTCGCCAACCGGGGCCGCCTCACCTTCAAGCGGCAGATAGCGGTCGCCCTGGCGGATAAAGGCGCGTTTCGCCCCGTCGATCACCACGGTTTCCTGCTGCAGCCCCTGCAGCAACGGCAGGCGCGCGGCGTCCGGCTCGGCCGCCCACGCCTGCAGCAGTTTAGCCTGCTGCGCGCGAGTGGCCGCCGCGAACTCATCGGCCGGCCCGGCCTGCGCCAGCAGGGGCCAGGCGCACAACAGCCACAGCCCGGCGCGCAGAGAGGATAAAAACGGAGATTGCATCAGCTGCCTCTTCTGTTGGGCCGGCGCGCGTCGAGCCGCGCCGGCGCTGAGTGACGTTACTTGCCGCCTTTCACCGGGTAATCCGGTTTTTTGTCGTTGCCGGCGATATAGGGACTCCACGGCTGCGCGCGCACCGGCGCTTCGGTCTGCCACACCACGTTGAACTGGCCGTTGCCCTCGATCTCGCCGATCATCACCGGCTTGTGCAGGTGGTGATTGGTCTTGTCCATAGTCAGCGTGAAGCCCGACGGCGCGGCGAAGGTTTGCCCGGCCATCGCCGCGCGCACCTTATCGACGTCGGTGGTGCCGGCCTTTTCCACTGCCTGCGCCCACATGTGGAGGCCGACGTAGGTGGCCTCCATCGGATCGTTGGTGACCGCAGTGGCGTAATTCGGCAGATTGTGCGCCTTGGCGTAGGCTTTCCACTGGCTGACAAACTGTTTGTTGGTCGGGTTATCCAGCGATTCGAAGTAGTTCCAGGCCGCCAGGTTGCCCACCAGCGGCTTGGTGTCGATGCCGCGCAGCTCTTCCTCGCCGACCGAGAAGGCGATCACCGGCACGTCGGTGGCCTTGACGCCCTGGTTGGCGAGTTCTTTGTAGAACGGCACGTTGGAATCGCCGTTGATGGTGGAGATCACCGCGGTGTTGCCGCCGGCGGCGAACTTCTTGATGTTGGCGACGATGGTCTGGTAATCGCTGTAGCCGAACGGCGTATAGACCTCTTCGATATCCTTGTCCTGCACGCCTTTGCTGTGCAGGAAGGCGCGCAGGATCTTGTTGGTGGTGCGCGGATAGACGTAATCGGTGCCCAACAGGAAGAAGCGCTTGGCGCCGCCGCCGTCCTCGCTCAGCAGGTATTCCACCGCCGGGATCGCCTGCTGGTTCGGCGCCGCGCCGGTGTAGAACACGTTCGGCGACATCTCTTCGCCTTCGTATTGCACCGGATAGAACAGCAGGCCGTTCAGCTCCTCAAACACCGGCAGCACCGACTTGCGCGACACCGAAGTCCAGCAGCCGAACACCGCCGCCACCTTGTCCTGGCTCAGCAGCTGGCGCGCCTTTTCGGCGAACAGCGGCCAGTTGGAGGCCGGATCCACCACCACCGGCTCCAGCTTTTTGCCGAGCACCCCACCTTTGGCGTTGATCTCGTCGATGGTCATCAGCGCCACATCCTTCAGCGGCGTCTCGGAAATCGCCATGGTGCCGGAGAGCGAACTCAGAATGCCGACCTTGATGGTGTCGGCGGCCTGCGCGCTCCAGGCCAGGCCCAGGCCGACAGCGGCGGCGGACAGCGCAAAAGCTTTGATAAAACGACGACGTTGCATAGTTCAAACTCCTGATGTGTATGAAATCAAAATCGTTACGCCGAGCGCGCAGGCTGCTGAGCCCGCGCCTGGTGCAACATGTGCAGCGTTATTTTTCGCACTTCTGCCTTGCTGACGGCGATGTGCTCGCCGAGCAGCGTTTGCGCCGCCCCGCTTTGCCGCTGCAGGATCGCCTGCAAAATGGCGGCGTGCTCGCGGTAGGTGGCGTCCACCCGCGCCTGCTGGGTGAAATCCAGCCGGCGAATGATGCGGATCTTTTCGGTCAGTTCGCGGTGAATGCGCGCCATTTCGCCGTTGCCCGCCGCGGCCACCAACGCCTGATGAAACTGCTCATCGTGCTGCGACACCGCCTTGCCGTCCGCCAGGCGCGGCGCTTCGGTCCAAAAACGGCTCAGCGCCGCCAGCGCGTCCGGCGTTTCCCCGGCCGGGCGTTCGCACAGCCGTTTCACCGCCTCTTGCTCCAGCACGATGCGCAGGTCGTACAGCTCTTCGAAGTAGGCGAAGTCGAACGGCCGCACCTGCCAACCGCTGCGAAACAACACCTCGACATAGCCTTCGCGCTCCAGCCGAAACAGCGCCTGACGCACCGGCGTGCGGCTGGCCGCCATGCGCTGCGCCACGTCGCTTTCGCTGAAGCGATCGCCCGGCAGCAGGCGAAACTCGAAGATGTCGGCCTTGAGCTGCAGATAAATGCGCTCCGCCAACCCTTCCGGGCGCGCCTTGTGCTCTCCGTTGGTGATTTGCATCATCGCTCCTCCGTTCAGACCGCCTTTTCCAGCCACAGCAGGGCGTCGCCCGGCCCGACCGGCCGCCCCTGCCGGCAGCTGATGCGTTTAACGATCCCGGCGCGCGGCGCAGTGACCGCCAGCTCCATTTTCATCGCCTCGACCACGATCAGCGGCTGCCCGGCCGCCACCACCTGCCCCGGTTCCACCAGGATCTTCCACACGCTGCCGTTCAGATCGGCGCTGACCAGATCGCCGTCGATGGCGTCTTCTTCCTCCGGCGGCAACAGCTGCGCCTCGGCCTCGTCGTCATCGCTGCGCCAGCGCGCCACTTCGGCGCTGAACGCCTGCTGCTGGCGATGCTGGAAGTCGGCGATCGCCTCGGCGTTGTCGGCCAGGAAACGGGTGTAGGCGGCGAAGTCGAACTCGCTCTCTTCGATGCGCACCTGCATGCGCCCTTCACGGAACGCTTCGCGCTGCTCGTCCAGCTCTCGCTCGCTGACCGGGTAGAAGCGCACCTGATCGAAGAAGCGCAGCAGCCAGGGCTCACCGGCGGTGAACTGCGGGTTTTTGAGAAACTTGTTCCAGATCGGCAGCGTGCGCCCCACCAGCTGGTAACCGCCCGGCGAGTCCATGCCGTAGATGCACATGTACATGCCGCCGATGCCGACCGTCCCTTCGGCGGTGTGGGTGCGCGCCGGATTGTATTTGGAGCTCAGCAGGCGATGGCGCGGATCGAGCGGCACCGCGCAGGGCGCGCCGAGGTAAACGTCGCCCAGCCCGAGGATCAGGTAGCTGGCGTCGAACAGAATGTCGCGCACCTGCTCGCGTCGGCTCAGGCCATTGATGCGCTGAATGAAATCGACGTTGTTCGGCAGCCAGGGCGCCGAGGCGCGCACCGTCTGTTGATAGCGATCCACCGCCCCCAGCGTGGCCGAATCCTCAAACGCCATCGGCAGCCACACGGTGCGCGTCGGCACCTTCAGGCGGCTGACGTCCCCCAGCGCCCGTTCGCGCGCCAGCAGGCGCTGCAGCAGGTCGGCCTGGCTAATCTGCCGGCTGTCGTAGCGGATCTGCAGCGAACGCACGCCCGGCGCCAGCTCCGCCACGCCCGGTATCGCCCCCTCACGCAGCGACTGCATCAGCAGATGAATGCGCAGCCGCAGCGCCAGATCGAGCACGTTGTCGCCGTACTCCATCAGGATGTAGCCGTCCCCCGCCTGTCGATACGCCACCGCCGGGCGCCCTTCCGCCGCCGGCAGCGCCGCCAGCACCGCGGCGGAAACGGTCTCCGCCGGGGCCAGATCCGGCGGCGGCAGGGTGATGGCCTTCACCGCCGCCAGCGCTTCGATGCTGCCGAGCTGCGCCTGCTCCAGCGACTGCGCCTGCCGGAAGCCGATCGGATGGAAACGGATGCGGTCGCCCGGCTTCACCTGCCCCACTTTCCACAGTTCAGCCTTGGCGATGGTCACCGGGCAAACGAAGCCGCCGAGGCTGGGCCCGTCGCGGGTCAGGATCACCGGGAAGTCGCCGGTGAAGTTGATGGCGCCGATGGCGTACTCGCAGTCGTGCACGTTGGAAGGATGCAAACCGGCCTCGCCGCCGTCCTCCCGCGCCCACTCGGGCTTCGGCCCCGACAGGCGCACCCCGAGGCGGTTGGAGTTGTAATGCACCTGCCAGTCGGTGGCGAAAAAGGCCTCTATCGATTCAGCGGTGAAAAAGTCCGGCGCGCCGTGCGGCCCGTACAGCACGCCGATGTGCCACTGGTCGCCGTAGTGCGGGATCAGGCTGTCGTCCATCGCCTGCGGCACGGCGATCGGCGCCGGCGTGGTGCTGGCCGCCAGCGCCGGTTGGGCGATCGCCAGCATGTCCGCCACGCGCAAGGTGCGCCCGGCGTGGCCGCCGAACTGGCCCAGCGCGAAGGTGGAGCGGCTGCCGAGATACACCGGCACGTCAAAGCCGTTGCGTACCGCCAGATAGGTGCGGCAGCCGTGCGTGGCGCGCCCCAGCGTCAGCACCTGCCCGGCCCGCACCGCGATCGGCCGCCAGTAAGCGACCGCTTCGCCGTCCAAATCGGCCGGGCAGCTGGCACCCGTCAGCGCGATGGTGGCGTCGCAGTGAAAGCGCAACGTCGGCCCCTGCAGGGTAAACTCGAGCCCGGCGGCCGCCGGGTGGTTGCCGACGATGCGGTTGGCCAGCCGGAACGCGAAGTCGTCCATCGGGCCGGACGGCGGCACGCCGATGTCCCAATAGCCGAGGCGGCCGGGATAATCCTGCACGCTGCTGTAGGTGCCGGGTTGCAGCACTTCGAGGCAGTGCGGCTGGAAACGCACATCGTCCAGCAGACGCGTCCAAACGTCGCCGCGCTGAAATTGCGGCGTGGCGATCACCTGCCGCAGATAATCGAGGTTGGTGGCGATGCCGTGCAAACGGGTCGCCGCCAGCGCCACGCGCAGTTTTTCCAGCGCCTGCGCCCGATCCGCGCCGTGCACGATCAGCTTGGCGATCATCGGGTCGTAAAACGCCGAGACTTCGCTGCCGGTCGCCACCCAACCGTCGAGGCGCACGTCGGTGGGGAAATGCACCTCGGTCAGCACGCCGGGGCTGGGCTGGAAGTTTTTCAGCGGATCTTCGGCGTAGAGGCGCACTTCGATCGCCACACCCTGCGGCGTGCGTTGCAGCGCCGCCCAATCCAGCGCGTCGCCCGCCGCCACCTGCAGCATGCCTTCGATCAGATCCAGGCCGGTGACCATTTCGGTGATCGGGTGCTCGACCTGTAAGCGGGTGTTCACTTCCAGGAAGTAAAACTCGTCGCGCGCGGCGTCATAAATGAATTCTACGGTGCCGGCGCTGCGGTAATTCACCGACTCGCCCAGCGCCACCGCCGCCCGATGCAGCGCCTGGCGTGTCGCCGCCGGCAGGTGCGGCGCCGGGGTTTCCTCCACCACCTTTTGGTTGCGGCGCTGCAGCGAGCAGTCGCGTTCGCCGAGCGCCGCCACCCGCCCCTGGCCGTCGCCGAAAATCTGCACCTCGACGTGGCGCGCCCGATCGACGAAGCGTTCGATAAAGGCGCCGGCGTCGCGGAAGAACTGCTCTCCCAGCCGTTTGACGCTGTCGTACGCGTCGCGCAGCGCCGCCTCGTCGTCACAGCGCGTCAGGCCGATACCGCCACCGCCGGCGGTGCTTTTCAGCATCACCGGGTAGCCGATGCGCGCGGCGGCGGTAACCGCCTGCTCAACGCTCTCCAGCAAGCCGGTGCCCGGCGTCATCGGCACCCCGGCCAACGCCGCCAGCTCGCGCGCCCGGTGCTTGAGGCCGAACTCGCGCATCTGCGCCGCCGTCGGGCCGATAAAGGCGATGCCCGCCGCTTCGCAGGCGTCGGCAAACTCGGCGCTCTCGGACAAAAAGCCGTAGCCGGGGTAGATCGCCTGCGCGCCGGTGGCCGCTGCCGCCGCGAGGATCTTGTCGATGCGCAGGTAGCTGTCGGCGGCCTTGTCGCCGCCGAGCGCCACCGCCCTGTCGGCCTCGGCGACGTGCGGCGCATTGCGGTCGGCGTCGGAATAGACCGCCACGCTGGTTACGCCCAGGCGTTTCAGGGTGCGAATGGCGCGGCAGGCGATTTCGCCGCGGTTAGCGATCAGTACGGTAGTAAACATGTTCATGCCCCCTTAACGCTGGCGAGATAGTCGCGCCAGCCGCCAAACTCAGTGATATCCGTCGCGTCTTCCAGCGCCCAGGCTTCGCAGATAAACCCCTTCACCCGCCGGCCGTCCGCCAGCAGCAGCGTGCCGATGCCCAATGGCGCCGGGATTTCCGCCACAAACTCGCCGAAACGGGCCAGCGGAATGTCCCACAGCTCAACGCGGATCGCCGCCCCCTGCGCCGCGCGCGCCAGCCCCGGCTTCGGCGGCTCGGTATCGGCCAGCGCATACAGGCGATAGCAGGGGGCGGTAGCGGTTTGCTCCACCTGCACCGCGTCGCGCTGCGTCAGCTGGACGTTGAGCGGCATGCCACTGAGGTGAGCGCCCACTACCGCCAGACGCACGTGTCCCAAAGACGGGGCCGGCGTGGGCTGCGGCGGCAATGCCCGACCGATAGCGCCGAGCGGCAAGGCGCTTTGCCGTTGCCAGCGCACGCCAAACGCCGCCAGCGCCCGGTCATGCCAGGCGGGCGCAATCAGGGTGATGCCCGCCGGCAGACCGTCTTCGCGCAGCGGCCCCGGCAGCGCCAGCGCGCTCAGATCGGCCAGGTTGGTGAAATTGGTGTAAGTGCCGAATTGCGAATTGAACAGCACCGGCTCCTGCGCCATCTCCGCCAGGGTGCGGATAGTGGGCGCGGTCGGCACCACCAGCGCGTCGAACGGCGCCAGCCGCTGGGCGATTTGCCGCGCCAGCTCGGCGCGCAGGTATTCCGCCTTGTAGGCGTCGCAGGCGCTGTAGCCGAGGCCGTTGCCGACGATGCCGCGCACCACCGGATCGATGGCCTGCGGGCTCGCTTCCAGCACCTGCTCAATGGCCACCGTGCGCTCCGCCACCCAGGGGCCGTAATACAGCTGTTCCGCCAGAGTGCGAAACGGCGCGAAATCGAGGGGTTCCAGCGTGGCGCCGCCCGCCTGCAGCTGCGCCAGCGCTCGGTGAAACGCCCGCTCGGCCTGAACATCGCCGAAAAACTCCAGCTGGGCGGGAACGGCGAAACGCGGCGCGGCGGGGATATCCGCCGGCGCGGTATGCGGATCGGGGCGGGAATACGGGTCTGCCGCGTCAAAGCCGCTCGCCAGTTCCGCCACCAGCGCGGCATCGGCCACCGTCAGCGCGAAGACCGACACCGTATCGTTCAACCGGCAGGCCGGCACCACGCCGCGGTTGGACAACCGCCCCTTGGTCGGCTTCAGCCCGACGATGTTGTTGAACCCGGCGGGCACGCGCCCCGAACCGGCGGTGTCGGTGCCGAGCGCGAACGGCACCAGGCCGCGCGCCACCACCGAGGCGGAGCCGGAGCTGGAACCGCCGCTGACGTAGCGGCTGTCGAAGCTGTTGACCACTGCGCCATACGGTGAGCGAGTGCCTACCAACCCGGTAGCGAACTGGTCGAGGTTGGTTTTACCAAGGGCAATCGCCCCGGCGGCGCGCAGGTGGGCGACCACGGTGGCGTCCGCCGCGGCCTGATAGGTGAACGCCGGGCAGGCGGCGCTGGTCGGCCAGCCGCCAACGTCGATATTGTCTTTGATGGCGAAGGGCACGCCGAACAGCGGCAGGCGGCTGAGATCGCCGGCGACCGCCTCGAGCCTCTGTGCCAGCTGCCGGTACTGCTGCTCGCGCTGCGCCGGCGTGGCGAGATACAGCCAGGCGTTATCGTCTGGGTTCAGCCCGGCGACCAGCGTTTCGATCGTCGCACTGACGCAGGCAAGGCGTTCGCCCGCCGGGCGGGTTTGGTAATGGTGTTGCCATTCACTGAGGGTAAAACCGCACGCTACAACAGGTTCGCTCATCGACTGAATTCCATCTGGTACACAAGATGGGATTCAACAGAGCAACCGGCGTGCCAATTTTTAATCTCATGATTTCAATAAATTATAATTAAAACTTATGACAGCAGCGGCAAACGGGCTGCACCAGCGGCGCGCAGCGGGAGAACAAAAAGAGTGCAATGGCGGGATGACGCAGAGGAAAAACCGGGGCGACGCACACGCCGCCCCACAGGCCGATGGGGATAGGTCAGCCGTCAGCCGCAAGCTCAGTACCTACCATGTGGTGAGCGCTACCCTTCTCCAGGTATTGGCCGCCGTGCAAACATAAAAGAACGTGGAGTCTGCCGACCATTGGCCTATTTTACCGGGCGCAACGGCCGAAGCGGGGACAGCAACTCTGACACCTACAGGATCTCCGTTCACGTTCGCTGAATCATAAATATTCAACACTTTTATGTGGCCGGAGGAGAATTGGTTATTCGGCCCACCAATAGGATAAGCGCCGTTACCGGCCGGATAGATGCCATTATCCGCAACCGTTAACTGCTTGGTGTACAACCCGCTCCATTTAAATGAGGGTTGTCCTAAGGCGGTCGCGATATCCTTCTGCGGCGAAAAATCCGCCGGGGAGATGGATACGCCGCTGCTGGTCGTATTGTTATTAGCGCCAAGCGTAAACTTAGGTGAAAAACTAATTAAAGAAGCCCCGTCCTGAGCCAACCTGACGCCCGGTTCAAACCCCTGAAGGTTATTGCCTGGAGAAATGCCGCCAAAGTAATGGTAGCTGGTACTCCCTCCTTTGGCGGCATAGAACAGGTTATCGGAGCCGTCCTTGATACCATGGAAAATGGCCGGATAAGCGCCATGGCTGGCCCTGTCCGCCAAGGACCACGGAAGTTGCCTAGGAGCCATATCGGCGATTGCCGCGTTGGCGAATCTTGTCGTATTGCTCAGCATGTTATCAAACACAAATGCCGCCGCGATGCCGTTTACCGGTTCTGCAGCCACATTGTAAGTGGTATTACCCACGTTATAGAAACCGCCCCGACATTCAAAGGTGCTTCCATCACTCTGAAGAATAGTTTCACCTTCGCAAGTAAACTGCCCCAGGATGTTATCGGTGTTGGTTCGGGTGAGTTTGATCGCCGTAGCGCCGACGCCGCCGAACAGGTGGATATAGCAGAAACCGTTGTACCACGTTACGCTGTTGGCGTTTCCTCTCAACTCCAGCCCCACGCCGGCATCCGTATTTGTGCCACCATCGCCCGGATTGCCGGAGACCTTGATCTGACATTGAATTTCATGGAACCCCACGCCGTGGAAGGAGCTATCCCCGCCATTGCTTTCCATCAAGATGTTCGACAAGCCACGGTGGAACCGGCAAGAGTGAAAACTGACGAACTCGGTAAACGCACCGGCATAGCCGTTCAACAGATGTAAGTTCACAAAAAACTTCATAATCAGCAATCTTTCATGCCGCATGAAACAGGAACCATTGATCCGATAGCCGGTGCCCGTATATAACGCGCCCTTGGCCGGCGTAATCGTCACATCGCTGATATATCTGTTGGTATGGATCCCGGAACCGCCTTTCGACTCAAAACACGCATGATCATTAGACGTCGGCTTAAAGAAGAATTTCGTACTAATCCAATTTTCACCCTCTATCGCAATGCCTTTATCTCCGGTGTAGTTTTCTCCCCCTAAATTTAAGGTATCTGTAATGTAATAGTTGCCGGCAGGAACATAGAGCTTCTTGCAGCCTTGGCTAATCGCATAAGCGATAGCCTGTTTAAACGCCTGCGTATCATCCGTACCAACGCCAGCTGTATCATTCCAATCGCCCTTCGCGCCGAACATCTGAGGGGTAATGTGGGGCACGCCTTCATTCGGGAAGGAATACTGAATGAGTTGATTGCCCGTTACCCCTGCAAGCGTAGAGAGAATCGGTTTAAAAGCGCAATCCCAGACGTTCTTGCCAATGAGAGTCGTTTCGTCAAATGCCCCGCCTAACTCCAGCGCCCGAGCGGGAGAAGCAAGTTTAATCACATTCCCTTCAATAATGGCGTTTTTCCCATTCAAGAAACGGATATAACCAAACCCAGAGTCCGTGACCCGATTGCCGGAAAACACCGTACGGTCGCCGTACAGCTTGATCCATACCTGGCTGCTGGTCCATCCGGAGTTGGTTATCTTGTTGCCGGTCATCACGCAGCTATTGGTGAACAGGGCAACCTTGCAATTATTGATAATATTGCCTGAGAGGGTCGCCTCCGTTGCGGCAATGCCATTGAAGGCCGAGGAATTGGAGGTGCCGCAGAAATTTAAAAAATTATCTGCGATAACGGACTCAGCGACAGAAATATCGTTATTGCCGTGATAGTCGATGCCATTCTCAACGGTATCTTCAACGTGATTCCCGATAATTCGTGAATTATTCGTAGGGATTTTGGTGGGGTTATTCACTAAGGAATAGTCGATCTGAATGCCGAACCTTTCGATCGTTTTGATGTAGTTATTAGAGATATTAATGTCACTGATTCCACCCAGCGAGATGCCATAGCTGGTATTAACAATATGGTTATTGGCAACGGTCAGGTTAGTGAATGAATGAGGCGTGCCGGTCACTTCATTATTCAATGTCACCCCGCCCCCTCTTTGCGTATGCCCGGCCCCAGCGGGTTTAGCGGGTTTATGTCCATCATGAATATGATTGTTCACAATCAAGATGTCATAAGCATCTCGGTTCACGCCCGTTTTCAGCAAGATCCCGTCACCTTGGTGATTCGTCAGTTCGTTATTCTGGATTGTAATATGGCGTCCGCCACGAACGGCGATAGGTTCTTCACCCAGATCTTTAAGTAAATTGTTCTCAAGGGTAACTGACGTACAGTCAGAAAGGCCCAAAGCATCGGTATGCATGCTGATGACGCAATTTCTCACGGTGAAGTTTTCACAACGGGTGAAAGCCATGCCGGTACACGCGCGAGTGGCATACCACCAAATAGGATCTGCATCTTTCTGAGTCACCTTTCTCGTGATCCTCAGATCTTCCACGATGAAATTCGACTGTTCCACGGTATTAAAAATGTTGATTTGAGGCGTATCGTCATCCAGGTGAATTTCACCACCGCCATAAATATGGCAGTTGCTGGGGATCTGTAGAGACTGCCAAGCCGAACCCAACGTCAACCGATAGACATTCGCCATTCTGACCTGGCGTTTTTTCATCGAGTTAGCGGCGTCAATCGCCACTTTAGCGAACATGGCGCTAACAGCGTCTCGATCGTCAGCCAGGCCATCGCCTACGGCGCCGAACTGCTCAGGGGTATACTCAGCGAATTCGCCGCCGTCATTGACCTGAGCGGCGACATTTTTTGCGTTGAGCTGCGGATCTTCTTTTGACATTTGAGCCATTGAATTACTCCTCTGGATTTTACGTTTCAATCGACATTGAATTGAACGAACCCTAAAAAAGTAACCGGATGGGCGGCACGCCCTCCATCGATGGCGGGTGGCTGAGGGCCAGTACAACAAAGGTAGGAGGGAGGAGACAATAAAAAAGGCGCAACCTTGCGATTGCGCCTGATGTTCGGTGAACGCTGCGCGTTACTCGCCGCGAACGCGCTGCGCCAACCCTTTGAGGAAGTAGCGCAGCATCTGATCGCCGCACGGGCGGTAGTTCTTGGTGCCCTCTTTGCGGAACAGCGCGCTCAGCTCCGGCTTGGAGATGCGGAAGTCCACCGCGGTGAAAATCTGGTGCATGTCGGTGTCTTTCAGCTCGAACGCCACGCGCAGCTTTTTCAGCACCAGGTTATTGGTGATCGGCAGCTCAACCGCCGGCGCCGGGAACTTGTCGTCTTTGCCGCGCTTGAAGAACACCAGGCCGTTGAGGAAGTGCGCCATCACTTCGTCCGGGCACTTCTCGTAGCCCGGCTCGCCTTCTTTGATCACGTAAGCGTCCATCGCCGACACCGCCACCTCGAAATCGTCCAGTTTGATAATCTCGACCATTTTGGCGTTGTTAATGCTCAGCATATAGCGCACGCTGCGCAGCACGTCGTTGTTCATCATGGGATTGCATTGCCTTTACTTGTCTAACGGGGACGTGCGCATTGTAAAAAAATGCCCCATACCCAAAATAATTGGAGTTGCATCGCGGCGGCAAATTTGTAAGCCCCCGGAGCATAGTTAACTATGTGACCGGGGCGCGCAAATGCAGCCAACAAAGAGGCAGCTCCAAGTATGACGGGTATGGCCGCACACCTTGAATGTGCGGCAGTATAGGGATCGGCAAGGGGTTTCTCAATCGATTTGGCTTTTTTGCTGATACAGCGGGATATCTTCGCCGATGATGTACTTGTTGCGCAGCATCGACGAGACCTTGTCCATGATCATCACCACCACCACCAGGATCAGGGTGATGAACATCACTACGTCCCAGTTCCACAGCCGCATATTCTCCGCATACACCAGGCCGATGCCGCCGGCACCGACGAAGCCCAGCACCGCCGCTGAGCGGGTGTTGGACTCGATCTGGTACAGGCTGAGCGCCAGGAAGGTGGGGAACGACTGGGTGAAAATGCCGTAACGGTGCTTCTGCAACCCGTTGGCGCCCACCGCCGTCAGGCCGCGGCTGGGGGACTTGTCCACCGCCTCATGGCCTTCGGCGTACAGTTTACCCAGCAGCCCGACGTCCTGCATCACGATAGCCAACACCCCGGCGAGCGGCCCCATGCCGACGGCGCGCACGAAGATCAGCCCCCAGATCGCCATGTCGATGCCGCGCAGCACGTCCAGCAAGCGGCGCACCAGCACCGAAATTGGCCGCAGCAGCGGCGTCGACATCACGTTGCGCGCGGCGAAGAACGACAGCGGCAGCGCGATCAGCGACGCGGTGATGGTGCCGGCGAACACGATGGCGATGGTGATGCCGATCTGCTGGAAGTAGTACATGAACGGCCAGTTGGCGAAGTCATGCCAGACGAACATGCGCAGGAAATAGCGCCCCAGCTGCTGGCAGCCGTTGATAAACTGCGGCCAGCTAATGCCGAAGACCAGGAAGAAGAACACGTAGTACAGCACGATCGCCAAGGCGATCAGGCCGACGGTGCGCAGGTAGCGCCCCTGCTGCGCGAAGATCGCCGGATGCTGCTGTTTCAACTGGCGCAGCGTTTCCGCCGATGCCGGAGTGCCCGCTGTCATTTTGCCCCCTCCACCACGCGCTTGCGCAGCTCGCCCGACACGTAGTCGAGCACGGAAACCACCACGATGATCAGCAGCAGCGTCATGCTGACCTGATCGTAACGGTCGAGTTTAATGTTGGTCATCAGCTCCTGGCCGATGCCGCCCGCCCCCACCAGCCCCAAAATGGTCGACTGGCGGAAGTTGATCTCCAGCCGCATGAAGCTGTAGGAGAGAAACACCGGCTTCACCTGCGGCCACAGGCCGAAGCGCATGCGCTGCAGCGGCGTGGCGCCGCAGGCCGCCAGCCCGCGCACCGGTTTGTTGGAGGCGGTTTCGATCGATTCGTAGAACAGCTTGGTCAGGCTGCCGATGGTGTGCAGCGCCAGCGCCAGGAAGCCGGGAATGGCGCCGATGCCGAACGCCATCACGAACATCACCGCCCACGCCAGCTCCGGCATGGTGCGCAAGAACGCCACCAGCGTGCGGATCGCCAGCCGTACCGAGGCCGGCGTATAGGTATTGCCGGCCGCCAGAAACGCCAGCACGGTCGCCACCAGCACCGAGAAAATGGTCGCCGCCAGCGCCAGTTGCAGAGTCTCCCAGATCAGCGGCAGCTGGATGTTCAGGCGATAGCCCCAGTAGGCCAGCGAACCCTCGGTGCGCCCGTCGGCGAACAGCAGGTTCCAGTGCAACGTCGGGACGGTTTCAGCCAGGTAGTCGAAGAAATGCGGAATGGACACCCAGACGGTGTGCAGGTTGAACTCGGCGAGATTGCCGGCGCCCAGGTACAGCACCACCAGCCCGAGCGACCACAGCAGCGCTTCGCGCTTTTGCTTGCTGCGGATCCGTTGGTAATAGTGTGCGAAATCGGTATTCAAAAGAGGTCTTCCATCTTGATGGAACAAGGGGTTCAGCATGCTGAACCCCTTCATTCGGACAGCCGAGGCAGCCGGGAATTAACGGTCGCCTTTGGTCAGCTCGCGCTTCATATCGATGATGTTCTGATATTCCGCCAGGGTGGTGTCGCCGATGTGCTGCTTGCCGCCCATCGCTTTGATAAAGCACGAGTGATCGTCTTTATCCAGCTTCTTGATGGCGGTAACCACTTTGGCCTTGAAGTCGGCCGGCAGCGAGTTGCTTACCAGGATCGGGCCGTTCGGGATCAGCGGCGACTGCCAGATGATGCGGATCTGCTTCATCAGGTCCGGGTGATCCATGCGGATCATGCGGGTGAACGCGCCGCTGGTGTAGCCGGTGTTGTAGTCGCCGATCATCGACGCCCAGGTCACCGCGCCTTCGAATTGGCCGTTCAGCACGCCGAGGATGTCCTGCTCGTGGCCGCCGGAGAAGGTGACGCTGGAGAAGGTGTTGTTGTATTTTTTGTCGACCGTGCCGCCGAACAGCTTTTTAAACGCCTGGTTCGGGATCAGGAAGCCGGAGGTGGAATCCGGATCGGCGAAGCCGATGGCCTTGCCCTTCAGATCTTCCAGTTTCTGGTACGGGCTGCCGGCCTTCACCACCACCACCGAGTGGTAGCCGCGCGACTGGTCGACGTCGTCGACCGCGATGCCGACGATGTCCACCGCTTTCGGATCCTTGATGTAGACCGAAGCGAACGACGACGGCGACATGCTCAGCACCAGGTCAATCTTGCCGCCCAGCAGGCCCTGGATCACACCGGAATAGTCGGACGAGTTGCGCAGCTTGGTATCGACGTTCAGCTCCTTGTCCAGGAACTGCTTCACGCACTGGTTATCGCCGATCTGCTGGGTGGCGTTCTGGCCACCGAGAATGCCCAGGTTCAGCTCTTTCGGCGCATCCGCTGCGGCAGCATTAAATACCATCATCGCGCCGGCCATCAGGGTGGTCAGACTCAATACTTTTTTCATTAGGTGTGCCTTGTGTGTAAAGGGTAAAGGTCAAAAGTGCTTCAATGGATCTGATTGGCTTCTTCGCCATACAGCTGGTGCAGGATCCGTTCGTTCAGTTGCGAAGGATGCCCGTCAAACACGATCTTCCCGTGGGCGATGCCGATCACCCGCGAGCAATACTCTTTCACCAGTTCGACCGAGTGCAGGTTCACCATCACCGCGATGCCGTCTTCGCTGATTTTCTGCAGCGCGTCCATGATGCGGCGGGTGTTTTTCGGATCGAGCGACGCCACCGGCTCATCAGCCAGCAGGATTTGCGGGTTCTGCATCAGCGCGCGGCAGATGGCGACGCGCTGCATCTGGCCGCCGGAGAGGTGCTCGGCGCGCTGCAGCGCGTGCGGCAGCATGTTGAGCCACTGCAACAGCTCGATGGCGCGAGCGCGGTCGGCGTCATCGAACAGTTTGAAGAAGGATTTCAGGGTGGAGGTGTGGCTCAGGCGCCCCAGCAGCACGTTGGTCATCACGTCCAGCCGCGGCACCAGGCAGAAGTCCTGGAAGATCATGCCGCAGCGCGCGCGCCATTGGCGCATCTGGCGGCCGGCAAGCTGGGCGATATCCTGCGCCACGCCATCGTCTTCGAAGTGCAGCATCTCGCCGCAGCTGGAAGGAATGGTGCCGTTGAGGGTATGCAGCAGCGTGGACTTGCCTGCGCCGGAGCGGCCGATCACCGCCACGAATTCGCCGGCGTGCAGATCGAAATTGATGTCATCCAGCACGCGCTGCTGCGCTTTGTAGGCCTTGCCGAGCCCCTTGACCGATAACACTTTGCGGGATGCGGCGGCGTGCTGCCCTGGAAAGTCGTGCTGCGCCAATTTTAACAGTGCCTGAGCCATATGATTTCTCTGGTTTCAGTGGCTAATCATTATGGGCACCTATTAACGGATAAGTTTATGACAGTGGGATGATGGTTTTATGGCCGGGGCGTGACGCGTGCCGCCCCGGCGTGCGCATCATTCCAGGCTAAAGAAGTCCAGCCCCAGCGCCGCCTTGACCTGCTGCAGCGTCTGCTGGCTGACCTGATGCGCGCGGCGGGTGCCGTGCTGCAGGATGCGCGTCAGCTCGCCTTTATCGGCGATGAACTCGGCGCGGCGGGTGCGGATCGGCTCAAGCAGGCTCTGCAGGCAATCCTCCAGCAGCCGTTTGATTTTCACGTCCCCCAACCCGCCGCGCCGATAGTGCGCCTTCAGATCCGCCACCAGCGCGGCGTCTTCGCAGAAGGCGTCCAGGTAGGTGAACACCATGTTGCCCTCCACCCGGCCGGGATCGCTGACGTTGAGATGGCCGGGGTCGGTGAACATACTCATCACCGCCTTATGCACCTCGTCGGCGCCGGCGCCAAGCTGGATGGCGTTGCCGCGCGATTTCGACATCTTGCCCTGCCCGTCCAGCCCCGGCAGACGCCCGACGTTGCTCAACAGCGGCTGGCACTCCGTTAATATCGGTTGGCCGACGATGTGGTTGAAACGCCGCACGATCTCATTGGTTTGCTCCAGCATCGGCAGCTGATCCTCGCCGACCGGCACGTGGGTGGCGCCGAAGGCGGTGATGTCCGCCGCCTGGCTGACCGGATAGATCAAAAAACCGGCCGGCAGGCTGCGGGCGAAATCCTTCTCGGCGATTTCGCTTTTCACCGTCGGGTTGCGTTCCAGCCGCGCCACGCTGACCAGATTAAGGTAGTACATCGTCAACTCGGCCAACGCCGGCAGCGCCGACTGCAGGCAGATCGTAGTCTTGTGCGGATCGATGCCGACCGCCAGATAGTCGGCCACGACGTTGAGCACGTTGGCGCTGATTTTTTGCGGGTTGTTGCCGTTGTCGGTCAGGCCCTGCAGATCCGCCACCATCACCGTTTGGTTATGCTGGTGCTGCAGTTCGACGCGTTGGCGCAGCGAGCCGACGAAGTGACCTAAATGCAGTGGGCCGGTGGCGCGATCGCCGGTAAGAATGGTGTAGCTCATGACAGTGCTCCTGAAGGTCTGTAGACCGCCGGATCAACGCCACAAAAAATAATGCCGCCAAACCGGCGGCATTAAAAAGAGATGTGAATACTCGTGCCGCCTCAGAAGAGGCGCCACCATGACTGATTGTGGGTGGAGTGCATCGATATATTCATGCCATCAAGGTATACCCGCAGCGGCAGCGCGTCAATAGCCCGCCGCCGGCGCGTAAGACGGCGTTACACTCCGGCATTTGCGTTCCTGGCCCGGCGCGCTAGGGTAAAACCTTCAACCTGAAAAAGGAGCGCATGATGAAGATCGGATTTGCCGGACTGGGTAGGATGGGCAGCGCCATGGCGGCCAACCTGTTGCAGGCGGGCTTCACCTTAACGGTATGGAACCGCTCGCCGCAGGCGGCGCAGCCGCTGGTCAGCGCCGGCGCGCGGCAGGCCGAACGGCCGGAGCAGTTGGCCGATGCCGACGTGCTGATCACCATGCTGGCCGACGATGCCGCCACGCAACAGGTGGTGGTGGACAGCGGGTTGCTGCAGCGGATGAAACCGGGCGCGCTGCATATCAATATGGCGACTATCTCGGTCGAACTCGCCAAACGCCTGACGACGCTGCATGCGGAACACGGCATCGGTTATCTCGCCGCGCCGGTGCTGGGCCGGGTCGACGTGGCCGCCGCCGGCAAGCTGAATATTCTGGCGGCCGGCGATAGCGAGCGGCTGAAGCAAGCGCAGCCGCTGTTCGATGCCCTCGGCCAAAAAACCTGGCACTTCGGCGCCGATCCGGCGCAGGCCAACGTGGTCAAAATCGCCACCAACTTTACGCTGGCCAGCGCCATTGAAGCGATGGCGGAAGGCAGCGCGCTGGTGCGCAACTACGGCGTTTCCGGCGCCGACTACCTGCAGATGCTGAGCGGCACCGTCTTCGCCGCCCCGGCCTATCAGGGCTATGGCGCGCTGATCGCCGCCGAGAAGTATTCACCCGCCGGATTCCGGCTGGCGCTGGGGCTGAAGGACGTCGGGCTGGCGCTAGCCGCCGGCGCCGACAGCCATACGCCGATGCCGTTCGCCGGGGTGCTGAAAGACAATTTCCTCGACGCGATGGCGCAGGGGGATGCAGATCTGGACTGGGCGGCGCTGGCCAAGGTAGCGGCGCGACGAGCGGGCCTGAAATAACGAACGGGGGCGTTGGCCCCCGTTTTCCGTACTCAGAACACGATGTCCGCCGCGGGCACGGCGCGGATCGGCACGCCGAAGCTGTCGATATTCGACAACGTCTCGTTATGGTGGGTACGGATCAGCAAACCGTCGGCATAGGATTTGTCGTGGCAGGTATGCGCATCCGCCGCCAACGTCACCGGATAACCGTGCGCCGCCGCGCTGCGCACCGTGGTATCGATGCAAAACGGCGTGGAGTAGCCGCAAACCACCAACTGCGATACGCCGTTGGCGATCAGTAACGCGCCGAGCGAAGTGCGCAGGAACGAGTCCGGCGTGGTTTTATCCACCCGATGGTCGCCCGGCGCCACCTTCAGCGCCGCGAGCACTTGCCAGGCGGCGCTGCCGTGCGGCAGTTCGTCGTCCGGCGTATGGTGCTGAATCACGATCACCGGCACACCCGCCTGGCGGGCGCGCTCGCTCAGTTGGTTGATGCGCGCAACGGTGCCCGCGGCATCCGCCGGCGGCGGCGTAAACAACCCTTCCTGCACATCGATAATCAACAGCGCGCTGGTCATGGCGGCTCCCGAAGAGAAGACAAGACAAGTCGCGTCAGCACACCGGCTGGCGCGGGCGGAAAATATGGTCGACGCCCTGCTCGCGCAGCCTGTGCACCAGATCGTGCCCGCCGTTCGGCGTGGCGTGCGCCAGCTGGCGCTCGGCGGTAAACACCGGGCTGGCCCAGAACAGGTTCACCGGGTCGCCATACTGCTGAGGCAACGTCAGGTGCGCGTGATGCGGGTAGAAGGACGACGATAAAATATAGCCTTCATAGCCCAACGGCGCCACGTCGGACTCCAGCGTATGCCCTTCGCCGATCCAGGTCAGCCGCGCCCAAGGGGCGTGAGCGAAACCGGCCAGCGCGCTGGCCATCTGCACCGCGTTGTCTTCGGTCATGTATTGGCTGTCGATGGCGATCGCCATCTCCATGCGGCGATAGCGCGAAGCCTCATCGTTGAACAGGATCTCCACCCACGGCATCGGCCGAATGCTGACGCCCATGGTGAGGAAGTAATAGATGCCGTCGCGCTCGTGCTGAGTGATGGCCATCGGCGGCCACTTGCCCTGATCGATGGCATAGTATTTTACCGAAGGGCCGAAATGCTGCTCATAGCGCGCCTGAAAATCGCGCTGCATCTTCGGCCACGGATTGCCCTCTTCACGCTGCCAGCTGCGCCAAAACTGGCGGGTGCTTTCCGCCTGCGCATATTGCGTGTTGGTCGAGGCCGAACCGAGCGGATAGGCCAACGGGCTCTCCTTGATGCAGCTGGCCGAATAGCACACCGAATGGTCGATATACAGGCTCCAGCCGGGGATCACCGCCAGCAGTTGGCCGTAATACCACAGGGCCGCGCCGTCGTCGCTTTCGCTCCACACCACCATCAGCCCTTCCGGGTTCAGCGGCGCTTCCCCTTCCAGGTTGCGGCAAAATTCCGCCGCCAGCATCGGCGGTTGCCCCTGCTCCAGCGCGGCGCGATCTTCCTGCAGCGGCGCGGCGGCCAGATTGCGCAGCCAGCAGGCGCGCACCTGATAGCGATCGCTGTAGGCTTCGGCGGGATAGATGTAAAAATAGGCTGCCCTGCTCCCTTGCTGAACCACCGCGACCAGCGTCTGGTTCTCATTGCTGACTTCAGCAAGTACGTATGACTCGTTCATATCACCTCAATAGGGTCAGGGCGCGGCAGAATCGGCTGCGCGCAAAAAATGGAATGTGGCTTTGCCCTCAAGTGTAAAACGCATTACTGGCCGGATCACCCGTAAAAGTCTCAAAAACGGCCGTAAACGAAGATAAACAAAGGTTAATTATAGCGGCTGCGGCTCATGACGCCTGAGTGATGCGCCGCACCGCGCGCTGATAGGAACCGTTGCGCATCGACGCGCCCAGCACTTTGCCGAGGCCTGCAGCCCCCGTTCGCACCAGCCGCCGCCGCAACGCGCCCGGATGAAAGCCGAACTGCCGCTGCGCCCAATCAGGCAACAGATCGATGCCCGCCTGCATCACCACCCCGCCGAGCGGGCGCGCCAACGCGCTCGGCGCCGGCGCCTTCAGCAGAATGCGCGCCACCTCTTGGGTGCGTTCGTCACAGACCAGCTGCGGCCGCATCGCCTGCAGATAGTCGTCTACCTCCGCGCAGGACTGAGGGATAGCGGTCGCCCCCAGCGCGGCGGCCACGCGCGCCGCTTCGCGATAGTATTGATCCTGCAAATCGCGGGAAAGATGCGGGTTGCGGTAGCGCAGGTGGCTGGCCAGAAAACGGCTGCTCTCCGCCACGTGCACCCAGGTCAGCAGCGCCGGATCGCTGGCGGCATAGGGCGTGCCGTCGCTGCCGACGCCGGTCACCCGCAGGTGGATGGCTTTGACTTTGGCGATCAGCCGCTCCGCCTCGGCGGTCGGGCCGAAGGTGGTGACCGACACGAACTGGCTGGTGCGGCGCAGGCGGCCAATCATATCGTCGCGGAAGTTGGAGTGATCCCATACGCCGGCCAGCGCCAACGGGTGCAGCATTTGCAACAGCAAGGCGCTGACGCCGCCGCACAGCATCGGGGTGAAATCGCGGTGTACCTGCCAGATGACCGACTGCGGGCCGAACAGCCCCGGATCGCCGGGCGGATTCTCGAAATCGACGCCGCCGAGCGCCAACCCGGTCAGGCTGAGCACCTGTTTTTCTATCGCTGCGCGTACCGCTTCCATCCTGCCGCCCTCTTGCTCATTCAGCGGCCAGTGTATCACGCGGCGAGCGCCTCATTGCGCCCTGCGGCGGTTGAAAGCTTTAACTTACTGAATTACAGTTGTTATACCGCTTGCAACCAGGCGGGCCTATTCGATCCACTGCAGAGGCGCTTTGCAGGGCGTTAACCCACGTTAATTCGGCACTAACCCCACAAAACCTCTATCTAGTTTCTTTTCCTTCAACTTAGATAGCAGAGAGTTCGATGATTACCATCAGAGCACGCGCGGCGGAAGACAACGCGCAATTGGCAGATATCTGGCTGCGTTCGGTGCGCGCCACTCACCACTTTTTAACCGAAGACAACATCGCACAGCTGTTCCCGCTGGTGCTGAACGACTACCTGCCGGCGGTCAACGTTTGGGTGGCCGAAGAGCAGCCGGGGCATCCCTGCGGCTTTATCGGTCTGAACGGCAACAAGGTGGAGATGCTGTTTATCGATGCCGATCAGCGCGGCAAAGGCGTGGGCAAAGCGCTGCTCACCCACGCGGAAACGCTGCACGATGAGCTGCAGCTGGACGTGAACGAGCAAAATCCGCAGGCCAGCGGCTTCTACCGCCACTACGGTTTTGTCATCACCGGCCGCTCACCGCTCGACGGCCAGGGCAACCCGTTCCCGCTGCTGCACATGAAGCTGGAAAAACGCTAGTCCGCCCCCGCCGGCCGCCCTGCGGCCGGTTTTCTCCCCCTTCTCTCACCCGCCGCCTAATATATCAAATCAGAATAAGTAATAGATTTTACATTCTTCCTGTCACTATCAACCCTCGGTAGGATTGCCCGGTATTCACCCGCAACAGAGGTTCCGTCCGTCACTTCCCGCCGGGTTGTGCCCCGCCGAAAAGCCGAACGATCCTTGTCCGGCGCGACGCGCCCCGGACGGAATGCTGTGATGTATCAATAAGGATCCGCTTCGCTATGATCGTTCTTTCGAACGTTTGCAAAACTTTTGACAGCGCACAGGGCCGCGTCGTGGCGGTTGACGACGTCAGCCTGGCGATAGAAGCCGGGCAAATTTACGGCATCATCGGCTACAGCGGCGCCGGCAAAAGCACGCTGATCCGCCTGCTCAATGGCCTGGAAAAGCCCACCAGCGGCCGCATTGACGTGGGCGGATTCGATATCGCCCGCGCCAAAGGCAGCCACCTGCGCCAGGCGCGGCTGAAAATCAGCATGGTGTTCCAACACTTCAACCTGCTGTGGTCGCGCACCGTCAGCCAAAACATCGCTTTTTCCATGCAGATAGCCGGCGTCCCCAAGGCGCAGATTGCGCCGCGCGTGGCGGAACTGATCGCGCTGGTTGGCCTGCAGGGGCGCGAAAACGCCTACCCGTCGCAGCTCAGCGGCGGCCAGAAACAGCGCGTCGGTATCGCCCGCGCGCTGGCCAATAACCCGAGCGTGCTGCTGTGCGACGAGGCCACCTCGGCGCTCGATCCGCAAACCACCGACGCCATTCTCGACCTGCTGCTGGCCATCAATCGCCAGCTGAAATTGACCATCGTGCTGATCACCCACGAAATGCACGTGGTGCGCAAAATCTGCCACCGCGTGGCGGTAATGGAAAACGGCCGCATCGTCGAAGAGGGGCCGGTGCTCGAGGTGTTCACCCGGCCACAGCAGCCGATCACTCGGCAGTTCGTCAAACAGGTGTCGCAGTATGCGGACACGGCTGAGAGCTTCAACCCGCAGCTCACCGCCCACCTGCCGGGGGCGATCTTCAAGCTGACCTTCGTCGGCGAACAAACTCATCAGGCGGTGATCGCCGAGGTGATTCGGCGCTACCCACTCACCGTCAACATTCTGCACGGCAAGATCAGCCACACCCTCAACGGTTCGTTCGGCGAACTGTACATCCACGCCGAAGGCAACGAACAACACGTCGCCGACATGCTCAGCCTGCTGAACGAAAGAGACATCGCCGTCGAGGTTATCCAACATGATTGAATCCCTGTTCCCCCACCTGCGTCTGGACCAACTGTGGGACGCCACCTGGGAAACGCTGTACATGACCGGCATCGCCGGTTTGGCCACGCTGGTGCTGGGCATCGTGCTCGGCGTGCTGCTGTTTTTAACCTCGAAGGGCCAGCTGTTGCAGAACCGGGCGGTCTACTCGCTGATCTCTGTGCTGGTCAACGTCTTCCGCTCTATTCCGTTCATCATTCTGATCGTGCTGCTGATCCCGTTCACCAAGTCGCTGATCGGCACCATTCTCGGTGCGGACGCCGCCCTGCCGGCGCTGATCGTCGGCGCCGCGCCGTTCTACGCCCGGCTGGTGGAGATCGCGCTGCGCGAGGTCGACAAAGGGGTAATCGAAGCGGCGCGCTCGATGGGCGCCAAAAACCGCACCCTGATTTTCCGCGTCTTGCTGCCGGAGAGCTCGCCGGCGCTGGTTTCCGGCATCACCGTTACCCTGATCGCGCTGGTGAGCTACACCGCGATGGCCGGGGTGATCGGCGCCGGCGGCCTGGGCAACCTGGCCTATCTGGAAGGCTTCCAACGCAACCACAGTGACGTGACGCTGGTGGCGACGCTGACGATCCTGCTGATCGTTTTCGTCATTCAGTTCATTGGCGACACCCTGACAAGAACGCTCGATAAACGTTAATTAACCAAGGAAAACGATGATGAAAAAGCACCTACTGATGTTGGCTTTCGCCTCTGTCGCCACCCTCGCCTCTTACGGCGCCGCCGCGGCGACCAAGCTGGTGGTTGGCGCCTCCAACGTGCCGCACGCCGAGATCCTCGAACAGGCCAAACCGATACTGGCGAAGGAAGGCATCGATCTGCAGATCAAGCGCTTCCAGGACTACATCCTGCCGAACACCGCGCTGGCCAGCCACGACATCGACGCCAACTACTTCCAGCACGTGCCTTACCTGAACTCGGTGCTGAAAGACCACGCCGACGACAAGAGCTACGACTTCGTCAGCGCCGGCGCGATCCATATTGAGCCTATCGGCATCTACTCGAAGAAGTACAAGAGCCTGAAAGATCTGCCGGAAAACGGCAAAATCATCATGCGCGACGCGGTGGCGGAAGAAGGCCGCATTCTGTCAATCTTTGAACGGGAAGGCGTGATCAAGCTGAAGCCAGGGGTGAGCAAGGTGGATGCACGCATCGCCGACGTGGTGGAAAACCCGAAACACCTGAAGTTCCAGGCTAACGTTGAAGGCGCGCTGCTGCCGCAGATGTACAACAACAACGAAGGTGACGCCGTGGTGATCAACGCCAACTACGCCATCGACGCCGGGCTGAATCCGACCAAGGATCCGATCGCGGTCGAAAGCGGCGAAAACAACCCGTACGCCAACATCATCACCGTGCACAAAGCCGACGTGAACAAGCCGGAGATCGTGGCGCTGGTGAAAGTGCTGCACTCCAAGCCGATTCAAGACTTTATCCGCGAGAAATACCAGGGCGCGGTGATCCCGGTCAACCAGTGACGCTGTATACGGCCCGGTAAAAACCGTAATGCTGGTCAGTTAGCGTTTTTATGCAGGCGTTCGTGAAATTTTCGGTCGATAAAAGTGAGATGCCCCATGTGGCTCCCACACCTCGACCGAGCCAGGGGCCGAAGGCGCGGCCCCTGGCAACCCGCGCCTTTGCCCTGTCAGACGGTTGGCTTTGCCAACTCCCCTCCCTCCGCCATAGCGCATTGAGGCCGGTTGCGACAGGCGTCCCTGCCTGTCTCACCTGAAACCGCCGTCCATGGCGGTTTCGCCTAATGCGCTACGTCTGCGTTCGGCGTCTTCAAGGGCGCCCAACACCGTGCTCATCTCCAACTTCTCTACCACAACCTCATAAGCGACAGATTTCCCGGTAGCTGCCAGCTCAGGTGTTGACCTTGGGCGCGCATCACCGGCTGCCGAGCAAGACGGCGTTGTCAGGGGCAACCGGCCAGGGAAGGCCGGTTGAGGCGAGACTAACAGGGACGTTTGTCGCAGCCGACCCGCCAGACAATGCAGGCGCGGCGAGGGTATCCGCATAGCGGACAGACGGTGTTAAGCAAAGGCGCGGGTGGAGGGGCCGCGCCATCGGCCCCTCCAATTGCCGTTCATGTTGGCCATAGAGAAATGCAGGACATTTACGGCAATTCCCCTGCACAGAACGCCCAGAAGCTGGATAAAAAAATGCCACTCAGGATTAACTGATCAGCATTGCGGTAAAAACCGGGCCTGTTTCTACACCTTATTGCCAATCTGGCTGAGCCGCGGCCACACCAGCATCAGCGCCTCCAGCAACCGCAACAGATCGTCCCGGCTTGCCCCTTCTCGCGCCTGCACCGACATGCCTTCAATGGTGCAAATCACGTATTTCGCCAGCAGCGCGGTATCGGTTTTCGCCAGCAGCTCGCCCTGCTGCACCTTGCGATCGAAGCAGGCCTTCAGCGCCGCTTCCTGGGCATGATGTTTTTTGCGCAGCATCTGGGCGACGTCGTCGGAAGCGGACGACAGCGCCGCGGAGGCGCACACCATAAAACAGCCTGACGGCGTATCGGGGTCGGTGAACACTTCGACGGAAGAGCGCACGTAAGCCTCGACGATCTCGGCCACCGGCACATCCTGTTCCAACAGTTGGTTGGTACAGGTGGTGTATTTTTGCAGATAGCGTTCCACCGCCGCGCGGAACATCCCCTCTTTGTTGCCGAATTCCGCATACAGCGTCGGCGCCTTGGCGCCGGTCACTTCCACCAGATCGGCCAGCGAGGTGGCTTCATAACCGTGCCGCCAGAACAGATCGAGCGCGCTTTCCAACGCCCGGTCGCGATCAAATTGTTTCGGTCTGCCACGGCTTTTTTTGCCGCAGACCGCTTCATTGATGCTCATCGTTCCTCTCCTATCCCGCTCCACGGCAGGGTTAGCACAAATAACTTAACGATCATTATAAAAAAATATTGCGCGCTGGTCGAGAACCGATTAGCATTTAGTTATCGATCGTTAATATAAATTAGCGAAGCGGATTAAAACCCTCTATTGACCGTTATCGGAAAGGAATTAACATTATGAAAAACTTAAAATTAACCTTAGCCGCCCTCACTCTGGCCAGCGTTTCCTTCGGCAGCTTCGCCGCCGATTTGGTCACTAGCCAACCGGCCGACCAGCAAAAAGTGGGCGTCATCACCGTCAGCGGCGCGTCCGATTTGACCTCGCTGGAAAACAGCCTGGCCGCCAAAGCCGATCAGGCCGGCGCCAAATCCTTCCGCATCACCAGCGCCGGCGGCAACAACCAGCTGCATGGCACTGCAGAAATCTATCAATAACAAAGCATTAAACCTGTGGACTGCATATCCTTATTGCTCACAACGCCAGGGCGTAAAAAAATTAATTAACGAGCATTAAAAAAATACTTGCAATCCGTCAAACCGGCATCTAACATTAAATTATCGATCGTTAATTAATTTAACGACCTTACAAAACAAACATCGTAAAGAACACTGATAGGAAATAAGACCATGAAAAACCTGAAAATGACCATCGCAGCCATCGCACTGGCTTCCGCCTCCTTCGGCAGCTTCGCCGCCGAACTGGTTAACACGCAACCCGCCGACCTGCAAAAAGCCGGCGTCGTTACCGTCAGCGGCGCGTCCGACCTGAGCAGCCTGGAAAACAAACTGGCGGCCAAAGCCGACGCGGCGGGCGCCAAATCCTTCCAGATCATCGCCACTACCGGTGACAACAAACTGCACGGCACCGCGATCATCTACAATTAATGGCCGGATCGGCAATCGTGCAAAAGGGCGGCTCAGGCCGCCTTTTGTTTGCTTTAACGCCAACGTTCTGTTGTAAGCTGTAGCGACCTCTTCCCGCTGAGCCGAGCAACGCCATGACTCCCCTGCTGTTTCACAAATATCACGGTCTGGGCAACGACTACCTGGTATGCCACCGTTTGGTCGCCGATCGCCTGAGCCTGGAACAGATCCGCCTGCTGTGCCACCCGCATTACGGCATCGGTTCCGACGGCCTGCTGATCGACAGCGGCGACGCCGTCAATACCACCCTGCGCATCATCAACCCGGACGGCTCCGAAGCGGAGAAAAGCGGCAACGGCTTGCGTATCTACGCGCGGTATCTGTTCGACAGCAAGCGCGTGGCGCATCAGCCGTTTCTGGTGCACACCGCCGGCGGCGACGTGCGTTGCCAGGTGGCGGAAGACGCGCATCAGATAACCGTGGAGATGGGGCGCGCCAATTTCAGCCCGGCGGCGCTGCCGGCCTTGATCGATCTGCCGGAGGCGCTGAACTATCCGCTGCCCCTGAAGGAGGAGACGTTAAGCGTTTCGCTGGTGTCGATGGGCAACCCGCACTGCGTGGTGCCGGTGGAAAAACTGGATCTGGCGCAGGTGCATCGGCTCGGACCGCAGATTGAGCGCCATCCGCTGTTCCCGAAACGCACCAATGTACAACTGGTGGAAGTGGTCGATCGCCAGACGCTGCGCATCGGCATCTGGGAGCGCGGCGCCGGCTTTACCCTCGCCTCCGGCAGCAGCAGCTGCGCCGCCGCCAGCGTGATGCGCAAGTTGGGACGAGTCGGCGAGCGGGTTAGTGTGCGGATGCCGGGCGGCGAACTGCAGATCGCCTTCAGCGGCGATTTTCAGGTCAGCATGCGCGGACCGGTGCATAAAATCGCCACCCTGACGCTGGACGAAGACTGTTTTGCCGGCGGCGCGGGGCTGTTTACGGGATCCACCCCAGCAGCCTGAACCACAGATAGTCCAACGGCACCAGCAGTGCGAAGCTGAGCGCGGCCAACAGCAGGCACAGCTTTAGCCCTTCGCGCGCCGGCACTTTGCCCATCCCCATCGCCACCACGATCGGCGAGGCCTGATACGGCAACAGCGGCGTGGCGTAACCGATCACCTGGGTCATCAGCACCGTCAGCAGCGGCAAGCCGCTGCCTGCGGACAACGCCTGCGCCAGCGGGGTAAACAGCGCCGGCACGCCGTTGGCGGTCACCACGAAATTCAACAGCGCGGTGATCCCCACCAGCGAACCGAATGCGGCAAACGGTTTGCCGTGCAGATCCGGCATCATCGCCAGCAGCGCGCCGCCCAACCGATCGCCGAGCCCCGAGTGGCTGACCAATGCAGTCAGCCCCAGGATCCCCGCCACGTAAATACAGGTGCGCACGTTGACCCCGGCGGCGAACTGCTCGCCGTTGAGAAAACCGATGCGCGGCAACAGGCAGAAGCAGGCCGCCGCCAACCCTATCCAGGCGGGGGCGATGCCGTGCCAGCTGTCGGTCATCCACAGCAGCACCGTAATGCCCAACAGCGCGATCAGCCGCCACTCGGCGGCACTGAGCGGCGTTTGCCCCGCCTCGGTCGCCACCGGCTGCGGCCGGGCACGGAACAGGCCGCAGATGCACAGCGTCAGCAGCGCGCCTTTGGCCACCCCGAGCACCGGAGCGTGCAACAGCAGATAAGAGAGATAAGCGAAGTGGCTGCCGTAGGCGCTTTCTGCCGCGCCGCTCATCACCAGGTTAGGCACGTTGGCCGGCAGGATGCTGGCGGAAAGCTGGAAGGTGCCGAACCCCACCGCCAGCGCCAAACCGATGCGGCCGCGCGAGCCTTCAGTCAGACCGGCGCGCTCGGCCAACGCCATGACGATCGGCATCAGCAGCGTAATCCGCCCCATGTTGGAGGGCATGACAAACGCTAACGCGTAGCTTATCGCCACCACGCCGCCCACCAGGCGCGGCCAGGAACCGGCCAGATGCGGCAAGAGTCGGTTGGCCAGGCGATCCGCCAAGCCGGTGCTGCGGATGGCGGTGCCCAACACGAAACCGCTGAGCACCAGCCAGAATGCGGAAGACGCGAAACCGGAAAAGGTCACCGCGGCGGGCGCCAGCTGCAATACCATCACCGCCGCAAAGAACAGCAACGCGACCAAATACTCCGGCAAACGGGCGCTGGCCCATAGCGCGATGACCACCAGCGTGACCAGCGCAGACAGCGCCATGGGATCCCCCAACATAGTTCTTCTCCCTGATAAAACGTTGTGATTGTTATCAAACGGTTAACAGGGTGACACAAGGCGCGGGCGTTAACCTTGAAACCGCTCACATATCGTCGTTCTGCAGATTTTTCAGCATGCACACATTGCAGCCGTGGTGGCCGGTATTGCCGCGCCGTTCCGTCAGCAGCGTGAAACCCAACGCGTAATACAACCCGATCGCCTCTTTCAATTGTTCGGTGGTTTCCAGATAGCAATAGCGATACCCTGCCGCCCGGGCCGCCTTCAGCGCCTGCACCACCATATAGCGCGCCATGCCCAACCCGCGCGCGCCGGGTTTGAAGAACAGTTTCTGCAGCTCGCAATAGCCGGGCTCTTCGCCGGCCAGCGGCGCCATGCCGACGCCCCCCACCACCTGCCCGTCCCGCTCCAGCACCCAGTAGCGGCCGCCGTTGTCGCGATACAGGCCGGTCAGCCGATCGAGATCGGGATCGTGCAGGCTGACGCCTTCCATCTTGTCCATGCCGTACTCGCGAAACACCTCGCGAATGATCGCCGCCATCGCCGCATCGTCGCGCTCGGCGATCGGCCGCACCCGCAGATTGGCGTCGCGCTGTTTGCGTGCGCTCCGCAGCGCCGCGGTCATCTTTTTCATCGCCGCAGTGGTGCTCGCCAGCTCATCGTCATCCAACTGCGCCAGCGCCGCCTGCATAAAGCCGTCGGCGTCGTTCTCGATGCCGGCCAGCGCCTTGCCGCCCTGTTTACTCAGCCGATGCAGGTTGTGCCGCCTGTCATCCGGATGATCCACCGTTTCTATCACGCCGGCGGCCACCAGGCTGCGCAGCGCCCGGCTGGCGCTGGCCTTGTCGATGCACAGCCGGGCCGCCAGCTCGGTGACGCCCAGCGGCTGCTCGCTGACTTCGATCATCAGATGGATCTGCAGCGGCGAAAAGCGCGAGCCGTTGCTCTGCTTGTTCAACATGCCGAATTCTCTGACCAAATTGCGCGCCAATGCTCTGAAATCCCTGATGTTCACAATTGATATCCCCAATTAGCTACCGATAAAAAATGAGATTTAGTTGATAGTGTTACCTAATTCTCACTACCTTAACGGATCATCAAACCGCCATGAACCCCGGTATAACAGAGGAGCTGATGCAAAACGTTACATTACCCAATACAGTAAACTGATTAATTCAAAAAAATCAGAATAAAAATTCATTAATTTAATGTTGATAAAACAATAAACCAGTTAAAAAACATACAATCGTGAAAAAATCTGCGGATAAGAGAAAAAATCGATATCAACCCATTGCATTACAATAGGTTACAACAATGTTAATAGCGGCATTAATGCCGATATCTTGTTGTAATTTGTTACATATTCATGGCAGGATCGCGGCGCTTCCATAACGGCGACAACGCTCGTTATGGAAACATCGGGCGCGGGTTGCTCCCGCGCCGTTTTATGCTCATGGAGAGATCGCATGCCAATGAAAAAATCACTCGCCGTCTGTTCCGTCGCCCTTTCCGTCACTTTGCTAGCGGGCTGCGCGACCGAATCCTCCCGCTCTTTGGAAGTGCCGAAAGTGGCTTCCTACAACACCACTTATCAGGGCCCACGCAGCCCTATCGCCGTCGGTAAATTCGACAACCGCTCCAGCTACATGAATGGCATCTTCTCCGATGGCGTCGATCGGCTGGGCAATCAGTCCAAGACTATCCTGATCACGCATTTGCAGCAGACTGGCCGTTTCAACGTGCTGGATCGCGCCAACATGGAAGAGTTGAAAACTGAAGCCGGCATTAAAGGGAAAGCACAAACGCTGAAAGGCGCCAACTATGTGATTACCGGCGATGTCACTGAATTCGGCCGCAAAGAAGTCGGCGATCATCAGCTGTGGGGCATTTTGGGCCGTGGTAAATCACAGGTCGCTTACGCCAAAGTTAATCTGAACGTCGTGAACGTACAGACCTCAGAAGTCGTCTATTCCTCTCAGGGCGCCGGTGAATACGAACTGTCCAATCGCGAAATCATCGGTTTCGGGGGCACCGCCAGCTACGACTCCACCCTTAACGGCAAGGTGCTGGATCTGGCCGTGCGTGAAGCCGTCAATAACCTGGTTACCGGTCTCGAAAACGGCGCATGGCGCCCTGCTAACTAACGGACTAGAAGCAGAAAGATGATAACTAAAAAAATGGGCGGGGCGCTGTTTGCAGCGACCCTGTTGGCCGGCTGCGCCGCGCCGAAAACGCTTTACAATTGGGATGGCTACCAAACTTCTCTTTATCAATACTACCAGCAGGATGGGCAAAGCCCTGAGCAGCAGATCGCTACGCTGAAAGAGATCGTCGAGAAATCCCGCGCCAAGGATAAAGCCGTACCGCCGGGGCTGCATGCGCAACTGGGGCTGCTGTACAGCAAAACCGGCAACGACGGACAAGCCATGAGTGAATTCAACACGGAAAAAGCGCTGTTCCCGGAATCGGCACCGTTTATGAATTTCCTGATGGCCAAGGATAAGGGGAGCTTTAAATGAAGCGTGTACTCACTTTCCTCAGCGTTACCGCCATCCTGTTGCTGAGCGGCTGTGCCAAGCAAACGCCTTATGACTATGCGGCATTCCATGAGAGCAAGCCGAAGTCGATCCTGGTCTTGCCGCCGGTTAATCAGTCGCCGGATGTCAAAGCCAGCCACAGCGTGCTCGCCAGTGCAACCTTACCGCTGGCCGAGGCCGGTTACTATGTGCTGCCGGTCGCTGTAGTGGAGGAAACCTTCCTGCAAAACGGTCTAACCAACGCCAACGACATCCGCGCCGTCAGTCCGAAAAAACTGCACCAGATTTTCGGCGCCGACACCGTGCTGTACCTGGATGTCACGCAATACGGTACCAGCTACATGGTGATCAGCAGCGAAACTCGCGTTACCGTAGCCGCTCGCCTGGTTGACCTGCGCAACGGCAAACAGCTGTGGGCCGGCACCGCCACCGCATCCAGCAACGAAGGCAACAACAATTCCGGTGGCCTGCTGGGCATGGTGATCAGCGCCGCGATTTCACAAATCGCGGATACCATCAGCGACAAAGGGTTCGACATTGGTGCCATCGCCAACACTCGCCTCCTGTCGGCAACAGGTCAGAACGGCGCCATTCTTTATGGCCCGCGCTCACCTCATTACGCCAGCCAGCGTTAAGCAGTCTCTCGGGCGGCCTTCTCGGGCCGCCTATGCCAAACTTGTCCCTTTTGCCAAAAGTAGCCCATGCTTTAACTGCTCCTTTCCTTCTGGCTAACCGGGACGCTGGCTCATGACGAAAAAAACCACCCTGCTGCAATTCTTCCACTGGTACTACCCCGACGGCGGCAAACTGTGGCAGGAGGCCGCCGAACGCGCCCCGCACCTCGCCGAACTGGGCATTACCGATCTGTGGCTGCCGCCCGCCTACAAAGGCGCTTCCGGCGGTTACTCCGTCGGTTACGACACCTACGATCTGTTCGATCTGGGCGAGTTTGACCAGAAAGGCAGCGTGGCCACCAAATACGGCGACAAGGCGGCGCTCGAACACGCCGCCACTGCGCTGCGCGAACACGGCGTGGGGGTGCTCTACGACGTGGTGTTCAACCACAAGCTCGGCGCGGACGAGAAAGAACGGGTGCACGTGTTCAAGGTGGACGCCAACAACCGCAACGACATTGACGACCAGGGCTTCGACGCGCTGGCCTATACCCGCTTTACCTTCCCCGGCCGCCAGGGCGCGCATTCCGAGTTTATCTGGGATTACAAATGCTTCAGCGGCGTCGATTACGTTGAGCAGCCGGACGATAAAGGGGTGTTTAAAATCGCCAACGACTACGGCGACGACGGCTGGAACGATCAGGTCGACGACGAGAAAGGCAACTACGACTACCTGATGGGCGCCGACGTGGAGTTCCGCAATACCGCCGTGACGGAGGAGCTCAAATACTGGGCGCGCTGGCTGCTGGACACGCTGCCGTGCGACGGCTTCCGCCTCGACGCCGCCAAACACATTCCCGCCTGGTTCTTCAAAGAGTGGGCGGATCACGTGCGCGACAGCGCGCAGCGCGATCTGTTTATCGTCGCCGAATACTGGTCGCACGATCTCAGCGCGCTGCAACAATACATCGAGTTGGTGGACGGCAAAGTGATGCTGTTCGACGTGGCGCTGCACCTGAAGTTTCATCAGGCGTCAAAACAGGGCGACGGCTTCGACATGGCGCAGATCTTCACCGATACCCTGACCGCCGCCGATCCGGCCCACGCGGTGACGCTGGTCGCCAACCACGATACCCAGCCGCTGCAATCGCTGGAGGCGCCGGTGGAACCCTGGTTCAAACCGCTGGCCTACGCGCTGATCCTGCTGCGCGAACAGGGCGTGCCCTGCGTGTTTTACCCCGACCTTTATGGCGCCAGTTACCGCGATAAAGGGCGTGACGGCGGCGAGTACCAGATTGACATGCCGGCGATCCCAGAGCTGGAGAAGCTGATTGCCGCCCGCCAGCGCTTCGCCAACGGCCCGCAAACCGACTACTTCGACGACAGCCACTGCGTGGCCTTCAGCCGCGCCGGCACCGCCGACGCCCCCGGCTGCGTGGTGGTGTTGACCAACGGCGGCGAAAGCGGCAAGACGGTCGCGCTCGGCGCCGATCTGGCGCGCACCGCCTGGCGCGATTTCCTCGGTAACCGCCAGGAGGAAATCACCACCGACGACCAGGGCAGCGCCCATTTCCCGGTCAACGCCGGCAGCGTCAGCGTCTGGGTGCCGACAGGCAGCCTGTGAACGCCCGCCGCCGCGCAATGATGCCGCGGCGGCAAAACTAATGTTTGCCTTTCGGGTCTAACTTACGCTATCAACTGCGCAAGCCATTCACACCGGAGCCTAAATAGGGTACAAGGCTGCATGAAAATTCCAAAACGACTCCAGCCGCTGGTGGATGACGGATTAATCGACGAAGTCATCCGCCGTTTGAAAAGCGGCAAAGAAGCCGACGTGTTTATCGTGCGCTGCGGCGATGAGATCCGCTGCGCCAAAGTGTACAAAGAAGCCGAGAAGCGCAACTTCAAGCAGGCCGTGCACTACCAGGAAGGGCGCAAGGTGCGCAACAGCCGCGACGCGCGCGCCATGAGCAAAGGCTCCAAATTCGGCCGTCAGCAACAGGAAGAAGCCTGGCAGAACACCGAAGTGGACGCGCTGTATCTGCTGGCCAGGGCCGGGGTGCGGGTGCCGCAGCCGGACATCTGCCTGGACGGCGTGCTGCTGATGGAGCTGATCACCGACGAGGAAGGCCTGGTGGCGCCGCGTCTGAGCGATGTCATCCTGACGCCGGAACAGGCGCGCGCCGATCATGCTCTGATGATGAACTACGCGGTGCGCATGCTGTGCGCCGGCTTGGTGCACGGCGATCTGTCGGAATTCAACGTGCTGATGGATAAAGACGGGCCGGTGATCATCGATCTGCCGCAGGTGGTGGACGCCGCCGCCAACAACCACGCCAAAAGCATGTTCGAGCGCGATATCGACAATCTGGCGGAATATTACGGCCAATTTGCGCCGGAGCTGCGCGACAGCCAATATGCCAAAGAGATCTGGGCGCTGTATCAGGAAGGCACGCTGACGCCGGACAGCGTCCTCAGCGGCCGATTCAGCGAAATTCAGAAGCGCGCCGACGTCGGCTCGGTGCTGGAAGAGATCCAGGCCGCCAGCGAGGAACATCAGCGCCGCCTCATGGCGCGCAACGCGGAAGAGTAACGCCCGCGCTACTCGACGCGAAACACGTCCGGCCGCTGCGGGGTCGCGGCTTCGTGATAGATATCCCCCAGATAGCCGGCGATCTCCTCTTCGCGCAGATCCGCCGGCAACACGATATCGTAGCTGGGGGCATATTTGCGCTCCGGCAGCGTCACGCGGAACAGCCGCCATTCGTCCCCGATACGCTTCACGCCTACCAGGCGGCCGAACACGTTAAAAATCATCATCCGCCATTCCCCTTTTCGTCGCTTTCAGGCTATAACACTGTGATGCCGCCGCAGTGAAAAGGAAAGCGCATGAGTGAAAAAACGCCCCAGTTCTGGCGCGACCCGCAGTTGCCTTTTGTCGAAGCGCGCGCCATCAATGATGGCCGCAAAGTGTGCTACAGCCTGCACAGCCACGAATTCTTTTCCATCGGCGCCATCACCGGCGGCGTCAGCACCTATGTCAACGGCGAGCGGCGCATGCAGGTCGGCGCCGGCGATGTGGTGATCATCAATCCGCAGCAGGCGCATGCCTGCAACCCGATCGCCGACCGCCGTTGGTCATACATCATGTTCTATCTCGATCTCGCCTGGCTCGGCGCGCTGCAACAGGAAATGATGGGCGGCGACGGCGACCGCTTTGTCCCCTTCAGCCGGCCGCTCAGCCGCGATCCGGCGCTGTTCAACGGGCTGAACCAACTGTACGCGCTGCTGACGAACGCGCAGTGCGGCGCGCTGGAAAAACAGATCGCCCTGGTGGAGTATTTCAGCGCCCTGCAGCTCGCGCTGGGCAGCGGCCGCCAGCCGGAGACGCCGCCGCACCCCCGACTGGAAGCGGCGGCGGCGTTTATCGACGCGCACTGCACTCAGTCGCTGACGCTGGAAGACATTTGCCACGCCGCCGCGCTCTCGCCCTCCTACCTGATCCGCGCCTTCCGCCAGCGCTACGGCATGACGCCGCACGCCTATCTGGTCAATCGCCGCGTGCAGCACGGCCATCGGCTGTTGAAAAGCGGCCTGCCGATCGCCGCGGCCGCCAGCGAAAGCGGCTTTGCCGATCAGGCGCACTTCCAGCGCACCTTCAAACAGTTGCTGGCCGCGACGCCCGGCCAGTATCAAAAACCCTCCGCCAACAGATAGCAGGCGCTGGCCGCCAGCAACGCCGCCATCACGCGATTGAAACGCTGTACGTTGCGCGCCTGCCTGAGCAGGCCGCGCAACATCGCGCCAACGTAAGCCCAGCAGGCCACCGAAGCATAGCAAATCACGAAGTAGAGCCCGGCGAACTGCCACAGCAACCGGATGTCGCCGTCGCCGACAAACGCCCCGAGGCTGGCCACCGACGCCAGCCACGCCTTGGGGTTCAGCCATTGCATCAGCGCGCCGTACCAACAGGAAGGCGCCTGCGCCGCGCCGTTGCCCAGCCTGCCGTCGTCAAACGCCAGCCGGTAGGCCATAAACAGCAGGAAGGCCACGCCGGCCCACTGGATCAAGCGGGTCAACGCCGGCCACAGGATCAGCAGTTGGTGCATGCCCAAACCCAGCAGCACCAGCAACAGGGTAAACCCCAGCGTGGCGCCGAACACGTGACGCTGGGTCGCGCCAAAGCCGAACTGCGCCCCGGCGCTCAATGCGACGATGTTGACCGGGCCGGGCGTGATGGAGGCCGCCAGCGCAAATGCGGCCATGGAAAGGTAGATATTATTCATGAGGGCACCTGAGGAAAAATTCACAGGCGCCAGAATGCCGGGCCGCGCCGACAACGTATTGAACAGAATTGCCCTGTTAGGTTTAGCGCACCGCGACGGCCCGTCGGCGCGGCAACCCGAAGGTATTGACCGCCATGCCAGCCAGCACCAGCAACGCGCCGCCGAACTGTGCCGGCGACAGCGCTTCGTCCAGCAGCAGCCAGGCGGCGAACAGCCCGATCAGCGGCACCAGCAGCGTCAGCGGCGCGACGCGCCAGGTTTCGTAGCGCCCCAGCAGGCTGCCCCACACCGAATAACCGAACAGCGTGGCGGCGAACGCCAGATAGGCAACCGCCAGCCAGGTGCCGACCTGCACATGGCTCAGGCTGGCCAGCACCGCCTGCGGGCCGTCGAACAGCCAGCTGCAAATCAGGAACGGCAGTACCGGGATCGGCGCGCTCCACACCACCAGCGACAAAATGTTGCGCTGCGGGAAACCGGCCAGGATCTTCTTGTTGGTCAGGTTGCCCAGCGCCCAGGAGAACGCCGCCGCCAGGGTCAGCAACAGGCCCGCCAGGGGGACCGCGCCGCTGCCCGGTTTATGCAGGCTGGCCTGCGCCAGCGCCAGCATGCCGCCGCTGGCGATGGCGATGCCGACGAAATGATTGACGCGCAGCTTTTCGCCCATCAGCACGACACCCAACAGCAGGGTGAAGAACACCTGCGCCTGCAACACCAGCGAGGCCAGCCCCGCCGGCATGCCCACCTTGATGGCGACAAACAGAAAGGCAAACTGCGCGAAGCTCATGGTCATGCCGTAGAGCAACAGCCATTTCCACGGGATGGTCGGGCGCGGGATAAAGAAGATCGCCGGCAACGCCACCAGTAAAAAACGCATCCCGGCCAACAGGAACGGCGGCATCCCCTGCAGGCCGAACTTGATTACCACGAAATTCACGCCCCAGATCACCACCACCAACAGCGCCAACAGCCGATCGCGCAATGTCATCCTCGCCCCGCTTATCCCATTGAAAATTCGCTTTGCCTTGCAGGTTACAACCAAACCGGGCGCATGGACACCGGCAAACGCCGGCGTTTATTCCGGCATCAGGCCGATGAAGGTGGTTTTCTTGCGCGGGCCGGTCATCAGCGCTTCCAGCTTCTCCACGCACTGCAGATAGTGCGGGGTCTGCTTATGCGCCGCCACCGCCTGCTCGTCGCGATAGGCTTCGTAGATATAAAACCGCGTCGGAATATGCTCATCCTGCAACACGTCGAAACGCAGGTTGCCCGGCTCTTCGATCGCCCCCAGATGATTGGCGCGGAAAACGTCGATAAATTCGTCGATCTTATCCTGTTTAACGTTGATCTCTACCAATGTGACGTGCATGACAGCTCCTTGTTTAAACGGCGCGCCGCAGCATGGCGCTTTCCAACCATAGGTTTATTCCCGTCGATTGCCCTGCCGCAACGGCAATTTTGCCGCCTGGCTCACAAATCGCACCGGCGATGCCCACCCCGCCCCCGGCGAGGGAAGACGGCGGCATCTATAGTTACTATTCCTCCCCCTGAGAGCATAGGCTATGGATAACTACTTGATGGCGCTGGACGCAGGAACAGGCAGCATCCGCGCGGTGATCTTCGATCTGGCGGGCAATCAGATCGCGCACGGCCAGGCCGAGTGGCAACACCTCGCGGTGCCGGGCGTACCCGGCTCGATGGAATTCGATCTCAACCGCAACTGGCAGTTGGCCTGCCAGTGCATCCGCCAGGCGTTGCAGCGCGCGGGGCTGAGCGCGCAGGCGATCCGTGCGGTAGCCTGCTGCTCGATGCGTGAAGGCATCGTTCTGTACGATCGCAACGGCGTGCCGATCTGGGCCTGCGCCAATGTCGATGCGCGCGCTAGCCATGAAGTCAGCGAACTGAAAGAGTTGCACAACCACGGCTTCGAACGTGAGGTCTACCAGTACTCCGGCCAGACGCTGGCGCTGAGCGCCATGCCGCGCCTGCTGTGGCTGGCGCACCACCGGCCGGACATCTATCGCCAGGCGGCGACGCTGACCATGATCAGCGACTGGCTGGCCTACATGCTGAGCGGCGAGCTGGCGGTCGATCCTTCCAACGCCGGCACTACCGGCATGCTGGATCTGACCAGCCGCGACTGGCGGCCGGCGCTGCTCGATATGGCCGGGCTGCGCGCCGATATTCTGTCGCCGGTGAAAGAGACCGGCGTCGTGCTGGGGCGCGTCACCGAACAGGCGGCGCAGGAGAGCGGGCTGCTGCGCGGCACCCCGGTGGTGATGGGCGGCGGCGACGTGCAGCTCGGCAGCCTGGGGCTCGGCATCGTGCGCGCCGGGCAGACGGCGGTGCTCGGCGGCACCTTCTGGCAGCAAATCGTCAACCTGCCGGAACCGGCCATCGATCCGGAAATGAACATCCGCATTAACCCTCATGTCATTCCCGGCATGGCGCAGGCGGAATCCATCAGCTTCTTTACCGGCCTGACCATGCGCTGGTTCCGCGACGCTTTCTGCGCCGAAGAGAAACTGCTGGCGGAGCGACTGGGGATCGACGCTTACAGCCTGCTGGAAGAGATGGCGGCCAGGGTGCCGCCGGGCGCCTACGGCGTGATGCCGATCTTTTCCGACGCCATGCATTTCAAAACCTGGTATCACGCGGCGCCGTCATTCATCAACATGTCTATCGATCCTGAACGCTGCAACAAACAGACGTTGTTCCGCGCGCTGGAGGAGAATGCCGCCATCGTCTCAGCCTGTAATCTGGAGCAGATCGCCGCCTTCTCCGGCGTGCAGGCCCGCTCGCTGGTGTTCGCCGGCGGCGGTGCGAAGGGCAAACTGTGGAGCCAGATCCTCAGCGACGTCACCGGCCTGACGGTGCGGGTGCCGGTGGTGAAAGAAGCCACCGCGCTGGGCTGCGCGATCGCCGCCGGGGTCGGCGCCGGGCTTTACGCGTCGCTGGCCGAAACCGGCGAGCAGCTGGTGCGCTGGGAGCGCGAGCATCAGCCGGATCTCACCAACCATGCGCGGTATCAGGAACAGAAAGAAAACTGGCGGCGGATTTACGCCGATCAGCTGACGCTGGTGGATAGCGGCCTGACCACCTCATTGTGGAAAGCGCCGGGGCTCTAGCGCCGCGCGCGGCCCGGTCATAACCTTATACCGTTTTATTCCTTTCCCCTCGGCGCGGCGCAAGCCGCGTTTTAACTCGCTGCCGTCATTGTTCCCCCTCAGAAACAGTGTAACCACCGCAGATGGATTTATCTGCGCCTTCAGCCTGCCGTAGATTGTGACTTTGATCACGCCGCGCCCCGAGCGCGGCCTGCGCATTCACCTGAGAAGAGCGGCATTATGCTGAATAATAAAGATAACCCTGCATCATCCCCGTGGCCGGCGATCTTCTCGCTGACGGTCGCCTGTTTTGTCATGGTCACCACCGAGTTTTTGCCGATCGGCCTGCTGACCAACATCGCCCCTTCGCTCGGCGTCAGCACCGGCACCGCCGGGCTGATGGTGACCATGCCCGGCATCGTGGCGGCGGTGGCCGCGCCGGTATTGAGTCTGGCTTCCGGCCGGCTGGACAGACGCCTGCTGATGCTGGGGCTGTCGTTGCTGCTGATGGTGTCCAACCTGGTGGCGGCGCTGGCCGTCAACTTCCCGATGATGCTGCTGGGCCGCGTGCTGCTGGGCATCTGCGTCGGCGGCTTCTGGTCGTTCGCCGCCAACTACGGCCGCCATCTGGTGCCGGAAGCCAGCCAGGGCCGCGCCACTGCGCTGATCCTCAGCGGCATCTCGGTCGGCGCGGTATGCGGCGTGCCGGCCGGGGCGCTGATCGGCGATCTGTTCGGCTGGCGCGCCGCCTTCTTCGGCGGTGCGGCGCTGGCAGTCGGCGTACTGTTGGCGCAGCTGCGTTTGCTCACGTCGGTACCGCCTTCCCGACCGGTCACGCCGCGCGATCTGGTGCTGCCGCTGCGCCTGCCGATGGCGCGCATCGGCCTGATCGCCATCGTGCTGTTGTTCATCGGCCACTTCGCCGCCTATACCTATCTGCGGCCCCTGCTGCAGCAGGTGTTCGTGCTCAGCCCATCGGCGATCTCGCTGCAGCTGTTGGCCTATGGCGCCATCGGCCTGCTGGGCACCTTTCTCGGCGAGCGTCTGGCGGAACACAGCCTGCGCGCCACCTTCATACTGATCGCCGCCATGCTGGCGGGCATTTTGATCGTTTCGCCGCTGCTCAGCGGCCTCGCCGGCGCCACTTTGATGGTGCTGGTATGGGGGCTGGCCTTTGGCGCCGTGCCGGTCTGCGCCACCAACTGGATGTTCGCCGCCGTGCCGCAGGCGCCGGAAGCCGGTCAGGCGCTGTTGGTGTGCGTCATCCAGATCGCGCTGGCCTCCGGCGCACTGCTGGGCGGCGAGGTGGTGGACTGGCAGGGCGTCAGCAGCGCCATGCTGTTTGGCGGCGCGCTGATCCTCTCCGCCACGCTGGTATTTGGCCTCAGCTTGCGCTCCGGCGCGATTGGCGCTAAACAGTGTTAATCATTATCTATCTGCAGAAACATGCCCCGGCCACCGCCGGGGCATGGCGTTGAGAACCTATGGACCATCATTTGCTCGCTATCCGGGTCTTTAACCGCGTCGTGGAAACCGGCGGCTTTACCCGCGCCGCCGATTCGCTGGGCATGCCGAAAGCGACGGTCACCAAGCTGATCCAAAATCTGGAGGATCACCTGCAGACCAAACTGTTCCAGCGCACCACCCGCAGCGTGTCGGTCACCCGCGAAGGCGAATGCTATTACCAGAATACGGTGAAATGGCTGGCGGATTTGGAGCAGATGGAGGGCTGTCTGACCGAGTCGCAGAATTCTCCGCAGGGCGTGCTGCGCATCGATACCGGCAGCGGCACCGCCCGCCAACTGCTGTTGCCGGCGCTGCCCGGCTTTTTGGAACGCTACCCGCAAATCCAGATCGATCTCAGCATCGGCGATCGCGTTATCGATTTGATCAGCGACAGCGCTGACTGCGTGATCCGCAGCGGTCCGTTGGCCGATTCCAGCCTGATCGCCCGGCGTCTGTTCGATCTGGACTGGGTCAGCTGCGCCACCCCGGCCTATCTGGCGCGCCACGGCACCCCGCGCCATCCGTGCGATCTGGAACAGGGTTTTCCGATGGTGCACTACCGCCATCCGGTCAACGACCGCATCCATCCGCAACGCTATGTCGAGCGCGGCAAAGAGATCGCCATCCAACAGCGCTACCCGGTCAGCATCAATGAAGGCAACGCGCTGCTGGCGGCGAGCCTGGCCGGCTTGGGCATCATCCAGATCTATCGGTTTATGGCGCAGCCGCACCTCGAGCGCGGCGAACTGGTCAGCCTGCTGCACGACTGGCAGCCGCCGCCGGAGCAGATGTACGTGGTCTACCCGTCCAATCGCCACCTCAGCGGCAAGCTGCGGGCGTTCATCGACTGGGCGGTGGAGACGTTTCATTAACCGGCCGCTTAGGCAGGAGCGGCTTTTTTCCCGACTTTAAAAAAAATAGGCACATCATGCATATCGAACCGCTGCTCGCCCATCGCCGGCGCATTGAGGAACTGGCCGCGTTGCTGCACCAGGAATGGGGCGCCTTTGCGCAGTGGAGCAGCCGCGATACCATCAGCCGGCGGCTGGCTGAACGCTGCGCACCCGAGAGCCAAGGCGTCGTGTTGCTGGCGCTGTCGCCACAGCAACAGATCGTCGGCACCGCCAGTTTGACGCTATATGAATTGACAGATAAACCGGAGCGCCAATACTGGCTGAGCGAAGTCTTTACCCACCCGCAGCACCGCGGCCAAGGCATTGCCCGCAACCTGATCGCGCGCTGCATCGAGCACGGCCGAATCCAGGGCATCAGCGAACTGTATCTGTATACGCCCGACCAGCAGACGCTGTATCAGAAACTCGGCTGGCGCCCTCTGGAGCAACGCCAGGTCGCCGGTGAAACCGTCACGGTGATGAGCCGCACGTTGTAGCCGCACGCACTGTGGTATTATTGGCCGCATATTGATTTCCGACGGACGACCACCATGGCCTATATCCCCAAAAACTATGCGAAGCTGGAAACCGGCTACCGCGAAAAAGCGCTGAAACTGTTCCCCTGGGTATGCGGGCGCTGCTCGCGCGAATTCGTTTATTCCAACCTGCGCGAGCTGACGGTGCACCACATCGATCACGATCACAGCAACAACCCGGAAGACGGCAGCAACTGGGAAATGTTGTGTCTGTATTGCCACGACCACGAACACTCGAAATACACCGAGGCCGATCAATACGGTTCGACGGTGGTGGCCGGTGAAGATGCGCAAAAAGATATCGGCGTCGCCACCCACAACCCGTTCGCCAACCTGAAGGCGATGATGAAGAAGTAACGCCATCGACAGCTTAATGAGCCACTAACTTATTAAGCTGTTAAACTAACAAAAGGCGCTTCCGTTCCGCCACTTCCCAGAGAATTCCTACTTACCCATCCGGTCCATTCACCGCAAAATAAGCTGCGCAGTTAACAACATACTGGCTTGGCAAGCCGCCGCAGTTGGTGCATATTGTTCTTGTTAACCTGTTTGATTATCAACCTAATAAGCACATTAACTTAATAAGTTACCTGCTTAATAACTTGAGAGATGGCAGCATGATTGTTCTGATTGGCTCGCAAAAAGGCGGCGTCGGCAAATCGACGAAAGCAGTGAATATCGCCGGGTATCTGATTCTTAAGCAAGGCAAGACGGCGATCATCGTCGATGCCGACGACCAGAAATCGATCATGACCTGGTACAACGACCGTCAGAACGTCGAGGGGCTGCCGCACATTCCGGTGGTGGCCGCGTCGGGTAAAATCAAGGAAACGCTGCTGGAGCTCGATCGCCATTACGACTACGTGATCGTCGATACCGCCGGCCGCGACAGCGCCGAACTGCGCTCCGGCCTGCTGGCCGCCGATCTGTTCCTCTCGCCGCTGCGCCCTTCGCAGATGGATCTCGACACCATCGGCTATCTGTCGGAGATGTTCTCCACCGCGCAGGAATACAACGAGAAGGTCAAAGGCTACATCGTATTGAACATGTGCCCGACCAATATCTTCATTAATGAAGCCAACGAAGCGGCGCAGGTGCTGAGTGAATACCCGGAGTTCACCCTGGTGAGCAATCGCCTGTGCGACCGCAAGATTTACCGCGACGCCTGGGGTGAAGCCATCACCGTGCACGAAGCGAACAATGAAAAGGCGCAGACCGAAATTGAATGCCTGGTGAAAGAGGTGATCCTGTGAAGAAACGCACCCCCACCCACCGCATGTCGGAAGACGAATTCATCAACAGCGCCACCTCGCATACGTTGCCGGTTGCGGCTCCCGCGCCGGAAGCCAAGCCGGCCGGCCGCAAGCGTACTTATAAGGCGATTTCCGTCAGCCTGACGGACAACCACATTGAGGCTATCGATGAAGTGATCGTGCAGGCGGCGCGCAACGGCATCGTGCGTATCACCCGCTCCGACATCATCAAACTGGCGATCGACGGATTGGCGGAGAAAAGCGAAGCGCAACTGCTAGCGCTGCTGAAAAAGCTCTGACCGCACGGCAGCCGCCGGCTGATCGAGCCGGCGGGCCGTTATCATCTAGAGTTCCCCGCGACCTCGCACCGGTAGTCCTGAATTTCACCGGCCGACCCCAGGTTGAGATCGGTCAACTTCAAACGGTTTGCCAACAGCAGCATCTCGCCCTGCGGGCTGACCGCCAGCGCCAGGCCGTAATTGCCGATGCTGTCGCCCTGCTCGACCACGTAGTTTTGCAACAAGCGGAAAGGATCTTCCTGGGTTAAATCGGTGCCCGCCAATTTTCTGGCCAGATATTGATGGCCGACCAATTTCACCGCCAGCGGCCGCCACTGTTGATCTAATTGCTCAGCCTGTTCCCCCAGCGCGTTATAGACATCCTGGCGCAAGCAGGCAACGTGAATATGCAACTGATTTTGAGAGCGGCCATATTTCGAATTGACCGCCAGAGAAACCCATGCGTCTTTTAACGGTTTACCCAGCTCGCTGGATATATGTTCGCGGTTATTCCAGGCCTGGGCGAAATAAGGCGGCGTTCGATCCGCTTGCAATATCGGGCTCTCGATGCCGCTGACCTTTTCGGTCGGCATCACCAGATCGTGGTAAGGGCCCTTGCTGTCCTTAAACAGCACATATCCCTCGGTTAAATCCACCTTTAAGCAGGGCGCAGGATCGTGGTTCTGCTGCTGATTGGGCACGCACTGTTGGCTGACTATCTGCCACAGCGCATTCGGATTGCCGCGCCCGAAGAACCACCACAGCACCGCCGCCAGCAGCAAAATGACAAGCAAAATAATTAATAGTCTGAAAAGTCTTTTCATCGCGACTCCCTGTTTATCTATTCCATACCGAAAGGAGCGCCAGCATAAACCAAGGCTCCGGCATCGACCAGAATATTATCCTTAATGTCACCTTTTATTGACGTCTTGTTAGCAATGGATAATTAAAAATAAGCCTCCACCTGAGTAATTTAAGGTAAATTAATACCGTGGGTTGAATATGAGTGTGATATAAGCAGCCGGGACTCTTTTTATATAAGGAACCGATAAGATGCCAACGATGGGCAAATCCCTGCATTATCTCGACGTAGGTTCAGGCTTTCCATTGCTGCTGGGCCACAGCTATCTGTTCGATCTGAATATGTGGGCGCCGCAGTTCGAAGCGCTGGCTAAACGCTACCGCCTGATCGTACCGGATCTCTGGGGCCACGGCGATTCACCGGCGCTGCCACCCGGGCGAAACAGCCTGTCGGATATCGCCGCCGATCATTTGGCGCTGATGGATCATTTGGATATTGAAGAGTTCGGCATCGTCGGCCTGTCCGTCGGCGGCATGTGGGGCGCCGAACTGGCGGCGCTGGCGCCGGAGCGGGTGAAAGTGCTGGCGCTGCTGGACAGCTACCTGGGCGACGAAACTCCAGAGGCGCGGCAGCGCTATATGGGCATGCTGGCCGCCGTGGAACAGGCCGGCGCCATCACGTCGCCGCTGCTGGAATATATCGCCGCGCAGTTCTATTCCGACGAAGTGCCCGCTGCGCTGTCGCAGCCGTTGCTGGCCCATCTGCAAAGCCTGCCCGCCGAGCGCCTGCGCGAAAGCATCGTGCCGCTGGGCCGGATGATCTTCGGCCGTCCCGACAAGCTGGCGCTGCTGGAACACATCACCGCCGCCAGCATCGTCATCACCGGCGCGCAGGATAAGCCGCGCCCGCCGGCGGAAGGCCAGCGCATGGCGGATCTTCTCGGCTGCCGACATGTGCTGATCCCCAACGCCGGGCATATCAGCAACAAGGAAAATCCGGCGGCGGTCAATGAAACGCTGCTGGCGTTTCTGGCCGAAAGCACCACGCCGCTGTTTTGGTAAGTCGCTCCGGGCCGCCAGGCCCGGACCTGCCATGCCATCGCTCAGACGACGTGGCTATCGCCATTTCCCTGACCGAATCCCCCCAGACGCAACCAGCGGTAAAGCTCCGCATCGCGCTGGAAATGCATCTTTCTCATCACCGCCCGTTTATGCGTGCTCACCGTCTTGATGCTGACCCGAAGCCGACGGGCAATGGCGGTCGGCGTCATTTCCCAACTCAGGTAACGCATCACTTGTTTTTCCTGCGGCGTCAATGGCAACGGCTGGCACCAGGCGCAACAAGAAAAACCGCAGGCGCCGCCGGTTCGGCCTTTTATCACCCGCGCTACCGTGTGCAACAGCTTTGCGACGCCTTCATTGCGGTACACCCTGCCCGCTTCCCTCAGGCACCCCGAAATGGCGCGAATGCGGGCTTCTCTGAGATCGTAAACGGCGAGATAAAGGGCGTGAGGAGCATGGGGAGGATGGCAAAAACGCGCCATGTCGCCTTTGGCGATCGCCTGGAACACAAGGTCGGCATTCATCGGCTCGCTGCAGCGCGCCTCGATGCCACGTTCACTAAAATAGTCGCTCAACGCCCGATACGCCCCGGCGACAAAAAAGCGGTCGATATCCAGGAAGGCGATATTGATGACCGTGTTCACGCCGTTTCCCTCCGCGCGAAAACAAACCGGCAAAACCGGCCGGCATTGAGCCTGCTGCGCCCATCCAACGTAACGAGCAGCAGCGTCAAAACCGCCCATTGGATGAGCGACAGCCCGAACGGGTAGGAAAACTGCGCGCACAGCAGCAAGGGAATGCCGCTCGTCGCCAACGCGGCCTCTTCCCCGGCGGCCGGGCTGTGCAAGCGGGCGGCGATGCGCTCCCGTCGCCATGTTTGGTGCACCAGTGCCGCCACGCCCGCCAGCAGGCACAGCATGCCCGCCAACGCAACGACGCCGCCTTCTATCCACCACAGCAGGAGCTCATTATAGGGTTGCCGCGCTGCGCCTGCCCGCGCCACCGCGGGCAGCGCATGGGCCTGTAAATGCTCAAAGCCATGCTCGAATCGGCCATAGCCCCATCCCAACCAGGGCCGCTCTACCACCAGCGCCAGCGAGTCAAGCAGCGTATCGCAGCACGGCGCGGCATTCGACAAACGAACGCCGGCGTTCAATTCATCCGCCAATATCGCCAGGCAGAATCCCAATGCCGTCATCAGCAGCGCGAGCACGCAATGCAGCGGGTATCTGCGCACAAGCATCATGGTCAACAGCGCGGCACCCAATAGCACGCTGAGACAAACGGTCTGCGATGCCCCCCAGCCCAGCGCGGCGGATAAACCGCTCAAGAGCGGCAGCAAGAGTAAAATACGCCATCGCTCGTTATCTCGGCGCAACAGGCGGAACCGAGGCAACACCGTCAGACCCCATCCCGCCAATAATCCGCTCGCCAATAAACTGCTCGCGGCATCCGGCCAACGCCCCCCGCTGCCGGCATAGCCCGCCGCCGCCTCGGCCGGGAAGGAAAAAAGCCAAATGCCTCCCACGGCAGCGGCTAATACCAGCGTATAGATAAACGCAATACGCACGTGTTGCATGACCCGATATTGCAATAGGATAAAGTAAATAATCCAACTGCCAAACAGGCAGGCCATTCGCCCGACGGTAAGCACGCCCCACTCGGCACGAGAATAAAAAAGGGGCAGCAGCAATATCACCGCGCCCAGCGCAAAGAAAAAACACGCGGGGGTCATCCCCCACGCTTTTCGCAAAAAAAGGAGCGCGCCGCCGACGCCCAATAAAGCAAACAGCACAACCCCAATCACAAGAGAATATGGAAACGTCAGCGAGAAATAGTTCATATCATAGTGATAAATATAGCCACCCAACAAAAGCAATACGCTGACATAGACCATCACCATGAACTTTAAACATGGAATAGACATAATAATTTCATCCCAAAATATCTATCTGAAAAACCATCAGAAAAGGCTTAGCCATTTTTCAATTGCAATAAAAGAAATGCCTGTCAGCAACACCAGCCCGGTAACTATCGCCATCACAATCCCGACAGATTGAATAGCTTCAAAAAGCTTTCGCCTGTAGCGTAAAAGCGTCCAGTTTCTTTTAAACATACCTTTTCCTCTTGGCCATTCAGGCTTCAAGCAAAGAAAGCCCGCAATTTAAACGTGGATTACCGGCAAAATCCTGTCGCATTCCCCAGCGAGTTCCATAGTATCGCCGCAGCCAAAATCAAGATATATGTATTAAATTTAACCATAAAAACAGTTTTTAATTCCTATAAATAATAAAAATAAGGAATTAAAAACCAAAACAAAGAAAACCTAATATTATAAAACTGGCGACACCCGTACGTTTGAACTTTCGCCAAAAATTTCACAACATGAAAAAACCGCCATCATCTTGACGGGTGAAAAATAATAGATAACTCTGTCCTCGCTAAATTTCGCCGTCGCTATAAGGGCAAGCAGTACATTATGGAATACGTCATTAATCAGATGATTATTTTCTCACCTGCCGAACGCGCATTGTTCATCATCAATGAACGGGAATCTTTTATGCCGTTATCTAACCCTGCCACCCGCTTGTTGTTAGAGTTGGTTACCCATCATAAAGAGATGCTCACCCGCAGGCATTTGATGCAGCGGGTCTGGGAAGATAATGGCTTTGTGGGTTCAAACAATAATCTGAATGGTTGCATCAGTGAGATAAGAAAAGCGTTTGAGTCGCTGGTGCTGGATCCGCAAATCATTATTACCATCCCCAAACTGGGGTTCATTCTTGAAGCGGAAATTACCTCATGCGAAAACATGCGCTCACCGGACAACCAAAAAGCGGTTATTCCCAACCTGTTGACCCGGGCCGGCGTGCTGTTAAAACGGCGTGGGAATATCTGCCAGGCAAATAAAGCGCCCCTTGCCGCAGCATTGATGATGATTGCGTGCTTTAGCCTCGTCTGCGCTTTATTGTGGTTCAACCGGCCGGTTCACGCGTTCAAAAACGCCAGGGTCGATTTTTTTTATCGCCATGAGCAGTGCAACGTGTTTACGTTGGAAACCGCCGCGCTGAACGACCGGCGTGAAACGCAAGCGCAAATTGCCGCTGCCTTGAAAGCTGAAGCGACCGACTGCGGCACAACGCCCGCCGATCTGTTCTACACCAAAATCGCCAACCCCAACCTTCCTTTTCAGATCACCTTCATCGCCATCTGCAATCTGGCGCAACCCGGTCAATATGGCCGGTGCCGCACGATCAAAAACACCGACGGTATGACGCCATGAATAAAAAAACACGCTTTATCGTCGGCTTGTTATTGCTGATGGCGCCCCTGGCAAGCCAGGTCGTCCAGCTGTCGCACCATCCTAAAACCTTACTGCGTTGCGAAGCGGAGATCACCGCGCGCAACCGCTATGGCCCAGCCATGGAGCCCGCCGCGGTTTTAAAAGCAAAGATGTATTTTTTCCTCTACCACAACGGCACTGGCTTTATCAGGCTCAATGGCTTTATCGAGCGACAAGAAAAGACCTATGTGCTGAACCGCGAACTTCACTATGTGTATGACACCCCCGGCGATGAGGCGGCTGAAGAGGATGGCGGCGGCGATGGGTACACGCTACGATTCGCCGCCGACCGTAAACATGCCGGAGATACGGTTCCCGCCCCCCTTTGGGCGACCTTTTTGCAGTCGGAAGATCCCCGAATCTCCTACCATGTCGCCATCGAACACGTACTCGGCAACCTGTATGTGGTCAGTACGCTTCAAAGCCCGACCTTTGTCTGCCGGCGTTATTAGGCTATGCGTTGCGAGTGTTGCCTATCGGAAGAAAAGCCCGCAAGCGGCAGCCATTTCAGCGGTTAATTGAACGCGCCATGCGGCTGTAGGTGTGGCGCACGCCGCGAATCGCCACGCTGTAGGCGAAGATGTTTTCCGGCAGCGCCAGCCCCAAATAGCCGGTATCGCCGATATGGTGCAGATCCGCGCCGGCCATTTTGCTCATCAGCGCAATCTGCCGCACGGTCTGCACGTCGGCCCCCTCTTGCGAGGTGCCGATCGCTGTCATCGCCAGCGCCCCCTGCCGCTGGGCAAAGGCGATCAGCGCCGCCACTTTCTCCTGCGACATGCCGGGAATGGTGCCCGGCGCCGGCAATAGCACGATATCCGCACCGTTCTCCACGAACAGCGCGATGTCCTGCTCGCCGATCAGTTGGCTGCCGCTTTCGCGCACGATACCGGCGCCGTGCATTTTGCCGGTCACCAGCACCATCTCGTCGCCCACTTCATCGCGTATCGCTTTCAGCGCGGCGGCGATCGCCTGATTGCTGACGCCGTTGTTCGGATTGCCGGTCAGCACCAGCATGCGCGCGCCGAGCTGATACAGCTTGCGCGCATTCTCGGCGGTGGCGGCGCGGCCCGCCGTCATCTGCCAAAAGTCGTTATGTTCGCTGGCGAAAGCCGGATCGACGGCCTCCAGGTTCACCCCGATCACCCGCCCGGTCAGGCGCTGCAGCGTGCGCAGCGCCTCCTGCGGCGGCACGTCGGCGGGCAGGCCCGCGATATGCGGACGATCGACGTCGAACAGGTTCAACAGCAGCAGGTCGGCGCCCTGGCTGGCCGCCAGTTCGGCGTTGGTGACGTTATTGAGCAGCGGCTGAGTGACCGCGATGGTTTCGCTGACCAAGATGCGCCCTTCGCTGGCGCGGATGGCGTAGAGCAGATCGGCTTTGCCGATATCGGCCAGATCGCTGGCGCTGCAGTCCAGATAGCGTTTCATGAGGCAAGCTCCGGTGACGTTAGCGGAAAGGGATGGATGCCCCCTCTCCCACCGCAGTGAAAGAGGGGGAAAAGGTTACTTCAGCGTAAAGCTTTGCGTCTGCACGTTGTCGGAATCCAGGCCGACGAACACGTTAAATTTGCCCGGCTCCGCCCCCCACTTCAGGCTGGCGTTGTAGAACTTCAGATCGTCTTCGCTAATCGGCAGCTCAACCTGCTGCGACTGACCGGCCTTCAGCGTCACTTTCTTGAAGTTGCGCAGCTCTTTCACCGGGCGGCTGACCGACGCGGTGACGTCCTGCAGATACAGCTGCACCACCGTGGCGCCGTCGTACTTGCCGGTATTCTTCAGCGTGACGCTGGCGGTTAACTTGCCGTTGCGCGCCATCGTCGGGCTGGATAACTTCAGATCCGACAGGCTGAAGGTGGTGTAGCTCAAGCCGTAACCAAACGGATACAGCGGGCCGTTCGGCGAATCGAAGTAGCGCGAGGTGTACTTGCCCGGGTTCTCCTTGCCGAACGGCCGGCCAGTGTTCAGGTGGTTGTAGTACATCGGGATCTGGCCGACCGAGCGCGGGAAGGTCATCGGCAGCTTGCCCGACGGGTTGTAGTCGCCGAACAGCACGTCCGCCACCGCGTTGCCGCCCTCGGTGCCGCTGTACCAGGTTTCCAGCATCGCGTCCGCCTGCTCGCTCTCCCAGCTCAATGCCAGCGGGCGGCCGTTCATCAGCACCAGCACCAGCGGCTTGCCGGTGGCTTTCAGCGCGGCGATCAGATCGCGTTGGCTCTGCGGGATCGTGATGTCGGCGCGGCTGGAGGCCTCGTGCGCCATGCCCTGCGATTCCCCCACCACCGCCACCACCACGTCGGCCTTGTTCGCCGCCTGTACCGCTTCGTCGATCATCTGCTGCGGCGAACGGGTATCGAACGCCACCGCCGGCTCATACTCGTTAAGATAATCGATGATGCCTTTATCCTGCGTAACGTTGGCGCCCTTGGCGTACAGAATGCGCGCCTTGTCGCCCACCGCCCGCTCCAGCCCCTCGCGCAGGGTGACCGACTGCTTGACCACCCCGGCGGCTGACCAACTGCCCATCACGTCGCGCTGGCTGTCGGCCATCGGCCCGACCAGCGCGATGGTCGCCTGCTTGCTCAGCGGCAGCGTCTGCTTATCGTTCTTCAGCAGCACCATCGTCTTGCGCGCCACCACCCGCGCTTCGGCGCGGTGCAGACGGCTTTCGGCGTTGGTGTCCTGCGGATCCGAACCCGCCGGGCCCAGATGCACATACGGATCGGTGAACAACCCCATGTCGTACTTGGTGTTCAGCACGTCGCGGCAGGCGCGGTCGATATCGCTTTCAGGCACCAGCCCGTCTTTCACCAGACCCGGCAGGTATTTGTCGTAGAACTCGTCGCTCATGCTCATGTCGACGCCGGAGGTGATCGCCAGGCGCACCGCGTCGCGCGCGTCGGCGGCCACGCCGTGTTTAATCAGCTCTTTGATCGCGCCGTGGTCGCTGATGGTGATGCCTTTAAAGCCCCACTGTTCGCGCAGCAGATCTTTCAGCAGCCACGGGTTGGCGGTGGCCGGCACGCCGTTCACCGAGTTGAGCGACACCATCACTCCGCCGCTGCCGGCGTCCACCGCCGCTTTGTAAGGCGGCAGATAGTCCTGATGCATGCGCAGCGGGCTCATGTCGACGGTGTTGTAGTCGCGGCCGCCTTCGACGGCGCCGTACAATGCAAAGTGCTTAACGCTGGCCATCACCGAACCAGGTTTGGCCGGATCGCCGTTCTGGAAACCGTCGACCATCACCTTGGCGATTTTCGAGACCAGCCAGGTGTCTTCGCCGAAGCCTTCGGAGACCCGGCCCCAGCGCGGATCGCGGGTGATATCGACCATCGGCGCGAAGGTCATGTTCAGACCGTCATCGCTGGCCTCCTGCGCCGCCACGCGGGCGCTGAGCGCAATGGCCTCCAGATCGAAGCTGGCCGCCAGCCCCAGGCTGATCGGGAACACGGTGCGCTGGCCATGCACCACGTCATAGGCAAAGAACAACGGGATTTTGAGGCGGCTCAGCTGCATCGCCTGATCCTGCATCACCCGGATATCCGGCCGGGTAACGGTGTTGAAGATGGCACCGATCTGCCCTTTGCGAATCCCCTCGCGGATCGCTTCTTTCGGGTTATCCGGCCCGACGCTGATCAGCCGCAGCTGGCCAATCTTCTCTTCCAGCGTCATTTGCTTCATCAAGTTGGACACGAAGGCGTCGCGCTGCTGGGCGTGAATGCCCTGCGTTATCGGCGTTTCCTGCGCAAAAGCCGGGCTGAGGGCCAGACCGGACAACATACTCACCACACAAAGCCATTTCATCTTGTTTTATCTCAGGCGTGTTTCCGCCGCCAACGCCGCGGAGTTTAATCGGAGTGAAGAAACAGTTTGCCACACTCTGTTTCATCGCCAAGGGAATTCGCATCGGTAATGTTTACAAAGCGTTACAGGTTATCGGCAGGTAATTCTGCAGCCGGGTGCGGCTGTCGGCAGCCTCCGCCGCCAGAAAATCGACCAGCGCGGTTAACGTCGGCGGCGCTACCGTGCGTTCAGGATAGACCAAATAATAGGCCGCGCCGCTGCTGACGCAGAGCGGGAACGGCGTCACGATGCGCTGCGCCTGAATATCCTCCTCCAGCAGGCACAAATCGCCGATGGCGATGCCGAACCCCTGCAGCGCGGCGCTCATCGCCAGATCGAGGGTATCGAAATGCTGGGCCTTGCCGGACGGCAATGCATCGGCGCCCGCCGCTTTCAGCCAGCGCAGCCAGTCGCGCCGATCGCGCGTCGGGTGCAGCAGGGTTTTGTCCGTCAAATCCGCCAGCCGAGGCGTCGGCGGCAGAAACGTCGGCGTGCAGACCGGCGTGAGGATTTCATCGAACAACAAGTGCGCGGTCAGCTTTTTACCCGGCGGCCGACCGAATACCACCGCGGCGTCAAACTGCTCGGTGCTGAAATCCAGGCCGTGCGACACCGAAGCGGTCAGCTCGATATGCATATCCGGCCGTTCATTTTGCAGGCGAATGATGCGCGGCAGTACCCAGCGCATGGCGCAGGTCGGGCATTTGATGCGCAGCGCCCCCGGCGGTGCGGTGGCCCGCGTCAGGGCTTCATCCAACTGCCCCAGCGCCTGCTGCACCGGCGCCAGCAGCTGCGCGCCCTGCGGCGTCAGCGCCAAACCGCGCGCCTGACGGCTGAACAGCGGATAGCCCAGACGCTGTTCCAGCCCGAGAATTTGCCGGCTGACCGCCCCCTGCGTCAGGTGCAGCTGCCGGGCGGCATGGGTAAAGTTGAGGCGTTGCGCCACCACCACAAAGGTTTTCAACACGTCGAGCGACGGCAGGGATATCGGCATAGCGGGCCTCGATTAGGTATGATCGTAGTGCATGGCAAGTATGACAAACTTTCCCTTGTCCGCCTACGCCGACTGATGCTTAATCGCTCAACACTTCCCTGTTTGCCTGGAGCCCATCATGCAGAGCGCCTGCTCATCCCGCTCGAAGCTGCCGGACGTCGGCACCACCATTTTCACCGTTATTGGCCAACTCAGCGCCGAACACCAGGCCCTCAATCTGTCGCAGGGCGCCCCCAACTTCGCCGGTGATCCACAGCTGATCGAGGCAACGGCGCAAGCCATGCGCGCAGGTCATAACCAATACGCGCCGATGAGCGGCGTGGCGGCGTTACGTGCTGCTCTGGCAGAAAAAGCTGAACGATTGTATGGCGCGCGCTATGACGCCGACGAAGAAATCACGGTGAGCGCCAGCGCCAGCGAAGGGCTGTACTCGGCGATCAGCGCGCTGGTGCATCCCGGCGACGAGGTGATCTATTTCGAACCGGCGTTCGACAGCTATGCACCGATCGTGCGCCTGCAGGGCGCCACGCCGGTGGCGATCAAACTGTCGCTGCAGGACTTTCGCGTCGACTGGGACGAAGTGGCCGCCGCCATCAACGGCAAAACGCGCATGATCATCGTCAACACACCGCACAACCCGACCGGCGCGGTGTTCGACGCGCAGGATATCGACCGCCTGACCGCCCTGACCCGCGACACCGATATCGTGATCTTGTCCGACGAGGTCTACGAGCATGTGGTGTTCGACGGCGATATTCACCACAGCATGGCGCGCTATCCGCAGCTGGCGGAACGCAGCGTGATCGTGTCGTCGTTCGGCAAAACCTACCACGTCACCGGCTGGCGCGTTGGCTATTGCCTGGCGCCGGCGGCGTTGATGGACGAGATCCGCAAGGTGCACCAGTTCATGGTGTTCTCCGCCGATACGCCGATGCAGCACGCCTTCGCCGCCGCGCTCGCCAATCCCCAAAGCTACCTGGGGCTGGCGGCGTTTTACCAACAAAAGCGCGATCTGCTGGCCAGCGCCCTGCAGGATTCGCGCTTTGAGCTGCTGCCCAGCCGCGGCAGCTTCTTCATGCTGGCCCGTTTTAGCGGCTTCAGTCACGAAAGCGACAATGATTTTGCCGTGCGCTTGATCCGCGAAGCGAAGGTAGCGACGATCCCGCTGTCGGCGTTCTACAGCGACGGCACCGATACCGGCCTAATCCGGCTGAGTTTTTCCAAAGATAACGAGACCCTGCTGGAAGGCGCGCGCCGCCTGAGCCAGGCGTAATTTTTTGTCCGACCATGGGAAAGGGGCACTGCCTATGAAAGCTTTGAAAACGCTGTTCGCCGCCGGATGCCTGCTGGCCGCCGGCGCTTCGTCGGCGGCGGAAAACAGCCTGCGTTTCGGCCTGGAAGCACTGTATCCGCCGTTCGAATCCAAATCCGCCAGCGGCAAACTGGAAGGGTTCGACATCGAACTGGGCGACGCGGTATGCGCCGCCGCACAGTTGCAATGCAGCTGGGTGGAAACCTCGTTCGACAGCCTGATCCCGGCGCTGCAGGCGCGCAAGTTCGACGCCATCAACTCGGCGATGAACGTGACCGAACAGCGGCGCCAGGCGATCGCCTTTACCGACGCCATCTATCAGGTGCCGAACCGCCTGATCGCCAAGGCCGACAGCGGCCTGCTGCCGGACGCCAAATCGCTGGCGGGCAAACACGTGGGCGTGCTGCAAGGGTCGATTCAGGAGATTTACGCCAAAACCCATTGGGCGCCGGCGGGCGTGGACGTGGTGTCTTATCAGGATCAGAATCAGGTTTATCTCGATCTGGCTGCCGGTCGGCTCGACGCCACGCTGGTGATGGCACCGTCGGGGCAAAGCGGCTTCCTGTCGCAGCCGGACGGCAAAGGCTTCGCCTTCGTCGGCGAGGCGGTGCGCGACGACAAAATCCTCGGTGAAGGTATCGCCTTCGGCCTGCGTAAAGGGGATGAGGCGCTGAAGAAAAAACTGGATGCCGCCATCGCCAAAGTGAAACAGCAAGGCACGGTGGCGGCGCTGTCGAAGAAGTATTTCGGCGACATCGACGTGACGGTGAAATGATAGACGGGGGCGGCACCGCCGCCCCCTCCCGCGTTTAGCGATCGAACACCGAGCTGTTCAGCGCGCGATCCTGCTGGTGGCGTTCCAGCGCCAATTCGATCAGGCGCGTGATCAGCGCCTGATAGCTGACGCCGCTGGCGGCCCACAGCTTGGGATACATGCTGATGTTGGTGAAGCCCGGCAGCGTGTTGATTTCGTTGATCACCACCTGGTTGTCCGGCGTCAGGAACACATCCACCCGCGCCAGCCCGAAGCACTCCAGCGTGCGGAACGCCTTCAGCGCCACCTCGCGGATGTGGTCGCTCACTTCCGGCGCGATTGCCGCCGGCACCACCACCTGAGCGCCCTGCTCATTGATGTATTTGGTGTCGTAAGAATAGAAGGCGTCGCTCAGCACGATCTCGCCGCACACGCTGGCCTGCGGATCGTCATTGCCCAGTACCGCGCACTCGATCTCGCGGCCGACGATCGCCGACTCCACCAGCACTTTGTGATCGAAGCTGAAGGCCAGCGATACCGCCGCGTCAAACTCGGCGCGGTTTTCCACCTTGCTGACCCCGACCGAGGAGCCCTGGTTGGCCGGTTTAATGAACAACGGCAGGCCGAGGCGCTCGCTCAGTTGCTCAAACGTAAACCCGGCGCGGTTGGCGCGGGTCAGGGTGACGAACGGCGCCACCGCCAGCCCGGCGTCGCGCAGCAGGCGCTTGGTCACGTCTTTATCCATGCTGACCGCCGAACCGAGCACGCCGGCGCCGACGAACGGCATATTGGCCATGCGCAGCAGCCCCTGCAGCGAGCCGTCTTCCCCCAACGTACCGTGCACGATCGGGAAGATGACGTCGAGCTGGCCCAGCGCGCCGGCGTTGCCTGCTTCAATCAGCTGCTGTTTTTCCTGGCCCGGGATCAGCGCCACGTTCTTGTTCGAGCGGTTCAGCGCGATCAGCGCCGGGTTCTCGGCGTTGAGCAGGTAGTTGGAGGCGTCGTTGATATGCCACTGCCCCTGTTTGTCGATCCCCAGCAGCGTGACGTCAAACTTCTCTTTGTCGATTGCATCCACAATGTTTTTGGCCGACTGCAGCGACACCTCATGCTCCGCCGATTTACCGCCAAAAATCACCCCAACACGTAGTTTAGTCACGCCTTAAATCCTTCTGAAAAATCATGGCAAAAAAGTCGTTCATCACAATAAACGCATTGCCTGGCGGCGGCAATCGTTGTTACCAGAATCTTCTTACGCCACAGAATGCCACATCGCGACCATCCAAAACGTATACACTTCGTATATCGTTCATTTATGGAGACGCCGATGGGCATCGTAAAAATTTCGGACGCGCTGCATGACGATCTGCGCCTCGCCAGCCTGACCATGACGCGTTCGATCAACGCGCAGGCCGAGTACTGGATCAAGATCGGCATGCTGGCGGAGTTCCATCCGGAACTGACCTACCCGCAACTGGTAAAAAAAATGATGAAAGATAATGCGCTGACGCTGAAGGAGATTGTCGGGTGAAACAGATTGTGATTAAAACGCCGGAAGAGATTGCCAAAATGCGCCATTCCGGCGCTCTGCTGGCTAAAGTGTTTGCTATGCTCGATGAGGTCATCGTCGAAGGCATCTCCACCATGGAGATTAACGACCGCGCCGAGGCGTTTATCGTCGAAGAACTGAAGTCGCGCCCGGCCAGCAAGGGGCAGTATGATTTCCCCTATGTGCTCAACACCTCCGTAGACGACGTGGTGTGCCACGGGGTGCCGTCGGCCAGCAAAATCCTGCGTTCCGGCATGATTGTCAACGTGGACATCACGCTGGAAAACGGCGGCTACATCGCCGACTCCAGCAAGATGTACTGCATCGGCCAGGTGACGCCGCTGGCTAAACGGCTGGTGAACAACGTCTATGAATCGATGTGGCAGGGCATTCGCGCGGTGAAACCGGGCGCGACCCTGGGGGATATCGGCCACGCCATCCAGCGCCACGCCGAGCAGGCCGGCTACAGCATCGTGCGGGAGTATTGCGGCCACGGCATCGGCCGCGACATGCACGAAGAGCCGGCGGTGCTGCACTACGGCCAACCCGGCAGCGGCATGGCGCTGCAGGAAGGCATGGTGTTCACCATCGAGCCGATGATCAATCAGGGTGACCGCCGCATCAAGCAGAAGAAAGACGGCTGGACGGTGGTGACGCGCGACAAAAAACTGTCGGCGCAGTGGGAACACACCGTAGCGGTCACCGCCGACGGCGTGGAAATCCTGACGCTGCGCGACGAAGAGCGTCGGGCCGGTTACGCCGAACGCTACTAAATCCGCAAGCAATTAGCTTAATAAGCTAATTGCTTGATAAGTTATTTAATTGATAGCCTCTTAGCTAACTGCGCGGCACTCCGGCGCCGCGGTTAAAGCGACGGGGATGACAGGGAGACAGGCAGCATGCAGTCAGGCAATCAGGCGTTTCTCAACCAGCTTAAGGACATCGTCGGCGGCCCGCAGTTGTTGACCGGCGATCGCAACACCGAACGGTATCGCAAAGGGTTCCGCTCCGGCGAAGGCCAGGCGCTGGCGGTGGTGTTTCCCACTAGCCTGCTGCAGCTGTGGCGCATTCTGCAGGCCTGCGTGGCCGCCGATAAAATCGTCATCATGCAGGCCGCCAACACCGGCCTGACCGAGGGCTCAACCCCCAGCGGCAACGACTATGATCGCGACATCGTCATCGTCAGCACCCTGCGCCTCGACCATATTCAGGTGCTGGATAACGGCAAGCAGGTGGTCGGCTTCCCCGGCAGCACCCTGCACCACCTCGAGAAATTGCTCAAACCCTACGGCCGCGAACCGCATTCGGTGATCGGCTCTTCCTGCATCGGCGCCTCGGTGATCGGCGGCGTGTGCAACAACTCCGGCGGCTCGCTGGTGAAACGCGGCCCGGCCTATACCGAAATGGCGCTGTACGCCCAGCTCGGGGAAGACGGCCAGCTGCGCCTGGTCAACCATCTGGGCATCCGGCTTGGCGACACGCCGGAAGAGATCCTCACCCGGCTGGAAAAAGGCGACTATCGCCCGAGCGACGTCGAATACGGCGAGCTGCGCGCCTCGGATAACGAGTACGCCAGCCAGGTGCGCGACGTCGACGCCAACACCCCTTCCCGCTTCAACGCCGACAAACGCCGCCTGTACGAAGCCTCCGGCTGCGCCGGCAAACTGGCGGTGTTCGCGGTGCGGCTCGACACCTTCGAGAAAGAGAGCAAAGAGCAGGTGTTCTATATCGGCACCAACGACACCGCGGTGCTGACCGAACTGCGCCGCCACATGCTGAGCAAATTCGAAAACCTGCCGGTGGCCGGTGAATACATGCACCGCGATATCTTCGACATCGCCGAGGTGTACGGCAAAGACACCTTCATGATGATCGACAAGCTCGGCACCGATCAGATGCCGCGCTTCTTCACCCTGAAGGGCCGAATGGACGCCAGCCTCAACAAGCTGCCGCTGCTGCCGCACAACCTGACCGATCGGCTGATGCAGGGCCTGAGCCATCTGGCGCCGAGCCACCTGCCGAAACGCATGAAGGAATACCGCGAACGTTTCGAACACCATCTGCTGCTGAAGATGGCCGGCCCCGGCGTGGAAGAGGCCCAGCGCTACCTGACCGACTATTTCGCCCAGGCCGAAGGTGCCTTCTTCGCCTGCACGCCTGACGAGGGCAAAAAGGCTTTCCTGCACCGCTTCGCCGCCGCCGGCGCCGCCGTGCGCTACCACGCGGTGCACGCCGACAAGGTGGAGGATATTCTGGCGCTGGACATCGCCCTGCGCCGCAACGACACCGACTGGTTCGAAACGCTGCCGCCGGAAATCGACAGTCAGTTGGTGCATAAGCTGTATTACGGCCACTTTATGTGCCACGTCTTCCACCAGGACTACGTGGTGAAAAAAGGCGTGGACAGCCATGCACTGAAAGAAAAGATGCTCGAGATCCTCAACCGGCGCGGCGCCGAGTACCCGGCGGAGCATAACGTCGGCCACCTGTACCACGCCAAACCGGATCTGCAAGCGTTCTACCGCACCGCCGATCCGACCAACAGCTTCAACCCCGGCATCGGCAAAACCAGCAAACGCAAAGGCTGGGCCGAAGCCCCCCGCTAAACGCCGCACGATTGGCCCGCCGCCCACCCGGCGCGGGCCTCACCGCCCCTGCCCGCCTCGTCGAGATCTTTGCGCCCATAAAGATGCATTCTTATTGCAACTTATAAAATTCCCGATTACCATTCATCGCAAATGAGAATTAATTACAAAGCTGTCGTGACGGATACATGACATCCGCCGTGGCATTCACCGCGAACTTAATGAGAAGGAACCTACCATGAGTCAGACCCTCGATTCCGCCCAGCTGTTGGCCGCGCTCGATAAAGTGATGGTGATCTCCACCACCGATCTGCAGGGCACTATCACCTACGTCAACGACCTGTTCTGCCAACTGACCGGCTTTTCCCGGGAAGAGCTGGTGGGCCAGCCCCACAGCATCGTGCGTCACCCTTCCGTACCGAAAGCCGTTTACAAAGCAATGTGGGACACCATCAAGGCGGGCGGCATCTGGACCGGCATCATCCCGAACGTCGGCAAGGGCGGCGTCTTGTACGTGGTCGACACCACGGTGCAGCCGCTGTATGACGCCCAGGGCAATATCGAGGCCTATATCAGCATCCGCCGCGTGATCAACGATCTGATGACCGACTTCGAATCGGTGGAATTCGCCAAAGAACAGTTCGACAACCACTACGACAAATAACCGCCATGGCCGACTTTATCGAACGCATCCTGATTGGTTACGGTTCGGAGTCGGGCAACGCCCGGGCGCTGGCGATGCGCCTGGGTGAACAAAGCAGCCTGCAACCCTACCGCCCCGTCGTGAAAGAACTCAACGCCATCCAGCCCGCCGATGTGGGCGAGCGTGATGCCCTGCTGATCGTCTCGAGCTCATTTGGCGACGGCGAACCGCCCGCCAACGCCGAACGTTTCCCCGACGCGCTGGCGCAATGGCCGGATCGCCACCGGTTGCGCTACGCCATCTTCGGTCTCGGCGACACCGCTTACCCGCATTTCTGCGGGTTTACCCAGGCGCTGGATGCGCGCCTGACGCAATACGGCTCCCGTGCCATCATCAATCGCGTTGACGCCGACGTTAACGTCGAACGGTTCTTCACCACCTGGCTAACGACGCTGGATAAGGTGCTGGCCGGCGATGCCCAGGCGGGCCGCGATTTGCATCTGCGCGTGACCGCCTACGGTGAAGACCATGCGTTCAACGCCGCCCTCCTCGAACGGCGGCCGCTTAGCGCACGCACGCCGCAAGCCTGGCATCTGCGGCTGAATATCGCCGGCAGCGGCATCGTTTACCGGGCAGGGGATACCGTCTATCTGTTGCCGGAGAACGACGAAGGATTATTGATCCGGCTGGCAGAGTGGCTCGGCAGGCCGGAGGCCATCGACGCACTGCGGCGCCGGGAGCTGCGCCAGATCAGCAAAACGACGCTGCGCGAACTGGCGCAGTTGGCCGACAGCGAAGAGCTCAAAAGCCTGCTCAAGATCCGTCAGCGCAAATCCCTGGAGAGTTATCTATACGGCGCCGATCTGCTGGACGTGCTGCACGATTTTTGCCCGCCGCACGCGATCACGCTGGAGAACCTGTTGGCGCTGCTGCCCATTTGCCTGCCGCGCGCCTACTCCATCGCTTCGGCAACGCGGGAAGAGAGCCTCGATCTGTGCGTGCGCGACGTGCGTTATGAACGCGGCGGCCGCACGCGGCGCGGCACGGCGACCGGCTGGCTGCTCAAGCACCCCGGCCCTTTCCGCCTCTTCTGCCGCGCCAACCCCGGCTTTTACCTGCCGCGCGACACCGCCTTGCCGGTGCTGCTTATCGGTACCGGTACCGGCATCGCACCGTTGATTGGCTTACTGCGCGAAATGGCCGCCCAGGGCGAACGGCGTGAAACCGTCCTGATCTTCGGTGAGAAAAGGCGCGATGAAGACTTCCTGTATGGCGAGGAGTTGGTCACGCTGAACGCGACGGGCGTACTCACACGGCTCATCACGGCATTCTCGCGCGACGCCGCCGACAAGTATTACGTGCAACACGCCATCGACGATCACGCCGATGCCGTCAGCGGCCTGCTGCAACGGGGCGCGCATGTCTACCTGTGCGGCAATCGCCAGTATCTGGAACATGCCGTGGCGACGGCGCTGGAGCAAGCCTGCGGGGCGGAAAACCTGTGGCAGACGCTGATTGAGCAGCAGCGCCTGCACCTGGAACTCTATTGAGACAGGGCGGCGTTCACCGCTCCGCGCGCAACAGCAAGGAGACGATGAACGCGCCCCCCAGCCCCGCCGTAATGATGCCGATGGGCAGCTCCTGATTGGGGATCAGGCTGCGGCTGAGCATGTCGCCGCCGGTCAGCAGCATCGCCCCCAGCAGGCCGCACATCGGCACGGACAAGCGGTGGCGCACACCTACCAGGCGCCGGGCCAGATAAGGCACCATCAGCCCGACAAAACCGATCACGCCCGTCAGCGAAACGAGAAACGCCGTAGACAATGCGCAGCACAGAAAGGTCTCGGTGCGCAGGCGCGCCACGTTGACTCCCATCGAATGGGCGGTTTGCTCGCCCGCCAGCAGCGCGTCCAGCGCCCGCCAACGCAGCGCCGTAAATCCGGCCAGCAGCGCGAAACTCACCAGCGGAATGAACAGATTATCCCAACGCGCCAACCCCAAGCCGCCCAGCGACCAGAACAACACTGAACCGGCCGCCCGCTGATCGCCGGAAAAGACCAGATAGCTGGTGAGCGCGCTGAACAAAAATGAGACCGCCAGGCCGCAGACGATAAGCTGCTCGGCGCGCCTGACCCGGCTGACGCGAAACAGGATCATCACCGCCAACGCGGACAGAATGCCGCCGACGAAAGCGGACAGCGGCAACGTCAGCGCCCCCAGCGCATCGCCGAAGCGCGTGATGACCAGCACCGCGCCGGCGGCGGCGCCGGAGGAGAGCCCAAACAAAAAAGGATCGGCCAGCTCATTGCGGGTGGTGGTCTGCAGCAGCGCGCCGGTCATCGCCAGCCCGGCGCCGGTCAACGCCGCCAACAAGGCCCGAGGCACGCGCAGTTGCACGACGATAGTGTCCAGCATGCCGGAAAGCGGCGCCGAACCTATCCCTAACGCCGCCAACGCCTGCCGCCATGACAGCGCGACGCTGCCCAATTGCAGGCTCCAGACCATTAATCCGCACAACGTCAACAGCGCCAGCGGCGCGAGCACCATAAACCGCCGTGTCGGCGAGTTCATTCAGCCTCCGGCGCGTACAGCGCCCGCGCCAACTTTTCCACCGCGCCGATGTTGGCCGGCCCCGGCGTCAGCTCCGCATACTGCAGTTTCAGATAACGATGGTGCCGTACCGCAGGTGTCAACTTCATCAACGGATGAGACTCGAGGAAACGCCGCAGCGCCTCGGCGCCTGACCCGGTCTGGTAATCCAGCAGAATGATGAAGTCGGGTTCCGCCGCCGCCACCGCCTCCCAAGATGCCGTCGTCCAGCTCGCCGCCAAACCGTCCATCACGTTGCGGCCGCCCGCCGCTTCGACAATCGCCGTCGGCATGGCGTATTTACCGCTGGTAAAAGGCTTCTCTTCTCCCGAGTCATACACGAACACCTTGAGCGGCGCCTGCCCCGCCGGTCTGGCGGGCAGCGCGGCTAACCGGCGGCGCCAGCCCTCAACCAGCTCGGCGGCCTCTCGCTGCTTGCCGAAAATCTTGCCGAGCTTCAGCTCATCGTCATACAGCAGGTTCATATCGGCCTTCTGCGGCCGACCGCCGGCCTGTACGCAGCTCTCGCTCAGCACCAGCGTTTTGATGCCGAACGGCGCGAGCGTCTCCGGCGTGACGTCGCCGCCGATCTTCATGCCGTAATTCCAGCCGGCGAAGAAAAAGTCCGGCTGCGCCGCCAGCAACGTTTCCAGAGCGGGATACTTCGGCGCCAGTTCGGGAATGGCGCCCATCGCCGCCTTGAAATCAGGCGTCAATTTGTACCAGCCGGTGATGCCGGTCAGCCCGACGATCCGATCCTGCAGATGAAGCGCAAAGGCCATCTCGGCCATATTGATGTCGTTGATGACGGCGCGCTGCGGCGCCTGATTGAAGGTGATCGGCTTCCCGCAGCTTTCTACGGTGACGGGAAATTTTTCAGCCGCTGCCGCTCCGCCGGCCAACAGCAGGAGCAAGGGGAATACGCGTATGTTCATGTTTCTCTCTGGTTTATCAAGCGCAATGGGGAACTTCAAAAATACGCAGCGTTTTCCCGCTGACGGGATGCGCCACGCTGAAACTGTGCATGCCGAACACCGGCAGAATTACCGGGGTTTGCAACACCGCCGCGGGCGAGCCGCAGGCCACCTGGCGGCTTTCGTTGAGCACCAGGATCCGATCGGCGAACGCCTCCGCCACGGGCAGGTCATGCAGCACCGCAATCACGGCGATGGCTTTATGTTTTACTAACGACAGCAGCGCCGAACGCCCGGGAGGATCGAGGTGATTGGTCGGCTCATCCAACAACAACAGGTCGGGAGTCTGCGCCAACGCCCGGGCCAACGCAGCGCGCTGACGCTGGCCGCCCGAGAGCCGCCCCAACGGATGGTGCCTGAGCGGCGCCAGGCCGGTTTCCCCGATGATCTCGTCAACGATGCGTTTTCCCGCCGCGGGCCGTTCGCCATGCGGCAAACGCCCTAACGCCACATAGTCCTCCAGCGACAGCCGCAAATCCGGCAGATCGTTTTGCGCCAGAAAGGCGATGCTTCTGGCGCGTTCCGCCGCCGACAAGCCGGACAAAGCGCGCCCTCGCCAGTAAATCTCGCCGCTGTCCGGCCGCGTTTCGCCGATCAGCGTGCGCAACAGGCTGGATTTGCCGCTGCCGTTAGGGCCGATCACCGCCAGCTTCTCACCGGCGCGCAGCGTGAAATGGATGTTGTAGAGTATCGAGGCCCCGCCGTGGCCGGTCAGGCTAACCCCATCAACATGGAGGATGTCGTGAGCTGAATTCATTATGTGTTAATTGTTATATTATAACATATCAATATTTTTATCACGATTGCGCGCCCTCTGCAAAAACGAATCGTAAAGTCTCTCGCCGCACGCATGACGGGAAACGGCGGCGGGGAGCCTACCCCCTTGCGCCTCGCGCTGGCGCTAAAACTGCGTTTTTGCAGCAACATAGCACACCTTTAATTTAATGATAATGATTTTCATTATCATTTATGATTCTGTGATTTTCGGTTGCACGCCACGCTGAACTTGGCTATGTTTGAAGCGATTGGTTTCATTCACGGTTTTCTGGAACTCACATGACCTACCTGGCGCACAGCACAGATCCGACAAACGCGACCGTTCCGGCCGTCGTTTTGCTGTGTGCTTCCTCCGCTCCACCCGCCGTTTTCTCTGTCGTTTCCGCGGTTGCCGCTTACCCGCCACGCCTTGTGGTCGTGCGCTAAGCCACACCGACTTTTTACCTCCGGCTTATGTTGATTTGTTGCGTTCAGGCGTAGACCGCCGCGCGCGCCGGAGCCTGTAATTTTCACGACAGGTGAAATTGATATGCGATTACCTTCTCTCTGGGCCAATGCCGGCCTGGCTACGCTGTTCGTCCTGCTTTGGAGCAGCGGCGCGATCTTCTCCCGTTGGGGGTTGGAGCACGCCTCCGCCTTCGCTTTTCTGTTCTTCCGCTGCGCCATCGCGCTGGCGGTGCTGTTGGCCATCGGCCTGTGGCAGCGCCAGTGCCTGCCCGCCGCCGGCACCCGTCGGCGCGTCGCGTTGATCGGCGTGCTGATGATCGGCAGCTATCAGATCTGCTATCTGCTGGCCCTCGAACGGGGCATTACCCCCGGCGTGCTGGCCACGCTGCTTGGCGTACAGCCGATCCTGACCCAGTTCATTACCGAACGGCGCTGCGCCGGGCTGCGCGCGCTCGGGTTGGCGCTGGCGTTGGCGGGGCTGACGCTGGTGGTGTACCAAAGCCTGATGGTGGCCCATTTCTCGCTGAGCGGCATGATGTTCGCCTTTATCGCCTTGGGCTGCATGACCGCCGGCACCCTGCTGCAAAAGGGCATGACGCAGCCGCCGCTGGCGGTGTTGCCGCTGCAGTATGCCGTCGGGCTGTTGATGTGTGCGTTGGCGCTGCCGTTTGAGCCGCTGCGGGTCGAATGGAAGCCTGAGTTCGTGCTGCCGCTGCTGTGGATGGCGGTGGTGATCTCGGTGCTGGCGACGTTCTTGCTGTATCGGCTGATCCAGCGCGGCAACCTGGTGCAGGTGACCAGCCTGTTCTACCTGATCCCGGCGGTCACCGCTCTGCTGGATTATCTGCTGCTCGGCCACGCGCTGGCCGCGCTGAGCCTGCTGGGCATGGCGGGCATCGTGCTCGGCGTGATGCTGGTTTTCCGCCGCGCATAGCCTAAAAACAAAAGCCCCCGCGCCGTTCCACCGGCGCGGGGGCGATAACAACAACCGTTAACTCAGAACAACCAGGAACCGTACCCCCACAGCAGCACCGTCACCCCAAGCAGCAGCTCGAGCAACAGAATGCCGATGGCGAAGGTCGAGCTGGAGAAGATGAACCCTTCCTTACTGTCGATATTCAGGAAGTGCGGGATCCCCAGATTCAGCAGATAGCCCGAATAGCACAGGCCGATAATGCCGACAAACAGACACAGCCAGACGACCGGATAAAGCGCCACTACCCCGCTGAGGAACATCGGGGTCGCCACGTAGCCGGCGAACACCATGCAGCGGTGCAGGCTTGGGCGCGATTCATAACGCCGCGCCATCCAGTGAATGACTTTCCCCATGGCCGCTACGCCTGCCAGCATCAGCAGGTAGAACGCCACGGCGGTATAAAACGCGGTAAACATGTCGAGCCTGATGGCATGTCCCTCGCCGGAGAGCCAGCCCAACTGGGTGGTGCCGATAAAGGCGCAGACCACCGGGATTGCTGCCAAGAGCAACACGTGATGGGTGTATAGGTGCGAGACGCTTTCATTCTCGCTTTTGATCTGTTCGAACTCGGCGCTGGGATGCGCCAGAAGTCCCCAAACATGACTGACCATGAGACACCTCCTATCTCGCCGTAGGCCGCGATCGGCGAACGAATTTCACACCTCTGACGGACAGCTACCCGTGCGAGGATTGCGGCCACGGGGCTCTCTCCCCTGTACTAATTATAGTCTTTTGGCGAAAAAACGTGCGGAAAGCGAAAGGCGCGGCGCTTTGTCTTATACTCCCCCCATTAAACCCAGGCTGTGAGGAAGGTTATGTCATCCGCTATCATCACCCGCCAGGCGGGGATCGTCGACGTCGACGCCGGGCGCAACGTCACCGTGGTAGAACCCTGCAATCTTTACGGCTGCCGGCTCGGCGACGATGTCTTCGTCGGCCCGTTCGTCGAGATCCAGCGCCACGTCAGCATCGGCGCGCGCAGTAAAATTCAGTCGCACAGCTTTATCTGCGAATACGTTACCCTCGGCGAAGCGTGCTTTGTCGGCCACGGCGTCACCTTCGCCAACGATCTGTTCAAAGACGGTGCGCCCAACGCCGATCCGGCCAGCTGGGGGCGCACCTGCATCGGCGATCGGGTGTCCATCGGTTCCGGCGCCACGATCCTGGCGGTGACGATCTGTAGCGACGCGGTGATCGGCGCCGGGGCGGTCGTGACCCGCGACATCACCCGCAAGGGGATCTACGCCGGCAACCCGGCGCGTCTGCTGCGGGAGCTGCCGTAATGAACCCGGCCATCCGCATCGCGGCCATTGAGACGTTGCCCGACGATTATCTGGCCCGCGGCGATTTCAGCTTCACCATCGCCTGTTACGCCCTGCCGCAGTTCGACAGCCCGGTGGACAGCTGGCCAACCCGCCCGGTGGCGCCGTTTCGCAAACGCTATCCCCTGGCGCCGTTCGCCAACGAAGACAGCGTGACCTTCCTGGCTTATCGCCAGAACGACGCCGTTGGCCACATCACGCTGAGCAAAAACTGGAACGGCTACACCCTGATCGACGAGATCGCCGTCAGCGCTGACGCGCGCCGCCAAGGCATCGCCGGGGCGCTGCTGGACTGCGCCAAACAGTGGGCGCGGCAGCAGGAAACCTCAGGTATGATGCTCGAAACGCAGAACAACAACCTGGCGGCCTGCCGCTGCTACCAGCACTATGGGTTTATCCTCGGCGGCATCGATCGCTTGCTGTACCGCGCCGAACCGGAGATCGCCGATCACGAAATCGCGCTGTTCTGGTATTTGCCGTTCAATAGCGAAATCGGTTACTGATTTATCGATTGCCATTGAGGTTATGTTTACTTTTTAACCCCTACCATCGGATGAGAACTGTTATCACTTACTCTGATAAACCAGCGACACCCATGGAGGGCCGTATGAACAAGAACAAGGCTGTTTTACTGATGTTAGCTATCGCCATGAGCGGATGCGCCGATCGCCCCACCGCCGTCACCCCCGCAACGCCGCCGACCGACGCCGCCGTTTCGCCGCCGAACCTGCAACCGCAGATGGATGACAGCACCCGCAGCAAGCTGCGTGAGATCCTCGCACTGCGCGCCGGTTGGCCCGCCGCGCAGCCGCATGGCCGCACCGTCGATTTGATTTCGCGCGAATTCCTCGGCACGCCCTATCTCGCCAACCGCCTGATCGGTTCGCAGAGCACGCCCGAGCAGTTGGTGATCGACTTCCGCGGGCTGGATTGCTTCACCTACATCGATTATGTCGAAGCGCTCAGCACCGCCCGCAGCGAAGCCGAGTTCGTTCAGCGCCTGGTGGACATCCGCTATGTCGACGGCAAAATCGCCTTCCCGCAGCGCAAACACTTCTTCACCGACTGGGCGCAGCGGCCGAAAAAAGTGGCCGAAGACATCACCGCCCAGCTCAGCCCGCACGCCGTCAGCCTCGTGAAAAACCTCAATCAGAAAGCCGACGGCGGCAGCTACCTGCCCGGCTTGCCCGTCGTGCAGCGCAGCGTGACCTACATTCCCAGCGACCGCGTCGACGACAAGGTGCTGGCCCAGCTGCGCACCGGCGACTACATCGGCATTTACACCAACCTCGCCGGGCTGGACGTGACCCATACCGGCATCTTCGTCATGACCGACAACGGCCCGGTGCTGCGCAACGCCTCATCGCGCAAGGCCAACATGCAGGTCGTCGATTCACCCTTTATGGATTACGTGATGGCCACGCCGGGCATCGTGGTGCTGCGTTCGCTCAGCCGATAATCCCCCATCGCATAACGGCTATAAGCTATAGCCGTTTATGCTGAACGAGCGTTTGACTTCATCGGCGGTTCAGGCTTAGCTGTAAGAACAAAAACCAACTGATTTTATTGTTCTTTTCAGGGAGAGTTCGATGACCTTACGCTGGCGTATCACCCCTCTGGCGGCGGCCTTCGCCGCCGTCTTGGCGCTTCAGGGCTGCGATCAAAAAACCGACCAAAACCATATCAAAGTCGGCGTCATCAACGGCGCGGAACAAGACGTGGCAGAAGTCGCCAGGCAGGTGGCGAAAGAGAAATACGGGCTGGACGTCGAACTGGTCGGTTTCAGCGGCTCGCTGCTGCCGAACGACGCCACCGACAAAGGCGAACTGGACGCCAATGTGTTCCAGCACCGCCCGTTCCTCGAACAGCAAAACAAAGATCACGGCTATAAACTGGTGGCGGTCGGCAATACCTTCGTCTTCCCGATGGCCGGCTACTCCAAAAAGATAAAATCGCTGAAAGAGTTGCCGGACGGGGCGGTGATCGCCATTCCGCTCGATCCGACCAACCTGGGACGCGCCCTGCTGCTGCTGGAAAAAACCGGGCTGATTAGCCTGAAGCCTGGCAAAGGGTTGCTGCCTACCGCGCTGGACATCAGCGCCAACCCGCATCATTACCAGATCATGGAGCTGGAAGGCGCGCAGTTGCCGCATGTGCTGGACGATCCGAAGGTCACCGTCGCCGTCATCAGCACCACCTACATCAACCAAACCGGCCTGTCGCCGACCAAAGACGGCATCTTCATCGAAGATAAAGACTCGCCGTACACCAACATCATCGTCACGCGCGAAGACAACAAGGACGCGCCGAACGTGCAGAAATTCATCAAGGCCTATGAGTCGGATGACGTGGCCAAAGCCGCCGAAAAAATCTTCAACGGCGGCGCGGTGAAAGGCTGGTAATGCCAGGCAAACCGCCTCAGGGGCTCTCCCCAAAGAGCCCCTTCCCGCTCATCATCGCCTTTTCTTATCTCACCATAAGAAAACCCGATTTATCCCGGCGGCGAGCAGCGCGCATAATGGCGTTTATCCGCTGATTTTCAAGGTAAACAGACACGTGACAACGCTCTCCGCCCCCGCACTCAGCCTTCTTGACGCCACACCGGACGATATGGCCGCCGTGCTGCGTATTTACACCCAGCACGTGCTGTACGGCGCGGCCTCATTTGAAGAGCAGCCGCCGACGCTGGCGGAAATGCAGCTGCGCCTGAGCAAGGTGCGGGAGGCCGGCCTGCCCTGGCTGGTGGCGAAAAGCGCAGGCGTCATTGTGGGTTACTGTTATGCCACGCCTTATCGCCCCCGGCCAGCTTACCGCTTTACCGTGGAAGACTCGGTGTACATCGCCGAAGGGCAACAGGGTAAAGGCATCGGCAGCGCGCTTCTGAGCGCCTTGATCGTCCGCTGCGAACAAGGCCCCTGGCGCCAGATGCTGGCGATCGTCGGCGATTCCGCCGCCAACCGCGGCTCATTGGCCTTGCATCAGTCACTCGGCTTCACCAGTGCAGGGACGTTAAAAGCGGTGGGGTTCAAGCTGGGGGAATGGCGCGACACGCAGATTATGCAGCGCGCGCTGGGCGCGGGCGACAAGCGCCGCCCGTGAAGGCATGACGACGCACGATAGAGAGATAGCGTCTATAGTGAAGAATGATTTCATTAAGTTAGCGCCAATCGCGCCCCACCTTTAACCGGTAAGGAAGAAGCCAATGAAAATTATTCTGTGGATTGTCGCCATCATCTTCATCGTGGGTTTGTTGACGATTACCGGCGTTCTCAAACTGATCTTTTAATTCGTCTGATACGTCCCGCCCCTCCCGGGGCGAGAATTTTCATCAAGCCTTGAAACGCGCGCGCACGGCGCCCAGCGCCGACACCACCGCCAGCACGACACCGCCGGCCACCAGCCCGAACGCCACGTTCAACAGCGCCGGGATCACCCCCTGCAAAAGATGGCCAAACGTCGGCACCACAGTGGTGTACGAGGCCCAGTCTTCGAACAGATGATGCACCGGCGGCAAACCGTGGGTCAGAATACCGCCACCGACCATAAACATGGCGACAGTGCCGACGATCGACAGCGTTTTCATCAAATAAGGCGCGGCGCGCACGATGCCGCCGCCGAGGGAGCGCGCCACCGCGCTGCGTTTGCGGCTCAGATACAGCCCCAGATCGTCCAGGCGGACGATGCCGGCGACAATGCCGTACACACCGAGCGTCATCACGACGGCGATGCCGCACAAGACGATCACCTGCTGGCTGAAGGTGGCGCCGGCGACCGTGCCCAAGGTGATGGCGATAATCTCGGCGGACAGCACAAAATCGGTGCGTATCGCCCCCTTGACCTTGCGTTTTTCATAGGCCGCGGCGTCCTCATTGGCGCCGGGCCCGTCCGCTGTCTCCTCCTGCGCCGCCTTGCCGGGGCTCAGGCTATGGAACACCTTTTCGAACCCTTCGTAACACAGGTAGGCGCCGCCCACCATCAGCAGCGGCGTAATCGCCCAGGGCGCGAAGGCGCTGATCAGCAGCGCCAACGGCACCAGGATCGCCTTGTTGATCAGCGAGCCTTTGGCGACGCTCCACACCACCGGCAGCTCGCGGTCGGCTTTAACGCCGGTGACCTGCTGCGCGTTGAGCGCCAGATCGTCCCCCAGCACCCCGGCGGTTTTTTTCGCCGCCATCTTGCTCATTAAAGAGACATCGTCCAGCAATGAGGCGATGTCGTCGATGAGAGTGAGTAAGCTACTTCCTGCCAAAATGATTCATCCTTTTACATTCACATTTATTATTTGTTTAGCATAGCGGTTAAGCGCCATGCAGGGATATAGGATGAGAGAGGAAAACGCCAGGCCAGCAATGGCCGCCCCGCGCCGACGTTAAGCCCCCTCCCCCGCCGGCCCCTCATCGGATCCGGTAGCGGCCGCACGCGAGATATGTTGAAGGACAAGGCGATGGGCATCAAATACGCACGATAAATGCGTGCTGCCTTCAAGCAAACCAAAGGCGGTTTGGGCGTTGCCATGCTGTTCGACGAAGCGCTGCATCGCTTGCGCATTGAACAACTCATCCTGCGCTGCCGCCAGCAGCAAGGTCGGTAATCGCAGCGCCGCCAGTTGCCTGGCCGGGGCGCGAGGCGTCAACGCGTTAGCCATATTGACGCTGTATTGGCAGACAAAATCGGGGGCGGCGGCCAGCACAGCCGGGGGAAAATTCAGGCTGACCGCCCGAACGTGCCCAAACCAGCGCCCGCCGCTGAGCGCATTGGCGACAAACGGCCATTGTCGCACCTGCGCAAAACGGGCCGTCGCCGCCAGATCGCGGGCCATCCCGGAAAATGGCCCCAGCTCGGGCGCCAGCATGATCAGGCTGTCCGCCTGCTGTTCGCCAGGGTAACGGGTCAGGTAGTTGAGCAACATGCCGGCGCCGCTCGAATGGCCCAGCAGGTGCCTGCGCGCCAACGGAAACCGGCGGCGCATTTCCGCCAGGATGACATCGACATCGCGCCAAATACGCTCAGGCCGCTCAACCGTTCCCCGCTCTCCCGTGGAATCGCCATGTCCGCGGATATCCACCAGACACACCGCGAGCGTTGGCTCGGCGGCCAGCTGGCGCGCAAGAATGTCATACCCGGCGGCGCTGTTAACCCCGCCGCCGTGATAAACCACGATCGCGTCTTCACTCTCGGCTGCGTGCCGATACAGACGATAGCTCAACCCCTCGACGCAACCGGACGACATGTCCACATGCCCGCCCGGCCACTCGCCGTAAGACTTCGCTTGCTCAACATAGCGGTCAAAATCAATCAAAGCGCACCTTTCCATGATGTTGTCGGTATTGCCCACGGCAGAGAGCCCTGCCGCCATGGCGATAAGCATATGAAACAACAGTAGGCGCTACCATCCCTTTTGCACGCCGCGCGCTGAGCTCAGGGCAGATCGCCCGCCGGCACATTGAGCTGCCAGGAAAGGCCGAAACGATCGTTGAGCCAGCCGAAACGGGCGCTGAAGCCGTAGTCATCGAGCGGCATCAGCACCTTGCCGCCCTCCGCCAGCCGGTGGAACGCCCGCTCCAACGTTTCTTCGTTAGGCAGGTTGATGAACAGCGACACCGCCGGGGTAAAGCTGAAGTCATGGCTGATCGGGCTATCGGTAAACACCAGGTTCTGCCGATCAAAATCGATGGACGCATGCTTGATCAACCGCCGGCCGTCCGGCGTCGGATCGTAATGCTGCACCTGCATGAGCCGAAAACGCTCGAACACCTGGCTGTAGAGATCGATCGCCCGCTGCGCCTCTCCCTGGAACATGACAAAGGTCGAAACCTGACTCATAACATCCCCTCCGGCAAACGTTGTGGTATTAATGGAGGATAGCGGATTACCGTTGAAGCGGCGGAAAGGAGCAACCATGAGCATCATTCATCGCCTGGCGCAGCCGGACGATCTCAACGGCCTGTTAGCCTTATATCGCGAGCTGCGCCCGCAGGACGCGCCGCTGCGCGCCGACGATGCGCGCCGTACCCTGCAACGCCTGTTGGACGATCCGGCGATCCGTCTGGTGGTGGCGGCGAAAGAAGATCACCCGATCGCCACCTGCATGCTGGCGCTGATCCCGGGGCTGGCGCATCAGGCACAACCGTTCGGCGTCATCGAACACGTGGTGACGGCGGAGCCCTACCGCGGCCACGGCGTGGCGCTCGCCATGATTGAGTACGCGCTGCAGCTGGCCTGGCGCAAAGGCTGTTACAAGGTGATGCTGATGTCGGGGCAGCAACGCACCGGCGCGCACCAGCTCTACCTGAAAGCGGGCTTCGACGGCGATCGCGAGCGGGGATTTGTCATCAGACGGCCCGAGGGCCGATAGCGGCCCGCCGCAAACGGGCGGACCGCCAGGCGGGTTATTCGCTGTCGTTCTTCGCCAGACGGGCGTCTTTTTGGCGGCGATAGTCACGGGCGGCGGCCGGGATCGGCGTCACCTTGCCGGTTTCAATCCAGCTGCGCAGCCGGTTGGCGTCGGCGAAGTGGGTGTATTTGCCGAAGGCGTCCAGCACCACCAGCGACACCGAGCGGTTGCCGATCACGGTGCGCATCGCCAGGCAGTGCCCCGCCTGGTTGGTGAAGCCGGTCTTGGTCAGTTGAATGTTCCATTTCGGGTTGTACACCAGGTGGTTGGTGTTGCGGAACGGCAGCGTGTAGTTGGGATCCTTGAAGCTGGCCATGCGTTCGGTGGTGGTGCTGAGCTGGCCGATCAACGGATATTGCTTGGTGGCGATCAGCAGTTTGGTCAAATCGCGCGCCGTCGACACGTTATGAATAGAGAGCCCGGTCGGTTCCACATAATGGGTATTGGTCATGCCGAGCGCCCTGGCCTTGGCGTTCATCGCTTTGATGAAGGCGTTGTAGCCGCCCGGATAGTGGTGCGCCAGGCTGGCGGCCGCGCGGTTTTCCGACGACATCAGCGCCAGCAGCAGCATATCCTTGCGGCTGATTTCGCTGTTCAGCCGCACCCGCGAATACACCCCTTTCATCTCCGGCGTCTGGTGGATGTCCACCGACAGCATCTCGTCGAGCGGCAGGTGCGCGTCCAGCGTGACCATGGCGGTCATCAGCTTGGTGATCGAGGCGATCGGCACCACCTCATCCGGGTTGCGCGCGTACATCACCTTATGGGTTTGCATATCGACGACCATCGCGCTGCCGGAAGCCAGCTCCGGCTGGGCGGCGTGCAGGGCGGCGGCGTTATCGCTGGCCAGCGCGCGCGGCGCAAAGCCCGCGCCCGTCTGTAAAGCGAGCAGAGTCAGAACCAAAACACGTATTTTCACAGGCATTACTCTGAAATGGGGGCTTGAACTCAGCGAATTATATGTGAGGGTTCAGCGCTTGGCACTGGGATTGTATGGCGGATTTGTGACAAATTCTGTCGGCCGAAAATCGGTACAGCCCGCGGGCGCTCTGGGATGAACGCCCGCGGGGAAAAAGTTACAGTGCCGGCTGCCACGCCGACTGCGGCAACAGGTACAGCCCCGGCGTTTGCCGCGCTCCCGCGCCGACGATATGGCCGATGCCGGCCGCCATCACCGCCAGCGTGACGTCGAAGGCGTTAAGGCTGTCGCCGTAGCCGGCGGTCAGGTTGAACATCGAGCCGTTGGCCAGCAAATAGACCGTCTTTTCATTCAGTTGGTAAGCATTCACATAAGGCATCGGCTCGTGGTGCGGCAGGCTCTTGAGGAAGCCGACATCGATCTCTTCGGCCACGTGGCCGACGTTGAGGATAAATACGCCGTCCTGCGCCTGTTGCAGATGCTGCGCCGAGAGCACGTTTTTCGCGCCGGTCGCGGTGGCGATAACGTCCGCCTGCGCGACCGCGCTCGCCAGATCCACCACCTGCCAGCCGTCATAACGCGCCTGCAGCGCGCGCGCCGGATCGATTTCCGCCACCATCACCTGGCCGCCGTAGGCTCTGGCCGCGGCCGCCGTGCCCTGCCCGACCAGGCCGTAACCGATCACCAGCACGCGCTTCTCGTGCAGCGTCAAATGGGTGGTCTGGAAGAAGGTATGCCAGGCGGTCAGCCCAACCATGTGCCGGTTATGCAACCCTTCTTTCACCGGCAGATCGTCCCAATTGAAGATCGGGTAGCGCGGCGCCACGCCGTTCAACCGGCTGATGCCTGAACCGGTGGCCTCCAGCCCGGCGACGATCTGCGGGCCGTTCGGCGATTGGTGCAGACGGGTGGTCAGATCCGCTCCCATTTCGCACAGGTGAGTCGGCCGCCAGGCCAGCGCGCGATCGAAAGATTCCGACCATTCGCCGGCGTTCATATCGCGCCAGGCGTAAGCCTGCGCGCCCCGCCGTTCCAGCCAGGCCACCACGTCGTTCTGTACCGTGGTGGGATTGCAGGTGGTCAGAAAGATCGCCGCGCCCTTGTCCAGCAGGCCGGCCACCAGCGGCGCCATTTTCAGATCCAGGTGCATATTGCACGCCAACCGCACCCCGTGCAGGTCCGGCAACGCCGCCACCGCCGCCCGGGTGCGCGGCATATGACGCATCGCCCAGCTCAATTCGCTCTCAAAATCCTGATACATCCGTTGCTCCTCTGATGCGCCCCGCCGCCAGGCGTGGCAAAAAAGTTATCCCGCGCGGCCAAGCCGGCGGATCGCCTGCGGAGACAGGCCAAATACGCGGATAAACGCCCGCCTCATACGCTCCGGATCGCTGAACCCCACCGAGCGGGCGATCGCCTCCAGCGGTTCGGCGCTCTCTTCAATACGCCCTCTGGCCGCCTCTACCCGCAGCTGCTCGATCACCTTGGCCGGCGTCTGCCCGGTTTCGGCGCGGAACAGCCGGCCGAATTGCCGCTCGCTCAGGCAGGCGGCGTCGGCCAGATCCGCCACCGACAGCGGCAGATGCAAATGCTCGCGCGCGTACGACAGCGCGGTGCGCATGCGATCCGACGACGGATTCAGCGCCAGCAGCAGCGAGTACTGCGACTGCCCGCCGGGGCGGCGGTGATAGACCACCAGCTGCCGCGCCACGGCCGCCGCCAGGGTGGCGCCCAGATCGTCTTCGATCAGCGCCAACGCCAGATCGATGCCGGCGCTGATGCCGGCCGAGGTCCAGATATCCCCGTCGCGAATGAAGATGCGGTTGCTGTCGACGCGAATGCGCGGGTAGTTCTGCTGCAGCCGCGCCGCGTGATACCAGTGAGTGGTGGCGCGCTTGCCGTCCAGCAGCCCGCAGGCCGCCAGAATAAACGCGCCGGTACATACGCTGGCGATGCGCCGCGCTCGTCGGCTTTGGTTGGCCAGGAACGCCGCCAGCGCCGGTGATTGCGCCGCCATCACGTTGCCGCTGCCGCCGGCCACCACCAACGTATCGAAACGCTCGTCGCCGCACGGCTGCGTGGCGATTTCCACCCCGGCCGAGCTGGCGACCATGCCGCCCTGCGGCGAGATCGCCACACAGCGGTAGGCCGGCGGGTCGGTGAACTGGCTGACGTTATCGAACGCCGCCAGCGGCCCGGCAAAGTCCAGCAGGTTAAAACCGGGAAAAACCACAAAACCGATCGTTTTCATGATGGCGCTTTTTGAGGGTTATCTGTCATATCAGCCAAAAACAGGGCGGCTATTATGACCCAGGTCCAACGATAAAAATGAGGCGAATATCATGTCTGAATCACTCGTGATTGTATTTCCCATCTATCAAGGCGTCACCCAGCTCGACTTCACGGGCCCCTTGCAGTTCCTGCGCCGCATGCCGGGCGCGGAAATCGTCGTCGCCTCGGTAGACGGCGCGGATGTCGAGTCGGAAGGCTTGCACTTCACCCAGCTGCGCCCGCTGCCGGAGATCGCGCGCTGCGACGTGCTGTGCGTACCGGGCGGCAGCGGCTGCACCCAGGCGCTGCAAGATGAGGCCTTTATGCAGCAGATCCGTCGGCTGGGCGCCGATGCCCGCTACCTGACCTCGGTGTGCACCGGTTCGCTGATCCTGGCCGCCGCCGGTCTGCTGCAAGGCAAACGCGCCGCCTGTCACTGGTCGATGCGCGACAGCCTGAAGCTGTTCGGCGCCGTGCCGAGCTCAGCGCGCGTGGAGCGCGACGGCAATGTGATCAGCGGTGGCGGCGTCACCGCCGGCATCGATTTCGCGCTGGCGCTGATCGCCGAACTGCACGGCGAAGAGACCGCCCAAATGATCCAGCTCTATCTGGAATACGCCCCGGCGCCGCCGTTCGAGGGCGGCACGCCGGAACTGGCCCCGCCGCACATTTACGCCAGGGTACAGGCGCAGATGGCGGAGAGCCTGCAGCGGCGCAGAGCGTTGGTGGCCCAGATCGCCCAAGGTTAGCAATCGGGCGTATACTTGCCCTTATGCGTCAGCCACATAAGGAGTAAGGAATGACCGATTTAGCCCACTATATTACGGACTACGGTTACTGGGCGTTGTTTATCGGCTGCCTGGCGGAAGGGGAAACCATCACGCTGCTGGGCGGCATCGCCGCTCATGAAGGGCTGTTGCATTGGCCGTGGGTGATCGCAGTGGTGGCGCTGGGCGGCATGATGGGAGACCAGCTGCTGTACTTCGCCGGCCGCCGGTTTGAAGGCCGCGTCATCTCGCGGCTCAAGGGACAGGAAAAGCGCATCGCGCGCGCCAGAAGGCTGATCGCCCGCCACCCGATGCTGTTCGTTATCGGGGTGCGTTTCATGTACGGTTTCCGCATCATCGGCCCGGTGTTGATCGGCGCCAGCCGCCTGCCGCCGTCGCGCTTCGTGCCGTTGAACATCCTCGGCGCCATTTTATGGGCGACGATCTTCGTCATGCTCGGTTATTTTGGCGGCCAGGCGATCGAACGCTTCGTTACCGGCTTCGACAAAAAGCTCTCCAGCCTGCTGTTTGTCGCGCTGGCGATCGCCGCCATCCTGCTGGTGCGTTTCTGGTGGCGTAAACGCCACCCGGAGTAAGCAAACGCAGCGGGCGTCAGCTTTCCTGCGGCGCCTCGCGCATCAACGCGACCAGTTCGCGCGCCGCTTTGTCCAACGGGCGATTCTTAAGCCAGATCAAATGCATCGGCAAGCGCAGCTCGTTCTTGGTGTTTTTGAACTTCAGCCGCACCAACCGCCCCTGCGCCAGCAGCGGCTCGGCCAACGACAGCGGAAAATTGCCCCACCCCAGACCCGCTTCCACCATGTTCAGCGCCATCGGCAGGCTGTCGGTGCGCCAGTAAGCCTCCGCCACCTGGGGACGCAGATCGCCGATCGGCAGATCGCGGCTGGCCACCATGATCTGCCGCACGTTGACCAGATCCTCGAGAAACAGCTCGCCCGCCGCGCCGTCCAGCGCCGGGTGCTGCGGCGACAGCATCGCCACCAGCGATTCCGCGCCCACGAAGTGGAACTGTTCCGCGCTGTTGACGTTCAGCCCGCCGAACGCCAGACAAACGCCGATGCGCCCCTCGTGCAGCATGTGCAACACGTCGTCCTGCGGCGCGCTGAGCACTTCGATGTTCAGCAGCGGATAACGTTGCGACAGCGTTTTCACCGCTGCCAGCAGGCCGGCGCCGTTGATATCCGACGCCACGCCGATCGAAAGCCGGCTCTCCAGCCCCTGGGACAGTTCGATGGCATGTACCTGCAGCTGCTTGAGCTGCCCGGCGATCAGGCGGGCGTGCGGCGCCAGGGCCAACGCCAGCGCGGTCGGCGTCGGTTCACGGTGAGAACGGTCGAACAAGGCGAAACCGAGTTCCGCCTCCATGTTGGCGATGGCCATGCTGACGGCGGAGGGCACGCGCCGCAGCGCGCGGGCGGCGGCGGAAAACGAGCCGCGATCGAGCACCGCCAAAAACAGTTCGATGTTGTCGCTGGAAAAATTCATTGTTCAACCTGTCAGATTAACTGACAACTCCTGACTTTTTCTATCAATGTGATTGACGTTATCTTAGCCGCCGTCGCCACAGAGGCAACTAAAAACAGATCGGGAGAAAACGATGCAAGGCGTCAAACGCAAACTGGTGTATGTCACCGCTTATGAAATCATCGGCATGGCGATCTCGGCGTTGGGGCTGGCGCTGCTGTCGGGCCATGCGCCAAGCAGCACCGGGCCGCTGGCAGTGGTGATCACCACCATCGCGGTAAGCTGGAACTTTATTTACAACTATGTATTCGAGTGGTGGGAAAGCCGCCAGGTGTCGCGCGCCCGCACGCTCAAACGCCGCATTTTGCACGCCGTCGGCTTTCAGTTGACGCTGGTAGTGTATCTGATCCCGCTGATCGCCTGGTGGATGGGCATCACGCTGTGGCAGGCGCTGCTGCTGGATATGGCGTTGATCGTCATCATTCCCTGTTATACCTTCGTGTTCAATTGGGCATTCGACAAGCTGTTCGGCCTGCCCGCATCGGCTCTGCCGGCCAGCGAATCGGCCTAAGACTCGTTACGCGCCCACCGACCCGCTGCTGATGCCATTTTCTGCGCGGGTCGCCATTTCCTTTCCCCTTATTTCTCACCGCGAAATATAAGAACAACACCCTGTAATTTGCACGGTAATTATTATTTTGTGATTTTAATCACTTTTTATTCCTCGATATTTCCGTCTTGATAAAACATCACATCTTTTTGAATAATATATCCTTTTATATTTGGATTAAAAAATAAACACACTTGTTCACGTTTTATGCACAGTATTTTTTGCCACCATTACGGAGAAAAGGTAGCATGCTTCGCCGTTATTTTAATGATGGCTGTATACACAATAAACAGCGGAATGATGCCACGACCTCATTCTCATGACGATTGGTCATAGCAATCGTTTGCTCTCGGTAAGAGCAGGGTTAACATAGACAGGTAAACAGGACGGATAATGCACTCACAAAAACAGTCTGCGGATGAAAAACACGCCGCCAGAAGACGCTGGCTAGACTCTCATGAATCCGGTTATCACAAAAGCATGGGCAACCGGCAAATCCAAATGATCGCCATCGGCGGCTCCATCGGCACCGGCTTGTTCCTCGGTACCGGCGGCCGTCTCGAACTGGCCGGGCCGGCGCTGGCGCTGGTCTATCTGGTGTGCGGGATCTTCTCTTTCTTCATCCTGCGCGCGCTGGGCGAACTGGTGCTGCATCGCCCTTCCAGCGGCAGCTTCGTTTCTTACGCTCGCGAGTTCCTCGGTGAAAAAGCCTCTTACGTTGCCGGTTGGATGTATTTCCTCAACTGGGCGATGACCGGCATCGTCGACATCACCGCCGTGGCGCTGTACATGCACTATTGGGGCACCTTCGCCGACGTGCCGCAGTGGCTGTTCGCCCTCGGCGCGCTCGGCATCGTCGCCACCATGAACATGATCGGCGTGAAGTGGTTCGCCGAGATGGAGTTCTGGTTCGCGCTGATCAAGGTCGCCGCCATCGCGCTGTTCCTGATTGTCGGCGTCGTCTTCCTCGGTACCGGCACGCCAGTGGCCGGCCACACCACCGGCATGCACCTGATCACCGAAAACGGCGGCATGTTCCCGCACGGCCTGCTGCCTGCGCTGGTGTTGGTGCAAGGGGTGATCTTCGCCTTCGCCGGCATCGAGCTTATCGGCACCGCCGCCGGCGAGTGTAAAGATCCGGCCAAAATGATGCCCAAAGCGATCAATAGCGTGATCTGGCGTATCGGTCTGTTCTACGTCGGCTCCGTGGTGCTGCTGGTGCTGCTGCTGCCGTGGAACGCCTATCAGGCCGGCCAAAGCCCGTTCGTCACCTTCTTCAGCAAGCTGGGCGTGCCTTACATCGGCACCATCATGAACATCGTGGTGTTGACCGCCGCGCTGTCCAGCCTCAACTCCGGCCTCTACTCCACCGGCCGCATCCTGCGTTCGCTGGCGATGGGCGGCTCCGCGCCGAAGCTGATGGCCAAAATGAGCAGCCAGCAGGTGCCTTACGCCGGCATCCTGGTCACCTGCGGCATCTACGTGATCGGCGTGGTGCTCAACTACCTGGTGCCGTCGCAGGTGTTCGAGATCGTGCTGAACATCGCCTCGCTGGGCATCATCGCCTCCTGGGCGTTTATCATCGTTTGCCAGATGCGCCTGCGCAAAGCCGTGCGCGAAGGCCGAGCTCAGCCGGTGTCGTTCAGAATGCCGGGCGCGCCGTTCACTTCGTGGCTGACGCTGGCGTTCCTGCTGATCGTGGTGGTAATGATGGCCTTCGACTACCCGAACGGCACCTGGACCATCGCCACCATTCCGGTGTTGGCGGTGCTGCTGACGCTGGGCTGGTTCGGCCTGCGCAAACGCGCGCAGGAAGTGAAGCTGGAACAGCAGGCTCACGAAGAGCAAAACCCGCACTGATTCGACAAACCGCCCTCCGGGGCGGTTTTTTTATCCGCTATAATCGGCCGTAGAACGTCATTCTGGCGCTTTCCGACAGCATCACGTCCGGCTGCGCATTGTAGGCCAGCACCACCAGCATGCGCGTGATGTCGCCTTCGGTCGGCGTCACCCGGTGCATGGCGTTGCGCCCGCGAAACAGCACCAAATCCCCCTCCTCCATCGCCAGCCGTTTGGCCGCCCGCTCCCCGTCCAGCACCTGCGTGACCCCGGCATAGTTCATCTCGCCGCGATCGGCATCGCGCAGGTTCTCCACGTACTCGAAACGCCCGCCCGCCGCCGGTTTCTGGATCAGCAGCGTGATGGCGAACGACGAATTGTCGAAGTGCCAGCCCAGCTCCTGGCCGGTGTGGGCGTAATGCAGGTTGATCGACGACAGCCTATCGGCGTAGGGATACAGCTGCGCCTCATCCAGCACCGCACAGAGGAACGCGCGAAACGCCGGAGCGTCGTACAGCGCACGCAGCGGCGACTGCGGCGGAATATCTTCGTCGGTAATGCAGCCTTTGGACGACACCACCAGCCGGTTGCGCGCGTGATCGGCCGGCAGCGCGTCGTCCTGCGGCCGCAGATACACGTTGTGTTTGCTGGTGGCGTAAAACGCCGCGTGGTGCTGTTCGGCGCCTTCCAGCCGCACCGTCGCCAGCGCGGCGGCGCGCAGAAATCCCGGCAGTACTAACGCACCGCTGCGTTCCAGCGTTTGCCGACAACGGGCGCGGAACTCGGCGTCGTCGATGGGATGGGCGGGCAGATCGATAATATCGGCAAGTTGCGGCATGACATTCCCCTCGTGTGCGATAGCCGGATGCCTCTCACTGTAGCGAATGGCGCATTGCCGCCATAACAAAAATACGTTATGGATAAGCTAACCAATTCTTAGCGATAGCCCTGCCCATGCACTCACCGTCCCGCGCGCGCTTGCCCAAGCTGAGCGCCATTCTGGCGTTCGAAACCGCCGCCCGCACCGGCAGCCTGGCCCGCGCGGCGGATACGCTGGCGCTGACCGCCGCCGCCGTCAGCCAGCAGATCCGCCAGCTGGAGCAACATCTGGGGATCACGCTGTTCATCCGCGCCAAAAGCGGCGTCACGCTGACCGAACAGGGCGCGGACTACCTGGCCTACGTGCAGGAGGCGTTCGAAACGCTGCGCGTGGCGCAGCAGCACGTCGAGCGCCAGCGCGGCAAACAGGCGCTGACGGTATTCGCCCTGCCGGCGTTGGCCTCCAAGTGGCTGAACCCGGCGCTGGGCGACTGGCTGGCGCAGTGCCCCGACGGCGATCTGCGGCTGCACGCGACCCATGCGGCGGTCGATTTCGCCCATTCGGCGGCGGACTTCGCCCTGTGCTTCGGCGATCAGGACTATCCGCTGCTGGAAAAGGTGCGGCTGTTTCAGGATCGGGTGCAGCCGGTGTGCAGCCCGGCGCTGCGCGATCGCGGCGACTGGACGCAGCTACCGCTGATCCACGTCGACTGGGGCAAGGAGAGCCAGTTTCTGCCGGGCTGGCACGAGTGGTTCACCGCCGCCGATCGAATGCCGCCGGCGCGGCGCGGGCTGACCTATAACCTGACTTCGCTGGCTATCGACGCCGCCGTGCAAGGGCGCGGGGTGCTGCTCGGCCAGCGGCGGCTGATCGCCCGTGAACTGGCGGAAGGCCGGCTGGTCACCCTGGCCGAACCGGCGCTGCCGCTCAGCAAACCCTACTACGTGGTTTACCCGCCGCACACGCTGGAAAAACCCGGCGCCGCAGCGTTTTTGGGCTGGCTGCAAGCACTCGCCCTCGCCGCCAGCACCTAAAATCCGCAACGTGATGTTTGCTGGCGTCAGACACAACCCTGGACGCTTAATGCCCTCGCCTTAGCCTGTTAATTTATTCCTGCCGACCGGGATCATGAACGGGCTCCCTCTTCGGTCACAATGCCACTTACTTAAGCCTCCGCCTCTGCAACTGCCACATATTGCATCGGCCTCTTATCGTACCAAATGAGGGTTATTCCATGATTTCATTAAATGATTATGCCAATCTGCGCAACTATGCCGGCAGCGAAACCGCAGTGATGCTCGAAAACCGCTACCACCATGGCGTATTTACCCGAGACGACGCGGATTCCACCAGTCAGGATAACGGTGTTACCCTGCTCGTCGACGCGCAAAACCGCCGCTGGAAGCGCATCATCAATGACGGCGATTACAGCATCGATTGGTGGCACCTGCCGGGCGATGAGCTGGATTACTCTCTGACCATCACCCGCGCTTGCAACTTCTTGCAGGTCAAAGGCGAAGAGTGGTGGCAACTGCCGATCCCGACGACCCCTGCGGGGATTACTCTGGTCGGCCCCGGCGGCGTACGCCCTTGTAAAACCACCGCCAACCTGAAGCTATGGAAAAACGCCGTCGATTTTAAGGGCACCATTCTTGATTTCAGCAGCGCGGCCAATATCGAGTGCGTACGCGTGCAATACTCTTTGGGTGCGCCGGCGATTTACAACCTGCGCATCGTCGGAGCGCCCGGCGCGGCGGCCAATCTGCGCGGCCTGTGCGTCTACAGCGATGCCTCGAACATGCACGGCCTGCCGGCCTGCCAACTGCTGGTGCAAAACGTCTGGCTGACTAACCTGCACAAGGGCATCGTCTTCGGCAACAACGCCTATATTCAGAGCTGGCACAGCATCATGGTGCGCGGTTGTGTGTGGCCAATTTGGTCGGAAACCACCGCCAACGCCGGCGAAAAAATCGTCTTCTACAAATGCCTGTTCGGCGACAGCCGAAACTACTATCAGGGCGTGCATACTTTGGCCTTCCGAGATTGCTCTTTCGATTACAGCGGCTTTAACAATGAAACCGAACAGTTGGCCAATACCGATTACGGCTTGTTTGATCTCAAAGGCGGCACGCTTGACTTTAAAAACTGCCACTTCGAATGGGGCAACGCCAACTGCCGCAACTATCGACCGGTATTTACCAGCGACAACGGCGGCACGGTAAAAATCAAAGACAGCCAATGGCACAGCGTGATGACTAACAACACCGATACCGGCAGCAAGGTGCCTTATCAATACGTTGAATATTTCTACTTCGATAAATCCAGCGATCTGAGCGGAAAATGTTATATCGATGGGTTCGATCTGGTGAACGCCGACATTAAAAAAGGCTGGTCCAACAACCACATCGAAATGAAAAAGATCGTCGCGCCTGGCTATGTCAACATGTGGCGTCTGCTCTATCTGGGCGATGGCGTCAACCATCTGCCGGAACCCACCTGGAAAGAGAGCAGTGCGCTGGCGCTGAATAATGTCTACGCCTTCGGCGGCGCACGCGTTTCGCAAACGGAAACCGCCGATTTGGCAGTAACGCTGCAAAACGGCGTGCTCACCGCCACCACCAAAACGGCGACAACGGCCGACAAGCGCATCGAGATCTACTTCCCGATCGCGAAAAATGATCTGGTGCTGTGGCGCGCCACGTTGGCAAACCTAAAAGGCCAGAACAGCCTTGATGTCACAATCGGCACCTACCAAGGAAAGTATGTGCTGAACGGCGATGCCGGCGTCACCACCTTGCTGGAAAAAGTCTGTCAGTGGGGCCGCACCGGCACAGTCACCCCGACCACTTCAGCAACGATGACCTCGGATCGCATTACCGCGCTCGACGTTGCCGAGTATTTGCCGCTGCCTGAGGGCTACGTTAATTACGCCCGCATCGCCATCGTGCTGAAAAACTTTGTCGGCAGCGCCGCTCAGCCAACCTCGGTGGACATTACCAAACTGCTGTGTCAAAAGATCGACATCGTCTCCCGCAACCCGCATAAATCCTGGTAACTGCACAGGCCCCATCAGGGGCCTGTTTTTGTTAATGCGCGGAATAACCGCCGTCGATGCAGTAGAAGGCGCCGGTGGCTTTCCCGCTATTTCTTTCCTGTCCTGTTTTCAACGCATCCAACTTGGGATGCGCTTCATGACTGAAGATCGCCTGCGCCACGAAACGACACTGCATTCGAAGAGGAACGCCGCGGCGTTTTTGGGCTGGCTGCGGGAACTGGCTCAACGCTCGGCATAGCGTTCAGGTTTTGGCCATCAGCTCGCCCAGCAGCAGGTTGGTGGCGCGCGGTTGGTACACTTCATTGCCTGCACCGGGGGTGAGCGTCAGCTCGCCGATATAGAGCCTGTCTTGCGTCAGGTAGAAATCGACCCGGCAGTAGTCCAGATCGGCGGCAACCGCTTGGGCGACCTCAATCATCTCATCCCAAAAGTCAGGCTTCGCGTGCAACGTGTTGATCTGGGGAATATCTTTCTGGGTAAAAAAGCAGTGATGCGCATGGCGGTCCAAAAACTCCAGCGACGTCGGCTCCGGGCCGCCCCGCAGCAACTCCACGAACAGATAAGGCTGGCTGCCGTTAAAAACATGCACTTTATAGTCGATCAATTCACCGTCGCGTTCGATGTCCAACAGGTTTTCAACCACAATTTGCAGTGGGATCTTCGCATAGTGCTTCTCACGAAAGCGCTTCCAATACGTTATTTTTGACCATTTCTTGAGAGTGCTTGCAACCTCATCATAACTCACTCGCGCTTTATCTCTGACAATCTTAACTTGCTGCGAGGCATTATTTGTTTTGATAACAAAAGATTGAGGCAACGACAAATAGTCTTGCTCAGTGAAGTTCTCCGTTATCATGATGACCGGCGTTAGGTATTTTTCCGAAACGCGACTGGATATATAATCCCTCACCGCCACCTTGTCCGCCAACAGGCTGAACTCTTCGCGCGGGTAGCGCATTCTGTGGTAAATCCTTTCGGAAAAACTTTTAGGATTCAAAAAGTTGACAAAGCTTCCGTGAGCAAAATAATGCGACAGCTGATAATAAATAAAGTCAGGCGAAACCTTATAGAGGTATTTTACGAATTTTCTCATTCCGTTGATTCATCCATTAATCCAACATAACAAAAGACCCAGCTAAAGTTTAAATGCAATTGACTTCAATTGTAAAATATAAAAAAAGCCTTGGTGATTATTAAAGGATAAAAAACGGAATAATCCTATATCATAAGGTATTCAGGGAAGCGTCAGTGAAACTAAAGATCATAGACTTCAGCATAATAAGAAACGCTTCCTGGATGATAGCGGAAAAGACGGTATCAATCCTCGGCGTTATATTCATCACCGCCTACATGGCCAAATATATTGGGCCGGAAAGCTTCGGAAAGATTACCTTTGCCACGGCGATTTTCGCCATTACCCAAACGTTGGCGCTGCTGGGGTCGGACACCATCCTCTTCAAACGCATTAGCCGTAATCCGCGCTCCGGCGCAGCGCTGATGTTCTCCACCAACCGGCTGAGGCAAGCCTGTTTCCTGGCCTTTTCTGCGATCATCTTGCTTTATACCGGGCTGCGGGAAGACTTCACGACCTTTTACTTTTGCGCCGCCACATTCCTGGCCTCGTTTTTTTCACTCAAAGACGTCTTCGCCATTTACCATGACGCCCGGCTGGAATCGCGTTTCAATACCCTGGCCAACGTGGCCGGCTTAGCCAGCGCATTATTGGCTCGCTGGCTGATCGTGTTTTTTGATCTGCACCTGTACTTTCTGGCCATCCCTATCGTGATGGTGTACCTCATCCCCTATCTGATCCGTCATCACCTTTATCATCGCCGCCATCCGGGCTTTTCGGCCCCCGGCCGTATTCGGCGCAAATATGTGCGCTATCTACTCGCCAGCGGCCTGCCGTTGGCGGTATCCAATGTTTCCATCGCCATCTATACCCGGCTGGCGCAGCTGTTTTTGATGTGGTTCGTTTCCGCCGCGGTGCTGGGCATTTACTCGGTCGCCATTACCCTGGCGACCGCCTGGATGTTCGTTACCGATGCCGTCATCACCTCGTTCTTCGCGAAAATATTCGCCTATCGGCGCGAAGACGCGATGCGCGCCGCGGCCAAACTGAATGGGTTGGTGCTGGCCATCGCCTTAGCCATCGTCGCCGGGATCGTTTGGCTGGGCAAACCGGTCATCGCACTGTTGTACGGCGAGCAATACCTGGCGGCCTATGCCGCCATGGGGGTGTTGGCCGTCGCCACCCTGCTCTCCGCCCTGGGGACCGTGGCCTATAAATACATCGTGCTGTTTTCCGGTTATGGCTTCCTTTCCCGCAAAATGTTGTTGGTGTTTATCATTAACATTCCCCTGTCATACGGCCTGATTCGGCAATACGGCATGATGGGCGCCGCTTACAGCACCTTGCTGACCGAACTGCTGTCATTGACCGTCCTCAACTATCTCTTTCAACGGGGTACCGTACTGAAAATGCATCTGCGCTCACTGAACCCGGCGCTTTACCTAAGACGCCCGTCGGGAAAGTAATCCGGCTGCCGAGGCGCAGCACGTAATGCGCTCACAAACGCCGCAAAGCCCGCTATTTTAAGCCTACTTTTTCTCATGCGAGACACCCTGTGGACACCCAACGCTACCTGCAGCATATCGGCTTTACCGGCGTCGCCCGCCCCGATCTCCCCACGTTGCAACAGCTGCATCATCGCCACATGCTGAGCGTGCCGTTCGAGAACCTGAGCATTATTTATCATCAGGGTATTCAGCTGGCGCCCGAAGCGCTGTTCAGCAAAGTGGTCGAGCGTAACCGCGGCGGTTTCTGTTATGAGCTGAATACGCTGTTCGCCCTGCTGCTGCGGGAGATCGGTTTCAGGGTGAGCTTTATCTCCGGCGAGATCCGCGCGCGCGACGGCCATTTCGGCCCACCCTACGACCATCTGGCGCTGCGGGTGGATCTGGCGGGCCAGGCCTGGCTGGTGGACGTCGGTTTCGGCGATTCCTTCCTGACGCCGCTCAAAATCGTCGTTGCCGAGCCGCAACCGCAGGCCAGCGGCACCTTCCACCTGGAGCGGGAAGGCGAATATTACCTGCTGGAACGCCGCAACGGCGACCAGCGCTCGCATGCCAAAACCCTGTATCGCTTTACCGTTCAGCCGCGCGAATTGCATGAGTTCGACGAGATGTGCCACTTCCACAGCACTTCGCCGCAGTCGCATTTCACCCAACGCCTGGTGTGCTCACGGCCGACGGAACACGGCCGGGTGACCCTCAGCGACATGAAGCTGATCGTGACCGAAGATCATCAACGCCACGAAACGACGCTGCATTCGGAAGAGGAACGGCGAGCCGCGCTGTGGCGGCATTTCGCCATCGATTTGGATCGTTGACGGCGCGGGCGGCGTCCTTTTATTACGATTCTGTTACATCGATTGCATAACCGCGCTTGGCTGATTGCCAGCATCGCGGCGGCAGGCATCATAGGATCATGATTCGGCAACAGAGTGCGAAAAATGATCCGTGTGATACTGGTCGATGACCATGTGGTGGTGCGCTCCGGCTTTGCGCAATTGCTCAGCCTCGAAGCAGACATCGACGTGGCGGGGCAATACAGCAGCGCGGCGGCGGCCTGGCCGGCGCTGCTGCGCGACGACGTCAGCGTCGCGGTGATGGACATCGCTATGCCGGATGAAAACGGCCTGAGCCTGTTGAAACGCCTGCGGGCGCAGAAGCCGCAGTTTCGCGCGATCATACTCAGCATTTATGACTCCCCCACCTTCGTGCAGAGCGCGCTGGATGCCGGCGCCAGCGGTTATCTGACCAAACGCTGCGGGCCGGAAGAGCTGGTGCAGGCGGTGCGCTCCGTCGATATGGGCGGCCATTACCTGTGCGCCGACGCGCTGCGGGCGCTGCGCGGCGGCGAGCAGCCGGCCACGGCGCTGGAAGTGCTGACCCCGCGCGAGCGCGAAATCTTCGAGCTGCTGGTCAAAGGCGACAGCGTAAAGGAGATCGCTTTCAAGCTCGATCTCAGCCATAAAACGGTACACGTACATCGCGCCAACGTCCTGGGCAAGCTGCAGTGCAACAGCACCATCGAGCTGGTGCATTTCGCCCTCGATCATCAACTGCTGGCGGGGCATTGATGTCACTCCGCTCACGGCGCTGGGTTATCTCGCTGTTTATCCTGTTGGCCTGGGGCAGCGGCTGGCTGATGCTGTGGACGCTCGGTTTCTATCTGACCCACAACGGCAATCAGGCGGCGCTGTTTCTGCCCCACGGCGTCTATCTCGCGCTGCTGATCTTGCTGGGGCGGCGCTATTGGCCCGCCCTGATAGCGCCGCCGGTGCTGCTGCTGTTCTGGCTGCACGGCGAACGCCTGCTGAGCGGCTACGGCCTGCTGGCCGCCCCGTTCATCACCCTGATCCCGGCCGCGCTCGCGCAACGGGTCTGGCGCCGTTTTCCGCTCTACTGGCAACGGCTGACGCTGCTGCTGGCCGCAGTGACCGCCGCCTCGCTGCTCAATACCGCCCTGCTGTCGCCTTTCGCGCAGAGCCCGGCGATGCTGCTCGGCCTGGCGTCGTTTACCGGCGGTGTTTTGTTGACCCCGTTCGTCTACCTGATCTTTGAATTTCTGCGCCAGCAGCACCGCTACCATCTGCTGGGGCTGGACACCGCCAACCCGCCGCTGCGCGCGTCCTTAATCATCTGGTGCAGCCTGTTTTTCGTTATCGGCATCGGTACGCAGATGGTGCTGTCGCCGGAAATCGAGCGCCTGCTGCTGATCGTGGTGTTTTTGCCGAACGTGGTGATGGCGTGGAAGTTCGGTTGGCAGGGCGGCGTGCTGTCCGGCCTGCTCGGCAGCATGATGATCACCCTCGCGCGGCAGGTCGGCGTGGGGTTCGGCAATCTGGTCGAGCTGGAAATCTTTCTGGCGACCCAGGCGCTGCTCGGCATCGGTCTGGGCATCGCCATCAGCCGTCAGCAGCACCTGGCGCAAAACCTGCACCACTATCGCCGACGTCTGGAAGAAGAGTTGGCGGCGCGGCGGGCGTTGACCGAAAAACTGATCCACACCGAAGAAGACACGCGAAAGAACCTGGCGCGCGAGCTGCACGATGAAATCGGCCAGAACATCACCGCCATTCAAATTCAGTCGCAGCTGGTCAAGCGGGCGCGCGATCCGGCGCAAACCCAGGCCGCCGCGAACCAGATAGGCGATCTCGCCCGGCGCATTCATCACTCCACGCGCCAGCTACTGCGCCAACTTCGCCCGCCCGCGCTGGACGAGCTGGCGTTCAAAGACGCGCTTCACCACCTGCTGAGCGAATTCGCCTTTAGCGAGCGGGGCATCCGTTGCCGTTTCGACTACCGCCTGACCGACACGCCCGCCGGCGAGACGGTGCGCTTCACCCTCTACCGGCTGCTGCAAGAGCTGCTCAACAACGTGTGCAAACACGCCGAGGCCAGCGAAGTCGCCATCGTTTTGTATCAGCAAGGCGCCATGTTGCACCTCGAGGTACGGGACAACGGCGTCGGCATCCATGCGGGCAACGCGCCGGGCTTCGGCATTCAGGGAATGCGCGAACGGGTCAGCGCGCTCGGCGGCGAACTGACGCTGGAAACGCAGCGCGGCACCCGGGTAATTGTTAACCTGCCCACAAATTTGCAACAAACCGCCGACTAACTAGGAAAAAGTCTTAGCCACTCCGGACTTTATCTCATCCCCTTTCCTTTTCACCTTCTTATAGTCAGCACCAGGGAGGCGGCTATGCAAGCACGCTCAGCATCTGAAATCGATCATCGTTACCGCGCGCTGCGCCCGCGGCTGCTGCTGTACATGGTCATCGGGTACGCCGCCTTCTACCTGACGCGCAAAAGCGTGAATTACGTGCTGCCGGCGCTGCAAACGGATTTGGGGCTGGATAAAGGAGACATCGGCCTGCTCGGCTCGCTGTTTTATCTGAGCTACGGCCTGTCGAAATTCGTCGCCGGGTTGTGGCACGACGGCCATGGGCAGCGCGGGTTTATGGGGATCGGCCTGTTCGCCACCGGTTTGCTGAACGTGGCGTTCGCCTTCGGTGAATCGCTGACGCTGCTGCTGGCGGTCTGGGCGCTGAACGGCTTCTTTCAGGGCTGGGGCTGGCCGCCCTGCGCGCGGCTGCTGACCCACTGGTATTCGCGCAACGAGCGCGGCTTCTGGTGGGGCTGCTGGAATATGTCGATCAACCTCGGTGGCGCAATTGTGCCGCTGATCAGCGCCTTCGCCGCCCAGCGCTGGGGCTGGCAGGCGGCGATGTTGATCCCGGGTGCCGTCAGCATGGTGCTGGGCATCTGGCTCACGCGGCAGCTGACAGGCACGCCGCAGGAAGAAGGCCTGCCGTCGGTCGGCCAGTGGCGCCACGATCCGCTGGAGCTGCGCCAGGAACAGCAAAGCCCGCCGATGGGGCTGTGGCGGATGCTGCGCACCACGATGCTGAAGAACCCGATGATCTGGTTGCTCGGCGTCTCTTACGTGCTGGTCTACCTGATCCGCATTGCGTTGAACGACTGGGGCAACCTGTGGCTGACGGAAAGCCACGGCGTCAACCTGCTCAGCGCCAATGCGACGGTGATGCTGTTCGAGATAGGCGGCCTGCTCGGCGCGCTGTTTGCCGGCTGGGGCTCGGATGTGCTGTTCGGCGGGCAGCGCGCGCCGATGATTTTGCTGTTCACGCTCGGACTGATGGTTTCCGTCGCCGCGCTGTGGCTGGCGCCGGTGCACCACTACGCGCTGCTGGCGGGCTGTTTCTTTGCGGTGGGCTTTTTTGTCTTCGGCCCACAGATGCTGATTGGCCTCGCCGCCGTGGAATGCGGGCACAAAGGCGCCGCGGGCTCCATCACCGGCTTTCTCGGCCTGTTCGCCTATCTGGGGGCGGCGCTGGCGGGCTGGCCGCTGTCGCGGGTCATCGAAGGCTACGGCTGGTCAGGCATGTTCAGTTTGCTGTCGATCGCCGCTGTTCTTATGGGTTTATTGCTGATGCCGCTGCTGATGGCGAGCGTTACCACCTCTACCGAGAGAAGGATAAAACAATGAAAAAAACGTGGGTCACTACCCTGATAGCGTCCGGCATCGCGCTGGCGACCCTGAGCAGCGCCGCGCACGCCAAGGGCCGCCTGGTGGTCTACTGCAGCGCCACCAATGAAATGTGCGAAGCGGAAACCAAAGCCTTCGGCGAGAAATATGACGTGAAAACCGCGTTCATCCGCAACGGTTCCGGCAGCACGCTGGCAAAAGTGGACGCCGAGAAGAAGAACCCGCAGGCGGACGTCTGGTACGGCGGCACGCTCGATCCGCAATCCCAGGCCGGTGAAATGGGGCTGCTGCAGCCGTACAAATCGCCGAATCTCGACCAGGTCATGACGCAATTCCGCGATCCGGCCAAGCTGAAAGGCAACTACTCCTCGGCGGTCTACGTCGGCATTCTCGGCTTTGGCGTCAATACCCAGCGCCTGAAAGAGAAAAATCTGCCGGTGCCCAAGTGCTGGAAAGACCTGACCAAGCCGGAATACAAAGGCGAGATTCAAATCGCCGATCCGCAAAGCTCCGGCACCGCCTACACCGCGCTGGCGACCTTTGCCCAGCTGTGGGGAGACGATCAGGCGTTCGCTTACCTCAAACAGCTGAACGCCAACGTCTCGCAGTACACCAAATCCGGCATAGCCCCGGCGCGCAACGCCGCCCGCGGCGAAACGGCGATCGGCATCGGTTTCCTGCATGACTACTCGCTCGAAAAGGAACAGGGCGCGCCGCTTGAGCTGATCTCGCCGTGTGAAGGCACCGGCTACGAAATCGGCGGCGTCAGCATCCTCAAAGGCGCGCGCAACCTCGACAACGCCAAATTGTTCGTGGATTGGGTGTTGTCGAAAGAGGCGCAGGAGCTGGCGTGGAAGCAAGGCAAGTCCTATCAGATCCTGACCAACACCACCGCCGATACCTCGCCGAACTCGCTGAAGCTCGACGACCTGAAGCTGATCAACTACGACATGGACAAGTACGGTTCGACCGACGTCCGCAAGGCGCTGATCAATAAATGGGTCAGCGAAGTCAAGATGGGTAAATAAGCCCACATTCTGCGCCTGTTGCCGGGTAAGCCTCACGGCTTGCCCGGCCTGAACATCCGGGAAACTTATGTCACATACACATGCACTCCATCTCGTGAAAAAACGAGATGCGATATCCCTTTGGGTTTTGCTTGGCTGGCTGGCGTTCGCCCTGCTGCCGAGCTGGAGCCTGGATTACGGCCTGCTGGAGTCCACCGGCGAAGAGATCCTCGCGGCCTACGGCTGGTCACACCGCAATATCAGCTGGCTTTGGTGCCTGCTGCCAAGCCTGCTGCTGCTGCGCCCTTACGCTGCGGCGGGCCGTGAGCAGCGGCGCCGCCACGCGTTCGATGCCGGCTGGGCGCTGCTGTGCATGGCCTTTATCGTTGTCAGCGCCACGGTGGCGGGACGCGGTTTAGGCTACGCCACCCTGGTGCAGTTGACCGCGCTGGGCGCCATCATGACGCTGGCGCTGACCCGCCTCGACTGGCTGGGCGGCGACCGTTTCGTTATCGGCGCGCTGGTCACCATCGTGACGCTGATCGGCGTCTTCATCGTCTGGCCGAGCATCGCGATTTTCATTCCGATGTTCACCGACCAGACGGGCGCGTTCGCGCCGCTGGCCTTTATGAACGTGCTGTCGCAGGCGCATATCATTCAGGTGATCCTCAACTCCATCGCCCTGTCGATCGCGGTGGGCGCCGGCTGCACCTTTTTCGGCCTGGTGCTGGCGATTTACACTACCCGCATCGCCAAGCGCAGCGCCATTATCGGCCGCATCTTCTCCATCTTGCCCATCGTCACGCCGCCGTTCGTCGTCGGCCTGGGCGTCACGCTGATGATGGGGCGCTCTGGCTACGTGACCGAGTGGATGGTGGCCTGGTTCGGTTTGACCAACACCAACTGGCTGTACGGCTTTACCGGCATCTGGCTGGCGCAGGTGCTGGCGTTCACCCCGATGGCGTTTATGATCCTCGACGGCGCGATCAAGACCATTCATCCTTCGCTGGAAGAAGCCTCCTACACCCTGCGCGCCAGCCGCTGGCAAACCTTTAACGGCGTGTTCGTGCCGCTGCTGAAACCGGCGCTGGCCAACGCGTTTTTGATCGTGGTGGTGCAATCGCTGGCTGATTTCAGCAACCCGCTGGTGCTCGGCGGCAACTTCGACGTGCTGGCGACGCAAATCTATTTTTACATCACCGGTTCGCAGCTTGATTATCAGGCCGCCAGCACCCTCGGCGCCTTCCTGCTGCTGTTCTCACTGCTGGTGTTCTGCATCCAGTATATGTGGATCGGCAAACGTTCCTACGTCACCGTGTCCGGCAAATCGTATCGCGGCGACGTGCAGCCGCTGCCGGTCACGCTGGTGTGGGGCGTGATCGCGCTGCTGGCGGTGTGGGTAGCCTTTAACGCCCTGCTTTACGGCAGCATTTTCTACGGCAGCTTCACCGTCAACTGGGGAGTGGATTACACGCTGACGCTGGATAACTTCATCAAACTGTTCGGCCAGGGCATGAGCGACGGCGCGTGGCCTTCGCTGCTCGACACGCTGCTGTACGCCGGGATCGCCGCGCCGATCACCGCCGCGTTCGGCCTGCTGATCGCCTGGATCGTGGTGCGCCAGCAGTTCAAGGGCAAAAAGACCATCGAGTTCACCACCATGCTGTGCTTTGCGGTGCCGGGTACCGTGGCCGGCGTCTCTTACATTCTCGCCTTTAACGGCGCGCCGGTGTACCTCACCGGGACGGCCGCCATCGTGATTATTTCGATGGTGATGCGCAACGTGCCGGTGGGCATTCGCGCCGGGATCGCCGGGCTGGGCCAGATAGACAAATCGCTGGACGAAGCCTCGCTCAGCCTGCGCGCCGGCTCGCTGCGCACCATCACGCACATCCTGCTGCCGCTGCTGCGCCCGGCTATCCTGTCGGCGCTGATCTACAGCTTCGTGCGCGCCATCACCACCGTCAGCGCCATCGTCTTCCTGGTCACCCCCGATACCCGCGTGGCCACCGCCTACATCCTCAACCGCGTGGAAGACGGCGAATACGGCGTGGCGATCGCCTACGGTTCAATTCTGATCGTGGTGATGCTGGCGATTATTTTCCTCTTTGACTGGCTGATCGGCGAGGCACGCATCTCCCGTTCAAAAGCCAAAAACCAGGCGTAATGGAGCCCATGATGAGCCAGAAAAATTTCGTTGAACTGCGTAACGTCTCCAAACGGTTCGGCAGCAACACGGTAATCGATAACATCACGCTCACCATCCCACGGGGGCAAATGGTGACGCTGCTCGGCCCTTCCGGCTGCGGCAAGACCACCATTTTGCGCCTGGTCGCCGGGCTGGAAAAACCGAGCGACGGGCAGATATTCATTGATGGTGAAGACGTCACCCATCGTTCCATCCAGCAGCGTGACATCTGCATGGTATTCCAGTCTTATGCCCTGTTCCCGCACATGTCGCTGGGGGAGAACGTCGGCTATGGCCTGAAGATGCTCGGCATTCCGCGCGCCGAAGTGAAAGCGCGCGTGCAGGAAGCGCTGGCGATGGTGGACTTGGCGGGGTTCGACGATCGCTATGTCGATCAGATCTCCGGCGGCCAACAGCAGCGCGTGGCGCTGGCGCGCGCGCTGATCCTCAAGCCGAAAGTGCTGCTGTTCGACGAGCCGTTGAGCAACCTCGACGCCAACCTGCGCCGCAGCATGCGCGAAAAGATCCGCGAGCTGCAAAAGCAGTTTGATATCACGTCGCTGTACGTCACCCACGATCAGAGCGAGGCTTTTGCAGTCTCCGACACCGTACTGGTGATGAACAAGGGGCATATCATGCAGATGGGCTCGCCGCAGGATCTCTATCGGCAGCCCGCCTCGCGCTTTATGGCGAGCTTTATGGGGGACGCCAACCTGTTCCCGGCCAGCTTCAGCGCCGATCATGTCGATATCAGCGGCTATCGCCTGCCGCGCCCGGCGCATTTTGCCGCCCAGGGCGCCGGCACGGTGGGCGTGCGGCCGGAAGCGATCACGCTGAGCGAGCATGGCGATGAAAGCCAGCGCTGCGAGATCCAGCATGTCGCCTACATGGGGCCGCAGTATGAGGTGACGGTGGCGTGGCACGGGCAACAGATTTTGCTGCAGGTTAACGCCACCCGCCTGCAACCGAACGTCGGCGAGCAGTATTATCTGGAAATTCACCCCTACGGCATGTTTATGCTGGCGGACGCGGCATAATCGGCCTCACGCTTAAGGGGTAGAATAACGGCCATCCCGAACGGGATGGCCGAAAATAATCGCCAAAAACACCGTATTTATCTATTTTTACAATTCCACCCAAGTCCTTGTTCAGCCGAAAAATAAATATAGCCACACCCACTCAAAAATAACCACCCAGACCACTCAGGGTGATATTTTTATTTAAATAGGGTAAGCTTGATCCCGCAGTCGAAATTATTTAACGGCCAACTCAAGGAGAAATTCATGAGCAACAATGCAAATGCACAGGCGCAGCTGGATAATTTACGCAATGTCGCTTCCCAGCTGAAGGAAATGCGCCACTACGCGCAGTCGAATATCGAGACGCTCTCCGCACACTGGCTGGCCTTCGATCAGGGGGAATGCAAAAATAAGGCATTCGCCGAAGCCATTAACGACCTATTGAATAAACAGGGCGCCTGTCTGGAAGGACTGGAAAAAACCATTCAGGATATCGAGATAGAATTAAACCGTCTTGATAAAGCCGCCTGATAATGCCGATTTAAATAAACCCGCCACGCGCGGGTTTATTTTCAGCTGCGGCAGATGACGCGCGCAATATCCCCGGACGTCGTCAACGCGCGTATTTCGCTGAACAGTTCAGTTGCTTCATCATATTCTTTACGCAAATAACTCAGCCACTGTTTAATGCGCGCCACGTGATACAGGCCGGTGTCGCCCTGCTTTTCCAGATGGACGTATTTTTGCAGCAGCTCAACCACCTGCGGCCAGGGCATGCGCGGTTCGTTATATTTCACCACCCGGCTCAGGTTCGGCACGTTGAGCGCGCCGCGCCCCAGCATGATGGCGTCGCAGCCGGTCGTCTGCAGGCAATCCTGCGCGCTCTGGTAATCCCAGATCTCGCCGTTGGCGACAACCGGGATGCTCAGCCGCTGACGGATCTCGCCGATCGCCGCCCAGTTGATGCGATCCGCCTTATAGCCGTCCTCTTTGGTGCGGCCGTGCACCGTCAGTTCGCTGGCGCCCGCCTGCTGCACCGCATCGGCGATTTCAAAGCTGCGATTGGAAGAGTCCCAGCCCAGGCGCACCTTCACCGTGACCGGCAGATGGGCCGGCACCGCCGCGCGCATCGCTTTGGCGCCCTGGTAGATCAATTCCGGATCTTTGAGCAGCGTCGCCCCGCCACCGCTGCCGTTCACCAGCTTGGACGGGCAGCCGCAGTTGAGATCGACGCCGTAAGAGCCCAATTCCACCGCGCGCGCGGCGTTCTCCGCCAGCCACTGCGGGTACTGCCCCAGCAGCTGTACCCGCACCAGCGTGCCCGACGGCGTGCGGCTGGCGTGACGCAGCTCCGGGCACAGCCGATAGAACGACTTGGCCGGCAGCAGCTGATCGACCACGCGCAAAAATTCGGTGATGCACAGATCGTAGTCGTTCACTTCGGTGAGTAACTCACGCACCAAAGAGTCGAGAACGCCCTCCATCGGAGCCAATAATACGCGCATGACCAATCCCAGCTAAAAAAAGACCCGCAATAATACGGGTGAATGCCCGCGCCAGACAAGCCTCTGCGGGCATTAAAAACGCCATCAGCCCAGCCGACGGATCGGTTGACCGGCGAGAAACGCCGCAATGTCCTCGACCGCCTCGGTGAAGTAGGCGCGGTAGTTATCGTCCGCCACGTAACCCACATGCGGCGTCGCCAGCACGTTGGGCAGTTGACGAAACACATCGTCGGCCGGCAGCGGCTCCGTCTCGAACACGTCCAGCCCGGCGCCGGCAATCTTCCGCTGTTGCAGCACGTCCACCAGCGCCGCCCGATCGACGATCCCCGCGCGCGAGGTGTTGATCAGGTAAGCGGTGGGTTTCATCGCCGTCAATTCGTCCCGCCCTACCAGCCCGCGGCTGCGATCGCTCAGCACCAGGTGAATGGAGACAAAATCGCTCTGCTCGAACAGCGCCCGTTTGGACGGTGCCAGCAGGGCGCCCTCCTGCGCTGCCCGTTCCGCCGTCAGGTTCTGGCTCCAGGCCAGCACCCGCATGCCGAACGCCTGTGCCACCTTGGCCATTTGGCCGCCGATCTTGCCCAGCCCCAGCAGCCCCAGCGTCTTCCCCTGCAGCGTGACGCCCAAGCCCAGCTGCCACGGGCCGTTGTTCCGCAGCCCGGCGCTTTCCGGCACGATATGCTTGGCCAGCCCGAGCAGCAGCGCCCAGGTCAACTCCATCGGCGCCGCCGACCCGCTGCGGGTGCCGCACACCACTACGCCGCGCTCAGCGGCGGCGGCCAAATCGATAGCGGCATTGCGCATGCCGGAGGTGATCAGCAGCTTCAGCTGCGGCAGCCTCGCCAGCAGCGAGGCGGTTATCGGCGTGCGCTCGCGCATGATGACCAGAATGTCGCATTCCTGCAGATGCACCGCCAGCTCCGCCTCATCGGCAAAGTGCGCGCTGATGGCGGACACCTCCACCCGATCGGCCAGCGCTGACCAATCCGCCATGTTGAGCGCCACCTGCTGGTAATCATCAAGAATTGCGCACTTCAATTTCATCTCCGTCTCCTGGAATGTAGGGATAGCCACCGTCCAGCCTAGTACGAAAATGCCGTTCCGCCAGGCAAAAAAAAAGCCGCCCATACAGGCGGCTTGCTTTTGCGCAATCGGGCTTATTCGGCCGGTTTGCGGTTGCGCGGGCGACGCGAGGCCGGCGCGCCGGAACGGCGCTGGCCGTCACCCTGCGGGCGAGCGTTGCCGTTACCGTTGCCACGGTTTTCACGCTGGCCGCCGTTGGCGTTACCGCTGCGCTGACCGCCGCCGTTACCGGAACGCTGGCCACCGCCGTTGCCGCGCGGCGCGCCGCGTCCACCACCCTGGCGGCCGTTGATGATCGGCTCGGCCTTGATGGTCGGATCCGGCTCGTAGCCCGGCAGCGCAATGCGCGGAATTTCACGCTTCAGCAGACGCTCGATGTCGCGCAGCAGCTTGTGTTCATCCACGCACACCAGCGAGATGGCTTCGCCGGTACGCTCCGCGCGGCCGGTGCGGCCGATGCGGTGCACGTAGTCTTCCGGCACGTTAGGCAGCTCGTAGTTCACCACGTGCGGCAACTGGTCGATATCCAGACCGCGCGCCGCAATGTCGGTCGCCACCAGCACGCGGATGCGGCCGTCTTTAAAATCGGCCAGCGCACGGGTACGGGCGCCCTGGCTCTTGTTGCCGTGGATCGCCGCGGCGGTGATGCCGTCTTTGTTCAGCTGTTCCGCCAGGTGGTTGGCGCCGTGCTTGGTGCGGGTAAAGACCAGCACCTGTTTCCAGTCGCCTTCGCCGATCATCTGCGACAGCAGTTCCCGCTTACGCTTCTTGTCGACGAAGTGCACGCTCTGCTCGATCTGCTCGGACGCGGTATTGCGGCGAGCCACTTCCACCGAGGCCGGGTTATGCAGCAGTTTGTTGGCCAGCGCCTTGATGTCGTCGGAGAAGGTGGCGGAGAACAGCAGGTTCTGGCGCTTGGCCGGCAGCTTGGCCAGCACGCGGCGGATGTCGTGGATAAAGCCCATGTCCAACATGCGGTCCGCTTCGTCCAGCACCAGAATTTCGATTTTGGACAGGTCAACCGCGTTCTGATGTTCCAGATCCAGCAGACGACCCGGCGTCGCCACCAGGATATCGACGCCGCCGCGCAGCTTCATCATCTGCGGGTTGATGCTCACGCCGCCAAACACCACCAGCGAACGCAGGCGCAGGTGTTTGCTGTAGGCATCGACGTTTTCGCCGATCTGCGCCGCCAGCTCACGGGTTGGCGTCAGGATCAGCGCGCGCACCGGGCGACGGCCTTTGACCGGATGGTCATGCTTGCTCAGCAGCTGCAACAGCGGCAGGGTAAAACCGGCGGTTTTACCGGTGCCGGTCTGGGCGCTGGCCATCAGGTCACGACCTTCCAGCACGACAGGGATAGCCTGACGCTGAATTGGCGTCGGTTCGCGATAGCCCTGTTCTTCAACAGCGCGCACAATTTCAGCACTTAAGCCGAGGGTTTCAAATGACATAAAGAGAAAAACTCCAGATCCCCCCTAACCTAACAGTGTTCGGTGCAGTTTCCTGGGAGGATGATCAGACGGGGCATTAAGCATGACCACGAGGGATTGGCACAAACTGCAGTGCACCAGGCGGCGATTGTAACAGAAGTCGCGCAATAAAAAGCACTTTTACGTGCAGAGAGCACAATCTGCCGTAAATTCAGCATTATCTGAAGTCGGTCACATAACTCATTGTGGTTAGCGGTTGCGTTTTAAACAATCTGGCATAAAGTTAATCATATGATTGATTAACTTTGAGCGTGACCTATGCCAGCTTCCGTCCCTCATCAGGCTGCCGGCCGGGCGCGCGGCGAGCAAACGCGTCGGCAACTGCTCGCCGCGGCGACCGACCTGTTCGGTGAATATGGCCTGCAGGGCGCCACCACCCGCGATATCGCCCAGCGCGCCGGCCAGAATATCGCCGCCATCACCTACTACTTCAGCTCCAAAGAGGGGCTGTATCTGGCCGTGGCGCAGTCGCTCGCCGATTTCATCCAGCAGGCGTTCGCCCCGCTGGCCGAAGAGGTCGATCGCTTTGGGCAGCAGCCTGCCGCACAGCGATCGCCCGACGCGGCGCTGCGTTTGCTGCAGCGTGGCCTGCTGGCCTTCAGCGAGCTGATGACCCAGCCGCACACGTTGAATCTGAGCAAAATCATGTCGCGCGAACAGCTTGCCCCAACCGACGCCTACCCGCTGATCCACCGCCAGGTGATCGCGCCGATGCACGAACGGCTGTGCCGCCTGCTGTCGGCCGCCACCGGCATCGACGAACGCGCCGCCCGCCTCGTGTTGCATACCCATGCGCTGATCGGCGAGGTGCTGTCGTTCCGCGTAGCGCGGGAGACCATCCGCCGTCAGGCCGGCTGGCAAGAGATTGGTGAGGGCGAAGCGGCGCAAATCGCGGCGGTGCTGAGCGAGCATATCGAGATTTTAGTTATTGGGCTGCGCCAACGTCACGGCGCGTAAATTCAGGCAGGGAGTGTTATGAACAAAAAACGCAGTGCCTTGATCGTGTTGTTGATTCTGCTGATCGCGGCCGTCGCTTACGGGGTATGGCATTACCAACAGCAGCAGGAGAGGCCGCTGACGCTGTACGGCAACGTCGATATCCGCACGGTCAACCTCGGCTTTCGCGTCGACGGCCGCCTGGCGTCGCTGACGGTGGATGAAGGCGATACCGTTCAGCCGGGCCAGCTGCTCGGCAAACTGGACGATGCTCCCTACCGCAACGCGCTGCAACAGGCCGAAGCCAACGTCGGCAGCGCGCGCGCCAAACTGTCGCTGCTGCAGGCCGGCTATCGCAGCGAAGAGATAGCCCAGGTGCAGTCAGAAATGGCGCAGCGCCAGTCCGCTTTCGCCTACGCCGACAGTTTCCTGAAGCGCCAGCAAGGGCTGTGGGCGAAAAACGCCACCTCCGCCGACGCGCTGGAGGATGCGCGCACCGCCCGCAACCAGGCGCTGGCCAATCTGCAAGCGGCGAAAGACAAACTGTCGCAATACCGCAGCGGCAACCGCCCGCAAGAGATTGAACAGGCCAAGGCCGAGGTGGCGCAAAGCGAAGCGGCGTTGGCGCAGGCGCAATTGAACCTGCAAGACGCCACGCTGCTCTCCCCTTCCGCCGGCACGGTGCTGACCCGTGCGGTAGAGCCGGGCACCATGCTCGGCGCCGGCGGCACGGTGTTCACCCTGTCGTTGACCCGGCCGGTGTGGGTGCGCGCCTACGTCAACGAAACCAGCCTGAACCAGGCTGTGCCCGGCACCGAGCTGGAGATCTACACCGACGGCCGCCCCGGCAAGCCTTACCACGGCAAGATCGGTTTCGTCTCGCCGACCGCGGAATTCACGCCGAAAAGCGTTGAAACGCCGGATCTGCGCACCGATCTGGTGTACCGCCTGCGGGTGATCGTCACCGACGCCGACGATGCGCTGCGTCAGGGCATGCCGGTCACCCTGCGCTTCGCCAAACCCTGAGGCCGGCCATGGAACAGGCGCACACCATCGAGTTGGAAGGGCTGGAAAAGCGCTTCCCGTCGCTTGAGAAACCGGCGGTCGCCAGCCTGACCACCACCCTGCGCAGCGGCGCGGTCATCGGACTGGTCGGCCCGGACGGCGCCGGCAAAACCACCCTGCTGCGCATGCTGGCCGGGCTGCTGAAGCCAAGCAGCGGCAAACTGCGGGTCGCCGGGCTGGATCCGATCGGCCAGGATCGCCAACTGCATGCGATCCTCGGCTACATGCCGCAGAAGTTCGGGCTGTATGAGGATCTGACGGTGATGGAGAACCTGACGCTGTACGCCGATCTGCGCGGCGTCACCGGCGATCTTCGCCGCCAGACCTTCGAACGGCTGCTGAAATTCACCGATCTGACCCGCTTCACCGAGCGCCTGGCGGGCAAGCTGTCCGGCGGCATGAAGCAGAAACTGGGACTGGCCTGCACGCTGGTGGGCGAACCTCAGGTGCTGTTGCTGGATGAACCGGGCGTCGGCGTCGATCCGATCTCGCGCCGCGAGCTGTGGCGCATGGTGCACGAGCTGGCCAACGACGGCATGTTGATCCTGTGGAGCACCTCTTATCTCGATGAGGCCGAGCAGTGTCGCGAAGTGCTGCTGCTCAACGAGGGCGAGCTGCTGTTCAGCGGCGCGCCGCAGGATCTGACCCAGCGCATGGCCGGACGCACGGTATTGATCGCCGCGCCGCCCGGCAGCCATCGATCGTTGCTGCAGCGGGCGATCTGCCTGCCGGCGGTCACCGACGGCGTGATCCAGGGCAAGTACCTGCGCCTGATCCTGAAAGAAGGCGAAGATCATCGGCAGCTGCTGCAGACGCTGGATCTGCCGGACGCCGAACTGGACGAAGCGGATCCGCGCTTCGAGGATGCGTTTATCGATCTGCTCGGCGGCGGCCCCAACCATCGCTCGGCGCTGGCGGAGATCATGCCGACCGTTGACGGCAAAGGCGGTGAAACGGTGATCGAAGCGGTGCAGTTGACCAAGAAATTCGGCGATTTCGCCGCCACCGATCACGTCGATTTTCAGGTACGGCGCGGCGAAATCTTCGGCCTTCTCGGCCCGAACGGCGCCGGCAAGTCCACCACCTTCAAAATGATGTGCGGCCTGCTGGTGCCGTCCGGCGGCAAGGCGCTGGTGCTGGGGATGGATCTGAAGACCAGTTCCGGCAAGGCGCGCCAACGCCTCGGCTACATGGCGCAAAAATTCTCGCTGTACGGCAACCTGACGGTGGCGCAGAATCTGAAGTTCTTCTCCGGCGTCTACGGCCTGAGCGGCAAGGCGCAGCGCGACAAAATCAACGAGATGTCCCGCGCCTTCAACTTCGCGCCGATCCTCGATCAGACGCCGGATGCCCTGCCGCTCGGCTTCAAGCAACGCCTGGCGCTGGCCTGCGCGCTGATGCACGAACCGGATATTCTGTTCCTCGACGAACCGACCTCCGGTGTCGATCCGCTGACGCGGCGCGAGTTCTGGCTGCACATCAACGGCATGGTCGACAAGGGCGTCACGGTGATGGTGACCACCCACTTTATGGACGAGGCGGAATACTGCGACCGCATCGGCCTGGTGTATCGCGGCAAGATCATCGCCGCCGGCACGCCGGACGATCTCAAACAACAGGTAGCGCGCGACGACAACCCCAACCCCTCGATGGAACAGGCGTTTATCGAACTGGTGCAGGGCTACGACGAGGAGGAAACGCGGTGAGCGATAACCGACCCCCATTCGACGACGGCGGCTTCTCCTGGCGCCGGCTGCGCGCGCTGTGCCTGAAGGAGACGCGGCAGATACTGCGCGATCCCAGCAGCGGCCTGATCGCCTTCGTTATCCCGCTGATGCTGCTGTTTATCTTCGGCTACGGCATCAACCTGGACTCCAGCAAGCTGCATCTGGGCATTCTGATGGAACAACAGAGCGAAGACGCGCGCGATTTGGCCCACGCCTTCGCCGGTTCGCCCTATATCGAACCGACCATCAGCGACAACCGCCAGCAGCTGATCCAGCAGATGCAGGCCGGCACGATCCGCGGCCTGGTGGTGATCCCGGTGGATTTCGACCAGCGCATGGCGCGCCCGCACGACAGCGCCCCTATCCAGGTGATCACCGACGGCAGCGAGCCGAACACCGCCAACTTCGTGCAGGGCTATGCCCAGGGCGTATGGCAAGTATGGCAGCAGCAACGCGCCGCCGATCGGGGGAGCAGCGACCAGCCGCTGATTGACGTGCAGATGCGCTACTGGTTCAACCCGGCGGCCATCAGCCGGCACTACATCATTCCCGGCGCCATCACCATCATCATGACGGTGATCGGCGCCATTCTCACCTCGCTGGTGATCGCCCGCGAATGGGAACGCGGCACCATGGAGGCCCTGCTGTCCACCCAGGTGACGCGCAGCGAGCTGCTGCTCTCCAAGCTGATCCCATATTACTTCCTCGGCATGATCGCCATGGCGCTGTGCATGGCGGTGGCGGTGTGGGTGCTCGGCGTGCCCTATCGCGGTTCGCTGCCGATCCTGCTGCTGATCAGCAGCCTGTTCCTCGCCAGCACCCTCGGCATGGGCCTGCTGATCTCCACCCTCACCCGCAACCAGTTCAACGCGGCGATGGTGGCGCTGAACGCCGCCTTTCTGCCGTCGATCATGCTGTCCGGCTTCATTTTCCAGATCGACAGCATGCCGGCCATCGTGCGCGCGGTGACCTACATCATTCCGGCGCGTTACTTCGTCAGCACGCTGCAAACGCTGTTCCTGGCGGGCAACGTCGGCACCGTGCTGGCGATCAATCTGCTGTTCCTGATCGCTTCCGCCGTGGTGTTCATCGGCCTGACGGCCTGGAAAACCCAGCGCCGGCTGGATTAAGGAGAAAGAGCGATGTTTCACCGTCTGTTGACGCTTATCATCAAGGAAATGCAGGCGCTGCTGCGCGATCCGCAAACCCGCGCCATCCTGATCATGCCGGTGATCCTGCAGGTGCTGCTGTTCCCGTTCGCCGCGACGCTGGAAGTCACCAACGCCACCATCGCGGTCTACAGCGAGGACAGCGGCCAGGCCTCGGTGGAGCTGACCCAACGCTTCGCCAAGGCCAAAGCCTTCTCCCATGTGCTGCTGCTGCGCAATCCGCAGGAGATAAAGACCACCATCGACAACCAGCGGGCGCTGCTGCTGATCCGCTTCCCGGCGCAGTTCTCGCGCGATATCGCCGCCGGCCACACCGCGCCGCTGCAGCTGCTGCTCGACGGGCGCAACTCCAACAGCGCGCAGATCGCCGCCAACTACGTGCAGCAGATCGTGCAGGAATATCAGAACGAGCTGCTCGGCAACCGCGCGAAACCCAACAACAGCGAACTGGTGGTGCGCAACTGGTATAACCCGAATCTGGACTACAAATGGTTTGTGGTACCGTCGCTGATCGCCATGATCACCACCATCGGCGTGCTGATCGTCACCTCGCTGTCGGTGGCGCGCGAACGCGAACAGGGCACGCTGGAACAGCTGCTGGTCTCGCCGCTCACCACCTGGCAAATCTTTATCGGCAAGGCGGTGCCGGCGCTGATCGTCGCCAGCTTCCAGGCCAGCATCGTGCTGTTGATCGGCATCTTCCTGTACCAGATCCCGTTCGCCGGATCGCTGCTGCTGTTCTACGCCACCATGTTGATCTACGGGCTGTCGCTGGTCGGTTTCGGCCTGCTGATCTCGTCGCTGTGCGCCACTCAGCAGCAGGCGTTCATCGGCGTGTTCGTGTTCATGATGCCGGCGATCCTGCTCTCGGGTTACGTCTCGCCGGTGGAGAATATGCCGGTGTGGCTGCAGGATCTGACCTGGGTGAACCCGATACGCCACTTCACCGACATCACCAAGCAGATCTACCTGAAGGACGCCAGTTTCAGCATCATCTGGCACAGCCTGTGGCCGCTGCTGGTGATCACCGCCACCACCGGCAGCGCCGCCTATGCGCTGTTCCGCCGCAAAATCGCATAAAAAAAGCTCTGCATGTCACATGCAGAGCTTTTTGATCGCAGATACCCTAAGGCATGAGAGACGACGGATTTAGCGGCGGTTGCCGAAAATGCGCAGCAACATCAGGAACAGGTTGATGAAGTCGAGATACAGCGTCAGCGCGCCGACGATGGCGTACTTGCGGAAGCCGTCTTTATCATCGGCGTTCAGCTGCTCGCCCATCGCCTTGAGTTTCTGCGTGTCGTACGCGGTCAGGCCGACGAACACCACCACCCCGATGTAGGTAATCGCCCACATCAGCGCGGTGCTTTTCAGCCAGATGTTCACCAGCGAAGCCAGCACGATGCCGATCAGCGCCATGAACAACATGCTGCCGAAGCCGCTCAGATCGCGCTTGGTGGTGTAGCCGTACAGGCTCATCGCGCCGAACATGCCGGCGGTGACTACGAAAGTGCTGGCGATCGAGCTGTAGGTGTACGCGATGAAGATGCTCGACAGCGTCAGCCCGGTCAGCGCCGAGTACAGCATGAACAGCGAGGTGGCCACCGCGCCGCTCAGGCGGTTGACCATGCCGGAAATCACGAACACCAGCGCCAACTGGGCGATGATCAGACCGAAGAAGGTGATCTGACTGGAGAAGATGAAGTTGAGGATCGCGGGCGTATTGGCCGCATACCAGGAAACGAACGCCGTCAGCAGCAGACCGCAGGTCATCCAGCCGTAAACCTGCGCCATGTAGGCCTGAATGCCGCTGTTGGCACGTTCGACGATTGAACCATTAGAGCGTGGATATCGGTCCATGACGGTTACCTTTTGCGTTGTAAACAAGATTCCGAAGCCCCGTAAACGGGGCTTCGCCTGCTATAAGCGTACCACAGAATAGGCCGCGCGAAAGCGGCAAAGGTCTTGATTTGTTTCCGCTGTTGAGGCGTTATTTAGCCGCGTCGTGCCAGCGCTGCGCGGCCTGACGATCGCTGTCGCGAGCGTCCACCCAACGATCGCCCTGGCCGGTCGCTTCGCGCTTCCAGAACGGTGCGCGGGTCTTCAGGTAGTCCATGATGAACTCGCTGGCGGCGAACGCCATGCCGCGGTGCGCGCCGGTCACGCCGACGAACACGATCTCGTCGCCGGGATACAGCGCGCCGACGCGGTGGATCACCGTCACGCGCTGCAACGGCCAACGGCTGCGCGCCTCGGCCACGATCTCCGCCAGCGCCTTCTCGGTCATGCCGGGGTAGTGTTCCAGCGTCAGCGCGCTGACGTCGTCCCCGAGGTTATGGTTGCGCACCTTGCCGGTGAAGGTCACCACCGCGCCGTCGGCGTCGCACTGCGCCAGCCACTGATACTCGTCGCCGACGTTGAACGGCGCTTCGCCCACGCGAATGCGGGTGTTTTCCATGCTTACCCCCCGGTAACCGGCGGGAAGAAGGCCACTTCATCGCCGGCGCGCAGCGGGTGATCCGCCGCCACCAGCGACTGATTGACCGCCGCCAGCAGTTTGCCGGACTCCAGCGCCAGCGCCCAGCGATCGCCGCGCGCGCACAGCGCCTGACGCAGCGCCTCGACGGTCGGGTAATCCGCCGGCATCGACAGCGCGCCGGTGCCCACCAGTTCGCGCACCTGCGCGAAGAAAAGAATATCGATCATGCGTTCACCTTAAAATCACCGGATTTGCCGCCGCTTTTCGCCAGCAGGCGCACCGGGCCGATCACCATGTCTTTCTGTACCGCTTTGCACATGTCATAGATGGTCAATGCCGCCACCGAGGCGGCGGTCAGCGCTTCCATCTCGACGCCGGTTTTGCCGGTCAGCCGGCAGCAGGTTTCAATGCGCACCCGGCTGTGCTCCGTTTGCGCCTCCAGCTGCACTTCGACCTTGCTCAGCATCAGCGGGTGGCACAGCGGGATCAGCTCCCAGGTGCGTTTGGCCGCCTGAATGCCGGCGATACGCGCCGTGGCGAACACGTCGCCCTTGTGGTGGCTGCCATCGACGATCATCGCCAGCGTGGCGGGCAGCATCTCGACGAAGGCTTCGGCGCGCGCCTCGCGCGCCGTTTCGGCCTTGGCGGAAACGTCAACCATATGGGCTTCGCCGGCGGCGTTAATGTGGGTTAGCTGTGTCATGACTCAGGGCTTCTTCAAATGGGGCTGGAAGTTGCACGGGCGATGGCGCGCGTCCAACTGCTCTTCGATAATCCGCTCCCAGGCGGTGCGGCAGGCGCGGGTGGAGCCCGGCATGGCGAAAATCACCGTGCGGTTGGCCAGACCGGCCAGCGCGCGCGACTGGATCGTCGCGGTGCCGATCTCTTCGTACGACACCATGCGGAACAGTTCGCCGAACCCTTCCACCTCTCTGTCAAACAGCGGCAACAGCGCTTCCGGCGTGTTGTCGCGCGCGGTAAAACCGGTGCCGCCGGTGATCAGCACCGCCTGCACGTTGTCATCGGCGATCCACGCGGAAACCCGTGCGCGGATCTGGTAAATGTCATCTTTGACGATGGCGCGATCCACCACCTGATGGCCGGCTTCCTGCGCCGCTTCCTGCAGATATTGGCCGGAGGTGTCTTCCGCCGCGCCGCGGCTGTCGGACACGGTCAGGATGGCGATATGCGCCGGAATAAACTCGCTGCTCGCATGGCTCATGGTTCAATAAGCTCCTATTGGCTGTCAGCCGCCGATAAACGACAGGTTCTGGGTGATCCCGCTGTTGCCCTGATGCAGGAAATGGGTCTGCTTCTTGCTCAGCAGCCCGCTCTGAATGCGCGCCTTCAGCGCGTCGAGCTGGCCGTCATCCGCCAGCAGATCGCGCAGGGGCACCCCCTGCTCGCCGAACAGGCACAGATGCAGATTGCCGATGGAAGAAACGCGCAGCCGGTTGCAGCTGGCGCAGAAGTCTTTTTCATACGGCATGATAAGACCCACCTCACCCTGGTAGTCCGGGTGGCTGAACACCTGCGCCGGGCCGTCGCTGCGGCCACGCGCCTGGCGCTGCCAACCCTGCTGCTCCAGCTGCAGGCGAATCACTTCGCCGGAAACGTGGTGTTTGCGAAACAGTTCGCCCCCCTCGCCGGTTTCCATCAGTTCGATAAAGCGCAGCTGGATCGGCCGATCCTTGATCCAGGCGAGAAACGCGCCGAGTTGCTGGTGATTGACGTCGCGCATCAGCACGGCGTTGACCTTGACCTTGCTGAAACCGGCGCTGAAGGCGGCGTCTATGCCGTCCATCACCTGGCGGAACTTGTCCTGACCGGTAATGGCGTGAAACTGGCGGGGATCCAGACTGTCGATGCTGACGTTGATCGCCGTCAGACCGGCGTCACGCCAGGCGGCGACGTCGCGCGCCAGACGGTAGCCGTTGGTGGTGACCGCCAACGTGCGGATGGCCGGATTTTCCCGCACGGCGGCGATGATCTCGGTAAAGTCGCGGCGCAGCGAAGGCTCGCCGCCGGTCAGGCGCACCTTTTCGGTGCCCAGTTCGGCGAACGCGCGGCTGACGCGGCGGATTTCATCCAGCGACAGGAAGCTTTTCGGGCTGCCGCTCGGCTTGTAGCCGTCGGGCAGACAGTAGGTGCAACGAAAGTTGCACACGTCGGTGATCGACAAGCGCAGGTAATAGAACTTGCGCTCATAAGCATCAATGAGTTGCGGTACCATAACACCTTTCCAAAGTCGGGAGATGCGAGCGTTTCCCCTCTGCACCCTGGTGGCTGACTTCGCCACGGCCCAAGCGCCATATCGTTCCGGATGAACAACGTAGGCGCAGGGGCTAGGAGTTTGATTTCTCTTCCCGCTACCTTGAGTAGCCGGAATGAAACCGTGGTTTTCAGCAGAATTCTAGCGCTAATCGGCAACGATAGCCAACGCGTTAATTCGCTATATAACTGTCTATACAGCGTTTTTAGACGCCGCGTAATCGGGTAAACCATGATAAACATCGCTTACGCGGGCGAATTGACCAGAATCACGCAAATGGCACTCTTTATCCCCTAAATAATGGGCGTCGCCTCCCGACGGCAAGCCCGCTCCCCCCAGAGGCAACGTCAAGGATAACGGGTATATCGCGTTTTTACGCCGGATCCGCTACCTTATGCGGGCAGTTCAGCCCCTTTGTAAGGAAATTTATGCGTAATCGTACCCTGGCCGATCTCGACCGCGTGGTGGCGTTGGGCGGCGGACACGGCCTGGGCCGTGTGATGTCGGCCCTGTCGTCCTTAGGCTCCCGCCTGACCGGCATCGTTACCACCACCGACAACGGCGGTTCCACCGGCCGCATCCGCCGTTCGGAAGGCGGCATTGCCTGGGGCGATACCCGCAACTGTCTCAACCAGCTGATCACCGAGCCGAGCGTCGCCTCGGCGATGTTCGAATACCGCTTCAGCGGCAACGGCGAACTGGCCGGCCATAACCTCGGCAACCTGATGTTGAAAGCGCTGGATCACCTGAGCGTGCGCCCGCTGGAAGCGATCAACCTGGTGCGCAGCCTGTTGAAGGTGGACGCGGCGTTGATCCCGATGTCGGAACAGCCGGTGGATTTGATGGCGCACGATCACGAAGGCAACCATGTTTACGGTGAAGTGAATGTTGACCAACTGACTCATATGCCGCAGGAGCTGATGCTGTCTCCCCCGGTCAACGCCACGCGCGAAGCGCTGGACGCCATCGCGCAGGCCGACGTGATCCTGATTGGGCCGGGCAGTTTTCTCACCAGCCTGATGCCGCTGCTGCTGCTCGACGATCTCACCCAGGCGCTGCGCCGCAGCAGCGCCAGCATGATCTATATCGGCAACCTCGGCCGCGAGCTGAGCGTGGCCGCCGCGGCGCTGTCGTTAAAGGACAAGCTGACGCTGATGGAAGAGAAGATCGGCCGCCGGATGATCGATGCGCTGATCGTCGGCCCGGCGGTGGACGCCAGTGAAGTGCAGGATCGGGTGGTGATTCAGCAACCGCTGGAAGCGAGCGACATCCCTTATCGCCACGATCGCCAGCTGCTGCGCCAGGCGCTGGATCAAGCGCTGGTAGAGCTGGCCGACCGCCGCTAACCGAATTTAACCGTCTCGCCCGCGCAGCCAGGGATTATCGCTGGCTGGGGCGGGATGGCTGACCATATCGATATACAGATCTTCCACCTCTTTACGCGCCCAGGGCGTGCGACGCAAAAATTTCAGACTGGACTTGATGCTCGGATCGCTGCGGAAGCAGTTGATGCGAATGCGCGCGCCCAGCTCGGACCAACCGTAGTGATCCACCAGTTTATTCAGCAGTTGCTCCAGCGTCACGCCGTGCAGCGGGTCTTTAGACTGGTGTTGGCTCATGTTCGGTACTCTTCGTGGTCAAATCGGGCCGCACACCATAACAGCTTTGACGCGGCCGACAAGGAATTTTGACGCCCACAGCGCGGGCGCCGTCCAACGGTCAGGAAATCGCGATGAACTGCTCGCGCAGCTGGTGGATCTCGTCGCGCAACGCAGCCGCCTGCTCGAACTCCAGATTTTGCGCATGGGTATACATCTGCGCTTCCAGATCGCGGATTTTCTGATCCAGCGCTTTCGGCGTGAGGTTCTGCAGCTGAGCGCCGCTGTCCGCCGCCTTGCCCCTGCCTTTACCCTTGGCGCGGTTGACCGGCTGGCCAATCTGCAGAATGTCGCCGATCTTCTTGTTCAGCCCCTGCGGCACGATGCCGTTGGCTTCGTTGTAAGCCTGCTGCTTGGCGCGCCGCCGCTCGGTTTCACCGATCGCTTTGGCCATCGAATCGGTGATGCGATCGCCATACAGGATCGCCTTGCCGTTCAGGTTACGCGCCGCGCGGCCGATGGTCTGGATCAGCGAACGTTCGGAACGCAGGAAGCCTTCCTTGTCGGCGTCCAGAATCGCCACCAGCGACACCTCAGGCATGTCGAGCCCCTCACGCAGCAGGTTGATGCCCACCAGCACGTCAAACTCGCCCAGACGCAGGTCACGAATGATTTCGACGCGTTCCACGGTGTCGATATCCGAGTGCAGGTAGCGCACGCGCTCGCCATGCTCTTCCAGGTATTCGGTCAGGTCTTCCGCCATGCGTTTGGTCAGGGTGGTCACCAGCACGCGCTCGTTGATCGCCGCGCGCTTGCGGATCTCGGAGAGCAGATCGTCCACCTGAGTAGCGACTGGCCGCACTTCCACGATCGGATCCAGCAGCCCGGTCGGGCGCACCACCTGGTCGATCAGATCGCCGCCGGATTTCTCCAGCTCATATTTGCCCGGCGTGGCGGAGACATAGATGGTCTGCGGCGCCAGCGCCTCGAACTCCTCGAAGCGCAGCGGGCGGTTGTCCAGCGCCGACGGCAGGCGGAAACCGTACTCCACCAGCGTTTCCTTGCGCGCGCGGTCGCCCTTGAACATCGCGCCGATTTGCGGAATGGTGACGTGGGATTCGTCGACCACCAGCAGGCCGTCCGCCGGCAGGTAATCGAACAGCGTCGGCGGCGGCTCGCCCTCGGCGCGCCCGGAAAGGTAGCGCGAGTAGTTTTCGATGCCCGAGCAGTAACCCAGCTCGTTCATCATCTCCAGATCGAACTGGGTGCGCTGCGTCAGGCGCTGCTCTTCCAGCAGCTTGTTGTTGGCCAACAGCACCTTGCGGCGGTCCGCCAGATCGACCTTGATCTCTTCCATCGCCTGAATGATCCGCTCGCGCGGCGTCACGTAGTGCGACTTCGGGTAGATGGTAAAACGCGGCACCACCTGCTCAATCTGCCCGGTCAGCGGATCGAACAGCGACAGCCGCTCCACTTCGTCGTCGAACAGCTCAACGCGCAGCGCCAGCTCGTCCGACTCCGCCGGGAAGATGTCGATCACCTCGCCGCGCACGCGGAAGGTGGCGCGCTGGAAAGCCTGATCGTTGCGGGAATACTGCAGCTCCGCCAGCCGGCGCAAAATGGAGCGCTGATCGATGATCATGCCCTTGGTCAGATGCAGCATCATCTTCAGGTAAAGATCCGGATCGCCCAGGCCGTAGATCGCCGACACCGACGCCACCACCACCACGTCGCGCCGCTCCAGCAGCGCCTTGGTGGCGGAAAGGCGCATCTGCTCGATGTGCTCATTCACCGAAGCGTCTTTTTCAATGAAGGTGTCGGAGCTGGGCACGTAGGCTTCCGGCTGGTAGTAGTCGTAGTAGGAGACGAAGTACTCCACCGCATTCTCCGGGAAAAACTCTTTCATCTCGCCGTACAGCTGCGCCGCCAACGTCTTGTTCGGCGCCAGCACCATGGTCGGCCGATTCAGATCGGCTATCACGTTGGCGATGGTGAACGTTTTGCCCGAGCCGGTTACCCCCAGCAGCGTCTGGTGCGCCAGGCCGTCTTCCAACCCCTCTTCCAGTTTGCGGATGGCTTCCGGCTGATCGCCGGCCGGTTTGAAATCAGAATGCAGTTTGAAAAGTTTACTCATTGCTCGGCTACCCTGTGGAGATGCGCGCGCTCAGGCGGCCAGCCGGCTCTACGCCGGACGTGGCCCCTAATTATGGAAAGTGTCGGCGATTTGCGCCAGTGCCCATGATACTGGATATAAAACCAGCTTCAAGCGGATTCGTCGCTGCGCCCGGCAGCGCGGCAACGCCGTTGCACCGTGAGGTTACAGCGGGGTGACATTTTTATTGTCAATAACAGATTTATCCCCAGAACTTGCCGAAAATTAACTTATTGATAGCACCGCGGCGAAAAATCACACATAGAAACCCGATCAATGCCCTGGCGTCTTGATTTTAGTTAATTTATTGATAATTAATAGTTTTAATAAAAAGACGAGATTGCGGACAAAGCGAACAGAACCCGCGTCGGCTCTCGCTTTACAGCGTTTTTCTAAATCTAATGCACAAGGTTATCCACAGGAATAGTGGATAACTCTCACCGCCCCGCCCGTGGCGGGAGTTACAGAAAGAAAGCTTTTCGCCCTTTACACTCGCCAAAATGGCTTTTTTAGTTATTTTTTCATAAAAATATCGCTTTGTTTATGCCGATTAATACTAAAAATCCCCATTGCCAAAATCGCATTGCCCCCTTTCACGCCGATCGCGCTTGACGGCGGCGCAACGCCTTGCACCACGCCCACGCCGGAGAGCACCACAAGAGTGCAAAAAACGTCCGGGTTAACTTCCCGGCGTATTTTCAGGCCGCCGCGGCAGAGCGCGTCGAGCCTGACAGGCGGTTAACAAAGCGATAACACTCCCCCTTTTCGGCCAGTGGCAAAACTGGCCTGGGAGTTGCTTTATCTTCCCGCGTGCGAACGAGGCGCGACAGCATAATGCGCTGCCGAATGCGGCGTGCAACCGCCGCCTGGCTATGCCTCGTAAAAGCGCGAGAACGACACCAAGTCGTCATAAACGTCGTTTTTCACGACATATTGACTGTCTTTCCGTCCACCGCAGACATTGCTCAGGTGAATCGGAGGGACGGCATTTTGTTCCGGACATTGCCACACTCGGGAAATCAACCGCCAATGCGGCCTTTGCAGCACCCCACCAACGAGTGGAACGGGCGCCTATGTCTATGAGGAGAATGCCACATGCTGAGTCTGAGATCGGTCAATCAATTTTACGGGCAAAATCATACCCTGTGGGACATCAACCTGGAGCTGCCGCGCGGCCAGTGCACCGTGCTGCTCGGGCGCAACGGCGTGGGCAAGACCACGCTGGTCAACTGCATCATGGGGCATTTGCCGGTGGTGAGCGGCAGCATGACCTGGCAGCCGGCGGATCAGCCGCCGCAAAACCTGCTGCTGCAACCGATGGAGCGCCGCGCCGCACTCGGCATCAGCCACGTCCCGCAAGGGCGGCAACTCTTCTCGCAGCTGAGCGTGGAAGAGAATCTGCAAGTGGCGCAGATGGCCGTGCGCGGCGCCCCTTACCGCATTCCGCCGCTGATCTACAGCCTGTTTCCCAATTTGCGCCAGATGCGCACCCGCCGCGCCGGCGATCTGTGCGAAGGCGCTCAACGCCAGTTGGCGATTGGTCGTGCGCTGGCGCAGGAGCCGGCACTGCTGATCCTCGACGAACCGACGACGGGCGTACCGCCCTCGATCGCCGCCGACATCGGCAACGTGATCCGCAGGCTCAACTATGAGTTGGGCATGACCATTTTGCTGGTAGAGCATCAGCTGCCGTTCGTGCGCCGGGTGGCGGATCGTTTTTGTCTGCTCGATAGCGGGCGCACCGTGGCGCACGGCGCGCTGGCGCAGCTGGATGAGGCGCTGATCGGCGCCGGGCTGGCGGAGTGAGTGCTCGGGTTAGCGATTAGGTTGCTGTTGTATCAGTCACGGCCGGTCTGCGCCCAATAGGCATGGGCCGGCCATCTTTTCATACTCGATAGGGGTCACACCGACACCATAATATCGAGGGATGTAAGCATGACAGACAACAACGCGGCATTTATTCAATACGCGGATTTGCGCAACAAAAACTGGAGCCTGCAGGAACGTCTTAATATTGAAGGCATTTACGTCAGTTCGCGCGACGAACTGGTCGGCGCACAAGACTTTATCATCAAAACGTTAAAACGCCCTGCGATTGTCAGATTCGCCGCGCCTTTTGCCCTTTGGACGGCGCCTAAAACCGATATCAATGTCGGATTCGTCTATATCGACGGCAACGGCGTCAACGTCACTACCGAGATCCCCAACGGCACGGAAAGCGACCATAACTATTTCCTGCGCTGCTATACCAGCAACGGCGCGCTGGATAGCAACGTTCCTATTCGCCCGGCGCCTATCATGAAAGATTTCACCGTAAAGGGCATCGGCGCCAGGATTAACAACAGCAAAGATGAAACGACGATCGAATACACCTATATCGACGGCGTCCGTTTCGATTCGCCTGAAGGCCCGCTGGGCAACTTTTCCGTCAATAACGTCTATATTTCCGGCTTCTACTACGGCCTGTACTACGGTACCAATGCCTATATCGCCCACCACTACGCCTGTGAAGTCATTCGCTGTTTTGAGTGCCTGCATATGCCTTCAACGAACAGCGGCGCCCAAAACTTCGGTGAAGGCATCAACTTCTTCGGTGGCACCCTCGGCAATTCCCAGGGGCTGGCCGTTCGCAACGCTAACCCCAACGGCGCCTTCCGCCTGTTCGGCACTTCGATCGACTATGCCGGCTCGATTGCCGACGTTGAGGCCGGTAGCATTGAATTGCATGGCTGCCATATGGAATTCAACAACGGTAATAGTCCGCTCACGGAAATTCCCTTCCGTTGCAGCGCCAATCAAAATGCATCGCTGTTGATTCACGGCGGCGAAATCATCGTCGCCGGCGGCCGACTGGCGCAAGCGTCGCTGTTTTACGCCGAGGCCGGCAGTAGCGGGATTATCGTCGACAGCGTGAAGTTCTATGGCGTACGAACCGCCAGCGGCCGCTATTTCAGCGGTACCGGCGACTTTGTCATCGTCAATAGCCGACTGGATGGCGGTGGGGGTGGCGCCGGGATCCAGACGCTGGTCGGCGCCGTGAATAACAAGTTAAAAGACGGTGAGTTCGCCTTTTCCGCTAAGCCGTTTGGCTGGGAAGTGACAGGCGGCACGATCAGCGAGCCCTTTACCTCAGACGCAGTGACTATCAGTATCGAAGCCGGCGCGGGCGTCAACGGCAGCAATGCCCTGAAAGTGACCAAGTTGGGCAACGCCAATACCAACGCCGGAGTGAGAGTGATCGTGCCCGCCGCGCAATATGAGCAGCTGGGCGCCTGTTTTACCCTGAAAACGGTCAACGGCGGTACCGGCAATCTGTTCGCGACGCTGCAATATGCCTGTATCCAGGACCATGCGGACAACGGCGTCTCGCTCATCGCCAAAGCCGCGCCGGCAGCCTGGGACGCCGCCTTGAAAGCCGATGCTTACGCCGAGTACACCGAATATCGTTTCAACGCCAATCGACGAAAAGTCCCGGTCTGGGCGACCCATGTCATCCTGACGTTCAACCTGTTTGCCCTGGCGAAAAATGGCGTGCTTTATCTCGATAACGCCTGTATTACCGCTATGTAAAAGCCAACGCCGGGTCATAAGACCCGGCGTTGTGATTCATCAGCCAGAACCTCTCACTGCGCCAGCAAGCTGATATCCAGATACTGCCCCAGCGGCGCCCGTTCGGCCTGCGGCAGGTGCGGGATTTCGCCCAGCAGCGGCGCGGGCAGCATACGGCGCAGCGTAGCCAGGTATTCCTGATGCCGCCGCCCCGGCGGCGCCACGTCGTTGGCGATCCAACCGGCCAGCGTCAGCCCGGCCTGTTGCACCGCCTGGGCCGTCAGCACCGCGTGGTTGATGCAGCCCAGCTTGATGCCCACCACCAGGATCACCGGCAGTTGCTCTTGCCGCACCCAGTCGGCGAAGGTGTACTCCGCCGACAACGGGGTAAACCACCCGCCGGCCCCCTCGACCAGCACCCAATCGGCGCGCTGCTCCAGCCGGCGCAGGCCGTCGGACAGCCGCGCCGCGTCGATCGGCCGGCCTTCATCGGCGCTGACGATATGCGGCGAGGTCGGTTCGGCAAATACGTAAGGGTTCACTTCGTCGTAATCCAGCGCCACGCCGCTGTTGGCCTGCAGCGCCAGCGCGTCGCCGTTGCGCAGCCCCTCGGCGGTCATCTCGCTGCCGGAGGCCACCGGCTTATAGCCGGCGCTGCGGTAGCCCGCCCGGTTGGCGGCCTGCAGCAAGGCGCTGCTGGCGACGGTTTTCCCCACTTCGGTGTCGGTGCCGGTCACGAACCAACGTTTACTCACGATAAATCACTCCATAAGCCAGATGATAGCTGAGCGGGAACTGCCCCTGCCGGCACGGGTAAGCCGCCTGCAGCGCGGCGAGGCGGCCGCGCGACATCAGGCCGCCCTCGCGCCCCTGATGCAAATGCGTCGCCCCGATGCCCTTGAGCGAACGCATCAGCGTCATCACGTCCGGGTAGTTCAGGATACGCAACTCCGTCACCAGTTCGTGTCGATAGGCGGCGCAGGCGGTGCGGATCTGCGTCAACGGCAAAAAGGCGTTCACGTGACGTTCGCCGTCCACCTGTTGCCAGGCGTCCCCCAATTCCTGCAGCGAGCCCGCCGCCAGCGTGGAAAACAGGATCACGCCGCCGGGGCGGGTCACGCGATACAGCTCCGCCAGCGCGGCGGGCAGATCGCTGCACCACTGCACCACCAGGCTGCTGAAACAGATATCCATCGCCGCATCGGGCAACGGCACCTGTTCGATATCGCCCAGCAAATAATGATGCGCAGCCTGCCGTTGGCGGGCGACCTCCAGCATGCCCGGCGCCAGATCGAGCGCGGTTACCTGCATGCCGCGCTCGCGCCACAGGCTGCTGAAATAGCCGGTGCCGCAGCCGGCGTCCAGCAGCCGTTCGCCCGGATGGGGACTTCCCATCCCCAGTAAGCGCTCGCCAACGTCACGCTGCAGCGCAGCGGCGGCATCGTAGCTGCCGGCGGCACGGCTGAAGGCCGAGGCGACCGCCTGTTTGTTCACCGTGTCATTGACTGACGTCATGCAATACCTCCAGCAGACGATCGATATCCTGCGGCTGATGCGCCGCCGTCAGGGTAATGCGCAGCCGCGCGCCGCCCGGGGGCACCGTCGGCGGACGGATGGCGCTCACCCACAGGCCGCACTCGCGCAGGCGGGTCGCCAGATCGAGCGCGCGCTGATTATCCCCCACCAGCAGCGGCTGGATGGCGGTGTCGGAATCCGTCAGGGTCAGCGCCAGCGGCGCCGCGCCCTGGCGGAAACGCCGAATGTTGTCCTGCAGCCGGGCGCGCAGGTCATCGCCCTCTCGAATGCAGACCAGCGCCGCCTGCAGCGCGCAGGCCTGCGCCGGCGGCATCGCGGTGCTGTAGATCAGATGGCGGGCGAACTGCAGCAGATACTCGGCGGTCGCCTCATCGCACAGCACCGCCGCGCCGCTGATGCCGAACGCCTTGCCGAAGGTCGCCACCAGCAGTTCAGGGCGCACACCCTGCTGCCAGCAACTGCCGCGGCCTTGCTCACCGCGCACGCCGATGCCGTGGGCGTCATCCACCATCAGCCAGGCGCCCGCCGCACGGGTTAAGCGATGCAGCTCCGCCAACGGCGCGCCGTCGCCATCCATGCTGAACACCCCTTCGGTGACCGCCAGCCGCTGCCCGTCGCAGGGTTTGGCCAGCAGATCCGCCAAGGCCTGCGGTTGATTGTGCTGGAACCGGCGCAGCTCGGCCGGCGACTGCGCCGCCGCCTCCAGCAGCGAGGCATGGCTGAGACGATCGGCCAAAATGCGATCGCCCTTTTGCATCAACGCCGCCAGCACCGCCTGGTTGGCGGCGTAGCCGGAGATGAACAGCAGCGCGCGCGGATAGCCGAGCCACGCCGCCAGTTGCTCTTCCAGCACCTGATGCGCTGCGCTAAAACCGGTCACGTGGCCCGAACCGCCGCTGCCGACGCCGTAACGCTGCGCGCCCTGCTGCCAGGCGGCGATCACCCGCGCATCCTGGCTCAAGCCCAGGTAGTCGTTGCCCGAGAAGTTCAGATAGAGACGATCGCCGAGCCGGATCTGGCGGCCGTTGCCGCCCTCGGTGGTCTGTCGCCGGCGGTAGGCGGCGTTCAGGCGCCGCTCAGCCAGCGCCTGCTCGATGCGTTGCTGCCAGCTCATCACGGCGCCGCGTTGTAAAACTCGGCGGTATCGGCGTTCAGCAGTTGCTTGGCCAGCACCTGCTGTTGCTGGTTGTCGCCGTGTTCGGTTGCGGTCTGCTGCGGGTTGAGCCCCAGCTTGCGGAACAGCTGCAGGTCTTTGTCTTCTTCCGGATTCGGCGTGGTCAGCAGCTTGCAACCGTAGAAGATCGAGTTGGCGCCGGCCATGAAGCACATCGCCTGCGTCTGTTCGTTCATCTGTTCGCGGCCTGCGGAGAGACGGACATAAGAAGATGGCATCATGATGCGCGCCACCGCGATGGTGCGGATGAAATCAAACGGATCGACGTCATCGTTATCCGCCAGCGGCGTGCCTTTCACCTTCACCAACATGTTGATCGGCACGCTCTCCGGTGGTTTTGGCAGGTTGGCCAGCTGCACCAGCAGCCCGGCGCGATCGCGCACCGTTTCACCCAGCCCGACGATGCCGCCGGAGCACACTTTGATGCCGGCGTCGCGCACCTTGTCGAGCGTATCCAGGCGCTCCTGGTAGCTGCGGGTGGTGATGATGTTGCCGTAGAACTCTGGCGAGGTGTCGAGGTTATGGTTGTAGTAATCCAGCCCGGCCTCCGCCAGCCGTTCGGCCTGGGTGCCATCCAATGTGCCCAGCGTCATGCAGGTTTCCATGCCCATCGCTTTCACGCCCTGCACCATTTGCTGCAGATAAGGCATATCGCGCTCGTGCGGGTTCTTCCACGCCGCGCCCATGCAAAAACGGGTCGAACCGTTCGCCTTGGCCTTGCGTGCCGATTCCAGCACCTGCTCGACCTGCATCAGCCGCTCCGACTCCAGGCCGGTCTTGTAGCGTGAGCTCTGCGGGCAGTATTTGCAGTCTTCCGGGCAAGCGCCGGTCTTGATCGACAGCAGCGTGCTGACCTGCACCTGACGCGGGTCGAAGTGCTGGCGGTGTACGGTTTGCGCTTCGAACAGCAGTTCCAGCAGCGGTTTATCAAACAGGGCCTGGGCTTGCCCTACTGTCCAGTGAATGCGGTCGGCCATCATGGCGTCTCCAAAACGAAAAAGTGTCGCCAGTTTAAATATTGTGGATATACTGTCAACCAATCTTAATCCAATTTGGTTTACAACAATGTCTGTCACCGCTTCCGACCTGGCGTTTGACCAACGCCATATCTGGCACCCCTACACCTCCATGAGCCGCCCGTTACCCTGTTACCCGATCGAATCGGCCAGCGGCGTCGAACTGCAGCTGGCGGACGGCCGGAGTCTGGTGGACGGCATGTCCTCCTGGTGGGCGGCGATCCACGGTTACAACCATCCGCGCCTGAATCAGGCCGCCAGCCAGCAGTTGGAGAAGATGTCGCACGTGATGTTCGGCGGCATTACCCATCCGGCCGCCATCTCGTTGTGCCGTCGGCTGGTGGAAATGACGCCGGAAGCGCTGCAGTGCGTGTTCCTGGCGGACTCTGGTTCGGTGGCGGTAGAAGTGTCGCTTAAAATGGCGCTGCAGTACTGGCAGGCGCGCGGCGAGCGCCGGCAGCGCATCCTGACGCTGCGCCACGGCTATCACGGCGATACCTTCGGCGCGATGTCGGTCTGCGATCCGGACAACTCGATGCACAGCCTCTATCAGGGGTATCTGGCGCCACACCTGTTCGCCACCGCGCCGCAGTGCCGCTTCGACGAGGACTGGCGCGAAGAGGATATCGCGCCGTTCGCCGCGCTGCTGGAGCAGCACGCCGGTGAAGTGGCGGCGGTGATCCTGGAACCGGTGGTGCAAGGCGCCGGCGGCATGCGCATCTACCATCCGACCTACCTCAAGCGGGTGCGTGAGCTGTGCGATCGCCATCAGGTGCTGCTGATCGCCGACGAGATCGCCACCGGTTTCGGCCGCACCGGCAAGCTGTTCGCCTGCGAGCACGCGCAGGTGGTGCCGGACATTCTCTGTCTGGGCAAGGCGCTGACCGGTGGCTATATGACCCTTTCCGCCACCTTGACTACCCGCCATGTGGCGGAGACCATCAGCAACGGCGCGGCCGGCTGCTTTATGCACGGGCCGACCTTTATGGGCAATCCGCTGGCCTGCGCGGTGGCGGACGCCAGTCTGGCGCTGCTGGCGGAAAATCGCTGGCAGGCGCAGGTGAGCGCCATCGAAACCCAGTTGAAGCGGGAACTGTTGCCGTTGGCGGCGCTGCCGAAGGTGGCCGACGTGCGGGTGCTGGGCGCGATTGGGGTGGTGGAGATGCGCGAACCGGTGGATGTCGCCGAGCTGCAGCGCGGGTTCGTCGAGCGCGGGGTATGGATCCGGCCGTTCGGCAAGCTGATTTACCTGATGCCGCCTTACATCATCGAAGCGGACCAGCTCAGCCGCCTGACCGCCGCCGTCGCCGCCGCCGCGCGTTAATGCCTTACCAATGCTGGTCCAGATAGCGGGCCAGCAATCCCAAACACAGCAGCCACAGTACAATGATCATCGCCGCCGCCATGCGGCCGGTGGGATTATCGACGCGCTTTTGCGCCTTCTCGCGCAGCTCGGCCATCAGCGGTTTGGGGATCAGCCGCACCGCCAACATGATGCCCAACGGCACGATGATCACATCGTCCAGATAGCCCAGCACCGGAATAAAATCCGGGATCAGATCGATCGGTGAGATCGCATAGCCGGCCACCAGCAGCGCGATCAGCTTGGCGTACCACGGGGTGCGCTTATCACGGGCGGCCAGCCACAGCGCGTAGATATCGCGCTTGATGCCTTTGGCCCAACGGCGCAGCCAGCCGAACCACGGCGTGCGTTTTTTCAGTGAAATCATGATTACTTCATATAAGAACGTAAAACGGTCATCAATTGCTCGATGTCCTGCTCGCGCTGCTGCGGCGTAGCGTCCGCGGCAGCCAGATGTTCGCGCACATGCCCTTCCAGCACCTGCGCCATCAGGCCGTTGACCGCGCCGCGCACCGCCGCGATCTGCTGCAGAACAGCCGAACATTCGCCGCCGCTCTCCAGCGCGCGCTCCAGCGCTTCGGCCTGCCCTTTAATGCGGCGCACCCGCGCCAACAGCTTCTTTTGATCTCTGTGGGTATGGCTCATCATTTCCGCCTGATTGTTATTTACTATACTGGGGTATAGTATATTTCAGCGCACTATCTTTTGCTGAGGAACTTCACCATGACGTCTCACGCGCCCGTTTTGCACCGCGAGCACAGCCACGTTTTTGACGATGGTAACCCATTGGCCGAAAGAAACACCAGATGGGCGGTGATACTCACCGCCAATATGATGGCTATCGAGATCGCCGGCGGCTGGCTGTTTAACTCGATGGCATTGCTGGCCGACGGCTGGCACATGAGTTCGCACGCGCTGGCCCTGGGCCTGTCGGTGCTGGCTTACGGCGCCGCACGCCGGCTGGCCAAGGATCGCCGCTTTAGCCTCGGCACCTGGAAGATCGAAGTGCTGGCCGGTTACACCAGCGCGGTGTTGTTGGTGCTGGTGGCGGCGCTGATGCTGTTTCAGTCTGGGCAGCGGCTGCTGAATCCCAGCCCGATTCATTACAACGAAGCCATCGCCATCGACGCGATCGGGCTGGCCGTCAACCTGCTCTGCGCCTGGCTGTTGCGCGGTGGCGGCCACCATCATCATCACGGGGATGACCACGACGACACTCATCATGACCTCAACCTGCGTTCCGCCTATGTTCACGTGCTCGCCGACGCCGCCACCTCGGTGCTGGCGCTCGTCGCGCTGTTCGGCGGCAAGCTTTGGGGCGCCGCCTGGCTCGATCCGCTGATGGGCATCGTCGGCGCGGTGATGGTGGCCGCCTGGGCCTATAGCCTGATGCGCGATAGCGGAAAGATTTTGCTGGATGCCGAAATGGACGCCCCGGTGGCGCAAGAGATCCGCCAGGCCCTGGCCGCTTCCGGCCACGCGCTCACGCTGACCGATTTGCATGTAGGCCGCATCGGCAAAGGAAAATATCATTGTGTCCTCGCCCTGAGCAGCGCCGATCGCGCCCTCACCGCCGATCGGGTGCGCCAACTGTTGGCCGCGCATCCCGAACTGGTGCATGTCACCGTCGAGATCAACCGTCCGCCGCTGGCGCAAGGGGTTGTATTGTTCCACCGAAAAGATCTAGCTTAAGGGTCCGCGTTTATCGACAACTGGGAGTCATTATGACTTTTCGTTTGTACAGCAACGATCTGCAGGACGGCGGCACAATGCCGCAGACGCAGGTCTTCAACGGCATGGGCTACCGCGGCGATAACCTGTCGCCGCACCTGGCCTGGGACGGCGTGCCCGCCGGCACCAAAAGCTTCGTCGTCACCCTGTACGATCCCGATGCCCCGACCGGCTCCGGCTGGTGGCACTGGGTGGTGGCCAATATTCCGGCCGACGTGCGCGAGCTGCCGCAGGGCGCAGGCTCCGGCAAAGCGCCGTTGCCGAGCGCCGCGCTGCAAACCCGTACCGACTTCGGCTCGGCCGGTTACGGCGGCGCCGCGCCGCCGAATGGCGAACGCCACCGCTATCAGTTCACCGTGCATGCGCTGGACGTGGAAAGCATTGAGGTGGATGAAGGCTCCAGCGGCGCGTTGGTGGGCTTTAACGTGCATTTCCACAGCCTCGGCAGCGCCACGCTGACGGTGATGTTCAACTGATTGATCTCCGCCCATAAAAAAGCGCGGCTCAACCGAACCGCGCTTTTCTGCTCTGCCCGCCGAATTACTTCGCCAGCACGCTTACCCACATCGGGCCTTTGCCCACCGGATAACGCGCCAACATAGTCAGCTGACCGCTGGCCTGATCAATTTCATGCACCGCGATGTGATCGGACTTCTGGCCGGACGAAATCACGAAGCGGCCGCTGTGATCGATATTGAAACCGCGCGGTTGCGCTTCGGTCGGATAATAGCCGACCACGCTCAACGTGCCGCCGTCTTCGGAGACGCTGAAGAGGGTCAGAATGCTGGCGGTGCGATCGCTGGTGTACAGGAAGCGGCCGTTCGGCGTGATATGAATGTCCGCCGCCCAGCGGGTGCCGTCGAAATCGTCCGGCATGATATCCAGCGTTTGCGTCACGGTGTATTTGCCGCCGTTTTCCGAAATGGCCAGCACGTCCACCGTGCCGTTCAGCTCGTTGACGCAGTAAGCGAACTTGTCGTTGTGGTGGAACGCCATATGGCGCGGACCGGCGCCGGCGGCGATATCCACCGCGTCCTGCGCGTGCGGCGTCAGCTGGCCCGCCAGGCTCAGGTTGAACAGACGGATGCGGTCTTCTTTCAGACACGGCACCAGCACCAGCTGGTTGGTCGGATCGATGTTGGCGGAGTGCGGCGCGCTCAGGCCGTCGATCTGTTGGATCGGCGCCGTGACCACGCCGTCGTGGCCGATCGGGCTGATGCTGGCGCAGTTGCCGCTGTAGGAAGCGGAGAACAGGTAACGCCCCTGCAAATCGGTGGAGATATGGGTCGGGCTGCCCGGCAGCGGCGCCATGCCGGCCTGCTGCAGCGTGCCGTCCGCCTCGATGCGGTAGCTGACGATGCCGAACGCCGGACGTACGCCGACGTACAGGTGAGTCTTGTCCGGATGAAGGGTCATCGGCTGCACCTGGCCCGGCACGTCAACGGTTTGCAGCAGCGTCAGCGCGCCGGCGTCGTCCAACTGCCAGACGTGGATCTGCTGGCTCTCCGGGCTGGCGACATAAACGATTTGCTTCATGTGTTCTCCTTGCAAAGGGTAAAAGAGGAACCGGTTTCAGGCCGTTCGATTGTCCCTAGCTTACCGCACATCCACCGCATGGCAACCCTGCTTAGCACCGGAAGCTCACGCGGTTTTCTCCATTGGCTATCCGGTGTACCATCGGATTAATTTTATGGCTAACGATAACGAGAACCCTATGAGCTACCGCGTCATCGCCCTCGATCTTGACGGCACCCTGCTGGACAATCAAAAACGCATCTTACCGCAGTCGCTGGAAGCGCTGGCGCAGGCGCGCGCCGCCGGCGTCCAGGTGGTGGTGGTCACCGGCCGCCATCACGTCGCCATCCATCCGTTCTACCAGGCGCTGCAGATTGACACCCCGGCCATCTGCTGCAACGGCACTTACCTGTATGATTTTCAGCAGAAAAAGGTGCTGGCCGCCGATCCCTTGGCGAAGGAGCAGGCCAAACAGGTGCTGCAGATGCTCAAACAGACCGACATTCACGGGCTGATGTACGTTGACGACGCCATGCTGTATCAGGAACCGAGCGGCCACGTGACTCGCTCGCTGGCCTGGGCCGAAACCCTGCCTGCGGCGCAGCGCCCGACGCTGCTGCAGGTCGGCAGCCTGGCGCAGGCGGCCGACGACGCGCAGGCGATCTGGAAATTCGCCACCTCGCACGCCGATATTCCGGCGCTGCGCGAGTTTGCCGACACGGTGGAGAAAGAGCTGGGGTTGGCGTGCGAATGGTCCTGGCACGATCAGGTGGATATCGCCAAAGGCGGCAACAGCAAAGGCAAACGCCTGCGCCAATGGGTGGAGTCGCAGGGGCTGAGCATGGATCAGGTGGTGGCGTTCGGCGACAACTACAACGATATCAGCATGCTGGAAGCGGTCGGTTTGGGCGTGGCGATGGGCAACGCCGATGACGCGATCAAGGAACGCGCCGATCTGGTGATCGCCGATAACCTGCAGCCGGGCATCGCCGAGGTGATCCGCACCCGCGTGCTGTAGTCTTTTCGCCCTCCCGCCGGGAGGGCTCGCCTTAACGGCTCTCGCGGCTGATCGACACGCTTTTCACCTGCGCGTACAGCCACTGCCCGGGGCGGATCGCCAGTTCGTCTCGCGCCCAGGGCGTGATGCGCGCCCACAGCACGTGTTCCCCGACCGCCAGCTTCACCTCCACCTGCCCGTCCACGTCCAGACACTCGCTGACCTTGGCCGGCAAGACGTTGCGAATGCTGCTGTTGACCGGCGGCTGCAGCACCAGCGAGACGTCGGCGGCATTGATGCGAATGCGCAGCTGAGTGCCCAATTCGGCATCGATGCCGCTGACCCACAGCCTTTGATCGCCGAGCGCCAGCGCGGTCATGGCATAGCGTTGATGATGCTCAATCACGCTGACGCGCAGCACGCTGCTCTGATCTTCACGTTGCAGCCACGGCCGCAGCGCGCTGCTGGCCCAGACGGCTTCCAGCCCGCCGAACGCGCGCACCTCGCCGCGATCCAGCACCAACACCTGCTCGGCCAGGCGCAGGATCTCGTCCAGGCTGTGGCTGACGTAGAGGATAGGGATGTTGACGTCCTGCGCCAGCCGCTCCAGATACGGCAGCAGCTCGCGTTTGCGCGGCAGATCGAGCGAGGCCAGCGGTTCGTCCATCAGCAGCAGTTCCGGCGCGGTCAGCAGCGCGCGGCCGATCGCCACCCGCTGTTTTTCACCGCCGGAGAGCGTCAGCGGCAGCCGATTGAGCAGCGGCCCGATGCCCAACAGCTCGACGATGGTGTTGAACTGCGCGCGCATGCCGGCCGCCATGCCGTACTGCAGGTTGCCGCGCACCCGATAGTGCGGGAACAGGCGCGCATCCTGAAACACATAGCCGATACGGCGCTTTTCCGGCGGCAGGCAGAGGCCCGCGGCGGTATCCACCAGCGTGCGGCCATTGAGCGCGATGCGCCCCTGCTGCAAACGGGTCAGGCCGCCGATGGCGTTGATCAATGAAGTTTTACCCGCGCCGGACAGGCCGAAAATCGCGGTGATGCCCTGCGCCGGCAAATCGGCGCGGACGTTGAGATTGAGGTCGCCCAGCTGCTGCGAGAAATCCAGCTCCAGCATTTACACCCCCATCCGTTTGCGGCCCCAGCGGGCCAGCCATTCGGACACCATCAGCGAAGCCAGCGACAGCACGATGGCGATCACGCACAGACGCGCGGCGGCGGCCTCCACCCCCGGTGTTTCAATCAGCGTATACATCGCCAGCGGAATGGTGCGGGTTTCACCGGGAATGTTGGAGACGAAGGTGATGGTGGCGCCAAACTCCCCCAGCGAACGGGCGAAGGCCAGCACCACGCCGACAATGACGCCGGGCAGTGACAGCGGCAGCGTGATAGTGAAAAACACCCGCCACGGGTTGGCGCCCAGCGTGCGCGCCGCCTGTTCCAGCCGGGTATCCACCGCCTCCAGCGCCAGCCGGATAGCGCGCACCATCAGCGGAAACGCCACCACCGCCGACGCCAGCGCGGCGCCGCGCCAGCTAAAGCTGAAGCTGAAGCCGAACCAGTCGTACAGCCACTCGCCGATGACGCCGCGCCGCCCCATGGCGATCAGCAGCAAATAACCCACCACCACCGGCGGCAGCACCAGCGGCAGGTGAATGACGCCATCCAGCAGCGCCTTGCCGGGAAAACGGCAACGCACCAGCACCCAGGCCATCAGAATGCCGAACGGCAGGCTGCAGACTACCGCCAAACCGGAAACTTTCAGGCTCAGCTCAACCGCCTGCCACTCGTACTCGCTCAGAATCATTTACGCGGGGTGAATCCATAATGTTCGAAAATAGCGGCCGCTTCCGGGCCCTTCAGATAGGTATAGAAAGCGCTGACCGTCGGATTTTGACGATCTTTCACAATCGCCATCGGATATTCAACCGGTTTGTGGCTGTCTTCCGGGAACACGCCCACCACTTTCACCTTGTCGCTGGCGACCGCGTCGGAACCGTAAACGATGCCGAGCGGCGCTTCACCGCGCTCCACCAGCGCCATCGCGCTGCGCACGTTGTTGGCGCGCGCCAGTTTAGGCTCCAGCGCGCGCCAGGCGCCCAGATGCTCCAGCGCCTCTTTGGCGTAGATGCCGGCCGGCACGTGATCCGGATCGCCCACCGCCAGGCGGCCGCCGTTCAGCAGTTTGGCCCAATCGGTCTGCTTGTCGATGGCGATCTTGTCTTGTTTATCGTTCTTGGCGGCGATCAGCACCAGTTCGTTGCCCAGCAGCGTATAGCGGGTGTCTTTCACCATCTGCTGCTTGTCGATGGCGTAATCCATCCACTGTTGATCGGCGGAGATAAACAGATCGGCCGGGGCGCCCTGCTCAATTTGGCGCGCCAGCGTCGAGGACGACGCGAAGGAGGAAACCACCTGCACGTCCTTGCCTTTTTGATACTGGGTGGCGATGTCCTGCAGCGCGTTGGTCAGCGACGCGGCGGCGAACACGGTGATCTTTTCCGCCGCCGAGGCCTGAGCCACCAGGCCCGATGCCAACACGATCCCGCCAACCCATTTGGTCCATTGCTGTTTCATTGTTTTTCTCCGCAAGTTAACGTGCATTATCACTCTTCGTTATATAAAAAATAATATAACGTTGCGCGAAAGCTTGTCATGCGGTTTATCGGCAAAGCGTGAGATAACTTGAGGAATGCCCGCCGGGCGATGCCGACGGGTATCGGGATGGGGAACGGTCAGTGCTGGGTGCGGTTTTCTTTCGAACGGCCCACTTTGGAGAAGACGTTGAACACTTCGCCAAAACCGTAGATCAAGCCGAGAATGAGCGCCATGACCACCGGCACCATCACCACGGCGAATAACAGACTTTTCAATAATTCCAACATGATAGCCTCGCTTAACTGCCCATTGAGCGGCAAATGCCTTTCACCGCATATCGGGTTATTCTAACCCAAAAAAATCGGTAAAACCGGAGTTATTTTAGCCAGCGGGGCGAAATTGTGATCGGCTAAACGTGCCCTTTCCACCGGGCTCATGCCGGTGCGGGGTAATAGATCAGCGGCGGCGCATAGCCGGCGGGCGCCGCCAGCCGGGCCTCCACCCCGTACACCGCGCGAATGTTCTCCGGCGTCAGCGCCTGCCGCGGCGCACCTGCCGCACAGACCCTGCCCCGCTGCAGCAGCGCCACCCGATCGCAATAGCAGGCGGCCAGATTCAGATCGTGCAGCGTTACCACCACGCTGAGCTTCAGCCGCCGCAGCAAGGCCATAAACTGCTGCTGATGGGCGATATCCAGATGGTTGGCGGGCTCATCCAGCAGCAGCCACGGCGTTTGCTGCGCCAACGCGCGCGCCAGGTGCACCCGCTGCCGTTCGCCGCCGGACAGCCGCTGCCAATCGCGATCGGCCAGGTGGCTGATGCCCACTTGCTCCATCGCCTGCCCGGCGAGACGGCGATCTTCGGGGCCGAAACCGCGCCAGCGGCCGATATGGGCCAGGCGCCCCAGCAGCACCGCCTCCTTCACCGGCAGCGCGAAGGCGCCGGGGGCGGATTGCTCGAGAAAGGCGATGCGCCTGGCGCGCTCCCGCCCGGAAAACGCAGTAATTTCGCGCCCTTCCAGCCAAACGTGGCCCCCGGCGGCAGGCTGCAACCCGGCCAGCAGCTTGAGCAACGTGGATTTACCGCTGCCGTTGACGCCGAGCACGCCGGTGACCTCACCGGGCAAGGCGCAGAAATCCAGATTTTCCAGCACCGTGCGTTCGCCCGCTCGCCAGCTCACCGCTTCGGCGCGCAGGCCGGATCGCGCTTTTTCAATCGTCATGCATTGACCTTCCGATACAACAACAGCAGGAATACCGGCACCCCCAACAGCGCCGTCAGCACGCCGACCGGCAGCTCGCGCGGGGCAAACAGCGTTCTGGCCAGCGTGTCCGCCGCCACGGCGAACAGCGCGCCGCACAGCGCGCTGGCCGGCAACAGCAGCCGATGCCGCGAGCCGACCAGCCGCCGGGCGACATGCGGCACCGTCAGCCCGATAAATCCCACCGCGCCGCTGAACGCGACGATCGCCGCCGTCAGCGCGGTAGTCACCACATACAGCAGCAGCTTCAGCGGAGCCACCGCCACCCCCAACGAAGCGGCGGTCACGCCGCCGAACGCCAGCGCGTCCAGCTCACCCGCCCGCAGCCAACAAAGCAGCAGCGCCGCCGCCAGCGCCAGCCCGCACAGCCCGACCTGCGGCCAGCGCGCGTCGCTGAACGATCCCAGCAGCCAGAACATCACGCCGCGCGTGACGTTGGCGTCCGCCTGCCAGAGGGTGATCAGCGAAGTTAACGCAGAAAGCAGCTGCGTCACCGCCACCCCGGCCAGAATAAACAGCGTGGACTCCCCCTGCAGCGAACGCCCGGCCAGCAGCATCACCAACGCAAATGCTCCCAGCGCGCCGATAAACGCGCCGCCGGACACCGACAGCAGGCCGCCCCCCAGCCCCAATACCAATACCGTTACCGCCCCCACGCCGGCGCCGGAGGAGATGCCCAGCACCCAGGGATCGGCCAGCGGGTTGCGGGTCAGCGACTGCAGCACGGTGCCCGCCAACGCCAGCCCGGCGCCGGCCAGCGCCGCCAACAGCGCGCGCGGCATCCGCAGCGACCAGATGATGCGCTGATACACCTCGGCGTCGGTCGCCGCACTGCCGCTGACGCCGAACACGATGCGCCAGGCGTCGTGCCACGCGATCGGCGCAGGCCCCGACAGGGTGGCGCCCAGCAGGGCCAGCGGCAGCGCCGCCGCCAGCAACAGCAGCCAACCGGCCTTACGGCCGGGCAGTAACCCCCGGATCATGCTATTTCCAGCCTGCGATCACATAGTCGTCCAACAGCTGCCACACCGTCCCCGCCTCGCTGAAACCGGCTTGTCTAAGCGCCGCGAGCTGGAAATCCACCGGCGTCGGCGGCGGCACCGGGCGGCCGGCGAACAGCGCTTCACGCTCGGCCTGATAAGCGGCCAGCGCCGGCGATTGCAGCGCGCCCGCAAACCAGCGATCCCAATCCTCGACGCCGTTGTCCCAGGCGCGCTGTTGGGTCTGCTCGTCGTGCCGCTCCGCCAACGCTTTCAGCCGCGGCTGACGCTGGTCATAGCGCTGATGATCGGCGTTCAGGAACACGCCGCCGTCGGCCAGCAGCCCGGCAACGTTGCGGTACAGCGCCAGCTGCTGCTCGGGCATCAGCCAGTGCAGCGCCGTGCTGGACACCGCCGCCTGCGGCGCGGGGCCGGACAGCGCGGCAAAACAGGCCGGATCCGCCAGATCGGCCTGCAGAATGCGGATCCGATCGCCGTACTCCGCCAGCGCACCGCGCGCCACCGCCAGCAACAGCGGATCGAGATCGATGGCGGTCACCCTGGCCTGCGGAAAGCGCTGCAAAATGCGCAGGCTCAGCGATCCCGGGCCGCAGGCCAGATCCACCACGTGAAAATCCTGGCCGGCGGCCAGCGCCAGCACCTCCAGCTGGGCGTTAAAACGCGCTTCCCGTTCGGCGATGTAGGCCGCCTGCTGGCGATCCCAGGAGTCCAGCAGCGAAGAGAATGAAACGGCAGTCATATCAAGGTTCCTTGTTGGAAAAAGTCGGCGCCTGCGGCGGCAAGGCCGCCAGGCCCCGAATCAAACGGCCCAGCGCCGCCACGGTGCGGGCGGAAGGGTCCATGTCGTAACCGGGGAGGATCACGTAGCGCCGCTGACGCACGGCGCGCAGCGTCGCGGTCAGCGGGTGATGTTCCAGAAAGGCGATTTTGTCGGCCGCGCTGTCGCCGAGGCCGCCGCGCGGCAGATCGCCAAGCACGATCGCATCCGGATCGCGGGCGGCGATAACCTCCCAGGACACCGTCGGCCACAGCTCGGGCCGATCGCCGAACAGGTTCTCGCTACCGACGCTGCGGCTCAGCAAACCTGGCGCGCCGCAGCAGCCCGCCACGTAGGGCGTTTGCGCGCCGGCATACCACCACAGCAGACGTAAATGCGGCAGCGGCGCGCGCTGCGCCTCAAACGCCCTCAGCTGCCCGCGCAGCCGCGCGACCAGCGCTTCACCGGCGCTGCTGACGTTGAAAATGCGCGCCAGCTCCCGCAGCTCGGTGAAAATGTCTTCGAACGTCAGCGCGGCGGCGATCGCGCTTTGCTGGCCGCTGCAGGCGCCGGGAGAGAGATAAGTGCCGATGCCCCATTCTGCCAGCCGCGCCCGATCGGGCGTTTCCGGGCTGTGCAGCCAGTAATAGCTAGCCGAATAGACAAAATCCGGCCGCATCAGCAGCAACGCTTCCGCCGTGGGCGGCGCCGGGCTGGTGGGCGCCTGCAATGTCTCGGCCGACGCCGTTGGCACGGGATCGCGCGTGCGGTCATACCCGACCACGCCGATCGCGCGGCCAGCCAGCCCCAGCGCCATCAGGTTTTCCAGCGCCGGGTTGGCGTAAACCAGCACCCGCTGCGGCGGCTGCGGGTAATCGCGCGTTACCCCGCAATTTTGCAGGCTGACGGCATCGGCACGCAGCGTCGCGCTGCCGCCCAATTCCAGGGCGCACAACAGCAGGGCAAGCCAGCCTTTCACGCCGTCAGAACCTGACCGACACGAAGGTTTCATAGCTGCGCGGCAGCGCGATCAGCGCCTGGTCCGGGTAAGTACGCTGATAGGCGTACAGCTGGTTGGTGGCGTTGCGAATGCGAAAACCAACATCGACGATCGGCGTCAGCTGATAGTCTGCCGCCAGATCGAGCGTGGTGTACGCGCGCATCTTGCGCCGGTTGGCGTCGTCGTTGTAGCTGCTGCCGACGTAGCGCAGCGAAGAAGCCAGCCCCAGGCGCTCCGTCGCCTGATAATGCACGCTGAGGTTGGCGGTCCAGTCCGGGATATAGGCCGGGCGATTGCCGTTGTAGCTGCGCAGCGGGCTACCGCCGCGATAGTCGTCGTAGCGGGCATGCGTGTAAGCGGCGTTGCCGGCCAGCTCCCAGCGTTCGTCGGGACGCAGCACCACGCCAAGCTCAATGCCGCGCGACGTCTGCCTGCCTACCGCGTTCAACGCATCCGGCCGCTGCGCGTCGGGCACAAACAGGTTGTCCTTGCGCAGTTCGTACAGCGCCAGCGTCGCCTCGCCCTTGTTCCCCCAGAACTGCCCTTTGGCGCCGGCCTCCCACTGGCGCGCTCGCGTCAGCGGCAGATCGGTCTGCGTTGGGCTGAGGAAGAACAGATCGTTGCCCGGCTCCTGGCCGGTGGTGTAGTTGGCGTAGAGCGTGAGGTTGTCGGTCAATGCATAGCTGGGGCCCAGGCTCCAGGTGCTGAAAACGTAGGTGTGCGCGCGGCTCTCTTCCTGCGGCCCCTGGAAGCGCCAGTCCATGTTCATATGGTTGTAGCGCAGCTGGCCCAGCAACGCTAAACGCTCGGTCAGGCTGAAGCGATCCTCGAGAAAGGCGGCGTACTGGTTCTGGGTAACGTGGCGCACCGGCGCGCGTTGGCGGTCGGTACCCTGGGCGAACGGCTCTCTGGGCGGCGCGCCAAGCGGTACGTCTTCCGAGCCGGGGAAACCGTTGGAATAATACTGAAAATGCCGCTTGCTCAGATCGAGGCCGACCAGCAACCGGTTATCAAAACCGGCGATGGCGCGGTCGAATACCAGCGAACTGCGGTTGCCGATCAGATCGTCGTCGTGCGCCAGGGCGCCGAAGGAGTCGCGGTTGACGTCGCCGGGCCGGGCCGCCGCCGCGACGCGGAAGCGCTCGACGTTGCGCCATTCGCGAAAGCCGCTGTAGTAATAGAATTGGTTATGCCATTCCACTTCGGGCGTCATAAACCAGTCCAGGCTGGCCTGAAATGCGGTGGCGTTGCTCTGGATGCGGCTGTCGGTCAGGTTGTTGTAATTGATGTCGCGCAGCTCGCCGGCAATGCGCCCGTCCAGCAGCGGCGTGCCGTAGTAAGGGTTGTTGGTGCGGTTGAGCATGCGGTCCAGGCTAAGCGTCAACAGCGCATCGTCCGTCAGCTTAAACAGCAGCGAGCCGGAAACCCGCTTCTGCCGATCGCGTTCATACTGCACGTTGCTGCCGCTGTCGTTGCCGCTGACGTCCAACCGGTACGCCACCGCATCGTCCACCAGCGCGCCGCCGGCCCCCAGATGCAGACGCTGGCTGCGGTAGCTGCCGAAGCCATAATCGAGCTCGAGCGGCTGGCGGCTGAAGGTCGGCCGCCGCGAGATCAGGTTGACGCTGCCGCCCGCGGCGCTCAGGCCGTTCAAGGCCGATCCCGGCCCGCGCAGTACCTCGATGCTGTCGTAATGCGCCGGATCGCCCAGCTGCAGCGTGCTGCCGGGCATCTCCACGCCGTTATACAACCAGGCGATAGGCCGGAAACCGCGCGCGGAAAAGTTATTGGACAACGTTGGCGAAGCGACGCCGGACAGACCGGTGGCATGCTCGACGGCGGCGGCCAGCGAGCGGTCGCCCCGCTGTTGGATCGCTCTTGCGCTGATGATATCGACGCTGCGCGGCGTTTCCCGAGCGGTCAGCCCGAGCTGCGAAGCGCTGCGGCTCACGGCGCTCAACGCATCGTAGCGCCCGGCGGAGGCCGCCGCTTCCACGGTGAGCTGTTCTTCACATCCCGTGGCATTGCGGGCTTTATCGCAGTCGGCGGCGAAAGCCAGCGGCGCCAGTGCGCCGCCGACCCAAGCGGCGGCGAGGCATAAATATTTCCTGGGCGCGCGAAGGCGCTGGCGTGTCGTACTCATGTGGAGCATCCCTGTGGTGAAATAAAAATCGGCCGCAGCCGGAATAAAGCTTTATCGTTTTTTGTTATGTTATATTATTACAATATTGCAATGCCAGTCTTTATTGCCCCACTCTCCCACGCGCGGCGTTTGGCGCTTTGCCGCCAAATCGGCGACAATACGATTTTTGCCGCCGACAGGATGCGCTATGCAGGCCGAAATTCTTCTGACTCTCAAACTCCAGCAAAAGCTGTTCGCCGATCCGCGCCGCATCGCGCTGCTGAAACAGGTGCAGCACACCGGCTCCATCAGCCAGGGCGCCAAACTGGCGGGCATCAGCTACAAAAGCGCCTGGGACGCCATCAATGAGATGAACCAACTGGCGGAACAAACGGTGGTGGAACGCGCCACCGGCGGCAAAGGCGGCGGGGGCGCGCATTTGACGCACTACGGCCAACGGCTGATCCAGCTGTACGATCTGCTGGGCCAGGTGCAGCAAAAAGCCTTCGACGTGCTGCAGCAGGACGATCTGCCGCTCGATAGCCTGCTGGCGGCCATCTCGCGCTTCTCGCTGCAAACCAGCGCACGCAATCAGTTTTTCGGCACCGTGATCGAACGCGACCACCAGCAGGTACAGCAGCATCTGGCGATCCTGCTGAACGACGGCAGCACTCGCCTGACGGCGGCCATTACCCAGCAAAGCGCCGATCGGCTGCAGCTGACGCCCGGCAAAGAGGTGCTGGCGCTGATCAAGGCGCCCTGGGTGCGTCTGAGCGTCGATGCGGCCGATAACGCCGACGCGGATAATGCGCTGGCGGGCGTGGTGGCCGGCATTCAGCCGGGCGCCGAACACAGCGAGGTGCTGGTGACGCTGGCGGGCGGCGAAACCCTGTGCGCCACCCTGACGACGGCGGAGCTGCAGCGCCTGCAGCTGAGCGTCGGCGCCGCCGTACACGCCCTGTTCAACGCCGATCGGGTGATTGTCGCCACGTTGTGTTAAGCGCAACGTGATGTTGCGTTTTTGTTGATTGACATCACCCGGCAATGCGCCTATTTCTAAGGCAAATAATTGCAAAAAAAGGAACAGGTGATGTCGTCGTTGCACATTTCGCAAGGTTCATTCCGCTTGAGCGATACCCGCACCCTGACGCTGGAAGCGCTGGCGATCCAGGCCGGTGAAAGCTGGGCCTTCGTCGGCGCCAACGGCAGCGGCAAATCCGCCCTGGCGCGCGCGCTGGCCGACGAACTGGTTCTGCTTCGCGGCGAACGCCGCAGCGACTTTCAGCACGCGGTGCGCATCTCCTTCGAACAGTTGCAAAAGATGGTCAGCGACGAGTGGCAACGCAACAATACCGATCTGCTCAGCGCGGACGAAGACGACACCGGCCGTACCGCGGCGGAGATCATTCAGGAAGAGGTGAAAGACGCCGCGCGCTGTGAGCGACTGGCCGCGCAGTTCGGCATTACCGCCCTGCTGACGCGCCGCTTCAAATACCTGTCTACCGGCGAAACGCGCAAAACCCTGCTGTGCCGCGCGCTGATGCCGCAGCCCGACCTGCTGATCCTCGATGAACCTTTCGACGGGCTGGACGTGCACTCGCGCGCGCAGCTCGCCGCGCTGCTGAGCGAGCTTTCCGCCCAGGGGCAGACCGTGGTGCTGGTGCTCAACCGTTTCGACGAAATACCGGATTTTGTCCGGCAGGTGGGCGTGCTGGCGGACTGCACCCTGACCAACCGCGGGCCGCGCAGCCAGGTGATGGCGGACGCGCTGGTGGCGCAGCTGGCGCACAGCGAAAACCTCAGCGGGCTGGCGCTGCCGGAAACGGAGGATCCGACGCAAAAAGAGGTCCTGCCGGCGGATCGTCCGCTGATCGTCCTGCGTGACGGCGTGGTCAGCTATAACGATCGGCCGATCCTCAATCATCTCGACTGGCAGGTTAACCCTGGTGAACACTGGCAGATCGTCGGCCCAAACGGCGCCGGCAAATCCACCCTGCTCAGTTTGATCACCGGCGATCACCCGCAGGGCTACAGCAACGATCTGACGCTGTTCGGCCGCCGCCGCGGCAGCGGGGAAACCATCTGGGAAATCAAACGCCATATCGGCTACGTCAGCAGCAGCCTGCATCTGGATTATCGCGTCAACACCAGCGTGCGCAACGTGGTGCTGTCGGGGTTCTTCGATTCGATCGGCATTTATCAGGCGGTCTCGGATCGCCAGCGGCAGCTGACCGAGCAATGGCTGGCGCTGCTCGGGCTCGACGGCGCGCGCGGTGACGCCCCGTTCCACAGCCTTTCCTGGGGCCAACAGCGATTGGCGCTGATCGCCCGCGCGCTGGTGAAGCACCCGGCGCTGCTGATCCTCGACGAGCCGCTGCAAGGGTTGGATCCGCTCAATCGCCAGCTGGTGCGCCGCTTCATCGACGTGCTGATCGGCCAGGGCGCCACGCAGTTGCTGTTCGTTTCGCACCATGCCGAAGATGCGCCGCAGTGCATCACCCACCGCCTCAGCTTCGTGCCCGACGGCGAGGGCGGCTACGGCTATCAACACCAGCGGCTGGAGGCAGCCTCCGTCTGAAACGCGGCGTAAACATATCCGGCAACACTTCACCGCAGCACATCACATTTGGCCTTTTATCATAGAAAGAAAGAAGGCCATTTTCTGGAGACGCCATGTCCGCTGCGTTGATTATCATCGACCTGATCGAGGATCTTATCGGGCCCAAAGGCCGCGCCAACCACTGCCGTGAACAGGTGGCGGCGACCCACCTGCTCGCCAACGTCAATGCCGCCGCGGCCTACGCCCGGGTGCGAAAAATCCCGGTGATCTGGGTGCGGGTGGGATTCGCCGACGATTATCATGACATCCCGCCCCACTCGCCGCTGTTCAACCATTTGAAACAGATAGGCGCGCTGCGGCTAAATGGCCCGGGCTGCCGCTGGCTGCCCGAACTGCATCAGGAAGAGAGCGATCTGCTATTTGAAAAAACGGCGGTCAGCGCCTTCTCCGGTAACAATTTGTTAGCCTGGCTGCGGCAGCATCGGTGCCATCATCTACTGCTGGCGGGCGTCAGCACGCCGCTCGCCATCGAGAGCACCGCGCGTCAGGCGCACGACGCCGGCTTTCAGGTGACCGTGCTGCACGACCTGTGCGCGGCTCCCACGCAGGAAATCCACCAACAAAGCCTCGATACCTTGCAAAATCTGGCCGAAATCACCCGTTCGCAGGCCTGGATGAAAGGCTGACCCGCGTTGTCGCCGGTCGTGTGGGCCGGCATCATGCACAAATCCGTCACTGCCCCGACCTTTAGCGTCATTTGGGTGTGCTACTATCCGCTTTAGCGCTCAATTTCGCCATCATCGCACGCCGCAAAGGCGCTGAGCGCCGTGTACATATTTTAAAGGGACATATTATGTGGGGCGTACTGGCTGCTTCGTTATTTTTCTTGCCGTTTAATCGGCTGATAGCCTGGGTGATCCTGGCTGCCTCGGCAGGCATGGGGCTTTATCATGGGGTACTTACGCCGCTCAGCCTGGGTTATCTGCTGGCGATCGTAGCGTTGGCCGGGCTGCGTCACCATTTTCGCGCGCAGCGTAATCTGACGATCGTGTTCGAAGGGTTGGTGGTCGCCGGCTGCGTAGCGCTGTTCTTGCATCTGGTGCCGGGCATCCACAACCAGCTGATGATCGACGGCGAGAAAGCCGGCCCGCTCAGCGCGCCGTTCACCATGTATTACAACTTCGACAAGGCGATGGTGCCGTTCCTGCTGTTCGCCTGCTTGCCCACATTGTTTTCCGCCGAACGCGGCGGCAACGGCGGCAAGGCGGGCTGGATTGCGCTGCTGCTGGCCGTGCCGGCGCTGTTGCTGCTGGCGGTGTCGCTGGGCGGCTTAAAAATCGAGCTGCATGCGCCCGCCTGGATCCTGCCCTTCGTTATGGCGAACCTGTTCTTCGTCTGCATGGCCGAAGAAGCGCTGTTTCGCGGCTACCTGCAGCAGCGCCTCAGCCAGTGGCTGGGGGCCTGGCCGGCGCTGATCGTCGCCTCCCTGGTGTTCGGCGCCGCGCATCTGGCGGGCGGTACGCTGATGGTGATCTTCGCGACCCTCGCCGGGGTGATCTACGGCCTGGCGTGGATGTGGAGCGGCCGTCTGTGGGTGCCGATTCTGTTCCATTTCGGACTGAACCTGACCCATCTGCTGTTCTTCACCTACCCGCTGTATCAGCATCCCTAACGTCTGACGCCGGCAGAGAGCGCTTCTCTGCCGGTGGCTGGATGAAAACGCTATCACAAGCGCCTCACCGCCCCGCCATCAACCGCTTTGCATGCTGCTTTACGCCGCCTGTCCGGCGCTTTTCATCGAAGTGTAAACGATTCCATTTTTCGCGTTGGATCACCTTTTTATCGCTGTAGCCATGCTATCTTTTTGCGCATTGACCACTCCCTGTTCAGCAATGGGCGTATCAAGACGGTAATTGGAAGCGATTACACCCTCGTCGACGCCAAGAAAGGAACCGTATGACGGAATTTAACCCTATCGACCATCCGCACCGCCGCTTTAACCCGCTGAGCGGCCAGTGGGTGCTGGTCTCACCGCACCGCGCCAAGCGCCCCTGGCAGGGCCAACAGGAGAGCGTCCCCACGGCAACGCTGCCGACGCACGATCCCGACTGTTTCCTGTGCCCGGGCAATGCGCGCGTCACCGGCGATCGCAATCCGGAATATCGCGGCACCTATGTCTTTACCAACGATTTCGCCGCGCTGATGAGCGATACGCCGCCGGCGCCCGACAGCCACGATCCGCTGATGCGCAGCCAGAGCGCGCGCGGCGTCAGCCGGGTTATCTGTTTCTCTCCCGATCACAGCAAGACCCTGCCCGAACTGACGCTGCCGGCGCTGGAGCAGGTGGTCACCGCCTGGCAGGCGCAAACCGAGGAGCTGGGCAAGCACTACCCCTGGGTGCAACTGTTCGAAAACAAAGGCGCGGCGATGGGCTGCTCCAACCCGCACCCGCACGGGCAGGTCTGGGCCAACAGTTTTCTGCCGAACGAGGCCGAACGCGAAGATCGCCTGCAACACGACTATTTCCGGGAACATGCCTCCCCGCTGCTGCTGGACTATGCGCAGCGCGAGCTGGCCGCAGGCGAACGCATCGTGGTGAACACCGAACACTGGCTGGCGGTGGTGCCCTACTGGGCCGCCTGGCCGTTTGAAACGCTGCTGCTGCCGAAAACGGCGGTGCAGCGCATCACCGATCTCAGCGCGGCGCAAAGCCGCGATCTGGCGCTGGCGCTGAAGAAGCTGACCAGCCGCTACGACAACCTGTTCCAGTGCTCGTTCCCCTATTCGATGGGATGGCACGGCGCGCCGTTCAATGGCGCCGACAACCGGCACTGGCAGCTGCACGCCCATTTCTATCCGCCGCTGCTGCGTTCAGCCAGCGTGCGCAAATTTATGGTCGGTTACGAGATGCTGGCGGAAACCCAGCGCGACCTGACCGCCGAACAGGCCGCAGCGCGTCTGCGCGCCGTCAGCGATATTCATTACCGTGAAGCCGGAGCCCAAGCATGAGCCTGAAACCGCTTACCCATTCCCTGTTTACCGAACACTTCGGCTACGCGCCGGCGTTGACCATCCAGGCGCCGGGGCGGGTGAACCTGATCGGCGAGCATACCGATTACAACGACGGCTTCGTGCTGCCCTGCGCCATCGATTATCAAACCGTCATAGCCTGCGCCAAGCGCGACGACCGCCAGATCCGCGTACTCGCCGCCGATTATCAGAATCAGCAGGATCAATTCTCGCTCGACGATCCGATCGTCAGCCACCCCGATCAGCGCTGGTCCGACTATGTGCGCGGCGTGGTGAAGCACCTTCAGCGCCGCAGCGCCGACTTCGGCGGCGCGGATCTGGTGATCGCCGGGAATGTACCGCAAGGGGCGGGGCTCAGCTCCTCCGCCGCACTGGAAGTGGCGGTGGGCCAGGCGCTGCAGGCGCTCTATCAGCTGCCGCTGGACGGCGTAGCGCTGGCGCTGAACGGCCAGGAGGCGGAGAACCAATTCGTCGGCTGCAACTGCGGTATCATGGACCAGCTGATCTCCGCGCTCGGCCGGCGCGACAGCGCTCTGCTGATCGACTGCCGCTCGCTGGAAACCCGTGCGGTACCGATGCCGGACAACGTCGCGGTGGTGATCGTCAACTCCAATGTGCAACGCGGGCTGGTGGACAGCGAATACAACACCCGCCGCAAACAGTGCGAGGAAGCGGCGCGGTTCTTCGGCGTCAAGGCGCTGCGCGACGTCAGCCCCGAACAGTTTGAGGCGCGTCAACACCAGCTCGATCCGTTAGTAGCCAAACGCGCGCGCCATGTGATCAGCGAGAACGCCCGCACGCTGGCAGCGGCCGAGGCGCTGGCGGCCGGCGATCTGCAGCGCATGGGCCGGCTGATGGCGGAGTCGCACGCCTCGATGCGCGACGACTTTGAAATCACCGTGCCGCCGATCGATAAGCTGGTCGAGATCGTCAAAGCGACGATCGGCCCACGCGGCGGCGTGCGCATGACCGGCGGCGGCTTTGGCGGCTGCATCGTCGCGCTGATACCGCAAGATCTCGTGGAGACGGTGCGTGCCGCCGTGGCGCACGAGTATCCGCGGCAAACCGGCGGATTGCGGGAAACCTTCTATGTCTGCCAGGCTTCGCAAGGCGCCGGCCTATGCTGACGGCAACGGCGGCACTCGCCCCCGATGGGCAACCTTATCAGCTGACGCAGCTGCAAAACGCCGGCGGCATGACGGTCACGCTGATGGACTGGGGCGCCACCTGGCTGTCCGCCGTCTTGCCGCTCAAATCCGGTGAAAGCCGCGAGCTGCTTCTCGGCTGCCGCAGCCCGGCGGACTACCAACGTCAGGGCGCCTATCTGGGCGCCACCGTCGGCCGTTACGCCAACCGCATCGCCAACGCCAGTCTGCCCATCGACGGGAAACCCCATGCGCTGGCCGCCAATCAGGGCGCCCACCAGCTGCACGGCGGCCCCGACGGCTTCCATGCCCGCCGCTGGCGCCGGGTACAGCACGATGCGCAGCAGGTCTGCTATGCGCTGCATTCAGCGGATGGCGATCAGGGCTTCCCCGGCAATCTCAACGTGCAGGTTTGCTACCGCCTGACCCCCGATAATCGTCTGGAAATCAGCTATCTGGCGCAGGTCGATCGCCCCTGCCCGGTCAACCTGACCAACCACGCCTATTTCAATCTGGACGGCCCCGGCACCGACGCCCGCGCCCAACGGCTGCAGCTGTTCGCCGATCGCTATCTGCCCGTCGACGCCGAGGGCATTCCCTGCGCCGAGCTGACGCCGGTGGACGGCAGCGGCATGGATTTTCGTCAACCGAAAACGCTGCTGCAGGATTTCCTGCGCGATCGCGACCAACAGCGGGTCAACGGCTACGATCACGCCTTTCTGTTGCACCGCATCTGCGGCGCGCTGGAAAGCCCGGCGGCCCATTTATGGTCCGCCGACGGGCAGGTGCAAATGAGCGTGTTCACCGACGCGCCTGCGCTGCAACTCTACAGCGGCAATTTTCTGGCCGGCACGCCGGCGCGCGACGGCGGCAGCTATGCCAACCATGCCGGCGTGGCGCTGGAAAGCGAGTTTTTGCCGGACAGCCCGCACCATCCCGAGTGGCCGCAGCCGGATTGCTGGCTGCAGCCGGGGAGCCGCTACCGCAGCGCCACGCATTATCAGTTTTATCCTATCTAACCCGCCATGCCCCTCGCCGTGCGGCCGGGGGCGATTTGTTATAAATGCTTACCTTTTAGCCCTATCCCCCCGCCGGCGCCCACCTTCCCTTATTCCAAAGCGCGCACTACACTCAGGCTACCGTGATAAGCACAACGCCTTGTGCAACGTCACAATTTTCGGCCGATGGCGGCCAATCAATAGCTGAAGGAACACCTATGCGTCTGATTACTGCACTTCCATTGCTGGCGGGCTTAATGCTGAGCACCAATCTGATGGCGGCCGACGCGACGACGGCGACGAAAACGCCTTCGCCGGCGCAGGCGGCCCAACAGAAACGCATGACCGATTGCAACCAGCAGGCATCCACCAAGTCGCTGAAAGGCGCGGACCGCTCCACCTTTATGAGCACCTGTCTGAAATCCGAAGGCGCCGCTGCAACGGGCAAAACCCTGACGCCGCAGCAGCAGAAGATGAAAAGCTGCAACGCCGACGCCAAAACCAAGGATCTGAAGGGCGACGCGCGTAAAACCTTCATGAGCAACTGCCTGAAAAAATCGGCCTGATTTTCCCTCTGCCACGGCGCGTCCGAAGCGATTCCGACGCGCCGTTTCTCCCCCTTCCGCCCCAGCCTGAACGATTCAGCTTTTTCCTTTCTCCAGCCCTTACTTTGCGGCAAGAAATTGGCTATGGTTAGACACTATCGATTGCCGAGCCCCGGCCCGCGGCAATATAATGATTTTCGTTATCATTGAAATGTCAGATTATTAAGGAGTTAAGCTATGGCTGTAACTAAGCTGGTTCTGGTGCGTCACGGCGAAAGCCAGTGGAACCAAGAAAACCGCTTCACCGGTTGGTATGATGTTGATCTGTCCGACAAGGGCCGCACCGAAGCGAAAGCAGCAGGCAAGCTGTTGAAAGAAGAAGGTTTCACTTTCGACTTCGCTTACACCTCCGTACTGAAGCGCGCGATCCACACCCTGTGGAACATCCTCGACGAGCTGGATCAGGCCTGGTTGCCAACCGAAAAATCCTGGAAGCTGAACGAACGTCACTACGGCGCGCTGCAGGGTCTGAACAAAGCCGAAACCGCTGAAAAATACGGCGACGAGCAAGTGAAACAATGGCGTCGCGGCTTCGCGGTGACCCCGCCGGAGCTGACCAAAGAAGACGAACGTTACCCTGGCCACGATCCGCGCTACGCCTCGCTGAGCGAGCAAGAGCTGCCGCTGACCGAAAGCCTGGCGCTGACCATCGATCGCGTTATCCCTTACTGGGACGAAGAGATCCTGCCACGCATCAAGAGCGGCGAACGCGTGATCGTTGCGGCGCACGGCAACTCGCTGCGCGCGCTGGTGAAATACCTGGATAACCTGAGCGAAGACGAAATCCTCGAGCTGAACATCCCAACCGGCGTGCCGTTGGTGTATGAGTTCGACGAGAACTTCAAGCCAACCAAACGTTACTACCTGGGTAACGCCGATGAGATCGCTGCAAAAGCGGCGGCCGTGGCGAACCAGGGTAAAGCGAAGTAATTTCGCCGGTTCACAAAAAAGCCCCCGGTTTTCACCGGGGGCTTTTTTATTTCTGCTGCGCCATCGCCTCATTTACCGCATCCAGCCGTTCCTGCATCGCCGGATGAGTGCTGAGCCAGGCAGGCAGCGCCCAGTCATCGGTCTTTTCTCGTTCAGGCGCCTGCGCCAACGCGCGGTAGATCGCCGCCATTTCCGCCAGCGAACGCCCCTGGCGCTGCATTTCCGCTATCGCAAACGCATCCGCCTCACGCTCCATCCCGCGAGAAAACTGCATCTCATTTACGAAGGATGCGGACTGCAGCAACGTGTCGCCGATGCCGCTGACGTCACCCGTCATCCACATCAGCGTCAATGCCACCAGTGACGAGCGCACCAACATGCGCATCGGATGGCGATAAGCGTGATGCCCCATTTCGTGCAGCATCACCGCCGCCAAGCCATCGTCGTTTTTCGACAAGGTGACCAGGCTATCGCTGAGCACCAGCGTGCCGTCCGGCAACATAAAGGCGTTCGGCGCGCCGGGCGCCGCCATCAACTTCAGCGAGAGCGGCGTGCGCTCTTGGCGCATGTCGGCCGGCATCACCTGCCGGAACAGCTGCTGCAGCGCCCGTTGCCGTTCGGCCGGCAGTGCCGAGGGCGCGAAGCCACTCTGCTCCAAGAACGTCTGCGTATGTTCGCCCAGCTTCTGTTCCACCGAGGTGGGGATGCGCATGGCGATCTCGCTGCTCGCCCACGGCAGCACCACGTAAACGTAAGTCACTACCGCCAGCAGCGTCATCAGCAGCGCCAGGGCGACGCCGCGTTTATGGCGTTCCAGGCGATGCACCCAACCCGGCGAACGGCGCTGATAGAACCAGCGGCGAAAGGCCGCGTCGTCATCGGGCACAAAACGCCCGCCGCCCTTGAAGGTAAGCGTCAGCGGAATATTGCCCAGCGCGGCAGAAACGGTGATGTCCGTCAGCGGGATGTAACGCTGTTCATCCTGCCGCTGCAACGTCACGCCTTCGCCGCTTTCGTTCACCAGCAGACGAGCCGCCTCACGTGCGGCCCGCCCCGGCAACTGATAAGCGCCTTCAAGGATCATCGGCGCCTCAGAAGCTGCCGCCCAGATCCAGCGCCTGCACCGCTTCTTCGGCCACCGCGCTGTTGGCGGTTTCCTGATGCGCCGTAATGTCCAGCAGCGCCAGATCGCCTTCAACCGCCGTGCACGCCGCCAGATAACGGGCATGACGCACTTCCGCCACCGGCGCCGCCAAACCGAGCGAGAACAGGGTAATCAGGGTATTGGTGATCAACAATCCCATGTACGGCAGCGTTTTCATTGAGGAATGCAGCTTGATGTCGCCGTTCAGCCTTGCCTGGTTAAACAGGTAGTTGCGTTGGGCGACAACCTGGTAGCTGCTGGCCACCAGGGCGCCGATCAGCAGCACCACCATCATCAGCAGAAGGCTGCTGATATTGTCCAGCACCAGCACATCGATGGCTTCGTTGGTCAACATGCCCATCAACACCATCTGATAGAGGGTAAAGAAGAACGAACCGATGCACACCAGCGCGACCAACATGAACGGCAGGAATATGAGCAGGCCGATCAAGGCAAATTTGATAAAGGCCGATTTCTTCAGTCCGGCAATAAACGGCGTGTTCCCGAAAAACAGGTTATTAACGTACAAATCATGCTGCAGTGCGCTAATAATGCCGTTTACCGCCGCAAATGCCGGCACGGCCAAAATCAGCGTCAGCACCAGCATAAATGCGATGGCGTTGATGCTGCCAAGACCGCTGCCAATGCCGAGCAAGACGATCAGACCGACATACAGTCCGATAATCAGCAATAACGGGCAGAATAGCAAAGCCCAATAGGCGCGCCCGGTGCGGCAGACATAATTAAAGCGCACGCCGCGATAGCTCGACATAATCGCATTGTAGCGCCAGCTGCGGATAACGATCCACGGCAACAGGGCAAGCAATACCAGCAGCGCCAACAGCCCCAGCAATGGCGTCACCGCCAGCAGGAAATAAAATACGATGATGCCGCCGATCACCAACAGCCGTCCTTTCAGAATTTGCAGCGGCTGCGCATGATAATCGAAACGATCGCCGTCCAATTCCGTGTTGCCGTAAAAATAGCGACGACGACGCACCGTCGCCCAGGCGGAATAGATGCCCAGGGTCAGAGCGGTCAATAACGCGTTGACTAACCAAATAGCGAAGTACTCACCACCTTTCCCATGGAATTTAATCCGGTGCAGCCCCAGCGGCTGCGAGGTATTGTTTGTCATAATTCTTTCATCCTGAAAGGAATAAGGTCATACCACTCCCCACTTATTAGGCCTGCGGGGTTTATGGAATAAAAAAGCGTCTTATATAAGCACAATGCCGAGAGCGGTGACAATTATTCTTTTATTAAATAGGAATAATGCGAAGAGGGTCGCTTAAGGACTTAATTGGCCTATTAACTGTAAGCCTTAAAGTCGTGGAATATAGAGAAGTGCAATGGCAAGGATAAAACAAGGGCCCGTTATCGGGCCCTTGTCATTGTTTGCGGTTATCCGCGGCGCGCTTTCACCGCCGCCGCCAGATCGCGCAGCACGGTTTCGGTGTCCTGCCAGCCGATGCAGCCGTCGGTGACGCTCTTGCCGTAAACCAGCGGTTCGCCGCTTTCGAGGTTCTGGTTGCCTTCCACCAGGTGACTTTCGATCATCACGCCGATGATCGCTTTTTCACCGCCGCTAATCTGCCCGCACACGTCAGCGCTCACGTCCATCTGCTTTTTGAACTGTTTGCTGCTGTTGGCGTGGCTGAAGTCGATCATCACCTGCGCAGGCAGCCCGGCTTTGCTCAGGCCGGCTTTGACGTCCTTCACGTGCGCCGCGCTGTAGTTTGGCTCTTTGCCGCCGCGCAGAATAATGTGGCAGTCGCCGTTGCCGCTGGTGTTAACGATCGCCGAGTGGCCCCACTTGGTCACCGACAGGAAGCAGTGCGGCGCGCCGGCGGCGTTGATGGCGTCGATCGCCACCTTGATGGTGCCGTCGGTGCCATTCTTGAAACCGACCGGGCAAGAGAGACCAGAGGCCAGTTCACGGTGCACCTGCGATTCCGTGGTGCGCGCGCCGATGGCGCCCCAGCTCATCAGATCCGCCAGGTACTGCGGCGTGATCATGTCGAGGAATTCGCCGGCGGCCGGCAGACCGCTGTCGTTGATCTCCACCAGCAGTTTGCGCGCCAGGCGCAGGCCGTCGTTGATGTTGAAGCTGTTGTCCATTTGCGGATCGTTGATCAGGCCTTTCCAGCCCACGGTGGTGCGCGGTTTTTCGAAGTACACGCGCATCACCACTTCCAGCTCGCCGCTCAGTTCTTCACGCAGCGCCAGCAGGCGCCCCGCGTACTCTTTGGCGGCTTGGGTATCATGGATGGAGCAAGGGCCAATTACCACCAACAGGCGATCGTCGCTGCCGCGGAGGATATTGTGAATTGCGCTGCGGGCCTGGGACACCGTCTTTGCCGCGCGTTCAGTGGCCGGGAATTTCTCCAGCAAAGCCACCGGCGGCAGGAGTTCCTTAATATCATTAATGCGTAAATCGTCGTTTTGGTAATTCATAGCTTTTCCATTCGGTATCGTGGAGTATTTCGCAGTGCGTAACGGTGTAGATCCCAACAATCTAGCCTGTGAGAATGGCGCTGTAAATCACCTTTGCCCCCCGCCGCTGGAACTGCCAAATTAACAGCAGATTGTGCTGTTTCATCTGGCGAGCGCAGAGCCTCCTTTTTCGCTATGCTAGCGATCAGAATATAAAGTGACCCGAGTTGAACATGCCCTCTCTGCTATTAGTTGATGACCACCCGGTGGTTCATGTCGCACTGGAAGCGGCGCTAATGAAATCATCCCGCCCCTACCGCCTGCAGGCGGCGCAGGATGACGTACAGGCGCTGGCCCTGCTGGCCGAGGCCGCTTTCGGCCTGGTGATCCTGGATATCGGCCTGCCGCAGGTCGACGGGCTGCAGCTGTTGAAAAAAATCCGCCGCCGCTATCCGCAACAAAAGATCCTGATCTATACCGCGCAGGAAGCCGATGTCTATGCGCGCATGGCGCATGCCGCCGGCGCCGACGGTTTCGTCAATAAAGGCAGCTCGCTGGCGGAGTTGGTGCAGGCGATCGAACAGGTGCTGGACGGTGAAATCAGCTTCCCCGCCGCCGCGCTGGCCGAAGAGGCGCCGACGGCGGACGGCGGGCTGCTCACCCCTAAGGAGCTCGAGGTGCTGGGCTTGCTGAGCCAGGGGCTGTCCAACCTGCAGATCGCCGACCGGCTGCACATCAGCAACAAGACTGTCAGCACGCACAAAAAAAACATCCAGCGCAAAACCGGCGCCGGCAACCTGCTGGAACTGGTGGCGGTGTTTAAAGAGCTGGCGCCATGATGCGCCGCGCCCTGCTGCTGCTGATCCTGTGGTGCGGCCTGGCGCAGGCGGCGGAGCCGGTGCGCTATCAGCTGGTCAGCAACCTGAATACCCCCGAGAATATGCTGATCGTCGGCGAGAAAAATCCCTGGCGCGATCGCACGCTGCGCGTCGGTATCATCAGTGAGAACACCAGCCCGTACAACATCATCGTGGACGACGATCTGTATGGGCTGAACGCCGACTACCTCGGCTATATCCAGCAGGTGACCGGCATCCGCTTCGCCATTTACGGCTTCGCCGATCTGACCCAGCTGGAACAGGCGCTGCACGACGGCAAGGTCGACCTGCTGTACGGCATCCCGCAGAGCGAAGCGCTGCACGGGCTGGAGATCTCCCAGCCTTACTACATCAGCAACCTGCGCGTATTGCGCGATCGCAGCAACGATAGGCCGGTGATGCTCAATTCCGCCAACGCCCGCGTCGCGATCGGCGCGCTGACCGACATGCAGTCCGGCGGCGCCCTGCAGGCGGTGGCGTCGCAGATCCAGCGCTACGACAACAACCTGCAGGCGGTCTATTCGCTGCTCAACGGCAGCAGCGACTACTTTATCGCCGACGAGGCCAGCGCCAGCTTTATCATCGACCAGCTGCAGCTCGGCCAGCTCTATCAAATTGAAAGCAACGAGAACCTGGGCAACCTGTCCTTCGTGTTCGCCGCCGCCGATCCGCGCCTGATAGACACGCTGGACACCGCCATCGCCGACGCGCCGATGGAACTGATGAATGCCCTGCAGAGCCGCTGGAGCAAAAAGATCCCCAGCTACCTCGATACCGGCAATGCCGATCTGACGACGATGGAGAAGAATTGGGTGGCGAGCCACCGCGTGGTTTACTACGCCGCCATCGAGAACAACTTCCCGTTCGCCTACCGCGGTTCCGACGGCCAGCCGCGCGGCTACGCCATCGATATTCTCAACATCATCGCGCAAAACACCGGGCTGCGTTTCGCGCCGCTGTGGGCGCGCAACGCCGAGCAGGCCGATCAGCTGGTGCAATCCGGCCAGGCCAGCTTCCGCGCCGCCCTGCCGCTGGCGCGCGGCGTCAAGGCGCGCTATGGCGCCAGCATGCCGATCCACCGTTCGCTGTGGGGCGTTTACGTCGGCCAGTATGCCAACGGCGTCTCGACCTGGAGCGATCTGGCCGGCAAGCGCATCGGCGTGCTGCAGGGCGATTTGGCTCAGGGGCTGGTGCCGGAGCAGGAACAGACCGTCAGCTTCGCCGACAGCAAGTCGATGTACGACGCGCTGGCCAACGGCCAGTTGGATGCGCTGGTGGATAACGTCATTTCCGCCAACTTTTTGGCGCTGTCGCGCTATTCCGGCGCCATCAAACTGGCCTTCGCCGCCAACAACATCCCCTATCCGGTAGCCTTCGGCGTACGCCGCGATCAGCCGCTGCTGCTGGCGATCCTCGATAAGAACCTGATGCAGATCCCGGCGGATACCCTGCAATCGCTGCGCGACGAGTGGATCGTCGACCGCAGCAACCTTATCGACGCGGTGAACGACAACCGCATGCCGCCGCAGACCACCTGGCTGCTGGCGCTGTTGGCCGCCGCCACCGTGTTGCTGTTGGCGCTGACGCTGCGCCGTTTCATGCTGCAGCGCCGTGAAAAACGCGAACGCGAGGAGCTCGAGCAGGCGCGCCGCCGCGCCGAAGCGGAAAACCGCATGAAGAGCAAATTCCTCGCCACCGTCAGCCATGAACTGCGCACGCCGATGCACGCCATCCTTGGCCTGCTGGAACTGGAGCTCAAACGCCAACCGGCGCCGGAAGGCCTGCCGGTGATTTACAGTTCGGCCTCATCGCTGCTCAACCTACTCAACGACCTGCAGGATCACGCCCGACTGGAAACCGGGTCGTTGACGTTGGCGCCAAAACCGGTGGCGCTGCGCCCCTGGGTCGCGCGCATCGACGCCCTTTACCGGCCGCTTATCGGCGAACGGCCGTTGACGTTGAAAGTGGCGGCGGATCCGGCGCTGCCGGAGGCGGTGGTCATTGATGGTGAGCGTTTACTTCAGGTGGCTAACAACCTGATAAACAATGCGATAAAGTTCACGACGCGCGGAACCATTCAGGTCGAAGTTGGCTGGCGCGCGCAGGATGAACGACGGGGAGAGTTGCAGTTAACGGTGAACGACAGCGGCTGCGGCATCGCCGCCGATGAAGTAGGCAAGCTGTTTCAACCGTTTTACCGCGCGCGCGGCGCGCAACGCATCTCGGTGCAAGGTACCGGTTTGGGCCTCTCTATCTGCAAAGAAATCGTCGAACAGATGGGCGGCCGCATAGAGCTGCACTCGCAGCCGGGCGTCGGCACCCGCGTCGAGGTAGTGATACCGGTCGAGCTGAGCGGCGACGCGCCGACTGGCGCCCAGGAGGAGCACACCTTTGCTCTGCCGTCTTCCGCCTTGCGTACCGCGCTGATCGACGATCATCCCACCAATTTGTTGCTGCTGGAACGCCAACTGCGCCACTTCGGGCAGCAACCCGCCCGCTTCGAACAAGGCTATGCGCTGCTGAAGGCCCAGCGACGGCAGCCGTTTGACCTGCTGTTTATCGACTATAACATGCCGCGCCCGGACGGCCTGACGCTGGCCAGGCTGATCCGGCGCGACGAACAGCGGCTGCAGCGCCCGCCTTGCCGCATCGTGCTCTGTTCGGCGGACGTGCAGGAGTTTACCCGCATCCCGCCGGGGCTGGTGGCGATCGATCACTTCCTGACCAAGCCGATTTCGCTGACGGCGATCGGCCAGGTATTGGCTCAGCAACCGCAGGCTCAGGAAGAAAAGTCAGTCCTTACTGACCTACGGCAAACGCTGGCCGAAATGGCGGGCGGCGATCGCGCCATGCTGCAGCGGCTGGCGCAGACGCTCGGCGATACGCTGCGGCAAGACCGGCAGCGGCTCGCGGATGCCGTCGCCGCGAGCGACTGGCCACGCCTGGAACAGGCGGCGCACCGCATCAAGGGCAGCCTGCTGATGCTGCAGTTGCCGGAAGCCGCGCGGCTGTGCCAGCAACTGGTGGAAACCGCACGTCGGGGCGAACTTGCCGCCGCCGCTTATACTAAATTAAAGGCGTCAGTGGCGCAGATAGAACCGGAGCTGGACGCTCTGCTCGCCGCCGCCCCCACTTTCGCTATGCATAAGGATGAATAATGTCGGACACTCCACACGTACACCTGCCGAAAGACAGTAATAGTAAACGCCTACTGACCGCTTTTTTAGTCACCGCCGTCTTTATGGTGGCCGAAGTGGCCGGCGGCCTGTTGTCCGGCTCGCTGGCGCTGTTGGCCGACGCCGGGCACATGCTGACCGATGCCGCCGCGCTGTTGGTGGCGCTGATGGCGGTGCACTTTTCCCAGCGCAAGCCCAACGCGCGCCACACCTTCGGCTATCTGCGCCTGACCACCCTGGCGGCCTTCCTCAACGCCGCGGCGCTACTGGTGATCGTGGTATTCATCCTGTGGGAGGCGATACGGCGTTTCTTCGAACCACAGCCGGTGATGGGTACTCCGATGCTGATCATCGCCATAGCGGGGCTGCTGGCGAACCTGTTCGCCTTCTGGCTGCTGCATCGCGGCAGCGAAGAGAAAAATATCAACGTGAGGGCGGCCGCGCTGCATGTGCTGGGCGACCTGCTCGGCTCGGTGGGCGCCATCGTCGCCGCCATCGTCATTCTCGCCACCGGCTGGACGCCGATTGACCCGATCCTGTCGGTGCTGGTCTCCTGTCTGGTGCTGCGCAGCGCCTGGCGGCTGCTGAAGGAGAGCTTCCACGAGCTGCTGGAAGGCACGCCGCAGGAGGTCGATATCGCCAAGCTGCAAAAAGACCTGTGCCTGAACATCCCGGAAGTGCGCAATATCCACCACGTACACGTCTGGCAGATCGGCGAACAGAAGCTGATGACGCTGCATGCGCAGGTGATCCCGCCACATGACCACGATGGGCTGTTGCAACGCATCCAGGCTTATCTGTTGCAACACTACAAGATCGGCCACGTGACCATTCAGATGGAGTACCGGCACTGCGAGACGCCGGACTGCGGTATCAATCGGGCGCCGGAGCCGAGTGAACACTCACATGCCGAAGCGCATTCGCACCTGGGGCATCGCCACTAAGCCAAGAGGGCGCCATCACGGCGCCCTCTGCGTTGTTACGGAGCGGAAGATAACGGATTGGAATGGTTGCGCCCGGCGCTCTTGATCCACAGCCAGGAGCCGTTCAGCGCGATCAACGTCAGAATGACGTACTCCAGCGCCATCGCGTAAACGCCCTGGTAAGCGAAGATCGCCACGCTGATGACATCGATCACCACCCACAGCAGCCAGTTTTCCACGTACTTGCGCGTCATCAGGATCATCGCCACGATGGACAGCACCATCATCGCCGAATCCCAGAACGGGAAGGCGTCCGGCTGCAGCGTCGGCATCTGTACGTTCAGCCCCAGCCCTTGCATCACCGCCACCGCAATCTGCGTCAGCCAGGCGAACACGCGGTCGATGTTGAAGGTCATCAGGCCGATGCCGATGACGCAGACCGCCGCCCAAGCCAGCGCTTTCGGCAGCGGCAGCCAGCGGATCTGCAGTTCAGCCTGATTATCCTGGGTCTGGCGGCTCCAGGCATACCAACCGTAAATATTGGCGCCGAAGAAGAACAGCTGCAGCAGCAGGCTGGCGTACAGCTGGATCTGGAAGAAAATCACCGCGAACAGCGTGACGTTGATCAGGCCGAACAGGTAGTTGATGATTTTTTCCTTGCTGGCGTACCAGATGCACAGCAACCCGAACAGTGTGCCGATGGCTTCGATCCACGACAGATCGTAACCGCCCGCGCCAAGCGGAATATGCACCAGAATATTGCTGGTACTGAAGAAGCTCATGAGGTCATCCTTTTAAACGGTTAAGCGTTGCCTTTAACCTGCATCTTAAGCTGAGCGGCGAAATCCAGCATGCGGTTCAGCGGTACCAGCGCCTTTTCACGCAACGCAGCGTCCACGTGGATCTCATGCTGTGCGCCCCCCTGCTCCAGCCCTTCGGCAATCGCCTTCAGGCCATTCATCGCCATCCACGGGCAATGCGCGCAGCTGCGGCAGGTCGCGCCTTCTCCGGCGGTCGGCGCTTCGAACAGCTCCTTGTCCGGACAGGCCTGCTGCATCTTGTAAAAGATACCGCGATCGGTGGCAACGATCAGCTGTTGATGCGGCAATGTTTTCGCCGCCTGAATCAACTGGCTGGTAGACCCCACCGCATCCGCCAGCTCGACCACCGCCTGAGGCGATTCGGGATGCACCAGGATAGCCGCCTGCGGATAGAGCGCCTTCATGCGCCGCAGTGCCTGGGTCTTGAACTCGTCATGGACAATGCAGGCGCCTTGCCAGCACAGCACGTCGGCGCCGGTCTGCTTCTGCACGTAGCTGCCGAGATGGCGATCCGGCGCCCAGATAATTTTCTCGCCCAGGCTATCCAGATGCTCGATCAGTTCGACGGCGATGCTGGAGGTCACCACCCAGTCGGCGCGCGCTTTGACCGCCGCCGAGGTGTTCGCATAGACCACCACGGTGCGATCGGGATGGCTGTCGCAAAACGCATGGAACTCCTCTTCCGGGCAACCCAGGTCAAGCGAACATTCGGCAAACAGGGTCGGCATCAGCACCTGTTTTTCCGGGCTGAGGATCTTGGCGGTCTCCCCCATGAAGCGCACGCCGGCCACCAACAACGTGGAAGCCGGATGGGCGCTGCCGAAGCGCGCCATTTCCAGCGAATCCGCCACGCAGCCACCGGTTTCTTCCGCCAGCGCCTGGATTTCCGGATCGGTATAGTAGTGGGCGACCATCACCGCATTGCGCTGCTTGAGCAAGGTTTTGATCTTTTCGCGATAAAAGGCTTTTTCCGCTACGTCCAGCGGTACCGGTTTGGGCGGGAAAGGATACACCGCCGCGTTGACATCAAACATTTCACTCATCGCTGCAATCTCATGCTAGGCTGGGCGCCTGCCATTTGAATATCGCCTGCCGCAACGCCCTTCGTTTTATATACTAAACAAAATACCTAAAATTGCGCGAAAAGTCCGCTGATATTTTCAATTTTGCGCACCTATTGTTTAATAGATTAAAAACACAGGCATTGCCCGCGCAGTTCATAGCGGATAACCGCTTGGCGAGAACGTATAGCCGTTCAAAAAAGCGCGGGATGACGATCGGTGTGTTGTTGAAACGAGAAAGCAGCGGATTCAGATTGCGGTGATGCGGATGCGATAAAAGGCGCTTTTTCTGAATGGGTGGGTCGTGCAGGATTGATTCGGCCTGTGGCCTCACCCTGCGGGCAACGCTGCGCGTTGTCGTATCGCTGCGCGATGCTCGAACCTGAACGCAGGATCTCACCCGCACGACTCGGTGACCATGTTGGCGAGAAGATGAGGTCAGGTTTGGATGTTACAGAAACGAAAAAAGCGCCAAAAGGCGCTTTTTTCTGAATTGGTGGGTCGTGCAGGATTCGAACCTGCGACCAATTGATTAAAAGTCAACTGCTCTACCAACTGAGCTAACGACCCGCAGTGTGGTGGGTGATGACGGGCTCGAACCGCCGACCCCCTCCGTGTAAAGGAGATGCTCTACCAACTGAGCTAATCACCCACTGCTGTGGTACTGCTATTTTTCACATCTTGTCCACTCAAAGAATGGTGGGTCGTGTAGGATAACTCGCCCTTCGGGCCACCACCGGAGTGATGTTGTCTCGCTTCGCGAGACTCGAACCTTTACGGTTCTCATCCTGACGATTTAACACCTTGCTCTATTAAAGAGTGGTGGGTCGTGCAGGATTCGAACCTGCGACCAATTGATTAAAAGTCAACTGCTCTACCAACTGAGCTAACGACCCACTGATGTGGTTTACTGCTGATGGCGAATAGGTTATTGGAACCGACTCGCGGAAAACAAGGATGGGGATGTTCAGGACAACTCGACGGGTACTCGACTCGGACCTTTACTTTGCCACATCAAACCGATTCTGAAGCTGCCATTCTTAAAGAATGGTGGGTCGTGCAGGATAACTCGGCCTTTGGCCTCGCCCTTGCGGGCCATCACCGGAGTGATGTTGTCTCGCTTCGCGAGACTCGAACCTTTACGGTTCTCATCCTTTACGATTCTCTATCGCAGCCATTCTTAAAGAATGGTGGGTCGTGCAGGATTCGAACCTGCGACCAATTGATTAAAAGTCAACTGCTCTACCAACTGAGCTAACGACCCATAACAGTGGTGGGTGATGACGGGCTCGAACCGCCGACCCCCTCCGTGTAAAGGAGATGCTCTACCAACTGAGCTAATCACCCACTGTTGTGGTTACTGCTACTTCAGAAATTGGTGGGTCGTGCAGGATTCGAACCTGCGACCAATTGATTAAAAGTCAACTGCTCTACCAACTGAGCTAACGACCCAATTTCCCTGCCGCTTTAACATCTTGCAAGATGTCTTGGCAACGGCGGCATATATTACTAATTTATCTTGGCAGCGCAACCTAAATTTTTTACCGATGCGTTCAACTGCTTGTTCTTCACGCGAATGAGCCCAGAAATCGGTCAAATCGACTAACTTCTGGGCTCATTTTTCTAGCCGTTAACCGCCTACGCGACTTTTCGCCTGCTTGGCCGCCGCACTGGTTGGGTATTGTTTAATCACCTGCTGGAACACGGCCTTGGCTTTATCAGCCTGCCCTTTTTCCTGCATGATGATACCCACCTTGTACATGGCGTCCGGCGCCTTCGGTGATTTAGCGTAATTCTTCACCACCACCGCAAAATAGTAGGCCGCATCGTCTTTTTTACCCTTGTTGTAGAACAACTGGCCCAGCCAATAGTTGGCATTGGGCTGGTAAGTGGACTTCGGGTACTGTTTTACGAAGGACTGAAAGGCGGAAATCGCCTGGTCATACTGTTTTTTTTCCAGCGCCAGAGAAACAGCGGCGTTGTAGTCACTGTTCTCATCACCGCCGCTCGGCGTTGCAGAAGCGGCTGCAGGCGCGCTGCTGCCCGCATCGGAAGATGCGCCTGCGGCTGCCCCGCCGGCAGCGCCTGCTGCCGCAGAGGCGCTCTGAGCGCCGCCCTGGCTGAGGCTATCCATCTGTTGATAGATTTGCTTCTGGCGTTCAACGACCTGATTCAACTGATACTGGCTTTCCTGGATTTGTCCACGGAGAGAATCAATGTCGCGTTGATTGTCAGAGAGTTGCTGCTGGAGTTGGTTTAAAAGCTGGCCTTGAGCATTGCTGATGCGCTCAAGCGAGGTGACACGGTCTTCGACCGAGCCGGAGCCGACATTACTGATTGGCGCTTGGGCAGTAGCGGCCCAAGGGGCCGCTACGCCAACCAGTAACGACAGACTCAACAGGTGACGTCTGAAGTTACTGTTCATGCGATTCTCTTAGTAAACCAGAACGGCACGACGGTTTTTAGCATAAGCCGCTTCGTCGTGGCCCAGTACTGCTGGTTTTTCTTTACCGTAAGAAACGATAGAGATCTGGTCAGCGGAAACGCCTTTACCCTGCAGGTACATTTTAACGGCGTTAGCACGACGCTCACCCAGAGCGATGTTGTATTCCGGCGTGCCGCGTTCGTCAGCGTGGCCTTCAACGGTCACTTTGTAAGACGGGTTGTTACGCAGGAATGCAGCGTGCGCGTCCAGCATCTGAGCGAATTCGGAGCTTACGTCATACTTGTCCAGGCCGAAGTAAACGATGTTGTTCTTCTGCAGTTCTTGCATCTGCAGACGAGCTTGTTCTTCGGAAGACAGGTTGCTGCTGCCGTTTTCCATACCAGTGCCGGCGCCAGCGCCCATACCAGATTGGTCGTTGTTCGCGCTTTTGTTAGAACTACAAGCTGCTACAGCCAGAACTGGCAGTGCCAGCAGAAGCCCTTTCAGCACTTTGTTCAGTTGCATTTCTTTGATCCTTTTATAGTTTGCCATACATATTTACACATGCATCACAGATACGGCGACCAGGCAGGGAATTTGACCTGTCCATCAGTTGCCGGAAGACGCGCTTTGAAACGCCCATCAGTTGACACCAACTGCAGCACGGAGCCCATACCTTGCGTGGAGCTATAGATCACCATGGTGCCGTTTGGCGCAATACTAGGCGTTTCATCCAGGAAGGTGCCGGTCAAAACCTGAACGGCGCCCGATCCAAGATCTTGTTTGGCGATGTGTTGTGCACCACTGTTGGTGCTGACCATCACCAGGAATTTACCATCGGAGCTGACTTCAGAATCCTGGTTCTGAGAGCCTTCCCACGTCAGACGCTGTGCGGCACCGCCGCTGGCGCTGATTTTATAAATCTGCGGACGCCCGCCCTGGTCGGAGGTAAACGCCAGAGACTGGCCATCCGGGAACCAGGTCGGTTCTGTGTTGTTGTTGCGGCCATCGGTCAGCTGCGTGATCTGGCCGGAGCCGAGGTTCATCACGTACAGGTTCAGGCTGCCGCTCTTGGACAGCGCGAAGGCCAGCTTGCTGCCGTCCGGCGAGAACGCCGGCGCACCGTTGTGGCGCGGGAAGGAAGCGATCTGGCGGATGGCGCCGTTAGCCAGGGTTTGCACCACCAGCGCGGAACGGCCGCTCTCGAAGGTCACGTAAGCCAGTTTGCTGCCATCCGGCGACCAGGCCGGCGACATCAGCGGCTCAGGTGAACGGTGCACCGTGAACTGGTTGTAACCGTCGTAATCCGCTACGCGCAGCTCGTACGGGAATTTCCCGCCGTTGGTCTGCACCACGTAGGCGATACGGGTGCGGAACGCGCCCTTGATGCCGGTCAGCTTCTCGAACACTTCGTCGCTGGCGGTATGGGCAGAATAACGCAACCACTGTTTGGTCACTTTATACTGGTTCTGCGCCAATACGGTGCCCGGCGAACCCGAGGTGTCCACCAACTGGTAGGAGATCAGGTAGCTGCCGTCGGCGCCAGGTTGAACCTGACCGACCACTACGGCGTCGATGCCCAATGCAGTCCAGGCCGCCGGCGTCACTTCAGACGCGGAGGTAGGTTGCTGCGGCATGCGCGCCACGTCGATCGGGTTGAATTTGCCGCTGTTGCGCAGATCCGCGCCGACAATCTTGCCGATATCTTCCGGCGGCGTGCCTGGGCCCGCCCATTTAAACGGCACCACGCCAATCGGACGAGCGGAGTCGACCCCTTGGGTGATTTCAATGCGAACTTCCGCGTGCAACACGGACGCCCACAGAATTAAAAAACCTAGCGCTACTCGAAATGCCTGCTTCATCTCATCTCCCTTATCCAGGCGGGATGCCTGCGATAAATTAGCAGAATTTTAACAAACCAACTTACGTAAAACTACATAATCCCTGTTGGTTACCTTAGTACATCCCTGTGATAACACTCACTCAATCAACCGTTATTGCGGTTTGAATTCAAGGATAGAATTCTTAAAGTGCTGATAAACGGCATCGCTCGGCGGCTTCGGTATATGCGCCAACTTGGCGGCAGACACCGCAGCTTGACACAGAGCAGGATCGCCCCCCGCTGCTTGTACGCTTATCAGCAGGCCGTCCGGCGCCAGCTTGATACGCAGGTCGCAGGTTTTGCCGGCGAACGAACTGGCGTCATAAAACTTGCTCTGAATCGCCCCTTGAATCTGCCCCATATAACCGCTGATATCCGCCCCGCTGGCGCCAGCCGTCTTGGCATTGCCCTGCCCGGCCGGTTTACCGTCGCCCTTCGATTTGGCACCGCCGCCTTTCGGCGCGTTCTTGCCATCCGCCAGGCCGCCAAACAGATCGCTAACTTCCTCCGATTGTTTCGCAGCCTCGGCGGCGGCCTTCTTCTTGGCGTCCGCAGCGGCTTTTTTGGCGGCAGCGGCTTTCTCGGCCGCCGCTTTCTTCTCTGCCTCGGCGGCAGCCTTCTTCTCGGCTTCCGCTGCGGCTTTTTTCTCGGCTTCAGCGGCCGCTTTCTTCTCCGCGGCCTCTGCGGCTTTCTTTTCTGCCGCAGCGGCGGCGGCTTTCTTCGCCTCTTCCGCCTGTTTCTTGGCGGCGGCGGCAGCGGCCGCTTCTTTCTTGGCTTCCGCTTCGGCTTTTTTCTGGGCTTCCGCCTGCGCCTTGGCGACCTTGTCCGCTTCGGCCTTCGCCTTGGCGGCGGCGGCTTCGGCGACCTTCTGTTGCTCTTTGGCCTTGGCTGCGGCGGCTTCCGCCGCTTTTTGCTGCTCGGCGGCCTGTTTCTGCTGCTCCGCCGCCTTCTGCTGTTGCTCAGCCTGCGCCTTGGCGTTCTGCGCGGCTTTCTCCTGCGCCGCCAAACGCTCTTTCTCCAGCTCTTTCAGGCGCTGCTGTTGCTCCGCCTGCTTCTGCTGAAGCTCTTCGGCCTGTTGCTCCGCTTTTTTCTGGCGCTGCTTCTCGGCACGCTGCGCATCGTTGCTCTGCTGCTGCTGGCGGTTGTACTGCTCCACCACCGCGCCGGGATCGACCATCATCGCGCCCACCACGGTGCCATCACCGCCACCGCCGGCGCCCATGTCGACCTTTTCCTGCAGCGATCCCCAAATCAGCAGGGCAATCAATATGAAGTGCAGAACGACCGAAACAATAACGGCGCGGTTCAGCTTATCGTTTTGCTCAGTTGCCTTTACCAAAATAGATTCCCAAAAACTGGTGTTGCTTATACGGGGTTCCTGGGCCGCAGCGCAGGAACCGGGTTGCCGTTCGCCTTACGGTCAGATCGGCTGGGTCATCAGCCCCACGGAAGCCACGCCCGCCTGATGGAGAATATTCAATGCCTTGATAATCTCATCGTAAGGGACTTCCTTCGCACCGCCGATCAAAAAGACCGTTTTCGGGTTAGCCGCCAAACGCGACTTGGCTTCGGCCGCGACTTGTTCAGGCGGCAGCAGCTCCATACGGTTGTGATCCACCACCAGGGTGTATTGACCTACGCCGGAAACCTCGAGGATCACCGGCGGATTGTCATCGCTGGACACCGTTTTGGAATCGGTGGCGTCCGGCAGGTCAACCTCCACGCTCTGCGTGATGATTGGCGCGGTTGCCATAAAGATCAGCAGCAGCACCAGCAACACGTCGAGCAGCGGAACGATGTTAATTTCGGACTTCAGCTCGCGCCGACTACGTCCACGTACTCTCGCCATGCTACCTCCTACTTATTTGCTGTCGCTGGAGAAGGCCTGACGATGCAGAATAGCGGTGAACTCTTCCATAAAGTTGTCGTAATTCTGCTCAAGCTTGTTGACGCGCTGGTTGAGACGGTTATAGGCCATTACCGCCGGGATGGCGGCGAACAGACCGATCGCGGTGGCGATCAGCGCTTCGGCGATACCCGGCGCCACCATCTGCAGCGTGGCTTGCTTCACCGCGCCCAGCGCGATAAAGGCGTGCATGATCCCCCACACGGTGCCGAACAGGCCGATGTACGGACTGATCGAACCGACGGTGCCGAGGAACGGAATATGGGTTTCCAGCGTTTCCAGCTCGCGGTTCATCGAAATGCGCATCGCACGCGACGCCCCTTCGATCACCGACTCCGGCGCATGGTTGTTGGCGCGGTGCAAGCGGGCGAACTCTTTGAAGCCGGAATGGAAGATCTGCTCGGAACCGGTCAGGCTATCGCGACGCGCCTGACTTTCCTGGTACAGACGGGAAAGCTCGATACCGGACCAGAATTTGTCTTCAAAGGCTTCGGCGTCACGCGTCGCCGCATTGAGGATGCGGGTGCGCTGAATGATGATCGCCCAAGAGGCTACCGAGAAGCATATCAAAATCAACATGATAAGCTTAACCAGCAGGCTCGCCTTCAAGAATAAATCTAGGATGTTCATGTCAGTCACTGCTTAAACTCCGCGACAATAGACTTAGGAAGCGCTCTTGGCTTCATTTGGTGTGGATCAATACAGGCAATCAGGACATCTGCCTGGCTCAGTAGGGCCCCGTCAGAATTGACAATGCGTTGAGCAAACGTGAGAGAAGCCCCGCGCAGAGAGGTGATTTCACTCTGGACCTCCAGTTGCTCGTCGAGACGAGCCGGAGCCAGATAATCCACCGTCATGCGCCGGACGACAAAAGCGACTTGTTCACTGAGCAGCTGCTGTTGATGAAAGTTGTGCTGACGCAGCATCTCTGTGCGCGCTCTTTCAAAAAAGGCGACGTAGCGGGCGTGATAGACCACACCACTGGCATCGGTATCCTCGTAGTAAACGCGAACCGGCCATCGAAACAACGTATTACTCACTCTACTTCCCAGCAATGCAATTTAACGCTGCTACTATACGCAAGACAGATCGGGTTGGGAATGGGTTACAAGATGGGAATGAAAATAATTATGGGCCGTGAGGGCCCATAACGTGGGGACATCGGGGAGATTATAAAGAAACGTAAAGTAATCCTGCGCACAAGATCACAATTGCAGGAAGCGGCGCGAAAAAAGCGCGCCAGACGCTGCGCTGCGGGCGGAATCCGAAGCCGTGGATCACTCCGGCGCATACGGCCCAAATCAGCAACAGCCCTTCCCAAATCTCCAGCGAGCTGGTTTTGGCGGCGAAACGCGTCGGATCCCAGAACACGCACCCCGCCAAAATCAACGCCAGCACCAGGGAAAGGGCCCGAACCGGGCCCTTGTCGGTGACAGCGTACAGCTTGTCAATCACGGACGAGCTCATTACTTACCGTCTTGCTGAGCTTTGGTCGCTTCGCTCTGCTCAAGCGCCAGCGCCGTGATGATGCCGAAGGCGCAGGCAAGAAGCGTTCCGAGAATCCAGGCAAAATACCACATGGTTTAGCTCCTTATCCTTAGTACAGCGAATGCTTGTTGTTTTCGATGTAGTTCTTGTCGAGACGACCGAACATTTTGTAGTACGACCAGCTAGTGTACGCCAAAACGATAGGCACGAAGATCGCCGCCACGACGGTCATCACTTTCAGCGTCAACAGGCTCGACGTCGCGTCCCACATGGTCAGGCTGACGTTAGGCACGGTGCTGGACGGCATCACGAACGGGAACATGGTGACCCCGGCAGTGAGGATGACGCAGGCGATGGTCAGCGACGAGGTGACGAACGCCAGCGCGCCTTTCTCCAGACGCGAGAACAGGATGGTGAACAACGGCAGCACTACGCCCAGTGCAGGCAAGGCCCACAGCAGCGGATACTTGTTGAAGTTGATCAGCCATGCGCCGGCCTGATGCGCCACTTCTTTACGCAGCGGGTTGGATTCCGCCATGGTGTCCAGCGCCGAAGTGATCACGTAGCCGTCGATGCCTTTAACCAGCCACACACCCGCCAGCAGGAAGCATACCGCCATGATCAGCGTCGCGATCTGCGCTGCGGCGCGTGACCGCAGGTGGATCTCGCCGGTGGTGCGCATCTGCAGGTAGGTCGCGCCCTGAGTGACCAGCATGGTCAGACTGACCACGCCTGCCAACAGACCGAACGGATTCAGCAGTTGGAAGAAGTTGCCGGTGTAGAACAGACGCAGGTACTCGTCCACATGGAACGGCACGCCCTGCAGCAGGTTGCCGAACGCCACGCCGAACACCAACGCAGGCACGAAGGAACCGATGAAGATGCCCCAGTCCCACATGTTGCGCCAGCGGCTGCTCTCCAGCTTGGAACGGTAGTCAAAACCGACCGGGCGGAAGAACAACGCCGCCAGCACCAGGATCATGGCGACGTAGAAGCCCGAGAAGGCCGCTGCGTAGACCATCGGCCAGGCGGCGAACAGCGCGCCGCCGGCGGTGATCAGCCACACCTGGTTACCGTCCCAGTGAGGGGCGATGGAGTTGATCATCACCCGGCGCTCGGTATCGGTTTTACCGATGATGCGCACCAGGATGCCGACGCCCATGTCGAAACCGTCGGTGACGGCGAAGCCGATCAGCAGTACGCCAACCAGCACCCACCAGATAAATCGCAGTACTTCATAGTCAAACATACGTGGACTCCTGTTTAGCGCGCTTCCTGCACGGCGGCAGTCGGTTGTTCAAAGTGGTAGCGGCCGGTTTTCAGGCTGCTTGGACCCAGACGCGCAAACTTGAACATCAGGTACATTTCAGCCACCAGGAACAGGGTGTACAAGCCGCAAATCAGCCCCATCGAGAACAGAATGTCGCCCGCGGTCAGCGAAGAGTTGGCGACTGCGGTCGGCAGCACCTCACCAATCGCCCACGGTTGACGGCCGTATTCCGCCACGAACCAGCCGGCTTCCACCGCGATCCACGGCAGCGGCAAGCCATACAGCGCCGCACGCAACAGCCATTTTTTCTGGCCGATGCGGCCGCGCACCACGCTCAGGAATGACAGACCGATAATCAGCAGCATCAGCACGCCACAGGCCACCATGATGCGGAAGGCGAAGTACAGCGGCGCCACGCGTGGAATGGAGTCCTTGGTCGCCTGCTGGATCTGCGCTTCCGTCGCGTCGCTGACGTTCGGGGTATAACGCTTCAGCAGCATGCCGTAGCCCAGGTCTTGCTTGGTTTTGTTGAATTCCGCACGCACCGCAGGATCGGTATTGCCGCCGCGCAGCTCTTCCAGCAGCTGGTAGGCTTTCATGCCGTTGCGGATGCGCACTTCATGTTGCGCCAGCAGATCTTTCAGGCCGGTGACCTGAGTGTCGGTGGAACGCGTAGCGATCAGGCCAAGCGCATACGGGATCTGAATAGAGAAGGAGTTTTCCATCTTGTCCTGATCGGGGATGCCGAACAGGGTGAAGGACGCCGGCGCCGGCTGGGTATCCCACTCCGCTTCGATGGCGGCCAGTTTGGTTTTCTGTACGTCGCCCATTTCGTAACCGGATTCGTCACCCAGCACGATCACCGACAGCACCGCAGCCATGCCGAAGCTGGCGGCGATGGCGAAGGAGCGTTTGGCGAAAGCGATGTCGCGGCCCTTCAGCAGGTAGTAAGCGCTGATGCCCAGCACGAACATGGCGCCGGTGGTGTAGCCTGCAGCCACGGTGTGAACGAATTTCACCTGCGCAACCGGGTTAAGAACCAACTCGGAGAAGCTGACCATCTCCATGCGCATGGTTTCGAAGTTGAAATCCGACGCGATCGGGTTCTGCATCCAGCCGTTGGCGACCAGGATCCACAGCGCGGACAGGTTGGAGCCGAGGGCCACGAACCAGGTTACCGCCATGTGCTGCACCTTGCTCAGACGATCCCAGCCGAAGAAGAACAGGCCGACCAGCGTCGATTCAAGGAAGAACGCCATCAGACCTTCGATAGCCAGAGGGGCCCCGAAGATATCGCCGACGTAATGAGAGAAATATGACCAGTTAGTCCCGAACTGGAACTCCATGGTCAAACCGGTGGCCACACCCAGAGCAAAGTTAATCGCAAATAACTTTCCCCAGAATTTGGTCATGTCTTTATAGATTTGTTTGCCAGACAGGACATATACCGTTTCCATAATTGCCAGCAAGAACGCCATACCGAGCGTTAATGGGACAAATAAGAAATGGTACATCGCCGTTAAAGCAAACTGTAAGCGCGACAGTTCGACAATATCAAACATCTTGACTCCTTGCTCCTCGCAGGAAGACTCCGACACGCGGTTATCGGCACGCTTCTTTCAAAGCCGCCAGTAACGCCCCGCAGTGAATGCCCTTAAACACAACAAATTTGATCCAGCTTCTCCGCTTTCAACCGCACACTCGGCCAATAGCCCACACGGGCCGTCGACAAGCACGCCACTGAAAACCGACAACGGGTAACAAATGCAACAAGATCAACCATCCATAATCACAACATGGATGATACTCGCCCAATCCCACACAATAAATAGGTTTTTACGTGACGTGGGTTGGACTTTTGGTTACAGGTCAAATCTTAGCCGAAAGAGGTACTTCGGCCTAATTTGATCTGAGACAATTTAAGCCTATCCGCATATTATTTCCATATTCATCAGCACATTTCGCATAATTTTCTTAGGGTCATGTTGCGCAATGGTTTAATTGTTTTTTAATGATATTTTTGTGTTAAATAAATGTAATTCAAAAGAGCCGCCATTGTATTATTACGAACTTATTATGCGACATAATTAACCTTTTATTTCCAATAAGCCGTGACAGTGATAGCAGTCACAAAACAACAAATCTCTCTCCAATATTAGTCTATTTCTCGCAATGGGATCGTAAAGGTTGCGATTTTGTAGCAAAATGACCACTTATGTTAAAATTGCATTGAGTGACAATAACTTATGAAAAAAATCATCTTTGCCTCTGTCTTGGGACTCTCGGGAAACGCCATGGCCGCCGAAACGGTAAATATCACCCTGTTGGGCACCTCCGATCTGCACGGCACTTTCGTGCCCTGGGACTACGCCAGCGACACGGAAAACCTGGCGGGCAGCCTGAGCCAGATAGCCACCCAGGTCAAAAAGGTGCGCGCCGAACAGCCCAACCTGATTCTGGTGGACGCCGGCGACACCATCCAGGGCAACTTCGTCGAAACCTTCAAACAGGAGGCCGTCAGCCCGATGATGCTGGGCCTCAACGCGCTTGACTACGACGTTTGGGTGATGGGCAACCACGAATTCGACTTCGGTCTGCCGGCGCTGGCCACGCCGCTCAAACAGTTTAAAGGCGCGGCGCTGGCGGGCAACATCGTCTGGGACAGCGGCAAACCTTATCTGCCGGCCTATACCATCCTCGAACGCCAGGGCGTGAAGATCGGCATCATCGGCATGGACACGCCGATGACTGCGGAATTCGCCAAGGGCACCGATCGCATCAAAGGGCTGAACTTCACCGATCCGGTACAGGCGGTGAAACAGGTCATCAGGCAGATCGACGGCCAGGTCGACGCGATCGTGCTGGTCGCGCATATGGGCATCGACAACGAGAACCAGCGCCCCGGCACCGGCGTGGCGGACATCGCCAACGCCAACCCGGAGCTGGCGGCGATCGTCGCCGGCCACATGCATGTGAAAATCGACAAAGCGGTGGTGAACGGCGTCATCATCACGGAGCCGGATAAGTACGGTCGCGCGCTGTCACGCATTGACCTGCAATTTGAACGCCGCGATGGCAAATTCACGCTGATCGACAAAAACAGCTACACCTATTCCATCAAGGGGCTGGCGCCGGACAGCGCCATGCAGGCTCTCTACCAGCCGTATCATGACATTTTGCGCGCCAACGCCAACCGAGTCGTGGCGAAGCTGAGCGGCAGCGATCTGGTGCCTGCCGACGAGTTCCGCGGCATTCCTCAGGTACACGTTCAGGATACCGGCATCAGTGAGTTATTTCAGCAGGCCGCCCGTCACTATGCACCGCTGGCGCAGGTGATCGCCCTGCAGATCGACAACGATCGCGCCAAACTGGATGTCGGCGACATCAAGGCCAAGGATATCGCCTTTAACTACCAATACGCCGGCGGCGAGATCACCGTTTATCAGCTCAACGGCAAAGCGCTTAAACGCTACATGGAGTGGTCTGCCGATTATTTCAATCAGCTGCAGCCGGGCGACGTCACCTACAGCTTTAACCCGGCGCGGCGCTCGTCCAAATATTCCACCAACGATTTCTTCGACGGCGTCACTTACACTATCGATCTGCGTCAACCGGCCGGTTCACGCATCGTCAGTCTGCGCCTGGCAGACGGCACGCCGGTCACCGATGACATGCCGATCCGCCTGGGCATGAACAGTTACCGTATGGGCCATCTGACGCAGAAGGGCGGCGCGCTGGAGGGGCAATCCTTCCCGGTGCTGTTCGACAGCAAAGCGCAATACGGTGAAGAAGAAGGCACCATTCGCAACCTGACTCTGCGCTACCTGACGGAAGTGAAACACGGCCAGTATCAGAGCGTGCCGCCGCAGCGCTGGAAACTGGTTGGCATGGAAGGATACGAACCGCAGCGGGCGATCGTCAAACGGCTGCTCAATGAAGGCGTTATCCAGGTGCCGACCACCGACGACGGGCGCTACACCAACGTCGCCTCGATCAACGTCAAAGACGCGCTGTTCAACAATGCCGACGATTACCGCACCGCCCTCACCTCGCTGGAGCAACAGTGGCAAACCGCCGCGGATCCGGTGCGGCAGCGCCGCCTGCAGGATCGGATCGCGCTGATCAAGGCGCTCAACGATTTCTGATCTTCACCCATAAAAAAGGCCACCCAATGGGTGGCCAAACATGTCGAGATAGTGTTATTTCGTACTCAATGCTTAGCGCTTCAGCACCGCTTTTACCGCGTCGCCGATGTCCGCCAGGCTGCGAACGGTTTTCACGCCCGCCGCTTCCAGCGCAGCAAACTTCTCGTCCGCCGTGCCCTTGCCGCCTGCGATGATGGCGCCCGCGTGGCCCATACGCTTGCCTTTCGGCGCGGTTACGCCGGCGATGTAGCCGACAACCGGTTTGGTGACGTGTTCTTTGATGTAAGCTGCCGCTTCTTCTTCAGCGCTGCCGCCGATCTCACCGATCATCACGATCGCTTCGGTCTGCGGATCCTGCTGGAACATCTTCAGGATATCGATGAAGTTGGAGCCCGGGATCGGGTCGCCGCCGATGCCCACGCAGGTGGACTGGCCCAGACCGGCATCGGTGGTTTGTTTCACCGCTTCATAGGTCAGGGTACCGGAGCGTGAAACGATGCCCACTTTGCCCGGCAGGTGGATGTGGCCAGGCATGATGCCGATTTTGCACTCGCCCGGGGTGATCACGCCAGGGCAGTTCGGCCCGATCATGCGCACGCCGGCTTCGTCCAGCTTCACTTTCACGGTCAGCATGTCCAGAGTCGGGATGCCTTCGGTGATGGTGATGATCAGTTTGATGCCGGCATCGATCGCTTCCAGAATGGAGTCTTTGCAGAACGGCGCTGGAACGTAGATGACAGAGGCCGTCGCGCCGGTCGCTTCAACCGCTTCACGCACGGTGTTGAACACCGGCAGACCCAGGTGCTGAGTGCCGCCTTTGCCTGGGGTGACGCCGCCAACCATTTTGGTGCCGTAAGCGATAGCTTGTTCGGAGTGGAAAGTCCCCTGGCTACCGGTAAAGCCCTGGCAAATTACTTTGGTGTTTTTATCGATTAAGATGGACATTATTTACCCTCCACTGCTGCAACAACTTGCTGAGCCGCATCAGTCAGGCTGGTCGCAGCAATGATATTCAGACCGCTGTCCGCCAGTTTCTTGGCGCCCAGTTCGGCGTTGTTCCCTTCCAAGCGCACCACGACCGGGACGTTAACGCCCACTTCAGCCACTGCGCCGATGATGCCGTCAGCGATCAGATCGCAACGTACGATACCACCGAAGATGTTAACCAGAACCGCTTTCACCTTGTCGTCGGACAGGATGATTTTGAACGCTTCGGTCACGCGCTCTTTGGTCGCGCCGCCGCCAACGTCCAGGAAGTTGGCCGGTTCGCCGCCGTGCAGTTTAACGATGTCCATGGTGCCCATCGCCAGACCGGCGCCGTTCACCATGCAGCCGATGTTGCCGTCGAGGGCAACGTAGTTCAGCTCCCACTGAGCCGCACGGGATTCACGCTCGTCTTCCTGCGAAGGGTCACGCATTTCACGCAGTTCAGGCTGACGGAACAGGGCGTTGCCGTCGGCGCCCAGTTTGCCGTCCAGGCACACCAGATCGCCCTGCTTGGTGATCACCAGCGGGTTGATCTCAACCATCGCCAGGTCGCGCTCCAGGAACAGCGTCGCCAGACCCATGAAGATCTTGGCGAACTGGCTGACTTGCTTGCCGGTCAGGCCCAGTTTGAAGGCCAGCTCACGGCCCTGATAAGGCTGTGGACCCGCCAGCGGATCGATGGTCATTTTGTGGATCAGTTCCGGGGTTTCTTCCGCCACTTTCTCGATTTCCACGCCGCCTTCGGTAGACGCCATGAATACGATGCGACGGGTCGCGCGGTCTACAACGGCGCCCAGGTACAGCTCTTTATCGATGTCGGTCGCCGCTTCTACCAGGATCTGGTTAACCGGCTGGCCCAGCGCGTCAGTCTGGTAAGTCACCAGACGTTTGCCCAACCAGGCTTCCGCGAAGGCACGGATATCTTCTTTGCTGTTGACGACTTTAACGCCGCCCGCTTTACCGCGGCCGCCAGCATGAACCTGACATTTCACCACCCACGGGCCGGAGCCGATTTTGGATGCGGCTTCTTCTGCTTCACGCGGAGTGGTACAGGCGTAACCGGTTGGTGCCGGCATGCCATACCGAGCAAACAGCTGTTTTGCCTGATATTCGTGTAAATTCATGATGTTCTATCCATTCAGTTCTGAAGGTTTTTAGCCGGACCATTATTACGCGGTAAACCGCATGGTTTTCCGGCCACATAGCACAGAGTGCGGGCGCGGCATGCCGCGCCCGGCAAGGGTTACTAGACGTCCAGCAGCAGACGAGCTGGATCTTCCAGCATCTCTTTGACCGTCACCAGATAACCGACGGATTCTTTACCGTCGATCAGGCGGTGGTCATAAGACAGCGCCAGATACATCATCGGCTGGATCACCACCTGACCATTGACCGCCATTGGGCGATCTTTGATGGCGTGCATGCCCAGGATGGCGCTCTGCGGCGGGTTGATGATCGGGGTGGACATCAGGGAGCCGAATACGCCGCCGTTGGTAATGGTGAAGTTACCGCCGGTCAGCTCTTCCACGGTCAGTTTGCCGTCGCGGCCCTTAACGGCCAGCTCTTTGATTTTCTTCTCGATGTCAGCCATGCTCATAGCGTCCACATCGCGCAGTACCGGCGTCACCAGGCCGCGCGGAGTAGAAACCGCGATGCTGATGTCGAAGTAGTTGTGGTAAACCACGTCGGAACCGTCGATCGACGCGTTCACTTCCGGGAAACGCTTCAGCGCTTCAACCACCGCCTTGATGTAGAAGGACATGAAGCCCAGACGCACGCCGTGGCGTTTCTCGAAGGCTTCGCCGTACTGCTTGCGCAGATCCATGATCGGCTGCATGTTGATTTCGTTGAAGGTGGTCAACATCGCGGTGCTGTTTTTCGCTTCCAGCAGACGCTCGGCGACGCGTTTGCGCAGGCGGGTCATCGGCACGCGTTTTTCGCTGCGGCCGGCCAGAGCAGGCTGCGGCGCGGCTTCAGCGGCGGCTGGTTTGGCAGCGGCGCCGCCTTTAGCCAGGTGCGCTTCCACGTCTTCACGCGTAATGCGGCCACCCACGCCGGTGCCTTTGATGGCGCCGGCATCGAGATCGTGTTCAGCAATCAGGCGGCGAATCGCCGGGCTGAGCGCGTCATTGCTTTCTTCTTCCAGGCTCGCGGTCGCGCGCTGTGCAGGCGTGGCTTCTTTCTCCTGGCTCTTCTCAGCGGTCGGCTTGCCGGAGCTGTCGCCCGGACGGATGCGGCCGAGCAGCTGGCGAGACAGTACGGTCGCGCCCTCTTCTTCCACGATAGCATCGAGAATACCCGCTTCACTGGCCGGCACTTCCAACACCACTTTGTCGGTTTCGATTTCAACCAGGACTTCGTCACGCTGAACGCTGTCGCCCGGTTTCTTGTGCCAGGTGGCTACGGTCGCATCGGCAACCGATTCAGGAAGGTCAGGAACCAGAATATCTACGCTACTCATTTAGCTTTCCCTTAAGTTTTTTATCATCTGCTTGCCGGCCCCTCGGCCGGCAAGCGAGCGAACATTAGTCAATATTCAGCGCATCATTCACCAGAGCCTGCTGCTGCTTCTGGTGTACGGACATATAACCCACCGCCGGAGAGGCGGAGGCCGGACGTCCTGCGTAACGTAAAGAAGCCCCGAACGGCACCACTTCACGGAAGTTGTGTTGGCTGCAGTACCAGGCGCCCTGGTTCAGCGGCTCTTCCTGACACCAGACGAAGTCATGCACGTGCGAGTATTGCTCCAGCACGGCCTGCACGGCCTGATGCGGGAACGGATACAGCTGCTCGATGCGCACGATGGCCACGTCTTTCTGCTCGTTCTTGCGACGCTGTTCCAGCAGGTCGTAGTAAACCTTACCGGAGCACAACACGACGCGCTTGACCGCTTTCGGATCCAAATCGTCGATCTCGCCGATCGCCGGCAGGAAGGTGCCGTTGGCCAGCTCGTCCAGCGAAGAGACCGCCAGCGGATGACGCAGCAGCGACTTCGGCGACATCACCACCAGCGGACGACGCATACCGCGCAGCGCCTGACGACGCAGCATGTGGTAAACCTGCGCCGGCGTGGACGGGACGCACACCTGCATGTTCTGCTCAGCGCACAGCTGCAGATAACGTTCCAGACGCGCGGAGGAGTGCTCTGGGCCCTGGCCTTCATAGCCGTGCGGCAGCAGCATCACCAGGCCGCACATACGGCCCCATTTTTGCTCGCCGGAGCTGATGAACTGATCGATAACAACCTGCGCGCCGTTGGCGAAGTCGCCGAACTGCGCTTCCCAGATGGTCAGCGTGCGCGGTTCCGCCGTGGCGTAGCCGTATTCGAACGCCAGCACCGCCTCTTCAGACAGCACGGAGTCCCAGACCTTGAATTCGCCCTGGCCGCTGTGGATATTCGCCAGCGGAACATAGACCGAACCGTTTTTCTGGTTGTGCACCACCGCGTGACGGTGGAAGAAGGTGCCGCGGCCGGCGTCTTCGCCGGAGATGCGGATTGGAATGCCTTCATCCGCCATGGTGGCGTAGGCCAGCGTTTCGGCGGCGCCCCAGTCGAACGGCTTGTTGCCCGCCGCCATCTCGGCGCGGTCAGCGTAGATTTTCGCCACGCGCGACTGCATTTCGATCGCTTCCGGCACGGTGCTGATGCGGCGGCCCAGTTCCTGCAGACGCTTCATCTCAACCTTGCTCGGGTACTCTTCATCCCACTCGTGGTTCAGGTACGGCGACCAGGTGAAGGAGTGCAGATTCATCGGACGCCATTCTTCAACCACACAATCGCCGCGGTCGAGCGCATCACGATACAGGTTGACCATTTCCGTGGCATCTTCCAGGCTGGCCACTTTCTGTTCGGTCAGAATGTCAGCGTAGATTTTGCGCGGCGTAGGATGTTTCTTGATCTTCTGATACATCACCGGCTGGGTGGCGCTCGGCTCATCGGCCTCGTTGTGCCCATGGCGACGGTAGCAGACCAGATCGATCATCACGTCACGCTTAAAGGTGTTACGGAAATCCAACGCCAGGCGAGTGACGAAGGCCACGGCTTCCGGATCGTCCGCGTTAACGTGGAAGATCGGCGCCTGAACCATTTTGGCGATGTCGGTGCAATATTCGGTAGAGCGCGCATCCAGCGGGTTGGAGGTGGTGAAGCCAACCTGGTTGTTGATGACGATGCGCACGGTGCCGCCCACTTCGTAGCCGCGAGCCTGAGACATGTTCAGGGTTTCCTGAACCACGCCCTGGCCGGTAATGGCGGCGTCGCCGTGGATAGTGATCGGCAGCACCATGTTGCTGCGCGCTTCGTCCAGACGATCGCGACGGGCGCGAACCGACCCCATGACCACCGGGCTGACGATCTCCAGGTGCGACGGGTTGAACGCCAGCGCCAGGTGAACCATGCCGCCTTCGGTTTCCACGTCGGAGGAGAAGCCCTGGTGATATTTCACGTCACCGGTGCCGAGGTGTTCTTTATGCTTGCCGGCGAATTCGTCGAACAGGTCGGCCGGTTTTTTGCCCAGCACGTTGATCAGCACGTTCAGACGGCCGCGGTGGGCCATGCCCAACACCACTTCACGCGTGCCGTTCTTGCCGGCGTGGCGCACCATCTCTTTCAGCATCGGCACCAGCGCGTCGCCGCCTTCCAGCGAGAAGCGTTTGGCGCCCGGGAATTTGGCGCCCAGGTAGCGTTCCAGGCCTTCCGCAGCGGTCAGCTCGTTCAGGAAACGGCGTTTTTCGTCGGCGGTAAAGCTGGCGCGCCCCACCACCGACTCGATGCGCTGCTGGATCCAGCGTTTCTCTTCGGTGTTGGTGATGTGCATGTATTCAGCGCCGATCGAACCGCAGTAGGTCTGCTTCAGCGCGGCGTACAGATCGCCCAGCTTCATGGTTTCTTTGCCGATGGCGAAAGAGCCCACGTTGAAGGTTTCCTGGAAATCGGCTTCGGTCAGGTTGTGGTAAGCGGGCTCAAGGTCAGGAACTTGCTCACGCTGCCACAGGCCGAGCGGATCGAGGTTGGCATGCTGATGTCCGCGGAAGCGGAAGGCGTTGATCAGCTGCAGTACCTTGACCTGTTTGGCATCGGTTGCCGGATCGGTGATGGTGGTGTTGTAGCGCGCGGAGTCTTTCGCCAAGCGGCGGAAGTAGTCGCGCGTTTGAGAGTGGAGCTGATCGGGTTTGACACCCGCGGTTGGTAGCTGTTGAAAAATGGAACGCCAGCTATCTTCAACGGAACCCGGATCGGTTAAGAAATCTTCATAGAGCTGCTCTATGTAAGACTGGTTCGCGCCCGCCAGATAGGAGGAATCCAGCCAGGCCTTCATTGCGCCGTTCTGCATCATGATCCCTTAAGCTTTGAAGCTTTAGTTTTCGCCGTGGTTAACATAATTACCGTGATGAATACGGTTTGCCGTAAAACGGTTCACTCGACGTACTTGCGGCCATGACGGCCCGATACGTTCTGTTATGGACCTTGCGGTCCCTTACAAGGAACCTCTAAAAACCGGCGGAAGAACCAGGCTGCATAGCGCCGCAGCCGCGGGTCAGTTTTTAGAGGTTCCCTCCCCTATGGGATGTGCGCCGGAAAAGAGCCCGGCGCAGCATCTCATTCCGTTTATGCGCCGCGTTGCAGCAGCATGGACTTGATATGCCCGATCGCACGCGTCGGGTTCAAGCCTTTAGGACATACACTGACACAATTCATAATGCTATGGCAGCGGAAAACACTAAAAGCATCGTCCAGATCATCTAAACGTTCTTGCGTTTCCGTGTCACGGCTGTCGATCAGGAAGCGATACGCCGCCAACAGACCGGCAGGCCCGATGAACTTGTCCGGGTTCCACCAGAACGATGGGCAAGAAGTCGAGCAGCAGGCGCACAGGATGCACTCGTACAGACCGTCCAGCTTGGCGCGCTGTTCCGGCGACTGCAGGTGCTCACGCGCCGGCGGATTCTTGCCGTCGTTCAGCAGGTATGGCTTGATCTTTTCATACTGGGTGTAGAACTGTCCCATATCCACCACCAGATCGCGCACCACCGGCAGCCCCGGCAGCGGACGGATCACGATCTTGCCGTTGCCTTTGCGCAGCGACGAAACCGGAGTGATGCACGCCAGGCCGTTTTTACCGTTCATATTCAGGCCGTCGGAACCGCACACGCCTTCGCGGCATGAGCGACGGAACGACAGGGTCGGATCTTTTTCTTTCAGCTGGATCAACGCATCCAGCAGCATCATGTCACGGCCTTCTTCCGCTTCCAGGGTGTAGTCCTGCATGTGCGGCGCGTCGTCGACATCCGGATTGTAGCGATAAATGGAAAATTCGAGTTTCATCTGTCGATCTCCGCAATTAGTAAGAACGCACTTTCGGCGGGAATGCCGGGCGCAGCTTCGGTTGCATGTTCACTTCACGACGCGTCATGCTTTCCGATTGCGGCAGATACAGCGAATGGCACAGCCAGTTGGCGTCATCGCGTTCCGGGTAGTCGAAGCGGCTGTGTGCGCCACGGCTCTCGGTACGGAAGTTGGCCGACACGGCGGTGGAATACGCGGTCTCCATCAGGTTATCCAACTCCAGGCACTCGATGCGCTGGGTGTTGAACTCGCTGGAGGTATCGTCCAGGCGTGCGTTCTTCAGACGTTCACGGATCACTTTCAGTTCTTCCAGGCCCTTGGCCATCGCATCGCCTTCGCGGAATACCGAGAAGTTGTGCTGCATGCAAGACTGCAGCGCTTTGCGAATTTCGACCGGGTCTTCGCCGGAACGGGTATTGTTCCAACGGTTCAGACGATCAAGCGAAGCTTCCACGTCGGAGTCGCTGGCGTCACGGCTCACGCCCTGCTCTTCCAGCGATTCCTGCAGGTGCATGCCGGCGGAACGGCCGAACACCACCAGGTCCAGCAGCGAGTTGCCGCCCAAGCGGTTGGCACCGTGCACCGATACGCAGGCGATTTCGCCCACGGCGAACAGCCCCGGGATCACCACGTCTTCGCCTTTCTCGTTCACGGTCAGCGCCTGGCCGGTCACTTTGGTCGGAATGCCGCCCATCATATAGTGACAGGTTGGGATAACCGGGATCGGCTCTTTCACCGGATCGACGTGCGCGAAGGTGCGGGACAGTTCCAGGATGCCCGGCAGACGGGATTCCAGCACCTCTTTGCCCAGGTGATCCAGCTTCAGCTTGGCGTGCGGGCCCCAAGGACCGTCGCAGCCGCGGCCTTCGCGGATTTCGATCATGATCGAACGGGCAACCACGTCGCGCCCCGCCAGATCTTTGGCGTTCGGCGCATAACGCTCCATGAAGCGCTCGCCGTGTTTGTTCAACAGGTAACCGCCTTCGCCGCGGCAGCCTTCGGTCACCAGCACGCCCGCGCCGGCGATGCCGGTCGGGTGGAACTGCCACATTTCCATGTCCTGCACCGGCACGCCGGCGCGCAGCGCCATGCCGACACCGTCGCCGGTGTTGATGTGGGCGTTGGTGGTGGACTGGTAAATACGGCCTGCGCCGCCGGTCGCCAGCACGGTGGCCTTGGCTTTGAAGTAAACCACTTCACCGGTTTCGATGCAGATAGCCGTGGTGCCGACCACCGCGCCGTCCTGGTTTTTCACCAGATCGAGCGCATACCACTCAGAGAAAATGGTGGTGTGGTTTTTCAGGTTCTGTTGGTACAAGGTGTGCAGCAGCGCATGGCCGGTACGGTCGGCTGCGGCGGCGGTACGCGCCGCCTGCTCGCCGCCGAAGTTCAGCGACTGGCCGCCGAACGGGCGCTGATAGATGCGTCCGTCGTCCAGGCGAGAGAACGGCAGGCCCATGTGCTCCAGTTCCAGAATCGCTTCCGGGCCGGTTTTACACATATATTCGATGGCGTCCTGGTCACCGATATAGTCGGAACCTTTCACCGTGTCGTACATATGCCATTCCCAGTTGTCCTCGTGGCTGTTGCCGAGCGCGACGGTGATGCCGCCCTGGGCGGACACGGTATGGGAACGGGTCGGGAAAACTTTGGACAGCAGGGCACAGGTCGAGCCCGCTTGGGAAATTTGCAGCGCGGCACGCATGCCCGCACCGCCGGCGCCGATTACGACGGCATCAAACTCTCTGACTGGCAGTTTCATTTAAGCACCCCACACTACGATTGTTCCGTACAGTAAATAGACCAGCAACGCGACCACGACAGCCAGCTGCAACACCAGGCGAACCGCCAGCGGCTTGACGTAGTCCGTCAGCACCTGCCACAGCCCGATCCAGGCGTGAACCAGAATCGACAGCAAGGTCAGCAGAGTGAACACTTTCGTAATGGAAGTGGCGAAGAAACCGCGCCAGATGTCATAAGTGAGTTCCGGAGCCGTGACGAAAAAGCCCAGGATATACAGGACGTACAGGGTGATGATGATAGCGGAAGCACGCAGCAGCAGCCAATCGTGCACGCCGTTGCGCCCTAATGCAGAAACGTTGTTTACCATACGAGGACTCCAGCCAGAACTGACAGCACGACGGTCAGACCGATCGCCACCTGGGCGGAACGGGTGCCGGCGGCCAAACTCTCTTCGATGTAGCCAAAATCCATTAACAAGTGACGGATGCCACCGCAAATGTGATAGGCCAGCGCCGTGAGGATGCCCCAGAATATGAATTTGACGATGAAGCTATTCATGATGGCGGCCGCCTGCAGGAACCCCTCTTGGGAAGAGAGTGACAGGCCCAGCAGCCAGAGGAGGATACCCACGGCAACGAAGGTAATTACGCCAGAGACTCGGTGTAAGATAGACGCTATCGCAGTTACGGGGAACCGGATCGTTTGCAGATCCAAGTTGACAGGTCGTTGTTTTTTCACGTATTTGCCCACACAGCTCTTATTATTTTCCTTCCTCCGGGCCTGGGCGGGGATCAGACAGCGTTAAGAGCCTAAAACCCTTACACGTCACGCGCTCAAACATCAACATCCTCTGTGCTCAAACGGCGCGCATTTATAACGCTGGGTGCTCCTACTTCAGGGTAATCCGGAGACCTGGCGGCAGTATAGGAGGATCACATTCTGATTACAATTCTCATACAACCGCTTTGATAACATTTCCCCCGAACAGTGATTCAGATCACGGATTTCACAATTAGTGCAAAATTAATTATCTGATTTGACAAGAGATCAACATTTCCATTACATATAGGGGCACAAACGGTCCTATGATGCGCTACGGGTCAGCAGATACACTTCCCCCCGGGTTCGAGTTATGCAACAGTGTATTTGGCGAACCTATCCCAATAGCCGTTGTTTCCCGCTCGATTTTGCCGGCGTCAAAAAGCAAATAAAGCAAATAAAAACAGTTTATTGGGATAGGTTCACATCTCTTCGAACAGCTCATAGGTAAGATTAACAGACTATAACGAATTACTCTGAATCGTTAACAACTGGTCACCCGTCTCGTTCGCCTGGTCAGCACTCTGTACCCTACCCGCGCACAGTTGCGCAGTCGCTCACAGAGTTAGCGTCCGCACCATTTTTTGCGGGCAACCTGCAGAGATTTAAGGTATTTCAGTTGTTAGTGGTTTTTAAAATAAGGCGCTAAGGAGACAGTAAATGACTGATAAGAAAGCGACGCTAACCATTAACGACAGCGAAGCTCCGATCGAACTGGGCGTATTGACACCGACACTGGGCCCTGATGTCCTCGATGTCCGCGCTCTGGGTTCCAAAGGTTATTTCACATTTGATCCCGGCTTTACCTCCACCGCTTCTTGCGAATCCAAGATTACCTTCATCGACGGCGACAAAGGCGTGCTGCTGCACCGCGGCTTCCCTATCGAACAGCTGGCGAAAGAATCTTCCTACCTGGAAGTGTGCTACATCCTGCTGTACGGCGAGACCCCGACGCCGGAAGAGTTCGAGACCTTCAAAACAACCGTTACCCGCCACACCATGATCCACGACCAGATCACCCATCTGTTCCGTGGCTTCCGTCGCGACTCGCACCCGATGGCGGTGCTGTGCGGCGTGACCGGCGCGCTGGCGGCGTTCTACCACGATGCGCTGGACGTCAACAACGAGCGTCACCGTGAAATCACCGCGTTCCGTCTGCTGTCCAAAATGCCGACCGTGGCCGCGATGTGCTACAAATACTCCCTGGGCCAGCCGTTCGTTTATCCGCGCAACGATCTGTCCTATGCCGGCAACTTCCTGCACATGATGTTCGCCACCCCGTGCGAAGAGTACGTGGTGAACCCGGTATTGGAACGCGCCATGGATCGCATCCTGATCCTGCACGCCGACCATGAGCAGAACGCCTCTACCTCGACCGTGCGCACCGCCGGCTCTTCCGGTGCCAACCCGTTCGCCTGCATCGCGGCCGGCATCGCCTCCCTGTGGGGGCCGGCGCACGGCGGCGCCAACGAAGCGGCGCTGAAAATGCTGGAAGAGATCAAGACCGTCGATCACATTCCGGAATTCATCAAGCGCGCCAAGGACAAGAACGACTCCTTCCGCCTGATGGGCTTCGGCCACCGCGTGTACAAGAACTACGATCCGCGCGCCACCGTGATGCGCGAGACCTGTCACGAAGTGCTGAAAGAGCTGAACAAGAAGGACGACAACCTGCTGCAGGTGGCGATGGAGCTGGAGCACATCGCGCTGAACGACCCGTACTTCATCGAGAAGAAACTGTACCCGAACGTCGACTTCTACTCCGGCATCATCCTGAAGGCGATGGGCATTCCTTCTTCCATGTTCACCGTGATCTTCGCCATCGCGCGCACCATCGGCTGGATCGCGCACTGGAACGAAATGCACGACGAAGGCATCAAAATTGCCCGTCCGCGTCAGCTGTACACCGGCTATGCCGAGCGTGATTTCAAATCCCAGCTGAAAACCAAGTAAGCCGCTTCCCCGGCTGAAACCGCACAGCGCCGCCCCTTCGGGCGGCGTTTTTTTTGCTTATTTCTGGCAGCCCGGGCACCAATAAAACGGCCGCGACGACAGGTCGGTGCGCACAATCATCGCGCCGCAGCGCTCACAGGGCTCGCCGCTGCGATGAAACACCTTGAAGCGAAACAGCGCGCCGTGATGGCGGTTCTCATCCGCCTGCCCACGCGTCTGATAGGAAAGACGCGGCACCGCCAGCAGCGCCTCCGCCAGACGCCAAAGCGCTTCCGGCGCCAGATCCTGCGGTTTGTGCTGCGGCGCCAGTTCGGCCTGCCACAGAATTTCGGCGCGCAGATAATTGCCCAATCCGGCGAGAAACGCCTGGTCGAGCAGCATGCCGCCCAGCTGCCTGCGGCGAAAACGCGGCGTCAGCAAACGCTCCTGCACCTCATCCACCGTCAACGTCATGTCCAGCACGTCGGGGCCGATGCGTTGCAGGAACGGGTGCTGTTCTATCTCCTCGCGCGGCCCGACGGTGATGTCAGACGCGCTGTAGAGCAATATTGCGCTGCGAGCGGTTTCCAGCCGCACCCGCAGATCGCGCTTGGTCTCCGGCGTCTCTCCTGCCGCCGCCACTTTCCACACGCCATACAGCTGGTTATGGCTGTACATCGTCAGCCCATTGGAGAAATGGGTCAGCAGCGCCTTGCCGCGCGGCTCGATGGCGACGATGCGCTCGCCGATCAGACGCTGGCGATAGTGTTTCAACTGAGGAAAAGCGAAATCGACGGCGGTCAACGGCTGATCGATCACCGCCGCCGCCAGTTTGTCCGCCGCCCGGCGAATCTCCGGTCCTTCCGGCATAGACCACTCCTTGCGTAGGCCCGGCGCAGCCCGGTGCGCCGGGAGTGTTCTTGATTAATGCGTTGCGCCACCCACCACTTTCAGATCGTGTTCCACCTGCAAAGCAATGGAAACGGCCAGCTCCAGCGCAAACAGCACCGTCGAAGCCGCCATGCTCGGCGCACCGGGGTGGGCCGCCGCCTGTTCCGGCAGGTACGGAATATGGATAAAACCGCCCTTCACCTCACGCTGGCCGCTCAAACGGTGCAGCAGCCCATACATCACATGGTTGCACACGTAGGTGCCGGCAGTCTGCGAAACGGCGGCCGGAATGCCGGCCTCGCGCATCGAACTGACCATCGCTTTGATCGGCAAAGTGCTGAAATAGGCCGCCGGACCGCCGGCGACGATCGGCTCATCCACCGGCTGCTGCCCCTGATTGTCAGGAATACGCGCATCGTCGACGTTGATCGCCACCCGTTCAATCGTGATGTCGGTGCGGCCGCCGGCCTGGCCGATAGCCAGCACCATCACCGGCTGCACCTCGTCGATCGCCGCATTGAGCGCCTCCAGCGCGGCGCCGAACACGCACGGCAACTGGCGCGCCACGATACGCGTGCCCACCAGTTCCATATCGTTGAGCTGCTTCACCACTTCCCAGGAGGGATTGAGGCGCTCGCCGCCAAACGGCTCGAAGCCGGTAATCAATACTTTTTGCATCCTTACTCCTACAGGAACATCAGGAAATACAGCAGGAACACGTTAACCAACAGCAGCAGCACGCCGGTCGGCACCTGCGCCTTGATCACCGCATTCTTGTCCGGCAACTCCAGCAGCGCCGCCGGCACAATGTTGAAGTTCGCCGCCATCGGCGTCATCAGGGTGCCGCAATAGCCGGAGAACATGCCGATCGCCGCCATCACCGCCGGGTTGCCGCCGTGCTGCAACACCAGGATCGGAATGCCGATGCCGGCGGTAACGATCGGGAAAGCGGCGAAGGCGTTGCCCATCACCATGGTCAGCACCGCCATACCGATAGCGTAGACCGCCACGGCGATAAAACGGTTATCGACCGCCAGATATTCCTGGGTCAAATGCGAGATCGCGGTGCCGACGCCGGCGACGGTAAACAGCAGCCCCAGCGTGGCGAGGATCTGCGGCAGAATGAACGCCCAGCCGATCGAATCCAGCAGGCGCCGCGCTTCCTGTATCGGCTGCAGCGCCTTCTCATGGGTCATTGTCACCGCGATCGCCAACCCGATCAGGCAGCCGACGGTCATCGAGAACAGGGTAATTAGCGTCGCGTGGTTACCGCTGCCGAATACCGCGTTTTGCAACGCCGGCACGTTGTTGAACAGCAGCACGCCGACCACCGTCACCACCGGGATCGCCAGCGCGGGAATGAACAGCTTGTTGCCCAGGCGTTTGGCGCTCGCCTCGCGCTCCTGCGGCGTCCGCTGGTGATAGCTGCCGAGGCGCACACCGCCGAAGCCGGCAATCAGGGCCATCACCACCACCACCGCGCCAACGATGATATGCAGCATGCGTTTTTCGTTGCTGCCCTCGCCCAGTACATCGCCCAGCAGGCGATAAGTCCAGTCGCCGACCAGGAATACCAGGCCGTACAGCCCCCAAAACAGCCCGGTGGTGATGCGGCGCGGGTTGGCGCGATCGCGCAAGGACATCACCGCCACAATCAGCAGCACCGCGCCGGCCAGCCAGTAAAGGTATTGTTGCTGGAAGTTCATCGCGCTTCCCCCTTCGCCTGCAGCGCCGCCTGATTCAGCTGCGCCAGCTCGGCGCTCAGCTGTTTATCCATCCGATACAGCCGGAACGCGTGGATCAGGAAAGCGAAAATGGCGGTCGGAATGCCCCACAGCGCGATATGCAGCGGCTCGGTCTGAATGCCGCCGGACTCCAGCATAAAGTTATGCATGAAGATGATCGCACCGAAGGCCACGAAGATATCCTCGCCGAAGAACAGCCCGACGTTGTCGGTAGCGGCCGACATGGCGCGCAGGCGGTGGCGGGTACGCTCCGGCAGCTCGCCGTAGCGGTTTTCCGTCGCCCCTTCCGCCATCGGCGCCAGCAGCGGCCGCACCATTTGCGGATGCCCGCCCAGGCTGGTCAGCCCCATCGCTGCAGTAATCTCGCGCACGAACAGGTATACGATCAGCAAACGGCCGGCGGTGGCGCTTTTGATCTTGGCGATCCACGCCTGCGCACGCTCTTTCAGCCCGTGGCGCTCCAGCAGGCCGATCACCGCCAGCGGCAGCAGCAGGATCAGCGGCAGGTTACGGGTGTTGAGAAAGCCCTCGCCGAGCTTTTCCAGAATGACGTCCAGCGGCATCAGCGCCGCCAGACCGGTGATGATGCCGGCGGCGATCACCACCAGCACCGGGTTGAAACGCAATACAAACCCGACCACGATGGCGGCGATGCCGATCAGTGGCCAGAGATTCACGGCCTGTTCCATAGTCTTCCCTCGATATTTTCTAATAGTTTTTTGCTTGTGATGTTGTGTCTTGCTTTATTGCTTTACTGCTCCGCGCTGACGCGGATGCCCTGCTGAACAAAACTGTCCCGCAGCTTGCGCGCATACGCCAGCGCATGCTCGCCGTCCCCATGCAGGCAGACGGTTTCCGCCTGAACGGCGGTCCAGACGCCATCGACGCTGCGCACCCGGTGATGGCGCACCATCTCCAGCGTTTGCGCCAGCGCCTGTTCGTCATCGTCGATCAGCGCCCCCGGCAAACCGCGCGGCACCAGCGTGCCGTCGGCCTGATAACCGCGATCGGCGAATACCTCCTGCCGGGTGGTCAGACCGAGTTGTTCCCCGGCGCGGATCAGCTCGCTGCCGGCCAGCCCCACCAGCCGCAGCGCCGGATCGACCGCCTGCACCGCCCGGGCGATCGCTTCCGCCAGCGCCGGCTCAACCGCCGCCTGGTTGTACAGCATGCCGTGCGGCTTAACGTGCACCATCACCCCGCCCTCGGCACGGGCGATGGCCGCCAGCGCCCCGAGCTGATACACCACCTGCGCGTACACCGTTTCCGGCGACAGCTGCATGCGGGTGCGGCCGAAGTTCTCCCGATCGGGAAAACTCGGGTGAGCGCCGATCGCCACGCCGTACTGCAATGCCCAGCGCACCGACTGACGCATGGTCTGCGCATCGCCGGCGTGGAAGCCGCAGGCGATGTTGGCCGAACTCACCAATTGCAACAGCGCCTGGTCGTTGGCGCAGCCTTCGCCGAGATCGGCGTTCAAATCAACGATCATGTAACCCCCAGGCAATCTGTCGAAGGAAGAGATCCTGCTCAGCCTTGGCGCGCTGCGCCTCCGTCAGTGAGCAGAGAACGAAGTGGATCGGTTCGCCGAGACGGATCTGCGCCAAGTGGTAGAGATCGGCCTCGATCACGCAGGCGATACGCGGGTAACCGCCGGTGGTTTGCGCATCGGCCATCAGCACGATCGGCTGGCCGTTGTGCGTCACCTGCACCACGCCGGGCAGCAGGCCGTGCGACAGCATCTCGCGGTCGGTGGTGCGCTCCAGCGGCGTGCCGCCGTGCAGGCGGTAGCCCATGCGGTTGCTCTGCGGGCTGAGCTGCCAGGCGGTGCGCCAGAACGTGTCCTGCGCCTCTTCGCTGAATTCGGCGTACTCCGGCCCCGGCAGCGCGCGGATGCGGTTGGTGAACAGCAGCTGCTTCACGCCACAGCGGGTTTGCGGCAGCGCGGTGGATTTGCCCAGCGGCAACCGATCGCCGTCCTTCAGATTACGCCCCTCGCACCCGCCAAAAGCGGCTTTCATGTCGGTGCTGCGCGAGCCCAGCATTTCCGGCACGGCGATACCGCCGGCGATCGCGAGATAACTGCGCATGCCGCGCTTCGGCGTGCCCAGCACCAGACGCTGCCCCTTTTTCACCGGGTAGCGCCAGCCGGTCCACAGCGGCTTACCGTCCAGCTGCGCGTCGCAGCCGGCGCCGGTCAGGGCGATCCAGCCGGGACGGGTAAACTCGGCGCTGAACTGGCCGAGCGTGATCTCCAGCCCGGCGGCCTCCGGCGCGTTGCCCACCAGCAGGTTGGCGATCTTCAGCGCCGGTTGATCCAACGCGCCGCCGGTACTGATGCCCAGACGGCGAAATCCTTCACGGCCCAAATCCTGCACCGTGGTATAGATGCCGGCGCGCAGAATAATCAGCATACGCCCTCCTTCTGCGGCACAAAGCGTACGCTATCGCCCGGGCGCAGCAGCGTCGGCGGCATTTCATGGGGATTGAACAACGCCAGCGGCGTGCGGCCGATCAGTTGCCAGCCGCCGGGCGTCGCTAGCGGATAGATGCCGGTCTGGCCGCCGCCGATACCGACAGAGCCGGCCGCCACAGCCAGACGCGGTTCGGCGCGGCGCGGCGTCGCCAGTTTTTCCGGCATGCCGCCCAAATAGGAGAAGCCCGGCTGAAAGCCGAGAAAATAGACCACGTAAGCCGCCGCCGCGTGGCATTCCACCACCTGCCGCGGCGTCATGCCGGTATGGCGCGCCACCTCATCCAGATCGGGGCCTTGCTCCCCGCCGTAGACCACCGGAATATCCACCTGACGCGACTCCGGCGTCAGGCGCTCTTTGCTTTCCCACCCCTGCTGCAGTAACGCGAGCATCGCTTCGGCGTCGGCCTGCGGCGTATGCAACAGCAGCGTCAGGTTGTTCATTCCCGGCACCACTTCCCGCACGTCAGGATGATGATTCAGCTTTTCCGCCAGCGCCCAGATGCGCTGCTGGCTCGGCAACGTCACCGGCGGTGACAGTTCAAGCACTACCGCTCTTTCACCTAAAAGGTAATAACGCGCTTGTTGCACCCTTATTCTCCTTATTATTATCGCGCTGAAAAACACACCAGTTATGCGTGACGCAGCCCCGGCTGTCAATAGAACGCAACCATAAGGAAAATAAGGAAATAGCGCGGTAAAAGGATTCAGCCGGCGCGCAGGCCGGGCTGGATCCGACGTAGAAAAAAATCAGGCGGGATTCGGGATATCGATAAAGGTCACATCAAAACCGTGGTGCTGAGCCAGCCATTCCCCCAGCGCTTTCACGCCGCCGCGCTCGGTCGCGTGGTGGCCGGCGGCAAAGAAATGCACGCCCATTTCGCGCGCGCTGTGAATGGTCTGCTCAGACACTTCACCGCTGATGAAAGCATCGACGCCGAAGCGCGCCGCGCTGTCGATAAAGCCCTGGCCGCCGCCGGTGCACCAGGCCACTCGGCGAATATGCTCAGGCGCGTTATCGCCGCAGTGCAGCACCGCGCGCCCCAGTCGGCTTTCGATGCGCTGTTGCAGCGCTTCGCCGGTCAGCGGCTGTTCGAATTCCCCGTGCGGCACCAGCGGCTCGACGTCGCCAATCACCCGAATGCCCAGCGCCTGCGCCAGCTGCGCGTTGTTGCCCAGCACCGGATGCGCGTCCAGCGGCAAGTGGTAGCCGTACAGATTGATGTCGTGGGTCAACAGCGTTTTCAGGCGGTTGCGCTTCATGCCGCGCACCGCCGGCGCCTCGTTTTTCCAGAAATAGCCGTGGTGCACGATGATCGCGTCGGCCTGATGCGCCACCGCGGCGTCCAACAGCGCCTGACAGGCGGTGACGCCGGTCACGATGCGCTGCACGTGCGGGCGCCCTTCCACCTGCAATCCATTGGGGGCATAGTCCTGAAACGCCGCGGCGTTCAGTTCCGTGTTGATCAGTTGTTCCAGATCGAGGTTACGCATTCTCTTCTCTCTTCATAGTCAAAATGTCTGCCGGTCGCCCTGCGCCATCAGGATGAATTTCACCCCCAGATCGTTGCCCTGCGCCAGCTGCTGCGCAATGGCGGCGCGCGCGTCTTCGCCCTGCTTCAGGCTCGGTTTGATGTGGCTGATCACCACCGGCAGACCGTTCAGCGAGCCTTCGCCGCCGCTGTACTGCGTCAGGTTCTTCAGCTCCTTCAGCAGCCAGGCCGGCGTCAGATGGCCGTACAGATGTTTGTCCTCCACCCCGTTAGGGTAAGAGGTTTCGATAATCATGCCCTTGAGCTTTTTCTGCTCGACAAGCGGCCCCAGCACGCGCCACACGGTATCGAGATCGCGCGACTGCTCCACCTTGTCCGGCCCGGTATCGCCGAAGTAGGCGAAGAACTCGTTGCCGTTGGAAATCAGCAGCATTGACGACGGGTAGCGATCGTGGCTGAGCGGGTACATCACGCCGGTCAACCCGGTCAGGCCGAGGGTAAACCGCTGCTGCGGCCGCACCGTTTGCAGCCGGTAGGTGCCCAACCGCGAGCCGTTACCGGCGTCGGTAAAGTTCGGCCAGGCCTTCCAGTTGAAGTAGTGATTACGCAGGGTCAGCACGGTGTCCGCCTGGGCGTAAACGGTTTTTTTATTGTCCTCGGGCGAGCCGACGATCAGCCCCGCCACGTGATCCAGATGGCCGTGGCTGATAAAGTAACTGCCGATCAACTGCCGGAACACATAGCCCTGCGGCGTGTAAGGCGCGGCCAGCTCGGGCGTCACCTGCGGGAAGCTGCCCTTCTCCAGCCCTTTGGCGATGCCCGGCAGCAGTGAACCGGCGTCCAGCGCCACATACTGCGGCTGATTGTCGCTGCGGATCAGGTAGGAAGTCAGGTTGCCGTCGCTGACGCCGCCGTCGACGCCCAGCGCCACCACGTCAAAGCCGGCGATCGCCAGCGCGGAATAGCCGCTCAGACACAGGGCCAGCACCTTTTTCATCATTACGTCGCTCCTTGCAGTTGCCTCAAGACTCTCCCCGTTTTGCCGCCTCGAACGCCGCCAGCGTCTCTACACGCGCTTGCTTGTGATCGACGATCGGCAGCGGATAGTTCAGCGGGCATCGCTGCTTTTCCGCCCAGCGATGGGGATGATGGATGTCATTGTCGGGCACATCCGCCAGTTCCGGCAACCATTTACGGATAAAAGTGCCTTGTGGATCAAAACGTTCACCCTGGGTGGTCGGGTTGAAGATGCGGAAATACGGCGCGGCGTCGGTGCCGGTGGAGGCCGCCCACTGCCAGCCGCCGTTGTTGGCCGCCAGATCCCCGTCCAGCAATTGCGACATGAAATAGCGCTCCCCGGCGCGCCAGTCGATCAGCAGATCTTTCACCAGAAAACTGGCGCTGATCATGCGCAGCCGGTTGTGCATCCAGCCGGTGGCATTCAGTTGGCGCATGGCGGCATCAACGATCGGATAGCCGGTTTCGCCCCGCTGCCAGGCCTGCAGCTTCGCCGCGTCATCGCACCAGCTCACCTTGTCCGTCCAGGCGATAAACGGCCGATGGCGACACAGCTCGGGATAGGCCACCAGCAGATGGCGGTAGAACTCGCGCCAAATCAGCTCGTTCAGCCAGGCGAAAGCGCCGCTCTCGCGATCTTCCAGCAGCTGCGGGCATTCGGCGCGCAGGCGGTTGAAGCACTGGCGCGGCGACAGCGCACCGATCGCCAGATAGGGCGACAGGCTGCTGGTGCCGGCGAGGGCGGGCAGATCGCGCTGCCGGAGGTAATCCTGCACCTGCTCACGGCAAAAGACGCGCAGCCGCTGCAGCGCGGCCTCCTCACCGGCGGGATAATCACCCCCGATGTCCGCCGCGGGATAATCGAACGCCGCCGGCGCTTCAGGCGCAGGCAACGCGCCATCGGCACGGATCTTCGGCGCCGGCAGGCAGCTCACGTCGGACTCAGTCAGGCGCTGAATGAAGGCGTTGCGAAACGGCGTATAAACCTTGTACATCTCGCCGCCGCCGGTGAGCACGCTGCCCGGCGGCAACAGCAGACTGTCATCAAAACCGTGGCACGTTACCCGTCCATTCAACTGCTGCTCCAGCCGCGCATCGCGTCGCCGTTCATTCAGTTCGTACTGGCGGTTGTAAAATAGCGCGTCCACCTGCTCTCGCCGGCAATACTCCGCCAGCCAGTCGATCGACGCGGCAAAGTCCGTGCCGGCATGGCAATGCAGCGCAATGCCCTTTTGCGCCAGCGCCTGCTGTACCGCCCGCAGGCTGGCGTGGATCAGCGCCGCCTGCCGCGGCGCCATCTCATGTTCCCGCCACTGCTGCGGGGTGGCGATAAACACCGCCAGCACCCGGGCTTTGGGATCGCTGCAGGCAGCGTGCAGCGCTTTGTTGTCGGTGATACGCAGATCGTTACGCAACCAGACCAGATGCGTGGTCATAAAATTCCCTTGTCAATCAATGGCCGTAACGCAAACGCAGCGCCTCCGGATAAGGTTCGAAATAGCGTTGTTCCGCCAAATAACTGTCGGGGTATTCCGCCATGTAATGCTTAAGCAAGGCGATCGGCGCCAGCAGCGGCTGCATGCCCTGCCGGTAGCGGTCGATCAGGTGCGCCAGCTCCTGGCGCTGCGCCGCGCTGAGCTGGCGGCGGAAGTAACCCTGCACGTGCATCAGCACGTTGGTATGGTTGCGGCGCGTCGCCTTGTGCGCCAACAGCGCCATCAGGCGGCTGCGGTACTCCACGGCGAAGTCTTCCAGCGAGTCCCAGCGATGAATGTCGGCGACGAAACGCCCCAGTTCGCGGTACGCCGGCTGCGAATGCGCCAGCAGCGACAGCTTGTAGCGGCTGTGAAACGCGATCAGCCCGCCGCGGGTCAGCCCCTGACGCCATAGCATGTTCAACTCATACAGCGCGTACACTCGCTCGATAAAGTTTTCCCGCAGCGCCGCATCCTGCAAACGCCCATCCTCTTCCACCGGCAGCCACGGCATCTGGCGCAGCAGCTCGGCGGTAAACAGCCCGACGCCGTTTTTACGCGAGTCCTTGCCGTTCTCGCTGTAGACCCGCACCCGCTCCAGGCCGCAGCTCGGCGACTTGGCGCAGACGATGTAACCGCACAAGTGCTGCAACGCGGCCACGCGCTGCGCGGAGAAACTGCGCATCTCCTCGGTCAGATCCACGCCGGCGTCGTTGCTGTAGCGCATCGCCGGCCACGGCTGCGCCTGTTTCACCAGACGCAGCGCCGGGCGCGGCGTGGGCAGGCCGATCGCCATTTCCGGGCAAACGGGCTCAAAGCGCACATAGGGCGCCAACTGTTCCACCGCGAAGGCCAGCCGCTTGTGGCCACCGTCGAAACGCACCGCGTCGCCCAGTAAACAGGCGCTGATGCCGATAGGGATCTTGTCACTCATACCGTTCTCTCGTGGTGTTGGTCGATGAGGAAAGTGTAGAAGAATGGCTTGCCAAATACGACCTTGCGCTGGACGGCAGCGGGCTTGGGGCATAAAAAAACCCCCGCCGCAGGGCGAGGGTTGTTCGTGAGTCGGCAGTGACTCAGTAGAAGTCGCAGGACGCCAGTTCCGCCTGCTGCAGCCAGACCGGTTTATCGCTGGTTTTTGACCAGACGCGGTGCAGGTAGCTGTAAAAACGCCCGCGATCGCTGCGGAACAGCATCACCGGCAGGGCCAAAATGCCCGCGATCACTACTGCGCTGCGGCGCAGGAGAATCCGATGCAGTGAATAAGCGTGATAGGTCGTAGACATGCGAACCTCCTTAAAAACGCCTGCCGTTGATTTGTCAGGGAAAACGGCGTGGGCGTATCAAATGAACAATCGGTAATTTGGTAACTGGACAAAATTTTAGCGCACTTGATGAAAGTTTACTACTCATCCGACCACTAAATCGCACAAAAAATCGCTAATCACCGCGGCGATTCGTAATTTTGTTACAACCAAGTTAATTTTTAACTTAACATGGGTTACGTTGTGGTTATTATCCGGTTCCTGCTGCCACGCCGCTGCCCTTGCTTATTCACTCATCAGGCGCAATCTCGCCGCCAACCTGCTGGTTGAAATGCTCAATTTTTGCTGAAATTTCAGCCATTTTTATACTTTTTTTACACCCACCTGCGCGATTTTTTCATCTTCTTTCTACCCCGCTCCCTACACTGCCTCTATCAAAAACAACACCTCTGGAGGTGTCCCGTGAGTTTCAGCGTTATTGGTGGTGCGCTGTTGGTTCTGCTGCTGTTGGCCTATCTGGTCTACGCCCTGTTTAACGCGGAGGATTTCTGATGGCGGCTTCAGCCTTTTTACTGATCGCCAGTTTTCTGCTGGTGCTTCTGCTGCTGGCCCGGCCGCTGGGCGGTTTTATGGCGCGCCTGATCGAAGGTGAGCCGCTGCCTGCGCTGCGCGCAGTGGAAGCCGGCGTCTGGCGCGCCTGCGGCATCCGCCCCACCGAGATGAATTGGTGGCAGTACGCGCTGGCGATCCTGGCGTTTAACCTGCTCGGCCTGGCGCTGCTGTTCGCCCTGCTGATGGCGCAGGGCTCGCTGCCGCTCAACCCGCAAGGCTTCCCTGGCCTCTCCTGGGATCTGGCGCTCAACACCGCCGTCAGCTTCGTCACCAACACCAACTGGCAAGCCTACAGCGGTGAAAGCGCCCTCAGCTATTTCAGCCAGATGGCCGGGCTGGCGGTGCAGAACTTCGTTTCCGCCTCCACCGGCATCGCCGTGGCCTTTGCGCTGATCCGCGCCTTTACCCGCCGCGCCGGCAAGACCGTCGGCAACGCCTGGGCCGATCTGTTCCGCATCACGCTGTATGTGCTGCTGCCGATCGCGCTGCTGATCGCCCTGTTCTTCGTCAGCCAGGGCACGCTGCAAAACTTCCTGCCTTACCTGCACGTCACCACGCTCGAAGGCGCGCAGCAGACGCTGCCTATGGGGCCGGTCGCCTCGCAGGAAGCGATCAAGATGCTCGGCACCAACGGCGGGGGGTTCTTCGGCGCCAACTCGGCGCACCCGTTCGAAAACCCGACCGTGCTGACCAACTTCGTGCAGATGCTGGCCATCTTCCTGATCCCTTGCGCGCTGTGCTTCTCTTTCGGACAACTGGCCGGTGAAAACCGTCAGGGCCACGCGCTGATCTGGGCGATGGCGCTGATCTTCGTGGTGGCGGTGGTGGTGGTGATGTACGCCGAGCTGGCGGGCAACCCGCACCTGAGCGCGCTGGGCGCCGACAGCAACATCAATATGGAAGGCAAAGAGTCGCGCTTCGGCATTCTCGCCACCAGCCTGTTCTCGGTGGTGACCACCGCCGCGTCCTGCGGGGCGGTCAACGCCATGCACGACTCCTTCACCGCGCTGGGCGGCATGGTGCCGATGTGGCTGATGCAGATCGGTGAAGTGGTGTTCGGCGGCGTCGGCTCCGGCCTGTACGGCATGCTGCTGTTCGTACTGCTGACGGTGTTTATCGCCGGCTTGATGATCGGCCGCACCCCGGAATACCTGGGCAAGAAGATCGACGTTTACGACATGAAGATGACCGCGCTGGCGATCCTGGTCACGCCGGCGCTGGTGTTGCTGGGCAGCGCGCTGGCCATCGGCACCGACGCGGGCCGCGCCGGCATCCTCAATCCGGGCGCCCACGGCTTCAGCGAAGTGCTGTATGCCCTGTCCTCCGCCGCCAACAACAACGGCAGCGCCTTCGCCGGGTTGAGCGTCAATACGCCGTTCTACAACCTGCTGCTGGCCTTCGCCATGTTCGTCGGCCGCTTCGGGGTGATCCTGCCGGTGCTGGCGATCGCCGGTTCGCTGAGCGCCAAGCCACGCCAGCCGGCGGGCAACGGCACCCTGCCGACCTATGGGCCGCTGTTTATCGGCCTGCTGATCGGCACCGTGCTGCTGGTGGGCGCGCTGACCTTCGTGCCGGCGCTGGCGCTGGGCCCGGTGGCCGAGCATTTGCAGCTTTGGTTGGCAAACTAACAGACGTCACAGAGAGAGAATAAGAGATGACTCGCAAACAACGCGCGCTGTTTGAACCGGCTCTGGTGCGCACCGCGCTGATCGATGCGGTGAAAAAACTGGACCCTCGCGTTCAATGGCGCAACCCGGTGATGTTCGTGGTGTATATCGGCAGCCTGCTGACCACCGCCATCTGGCTGGCGATCCTCGCCGGCCAAACCGACGGCGCCGCCGCCTTTACCGGCAGCGTCTCCCTGTGGTTGTGGTTCACCGTGCTGTTCGCCAACTTCGCCGAGGCGCTGGCCGAAGGCCGCAGCAAGGCCCAGGCGGAAAGCCTGAAAGGCACCAAGAAAACCAGCTGGGCGAAAAAACTGGCCGGCCCGCGCCGCGACGGCGCCACGGAGAAAGTGGCCGCCGAGAGCCTGCGCAAAGGCGATATCGTGCTGGTGGAAGCCGGCGACACCATTCCGTGCGACGGCGAAGTGCTGGAGGGCGGCGCCTCGGTGGATGAAAGCGCCATCACCGGGGAATCCGCCCCGGTGATCCGCGAATCCGGCGGGGACTTCTCCTCGGTCACCGGCGGCACCCGCGTGCTGTCCGACTGGCTGGTGGTGCAGTGCAGCGTCAACCCGGGGGAAACCTTCCTCGATCGCATGATCGCCATGGTGGAAGGCGCCAAACGCCGCAAAACGCCGAACGAAATCGCGCTGACCATCCTGCTGGTGGCGCTGACCATCGTGTTCGTGTTGGCCACCGCCACCCTGTTCCCGTTCTCGCAATACAGCGTCGAGGCGGCCGGCAGCGGCAGCGTGGTCACCATCACCGTGCTGGTCGCCTTGCTGGTTTGCCTGATCCCCACCACCATCGGCGGTCTGCTGTCCGCCATCGGCGTGGCCGGGATGAGCCGCATGCTCGGCGCCAACGTGATCGCCACCAGCGGCCGCGCGGTGGAAGCCGCCGGCGACGTGGACGTGCTGCTGCTGGATAAAACCGGCACCATTACGCTGGGCAACCGTCAGGCTTCGGAGTTCCTGCCGGCGCCGGGCGTGAAAGAGCAAGAGCTGGCGGACGCCGCGCAGCTGGCTTCGCTGGCGGACGAAACGCCGGAAGGCCGCAGCATCGTGGTGCTGGCCAAACAGCGCTTTAACCTGCGCGAGCGCGATCTGCAGGCGCTGAACGCCACCTTCGTGCCCTTCTCCGCCCAGACTCGCATGAGCGGCGTCAACGTGCAGGAGCGCATGATCCGCAAAGGCGCGGTGGACGCCATTCGCCGTCACGTCGAAACCAATCAGGGGCACTTCCCGCGGGCGGTGGACGATCTGGTGGAAAGCGTGGCGCGCACCGGCGGCACGCCGCTGGTGGTGGCGGAAGGCGCCCGGGTGCTGGGCGTGGTGGCGTTGAAGGATATCGTCAAGGGCGGCATCAAAGAGCGCTTCAATGAGCTGCGCAAGATGGGCATCAAAACGGTGATGATCACCGGCGATAACCCGCTGACCGCGGCGGCGATCGCCGCCGAAGCCGGGGTGGACGACTTCCTGTCGGAAGCCACGCCGGAAGCCAAACTGGCGCTGATCCGCCAGTATCAGGCTGAAGGCCGTCTGGTGGCGATGACCGGCGACGGCACCAACGACGCCCCGGCGCTGGCGCAGGCCGATGTGGCGGTGGCGATGAACTCCGGCACCCAGGCCGCCAAAGAGGCGGGCAACATGGTCGATCTGGATTCCAACCCGACCAAGCTGATCGAAGTGGTGCATATCGGCAAACAGATGCTGATGACGCGCGGCTCGCTGACCACCTTCAGCATCGCCAACGACGTGGCCAAATACTTCGCCATCATTCCGGCGGCGTTCGCGGCCACCTATCCGCAGCTGAACGCGCTGAACGTGATGCACCTGCACTCCCCCGCCTCCGCCATCATGTCGGCGGTGATCTTCAACGCCCTGGTGATCGTGTTTCTGATCCCGCTGGCGCTGAAAGGGGTGAGCTACAAACCGATGAGCGCCGCGGCTCTGCTGCGCCGCAACCTGTGGCTGTACGGGGTCGGCGGTCTGCTGGTGCCGTTCGTCGGCATCAAACTGATCGACCTGATCCTGGTCGCGCTGCACGTCGCCGGTTAACCATTGAGGGAAAAGAACATGACATATTTACGACCTGCGCTGGTGATGTTGATCCTGCTGACGCTGCTCACCGGCATCGCCTATCCGCTGCTGACCACCGGGCTGGCGCAGCTGCTGTTTTCGGGCGCGGCCAACGGTTCGCTGCTGTACCAGGGCGACAAGGCGGTCGGCTCCGCGCTGATTGGCCAGAACTTCACGCGCGCCGACTATTTCTGGGGCCGCCCGTCGGCGACCGGCGATTCAGCCTATAATCCACAGGCCTCCGCCGGCAGCAACCTGGCGGCCACCAACCCGGCGCTGGATAAGGTTATCGCCGAACGCGCGGCGCAGCTGCGCCAGGCCAATCCGGCCATGAGCGGCCCGATCCCGGTGGATCTGCTGACCGCCTCCGGCAGCGGGCTGGATCCGCAGATCTCGACCGCTGCGGCGCGGTATCAGCTGGCGCGGGTCGCGGCGGCACGTCATCTGCCGCCGGAACAGGTCGCCAAACTGATCGAAGACAACACCGATCGGGCCACGCCCAACTTCATGGGCGAATCGGTGGTCAACGTGTTGAAGCTGAACCTGGCGCTGGATGCGTTGAAGTAACGCACCGTATTCAGCATAGTGATAGGGTTCGGCGTGCCGAACCCCTTTTTGCTTGGTAACACAAGGAATTGTCATGGTCGAAGAAGAACAGCAGCGTCCCGATCCCGATAGCCTGCTGGCGCTGGCCAATGAAAAACCGCGCGGCCGGTTGAAGGTATTCTTCGGCGCCTGCGCCGGCGTAGGCAAAACCTACGCCATGCTGCAGGAGGCCCAGCGTTTGCGCGCCCAGGGGCTGGACGTGCTGGTCGGCGTGGTGGAAACCCACGGCCGCAGCGAGACCGCCGCCCTGCTCGACGGCCTGGCGCTGTTGCCGCAAAAGCGCATCCAGCATCGCGGGCGACTGGTGCATGAATTCGACCTCGACGCCGCGTTGGCGCGCCATCCGGCGCTGATCCTGATGGACGAACTGGCGCACAGCAACGCCCACGGTTCGCGCCACCCCAAACGCTGGCAGGATGTGGAAGAGCTGCTGGACGCCGGCATCGACGTGCTGACTACCGTCAACGTACAACATTTGGAAAGTCTGAACGACGTGGTGGGCGGCGTGACCGGCGTGCGGGTGCGCGAAACGGTGCCCGACCACGTGTTTGACGAGGCCAGCGAAGTGGTGCTGGTCGATCTGCCGCCGGACGATCTGCGCCGACGGCTGCACGAAGGCAAAGTGTATATTCCCGGTCAGGCCGAGCGCGCCATCGAGCATTTTTTCCGTAAAGGCAACCTGATCGCCCTGCGCGAGTTGGCGCTGCGCCGCACCGCCGATCGGGTCGATGACCAGATGCGCGAGTTTCGCGACACCCAGGGGCGCGAGAAAGTGTGGCACACCCGCGACAGCATTCTGCTGTGCGTCGGCCACAACAGCGGCAACGAAAAGCTGGTGCGCATCGCCGCCCGGCTGGCGGCGCGGCTCGGCTGCCACTGGCATGCGGTCTACGTGGAAACCCCCAAGCTGCACCGGCTGCCGGAAAACCAGCGCCGCGCCATTCTGCGCGCGCTGCGGCTGGCGCAGGAGCTGGGCGCCGAAACCGCCACCCTGGCCGATCCGTCCGAAGAGCGCGCAGTGCTGCGCTACGCCCGCGAGCATAACCTCGGCAAAATCATCATCGGCCGCCGCAGCGAGCAGCGCTGGAAGCTGCGCGGCAGTTTCGCCGATCGCCTCGGCCGGCTGGGTCCGGATCTCGATCTGGTGATCGTCGCGCTGGACAGCGACGCCGCACAGCCGCCGCCGGGCAAGGAGCACGACGGCCGCAGCTTCAATGAGAAATGGCGCATGCAGCTGCGCGGCTGCGCGGTAGCGGTGGCGCTGTGCGCGCTGATCACCCTGCTCTCGCAGTGGCTGCTGCCGGGCTTCGATCAGGCCAACCTGGTGATGGTCTACCTGCTCGGCGTGGCGATCGTCGCGCTGTTCTTCGGCCGCTGGCCATCGGTGCTGGCGGCGGTGATCAACGTCGCCAGTTTCGATCTGTTCTTCGTTCAGCCCGAATGGTCGTTCGCCGTCAGCGATATGCAGTATCTGCTGACCTTCGGCGTGATGCTCGCCGTCGGCATCATCATCGGCAACCTGACCGCCGGGGTGCGTTATCAGGCCCGGGTGGCGCGCTATCGCGAGCAGCGGGCGCGCCATCTGTACGAAATGTCACGTGGGCTGAGCCGCGCGCTGACCGTGGCCGACATCGCCAACACCAGCCGTCATTTCCTCTCCAGCAGCTTCCAGGCGAAAACCGTGCTGCTGCTGCCGCAGGAAGACGGCCGGCTGCAGCAAATGATCGGCGAGGAAGGCGGGCTGCTGTCGGTAGACGAAGCCATCGCGCGCTGGAGTTTCGATAAAGGCTTGCCGGCCGGCGCCGGCACCGACACCCTGCCCGGCGTGCCTTACCAACTGCTGCCGCTCAATACCCCCAAACAGACCTTCGGCCTGTTGGCGATCGAACCCAACAACCTGCGCCAGCTGATGGTGCCGGAACAACAGCGGCTGCTGCAAACCTTCGCAGTGCTGATCGCCAGCGCGCTGGAACGTCTGCACCTGGCGCGCAGCGCCGAAGAAGCCAAGCTGGACGCCGAACGCGAACAGCTGCGCAACTCGCTGCTGGCGGCGCTGTCGCACGATCTTCGCACCCCGCTGACCGTGTTGTTCGGCCAGGCGGAAATTCTCACGCTGGACCTGGCGGCCGAAGGTTCCAATCACGCCACCCAGGCCAGCCAGATCCGCCAGCAGGTGCTGAGCACCACCCGGCTGGTGAACAACCTGCTGGATATGGCGCGCATCCAGTCCGGCGGTTTCAGCCTGCGTAAAGAGTGGCAGTCGCTGGAAGAGATCGTCGGCGCTTCGCTGCACATGCTGGAGCCGCTGCTCAGCCAGCATCCAATCGAGGTCGATCTGCCGCCGGAACAGATCCTGGTCAACTGCGACGGCAGCCTGCTGGAACGGGTGTTCACCAACCTGTTGGAAAACGCCAATAAATACGCCGGCGCCGAGGCCACCATCGGCATTCGCGCCCGCACGCTGCCCGAGTGGCTGGAAGTCGAGGTCTGGGATAACGGCCCCGGCATCCCCGCCGATCAGCTGCAGCTGATTTTCGACAAGTTTTCACGCGGCAATAAAGAGTCGGCGATCCCTGGCGTCGGCTTGGGGTTAGCGATTTGTCGTGCCATTATTGAAGTGCATGACGGCCGCATCTGGGCGGAAAACGGCGCCAACGGCGGCGCCAGCTTCCGCTTCGTGCTGCCGCTGGAAAAACCGCCCGAGATCGACGGCGACGCCTTCGATCTGTAATCAACGCAGGGGAAACGTGAGCATAACGCCAACCAACATTCTGATTGTTGAAGATGAAAAAGAGATCCGCCGCTTCGTGCGCACCGCGCTGGAGAGCGAAGGCCTGCGGGTGTTTGAAAGTGAAACGCTGCAGCGCGGGTTGATTGAAGCCGGCACGCGCAAACCGGATCTGATCATCCTGGATTTGGGCTTGCCGGACGGCGACGGGCTGAGCTACATCCGCGATCTGCGGCAGTGGAGCGCCATTCCGGTGATCGTGCTGTCGGCGCGCAACGCCGAAGAGGACAAGATCGCCGCGCTGGACGCCGGCGCCGACGACTATCTCAGCAAACCGTTCGGCATCGGTGAGCTGCTGGCGCGGGTGCGGGTCGCGCTGCGTCGCCACTCAGCTAGCCAACAGGAAAGCCCGCTGGTGAGCTTTTCGGCGATTACCGTCGATCTGGTGAATCGCCGGGTGCTGCGCAACGACGAAGATCTGCATCTGACGCCGATCGAGTTTCGTCTGTTGGCGGAGCTGCTGGCCAACGCCGGCAAGGTGATCACCCAACGCCAGCTGTTGAGCCACGTCTGGGGGCCGAACTACGTGGAGCACAGCCACTATCTGCGCATCTACATGGGCCATTTGCGGCAGAAGCTCGAAGCCGATCCGGCCCGGCCCAAACACCTGCTGACCGAAACCGGCGTCGGCTATCGCTTCATGCCTTAACCCCGGAGGGCGCGGTTTGCCGCGCCTTTACGCCGCCGGGCCCTTCTTCAATCCGACCATAAACTCCTTAAACGCCTCGCGCAGCGGAGCGAACACCGGGTGTTTGCGGTTTTCGATCATCACTTCGGAGAACAGCTTCAACCCCACGGCAAAAGCCGCGCTCTGCTCGGGGCCGAAGTTCAGATCGTCACGCGCCCGAATGCGCTCGACGATCTCGAGAATATCGTCGTGGTTGCTCACCTCAAAACTCAGCGGCGCTTTCTCGACGGGATTGCCCTGGCGATCGCTCAGGGCTTCAACGGTAATGTTAAAACGGTGGCCGGGCATCAGTTCTTCTCCTGTTGCGAAGGTTGAATCTGCATTTCGCTTTCGATCGCCGCCACGGCGGTCAGCAACGCGGCGTTGATGCGCTCCACCTGCTGCGGCGTAAGATCGGCGCGCATCACGTTGCCGCGCAGCAGGCTGCGCAGACGGTTCATGGCGTCGTAGATGCCTTCCGCCAGGTTGCCGTGCCGATGACGCTCGCGGCCGGCGCCCGCCAGACGCGCCAGAATGACCTCAACCACCTGTTGATGCTTTTGCAGCTCGCCCTCGCCCGCCGCGGTGATGCGGTAGCTTTTGCGGCCGTTGCCGGTGGTGAGCGGTTCGAGGAAATCCTGCTCTTCCAGCAGCGTCAGCGTGGGGTAAATCACCCCCGGGCTCGGCACGTACAGGCCGGATGACGCTTCCTCGATCGCCTTGATCAATTCGTACCCGTGGCTGGGCTTGCGCGCCACCAGCGCCAGCAGCACCAGGCGCAGATCGCCGTGTTCGAACAGACGATGACGCCCGCCCCGGCCGCCGCGCCCACCCCGGCCGTGCTCTTCGCCTTCGCCGCCGAAGTGATGGCGCCCGCCGCGATGACGACGACCCTCTTCGCATTCATGGTGATGATGATGCCGGTGTAAGCCTAATCGATGAAACATAAGGTGAGACCTCGCTTTAGTAGGGAACATCAATACGAGGTTGTTTAGATATATCTAAACAGCATCGATAGCGCTAATCTAGATCGATATATCTAAATGCGCAAGCGCGTGCCGTGAAAAAGATATATCTAAATAGCGCCCATAAAAAAAGCGCTGTAAAAACAGCGCTTTTTATCAATCAAGAAAAGTGATTACTTGGCGGAAGCCAGCACTTCGCTGACGATCTCGACCGCTTCGTGCTCAATCTTCTCGCGGTGCTCCGCCCCGAGGAAGCTCTCGCAGTAGATCTTGTAAGCCTCTTCGGTGCCGGAAGGACGAGCCGCGAACCAACCGTTGTCGGTCATCACTTTCAGGCCGCCGATCGACGCGCCGTTGCCCGGCGCTGCGGTCAGACGTGCGGTGATCGGGTCCCCGCCCAGCGTACTGGCCTTGACCATCTCCGGCGACAGCTTGGACAGCGCCGCTTTCTGCGCATGGGTTGCCGGCGCCTGGATGCGGTTGTAGCTTGGCGCACCGAAGCGTTTGGCCAGATCGTCATAGTGATGCTGCGGGTTTTCACCGGTTACCGCGGTGATTTCAGCCGCCAGCAGACACATGATGATACCGTCTTTGTCCGTCGACCACGGTTTGCCGTTGAAGCGCAGGAACGAGGCCCCGGCGCTCTCTTCGCCGCCAAAGCCCAGGCTGCCGTCGAACAGACCGTCCACGAACCACTTGAAGCCGACCGGCACTTCCACCAGCTTGCGGCCCAGATCGGCCACCACGCGATCGATCATCGCGCTGGACACCAGCGTTTTACCCACCGCAACATCGGCACCCCACTGCGGGCGATGCTGGAACAGGTAGTTGATGGCTACCGCCAGATAGTGGTTCGGGTTCATCAGACCCTTCGGCGTGACGATGCCGTGGCGGTCGTAATCCGGATCGTTGGCGAACGCCAAATCGAATTTGTCGCGCAGCGCCAGCAGGCCGGCCATCGCCGACTCCGACGAGCAGTCCATGCGGATGATGCCGTCGTGATCCAGGTGCATAAAGCGGAACGTCTGATCGATGGAATCGTTCACCAGCGTCAGATCCAGCTTGTAGTGTTCCGCCACCCGCTGCCAATAGGCGATGCCGGAACCGCCGAGCGGATCCACGCCCAGCTTCAGGCCGGCGCGTTGGATGGCCGGCATGTCGACCACCTCCACCAGCCCTTCGACGTAAGGCTGCACCAGATCTTTGGCGTGCAGGTGGCCGCTGTTCCAGGCCTTGTCCAGCGACTGACGCTGCACGCCTTTCAGCTGCTGCGCCAGCAGTTCGTTGGCGCGCTTTTCGATCACCGACGTCAGGTTGGTGTCAGCCGGGCCGCCGTTCGGCGGATTGTATTTGATGCCGCCGTCTTCCGGCGGGTTGTGGGACGGCGTAATGACGATGCCGTCGGCCTGCGCGCCGCCGCGGCGGTTGTGGCACAGAATGGCGTGCGATACCGCCGGCGTTGGCGTGAAGCCGTTGTTTTCCTGCACGATCACATCGACGCCGTTGGCGGTCAGCACTTCCAGCACGGAAATGAAGGCCGGCTCGGACAGTGCATGGGTGTCTTTGCCCACGTAGCACGGGCCGGTAGTGCCTTGCTGATGACGAACTTCGGCGATCGCCTGAGCGATGGCGAGAATGTGCGCTTCGTTGAAGCTGTGGCGCTGCGCGCTGCCGCGGTGGCCGGAGGTGCCAAACTTCACCGCATGTGCGGCATTGCCGGCTTCCGGTTGCAGCACATAGTACTGCGACGTCAGCTGGGCTACGTTGATCAGATCGCTTTGACGGGCGGGCTGCCCGGCACGTGGATTATTCGCCATCGACATATCTCCCTCATCCCTGTCGGTGACCGGGCAAATACGTCGCGCACGGCCATCATGACGGGCTGTTCGCTAAATTAGACGGTACCGCAAACTTTCTCGATCAGTTCCGCCGGGAACTGCATCGCCTGCATGATGTGTTCGATCATGCTGCGTTTGCGGCCGGTATTGGTATTGGTGATCACCCAGTAAGGGGTGCCCGGCACATGCTTCGGCTTGGTATGCGTGCCGTTGGCCAGCAGGGTCTGCTGATCGCCGGCGAAATAGGTGCGGGTACGGCCGGTCAACGCCTCGGTGGCGGCGGCAAAACCGGCGGCATCGAGGGTGTACAGCGTGGACAGCACCAGCATGAAACGGTTGACCGCTTTGTTCTGCTCGGCGTATTCATCCGACAGCAGCAGTTCACGCACGGCGCGTACGCGATCGCGCGGGCGCTGAACCGGCGCCGCTTTTTCCGCTTCGACGGACGGCGACGCACTGGCGGCAGGCAACGCGCGCACCGGCTGACCGGCGGTGAATTTCAACATGCGGCGTAAAATATCGGACGCGCTTTCACCGATGTGTTGCGTGTGGCTGGCAATATAACGGTAAAGCTCTTCGTCGACTTCAATAGTTTTCATCTTTATCCAATACTGTTTTTTCTACTTAGAACCTGAAGCCAGATCCTGCATTCAAGCCATGGGATTATAAGGTTAAAAGCGCTGGGGCGAACACAACAATGTGCCTCCGGACGGCAAATGCAGACTAATACCTATAGCCGGCACTGCCAAGCCCGCGCCGCGAAAATTCCGCATGATTCATCGTGCGATTCAATCATGATACCCTAATCTGAATCTCTCTCAGTATGAACTTCGCCATGAAATTACATTATCAACTGCTGGCCGCCGAGTCAGACGCGCTGCCGGTGCTGCTGATCCACGGGCTGTTCGGCAATTTGGACAACCTGGGCGTGCTGGCGCGCGATCTGCATCAGCGTCACAGCGTAATTAAGGTCGATCTGCGCAACCACGGCCTCTCCCCGCGCGCCGACGAGATGAACTACCCCGCGATGGCGCAGGATCTGCTGGAGCTGCTCGACGAACTGCGGCTTGAGAAAGCGATCGTCATCGGCCATTCGATGGGCGGCAAAGCGGCGATGGCGCTGACCGCCATCGCGCCCGAGCGCGTCGCCAAGCTGATCGTCATCGACGTCGCGCCGGTGAATTACCAGACCCGACGTCACGACGAGATTTTCGCCGCCCTGAAGGCCGTCAGCGCCGCCGGCATCACCCAGCGCCAGGCCGCCGCCCAGCTGATGCGTGATTACCTGCAGGAAGAAGGCGTGATCCAGTTCCTGCTGAAGTCCTTCCATAACGGCGAATGGCGCTTCAACCTGCCGGTGCTGATTGAACGCTATGATGACATCACCGGCTGGCAGGACGTGCCGGCCTGGCCGCACCCGACCCTGTTCATTCGCGGCGGCCTGTCGCCGTACGTGCAGGACAGCTATCGTGCGGACATCGCCCGCCAGTTCCCGCGGGCCCGCGCGCACGTCGTTGCCGGCACCGGCCATTGGGTGCACGCCGAAAAACCGGAGGCGGTGCTGCGCGCCATCCACCGTTTCCTCGGCGAAGCCTGAAAAATACGCTCACCTGGCGAAAAAACGCGCTAAAGATAACGGCTTAGCGCGTTTAGCCCGCAGTTAGGCATTGTCGCCGCTCCATCTGCTGGGGTAATATGGCGCGCTATAATTTTGCCGCCGCGCCAGCGCGTTCGCGAACGCCGGGTCGGGGGTGAATTTGGGTTAGGGTTTATTGGCCCGAAGTGTGTTAACCGATGCCTCCGGAAGCGTGCGAGCGCTTTTTGATGCAAACTCCCTTGCAGTACCGCTACCTATGGCAAAAGAACAAACGGATCGCACGACGCTGGATCTGTTCGCAGATGAACGCCGTCCGGGGCGCCCGAAAACCAACCCGCTTTCCCGCGATGAACAGCTTAGAATCAATAAGCGCAATCAGTTACGGCGCGATAAAGTGCGTGGATTGCGGCGCGTAGAGCTGAAAATCAACGCGGATGCGGTGGACGCCCTGAACAAACTGGCGGAACAGCGCAACATCAGCCGCAGCGAACTCATCGAGCAGATGCTGTTGGCGCAACTGGCGGAAGAACAGCCGGAACATTGATCTCTTCGGCCGCACGCGCGGCGCGGCGTTAAGGACAACGCCGGATCGACACGCTTTTCTTCATCTCCGGCATCGCATAAATGCGATAAAACCCCGGCGCCACTTTCTGGCATGATACGCATTTACCGGTAAGAGACTGCGCCTGTCGGCGCCCGCCCCCCGCGGCGAACGGCTCTTGCCATGGCATCATTTTAATCGGCGTCAGCGGCGGCAGTGCTGGCATCGAGTAATGCAATTACTTGAATTTAAAGGTTATACGCGATATGGCTACTGTAGGCATTTTCTTTGGCAGCGACACTGGCAATACCGAAAACATTGCCAAAATGATCCAGAAAATTCTCCAGAAACAGTTTGGCGACGACGTCTCTGAAGTGCATGACATCGCTAAAAGCAGCAAAGAAGACCTGGAAGGGTTCGATATCCTGCTGCTGGGTATCCCGACCTGGTACTACGGTGAAGCGCAGTGTGACTGGGACGATTTCTTCCCGACGCTGGAAGAAGTCGATTTCAACGGCAAACTGGTGGCGCTGTTCGGCTGCGGCGACCAGGAAGACTACGCGGAATATTTCTGTGACGCGATGGGCACCATCCGCGACATCATCGAACCGCGCGGCGCGGCCATCGTGGGCCACTGGCCGACCAAAGGCTACCACTTCGAAGCCTCCAAAGGCCTGGCGGACGACAACCACTTCATCGGTCTGGCGATCGACGAAGACCGTCAGCCGGAGCTGACCAACGAGCGTGTCGACGCCTGGGTCAAACAGATCGTCGAAGAGCTGAGCCTGGCCGATATCGTCGGCTAAACGCCGGGACTGGCGAAAGGTTGAACAAAGGCCCTGTAAAGTGCATAGTGTGCCGACAGGGCCGTCATCGGCAACAGGGATTGCTGCGATAGAAGCTACAGATTTGTAACTTCCCACCCCGTCACGGTAGACTGAGATATCGGTTTATCCCATCCATCAAGGCGTTGCATGCAAAACATGCAATAGTGCAATTATATCTTTGTTAACAACCGGCGGTTTCCATTTAGTACAACCGGTTCTATAATGAGACGCATTAACTCTTTGTGCCGACCGATGCCACAGGCGAGTACGCCTCAACTTGATTAGCATAGTAACAGGACTGAATTCGCATGACCGACAACAACATCGCATTGAAGAAGGCCGGCTTAAAAGTCACGCTTCCGCGACTCAAAATCCTGGAAGTACTGCAAAATCCGGAATGCCATCACGTCAGTGCGGAAGATTTGTACAAAAAACTGATTGATATGGGCGAAGAGATCGGGCTGGCGACGGTTTATCGCGTACTGAACCAGTTTGACGATGCGGGCATTGTGACACGTCACAATTTCGAAGGCGGCAAGTCCGTGTTCGAGCTGACCCAACAGCATCACCACGATCACCTGATTTGCCTGGATTGCGGCAAAGTGATCGAATTCAGCGACGAATCCATCGAAGTGCGCCAGCGTGACATCGCCAAGCAGCACGGCATCAAGCTCACCAACCACAGTCTGTACCTGTACGGCCACTGTGAAACCGGTGACTGTCGCGAAGACGAAACGCTGCACGACAAGAAATAAGCCCTGACCGGCTATGAAAAACCGCCTCACCTTGAGGCGGTTTTTTTATGCCCGCCATGCAGCAGACAAAAAAATCCCCGGACCAGCCGGGGAAAATCATGTCATGAAATACCACAATTGCAGCGGCACTGCGACTCCACGTACTACTCTCACTACAACGTCCGCCCTGCGCCGACACGCGCGGGCGAACGCATTCCCCCTTCGTTATGATGCGGCCCGCCGTCAAAACTGCGGGCCGCACCGCCCTTCTTAGACCTTTTCGGCGCGGCTGTAGCGTTTGCCGTCCGGGCTGACCGAGCGCACCTGTACTTCGCCGGAGACCGCAGGTTTAGCCTTGGCATCATAGCGCTGCCACTGCTTACCGCCGTCGGTGGAGTACTCGATGCCCAACCCCGGCAGCGCGATATTCGCCTCCAGCTTGCCGCCCGCCACGCGAGCGCCCGGCACCGGCAGACGATAAGCCACGCCGCCTTTGTCCAGCTTGGCCAGTTCACGCTGGCCCAGAATATTGGCGAAGCGCAGCCAATCTTTCTCCAGCGTCTTGGTATCGACAAAGTGGGTTTCCCCGCCTTTGTATTCGCGGCCGGCGCGATAGTCCTGCTCCCAACCGGCGCGATGCCAGGCGCGCTCCGCCACCGACAGCGCGCGTGGGAAGATCATGTATTCCATCTGCGGGTCGGTGCGCTGGGTTTCGCTCCACAGCTGAGCGGACAGCCCGTAGGCGCCCGGCCACGGCTTGTCGCTCTTGGCGTTGAAGTGGTTGCCGTCTCGGTCAACCGAGGTTTCCGCGTTCTGCGGCATGTTGTCCGGCGCGAAGCTGAACACCTTGCGCTCGTCGCTGAAGCGGGTGCCCCAGTAGTAACCGCGCTCGTCCGGGTTCACCTCGTAAGGGAAGTCCATATAGACGTAGTCCGGGTTGGAGACCACCACTTCATACCCTTTGTTGGCCCAGTCGTTGACGCTGTCGAAACCGCCCCAGTACAGGGTGTCCCAGAAGTTGACCCCCACGCGCGAGGTGGCGAACGCCTTCGAACTCTCGGCGTCCTTCAGGCCGTCTTGCCAGGCCTGCATTCTGTCGATGCCGTGCGCCTTCACCAGCTTGCTGACCTCTTGGCCGAAGTAGCTCGGCAGGTGCTCCATGTCGGCCACTTTGCCCTCTTTGATCATCACCTGGCACACCTGAGACTTGGCCCACGGCTTGTCTTCATTGCTCTGGTCAATGATGCCTTTACCCGGTTCCGGTTTCGCCTTGTCGGTGTAGCCGGCGCCCAGGCGGATGTTTTTCGCTTCGTCGCCGCCAAAGTGCCAGGTCTTAATCGGCTGGCCGGCTTCTTTATGCATCTGGGCAATCTCGCCAATCACCTTGTCGACAAAGCGCTGGGAGGAATCCAGGCACGGGTTCAGGTAACTCTGACGGTTAAAGAACTGCACGGAGGTGGTATTGGAGGTATCGGTCGGATCCACCAGGCGGAACTCGTTGGCCTCCTGCTCTTTGCCGGCGGCATGCAGTTTCTTGTAGCGCGCTTCCATCGAGACCACCGCCGCGCGGGCGTGCGCCGGCATGTCGATCTCCGGGATCACCTCAATCTGGCGCGCCTGGGCGTATTTGATGATGTCGATGTAGTCCTGACGAGTGAAGAAACCGCCGTAGACATCCGGCCCCTGGCCGTACTGCGGCAGCAGGCAGGTGGTTTCGCTCAGATCGTGGCAGCGCTGGCCGCCGACTTCCGTCAACTCAGGCAAGCCGGGAATTTCGATTCGCCAACCTTCGTCATCGCTCAGGTGGAAGTGGAATTTGTTGAGCTTGTAAGCCGCCATCTGATCCAGCAGGCGCAGCACCGCATCCTTCTTATGGAAGTTGCGCGCCACGTCGAGGAAAATGCCGCGATACTGGAAGCGCGGCGCATCGCTGGCGTCGAGCGTGGCGATCTTGCCGCTGCCGTCGGTCGGCACTAACGACAGGATAGACTGCAACCCGTAGAACACCCCGGCCTGATCGAAGCCGATCACCCGCGCCTCTTTCTTGCCGATCTTCAGCTCATAAGCGCCCGGCACCGCCATCGCGCCTTTAAACTTGCCCGGCTGGATGTCGGTCTTGATCGGGTAACCGTTGGCCTGAACCGGCACGCCCAGCAGCGCGAAGCGCTGGTTGACGACATCCGCCGCCGGCTTGACCAACGTGCTCAGATCCGGCGATACCCCTTTGCGCAGATCGGCGTCCTGCGCGTGCACTTTCACCTGCATCGGCGTCGGCACGATCTGGCCGCGCAGCGCGCCGGCGGGCAGCGTCTGCAGATCGGCGTTGCTGACAAAACGCGAAGCCGGCGTCATCAGAATATTTTTGTCGTCCTTGGTGCGCTTCCACTGATCGCCGGTAAACGGCGCCACAAACTGATCCAGATTTTCGGTGTCGGTATTCGCCAGCATTTTCGGCTTGGCGTCGCCGGACGTGGCATACCAGCGGGGCAGGAAGTCGTTTCTGAACAGCTGCCAGTATTCGGCGACCACCGGGATTTCCACCGCCTTACCGGCCGGGAAGCCGCTGAATTTGGCGGTCGGCTCCAGCTTGTACAGATCGCCGGTGAGGTGAGCAATCTTGAACTGGTCGTTGTCTACCCGCAGGGTCTGGCGCGGGCTGTGGAAATAGATGACCCAGTCTTTACCGTCGATCGCCTGGCCGTCGTTGCTGAGGGTGAACAACACCCGGTTGCATGAGGCCCAGTCGGCGCCCAGCGCCGCGCAATCCACGCCGTTTTCGCCGGCGCGGTTATCCAGCATTTTTACGTTCAGCTTCAGCTGGCTCAGCTGATCCACCAGCTGTTGATCGGCCATGGCGCTCCCCATGCCGCCCAGGAATCCCATCGTTGCCGTCAAGGCGGCCAGTGCGCTCAGTTTGAATGCGTTCATCTTCTCGTCCTTCTTAATTATTGTTATCGCGAATTTCTTGCCACAGCTTGCCGCACTTGGCGTCGTAAGCCTGACCGTTGCCGCTGTGAACCGCCATAATGCAGTTCTGATAATCCATCACCCGTACCGTTTCCTGCGCAGCGAACTGCTGGTGCTGTTTCTCTTGTTTCAGCACGTTCAGCACCGCCTTGCACGGCTGCAGACGCTCCGGCGAGCCTTCCGCGGTATTGATGCAGGCGCTGTAAGCCTGTTTCAACCTGGCGTCTTCCGGCGGCGCGGCGGGTTGCGCACAGGCGCTCAGGGCCGCAGCGGCCGCCAACATCAGCATGATTTTTTTCATCGTTGAATTCCCTTAACTGCCCCGGCGGCAAGGCCGGGGAACGCATCAGAAGATGGTGAATGGCGCGATGACCATGAACTTGACGTCTTTCTCGTCCTGGAAGATGTTGCCGTAACCGCCGCCCCAGCTCGGAATGTTGGTGTGGTTGTCATACTGGGTGTAATGCAGCTTGAGCAGCGTGCCCTTGGCGCGCCCTTCCTGGATGGTGTACATCGCGTCCAGACTCCAGGCGCTCTCTTTCAGGCGCTGGCTCTGATCGTAGATCGGGTTGGTGCTCGGCTTGGCGTCCCAGGCGTAAACGTAAGAGCCGCCGACCGCCATGCCCGGCAGGTTCCAGTTGCTGAGGTCATACATCACGCCGGCATACACCGCTTTCTCGCCGTTGGCGTTAAAGTCGGAGCGGTTATCCCACCACACGTCCAGGCGACCGTTTGACGAGGCGTAGGTCGGGGTCATACGTTGCAGGAAGAAGCCCTGATTGCCTTCCGCCTTGACCATGGTGCCTTCCAGACGCCAGTTGAACTGGCCGGTGGTGTAACCGAAGGTCAACGCCTGCAGCCAGGCCAGGCCGTCATAAATGCTGTTCGGATCGTTCTTGTTGCTGATGCGGTCTTCCGCGCCATAGAACTGGTAACTGGTGGTCAGCGGGTTGCCCAGCAGATCGAATTTGTAAGACGCCTTGGTGAAGTACTGATTCACGTACCCCTGGGCCTGGCCGTAAGCGGCTTCCAGCACCAGATCGTTTTTGAAATCGTACTTGGCGCCCAGCGAGTGCAGGTAGGAGACACGGGTTTTCTTATCGTTCTGGCGGAAGTCGTCCATCTCGATATGCCACGGCGCTTTGTATTTGTCGGCCCACATGTAGGAGAAGCTCAACGCGCCGGCATCGCCGTAGTCGAACTTGGCGCCGGCTTCAGCCCCCTGATAAGTGCCCGGCATAAAGCTCCAGTGCGGCGCCAGCAGGGTTTGGCCGCTCGGCTGAATATAGCCAGCGCGCGCCCAGACCGGGCCGTATTTGAATTTGGCGGCGGCTTTGTACAGGCTGATACCCCCTTTATCACCGGAGTAGTCTTCGTCGTAGGTACGGTTCTTCGAGGAGAACGCGATTTCGTTCGGGTGACCGCTGGCGCTGGATTCAGCCAGTTCGATGGCGGTAAAAGTGCCGACATCCAGACCGAACATGTCCCAGGCGTAGCCCGACGCGAAATCCAGGCTCAGGTTGGCGGTAGAGTGGGACAGGTTGGTGGTGTATTGATTGTAATCCTTGCTGTCCGGATTGAGATCTTTACGGTCACGCTCACGTTGCCAGTAATAAATGCCGCCGGTCAGCGTGGAATCCTCGATAAACCCTGCGGCTTTCGCCTCAGGCGCCATGGCAAACCCTGTTCCCAACAGCGCGCCCGCGACTGCGAGCGCCAGCGTTTTACGCTGAGCACCGTGCGTACCCATATTGAAATTCCTCTTTGACTTAACTTAAAAGTTGCAGCCGCCTGTGTTCACCACTGCCCTGCACGACTGCCAATAAAAAACCCGAACGGGTAAAAATATTGCCGACGAGATGTTATTCCCACAGCACTAATTGCTACAGACAGACTATTTTTCGCGACGCGAATTATCAAATGAAAAATGCGGAAGATTTGTCAAAGTATGACAAGGAGCACATATCGGTGATAATTTGTTACGCTGGCATTCATGGAAGGTGTCGAATAAAAAATTCAATTAAATCAGAATAAATACGGATACCAGGTCAACCAGAGACGATTAATGGTTTCAGCCTGACTAAATCCGTCAGTCAGGAGATAAAATTTGAGAGCGCTCTCTAAATGAAATTAATTCGCATCACGAATATATAAGTAAAGATTAAGACTACTAAGCCCAATATAAGAAAACTTATTGATTAACGCACCGCAGTTAATTAAACGCAGCCCGGAAAAACGTGGCGGGAATAGATGATTTACTCAATAGCAGGCATAAAAAAGCGCGGCCTGAGCCGCGCTGATACATTAATTTTCGAGGCGATTAAGATTAGCCTTCGATTTTCGCCCAGGTGTCACGCAGACCGACGGTGCGGTTAAACACCAGGTGCTCAGCCGAAGAGTAATGGCTGTCGGCGCAGAAGTAGCCTTCACGCTCGAACTGATAGGCTTTCTCCGGCTGTGCGGCCGCCAGACTCGGCTCAACGAAACCGTGCTTGATCACCAGCGATTCCGGGTTAATGGTGGAGAGGAAGTCCTCCGCCGCGCCCGGGTTAGGCACGCTGAACAGGCGATCGTACAGGCGAATTTCCGCCGGCAGCGCGTGCGCCGCAGACACCCAGTGGATCACGCCCTTCACCTTGCGGCCGTCGGCAGGATCTTTGCTCAGCGTTTCCGCATCGTAGCTGCAGAAGATGGTGGTGATCTCGCCGGCTTCATCTTTCTCGACGCGCTCGGCCTTGATCACGTACGCGTTGCGCAGACGCACTTCCTTACCCAACACCAGACGCTTGTACTGCTTGTTGGCTTCTTCGCGGAAGTCGGCGCGATCGATATAGATCTCACGGCTGAACGGCACATCGCGGTTGCCCATTTCCGGCTTGTTCGGGTGGTTAGGCATGCTGACCATTTCCACCGCATCGCCCATGTTCTCGATGACGATTTTCACCGGATCCAGCACCGCCATGGCGCGCGGCGCGTTCTCATTCAGATCGTCGCGGATGCAGGATTCCAGCGCCACCATTTCGACGTTGTTGTCTTGCTTGGTTACGCCGATGCGCAGGCAGAACTCGCGGATCGAGGCGGCAGTATAACCACGGCGGCGCAGACCGGAGACGGTCGGCATGCGCGGATCATCCCAACCTTCGACGATCTTCTCGGCCACCAGCTGATGCAGCTTGCGCTTCGACATGATGGCGTATTCGAGGTTGAGACGCGAAAACTCGTACTGGCGCGGGTGGCAAGGAATGGTGATGTTATCCAGCACCCAATCATACAAACGGCGGTTATCCTGGAATTCCAGGGTGCACAGCGAATGGGTGATCCCTTCCAGCGCATCGGAAATGCAGTGGGTGAAATCGTACATCGGGTAGATGCACCATTTATTGCCGGTCTGGTGGTGTTCGGCGAACTTGATGCGGTACAGCACCGGATCGCGCATCACGATAAACGGCGAAGCCATATCGATCTTGGCGCGCAGGCAGGCAGCGCCTTCGGCGAATTCGCCGTTGCGCATCTTCTCGAACAGCGCCAGGTTCTCTTCCACGCTGCGACCGCGGTACGGGCTGTCTTTGCCCGGCGCAGTCAGGGTGCCGCGATATTCACGGATCTGCTCCGGCGACAGCTCATCGACGTAGGCCAGGCCCTTGGTGATCAGCTCAACCGCATACTGGTGCAGCTGATCGAAATAGTCTGAGGAGTAACGAACGTTGCCGCTCCACTCAAAGCCCAGCCACTCAACGTCGTGCTTGATTGACTCCACGAACTCGATGTCTTCTTTCACCGGGTTGGTGTCGTCGAAACGCAGGTTGCACTGGCCCTGATAGTCCTTGGCGATGCCGAAGTTCAGGCAGATGGACTTGGCGTGGCCGATATGCAGATAGCCGTTAGGCTCCGGCGGGAAGCGGGTATGTACCGACGTGTGTTTCCCCGACGCCAGATCTTCATCGACGATCTGACGGATAAAATTGGTTGGGCGGGCTTCAGCCTCACTCATTTCACTGTTCCTCAATGCAAAGCGCTACACATAACCGCCTATGATCCAACAAGCCACGTCTGGAAACAACCGTTTGTTTCACGAAAAATGCGGCGCGTTGCACCCTCGGCGCGCAACGCACCGCCGTGGGGCGAAACGGAATAAAAAAAAACGGGAAGAGATCGCTCTCTTCCCGCCAAGTCGGGGCAAACTCCGCCATGATGCGTGTTCGGCCCCAGGCACTACTCAGGTAAAAACAGCCTTATTTCTGGATCTCATACAGCTTGGTCTGACCGGCGACTACAGAGCCGCTGGCCAGCGCCGCCAGGCCGGCGTACTCGTCAGAGTTGCTGACTACCACCGGGCTTATCATCGAACGCGCATTGGCATTCAGGTAATCCAGATCCAGTTCCAGAATCGGTTGACCGGCTTTCACTTCCGCGCCCTCTTCCACCAGGCGTTTGAAGCCCTGGCCTTCCAGCGCGACGGTGTCGATCCCCATGTGCACCACGATCTCGGCGCCCTTGTCGGTTTCCAGGCAGAATGCGTGGTTGGTATTGAAGATTTTCACCACGGTGCCGTCAGCCGGCGCCACCACGATCTTGTCGGTCGGGCGAATCGCCAGGCCGTCGCCTACCGCCTTGCTGGCGAAAGCTTCGTCCGGCACCTGTTCGAGCGCCACCACTTCGCCGGTCACCGGCGCCACCAGCGTTTCAAACGCGGCTTTCGGCGCGTTCGGCACCGCCTGCGGTTTGGCTTCCGCGGCAGGCGCCGCCGCCGGGGCCGCCGCTGCCGCTACCGGGCCGGCCGCAATCACGTTGCGCATTGCGCTGGCGATAAGTTCGGCACGGGTGCCGACGATCACTTGCACGCTCTGCTTGTTCAGGCGGATAACGCCCGACGCGCCGAGGCGTTTCGCCAATGCGTCGTTCACCAGCGCGGAGTCTTTCACATTCAAACGCAGCCGGGTGATGCAGGCGTCGATGCCGGTCAGGTTGTCGGAACCGCCGATCGCGCCGACGTAACGACGAGCCAGGGTGGTGGTTTCGTTCTCGTCTTTACCGGCGTTGCTGTCGACGTTGACGTCGTAGCCGTCGGTTTCGTCACCGGCAACCGCCAGCTCGCGGCCCGGGGTCATCAGGTTGAATTTTTTGATGGTGAAGCGGAACACCACGTAGTAGATGACGAAGAACACCAGGCCTTGCGGGATCAGCATGTACCAGTGGGTCGCCAGCGGGTTGCGAGACGACAGCACCATATCCACCAGGCCGGCGCTGAAGCCGAAACCGGCGATCCAATGCATGCTGGCGGCGATGAACACCGAGATACCGGTCAGCACGGCGTGGATCACGTACAGCACCGGCGCCACGAACATGAAGGAGAATTCCAGCGGTTCGGTAATACCGGTAAAGAAGGCGGCGAAAGCGGCCGCCAGCATGATGCCCGCCACTTTAGCTTTGTTCTCAGGACGCGCGCAGTGGTAAATGGCCAGCGCCGCCCCCGGCAGACCGAACATCATGATCGGGAAGAAGCCCGCCTGATAACGGCCGGTGATGCCGACAACCGCTTTACCGGCTTCGATCGACTGCTGGCCGCCAAGGAAGTTAGGAATATCGTTGATGCCGGCCACGTCGAACCAGAACACCGAGTTCAGCGCGTGGTGCAGGCCGACCGGGATCAGCAGGCGGTTGAAGAAGGCGTAGATGCCCGCGCCGACCGAGCCCATTTTCTGAATGTGTTCACCGAAGTTCACCAGACCGTTGAAGATCACCGGCCAAATGTACATCAGGATGAAAGCCACCAGGATCATCAGGAAGGAAATGAGGATCGGCACCAAACGGCGGCCGCTGAAGAACGACAGCGCCTTGGGCAGCTCGACGCCGCTGAAGCGGTTGTACACTTCGGCGGAGATGATGCCCACCAGAATACCGACGAACTGGTTCTGGATCTTGCCGAACGCGGCGGGCACCTGATCGAGCGGGATCTTCTGAATCATCGACACGGCGGCCGGCGAACAGAGAGTGGTCAGCACCAGGAAGCCGACGAAGCCGGTCAACGCGGCGGCGCCGTCCTTGTCTTTGGACATGCCGTAGGCCACGCCGATAGCGAACAGCACCGACATGTTGTCGATGATAGCGGAGCCGGATTTAATGAAGAAAGCGGCGAGCGCGTTGTCGCCGCCCCAACCAACAGGGTCAATCCAGTACCCGACGCCCATCAAGATGGCGGCGGCGGGCAGCGTGGCGACCGGCACCATCAGCGCCCGTCCCACCTTTTGCAAATAACTAAGAATGTTCACCTTTTCCCCCTATGTTGTCCGCGGACGGACCCTATTAGTAGTTTATTTGAAGCTCTCACTACCTTTTTAGAAACAGCGCTTGGCACGTATCACTCATGCCGAGTGTAAAAAATTTATTTTGTATCGCAAATTAAAACCTCCCTTTTTGTGATAAATATCACCAAAAAGTAGTCTTTACCTCCCAGATTGCTGGCCATCACACAAAACTTATTTTATCATTCAAAAAATCAACCGGACGGACGATTCACGCGAGAATCATAAAGCTGGGTTACGCTTACGACTCCCGCAGGCCCGTACAGTATAGCTTTAGTTTACTTATCCCAAGAGGTGTTAGATGAGACTTATCCCACTGAAAGATACCGCACAAGTCGGCAAATGGGCCGCGCGTCATATCGTTCAACGCATCAACGCATTCAAGCCAACCGCAGAGCGCCCGTTTGTTCTCGGCCTGCCCACCGGCGGCACGCCGCTGGAAGCCTACAAACATCTGATTGCGATGCACAAAGCAGGTGAAGTAAGCTTTAAGCATGTTGTGACTTTCAACATGGACGAGTACGTTGGCCTGCCGCAGGAACACCCGGAAAGCTATCACACCTTCATGTACCGCAACTTCTTTGATCACGTTGATATCCCTCGCGAAAATATCAACCTGCTGAACGGCAACGCCGCGGATGTCGACGCCGAGTGCCGCCAGTACGAAGAGAAGATCAAGTCTTACGGCAAAATTAACCTGTTCATGGGCGGCGTGGGCATCGACGGCCATATCGCGTTCAACGAGCCGGCTTCGTCCCTGGCTTCGCGCACCCGCATCAAAACGCTGACCGAAGACACCCGCATCGCCAACTCGCGCTTCTTCGGCGGTGACGTCAGCCTGGTGCCGAAATATGCGCTGACCGTCGGCGTGGGCACGCTGCTGGACGCGGAAGAAGTAATGATCCTGGTCACCGGCCACGCCAAGGCGCAGGCGCTGGAAGCCGCAGTGGAAGGCAATATCAACCACATGTGGACCATCAGCTGTCTGCAGTTGCACGCCAAAGCGGTAGTGGTGTGCGACGAACCGGCCACCATGGAGCTGAAAGTCAAAACCGTCAAATATTTCCGCGAGTTAGAAGCGGAAAGCGTGAAAAGTCTTTAATCTTTGCAGGGGGCTACGATGTTCGCTTTAACCCACGGCCGAATCTATACCGGCCACGACGTACTTGATGACCATGCAGTCATTATCGCTGATGGGCTGATCGAGAAAGTCTGCCCGGCGGCTGAATTGCCCGCCGGCATCGAAACGCGCGACCTGGGTGGCGCCATCCTGGCCCCCGGGCTTATCGACGTGCAGCTGAACGGCTGCGGCGGCGTACAGTTCAACGATTCGCTGGAAGCGATCTCGGAAGAAACGCTGGAGATCATGCAGCGCGCCAACGAGAAATCCGGCTGCACCAGCTATCTGCCGACGCTGATCACCAGCAGCGACGAATTCATGAAGCACAGCGTCGACGTGATGCGCGCTTATCTGAAAAAGCACCAAAACCAGGCGTTGGGCCTGCACCTGGAAGGGCCATACCTCAGCCCGGTGAAAAAAGGCACCCACAATCCGGCGTTCATTCGCAAGCCGACCCAGGAAATGATCGATTACCTGTGCGCCAACGCCGACGTGATCACCAAGGTGACGCTGGCGCCGGAAATGGTTGAGCCGCACTTTATCAAGCAACTGACCAAGGCCGGCATCGTGGTCTCCGCCGGCCACTCGAACGCCACCTACGATCAGGCGCGCACCGGCTTCGCCGCCGGCATCAGCTTCGCCACCCACCTGTACAACGCCATGCCTTATATCACCGGCCGCGAACCGGGGCTGATGGGGGCAATCTTCGATACGCCGGAGGTCTATACCGGCATCATCGCCGACGGCCATCACGTGGCCTGGGCGAGTATCCGTAACGCCAAACGCCTGAAAGGTGATAAATTGGTCTTGGTCACCGATGCCACCGCGCCGGCGGGTGCAGATATTGACCAATTTATTTTCGCCGGTAAAACAATATACTATCGGGATGGGCTGTGCGTGGATGAGAACGGCACCCTGAGCGGTTCCGCGCTGACCATGATCGAAGCGGTGCGAAACAGCGTCGAGCATATCGGCATCGCGCTGGACGAAGCGCTGCGCATGGCGACGCTGTATCCGGCGCGCGCCATCGGCGTCGATCACCGTCTGGGCACCCTCGAAGCCGGCAAGGTGGCTAACCTGACCGCCTTCACCCGTGATTTCAAGATCACCAAAACGCTCGTTAACGGTAACGAGGTTTAATTCAATGAACAGCGAGTAAAATTATTGATGAGCACTGGCGGACAAGCACAAATAGGGAACGTTGACTTAGTCAAACAACTTAACGGCGCGGCAGTTTACCGCCTGATCGACCAGCAGGGCCCGATCTCGCGCATTCAGATTGCCGAACTCAGCCAGCTCGCCCCCGCCAGCGTCACCAAAATTACTCGCCAGCTGCTGGAGCGCGGGCTGATCAAAGAAGTCGATCAGCAGGCCTCCACCGGCGGCCGCCGCGCGATCTCCATCGTGTCGGAAACCCGTCATTTCCATACCGTCGCGGTGCGTCTCGGCCGCCACGACGCCACCATCACCCTGTATGACATGAGCGGCAAGTCGCTCAGCGAAGAACACTATCCGCTGCCGGAACGCACTCAAGAAACGCTGGAGAATGCGCTGTTCGCCGCCATCGCCCAATTCATCGACGCTAACCAGCGCCGCCTGCGCGAGCTGATCGCCATCGCGGTGATCCTGCCCGGCCTGGTGGATCCGGCGCTGGGCGTGGTGCGCTACATGCCGCACATCAGCGTCAGCAATTGGGCGCTGGTGGACAACCTGCAGCAGCGCTTTAACGTCACCAGCTTCGTCGGCCACGACATCCGCAGCCTGGCGCTGGCGGAGCACTACTTCGGCGCCACCCGCGACTGCGAAGACTCGATTCTGGTACGCCTGCACCGCGGCACCGGCGCCGGCATCATCGTCAACGGGCAGATTTTTCTCGGCAACAACGGCAACGTCGGCGAGATCGGCCATATCCAGATCGATCCGCTGGGGGAACGCTGCCACTGCGGCAACTTCGGCTGCCTGGAAACCGTGGCCGCCAACGCCGCGATCGAACAGCGCGTGCGCCAGCTGCTGAGCCAGGGCTATCCGAGCAAACTGACGCTGGAAGACTGCGGCATCAACGCCATCTGCAAGGCCGCCAACCGCGGCGATCTGCTGGCCAGCGAAGTGATCGAACACGTAGGCCGCTATCTGGGCAAAGCGGTGGCCATCGCCATCAACCTGTTCAATCCGCAGAAGGTGGTGATCGCCGGTGAGATCACCGAAGCGGACAAGGTGCTGCTGCCGGCGATCCAGAGCTGCATCAATACCCAGGTGCTGAAGGACTTCCGCAAAAATCTGCCGGTGGTGACCTCCGAACTCAATCATCGCTCGGCGATCGGCGCTTTCGCCCTGGCCAAACGCGCGATGCTCAACGGCGTGCTCTTGCAGCGATTGCTGGAAAGCTGATCCGCCGCTTCTGGCAGGCGTGTTATCGTCACCCTTCGCCTGCCGTAATCATGAGAAACAGCGACAAATGAAAATCAAAAACGTTATATGCGATATCGACGGCGTGCTGCTGCATGACAATACGCCGGTGCCAGGCGCCGATCTGTTCCTGGCGCGCATCCAGGAACAGGGCATGCCGCTGGTGGTGCTGACTAACTACCCGTCACAGACCGCGCAGGATCTGGCGAACCGCTTCGCCGCCGCCGGGCTGGAAGTGCCGGAGAGCGCGTTCTACACCTCGGCGATGGCCACCGCCGATTTCCTGCGCCGTCAGGAAGGCAAAAAAGCCTATGTGGTCGGCGAAGGCGCCCTGATCCATGAGCTGTACAAAGCCGGTTTCACCATCACCGACATCAACCCCGACTTCGTGATCGTCGGTGAAACCCGCTCTTACAACTGGGACATGATGCATAAAGCCGCCTACTTCGTCAGTAACGGCGCGCGCTTTATCGCCACCAACCCGGATAGTCACGGCCACGGCTTCTCGCCGGCCTGCGGCGCGCTGTGCGCCCCCATCGAGAAGATCACCGGCCGCAAGCCGTTTTACGTCGGCAAGCCCAGCCCGTGGATCATTCGCGCCGCACTGAACAAAATGCAGGCGCACTCGGAAGAGACGGTGATCGTCGGCGATAACCTGCGCACCGACATTCTGGCGGGCTTCCAGGCCGGCCTGGAAACCGTGCTGGTGCTGTCCGGCGTCTCCACGCTGAGCGACATCGAAACCATGCCGTTCCGCCCGAGCTACGTCTACCCTTCCGTCGCCGATATCACCATCTTCTGATGCGGCCATGGCGGCCGCCCGGCCGCCATTATTTCCTTCTCCCTCAGCGTCGGTTTGAATTTAATTCGTTCATGGCCGTAAAAGGTTTCAGCCTGCCTGCGTTAAAAATCCTCATTATAACGTTACGCCCCGCCAATAGCTGATATTGCCGGCGAGCGAAAAACCCTTACCCCTAATTAATGAGGCTACCATGAGCACAAATAACACGATTAATGCCGTCGCCGCCGATGACGCGGCCATTATGCCGTCTATCGCCAATAAAAAGATCCTGATGGGTTTCTGGCACAACTGGGCCGCCGGCGCCAGTGACGGCTATCAGCAAGGCCAGTTCACCAATATGAACCTGACCGACATTCCCGCCGAGTACAACGTGGTGGCCGTCGCCTTTATGAAAGGCCAGGGCATCCCGACCTTCAAGCCTTACAACCTGTCCGATGCCGAGTTCCGCCGCCAGGTGGGCGTGCTGAACAGCCAGGGCCGCGCGGTGCTGATCTCCCTCGGCGGCGCAGACGCGCATATCGAGCTGAAAACCGGCGACGAAGACAAGCTGAAAGACGAGATTATTCGCCTGGTGGAAGTCTATGGCTTCGACGGCCTGGATATCGATCTGGAACAGGCGGCGATCGGCGCCGCCAATAATAAAACCGTCTTGCCTGCGGCGCTGAAAAAAGTAAAAGACCATTACGCCGCCCAGGGGAAAAACTTTATTATCAGCATGGCGCCGGAATTCCCGTATTTACGCACCAACGGCACCTACCTGGATTATATTAACGCCCTCGAAGGCTATTACGACTTTATCGCGCCGCAATATTATAACCAGGGCGGCGACGGTATTTGGGTGGATGAACTCAATGCCTGGATCACGCAGAATAACGACGCCATGAAAGAGGACTTCCTCTACTACCTGACGGAAAGCCTGGTTACCGGCACCCGCGGCTATGCGAAGATCCCGGCGGCGAAATTCGTCATCGGCCTGCCGAGCAACAACGACGCCGCCGCCACCGGCTACGTGATCGATAAACAGGCGGTGTATAACGCTTTCTCGCGTCTCGACGCCAAAAACCTGTCGATCAAGGGCCTGATGACCTGGTCAATCAACTGGGACAACGGCAAGAGCAAAGCCGGCGTCGCCTACAATTGGGAGTTCAAGACCCGCTATGCGCCGCTGATTCAGGGCGGCGTAACCCCGCCGCCGGGAAAACCTAATGCGCCGACGGCGCTGACGGTCGCCGAGCTGGGCGCCACCTCGCTGAAACTGAGCTGGACCGCCGCCACCGGTACCTCACCGATCGCCAGCTACACCGTCTACCGCAACGGCAACCCGATCGGCCAAACCGCCGGTCTGTCGCTGGCCGACAGCGGTCTGACGCCGGCAACCCAGTACAGCTACTTCGTTACCGCGACCGACACCCTGGGCAATACCTCCCTGCCGAGCAGCGCGCTGACGGTCAAAACCGCCAATGACGGTACGCCGCCCGATCCGGGCGCGCCCGAGTGGCAGAACAACCACAGCTACAAAGCCGGCGACGTCGTGAGTTATAAAGGCAAGAAATACACCTGTATTCAGGCGCACACCTCCAATGCCGGCTGGACGCCGGATGCCGCGTTCACCCTCTGGCAGCTCATCGCCTAATCTCTAATCGATTGCCGGTCAAACTGGCCGGCAATCCCGCCATCACGCTAAAAATTGCATAATCGACAATTTTTTACGCCGATAACTGAAAATCCGTTAAAAACCTCAGCCACGCAAACAACTATTTCTCAGCGCAGGGCTAAAACGCTTGCATCCTCTGCAGCTTTTGGCGCATTTTCATAACCACAGCGCAGCAAAACCGCGTTATCGCTGATAAATCGGCAATGCTGCCCATAACAGTAAAAACAACATCACAGTCATAAAAGCCCGTTAGGAGAGTTGTATGTGTTCTATTTTCGGTGTGCTCGATCTGAAGTCCGATCCCGTTGAACTGCGTAAGAAAGCGCTGGAGCTGTCACGTCTGATGCGCCACCGCGGCCCGGATTGGTCCGGCGTTTACGCCAGCGACAAAGCCATTCTGGCTCACGAACGCCTGTCGATCGTCGACGTCAACAACGGCGCTCAACCGCTGTACAACGCTGCGCACACCCACGTTCTGGCGGTCAACGGCGAAATTTACAACCACCAGGCGCTGCGCCAACAGCTGAGCGACCGCTATGCCTTCCAGACCGGCTCCGACTGTGAAGTGATCCTGGCGCTGTATCAGGAGAAAGGCCCGGAGTTCCTCGACGATCTGCAAGGCATGTTCGCCTTTGCCCTGTATGACACCGAAAAAGACGCCTACCTGATCGGCCGCGATCACCTGGGCATCATCCCGCTGTATATGGGCCATGACGAACACGGCAACCTGTACGTTGCCTCGGAAATGAAAGCGCTGGTGCCGGTGTGCCGCACCATCAAGGAATTCCCGGCCGGCAGCTACCTGTGGAGCCAGGACGGCCAGATCCGCGAATACTATCGCCGCGACTGGTTCGATTACGACAGCGTCAAGGACAACGTGACCGACGCCGCCGCCCTGCGCACCGCGCTGGAAGAGTCGGTGAAAAGCCACCTGATGTCCGACGTGCCTTACGGCGTGCTGCTCTCGGGCGGGCTGGATTCCTCGGTCATTTCGGCGATCACCAAGAAGTACGCCGCGCGCCGCGTGGAAGATCAGGAACGCAGCGAAGCCTGGTGGCCGCAGCTGCACTCCTTCGCCGTCGGGCTGGAAGGCTCGCCGGATCTGCGCGCCGCGCAGGAGGTGGCCAACCATCTGGGCACCGTGCACCATGAGATCCACTTCACCGTGCAGGAAGGGCTGGACGCCATCCGCGACGTGATTTACCACATCGAAACCTATGACGTCACCACCATCCGCGCGTCGACGCCGATGTACCTGATGTCGCGCAAAATCAAGGCGATGGGCATCAAGATGGTGCTTTCCGGCGAAGGCGCGGACGAAGTGTTCGGCGGCTACCTGTACTTCCATAAGGCGCCGGACGCCCGCGAATTCCACGAAGAGACCGTACGCAAACTGCTGGCGCTGCACATGTTCGACTGCGCGCGCGCCAACAAGGCGATGTCCGCCTGGGGCGTCGAAGCCCGCGTGCCGTTCCTGGACAAGAAATTCCTCGACGTGGCAATGCGCATCAACCCGAAAGATAAAATGTGCGGCAACGGCAAAATGGAAAAACACATCGTTCGCGAATGTTTCGAGTCCTATTTGCCCGCCAGCGTGGCCTGGCGCCAGAAAGAGCAGTTCTCCGACGGCGTCGGCTACAGCTGGATCGACACGCTAAAAGAGGTGGCTGCGCAGCAAATTAGCGATCAACAGCTCGAAACCGCGCGTTTCCGCTTCCCGTACAACACGCCGACGTCGAAAGAAGGCTACCTGTACCGCGAAATCTTCGAGGAGCTGTTCCCGCTGCCGAGCGCCGCCGAATGCGTGCCGGGCGGCCCATCCGTCGCCTGCTCGTCCGCCAAGGCCATCGAGTGGGATGAATCGTTCAAGAAGATGGACGATCCTTCCGGCCGCGCCGTCGGCGTGCACCAGGCCGCCTATAAATAATCGTGCGGCATTTTCCCCGAGGCGGGCCTTTTGGCCCGCCTTTTTGTTGCCTTTTCCGCCCGCCAACTGCCTGAATTGCCGATTTTATCGCCATAATGTTCACAACCCAGACAAACGGCGCTTCCGGGCGCTTTTTCGGGAAAAAACTTGTTGACGCAAATCGGTCATATACGCATAATGCGCCCCGCAACGCCGATGAAGGCAAAGCAAAAAAAGAGGGCTACGTAGCTCAGCTGGTTAGAGCACATCACTCATAATGATGGGGTCACAGGTTCGAATCCCGTCGTAGCCACCATCTCTTTTTTGTATTTGCGGGAGTGGCGAAATTGGTAGACGCACCAGATTTAGGTTCTGGCGCCGCAAGGTGTGCGAGTTCAAGTCTCGCCTCCCGCACCATTTCTCTTCATCGTCGGCGCAGTATGTTGATGGGGTATCGCCAAGCGGTAAGGCACCGGTTTTTGATACCGGCATTCCCTGGTTCGAATCCAGGTACCCCAGCCATATTCTTTCGGGAACGGGGTTTCAACATAAGATTTGTTTGCAGGTGGGGTATCGCCAAGCGGTAAGGCACCGGTTTTTGATACCGGCATTCCCTGGTTCGAATCCAGGTACCCCAGCCATAACAAACTGCTTGCAAATCAAAGAAGTAAAAAGTAACATCGGCTACGTAGCTCAGCTGGTTAGAGCACATCACTCATAATGATGGGGTCACAGGTTCAAATCCCGTCGTAGCCACCATAATTGGGGTGTCGCCAAGCGGTAAGGCTCTGGTTTCTGATACCAGCATACCCAGGTTCGAATCCTGGCACCCCAGCCATATTTAGAAAAGCCCGCTTCGGCGGGCTTTTTGCTGTCTGCCGTTCAGCCAACCTTAAATAGGCCCAGCCACCGCTGAGCCCTGTCGGTTACAATCCCAAAGCGTACTTCAACGCATGCTCTTTCAGCTTACCCGCCCGCTGCGCGGCCATCAGCGCCAGATTGCGCGCCACGGTCAGCGGCGCCAGGTTATTGCTGAAGGCGGTATAGAACAGATCCATGCCGCTCTGCATCAACAGATTGTCGGTACGGCGGCGGCGTTGATAGCGCAGCAGCACCGCCTCGCCGCTCCAGTCTTCTCCCTGCTCCCGCGCCTCGCTCAGCACGTTCAGCAAGGCATCCACATCGCGATACCCCAGATTGACGCCCTGCCCGGCCAGCGGGTTGATGGTATGCGCCGCATCGCCCAGCAGCGCCAGGCCCGGCAGCACGTAGCGCTGCGCATGACGGCGCGTCAACGGGAACGATCCGGCGGCATGCACCTTGACCGGGCCCAGTCGCGCCGGAAAAGCGGCGGCGATCTCGCGCTCCAGCTGCGCCGGCGGCATCGCCTGCAGTTGGCGAATGCGCTGCGGGCTGTCATACCACACCAGCGACGCCCAGCTGTCGTACAGCGGCAGGAAAGCGCGCGGCCCTGACGGGAAGAAGCGCTGCCAGGTCACATCCTGCTGCGGCGCGCCGGTATCGACGGTGATCAACATGCACGCCTGACGATACTGCCAGCCATTGGTGCCGATCGCCGCCAGCTTGCGCACCTGCGAGTTGGCGCCGTCGGCGCCGACAACCAGCCGCGCCTGCAGCGTTTCACCGCTGTCCAGCGTCAGTTGCCAGGCCTTGTCCGCCCGCTGCAGCGATTGCAGCCTGGCGGGGCACAGCAGCGTCAAATTGGCGCACTGTGCGAACTGCTGCCACAGCGCCAGCTGCAAAATGCGGTTTTCCACCATAAAGCCCAACTCCGGCAGCCCCAGCGATAGCGCATCGAACGCCACGCGCGACGACGCCCATTCCCAGGTCTCCAGCCGGCGATACGGCACCGTGCGCATCGCCGTCACGGCGGGCCAGGCGCCGAGCTGTTTCAGCAGCCCCACCGAGGTGCAGCCGATAGCGGAAATGCGCAGGTCCGGCGGGCTTTGCGCCTCGAACGCCTGCGGCGCCTGATGTTCCAGCAACGCCACCGACCAGCCCGCCTGCGCCAGGCCCAGAGCCGCCGCCGCGCCGACCATGCCGCCGCCCACCACCACCGCGTCGTACCGATTTTGAGATGTCTTCATATTGGCTATGTTTTCTATGTGAATGCTCGCCATCCCACCCGACATGGCGTTTTGCGCAGTGTACCGGATTTTCGCTTCGGCTTCAGGTTGCATGCCATTTTCCCCCGCGCTGGTCACAACAGCGGCAAATGATTACAATACGCGCCCTGCATGTCGCGTAACGCAACTTTCGCTCCGCACTGAGTAATGGCAAGTCAATGACGAAAAAACTACATATCAAAACCTGGGGCTGCCAGATGAATGAGTACGATTCATCGAAAATGGCCGACCTGTTGAACAGCACGCACGGCTTCGAGTGGACCGACAACGCCGAGGAAGCGGACGTGCTGTTGCTGAATACCTGCTCGATCCGTGAAAAAGCGCAGGAAAAAGTTTTCGCCATGCTGGGGCGCTGGCGCTTGCTGAAAGAGAAGAACCCGTCTGTCATCATCGGCGTCGGCGGTTGCGTGGCCTCGCAAGAAGGCGAACTGATCCGCAGCCGCGCGCCTTGCGTCGACGTGGTATTCGGCCCGCAGACCCTGCACCGCCTGCCGGAAATGATCAACCACGTTCAGGGCACCCGCAGCCCGGTGGTCGATATCAGTTTCCCTGAGATCGAAAAGTTCGACCGCCTGCCGGAGCCGCGCGCCGAAGGCCCGACCGCGTTCGTGTCGATCATGGAAGGCTGCAACAAATACTGCACTTTCTGCGTGGTGCCATACACCCGCGGCGAGGAAGTGAGCCGCCCGAGCGACGACGTGCTGTTCGAAATCGCCCAACTGGCGGCGCAGGGCGTGCGCGAAGTCAACCTGCTCGGCCAAAACGTCAACGCGTACCGCGGCGCCACGCATGACGGCGATATCTGCTCGTTCGCCGAACTGCTGCGCCTGGTGGCCGCCATCGACGGCATCGATCGCATTCGCTTCACCACCAGCCACCCTATCGAGTTCACCGACGACATCATCGCGGTGTACGAAGACACGCCGGAGCTGGTCAGCTTCCTGCACCTGCCGGTGCAGAGCGGTTCGGATCGCATCCTGACCATGATGAAACGCGCCCATACCGCGCTGGAGTATAAGGCGATTATCCGCAAGCTGCGCAAGGCGCGCCCGAACATCCAGCTCAGCTCCGACTTCATCGTCGGTTTCCCGGGCGAGAGCCAGGCCGACTTCGAACAGACCATGAACCTGATCGCCGACGTCAACTTCGACGTTAGCTTCAGCTTCATCTATTCGTCGCGCCCCGGTACGCCGGCGGCGGACATGGTTGACGACGTCAGCGAAGAAGAGAAAAAACAGCGGCTGTATATTCTGCAGGATCGCATCAACCAGCAGGCGCTGCAGTTCAGCCGCCGCATGCTCGGCACCGTCCAGCGCATTCTGGTGGAAGGCACCTCGCGCAGAAGCGTGATGGAGCTGGCCGGGCGCACGGAGTGCAACCGTGTGGTAAACTTCGAAGGCACGCCCGACATGATCGGCCAGTTTGTCGACGTGGAAATTACCGAGGTGCTGACCAACACCCTGCGTGGCGCAGTGGTGCGCACCGAACAGCAGATGGATCTGCGCGTACATGAATCCCCGCAGTCGGTGATCGCCCGTACCCGCAAAGAAAACGCGCTGGGCGTCGGCATTTACCAGCCCTGACGCCGCGGCGGCTCGCATTATCGCCGCCCGTTCGCGCTACTCCTTACCGTTTCTCCGCCGGGCGTCCGCGCCCGGTGATGTTCTTTTTTTATTTTTTATTGTTGAAGAGGCGACATAACATGCAACTCCCACACTGCCCGAAGTGCAACTCCGAATACACCTACCAGGACAATGCCCTGTTCATCTGCCCTGAGTGCGCCCACGAGTGGAGCGACAGCGCCCCGGCGGAAGATCAGGACGCGCTGATCGTCAAAGACGCCAACGGCAACCTGCTGGCAGACGGCGACGCGGTCACCGTGATCAAGGACCTGAAGGTTAAAGGCAGCTCCTCGATGCTGAAGATCGGCACTAAGGTGAAAAACATTCGTCTGGTGGAAGGCGACCACAACATCGACTGCAAAATCGACGGCTTCGGCCCGATGAAACTGAAATCCGAGTTCGTGAAAAAGAACTGATTCTCGGCGGCCTTGTTCTGTGATGACGCGGCGGGCTTTGCGCCCCGCCGCGTTTTTTCCTTATCTTCCCTTGAATTCCGCCGACGGCGCACAGATAGATCAGCGGTAAACTTGCGCCGTTGCGGCGCACCATGAATAATTCAAGAAAGAGAGTATTCAGGCTCGCCCTGAACGCGCGCGTCCCGGACGCGCTATGTGACATCAACCAGGCCCGATGTGACCTAGAGGAATAGTTTGAACGTCGCAACACAAGAAATTATGTTGGAGCCCGCAGACAACCAGCGTTTGCTCAGCCTGTGCGGCCCGTTTGATGACAACATCAAGCAACTCGAGCGCCGATTGGGCATCGAAATCAATCGTCGCGAAAACCGCTTCAAGCTGGTCGGCAAAAACCTGTGCGTGGTCGCCGCCGCCGATATCCTGCGCCATCTGTACGTGGATACCGCGCCGATTCGCGGCGTGATCCCGGATATCGATCCGGAGCAAATCCATCTGGCGATCAAAGAGAGCCGGGTGCTGGAACAGGTGGCGGACAGCGTGCCGGATTACGGCAAGGCGGTCACCATCAAAACCAAGCGCGGCATGGTGAAACCGCGCACGCCTAACCAGGCGCAGTACATCGCCAACATTCTCGATCACGACATCACCTTCGGCATCGGCCCGGCCGGTACCGGCAAAACTTACCTGGCGGTCGCCGCCGCGGTGGATGCGCTGGAACGCCAGGAAATTCGCCGCATTCTGCTGACCCGTCCTGCGGTCGAAGCCGGCGAAAAACTGGGCTTCCTGCCGGGCGATCTGAGCCAGAAGGTCGATCCTTATCTGCGCCCGCTGTACGACGCCCTGTTCGAAATGCTGGGCTTCGAGCGCGTGGAGAAGCTCATTGAGCGCAACGTGATCGAAGTCGCGCCGCTGGCCTATATGCGCGGCCGTACGCTGAACGATGCCTTTATCATTCTGGATGAGAGCCAGAACACCACCATCGAGCAGATGAAGATGTTCCTGACGCGCATCGGCTTCAACTCTAAGGCGGTCATCACCGGCGACGTCACCCAGATCGACCTGCCGCGCAACCAGAAATCCGGCCTGCGCCACGCGGTGGAAGTGCTGTCGGACGTGGAAGAACTGAGCTTCAACTTCTTCCACAGCGAAGACGTGGTGCGCCACCCGGTGGTGGCCCGCGTGGTCATCGCTTATGAGGCCTGGGAAGCGGCCGAACAGAAACGCAAAGACGCAATTGCCGAACAACGTAAGCGCGAGGCGCTCGCCGCCTCCGAGCAGGAGACACCATGAGTCAGGTGATTTTGGATCTGCAGATTGCCTGTGAAAGCAGCGACGGCCTGCCGGATGAAGCCACGTTCCAGCGCTGGCTGGAAGGCGTGCTGCCGCAATTTCAGGAAGAGGCCGAGGTGACCGTACGTCTGGTGGACGAAGCGGAAAGCCACGAGCTGAACCTGACCTATCGCGGCAAAGACAAGCCGACCAACGTGCTCTCTTTCCCGTTCGAGGCTCCGCCGGGCATCGAACTGCCGCTGCTCGGCGATCTGATCATCTGCCGCCAGGTGGTTGAACAGGAAGCGATTGAGCAAGGCAAGGCGCTGGAGGCCCACTGGGCGCATATGGTTGTCCACGGCAGCCTTCATCTGCTAGGGTATGACCACATCGAAGACGATGAAGCCGAAGAAATGGAGTCTTTGGAAACCGAAATCATGCACGGACTGGGCTATCCTGATCCGTACCTGGCGGAAAAAGACCCCGTCTGACGTCAGCCGTTTACCTTACAGCCCCTAACGGGGCTGTCGCTGACGCCCCTTAACTCTGACATGAGTGACAGTAACGAAAACGCCATGAGCGACGACCATTCACAAAGCAATGACAGCCCCAGTCCCAAGAAGGGGTTCTTTACTCTTATCCTTAACCAGCTGTTCCACGGCGAACCCAAAAACCGTGGCGATCTGGTCGAGCTGATCCGTGATTCCGAACAAAACGACCTGATCGATCCCGATACCCGCGACATGCTGGAAGGCGTGATGGATATCGCCGAACAGCGCGTGCGCGACATCATGATCCCTCGCTCCCAGATGGTGACGCTCAAGCGCAACCAGACGCTGGAAGAGTGCCTGGACGTGATTATCGACTCCGCCCACTCGCGCTTCCCGGTGATCAGCGAAGACAAAGATCACATCGAAGGCATCCTGATGGCCAAGGATCTGCTGCCGTTCATGCGCGCAGACTCCGAGCCGTTCAGCATCGACAAGGTGCTGCGCACCGCAGTGGTGGTGCCGGAAAGCAAGCGCGTCGACCGGATGCTGAAAGAGTTCCGCTCCCAGCGCTATCATATGGCGATTGTCATTGACGAATTCGGCGGCGTGTCCGGCCTGGTCACCATCGAAGATATCCTGGAACTGATCGTCGGCGAGATCGAAGACGAATACGACGACGAAGACGATCTGGATATCCGCCAGCTCAGCCGCCACATGTACACCGTGCGCGCGCTGGCCCCGATCGAAGACTTCAACGACGCCTTCGGCACCCATTTCAGCGACGACGAGGTCGATACCATCGGCGGTCTGGTGATGCAGGCCTTCGGCCACCTGCCGGCGCGCGGGGAAACCATTGAAATCGAAGGTTACCTATTTAAAGTTGCCATGGCCGACAGTCGACGTATTATCCAGGTTCATGTGAAAATTCCGGACGATTCTCCACCACCGAAACTGGAAGATTAAATCCAACATGGCTAAAGCCTCATTACTTGAACGCCAGCGGGTTCGCGCCCTGCTGGCGCTGTTGTCAGGTGCCGGCGGGACGCTGGCGTTCTCGCCCTACGACTTCTGGCCCGCGGCCATCGTCTCCCTGTTCGGCCTGCTGGCCGTCACCCTCAATCGCACCACCAAACAGTCCGCCCTGCTTGGCTTTGTCTGGGGCTTCGGGCTGTTCGGCAGCGGCATCAACTGGGTGTATGTCAGCATCGCTGATTTCGGCGGCATGCCCTTCGCCGTCAACGTTTTCCTGGTGGTGCTGCTCGCCGCTTACCTGTCGCTGTATACCGGGCTGTTCGCCGGGCTGCTGACGCGCCTGTGGCCGGCTACCCGCTGGTGGCGGCTGGCCATCGCCGCGCCGGCGCTGTGGCAGGTGACCGAATTCCTGCGCGGCTGGGTGCTGACCGGCTTCCCGTGGCTGCAGTTCGGCTACAGCCAGATCAACGGCCCGCTGAAAGGCATCGCGCCGCTGCTGGGCGTCGACGCCATCACCTTTGTGCTGATGGCCATCGCCGGCCTGCTGGTGTACGCCGTCAATCAGCGCCGCCTCTCGGCAGCCGTGATCGCCGCCGCGCTGCTGCTGTTGCCGTGGCCGCTGCGCCAGCTGCAGTGGTTTACTCCGCAGACGGATAAAGCGGTGAATGTCGCCATGGTGCAAGGCAACATCGCTCAATCGATGAAATGGGATCCGAAAGCGCTGGTCAGCACGCTGCAAACCTATCTGGACGAAACCCGTCCCTACATGGGTAAGGCACCGATCGTCATCTGGCCGGAATCCGCCATCCCGGATTATGAAGCCAATCAGAACGGTTTCCTGACGATGATGGACGACCTTATGCGGGCGAAGAACAGCAGCCTCATCACCGGCATCGTCGACGTGCGCGCCACGCCGCAGGGCCAGCAAATCTACAACAGCGCCATCGTGCTCGGTGAACCGACGCCGTACAGGTACCCGGCCAACGATCGCTACAACAAGCACCACCTGGTGCCGTTCGGCGAGTTCGTACCGCTGGAGACGCTGCTGCGGCCGCTGGCGCCGTTCTTCGACCTGCCGATGTCCTCCTTCAGCCGCGGCGACTACGTGCAGCCGCAGCTCAGCGTACGCGGCTACAACCTGACGGCGGCCATCTGCTACGAAATCGTGCTGGGCCAGCAGGTGCGTGATAACTTCCGCCCGGACACCAACTTCCTGCTGACCATCTCCAACGATGCCTGGTTCGGCCACTCCATCGGCCCGTGGCAGCATTTCCAGATGGCGCGCATGCGGGCGCTGGAGCTCGGCCGACCGCTGCTGCGCAGCACCAACAACGGCGTTACCGCCGCGGTGGATGCGAACGGCGAGGTGATCGCCGAGATCCCGCAGTTTACCCGTCAGGTGCTCGAAGTGAAGGTCACGCCGACCACCGGCGTCACGCCTTACGCACGCTTCGGCGCCACGCCGCTGTGGGTGATAACCCTGCTGCTGGGCGGCTGGGCGCTGATGTTGGGCCTGCGCCGCAAATAGTCCTTCTCGCCGGGGCGCGCCCGCCGCGCCCCGCGTTCTCGTCACTGTCCCCTCCTTGGTCAGAAAACGCCGTTAAATCAACGCGGCTGGCACACTCCTTGCTTTAACTATGGTGACATCGCGCGCCGATTTACTTTTGCTGACGTTTTGTCGCACCTGTGCACATTTTGGGTGCATTGAGCGCACCACGCGGGGGCGTCAGGGTTTCGTTGCATTGATTTGGTGCGCGCGGCGTCTCAAAAAATGAAACATTTTAGTTTCAAGGTATTCACAATCGGTTATTTTTTAACGGCTATCCGTTCTAAGACTATCTTTATAACTTGAGCAATAAATAGTCGATTTAACCTGACGCTCTTTAGTCAGAGCCACCACAACAGCAAAGGAGTTGGACCATGCAAATGCGTAAATTGGCGTTATCGTTACTGCTGCTCGGTATGGCAGGTAGCGTGGCGCATGCGGAAGACCTGACCGGTACGCTGAAGAAAATCAAAGACAACGGCGTGATCGTTGTCGGCCACCGCGAATCGTCAGTGCCCTTTTCCTACTACGACAACCAACAAAAAGTTGTGGGCTACTCTCAGGACTACTCCAACCAAATCGTTGAAGCCGTTAAGAAAAAACTTAATGCACCGAATCTGCAGGTGAAAATGCTGCCGATTACCTCGCAGAACCGCATCCCGCTGCTGCAAAACGGCACCTATGACTTCGAGTGCGGCTCCACCACCAATAACCTCGAGCGCCAAAAGCAGGCCGCCTTCTCCGACACCATTTTCGTGGTCGGCACCCGTCTGCTGGTGAAAAAAGGCTCCGACATCAAAGACTTTAAAGACCTGGCCGGTAAGCCGGTGGTGGTCACCTCCGGCACCACCTCCGAAGTGCTGCTGAACAAGCTGAACGACAGCGACAAAATGAACATGCGCATCATCAGCGCCAAAGACCACGGTGACTCCTTCCGCACCCTGGAAAGCGGCCGCGCGGTGGCCTTCATGATGGACGATGCCCTGCTGGCGGGCGAGCGCGCCAAGGCCAAGAAGCCGGATCAGTGGGAAATCATCGGCACGCCGCAGTCGAAAGAAGCCTACGGCTGCATGCTGCGCAAAGACGATCCTGAGTTCAAAAAGCTGGTCGATGACACCATCGCCCAGGCGCAAACCTCCGGTGAAGCGGCCAAGTGGTTTGACAAATGGTTCAAGCAGCCTATTCCACCGAAAAACCTCAACATGAACTTCGAACTCTCGGACGACATGAAGCAGCTGTTCAAAGAGCCTAACGACAAAGCGTTGAACTAAATAGAACAAGAGCCGGGGCGGCCGCAGGCCAAACCGGCCCAGTTGATGACTGGGACAGACAGGTATGAGGGGGGCCGTTCCCCTCCCTCATTTTCCCCAACGCGCATCACCGATCTCCGCACACAACAAGCCAGCCAGACTGGCCGCACGGCGATCGGCGCTCATCAAGTCATCAATCTTCGGCGCCCTGCGCCCGTTTACCGGAGTTTGTTATGTCAATAGATTGGAACTGGGGTATCTTCCTGCAGCAGGCCCCGTTTGGGAACACCACTTACCTCGGCTGGATTTGGTCCGGCTTTCAGGTCACGGTGGCCCTCTCCGTCTGTGCATGGATTATCGCTTTCTTCGTCGGTTCGCTGTTCGGTATCTTGCGTACCGTGCCCAACCGCTTTCTTTCCACTCTCGGCACCTGTTACGTCGAACTGTTCCGTAACGTGCCGCTGATCGTGCAATTCTTTACCTGGTATCTGGTGATCCCCGAGCTGCTGCCGGCCAATATCGGCACCTGGTTCAAGACCGAGCTGGATCCCAACGTGCAGTTCTTCGTCTCTTCCATGCTCTGTCTGGGGCTGTTTACCGCCGCCCGCGTTTGCGAGCAAGTGCGCGCCGCCATTCAATCCCTGCCGCGCGGCCAGAAAGCCGCCGGGTTGGCGATGGGCCTGACGCTGCCGCAAACCTACCGCTACGTGCTGTTGCCGAACGCCTACCGGGTTATCGTGCCGCCGATGACCTCGGAGATGCTCAACCTGGTCAAAAACTCCGCCATCGCCTCCACCATCGGACTGGTGGACATGGCCGCACAGGCCGGCAAGCTGTTGGATTACTCCGCACACGCCTATGAATCCTTTACCGCCATTACGCTGGCTTATATCGGCATCAACGCCGTGATCATGCTGTTTATGCGTCTGGTCGAAAAGAAAGTGCAGTTGCCTGGCAACCTGGGGAGTAAATAATGTACGAATTTGACTGGGCGTCGATCGTCCCAAGCTTCCCTTATCTGCTGCAGGGCATGGCGATCACGCTGAAGATCACCGTGACCGCCATCGTGGTCGGCATTCTGTGGGGCACCGTGCTGGCGGTGATGCGTCTGTCGCCGTTCAAGCCCATCAGCTGGTTCGCCACCCTGTATGTTAACCTGTTCCGCTCGGTGCCGCTGGTGATGGTGCTGCTGTGGTTCTATCTGGTGGTTCCAAGCTTATTACAACAGGTTCTAGGCCTGTCGCCGAAAACCGATATTCGCCTGATCTCGGCTATGGTAGCCTTTTCCCTGTTTGAAGCGGCCTATTACTCGGAAATCATCCGCGCCGGTATCATCAGCATCTCGCGCGGCCAATCCTCCGCCGCGTTGGCGCTGGGCATGACGCATTGGCAATCCATGCGGCTGGTGATCCTGCCGCAGGCGTTCCGCGCCATGGTGCCACTGCTGCTGACCCAGGGCATCGTCCTGTTCCAGGATACCTCGCTGGTTTACGTACTGAGCCTGGCCGACTTCTTCCGCACCGCATCGACCATCGGCGAACGCGACGGCACCCAGGTTGAAATGATCCTGTTCGCCGGCTTTGTCTATTTTGTTATCAGCCTCGCCGCCTCGGCGCTGGTAAGCTATTTGAAGAAAAGGACTGTTTGATGATATCCCTGAAAAATGTTTCCAAGTGGTACGGTCACTTTCAAGTGTTGACCGATTGCACCACCGAAGTGAAAAAAGGCGAAGTGGTCGTCGTCTGCGGTCCTTCAGGCTCCGGCAAGTCCACCCTGATCAAAACCGTCAACGGCCTGGAGCCGATCCAGCAGGGAAGCATCCTGGTGAACGGCACGCCCGTTAACGACAAGAAAACCAACCTGGCGCAGCTGCGCGCCAAGGTCGGCATGGTGTTCCAACACTTCGAGCTGTTCCCGCACCTGTCCATTATCGACAACCTGACGCTGGCGCAGGTAAAAGTGCTCAAGCGCGACAAGACCGCCTCACGCGAGAAGGGCCTGAAGCTGCTGGAACGCGTCGGCCTGTCCGCCCATGCCAACAAGTTCCCCGGTCAGCTCTCCGGCGGCCAGCAACAGCGCGTCGCCATCGCCCGCGCGCTGTGCATGGATCCGATCGCCATGCTGTTCGACGAACCGACCTCGGCGCTCGATCCGGAAATGATCAACGAAGTGCTGGACGTGATGGTCGAGCTGGCGAACGAAGGCATGACCATGATGGTGGTGACCCACGAAATGGGCTTCGCCCGCAAGGTGGCGAACCGCGTGATCTTTATGGACGAAGGCAAAATCGTCGAAGACCGCAACAAAGACGATTTCTTCAACAACCCCGAGTCCGATCGCGCCAAGGACTTCCTCGCCAAGATCCTGCACTAAGTTCTCGCTATGCGCCCCGCCAGGGGCGCATCTTTTCTCCCGGCACGAAAAGCGCTTGTATCTCCTCGTTTTTGATCCGATGCTCGCCGGATAACAAACAGAGGAGAAAGAACATGCCCCGCCCTATTATCATCGATTGCGATCCCGGCCTCGACGACGCCATCGCGCTGGCTATGGCGCTGCGCTCGCCGGAGCTGGACATCAAAGCCATCACCACCTCCGCCGGCAACCAGACGCCGGAAAAAACCCTGCACAACGCGCTGGGTCTGTTGACCCTGATGCAGCGCGAGGACATCCCTGTCGCCGCCGGCGCCGCTCGCCCGCTGATGCGCGAGCTGGTGATCGCCGACTATGTCCACGGCAAAACCGGCATGGGCAACACCCACCTGCCGACGCCGGCCCTCAAACCCGATCCCCGCGGCGCCGTCGAGCTGATCGCCGACCTGCTGCGCGCCAGCCCGCAGCCAATCACCCTGGTGGTGACCGGCCCGATGACCAACATCGCCCTGCTGTTGGCCCAGCACGCCGAGCTGAAAAGCCGTATCGAGCGCATCGTGTTTATGGGCGGCGGCATGAATGCCGGCAATACCACGCCGGTGGCGGAATTCAATATCTTCGTCGATCCCGAAGCCGCCGAGATGGTGTTGAAATCCGGCGTGCCGCTGACCATGGCTGGGCTGAACGTCACCCATCAGGCGCTGGTGCTGCCGCAGGATATCGAGCGCATTCGTCAGATAGCCAATCCGGTCGCGCAGGCGGTGGCGGAGATGCTCGATTTTTACCTGCCGCTGTATCTCAGCCACCCGCGCGGCCTGCCTGGCGCGGCGATGCACGATCCCTGCACCATCGCCTGGCTGCTGGCGCCGCAGCTGTTTACCGGCGTTGAACGCTGGGTCGGTGTGGAAACCAAAGGGGAGTACACCGTCGGCATGACGGTGGTGGACTATTTCCAGCAAACCGGCAACGCGGCCAACGTGGAAGTGCTGACCGGCATCGATCGCGCAGGCTTTATCGATCTGCTGGCCGAGCGCGTCGCGCGTTATTAATCCTCTCGGGGCGCGCTCGCGCCCTCATTCAATTTTTTTGATTTAACTCAGCGAATTTTTGCGCTATCACTGTTGATGGCTTGCCTCTACCATGCGTTTACACCGATTGACATCGTTACCGATTACACTTCGCCTGGAGATAAGCCAATGAGCCGCGTACTGGTCCTGAAATCAAGTATTCTGGGTGAATATTCCCAGTCTGGAAAATTAGTCGATTTTTTTGTTGAACAATGGCGTGAAGCTCACCCAGAAGACACCTTCACCGTGCGCGACTTGGCCAACCCAACGCTGCCGGAGCTGGATGGCGAAGTGATGGCTGGCTTTACCGCCGGCGACAAACCGCTGACGCCGCATCAGCAGAGCACCCTGGCGCTGTCCGATGAGCTGATTGCCGAGCTGAAGTCGCACGACACGCTGATCATCAGCGCCCCGATGTACAACTTCAACATTCCAACGCAGCTGAAAATCTACTTCGATCTGATCGCCCGCGCCGGTCAGACGTTCCGCTACACCTCCGCCGGCGCCGAAGGGCTGGTGACGGGCAAAAAAGCGATCGTCATCTCCAGCCGCGGCGGCATCCACGCCGACACGCCGACGGATCTGATCACGCCGTACGTGAAGCTGTTCCTGGGCTTTATCGGCATCACCGACGTTGAATTCGTACTGGCGGAAGGCTTCGCCTACGGCCCGGAAGCGGCAGAGAAAGCCGCTCAGGACAGCCGCATCGCGGTCGCGCAGAAAATCCCGGCCGGCGTCGCCGTACCAGCCAGCGCACCGGCGCAGGCGCAAGCCGCCCCGGCAGCCGTCAGCGGCGGTTTCCTGAGCAACTTGCTGAAGAAACTGTTCCGTTAAACGCCGGCCTTAGCGTTCTCCGCCCTGGCGGGGAACGTCATCAAGGTTCAAACGGCCGGCGCTGGAACTGGTCGTGACCGCATTTCGGGCAAAGCGGCAGCACCTCCGGCGTGTAGAACGCCAGGTGGTAATGGCACTGCTCGCACACCAGATTGCCCAGCCCCACCACTTCACCGCTGTGGTAAACGCCGTGGTGGCTGACATCCTTGAACACCTCGCGCCACTCCAGCTGGGTTTTGTCGGTGATATCCGCCAGTTCCTGCCACAGGCTCTCTTTGATCACCCGCATAAACACGCTGTCGGTAAACTCGTCCCGGCTTTCCTGATAGCTGCGGGCGAACTCTTCCAGATCGCGCCGCACCGCCTGCGTCACCTGCCGCACCTCGTCGCGGGTCAGATCTTCGGCCTCGTTCAACCGCCGCTCCGCGCTGGCCACCAGTTCGTCGATATCGCGTTCGCCGTTTTTCAGACGTTCGGTCAGCGATGCCACCAATTCGCGGTAATACTGAGCAACCTTGTTCATAGACTCTCCTCGATAAACGCTGCGCCGGACTTGGCCATGGGGATACCCTTAAGCTACTTGTTCTTACTTTAGCCGTAAATGACTGATGTCACTTGGCAAGACGCGGGATCCGCAGGTTGTGAGCCGCGTCATGGCGGCGTTTTTTTTAAATGCGCCGAGTCAGGCGCTTGGAGTTGTTGCCGGGAGGTCTTATCAGCTATGCTATGCGGATCTACGAATACTAAATGTTCATTGTGTTGCCTCTGACCGGGGCAACGGTTTACACCTACAGGACCACCGGCCGCCATGCAAGAGCAATACCGTCCAGAAGACATAGAATCGAACGTACAGCTTCACTGGCAAGAGAAGCAGACTTTCAAAGTTACCGAAGACGACAGCAAGGAAAAGTACTACTGCCTATCCATGCTGCCTTACCCGTCCGGCCGACTGCACATGGGCCACGTTCGTAACTACACTATCGGCGACGTGATCTCGCGCTATCAGCGCATGCTGGGCAAAAACGTACTGCAGCCGATCGGCTGGGATGCGTTCGGCCTGCCGGCGGAAGGCGCGGCGGTGAAAAACAACACCGCGCCGGCCCCGTGGACCTACGACAACATCGAATACATGAAGAACCAGCTGAAACTGCTGGGCTTCGGCTACGACTGGGATCGCGAAATCGCCACCTGCCAGCCGGAATACTACCGCTGGGAACAGTGGTTCTTCACCAAGCTGTATGAAAAAGGCCTGGTCTACAAGAAGACCTCGGCGGTGAACTGGTGCCCGCACGATCTGACCGTGCTGGCCAACGAACAGGTTATCGACGGCTGCTGCTGGCGCTGCGACACCAAGGTCGAGCGTAAAGAGATCCCGCAGTGGTTCATCAAAATCACCGCCTACGCCGATCAGCTGCTGAACGATCTGGACACGCTGGAAAGCTGGCCGGAGCAGGTGAAAACCATGCAGCGCAACTGGATTGGCCGCTCCGAAGGCGTGGAAATCACCTTCGACGTGGCTGGCAGCGAAGAGAAGCTGACGGTTTACACCACCCGTCCCGACACCTTCATGGGCGCCACCTACGTGGCGGTCGCCGCGGGCCACCCGCTGGCGCAACAGGGCGCGCGCAACAACCCGGCGCTGACCGACTTCATCGACGAATGCCGCAACACCAAAGTGGCCGAAGCCGAAATGGCGACGATGGAGAAGAAAGGCATGCCGACCGGCCTGTTCGTTGTCCACCCGCTGAGCGGCGAGAAGCTGCCGGTGTGGGTCGCCAACTTCGTGCTGATGGAATACGGCACCGGCGCCGTGATGGCGGTGCCGGCGCACGACCAGCGCGACTGGGAATTCGCCACCAAATATGATTTGCCGATCAAACCGGTGATCCTGAACCTCGACGGCAGCCAGCCTGACGTGAGCGCCGAAGCGATGACCGACAAAGGCGTGCTGTTCAACTCCGGCGAGTTTGACGGTCTGGACAACGAAGCGGGCTTTAACGCCATCGCCGACAAACTGGTCGCCAAAGGCGTCGGCCAGCGCAAGGTCAACTACCGTCTGCGCGACTGGGGCGTTTCCCGTCAGCGTTACTGGGGCGCGCCAATCCCGATGGTGACCCTTGAAGACGGCACCGTGATGCCGACGCCGGAAGACCAACTGCCGGTGATCCTGCCGGAAGACGTGGTCATGGACGGCATCACCAGCCCAATCAAGGCCGACCCTGAGTGGGCGAAGACCACCGTCAACGGCCAGCCGGCGCTGCGCGAAACCGACACCTTCGACACCTTTATGGAGTCTTCCTGGTACTACGCGCGCTATACCTGCCCGCAGTACGACCAGGGCATGCTGGATCCGGCCGCCGCCAACTACTGGCTGCCGGTCGATCAATATATCGGCGGTATCGAGCACGCCATCATGCACCTGATGTACTTCCGCTTCTTCCACAAGCTGATGCGCGATGCGGGCCTGGTGGATTCCGATGAGCCGGCCAAGCGCCTGCTGTGTCAGGGCATGGTGCTGGCCGACGCCTTCTACTACACCGGCAACAGCGGCGAGCGCGTCTGGGTATCCCCGGTTGACGCCACCGTCGAGCGCGATGACAAAGGCCGCATCATCAAGGCCACCGATCCGCAAGGCCGTGAACTGGTCTATGCTGGCATGAGCAAAATGTCGAAGTCGAAGAACAACGGCATCGACCCGCAGGAGATGGTGGAAAAATACGGCGCGGACACCGTGCGTCTGTTCATGATGTTCGCTTCACCGGCAGAAATGACGCTGGAGTGGCAGGAATCCGGCGTGGAAGGGGCTAACCGCTTCCTGAAGCGCGTATGGAAACTGGCCTACGATCACGTGGAAAAAGGCGCGGTGCAGCCGCTGGACGTGGCGTCGCTGAACGAAGAGCAGAAAGCGCTGCGCCGCGATCTGCACAAAACCATCGCCAAAGTGACCGACGATATCGGCCGCCGCCAGACCTTCAACACCGCGATCGCCGCCGTGATGGAGCTGATGAACAAACTGGCCCGCGCGCCGCAGGAGAGCGAGCAGGATCGCGCGCTGCTGCAGGAAGCGCTGCTGGCCGTCGTTCGCATGCTGTATCCGTTCACCCCGCACGTGTGCTTCGCCCTGTGGCAGGCGCTGGGCGGCGAAGGCGACGTGGACACCGCGCCATGGCCGGTTGCCGACGAGCAGGCGATGGTCGAGGACTCCAAGCTGGTGGTGGTGCAGGTGAACGGCAAGGTTCGCGCTAAAATCACCGTATCTGCCGATGCGACCGAAGAGCAAGTGCGTGCGCGCGCTGCCGAAGAGCATCTGGTGGCTAAATATCTGGACGGCGTCACGATTCGCAAAGTGATCTATGTTCCGGGCAAACTGCTTAACCTGGTTGTGGGTTAACACAAGGAGGAGTTGTGCGACAACGTATTCTGACGCTGTTGCTGGGGTTGGCGGTGCTGGTCACCGCCGGCTGCGGTTTTCACCTGCGTGGCACCACGCAGGTGCCTAATGAAATGAAAACGCTGATCCTGGACAGTTCGGATCCTTACGGGCCATTGACGCGCGCGGTGCGTGAGCAACTGCGTTTGAACGCCGTGACCATCGTCAGCGATCCGAAGCGTAAAGACGTGCCTTCTCTGCGCATCGTCGGCGCGACGGAAAGCCAGGATACCGCCTCGATCTTCCAGGACGGTAAAACCGCCGAGTATCAGCTGGTGCTGACCGTGCAGGCCCAGGTGCTGATCCCGGGGCACGACCTGTATCCGCTGTCGGTGAAAGTGTTCCGTTCGTTCTTCGACAACCCGCTGACCGCGCTGGCCAAAGACTCCGAGCAGGAGATCATTCGCCAGGAAATGCGTGAGCAGGCGGCGCAACAGCTGGTGCGCAAACTGCTGACCGTGCACGCGGCGGAAGAAGAAAACCGGCAGAAAGCCGCTGCCGTCGGCGAACGAGCGGCAAGCCAAACCGCACAATGATCCGCATTTATCCGGAACAACTTGCCGCGCAGCTCCGAGAGGGGCTGCGCGCTTGTTATTTATTGAGCGGCAATGAACCGCTGCTGCTGCAGGAAAGCCAGGATCTGCTCCGGCAGACCGCGCAACAGCAGCAGTTCAGCGAGCACTACAGCATTTCCCTCGACGCCCACACCGACTGGGACGCCATCTTCGGCATCTGCCAGGCGATGAGCCTGTTCGCCAGCCGCCAGACGCTGCTGCTGATTTTCCCGGAAAACGGCCCGACGGCGCCGATCGGTGAACAGCTGACCAAGCTCGCCACCCTGCTGCACGAGGATATTCTGCTGATCCTGCGCGGCCCGCGCCTCACCAAAGCGCAGGAAAACAGCGCCTGGTTCAAGGCGCTCAGCCCGCACGGCGCCCTCGTCAGTTGCCAGACGCCGGAGCAGGCACAGCTGCCGCGCTGGGTCGCCACGCGCGCCAAGGCGATGAAGCTGGAGTTGGACGACGCGGCCAATCAGCTGTTGTGCTACTGCTACGAAGGCAACCTGCTGGCGCTGTCGCAGGCGCTGGAGCGGCTGTCGCTGCTGCACCCGGACGGCAAGCTCACCCTGCCGCGCGTCGAGCAGGCGGTGAACGACGCCGCCCACTTCACGCCGTTCCACTGGCTGGACGCCTTGCTGGCCGGCAAGAGCAAGCGCGCCTGGCATATTTTACAGCAGCTGCAGCAAGAGGATGTCGAGCCGGTGATCCTGTTGCGCACCCTGCAGCGCGAACTGCTGCTGTTGCTGACGCTGCAGCGCCGCATGGCGTCCGCGCCGCTGCGCACGCTGTTCGATCAGCACAAGGTCTGGCAGAACCGCCGCCCGCTGGTCACTCAGGCGCTGCAACGCCTGTCCGGCGCCCAGCTGCAGCAAGCGATACAGCTGCTGACGCAAATCGAGCTGACCCTCAAGCAGGACTATGGCCAGTCAGTCTGGCCGGAACTGGAAACCCTGTCGATGCTGCTGTGCGGCAAACCCCTGGCCACGAGTTTTACCGATGCCCACTAATCCGGAACACCCCACCGTATTGCACGCACTGTTTGGCGGCACCTTTGATCCGATCCACTACGGCCATCTGCGGCCGGTGGAGGCGCTGGCCGCAGAAGTGGGCCTGAATCGCGTTACGCTGCTGCCTAACCACGTGCCGCCGCACCGCCCGCAGCCCGAGGCCAACGCACAGCAGCGCTTGAAGATGGTCGAGCTGGCGATCGCCGGCAATCCGCTGTTCGCGGTCGACGATCGCGAACTGCATCGCACCACCCCCTCCTACACCATCGAGACGTTGGAAACGATTCGTAAAGAGCGTGGCGCCGCCCAGCCGCTGGCGTTTATTATTGGCCAGGACTCGCTGCTGACGCTGCATAAATGGCATCGCTGGCAGGCGCTGTTGGACGTCTGCCATCTGCTGGTGTTGGCGCGCCCGGGCTATAACGATCGCATGGACACGCCGGAACTGCAGCAGTGGCTGGAACGTCATCGCACCGCCGACCCGGCGCTGCTCAGCCGCCGCCCGCACGGCCATATCTATCTGGCCGATACGCCGGAGCTGGAAATTTCCGCCACCGAGATCCGCCAGCGCCGCCATCAGGGCCTCAACTGCGACGATCTGCTGCCGCGCCCGGTGCAGCGCTATATCGAGTTGCAGGGTTTATATCGCTAGCGAAAGGTGCGTGATATACTGCGCCGCTATTTTTCAGGTATCCGCTGAAAACCCCGGAAACCTTAGCTGGCCGGGCAGTCACCAGTTAGCTGGCTTTCAGCGGCAGCCTGCCGAAACCTTTATCCGGTTACGCCGCGGCGCGCGCATTTTGCCCGCCGCAGCCGACTGAACAGAACATACCCGAGGGGGAACCTTTGCAAGGTAAAGCGCTCCAAGATTTCGTCATTGATAAAATCGATGACCTCAAAGGCCAAGACATTGTCGCTCTGGACGTACAGGGCAAATCCAGCATCACCGATTGCATGATCATCTGCACCGGTACGTCGACTCGCCACGTGATGTCGATCGCCAGCCACGTGGTGCAGGAATCCCGCGCCGCAGGCATGGAGCTGTTTGGCATGAAAGGTCAGGAAGCCTCCGACTGGATCGTGGTCGATCTGGGCGAAGTGATCGTGCACGTGATGCAGGAAGAAAGCCGTCGCCTGTACGAGCTGGAAAAACTCTGGAGCTAAGCGGTGAAACTGCAATTGGTGGCGGTCGGCACCAAAATGCCAGACTGGGTGCAAACCGGCTTTATGGATTACCTGCACCGCTTTCCCAAAGATATGCCGTTTGAGCTGACCGAGATCCCGGCCGGCAAACGCGGCAAAAACGCCGACATCAAACGCATTCTGGACAAGGAAGGCGAACAAATGCTGGCGGCGGTGGGCAAAGGCAACCGCATCGTTACGCTGGATATCCCAGGCACGCCGTGGGAAACGCCGCAGCTGGCGCAGCAGCTTGAGCGCTGGAAGCAGGATGGCCGCAACGTCAGCTTGCTGATCGGCGGCCCGGAAGGGCTGGCGCCCGCCTGCAAAGCCGCTGCCGAGCAGAGTTGGTCGCTTTCTCCGTTGACACTGCCGCATCCTTTGGTGCGCGTCCTGGTGGCCGAAAGCCTCTACCGCGCCTGGAGTATTACTACAAATCATCCTTACCACCGGGAATAGCCGGTGGTGACCGTGACAGAGTGAAATAAAGCAGCGGGATGAAAATAGAACGTAACCCTTTTCGCGACTATACGGCTGAATCCGCCCTGTTTGTACGCCGCGCCCTGGTGGCGTTCTTGGTCATCCTGGTGCTGTCCGGCATCCTGATCGCCAACCTGTATAATCTGCAAGTGGTCCGCGTCGAGGATTACCGCACCCGCTCCAACGAAAACCGCATCAAGCTGGTGCCCATCGCGCCCAGCCGCGGCATTATCTACGATCGCAACGGCACTCCGCTGGCGCTCAACCGCACCATTTATCAGCTGGAACTGATGCCGGAAAAGGTCGACGATCTCAAAGCCACGCTGCAGGCGCTGCGCCCGGTGGTCGACTTGACCGATGACGACATCACCAATTTCGAAAAAGAGCGCAAGCGCTCGCGCCGTTTCGTCTCCATTCCGGTGAAAACCGCGCTGACCGAGGTGCAAGTCGCCCGTTTTGCGGTCAATCAGTTCCGCTTCCCGGGTGTGGAAGTGAAAGGCTACCAGCGCCGCTACTACCCCTACGGCTCCGCCCTCACCCACGTCACCGGCTACGTGTCGAAGATCAACGACCGCGACGTCGAGCGGCTGGACAAAGACGGCAAACTGGCCAACTACGCCGCCACCCACGATATCGGCAAGCTGGGCATCGAACGCTATTACGAAGACACGCTGCACGGCAAAACCGGCTATGAAGAGGTCGAGGTCAACAACCGCGGCCGGGTGATCCGCCAATTGCACGAACAGCCGCCTTCCGCCGGTCAGGACGTCTACCTGACGCTCGATCTTAACCTGCAGCGCTATATCGAACAGCTGTTGGTCGGCAGCCGCGCCGCGGTGGTGGTGAGCGATCCGCGCACCGGCGCCATCCTGGCGATGGTCTCCAACCCGAGCTACGATCCGAACCTGTTCGTCGACGGCATTTCCAGCAAGGACTATCAGGGGTTGCTGAACGATCCGAATCGCCCGCTGATCAACCGCGCCACCCAGGGGGTCTACCCGCCCGCCTCGACGGTGAAGCCTTATATCGCGGTGTCGGCGCTGAGCGCCGGGGTGATCACCAAAAACACCGTGGTGTTCGATCCCGGCTGGTGGCAATTGCCCGGCTCGGAAAAACGCTTTCGCGACTGGAAGAAATGGGGCCACGGCCGCCTGAATGTCACCAAGGCGCTGGAAGAGTCCGCAGATACCTATTTCTACCAGGTCGCTTATGACATGGGGATCGATCGGCTGTCGACCTGGCTGACCAAATTCGGTTACGGCCAGTACACCGGCATCGATCTGTCCGAAGAGCGCTCCGGCCTGATGCCGACGCGCGAATGGAAGCAGAAACGCTATAAAAAACCGTGGTATCAGGGCGACACCATTCCGGTAGGCATCGGCCAGGGTTACTGGACCGCGACGCCGATCCAGATGGCCAAGGCGCTGAACACCCTGATCAACGACGGCACCGTCAAAACGCCGCACCTGCTGCAGAGCACCCGCATCAACGGCGCGCTGGTGCCGTTCAAACAGGAAGAAAACACGCAGATCGGCGATATTCACTCCGGCTTCTGGGAAATTGCCAAAGACGGCATGTACGGTGTGGCCAACCGTCCGAACGGGACGGCGCGCAAATACTTTGCGGACGCACCTTATAAAGCCGCGGCGAAATCGGGTACCGCACAGGTATTCGGCTATGAAACCTACAACGCCCACAAACTGGCGGAGCACCTGCGCGATCACAAACTGATGACCGCCTTCGCACCGTTCAACAACCCGACGGTGTCGGTCGCCATCATTCTGGAAAACGGCGGCTCCGGTCCGGCGGTGGGGACCATCACCCGCCAGATCCTCGACCACATTCTGCTGGGCGACAACAATACGCAATTGCCAAGCGAGGCCCCGCTGCCGCCTGGCGTAGAAGGTGACTAAGGTAGAACATGACTGAAAGCCAACAAAAAGGCTCGATCTGGACCAAAATCCACATCGACCCGACGTTCCTGCTGCTGATCCTGGCCCTGTTGGTCTACAGCGCCTTCGTGATGTGGAGCGCCAGCGGCCAGGACATCGGCATGATGGAGCGCAAGATCGGGCAGATCGTCATGGGGCTGATCGTGATGGCCGTCATGGCGCAGATCCCGCCGCGCGTGTACGAAAGCTGGGCGCCCTATCTGTATATTTTCTGCGTGATTTTGCTGATCCTGGTGGACGCCTTCGGCCAGATCAGTAAAGGCGCGCAGCGCTGGTTGGATCTCGGCGTAGTGCGCTTCCAGCCGTCGGAAATCGCCAAGATCGCCGTGCCGCTGATGGTGGCGCGCTTTATGAACCGCGACGTCTGCCCGCCTTCGCTGAAAAACACCGCCATCGCGCTGGTGCTGATCTTCCTGCCGACGCTGCTGGTGGCCGCGCAGCCGGATCTGGGCACCTCGATCCTGATCGCCGCTTCCGGCCTGTTCGTACTGTTCCTGTCCGGCATGAGCTGGAAGCTGATCGCCGTCGCCGCCGTCGCGCTGGCGGCCTTCATCCCGGTGCTGTGGTTCTTCCTGATGCACGGCTATCAGCGCGACCGCGTCATGATGCTGCTCGATCCGGAGAGCGACCCGCTCGGCGCCGGTTATCACATCATTCAATCCAAGATCGCCATCGGCTCCGGCGGCCTGTCCGGCAAGGGCTGGCTGCACGGCACCCAGTCACAGCTGGAGTTTCTGCCGGAGCGCCATACCGACTTTATCTTCGCCGTCCTGGCCGAAGAGCTGGGGCTGATCGGGGTGCTGGTGCTGCTGGCGCTTTACCTGCTGGTGATCATCCGCGGGCTGATGATCGCCGCCAAGGCGCAAACCACCTTTGGCCGCGTCATGGTCGGCGGCTTGATGCTGATTTTGTTCGTTTATGTCTTTGTTAACATCGGTATGGTCAGTGGCATTTTGCCGGTAGTTGGCGTACCTTTGCCTCTGGTCAGTTACGGGGGTTCGGCACTGATAGTGTTGATGGCCGGTTTCGGCATCATCATGTCGATCCACACGCATCGGAAAATGCTGTCTAAAAGTTTATAAGAGGTGAGTAATGCGTAAGGAATGGCTTTGGATCGGCGTCGCGGCGGTGTTGCTCTCCGCCTGTACCGCCCCGACCACGGAACAGCAAGCCCCTCCGCAGCCGTACAAAGGCCCGGTGGTGGAAATCGGCGGCGTCGAGCCTCAATATGAACCCTATAACCCTAATAACATGCAGGATTATAAGGTTAATGGCGATACTTACCGCATCGTAAAAGATCCGCAGAACTTCTCGCAGACCGGCCTGGCGGCCTGGTATGGCGAAGAGGCCAACGGCAACACCACGGCGCTGGGCGAGCAGTTTGACCCCAACGGCCTGACGGCGGCGCATCCGACCCTGCCAATCCCAAGCTATGTGCGCGTCACTAACCTGGCCAACGGCCGTCAGCTGGTGGTGCGCGTCAACGATCGCGGGCCATACACCAAGGGCCGCATCATCGATCTGTCGAAAGCCGCCGCCGACCGCCTCAACCTGTCCAACAACACCAAGGTCAAGGTAGATTTCATCAACGTGGCGCCGGACGGCACGCTGAGCGGCCCCGGCACCATCGGCACCATCGTGGCGAAACAGAGCTACGCCCTGCCGGCGCGCCCGGATCTCGGCTCCAGCGGCATGGGCACCCCTATTCAACAGGAGGCGCCGATCGCCAGCGGCGCGGCGGTGCGCCCGATCGATAACAGCACTCTGCGCACCGACGACAACAGCGCCCCAGCTGCCGGCGGCAATGCCGCCAACGGCCGCAGCGGTTTCCTCGGCGCGCCGAGCGCGGTGCCGGCCGGGGTGCTGGAAGGTTCCGAACCTGAAGCCGCCACGGTAGCCGCACCGGTCGCGGCCGGCGCGGCGGCTGTCGGCACGGCTGCTGCCGCTTCTTCCGGCGGCTACGTGGTGCAGGTCGGCGCGCTGAGCAGCGCCGAACGCGCCCAGAGCTGGCAACAGAGCCTGAGCCAACAGTTTGGCGTCCCGGGCAAAGTGGCGGCTAACGGCAACGTTTACCGCGTCCAGCTTGGCCCGTTCAGCAGCCGTCAACAGGCGGCCCAGCTGCAGCAACGCCTGGCGAGCGAAGCGCAACAACAGTCTTTCGTTACTGCTGCACCCTGAGCGTTAAGCCCGGCGGGCATTCACGGCCGATAAGCGGTTATTTAGCTGAAACATTTTCTTGCAGCTAAAAGGGCACTAACCGCAATTAGTCAGATGAATGGGTAATGCCTGCCGGGATCGCATCTGCTATAGTGTGGCTCGTTTTTTAACTTTACTTTCACGGATGTTGTAGTCCCGATCATGAAACAAGTAACTTCTTTTCGCTTAATCAAAAGCATCGCCCTCGGCACCGTTATCGCAATGAGCGCAGCCTCCGTTGCGCACGCCGATGACGTTAACATCAAAACCATGATCCCAGGTGTCCCGCAGATCGATGCGGAAGCGTACATCCTGATTGATTACAACTCCGGCAAGGTGCTGGCCGAGATGAACGCCGATGCGCGTCGCGATCCGGCCAGCCTGACCAAAATGATGACCAGCTACGTCATCGGCCAGGCGCTGAAAGCGGGCAAAATCGGCCAGGACGATCTGGTGACCGTCGGCCAGGACGCCTGGGCGACCGGCAACCCGGTGTTCAAAGGCTCCTCGCTGATGTTCCTGAAGCCGGGCGATCGCGTGCCGGTCTCCAAACTGACCCGCGGCATCAACCTGCAGTCCGGTAACGACGCCTGCGTGGCGATGGCCGACTACGTCGCCGGCAGCCAGGACGCGTTCGTCAACCTGATGAACACCTACGTCAGCAAGCTGGGCCTGCAGAACACCCACTTCCAGACGGTACACGGCCTGGATGCCCAGGGCCAGTACAGCTCGGCGCGCGACATGGCGCTGATCGGCCAGGCGCTGATCCGCGACGTGCCGGAAGAGTACGCGATTTACAAAGAAAAAGAGTTCACCTTCAACAACATCCGCCAGATGAACCGCAACGGTCTGCTGTGGGATAACAGCCTGAACGTCGACGGCATCAAAACCGGCCACACCGATGCGGCGGGTTACAACCTGGTGGCTTCGGCGACCGAAGGCCAGATGCGTCTGATCTCCGCCGTAATGGGCGGCCGCACCTACAAAGGCCGCGAAGCCGAGAGCAAGAAACTGCTGACCTGGGGCTTCCGCTTCTTTGAAACCGTGGCGCCGCTGAAAGTCGGTAAAGAGTTCGCCTCCGAGCCGGTCTGGTTCGGCGATGCCGACCGCGTTGAGCTGGGCGTGGACAAAGACGTCTACCTGACCATCCCGCGCGGCCGCATGAAAGATCTGAAGGCCAGCTACGTGCTGAACACCCCGGAAATTCACGCGCCGCTGGCGAAAAACCAGGTGGTGGGCAGCATCAACTTCCAGCTGGACGGCAAAACCATCGACCAGCGTCCGCTGGTGGTGATGAACGAAGTGAAAGAAGGCGGTTTCTTCAGCCGCATCGTGGACTACATCAAACTGATGTTCCACCACTGGTTCGGTTAACGGTTGAAACGGGCGAAATCGTCCCCATATAGTGAATAACACTAACTCCCGCCCCGGCGGGAGTTATACTTTATAGATTAGCTAGCACTCTGGAGCGCACGCACATGCAAAAAACTAAACTGAACGAACTGCTCGAATTCCCTTGCTCGTTTACCTACAAGGTAATGGGCCTGGCGCAGCCTGAGCTGGTTGACCAGGTGGTTGAAGTGGTGCAGCGCCATGCGCCGGGCGATTACAACCCGCAGGTCAAGCCAAGCAGCAAAGGCAACTACCACTCCGTCTCCATCACCATCAATGCCACTCACATCGAGCAGGTCGAAACCCTGTACGAAGAGTTGGGCAACATTGAAATTGTTCGCATGGTGCTGTAATTCCAGCATAAACCCCTGCTTATCAACCCGGGATGGCGCAGCGTCTTCCCGGGTTGCGCATTTTTGGTCAGCGAAAGGCTGGTCGCAGGCCGGAGCGCCCGGTATAATGGCTTTACCACTTCTGTAACCTGACGATGACTCTTTTGCAACCAGACAAGATCATTTTGCGTCAGCTGGGGTTGCAGCCCTACGCGCCTGTATCCCAAGCCATGCATAACTTCACCGACAGTCGTACCGAGACCACGCCGGACGAGCTGTGGCTGGTGCAGCATCACCCGGTGTTCACCCAGGGTCAGGCCGGCAAAGCCGAACATGTGCTGATGCCCGGCGACATCCCGGTTGTCCAGAGCGATCGCGGCGGCCAGGTGACCTACCACGGGCCGGGTCAGCAGGTGATGTACGTGATGGTCGATCTGAAACGCAACAAGGTCGGCGTACGTCAATTGGTCACGGCGATAGAAGATACGGTTATCAACACTCTCGCCCACTTCCGCCTCGCATCGCGCGCCCGTCCGGATGCGCCCGGCGTGTACGTGGGGGAGCAGAAAATCTGTTCGTTGGGTTTGCGGATCCGCAAAGGCAGCTCATTCCACGGCCTGGCCCTGAATGTGGCGATGGATCTCAGCCCCTTCCAACGCATCAACCCTTGCGGTTACGCCGGTATGCAGATGACGCAGGTCAGCGCGCTGGCGCCCGGCGTTGGCATTGAAGACATACACCCAATCCTGGTACAGGAATTTGTTCATTTACTCGGCTACCAGACGGTCGAGCTTCGTAACTGGAACCTGCACGATTATGAGTAAACCAATTCAGATGGAACGCGGCGTCAAATACCGCGATGCTGACAAAATGGCGCTGATCCCGGTCAAAACGGTGGTCACCGAACGGCAGGAGCTGTTGCGTAAACCCGAGTGGATGAAGATCAAACTGCCTGCCGACTCAACGCGCATTCAGGGCATCAAAGCCGCGATGCGCAAGAACGGCCTGCACTCCGTCTGTGAGGAAGCCTCGTGCCCTAACCTGTCCGAGTGTTTCAACCACGGTACCGCCACCTTTATGATCCTCGGCGCCATCTGCACCCGCCGCTGCCCGTTCTGCGACGTGGCCCACGGCCGCCCGATCGCGCCGGACGCCAACGAGCCGGAAAAGCTGGCGCAAACCATCGCCGACATGGCGCTGCGTTACGTGGTGATCACCTCGGTTGACCGCGACGATCTGCGCGACGGCGGCGCTCAGCACTTTGCCGACTGCATCTCCGCCATCCGCGCCAAAAGCCCGAACATCAAAATTGAAACGCTGGTGCCGGACTTCCGCGGCCGTATGGACCGCGCGCTGGAGATCCTCACCGCCACGCCGCCGGACGTATTCAACCACAACCTGGAAAACGTGCCGCGCGTCTACCGCCAGGTGCGTCCGGGCGCCAACTACGAATGGTCGCTGAAGCTGCTGGAGCGCTTTAAAGAAGCGCACCCGGATATCCCGACCAAATCCGGCCTGATGGTCGGCCTGGGCGAAACCAACGCGGAAATCATTGAAGTGATGCGCGATCTGCGTCGCCACGGCGTGACCATGCTGACGCTGGGTCAGTACCTGCAGCCGAGCCGTCACCACCTGCCGGTGCAGCGCTACGTCAGCCCTGCCGAGTTTGACGAGATGAAAGAAGAAGCGATGGCGATGGGCTTCACCCACGCCGCCTGCGGCCCGTTCGTGCGTTCGTCTTACCACGCCGATCTGCAGGCCAAAGGGATGGAAGTGAAATAACGCGTAATAGTTTGTTACGCTATAGACGGCGGAAACGCCAAAAAACGGATGTCCGCAAGGCATCCGTTTTTTATTGCGCGCAGTCAGACGGGGTTAAACGTCTTTCTTTTCGACGCTCTGCTGAGCGGACTGGCTTTCGGCGGCGTTGTTGCCGGCGGCCGGCGGCGTGCTGTCATCGCCCACGGCTTTTTTAAAGCCTTTCAGCGCCGCGCCAAGATCGGCGCCGAGCGTACGCAGTTTGCTGGTGCCGAACAGTAAAATCACCAACACCGCAATCACCAGAAGTTTGGTAATGCTGATACCTTCCATACTCACCTTCTTATCATAGAGCGCTGCGTGAACAGCGAGAAAAACTGACCTTGCCTGCGAATATTTAGCGACTTTCCTTCGGCTCGCACAACCGCAACATGTAACAGAGTGAGATCGGTCGCAGTAATGCCACAGGGCCTCTGGACGTGAATCCCAGACTATTCTTAGTTTATCACCCGCATGATACGCTGCCATGATACTCATCAGGGAGATGCCGGATGTATATTGCCCCACCCATTTTCGATGCCCGAAAATCCGGCCTCAGCTTCGCCAAACGCACCTACCTGCCCCGCGCCGTCGGTCTGGGGCTCGGCTTTATCTGCGTCTGCGCCGCGCTCTACCCCCTGGCTCCGCCCGCGGCGGTCTGGCTATTGCTGGCCTTTCACGGCTTTCTCTGGCCGCATCTCGCCTACCGCCTGGCCCGCCGCGCCAAAGATCCGTTCAAAGCCGAAATTCGCAACCTGTTGATCGACTCCGCTTTCGGCGGCTTCTGGGCGGCGATGATGGCGTTCAACGCGCTGCCCGCCATCGTCATCCTGTCGATGATGAGCATGAATAACATCGCTTCAGCCGGCAAAACGCTGTTTGTAAAAGGATTGGCCATGCAACTGGCCACGGCGGCGTTCACCGCCGCGCTGCTCGGCTTCCCGTTTCACCCGTACAGCACGCCGTTGCAGGTCTATCTGTGCCTGCCGATGATCTACCTTTACCCGACGCTGCTCGGGCTGGTGACTTACCGCACCGCCAAGCGGCTGGCGGAAAAGAAACAGGAGCTGCAGCGCATCAGCACCCGCGATGGGCTGACCGGCTTATACAACCGTCGCCACTGGGAGCATCTGCTGCATCGTCAGTTCGACAGTTGCCGTCGCTACCAGGATAAGGCCACGCTGATCCTGATGGATATCGACCGCTTCAAAACCATCAACGACATCTTCGGCCATGCTTTGGGGGATGAGGCTCTGGCGGCGCTGGCGGAAGAGCTGCTGATCGGCTTGCGTAACGTGGATATCGTCGGGCGCTACGGCGGCGACGAGTTTGGCGCGGTGCTGCCGAACACCAACGCCGAGCAGGCGGAAATCGTCCTGCGACGCATCCAGCAGCGGCTGGATGCGGTCAGCTTCAAAGAGGCGCCGCAACTGCGGCTGCAGATCAGCGCCGGCATCGCCAACTACCACCCCGCGTTGGGCGGCTATCTGGACTGGCTGAAAGCGGCCGACAGCGCGCTCTATCGGGCGAAGCAAAACGGCCGCAACCGGCTGGAAACGGCAGTGCCGCCAGGGGAGTAACTTACTGACTTAATAACTTGGCAAAATACTTCGGCGCTTCAACAAAGCCTTCGCGCAGGTAAAACGCATGGGCCCGCTCGCGGCGACTGTGGCAATGAACCTCCAACCGATCGCAGCCGCGACGGTGCGCCAACGCCTCTCCCTCCGCCAACAACCGCCGCCCCACGCCCGCGCCGCGCGCCCGATCGTCGACGCAAAAATAGCTGATGCGGCCAATGTCGCCGGCCAACGCCAGCTGCGGCAGGAAATGCAGCGACAACACGCCCAGCACTTGCGCCCCGTCCGCCGCCACCAGCAGCGCCTCGTCCGGGTGCGCCAACAGTTGCTGCATGCGCTGCGTCAGAAACGCCTCGGTGCCGGGATAGCCCAACGCCGTCATCAATTCGGCGATAGCGTGCCGGTCGCCCAGACGCGCCGCTCTGATTTCCATCGGTTTTACCTCGCAGGGGGTCGATACTACAAAATAGACGGCGTTAGGTGTAACATCCATCGGGTACGGTGAAAAAGGCCGTGCGGCACGCTGGAGATGACATTCCTCCCTAACCGCCTTCACAGGCTGATGATGTCTACGTAACCTCTCGGAGAGAGGCGCGTAGCGTTACGCCTGTCCCTTTCCGAGCCCGTGAATTTCTCTGTTTGAAAGGGAGTTGCCCCATGTTGAGTTCTTTACTGGCCGTCTTTATCGGCGGCGGCGTCGGCAGCGTTTTGCGCTGGGCGGTAAGCATGAAAATGAATCCGCTGAACGCCCACATTCCGCTAGGGACGCTGATGGTCAATCTGATCGGCGGTTTTATCATCGGTCTGGCGATGGCGATTTTCACCCGCATGACACACCTGGATCCCACCTGGAAACTGCTGATCACCACCGGCTTCTGCGGCGGCCTGACCACCTTCTCCACCTTTTCGCTGGAGGTGGTGTATCTGATGCAGGACGGCCGCTTCGGCTGGGCATTGGCCAACATGTTGCTTAATCTGGCCGGCTCGCTGGCGATGACGCTGCTGGCCTTCATGCTGGTGATGTGGGTCAACGGGCGCTAAGCCCTTAATGTTTCCTTAATCTTGCATGCGCATAATCTCATCCAGAACTCCTGACTGGATGAGAAATCGCTATGTTTAGCCTGCCGAAAACCACCGCCGAAGCGATCGCCGTTGCGCTGTGCGTGCTGATCGTCGCCGCCTTTATCAACGCCTACCTGTTCGCCTAAACACCTTTTCCCCGCAACGCGCGTTCATCTTGCGTCCTCCCCATCCGTTACACTACAATTGAGAATGAACGTTCACACCCAAAATTGTGAACCCGGCTCACGCGCAGCAAAGGATCGGGCAGATGCTCTCCCCCAACGACAGTAAACAGGCCAAAGTGCAGGCGCGCCGCGATCAGATCGTCGAAGCGGCGAAAACCAGCTTCCGCCGCCACGGCTTCCATGCCGCCAGCATGGCGGAGATTGCCCAGGGCTCGCAGCTCAGCGTCGGGCAAATCTATCGCTATTTCGCCAATAAAGACGCGATTATCGAAGAGATCGTCAATCGCATCATCACCAGCAAGATGCAGCGCCTGGAAAACCTTGGCGATCACATCAACCTGATCGCCGGCACGCTGGCGGCGCGCACGCTGTTTCAGCAACCGGGCGAGAGCGAAACCGATCACATGCTGATGCTGGAAGTGACCGCCGAGGCCACGCGCAACCCGGTGGTGGCCAAACTGCTCAGCGATGCGGAGGCGCGGCTGTTTCGCCACGTGTGCCACAACCTGCAGCGGCTGTATCCCGATTTCAGCGCGGAAGAGATCGCCGCGCGGGTGGAGTTTATCGCCGTCATGAGCGAAGGCACCGGTTACCGTATTCTTACCACGCAAAAAGCCGATGCGTCCCTGCTGCGCGATCTGTATCAGCAGGCCATTTCTCACCTGTTCAGGAAATCTTAATCTCCCATGACCAAACACTTAGCCAGACAACGTCTGGTGTACGCCGTCGTGCTTGGCCTGTTGGCCGCGCTGGGGCCGCTGTGCACCGATCTCTATCTGCCCGCCCTGCCGGAAATGGCGGGCGAGCTGAATACCTCCACCGCCGCCGCGCAGCTCAGCCTGACCGCCGGGCTGCTCGGCCTGGGCGTCGGCCAGCTGATTTTTGGCCCTTACAGCGACAAACTGGGCCGTATGCGCCCGCTGCTGCTGTCGCTGATCCTGCTGCTCGGCGCTTCGCTGTGGTGCGCGCTGGCGCCCACCATTGACCAACTGCTGATCGCCCGCCTGCTCCAGGGCATCGCCGGCGCCGGCGGGGCGGTGATTTCCCGCGCCATTGCTCGCGATCTGTACGCCGGCCACGAGCTGACCCGTTTCTTCGCCCTGCTGATGCTGGTTAACGGCCTGGCGCCGATCGTCGCGCCGGTGCTGGGCGGCGTCATGCTGCAGGTGATGAACTGGCGCGGCATCTTCGGCGTGCTGGCGGCCATCGCCGTGCTGCTGTTCAGCCTGTCGGCGCTGAAGCTGCGCGAATCCCTGCCGGTCGAGCGCCGCAGCCAGGGCGGCATTCTGGCGATGCTGATGTCGCTCGGCGGGTTGCTGACCCAGCGCTATTTCATGGGCCTGTGCCTGACGCAGGGCTTCGTAATGGCCGGCATGTTCGCCTATATCGGCGCTTCGCCTTTCGTCTTGCAGCAGATCTACGGCCTCAGCCCGCAGATGTTCAGCCTGTGCTTCGCCATTAACGGCGTCGGGCTGATCATTGCGGCGCAGCTGGCCAGCCGTCTCAGTTCACGTTGGGGGGAACGCCGGGTGTTGAGGGGCGGGTTAACGCTGGCGGCCGTCGCATCGCTGTTGCTGTTGTTGGCCGCCGCGCTGCATGCGCCGTTGGTCGTGTTGCTGGTGCCGCTGTTCTTCTCGGTGGCGGTGATCGGCATCGTCGGCCCGACCGCCTCGTCGCTGGCGATGCAAAGCCAGGGGGACAAAGCCGGCAGCGCGTCGGCCTTGATCGGCGTGTGCATGTTCGCGCTCGGCGCCTGCGCCGTGCCGCTCACCGGGCTGGGCGGCACCTCGGGCCTGTCGATGGCGCTGACCATCGTCGGCTGCTACGCCATCGCCATCCTGCTGTTCAGCCTGTTGGCCCGCCGCAGCGACGCATAACGCGCCCAATAAAAAACCCGCTCAATGAGCGGGTTTTAAGAAATTCAGCTACGCAGCTTAGATAGCAGTAACGTTAGCGGCAGATGGGCCTTTGGCACCGTTCGTGATTTCAAATTCTACACGCTGGCCTTCAGCAAGCGTTTTGAAACCGTTGCTAACGATGGCAGAGAAGTGAACGAAAACGTCCTTGCTACCATCTTCCGGAGTAATGAAACCGAAGCCCTTGGATTCATTAAACCACTTAACGCTACCTTTAATCTTAGACATCAAACTTACCTTTAACGTGAATGAAAGACACAAAACCTGTGTCGATTACAGTACAGCAAGCAGGCAGGATTTTGTCCACCACCGCGATCACAGAAATCCGATAAAGAGTGAAAAAATCCGTGTTGTCCGGTGTAAATGAATGACACCGGTTGCAGTAAGTTACCGTTCCAGGTCAATCCTCTCCCTGCGCCGGCGAACAACGCGCGAACGCCTAAACCTGCCCCTTCCCCCCATCGTTGACGCGCCGTGCAGACACAATCGCTATGAAATATAACCAGATGGTCTTTTTGCTTCGGCGGCCCCTGCACTAGGGTTAGGGTTTATTTCCCACTGTGAGCCAAGCCTATGACCAGCCAGTTGGCAGACAAGATCATCGCCTATCGGCGTGAACTGCACCAAAACCCGGAGCTTTCCAATCATGAATTCGCCACCACCGCCCGCCTGACCCGCTGGCTGCAAGAGGCGGGCATTCGCCTTCTGCCGTTGGCGCTGAAAACCGGCGTCGTGGCGGAGATCGGCAGCGGCCAGGGGCCGATCATCGCGCTGCGCGGCGACATCGACGCCCTGCCGATCGACGAAATCGCCGACGTGCCCTTCAGTTCGCAAAACAGCGGCGTGATGCACGCCTGCGGGCACGACTTTCACACCTCGGTGATGCTCGGCGCCGCACACCTGCTCAAAGCGCGTGAAGCCGAACTGGCGGGTACGGTGCGCATCTTCTTCCAGCCGGCGGAAGAGACCTTCAACGGCGCCCGACACCTGATCGACGCCGGCGCGCTGGATAACGTCGCGGCGATATTTGGCCTGCACAATGCGCCGGAGCTGCCCACCGGCACCTTCGCCACCCGCGCCGGGCCGTTCTACGCCAACGTCGATCGCTTCCAGATCCGCATTACCGGCAAAGGCGCCCACGCCGCCAAACCGGAACAGGGTGTCGATACCATCGTCACCGCCAGCCAGATCGTCGGCGCGCTGCAAACGCTGCCCAGCCGCAGCTTCAGCTCGCTGGAGTCGCTGGTGGTGAGCGTGACGCGCATCGAAGGCGGCAATACCTGGAACGTGCTGCCGCAAACCGTCGAGCTGGAAGGCACGGTGCGCACCCACAGCGATGCGGTGCGCCGCCAGGTGCCGGATAAAATTCGCCAGGTGATCGACGGCGTTGCCGCCGCGCTCGGCGCGCAGGCCGAACTCCACTGGCAGCCGGGGCCGCCGGCGGTGATCAACGACGCCCATTGGGCGGCGTTCAGCAAAACCGTCGCCGCCGAGGCCGGCTACCGGGTCGAAGAGGCGGAGCTGCAGATGGGCGGCGAGGATTTCGCGCTGTATCTGCATCACGTGCCGGGCGCGTTCGTCAGCATCGGCTCCGCCAGCGAATTCGGCCTGCACCATCCGCGTTTCAATCCCGATGAGCGCGCCCTCTTTCCTGCCGCCCACTATTTTTCGCTGCTGGCGGAGCGCACGCTGCAGCAATTAACCCCCGCAGCGAAAAAAGCCCTCAGCAACGCCTGAATAACGTGAAATAGTATTTCCCCGACGCCGCTGATGCCGCGCCGGGGATTATTATTTTCGCTCGCCGTGATATTTGCAGTTTTCAACATTTGAATATGCTGTTTTGTTGTTTTACATCCCGCCAGCGCTCATCAATAGTGGACGCATCAGACACCGCGCGCCTTTCGGCGCATGACAGGATAATCACGATGAGCGACAACGCGAATAATCAACGGCAATTACGGCTGGGCGCCATTCTGCACGGCGCATCGGGAAATATGTCCGCCTGGCGCCACCCGGACGCCACCGCCGACGCCAGCATCAACCTCGAATTTAATATCGCCTCGGCGAAAAAAGCCGAACAGGGGAAATTCGATTTCGTCTTCGTCGCCGATGGCTTATATATCAACGAAAAGTCCATTCCGCATTTTCTTAACCGTTTCGAGCCGTTGACCTTATTGGCCGCGCTGTCCGCCGCCACCGACAAAATTGGCCTGGTGGGCACGCTCTCCACATCCTACAGCGATCCGTTCACCGTCGCCCGCCAGTTCGCCAGCCTCGATCACCTGAGCAACGGCCGCGCGGGCTGGAACGTGGTGACGTCGCCGCTGGAAGGTTCGGCCAAAAACTTCTCGCGCGCCGAACACCCGGAGCACAGCCTGCGTTACCGCATCGCCGGCGAGTTTCTCGACGTCGCCAAAGGACTGTGGGACTCCTGGGAGGACGATGCCTTCGTGCGCAATAAGGCCAGCGGCGAATTTTTCCGCGCCGGGAAACTGCACACCCTCAATCATCAGGGGGAGTTCTTCTCGGTGCAGGGGCCGTTGAACATCGGCCGCACGCCGCAGGGCCGCCCGATCCTGTTCCAGGCCGGCGCCTCCGAAGACGGCAAACGGCTGGCGGCCAAGCACGCCGATGCGATCTTCACCCATCACGACACGCTGGAGCAGGCGCAGGATTTCTACCAGGACGTGAAGCGGCAGCTGGTGGAACAGGGGCGCGAACCGGACGACCTGCGCATCTTCCAGGGCGTGAGCGTGATCGTCGGCGACGACGATGCGGACGTCGAGCGCCAGTACCAGGAAACCGCCCGTCTGGTCAGCATCGAGAACGCCCTCAACTACCTGGGCCGCTACTTCGAACATTACGACTTTTCCCGCCATCCGCTGGACGCGCCCTTCCCGGACATCGGCGATCTGGGGCAAAACAGCTTCCGCAGCACCACCGACGCCATCAAGCGCAACGCCCGCGAGCGTAACCTCACGCTGCGCCAGGTGGCGCTGGAAGCCGCCTCGCCGCGCCCGGTGTTCAGCGGCACGCCGGAAGCGGTGGCGGACGGCCTGCAACGCTGGTTCGACGGCGAAGCCACCGACGGCTTCATCATCAGCGGCGGTACGCCCAACGCCTTCGGGCACTTCGTCGATCGGGTGGTGCCCGTCCTGCAACGGCGCGGCCTGTTCCGCCAGGCGTACCACGGCGATACGCTGCGCGAGCACCTGGGCCTGAAGCGTCCGTTGAACAGATTCACCCAATAATAAGATCGTTTTCAGGGATACCCGCTATGCAGAAAACCGTTACCGCCGCTCTCGTGGCGGCCTTGCTGAGCTTGACCGGCGCCGCGCAGGCGGGCACCGGCATCGATTTGCAGGCCAATGAAACCCCTATCCATGCGCCGAAAAACCCGCAGGCGATCGCCAAGCTGCCGGCCGATTTCCGCTTCGTGAAGCCGGGCCGGTTCACCGTCGCGATCGCCGCGCTCAACACGCCGCCGCTGGCGCTGTTCGCCGCCGACAACCGGCGGCTTATCGGCAGCGAAGTGGATATCGCGCAGTTGGTGGCCGACAGCCTGGGGCTGGAACTGAACGTGGTGCAAACCTCGTGGGAAGACTGGCCGCTGGGGGTGGTTTCGGGCAAGTATGACGCGGCCATCACCAACGTCACCGTCACCAAAGAGCGCAAAACCCGCTTCGACTTCGCTACCTATCGCATCGACTCGCTCGGCTTTTATGTCAAAACCGGCGGCAAGATAGCGACGATCAAACAGCCTGCCGATATCGCCGGATTAAAGATCATCGTCGGCTCCGGCACCAACCAGGAAGCCATCTTGCTGGCATGGGACAAGCAGAATCGGCAGCAGAGGCTCAAACCCTTCCAGCCGATCTACGTGACCGACGATGCGGCCGCCACGCTGGCGATCCAGTCCGGCCGGGCCGACGCCTATTTCGGGCCCAACGTGCTGGGCGCCTATAAAGCGGCGCTGAATGGCCGTACCCGGCTGGCGGGCACGGTGGAAGGCGGTTGGCCCAAGGCGGCGCACATCGCCGTCACCACCCGTAAAGGCAACGGGCTGGTGCAGGCGGTGAATGAAGCGCTGAACGGCGCGATCCGCAGCGGACAGTACGATCAGGTGCTCAACCGCTGGGGCGAGAGCGTCGAACGCCTTGCACAGTCGGAAATCAACCCGCCCGGTCTGGGCGATTAGGAGCGCGCGATGACGCAAGACACTTTCATTCAGACGCTGCCGACCGACCCGCTGATCGCCCCGGTGATCGAGGGGCTGTTCGGCGAATATCGTCAGCGCTACGGCGACTATTTTGGTGACCAGGAACCGGAACCGCTGGACCTGTACGCGCCGCCGCAGGGCGCCTTCATCGTGCTGCTGCGCGCCGGTGCGCCGATCGCCATGGGCGCCTTCAAGCGCTATGACGGGCAAACCGCCGAGCTGAAGCGTATCTGGACGCGGGGCGATCTGCGCCGCCAGGGCCTGGCGCAACGGGTGTTGCAGCAATTGGAAACGCTGGCGCTGGCGCAGGGTTATCGCCGGCTCTATCTGACCACCGGCTTTCGCCAGCCCGAAGCGGTGGGCCTGTACCTGAGCAACGGTTATCAGCCGCAGTTCGATCCCACCGTCGACAGCGAGGTTTACAGCCGCCCGCCCTACGATGGCCGCCTGCCGTTCCGCAAAAGCCTGATTGCAGAGGACGCCTGTTGTTGCGCGTCGGAAAGGAAAATCGCCTAAGGCCCCTTTATCTGTATCAGGAGACATGACATGTCCAAACAAGAAGTCTTGAAAGTGGTGCCCGCCCGCTATCCGCTGCGGCTGATCGGCGCGCTGTTTTCGCTGTTTATTCTGGCCGCCATCGTGCAATCGGTGGCGGGCAACGCGCGCTGGGAATGGGGCGTGTTCGCCGAGTGGTTCTTCGCCCCGGCGGTGCTGGCGGGGCTGGGACAGACCCTACTGCTGACGCTGCTCGGCACGCTGTTCAGCATCCTGTTCGGCACCCTGCTGGCGCTGGCGCGGCTGTCGCGCTCTTACCTGCTGGCGTCGCTGGCCTGGGGGTATATCTGGCTGTTTCGCTCGCTGCCGCTGATCCTGGTGCTGATCATCCTGTATAACTTTTCCTATCTGTACGATGCCATCTCGCTGGGCATTCCCTTTACCTCGGTGGTGTTCGCCAGCTACCCGACCATCGATATCCTCGGCCAGTTCGCCGTGGCGGTGCTGGGTCTGACGCTGGTGCAGTCCGCCTATACCGCCGAGATCATCCGCGGCGGCATCCTGGGTGTGGATTACGGCCAGCACGAAGCGGCGGCGGCGCTGGGCCTGCCGGGCTATCGCCGCACCTTCCGCATCATTCTGCCGCAGGCGCTGCGATCCATTATTCCGACCGGATTCAACGAGATCATCAGTCTGGCGAAAGGCACCTCAATCGTTTATGTGCTGGCGCTGCCGGAGCTGTTTTACACCATCCAGGTGATCTATAACCGCACCCAGCAGGTGATACCGCTGCTGATGGTGGCCACCGTCTGGTATCTGTTCATCACCACCGCCCTGTCGGTGATCCAATACTACATCGAACGCTATTTCGCCCGGGGTGCGGTGCGCGAACTGCCGCCGACGCCCTGGCAGAAACTGGCCGGCTGGCTAAAACGTTAGGAGACCCGCATGTCTGAAGCCATTGATTATTACGCCTTGCCCGAACAGCCGGCACGCAACCTCACCCCGGTGCCGGCGCGCGGCCTGATCGAAATCAGCAACGTCAGCAAATTCTTTGGCAAACACAAGGCGTTGGACGACGTCAGCCTGACGCTGCAGCCGGGCACCGTGACCGTGATCCTCGGGCCTTCCGGCTCCGGAAAATCGACGCTGCTGCGGGCGATCAACCATCTGGAGCGCGTCGACGAGGGCTTTATCCGCATTGACGGCGACTACGTCGGCTATCGCCGCAAGGGCAACCGGCTGTACGAGCTGAAGGAAAAGGCCATCCTCCGGCAGCGCATCAACGTCGGCTACGTGTTCCAAAACTTCAACCTGTTCCCGCATCTGACAGTGCTGGAAAACATCATCGAAGCGCCGGTGGTGCACAAGATCCACTCCCGCGAACGGGCGAAAGCGGTGGCCTATGAGCTGCTGGATACGGTCGGGCTGCGCCACAAGGCGGACGCCTACCCGCGCCACCTCTCCGGCGGCCAACAGCAGCGCATCGCCATCGCGCGCGCGCTGGCGCTGAACCCAAAGGTGATCCTGTTCGATGAGCCGACCTCCGCGCTCGATCCCGAGCTGGTCGGCGAAGTGCTGGACGTGATTAAAGGGTTGGCGGATCTGGGCGTCACGCTGGTAGTGGTGACGCATGAAATTGGCTTTGCGCGCGAAGCGGCGGATCGGGTGGTGTTTATGGTCGACGGGCAGATCGTCGAGCAGGGCGATGCCAGACAGGTGCTGGCTCAGCCGCAGCACCCGCGCACCGTCAACTTCCTCAACAAAGTGCTGTGAGCGTCGGGGCGCCGATGCGCCCCGCGCAGGAGCAAGTTAGAGGCCGGCGAAACGCCGCTTTTCGGCGGCGAAATCCAGCGGGCGGATCCCCTGCTGGTTTTTGTCCTCTTCGGTCAGCAACGCCGGGGGAATAAACCAGGTCACCTCAAACAGCAGCCCGTCCGGGTCGTGACCATAAATGCTTTTGTGCACGCCGTGATCCTCTTCCAACCCGAGAATGCCGCGTTCGGCCAGCTGATGGCGAATGCGCTCCAGCTCTTCCAGGCTGTCCACTTCCCAGGCCAGATGATACAGCCCGGCCGGCGGCTCATGCTCCGCCGGCGGCTCGCCGTTGGCGCGAAACACCCCGGCGCGCTGCTGGCCCAGGTTCTTGCTGAACAACGCCAAATCGTGATCGTTGTCCGAGTCGGCGGCCTGGGTAAATACCGCCCGATCGGGGCTGTCGGACGGCTTCAGCTTGAAGCCCAATACCTGATGATAAAAGTCGGCGCTCTGCCGCACGTCGCTGACGTACAGCACGGCGTGATTGAGACGTTTGATGCCCATCGCTATTCCTTTTTGCGCATTGAATAAAGTCAGCATGAACATAGCATGTCGCTGGGAAGCCGCTAAATGCCGTTATCGCATGACTAAATGCCGCCCGCGCAATCTGTCGCTGCAAGGCATTCCGCGCTATCATAAGCGCTGTATTGAACCTTTTTGTGAGAATAGCGATGAACGGCAAGATAACGACTTTTTTTGAAGACAAAGGCTTCGGCTTTATTACCGACGAGAACGGAGAAAATCGTTATTTTCACGTGATTAAAGTGCAAAACCCGGAGCTGATTAAGAAAAACGCGGCGGTGACCTTCGAACCGACCAACAACACCAAAGGCCCGTCGGCTTATGCGGTCAAAGTGTTGGCGCCCAGCAAATACATCATCATCGCCAACGAAAGAATCAAGATCACCAGCATCAAGTCTTTCAATACCTTCACCAAGGAAGTGCCGGTCAAAGCCGACGTGGATAAAGAGAACACCGTGCTGTCAGTCGGCCTGCTGATGAACCGCATTCGCCCGCAGTCCGAAGACCAGGCGCAGGCCATGCAAACGCTGCGCATGCTGACCATCACCACCTTCCAGAACACCACCCATACCTTCTCCGAGCACGAGATCGACATGGATGAGACCATCAAGGCGCTGAAAAGCCTGTAAGCCTCTGCGTACAGAAAATAACCAACGAAATGTGTCGTCGCCTGTGTTAGCGTGAGTTTTCACCTGACACAGGCTATTGATATGTCCGATTCCAGCAGCGTCAAAGGTTTTATCAACCGCTCCACCCAAATCGTCTGCCCTAAATGCGGCTATGTTACCCGGCAAAAATGCGCGGCAATGCTGCAAGACGTGATATTGATTTGCCCTAATTGCGAAACCCGCTTCGAACCCAGGCAAGGCTGAAAACGGTTAGCGGAACAGGATATGCTCGACGCTGTTGCCGTTCACCACGTTGAACGACTCCACCCGATTACGCCCCTGCGATTTGGCGCGATACAGCGCGATATCCGCCATGTTCATCAACTGCTCCAGCGATTTCACCTCGTTCATCGCCAAACTGGCGACGCCGACGCTGATGGTGATTTTCAACGTCTGCTTGCCTTCCGCCTGCAGCTCCGTCTGCTCCACCAGCCGGCGCAGATGCTCCCCCAGCGCCACGCCCTGCGCCGCCAACGCGCGCGGCAGCATGATGGCGAACTCTTCCCCGCCCAAGCGGCCGAATAGCTGATCGTGCCGCAGCTCGCGCCGCACGATGTGCGCGAACGACGCCAGCACCTGATCGCCGGCGCTGTGGCCGTGCGTATCGTTGATCTGCTTGAAATGATCGATATCGATCAGCAGTAACGACACCGCTTCTTTGGAACGGTGCTTGTGCTCCAACAGCTCGCCCGCTTTGCGCGTCATCGCGCTGCGCGCCAGCACGCCGGTCAGGAAATCGTGGTTGGCGCTGTGCTCCAGACGCCGCATAAGCTTACGGTTGGCCGCGATGGAACTGGCGAGGATCAGCGGCCCCATCACCAGCATGGCGATACCCAATCGGGCGGACATCAGCGTGTCGAGGAAGGCATTATGGTTGTTCGGCGTTTCATACAGCACCAGGTTGGCGGAGATGCTGCTGATCTCGGACATACCGGTCAACAGCGTCAGCAACGTCACCGGGAACAGCTGGTAGCGCACCGCGCACCACAGCAGCGCCGGGATCGGGAAGGCGATCGCGCCCGGCCCGCCGATATAGACGCTGAACGCCAGCGACAGCAGCAGCGCCAGCAGCGGCAGGCAGCCTTTCAAGCGCCAACGCACCTGCATGCGTAACAGCTGTTTCAACCGCGGCGCCGCCATCAGCACCGGCAACAGCAGCAGGGTCGTCGAAAACTGTTCGCTGAACCAGGCCAGCCAGGCGACCACCACCGTGTTGTTGTACAGGCTATCGTTGCGCAGCACGGACAGCGTCGACGCCACCGCCGCACCGGCCAGGCTGGCGCTGAACATATAGAGTATCGCCTGGGGTTTACCCATGCGCCGTTGAGATTGCGGCAGCATCAGCATGATGCCGTAACCGACGACGATCAGCGACATGTTGCAGGCGTTAAGCCACAGCGCCAAAGACCAGCCCTCGCCGGTGCTGAGATCGGCGGCAACCATGCCCAGGTAGGTCGTGAGCCAGCCGAGTGGCGTGGCGTAAGCGGGTTTGCGCAGCAGCAGGCCGAGCAAAATCGCATTCACCGGCCAAAATAAAGAAAGCGAGCCAATCGGCCGGCTAAGAATGCCCACCAGGGAAAGTAAAAAGGCCAGCATGAAAAGATTGATGAGCTGAACCGTAAGCGGCAGGCCATGCCTGGCATTTATTCTGGCGTTCATCGCCTCGCCCATATTTTGCTAATAACCAGAATAATAATGTGCATACTCTCTCGCCCGGCCAGTGAGGGATAATCAACCCGGATTTCAACCAAAAAAGCCAGACAAATCAATAATAAAAAACATTAACAATTAATTAACAGACTTTTCTTAACCTAATGTGGCGGCGGCGGACTCCCCCGCATACCGTCGGAAAATAATGCTCAGCTCTGCTGACAGCATAGCGCAAAGCGTAATAGGCCGCCGACCGACGTTAATTACATTAATAAGATTGTGGTTATTGCTCGTTGAATGATATTTGAATAACTACGCGATTATTTTCCTGCAACTGGGCCGCCCGTGCAATAACAACCCAAAAAAAGCCCGCCTAAAGCGGGCTTGCTTGAACAACAGCAAATCGACAGTTACGACACAGCCATTCATTGCATGCCTGTGCTGCCATGCAGTGTAGCGGCGAAAGCTTAAGCAGACCTTAGCAACAAAAAACCCGGCCTAGGAACCGGGAATATTTGTACGAAATGCAGCGTTAGCCCAAGCAGGCTAATAACATTTCGCAGCTTACACGCCAAATGTGCAGAGAAAATGAACGCTGCACGCGGCAAGACCTTACGCCAGTTTGGCGGCAAAACCCGCTACGCGCTGGCCATAGAGCTTGGCGGTCGCCAGATCGCCCGACAGCATCTCGTCCACGCCGGCATCCGACGGCGTCTGTACCAGCAGCCCCACCGAACCGCCCAGGTTATTGACATCGGTACGCTGCGCCGATTTGGTGTTGGCCGGCAGCAGCCCCAGGCTGACCCACAGGCCGCCATGTTGCGAAGCCAGCGTTTGCAGCGCAATCAGCGTGACCTGTTTGTCGCCGTTCAGGCTGGCGCTGTTGGTAAAGCCGCCGAACACTTTGTCCTGCCACTTGCGGCCGAACCAGGCTTTGGAGCTGGCGTCGGCGAATTTCTTGAACTGCCAGGACGGGCCGCCCATATAGGTCGGTGAGCCAAAGATGATGGCGTCCGCCTCATCCAGCTTCTGCCACGCTTCATCGCTGATATCGCCTTCCTGATCGATAGCGATCAGTTCGGCCCCTGCGCCTTCCGCCACCACTTTCGCCAAACGCTCGGTATGGCCGTAGCCGGAATGAAACACCACTACTGTCTTCGCCATAGAAATTCTCCACTCATTGCACAGAGGCGCCGACGACGCCCATCTCGCGTTCAATCTAATCAAGCGCGCAACGGCTGAATACTGAATAAAACTGACGGTGTTATTCAAAAAAATCGCGCTACGCGCCGCCGGGTATGTGCAGATAAAAAAATCCCGCACAAGGCGGGATAAACTTAACAGGGATGGGGTAATACACTACAGGGAATGGATAACACACAACATCATCGGGTAGAGCTACAGTACCAATCCCAATGTATAGAACTGTCATCCCCGCGTAAGTTTGCTCGGCCAGATGTAACGCCGAATGGGAAATATGACATTCCGCTCAAGGCACCACGAATAGCCTCGACTCGAAACCGCCGCTTTTGAAGGTGCCGGTATTGACCCACCCCGGCGGCGAACGGCCGAAGTCCTGATTGAAATCCCCGCCGCTGACCAGCCAGACCCGGCGATAGCCTTTCGCTAACGCACTGAGGTTATCGACGTAGGTCTGCGCCGCCCGATCGTGGAAAAAGGTGCCGAAACCATAGGCATTGGGCTTGCCCGAAATGCCGTTGGGCCTGGCGGGGGTATACAGCAAGGCGCGATAGCCCTTCTTGTTGTAATACACATAGCTCAGGTAGTTGAACATGTTGCTGACCACCACCGCATCGTTGGGCTGATAGTTACTGTTGATGTAGTGCACCATCACCTTGAATTCATCTTTCTCGACCGGATAGTCGTTGCGCACGCCGCAGCCGAACAGCAGGCTGAAGAACAGCAGCAAAGAGATCCCGCGCACCCGGCTTTTCGTACCGGCGATCAGCACGCCCAATACCAGCGGAATGCCGAGCGCGGCGGAATAAAGGTAGCGATCGACAAACAGCGGCGAACGCCAGGAAATGGCGAATACCAACGTCACCGGGATCAGCATGCCGCCGAGCAGCAGCAGCGCATATTTTCTCGGCATCTGGCGCCGCCACAGCAGCAGTGAACATAAGGCGACAAACATCGCCGGCAGCAGCCAGAGAATGATCGTGGGATAGTTGCTGCCATCATGCCCGGTGAGAAAACGCCAATACATCGCCGGCAGATCGCCCCAGGCAACCTGAGGGATCCAACCGACGTCGCCGCCGACCCGCAGTTCGGCAATATGCGCCAGCAGATTGAGCAGCACCAGCAGCCAGGGAATATAGGCCACTCCAATCGCCGCATTGGCCCCCCACCACGCCGGCAGCCTGATGTAACACTCGCCTTCGCGGCGGCACGACAGCGCCAACACCACCAGCCAGTGCGCGATCAGCGTGAAAATCGTGAAGTAGTGAGTATAAAAGCTCATCGTCATCAACAGCGCATACAGCGCCAGATAGCGGCGGTTATCCGGCGTTTTCAGCCACTTCGCCAGCGCCATGGCGGCGGCGATCGCCAGCAGCCCCATCAGCGCGTACATGCGCGCCTCCTGGCTGTAACGCACCGCCATCGGCATGATCGCCATCAGCCATCCCGCGGTCAGCGCCGCCCGCTCGTTGGCCAACCAACGGGTAAAACGCATCGCCAGCGCCACCGTCATCACGCCGAACACCAGGCTCAGCGCGCGGGCCGCCATAATGCCGTCGCCAAACAGCACCATCCAGCCATGCAGCAGCAGGTAATAAAGCGGCGGGTGAACATCGAAGGAAGCATGGTACAGCAAAGCGCCCACATCATAGCGGCTGGTCAGCACGCTGGAGGCCTCGTCGCACCAAAAATACCGATCCGTTAAGGAAATAAACCGCACGATCGCCGAAAACGCCACGATCGCCAACGCGTAATGTTTGTAACCGATGCCTTTTAAGCCGTTATTGCTCAAAGAAACATTCGATACCTGTTGCAGTGACATAACCGCATTCCGCCCAAGAGAACCACACAGTGTGGAGACGCAGCGTCATCATTGCCGACGGCGGGTAAATGGCGGGTAAATCAGTGCGAAAAAATCGGCGCAATCACCGCGGCGGCGCACGGCCCTCAGCGGATTTCAACGGTGATGTCCGGGTAGGCCTTCTCCCCGTCGCTGAGGTAATGCCCCAACGCCCGGTAAGCCATGACGTACAGCACGGCGGCGCCGCACAGGCACAGCAAGGTCACGAGAAAGAATCTGGATTTGCGCACGATAGGCTCCATGGGGAAATTTTCACCTATTGTAACGCGGCAAAATAAACGAAGGTTCAATTGGCGGCGGGTCGTTTGCCCTACGGCCGCTCTGTCGATCCATCAAAGCATTGGAGCGAGCTGAGCGGCAGCGTTATTGGCCATACGAAAACATGCTGCGCAGCGGGCCGACACAGCGCAGCCTGGCATGCGTCATGTTCCCGGGTACGGATGGGTCTCGCGCCAATGGTCCGCTATCTGCTGCCGCGTACAGACCCACACCCGTTCGTGTTGCTGGATATAATCGAGAAAACGCTGCAGCGCGCGAAAACGCCCCGGCCTGCCCAGCAGACGACAGTGCATCCCCACCGACATCATCTTCGGCGCCTCCTCGCCCTCAGCGTACAGCACGTCGAAGCTGTCTTTCAGATAGGTGTAAAATTGCTCGGCGGTATTAAACCCCTGAGCGGTGGCAAAACGCATGTCGTTGGCGTCCAGCGTGTAAGGAACGATCAGGTGCGGCCGACGGCTGCCGTCGCCGCACGCCACTTCGCTCCAGAACGGCAAATCATCGCCGTAATAATCGCTGTCATAATCAAAACTGCCCTGCTCCACGACCAGTTGCCGAGTGTTGGGGCTGTCGCGCCCGGTATACCAACCGGTAGGCGCTTTGCCGAACAGGTCGGCCAGCACTTGCACCGCTTTTTGCATATGCTCGCGCTCCTCAGCGATATCCATATGTTGATAATGGATCCAGCGCCAACCATGGCTGACCACATCGTATTTCGCCGCTTTGATCGCCGCGACAATCTCCGGCTGGCGCGCCAGCGCCATCGCCACGCCGAAGACCGTCAACGGCAGGCCACGCCGGCTGAACTCGCGGTGGATCCGCCAAAAGCCCGCCCGGCTACCGTATTCGTACAGCGAATCCATCGACATATGGCGCGCCGGATAGCTGGCGGCGCCGATAATATCGGAGAGAAACTGTTCCGATCCCGCATCGCCATGCAGCACATGATTCTCCGCGCCCTCCTCGTAATTGAGCACAAACTGCACGGCAATCCGCGCGTTGCCCGGCCAGCGCGCATGCGGCGGATCTCCGGCGTAGCCTCGCAGGTCACGGGGGTAATTCTCATCGACAATGACCATTCTTCATCCCTTTAAAATAGATTTAACGACTGAAATTGACCGCTTAACGCTTTGGTTTCGGGATAGGCCAAGTCCCCTTGTTTGCTGGTCGATAACCCCAACGCCACCAGCGACTCCACCATTTTTACCGCCGCGCTGACGCCATCAATCACCGGCGCCCGCAGCTCGCGGGTCAGTTCCTGCGCCAGCGTCGCCATTCCGCCGCAGCCGAGCACAATCGCCCCGCAGCCATCCTCTTTCAGAGCACGGATGCAGCGCTCGCGCACTTTCTCCTGCGCCAGCCCGCTGCCGTCCTCCAGCGCCAGCACCGGCAAGTCAATGGCGTGCAGCGCCGCGCAATGCTGATGAAAACCGTACTGATGCAGCAGGTGGCGGGCGATAATCAGCGTGCGCGGTAACGTGGTGACGATCGAAAAACGGGTCGCCACCATCGACGCCATATGCATCGCCGCTTCCGCAATGCCGATCACCGGCCCCTGCGCCAGCTCGCGCGCGGCCAGCAATCCCGGATCGCCGAAACAGGCGATCACATGACCGTCAACGCCCTGCCGTCGCCCCGCCCTCACCTGTTCCAGCACGCCGATCGCCGCGATGGCTTCGTCAAAGTGCCCTTCAATGGACGGCACCCCGTCGCGCGGACACACCGCCAGGATCTCGGTGCCCGGCGCGGCGGCGGTGCGCGCGGCAGCGGCGATGGTGTCGGTCATCGCCTGACTGGTGTTGGGGTTGATAACCTGTATGCAAACAGAAGACATCACGGCTCCTTGTAACCGGCGAACAGCCGGGAAAAATCGGGCAGGCTGACGCCATCGCGCTCAAAGCGCAGGCTGGCGACAATATGATCAAAATGGCGCATCAGGGCGTCGCTCAGAGGCTGCAGCGCTTTATCCCGCAACAAACCGACCAACTGCTGATGATCGTCGCAACGGCACCCCTGCCGCCACGGCGCGCCCCAGGTGGCGATGACCAGGGAAGAACGCTGGCAAAGACGCGTCACCATGTCGGTGATAACCGAATTGCCCGAGATCGCCTGCAGCTGAATATGAAAATCGGCGGAATAGCGAATCGCCGCCGGGCCGTCGTAAGCCTCATGCACCTGCTGTTCCAGCTGAATAATGCGCTCCAGTGCCGCCAGATGGGGCGCCCGACAGCGGGCGATAATATCGGGAAGGTTGGCGACCTCCAGCAGCGCGCGCGTGCGGAAGATAGCCTGCGCCTCTTCCACCGTCGGGCTGGCGACATATGCACCACGTTTGGGCTTCAGGCTAACCATTTGCACAGCGGCGAGTCGTTGCAGCACCTTACGGATGCCGGTGCGGCTCACGGCAAACACGTCGGACAACGCCTCCTCCGGCAATTTGCTGCCCGGTGGCAGCTGATGCTCGACAATCGCCGTCATCAACGCCTGATAAATGGTTTCATCTTTGTCCTGCAGCGCTGGCGCGGCCTGGAGACAATGTTCAGTATTCATTCACCCACTCCGGTTTCACCTATCGATAGCAAAATCGTATACATAACGCTCGGTTTCTGTATGCAAAATCAGCCATTGTGGCCTGGATCCTGCAATAGCCTCAGCAATCCACATAACAAGAGGAGCAGGTTTCATGCCACATTCAACACACATGCATCAGGTTTCGGCCAAAGACGCGACCGCCGGCTACAGCCCGCGACTATGTAATGAAGATCTCGCGCCGACGCGCGACCAAAACTGGAGCTGGTACAACATTTTTTCATTCTGGATGTCGGACGTGCACAGCATGGGGGGCTATGTGGTCGCGGCGAGCTTTTTCACGCTCGGGTTGGCCAGTTGGCAGGTGCTGCTCTGCCTGCTGATCGGCATTTGCATCGTACAGCTGTGCGCCAACCTGGTGGCGAAGCCAAGCCAAATGGCCGGCGTGCCCTATGCAGTCATCTGCCGCCAGGCGTTTGGCGTCTTTGGCGCCAATATCCCGGCGGTGATCCGCGGGCTTATCGCTTTCGCCTGGTATGGGATCCAGACCTACCTTGCGGCCAACGCCCTGATGCTGGTGCTGCTCAAGTTCTGGCCGTCGCTGTCCACGCTCACCGGAAGCGGCTTCCTCGGCCTGTCGCTCCTGGGCTGGCTATGCTTCGCCACCATGTGGCTGCTGCAGGCGATGGTCTTTTGGCACGGCATGAACGCCATTAAGCGCTTCATCGATATCGCCGGGCCGGCAGTCTATGTGGTGATGCTGGCGCTGGCGGGCTGGATTGTATACAAGACCGGTTTTGACGGGATTTCCTTTACCCTGGCCAGCAAATCGCTGACCGCCGGGGAGCAGACCTGGCAAATGATCACCGCCACCGCGCTGGTGGTCTCCTATTTCTCCGGGCCGCTGCTCAACTTCGGCGATTTCTCCCGCTACGGCAAAAACATGGGCGAGATCCGCCGCGGCAACCGCTGGGGCCTGCCGTTCAACTTCCTGCTGTTCTCCATCGTCACCGTAGTGATTGTTTCCGGCACACAATCGCTGTTTGGCCACATGATCACCGACCCGATTGAAACCGTCAGCCGCATTGGAAACGATCTGGCGGTCGCCATTGGCCTGCTGACGATGATCACCGCCACCATTGGCATCAATATCGTGGCCAACTTCGTCTCGCCGGCCTTTGACTTTTCGAACTGTTCGCCGCAGAAAATCAGCTTCCGCACCGGCGGGATGATTGCCGCCGTTGGGTCGATTCTGCTGACGCCGTGGAATTTGTTTAATTCGCCGGAGCTTATCCACTACACCCTCGACGTGCTGGGCGCCTTTATTGGCCCATTGTTCGGCATCCTGATCGCCGATTTTTATCTGATCAAACGCGGCCAGGTATCCGTGGACGATCTGTTTGATGACACCCCGAAAGGCAAATACTGGTACCGCAACGGTTTTAACCCGAAAGCCATTGCCGCGCTGCTGCCGTCGGTGGCCATTGGCCTGATCATCAGCTTTATTCCGGCCCTGCACCAAGTGGCCAACTTCAGCTGGTTTATCGGCGTCTTCCTCGGCGCGACCGCCTACCGCTGGCTGGCCCGCGATGAGCGCACCGCCGTGGCCGGTCCGGCGTTCCGGGCGAAGGTGATGGCGCAAAAAGAGTAATTCCGCCCACAGCAAACTGCGTCGGAAGGGAAAAAAGCCATCCGCAACCGTGCCGCCTCGGCGTTAACGCCGGGGCGGCCGTTGTGAGCGAACCAGTCGGCCGCTGGCTTTTCACCGATGCGCGGAGGAGCGCTGAGCGCCGCGTTCAAGCGCGTATTTTCGAAGCACTTCAACCCCCTATCGCATCTGGGGTTGAGGCAAGTCTGCATGAAGAGACGGCGGAGTGGTGAGGGAAAGCCCGGCCAGCAAGGCGGCGATAATGACAAACAGGTGCCCTTCGGACGAGTCCAGCAGGAATGAATTGAACAGATGGCAGGCCATGTAGCTGCTGAGCACCGCAACGAACAGATTTCGGCGCGCCGGCGGCAAGCGCCAAGCGACGCGGTAGCAACTCCACATCCAGGTGAGGAATACCATCAATCCCAGCAAACCGCTCTGCACCGTTTCCAACAGGTATTCATTGTGCGGATTATGCACGCCATAGCCGGTGGATGGATTGCCGTACCAAAAGCTGCCGGCACCGTTGCCCAGCAGCGGGGATTGCTTTATCAGTCGCAGGGCTTCGCGGGCGAAGGCGGTGCGTTGCCCCATGGAGTTGTCGCAGGCCGCATAAGCCGTTTGGGCCGGGGCGAAAACGCACCCCTGAATTTGCTGGACGCCCAGCGTCAGGCGCTCCATGGCGCGATTGGGGGTCATGACCAGCATCACGACAGCCAGTATGCCGCAGGCGAGCACGGCCACTTGCTGCTTGCGCCGGAGGGTAAGCAATAACCAGATACCCATGCCAACGGCCAATGCCACATACCCGGTACGCCCCTGCACCATCAGCAGAACATTAACCGTCGCCAACAACACCAGTCCCGCATACCCCCAGCGCCGTTTTCCGCTACAGGCAAAAGCACGCGACAACCAGACCAGCGCCGCCAGCGCCATAAACACGTTTTGGGTGATTTGCAGCTTAAACACCGTAGGGTTGTCGGGGTTCAGCCCGCCCAATGTGACATGGCCAAGCCCGCTCATGAAGCTGATGGCCAATATCGCGGCATTGGCCCACAAAAAGCCGCGGACAAATTGCGTCATCAGCCGCGAGTCGGCCAGAAAGAACAGCGCCAGCGGCAGGACATACAGCAATTTTTGGTATTTGCCGACCATTTTGGGGCCGTAGGCGTGAGCATGCGTCAGCAATGACAACGCCAGCAGCGCAAACATCAGCGCTGGCAACCAGACCAGGGGATGACAAGCCAGTGCAGCCCACTGCCGGATATCGCGCAGCCAGAGCAGACAGACGACAACCAGCCCCAGTGAGATATTCATCAGGGGATTGGAGGTCGGGAGGGAGGCTCCCAGCAAAAAGGCGGTAAACGCAAACAACCGTTGCTGAAGGGGCGTCTGTATCGACGAGGAAACTGCTGAGTTGAATAGCATCGTGGCGTACTCATTGATAAGAGAAAAAACACGGTGGAAGGCCGCGCAGGGTTAACGCTGCGCAGACCCGACGAGGGATGCCAGTTGCCTGTTAACCGCCTGTATCACATCGCCGGCCGGGATGGCCGCGAGGTAACGCTCGCGGGTATTGGTGTCAACGGCGTCCGGGGCGGGCAGCGGACGATAGTCTCCGGCCCACAGCAACGTGTGGGGCGCCTGCCACGGGGACCATCGCGCGAGGTCGCTGGGCCCGAACAGCACCACCGAGGGCGTATTCAGCGCAGCGGCCATGTGCATCGGCACCGAATCGACCCCGATAAACAGCCGCGCCCGGTCAATCAGCACCGCGAGCTCCGGCAGCTCCAGACGCCCGGCCAGATTAATCACCCGCCGCGGTAACAGGCAGCGGGCCATAATGGCGCTTATCATCGCGGATTCATCTTGCGTGCGTCCGCCGGTGAGCACCACCGTTCTGCCCTGGGCGGTCAGGTGGTTAATCACGGCGCTGAATCCGTCCACCGTCCAGGTCTTGAAAGCCCAGCGTGCGGTCGGCTGTATCAGCACAAAATCGGTCAGGTGATGGCGTCGACTGAGCCGGTCAACGTCATCCACATCAGATTGCCGCCAGGCTTGCGTCACCTGCGTGATTGTCGTGGGCAAGGCCAGTGGCGCCAGAATGCTGAGATTATTCAGCACGGTGTGCTGCGCCGGGCCGGCAACGTCGACCAGTAGCGAATGGCAGGCCCGCCAGAGTCGATTGTCGCGTTTGGGGTAGCGAAACCCCAGACTGAAGGTCGGTTTGAGAAAACGGCAGTACAACGCTGCCCGCCACTGATCGGAGAGGTTGATCACCAGATCGTAATGGCCGGTCCGCAGGCTGTTCCATAACGCATATTCGCCGCGGTATTGCGCTTTCAGCCCTTGGCGCTTGAGCTCTCGAGCCACGGTAAAGGCCAGATAAACATCCTGATTGCCGGCCAGCATCGCCTCGGTGCCGTCATAGACCAGCACATCGATCAACGCATTGGGGTAGTTGACGCGCAATGTGCTGAGCACCGGCGTCATCAGCAGGACGTCGCCAAAGTGGCGCAGCTTGATGACGAGAATGCGTTGCACGCTATCCCGGTGCAAAAGCGCATTGGGCACCCGGCGATCGGGGAGTGTGGCCAGCGGGGATGCGGGGCGTTTGCCGGTGGTGCGATGGGCATTCATGGTTCGTCGCCTCAGAAAAATACAAAAGGCCGCTGCAGGGCCGAAAGAGTCCGTGAGGATAAAAATAGCGCTGCGCCACGGTTCGAAAACCCGAGAAGGCTGCAGGGAGAAAACGCCGTTCTCTCTGCCGTGCTCCCTGAACCGTCAATCTCGTTATCGCGGGAAAGCGGGCGATTAGCAGACGTTCTCGTCATGGCTGAGTACGGGGGTTTTATCCTGATAAATTGTCGAGCGCTACGTGGTATTCACCGGATGAATAAAGAGTTACCGCCGAATAATATCCTGCCCGATCTTAACGGCGACCGTGTAGCAAAGATAATTGGTTGTGCAGATCAATAAGATCTTACCGATCGTTGAAAACGATCAATCCTTTACAAATTGCAGGGTTACCGAGAAAATTCCTAACCTATTGAGGTTATTAATGTCTTTTATTGCTGCACCGTGCGGCGCGTGCTGAACTCACTCCCCGACCGGAGAGCCCGGTGCGGGAAGTGAACCATCGTTAGCGAATAAACGTGGGAGGGAGAAATAGGAGTTTTCACCGGTGGAACAGCGGCGCCGCGACCGGATACCTAATCACTCGCCAAGCGCAGAAATTGCACGACCGTCGAAAAGCTGAGCTTTGGAGAATAGACCGGCTGGGTGAGCATCGAAATGGTACAGCGATACGCTCACCTTGCACCGAACCATCTCACTGAGCATGCGAGGCAAATTGATGCGATTTTCGGAGGTTTAGTCCCAAATCTGTCCCATGATGAAATTGGAAAGACGGGGTGAAAGGCGTAACTCATTGATACTTAATGGCACGCCCTATAGGATTCGAACCTATGACCTACGGCTTAGAAGGCCGTTGCTCTATCCAACTGAGCTAAGGGCGCATTGAGATGCGGCAACCTGTGGTTGCGGGTTGCGATTATACGGTCAGAGGTTAGCGAGTCAATGCCTTTTCATGACGTTACGGCGGCGACGGTGCTTTATGGCGTTTTTTCCGCCAGCGCCCGTGCGGCGGCCCGCGCTATGCTGCGTTGCGCCAGGCCGACAGCGGTATCGCCTGGCGTGCGTTCGGCCCCTTGCCGCCCATCGCCCCGCCGCAGGCAAAGGCGCGCGGACTGAACGACCGCCGTAATGTCGCCCCAATCGGCATGCTCAACCACCTGCATGTTGCAGGTCGCCTCCCCTCTTTTCCCCAGAGCGGAGTCAGGGCGTGCGCTGTTTAAAGAAGCCTGGCTCCACGGCGCCCAAGCCAGCAATAGCGCGCACCCTATCCATGCGCTGCCGTTCATGCGCACAGCTTCCGCCACAGGGCGCTCAGGCGCGCCCGCCACGACGGCGTCGCCTGGTGCTGACAAAGCTGATGCAGCGCGGTGAGTTGCTCACTGTCCGCCGGATGCAGCGAAGAATCGAACACCGTCTCACCAACGTGCTTAGGCTGCGCCGGTTGCTGATCAGGCTGATGATGCAACGGATAAAGCCGGGTTATCGCTCTCATGATCCTGCCCTCTTTCGCCCCGTGTATGGCCCCAGCGTATGCAAATGCCGGTAAAAATGGCGTAGAGGTTCCTGAAGCCGGCATAAAAAAAGCGTAAATCGGCCTCGCCGACGGCGGCGAGGGTGATTCTGCGCCTGACAGCGCGCTCAGCTTCTGACAGAATAGCGGCATCCCCGCTTTTCTTAATTGATGGATTTCCACACTGATGTCAGCAAAGATTATTGATGGTAAAACGATTGCGCAGCAGGTTAGAAACGAAGTGGCTGAGCAAGTGAAACAACGTCTGGCGGCCGGTAAGCGCGCGCCAGGGCTGGCGGTTGTGCTGGTCGGCGAGAATCCGGCTTCGCAAATTTACGTCGCCAGCAAGCGCCGCGCCTGCGATGAAGTCGGCTTCCTCTCCCGCTCCTACGACCTGCCCGCTGCCACCAGTGAAGCCGAGCTGCTGGCGTTGATCGACCAGCTGAACGCCGATGAGGAAATCGACGGCATTCTGGTGCAGCTGCCGTTGCCGGCCGGCATCGATAACGTCAAAGTGCTGGAACGCATCCATCCGGACAAAGACGTCGACGGCTTCCACCCGTACAACGTCGGCCGCCTGTGCCAGCGCGCGCCCAAGCTGCGCCCATGCACGCCGCGCGGCATCGTCACCCTGCTGGAGCGTTATAACATCGATACCTACGGCCTGAACGCCGTGGTGGTCGGCGCGTCCAACATCGTCGGCCGCCCGATGAGCATGGAGCTGCTGCTGGCCGGCTGCACCACCACCGTCACCCACCGCTTCACCAAGAATCTGCGTCATCACGTCGAGAACGCCGATCTGCTGGTGGTGGCGGTCGGCAAACCGGGCTTCATTCCGGGCGACTGGATCAAACCGGGCGCCATCGTAGTGGACGTCGGCATCAACCGCCTGGAAAGCGGTAAAGTGGTGGGCGACGTCGATTTCGACGCCGCCAGCGAGCGCGCCGCCTACATCACCCCGGTGCCAGGTGGCGTTGGCCCGATGACCGTGGCTACACTGATCCAAAATACCTTGCAGGCCTGCGAGGAATATCACGACGTTCAACCTAAATAAGTAAGGCAGTATGGAAATTTTCAATCTGGACAATCATCCCCATGTCGAACTGTGCGATCTGCTGAAGTTCCAGGGCTGGTGTGAAAGCGGCGGCGCCGCCAAAGAAGTCATCGCCGAAGGGCAGGTGAAAGTCGACGGTAAGGTCGAAACCCGCAAGCGCTGCAAGATCGTCGCCGATCAGGTGGTGGAGTTCGGCGGCGGCAAGGTCATGGTTAAACCCTAACCCGCAGCCATAGAAAAAGGCGCTGAATTCAGCGCCTTTTTTGTTTCCTTCTGCCGGATTACTTACGGCGCCAGGTGGTGCCCTGCGGGCCGTCTTCCAGCACGATGTTCATCTCGTTCAAGCGATCACGCGCGGCATCCGCCAGCGCCCAGTCCTTGGCGGTGCGCGCTTCGTTACGCTGTTTGATCAGCGCTTCGATCTCCGCCACTTCACCGTCGTCAACCTGTGCGCCCCCTTGCAGGAACTGCTCCGGCTCCTGCTGCAGCAGGCCAAGCACGTTCGCCAGCTTGCGCAGTTCCGCCGCCATGCCGCTGGCCGCCGCCATGTCTTCCCCCTTCAGGCGGTTAACCTCGCGCGCCAGATCGAACAGCGCCGAGTAGGCTTCCGGGGTGTTGAAGTCGTCGTCCATCGCTTCGCGGAAGCGGGCTTCGAACGCCTCGCCGCCGGCCGGCGCGGCATTGGCGTCGGTGCCGCGCAGCGCGGTATAGAGGCGCTCCAGCGCGGTGCGCGCCTGCTTGAGATTCTCTTCACTGTAGTTCAGCTGGCTGCGATAGTGGCCGGACATCAGGAAGTAACGCACCGTCTCCGCATCGTAATGGCCGAGCACGTCGCGAATGGTGAAGAAGTTATCCAGCGATTTGGACATCTTCTCTTTGTCGATCATCACCATGCCGGAGTGCATCCAATAATTGACGTACGGGCCGTCGTGGGCGCAGCTCGACTGCGCGATCTCGTTCTCGTGGTGCGGGAACATCAGATCGGAACCGCCGCCGTGGATGTCGAAGTGGGTACCCAGCTGTTTGCAGTTCATGGCGGAGCATTCGATGTGCCAGCCCGGACGGCCCGGCCCCCACGGCGACTGCCAGCTCGGCTCGCCCGGCTTGGACATTTTCCACAGCACAAAGTCCATCGGGTTGCGCTTAACGTCGTCGATCTCTACGCGCGCGCCGGCCTGCAGCTGCTCCAGATCCTGGCGCGACAGCAGCCCGTACTGCGGATCGCTGTCGATGGAGAACATCACGTCGCCGTTGCTGGCCACATAGGCGTGATCGCGATCGATCAGGCGCTGGGTGATCTCAATGATCTCGGCGATGTGTTGGGTCGCGCGCGGTTCGCTGTCCGGGCGATCGATCAGCAACGCGTCGAAGTCAGCATGCATTTCCGCCAGCATGCGTTCGGTCAACTGGTCGCAGGTCTCATGATTTTCCGCCGCGCGGCGGATGATTTTGTCGTCCACGTCGGTGACGTTGCGCACGTAGTTCAGCGAATAGCCGAGATAGCGCAGGTAACGCGCCACCACGTCGAAAGCGACAAAGGTACGACCGTGGCCGATGTGACACAGGTCATAGATGGTTACCCCGCACACGTACATGCCCACTTTCCCGGCATGAATGGGTTTGAATTCCTCTTTTTGACGACTCAGGGTATTAAAAATCTTTAGCATCGGGAGATTCCGTGGTGTGCGTGATAACAAAAAAGATAACCGGGCTTCAGGTTTAACGCCCGGTAGCGTATTGAAACCTGAAGCCTGATCTATTGCAAGGTTAAGGCCATGCTTTGCTGACTTCACGCGAAGAAAAAGCGCAAAATTCGCCGGCCGGCGCAAATGTTATAATATAACACAAATACAATTACCACAGACAGTGCGCGGTTGAGCCGCTGCTGACTCGCTGGGGCGGATATGTTATAAGGGCGGTCTGAATGTTCACTCGCTTTACGTGACGTCTCACTTCACCTTGTTAGGATTAAAACTATGGTTACTTTCCACACCAATCACGGCGATATCGTTATCAAGACCTTTGCTGACAAAGCGCCGGTTACCGTTGAAAACTTCCTGAACTACTGCCGCGCCGGTTTCTACGACAACACCATCTTCCACCGTGTGATCAACGGCTTCATGATCCAGGGCGGCGGTTTCGAGCCGGGCATGAACCAGAAAGCGACCAACGCGGCCATCAAGAACGAAGCCAACAACGGTTTGAAAAACACCATCGGCACCCTGGCAATGGCGCGCACCAACGATCCGCACTCCGCCACCGCACAGTTCTTCATCAACGTGGCTGACAACGACTTCCTGAACTTCCGCGGCGAAAACGTGCAGGGCTGGGGCTACTGCGTGTTTGCTGAAGTGGTTGAAGGCATGGACGTGGTCAACAAGATCAAAGGCGTGAAAACCGGCCGCAGCGGCATGCACCAGGACGTACCGGTAGAAGACGTGGTGATCAACAGCGTGACCGTCAGCGAGTAATCGCGGCTGCATGAGTACGCTGTTCATCGCAGATCTGCACTTGTGCGCACAGGAACCGGCAATCACTGCCGGTTTTCTGCGTTTTTTACGGCGCGAAGCGGTGCACGCCGACGCGCTGTACATCCTCGGCGACCTGTTTGAAGCCTGGATCGGCGACGACGATCCCGAGCCGCTGCACGCGGAGATCGCCGCGGCGCTGAAAGCGCTGCAACAGGCCGGCGTGCCCTGCTATTTCATCCACGGCAACCGCGATTTTCTGCTCGGCAAGCGCTTCGCCCGCGCCAGCGGCATGCAGCTGCTGCCGGAAGAAAAAGTGCTGGAGCTGTACGGCCGCAGGATCCTGATCCTGCACGGCGACACCCTGTGCACCGACGATCAAGCCTATCAGCAATTCCGCCGTAAAGTGCACAACCCGCTGACTCAAAAACTGTTCCTGGCGCTGCCGCTGCGCTGGCGACTGAAGATCGCCGCCAAGATGCGCGCCCGCAGCCAGCAATCCAACCAGTACAAGTCGGACGCCATCATGGACGTCAACCCGCAGGCGGTCGAGCAAACGATGCTGCGCCACGATGTGCACTGGATGATCCACGGCCATACCCATCGCCCGGCGGTGCATCGGCTGGCGTTGAGCAACGGCGAAGCCCATCGCGCGGTGCTGGGCGCCTGGCACGTCGAAGGATCGATGATCAAAGTCAGCGCCGACGCCGTCGAGCTGATCCAATTCCCGTTCTGAGTTCCGCACTGGCGCGCGGGTGAAAATTCGCGCTTTCGCCGGTGAAAACCGGCGACGCAACCGTTTTCCTCGCCGTGCGCTCATGGTATGCTCTACGCCCTCATTCGGCCCTCAGCCGACGCCAGACAAATCACAGGAGCCTTACACCCATGGGAGCCAACGCCGCTTCAGCCGCCAATGCCGGGGCTAAAATCGCAATTGTAATGGGATCGAAAAGTGACTGGGCCACCATGCAGTTCGCCGCCGAAGTCCTGACCCAGCTCGATGTCCCCTTCCATGTCGAAGTCGTTTCCGCTCACCGCACGCCGGACAAGCTGTTCAGCTTCGCCGAGCAGGCTGCCGCCAACGGCTTTGACGTGATCATCGCCGGCGCCGGCGGTGCCGCGCATCTGCCGGGCATGCTGGCGGCGAAAACGCTGGTGCCGGTGCTGGGTGTGCCGGTGCAAAGCGCCGCGCTGAGCGGCGTGGACAGCCTCTACTCCATCGTGCAGATGCCGCGCGGCATTCCGGTGGGGACGCTGGCGATCGGCAAAGCCGGCGCCGCCAACGCCGGGCTGCTGGCGATGCAGATCCTGGCGCTGCACGATGCCGCCCTGGCGCAGCGTTTGGCGGACTGGCGTCAGGCGCAGACTGAAGACGTTTTGAACCACCCCGATCCGCGGGAGGACGCATGAAGCCGGTTTGCGTATTGGGCAACGGTCAGCTGGGGCGCATGCTGCGCCAGGCCGGCGAACCGCTGGGCATCGCCGTCTACCCTGTCGGCATCGATGCCGAACCCGAGGCGGTGCCGTATCAGAACAGCGTCATTACCGCCGAGATTGAACGCTGGCCGGAAACCGCGCTGACGCGCGAACTGGCGACTCACAGCGCCTTCGTCAACCGTGACATCTTCCCGCGTTTGGCGGATCGCCTGACGCAAAAGCAGCTGCTCGATCAGCTCGGCCTGGCGACCGCGCCGTGGCAGCTGCTGGCGAGCGCCGCCGAATGGCCGCAGGTGTTCGCTGCGCTGGGCGAGCTGGCGATCGTCAAACGCCGGGTCGGCGGCTATGACGGCCGCGGCCAGTGGCGCTTGCGTCCGGGGCAGGAAGCCGAACTGCCGGCCGATGCCTATGGCGAGTGCATCGTCGAGCAAGGCATCAATTTCTCCGGCGAAGTGTCGCTGGTGGGCGCGCGCGGCCACGACGGCCGTTCGGTCTTCTACCCGCTGACCCACAACCTGCATGAAGACGGCATCCTGCGCGCCAGCGTGGCGCTGCCGCAGCCCAATCCGGCGCTGCAGCAACAGGCCGAGCAGATGCTGGCGGCGATCCTGAACGAGCTGAACTACGTCGGCGTGATGGCGATGGAATGCTTTATCGTCGGCGATCGACTGTTGATCAACGAACTGGCGCCGCGCGTGCACAACAGCGGCCACTGGACGCAAAACGGCGCATCCATCAGCCAGTTCGAGCTGCACCTGCGCGCCATCCTCGGCCTGCCGCTGCCGCAGCCAGTGGTGAGCACGCCGTCGGTGATGGTCAACCTGATCGGCACCGCCGTCAACGAACAGTGGCTGTCGCTGCCGCTGGTGCATCTGCACTGGTATGAGAAAGAGGTGCGCCCGGGCCGCAAGGTCGGCCACCTCAATCTGAACGACCCGAGCGCCGCCGATCTGCATCAGGCGCTGCAGGCGCTGGCGCCGCTGCTGCCGGGCGAATACCAAAGCGGGCTGGCCTGGGCACAGCAGAAGCTGGCTTAACGGTTTACACCGCCGAAAAGAAGAAGGTTCAGCCCAGGCTGAGCCTTTTTTATTGCCGCAAAGATCAACGCGAGCCGATATTACGCAACGGTTTGCCGGCCATCAGATTGCGCTCAATGTGTTCCAGTGAAATATTTTTGGTTTCCGGGATCAGCGCCAGCGTGATGAAAACAAACAGCACGTTAAGCCCCGCGTAAACCCAAAAGGTGTGAGCGCTGCCCAACGAATTCAGCATGGTCAGGAACGTCGCCCCCACGATCATATTGGCTATCCAGTTAGTGGCGGTGGAACAGGTGATGCCGAAATCGCGGCCTTTCAATGGCTGGATCTCTGAGCACAGCACCCAAATCAGCGGGCCGGCGCTCATGGCAAAGCCGACGATAAACATCAGCAGCATGACGATGGCGAAATATTGCTCCGCCGCCGAGTTCATGCCGATGTTCATCATGGTGCCCAGCGCCCCCATGCCGACGGCCATCACGATAAACCCAAGGATCAAAGTGGGCTTGCGGCCCCAGCGGTCAACCAGCCCAATAGCGATAAAGGTGGCCAGCACGTTGACCAGACCGACGATCACCGTGCCCCACATCTGCTGTTCCGTACTGGCGAAGCCCGCCAGACCGAAAATCTTCGGCGCGTAATACATGGTGACGTTCATCCCGGTAAACTGCTGCATCACCTGAAGAAGAATGCCAAGGAAAACCGCGCGGCGGAAATTTTTATTGCCTTTGAACAACGCCCAACCGCTTTGCTTCAGTTTGAGGCTTTCACGAATTTCATTCAGCTCATACTGCGCCTGGGCACTGCTGTCGCGCAGCTTCTCCAACACCTGACGCGCTTGCTCATGGCGATTACGCGAGGCCAACCACCGCGGGCTGTCAGGCAAAAAGAACACGCCGACCAACAACAGCCCGGCCGGGATGGTGATGACGCCCAACATCCAGCGCCAGGCGCCGGTATAGCTGAATGCCGTATCAGACAGGTAAGCGGCCAGAATGCCGATGGTGATCATCAATTGATACATCGAGATCATGCTGCCGCGGATTTTCTCCGGCGCGATTTCAGAAAGATAAATCGGCGCGGTATAAGAAGCGATCCCCACCGCCAATCCCAGCAGAATACGTGAAACGATCAACACCTCCACGTTGGGAGCGAACGCAGAACACAGCGATCCCGCCACGAAGAGGATTGCGCCGATCATCAAACTGTATTTGCGCCCCAGCCGGAAGTTCATCCAGCCGCTGCCGATGGCGCCGACGGCGGCGCCAAACATCATTGAGCTGACCACCCACTCCTGCTGAGAGCTGGTGATCTGAAAAGTATCGGTAATAAACGGCAGGGCGCCGGCGATCACGCCGATATCAAGACCGAACAGCAGGCCGGCCAAGGCGGCTAAAAAACAGACGAAAAAAGTCATGCCGACATGAGTCGGGCTTTTCTCCGCCGGTGTCACTTTGACGGTATCGCTCATACAGCCTCCAGGAGAAAACGGTCATCAGTGTGCGACATGATAGGAGGCAATGCGTCGGAGATAAGTGAGTGCGATCACATTAGTGAAAACGGTTACATTCCATTAAATCTTTTTAGGCCGTTTTTTATGGCGGATGAATTCACTTAATACATGCGTAACCCTCTAAATCAATGCGTAAAACAGGCGAAGTCAGCCAACTATCCGCTACACCGATGACCAATGGCAAAGGTATCGATATGACATAAATGTAATCGATTTCACAATGAATGGGCATGAAGAGGAATTGCGCCAGTGACGCGCGAAAGAAAATCGGCAGGCCCGGCCACGCTTGGCGGCAACGGGCCTGCGATCGCCAGATCAGCCATCATAACTGCGGAACAGCGCCCGGCCGCGCAGCAAGCGCACGCCCAGCCAGCCGCCGCACAGCGACAGCAGCAGCGCGCTGGCCAGCGGCAGCGCCCACCACAGCACCGGCGTCGGCGTCCACGGGAAGTCGAACACCCGGCTTTGTAGCAGCCACAGCGCCGCCTCGGCCCCCACCGCAGCCGCGATGCCCGCCACCAGCCCCAGCAGGGCAAACTCGCACCACAGCGTGCGGCGCAGCAGCCGTTTACCGGCGCCCAGCGTGCGATAGACCACCAGCTCCTGCCGCCGCTGACGCATGCCGACCTGCACCTGCGCCAGCAGCAGCAGGCCGCCGCACAGCACCACCAGCACCACCATCACCTCCAGCGCGCGGCTGACCTGTTGCAGCACGCCGCCGACCTGTTTCAGGATCGCGCCGATGTCCAGCAGGCTGAGCGTTGGGAACTGGCGGTTGAGCTGGGTCAACATCCGGCCATCGCCGTCGTAGCGGAAGCTGGTGAGCCAGGTCTGCGGCTGGCCGTCCAGCGCGCCCGGCGGGAAGATAAAGTAAAAGTTCGGCTTCAGGCTTTCCCAATCCACCTGGCGCAGGCTGGTGACTTTGGCGCTGAACGCCTGGGTATCGCCGCTGAAGGTCAGCGTGTCGCCCAGCTTGATCTTCAGCCGCCCGGCGATGCCTTCATCCATCGAGACTTCGCCGCTTTTCGGCGGCCAATTGCCCGCCACCAACGGATTGTGATCCGGCAGCTCGGCCAGCCAGGTCAGGTTCAGCTCACGGTTCACCGCCTCGCCGCCCGGATCGTCCTCATGCACCCGTTCGGTCGCCACCTGCTGGTTTATCTCGGTCAGGCGCACCCGGACGATCGGGTAATAGGTTTCCGGTTTGATCTGGTGCTGCTGCAGGAAGGTTTTCACCTGCGGCACCTGCGCCTCGGTCATGTTGAGCAGGAAATAGTTCGGGCTGTCCGGCGGCAGCTGTTGCTGCCAGCGTTCGAGCAGATCGCCGCGCAGCACCAACAGCAGCGCCAACAGCATGAACGACAGCGAGAACGCCGCCAACTGGCTGATGGTCACCCACGGCTGATGCAGCAGGCGGTTGACCGCCAGCCGCAGCGCCAGACTCTTGAGCGTGATGCGGCGCAACAGCAGCAGGCTGCCCCACCCTATACCGCCCAGCAGCAGCGCCAGCACCGCCATGCCCGCCAGGATCGCCCACAGCAACGTGCTGGCTCCCATCAGCAACACCAACAACGCGACCACGATCGCGGCCGTCACCGGCAGGAAGTAGCGCAGCGGCCAGACGTTGGCCGCCACATCGCGACGCAGCACCCGCAGCGGCTGGGTGGCCAGCAACTGGCGATACGGCCGCAACCCGACCAGCAGCGAAATCAGCACCAGCGCACCGAGCGCCCACAGCCACGGCCAGACGCCGGCGGCGGGCAACGCGGCCGGCAACACCGGCTTCAGCAGGCGAATCAACAGCGCCTCGAACGCCAGCCCGATCGCCCCGCCGCACACCGCCGCCAGCGCCATCACCGCCAGCCACTGGCCGACGATCAATTTGCGCAGCGCGCCGCGCCCGGCGCCAAGGGTTTTCAGCACCGCGATCAGATCGTAGCGGCTGCGGCAATAGTGGCTCATCGCCACCGCCACGGCGGCGATCGACAACAGCAGCGTCAGCAGGGCCGACAACAGCAGGAACTGTTGGGAGCGCTGCAGCGACTTGCCCAGCGCGCTGCCGGATTCCTGCAGCCCGAACCAGCGCTGATCCGGCGTCAACTGCGGCGTCAGCCGTTCTTCGTAACGCTGAATATCCGGCTCGGCGCCGGCGAACATGTAACGATAGGTCAGGCGGCTGCCCGGCTGCACTGCGCCGGTCTTATCGACGTCCGCCAGGTTGATCATGATGCGCGGCGCGGTCTGGAATGGATTGAAACCGGCGTCCGGCTCCTGAATGATTTCACCGGCGATGCGCAGCGTGGTGTCGCCCACCTCCAGCGAATCCCCCACTTTCACGTTCAGCAGCGCCAGCAAACGCGGCGCCACCAGCACGCTGCCCGGTTCGGGCTGGATGTTGGCCGGGCGCGTTTCCAGCTTGCCGTACAGCGGATAGGCCAAATCGGTGGCTTTCACGTCCGCCAGCTGCGGCCGATCGCCGGCATAGGTCATGGTGGTGAACGACAGCTGACGGCTCACCTTCAGCCCTTGTTGCTGCGCGTCCAGCAGCCAGCCTTCCGGCACCGGATGCGCGCTGCGCAGCACCCGATCGCCGGCGATAAAATCGCGGCTCTGCTGGCTGAGCCCTTTGTCCATGCGATCGCTGATGCTGCCCAGCGCCAGCACGCAGGCGACGGAGAGCGTCAGCGCCAGCCACACGATCAGCAGCGACGGCGAGCGCCATTCGCGCCAGAACCAGCGCCAGATCATGCTTCCTCCCACAGCTTGCCTTCGCGCAGCCGCAGCCGCCGCTGGCAGCGCGCCGCCAGGGTTTCGTCATGGGTCACCAGGATCAGGGTGGTGTCAAAATCGCGGTTGAGGGAAAACAGCAGGTCGGCGATGCGATCGCCGGTCTGACGATCGAGGTTGCCGGTCGGTTCATCGGCGAACAGCACCCGCGGTCGGCCGCTGAAGGCGCGCGCCAGCGCCACGCGCTGCTGCTCGCCGCCGGACAGCTGCGCCGGCAGGTGATCGAGCCGTTTCCCCAGCCCCAACTGCTCGAGCAGCTGCACCGCCTGCTCGCGGCTCTGTCTGTCGCTCTCGCCGCGCAACAGCGCCGGCAGTTGCACGTTCTCCAGCGCGTTCAGCGTCGGCACCAGCATGAACGACTGAAACACGAAGCCGACATTCCTGGCGCGCAGCGCGGCGCGCCCCTCTTCGTCCAGCGCGGTCAGCGACTCGCCGAGCAAGCGCACCTCGCCTTCGCTGCCGTCATCCAGCCCGGCCAAAATGCCCAGCAAGGTCGATTTCCCCGATCCGGATTCGCCGATCAGGGCGATCGTCTGCGCGGGTTTGACAAGCAGCTCGACTCCGGTAAGGATGGTGAGCTGATGCTCACCCTGACCAACGTGTTTACTAAGATGATGAACTTCAAGAACGTTTTCCGCTGGCATCTTCCCTTCCTTTTGCTGTTGGGATTATTCAGTTTACGCGCTGCCGCCGCCGATACCTTGTTGATTTTAGGCGACAGTTTAAGCGCCGGTTACCGCCTGCCGATCGAGCGGGCGTGGCCGACGCTGTTGGCCGAACAGTGGCAGAAAAAACCGGGTGCGCCGCAGCTGGTCAACGCCAGCATCAGCGGCGACACCGCCGCGCAGGGGCTGGCGCGTCTGCCCGCGCTGCTGAAACAGCATCAGCCGCGCTGGGTGCTGATCGAGCTGGGCGCCAACGACGGCCTGCGCGGCTTCCCGGCGCAGGACGTACAGCGCGATCTCGGCCAAATCATCACGTTGGTGCAGCAGGCCGGCGCGCAGCCGCTGCTGATGCAGATCCGCATCCCGCCGAACTACGGCCGCCGCTATACTGAAGCGTTCGGCGCCGTCTACCCGGCACTGGCCAAGCAGTTCAACATTCCGCTGCTGCCGTTCTATATGGAACAGGTGGTGGTGAAGCCGGAATGGATGCAGGATGACGGATTGCACCCCAATGGGGACGCCCAGCCGTTTATCGCCACCTGGATGGCGGAGCGCCTGGAGCCTCTAGTAAAGCATGAGTCTCACTAAATTAGGGTCGTACACTAGGTAAAGTTATGCAAAAAGCGGTATTGATAACCGGCTGTTCCAGCGGGATTGGCTTGATTGCGGCGCAGGATCTGCGCAACCGCGGCTACCGGGTGCTGGCCGCCTGCCGCAAGCCGCAGGACGTGGAAAACATGCGCCAGCTCGGGCTGGAAGGCATCGAGCTGGATCTGGACGACAGCGCCAGCGTCGAGCGCGCCGCCGCCGAGGTGATCGCGCTGACCGACGGCCGACTGTACGGTCTGTTCAATAACGGCGGTTTCGGCGTTTACGGCCCGCTCAGCCGCATTTCGCGCAGCCAGCTGGAACGGCAGTTTGCCACCAACCTGTTCGGCACCCACCAACTGACCCAGCTGCTGTTGCCGGCGATGTTGCCGCACGGCGAAGGGCGGATCATTCAGACCAGTTCGGTGATGGGCCTGGTCTCCAGTGCCGGACGCGGCGCCTACGCCGCCAGCAAGTTCGCGCTGGAAGCCTGGTCGGACGCGCTGCGCATGGAGCTGCACGGCAGCGGCATTCAGGTCAGCCTGATCGAACCGGGGCCGATCGCCACCCACTTTAGCCAGAACGTCAACCAGGCGCAGAGCGACAAACCGGTGCACAATCCCGGCATCGCCAAGCGCCTGACGCTGCCGCCGGAGGCCATTCTGCCCAAACTGCGCCACGCGCTGGAAAGCCCGCGCGCCAAACTGCGCTATCCGGTCACCCTGCTGGCGCACGCGATGAGCGTGCTGCGCCGCATTTTGCCGGGCCGCTGTCTGGATTGGCTGCTGCGCAGCAACGCTTAATTCGCCCGACGGGGTTGAAGAATGGCGGCGCGCCCCCATCTACACCCCATGGCTCCGCACGATCAGAGAGAAAAAAGATGCTAGCTCAAGCTGTTGTTGATATTAACGAAACTAACCTGCACCAGACGCTGGAACAATCGATGTCCACACCGGTGCTGTTCTACTTCTGGTCCGAGCGCAGCCAACACTGCCTGCAGCTCACGCCGGTGCTGGACAAGCTGGCGGCGGAATACGCCGGTCAGTTCATTCTGGCCAAGGTGGACTGCGACGCCGAACAGATGATCGCCTCGCAATTCGGGCTGCGTTCTATTCCGACGGTCTACCTGTTCAAAGACGGTCAGCCGGTCGACGGCTTCCAGGGCCCGCAGCCGGAAGAAGCGATCCGCGATTTGCTGCAGCGTTTCCTGCCGAAGGAAGAAGATCTGAAACTGGCACAGGCGCAGGAGCTGCTGGCCGCCGGCAACGCCGCCGAAGCGCTGCCGCTGCTGAAAGACGCCTGGCAGAGCAGCCAACAGCGCAGCGACATCGGCCTGACGCTGGCCGAAACTCAGATCGCGCTCAGCCGCAGCGAAGACGCTGAAGCGGTGCTGGCGACCATCCCGCTGCAGGATCGCGATACCCGCTATCAAGGTCTGGTGGCGCAGATTGAATTGTTGAAGCAGGCGGCGGACACGCCGGAAATCCAACAGCTGCAACAGCAGGTGCAGCAGCAGCCGGACAACGTCGAACTGGCGGTGCAGCTGGCGCTGCAACTGCATCAGGTCGGGCGTAACGAAGAAGCGCTGGAACTGCTGATGGGGCATCTGAAGAAAGATCTGGCCGCCGCCAACGGCAGCGCGCGCAAAACCCTGATGGACATTCTGGCCGCGCTCGGCACCGGAGACGCGCTGGCCGCTAAATATCGCCGCCAGCTGTACTCCCTGCTGTACTGATATCCGTCATACTTGAAGCTGCATCCAGGCGGCAAATGTGAGAAGCCCTGGGCGCTTAGATAACTAAGCGACCAGGGCTCGAACGTGCAGCCAGCTTGAAATATGACGGGGATTAGCGATAGACCCGCACCCCGCCCTCCACGCCCGCCGGGCTGAACAACACCTGCCACAGCTGAATGTTGCGCGAACGGAACGCGCCGGCGCAGGCGTTCAGGTAATAGGTGAACATGCGTTCGAAGCGCTCGGAATAACCGCCCATCAGATCCGGCCACGCCCGTTTGAAATTCTCCAGCCAGGCCATCAGCGTGCGATCGTAATCAGCGCCAAAGTTGTGCCAATCCTCCATCACGAAACGCCCTTCGCTGGCCTCGGCGATATGCCGCACCGAAGGCAGGCAGCCGTTGGGGAAGATGTATTTGTCTATCCAGGCGTCAACGTTGAGATCGGTCTGATTGGAACCGATGGTGTGCAGCAGGAACAGACCGTCGGGCTTCAGGTTGCGCGCCGCGACGCTAAAATAGGTCTCATAGTTTTTCGGCCCGACGTGCTCGAACATGCCGACCGACACGATGCGATCGAACTGGCGATCCAGATCGCGGTAATCCTGCAGCAAGATCTCGACGTCCAGCCCAGCGCAGCGTTCCTGCGCCAGCTTCTGCTGCTCGGCGGAAATGGTCACACCGTGCACCGAGACGCCGTAGTTTTGCGCCGCAAACTGCGCCAATCCGCCCCAGCCGCAGCCGATATCCAGCAGCGTCATGCCCGGTTTCAACTGCAGTTTTTCGCAGATCATCCTGAGCTTGGCCTGCTGCGCCTGCTCCAGCGTCTGCGCCTCTTTCCAGTAGCCGCAGGAGTATTGCATATAAGGATCGAGCATCGCCCGAAACAGGTCGTTGCCGATGTCGTAGTGCTCTTTGCCCACCTGCCAGGCGCGCTTGCGCGATTGGCGATTGAACAGCCGGGCATAGGCGATGCGCGCGATGTCGCTCAGGCTTTTCGGCAGCCGTTCATCGACGCCGGCCTGCAGAATGCGGGTGAACAGCATGTCCAGCCGTTCGCACTCCCACCAGCCGTCCATATAGCTTTCGCCGAAGCCGAGCGAGCCTTCCTGCAAAATGCGTTTGAACAGCGCCGGGTTATGCACCCGGATATCCCAGGCACGCGGGCCGTTGATGGCGACGCCGGCTTCCGCCAACATCTCCTCCACTATGCGATACCAGCGATCGTTCTTCTGGGCGAGTTCATCAACACTGAGCGAATCCATAACAATCCTTGGCCGAAATGTCATTTCAAAAAGCATAGTCGCAAATGAAAATGACAAATTTTTGACGGTAAACACGGGGGTGTTTTTACTCTAGCCAAGGCGAGCAACATCATGAAATGAATAAAAATTATTGAAATCATGCCATTTAGGCATACTTATTTTTCAGCTGTGCCACACTTGTCGTGACAACACTCTGTTCCAGACGCGGGATCCACCGCTCGCGGGTTGCGTCAGCGCCCTGGATTAAGTCGCGGTATCAGTAGGCATTTTTCCGGCGCTGTCGTAATATCTGTTTACATATGTCTGACAGGAGGTTTGCATGCTTACTTTTATTCCCATCGTGATCGTCGTCGCGCTGATTGTGGTGTTCGCCGGCGTCAAAATTGTGCCGCAGGGGTTCCAATGGACGGTAGAACGCTTCGGCCGCTATACCAAGACGCTGATGCCGGGCCTGAACCTGGTGGTGCCGTTCATGGACCGCATCGGCCGCAAAATCAACATGATGGAGCAGGTGCTGGACATCCCTTCCCAAGAGGTGATTTCCCGCGATAACGCCAACGTCGCCATCGACGCGGTGTGCTTTATCCAGGTGGTCGATCCGGCGCGCGCCGCCTACGAGGTCAGCAACCTCGAACAGGCGATCGTCAACCTGACCATGACCAACTTCCGCACCGTGCTCGGCTCGATGGAGCTGGACGAAATGCTGTCGCAGCGCGACAGCATCAACAGCCGCCTGTTGCACATCGTCGATGAAGCGACCAACCCTTGGGGGGTGAAAATCACCCGTATCGAGATCCGCGACGTGCGGCCGCCGGCGGAACTGATCGCCTCGATGAACGCCCAGATGAAGGCCGAGCGCACCAAGCGCGCCGACATCCTGGAGGCGGAGGGGGTGCGTCAGGCGGCCATTCTGCGCGCCGAAGGGGAGAAGCAATCGCAGATCCTGAAGGCCGAGGGCGAACGTCAGTCGGCGTTCCTGCAGGCGGAAGCGCGTGAGCGTGCCGCCGAGGCCGAGGCGCGCGCCACCCAGCTGGTGTCCGACGCCATCGCCAGCGGCAACATTCAGGCGGTGAACTACTTCGTGGCGCAGAAATACACCGATGCGCTGCAGAAGATCGGTTCCTCCAACAACAGCAAGGTGGTGATGATGCCGCTGGACGCCAGCAGCCTGCTCGGCTCGATCGGCGGCATTACCGAACTGCTGAAAGAAAGCAAAGGCAAATAATCATGCTCGAACTGATCGCGGCGAATCCGCTGTGGTTCTGGCTCTCTCTCGGGGGCGTGTTGCTGGCGGCGGAAATGCTCGGCGCCGGCGGCTACCTGCTGTGGAGCGGCGTGGCGGCGCTGTTGGTCGGCGCCTTGATCTGGCTGCTGCCACCGCTTTCCTGGGAATGGCAAGGCGTGATCTTCGCCATCCTGACCGTCGTCGTCGCCTATCTGTGGTGGTACTGGCTGCGTCGCCGCCCGGCGGCCGCATCCGGCGGTTCGCCGGTGCTCAACCAGCGCAACCGTCAGCTGATCGGCACCCGCGCCACGCTGACGGAGCCGATGCACAACGGCATGGGGCGCATTAATATCGGTGACAGCAGCTGGCGCGCGCAGGCGGCGGAAGATCTGCCCGCCGGCACCGAAGTGGAAGTGGTGGCGGTGGAAGGGGTCACGCTGGTGATCCGCGCCATCAGCCGTTAATTAGAACGACAACACCCCGCCAGGTTATTGATGATGGGGCACTCCGCCCCCTCGTCGCCCGGGCATTGTTCCGCCAACGTCAACAGGCGCTGGCGCATATTCCCCAGCTCGCTGATGTGCTTTTCGATCTCCGCCACCTTCTGCAGCGTGCGCGCCTTCACGTCGGCGCTGTGGCGGGCCGGATCGTTGAACAACGCTACCAGTTCGCGGCACTCGTCCAGGTTGAAGCCCACCTGCCGCGCCTGACGCAGCAGCGTCAGCTCTTCGACATGCTTGGCGGAATAGTGGCGGTAACCGTTGTCGCTGCGGATCGGGGCGGTAATCAACGCTTTCTCTTCGTAAAAACGAATCGTCTTGCTGGTTAAACCGGTTTTTTTCGCGACGTCGCTAATATTCATTTTCCCTCCTTGACCTTACCCTTGCTGGAAGGTTTAAGCTCCATTCTTAGTGAAAACAGGTCAGGCGGTCAACCTTTAAACACCGCCTCTACGCAAGGAGTTCAATCATGTCACACACCACTATGCTGGCATTGCAGGGGTTGTCCTGCATGAACTGCGCGCAGCGGGTGAAAAAAGCCCTGGAAAGCCGCAGCGATGTCGAACAGGCGGAGGTTAACGTCCATTACGCCAAAGTGACCGGCGAAGCGCCGGACAGCGCATTGATCGACAGCGTGATCGCCGCCGGCTATCAGGCCGAAGTCGCGCCGCGCGCCGACACCGAATTACAGCTGAGCGGCCTGAGCTGCATGCACTGCGTCGGCAGCACCCGCAAGGCGCTGGAAGCGGTGCCGGGGGTGTTCGCCGCCGACGTCGAGATCGACAACGCGAAAGTGTACGGCGATGCCGATCCGCAGGCGCTGATCGCCGCGGTGGAACATGCCGGTTATCACGCCAGCGTGGCGGGCGCCGTCGTCCCAAAAACTGAGCCGTTGACTGACGCAACACCTTCGTTGCCGGACGTTCAGCCAGCGGCGCAGCCTTCTCTTCCGGCAACCGACAGCGCGGACGACAGCGTACAGCTGCTGCTCAGCGGCATGACCTGCGCCAGCTGCGTCAATAAGGTGCAGCAGGCGCTGCAAAGCGTTCCCGGCGTGGAGCATGCGCGCGTCAACCTGGCGGAGCGCAGCGCGCTGGTGACCGGCGCCGCCGATGCGCAGGCGCTGGTGGCGGCGGTGGAAAAAGCCGGCTACGGCGCCGAGATGATTCAGGACGAAACCGAACGCCGCGAACGTCAGCAACAGACCGCACGCGCCAACATGAAGCGCTTTAGCTGGCAGGCGGCGCTGGGGCTGGCGTTGGGTATCCCACTGATGGCCTGGGGGCTGTTCGGCGGCAGCATGACGCTGACGCCGGAAACCCAGCGCCCCTGGCTGCTGGTCGGCGTCATTACCCTGGCGGTGATGGTGTTCGCCGGCGGGCACTTCTACCGCAACGCCTGGCGCGCATTGATGAACGGCAGCGCCACCATGGATACCCTGGTGGCGCTCGGCACCGGCGCCGCCTGGCTCTATTCGATCGCCGTCAACATTTGGCCCGATTTCTTCCCGATGGAGGCGCGTCACCTCTATTACGAGGCCAGCGCGATGATCATCGGTTTGATCAACCTCGGCCATGCGCTGGAACAGCGCGCCCGCCAGCGTTCTTCGCAGGCGCTGGAGCGGCTGCTCGATCTGACGCCGCCCACCGCGCGGCTGGTGACTGAAGACGGCGAGCGCGATATTCCGCTGGCGGAGGTGCAGCTCGGCATGACGCTGCGGCTGACCACCGGCGATCGCGTGCCGGTCGACGGTGAAATCGTGCAGGGCGAAGTCTGGCTCGATGAAGCGATGCTGACCGGCGAAGCGGTGCCGCAGCAAAAAGGCCCCGGCGACACGGTGCATGCCGGGACGGTAGTCGACGACGGCAGCGTGCTGTTCCGCGCCGCCGCCATCGGCAGCCAAACCACGCTGGCGCGCATCATCAAACTGGTGCGTCAAGCGCAGAGCAGTAAGCCGGCGATTGGCCAACTGGCCGACCGCGTCTCGGCGGTGTTCGTGCCGGCGGTGGTGGCGATCGCCCTGTTCAGCGCGGCGGTGTGGTACTTCTTTGGTCCGCAGCCGCAGCTGGTCTATACGCTGGTGATCGCCACCACGGTGCTGATCATCGCCTGCCCATGTGCGTTAGGATTGGCGACGCCGATGTCGATCATCTCCGGCGTGGGCCGCGCGGCGGAATTCGGCGTGCTGGTGCGCGACGCCGACGCCCTGCAGCAGGCCAGCCAGTTGGACACCCTGGTGTTCGATAAAACCGGCACCCTGACGGAAGGGAAACCGCAGGTGGTGGAGATCCTGACCTTCAATCAGGTCAGCGAACAGCAGGCGCTCGGCTGGGCCGCCGCGCTGGAACAAGGCTCCAACCACCCGCTGGCGCGCGCCATCATGGAACGCGCCGCCGGGCAAACGCTGCCGCAGGTGGCGCAGTTCCGCACCCTGCGCGGCGCCGGCGTCAGCGGGGAGATCGATGGCGTGCAGGTGCTGCTGGGCAACGCCGCGCTGCTGAAACAACATCAGGTCGCGGCCGACGAACTGGAGGCGCCGATGCGTGCCCAGGCCGAACGCGGCGTGACGCCGGTGCTGCTGGCCGTTGACGGTAAACCGGCTGCGCTGTTCGCCATTCGCGATCCGCTGCGCGAGGACAGCGTCGCGGCGCTGCAGCGCCTGCACCAGCAGGGATATCAGCTGGTGATGCTGACCGGCGACAACCCGGTGACCGCCAACGCCATCGCCAAAGAGGCCGGTATCGATCGGGTGATTGCCGGCGTGCTGCCGGACGGCAAAGCGGCGGCGATCAAACAGCTGCAGGCGCAGGGCCAACGCGTGGCAATGGTCGGCGACGGCATCAACGACGCCCCGGCGCTGGCGCAGGCCGACGTGGGCATCGCGATGGGCGGCGGCAGCGACATCGCCATCGAGACCGCCGCCATCACCCTGATGCGTCACAGCCTGCACGGGGTGGCGGATGCGGTGGAACTGTCGAAGGCCACGCTGCGCAACATGAAGCAGAACCTGTTCGGCGCCTTTATCTACAATACGCTGGGCATTCCGATCGCCGCCGGCGTGCTCTATCCGCTGACCGGCACGCTGCTCAGCCCGGTGGTGGCGGGCGCGGCGATGGCGCTGTCGTCCATTACCGTGGTCAGCAACGCCAACCGGCTGCTGCGTTTTAAACCCAGGAAGTAAGCTCCGGGGCGTCGTCAAGGCGCCCCGCTGTTTTCCGGGCTTCCCTGCGCGGCGGATAGCGTTTAGCATGAATGACGATTTTCCCTCGCCTTGCACGCGAAAACGCGCACCCGTTATTCAGGAGCCACGCCGTATGGGTCAACTGTTACGCCGCCTCGCCGCCTTTCTCGGCCTGATCTCGCCCAAAAGTTACGCTTATCCGGCGCTGGACATCACTCTGCCGGGCGAGCGTCGGCTCCATCTGGTGGGCAGCATCCATATGGGCACCGTCGATATGTCGCCGCTGCCGCCCCGGCTGGCCGCCCGGCTGCAACAGGCCGACGCGCTGATCGTCGAAGCCGATATCACCGATTCCGCCTCGCCTTTCGACCACGCCGAGCTGCAGCCGGCGCTGGAACAGCGCCTGTCCGCCGAAGAATATCAACAGCTGCTGGCGCTGTGCCACGAACTGGGCGCCGATCCGCACGCCTTCGCCACCCTGCCCGGCTGGCAGGTGGCGCTGATGATGCAGGCGCGGCAGGCTCAGCGTCTGGGGCTGCGCGCAGAGTACGGCGTAGATTATCAGCTGCTGCAGGCCGCCAGAGCGCAGGACAAACCGGTGATCGAACTCGAGGGGGCGCAGCAGCAGTTGGCGCTGCTGGAACAGCTGCCGGAAGGCGGCATCGCGCTGCTGCGCGATACGCTGGAGCATTGGCATACCAACGCGCGGCTGCTGCAAACCATGGTGAGCTGGTGGCTGGACGCCAAACCGCGCGGCACGCTGGACACGCTGCCGGCCACCTTCAGCGCCGGGCTTTACGACGTGCTGATGCATCAACGCAATCGCGACTGGCGGCGTCAGCTGGAGGCGCTGCCGGCCGGAGACTATGTGGTGGCGGTTGGCGCATTGCACCTGTATGGCGAGGATAACCTGCCGGCGATGCTGCAGCCGCAGGGGTAAAAAAGTGGCCAATATCGCTATTGGCCAGTCAAAGAGGAATTTCTTGTATTCTAGTTATACGCATAGCAACCGTGTTAACGGTTACAGTAAACAGGGTAGCAACCCGGTGAATATCTTGGCAACCCGCTTTATGTAACAGCCGCTCAGGTTGCCGGGCTGGTTGGATTTTTGTATTTTTAAGGCTGGTTATCACCCTTTCCCCACCGGGGACATTTTGGACAACACATCATGACGCCCGCAGTCGTTCTGCTTGAGAAACAAAAGGTCGCCTTCACCCTCCATCCTTATCACCACGACAGCGACGAAACCAACTTCGGCGATGAGGCGGTGAGAAAGCTGGGGCTGGATGCCGATCGGGTTTACAAAACCTTGCTGGTGGCGCTGAACGGCGACGCCAAACACCTGGCGGTGGCGGTCACGCCGGTCGCAACCCAGTTGGATCTGAAAAAGGTTGCCCGCGCCCTCGGCGCCAAAAAGGCCGAGATGGCCGATCCGCAGCTGGCGCAGCGCGTCACCGGGTATCTGGTGGGCGGCATCAGCCCGCTGGGGCAGAAAAAACGGCTGCCGACGGTGATCGACAGCCCGGCGCAAGCGTTCGCCACCATTTACGTTTCCGGCGGCAAACGCGGGCTGGATATTGAGCTGGCCGCCGCCGATCTGTGCCGCCTGCTGGCCGGCAGCTTCGCCGACATCGCCAAACGCGACTGACGCCGCGTACTCAGCGGCACACCACCGTGGCGTCACAGGCCGCCAGCGTTTCCACCAGGCGGTCCTCCAGCGCCTTCACCTGCGCGCCGGGCACCAGATAGTTATTGCTGATGATGGCGAACGCCAGCGGCCGCCCGGTCGCCGAATCGACATAGCCGCTGAGCGACGATACGCCGGTCATGGAACCGCTCTTGGCGTGAGCGCGCCCCGCCGCCGCGCTTTTCACCATGCGGTTACGCAGCGTGCCGCCCACCAGCAACCCCGGCTCGCCCGCAACGGGCAAGGCGCGATACCAGTCGGCGAACCACGGCTGTTTTCTGGCCGCCAGCAGCAGCGTCGTCAGCTGTTGCGGCGTGATCTGGTTCATGCGCGACAGCCCTGAACCGTCCACCTGGCGATACGCGTCGGCCGCGATGCCCTGGCTTTGCACAAATCCGTTTATCGCCTGAAGGCCGGCGGCCCAATCCCCTTTGTCCTGCGTCTTGCGGCCCATCGCCTTGGTCAATATCTCGCCGTAGCCGTTATTGGACACTTTCAGGAAGGTGACGACCAGGCGGGAGAGCGGCGGCGAGGTTTTTTGCGCCAGCAGCTGTGCGCCGGCCGGTGTCACGCCCTCTTCAGCGTTGCCGCGCAGGGTAATGCCGTGCGCGCGCAGAGCATGTTGCAATAAAGCGCCGACGACGAGGGCCGGTTGATCGACGGTAATCAATCGCGAGCTGGCCTCCGCCTGTGCGGCGATGGTGCCGCTGACCACGATCCGGTTGCTGCCCGGCCGGCGCTCGTACGTCAGCGCGGTGTCACTGCCGGTGGTGGTGCGATTGACCAGCGTCACCGCGTCATTGGCGGGATAGAAGCTCGCCCGTCCCGGCGCGCCGGCGCGAGCACCCGGCCGCACATCCACCTGCACCACGTTGATATCGCCGCCGGGGGTAAAGGCGTAGTTCAGCGCCGAGATCGGCGCAGCGAAGGCGAAGGGTTCATCGTCCCAGCTCCAGCCGGCGCCGAATGGCGTTTGATCGAAGGCGCCGGCGTCCAGCAACAACCGCCCCTGTATATGACGGATGCCGCGCTGCGCCAGCGCCGCGGCGAAGGTGTCGAGATCGTCCGGATGCAGCGTCGGATCGCCGCTGCCCTGCAGATAGAGATCTCCCCGCAACGTGTCGCCGCGCTGCTCGCCGGCGGTCAGCAGCCGGGTTTCAAACCGGTAATCCGCCCCCAGCACGCCGAACGCCGCCAAAGAAGTGAAGATCTTCATATTGGAAGCCGGCGCCAAACGCTGCTCCGCGTGCGCCTGATACAGCACCTTGCCGCTGTCGGCATCGCGCACCATCACGCCGTTCGACGCCCCGGCCAACGCCTTGTCCTGGCCGAGGGCCGCCAGCGCCTGGCTGAGGGTTTGTCCATGACGTTCGCCGGATGACGAACACCCCGCCAGCGCCACGATGGCGGGCAGCAGCCAGCCTGCGGTTTTCAACATGTCATCTTCCTGTTTGCGTTATCAAAACCAAATTGTCGCTCAGGCTATCATTGGAAGGCGGCGACGTCCTGTTTTCCATTCACTGAACAACGATTTTTGCCTATTGATATTATAAAACAAGCAATAGTAAGAATTGCTAAACAATCCAGGCAATAAAGTTTGAATATGAACTATATTATGTGAAACAACCTTTAATATAATGTTAATGTTTTTAATGTGTCGTGTTGACAATAAACAAAGCCAAAGCTATCGTTACTCCCCATTAAAACTCACAACCTATTATTAATAACAATTTACTTATATGAATTTTAAAATGTGATCTCACTCACTGACTTCCATAGGGAATAACACGCCATGTCTGCAAATACAGGGCCCGATGGCCATCAAGTTATTTTTGATGGCGCGGGCATCGGTGACTTTTGTCCTGAAACGTCGCTGCTTGAAAACTTTGAAAGATTAAATATCGACATTCCCAACCTATGCCGAAAGGGGAGGTGCGGCTGTTGCAAATTACTTCTAATCAGCGGAAATATACGCCATGAAAAACAGAGTGCCTTATGCGAAGAGGAGTTAGAAGAGAATATTATTCTGGCCTGCTGCGCCTATTCACAATCGGATATTGAAATAGAACTCTATTAATAAGGATTAACCGATGAGCCTCATTGAAACCACGTTGAAAAAATGGGATCGCGCCGCGATTGTCCGCTCCCGCCCGCGTCGCCTTCTCAACGAACAGGACAGCCAATCAACCCTTTTCTTCCCCCTCGAACGTCTGCCGCTGTGCCTCCATCCGCGCGTTGCCGCGCTCGGTGAACAAGCATTGCGCTATATTCAGGTACAAACCCTCTACCATTACCTGAATGGCATCGCCAACATCGAGTTGGATATCATCAATGATTCCAGTTACAAGCTCTACAAAAACGCAGTCGGCGTAGACTTTCCGCTTGAAATGCGCTTAGACGCGCTGACCGTGGTCGTGGATGAATCCTATCACGCCCTGGTGGCGCTGGATCTGATCAATCAGGTAGAGCAGATGACGTCCATTGCGCCGCTGCCGATGCCAAAAGATACCGAGGCCTCCTATGCCCTGGCGCAATCGTTGGCAATGGGCGACGAACGGCTGCGCGAGCTGCTGCGACTGGTTTGCGTGTCCCTGTCGGAGCAGGCGCTGACGACCGATCTGATCGATGTGATCAACAACGAAGATATCTTCCCGACTTTCTATCTGGTGATGAAAGATCACGTTGCGGATGAAGGCCGCCATGCCCGCTTCTCACAGCAGGTGCTGAGCCATATCTGGCGCCACAGCGACGCGGTCACCAAGCAAGCGTTGCAACAACCGATTTTGGCTTTCCTGGAAGGCTACGCAACCGACGCTATCGCCAAAGATTTCAGCGCCTGCATGTTGCGCCAACTCGGACTGACAGAAGCGGAAATTATCGACATCATCGCAGACACTTATCCAGCAACGCATGTTAAACCGTGGGAAACCAATAATATCGTCACGGAGCAAATGTTGGTGGCGCTGAATAAATCGGGCATTCTGGCTGATTTGCCTATCGCCGATGCGCTGCATGCAAAAATCTAATTAACCGGTATAAAAATCCAGCACCTTTGATATTCCGCAAGGGAAACCATTATTCTCAGGAAGCAAAAATGGAATTACTTCATATTGGCTATTTCGGCGACAGCGCCTGCGGTAAATTATTAACCGACGAAATCCAGGAATACGGCCATCAGGTTAGCTTTATCAGTCTCGAACACCGTCCAACCGAAAAGCTCGACCTTATTATCACCACTGAAAATAACGCTGAAACAATACGACGACTGCAACAGCAGGGAAAAAATCTGCTGACGCTCGCAACCAATAAAAAAAATATTAACGACATTGACACCCTGCAAAACCAAGAACACTTCTCTCTGTACTTTAGCTCCGCCGGCCAGGCCGCTTATCTGTGCGATGCGCTGTCGGATATGGCCGCTGACGCCCAACTTCCCCTGCTGCAGGAAAGGCTTGTCGACATTGTGGTCGAGCTGTCGCGTGGCGGTATACCGCCGGTACAAGAACTTCCCTACCGCTTGGCGCGTAAATACTATGCCGAATCACCGACGCGCATGCGCGAATTGACCGCATTGCTGATGGAACGTCTTGGCGATCAGATGCAGGGACGTTGCGGCAGCGATCTCTGCCATCTCACCTGGCAACCCGGCGCCGACTTCCATACGGTGCCGGTAGCGGACATCACGTCCCCCGCACAGCTGCAACATTTCTTCTTTAATGAAACCGGCGCGCTCAAACAGGGACGCTATGCCCAGCCACGAGTGATGGTCGACGTAGCGGCTTGCGGTGACGGCACTCAGCTTACCCTGTATGGCGACGACATGCGTTTCAACGCGTTCACCGACTATCTTGACGCGCTATTGGCAGATCCGGCCGATCCCATCGCCGCGCCCATTGTTACTCAACCTCACACGTTACATCGCCTGAGCCAATTCAACGCAACCGACGATGCCGAGCTCCTGGCGCACGACGTCATCGCTTTGTTCCGCCACGCCGCCGCCGCTCATCCGCAACAGGCCGCGCTGCATGCCGATGGCCAGACATACAGCTATGGAGAAATCGATCGCGCCTCGGATCAGTTTGCCTGTTGGCTGCTTGAACACAGCGGCGCCGCCAGTTCGGTCGTCGCCGTCTCGATGGACAAGTCAGCGACGCTGCTGATCGTGCTGTTGGGGATACTGAAAAGCAATAAAACCTATGTACTGCTCGACCCGCAGGCGCCAGCGGCGCGCAATCAAAGCATTCTTGACGACGTACAGCCCGCGCTGATTTTGGCCGACTCGCCGTTGCACTCCGGCGACGCGCCATGCATTGCGCCATCAAGCATTGATTACCGTTCGCTGAACATCCATGCGGAGCAACTCCCTCAATCGCGAGACGCTCTGGCCTACGTCTGCTATACCTCCGGGACGACAGGCAAGCCCAAAGGCGTCATGATCGGGCGTGAAGGCCTGAGCAACGTGGCGCAAAACCACCGCGATTTCATTGGACTGGCGCAAGGCAGCCGCGTGCTGGCCATCGCCTCGCTGGGTTTCGACGCCTTCGGCTGGGACGTCTATGGCGCGTTAGTCAGCGGCGCGACGCTTTATCTTGCGCCCTCGGAGCTGCATACCGATGTCGGCGCGCTGCACGACTATCTGACTCAACACGATATCGGCCATATCACTATTACGCCGGCAATTCTGGAATTGTTGCCCCGCGAAATGTGGCCGGGACTGCGGACGATGATCGTCATGGGAGATGCCCCGCCTGCGGACGTCGTTGCCTGGTGGGCCGAACGCACCCGATTGTGCAACGGTTACGGGCCGACCGAGGCTTCCATTGCCACTTCGCTGTGCGAGTATCGTCCCGGCGTTCCCTGGAACTGCATTGGCAAACCGCTGAAAAACTACCGTTGCCACATCCTTGATCCCCACCATAATCCACTGCCGGTCGGTTTTGAGGGCGAACTGTGCATCGCCGGCAGCGGCCTGGCGCACGGTTACCTGCATCAAGAGGCGCTGAGCGCAGAGAAGTTCATTACCTGTCGGCTACCGTATATGGCGGCCGAAGAGCGTCTTTATCGAACCGGCGACATCGCCAAATGGGACGAACAGGGCAACATTATTTTCGTCGGCCGCCGCGATCACCAGGTGAAGATACGCGGAGTGCGCATCGAGATGGGAGAAGTGGAAAGCGCCGTCCGCAGTCATCCACTGGTTGAAAGCGCCTGCGTGGTCGCTCGCAGCCAGCCCTCGGGCAAAATTCTCGCCGCCTTCGTGCAACCCGCTTCGCCTGAGCTGACGATCGACGCGCTGCGCCACGCGTTGGTCACACTGCTCCACCCCGCCGCGATCCCCAGCGTCTTTATTTTCTTGCCGGCGCTGCCGCTGACCATCAATGGCAAGATCGCCCGCCAACAGTTGGAAAACTGGCCACTGGATGAGCGGAATGAGCGCCTTACACCGCCGGAAACCGAAACGGAGGCCATTCTCGAGCGCATCGTGGCCAACGCGATCGGCTGTCCGCAAGCCGACGTCACCCAGGAGTTCATCAACCTGGGCGCGCACTCGCTGACCATGAGCAAAATCGTCGCGCTCGTCGCACGCGATCTTTGCTGCCACCTGAGCATCGCCGATCTGTTCCGCCACAATACGGTGCGCAAATTGGCCGAATATATCGAGAATAAGGCCGTTGCCGCGGAGCGCGCCATCGCGATCTGCGACGAACGCCGCGCGCCGCTCAGCCCGCAGCAGAACCTGCTCTGGTACCTGAGCGCATTGAATCCTGACGACTGCAGTTACAACCTGCCGCTGGCGGTAGACATCCAGGGCCCGCTTGATCTGGGGCGCTTTGAGCAGGCGATCAATTTTATTTATGAAAAACATGAAAGCCTGCGCACTCGTTTCACCGAAACCGACGGTGTCGCCTATCAGTTGGCAGAACCACATACCCCGATTCGCCTTGCCGATCACTGGGTGGAAGGCCAAACGCAGTCGGCAGAAAAGTGGGTGCGCCAACTGTGTGCTACGCCTTTCGACATCACCGCTCGGCCGCCACTGGCGCTTCGGCTGGTACAGTATCAGCAGCAGCACCATGTTTTGATTTGGGTAAAACACAACATTATTACCGACGCTTGGAGCGAACAACTGATCCTTAACGATCTGTGGCAGCGCTATAACGAGCTCGACAATCACAACGGCTTCGACGCACCGCAGCCGCAGATCCAAACCATCGATATCGTTAACAGCGGCATCGCGTCACCTGCACCGGCGGATGCCGCTTACTGGCAACAGCAGCTGCAAGGCTGCCGCGAACTGGACTTCCCGCTGGATAAGCCGCGCCCGCTAATGCCGACGCACGCCGGAGAACGCATCCATTATCAGCTGCAGCCCGACGTCGCCGATCTGCTGGCGTCACGGGGCAAAGCGCTGGGCGCCACGCCTTTCGCCTTGCTCTGCACGGCATTAAGTTTGCTGCTCAGCCGTTATACTCAGCAGCAGGATATCGTCATCGGCACCGCCATCGCAGCGCGGGACAACCTGGATCAGGCGCAAGTCAGCGGCTTCCATGTCAATACCGTTCCGCTGCGTATCCAACTGGGCGAACAGGACACCCTCGCCGGGCTGATCGGTAACATGATGGAAACCTGCATCGGCGCCTATCAGCATCAGCAGCTCTCGTTCGACCGGATCTTGCACCAGATCGAATACGAGCGGATGTCGAACAAAAATCCGTTATTCCAAATCATGGCGATCCTGCAGAACGCCGGCGACGTATGCCAACAAAACCTGCGCGATTGCACGCTGCATCGCTTGCCGCTTTCATCGGGCTTCTCGATGTTCGATATGACCTGGAACTTCAGTGTGGAACAAGGCGCCGTCGCCATCGAACTCGATTACGCCAGCGAACTGTTTTATCCCGCCAGCATGCAGATGCTGTTGGACAACTATCAGCAAACGCTGCAACAACTGCTCACCCTGCCGGCCAATACGGCGCAGCATGCCCTTAACCCGCTATGCGAACGGGAACAAGATTGGCTGCAACAGTTGGCCGTCAACGCGGACGCAGGCTCACGTGACTCGCTGCTGGTGCAAATTGGCCGGTTGGCACATACCCAGCCTGACAGCCTCGCCGTCAGCTGCGAACGGCATCAGTACAGCTACCGTCAGCTGTGGGCGCAGTCTGAACGCGTCGCGCATGCCTTGCTGCGCATCGACAGCCGGCCTTTCTCGGTCGGCGTCATGATGGAGAAAAGTTGCCACGTCGCCGTGCTCCTGCTCGGCGTGCTGAGAGCCGGCAAACACTACGTGCCGATTGACGTACACTACCCGGCCGACCGCGTGAGCTACATGATCGAGAACGCGCAAGCCCGGTTGCTGGTGACCGATGGTGAGCCAGAGCAAGGTTGGGCCAGTCCCGCCGTCGGTTTCGACTCGCTGGTTTCTCATCCTGCAGCGGCCGACGCGTTGCCGATCCCAGCCGACGATACGCTGGCCTATATCATGTACACCTCAGGCTCAACCGGTAACCCCAAAGGGGTGATGATCACGCATGGCAACCTGAACAATTTCACCAACGACTTCGTCGGGCGGCTGGCGCTGAGCGCGCGCGATAAGGTGCTCAGCCTGACCAGCATCAGTTTCGATATTTTTGGGTTGGAACTGTTCTGCTCGCTGGCCGGCGGCGCGCACGTCACACTGTGTCCACGAGAAACCGCCATGGATCCGGTCAAGCTGTATCACTTTATCGAGCAGCAACAGCCCAGCGTGATTCAAGCGACACCTACCGTCTGGAGTACCATCGTCCACCACCTGCCGGCGGCGAGCCAACGCCCCCTGACCGTGCTATGCGGTGGCGAGAAAATGCCGGCGGCCCTGTTGACGCAATTGCGACGCATCGCGACACGGGTGCTGCAGGTGTATGGCCCGACGGAAACCACCATCTGGTCGACCTGCGCCGATCTGACTCACGAAGGCGCAAGCGACTGTATCGGCACGCCGATCCAGGCGACTGAGGTTCTGGTCATGGATCAGGCCGGCAACCCGCTGCCAAGCGGCGCATTGGGTGAGCTGTGGCTGGGCGGCGCAGGGGTATCGCCGGGGTATTGGCGCAACCCGACGCTGAGCGATAAGGTCTTTCTACGGCGTCAGGCGTTCGGCGCCGAGCGCTATATGTACCGCACCGGCGACATTGTGCGTTTTAATCGACAGGGGCAGCTGGAGTATCTCGGCCGGAACGATCACCAGGTCAAAATTCGCGGTCACCGCATCGAGTTGAGCGAAATCGATCTCAGTTTATCGTCTCTCGACAATATCGAGCGATCGCTCAGTTTAATTGTCGGTGAAGACCAGCAAGCCCGCATCGTCAGCTACCTGCAGTTAACGCCGGGAGCAGAGCTGAATGAAAAAGCGGTGCGCGCGGCGCTGAAAGCCCGTTTGCCGAATATCATGATCCCGTCCGGTTTTGTGGTGCTGTCGGCCTTCCCGCTCACCAACAACAACAAAATCGACATTCGTCGGTTACCGGCACCGGAAATCCGCTATTCGGCTTCGGAAGCGGACTACACGCCTGCGGCCAACGAGGCGGAAAGCGCCATGCAGCATATCTGGCAACAAGTCTTGTCACAGACGCAGATCAGCGTCTGCGACAGCTTCTTCAGCCTGGGTGGAAATTCACTGCAGATCCCGCAGCTGCTGCACGCCATTCGTCAACAGATGGGCGTCTCGCTGACTATCCGCGAATTCATCATGCACAGTCAGATCCGCGAACTCACCGCGCTGGCCTTGAGCAAAACTGCCGAGGCCGCCGATGAAACGCATTGAGGTGTACCACCAAGGGCGTTGTCATCACCTTGACCACCGAGAGCCGCTGCGGCTCTCGGCCAGGCTGGACTTCGCCGATAACCCAACCAACCTTTATGGCGTGGCTCCCGCCGACTCGGCGCCGCTGAGTTACGGCGATACCGTCGCCAGCGTGCGTCATGGCGGGGTCTGCAACGCCGAGCGCATCAGCCTGGTGCCGCATTGCCACGGCACACACACCGAATGCATCGGCCATATTCTTCCTGAAACGCACAACGTGGCGGATTTGCCGCTTGAACCGTTCATCGCCGCCACCCTGATTCGCGTCAGGCCGCAGCGAGCGGACGCAACTGCAGAGAGCTATAACGCCAGCGCTGCCTGTGAAGATTGGCTGATTACCCGGGCGGCACTCGATGACGCGTTGGCGCCGTTGTCGGGCGACTACCTGCAGGCTTTGGTGATAGCAACCGAGGCGCCGAGCGATTTCCGCGCCGCGGCCTGCGCCCCCTACTTCAGCCATCAAGCCCTGGCGCGCATCGTCGAACTCGGTGTCCAGCATCTGTTGGTGGATATTCCATCAATCGACCGGCTATACGACGGCGGACGCATGGACAACCATCGCCGTTTTTGGGGGCTTGAGGCCCCCGACAGGCCGCAAACAGGGCGCAAATACGCCTCCGTGACCGAGCTGATTCAGGTTCCCGCGCAGGCCGCGACGGGACACTATTTTCTGACCATTCAACTGCCGGATCTGAGCGGGGATGCCCTTCCCAGCCGGCCCATCTTATTTTCGTTTTCTACAGGGAAAGTGACATCATGAATTACGCCAGCTATCTGCAGCTAAACCAGCTGCTGTCGCTGCAACAGCCAGCCTCGCCGTCTGCGGAACACCGCAATGAAAATTTGTTTATCATCACTCATCAAACCTACGAGCTCTGGTTCAAGCAGCTGATCGATGAGCTTCATCTGGCGATCGCGCAGATCGAAGAAGGAGATATACCGGCGGCGATCGAAACGATGACGCGTGTCAATGCCATTACTCAAACCGTGGTGAATCAGATCGCCGTGATTTGCACGCTGAAGTTTCACGAATTCCAGCGTTTTCGCAGCTATCTCGGCACCGCCAGCGGTTTTCAATCCTACCAGTTCGCCGGTATAGAAGCGCTACTCGGCAAGGAAAATCCGAAGAAACTACAGCAGTATCAAGGTGATGAAGAGGTACAACGCCGACTGGCGGCTATCATCCAACCGGTTTCCCTATGGCAGGCAATACGCGGCCATCTGATGCGTCTCAATGACCAGCCCAATCAGGCGGCACAAGGCTTCGACGACATCATCAGGCAATCGCTGACACGTTCGAGCTGCGAGTCGCTGCTGCTCAATCAATTGCTGGATTTGGATTCACTGCTGCAGGAGTGGCGTTACCGCCATGTGAAACTGGTGGAACGTACTATCGGGCAGCGGAAAGGTACCGGCGGTTCATCGGGTTCGGATTATCTGAAATCTACGCTGTTCACGCCGATCTTCGATGAATTGTGGAACGCCATCAACTGAATGCGTTCCTTAACGCCAAGGAGGCTCAGGCTTCCTTGGCCCCCTGAAAATACGGATTTCGCCATGCATTGCACCCACTTCCCCAACGCCCCACGCAGCTTGAAACCGCTGACGCCAGGGCGCCAGGGCAGCCTGCGGCTGATCGCTTTTCCCCACGCCGGCGCCGGCGCCACTGCCTTTCAGGGGTGGAGCCCCTCGTTGCATCAGGACATCGAACTCTATGCCGTGCAATACCCCGGTCGAGAGGAGCGGGCGAACGAAGCGCCGCTCTGCCACCCCCAATCACTCATCAATCAACTGATCCCAGCACTGCAGCCACTGCAGGATAAACCGCTGATCTTTTTCGGCCACAGTCTTGGCGGACGGGTTGCGCTGGCGTTAGCGACGGCGCTGCCTCAGCCGCCGCTGCAGTTGATCATTTCCGCCAGTTCATCGCCCTTCCTGGCGCGCCACAGTTCGTTGCTGAGAATGCCGCGTGCCGCTTTGTTGAACGCGCTATGTGCCGGTGAGGGTCTGGATGCGTCGCTCATCGGCGACAGCGCGCTGCTCGATTACTATCTGCCGCTGATCCGTGCCGATCTGATGCTGTCCAGCCAATTGCTTTTCCCTGCGCAACCGGGTTACCGCGCCCCGCTGGCGATGTTTTATGGTGAAAACGACGAGTTGATCGATCGGCAGGATTTGCTCGATTGGCGCCGGATCGCGCAAGGCGATTTTCAGCAGCGCACTTTTGCCGGCGGACATATGTATATCACCACTCAGCGCGACGCCGTGATAGCCGGCATTCACCAGTTGCTGGCAGGCCACCTGAGTGAACCGGCCAGCCGGTAGCACTTAGGCGTTTTCACTCTCAGGCAACGCCAAACGACGCTCGTTATACACCACCCGCCACGCCAACAGCAGCACGCACAGGCTGCAGAGCGACAGCACGGCGCCCAGGTGCTGCGACAGCCCCGCCAACACCAAGCCACCGCCGAGCATCAGGTAATACATCAGGCCAAGGATGGCGCCGGCGGTGCCCATGCAGTCTTTATAATGGCGCAGCGCGCGCGCCAGAATATTGGGAATGGCGATGCCGTACGCCATCACCACCAGCATCATCGGCAGAACGAACCACAAGGTCCCTTCCAGCAGCAATACCAGCAGGCCGCCGGCCAGCGACAGCGTGCAGGCCAGCATCAACAGCGCGGGGAACAGCCAGTGCTTGCCGATCAAAAACTTGTTGATCGCCGCGCCGATACCGACCCCGGCTGCCAACACCAAACCGGTATAACCGAACCACTGCGCCGGCAGTTCTAACGCCGAGAAGTGGAATGGCGCCAGTTGGTAATAGCTGAACATGCAAATATTGAACAGCGCCACCAGCAGCGCACTGAGCCAAATATCCCCGTCCTTGATCATCCGCCCCAGCGTGCCGAAAAATGAATTCTTCACCACCTGTTGCGGACGCGTCTCCGGCAGTTGCCAACCGGCATAGCCCAGCAACAGCGCCGCCAACAGCGCCAAACCGCCGAATACCCCCTGATAGCCCCAATAGTGAGTCAGCACTGCGCCACTCAACACGCCAACCGCCGGACTGATCGCCATGGCGATCCCCATCACCGAGAACACCCGCGCCAACTCATAACCGTCGAAGCGATCGCGAATCGCCGTTTGCGTCCCGACCGAACCGACCGCCGCGCCAAAGGCGGCCAGCACCCGCGCGGCCAGCAGTACGCTGAAGCTGCCGCTGAACAGCGCAACGAGAGAAGCCAGCAGATAGAGCGTCAGCCCGGCCAAAATGGTGGGACGGCGTCCGATGACGTCGCACATCCGTCCCCATACCACCACGCCCAGCGCAAAGGCGAAAAAGTAACAAGAGAGCGTTTGCGCCGCCATTTCCGCACTGACCCGGAAACCGTGCGCAATATGCGTCAATGCAGGGCTGTAGATGGTCTCCACCACCTGGGGAAACATCATCATCGACGTCGCCAACGTCAGCGTCAGTTTACGTTGCATAACAGATCCTGTAGCCAAGAATAGGCTGCACAAGGTAGCATCTGGTCCCAGCGCCGATTACAATATAAAAGACAATAAATTTACAAAATCGGACAGACTATGGCGTGGCTGCAGGCGCAGGACAGTTTTAATCCGGATACGCTCGACAACGGGGTGCTCGGGATCGCCGCCGAACTGGCGCAGCACGACTCGGGCACGCATTGGCATGACAGGGGGCAGTTGCTGTTCTGTCAGCAAGGCAGCATGCGCATCACGCTCAACCAAAGCATCTGCATGCTGCCGCCGGGCAGAGTCGCCTGGATCCCGCCGCAGGTGGCTCACCGCGTTCAGGTCAACGGCGTCGTCGGTTACCGTTCGCTTTATCTCGACGCCGATCGCTATGCCTGTCTGCCTGCGCAGCTTGCCGTACTGACAGCCTCGCCGCTGCTGCGCGAGGTGTTGGAACGCATCGCGTTCGCCGCCTTCGACACCGACTGGCAGTATGGGCCTTACGCCAATATTCTGGCGGTCTGCCTGGACGAGATCGCCGCCGCGCCGCGCGAACTGACGCTGCTGCCGCTGCCCAGCGACCGCCGCCTGCGCCATCTGGCCAATCTGGACATGCTTCCGCCGCTGCACGAGCTATCGCGCTATAGCGGCGCTTCCGAGAAAACCATCAGCCGGATTTTCCGCCGTGAAACCGGGCTCGGTTATCAACAATGGCGTCAGCAATGGCGCCTGATCAAAGCGATAGAGATGCTGGCCGCAGGGATGAGCCAATCCGACGTCGCCGGTCGGCTGGCGTTTTCCAGCGACAGCGCCTTCGCCACTTTTTTCAAGAATATGGCGGGCTGCCCGCCGAGGGCGTATATGGAGAGAAGGAAGTAAGACGCCGTTTAAAACGGCAACGCTGACAAAAGGCGTTGATGCAGAGGAGAAAAGCGAGGGGGGGAACGGCGCCCCCGCGACAAGCGAGAGCGCCGTTCCGCGGCGCCTCTAGCGATAGACGATTTCGCCCTTCGGCTCGTAGGCCGCCGCATCCAGCGGCGAGTGTTTCTCGATGTACTGCTTCAGCACTTCGGCATCGATAAAGCCGGTGTTGACGTAGCTCGGCAGCCCGTCCAGCTTCGGATAGCCGTCGCCGCCCAGCGCGTTGAAGTTCAGCGTCGCCATGCGGTAAGTTTTATCCGCCTGCAGCGGCTGGCCGTTGATCTTCACCTCGCTGACGCCCTTGCCGTCCGCCACCAGACTGACATTGGCGAACTGGGCATAGGCGCCGGAATCCGGCTTCATGTTGGCCACCACCGCCAGATACTGTTCAACCTCGCGCCCTTTCATATCGACATGCACCAGCGTGTTGCCGAACGGCTGCACCTTGAGCACGTTCTTGTAGGTGATATCGCCGCTTTCAATCGAATCGCGCACCCCGCCACCGCTCATCACGGCGAAGTCGGCGTCGGCGCGCTCCCTCTGCGCCGCCAGCATCACCCGCGCCAGGTTGGTCTGCACGAAGCGCACCTTGCTGCGATCGCCTTCAAGCTTGCCGTTGACGCTGCCGATCTTCACGCCCAGCTGCGCCTTGCCCTTATCCTGGAACGGCGTCAGCAGCTTCATCATGGTCGGATCTTCCGCAATCTGCTGGGTGTAGTACACGCGCTCGCTGGTGCCGTCGGCTTTCTCCACCTTCTTCTTCAGGTTCACCGGGATCAGCTGATAATGCACCAGCTTCAGCTCGCCGTTGCGGAATTCGAAATCGGCGCGCCCGACGTATTTGCCCCACTCGTGCGCCTGCACGATCCAGGTGCCGTTCTGACGATCCGGCGAGCATGGCGTGCCCGGTACGTAATCCGCCTGTTTGCGGTTGTCACCGGCCATGCACACCGGATCCTGCGAGTGGCCGCCGACGATCATGTCGAGATATCCCGCCGGCAGGCTGCGCGCCATCTCCACGTCGCCCGGCGCGTTAGAGCCATGCTCGCCGTTGTCGTAGTGCCCCATATGGGTGGCGGCGATGATCACGTCCGGCTTCTCGTCCTTGCGCAGTTGCTCCACCACCTGCTTCGCTTCCTGCGCCGGCACGCGGAACTCCATGTCGGTGAAGTACTCCGGATTGCCTATCTTGGCGGTGTCGTCGGTCGTCAGGCCGATCACGGCAATCTTGATACCCTGCTTGTCGAACAAGGCGTAAGGCTTGAACAGGCGCTGGCCTGTGCTTTTCTGGTAGATGTTGGCGGACAAGAACGGGAAGGTCGCCCACTTCTCCTGCTGGCGCAGCACGCTCAGTGGGTTGTCGAATTCGTGGTTGCCGATCGCCATCGCGTCGTAACCCACCAGGTTCATGCCGCGGAAGTCCGGCTCGGCGTCCTGCAGATCCGATTCCGGCACGCCGGTGTTGATATCGCCGCCGGACAGCAACAGCACACTGCCGCCCTGCGCCGCCACTTCGCGGCGAATGCCGTCCACCAGGGTTTTCTGCGCGCCCAGACCGTATTCACCGTGATCGTTCTGCCAGAAGTGACCGTGATGATCGTTGGTATGCAGAATGGTGATGGCGTAGGTCTTATCCTTTTCCCAGGCACTGGCGGCCCCCGACAGCAGCGTCAGGGATACGGCCAACGCGCATGCGGTGGTTTTCAGCGAAAAACGCATGGCGGATCTCCGTGTATTAAATGGCTTTTATGATGAGGGCGAAATTGTAGCGCGAATTAATGACAGCTGATTTCAATTTTTTGCGATGTGAGTCTGATTATTTCAGATATGGTAAAAATTGAACGCCCTGCCTAAGATGTCATCTCTGTGCTCAACAACTTATCAGGCTAATAATAATATGACCGACAGTAGCCAAAGCGCGATGCCGCCCGCCAAGGGCAGTACGGTAAAGAGGACCGCTTTCTCCATCCTTGGCGCCATCAGCGTGTCTCACCTGCTCAACGATATGATCCAGTCGCTGATCCTGGCGATTTATCCGATCCTGCAAGCCGATTTCCACCTCAGCTTCGTGCAGATCGGTATGATCACCCTGACCTATCAGCTCACGGCTTCCCTGCTGCAACCGCTGATCGGCTATTACACCGATAAACACCCGCAGCCTTACTCACTGCCTATCGGCATGGGCTTTACCCTGTCCGGCCTGCTGCTGCTGTCGGTGGCGAACACCTTCCCGCTGGTGCTGCTGGCAGCGGCGCTGGTGGGCACCGGCTCATCGGTATTCCACCCGGAATCCTCGCGCGTGGCGCGCATGGCCTCCGGCGGACGACACGGCCTGGCGCAGTCGCTGTTCCAGGTCGGCGGCAACTTCGGCAGCTCGCTCGGCCCGCTGCTGGCCGCGCTGATCATCGCGCCTTACGGCAAAGGCAACGTCGCCTGGTTCACGCTGGCGGCGCTGCTGGCGATCGTGGTATTGCTGCAGGTCAGCAAGTGGTACCAACATCAGCATCGGGCGGCGAAAGGGCAGCCGAAAAGCCCCGCAATGCTGAAACTGCTGCCAAAACGTACCGTCGCCTACTCGCTGGGCATTCTGCTGGTGCTGATTTTCTCTAAATACTTCTATCTGGCCAGCATCAGCAGCTATTACACCTTTTATCTGATACATAAGTTCGGCGTTTCGGTGCAGAATGCGCAAATTCACCTGTTCGCCTTCCTGTTCGCGGTGGCCGCTGGAACCATCATCGGCGGGCCCCTTGGCGACAAGATAGGGAGAAAATACGTTATTTGGGGCTCAATCCTTGGTGCAGCGCCATTTACGCTTATTTTACCCCATGCATCCCTGTACTGGACCGGCATTTTGACGGTGATCATCGGGGTTATTCTCGCCTCAGCGTTCTCCGCCATCCTGGTCTACGCACAGGAGCTGATCCCCGGTAAAGTCGGCATGGTTTCCGGTTTATTCTTCGGTTTTGCTTTCGGTATGGGCGGGTTAGGCGCGGCAGTTCTTGGTTATGTCGCGGATTTGACCAGTATCGAGCTGGTCTACCAAATCTGTGCTTTCCTGCCGCTGATCGGCATTATTACCGCGCTACTGCCCAATATGGAGCATAAACCGCAATAACCCCGCGAACTGCCCGGATGAAAGTATTTATTCATCCGGGTTATCCTACGGATAAATCAATGTTATTTGGTTTATCTGGCACAAAACCCCCTCATTGACGCGCCTTAAGCGAAATCCTCTGCTTTTTTACAAAAAAGACCAAATTAGCCAAGCAAGCCGCGAACAAATGCAATAAACTAAATGTATCTTTTCGTAACTTTGTTGCGTTTCTCCCGTGCCGCGATGCATAGCCAGAAGGAGTATGGATGCATAATTCAACACCGCTCATCACCACCATCGTCGGAGGGTTAGTACTCGCCTTCCTCCTCGGTATGCTGGCGAACCGCCTGCGCATCTCACCCCTGGTGGGATATCTGGCCGCAGGGGTGCTCGCCGGCCCGTTCACCCCCGGTTTCGTCGCCGATACCTCACTGGCGCCGGAACTGGCGGAAATCGGCGTTATCCTGTTGATGTTCGGTGTTGGCCTGCACTTCTCTTTGAAAGACCTCCTCGCAGTAAAATCTATCGCCATACCCGGCGCCGTGGCGCAGATAGCCGTCGCTACCCTGCTCGGCATGGGGCTGTCCAAGCTGCTCGGCTGGGATCTGATCTCCGGCCTGGTGTTCGGCCTCTGTCTCTCCACCGCAAGCACCGTGGTGCTGTTGCGCGCGCTGGAGGAGAGGCAATTGATCGACAGCCAGCGCGGGCAAATCGCCATCGGCTGGCTGATCGTCGAAGATTTGGCGATGGTGCTGACGCTGGTATTACTGCCCGCCTTCGGCAACATGCTGGGCAACGACAACGCCAGCAGCAGCCAGCTGCTGATGGAGCTGGCGCTGACCATCGGTAAGGTCATCGCCTTCATTGCGTTGATGATCGTGGTCGGCCGCCGCCTGGTGCCGTGGATCCTGTCGAAAACCGCCAGCACCGGCTCGCGCGAGCTGTTCACCCTGGCGGTATTGGCGCTGGCGCTTGGCATCGCCTACGGCGCGGTGAAGCTGTTCGACGTCTCCTTCGCGCTGGGCGCCTTCTTCGCCGGCATGGTGCTGAACGAGTCCGAGCTGAGCCACCGCGCGGCGCACGACACCCTGCCGCTGCGCGACGCGTTCGCGGTGCTGTTCTTCGTCTCGGTTGGCATGCTGTTCGATCCGATGATCGTGATTAACGAACCGCTGGCGGTGCTGGCGACGCTGGCGATCATCGTGTTCGGCAAATCCGCCGCCGCGTTCCTGCTGGTGAAAATGTTCGGCCACTCCAAGCGCACCGCGCTGACTATCTCCGCCAGCCTGGCGCAGATCGGCGAGTTCGCCTTTATTCTGGCGGGCCTCGGCATCGCGCTGGGCATGATGTCGGAACACGGGCGCAATCTGGTGCTGGCCGGCGCCATTTTGTCGATCATGCTCAACCCGCTGCTGTTCACCCTGCTGGAGCGCTATCTGGCCAAAACCGAAACCATCGAAGAGCAAATCCTCGAAGAGGCGGTGGAAGAAGAGAAGCAGATCCCGGTGGACATGTGCAACCATGCGCTGGTGGTCGGCTACGGCCGCGTCGGCAGCCTGCTGGGCGGCAAACTGGCCGAGGCGGGCATTCCGCTGGTGGTGATCGAGAACTCCCGCCCGCGGGTGGAAGCGCTGCGCGAACAGGGCATCAAGACGGTGCTGGGCAACGCCGCCAATCCGGAAGTGATGGATCTGGCGCGGCTCGACTGCGCGCGCTGGCTGCTGCTGACCATCCCCAACGGCTATGAGGCCGGCGAGATCGTCGCCTCGGCGCGCGCCAAGCGGCCGAACATCGAGATCATCGCCCGCGCCCACTACGACGACGAAGTGGCCTACATCACCGATCGCGGCGCCAATCAGGTGGTGATGGGCGAACGGGAGATCGCTAACAGCATGCTGAACATCCTGCAGTTGGATACCCTGAGCGAAGAAGAAAAAATGGGGGGCTGCCCGATCTGAGGCACCGCGCACAAAAAAAGGTCCGGCATGCCGGACCTTTTCTTTTTCAGCGGGTTAACGCTCCCAATAGGACTCTTCCAGGCTGTCTTCGCGCTCCGGCAGGCCGCGAGTGAGACGCGGCGAATGCTGGTTCAACACCTGGTAGCTGACGCGGTTGGCGTATTTGCACACCTGCGCCAACGAAGAGTATGTCAGGTAACTGCGCACGTGCTTGCTCGAGTTCGGCACGTTGTGGCGGTGATAACCGTTGGCGGCGATATCGTGCAGCAACGCCGACAGCGCGCCGTCGCCGGCGCCGTTGGTGTTCATGATCTTCTCCGGCCCGCCCATATACGGCGCGATGTGCGAGTAAACGCGCAGCGGATGCTCACAGTGTTCGCGACGCATGGCGCGGCTGAACTCGTAGCGGTTGAACTCGGCGATATGCCCCGGCAACAGCGGGTGCTGGGTCTGACGCTTGTTGGCCTCTTCGGTGTAGCCCGCCATATACAGGCCGTTCGGCCCGGCGGTGCACAGTACCAGATCCACCCACTCTAGCGCCATGTCCGAGGCGGTCAGCGGATCGCTCAGCCCGGTCAGCTCCAGCGCTTCGTCTTCGTTCATCGCCAGAATCGTCACGTTTTCCTTCAGGAAGTCGCGCCACCACTGCGGGTTGTCGGCGATCACGTACTTGGTGCCCAGGGTCAGCACCACCGGCACATCGTGCTTTTTAGCGTATTTGATCGCCTGCAAGGTCGCGTCCTTTATCGGCTCCCCTTCCTTGCAGCGCACCAGATAAGAGCTCAGCACCAGCGCCGACGCGCCGGCGATCACCTCTTCAGGGATGCTTTCCGGGCGCAGCTGGTTCATCTGGCCGGGGTTGATGGCGAAGGTGCGCTCGCCGCTTTCGCCGATCAGCGTGAAACAGCGGCCGATGGCGCCGTCAACGCCCTGCAGATAGTTAAGATCGGTGCGGCTGGAGGTATTGCACAGATAACGGTAGGCGTAGCTGCCGATTTTCACGTTGCTGCACATCACGCCGAGCAGCACCGAGCGATCGTCCGCCAGCACCGAATAGTTGTGCATGGTGTTGCCGATGGTGCCGCCGGCGAACTGATGGGTGACCAGGTTGTTTTCATTCAATTCCTGATACAGCGCCTCGGCGACGTCATCTTCGATCACCAGAGAGTGGCCCAGGCTCAGGCCGTAGCGCTGGACAAAAGCGTCGTCCACTTTCGCCTCGATATCCACCAGCGTCTGGTCGATGCCGACGATATACGAGGTGCTGATTTCACTTTCGGGCTGGGCCTGCTGCAGAAGCGGATCGCGGGCGCTCACCGGGAAATAGTGTTTGGACTTGCGTTTACCAGGAAATTTCATGTGATTGGTGGTGGTGGCGGTTTAACAAGCGGAGAATGTTAACACATCCCCGCCCGATCACGATGCATCTAATAGACAGATTATGGATGATTACAGACGCTGCGCCACCAGTTGCTGCATCATGTCAATATGCGCCGGCTCGTCGTTCAACGCTGAGATGTATTCAAACTTCTCGCCGCCGGCCTTAAGGAAGATCTCGCGGTTCTGCTCTTTAATCTCTTCCAGCGTTTCCAGGCAGTCCGCCGAGAAACCGGGGCAGATCAGCTGAATGTGCTTCACGCCCTGCGCCGGCAGCCCCTTCAGGGTTTCATCGGTGTACGGCGTCAGCCAAGGCTCGCGGCCGAAGCGCGATTGGTACGTCATCATCACCCGCTCCGGCGCCAGCGGCAGCGTGGCGCTCAGCGCTCGCAGCGTATCCTCGCAGCGCTGCGGGTAGTCGTCGCCCAGCCGCGCATAGCGCTTGGGGATGCCGTGGAACGACAGCACCAGCCGATCCGGCTGGCCGTGTTCGGCGAACGAACGCGCCACGCTTTGCTGCAGCGCGGCGATATAGGCTGGGTGTTCGGCGTAATCGCGAATGAAGGCCACCGACGGCAAGCGGCGATAGCCTTTCAGCACCCGGGCTACGCCATCCCATACCGCCGCGCTGGTGGAACAGGAATATTGCGGATAGAGCGGCAGCACCACCAGGTTGGTCACGCCCTGCGCCAGCAGCTTGTCGATGGCTTCCGCCAGGCTCGGCGAACCGTAGCTCATGCCCAACTCCACCGGCGTATTCGGCATGCGCGCCGCCAGTGCCCGCTGTTGGCGGCGGCTGTACACCAGCAGCGGCGAACCCTCTTCCATCCACACCGACTGATAGAGTTTCGCCACGCGCGGCGAGCGGATCGGCAGGATCGCGCCGTTGAGGATCGGCCACCAGATCAGCGGCGCCGTGTCGACCACGCGATCGTCACTGAGGAATTCCTTCAGATAGCGTTTGACCGCCGACGAGGTCGGCGCATCTGGCGTGCCCAGGTTCACCAGCAATACGCCGTGTTTCTCTTGCTTCATCTCAGTTCCCCTCATTTCCTTTCCGGCCGGCATTCCGTTCTGGGTCGGGATGTCAGCAGCCATTAATGCCGGCTATTGTAACGGAAAAGTCCTGCGTCGAAACCGATAACAGCAACAGGCTATGCCTGTGGGCTTCTTCCTTGCGCCAGCTGCCATACCGCCGCCACGTTGCGCGCCGTCACCTGCAGATTGCGATCGGCGTCCGCCAGCGCGTCTTCCAGCGTCACGATGCGATCGAGCACCGAAAACGCCGCATCGATGCCGTGTTGATGCACCACCGGATAATCCGGCGCCAGGCTGCCGGCAATGGCGATCACCGGCACGCCGTGACGCTTGGCCACCCGCGCCACGCCGATCGGCGTTTTGCCGTGAATCGACTGGCTGTCCAGCCGCCCTTCGCCGGTGATCACCAGATCGGCATCGCGCACCGCCTCATCCAGGCGCAGGGTTTCAGTGACAATCTCGATGCCCGGCCGCAAACGCGCGTTGAGCATGCCGAGCAGCGCCGCCCCCATGCCGCCCGCCGCGCCCGACCCTGGCTGGGCCAGCACGGCGCGGCCGGTTTCCCGTTCCAGCAGTTCGCCATAGTGGTGCAACGCCGCATCGAGCTGCGCCACCATCTCCGGCGTCGCCCCTTTCTGCGGCCCGAATACCGCCGACGCGCCCTTTGCGCCGCACAGCGGGTTATCCACGTCGCAGGCGGCGGTTACGCTCACCCGCTGCCAACGCGCGTCCAGCCCGGCGAGATCGAGGTGCGCCAGCTGCGCCAGCGCTGCGCCGCCCATTGGCAGCGGGCGACGATCCTTATCCAGCAATTTAACGCCCAGCGCCTGCATCATTCCGGCGCCGCCGTCGTTGGTGGCGCTGCCGCCGATGCCGAGAACGATCGCCTTCACGCCGCGATCCAGCGCCGCCAACATCAGTTCGCCGGTGCCGTAACTGGTGGTGATGCGCGGATCGCGCCGGTTGGGCGGCGCCAAGTGCAGCCCGGAGGCGGCGGCCATTTCAATCACCGCGGTTTCGCCATCGCCCAACAAGCCATAGAACCCCTGCACCGGCTCCCCGAGCGGGCCGGTGACCGTCACCTGAACGATTTCGCCGCCGGTGGCCGCCACCATCGACTCCACCGTGCCTTCACCGCCGTCCGCCATCGGCAGCTTCACGTAGTGCGCCTGCGGGTAAATCTGACGGAATCCCCGCTCGATGGCGTCGGCGACGCCGAGCGCGCTCAGGCTCTCTTTGAAAGAATCCGGGGCAATAACCACTTTTTTCAGCGTTTTCATCACTGTTCCTTATCCCGCCAGGTTAAATACGCCAAACATCAGCGCCGAGATTGCCGCGATGGTGAACCCCACCAGCGTTTCATACGGCAACAGTTTGAGCCGCTCGTGCACCGCCATATTGACGCTGCCGCCGGTGGCGTGGAAGAAGCTGCCGTGCGGCAGGTGATCCAGCACCGTGGCGCCCGCATGGATCATCGCCGCGCCGGCCAATCCGCTCACCCCCAGCTCAAGCAGCGTGGAGCTGAACACCCCGGAGGCGACGGCGGTGCCGGCAGTGGTCGAGGCGGTCGCCATCGACATCAGCGCGCCGGACAGCGGCGCCAGCAGCCAGGCCGGCAGCCCGGTGTGCGTCAAACCGGTAATCAAGACATCCTTCAGCGCCGAGTTGGCGATAATGCCCGCCAGCGTGCCGGTGCCGAGCAGCATGATCGCCACCGGCGCCATGCGCGACAGGCCGGAGACCATAAACTGATTGCACTGACGAATGCGCCCCATCAGCAGCGCGCCCGCCAAACCACCGGCCGGCAGTGCGATCAGCGGATCGACGGCGATACCGGCGATCGGCCGCAGCGACAGCAGCAGGATCGCCACCAGCGGCGCGCTGATCGCCGCAGCGAAGCCCGGCCGCGCCCCTTCGGCATGCTGAGTCAGCTCTTCAGCCATCACCCTGCTACCTTTATCGCTCAGGCGACGCGCCAGCAGATAGGCCACCACCAGGCCGCACAGCCCCGGCACGATGCCGGCCATCATCACCGAGGTGAGCGGCACGTGGAAGTTGTCCGCCGCCGCGATGGTGTTCGGGTTGGGCGACATCACGTTGCCGGCCTTGCCGCCGCCGATCATCGCCAGCAGGATCGCCGCACGAGAAATGCCGGCCTTTTGGGCGATCGACAGCGCGATCGGCGCGACGGTGATCACCGCCACGTCGATAAACACCCCCACCGCCGTCAGGATCAGTGTAGCCACCGCCAGCGCCAGCAGCGCGCGGGTTTCGCCCACCTTGCGTACGATAGTTTCGGCGATGGTGTGCGCCGCGCCGGATTCGATCAGCACCCCGGCCAATACCCCCGCCGCCAGAATGCGCATCACGGCGTTGGTGATGCCCTGCGCCCCGCCGATCATCAGCGTCACGGTCTGCACCAGATCGGCGCCGCCGCACAGCCCGCCCGCCAGCGCGCCGGCAATCATGCCGTAAGCCGGTGGAACCTTGCGTAGAATCAGGACGATGGCGACGGCTAACGCCACCAGCGCCCCCAGAGTGGATACGGTTGTCATTGTTGTTTTCTCCGTGGTTGATGTGCAGGCCAACATATCCCGCGCGCCCGGCGTTGGCCTGAGGGGAAACAACAAAAAATCGCCGAAGGAACGGCGCGGAATTTGTGGGTTGGCACAACTCAGTCGTGCATCAGCATGCCGATATACAACCGCAGAGAGTCAGTTAATTGATTGATTTTCATGCCGGTTATGGCTTCGATGCGCTGCAGGCGATAGCGCAGGGTATTGACGTGAATATGCAGCTGCGCGGCGGCCTGCGTCTGATCACAATTCTGCGAAAAATAGTGGCGCAGCGTGGCGCGCAGCACGCCTTTTTCATCCTGTTCGCCCAGCGTCCGCCAGGGACGCCCCAGCTCTTGCGCTCGCCAGTCCTCCCCGAGATCGCACAGCAGCGACGGCAGCGGATAGTCGTGGTAGAACAGCGTGGCGTGGCGCAATTTCAGGCGCTGCGCCATCGCCTGGGTGGCGCGCGCGGTCAGGCTGGAGCGGTAGGCGCTTTGTGGATCGTCGTAGAAACCGCCGACGATCAGCCGCACCCGAAAGCGGTGCTTTAGCTGGTTTTGCAAACGCTGCGCCTGTTGGCGCTCCAGCTTCAGGCTCCACTCGCCTTGCGCCATGCTGGCCGGGCGCAGCAGGGTCATTTCATTGAAGCCGGTAATGGCGATCAACGCATCGCGCTGGGTGGCCTCCAGCTCAGCCAGCAGTTCGCGCAGCAGGTGCGGCTGCGCCTCTTGCAGCTCGACGATCCAGACGATGCGCGCCTGGCGCAGATCCAATCCCAGATACGCCGCCATCGCTTCCAGCGACGCCGTGTTCGGCTGCGGCTGCAACAGCTGGTTCGCCAGCTCTTCCCGGTAGCGTTTTTCCCACTGGTGCTGATCCAGCAGCGCCGCCTGCTCCACCATCATCTCCGCCGCCATTTTGACCAACTCGGCGTAGGCGCGCACCTCGGCCGGCTCGCCGGAAATGCCGATCACTCCCACCCGCTGATTGCGAAAGCTAAACGGCAGGTTGATGCCGGGCCGCACGCCCTTCAGGTGCTCGGCAGTGGCGCGGTCGATTTCCACCACCCGGTTCTCGGCCAGCGCCAGCACCGCGCCTTCATGGCGCTGGAACAGGCGCTGCGGGTTGCCGGAGGCGATGATCACACCGTTGCTGTCCATCACGTTGACGGAATGGCTGATGATACCCATCGCCCGCTGGACGATCTGGCGCGCGGTGGCTTCCGCCAGAAGATTGGTTTGTCTGAGCATGCCCGGCTCCCTGCTGAGGGTGAAAACGCAGGCTTGTTATACGCCATTTGGCGCGGGCGATTAATGGGCACGGCCGCAACAAGCCGCCGCGATCACAATTTGGCGGGAAAACGGCAAAAAAAAACGCCGGGCCACAGGCCCGGCGTCATGCACAATCCGCTTGCGATCAACCGAGGATGGTCGCCAGCTCTGCGCTCACTTCGGCGACCTTGCGGGTGCCGTCGATTTTGCGGTATTGGGTGTTACCCGCTGCCGCTTCTTTGCTGTAGTAAGAGATCAGCGGCGCGGTCATCTGATGGTATTCCACCAGGCGCTTGCGCACGGTCTCTTCCTGATCGTCCTTGCGCGTGGTCAGCTCTTCGCCGGTCACGTCGTCTTTGCCTTCCACCTGCGGCGGATTGAACTTCACGTGGTATACGCGGCCGGACGGCGCGTGCACGCGGCGGCCAACGATGCGGTCAACGATCAGCTCGTCCGGCACGTCGAACTCCAGCACGAAGTCCACGTTGATGCCGGCTTCTTTCATCGCGTCAGCCTGCGGAATGGTGCGTGGGAAACCGTCCAGCAGGAAGCCCTTGCGGCAATCTTCCTGAGCGATGCGCTCTTTGACCAGCGCGATCACCAGCTCATCGGTCACCAGCTTGCCGGCGTCCATGATCTCTTTCGCCTGCTTGCCCAGTTCACTGCCGGCCTTCACGGCTGCGCGCAACATATCACCGGTGGAGATTTGCGGAATGCCGTATTTCTCCATGATGAATTGAGCCTGAGTACCTTTACCAGCGCCCGGAGCGCCCAGCAGAATGATACGCATTGCGTAAATCCCCTTGCTATGTAGTTTTTATAAAATTGCGAAAACGCTCAACGATACCATTTCAGGGGGGGCAGGCTCAAGGCGCGCGAAGGAAATCGATTGCGGAACATGCAAAAATTCAAGCGAACAAAAGAGGGGAAAATGCGGGGAAAAACCGGAAATGCGCCCCTAACGGTGCCGTTAAGGGCGCATATAATCAACTTCAGGCGGACAGCAACTTGTTCATGCGGCGGATGAACAGGTTCGGATCCTCCAGCGTGCCGCGTTCAGCCAACAGCGCCTGATCCAAAAGCAGGTCGATCCACTCGGCGAAATGTTCGTTATCGCCCACGTCGGATGCGCGTTTGACCAACGCATGCTCAGGATTAAGCTCGAAAATGTACTTCACTTCCGGCGCCTGCTGGCCCGCAGCGGCGAACAGCTTGGCCATCTGGGTGCTCATCTCGTCGGCGTCGGTCACCACGATCGCCGGCGTATCGGTCAGGCGGTGCGTCAGACGCACATCCTTCACGCGGTCGCCCAGCAGGGTTTTCACGCGTTCGATGAACGGTTCCAGCTGCTTCTCGGCCGCCTTCTGCTCTTCGGTTTCATCCGCCAGTTTATCCAGCGTTTCATCCGCCTTGCTGACCGACTGGAACGGCTTGCCGTCGAACTCGGTCAGGTAGCTCATCATCCACTCGTCAATGCGATCGGACAACAGCAGCACTTCGATGCCTTTCTTGCGGAACAGCTCCAGATGCGGGCTGCTCTTGGCGGCGGCGTAGCTGTCGGCGGTGATGTAGTAAATCTTTTCCTGCCCTTCCGCCATGCGGCCGACGTACTCTTCCAGCGACACGGTCTGCGCCGAGCTGTCGCCGTGGGTGGTCGCGAAGCGCAGCAGTTTGGCGATCGCTTCCTGGTTGCCGTTATCTTCCGCCGGGCCTTCTTTCAGCACCAGACCGAACTGCTGCCAGAATTTCTGGTAGCCTTCGGCGTCGTCTTTGGCCAGCTTATCCAGCATCTGCAGCACGCGCTTGGTCAGCGCGCCGCGCAGGTTCTGCGTCACGCGGCTGTCTTGCAGGATCTCGCGCGATACGTTCAGCGGCAGATCGTTGGAATCGATCAGGCCGCGCACGAAGCGCAGGTAGTTCGGCATGAACTGCTCGGCGTCGTCCATGATGAACACGCGCTGCACGTACAGCTTCAGGCCGTGCTTGTGATCGCGGTTCCACATGTCCCACGGCGCCTGCGCCGGGATATACAGCAGGCTGGTATATTCCTGCTTGCCTTCCACTCGATTGTGGCTCCAGCTCAGCGGATCGGTGAAATCGTGGGCGATGTGCTTGTAGAACTCTTTGTACTCTTCGTCGGTCACGTCCGCCTTGCTGCGGGTCCACAGGGCCTGCGCCTTGTTGATCTTCTCCCAGGTGACGGTGCCGTCTTCTTCGTTCTTGCTTTCGATCTCCACCGGCAAGGCGATGTGATCGGAATATTTGCCGATCACCGAGCGCAGGCGCCAGGCGTCGAGGTACTCATCTTCGCCTTCGCGCAGATGCAGGGTGATTTCGGTGCCGCGGGTCTCTTTGGTGATGTCGGCGATGGTGTAGTCGCCTTCACCGGCGGACTCCCAGAACACGCCCTCGTCATCGGCGGCGCCGGCCGCGCGGGTGCGCACGGTCACTTTGTCCGCCACGATGAACGCCGAGTAGAAACCGACGCCGAATTGGCCGATCAGTTGGCTGTCTTTCGCCTGGTCGGAACCGATGGATTCCAGGAACGCTTTGGTGCCCGATTTGGCGATGGTGCCGAGGTTTTCGATCACTTCTTCGCGGCGCATACCGATGCCGTTGTCGGCAATGGTCAGGGTGCGCTGCTCTTTATCGAAGGACAAACGCACGCGCAGCTCGCCATCGCCGGCATACAGCTCCGGCGCGGACAAAGCGCGGAAGCGCAGCTTGTCGGCGGCGTCAGAGGCGTTGGAGATCAGCTCGCGCAGAAAAATTTCTTTGTTGGAGTACAGCGAATGGATCATCAAATGAAGCAGCTGTTTTACTTCAGACTGGAACCCGCGGGTTTCTTGACCTTTCATACTCATTGATTACCTCAAAAGACAATGGCTACCAAAATCGAACAATGAGGATCAGATGAGGGTCAGGGTCTTGTTTTTCAAGCGGACGGCGGGAAATTTTTGGCAAAAAACAATGGGGCCGGGCGGCCCCATCCGGGAAAACATCAGAACTTGATGGCGTGGCGCCCCGCCAGCGAATGCGACAGCGTGGTGCCGTCGACCATCTCCAGCTCGCCGCCCACCGGCACGCCGTGGGCGATGCGGCTGGCGAGCACGCCATACTGGCCACACATCTCGGCGATGTAGTTGGCGGTCGCCTCCCCTTCCACCGTCGGGTTGGTGGCGAGGATCACTTCGGTGATGCTTTCCTTTTCCAGCCGTTGCTCCAGGCGATCCAGACCGATATCGCCCGGCCCGATGCCGTCCAGCGGCGACAGATGCCCCATCAGCACAAAGTAGCGCCCGGCGAACTGGCCGGTCTGCTCGATGGCGTGGATATCCGCCGGGCTTTCCACCACGCAAATCTGGCCGTTTTGCTGGCGGCGCGGATTGGCGCAGATGGTGCAGACGTCCTGCTCGGTGAAGGTGCGGCAATCGGCGCAGTGGCCGATCTCCGACATCGCGCGCGTCAACGCCTGCGCCAGACGCATGCCGCCGCTGCGATCGCGCTGCAGCAGCTGAAACGCCATGCGCTGCGCCGATTTCGGGCCGACGCCCGGCAGGCAGCGCAGCGCCTCCATCAGGGATTCAAGGAGCGGGCTGGTTTGCATCAGAACGGCATCTTGAAGCCAGGCGGCAACTGCATGCCGCTGGAGACGGAGGCCATTTTCTCTTTCTGGGTCTCTTCGATGCGGCGCGCGGCGTCGTTAAACGCAGCGGCGATCAGATCTTCCAGCATCTCTTTGTCGTCTTCCATCAGGCTTGGATCGATTTCCACGCGGCGGCAGTTGTGCGCGCCATTGATGGTGACTTTCACCAGGCCGGCGCCAGATTCGCCGGTCACTTCCAATTTGGCGACTTCTTCCTGCATCTGCTGCATTTTTTCTTGCATTTGCTGGGCTTGCTTCATCAGGTTGCCCAGACCGCCTTTACCAAACATAGTCGTCTCTCGTCGCTAGGGCCGCGCACATCGCGCAGCGTTTAAAGGGGGCGAATACTCTCTTCATCCAGATCCGCGTCGAAGAATCGGCGCAGCGTCTGAATGTTGGTATCCGCTTCGATGGACTGGCGCGCCTGCGCCAGCTTTTCCTCATAGATGGCTTGTCGCCATTCCAGCGGGGTGCGCTCCGCCGGATTATCGTCCTCCACCACGGTCAGCTCGATCGGGCTGCCGTACAGCTCACCGAGCGCGTCGGCCAGCGTCTTCTGCGCCGAAGGCGAATTCAGATGGCGCTGCGAAGACCGCAGATGGAGGCTAATCTTGCCCGGCTCCGGCTGCTGCTTGAAGGCGTTCAACGCCAGCTGCTGCACCAGTTTCGGGATCTTCAGCTTATCGATTTCCGCCGCCCAGGCGTCGCGCTCCAGCGACTCCACCACCAGCTTGGCGGCCAGCTCCGGCGTTTTCTCGTGCTCCAACGCCGTGCGCAGCGCTTTCGGCGTCGCCAGCGGTTCCGGCGCCGCCTCGGGCTCGGTCTGCGCGCGCCAACGATAGGCTTCCGGTTTCGCCGGTTTTTCCGGCACCTTCTTCTCCGCCAGGCGCTGCTGGCTGCGCTCGGTCACGGAAGCCAAACGCCCCAGCGCCGAGTTTGCCGGCCGCGCTATTCCTGGCGCCGCCGGCTCATTCTTTTTTGGTGTGGATGCTCCCTGCTGCCGTTGCAGCTGGGACCGCGCTTTCAACAGCTGGGCGGTGGCATCCGGTAAAGGGGTCGATGATTGTCGCTGCGGCGCGGCCGGCTGCCCTAGCGGCGGCGGCGCGTCCTGAAACTGCGGCGGCTGTGGCGATGCGGCCTGCTGCGGCTGCGCCATCGGCGCCGGCGCGGTCTGCACCAACGCCACCGGCTCCGGGATCACCGCTTTCGGGTGAAACGCCAGCGCGCGCAGCAGGGTCATCTCAACCCCCATGCGGCGATCCGGCGCATAGGCCAGCTCTTTGCGGCCCACCAACAGCGTCTGGTAATAGAGTTGCACATCGGCCGGCGGCAGGGTGCGCGCCAGCTCACGCAGCCGTTGTTCCACGGCGGCGTAGTGGTTGTCGAGCATCGAAGGCAGCAGTTGCACCATCGCAATGCGGTGCAGCAACGCCAGCGTCTCCACCAGCAGGTTTTCCCAATCCACGCCGCGCGAAGCGGCCTGCGCGACCTGCGCCATCACCTTTTCACCGTCGGCGCTGACCAGCGCTTCGAGGATCGCCAGCGGCTGCTCGTCATCGAGCGTACCGAGCATCTGGCTGACGGTGGCGGCGGTCACCTGCCCCTGCCCCATGGCGATCGCCTGATCGGTCAGGCTCAGCGCATCGCGCATGCTGCCGTCGGCGGCGCGCGCCAGCAGCTGCAGCGCGCGGGCGTCGCTGGTGATCTGCTCCGCCGTCAGCACAGTCTCCAGCTGCTGGCGGATCTGATCGACGTCCAGCGCTTTGAGGTGAAACTGCAGGCAGCGGGAAAGAATGGTCACCGGCAATTTTTGCGGATCGGTGGTGGCCAACAGGAATTTGACGTGCGGCGGCGGCTCTTCCAGCGTCTTCAGCAACGCGTTGAAGCTGTGGCGCGAGAGCATGTGCACTTCATCGATCAGGTAGACCTTGAAGCGGCCGCGCGCCGGCGCGTACTGAACGTTGTCCAGCAGATCGCGGGTATCTTCCACCTTGGTTCGGGAAGCGGCGTCGATCTCGATCAGATCGACGAAGCGCCCCTGCTCGATCTCGCGGCAGTTGTCGCATTGGCCGCACGGCGTGGCGGTGATGCCGGTTTCACAGTTCAGGCCTTTGGCCAGCAAGCGGGCGATGGTGGTTTTCCCCACGCCGCGCGTGCCCGAGAACAGATAGGCGTGATGGATCCGCCCCAGCGAGAGGCCGTTGGCCAGCGCGGTCAGGACATGTTCCTGGCCGACCACGTCTGCGAACGTTTGAGGGCGCCACTTACGGGCGAGAACCTGATAGCTCATTAATACCGGAGAAGTCGAGTAATCTGGAGGGTCATGCTAACACAGCCCCGCGGCAATCCGCGAGGCCGTTGTGCCCAAGGGGCGATGCCGCATCAATGACCGGCGAAGTCCACCAGGCAGTAGCAGTCGATGCCCAGCTTGTTCAGTCGCGCTTCTCCGCCCAGATCCGGCAGGTTGATGATGAACGCGGCGTCTTTCACTTCACCGCCCAGACGGCGGATCAGTTTGGTGGTCGCTTCAATGGTGCCGCCGGTCGCCAGCAGATCGTCCACCACCAGCACTTTGTCGCCCGCGGTGATGGCGTCGGTGTGGATCTCCAGCTTGTCGGTGCCGTACTCCAGCTCATAGCTTTCGCTGAGCGTGGCGCGCGGCAGTTTGCCCGGTTTGCGCACCGGCACGAAACCGACGCCCAACGCCAGCGCGACGGGCGCGCCGAACAGGAAACCACGCGCTTCGGTACCCACCACCTTGGTCACGCCCGCTTCGCGATAGCGCTCAACCAGCAGCTCGATGCTGGCGGCGTAGGCCAACGGGTTTTCCAGCAGGCTGGTCACGTCGCGGAACAGGATGCCCGGCTTCGGATAATCCGGGATGGTTTTGATACTGTCTTTAATAAACTGAAGCTGCTGCGCAGTAGCGGTCATAATTGTTGCCTGATAAAACTGCCTGAAAACCGGCGCGCCGCTCACCCGCCGCCCCCGGGTGAAACACACCGGAGAAAAAATGGCAGGCGATCCGCGCACGAAAACGCCCAAATCTATGCAAACTGGCGGACAAATGCAACTCTCCCCTGCATCTTTCAACCCGCAGCGTTGTTGACCGCACGCATTACTTACCTAAGTAAGCTCCCGGGGATGCCTGCGTTTGTCGCCTGGCTGCGGCTTGAAAGCTATTGAGAAGTTTAAGGTACAATCAGCGCTGTTTTTGTTGCGGCAGATCAATAACCGGCAGGCGCAGCATAAAGGTCAGCAAAATGGCCAACATCAGCAGCAACAGCCCGCGCACCCACCAGATTTTCACCAGCCACAGCGAACAGGCGAAGGTCAGCACGATCACCAGCACCGCTTTCCACTTCGCCCCCGGCGGCAGCGCGCGATGCTGCTGCCAATGGCGCAGATAAGGGCCAAACCAGGAACGGTACAGCAGCCAGTGATGAAAGCGCGGCGAAGAGCGGGCGAAGCACCAGGCGGCCAACAGCAGGAACGGCGTGGTCGGCAACAGCGGCAACACCACGCCCAACGTCGCCAGCACCACCGCCAACCAGCCCAAAATGATCAATAACCCACGCGTCATGCGGTTCTTCGCTCCTCAATCGGTTGCGGCTTACTGTAGCATCGGCGCCGCGCCGGCGGAATATGCATACGGCGCTTGTTTCACGGCGGCTTCGCGGGCAAGCTTACGCCTGTTGAAATCAAGAGGGAGCTTATGTGAGCACTCAGCGTCTATTACAGGTGTTGGCACAGCAGATTGCGGCGCTGGCGGCCGAAGTCAGCCCGCGCGGCGACGCCCCGATCCCGCAGGCGCGGTTCGACGCCGCCCTGTTCGCCAACCGCGGCACGCGGCTGCGCGACTACCTGGCCGAAGTGGAGAAAAACTTCGCCCAGCTGCAAAACGCCGCTAACGACAGCCGCGCCAGCCAGGTGGCCTTTCTGGCCGAAAAACTGGTGGCTCAGATCGCCGCCCTGCAGCGCGAGCTGGCGACCCAGGCGCTGCGGCGCAAGAATCAGCCGAAGGAAGCCCCCGAGGTCGATCTCTACCACAAGCTGGCCGAGCATCAGGATTACGAACGCCGGCTGATCGCCATGATTCAGGATCGGGAAAGCCTGCTGGGGCGCCAGACCACGCTGGCGGCCCAGCAAAAGCTGCAGCACGAGCTGGCGGCGCTGGAGGGGCGGCTGATGCGCTGTCGTCAGGCGTTGGCGCGCATCGAGCGCAATATCGAGCGCAAAGAAAACGGTTTTTGAAGATTTATCACAATATTTTAATGATTATTCCCCGGTTGCGCGCCGGGTTCACTATACTCTGCCGATACCCGAGTTATTCATCCCATTAATTAAATAAGCGCAGGTGCTATGTCTCTGGAAAACGCCTCACCCGAACTGCAGCTGGCGGTAGACTTGATTTACCTGCTGGAATGCAACGAGATCGATCCGGCCACCGCGCTGGCGGCGCTGGATATCGTCAAACGGGATTATCAGGAAAAGCTGCAGCGCGCCGGCGTCACCTCTCCCTATCTGCCTGCCGGACAGTAACCGGGGACAGCGCCGCTGTCCCTTTCGCCTCTCATTGCTTATCCGCCGCCGTCTGGCCGCCGTCGTCCGGCGACAGCGTTCTTTTCACTTCCTGCACTTCATTGCCCTGCTGGTTATGCAGATACACCTCCAGCTGGTTGAAGGCGATGTCGATGCCGTTTTCCCGGCACAAGCGGTCGATTGAGCGATTCAGTTCGTCCACCGTGTAGCTGCGATCGCGCAGTTCCCGCACATAGAGCCGCAGTTCGTGATCCAGCGTGCTGGCGCCGAAGTTGAGGAAGAACACCTGCGGTTCGGGATCGGTCATCACCCGCGGGTTGTCGTGCGCCGCCTGCAGCAGCACCTTTTTCACCTTGTCGAGATCGGAGCCGTAGGCCACGCCGACCTTGATCAGCACGCGGGTGATGGTATCGGACAGCGACCAGTTGATCAGCCGCTCGGTGACGAACGCCTTGTTCGGAATGATCACCTCTTTGCGATCGAAGTCGGTAATGGTGGTGGCGCGAATGCGGATCTTGCTGACCGAACCGGAGAAGGTGCCGATGGTGATGGTATCGCCGATGCGGATCGGGCGTTCGAACAGAATGATCAGGCCGGAGACGAAGTTGGCGAAGATCTCTTGCAGGCCGAAGCCCAGCCCGACCGTCAGACCGGCGGCCAGCCATTGCAGTTTGTCCCAGGATACGCCGAGCGATCCCAGCGCAACCACGGCGCCCACGGCGGTAATCAGGTAAGTGAGCACGGTGGTGATGGCGTAAGACGCCCCCTGCCGCAGTTGCAGCCGCGACAGCACCACCACCTCCAGCAAACCGGGCAAGTTGCGGGTGAGCACGTAGGCGACAATCACTGCGGCGATCGCCACCATCATGTTGCCCAGCGTCACCGCCTGCGACACGCTGCTGCCCGCCACGGTGCTGGTGTAATGCCACAGCGTGATGCTGTCCAGATAAGCGATGACCGTCACCAGATCCGACCAAATGGCGTAGAAGGCGCTGGCGAAAATGGCGAACAGCACCAGGGTGGTCAGGCGCAGCGACTGCTGGTTGATCTGATCGAGCGCCAGCGGCGGCTCTTCCACCACCGGTTCGCCGCCTTCGGCTCCTTCTTTCGCCACGTTTTGCCGCCGCGCCAACGCGCGTCGGTAAGCCAGACGCCGCGCCGCCACGCTCAGGCCGCGCAGCGCGGTCAGGTATACGATATTCCACAGGAAAAACAGATACAGGCTGTCTATCCAGCGGCTGGCCAGCCGCAGCGTGGTATAGAAGTAACCGGCGAACATCAGCCCCAGCAGGATCAGCGGCGTGGCGGCCAGCGCGGTGACCACCACCAGCCGCACGGCGTGCGAGCCCTTTTCACGCCAGCTGTCGCGGCACAGCGGGAACACCAGCACCGTGAGCAGCGCCAGCGTCAACATCACCACGATCTGGCCGATCACGTCTTCCACCAGACGCAGCGGCGCTTTCTCGCCCAATACCGACCAGAAGATCAACGGCTGCAGCGCCAACCCCAGCCGCAGCGTCTGACGGCGGTAATGCGCGCACAGGTTGGCGCCGAAGTTGAAATGCCGCTCGGCGATGCCGCCCGGTTTCAGCATGCGATAGCTGAAGCCGAACACCAGCCACGACAGCGCCAGCTGCTGCGACAATGCCCATATAAAGTCGCTGATGCCGAAATCCGCGCGATACATCCAGAAACCGACGCCGAGGAGTAACGCGGCGCCGGGCAACACTTTCAGCAAGGTCAGCGCGATGGCCTTCGGCGTGTGCAGTTGGCCGTCGCGCTTAAGTTGCCCCACGTCGTTGGCCAGCTTTTGCAAATGGCCGTCGATCAGCCGGTAGCGCCAGCGCAATACCCCGATCGCCAACAGCATCGGGATCAGGAACACCAGCGCATTCAGCCCGCCCTGCACCAGCTTGCCGCCGTCGAATTTGAGATCGAGACCGGCAATCTGATCGCGCACCGCCTCCGGCATCGCCTTCAGCCACGCCAGATCGACCGGCTTGTTGCTGTTAACCCAGAAAATCTGCTGGGTCAGCGTATCTTGCAGCGAACCGTAAACGCTGGTCAGCTGCTGCTGATTGATCTGCAGGTTGATCGACAGCGACAGCTGGTTGCTGAGCTGCTTGTTCAGCTGATCCAGCAGTTCGCGGCGCATATCGACGATCTCGTTTAACGCGTCGATCACCTCCGGGCCGGCCTTTTCCTTGCTTTCGGCCACCAGCTGGTTGATGTAATCCTCTCCCTTGAACAGATCGTCGCGTTGCTGATTGATATCGAACTGCTCCAGCCGCAAATCGGCGATGCGCGTGTCCATATCCGCCAACAGCGTGCCCTGCGGCAGGCTCTGCTGCTGCTGATACAGGATGCGCGACAGCACCAGGCTGCCCTTCAGCACCTGGATCTGTTCTTTCAGGTTACGCTCCGCCTGCAGCCCGCGGTCGAGCCAGTTTTTGACCCGAATGTTCTGCTGGAACAGGGTGTTGCTCTCTTCGGTGGCGGCGATCAGCCGCTGGCTCAGCTGGCGGTTGACGTCCAGTTGCTTGCTGACCAGCTGATCGTGCTGAATATCGGTGGCGTCTTCCGGGTTCTGCGCCTCTTTGGCGGTCTTTTCAGACAGCGTCAAACGTTTGCTGTTGACGATCTCCTGCAGCAACTGTACCGAGCGATCCAGCGCGTCGATATGCGCCGTGGTGTAATCACGCTGTTTTTGCAGCAGATCCTGCAGCGTGGTATTGGCTTCCAGACTTTTGCGCTGCAGCTCCAGCTGCGCGTTGAGCAACGCCTGCTCGGTGGTCAGCATCACCTGCTGGCTGTTGCGCAGCGAATCTTGCCCCGGCGTCTGGCCGCTGAGCTGGCTGCGGATCTCCTGCAGGCGCTGCGAAGCGGCGTACATGGTGCTTTGTACTCGTTCAGGCTGGGTTTGCAGCGACACCAGTTGGCTGTTGTAAGTAGAGAGGCTCTCCTGCGCGCTTTGCAGCTCGTCGAGCGTTTGATACAGCCGGCTTTCCAGCTGACGCAGCGACAGCGGCAACAGCGCGGCGCGCGCCGCCGCATTGTCTACCGGCTGCTTCAGCGCATCCAGTTCGGCGGTCACCTGATTGAGCTTCGCCGGCGCCTGCTGCACCTGCTGTTTAAGCTGCGCGGCGTCCTGCCGATTGCGCTCGATGGCGTCCAGCAGCTCCAGCGTGCGGGTTAAATCCTGTTGGGACAGCTTTTCGACCGGCGTCAGGGCTTTTTGCTTGCTCAGCGCTTCCAGCTGGCTTTGCACTTCGCTGCGCTGCGGCAAATCGCCGTTCAGCGCCGCCTGCGCCGGCGAGCTCAGCGCGCAAATCAGGAAAAGGAGTGTCGCGGCGGCGATGCGCCGCCGGCATGCGCCGACAAACGAGCGCGGCGTCAGAGAGGGCAGAGTCAACCAGCGATGCATGATTTAGCTTCGGATCGGTTAAGAAGCCTGAAGATTATCACGATCGCCGGCGGGCAACGAACAACAAAAACGTTGCCGATGATGTCCCGTTGTCGCGAAATCAGAAAGTGAGCACTTTCTCCGCCGCCAGCGTCCACTGCGCCAGTTCGACCAGCGTGCCGATCTCCACGCCGTCCGCCAGCGGCAAGCGGCTGACGCCGCGCGCGTCGGCGCAGGTCTTGCACAGCTTGACCGGCACCTGCTGCGCGGTGAGGATCTCCAGCATCTGCTGCAGATGGTATCCTTCGTGCGGCTGCTGTCCTGCCAGCCCGGCCACCACCGCGTCGGACATCAGAAACAGCCGCAGGTCGAGATTGCTTTGCTGCTCTTTCAGCGCGATGGCCAACCGCAGCGCATTGAACAAGGATTCATGGCCATAGGCGGCGCCGTTGGCGATGAGAACAACTGATGACATGAAATCTCTCCTTATAAAGGAAGGCGGTCGACGTCGGGGTTGAGGCGCAAGGTGGGGCAAAACTGCAGCATCTCCAAAAACGCATCGACCAGCGCTTCGGCTTCGGCCCGCAGATCGAAACTTTCCGGCATAAACAGCCAGTTTTCCATCAGGCCGGTGATATAACCGCGCAGGATGATCGCCGCACGGCGGGTATGCAAATCGGCGGGCAATTGCTCGTGGTGAATGCAGTTATACAGCACCGCTTCGATGCGTTCGTAGCCGGCGAGGTACAACACCTTGCGCGAATCCAGCAGCGGCATCATTTCACCGACAAACTCGCATTTGTGGAATATAATCTCCATCAACGCCCGCCTGCGGCCGTCTTCAACCGTAGACGTCAGAATGTAAATCAGAATTTCCCGGATAACCCGCAGTGGATTATCGGGAAACTTTGCCTGATACTCTGTTTCGAGCTGGTCAATTTTCGGCTCGGTAGATTCCCAAACTTCATTAAACAGGTCTACCTTATTTTTGAAGTGCCAGTAAATGGCTCCACGCGTAACCCCGGCAGCGGTGGCAATATCTGTCAGTGACGTTGCAGCAACGCCACGTTCAGAGAACTCTCTCACCGCAGCATCGAGGATTTGCTGTCGGGTTTCTTGCGCCTGCTGTTTGGTTTTTCGTGCCATGGCATTGTTATTTAGGGGGAGTGTGATTTACATACATTCGCGAATGTATGTACCATAGCACGCACATATAATTAACGCAGCAATGGGTTTTAAAGCTTGTGATCCATTGATCATTTTGAAATCGGACACTTGAGGTTTTTCTATGAACAAAAACAGAGGGTTAACGCCTCTGGCGGCCGTTCTGATGCTTTCAGGCAGCTTAGTGCTAACAGGATGTAACGATAAAGAAACCCAACAGCAAGGCGCCCAACAGCAGGCTCCTGAAGTGGGCGTAGTCACTTTGAAGGCCGAGCCTCTCAATATCACTACCGATCTTCCTGGCCGCACCGCTGCGTATCGCATCGCCGAAGTTCGCCCTCAGGTCAGCGGCATCATCCTGAAGCGTAACTTCGTTGAAGGCAGCGATATCAAGGCCGGGACGTCTCTGTACCAAATCGATCCCGCGACCTATCAGGCCAGCTACGACAGCGCGAAAGGCGATTTGGCCAAAGCGCAGGCCAGCGCTTCCATCGCACGCGTGACGGTAAACCGCTACAAGCCATTGCTGGGCACCAGCTACATCAGCAAGCAGGACTATGACAACGCCGTGTCCACGCTGCAGCAAGCGGATGCCGCCGTGGTGGCCGCCAAGGCCGCCGTGGAAACCGCGCGCATCAACCTGGCGTACACCAAGGTGACCTCTCCGATCTCCGGCCGCATCGGCAAATCCGCCGTGACCGAAGGCGCGCTGGTCAGCAACGGCCAGGCAACCGCCCTGTCCACCGTGCAGCAGTTGGATCCGATGTATGTCGACGTCACCCAGTCGAGCACCGACTTCCTGCGCCTGAAACAAGAACTGGCCAGCGGCGCGCTGAAGCAGGAAAACGGCAAGGCCAAAGTGAAATTGATGCTGGAAAACGGCACCGAATACGCGCAGGAAGGCACGCTGGAGTTCTCCGACGTCACCGTCGATGAGACCACCGGCTCCATCACCATTCGCGCCCTGTTCCCTAACCCGAACGATACGCTGTTGCCTGGCATGTTCGTGCGCGCCCGTCTGGACGAAGGCGTACGCAGCGATGCGTTGCTGGTGCCTCAACAGGGCGTCACCCGCAACCCGCGCGGCGACGCGACGGCGTTGGTGGTAGGGGCAGACAACAAAGTTGAGCTGCGCACGCTGAAGGCGGACCAGGCGATTGGCGACAAATGGCTGGTTACCGATGGCCTGAAAGCCGGCGATCGCGTCATCGTCACCGGCCTGATGAAAGTGCATCCGGGCGCGCAGGTAAAAGTGCAGGAAGTTGACACTCAGGCGCAAAAACAGCCGCAGTCTGAAGCGCAGAAGTCATAAAAAGGAGCCTGTAATACATGGCTAAGTTCTTTATAGACCGCCCAATTTTCGCCTGGGTAATCGCCATCATCGTCATGTTGGCGGGGGTGCTTGCAATAATGAAACTGCCAATCGCGCAGTATCCCACTATTGCACCGCCGGCGGTGAGTATTTCCGCCAACTACCCGGGCGCAGATGCCAAAACGGTGCAGGATACCGTCACACAGATTATCGAACAGAACATGAATGGTATCGATAACCTGATGTACATGTCCTCCACCAGTGATTCCTCTGGTAGCGTCACCATTACCCTGACGTTTGAGTCCGGCACCGATCCTGACATCGCGCAGGTTCAGGTCCAGAACAAACTGTCGTTGGCCACCCCGCTGCTGCCGCAAGAAGTTCAGCAGCAGGGCCTGAAAGTAGAAAAATCCAGCAGCAGCTTCCTGATGGTGGCCGGCTTCGTTTCCGACGATCCGAACATGACTCAGGACGATATTGCGGACTACGTGGCGTCCAACATCAAGGACCCGATCAGCCGTTCGTCCGGCGTGGGTGAAGTGCAGCTGTTCGGTGCCCAGTACGCGATGCGTATCTGGCTGGATCCGAACAAGCTGAACAACTACCAGCTGACGACCACGGATGTGACCTCCGCCATCACCGAGCAGAACAACCAGATCGCCGCAGGCCAGCTGGGCGGCCTGCCGCCGGTGCCGGGGCAGCAGTTGAACGCCTCGATCATCGCGCAGACCCGTCTGACTTCGCCGGAAGAGTTCGGCAAGATCCTGCTGAAGGTCAATACCGACGGTTCCCAGGTGCGCCTGCGCGACGTCGCTCACATCGAGCGCGGCGCGGAGAGCTATGCCGTTACCGCGCGTTATAACGGCAAGCCTGCCGCCGGCCTGGGTATCAAACTGGCGACCGGCGCCAACGCCTTGAACACCGCCAAAGGTGTGAAAGACGAGCTGGCCAAGATGGCGCCATTCTTCCCGCAAGGGATGAAAGTGGTTTATCCGTACGACACCACCCCATTCGTTAAGATCTCTATCAACGAAGTGGTGAAAACGCTGATCGAAGCCATCATCCTGGTGTTCCTGGTGATGTATCTGTTCCTGCAGAACTTCCGCGCGACGCTGATCCCAACCATCGCGGTGCCGGTGGTGTTGCTGGGGACCTTTGCGATACTCGCGGCGTTCGGCTTCTCGATAAACACCCTGACGATGTTCGGCATGGTGTTGGCGATCGGCCTGCTGGTGGATGACGCCATCGTGGTGGTGGAAAACGTCGAGCGCGTCATGTCCGAAGAGGGGCTGCCGCCGAAAGAAGCTACCCGTAAATCGATGGGCCAGATCCAGGGCGCGCTGGTGGGTATCGCCATGGTGCTGTCGGCGGTATTCGTGCCGATGGCGTTCTTCGGCGGTTCAACCGGCGCCATCTATCGTCAGTTCTCGATCACCATCGTGTCCGCGATGGCGCTGTCGGTGCTGGTGGCCTTGATCCTGACGCCGGCGCTGTGCGCCACCCTGCTCAAACCGATCCCGAAAGGCGATCACGGGGTTAAAACGGGCTTCTTCGGCTGGTTTAACCGCATGTTCGAGAAGAGCACGCATCACTATACCGACAGCGTGGGCAACATCCTGCGCAGCACCGGCCGCTACCTGATCATCTACCTGCTGATCGTGGTTGGCATGGGCCTGCTGTTCCTGCGCCTGCCCTCTTCGTTCCTGCCGGACGAAGATCAGGGCATCCTGTTGACCATGGTGCAGTTGCCTGCCGGCGCCACCGAATCCCGCACCAACAAGGTGTTGGAAGAAGTCTCCGACTACTTCCTGAACAAGGAAAAGGACAACGTGGTTTCGGTGTTTACCGTCGCGGGCTTCGGCTTCAACGGTAACGGCCAGAACAACGGCCTGGCATTCGTCAGCCTGAAAGACTGGGGTGAGCGTCCAGGGGCCGGGAACAAGGTGGAAGCGATCGCGGGTCGCGCCATGGGCGCCTTCTCGCAGATTAAAGAAGGCCTGGTGTTCCCGTTCAACCTGCCGGCGATCATCGAACTCGGTACCGCAACCGGCTTCGACTTCGAGCTGATTGACCAGGGCGGCCTGGGGCACGAAAAACTGACCGAAGCGCGTAACCAGCTGTTGGGCATGGTTGCTCAGCATCCGGACGTGCTGGTGGGCGTGCGCCCGAACGGCCTGGAAGATACGCCGCAGTTCAAACTGATCGTCGATCAGGAGAAAGCCAAGGCGCTGGGCGTGAGCATCACCACCATCAACAGCACGCTGAGCACCGCACTGGGCGGTTCGTACGTCAACGACTTCATCGACCGCGGTCGTGTGAAGAAGGTGTATGTACAGGCAGACGCGCCGTTCCGTATGCTGCCGGAAGACATCAACAAGTGGTACGTGCGCGGTACCAGCGGCCAGATGGTGCCATTCTCCGCCTTCTCTTCGGCGAAATGGGAATACGGCTCACCGCGTCTGGAACGCTATAACGGCTTGCCGTCGATGGAAATTCTGGGCCAGGCTGCACCGGGCAAGAGTACCGGTGAAGCGATGAACCTGATGGAACAGCTGGCGTCCAAACTGCCAAGCGGCATCGGTTACGACTGGACCGGCATGTCCTATCAGGAACGTCTGTCGGGCAACCAGGCGCCGGCGCTGTACGCCATCTCGATTCTGGTGGTGTTCCTGTGTCTGGCGGCGCTGTATGAAAGCTGGTCCGTACCGTTCTCGGTCATGCTGGTATTGCCGCTGGGGGTTATCGGTGCGTTGTTGGCCGCGACGATGCGCGGCATGAATAACGACGTGTACTTCCAGGTGGGGCTGTTGACCACCATCGGTCTATCGGCGAAGAACGCCATCCTGATCGTGGAATTCGCCAAGGATCTGATGGAGAAAGAAGGCAAAGGTCTGATCGAAGCGACGTTGGAAGCGGTGCGTATGCGTCTGCGTCCAATTCTGATGACGTCCCTGGCCTTCATCCTCGGGGTTCTGCCGCTGGTTATCAGCAGCGGCGCAGGCTCCGGCGCACAGAACGCGGTAGGTACCGGCGTAATGGGCGGGATGATCACCGCGACCGTATTGGCGATCTTCTTCGTACCGGTGTTCTTCGTGGTGGTTCGCCGCCGCTTCAGCAAGAAGAACGAAGACCTGGAACACAGCCACCCGGTAGAGCATCACTGATCGTTCAGTGAAGAGATTTCTACCCGATAATCGAAAAGGCCGCGCATGCGGCCTTTTTCTTTTGCTTCAGTTGCTTAATGCAAACCGTTCTCATTAATTCACTCGTGTGTGCAATTTACGCTTGATCGTGATGCCCGGTCGGCGCATAATTGTTGTTATAGTATAACATTACACGAGAGAGCCATTATGAAACCCGGCATCCATCCCGATTATCGCACCGTGGTGTTCCACGATGTCAGCGCCAACGCCTACTTCAAAGTGGGATCGACCATCAAAACCGATCGCACAATCGAGCTGGACGGCGAAAGCTGGCCGTATGTCACCCTCGACGTCTCTTCCGCTTCGCATCCGTATTACACCGGCAAGCAGAAAGACTATTCCAAAGAAGGCAGCACGGCGCGCTTCCAGCAGCGCTTTGGCCGCTTTATCGGCAATAAGTAACAAGGAACCCCCATGCAGGTATTGAGTTCATTGCGTTCGGCGAAAAATCGCCACCCGGATTGCAAAGTCGTGCGTCGTCGTGGCCGCATCTATGTGATCTGTAAAAGCAATCCGCGATTCAAAGCGGTACAGGGACGTAAGAAAAAGCGTTAACTCCAAAGTGCTATCTGTCGCAAAGCCCCGTTGCTGCTCAACGGGGCTTTTTTTATGGCGAGAAAGTGCCTGCAAGCTGCCCCCGCCGGCAAGCGGGGGCGGAGATTACTTCATGCTGCTCAGCAGCGCGTCGACATTGTGCTTGAACGCCTGCTCATAGGTGGCCGCCGGGCCGCCCACGCGCGAGAGCGCTTCAGGGTACAGCTCGCCGCCCGCCTTGGCGCCGGTGGCGGCGGCAATCTGTTTCACCAGCCGCGGATCGGTCTGGTTTTCGATAAAGTAAGCGTTAACTTTTTCCTGTTTGATTTGTTTGATCAGGCCGGCCACATCGCTGGCGCTGGCTTCGGCCTCGGTGGAAAATCCGACCGGCGCAAGGAAGGTGACGCCATACTCTTGCCCAAAGTAACCAAAGGCATCATGGCTGGTGAGCACCTTACGTTTCTGCGGCGGCACAGCGGCGAACTGGGTTTTGGCCCACAGATCCAGCTTTTGCAACTGCTGAATGTATTCGGCGCCGCGCTGGCGAAAATAGTTGGCATCCTCGGGATCGGCGGCGATCAGGGCGTTCATCACGTTGGTGGCGTACTGCACGCCGTTTTTCATGCTGTTCCAGGCGTGGGGATCGGTAATCGGTTTGCCGTCCTCCTCCATCTGGCGGGTGTTGATCCCCTGTGAAGCGGTGATCACCTGCCCTTTATAACCCGAAGCGCTGACCAGGCGATCGATCCACCCTTCCAGCCCCAGGCCGCTGACGAACACCACATCAGCCTGAGCCAGCTTCTTGCCGTCCTGCGGCGAAGGCTCGAAACTGTGCGGATCGCCATCCGGCCCCACCAGCGTGCTAACCTTGACGTGATCGCCTCCCACCTGTTTGACGATATCGCCCAGAATGGAAAAGCTGGCGACGGCGTCGACGGTCTTCGCCATCGCCAATGGGCTGGCCAGCAGAGCAGCAACCGCCAGCGATATAGGTAAACGTTTCATACTTTCTCCTTGCAAAGGGCACTTCTCAACGGCGCGCGAAGGCGCAAATGCCTCCGCGCGTTCCAAACAGGATCGAGACGAAAAAGATGACGCTGGCGCTGAGCACGATCGCCGGGCCGGCAGGCAATGACGCATAATAGGACCACACCAGCCCAATCAGGCTGGACAGCGCGCCGATGCCCATCGCCACCGCCAGCGTCTGCGGCAGATTGCGCGCCCAGAAGCGCGCGCTGGCGGCGGGCAGCATCATCAGCCCCACCGACATCAGGGTGCCGAGGATCTGGAATCCCGCCACCAGATTGACCACCACCAGCGCCAGAAACAGGCCGTGGATCAGCGCCAACCGGCGTGGCGCGTTGACGCGCAGAAAAGTCACATCGAAAGATTCGATCACTAACGCGCGGTACAGCGCCGCCAGCGCCAGCAGCGACACCGTGGCGATCGCACCGACCATCAGCATCGCCTGCGCATCCACCGCCAGAATCGAACCGAACAGCACGTGCAGCAGATCTACGCTGGAACCGCGCAGCGAGACCAGCGTGACCCCCAGCGCCAGTGAGCCCAGATAGAATCCTGCGAAGCTGGCATCTTCTTTTAACGGCGTGCGGCGGCTCACCAGGCCGGACAGCATCGCCACCGCCAACCCGGCGATAAAGCCGCCCACCCCCATCGCCACCAGCGACATGCCGGAAATCAGATAACCGATTGCCGCGCCGGGCAACACCGCGTGGGACAACGCATCCCCCACCAGGCTCATGCGGCGCAGCAACAGAAACACCCCCAGCGGGGCGGCGCTGAGCGACAGCGCCAGACACGCCATCAATGCGCGTCGCATAAAACCGAAAGAGAGAAAAGGGTCGATAAGCCCATGCAACAGCATCATGGCGCCACCACCCGCAGGCCCGGCTGCCGTTCGGCGGCGAGATACCGCGGCACCTGTTCCAGCACGCGCTCGGCCGCGCCCCAATGACACGCCTGCGGGGTCAGCAACAGCACCTGCGGAAAATGCTCGGCGACCATCGACATGTCATGCAGGACGGCGATCACCGTTCTCCCCTGCTGGTGCAGCTGCGCGATCACCTGCAGCAGGATCTGCGTAGTGGCGCTGTCGATGCCGGTGAAGGGTTCATCCAGCAGGATCAACGGCGCCTGTTGGACCAGCAGTCGCGCAAACAGCACCCGCTGCAGCTGGCCGCCGGAGAGCTCGCCCACCGGACTGTGCGCCAGCGCGCTCATGCCGACGCTCGCCAGCGCCTCATTAACCTGGCTCGCCGCACGCTGATTCATACCGCCGAACATGCCGCTTTGCGGCCAACATCCCATCGCCACCAGATCGCTCACCGCGATCGGGAATTGCCGATCCAGCTCCGCCTGCTGCGGTAAATAAGCCTTGCGCGGCGGCTTTTCACCGCTAAAGTCCAGGCGACCCGCCAAGGGCGGCAACAAACCGGCGAGCGTTTTCAGCAACGTCGATTTCCCTGCCCCGTTGACGCCCACCACCGCGGTTAACGAACCGGCGCTAAACTGCCCGCTCAGCGGCGGGAAAAGCGGCGTGGCGCCATAGCCTATCGTCAGCTGACGTAATGAAATCATGGCAGCGACACCGCCCAAAAAATGCCGAGCCACAGCAGAGTCAACAAAACGATAGCGCCCGCACAGCGCACGGCCGCGGAGGTGGTGAACAACGAATTCAGTGACGACGCGGCGTCATTTTGCGAAGTGGAAATCAAGGGAATAACCAAAGCAGCAGACTTATAGTTACAATATAACATCACAATAAATGGTATGTCTCAAGCGTTGCCGGACTCATTAATGCAACGGAACGTAACAGCTCGTCGCGCAGCAGGTCCCCCCCTCGCCCCCTTATCAAACTCAGGGATATTCCCGTTCGACGCAAATGTTGGCGGAAGGTAAAAAAACAGCGGTAAATCGAAAAATTTACCGGCGCGAGTGGAAAAGGAGTAAGATGAGCAGATAACATTGTTGTTGGCCGAGATTAATGCTTGTTACCCTTGCCTGTAACCTGGACGTCAACGCACTTTCTGTTAAAAAATTAAAGAAAGTGATTAATGACAATATTGCGGAGTTAGTGCCGTCGCTGACCAGCGGACTCAGTTTTTATTCTGAAAGCGCACGCTATGCCGAAGATTCATTAGAAATACTTGATATAGTGCAACAAGGTGACAGCGATTATTCAATGAGTTATCGCTATAAGTGGGGCATTTTTAATGCTTGCCTGGATATCAACAGCGAAGACACGATCAGCGATAGCGTCCGGTTCCGTGTGGCGCAACGGGGTTTAATCTTCGACATCATTGATAACTCACGCCCATCAACCGCGGATGAATTGTAAGTTTACGTAATAACTGCAGGCCAAACGCGAAAAAATGATTTATATTCATTTTACGGGAAGTTTATTTAACCACCGTTAAGCTGCCTCCGTTCATGATGTAAATCAGCTTACTCACATAGTGTTATCAACACCGCCATTAAGACTTACGGAGGGGATGATATGGATGAGTATTCGCCTAAGCGACACGACATTGCTCAACTCAAATTCTTGTGCGAAAATTTGTATGATGAAGGTATCGCCACCCTGGGAGACAGCCACCACGGGTGGGTCAACGATCCGACATCCTCCGTCAACCTTCAGCTTAATGAGTTGATCGAACATATCGCTTCGTTTGTGATGAGTTATAAAATTAAATACATGGACGAATCCGATTTGTCGGAGTTAGTCGAGGAATATCTCGACGATACCTATACGCTGTTCAGCAGCTACGGTATCAATGATTCCGACCTGCGCCGCTGGCAAAAAACCAAGGCGAGATTATTCAGAATGTTCTCAGGAGAGGACATCTGTACGACAATGAAAACTTAGGGGATAATTATTCCCGAGCTATTTTACGGTTATTAAACTAAAAGGCCACCATGACTAAAACCGACTATCTGATGCGTTTACGTAAATGCACCACGATTGATACTCTCGAACGTGTTATTGAAAAAAATAAGTACGAGCTTTCCGATGATGAACTGGAGCTGTTTTACTCAGCCGCCGATCATCGTTTGGCGGAGCTGACCATGAACAAGCTGTATGACAAAATCCCCACCTCCGTTTGGAAATATGTCAGATAATCAGCCCCCAACGCGTTGAGCCGATGCTTTTATCGGCTTCAATGTTCAAGTTGAATAGGTCATTTTCCTATTGACAACGAAATGTTAATTACACTCATCTTTGCCGTTAATAATAAATAGCAACAATTCTCGGTTAATGCCCGGGGTATTACGCCTTAACGCTATTCACGCGTGAAGACGCTCGCCTCACATTGCCTGTGTGGTGCACATCGCGGCGAATATCCCTGAGGCCATCGCTGCCACGCCGCCGCGCCGGGCGGCGTGATCCATCACCGCCAGGCTCAGAGCATACGGCGCAAAATCGCCCGCCGGGCGAAACAGTGATGCTTAATCACCGCCGCGATGTGCAGCACAATCATGGCCGACAGCGCGATGCATGAATAACGGTGCACGGCGAAAAAGAAACGATTAACCTCAAGATTCGCAATCGGACGGGGAAAATCGATCGCGCCGAAAACCGCAAAGCCGTGCTCCAGCATGAGAAATCCGCTCAGCAACACCACGAAAATCAGCAGGTAGAATATTTCGTGCAGCAAATGCACCAACCCCTTCTCGCGCCCTTGCAGCATATCGCCATAAGGCACTTTAGGCCGGAAAAAACGCCAGATAAAGCGCGCCGCCATCAGCGGTGTCAGCACCAAGGCCAACGACATATTGGTCACGGAGAAAAAGGCGAAGATGCGCGCATCCGCCATAAAATGCAGTGAATAACCCACGATCATGACGTAGATCATCACGGCGGCAATGCCCCAATGCAGTAACCGACTGAAAAGATCGTAACGGGCAGGTTCGTGTGACATAAAGCTCCTTTAAAAGCGGCCATCATTGGCCGCTTGACTATCCGATGCGCACTTACTTTTTCACGACCCAGGCGTCCTGCCAGTTGGATCCCACGCCCGGCTCAAACTGAGTCGCGCCGCTGTTCCACTGCATGCAGTAACCGCTGTAAGGGAAAGGTTTGCACTGATAAACCTTGCCGTCTTTCGGTTGCAGCACCGTGGTGCCGGCGGTGTATTTACTCAGCGCGTTCGGGAAGACGAAGTTGTAGTCGCCATTGCCGCCACCGCCGGTGGATTCAGCTTCCAGATTGAAGTTTTCGATATCCGGCTGAATGCTCTGCCCATTGTCGTTGCTGGCGATCACTTTCAGCATGTGATGGCCCTCGCTGACGTTGTTCAGCGCGACGGTCAGCGGCTGGCTGGCGTCTTCCAGCGTCTCTTTCACGTAGCCTTTTTCCGTCTGGCCGTGATCGTAAACGCGCGCTTCAACGGTCAATTTGCCTTTAACCTCGGCATTGAAGGTCAGCTGAGCTTTACCGTCCTTGATCTTGGTGCTGGACAGGTTGCCGATGCGGATCTCTTCGGTGATAGTCGGCGTTTCTTCCTCATAGGAGATCACCACGCTCTTCATCGTGCTGCCTTGTTTGGCAAAGACCGCATTATTGCCAAACACCGGATTGACGTTGCCTTTACCGTCTTTCACCCCGGCACGCACCGCTTTCTGTTCGGCGTTGATCTTGCTGGCCAGCGCGTGGCTCCAGCGGTTTTTGTCGGTCAGCGCCTCACTGTCAATCGCCAGCTCGGTTTTCATCGTCAGCACTTCACCGTCCGCATCAAAGAAACGGGCGATCACCTTGTCGCCAACCTGCAGGTTTTTGCCGGTGAGAGAGCCTTGCAGCTGCTTGCGCCATTCGGACACGACGCCGTCGTCCTCGAAGTTGACGTCAACCACCTGATAGAAGCTGTTCACCGTGTCATTGATTTCCCACACGCCATAAATCACCTGATAGCCGGTTCTCTCCGGCACCACGCACTGGTGCACTTCGCGATCTTTTGGCGCCTGAGCATGGCCATCGACTTCACAGAACGGCTCTTTTTCGAAAGCCTCGCGCGACAGCGGCTTATTCACGTCCCAGTCTTGTTTGGTGATGTAATAACGCCAGTTATTGGTTTTGTGCTTGGCGGTGTGGTACCAGGTGAACGTCTGCGGTCCCGGCTTCATGGTGTTCAACGCCCAGACGTTGACGCCCTGACGATCCAGCGGCTCGAACCCGCCCACCCCGCCGCTGGCCAGCTGGCCGTCGCGCGGCGTCGCGCCGCCAGGGAAGCCGGAAACCTGCTCGACGCTCTGCGGTTCCCACTGCGCTCGGCCGCAGTCGGTGTTGCTGCCCAGCTTGCACTTGTAGGCGCGGCTCTCGGGCACTTCGATATAACCGTGCGACCAGGCGGCCGAGGAGGCAGTGAGCGCTGCCATCATCAGGGCGATTTTGGATAATTTCATTACGACTCCAGTTAAATTTATTGGATTCCAACTGAGTGAGAAGAAACTCAAAGAGATGCGGCGATACCGCGAGAGGAATAATAAGTAGAAGCCCTGAACGCCCGGCACTTAGAATGCATTAAAATAATAAAACCTAATGCCGTCAGAATATTAAACCGCATGATAAAGGGTTAAAATATTCCTGACCTCGTAAAGCGCCGCCATGCGGCGCAAGAAAATACCGACACCGCGCCAATTAATTCCACAGGGAAAATAACGTGACATTGAAAAACATCGCCACGGCGTTCATGGCATGCCTGCTGTTATCCGGCTGTCAGCACGCCGCCAAATCGGCCCCTGACGCCGCCATCCAGCGCGACCAGCTGTCATCGCTGGTCGGCGCCGGCCAGTTTCTGAGAGAACGCTGCAACCGCGCCGATATCCCGACCAACGACCCACTCGCGGCGGCGGCGTTGCAGGCGGCGGAGAGAAAAGGCTGGGCGCCGGCGCTTAATCGCACCCAGTTGCTTGACGCAGGCAAAAACGTCGCCGCGCAGCTGGAGGCTGACGCCACGCCGTTGCAAGAGAAGTGCAGCGGACTCAACCGAACGCTGGCGCCGTTTTTAGCCCAGCTCCGTTAACCCGCCAGCGGTAGCGCAAGCCACTGGCAGGCTACCGCGCCGGCGCCCGCCGCCGCCAACCCCGGGCCGAAAGGCAGGGGCTGTGCCCCATCGCCGCCGCGCCACACCCGCAGCAGCAGCCACAGCAGGCTGCCGGTGGCGGCAAACAGCAGAATCGACGGCAAAACGGCATAGCCGCCCCAGGCGCCGAGCGCCGCCAGCAGTTTAAAATCGCCGTATCCCAGCCCCTCGCGGCCGGTCGCGAGACGAAATCCCCAATACAGCAGCCACAGCGTCAAATACCCCGCCAGCGCGCCGATGACCGCCGTCGGCAAAAATGCCGGGTGCGCCAGGCAATGCCACAACAGCCCGGCCCACAGCAGCGACAGCGTCAGGCAATCCGGCAACAGCTGACACTCGCTGTCGATCGCCGCCAAGGCCAGCAGCAATGCAGCAAACGCCAACATGAAAAACCAATCCACACCGATGCCAACGCGCCAGGCCAGCGTTATTCCCATTAGCATCAGCAATAGCTCCACCAGTGGATAACGGATGGAAATAGGCGTGCGACAATAACGACAGCGACCGCGCAACAGCAGCCAACTTAATAAAGGAATATTATCGAGCGCCGGTATTTTCATTGTGCAACACGGGCAGAATGAACGCGGCAAAAAGAGATTAAATCGTTCGGCCTGCGCCATTTCCATTTCGCGCTCAAGCATGACAGGCAGCCGATAAACGACCACATTGATAAAACTGCCGATGCACAGGCTCAACACGGCGCTAAATAGCAGCCAGTGTTCATCGGCCACTGCGTTTATTGCGGATAGCATGGCTCTCTGGATCCTCTATTGTCGTCGCGTGGGTGACATCCCGGTTGCGCCGTTACCCGCAGTTGGCTGATTTGCACCACGCCCGGCGCCTGCCCCGCACGTTCTGCGGCGAGTGAGAGCACGCGGATCCCGTGCTCGCGTTGCAGGGCGGCCAGCCACGGCAACAGGCGTTCAAATGGCACGGGCGGCAGCGTGACCCGCACATCCGCTTCACTTTCCGTCAGTTCGGCGATGGCGATGCGATATGCCAGCGCACTCTGTCGCAGTCGCTCCGGCAGTTGCTCGCGCGCGGCGGCGCTCTGCGGCAAACGCGCCTGCAATTGTTGGATGACGCGCGCCTGCTCCCGCAGCGCCGCCAGCCGTTGTGCGTTTTTTTGCGCCTGTGAAAATTGATACAGGCAGTAGCCGCAGGCCATCAGCATCAACAGGCTTAACAGCACTGCCCGCCGCAGCGCCTTATCGCGCCAACCGATGTTCATCGCTCACCTCTCACCGTCAGGATCGCCTGGTTAGGCGCGCTTCCCTCGCTGAACGTCATGATGACGCCACCGTCGTTGACCGGCGCCGGCAGCGGCGCGTCGTTTCTGTTTACCGTCACCACCAAACGATCGTCGGCAGCGTCGAAAGCCAGCGCCTGCAACTGCGGAGGTTCCCAGACAGCAAGCGCCTCGGCCGCGTAGGGCAACAGCCTGAACAGCTGCGGCGCATTCAGGGTGTCTTGCATACGCCGTGCCCACGTTTGCGCCGCCCGTTCGGCGAACGCCGGCGCGGTCTCGCCACTCGGCAGCAGGCGCTGAGTCAGCGCCGTTATCTGGCTTTCGCTCTGTCTGGCCTTCAATTGGTGATGCAAGCCCCCCACCAGCAGCGAACCGCTGAGCAGCAGCATCGCGCAGGCGGTCTTATCGGGCAGACGGCGCGGCCAGCGCACGCCCGGTTTGAAACGCCCCTGCAACAGCGTGGATGTGCTGTTCCAGGCCTCTTCCGCCAATCGCCACAGCGGATCCTCATCGATACGCGCCGTTTCCCAGCCCGCCGGCACCTCTCCGCCACTGTGCAGACACCAATCCGGCGTCGGCCACGGGACGCTGTCCCCCCAGGCATCGGGCAACTGCATGCCCTGCATGCCCCCCGTTCGGAGCAGCCAGTGTCCGCGCCAGCGCAGTGCGCTGCATTGGTTCGGCAACGGCAACGCCAGCACGTCGGGCAGCAGGGCATCGACGCGAATGCCGCAGGCGTTGAGGCTATCAACCCACCCTTGCATCTGCGCCAGCGCAACGCCGGCGATAGTGAAATCGCGCTGCACCTTGCCCAGCACCGCCCAATGCATCTGCTCGACATCGGTCAACAATCCGGTCTCATGGGAGTACGCCAGCGCCAGCGGCGTCGCCTGCCGGGCCTTGCCCTGGAATGTCGTTTGTCTCAGCACCACATGACGGGCAGGTACCAGCACCACAACCCGGCTGCCCTGCGCCATAGCCGCCAACTCACTACCGCCTTCGGCCAGATCGAGGCGGGCGGCAAAGCGGCAGCGCGTCTCGCCGACGCGGCCCCAGCGCACATCGGCCATCGCATCATCGTCCAGCGCGATAAGCAGGATGGTGTTCGCCATCGTTTACCCTTCCCCTCTGTCGAACCGACGTCCGCTGACCGTGACGCCTGACGGGCCCGGCTGCAACGCGCTGACCAGCCGATAGCGTCCGTCGTTCAGCCTAAGCTGCAGCTGCGCAATCCAGCGGTTATCGTCGAAAATCAGTCGCTCGCCAAGGCCATCCTCGCCCAGCGCCTGCAGCGCTTTTTCCTGCGACAAAAACGCCAGCGTCTGCCAGCCCTGCGGCGGACGGGCCGCCAGCAGCGCCCGCAGCCGCTCATCGCTCAGCGCGTTCATCAACATCGCCCGCAGCAGCGGCAGCTGAGCGTCGTTCACGGCGTCCGGATTGAGACGCAGCTCGGCATCCGGCGCCGCACAAAGCAGCGGCGCAAGACGCAGATAAAGCTCGCGGTCGATGCCGGCCAGCTCCCGCAGCTCGCTGACATCCCCCATCAGATATCCTTCGCCATAGGCTCTGGCGACGATCGCATCGGCAATCGCGCCCGCCTGGGCAGCGGCGATCCCCTGATTGTTCAATAGCAGCATGAATATTCGCCTCTCCTTATTGGGGGGGCCCCCCTCGCTATCGCCGACATCCGCCGGGCCGGCGGCGCGGATCAGGGCGTTGAGGTTGAAACAGGCGTCAACGCGGCGCAGACGTATCGCCACTTCCCCCTCTTCGGTGCGCATGCTGAAGGTCGCCCCTGATGCCCCCCACGCCTTCCGCTGCTCTCCCGCCTGCTGCAGCCGCTGCCGGGCGTAGCTCTCGCCGCCCAGCAGCAACCATTTCGCCCGTAACCGATCCTGCTGAGACTGGGTGCGCGCCAGCGAACGCTGCCAGTTATCGTTGATATTGACCGCCACGATCGCCATCAGCGACATCATCAGCAACACCATCAACAGCGCCATACCGCGTTGTTTATTCATAGTGGCCTCGCGGCGGGCAGCGTGACGATGCGCCGGACTTCCCCCAGCGCGGGGGTGTCGATGGCGATTTCCACCGCCTGCGGCAGCAGCCCGCCGGCGCGCCAGGCCGTCAACCATTCGCCCTGCCGGTAAAAACGCAATTGGAACCGCGTCACCTCAGACAGCAGCAGCACGCTGCGCGCCGCCGCCTGCGGGCTGCTCAAATTCGGGTAACTGAGGCGTTCGAGCCGCCCCTGCCGGTAGCGATACGCCACCCGCTCCTGCGTGGCGCGCGGCAATCGGGCCTGGGGGTTCGGCCAGCCGTTTCGGATCAGCAACAGCTGAAAATCGCCGCCTTCCTCTCCCGCCGTCTGCAGCACCGCAAACTCCGGCGCCGCCGGCCAGCGTTTATCGCCGGTCGGCGCGCGCGCCTGCGCCTGCGTCAAATCGCGCTCGACGATCGCCAGCGCCCGTTGCAGCTGGGTCAACTGCGTCGATTTGCGCTGGGTGATTTCGTCGTTTTTCAGCACGCCTCTGAAGACCGTCAATGCGGTGAGCGACAGCATGGCGAACAGGGCAATGGCCAACAGCATTTCCACCAGCGTAAAACCCCGTTGCAAAGCGCGCTTCACGGCAACGCCCTGTAGGCGAGCATCTCCACCAGCGCATTGCGATCCTCCGGGTCGCGCCTGACTTCAATCGCGATCGCCCGCATCCCGGCGTCGCTGGTCTCCCGCCCGCGATAGCGCCAGTGCCAGGTTTCACCGGCCATCACCGTGGAGCCCGAATGCCAGGCCAGCGTCGGTGGGCGGGGATCGAGCTGCAGCAGCGTCAGCTGGTTGTCCGCCACCCACAGCGCCACGGTCTTGGCTTCGATCACGCTCAGGCTACGCACTTGGCCGCCGGTGCTGTTGATCAGCGCCAGACAGCCGATGGCGAAGATCATCATGGCCACCATCACTTCCAGCAGCGTCATGCCCTGCTGGCGTCTCATTTTCCGCGTCATCGCAACGAATGTCCGTCGTTTCAAATACAAAGTAACCGGGCGCCTGCAATCGCCACAGACACTTGCCCTGCGATAGCTCCACGCTGAACGCCGTGGTTTCGCCCCCCGGATACAGCCACACCTGTGGCAGCGCCGCCTCTGCGGCGAGCGCGACGGTTTGCCCTTCAACGCTCAGCCGCAGCGCGACGCCGTCCGGCAGAGCGTACTGCTCCCGGCTCTCCCGCCCCGCTTCGGCGACGCTGCGCCAACCGCCGTCATCGAACGCCACGCCATACCTCACCCCTTCGCGCTCGGCCCGCTCGGCGAGGGCATTCAGCCAATGGCTCAATCGCTCTCCCTGCTGCGCCAACGGCTTCTCATCCGCCGGAAAACTCAGCATCACCAGGCCGCTGGTCACCCCCAGCAGCAGCAATACCAACATGGTCTCCAGCAGCGTAAAACCGCGTATGCGCCTCATGGCGCGTCGGCCACCCAGTTACCGATGTCATCATCGGTATCGGCGACACCGTCCGGCCCCAGCGTGAACACATCCAGCTTGCCATGGCGCCCCGGGTTGCGCAGACGATACGCTTGCCCCCAGGGGTCTTGCGGCAAGCGGCGGATATAACCGTCTTCGGGATAATTCCTTGGGATCGGTGCCAGCGTCGGCCGGGTCACCAGCGCCGCCAGCCCCTGCTCCGCGCTGGGATAACGGCCGTTATCCAGCTTGTACATATCCAGCGCGTTCTCCAGCGCGACGATATCGCTGGCGGCCTTTTGCCGATCGGCCTTCTCCTTGTTACCCATCAGGCTTGGGATGGTCAGGCTGGCCAACAGCCCCAGAATGACGATCACCACCATGATTTCCAGCAGCGTGAACCCACGCTGCCGGGACCTGCGCATATTGCTGATATGACTCACTTTACTCTCCATTAATGGCATGATTAGCCGACCATATTATTGAGCTGCAATATCGGCTGCAGGATGGCCAGAATGATAAACAGCACCGAACCGGCCATCGCGATCACCAATAAAGGCTCAAACAGCCCCAGCGCCAGCGTGATTTGCCGGCTGAAGGCCTCCTGCTGCATCGCCGCCGCCCGTTCGAGCATCATGTCCAGTTCGCCGCTGCGCTCGCCGGACATGATCATGTGTCGCATCATCGGCGAGAACAGCGCGGTGCCTTCAAGCGACGGCGACAATCCTTCCCCCTCTCGCACCCGCTCCATCGCCGCCAGCAGACGCTCACGGGCAGCCTCGTTACCCAACACGCCGGCGCTGATGCGCATCGCCTCCAGCAACGGCACGGCGCTGGCGTTCAAAATGCTCAGCGTTTTGGCGTAGCGCGCGGTATTCACCGCCAGCGACAGTTTGCCGACCACCGGCAGCCGCAGGATGAACGCATGCCAGCGTGCGCGCCGCGCCGGATCCCGCAGGCGATAACGGAAAGCGCCAAAGCCCGCCAGCGCCGCCATCAACACCGCCGCCCCCCATTGGCGCAATCCGTCGCTGGCGCCAAGCAGCATCCGGGTCGACAGCGGCAAGGTCTGCTTCATATGCACAAACTGTTCGATCACCTTCGGCACCACTGCCGTCAGCAAGATAGCCACCACGCCAATCGCCACCGCCGTCAGCACCATCGGGTACACCAACGCCTGCACGATCTTGTTCTTCATGTGCTGGCGCTGTTCGACATACTCAGCCAGCCGTTCCAGCACCGGCCCCAGATGGCCGGCGATCTCACCGGCCGCCACCATGGCGCAATAGAGACGGTCAAAAATCTGCGGATACTGCCCCAGCGCCTGCGCCAGCGGGAAACCCTCCAGAATGCGCTGCCTCACCTGAGTCAACGCCGCCTGCAGGCCTTTTTTCTCCGTTTGCCGCGCCACCGCCATCAGCGCCTCTTCCAGCGGCAGCGCGGCAGACAGCAGCGTCGCCAGTTGCCGGGTGAGCAGCGCCAGATCGCCGCTGCTCACGCCGCCCATCCAACGGCCGGCGAGCAGGCCGGCAAGAGCGGATCGCCTGCGCGCCTGCACCGCCAGCACCTGCCACCCCTTCTCACGCAACCGATCGCGGGCCTGGCGCAAAGAATCCGCCTCCAATACGCCACGCCGGGCGCGCCCCTCACGATCGCAGGCGCGATAATCAAACTTCATCGCCATCCCCTTCGCGCGTCACCCGCAACACTTCTTCCAGGCTGGTCTCTCCGGCGCACATTTTGGCGATCCCATCCTGGCGCAGCGGCTGATAGCGCTCCCCGGCCAGCCTGGCGATGTCCAGCTCACCGTCGCTACGGTGGATTGCCCTGCGCATCGGTTCATCCAGCACCAACAGTTCATGCAAACCGATTCGGCCGCGATAGCCCTGCCCGCCGCAGGCCTCACATCCTATCGGGCGCCAGCAGGTCAGCGCCCGCGTCGACGCCAGCCCCAGTTGGCGCCGCTGCGCGTCAGGCAGCGCATAAGGCTCGCGACAGTGCGGGCAAAGCCGGCGCACCAGGCGCTGCGCCAACACGCCGCTCAGCGAGCTGGAAAGCAAAAACGGTTCAACGCCCATGTCCCGCAGCCGGGTCACGGCGCCGATCGCCGTGTTGGTATGCAGGGTCGACAGCACCAGATGTCCGGTCAATGAGGCCTGCACCGCGATCTGCGCCGTTTCACCGTCGCGGATCTCGCCGATCAACACCACATCGGGATCCTGACGCAGCAGCGCGCGCAGCCCGCGCGCGAAGGTCATGTCCACCTTGGGGTTCACCTGCGTCTGCGCGATGCCGGCCAGTTCATACTCGACGGGATCTTCGATCGTCATGATGTTGCGCTGTTCGTCATTGATCTGGTTCAGCAAGGTATAAAGCGTGGTGCTCTTGCCCGAACCGGTCGGGCCGGTGACCAGAATAATGCCGTGCGGCTGGCGGATCAGGCGCAGCAACGCCTGTTGGTGCGCCGCCGCCATGCCCAGGCTGGGCAGTTCGAGCCGCACGCCCTGTTTATCCAACAGGCGCATGACCACGCGCTCGCCGTGGCTGGCCGGCATCACCGACACCCGCACGTCGATCGCCCGCCCGCCAACCTTCAGCGCCATGCGCCCATCCTGCGGCACGCGCTTCTCGGCGATATCCAGCTTCGACATGACCTTGATGCGCGACACCAGCAGCGCCGCCAGCTTGCGCTGTGGCGCCAGAATGCGGCGCAGCGCGCCGTCGATGCGAAAACGAATCACCAGCTCGCTCTCGTAGGTTTCGATGTGAATATCGGAGGCGCGCTCTTTGATCGCCTCACTCAGCAAGGCGTTAATCAGGCGGATAATCGGCGCATCGTCCTGTTCGTCCAACAGGTCTTGCTGCTGCGGCAGCTCTTCCGCCAACGCATAGAAATCCAGTTCGCCGCCCAGATCGTCGATCATTTTCTGCGCCTGGCCGCTTTCCCGCTGATAGTGCGCCACCAGCCGTTGTTCAAAGGCCTCCGTGTCCAGCCGGGCCAGCGTCGGCTCACCGGGCAGGCAGCGGTACGCCTCCATCAACGCGGCCTGGCGGGTCTCGGGGTGACAATACAGTTGGATGCCGCTCTGCCCGTCGACGGCCAGCACGCCATGCTGCCGCGCCCAGCCAAAAGGCAGCCGCGGCCCCACAGAACGGGGCTTCACGGGCGCGCTCCGCGCGAATAAAACGCCTCGATACGCGCGACGGTGGCGAGGAACGCCCGATTGTCGATCGCCTTCTTATCGCCGGCGATCTCGCTGCGCAGTGCGTTATTCAGCTCACGATCGTCCTGCTGCTCGGCGTCGAACTTGCCTAACTTGCGCTGGCTCTGCCGGGAATACCCCTCGGTGCTGCGAATGATGGTCGGGCGGATAAACAGCATCAAATTACGCTTGCTCGCTTTGGTGGCGTTCGAGCGAAACAGCGCCCCCACCAGCGGGATCTTGCCCAGGATCGGCACGCTGCTCTCCAGCTCCGAGTTGGACTTGTCCAGCAGCCCGCCCACCACCACGGTCTCACCGCTGTCCACCAGCACCGTATTGTTGACCGTGCGGATATTGAAGGTCGCCCCCAGCGAATCCGGCGTAGCGCCGGCGCTGTCGGCAACGCTGGAGACCTCCTGCTCGATCTGCATCAGCACGGACTGGCCCTGATTGATCTGCGGTTTGACCTTGAGCTTGATGCCCACCGTTTTGCGCGACACGGTATTGAAGACGTTATCGCTGTTGGTGGTTTGCGAACCGGTGAGGATCGGTACATCCTGGCCGACGCTGAACTCCGCCTCGGCGTTATCGAGCGTAACGATGCTCGGCGTAGCCAGGATATTGTTTTGGTTGTTGCTGGCGATGGCGGACAGCAATACGCCCCAGTTGCCGCTGTAGAAACCGGTCATCAGGCCGTTGGCCTTGCCGAACACATCGCTCATGCCGTTTTCGAACCCCGCCGAGATGCCGGGCGCCTGGCCGGCGAACTGCGTGCCGCCGCCGTATTTGTTGGCCCACTGCACGCCGATGTTCAGCCCCTGACCATCCTGCACTTCGACGATCACCGCTTCGACCAGCACCTGCGCGCGCCGTACATCCAGCTTGGCGACCACCGCCTCCAGATCGCGCATCACGTCCGGCGCGGCGGTGATGATCAGCGCATTGGTCTGCTCATCGGCCTTGATCACCACATTTTTCAACAGCGCCACGTTGGCGGCGGCGCTCTCTTTCTCGTTTTGCAGGCCCGCGCTCACGCCGGTCAGCACCTCGACCAGGCTCTGCGCCTTGGCGTATTTGAGCGGAATGACCTGGGTATTGCCTTGGGTGACACTCTTGTTATCCAACTGCTCAATCAGTTCTTTGGCGTGTTCGCGGGCCCGATCGTCCCCGGCGATCATCACGCTGTTGGTGCGCTCATCCGCCACCAGCCGCAGCGAGCCTGCCCCGGCCATACGCCGTTTACCCTCTTCGCGAAACAGTTCGTTCACCATCCGCGCAATCTCCGGCGCCGCCGCATGCTTCAGCGCGAAGGTCTCGACCTGATTGCCGTCGTCCTGATCCATCTCCCTGACAAGGTCGAGCAGGCCGTTGACCACCCCGGCTCGGCCGGTGATCAACAGCGCATTGCCCTGCTCGTAATGCGCCACGCTGCCCACGCCGATGCTGTCGTTAAGCTGGCGCAAGATCGGAGAAACGTCTTTGGCCGCGATATTGCGCAGCGGCACCACGCGCATCACCACTTCATCCCCTTCGGCGATCGCCTCGCTGCCGCTTTGCGACAGCGCGGCTCTTTTTCCCTCTTTGGCGGCGATCACCTTCAGGACATTGTTGGGCATGCCGATGACCGTATAGCCGTAGACGTCCAGCACATTGAGAAAGAACTGGTAATATTGCTTCTCGTTGAGCTGTTCGTAGCTGCGCACCGTAACCTTACCTTTCACCGCCGGATCGATAATGATGGTCTTGCTCAGGTTTTTACTGACCGTATTGATAAATTCCTGAATGTCCGTGCCTTTGAAATTGGCGGAGAATTGCTCCGCATGCGCCAGGCCTCCCAGGGCAATCATGACGGCCACCGCCGCTAACGCGCGCCATAAACCGGCGCTCCAGCCTGCGCGGGAACGAAAAATAAAATGCGTCATCACAGTGTTGCCTTATGCTGTAAAACACCCCACGCCGAAGCGGCGCGCCGGCTACTCTTTAAACGTCAGCGCGGCGTAATAACCGTTTTCATCGAGCAGTATTTTGTTTTTTAATATCCGCACGATAACGGCATTGCTGCCGACCAGCCGGTCGCCAACGCCATACCCGGTTTGCTTACCGCCATGTTCCACGATAACCAGGCTTTTTTCGGCGTTATCACTGAACAGCAGACCGGTTATCTTGCCGAGCGCCGCGGCCTCCGGCGCGTTAGCCAGCAGCTCGGCGCCGATCGTCCACTCGCCGACCTTATACCCGCGCGCCTTTTCGCCGCTTTTCGCCGCCTGATAGCGGCCAAACCAGTGTGCGTCGTTAATTTTCTCGATGTCATCTTCCTGGGGAAAGACGCCATGGCGCACTTGCTCACGCCCACTTTCAAGGTGCGGCTCAACGGGTTCGTTATTCACGGTTATCATTCGCCACACCTGAGAAAGCATGAACGTCAAATTAGCCAGGAAGAAAAGTAGAATAAAAAAGTCTATCAACCGCTTGCTCACTGGCCCCCCGGTTATTCAACGGCGCCAACGCTAAGCGGAAATGCCCAACACCATCGCCACGGAAAACAGCAGCGTGATGGCCAGCGCCACTTTATAATTCACGGCGTCCAGCCACGTTCGCCGCTGTTTATTAGCCGCCGGTGCCAAGCATTGCTCCCGCGTATTCGCGCGTTCGCAGGCCTGGAAACTCAGCATCACGCCAAATCGGGGAATGGTTTTGATCACCTCGCCCGGAATACCGTGGCGGGAGAGCAAAGCGCGGCATTGGAATATCATTTGATAATAGTTATTGTCGCTGATGGTCTCATGGTTGCAGAACCAGACTGCGCGTATAATGTCATTTTTCTTATAGATGCCACTCAACAGGCACAGCATGAAACGCCGCTGCAATTCGGTCATTTCGATGAGCACATTCTCTTTTTTAAATAACAGCGTCTTTTCATTGTTGTTTAAGATCACCAACTCATTTTCCAACAGAGTCTCGTTCAGGGCAATGCTATGTATGTCCATCTCTCGCCTATCAGTTTAATGAAGTCCAAAGGCTCCCTGTGCCATTACCTTTGCACGCATGCGGCAGATGCATTTTCAACGCAAATAAGTGATTCGCCGTGTTAAGAGCTGGCTCAATTAATCATGTTAAAAATATTCATGCAACTTATTTATTTAAAATAAACAATATAAAATTAATCTAACAAAACAACACAAACCTAAAGCCATTAAGTCATTTAAAAACATGGTGATAGAAGAATTTATAAAATAAGTGAACCGCCATTAAATTCGATTAGTGATGCGAAAAATAGACAATGACCGATAATAACTCATGTTATTAGTTGTGCGCTAAAAAGACGGCGGAACGCTATAAACGGCAAATAAAATACATCTTTATCGGAGGGGCAATAAAGTAAACGTCAGGATTCAATATTGCATAAGAACATCGGCGAATAGGCATTGCTAAACATCAACGTGTTTTTATCAATGCTGCGAATATGATAAAACGTCGACTCATTGCTGAAAAAGTAGGTATAAATCTCTTCCGGTAAGGTATCACGCGGCGAATAGTTGACCTCGCCGTACTGAAATCGATAAAAACTCCCCTGCGAAACATAGCTGAAGTTAACCCGCCGATTGACGAAGTATTTCTTTTCACCGTCGTTGGCTAACCCCGACAGGACCATCACGCCCTTATCGCCGGACAAAAAGATGTAGTTTATTTTCAGCGACAGCTGAATGTCGTTATGGGCCGCCTGCGCGTCCAGTGAATTGAAATAATTGAACGTGGCGTTCGCTTCACAGGAAAAATCACTGAAGTCATGATGGCTGCGTATCAGGGAATACATCACGCTGCCGGTCAACACGCACAGGCCGACCAGCGTGGCTGACAGAATATTTAACTTTTTTTCCATGCCCGAATGTACTCGCTCTCACAGTTATGCAAAACAGCCGCACTGTCCTTCGTGCATTTGGCGATAAACTGGCGTCCGCTGTCTTCATTGGCATTTTGAGAACGGTTAACCTTGGTAATGACGACCTCGCCGGATCGGCAATGTCGGCCATACAAATCTTTCCTGACCAGAAACTGCAAGTAGCCGTCCTGGTGATTCGCCAAAAAATGGCCGGCATAGTAGATCGGGCAACCGTTCACCGTGCCGACGTAGGACAATACCTGCTTCTTTTCACTGTCGCGATGGTGCTTGTAATAGATGAAGCACAGCGCCAGAAAAGATAAGGGTACGACGATCGATAAACTGCGCAGCAGAATAAAAAAATAGTGATAGGTGTTTTTTGTCGTTGCGGCAGGTGACGCCAACGTCACCGCGGCATCGGCAAGCTGAGGGGGCTCGGGTAAATCAATCCGCAGTCGGTCGACAGGTATTATTCGATTAAGTCTATACCCCTTTTTGGATAGGGTAACGATGAGACGCTCGTTGAAACCGACAGACGTCAATGCGCGTCGGGTCAGGCTGATATATTGATTTAACGTCGCGGAAGAGGCGCTCAAGCCGTGATCGGTCCAAACCTGCTGCAACAGCGTCTCGCGGCTCACCGTCTCATGGCCGTGTTCAAGCAAGCATTTGAATACTCTGGTATTGACGCTGGATAAGAAAACTTCCCGCCCCTTCTTTAAACTTTTCAATGAACCGTTTTCAGTATTAAATGTAATATCTTTATCAATGATATAAATCATGTTTAGCCTGACAGCGCACACGGGTTATTATTTAAACTTATTGAGCCAGTTCGACGACCGCCGCTAAGCGCGGATAGTTTTTTCGCACAGAGAAAAAACAATACTAACGTCATCCCAACAGGTGCGCAACTTTAAGAATTTTCCCCATCTCCCCATCCTTATTTGTCCCACAAATGGCGTTATACGCGTTATTTTTTCGCCGTCATCGGATCTGTTGGCAACAATACATTTCTATCAGGGGGATAAAGGCTAAAACGGTGCAGAGGACACGCTTCGCGATCGCGACGTGAAAGTAACGCCTGTTCAGCGTATCGACTTGATGAATAACGGGGAAGAGCGTTTTGCGGGACGCAAATGGGTGGGGACCCTGCCAGCTACATCCCGGCACACACGTCACCTGCTGCGGCTGCTTCCTTCCGGACCTGACCGAGTTCACAAGTTAGTGTTGCGGGAGAACCAACAGGGCCCCCATTGACGGCTTCTGTACTCCGAAGCGGTGGGCATTATCGGCGATGCCCCATCAAATAGCAAGCCAACCCGGGCCAACCGCTGTTTTCTTGCCCACCTGCATTGTGGCACACTCTCCGCCTGGGTTTTAACTCGCGCAGGAACTGCAACATGCAACCAGAAGACGCCTCTTTCAGCCAGCGGGTATTCCATATCGTGGCCGCTATTCCGTACGGCAAAGTCACCACCTACGGTGAAGTCGCCCGTCTGGCCGGTTCGCCGCGCGCCGCGCGTCAGGTCGGCGGTGTGCTGCGGCGTTTGCCGGAAGGCAGCACGCTGCCGTGGCACCGCGTAATCAACCGGCACGGGCAAATCTCGCAACAGGGGGAGGATTTTCAACGGCAACGGCAGGCATTGCTGGCGGAGGGGATTATTTTCGGCCCGCACAGCACGGTCGATTTCGATCGCTACGGCTGGCGCTGGTAAAACAAAACAGCCTTTGGCCGAAGCGCAAAGGCTGTTGATTGGGTCTTGCCGTACCGCAGCAGAATTACTGCATCGCGCTTGGCGCAGCCTGCATCGGCACGCCCTGCACCGGAACCAGAAGCAGATCGGCGCGGGTGCCGTTGCGGTTAACCACTTCCTGGATCGTGTCGGTAATGAACATCAGTCGCCCGTTGACCGTCACCGCCGCGCTCAGAATGATGCGCGCATTCGGTTGGATATCAGACGGGTTGTACGGCAGCGTAAAGTTGAACGGCGCTTGTTGCCCTTCGGTACGTATCGCGCGCTGTGCAATCACTTTGGACGGCGCATCCGCCAGCGAGGCATCAGAGAGGGTGACAGTCAGTACGGCGTCCGGCGGCAGCGCAATGCGCTGACGTATATTAACCGAACCTGTCACCGCCGGCCCCTGAATCTGCGTTTGCGCAGCCGCCGGGTTGCCGGCCGCCGGTGTAGGCACATCAGCACTCTTTTGCGCGCATCCTGCCAGCGTGATCGTCAGTGCTGCGGCACCGCCTACGATTTGCCAGAGTTTCATGGATCGGTCTCCTTTTTTATTATCAACACGTTGGTGGCTTTCACCACCTCACTCATTAAACTTAGCACAAAACACTGATAAATCCACTTTGCCCCGCCTATTAATCACTTAGCCAGCCCAATGCGCTCACTATTAAGAGCATTCTCATCGGCCCTTTAACGCAAGATATTGACGCCGCGCCGTGATATTCCGCACACTGCGCAAAATGATTATTAGAAAGGTAACAATTTTATGAGCCAGGCATTGCAAAACCTCCTCGATCTGTTGGATCTGGAGAAAATCGAAGAAGGGCTGTTCCGCGGCCAAAGCGAAGATCTGGGGCTGCGTCAGGTTTTCGGCGGGCAAGTGGTCGGCCAGGCGCTGTACGCCGCCAAACAGACGGTGCCGGACGAGCGCAGCGTGCACTCGTTCCACAGCTACTTCCTGCGCCCGGGCGACAGCAGCAAGCCGATCGTTTACGACGTGGAAACCCTGCGCGACGGCAACAGCTTCAGCGCCCGTCGCGTCAGCGCCATCCAGCACGGCAAACCTATCTTCTATATGACCGCCTCCTTCCAGAGCCCGGAAGAAGGTTTCGAGCACCAGAACCAGATGCCGGACGTGCCGCCGCCGGAAGGGCTGCTGTCCGAATCAGAGATTGCTCAGAAGCTGGCGCCGATGCTGCCGACCAAAGTACGCGAAAAATTTATCGGTCAGAAACCGATCGAAATGCGCCCGGTGAAATTCCACAACCCGTTGAAGGGCAGCGTGGAAGAACCGCATCGCTACGTGTGGTTCCGCGCCAACGGCAGCATGCCGGACGATGCGCGCATCCACCAATATCTGCTGGGCTACGCATCGGACTTTAACTTCCTGCCGACGGCGCTGCAGCCGCACGGCGTCGGCTTCCTCGAGCCGGGCATGCAGGTGGCCACCATTGACCATTCGATGTGGTTCCACCGCCCGTTCCGCATGGATGATTGGCTGCTGTACGCGGTGGAAAGCTCCTCCGCCTCCGGCGCACGCGGCTTTGTGCGCGGCCAGATCTACACCCGCGACGGCGTGCTGGTCGCCACCACCGTACAGGAAGGGGTAATTCGCCAACGCGATGCCTGATTCGCGGCATAAGGAAGGGGCGATGTTTCCATCGCCCCTTTTTGCTTCATCATTATTTTCGTATTTAGCGCACTGCCCTGCTTCGAGTCTTACTGGTTGTAGGCGCTCTCGCCGTGGCTGTTGACGTCCAACCCTTCGCGCTCCTGCTCTTCCGGCACTCTCAGCCCCACCATCGCGCCCGCGATCTTGAAGGCGATAAAGGCGGCGACGCTTGACCACACCAGCGTAATCACGACGCTCAGCAGTTGGATCCACACCTGATGCCCCATCGTCACCCCTTCGGCATAGCCGGTGCCGCCGAGGGAAGAAGCGGTGAACACGCCGGTCAGCAGACAGCCGACGATGCCGCACACGCCGTGCACGCCGAACACGTCGCAGGTGTCGTCCACTTTCAGCCATTTCTTCAACGTCACTACGCCCCACAGGCCGGCGACGCCCCCCACCAGGCCGATGATCAACGCGCCGCCCACGCCCACGGTGCCCGCCGCCGGCGTAACGGCAACCAGCCCGGCGATCATGCCGGAGCAGGCGCCCAGCAACGAAGGCTTGCCGCGCAGCACCCACTCGGCGAAGGTCCAGGACAGAATGGCGCCCGCAGTAGCCACCACAGTGTTCAGGAATGCCAAGGCCGCGATGCCGTTAGCCGCGCTGGCGGAACCGGCGTTAAAGCCGAACCAGCCGATATACAAGATGGACGCGCCGGTAAACACCATCGGCAGGTTATGCGGTTTGAACGCCTCTTTACCGAAGCCGGCGCGTTTGCCGAGCAGATAGGCGCCGATCAGCCCGGCGCTGGCGGCGTTGATGTGCACCACGGTGCCGCCGGCGAAGTCCAGCGCACCGTCGGTGGCCAGATAGCCACCGCCCCACACCATGTGTGCGATCGGCAGGTAAGACAGGGTGAACCACAGGATCGCGAAGATCAGCACCGCCGAGAAGCGAATGCGTTCGGCGAAGCCCCCCACCACCAGCGCCACGGTAATGCAGGCGAAGGAGGCCTGGAAAGCGACGTGGATCATCTGGCTGATGCTGCCGGTGACGCTGTCGATGCCGATGCCTTTCAGCATCGCCGTCTGGAATCCGCCGAACACCGCATTGCCTTCGCTGAACGCCAGGCTGTAGCCATACAGCACCCACAGCACGCAGACCAGCGCGAAGGTGACGGTGACCTGCGTCAGCATCGACAGCACGTTTTTGCCGCGCAGCAGGCCGCCGTAAAACAGCGCGATGCCGGGCAGCGTCATGAACAGCACCAACGCGGTGCAGATCATCATAAAGGCGTTGTCGGCCTTATCGGCGACCGCCGGGGCGGCCAGGGCCAAAGAAGGAACCAGTGTTACCGAACTCAGGCCCAACATGGATAACAGTCTTTTCATTATCAATCATCCCCATCACTTAACTGAGTTCGCGGTTACAGTGCCGATTCGTCGGTTTCGCCGGTGCGAATACGGATCACGCGTTGCAATTCGGCAACGAAAATTTTGCCGTCGCCGATTTTGCCGGTGTAGGCGGCTTTGCTAATGACATCAACCACTTCATCCAACTGATCGTCGGCGATGGCGATATCGATTTTGACCTTGGGCAGGAAGTTGACGTTATATTCGGCGCCGCGATACAGCTCGGCGTGCCCTTTCTGGCGGCCAAAGCCCTTCACTTCGGTTACGGTCAACCCCTGAATGCCCACGGAGGACAAGGCCTCGCGCACGTCCTCCAGCTTGAACGGTTTGATTACCACGGTCACCAGCTTCATATTGCCTCTCCACGAATTAAGCCCAAACTCACCCCGGTACGCCTCATATGTAGCAAGGGCTGTGCCAAATTTTATTTTGCATGGCGATTCAGCGGATTAGCGTGCACGCGGGCGCCGCCGCGGCGCGGTGCAGTACCGATACCTTGAATGGGTTAAATAATGCGCACTGATTTGGTGCGCGTCGCGTCGAAAAAGTGCAGAAAGGGGGCGTAGCCTGGCGGAGTTGCCTGCTTGTGGTGCGTTGGGAAAAATAAGGGCCGCGATCGCGGCCCGTGGGATCAGGCGGGTTGGCTCTCGTCGCGCACCGCTTCCGCCAACTGCTCGCCCGCCAGCTGCAGCTGATACATCTGGTAGTAGCGCCCCTGCTGCGCCAGCAGCTGTTGATGGTTGCCCTGCTCCACCGCCTGGCCGCGATGCAGTACCAGAATGGAATCGGCATCGACGATCGTCGAGAGGCGGTGAGCGATCACCACCAGCGTGGTGTGCTCGCGGATCACACGCAGCGCCCGCTGGATAGCCTGCTCGGTGCCCGAGTCGATGTTGGCGGTCGCCTCGTCGAGGATCAGGATCTGCGGCGCCTGCACCAATACCCGCGCCATCGCCAGCAGCTGTTTCTGCCCGACCGACAGGTTATTGCCCTGCTCCCCCAGCCGGGTATGGATACCCTGTGGGAAGCCGCGCACCAGACTCGCCAGCTGCACCGTTTCCAGCGCCCGCCAGACGGCCTCTTCATCGATGTTGCGCCCCAGCGTCACGTTGGCCAGCACCGAATCGGCGATCACCACCGGATCCTGTTGCACCATCGCCACGCCCTGGCGCAGCGTGCGGTGCGACAGGCTGGAGAGCGGACGGCCGTCGAGACGCACTTCCCCTTCACTGACCGGGTAATAGCCCATCAGCAGGTTAGCCAGCGTGCTCTTGCCGCTGCCGGTGTGGCCAACCAGCGCCACGAAGCCGCGTGAGGGCACCGCCAGCGAAATATGCTGCAGCACCTTTTTATCCGCACGGTAGGCGAAGCTCAGATCGGTGATGTCGATGCTGCCGCTGGCCAACGGACGATCGTCTGCGCCGTAGCTTTGCTGGCTGCGATCCATCAGTTCGAAAATACGTTCGCCGGCCACCACCGCCTGCTGCAGGATCGACTGTTGTGACGTCAACTCGATCAGCGGTTCGTTCAAACGCCCCAGGTAGTTGATGAAGGCATAGAGCACGCCGACGCCAATCACGCCTTCGCCGCTGAAGCCGAACAACATCAGCAAACCGCACAGCACCAGCGCCGAAAACAGACTGAGCAGCGGCCGCAGAAGAAAACCGTCGAGCCGCAGCGTCTGCATGCGCGCGAGATAGTGCGATTGGCTGGCGGCGCTCATGCGTTCGCCGAAGCGCACCTGCTGGCGGAATTGCTGGATCACGCCCATGCCGTTGATCACTTCGTTGAAACCGTCGTTGATGTCCGCCAGATAACTGCGCACCCGGCGCACAATCGGCGTGCTGTAATATTGATAGATGCCCATCACCACGAACACCGCCGGGAAGATGCAGATAGCCACTAACGCCATGCGCCAGTCGAGGCTGAACATCGCCACCAGCATGGCGCCGATCAGCGCGGCGCTTTTCAGCACCGTGGAGACCACCATCACGTACAGGTCCTTGATCACTTCGGTGTCGTTGGTGACGCGCGAGATCAATTGCCCGACCGGTTGCGTGTCGAAGGCGCTGAGCGGCTGGCGCAGCGCGGCGTCCATCACGTCGGTACGCAGCCGCTGCACCACGCCTACCGCCGCCTGGTTGAACAGCAGCGCCTGGAAGTAGTGCAGCGCCGCCGCCAGCAGCTCCAGCAGAATGTAGGCCGCCGCCAGCCCGCCGACAATCATCAGCGGCAGTTGCCCTTTGGCGACGTAATTATCGATAAAATAGCTGACCAGGATCGGCCCGGCGACTTCCGCCGCCGCCGCCACCCACAGCATCAGCACCGCCACCCCCAGCGGTTTGCGGTACGGCGAGCCGTAGGCCAGTAGCCGCTTCAGCGTCGGCCACAGCTTTTGCACTTTATTCATCGGCCAACGCCTCCTCACCGTTTTCCGGCGCTTCGTCCAGCGCCGCTTCCAGCTGCTGATAACGGTACATATCGCGATACCAGCCCGGCTGCGCCGCCAGCGCCGCCGGATCGCCGCGCTGCGCCACGCCGCCGTGCTGCATCACCAGGATTTCGCTGGCTTCGGTCAATGCCGACAGCCGGTGCGCGCTGATGATCACCGTGCGATCTTGCCCCCAGCTGCGCAGGTTGTGCAGGATCTGGTGCTCGGTACGGCCGTCCACCGCCGACAACGCATCGTCGAGGATCAGGATCTCCGCATCCAGCAGCAACGCGCGCGCGATGGAGATGCGCTGTTTCTGGCCGCCCGACAGCATCACGCCGCGTTCGCCCACTTCGGTGTCATAGCCCTGCGGCAGCCGCAGAATGTCCTCATGGACGCTGGCCAGCCGCGCCGCCTGTTCAATCTGCGCCTGCGTCGCCCCCGGCTGGCCCAGCGCGATGTTGTTCGCCACGGTATCGGAGAACAGGAACGGCGTCTGGCTCACCACCGACAGCCGCGAACGCCAGTCGTCGAGCCTGACCTGCGGAAGCGGCAGGCCGTGATAGCGGATCTGCCCTTGGTCGACGTCGAACTGACGCTGGATCAGCGACAGTAATGTCGACTTACCGGCCCCGGTCGGCCCGCACAGCCCCAGCATCTGCCCCGGCTTCAACGTCAGCGCCAGGTCATGCAGCGCCGGGTGCGGGTTTTCCGGGTAGTGGAACGCGCGGATATCCACCTCCAGCACGCCGCGCCCGGCCGGCAACGCCTGCGGGCCGTCCTGCACCGCCGGCGCCTCGTTGAGCAGGCTGCGGATACGGCTGTAGGCCGCGCTGCCGCGCTCGACGATGTTGAACATCCAGGCCAGCGCCAGCATCGGCCAGATCATCAGGCCGAGGTACATCACAAAGCTGGTCAGTTGCCCGAGCGTCAGCGAACCGTTCACCACCATCCAGCTGCCGCCGCCGATGGCCAGCAGGTTAGAGGCGCCGATGGCGATATAAATGGTCGGATCGAAGCGCGCATCCACCCGCGCCACGTGCATGTTCTTGGCGCCGGTCTGCGCCGCGACGTCGGCGAAGCGGTTGGATTGGTGATCCTCCAACCCGAAGGCCTTGATCATGCGGATGCTGGTCATGCTTTCCTGCGCCTGATCGTTGAGGCTGGAAAACGCCGCCTGCGCCGATTTAAAGCGCTGGTGCAGCTGATCGCCGTAATATTTGATGGCGATCGCCATCAGCGGCATCGGGATTAACGCCAACACCGTCAGCTGCCAGCTGATTTGGGTGCTCATCACCACCAGCACCACCAACCCCATCACCAGCGAATCCACCAGCGTCAGCACGCCTTCACCGGCGGCGAACACCACGCGATCCACGTCGTTGGTGGCGCGCGCCATCAGATCGCCGGTGCGGTGGCGCAGGTAGAACGCCGGGTTCTGCCGACTGAGCTGACGGTAAAAGTTTTCGCGCAGCTCGACCGCCAGTTGGTAGGAAGCGCCGAACAGCAGCACCCGCCACACATAGCGCAGCAGGTAAACGACGATCGCGGTGCCGATCATCAGCCCGAGCCAGGCCAACAGCACGCCGGTAGACATCTGTTTTTCGGTGACGCCGTCCACGATGATGCCGACCAGTTTAGGCGGCAGCAGTTGCAGGATGGCGATGACGATAAGCAATACCACCGCGCCCAGGTAGCGGCGCCACTCCCGGCGGAAGTACCAGCCGATTTGTGCAAATAATCTCACGCAGTTTGATTCCAGGGTTTTATGAGGTTTGTCTCTTTTTCCGCTTCAACGGAGCAGGATACCACCGTTGAGCCGCCCGTCCGGTGAACTTTTCACTCCGGCACCGGCAGCGCGGTGGTGTACTTGATTTTTTCCATGGCAAAGCTCGAGGTGACGTCGATAAGGCCCGGCACGCCGTTCACCAGGCGCTTGTAAAAACCGTCGTAGCTTTTCATGTCCGCCACTTCGACCTGCATCAGGTAGTCGTACTCTCCCGCCATACGGTAGAACGCCAGCACCTCGGGCATCTGGCTGGTCAGCTGCACAAACGCCTGATACCACTCGCTGCTGTGCTGCTGGGTCTTGATCAGCACGAACGCCGTCAGCCCCAGGCCAAGCTTTTCGTTATCCAACAAGGCCACCCGGCCGCGGATATAGCCTTCGTCTTCCAGACGCTTCAGGCGCTTCCAGCACGGCGTAGAGGTCAAATTAACCGCATCGGCCAGCGCCTGCAGCGACTGGGTGCAATCTTGCTGCAGCATGCACAGCAGCTTACGGTCTGTTTTATCTAACATAGCGGCCACCTGGAGAAAAATTTTCTCCCATTAGGCGATTAAACAGGGAAAATGGCAATCCTTTTTTCCCGCCGACAGGCTATGCTACGCCATAAATCAGCCCCCTATTCTGAGGCCAAATCATGACAAACTCTTGGGTAAAATATGCTATCGGTGAAATAGAAGCGGATTTTCAGCGCTCCGCCGATACGCACCTGATTCGCCTGAACCTGCCGGCGTTTCCCGGCATCTGCCTGTATCTGAAGGATGAGAGCACCCACCCGACCGGCAGCCTGAAACACCGTCTGGCGCGCTCGCTGTTCCTTTATGGCCTGTGCAACGGCTGGATCACCGAGAACACCACCATCATCGAGGCCTCTTCCGGCAGCACGGCGGTGTCCGAAGCCTACTTCGCTCGCCTGATCGGCCTGCCGTTCATCGCAGTGATGCCGTCCTGCACCGCGCGCCGCAAGGTGGAACAGATCGCCTTTTACGGCGGCCGCTGTCACTTCGTCGATCACGCCGCCCAGATCTACGCCGCCTCCGAACAGCTGGCGAAAGAGCTGAACGGCCACTATATGGATCAGTTCACTTACGCCGAACGCGCCACCGACTGGCGCGGCAACAACAACATCGCCGACAGCATCTTCCGCCAGATGGCGCGCGAACCCTTCCCGGTGCCGAAACACATCGTGATGAGCGCCGGCACCGGCGGCACCTCCGCCACGCTGGGGCGTTATATCCGCTATCAGGGGCACGACACCCAATTGACGGTGGTCGATCCGGAAAACTCGGTGTTCTATGACTGCTTCCACCACGGCGATCGCACCCTGATCGGCAGCTGCGGCAGCCGTATCGAAGGCATCGGCCGCCCGCGCGCCGAGCCGTCGTTCATCCCGTCGGTGGTCGACAACATGCTGCGGGTGCCGGATGCCGCCAGCATCGCCACCATTCACTGGCTGGAAGGCGTGCTCGGCCGCAAGGTCGGCGCCTCCACCGGCACCAACGTCTGGGGTGCGCTGCAGCTGGCGAAACAGATGCGGGAAAACGGCGAGCAAGGGTCGATCGTCACCCTGCTGTGCGACAGCGGCGAGCGTTACCTGGATACCTATTACAACCCGGAATGGGTCAGCAACAACATCGGCGATCTGCAGCCGTATCTGGCGCAGCTGGCAAATTTGTAACGCCAGGCTTCGGGTAAAAAAAAGCCGGGTAGTCATACCCGGCCGGCTGTAAGGAGAACCTCATTCTTCGGGGGAATAGGTGAGGCAAGGTGAACGCAGCCAATGTTGTAAATAGTGGGCCACCGCCTGTTGTTGGCAATGGCCGATAACCGGTAGCTGCGGCAGCAGGGATTTCAGCTGCGGCAGGGCGTTGCCCATCACCACGCCGTGTCCCACCGCCCCCAGCATCTCTTTGTCGTTCATCGCGTCGCCGAACGCCATGCAGTCGGCCATCGTCAATCCCAGGTGACGGCTCAGCCGCTCCAGTGCCGCGCCCTTGTTGCAACCGAGCGGCAGCACCTCCAGGCAATCGTAAGCGGAGAAACACAGATCGGCCTCGCCGCCCAGCTGCGCCCGCAGCTGCACCTGCAATTCCAGCAACTCCTCATGCGGTGCAACAAAGCACACCTTGCTGTTGCCGAACGCCGGTAAGCGGCGCACGTCAGCCAATTGGAAGCGAAAGCCGCTCAGGTGGTGCGCCTGCAGCATCTCTTCCGGCGCGGGGAACTCGGTCAGCCAACCTTCGTCGCGGAACACGTGCATGCTGGCGCGGGTGCGCCAATGATGATGCAGCACCTCTTCGGCGATCTCCGCCGGCAGATCGGTGGCGTGCAGCTGTTGGCCACGGTTGTCATACACCCGCGTGCCGTTGCCGGTGATCAGATAGCCCTGCAGCCCCAGCTGCGCCATGATCGGTTGCGCATCAAGGTAGTGCCGCCCGGTGGCGAACGTCACCACCATCTCCCGCTCCACCAGCTGGTTCAGCACCGCCAGCGTTTCCGGGCCAACCCGGTGATCCGGCATCAACAGCGTGCCGTCCATATCGAAAGCCGCCAGGCGATACATAAAGACCTCATGAATGTGAACGCGATTACAATCAGTGCAGTATGGGATGGTATTTGCGGAAGTAATAGTGAACAATTTGGGAAAACTGTTCCGGATTTCTGCTCATGCGCCTGGTTCACCGTCTCAGCCAATATCAACGCCTGTATCAACAGCTCGGCAACGCGCCGGTCGCCGTGACCATCGGCGAGCTGGCGGCAATGTTCTACTGCAGCGAACGCCATGCCCGCACGCTGGTGCAGCAGCTGCAGGATCAGGGCTGGCTGAGCTGGCATTCGCAGCCCGGCCGCGGCAAACGCGCCAGCCTGCGCTGCCTGAAAACACCGGATGAGCTGCGCGCGCAGCTGTTGCAGCAGCTGTTGCAACAGGGCAATCATCAGGGGGCGCTGGAGATGGCGCAGCTCGATCCGCAACACCTGCAGGATCTGCTCAGCCCGCACCTCGGCGGGCAATGGCAGGCCGGCAGCCCGACGCTGCGCATTCCCTATTACCGTACGCTGGAGGCGCTCGATCCGCTCACGCTGACCGGCCGCGCCGAGCAACATCTGGTGTCGACCCTGCACGCCGGGCTGACGCGCCTGATGACCGGTAACCCGGAGCCGCAGCCCGATCTGGCGCACCACTGGCAGATAAGCGATGGCGGCCTGCGCTGGCGATTCTTTTTGCGTAGCCAGCTGCGCTGGCACAACGGCGAACCGTTGACCGGCCAGCAACTGCTGCAAACGCTGGAAAAACTGCTGGGCCATCCGCGCAGCCAACCCAGCCTGAGCAGCGTCGCGAACGTCAGCCTGCCGCATCCGCTGTGCATTCAGTTCGACCTGCACCTGCCGGACTATTGGCTGGCACACCGGCTGGCGGAGCTGCCTTGTCTGATGACGCACCCCGAACTGCCGGCCATCGGCGCCGGCCCATTTAAACTGGCGTTGAATGAACCGCAGTTGGTGAGGCTGGAACAGCATGCCGGTTACCATCTGCAGCATCCGTATCTGGACACCATCGAATACTGGATCACGCCCGATCTGCCCATCACCGGCGCCGACGCCAGCTGCCGGCATCCGGTGCGCATCACCATCGGTCAGCAAGACGATTTGGCGCAGGCCCGGCCGGTGCAGCGCAGCATGAGCCTGGGCTGGTGTTATCTGGCGCTGAACCTGCGCCACGGCGTGCTGAGCGAAGCCCAGGGGCAAAAGCTGCTGATGCTGATCCAGCAGTCCGGCCTGCTCAGCCATCTGCCGATCCCCAACAGCGTGATCACCCCCAGCCATGAAATGCTGCCCGGCTGGCGCATCCCCAGCCAACGGATTGAAGAAGATGTCCCGCTGCCCGCTCGGCTAACATTGCTGTATCGGCCGCCGGTCGAGCTGCAAACGGTGACGGTCGCGCTACAGCGGCTGCTCGCGCAGCACGGCTGCGAGCTGGAAGTGCGTTACTACGCCGGCAAGCGCTGGCAAAGCGAGGCGCAAATCGCCCAGGCCGACCTGCTGCTGGCAGACAACCTGATCGGCGAGGCGCCTGAGGCGACGCTGGAGAGCTGGCTGCGGCAGGATTCGCTGTGGCGCGGTATCCTGACGGCAAGCCGCTGGCAGCAGCAGCAGGAGACGCTGCGGGAGATCCAACAGCTGCAGGCGCAGCCACTGCGCTTCGAACGGCTGCAGGCCTATTATCAACAGCTGATGGCCGCCGCCATCATCACGCCGCTGTTCCACTACCAGTATCAGATCAGCGCGCCGCCGCGTATGCATGGCGTGACGCTGACCGCCCATGGCTGGTTCGATTTTTGCCAGGCGTGGCTGCCGCCGCCGGTGGATGACGCACCGACCGGAGCCGAACCGCCCTGCGCCTGACGGCCCTTTCTGCTACTATTGTCGCCGCAACGCAATTTTTATCCTGCCGCCCGAATGTGTATCGGGAATGGCCAAAGCCCAAAAAGGTGATTTTATGAAGCGCGCGGTTGTCGTTTTCAGCGGTGGACAAGACTCCACGACCTGCTTGATCCAGGCATTGCAACAGTATGACGAAGTTCACTGCGTCACGTTCGATTACGGCCAGCGCCATCGCGCCGAAATTGAAGTGGCTCAGGAGCTGTCGGAGGCCCTCGGCGCCAAGGCGCACAAGGTGCTGGACGTGACGTTGCTCAATGAGCTGGCCATCAGCAGCCTGACTCGCGACAATATTCCGGTTCCCGCCTACGATCCCAACCAGAAAAACGCGCTGCCGAGCACCTTCGTGCCGGGCCGCAACATCCTGTTCCTGACGCTGGCGGCGATCTACGCCTACCAGGTGGAAGCGGAGGCGGTGATCACCGGCGTGTGTGAAACCGACTTCTCCGGCTACCCGGATTGCCGCGACGAGTTCGTCAAAGCGCTGAACCAGGCGGTGGTGTTGGGCATCGCCCGCGATATCCGCTTCGAAACGCCGTTGATGTGGCTGAACAAGGCCGAAACCTGGGCGCTGGCGGACTATTACCAGCAGCTGGATCGGGTGCGTCAGGATACGCTGACCTGCTACAACGGCATCAAGGGTGACGGCTGCGGCGAATGCGCCGCCTGCAACCTGCGCGCCAATGGCCTGACGCAGTATCGCGCCAACCAGGCGGAAGTGATGGCGGCGTTGAAACAGAAGGCCGGTCTGGCCTGAGGCAGCGACGGCGGCAGCCGCCGCCGGTGAGCTGACTGCGAATGTTATTTGGGCGTGAGCGCTTCCAGGTGCTCGCGCAATTCCCCTTCAATCGGCAGCGCCCGCTGCGTTTTCAGATCGACGCACACGAAAGTCAGCAGCGCGTCGGCCACCGGCGTCCCCGCCGGATCCTGCGTCACCTTCTGGCTCAGTACCCCGCTTTTGCCGTTGAGCTGCACCATCTGGCTGTCGATGCGCAGTTTATCCCCCAATACCGCCGGGCTGCGGTAATTGATATTGATGTTCACCACGATGAAAGCGATGTTGTTTTCCGTCATCCAGCGGAACCCTGCCTCGTTTTCCAGCCACTCCCAGCGCGCCTCCTCCAGAAACTCCAGATAGCGGGCATTGTTAACGTGCTGGTAGACATCAAGGTGATAACCGCGAACTTTGATAAAGGTTTGCATAGGGAACGATCGCTCCTGCCTGGTGATTACAGAAAGAGGGAGCCGCGTGGGCTCCCTCGCCCGTTTGGTCAACGCGCCAAACTGGTAAGACCTGTAAAATGTAGCAGAGTCGCCATTGCCTCAGCGGCATTTTGCCGCGCAGCCGCGACCGGGATCACATTTTCAGCCGAGTGCGGTTCTTCTCGAACAGCGCCGGTCCGATGCCCGGCACCTCCTGCAGTTGCTCAACCTGGGTGAATGGCCCGTTCTGTTCGCGATAGCGCACAATGCCTTCCGCCTTCTTCAGACCGACACCGCTCAAAGCCGCTGCGAGCTGTTCGGCGGTGGCCTGATTGATGCTGACCGCCGTCTCTTCGGCCGCCTTGGTCATCGCCTGTTGCCCGCCATTGCTCGTCGGGGTTGAGAGCATCGGCGCCGGCGCATCGGCTTTATCCGCCGCGGCGGCCGGCACCGCCAGGCATAACAACAGCGCGGCCAGCGCGGCTTTAACGTGATGACGGTAACCTGATAACGTTTTTTTCTCTGTATGTTGCATGCTGTATCCTCCTTGTGTGTGACAGCACGGCTACCTTGCCGCGGCGGCAGATATTCAGCAATCGGCGGATATCAGATGTGGAAAAGGCCGCGAAAGCGGCCTTTGTTTGTTGCACTGCGTTGCAGAAAAATGCGGCGATTACTGCGGCTGTTGCTCAGCGGCGCCCATTTTAATTTTGGCTTCTTTACGCAGGCTCGCCAGCAGCGAATCGAAGGAAACGCCGGTCGCGCCCTCTTCCATCTTGCCGACGAAGGTTTTCATTTCGTCTTCCGGCAGCGTGCCTGGCTTCACCGCATCGAGTGCGATCAGCACCACGTTGTCCTGGCGATCCTGCGACATGCCGTACACCGGTTTGCCGTCCTGCGGGTGCGGCAGCGCGAACACGCTCTCCACCAGCTGGCTGTCTTCCGGCGCGCGCGCCATCTTCTGCACGGCACCAAAGCTCAGGCCGGCGGCTTTCATCGCCTCGTCGCCCTTGCCCTGCTTCAGCTCAACCAGCAGCTTCTCACCCTGCAGTTTCGCTTCCTGCACCGCCTTGTTGCGCTTCACCAGATCCGCCACGCGGTCTTTTACCTGGTCGAACGGCTCGATGCCTTCCGGCTTGTGGCCGCTCACGCGCACCACGAAGGCGCGGTCGCCGTCTACGGTGATCACGTCGGAGTTACTGCCCGGCGCGCCGTTCTCGCCGATCAGCGAACCGTCGAAGATCGCCTGCACCACCGGCTTGAAGTTCAGCGCCGCAGGGATGTTGTCGCGGGTGAACCAGTCGGTTTGCGCCGCTTTCACGCCGGCTGCTTCTTCAGCCGAGGCCAGGGATTCGTTGTCGCTGGTTGCCGCTTCGCTCACCTTCTGCTGCAGCGCGTAATACGCATCTACCGCTTTCTCCTGCTTCACCTGCTTGGCGATAGCGTCATGCACTTCGCTCAGCGGCTTCAGTTTCTCTGGTTCGATGTCGTTCAAACGCACGATCAGGTAGCCGACGGAAGATTTCACCACGCCGGACAGCTGCCCTTTTTCAGTCAGGTTAGCCTGTTTCAGCTCGTCGGCGGTGGTTTCCGGCTCCAGCCAACCCAGTTCGCCGCCGGTACGGCGTGAAATGATGTCGGTGGATTTCTCTTTCGCCAGCGTGGCGAAATCGGCGCCCTTCTTCAGCTCATCCAGCGCCGCATTGGCTTCCGCCTCGGTTTTCAGCTGGATCACGCTGTAGTTTTTACGCTCCGGCTGGCCGTAGCTGCTCTTGTGCTGGTCGTAGTAAGCGCTGATGTCCTCTTCGCTCACTTTCACCTTGTCCTGCATGGACGCGGCGTCCAGCGGGATATAGCTCACCTTCACCTGCTCCGGGGCGATGAAGCTGTTCTTGTTCTGATCGTAATACGCCTTCAGTTCGTCGTCGCCGGCGCTCTGTTTCGCCTGCAGCGCCTTCAGATCGATAGTCGCCAGACGCACGTCGCGCTCCTGCAGCACCAACGCCGCCATGGCTAGTGATTCGGACGGCAGCACGAAGCCGGATTCGCCGAAGGCCTGGATCAGCTGCTGATTGACCAGCTGCTGACGCATCGACTGCGCGAAGTTGTCGGCGGTGTAGCCCATACGGCCGATCAGGTCGAGGTACTTGGCGTTATCGAACTGGCCGTTGGTTTGGAAATAAGGCGCCTTGCGGATGGCGTCCTTGATCTGATCGTCGCTGACCGCCAGGCCCAGCTTCTTGGCGTATTGGTCGAGCAGCATGTTGTCGATCAACTGGGACAACACCTGACGGCGCATCTGCTGCATGTAGCCTTCGTTGCCGGCCAGCGCAGAGAACTGGTCACCCAGCTGCTGCTGCATGCGGCTACGCTCGCTTTGGAAAGCCTGTTCCAGCTGAGCGCGTTCGATCGTCTGACCATTTACTTTCGCAGCATAATCGCCGGAGCCGCCGATCAGGTAGTTACCCACCCCGGTCAGGACGAATGACAGGATTATCAGGGCCAGGATGATTTTGAGCACGACGTGATTGGCAGCCGCGCGTAAATTGTCCATCATAGTGTGACAACACTCCGCTGTGATGTGGATTAACAACCCTTGTGCAGGCGCGTTCCCTGCGACAAAAATAAAAAAAGCGCATCAGTCCGATGCGCCTTGTATCTTACCTTACCAGCACCGCTGCGTCAGGTGATTGTTTATTACAAAACCCTGTTACGCTAAACGGTTAGACGCCAAATCAGTTTACAGCGTCTTTCAGCGCTTTCCCTGCACGGAAGGCCGGCACTTTGGCTGCCGCGATCTTGATTTCTTTACCGGTTTGCGGGTTACGGCCGGTACGAGCCGAACGTTCACGCACGGTGAAGGAACCGAAACCAACCAGAGCCACGTCATCCCCAGCTTTCAGAGAGTCGGTAACGGAAGCGATTACTGCGTCTAAAGCACGTCCAGCTGCCGCTTTGGAAATATCAGCACCTGCGGCAATCTTGTCGATCAGTTGTGACTTATTCACTCTATCATCCCCTCTAGAATTCTATCGTCGCACCGAAAAATCCCTACGGTTGCGACAGCGCAGCTGTTATATCAATCCCATCGAACCTTGGCAAGCCACCGACTGCGTGGCAAAACGTGGGCCGACAGAGATCTAACTTAGCGGTACAAAAAAATACTGGCAAGTCCGAAATGGCTTGCCAGTATAAGTTTTATCAATGGTTTTTGCGATTCGTCACTATTTTGCCGCTACCGGCAGTGCGCCGAAGGCCGGGTTTTGCAACGCAATGTTCAAAACTTCATCGATTCGCTGCACCGGATGAATCTCCAGATCGGCGATGACATTATCCGGGATCTCTTCCAGATCGCGCTTGTTCTCGTAAGGGATCAGCACGGTTTTGATGCCGCCGCGATGCGCCGCCAGCAGCTTCTCTTTCAGGCCGCCGATCGGCAACACCTGGCCGCGCAGCGTGATCTCGCCGGTCATCGCCACATCGGCGCGTACCGGGTTGCCGGTCAGGCAGGAGACCAGCGCGGTGCACATCGCGATACCGGCGCTCGGGCCGTCTTTCGGCGTCGCCCCTTCCGGCACGTGCACGTGGATGTCGCGTTTCTCGTAGAAATCGGCGTTGATGCCCAACTTCTCCGCGCGCGCGCGCACCACGGTCAGCGCTGCCTGAATCGATTCCTGCATCACTTCACCCAGAGAACCGGTGTAGGTCAGCTTGCCTTTGCCCGGCACGCAGGCGGTTTCGATGGTCAGCAGATCGCCGCCCACTTCCGTCCACGCCAGCCCGGTGACTTCGCCCACGCGGTTTTCGGTATCCGCACGGCCGTAATCGACGCGCTGCACGCCCAGGTAATCTTTCAGGTTGTCGCCGTTGATCTCGATATGCTTGCGCTTTTTGTCCATCAGCAGCGTTTTCACCGCTTTACGGCACAGCTTGGAGATTTCACGCTCCAGGCTGCGCACCCCGGCTTCGCGGGTGTAGAAGCGAATGATACCGATGATGGCGCTGTCGTCGACCGTCAGCTCGCCTTTTTTCAGCGCGTTGCGCTCAAGCTGCTTCGGCAGCAGGTGCTGCTTGGCGATGTTAAGCTTCTCGTCCTCGGTGTAACCCGACAGGCGGATCACTTCCATACGGTCCAGCAGCGGCGCAGGGATGTTCATCGAGTTTGAGGTGGCGACGAACATCACGTCGGACAGATCGTAATCGACTTCCAGGTAGTGGTCGTTGAACGCCACGTTCTGTTCCGGATCCAGCACCTCCAGCAGAGCGGAGGCCGGATCGCCGCGCATGTCGGACGACATCTTGTCGATCTCATCCAGCAGGAACAGCGGATTCCTCACCCCAACCTTGGCCATTTTCTGGATCAGTTTGCCCGGCATCGAACCGATATAGGTACGGCGGTGACCGCGGATTTCCGCTTCGTCACGCACGCCGCCCAACGCCATGCGCACGTACTGGCGCCCGGTCGCTTTGGCGATCGACTGCCCCAGCGAGGTTTTACCTACGCCCGGCGGCCCTACCAGACACAGGATCGGCCCTTTGATTTTGCTGACGCGGCTCTGTACCGCGAGGTACTCGAGGATGCGATCCTTGACGCGCTCCAGGCCGTAGTGATCGGTATCGAGCACTTCCTGCGCCTTGACCAGGTCTTTTTTCACCTTGCTGCGCGCGTTCCACGGCACCTGCAACATCCAGTCGATGTAGCCGCGCACCACGGTCGCTTCCGCTGACATCGGCGACATCATCTTCAGCTTCTGCAGTTCCGCTTCGGTTTTCTCGCGCGCCTCTTTCGGCATTTTCGCCGCATCGATCTTGCGCTTCAGCGCTTCGTGCTCGTCCGGCGCGTCGTCCATCTCGCCCAGTTCTTTCTGAATCGCCTTCATCTGCTCATTCAGATAGTACTCGCGCTGGCTCTTCTCCATCTGCTTCTTGACGCGGTTGCGGATGCGTTTCTCAACCTGCAGCAGGTCGATCTCCGACTCCATCATCGCCATCAGGTATTCCAGACGCTCGGTGATGTCGGACATCTCGAGCACCGACTGTTTGTCGCTGAGTTTCAGCGGCATGTGGGCGGCGATGGTGTCCGCCAGGCGCGCGGCGTCGTCGATGCTGTTCAGTGACGTCAGCACCTCCGGCGGGATTTTTTTGTTCAGTTTGATATAGCCTTCAAACTGATTGATCGCGGTGCGCACCAGCACTTCTTGCTCGCGCTCGTCGATAGCCGGCGATTCAAGGTATTCCGCCTGCGCGGCAAAATGCTCACCGCTGTCGGACAGCGTAGTGATGCGTGCGCGCTGCAGCCCCTCGACCAGCACTTTTACCGTGCCGTCCGGCAGCTTCAGCATCTGCAGGATCGACGCTACGGTGCCAACCGAGAACAAGTCGTTAATGCCAGGTTCATCCGTTGAGGCCTCTTTCTGTGCCACCAGCATGATCTTCTTATCGTGATCCATTGCGGCTTCGAGGCACCGAATCGATTTTTCCCGGCCAACAAATAACGGGATCACCATGTGCGGATAAACCACCACGTCGCGCAATGGCAAAACGGGGATTTCAATGCGTTCGGAACGCTCAGGGTTCATAGAGCTCTCTCTTAGTTTAATTTCCGCCAGGTTGAGGGGGAATCTCATGAGACGCAAGCATCTAACGTTTCATAAAATCTGGTTAATGAGTATATGGGGATGAATCTCTTACATTCAACGGCAAGAATGCAGGAAAAAGAAATGGGGGATGAAATCCCCCATTTTGCTGATAACGCGCTGGTTTAACTGGCTAATTATTCGCCAGATGCCTGGGCTTCCGGCTTGCCGTAAATCAGCAGCGGTTTGGATTGACCGGCGATCACCGACTCGTCGATCACCACTTTATCCACGCTGTCCATCGACGGCAGATCGTACATGGTATCGAGCAGCGCGCCTTCCACGATGGAACGCAGGCCGCGGGCGCCGGTTTTGCGCGCCATGGCTTTCTTGGCGATGGCGTTCAGCGCTTCGTCACGGAACTCCAGCTCCACGCCTTCCAGGTTGAACAGCGCCTGATACTGCTTGGTCAGAGCGTTCTTCGGCTCTTTCAGGATCTGAATAAGCGCGTCTTCGCTCAGCTCGCTCAGGGTCGCCACCACCGGCAGACGGCCGATGAACTCAGGGATCAGACCGAACTTGATCAGGTCTTCCGGTTCGGCCTGCAGCAACAGTTCGCCTTCAGTGGCCTTCTCGGACTCGCCCTTGACGGTCGCGCCGAAGCCGATGCCGGAGCCGGTGTTGACGCGCTGACCGATCACCTTATCCAGGCCGGCAAATGCGCCGCCGCAGATAAACAGGATCTTGGAGGTATCGACCTGCAGGAACTCCTGCTGCGGATGCTTGCGCCCACCCTGCGGCGGAACCGCGGCGATGGTGCCTTCAATCAGCTTCAGCAGCGCCTGCTGCACGCCTTCACCCGAAACGTCACGCGTGATAGACGGGTTGTCGGACTTGCGGGAAATCTTATCGATTTCATCGATATAAACGATGCCGCGCTGCGCTTTCTGCACGTCATAGTCACATTTTTGCAACAGCTTCTGGATAATATTTTCCACGTCCTCGCCCACGTAACCGGCTTCGGTCAGCGTGGTGGCGTCGGCCATGGTGAACGGCACGTCCAGGAAGCGCGCCAGCGTTTCCGCCAGCAGAGTCTTGCCGCTACCGGTTGGGCCAATCAGCAAGATGTTGCTCTTGCCCAACTCGATACCGTTGCTGGTATCGCCGTTGCGCAGGCGTTTGTAGTGGTTGTACACCGCAACCGCCAGCACTTTCTTCGCCTGCTCCTGACCGATGACATAGTCATCCAGGTGGTGGCGGATTTCGTGCGGCGTCGGCAGCGCACTGCGCTCACGATGCGGGGCAACTTCTTTAATCTCTTCGCGAATAATGTCGTTACACAGATCGACACATTCATCGCAGATATACACTGACGGCCCGGCAATCAGCTTACGCACTTCATGCTGGCTTTTGCCGCAAAAAGAGCAGTACAGCAGCTTTCCTGAACCGTCTTTGCGCTTATCTGTCATCAGTCAAACCTCTTCTTTAGTCTTGTCCCGCAGGAAAATCACGGCGGCAGTGCGCCCAAACTCATATCGGGAACGCCGGGGGGCTACAACAGAGCGAGCCCCTGCCCACTCTGATTACTATAGTCCATCGGCGCCGCGTGGTTCTAGCTGCGGTGTGTCAGAATGCCGTCAACCAGGCCGTATTCCACGGCTTCTTCCGCGGTCATAAAGCGATCGCGCTCGGTATCGCGCTCGATCTGCTCCAGCGGCTGGCCGGTATGCTCGGCCATCAGTTCATTCATGCGCGCTTTCACCTTGAGGATTTCACGCGCGTGGATTTCGATGTCCGTCGCTTGGCCCTGGTAGCCGCCCAGCGGCTGGTGAATCATCACGCGCGAGTTCGGCAGGCAGAAACGTTTGCCTTTGGCGCCCGCGGTCAGCAGGAAGGAGCCCATCGAGCACGCCTGCCCCATACAGATGGTGCTGACGTCCGGCTTGATGAACTTCATGGTGTCGTAAATCGACATGCCCGCGGTGATCACCCCGCCCGGCGAGTTGATGTAGAGGAAAATGTCTTTTTCCGGGCTTTCCGCTTCGAGGAACAGCATTTGCGCCACGATCAGGTTGGCCATGTGATCTTCCACCTGGCCGGTCAGGAAAATGATGCGCTCTTTCAGCAGGCGGGAATAGATGTCGTAAGAACGCTCCCCGCGTGAAGTCTGCTCTACCACCATCGGCACCAGCGCCATGTTCGGTGCAAATTGATCTCGTTCGCCACTGTATGACATTACCGTCTCCTAATAGAAATTGCCTTGGCGGCCAGGGTGTCACCCTAATACGCCGATTCTACTTGAGAACGGCCATGATGACTATGCTCAAGCATTCGACCCGCGCCACACGTACCCGACGGTTATTTCATCCCGCGCACTTTGGCAAACAGCCCCAGAATTATTATTTACAGATTGGGGGAGCCCGGCGCGATTTCAAGCCCAGAGGCCGATTTTCTCCGCGCGCCGGAAACGATGCCGTTATTCTGACCGTTATCATGCCAGCCAGTTCCCCAGGCAACAGGGTAAATATAGTGCATATTGCCCCGCTTAACCTGAGATTAATCAGCAACGTGGCAAAAAGAAAAGCCCGCAACCTGAGGTTGCGGGCTTTTTCATCGTGCGCCGGTTCGCCAGGCGAAACCGGGGGCGCCGTTCATCGCGCCCGGCACGCAGGCATTACGCCTGTTGAGTTTGGTTCATCAGCTCGCTGAAGGTAGTGGCTTTTTCAGTCACTTTCGCTTTTGCCAGCAGGGCTTCAACCGCTTGCTCTTCCAGAGCCACGTTGCGCATGTTGTTCATCAGCTCTTTGTTTTTGCTGTAGAACTCAATGACTTCGCTCGGATCTTCGTAGGCGGAGGCCATTTCTTCGATCAGCGTCTTCACGCGGTCTTCGTCAGCTTTCAGATCGTTGGTGCTGATCACTTCGCCCAGCAGCAGGCCAACCACTACGCGGCGTTTGGCTTGCTCTTCGAACAGCTCGCGTGGCAGTTCCAGCGCTTGCTTCTCGTTGCCGCCGAAACGCTGTGCAGCCTGACGACGCAGCACGTCGATTTCGCCGTCGATCAGCGCAGCAGGCACGTCGATTTCGTTCGCACTCACCAGGCCTTCGATCGCCTGAGACTTGATGCGGTTACGCACGGCGCCTTTCAGCTCGCGCTCCATGTTCTTGCGAACTTCGGTGCGCAGACCGGCAACGGAACCGTCCGCCACGCCGAAACGCTTGATGAACTCTTCGGTCAGTTCAGGCAGCTCGCGCTCTTCAACTTTCTTCAGCACGATAGCGAATTTGGCCGCTTTGCCCTTCAGGTTTTCCGCGTGGTAGTCTTCCGGGAAGTTCACGTCGATGGAGAACTCTTCGCCCGCTTTGTGACCGACCAGACCTTCTTCGAAGCCTGGGATCATGCGGCCCTGGCCCATTGCCAGCACGAAGTCGGACGCTTTGCCGCCTTCGAACTCTTCACCGTCGATAGAACCGGTGAAGTCAACGGTCACGCGATCTTCAGCTTCCGCCGCGCGATCGGTTTCTTTCCAGGTCGCCTGCTGCTTGCGCAGAGTGTCCAGCATCGCGTCGACGTCTTCGTCGTTCACTTCCACTACTGGTTTTTCAACTTCGATGTTTTCCAGGCCTTTCAGCTCAACTTCTGGATACACTTCGAATTCAACGGCGAAAGTGAAGTCTTCACCTTCTTTGTACTCGCCCGGCACGTAGTTTGGTGCGCCGGCCGGATTAATCTTTTCTTTGATGATCGCGTCAACGAAGCTGCGCTGCATCGCTTCGCCCAGCACGTCCTGACGAACAGAGGCGCCGTAACGCTGTTCCACGATGTTCATCGGCACTTTGCCTTTGCGGAAGCCGTCGATACGCACGCTTTTCGCTGCGTTGATCAGCTCTTTCTTCACCGCCTGCTTGATAGTATCAGCCGGTACAGTAATAGAGAGACGGCGCCCAAGGCCTTGAGTGGTTTCTACTGAAACTTGCATCTTGTTACCTCAAAAAAATCACAGTGCTCGGTCAACTCCGTTCCAAGAACCAGGACGGCTACAAATAAGAACCGAGTTCCCTGATGACAGAAGCGTCCCGAAACCATTCCGGAAAAATAAGACGCGACATTATAGCGGCGCATGCATGGCGAGTCGAGGAAAGCTAGGCGGCGCAGGCGCGCTAAAAATCACACTTTTGTCGATTCGATCGCCAAAAGGCCGCCAAAACAGACCGAACGTTGGCCATATTGCGCATCGGCCGTGTCGTCGTCAAAAACAGAAACGGCCCGCAGGCCGTTTCAAAATTCGTCAGTAGTAATACCCTAATTCGAGGGCAAAGTTCCACTGATACCTGAAAATTTCCCCCTCAGGCCAGCGTCCCGGCGCCGCGGCACGGCGGCGAGGCCGGCACGGTATCCTGCAACCCTTCCCACTCTTTGAGCGTATAGGTGTGCAGCGCCAGCGCGTGTACGCCATCGGCCAACTCTTCCGACAATACCCCGTAGATGGAGCGGTGACGCGTCAAAAACCGTTCGCCGACGAAGCGATCGCTGACCAATACCACTTTGAAATGACTTTCTGAACCCGCCGGAACGTTATGACGATAGCTTTCATCAACGACTTCCAGATACGCGGGCTCAAACGCCGCCCTTAACTTTGCTTCTATTTGCTCGCGAATCATAGGATCTCCTTACAACACCGGCAGAGGACCGTGCCCATCTAGTTCAATATTAGCCGGTTTTCCCCCGTTTAGACCATCGCCTGGACAAATTTCTCTTTTCTGCGGTCAGAGGATGAGCGTCATCCCCGCCGCTTGGGGGATTATCCGATTGAGCGGGCCAAAAAAGCGTGTTTTTATCAACGGCAGGTAAAAATTTGTCACTCAGGCGCCTTCCGCGCTTCCACCGCACGGCGGCGATGCTATGATGTCGGCAATTCGTTGTCGGCTATCCCGCTCTGATTATTGCTAAATCCATCGAGAATGAGACAGAAAACATGTTAAAGAAACTTTGTCTTCCTTTGCTGACCGCCCTGCTGCTGGCCGGCTGCGCGACCAGCAGCAACACCCTGAACGTCACGCCGAAAATCGTTCTGCCGCAGCAGGATCCGACCCTGCAGGGCATCACCATCAGCATCAACGGCGCGGATCAGCGCACCGATCAGGCGCTGGCCAAGGTGAACCGCGACGGCCAACTGGTCACGCTGACGCCGTCGCGCGATCTGCGTTTCCTGCTGCAGGAAGTGCTGGAGAAACAAATGGGCGCCCGCGGTTACATGATTGGCGCCGACGGCCCGGTCGCGCTGCAGGTGGTCGTCAATAATCTGTACGCGGACGTATCCGAAGGCAACCTGCGCTACAACATCACCACCAAAGCCGACATCTCGATCATCGCCCAGGCGAAGAACGGCAACAAGCAGGTGAAAAACTACCGCTCGACCTATAACGTGCAGGGCGCCTTCACGGCGACCAACGACAAGATCACCGACGCCGTCAACTCCGTGCTGGGCGACGTGATCGCCGACATGGCGCAGGACACCAGCGTCAACGACTTTATCAAGCAAAACGCGCGCTAATCGGCGCGCCTGGCGCCGCCCGGCGGATCGGGCGGCGCAGACAGGGAACTCATGTCGAAACACTATCTGAACATCTTCACCCAGCGTAACTCCGCCATTCTGCTGCTGCTGGGCTTCGCGTCGGGTCTGCCGCTGGCACTGACCTCCGGCACGCTGCAAGCCTGGATGACCGTCGAAAACATCGATCTGAAAACCATCGGCATCTTCTCGCTGGTGGGCCAGGCCTACGTCTTCAAATTCCTCTGGTCGCCCTTCATGGATCGCTATACCCCGCCGTTCCTCGGGCGGCGGCGCGGTTGGCTGCTGATCAGCCAGCTGCTGCTGGTGGCGGCGATCGTGGCGATGGGCTTTATGCAACCCGCGCAGCACCTGTGGTGGCTGGCGGCGTTGGCGGTGCTGGTGGCGTTCTGCTCCGCCTCGCAAGATATCGTGTTCGACGCCTATAAAACCGACCTGCTGAAAGCCGAAGAACGCGGCGCGGGCGCGGCGATATCGGTGCTGGGTTATCGGCTGGCGATGCTGGTTTCCGGCGGCCTGGCGCTGTGGCTGGCGGATCGCTATTTCGGCTGGCAAGCCACCTACTGGCTGATGGCCGGATTGATGCTGATCGGCGTGGCTGCCACGCTGATGGCGCCGGAACCGGATGAAAGCATCCCGGCGCCGCGCACCATGGAACAGGCGGTCGTCGCGCCGCTGCGCGATTTCTTCGGCCGCAACAACGCCTGGCTGATCCTGCTGCTGATCGTGATGTACAAAATGGGCGACGCCTTCGCCGGCAGCCTGAGCACCACCTTCCTGATCCGCGGCGTGGGATTCGACGCCGGCGAAGTGGGGCTGGTGAACAAAACCCTCGGGCTGTTCGCCACCATCGTCGGCGCTCTGTTCGGCGGCGTGCTGATGCAGCGTCTCACCCTGTTCCGCGCCCTGATGCTGTTCGGCGTCCTGCAGGCGGTCTCCAATCTCGGCTATTGGATTCTGGCGGTGACCGACAAGAACCTGCTCACCATGGGCAGCGCCATCTTCCTTGAAAACCTGTGCGGCGGCATGGGCACCGCGGCCTTCGTCGCGCTGCTGATGACGCTGTGCAACCGTTCGTTCTCCGCCACCCAGTTCGCGCTGCTGTCGGCGCTGTCCGCCGTGGGCCGCGTTTATGTCGGGCCGATCGCCGGCTGGTTCGTCGAAGCCCATGGTTGGCCGCTGTTCTATCTGTTTTCGATCGCCGCCGCGCTGCCGGGCTTGCTGTTGCTCGGCGTCTGCCGCCAGACGCTGGAACACACCCAGCAGCATGGCGACTTTATGCCGCGCACCGCGTTTACCCAGGCTTACCGCTGGGCGCTGCGCCTGCTGACGCTGGGCTGCTCGCTGCTGGGGCTGTGGTTGCTGCTGCTGATCGCCAATGCGCTCGACTGGACGCAGGCGCCGCTGTTGGCCGACCGGTTGCTGCAGATCGGCGCCGCATTGAGCCTGCTCGGCGTCGCGATGGGCAGCATGCTGGATTATCTGGCGCTGCGCCGCGCTCGTTTGGCGTAACCCGACCGGCCGGCGATTTTGCCGGCCGAAAAAAAAGCGATCCGGGGGTGTATTTATTTCGTTAAAAAAAGATAATCAGCGAGAAAATTATTTTTTTATCCGACTGCGGCGCTCGGAAATAAAATTAAATTCACCTTTAAGACACAATTATTTTACATTAAATAAACCTTTTCTGCGTATTTCCCCGCCGCGCATTTCTTCGCCAGATTCATCATACCTTTAGTTTTCCTTAACATACGGACTGCTCGTCACGATTCAGCGTGCCAACGCGTTGTTGTCATTGGTAAATTGTCACGCAGGGTTACATCTGTGACCCCCTTAACAGAAAGTGTCAACAAGCCGCTGACACTCCCTTAAGCATGTTTACAGTACTGCAACCTTCCCGTAAAATGCCCGCACACATGAAACGACAATTGAGCCTTTGTTATTGAGGTCGTTAGATGAGACTTAAGAAATACAATAAAAGTATTGGGATGCTGTCATTAATTGCAGGCACTGTATTGCTCAGTGGCTGCGATATGGTTTTGATGAATCCCAAAGGAGCAATTGGTGTTGAGCAACGGACACTGATTATCACTGCAATCGCGTTGATGTTGATCGTGGTGGTGCCAGTTATCTTCATGGCGTTCGCCTTTGCCTGGAAGTATCGCGCTTCCAACAAAGACGCCAAGTACAGTCCGAACTGGGCCCACTCCAACAAGATCGAAGCGGTCGTCTGGACCATTCCTATCATTATCATCGCCATCCTTGGCACCATTACCTGGAAGACTACCCACGAACTCGATCCGTTCAAGCCGATTGTCACCGACAAGAAGCCGATGACGATCGAAGTGGTGTCGCTCGACTGGAAATGGCTGTTCATCTATCCGGAACAAGGCATTGCGACCGTTAATGAGCTGGCTTTCCCGAAAGATGTTCCAGTCGAATTCAAGATCACCTCTAACTCGGTAATGAACTCGTTCTTTATCCCGCAGTTGGGTGGACAGATTTATGCGATGGCCGGCATGCAGACCAAACTGCACCTGATCGGCAACGAAGCCGGTGCCTACAAGGGCATCTCCAGCAGCTACAGCGGCGCAGGCTTCTCCGGTATGAAATTCACCGCGATCGTTACCCCGACCGAAGGCGACTTCGATCAGTGGGTGGCCAAGGTGAAGGCATCGCCTAAAAACCTGAACACCACCGACGACTTTAACAAACTGGCAGAGCCGAGTGAAAACAACCCGGTCGAGTACTTTGCCGCTGTCAAACCGAATTTGTTCAAAGAAACAATTGCCAAATTCATGGGCGACATGGATATGCACAAGGGCGCTGGCGCGCACGAAGGCATGGACATGAGCCAAGGTATGGACATGGGTGAACATACTGCTCACGCCGGAGCCGAGGAATAACTGATGTTGGGAAAATTAACACTTGATGCGGTTCCGTACCACGAACCGATCATCATGGTCACCGTAGCCGCAATTATCGTCGGGGGCCTGGCAGTGCTGGCGCTGCTGACCTATTTCGGCAAATGGAAGTGGCTGTGGAGCGAATGGCTGACTTCGGTCGACCATAAAAAAATTGGTATCATGTATATCGTCGTGGCGATGGTCATGCTGCTGCGCGGCTTCGCCGACGCCATCATGATGCGTAGCCAGCAGGCGTTGGCGTCCGCCGGCGAAGCCGGATTCCTGCCGCCGCACCACTACGACCAGATCTTCACCGCGCACGGCGTCATCATGATCTTCTTCATGGCGATGCCTTTCGTGGTCGGCCTGATGAACGTCGTGGTGCCGCTGCAAATCGGCGCGCGCGACGTCGCCTTCCCGTTCCTGAACTCCTTGAGCTTCTGGTTCTTCGTGGTGGGCGTTGTGCTGATCAACATCTCCCTGGGGGTCGGTGAATTCGCTCAGACCGGTTGGCTGGCGTATCCGCCGCTGTCGGGTAAAGAGTACAGTCCTGGCGTCGGGGTCGATTACTGGATCTGGAGTCTGCAGATTTCCGGTCTGGGTACCCTGCTGACCGGCGTGAACTTCTTCGCCACCATTCTGAAGATGCGTGCCCCTGGCATGCCTATGATGAAGATGCCGGTGTTCACCTGGGCGGCGCTGTGTACCAACGTCCTGATCATCGTTTCTTTCCCAATTCTGACCGTCACCATCGCGCTGCTGACCCTGGATCGCTATCTGGGCACCCATTTCTTCACCAATGATATGGGCGGCAACATGATGATGTACATCAACCTGATTTGGGCCTGGGGTCACCCAGAGGTGTACATTCTGGTTCTGCCGGTGTTCGGCGTGTTCTCCGAAGTCACCGCAACCTTCTCCAGAAAACGCCTGTTCGGCTATACCTCACTGGTATGGGCAACCATCGCGATCACCGTTCTGTCGTTCATCGTATGGCTGCACCACTTCTTCACCATGGGGTCCGGCGCGAACGTTAACGCCTTCTTCGGTATCGCCACCATGATCATTTCCATCCCGACCGGGGTGAAAATCTTCAACTGGCTGTTCACCATGTATCAGGGCCGCATCAAGCTCAACTCCGCAATGCTGTGGACCGTTGGCTTCATCATCACCTTCTCCGTGGGTGGTATGACCGGCGTTCTGCTGGCGGTGCCGGGCGCGAACTTCGTGCTGCACAACAGCCTGTTCCTGATCGCGCACTTCCACAACGTCATCATCGGCGGCGTGGTGTTCGGTTGCTTCGCGGGCCTGACCTACTGGTTCCCGAAATCCTTCGGCTTCACGCTGAACGAAAAATGGGGCATCCGCGCGTTCTGGTTCTGGATCATCGGCTTCTTCACCGCCTTCATGCCGCTGTACGCATTGGGCTTTATGGGCATGACCCGTCGTATCAGCCAGAACATCAACCCTGAGTTCCACCCTCTGCTGCTGGTTGCAGCCGGCGGTGCGGCGCTGATCGCCTGCGGCATCTTGTGCCAGCTGACCCAGATCTTCGTCAGTATCCGTGACCGCGAACAGAACCGCGATCTGACCGGTGACCCATGGGGCGCTCGTACTCTGGAGTGGTCAACGTCTTCTCCACCGCCGTTCTATAACTTTGCCGTAGTGCCGCAGATTCATGACCGTGATGAATTCTGGGACATGAAAGAAAAAGGCGAAGCCTATAAGAAACCGGCTAAGTACGAACCGATTCATATGCCTAAGAACACCGGCGCCGGCGTTATCATCGCCTTCTTCAGCCTGGTATTCGGTTTCGCAATGATTTGGGAAATCTGGTGGATGGCTCTGGCCGGCTTCATCGGTATGATCGTCGTCTGGATCGGCAAGAGCTTCGATAACGATGTTGACTACTATGTGCAGGTTGATGAAATCGAGCGCATTGAGAACCAACACTACGAACAAATCCGTAAAGCAGGCGTGAACCATGTCAACTGATACTCTGACCAATCATAACGCAGCCCATGCAGAGCATGGGCACCACGACGCGGGTGGGACCAAGGTCTTCGGATTCTGGATCTACCTGATGAGCGACTGTATTTTGTTTGCGAGCTTGTTCGCGACTTATGCAGTCCTGGTGAACGGGACCGCCGGCGGCCCTGCAGGCAAAAACATTTTCGAACTGGACTTCGTCCTGGTTGAAACCTTCCTGCTGCTGTTCAGCTCCATCACCTACGGCATGGCGATGATCGCCATGAACAAGGGTAAAGTTGGCGGTGTAAACACCTGGCTGTTCCTGACCTTCCTGTTCGGTCTGGGCTTTGTTGGAATGGAAGTTTTTGAATTCCACAAACTGATCACCGAAGGCTTCGGTCCGGATCGCAGCGCGTTCCTGTCCAGCTTCTTCGCGCTGGTCGGCACCCACGGTCTGCACGTAACTTCCGGCCTGGTTTGGATCATCGTGATGATGATTCAGGTGAGCAAGTTCGGCCTGACCGCGACCAACAAAACCCGCCTGATGTGCCTGAGCCTGTTCTGGCACTTCCTGGACGTGGTCTGGATCTGCGTATTTACCGTTGTCTACCTGCTGGGGGCTATGTCATGAGTCATTCATCCCATGAAACCTCTCACGGCGGCGCAAGCCACGGCAGCGTGAAGTCATACCTGATCGGCTTTATCCTGTCGATCATCCTGACGGTAATTCCATTTGCGATGGTAATGTACGGGAACGATGGCAGCATCTCCCACTCCACCATCCTGGCGGTTGTTGTCGGTATGGCGGTTATCCAGGTGATTGTTCACCTGGTTTACTTCCTGCACATGAACACCTCATCGGAAGAGCGCTGGAACCTGGTGGCATTGCTGTTCACCGCTATGATCATCGGTATCGTTGTTGTAGGTTCACTCTGGATTATGTACAACCTCAACATCAATATGATGGTCGATTAAGAGCTGAGCTGCACGTGATGATTAAGCAATACCTGCAAGTCACTAAACCAGGAATTATTTTCGGCAATTTAATTTCTGTCGTTGGGGGATTCCTGCTCGCTTCCAAAGGGAGCATCGACTATCCCCTGTTTCTCGCCACCCTGGTGGGTGTCTCGTTGGTGGTCGCGTCGGGCTGTGTGTTTAACAACTACATCGACCGCGACATCGACAAGAAGATGGAGAGAACGAAGAATCGGGTGCTGGTAAAAGGCCTGATCGCGCCGAGTGTCACCCTGGTTTATGCGACCGCGTTGGGTATTGTGGGCTTCGCGTTGCTGTATATCGCGGCCAACCCGCTGGCCATGTGGCTGGCGGTGATGGGCTTCGTGGTTTATGTCGGCGTTTACAGCCTGTACATGAAGCGCCACTCGGTCTACGGCACGCTGATCGGCAGCTTGTCGGGTGCCGCGCCGCCGGTTATCGGTTACTGCGCGGTCACCAACGAGTTCGACGCCGGCGCGTTGATCCTGCTGGCTATCTTTAGCCTGTGGCAGATGCCGCATTCTTATGCGATCGCTATCTTCCGCTTTAAAGATTACCAGGCGGCCAACATTCCGGTGCTGCCGGTGGTGAAAGGCATTTCCGTCGCCAAGAACCACATCACGGTCTACATCCTGGCGTTTATGATCGCCACGCTGATGCTGACCCTGGTGGGCTACGCCGGCTACAAATACCTGATCGTCGCTGCGGCGGTGAGCGTATGGTGGCTGGGCATGGCGCTGCGCGGTTACAAAACCGAAAACGACAGCGTCTGGGCGCGTAAACTGTTCGTGTTCTCCATCGTCGCCATCACCTCGCTGAGCGTGATGATGTCGATCGACTTCAGCGCCACGGCGGCGCCTGAAGCGCTGGTGACCTACGTTTGGTAAGCCAAATCATCTGTCAATGGGCCGCGTATGCGGCCCATTTTATTTGTCACGCCGAAAAGCGGCCAAACTGTAATATCTGTTAAACAACATTCGATTTACCCCCCCTGCCCTGCACACTAAAATGACGCAGCTTTACAGAAATCATGCCATCAGGCGCTGTCTCAACGTCTGATGGCATGGTTTTTACCGAGGTTTGACGTGAACGATAATTCAATGACCCCGCAGGAGCGCCGCGCCACCTGGGGATTGGGCACCGTGTTCTCCCTGCGCATGCTCGGCATGTTTATGGTATTGCCGGTGTTGACCACCTACGGCATGGCGCTCAACGGCGCCAGCGAAGCGCTGATCGGTATCGCCATCGGCATTTACGGCCTGGCGCAGGCGGTGTTTCAGATCCCGTTCGGCCTGGTGTCCGATCGCATCGGCCGCAAGCCGCTGATCGTCGGCGGCCTGCTGATCTTTGCCCTCGGCAGCGTGATCGCCGCCGTCACTGACTCTATCTGGGGCGTGATCCTCGGCCGCGCGTTGCAAGGCTCCGGCGCCATCGCCGCCGCGGTAATGGCGCTGCTCTCCGATCTGACCCGCGAGCAGAACCGCACCAAAGCGATGGCGTTTATCGGCGTCAGCTTCGGCATCACCTTCGCCATCGCCATGGTTCTGGGCCCTATCATCACTCACGCCTTGGGCTTGCACGCGCTGTTCTGGATGATCGCCGTGCTGGCGCTGGCCGGCATCGTCATCACCCTGGCAGTGGTGCCTTCCGCCGACACCCATCTGCTGAACCGCGAGTCCAGCATCGTGCGCGGCAGCTTCCGCAAAGTGCTGAGCAACTCGCGCCTGTTGAAACTCAACTTCGGCATCATGTGTCTGCACATTCTGCTGATGTCGAGCTTCGTGGCGCTGCCGCTGGCGATGGAAAAAGCCGGGCTGGCGGCCAGCGAACACTGGATCGTCTACTTGGTGACCATGCTGGTGTCGTTCGCCGCCGTGGTGCCGTTCATTATCTATGCCGAGAAATATCGCCGCATGAAGCAGGTGTTTATGGGCTGCGTGGCGGTACTGTTCTGCGCCGAAGTGCTGCTGTGGCTCTCCGGCGCTCATCTATGGGGCATCATCGCCGGCGTGCAGCTGTTCTTTATGGCCTTCAACGTGATGGAAGCCATCCTGCCTTCGCTGATCAGCAAAGAATCGCCGGCCGGCTACAAGGGCACCGCGATGGGGGTGTACTCCACCAGCCAGTTTATCGGCGTGGCGATCGGCGGCAGCCTCGGCGGCTGGCTGTACGGTTTGCAGGGGGCAGGCTTGGTGTTTATCGCCGGCGCGGTATTGGCCGCCGTCTGGTTCCTGGTCAGCAGCACCATGAAAGAGCCGCCGTATGTCAGCAGCCTGCGCATTACGCTGTCGGAACTGGCGGTGAAGGATTCAGCGCTGGAAAGCCGCCTGAAGGCGCAGCCCGGCGTGGCCGAGGCGATCGTCGTGCCGGAAGAGCGCAGCGCCTACGTCAAGGTGGATACCAAGCAGACCAATCGCGGTCAGTTGGAAGCGCTGGTCAATTCGCTGTAAAAAATCAGGGCCGGCAATGCCGGCCCCGTCGAGATTAATCGCGGAAGTTCTTGAACTGGAACGGCTGGCCCAGATCGCCGCCGCGCACCAGCGCCATCACGCTCTGCAAGTCGTCGCGTGACTTGCCGGTCACCCGCACTTCTTCGCCCTGGATCTGCGCCTGCACCTTCAGCTTGCTGTCTTTGATCAGCTTGACGATTTTCTTCGCCACGCTGGTTTCAATCCCCTGCTTCAGCTTGGCTTCCACGCTGTAGGTTTTACCGCTGTGGGTAAACTCTTCCGGGATCTCCAGCGCGGCGCCGTCGATGCTGCGCTTGCTCAGCTTTTCGCGCAGAATGTCGAGCAGCTGCTGCACCTGAAAATCAGACTCGGTGGCAACCTTGATGCTTTGATTCTTCTCGTTTAGCTCAAAGCTGGCCGGCACGTTGCGAAAATCCCAGCGGGTGCCGAGATCGCGGGTGGCGTTCTCAACGGCGTTACGCACTTCCTGCATATCAATTTCGGAAACGATGTCGAAAGATGGCATACTTCTTCCTCCTGAATGAGTGCCTAATAGCTTAGGCGATTTTGATGCCGAGCATGATAACCGCTTTGCCGCCTCAGACAAAATCTGCTGAACGCACGCAGGGATAGCGCTTCAGGCTGCCATAAAGCCTATAGTTAGATCACGGTAATTGAGCGGTATTCCCGTGTTTCCAAGGAGACTGAATGAAAATAACCATTCTTGGTTGCGGCGCGCTCGGACAACTGTGGCTCTCCCGGCTGTATCAGCAGGGCCACGATGTACAGGGATGGCTAAGAGTGCCGCAGCCTTTTTGCGCCGTGAACGTGATAGAGCCGGAAGGCGTCTCGTTTAATCGCAATTTGCCCACCAACGATCCGGAGCACCTCGCGCAAAGCGAGCTGCTGCTGGTGACGCTGAAAGCCTGGCAGGTATCCAGCGCGGTCAGCGCGCTGTTGCCGAAGCTGAGCCCCCGCTGCGCCATCTTGCTGCTGCACAACGGCATGGGCACTCAGGAAGAGCTGCCGCCGAACGGCCAGCCCATCTTGCAGGGCACCACCACCCACGCCGCGCGCCACGAAGGCAGCACCATTATCCACGTCGCCACCGGCATCACCCACATCGGCCCCACCTCACCGGCCGCCCAGCACCTCAGCCACCTGGCGGAAGTGCTGCATCAGGCGCTGCCCGACGTCGCCTGGCACAACAACATCGCCTCGGCCAACTGGCGCAAGCTGGCGGTCAACTGCGTGATCAACCCGCTGACGGCGCTGTACGGCTGCCGCAACGGCGATCTGCAGCGCTACCCGGAGCAGATCGAAGCGCTGTGTCGTGAAGTCGCCAGCGTGATGGCCATGGAGGGTTACCACACCTCCTGCGAAGGCCTGATGCAATACGTGATGGACGTGATCCACAGCACCGCCGACAACGTTTCGTCGATGCTGCAGGATATCCGCAGCCAGCGGCATACCGAGATCGACTACATCACCGGCTACCTGCTGCGCCGCGCGCGCAGCCACGGCCTCACGCTGCCGGAGAATGCGCGGCTGTTTGAATTGATTAAACGAAAGGAAAATGAATATGAGCGTATCGGCGCTGGTCTGCCTGGCACCTGGTAGCGAAGAAACCGAAGCCGTCACCACCATCGATCTGCTGGTCCGGGCGGGCGTTAAAGTCACTACCGCCAGCGTCGCCGGCGACGGCGAGCTGACTATCGTTTGTTCGCGCGGCGTCAAGCTGCTGGCCGACGCGCCGCTGGTGGCGATCGTCGATGAGCCTTTCGACGCCATCGTGCTGCCCGGCGGCCTGCAGGGGGCGGAATGCTTCCGCGACAGTCCGCTGCTGGTGGAAAAAGTGCGGCAGATGCATCTGCAGGGCCACATCGTCGCCGCCATCTGCGCGGCCCCGGCGCTGGTGTTGCAGCACCACGATCTGTTCCCGATCGGCAACATGACCGGTTTCCCAGGTTTGAAAGATCGGATACCGGCGGATAAATGGATGGAGCGCCGCGTGGTGTACGACGCGCGCGTCAACCTGCTCACCAGCCAGGGGCCGGGCACCGCGATGGAGTTTGCACTGAAGCTGATAGACCTGCTGCTCGGCAAGGCCAAAGCGGCGGAGATCGCCGCGCAGCTGGTGCTGATCCCTGGGATGTACGATTTCCGCGACTGAGCGGCTTGCCGATAAAAAAAGGGCTGAACACCGGTTCAGCCCCTCTCATTTACGCCGCTGCCCGCGTTACGGGCGATAAACCTTCACGTTGCTGAAGCCCTGCTCCAGCAGGTACAGCGCCTGCAGGCGGCTCATTACGCCGCGCTCGCAGTACAGCAGATAGGTTTTGCTCTGATCCAGATCGCCGAACTGGGTGCTCAGCTTATAGAACGGCAGCGCTTTCACTTCAACCTGTTCCAGCTGCAACGGCTTCTCTTCCTGCTCGTCGTTGGAACGGATATCCAGGATCACCTCGTCGGCGCCGAAGGCCGCGACGGTTTCCACTTCGGTCACCTGCTCCTGCGCCTGCTCGGCGATGGAGCGAATATCGACGTTCTTCGCCTCGCTCACCACCCGATCGAGAATGCTGAAATCGAAGTGGCTTTCTTCCTCTTCAATCTTGGCCTTGACGGCTTTTACCGTCGGGCTCTTCGAAATCACGCCGCAGTATTCCGGCATGGTTTTGGCGAAGTCTTCGGTGCCGATTTCACGCGCCAGTTTGATGATGTGCTCTTTATCGTGCGAGATCAGCGGACGCAGGATCAGCGTATCGGACGCATTGTCGATCAAGCGCAGGTTGGTCAGCGTCTGGCTGGACACCTGCCCCAGCGCTTCACCGGTTACCAGCGCCTGCACGCCGTAGCGTTCGGCCACTTGCGAAGCGGCGCGCACCATCATGCGCTTGAGCACCACGCCCATCTGGCCGTCGTCGACTTTCTCCAGGATCTCGCCCACCACCGGCTCGAAGTCGATAGCGACGAAGCGCACCTTGTGCGAGCTGGCGAAACGGTTCCACAGGTAGTGCGCCACCTGCTTCACGCCAATCTCATGCGCGGCGCCGCCCAGGTTAAAGAAGCAGAAGTGCACGCGGCAGCCGCGACGCATCAGCATATAGCTGGACACGCCCGAGTCGAAACCGCCGGAAATCAGCGACATCACGTCTTCCTGAGTGCCGACCGGGTAACCGCCGATGCCTTCGAGGCGGCGTTTAACCAGCATCAGCTTGTCGTCTTCGATCTCGAGGTTTACCGTGACCTGCGGGCGGGTCAGGTTAACGCGCGCGCTGTCGATATGCTGGTTCAGACCGCCGCCGACGTAGCGCTCCACGTCCTGCGAGTTGAACGCCTGCTTGCCGCGGCGCTTGACGCGCACGCAGAAGGTTTTGCCTTCCAGCTGGGCGCGGTAGGCTTCCAGCGTCTGCTCGAAGATGTGGTGGATATCGGTATAAGCGCGATCTTCCACTTCCAGAATATGGTGGATGCCGGGAATGCGCGTCAGCGCGTCGGCGATGACCGGCCGCTGGTTTTCATCTTTGGCGCGAACTTCGATATGATCCCAGTGACGGACGACCGCCAGCGTTTCATCATACTGCTTCAGGACGTTGCGAATATTGGTCGAGAGAATCTTGATAAAGCGCAAGCGCACAGATTGGCTCTTGATGGTGATTTCCGGGAACAATTTAATGATAAACTTCATGGCGGTCTTTGTTGTCAGATAAGAATTACGGCGCGGAGTATATCACCATATCGCCGTGCTCTGCGCACAAAACCACACATGAGCGCCATGATTTGCTAATCAAGATCCGCTAGGATAGGCTCTGGCGCCACGGTTCACATGATGACGTAAAAAGAAAATTATGCCGAAAAAACCAGCACAATCAGCCAGTACAGAGCAAACTGCCAGCTTTGAAAGCGCCCTCGGCGAGCTGGAAAGCATCGTGACGCGTCTGGAGTCGGGCGAACTGCCGCTGGAAGACGCGCTGAACGAATTCGAACGCGGCGTGCAGCTGGCGCGTCAAGGCCAGCAGAAACTGCAACAGGCGGAACAGCGTGTGCAGATCCTCCTTAACGACAGCGCCGACGACGCGGCGTTGGCGCCTTTCACACCGGATACCGAGTAACCGACATGTCTGAGATCGTCCCATCGGCCGCTTTTGCCGATCAACTGCAGATTTTCCGCCGGCGCGCCGATCGCGCGCTGCTGGATTTCATCGCCCCGCTGCCGTTCAACAACGGCAACATGGTGGCGGCGATGCGTCATGGCGCCTTACTGGGCGGCAAGCGCCTGCGCCCGTTCCTGGTGTACACCACCGGCCAGATGTTCGGCGTATCGCTGACCAACCTGGACGCGCCGGCGGCGGCGGTGGAATGCATTCACGCCTACTCGCTGATCCACGACGATCTGCCGGCGATGGACGACGACGATCTGCGCCGCGGCCAGCCGACCTGCCACATTAAATTCGGCGAAGCCAACGCGATCCTGGCCGGCGATGCGCTGCAAACGCTGGCGTTTTCGATCCTGGCCGATGCCGAAATGCCCGACGTGGCGCTGCGCGATCGGCTGGCGATGGTCTCCGAACTGGCGGCAGCCAGCGGCGTCGCCGGCATGTGCGGCGGCCAATCGCTGGATCTGGAGGCCGAAGGCAAGCGTGTCGATCTGCAGGCGCTGGAGCAGATCCACCGCCACAAAACCGGTGCGTTGATCCGTGCCGCGGTGCGTCTGGGCGCGCTGAGCGCCGGCGAAGCAGGACGAGCGGCGCTGCCGCAGTTGGATCGTTACGCCGCTGCGGTCGGCCTGGCGTTCCAGGTGCAGGATGACATTTTGGACGTTGTCGGCGAGACTGAAAAGATCGGCAAGCGCCAGGGAGCGGACCAACAACACGGAAAGAGTACCTACCCGGCGTTACTCGGGCTTGACAGCGCGAAAGCAAAAGCGTGGGATCTCTATCAGGAAGCATTAGCTGCATTAGACACTTTGGCAGCGCAATCTTATAACACAGCGCCATTGCGAGCGTTAGCCAGCTTCATTATTGAACGCGACAATTAACGTGTGACGTTAACTCCTCTGATATGAGTATCGAATGAGTCTTGATATAGCCAAATACCCAACCCTGGCGCTAGCGGAAAACCCCGAGGAACTCCGCTCACTGCCCAAAGAGAGCTTGCCGAAGCTGTGCGATGAGCTGCGGCAATATCTGCTGAACAGCGTCAGTCGCTCCAGCGGCCACTTTGCCTCCGGGCTGGGTACCGTCGAACTGACGGTGGCGTTGCATTTCGTCTACAACACGCCGTTCGATCATCTGGTGTGGGACGTCGGCCACCAGGCCTACCCGCACAAAATCCTGACCGGCCGCCGCGACCGGATCGCCACTATCCGGCAAAAGAACGGGTTGCACCCCTTCCCGTGGCGCGCCGAAAGCGAATACGACGTGCTGTCGGTCGGCCATTCGTCAACCTCGATCAGCGCCGGCCTCGGCATGGCGGTGGCGGCAGAGCGTGAAGGCAAAGGCCGCCGCACAGTGTGCGTGATCGGCGATGGCGCCATCACCGCCGGCATGGCGTTCGAAGCGATGAACCACGCCGGCGACATCAATCCGGACATGCTGGTGGTGCTGAACGACAACGAGATGTCGATCTCGGAAAACGTCGGCGCGCTGAACAACCATCTGGCACAGCTGCTGTCCGGCAAGCTTTACTCCACCCTGCGCGAAGGCGGCAAAAAAGTGCTGGCCGGCGTGCCGCCGATCAAGGAGCTGGTGAAACGCACCGAAGAGCACCTGAAAGGCATGGTAGTGCCGGGTACGCTGTTCGAAGAGCTGGGCTTCAACTACATCGGCCCGGTAGACGGGCACGACGTACAAGGCCTGGTCGCCACGTTGAAAAACATGCGCGATCTGAAAGGCCCGCAGCTGTTGCACATCATGACCAAGAAAGGCCGCGGTTACGCGCCGGCGGAGAAGGATCCGATCAGCTTCCACGCGGTGCCGAAGTTCGATCCCGCCAGCGGCACGCTGCCGAAAAGCGCCGGCGGTCTGCCGACCTATTCGAAAATCTTCGGCGACTGGCTGTGTGAAACCGCCGCCAAAGACAGCTCACTGATGGCGATCACGCCGGCGATGCGCGAAGGTTCCGGCATGGTGCAGTTCTCGCGCGACTATCCGCAGCAATATTTCGATGTGGCGATCGCCGAGCAGCACGCGGTCACCTTCGCCGCCGGGCTGGCGATCGGCGGCTACAAGCCGGTGGTGGCGATCTATTCCACCTTCCTGCAACGCGCCTACGATCAGCTGATCCATGACGTGGCGATCCAAAACCTGCCGGTGATGTTCGCCATCGATCGCGGCGGCATCGTAGGCGCCGACGGCCAGACCCACCAGGGGGCGTTCGATCTGTCGTTCATGCGCTGCATCCCGACCATGGTGATCATGACGCCGAGCGACGAAAATGAATGCCGCCAGATGCTGTATACCGGCTATCACTACAACGACGGCCCGAGCGCCGTGCGCTATCCGCGCGGCACCGGCACCGGCGCTGCGCTGGAGCCGCTCAGCCTGCTGCCGATCGGCAAAGGCGTGGTGCGCCGCCAGGGGGAAAAGATCGCCATTCTCAACTTCGGCACCCTGCTGCCGGAGGCCGCTGCGGCGGCGGAAGCGCTCAACGCCACGCTGGTCGACATGCGCTTCGTCAAACCGCTGGACGAGCAGCTGGTGCTCGAACTGGCCGCCAGCCATGAAACGCTGGTCACGCTGGAAGAGAACGCCATCATGGGCGGCGCCGGCAGCGGCGTCAACGAACTGCTGATGGCCAAACGCCGTCCGGTGCCGGTGCTGAACCTCGGCCTGCCGGACAGCTTCGTCTCACAGGGCACCCAGGAAGAACTGCGCGCCGATCTGGGGCTGGACGCCGCCGGCATTCAGCGCCAAATCGAAACCTGGCTGGCGCAGTAATTCGCCACTCGCGCCTGATAAAACGCCTCCGCCTTCGGGGGCGTTTTCATTTCCGCCCTCCGGGATCCGCGCTACAGTTACTGTCTGAGCTGTGAATGGGAGGCAAGCATGAAGTATCTCAAACTGGGCAACACCGATCTGAACGTCTCGCGCATCTGCCTGGGTTGCATGACCTACGGCGAGCCGAGCCGCGGCAATCACGCCTGGACGCTGCCGGAAGAAAGCAGCCGCCCACTGTTGAAACAGGCGCTGGAAGCCGGCATCAACTTTTTCGACACCGCCAACAGCTATTCCGACGGCAGCAGCGAGGAGATCCTCGGCCGGGCGCTGCGCGACTATGCGCGCCGCGAGGAGGTGGTGATCGCCACCAAGGTCTATTTCCCGCTGAGCAACCTGGAGCACGGTTTGTCGCGCGCCAAGATCATGCAGTCCATCGACGACAGCCTGCGGCGTCTGGGCACCGACTATGTCGATTTGCTGCAAATCCATCGCTGGGATTACGAAACGCCGCTGGAAGAGACGCTGGAAGCGCTGCACGACGTGGTGAAAGCCGGTAAGGCGCGTTACATCGGCGCCTCTTCCATGTACGCCTGGCAGTTCGCCAAGGCGCTGTATACCGCCGATCTGCACGGCTGGACGCGCTTCGTCAGCATGCAGGATCAATACAACCTGATCCAGCGCGAAGAAGAGCGTGAGATGCACCCGCTGTGCGCCGCCGAAGGCATCGCCGTACTGCCGTGGAGCCCGCTGGCGCGCGGCCGCCTGACCCGCCCCTGGGGCGAAACCACCGCCCGCCTGGTCTCGGACCAGTTCGGCAAGAGTCTGTACGATGAAACCGAAGGCATCGACGCCATTATCGCCGAGCGCGTCGCCAGCCTCGCGGAGGAACGCGGCGTGCCACGCGCGCAGATCGCGCTGGCCTGGCTGCTGAACAAGCCGGCGGTCAGCGCGCCAATCGTTGGCGCGTCACGCAGCGAGCAGTTGGACGACGCCATTGCCGCGGTCGATTTGAGTTTGTCGCCGCAAGAGGTGGCGGAGTTGGAAACGGCTTACGTGCCGCATCGGGTGACGGGGTTTGAATGAGAGAAGCGGGCGCGAAGAACCGCGCCCGGCTGTCAGAACAGCCCGATCGGCCAGTGGTGCCCAATCAGGTAGATGATGCCCGCAGACAGCACGCCGGCGATGATATCGTCGACCATGATGCCCATGCCGCCATGCACGTTGCGGTCGAACCAGCGGATCGGCCACGGCTTCCACATATCCAGAATGCGGAAGATGACGAAACCGGCGGCGACCCAGCGCCAATCGTTGACCGGCAGCGCCATCAGCGTGATCCACATGCCGACGAACTCATCCCAGACGATGCTGCCGTGATCGTGCACCTTCATGTCTTTTGCCGTGCGGTGGCAAATATAGACGCCGATGCAAATGCTGAACATCACCGTCAGCGAGTAGAGCTGCCACGGCAGTTGGATCAGCAGCAGCCAGAACGGGATCGCCGCCAGCGATCCCATGGTGCCCGGCATCACCGGTGACAAACCGCTGCCGAAACCGGTGGCCAGCAGGTGCCACGGATTGCTCATCCGCAGCCGACGCTTGGCTTCATCCATGGGTGCCCGGCTCCGCGTTGAAATGATCGAACCCGGCCCAGTCCAGCACCACCGCCTCGTCGTTGCGGTAATAGCGAATGCCTTCAGACAGCGGGCCAATCTGGCCGATACAGGTGTAATCGGCCCCGAGGTGGCTCAGCGCCACGTCCAGCGCGCCGCGGTTGATCTCCGGCACCGTGAAGCACAGCTCGTAGTCTTCGCCGCCCGCCAGCGCCCAACGCAGCGCCTGTTCGGCATCGGCATGGCTGCTCAGCGCCTGCGACATCGGCAGCTCGTCCAGCACGATGCGCGCGCCGCAGTCGCTGGCCTTCAGGATGTGCTTCAGATCGGAAATCAGGCCGTCGGAAAGATCGATTGCCGAGCTGGCCAGATCGCGCAGCGCCTGCCCCTGCAGCACCCGCGGCTGCGGACGCAGATGGCGAGCGACCAGATAATCGCGCGCCGCGCTATCCGTCACCGCCAGGCGATCCTGCAGGATCGCCAAACCGGCGGCGCTGTCGCCCAGCGTGCCGGTCACATAGATCCAGTCGCCGATGCGCGCGCCGCTGCGGCTCAACGCCCGGCCGGCCGGGATCAGCCCCTGAATGGTCAAGGTCATGCTCAGCGGGCCGCGCGTGGTATCGCCGCCGATCAGCTGCATGCCGTAATAATTGAGTTGATCGAACAGGCTGTCGCTGAACGCCTTCAGCCAGGGTTCGTTCACCTCCGGCAGCGTCAGGGCCAGCGAGAGCCACGCCGGATCGGCGCCCATCGCCGCCAGATCGCTCAGATTGACCGCCAGCGCTTTATACCCGAGATCGGCCGGATCGATGTCCGGCAGGAAGTGAATGCCCGCGACCAACGTATCGGTACTGACGGCCACCAGCTGTTTTTCCGGCACTGCCAGCAGTGCGCAGTCATCTCCAATGCCCAACTGTACATCCCGGCGCACGCGCTTAAACCGGTCAAAATAGCGGGCAATGAGGTCAAATTCGCCGCATGCCATATCGATATTCCACTAGAAGAAATTAAGGCCGGGAATGCCGGCCTTAATGTTTTTACTTTTTCTTGCGAAGGGTTGGCGCCACTTTATCCAGCACCCCGTTCACAAACTTGTGGCTGTCTTCCGCGCCGAAGGTTTTCGCCAGCTCGATCGCTTCGTTGATCGCCACCTTGTAAGGGACATCCTCGCGCATTTTCAGTTCAAACAGCGCGACGCGCAGCACCGCGCGTTCCACCTGGCCCAGCTCTTCGAGCTGACGCGACAGGTAAGGCGCCATCAGTTCGTCCAGCATACCTGCATTCACTGCCGCGCCGGACAGCAACTCGCGAAAATAGGCGACGTCAACATCTTTGACATCCTGCTCCGTCAGGAACTGGTGTTCAACATCGGCAAGGTCGTTTTTAGACAACTGCCAAGAGTAAAGCGCTTGAACAGCGCACTCACGAGCGCGGCGACGAGCAGCAGGTTTCACGGAATTCCCCTTAACTAAATTCAGGCTTTAATAGCTTTGATAACATTAATCATTTCAAGTGCGGTCAACGCGGCTTCAGCGCCCTTGTTGCCCGCTTTGGTGCCGGCGCGTTCGATCGCTTGTTCGATGCTTTCGGTAGTCAGCACGCCAAAGGCAACCGGGATTTCGGCATTCATCGCAACGTTGCCGATGCCGGAGCTGGCTTCGCCCGCCACATATTCGAAGTGCGCGGTGCCCCCACGGATAACGGTGCCCAGCGCGATAACCGCGTCGTATTTGCCGGTTTTGGCCAATACGCTCGCCGTCAGCGGCAGCTCGTAAGCGCCCGGGACCCAGACAACGGTGATGTTGTCGTCAGCAACCTGACCAATGCGTTTCAGCGCGTCGATGGCGCCTTCCAGCAGGCTGTCGTTGATGAAATTGTTAAAACGTGCAATTGCGATCGCCACACGGGCATTTGGAGTAGCAACAACACCTTCGATAACTTTCATGGGCTTTCCTTAAAAATGGGTTCAATACCCCGCAGGGGGGCGGATTCTATCATATTCTTTCATCGCCTGCGCGGCGCTTTTGTAAAACCGGCGCGCGGGCGCGAGATTCAGTGTTTCGCCCGCAGGCGCAAACGCAGATCGGGGCCAACCTGGCGCACGTCGCTAAAGACGAATTCCGGTGCGTCGGCCAGACGCTCAAGGCCCGGCAAATGACACAGGCCGCGGCCATTATCGCCCAACAGTTTTGGCGCGATGTACAAAATGAGCTCATCCACCAGGCCAGCCTGCAGCAGCGCGCCGGCCAGCGTCGCCCCCGCCTCCACCCAGATTGAATTCACCTGGCGCTTGGCCAACAGCATCATCATCACCACCAGATCGACGCCGCCGCCGTGCGCCGGGCAGATAAACTGCTCAACGTCTTGCGGCCAAGCCTGTTCATCCGCCTGCAGCCGCGCCAGCCAGGTAGCGCCCGGTTGCTGCACCACGCGATGCTGTGGGGTGATGCGATTTTGGCTGTCGAGCAGGATACGCAGCGGCTGACGCAGATTTTCGCGCGGATAGAGGCGCTGGGTCTCGGCATCCAGCTCATCCCAACGCACCGTCAGCGACGGATCGTCCGCCAGCACGGTGGCGCTGGTGCTGAGAATGGCGGCGCTCTGCGCACGCAGCCGCTGCACGTCCTGACGCGCTTCGGGTGAGGTGATCCACTGGCTTTCGCCGGAGGCCATCGCCGTGCGGCCGTCCAGCGACGCGCCCAGCTTCAGTTGCACATAGGGAAAACCGGTGCGCATGCGTTTGAGGAAGCCCAGGTTGACCGCTTCGGCCTCGGCCAACATCAGGCCATGACGTACTTCGACGCCGGCTTGCTGCAGCTTGTACAAGCCGCGCCCCGCCACCTGAGGATTGGGATCTTGCATCGCCGCGACCACCCGCGTCACGCCGGCGGCCACCAGCGCATCGGCGCAGGGAGGCGTGCGGCCGTGATGGCTGCACGGCTCGAGCGTCACATAGGCGGTGGCGCCGCGCGCCTTGTCGCCCGCCATGCGCAGCGCGTGCACTTCCGCGTGCGGCTCGCCGGCGCGCAGATGATAGCCTTCACCGACAATTTCGCCGTCGCGCACGATAACGCAGCCGACGTTCGGATTGGGCGCGGTGGTGAAACGCCCCAGCCGCGCCAGCTCGAAGGCGCGCGCCATGTAAAATTCGTCGTGATGCATGAAAGATCCTTTAGTCTTGCAGGCGGGCAATCTCTTCGCCGAACTCGCGCACGTCTTCGAAGCTGCGGTACACCGACGCGAAGCGAATGTAGGCGACCTTATCCAGCTTTTTCAGCGCGTCCATCACCAGATTGCCGACTAACTTGGTCGGCACTTCGCGTTCGCCGGTGGCGCGCAGTTGGGATTTGATATGGTTAAGGGCGTTTTCCACGTCGTCCGAGCTGACCGGGCGCTTTTCCAGCGCTTTCAGCATGCCGCGACGCAGTTTGTCTTCGTTGAACGGCTCGCGCACCTCATCGCTTTTAATCACTCGCGGCATCACCAGCTCGGCCACCTCGAAGGTGGTGAAGCGTTCATTGCATACCAGACACTGGCGACGACGGCGTACTTGCGAACCGTCCCCCACCAGGCGGGAATCAATGACTTTGGTATCAACGGCGGCGCAGAAAGGGCAATGCATAACACGTCCTGATAAACGTTTTTTATAGATAAATGCAGTTTAACCCGAAGTGAAGCCACAACAAAGGGCGTCGGCCATTTGTTGCGATAAGCGGCGGGCAGGCGGCGCCGATATGACTTTCACCGCCATGCGGGCTAAGCTTGATAGCAGGAGATTCAGCATAGGAAATCGCCGTCATGACAACCCGTTATCCCAAAACCGCCCTGCTCGCCGCCGCCGTGTTGCTCACTGGCTGCGCGCACAACGCCGCCGTGCCTCAGCTGCGCCATCAGGTCGCCGCACTTAACCAAAAAGTGAGCGTATTGACCGATCAGGCCACCGCGCTGGAGCGGCAAAACCAGCTCAATCAGCACTCCGACAACGGCGTCTACCTGCTGCCGGCGGCGCGGAGCGCCGCCCGTTTGCAAAGCGGCATCGGCGAACTGAGCGTTTCGCTGAGCCACATCAAGAGCGAAGCCAACGGTGCCCAGGCGCAGCTGCATGTGCGCATCCTCTCACAGGCCACGCTGCCGCCGTTTAAAGCGGTGGTGGAATGGGGCCAACTGGACGCGGCCACCGGCCGGCCGCTGACCGCCGAGGCGCTGTCGCAACCGATCGCCAGCGCCGACTCGCTGCTGCCGAAACCCGGGCAGGACTTCGAGCTGCGCTTCAGCGGCCTGACGCCGGAACAGCTGGGCTATATCCGTCTGCACAGCCTGGTAGCCACCGCCCAGCCGGCGGTGGTGCAGCAACACTGAAATCCGAGGCAAAAAAAAGGAGCGCCGATAGGCGCTCCTTCTCATTTCGCTGAATACTGCGGCGGTTAAGGCAGAATCGAAGGCTGATCCGCGCCCTCTTTTTCCACTTTTTGCTGCAGCATGTGTTCGCGTTTCATCCCCAGCTTCAACGCCAGCGCGGACGCGACGTAGATAGAGGAAACGGTACCGATCGACACGCCGATCAGCATCGCCAGCGAGAAGCCTTGCAGCATCGCGCCACCGAAGATGTACAGCATCAGCACCACCATCAGGGTGGTCCCGGAAGTCATCAGCGTACGGCTCAGCGTCTGGGTCAACGACACGTTCATGATCTCGTAAGGCGTGCCGCGGCGGATCTTGCGGAAGTTCTCACGAATACGGTCGGAGACCACGATGCTGTCGTTCAGCGAGTAACCGATAACCGACATCAGGGACGCGACGATGGTCAGGTCAATCTCGATGTGGAACAGCGACAGCACGCCCAGCGTGATGATCACGTCGTGCGCCAGCGCGATAACCGCCCCCAGCGCCAGGCGCCATTCGAAGCGGAAGCCGACGTAGATCAGGATACAGATCAACGCCACCAGCAGCGCCATGCCGCCGGTTTGCGCCAGCTCGCTGCCCACGCTCGGGCCGACGAACTCAATGCGCTTCACGGTGGCGTTTTTATCCACCGAGTCGTTGATCACGCCGATCACCTTATTGCCCAGTTCCTGGCCTGCGGTGCCGGTCGCCGGTGGCATGCGCACCATCACGTCGCGGCTGCTGCCGAAGTTCTGGATGATCGGATCCTGGAACCCGGCCTTCTCCAGCGTGTCGCGCATCAGGTCGAGGTTAGCCGGCTTCTCCAGGTTGATTTCAATCACCGTACCGCCGGTGAAATCCAGACCCCAGTTAAAGCCGCGCACCGACATGGTGGCGATCGACGCGACCAACAGCACCAACGAGATGCCGAAAGCCACGTAGTCCCAGCGCATAAAGTCGTAGACTTTACGGCCGTAGTTGAGTTGCTCAACAGTATAATCCTGTGCCACAACGCACTCCTCAGATAGACAGCTTGTTAATGCGTTTGCCGCCGTAAAGCAGGTTGACGATGGCACGGGTACCGACAATCGCGGTGAACATGGACGTCGCCACACCGATAGCGGTAGTGATCGCAAAGCCCTTGATCGAACCGGTGCCGACTGCGTACAGGATGACCGCGGTGATCAGGGTGGTGATGTTGGCGTCGACGATACTGGAGAACGCGCCTTTATAGCCCTCATGGATCGCCTGCTGAACGGACCTGCCGTTCTTCAGCTCTTCCTTGATACGTTCGTTAATCAGCACGTTGGCGTCGACCGCCACCGCCAGCGTCAACACGATCCCGGCAATGCCCGGCATGGTCAGCGTCGCCCCCGGCAACAGGGACATCACGCCGACGATCAACACCAGGTTAGCGACCAGCGCCGTGGTGGCGATCACGCCGAACTTACGGTACCAGACCACCATGAACACGATGGACGCCACCAGGCCCCACAGACAGGCTTCCAGACCTTGGGTGATGTTCTGCTGACCCAGGGTTGGACCGATGGTGCGCTCTTCAACGATCTGAATCGGCGCAATCAGCGCACCCGCACGCAGCAGCAGCGAAAGCTGACGCGCTTCGTTCGGGTTGCCGATGCCGGTGATGCGGAAGCTGTTGCCCAGACGCGACTGAATGTTCGCTACGTTGATCACTTCTTCCTGTTTCACCAGCACCGCACGGCCGTTGGCGTCTTTCTTGCCGCTGTCCTTGTACTCCACGAACAGGGTCGCCATCGGTTTGCCGATGTTGTCCTTGGTGAAGTTGGACATCGACGTGCCGCCGGCGCTGTCCAGCGAGATGTTAACCTGCGGCTGGTTGTATTCGTCGGTGCTCGAGGTGGAGTCGGTGATGTGGTCACCGGTCAGGATCACGCGCTTGTACAGCACGATCGGCTGGCCGTCGCGGGTGTATTTCACCTCGGAATCGCCCGGCACGCGGCCGTTGGCCGCCGCAGTGGCGTCCGCATTGGTGTTCACCAGACGGAATTCCAGCGTCGCGGTGGCGCCCAGAATTTCTTTGGCGCGTGCGGTGTCCTGAATGCCCGGCAACTCAACCACGATGCGGTCGGATCCCTGGCGCTGCACCAGCGGTTCGGCGACGCCGAGCTGGTTGACGCGGTTACGCAGGATAGTGATGTTCTGCTGTACGGCGTATTCGCGCGCTTCGCTCAGACGGGCGTCCGTCAGGCTGGCTTTCATGGTGTTGGCGCCATTGGCGGACAGCACCAGATCGCGCTGACGCGGGCCGATATAGCTGATGGCCTGGTCACGGGCCGCATCGTCGCGGAAGCGAACTTCCACGCCGTTGTTGTCCAGCTTGCGGATAGACGCGTAAGGAATGCCCTTCTCGCGCAGCTCGCTGCGCAGGGTATCCATGGTCTGTTCCTGCAGCTTGCTCAACGCGGTGTCCATGTCCACTTCCATCAGGAAGTGCACGCCGCCGCGCAGGTCCAGACCGAGTTTCATCGGCTCTGCGCCCAGCATGGCCAGCCAGGTCGGCGTAGCCGGCGCCAGGTTCAGCGCCACGACGAATTTGTCACCCAGCTCGGTCACCAGCGCTTCGCGGGCGCGCAGCTGAACGTCAGGATCTTTAAAGCGAGCCAGGATGGCGCCATTTTCCAGCGCAATCGACTTGCTCGCGATGTTGTCTTTTTCTAATACGGTACGGACCTGGTCCAGCGTAGTTTCACTGGCGGCGACGCCGCGCGCGCCAGTGATTTGTACGGCCGGATCCTCACCGTAGATGTTGGGAAGCGCATAAAGCAGACCGACGAGGATCACGACGATCAACATCAGATACTTCCACAAAGGATAACGGTTTAGCACGGCAATTCCCTTCGGGAAAAAAGATTACAGGGCCTTCATGGTACCTTTCGGCAGAACGGCCGCCACGAAGTCACGCTTGATCATCACTTCCGTGGTGTCGTTCAGCGCGATGGCGATGATGCCGGTGTCGGCCACTTTGGTCACGCGACCGATCAGGCCGCCGGTGGTCAGCACTTCGTCGCCCTTACCGATGGAGTCCATCAGCTTCTTGTGATCTTTCGCGCGCTTCTGCTGTGGGCGCAGGATCATGAAGTAGAAGATCAGGCCGAACACCACCAGCATAATGATCAGAGAGTACGGGCTTCCCTGAGCCGGAGCCCCTGCGGATGCGACGGCGTCAGAAATGAAAAAGCTCATTGAAATTCCCTCATTAAGTTATCAATTATTAGATCAAGCGTTTAAAGGCGGAATCGGCTTGCCGATCCGACCATAGAAATCCGCAACAAACTGCTCTAATTTACCCTCTTCGATAGCCTGGCGTAAACCCGCCATCAGGCGCTGGTAGTGACGCAGGTTATGAATTGTGTTCAGTCGAGCACCCAATATTTCGTTGCAACGGTCGAGATGGTGCAAGTAGGCGCGGCTGTAATGGCGACACGTGTAGCAATCACAGTCTTTATCCAGCGGAGAAGTATCATCCTTGTGCTTGGCATTACGGATTTTTACCACACCGTCAGTCACGAACAAATGGCCGTTGCGGGCGTTGCGGGTCGGCATGACGCAGTCGAACATGTCGATGCCGCGGCGCACGCCTTCCACCAAATCTTCCGGCTTGCCGACGCCCATCAAATAGCGTGGCTTATCTTCCGGAATTTGCGGGCAAACGTGTTCAAGAATGCGATGCATATCCTCTTTCGGCTCGCCTACAGCCAAGCCGCCCACAGCGTACCCATCAAAGCCGATATCCACCAGCCCTTTTACTGAAACATCACGTAAATCTTCGTAAACGCCGCCCTGAATGATGCCGAACAGCGCATTTTTATTTTCCAGCTCGTCGAAACGCTGGCGGCTGCGCTGCGCCCAACGCAGCGACATTTCCATCGAACGCTTGGCGTAGTCCCAGTCGGCCGGGTACGGCGTACATTCATCGAAGATCATCACGATGTCGGAACCCAGGTCATACTGGATTTCCATCGATTTTTCCGGGCTCAGGAACACCTTGTCGCCGTTGATCGGGTTGCGGAAGTACACGCCTTCCTCTTTGATCTTGCGCATCGCCCCCAGGCTGAACACCTGGAAACCGCCGGAGTCGGTGAGGATCGGGCCCGGCCACTGCATGAAATCGTGCAGATCGCCGTGCAGCTTCATGATCTCCTGGCCAGGGCGCAGCCACAGGTGGAAGGTGTTGCCCAGCAGGATCTGCGCGCCGGTCTCTTTCACTTCTTCCGGCGTCATGCCCTTGACCGTGCCGTAGGTACCGACCGGCATAAAGGCCGGGGTTTCCACTACGCCGCGGTCGAAAATCAGGCGGCCGCGGCGTGCGCGGCCATCGGTAGTTTGTAGTTCGTACTTCACAAAGCCTCCAGCATCAGAGAAACAGTCTGATGTCGTTGAAACGGGGCCGCGCCGTGGGCGCAGCCCGGGAAATTAACCGCCGACGGACTCGTTTTCCGCCTGCGGGTTACGGCTGATGAACATCGCATCACCGTAGCTGAAAAAGCGATACTGCTCGGCCACCGCCTGCTGATAGGCGTTCATGGTATTTTTATAACCGGCGAAGGCCGACACCAGCATGATCAGGGTCGATTCCGGCAGGTGGAAATTGGTCACCAGCGCGTCGATCACCTGATAGTGATAGCCCGGATAGATAAAAATGCTGGTATCACCGAAGAACGGCGCAATCAGCGCCTCTTTGCTGGCCGCCGCGGCGCTTTCCAGCGAGCGCACCGAGGTAGTGCCCACCGCCACGACGCGTTTGCCGCGCGCCTTGCAGGCCAGCACCGCATCGACCACGTTCTGCGGCACTTCGGCGTATTCGGCGTGCATCACGTGATCTTCGATGGTTTCCACGCGCACCGGCTGGAAGGTGCCGGCGCCGACATGCAGCGTCACGAACGCCATTTCCACGCCCTTGGCGCGCAGCGCCGCCAGCAGCGGTTCGTCGAAGTGCAGGCCGGCGGTCGGCGCGGCGACCGCGCCGGGTTTCTCGCTGTAGACCGTCTGATACAGCTCGCGGTCGGCGTCTTCATCCGGGCGGGCGATATAAGGCGGCAGCGGCATGTGGCCGGCGGCGTTGAGGATAGTGAACACGTCGCGTTCGTCGTTGAAGCGCAGCTCGAACAGCGTCTCGTGGCGCGCTACCATGGTGGCGGCGATGCTCTCGTCATCCCCCAACAGCAGCTCGGCGCCCGGCTTCGGCGCTTTCGACGCGCGCACGTGCGCCAGCACGCGATGGTCGTCCAGCACGCGCTCCACCAGCACTTCAATCTTGCCGCCGCTGACCTTGCGGCCGAACATGCGCGCCGGGATCACGCGGGTATTGTTGAACACCAGCAGGTCGCCGGCTTCCAGCTTATCCAGCAGATCGGTGAATACGCCGTGCGTCAATGCCCCGCTCGGCCCGTCCAGCTGCAGCAGGCGGCATGCGCTGCGTTCGGCCTGGGGATAGTGGGCAATCAGGGATTCGGGAAGTTCAAACGAAAAATCAGCGACGCGCATGGGTATTCACTTCTTCAATTTAGGGCTGGTTGGTAAAAAACAGGCGGCCTAGTCTAAAGCCGGGGGCGGTCAGCGGCAAGAAATAAGGAGGATTTGCCTGACTTCGGGTATAGTTGAGGGATGAATTTTCTCGCTCATCTTCACCTGGCCATGCTGGCGGACAGCTCGCTGCTGGGCAACCTGCTGGCCGATTTCGTGCGCGGCAACCCCGCCGCCGACTACCAGCCCGACGTGGTGGCCGGCATCATGATGCACCGCCGCGTCGACGTGCTGACCGACAGCCTGCCGCAGGTCAAAGCCAGCCGCGACTATTTCAGCGCCCCCTACCGCCGCGTGGCGCCGATCACCCTCGACGTGGTGTGGGACCATTTTCTGGCGCGCCACTGGCAGCAGTTGGAGCCTTCACGCGACCTGCACCAGTTTACCCAGGAAGCCCGCAGCCAGATCGAACCTTTTCTGCCGCTCACGCCGCCGCGCTTTCAGAACCTGAACGGCTACCTGTGGCCGGAACGCTGGCTGGAGCGCTACGCCGAATTGCCGTTCATCGCCCGGGTGCTGCAGGGCATGGCCAGCCGCCGCCCGCGCCTCGATGCGCTGGCCGGCTCGTTCGCCGACGTCGAGCAACATTATCATCAGCTTGAAACACAGTTCTGGCAGTTTTACCCGCAAATGATGCGACAGGCGAAGGACAAAGCGCTCTGAGGTCAAGCCCAAGTCATTGAAATTTCAACGCCTTGCAAGAATTTACGTTTTGCCGCTTGCCCTTTTGTGGGAAAAGGTTATTTTTAAAGCTCGCTAAATTATATCAACGACTTTGATAGGTGAAAGCTATCTCATCGATTGGTCTTTTACCCTTTATTCACCAAGTCGCGGCCCCTATACTGGCCCTTGTTTTTACATCCACCCTTTAACACCTATTACAGGAGTAATTATGGTCCTGGTAACTCGTCAAGCCCCTGACTTCACTGCAGCTGCCGTACTGGGTAGCGGCGAAATCGTTGAAAACTTCAACCTGAAGAAGCACCTGAACGGCAAACCGGCCGTACTGTTCTTCTGGCCAATGGACTTCACCTTCGTATGCCCTTCCGAGCTGATCGCTTTCGATCACCGCTATGAAGAGTTCCAGAAGCGTGGCGTTGAAGTGGTTGGCGTTTCCTTCGACTCAGAATTCGTTCACAACGCATGGCGTAAAACCCCTGTCGACAAAGGCGGCATCGGTGAAGTGAAATACGCAATGGTTGCTGACGTTAAGCGTGAAATCCAGAAAGCTTACGGCATCGAACACCCGGAAGCCGGCGTTGCGCTGCGCGGCTCTTTCCTGATCGACAAAGACGGCATCGTGCGTGCTCAGGTTGTTAACGACCTGCCAATCGGCCGTAACATCGACGAAATGATCCGTACCGTCGACGCGCTGCAATTCCACGAAGAGCACGGTGAAGTGTGCCCGGCTCAGTGGGAAAAAGGCAAAGCAGGTATGGGCGCTTCCCCAGACGGCGTTGCAAAATACCTGTCTGAAAACGCTGCCAAGCTGTAATTTCAGCCTGATAGTGAATCAACCGGCCCACGCGGCCGGTTTTTTTATGCCCCTTTATGGGGCAGACCGCCCACCTTCAGTGCTTTATTTCCCTGTTTCCGCTCACATTTCCTACCCTGCTCGCCGCGCGCACGCCCATCTGCGGCTACTATCAATAACGCTGGCTCGCGCTTTGCAAGTGAACAGCGGCAAGCAAACACAACACAATAAAAAACTGACAGGGTAGGAATAACTATGTTTTTACAGAAATGGAGCAAACCCCTGACCATGGCGGCGCTGCTGGTCAGCGGCAGCCTGTATGCGGCATCCAACCCGGCGGTGGAAGCCAAAAACGGCATGGTGGTCACCTCGCAACACCTGGCCTCGCAGGTCGGCGTGGATATCCTGAAGATGGGCGGCAACGCCATCGATGCCGCCGTGGCGGTGGGCTATGCGCAGGCGGTGGTTAACCCTTGCTGCGGCAACATCGGCGGCGGCGGCTTTATGACCGTCCACCTGGCGGACGGCACCGACACCTTCATCAACTTCCGTGAAACTGCGCCGGCGGCGGCCAGCGCCAACATGTATCTGGACGCCGACGGCAAGGTGAAGAAAGACGCCAGCCTGTACGGCTATCTGGCGGCCGGCGTACCGGGCACCGTGCTGGGAATGGAAACCGCGCGTGAGAAGTACGGCAAGCTGAGCCGCGAACAGGTGCTGGCGCCGGCGATCAGGCTGGCGCGCGAAGGCTTTGTGCTGACCCGCGCCGACACCGATATTCTCGACACCACCGTTGCACGCTTCAAACAGGATCCCGAGTCGGCCAAAATCTTCCTGCGCCCGGACGGCAGCCCGCTGCAGCCGGGGGACAAACTGGTGCAAACCGATCTGGCCAATACGCTGGAAGCCATCGCCAAAGGGGGGACCGACGCCTTCTACAAAGGCAAGATCCCGCAGGCGGTAGAGGCGGCGGCCAAACAGGGCGGCGGCATTTTGACGGCGGCCGACTTCGCCAACTATAAAGTCACCGAAACCCCACCGATCACCTGCAGCTATCGCGGCTACAAGTTCGTGTCGGCGCCGCCTCCCAGCTCCGGCGGCGTGACGCTGTGCGAAATCCTCAACGTGGTGGAAGGCTATGACCTGAAAAGCATGGGCTTCAACTCGGCGGCGGCCATTCACACCATGACCGAGGCGATGCGCCATGCCTACATGGACCGCAACACCTACCTCGGCGACCCGGAATTCATCAAGAACCCGATCGACCGGCTGGTGAGCAAGAGCTACGCCGAGCAGATCCGCAAGAAAATCGTCGCGGACAAGGCCACGCCGTCGGAAAACGTGCAGCCCGGTATGGAACCGCATGAGAAGCCGGAAACCACCCACTATTCGATCGTCGACCATGACGGCAACGCGGTCTCCACCACCTATACCGTCAACGGCCGCTTCGGCGCCGTGGTGATCGCACCGGGCACCGGCTTCTTCCTCAACGACGAGATGGACGATTTTACGGTCAAAGTGGGCGAGAAAAACCTGTACGGGCTGGTGCAGGGCACCGCCAACAGCATTGCCCCCGGTAAGCGCCCACTATCGTCAATGAGCCCGACGCTGGTGACCAAGGACAACAAGATCTTTATGGTGCTGGGCTCGCCTGGCGGTTCGCGCATCATCACCATCACCCTGCAGACCGCGTTGAACGTGATCGACCACGGCATGGCGCCGCAGGAAGCGGTGGACGCGCCGCGCATCCATCACCAATGGCTGCCGGATGAGGTGTACTACGAACAGCGCGGCGTTTCCGCCGATACGCTAAAACTGCTGAGCGGCATGGGCTATAAGATGGTCGAACAAACGCCGTGGGGCGCCGCCGAACTGATTCTGGTCGGTTTGCCGGGCGCGGCGGGCGTCAGCCCGGCCAACTCCGGCAACGATTCGGCGGTTTCCGGCAAAGTGCGCGAAGGTTACCTGTACGGCGCCAACGACGTGCGTCGCCCGGCAGGCTCCGCGGTCGGTTACTGATGTAAACGCCCACTCACCTTAATCGCGGGGGCCCTTCGGCCCCCGCAGTTCCCTTAGCCTTCACAGCGCCACACGGTGGCCGATTCTTCCGCCAGCTGCAGGCGCAGCCCGCCGGCCGTTTCGCTCAACTCTCCCCGCCCTTCCACACGCCGCCACGGGCCGCGGGCCAACAGCGGGTTGTGCGGCAGCTGCGCCTGGCCACTGCCGTCGCGCTGCAGCGCCACCAGCACCTGCTCCTGCTGATACAGGCGCACGAACACCAGCGTTTCTCCGCTGGCGTACAGCACCTGACAGCCGCCGCGACGCAGCGCCAGGCTCTGTTTACGCAGCGCGGCCATGCGCTGGAACAGCGCCAGCAGCGGCCGATCCCAGTCGCCGACGTCCCACGGGAACGGCTTGCGGCAGAACGGATCGTTGCCGCCGTCCAACCCAATCTCATCGCCATAATAGAGGCAAGGCACGCCGATCCAGCTCAGCAACCACACCGCCGCCATCTGCATGCGCGCCGCGTTCCCCTGCAACAGCGTGAGGAAACGCGCGGTATCGTGACTGTCCAGCTGGTTGAACTGGATCAGCTGGCGGCCGTGCGGCAACCCGGCGCGGTAGCCGTCCATCCACTGCGCGCACCCGGCGGCGTCCAGCCGCACCGGGTGATAGGCCACGTCCAGCCCCGCCAAAAACGCCCGCACCGGCAGCGCGAACCCCATGTAGTTCATCGCCGCATCCTCCACGCCGGCGTGCAGCCAGCGGCGCGCGTCGCCAAAGTGCTCGCCCACTACGTAGGCCTGAGGATTCTCCTGCTTCACCGCCTGATAGATGCCCGCCAGGTGACGCAGGTTGCCGGCAGCGCCGCCGTTCTCCCCCAGCATATGCACCACGTCCAGCCGCCAACCGTCGATGCTGTACGGCGGGCGCAGCCAGTGACGCACCACGCTGCCTTCCCCGCGATAGATCGCTTCCGCCACCTGCGGCTCGGCGAAGTTGAGCTTCGGCAGGCTGGCGTTACCCTTCCAGTCGAGCGCGCGGCCGTCCGGGTAGAAGTTGAACCAGCCGCGATACGGCGAATCGGGATGGTGGCAGGCGCCGTTTTGCCCTTGGCGATGGCGGTCGAACCACGGATGCGAGTCGCCGGTGTGGTTGAAGACCCCGTCCAACACCAGTTTCATGCCCACCTTGTGAGTGCTCACTCGCAAACGCTGCAGCGCCGCGTTGCCGCCGAAGTGCGGATCGACCTGGTAATAGTCCTCGGTATCGTACTTATGCACGCTCGGCGCGGTAAAAATCGGGTTCAGATACAGCGCCGTCACGCCCAGCTGCTGCAAATACGGCAGTTTGGCGCAGATGCCGTCCAGATCGCCGCCGTAAAAGGTCGAGGCGGCGTGGCTATCCTCCAGCGGATGCTGCCAGTCGCGCCGAATTACCTCGGCACCGGCCGCGTGATGGCGGTAACTGCCGCTTTGGATGCCGTGCTCGCCGCCGCTGCTGGCGAAGCGATCGGGGAAAATCTGGTAGAACAGCTGATCCGCCACCCATTCGGGGCCGTTGTCGGGCTCGTCGACGGCAAACTGCGCCAGCTGGCCCGGCGGCGTTGGCGACCAGCCCTGCGGGCCGAACCACTGCTGGCGATCGGCCCACAGCAGCTTGAAGCAGTAACGCCGCGTCGGCTCGCCCTCATTCAGCGTCAGGCTGGCCTGGTAGCGCCGCATCCCCTCGTGGCGCTGCGCTTTCATCACCAACAGCCACTCTTCGTTGTCCGGTTCGGCGCGCAAAAACACCCGTTCCGGCAGCTCATCCCCTTGTAACCACAGCGTGATATCCAAACGTTGCCCTTGCTTCACCACAAAAGGCGGAACCGGTTGATGCCAGGCGTTAAGCATACTGTTCTCCTGCTGTACCAAACGAAATCGACGGCATTCTTCAAGAAGCGAACAATGCCACGTTAAGTGCAACTCCCCCTCCTCTCTGACCGCAAAACCCAGGGATGAGCCGGGGGGCGGAGACCGAAAAATAACGCTAACTCGATGTAAAAAAAGGTAAACAGGCACAAATCCTGCACGTTACCCCTTAGGCTAACGCGTTTTGAGCATACAGGATATTTTTTGCGCATTTTTTAAGGAGCGGTAATGCAACAACAGATAACGCGCTGGCTGGAACAATTTGGGTTGGAATTCGGCGGAGTGATGTCGCTGTTGATGGTATTGGGGTTGATTGTTCTGATCTCGGTGGTGATCCACCTGGTGCTGCACCGGGTAGTGTTGGCTGCCCTTCAGCGCCGAGGCCAGCAATCGCAGCGCGTCTGGCAACAGGCCATCACCCAATACAAACTGTTCCAGCGCGTGGCGCTGCTGCTGCAAGGGGTGATCATCAGCATCCAGGCGACGCTGTGGCTGCAGAGCGGCAGCCACACCCAGGCGGTGATCGTTACCGCCGCGCAGGTGTGGATCCTCGCCTTCACCCTGCTGTCGCTGTTCTCGTTGCTGGATACGCTGCTGGCGCTGCTGCGCCAAAGTCCGATCTCCAATCAGCTGCCGCTGCGCGGCATTTTCCAGGGCCTGAAACTGGTGGCGGCGATCCTGATCGGCATCATGATCGTCTCGCTGCTGATGGGCAAATCGCCGCTGTTGCTGCTCAGCGGCCTGGGCGCCATGACGGCGGTCTTGATGTTGGTGTTCAAGGATCCGATCCTCGGGCTGGTGGCCGGCATTCAGCTCTCCGCCAACGACATGCTGAAGATCGGCGACTGGCTGGAAATGCCGAAATACGGCGCCGACGGCGCGGTCACTGACATCGGCCTGACCACGGTCAAAGTGCGTAACTGGGACAACACCGTCACCACCATACCGACCTACGCGCTGATCTCCGACTCGTTCAAAAACTGGCGTTCGATGTCGGAATCCGGCGGGCGTCGCATCAAACGCAGCCTGAATATCGACACCGGCAGCGTGCACTTCCTGTCGGAAGAGGAACAGCGCCGCCTGCAGCGCAACCCGCTGCTGCACAGCTACCTGAACGTCAAGACCCAGGAGCTGAGCCAGCATAACCAGGAGATCGCCGTCGATCTGGCCTCGCCGCTCAACGGCCGCCGCCTGACCAACCTCGGCACGCTGCGCGCCTATCTGGAAGCCTATCTGCGTGCTCACCCGCGCATTCACCAGAACATGACGCTGATGGTGCGCCAGCTGGCGCCGACGCCGGAAGGCCTGCCGCTGGAAATCTACGCCTTCACCAACACCACGGTCTGGGCGGAGTACGAAAGCATTCAGGCGGATATTTTCGACCATATCCTGGCGGTGATCGACGAGTTCGGCCTGCGCGTGCATCAGACGCCGACCGGCAACGACATGCGCGGCATGCTGCGACAAAGCGCGAACGCTTCCTGACGTCGGCTGACGTAACTGTGTCTGCTGGTAATTATTCGCTTTCAATTGCCAGCAGATATCTCCATCCCCTTCTTTTCCCCGGCGAAAACGGCGTTAATGCGCCCTCACCTTCACCACCGAGAGGGAAAGCCCTTGCTGAAACGGATACGTCATCGGCTGTTTACCCTGATGGCCACCCTGCTGTTTATCGGCTGCCTGCACAACGCTTTGCTGGATGAAAGCCACATGCCCCGCAATCTGCAACCTTCGCTGAGCGCCCTCAGCAGCAACCTGCAGGACATTCGCGAAGTGCTGGCGCGCTGCGCCGGCGAGGAAGAGGAGGATCGCCTGAACGACGGCGGCATACGCATCGAAGCGCGCGCCGCCGGGGATGAGGAAGCGGAAGACAAACGCCAGACATAGTGGGTTAAAAAACGCCCCAATTTGTTGCGTGATACGCAACACCCTACTATGATGCGTATAGCGCAACACTCATGGAGCCATCAGGATGATAAGAAGCTTCAAGCATAAGGGACTCAAAAAGTTTTTCGAAACCGGTTCAACAGCAGGTATCGACGCCAAACAGGCGAAAAAAAATCGCGCTGCGGCTGAGCGTGCTGGATTTAGCGAAAGTGATTGATGACGTAGATCTGCCCGGCTTCTTCTTGCATCCGCTAACGGGCGCTCGCAATGGGCAATGGTCCGTCACCGTGACCGGTAACTGGCGCATCACGTTTGAACTGGTCGAGGGTGATGTTTATATCGTGAATTATGAGGACTATCACTAATGAACCGCATGCATAATCCTCCTCATCCTGGCGAGTTGATCAAAGAAACCATGGAAACGCTGAATCTCAGCGCGCGCGCGCTGGCCAAAGCATTGGACGTCGCGCCGTCTACGGTTCAACGCCTGATCAGCGGAAAATCCGATATCTCGCCGGAAATGGCCATCCGCCTGTCCATCGTAATAGGCAGTTCCGAACAGGTCTGGATGGGAATGCAAGATGCTTACGATCTGTGGCAGGCCAGGCAGTCCATCGACGTTTCCAAACTGCGCAAGCTGGACTTCGCTTGACGCCTGCCCCTAAAAAAACACCGGCCTCAGCCGGTGTTTTTCCATTTAGTCTTGCTGCGTCGCCAGCAGCGCGCGTTTTTTCTGGCGGTTGACCTTGAACCAGTACCCCGCCAACAGCAACACCACCCAGACCAGGCCGGCGTACAGCGAGACGCGCGTGGTCGGGAAGTAGCCGATCAGGCCGATGATGAACACCAGGAACACGATCGCCAGCACCGAGGTAAACACCCCGCCGCGCAGCGGGAACGCCAGCTGCTTCACCTGCTCTTTGCTCAGGCTGCGGCGGAAGGCGATTTGCGAGAACAGGATCATGATCCACACCCACACGGTGGCGAAAGTCGCCAGGGACGCGATCACCAGGAACACGCTCTCCGGCATGATGTAGTTGAGGTATACCGCCAGCAGCAGCGCCAGCATCATCACCACCACCGTCACCCAGGGAATGCCGCGCTTCGACACCTTGCTGAACATTTTCGGCGCGTGGCCCTGCTCAGCCATGCCGTGCAGCATGCGGCCGACGCCGAACACGTCGCTGTTGATCGCCGACAGCGACGCGGTAATCACCACGAAGTTGAGAATGCCCGCCGCCACGGTGATGCCCATATGCTGGAAGGTCAGCACGAACGGGCTGCCGTTGGTGCCCACCTGATTCCACGGGTAGATAGACATGATGACGAACAGCGTGCCGACGTAGAACACCAGAATGCGCCACGGCACCGAGTTGATGGCTTTCGGAATCGATTTTTTCGGATCCTTGGCTTCGCCGGCGGTGATGCCGATGATTTCAATGCCGCCGTAAGCGAACATCACCAGCTGCAGCGACAGGATCATGCCGATAAAGCCGTTGCTGAAGAAGCCGCCGTTCGACCACAGGTTATGAATGCCGGTCGGTTGCCCGCCGTTGCCGATGCCCCAGATGATGATGCCGATGCCGGCCGCGATCATGATGATGATGGTGGCGACCTTGAAGAACGAGAACCAGAACTCCAGCTCGCCGAATACCTTGACGCTCATCAGGTTGATGGCGCCGATGATCAGCACCACGCTCAGCACCCAGATCCAATGCGGCACTTCCGGGAACCAGACCCCCATATAAATGCCGAAGGCGGTCACGTCGGCGATGGCGACGATCAGGATCTCAAAGCAGTAGGTCCAGCCGGTGATGTAACCCGCCATCGGGCCGAGGTAGTCCTGCGCGTAGCGGGAAAACGAGCTGGCCTGCGGGTTGTTGACCGACATCTCCCCCAGTGCGCGCATGATGATGAAGGCCACGATGCCGCCGATCAGGTAAGCCAGCAGCACGCTCGGGCCGGCCATTTTGATGGCGTCCGCCGAGCCGTAGAACAAGCCGGTGCCGATGGCCGACCCCAACGCCATAAAGCGGATATGACGCGTGCTGAGGCCGCGTTTCAGCTTATTGTCGGGGACAGTGGTGGGTGACTGTTGTTGCATGAAAATGACCCATAGTTTTAAACGTAAAAAAGCCACGGACATGTCCGTGGCCCTGGATTAAGCCGGGGGATTATCAGTGCGCGGTCACTTGGGAACGCGTGCACACCCGATCATAAATCGCGACCAGCGCCAGCATCAGCAGCGAAGGCGGCAACCATGCCAACCCCTGCTCCGCCAGCGGCAGGTGAGTGGTCCAGGCCGGCAGCAGCTGCTGGAAACTGGAGGCTTTCACCGCGTCAAGGATACCAAACAACAGGCTGACAAGCATCACCGGCGCGATGATGCGTGGCGCGCTGTGCCACCAACGCAGGGTGAAGCTCAGCACCACCAGCACGATGCACGGCGGATAAATCGCGGTCAGCACCGGAATGGAGATCTGAATCAGGTGGCTCAGGCCGAGGTTGGACACCACCATCGAGAACAGGCCCAGGATAAATACCAGCGTCTTGTACGAGAACGGCAGGTATTGCGCGAAGAACTCGGCGCAGGCGCAGGTCAGGCCGACCGCGGTCACCATACAGGCGATGAAGATCAGCGCCGCCAGGAAGAAGCTGCCGAGGCCGCCAAAGGTGTTCTGAACGTAAGCGTGCAGGATCACCGCGCCGTTGGTGGCGTCCGGCACCAGCGCGCCGCTGCCGGAACCCAGTTTGAACAGGCTCAGGTACACCAGCGTCAGGCCCACGCCGGCGATCAAACCGGCCAGAATGGTGTAGCGGGTCAACAAACCGGCGTCTTTCACGCCGCGCGAACGCGCCGCGTTGACGATAACGATGCCGAACACCAGCGCGCCCAGCGTATCCATGGTCAGATAGCCGTTAACGAAGCCGGAGGAGAAAGGCACGCTCTGATAAGCCGTCGTCGCCGGAATCGGCGCGCCGGCAGGCCACAGCAGCGCGGCGATGCCCAGTACGGCCAGCGCGACGATCTTCAGCGGCGCCAGCACATGGCCGACGGTATCGAGCAGGCGGCCCGGATACAGAGAGATGCCGATCACCAGCGCGAAGTACACCAGGCTATAGATGAACAGCGGCATGGCCCCGTCGCCGGTCAGCGGGGCGATGCCCACTTCGAAGGACACGGTGGCGGTACGCGGCGTCGCGAACAGCGGGCCTACGGCCAGGTAGCAGACGGTCGCCAGCAGCAAGCCGGCGCCGCGGCCGATTGGCGAACTGAGGGCGTCGATGCCGCCGCCGACGCGTGCCAGCGCGATGACGGTGATGACCGGCAGGCCCACGGCGGTGATCAGGAAGCCCAGCGCCGCAGTCCAGACGTGTTCACCGGACTGCAAACCGACCATCGGCGGGAAGATGATGTTCCCGGCCCCGACGAATAAGGCAAAGGTCATAAAGCCCAGTGCCAGGATATCTTTTGACGTTAAACGATGACTCATACGATGTCGTGTTGCCTGTTCAAATGAAAAAAAGGGTCCGATAGCGTGGTGGCGTGACGCCCCACCCGGTTGCCGGCATGCCCGATCGTCGCCGCGCCAAATAAGCACCCTAAACGCAGTCGATCCGGCGTTTATGTCCCTATTCGAAAGTGGCCGCTCATAAAGATGGGCAAAATTTTAGGAGTTATAAAAATGGAGGTTTAATCCGACAACGAAGGCTAAGGTAAACGTTTATAGCGCTTCAAGGCAAGACGCACGGCGAAAAGCAGAGCTATCGACCATATAAACTTTTGCCACCAGTCGATCATATTGGTTATCAATAAATATACACTACATGATTTGTATCATTTTTGAACAATGAATTCACAAAACGTGAAGCATATATCGCTTTACCGCTCGAAATCGCCAATGAAAAGCCGATTTTCGCGTGGTATGAGCTTCGTTTCGCCATAAAAAAAGGTGAAAATTGCGCCGTTTTTTGTCGCTTATTGCGCCATGGCCGGCGCGAGCAGTGGCAACCCCAGCGCCTGACGGGTCTTCTGCAGGGTGGCCGGCGGTAGCGGCAGATAGCCGTCGTGGTTGACCAGGCTCTGGCCTGGTGTCGACAGCACGCGATCGAGGAACGCGGCGGTCAGCGGCTCCAGCGGTTGATGGGGGGCTTTGTTGATGTAGATATACAGATAGCGCGACAGCGGGTAGCGATCGTTGCGCACGTTGGCGGCGGTAGGCGCGACATAGTCCTCTCCCGACTCCGCCAATGGCAGCAGCCGCACGCCGCTGGCGCGAAAGCCAATGCTGGCGTAGCCGATGCCGTTGAGCGAACCGGCCACCGCCTGCACCACCGAGGCCGAGCCGGGCAGCTCATTGACGCGCGGCATAAAATCGCCGCCGCACAGCGCGCGCAGTTTGAAGTAGCCATAGGTGCCGGACGCCGAGTTGCGGCCAAAGCGCTGCAGCGAACGCGACGCCCAGTCGCCGCGCAGACCCAGCTCGCCCCAGCGCGTCAGCGGCTGGCTTTCGCCGCAGCGCCGGGTGGCGGAGAAAATGCGGTCGAGCTGCTGCAGATTGAGGCCGCGCAGCGGATTATCCTGATGCACCAATACCACCAGCGCATCCACCGCTACCGGCACCGCCAGCGGCGCATAGCCGTAACGGTGTTCGAATGCCGAGATCTCGGCCGCCTTCATCGGCCGGCTCATCGGGCCGAGCTGCGCGGCGCCCGCGGCCAACGCGGTCGGCGCGGTCGAGGAGCCGGCGGCCTGGATCTGCAGGTTGACGTTGGGATAATGCTGGCTGAAATCCTGCGCCCACAGCGCCATCAGATTCGCCAGCGTGTCGGAACCGACGCTGGACAGGTTGCCCGCCAACATGCCGTCAGGCTGCGCCAGCGCGCCGCGTCCGGCCAGCAGCGCCAGGCAAAGCAACAGCCCTCGGGTTATTCGGGTCATACCGGTGTCTCGCGTTAATTTTTCACCGCATTCTCTGATAAAGCGGCGGGAACAATCAACCGATTGGGCAAGGTAAAGATAAAGCGGGTGCCGATCCCCGGTTCGCTGAGGATCTCCAGCCGCGCGTCGTGATGGCTGAGCGCGTGCTTGACGATCGCCAGCCCCAGCCCGCTGCCGCCGGTCTGGCGCGAGCGAGCCTTGTCGACGCGGTAAAAACGCTCGGTCAGGCGCGGCAGGTGTTCGGCGGCGATGCCCGGCCCGTTGTCGCTGACCTGGAACTGCGCGCCATGCGCCGTCTGTTGCCAGCTCACTTCGATATGGGTGCCCTTTGGCGTGTGGTTGACCGCGTTGTACACCAGGTTAGACACCGCGCTGCGCAACTGGTCTTCATTGCCGAACACGTTGAGCTGTTCGTTCACCCGGAAGGTGATCTCATGATTGCCGCCGCTCAGCGATTGCGCCTCGCGCTGCAACACCCGCAGCATCAGCGGGATATCCACCCGCTCGTTCATGTCGACATTGGGCGCCGCCTCGATGCGCGACAGCGTCAGCAGTTGCTTGACCAACCCGTCCATCCGGCGGGTCTGCTCTTGCATGGTGCTGAGCGCCTTGCTGCGCAGCGAACCGTCCTGCTCTTCGTCGCCCATCATCTCCAGGTAGCCCTGCAGCACGGTCAGCGGCGTGCGCAGCTCATGGCTGACGTTGGCGAAGAAGTTGCGCCGCGCGCCCTCCAGCTGGCGCATCTGGGTGACGTCGCGCGCCACCATCAGCAACTGCCCTTCGGAATACGGCATCACGCGGAATTCGACGTAGTGTTCGTTGTTCAACTGCAGCGTCAGCGGACGCGAAAACTCCTGCTGTTGCAGATAGTGGCTGAATTCCGGATAACGCAGCAGGTTAAGGATGTGCTGGCCGTTGTCTTCCGGCCAGCGGAAGCCGAGCAGATGCTGCGCCAGCCCGTTGCACCAGAAGATGTTGCCCTCGACGGTGGTCATCACCACCGCGTCAGGCAGCGATTCGGCTCCGCTGCGAAAGCGCTTGATAAGCAGCGCCAGCTCGCGCCGGCGGCGGCGGTTGCGCTGCTGCATCTGATACAGGCCATAAAACAGCGGCTCCCAGCTCCAGCGGCCGGGCGGCGGCGTCATGCTGCGGTCGATCCACAGCCAATGGGAGAGTTTGAGCTGGTTGTAGAAATTCCACACCAGCGCAGCCAGCGCGGAGGCCAGCAGGAACCAGGGCAGATAACCGAAAATCAGCCCCAGCAGTAAGGCGGGCAAACAAAAAAGAGCCAGCTCCAGAGCCAGCCTCTTCCACGACAGACGTTCTAACACGGCATATTCTCCAGCGCGGCGCGATCAGTAGCGCGTTGAGAACCGGTAGCCGGTGCCCCGAACGGTTTGAACCATTTTATCATGCCCACTGGTTTCTAACGCTTTGCGGAGCCGACGGATATGCACGTCAACGGTACGGTCTTCCACATAAACGTTAGTGCCCCAGACGTGATTAAGCAACTGCTCACGGCTATAAACCCGCTCCGGGTGGGTCATAAAGAAGTGCAGCAGCTTGAACTCGGTCGGCCCCATGTCCAGCGCCTGATCGTTCGCCATCACGCGGTGGGAGGACGGGTCCAGGCTCAGCCCTTGCATTTCAATCACCTCCTCCACCGCCATCGGTGAAATGCGTCGCATGACCGCCTTGATGCGCGCCACCAGCTCCTTGGGCGAGAACGGCTTGGTGATGTAATCATCAGCCCCCACTTCCAGGCCGCGCACCCGGTCTTCTTCTTCGCCGCGCGCGGTCAGCATCATGACCGGAATATCGCGGGTCAGCGCTTCGCGCTTCATATGTTTGATAAACTGAATGCCGGAACCGCCGGGCAACATCCAGTCAAGCAACACCAAATCAGGGAACGGCTCAGACAGACGCGTCACGGCGCTGTCATAATCCTCGGCTTCCAACGGTTGGTAACCATTTTGTTCCAACACAAAGCACACCATCTCACGGATCGGCGCTTCGTCTTCCACCACCAGTATGCGTCTTGCCATCGTCAATCCTGCCAATGTGTTAGCGACTTTTCGGGCGCCATTATGCGTCAGTTTTGTGACACTTTTATGAAAAAAACCGGCTGTTATAGGCAGTAAGCATAGCGATTATTTCCCGCAGTAAAGAAAAATCATCCGGTTGTCATCATCATTGCGCCAGGACAGCCGCCGCCGCGGCCTTTATAATCATCGCCATTATCTTTGCATCCGGGAGTGTCATGCGCCTGATCCACACCTCTGACTGGCACCTTGGCCAGTACTTTTTCACCAAAAGCCGCGCCGCCGAGCACCAGGCTTTTCTGAACTGGCTGATCGAACAGATCGAACAGCAACAGGTGGATGCGCTGATCGTCGCCGGGGATCTGTTCGATACCGGCTCACCGCCCAGCTATGCCCGCGAACTGTACAACCGCTTCGTGGTGGAACTGCAGCGCACCGGCTGCCAGTTGGTGGTGCTGGGCGGCAACCATGACTCGGTGGCGACGCTGAACGAATCGCGGGAGCTACTCTCCTGCCTGAACACCACGGTGATCGCCAGCGCGCAGGGCGCTCCGGAACAGCAAATCGTGGTGCTGAACCGGCGCGACGGCCAGCCGGGCGCGGTGCTGTGCGCCATTCCGTTCCTGCGGCCGCGCGATCTGCTCACCAGCCGCGCCGGCGAATCCGGCGCACAGAAACAGCAGGCGCTGCAGGAAGCCATCGCCGAACATTATCAGACGCTGTATCAGGCGGCCTGCGAGCGCCGCGACCAGCTGGGCTTGCCGCTGCCGATCGTCGCCACCGGCCACCTGACCACCGTCGGCGTCACCACCTCCGACTCGGTGCGCGACATCTATATCGGCACCCTCGACGCCTTCCCGGCGCAGGCTTTCCCACCCGCCGACTATATCGCGCTGGGCCACATTCACCGCGCGCAGAACGTCGCCAAATCGGAGCATATTCGCTATAGCGGCTCGCCGATCCCGCTCAGCTTCGATGAGCTGGGCAAAGCCAAAAGCGTCTTCCTGGTGGATTTCGCCGACGGCACCCTGCAGCGGGTTGACGCGTTAACGATCCCGCAGTTCCAGCCCATGCAGCTGATCAAAGGCGATCTGGCCGAGATCGAACGGCAGCTGCGGCAATTTGCCGACTATGCCGGCGAGCGGCCGGTGTGGCTGGATATCGAAGTGGCGACGCAGGACTACCTCAGCGACATCCAGCGCCGCATCCAGCTGCTGGCGGATGAGCTGCCAGTGGAAGTGGTGCTGCTACGGCGCAGCAAAGAGCAGCGCCGCCAGGCGATTGCGCAGCAGGATAAGGAAACGCTGAACGAGCTGAGCGTCAACGAAGTGTTCGAACGGCGCCTGGCGCAGGAGGCTGAGATGCCCGAAACGCGTCAACAGCGGATGCGCCAGATGTTCCGCCAGGTGGTCGAGGCGGTGCAGCATAACGCCGAGGAGACGAATTCATGAAGATCCTCAGCCTGCGGTTAAAAAACCTCAACTCGCTGCAGGGCGAATGGAAAATTGACTTCACCGCCGAGCCTTTCGCCAGCAACGGCCTGTTCGCCATTACCGGCCCGACCGGCGCGGGCAAAACCACCCTGCTGGACGCCATTTGCCTGGCGCTGTATCACCAAACGCCGCGCCTCAACGTCACGCCGAGCCAGAATGAGCTGATGACCCGCCACACCGCCGAGTCGCTGGCGGAGGTCGAATTCGAGGTCAAGGGCATCGGCTATCGCGCCTTTTGGAGCCAGCGCCGCGCCAAAAATGCGCCGGACGGCAATCTGCAGGCGCCGAAGGTCGAACTGGCGCGCCGCGAGGACGGCAAGATCCTGGCGGATAAGGTACGCGACAAGCTGGAGATCACCGCCGCCATCACCGGGCTGGACTTCGGCCGCTTCACCAAATCGATGATGCTGTCTCAAGGGCAGTTTGCCGCGTTCCTCAACGCCGACGCCAACGATCGCGCCGAGCTGCTGGAAGAGCTGACCGGCACCGAAATCTACGGGCGGTTGTCCGAACAGGTGTTCGAGTCGCACAAGCAGGCCAAAACCGACCTGGATGCGTTGCACCAGCGCGCCAGCGGCATCGAGTTGCTGAATGATGAACAGCGCCACTCCCTGACTGAACAGCTGACGGCGCTGAGCGCGCAGGAAAGTGCTCTCGGCGAGCAAACTCAGCAACAGCAACAGGCGCTGAGCTGGCTGCAGCAATGGCAACGCCTCCGGCAACAGCAAAACGAGGGTCAACGGCGGCTGGAAACCGCCCAGCGCGAGCAGGCCGAGGCCGCCCCGCAGTTGCAGCGGCTGGCGCTCAGCGAACCGGCCGAGAAATTGCGGCCGCTGCGCGGCGAACGCGATCGCTGCCGCACCGAGCTACAAACGATACAACAGCAGGCTGCCCAGCTGACGCAGCAACAGGAACAGCACTCGGCGCAGCTGGCACCGCTGCAGCAGGCGGTGGAAAAAGCCCGCCTGGCGCAGCAAACCCATGCCGAGCATATGCGGCAGCAGCAACAGCTGATCGATGAGCAAGTCGCTCCGCTTGACCACCAAATAGCCCAACTGCAGTCGACACAGGCCGAACGGCGACAGGCCGTCGATGCCGCCGCGCAGCAGTGCGCCCAGCAGCAAACGACGCTGGAGCAGCTCACCGCTCAGCGCAGCCAGCTGACAACGCAGGCCGCACAGTTTCAGCAGCAGTTGAATGCGCTGAGTGATGCGCTGGCCGCTCAACAGCAACAGCAGCAGGCACTGGAGGCGAAAACGCCGCTGGCCCCGCTGCGCCAGCGCCTGAGCGCCCTGGCAGACCTGCGCCCAACGCGCCAGCAGCTGTTTACTCTATCCTCTTTGTCGCAGCAAATCGTTAAACGGCTGGAACAGCAGCGGCAAGAGCTAAACATCGGTCAACATGAACTGACCCAGTTGGAGCCACAGCTAGAACTCATCCGTCAGCAATTTAAGCAGCAGAAAGCACACCAGGCCGATGTTGAAAAAACCTATGCGCTGGAACAACGGATCGTGGGTCTGGAGGCCGAGCGCGCCCGTTTGCAACCCGGCGCCCCCTGCCCGCTGTGCGGCTCATGCGAGCATCCGGCGGTAGAGCAATACCAAGAGGTAAAACTGTCAGAAACTGCGCAACGTCTGGAGCAAATGAAAGTCCAGACCGAAGCATTGCAAAAACAAGGCGTCGAGCTGCGAGCCCGTTACGACAACCTGCAACAGCAGTTGCAGCGCCAACAGCAAACCATCGCTCAGGATGAACAGCAGCTGGCTGCCCAACAGCAGCAGTGGCGGCAGCTCAGCGCACCGCTGGCGTTCGACTTTACGCTGGCGGATGGCGAGCAACTCAGCGCCTGGCTGAACGGCTGCGACGACGAAGAACGGCGCGGGCAACAGGCGCTGCAGCAGCATGAACAGGCGGCGCAGGCGGTACAGCAGGCGAAAGACGCGCTCATCGCTCTGCAAACGCAGCAGCAGCAGGCGCAGCAACAGCTGGCGCTGCTCGAAGAGCGCTTTACGCTGCTGCAGAAAACCCATGCCGACAGCCTGCAACAGCAGCAAGACCTGCAACAACGCTGGCAGGAAGGCGAGAAAACCCTCGCCGAGCGGCGTACGCAGCGGTTGGCGCTGTTCGGCGAACAGCGGGTCGCCGAGGTGCGGGAACAGCTGCGCGCCAAACAAACCGCCTGTGAACAGGCTTGCTTGCAGGCCGCCGAGCAGTGGCAAAAGGCGCAGGAGCTGCGCGAACGCCTGGCCGGCCAACAGGCCGGGTTACAACAACAGCACACCCAAATGCAGGAACGGCTGCAGCAGGCGCAGCAGCAATGGCAGCAGGCGCTGGCCGACAGCGAATTCGCCGATGAAACCGCCTTCGCCGCCGCGCTGCTGGACGACGCCCTGCGCCGCGAATTGCAGCAGCGCAAAGAGCAACTGCAACAGCGGCAGGTAGAGGCTGCGGCCCTGCTGACTCAGGCGACGCAAACGCTGGAGCAGCATCGGCTGAACCTCCCTGAAGGGCTGGATGAAGCCAACGCGGATCTCGACGCGCTCACCCAATCGCTGGCCGAGCTGGCACAGCAGTTGAAGGCGCTGCAGCTGAGCCAGGGCGAACTGCGCAACCAGCTGGAAAGCGACGCCGCCCGTCGTCTCAATCAACAGGCGCTGTTCGAGCAAATCGCCCGCAGCCAGCAAGACTACGACGACTGGAGCTACCTCAACCAGCTGATCGGCTCGAAAGAAGGCGACAAGTTCCGCCGTTTCGCTCAGGGGCTGACGCTCGATCATCTGGTCTATCTGGCCAACCGGCAGCTCGGCCGGCTGCACGGGCGCTACCTGCTGCAGCGCAAAACCAGCGACGCGCTGGAGCTGCAGGTGGTGGACACCTGGCAGGCCGATGCGCTGCGCGATACCCGCACCCTGTCCGGCGGCGAGAGCTTCCTGGTCAGCCTGGCGCTGGCGCTGGCGTTGTCCGATCTGGTTAGCCACAAAACCAGCATCGACTCGCTGTTCCTCGACGAAGGCTTCGGCACGCTGGACGCCGAAACCCTCGATACCGCGCTGGACGCGCTGGACAGCCTGAATGCTTCCGGTAAAACCATTGGCGTGATCAGCCACGTCGAGGCGATGAAAGAGCGTATTCCGGTGCAAATCAAAGTGAAAAAGGTCAACGGGCTTGGCGTCAGCCGGCTGGAGGCGCACTTCAGGCTGGAATGATCCCGCCGCGCGCGGCGCAGAAGTGTGACCGCGGCGGCACTCCGCGGTGAAAAGCGTTGAGCCGCGGCAGGCACGGGTTATTATGCCAGCATAACAGGATTGTTACTGTATCCCCTCCGCCGCTCAGGCCGCAGGGCAGAAAGATAAAATACAGGCAAAACCTGACGCCCGGGATCGCTTCCGGGCGTCAGGTTTTTTCGTTTTCAGGATGCTGAAACACCGGGAAAAACCATGAAAATCGCTAAAATACTCAATAATAACGTGGTGATTACGCTGGACGACCGTCAGGCAGAGACGGTGGTGATGGGAAAAGGAATCGGCTTTAAAAAGAAGCCCGGCGATACGCTGGACGAAAGCCTGATCGAAAAGGTCTTCACCCATAACGGCGGAGAAATCGCCGAGCGCTATAAAGAGCTGCTCGCCGAGATCCCATTGGCCTGCGTCACCACCGCCGACAGAATCATCACCCTCGCCCGCGAACGCCTGCCGGGCAAGCTGCATAACATCGTCTACATCACGCTGACCGATCACATCCACTTCGCCCTGCAGCGCCATGCGCAAGGGCTGGATATCAAGAATGCGCTGCTGTGGGAGATTAAAAAACTCTATCCGGCCGAATTCGCCGTCGGGCTGGAGGCGCTGGCCCTGATCGCACAGCGGCTGGATACCGTGTTGCCGGAGGACGAAGCCGGATTTATCGCCCTGCACCTGGTCAACGCTCAGCTTAACGACGAGATGCACAACACGCTGCACATTACCCGCGTGATGCAAGAGATCCTCAACCTGGTCAAGTACCATTTCCGCTTTGATTACAACGAGGAATCCCTGAGCTACCACCGGTTCGTCACCCACTTGAAATTTTTCGCCCAACGGCTGCTGGGGAAAAACTACGTCGACAGCGACGACGATTCGCTGTATCAGGTGGTGAAAGAGAAGTACCCCGAGTCATTCGCCTGCGCCGGTAAGATCAACCGCCACATCGAAAAGCACTATCAGCATCAGCTCACCACGGAAGAGATGATGTTTCTGACCATTCATATCGAACGGGTGCGCAGCGAAAGCGAGGAAAAGCCGGCTTAACGGCGGGCGTCCGCCACCCGCACGCCGTACTGCGGAAACACCGCGTCGGCGGAGATCAGCGTCAGCCCCTCGGCCTGCGCCTGTGCGATCAGCATGCGATCGAAAGGATCTTGATGATGGGGCGGCAGCTGCCCGGCCTGTTGGCAGTGAAAGGCGTCCATCGGCAAAGACAGAAAATCCTCGGCCTCGATGATCGCAAAGATGTCTTCCGGCAGCGCCAGTTTGCCCAGCGCCTGCTTGATCGAGATCTCCCAAATGCTGGCCGCGCTGACGTACACCGCATTGCCCGGATCGGCGATCTGCCTTTTGGCGTTCACGCCCAGGCAGGCGTCGTCGATCAGCCACCACAGCAACGCGTGGGTATCCAGCAACAGGCGCTTCATTCATCGCCCTCAAACAACGCCGCAATGGCCGCATCCCCGGCGTTGAAATCCGCCGGCACGGTGAACCTGCCCTTGGCGGCGCCAGGGCGGCGCGCTTCCCCCTTGATGGCGACCAGCTGTACGTACGGCTTCCCTGCTTTTGCAATAATCACGGTTTCTCCCTCCGCGGCTCTGTCCGCCAACTGGCTCAGATTGGATTTGGCTTCGTGCATATTGGCCTGAATCGGCATACGCGTCCTCCTTAGCTAAGTTAGCTAAAGCATAAAGCGCCGTCCAGTTTTTGTACAGTGAAGGGTTTAAAGCGCGAGCAGCCTCGCGCTTTGTTGCAACGCTTAGCGCTGCTGTTGCGGCCACAGCCAGGCCGCACCGCGCACGCCGCTGGAGTCGCCGTGAACGGCCTTGCGGATCGGCGTTTCACACTCGCCGCCGAACACCCAGCCTTTCACCAGTTGCGGCACCGTGCGATACAGACGATCCACGTTGCTCATACCGCCGCCGAGCACCACCACATCCGGATCCAGCATGTTGATCACGTGCGCCAGCGATTTCGCCAGCCGCATTTCGTAGCGGCCAATCGCCTGCTCCGCCAACGCATCGCCCCGCTCGCTCAGCGCCATGATCTCATGCCCTTGCAGCGCATTGCCGCTCAGGCGCGCATAGTCGGTGGCGAAACCGGTGCCGGAAACAAAGGTTTCGATGCAACCCGGCTTGCCGCAGTAACACAGCACTTCGCGGGCGTAACGCAGCTCATCGTCATCCTGCCACGGCAGCGGATTGTGCCCCCATTCACCGGCGATGCCGTTGCCGCCGGCATGCGCCTGGCCGTTCAGCGCCACGCCGGCGCCGCAGCCGGTGCCGATGATAACCGCAAACACGGTTTTCGCGCCGGCGCCGGCGCCATCGGTGGCTTCCGACACCGCCAGACAGTTGGCATCGTTGGCGATGCGCACCTCTCGCGTCAGCAGCGCAGAAAGATCCTCGTCCAGCGGTTGGCCGTTGAGCCACACCGAGTTGGCGTTTTTCACCCGCCCGGTAAACGGCGACAGCGTGCCGGGAATGCCGATCCCGACCGATCCCCGTTCGCCGGTATGATCCTCGGCCAGTTTCACCAGCCCGGCGATCGCCGCCAGAGTTTGCCGGTAGTCATGGCGCGGCGTGGCGATACGATGGCGAAACAGCTCCCGCCCGTCGTCCGCCAACGCAATCACTTCAATTTTCGTTCCACCCAAATCGATGCCAATGCGCACGTATTTTTCTCCTCGATGCCGCGCAGCGTTGCCACAGCCTAATGTAAGCGCGCGAATGAATCACCTGTTTCCCACCCTCCGTCCCGTCCTTTCTCGCTGCGTAAAGCGACGCAATTCAGAGAGAATGGGGCGATTTTTCAGCGTCAATTCGTTATCATGCCGCCCTGCTTTTGACGAATCAGCGTGCCGAACGCACGCCCAGCCTGGGATAACATTATGCTGTGGTTTAAGAATTTGATGGTTTACCGTTTGAGCCGCGAAGTGGCGCTAAACGCGGATGAAATGGAAAAACAACTCAGCGCGTTCGCCTTCACGCCGTGCGGCAGCCAGGACATGGCGAAGACCGGCTGGGTCTCCCCGATGGGTTCGCACAGCGATGCATTGACGCACGCGGTCAACGGCCAAATCGTCATCTGCGCGCGCAAGGAAGAGAAAATCCTGCCGTCGCCGGTCATCAAGCAAGAGCTGCAGGCCAAGATTGAGCGCCTGGAGGCGGAACAACACCGCAAACTGAAGAAAACCGAGAAGGACGCGCTGAAGGATGAAGTGCTGCACAGCCTGCTGCCGCGCGCATTCAGCCGCTTCAACCAGACTTTCATGTGGATCGACACCGTCAACGATCTGATCATGGTCGATGCCGCCAGCGCCAAACGCGCCGAAGATACGCTGGCGCTGCTGCGCAAAAGCCTCGGTTCGCTGCCGGTGGTGCCGCTGACGATGGAAAGCCCGATCGAACTGACGCTGACCGAATGGGTGCGTTCCGGCGAGATGCCGGCCGGCTTCGCCATTCAGGATGAAGCGGAACTGAAAGCGATTCTGGAAGAAGGCGGCGTGATCCGCTGCAAAAAACAGAATCTGATCAGCGACGAAATCGCGGTGCACATCGAAGCCGGCAAACTGGTGACCAAGCTGGCGGTGGATTGGCAGGAGCGCATTCAGCTGATGCTGTCGGACGACGGTTCATTAAAACGTCTGAAGTTTGCCGACACGCTGCGCGAGCAGAACGACGACATCGATCGCGACGACTTCGCCCAGCGCTTTGACGCCGACTTTATCCTGATGACCAGCGAGCTGGCGGCGTTGATCAAAAACACCATCGAAGCGCTCGGCGGCGAAGCCCAGCGTTAATCCCGCCTCAGAAACGACCAGGGCCCAGCGTTCGCTGAGCCCTGCATTCCCCTAACGAGCAACCTTTATTTGCTCAGGTAGCGGCACAGATAGGCGGTTGCGTCGGCCACCTGCAGGTTGAACTCGCTGTGCCCCGGCACGAAGAATTTCTCGCCCGGCGTAAACACCTGCCAGTCCGGCGCGCCCGGCAGCAGCACTTTCAGCGCCCCGGTGATCACCGTCATTTCTTCCGGCTGCGCGGTGGAGAAGGTGTATTCGCCCTCTTCCATCACGCCCACGCTGGTAAGACCGATGCTGCTACTGTCAAAACCGATAGACTTCACTTTTCCGGCAAAATACTCATTCACTTTCAGCATAGACTGGCACCCGCGTCATCATCTTGTATGGAAAATCCATATTGGGGGATTGCGGTTGATCTGTCACTGGTTTTTCGCGCGAAATGCGATCGCGGCGCAGAGGCAAAGGTTACCGTGCACAACGCCCAGGCGTCGGCATGAAACCACCGCGTCAAAAACCCGCGCCGCGCAAACTGAAATCGATCGGCAACGTCAATTCCACCGTGCCGTTGACGTAGGCATCCGCCGGCGGCGTGGGCAGCGGCGAAGCGCGTTTGACCAGCGCCTGGATTTCGCGATCCAGCGACGGCAGCCCGGCGCTGCTGACCAGCGTCACCGCCAGCACATGGCCCTGCCTGTCCAACGTGAAACGCACCTGCCCGACGCCCTGGCGCTTCAGCCGCAATGCGTCTTTGGGGTAACGTTTAAAGCGATTCAGGCGGCCGCTGATGCGGCTGCGCCAGTTGTCCTCCCCCGCCTGCGCATAGGGCGTCAGGCGAGTTTGCGGCGCGGCCGTTTTATCCGCCCGGCCCGGCGGCGGCGCACCGACGCTTTGCTCCTGAACCTTCGGCGGCGCGATCGTTCTCTCCTGCGGCGGCGTGCGGGGCGGCGGGTTTTTCTTCACCGGTTTGGGCGGTTTTTTCTGCTTCGGCGGTACGGCGATGTTCGGCCGCGCGGCTTCAGGCACTTTCAACGTCGGCAACGGCTCCGGGGGCGTCGGCGGTTCAACCTGAGGCGGAGGCGTCCTTTGCCCCGGCGGTTGTTTTACCTCAGCCGGAGCCTGCGGTGCGGCGGCCATCACTACCATGACCGCAGGCGGCGGCACCCACTGCGGCTCAGCCTTATCCCACCAGGGCCAGAACAACGCCACGCCCAGCAGATGCAGCGCCAGCACCAGCACCAGACAACGGCGCCAGGGCATGGCAGCGCCGGGTGCGGCGAAAGGCAGCGGCGAAACCGACATGCTCACTCTTCCGTCAAGGCCAGATGAAGGCGATCGGTCAGCGGTTTAAACAGGTAGTTCATCATCGAACGCTCGCCGGTGCGGATGAAGCCTTCAACCGGCATCCCCGGGCGGATTTCCAACCCGTTCAAACGTTGCAACCCTTCTTCGCTGACCTTGGCGCGCACGCTGTAATAGGGCGCGCCGCTTTTCTCGTCGGTCAGGCGATCGGCCCCGACCAGCGTCACTTCGCCCTCGACGCGCGGCGTGGTGCTTTGGTTAAACGCCGAGAACAACAGCTCGACCGGCAGCCCCACCTGCACCTTGTCGATCAACTCGACCGGGATACGCGCCTCCACCTGCAGCCCCCGATCGCTGGGCACGATCTCCATCAGCTGCTGACCGGCGCCGATCACGCCGCCTTCGGTGAACACGCTCAGCCCCACCACGGTGCCCGCCACCGGCGCTTTCACCTGCGTATGGCCCAGATCGGCCTCCGCCTTGGCCAGGCGGTTATCCAGTTCGTCCAGCTTCATCCGCACCTCGGCCAGCTGGCTGCTGACCTCTTTCTGATACTCTTCCCGCCTCTGGATCGCCCGCAGCTTCAGCTCCAGGATCTGGCGCCCCAGGCGGCCGATATTGCCGGTATCCTCGGATGCCTGGCCGTCAATCTGCGCATACTGTCCTTCCAGATCCAACAGCCGGTTGCGCGCCACATACCCCTGCGCCGCCAGCTTGCGCATGCCGCCCAGCTGCTCCTGCAACATGGCCTTTTGCCGCTGTTTGCTGGCGTAAGACTGCCGGATCCCCTCCAGCATCGCCTGCGATCCGGCGATGCTCTCCGCGATCGCCGCCAGCTCGCTCTGCAACGCCGCACGGCGGCTGGTGAACAGCTGCTGTTGCAACAGCATCAACGACATCACCTCCGGCTCCTCCCGCCGCGCTTGCAGCAATGCCGGGAAAGCGATCGCCTGCAGGCCGTCGCGCTCGGCCTGCAGCCGCGCCCGCTGCGCGGCGTTGCTCAACTGCTGGCTGCGCAGCGCATCGCGCTGGGTGCGGCTGTCGACGGTATCCATCAGCAGCAGCACCTGCCCGGCGTGAACCCGGTCGCCTTCATGCACCTGAATTTGCGACACCACGCCGCCGCTCGGGTGCTGTACCGCCTTGCGGTTACCGGCCACCACCACGCTGCCGGAGACCGGTACGCCTTTGTCCAGCGGCGCCAACAGCCCCCACAGCAGGAAACCGCCAAACCCCAACAGCACCAGCCAGCCGCCGAGCCGCAGATGGCGCCCTTCGTCGAACTGCCGGGAAAGGGCGTCGATATCGCCGGGGATCACACTCTGATTGCTCATACTTTTCGTTCACCGCTGGCCGTTTTGGCAAAGTTGGCGTAGTTGACGTTGAAGCCACCGCTGCTGCGGCCGACGTTGGCCGGTACGGCAGCGGGCGCAAAACCAGGCAACTTTTTCAGGATGGCGTCACTGGGGCCGAAGTGCTGCACCTGGCCAGCGGCCAGCACCAGCAATTTGTCGGTGGTCGCCAGGATCGCCGGTTTGTGAGTCACTAACACGATGGTGGTGCCGCGCGCCTTCAACGCTTCGATCGCCCGCTGCAGCGCCTCTTCCCCTTCACGATCGAGGTTGGCATTCGGTTCATCCAGCACTACCAACGCCGGAGAACCGTACAGCGCGCGCGCCAGCGCCACGCGCTGACGCTGGCCGCCGGACAGGCCGCTGCCGCCCTCACCCAGCTCAGTTTCATACCCTTTGGGCAAATGCAGGATCAATTGGTGCACGCCGGCCAGCGCGGCGGCGGTCACCACCTTCTCGGCGTCAACCTGGCCAAAGCGGGCGATGTTTTCCGTCAGGGTACCGGCGAACAGCTGGATATCCTGTGGCAAATAGCCGATATGCGGCCCCAGCTGCTGTTTATCCCACTGCCGGATATCCGCGCCGTCCAGCCGCACGTCGCCGCTGAGCGGCGTCAACGCGCCGACCAGTTGGCGCATCAGCAGCGTTTTGCCGGAGCCGGATGCGCCAATGACGCCCAGTACCTCACCGGCCTCCAGACGAAAACTGACGCCGTGCAATACCGGTGCGCTCCCGCCGGGCGCGCTGGCGGCCAGCTGATTCACGGTCAAGGTGCCATTGGGGGCCGGCAGCGGCAGGCTCGCCGCCTGCGGCGGGTTGGCGGCCAGCATCACCTCCAGCCGCTGCAGGGACTGGCGCGCCGACGACCACTGCTTCCAGGCGCCGATCAGCTGATCGATCGGCCCCAGCACCCTGCCGATCAGGATCGATCCGGCGATCATCATGCCCGGCGTAATGTCGCCGTTGACCGCCAGCAGCGCGCCGCAGCCCAACATCAGCGACTGCAGCGCCAGCCGCACGGTTTTCGACCAGGCGGTGACGGCGGCGATTTTCTCGCTGGCGCGGTTCTGCAACAGCAGGAACTGCTGATGCTGCCGCAGCCAACGCAGACGCAAGTCGGTCAGCATCCCCATGGCGGCAATGGCTTCGGCGTTGCGCAGGTTGCCGTTGGCCTGCTGCGTGGCGCTCAGCGCGACCCGGCCGGCCTCCGCGAGCGGCGCCTGCGACACCCGCTGGTTGAGCCAGGCCAGCAGCACCAGCACGATTACCCCGGCGCTGGCCAACGCGCCAAGCCAGGGGTGGAGCAGAAACACCACCAGCAGATAAACCGGGAACCAGGGCGCATCGAAGAACGCAAACAGCGCATTGCCGGTGGCGAACTGGCGCAGGTTGGTCAGATCGTTCAGCGCCTGTCCCGCCAGCGGGTTGCCGGTTTTCAGATTGGTTTCGAAGGCGGCGTCGTAGACCCGCTGATTCAGGCGCATATCCATCTGGGCGCTGAGGCGGATCACCACCTGACTGCGGACCCACTCCAGCAGCCCCATAAACAGGTAAAGGCCGACCACCATCAGGGTCAGCATCGCCAGCGTCATGCGGTTGCCCGACGGCAACACGCGATCGTAGACCTGCAGCATGTACAGCGCCGGGGCCAGCATCAGCAGGTTGATCACCGCGGTAAACAGCGCGATGCCCCAAAATCCGCGCCGGTATGCGGCCAGCACGCTCATCACTTCTCCGCGCCTGACGGCGTTTTTCATGGCGTTTTCCATCGGCTAAAAACGAGAAAATGCCCACCGGGGCGCGCGGCGCCGGCGGGCAAACGGCCGCGATCAGGCCGCCAGCAGTTCCGGGCTGTCGGCATGCTGCACGCCCACCGCCGTCGCCGCCGCCACCTGATCGAAGGTGGAATTGACGCTCAGGCCGTAGTCGTCGAGGATGCCGTTCAGCGCGGTTTCCAGCGCGCCGGTATCGCCGGACATCAGGCCGTACACCACCTGGTGCACCACGCCATCGTGGCCCTGCGCCTGCAGGCTGCTGAGGTTCAGGCCGCCGAAGCTGACGTCAGGCACCTGGATGTTGTACGGCGTGGAGCCGCCGCCGTTCAGGCCGTCGCCGAACGACAGCGAATCCAGCTGGCCGTACAGGGTGTGCGCCGGGGCATTGAACAAGGTGTAGGTCAGGTTGCCGCCCGCCACGAACGAGGTAACGTTGTTGGCGGTGCTGGTCACGGCGTATTGGCTGCCGGACAGGCTGCCGCCATAGAAGCCGCCGCTGTTGGAGTCGGTGACGTTACCGTTGGTGTGGTTGATATCGCCAAATGACGACGCCCACTCGTTCAGATAGTTATGGATGCTGTAGCTGCCGAAGCTGCTGTCATAGTTGACTGAAAATGCCATTTCTCTATCTCCATTGATGAATGGCGCCCCTTGCGAGGCCGCCCTTGTGCTCAAGAATGAGCAACGCCCTTTTACTGCTTAAAAACGGTATTCCACCCCGCCCTGCACGGTGCGGCCGCGCCCCAGCGTGTTGGCCAGCGTCTCGCCGTAGCTGACGACGTAGGCGCGGTTGGTCAGGTTCTCCACCGAGCCGCGCAGCGTCAGGCTGTCGGTCAGCTTGTAGCTGGCATACAGATCGAACAGGGTGTACTTCGGCCAGTCGGCCAGGTACGGGTAGTTGGACGGCACCGAACTGTCCTGATAGCCCGGCGCGAAGCGCACGGTCACCCCGGCGTCCAGCTTGCGATCGAAAGCGCGGCCGCCCAGCGTGACCGAGCCGCGATCGCCCGGCAGATAGGCGGCAGTGCCGAACTGCGAGCCCCCGTCGCACGTGACGGCATCATTGGACGCGGCATCCGGTTCAACATAGAAGTTGCCGCGGCGCGAACCGTCGCCATAGCGCAGGCGTCCTCCCAGCCAGGCTTTGTTCGAGCAGAACTCGTTTTTGCCGATCATGTGGGTGTAGGTCAGATCGGCGTAGAACACCCCGGCGTCATAGTTGAGCTGGTACTCCAGCCCGCGGAAGCGGGTTTTCGACAGGTTGTTGACGTAAGCGGCATTGCCGATGCTCGGCTGCACCAGCCCCGGTTTATTGCGGTCTATCGCCAGGTTGATGTAGTTATCCACTTTGGTGTCGAAGTAGGCCACCTTGGCCACCAGCCGATCGCCCTCAAACCACAGATCCGGCTGCTGCACGTTGAACCCGACTTCCCAGGCGCGCGAGCGCTCGGGCTGCAGAAACGGGTTGGGGTATTGCGTGGAGGAGCCGTGCGCACTGCCGTTGGTCAGCGTTTCGGTGATCGCCGGCGGCCGCCAGGATTTGCCGTAGGTGGAATACAGCTCCAGCCACTCCACGCCGGGACGCACCGCCACCGCCAGCGTCGGCGACAGCTTGCCCTGATCGCGATCCACGTCCCAATCTTCGCGGGTGGTGGTTGAACAGCCGGTCAGACGCAGCGCTTTGCAAGGATTGTCAATCGTGTAGCGTTGCCCATCCTTGCCCAAATCCGGATAGCTCAGGCCGGTCTGGCCGCGCAGGCGATAGCGGTCGTAACGCAGCCCGCCCTCCAACGTCAGCCAGCCGTCGTAGTCGTAGGTCAGGTTGGCGAACAGGCTGGCGACCGAACGGTTGCCGGCCGGCGTCACCCCTTCCATGCCCTGACGAGAAGAGTCGCTGGTCGCCTTGTCGTAATAGAACTCCAACCCGTAGTTGGCGCGGAAGTCATGCCCCGGCGCCAGGCTGAAGCGCGAGGTGTTTTGCGCCTGCGCGCCATAGGTACGCAGCCGGGTACGCGTCGCGTAGCCGTTGTCCAGCAGCGAGCTGGTGCTGTAGGTGTCGCTGTCGTCCTGAGTATCGACGTAATACAGCTTGGCCTGAAAATCGAGCCAGTCGACGCCTTCCGGCGCCAGGCTGTAATCAAACGCCGCGTTGCGCGCCATCACGTCGCTGTAACCGGTGCGCTTCCAGCCCAGTTCATAGGGTGGGCGAGTGCCCAGGTTGGTCAGCGTGCCGGCGATCGGCGACGCAGTCTGGGTCTGCAGATAGCTCAGCTGCAGGCGCTGATTGGCGGGCAGATTCCAGCCCACCTTGGCCAGCCGCGAGTGCATGCGGTAATTTGTGTCGGGGATTTTGTTGTTCTTGATGCTCTCGGCGTAGCGATCGTAATTGCCGGTGTCATTATTGATACGAATGTTACCGATATCGCCCTTGTTGCCGGGCCAATAGTCGCCGAGGTGGCGTTCGCTGGCGGCCAGCAGGATATCGCCGGTTTCGTTGCCCAATGCCAGTATGCTGCTGCCGATGAAGTGGGTGCCGTTATCGCCGGTGCTGGCGTGCAGCTTGCCGCCCAGCTCTTTGCCCGGCGCCAGGAAATCGCTCGCGCTGACGGTATTGAAGGTGGCGATGCCGCCGAGCGTGCCGGCGCTGCCCATGCCGCCGGTGGTGCCCTTGTCGATGGTCACGCCGGACAGCAGTTCGGAATCGATGTACATGGTGCCATTACGCTGGCCATGGCCGCTCTTTTGAAAATTCTGCCGCATGCCGTCGATGTTCATGTTCACCCGGCCATAGTCTTGTATGCCGCGGATGTTGACCGACAGCGCCGGATCTTGCTGGCTGACGCTGGAATAGGCCCCCGTAGTCTGCTCCAGAATATCGGCCGCGTGCCGCGCCGGGCGGTTGTCCATCTGTTCGCGGCTGATGACGCTGACCGAGCGCGGTTCGTCGTAAACCCAATCGTTGGCGTTGATGCCGCCGGCGCCCAGCACCGTCAGGCTGTCCAGCGCCAGCGCGCCACCGTCGCCGTTTGCCGCTGGCAACCGGCTCAATACGATCTGCCCCTGCGGCTGCAGGCGGAAAGCCACCGGATTGTTGCCAATCAAGCGCCGCAGGCCCTGTTCAACGCTCATGCTGCCGTTCAGCGCCGCCGCCTGCATGCCGTCGAGCTTCACCTCGTCGAAAAATACCTGCATATCGGCCTGCTCGGCGAAGCGCAACATGGCGCTCTGCAGCGGCTGCGCCGCAATGTTGAAATTCTTTTGCTGTGCGGCCTGCGCGCTGCTCGCATCAGCCTGGGCGGCGAGCGCTACCGCCGGCTGAGTCAGCATCATCGCCGCCAGCGCGGCGCGTACCGCCGTGGCCAATCGGCCGGCCGGCGTGGTTCCCTTGTGAATAAACATGCGTGTGTGTTCCACCCGAAAGAATGCCAAACTAAGTGATAATGGAAATCAATCTCGTTTAAACATAAGGACGTTCCGGGAGGCAAAAACCCGTAAAGATTTTTTACAGAAAGTGAAAATAGCGGCGAAACGGGCATCCCGGCCCGCCTTTAGCCGCTCAGTAAAGCAATGTGATGCCGGGGAGATTCAGTTGGCGGGCGGAGAGTTCCTGACGAATGGCGCCGACGCCGTCGTCGAGTTTATTGAGCGCGAACACGCCGCTCACCGTGCGCGCTCTTAGCGCGGGATTGACCGCCACGATGCGGGTTTCGCGATAGCGATTGAGCTGCGCGAGCGCCTGCGTCAGCGGTTGGCGGTCGATCACCAGCCAGCCGCGCCGCCAGGCGTCATCGCCGGCCGTTTGCCTCGTCAGCCACAGCAGGCCGCTGCGGTAATGCGCCGCCTGACGTTGCGCGACCACCAGCGAGCGCTCGCCGCGCTCGAGCGTCACCCGCACGCTGTGCTGATGCACGCTGACGTCTACGCCCTGCCCGGTGCGCGCCACGCTGAACTCGGTGCCCAGCGCCTGCGTAACGCCGTTTTCCGCCTCCACCCTGAACGGGCGACGTTCCGACCCGCCCAGCGGCGCGACGATAAAATAGGCGGTACCGCGCAGCAGCCGCACCTTGCGCTCGTCTGCAGAATACGCCAGCGCGATCGCGCTGCCGCTGTCCAGCGCCACCCGGCTGCCGTCCGGTAGCGCGACTTCGCGCACCTCGCCGCGAACGGTTTGATAATCCGCCTGCAGGCCGCTCCACAGATCCGGCCCGCGATAAACGCCGAAGGAAACGGCGATCGCCACCGCAGCCGCCACCGCCCAGCGGGGCCATCGATGGCGAGAGGGCGTTTTCAGCGCCGCCACCTGCGGCTGTAGCGCCTGCCGCTGCTCTGGCGGCAGCTGCCCCAGCGTCGCCCAAAGCAGGCGAGCCTGACGCAGCGCCGCCGGATGCTGCGGATCATCGGCCAGCCAGGCGTCCAGCGCTTGCCGCCGATCGGCTGGCAGCGTCTCTTCGGCCAGGCGCACGGCCCAGGCGGCCGCCTGCTGTCGCGCCTGTGCGGTTAGCGGTTTCATAATGGCATAGACCTCTGTTTTTTCTGGTTATAGGTTAAGACGTCTGAGGGCGGATAAACCCGTAAAAAAATTGCCATTATTGTTCTTCCATCCGCGCCATCAGTTGCTCCAGCGCGCTGGCCAGGTGTTTTTCCACCGTGCTGAGCGACACCCCCAGCTGCGCCGCCACCTGCGCCTGGGTCAGCCCGTCGAGCCGGTTAAGGCGGAAAATCTGCTGCGTGCGCGGCGGCATGCCCGCCAGCGCCTGCTGCAACAGCTGCAACAGTTGGCTATCGATCGCCAGTTGTTCAAGCGCCGGTTCACCGGAGGGATACTGTGCCAGAATGTCGTCTTCGACCGCTTCGGTCTGCCGCCGCTGCTGCTGGCGCAGATGGTCGAGCATCAGATTCTTGGCGGTTTTATACAGGTAAGCCTCGATATCGAGAATGTTACCCTGCGGATACTGCTCGGTAAGACGGGTAAAACTTTCCTGCGCCAAATCCGCGGCCAGCTGAGGGTCGCGCAGTTTGGCATTCAAATAGGCTTGCAGCGGCCGCATGTGGCGCAGAAATAGCGCCTGCAACTCGGAATTGGACATCTCTTTTCCCAGAAGTGAAACACCCAATAGGGGCGATAAAAATCACATAAATGATTATCATTATCAATATTGTTCTGGGAAATATGTGCTAAGGCGGGAATAACAGGAAACCGGCCTGACGCCGGTTTCCGCTGGGCTGCAGGTCAGAGCTCTAACGCCTCGTCCTCATAGCGGTGCTTGGCGTCGAGCGCTTCCTGCTCGGTTTCATGTTCACTGAGCAACGTATTCGGCTCAATGTCGTCGGTGCGCACCTCAAAACGGCGCAGATGCAGGTTCGGGTCGCCTCGAAACACCTCTACGACGCGGGCGCTTCGTGGATAAGCAGGTTGGTCATTTTCGCGCATGCCGTTCTCCCGTGTGTTTCACACAGTAGCAAGTATAGCAGCCGCCCTCATTCCGGCACGCGCGAGCCGAGATCGCGATCGCCGGGGGCGCCCGTCAACAGCTCGGTCAGTTCGTCGCAGGCGCAAATGCGCCCTTCACGCACGGTGAAGTGCGCCAGCACCCGCACGCGGCTGCGGGAACCGTCGCGCTTTTCCACCTCGACCAGATGGTGGGTCAGCACCGCCTCGCCCTGCTCCGCCGCCGCGATCACGCTCAGCGTCATGCGGCGGGTTTGCCGCTTCAGCAGCGCCATATGCTGCTCAAACTGCTCGAAGTTCAGCACCTTGCCATCCACCTGCTGGCGGTAGCCTGCGCTGAAACGGGCGGCGAGCTGCGTCGGCCGATGCTCCGGGCTGGCGATCACCTGCTGCAGCGTATCGAGCACCAGGTTCAGCGGGGTAAGTTGAGTCATCACGTTTCTCCGAAATGGGGGGAATGGCGATCCTATCCCGGCCAGGCGATGGCATAATAACCGCACTAAGACTTTCAATAACGTTAAACGGCCAACATGACGCAGATCCGCAGCCAACGCCTTCAGCATGAAAAAAAACACCTGACGCCCTGGCACCGACACGAAGGCGGCCAGATCTATCTCTTGACGCGCGGCATGCTGGCAATGGAACTCCCGGGCCGGCAATGGGCGATCACCGGCGGTACGCTGGGCTGGCTGCCGCCGGGATGCGCCCATCAGGCGCTGGCCTGCGGCGACGTGGCGGGCTGGAGTTTGTATCTGCCGGTGGAAAGCGTGCCGGAGATGCCGCCGCAGCCGCAGCTGTTCACGGCCTCTGCGCTGTTGCAGGCCCTGGTGGAGCGCATCGCGCAGTTCCCCGCCGGCCCGCTGAGTGCGCCGCAACGGCGGCTACTGCAGGTGCTGCTGGACGAAATGCATGCGGCAAGCCGCGCGCCGTTGCAATTGCCGCTGCCGCAGGACGCCCGGTTGCTGAACATCGCCCGGGCGCTGCTGAACGATCCCGCCAGCCTGCGCAGCCAGCGCGACTGGGCCGCCTGGGCCGGGCTCAGCCCGCGCACCCTGAGCCGCCGCTTTCAGCAGGAAACCGGCATCAGCTTTGCGCTGTGGCGCCAGCAGGCGCGGGTATTGCGTTCACTGGAGGGATTATCACGCGGCGCAGCGGTCGGCGAGGTGGCCGACGCCTGTGGCTATGACAACGTCAGCGCCTATATCGCCGCCTTTCGCCGCCGCTTCGGCATCACGCCCGGGGCGTACTTTGCGCCGGCTCGGCAAACGGAATAGGAAAACGGGCGCCCAGCGCCCGACGAGAAGAAAGGGTTACTTCACCGTCTCACGCGGCAGCACCGCGAGGATTTGTTCCACCACCCGCTGTGGATCGGCGGCGCCGTCTATCACGTAATGCGCGGCGTCCTGATACAGCGCTTCGCGCGCCGCCAGCACCTCGAGCATCTCTTCGGCGATCGGCCTGCCGGTGAGCGTCGGGCGCTGCGCATCTTCCGGGTACTCTTCCAACCGCTGCGCCAACACGCTGGCCGGCGCGCGCAGGTAGATAACGGTGCCATGCTGGCGCATAAACTGACGATTCTCTTCCGCCAGGATCGCACCGCCGCCGGTGGCAACTATAGTTGACGGCTTGGTCACGGTTTGCAACGCGATGGTCTCGCGGCGGCGGAACCCCAGCCAGCCCTCGCGCTCGACCATTTCCGCCACGCTCATCTGCGCCGCCTGCTGCATAAACAGATCGGTATCGACGAACTGATAGCCCAACGCCAGCGCCAATGCGCTGCCTACCGTCGTCTTGCCGGCTCCGCGAGCGCCTATCATGAACAGGGTTTGTGTCATTACGGGTTGTCCCTTATGCGGTGACTTGAGTGCATTGCATACCAAAATACCGAGCGGGTGCGATGGCGTGGTGGCAGCATCATACCCTGCCCGCTCTGTATTTCAATATTTACGATAGTGTAAATTCCATGGCACAGCGACTGCCAGCGGCAAAGCCGTGCGCCAGATCCTCATCCAGATGCCGCCGCAAGGCGGCCGTGAGCCGCGCGTCGTCGAGCGGCCGGAACCCCAGCCGCCGGTAATAAGGCGCATTCCACGGCACGCCAATGAAGGTGGTGAGCGTCAGGCGAGCGGCGCCCTGGCGTTTGGCTTCTTCCGCCACCGCCCCGATCAGGCGGCGGCCGACGCCCTGCCGTTGCCAGGCGCCGGCGACCGACAATTCGGCGATATGCCAGTCTTCCCCCTGAGCCTGCACGGCGATAAAACCGGCGCACTCGCCGTTGTCGCTTTCGGCCAGCCATTCACGGCGTTCGGCGATAAACGCGGCGTGCTGTTGCGGGCTCATCACCTCGCCTTCGGCGATAAAGCGCCACGCCGGCTGCTGGCGAAACAGCTGCGCCGCCGAGCGTTCAACCGCCATCAGATGCGCGATATCCCGCTGCTGCGCCAAACGAATTTGCAGGCTCATGGGTTCTCCTTAACGTTGGGGCGGTTATTTAAGCAAATTTCACCGCCCGCGGCTCAGAAATCGATACTGCCGCGCAGCACCACCTCACGCGGTTCCCCCACCGCCACGCGCAAATTGCCGCCGCTGGACGGGTAATAGGTTTTATCGAACAGGTTCTTCACGTTCAGCTGCCATTTCACCCGATAGCCGTTGATCGGCATGGTGTAAGCGGCGAACGCATCGGCAACGGTGTAATTATCCAGATTGAAGCTGTTGGCGGCATCGCCCGGGCGGCGGCCCACGTAGCGCGCACCGGCGCCGATACGCATCTCATCGCCGCTGTACAGGCCGGGGCTGCCCAGGTTCTGGGTCAGGAACAGCGAGGCGGTATGGCGCGCCACGTTGGTCATCTCTTTGCCCTTGTTGTCCGGATCGTCCACCACGCGCGCGTCGGTATACGCATAGGAACCGATCAGGCTCAGCGAGTCGGTGAGGTTACCGGCCACGTCCAGCTCCACGCCCTGCGAACGCACGCGCCCGGCGGTGCGCGTCACGGTTTCGCCCTCCACCAGCTCATTGACCATGACGTTGCGCTTGGTGATGTCGAACAGCGCCAGCGTGCCGGTGACGCCGTTCGGCAGCGCCAGCTTGCCGCCGACTTCCCACGACTTGCCCTGTTCCGGCGGCAGCGAACCAATTTGGGTGGCGATGGAGGAGTTAGGCTTGAACGACTCGGTATAGCTGCTGTACAGCGACACGTAAGGCGTCAGCTTGTACACCACCCCGGCGCGCGGCACCAGCTTGCCGTCCGAGCTGTCGGTATTGGTCTGGAACGGCCGCCCCTTGCCGGCATAGACGTCGAAAGCGTCGTAGCGCAGCCCGCCCATCACCAGCCATTTATCGGTCAGTTGGATGGAATCCTGCATAAACCAGCCGTAGCTGGTGAGATTTTCCCGCTGATCGCTGTCTTTGGCGCTGACCGCGGTCGACGGCGGCATCAGGCCGTATACCGGATGATAGATATTGAAATCGCTGTTCTTTTTGCCGCGGATCATGTCGCCGCGGTAGGTGCGGTTATCTTCAAAATCGAAGCCGAACAGCATCTGGTGGTTGATGCGCCCCCAGTCCACGTCGCCATTGAGCGTCAACTGTACCGCGTTGGCGTGGCTGACGGCATGGGCGGTCGAGTCGGCCTGGCGAGTCAACACGCCGGTCACCGGATTCAGCGCCGTGGCGCGCGCCTGGTTGTCGCTGTAGCTGTTGCGGCTGTAGGCGTAGGTCAGTGAGCTTTTCCAGCGCTCATTGAGCGTTTGATCGATCTGCAGGGTAATGCTGTCCTGATCGCCGCGGGTGGCGTTATAGGCTTCGTCGAAACGGCGATCGCGCGGCGTATTCACCGGTTTGCCGGTGCGCGAATCGATAATGGTGCCGCGATCGAACGGCACCCGATATTCCATATGTTCATAGGCCAGCCGCACGGTGGTGTTCTCGCCGTACCACATCAACGAGGGCGCGATCACCGTCTGGCGGTTGCGGCCGAAGTTGCGCCAGTAGTCAGTTTCATCGTGATCGACGATCATGCGATAGGCGAACCCCGACGTGCCGAGCGGCCCGGTGACGTCGAGCTGGCCGCCGCCGCCGTTGAAGCTGCTGCCCCAGCCTTCCACATGAGTGCGCTGCTGCAGCTGGGGTTTTTTGGTGATCATGTTGATCATGCCGCCCGGTTCCCCCATGCCGTACAGCATCGAAGCCGGCCCCTTGAGCACCTCTACCCGCTCGGTGGTCGGCGTGAAGTTGCACGCCTGCACCGAGCGCACGCCGTCGCGCAGAATGGAGCCGTCGCGGTTGTCGCCGAAACCGCGTTTCATTACCGCGTCCTGGGTGCCACCCAGCGTGTTGGCCTGGGTAATGCCGCTGACGTTGTACAGCGCTTCATCCAGGCTGCTGACCGCCTGATCGGCAATCACCTGCTGCGGCACCACGTCGATCGCCTGCGGCACGTTCAGCAGGTTGGTTTCGCTGCGGGTGCCGGTGACGCTGGTCAACGGCTGATAGCTCTGCACGCCGTCGGCGTCTTTGCGGCCGATCACCACCAGGCTTTCTTCCTGCGACGCGGTTTTTTCCGCCGCCCACGTCGGCGATGTCGCGCAGGCCGCCAACGGCAATGCGCACCACCAGCCGCGTTTGTTGTTATTCATTATCTAACTGACTCCAATAGGTCCCTGAAAAAGGTAACGGCAAAAACTGCTGATAAAGCTGTTGGAAGGTCTGCTGCGGGTTGATGTCGGCGAACAGATCCGGGTAAAACGCTTTGGCGAACACCTCGACCAGCACCACGTGGTACGGGCTGAGGTAAAAGTTGTGCCAGACGCTCCAGGCGCGGTGGTTTTTCACCGCCTGCAGGTTGGTCAGCATCGGCTGTTTGGCGATCAGCCGGCGGAAGCTGTCAGCGGCCTCTTGGCGGCTGACCTGTGGCCCGAGGCGCAGATCGGACAGCCGTTTGCCCTGCGGCCCGGCCATGCCGGTGGCGAGGTACACGTCGGGATTGGCGCTCAGAATGGTTTCCGGGTTCAGCTCGCCATACACCCCTTTGACGCTGGCGTTGGCGATGTTGTCGCCGCCGGCGAAGGTCAGCAGATCGCCGAGGTTGCCGTGCGCGGCGGTGGTGCAACAGGTGTCGCGCCGCCCCAGATGCAGGTGCAGCATCACTTTGGGCTTCGGCCCCTGATAGCCCGCCAGGCGCTGCTGAATCACAGCCATATGCTGCTGATAAAACTGGATGAACTGCTCGGCGCGCTGCCGGCGATTGAGCACGTCGCCCAGCAGCCGCACGCTCGGCACGGTGTTGTTCAGCAGATCGATGCGCAGATCGACGTAGATCACCGCCACGCCGGCCTTGTTCAACGCAGAAACCAACCGATCGTTGTCGCCGTCTTCACGCGCATAGCGCGCCAGGATCACCAGATCCGGTTTCAGCTGCAGCAGGCTTTCGACATTGACCTGGCGAAAGTTATTGCCGCTGATGACGGGGATCTGGGCTATCTGCGGAAACTGCTGCGTATAAAGCTGCCAGCTTTGCGCATCGAAACGCGCCAGATCCGCCGGCCAGCCGACGATGCGCTGCGCCGGGTTGCCCGGCTCCAGCAGCGCCAGCGTATACAACATGCGGCTCTCCCCCACCACGATGCGCTGCGGATTGTCCGGCACCACAACCTGACGGCCGGTGATATCGGTCACCGTCTTCGCCTGGGCGGAGAACACGCCGAACCACAGAGAAAGCAGCAGTAAAATGAGGAAATTGCGCATGATTGAGCCGAAAGGGGGAAATAATGTGCGCATGATAATCACTCTCATTAGCACTTGCAATCCCGCGCCGCCATTGCCAAAAGAAATCCGGGAAACGGCGCCGGGCGTGCGGCAAACACGGCGAAACCGCTAAAATAACGGCTTTAAAAAGTTAAAAAAATGGCGGGGAAATCGGTTAAATAGAACGGGGAAACAGCTAAAAACCGGGAGACCTCCATGACTCAACGCATCATTCCGCTGTCGGATTGCCCGCAGTTTGCCGATGTGTGCGCCGCCTGGGCATTCGGCCAGTGGGGTTCACAGCGCGGCGGCTCGCTGGAGCGCACCCAGCTGCGTTTCGCCCAATGCAGCCGACCGGGCGACGACCACCTGACGCTGATGATGATCGACGGCGATCGTCCGGTGGGCATGGCCAGCCTGTGGCCCAGCGACGACCATCAGCGCCAGGATCTCACCCCGTGGCTGGCCGGCGTCTTCGTGCATCCCGATCACCGCCGCAAGGGCATCGCCCGCCGTCTTGAAATGGCCATCGTCGAGGCGGCGCGGCAGCGCCATCACTCGGTTCTGCATCTCATTACCGACAAATCGGAAGCGCTGTACGCCGGCTGGGGTTGGCAACCTCTGGAGCGCCGGCGGCAGCATGACGAAGAGGTGGTGGTGATGGAGAAAAAACTGTAGCTAACGCGGCGTACAGACATACACCAGCGCCGGCGGGAAGTTGCGCACCACCCGCAGGCGCTTCCAGTGAAAATAGCGCGACAGCAATTTTTCCGACAGGTGGCTGTATTGGAACAGCACCAGCGTGCCGTTGCGCGCCAGCAACCGTTGCCGGGCCTGCTGAAGAATGCGCACGCTGATCCTGACCGGGATCGACAGCAGCGGCAGGCAGGAAAACACCACGTCGTAATCCGTGGCCATCCGGGTCGCCGAATGGCCCATCACCTGCAGCCGCCGATCGTCAATCCCGCGCAGCCGATGCACGAAATGGGGTTGGATCTCGAAGGCCTCCAGCGCCGCATCGGCGCGCATCCGCCCCAGAATGCGTTTGGTCAGCACGCCGTCCGCCGCGCCCAGTTCCGCGATCGACAGCGCCCGGGTCCATTCAACCTGATTCAGCATCGCCTGACACAGCCACGGGGAAGAAGGCGCCAGCGTACCGACGGTGCGCGGTGAAGCCATAAATTGCTGCAGGTAAGCGAAGTGATTCATCAGTTGCAGTCGGGTCGCATTTAACATTGAGGCCTCCTTGGGTTAAGCCCTCAATGTGAGCCGAATTTCTTAAGTAATCATTAACATGATTCCGAAAGCGGCGGACACAGTTGTAATAAAATGCAACCTTGTCAGCGGCGCGCAAAGAAAAACGGTCGCAATAATGATCTGAGAATAAGCGGTTTATGCGCCGACCGTTCAGATAATTATTGCGACCGTTTATTTTTTTGGCCACGTTGCCGCGGCCAGAGGGTAAAAAGCTAACGCTTAGCGATAAATTTCCGCATTGCCGCGCCAGTTGCTGGAGTCCCCGGGGGTGTCCAGACCGATAATGCGATAATGACTGGCGCCGTCCGCCGCGGCTTTTTCTTTCAGGGCGGTGATGGCGTCATGCGGTGAGCCGCTAACGCCGGAAACCGACACGACGCCGAGGCTTTGCAGATTGGCGGCCTGCTCGCTGTTGACCTGTTTTACCGACGACAGCGGCGCGGCGAAAGTGGAAAATGAAGCGGCGGCGATCAATACGGCTGCGATGCTTGGGATAAGTTTCATGATTGACTCCAGGTGTTCTTGTTTATTCGCTCGTTGTCAGTGATGTTAATTATCCGCTAGCCAATGAAAACGGACGTCATGCAACGTAAAGAACATCAATCATTGTGAGGAGAATAAGGAGGAAGTGAGAGCGGGTGTGTATTTTCAGGCGAGAATGACTTTATAGGCTTCACCTTACCCCTATTTGATGAACAATTAAAGACGGCGCGCGATAAAGAATTCGCACCGCGTCTATTTAAGATTTTTTACCCGCCGGAGCGCGCTGAGCTACGCTGAATTTTGTGGCTTACCCTTTTAAGGAAGAACGCTTATGTCGCAAAACCTGCTGCGCGTGCGTGACGGTCAGGGCGCGTCGGTCTCATTTTCCGAGCTGCTGTTCGATCTGATCTACGTTTTCGCCGTGACCCAACTTTCCCACTATCTGTTGCATCACCTGACGCTGACCGGCGCGCTGGAAACCCTGCTGCTGTGGTTCGCCGTCTGGCTGGCCTGGCAATACACCGCCTGGGTCACCAACTGGTTCAATCCGGATACCCGCCAGATCCGCCTGTTGCTGTTCGCGATCATGCTGCTGGGGCTGTTCGCCGCCGCCGCGTTGCCGCAGGCGTTTGGCGAACGCGGTCTGATCTTCGCCCTGTTCTACGTCGCCATTCAGGTCGGGCGCTCCGCCACGGTATTGCGCCTGCTGGCGCCCGATCATCCGTTAAAACATAACTTTCGCCGCATTCTCGGCTGGCTGTGCATCTCCGCCGTCTTCTGGATCGCCGGCGGGCTGGCGGAAGGCCATGCTCGCCTGGCGCTGTGGGCGATCGCCGTCTTGTGCGAATACGTCTCGCCGATGTTCGGTTTTCGCCTGCCGGTGCTGGGGCGCTCGGACAGCAGCAGCGAATGGACCATCGAAGGCCACCATCTGGCGGAGCGCTGCCAGCTGTTCGTGATCGTGGCGCTGGGGGAAACCATTCTGATCACCGGCGCCACCCTGAGCGAAATGGAAAGCTGGAGCCTGCCGGTGCTCATCGCTTCGCTGGTGGCCTTTCTCGGCAGCCTGGCGATGTGGTGGGTTTACTTCGACACCAGCAGCAAAGCCGGCAGCCACGCCATCAGCCAGGCGGAAAATCCCGGCCAGCTGGGCGCTTATTTCCATTATGTGCACGTCGCGCTGGTGGGGGCGATCATCGTCTGCGCCGTGGCCAACGAGCTGGTGATCGCCCATCCCGACGGCCGCATCCAACACGCCACGGCGGCGGTGCTGCTGCTCGGCCCGGCAATTTACCTGTTCGCCAACGCGCTGTACAAACGGCTGGTGTATCGCCGCTTCCCGCTGTCGCATCTGGTCGGGCTGCTGGCGCTGGGGGTATTGGCCCCGATCGCCTATTTAACCGACCTGCTGATGGTCAATGGCCTGACGACGCTGATCATGGTGGTGGTGGCGGCGTGGGAGAGCATCTCGCGCGGCAAAGCGCCACAGCGGCACGCGCAAGCCTGAATCAAACGGGGGCGCAATCGCCCCCGCTGTGAGATTGATGACAAACCTCATGCCATTACCGGGTTTGCAGAGAGCAGTGGATAAAAAACAAGGAAAATCAATTTATTGATTTTCGGCTGATGGCCACAAAGGAGGAAAAACCCATGTTTTTTCCTCCTTTGTCAGCGGTCTGACGGGGGCGCAATCGCCCCCGATGTCGGTCACTTCAAGGATTGCGGCAAGGTGAGCACCCAGAGCTCACTCAGCGATTCCGGCTGCTCCAGAGGGCGCAATTCGATGCGGGCGTCGGTTTTGTCACCGTCGAGGCTCAACCGCCCTCCTTTCTCCAGCTGATAGTCGCCGATTTTCTTGCTCTTTGGCGACGCCTCCACCAGCGTGGCCTGCAAGCCGAAATCGTTGTCATTGATCACCGCCAACGTGCGATCGTCGATCAGCGCCAACCCTTCCGCTTTCTCCTGGCGCCAGCCCAACTGACGCAGATCCGCCACTTCCCGTTTCTGCGCCAGCTTCACGCCGCGTTTAGCCAGATCTTTCGCATCGTCGAACTCCAGCGCTTTACCCTGGCCGTCAAACGCGCTCAGATCGCTGGCCTGCGCGAGATCCACCAGATAGATCTTGTTGATCATCGACTTATCTTTACCGGTTCCCTGTTCAATCAACAGGATGCGCTGGTTGTCCAACGCCACGACATCGCCAATTTTGGCGTCTTTGGCTTTTTTATAGCTGTCGATATCGATGGGATAGCCGTACATGGCGGTTTTGCCACTGCGCGGATCGAAGCTCACCAGCCGGGTAAACTGCGCCTTGTTTTTGCTTTTGCCATCGACATCCAGCGTGCTCTGCACCGCCGCCAGAATTCGCCCGTCCGGCATCCGGGTCAATCCTTCAAAACCGCGGTTGGGCTGACGCCATTTCAGGATGTTCGGCAAACCGCCCGCCACCGCTTGTTCGCCGGCCTGCGGCGTTGGGCCATATTTGGCGAGGATTTTACCTTTGCCGTCGATATGGATCAGAAACGGGCCGTACTCATCACACAGCCAATAGCCGCCGTTGCCGTCACCGGTCACCCCTTCGGTATCCAACCCGCGGCGATCGCCGGACAGCGGCTGCAACGCGTCGTTCAACGCCACTTCGTTTGTAGAACCAATCAGCTCGCCCGGCAACGGCAGCCCGCCGATCGGCCCTTTTTCGTCGTGCAAGGGCCGCGCATTCTCGGCTACGGCCTTGCCGCCGCCGATACGAATGTCCATCAACAGAGGCGTGAATTGCGGATTGGCGAAAATCTTGGCCTCTTGCTTGCCTACCGCCGGGGCATCGGCATTCGGGCCGCGATCGGTCAGCGTCGTCAGCACCAAATCGTCGCCCTGCTTCTTGTTGAACATCAATCCGGAGCCGATCCCTACCGGCAATCCCTGTGGGAAATGCTTGGCAAACGCCCCCTGATAGGCGACGCGTTCCCCGCCGGGGAAGCCGACCACATAACGCGCCACCTCAATGTCGGCAGCGTGAGCCAATACCGGAAACAGTGAAGCCAACAGCAGGGAGAGCGATTTTATTTTCATATTTTTACCCGAGGTCAAATGAAGCGTTGTCAGGCAGAAGACGATATTAATTTAGCATGACACTTAGATGACAATAGGCAATTCGTCAAATGCACATCAGGCAATAAGGGTGGCTGGCAAATAGAAATGAGCAATTAACCTGAGCGTATTGAATGGAGAAAGCCGCTGGAAAAAACCGCCCGGAAATAGCCCGCCGTTTTGCTTAGGGTAAATTCTTATAGCAAAGATAAAAAAATCGGCAAACGCGCGTCAACACGGCGAAAAACGGTGTTTTTCTCATAGACAAAATAAAATGTCAGGGATTTAATACCGCCGTTATTCAAGGTGCATTAAGAAAATTCTATAGAATATCTGCATGAACTTAAAAAGCTGTTCTATAGTTTTTAGTGCTAACGCCCGTTAGTCTATTCCGCAGGATGGAATCTATGTCAAAGCGACTTTTTGCTGAATTTTTTGGCACATTTTGGTTGGTGTTTGGTGGTTGTGGTAGCGCAGTATTGGCAGCGGCATTCCCACAGCTGGGTATTGGTTTCCTCGGCGTCGCGCTCGCTTTCGGTCTGACCGTAGTGACGATGGCCTATGCCGTCGGCCATATTTCCGGCGGGCATTTTAACCCGGCGGTCACCGTCGGCTTATTCGCCGGCGGCCGTTTCGCGGCGAAAGACGTGATCCCTTACGTTATCGCACAGGTGATCGGCGGTATCGCCGCAGCGTCGGTGCTGTATTTGATCGCCAGCGGCAAAGCCGGTTTCGACGCCACGGCAGGCGGTTTCGCCTCCAACGGTTACGGCGAACACTCACCGGGCGGTTACTCTCTGCAAGCCGCAATCGTGATTGAGCTGGTGCTGACCGCCTTCTTCCTGATCGTTATTCATGGCGTGACCGACAAGCGCGCGCCGGCAGGCTTTGCCCCGCTGGCTATCGGCCTGACGCTGACGCTGATCCACCTGATCAGCATCCCGGTGACCAACACCTCCGTCAACCCGGCGCGCAGCACCGGCGTAGCGATCTTCCAGGGCACCTGGGCGCTGCAGCAGCTGTGGGTGTTCTGGCTGGTGCCGCTGGTCGGCGGCATTATCGGCGGCCTGATCTACCGCTGCCTGCTGGAAGACAAAAAATAAGCGTATCGCAGTCGATCGCGTTTCACGGGGCAGCCTTCATCGGCTGCCCCGTTGCTTTCAGCCCTTCGTCACTTCAAACATCATGATATCGCTGGTGAAGGAGCCGTCCGGCTGGATGGCGAAATGCTCCACCACCTCCTGCGACACGCTTTGCTGCAGCGCGCGGATCGCGGTGACGAAATGCGCCGGCGTGCGCATACGCGCCACCCAACTGCCGAACTCCAGCGTCAATCGATCCGCCGTCACCTCGCGTACCACCAGCCCGGCCTCGGTCAGCAACGTCAGCCACTCGCCCGGCGCATAGTTGCGCACGTGCGAGGTGTCGCGCAGCACTTCGACGGTTTGCAGGTAGATATCCAGCAGCGGGTGCCCCGGCGAGACCACGTCCATAAAGATCGCGCTGCCGCCCGGTTTGAGTACCCGCCTGACCTCGCGCAGCGCCTGGCCGACATCGCGCCAGTGGTGCGCCGAATAGCGGCTGATGACCAGATCGAAACTGGCGTCCTCAAACGGCAAAGACTCCGCCACGCCCTGCTGCTGCTGAATGTTGTTCAGGCCTTTTTCCGCCGCCGCCTGCTTCACCACCGCCAACATTTGCGCCGACAGATCGTAGGCCACCACCTGCGCTACGCTGGCCGCCGCGGTGAAGCTGGCATGCCCGGCGCCACAGCCCAGATCGAGCAAGCGCGCTTCGGCGTGCGGCGCCAGTAACTGCGCCAGACGTTGCAAATCCTTGCCCTGCGCATGCACCGCGCTGGTTAAATAGGCGTTGGCCTGCTCGCCGAACTGCCGGTCTACCGCATTGTTATGGCTGTTGCTGTTGCTCATGTTTGCTCCTGTTATTATCCGGCTTGCGCCTGTGCCTGAAGGCTTTCGGCTACTATAATCAGGCTACTATACGGGTACAATATGAGCAGTTATCCTGGTATAAATAGGTACCATGCTATGTCATCAGAAGCCTTATCCGGGCCAAAAGCCCTCGGCGCGTTTCTGCGCGCGCACCGCGAACGCATCACGCCGGAAATGATCGGCCTGCCCAGCTCTTCGCGCCGCCGCACCAGCGGCCTGCGCCGCGAAGAGCTGGCGCAAATCAGCGGCATCAGCGCCACCTGGTATACCTGGATCGAACAGGGCCGCGAGGTGTCCATTTCCCCTTTCACGCTGGCGCGCATCGCCAAAGCGCTGCGGCTCGGCCCGGCCGAACGCCACTACCTGTTTACCCTGGCGCGTATCGCCGACCCCGAGCAGGAAGCGCACCGCGAAACCGCCAATGACGCGGTGCTGCAAAGCGTGCATCAGATGACGGTGCCCTGCTATCTGCTGGACGTGAGCTGGAACGTCGTCGCCTGGAACCCGCAGGCGGCGGCGCTGTTCAGCGGCTGGCTGGATGTGGCCAACAGCCCCAACCTGCTGCACTTCATGTTCTTCCACCCGTTGGCGAAAACGCTGGTCAGCGATTGGGAAGAGCGCGCGCGCCGCGTGGTGGCCGAGTTTCGCGCCGAGACCAGCCATCATCAAAATACCGAAGAGATGCGCGCCTTCGTGCGCAACATGACGCACAACAGCGCGGACTTTAATCACTGGTGGAAGCAACATGACGTCATGGCGCGCGAAGGCGGCGAAAGAGCGTTCGAGCATCCTCAGCTAGGCGCGCTGCGCTATCGCCAACTCACCTTCCATCCGGCGGAGCACGCCGGTCTGAAGCTGGTGATGCTGATCCCGCTGCCGCAATTGGTAACAAATTCATAGGCAGGTTTACCCGCCATTTATTTATTGGTTCATGTAAACGCGCTAGGGTAATTGATACCGATGATAGTGATCATCCAGCACCGTTATTTATCTCCTGAGGTACTCCTATGCAATCCGAAGAACAACGCCTTATCGATGGTCTGTTTGGCCGCCTGAAAGAAGCCGAGACCAAGACGGGCCCACGGGATCTCCAGGCAGAGCAGCAAATCAACCAGCATATTCGCGAGCAGCCTTCCGCCCCTTATTACATGGCGCAGGCGATGATTATTCAGGAAGCGGCGCTCAAGCAGATGGATCAGCGGGTCAAAGAGCTGGAGGCCCAGGTGGCGCAGCTGCAGCAAACCGCCAACGGCCAGCAGAGCAGCGGCGGCTTCCTGGCCGGCCTGTTTGGCGGCGGCAGCCGCAGTACGCCAAGCCCGCGCGAACAGTATCAGGCGCAGCAGCAAAATACGGCGGCCTGGAACAACGCGCAGCAGCCGCAGCAACCGGCCTATGCCCCACCGCAGCAGGCGGCGCCTTCACGCGCCGGCGGCTTCCTGGGAGGCGCCTTGCAAACGGCGGCGGGCGTCGCCGGCGGCGTGGTATTGGCCGACATGCTGACCGGCATGTTCCGCCATTCGCAACCACAGGAAATCGTAAATATTATCGAGGAAACCCCGGCGCCGCTGGACGACAGCGCAATGCGCAATTTCGACGCCTCCAACAACCTGGATACCTTCAACAACGGCGATGGCGGCAGCTTCCTCAACCCGGACAACGGCTTCCAGAACGCCAACTATCAGGACGACACGGACTACGCCGACGACGATTACAGCGACGACGACGACTCCTTCCTGTAATTCCCTTCGCCCCCTCTCACCCGCAGAGGGGGATTTCCCGTTTCGCCATTCTGGTCTACAGTGAACACTGTTCATTTATCCAGCGGAGAGAAACGATGACAAGCTTTAATCCTTCCACTCCTTTCTTCAGTGAACGCCTGCAGATGCGCCCACCGGTGATGGCGGATCTCGCGCGTTTCTACGCCATCTTCGGCGATCCGCAAACGCAGCGTTTCAATCCCGCCGGCCCACTCACCAGCGAAGCGCAGGCCGCATCGGCGCTGCAAGAGAGGATTTCCGGGTGGCAACAACAGGGTTACGGTTCCTGGGCGATCGCTCTGCGCGAACGGCCGGATTGGATTATCGGCTTTGGCGGATTGTCCCGGAAACCGCTCGGGGCGCAGCGCACCGTGAACCTCGGCTATCGCTTCGATACTCGCGTCTGGGGCATGGGATTGGCCACCGAGATGGCGCGGGCATCGCTGCAATACGGTTTTGCCGGATTGGCGCTGGAGGAGATTTCCGCCATTGTGCGTGCGGAGAATCAGGCGTCGTGGCGAGTGCTGGAAAAGATCGGCATGCAGCGGGTGGATACGCTGGATGACGTGCCCGGCGCGGCGCCGAGCCTGGTGTATACGCTAAAGCGCTGCGACTATCAGGGCTGATCGTCGCTGATTTTGGCCAACGCCATGCGGTAAGATTTGACCTTCTGGCGCTTTTTCAACCAGGTGGCGGTAGAGACAATGAATACCGCGCCCGACATCGCCAATACGCCGGTTGGATGGCCATAAAACACCATCAAGGCAAAGTAGACGGCGGAAACGATCGCCACCCATTTCGCCGTATTGCCCATGTCGTTTTTCTCTTGGGTCAAACGGCGGATGTGCTCTTCTTCACTGATTCCCATACGCGCTCCTTGTTGGCTGAATGCCCCATTATATGGAGCTGGAGTGCTGATATTTCAAGCGGTTGGATGGTAAAGAAGCGTAAAGCTCAGGCCGGCGGCTCCCGCCGCCGAGGCAGATAGCGCCCGGGCTGGTCGGCACCCGGCAGGCCGCTGCCGTCGTTGCGGCCAAACAGCCGGTAGCGATTGCCGGCGACCGCATCGTAGATCTTGTCCGCCAGTCGCGGCGGCAAGCAACGCGCCAGCGCCAGCGCGCGGTACGGCCATCCCACTTGGCGCAGCGCCCGAAACAACGCCGCCGAACGCAGCCAACAGCGCCCCTGTTCCACATAGACCACGGAATCGAAACGGTCGGTCGGCAATCCCAGCGCCTGCAGGATTGCCTGCCCTTCGACGGATTGCACCGTCGCCAACAGAATGCGCCGCTGCCGATCGGCGCGAACAAGGTATCTCACCAGCCCATGACACAGGTTGCATTCGCCGTCGAACAACAACGCGCGATCGCCGGGCTGCAGATAAGGCAGCTGTGATAAAGGGGTCATCCCGCCTCCCGAAAAATGCTCGCCTTAGCCTAACGCGCCTGGTGCGCCCAGGCCAGAGCGGGATGACGGGGCGTGTTAAGGCCCGGGCGGTGCGTCAGGCACCGCCACCACCGCGACGCGCACTTCGTAATGTTTGGCGCTGCCCGCCGGGATCACCGCCGTCAGTTTGTTGATGGTTTCCACCGGATTGTCGCTGGCCGAGGTGGCGCAGAACAGCTCACCGCCGCGGCAGAACCCCGGCTTGGGCGGGTGCCCGCCCGGGAAAGGCGGCATGCGCATCGGTTCATCCGCCATAGTCGGCAACGCTTTGGCCGCAGGCGCCTCGGGGGCAGACATCGCGCTCGCGCTGAACAACAGCGCCATGCCCATGCAGGGCAGCGCCAGGATCTTGATTACTTGTTTCATTGAGTTTGCCTCATTTGCCGGGTTCGGGATTACGCTACCCCGCCCCCGGCACATGAGAAAGCCGCTTTTCGCTACCTTTTCGCCCCGCTGCGCTTTGCTTACACGCGCTTAACGTGATGAGAGGCAAAAGGTTGGGTAAAGGGCCGTCGCGTTACTTGCCGTTCGTCAGCGTGTTGTAGCTGGTCATCAGATTGCGGTAGTCCGGGATATGGTTGGAGAACAGCGTGCCCAGGCCTTCGATGTCGTTGCGCCAGTCGCGGTGCAGCTCGCAGGCGACGCCGAACCAGGTCATCAGCTGCGCGCCGGCGGCCTCCATGCGGCTCCAGGCCGACTGACGCGTCAGCTCATTGAAGGTGCCGGAGGCGTCGGTCACCACAAAGACCTCGAAACCTTCATTGAGCGCCGACAGCGCCGGGAATGCCACGCACACTTCGGTCACTACGCCGGCGATGATCAGCTGCTTGCGGCCGGTGGCTTTTACCGCCTTGACGAAATCGTCGTTGTCCCAGGCGTTGATCTGGCCAGGGCGAGGAATGAAGGGAGCATCGGGGAATTGGGCTTTCAGTTCCGGCACCAGCGGGCCGTTGGGGCCGTTTTCGAAACTGGTGGTAAGAATGGTCGGCAGGTTGAAGTACTTCGCTAAATCACCCAGCGCCAGCACGTTGTTTTTAAACCGATCGGGATCGATATCACGCACCAGCGAAAGCAGCCCTGCCTGATGATCCACCAGCAATACGGCGGCCTGGTCTTTGTCGAGGCGCTTGTAATTTGCAGTCATGGTTTTACTCCTGTGGGGTTGATGTTGCGGATGAAACGCCCCGCCGCAGGGAGGGGCGTTGAGGTTTAAGTGTAGCGCCTGAGCCGGGGAACACGGTCCGCCCCAGGCGCCAAGGTTCAACCGGCGCTCGCTTCGGCGTTCATGCTGCCGAACTTGCCGCTGTTGAAATCGCGGAACGCCTGCTGGATTTCCGCGTCGCTGTTCATGACGAACGGGCCGTAGCCGACGATAGGCTCATCGATCGGTTCGCCGCTCAGCACCAACAGCGCGACGTCGTTGTTGGCTTCGATGGTGATCGCATCCCCCGCCCGGTCGAAACGCACCATTTGGGTTTCGCGCACCACGTCTTCACCGTTAACCAGGATCGCGCCGTGCAGCATCACCAGCGCCAGCGTATGGCCTTCTTTCACCGTCAGCGTGGTGGTATGGCCGGCATTCAGCTTCATGTCCCACACGTTAAGCGGGCTGAAGGTGCGCGCCGGGCCGGCGTGGCCGCCAAAGTCACCGGCGATCACCCGCACCTGCCCTGCGCCGTCCGCCAGAGGAACCACCGGAATATCGGCGTTCAGCAGCGTCTGATAGCCCGGCTCGGCCATTTTGTCCTTGGCCGGCAGGTTGACCCACAGCTGCACCATTTCCATGGTGCCGCCCTTGCGCGAGAAGTCCCGCGAATGGAACTCTTCGTGCAGAATGCCGGAGGCGGCGGTCATCCACTGGACGTCGCCGGGGCCAATCACCCCGCCGCTGCCGGTCGAGTCGCGGTGTTCCACTTCGCCCTGATAGACGATGGTCACCGTTTCAAACCCGCGATGCGGGTGCTGACCCACGCCACGGGTGCCGGAGGCGGAGCGGAATTTGGTTGGCGCTGCGTGATCCAGCAGCAGGAACGGGCTCATTTCCGCTCCCAAATCGTTATAAGAGAACAGCGAATTCACCAGGAAACCGTTACCGACCCAATGTGCTTCCGGGCTGTTGTGAATACCGAGGATTTTTTTCATCTTGAACTCCCGTTTCAGACCTCACGGCCTTAAGTTGATGTCAGAAGTTTAATCCGCCGGGGTTTGCTGCAGTAGTAGGCAAGATGTACACTCAGCGTTCTACTGGTAGAACGATAAGGGATGCGATGCTGACCGATCTGAACGACCTGTTTTTCTTCGCCAGCGTGGTCGATCACCAGGGATTCGCCCCCGCCGGCCGGGCGCTGGGCATTCCCAAATCCAAACTCAGCCGCCGCGTGGCGCTGCTGGAAGAGCGGTTGGGCGTGCGCCTGATCCAGCGCTCGACGCGGCGCTTCTCGGTGACCGAGGTCGGCCAAACCTATTACGCGCACTGCAAGGCGATGCTGGTGGAAGCGGAAGCCGCGCAGCAGGCGATCGAGCAGACGCGCGCCGAGCCCTGCGGCACGGTGCGCATGTCCTGCCCGGTGGCGATCCTGCACACTCGCGTCGGCAGCATGGTGGCGGCCTTTATGGCCGATTATCCCAAGGTGACGGTGCATCTGGAGGCCACCAACCGCCGGGTGGACGTGGTGGGGGAAGGGTTGGATCTGGCGATCCGCGTGCGGCCGCCGCCGCTGGAGGACAGCGATCTGGTGCTGAAGATCCTCGCGCAGCGCACCTGGTGCGTCGCCGCCAGCCCGGCGCTGGTGCGCACCCTCGGGCCGGCGCAAACGCCGGAAGACCTGCGTAAATACCCGACGCTCGATCTCGGCCCGGCGCGCGGCCAGCACCAATGGCGGCTGACCGGCCCGCAGGGTGAACGCGTGGAGTGGGAACACACGCCGCGACTGGTCACCGACGACATGCTGATGCTGCGCACCGCCGCCATCGCCGGCGCCGGCATCGTACAACTGCCGGCGATGATGATGCGCGACGACATGCTGCGCGGCGAGCTGGTGCAACTGTTGCCTGGCTGGCAGCCGCAGGGCGGCGTGGTGCACGCGGTCTACCCGTCGCGCCGCGGCCTGCTGCCGGCGGTGCGGCTGCTGCTCGACTATCTGGGTGAGCAGTTCGCCAGCATTGAAGAAGAGTAATCAGGCGGTGATTTCGATCGCGTTGCCGTCCGGATCGCGAATGACCGCCTCGTAGAAGCCGTCGCCGGTCCAGCGTGGCGCGGACAGCAAGATGCCCTCCTGCCGTGCGCGCTGCGCCAACCGATCGACCTGCCGCTCATCCCCCAGCGACAGCGCGATGTGCGCCCAGCCCACCCGCTCCTCCTGCGCCTGCGCCGGCAGCAACGTCGGCACGCGCATGATCTCCAGCGTTGGCCCGGCCGCCAGGCTGACGAAGCGGGAAACGAACCCCGGCCGATTGCGGCTGACGTACTCCTCCCCCGCTTCACCGTTGAAATAGCGCTGCCAGAACGCCAGCTGCGCGTCGATGTCACGGGTCCACAGGGCAACATGGGCTATTTTCATCATCATTCTCCGGTCGATAAATCGCTGTGCCAGATCTGGCCGCCGCCCTGCGCCACCTGCTGCTCAAGCTGCGGGTGCGCGCCGCGCGCCGTCACCAGATGATCCACCCGCCCGGCGGGCAGGAAGGGGTAGGGGGCGTAGGTATTGAGTTTGTCGCGGGTGCACAGCACCGCCACGCTGCCGGCGCGCGTCAGCAACCGCTTTTTGAACGTGGCGTCCTGGTAACTCAACGCGGAGAAGCCGCCGGCCGGGTCGTAGGCGCAAATGCCGGTGAACACCAGATCGAAATGAAATCCGTCGATCTCTTCCGCCGCCTTGGCGTCCACGCAGCCGCCGACCTGCGCATCCAGTTCGCCGCCGATCAGGATGGTGCGGATCCCCGGCCGTTCCAGCATTTTGCCGGCGATGCTCAACGCATTGGTTACCACCGTCAAACGCCGATCGCGCGGCAACAGATCCGCCAGATACAGGTGGGTGCTGCCGGCATCGAGGAAGATCAGCTGTTCTTCGCCGATCACCCCCAGCGCGGTCTGCGCCAGCGCCAGCTTCTCATCGCCGCTGAGGGCAATGCGCGCCGCAACGGGGCCTTCGGCCGGCGTCGGCGCCAGCGCACCGCCATAGATGCGTTTGCACAGATTCTGTGCCGCCAGCTGACGCAGGTCGCGGCGGATGGTCGCTTCGGTGGTATTCAGCCGCTGCGCCATCTCCAGAGCCAGCACTCGCCCCTGTTGGCGGAGCGTGTCGAGAATGGCCTGATGGCGCTCATTCGGTAACAGTTTGGACATCATGTCAATCCGGCGATGCTAAAGTGATCATGAATGTACACAAACGTACACAATCGAACAAACACTTTTTTGGCAACACTCAAGCGGCGGCGCTCGTCTAGACTGAAAGTGACATCACAGATAAGGGATTATGACGCGATGACTTCCGCCGTGCTTTATACGCTGTTTCCCGCCGCAGCCACCGTCGTCGGCGCAGCGGTGGCGCTCTATCGCCGCCCCGGCGACGCCGCGATGCGCGTCATCCATCACTTTACCGCCGGCATCGTGTTCGCCGCCGCCGCCACCGAAATCTTGCCCGATCTCAAACAGCAGTCGCCTTTGGCGGTGTTGCTGGGCGGCGCTGTGGGGGTGCTGTTAATGTTGCTGGTTCGGCGGCTGGGCGAAAAAGCGCAGGGGCCGGTCGGTTTTATCGCCGCGGTCGGCGTCGATATCTTTATCGATGGGCTGGTGCTGGGCATTGCCTTCGCGGCCGGCGCCAAAGCCGGCCTGCTGTTGACGCTGGCGTTAACGCTGGAAGTGCTGTTCCTGGGATTGTCGATCGTCGGCGATTTGCAAGACTTTCTCGGCAGGCGGCTGCGCGTCATGGCTGCGATAGTCGGCCTGGCGCTGCTGTTGCCCATCGGCGGCCTGCTGGGGGCGCCGGTGGCCATGCTGGGCGCATTTTGGCTGACCGCCTTTCTGGCCTTTGGCCTGATCGCCCTGCTCTACCTGGTGACCGAAGAGCTGCTGGTCGAAGCGCATGAAGGCGGAAAGGAAACCCCGTTCGCCGCCGCGATGTTCTTTGCCGGCTTCCTGCTGCTGTTGCTGTTGGAAGAAGGTTTAGGATAAAAAAACAGGAATTTCATGGCGCATGCCGCCCGGTGGCAACGCTTTGGCTATACTGAGGCAAGCGAAGTTACCGCAGACGTAACGGCTTGGGCGTAAAGGGAAAACGATGTTATTGACGATCGCAAGGTGGCTGTTTCAATTACCCGGGAAGCTGTTTGGGCTGATTTTTAAAAATCGCCTGAGGGTATTTCTGTTCTTCATGCTGGTCGCCCTCGGGGTGCTCGGCGTCAAGCGCTATCTGCTCACCCACCAGTATGACGACGAATTCAGCCTCGCCGCCCCCACCGATTACAACCGCGCCATCAAGCGCGAAATGCCGCAGCGCGAAGCGCGTGAGCAATGCGGCGGGCCGCTGCACGATAATGCCGGGCAACCCTGGCCCGCGTCAGCCGGCTATCTGCATCAGCCGACCGGCCTGCCCGCAACCGGCCTGCATCGGCTGACGCTGGACAATCAAGGCAACGATTTCGCGGTGTTGGTCAAAATGGAAACGCCCGCCGCGCCGCAGCAGCTGGCGGAAGTCTTTATTCCGGCCGCCGGCAGCTTCGAGGTTAAAATGAATGCGGATGCGGAACACGTGATGAAAATCAAGAACATCAAGACCGGCTGCATGTTCCGCTCCAGGCCGTTCAACCTGGATAAACGGAGCGATTGGCGCATACCGTTATCGCTGCAAAAGGACGGCAGCCTGCAGCTGCAGTCGATAGGCGATCGGCAATTCTGATCGGGCGCCGGGCAGAGTCGCCGGCGCCGCAGAGGTTACTTTTTCACCGGGTGATCGCGGCGGAACAGCTCCCAACTTTCAATTTCCTGCCCATTCGGCAGCGTACAGGTCGAATACTGGCCCGCCGCGTTTTCTTTGGCGTTCAGCTTGCCGCCGATTTTGGTGCAATACACGTCGGCCGGGTTCGCCATGCCGATCGGTTTCACCTGCGGCGGTGGCGGCGCATCGTTGGATTTCACGGAACACCCCTGCAACATCGTCATCCCTGCCAGCAGGGAAAGCATCAACGTTTTTTTCATTTTTCCAGCTTATGCAAAATACCCACGGCGGAACGCTCCGCCGTGGGTTGATCATGAAATAAAGGATTTGCCCTGTTTCAGCACCAGATCGCAGGCTTTTTGTTTCACCTTCTCGGTGATCTGCGAGGTGCCCAGGCTGTTGAGATCCAGGCTCTTGCCTTCACCGGTCTGCAGCAAGCCACCCAGGCCCTGCTGATAATCCTGGCTCTTGGCGTTTTCAGTGCTGGTGATGCCCAGTTTGCTGAGCAACTGATCTTTCACCCCTTCGGCGCCGTTAGCCGACAGCACGTTGTTTTTCACACAGTACTGCAGGATGCCGGCGGCGTTGGTCATGCTGCTGGAGCTTAACGCCTTGTCGCCGCCGTTCAGCAGGCCGGTCAACGAGGAGAGCGACATGCCGCCGCCGCTTTCGCCGCCAGACTTGCTCAGTTCGCCCGCCGCGCTGTTGAGAGAATCCATCAGACCGGCGGCCTGGGTGGCGCCGCTGGCCAGGGTCGCGGACAGCGCCAAAGCCAGCAGTAAACGATGTTTGGTGATCATAGTGATAAAACTCCTGTAAGAACGGCATGCAATCGGCGCAGCGCGCCGGGATACCTCTCCGACGCCGCCTGCGGCGACAAGTTCCTTTTATCTCGCCGCCGCGCCGTTTTTCGGAATTCAGGAAGTTTAGAACTGCCAGCGCAGCCAGGCGAAGAACACGTTGCCGTTGTTATAGGTGCCGGGAATGTAGGTCGCCTGGAACGTCAGCCGCTGATAGCCGATAGAAGCCAGCGGCAGCGGCGCCGGGATAGGAATATATTTCCAGTTATCGCGCGCGGTGACGCTGGCGGTGAAACCCAGCCCCAGGCGGAAATCCTTGTCATCCAACGGACGCCAGATCTTCTCGTAGGCGTAGCCGCCGATCGGCTCCCACTTGTTGAAGGAATCCTTGAACGCCATGATGTAGATGCCGTGCCAGTCACCGTCGCTGTCGTAGCGGGAGATGCCATAACCGGCGCCCCACGGGCGCTCGTTGTACTTATCGATATGTTCGTCATCGTAAGTCCAACGGTTATGCCAGGTGATGGCCGGAATATAGAGATCGTGGTTCGGCGAATTGTTCCAGGTCTCCGACACGTTATGGGTAAAGCGCTGCCATAGACCCGGTTTTTCGGCCTGCGCGGTATTGCCACTTTCTGTACTAACCTCAGCGTAAGAAGGCAGTGCAGGAAATATCAACGCCAGAGAACATGCCAACAGAGTCCGTTTGAGAAACATGGTAAAGCTCCTGTAAAAATACGGCCGAAGATTTTTACCGATAGCCCAGGCAAGATCAAGCTGTATCCAATTTATCCAACGCCCGTTTCGCTTTGGTTAAACTTAGCATCGGAAAATTCGCATTGGTTTATAACGGGTTGCACCGACATCTGCATGTTAGCGCCTTTCGGACGGCAAAACCGTGGGAAAAGTCCGCTTTGTCGTTCGCTACTCGCGGGCCAGGTGCTTGACCAACACATCGACATCGAGGCGGTTCACGAACGCCAGAGAATAAGGCCGAACAGTCGATTTTAAAACGCCGAAGGGTGACGCGCGGCAACGGCAACCCATCACGCTCGTCGTGGATCAGCACCAGCACATGTCGATAGCTTTTCATGGCTATTTCCCCCTCAGACGAGCCCCGCTGGGACGCAGGCCCTTTGGTAGGTATACGCCATCCAGGCGCACGTAGAGAAAAGTTTACGTATCGGCCCCAAGGAATGTGATGGTCGCCACGTTATATTAGCGCTCGTAACGACGCTTGTTTACGCCGGCCCGAGGCGGCGCGCATTGCAGCCCCGTAAAGTAAAACTGACAACACGACGCGAATAAAAAAGCGACATTGTTAATTTTTTGTTTTTGATTGGTTGCGCGATGGTTTCATGAAATAAGCGTGCGGCGGATCACCAAAATGCCTCTTTGCGCCGGCTTCTGCCTTTATTTACCAGCAAAGTAGCGTTACGCCACCCGATGGGATTTAACGCGGCGTCAAAAGTACCGGATGATTCGCTCTGCATCATGATAAATGCCAATACGCCGCCATTTTTCTGTCGATATACCGCCAGGGAAAAATACCGCACCGTCCTCCTGCATAATAACCACACTATTTATACATCATTCAATCGCGTAAAGCGCCGAATACAAACCGCCTATTCAACGGCTGCCACGCCTGTCTTGAACAAGACGACACTTTAAATAACTGTTAATGCTAACGACACAACATCGCCAGCAATTTATTTTTGCTGATTTTCGCCTGACAAAATAAAGATAAATAATCCGGAGCAATCAATGAAAATAACTATCGGGTCATTCATTCTGCAACAGCTTCACGCCCTGAACGTCGATCGTATTTACGGCGTGCCCGGCGACTATAATCTCAGCCTGCTGGAGCTGCTGGAAAACGACGAGCGGCTGGCGTTTGTCGGCAACTGCAATGAATTGAACGCCTCCTACGCCGCCGACGGTTACGCCCGCATGAAAGGCGCCGGCGCGCTGATCGTCACCTACGGCGTCGGCGATCTGGCCGCGCTGTCCGGCATCGCCGGGGCCTATGCCGAATCTTCGCCGGTTATCTGCATCGCCGGCACGCCGCCGCTGCATGCGATGAAAAATCACCAGCTCTTGCACCATACCCTGGGCGATGGCAATTTCGACAACGTCATGAACTGCTTTAAACAATTCACCGTTGCGCAAGCCTTGATTACGCCGGAAAATGCCGCACAAGAAATCCCACGCGTTATTTCCCGCGCCTGGATAGAGAAGAAACCGGTGTATTTACAGCTGCCGTCGGATATTTGCGATGTGGAAATTGAAATCGCCGCGGCGGCGACGGCACCGCAATTACCGGCCAGCGATAAATACAATGTGCAATTAGCGGCGATGGCGCTGTTAACCAAAATCAAACGCGCACAGCGCCCAATCATGTTGGTCGATCAAATGGTGGATCGCTACCAGTTGCAGCAGTTGGTCATCGCGGTCGCTCACCGCTTCACCATTCCGCTGACCAATATGCCCACCGCCAAATGCATTATCCCGGAAAACACCGCCGGTTGGATGGGCAGCTACAGCGGCAATCTGTCGCGCCCCGAACTGTATGAACACATGGCCCACTCGGACTGCGTGCTGAGCTTCGGCGTGCGTTTGGTGGATTCCACCACCGGCTATTTCTCCCAGCACATTCCCGCCGCCGCTCAGGTGGACATCCAACCGTTCTCAATGAAGCTGGACAACACCTCCTACCCGGCGGTGTCGACGGCGGATCTGCTGCAGGCGCTGTTGGATCTGAGCGAAGACGCGCCGGCGCAGCCCCTGGCGCCGTTGGCCAGCCCGCATGAGAAGCTGGCGACGCCGAGCGACGCGCCTATCGACCAGGCCTATCTGTGGCGGCGCATCCAACGCTTCATCCGGGCGGATGACGTGGTGGTGGTGGAAAACGGCACCTCCGGCGCGGCCATCGGCGGCATGCGCATGCCGGACGGCGTCAAGGTGGTCAACCAACCGATTTGGGGCTCAATCGGCTATACCCTGCCGGCGCTGCTCGGCACCCTGATGGCGGCCCCTGAACGCCGCCACCTGCTGTTCATCGGCGACGGCTCTTTCCAGTTGACCGCGCAGGAAGTGTCCACCCTGCTGCGCTGCGAGCAAAAGCCGATCATCTTCCTGATCAATAACGACGGCTACACCATCGAACGCTATATCCTCGGCGAAAGCTCGTCCTACAACGACATCAGCCCGTGGGACTACGCCAAACTGCCGGCGGTGCTGAATACTCGATCGCAGCCGTTCAGCGTGGCGGTGGAAACCACGCAACAGCTGGAAATGGCCCTGGAACACGCCTCGCGGCAGGATAGGCTGGCGTTTATCGAGGTGAAAGTGCCGATGATGGACACGCCGCCGGTGATGAAAGAGTTCTGCAACCGTTGCAACAGCTTTAACTTCGGCCTGACCAACCCGCGCCGCAGCGCCTGATGCGCGATCGCGCCGCCGGTGACTCAGGCCACCGGCGGCGTTTTCTTTAGGGTTAACCGCCGGCGCGCGCCATGCAGCGCTGGCGGCGTTCATCCACCCGCTTGGCGAACCAGGCGGTAGTCAACTTACGGGTGATTTTCGGGCTTTCCAGTTGGATGCCCGGCAGCATCTCGCGCGGCAGCTTGCCGCCCGCCAGCGCATAGACCTTCTTATACAGGTCGGTATCGGCAAAGTCGGCCGTGTCGCCTTTCTCCAGCGCCCGGCGAATGGCGCTGTCGCTCATGTTCAGGCGCTTGCCGAGCGTGCGCACCGCCAGCTCGGTGGAGCCGGGCTTGTCGCTGCCAAAGTCGATCAGATCGCCGTCCAGCGCCAGCGGAATGGCGCTCGCCCGGCTGACCGCGTTTTGGAACGCCGCGTTGCGGCTGGCGTACCAGCCGGCGTTGAAGTCGGCGAAGCGGTAAATTGGCCGGCTATAGTCGGCCGGGTACCCCAGCAAATGCATAATGCCGAAGTACATGCCGCCGCGTCGGCTGAAGACTTCGCGCCGAATCGAACCGTCAACCGGATAAGGATACCCTTTGGCATGCGCCTCAGCGAAGGCGACGCTCACCTGCATCGGGCCACCGGTATGAACCGGGTTCAAATGACCGAACAGCTTCTGCCCCATCGGCACGCGGTCGATCATGTCATCGAAGATATCGCTCAGATCCTTTTCGGTGCGCACCTTATCCAGGCGCTCGCTGTAGCTCTGGCCGTTCGACGACGAGATCTTCAACGCGGTATGCACCAAAAAGTTCGGGATGTGCATCTGATCGGCGCGGCGGTCGATCTCCTTCCAGGCGATCTTCGGCAGCCCCGGCACCTGCGGGTTAGCCTGGAACGTCGACTCCTGTTCGGTGACCGCCAGCACCGAGCACAGGTTCTCATCGCTCGGCTCGATGCCCTGCGCGGCGAACGCGGCGGTGATATCGGTGGCCCAACCCTGACGGTCGCCGGCATTGGCCGGGATCAGCGTCATCAGTCGCGCTTTGACGTCGGCGGGGCGCGCCGCCGGCGAGGTGGTGGTGGTTTTGCTGGTACAGCCCGCCAGCGCCAGCAGCGCGGCCAGGCTCAGCAAACGGAGGGGCTTCGGGTGGCATAAACGGCGTATCGGCATCTTTTCCCTGAACGTGATGACATGAACAGCACTGAAATTAGCCCAGCCGCCGCGCACAATCCAGTATAAAGATCTCCCCGCGCCTTTCCTTCAGGCTGCTATGTTCAAACGATCGATAAAGATGTATTTTATATACATCATATAAATCACTTTGCTTGCCCAGCCAGAGGAGCCCCCTATGGAGCAGCAGTTGCTTTGCTATAAAACCCTGCCGGAATGGAACAGCGAAACGCTGCCGGAAGCCTTTCGTCAGCGCCACAACACCCAGAGCGGCACCTGGGCGAAGCTCACCGTGCTGAGCGGCAGCCTGACGTTCGCCATGATGACCGAAGACGGCGCCACCACCGAGACCTGGCAGTTCAGTCCCGAAAGCCAGCCGCCGTTTATCGCACCGCAGCAGTGGCATCGCATCGTTTCCTTCTCGGACGACATGACCTGCCGGCTGGCGTTTTACTGCACGCCGGAAGATTACTACCACAAGAAATACGAACTGACGCGCACCCACTCTGAAGTGATCGAGGCGGCGGCGCGCATCGCGCCGGGCAAGGCGCTGGATCTGGGCTGCGGCGGCGGCCGCAATTCGCTCTATCTCAATCTGAAAGGTTTCGACGTCACCGCCTGGGACAAGCACGCGCCGTCGATAGACCGCCTCAATCAGATCGTCGACGCCGAGCAGCTGACCCGCCTGAGCGCCAGCGTGCAGGATCTCAATACCCACCGCTTCAGCGGCGAATACGACTTCATCCTGTCCACCGTGGTGATGATGTTCCTCGAACGCCAGCAAATTCCGTCTATCGTGCAAAACATGCAGGACAGCACCGTGCGCGGCGGCCATAACCTGATCGTGGCGGCGATGGATACCGAGGATTATCCCTGCCCGCTGCCGTTCCCGTTCACCTTCAGCCCGGGTGAGCTGAAGCATTATTATCGCGACTGGGAGATCCTCAAATACAACGAAGACGTCGGCCAACTGCACAAGACCGACGCCGCCGGCAACCGCATCTCGCTGCGCTTCGCCACCCTGCTGGCGCGCAAGCTATAGCGCGTCGTGAAAGATAATCCCCAGCGAGTGGCGTTGGCCGGCGCGTATTCGGCTGACGCCGTGGCGCAGATTGACCCGATAACAGCCTTTCACCCCCGCCACCGGCCGGTGATGCACGGCGAACACCACCGCGTCGCCCTGCTGCAGCGGCACCACCTCCGCCCGGCTCTGCATCCGCGGCCGCTGTTCGGTCAGCACGAACTCGCCGCCGGTGAAGTCCTGCTCGGGGGCGGAGAGCAGAAACGCCACCTGCAGCGGAAATACCCGCTCGCCGTACAGGTCCTGATGCAGACAGTTGTAATCCCCCGTTTCGTAGCGCAACAGCAGCGGCGTCGGCCGCCGCTGGCCGGCCCGGTGGCATTCCGCCAGGTAGGTTTCATGTGCGGCGGGATAACGCGTCTCCAGCCCCAACAAGGCGTTCCAACGGTTGGCCACCGGCGCCAGCCGCGCATACATCAGTCTGCGCGCTTCGGCCACTGGCGGCGGCAGCGGATAGGCGAAATAGCGGTACTCGCCGCGGCCAAAACCGTGCTTCGCCATCACGACGCGGCTGCGAAAATGCGCATCCTGCGGGTAGAGCGCCGAAAGCTCGCGGCACAGCTCTTGGCTGAGCACGCCCGGCAGACGCACGCAGCCCTGCGCATCGAGTTCACGTTCAATTGCCGCCCAGTCCAATTCGGCCAGCCGGGTCACCAGCGCGCCGCTCATCGCTGCGCCTCTTTTTCCAGCAACGCTTTCTTGCGATCGACGCCCCAGCGGTAGCCGGACAGCGTGCCGTCGTTGCGCACCACCCGGTGGCAGGGGATCGCCACCGCCAGCATGTTGGCGGCGCAGGCGCCGGCTACCGCGCGCACCGCTTTGGGCGCCCCAATGCGCCGAGCGATATCGGCATAGCTGACGGTTTCGCCGACCGGTATCGCCTGCAGCGCCCGCCAGACCCGCTGTTGAAACGCGGTGCCGCGAATATCCAGCGGCAGCGCCAACCCGTTCTCCGGCGCTTCAATCAGGCCCACCACCTGCGCCATCAGCGCTTCATACTGCGCGTCGCCGCCGATCAGCTCGGCGTTGGGGAATTTGTCCTGCAGATCCTGCACCAGCTGCTGCGCATCGTCCCCCAGCAGAATGGCGCAGATGCCCACCTCGCTCTGGGCCGCCAGGATCTCGCCCAGCGAACAGCGCCCGACGGCGAAATGGATGCGCATGCCTTTGCCGCCCGCCCGATAGGCCTTCGGCGTCATGCCCAACGCGGCGTTGGCCTGCTGGTAGAAGCGGCCGTTGGCGCCATAACCGGCGTCGAAGATCGCGTCGGTCACCGTTTCCCGCTGCGTAAGACCGGCGCGTAAGCGTTGGCTGCGCTGCGCGTCGGCGTAGCCTTTCGGCGTCAGGCCGGTGATCGCTTTGAACAGCCGGTGGAAATGGTATTGGCTCAACCCGACGTGGCGCGCCAGCGTCTGCAGCGACGGCGCTTTTTCCGCCTGCTCGATATAGCGGCAGGCCTCAGCTATCTGCCGCGCATGCTGTTCCGTCAGCGGCGTCAGCCCCTGCCGGCAGCGTTTACAGGGCCGATAGCCGGCCGCCTCCGCCTGCTCCGCGTCGTCAAACAGCTCCACGTTTTGCCGATTCGGTTGGCGTGACGGGCAGGAAGGCGAGCAATACACGCCGGTGGTTTTCACCGCGTAGATAAAGCGGCCGTCGGCGTGCTTGTCGCGGCTGACAATCGCCAGCCAGCGCGGATCGGCGCTGTCGATTACGTTTTTCATCATCCGTTCCTCACTGCGGTTTCGATGTTAACCAGCATAGTGACGGGCCGTTGGCGAAACACGCCGACTCTTGCTTTTTAATTCGGCGCCGACGTTTTCAACAATCTTTCGACAATTTTTAACCAACAACATGAAGTTTATTACGTTGCCAACCCGGTTGCACGGCGTTAGGATCGCGGCCGGCCACGGGCGTGGCCAGTGTTTCTGCCTGTTAGTTGCGCGCATGGAGAGGTTATTGTGTTAGAGAGTTTTGGCGTCCTGAATTTATGGACCTATTTGGCCGGGGTGGTCTTCATCATCATTCTGCCGGGGCCGAATACGCTGTACGTGCTGAAAACCGGCATATCGCGCGGCGTGCGCGCCGGCTATACCGCGGCGCTGGGCGTGTTTATCGGCGATGCGATCCTGATCTTTTGCGCCTATATCGGCGTGGCTTCGCTGATCCGCACCACGCCGTTCCTGTTTACCCTGGTGCGTTTTCTCGGCGCGATTTACCTGCTGTTCCTTGGCGCAAAAATCCTCTACGCCACCTTCGTGCAGAAGGCGCAGGCGCAACAGCAACAGATTGAAGGCGGCCACAGCATTCTGCGCAAATCGCTGACGCTGAGCCTGACCAACCCGAAAGCTATTCTGTTTTATGTGTCGTTCTTCGTGCAGTTCATCGATTTCAACTACGCGCACACCGGGCTGTCGTTCACCATTCTGGCGCTGATCCTCGAAGCCGTCAGCTTTATCTACATGAGCACGCTGATCTTCTCCGGCGCGATGCTGGCGCATTTCTTCAACCACAAGAAAGGCCTGGCGAAGCTCGGCAACGGCCTGATCGGCCTGCTGTTCCTCGGTTTCGCCACCCGTCTGGCGACCCTGAGTTCGTAATCCTTCCCGGCCGGCACCCGCCGGCCGCGGTTTACTGTTCCGTCACGGCAAAATGACACGCAGGACAAATCGAATGTCAGGCAGAGCAAAGCCGCCGCTTTACCGCTGATCTAGACTCTCAGGGTTAACGATAACCTGATGAGCCTGATCGGAGGATGTATGTCTGACAATACCGTAGCCGTGCTGGATAGCGTGTCGCGTTTTCTCGATCGTCAGCATGGGCTGTATATCGACGGCCAGTGGCGCGCGTCCGCTGCGGAAGGCCGCCTGGCGGTGTATAACCCCGCCAATGGGCAGCAAATCGCCACCACCGCCGACGCCAACGAACACGACGTGGCGCAGGCGGTGGAGTCCGCCCACAAAGCCTTCAGCGAAGGCGTCTGGGCGCAGCGTCTGCCGGTCGAGCGCGAACGCATCCTGCTGCGCTTCGCCGATTTGGTGGAGCAGCACGCCGAAGAGCTGGCGCAGCTCGAAACCCTGGAGCAGGGTAAATCCATCAACATCGCCCGCGCTTTCGAAGTCGGCAGTACCCTGAACTGGATGCGTTACACCGCCGGGCTGGCGACCAAAATCACCGGTCAGACGCTGGACGTCTCCATTCCGATGCCGCCGGGCGCCAAATATCAGGTTTATACCCGCAAAGAGCCGATCGGCGTCGTCGCCGGCATCGTGCCCTGGAACTTCCCGCTGATGATCGGCATGTGGAAAGTCATGCCGGCGCTGGCGGCGGGCTGCTCCATCGTCATCAAGCCGTCGGAAACCACCCCGCTCACCCTGCTGCGCATCGCCGAACTGGCGAGCGAAGCCGGCGTACCGCCGGGCGTGTTCAACGTGGTCACCGGCCGCGGCACCGTGTGCGGCAAGGCACTGACCGAACATCCGCTGATCGCCAAAGTCAGCTTTACCGGCTCCACGCCGGTGGGCAAAAGCATCGCGCGCGCGGCGGCGGATCGCCTGACCCGCGTGACGCTGGAGCTGGGCGGTAAAAACCCGGCCATCGTGCTGCAAGATGCCGATCCGCAGCAGGTGATCGAAGGCCTGATGCTCGGCAGCTTCCTCAACCAGGGGCAGGTGTGTGCCGCAAGCTCGCGAATTTATATCGAAGCGCCGATTTACGATCGGTTGGTGGCCGGATTCGAACAGGCGGTGAAATCGCTATCGGTCGGGCCGGGGATGGATACCGGGGCGCAAATCAACCCACTGGTGTCGCTCGCGCACCGCAACAAGGTGGCGGCCTACCTGGACGACGCCCGGGCGAAAAACGCCGAGCTTATCGGCGGCGCGGCCGGCCCGGACGCCAACGGCTTCTACATTCCGCCGACGCTGGTGATCAACCCGGATGACCGGCTGAACCTGACGCGCGAGGAAGTGTTCGGCCCGGTGGTCAACCTGATCCGGGTGGCGAGCGCCGAAGAGGCGCTGAGCAAAGCCAACGACACCGACTTCGGGCTGACCGCCAGCCTGTGGACCACCAGCTTGCAAAAGGCGATGGCGTTTACGCCGCGCATTCAGGCCGGCACCGTGTGGGTCAACACCCATACGTTGATCGACCCGAACATGCCGTTCGGCGGGTTCAAACAGTCGGGCAGCGGCCGTGATTTCGGCCCGGATTGGCTGGATGCCTACACCGAGTCGAAATCGGTCTGCATCCGCTATTGAGTGCAGCGGCGCGGGCCTGGCCCGCGCCCTGATTTACTGATACTGCCGACGGTACTCGCTCGGCGACATGCCGAAACGCTGCTTGAAAGCGGTCGAGAAATGGCTGTGATCGGTGAAGCCCCAGTCGAGGCCGACACCGGCCAGCTTCTCCTGCCCGGCGGCGCTGCGCAGCGCCTGCGCGCACAGATCCAGCCTGCGGTTCCTGATGTACTGCGCCACCACCAGCCCCTGACGGGCGAACACCCGATACAGGCTGCGTAATGACACCCCCAACTCGGCCGCTACCCACTCAGGACGCAGCTGCGCCGACTGAATATGCCTGTCGATCAGCGCCAGCGCCTTGTCAAAGACCGGGTGCTGCCCTTCCGGCCGCGCCTGTTCGAGCGCCAGAGCCGGGCGCAGCAGCGCCGCCAGCGCATTCAGCACCGCCTCGCTTTCCGCCGCGGCGAGCTGAGGATCCTGCATGCTGCTCAGCACCAGCTGGCGGCTGAGGCGCACCGCGCTGAGCTCCGCCCCCAGACGCTGCGCGCAGGGCGGCGGCAGCGGCAGGCAGCCGCGCGGCAACAGCAGTGAGATTTGGCGCGAATCGCGCTGGAAGGTGAAGCTGCTGGGCTGTGAGGCGTCGATCAGCGTCATGTCGCCGGGAGAGAGCATCGTTTGGCGATCGCCCTGCTCCATCAACGCGCTGCCGCGCAGCTGGAAGACGGTAAAAAAGTGCGCGCCGTCGCTGCGGGCGATTTCACGCGGCGTGCGATACAGCCGGGCCTGGGCCACGTCGACCACGCTCAGGCGCAGGGCATGGGCGCGAAACTCCTGCATCGCTCCGCTGAAGCCTGGCCCCAGCGTTTTTGCGCAGAATCGGCCGCAGGCGGTATTGATTTTCCCCAGCCACTCTTCGAAGCCGGCGTCCCGGAGCGTTGCCAATGCCGTCATGATCTCTCCCTTCAAACGCCGGCGGTGCTGCGCCGTTGAACAGAAAAACACCATAACAATCCGTTAACACACAATCAATGGCGAGCGGGGGATTTGGCGCCGCGATCACAGTTCGCCCGGCGCGTCGTCATCAATCCGTCACGAAATCGTCATCTCATCTTCACAGGCCTCGCCAAAGATACAGGCTGCTCCCCCTTCACGTTGACACCCTGGACATGACCCGATGAAATCATTGCAAAAATCTGTTTTAGCGCTGTGTTTGTTTACCACCAGCGCCCTGGCCGCGTTCCATGCGCAGGCGGCAGAGGAAGCCCAACCGTTCACCACCGCGCAGCAGGTGGATCTGACCCACATCCTGCCGCCGCCGCCGGCCAACGACTCGGCGCAGACCCAGCGCGAACTGCGGGAAGTCCTCGACATGCAGCAAAAACGCACGCCGGAAATGGCCAGCCAGGCCAAGGCGGATGCGGAAGAGAACGTCTGGGTGTACAGCAATGTGATGGGGCCGAAGTTCAACGCCAAAGCGTTGCCGGCCGTGAGCGCTTTCTTCGATCGCATCGTAGCGACCGAAGCGGCGGTGGTCGATCCGGCGAAAGATTTCTGGAAGCGCCCGCGCCCGCATATGCTGGACAGCCGCATCGAGCCGATCGTCAAGCGCTCCAGCTCCGGCTCCTGGCCTTCCGGCCACACCACGCTGGGCACGCTGATGGGCATCACCCTGGCCAACATGGTGCCGGAGAAGCGCGCCGCCATCATGACGCGCGCCTGGCAATATGGCGACAACCGGGTGGTGGCGGGGATCCACTACCCTTCCGATATCGAGATGGGCCGCATCGCCGGCAGCGTGATCAGCCAGCAGCTTTCGCAACAGCAGGATTTCCAGCAGCAGTATCGGCAAGCCCGTGATGAGCTGCGTCAGGCGCTGGATTTACCCGCGGCGAAATAGACCCGGCGGCTGACACCGGGCCCTAACGGCCCGGTTTACGGCTGTTTGTCCAACAGGTAACGCACCACCGCCGCGTACTCTTTGGCGTAGCCTTCAACACTGGTGGCGGCCATGCCGGCATTGTCTATCTTGTATTGGCCGGCCACGTAGAACGACGGGGTGCCGCGCACGTCAAACGCTTTCACCGCTTCATTCTGCTTGGCGATCAACCCTTTGACCAGCAGGCTATGGCGCGCGTTTTCATAGGTGGCGGCATCGATGCCGGCCGCCGTGAACACCCGCTGTATATCGTCGGCGCTGTTGACGGCGCGCTGTTTTTGCACCGCGTCGAACATCGCCCCTTCAATCTTGTCTTCCACGCCCAGCACCGTCGCCACCGCCCAGGCTTCGGTCAGCGCATTGCCCAGTTTGCCCATCAGGCTGACGTGATATTTGGTGACCTTCTCGCCCGCGGGCAGCGCCTGCGCCACGGTGCTGCCCACGCGGTAGGTTTCGGCGAACTGATAGCAAGGGCCGCAGTAGAAGGAGAAGAACTCCACCACCGCCGGCGCGGCGGCCACCGGCTTATCCAGCCGGGTGTATTGCTCGCCCGCGCGGTAATCCGCGGCCTGAACCGCGGGCAGCGCCAACATCAATACGACGGCGGCGGCGAACGAACGCTTAACTTTTGCCAACATAAACACTCCTGGTTTCATCTATGAACATCGTCCTTAGCGGCGGTTTTTATAATCAAATAACCGCCAGAAGACCAGTTTTTATTACCTTCTATACCCTAAATAATTGGAGTTGCATCACGGCGGCAAGAGCGGGAGTCCCCAGGAGCTTACTCAAGTAAGTGACTGGGGTGAGCGCTCGCAGTCAACACAGATGCAGCTTCAAGTATGACGGGTATATTTGTGAGGGATTATGTTCAGCGCCCTTCGTAACCGTCCCAGTACGCGCCTACCGCTTCCTGCGAGAACACCTGGCGGCGTTTAGGATTGTCGGCGCTGCTGTAAGTGCGGTTGATGAAAATGGTTTTGTGTTCCATGTTCTGCTGGAATTCCGGGCTGGCCAGATAGTCGGCCTTTTTCTGCGCCTCGCTGCGCGCCACGCCCGCCACGCGATCCTTTTTCCCCCATTGGTAGAACTGTTCGAACATCGGCACGGCGTTTTTAATGCTGCCGTTCACATCGGTGCGGAATTGCGGATCGAAGTCGTCGCGCGTTTGATAAATGTAGTGCTTGGCATGCTGCTCGGCGCTGCTGAGGTGATGGGTGCAGGCGCTGAGCGCCAGCAGCGGCAACAACAGCGCCGCGCTTTTCAGTCTTTTCATGTCGTCTGTCCCTGTCAGTGAGGAAGGTCCCTTTAGCGCCACGAGCATAACGCCGCCCCCCGGCGAACGTCAAACGACAAAACGCGCATCACCTTGTTTTATATTAATATTATATACATTGATTGGTATTCATTGCCTGAAACACTATGCTTTAACAGAACAGGGTAAACACTCACCGACTGCGAGGCGGCCAATGAAACCGATCGACAAAAACGTGGGGGAGTACGACCTCACGGCGGAAAAAAAAGCGGGCATGATCACCGGCACCATCCGCGGCGAACTGCCGGACAGCGACGCCAACCTGCCGCTGCTGCCCTTCTCCGGCACCTTCGCCGGCCCGAGCGTGGCCGAAGCCATCGCCGATATTCAGCAGCAGTTCCCCGACATCGAACCGGCGATTATCGACGACTTGCGCGAGGAACTGCTGAAGGCCGGGTTCTAAACCGGATCGCGGTGCCGCACGAACGGGCTGTAGACCGGCGCACCGGGCTTCAGCGCCAGATCGGCGTCAAAATCTTCATTGCGGTTGAACGGCACCGCCGGCCAGGCGGCAAGATCGCTTAAGCCAACCCGATACGCCTGCGTCACCTGCGCCAAAGCGGCGTTCTGCGCCTGCCGTTCCTCGCCCGCCAGCCCGCCGCGCACGCCATAGACCAGGAACGGCTCCAGCACGCTAAAGCCGATATAGTGCAGCGCATGCATGATTGGCCACAGCATCAGCCGCATATCGCCGTCGCGCCCATCCGGGGCGCAGGCCTGAGCGGAAGCGCCGGCGGTGACGGTCAGCAGCGCCCGCTTACCGCGCATCACGCCGTTCTCATGGCGGTGGCGGCTGTCGTAGAGCCCGCCGTAAACGAATACCCGATCCATCCAGCCCTTGATGATGGCCGGCGCGCCGAACCACCAGAAAGGGAACTGCAGCACCAGCGTATCCGCCCAGCGCAGCAACTCGATATGCCGCCGGATCTCCGCCGGCAGCGCCTGGATCGTCCAGTGATGGCGCTGCTCCTGCATCGCATCGAACCGGTCCGCCTGCTTTCTGCTGGGGTAATGGCCGGCGCCCTCGCGCGGATCAAACCCCTCCTGATACAGATCGACCGTCTTCACCTGATGCCCCTGCGCCAGATAAGCCTGCCGCGCCTGTTCGGCCAAATGGGCATTGAAAGAATGCGGCTCGGGGTGAGCCAGCACAATCAGCACGTTCATCCTGTGTCTCCCGTTGTAAGGTGGTGCTGTTATGCTGTGGCTTTATCGCCCCCTTGGCAATTACGCACCTGAAGGTAACCCCCAATGGCTTATCCCGGCGACGTCTATTCGAGCAAGTGTTCCGCGCGCGATGCGCTGGCGCTGATCTCCGGCAAGTGGGTGATGTTGATCCTGCCTGCGCTGGCGCAGCGCCCGATGCGCAACGGCGAACTGCTGCGCCGCATCGACGGCATTTCGCAGAAGGTGCTGACGCAAACGCTGCGCCAGTTGGAACGCAACGGGCTGCTCGAGCGGCTGGATTTAAGTGAAAAGAATCAGGCGCATGTGGAATACCGGCTCAGCGCCGTCGCCTGCTCGCTGGTCGAGACGCTGACGGCGCTGGATAAGTGGGCGGAATACCATTTCCCCGAGCTGGACGCCGCCCGCGAGCGCTATGATGCCGACCGCGGGCGCGAGAGCGAGTAAAGCGGTTTGGCAAGCAACGCGCGGCGCACAGAATGCGCAGGTGAGACGCTTGTTCCCGGTCTCGCCATCCGTTATCTATAGTTAATTCAATTCGCCGGTAACGGCCCACTCCACCTGAGGATCTTGCCTTGACGTTTTTAAAACACCCTATCGCCGGATTGGTGCTGGCCGGCTGCGGCCTGTTGTCGGCGGGCGGCGCGCTGGCCGCTTCCGATGCGCTGGTGTACTGCACCGTCGCCTCGCCGGAATCGTTCAACCCGCAGCTCTCCAGCTCCGGGCCGACCTTTATCGCCACCTCGCAGGTGCTGTACAACCGCTTGGTGACGCTGCGCGAAAGCGATAAAACGCCCGCCCCGTCGCTGGCAACCGAGTGGAGCGTCAGCCCGGACGGCAAGACCTACACCTTTACCCTGCGCCAGGGGGTAAAATTCAACAGCAACAAATACTTCACCCCAACGCGCGACTTCAACGCCGAAGACGTGGTGTTCACCGTGATGCGGCAGAAGGATCCGGCCAACCCGTATCACAAGGTCTCCGGCGGCAACTATGAATACTTCACCGACATGGGTCTGGATAAGCTGATCACCAAGGTGGAAGCGGTGGACGAACACCACGTGCGCTTCACGCTGAGCCAGCCCAACGCCGCCTTCGTCGCCGACTGGGCGATGGATTTCGCCTCAATCCTGTCCGCCGAATACGCCGACGCCATGCTGAAAAAGGGCACGCCGGAATACGTCGACAACTGGCCGATCGGCACCGGGCCGTTCGCGCTGCAGCAGTACAAGCAGGATTCGCTGATCCGCTACATCGCCAACCCGCACTACTGGCAGGGCGAAGTGGCCAGCAAGCACCTCATCTTCTCGATTACGCCGGATCCGCAAACCCGGCTGGCCAAGCTGAAGACCAACGAATGCCAGATCATCCCCGCGCCGCTGCCGGAACAGTTCGCCGCCATCAAGGCCGACGGCAACCTGCAGCTGCACGACATCACCGGGCTGAACGTCGGCTATCTGGCGTTCAACACCCAGAAAAAACCGTTCGACAACCTGCTGGTGCGCCAGGCGCTGAGCTATGCAGTGGACAAGAAAGCGATCGTCGCCGCAGTGTTCAAAGACAGCGGCACGCCGGCCAACTCGCTGCTGCCGCCGGGCATGCTGGGCTACAACGATAAACTGCCGGAATACGCCTACGATCCGCAGAAGGCGCGCGAGCTGCTGAAGCAGGCCGGGCTGGAGCAGGGCTTTGAGACCGACATCTGGTCGATGCCGGTACAGCGCCCCTACAACCCGAACTCGAAGCGCATCGCCGAGATGATCCAGAGCGACTGGGCGAAGGTAGGCGTGAAAGCCAAGATCGTCACCTGGGAGTGGGGCCAGTATCTGGCCGGGCTGCGCAAAGGCGAACAGCAGAGCGCGCTGTACGGTTGGGTGTCGGACAACGGCGATCCGGACAACTTCGCCACCCTGCTCGGCTGCGCCGGGGTGCAGAGCGGCGCCAACGTGGCGCGCTGGTGCGATAAGGATTACGACAGCCTGATCCAGCAGGCGATTCAGGAGAATCAGCCGCAGGCGCGCGCCAAGCTGTATCAACAGGCGCAGGTGATCTTCGCCAAACAGGCGCCGTGGCTGCCGCTGGCCACCGGCAAAGTGTTCTACGCCACCCGCAGCAACCTGAGCGGCTACGTGGTGGACGTGAACGGCAGCGACTTCGCCAAGGCCAAATTGAACTGATCCCAGGCGCCGCGGCGAGAGCTGCGGCGCTACCCGCCTCATCGCTTAATAAGCTGCCAGCCTCTGAAACTGTCGTTTATTAGCTTCATAACTTGCGATGCTCACCTATCGCCAGGCGCATATCCCACTAAACCAATCGCTTAATAAGTGAGTTGAGCCTGGCGTTTTGCCTAAATTGCGCGCACGCGCTTTCCTCCGATGTAACATTTCGTTACCATCGGCGCACAGACCCTTTAACATCAAAAGGTAACCCGGTGCAGAACACCTACATGCCGTGGCAAATTCGCCTGCACTGGCTGGTGGCGATCCTGCTGGTCATCACCTGCGTCACCATCGAGCTGCGGGGCTTTGCCGAACCGGGCAGCGCACCGTGGTACGCGCTGGTTATCACCCACTTCAGCAGCGGCGTGACGGTGTTTGCGCTGATGCTGGCCCGCCTGCTCCTGCGCTGGCGCCGCCCCTCGCCCGCCATCGCGCCCAAACCGCCGAAGTGGCAAACCGGCCTGGCGCACCTGACGCATACCCTGATTTATCTGCTGCTGCTGACGCTGCCAGTGCTGGGGGTGTATTCGCGCTATCTGGGCGGCAAGGAGTGGTATCTGTTCGGCCTGTCGATGCCGTTCACCGACGTGGCCGATCGGCCGCAGGCGCGGATGATTATCGGCTGGCATAAAACGCTGGCCTTATTCGGCTACTGGCTGATCGGCCTGCATGCCGCCGCCGCGCTGTTCCATCACTACATCGTCAAGGACAATGCGCTGGTGCGCATGCTGCCATTGATGAAAAAACGCTGAATACCCGGCGCCAGGGATGACTTTTCGGGCCACGCCCGCTGACAGGGAATGACATGCAAACCCAATTTTTTAATGTGACCGTCGAACAATGCGCCTGCCAGCAGACGGCGCCCGACAATCTGGTGAGGATCATCGCCTCCGGCCAGACGTTCTTTTTTTATCGCGATGACTTCAGCGACAGCGAAAATCTGCTGGCCACGCTCGCCGCCGGCGATCGGGTGAAGATCGGCGCCCACCGCCTGCGGGACGGCAGCTACTGGCTGCACTGGCTGCTGCACGGCACGAAAGGCCGCCTGGAGCCCGACAGAACGCTGAAATACAAGCTGAAATACTTCGCCCTGCTGCTGCTGGGCGTCGTGATGGCCGGCGGTTTCCCGGCGGGCTTTTTCATCATGGACCGGGAAGACTCCTGGCTGACCATCGTCCTGTTCTTTATCGCCATCATCGCCGGCCTTATCGGCATCGGCCTGGTGCTGTTCGTCGGCTCAGAGCTCCTGTTGATTGCGCACCGCGGCCGCAGGCGCCTGCTCAGGGCGCTGGATCGCGTGCTGCTGGGGCAAGACGTCACGCCGCCCGATTCGCTCAGCCTGAAAATCCCCGGCATCAGATACCGGGCCGTCCGCAAAGACGCCGTGCCGACGACCGCACCGCTGCAGACCGCACTTCCCCTTCCTGACGGCGTCGAGGCCTCCGGCATCGAGACGGTCAACGCCCTGAGCTACGAACTTCGCCACTATGAGATCCCGCGGCAGGTGCAGTATTTGGACACTTACGCGTGGCGTCAGAACGAGACGCACTTCGCGGTGACGACCCGCGCGCTCAACGTCCCCACGACCAAACTGCATCCGGTATTTCGTCGGCAGCATCCGCTTTTCATCGCTAAGGGCGATCCGCTGCAGGTGTTGTACTGCGAGAACGACACCGTCCCCGAGTTGCCTACGGTGCGCGGGATCATCAATCATCGCGACCACCAAACCTATCTCATCGGCGGCAATCGCTACTTCACCGAAGCCGGCCTTAACCTGAGCGCGCGTGTCGTTTTCATCCTGGGCGCGATCATGATGTGTTTGATGCTCGGTCTGATCGTGTGGGATAACGCCGATACCCCAGCGGGCTTTTACCTGGATGCCTGGACCCTGAAGCGCCTCGGCAGTGAGTTGCCGCCGATTCTGCTGCTGATGATGCTGATGGTCAGCGGCCTGGCGCTGTTGATCGAGGGGTTCGCCCAGATCTGCCGCCTGTACTCTTTTGACCAGCACCGCACGTTTAAAACGTTTAAATACCTGAGAAATCTGCGCCGCAGGTTATGGCGGCAGGCTCAGGTGACGGAGCTGAAATGATGACGTTAGCGCTTTATAAAAGACCCCTTATTATCCTGACGCTGTTTTTGGCCAGCGCGCTGGGCGTCTATTTGCTCGCCCCTGAGCAACGCTATGCGCAGTGGCAATGGACTCAGGGCGACCAGGCGTTGCCGACGATAGCCCGTTATGATCTCATCCACAGCTACCCGGCGCAGGACGGCGCCCTGCTGCTCACCAGCAAAAGAAGTGAAGACCGCGCGTACAATAGCTTTTACGGCTGGGCGGCCAACTACCTCAGCCAGGTGCTGTTTGCCGGCCCAAAAGGGTTACAGATGCTGGGGGAACTCGACGACTTGATCCACGATGCGGTGTGCGGCGAACAGGAGTGCGTGCTTTTTCTGTCCAAAGGGCGCCGGCTGGTCGATGTGCAACGGGGCACCCTCGGGGCGCTGATCCCCTGGCCGGAGGGCGACGACAATCTGCCTTCCTTTATCGGCGGCAAACTGGTGGCGCTGTCGGGAAAGCGCGCGCTGTATTTCATCAGCACCGAAGGCGTATTCTACAGCCCGGACTTTGGCGCCCATTGGCGGCAGACGCTGGATCTGCCGGCGCTGTTGGATGAGCGACAGCTGCTGGGCTTTGAGCGCGGCGAGGAGGAGTCACCGACGGCTTACGCCTCCGGTAAGCGCAAATCCATGCCCGAGATCTTTACCGCCGTTGATGGCGATCGCGTGCTGTTTTGGATGAACCCGGTGCTCGGTTCCGGCGCCTTGCACATTGCCGTTAACGGCAAAACCGGCGAGGTGGCCGAACTGCATTGGCTAACGGTGCGCGTCAAGGAAAGCGCGCAGGCGCCGGATGGCGGCATCTACCTGATCGCCCAAACGCTGGACAGAGGGCTGTATCAGCTTCTGCGGTATCAATCCGACGGGCAGTTGGCGGTGCTGTTGGAAAACGGCGATAAATCGCTGTATCAGCTGTGGGCGGGCAACGACAAGCTGGTCGCCCAAACGGATAACGGCGATGCGCGTCTTTCGCTGATTTTCGATCTGCGCTCATCCGACGTGCGCTACCGACAGCCGTTGGAGTACCGCTACAACGGGCGCGACGACACGCGCCAAACCGTGATCGAACCGGAAAGCCACTATGGCGATGACGGGGAGACCCCGGCGCTGCCCTACTTCGTTCGCTATCGATCCACCACGCCATGAACATGAGGAACCTGCCATGCTGTTAGGCTATGGCGCCGGCGCCGCAGGATTGCTGGCGCTGTTGTTGGCCCTGCTGCTCGCCGGCATCCTGATCGCCTGGTGGGGCCGGCGCTACATCGCCGCCCGCTGCGGCCGACCGCGACCGCCGCTCTCCTGGGGCGGCTATCTGCTGGCCTCGGCGCTGGCGGTCTACCCGGTGGCGTGCGCGCTGATGCTGATCGGCATGGCGATCCAGGACATCAAGAGCCAGCGGGCGGAAGAACACTGGAATCAACGCAGCTACCTGACGCTCGACGAGGCAAAGCCGTTCGGTGAAACGACGCTGCCGAAAGGCAGTTGGGTAAACCGCCAGGATCCACGCCTGCCCGGCACCGAAGACAGCCCTATCACGATGAACGGCGTGACCGCCGTGCGTTTTCCTCAGCCACAGAGCGTAGCCGGCGTGCCGATCATCGCCTTCGAGGTTTTACCGCCGGTGATGGAGCTGGCGAGCGCGCACACCTTTACCCGCCCGAGCGGCCAAAGGGTGCACTGCGAAGCCGGTTGGCTGGTCACCTTCTTGTTGCCGCCGGATCGGCCGGCCCCGCAGTGGGAGGAGTGGCAGGCCGGGCTGCCTGCGGCGGCGTTTCGGCCCAGCGACTGGATCTTTAGGGAGTGCTTCTCCGGCAGCCCGATCGCGGTGCTGACCTTGCACGACGGCGAAGTCAGGGTGCTGCCCTAAGCCTTACGCCGTGGCGTTGGGCAAACGCACGGTCACGCGGTTGTTGGCCGTTGGCAACTGCAGCGGCGTTTCCTGCCAACTTACCGCGATAACCAATACCGGCGGGGCCGGCACGCGCGGCTCACGCCCGCCTGGCCCCACGCTGTAGGCATCCCATTCAATCACAAACACCCCGCCGTCTTGCGGCTCGACCCGCTCGACGAAAAAGGTGGTGTCCGAACCGCGCCCGCCCGCCGGTTTATGCGCATAAGAGAGCAGGCTGAACCACTCGCCGGCGAAGTAGAGATGGTATAGGCCATCGACGATATGCTCGCCGCGGAACTGGCAGCCGCCGACGCTCAAACCGTCACCCGACGGGGATTCCGCCACGCGTTCGAGATCGCGCACGAAGCGATCGGTCGGCCTGTTATCCAACAACAGTTCATAAGGCGGCGTGTGCAACAGCGCGGCAGGATCGTCCGCCTGGCGCAGATCCGCCGGCAACATCGCGCGCGCCGCCAGCACGCGGCCGCTGGGCAACGTGATCTCCAGCCGATCCGCCGGATCCGCTACCCACTGCGGCACCCACAGACCGCGCACAAGGTGCAACGGCGTGGCTTCCACCTGCCGACACGTCGCCCGCAGCCGCACCAACGCCTCAACGGAACCGGCGGCCAAGGCTCCCAGCTCGCGATCGGTCAACGCAGGCAGCGCATACATCGCCCGGGCGGCGGGCTCGTATACCGTCAGCTCCTCTCCCTCGCGGCTGCGGGTCGGTATCAGGCGCAGCTTGCCATCGTCCACGTCCTGCGGCGCGGCACAGGCGCCATGCACAATCGCCCCGTCGCGCAGCAGCAGCGTCCAAAAGCTGGGGCCGCCCATGCCCAGTTCCCCCACGCCGCCAATCTGCCGGTCGCTGTCGCCGGCGTGCGCCATCTCAATCGGCTGCGAACGCCAGTCGGTCTTACGCCACTCTGTCGCCTCTTCGGGTTCTTGCCCGCTTTTAGCGGCGCGCTTCGCCCATTGCAGCACGGCAAACAGCGCGATGCACAGCACACCCCAAACCGGGTGATCCTGCCAAATCAACACCCAACCGACGATCAAAAGCGCCCAGGCGGCCATGACGATATCCTTTTCCACGAGAAAACCGCCTGATTCTAGCGCAGGAAACGCAAGCGGTTGAAGCCTATGCCATGAATAATTAGCCGTTAAATAGAAAGATAATAATTTCAGCGTTATTTCTGTGACTATGAAGATCACATAAATAATGCTTCACTGCGTGATTTTAACGTAGAAAAGACAACTCCCTGTTTCTCAATGCAATATTTATAACCCTGTTAAAAAAAGAAAAATGAAAGTGAAAAAAACCGCAATAATTTGTGCATATTCTAAACATTGACTATGTTTATACATACTCTTTATATGCAGGTAAACAGACTGAAAAACAAAAGATAAAGACTCTCAATATAATTAAAAAAACCTCGCGTACCGCGTGGGTGAAACGCTATTTATTATAAAAATTCCGAGGCTATTTTATCTCCACGGAACGGGTCACTTTGCTTTTTATCAGGCCAATAGGCTACACACCGCAATTAATATCATTATTAGCATTCCGGAGACCGACAATGAAAATCGTTACGGGCATTATCCTTACCTCTGTGGCCGCCTTCAGCGGCGCGGCTTACGCGGCCGATGCACAACCTACCACCGGCAACGCGGAAGTGATGCTGGAACACGTGCACGCCGTGATGGAAAACGGCAGCCCGGCGCCGCAGCACGACGCCGCCTGCCAAAAAGAACTTTCCATGCCGGAATCGAAATATATGGGCATGAAGGTCAAAACCGATTACACCATCAACAGCAGCACTATGATGATGTCGGCCAAGTCGATGTTCCCATCGCCGGATTCCATGAAACCCATGGAGCTGACGGTCGATCTCTCTGCGCTGGGCCTGGCGGATATGTATGCCTTCGGCGCCTTTAAACCGGCTGCACTACCGCAGGCCTATATTTATTTCACCATCGACAAGGATTTTAAAAATCCGGTCAGCACCTTTATGATCATTAACCAAGGCAAGCAATATAACTGCGTGATCTCCAGCTCGAATAAAATGATGAGCAAAGAGATGCGCGGCAAGATGATGATGAAGAAACAGTAACGGAATGAAAAACGGCGCTTCCCTTAGCAGGAAGCGCCGTCAGAAAAGCCTTAAATCAGACCCGGATTGTATTTCTGGTTGAATTTCTCTTCCGATTGGAACAGATAAATAATGCCTTCGATAAAGCCGACAATCGATGGGATCCCCGTCCAGCAGAACAGCAGGTAGAACAGCCCCCACCACTTCATCCCTAAGTAAAACTTGTGAATGCCCAGTCCGCCCAGGAAGATGGCCAACAGGGCCGCCGCGAGCTTGTCTTTTCTGCTCATAGTTCACTTCTCCTAACTTCTCACCGAACCACCGGCATGCCTAAAAACGGATGCCGCTCCACAGAGCGCCGCATCGCAATGCTTGAGGAGGAAAACATTCATCCATCAAGGCTCAACAGGGGTAATTATAACAGCGATTAATTAAACGGTTGTTTAACCGGCGAAAGGATAAGCAGGGGGATGCATGGAAAGTGAGGCTACAGATACTCGGTTTCGGCTCAAAAAAACACGCACGCTCGCAGGAGCTCGTCGGCATAATAGATGAGCGAAAATTATCCCGCAGCCGTCATTGTAAAAGATAAGGTTAAAACAGATTTTCATTGCCTGATATCGGCATATCGTTATAATTTTTAGTTTCCCTGGTGAATGCCTGCAGACGATTAAAAGCAGCTCACTTGCAGGTGTTCAAAAAATGACTATATCACGACGCTAAAGCCCATCACGTTGAGTATTATGCGCCGCAATCGCATTCGCCATCAGTGCATAATCCTTGATGACCCCTTGGTGACGACGCCCTGAGCAGAAAATAAAATCACAGCGTTGCTCATCTTCGATCAGTTTTTTTGCCAGATGCCTGACTCGCAATTTGGGTGTTGCATTAATTCTGGTCACCCGCCCTCTTTCAGTTTCATTACTTTGCGGATGAACCTTTTCCTCATACTCGCCAATCATCAGGGTTATTTTATTAACGCTTTCAGCGATTGTTAACTTGCCATCAGGAAGCAACGCCCCATTCCCCCACCAGATCGATGGACTGGCCGCCAGATAATTTTGAAACGCGTCAGGATGGTTCAACAGCGTATAAAGTACAAAATGCCCGCCATGTGAATGACCTGCCAGCGTTTGTTTGTCTGTATTGATTGAGTAGCGTGACTCAACCCAGGGCTTAACGCATGCGGTGATAAACTGATAAAATGCCGGCGCTCCGCCACCGTCAATAAACTCTTTATCATCAGAGGGAACCGTATAGTCGCGGGTTCTTGCTTTTAGTATATCCACCCCATCCTGATAGCCGATGCCCACATAAAGAATATTGTCGTTGTTTCTACTCTGATGGCGTTCGGTCAGCTTGGAGAATTGAGTATTGGCATCGAGAAAGTAAAGCGCTTTTAAATCGCCATGCGCTTGCTTGTCATGAGCAATAAAAACCCTATAACGTTGACCATTAAAGTTAAAGTCCTTCGTTCTTGAAATCAAACATCCACACATAACAACCTCACTTTATAAATAAGCCAGTGATTTAACATTGGCGATAATGTCTTTTCCCAGATAAAAAAAGACGGTGAGGTTCAACCGTAGCAACGTATTATTCTGCTTACGACGCTTGCTGGTTGTGTGAATGATTAAACAAACACGTTTGTATTATACCTTGCAGCGCATTGCCACGTCGCGATAAGCAGAAATATCAACCGCAAGCGTTGCAGACGCCAGTGCTGCGTATTTTTACAAGGAAGGCAGTGAAACTTGAAATGGTGCCGATAATAGGAGTCGAACCTACGACCTTCGCATTACGAATGCGCTGCTCTACCAACTGAGCTATATCGGCATCGAGCCGGGCCTGCGGGGCAAGCCGGAAGTGCGTTGAACAAGGTAGACCTGCGCGCGAAATGAGTCAATAGCCCGCCGGGGCGTTTGGTTGTTTTGCAAGCAACCAGACTGTCGTGCAGTCCCCCTTTTCCAAAAACAATCAGGGCGCAGCATGGTGCGCCCTGACCTCTTTATGACCGCAATGCGGCCTTAGCTACGCACCAGATCGTCGCCGTAGCCAATCCACTTGTAGGTGGTCAGCGCGTCCAGGCCCATCGGGCCGCGGGCGTGCAGTTTCTGGGTGCTCACCGCCACTTCCGCGCCCAAGCCGAACTGGCCGCCGTCGGTGAAGCGGGTGCTGGCGTTGACGTACACCGCCGAGGAGTCCACCGCGCGCACGAAGTGCTCGGCGCTGCTCAGCGAACGGGTGAGGATCGCGTCGGAATGGTTAGTGCCGTGGGTGCGGATGTGATCGATGGCCTGATCGATATCGTCCACCAGCAGCACGTTCAGATCCAGCGACAGCCATTCGTCGTCGTAATCCTCCGCGTTCACCGGCACCACCGTCGCCGGGCCGCCCTGCAGCAGCGGCAGCGCGTTTTCCGCCGCGTGCAGCGTCACGCCCGCCGCCGCCATTTTGGCGCTCAGCGCCGGCAGGAACTCGGCGGCGATGCTGCGGTTCACCAGCAGCGTCTCCAGCGAGTTACAGGCGCTCGGGCGCTGGATCTTGGCGTTTTCAATCACCGTCAGCGCCTTGTCGAAATCAACGTCGGCATCCACATAGGTATGGCACACGCCGATGCCGCCGGTGATCACCGGGATGGTCGATTGCTCGCGGCACAGCTTGTGTAGGCCGGCGCCGCCGCGCGGGATCAGCATGTCGACGTAGCGATCCAGGCGCAGCAGTTCGTTCACCAGCGCGCGATCCGGGCTGTCGATCGCCTGCACCGCCGCCGCCGGCAGGCCACACTGTTCCAACGCCTGCTGGATCACTTTCACCGTCGCCTGGTTGGTGTTGTGCGTCTCTTTACCGCCGCGCAGGATCACTGCGTTGCCGGTTTTCAGGCACAGGCTGGCGACGTCGATGGTGACGTTCGGCCGCGCCTCGTAAATCACGCCGATCACGCCGAGCGGCACCCGCCGGCGCTCCAGCTTCAGCCCGCTGTCCAGCAGGTTGCCGTCCAGCACGTGGCCGACCGGATCGTTCAGGCGGCACACCTGGCGCACGTCGTTGGCGATCGCCGCCAGCCGCGCCGGGGTCAGCAACAGGCGATCGAGCAGCGCTTCGCTCATGCCGGTGGCGCGCGCCTGCGCCATGTCTTGTTCATTCGCCAGCAGGATCGCTTCACTGTTGGCTTCCAGCCTGTCGGCCATCACCGACAGCACCTGATTCTTCTTCGCCGTGCTCAGCACCGCCAGCTGCCAGGAGGCCTGCTTGGCGGCCTTCCCCATCTGCTCCAGCATGCTCACTCCTTAACTGACAATCATATCGTCGCGGTGCACTGCCACCGGACCGTATTCATAACCGAGGATCTCGCTGATTTCCTGCGAGTGGTGCCCGGCGATCATGCGCATCGCGTCGCTGTTGTAGCGGCTGACGCCGTGCGCCAGATCGCGCCCCGTCAGGTTGCGGATACGGATCACTTCGCCGCGCGAGAAGTCGCCCTTCACTTCGCGGATGCCCTTTGGCAACAGCGAGCTGCCGCGCGCCATCATCGCTTCCACCGCGCCGTCGTCGACGGTGATCTCACCGGCCGGTGGCGCGCCAAAGATCCAGCGCTTGCGGTTTTCCAGCGGGGTTTCCAACGCGTGGAAACGGGTGCCCACCGGTTTGCCTTCGATCACGTCCGCCACCACGCCCGGCTTGCTGCCCGCGGCGATCACCACGTCGATGCCGGCGCGGCAGGCCACGTCGGCCGCCTGCAGCTTGGTGCCCATGCCGCCGGTGCCCAGACCGGAGACGCTGTCGCCGGCGATGGCGCGCAGCGCGTCGTCGATGCCGTGCACTTCACGGATCAGTTCGGCCTGCGGATTGTTGCGCGGATCGGCGGTGTAGAGGCCCTGCTGATCGGTCAGCAGCAGCAGTTTGTCGGCCCCGGCCAGAATGGCCGCCAGTGCCGACAGGTTATCGTTGTCGCCCACCTTGATTTCGGCGGTGGCGACGGCGTCGTTCTCATTGATTACCGGCACGATGCGGTTGTCCAGCAGCGCCGTCATGGTATCGCGCGCATTGAGGAAGCGCTCGCGGTCTTCCAGATCGGCGCGCGTCAGCAGCATCTGCCCGACGTGAATGCCGTAAATGGAGAACAGCTGTTCCCACAGCTGGATCAGCCGGCTCTGCCCTACCGCTGCCAGCAGCTGCTTGGAGGCGATGGTGGCGGGCAGCTCGGGGTAGCCCAGGTGTTCGCGCCCGGCGGCGATGGCGCCGGAGGTGACGATGACAATGCGGTGACCCGCGGCGTGTTGCTGCGCGCACTGGCGCACCAATTCGACAATGTGGGCGCGGTTCAGACGCAGCGATCCGCCGGTCAACACGCTGGTGCCCAATTTCACAACCAATGTCTGGCTGCCGTTCATAGTATTTCTGCCGTGTGTAATGATGAGAAGAAGAGTGCAAAGGTCTTTGTAACAGGAGAGACGCGTTATGCCAACAGGCACAACGCGAAATCAGCACAATACGTGGTCAAACGGGGTCAGGCGGAGAGTTTGATCAGTTTTTCTTTGAAATCGTCGGCGGGTTCCAGCCCCAGTTCCATGGTCGCCAGCAGCTCGCCCAGGCGGCGATGGAAGTCGCGCAGGGTGTCTTCCAGCTTGGCGTTCACTTCATCATCCTTAATGTTTTCCGCCGTCCAGTCGCCTTCCTTGTCGAACAGGCCGAATTGGTACGAATAGGTGAAGCGCGCCTCTTCCGCCTGCAGCTCCATCCACCAGCCCCAGAACTCACGCTTTTCCGGAGCGGGCTTTACATTGACGCAGACGGCCAAACAATCAAAGAAAAAACGGTCGTTTTCACATTGCCCTTCACGCAGGTACGGCCCCAAGCTGGCAAAACGTTTCATTAGTCGGCTTTTAGGGTGACCACTCGGTAACGTCATTCTCTAACCTCCTCAATGTAGACCACTCTTTTTAACAAATTGTTAAAATTTAGCAACTAATTAACGCATTTTATCCTTCAGCCAACCGGACATCTGCAACAACGCCCGGTGGAAGCTATCGTAAACCGGGGTGCGCGGGATGGCGATCAGCTTGCCGCTCACCGAAGAGGTGACGATCAGCTGCGACTCTTCTTTCGGGCTGAGCGTATCGCGCTCCCAGTAGCCGGAGATCATCGGCGTCGGGCAACGGCGCCCCAGCAGCCCCTGCATTTTCAGCGAGTAGCTGTTCAGTTCCACCTTCAGCACGTTGTCCGAGGCATTGGCCATGCCCATGCGGCTGGCCAGCACGTCCATATACATGTCCGGCACGTTCAGCTGGGTGCTGCTGTCGCACAGCAGGCGATGCACCACCGGCCCCAGGCAGGCTACGCCGCGCAGCCGCTGCGGCTCCAGATAGGCCAATCGCACCGCCACGTTGGCGCCGAAACGGAAGCCGAAAGCGCTCACCCGCTGATGATCCACCCACGGCACCGAGGCCAGCTGGATCAGCACCTGCTGGTGCAGGTAGCTGGAGTCCTGCGTCAGCTTCCACTTGCAGGAGGAGCCGATCGACGGCATGTCGAGCGTCAGCATGGCGATGCCGTGCGGCGCCAGGTAGTCGCGGAACAGACGGTGATAGTCGGTCTGCAGCGTGTCGAGGCTGCCGCACATCAGCACCGTCGGGAACGGCGCTTCGCCCTTCTCGGGCATGTGCAGGAAACCGGTGACGCAGCCGCCGCCTTCGATGCGAAACTCCAGCTCTTTCAGCTGATACGGCAACAGCAGCGCCGCCTCTTCGTAAGCGCGGTTGGCGAGCATCTCCGCCTGTTCAGCCAGCTCGTCGCCCTTCAGGTGCGGGTAACCGGCGATGCTGTACAGGCTCGCGGCCTTCAGCCAGTACTCGCCGCCGACCAGCGGATCCTGCTGCTCCGTCGCCCGCTGCTGCCACTGCATGCCCTGATGGATCCACTCGTAGATCCAGTTGCCATTGCGGTAGCCCACCACGGTATCCAGCCGCTGCGGATTGCTGCGCTCGGCGTCGGAGGCGGCGATGCGCGCCAGCACTTCGTGGATTTCGATCGGGCTGACGCCACGCCAGGCCCACAGCAGCGGATTCAGCATGCGGTACCAGCTGCCGGTGGTGTCGCCTTCCAATGCGGAATGCATGGCGGCGCTCACTTTGTTGCGCGCACGCAGCACCAGCGTCGAGGTTTCGGGATGTTTGAATTTGGGCTTGAAAAGAATTTCAGAAAGGTTGGCCTGTGCCATGGTAACAACAGCCTCCGTAAATCTGGCGATAGGCCGCAAAAGGCCTACTTAACTGGAGGTAGTGTACCTAACTCTGGCGGGATAAACCAAGATAACGCAAACGCCCGGCATAACCGGGCGTTGGGCTGGAACTGGCTGGACTTAGCGACCGCCGATCGGGGGAACGAAGCTGACGCCCATGTCCCACGGCTGTTCGATCCAGGTATCCTGCGGGATGTCGACTTCGTAGTCGTCCACCAGCGGACGGCCCGCCGGCTTGGCGAAGATGGTGACGAAATGCGCTTTCGGGTACATGTCGCGGATCGCTTTCGCGGTGCCGCCGGTATCCACCAGATCGTCCACCACGATGAAGCCTTCACCGTCGCCTTCGGCGCGCTTGAGCACTTTCATTTCGCGTTGGTTGTCATGGTCATAGCTGGAAATGCAGACGGTATCCACATAGCGGATGCCCAGTTCGCGCGCCAGCAGGCCCGCCGGTACCAGACCGCCGCGGCTTACGGCAATGATGCCTGTCCATTTGTCGGCAGGCAGCAGGCGGTGCGCCAGCTTGCGTGCGTGCATTTGCAGCATATCCCAGGTAACAACGTATTTTTCGCTCATAGAATCGTGTCCCAGCCGGCGGTGAAGCGGCTTATTTGTAGTTCAGGGGAAAAAAGGTTGCGCGAGATTATAGAGACTGGCCGCGTTGAATTCCAGCTGTACCGAGGAAAACCTCGCGATTTCCGCCGGGCGGCTTTTCGGTGATTGATGCTGAAAAAGCGAGCGTTCCCGCAGCGAAGCCATGTGATCAAGCGCTTAAACCGCACAATACGGGGGGCGCACCGCCGGAAATAAAGTGATATTCTCTGACGATCGTGCCACGACGCACAGATACCCGCTCACCTTAACCGCGCGGCACGCCCGTCCTGTCGGAGCCTGCCGTCACAGGAGACTTATAGTGTCTGAATTGTCTCAGCTTTCGCCACAGCCGCTGTGGGATATTTTCGCCAAGATCTGTTCTATCCCGCACCCTTCTTATCATGAAGAAGCGCTGGCGCAGCACATCCTCACCTGGGCCAAAGAAAAGAACCTGCACGCCGAGCGCGATCAGGTCGGCAATATCCTGCTGCGCAAGCCGGCCACCAAAGGCATGGAAAACCGCAAGCCGGTCGCGCTGCAGGCGCACCTGGACATGGTGCCGCAAAAGAATAACGACACCGTACACGACTTCGCCAAGGATCCGATCCAACCTTATATCGCCGGCGAGTGGGTGAAAGCGCGCGGCACCACGCTGGGCGCCGACAACGGCATCGGCATGGCCTCCGCCCTGGCGGTGCTGGCCGACGACAGCGTTGAGCACGGCCCGCTGGAAGTGCTGCTGACCATGACCGAAGAAGCGGGGATGGACGGCGCCTTCGGGCTGCAGCCGAACTGGCTGCAGGCGGACATCCTGATCAATACCGATTCCGAAGAAGAAGGCGAAATCTACATGGGTTGCGCCGGCGGTATCGACTTCATCACCACCCTGCCGCTGCAGCGCGAAGCGGTGCCGGCCGGTTACCAAACCCTGAAGCTGACCCTCAAGGGCCTGAAAGGCGGCCATTCCGGCGCCGAGATCCACGTCGGGCTGGGCAACGCCAACAAACTGCTGGCGCGCTTCCTATTCGCCCATGCGGAGGCGCTGAACCTGCGCGTGCTGGACCTGAACGGCGGCACCCTGCGCAACGCCATCCCGCGTGAAGCCTCCGCGGTGGTAGCGGTGCCGGCAGAAAAAGCCGACGCGCTGAAAGCGCTGAGCCAAGAGTTCCTGGCCGTGCTGCAGAACGAACTCTCCGCCAAAGAGAAGAACATCACCGTGCTGCTGGAGCCGACCACCAGCGCTTCGCAGGCGCTGAGCGCCGACAGCCAGCAACGCTTCCTGGCGCTACTGAACGGCACGCCGAACGGCGTGATCCGCATGAGCGACGCGGTGAAAGGCGTGGTGGAAACCTCGCTGAACGTCGGCGTAGTCACCACCAGCGAAAACGAAGCGGAAATCATCTGCCTGATCCGCTCCCTGATCGACAGCGGCAAAGATTACGTTGTCGAGATGCTGGCCGCGCTGGGCCAGCTGGCCGGCGCCAACGTGGCGCCGAAGGGGGGCTACCCGGGCTGGCAGCCGGACGCCGACTCACCGGTGATGCACCTGGTGCGCGAGCTGTATCAGGAGCTGTTCAACAAGACGCCGAACATCATGGTGATCCACGCCGGTCTGGAATGCGGTCTGTTCAAAAAGCCGTATCCAAACATGGATATGGTATCGATCGGGCCAACCATCACCGGCCCGCACTCGCCGGATGAGCAAGTGCATATCGAAAGCGTCGGTCTGTACTGGAAGCTGCTGACCTCGCTGCTGAAAGCAATCCCTGAGCGCGCGTAATCTGCACGCTTAACGCAAAAAGCCGGCGACTCGCCGGCTTTTTTATTCCCAAGGCAGCGCCAGCTGCCGCTCCAGCTGCGGATCGAGCAGCGTCACATGCAACCCCACCAGCCGCACGCCGCGCCCTTCGCGCCGCTCGCGCCACGCCTGCCGCGCCACCTCCAGCAAATCCTGCCGGTTCAACACCGGGAAGACGTGCTCCTGGGTGGTTTGCTGAAAATCCTGAAACTTCAGCTTCACGCCCTGCCGGGCGATGTGCAGATCCGGCTTTACCTTGCGCAGCCGCATCTCCAGCTCGGGATAGAGTTTGTCGATAATCAGCGTTTCGCAGTCTTCCCAGTCGTGAATGTCTTCCGCCAGCGTGCGCTCCACCCCCACCGATTTGCGCAGCCGCTCCGCCGAGATTTCGCGCCGATCGATGCCCTGACACCGTTCCCACAACACCCGGCCAAACTTGCCGAAGCGCTTGAGCAGCTGCGCCAAATCGTATTGCTGCACGTCGGCGCAGGTGATGAGCCCCACTTCCTCCAGCCGTTTGGCGGTCACCTTGCCGACGCCGGGGATCTTGCTGAGCGGCAGCTGCTGCAAAAACGCCGGCACCTGCGCCGGCGTGATCACGTATTGCCCGTTCGGCTTGTTCATCTCGGAGGCGATTTTGGCGAGAAACTTGATCGGCGCGACGCCGGCCGACGCGGTCAGGTTCAGCTCGTCGGCGATCGCCTGACGGATTTCCTGGGCGATCAGCGTCGCCGAACCGTTGCATTGCGGGCTGTCGGTCACGTCGAGATAGGCTTCATCAAGCGACAGCGGCTCGATCAACGGGGTATAGCGGGCGAAGATTTCGCGGATGTGCAGCGAAGCCTCTTTATAGGCCGCCATGCGCCCCGGCAGCAGGGTGAGATGCGGACACAGCTTGAGCGCCATCGCCGTGGACATGGCGCTGTGTACGCCATAGCGCCGCGCCGGGTAGTTGGCGGTGCTGATCACCCCGCGCCGATCGGCGCTGCCGCCAATCGCCAGCGGAATATCGCGCAGGCTGGGATCGTCGCGCATTTCCACCGCCGCGAAGAAGCAGTCCATATCGACATGAATGATTTTACGCATCGCACCCTCCAGTAACACTGTATAAGTATACAGTCAGATACCGAAAGCTCAAGGCCGCGGAGCTCGAGGAAAGCGGCGTTTCCGCCAGATATTTCCGCGTTGTTAAAAAAGCTTAATTTTTCAATAGTATGATTTCCGCCATCCCGTGCGGCTCTCCACAACGATAACGACAAGGTACCCTACATGATCAGATTTTCTCATTTGCTGCTGGCTTCCGCGCTGTCGCTGAGCGCGCTGGCGGCCAGCGCCGCCGCCGGTCATGCGCCGGCGATCGTCGCCCACCGCGGCGGCACCGCCGATGCGCCGGAAAACACCCGCATCGCTATCGAAACGGCATTGAAAAACGGCGCCGACGCCATTTGGATCACCCTGCAAGAATCCAAAGACGGCGTCATCGTGCTGTATCGCCCCTCGGATCTGAAAGCGTTGACCAACCGGCAGGGCCCGGTCTCTGCCTATACCGCCGCGCAGCTGGCCGAGACCGACGCCGGCTGGGCCTTCGCCAAGGGTGACGCCCACCCGTTCCGCGGCCGGGGCATCGGCATTCCGCGCCTCGACGACGTGCTGAAGGCGTTTCCGCACGTCACCTTTTATCTGGACATCAAATCCCCGGACGCCGATCCGGCGCAGTTTGGCCAGGCGCTGCTGGCGACGTTGCAAAGCACCGACAGCCTGAACCGCACCCGCGTCTACTCTACCGACGCCAAATATCTGCAGGCGCTGCCGCCGGCCATCCCGCGCTTTGAAAGCCGCGACGAGACCCGCACGCTGCTGGCCAACGTCACCATGGCGCACCAGTGCGACGTCAAACCGGACAACCAGCAGCCGCGCTGGTACGGGCTGGAGCTGAAGCGCGAGGTGGAGGTGGTAGAGAAATATACTCTCGGCGAAGGGCGTTCGAAGGCGTTTCTGACCTGGGATAAAGAGTCGATGGACTGTTTCCGCTCGCAGGGCCCGGCGCACATCATCCTGTTCGGGGTCAACTCGCCGCAGGAATATCAGCAGGCGCTGGCGCTGGGCGCCGACGGCGTGATGGTTAACTCCCCGGCCGAGGCGAAAAGCTTCCGCAAGGCGAAATAAATAACCGGCTACGGCATAAGGCGGTTCGACATCCCACCTTATGCCCGTATGGCTTTCAACGTCCGTTAGCGAGCAGGAACTACCTGGATGATGCCATTTTCATTGCGAACACTAAACCCAACGCCGAATAGCCGGGCGGCAGGCTCAAGGCCTTTATTTCGTTTATCCGGCGACAACAGCGTCACCGATACCCCGTAAGACTTCCCGTCTTCGAATTTATAATTATCATCGGGAATGCACGTAGCCGCGGTGACCGCAGGCATCTCGTTATCCGCGAAGTGCTTGCCGAAGATAGCATTGGCGTTGCTGATTTCTTCGATAATGACGCCAGCCAAGCGCTCGTCCCCTTCTGGTTGAACCCGCACACAAACGTGGTTATCAACGACAGTGACGTTGGCCGCGTAGTTTTTTGGCCTCGGATCGTTCATGTGCATGCAGCCGGCGAGCAACAAAGTTAGCGTTCCAGCCAAAATAATGCGGTTCATCCTGTTACCTCTGCTTAAGAAACTGAGAAAGCGCATATTCGTATTTTCTGGCGATCGTTTTATCCGTTACGCCCTGAAAATTCACGCCATTGTTAATCGCGCCCAACCAGATAGTGTAACCATACTTCTTCAGGAACCAATAATCAGCGATGATTGAAGCCTGCTGTTCCATGGAGTAGTTATGCAACAGCTGTTTACCATCGAGTCGATATTTGTATTCAGCAGCCCAACTCAATAACCCTCGGGTTCTCACCCACATGCCTTTTTGGTGCTGCCAGACATGGCTCATTTCGTGGATAAATACATGCTGGAAACCTGCAGCGGCCGTGGAAAAATCAGCCTTATATAAGGCTTGTCTAAACCAGACTTCTCCGTTGGGTGCCATCGCCGTTCTGCTGGCTTGCAGCCCAAACGGCAGATAGCTATCGCAGTGAACAAAGACTTTCTCATAGAAAACTGACCTGCCAAACACGGAACGGGCCAAATTAATTTCACCCACCGTTAACACCCGTTTTATCCCTTCTTGTTGTTGTCCCATCCTAGAACTCCCTAAATCCAAAACAAACCTAATGAGACGATATTTTAACCAATCGAGTCAACAGACTAACCTGCTGAGAAATATCAGGAAGATCCGAATGATTCTAAAATGAGAGATATATCAACCTTACGATTTAATCCTGAGCAAAATTAAAGATTACGATGGGCGTTTTAGCGATTTCTTTAAATCAAAAGAAGTCTGGTTCTGGCAGGTGATATGAAACGGATAGCAGCAATTATTGTCGGTGCGATAATAGGTATTGGCCTCATGCTCCTGGCTTTTCCCTTTCTCTCAGACTGGATTATGGGCCACGTTGAGGGCGAGGATCAGATGTCGGCTAACTTCAAGTTGCTGGCGATTGGCCTGATGTTGTGCTGTTTCATGGGCGGTTCACTCGGTAATCTGGCCTATTCAAAATCAAATAACTCCCTCAAATAAAAAACCCGGCCAAGGCCGGGTTTTCGCTACAGCTACAGAATGCGGTGCTTTTCCAACTGCTCGCGCCTCTGCGCCGCTTTGGCTTCGCGTTTTTTGCGCGCATCGCACGGCTCCGGGCAGTCGCAGACTTTCTCCATGCCCAGCGCGGTGATGCCGCCGCAGCTGCCCTGCAGGCTTTTGCGTTTGAACACATAGCCCAGCGACATGCCGCCGACGATCAGCAGAAACAACACGAAGGTAGCGGCGAATACCGTCAACATAGCAACCTCACGAACGCTTTTTCAGATAGGGCTTGAACGCGTCTGAATAACGCTCCTCAAAGCCGTCGGCGGTTTTCACGATCATGAACACCGGGATGCCGAGCAGGTTGGCCAGCGCCATGCCGCGCTCCGGCCCCATCACGTTCAGGCCGGTGGACAGGCCGTCGGCGGTCATGCAGGTCGGGCTCAGCACGGTGATCGACACCAACCGATGATGGATTGGGCGCCCGGTGATCGGATCGATGGTGTGCGAATAGCGCACCCCGTCTTGCTCGAAGTAGTTGCGATAGTCACCCGAGGTGGCGATCGACATCTCCCCGGGTTGGATCACCAGCTGCGCCTGCTGCTGCGTACCGGCGGTCGGGCGCTCGATGGCGATGCGCCACGGCTTTTGTTCGCCGTTATGCCCGCGCGTGCGCACCTCGCCGCCGATATCCACCATGTAGTTCTTCACATGCCGGGACTGCAGATATTCCGCCACCACGTCCACGCCATACCCTTTGGCGATCGACGACAGATCGACGTACAGCTCAGGGATGCTTTTCACCAGCGCGCTGCCCTGCACCGACAGTTTGTCGGCGCCGGTCCAGGCGCGGCGATGCTCCAGCTCCGCCTCGCTCGGCACTTTGTCCGGCCGCCCTTCCGGGCCGAAGCCCCACAGGTTGACCAGCGGCCCGACGGTCACGTCCAGCGCGCCATCGGTGACGCGGTTGATGCGCAGCGCTTCGCGCACCACTTCGGCGGTGGCCGGCGAAACCGGGAACGGCCGGTCAATGTCGCGGCTGGCGTTGAAGCGGCTCAGCTCGGAATCCGGCCGGTAGGTGGACATCTGATCGTTCACCTGCTCCAGCCGTTTGTCGATATCCGCCTGCATCTCGCGCGCCGACGGCGTATCTTCGCCGGTCACGTAACGGATCGAATACGAGGTGCCCATGGTTTTACCCGTCAGGTCCACCTGTTCCGGCCCGCAGCCGGTCAGCAGCAGGGTGGCGCTCAGCGCCACGCCCGTCAGCCAGTTCTTCATCGCCAATGCGCGCATTTAGCCACCAAAGTCATCCAGCATGATGTTTTCGTCTTCGACGCCCAGATCTTTGAGCATCTTGATCACCGCGGCGTTCATCATCGGCGGCCCGCACATGTAAAACTCGCAGTCCTCCGGCGCCGGGTGGTTCTTCAGGTAGTTCTCCAGCAGAACATTATGGATAAAGCCGGTGTAGCCGGTCCAGTTATCTTCCGGCTGCGGATCCGACAGCGCCACGTGCCAGGTGAAGTTTTCGTTCTCCGCCTGCAGCTGGTTGAAGTCGTCTTCATAGAACATCTCGCGCAGCGAACGCGCGCCGTACCAGAAGGTGATCTTGCGTTTCGAGTTCAAACGCTTGAGCTGATCGAAAATGTGCGAGCGCATCGGCGCCATGCCCGCGCCGCCGCCGATAAAGATCATTTCGGCGTCGGTGTCCTTGGCGAAGAACTCGCCGAACGGCCCGGAGATGGTCACCTTGTCGCCCGGCTTCAGCGACCAGATATAGGAAGACATGATGCCCGGCGGCACGTCCGGATTGTTGGGCGGCGGCGTGGCGATACGCACGTTGAGCATGATGATGCCCTTCTCTTCCGGGTAGTTGGCCATCGAGTAGGCGCGCACCGTGGTGTCGTTCACCGTCGAACGGTAGCGGAACAGGTTGAACTTGTCCCAGTCGCCGCGATACTCCTGCGGCACGTCGAAGTCGGCGTAACTGATGTCGTGCGCCGGCGCTTCGATCTGGATGAAACCGCCCGCGCGGAACGGCACGTCTTCGCCATCGGGGATCTTCAGCTTCAGCTCTTTGATAAAGGTGGCTTTGTTATCGTTGGAGATAACCTCGCACTCCCATTTCTTCACGCCGAAGATCTCTTCCGGCAGCTCGATCTTCAGGTTCTGCTTCACGTTCACCTGGCACGCCAGGCGGCACCCTTCTTTCGCTTCGCGCTTGTTGATGTGCGAGAGCTCGGTCGGCAGGATATCGCCGCCGCCCTCTTTGATCACCACCCGGCACTGGCCGCAGGAGCCGCCGCCGCCGCAGGCCGAGGAGACGAAGATCCCCTGGCTGGAGAGCACGTTGAGCAGCTTGTCGCCCGCAGGCGCATGGAAGCTTTTATCCAGATCGCCATTGATTTCCACCGCGATGTCGCCGGTGTTCACCAGCTTCGATTTGGCGAACAGGATCAGCAACACCAGCACCATCACGATGGCGGTGAACATCGCTACGCCTAAAATAATTTCCATAAATTCTTCCCGCCTTTACAACTGAACACCGGAGAAGGACATGAAGCCCAGCGCCATCAGTCCGGTGGTGATAAAGGTAATGCCCAGACCGCGCAGCCCTGCCGGCACGTTGGCATACTTGAGTTTTTCGCGGATCCCCGCCATGGCGACGATCGCCAGCATCCAGCCGGTGCCGGAACCAAAGCCGTACACCACCGATTCGGCGAAGTTGTAGTCGCGCTGCACCATGAAGGACACGCCACCGAAGATGGCGCAGTTCACGGTGATGAGCGGCAGGAAGATGCCGAGCGCGTTATACAGCGACGGGAAGAAGCGATCGAGGATCATCTCCAATATCTGCACCAGCGCTGCGATCACGCCGATGAAGGTGATGAAGTTGAGGAAGCTCAGATCGACGCCTTCCACCAGCGCGCCGTCGCGCAGGATCAGGTTGTAGACCAGGTTATTCACCGGCACCGAAATGCCGAGCACGATGGTCACCGCGATGCCCAGGCCAAAGGCGGTCGACACCTTCTTCGACACCGCCAGGAAAGTACACATCCCGAGGAAGAACGCCAGCGCCATGTTCTCGACGAACACCGCGCGCACAAACAGGCTGATATAGTGTTCCATCGGCCTTTACTCCTTTTCGATCTGCGCCGGCTTCAGGGTGCGCAGCACCCAGATCAGCAGGCCGATGATGAAGAACGCGCTCGGCGCCAGCAGGAACAGGCCGTTCGGCTGATACCAGCCGCCGTTCTGCACCGTTTCCAGCACCGGAACGCCGAACAGCTTGCCGGAGCCAATCAGCTCGCGCAGGAAACCGACCAGCACCAGGATCACCCCGTAACCCAGCCCGTTGCCGATGCCGTCCATAAAGCTCTCGATCGGCGGCGACTTCATGGCGTAGGCCTCGGCGCGCCCCATCACGATGCAGTTGGTGATGATAAGGCCGACGAACACCGACAGCTGCTTGGAGATCTCGAACGCATAGGCGCGCAACAGCTGATCGACCACGATCACCAGCGAGGCGATGATCGCCATCTGCACGATGATGCGCACGCTGTTGGGAATATGATGACGGATCAGCGAGATGAAGAAGCTGGAGAACGCGGTCACCAGCGTCACCGCAATGGTCATCACCACCGCCGTTTCCAGCTTGGTGGTCACCGCCAGCGCCGAACAGACGCCCAGCACCTGCAGGGCGATCGGGTTATTGTCGAACAGCGGCCCCAGCAGGACCCGCTTTATCTCTTTGGAATCAGCCATTTTTCAACGCTCCTTCACGAACTTTTTTCAGGAACGGGCCGAAGCCGTGCTCGCCCAACCAGAAATCAAACGTATGCTGCACGCCGTTGGAGGTCAGCGTGGCGCCGGACAGGCCATCCACCCCGTGTACGTCCCCCTGACGCGCGCCGCCTTTCACCACGCGGATCGCCGGCTGGCCGTTGTCGTCGAACAGCTGCTTGCCGACCCACTGCTGGCGCCAGGACGGGTTCTCGACCTCACCGCCCAGCCCCGGCGTTTCCCCCTGGTCGTAGTAGGTGATGCCCTTGACCGTGTTGCCGTCGTTATCCAATGCCACGAAGGCGTACATCATCGACCACAGACCGGTGCCGTATACCGGCAACACAATCTTGTTCACCTGGCCGCTTTCATCGCGCACCAGGTAGATTTCCGCCTGGTTGCTGCGGCGCTTGATGCCAGCCGGATCGTCGCCCGCGGGCAACGCCACGCTTTTGGCGTCGTCGCGCAGCGCGGTGCCCAGATCGAACGCCGCCGCCTTGCCGGCGACAAATTCGCCGCTGTTCAGATCCACCAGGCGCGGTTCGATGCGCTCGCTGTACAGGCGCTTGACCTGCTCGCTCTCCATTTTCGGCTGCAACAGGCCGGCTACGTCGAGAATATTGCGCTGCTTGTCGAGCAGCTTTTGCTCCTGCTGTTTGGACTTCAGGCCGACGGCGGAGCCCGCCACCACCACTGAACACACCAGACACAGCAGCAGCACTACCAGCAGCGTTTTACCGATGCCGTCGTTTTTCGCTTCATTCGCCACGGGCTTTTCTCCGCTTGATGTTGGCCTGCACCACCAGGTAATCGAACAGCGGCGCGAACAGGTTGGCGAACAGGATCGCCAGCATCATGCCTTCCGGATAGGCGGGGTTGACCACCCGGATCAGCACGCACATCACGCCGATCAGAATGCCGTACCACCATTTCCCCTTGTTGGTGAAGGAGGCGGAAACCGGGTCGGTCGCCATAAAGATCATGCCGAAGGCGAAGCCGCCCAGCACCAGATGCCAGTACCACGGCATGGCAAACATCGGGTTGGTGTCCGAACCGATGGCGTTGAACAACAGGGCGGAAGCCACCATGCCGAGCATCACGCCGGCGACGATGCGCCAGGAGGCCACGCGGCCGAACAGGATAATCGCCCCGCCGATCAGGATCATCAGCGTGGAGACTTCACCGATGGAGCCGGGAATGTTGCCGAGGAAGGCGTCCAGCCAACTGATGGACTGGCCGGTGGCCACGTTGCTCAGGCTGTGCGCCCCGCCTGCGCTCCACTGCGCCAGCGGCGTCGCGCCGGAGAAACCGTCCGCGGAGGTCCACACCAAGTCACCGGAGATCTGCGCCGGATAGGCGAAGAACAGGAAGGCGCGGCCGGCCAGCGCCGGGTTGAGGAAGTTGCGCCCGGTGCCGCCGAAGATCTCTTTGGCCACCACCACGCCGAAGGTGATGCCCAGCGCGGCCTGCCACAGTGGCAGGGTCGGCGGCACGATCAGTGCGAACAGGATAGAAGTGACGAAGAAGCCTTCGTTGACCTCATGCTTGCGGATAATGGCGAACAACACTTCCCAGAAGCCGCCGACGACGAACACCACGGCGTAGATCGGCAGGAAGTAACAGGCGCCCAGCACCATCTTGCTGACCCAGCCGGCGTCGGCCGCCAGCGAGGCGCCGAGCCACTGCGCCAGGCGATAATGCCAGTCGCCCGCCAGCACCTGTTGCAGCGTGTCGCCGCTGTACAGATGGTGCAGCGCCGGGATCGCCTGCTGGCCGACGTTGTACATGCCCCAGAACATCGCCGGGAACACCGCCAGCCACACCAGGATCATCATGCGTTTCAAATCGATGGCGTCGCGCACGTGCGAAGCGCCGCGCGTCACCGTGCCGGGGGTATAAAACACCGTGGTGGTCGCTTCATACAGCGGGTACCACTTTTCCAGTTTGCCGCCCGGCGTGAAGTGATGCTCTATCTTCTCAAAATAATTCTTCAGGCCCATCGGTTATCCTTCCTGCTCAATCTTGGTCAGCACCTCGCGCAGCACCGGCGCGTACTCATACTTGCCGGGGCAAACGAAGGTGCACAACGCCAGATCTTCCTCGTCCAGCTCCAGGCAGCCCAGCGCCTGCGCACTGTCGCTGTCGCCCGCCAGCAAATCGCGCAGCAGCAGCGTCGGCAAAATATCCAGCGGCATCACCCGCTCATAGTTGCCGATCGGCACCATGGCGCGTTCGCCGCCGTTAGTGGTGGTCGAGAAGGCGAACAGTTTGTTTTTCAGGAAGTGGCCCAGCGTGGTGCGGGTAATGGAGAACTTGTTCGGCGACGGCACGATCCAGCCGAACAGCTCTTTGTCGCGCCCTTCTTCCAGCACCGACACCTGCGAGTGGAAACGGCCCAGCCAGGCGTTCGGCCCGGCGGCCTGCATACCGTTCAGCACCGAACCGGAGATCACCCGGTTCTCGCCCTCTTTCAGGCGGCCGGCGGTCAGCTCATCGAGGCTGGCTCCCAGGCGGGTGCGCAGCAGCGTCGGCTGCGCCACCTGCGGCCCGGCCAGCGCCACGACCCGGCGGGTATCGAGCTTACCGGTGGTGAACAGGGTGCCGATGGCGATCGCGTCCTGGTAACCGATGTGCCAAACGGTTTTCTTCAGGCTGACCGGTTCAAGGAAGTGAATGTGGGTGCCCACCAGCCCGGCGGGATGCGGGCCGGCAAATTCGCTGTAGGCGATCTGCGGGCCGCTCTGCTGGCCAACCGAGGCGCCGGCGGCGTGGCATACGTGTACCTTACCCGCCGTCAGACGCGCCAAGACCACCAGCCCGGCGTTGAACGCCGCCTGCTGTTCGGCGATGATCACTTGCGGATCGGCGGCCAACGGTTGGGTATCCATCGCGGTGACGAAAATGGCGCGCGGTTCGCTGCCGGGGCTTGGCGTTTTGCTGAACGGGCGGGTGCGCAGCGCGGTCCACAGGCCGCTGGCGATCAGTTCGCTTTCGACCTGTTCGCGCGGCAGTTGGCTGAGTTCACCCAACGGATAATGCGCAAACTCAAGCTGATCGTCGCCGCCGTTTTCCAGCGCAATCACCACCGATTGCAAGACGCGCCGCTCGCCGCGGTTAATCGCGACGATGCGGCCGCTGGCGGGAGCCGTGAAGAAAACCCCGGGGTTTTTCTTATCTTCGAACAACGCCTGGCCTTTCTTAACGGTATCGCCTTCCTGCACCAGCATGGAGGGACGCATTCCGACATACTCTTCCCCAAGCAGGGCGACATGCTGAATGTTCGGGCCATCTTGGATCGCCTGAACCGGGGCTCCGGCTATCGGCAGATCTAACCCTTTTCTGATCTTAATCATAGGATTTATACGATGTAGTTTGGTTTACACGTCTGACCGGCCCCAGAGGCGGGTGCTGACGATGCCAGGATTGCCGGGCAGTGCGCACAACGGCACGCCCAACATGAACTTTCTCGCAGTGAAAAACTGGGGTAACGCGCATTCCCTTGAATCCCCCTTCCGTTGTTTGCGCGACAGTCGATGTGTTAACGGCATGTAGCCAAATAACCATCAAAACGGCCGGGTTATATGCAATAACTCTTGCCGCTTCAATCGCCACAGCGCGTTAAATTGAAGAGAGAATATTAACATTGTTCGCAACATTGTTCTGCGTTCCGTCGTGACTTGTGTCAAGCAAACGCAATTAAATTTCGCCTGTTTTTCACTACTTATCGTTAAAATCTGCCGGTCATTTCACTTTTATCGAGCTTTGTCGTTTTTTTATACATATCACGTATTGCTAAAAATAAACGCGCTGGTAATCTGGCGGTGTTTTGCAGCAGTAAAAACAATAATCAGTGGCACGCTGGCCAATCTCATTGCGCCGGCAGATAAATATAAGCAGGAATAATAATGAGCAAAATCGCGCTGTTGTTTGCGATGCTTGTTTCTATGCCGATGATCACGGCCTGCAGCGCCAGCGAGCAGGTACCCGAAGCGCCGGTAGTTAAACAGCAATTATTGGGGTCGCCGGTCTATATTCAGATCTTCAAAGAGGAACGCAAGCTGGAATTGTATGCCAAAATGGGCAATGAATTCCGCTTGGTCAATACGTTCCCGATCTGTAATTTCTCCGGCGGGCTGGGTCCTAAACGTCGTGAAGGCGACTTTAAAAGTCCGGAAGGCTTTTATAGCGTTGACGCGCGCCATCTGAAACCCGACAGCAAGTATTATCGGGCGATCAATATCGGTTTCCCTAATGATTACGATAAGTCGCAGGGCTATTCCGGCGCTTATCTGATGATCCACGGCGAATGTAAATCGATCGGCTGTTACGCGATGACCAACACCTATATGGATGAGATCTATCGCTACGTCGAAGCCGCCTTCGCCTATGGCCAAAGCCGCGTCGACATCAGCATCTACCCGTTCCGCATGACCGAACAGAACCTGAAGCGCCATGCGTCATCCAGCTATATCGCCTTCTGGCGCCAGCTGAAGCCGGGCTATGATTACTTCGCGAAGAACCACCAGCCGCCGATGATGACCGTGGACAACGGCCAGTATGTGCTGGGTCAACCGTTGATGAGCAGCGGCCAGATGACGCAGTACGCGTCAACCAGCCCGACGCCCAACACCAATCCCTTCGCTCAGAACAAGCCGCTCACCGAAGTGAAATAACGCGAACTCGCCTGGCTCAATCTTGTGCCAGGTTTCGTTGGCGGTCAGCGGTTGGGTGGCGATCACCGTGACCACATCGTTCGGTGTGGTCTGCTGCTGAAAATCGATCTCCACGTCCTGATCCAGTAGCGTCGCCTTGCCGAACGGCGCGCGGCGCGTGATCCAATACAGGTTGGTGGAGCAATAGGCCATCACGAAGCGCCCGTCCGACAACAGCATGTTGAACACCCCTTTCTTGCGCAGCTGGCTCGCCAACAGGCCGATATAGCGGAACACCGCCGGCCACTGGCTCGGGGTGCGCGGGTATTTCAACGCCAGCTGATGCAGCAGCCAGCAAAACGCGTATTCGCTGTCGGTCTGGCCGACCGGGCGAAACGTGCCGGTATCCAGTTGGCGATAGCCTTTCAATTGGCCGTTGTGCGCGTAAGTCCAGTTGCGGCCCCACAGTTCCCGGGTGAACGGATGGGTGTTTTCCAGCGCCACTTCGCCGCGGTTGGCCTGGCGAATATGGGACACCACCGCGCAAGACTTGATCGGATAGTCCTGCACCAGGCGGGCGATCGGCGAGTTGAAGCTCGGCTGCGGATCCTTGAATGTGCGGCAGCCGTTCCCTTCATAGAAGGTAATGCCCCAGCCATCCTTATGCGGCCCGGTGCGGCCGCCGCGCTGTACCAGGCCGGTAAAGCTGAAGCAGATATCGGTCGGTACGTTTGCGCTCATCCCGAGCAGTTCACACATCGCCAGCACTCCTTAACCACACTGACATACGCTGTGCGGGCGCGGCATGCATGCGGCGCCCGCTGTCTTATTCCTGGGGGAGCCGGAGCCCCCCCGAAGGCTATCAAGCCTTAACCATCTCTTTTTCGATCAGCTGAATCAAGATGTGAATCGCTTTGATGTGGATTTCCTGAATGCGATCGGCGTAGCCGAAGTGCGGCACACGGATTTCCACATCGGCGGAACCCGCCATTTTGCCGCCGTCCTTGCCGGTCAGGGTGATCACTTTCATCCCCTTGGCGCGCGCCGCGTCGATGGCCTTGATGATGTTGCCGGAGTTGCCGGAGGTGGAAATGCCCAGCAGCACGTCGCCTTCGCGGCCCACCGCTTCCACATAGCGGGAGAACACATACTCATAGCCGAAGTCGTTGCTGACGCAGGACAGATGGCTCACGTCCGAGATGGCAATCGCCGGGTAGCCCGGGCGGTTTTCACGGTAGCGGCCGGTCAGCTCTTCGGCGAAGTGCATCGCGTCGCAATGGGAACCGCCGTTGCCGCAGGAGATCACTTTACCGCCGGCTTTGAAGGAGTCCGCCAGCAGCACCGCCGCGCGTTGGATGGCGTCGATGTTGGCGTCGTCATTGATAAATTTCGCCAGGGTATCAGCCGCTTCGTTCAGTTCACTGCGAATAAGGTCGTGGTACATGAGGAACCTCTTGTTATCGTCAAATCTTCCGCTCCGCAGTGTACCGGATCGCGGAAACAGCGAGAAGCATTCTCAGCCAAACAGCGCGCCGGTTAAGGAAGCGGAGAGGTTTTTGATGATTGGTGCTGTCAGTTTGTGACCTGAGTTGTAATTAAACTGTAAACGCATTGATAAAAATTCTGCCTTGTACTAAAACCTATTACATACACACAACAGGTCAGACCTCTTACTACTTCGGAGCTTCTTATGATGGTTCTTAGTATTGTCGTTTTACTGGCTCTCCTCGGCGTGGTGTTCTACCACCGAGTGAACCTTACCCTCAGCAGCCTGATCCTGGTGGCGTACACCGCCGCCATGGGCGCGATCGGCCTGTGGAGCTTCTGGCTGTTGCTGCCGCTGGCGATCGTGCTGCTGCCGCTGAACCTTTCCTCTGTGCGTCGCTCTCTGCTCTCCGCGCCGGCGCTGCGCGCCTTCCGCAAGGTGATGCCGCCGATGTCCACCACCGAGAAGGAAGCGATCGACGCGGGCACCACCTGGTGGGAAGGCGATCTGTTCCGCGGCGCGCCGGACTGGAACAAGCTGCACAGCTACCCGAAACCGCGCCTGACGGAAGAAGAGCAAGCGTTTATCGACGGCCCGGTGGAAGAAGCCTGCCGCATGGCCAACGACTTCCAGATCACTCACGAACTGGCCGATCTGCCGCCTGAACTCTGGGCGTACCTGAAAGAACACCGTTTCTTCGCGATGATCATCAAGAAAGAGTACGGCGGTCTGGAATTCTCCCCTTACGCTCAGGCGATGGTGCTGCAAAAACTGGCCGGCGTTTCCGGCATCCTGGCGATCACCGTCGGCGTGCCGAACTCCCTCGGCCCAGGCGAACTGCTGCAGCATTACGGTACCGAAGAACAGAAAAACCACTATCTGCCGGGCCTGGCGCGCGGCGACGAGATCCCTTGCTTCGCGCTGACCAGCCCGGAAGCGGGCTCCGATGCCGGTGCCATTCCAGACGTCGGCACCGTGTGCATGGGTGAATGGCAAGGCAAGCAGGTGCTGGGCATGCGCCTGACCTGGAACAAGCGCTACATCACGCTGGCGCCGGTCGCCACCGTACTGGGTTTGGCATTCAAACTGCATGACCCGAACCGCCTGCTGAGCGACAACGAATCCCCGGGCATCACCTGTGCGCTGATCCCGACCAGCACGCCGGGCGTGGAAATCGGCAACCGCCACTTCCCGCTGAACGTGCCGTTCCAGAACGGCCCGACCCGCGGCACCGACGTGTTCGTGCCGATCGATTACATCATCGGCGGCCCGAAAATGGCCGGCCAGGGCTGGCGCATGCTGGTTGAATGCCTGTCGGTCGGTCGCGGCATCACCCTGCCGTCCAACTCCACCGGCAGCCTGAAATCCATCGCCCTGGCGACCGGCGCCTACGCGCACATTCGCCGTCAGTTCAAGATCTCCATCGGTAAAATGGAAGGGATCGAAGAGCCGTTGGCGCGCATCGCCGGCAACACCTATGTGATGGACGCCGCCGCTTCGCTGATCACCTACGCGCTGGTGCAGGGCGAGAAACCGGCCGTGCTGTCGGCCATCGTCAAATACCACTGTACGCACCGCGGCCAGCAGTCGATCGTTGACGCCATGGACATCGCCGGCGGTAAAGGCATTATGCTGGGCGAATCCAACTTCCTGGCTCGCGCTTATCAGGGCGCACCGATCGCCATCACGGTGGAAGGCGCGAACATCCTGACCCGCACCATGATGATCTTCGGTCAGGGCGCGATCCGCTGCCATCCTTATGTGCTGGATGAAATGGCGGCGGCGCAGAACAACGATCTGAACGCCTTCGATAAATCGCTGTTCGGCCACCTGGGCCACGTCGGCAGCAACAAGGTACGCAGCTTCTGGCTGGGCCTGACCAACGGCCGCACCAGCGCCACGCCGACCAAGGACGCGACCCGTCGTTACTATCAGCAGTTGAACCGCCTGAGCGCCAACCTGGCGTTGCTGTCGGACGTTTCCATGGGCGTGCTGGGCGGCAGCCTGAAGCGCCGCGAGCGCATCTCCGCTCGCCTGGGGGATATCCTCAGCCAGATGTACCTGGCTTCCGCCGTGCTGAAACGCTTTGACGACGAAGGCCGTCAGAAAGAAGATCTGCCGCTGGTACATTGGGGCGTGCAAGACAGCCTGCATAAAGCCGAACAGGCGCTGGATGATCTGCTGCGCAACTTCCCGAACCGCTTTATCGCCGGCGCGCTGCGCTTCGTGGTCTTCCCGTTCGGCCGCGTGCATACCGCTCCGTCCGATCGCCTGGATCATCAGCTGGCCAAGATCCTGCAGGTGCCTTCCGCCACCCGCAGCCGCCTGGGGCGCGGCCAGTACCTGACGCCGAGCGAGCATAACCCAATCGGTCTGCTGGAAGCGGCGCTGGCCGACGTGATGGCCGCCGAGCCGATTCACGAACGCCTGTGCAAGGCGGCCGGCAAAAACCTGCCGTTCACCCGTCTGGATCGTTTGGCGGAGCGCGCGCTGGAAGAAGGCAAGATCAGCGCCGACGAAGCGAAGATCCTGGTGAAAGCCGAAGAGAGCCGCCTGCGCTCCATCAACGTGGACGACTTTGCGCCGGATGCGCTGGCGGCCGCCAAGCCGGAAAAGCCGGCGGCGCAGTCTAAGCGCCAACAGCAGACCGAAGCGGCTTAACGCCAATTCCTACTCCACGCATCCAAGGGGCGATCATCATCGCCCCTTTTTCTTTTCTTGCATCACGAACTGCGCACCGCGCCGCAGGTTGGCGCAACGGCGGATTTCACGGGAAGGAAGTTCGGGTAGACTGCGCAGCGGGTGCTCTGGATCTTTCTGTCCGGAGCCTTGGCAAAGGAGAGAAAGAGAAAGGCCCCGAGTCGATATTATCAACCCGAGGCCACTCTGATGCCTAGCAACATCAGGTTAGCCTCTTACCCGCCGCAAGGCAAGGATAGGGAGGTCAAAAATGCAGCAAAAACGGGTCGTGCTTAAGCTGGTGATCGTCTGTATGACGCTGATCGCGTTCATCTGGCTAACCCGCGGTTCGCTGTGCGAACTGCGCATCAGGTTGGGAGACTCGGAGGTTGCGGCCACTTTGGCTTACGAATCCGAACGGTAAGGCAACCCAACGGCGGGGTTCGCCCCGCCCGTTGGCGGATGGTGTCAGGCAGGATCCACGAGCACCCGCCTTTTCAGCCGCTGACCGTCAGCTTGTCATAGCCGCGCAGGCGGTAATTCACCACCGACACCAGCCAGCAGAAAATGAACACGGCGATCACCCAATAACCCATCTCCCCCAGATGATCGTTGAGCCGCGCCACGGCGTCCCACAGCGGGCCGGACAGCGCCAGCTTGTCGGCGATAAGTCCGAGCGCTTCGATGCCGCCGATAAACACCGCGATGATCACCGACGCCGCCGTGATGGTCATGTTGTAGTACAGTTTGCGGATCGGTTTGGAGAACGCCCAGCCGTAAGCGCCAATCATCACGAAGTTGTCGATGGAGTCGATCAGCGCCATGCCGGCGGCGAACAGCGCCGGGAACAGCATGATGCTCCACAGGTTCATGCCGTGGCCGGCGCCGGCAGCCGAAATCCCCAACAACCCGACCTCGGTGGCGGTGTCGAAGCCCAGGCCAAACAAGAAGCCCACCAGGTACATGTGCCAGCTCTGATTCACCAGCCTGAACAGCGGGCGGAAGCAGCGCGCCAGCGCACCGCCGCCGCTCATCAACAGATCCAGCGATTGATGCGCAGGCAGCTCGCCCGCCTTCACCTGCCGGAAAGCGCGCCACACGGAGATCAGCACCAGCAGGTTGATAAAGGCCACCGTCAGCAGAAACAGCGCGGACACCAGCGTGCCGATCAAACCGCCGGTTTCGTGAAACCAGCCCATCTGTCGGCTGAACATCATCGCCGTGGCGGCAATGGCGGCCGAGGCCAGCACCACGATGGTCGAGTGGCCGAGCGAGAAGAAGGTGCCGACCGCCACCGGCGTTTTGCCCTGTTGCATCAGCTTGCGGGTCACGTTGTCGATCGCGGCGATGTGATCGGCATCCACCGCATGACGCAGACCAAAACTGTAGGCCAGCAAGGCGGTGCCCATCAGCGCCGCATTGTCTTTGAACACCGCCAGCGCCAGCAGCCAGACAACGACGTTGACCGCCACCAGCCCCAGCAGCAGGGATACCGCCCGCCGCCGGGCCGCGCCATGCAATCCTTCGGAAATTACCGCCATACCCACACTCCCGTATTCTCATTATGTTGAAATCAATGGATTAGCGCCGCGCCGCGATCACCGCCGGATTGGCGCTCAAAAACACCCAGGACGCGATCACGAACGGCATGGTCAGCGACGGCATCCCCAGCGGAGCCAGCAAAGTATTGAAAGCCCCCTGCACCAGCACCGTGAAAATCACGCCGAGCAGCGTATAGATAAGCACCCGCCGGCCGGGCGGGTTGAAGACGGAACCCAGCGCCACCGCCGTCAGCACCGCGCTGAAAGCATACAGCCCGGCGAAGACCGCCTGCGGATCGGCGCCGATCGCCAGCGCGGTGATCACCGCCAGCAAGGCGCCGAAAAAACCCAGCGCCATCGCGCGCGGCGACGAAACCGCCAGCCCGAGCAACAGCAGCACGCCGCCGCTCACGCTGCTGCACAAAAAGACCTGGGAGACGCCGTGCAACGCACCGCTCAACACCTCCGCCAGGTCGGGATGCGGGTTGAACACCGCGCCGTCGGCCGGGATGGCCGCCGGCGGCAACCGCACATGCCGCAGATGGCTGAACGGGTAGCTGGCCAGCAGCACCGTCCAGGTGGTCAGCACGAAAGGCGCGGTCAGCGCCGCGATCTTCCAGGTACGCAGCAGCCGATTGAGGCCGACGGTGACGATCACCGAGATCGCACTGCTGAAGATCACGCCGATCCACAGCCAGACTGAGGGCAGCAAAAAGGTCGGCAGCGCGGCGCCGACCAGGCAGCCGTTGTAGCCATAGAGACCTGTGCGCAACGCTGCGCGATCGTCCACCAACCACGCCGCGCTGAGCGTCGCCGCCGCCGTGCCCAGCAGGCAGCCGAAGGCCACCTGCGGCAGCCCCTCTTCCCAGGCGCCCACGAAAATGGCGATGAAAAACAATAATCCGGTCAACGGGTTATTTTGAAACATCACCTGCGAACAGCCGCGCAGCACCGCATCCGTCACCGCCGCTATTCGGCTGCGGGCGCACAACGCCGCCCAACTCCACTTTGTCGTCATGACCGCTTCCCGCTGCAGACTAGCGCCAGATAAAAGGCTCGGGCAGCGTCACGCCCAGGATTTCCTCCCGGGCGACGCGCCAGAAAGCGCGAATCGCCGCCTTCACCTGGCGCGCCTCTTTGCCCAAAGCCTTAAAGATCAGCCCGCACTCATTGGGCAACCGGCTGACGCCGCTGGCGATCCCCTCAGCCTCGTCATAGCGGGGCGCGATGCGATCGAGGATCCGCTGATGATGCTCGGGCGGCGTCAGCAGGATCACATTGCCGAACACATCGAACGGCCCCATCACGCCGACCCCGTTCAGCGGATGTTTATGCGGTTCCAGCACATAGCGCTCGACAAACAGCGTGTTGCCCTCGGGGCGACAGGCGCTGATGCGCGAAGAGTAAACGTCGAATCTGAAACCGCGATCCGCCTGATGGTGTTTGCGTCCCGACATCAGGATCTCGCCATAGAGCAGCGTCGCCGTGGGGTGCAGCGTAATGCGGGTATCGGTAATGAAGCGCGAGCCGCAGTGAGGGATCACCGGATCGGGCATCATCTCCAGATAGCTGCCCTCTTCGAGCGTCAGCGTCTGCATCTGCGCCGCGTAGTTATTTTCCATGGCGTGGATCTTGGTCGCCGATTGAGTGGTGACATGCCCGCAGGCCCGGGGGGCGACCTGCACCTCGAGCGTCAGGCGATCGCCCTGCAAGATGCAGCCCGAGGTGGAGATGACGAATACGCACGGCATCTGCGGCAGCGCCTCGTCCCAATACAGCGCCCGCTGCACCAGAAATGGCACGCGCCGCTCCATTTGCCGCAGCACGCTGCGATGCCCGTTCAGCGCGAACCCCAGCCGCAGATAGCCGGTTTTGCCCACGCCGCCGCTGGCCATCTGCGGCGGTTCGTCCTGGTAGGCGGCCAACTCCGGCGCGTCGGCGCCGAGTTGCGCCACGCGCCTCGCCGCTTCGCTGACGGCCGTCATACCGCCGCCGACGGCGCGTGGGTGAACAGGAAATCACGCATGATCATATCCACCAGTTCGTCGATGCCTTCGCCGGTTTTGCAGTTGGTGAGGATATAAGGCCGCTCGCCGCGCACCACGCGCGTATCGTGCTCCATCACCGCCAGGCTGGCGCCGACGTACGGCGCCAAATCGATTTTGTTGATCACCAGGATGTCGGCCTGCACCAGGCCCGGGCCGTTTTTGCGCGGGATCTTTTCACCTTCGGCGACGTCGATAACGTAGATGTAAAAGTCCGCCAGCGCCGGGCTGAAGGTCAACGTCAGGTTATCGCCGCCGCTCTCGATCATCACCACGTCGCTGTCCGGGAAACGGGCCTCCATCTCCTCCACCGCGGCGATATTCATGCTCGGATCCTCGCGCACCGCGGTATGCGGGCAGGCGCCGGTTTCCACGCCCAGAATTTTCTCCTCGTCGAGGATCCCCTTGAGCGTGCGCTTGACCTGTTTGGCGTCTTCGGTAGTGACGATGTCGTTGGTGATGATTAACGGGCTGATGCCCCGTTCGATCAGACGCGGCGTAATGACTTCGATAATCGCGGTCTTGCCCGAGCCTACCGGGCCGCCGATGCCAATGCGGGTAATTTTCTTCACTCTGCTCGTTCCTTTGTCATTAGTTGCTGAACAGTCGGGTAAATGCGCCGACGTGCAGCGCGGCCAGGACGTCGGTCACCGGCGCGTAAGAGGCCATTTGTTCAACGCCGCCGCGTTCGGCTTCGTCACAAAAAACGTCGATGTCCCGGTTGAGTTGAAACAGGATGCGTTGGGTGTCGATATGGGTGACGCGCATCAGGCGCATGGCGGCGCTGAGAATGGTCATCGCCACGCCGTACTGGTGCATCACCGCCACCTCGCGCGGCCCCGCGCCCAGCGCCGTCATCACTACCGCCTGCGTCACCGGATAGGTGCCGGCGGCGCGGCCGGTTTTGATCTGCTCAAGCCACCAGACCACCTGGGGCTCATCACAGATGGCCGCCGTCATTTCCGCCAGCTTCTTTCCCATCCTCACCACCATGCTGCGGCCTTCTTCATTCAGCTTGCGGTTGAACAGCGCCCAGTCGTGCCCGATAACCGCCTCGCGATCGCCCCCCTGCAGCGCCCGGCAGGCCGCCGCGACCGCCCGGCCGTCGCCGCCCGCCGCCTGTTGCAAAGCGGTGCGGGTGAACGATTTCAGCGTGTCGACATCGCGCACGATGCCGGCCTGGATCGCCGACTCGACGCCATTGGAAAAGGCAAACGCCCCCACCGGCAGCACCGAGTCGGCAAACTGCAGGATGCGAATCAGCTGAACAGCGTTCATTTCAATTTGATCACATGCTGACCGAGGAATGGGCTGTCAACATGCACATGGGTGGCGGAATCCTCCGCGCCGCCGAACAGCAGGCGCGCTTCGGGCTGGGTCAGATGCGGCAAAATGCTTTCACCCTTCACGAACGAATAAGGCAGCGCATGAAAGCCGTGGGTTTTCATCACCGAATCCATCACCTTGGTCGCCACCGTCAGCGGAATAAAGATGCGATCGCCCTTGATGACTGACTTCCAGTGCTGATTGCCCAGCGCATGCCCCAATTCGAACGCGGTCTTCAGCACCGTAGCCATATCGGTCGCCAGCAGCGACTCAAGATGGATTACCATCACATCGCGCAGGTTCATCTGCACCACCACCGCGCTGCGGTTCGCTTCGTCCCAAAGCAGCACATCGCCGTCGGCCAGCACCTGGTGACGATCGAGGGAAATGCCGAGATCCTGACCATCGCGGGTGGTTTTGCGGCAGCGGCTTTTCTGCGCCTCCCACTGCGAAAGCGCCAGCACGTCCAGCGAGGCGTGTTGCAAGCGCTCACGCCAGTCGGCATCCCGTTTGATATTGCCGAGTATCTTTTCAATCACGATCATGAGCGGCGGTTCCTAGCTGAAGAAGTAGCGTTGATTAAGCACGGCGGTGGCGATCGGTTTCACCGTGGCGTGTTCGCCGTTGACCTTGACGGCGAAGGTTTCGGGATCCACCTCGATGTGCGGCGTTTCCGCATTGCGCACCATGTCCTGCTTGGAGATCGCGCGGCAGTTATGCACTGCCATCACCTGCCGCTCCAGCCCCAGTTTCTCTTTGATGCCGTCGTGCAATGCCGCGCCGGAGACGAAGGTGACGCAGGTTTCCTGCAGCGATTTGCCCATGGCGCCGAACATCGGTCGGTAGAACGTGGGCTGCGGCGTCGGCAACGACGCGTTGGGATCGCCCATCACCGCCCAGTTAATCATCCCGCCCTTGATCACCAGCTTCGGCTTGGCACCGAAGAAGCGCGGCTCCCACAGCACCAGATCGGCCATCTTGCCGACCTCGACCGAACCCAGCACGTGGCTGATGCCCTGCGCGATCGCCGGGTTGATGGTGATCTTCGCCACGTAGCGCAGCACGCGGAAGTTATCGTGTTCCGCCGCATCTTCCGGCAGCTTGCCGCGCGCGGCTTTCATCGCGTGTGCCGTCTGCATCACCCGCAGCCAGTTTTCGCCAACCCGCCCCATCGCCTGGGAGTCGCTGGAAAACATCGACAGCACGCCCATGTCGTGCAGCACGTTTTCCGCGGCGATGGTTTCCGGCCGCACCCGGCTTTCGGAAAACGCCACGTCGGCCGGCACATTGGGGTTGAGGTTGTGGCACACCATGATCATGTCGAACAGTTCGGCCTGACTGTTGATGCCGAACGGCAGCGTGGGGTTGGTGGAGCTCGGCAAGACGTTCATCTGCGCGGCGACCTTGATGATATCCGGCGAGTGCCCGCCGCCGGCGCCTTCGGTGTGGAAGGTGTGGATAGTGCGCCCTTCGAAGGCGTCGATGGTGTCCTCGACGTAGCCGCCCTCGTTCAGGCTGTCGGTATGCACCGCCACCTGAATATCCATGTCGTCGGCCACCCTCAGCGCGTGGCGCAGCGCGGAGTTGGTGGCGCCCCAGTCCTCATGCACCTTCAGCCCGGCCACGCCGGCGGCGATCTGTTCGACCAGCGGCGCAGCGTGCGAAGCGTGCCCCTTGCCGAGCATTCCCACGTTGACCGGCATGTTCTCGAAGGCGCGTAGCATGCGGTGGATATGCCAGGGCCCGGCGGTCACCGTGGTGCCGTTGGAACCGTCGGTCGGCCCGACGCCGCCGCCGAAGAAGGTCGTCACGCCGTTGGAGAGCGCATGTGCGGCCTGCTGCGGCGAAATGAAATGAATGTGCGTATCGATGCCGGCGGCGGTCAGGATCAGGTGTTCGCCCGAGATGGCGTCGGTGCTGACGCCCACCACCATGCCGGGCGTGACGCCGTTCATCATCGCCGGGTTGCCGCTTTTGCCAATGCCGGCGATCAGGCCGTTTTTAATGCCGACGTCCGCCTTGATCACCCCTTGCCGGGCGTCCAGAATGGTCACATTGGTAATGACCAGATCCAACACATTGTCGCTGGTTAATCGGTTATCGGCGCCCATGCCGTCGCGCAGCGACTTACCGCCACCGTAGACCGATTCCTCACCGTAACCGCGCAGATCTTTTTCTATTTCAATAAACAGTTGCGTATCGCCCAAGCGAATTTTATCGCCGGTGGTCGGGCCGAACAGCCCGGCATATTCCTGCCTGGAGATCGTTGGCATGCTTTATTCCTCGTCCGTCTTGATGGGCGCCTGATCGCGGTTTTTATAACCCAGTTCAATAGCTCGCTTTACATCTATAGTTTTCTTTACTCTTTCACCGGCGGCTACCGGGCTGTCGCCCGCCCAACCGTCCACCAGATTATTAAAACCATAAACCGTTTGCTTGCCGCCGATGGCAATAAGCGCCACCTCGATTTCATCGCCGGGTTCAAAACGGATCGCCGTCGTGGCGGTGATATTTAACCGTTTGCCAAAGGCGGCGGCGCGATCGAACTGCAGCGCTTTGTTGGCTTCGAAGAAATGAAAGTGTGAGCCGACCTGAATAGGCCTGTCGCCGGTGTTACGCACCGTTAAAATAAGGCTTTCGCGATCTTCATTGAAGGTAATGGGGCTTTCGGACAGGATATAGCCGCCGGGCGGCACGTGCTTTTCTGGGTCATGTTTTTTCATCGAAATACCTGGCTGATAAGGTTTATCCGTGGCAATCAGGGACGCAAACCGCACTTACTGAATCGGATCGTGCACCGTCACCAGGCGGCTGCCGTCGCTGAATATCGCTTCGACCTGCACGTGCGGGATCAAGTCCGCCACGCCGTCCATGACGTCATCGCGGCTCAAAACCTGCCGCGTGTCGTTCATGACTTCTTCCAGCGTTTTTCCCTCGCGGGCGCCCTCCAGCGCCGCGGTGGTAATAATGGCCACCGCCTCGGGATAATTAAGCTTTATCCCTCTGGATTTTCGTTTTAATGCGACGTCAGCCAGGGTATAGACCATCAGCTTTTCGATTTCTCTTGGCGTTAATTGCATGGAGCACTCCGATCTCGATAGAAATAATCAGACAAAGTGAGGCCAAAGGTTACTTATAGTTAATAACCTTGCGTTATTTATTTACGATTGTCCGACACTCGAATAATCTAGGGGGTAATATTGAGATAATCAACCCGCTGCTTTATTCAAACCCGAGCATGAGCTATCCCATTTACTAAAAAAGTAACGGCGACGTGATAGTTTTTATCGATAAAAAGTCTTTTTTCATCTTCCCACTCCCACAATAAAACGATCAAAAAAAGAACGGATGGCGTTTTTTTATTTTAATTACCGTCATGAAAGCCAGATAAATAAGCACTGTCCTTATGGATGGCATTAATATTAAAGACATGTAACCAACGGTCAGAAAATATAATTAAATTTACAAATAAGACGCGAGTGAAAATACCTTTTTAGTTAAAAACAATTTATCTATTCTGTTACTGATGCCAATAAGTTATTAAAAAAAAACCCGGCCGCAGCCGGGTTTGCCTCATTACTGTCGGGCTCTTCAGCCTTGCTGACGAATGCGCGCCAACAGCGCGTCGATATGCTCGATTTGCGGCGCATTGACGATCAGCGTGCGCCCCAAACCCAGCGCATGACGCTGACAGTCGAGGCGCATGTCGGCGTCGGCGATGCTGTCCAGATCGGCGACGTGCGCCAGGCCGATAGTGCGCCGAATCAGCTCGGTGCCGCAGTACCCTACCGCATCAGTCCAGACCTGCTGCAGGAACTGCTCGGCGTAACCCGGCGTCGCCAGCGCCGCATCGCGGCTTTGCTGATGGCACAGCGCCAGGAAACGATCGGCAAAGATCAGCCACAGCTCGCGCACATCCTGCAGACGCTGCTCGCGCCCGGCGGCGGCGTCGCGCGGCCCGAACAGCCCAGGCTGGCCGCAATAGTTGAGCAGCAGATTGCCTAACGCAGTGCCGACATCGAAACCGATCGGGCCGTAGAAACCGAATTCAGCGTCGATCGCTTTCAATCGCCCTTCCGCCACGAAAATTGAACCGCTGTGGATATCCCCGTGCAACAACGCCTCCGCCTTGCTGAGAAAGCGGTGTTTCAGGCCGGCGACCGCCAGCTTCAACGGTGCATCCTCGCGCAACGCCTGCACCTGCGGCAACAGCGCCGCCTCGAACTGATTGCGCTCATGGTCGATATAGGGATCGGTAAAGAACAGATCTTCGGTGATCTGGCACAGCTCGGGGTTGGTGAAGCGGCTGACTTCCGCTTTTTTCTGCTGCGCCGACTGATAAAAATCGGAGGTGTGGAACAGCGTCTGCGCCAGGTATTCCGCCAGCTGACCGGCCGCCAGCGGATGATAGTTCCCCTGCACCAGTTCGCTGCGCCAGATGCGATGATCGGAGAGATCTTCTTGCACCATCACCGCCAACTCGGGATCGTGGTGCAGGACTTTTACCGTATGTCGCGGGCAGAAACCGCCGTGGATCAACAGCGTTTCCGCTTCGATGCGCGCCCGATCCAGCGTCAGCGGCCAGGATTCGCCCACGCAGCGCACGTACGGCAAGGCCTGTTTGACGATCACCCGGCTCACGCCTTCGCGATCGCGGATCTTGAACACCAGGTTCAGGTTGCCGTCGCCGATCTCGTCGGCGCTGACCAGCGCCTGCGGATCGGCCACCTGCCCGTATTGGCGGGCGTATTCAACGGCATCGGCAGCCGTAAACGTACGATAAAGCGACATTCCCCAACCCCTCTGTTCTCTCTCGCTGCCCCCAGCGATTCTGTTTATTTAGACGTAAAAGCATTTGGACGTCTATACATCTGGAAGTCATGTTGGCAGAATAGCGTTTCAGATGCAATAACCTCGCAACAAGGAATTAACCGCCGATGCAAGCGCTTAACACCACCAGTTTGACCCTGCGGGACAACCGCCTTTGGATCCTCGATCAGCAAGCCCTGCCGCAGGAAAAGCGGTGGCGCGCCTGCGACAGCGTGGAGGAGTTGGTCGGGCACATTCACAGCCTGCGGGTGCGCGGCGCGCCGCTGATCGGGCTGTCCGCCAGCCTGCTGTTGGCGCTGCTGGCGGAACGCGGTGTGCCGCGCGCCGAGCTGGAACAGGCGCTGCATACGCTGCGCGCCGCCCGCCCGACGGCGGTTAACCTGATGAACAATCTGGATCGCATGAAGCTGGCGCTGGCGGAGCCTGACTGGGCGCCGGCGATGGTGAACGAAGCGCTGCGGCTGGTGGAGGAAGATCGCCGGCTGTGCGATCGCATCGCCGATCACGGCGCTGGGCTGGTCAAGCCCGGCAGCCGCCTGCTGACCCACTGCAATACCGGCGGGTTGGCCACCGCCGGCGTCGGCACCGCCATCGGCGTGCTGCTGCGCGCCCACCAGCAGGGCAAAGTGCAACAGGTATGGGTTGATGAAACCCGGCCGTTGCTGCAGGGCGGCCGTCTGACCGCCTGGGAACTGGGCGAGCTGGGCATTCCCTATCGCCTGATCTGCGATTCGATGGCCGCCAGCCTGATGGCGCAGGGCCAGGTCGATGCGGTGTGGGTCGGCGCGGATCGCATCGCCGCCAACGGCGACGTCGCCAACAAGATTGGCACCTACAGCCTGGCGGTGCTGGCGCACTACCATGGCATTCCATTCTACGTGGCTGCCCCGCATACCACCCACGATCCGCACTGTCCGGACGGCGCCGCCATCCCGATCGAGCAACGCGCGGCGGCCGAAGTCACCGGCGTTTCAGGCAGCTTCGGCGCCTGCCAGTGGGCGCCAGCCGATGCGCCGGTCTGCAATCCGGCGTTCGACGTCACGCCGGCCAAGCTTATCAGCGGGTGGGTGTTCGACAGCGGCGTGATCACGCCGCAACAGGTTGAAGCGGGGATTTTCCAGCGGGCGCTGGGTTAACGCCCGCCGGTTGACGATCAGTCCAGGCGCGGATAGGCATCGGCGATCGTGTCGCCGGTGAAATGCGCCACCCAGCCTTCCGGGTTGTCAAATACCCGGATCGCGGTAAAGTGCGGCGCCGAGCCCATATCGAACCAGTGACGGGTGTTGGCCGGCACCGAGATCAGATCGTTCTTTTCGCACAGGATCTGGAAGATCTTGCCGTCCAGATGCAGGCAAAACAGCCCCGCCCCTTCAACGAAAAAGCGCACTTCATCCTCGCCGTGCGTGTGTTCGGACAGGAATTTTTCGCGCAGCGCCTGACGCTGCTCGTGGTCCGGCCGCATGCTGATCACGTCCCAACTCTGGTAGCCCTTTTCCGCCACCAGCCGGTCGATCTCATGCTGATAGGCGGCGATCACCGCCTCCGGCTGCGGGTTGTCGCCCAACTCGCGATCCGCCTGCCAACGCTCAAAGCGCACGCCGATCTGCGCCAGCTGGCGCTGGATTTCCTGCGCGTCGCGGCTCTGCCACAGCGGCTGCTGCGGTGCTGTATCACTGAAAATGGTCAATCCACTCATGAGACAAACTCCCCTAAATCGATGTGATCAAAACGGCTGACCTGCGGATGCCGGCTCTGTGCGTCCGCCTCATCGCGGATCAGCTGGCAGGTATGCCAGCCGGCGGCCTGCGCGGCGTCCAGCTCCTGGTGAATATCGGACAGGAACAGCAGTTCGTCGGGCGCGATGCCGATAGCCTGCGCGATGTTGCGGTACGACGCGGTTTCACGCTTGGCGCCGACGCGGGTGTCGAAATAGCCGCTGAACAGCGGCTGCAGATCGCCGGCGTCGCTGTGGCCGAACAGCAGCTTCTGCGCCTCCACCGAACCGGAGGAATAAACGTAAAGCTTCAGCCCCTGGCGCTGCCAGGCAGCCAACTGCCCGGCGACCTCCGGATAAAGATGTCCGCGGAAGTCGCCCTCGCGATAGCCGCTGCGCCAGATGATGCCCTGCAGCGCCTTGAGCGCGGTGGATTTGCGATCTTCATCCATAAAGCGATACAGCGCGGCGATCAGCGCATCGAGATCCGCCTGCGGCTGGTCAATTTCAGCGCGCAGCGCCGCCAACGGCGCGGCGACTTCGCTCTCCGTGGCGTGACGGCGTACAAAATCCGCCAGCCGCTCGCGGGCATAGGGAAACAGCACCTGATGCACGAAGCGAATATCGCTGGTGGTGCCTTCAATATCGGTCACGATAGCGCGGATCATTTCGCCTCCAGCAAGCGACGTTGCAGTTCACACTGGAACAGGAATTCCAGCCCTTCGAGATGGCGGCGGGCTTCCGCCACCTGACCTCCCCAGCAATAGAGACCATGGCCGCGCACCAGAAAACCGTACTGCAGCGGCGTGACCTCGGCATAGGCCGCGACGCGCGACGCCAGCCGGGGAATGTCCTGATCGTTATCGAAAATAGGGATCGCCACGCAGTCCAGGTGGCTGCGCTGACCGGCGAGCGACTTTTGCATTTCGTACCCCTGCAGCACCAACGCATCGCCGCGTTCCACCCGCGACAACACGGTGGCGTTGACGGAATGGGTATGCAACACCGCGCCAAGATGCGGGTACAAACGATAGAGCAGCGTATGCAGCCCGGTTTCCGCCGACGGCGTACGGCCGCTCGGCACGTGATTGTCAGCGATATCCACCCGCAGAAAATCGGCGGCGCTCAGGCTGCCTTTGTCTTTGCCGGACTCGGTGACCAGGCACTGGCGTTCGTCGAGGCGCAGCGACATGTTGCCGCCGGTCGCCGGACACCAGCCTTTGTCGCCAATCCAGTGGCAGGCCGCCAGTAATGCGTTAAGTTGCGGATTCTCCGTCATTGTTATCGTTTCCCGTTCGGTATAGCGGTCAGCAGGTGAGGCTTAGCCGGCTGCGCGACAGGCTAAGCACTTTTTCGCATTTAGCCATCTAAGCGTCTTGATTGCCAAATACTAGCATCGTGTTATATTGACGGCAATATAAGCGCCTGGAGTATTCACCTGCTATGAGCACTTCCGCATTGATTCCCGACAGTAAACTGCCTGCCCTGGGCACCACCATCTTCACCCAAATGAGCGCGCTGGCGCAGCAGCATCAGGCGATCAACCTGTCGCAGGGCTTCCCTGATTTTGACGGGCCGGACTACCTGAAAGCACGCCTGGCCTGGCACGTCGCCCAGGGCGCCAACCAATATGCGCCAATGACCGGCGTGGCGGCGCTGCGCGAAGCCATCGCCGACAAAACCGCCGAGCTGTATGGCTGGCAGCCGGATGCCGGCAGCGAAGTGACCGTCACCGCCGGCGCTACCGAAGCGCTGTTCGCCGCCATCACCGCGCTGGTGCGCTCCGGCGATGAGGTGGTCTGTTTCGATCCGAGCTACGACAGCTACGCGCCGGCGGTGACGCTGGCCGGCGGCGTACTCAAACGCCTCGCCCTGCAGCCGCCCGCATTTGCCGTGAATTGGCAACGGTTCGCCGCCGCGCTGTCGCCGCGCACCCGTCTGGTGATCGTCAATACGCCGCACAACCCGTCCGCCACCGCCTGGCAGGCGGAAGACATGCAGCAGCTGTGGCACGCCATCGCCGAACGCGAGATCTACGTGCTCAGCGACGAAGTCTACGAACACATCTGCTTCGCCAAAGGCGGGCACGCCAGCGTATTGGCCCACCCACAATTGCGCCAACGGGCGATCGCGGTGTCCTCCTTCGGTAAAACCTTCCACATGACCGGCTGGAAAGTGGGTTACTGCGTGGCGCCCGCCGCGCTGAGCGCCGAGGTGCGCAAGGTGCATCAATACCTGACCTTCTCGGTCAACACCCCGGCGCAGCTGGCGCTGGCGGATAGCCTGCGCGCCGAGCCGGAGCACTGGCGACAGTTGCCGGCATTCTACCGCGCCAAGCGCGACCGCTTCGTGCAAGCGCTGGCGAGCAGCCGACTGGAAATTTTACCCTGCGCCGGTACATACTTCTTGCTGGCGGACTACAGCGCCATCTCCGATCTGGACGATGTGGCGTTCTGCCATTGGTTAACCGAGCACGTGGGCGTGGCGGCCATTCCGCTGTCGGTCTTCTGTGCCGATCCTTTCCCCCATAAATTGATCCGGCTGTGCTTCGCTAAACAGGACGCCACGCTGGATGCAGCTGCGGAGCGGTTATGTCGACTTTAAAAATTACCCTGTTGCAGCAACCTCTGGTCTGGCGCGACGGCCTCGCTAACCTGGCCGCCTTCGACGCGTTGCTGGCGCCGATCGTCGGGCGCGATCTCATCGTCTTGCCGGAAATGTTCACCACCGGTTTTGCCATGGATGCCGGCGAGAGCGCCCTGCCCGAACAGCAGGTGATCGACTGGCTGCACGGTTGGGCGGTGAAAAGCCACGCGTTGATCGGCGGCAGCGTGGCGCTGAAAACCGCCGAAGGCGCGGTCAATCGCTTTCTGCTGGTGGAGCCGGGCGGCCAGGTGCATGCCTATGATAAACGCCATCTGTTCCGCATGGCCGGCGAACACCTGCACTATCAGGCCGGCAACCGGCGCGAAATCGTCGAGTGGCGCGGCTGGCGCATCCTGCCGCAGATCTGCTACGACCTGCGTTTCCCGGTCTGGGCGCGCTATCAGCAGGATTACGATCTGGCGCTGTACGTCGCCAACTGGCCGGCGCCGCGCAGCCGCCATTGGCAAACGCTGCTGGCGGCGCGGGCGATTGAAAATCAGGTGTATGTGGCGGGCTGCAACCGGGTGGGCGACGATCCGAACGGCCTGAACTACAGCGGAGACAGCCTGATCATCAGCCCGCAGGGCGAGATCCTGGCGGATGCCGAGCCCGGCGCAGCCGCGCGGCTGGACGCCGAGCTGTCGCTGGAAACCCTGCAGAGTTACCGCAGCGCCTTCCCGGCCTGGCGCGATGCCGACAGCTTTCTGCGTCTTGACTGATTAAACGCGATCCCAGCCGGCGATCGTCAGGCAATAGGCCTGGATCGCCAGCGCTACGTCCGCCTGCCGCACCGCTTCAGCCGGATGATGGCTGACGCCGCCGGCGCAACGCACGAACAGCATGCCGACCGGCCATTGCGCCGCCGCGGCGATGGCGTCATGACCGGCGCCGCTCGGCAGCGCCAGACTCTGCCCCTGTACCTGCTCGACGGCCGCCTGCCAGCGGCGCTGCAGATCGCCATCGCAGGCGGTGGCGTCAATGCGGTAAAACTCCTCGCTGGCGAAGCGCGCTCCGCGGCGTGCGCAGATCGTCTGCGCCTGCGCCAGCAACGTCGCCAACAGCGCCGCCAGCGGCGCATCCTGCGGGCCGCGCACGTCGAGCGTCAATCGCACTTCGCCCGGGATCACGTTGGCCGCGCCCGGCAGGCTCTCGATGCAGCCGACGGTGGCCACCAGATGCGGATCGGCGGCGAGGGTCAACGTTTCAACCGCCGTTATCCATTCCGCCGCGGCCGCCAGCGCGTCTTTGCGCTGCCCCATCGGCACCGTACCGGCATGGCCCGCCTCCCCGCTAAAGACGCAGTTAAGCCGACGCGCGCCGTTGATCGCCGTCACCACCCCCAGCGCCAGGTCGGCCGCCTCCAGACATGGGCCCTGTTCGATATGCAATTCCAGATAAGCGCGGATTTCCTGCGGCGCGCGGCGCGCCTGCGCGATCGCCGTCGGCTCCAGCCCAAAGTCGCGCATGGCCTGCGCGATGCTCACCCCGTCCGCATCAGTCTGCGCCAGCCATTCCTGCGGCCATTGGCCGGTCAAGCCGCGGCTGCCCAGCAACGTCACGCCGAAGCGAGCGCCTTCTTCGTCGGCAAAGCCGATCACCTCCAGCGCCAGCGGCAAACGGCGCCCCTGGCGGTGGTATTGCGCCACCGTTTCCAGCGCCGTGAGCACGCCGAGCATGCCGTCATAGCGCCCGGCGTTGCGCACCGTGTCCAGATGCGAACCGAGCAGCAGCGCGGGGGCGCCGGGCGTTAGCCCTTCATAACGGCCACAGATATTGCCGACGCTGTCTTGCCACACCCGCATGCCGCTCTCGCGCATCCATTCGCCCACCAGAACGTTGGCGCGCCGATGTTCCGCAGACAGATAAAGACGCGTCAGTTTACCGGGCTCCGCGCTGATCGCCGCCAGCTCGTCACAGCGCGCCATCACCCGCGCGGCGGCCTGCTGCGCCTCCTGCGGCGTCATTCTGGCCGTCCTGCATCGTACAGGTTCCAGGCCGCCTGGAGGGCCTCCCCCTGTTGCGTGGCGAAGCCCAACCGGTTCAACACCGCCTCCAGCGCCGCCAGCGTTTGCAGCACGCAATCTTTGCGCGCGTTGTAGCCCATGGTGCCGATGCGCCAGATCTTGCCCTGCAGCGGGCCGAACGAGGTGCCGATTTCGATAGCGAAATCGTTCAGCATCATCTGCCGCACCTGCTCGCCGTGCACCTGCGGCGGGATCATCACGCCGAGCACGTTATTCATGCGGTGCTCGAGATCGCCGAACACCGCCAGCCCCATGCCTTGGATGCCCGCCAGCATCGCCGCGCCGTGCAGCCGGTGGCGGGCAATGGCCTGATCCAGCCCTTCCTCGAGGATCACCCGCGCGCATTCTCGTGCCGCGAACAACATGCTGGTGGCTTCGGTATGGTGATTCAGGCGTTCCGGCCCCCAATAATCCATGATCATGCCGAGGTCGAAATAGTTGGAGTAGATCATCTCGTCGTCGCCGTCGGCATGTTCGGCGGTGCGGATCCCCTCCTCCACGCATTTGCGACGGCGCACGATCTCTTCAAACTGCGGGCTGAGGGTGACCGGCGAACTGCCGGAAGGGCCGCCCAGGCACTTCTGCAGCCCGGCGGAGACCGCATCCAGCCCCCAGGCGTCGGTCTCCAGCGGGTTGCCGCCAAAGGACGCCGTCGCATCGGTATAGAACAGCACGCCGTGGCGGCGGCAGATATCGCCCAGCTCATGCAGCGGCTGCAGCATGGTGGTGGACGTGTCGCCCTGCACCGTCAGCAGCAGGCGCGGGCGCACCCGCTTAATCGCGTCTTCGATGCGATCGGCGCTGAACACCTCGCCCCACGGCGCGTCGATCGTGTGTACCTCGGCGCGACAACGGCGGGCAATTTCGCACAGCAGATGTCCGAAGCGGCCGAATACCGGCACCAGCACCTTATCGCCCGGACGAATGGCGGAAACCAACAGCGCCTCGATGCCGGCGCGTGAGGTGCCGTCCACCAGCATCGTCCAGCGGTTTTCGGTGCGGAACAGCGCGCGATACAGCACCATGACCTGATTCATGTAACCGGTCATTGCCGGATCGTACTGGCCGATCAGTTGGCTCGACATGGCGCGCAGCACGCGCGGATCGGCGTTGATCGGCCCCGGCCCCATCAACAGGCGCGCCGGCGGGTTAATCTGTTCGAACTGCGGAGTAGTTAGCATGTTATTTCCTTACCAGCTTAATAACTTGTCATTTTATTTGCCGAAATCAGGCTTCTGACAACCCGCGCACAGAAGCGATAAACTGTTTCAATTCCTGCGTTTGCGGATTGGCGAACAGCGTGCGGCTATTTCCCTGCTCCCACACCTTGCCCTGGTGCATAAATACCACCCGGTCGCCCACCTCGCGGGCGAAGCTCATTTCATGAGTGACCAGAATCAGCGTCATGCCCTCTCGCGCCAACTGTTCCAGCACCTTCAGGACTTCACCCACCAGCTCGGGATCCAGCGCCGAGGTGATCTCATCGCACAGCAACACCTTCGGTTTCATCGCCAGCGCCCGGGCGATCGCCACCCGCTGCTGTTGCCCGCCGGAAAGGTTGGCCGGCGCGTAATGCATGCGCTCACCCAATCCCACCTTGTTCAGCATCTGTTCGGCCAACTCGCGGCACTCGGCAGCGCTTTTTTTCAGCACCCGGCGCGGCGCCAGCATCACGTTTTCCAGCGCCGTCATATGCGGGAACAGGTTGAAGTTCTGAAACACCATGCCAATCGAGCGGCTGATTTCACGCGCCTGCGAATCGCGATCGGTGATGGTCATGCCGCCCAGTTTGATGCTCCCTTCCTGATACCCTTCCAGCCCGTTGATGCAGCGCAATAGCGTGCTTTTACCAGACCCGCTGCGGCCGATGATCGACACCACCTGCCCCATGTCGATATCCAGATCCACGCCCTTCAACACATGATTCTGACCGTAATATTTTTGAACCTGATTAATGGTGATGATCGGCATGGCATTTCTTCTCCAGATAATGGCTGTAACGCGACAAGGGATAGCACATCAGGAAATAGCCCAATGCGACCAGACCAAACACCTTGAAGGGCTGATAAGTCACATTGTTCAGCATGGTGCCGGCCTTGGTCAGCTCGACGAAGCCAATGATCGACGCCAAGGCGGTGCCCTTGATCACCTGAACCGAGAAACCGACGGTCGGCGCAATGGCGATACGCACCGCCTGCGGCGTGATGGCGCGCATCAGCGTCTGCGTGAAACTCAGCCCGAGACAACGGGCTGCCTCCCACTGACCTTTCGGCAAAGCGGCGATGCTGCCGGACCAGATATCCACCAGAAAAGCGCTGGTGAATAGCGTCAGCGCCAGTGCGGCCGCGGTCCATGGGCTGACGTCGACGCCGAACAGCGCCAGACCGAAAAACGCCAAAAACAGCTGCATCAGCAGCGGCGTGCCCTGAAACAGTTCAGCGTAAACGCGGACAAAACGCATTGCCCAGCGGCGCTTGCTCAGGCGCATCAACACCAGCGGCAGCGCCACCAGCGTGCCGCCGAAGAACGCCGTCAACGACAGCAGCAGCGTCCAGCGAGCCGCCAACAGCAGATTGCGCACGATGTCCCAATCGGTAAACGTCAGCATCAGTTCCGGCTCCCTAAAAAACGCCGCCCGGCGGCCAGTAACAGTTGACGCATCAACAGCGACAACAACAGATAAAGCAGCGCCGTCACCAGATAGACTTCAAAGCTGAGGAAGGTGCGCGACTGGATCAGGTTGGCGGCGAAGGTCAGCTCTTCGAACGAGACCTGCGACACCACCGAGGATCCCAGCATCACGATGATGCACTGGCTCACCAACGCCGGATAAATACGCTGCAGCGACGGCGGCAGTACGATGCGTAAAAAGGTCTGGCTGCGGCTGAGCCCCAACACGCGTCCCGCTTCCCACTGCCCCTTCGGCGTGACCTGAATGCCGGCGCGAATAATTTCGGTGCTGTAGGCGCCAAGGTTGATCACCATCGCCAGCAGCGCCGCCTGCCCGGCCGTCAGTTTCCAGCCCAGGCTCGGCAGGCCGAACACGATGAAGAACAACTGCACGACGAACGGCGTGTTGCGCACCACTTCGACGTAAACGCCCCAGAGGCGGCTCAGCGCGCCGGCCCGGCCGCTGCGGATCGCCGCGCCGCAAATGCCCAGCGCAACCCCCATCAACGTCGCCAGCGCCGTCAGCGCCATCGTCGTCAGTAACCCCGCCAACAGCTCAGGCATGTAGGGCCAGAGCGCGGAGAAATTCAGCTGATAGGTCATCCGCCGCTCCCGTTATGCGCCAAAACCATCGGGCAGCGGCGCCTTCAACCATTTCTCCGACAGGCCATTCAGCGTCTTGTCCGCCAGCGCCTGTCCAATCAGCGCATCCACCGCCGCTTTCAAGGCCGGTTCTCCCTGGCGCAACCCCACGAAGCACGGCGAATCTTTCAACATGAACTTGGCGGCCGGCGCCTTGCCCGGATTCTGGCGCGCCAGGGCGCTCACCACCATGTTACCGGTGGCGATGTACTGCACCTGCCCGGAGAGATAGGCCGACAACGTCGTGTTGTTATCCTCATAACGCTTGATCTGCGCCCCTTTAGGCGCGCCGTCGCTCAGAACCATATCCTCCACCGCACCGCGCGTGACGCCGACGGTCTTGCCATCGAGCTGCGCCATGTCCGCCAACGCGCCGTCTTTAGGACCAAAGACCCCCAGGAAGAACGGCGCATAGGCGCGGCTGAAGGCGATGGTCTTTTCACGCTCCGGATTTTTGCCCAGGCTGGAGATCACCAGATCCACTTTATTAGTCTGCAGATAAGGCACCCGGTTGGCGCTGGTGACCGGCACCAACTGCAACTTAAGTTTCATCTTATCGGCCAGATAACGCGCCATATCGATGTCATAACCCTGGGGCTGCAGATCGGTGCCCACCGAGCCGAATGGCGGGAAATCCTGCGGCACCGCCACGCGCAGGACGCCGCGCTGCCGGATCTCTTGCAATTGATCCGCCATGGTCGGCGCGGCCTGCGCCAGCAAGGCGATCCCAGTGAAAACCGTCCACAGCGTTTTTTTGATGTTCATAGCGTATCCCCGATGGTGAAAAGATGAAACAAAAGATTCTTACACCACAAACGCTGCAACTAATGTGCCAATCGAAAATACGTCGAACCCATGCCTTAACTGGCGCTGATTAACGAGAAAAAACCTGCCGGCCTCAGCGGGCCGGCGACGGAGAAAGGGAAGGCAGGCAGGCCAGAGCTGCACCAAAAATGCGCATAAGCACCAAAAAAGCGCCGGTTAGCGCGGTTCCAGTTCGTCCAAATCCTGATACAGACCGGCAATATGATGAATACGCGATCGCCCCTGCTCTAACATCTCATGCAGCAGGGCGTTGCTGAGCAGGTTACATAAGCTCATGGCGGCTGAATAGCTGTCGAAGGCGGAGACGCTGTCCAGCGAAGCGGCCAAATGCCAGTCCGCCAGCGGGATCAGCGACTGCGCCTGCGGTTCGCAGATCAACAGCGTCGGCACCCGGCGAGTTTGCAGCTGTGTCAGTATCGCCTTGAGCTGACGCGGCCGGCGCCGAAACGCCACCACCACCGCCATATCCTGCGGCGCGAGCTCGACCAGCTCCTCCGCCAGTGTCTGGCCGGGCTGCGGCATCAGCAGCACCCGCTCCCGCACCTGCATCAGCTGCTGACGCAGATGCATGGCTATCGGATAGCTGTTGCGAAACCCCAGCAGCGCGACCCGCCGCGCCCGCGCCAGCGCGGCGATCACCGCGCCGAATTGCTCCACATCGAGATGGCTCACCCAGTGCGAGAGGTTAGCCATTTCCTGCTTGTAATGCCGCGCCAGCAGCGTATTGCCCTGCACCGCATGCCTCTCGTCGGTCACCGGCATGCCGCTCTGGCGCAGGGTGCGCAGCTCAGCGCGCATGTCCTTGTAGCTGCGATACCCCAACCGCTTGAACAGCCTGCTGACCGTGGCTTTAGAAACCCCGCTCAAGCGCGCCAACTCGGCGCTGTTGTAACTGATCAGGTCATCGAAATGATCGAGGATAAAGTCGGCGACGCGCTGTTCCTGCGGCGCCAATTGCGGATATTCGTTGCGCAGGCGTTCATCGAAGGGCTGCATCATCACTCTCGCTGTAACTTTTGTTTCACCGGAACATAGCACGCCCCGGCCCCTCTCTGACAAGCAATTAATCGTCCTGATTAAAAGTGGAACGCCTCTTGCTTCTGTTACCCGAACGCTCACCTCAGACAAGGGCAGAAACATGATTAACAGCAATACCGCGCCACAGGGCATGGCGGTCACGCCACACCATCTCGCCAGCGAAAGCGCGCTGGCGGTGCTGCGCGAAGGCGGCAACGCCATTGAGGCGATGGTGGCCGCCGCCGCGACCATCGCCGTGGTCTATCCGCACATGAACGGCATCGGCGGTGACGGTTTCTGGCTGATCGTGCCGCCGCAGGGCGAGCCGCTGACCATCGACGCCAGCGGCGCCGCCGGCTCGCTGGCGACGCCGACGCTGTACGCCGGAGAAAGCCGCATCCCGCAGCGCGGCCCAAAAGCGGCGTTGACCGTGGCCGGCACCGTCGGCGGCTGGCAGGAGGCGTTGGCCTATTCGGCCGAACTGGGCGAAACGCCGCTGCCGCTGTCGCGGTTGCTCGCCGACGCCATACGCTACGCCGCCGACGGCATTCCGGTCACCGCCTCCCAAGAGGCGGCGACGCGCAGCAAACGCCACGAGCTGGAGGAGTTCGCCCCCTTCGCCCGCATTTACCTGCCGCAGGGAAAGCTCCCGCTTGCCGGCCAACGATTCTGCCAACCGCAGCTGGCCGATACGCTGATCGCACTGAGTGAGGACGGGCTCGACAGTTTTTATCGCGGGCCGCTGGCTGAAAGCATGGCGGCGGACATGGCGATGTTGGGCATGCCGCTTACCGCTCAGGATCTGGCGAGTTATCGGCCATGCCGCCGTCCTCCGCTGCGCCTGGAACACCAAAAAGGTGAAATATTCAATCTGGCTCCCCCGACCCAAGGGCTGGTGTCGCTTGCCATCCTCGGGCTGACCGACCGTCTGCCGCTGGTCGGACAGAGCGAAGGCGCCGTGGTGCACGCCGTGGTCGAGGCCACCAAGCTGGCGTTCGATCTGCGCGACCGTTTCATCACCGATCCGCGCCACATGACGCAGGATCCGCAGGCGCTGCTGGCGGCCGACCATTTGGATAGGCTGGCCGGGCGCATCGACGGCCAAAAAGCGGCCGACTGGGGCCAGGGCAAAGGACCCGGCGATACGGTCTGGATGGGGGTGATGGACAGCAGCGGGCTGGCGGTCTCCTTCATTCAGAGCATCTACCACGAATTCGGCAGCGGCATGGTACTGCCGAACAGCGGCGTCCTGTGGCAAAACCGCGGCGCCTCTTTCAGCCTGGACGCCGATCATCTGCTGGCGCTGGCGCCGGGCAAGCAGCCGTTCCATACGCTGAACTCGGCCGCCGCCCGGCTGTATGACGGACGCACGCTGATCTACGGCTCGATGGGCGGTGACGGCCAGCCGCAGACTCAAGCGGCGTTGTTCGTGCGGCACGTGGTGCAAGGGCTGCCGCTGCAACAGGCGATCAGCGCGCCGCGCTGGCTGCTGGGGCGAACCTGGGGCGAAAGTTCGGACTCGTTGAAGCTTGAGGGGCGCTTTAACGCGGCGACCCTCGACTATCTGCGACAGCGCGGCCACGCCGTTGAACTGCTGCCGGCGTTCAGCGAAACGGTCGGCCATGCCGGCGCCGTCGTACGTCACACCAACGGCATGTTCGAAGGCGCTTTCGATCCGCGAAGCAACGGCAGCGCCGCCGGCTTCTGACTCTCTTATTTCTCGGGATCGCTTATGAACAATCAACACGCCGCCGATTGGGCGGCCTATATCCACCAGATGGAAACCGTGCTGGCCGTGGAACTGGACGATGTCCGCCGCCGGGAACTGTTGAAACAGATCGAACGCATCGCCGCGCTGGCCGAACCGCTGATGGCCTTCCCGCTGGATCCGCGCCAGGAAATCGCGGGGGTATATCGCCCATGAATCCCTTAAGCGCCCTGTCGCTCGCCGAGATCCGTACGGCCCTTGAACGCGGCGCGCTCTCGGCGCGCGAGATCGTCCGGCATACGCTCGATCACATCGACCGTCAGAATCCCGCGCTGAACGCCTTTACGCACATCACCCGGGAACGCATGCAAAAAGAAGCCGATCGCCTTGACCGTTCGCGCGCGCTTGGGCAAACGCTGCCCGCTTTGGCCGGCATTCCCTATGCGGTAAAAAATCTGTTCGACGTCGCCGGTGAAAACACGCTGGCCGGCGCCCGCCTGTTCAGCGATCGGCCACCGGCCGGCCGCGACGCCTGGGGCGTCTCCCGGCTGGCGGATCAAGGCGCGTTGCTTTGCGGCATGTTGAACATGGACGCCTACGCCTACGGTTTCACCACCGAGAACAGCCATTACGGCGCTACCCGAAACCCACATGACCTCGGGCGCATCGCCGGCGGCTCTTCGGGCGGCTCGGCCGCAGCGGTGGCGGCCGGCCTGGTGACCTTTTCGCTCGGCAGCGACACCAATGGCTCAATACGCGTGCCCGCCTCGCTGTGCGGCATTTATGGTCTGAAACCGACCTTCGGCCGTCTTTCGCGCAGCGGCAGCCAGCCGTTTGTCGACAGCCTGGATCACATTGGCCCGTTCGCCCGCCGGGTGCACGATCTCGCGACGGTGTATGACGCGATGCAGGGCATCGACGCCGAGGATCCGTTCCAGAGCGATCGGCCGATTTCCCGCACCGAAGCGTTGCTGGCACAGGGCAGCCAGAACCTGCGCTGCGCCGTGTTAGGCGGCTATTTCCTGCAATGGTGCAATGATGACGCCAAAGCCGCAGTCAACCAGGTGGCGCAAGCGCTGGCAGCCAGCGCCGAAGTCGAGCTGCCGCAGGCCGAGCTGGCCCGATCGGCGGCCTTTATCCTCAGCGCCTCAGAGGGCGGCCATCGCTATCTGCCGCAGTTGCGCAGCCAACCCGAACGCTTCGAGCCACTGTCGCGAGAACGACTGCTGGCCGGCGCCATGCTCCCCGCCACCTGGTATTTGCAGGCACAGCGCTTTCGTCACGCGTTTCGCCGGCAAGCCGCGCCGCTGTTCAAGCACTGGGACATTTTGATCGCCCCGGCGACGCCGTGCAGCGCCACGCCGATCGGCCAGGAAACGATGCGCATCAACGGCGTCGATCTGCCGATCCGCGCCAGTATGGGCATGCTGACGCAGCCGATTTCCTTCCTTGGCCTGCCGGTCGTGACGGTTCCTTTGAAAAGCGCATCCGGTCTGCCGATCGGCCTGCAACTGATCGCCCCGCCGTGGCGCGAAGATTTGGCGCTGCGCGCCGCCTATGCGCTGGAATGCGCCGGCATCGCCACTTGCGTCTGCAAACAGGAGTAATCAATGAACAGTGAACATATCGATCGGCCGGCGGTGCTGGCGGAGGTCAACGCCGCCTTTTACCGCTATGAGCAGGCGTTAATCAGCAATGACATCGATGTGCTGGACGAGTTGTTCTGGCACGACGCGCGCACGGTGCGCTATGGCGCCACCGAAAGCCTCTACGGTATCGACGAAATCCGCGATTTTCGTCAACGGCGCCCGGCCAACGGACTGGAGCGGCTGTTGGAAAACACCCAAATCACGACTTTTGGTGAAGATATGGCGGTGGCCAGCACGGAATTTCATCGGCCGGGCAGCAACCGCAGGGGGCGGCAAATGCAAACCTGGGTCAAGCTGCCCTGTGGCTGGCGCATCGTAGCGGCGCACGTCAGCCTGCTCGACGCGCCTTAGGCCTCCAGGCGGTAGAGCCCATGATGAAGGCGCACGGCGGCGGCCGACTCAGCACCAATAGGCCATGAAGTTAACGGTGGAGCGATCCAGATCGCGTTCGCCAATCAGGTAACGCCGCAGCGTTTTCACCGCGGAAGACTCGGCCGCTACCCAGACATAGAAAGCGTTGCTGCCGGCCGCCCGCTCCCACAACACCTCATCGCTCAGGCTGCTTTCCGCCAGGGACTGCGCTTGCGCACAGGCCGATGCGGGGATATCCACCCGCTGGCGCACCGCTTCCACCAGCAGCGTGCCGTGCGCCAGCTGGCGGCCGACGTCGCGCGGCAGCCAATAAACGTCGGCGAACGGGAAATGCGCCAAATCCAGGCAATCCGCCGCCACCGGCACCTCGAAAAACGCCTGCACCCGCGGCGGATTGGCCTGCTGCGCCAGCTGTTCCAGAATCGCCATCGCCGCCGGCACCGCCGTCTCATCGGCGATCAGCAACGCCTGTTGCAACTGCGCCGGCGGCGCCCATTCGTAACCGCCGCTGTCGCCGTCGAAGTCACCGTTGGGGGCGACCGTTTGAATCGTGTCTCCGGGTTCGGCATGGGTCGCCCAGGCTGAAGCCGGGCCGTTCACGCCATGCAGCACGAACTCGACGTCCATCTGATTCTGCTCGCGGCGCAGCGCACGCAGCGTATAGGTGCGCATTACCGGACGCTGTTCTTTGGGGAGCGCCATGTAATCGCCGTACCAGTCCGGGCCGTTGGCCAACGGCGTGATCTTGCCGTCCGCCGCCGGGAACAGCAGTTTGATGCGCTGGTCAGGCGCTTCCAGCTTCATGCGATGAACATCCGCACCTTCAAACACGCAGCGCAGCAGCGAGGGCGAAATCAGCGTTTTGCTTTTCAGGGTGATATCAAAAATTCTGTAGCTGGCGGACATGTTCTCGACTCTCCGGCAACGGCTGTCGCTTTTACGTATGACCGATCGGCTGCCGTGTTGGCGGCGTGGCCGCGCGATCGCGCAGCGGATAAATGTTAATAAAACTAATTAATTACGTTAATGCATAGCAAAAAATCATATCATGATTTTATTGATAACAAGAAACGTTATTGATAAAAGAAGCATTCTCAAAAAACAACGTAACGACAATATCACCTGGGAAATAACGATGAAACGCAAACCTCTTTGGGTATTAAACCCATGTCTGCTGGCGTTGCTTGCGCCGGCGGCCTGGGCAGAAGATCAGAAAAACGGCAGCGAAGAGCAGGTGGTCGTCTCCGCCAGCCGTTCGCACCGCAGCGCGGCGGAAATGGCGCAGACGACATGGGTGATCGAAAGTCAGGAGATCGAACAGCAGGTCCAGGGCGGCAAAGAGATCAAGGACATGTTGGCTCAGCTGATCCCCGGCATGGACGTCAGCGGCCAGGGCCGCACCAACTATGGCATGAATATGCGCGGCCGTTCGATGATGGTGATGATCGACGGCGTACGCCTGAACTCGTCGCGCAGCGACAGCCGCCAGTTGGATTCGATCGACCCGTTCAATATCGACCATATTGAGGTGATTTCCGGCGCGACCGCACTGTACGGCGGCGGCAGCACCGGCGGCCTGATCAATATCGTGACCAAGAAAGGACAGAAAGAGCAGCAGGTCGAATTGCAGGTCGGCGGCAAAACCGGCTTCGGCGGCCATAACGATCACGACGAGAACGTGGCGGCGGCGGTCAGCGGCGGCAACGACAACGCCTCGGGGCGGCTGTCCGTTTCTTACCAGCGTTACGGCGGCTGGTACGACGGCAAAGGCAACGAGGTGCTGATCGACAATACTCAAACCGGCCTGCAGTATTCCAATCGCCTCGATGTGATGGGCACCGGCACCCTCAACATCGACGATCATCAACAGCTGCAGCTGACCACCCAATACTACAAAAGCCAGTCCGACGGCGATCACGGCCTGTTTCTGGGGGAAAACTTCGCGGCGGTGACCGGCAACGCCAAGGCGTACAACAGCGGTAACTTAAACTCCGATCGCATCCCCGGCACCGAGCGCCACCTGATCAACCTGCAATATTCCAACACCGATTTCCTCGGCCAGGATCTGGTGGCGCAGGTCTACTACCGCGACGAAACGTTGACCTTCTACCCCTTCCCAACGCTGGCGGGCAAAGCGCCGAACTATTACGTCAGCAGCATTGGCGCTTCGCAGCAAAAAACCGATTTTTACGGCGGCAAACTGACGTTAAACAGCAAACCTGTCGACGCGCTGACGCTGACTTACGGCATCGACGCCGAGCATGAAAGCTTCAACGCCAACCAGCAGTTCTTCAACCTGGCGAAGGCCCAACAGTCCGGCGGCATGACGCTGGAGAACGCTTACGGCACCGGCCGCTACCCGAGCTATACCACCAGCAACCTGGCGTCGTTCCTGCAGGCCAGTTACGACATCAATCCCATCTTCACCCTGAGCGGCGGCGTGCGTTACCAGTACACCGAAAACAAGATCGACGACTTCGTCGGCTATAACCAGCAGCAGGCGATCGCCACCGGCGCCGCCGCCTCCGCCGACGCCATCCCGGGAGGGAAAACCGACTACAACAATGCGCTGTTCAACGCCGGTCTGTTGGCGCACTTGACCGAGCGTCAGCAAACCTGGTTCAACTTCTCTCAGGGCTTCGAGATCCCGGATCCGGGCAAATATTACGGCAACGGCACCTACGCGTTGAACGGCGGCCATTACCAGTTGCTGAAGAGCGTCAACGTCGGCGATTCCAAGCTGGAAGGCATCAAGGTCAACGCCTACGAGCTGGGCTGGCGCTATACCGGCGATAACCTGCGCACGCAAATCGCCGCCTACTACTCGTTGTCCGACAAGAGCATCGCCATCAACAAAACCGACATGACCATTAACGTCAATGCGGACAAGCGGCGCATCTATGGGCTGGAAGGTGCGGTGGACTACTTCTTCGAAGACAGCGACTGGAGCGCCGGCACCAACTTCAACTTCATCCGTTCTGAAACCAAGGTCAACGGCGAATGGAAGAAGCTGGTGGTCGATACCGCCAGCCCATCGAAAGTCACCGCTTACGTCGGCTGGGCGCCGGGCGACTGGAATCTGCGCTTGCAGTCGCAGCAAACCTTCGACGTGTCGGACGACGGCGATTATACCAAGGCCAACTCCACCCAAGGCCGCAAAATAGATGGCTACAACACCCTCGATTTCCTGGGCAGCTATGCCCTGCCGGTGGGGAAAGTCAGCTTCAGCGTGGAAAACCTGTTGGACAAGGAGTACACCACCGTTTGGGGCCAACGCGCGCCGATCCTGTACAGCCCGACCTACGGCTCGCCTGAGCTGTACAGCTATAAAGGCCGCGGACGCACCTTCGGCTTGAATTACTCGGTGTTGTTCTGAGGATAAGGGGCCGGTCTGCCGGCCCCGTTCTCTGGGCCGCAGCGTTTTGCCGAGAACGGAAACGACGAAGCCCTGAGTTATCGCTAACTCAGGGCTTCTGAATAGTGGCGGAACGGACGGGGCTCGAACCCGCGACCCCCTGCGTGACAGGCAGGTATTCTAACCAACTGAACTACCGCTCCGCGCCATTCCCTCTTGCGGGGGAACGAGGCGCATATTACGGACGCCTCTCGGTTCCGTCAACGCCTTTTTCTCCGCAAATGAACCGTTTGCACAGTTTTTCAACGAAGGGTCGCCCGGTGCGTTTTTTTCGTGCAAAAACGCCGTTATTCCGCCGGCGCCTCGCGCCACAGGCAGCTGCCGCCCTTCTTCGCCACCAGATCCAGACGCGCCTCGTGCGCCTTTATTTCTTCGTCGCTGGCGTAGACCACTTTCATCGCCGTAGCCGGGCGGACGATACGCTGTATTTCTTGCGCGGCATCGTTTTGCTGGGTGTCGCCTTCCATTTGGAACGCTATCGACGTCTGACCGCCGGTCATCGCCAGATAGACTTCCGCCAGGATCTCGGCATCGAGCAATGCGCCGTGCAGCGTACGCTTGCTGTTGTCTATCTCATAGCGGCTGCACAAGGCATCGAGGTTGTTGCGCTTGCCCGGGAACAGGCGGCGCGCCATCATCAGGCTGTCGGTGATGGTGCAGAAGGTCTCGGTCTTCGGGATCCCCTGCTGCAGCATGCGGAATTCGTGATCCATAAAGCCGATATCGAACGCCGCGTTATGGATCACCAGCTCGCCGCCGCGGATAAAGTCGAGGAATTCGTCGGCAACCTGATCGAAGGTCGGTTTGTCGGCCAGGAAGTCGTCACTGATGCCGTGTACGCCGTACGCTTCCGGATCCACCAGCCGATCCGGCTTGATGTATACGTGGAAATTGCGCCCGGTCAGGCGGCGGTTAATCACTTCCACCGCACCGATTTCGATAATGCGGTGCCCTTCGTAGTGCACCCCAAGCTTGTTCATACCGGTGGTTTCGGTATCGAGGACAATCTGTCTGGTGGTTGTAGAGATCATATTGCAGTGCTCACAGCGCTCGTTTATGTCAGACTTGGCTTTTATAAAACTGATAGGAAGAGTCTACCAGAGATGCTCAAACAGGTAGAAATTTTCACCGACGGCTCCTGCCTTGGCAACCCTGGCCCCGGTGGCTACGGCGCGATACTGCGCTATAAGCAGACGGAAAAAACCTTCAGCGAAGGATTTCGTCTGACCACCAATAACCGCATGGAAATGATGGCGGCGATCGTGGCGTTGGAAGCGCTGACGGTGCCTTGCGCCGTGACGCTCAGCACCGACAGCCAGTACGTGCGCCAGGGCATTACCAGCTGGATCCATAACTGGAAGAAACGCGGTTGGAAAACCGCCGACAAAAAACCGGTCAAGAATGTCGATCTGTGGCAGCGGCTGGATCAGGCCATTCAGCGCCACACCGTTAAATGGGAGTGGGTCAAGGGCCACGCCGGCCACCCGGAGAACGAACGCTGCGACGAGCTGGCGCGCGAGGCGGCGGGTAAACCGACGCAAGATGACGTCGGCTACCAACCGGAAGCCTAAGGCAGCTTGCGATAACTCTTGGTCGCGCCCACCGCGCGGCTGAGAGACGGCTTTCTCGCCCCCAGTTTCATCGGCGTGGGCGTCAGCGGCAAGGTGCGCTTGCGCGCCACAATCACGCTCATGCAGCCCAGCGCCGGCAAATGGGTGCATAAAAACTTGCCGCCCTTGCGGTGCCACGGCAGCACGTGAAAACGCGCCTGGTGCAACACCTCGTAATTCAGCAGGCTGAGCCAATCCAACAACCGCATCTGGGTAAACATGCGGCTGACATAGGGCTGACGATGACGCAATCCGGGCACCAGCTTGCCCAATCCCAGCAGGCTGAACGGATTGAAGCTGCTGACAACCAGCCAGCCATCGTCGATCAACACCCTATCCACCTCACGCAGCATGCGATGCGGATCGTCCGCGTAGGACAGCGTATGCGCCAACAGGCAGGCATCCACCGATTTGGCGGCGAACGGCAGTTGATAGGCGTCGGCGATCACCTGCAGCCCTTCCCCCTCCAGCCCTACGTTGACCTGGTGGGAGATTGCGCATTTATCCGTGGCCAGCTCGGCGCTGAGCATGCCCATCTTCAGCAGATGGAAACCGAACAGCTTGGGCCACCAGGGTTGCAACTGCCGCTCGAGCGCTTCACGATAGTACTCCCCCCACGGCAGCTCAGCCCAGGACTGCGGGCCGGTGAGCTTTTGTAGAGTATGGGCTGGTTTCATGATTTATTATCTTCTTTCAAGCCGTTGCCAACGAGAGGTACACCATGAATCTTATCAGCATTCCCGCCTTCCAGGACAATTACATTTGGTTATTGGATGACCGGCAGGGGCGCTGCATTATCGTCGATCCGGGTGAAGCGCGGCCGGTGCTCGAGGCGCTGCAGCGCCTGCAGCTGGCGCCGTCGGCGATCCTGCTGACCCACCACCACCACGATCACGTCGGTGGCGTGGCGCAGATTGTCTCACAATACCCGGGCCTGGCGGTCTACGGGCCGCAGGAAACCGCTGGCAAAGGCGCCAACCACGTCGTCCACGACGGCGACACCTTTGATATCGATGGCCGCCAATACAGGACTATCGCCGTTCCCGGCCATACGCTGGGCCATGTGGCATTCTATAGTGCCCCTTATCTGTTCTGCGGCGACACCATTTTCTCCGCCGGCTGCGGCAGGCTGTTTGAAGGCACCGCAAAACAAATGTACGACTCATTTCAACAACTCGCGCAACTTCCCGATAACACCTTAATTTGCTGCGCGCATGAATATACTCTTTCAAATCTTAAGTTTGCGCGGGCTATTTTGCCGGAAGATCGAGAGATTGAAACATATCAACAACATGTTGAAGCGTTAAGGGCAAAAGGCCAAGCTAGCGTGCCGACCACGTTGCAATTAGAGCGCAAAATTAACCTGTTTTTACGTTGCCATGACACTGATTTACAAAAGAAATTAGGCTTTAATTCACCACCGGAAAGCCTTCATTCAGTTTTTTCTGAATTACGCCTGCGGAAAGATAACTTCTAAGCTTTTAGTTGTGTTATTTGGCGAAGCAAAGTATTATTGCTCGTCTTTTAAGCAACTACATTGACACACACATGAAGGCTAAAGCGATATTTCTCGCCTCGGTCTTGCTAGTGGGTTGCCAGTCGTCCAGGCAGGACGCACCGGCGCCAGAACAGCATGCACAGAGTTTGTCTTCGGCTGGTCAAGATGGTGAAGCAGGAGAGTACACAGGAAATGGCCGAGCGAGCTCGGCGCGGTGGTTGGATAACAACAGTCCCGCCGCGCAACAGGACCTGTGGAACTTCATTAGCGACGAGCTGAAGATGGAGGTTCCGGAAAATTCCCGGATCCGTGATCAGAAAAGAAAGTACTTAAAAAGTAAGAGCTATCTCCACGATGTAACATTACGGGCAGAGCCGTACATGTACTGGATAGTCGGGCAGATTAAGAAACGTAATATGCCGATGGAACTGGTACTGCTACCCATAGTGGAGAGCGCTTTTGACCCACACGCCACGTCAAGTGCCAACGCCGCAGGGCTATGGCAAATCGTGCCGCAAACGGGTCGCAATTATGGTTTGAAAAACAATCAGTGGTATGACGGTCGACGCGATGTCGTCGCCTCGACAACCGCTGCGCTTAACATGATGCAGCGCTTGAACCGCATGTTTAACGGCGACTGGTTACTGACCGTAGCCGCCTATAACAGTGGTGAAGGCCGCGTGATGCAAGCGGTGAAGGCAAACAAACGCCAGGGTAAGCCAACCAATTTCTGGGCATTGTCGCTTCCGCGTGAAACGTCAATCTATGTCCCGAAAATGCTGGCGCTGAGCGACATCATCAAGAACAGCAAGAAGTACGGCGTGAAACTCCCGAAAACGGATGAAACCCGTGCGCTGGCTCGTATCGATGTCGGGCAGCAGATCCAGCTGACTCAGGCGGCTGAGATGGCTGGGCTTTCAGTCACCAAGATGAAAGCGTATAACCCAGGCTACAAAAAAGGCGTTACGGCACCCAACGGGCCCCATTACATCATGGTTCCCAAAGGGCATGCCGATCAGCTGAAAGACTCGCTGGCCGATGGCCAGATCGCCGTGACTCAGCCAACGACGCAGTTGGCGAAGAACAGCGGTTTGTCCGGTGGCAGTTCGTATAAAGTGCGCTCCGGCGACACCTTATCGGCCATAGCCAAGCGGCTGAACGTTAAGACCAGCGATTTGCAGAGTTGGAACAACTTACGCGCCAAGAGCGCCTTAAAAGTTGGGCAAACCCTGCAAGTGGCCAGCAATACTGGCAGTAACAGCAGTATCACCTACCAGGTTCGTAAAGGTGATTCGCTCGCCAGTATCGCACGTCGTCACGGCGTCGATATTAACGACGTGATGCGTTGGAATTCAACGCTAGCCAAAGGCAACCTGCAGCCAGGTCTGAAGCTGACCCTGTTTGTCGGCAACAAGATGACGCCGGATACTTAAATGTTCGGCACAAAAAAAGCACCCTTCGGGGTGCTTTTTTATTAGCTGCGATTCACCATACCGGCGAGTCTTTCTCCGGGTGAAACTCCACCAACAGCGGGTTGTGATCCGACGCGCTGGTCACCAGCACCGACGCCTCCACCACTCCCAGATTGCGGTAAAATACGAAATCCAGTGGACGACCGAAGGCCTTGCGGCGATGGTCGTCGGTGAAACTCACCTCGCGCAGCGCCATCTCTCCGGCAAAGTCATACAGTGCATTGATGCGCTTGCGGCTCCAGGCGTTGAAATCCCCCGCCATAATCACCGGCCCCCGGTGACTGGCGATCTGTTCGCCTATCGGCCCCAACTGCTTGCTGTAGACGTCGACACCCAGGCTAAAGTTCACCGCATGGATGTTCACCACCATCAACAGTTCGCCGTTGTACAGCGGATAAACGGTGATCAGGGCCGACTTGGAAAGCCGCAGCAGCGGCTCCCGCTCACGCAGCGGGCAACAGTAAACAGGATGAGCGGCAGCCAGCGTCATCACGCCGGAAGGGTGCTGCGGCAGCACAAAGGCCGGCACCTGATCGGCCGCCAGATAGTTGGCGGTAGCGTAGCTCACCAACTCTGGCGTGGTTTGCGCCTCTTGCAACAATACCAGCTGCGCGTCTTTGCCATGGTTTTTCAGCACCGAAAGCCAGTCGGCTCGCTGCTGTTTGAAAATATTCCATACCATGACGCGCAGGGCGCCGGTCGTCGGCAGCGCCGCCCCTGGCGGCAACGGCTGGTTAACGGCACCAGGAAAGATTCGCTCAACTGGCTGACCTGCAACATACCTCATTGCATAAGTTCGTTTCGGCACGCGATTCGCCTATTACCCATTAACATGAAAACTGGCGATGAACACTCGCCAACGATGAATTGATTATACGCCTACCCTGCATAGAGGGCATGGCTTTTGCGGGCATCACCTTTTCAGTTATAGGGGCCGCCTGCAGCGATTTCAATCTTCTGACGGTATAGCTGTGTAAAGGTGAGGGGTAATAGGTGAAAAATGCGAAAAGGCCCGCAAAATGCGGGCCAGGCAGCAAGAGTTTTACGTATTAAGCCGTTTGCAGCTGAGACTTTTTATCCAGGCGACCGCTGAAGCTAACCAGTAACAATGCAACCACCACGATCAACGCGCCAATCCAGGGGGTCTGCGCCAGCCCCAGTGAGGCAACGGTCTGGCCGCCAATCACCGAGCCGAGCGCAATGCCGATGTTGAACGCCGCGATGTTGAGACCGGACGCCACATCCACCGCATTTGGCGTGTATTGCGCGGCTTTCTGCACCACATACACCTGCAGCCCCGGCACGTTGCCGAAAGCGAACACGCCCATCACAATCACCGTCAGCAACGCGGCAATACTGTGGCTGGCGGTAAACTGGAACACCAGCAACAAAATGGCCAGCGCGGCAAAGATAAAGCTCAGCGCACGCACGGCCCCATGACGATCGGCCAGCTTGCCTCCCCAGATGTTACCCACCGCCACCGCGACGCCATAAGCCAATAGTATCCAGCTCACGGTCGGAGCAGAGAAGCCGGCCAGTTCCTGCATCATCGGCGCAAGGAAGGTAAAGGTCGTGAAGACCCCGCCGTATCCCAATGCGGTAATCGCGTAAATCAGCAGCAGACGAGGATGAGTCAGCACTTTCAGCTGTTCCCGCACGCCGGCGCTGCCCTGGTTCTTGATATTGCTCGGTACCAGAATAACGCTGGCCAGCGTGGCGACAGCGCCAATCAGAGAAACGGCCAGGAAGGTCTCACGCCAGCCAAACTGCTGGCCGATGAACGTCCCCAGCGGTACGCCGGTCACCAACGCCACCGTCAGGCCACCAAACATGATGGCGATGGCGGAGGCCGCCTTCTCTTTCGCCACCAGGCTAGTGGCGATAGTGGAGCCGATAGAGAAGAACACGCCGTGAGCCAGGCCGGTCAACAACCGAGCCACTACCAGCGATTCATAGCTGGGTGACTGCCAGGCCAGCAGGTTGCCGAGAGTGAACAGCACCATCAGGCCAACCAGCAGCAGTTTGCGAGGTATGCGGCTGGTCAGGGCCGTCAGCACCGGCGCGCCAATGGCCACGCCGAGGGCATAGATAGTCACCAGCAATCCAGCGGACGGTACGGTCACCCCAAGCTGCTCCGCGATAGTCGGGATCAACCCGACAATCACGAACTCGGTCGTGCCGATAGCAAAAGCGCTGATGGTTAAGGCAAGTAATGCGAGTGGCATTTTTTACTCCGAAATAGCATTCAAGTTGATGACGGCTATTATCGGCCTATGCTTAAATGATAAAAATGCTCAAAATTTCAAATTAACTTTGCTATCGGAGCAAAAATGAAAGCAAACTCTGACGAGTTGATCACCTTTGTCACCGTCGTAGAAAGCGGCAGCTTCAGCCGGGCGGCCGAACGCCTGGAACAAGCGAACTCCGTAGTCAGCCGAACGGTGAAAAAACTGGAAAGCAAACTGGGCGTAACGTTGCTCAACCGCACCACGCGCCAAATCAGCCTGACTCAGGAAGGAGAGAATTACTTTCGCCAGGTGCAGAAGGTACTGAACGACATGGCCGCGGCGGAAAATGCGCTGATGGAAAGCCGCCAGCGCCCGCAAGGCCTGCTGCGCGTCGATGCGGCAACGCCGGTGGTGCTGCATATGCTGACGCCTTTAGTGGCCGAGTTCCGCGAACGTTATCCAGAAATGTCGTTATCGCTGGTGTCTTCGGAAAACTTTATCAATCTGATCGAGCGAAAAGTGGATATCGCGATCCGCGTAGGCGAGCTGACCGATTCTACGCTGAAAGCACGCAAACTGATGACCAGCTACCGACATGTGCTCGCCTCCCCCGCTTATCTGGCTCAGCACGGCACGCCGCTAACGGTAGAAGATCTTGCACATCACTGCTGTATCGGTTTCAACGACCTGCCCAGCTTGAACCGTTGGCCACTGGCTTGTTCAGATGGCAGCCAGTTGGAAATCACCCCCGGTTTGACCACCAATAGTGGAGAAACCCAGCGCCATCTCTGTCTGCATGGCAACGGTATCGCCTGCCTGTCCGACTTTATGAGCGACGAAGATATCAAACGTGGAGATTTGGTCCCGATTCTGGTGGAAGCGACACTGCCGGTCGCCATGCCGATCAACGCGGTTTACTACAGCGACAGCGCCGTCAGCAACCGTCTGCGCAGCTTTATTGATTTTGTGAGTGAATACCTGAAACGATAAAAAAGGCGCCCCGATGGACGCCTTATGCTGACTACTGCGAGGAATGATTAATCCCAGTTTGGCGCCAGGCCTTCCGGACTAACCAGACGGCCGTTGCACTCCAGTGCGGCGATCTGCGCCATATCTTCGTCGGTCAGCGTCAGTTGCTGTGCCAATAGGTTGCTCGCCAGGTTTTCACGCTTGGTCGAGGAAGGGATCACCGCATAACCCAGCTTCAATGCCCAAGCCAGGACCACCTGTGCTGGGGTCGCATTGTGACGAGCAGCGATGCTTTTGATCGTTTCATCCTGCAGCGCTTTGCCGTAGGCCAACGTCATGTAAGAGGTGATGGCGATGCCGTGCTGCTGTGCAAATTCGACCACCTTGCGGTTCTGCAAGAACGGTGACAGCTCGATTTGGTTGGTGGCGATTTCATCGGCGCCAATCGCGTCAATCGCTTGCTGCATCAAATCGATGGTGAAGTTAGATACGCCAATTTGACGGGTCAGCCCCAGCTTTTTCGCTTCCAGCAGCTCAGCCATAAATTCGGCAACCGGCACTTCGTCGTGGGGTGACGGCCAGTGGATCAACGTCAGATCAACGTAGGACGTTTGCAGTTTTTTCAGGCTTTCTTGCAGGCTTGGGATCAGCGCGCCTTTCGCCAGGTTCGCGATCCAAATCTTGGTGGTGATGAACAGATCTTCACGTTTCACGCCGCTGGCAGCGATAGCCTGGCCAACAGCCGCTTCGTTTTCATAGATCTGTGCGGTATCGATAGTACGGTAGCCCAGCTCAAGTGCGGTGCTGACAGAATCGATAACAACCTGATCCTGAAGGCGGAAAGTACCTAAACCAAATGCAGGGATGCTCATAATGTTTTCTCTCATTAACGGGTAAATGTGGTATGAGGAAGATTATGGCAACTTTTTTATTGATCAAAAACGCCTGGTTCGGCATAAGACTTTTGATCTAAAGGCAACAATATCGGGAGATAAGGCGGTAAGGAAGGACAATTCCGGCCTGAAAAGCGCAAAATATAGATATGAAAAAGCCCTGAGTCAGAGACTCAGGGCTTATCAATTAAGTGGCGGAACGGACGGGGCTCGAACCCGCGACCCCCTGCGTGACAGGCAGGTATTCTAACCAACTGAACTACCGCTCCACCGATTCTTTTACGTTGTATCTTTCGATACCGGCAATATCGCGCTTTGCGACTTGCGCATTACCAGTCGTCACACTGATAACGTTTATTTGATGCCTGGCAGTGTCCTACTCTCGCATGGGGAGACCCCACACTACCATCGGCGCTACGGCGTTTCACTTCTGAGTTCGGCATGGGGTCAGGTGGGACCACCGCGCTATTGCCGCCAGGCAAATTCTGTTTCATTCCAACCGCTTCACTTCCATGAAGCCATCAGAACCAATCTTGGAACGTCGCTGAAAATTATTCGTATCATCCTGATACTCACCCCTTCGGGGCCAACGCTCCGCGTTGTTCAAAATCGTTCCTGACGATTTTGTCTCTCTAAAAACACCTTCGGTGTTGTAAGGTTAAGCCTCACGGATCATTAGTACTGGTTAGCTCAATGCATCGCTGCACTTACACACCCAGCCTATCAACGTCTTAGTCTTAAACGTTCCTTCAGGGACCTTAAAGGCCCAGGGAAGACTCATCTTGAGGCAAGTTTCGCGCTTAGATGCTTTCAGCGCTTATCTTTTCCGCACTTAGCTACCGGGCAATGCCATTGGCATGACAACCCGAACACCAGTGGTGCGTTCACTCCGGTCCTCTCGTACTAGGAGCAACCCCTCTCAATCTTCCAACGCCCACGGCAGATAGGGACCGAACTGTCTCACGACGTTCTAAACCCAGCTCGCGTACCACTTTAAATGGCGAACAGCCATACCCTTGGGACCTACTTCAGCCCCAGGATGTGATGAGCCGACATCGAGGTGCCAAACACCGCCGTCGATATGAACTCTTGGGCGGTATCAGCCTGTTATCCCCGGAGTACCTTTTATCCGTTGAGCGATGGCCCTTCCATTCAGAACCACCGGATCACTAAGACCTACTTTCGTACCTGCTCGAGCCGTCACTCTCGCAGTCAAGCTAGCTTATGCCTTTGCACTAACCTCACGATGTCCGACCGTGATTAGCTAACCTTCGTGCTCCTCCGTTACTCTTTGGGAGGAGACCGCCCCAGTCAAACTACCCACCAGACACTGTCCTCACCCCAGATTATGGGGCCGAGTTAGAACATCAAACATTAAAGGGTGGTATTTCAAGGATGGCTCCACGCAGACTGGCGTCCACGCTTCAAAGCCTCCCACCTATCCTACACATCAAGGCTCAATGTTCAGTGTCAAGCTATAGTAAAGGTTCACGGGGTCTTTCCGTCTTGCCGCGGGTACACTGCATCTTCACAGCGAGTTCAATTTCACTGAGTCTCGGGTGGAGACAGCCTGGCCATCATTACGCCATTCGTGCAGGTCGGAACTTACCCGACAAGGAATTTCGCTACCTTAGGACCGTTATAGTTACGGCCGCCGTTTACTGGGGCTTCGATCAAGAGCTTCGCCTTGCGGCTGACCCCATCAATTAACCTTCCAGCACCGGGCAGGCGTCACACCGTATACGTCCACTTTCGTGTTTGCACAGTGCTGTGTTTTTATTAAACAGTTGCAGCCAGCTGGTATCTTCGACTGGCTTCAGCTCCATCCGCAAGGGACTTCACCTACATGCCAGCGTGCCTTCTCCCGAAGTTACGGCACCATTTTGCCTAGTTCCTTCACCCGAGTTCTCTCAAGCGCCTTGGTATTCTCTACCTGACCACCTGTGTCGGTTTGGGGTACGATTTAATGTTACCTGGAGCTTAGAGGATTTTCCTGGAAGCAGGGCATCAACTACTTCTGCACCGTAGTGCATCGTCATCACGCCTCAGGGTTAGTATGCAACCGGATTTACCAGGTCACACCCCCTACACGCTTAAACCGGGACAACCGTCGCCCGGCTAGCCTAGCCTTCTCCGTCCCCCCTTCGCAGTAACACCAAGTACAGGAATATTAACCTGTTTCCCATCGACTACGCTTTTCAGCCTCGCCTTAGGGGTCGACTCACCCTGCCCCGATTAACGTTGGACAGGAACCCTTGGTCTTCCGGCGAGCGGGCTTTTCACCCGCTTTATCGTTACTTATGTCAGCATTCGCACTTCTGATACCTCCAGCAACCCTCACAGGCCACCTTCAACGGCTTACAGAACGCTCCCCTACCCAACAACGCCTAAGCGTCGCTGCCGCAGCTTCGGTGCATGGTTTAGCCCCGTTACATCTTCCGCGCAGGCCGACTCGACCAGTGAGCTATTACGCTTTCTTTAAATGATGGCTGCTTCTAAGCCAACATCCTGGCTGTCTATGCCTTCCCACATCGTTTCCCACTTAACCATGACTTTGGGACCTTAGCTGGCGGTCTGGGTTGTTTCCCTCTTCACGACGGACGTTAGCACCCGCCGTGTGTCTCCCGTGATAACATTCTTCGGTATTCGGAGTTTGCATCGGTTTGGTAAGCCGGGATGGCCCCCTAGCCGAAACAGTGCTCTACCCCCGAAGATGAGTTCACGAGGCGCTACCTAAATAGCTTTCGGGGAGAACCAGCTATCTCCCGGTTTGATTGGCCTTTCACCCCCAGCCACAAGTCATCCGCTAATTTTTCAACATTAGTCGGTTCGGTCCTCCAGTTAGTGTTACCCAACCTTCAACCTGCCCATGGCTAGATCACCGGGTTTCGGGTCTATACCTTGCAACTAATCGCCCAATTAAGACTCGGTTTCCCTACGGCTCCCCTATACGGTTAACCTTGCTACAAAATATAAGTCGCTGACCCATTATACAAAAGGTACGCAGTCACACCACGAAGGTGCTCCCACTGCTTGTACGTACACGGTTTCAGGTTCTATTTCACTCCCCTCGCCGGGGTTCTTTTCGCCTTTCCCTCACGGTACTGGTTCACTATCGGTCAGTCAGGAGTATTTAGCCTTGGAGGATGGTCCCCCCATATTCAGACAGGATGTCACGTGTCCCGCCCTACTCATCGAACTCACGACCTGTGCATTTTAGTGTACGGGGCTATCACCCTTTGCTGCGCGACTTTCCAGACGCTTCCACTAACACACAAGCCGATTCAGGTTCTGGGCTCCTCCCCGTTCGCTCGCCGCTACTGGGGGAATCTCGGTTGATTTCTTTTCCTCGGGGTACTTAGATGTTTCAGTTCCCCCGGTTCGCCTCATGCCACTATGTATTCATGACATGATAGTGTGTCGAAACACACTGGGTTTCCCCATTCGGGTATCGCCGGTTATAACGGTTCATATCACCTTACCGACGCTTTTCGCAGATTAGCACGCCCTTCATCGCCTCTGACTGCCTAGGCATCCACCGTGTACGCTTAGTCACTTAACCTCACAACCCGAAGATGTTTCCATCGTTCGCGCTGCAAACATTTGAGAGACTCTATGACAGGTTACTCTTCATCCCAGTACATCTACGGAGGGATAAATTTCAGCCGTCATGTTTCAATTTTCAGCTTGTTCCAGATTGTTAAAGAGCAATATCTTAAACATGACTCGGAAGTCATCTTTAAGATATGGTGTATCGTCAGATACTTGAGACCGCCGCTTTCACCGGGTGGGTCGGAAGCTTGGCGTCCCCTAGGGGATTCGAACCCCTGTTACCGCCGTGAAAGGGCGGTGTCCTAGGCCTCTAGACGAAGGGGACACGACACCGTACTTTTATGACGCTTTTGCTCGTTACTTTTTCATCAGACAATCTGTGTGAGCACGCCACTCGAAGCAATATCTTTAGGTAAGGAGGTGATCCAACCGCAGGTTCCCCTACGGTTACCTTGTTACGACTTCACCCCAGTCATGAATCACAAAGTGGTAAGCGCCCTCCCGAAGGTTAAGCTACCTACTTCTTTTGCAACCCACTCCCATGGTGTGACGGGCGGTGTGTACAAGGCCCGGGAACGTATTCACCGTAGCATTCTGATCTACGATTACTAGCGATTCCGACTTCATGGAGTCGAGTTGCAGACTCCAATCCGGACTACGACGTACTTTATGAGGTCCGCTTGCTCTCGCGAGGTCGCTTCTCTTTGTATACGCCATTGTAGCACGTGTGTAGCCCTACTCGTAAGGGCCATGATGACTTGACGTCATCCCCACCTTCCTCCAGTTTATCACTGGCAGTCTCCTTTGAGTTCCCGGCCGAACCGCTGGCAACAAAGGATAAGGGTTGCGCTCGTTGCGGGACTTAACCCAACATTTCACAACACGAGCTGACGACAGCCATGCAGCACCTGTCTCAGAGTTCCCGAAGGCACCAAAGCATCTCTGCTAAGTTCTCTGGATGTCAAGAGTAGGTAAGGTTCTTCGCGTTGCATCGAATTAAACCACATGCTCCACCGCTTGTGCGGGCCCCCGTCAATTCATTTGAGTTTTAACCTTGCGGCCGTACTCCCCAGGCGGTCGATTTAACGCGTTAGCTCCGGAAGCCACGCCTCAAGGGCACAACCTCCAAATCGACATCGTTTACAGCGTGGACTACCAGGGTATCTAATCCTGTTTGCTCCCCACGCTTTCGCACCTGAGCGTCAGTCTTCGTCCAGGGGGCCGCCTTCGCCACCGGTATTCCTCCAGATCTCTACGCATTTCACCGCTACACCTGGAATTCTACCCCCCTCTACGAGACTCTAGCTTGCCAGTTTCAAATGCAGTTCCCAGGTTGAGCCCGGGGATTTCACATCTGACTTAACAAACCGCCTGCGTGCGCTTTACGCCCAGTAATTCCGATTAACGCTTGCACCCTCCGTATTACCGCGGCTGCTGGCACGGAGTTAGCCGGTGCTTCTTCTGCGAGTAACGTCAATTGATGAGCGTATTAAGCTCACCACCTTCCTCCTCGCTGAAAGTGCTTTACAACCCGAAGGCCTTCTTCACACACGCGGCATGGCTGCATCAGGCTTGCGCCCATTGTGCAATATTCCCCACTGCTGCCTCCCGTAGGAGTCTGGACCGTGTCTCAGTTCCAGTGTGGCTGGTCATCCTCTCAGACCAGCTAGGGATCGTCGCCTAGGTGAGCCATTACCCCACCTACTAGCTAATCCCATCTGGGCACATCTGATGGCAAGAGGCCCGAAGGTCCCCCTCTTTGGTCTTGCGACGTTATGCGGTATTAGCTACCGTTTCCAGTAGTTATCCCCCTCCATCAGGCAGCTTCCCAGACATTACTCACCCGTCCGCCGCTCGTCACCCAGGGAGCAAGCTCCCCTGTGCTACCGCTCGACTTGCATGTGTTAAGCCTGCCGCCAGCGTTCAATCTGAGCCATGATCAAACTCTTCAATTAAAAGCTTGATGTGCTTCCACTCGAGAAGCGATGCTCAAAGATTTACTGCATGAATTTTACTTCAGTTAGTCACTCTTCAAGACTTGATATTTTTTTGCATCCGAAGATGCTGGATATCGTCTTGTGGAGTGCCCACACAGATTGTCTGATAAATTGTTAAAGAGCAGTGCCGAGAAACTCATCGGCGCGGGCTGCGTATATTACGCTTTTCACCCGGAGAGTCAAGCGTTTATTTCGCTTTCTTCTCGCTGACCCGGCGGCTTGTCAGTCGTTGTTTCCGGTCAGTGGAGGCGCATTATAGGGAGTTCTCGGCGGGCCGCAACCCCTAAATGCAAAAAACTTTTCAAGCGTTCAAATAATCACCAAAAACGCCTTTTTAGGATGTTTATTAGTCAGAAAATACCGGTTTTAGCACAGTAATAGCGGCAAACCCTGTAAACAGGGACAAACGAAGGTAAAGAAAAGGGAGCGGTCACCCGCTCCCTTTCATCTTTATTATCCTTAATTGCCGTTATTGTCGGGCAACGATATGGTCGTTTTCCACATCCAGCGTTACCAGCTTGCCGGGGATCAGCTTGCCGGACAGGATTTGCTGCGCCAGCGGGTTCTCGATTTCCTGCTGAATAGCGCGTTTCAACGGGCGTGCGCCATATACAGGGTCGTAGCCGGTTTTGCTTAACAGCGCCAGGGCCGGTTCGGTCATGGTCACTTCGTAACCGCGCTCTTCCAAACGCTTGTACAGACGCGACAACTGAATCTTGGCGATCGCGGCGATGTGTTTCTCGCCCAGCGGGTGGAACACCACCACTTCGTCGATACGGTTGATGAACTCTGGACGGAAGTGGTGACTCACCATCTCCATCACCGACTCTTTCATCTGCGCGTAGTTCATCTGACCGAAATGCTCCTGGATCAGATCGGAACCCAGGTTGGACGTCATGATCACCACGGTATTGCGGAAATCGACGGTGCGGCCTTGACCATCGGTCAGGCGGCCGTCATCCAACACCTGCAACAGAATATTGAACACGTCCGGGTGCGCTTTCTCGACTTCATCCAGCAGAATCACCGAATAAGGCCGGCGACGTACGGCTTCCGTCAGGTAGCCGCCCTCTTCATAACCGACATAGCCCGGAGGCGCGCCGACCAGACGCGAAACGGAGTGTTTCTCCATAAACTCGGACATATCGATACGCACCATGGCGTCGTCGCTGTCGAACAGGAACGAAGCCAGCGCCTTGCAAAGCTCGGTTTTCCCTACCCCGGTCGGACCGAGGAACAGGAACGAACCGATCGGTCGGTTAGGATCGGACAACCCCGCACGGCTGCGGCGGATCGCATTGGAGACTGCGCTGACCGCTTCGTCCTGGCCAATCACTCGCGAATGCAGTTCTTGTTCCAGGCGCAGCAGCTTGTCGCGCTCGCCTTCCAGCATTCTTGCGACCGGGATCCCGGTGGCACGCGCCAGCACTTCGGCAATCTCCGCATCGGTCACCCGGTTGCGCAGCAGCTTCATGCTCTTGCCTTCGGCCTGCGTGGCGGCGGCGAGCTGTTTTTCCAGCTCAGGGATTTTGCCGTACTGCAGTTCCGACATCCGCCCCAGATCGCCGACGCGACGCGCCTGCTCCAGGGTGATTTTGGCCTGCTCGAGTTCTGCCTTGATATTCTGGGTGCCGGAGAGCGACGCTTTTTCCGCTTTCCACTCTTCTTCCAGCTCCGAGTATTCGCGCTCTTTCTGCCCCAGCTCATCGCTCAGCATGTCCAGGCGTTTCTTGCTGGCGTCGTCAGACTCTTTATTCAGCGCCTGCTGTTCCAGTTTCAATTGGATGATGCGGCGCTCAAGCCTGTCGAGCGACTCCGGCTTGGAGTCCATCTGCATGCGAATGCTGGACGCCGCTTCGTCGATAAGGTCAATAGCCTTGTCCGGCAATTGACGATCGGCGATATAGCGGTGCGAAAGCGTTGCCGCCGCCACAATGGCCGGGTCGGTTATCTGCACGTGGTGGTGCAGTTCGTAACGCTCTTTCAGGCCGCGCAGAATAGCAATGGTGTCTTCCACGCTCGGCTCCGCCACATATACTTTCTGGAAACGACGTTCGAGCGCCGCATCCTTCTCTATATATTGACGGTATTCATCCAGCGTGGTGGCACCGACGCAGTGCAGCTCGCCGCGCGCCAGCGCCGGCTTCAGCATGTTGCCTGCGTCCATCGCACCATCCGCCTTACCGGCGCCGACCATGGTGTGCAGTTCGTCGATAAACAGGATAACGCTGCCTTCCTGCTTGGCCAGATCGTTGAGCACGCCTTTCAGACGCTCTTCAAACTCGCCGCGATATTTGGCGCCGGCGATCAAGGCGCCCATATCGAGGGACAATACGCGCTTGTGCTTCAGTCCTTCCGGCACTTCGCCGTTAATGATGCGCTGCGCCAAGCCTTCGACGATGGCGGTTTTACCTACGCCAGGCTCGCCGATCAACACCGGGTTGTTTTTGGTACGGCGTTGCAGCACCTGAATGGTGCGACGGATCTCTTCGTCACGGCCGATCACCGGGTCAAGTTTGCCCTGCTCAGCACGTTCGGTCAGATCGATAGTGTATTTCTTCAATGCCTGCCGTTGGTCTTCGGCGCCTTGGTCTTCCACGCTGTCACCGCCTCTCATTTGTTCAATGGCTTTGCTGATTTTGTCGGCCGTCGCGCCGGCCGCTTTCAACAAGTCGGTCAACGAGCCGCGGTCTTCCAGCACCGCAAGCACAAACAGCTCGGAAGAAATGAATTTGTCCGCACGCTTTTGCGCCAGCTTGTCGCACAGGTTCAGAACGCGCACCAACTCGTGGGACGGTTGAACGTCGCCACCGGTGCCTTCTACCTGCGGTAAACGGGACAGCGCCTGTTCGATCTCGGTGCGTACACGCCCGGCATCGATACCTGCGGAAGTTAATAGTGGACGAACCGTGCCCCCTTCCTGATTGAGCAGGGCGCTCATCAGATGTAGCGGTTCAATAAACTGGTTGTCGTGCCCAAGGGCTAGTGACTGGGCATCGGCGAGGGCAAGCTGGAATTTGTTGGTAAGACGATCCAGACGCATAACACCTCCAAGATGGGTCGAAATTGCTACTGGAGATTAAATGAGGTCATCCCTCAAATTTTCAAGGTTATCTCGACGCTAAATTTTCGGTACAACGCCATGCGTCGTTGGATCGTCCTAATTCAATAGGTTATATCAGCCAGATTAAACTTGCCAGACGTCCGGTTATTCCATCGCGTCGATAGGAGAAAAAATGGCTCATTTCGTTAACCGTACAGCGGTCGCCGCCATAAATGGCCTGAACGCCCGCACGCAACAAGCGTTGGCGAGCCAGCAAGTAGATATTAGCCAAAAACTTATCGCCGTGCGGGGTAAATGCCGCTGCGGCCTCAGCGTCTTCCGCCATGAAAGCGGCGCGCACCTCCGGCCCGACCTCGAACTGCTGCGGGCCGATCGCCGGCCCCAGCCAGGCGCTGATTTGGCCCGGTGCGGCGCTGAACGCCGCCACGGTTTGCTCCAGCACGCCGTGGCATAGCCCACGCCAACCGGCGTGAGCGGCTGCCACTTCGTCGCCGTGCTGCGAGCAGAACAGCACCGGCAGACAATCCGCCGTCATCACTGCGCACACCTGACCCGGCACGTTGCTGTACACCGCATCCGCCCGCAGATCGGCGGGCGCTTGTCCCGTCAACGTCACCACGCGAGTGCCGTGCACCTGCTCGAGCCATACCGGCATCTGCGGCAAGCCGGCGGCGGTAACCAACCTTTCCCGATTGCGCTTCACCGCTTGCTCCTCGTCACCGACGTGAGCGCCGAGGTTCAGCGAGTCATAAGGTGGCAGGCTGACGCCACCATCGCGCGTGGTGCTGCAAGCTTTAACGCCGGGAGGCAACGGCCAGTCGGGCAGAATGAGCGAGCGCATTACCAGTCCATCTGATCTTTGAATTCTTCGGTGTCCGCCTTCAGCGCGTTGATCAGATCGACCATGTCCTGCGGCAGCGGCGCATGCCACTCCATCTGGATGCCGCTGATCGGGTGATACAAACGCAGCATGGTAGCGTGCAGCGCCTGGCGGTCAAAGCCGCGCAGCGTGTTGATGAAGGCCTCCGAAGCGCCTTTCGGCGGACGCGGACGGCCGCCGTACAGCGGATCGCCCACCAGCGGATGGCTAATGTAAGCCATGTGCACGCGGATCTGGTGAGTACGGCCGGTTTCCAGGCGCAGGCGCAGACGAGTGTGCGCGCGGAAGTGCTCCATAATGCGATAGTGCGTCACCGCCGGCTTACCCATCGGGTGCACCGCCATGTGAGTGCGCTTGGTGGAATGGCGCGCGATGGGTTCTTCTACCGTACCGCCTGCCGTCATGGTGCCGATCGCCACCGCTTCGTATTCACGAGTGATTTCGCGCGCCTGCAGCGCCTCCACCAGCCGGGTTTGCGCCGGCACGGTTTTCGCCACCACCATCAGGCCGGTGGTGTCTTTATCCAGACGGTGCACGATGCCGGCACGCGGCACGTCGGCGATTTCCGGGTAGTGATGCAGCAGCGCATTGAGCACCGTGCCGTCCGGGTTACCGGCGCCAGGGTGCACCACCAAATCGCGCGGCTTGTTGATCACCAGGATATCGCTGTCTTCATAGACGATATCCAGCGCGATGTCCTGCGGCTCCCAACGCGCTTCTTCTTCTATCTGTGCATCGATGGCGACTGTCTCTCCGCCCAGCACCTTCTCTTTCGGTTTGTTTGACGTTTTGCCATTGACCTTCACCCGATCGCCCAGGATCCACTCTTTTATGCGAGATCGTGAATAATCAGGGAACAATTCGGCCAAAGCCTGATCTAAACGTTGTCCGAGTTGAGATTCGGCCACCGTTGCGGTGAGTTGTACTTGTTGTGCCATATGCAGCTTCTTCGTTAACGTTGGGTTTTCACGGCGATGCCGTTTAATATAATGTGCTATTGTACCTGGTCTTTGTCGGGAGCTTAACGGACAGTCTCCCGGAATAACACCCTGAGGATAATCAAAACGTCATGACGCGTATGAAATATCTGGTGGCGGCAGCCACGTTGAGCCTGGCGCTGGCAGGTTGCTCCACATCCAAGGATGCGGTTCCCGACAACCCGCCTTCGGAAATCTATGCTACCGCGCAGCAAAAACTGCAGGACGGTAACTTCAAGGGCGCGATTACGCAACTCGAAGCGTTAGATAACCGCTATCCTTTCGGGCCGTATTCCCAGCAGGTCCAGCTGGATTTGATTTACGCCTATTATAAGGCTGCCGACTTGCCAATGGCTCAGGCATCCATCGATCGCTTCATGCGCCTGAATCCGACGCACCCGAACATCGATTACGTGATGTACATGCGCGGCCTGACCGACATGGCGCTTGATGACAGCGCGCTGCAGGGCTTCTTCGGGGTTGACCGTTCGGACCGCGATCCTCAGCACGCTCGCGCTGCGTTCCGCGACTTCAGCCAGTTGATTCAGCAATACCCGAACAGCCAATACGCGACCGACGCCAACAAGCGTTTGGTGTATCTGAAAGATCGTTTGGCCAAGTATGAGCTTTCGGTGGCGGAATACTACACTAAACGCGGTGCTTACGTCGCGGTCGTTAATCGCGCCGAGCAGATGTTGCGTGAATTCCCGGATACCAAAGCGACGCATGACGTGTTGCCGCTGATGGAAAATGCCTACAAGCAGCTGCAGCTGAACGGCCAGGCTGACAAAGTGGCCAAAGTGATCGCCGCCAACCCACAATAAGCGCGCGTCGGCACCGGCAGAAAAACCAAACGGCAGCCAAGGCTGCCGTTTTCATTGGCGTCGACCGGGTTTTTACTGGAAAAATACACAAGTAAAAACACGGTGTTAGCTAGCGCTCCTCACCGGTCAACTCATCGATAATGCGCCATCCGGCGGCAACTCTCAAGCATTAGATAGCCAATTCAAATGCTGAATCACAGATTGAACTAACTTTGCAAAAAGTGACAAAAAATCGTGATTTACATCACGCATTTAAACAAAAAGCGGGGTATGCTGGATTCACCAAGACGGAAAGACAGAGAGGTAAGTTATATGACATTGAACATTACCAGCAAACAAATGGATATCACTCCCGCAATCCGCAATCACGTCGAAGACCGTCTCACCAAACTGGAAAAATGGCAGACCCAGCTGATTAACCCGCATATCGTCTTATCCAAAGAGCCGCAAGGGTTTGTCGCCGACGCTACCATTACCACGCCTAACGGCCCGCTGGTCGCCAGCGCCAAACATGATGACATGTATACCGCCGTTAACGAGCTGATCGCCAAACTGGAGCGCCAGTTGAACAAGGTGCAGCACAAAGGCGAAGCGCGCCGCTGCAATGCCAGCGTGAAAGACATCGTGCCGGAAGTCACGCAAGAGCAGGAATAACCGTCCGACAGCGATTGCCGCATCAAACGCGCCCGAGGGCGCGTTTTTTGTCGGGTATTTTTGTTGACGAGGTAAAAACCAGCGGTTACTTTAAAACCTGTTCGCATTAACCTTAGGTAGACCATGCCACGCACACCGTTTTTCTTCGCATTCTTTTTTACCTTCCCCTGACTGGGAGGCGTTTCGTCGTGTGAGAAAGAATGCGAAGACGAACAACAAGGCCTCCTGGAAACAGGGGGCTTTTTTTATGGCTGTTTTACAACGAATAAGAACTGAAGGCGGAAGCTGATTATGACTGACAACCCGTTATTGGTGCTGCGCGAGCGCATCAGCGCACTGGACTTGAAACTGTTGGCCTTGCTGGCGGAACGCCGTGAGCTGGCGATCGAAGTCGGCAAGACTAAGCTGCACTCTCACCGCCCGATCCGTGACAAAGAGCGCGAACGCGATCTGCTGGATGCGCTGATCGCCGCCGCCAAGCCTTACGACCTGGACGGTTTCTACGTCACCCGCCTGTTCCAACTGATCATTGAAGACTCCGTTCTGACCCAGCAGGCGCTGTTGCAGCACCAGCTCAACCCCGTCAGCCAGCATTCCGCCCGCATCGCTTTCCTCGGCCCGAAAGGCTCTTATTCACATCTGGCGGCACGCCAATACGCTGCCCGCCACTTCGATCGGCTGATCGAATGCGGCTGCCAGAAGTTTCAGGATATTTTCGCCCAGGTGGAAACCGGCCAGGCGGACTATGCGATTTTGCCGATCGAGAACACCAGCTCCGGTTCGATAAACGAGGTCTACGATCTGCTGCAACACACCAGCCTGTCGATCGTCGGCGAACTGACTAACCCTATCAACCACTGCGTTCTGATTGCCGGCGACAGCGATCTGAGCCAGATAGAAACCGTCTACAGCCACCCGCAGCCGTTCCAGCAGTGCAGCCAGTTCCTGAACCGCTTCCCGCACTGGAAAATCGAATACACCGAAAGCACGGCGGCCGCGATGGAGAAAGTCGCCAAGCTGAATTCACCGAAGGTGGCTGCACTGGGCAGCGAGGCCGGCGGCGCGCTGTACGGGCTGCAGGTGCTGGAACACAATCTCGCCAACCAGCAGCAAAACATCACTCGCTTCATCGTGCTGGCGCGCAAAGCGATCGATGTCTCCGAACAGGTGCCGGCAAAAACCACGCTGATCATGGCGACCGGCCAGCAATCCGGCGCGCTGGTCGAAGCGCTGCTGGTATTGCGCGATAACGGCATCATCATGACCAAGCTGGAATCACGTCCGATCAACGGCAATCCGTGGGAGGAGATGTTCTATATCGATGTGCAGGCCAACCTGCGCGCCGAGGCGATGCAAAAAGCGCTACGCGATCTGGCGCCGATCACCCGCTCGCTGAAGGTGCTGGGCTGTTACCCAAGCGACACCGTGGTGCCGGTCAACCCATCCTGAAACTGTAAAAAAGGGTTCGGCCAAGCCGAACCCTTTATGCTTACTGCCCGCAGTTTTACTGCCGGCTGTCGTTAGCCTGCCGCAACAGCGTGCGGCTCTCCACCAGGAAGCGCTGGGCGTAATCGCCGAACCAATGCTCTACCTTGCGGAAGCTCTCGATAAACGCCTGTTTGTCGCCATGCTCCAAGAGCTTTATCGCCTCGCCGAAGCGCTGGTAGTAACGCTTAATCAGCGCCACATTTTCTTCCGACGACATAATGATATCGGCGTACAGCTGCGGATCCTGTGCGAACAGGCGGCCAACCATCGCCAGCTCCAACCGGTAGATTGGCGAAGAGAGTGCCAGCAGCTGCTCCAGTTGCACGTTCTCTTCCGCCAGGTGCAGCCCGTAGGCGAAGGTAGCGAAGTGCCGCAGCGCCTGAATAAACGCCATATTCTGATCGTGCTCGGCCGCGCTGATGCGATGCAGCCGCGCCCCCCACACCTGCAACTGTTCAAGCAGCCACTGATACGCCTCCGGCTGGCGGCCGTCGCAGTAGACCACCACCTGCTTGGCCACGCTGCCCACGTCCGGGCCGAACATCGGATGCAGACCGACCACCGGGCCGCTGTGCGCCGCCAACATCGCGTGCAAAGGCCGGTTCTTCACCGACGCCAGATCCACCAGAATACAATCGGCAGGCAGCGTCGGCAGGCGGCTTATCACCTGCTCGGTCACGTGGATCGGCACGCTGACGATCACCATGCCGGCATCCGCCAACAGCTGCTCCGCCTGCGGCCAATCTTCCTGATCCAACACCCTGACCTGATAACCCGACAACGTCAGCAAGCGATTGAACAGCCTGCCCATTTGACCGTTTCCGCCGATAATGACGATCGGCCGCAGCTGCGGGCACAGGGTTTTAAAGCCCTTATCGTTCTCGCTGACGTAAGACTCGCGCATCACGCGGCGCAACACATCTTCGATCAGATCCGGCGGCACGCCGAGATTTTCCGCCTCCCGGCGGCGCGAGGCCAGCATCGCGGCTTCGCGCTCCGGCACATAAACCGGCAAACCGTGGCGGCTTTTGACTTCGCCCACTTCCGCTACCAGATGCAGGCGTTTCGCCAGCAGATCCAGCAGCGCTTTATCCACCTCATCGATTTGATCGCGCAGCGCGGTCAGTTCTGCCACCATAACTTACTTTTCTCCCGTGCGGGCCGTCAGCGCAGCGCCGAGTTCCTGATGCATATGGCGCAACAGGGTTTCCGTACTCTCCCAGTTGATGCAGGCGTCGGTGACGGACACACCGTAACGCATGTCTGCACGCGGCTGTTCGGAAGACTGATTGCCCTCATGCAGATGGCTCTCCAGCATAATGCCGGTGATTGAGCGGTTACCCGCCTTGATCTGCTCCACCACGGACTCGGCAACCGCCGGCTGACGGCGATAGTCTTTATTCGAGTTGCCATGGCTGCAATCTATCATCAAGGACGGGTGGAGTCCCGCCTCAAGCATCTGTTTTTCACAGGCCGCAACGTGCTCAGCGCTGTAGTTCGGAGTTTTGCCGCCGCGCAGGATCACGTGCCCATCCGGGTTGCCCTGAGTCTGCAGCAGGCAAACCTGGCCTGCCTGGTTAATGCCGACGAAGCGATGCGGCATGGCAGCGGCGCGCATGGCGTTGATGGCGGTGCCCAGGCTGCCGTCGGTGCCGTTTTTGAACCCGACCGGCATCGACAGGCCGGATGCCATTTCTCGGTGGGTCTGAGATTCGGTGGTACGCGCGCCGATCGCCGACCAGCTGAACAAATCACCCAGGTACTGCGGGCTGTTCGGATCCAACGCTTCGGTAGCCAACGGCAAGCCCATGCCCACCAGATCCAGCAACAGGCGACGCGCGATATGCAAGCCTGCTTCAACGTCAAACGAACCGTCCATGTACGGATCGTTGATCAAACCTTTCCAGCCGACAGTGGTTCTGGGTTTTTCAAAGTAGACGCGCATAACGATATACAGCTGATCGCTCAAGTCAGCCGCCAGGGTTTTCAAACGACGGGCGTAGTCCAGCGCCGCATCCGGATCGTGGATCGAACAAGGCCCACACACCACCAACAGGCGATGATCGCGCCCCTGCAAAATGTTGGCGATGGTGTTACGCGCAGTGGCGATTTCATTTTCGTCGTCGGCACTGAGCGGGAACTGGTTCTTCAGCTCCTCCGGCGTGATGAGAACCTGTTCTGCACTGATGTGTACGTTATTGAGCGCGTCTTTTTGCATGATGCTATTCCTGTCGTTTGGCGTTATGCGTTGAAATGGAACATTGAGCGTTTCAGGGGTCTACCCTAACACGATATGTAAAGTTTTCAATCCATTTTCTGTAAATAAAAGATTACCGTCATTATCTTGCTTAAAACACCTTTGAATCAGGGTTGCAAAAATAGATTTAAACTAAACAAATACAATATATTAAACAATTAAACAATTAAACAGCCCATCATCACGCTGTAACCCCTCCTGCCTAACAAAGTCATTTATCGTAAACATATTTGTACATTATATTTTACAGCGAGGATGCACGCCCCATCTCGGCACCGGCGGCCGGGCGAAGCAGGATCAGCACGAAATGCCGTCGAAAGCGATGAATTTAAGTAGAAGAAAAGCGAATAAATGAGGGATAAAAATTAAAAACTTAAGCTAATGGCGGCTATTTTTGTCGCCGAAATGAACCGATATAATGTGACCGTCATCAACAATAATCACCCTTAACAACTGGATCCAAGATGCTCTCTTCCCGCGCTCGTCGCGCTTTTCCGCTGTATATTTGCTGCTTAACGACTTTCACCAGTGTTTCAGCCCTTGCCGACAATACGCTTTTCACCGCGATGGACGATCCGGCCACCGCCAAGAAACCGTTCGAAGGCAACGTGCAGGCGGGCTACAACGCCCAGTCCGGCAACTCGCAGAGTTCCACTCTGTTGGCCAACACCAACATGACCTGGTTCAACACCGACGCGGCGTACAGCCTGTGGGGGGCGGCCAACAACACCACCTCCTCCAACGTGCGCTCGTCCGAAAAGTATCAGGCCGGCGGCCGTACGCGCTATAACCTGACCGATCGCAACTACCTGTTCGGCCAGGCCAGCTGGCTGAGCGACCGTTTCAACGGTTACGACTCACGCTCCACGCTGACCAGCGGCTATGGCCGTCAAATCCTCAACGGGCCGCTCAGCGACCTGCGGGTGGAATTCGGTCCCGGCGTGCGCCATGACGAATACCATGGCGGCGGCCGCTCGACCAAAGGGCTGGCCTATGGCGCGGCCAACTATTCCTATCAGCTCACCGACAACACCAAGTTCATTCAGGGCGTCTCCGCACTGGCGAACGAAGAAACCACGCTGAACTCGGAAAGCGCGTTGAACGTGGCGATCAACGATCGCTTTTCACTGCGCGTAGCTTACACCGTGACCTACAACAGCAAGCCACCGGCCTCCGCGCCGAAGAATACCGACACGACAACCTCGGTCACGCTGGTCTACGGCCTGTAACCTGCCCGCCCATGATTTCTCGAAGCCCATCATCGATGGGCTTTTTTTTATGCCTGCGGCGTCAACGTTAACCAGACCATGCCAAGCGCTTTCAATGCATCCGGAGAACATTGAAAGTCGACGTTGCCGCCGCTGACCCGCACCTGGTTACCCGGTAAACGCGCTATATCGTAAACGTCCAGGTTACCGTCGATGTCCACCAGCCAGCGGCCATTGGCGATATGCGTAACGGCCAGATCCACCAGCCAGGATACGCGCCCGCCATCAACATAAGCCGGCTGAGCCACGCCGTCAGGAATCAAAGAACAGTCTGCTGACCACTGCCCCCCCTCTTTCAACTGCCCGGCGAGCAGGCGATATTTCGGTATCGTGCGAGCTTCGGATACCGGAACCGCCGATGCGGCATCACCCCACATCTCCCCCTGGCCCGTCGCCAGCCACAGCAGCGAGACGCCTGTATCCAGAGCACAGGTCACCACGATATCGCCGGGGAAGTAGTTGCGGCGGACCCAGGTGCTCATCGTGCCTGAAGAGATACCCAGCAGGTCGCCCAATTCTTTTTGCAGATTGAAACCGTAAGCATCCAAAATGCGGCGCAATACCCCTTTCCCGCCGGAAGCCAAAACGCGATCGTAAAGCGCTTTACCTTGCGCAGATGACGCAGGCTTGCGATTTACTTTTGAATTTGCAAGTTCACCAGTCATCAGCCAGGCCAGGTCTGCTCCCGTAGTTAACGCGCAGTTGATAATGACATATCCGGGAACACTACCCCGCTGTTGCCAACTACTGATGTTATTCGGCGCTATCCCAAGGATTTCACTCAATTCCTTCTGCGTGCCAACGCCATAAGATGAAAGAACTCTCTCAATTACCGCTCCCACGGAGGTGTTGTTGTTTGTTGCATCTTCACGCATATCATCACCGATTAAAAATGAAATTCGCATTTACAAGTCGCATTTTGCGATTTAAAGTACCGTCAATTCGCCGTCACTCGGCATGTCGATCGCTTTAGTTAAGATGATGCGACATGGGTGATGAAAATGCAAATACCACAAGGCGACAACAATCTTGCGTAATCACCTTGTTTACAGCGTGTTTACTCAAATTTTCGACCCTAAACGACGGATAACCAAACCTTGCTTTTGCGAGTATTCATCCATCATCAAATTCAGATAAGGAGGCTGTCATGCTGCTGGCCAGCGAGGAGCAACGGGCTATCGGCCTGCGGCGTATTGCTGAAATCCGCCGCACACTGTTTGCCCGGCAACCCAACCATGCCGAAGAGATTTACGACACGGCGCCGCTGCACCTGCGCCATACGTTTTGCTTCCTCGCCGGGCTGACTGAACGCTATGTGTGGTTAAAGTTTCACGAAATGGGTTATGCCGAACGGCGGAAAATCGTCGCGGCACTCAATGAACTCATCTCGCTCAGTCAATCGTTGCCGCGCTATATCAGCGAAACAGACTGTCTGTTAACCCCAAAAAAATAACCTTTCGAATCAAGCTGGCGTGCAACCCGCCGGGCACCGCTCGGCCCAAATTCACCCTATTAAATACTGGAAAATATTATGGCTGATACTATTGATATGGCGCAGGAGCGCCAGGCATTGATGCTCGAGAAACAAATTGCGTATGCCAGGCCGGTTGCCACAGCGCCCTCGGCGTTCTGCTGTGCCGATTGTGACGCGGCGATTCCTGTGGCGAGACGCATTGCGATTCCCGGCGTCAGCCGCTGCGTGACCTGCCAGCAGCTATCAGAAGCCAAGCAACGTCATGTCGCTCGCCGTTAAAAATAGGCCGGCGGAGCATCTGCCGGTCAACGCCTCTGCCATACAACACGCAGCGTACGGTGATTACGCCTATCCATGGAATGCCCCACGACGTGCGATAGGGCGCGAAGCGGCGCTGAATCGCGACCAACTGCGCCAATGGCAAGCGATACTGCAGTGCATTCATGACCTGCCTTATTATTTGCGCACGCCGTTCCTTGAGCGCCACCGCCAACTGCTCAGCCAGAAGGGAGCCCACGCCGCCTGGCATTATCTGGTGCGAGTTTTCCATCGGCGGATATGGCCACGCATTCAGCAGGTAAATAATAATTTCGGTTTGGATCAACGCAAATCACTGCACTTTGGCAGCGAAGCGGACAGCTATAGCGCACTGCCCGCGCTGGGCGATAAAGCGCTGGAGCAGTTGGCGCGGCGTATCGGGGGCCAACTTTCTGCGCTCTACCAGAGTGAATGTGACGCCTTGCTGGCGAAGCACGGCAATAATGCAGAGATCCTGCTACACGCGGATATACAGCGCCGCCTCTATCGCCAAATCGCCACGATGGCCCGCGCCTTCAATATCCAGCCCATGCACTGGCGCTGTTATCGTAAAGGCAAGTTGGACAGCGAGCGGGCAATTGCGGCGCTGTCGCGCCTGACCGACGATCGCTGGTGGCTGCGGCGTCTCAAAATGCAACGCATGCAGTGGCGCGAGGCGCTGCAAATCGCGATAGGCAACGTCCGCAACAACACGTCACCTTATGCCAGCAGACAGGCCCTTCACGATGTCAAGGCTCGGCGTCAATCGAACCTCGATTATCTTCACCGTTGCGAGCTGGAAAACGTCGCCACGGGCGAGCGCGCCGATCTTATGGATAAAGTGCTCGGCAGCATCGCCAATCCCGCCATTCGTCGTATGGAGTTGATGAATACCCTCGCCGGTATAGAAACCTACGCCACTCGCAACGGCCACTGCGGGTTGTTTATCACGTTGACGACGCCGGCACGCTTTCACCCTATCCAGCATGTCGGCACACGAGGCAAAATGCGCTTCAATACACGCTGGCAAGGACAAGCCCTAACACCGAAGGATGGCCAACGTTATCTGGTTGCCCAGTGGGGGAAAATGCGAACCGCCTTCAAGGATCGCCGTCTGCAGGTCTACGGTATGCGAGTGGTTGAGCCTCATCATGACGGCACGCCGCACTGGCATCTGATGATGTTCACTCCACAAATGCAACGTCAGGCAGTGCTTGACATCATGCAGCGTTATGCGCTGCAACAGGATGCAGCAGAACCTGGCGCCCAACAACATCGTTTCCAGAGCAAACACCTCAACCGGGGTGGCGCAACCGCCTATCTGGCCAAATATGTCGCAAAAAACCTCGATGGATATGCATTGGAGGAAGAGCTCGATCGCGAAACCGGCGCCCCGCTGAGCGATACCGCCCGCGCGGTCAGCGCCTGGGCCGCCACCTGGCGCATCCCCCAGTTTCATCCCTTCGGCCTGCCCGGTCTCGGGGTCTACCGCGAATGTCGACGTATTCGCGGCCAAAACCTGACGCCGCAGTTTGACGCCGGCACCGAAGCCGTGCGCGCCGCTGCCGACGCCGGCGACTTTGCCGGTTACATACAGGCGCAAGGCGGCGCCAATGTGCCACGCAGCCGCCAGTGGGTGCGTGTCGCGCGCGAAGCCTCAGAAACCCGGAACGCTTATGACGAGCCCGTCACAAAAGTTGTCGGCATTTATGCACCGCATTTGGGAATTGAGCGGGTATACCGAACGCGCACCGTGCAATGGCGGATCGTCGCTAAAACACTCGCCGCCGCGACGCCTTGGAGTTCTGGCAATAACTGTGGAACGCGCGCTCTTTACTTGCCGCCGGCACCCGCGCCGTCGGCTCGTTTGACGCCGCCACAGCGGCAGCATTGTCTGAATATTGCCCGCAAACTTCGAGGTATTGGCATAGAACCGCAACGCTGGCAGTTGGAGGTTCTCGCACGCGGCGGCAAAATTCATTTTGACGGCCTCCTTGTACAATTTCCGCTAATCAATGATTGGCCGTATTTTTACTGCACAAATGATAAGTCCAACCATTGACGCCTTTAGCGTTTTGCTTAATACTGTATAAATACACAGTATAATCAAGAGAGGGCAAAAACAGTGGAAATTATGGATAAACAACAAGTAACACTGTCCCGCATCCAATTCATCGCCGATGTTTCACAGGCTGCGCAATGCAGTGCCTCCGAGTTTCTGATCGCCATGTCGCTGATCTCCGATTTGGCCAGTCAGGTGCTGCCGAACAATGATTATCAAGAAATATTTTATCCCGCTGACGAACACCCCCCCTGCTAATCCCTCCAGCCAAACGTTTTTCATCCCCCCGCCGCCGGCGGGGTTTTTATTTCTGCCGGCGGCACTTTTGCGCCTCAGTTGTGCCATCTCATCCACAACCCCCTCGCGTTGCCCCTCCCTCCCACGCGCGCGAAACTGAAGATATCCGGGGCCACAGCCCTCTCTCCCAACGCTATCGCAGGATGGTAATGATGAAAATTTATGCACAACAAGGTGACACCATTGATGCGATTTGCTGGCGCTACTACGGCAGCACGCAACGCCAGGTGGAACAAGTCTATCTGGCTAACCGTGGCCTCGCCGATCTGGGGCCCCTGCTGCCGCACGGTCAACCGGTGGAATTGCCGGACCTGCCTGCGGCGGCCCAACGAGAAACCGTCAAATTGTGGGATTAAGCGATGGAGAAACTCACTTCAACCCTTGCCTATTTCGTCGCGGCTTGCCTGGCCTGGTTAGGGAGCCACTCTGCACAGGACATTGCCATCCTGGTCGGCGCCGCAGTCGGCGTCGGTACCTTTGCAGTGAATTGGTACTACCGGCGTAAAAGCTACCAGTTGCTGAAATCGCTAAAAAAAAACGGCCTGAAACGCGGAGTCTACGATGAGCTCACTCGCTAAACGCTGCAGCGTGGCGGCTATTTTAACCCTCGCTGCCCTGCTGCCTCAGTTCAATACGCTGAAAACCTCTGAGGAAGGTTTGCGCCTGATCGCCGATTTCGAAGGCTGCCGGCTTTCACCCTACCAATGCAGTGCCGGCGTCTGGACCAACGGCATCGGCCACACCGCCGGCGTGAAGCCGGGCGCCGTCATCAACGAACGCCAGGCGGCCGCCCATTTGATCGACGATGTACGCGCCGTAGAGCGCGGTCTCGCGCGCTGTATGGATGTCAAGATGCCGCAGCCGGTTTACGACGCCGTCAGCGCTTTCGCTTTCAACGTCGGCGTCAACGCCGCCTGCAATTCAACGCTGGCCACCTTTGTCAAACGTCGTCAGTGGCAGGCGGCTTGCGATCAACTGCCTCGTTGGATTTATGTCAACGGCGTCAAAAACAAAGGACTGGAGCGCCGCCGCACGGCCGAACGTGCGCTATGTCTGAGCGGCATCTCACGCTGATCGTTTTTCAACAAACGCCCACTCAAACCGCTCCCTTTTTCAGGAGATACATCATGTTAAAACCCGAACAGCTCCGTGCCGCACTGTTCAATGCCATTCCCGTGTTGCAGCAAAACCCCGAACGATTGCGCCTTGGCATTGCTAACGGCCGCGTGATCTCAACGCTCGCCCCCTCGCTGTCCTTCGAATATCGCTATCAGCTCAATCTGGCGCTGGATGGGCCGTCAGCTGACGACGACCGGGTCATGGTCGCCGTACTGGCCTGGCTGCGCAGCCACCAACCAGACCTTCTTGCCAATCCGGACAAGCGTAAAAATGATTTTTCGTTTCAGAGGGATATAGACACGCCGAACCAGTTGATATTGCAGCTGCAACTCACCGAACGCATCCGGGTGGAACTGCGCGATGGCGCATTGCATATCACCCCGCTGGCTGAACCTCCCGAACCGGAGAACGTCGTTCGCTTCACCCAGGTTTATTTGCACGGAGAGTTACTCAGCGAATTTGGTCAGCCGTAGCGCCCTACAGGCAGCTTCGGTTGTGCCGGCGGCAGCCAAACGCCGTCGCGTTGTCCCCCTTTTCATCCAGCGGCATTCTTGAGACATGAACACAGACAACTTCGATATTCAGCGCCTGGTGCGCAACCTGATACGGATCGGGACCGTCAGCGAGCTCGACCTGGAACGCGGGCGCTGCCGGGTCGCCACCGGCGGCAATCTTACCGACTGGCTCAACTGGCTGACCGGACGGGCCGGCGACGCACGCAGCTGGTGGGCGCCCAGCATTGGTGAACAGGTCTTGGTGCTGTCACTTGGCGGGGAACTTGAAACCGCTTTCGTGTTGCCCGGCGTATTTTCCGATGCTCACCCCGCACCGTCGGCCTCAGCACAGGCGGCGCATATCGCTTTTCCTGACGGTGCAGTGCTCGAATACGAGCCGGCTACCGGGGCGCTTAAGGCCGTCGGCATAAAAAGCGCCACCATTGAAGCCGCCGAGCGGATCACTCTGACGGCGCCAAACATCACCTGTATCGCCAGCGGAAAAATTACGCTGGACGCTCCCGAAGTGGAGTGTACCCAGCAACTCACTACCGGCACCATCGCCATCCATCAGGGCGGCTCGATGACCGGCGATCTCAATCACACCGGTGGCAGCATCAGCTCTAACGGCATTGTGGTGCATACCCACACCCACGGTGGAGTGCAAAACGGCGGAGGCCAAACGGACAAACCAGCATGAACAACGCGAAATTTCTTGGCATGAATCGCGGCAACGGCCGCGCAATCGCCGATCTCGAGCACATTCGTCAGTCGGTGAGCGACATCCTGATTACGCCTATCGGCTCACGCGTCATGCGCCGCAGCTACGGTTCGTTGCTGTCCGAGTTGCTGGATCAGCCGCAAAACGACGTTCTGCGATTGCAAATGATGGCGGCCTGCTACAGCGCACTGCTGCAGTGGGAACCACGCATTCGGTTGACGGGCATCAGTTGCAACACCACCTTTGACGGAAAAATGGTGGTCGACATTACCGGCAACCGCACAGATACGCCGGATGCCTTTTCTCTTTCTATTTCAGTGAGCTGACACCATGGCAACCATTGACCTGAGTTTATTACCCGCCCCGACGGTGGTGGATCCTCTCGATTACGAATCGCTGCTGGCCGATCGCAAGGCCACGCTGATTTCCCTTTACCCGGAAGAGCAGCGCGAAGCCATCGCCCGCACATTGGCGCTGGAATCGGAGCCGATCGTCAAACTGTTGCAAGAAAATGCTTACCGCGAACTGCTGTTACGCCAGCGCGTGAATGAAGCCGCAAAGGCCGTGATGCTGGGTTATGCCAGCGGCAGCGACCTCGACCAACTGGGCGCAAACTTCCAGGTGCGACGCCTGGTGGTGCAACAGCCGGATGACAGCGTCATCCCGCCCTTGCCGGCGGTCATGGAATCGGATAGCGATTTCCGCGTGCGCATCCAGCAGGCATTCGAAGGCTTAAGCGTGGCTGGATCCAGTGGCTCTTACGAGTATCACGGTCGTTCCGCCGATGGCCGGGTCGCCGACGTTTCCGCAATAAGTCCGAGTCCGGCCAACGTGCTGATTTCCGTACTGTCACGCGAAGGAGACGGTACCGCCAGCGCCGAACTGGTGGCGATCGTCGATAAAGCGTTGAACGATGAAGATGTGCGCCCGGTGGCCGATCGCGTCACCGTCCGCTCTGCCAACATCATCAGCTACAACATCGATGCCGTACTGTACCTCTACCCTGGCCCTGAAGCAGAACCGGTACGTCGCGCTGCCGAAGCCAAACTGAAAAATTACATCAGCGCCCAGCACCGTTTAGGCCGTGACATTCGCTTGTCGGCAATCTACGCCGCACTGCATGCCGAAGGGGTGCAACGCGTTGAATTGAAGACCCCGCAGGCCGACATCGTATTGGACAAAACCCAGGCGTCACATTGCGCTTCTTATCGTCTGACGGTGGGAGGCTCCGATGAGTAACCGTCTGCTGCCGGTCGGCTCTTCCCCGCTGGAGGTCGCGGCTGCGGCCGCCTGTGCCGAACTGGCCGCCATGCCGGTGCCGCTGCGCGATCTGTGGGATCCAGCCACCTGTCCGGTCAATCTGCTGCCGTACCTGGCCTGGGCCTTCTCGGTCGATCATTGGGATGAAACCTGGACGGAAGATGCCAAACGCAGCGTCGTAGCCGCCGCTTTCTTCATCCACCGTCACAAGGGCACCATCGGCGCTATTCGCCGCGTGGTGGAACCGTTGGGTTACCTGATCAAACTGCGCGAGTGGTGGGAAACCAACGGTGAGCCCGGCACCTTTACGCTGGATATCGGCGTGTTGGAGAACGGTATCACCGAAGAGATGTATCTGGAAATGGAGCGGATGATCGCCGATGCCAAGCCGGTCAGCCGCCATCTGACAGGCCTGGCGCTGAACCTCGAAGCCGCTGGCGCAATCGACGTCGCCGGCGGTCAATATGATGGAGAGCTTACTACCGTGTACCCCGACTATGCCAGTCTCGCCCTGCAAATGCTGGAGGGACATTACCAATTCTTGCAACGCAATACCGGCACCACGCTGGACTCGACTCAGCAACACTTCGTGTTCAACGACGAACATGTTTTGGCCGATTCCCGTCATGAACGCGAGCTGTCGCGCATGGCGGGGCTGCCGAACGACGCCACCACCGAAGGACAGGCTCTGCAGATCCTTGGCTATGCCCATGCGTATCTGGCGACCGGAGAACAAAAATATTTGGATCAGGCCATCGCCTGTTTTGACGCCTATGTGACCTACTTTTACGACGGTGCGCCGATCCCTGACAGCCCTCAACGCTGGATCGCCAACTGGATCGTCAACGCCAAAGAGCCAGTGCCCGCCAATTGGCCGGTCGATACGAGGGATCCGACGCATAGCGGTTTCAAAGGTATTCCGCTAACGTTCAACAAGGGCCGTACGCAGATCCCTCACGGCGCGCCCTACTGGGGTGAATATCTCGATATCGCTACTTTCGCCTTCGACGGCGCGCTGGCCTGGGATGCCGTCAACGCCCAGGTGCGCGCGCTCAATGCCGCCGGTGAAATCGACTGGAATAACGACGGTACACGCTATGACGTGGACTGGATCATCAATTGGCAGGGTTACCAGATCGGCGCCGACGGCGAGATCCTGGCCAAAGGGCTGCCCGCTGAACAAATCGGTACGGTGCAATTAAAAGACGCCACGCTCGGCGGCAATCACAAGCTGAATTTCGCCAATCGCCAACCGGTCGAACACGGCGGCGTGTTAATCGAACGCAATCAGGTACAGCATAACCGTCCGCTGCATGTGCCGGTCCCGCACAACGCCATGGGCAACGCGGCCGATGCCGAGCTGTGGTTTGCCGACGCCTGCTATCTGCTACACAGCATCACCGGCGAGCAGCGCTATTTCAACGCCTGGAAAAGCGTTGAATTCACCGCGATGGAATATACCGATATTGATGCGCAGGATAAGTTCTTTCGCCAGAGCCGCAGCGCCAATACGCCGTTTACCGACGGCATCTCCTACGATTGGTCATACCCTTCCGGTGCGCCGGTAAGCTACGGCCGCAGCGCCGAAGGCATGATCACCATTCGCAAAGAGATAGCATCGCAACAATCGCTGGAACAACAGGCAATCTGGTTCCGCATTAATCGCCAGTCAAAAATCCGCACCTGCTTTGGCGGCGTCGACGATCAGAATCAGCCGATCTCCTGCAAAATACAGCTATCTATAGCACCGGAAAAAAACGCGGCGAGCACCACGGAATGGGGCATCGGTCTGCCGCAGTCGCTCCAACCTCAGGTAAAAACTTACGACATCGCGCTCAGCAGCCTGGCGGCGCTGACGAAAGAAGACGGCAGCGACTATCTGCTGGCCGATCTGCGCGCAGTGACCGACTACGGCGGTTGCGCGATCGCCAGCCAATTTGAGGAACAGGTTTACGACAGCCGCAGCGCGACAGTGATCCAAGCCCGTTTCCCCAATGACGACGCAGGTATGGTGATCGGCGCCTGGTTGACCGCAGAGGAAAGTTTCCCCGTTACGCAGTTGGTCTATCGCGCGGACGCCGACTTCAACCTGCGGCTCGAAGATGATGACAAATGGCGCTGGTATTGGATGCTGCCCGCCACCGGCGGCAAATGGCAAATCGCAAATTTCGCCCCGCAAGCGGCTACGCTGAGCGGCTATCAGCCGGACCATCAGGATGTCGAGCCCAAACCGGCTGCACCTCGCTTCAGCCGCGTCAAGCAAGTAACCATTCTGCAAGACGGAAATGTACCGGACGCCACGTTCAGCTACTACGTACTGAACGACATTCCACCAACGCTCAACGCCGATGACGGCTACACGATCCGCTATCGCATCACGTTCCAGGCGGCACACCCCTACACCGCGCTGTTGGGAGACTGCACCCTCCTGAATCACCGCCGCGACGGCCTGTTCTGTACGCCGGGCGTCATGCCGTTCTCCAACATTTATCAGGCGGACAGCCAACAGTTCGATGGTTGGCACGGCATGCCTTATCCGGGCTACCAGTACCCGTTCATTTTCGTGCACGCCGCCGCCGATCCCGACGGGGTGATGCTCAACAACATGGTCGAGTTTCTGTGGCAGTCGCAGCAGTGGTATCAGCAGCAATTCGGCGTGCTGGGCCCCAGCGCATCGGCCTATATCTGGAACCGTTGGGACAATCTGAGTTACGGTCCGGCGGATACCTGGACCATGTATCACTGGGGTGACGGCACGGCCTGGTCCGGCTATCAGCCACGCGCCTTCTTCGGTGCCGCGCGCGCCTGGCTCGAGTTACAGCAGGCGAGCAAAACGCCACCGCTCAAGCTGGTGGAATATGTCGAAAACTGGCTGCGCTGGCTGATTGATTTTACCAATGACGCCGGCGGTGTCACGCCGACCGATTTCCCGATGGCCGGCCTGCCGCAGCCCGATGCACAGGATTTTACCGGCCACATGTGCGGCCTGTGGCTGGCTGGCGCGGTGCTGGCAAGAATGGCCGGCAGTGAAATTGAGGGCCTCGAACACTTTATCGAACAATGCGTTACGGAATTACAAAGACATTACCTCTCCACCGGTGACGTGATGGACGGCGGCTGGTCGCCCGCGCCGCGTCTCGGCACCGATAACGGCATGTTCTTCGGCTTTTGGTCAGGCGAGATCCTGCGCGGATTGAGTCTGTATGTGATGTATAAAAACGGCCTTACCTACCCGGCCGGCAAACAGAAGAGAACCACACCATGACAGCAAAATACCGCGCCCTGCTCACCGAACAGGGCAAAGCGCTGCTGGCTAACGCTGCAGCAACCGGCCAAAAGCTGGAAATTACGCATATGGCGGTCGGCGACGGCGGCGGTTCGCCAACGCAGCCCGATGAAAGCCAGACCAAGCTGGTGAACGAAAAACGGCGCGCCGAGCTGAATTCACTGCAGATAGATACCGGCAACAGCAACCAAGTGATCGCTGAACAAGTGATCCCGGAGGACGTTGGCGGTTGGTGGATCCGCGAGCTGGGGCTGTATGACAAAAACGGCGTGCTGGTGGCGATCGCCAATACGCCCGACACCTACAAGCCGCAGTTGACCGAAGGTGCCGGCCGCACCCAGGTCGTGCGCATGGTGCTTCTGGTAAAAGGCGACGCCAATGCGGCGATCGTCGCAGACAAGACCGCCTTACTGGTCTCGCGCGATACGCTGAGTGCAGCCATTGCCGAACATGCCCGCTCGCGCAATCATCCTGACGCCACCTTGCTGGCAAAGGGTTTCACTCAATTGAGCAACGACAGCAATAGCGGTAGCGAAACGCTGGCCGCTACCCCGAAAGCCGTCAAAGCGGTTAACGATGCCTCGCTGAAAATCGCGGCGAACCTGAAAGACCTGCCAAACAAGTCCGTCGCGCGCGGCAACCTGGAGCTGGGTACTGCCGCCACACGCAACGTCGGCGCGCAAAAAACCAACCTGATGGAGGTGGGCGCGTTCGGTTTGGGGGGGGGCCCGATACATCGCGAAGACGCTCTGAGCAACCGTGGCGAAATCTATCGGGTTACGGGTGCATCGAAAAATGCGCCGGGCGGCGGTGTTTATGGCGTCTTGAACCTGCCGTGTGACGGCGGCCCTTCCAGCGGCTATCTGGCGATCCAGCCTAATGGATCATCTTACATCGGCACGTCCACGACCCCTGACAAACCGCTGAACTGGTACCGAATTTACACTACCGGCTTTAAACCGACGGCCACAGACGTCGACGCCTACAGCAAGGCGGAAGCCGACGGGAAGTTCGTCAAACAGAGCGGCGATACCATTACCGGCGCTTTAACGGTCAATGGAGCGATTGAGAGTAAATCCGGCCTCACTACACCCTCTTTAGCCGTAAATGGCAGCGTAACCATCGCCGGAGCGTTGACCACAAAAGCCGGTGTCGAGCTGTTCGGTACCACCCCCTATCTGGATTTTCATTACGGCAATAGCAACGGTGACTTCGATGTCAGACTCATCAATGACAACAAAGGCACCTTAGCCTTTCACGGCAATGAATATTACGTCAATGGCAAGCTGAGCGCGACGGGTGATGCCTGGATAGGCGGAAAGGCCAATATCAACGGTATGGCCGCTTTTTATAGTTCTGATTTTATTACTAAACAAGGAAATCTTACTCATCCCGACGGCAATCGCCAAACAAACGGTATGCGTCTACAGGGGCAAGGTAATCTGCTCGTCGATCTTTACCACTATGAGAAGGTCGGGAGCCACCATGAGTTCGGTATCCATGTTGCCAACGGCGGGGCCGATGGCTGGTTCAGCTTCCGTAATAACGGTGAACTCCGCGCGAACGGCACCTTATTTGCTGCAGGTGCCGCTTATCAAACAGACGGCAATATTAACGGCGGCATTTGGGGAGGCTATTTAAGCAACTATCTCAATCACAACTTTGTGCGGGATGTTCGCCTGGGTAATGTGGAAAGTATCGCTACCTGGCGAGGCCCCGGCTATTCGGATAGCGCGGGTTATGTCCTGACCGGCGCAGCAAACAACAACGTGGATGAATACATCGACGTAATTTTCCGTCGTCCGCTGCAAAAACACATTGGTGGCAATTGGGTTACCGTCTGGAGCGTATAATGATGAATAACATGAAAAACTTTACCCTCGCCGCGCCGGAAACGGTAGAACAGAAACAGCTGGCCGCCTCGCACGGTGTTTTGTTTTTAAAATCCGATGCCGGGGAAGACTGGTATGAATGTCAAAAAAGCTTCCGTCCTGAGACGGTAAAACTGATGTATGACAAGGACGGGATCATTCGTTCAATCACCGCGAAACCGAATGCCGAAGGCCATTATGACGTTTCCGGATTTTTCCCAGAAAATATGAGTGTGGCGGAGGTCGAAAACTTGCCGGAAGGCGCTGATATCAACGGCCGCTGGATTTTTGATGGAGAAAACATCATACCAAGATCGTATTCAACTCAGGAGCTACGGCAACAGGCCGCCAATAAAAAACAAGAGTTGATTAAGCAAAGTTCGCTGCAGATAGAAACGCTTAACGACGCTACTGACCTGGGAATGGCGAGCGAAGAGGAACTGCGGCTGCTGACCCGCTGGAAAACCTACCGCGTATTGCTTAATCGGGTCGATCCCGAAGCGGCCCCGGATATCGACTGGCCGCAACCACCGCAATAACGTCGTTCAACGCCCCGCCCGGGGCGTTTTTTTTCTTTATTTTTCCTGCTGTTGTACCAGTTATCCCACACCCCGAATGAGATGCGGCACCACCTCCCAACAGGCATGCTGTCATCACCAACCACAAACGGAGTAATGCTATGGGTGACTATCACCACGGCGTGCGTGTCCTCGAAATCAACGAAGGCACCCGCGTAATTTCCACCGTCTCGACGGCCATTGTCGGCATGGTTTGTACCGCAGAAGATGCCGATGCAACCCTGTTTCCTCTCAACACCCCGGTGCTGATTACCGATGTCCTGGCCGCCAGCGGCAAAGCAGGTAAAAAAGGGACGCTGGCGCGTTCGCTGCTGGCGATCGCCGAGCAGACTAAGCCGGTAACCGTCGTGGTACGCGTGGCGGAAGGGAAAGACGAGGCCGAAACCACGTCCAATATCATCGGTGGCGCCGATGAAAACGGTAAGTACACCGGCATGAAAGCGCTGCTGGCCGCTCAGGCCGAGCTGGGCGTGAAACCACGCATTCTGGGCGTACCGGGCCATGATAATCAGGAAGTGGCGACCGCGTTGGCCGGCATCTGCCAGCAGCTGCGCGCTTTCGGCTATATCAGCGCTTACGGCTGTAAAACCGTGTCCGACGCCATCAAATATCGCGCCAACTTCAGCCAGCGCGAACTGATGCTGATTTGGCCGGACTTCATCAACTGGAATACCACCACCAACAGCAGCGACATCGCCTTCGCCACCGCTCGTGCACTGGGGCTGCGTGCCAAGATCGACCAGGAGACCGGCTGGCATAAAACCTTATCCAACGTCGGCATCAACGGTGTGAGCGGTATCTCGGCCAGCGTATTTTGGGATCTGCAAACCGCAGGCACCGACGCCGATCTGCTGAATGAAGGTTGCGTCACCACCCTGATCCGCAAAGATGGCTTCAAGTTCTGGGGATCTCGCACCTGCTCCGACGAGCCGCTGTTCCAGTTTGAAAACTATACCCGCACCGCGCAGGTATTGGCCGACACCTTGGCCGAAGCTCATCTGTGGGCGGTTGACCGTCCGCTTACCCCGACGCTGATCCGCGACATGATCGACGGCATCAAGGCCAAGTTCCGCGAACTGAAATCCGCCGGTCTGATCATCGACGGTGACTGCTGGTATGACGAAAGCGCCAACGACAAAGAGACCCTGAAGGCCGGCAAGCTGTTTATCGATTACGACTACACCCCGGTACCGCCTCTGGAGGATCTGACTCTGCGTCAGCGCATTACCGATCGCTACCTGGCGAACTTCGCCGCATCCGTGAACAGCTAAGGAGACTGAAGCATGGCACTGCCAAAAAAACTGAAATACCTGAACCTGTTTAACGACGGCTTCAACTACATGGGCGTGGTTTCCTCAATGACGCTGCCGAAACTGACACGCAAGCTGGAAAAATTCCGCGGCGGCGGCATGAGCGGCGCAGCCTCGGTGGACTTCGGCCTGGACGACGATGCGCTGGTGGTGGAATGGACCATGGGCGGCATTGACGAACTGGTGCTCAAGCAATGGGGCCGCGTCGATGCGGTACCGCTGCGCTTTACCGGCTCTTTCCAACGCGACGATACCGGCGACGTCTCTGCGCTCGAAGTGGTGATGCGCGGCCGTCATAAAGAGATCGACAGCGGCGACTTCAAGCAGGGTGAAGATACCGAAACCAAAGTTTCCACCGACTGCACTTACTTCAAGTTGAGCATCGACGGCAAAGAGCTGATCGAGATCGATACCGTCAACATGATCGAAAAAGTCGACGGCGTAGATCTGCTGGCAGCGCACCGCCGCGCCATCGGCCTGTAATTTTTCACCTCAAACGGCCAGCCCCGCGCTGGCCCCCTTTTTCCGACTGAAAACTGGATACCCCATGGAACTGAATGCATCCCAGGAAAACACCGTCGTCCTGAATACTCCGATTAAACGTGGCGATAGCGAAATCACTCGCGTGCAAGTGACCAAGCCGAATGCCGGCAGCCTGCGCGGCATCGGTCTGGCCGCGCTGGCCAACGCCGATGTCGATGCGTTGATCACTATTCTGCCTCGGGTCACCTACCCGAACCTGACCAAGGAAGAGTGTGCCCGTTTGGAACTGCCTGACCTGATTGCGCTGGCCGGCCAGGTGATCGGTTTTTTGTCGCCGACATCGGCCGAGTAACGGTCGATCCTACTCTGACAGTAGATGACCTGATGGCGGATATCGCGGTGATTTTCCACTGGCCGCCGTCAGAAATGAACGGCATGACGCTGGCGGAGCTGATCGGCTGGCGCCACAGAGCGCTGCAACGTAGTGGAGTAAAAACAGATGAGTAACAGCAGACAGGAGCTGGAGTCACAAAACGAGATTGTCATCGGGCTTCAAGCGATAGCCAAGCAGAGCAAAGAACTGATGAGGCAGTTGCGCAGGCCCACCGGGGATAAAAACCTGTACAACAGTCTGGGACAGGATATCCAACGAGCAGAGAAAAAAGTCAAACATCTGCGCCGGCAGGAAAATGACATCGACGCTTTCCAAAAGACGAACCAGTCGCTGGCTGAGACCAATAAGTTGCTGGCAGCGTCGCGCAAAAAATCCGCCGCGCTGGCAATGCTGACGAAAGATCGCGAGCCAAGCCAGCGTTCCCGATTTATGAACAAAGAGATTGCGCAGGTCGCGGAGACGATAAATGCCCTGGAAAAGAAACGTGATCTCCTCGCCGCAATCGATAAAAGCCAGCGCCATCATCTTACCCAGCAAGGGATTAATCTACAATCGCTCGGCAATGAGCGCAAAAATCTGCGTGACGGCAGAATTAATGCCGGCGCCGCTATCGTTACCCTAAAAGAACAACGGCAATCGATAGCGCAGGAGCGCTATCGATCCGCACAGGCAGGCAATCAAGCGCGCCTCGACAAGCTGGAAAAATTACGCAACACCAGCAGCGCAGGCTTTTCTGTCGCCAAAAGTGCCGCCATAGGGGGAGCTAACCTGCTGGCGCCGGGAATCGAATTTGAAAAACAGCTTTCTCAACTGCGGGCACAGCTGAATCTGGGCAAGTCCGATCCGCAGCTCACGGCTCTCGAGCAGCAGGCTCGCGGTATGAGCCAATCCGGTTATACCCCGGATCAAGCCCTACAAGCGCAAACAGCGCTGGCAAAACAAGGGTTGAATGCCAAGGAAATTTTAACGGCTTCGCCCGCCGCACTGACACTCTCCGCCGTGACAGGCAGCAGCGTCAACGAAACCGTCGCAACGATGACGGAAATGCAGCGCAGCTTCAATCTGGGCCCCGATCAATTCGATCGTATTGCCGATGTATTGGCGCTGGCCAGCAATCAATATGGCATGGATGTTCGGGCCGTTGGTGCAGCCATGAAAAGTAAAGCCACAACAGGTGCCGATATCTTCAGTGCGGCGCAACAGATTGCGCCTTTGGGCAGAGAAAAACTCCAGGCCAACCAGGTTGCCGGCTCAGCGCAGCACTTGGTCACCGTCAAAGGCGACAATATAGAGGGTGATATCCAAAAGCTTTTTGCCTCATGGGATAGCCTGAGAATCAACTTGTTTACCGGCCAAAACGCAGCCCTGCGGGAACTGACCCAAACGGCGACAGAGTGGCTGGTAAAACTGAATACCTGGATAACCAATAATCCGGCGTTAGCCGGCACCTTGCTGCAGGTCGCCGGTGGGCTCACGTTATTGCTCGGCGGCCTCAGCGGCGTCAGCCTGGTCGCCACCCAGGTACTCTCAGGGTTCTCTATTATCAGCGGCGCGATCCTAAAGGCCGGGCAAGCCATGATGTGGCTGGGGCGTATAGCGATGGCCAACCCGCTGCTGGCCATTGTCGGCCTGGTTGCGCTTGCCGCTTTCACCCTGATTGAAAACTGGGACAAGGTCGGCCCCTTCTTTAGCCACCTTTGGGAGCAGATATCGGCAGGGTGTGAGGCGCTGAAGAATTACATTTCAGACACCATTGATGGCTGGATAAAACAACTGACTTCATTGACCGAATATCTTCCCGACTGGATGCAATTTGGCGATAAGAGCGGCACCTCTGGCAATGCCGAAAACGGCAGCGCCTGGTTTGCCGGCAAGTTCGATCGCGGGGGAGACATTCCTGCCGGACAATTCGGCATTGTAGGCGAAAACGGTCCTGAGTTGGTCAGCGGCCCCGTTCAAGTGACCGGCCGCCGCCATACGGCCGCCATGTCGGCGGCTTTACTGTCGCTCAGCGCGCCTGTAATGCCGGCCTCACCGGTAGCAGGTTCGCCGGTAACCCAAATCCAGGTTCCGTCGGTCACTATCAACATCACTGCCGGCGCCGGTCAGAATGAACAAGACATCGGCCGCGAAGTCGCGCGGCAATTTGAATTGCTTGCTCATCGCCAAGCGGCAAACGCCCGCAGTCGGATGAGTTAATCTCGCGAATAGGAGAAATATGATGATGCTGACCCTCGGCATGTTCGTTTTTATGTTGAAAACCGTGCCTTATCAAAGCATGCAACGCAGCGCCAATTACCGCTGGCCGACCCTGCCGCGCATCGGCCAGCGCCCTGCCGCGCAGTTTCTGGGAGTAGACAATGAGAAAATAACGCTGACGGGAGTCTTGGTACCGGAAGTAACCGGAGGGACATTATCATTGATGGCGCTTCAACTCATGGCTGCCCAAGGCAGAGCCTGGCCGCTGATCGAGGGCAATGGAACTATTCATGGGATGTATGTCATTGAAAGCATAGTCGACACGAAAACCCAGCTTTTCTCGAACGGCAGCGCGCGACAGATAGAGTTTACGATCAATCTGATGCGCGTTGATGAATCGCTGATCGCCATGTTCGGCGATCTGCGCCAACAAGCCTCTGACCTTGCCGATAAAGCAGGTCAGGCTGCGGCGCGGCTCGGGGAGATGCTACCGTGATCACGCAAACCCCCGTCCCTATTGGCGCGCTCATTGCGCCAGACTATGCCCTGTTTTTACAGCAAGCGGACATCACGGAGGCTTTCCGCCACCGTCTGCTCTCATTGACGTTAACCGATAATCGCGGTTTTACCGCGGATCGATTGGATCTTGAGCTCGACGATGCGGATGGGCAAATCGCCATGCCCAAACGCGGCCAAACGCTCACCGTGAAGCTCGGCTGGAAAGGACAAGCCTTGATCGACAAAGGCAAGTTTATCGTTGATGAAATCGAACATCGTGGCGCACCGGATAAACTCGTCATTCGAGCCCGCAGCGTCGACTTTCGAAACTCGATGAACGTGGCGCGAGATCATTCCTATCACGATCGCACCCTTGGTGACATCGTCAACGAAGTGGCCAACCGTAACCGGATGGGGCATACGCTGGCGGCAGGACTGGCAGAGATCAAAATCACGCACATCGATCAGTCTCAGGAAACGGATGTCGCCTTTCTTACCCGGCTGGCGACCATGAATGGTGCCGTCGCCGCCATTAAAAATGAACGCCTGCTGTTTCTGGTCCCAGGTTCCGGTCTAAGCATCTCGGGCAAACCTCTGCCGTCACTGACTTTGGAACGCAGCGATGGCGACCAGCACTACTTCAATGTGGCCGATCGAAACGCTTACACCGGCGTTATTGCCAAATGGCAAGATATTCAGCATGCCAGGCAACAACAGATGACAGTACAACGTGAGGAAGGGAATACCACAGATGAAAATGCGGCTTCAAGCTATCTGGCAGGTGAAAGCAATAACGTTTTTACCCTGCCGACGCTCTACGCGAACAAAGAAAGCGCAATGCGTGCGGCAAAAGCGAGGTGGGCAAACATTCAACAAGGGAATGTGCAATTTTCCATAAACCTCGCCGTCGGCCGGCCTGATCTCAGTCCAGAAACGCCGATCCACCTAAGTGGATTCAAAGAGGTTATCGACAGACAACCTTGGATCATTAGTCAAGTCGTTCACACGCTTAATGATCGAGGTTTCTCCACCAGCCTCGCATTAGATGTACTGACTCAACGCATGGAGTTTGCAATCACGGAGGGGTGATAATTCATTTGCATCTTAATCTTGCTTTTGCGAGTTAATGAGCTATTATAAGTCATATAACCTGATGTAGCAGAACGAGGGATTCAACTATGATGCACTGTCCATTATGCGGTCACGTGGCCCACACTCGCTCCAGCCGCTATCTGAGCGAGTCGACCAAAGAGCGTTACCATCAATGCCGCAACATCAATTGCAGCTGCACGTTCGCCACGCACGAGTCCGTCGCGCGGGTGATCGTCAAACCTGGCGATGACATTATCCCGGCGCAGCCTCACCCGCCGGAGAGTCAGCAGAAACAAAGCGCCGCGGCGCTGTAATGCAAAAAGCCTGCTTATGCAGGCTTTATTATGTTGGTGGTGCGCAGACGAAATCTCGCAAATGCAACCTGTCGAGGTTTTAAGATAAAAAAAGGGGTTGGCATAAGCCAACCCCTGATAACTATTAACTTTTGGATGCAGCGTTAGTTAACGCGGTTCAGACGCTCTTTGATACGAGCAGCCTTACCAGTACGTTCACGCAGGTAGTACAGTTTAGCTTTACGAACGGCACCACGACGTTTAACAGTAATGCTGTCGATTACTGGGGAGTGAGTCTGGAATACGCGCTCAACACCTTCGCCGTTGGAAATCTTACGAACAGTGAATGCAGAGTGCAGACCGCGGTTACGGATAGCGATAACCACGCCCTCGAATGCCTGCAGACGTTTTTTGCTACCTTCAACGACCCATACCTTCACTTCCACGGAATCACCCGGACGGAATGCAGGTACGTCTTGTTTCATCTGCTCTTGTTCAAGTTGCTTAATAATGTTGCTCATAATATGTCTCTTACCCTAGGTAAACTGATATATCGGTCCCGTCTGATGTCAGACGTTTCCTTCATAGTCCTGTTGCCTGGTCTGATGTTCCCGTTGGAACTCAGCCAGCAACACCGCTTGCTCGTCAGTCAGAGCTAGGCTTTCTAGAAGTTCAGGTCTTCTAAGCCAGGTTCGGCCCAGCGACTGCTTTAAGCGCCAGCGACGTATCTCGGCATGGTTGCCCGACAGCAGAACCGGCGGTACTTCCATTCCTTCCAACACCTCGGGGCGGGTATAGTGCGGGCAGTCCAGCAATCCGTCGGCGAAGGAGTCTTCCTCCGCTGAGGCCTGATGGCCCAGCACACCCGGTATGAAACGGGCGACTGAATCAATCAGGGTCATCGCCGGCAGTTCCCCGCCGCTGAGAACGTAATCGCCGATTGACCATTCTTCGTCAATTTCGGTTTGGATTACGCGCTCGTCTATCCCTTCGTAACGGCCGCACACCAGAATCATCTTCTGATTGGCCGCCAGTTCGCACACGCCGGTTTGATCCAGCTTGCGCCCCTGAGGTGACAGATAAATCACCTTTGCTCCCTCGCCTGCCGCTGCTTTCGCCGCATGAATGGCTTCCCGTAAAGGTTGCACCATCATCAGCATTCCCGGGCCGCCGCCGTAAGGGCGATCGTCCACGGTACGATGCCGGTCGTAGGTGAAGTCGCGAGGACTCCAACACTGCACGCTCAGCAGGCCATTTTTTACTGCCCGGCCAGTCACCCCGTAATCGGTGATAGCGCGGAACATCTCAGGAAACAGGCTTACAATACCGATGAACACAAGCCAATCCCCTTACCGTTATTCCACTTGCTTCGACCGTTTGATCCGGGGGTCAAAAACCAGGATCCCAATCTGCCTCAATCACGCGGGCAGTGAGATCGACTTTCTTGATAACCTGCCCATGAAGAAACGGAATCAACCGCTCCTTCATGCCGAACGCATCTTTCAGGTTCGCTTTCACAACCATCACATCGTTCGAGCCGGTTTCCATCATATCGATGACTTTACCCAGCTCGTAGCCGGCGGTGGTGACTACCTGGCAGCCCATCAGGTCTTTCCAGTAGTAATCGTCACCCTCCAGCGGAGGAAGTTGCTCAGAATCCACCATAATCTCGCGATTAGTCAGCAGATTCGCCGCGTCCCGATCGTCAATGCCTTTGACTTTGATGATCAGATCCTGACTGTGGCGCTTCCAGTCTTCCAACTCGATATGCTGCCACTGACCCGCCTGCTGGATAAACCACGGCTGATAGTCAAAAATGCTTTCGGCGTTCTCGGTGGATGAAAACACTCTGAGCCAACCACGAATGCCGTAAGCGGACCCCATTTTACCGAGTACAATCGGCTGCTTAGGCGCTACCGGTTTGAGTTGCTTGCTCATTGCCACCACCGCGACAGATTAAGCTGCTTTCTTAGCGTCTTTGATCAGCGCGTGAACGCGATCAGAAACGGTTGCACCCAGACCAACCCAGTGCTCGATGCGGTCCAGGTCCAGACGCAGTGCTTCAGCCTGACCGGAAGCGATCGGGTTGAAGAAGCCTACGCGCTCGATGAAACGACCATCACGAGCGTTGCGGCTGTCGGTCACTACTACTTGATAGAACGGACGCTTTTTAGCGCCGCCACGTGCCAAACGAATTGTTACCATAACATCCTCTTTAGTTAATAAAACAGCCGGGCCCCATTGAGGGACGGGGCCCGGTTGCAATATAAAAAGCCCGAAAATTTTACTCATTTTGGCGCAAAAAGCAATCTAAAGCGTCGATCGCAGGGGACAACTTTTGCAGCCTGTCAAATTTCGGGCGGTTTTCACCGCGAACGGCGAATGCTGAAAGCGCCCGCACTCGGCGTGCGGAGGCCCGTCAGCGGCCAGGGAAGCCCGGCGGCATCATACCTTTCATGCCGCGCATCATCTTCGCCATACCGCCTTTCTTCATCTTCTTCATCATACGCTGCATTTCGTCGAACTGCTTCAGCAAGCGGTTGACGTCCTGCACCTGCATGCCGGCCCCCATCGCGATGCGGCGCTTGCGCGAGCCCTTGATGATTTCCGGTTTGGCACGCTCTTTCAGCGTCATCGAGTTGATGATCGCCTCCATGCGCACCAACACTTTGTCGTCCATCTGCGACTTGACGTTATCCGGCAGTTGGCCCGCGCCCGGCAGCTTGCTCAGCATATTGGCCATGCCGCCCATGTTGCGCATCTGCTTGAGCTGCTCCAGGAAGTCGGTCAGATCGAAACCGTCGCCCTTCTTCAGCTTGTTGGCCAGTTTCTCCGCCTGCTCGCGGTCGACCTTGCTTTCGATATCTTCGATCAGCGACAGCACGTCGCCCATGCCCAGGATGCGTGACGCCACGCGATCCGGATAGAACGGCTCCAGCGCTTCGGTCTTCTCGCCGACGCCGAGGAACTTGATCGGCTTGCCGGTGATGTGGCGGATGGACAACGCCGCACCGCCGCGCGCATCGCCGTCGACCTTGGTCAGCACCACGCCGGTCAGCGGCAGCGCTTCGTTAAACGCCTTGGCGGTATTGGCGGCGTCCTGGCCGGTCATGGCGTCGACCACGAACAGGGTTTCCACCGGCTTGATGGCCGCGTGCACCTGTTTGATCTCGTCCATCATCGCTTCGTCAACGTGCAGACGGCCGGCGGTATCGACGATCAGTACGTCATAGAACTTCAGCTTGGCCTGCTGCAACGCGCGGTTGACGATGTCGATCGGTTTTTCTTTGACGTCGGACGGGAAGAAATCGATGCCGACACCTTCCGCCAGCGTTTCCAGCTGTTTGATCGCCGCCGGGCGATAAACGTCCGCGGAAACCACCAACACTTTCTTCTTCTGTTTTTCTTTCAGGAACTTGCCGAGCTTACCGACGCTGGTGGTTTTACCGGCGCCCTGCAGGCCCGCCATCAGCACCACGGCCGGCGGCTGAGCCGCCAGATTCAGCTCGGTGTTGACTTCGCCCATCGCGGCGATCAGCTCGCCCTTGACGATCTTGACGAATTCCTGCCCCGGCGTCAGGCTCTTGTTGACTTCATGGCCAACCGCGCTCTCTTTGACGCGGTTGATGAAGTCGCGCACCACCGGCAGCGCAACGTCCGCTTCCAGCAATGCCATACGCACTTCACGCAGGGTTTCCTTGATATTTTCTTCGGTCAGCCGCCCGCGGCCGCTGATATTGCGCAACGTGCGCGACAATCGATCGGTTAAATTTTCAAACATCGTCTCATGCTCAACGTGTAATGACAGGCCGCTCCGGCGACACAATTGCGCCGATGATAACACGAAGCGAGCAGGATCTCTGCCTCAGCGTTGGAGATAGGTTGGAGTGAAACGCGCGCAACGTTATACTGACACTCCAATTAACCACGCCGAAGCAAAATTAAACGCTATGCCAGTTTTCTCCATTGTGGCTTTGATGGCCTACCTGCTCAGCCTTGGACTGATCATTCCCAGTTTGTTGCGGAAGAACAGCGCATACCGTCGGCTTGCCCTCGTCTCGGCGGTGGTGGCGCTGATTTGCCACGCCATCGCGCTGCAGCAGCGCATCTTTGACGTCAGCGCCGGGCAGAATCTCAGCCTGCTGAACATTGGTTCCATCGTCAGCCTGATCATCTGCTCGGTGATGACCTTCGTCGCTTCGCGCGATCGCGGCTGGTTCCTGCTGCCAATCGTCTACAGCTTCGCGATGATCAACCTGGCCTTCGCCAGCTTTATGCCCGGCGAGTTCATCACTCACCTGGAGGCCAGCCCGGAACTGATGGTGCATATCGGCCTGGCGCTGTTCTCTTACGCCACCCTGATCATCGCCGCGCTCTATGCCTTGCAGCTCGCCTGGCTCGACTACCTGTTGAAAAACAAGAAGCTGACCTTCAGCGCCGACATGCCGCCGCTGATGAGCATTGAGCGCAAGATGTTCCATATCACCCAGATCGGCGTGGTGCTGCTGACGCTCACTCTGTGCACCGGCCTGCTGTACATGGATAATCTGTTCAGCAAAGAGAACGTGCATAAAGCCGTGCTGTCGATCATGGCCTGGTTCGTGTATATCGTGCTGTTGTGGGGCCACTACCATGAGGGCTGGCGCGGCCGCCGCGTCGTCTGGTTCAGCTTCGCCGGCGCCTTCCTGCTGACGCTTGCCTACTTCGGCAGCCGTCTGATTCAGCAGGTGATGGTGCGCTAGGCCAGCCTGGCTCAATTCTCCCTCTCTATAAGGAATACTGCATTGGAGCATGTGTCGACGGGGACCCTCATCATTATCCTGGTGATCATGATCGTGGTCTCCGCTTACTTCTCCGCCTCCGAAACCGGCATGATGACGCTCAACCGTTATCGCCTGCGTCACCTGTCCAAACAGGGCAACCGCTCGGCGCGTCGGGTCGAGAAGCTGCTGCAAAAACCGGATCGGCTGATCGGCCTGGTGCTGATCGGCAACAACCTGGTCAACATCCTCGCTTCGGCGCTGGCGACCATCGTCGGCATGCGGCTGTATGGCGATCTCGGCGTGGCGATTGCGACCGGCATACTGACTTTCGCCGTGCTGCTGTTCGCCGAAGTGCTGCCGAAGACCTTCGCCGCACTCTATCCGGAACGCATCGCCTTCCCCAGCAGCGTCCTGCTGGCCCCGTTGCAAAAGGTGATGTTCCCGCTGGTCTGGCTGCTCAACGGCATCACCAGCCTGACCTTGCGCCTGTTCGGCATTCGCACCAACGTGCGCATCAGCGACGCCGTCAGCAAGGATGAGCTGCGCACCATCGTGCGCGAATCCCAGTCGCAGATCTCCCGCCGCAATCAGGACATGCTGATTTCGGTGCTGGATCTGGAAAAGGTGACGGTCAACGACATCATGGTGCCGCGCACCGAGATCGTCGGCATCGACGTCAACGACGACTGGAAGTCGATCATGCGCCAGCTGACCCACTCGCCGCACGGCCGCATCGTGCTGTATCGCAGCTCGCTGGACGATGCGATCGGCATGCTGCGCGTGCGCGAAGCCTACCGCCTGATGACCGAGAAAAAAGAGTTCAACAAAGAGAACCTGCTGCGCGCCGCCGATGAGATCTATTTCGTTCCGGAAGGCACGCCGCTCAACGTGCAGCTGGTGAAATTCCAGCGCAACAAAGAGAAGGTCGGCATCGTGGTCGACGAGTACGGCGACATTCAGGGCCTGGTCACGGTGGAAGACATCCTCGAGGAGATCGTGGGCGATTTCACCACCTCGATGTCACCCACGCTGGCGGAAGAAGTCACGCCGCAGAGCGACGGTTCGGTCTTGATCGACGGCACCGCCAACGTGCGCGAGCTGAACAAGGCCTTCAACTGGACCTTGCCGGCCAACGAGGCTCGCACCGTCAACGGCATGCTGCTGGAAGAGCTGGAAGAGATCCCCGAAATCGGCACCCGGGTGCGCATCGGTCATTACGATATCGACATCCTCGACGTGCAGGGCAACATGATTAAACAGGTGCGGGTCACGCCGATCACCTCGCTGCAGTCCAGCGTCGGCCATCATTAGTCCTCGGCCAGAACGTAAAAAAGACGCGAAATCGCGTCTTTTTTTATTTTGCGGGCCACGCACGACTAGATATGCAGTTCCTGCAGCTTCTCTTTCGGCAGCGCCAGCTCGTCGTTGTGGTTCACCACCACGCCGTGATCCAGAATGTGCTTGGCGATTTCCTGCGCTTCTTCCAGCGAGTGCATATGGTAGGTGCCGCACTGGTACTCGTTAAGCTCAGGGATCTTGCGCTGGTCGGTCACTTTCAGCACGTCGGCCATCGCCGCTTTCCAGGCATCGGCAACGCGCTGCTCTTCCGGCACGCCGATCAGGCTCATGTAGAAACCGGTGCGACAGCCCATCGGGGAGATGTCGATAATTTCCACGCCCTGGCCGTTCAGGTGGTCACGCATAAAGCCGGCGAACAGGTGCTCCAGCGTGTGAATGCCGCGCTCGGGCATCACTTCCAGGTTCGGGCGGCAAAAGCGCAGATCAAACACCGTGATGGTATCGCCATGAGGCGTTTTCATGGTTTTTGCAACGCGGACAGCCGGAGCTGCCATACGGGTATGATCGACGGTAAAGCTATCCAGCAATGGCATTTCGCTACCTCCTCGTAAAAGAGCATTTATTTCGAAACTTTTTTTCCTAACCGGGAAACCTTTTCCAACCCTGCGAGTCTGAGTATGTGAAAGACGCGCATTTGTTATCATCATCCCTGTCATCAGAGATGCATATTTGGCCACATTGATGTGGCCTTTTTCTTTTTCAGCTTCCGCCGTTTTGCTTCAGGAACGCTTCAAAGCTTAGCGTATCATTGGCTTCTATGTCGCGTTGACGCTGCCACGAGGCTTCCCGCTCTTTATCCAGCTCGGCTTCGTTCAGGATTTCCAACGGTTCTTCCAGCAATGTCTGGCGATACTGCTCCGCCAGCTGCAAACCGACGCGCCCGGTGCCTTCCGCCTTCATGGCCTTGAGAATGCGCGCGGAGAAGGTCAACTCGGGATCGTCAAACGCGGCGACCAGCTCATCGCACACCTGCTGGTATTGACGATCGCCGGCTTCGCCGTCCAGCACTTCCGCCACCCGACGCAGATCGGCGAACAGCGCCTTGCCGACTTTCTCCAGCGGCTCATGGCTGGCGCCACAGCCGATACCGATGGTCTGGCCCGGCTTGCGCCCTTCGAGGATCACCCGGTTCCAGTTCTTGCGCGTGCACAGCAGCTCATCGCTGCTCATCTCCGGCGCATCCGCCAGCGCGCACCACACCAGGAACAGATCCAGGAAACGCGCCTGCACCGCATCCACGCCGATCGGCGAGAATGGGTTGATGTCCAGCGAACGCACTTCAATGTATTCGATACCGCCGCGCAGCAGCGCGTCCGACGGCGTCTCGCCGCTTTGGGTCACGCGCTTTGGCCGGATCGGCGCATACAGCTCGTTCTCGATTTGCAGAACGTTGCTGTTCAGCTGCAGGTAGCGATCGCCCTCTTTCACGCCCAGCTTGGCGAACTCTTCGGAAGGCGTGGCGATCGCCCGCTTCAAACCGGCCACATAGCTGTGCAGATCGTTGAAGGTGATGCCCAGATTACTCTGCGATTTATTGGTATAACCCAAGTCGCTCAGGCGCAGCGAAGTGGCGTACGGCAGGTAGCACATCCCCTGCTCGGTGCGCTCGAACGGCAGATTGGTCTCGCGCCCTTTGAGGAACGAAGAACAAATGGCCGGCGATGCGCCGAACAGATACGGGATCACCCAGCCGAAACGGTAATAGTTGCGGATCAGGCGGAAATAACCGGCCGAGATCTGCTCTTTACCGCTTTCTGCGTCCTGCACGCCGGCCCAGGCCTGCCAAAATTCCAGCGGCAGCGAGAAGTTGTAGTGCACGCCGGAAATGGTCTGCATCAGCGCGCCATAGCGATTCTTCAGCCCTTCACGGTACAGCGTCTTCATGCGGCCGATGTTCGACGAACCGAACTGCGCCAGCTCGATGTCCTGCTCGGCTTCGATAAAGCACGGCATGCTGAGCGGCCACATGCGCTCATCGCCAATGTTGCGCGCCACGTAGCGATGAATATCGCGCAGGAACGTCAGCAAGTGATCGATATTGTCATCAACCGGCGTAATGAACTCTAACAGCGCCTCGGCGAAATCCGTGGTGATCCAGTGGTGCGTCAATGCCGCCCCCAGCTTTTCCGGATGCCCGGTGGTCGCCAAGGTGCCGTTCGGCGTGACTCGCAGCGTTTCACGCTCGATGCCGCGACGAATGCCTTTTAATGCCTGGGGATGGGCTTCCAACCAAGAAAGCGCCTGTGATACGTCCGGGATCAAATTGACCTCCCGCTTCTAAAAACAATAACTCGTAAGCATACTGAATCCGCACCCGAGAGAATATTGAGTTATATTCACTTGGTTACTGCCACCAGGCGATGCCCTGTACCGTTATCATAGCCAAAACGATGTAACGCAGCGCCTTTCCGATACACAGAAACAGCGCGACAGAGCCCCAGGGCATGCGCAGCCAACCTGCCAACACGCACAACAAATCGCCCACCACCGGCACCCAGCTGAGCAACAGCGCAGCCGGGCCAAAGCGTTGCAGCCACCCGAGCGCCGTTGCCAGCCCCCGCTGTGGTTTCAACGCCGGTAACAGGCGCCCGATAATGACATTGGTCAACCCGCCAAGAGTGTTGCCCAGGGTCGCGGCCAGCACCAGCAACTCCGGCGAGACGCGACTCTGGGTCAGCAAGGCGACCAGAACGATTTCTGAATTTCCCGGCAGCAGCGTCGCACTGAGGAAGCTGCTGCCAAATAACGATATTACGGCTAGCGTACTACTCACAGCGTACGAACGTCTACCACAGCCATGCCGGCATTTTTCGCCGCCTGAATGCCAAACTCGGCGTCTTCAAACACCACGCATTTTTCCGGCGGCACGCCGATCAGTTCGGCACAGCGCAGGAAGGTATCCGGCTCCGGTTTATGGCGCTGCACGTCGTCCGCACCGACGATCGCGTCGAAGCAGTTGAACAGGCCGAGATGACGCAGCAGCATTTCCGCCATGCGGTGCTCGCTGCCGGTGCCGACCGCCATCGGACGGCGGCCGTGATAGGACTTCACCACCTCGATCAATGGCAATGGACGCACGCTATCCAGCAGCATCGCTTCCACCGCGCGCGTTTTCTCCGCCGCCAGGTGATGGGGATCGAGATCGGCCTGATGGCTGGCGATAATCGCCTGAGCGATGCGCCAGGTCGGTGAACCGCTCAGCGCCACCATGGCCGCTTCATCAAACGTCATGCCATAACGGGACAGCACTTCGCGCCACGCTTTACGGTGCGTTGGCTCAGTGTCCAGAATCGTGCCGTCCATGTCGAAAATAAGACCCTGATAGCGGTCGTACATCGTTACTCCATGATCGTTGAGGAAAGAAAACTACTTTAGCGTAAAGCCGTTGGGTTGTCGCTGACTGCGTCATAGCGGAATGTGCTGTGATCGATCGGATGCAAAGAAGGAAAGGGGTGAAGAGAGAATGGCTAAATGCTGAAAAGCGAAAAACCCGCCAAAGCGGGTTTCTCTTAGATGGTGCATCCGGGAGGATGATTCGGCGCCAACGCCTCACCCTGCGGGCCGTTGCTAAAGCAACGTTATCCTCCCCAAGGACACTTTCTTTTTACCACCCGCATGACGATTTCTCTTCGCGATACGGGAGGTTAAACATGGTGCATCCGGGAGGATTCGAACCTCCGACCGCTCGGTTCGTAGCCGAGTACTCTATCCAGCTGAGCTACGGATGCATGACTGTTTTTGCCGCTTGCCTGTTTCACGAATAACAGAAAAGCAAAAACCCGCTAAGGCGGGCTTCTCTTAGATGGTGCATCCGGGAGGATTCGAACCTCCGACCGCTCGGTTCGTAGCCGAGTACTCTATCCAGCTGAGCTACGGATGCATTACTATTTTTACCGCGTGCCGGCTTTGCTAATAAAGCCAGACTTGAAGAATGGTGCATCCGGGAGGATGATTCGGCGCTAGCGCCTCACCCTGCGGGCCGTTGCTTAAGCAACGTTATCCTCCCTGGTAACACTTTCTTTTCTTCCACCCGCTTGGAGATTGCTCTTCGCGACGAGTGAGATTAAGAATGGTGCATCCGGGAGGATTCGAACCTCCGACCGCTCGGTTCGTAGCCGAGTACTCTATCCAGCTGAGCTACGGATGCACAGGAATTCTTTTTTGATACCGTATGGTACGTTGTTACTACCCCACCATACTGCAAAATATGGTGCATCCGGGAGGATTCGAACCTCCGACCGCTCGGTTCGTAGCCGAGTACTCTATCCAGCTGAGCTACGGATGCAAATGGCGGTGAGGCGGGGATTCGAACCCCGGATGCAGCTTTTGACCGCATACTCCCTTAGCAGGGGAGCGCCTTCAGCCTCTCGGCCACCTCACCATACGCTTCTTTCGAATTGTGCCTAACTTGCTTTGGAGAAGCTCATCGGCACTGCGTGGCGCACATATTACTTTCTCCGACTTTTAAGTCAAACAATTTTTCCCAACTCATGCGCGTTTGCACAATTCGCACCCAACATGGGCGATTTCACGGCAAAAAGGGCGTTTTATCAACAGGCAACCGCAACGTCTGCAGCAATAAAGCAGGAAACTAACCGGGAAAATAATCACGAAAAAGAGAGGGGAGAACGAAAGAAGTGGGTAAAACGATGCAGTAGCGTCTCGTCTGGCAACGAGACGCTGCTTCGGAATCAGTAAGTCGTCTGCTGAGACTTCTCTGCCTGAATGCGCTGATAGATTTCTTCACGGTGAACTGAAACCTCTTTGGGGGCGTTCACACCAATACGCACCTGGTTGCCTTTTACCCCTAGCACAGTGACCGTAACCTCATCGCCAATCATGAGGGTTTCACCAACTCGACGAGTCAGAATTAACATTCTTTGCTCCTTGAAAGATTAAAAGAGTCGGGTCTCTCAGTTTCCCCGTCATTATCCATCATATGTGGTGAAAACGTAAGCCGCGCAATCCACAATAAGTGTAAGCAGACTTGGTCCCACCTCAGATAATGGTAAGTTTAGCCGACCAGAAAAACTTTGTTCCCGCAATTGTAACTAAATTGTGTTAGCACAGTATGAAAACGCCATAATCAACAAAGTATTATGGCGTTTGTCCGTGCTATTTATTTATGTTCACAGCTTTGAGGCCACCCAGGCTTCTACGCTGTTTAACGCCGCTGGCAGGGCGTTGATATCCGTCCCCCCCGCCATCGCCATATCAGGGCGACCACCGCCCTTGCCGCCGACCTGCTGCGCCACGTTGCCGATCAACTCGCCGGCTTTCACGCGGTCAGTCAGATCCTTGGTCACGCCTGCGACCAGGCTGACTTTGTCATCAGCCGTCGTCGCCAACACGATAATGGCCGAACCCAATTGATTTTTCAGGTCATCCACCATGGTGCGCAGCATTTTGGCTTCGACATTGTCCAACTGGCTGACCAACAGCTTCACGCCGTTAACCACTTTCGCCTGGCTGGACAGCGACGCGCTTTCCTGCGCCGCCTGCTGATCTTTCAGTTGCTGCAGTTCTTTTTCCAGCACGCGCGTGCGATCGAGCACCGAGCGCACTTTATCGGTCAGGTTGTTGCTGTCGCCCTTCACCAATTGAGCAACGTCTTGCAACAAATCGCTTTGCTGATGCAGCGTAGCGATAGCGCCAGCGCCGGTCACCGCTTCAATACGGCGGATGCCCGCCGCGGTGCCCGATTCGCTCAGAATGCGGAACAGGCCGATATCGCCGGTGCGGCTGGCGTGGGTGCCGCCGCACAGCTCGGTGGAGAAGTCGCCCATGGTCAGCACGCGCACGTTGTCGTCGTACTTCTCACCGAACAGCGCCATTGCGCCCTTCTCTTTCGCGTCTTCCAACGCCATCAGCTCGGTCTGCACCGGCAGGTTACGACGCACCTGCTGGTTAACCAGATCTTCCACCGCACGAATTTGTTCCGGCTTCATCGCTTCAAAATGCGAGAAGTCGAAGCGCAGGTATTTGTCGTTAACCAGAGAGCCTTTCTGCGCAACGTGCTCGCCCAACGTTTGGCGCAGCGCGGCGTGTAGCAGGTGGGTCGCGGAGTGGTTCAGACGGATGCTGTTGCGGCGCTCAGTGTCGATCTGCGCGTCCACGCGATCGTTCAGCTTCAGCGAACCTTGCGCCAGCTTGCCTTGATGGCCGATAGCCTGACCGTATTTCTGGGTGTCGTTGACCACAAACTCGGCGCCGGCGGCTTTCAGCACGCCTTTATCGCCGACCTGGCCGCCGGATTCACCGTAGAACGGCGTCTCGTCCAGCACCACCACCGCCTCTTCGCCGGCGTTGATCTGCTCGACCGGCTGGCCGTCACGGAACAGCGCGATCACCGTCGCCTGCTGCTCGTCATGATCATAGCCGCTGAACTGGCTGCTGCCGTCCACACGGATCAGGCTGTTGTAGTCGGCGCCGAAACCGCTGGATTCGCGCGCGCGGCGGCGCTGCGCTTCCATCGCTTCTTCAAAGCCCGCTTCGTCGACTTTCAGACCGCGCTCGCGGCAGACGTCTGCGGTCAGATCCACCGGGAAGCCGTAGGTGTCGTACAGACGAAAAGCGGTCTCGCCGTCCAGGGTATCGCCCTGCAGCTTGGCCAGCTCTTCGTCCAACAGCGCCAGGCCACGCTCCAGCGTGCGGGCAAACTGTTCTTCTTCGGTTTTCAGCACCTGCTCCACCAGCGATTGCTGGCGTTTCAGCTCGTCGGCCGCCGGGCCCATCACTTCGATCAGCGGCGCCACCAGCTTGTAGAAGAAGGTGTCTTTCGCGCCCAGCATGTTGCCATGACGGATCGCGCGACGAATGATGCGGCGCAGCACGTAGCCGCGGTTTTCGTTAGACGGGATCACACCGTCCGACACCAGGAAGGCGCAGGAACGAATGTGGTCGGCGATAACGCGCAGGGATTTGTTATCCAGATCGGTCGCGCCGGTCACTTTCGCCACGGCGGCGATCAGGGTGCGGAACAGATCGATCTCATAGTTGGAGTTCACATGCTGCAACACCGCCGCGATACGCTCCAGACCCATACCGGTATCCACCGAAGGCTTCGGCAGCGGCAGCATGGTGCCGTCGGACTGACGGTTGAACTGCATGAAAACGATGTTCCAGATCTCGATGTAGCGGTCGCCGTCTTCTTCCGGGCTGCCCGGAGGGCCGCCCCAGATGTGATCGCCGTGATCGTAGAAAATCTCGGTGCACGGGCCGCATGGGCCGGTATCACCCATCTGCCAGAAGTTATCTGAAGCGAAAGGCGCGCCCTTGTTATCGCCGATGCGGATAATGCGCTCGGCCGGTACGCCGATTTGCTTCTGCCAGATGTCGAATGCTTCGTCATCGGTTTCATACACGGTGACCCACAGTCTCTCTTTCGGCAGGTTGAACCAGTTTTCACCGGTCAGCAGTTCCCACGCGTAGCTGATAGCATCGTGCTTGAAGTAATCGCCGAAGCTGAAGTTGCCCAGCATTTCAAAGAAGGTGTGGTGACGAGCGGTATAACCGACGTTTTCCAGGTCGTTATGCTTGCCGCCTGCGCGCACGCAGCGCTGCGAGGTGGTGGCGCGGGAATAGGCGCGTTTGTCGAGCCCCAGGAAAACATCCTTAAATTGGTTCATGCCGGCATTGGTAAACAGCAATGTCGGATCATTGTTAGGCACCAGGGAGCTGCTTGCTACAACCTGATGACCCTTACTATGAAAGAAATCGAGAAACGCTTGACGGATCTCAGCGGTGCTCTTGCTCATAATTTTCCTGGAAAGGCTAGAATAACGACACGTGAGCCGGTGGCGCGTCATCCCGACGATGACAACCAGCTCACGAACAAAAAGTGGGGATAAGATAAATTTTCTTCAGAGGGAAGTAAAACCCCGTGTGCGCTCATTGCGCAAAATCACGGTAAATTGACTGAATTTCTTCTTGGAAGAAGCCGCGATAGAGCAGATAACGCTGCACTTTGGCTTTCTCTTTCCAGTCGGTTGGCAACGCATCGCCAAATTTTCGCTGCGCCACCTGTTTCGCCTGTTCGCACCAGTCGATATCGCATTCCGCCAACGCGTCCTGCACCAGCGCTTTATCCACGCCTTTTTGCATCAGTTCGCTGCGGATGCGCTGCGCGCCATAACCTTTGCGGCTGCGGCTGCCGATGTAGCTGTGGGCGAAACGCTTATCGTCCAGCCAGTTGTGCTGGTAACAGTAGACGATAACCTGCTCGATCAGCGCGGGATCTACCGGCTCTTCGGCTACCGTCGGCGCATGCGGCCCCTTGCCGCCAAACCGGGCTTTCGCCACAAACGGCTGCGCCGCAAGTTTGCGGCGCAGTTCAGCTTCACTATGATCGCGTTGCGACAGCAGGCGCATGGCGCGGCTTAGCAAGTCATTCATCATTCAAGCCTGAATTCAGGGGATGTGCGCCACATAAACGGCGGCGCACATCTTCAGCGATTAAAACTGCTCGCTGGTTTCCGCTTCGTCATCTTCGAAGTCGTCACCGGAGGCAGCCACCAGCTCACCGCCGCTGTGCAGCAGCAGGTCGCGCAGTTTCTTATCCAGCTCGGCGGCGATAGCCGGGTTTTCTTTCAGGAAGTTACAGGCGTTCGCCTTGCCCTGACCGATCTTCTCGCCGTTATAGCTGTACCAGGCGCCGGCTTTTTCGATCATCTTGTGCTTCACGCCCAGATCGACCAGCTCGCCACGGCTGTTGATGCCTTCGCCGTACATGATTTGGAACTCAGCCTGTTTGAACGGCGCAGCGATTTTGTTCTTCACCACTTTCACGCGGGTTTCGCTGCCCACCACTTCGTCGCCCTCTTTGATGGCACCGATACGACGGATATCCAGACGCACCGAAGCATAGAACTTCAGAGCGTTACCACCGGTAGTGGTTTCCGGGTTGCCGAACATCACACCAATTTTCATACGGATCTGGTTGATGAAGATCAGCAGGGTATTGGCATTTTTCAGGTTGCCGGCCAGCTTACGCATCGCCTGGCTCATCATGCGCGCCGCCAACCCCATGTGCGAATCGCCGATTTCACCTTCGATTTCCGCCTTCGGCGTCAACGCCGCCACGGAATCGACGATGATGACGTCAACCGCGCCGGAGCGGGTCAGCGCATCACAGATTTCCAGAGCCTGCTCGCCGGTGTCCGGCTGGGAGCACAGCAGGTTGTCGATATCGACGCCCAGCTTCTTCGCATAGATAGGATCCAGCGCGTGCTCGGCATCGATGAACGCACAGGTTTTGCCTTCGCGCTGCGCGGCGGCGATCACCTGCAGCGTCAGGGTGGTTTTACCGGACGATTCCGGACCGTAGATTTCGACGATGCGGCCCATCGGCAGGCCGCCAGCGCCCAGAGCGATATCGAGTGACAGTGAGCCGGTGGAGATGGTTTCCACGTCCATGGAGCGGTCTTCACCCAGGCGCATGATGGAGCCTTTGCCGAACTGTTTCTCAATCTGGCCCAGTGCCGCAGCTAACGCCTTTTGCTTGTTCTCATCAATAGCCATTTTTGCTCCTTCGTTTCGCAATGCCGGTGTTACCCCACACTGCCACTGAATGTATGTTGTGCAGGAAATGTCACTAATTATACTGTATGGTCATACAGTATCAAGCCTAATTTACAAAAATTCGTCGATGGCGGTTTGCAGCGCGAAAATCGTCGCCTGCAGCCGTACCGCATCGCGGTCGCCCTCGAATTGCATCTTGCGCGACAGCCCCCGGCCATCGCTGCTGGCGAAGCCGAACCACACGGTGCCGACCGGCTTTTCCGCGCTGCCGCCGTCCGGGCCGGCGATGCCGCTCACCGACAGCGCCAGATCGGCCTGCGCCGCCCGCAGCGCCCCTATGGCCATCTCGCGCACCACCTCTTCGCTGACCGCGCCATGCGCCGCCAACGTCGCTTCACTCACTCCCAGCAGGTCATGCTTCGCCGCATTGCTGTAGGTCACGAATCCGCGATCAAAATAGGCGGAGCTGCCCGCGACATCGGTAATGGCCTTGGCGATGCCGCCGCCGGTGCAGGATTCCGCGCAGGTGATCCAGCGGCCCTGCGCCTTCAGTTTTTCCCCTGCCAGCACGCTGAGCCGGCGCAGTTGGTTTTGACTCATAACCCCTCCCTCGCGAATTCAGGTATATGCGCCCGATAGTAGCATTTATCAAGGCGGCGCGGCGGCTGGCGTGCAGAAATGCGCAGCGCCTCGCAGGAGGTGCGGTTTTAAGCGCCCGGCCAAGCTGCTAGTATCAAAAGAAGCGCCCCATCGAGCGGCGGCGCACCAGCACAAGGAACATCACGGAGGCGGCACGCTGCGGCGGCGGTCTCAGGGCGCACCAGAAGAGATTAGGATGATAGAGTGAAAAAAACGTTGGGCGTATTTTTGCCGTTGTACACCACCACCCTGCTGCTGCTGTTGGGCTCAGGCCTGCTCACTACCTACGTCTCGCTGCGGCTGACCTCCATTCACGTCAGCAGCGCGCTGATCGGCGCCATCATCGCCGCCAACTACATCGGGCTGGTGATCGGCGGCAAGGTCGGCCACTTTCTCATCGCCCGCGTCGGGCATATCCGCGCCTACGTGGCCTGCGCCGGCATCATCACCGCCGCGGTGCTGGGCCACGGCCTGACGGAGTTCATTCCCGCCTGGGTCGCGCTGCGCCTGGTGATCGGCCTATGCATGATGTGTCAGTACATGGTGCTGGAGAGCTGGTTGAACGACCAGGCGGAATCCAACCAGCGCGGCATGGTGTTCGGCTTCTATATGGCGGCGACCTATCTCGGCATGTCGCTGGGCCAGATCGTGCTGATGCTGCAAAGCAATCTGGGCATCGCCACGCTGCTGGTGATCGCGCTGTGCTTCGCGCTCTGTCTGGTGCCGATCGCTCTGACTACCCGCACCAATGCGCGCCACATGTCGCCGGCGCCGATGGAACTGCGTTATTTTGTCGGCGCCATTCCCAAGGTGCTGGCCACCACGCTGGTGATCGGCATGGTCGTGGGCTCGTTTTACGGGCTGGCGCCGGTCTACGCCAGCCTGCAGTCCTTAACCACTCAGCAAACCGGCCTGTTCATGGCGCTCTCCATCTTCGCCGGGCTGGTGGCGCAATTCCCGCTCAGTTGGCTGTCGGATCGCTATAACCGCCCCTTGCTGATGCGCCTCAACGCCATTCTGCTGATCGTGGCGGCGCTGCCGCTGGCGCTGCTGCCGCACATCGATTTTCCGCTGCTGCTGGCGGTAGGATTCGTCGTCAGCATGCTGCAGTTTACGCTCTACCCGCTCGCGGTGGCGCTGGCCAACGATCTGATCGAGCCGGAGCGCCGCGTCTCGCTGGCCGCCTGTCTGCTGATGGCGTTCGGCGTCGGTGCCAGCATCGGGCCGTTGGCGGTCGGCGCGCTGATCGAGCCGCTTGGCGGCAATATTCTGTACGCCTTCTTTGCCCTGTGCGGCGTGCTGCTGGCAGCCCTGAGCCGGACGGCCAAAGCAGAGGAACCGCAGCTGGCGCAGGACGCGCCGGTGCCGCATATTGCGCTGCCGGACAGCCTCGCCAGCTCGCCGCTGTCACCGGCGCTCAATCCAACCTTCGATGAACAGATCATTCACGACACCATGCCGCCGCCGGAAGCGGCGCCCGATGTCGAGGAGCCGCAGCCCGAAGAACAGGAAGCGGAACCCTCAGCTCAGGGGGCGGATCCGGAAGAAGACACCGGTCTGAAAAAGGCGCACGCCATGCTGTAAATGGCTGCGTTACAGATCCCGGAAAGAGCCCAGCAGAAAACCGCGTTCGGCGATCGCCGCTTTCAGCGTCGGCGCGGTCAACACATCCAGCTCGGCGAGGCGCGGATGGCAGTATTGGCTCTGCAGGATCGTCGCGTCGAGGAAGGCCGGGTGGCACATCATTTCCAATGACTCGGCGCCCTGCTCGTCGGCGCGCGCCAACCGCTGCAAGAACAAGGCTTCGGAAATCATTTCACCGTAGAATCCCGCGTCAAACGCGTCGGTGCTGCAGGGAGTCTGCAACGCAATGTCGCGCCGTTTCGCCTCTTCGCGATCGATGCGCAGCGGCAGATCATGCGCCAGCGCGAACGCCTCCACCAGCGGGTAAATCTGCGGCTGCATATGCACATGGTGGTGGCTGTCAATGTGCGTCGGCGGCCTGCCGAACAGCGTCACGAACCGCGCGAACTGGCGCTGCAGCTCTTCCTGAATCTCGTCCAGCGGCAGCTCGCCGGCCTCGGCGCGGCGCCACAGCCATTTGCCCAGTTCGCCGCGCTCGTTGACCAGCGAAGGCATGGCGCCCAGCGGCCTGCCATGGGTCAAAACGAAGTGCAGCCCGATCGGCAATCCGGGATATTGCCGGCTGAGCGCTGCAGCATGCTCCGCGCCGCCGCCGTTCACCATTGCCGTGGTGGAGGAAACGACGCCATGCTGATACGCCTCGATAACGCCATAGTTCTGTCCTTTGCTCAGACCGAAATCGTCGGCATTCACGATCAGTAGTTTTTCCATAGTGGCTCCCGCGGGATGAATTTTTGGCAAGGGAGGGCCGACCGACCGGTGCGGCATTCCCCTTCGCTAAGATAAAAATCAAATGATTAACCGACCGGCGCCCTGAAGCTCATCGGCATATCGACGTTGATACTGATCGGGAGCGGCCCTAAAGAGGGCCGTAACACTTTTTTCGGTAGTTGCCCGGGGTCACGTCGGTGAGCCGCTTGAAGTTTTTAATGAACAGGCTGACATCGCCATAGCCGGAATCAAAGGCGATGTCGGAGACCGAATAGTTGGTGACCTCCAGCTGCGTCTTGGCGAAGTTGATGCGGATCTCATTGATCACCTGCATCGGCGTCTTCTGGTAGTAGCGCCGCATCGCCCGGGTCAGGTACTCCTGAGTTTTCCCCGACAGCGCCACCATGTTCGCCAACGCCCGCTCGCCGAACATCGCCTTGTCATGCATGCCGGCGAGGGTGTTCTTCAGCCACTGCGGGATATCATCGCCGCCGTCGGTGTCTTCTTTATAGTGACGAATACGGCTGATCACGTAGAAGGTCAGCGTTTCGAGAAATTCGGCGAAATCGTCCTCGCGAAACTGCGGCGAACTCACCACCGATTCGATATAGGCCAAAAACTCGCTTCTCAGGCTGTAGGCCTGCGAGGCGACAAAGCAGCGCGGCAGTTGCTGCAAATAGTGCTCTTCAAAGAACGCTTTGCTGACCGCCACGTTGAAGATTTTCGTCGCGCCGAACTCGTAAAAGCTCTGGTGGTAGGAGCCGATAGGGATAAAGACGAAATCCCCGCGTTCCAGCAGCACCCGCTTGCCGTTGATCTCCTGATAGCATTTGCCGCTCAGCACGATGGTGAATTCGTAATAGTCGTGCTGATGCAGCCCGGTGGCGCTTTCCACCTTGTTATAGATAAACAGGTGAAAGTCTTTGCAGTTAAAGAAATCCTGCTCGCGAATCAGCTTCACGTCGTTCGCACTCAGCGAAATTCGGTTATCGGACACGGCCCCGGCCTCCCGTTAGTCAAATCCGTTGCGTCTGGCCGCCTCGGCAAACCAGTAGCCGCTTTTTTTGATGGTGCGCCGCTGCTCCGCCCGATCCAGCCGCACCAGCCCATAACGATTCTTGTAGGCGTTCAGCCAGGACCAGCAGTCGATAAAGGTCCACAGATGATAGCCCTTGCACTGCGAGCCTTCCGCCAGCGCGCGGTGCAGCCACTTCAGGTGATCGCGAATAAACTCGATGCGGTAATCGTCCTCCACCCGCCCATCGGCGCCGATAAACGCCTCTTCGCCCTCAACGCCCATGCCGTTTTCGGAAATATAACAAGGCAGATTGCCGTAGTTCTCTTTTAGATCCATCAGAATGTCGTACAACCCCTTCTCATAGATCTCCCAGCCGCGATGCGGATTGATTTTGCGGCCCGGCATTGCATAGTAACTGAACAAGTCCTCCGGCAGCGCGATCGGCTCCCCGGCGCGGCGCCCCGCTTTCGCCTGCACCCTGCGCGGCTGGTAGTAGTTGACGCCGAGGATATCCACCACGCCGCCTTCGAGCAGTTGCGCGTCCTGCGGTTCGCAGTAAGGCATCAGCCCATGCTGCGCCAACAGATGCAGCAACGCCGCCGGATAACGCCCTTTGGCGACCGGGTCGAGAAAGCTGCGATTGAGCAGCAGATCGGCATCGTGTGCGGCCTGCAGATCCTCCGGCGCGTCGGAGCGCGGATAGGTTGGGCTCAGGTTCAAAATGATGCCGATGCTCCCCGGCAGCCCCCGCGCTCTGAAACGCTGCACCGCCATGGCGTGCGCCAGCACGCTGTGATACGCCACGGTGACCGCCCGTTTGAAGTCCACCACGCAAGGGTAGTGCAAGTCATTCAGGTAACCGGCCTCTACCGGCACGATCGGCTCGTTGAAGGTGAACCAGTGGGTAACCCGATCGCCAAACAGGCCGAAGCAGATGTCGGAGTAACGCGCATAGGCGTCGATCACCGCCCGGCTTTCCCAGCCGCCGCGCTGCTGCATGCACAGCGGCATATCGAAGTGGTAGAGATTGATAAACGGGGTGATGCCCTGCGCCAACAGCTCATCGATCATCGCGTTGTAGAATGCCGCCGCCTGCGGGTTCACCTCGCCGTCGCCGTCCGGGATCAGCCGTGACCACGAGATCGAGGTTCTGAAGGTATTGTGGCCCAGCGTTTTGAGCAGCCCGATATCGGTGCGGAAATGGTCATAAAAGGTCGAGGCCTCGGCCGGCCCCACCCGATCGTGAAAGCGCTCGGGCGCGATCTCGTACCAATAGTCAAAGATGTTGCGGCTCTTGCCATCGCGCGCGGCCGCCCCTTCAGACTGCGGCGCGGAGGTGGCGCTGCCCCACCAAAACCCGTCGGCAAATTGATATTCCATATTTGCGTCCCTCGCGGGGCGACCGCGCCGCCCCGTTCCACAGTTAGAATTTCAGCGCCTTGGCGATGTCTTCTTCGCTTTCCGTCGCCGCATCGATCTGGCTTTGCGCCTTGTTGGAAATCGCCACGAACGGCAGATAAATCACGGTGGCGACCGCCAGGTTGAACAAGCTCAGCAACAGGGCCATGATGCTGCCGTTGGTGTTGAAGAACGCTCCCAGGCCGACCGGCATGGTCCAGGGCGCGATATTAGTGATCGGCGGGATCAGCCCGGAGTAGTAAGCCAGCGAGGTGATGAGGGTCAGCACCGGCTGCACCAGGATGAACGGAATAAACATCACCGGGTTCATGATCACCGGCAAACCGAACAGGATAGGTTCGTTGATCTGGAAAATGCCGGATGGCGTCGCCAGTTTGGCGACCTGGCGATAATCTTCGCGGCGCGAGGCGATGAAGATGGCGATGATCAGGCCCAGCGTCGAACCGGTGCCGCCGAGGTAAATATAAGAGTCGACGAACGGTTTCGCCCACATGTGGAACTCTTTGCCGGCGGCCACCGCCGCCTCGACCGAACCGTATTTGTTGTACAGCTCCACGTTTTCCAGCGCGAAAGGCGTCATGATGCCGCTGTCCAGCGCCGCTAGCGCCATTGAACCGTGTACCCCAAAGAACCACAGCAGCGAAGAGAAAAGCACGTATACCCAGCCCACCACGCTGCCCATCTTGGCCAGCGGCGCCGAAATGCCGTCCATGATGATCTGGTGGAAGTTAGTGCCCCAGTGCGCCAGCGCGAACGCCACCAGCCCCATGATGGAGAGGATGATGAAGCCGGGGATCAGCGCCGAGAAGGAGCGCGACACCGAAGCCGGCACGCTGTCCGGCAGGCTGATCACCCAGTTGCGCCGCACGATGAAGGCAAACATCTCAGCCACCGCCAGCCCGATCACCATACCGGAAATGATGTTGGCGCCGCCCAGCCAATTGGCGCCCACCGCATAGGCCTCGCCGACGTTGAACGGCGTGACGGTCATGAAGGCCGCCACCGCCAGCAACGCCGAGGCCAGGGGATCGACCTTGCGCTCTTCGGCCAGCGCCATGCTGATAAAGAACGGCGTCATCAGGGACATGATCCCCAACGTACCGTTGTAAACGCTGCCGCCAATACTCTTCAGGCTATTGAGCGTCTCGATGGTGGAGGCGTCCAATCGCACGCCCAGCGAATAGAAGAACGATCCCTCGCCAAAGCTCAGGAACACGTTGTTGATCAACACGAACATCGCCCCGGTCAAGGTCAGCGGCATCAGGCGGATAAAGCCGTTTTTGATGGCGTTGACGTGGGGCTGCTTACCGATTTTTACGGCGAAAGGCAGGATAACCTTCTCGAGCGAGGCAATGAGGGTATTCACGGCGGCCTCCTGTTATTGGTTGGCTTTCTTGATGGCGGCCACCGCGGCCTTCAGCACGCCCAGCCCATCGACCTTGCCGTACAGCAGCGGATCGATGACTTCAACAGGTTTATTGGGCAACTGTTTCTGCACTTCCGGCAGGGTGTAGGCGATCTGCGGCCCCAGCAGGATCAGATCCGCTTCAACCCCCTTCTCCGCGGCCAGCGCTTCCGGATAGGCGGCGATGATCACCGGTACTTCATATTTTTCGGCCTGTGCCTTCATTTTTGATACCAACAGGGAAGTGGACATACCGGCAGAACAAAACAGATAGATTTTTTTCTTTTCCATACCAAGCACCTCAGATAATCAAAAAAACCCGGTGTTATTTGTATGCCAGATGCAATCACGATTGCTTCACGCACATTCCTTATGAAAATTTCCGTCACGTTGCCCTGGTTACAGACAGTATACGGAGCATGAAAAAAGGATCGGTAAGCCAGAAGGAGACAGAACCGTCTCTCATTGACCTGATGGATTGACCCTCTTCACATTTCGCACAAAAAAATAGTGTGACCGGGCTCTCAAATAACCGATAAAAACTCAGAATATTCGTAATAAATAATCAAATAACAATTATAAACAGCAAGTTATAAACTCGCTGAGAATTTAAGGGTTTATTTGCGTCTGAACAAACGGCGAGGGAATAAAAATAGTTCAAGCTTGATTCGCCTGCTGCCATCCGAACGCGATGGCAGGTGAAGAGGATTACGTGGGCAGACGCAGCAACTCAATCACCGTGGCCAGCGCCACGGAATGGTTTCTGCGGTTGGGGTAATAGAGGTAAAAACCGGGAAACGGCGCGCACCAATCGGCCAGCACCCGCCGCAGCCGCCCGCTCGCCAGATATTCTTCCACCTCCTGCTCGATGGCAAAAGCGATGCCGACGTTCGCCAGCGCCGCCTGCACCATCATCCTGCCGTCATCGAGTATCAACGGGCTGTTGACCGCCACGGAAAACCGCTGCTCCCCCTGCTGAAAGGCCCATTTGTAGCGCTCGCCTGAAGAAGCTTTGCGCCAACCGATGCAGCGATGCTGCAGTAAATCCTGCGGGTGCGTCGGTTCACCGTGCCGTTGAAAGTAATCCGGCGTGGCGACGATGGCAAAACGCAGATCCGGCGTCAGGCGCACCGCGCGCATATCGTTGTGCAGATCCTCGCCGAGCCGGATGCCAGCGTCAAAGCCTTGCTCGACGATGTTGGCGAACCCCTCGTCCGCCACCACTTCCAGCGTAATGCCGGGGTATTCGCTGGCCAGCCGTCCCAGATGCGGCACGATGGCGAGATCGATCGCCGAACGCGGCGCGTTGATACGCACCAGGCCGCGTGGCCCTTCGCGAAACGCATTCAGGCTCTCCAGCGCGGCGTCGATGTCGGTAAAAGCCGGCACCAGCTGCGCCAGCAGATGCTCTCCGGCCTCCGTCGGCGAGACGTTACGGGTGGTGCGGTTCAGCAGGCGAATGCCCACCTGCGCTTCAAGTTCGCGCAGGGTGTGGGTCAGCGTCGGCGGCGTCACGCCCAATCGGGCGGCGGCGCGGCGGAAGCTGCGTTCACTGGCGATAGCCACGAAGGCCGCCAGGCCGGACAGTTCGGGTTTCTTCATGCTATTGATATAAATTATCTAATAGTGAGATGAATTTTTAGCGGATAGTTATCCGTCATCTAACAACATAGCATTGCGATCGAACCCATTACCAGGTATCGATGCGATGATTAATGCTACAGCTCCAACCCATGAAACGCCGCGCCGTCTGGCGGGCAAAGTCGTACTGGTGAGCGGCGGCGGCACCGGCATCGGCCGCTCCGCCGCGCTGGCCTATGCCCGCGAAGGCGCCAACGTGGCGCTGGCCGGCCGGCGCGCGGCGGAGATCGAAGCCACGGCGCGCGATATCGCGCTGGCTGGCGGCGATGCCCTGCCCATCGTGACCGACGTCTCCCAAGAAGACGATATCCGCCGGCTACTCGCCGCGGTGACCGCCCACTACGGCCGGCTCGACGTCGCTTTCAACAACGCCGGCATCATCGGCAACTTCGCCCCCATCACCGAACAGAGCAGCGAGGATTTTGACCGGGTGATTGCCATTAACCTCAGAGGCGTCTGGCTGGCGATGAAATACGAGATTGAAACCTTCCTGGCTCAGCGGTCGGGCGGCGTGATCATCAACACCTCCTCCTGGCTGACCCACGGCGCGCTGGCCGGCTCATCCAGCTACTCCGCCAGCAAAGGGGCGCTCGATGCGATGATCCGCGCGGTGGCGCTCGAATACAGCGGCCAGGGCATCCGCGTCAACAACATCAACCCCGGCATCATCGACACGCCGATGGCGCGCGGCAGCGTAGCCGACAGCGCGGCGTTCGCGCCCTTTATCGCCCATACGCCCGCCGGCCGCCTGGGCGAATCGGAAGACATCGGCGATGTGGCGCTGTGGTTGGCGACGGACGAGGCCCGCTTCATCACCGGCCAAAGCCTGCTGGTGGACGGCGGTTACACCATCGCCGGCATGCGCTGAGGAGACGATGCCATGAACTACGTTCGGCTTGGCGACAGCGGCCTGAAAGTGTCTCGTCTCTGCCTGGGCTGCATGACCTATGGCGATCCGGCCTGGCGCCCCTGGGTGCTGAAGGAAGATGAAGCGCGCCCCTTTATCCGCGAAGCGCTGGAAGCGGGCATCAATTTTTTCGATACCGCCAACATTTACTCCGGCGGAGAAAGCGAGCGCATTCTCGGCCGCGCCCTGAAGGCGTTCGCCCGCCGCGAAGACGTGGTGATCGCCACCAAGGCCTACTTTCCGATGGACGCGCAGCCGAACAGCCGAGGGCTGTCGCGCAAGCACCTGCTGCACAGCGTCGACGCCTCTTTGCAGCGGTTGGGGACGGATTACCTCGATCTGTTTGTGCTGCACCGCTTCGACACCGAAACGCCGATCGAAGAAACCGCCGACACCCTCGACGGCCTGGTACGGGCGGGCAAGATTCGCTATCTCGGCGCCTCCTCGCTGCACGCCTGGCGCCTGATGAAAATGCTGGCCTTTCAGCGTCAGCACCGCCTGGCGCCGTTTATTTCGCTGCAAAGCCAATACAACCTGGTGACGCGTGAAGATGAAGAGGAGCTGATCCCGCTGTGTCTGGAGGAGGGGCTCAGCCTGACGCCCTGGTCGCCGCTGGCCCGCGGCGTGCTGGCCGGTTCCGGCAACGCCGGCACGCTGCGCGCCGCCACCGACGAACAGGCGCCCCGTTGGTACGGCGGCAGAAACGAAGTGGAACGCACCGTCGCAGCGGTAGCGGAGGTGGCGGCCGCGCGCGGCGTTCCACCGGCGCAGATCGCGCTGGCCTGGCTGCTGGCCAAACCCGGCGTGGCGTCGCCGCTGGTGGGCATGTCCAAGCCGCACCATCTGCAGGATGCGCTGGCGGCGCTCAATCTCAGCTTATCGCCGCAAGACGTGGCCGCGCTGGAGGCGCCGATGGCGCACGCTGCCCGCCCCGATCGCTGGTAGCCCCTTTTCCGTCATTCCAGGAGAGAAGACATGTCATATGCGCTTACCGCGCGAGCAGCGTTGTTCACCCTCGCCGCCGCACTCCCCCTGACCACTCCGGCGCAGGCCGCCGCCAATACTCACTGCGCCGAAAGCAGCATGACGCTGCCGCCCGGCGCGCTTTATCCCAACGGCATCGCCCGCGCGGCGGACGGCACGCTGTATGTCGGCCTGATCACCAGCGGCAACGTGCTGCGCAAGCGGCCGGGTAAAGCGTGGGAAACCTTTTTCCCTGGCGCTGACACGGTGTTCGCCTCAAACGCGCTGCGGCTGGACGAACGGCGCGGGTTGCTGTGGGGCAATTCGCCGGACTTCCTTTCCGGCGGCAAATCGCGCGCCAACCGCATCTATGCGCTGAACGTCGCCGATGGCACGCTCAACCGCAGCCTGGCGCTGCCGACGGGGGAAATGGGCAACGATATCGTGCTCGGCGCAGACGGTACGGTGTACGTGACAGAAACCCGAGGCGGCGGCATCCTGCGCCTGCGGCCGGGCGAAGCGGCATTCAGTACGCTGTTTCAGGATGCGCGGTTGGCGGCTCCGAGCGGGCTGGGCGCCGCCGGGATCGTGCTGCTCGACGATCGGCTGATGGCTGTCGCCAATTTCGGCACCGGTAAGCTTTACACTCTCAGCTATCACGATCCAAAGCCGCAGCTGACGGAAATGCAGCTGCCGCGCCTGATTGAAAACCCGGACGGAATGGGATTGGCGCCGGACGGCGCATTGATCGTGCTGGAGAACGGGATCCAGAGCGGCCAAGGGCGGATCCTGCGGATCGCGTTGCCAAAAGCGACCGGCATGCATCGGATTGAGGTTTTGCGCGAAGGCATGGAGTCGCCGGTCAACCTGACTATCACCCCACAAGGCTGCGCCTTCGTCAGCGAGTCGCGCATCCGCCACCGCCTGCTGCCCGGCCATGAAACCGAAGTGCCCGACAGCTTCCGCATCTATCAACTGCCCTTGCCTCTCACCGCCGCGCAATAACCTCTACGCCGCCTCAGCGGGCGGCCACTCGCGTTGTATCGTTAACATCCAATAAATTGAAACTATTTACTTCGATGCCATTAATCATACTTATGATTAATCCTAACTTAACAACCTGATTTTAATTAAATTGTTCCGCCGCGTATCGCTGATTATACTTGCCTTATCTCCCGCCTCATTTACCGAGCGTAAGCATGAGCCGATACCATGTTTCCAGCAGCGAAGGCCAATATGAGAAAGAATCCGGCGAGCAAGTTCTAGCCAACAAGCTGGGTATTGCCGATAGCAATGAACTCGACGATGCCGAATTGGTATTGCTGGAACAGCTCTACCATTCCGTTTTCGAACAACATTTTCCGTTAGGGAAAATCACCGTCGAGATGATCAAGGGCTGGCATCGCCGCTGGTTAGGCAATATCTATGCATGGGCTGGATAAGCAAGAACTGTCAATATCAGCAAAGGGGGCTTTATGTTTGCCCCTTCGACGCGATTGCCCAAACTACTGGACGATTTCGAGGTGGAATACCTGGCTCGTTACACACCTTGCTCAGCCATGAGCGAAGAACAGCTGATAGAAGCGATTGCAATAATCCATGTTGAACTGATACTCATACATCCCTTCAGAGAAGGGAATGGCCGTTTGTCACGGCTGTTGGCCGATGTGATGGCGGTTCAGGGCGGGCATAAACCGTTGGATTATCAAAGCTGGGAACAAAACAGAGCCCAATATATCTCAGCGATTCACTCAGGTATGAACATGAACTACGAACCGATGAAACACTGGGTCAGTCAAGCACTAAGAAGGTATTAGGCAAGGCGTAAATGAGCAAATTTTTTACGCGCTTCTTCTAAAGAAGCTTCAACTCTGGCTGAGGGTTGACCTGTTTCAACCGCCGTTGATGTCGCCACGGAACGCGCAATGTCCGTACGGGACGGCTTAGCATAACCCACCTGCACTTTTTTGCTGTTACTCATGACAACCTCTGTTCGCAAATTTGCTGAAGACATTATATCAAGGAATGTACAGGACTTCATTCCCTTGCCTCTCACTCCCGAGCAATAGCTTCACCACCACTCCGGGCGGCCACTTGCGTTGTTGCCCGCAGGCGAACAACAATCTCACCGCGTTACAAACCAGCCTTGCGCAGCGCTTCCCATTTTTACCTGTGACAGCCGATTGCCCGCTGGGCTAGTATAAGCGTCTGTGCAAACCTCAGGTTTGAGTGCGCCGTTTGGCGTTTTGATGATTTGATTTGCGCCGCCCGCCAAACGCTGAGTGGGGCGACGCCTGCTGAAACAATGTGATAGCGAATGACGACAATGAAAATCACAGTTCCCTTTACATTCAATGGATTGGAAAAATAATCGCATGAATAGCACCGATAAACTCGATTCGCACACGCCGATGATGCAGCAGTACCTGCGCCTCAAGGCCCAGCATCCTGAAATCCTGCTGTTCTACCGCATGGGCGACTTCTACGAGCTGTTTTACGACGACGCCAAGCGCGCTTCCCTACTGCTGGATATCTCGCTGACCAAACGCGGCGCCTCGGCGGGCGAGCCGATCCCGATGGCCGGCGTGCCGCACCACGCGGTGGAGAACTACCTGGCCAAGCTGGTTCAACTCGGCGAATCCGTCGCCATCTGTGAACAGATCGGCGATCCGGCCACCAGTAAAGGGCCGGTCGAGCGCAAAGTGGTACGCATCGTCACCCCCGGCACCATCACCGACGAAGCGCTGCTGCAAGAGCGCCAGGACAACCTGCTGGCGGCGATCTGGCAGGATGCGCGCGGCTTCGGTTACGCCACGCTGGACGTGAGCTCCGGCCGCTTCCGCGTCGCCGAGCCGCAGGATCTAGAGACCATGGCCGCCGAGCTGCAGCGCACCAATCCGGCCGAGCTGCTCTACCCGGAAACCTTCGAACAAATGGCGCTGATCGAGCAGCGCCACGGCCTGCGCCGCCGTCCGCTGTGGGAATTCGAACTGGAGACCGCACGCCAACAACTCAACCTGCAGTTCGGCACCCGCGATTTGACCGGCTTCGGCGTCGAGCAGGCGCATCAGGCGCTGCGCGCCGCCGGCTGTCTGTTGCAGTACGTGAAAGATACCCAGCGCACTTCGCTGCCGCACATTCGCGGCATCACCATGGAGCGTCAGCAGGACGGCATCATCATGGACGCCGCCACCCGCCGCAACCTGGAGCTGACGCAGAGCCTGTCCGGCGGCAGCGACAACACGCTGGCGGCGATCCTCGATCGCACAGTCACGCCGATGGGCAGCCGCATGCTGAAACGCTGGCTGCACATGCCGACCCGAGACATCAAGGTGCTGACCGCCCGCCAGCAGGCGATCGGCGCATTGCAGGAACGGTTCGCCGATCTGCAGCCTTCGCTGCGCCAGGTGGGCGATCAGGAGCGAATTTTGGCGCGCCTGGCGCTGCGCACCGCGCGGCCACGCGATCTGGCCCGCATGCGTCATGCTTTCCAGCAACTGCCGGACATCCGCGCGGTGCTGCAAGATGTGGATACGCCGCATGTGCAGCAACTGCTATCTCAGGTAGGCCAGTTCGACGAGCTGCGCGAACTGCTGGAACGCGCGATCGTTGAATCGCCGCCGGTGCTGGTGCGCGACGGCGGCGTGATCGCCCCCGGTTACAACAGCGAGCTGGACGAGTGGCGCGCGCTGGCCGACGGCGCCAGCGACTACCTCGATCGGCTGGAGATCCGCGAGCGTGAAAAGCTGGGGCTGGATACGCTCAAAGTCGGCTTCAACGGCGTACACGGCTACTACATTCAGGTGAGCCGCGGCCAGAGCCACCTGGTGCCGATCCACTATGTACGTCGCCAGACGCTGAAAAACGCCGAGCGCTACATCATCCCGGAATTGAAAGAGTACGAAGACAAGGTACTCACCTCCAAGGGCAAAGCGCTGGCGATCGAGAAAAACCTGTACGACGAGCTGTTCGATCTGCTGCTGCCGCACCTGGCGGAACTGCAGCAAAGCGCCGCCGCGCTGGCCGAGCTGGACGTGCTGGCCAACCTGGCCGAGCGCGCCGACACCCTGAACTACGCCTGCCCGGTCATGAGCGACCAGCCGGGGATCCGCATTACCGAAGGCCGCCACCCGGTGGTGGAACAGGTGCTGAGCGAACCGTTTATCTCCAACCCGCTCTCCCTGTCGCCACAGCGCCGCATGCTGATCATCACCGGCCCGAACATGGGCGGTAAAAGTACCTATATGCGGCAAACGGCGCTGATTGTGCTGATGGCGCACATCGGCAGCTACGTTCCGGCTGCCAAAGCCACCATCGGCCCGGTGGATCGCATCTTCACCCGCGTCGGCGCGGCGGACGATCTGGCTTCCGGCCGTTCCACCTTCATGGTGGAGATGACCGAAACCGCCAATATTCTTCACAACGCCACCGAGCACAGCCTGGTGTTGATGGATGAAATCGGCCGTGGCACCTCCACCTACGACGGCCTGTCGCTGGCCTGGGCCTGCGCCGAGAACCTGGCCAACCGCATCAAAGCGATGACGCTGTTCGCCACCCACTACTTCGAGCTGACGACGCTGCCGGAAAAAATGGAAGGCGTGGTCAATGTGCATCTGGACGCGCTTGAGCACGGCGACACCATCGCTTTTATGCACAGCGTGCAGGACGGTGCCGCCAGCAAAAGCTATGGCCTGGCGGTCGCCGCGCTGGCCGGCGTGCCGCGCGACGTCATCAAGCGCGCCCGTCAAAAGCTGCGCGAGCTGGAATCCATCTCCAGCCACACCGCGTCGGGCAGCGTCGATGCCACCCAGATGACGCTGTTGCAGGAAGAGACTTCGCCGGCAGTAGAAGCCCTGGAGGCGCTGGATCCGGATTCCCTGTCGCCGCGCCAGGCGCTGGAATGGATCTACCGGCTGAAAAATATGGTGTAGTCAGACGCCAAACGCGGGCATAAAAAAACGGTGAGCATCATGCTCACCGTTTTTATTTGATGCGATTCAACAACCGGCGTTATTCGCGGAACAGCGCCTCAATGCTCAGGCCCTGCATCTGCAGAATCTCACGCAGGCGACGCAGACCTTCAACCTGAATCTGACGGACGCGTTCACGCGTCAGGCCAATCTCCCGGCCCACGTCTTCCAGCGTCGCCGCTTCATAGCCCAGCAGGCCGAAACGACGCGCCAACACTTCACGCTGTTTGGCGTTCAGTTCGAACAGCCATTTGACGATGCTTTGCTTCATATCGTCGTCTTGCGTAGTGTCTTCAGGCCCGTTGTCCTTCTCGTCGGCCAGAATGTCCAGCAGCGCTTTCTCCGAATCCCCGCCCAGCGGCGTATCCACCGAGGTGATGCGCTCATTCAGGCGCAGCATGCGGCTGACGTCATCCACCGGCTTGTCGAGTTGCTCGGCAATCTCTTCAGCGCTCGGTTCATGATCCAGTTTATGGGAAAGCTCGCGCGCGGTGCGCAGATAAACATTCAGTTCTTTGACGATATGGATAGGCAAACGAATGGTGCGGGTTTGGTTCATGATCGCCCGTTCAATCGTCTGACGGATCCACCAAGTTGCGTAAGTGGAGAAACGGAAACCGCGTTCCGGGTCGAATTTTTCCACCGCGCGGATCAGACCGAGGTTACCCTCTTCGATCAGATCCAGCAGCGCCAGACCGCGGTTGCTGTAGCGGCGGGCGATTTTCACCACCAGCCGCAGGTTGCTTTCAATCATGCGACGGCGGGACGGCACGTCACCGCGCAGAGCACGCCGCGCAAAATAGACCTCTTCCTCTGCGGTCAACAGAGGTGAATAACCGATCTCACCCAGATAGAGCTGCGTCGCATCCAATACGCGTTGCGTAACGCCTTGAGACAACAGCTCTTCTTCCGCTAAATCGTTCTCGCTGGCCTCTTCTTCTACCAGCGCTTTTTCATCAAACGACTCAGCCTCAGCTCCATTCTCGTCGAAATCCGCATCATCATGTAACTCGTTAACTTTCAGCGTATTTTGGCTCATATGCTGCTCCTACCCGTGATACCGCGAGCAGAATCTCAGCGTATTCTGCCCAATCTATCGCTGCGGAAGATAACGCAGCGGGTTTACGGATTTCCCCTTGTAACGAATTTCAAAATGCAAACGTACTGAACTGGTACCGGAGCTACCCATGGTGGCTATTTTTTGACCCGCCTTCACTTCTTGTTGTTCCCGGACCAGCATTGTGTCGTTATGAGCGTAGGCGCTCAGGTAATCATCATTATGTTTGATGATGATTAGATTACCGTAACCCCGTAAAGCGTTGCCTGCATACACTACGCGACCATCGGCGGTAGCGAAGATAGGCTGCCCACGGGAACCGGCGATATCGACGCCCTTATTCCCACCTTCTGATGAGGAAAAGTTATCAATAATCTTGCCGTCAGTCGGCCATCTCCAGGTACTGACCGGAGCGCTGTTGCTGACGGTGCTGCTCACTGGTGGAGCGGCTTCCGGTGCGGTAACAGGCGCAGTCGCGGTCCCAACCGCTGCGGCGCCCGCTGCAGGTAACATCTTACCTACATTCTGTTTACCCGAGTTTTCAGAATACGCGTTAGTTGATTGAGAATCAACCGTTGCCGTCTGGATCTGGGTGCTGGAAGGTGGCTTCGGAACACCGCCTTTGGTCGCGTCAGTCGTCGCCAGCATACCGCCGCCACCATTGGCAGAACCATTACCAAGTTGAATGGTTTGGCCAACATTCAGGCTGTAAGGCTCGGGAATATTGTTGCGCTGCGCCAGGTCGCGGAAATCGTTGCCGGTGATCCAGGCGATGTAAAACAGCGTATCACCGCGCTTGACCGTATAGGTGTCGCCGCCGCTGTAGCTCCCTTTAGGGATAGCGTTATAACTGCGGTTATAGACAATGCGGCCCTCTGGGCTGGCCTGCTGCGCTCCGCCATTATTATTGCCGGATGGAACGGCGCCGCCGCCGCCCACGCTGCTGATAGGGGCTGACGTCGAGGCCGTGTTTGTACAACCCGCCAACCACAAACTTACCATCGTACACACCGCAACCCGGCGTAACGTAATCATTGGGCTTCCCGTGCTCATGCTTCCCCCATGACAGCAATATCAGTGATATATCCAAAATACCCTTTACATCGTAGCCGAGCTTTTGCCACTTCCCAGTTTCTGCGATGTAAAGGCGCCGCCGGCCGATCCCTGAACGCCAGGTCATCTCCCGCCGGAGCATCAAAACGCGCGCCAATGCTAACCACATTGGCGTCACCGCACCATAAGACAACTACGTAGAAAGGCCAATTCTAGTGAAAATTAGCCTGATTGGAACGAGAAAACCTTATCCGCACGTGATGAAAGTGCAACAGATTTTTCAGACGGTCGAAAAATCAGACAATCGCTAGGCCAATTCGCCTTTCACCAGCGGCACAAAGCGCACCGCCTCTACCGCGTCGACCACGAAATCGTTGCCATGGCGCTGAATGCGTTTGAGGGTTTGGGCATGCTCGCCCACCGGCAACACCAAAATGCCGCCGTCGTCCAACTGCTCAACCAGCGCCTGCGGGATCTCCGGCGGCGCGGCAGTGACGATGATCGCATCGAACGGGCCGCGCGACGCCCAGCCCTGCCAGCCGTCGCCGTGGCGAGTGGAAACATTATGAAGGTCGAGCTGCTTCAGGCGGCGCTTGGCCTGCCACTGCAGCCCCTTGATGCGCTCGACGGAACAAACGTGTTGCACCAGATGCGCCAGGATGGCGGTTTGATAACCGGAACCGGTGCCGATCTCAAGCACCCGTGAAGTAGGCTTCAGATTCAGCAGCTCGGTCATCCGCGCCACCATATAGGGCTGAGAAATGGTCTGACCGGAACCGATCGGTAATGCAGTGTTTTCGTAGGCTTTGTGATCAAGCGCTTCGTCGACAAAACGCTCGCGCGGCACCGCTTCGATCGCTCGCAGCAGCTTTTCGTCCCGGATCCCTTGCTGACGCAGCTGCGTCAGCAATGTTTGCATACGCTTGTTCACCATTCCCCGCTAACCTCTGCCTTGGTTAACCATGTTTTCACGACTTCCTGCGCCGCGTAGGCGGTCAGATCCACCTGTAGCGGCGTGATCGCCACATAGCCTTGTTCCACCGCCGCAAAGTCGGTATCCGGCCCGACATCAAATTTATCACCAGGCGGCCCGATCCAGTAGAGATTTTGTCCACGCGGATCCTGCTGGCAGAAGACCTTATCGGCGGGATGGCGGCTGCCACAGCGAGTGACGCGCAGGCCTTTGATCTCCACCAGCGGCAAATCCGGCACGTTGATATTCAGGATTTTTCCGGTGCGTAACGGTTCACGTTGCAGCGCACGCAAGATGCGGCAGGTAATGGCCGCTGCAGTCGCGTAGTGTTGGTGACCGTTCAGCGACACCGCCAGCGCGGGCAGCCCCAGGTGCCGGCCCTCCATCGCCGCCGCGACGGTGCCGGAATAGATGACGTCATCGCCTAAATTCGGTCCGGCGTTAATGCCGGAGACCACTATATCCGGCGCAGGGCGCATCAATGCGTTGACGCCAAGATAAACGCAGTCGGTCGGCGTCCCCTGCAGCACCGCGATATCGCCGTTGGCCAGCGTCTGCGTGCGCAGCGGCGACTCCAGCGTCAGGGCATTGGAAGAACCGCTGCGGTTACGATCCGGCGCCACGACCTGCACCTCGGCAAACTCCCGCAGCGCCGCCGCCAGCACCTGAATGCCCGGGGCGCTGACGCCGTCATCGTTACTCAGCAATATCCGCATCACTGTTATCCTGCTGCATGATTTCGCGAACCACGCTGGTAGCAAAGCTGCCTGCCGGCAACCAGAAGCGCAGTTCCACGGTAACGTCATCCCACCAGTTCCACTGCAAATTTTGCGGCTGCAACAGCAGGGCCCGGCGAGCGGGTTCGACACGCTCGCGCTTTAAAAGCGTAAGCAATTCCGGTTGTTCCGCCAAGCATTGTTGTTCAAAAGCCAAGGCTTGGCTGGCGGTGCCTGGCTCTCCGTCGCCCGGCAAGGAGGCCGTGATCGCCAGCTCGCCGGCATCCAGCCGCTGTTGCAACGTCTCCAGCTCATCGGCTTTGGCGACGAACCAGCTACCGCGGCCGCTCAACTGCAGGGCATCCCCTTCCAGCACGGTGCGCTGCAGGCCGTCGGCCAGGCGCCGGCCGGCTATCAGATTGAACAGCGCACTGCGGCTGGCGGAAAGGTAGAAGCTGCGCTTGCTGCGCTCTTTAACGCGGATTTCGTCGTTCGCCCAGCGGCGTGCCATCACCAGATTGTTGCCGCCGCGGCCGAAGCGTTGGCTGCCGAAATAGTTTGGCACGCCCTGCGCGGCGATAGCCTGCAGGCGGCGCTCAACGTCCTGACGATCGGAAATCTGGCGCAGCACCAGCGTAAAGTGGTTGCCCTTCAGATTGCCGATGCGCATTTTGCGCAGGTGGCGGGCGAACGAGAGCACCTCGCAGCCTTCCAGCGCAAACTGTGAGAAATCCGGCGTGTCTTTGCCCGGCATATGCAGGCAGAACCACTGTTCGGTCACCGCGTGGCGATCCTTCAAGCCCGCATAGCTGACGGAACGGGCGTGAATACCGGCGAAGCGCGCCAGATAGTCGGCCACGAACTGGGTATTGCAGCCGTTTTTACGGATGTTCACCAGCACATGCTCGCCTTCGCCGTCCGGCGCAAAGCCCAGGTCTTCCACCACCACGAAGTCTTCCGGATTGGCTTTCAACACCCCGGTGCTCTGCGGCTGGCCATGCAGCCAGGTCAGATTCGCCATATCCATGCGGTTATTCCTTGATCAGCAAGGCGACCGCTTCGCAGGCGATGCCCTCGCCGCGCCCGGTGAAGCCGAGCTGCTCGGTGGTCGTGGCCTTCACGTTGACGTCATCCATATGGCACTGCAGATCTTCCGCCAGGAAGACGCGCATCTGCGGGATGTGCGGCGCCATTTTCGGCGCCTGGGCAATAATCGTGATGTCGAGGTTGCCGAGGCGGTACCCTTTGGCGCGGATGCGCTTCCAGGCTTCGCGCAGCAGCTCGCGGCTGTCCGCGCCCTTGAAGGCCGGATCGGTATCGGGGAACAGCTTGCCGATATCGCCCAGCGCCGCCGCGCCCAGCAAGGCGTCGGTCGCGGCGTGCAGCGCAACGTCGCCGTCGGAGTGGGCCAACAAGCCTTTGTCGTAAGGGATGCGAACACCGCCGATCACCAACGGGCCTTCGCCGCCGAATTTATGTACGTCAAAACCGTGACCGATACGCATGGTGCGCTCCTTAATTGTCCAACTGAGTCAAATAGAACGCCGCCAGCGCCAAATCCTCCGGCCGCGTTACTTTAATGTTATCCGCCCGGCCGGCGATCAGCAGCGGATGATAACCGCAATGCTCCAGCGCCGAGGCTTCGTCGGTGACGTTTGCGCCTTCATCCAGCGCGCGCTGCAGGCACTGCTTGAGCAGCGGCAGCGGAAACAGCTGCGGCGTCAGCGCATGCCACAGATCCTGTCGTTCAACGGTGTGGGCGATGGTGTCGCGGCCAGGTTCGGCGCGCTTCATGGTGTCGCGCACCGGCGCGGCGAGAATGCCGCCCACCTTGCTGTGTGCGGTGATCGCCAGCAGACGCTCGAGATCGTCGGCGTACAGGCAGGGGCGCGCGGCGTCGTGCACCAGCACCCAGTCCGCATCACCCGCGAGCTTCAGCCCGGCCATCACCGAATCGGCGCGCTGTTTGCCGCCCTCGGTGACGGTCACCCGCGGATCCTGAGCGATGGGCAGCCGTTCGAACTGACGATCTTCCGGGCCGATCGCCACGATCACCCGTTCAATGCGCGGGTGACGCAACAGGGCATGGATAGCGTGTTCGACGATGCTGTGCCGGCCGATGGTTAAATATTGCTTCGGGCATTCCGCCTGCATGCGGCTGCCGATACCGGCAGCGGGCAGGACGGCAATCACCGAGGGAAAGGTGCCTGCGGAGTGATTCATGCGTTATTTTTGTGCGTTATTTTGCGAGGAAGACGCCGCGTTGCGTCTGGATTGGTCAGGAACCAGACGATAGAAAGTCTCACCGGGCTTGATCATGCCCAGCTCATTACGCGCTCGCTCTTCGATCGCTTCCTGACCGCCGTTCAAATCATCGATTTCGGCAAACAGCTGATCGTTACGCGCTTTCAACTTCGCGTTGTTGCCCTGTTGGACCGCAACGTCTTCATTGACCCGCACGTAATCGTGAATACCATTTTTGCCCAGCCACAGTGAATACTGTAACCAACCGAGCAATGCCAGCAATAGCAGCGTAAGTTTTCCCATCTCCGCCCCCTGAAAAACCGACCAATCATCCCACAACTTCTCGTTGGACTCCACACTGAGAGCGGCATTTCAACGCCAAATTCAGAATACGGATGAAGGATTCCCATGTTCAGCGCCTAATTCCGCTGCGAAAGCGGCAAAAAAAGCCGCTTTAGTCCGGCGCGCGCGCCGCGTTTTCCGCTGATACACACACTGCCCTTCCCCCATTATGCAGCAAGAATCACTGCACCATCGCATCCTGACCCGTCGCTTACGCCAAGGCAAAGCAAGAAGTGAATATTTAACACCATAGAAAGAATAATCCTCATGCAGTGGTTGCACTTTCATTCATTGAAGCTTATTTTTATGCACTCATAGTGCATAAATAATTCCAATATATAACCATTCATTATCGGGGATCGCGATGTTAAAACGTTTAGTTCTGATCGGCGCCTGCCTGGCCGCCACCTTCTCCACCGCCGCGCTGGCGGCTGAACCTACCTACGTCGTCGGCTCCGGCGGCACCTATCGGCCGTTCGAGTTTGAAAACAGCCAAAAGCAGCTGGAAGGTTTCGACATCGACATTATCAAAGCGGTAGCCAAGGCCGAAGGTTTCCAGATAAAACTGATCAATACGCCGTGGGAAGGGATCTTCGCCACGCTGAATTCCGGCGATCGCGATATCATCATCTCCGGCATCACCATCACCGATAAACGCAAACAAATGGTTGATTTCTCTGCGCCTTACTTCCCGGCAGAGCAGGCCATCGTGGTGCCGCAAGACTCGAAGGTAGACTCCATTGCCGCGTTGAAAGCGCTGAAGGTCGGCGTGGTGAACTCCAGCACCGGCGACATCGTGGTGTCCGACGCGCTGGGCAAAAACAGCACCGCCATCAAACGCTTCGACAATACCCCGCTGATGCTGCAAGAGCTGTATGAAGACGGCATCGGCGCGGCGGTCGGCGACGTCGGCGTGGCCAAGTTCTACATCAAAACCCACCCTGAGAAAGCCTTCAAGCTGGTGCCCGACGCCAAGTTCGAACGTCAGTATTTCGGCATCGCCGTCGCCAAAGGCAACGATGAGCTGCGCAACAAAATCAACGCCGGCCTGAAGAAAATCATCGCCGACGGCACCTACGCCAAGATCTACCAAGCCTGGTTCGACAGCAACGTACCGACGTTGCCGGCGGAATAATGCCCTGCCGCCGGCGCCCGCAAGGCCGTCGGCGCGCCACCGTTTCAGCATACCAAGAAGGAATACCCTTTGAACTTCCGCTGGGAGATCATCCAGGAATACGCGCCGCTGTTTATGGAAGGTGCCTGGATGACCATCAAATGCACCATTATCTGCGTGCTGCTGGGCACCACCTGGGGATTGATCCTCGGTCTGGGGCGCTTGGCGCAGGCGCCGCACGGCATCTGGAAACCCATCCTGCATTACGGCGTTCAGTGGCCGGTACGTATCTACATCAGCGCCTTTCGCGGCACCCCGCTGTTCGTGCAGATCATGGTGGTGCACTTTGCGCTGGTGCCGCTGTTCATCAACCCGCGCGACGGCCTGCTGGTCACCAGCGGCCTGATGAGCGTCGACTTCGCCCGCGCGCTGCGCGCCGACTACGGCGCCTTTCTCTCCTGCGTGGTGGCGATCACGCTCAACGCCGGCGCCTATGTGTCGGAGATCTTCCGCGCCGGGATCCAATCGATCGACCGCGGCCAGATGGAAGCATCGCGCTCGTTGGGCATGAGCTACGGCAAGACCATGCGCCAGGTTATCTTGCCGCAAGCCTTCCGGCGCATGCTGCCGCCGCTGGGCAACAACGCCATCGCCATCGTCAAGGATTCGTCGCTGGCCTCCGCCATCGGCCTGGCGGATCTGGCCTATGCCGCCCGCACCGTCTCCGGCGCCTACGCCACCTATTGGGAGCCCTACCTGACCATTTCGCTGGTCTATTGGGTCATCACCTTCCTGCTCTCGCTGCTGGTGCAACACATGGAAAAGAGGTTCGGTAAAAGTGATTCGCGTACATAACCTGCAAAAACAGTTCGGTGAAAGCCACGTGCTGCGCGGCATTTCCTGCCGGATCGCCGCCAACGAAGTGGTGTGCGTCATCGGCCCCTCCGGCTCCGGTAAAAGCACCTTCCTGCGCTGCATCAACGCGCTGGAAACGCTCTCCGGCGGCGAGATAGAGGTGAATGGCTTCGCCGTCCACGATCAGAAAACCGACCTGAACAAGATGCGTGAAAGCGTGGGCATGGTGTTCCAGCGCTTTAACCTGTTCCCGCACATGACGGTGTTGGAAAACATCATCATGGCGCCGGTAAGCGTGAAAAAACTGCCGCGCGCCGAAGCCATCGCGCAAGCGGAACAGCTGCTGCGCAAGGTCGGCCTGCTCGACAAAATCGACGCCTATCCCAACAGCCTGTCCGGCGGCCAGCAGCAGCGGGTAGCGATCGCCCGCGCGCTGGCGATGGAGCCGAAAATCATGCTGTTCGACGAACCGACCTCTGCGCTCGATCCGGAGCTGGTGGGCGAAGTGTTGGCGGTGATGAAATCGCTGGCCCATGAGGGCATGACCATGGTGGTCGTCACGCATGAGATGGGCTTTGCCCGCGAGGTGGCCGACCGGGTACTGTTTATCGATCAGGGGATCATTCAGGAAGAGGGGCAGCCGCAGCAGATCTTCAGTCACCCGTCCAATCCGCGCACTCAGGCATTTTTGAGCAAAGTTTTGTAACCTTCGGCACGGCTTTGCAATCCTGCGGGCGCCGGTCTCGGCGCCCACTCTCTCACCACCCGGTCAGGAAGCTGAACACCAGCCAGAACAGGCACAGCACAACGGCGCCGGTCAGCAGCAGCGTCAAGATCAGACGGCCGCGCAGCAGCATGCTGAGGGTGATGCCGATCAGCACCGACAACGGCATTAGCGCCAGGAAGAATGGCCAGGTATAAAGCAGGAAAAACAGCGTGTTGGAACCGTAAACCAAAAACGGCAACGCGAACGCCAGCCAGTAGAAAACAAAGCCGCTGACGCCGCCCAGGAAAGAATAAGAAGGCTCCTCTTTCTCCTGTTTTGACTGCTTGGAGTCGATCAAGATAGGCGTGACATTTTGCATAGTGATCCCTGGTTATTCGGCTCGCTCTGCGGCGGCTTAGAGTAAAAAGCGCATGGCGAAAAACGCCACACGCTTTTTTTGAATTCAGGGTTTGATAATAGCCTGACCACGCAACACGTCTAACAATTGCGCAATCAAATTTGTTACCAATTGTTGGCCATCAAGGTGGATTTCCGGCTGCTGCGGCGCCTCGTAAACCGCGTCGATACCGGTGAAATTGCGCAGCTCGCCGGCGCGCGCTTTCTTATACAATCCCTTCGGATCGCGCGCCTCGCAGATCGCCAACGGCGTATCGACAAACACCTCGATAAAGCGATCGTCGCCGAGCATCTCACGCACCATCTGCCGTTCGGCGCGGTGCGGCGAAATGAATGCGGTCAGCACCACCAGCCCGGCGTCCACCATCAGCTTGGCCACTTCCCCCACCCGGCGAATGTTCTCGCGCCGATCCTCGTCGGAGAAGCCGAGATCGCGGCACAGGCCGTGGCGCACATTATCGCCGTCCAGCAGGTAGGTGCTGACGCCGAGCCCATGCAGCGCCTGCTCCAGCGCGCCGGCGACGGTGGATTTGCCCGAACCGGACAGCCCGGTAAACCACAGCACCGCGCCGCGATGGCCGTTGCGCGCTTCGCGATCCGCGCGCGTCACCGCGTGCGGATGCCAAACCACGTTCTCATCGTCCGGCCCGGTCGCCCTCAGTTCAGCGGCCACCTTATCGGCCACCGAGCAGATCGCGCGCGCCCCAGTGCGGGAAGTGCTTGCGCACCAGCGCATTCAGCTCCAGCTCGAAGGCGCTGAATTCGCCGCGCGCCGCCGATGCGGCCTGCAGCGTTTCACGCACCAGCCCGGCGCCCACCGTGACGTTGCTCATGCGATCGATGAAGATCAGCCCGCCGGTGTCGTGATTGCTCTGGTAGCTGTCCAGCACCAGCGGTTCGTCGAAGGTCAGCTCCACCAATCCGATGCCGTTGAGCGGCAACGTGTCGGCCGGATGCTGCGCCAGCGTATTGATCTCCACCTGATGACGGATGCTCTCCACGCGCGCGCGGGTCTTTTTACCGGCGATCTTGATGTCGTAGCTCTGGCCCGGCACCAGCGGCTGCTCGGCCATCCATACCACGTCTACCAGCGCGCTCTGCGCCGCCTGCAGACTTTCGCCGGCGTCGACCAGCAGATCGCCCCGGCTGATGTCCACTTCATCCTTCAGCACCAGCGTAATCGCTTCGCCCGGCACCGCCTCAGGCAGATCGCCGTCGAAGGTCACGATGCGCGCCACGCTGGACTCCACGCCGGAAGGCAGCACTTTGATGCGTTGCCCCACACGCACCACGCCGGCGGACAGCGTGCCGGCATAGCCGCGAAAATCGAGGTTCGGGCGGTTGACGTACTGCACCGGGAAGCGCAGCGGCTGGTTTTCTCGCTCGCTGACCACGTCAACGCTCTCCAGCACTTCCAGCAGCGTCGGGCCGCTGTACCACGGCATATGGGCGCTTTCGCTCGCCACGTTGTCGCCGTCCAGCGCCGACAGCGGCACAAACTTGATGTCCAGATCGCCTGGCAGCTGCTGGGCGAAGGTCAGGTAATCCTGTTTGAACTGCTCGAACACCGCTTCCTGATAGTCCACCAGATCCATTTTGTTTACCGCGACCACCAGATGGCGAATGCCCAGCAGGGTAGCGATAAAGCTGTGGCGGCGAGTCTGATCCAGCACCCCTTTACGCGCGTCGATCAGCAGGATCGCCAGATCGCAGGTAGAGGCACCGGTGGCCATGTTGCGGGTGTACTGCTCATGCCCCGGGGTATCGGCGATGATAAACTTGCGTTTTTCGGTCGAGAAGTAGCGATAGGCCACATCGATGGTGATGCCCTGCTCGCGCTCGGCCTGCAGACCGTCCACCAGCAGCGCCAGATCGAGCTTCTCGCCCTGGGTGCCGATGCGTTTGCTGTCGCTGTGCAGCGTCGACAGCTGATCCTCGTAGATCTGGCGGGTATCGTGCAACAGGCGGCCGATCAGGGTGCTTTTGCCGTCGTCGACGCTGCCGCAGGTCAGAAAACGCAGCAGGCTCTTGTGCTGCTGCGCGTGCAGATAGGACTCGACGCCGCCCTGGTCAGCGATTTGTTGTGCAATTGCGTTGTTCATCCGGCGGCTCCTTAGAAATACCCTTGACGCTTTTTCAGCTCCATCGAGCCGGACTGATCGCGATCGATCATCCGCCCCTGGCGTTCACTGGTGGTGGAGACCAACATTTCTTCGATGATCTCCGGCAGGGTTTGCGCCTGCGAGTCCACCGCGCCGGTCAGCGGCCAGCACCCGAGGGTGCGGAAACGCACCATGCGCTGGCTGATCACTTCACCCGGCTGCAGATCGATGCGATCGTCGTCCACCATCATCAGCATGCCGTCGCGCTCCACCACCGGGCGCGGTTTCGCCAGATACAGCGGCACGATGTCGATGTTTTCCAGGAAGATGTACTGCCAGATATCCAGCTCGGTCCAGTTCGACAGCGGGAAGACGCGGATGCTCTCCCCTTTGTTGATCTGGCCGTTGTAGTTGTGCCACAGCTCCGGCCGCTGGTTTTTCGGATCCCAGCGGTGGAAGCGATCGCGGAACGAATAGATGCGCTCTTTGGCGCGCGATTTCTCCTCGTCGCGCCGCGCACCGCCGAAGGCGGCGTCGAAACCGTACTTGTTCAACGCCTGCTTCAGGCCCTCGGTTTTCATGATGTCGGTATGCTTGGCGCTGCCGTGCACGAACGGGTTGATGCCCATCGCCACCCCTTCAGGGTTTTTATGCACCAGCAGCTCGAAGCCGTACTCCTTCGCGGTGCGATCGCGGAATTCGTACATTTCGCGGAATTTCCAGCCGGTATCGACGTGCAGCAGCGGGAATGGCAGCGTGCCGGGGAAGAACGCCTTACGCGCCAGATGCAGCATCACGGAAGAGTCTTTGCCGATGGAATACAGCATCACCGGGTTGGCGAATTCAGCGGCGACTTCACGGATGATATGGATACTCTCCGCCTCCAATTGCCGCAAATGAGTGAGTCGTTTTTCGTCCATAACAGGTCCTTAAAAGCCTTGCCTATGCCAAATTCACGACGGCCGGGCGCGCGGCCCCTTCCGTCTGCGATTGATGCCCGAACCAGGCGATTTGGTGGTGCAGTTCCACCACTTCGCCGATCACCAGCAGCGCCGGCAACGGCGCCCGTTGGGCCAGATATTCCAGTTGTTCCAGCGTGCCGATCTGCACCTGCTGATCGGCGCGCGTGCCGCGGCTGATCACCGCCACCGGCGTCGAGGCGTCGCGACCGTGGGCGATCAGGCGCTGGCTGATGTCCGCCGCCTTCATGGTGCCCATGTAGATAGCCAGCGTCTGCCGCGCCCGGGCCAGATCGGCCCAGTCCAAGCCATCGCCGTCGGGGCGGCAGTGGCCGGTGATAAAGGTCACGCTCTGCGCGTGGTCGCGGTGCGTCAGCGGAATGCCTGCGTAGGCGGTCGCCCCCGCGGCGGCCGTGACGCCCGGCACCACCTGGAACGGAATGCCGGCGGCGGCGGCCACCTGCAGCTCTTCGCCGCCGCGGCCGAAGATGAACGGATCGCCCCCCTTGAGGCGCACCACGCGCTTGCCCTGCTGCGCCAGTTCCACCAGCAGCCTATTGGTCTCTTCCTGGATCACCGAGTGCGCGCCGGCGCGCTTGCCCACGCAGATGCGCTCGGCGTCGCGGCGCACCAGATCGAGGATTTCGCCGCTGACCAGATGGTCATACAGCACCACGTCCGCCTGCTGCATCACCTGCAGCCCGCGCAGGGTCAACAGCCCCACGTCGCCCGGCCCGGCGCCCACCAACGCTATCTCGCCCTGGGTGCCCTCATCGCCTGTGGCGAAGCGGTGTAAATCCTGCTCCAGCTGGCGTTCCGCCTGCGCCGTCTGGCCGTTGGCCACCAGCGTGGCGAAACGGCCGCCGAAGGTGTTTTCCCAGAAACGGCGACGTTCGCCGATCGAAGCCAACCGCTGTTTGACCTGGCCACGCCAGCGGCCCGCCACCTGCGCCATCAGCCCCAAACTGGCGGGCAGCAACGCCTCCAGCTTTTCGCGCAGCAACCGCGCCAGCACCGGCGCCTGGCCGCTGGACGATACGGCCACCACCAGCGGCGAGCGATCGATGATCGACGGGAAGATGAACGAACAGCGCGGCTGATCGTCCACCACGTTGGCCAGCACCCGGCGTTTATCCGCCTCGGCGAACACCGCGGCGTTCAGCGCATTGTCGTCCGTGGCGGCGATCGCCAGAAACACGTCGTCCAGCTGCTGCGGATCAAAGGTTTTCCCCAGCCAGAGCACCCGCCCTTGCTGACGTTGTTGTTCCAGTTCCGGTGAGAGCGACTGCGCAACTATCCGTATTTCAGCCCCGGCGCGCTGAAGCAGGGAGACTTTGCGCGCCGCCACGTCCCCACCGCCAACGACCAGCACCGGACGTTGTTTCAGGTCGGCGAATATTGGTAGATAGTCCACAACAGCCTTTTCATATAACAGAAAGATAGTGTGACTATACGGGCTGAGATTTAGCCTCTGAAATGACGAAAAGGAATGATTAGTTCCTTTATGGAATATAGGCCGCAGCGCAGGAGGCAAACCATGCTCATCGCGACGGCGATTTGCGCGTTCGCGCGAAAATTAAGAGACAGGGAAATTGTGTAATGCCGCCCGTCGTCTCATACTGGGCGCCGAAGAAAAATGATCGGCAGCGCCGATAGCAAAGAAGGATTTTTCGGTATGTTTTCCCGTTTTTACCTGAAGACCAGCCTGCTGGCCCTCGCACTCGGCGGCGTCTTCAGCGTTTGTGCCGCACAGCCCGTAAAAGACGCGCCAATGGGCCGTTTCGCCGCCGAACAGACCCGCCACATCGCCACTTACTTCCCCGGCCGCATGGCGGGCAGCCCGGCAGAATTGCTCACCGCCGACTATCTCAAGCAGCAGTTCGGCAAGATGGGTTACCAAAGCGATATTCGCAGCGTCAACACGCGTTATCTCTACACCAGCAAAGACGGCAAGAAGAACTGGAATAACGTCACCGCCAGCTCGGTGATCGCCGCCCGCAACGGCGACAGCCCGAAACAGGTCGTGATCGTCGCCCACTTCGACACCTATACGCCGCAGAGCGACGAGGATCTGGATAACAATCTCGGCGGCCTGACGCTGCAGGGCGTCGACGACAACGCCTCCGGCATCGGCGTGATGCTGGAGCTGGCGGAACGCCTGAAGGATATCCCCACCGCCTACGGCCTGCGCTTCGTCGCCACCAGCGCTGAAGAGATCGGTTCGCTGGGCGCGCAGAACTACCTGCAGCGCATGAGCGCGGAAGAGAAAAGCAACACCGTGCTGGTGATCAACCTCGACAGCCTGATCACCGGCGATCGTCTGTACTTCAACGCCGGGCGCAACACGCCGCCGCAGATGGCGAAGCGCTCCCGCGATCGCGCGCTGGATATCGCCCACCGCTACGGCATCGCCGCCGCCACCAACCCAGGCAACGCGCAGCATCCGCAAGGCACCGGCTGCTGTTCCGATCAAGAGGTGTTCGACGCCGCAGGCATCCCGGTATTGTCAGTGGAGGCCACCAACTGGTCGCTGGGCGACAAGGACGGTTACCAGCAGCGCGCCGTCAGCCCGCACTTCCCGCAGGGAATCACCTGGCACCGCCCGCAGTACGACAACCTGCAATATCTGGATCGCTACCTGCCGGGGCGGATAGACAAACGCAGCCGCGACAGCGTGCAGATCCTGCTGCCCTTGATCAAAGAGCTGGCGCAGGCGCACCCGCCGAAAGCGCAAAAGAAAAAGTAGCCCGTAAAAAAACAGGGCCCAGCATTGCTGAGCCCTGTGATGTCATTCGCGTCGTTTAGCCTTCGTGCAGACCGCACTCGCGCTTCAGGCCAAAGAAGCGCGTCTCTTCCTCGCTCATGCCCGGCTCCCACTTTTGGGTGGTGTGGGTATCGCCTACCGACAGGTAGCCCTGCTCCCACAACGGGTGGTAGCTCAGCCCGTGTTCGGTCAGATACTGGTAAATCTTGCGGTTGTCCCAGTCGATGATCGGCAGGATCTTGAACACCCCACGCTGCACCGCCAGCACCGGCAGATTGGCGCGGCTGCCGGACTGTTCGCGCCGCAGGCCGGCGAACCAGCTCTGCGCGCCCAGCGTCTCCAGCGCGCGGTTCATCGGCTCGACCTTGTTGATCTGGTTGTATTTTTCAATCCCTTCCACGCCCTGCTCCCACAGTTTGCCGTAGCGCGCCTCTTGCCAGGCGGGAGACTGTTCGGCGCGGAACACCTGCAGATTCAGCTTCAGCTGGTCGGTCAGTTGATCGATAAAGCGGTAGGTTTCCGGGAACAGGTAACCGGTGTCGGTCAGGATCACCGGGATATCCGGCCGGATGCGCGTCACCAGGTGCAGACACACCGCCGCCTGAATGCCGAAACTGGACGAGAGTACGAACTCGCCGGGCAGATGCTCCAGCGCCCATTCGACGCGCTGTTCGGCGCTGAGGCTCTCCAGCTGGCCGTTGACCACCGCCAATGCCAGCGCCTGCCCGGATTTGGGCAACGCGTTCAGCGCCGCCAGATCGAATTCAGCCATGTTGTCTCTCCTGATACTTGAAATTACCTGTGCGGCCCCTCTGCCCAGGGGCCGCCCGGCCTCACTCCCAGAAATCTCGCGCCGGATCCAGCACCGGTTTGACGATGCCCGCGCGCACGGTGAAGTCGCCGAAACCCTCGCCGGCGTTACGCTCCTTCGCCCAGCGCCCCACCAACAGGTCAATCTCGCTCAGGATCTCGTCTTCGTTGATGTTTTCGCGGTACATGCGCGGAATGCGCGTGCCTTCGCGGTTGCCGCCCAAATGCAGGTTATAGCGGCCGACCGCCTTGCCCACCAGCCCCAGCTCCGCCAGCAGCGCGCGGCCGCAGCCGTTCGGGCAGCCGGTGATGCGCAGCACGATATGCTCGTCGCCCATCCCGTGCCGATGCATGATCTCCTCAACCTTGGTGACGAACTGCGGCAGGAAGCGCTCGGCCTCCGCCATCGCCAGCGGGCAGGTCGGGAACGACACACAGGCCATCGAGTTCTTGCGTTGCTCGCTGATCTGGTCGTCGATCAGGCCATGATCGCGCGCCAAGGCGTCGATCTTGGCCTTCTCGCTTTCCGGCACGCCGGCGATGATCACGTTTTGGTTCGCCGTCAGACGGAAGTCGCCTTTATGGATCTTGGCGATCTCCGCCATGCCGGTCTTCAGCGGGCGCCCCGGATAGTCCAGCAGGCGGCCGTTCTCGATAAACAGCGTCAGATGCCACTGATCGTCGATGCCCTTCACCCAACCGATGCGATCGCCACGGCCGGTGAATTCATACGGACGGATCGGCGCGAAGGTGATGCCGGCGCGCTTTTCCACTTCGGCGCGGAAAACGTCCACGCCGACGCGCTCCAGCGTGTATTTGGTCTTGGCGTTCTTGCGGTCGGTGCGGTTGCCCCAGTCGCGCTGCGTGGTGACCACCGCTTCCGCCACCGCCAACGTATGCTCGAGCGGAATGTAGCCGAACTCGCTGGCCTGACGCGCGTAGGTTTTCTTGTTGCCGTGCTCAATGGACAGCCCGCCGCCCACCAGCAGGTTGAAGCCCACCAGCTTGCCGTTTTCGGCGATCGCCACGAAGTTCATGTCGTTGGCGTGCAGATCGACGTCGTTCTGCGGCGGGATCACCACCGTGGTTTTGAATTTGCGCGGCAGGTAGGTCGGCCCCAGAATCGGCTCTTCGTCGGTGGTGGCCACCTTTTCCTGATCCAGCCATACCTCTGCGTAGGCGCGGGTACGCGGCAGCAGGTGTTCAGAGATCTTCTTCGCCCACTCGTAGGCTTCCTGATGCAGCTCGGACTCCACCGGGTTGGAGGTGCACAGCACGTTGCGGTTCACGTCGTTGGCGGTCGCCAGTGCGTCCAGCCCCAGGCGATTCAGCAACTGGTGCACCGGTTTGACGTTGCCTTTCAGGATGCCGTGAAACTGGAACGTCTGGCGGTTGGTGATGCGAATGCTGCCGTACAGCGTGCTCTCCTGCGCGAACTTGTCGATGCCCAGCCACTGCTGCGGGCTGATGACGCCGCCCGGCAGGCGGCAACGCAGCATCATGGCGTGGCGCGGCTCCAGCTTCTGCTCGGCGCGTTCGGCGCGAATGTCGCGGTCATCCTGCTGGTACATGCCGTGAAAACGGATCAGCAGGAAGTTGTCGCCGTTGAAGCCGCCGGTCAGGCCGTCGTTCAAATCTTCGGCGATGGTGCCGCGCAGGAAGTTGCTCTCCTTCTTCATGCGCTCCGCATCGGCCAGTTTGCCTTCGACCACCAAAGGCCCGGGGTGTTTATCACTCATCAGTAAACATCTCGCTGATAACGGCGCTCAAGGCGCAGCTCACTTAAAAATTCATCCGCCTGCTCGGTATCCATGCCACCGTGCTCGGCCACCAGTTCCAGTAATGTGTGTTCCACGTCTTTCGCCATGCGATTGGCATCGCCGCAGACGTAAATGTGCGCGCCTTCCTGAATCCAGCGCCACACTTCCGCGCCCTGTTCGCGCAGTTTGTCTTGTACGTATATTTTATGTTGCTGGTCGCGGGACCAGGCCAGATCGATGCGGGTCAGCAGGCCGTCTTTCACGTAGCGCTGCCATTCAACCTGGTACAGGAAATCTTCGGTAAAGTGCGGGTTGCCGAAGAACAGCCAGTTTTTGCCACCGGCGCCGTCAGCGTCGCGCTGCTGCATAAAGGCGCGGAACGGCGCGATGCCGGTGCCCGGGCCGATCATGATCACCGGCGTTTCCGGGTTGGCCGGCAGACGGAAGTTGTCGTTGTGCTCGATAAACACCCGCACGTCGCCGTCCTCCTCCAGGCGGTCCGCCAGGAAACCGGAGGCGCCGCCGCTGCGAGCGCGCCCGTCGATGTCGTAACGCACGACGCCCACGGTGATGTGCACTTCGTTCTCATTTTCCGCCTGTGAAGAGGCGATGGAGTACAGGCGCGGCGTCAGCGGACGCAGCAGCCCGACCAGCTGTTCGGCGCTCAGATCCGCCGGCGCCTGGCGCACCATGTCGACGATCGGCGTGTTGTGCGCATACTGCTGCAGCGCGGCTTTATCCGCCAACAGACCGATCAGCTTTTCGTCGCGCGACAGCGCGGCGTATTTATCGACGATCGGCGTGGTGTTCTGCGTCAGTTCGAAATGGCTGCGCAGCGCCTGCGCCAGCGGCAGGGTTTGCCCTTCCACCTCGACCGGTTCGTCGCCTTTCAGCCACAATAGCTGCACCAATTCGTCCACCAGCGCCGGATCGTTGTCGAACCATACGCCGAGCGCATCGCCAGGCTGGTAGCGCAGGCCCGAATCGCCCAAATCGATCTCGATATGGCGCACGTCTTTATCGGACGCGCGGCCGGTAATTTTCTGCTTGACCGCCAGTTGGGCGGTGAGCGGTTGTTCCTTGCTGTACGGGCTGCTGTCGATCAGGTCGACCGCGCCGCTGGCCAACGCGCCCGGCGCGGCGCTTTCCGCCGGCGCGCGCGCCTTCAGCACCGACACCACCTGTTTGCGCCAGGCGGCGGCCAGTTCCTGATACTCCACGTCGGCATCCACGCGCTCCACCAGGCGCTCGGCGCCCAGTTCGGCCAACTTGGCGTCGAAATCTTTACCGGACTGACAGAAATTCTCATAAGAGGTGTCGCCCAGCCCGAACACCGCAAACGCGGTGTCACTCAGCTTCGGCGCCTTTTTCGAGAACAGGTATTTATGCAGCGCCACCGCTTCTTCCGCCGGCTCGCCTTCCCCTTGCGTGGAGGCGACGATCACCAGCAGGCGCTCTTGCGCTATCTGTTTGAATTTGTAGTCGCCGGCGCTGATCAGCGTGGCGTTCAGATTGGCGGCCAGCAAATCGTCGCGCAGCTGCTCCGCCAGGCGGCGCGCATTGCCGGTCTGCGAAGCGGAAATGATGGTGATGCCGGCGGCGGCAGGGGCGGCGGGCGCAATGGCCACGGCTCCTGGCTGTTGATTGACCATGCCCCAAAAATAACCGGACAGCCACGCCAGCTGCGTCGGCGAATAGTCGCCGATCGTCGCCTGCAGGCGTGCCAGCTGTTCGGGCGTCAGCGGGAGCAAAGATGTTGGAGGAGCCTGAGTCGTCATTGCTGTACTTATTTCCTATACTTAGCGCCTTTCCTGCCAGGCGCGCGCCAGTGTCAGTCGCTGTCTCTTCGCTGCGTCGGGTGTGCGGAAAAGATCAGGAGAGTTTGTAAGGTTACCGAGCAGAATAGCAACGATTAAATAAGGGATAGCAATAAATCATAACCAAAATGACTAAGCTGTTTTTCTGGTAAGGGATAACGCTTAAACCGTTAAACAAAGTTTTTTATCCAGATGAAAATAAAGCACTTTTTTTCATCATTTTTTCACCGTTCAACATTTCGGCTCATAACCCCAGCCGATAGGTGCCGCAGACACCAAACAAAAAAAGTGTTAACCGGATGCGTTTGCCGTGGCGGTAGACCATAACGGTATAAATGGCAAGCAGACGCGCTTTCCGGTACTATGCGGCGGTTTTTGAGTCAATGAGGCCGTAATAATGGCAACCACGCTGTTTAAAGATTTTCAGTTTGAAGCCGCACACCGTTTGCCGCATGTGCCGGAGGGCCACAAATGCGGCCGTCTGCATGGGCATTCGTTTATGGTGCGTCTGGAAGTGACCGGTGAAGTGGATCCCCACACCGGTTGGGTGATGGATTTCGCCGAGCTCAAGGCTGTGTTTTCCCCGATCTGGGAACGGCTGGATCACCATTATCTGAACGATATTCCAGGATTGGAAAATCCCACCAGCGAAGTGCTCGCCGCCTGGATTTGGCAGCAGCTCAAGCCCCAGTTACCGGAACTGACTGCGGTGATGGTGAAAGAGACCTGTACAGCGGGATGCGTATATAAAGGTTGATGCCGTGAGGGTATGTGCAGATACCCTCACACTACCTCGCCTTGCAGATCCAAGCGCCGCGCCGTCCAGGGCCTTTCCGACAGGCTCAGCGCCATTCCCCCTCGATAGACAAACGTTTTGCTCTCGCCATCCTCAATGAACGCCGTCTCGTTTTCCATCGCCCGATAGCCGGCGCCGGTATAGTACTTTTCGCTTACCGCAAACAGTATGGAATACGCGATCCCTTTACTGCGCAAATAGTCATGCGCCTTCACCAGCATGTTTGCGGCCACGCCGCGGCGCCGATGCGTGTGTGCCACGGCCACCAGCCCGATGATGCCGATCACCTCGGCCTCACCGTCAATCAACACCGGCCGCTCATGCACCGCCAGTTGGCCAACGATCGCCTCGCCTTCCGTGGCGGTCACCAGGCAAGCCGGCACCTGCCGCCGATAAAATCCGTCGGTTATCTCGGGGAAAGCGTCGGACAACAGCGAGCGAATCGACCGCAATTCCGCTTCCGTCACCGCCTCGAATGCACGCGATACAATTTTCACCGTAACTCCCGTCCCGTTCGAAGGCCTGCGGCCAATAAAAAACTCAGGCGATATTCAGATATTTGTGGGTCTGCATCGACAGCCGCCAATTGCGCGCAATGCAGGTTTCGATGCACAGGCGGGTCGCCTCTTCTTTCTGGCTGATCGGCTGCAGCGCGATAATGCGCGCCTTATCGTCCTGCAGCGTCGCCAGCAGCGCATCCAGCGCCTCGATATCGCGCTCGCGCGCCACCGGATGCTTCACCTCGTCGGCGCGCCGCAGCGCCTGATCCAGCACCTTCATGCCGCCGCGCATATTCACCTTGGGCGAAACCGTCACCCAGGTGTTGGCGGAGCAGCGAATTTCGTGGGTGCCGCTGGTTTCAATCTGGCAACGGTAGCCGTGCTGCTCGAACAGCTCGGTCAACGGCGCCAGATCGTAGATGCAGGGTTCACCGCCGGTGATCACCACATGGCGCGCGGTGTAACCTTGTTGGCGCATCACCGCCAACAGCTGCTCGGCGCCGGCATTGCCCCAAGCGTCGCTCTCTTCTGTTTTGACCAGGATCCGTTGCAGGTCGACTTCCCGATGGGCTTCCTTTTCCCAGGTATGTTTGGTGTCGCACCAGCTGCACCCTACCGGGCAGCCCTGCAGGCGGATGAAAATGGCCGGAACGCCGGTGAAAAAGCCTTCGCCCTGCAAGGTTTGGAACATCTCGTTGATCGGGTACTGCATCGGTTTCTCAATCTGGAAAAGTAAAAAGCGATTATCGCAGATTCCGGCCCGGCGACCAAACGGCCAAAATTGTATTAAATTTTATCCTCCGCGCCGCCGTCAGCATATCTCACCGCCAAGGGCGTTCATTTAATTTGTTAACCGGTCTTTGGCCTTTCATCGGCGGTGCAACCTGCTCCACAGAAAACAACACACAGTTAACAAATAAGATAATTATATTTGACATAAAGCGCCGACGCGCAGATGTATATACAAGCAAACACAAGCCGAGCGCCAGTTTCGGCCACGTTCCATCCATCACGACTACATCTGCGTTTAGAGGGTGCCATGACTCATTCCACCAGCGAGTTAAACATTCAACAGGCCATCGACGACAGCAAGTTTTCGCTGTTTCACTGGACACTGATCATTCTCGGATTTCTGATCCTCGCCATCGACGGTTTCGATACCGCCGCCATGGGCTATATCGCCCCCTCGGTCGCCAAAGACTGGGGCATCGTGAAGCAGGATCTGGGGCCGGTGCTGAGCGCTGCGCTGCTGGGGCTGTCGCTCGGCGCGCTGATCGCCGGGCCGATCTCCGACCGCATCGGCCGCAAGCGCGTGCTGGTGTTTTCCTGCCTGTTCTTCGGCCTGTCGAGCCTGGCCACCGCCTACGCCGGTTCGCTCAACAGCCTTACGCTGTGGCGGTTCCTCACCGGTCTCGGGCTGGGGGCGGCGATGCCCAACGCCATTACCTTGATCTCCGAATACGCGCCGCAGCGCTGCCGTTCGCTGGCGATCAACACCATGTACTGCGGTTTTCCGCTGGGCGCGGCCGGCGGCGGCGCCATTTCATCGTGGCTGATCCCGAACTACGGCTGGCACAGCGTGCTGCTGCTCGGCGCCATCGCGCCGCTGGTATTGACTGTCCTGCTGATCCTGCTGCTGCCGGAGTCGGTTAAATATATGGTTAACCGCGGCCAGGATGCGGCGAAGATCAAGCGCATCGCGCAGCGCTTCGTCAGCCGGAGCCTCGACGGCGTGACGCGTTTTTATCTGTACGAAGAGAAGCTGGCGCAGACCAAGACCAGCGTCGGCCTGCTGTTCAGCCGCCCTTACCTGCTCGGCACGCTGATGCTGTGGCTGACCTACTTTATGGGGCTGGTGATCTACTACGTGTTGCTGAGCTGGATGCCAATCCTGATGCAGGGATTGGGCTATCAGTTGGAGCAATCGGCGATGCTCACCTCGCTGTTCACCTTCGGCGGCACGCTGGGCATCCTGGTGGCCGGCTGGTTGATGGACCGCTGGAATGCGCACAAAGTAGTCTCGAGCGGCTTTGTCGTCACCGCCCTGCTGATCGTGGCGATGGCCACCGAGGATAAACAGATCGTACTGCTGGGCGCCTTCATCTTCCTGATGGGCGTCACCATGAACGGCGCGCAGTCCGGGCTGCAAACGCTGGCGGCGACCTTCTACCCGACCCACAGCCGCGCCACCGGCATCGCCTGGATGCAGGGCATCGGCCGCTTCGGCGGCGTCGCCGGCACCATGATGGGTGCCCAACTGCTGGCTATGCAGTGGGAAGTGCAGAGCATCCTGATGTTCCTGTGCGTGCCGGCGCTGATCGCCGCCATCGCCACGGTGTGCAAGATGAGCCGCAAACCGACGCTGCAGCCGGCCGCCTGACCTTTGCAAGCCCGCCCACGGCGGGCTTTCTTCCTGCGGTGATAGGGCTTTTTTATCCTCCGCCGTCAACTGTAATCAGACTGTAAAAATATTGTGACTAGCCGCCCAAAAATGAGTCAACTTTAATTCATTTTTGCCGAACAGCTCACTTTTCTCCGGCTTTCCGTACCTGAGACCGGCGATAAAAAATCGCATATCAACCTGATATAAAAAGAAAATAACTTTTTCTTATGCCACTTTTCAGCGGCAACTGGTCAGTGTTGCATATGCTTGTACATACAAGTATATGTTAATAAGCCCTACGCATTGTTATGCCGTGGTACTCATCCCCACCGCGGCATGGAATCTGCACCGATACTGTTTGAGGAAACTGCTGTGACTACAAATAACAAAGTTCGCAATGTCGATGTACGCGCGCCACGCGGCACACAATTAAACGCAAAAAGCTGGCTGACCGAAGCGCCGTTACGCATGCTGATGAACAACCTCGATCCTGAAGTTGCGGAGAACCCACACGAGCTGGTGGTGTACGGCGGCATCGGCCGCGCCGCGCGCGACTGGGATTGCTACGACAAGATCGTCGAAACCCTGAAAACGCTGGAAGAAGACGAAACCCTGCTGGTGCAGTCCGGCAAACCGGTCGGCGTCTTCAAAACCCACAGCAACGCGCCGCGCGTGCTGATCGCCAACTCCAACCTGGTGCCGCACTGGGCAACCTGGGAACACTTCAACGAGCTGGACGCCAAAGGCCTGGCGATGTACGGCCAGATGACCGCCGGCAGCTGGATCTACATCGGCAGCCAGGGCATCGTTCAGGGCACCTATGAAACCTTCGTCGAAGCGGGCCGCCAGCACTACGACGGCAGCCTGCAGGGGCGCTGGGTGCTGACCGCCGGTCTGGGCGGCATGGGCGGCGCGCAGCCGCTGGCCGCGACGCTGGCGGGCGCCTGCTCGCTGAACATCGAATGTCAGCAGAGCCGCATCGATTTCCGTCTGAAAACCCGCTACGTCGATGAGCAGGCCAAAGATCTGGACGACGCGCTGGCCCGCATCAAGAAATACACCTCAGAAGGCAAAGCCATCTCCATCGCTCTGTGCGGCAACGCGGCGGAAATCCTGCCTGAGCTGGTGCGCCGCGGCGTGCGCCCGGACATGGTCACCGACCAGACCAGCGCCCACGATCCGCTGAACGGCTACCTGCCGAAGGGCTGGAGCTGGGAAGAGTATCGCCAGCGCGCTCAAACCGAGCCGGCCAAAGTGGTCGCCGCCGCCAAGCAATCGATGGCCGATCACGTCAAAGCCATGCTGGCGTTCCAGCAGATGGGCGTGCCGACCTTCGACTACGGCAACAACATTCGCCAGATGGCGAAAGAAACCGGCGTCGACAACGCCTTCGACTTCCCGGGCTTCGTGCCGGCCTACATCCGTCCGCTGTTCTGCCGCGGCATCGGGCCGTTCCGCTGGGCGGCGCTGTCCGGCGATCCGCAGGACATCTACAAAACCGACGCCATGGTGAAAGAGCTGATCCCGGATGACGAGCACCTGCACCGCTGGCTGGACATGGCGCGCGAGCGCATCAGCTTCCAGGGCCTGCCGGCGCGCATCTGCTGGGTTGGCCTCGGCCAGCGCGCCAAGCTGGGCCTGGCGTTCAACGAGATGGTGCGCCGCGGCGAACTGTCCGCCCCGATCGTCATCGGCCGCGACCATCTGGATTCCGGCTCCGTTTCCAGCCCGAACCGTGAAACCGAAGCGATGAAAGACGGCTCAGATGCCGTTTCCGACTGGCCGCTGCTGAACGCGCTGCTGAATACCGCCAGCGGCGCCACCTGGGTTTCCCTGCACCACGGCGGCGGCGTCGGCATGGGCTTCTCCCAACACTCCGGCATGGTGATCGTCTGCGACGGCACCGACGAAGCCGCCGAGCGCATCGCCCGCGTCCTGCACAATGACCCGGCTACCGGGGTCATGCGTCACGCCGACGCCGGTTACGATATCGCTATCGACTGCGCCCGTGAGCAAGGCCTGAACCTGCCGATGGTTGCCGCGCCCCAAGGAGAAAAAGCATGAAAGCGCTGACTATTCGCCCAGGCAAACTGACGCTGGCCCAGCTACGTGACGTGTATCAACACCCGGTGACGCTGACGCTGGACGACAACGCCTACGGCCCTATCCAGCAGAGCGTGGCCTGCGTGGAACGCATCGTTGAAGAAAACCGCACCACTTACGGCATCAACACCGGGTTTGGCCTGCTGGCTTCGACCCGCATCGCCCGCGACGATTTGGAAAACCTGCAGCGTTCGATCGTGCTGTCACACGCCGCCGGCGTGGGCGAGCCTACCGACGACAATCTGGTGCGCCTGATCATGGTGCTGAAAATCAACAGCCTGTCGCGCGGCTTCTCCGGCATTCGTCTGGAAGTCATCCAGGCGCTGATCGCGCTGGTCAACGCCGAAGTTTATCCGCATATCCCGCTGAAGGGCTCGGTCGGCGCCTCCGGCGACCTGGCGCCGCTGGCGCACATGAGCCTGGTGCTGCTGGGCGAAGGCCAGGCGCGTCATCAGGGCCAATGGCTGCCGGCGACCGAAGCGCTGGCCAAGGCCGGTCTGAAACCGCTGACGCTGGCGGCGAAAGAGGGCCTGGCGCTGCTGAACGGCACCCAGGTCTCCGCCGCCTTCGCGCTGCGCGGCCTGTTCGACGCGGAAGACCTGTTCGCCGCCGCGACCGTGGCGGGCAGCCTGACGGTGGAAGCGGCGCTGGGCTCCCGCAGCCCGTTCGATGCGCGTATCCATGAGGTGCGCGGCCAGCGCGGCCAGATCGACGCCGCCCTCGCCTACCGCCACCTGCTCGGTGCGCGCAGCGAAGTCTCCGACTCGCACCGCAACTGCGAAAAAGTGCAGGATCCTTACTCCCTGCGCTGTCAGCCGCAGGTGATGGGCGCCTGCCTGACGCAGATCCGCCAGGCCGCCGAGGTGCTGGAGATAGAAGCCAACGCCGTCTCCGATAACCCGCTGGTGTTCGCCGAGCAGGGTGACGTGCTGTCCGGCGGCAACTTCCATGCCGAACCGGTAGCGATGGCCGCCGATAACCTGGCGCTGGCGTTTGCCGAAATCGGTTCGCTGTCCGAACGCCGCATCTCGCTGATGATGGACAAACACATGTCGCAACTGCCGCCGTTCCTGGTGGAAAACGGCGGCGTGAACTCCGGCTTCATGATCGCTCAGGTCACCGCCGCGGCGCTGGCCAGCGAAAACAAAGCGCTGGCGCATCCGTCGAGCGTCGACAGCATCCCGACCTCCGCCAACCAGGAAGACCACGTCTCCATGGCGCCGGCCGCCGGTCGCCGCCTGTGGAGCATGGCGGACAACGTGCGCGGCATTCTGGCGGTCGAATGGCTGGCCGCCTGCCAGGGCCTGGATTTCCGCAACGGCCTGAAGACCTCGGAAGGTCTGGAGCAGGCGCGCCGTCTGCTGCGCGAGCATGTCAGTTTCTACGACAAGGATCGTTTCTTCGCCCCCGACATTGAAGCCGCCAGCCAACTCTTGGCGGCCGGTCACCTGACATCGCTGCTGCCTGCGGCGCTGCTGCCTAGCCAGGCATAATCATCACACACTGAATCACGCAGTTTGTTCTGCCCCGCCGGGTGCGTTCCACCCGGTGCGGGCAGCGCGTGCCTGTTCGGCAAACACTTAACGGGAAACAACATGCGTAACGAAACGACACAACTCAGACGCGGACTAAACGCGCGGCATATCCGTTTCATGGCTCTCGGCTCGGCGATCGGCACCGGCCTGTTCTACGGCTCCGCCGGTGCCATCCAACTGGCCGGCCCGGCGGTGCTGCTGGCCTATCTGGTGGGCGGCGCGGCGGTATTCATGGTGATGCGCGCGCTGGGTGAAATGGCGGTGCATCAGCCGGTTTCCGGCTCGTTCGGCCACTACGCCAGCCACTATCTCGGCCCGCTGGCCGGGTTCCTCACCGGCTGGACCTACACCTTTGAAATGGTGATCGTCGCCCTGGCGGACGTCACCGCCTTCGGCATCTATATGGGGCTGTGGTTCCCGGACGTCGCTCAGTGGGTTTGGGTGCTCAGCATCATCCTGTTTATCGGCGCGCTCAACCTGTGCAGCGTCAAGGTCTTCGGCGAGCTGGAGTTCTGGCTGTCGCTGGTCAAGGTCGCCGCCATCGTGGCGATGATCGTCGGCGGTGCGGCGGTGATGCTGTTCGGTTTCGGGCAAGCCCAGCACGCCACCGGCATCAGCAACCTGTGGCAGCACGGCGGCTTTATGCCTAACGGCATCGGCGGCGTGGTCGCGTCATTGGCGGTGGTGATGTTCGCCTTCGGCGGCATCGAGATCATCGGTATTACCGCCAGCGAGGCGAAAGACCCTGCCAAAGTGCTGCCGAAGGCGATCAACGCCGTGCCGGTGCGCATCCTGCTGTTTTACGTGCTGACGCTGACGGTGCTGATGGCTATCTATCCGTGGAACAGCATCGGCCAGAACGGCAGCCCGTTCGTTGAGATCTTCAGCAACCTCGGCATCAGCTCCGCCGCCAACGTGCTGAACGTGGTAGTGATCACCGCCGCCATTTCGGCCATCAACAGCGATATCTTCGGCGCCGGCCGCATGATGTACGGCATGGCGCAGGACGGCCAGGCGCCGCGCAGCTTCACCAAACTGACCGCCAGCGGCGTGCCATGGATGACGGTGCTGGTGATGTCAGTCGCCCTGCTGTTGGCGGTGGTGCTCAACTACCTGATCCCGGAGAAGGTCTTCATGATCATCGCTTCGATCGCCACCTTCGCCACCGTCTGGGTGTGGCTGATGATCCTGCTGTCGCAGATCGTCATGCGCCGCACGCTGTCGCCGGAAGAAACGCGTCAGTTGAGCTTCCCGGTGCCGTGGTGGCCGGTGGCGCCGGCATTGGCGACCGCCTTTATGGCGTTCGTCATCGGCCTGCTCGGCTATTTCGAAGAGAGCCGCATCGCGCTGTACGTCGGGCTGGTGTGGATCGCTTTACTCACCGTGGCTTACTGGCTGTGGGTGCGCAAGAAAGGCGGCGGCTCGCCGGTGACCGCGGCGACGCAACAGATGTAACGCTCGCTTCTGCTAAAACCCGCTGCGGCGGGTTTTTTATTGCGCCTGCGCCAACGCCTGCAGGATATCTGCCTGCAGATCGTCAAACGCCTCCAGCCCGGCGGACAACCGCACCAGCCCCTCGCTGATGTGGTGCCGTTTCCGCTCTTCCAGCGTGTAGGCCGAGTGCGTCATGCTGGCCGGGTGCTGCGCCAGGCTTTCGCAATCGCCCAGGCTGACCGCGCGCAAGATGAGCTGCAGCGCGTTGAGGAAACGAATGCCCGCACGCAGGCCGCCCCGCAGCTCAAACGCCAGCATGCCGCCGGGGCGCGCCATTTGCCGCTGCGCCAACGCATGCTGCGGGAAGTTCGCCAGGCCGGGGTAATATACCCGCTCGACCGCCGGATGCTCCGCCAACATCTCCGCCAGGCGCTGCGCGTTATCGCAATGACGATCCATGCGCAGCGGCAGGGTTTTCATCCCGCGCAGCACCAGCGCGGCATCCTGCGCCGACAGTACCGCCCCGGTCATGTCCTTTAGCCCCTCCAGACGGATCGCTTCGGCCAACGCCTGACGCGTCACCGCTATTCCGGCCAGGAGATCGCCGTGTCCGCCGAGGTACTTGGTCGCCGAGTGCACCACGATATCGGCGCCTAGCGCCAAAGGCCGCTGCAGATAGGGCGTGCAATAGGTGTTGTCCACCAGCAACAGCGCCTGATGCCGATGGGCAATCTCCGCCACGGCGGCGATATCGATCAAACGCATATTGGGATTGGCCGGCGTTTCGCAATACACCAGGCGGGTACGCGGTCCAATGGCCGCCGCCAGCCGCTCCGGCCGGGTCAGATCAACGTGGGTTATCTTGACGCCAAAGCGCGCCAGGCCATGATGAAAGTAGCTGAAGGTGCAGCCATACACGGTTTCGTCGACAATCAGCTCATCGCCCGGTCTGAGCAGCGTCCAGCAACAGGCGGTGATCGCCCCCATGCCGGAAGCGAACGCCACCGCCGCCTCCCCCTCCTCCAGGTTGGCGATGCGTTGCTCGAGCAGGTTTAACGTCGGATTGGCGATGCGCGAGTAAAAGTACCCCGGCTCGGTGCCGGCAAAGCAGGCGCCGCCGTATTCCGCAGTGGGAAAAGCAAACGTAGAGCTCATAAACACCGGCGGAGACAGTGCCCCCTGATACCGCTGCGGATCGTAGCCGTAATGAATAGCCCGGGTGGCAAAGTCGTGGCCAACTGCTGTAGCGGACATAACACAACTCCTTACCTGAGTGGGTAAAGCTTAATTTTTTGATTCATCCGAAAGGGCCGGCGGCAATGCGCTGTCTCGCGTGCGCTGGCCGATGATTTGTAAAGTACGCAGCAGCAGCGTCAACCCCAGCAGGGTATCCGGCTGCTTCAGCAAGGCGTACAGCGCGCGAAAACTGGCCGGCGGAGGATTCAATTGCAGCTCGCTGTGCGCCATCTGCAGCGCCGTTCCGCCTTCCCAACCGATGGTCACCAAACCTTCAAAGACGCCGGCCAGTTTCTCCACCAGCGCGTTGTCGGCGATGTCCACCGCGTCCGACAGCAGCGACAACAGATCGACCACGTTATCCAAACGGCCGCCCGCCAGCAGCGGCTGCAGTTTCTCGAGCAACGCCGCCAATGATTGCAGGTCCGCCGCGTGCACCGTGCTTTCCGTCATATCAGCCCCCTTACCGTGGCCCAGTAAAGGCCGCGGTTGAACCCGTTGCGCAGCATGCCGCCCGCCTTGGTGGCGGGCGTCGGCAGCACGTCGTGACGGTAGTCGTACACCAGCGGCATGCCGGCATTCAGCCCCATTTGCGCGACCGCCTGCACCTTGCCGTCATAATGGCTCACGGTTTGGCCCAGCCGCATTTCCGCCACGATGTTGTCGGCAATGACCGGCGCCTGATTATGGCAAGAGCCGCCGGCCTTGCTGACCGGCAAATCCACGGTATCGCCTATGACATACACCCCCTGCTGGCCGTAGACCTGCAGCGTTTGATGATCGGTCGGCAGCCAGCCTTCGCCGTTTTGGCTCTCGCTCAACCCGGTATTGCGCACCGCCTCCACTGCACGGATGGGCGGCGTCGCCATCAGAATGTCGAACGGCTGTTCTTCCCCCTCGGCGGAATAGGCGATGTTGCGCTGAACGTCCACCCGGCTGAGGGTAAACCCACGCTGGTGGCGAATGTCGCGCGCGGCAAAAATGGCGGGCAGCGCTTCGCCGGTCGGGCGCTGTAAAAACAGACAGTTGCGCAGCAGTTGAGAAATGGTTGGGTAGGTATAAACGATCTCCACCGCCTTGCGCACGCCGCGCCGCCGCAGGTAGTCGTCCAGCATCAGGGTGGTTTCAATCGGCGCGATGCCGCACTGATGGGGCACATTAGGCGTTTCAGGGAAGGACACGGTGATGAAAATGCGGCCTTTCTCGATCGTCGCCAGCTTATGCGCCAACCGTCGCGCGGCCTGATACTGGTAGAAATGATCGCCCGCCTGCGCCAACCCTTCGATTCGCTCTGGCCAGGGCACGCAGCCGGTGGCGAAAACCAGGAAGTCATACGGATAATGCTTGCCGCTTTGCGTAATGATATACCGCTGTTTTAAATCAAAAGATTCCGCTTTATCGACGACAAACTGTATTTCCGGCCGCAATAAACTCCGCTGTGAACGCGTGAGCTCCTGCTTGAAAAAATTATTGAATGCAACATACATAAACGCCGGCTTGTAATAATGCAGCGGCGAATCCGAAATCATTAATAACTCAACTTTATTATTGAGAATTTCCCAGTGCAATTTCACGGCCAGCAGATTGGCTAGCATGGTGCCGCCGGTTCCACCGCCGACAATGACGACTCGCTGTCGCATCTGGCCCTCCCCCAGCCGAAACCCGGCAGTATGAAAGAACGCATTACGATGATGGCGATATTTAACGGCAAGAAAAAAATAACGCCGCCTTATTGGCAGTCTAGTAACGAATAATTATAAAGCAAATAAAAACGGAATATAAAAACCGGCAAGAAAACTGCACAATAAATTTATTAGGGTAAACGCAGCGATTGTTAATAAATAAAACAGGATTAACATCGGGACGTCAGCCATAAAAAAACCCGCCGCGGCGGGTTTTTATTTAGCAACCGAATCGGTCGAACTTACTGGCCTTTAACTTCTTTCAGGCCGTTGAACGGCGCACGGTCACCCAGCGCTTCTTCGATGCGGATCAGTTGGTTGTACTTGGCAACGCGGTCAGAACGGCTCATGGAACCGGTTTTGATCTGGCCAGCTGCAGTCCCTACCGCCAGGTCGGCGATGGTTGCGTCTTCGGTTTCACCGGAACGGTGAGAGATCACCGCAGTGTAGCCCGCGTCTTTCGCCATCTTGATAGCCGCCAGCGTTTCGGTCAGAGAACCGATCTGGTTGAACTTGATCAGGATGGAGTTAGCGATGCCTTTCTCGATGCCTTCTTTCAGGATCTTGGTGTTGGTCACGAACAGATCGTCGCCCACCAGCTGGATTTTGTCGCCCAGCACTTTGGTCTGGTAAGCGAAGCCCGCCCAGTCGGATTCATCCAGGCCGTCTTCGATAGACACGATTGGGTACTGTTTGGTCAGCTCTTCCAGGAAGTGAGTGAACTCTTCGGAAGTGAAGGCTTTGTTGCCTTCGCCGGCCAGCACGTATTTACCGTCTTTGTAGAATTCGGAAGCCGCGCAGTCCATCGCCAGAGTGACGTCTTTGCCCAGCTCGTAGCCCGCCGCTTTTACCGCTTCAGCGATAACCGCCAGCGCTTCGGCGTTGGAACCCAGGTTTGGCGCGTAGCCGCCTTCGTCGCCCACGGCGGTGTTCATGCCTTTGGCTTTCAGAACTTTCGCCAGGTGGTGGAACACTTCGGAACCGATGCGCACCGCTTCTTTCAGGGTCTTCGCGCCAACCGGCTGAATCATGAATTCCTGAATGTCGACGTTGTTGTCAGCGTGCTCGCCGCCGTTGATGATGTTCATCATCGGCAGTGGCATGGAGAATTTGCCTGGGGTGCCGTTCAGTTCAGCGATGTGCTCGTACAGCGGCATGCCTTTAGAGGCTGCGGCCGCTTTCGCTGCTGCCAGGGAAACCGCCAGAATGGCGTTGGCGCCGAAGTTGGATTTGTTTTCGGTGCCGTCCAGCTCGATCATGATCTTGTCGATGTTCGCCTGGTCTTTGGCATCTTTACCCAGTACTGCCTGAGCAATCGGACCGTTTACTGCAGCAACGGCTTTCAGTACGCCTTTACCCAGGAAACGAGACTTGTCACCGTCACGCAGTTCCAGCGCTTCGCGGGAACCGGTAGAAGCACCTGACGGCGCAGCAGCCAGGCCGACGAAACCGCCTTCCAGATGAACTTCGGCTTCAACAGTCGGGTTACCGCGGGAGTCGATGATTTCACGACCGATGACTTTAACGATTTTGGACATTAGGTTTTCCTCAGTACAAGTTAAACTAAAACTCCAGACAAACAGCGCGCGGTTCTCACCGCGCGCCGCCTACCAAATATTTTATTTCACCTGGCGCTTCTGATGCTCGCCTGCGGCTTTCACGAAGCCGGCGAACAGCGGATGCCCATCACGCGGCGTCGATGTAAATTCCGGGTGGAATTGACAGGCCACAAACCACGGGTGATTCGGCAGTTCAATGATCTCGACCAGCTTGTTGTCGGCGGAACGACCGGCGACAAGCAGCCCTGCGGCTTCGATCTGCTTCAACAGCATGTTGTTAACTTCGTAACGGTGACGATGACGCTCGACAATGGTCGGTTCGCCGTACAGCTGACGCACCAGGCTGTTGTCGCTCAGGTTGCACTGTTGGCCACCTACGCGCATCGTGCCGCCCAAATCGCTTTCTTCGCTGCGCACTTCGACGTTGCCGTCTTCATCGCGCCATTCGGTGATCAACGCCACCACCGGGTACTTACAGTCTGGCATAAACTCGGTGGAGTTGGCGTTCTCCATCCCCGCCACGTTGCGAGCGAACTCCATCAACGCCACCTGCATGCCCAGGCAAATGCCCAGGTAAGGAATGTTGTTCTCGCGCGCATAGCGTGCGGTCATCACTTTGCCTTCCACGCCGCGGTAGCCGAAGCCGCCCGGGATCAGGATCGCGTCCAGCCCTTTCAGCACTTCCACGCCGCGGGTTTCCACGTCCTGCGAGTCGATCAGCTTGATGTTCACGGTCAGACGGTTTTTCAGCCCGCCGTGCTTCAGCGCTTCGATCACCGACTTGTAGGCGTCCGGCAACTCAACGTATTTGCCGACCATACCGATGGTCACTTCGCCGCCCGGATTGGCTTCTTCGTAGATCACCTGTTCCCATTCGGCCAGGTTGGCTTCCGGCGCGTTCAGGCTGAATCGTTTACAAATATAATCGTCCAGCCCCTGAGATTTCAATAGGCCTGGGATTTTATAAATAGAATCAACGTCTTTCAGAGAGATAACCGCTTTTTCCGGCACGTTGCAGAAAAGCGCGATTTTCGCGCGTTCGTTAGCAGGAACCGCGCGGTCGGAACGGCAAATCAGCACATCAGGCTGAATACCGATGGAAAGCAGCTCTTTTACGGAATGCTGGGTCGGCTTGGTTTTCACTTCGCCCGCCGCCGCCATGTACGGCACCAGCGTCAGGTGCATGTACAGGGTGTGCTCGCGGCCCACTTCCACCGCCATCTGACGGATGGCTTCGAGGAACGGCAGCGATTCGATATCGCCGACGGTGCCGCCGATTTCCACCAGCACCACATCATGGCCTTCGCCGCCTTCGATGATGCGTTCTTTGATCGCGTTGGTGATGTGCGGAATGACCTGCACGGTCGCGCCCAGATAGTCGCCGCGGCGTTCTTTACGCAGCACGTCGGAGTAGATGCGGCCGGTGGTGAAGTTGTTGCGACGCGACATTTTGGTGCGGATGAAGCGCTCGTAGTGACCCAAATCCAGATCGGTTTCTGCGCCGTCTTCGGTGACGAAAACTTCCCCATGCTGAATCGGGCTCATGGTGCCCGGATCCACGTTGATGTACGGGTCCAGTTTCATGATGGTAACGTTGAGGCCACGGGCTTCAAGAATAGCCGCCAGAGAGGCTGCGGCAATGCCTTTACCCAGAGAGGATACGACCCCGCCGGTCACAAAAATATAATTAGTTGTCATGCTGAACCTGAGAGTTTAGGTTTAAAGACGATGGAAGAACCAGGACGGGAAAGTAGTATACCCGAACCTCTCCTGACCTACAAACGATCGTTTTGCTGTCCATCATCTCGGCCGCCCTCCCGTGTTCATCAGGGTTTACTCCGCCGGCGCGCCCAAAACCCTCCAGGAAATACAAAGAGTTAGCGGAGAAAATTTCTTTTTACCGCCCCTCTCGAGCGATAAAACACCTTAGATTTCAGTTTGTTGGCCTTTTGCTGCCGACGGCAGCCCTGCGCCTGTGACCTGACCGTAAGCTTAACCGTTTCAGCTTGAGTGAACCTTGTTTGTGATCAACATTCAACATTGTCGTTGCAGCGATTCAACTTTCCTGGCGTTTCACCTGCTGCCAGGCGTCTTCCATCTGCTCCAGCGTGGCGTCTTCAAGCCGCAGCCCGCGTTGCTTGACGATCGCCTCCACCTCGCGGAAGCGGCGTTCGAACTTGCGGTTGGCCGCCTGCAATGCGTTCTCGGCCTTGTGGCCCAAATGGCGCGAGAGGTTCACCGTGGCGAACAGCAGATCGCCGATCTCCTCTTCCAGTTTACGCTCATCGACCACCGCCTGGCGGGCTTCGTGCATCACTTCGTCGATCTCTTCATACACTTTGTCCAGCACCGGCCCCAGCGTGTTCCAGTCGAAGCCGACCGAGGCGCAGCGTTTTTGGATCTTGTGCGCCTTCATCAACGCCGGCAACGCCTGCGGAATGTCGTCCAGCACTGAGTGCAGCGCTTTTTCGGCGCGCTCGCCGGCCTTGAGCTGCTCCCAGCGCGCCGCCACGGCTTCGCTGTCTCCGCCCTCGGCGTCGCCGAAGATGTGCGGATGACGGCGCTCCAGCTTGTCGCTGATGGCGGTACACACCTCATCAAAATCGAACAGCCCCTGTTCCTGCCCCATCTGGGCGTAGAACACCACCTGGAACAGCAAGTCGCCCAGTTCGTCGCGCAGATCGGCGTAGTCCTGCCGTTCGATGGCGTCCAGCACTTCGTAAGTCTCTTCCAGCGTGTAGGGCGCGATGGTGGCGAAGGTTTGCTTACGGTCCCATGAGCAACCGTTCTGCGGGTCGCGCAGCGTTTTCATGATGTTCAGCAGGCGCTGCAGCGAAGTGGATTGAGTCATAAAAAATCTCTGAGAAAATGGGGGCGCACGGACATGTCCGCCGGAACTGATGGAGTTCGGGCCGCATCAACCTCGGATGCGGCCCGAAAGGCGCAGGAGTTAGTTGCCGTGCAGACGCTTGGCGTCTATCACGTCCGGGAGCTGGTTCAGCTTCGCCAGCACCCGGCCCAGCACCTGCTGGTTATAAATTTCAATGTCCATATCGATGGTGGCCAACTGCTTCTTGGTATCGCTGCGGCTGGCGACGCCCAGCACGTTGACCTTTTCGTTGGCCAGAATGGTGGTGATATCGCGCAGCAGCCCGCTGCGATCGTTGGCCATCACGCGCACCACCAGCGAATAACCGCTGGAGTAGCTTTCTCCCCACACCGCATCGACGATGCGCTCCGGCGCATGCGATTGCAAATCGGCCAGCTGATCGCAGTCCGCACGGTGGATCGAGATGCCGCGCCCCTGGGTGATAAAGCCGACGATGTCGTCGCCCGGGATCGGCTGGCAGCAGCGGGCGATGTGGTGCATCAGGTTGCCCACGCCCTCCACCACCACGCGGCCGTTATCCTTGTTGCGGGCCGGCGGCGGCGCTTTCTGCTGCACCAGCTGGCGCAGCGCCTCGCGATCCTGCTCTTCGGCGCTCGGCTTGTTGAACTTGCCCTGCAGGTAATTCACCATCTGGTTCAGGCGAATGTCCCCGCCGCCGATCGCCGCCAGCACCTCGTCCAGCGAGTTCATGTTGTAGCGCGGGATCAGCAGCTTCTCGGCCTCTTTCAGGCTGATGCCGAGGTGTTCCAGCTCGTTGTCCAGCATCTGGCGGCCGGCAAGAATGTTCTTGTCGCGATCCTGCTTGCGGAACCAGTTGTGGATCTTCGAGCGCCCGCGGCTGGTGGTCACGTAGCCCAGGTTCGGGTTCAGCCAGTCGCGGCTCGGGTTCGGCTGTTTCTGGGTGATGATCTCAATCTGATCGCCCATCTTCAGCTGATAGGTAAACGGCACGATGCGGCCGCCGATCTTGGCGCCGATGCAGCGGTGACCAACGTCGCTGTGAATGTGGTAGGCGAAATCGAGCGGCGTGGAGCCGGCCGGCAGATCGACCACGTCGCCTTTCGGGGTAAATACATAGACCCGATCGTCGAACACCTGGCTGCGCACTTCGTCGAGCATCTCGCCGGAGTCCGCCATCTCTTCCTGCCAGGCGATCAGCTTACGCAGCCAGGCGATGCGCTCTTCATAGCCGGAGCGCACGGTAACCCCCGCGCCCTCTTTGTACTTCCAGTGTGCGGCCACGCCCAGCTCGGCGTCTTCATGCATTTGCCGGGTGCGGATCTGAATCTCGACGGTTTTGCCGCGCGGCCCCAGCACCACGGTGTGGATCGACTGGTAGCCGTTGGGTTTCGGGTTGGCGACGTAGTCGTCGAACTCGTCCGGCAGGTGGCGGAAGTGGGTATGCACGATGCCCAACGCCGCGTAGCAATCCTGTAGACGCTCCGCCACGATGCGCACCGCGCGCACGTCGAACAGTTCGTCGAACGCCAGGTGCTTTTTCTGCATCTTGCGCCAGATGCTGTAGATGTGTTTCGGCCGGCCGTAAATCTCCACCCGAATGCCTTCTTTGGCCATCTCGGCGCGCAGCCCGGCGACGAAATCGTCGATGAACTGTTCGCGATCGATGCGGCGCTCATGCAGCAGCTTGGCGATGCGCTTGTATTCTTCCGGGTGCAGGTAGCGGAAGCAGAAATCCTCCAGCTCCCACTTCAGCTGGCCGATGCCGAGCCGGTTAGCCAACGGCGCATAGATGTTGGAACACTCTTTCGCCGCCAGCACGCGTTCGTCTTCCGGCGCGTCTTTCACCTCGCGCAGGTGGGCGATGCGCTCCGCCAGCTTGATGACGACGCAGCGGAAATCCTCCACCATCGCCAGCAGCATGCGGCGCACGTTGTCGACCTGTTCGGAGGCCATCGAGTCGTTTTGGGTGGCTTTCAGTTGGCGAATAGCGTCCATGTCCCGCACGCCATGCACCAGGGCGACGATGCCCTTGCCGAACGTTTCCGTCAGGATCTCTTCCTGCACGATGCCGGCATCCACCAGCGGGAACAGCAGCGCGGCGCGCATGCTGTCGTTGTCCATGCTCAGCGTCGAGAGGATTTCCACCATCTCCAGGCCGCGCCACAACAGCAGCGAGGCGTCGGGATGGTTTTGGGTCTGCTGCTCACAATAACGCCAGGTTGCGGCCAATCGCTCACATGACTGCGGGTTGGGTAGCCCCAAGCCGGCGATCCACTCATCGAGAGCGAACTCACCCGCCGTATTCAGATGTGCACTTCTTACCGCAACCATAACTTCTCCCTACTTTGCAGCGACCTCTGGCGCGCGCTCGTTGATAAACAGCGCCATTGATTCAAGATGCCCCGTGTGCGGAAACATATCCAACATCCGCACGCGCGCAAGACGATAACCGGCGTTCAACAGCACTTTGCTGTCGCGAGCCAGCGTGGTGGGGTTACAGGAAACATACACCACCCGCGCCGGCGCCAGTTTTACAATGTGTGACATCACCCCGGCCGCACCGGCGCGGGCGGGATCCAGCATCACCTTATCAAACCCTTGTGCTGCCCAAGGTTGCCGCTCAACGTCGTCCTCCAGATTCTCATGGAAGAACGACGCATTATTCAGCTTATTCTTATGTGCATTATATTGCCCATTCGCTACCAGCGTGGCAACACCTTCGATGCCCACCACCGCAGCGGCGCGGCGCGCCAGCGGCAGGGTGAAATTCCCCATGCCGCAGAACAGGTCCAGCACCCGATCATTGGGTTGAATGTCGAGCCATTCAAGGGCCTGCGCCACCATTTGTTGGTTTACGGCGTCATTGACCTGAATAAAGTCGCGCGGACTGAAGTCTAAGCGTAGCCCGTCAACCTGATAATACGGCGTTTCACCGCACAGTTTTTCCACCCGATCGCTGTCCGGCGCCAGATAAACGGCGACCTTTTCCCGCTCGCCAAACGCCAACAGCGCCTGGCGATCCGCCTCTTTCAGGGCATCGAGATGGCGCAGCACCAGCAGCGGACCATTATCCGCCAGCACCAGCTCCACATGCCCCAGCCGCCGCACCGCCTGCAGCCCGCTCAGGCAGGCGCGCACCGGCGCCAGCAGCTGTTCCAGCTCCGGGCGCAGCACCGGGCAGTGCTCCACCGCCACCAGCTCGCTGGAGGCCGCCTGTCGAAACCCCATCATCAGGCGCTGCAGCTTCGGCTGCCACGCCAGGCTCAGGCGGGCGCGGCGGCGATAGCCGTATTCCGGGCCGGCGATCACCGGTTCCTGTTGCGGGGTTACTCCGGTTTCGCGGGCGATCATGCGCACCAGCGCCGCCGCCTTGCTCTGCTGTTGCAGCGCCTCATCCGCATGTTGCTGCTGGCAGCCGCCGCACACGCCGAAATGCGGGCAGCGCGGCTCCACCCGCTGCGGGCTGCGGCTCAGCAGGCGCTTGAGCTTGCCTTTGGCGAACTGGCGCTTGTCTTCGGTCAGCTGGATTTCCGCCTGCTCGCCCGGCAATACGCCCGGCACGAACACCGCTTTGCCGTCGTGGCGCGCCACGCCCTGGCCGAAAGTATCGAGATCGCTCACCGTCACGGTGAAGATTTGTGAGCTCTGCCGGGTCGTCACGCGGCGTTTGGGAGAGTAGAATTGCGCCATATTTGTCGATTGTGTGCTGGTTCATTAAGCTAGTGTCAGCTGTCAATTCTCCCACATTGGAATCCCATGACCAAATACAGCCTGCGTGCGCGCATGATGATCCTGATTCTGGCCCCGACCTTGCTGATTGGTTTGCTGCTCAGCACCTTCTTTGTGGTGCACCGCTATAACGAGCTGCAGGAGCAATTGGTCGATGCCGGCGCCAGCATCATCGAGCCGCTGGCGGTAGCCAGCGAGTACGGCATGACGTTCCGCAGCCGCGAATCGGTCAGGCAACTGGTCAGCCTGCTGCACCGCCGCCATTCGGACATCGTGCGTTCGATCACCGTGTTCGATGCGCAGAACAACCTGTTCGTCACCTCCAATTATCACCACAACTTCGCTCAGCTGCAGTTGCCGAAAGGCGTGCCGTTGCCCACCGAACTGATGCTCACCCGGCGCGGCGATTCGCTGATCCTGCGCACGCCGATCCTGTCGGAAAATCAGTATCCGGATGAAACCGCCGACGGCGGCAGCCACCCCGACAACAACCTGGGCTATGTGGCGATCGAGCTGGATCTGCAGTCGGTGCGGCTGCAGCAGTATAAAGAGGTGTTCGTCTCCACCCTGCTGCTGCTGCTGTGCATGTGCATCGCCATCCTGTTCGCTTACCGCCTGATGCGCGACGTGACCGGCCCGATCCGCAACATGGTGAACACCGTCGATCGCATCCGCCGCGGCCAGCTCGACAGCCGCGTGGAGGGCTACATGCTCGGCGAGCTGCACATGCTGAAGAACGGCATCAACTCGATGGCGATGTCGCTCACCGCCTATCACGAAGAGATGCAGCAGAACATCGATCAAGCCACGTCTGACCTGCGTGAAACGCTGGAGCAGATGGAGATCCAGAACGTCGAACTGGATCTGGCGAAAAAACGCGCGCAGGAGGCGGCGCGCATCAAGTCCGAATTCCTGGCCAACATGTCACACGAGCTGCGTACCCCGCTCAACGGCGTGATCGGTTTTACCCGCCAGATGCTGAAAACCGATCTGAGCGCGACCCAAACCGACTATTTGCAGACCATCGAGCGCTCGGCCAACAACCTGCTGACCATCATCAATGACGTGCTGGACTTCTCCAAGCTGGAGGCCGGCAAACTGGTGCTGGAGCATATTCCGTTCGCCCTGCGCGAAACGCTGGACGAAGTGGTGGTGCTGCTGGCCCCCAGCGCCCATGACAAAGGGTTGGAGCTGACGCTGGATGTGCACAACGACGTGCCGGAGCAGGTGATCGGCGACTCGCTGCGCCTGCAGCAAATCATCACCAACCTGCTGGGCAACGCCATCAAGTTCACCGAAACCGGCAATATCGATATTCGCGTCGAGCTGCGCAAACAGCTGGAGCGCCGGGTGGAAGTGGAAGTGCAGATCCACGACACCGGCATCGGCATCTCCGAACGCCAGCAGTCGCAGCTGTTCCAGGCGTTCCGCCAGGCGGACGCCAGCATCTCCCGCCGCCACGGCGGCACCGGGCTGGGGTTGGTGATCACGCAAAAGCTGGTGAAGGAAATGGGCGGCGACATCTGCTTCCACAGCCAGCTGAATCGCGGCTCGACCTTCTGGTTCCACATCACGCTGGATCTGAACGAGGGCATGCTGTCGCTGGCGCCGAACCTGCCGGACCTGAACGGCAAAACGCTCGCCTACATCGAGTCCAACCCGACGGCGGCACAGGCGACGCTCAACATGCTCAGCGTCACGCAGCTGGTGATCACCCACTCGCCGACGCTGGGCCAGCTGCCGTCAGGCCATTACGATTTCCTGCTGGCCGGCGTGCCGATCCCGTTCCGCGACAACATGGCGCAGCATCAGGACAAATTGTTGGCCTCGCTGAAGCTGGCCGATCGGGTCATTCTGGCGCTGCCGTGCCAGGCGCAGATCGACGCCGAGCTGCTTAAGCAACAAGGCGCGCTCGGCTGCCTGATCAAGCCTATCACCAGCACGCGTCTGTTCCCGCTGCTGAGAATGGAAACGCCCGATCGGCTCGCCGCCCCGCCTGAGCGTAAACGTCTGCCGCTGACGGTGATGGCGGTCGACGACAACCCGGCCAACCTGAAGCTGATCGGCACGCTGCTGGGCGAACAGGTGGAAAAAACGCTGCTGTGCGAGAGCGGTGAGGAAGCGCTGGCGCTGGCGCGCAACAACGTGCTGGATCTGATCCTGATGGACATTCAAATGCCGAAGATGGACGGCATTCACGCCAGCGAACTGATCCGCCAACTGCCGCACCACAACTCCACGCCGATCGTCGCCGTCACTGCCCATGCCGCCAGCGGCGAACGCGAGCATCTGCTGCAGGCGGGGATGGACGACTACCTGGCCAAGCCGATCGACGAGAAAATGCTGACCCGCGTGCTGTCGCGCTACCACAGCGGCGACGTGGAAAGCGCCGTCGCCGACGATGCCCCGCTGTCGCTCGACTGGCCGCTGGCGCTGCGCCAGGCGGCCAATAAACCGGATCTGGCGCGCGATCTGCTGCAAATGCTGCTCGATTTCCTGCCGCAGGTGCGCGAACGGGTGCAGGCGCTGCTCGAGGGGCAACACGACGACGAGATCCTCGACCTGGTCCATAAGCTGCACGGCAGCTGCAGCTACAGCGGCGTGCCGCGCCTCAAGCAGCTGTGTTTCTACCTCGAGCGGCAGCTGCGCCAGGGCATCACCAACGACGAGCTGGAGCCGGAGTGGCTGGAGCTGTTGGATGAGATTGAACTGGTGATCCACGCGGCGCGTGCGCATCTGGCGCAACCGGCCTGAATCCTCAGGCCATAATGCAAAAAGGCACGCCGTAGCGTGCCTTTGTTGCTTTTAGCGCCTGACGTTTATCACTGCGCCAGCAGGTACAGTTGGCTATCGCCGCGCTGAATATTCAACGCCAGCACCGACGGTTTGCTGTCGAGGATTTTACGCAGCTCGCCCAGGTTCTGGATCGGCTGTTGGTTCACGCCCAGGATCACGTCGCCCTTTTTCAGGCCGATGCGTGCGGCGGCGCTGCCGGCTTTCACGCTGTCGACCTTGACGCCTTTCACGTTGCCGACCTGGGTATTGCTCAGCTCGGCGCCTTCAATGCCGGTGTAGATATTGCCCGAGGCCACCTGGGTCTGCGCGCTTTGCTCCAACGTGACGTCAATCGTTATCGGCTTGCCGTCGCGAATAATGCCCAGCGACATCTTGCTGCCGACCGGCAACGTGCCAATCTCTGCCCGGAACGAGGCGAAGCTGGAGATGGCCTTGCCGTTCATGGTGACGATCACGTCACCGGCCTTGATGCCCGCCTTCGCGGCGGAAGATTTCGGCATTACCTGGCTGACGAAGGCGCCGCGCTGCGCGTCGACCTTCATCGCCTTGGCCAGCTCAGAGTTCAGCTCGGTGCCCATGATGCCCAGCTCGCCGCGTTTCACCTGGCCATACTCGACCATTTGCGCCGTCAGGTTTTTCACCATATTGCTCGGAATGGCGAAGCCGATGCCGATGTTGCCGCCGTCCGGCGCCAGGATCGCGGTGTTGATGCCGATCAGCTCGCCGTTCAGGTTAACCAGCGCGCCGCCGGAGTTGCCGCGGTTGATTGCCGCATCGGTCTGGATAAAGTTTTCGTAGTTTTCGATGTTCAGGCCGCTGCGCCCCAGGGCGGACACGATGCCCGAGGTGGCGGTTTCACCCAGCCCGTACGGGTTGCCGATCGCCACGGTGTAATCGCCGACGCGCAGCTGATCGGAGTCCGCCATCTTGATCGCCGTCAGGTTCTTGAAGTCTTTCAGCTGGATCAGGGCGATGTCGGAACGCGGATCCTTGCCGATCACTTTGGCGTCGAAACGGCGGCCGTCGCTCAGTTGCACCTGGATCTTGTTGGCGTTGTCCACCACGTGATTGTTGGTCACCACATAGCCCTTGGCGGCATCGATAACCACCCCAGCGCCCAGCGCCTGGAATTTCTGCTGCGTGCCCTGCGGCTGCTGGCCATCCGGTCCGGGCTGTTCAGCGCCCTGACACATCGGCGAGCCCTGGAACGGTGAACCGTCCTGGCAGAACGGCGAATCTTCACCGAAGAACTGTTGGAACTGTTGCGGCATGCGCGGCGTATTGACCGTGGTGCTGCCCTCAACGTTAATGCTCACGACGGAAGGCATCACCTTCTCCAGCATCGGCGCCAGGCTCGGCAACTGCTGGGTGCTGGAAGACGCGGTTTCAGCGGCGCTGGCCGTAACCGGGCCCATCGCCATACCGATGCTGAATGCCAGTGCGCTCAGAACTAATGCGGTTTTTTTCATCTGTGTGTCTCTTATAAAGTCGTTCAAAAAAGAATGGCTGTCTTGCGTGCTTATTCAGAGTTAATTAATAGCCCGAAGTTCCGGCACAGATGATTGGCAATAGTAAACAAATATTGTTCGTCTTTACAAAACTCGAGACAGCCAACCGGTTGGAATTGCTGATAATTATTCCTCCGCTTAATTATTCCGCCGCCATTAATCGACGATATTCATCATAGGCATAAAGGTCGGTCATTCCGCTGATATAGTCCTGCAATAAACGCGCGCGGAAATAATATTCCCGAATGGTTTGCTGCTCCGGCGATAAATGCTGCAGCCCTTCTACCGCTTCCACATAAGCCAGCCGATGCTTGGTGGACAGCTTGTGGAACAGGCGCGTTTCGATCGGGTAAGCGCGATGGCTGTCCTCGCGCACCAACCGGCTGAAGTCCGCCAGCGACATCGCCAGCAGCGGGCTGTAAATGTCCAGCAGGCCGCTGATCACCCGGTAGCCTTGCAGCTCGAGCTGCTCGACCTCCGGGTGGTTGAACACGTGCTTGAACGCCACATTTTTAAATATTTTCAGTAGCTGATAGGCAGGGCTGGAATCTTCCAGCAGCGCCTGATTGAAACTGCCCTGATAAACCGCGTCAAGATTGTCGATAAAGCGCTGCGCCGCGTGCGGCACCAGCCGCGCCACGGTAAACACCCGCAGATACATGAAGAACTGATCTTCCGCGCTGCGCCGCGCGCCGCCGCGGTCGATCTTGCGAAACGCGCTGGCGACGGTCTTGTCGAACAGATCGCCCGGCGCCACCTCGCCCCACTCCTGAATCAGGTGCTGATACAGCTGCTCGACGGTGAAAATGCTCTTCTCCACCGCGTCTTCCAGATCGGCCACGCAGTATGAGATATCGTCGGCGGCCTCCATGATGTAGGTCAGCGGAAAACGATCGAACTCGCCCATGTGCAGCTCGCGCCGCAGCCGATCGACAAAGGCTTCTTCCGCCAGATAATAGCCGGGCTTTTTCATCAAATAGCTGTGGCTGGCGGGGATGTCGCCCGCCCAATAAGCCGGGCGGGTGTATTTCAAAATGCAGCCGACCTGCGCGTAGGTCAGATTGAGTTTCAGCAGGCTGTACACCATGCGGATCGCCTGGGCGTTGCCCTCGAAATGGCTGAGATCCTGACGGATCCGGCTGCGCAGCCGGTTCAGATCGCTCTCCCCTTCATGCAGCCGCAGCGACGCGACCTGGCAGCGATCGTGACTGCCCGGCTCGCTGCCGCAGCTGGCAGGATCGAGCCGCTGGGCGAACCAGTCGTTGATCGCCGACTCGCCGAAGTGACCGAACGGCGGATTGCCGATATCGTGCATCAGACAGGCCATTTCCACGATGCTCTCAAACGGATCGAGTAGCCGGGTCAGGCCGAATTCATCGATCTTACCCGCCTGTTTGAAGCGGTTGAGGATCTCTTTGGCGATATGGCGCCCGACCTGCTGCACCTCCATCGAGTGCGTCAGGCGGCTGCGCACCGCCGCGTTGCGCTCCAGCGGAAACACCTGGGTTTTTTGCTGCAAACGGCGAATGGCGGCCGAGTTGACGATGCGCCCGCGATCGCTCTCGAACTGCCGCACGATGTCGTACTCTTCCTCGGCCTCGATCGGTTTGCTGAAAGGCCGTTGGAAGCTGATTTTTTGCTTGAAGTCGATCCCGGACATCTGTTTCTCCGCCGTTGCGCCCTGCCCCCGTGATAACAATTCCCGGCGGCGGATGCAACGCATTATCTCTGATACACAGCCATGATAGACTATGCCGCAATTCTCACGGCCAATCAGCGAGTGTTATTTATGAAAGTAGGCATCATCGGCGCAATGGAGCAGGAAGTCACCCTGCTGCGCGATCAAATCGAAAACCGTCAAACCATCCAGCGCGCGGGCTGCGAAATCTACACCGGCCAGATCGGCGGCGTTGAAGTGGCCCTGCTGAAATCCGGCATCGGCAAAGTCTCCGCAGCCATGGGCACCACCCTGCTGCTGGAGCACTGCAGCCCGGACGTGGTGATCAATACCGGCTCCGCCGGCGGCCTGGCCAGCACGCTGCGCGTGGGCGACATCGTGGTGTCCGAAGAAGTGCGCTACCACGACGCCGACGTCACCGCCTTCGGCTACGAGCCGGGCCAGATGGCCGGCTGCCCGGCGGCGTTCGTCGCCGACGACGCACTGATCGCGCTGGCGGAAAGCTGCATCAAACAGCTGGATCTGCACGCGGTGCGCGGCCTGATCTGCAGCGGTGACGCCTTCATCAACGGCGCCGAGCCGCTGGCGCGCATCCGCGCCACCTTCCCGCGCGTCGCCGCCGTGGAAATGGAAGCCGCGGCGATCGCCCACGTCTGCCATCTGTTCGGCACGCCGTTCGTGGTGGTGCGCGCCATTTCCGACGTCGCCGACAGCGAGTCGCACATGAGCTTTGACGAGTTCCTGGTGGTAGCGGCCAAGCAGTCTACGCTGATGGTCAACGCCATGCTGCAAACCCTGGCCAAGCGCGGTTGATGTGAGGCTGCGCTTCACCTCGGCGCTCTGGCTGCTGGCGTTCTGGCTAGCCCTGCCGGCCGGGGCCGCCCAGCGAGTGATCAGCCTGGCGCCCAATGCGACCGAACTCGCCTATGCCGCCGGCATGGGCGAGGTGCTGGTGGCGGCGAGCGCCTATTCCGATTATCCGCCGCAGGCCGCCAGGCTGGAGCAGGTGGCCTCCTGGCAGGGCATCAACCTGGAGCGGGTGCTGGCGCTCAAGCCGGATCTGATCCTCGCCTGGCGCGGCGGCAATCCGCAGCGCGTGCTGGATCAGCTCGCCGCATTCGGCATCCCGATCTTCTATGCGGACGCCGATAATCTCGAAGGGATCGCCGGCTTGCTGGATAAGCTGGCGCAATACAGCCCGCACCCGGACCAGGCGCATCAGGCCGCCGCCGGCCTTCGCCGTCAGTTCGCTGCTCTCAGACAACAGTACGCCGATAATCCTCCGCGACGCGTGTTGCTGCAGTTCGGCACCCAGCCGCTGTTCACCAGCTCCGGCGCCACGCTGCAGAGCCAGGTGTTGGCGCTGTGCGGCGCGCAGAACGTCTTCGCCGACAGCCGCACGCCTTGGCCGCAGATCAGCCGCGAGCAGGTGCTGGCGCGCCAACCCCAGGCCATCGTCATCACCGGCGGCGCGAAAGAGGCCGCCAATGTGAAAGCCTTCTGGGCGCCGCAGCTGCAGGTGCCGGTGATCGCGCTGAATGAAGACTGGTTCAATCGCGGCGGGCCACGGCTGCTGTTGGCGGCGCAGCAACTGTGCCGCCAGCTGGCGGAGATCCGCTGATGCTGGTGTTCTGGCTGGATATTCTCGGCACCGCGGTGTTCGCCGTCTCCGGTGTATTGCTGGCCGGCAAGCTGCGCATGGATCCGTTCGGCGTGCTGGTATTGGGCGTGGTTACCGCGGTCGGCGGCGGCACCATCCGCGATATGGCACTGGCCAACGGACCGGTATTCTGGGTCAAGGATCCCACCGATCTGGTGGTAGCGATGATCACCTGCATATTGACGCTGCTGCTGGTGCGCCAGCCGCGCCGTCTGCCGAAGTGGGTGCTGCCGGTGCTGGACGCCGTCGGGCTGGCGGTGTTCGTCGGCATCGGCGTCAACAAAGCCTTCGCGGCCGGCACCGGCCCGCTGGTGGCAATCTGCATGGGGGTGATCACCGGCGTCGGCGGCGGCATTATCCGCGACGTGCTGGCACGCGAGATCCCGATGATCCTGCGCACCGAAATTTACGCCACCGCCTGCATCATCGGCGGCATCGTACACGCCACGGCGTTTTACACCTTCCACATGCCGCTGCAACAGGCCATGATGCTGGGCATGATCATCACGCTGGCCATTCGGCTGGCGGCCATCCGCTGGCACCTCAAGCTGCCCGCCTTTATTCTCGAACGCTGAGCCGCCGCCCTGCGGGGCGAATGCAGCAACGCGACGGCGCAGCCGAAGATCATCCGCACCCCACCGACGCAGCAGAATGGTGCGGAAGTGATCCTCGTAGAGTGGTAGGCATAAAAAAACCCGCCGGCTGGAAAGCGAGCGGGTTGATGTTCTGACAGGCAAACTCAGATGCTGAACGACGAACCGCAACCGCAGGTAGTTTTGGCATTCGGGTTGGTCACCACGAAACGCGACCCTTCCAGCCCTTCGGTGTAGTCCACCGAACCGCCAACCAGATACTGCAGGCTCATCGGATCGACCACCAGCGCCACGCCCTGCTTCTCGATGGTCATGTCGCCATCGTTGACCTTGTCGTCAAAAGTGAAGCCGTACTGGAATCCGCTGCAGCCGCCGCCGGTAATGTAAACCCGCAACTTCAGGTTAGGATTTTCTTCGTCAGCAATCAGGAACTTAACCTTGTTTGCTGCTGCCTCGGTAAATTGCAGGGGCAGTGCCGTTTGATCACTCATACTCTTTACTCCCAACATTGTTCAGCATCAGAGCGCTACTATGGCTGCCTGATTAATATTAACGATTATCCGATACCTGAGTGTTGCGTTCAAGTATTCACCGCATTTGTTGTATTTTCCTTACCTGTTTTCTCCGCCGCTTCCCGTGCCAGCTGCGCCTCCTGCCGTTGCAGCGTGCGAGCCAGGATCGACGAATACAGCGGCTTGCCGCCGAGCAGTTGCGCCACTACCGTGGCGCCGAGGCAGGTGATAATCATCGGTAAAATCAGCTGGTAGTTGTCGGTCATTTCCAGCACCAGCACGATGCCGGTCAGCGGGGCGCGCACGGTGGCGGCGAACAGCGCCCCCATACCGGCGATGGCGAAAGTGCCCGCCTCGATGCCGTATTGCGGGAAAAGATGCGCCCCCGCCAGCCCGAAGGCGGTGCCGAACAGCGTGCCCAGCGCCAGCATCGGCGCAAAGATACCGCCCGGCGCGCCGGAACCGAAGCACAGCAGCGTGGTGAAGATGCGGGTAATGAAAATGAACATCAACATGCCGACGCTGTAATTGCCCGCCGCGGCGATCGGGATCAGCCCAAAGCCGCCGCCCGCCGCCTCTGGCTGAATCAGCCCCAGAATGCCGCACACGCCGCCGAGCAGCCCGCCCATCAGCAGGACATTGCGCATTCGGCCGCCGTGCAGGCGCGCGAACATGTCCTGGGTGCGGAAGATAAGCGCGTTGAATCCCACGCCCACCGCGCCGAATATCGCCCCCAGCACCAGATAGAGCCACAGGGTGTTGATGGGCGCCGAGGAAAGTTTGCCGACCGCGATCACCGAGCCCTGGCCGTTAAACAGCTGGAACACCACGCTCGACATGATAACGCCGATAAACACCGCTTTAATCGAGATCAGGTTGTAGCGAAATTGCGGCCGCATCTCTTCGATGATGAACAAGATGCCGGCCAGCGGCGCGTTGAACGCGGCGGACAGCCCGGCGGCGGCCCCGGTCGCCAGCAGCGAATGGCGCGCCTCGGCGCCGCGAATGCGCAGCACGTCCAATACCATGCGCCCGACGTTGCCGCCCATCTGTACCGTAGGCCCTTCGCGCCCCAGCACCATGCCCGCCCCCAGCGTTCCCATGCCGCCGATGAATTTCACCGGTATCACGCGCCACCAGCGCACCGGCCGCAGCTCCTCCAGCGCGCCTTCGATCTCCGGAATGCCCGAACCGCCCGCCTCAGGCGCAAAGCGCCGCACCAGGTAATAACCCAGCGCCGCCAGCGCGGCGGACAAGATAAACGCCAGCGGCCACACCAGGATCCAGAAGTCGGCGACCTGCGCCAGCGAAGCCAGCCGCTGCTGCTGCACCCACTCAACCGCTTTATCGAAGGCCACGCCGAGCAAACCGGCCAGCGTCCCCACCAACGCGGCCATCAACAGGATCGCCACCGGCGTTTTATCGCGGCGGATAAACTGGCGCACCGCATCGCTGCGGCTAAGACGCGGGCTCAACGTCCCGACTGGCTGTGATTGTGATTCTGTCATCGCGAGTGATTCGTCAGGTAATTTGTAATACAAATAGGCAGGGCGATAATTCTACCCCAACCCGGCGGCGGGCGCTGCCGTTAATGGTATCTGACTGTGATCGTTTCATAACGCGGCGCTCTCCTCTAGAATAGCGCGGTCAAATCATTCAAAAGAGAATCCAGGAGCCGATTTATGAGCCTACACAGCAAGTCCGAAAGTCTGTACGCCCAGGCGCAACAGTTGATCCCCGGCGGGGTAAACTCTCCGGTGCGTGCATTCACCGGCGTGGGCGGTGTGCCGCTGTTTATCGAGCGCGCAGACGGGGCTTACCTGTTCGATGCCGACGGCAAGGCCTATATCGACTATGTCGGTTCCTGGGGACCGATGGTGCTGGGGCATAACCACCCGGCGATCCGCGACGCGGTGATTGAAGCGGCGCAGCGCGGCCTGAGCTTCGGCGCGCCGACCGAGATGGAAGTCAAAATGGCGCAGCTGGTCACCGAGCTGGTGCCGACGATGGATATGGTGCGCATGGTGAACTCGGGCACCGAAGCCACCATGAGCGCTATCCGCCTGGCGCGCGGCTACACCAACCGCGATAAAATCATCAAGTTCGAAGGCTGCTACCACGGCCACGCCGACTGCCTGCTGGTGAAAGCCGGCTCCGGCGCGCTGACCCTCGGCCAGCCGAACTCACCGGGCGTGCCGGCCGACTTCGCCAAACACACCCTGACCTGCACCTATAACGATCTGGATTCGGTGCGCGCCGCCTTCGAACAGTACCCGTCCGAGATCGCCTGTATCATCGTCGAGCCGGTCGCCGGCAACATGAACTGCGTGCCGCCGCTGCCGGAATTCCTGCCGGGCCTGCGCGCCCTGTGCGACAAGTACGGCGCGCTCTTGATCATCGACGAAGTGATGACCGGCTTCCGCGTCGCGCTGGCCGGCGCACAATCCTATTACGGCGTCGAGCCGGATCTGACCTGCCTCGGCAAAATCATCGGCGGCGGCATGCCGGTGGGCGCCTTCGGCGGCCGTCGCGAGGTGATGGACGCGCTGGCACCGACCGGCCCGGTCTACCAGGCGGGCACCCTGTCCGGCAACCCGATCGCCATGGCGGCGGGCTATGCTTGCCTGACCGAAGTGTCGCAGGTTGGCGTGCACCAGACGCTGACCGAACTGACCGAGATGCTGGCCGCTGGCCTGCTGCACGCGGCGCAGGAAGAGAATATTCCGTTGGTGGTCAACAACGTCGGCGGCATGTTCGGCCTGTTCTTCACCGACGCGCCGGCGGTCACCTGCTACCAGGACGTGATGCAGTGCGACGTGGAACGCTTCAAGCGCTTCTTCCACCTGATGCTGGAAGAGGGGGTGTATCTCGCGCCGTCCGCCTTCGAAGCGGGCTTCATGTCCGTGGCGCACAGCAAGGAAGACATCCAGCGCACCATCGACGCCGCGCGTCGCTGCTTCGCCAAGCTGTAATCCCGGCCGGATGGCCAAAAAGAAACGGGCGCCGAGGCGCCCGTTTTGTTTTTCACGGCGGTTTACAGCAGCGTGCCGTAAATGGTCAACAGCGCCACCACCACCACGATGATCATCGTCACCTTGCGCGCCAGCGTCACCGCCGCCCGCGGCGTTTGCACCGGGTCCATATGCGGATCGCGCGCCAGCGAGAACTGCGCCAGCCGCGTCAACACCTGATACGACGACGAATGCCGATCGCCGAGTGAGGCGAACCAGGCCGGCAACGCGCGCTCGCCGTGGCCGAACAACGCATAGGCCACCCCGGCCAAACGCACCGGGATCCAGTCCAGCCAGTTCAGCAGATGATCGATGCCCGACTGCGAACGCTCCAGCGGCGTATTGTGGCGCGCCAGCCAGGTTTGATAGGCGCGCAGGAAGGCATATCCCGCCAGCGCGATCGGCCCGTACGGCCCAAAGACCACGAACCAGAACAGCGGCGCCAGGTAATAACGGAAGTTGATCCACAGCAGCGCGTTTTGCAGCTCGCGCAGACGCAGCTCTTCACTGCAGTCCACCGGCAAACCGTGGATCAACGCCAGCTCTTCCGCCATCTGATCGCTGGCATGGGTATCCCCCTGCCGCGCCGCTTTCAGGTAGGCGCGATAGTGTTTGCGCTTGATGCCGGCGCCGACGCACAGCAGATCGATGACGATCCACAGCAGCAGCGTCACCACGCCGAAGAATAACCCGTGCGACAACCACAGAACGCCCCAGACGATCACCATCCAGGCGGCGGTCATCGCCAGCGTCTGCGCCAGCGAAACCCGATGCAGCCGCTGAAATACCACTTCGAGGCGATGATCCAGCTGCCAGTGTTCCCCCAGCTTGAACAGGCGCTCCCAGGCCAAAACCAGCAACAGCGTAAACAGCGTCATTAGCGATTCCTCTCCCTTTTTCTTGTCTCAAGCATAGCGTCGGCGGGCGCGCCGCGTTGTTCCAGAGATGCCAGATAGCGATCCCAATCGAACGCCGGCCCGGGATCGGTTTTGCGGCCGGGGGCGATATCGCAATGCCCGGCGATATGCGCCGCCAACGGCGGATAATGTTCGGCCAGCAGCGCGGTGACCGCCTGCAGCGTGCGATATTGCGCCTCGGTGTAGGCTAACTGGTCGGTGCCTTCCAGCTCGATGCCGATGGAGAAATCGTTGCACCGTTCGCGCCCCTGATACAGAGAAACGCCCGCGTGCCACGCGCGCTGGTCGAAGGGCACATACTGCACGATCTCCCCGTCGCGGCGGATCAGGCAGTGCGCAGACACTCGCAGCTGATGGATCTCGGCGAAATAAGGGTGCTGCGCGGGATCGAGCGTGCCGGTGAACAGCTGGTCGATATAGGGGCCACCGAATTCGCCGGGCGGCAGGCTGATGTTATGGATGACCAGCAGCGAGGGCGGCTCGTCATCCGGGCGCCGATCGCAGTGCGGCGAAACCACTCGCGTCACCCCGACAATCCAGCCATTTTCCAACTGCATCAGACACCTCTCTGCGGTGGTACTTATTCCTGCAACAGAGTAGCATGTTCCCCTACGAACTAACCGTCCATTTCGGAGTTTTCCATGCCGACACGCCGCTACAGTGCCGACCGTCGCCGCACCGAGCTTCTTGAACGTATTGAAAGTGATATTCCCTATTCCGTCGCCCAGGCGCTGCGCGAAGACCTAGGAGGTGAAGTTGACGCCGGGCGCGATATTACCGCGCAATTGTTACCGGCGGACAAGCAGGCCGAAGCCACCGTCATTACCCGCGAAGCCGGCGTGTTCTGCGGCCGCCGCTGGCTGAACGAAGTCTTTATTCAGTTGGGCAACCAGGTGCAGGTGGAGTGGCTGGTGGCAGACGGCGACCGTCTGATACCGAACCAACCGCTTTGCCGGCTGCGCGGCCCTGCGCGGGTGCTGTTGACCGGCGAGCGCACCGCGCTGAACTTCGTGCAGATGCTCTCCGGCGTGGCGACCGAGGTCAGCCGCTACGTGGCTCTGCTGGAAGGCACCCAGACTCGCCTGCTCGATACCCGCAAGACCTTGCCCGGCCTGCGCACCGCGCTGAAATACGCCGTGCTGTGCGGGGGCGGCAGCAACCACCGGCTGGGGCTGTCCGATGCCTTCCTGATCAAGGAAAACCACATCATCGCCTCCGGCTCGATCAAAAACGCGGTGGAAAAAGCCTTCTGGCTGCACGCCGACGTGCCGGTGGAAGTGGAAGTCGAGTCGCTCGATGAGCTGCAGCAGGCGCTGGACGCCGGCGCCGACATCATCATGCTGGACAACTTCAGCGTCGAGATGATGCGTCAGGCGGTCGCCCAAACCCAGGGCCGCGCCCAGCTGGAGGTGTCCGGCAACGTCACCAGCGAGACGCTGCGCACCTTCGCCGAGACCGGCGTGGATTACATTTCGGTCGGCGCGCTGACCAAACATGTGACCGCGCTCGATCTGTCGATGCGCTTCAAATGATCCCCTCGCCCCCGGCCGCCGCCGGGGGCGTTAACGCAGATTTGCGAAGCCCCTCGCACCGTTTTTCCCTCCGCTGCAAACGACATCAATACTGATGGAAGCACGCCGAGAAACGCGTAAAACCCGCTCGCCGTTCCCCCGCGCAAACCGCTACCGTTGTTTTCCACACCCTTATGGAGGAAACAACGCATGGAAACGCAACGCGGCTTTAGCCTGATCGAACTGATGGTGGTGATCGCCATCATCGCCATCCTCAGCGCCATCGGCATTCCCGCCTACCAGCGCTACATCCAGAAAGCGGCGATGACCGACATGCTGCAAACCATGGCGCCGTATAAGCTGGCGGTCGAGCTGTGCGTACTGGATGAAGGCGCGCCCGCCGGCTGTGAAGCCGGCAGCAAAGGCATTCCCACCGGCGGCGCGTCGCGTTACGTCAGCGGGGTGAAAGTCGTTAAAGGCGTCATCACGTTGACCGGCACCCAAACGCTGCAGGGGCTGGCGGTGGCGTTAACCCCCAAGTCGAACGCCGATGGGCTGACCCGCTGGACCCGGCTGTGCAGCAGCGAAAACGCGACGCTGGTTGAGGTGTGCCGGGAAGTCTTCCGCTTCGACGACGCGGCGGAGTAACGGCGATGAACGCGCAAATCAGCGAAGAGGTTCACACCCTGTGTCGGCGCTATCAGGCGCTGGCGCTGAGCGAGGACCCGACCACCCTGACGGTCGCGCTCAGCGAAGAAGCGCCGCAGGGGCTGCTGGCGGCGCTGCGTTTCGCCACCGGTAAACGCATCCATCTGGAACAATGGCCGGCGGCCAGGTTGGAGCTGGCGCTTAACCAGCGCCACGAACCGCTCTCGGCGCCGCTGGCGGCCGAAGAGGACACGACCGACATCGCCTACCCCGACGACGGCGATGCGCCGGTGGTGCAATTCATCAACCAGACGCTGCGCCTGGCCATCCAGCGCCGCGCCTCTGACATCCACTTCGAGCCTTTTCGGCAGCATTTTCGCATTCGTCTGCGTATCGACGGCGTGCTGCAAACCCTCGCCTCACCGCCGCCGCAGCTGACCGCGCGCCTCATCGCCCGGCTGAAGATCCTCGGCCAGTTGGATATCGCCGAGCGCCGTCAGCCTCAGGACGGGCAGCTCAGCCTGACGCTGGACAGCGCGCGCTATGCCATGCGTATCGCCACTCTGCCGACGCTGCACGGCGAAAAGGTGGTGCTGCGCGTTCAGCAGGGCGAGCAACAAGAACTGCCGCTGGATCAGTTAGGCATGAGCCGGGCGGATCTGGCGCACTACGCGACGGCGCTGGCCTGCCCGCAAGGGTTGATCCTGGTGACCGGCCCGACCGGCAGCGGCAAAACGGTGACGCTGTACAGCGGTCTGCGCCAGTTGAACGATGCGCAGAGCAACCTGTGCAGCGTCGAGGATCCGGTCGAGATCCCGCTGTTCGGCGTTAATCAGACCCAGATCAACGCAAAAACCGAGCTGAGCTTCGCCCGGGTGCTGCGCGCCCTGCTGCGCCAGGATCCAGACGTCATCATGATCGGCGAGATCCGCGATGCGGAAACCGCCGAGATCGCGGTCAAGGCCGCGCAAACCGGCCACCTGGTGCTGTCGACGCTGCATACCAACTCTACCGGCGAAACCCTGACGCGGCTGATGCACATGGGGATCCCCGGCTACCTGCTCGCCGGCTGTCTGAAGCTGATCGTCGCGCAGCGGTTGGTGCGCAGACTGTGCCGCCACTGCCGCTATCCGCACAGCCAGCCGACGCATTTTCCCAGCGCGATCTGGCCGGAACCGCTCACTGTCTGGCGCGCCGATGGCTGCGAGCATTGCTTCGGCGGTTACTATGGGCGCATCGGCGTGTATGAACTGTTGGCCATTACGCCGGAAATACAGGCGGCATTGCTGGCGAACGCCGCTCCCAGTCTGCTGGCGGATATCGCCCGCGAACAGGGGCAGCTTTCGCTGCTGCACGCGGGCCTGGCGCTGGCCGCCGAAGGCACGACCTCGCTGGAAGAACTGTACCGCGTGATCGACGTCGTCCAGCCTGGCATAGCCGCGCCATGAAAGCGCGCCGGCTGTTTCTTTGGCAGGCTTTCGACGCACAGGGCGCCTTACGCCGCGGCGAACTGATGAGCGAGGAAAAACGGCAGGTGAGCCGGTTGCTGATCGAACAAGGCCTGCAACCGTGCCGAATCGGGCACGGCAAACGCGTTACGCCCGGCCAATGGCGTGGAGAACCGTTAATCCACTTCACCCGCCAGCTCGCCACTCTGCTGCAGGCGGGGTTGCCGCTGGTCAATGCGCTGCAGTTGCTGGCAGCAGAGCATCCTTCGGCAGCCTGGCGCTGCCTGTTGCGCCAGCTGGCCGACCAGGTGCGCGAAGGGCAACCGCTTTCCGAAACCCTCGCCGAACAACCGGGGATTTTTCCCCTGATCTATCGCCAGCTGATCGCCATCGGTGAACTGACCGGCAACCTCGATCGCTGCTGCCTGCAGCTGGCGCAACAACAGGAGGCCCAGTTGCTGCTGCGCCGCAAGGTGACCAAAGCGCTGCGTTATCCCCTCTTCATCTGCGCGGTGGCGCTGATGGTCAGCGTGTTGATGCTGGTGATGGTGCTGCCGGAATTCGCCAAGGTTTATCAATCGTTCGATGCGCCGCTGCCCTGGTTTACCCAAGGGTTGCTGGCATTGTCTGCGCAGTTGATCGCCACCGGCCCCTATCTGGCGCTGCTGCTGGGCGCGTCGCTGTTCGGCTATGGCCGCTGGCTGCACCCGCGCCCGCCGTGGCGCAGACGTGAACAGGCTCTCTTGCTGCGCCTGCCGCTGATCGCCCGGCTGGTGAGCGGCGGCGCGCTGAGCCAAACATTTCGCATCCTGACCATGACCCAACGCGCCGGGCTGACGCTGGTGGAAGGGTTGAACGCGGCGGCGTTGGCGGCTGACCATCTGCTGTACAAACAGGCGCTGGAGCAGGTGCAACGGCAGATCGCCGAAGGCGAAGCCTTTCATCATGCCCTGGGCCTGCAACCGCTGTTTCCGCCGCTGTGCCGGCAGCTGGTGCGGGTGGGCGAAGAGTCCGGTTCACTGGACGCCTTGCTGGATAAATTGGCGCAGTGGTATGAACGGCAGACGCACGAGCTGGCCGATACGCTGGCGCAAACGCTGGAGCCGCTGCTGATGCTGGTGGTAGGTGGGATTGTCGGCGCTTTGGTGATCGCCATGTATCTGCCTATCTTTCAACTGGGCAGCGTGTTGGGATAAGGGTAAAAGGATAGCGGGCGCCGCGGTGCGCTGCGCCCGAATGCAAGGTGCGGCTTATTTGCTGCCGAAGACGCGGTTTTCCTGCTCCGCCACGCGGATAAAGGTGGTGCGCTTGGTCAGCTCTTTCAAACGCTCGGCGCCGACGTAGGTGCAGGCGGAACGCAGGCCGCCGAGGATATCACGCACGGTGAACTCCACCTCGCCTCGCAGCGGCAGCTTGACGGTTTTGCCTTCGGCCGCGCGATACTCCGCCACGCCGCCGACGTGGCGCTTCATCGCTGACTCGGAGCTCATGCCGTAGAACAGCATGAATTTCTCGCCGTTCTCTTCCACCACGGTGCCTTCGCACTCGTCGTGGCCGGCCAGCATACCGCCCAGCATCACGAAGTCCGCGCCGCCGCCGAAGGCTTTGGCGACATCGCCCGGCACCGAGCAGCCGCCGTCGCTGACGATTTGGCCGCCCAGCCCGTGGGCCGCATCGGCGCATTCGATCACCGCCGACAGCTGCGGATAGCCCACGCCGGTCTTCACGCGGGTGGTGCATACCGATCCCGGCCCGATGCCGACTTTAACGATGTCGGCGCCGGAGAGGATAAGCTCCTCCACCATCTCGCCGGTCACTACGTTGCCGGCGCAGATGACGTGATTCGGGCAGGCTTCGCGCGCTTTCTGCAGGAAGGCGACGAAGTGTTCAGAGTAGCCGTTGGCCACGTCGATACAGATGAATTTCAGCGCCGGAGACAGGGCCAGGATCTGCTGCATTTTGGCGAAGTCGGCTTCTGAGGTGCCGGTGGACACCATCACGTGGCGCAGCACCGATTCCGGCATGCGCTGCACGAAGTCAGCCCATTGCTCGACGCTGTAATGTTTGTGTACGGCGGTGAGAACGTCGAAAGAAGCCAGGGCCTCAGCCATGCGGAAGGTGCCCACCGTGTCCATGTTGGCGGCGATAATCGGCACGCCGGACCAGCTGCAACCTGAATGCTTGAAGGTAAACTGACGTTCCAGTTCAACCTCGGAACGGCTTTTCAACGTGGAACGCTTAGGGCGGATCAACACGTCTTTAAAGCCTAACTTCAAATCTTCTTCAATACGCATGACTTATGATTTCCTGGTTAATGGCGACGGATCGCAAGGAGGATATTCGAACCTCTGCCCGACCGCTTTCCCGTGGCGCGGAAAGATGACGGCGAGATTAATGCCAGTTCCAGTGACGTTATAATACGCGCTAATAATCGCCGAACAAGACTGCGAATTCGCCTTTATTTACGCTACAATCCGACAAATTTACCTGCATAATCGCAGTGTGATTGCCCGCTCATTTCTGCCGTGCCGCTGCGCTTTTTCTCGCCGTCCAAACGGGGCCGAGGCGCAAGCGCCGCCTGCCGACTTGCACTTCTGCGCGATCGCTTTATGATTCGTCTATTATTTTTTTATGAACATCGGATGCACCTAACACCATGGCCTACATTGTTGCGTTGACCGGGGGCATAGGCAGCGGCAAAACGACCGTTGCGAACGCCTTTGCGCGCCACGGCGCAGCCATTGTCGATGCCGACGTGATCGCCCGTCAGGTCGTTGAGCCGGGCACCCCTGCTCTGGCCGCGATCGCCGAGCGATTTGGTAATGAAATGTTGCTGCCGGACGGCGCGCTCAACCGCGCTGCTCTGCGTCAGCGCATCTTCAGCCACCCCGATGATAAAACCTGGCTGAACCAACTGCTGCATCCGCTGATACACCGCGAGACCCAACGCCAACTGGCGCAGGCGGCCAGCCCGTACGCGCTGTGGGTCGTGCCGCTGCTGGTGGAAAACGGCCTGCAGGATCGCGCCGCTCGGGTGCTGGTGATCGACGTCGACACCGAAACCCAGTTGGCTCGCACCATCGCGCGCGACGGCATCAGCCGCGAGCAAGCGCAGAGCATTCTCGCCGCCCAGGCCACGCGCCAGCAGCGCCTCGCCGTGGCGGATGACATTATTGACAACAGCGGCGCCGCTCAGGGGATAGAGCCACGGGTCGCCGCACTGCATCGTCGCTACCTTGAACTGGCGGCAACAGCGCCCCAACAGGATTAAACTGCATGAGTGATGTTTCCCCAACCGTTCTCTTTGAACACCCGCTGAACGAAAAAATGCGTACCTGGCTGCGCATCGAGTTTTTACTGCAACAGCTGCACGGCCAGCGCGCCCTGAGCGAAACCGCCATCGCCCTTACCTTTTTCCGCACCGTCTCCGATTTGCTGGACGTACTGGAGCGCGGCGAGGTACGCACCGAACTGCTCAAAGAGCTGGAGCGTCAGCAGCAAAAACTGTTGGCCTGGGCCGATGTGCCGGGCGTGGATATGGCGCTGATCGAGCAGTTGCGCGGCCAGTTGAAGTCGCGTTCATCGGCGCTGATGGCGGCACCGCGCCTCGGTCAGGCACTGCGTGAAGACCGGCTGATCGGCCTGGTGCGCCAGCGTCTGAACATTCCCGGCGGCTGCTGCAGCTTCGATTTGCCGACCCTGCACATGTGGATGCATGCGCCGCAGCAGGATCGCGATGCCGACGTCGCCGCCTGGCTGCAGTCGCTGGATCCGCTGAACCAGGCGCTGATCATGGTGCTGGATCTGATCCGTCAGTCGGGGCCGTTCCGCAATCAAATCAGTCTGAACGGCTTTTTCCAGGACAACGCCGAAGGGGCGGACCTGCTGCGCCTGCGCCTTCATCTGGCGCCGCAGCTTTATCCGCAAATTTCCGGCCACAAGACGCGTTATGCCATTCGTTTCCTGCCGTTGGACAGCGAACATGGCATGGTGCCTGAACGCCTGACGTTCGAACTGGCCTGTTGTTGAACTCATGAAAGCAAGCCTTCTCAGCACCGCCAGAAGGCGTAAGGAACCGTTATGACGACCGTAGTGAAATGCCCAACCTGTGGCACCGGCGTGGTTTGGGGCGAAGTCAGCCCGTTCCGGCCGTTTTGCAGCAAGCGCTGCCAACTGATCGATCTTGGCGAGTGGGCCGATGAAGAGAAGCGCATTCCGAGCAACAGCGATCTGTCGGAAAGTGAGGACTGGAGCGAACTCGACGACCGCTAATCGCCGATTGAAGGCCTGGCGCACGCCAGGCCGATAGTGTTATTGCGCGGCACCAGCCTGCGCCACCAGCAGTTGGATAATGCCGGCGTTGGCTTCCGGGAACTCGTCTTCACGCAGCTCCGCCTGTTTTACCCAGCGCATCGGCTGCCCCTCACGGCCAAACGGCTCGCCCGCCCAATGCTCCACCAGATAAAAATTCAGCGTCACGATGCGATCGCTGAAGCGATGTTCCACCACCTCCAGCAGTTCGGCCCGATCGGCTTCGATACCGGTCTCTTCACGCAGCTCACGGCTCAGCGCCTGTTCCGGCGTCTCACCCGGTTCGATCTTGCCGCCGGGAAACTCCCAAAATCCGGCCATGTGCGCGTCAGCGGCGCGGCGCGTAATAAAGATCTCCCGTTGAGCATTGCGGATGATGCCCACGGCGATATTCAGATGTTTCATCTCACCCTCCTGATGGGTGCCAAAAAACAGGGGCTCAGCAAGCTGAACCCCCGGGTATTATCGGTCAACCGCGGCCGGCATTACTGCAGGCGGCCGTGGCACTGCTTGTATTTCTTGCCGGAACCGCATGGGCAAGGATCGTTGCGGCCCACTTTGCGCTCGGCGGTCGCCGGCGCGTTCGGATCTTCGGTCACCAGCGCGTTCTCGTCGTGGTGGCTCAGCTGTTGCTGCTGCGCCAGACGCTCGGCCTCTTCACGGCGCTGCTGTTCCAGCGCTTCCACCTCTTCCGGCATCCGCACCTGTACCTTGCTCAGCACACTGATCACTTCATATTTCAGCGATTCCAGCATGGTGGCGAACATGTTGAAGGATTCGCGCTTGTACTCCTGCTTCGGATCCTTCTGCGCATAGCCGCGCAGGTGGATGCCCTGACGCAGGTAGTCCATCGCCGCCAGGTGCTCTTTCCACAGGGAATCCAGCGTCTGCAGCATCACGCCCTTCTCGAAGTTGCGCATCATTTCGCTGCCGACCACTTCTTCCTTACGCAGGTACTGCTCTTTGGCGTTCTCCAGAATACGTTCGCGCAGCGTCTCTTCGTGCAGCTCCGGCTCTTTGTCCAGCCACTGGGCGATCGGCATCTCCAGATCGAAGTCGTTCTTCAGGCGCTCTTCCAGCCCCTGAATATCCCACTCTTCTTCCAGCGACTGCGGCGTGATGTAGTTGTCGATGGTGCTCTTGAACACGTCCTCGCGGATGCTGGCGATGGTTTCGCTCACGTCGGACACGTCCAGCAATTCGTTACGCTGGCTGTAGATGGCGCGGCGCTGATCGTTGGCGACGTCGTCGTATTCCAGCAGTTGCTTACGGATATCGAAGTTGCGGCTTTCCACTTTGCGCTGCGCGTTGGCGATCGCCTTGGTCACCCACGGGTGCTCAATCGCTTCGCCTTCTTTCATGCCCAGTTTACGCATCATGCCGGACACGCGATCCGAGGCGAAGATACGCATCAGGGCATCTTCCATCGACAGGTAGAAGCGGGATGAACCGGCGTCGCCCTGACGACCGGAACGGCCGCGCAGCTGGTTATCGATACGGCGCGATTCATGGCGCTCGGTGCCGATGATATGCAGGCCGCCCGCCGCCAGCACCGCGTCGTGGCGCTCTTTCCAGGCGGCTTTGATAGCTTCGATCTGCTCTTCGGTCGGTTCTTCCAGCAGCGCCACTTCGGCCTGCCAGCTGCCGCCCAGCACGATATCGGTACCACGGCCCGCCATGTTGGTGGCGATGGTCACCGCACCGCTCTGGCCGGCCTGGGCGACGATGTCCGCTTCCATGGCGTGGAATTTGGCGTTCAACACCTTGTGGTCGATGCCCGCTTTGGTCAGCTCTCGGGACACCACTTCGGATTTCTCGATTGAGATGGTCCCCACCAGCACCGGCTGGCCTTTGGCGGTACGCTCGCGGATGTCTTCAATGATGGCGCCGATCTTCTCTTTCTCGGTCATGTACACCAGATCCGGCATATCCTTACGGATCATCGGACGGTTGGTTGGCACCACGATCGTGTCCAGCTTGTAGATCGAGCTGAATTCGAAGGCTTCGGTATCGGCGGTACCGGTCATCCCGGCCAGCTTCTCGTACAGACGGAAGTAGTTCTGGAAGGTGATCGAAGCCAGCGTCTGGTTCTCGTTCTGGATCTCCACGCCTTCTTTGGCTTCCACCGCCTGGTGCAGACCGTCGGACCAGCGGCGGCCCTGCATGGTACGGCCGGTGTGCTCATCGACGATGATCACTTCGCCGTCTTTCACGATGTAGTCCACGTCGCGGGTGAACAGCACGTGAGCGCGCAGCGCGGCGGTAACGTGGTGCATCAGCATGATGTTGGTCGGCGAGTATAGCGATTCGCCTTCATCCATGATGCCGGCTTCCACCAGCATCTCTTCAATCAGGATCAGGCCGCGTTCGGTCAGGTGTACCTGACGCGCCTTCTCGTCCACCGAGAAGTGCCCTTCACCTTTGAAGGTGTCGGAGTCTTCTTTTTCCTGGCGGATCAGTTTAGGGATCAGCTTGTTGACCTTGATGTACATCTCGGAGCTGTCTTCTGCCGGACCGGAGATGATCAGCGGCGTACGCGCTTCATCGATCAGGATGGAGTCCACCTCATCCACCAGCGCATAGTGCAGTTTGCGCTGCACACGCTCTTCCGGGCTGAACGCCATGTTGTCGCGCAGGTAGTCGAAGCCGTACTCGTTGTTGGTGCCGTAGGTGATGTCGGCGGCGTAAGCTTCGCGCTTGGCCGGCGCCGGCATGCCCGGCAGGTTGATGCCGATGCTCAGACCGAGGAACTCGAACAGCGGACGGTTGTTTTCGGCGTCGCGCTGCGCCAGATAGTCGTTGACGGTCACGACGTGCACGCCGCGGCCGCTCAGGGCGTTCAGGTAGGCCGGCAGCGTCGCGGTCAGGGTTTTACCTTCACCGGTGCGCATCTCGGCGATGCAGCGGTCGTTCAGTACCATGCCGCCCAGCAGCTGCACGTCGAAGTGACGCATGCCGAACACGCGCTTGCTCGCCTCACGCACCACGGCGAAGGCTTCCGGGATCAGGCTTTCCAGCGATTCGCCCTTCTCCAGGCGCGCGCGGAATTCGTTGGTTTTCGCTTTCAACTCGTCATCGGACAGCTTTTCCATGTCCGGTTCCATGCGGTTGATCTGCTCAACCACTTTGCGCATGCGGCGCAGGGTACGATCGTTACGGCTGCCAAAAACTTTGGTTAATAATTTCACTAACATGATGTTTGATATCTCTGTCATGACCGCCGAGCGCGGCAGTCAACTTGCTATTATTTATGGTTTTTGTGCCCAAAGGGCGAGATCAGACGAGGGCGACGGGCCCGGCGCGAATGCCCTGCACCTGCGCCACCCACAGGCCGGTCTGGTGCCGCGCCAGCGTTGGCAGCACCTCAAGGTGGGTGTGGCGAATGATGGTCGGCGGCTTCGGCTCGTGCGTCAGCAGCGCGTTGAGAGTAGAAAGCAGCGCCAGTTGCGCTACCTGCAAAGGGGGTTCCGCTTCGGCTTCGCTCTCCTGCACACGCGCATAAACCGCCTGCGGCGCCAGCGCGAAAGAGAGGTGACGAATGACGGTGCGCAGCGCATGTTGCTGCCAATAATCTACGCTGAAGGTAGGACGGCGATGCGCGTCCTGCAGCAGGGCCAGGCTGTTGAAGGTGCCGTTGGCCGAATTTTGCCGGTTAAGGCTGGACGATGTGCTCGGCAATGCGGCCTGATCGGGTGCGCCGGACAAATTGGAAGGCGCGCCAAGCGTGGCCGCAACCATCCCTAACAGGAGATGGGGCCAGAAATAACGTCTGCCAAATTGTCGCCAACGATTTAGAATACCGATCACGAGTTTATAATCCGCCGGAGCCCATTATGCGCGATAGCCGTCCACAATTATTAGATGTCCTGTTCGACGACGCGTCTGCCGGCAGCAAAGGGCCGCTGCATAACGTCCAGCAACGCGCGGTGGCGCTGCTCAAGCTTAACCGTGCAGTGAAGGGCCTGTTGCCCGCTCCCCTGCATCCCTGGTGCCGCGTCGCGAATTTCCGACAGGGTATTTTAGTGCTCGAAACGGCAAATGCCAGTTGGATGATGCGCTTGCGCTACGAACAACCCGCTTTGCTGTCTGCACTACGAGCGCAAATTCTACCATCATTGTCGTCGATCGACATCAGGATTAATCCGGCCTTGATGGCGAAAGGCAGCAACCAGGTGCAAAACGCCGAAAAAGCGCCGGAAAAACCCGTGCCGATGCGGCATTTGAGTCTGGAGAGTGCGGAAGAGCTGAGGGGATTAGCGAGCCGTAGCCCAGAGAAACTGCGCAAGATATTGGAACGGCTGGCTGCATTGGCCGGAGAGGGTACCAACACAACCAGTCGTGATAAGTAATCAGCGACACGGACTGCAAAATACCGGACAGCCGACACCACACCATCGTGAGCCTGAATTCTCAGGCTCTCAGGGGATGCGCCTGCCGTTATTCGCAGGTGAGGAATGCAGACCTTACGCCAATACGGTAGACGGTGCCTTGAATGCCAATGGCATTTCGGCTTCGTCCTGGAAGGTCACGTATTCCCACGCTTCCTGCTTGGCCAGCACGGCCTGCAGCAGTTTGTTGTTCAGCGCGTGGCCAGACTTGAACGCGGTGAACGCGCCAATGATGTTGTGGCCGCACATGAACAGGTCGCCGATGGCGTCCAGCATTTTGTGACGTACGAATTCGTCTTCGAAACGCAGACCGTCTTCGTTCAGCACGCGGTAGTCATCTACCACGATGGCGCAGTCGAAGCTGCCGCCCAAGGCCAGGCCACGGGACTGCAGGTATTCGATATCACGCATGAACCCGAAGGTGCGCGCGCGGCTGATTTGACGCACGAACGACTCAGCCGAGAAATCAAGACGATAGCGCTGAGAGCTGGCGTCGATGGCCGGGTGGTTGAAGTCGATGGTGAAGTCCAGGCGGAACCCGTTATGCGGGGACAGCTCGGCCCACTTGTCGCCATCTTCAACGCGTACGGTCTCTTTCAGACGCAGGAATTTCTTCGCCGAGTTCAGTTCTTCGATGCCGGCATCCAGCAGCAAGAACACGAACGGACTGGCGCTGCCGTCCATGATTGGGATTTCAGCGGCGTCGACTTCGATGACGATGTTGTCGATGCCCAGCCCAGCCAGCGCGGCGTTAAGATGCTCAACGGTCGAAATACGCACGTCATGCTCATTCACCAGGCAAGTACAGAGCATGGTATCACGCACGGATTTTGCATCAGCCGGAAAATCAACCGGTGGATTCAAGTCAGTGCGACGATAGATGACCCCGGTATTAGCCGGCGCTGGGCGCATTGTCAGCGTGACTTTCTTGCCGGTATGCAAACCGACGCCAGTCGCCTGAACAATACGTTTTAATGTCCTTTGTTTGATCATCGTTTTATCTCGCAATGTTATCCATCCTACCAGCCAAGCATACAGCATGGCTGGCGGGACAGTTTAGCACAAAGAGCGGAGATTCCAAATTCTCAGGATATTCTTAGTCTGCCTGTTTACGCAGGAAGGCTGGAATATCAAGATAGTCGGGCTCTTTATTCGGCTGCGCAGCTTGGTCGTTGACCACCTTCGCGGCAGGTTTCACTTCCTGCGGCAGAGGCGACATGCCGTGCTGCTGATAACGGTGATCCATCACCGGCTGGCTGGCCTGCTTATTGGTCACCAGGGTGATTTCAGGACGCTTGTCCATACCGATACCGGTTGCAACCACGGTTACGCGCAGTTCGTCGTTCATTTCCGGATCCAGCGAGGTACCGATAACCACGGTGGCGTTGTCGGAAGCGAACGCACGGATGGTGTTACCCACGGTTTCGAACTCATCCAGACGCAGGTCGAAGCCGGCGGTGATGTTGACCAGTACGCCGCGCGCGCCGGACAGGTCGATGTCTTCCAGCAGTGGGCTGGAGATCGCCATTTCGGCCGCTTCTTCGGCGCGGTCTTCACCGCAAGCCACGCCAGAACCCATCATCGCGTAGCCCATTTCGGACATCACGGTGCGCACGTCGGCGAAGTCGACGTTCATCAGGCCCGGACGGGTGATCAGCTCGGCGATACCCTGCACCGCGCCTTTCAGCACGTCGTTGGCCGCGCCGAACGCGTCCAGCAGGGAGATGCCGCGACCCAGAACTTTCAACAGCTTGTCGTTCGGGATGGTGATCAGTGAGTCCACGTGTTTGGACAGTTCAGCGATACCCTGCTCCGCGAATGCCATGCGCTTTTTGCCTTCGAAGTTGAAAGGCTTGGTCACCACGGCCACGGTCAGAATACCCAAATCTTTAGCCACTTCAGCCACTACTGGCGCCGCACCGGTACCGGTGCCGCCGCCCATGCCGGCTGCGATGAAGACCATGTCTGCGCCGTCCAGCGCTGCGCGCAGGGCTTCGCGGTCTTCTTCCGCTGAATTGCGACCCACTTCCGGGTTCGCGCCCGCACCCAGACCTTTGGTAATACCGCTACCAATCTGGATGGTTTGGCCAACCGCCGTTTTGCGGAGCGCCTGGGCGTCCGTGTTCACAGCGAAGAATTCAACACCTTCGATGCGCTCGCGCACCATGTGTTCAACGGCGTTGCCACCGCCGCCGCCGACGCCGATGACTTTAATCACCGCGTCATTGGTTAGTTCCATTGGTTCAAACATAGTTTCTCTCCGTTTTGTGCCTGTCGCTGCGAGATCATAAAAAGATTACTCAGCATGATCTCTTTGTTGAAACATTAAAACTCTTTTCTCAGCCAGCTATTGATGCGTTTAAACCAATTGCCCACCGAGGCGCGTTTTTCTACTTCTGTCTCACCGCTCAGGTGAGACTCTTTTCCATAGTGCAGCAGACCTACCGCCGTCGAGTAGTAAGGCTCCTGCGCATAATCCGTCAGACCCGTGATGTTCAAGGGTTGGCCGATGCGTACCTGGGTGTGGAACACCCGTTGCGCACAGGCTGCCAGGCCATCAATCTGGGCGGCGCCACCGGTCAGCACGATACCTGCCGCCAGATGATGCTTCACCCCTTGCTGACGCAGTTGCTCCTGCAATTGCAAAATTTCATCGTTAACCAGATTCAACAGTTCGGTGTAGCGTGGCTCAATGACTTCAGCCAGCGTCTGTCTTTGCAGACTGCGCGGAGGACGTCCCCCGACGCTAGGCACCTCTACATTCTCATCCTTGCTAACAATCGACCCAAGCGCACAACCGTGTCGAACTTTAATCGCTTCCGCGTCGGTCGGCGGCGTGCCGAAGGCGTAAGCGATATCGCTGGTGACCACGTTCCCGGCGTAAGGGATCACTTTGGTGTGGCGCAGCGCACCGCCGGTGTACACCGCCATATCCATGGTGCCGCCGCCGATATCCACCACGCAAACGCCGAGTTCGCGTTCATCTTCGGTCAGCACCGCGTAGCTCGCGGCCAGACCGGCGAAAATAAGTTGGTCAACTTTCAGGCCGCAACGTTCCACGGCCTTGACGATGTTCTTCGCCATATCGTTATGGCAGGTAATCAGATGCACCTTGGCCTGCATGCGCACGCCGGACAGCCCAACCGGGTTTTTGATGCCTTCCTGATAATCGATGGCGTATTCCTGAGGAATCACGTGCAGGATGCGGTGTTCGTCGCGCACGCGCACCGATTTGGCGGTGTGCACCACGTTCTCCACGTCGTCCTGCGTCACTTCCTCTTCCGAGATAGGCACCATGCCGATTTCGTTCTGGCAGCTGATGTGTTTGCCCGACAGCGCCAGGTACACCGACGAGATCTGGCAGTCCGCCATCAGCTCGGCCTGATCGATGGCGCGCTGTACGCACTTCACCACCGACTCCAGGTCGTTTACGCCGCCCTTATCCATGCCGCGAGACGGGCAGCTGCCCACCCCGATAATGTTGACCATGCCATCGGGCAGAACTTCCCCTACCAACGCGGAGACTTTTGCAGTACCGATCTCCAGTCCAACTACCAGTTTTCTGTCCGTCGACTTGATCATTGTTGTTTTGCCTGTGCCTGATTCTGTTGCTGATTACTGTTTTGCTGACCGCCAAGCGCCTGCGGATCGACCAACACCGGAGCCCACCCTACCGAAGCGCCGGACTCGTAGCGCAGATCGACATAGCTGACACGCTTGCTCTCCGCCTGGCCCTGCTGCTGCAATACCGGGTAAAGCTCGATAAACCGCTGCAAACGCCCGTTGCGGTCATCGCGCCCCAGTTCAAGCCGGACATCGTTGTCCAGCGCCAGCTGCCAGGAATGGCGCGCGGTCATCGCCGCCATTTTCAGCGTATATTTGCTGGCCGCCAACGTGGCGCTCATCGCCCGATAGCCTTCCAACACATCCTGCTCGCTCCCTTCCGGCCCGTAGAGCAGCGGCAACTTCTGCTTGCCCGCCCGCTCCGCCGGCACGCTGAACGCTTTGCCCTCGGCGTCCACCATGTGCAAATCGTTCCAGCGCGCCACCGGGACATACTCCACCAGATGGATCTTCAGCTCATCCGGCCATTGTTTGCGCACGCTGGCCTGCTTGATCCACGGCAGACGTTCGATCTGCTGCTGGATGACGTCCACATCCTGCGTCATAAAGGTGCCGGGCGCGCCCAGCGCCAGGATCGCCTGACGAATATCATCGTTGGTGGTGTAATGGCGTTCGCCGGTCACCACCAGCCTTGAGAGCGGCAGGCGACTGGCGTCTTTCATCCAGCCAAGCACCGCCCAACCGCTCCACACGACCGTTCCCAACACCATCAGCAGGAAAATCATTCCCGCCAACTGGGTTCCATTGCTGCGGCGCGGGCCGTTATCCACCTCGCGATCGCGCGCATTCAGGGCAGCTTGCGACATATCAGTCGGCCAACTCCAAAATTCTCGCCACTAGCTGCGAGAAGCTTAATCCAAACTGGCGCGCCGCCATCGGCACCAGGCTATGACTGGTCATGCCCGGAGAGGTATTCACCTCAAGCAGATAGAAGCTGCCATCGCTGTCTTGCATCACATCGACGCGGCCCCAGCCGCTGCAGTCCAGACCGCGGTAGGCGCGCAGCGCCAACGCCGCCATCTCGGCTTCCTGCTCGGCGCTCAAACCGCTCGGGCAGAAGTACTGCGTGTCGTCCGAAATGTACTTGGCCTGATAGTCGTAAAACACGCCGGCCGGCTGGATACGAATAGACGGCAGCACCTGGTCGCCCAGCATCGCCACGGTGTATTCCGGGCCGCTCAACCACTTCTCCACCAGCACATCGTCGTCATGGCGGAAGGCTTCTTCCAACGCCGCTGCCAACGCCGCGCTTTCGGTGACCTTGCTCATGCCAACGCTGGAGCCTTCACGGCTCGGCTTGACGATCACCGGCAGACCGAGATCCGCCACGCGCGCCAGCAGCGCCGCTTTTTCGGCGCCGAGATACAGCTGGCGATTCAGCGCCACGTAAGGCGCCACCGGCAAGCCCATCGATTGCCACACCATCTTGGTGCGCCATTTGTCCATGGTCAGCGCCGAGGCCATCACGCCGCTGCCGGTATAAGGCAACTCGAGAAACTCCAGCAGCCCCTGCAGGGTGCCGTCCTCGCCGCCGCGGCCGTGCAGCGCGATAAACACTTTGGTGAACCCCTGCTCTTTCAGCTGGGTCACCGGGAAATCGCGGGTATCGACGCCGTGCGCATCGATACCGGCTTCGCGCAACCCGGCCAGCACCGCGGCGCCGGACTGCAGAGAAACGTCACGTTCAGCGGAGGTGCCGCCCAGCAGAACTGCAACTTTATCAGCCATGGTGCTCCTCCTCTTTCTTCGGCGGCTGCAGCTTCAGCTCGGCCAGTTTACGGGCGATTTTGCCCACGTTGCCGGCGCCTTGCACCAGCACCAGGTCTTCATCCTGCAACAGCTGCGCCAGCGTTTCCGGCACGGTATCGGCATCGGAAACCAGGATCGGATCCAGCTTGCCGCGGCTGCGGATGGTGCGGCACAGCGAGCGGCTGTCCGCGCCCGGGATCGGCGCTTCGCCGGCGGCGTACACGTCGAGCATCAGCAGCACATCCACCTGCGACAGCACGTTGGCGAAATCGTCGTACAGATCGCGGGTGCGCGTGTAGCGGTGCGGCTGGAAGATCATCACCAGACGCTTGTCCGGCCAACCGGCGCGCGCCGCTTTCAACGTGGCGTCCACTTCGGTCGGATGGTGGCCGTAATCGTCCACCAGCATCGCGCTGCCCGCTTTGCCGTTGACCGGCTCCAGCGGAAACTCGCCGAGGAAATCGAAGCGGCGCCCGGTGCCCTGGAAGCCCGCCAGCGCGCGCAGGATATCTTCGTCGTCGATGCCTTCTTCGGTCGCTACCGCCACCGCCGCCGCTGCGTTCAACGCATTGTGGCGGCCCGGCGCGTTCAGCGTCACCGTCAGCAACGGTTTGTCCTGACGGCTCAGGGTAAAGTGCCCCTGCGGCCCAATCTGCCGGTAGTCTTCGATGCGCACATCGGCATCTTCACTGAAGCCGTAGGTGGTGATATGGCGACCCACGCGCGGCAGCAGCTCACGCACCACCGGATCGTCGATGCACATCACCGCGCGACCGTAGAACGGCAGGTTGTGCAAGAAATTGATAAACGTCTGCTTCAGGTTCTCGAAGTCGCCCTGGTAGGTGTCCATATGGTCGGCTTCGATGTTGGTGACCACGGCCACCATCGGCTGCAGATGCAGGAACGACGCATCGCTCTCATCCGCTTCCGCGATCAGATAACGGCTGGACCCCAGTCGTGCGTGGGTCCCCGCCGCCTTCACCAGCCCGCCGTTGACGAAGGTCGGGTCCAGACGGGCTTCGGCGTAAATGCTCGAGACCATCGCCGTGGTGGTGGTTTTGCCGTGCGTGCCGGCGATAGCGATGCCGTGGCGAAAACGCATCAGCTCCGCCAGCATTTCAGCGCGGCGGATCACCGGGATGCGCGCTTCACGGGCGGCGACGATCTCCGGGTTGTCGGCGGAGATGGCGGTAGACACCACCACCACGCTCGCATCCAGCACGTTTTCCGGACGGTGATTGAAATAAATCGTCGCCCCGAGCGCGCTCAACTGCTGGGTCACCGGATTCGGCGCCAGGTCGGAGCCGCTGATCTGATACCCTTCGTTTGCCAACACTTCGGCGATACCACCCATGCCGGCGCCACCGATGCCGACAAAGTGAATGTGCCGGACGCGACGCATCTCGGGCACGATAGTACGTAGTTTCGCCAGTTGTTGTGTATTCATCACTCTCTCTAATCCGGATCCGGTACCCCGGCCCTACATCACATTGCTTTTATTCAGGTTCGGCGCGCCGAACCCCTGCACTCGTTACTTGGCGAGCCGCACCAGCTCCGCCGCCACGCGCTCAGTGGCGTCCGGAATGGCGACCGCGCGCGCTTTCTCGGCCATGGCCAGCAGCGTCTTGCGATCCCAGCTCGCCAGCAGTTCGGCCACCACATCGGCGTTGAACTGCGGCTGTTCGATAATCTTCGCCGCGCCGGCTTCTTCCAGCGGGCGTGCGTTCCAGTACTGTTGACGATCCTTGTGCATGAACGGCACGAAGATCGCCGGCAGCCCCGCCGCCGCGATTTCGCTGACGGTCAACGCGCCGGAGCGGCAGACCACTACGTCGGCCCAGGCATAGGCGGCGGCCATGTCGTCGATGAACTCGGTCACCTTGTGCTGTGTCTGCCCTACCCTCTCGTAGTCGCGCAGCACCGTTTCCAGCGCGCCCTTGCCAACCTGATGCCAGAGCGTAATTCTATCGCCCAAACGCGCCGCGACTTCAGGAACTGTCTGATTCAGCACGCGGGCGCCCTGACTTCCGCCAATCACCAGCACGCGGATCGGGCCTTCGCGCCCTTGCAAACGCTCCGCCGGCAACGGCAGCGCCAACACGTCGGTGCGCACCGGGTTGCCCACCACCTCGGCGTTCGGGAACGCGCCGGGGAAGGCCTGCATCACTTTGGCGGCGATGCGCGCCAGCCAGCGGTTGGTCAAGCCGGCGATGCCGTTCTGCTCGTGCAGCACCACCGGGATGCCGCACTGCCAGGCCGCCAGGCCGCCGGGGCCGGAAACGTAACCGCCCATCCCCAGCACCACATCCGGCTGATAACTGCGCATGATGGCTTTCGCCTGCCGCACCGCCTGCCAGATCCGCAGCGGCGCCGTCAACTGGGCCTTCAGGCCCTTGCCGCGCAGGCCGGAGATGCGGATAAAATCAATCTCGATCCCGTGCTTCGGCACCAGATCGGCTTCCATTCGGTCTGCGGTTCCGAGCCAGCGCACCTGCCAGCCCTGCGCCATCAGATGATGCGCGACCGCCAGCCCCGGGAACACGTGCCCGCCGGTACCGCCTGCCATCACCATTAAACGCTTAGGTTTCCCGCTCATCCCTTACCTCTTCACAAACGCCTGAGCCTTGGTCAGGCGCGTTTCATAATCAATTCGCAGCAACAGCACGATCGCCGTCGACATAATCAGCAAGCTCGAGCCGCCGTAACTGATCAGCGGCAGCGTCAGACCTTTGGTCGGCAACATGCCCGCGGCGGCGCCGACGTTAACCAGCGCCTGGAAGCTGAACCACACGCCGATCGCGCAGGCCAGGAAGCCGGAGAAGCGTTGGTCGATCTCCAGCGCGCGGCGCCCGATGGACATCGCGCGAAAAGCGACGAAGAATACCATTAACAGGGCTAAAACCACACCGATATAGCCCAGTTCTTCACCCAAAATGGAGAAGATGAAGTCGGTGTGCGCTTCCGGCAAATACTCCAGTTTCTGCACCGAGTTGCCGAGCCCCTGCCCCCAGAACTCGCCGCGGCCGAATGCCATCAGCGACTGGGTCAACTGGTAGCCGCTGCCGAACGGGTCGGCCCACGGGTTCCAGAACGAGGTCACGCGGCGCATACGGTACGGTTCCGCGATAATCAGCAGCACCACGGCGAACACGCCGGAGCCGATGATCGCCAGGAACTGCCACATTTTCGCGCCAGCCAGGAACAGCATCGCCAGCGTGGTGATGAACAGCACCACCACGGTGCCGAGATCCGGCTGCGCCAGCAGCAGCACCGCCAGCACCACCATGACGCCCATCGGCTTACAGAAGCCCCAGAAGTTGCTGCGCACCTCTTCCACCTTGCGCACCAGATAGCTCGCCAGGTAGCAGAACAGCGACAGCTTGGACAGCTCCGCCGGCTGAATACGCAGCGGGCCGAGCGCGATCCAGCGCGAGGCCCCGTTCACCGAGCTCCCCACCACCAGGACGATCAGCAGCATCACGATCGACATCAGCAGCATCACGTTGCTGTAGCGCTGCCAAACTTCCATCGGGATGCGCAGCGTCACCAACGACAGGCCGAACGCCAGGCCGAGGTACAGCGCATCGCGTTTGGCGAACAGGAACGGATCGTCCGCCAGGCGTTGGCCGATCGGCATCGACGCCGAGGTCACCATCACGAAGCCGATGATCGCCAACCCGAAGGTCAGCCACAGCAGGGTGCGATCGTACAGCACCATGTTGACCGCGTCGTTGTCGCGCGCGCCGGTCACCCAGTCTTTCAGCCGTTCTGTCAGCCCGAAGTTCGGCAAGCGTAGTTTCATCCGCCAAGCTCCTGCGCCAGGCGGGCGAACTCATCGCCGCGCACTTCAAAATTACGGAACTGATCGAGACTGGCGCAGGCCGGCGACAACAGCACCATATCGCCGGGCTGTACGCGGCCGGCGATGGTGCGCATCGCCTGCTCCATGGTCTCGGTCAGCGTCGCCACTTCCGGCCGCAGCTGCGCCAGCTGGGCGCCGTCGCGGCCAAAGCAATACAGCCGCACGTTATCGCCCTGCAGATAGCGCGCCAGCGGCGAGAAATCGGCGGACTTGCCGTCGCCGCCCAGCAGCAGATGCAGCGTGCCGTCCACCTGCAGGCCGTTCAGTGCCGCTTCGGTGCTGCCGACGTTGGTGGCTTTGGAATCGTTGATCCAACGCACGCCGTTGTGCTCCCAGGCCAGCTGGAAGCGGTGCGCCAGGCCGGTGAAGGTGGTCAACGCCTTCAGGCTGGAGGCACGCGGGATATTGACCGCATCCGCCAACGCCAGCGCCGCCAGGGCGTTGGTGTAGTTGTGGCGGCCGGTCAGCTTCATCTCGCGCGTGTTCAGCACCTTCTCACCGCGCACCCGCAGCCAGGTTTCGCCCTGCTGACGGTTCAGGTGATAGTCGCCCACGTCCGCCCCGAAGCTAACGCAGCGTTCGTCGGCGCCGCTCACCGGCATGGTCAGCGCATCGTCCGCGTTCACCACGCACACCGCGGCGTTTTCATACACGCGCAGCTTGGCGCCGCGATACTGCTGCAGGCCGAACGGATAGCGATCCATATGATCTTCGGTCACGTTCAGGATGGTCGCCGCCGCCGCCCGCAGGCTATACGTCGTTTCCAGCTGGAAGCTGGACAGCTCCAGCACGTAAAGCTGACATTCCTGGCGCAACAGGCTCAGCGCCGGCAGGCCGATATTGCCGCCCACGCCCACCGCCCAACCGGCGGCTTTCGCCATCTCGCCCACCAGGGTGGTGACGGTGCTCTTGCCGTTGGAGCCGGTAATCGCCACGATCGGCGCCTGCGCCTCGCGGCAGAACAGTTCGACGTCGCCGACGATTTCCACGCCGGCGTCAGCCGCGGCGCTCAACGCCGGGGTCGCCAGCGCGACGCCCGGGCTGGCGACGATCAGATCCGCCGCCAGCAGCCAGTCCTGGTTCAGATCGCCCAGATGGCGCTCCACGCTTTCAGGCAGTTTGTCCAAGCCTGGCGGCGCGATACGGGTATCCATCACGCGCGGCGTCACGCCGCGTGCCATGAAGAAATCGACACAGGACAGGCCGGTGAGGCCCAACCCGATGATGACGACTTTTCTACCCTGATAGTCTGCCATGATTAACGCACCTTCAGCGTTGCCAGGCCAATCAGCACCAGCATCAGCGAAATGATCCAGAAGCGCACGATCACACGCGGCTCCGGCCAGCCTTTCAATTCATAGTGGTGGTGAATCGGCGCCATGCGGAAAATGCGTTGTCCGCGCAGCTTGAACGATCCCACCTGCAGGATCACCGACAGCGTCTCTACCACGAACACGCCGCCCATGATCACCAACAAAAACTCCTGGCGCAGCAGCACCGCGATGGTGCCCAGCGCGCCGCCCAGCGCCAGCGAACCGACGTCGCCCATAAACACCTGAGCCGGGTAGGTGTTGAACCACAGGAAGCCGAGGCCGGCGCCGACGATGGCGGTGCAGACGATCACCAACTCACCGGCATGACGCAGATACGGAATATGCAGGTAGTTGGCGAAGTTCATGTTACCGGTCGCCCAGGCTACCAGCGCGAAACCGGCCGCCACGAATACCGTCGGCATAATCGCCAGGCCGTCCAGACCGTCGGTCAGATTGACCGCGTTGCTGGTGCCGACGATGACGAAATAGGCCAGCAGGATGTACAGCAAGCCCAACTGCGGCATCACGTCCTTAAAGAACGGCACAACCAGCTCGGTGGCTGGCGTGTCTTTTCCTACGGCGTACATGGCGAATGCGACAATCAGCGCAATCACCGACTGCCAGAAATACTTCCAGCGGGCAATCAGCCCTTTGGTGTCCTTACGCACCACCTTGCGGTAGTCGTCGACGAAACCGACGATGCCGTAACCCACCAGCACAAACAGCACGCACCAGACATACGGATTGGACGGGTAGGCCCACATCAGCACCGAAATGGTGATGGAGGTCAGGATCATGATGCCGCCCATGGTCGGCGTGCCGCGCTTGCTGAAGTGCGACTCGGGGCCGTCGTTACGCACCACCTGACCGAAGGACATTTCTTGCAGACGCTTGATCACCCGCGGGCCCATCCACAGCGACAGGAACAGCGCGGTCAGCAGGCTGACAATGGCTCGGAACGTCAGATAAGAAAAGACGTTGAAGCCTGAGTAATACTTGACCAAATGCTCGGCCAGCCAAACTAACATGGTGCTTTCTCCTGTAACGCGCGTACTACCTGCTCCATTGCGGCACTACGTGAACCTTTGATTAACACGGTGATGACCGCATGTTCCGACAGTAATTCCGCCACGCGCGCGATCACTGCTGTCTTGTCCTGATAATGTTCGCCATTGCCGGAAGCCTCGCTCAGCACGCGGCTCAACCCGCCGACGCTGATCACTTTATCGACCCCGGCCTGGCGGGCGGCTTCACCCACCTGACGGTGGCACTCTTCCGCTTCTGCGCCCAGCTCGGCCATATCGCCGACCACCATCACGCGGTAGCCCGGCATCTCCGCCAGCACCTGCGCCGCCGCGGTCATCGACCCGACGTTGGCGTTGTAGCTGTCGTCCAGCAGCAGCTTGCCTTCGGCCAGCGCCACCGGGAACAAACGCCCCGGCACCGCCTGCAATTGTTTCAACCCCTGACGCACTGCTTCGAGGGTCGCGCCCACCGACATCGCCAGCGCCGTGGCCGCCAGCGCGTTGGCCACGTTGTGGCGCCCCGGCAGCGGCAGCGCGATCTCGGCGGTGCCGAACGGGCTGTGCAGCGTAAACTGCGTGCCTGCGCCGTTCACCCGCACGTCGTGCGCGAAGAAGTCCACGCCTTCGGCCGCCTGCGGCGAGAAGCGCCAGACGGTTTTGCCGCCCAGCATGCTCTGCCAGTGCGGCCAGTCGTTGTTATCGGCGTTGATGATCGCCACGCCGTCGGCCGGCAGGCCGGTAAAGATTTCACCTTTCGCCTGGGCGACGCCGGCCAGCGAGCCGAAGCCTTCCAGGTGCGCCGCCGCCAGGTTGTTCACCAAAGCGGTCTGCGGACGCGTCAATGCGGTGGTGTAAGCAATTTCGCCAATGTGGTTAGCGCCCAGCTCTATCACGGCAAAATCATGCTGCGGCTCCAGACGCAACAGCGTCAACGGCACGCCGATGTCGTTATTGAAGTTGCCGGCGGTATACAGCACTTCGCCGCATTCACGCAGAATGGCGGCGGTCATTTCTTTCACCGATGTCTTGCCCGAGGAGCCGGTCAGCGCCACCACGCGCGCCGGCACCTGCTGACGCACCCAGGCGCCAAGCTGCCCCAGCGCCAGACGGGTGTCTTTCACCACCAGCTGCGGCACGTCCACCAATAAGCGCTTACTGACCAGCAACGCCCCGGCGCCTGCGGCTACGGCATCCGCCGCAAAGTCGTGAGCGTCGAAACGCTCGCCTTTCAGCGCCACAAACAGGCAACCGGCGGTCACCTTGCGGGTGTCTGTCGTCACCTCGACAATTTGGCAATCGGCGCCGATCGGTTCAGCGCTCAATACCTCAGCCAGTGTCTGAAGAGAGACAGGGATCATGCCAGCACCCCCAGCAGTCGGGCGACCGTCGTGCGGTCGGAGTAATCCAGGCGGCGGTTGCCCACCAGCTGATAATCTTCGTGGCCTTTGCCCGCCACCAACACCACATCCTGCTCCTGCGCCTGCATGATGGTGCTGGTCACCGCTTCGGCGCGGCCGTGGATCACCAGCGCCTGCCCGGCATCCAGCAATCCGGTCAGGATATCGTTGATAATCGCGCGCGGCTCTTCGGTACGCGGGTTGTCATCGGTGATCACCACGCGATCGGCGAACTGCTCGGCGATGCCGCCCATCAGCGGACGCTTGCCCTTGTCGCGATCGCCGCCGCAGCCGAAGACGCACCACAGCTGCCCCTGGCAGTGCAGGCGCGCCGCTTCCAGCGCTTTCTCCAGCGCATCCGGCGTGTGGGCGTAATCCACCACGACCGTCGGTTTGCCCGGCGCGTTAAACACTTCCATGCGGCCGCAGACCGGCTGCAGACGGTTGCCGGTTTCCACCAGCGCCTCCAGCGGGTAGCCCAGCGACAGCAGCGTCGCCAATGCCAACAGCAGATTGCTGACGTTGAAAGCGCCCATCAGGCGGCTTTCGATCTCGCCGTCGCCCCAGCTGGAGCTGAACCGAACCGTGGCGCCGTTGTCGTGATAATCGACCGCCGTGGTTTTCAGCCAGCGGCCGTGACAGCCCGGCTGCAGGTTGCCCTGCATCGTCACCGCCACCGCATCCGGCAGCTTGCTCAGCCAGCGCTGGCCGACTTCATCGTCGGCGTTGATGATCGCCTGCCCCACATTGTGGGCGGCGAACAGCGACCATTTGGCCGCTTCGTAATTGGCCATGTCACCGTGGTAATCCAGGTGATCGCGGCTCAGGTTGGTGAAGACCGCGGCAGCGAACGGCAGCGCCGCCACCCGGTGTTGCACCAAACCGTGGGATGAGACTTCCATCGCGGCGAAGGTCGCGCCCTGTTCCGCCAAGTCGTTTAATACGTGTTGAACATCCACCGCAGAACCGGTGGTATTCTCGGTCGGGCAGACCTGGCCCAGCAGACCGTTGCCGACGGTGCCCATCACCGCGCTGGTTTCGCCCAGCAGTTGGCTCCACTGCGCCAACAACTGCGTGGTGGTGGTTTTGCCGTTGGTGCCGGTCACGCCGACCAGGCGCAGACGCTCGCCCGGCTGATGGTAAAAACGCCCGGCCAGCGCGGAAAGGCGCTGGTTCAGTTGGCTCAGGTAGATCACCGGCACGCCGTGCATCTCAACGATGGCGCCGTCTTCGGCCTGACCCTCAGCTTCGGCGATCACGGCGGCGACGCCCTGCGCAATGGCCTGCGGAATATAGCGGCGTCCATCCGTTTGATGGCCGACCACGGCGACAAACAGATCCCCGGCAGCCGCCACACGGCTGTCTAATGTCATTTCCCGCAGCGCGCGCCCGGGCGCCGTCGGCACCCACGGGGCGAGTAAGTCGCGCAAATTACGATCTGCCACCTGAACCCTCTTTCTTGTTAATCACTAATTCGCTTTTGTCACCGGTGGGCAACGCGTCAGGCTCGACGTTCATGGTGCGCAATACGCCGCCCATGATGGCGCCGAACACCGGCGCGGAGATTGCGCCACCATAGTATTTCCCACCCTGCGGGTCGTTGATGACGACCACCAGGGCAAAACGGGGGTTACTTGCCGGCGCGACGCCGGCGGTATAAGCGATGTATCGGTTGACGTATTTGCCGTCCGGGCCCACTTTTTTCGCGGTACCGGTTTTGATGGCGATACGGTATCCCTTGATGGCGGCTTTCACGCCGCCGCCGCCCGGCAAGGCCACGCTTTCCATCATGTGCACCACGGTGCGCACCAGAGGTTCAGGGAAAACGCGTTCGCCGGCGACCGGAGGGTCAACCTTGGTGATCGACAATGGGCGATACACGCCCAGACTGCCGATCGTTGCATAGACTCGCGCCAACTGTAACGGAGTTACCATCAGCCCGTAGCCGAAAGAGAAGGTGGCCCTCTCTATGTCAGACCACCGTTGTTTTTTTGGGTATATGCCACTGCTTTCTCCGACCAGCCCCAAATTGGTCGCTTTTCCCAGCCCAAAACGAGAGTAAGTATCTACTAACGCTGAGGACGGCATCGCTAACGCCAGCTTTGAAACACCGACGTTACTCGACTTCTGCAAGATCCCGGTCAATGACAGCTCCGAGTACCGCGCCACGTCTTTGATCTCGTGGCCCTGAATGCGGTACGGGATGGTGTTCAGCACGCTGTTTTCTCTCACCACGCCGTTTTGCAGCGCGGTCATCACCACCATTGGCTTCACGGTTGAACCGGGTTCAAAAATATCGGTGATAGCGCGGTTACGCATGGTTTCTTTCGGCGTACCGGCCATGTTGTTCGGGTTATAAGACGGGCTGTTGGCCATCGCCAGCACTTCGCCAGTGTTCACGTCGATCAGCACCGCAGTGCCCGATTCGGCCTTGTTGAACGCCACGGCGTTGTTCAGCTCGCGATACACCAGCGCCTGCAGGCGCTCATCGACGCTCAGCACCAGGTTATGCGCCGCCTGGCTATCGACGGAGGAGATATCTTCAATCACTCGGCCGAAGCGATCCTTGCGCACCGTTCTCTCGCCCGGTTGCCCGGTCAGCCAGCGATCGAAGCTCTTCTCGACGCCTTCGATGCCTTGCCCGTCGATGTTGGTCACGCCGATGATGTGCGACGTCACCTGCCCCGCCGGGTAGTAACGGCGCGACTCCTGCCGCAGGTAGATCCCCGGCAGCTTGAGTTTGTGGATGTAGTCGCCGATCGCCGGGTTAACCTGGCGCGCCAGATAAACGAAGCGCCCTTTCGGGTTGGCGTTGATGCGGTTGGAAAGCTGGTCCAGCGGGATGTTGAGCGCATCGGAAAGCGCTTTCCAACGGCTGTCCAGCGTGATGCCGCCGCGTTCGTTCAGCTCTTTCGGATCGGCCCACACCGCATTCACCGGCACGCTGACCGCCAACGGGCGGCCGGCGCGATCGCTGATCATGCCGCGCGCGGTCGGCACTTCCTGCACGCGCAGCGAACGCATGTCGCCTTCTTTCACCAGACGATCGGGGTTGATGACCTGCAGGTACGCGACGCGCAGCATCAGGCCAACCATCGCCAGCAAAATGCAGCCGCACAGCAACGCAAAACGCCAGCTGACAAAGCTGGCCTGATCTTCCTGGCGTCTCAACTTACCGGGGCGCGCTGCTTTCATGCGTTTCCTTTCTACTCCGTGTCATTATTCCGGTTAAACCATTCATTGTTTAACGATGATATTTTCCTGCGATGGATCAACGTGTTGCATCTGCAGTTTTTCTGTCGCGATACGTTCAACCCGGCTGTGATCGCCGAGGGCGTTCTCTTCTAAAATCAGGTTGCGCCACTCGATATCCAGCGCATCGCGCTCCAGAACCAGCTGCTCGCGTTCGGCGGTCAGCAGGCGGGTGCGGTGCGCGGTGGTCACCACGAAAATCGCGGAGACCAGTGACGCAATCAGTAAAATCATGGGGATCTTGGCGTTGCGCAGCAGATCGCCGCCAATCACCCCGACCAGGCCGTGACGTTCGTTGCCAATCACGCGGGCATCCTCTCAGCAATGCGCAGCACCGAGCTGCGCGCACGCGGGTTGTCCGCCACTTCCGCTTCCGACGGCATCATTTTGCCCAGCGCTTTCAGCGTTCGCCCGCCCATGCCGCGCAGTTGCTCCTCGGTCAACGGAATGCCCGCCGGCACCTGGGCGCCACGGCTGTGGTGTCGCATAAAGCGTTTGACGATGCGGTCTTCCAGCGAATGGAAGCTGATGATCGACAAACGGCCCTGCGGGGCCAGCACTTCCAGCGCGCCGTCGAGCGCACGCTCGATCTCTTCCAGCTCGCTGTTGATATAAATGCGGATCGCCTGGAAGCTGCGCGTCGCCGGATGCTTGTGCTTTTCACGGAACGGGCTGGCATCGGCGATCAGATCCGCCAGCTCTTTGGTGCGCGTCATCGGCTCCACGCGGTTTCTTTCGACGATGGCGCGCGCGATGCGCTTGGCGAAACGCTCTTCGCCGAAGGTTTTCAGCACCCAGGCGATGTCGTCCGCTTCGGCCTTCATCAGCCACTCTGCGGCAGACAGGCCGGTGGACGGATCCATGCGCATGTCCAGCGGACCGTCGCGCATAAAGGAGAACCCGCGCTCCGCGTCGTCAAGCTGCGGCGAGGAAACGCCCAGATCGAGCAGAACGCCGTCGATCTTGCCCACCAGCTCGCGCTCCCGCACATAGTGCGACAACTCGGAAAATGGGCCGTGTACGATGGTAAAACGAGGATCTTCAATAGATTTGGCGGCTGCAATCGCCTGAGGGTCACGGTCAATTGCCAGCAAGCGCCCTTCCGGCCCCAGTTGGGACAGAATCAGACGAGAATGGCCACCGCGACCAAAAGTACCGTCGATATATATGCCGTTGCTGCGGATATTGAGGCCGTTGACGGCTTCGTCCAGCAGGACGGTGGTGTGTTTATAGTTTTCCAACATGCTTATAGCGACAAGTCCTGTAGCCGCTCAGACAACGGTTCCTGAGTCGACTGTTCAGCGTCAATATCATCCTTGACTTGTTGATACCAGGTCTGTTCATCCCACAGTTCAAACTTGTTGAACTGACCGACCAGCATCACTTCTTTCGTGAGCCCGGCGTGTTGCCGCAGCGTACTGGCTAACAGCAAACGACCGGCACTATCCATCTGACACTCACTGGCATGTCCCAACAGCAGGCGCTGAACGCGGCGCTCGGCGGGATTCATGCTCGACAGACGTGATAATTTTTGTTCAATAATTTCCCATTCGGGCAAAGGATAAAGCAGCAGGCAGGGCTGATGGAGGTCAATGGTACAGACCATTTGGCCTTGCGATTCCTCGTTGAGCAATTCCCGATATCGGGTAGGTACGGCGAGCCGCCCTTTGCTGTCGAGGTTGACCATCGTCGCTCCACGGAACATTCCTGAGCTACCCCTTAGTGACCGTTTTCACCACTTTACCCCACAAATTCCCACACAATGGAGTTTACGGAGGGTATGAAAACCTTGTCAAGCCAGAGCGCCAGCGCTTTGGCAATATTTCTCTGGTCATTTTGGGAGCTGACTCGCGAAAGAAACTCTGATTATTCGACGATTAAAAATTAACACCATGATAAACGGAGAGAATTTTCTAGGCGGAAAGAATCTGATTAAAAACCTGACGAACTGGCGATTAATTAACTCATTACTTCCTTCTGCAAGCCATGTCTCATTTTTCAGCTCGGCAATCTCAGGGCTGTAACCGCTGCCGCCCCGCGCGCGCCAAGGCTCGGCGCCTGACGAGTCGACCGCAGAATAAGGCTATAACTCCTTGAGTTAATAACGCTCAATCGTTATTCACCGTGAAACTGCGCGCTATTTTACTTCAATTTGCACCGCCATGATGAGAGCACGGCGAAAATAAATGGCTCGGATATTACGAGCAGAAGTAATTTCGATTTAAATCAATTTGGTAAGATTATTCCCAAAACACCTGTTTACAATTATGGTTTCATTTTCTTACACCTTTATTTCCACAATTTTTGCCGGAAAAATCCCCCCGCGGACACAAAAAATCGCAACAGCATGTTTTTAATAGGTTTATTTAAAAACACCGATTTTAATCTCTCCATCCCTTCCTGCGCCCCGGCTCTGCGGGACAAAAACCGAACAAATGTTAAAAATAAAAATATAAACCTAGTTAAAAAACACAAACCAGATCAGTAAACTATATAAAAAGCAAAAAACCAGAGTTAACAACCACAAATTATAAAATTAACAGCACATTAACACAAAAGGGGAGATACATGCTTTCGCCCGCCGCACACTGGCGCAGCGCCGCTGCCGATACGTTTGCACTGGTGGTGTACTGCTTTATCGCCGGTATGGCGATTGAAGTGTTGATCTCCGGCATGAGCTTCCAGCAATCCCTCTCTTCACGCCTGTTGTCGATCCCGGTCAACATTCTGATCGCCTGGCCTTATGGCCGCTATCGCGATCTGTTTATCCGCACGGCGCGTCGTTGCCCGCACGGCCAGTTCCTACTGCGCAATCTCGCCGATCTGCTGGCTTATGTCAGCTTCCAGTCGCCGGTTTATGCTGCAATTTTATGGAGCGTGGGCGCCGACGGCCAACAAATGCTGGCGGCGGTAACCAGCAATGCGCTGGTCTCCATGGCGATGGGCGTGGTGTATGGTTACTTCCTGGAATACTGCCGACGGCTGTTTCGGGTGGCAGGTTACGTCTAAAGGAGCCCGCCAACGCGGGCCCCTGTCAGGCAAACTACTTGCGGCTCAGACTGCCGCGGCGGAACAGATTGCGGCGAATGCGCGTCAGCCCCGGCTTGGGTTTACGCGGTTCGTCCAGGCTGGCCAGCACCAGTTCCAGCACGCGCTCGGCCACGTCGCGATGGCGCTGCGCTACCGCCAATACCGGGCACTCAAGGAAATCCAACAGTTCATGATCGCCGAAGGTGGCGATCGCCAGATCGGTCGGCAAGCGGCCGCGTTGCTTCAGCGTCACGTCCATCACGCCCTGCAATAAAGAGAACGACGTGGTAAACAGCGCCTGCGGCATCGGGTGCGCTTTCAACCATTCGGCAAACAACGCGCCGGCGGCTTCGCGTTCGTAGCTGTTGGCGTACAGGTAATCGACGTGGCGGGGATCCTCTTGCCAGGCCTGACGGAAGCCCTGCTCACGCAGGAAGCTGACCGAAAGCTCCGGCAAGGCGCCCAGGTACAGCACCGACTCCGCCGGGAAGGTGCGCAGCTCCTGCGCCAACGCAAAAGCGTCTTCCTGATCGGCGCCCACAACGCTGATGAAATGCTCGCGATCCAGCGCGCGGTCCAGCGCGATGATCGGCAGCGGATCGTTGGCCCAGCGTTGATAGAAAGGATGCTCCGGCGGCAAGGCGGTGGAGACGATGATGGCGTCCACCTGACGCTGCAGCAGGTGCTCAATGCAGCGCATTTCGTTGTCCGGCTGATCTTCGGAACAGGCGATCAGCAATTGGTAACCCCGCTGGCGCGCCTGGCGCTCCAGGTAGTTGGCGATGCGGGTATAGCTGGTATTTTCCAGATCCGGGATCACCAGGCCGATAGAACGGGTGCGCCCGGCGCGCAGCCCCGCCGCGACGGCATTCGGGTGATAGTTATGCTCCCTGACCACGGCCATCACTTTCTCGACGGTTTTATCGCTGACACGATACTGCTTCGCCTTGCCGTTGATGACATAACTGGCCGTCGTGCGCGAAACGCCCGCGAGACGCGCGATTTCATCCAGTTTCACATTAACCCCTTAATGACGCTGAAAATAGAAGTGAAGGCTGTGCTCGGATTAACCATGGCATCCCGTGCGGTTATTCAATCCAGCCTCTGCGATCTAACAGCAGAAAACACTACCTAGCAACCGCTTTTGCCGAAAGGTGCCGGCAATCGGGCAAAAAAGGCCGAAAAACAAAGGGCGCAGCCACGCCGCGCCCCCGATTATTCGCCGCCAGACCGCGCTCAGCGCATGATTTTGTCGCCGCGCGACACGCCGACCACGCCGGAACGCGCCACTTCCACAATCTCCGCCACTTCACGCACCGCGCTCAGGAAAGCGTCCAACTTGTCGCTGGTGCCGGCCAGCTGCACCGTATACAGCGTCGCCGTCACATCGACGATCTGGCCACGGAAAATATCGGCGCAGCGTTTCACCTCTTCACGGCCGTAGCCGCTGGCCTGCAGCTTCACCAGCATGATCTCGCGTTCAACGTGAGCGCCCTGCACCAGCTCGCTGACGCGCAACACGTCCACCAGCTTGTGCAACTGCTTCTCAATCTGCTCCAGCACTTTCTCGTCGCCGACGGTCTGGATAGTCATGCGCGACAGCGTCGGATCGTCGGTCGGCGCCACCGTCAGGCTCTCGATGTTGTAACCGCGCTGGGAGAACAACCCCACCACGCGCGACAGGGCGCCGGATTCGTTTTCCAGCAAGACAGATAAAATACGGCGCATGATCAGGTCCTCTCCGTTTTGCTAAGCCACATTTCGTCCATGCTTCCGCCGCGGATCTGCATCGGGTAGACATGTTCGGTTTCATCGACGGTCACGTCGACGAACACCAGCCGCTCTTTTTCCGCCAGCGCCTGCGCCAGCTTGCTTTCCAGCTCATCCGGCGTGCGGATGGCGATGCCGACATGGCCGTAAGCCTCGGCCAGCTTGACGAAGTCCGGCAGTGAATCCATGTAAGACTGCGAATGACGGCCGGAATAAATCATGTCCTGCCACTGCTTGACCATGCCCAAATAGCGGTTGTTGAGGTTCACCACCACCACCGGCAGGTTATATTGCAGCGCGGTGGACAGCTCCTGAATATTCATCTGAATGCTGCCGTCGCCGGTCACGCACACCACGGTTTCCTCCGGCAGCGCCAGCTTGACGCCCAATGCCGCCGGCAGGCCGAAGCCCATGGTGCCGAGGCCGCCGGAGTTGATCCAACGGCGCGGTTTGTCGAACGGATAATAGAGCGCGGCGAACATTTGGTGCTGGCCGACGTCCGAGGTCACATAGGCGTCGCCTTTGGTCAGGCGATGCAGGGTTTCAATCACCGCCTGCGGCTTGATGGTGCCGCTGTTTTTGTCGTAGCCCAGGCAGTCGCGGGCGCGCCACTGCTCGATAGACTGCCACCAATCGCGCAGCGCATCGTGATCCTGCGCTTTGTCGTCCTGCGCCAGCAGCTCCAGCATCTGCACCAGCACCTGCTTGGCATCGCCGACGATCGGGATATCGGCGTCCACCGTTTTGGAGATCGAGGTCGGATCGATATCGATGTGCAGCACGGTGGCGTCCGGGCAGTACTTGGCCAGATTGTTGGTCGTACGATCGTCGAAACGCACGCCGACGGCGAAGATCACGTCGGCATGGTGCATGGTTTTATTGGCTTCATAGGTGCCGTGCATGCCGAGCATGCCGACGCTCTGGCGATGAGTGCCGGGGAAGGCCCCCAACCCCATCAGGCTGCTGGTCACCGGCAGGTTCAGCTGCTCCGCCAACGCCAACAGTTCGGCTTCGCAACCGGCGTTGATCGCGCCGCCGCCGACGTACATCACCGGCTTTTTGGCCGCCAGAATGGTTTGCAGCGCGCGTTTGATTTGCCCGCGGTGGCCCTGCACCGTCGGGTTGTAAGAACGCATGCTCACGTCCTGCGGATAGGCATAAGGCATCCGCACCGCCGGGCCGACGATGTCTTTCGGCAGATCGATCACCACCGGGCCGGGGCGGCCGCTGGAGGCTAGGTAAAAGGCCTTCTTCAACACCGCCGGGATGTCTTCGGTGCGTTTCACCAGGAAGCTGTGTTTCACCACCGGCCGAGAAATCCCCACCATATCGCACTCCTGGAAGGCGTCGTAGCCGATCAGCGAGCTGGGCACCTGCCCCGACAGGACGACCATCGGGATCGAGTCCATATAAGCGGTAGCGATACCGGTAATGGCGTTGGTGGCGCCGGGGCCAGAGGTCACCAGCACCACGCCCACTTCGCCGGTGGCGCGCGCGTAACCGTCGGCCATGTGCACCGCACCTTGCTCATGGCGCACCAGAATATGATCGATCCCTCCGACCGTATGCAGGGCGTCGTAGATATCGAGCACCGCCCCGCCGGGGTAGCCGAATACATGTTTAACGCCCTGATCGATCAACGATCGGACGACCATCTCGGCTCCTGACAACATCTCCATGGGTTTGCCTCCAGGCTTGCTTATTCTTCTCTGGCGCCGGAACGTAGCGCCTGCTGCGGGGCAATGCCCCTAAATTTTTATGGGTTGTCGCTATCGAATTAACATAACGTCAGAATATGGGGCAGGCAAACGGCAAAATGGCTTAACGGCGGCGGGGTTATTGCCAAGCGGCTGGAGATCGCGACTTTATAAAAACAATGCGCTAGCCCCAGGGGCGTCAGGCTAGGCATTGTTTCGAACAGAGGGGAAATTACAGAACTAAATCAGGCGAAGAATATGCCGTTTTTTTCGCCGAACGCGCGGCCCGGCGGCGGCCTCAGCCCTGTTCCTGGTACATGGAGTCGATTTCACGCTGATAGCGCTGCAGGATCACTTTGCGGCGCAGCTTCAGCGTTGGCGTCAGCTCCCCCAGCTCCATGGAAAAGGCCGCCGGCAGCAGCGTGAACTTCTTCACCTGCTCGAAGCGCGCCAGCTCCTTTTGCATCTCACGCAGACGCTTTTCGAACATCTCGAGGATTTCACCGTTGCGCAGCAGCTCCAGGCGATCCTGATACTTCAGGTTGACTGACTTCGCGTACTCTTCCAGCGACTCAAAGCACGGCACGATCAGCGCGGAAACGAACTTGCGCGCATCGGCGATGATCGCCACCTGCTCGATAAAGCGGTCCTGCGCCAGCGTGCCTTCCAGCATCTGCGGCGCGATGTATTTGCCGCCGGAGGTTTTCATCAAATCCTTAAGGCGCTCGGTGATGAACAGATTGCCCTCTTCATCGATCGCCCCGGCATCGCCGGTTTTCAGCCAGCCGTCTGCGGTAAAGGTCGCGGCGGTTTCCAACGGTTTGTTGAAATAGCCGCGCATCACGATCGGCCCGCGCACCTGGATTTCATTTTCTTCACCGATGCGCACCTCGACCTCCGGCAGCGGTTTGCCGATAGAGCCGAAGCGGAAATGCCCTTCTTCCCAGCAGGACACGGTCGCACAGGTTTCGGTCATGCCATAGCCGTACTTGATATTGACGCCCATCGCCTGGAAAAACAGGATCACATTGTCATCCAGCTTGGCGCCCGCCGCCGGCAGGAAGCGCACCCGGCCGCCGAGGATGCCGCGCAGCTTGCTCAATACCAGCTTGTCGGCCCAGCGATGAGAGAGTTCGAACAGTTTACCCAACGGTTTGCCGGCCCGCTCCTGAAGGAACTTGCGCTCCCCGCAGACGATCGCCCAGTGGAACAGCGCGCGGCGCAGCCAAGGCGCGCGCGCCACTTTTTCATGCACCGCGCTGAAAATCTTCTCGTAGAAACGCGGTACCGCGCACATCAGCGTCGGGCGAACCTGCCCCATCGCTTCCCGCACCCAGTCGGTGTTCGGCAGGAAGACGTTCTGCGCGCCGGAATGCATGACAAAGAAGCTCCAGGCACGCTCGAACACATGCGACAGCGGCAGGAAACTGAGCGACACATCCTCTTCGCCGACCGTCAGTCTCTCATCATGCAGGTAGAGCTGCGCCGCCAGGTTGCGGTAATCCAGCATCACCCCTTTGGGCTCGCCGGTGGTGCCCGAGGTATAGATCAGGGTGAAGAGGTCCTGCAGGTCGCACTCTTCAATGCGCTGCCGACGTTGAGCGATAAAAGCCGTCGGATCGGCGGCATGCTCGAAGGCGCTCAGGTGTCGCGCTATCTCGCAGCCGCGCAGGTCGGCATCTTGGTCAAACACGATAATATGGCGCAGCTGTGGGCAAACGCCGCGCAGCGCGATGGCCGCGTCCAACTGCGCCTGTTCGCCGACGAACAGTATGCGAATGTCGGCGTCGTTGATGACGAAGGCCGCCTGCGCCGGCGTATTGGTGGAATAGAGCGGCACGCTGACGCCGCGCAGGTGGAGAATCGCGAGATCGGCCAGCGACCAGGCCATGCCGTTATTGGCGAAAATGCCGATGCGCTCTTGCACTTCGGCCCCCAGGGCCAACAGCCCGGCGGCAATGCGATCGATGCGAACGGCGGCCTCTTCCCAGGTCAGTTGAAACTCGCCGTTGGGCGACCATTGGCGAAAAGCTGTGCGATCGGCTCGGTGGGTGATTTGATGCTGTATACGATGGATCAAATGGTATTGCAGCAGATTAGTGATCATAGTGCTCTAAGCCTGAAATGAATCATACAGTTAAGCCTGAACGACGCCTTACGGCCCTCATCTCAGCTTACACGTGTTTACTTTTTTCCGCGCAGTCTACCTACTCTCAGGCAGGGGGAAAAGCGATTTCAGCGTAGAAGTGTGAGCCAAAACTCAGGCCGGCTTTCGCGCTTTCATGGGTTGGACAGAACGGGAAGGAAAAGGTTTGCTGGCGGCAATAAAACGCGGCCCATCCGGGCCGCCGCATCGAGTTAGTTAAAAATACCAGTCGTAAAGTAAAAATCAGAATATTAATTTATATTAATTATTTTTGGTAAACGAACCAACTCACCCTGAAAATAAGTTATTTAATCGCCGCAAAACCAAGAAACATCTTAATAAAAACCCAGATAGTTCTTAGTTTTTATCATGAGAAAAAAACGCTCAGTTGAATATTATCTTTATATATCCCCATTTTTTATCGCTTTACTTTGGGTTACCCGCCTCAATCAGGACGGACTTCATCCACTGGTGCCCTTTATCCCGTTCGGAGGATTCATGCCAGGAAAGATAGCAGGTCGCTTTATTGTGATTGGCGCACAAAGGAACCGCCTTTATTTTCAACGCCTCCGTCTGTTGCCGCACCAACCAGGCTGGCGCAATCGCCACCATTTCCGTTTGCGACACCATATTCAACACGCTGTAGAGGTCCGTGCACTGTTGTGTCACGGCGCGCAGCATCGGCTCCTCTAAATAGAAAGGTTTACTGAACGATCCAAAACTTTCCAGGGAAACCGCCGCGTGCTGTTCGGCCAACATGTGTTCCGGCGTCACCTCCTCCCCTATTCGCGGGTGCGCCTGCGCAACCGCCAGCACTAATTCGTCGTCGAACATCGCCAGGCTGCGAAACTCCGCCGACTCGAAACGGCTGTAGCCGATGACAAATTCGACGTCCTGATAACGCAATTGATGTTCAATATTATTGTTAATGTATGACTTTATTTGCAGGTTAAGCTGCGGCGCTATCTGTTTGACGTGATTGATTATCCCGGCGCCCAGACGCAAATCGAGCGGGCTGCACAGCGACAGGGAGAACGCTCGCGTGCTGGTCAGCGGCTCAAACTCAGATCCCGGCAACTCATTTTGCACCAGCTGCAGCGCTTGCCGCACCGGCCCGAACAGCTGCCTGGCCCGCATGGTGGGCTGGATCCCGCGCCCGCAGCGCACGAACAGCTCGTCGTTGAACATCACCTTCAGACGCGCTACCGCGTTGCTCACCGCCGGCTGCGACATCCCTAACGAATTAGCGGCTCGCGTAATATTTTGCATTTGCATCACGGCGTCAAACACCGTCAGCAAATTAAGATCGACGCTGCGCAAATGGATGTCCGCCGGCTCTTTGACCATGGCGATTTCTGAATCATATTCAGCCATATTTCACTCCACTAAATCCTGTGTAGATAATCTAATCCTTATGCTCGACAAACAATGAAACGCCGCATTGTCTTATCTTTGCACGACAAATCCTGCCATTACCGTCATCAGCCGATAAAAAACCTCGTGTTATCGACACGATTTAAGTCGTATATGGAATGCATATCAGTCACTTCTACCGTCAGCAGGAAGAATGCCACCTGGGTGGTACTAATAATTAGGTATTAACAATGATTAATACAATTAAACAACGTAACCCCACTGTATGAGACAAACTATAAAAACACATCATAAGCAATCAAACCATCTAAAAACATCAATCGCTTTGTGTAAAATCGCATTATTTTGTTATATTATGACTAAAACAATCAATTAATCATATAAATTCAATTTAAATCATTCGCATTAAAAATGTTATTTTGTTTCCTCCCGTGATTAATCCTCCTTATTTTTTCATCACAAATCTTAACCCAACAAAATCCAGAAGCAATTAGCGCAGTATATATTCGATTCGTTTATGCTAAGCAGCGCGCAAACTGCTCCCATTTTTTCTCTATAGCGCTGCATTTTTACCGAATGATCCTCTGTTTGGACGCATAGCCGGTGCATTGTCCCCGCATTCAATCAGGTGTTGACATCGCCAGGCCAATCACGTATCAAATTAGGCAGACACCCAATTTAAGAGAAGCTGAACCATTATGATCCGTACTCACCGTCTACTAGGCCTACTACTCAACGCATCTTGTTTGCGCGGTATGCCTGTGGACGAAGTTCGGAGCTGACTCAGCCGATCACCCATAAGAAACCCGCGCTACTGCGCGGGTTTTTTTTTGCCCGCTTAGCGTGAAATCAACACGATAAGGAATGCACCGATGAGCCAACAAGTCATTATTTTCGATACCACGCTGCGTGATGGCGAACAGGCATTGCAGGCCAGCCTGAGCGTAAAAGAGAAGATTCAGATTGCGCTGGCGCTGGAAAGAATGGGCGTTGACGTGATGGAAGTCGGCTTCCCGGTCTCTTCGCCGGGCGATTTCGAATCGGTGCAAACCATCGCTCGCCAGATCAAGAACAGTCGCGTCTGCGGCCTGGCCCGCTGCGTGGACAAAGACATCGACGTGGCCGCCGAAGCGTTGCGCGTCGCTGAAGCGTTCCGTATCCACGTGTTCCTGGCCACCTCCACCCTGCACATCGAATCGAAGCTGAAGCGCTCGTTCGACGAAGTGTTGGAGATGGCAGTGCGCTCGGTCAAACGCGCCCGCAACTATACCGACGACGTGGAATTCTCCTGCGAAGACGCCGGCCGCACGCCGATCGACAATCTGTGCCGCGTGGTCGAAGCCGCCATCAACGCCGGCGCCACCACCATCAATATTCCGGATACCGTCGGCTACACCACGCCAAACCAGTTCGGCGGCATCATCACCACCTTGTATGACCGCGTGCCGAACATCGACAAAGCCATCATCTCCGTACACTGCCACGACGATTTGGGCATGGCAGTCGGCAACTCCATTGCCGCGGTCCAGGCCGGCGCCCGTCAGGTGGAAGGCACCCTGAACGGCATCGGTGAGCGCGCCGGCAACTGTTCGCTGGAAGAGGTGATCATGGCGATTAAGGTGCGCCAGGACATCATGAACGTGCACACCAACATCAATCATCAGGAAATCTTCCGCACCAGCCAGATCGTCAGCCAGCTGTGCAACATGCCGATCCCGGCCAACAAGGCGATCGTCGGCGCCAACGCCTTCGCCCACTCCTCCGGCATTCACCAGGACGGCGTGCTGAAGAACCGCGAAAACTACGAAATCATGACCCCGCAGTCGATCGGCCTGAAAGACGTGCAGTTGAACCTGACTTCCCGCTCCGGCCGCGCGGCGGTGAAACACCGCATGGAAGAGATGGGCTACCAGGAGCAGGACTACAACCTGGATACCCTGTACGCCGCCTTCCTGAAGCTGGCCGACAAAAAAGGCCAGGTGTTCGACTATGACCTGGAGGCGCTGGCCTTCATCAACAAACAACAGGAAGAACCGGAACACTTCAGCCTGGGTTACTTCAGCGTGCAGTCCGGCAGCAGCATCATGGCCACCGCCTCGGTGAAACTGATCTGCGGCGGCGAAGAGAAAGCCGAAGCCGCCACCGGCAACGGCCCGGTCGATGCGGTCTATCAGGCGATCAATCGCATCACCGATTACCCGATCGAACTGGTGAAGTACCAGTTGACCGCCAAAGGCCATGGGCGCGATGCGCTGGGCCAGGTGGATATCGTCGTCTCTTATAACGGCCGTCGTTTCCATGGCGTGGGTCTGGCGACCGACATCGTCGAATCCTCCGCCAAGGCGATGGTGCACGTGTTGAACAATATTTGGCGCTCACAGCAGGTAGAAAAAGAAAAACAGCGTCTGCAGCAAAACAAACATCAAAATAATCAGGAAACGGTGTGAACATGACGAAGACTTATCACATTGCCGTCTTGCCCGGAGACGGTATCGGCCCGGAAGTAATGGCTCAGGCGCGCAAAGTGTTGGACGCGGTGCGTCAACGCTTTGACATTCGCATCACCACCGCCGAGTACGACGTCGGCGGCATCGCCATCGATCGCCACGGCAGCCCGTTGCCGGCGGCGACCGTCGCCGGCTGCGAGCAGGCCGACGCCATCCTGTTCGGTTCGGTGGGCGGCCCGAAATGGGAACACCTGCCGCCGGCCGAGCAGCCGGAACGCGGCGCGCTGTTGCCACTGCGCAAGCACTTCAAACTGTTCAGCAACCTGCGCCCGGCCCGCCTGTATCAAGGGTTGGAGGCGTTCTGCCCGCTGCGCGCCGATATCGCCGCCCGCGGCTTCGACATTCTGTGCGTGCGCGAACTGACCGGCGGCATCTATTTCGGCCAGCCGAAGGGCCGCGAAGGCCAGGGCATGCAGGAGCGCGCCTTCGACACCGAGGTGTATCACCGTTTCGAGATTGAACGCATCGCGCGCATCGCCTTCGAATCCGCCCGCAAGCGCCGCCACAAGGTGACGTCGATCGACAAGGCCAACGTGCTGCAAAGCTCCATCTTGTGGCGTGAAGTGGTCAATCAGGTCGCCAAGGATTACCCGGACGTGTCGCTGTCGCACATGTATATCGACAACGCCACCATGCAGCTGATCAAGGATCCGTCCCAGTTCGACGTGCTGCTGTGTTCCAACCTGTTCGGCGACATCCTGTCCGACGAGTGCGCGATGATCACCGGCTCGATGGGCATGCTGCCGTCCGCCAGCCTGAACGAGCAAGGCTTCGGCCTGTACGAACCGGCGGGCGGTTCCGCGCCGGATATCGCCGGCAAAGGCATCGCCAACCCGATTGCGCAGATCCTGTCCGCCACCCTGCTGCTGCGTTATAGCCTGGGCGCCGATGAAGCGGCCGACGCCGTAGAGCGCGCCATCAACCAGGCGTTGGAACAGGGCTACCGCACCGCCGATCTGGCCGGTGACGGCAAAGCCGTCAGCACCGATGAAATGGGCGACATCATCGCTCGCTTTGTAGCTCAGGGGGCATAACATGGCCAAGACCTTATACCAGAAATTGTATGATGCCCACGTGGTGCACGAAGCGCCGAACGAGACGCCGCTGCTGTATATCGACCGTCACCTGGTGCACGAAGTCACGTCGCCGCAGGCGTTCGACGGCCTGCGCGCCATGGGCCGGAAGGTGCGCCAGCCCGGCAAAACCTTCGCCACCATGGATCACAACGTGTCGACCCAGACCAAAGACATCAACGCCAGCGGTGAGATGGCGCGCATCCAGATGCAGGAGCTGATCAAGAACTGCGCGGAATTCGGCGTTTCGCTGTATGACCTGAACCACCCGTTCCAGGGCATCGTGCACGTGATCGGGCCGGAGCAAGGCATGACGCTGCCGGGCATGACCATCGTCTGCGGCGATTCACACACCGCGACCCACGGCGCCTTCGGCTCGCTGGCGTTCGGCATCGGCACCTCCGAAGTGGAGCACGTGCTGGCGACCCAGACCCTGAAGCAGGGCCGGGCCAAAACCATGAAGATTGAGGTCACCGGCGATGCCGCCGAGGGCATTACCGCCAAAGACATCGTGCTGGCGGTAATCGGCAAAACCGGCAGCGCCGGTGGCACCGGCCACGTGGTGGAGTTCTGCGGCAAGGCGATCGAGGCATTGAGCATGGAAGGCCGCATGACCCTGTGCAACATGGCGATCGAAATGGGCGCCAAAGCCGGGTTGGTCGCGCCGGACGACACCACCTTCGCCTACCTGAAGGGGCGTCAGTTCGCGCCGACCGGTGAAAACTGGGAGCAGGCGGTCGCTTACTGGCGCACGCTGAAGTCCGACGCCGACGCCCAGTTCGATACCGTGGTGACGCTGCGCGCCGAAGAGATCGCGCCGCAAGTCACCTGGGGCACCAACCCTGGCCAGGTGATCGCCGTCAATCAGGCGATCCCGGCGCCGGAATCGTTTAACGATCCGGTTGAGCGCGCCTCCGCCGAGAAAGCGCTGGCCTACATGGATTTGAAGCCGGGCATCAAATTGACCGAAGTGCCGATCGACAAAGTGTTCATCGGTTCCTGCACCAACTCGCGCATCGAAGATCTGCGCGCGGCGGCGGCGATCGCCAAGGGGCGCAAGGTCGCCAACGGCGTGCAGGCCATCGTGGTGCCGGGCTCCGGCCCGGTGAAGGCCCAGGCGGAAGCCGAAGGGTTGGACAAAATCTTTATTGAAGCCGGTTTCGAATGGCGCTTGCCGGGTTGCTCGATGTGCCTGGCGATGAACAACGACCGTCTGAATCCGGGCGAGCGCTGCGCGTCCACCAGCAACCGCAACTTCGAAGGGCGCCAGGGCCGCGGTGGGCGCACCCACCTGGTCAGCCCGGCAATGGCCGCCGCGGCCGCCGTCGCCGGTCACTTCGCTGACATCCGTGATATTCACTAAGGGGCTAACGTGGCTAAATTTACTCAACATACCGGCTTAGTGGTGCCTTTGGATGCGGCCAACGTCGACACCGACGCCATTATTCCCAAGCAGTTTTTACAGAAGGTGACCCGTACCGGTTTCGGCCAGCACCTGTTCAACGACTGGCGCTTCCTCGACGATGCCGGCCAGCAACCCAACCCGGAGTTCGTGCTGAACAAACCGCGCTATAAAGGCGCCAGCATCCTGTTGGCGCGGGAGAACTTCGGCTGCGGCTCCTCGCGCGAACACGCCCCTTGGGCGCTGACCGACTACGGTTTCAAAGTGGTGATCGCGCCGAGCTTCGCCGATATCTTCTACGGCAACTCGTTTAACAACCAGCTGTTGCCGGTCACGCTGAGCGAGCAGCAGGTGGATGAGCTGTTCAAACTGGTGGACGCCAATGAAGGTACGGAGTTCGTGGTGGATCTGGAGAACCAGACGGTCAACGCCGGTGGCAAAAGCTATCCGTTCGAAATAGACAGCTTCCGCCGCCACTGCATGATCAACGGGCTGGACAGCATCGGCCTGACGCTGCAGCATGAAGCGGACATCTCCCGCTACGAAGCGCAGCAACCGGCGTTTCTGAATTAATCCCCTTCACCCGCCGCCCGGCGGGTGAATTTTTTCCTCACCAGTAGCCCAGCAGCTTCCACCATGCGCCGCCGATCACTATCCAGATCAGTAGGTTAACCACGCTCATCACCCATCCCGCTTTCCACCACTCCCCCAACGTCACATAGCCGGAGCCAAAGATGATCGGCGCGGTGCCGGTCCCGTAATGCGTCAGCGACATCATCAGCGAAGAAGAGAACGCCAAGATCAGGCCCAGCAGCGCCGGCGGCGCGCCGAGCGCGATGCCGGCAGCGAAGAAGGCGGCGAACATCGCCGTTACGTGCGCAGTGGTGCTGGCGAAGAAATAGTGAGAATACAGATAAATGATGGTCAGCAAGATCGTGCCGCCCACCCAACTCATGCCCATATGGTCGATGCCGTTGCCGACGGTCTGCGACAGCCAGCCGATCAACCCCAGCTTGCCGAGGAAACTGGCCATCATCACCAGCGCCGAGAACCACACGACGGTATCCCAGGCCCCTTTATGCTTCAGCACATCCTCCCAGCTCAGCACCCCGGTAGCCAGCAGCACCGCCAGGCCGATCAGCGCCGCGGTGGTAGGATTGACCGCCAGCGCCGGGCCGAAAATCATCGCCGGAATGCCGGCCCACAGTACCAACAGCAGCGCGAACACCGCGAGAGTAATTTTCTCCGGCAGCGTCACCGGCCCCAGCGCCTGCAGCTTTTCGCAGGCAAAACGCGGCGCGTCCGGGGTGCTTTTCACCTCCGGCGGGTACAGCAGATAAATGACCAGCGGCATCACGATCAGCGAACACAGCCCCGGCACCAGGGCGGCAATCGCCCACATCGACCAGGACAGTTCGAAGCTGCCGTGGGTGCCTTTGGCGATCAGGCTGACAATCAGCGGGTTAGGCGCCGTGGCGGTGATAAACATCGCCGAGGTGACCGGGTTAATGTTGTAGTTCACCAGCGACAGATAGCGGCCGATCTTGCCGGAGGTATTGAGCTCGGGTTTGGAACCAAAGCTGTCGGCGATCGATTTCATGATCGGGTGAATGATGCCGCCGCCGCGCGCGGTGTTGCTCGGCGTCACCGGCGCCAGGGTGGTTTCCGCCAACGTCAATGCATAGGCGATGCCGAGCGTTTTTTTACCGAACAGCGAGATAAAGTAGTAGCCGATGCGCGCGCCCAGCCCGGTTTTGTTCAGGCTGAGGGAGATCATGATAGAAAAGCCGATCAGCCAGATCAGCTGGTTGGAAAAACCGCTGAGCGCGTCGTCCAGCGCGGCGCCCGGCTTGCCGGGGTTGGTGACGCCGGTCACCGCCACCAGGGCGATGGCGATCACCGAGACCGCGCCGATCGGCATCGCCTTGCCGATGATGGCGATGATGGTGCCGATAAACAGCGCCAGCAGCTGCCAGGCGTTGGGCGCAACGCCCTCCGGCACGGGAATGAGGAACCAGATGATCAGCGTGGCGGCAAGGGCGCACAGGGAAGGAAGCGGTTTGAGCGGTGTGAGTTTATCCATAACGTTCCCACTGTTCTAAACAACAAGGCGGCATCTCAATAGCGAGACGGGCGTGGACGCAACGATCGCGCTCCATATGCCTTCAGCTTGGGCGTCCGCTTCAGCCTTCTCAATGACTTGCATCAAGAATGCCGTCGTTTGACCTCACACTTCACGCACTTTGGCGCTCATCCAGAGCGCCGCCAGCGCCAGCAGCGCCGCCATCCAATACACCGAGCCATGACCGAGGTTCTCCACCAGCGCGCCCTGCAGCACCCCGGCCAGGATCACCCCGGTCGAGATGCTGTTGGTGAACAGCGTGGTGGCGGCGCCCGGTCGGCCCGGCATCAAATCTTGAAAATAGAGCATGCCGATACCGGCGACGATGCCGATAAACACCGCGTTGAGCAGCTGCAATGCGATCAGGGTCGGCTTGGTCGCCAGCACCGTCAGCCCGAGGTAAAACAGCACGCCCGCCGCCACCGCCAGCAGCATCATGTTGCGCTTGCCGAAACGTTTGACGTAGTAACCGGCCAGCAGCATCGCCGGGATCTCCAGCCCGGCAGCGGTGCCCATCAGCACCCCGGCCAACCCCTCAGGCAGGCCGAGATCGGCGGTAATATACAGCGGCATGTCGATGATATACATGGTGTTGCAGGTCCACATCAGCATCGAGGCGATAAACAGCAGACGCACGTCGCGATTGCGCCAGGCGCTGGCGGGCGCAATCGGCGCGGAAGCACCGTCCCGCAGCCCGTCGCCGTCCGCCGCGCGCGGCACCGAAGGCAGCATGAACCCGACCAGCAGCACGCAGATGGCGAAGGTGGCGGCGGCGATCAGGAACATCACGGTAAAGCCGTAATTCAGCGCCAGCGCAAACGACAGCGGCGGGCCGATAACCCACGCCAGCGAAAGCTGGGCGCGCATCACCGAACTGAACATCACCACTTCACGCGCCTCGCTGTCGGCGTATTCCCGCGCCAGCGCGAAGATCTGCGGCATGGCGGTGTTGGCAACGGCGGACATCAACACCCCGGCGGTGATCAGCGTCAGGTAGTCGCGGTTGAAAGCGAACAGCAGGCAGTTGCCGACCGCCATCAGGCAGCACAGCAGGATCAGCCTGCGCCGATCGCCGCGGGTGTCGGAACGTTTAGCCAGCAGGAAGCTGACGACGATGCCGGCCACCGCGTTGGCGGTGTAAAACAACCCGACCCACAGCGGCCGCACCTTAACTTCGGTGGTCAGAAACAGGCTGAGCGTCGGCGTCAGCAACGCGCCGGCGATGCCGGAGAGAAAAGCGATCAGCAGGAAGGCGGCAAAGATGGGGTTGATGCGCAGTGATAACCGTCTCAGGCGTTCCATATCCTCTTCCCTGATCCCAAAGCAGAAGCAAAAACCTTAGGCCACGGCGAGGAAAATGCAAGTCCATCGCCCTAACCGCAAATAAAAAAACCAGTGGGGCGACCCACTGGCTGGTGAAACAGCACCATTACTCAGAAACTTTTATGCCGCAGCGCCTTACAGGTGCTCGCGATACTGCTTGTCGCTCATCTCTTTGATATCCCATTGCGTCAGGTGCGCCAATATTGCCAGCCGCGCCTGCTCGGGCACCACGCTCAGCCAGTCGGCGTGCTGCCGACGCACCGCGCTGAAATAGCGCTGATAGAACGATTTGGATAAGAAAGCTTTCATGATTACGCCCTCCCCTTTCATTGATGAAAATTATCGGCGTAATATAGGGAAAGAAAAATTGACGAGTTGAGACAGGAGTGTTCCTCTTTTATGTCCACGTCCAGATTGCAGCAGCAGTTCATCCGTCTGTGGCAGCGCTGCCACGGTGAAACCACCGACACCACGCTGCAGGCGCTGGCGGAGGCGCTGAGCTGCTCGCGGCGCCACGTACGCTCCCTGTTGATCGCTATGCAGCGGGAGGGCTGGCTCACCTGGCAGGCGGAGTCGGGACGCGGCAAGCGTTCGCGGCTAACCTTTCATTACACCGGCCTGGCGCTGCAGCAACAGCGGGCCGAGGAGCTGCTGGAGCAGGATCGCATCGATCAGTTGGTGCAGCTGGTGGGCGACAAAAACGTGGTGCGCCAAATGCTGTTGTCGCAGCTGGGGCGCAGCTTCCGTCAGGGGAAACATATCCTGCGGGTGCTCTACTATCGGCAGTTGTACAACCTGCTGCCCGGCTCGGCTCTGCGGCGTTCCGAGACCCATTTGGCGCGTCAGATCTTCAACGGCCTGACGCGCATAAATGAGGAAAACGGGGAACTCGAATCCGATCTGTCCCACCATTGGCAGGCGCTGACGCCGCTGCACTGGCGGTTTTACCTGCGCCCGGCGATCCATTTTCATCATGGCCGCGAGCTGGAGATGGCGGACGTCATCAGCTCGCTTTCGCGTCTGACCTCGCAACCGCTGTTCTCGCATATCGAAAGCGTCACCTCGCCGACGCCGTTCGTTGTCGACGTGCATCTGCACAGCCCCGACCACTGGCTGCCCTGGCTGCTGGGCAGCGTGCACGCCATGATCCTGCCGCGCGAATGGCGCGATCTGCCGGACTTCACCCGCCATCCGATCGGCACCGGCCCCTACCGCGTGGTGCGCAACCTTCCCAGCCAGATGAAGATCCACGCCTTCGACGACTATTTCGGCTACCGGGCGCTGATCGATGAGGTCAACATCTGGGTGCTGCCGGAGTTCTCCGAAGAACTGGTGCACTCCGGCGTACAGCTGCAGGGCGATGAAACCGGCAACAGCGAGCTGGAAAGCCGGCTGGAAGAAGGCTGCTACTTCCTGCTGTTCGATCAGCGCTCTCCCTTGGCGGCCGATCCCGCCATGCGCAGCTGGCTGTGCGAATTGATCAACCCCATTTCGCTGCTGAGCCACGCCGGGCCGCTCTACCAGCGCTATTGGTCGCCGGCGTACGGCCTGCTGCCGCGCTGGCACCACAACCGCGCGCTGGCGCAGCAGCCCAAACCGGCGGGGCTGACCGAACTGACGCTGACTCACTTCAATGAGCATTCGGAGTTCCATGCCATCCGCCAGGCGATCGAGCCGCTGCTGGCGCAGCACGGCATCCACCTGATCGTGCAAAGCGTGGATTACGCGACCTGGCACCAGGGCGACGCGCGCAGCGATCTGTGGCTCGGCAGCGCCAACTTCTATCTGCCGCTGGAGTTTTCGCTGTTCGCCACGCTGTACGAGCTGCCGCTGATGCAGCATTGCATGAGCGAGGACCTGGCGCAGGATGCGGCGCTATGGCGCGCCAACCGTCTGCCGCTGGCGGAGTTCTGCCAGCGCCTGGTCAGCAATCACCAACTGCATCCGCTGTTCCACCACTGGCTGCAGTTGCACGGCCAGCGCAGCATGCGCGGCGTGCGAATGAACACCCTCGGCTGGTTCGACTTCAAGTCAGCCTGGTTTGCCCCGCCGGAGGCATAAGCGCCTTTCGCCCGGGTCGGTTAATCTTTACAATAGCGCCGTCTCAACGGGGTGCGGAGAGTCGGGCCGCGTGATAAGCCCGATTTTCCGCTGAGAGCACACCCGTCGAACCTGATCCGGTCAATACCGGCGGAGGGATTTGAGCCCAGCGAACCGGCGACGCCGCCTCGCCCCCTCAGATGCCCTTGCCCCCTTATTTTTCAGGAGTGCAACGTGGTCAAAAAATATCTGCCCTGCTTATTGCTGCTGTGCGCCGCGCCGGTGTTCGCCAAGCCGACGCTGACGGTTTACACCTACGATTCCTTCGCCGCCGACTGGGGCCCAGGCCCGGCGGTGAAAAAAGCCTTCGAAGCCGAGTGCGACTGTGAGCTGAAGTTCGTGGCGCTGGAAGACGGCGTCTCACTGCTGAACCGCCTGCGCATGGAAGGCAAGAACAGCGCCGCCGACGTGGTGCTGGGGCTGGACAACAACCTGCTGCAGGCGGCGCAGCAAACCGGCCTGTTCGCGCCGAGCGGCGTGGACACCGCCAAACTGACGGTGCCGGGCGGCTGGCAGGACGCGACCTTCGTGCCTTACGACTACGGGTATTTCGCCTTCGTCTACGACAAGGAAAAACTGAAGAACCCGCCGAAAAGCCTGCAGGAGCTGGTCAGCAGCGATCGTGACTGGAAGGTGATCTACGAAGATCCGCGCACCAGCACGCCGGGCCTCGGCCTGCTGCTGTGGATGCAAAAAGTGTATGGCGACAAGGCGCCGGCCGCCTGGCAGCAGCTGGCGAAAAAGACCGTGACCGTCACCAAAGGCTGGAGCGAAGCCTACGGCCTGTTCCTGAAAGGCGAAGGCGATCTGGTGCTCAGCTACACCACCTCCCCCGCCTATCATCTGATCGCCGAGAAAAAAGACCGCTACGCCGCCGCCACGTTCAGCGAAGGCCACTACCTGCAGGTGGAAGTGGCCGGCAAACTGAAGGCCGCCAAACAGCCTGAGCTGGCGGAGCGTTTCATGCAGTTCATGGTGACGCCGGCATTCCAGAACACCATCCCGACCGGCAACTGGATGTACCCGGTGATCAACACCCCGCTGCCCGTCGGCTTTGAACAGATGAACGTGCCGCATACCGCGCTGCAATACAGCGCCGAAGAGGTGGCCACACAACGCGGCGGCTGGATCCGGGCATGGCAAACCGCCGTCAGCCGCTGATCCCCCGCTGGCTCTGGCCGGGGCTGCTGGCCGCCGGCATGATCCTGCTGGTCGCCGCGCTGGCGATGGGCTCGCTGTGGCGTCACTCGCCGGACAGCGGCTGGCGCGGCCTGTGGCAGGACAGCTACCTGTGGCACGTGGTGCGCTTCACTTTCCTGCAGGCGCTGCTGTCGGCGCTGATTTCGGTGCTGCCCGCCATTCTGCTGGCGCGCGCGCTCTATCGCCGCCGTTTCCCCGGCCGGCAGTTGCTGCTGCGACTGTGCGCCATGACGCTGGTGCTGCCGGTGCTGGTGGCGGTGTTCGGCCTGCTCAGCGTCTATGGGCGCCAGGGCTGGCTGGCGACGCTGTGCGGCTGGCTGGGCGTCGAGTATGATTTCTCGCCCTACGGGCTGCAGGGCATTCTGCTGGCGCACCTGTTCTTTAACCTGCCGCTGGCTACCCGCCTGTTGCTGCAGGCGCTGGAGAATATTCCGGTGGAACAGCGCCAGCTGGCCGCCCAGCTGGGCATGAACGGCTGGCAGCAGTTCCGCTTCGTCGAATGGCCGGCGCTGCGCCGCCAAATCCTGCCGAGCGGCGCGCTGATCTTCATGCTGTGCTTCGCCAGCTTCGCCACCGTGCTGTCACTGGGCGGCGGGCCGCAGGCCACCACCATCGAGCTGGCGATCTACCAGGCGTTGAGTTACGACTACGATCTGGGCCGCGCCGCCCTGCTGGCGCTGATCCAACTGGGCTGTTGTCTGGGGCTGGTGCTGATCAGCCAACGCCTGAGCCAGGCATTGCCGGTAGGGCATACCCACGCCCAGCGCTGGCGCAACCCGGAAGACAGCCTGTGGCGGCGCATCAGCGATTTTCTGCTGATCGCCGCCGCGCTGTTGCTGCTGCTGCCGCCTCTGCTGGCGGTGATCGCCGACGGCGCCAATCAGGCTATCATCAGCGTGCTGCGCCAGCCGGTGCTGTGGCAGGCGCTGTTCACGTCGCTGCGCATCGCCCTTGGCGCCGGAGCGCTGTGCGTGGCGCTCACGATGATGCTGCTGTGGAGCAGCCGCGAGCTGAAACTGCGGCAGCAGCTGCGCGGCGGCCAGGCGCTGGAGCTGAGCGGCATGGTGATCCTGGCGATGCCGGGCATCGTGCTGGCCACCGGGTTCTTCCTGCTGCTGAACGATACGATCGGGTTGCCGCAGTCGCCCTATGCGCTGGTGATCCTCACCAATGCGCTGATGGCGGTGCCCTATGCGCTGAAGGTGTTGGAGAACCCGATGCGCGACCTCGCCGAACGTTACAACCCGCTGTGCCTGTCGCTGGATATCCGCGGCTGGCGACGGCTGCGGCTGATTGAACTGCGCGCCCTGCGCCGCCCGCTGGCGCAGGCGCTGGCCTTCGCCTGCGTGCTGTCGATCGGCGATTTCGGCGTGGTCGCCTTGTTTGGCAACGAGCATTTCCGTACCCTGCCTTTTTACCTGTATCAGCAGATTGGCGCCTACCGCAGCCAGGACGGAGCGGTGACCGCGCTGCTGTTGCTGCTGCTGTGCTTCCTGCTGTTTACCCTGATTGAACGCTTACCGGGCCGCCATGCTGACGCTTGAAAAACTGACCTATCTGTATGAACACCTGCCGATGCGCTTTGATCTGCGCATCCAGCCGGGCGAGCGCGTCGCGGTGCTCGGCCCCAGCGGCGCCGGTAAAAGCACCCTGCTGAGCCTGATCGCCGGTTTTCTGCCGGCGGCCAGCGGCCGGCTGCTGCTGAACGGCGAAGACCACACCGCCACGCCGCCGGCCAAACGGCCGGTGTCGATGCTGTTTCAGGAAAACAACCTGTTCGCGCACCTGACGGTGGCGCAGAACATCGGGTTGGGGTTGGATCCCGGTCTGCGCTTGACTGCGCAGCAACGTCAACAGCGAGAACACATCGCCCGTCAGGTCGGCCTGGAAGAACACCTGGATCGCCTGCCGGCGCAGCTTTCCGGCGGTCAGCGTCAGCGCGCCGCGCTGGCGCGCTGTTTGATTCGCCGGCGGCCGATCCTGCTGCTCGACGAACCCTTCTCGGCGCTCGATCCGGCGCTGCGCAACGAGATGCTGCAGCTGCTGCAGACGGTGTGCGAACAGCGCGACCTGACGCTGCTGATGGTGTCGCACAACCTCGACGACGCCGCGCGCATCGCGCCGCGCACGCTGCTGGTGGTCGACGGCCGCATCTACTACGACGGCCCGACGCAGGCCCTGCTGGACGGCAGCGCACCGGAAGCGCGCGTGCTGGGCATTTCGGGTAAAGCGTGATCTGACGCGCGTTTTTTATGCTGCGCCAATAAACCTGTTGTGCGAATTTTGCGCCTGTGTTTTTATAAAAACCTGACTTTTTTTACTGATGATAAGGTTCCCTGTGATCGCATCCTCGCTGACTTCGACCCTACTAGTTACCGCGCTACCAGCCGCGGTGGTCGTCGTGCGTGTGGTGGTGGTCGTCGGCAATGCGCCGTAGGGTCCGAATCAACGCATCGATTCCCAAACCCCGCCGGCGCAAACCGGGCGGGGTTTCTTGTTTTAGCACCCTGCCCAGAAAAGCTCACCGGCCTTGAGAAAGGACAGGAACATGGCAACTTCGGGCACGCCTCAACCGAGTACCCGCTTCACCGGCGCACAATTGATCGTTCATCTGCTGGAGCGTCAGGGCATCACCACCGTCGCCGGCATCCCTGGCGGCGCCGCGCTGCCGCTGTATGACGCGCTGAGCCAAAGCACCCGCATTCACCACGTGCTGGCGCGCCACGAACAGGGCGCGGGCTTTATGGCGCAAGGCATGGCGCGCGCCAACGGCAAAGCGGCGGTGTGCATCGCCTCCAGCGGGCCGGGCGCCACCAACCTGGTCACCGCCATCGCCGACGCCAAGCTCGACTCCATTCCGCTGGTGTGCATCACCGGGCAGGTGCCTTCCTCGATGATCGGCACCGACGCCTTCCAGGAAGTGGACACCTACGGCATTTCCATCCCGATCACCAAGCACAACCATCTGGTGCGCGATATCCGCGAGCTGCCGCAGGTGATTGGCGACGCGTTCCGCATCGCCGAGTCCGGCCGCCCCGGCCCGGTCTGGATCGATGTGCCGAAAGACGTGCAGACCGCCACCATCACCCTGGAAGAGTTGCCGCCAATCGCCGTGCCGGACGCCGCCCCGAGCTTCGATCCGGCGCTGGTTTCGCAGGCCGCCGCGATGATCAATCAGGCGAAACGCCCCATCCTCTACCTGGGCGGCGGCATCATCTGCGCCGACGCTCACCGGCAGGCGCTGGAACTGGCCGAGCGCGCCGGTCTGCCCACCACCATGACGCTGATGGCGCTGGGCGCGATGCCGGTGGAACACCCGCTGTCGCTGGGCATGCTGGGCATGCACGCCGCGCGCAGCACCAACTTCATTCTGCAGGAGGCCGATCTGCTGATCGTGCTGGGCGCGCGCTTCGACGATCGGGCGATCGGCAAAACCGAGCAGTTCTGCCCTAACGCCGCCATCATTCATGTGGATATCGACCGCGCCGAGCTGGGCAAGGTCAAACAGGCCAACGTGGCGATCCATGCCGACGTCGGCCAGGTGCTGCAACAGCTGCTGCCGCAGATCGACACGCAGCCGCGCAGCGCGTGGCTGAACACCGTCAACGATCTGAAGCGCGAATTCCCGTTCAACATGCCGAACGCCGACGATCCGCTGAGCCATTACGGCCTGGTGCTGGCCGCCGCGCGCTGCGTGGACGACAGCGCCATCATCACCACCGACGTGGGTCAGCATCAGATGTGGGTAGCGCAGGCCTATCCGCTGAGCCGGCCGCGCCAGTGGCTGACGTCGGGCGGCCTGGGCACCATGGGCTTCGGTCTGCCGGCGGCGATCGGCGCGGCGTTGGCGGAGCCCGAACGTAAAGTGCTGTGCTTCTCCGGCGACGGCAGCCTGATGATGAACATTCAGGAAATGGCCACCGCGGTCGAGCACGATCTGGACGTGAAAATCATTTTGATGAACAACCAGGCGCTGGGGCTGGTGCACCAACAGCAAACCCTGTTCTACCAACAGCGCATCTTCGCCGCCGCCTATCCGAAGCGTACCGACTTCCTGAAAATCGCCGCCGGATTCGGGCTGGATACCTGCGATCTGAACGCCGCGGAAGATCCTCAGGCGGCACTGGCTGAGGCGATCCAGCGCCCGGGTCCCTGCCTGATCCACGCGCTGATCGATATCAACGAAAAAGTGTTCCCGATGGTGCCGCCGGGCGCCGCCAACATCGACATGATTGGAGAATAAGCCATGCTGCAACCACAAGATAAACCACAGGTGATCCTGGAGCTGGCGGTGCGCAACCATCCCGGCGTGATGTCGCACGTTTGCGGGCTGTTCGCCCGCCGCGCGTTCAACGTCGAAGGCATTCTGTGTCTGCCGTTGAAAGACGGCCAACAGAGCCGCATTTGGCTATTGGTCGCCGACGATCAGCGGCTGGAACAAATGATAAGCCAGGTGGAAAAACTGGAAGACGTGCTGCGGGTGAAGCGCCACAGCGAAGACGTGCGGGTATTTGAACAGCTGGAAGCGTTCTTCCAGTAAGGCGAACGGGGGCTAATGCCCCCGCAATCATTGCCCGGACAGCACCTGCCACAACAGATGCCGGTACACCGGCATCAGCGGCTGTTGGCTCAGCAAATAGCCGACCGCCAACGCCGCCAGCCAACTCAATCCGCACACCACGCGCAGCCGCAGCGGCGTCAGCCAACGGCTCAGCCGATCGGCGTTGCGCTTGCCCTCGCGCCACCAACGCCAGCTCAGCCACACCGCCAGCCAGACCAGCAGCGCCGCCGCGAGCAACAGCCACTTGAACGTCGCGCTGTTGGCGTCGGCGGGGATATCGATCGCCACCCCCGCCAGAATGCCGGGGAAGAAATAGACCGGCGGCCAGGTCAGGCAACCGATGATGTTCGGCAACGCAAACTTGTACGGCGGCAAATCGAGCATGCCGGCCACCATCGGCACCAGCGGGCGCGTCGGGCCAACGAAGCGGCCGATCAAAATGGTCGCCATGCTGTGCTGGTGCAAGGCATGTTCGGTTTTGTCGAGCAGCGCTTTGTTCTTCTTCAGGAACGACCAGCGGTGCAAAGGCCCCTTAAAGGCGCGACCGACGAAATAGGAGATCCAATCGCCGAGCAGGCAGCCGACGATCCCCGCCGCCCAGGCGTAGTAAAAATCCACCTTGCCGCTGCCGATCAGCGCGCCGATGCTGGCCATCATCACCGTGCCAGGCAACAGCAGCCCCACCAGCGCCAACGACTCCAGAAAAGCGACCAGCAGAACGACCATCAGAGTGAAAGCCAGTGACTGGGTGATCAAATCTTGTAAATAGGCTTCCATTACACCTCTGTGGATTATTCGGGCCAAACGGGGCCGAGGATTTTCCAGCGCCGCCGCTGGCGAGTCAATCGATGAATTGTATGCGTATTTGGCAACGCCGCGCGGCAATGGACAATGACTGTATAAAAACCCATACTGTAATTTATCTATATTAGCGCCAAAACCGACATCACGCTGAACGTCGCACACGCCGCCCGGCGAAAAACGAAGGGGTTATGACAGCACTGCAACAGGGGTTCCTGCTCACTCGCCACTGGCGCGACACGCCCGCCGGCACCGAGGTCGAATTTTGGCTGGCGACCGACGCGGGCCCGCGCCAGCTGCGTCTGCCGCCGCAAACCTCGGTGGCGTTTATCCCCGCCGAACAAAGGCAGCGCGCGGAACTGCTGCTGCGAGAAGAGCGGCAAGTCGAACTGAAACCGCTGGCGCTAACGGATTTTCATCACCGGCCGATGCTGGGGCTGTACTGCCGCCAGCACCGTCAGCTCATCAAGCTGGAAAAACTGCTGCGGGAAGGCGGCGTTGCGGTCTACGAGGCCGACATTCGCCCGCCCGAGCGCTACCTGATGGAACGCTTCATCACCGCGCCGGTATGGTTCAACGGCCAGGGCGACGGCAATGGGCCGTTGCTCGGCGGCCAAATGAAGCCGGCGCCGGAGTACCGCCCAACGCTAAAACTGGTGTCGCTGGATATCGAAACCACCGCCCACGGCGAGCTTTACTCCATCGCGCTGGAAGGCTGCGGCCAGCGGCAGGTCTACATGCTGGGGCCGGCCAACGGCGGCGATGAGCCGCTGGATTTCGATCTGGAATACTGCGCCAGCCGCCCTCAACTGCTGGAACGACTGAACGCGTGGCTGGAGCGTCACGATCCCGACGCCATCATCGGCTGGAACCTGGTGCAGTTCGATCTGCGGGTGCTGCAAAAGCACGCCGAGCGCTACCAAATCCCGCTGCGGCTGGGGCGCGGCGGCAACCTGCTGGAATGGCGCGAGCATGGTTTCAAGCAGAATCACTTTTTCGCCGCCGCCGCCGGCCGCCTGATCATCGACGGCATCGAGGCGCTGAAATCCGCCACCTGGAATTTTCCCTCCTTCAGCCTGGAATACGTTTCGCAGGAACTGCTGGGCGAAGGCAAGGCGATCGACAACCCTTATCAGCGCATGGCGGAGATCGACCGGCGCTTCGCCGAAGACAAGCCGGCGCTGGCCCGCTACAACCTGAAAGACTGCGAGCTGGTGACGCGGATTTTCGCCAAGGCCGATCTGCTCAACTTCCTGCTGGAGCGCGCCACCGTCACCGGGCTGGTGGCCGATCGCAGCGGCGGATCGGTGGCGGCCTTCAGCCACCTCTATATGCCGCGCATGCATCGCCTGGGCTTTGTCGCCCCCAACCTCGGCGAACAGCCGGAAGAGCACAGCCCCGGCGGCTTCGTGATGGATTCCCGGCCCGGCCTGTACGATTCAGTGTTGGTACTGGACTATAAAAGCCTGTACCCGTCGATCATCCGCACCTTCCTGATCGATCCGGTCGGGTTGGTGGAGGGCATGCGCCACCCAAGCGACGCCAACTCGGTGCCCGGCTTTCGCAACGCCCGCTTCTCGCGCAGCAAACACTGCCTGCCGGCGATCGTCGAGCAGATCTGGCAAGGGCGCGAGGCCGCAAAACGCCAGCACAACAAGCCCCTGTCACAGGCGCTGAAGATCATCATGAACGCGCTGTATGGCGTGCTGGGATCGAGCGGCTGCCGCTTCTTCGATCCGCGGCTGGCGTCGTCGATCACCCTGCGCGGCCACGAGATCATGCGCCAAACCCGCGAGCTGATCGAAGCCGAAGGCTATCAGGTGATTTACGGCGACACCGACTCCACCTTCGTCTGGCTGAAACAGCCGCATGACGAGCAACAGGCGGCGCAGATCGGCCGGGCGCTGGTGCAACGGGTCAACGCCTGGTGGCAACAGCATCTGCAGCAGCAGTTCGGGCTGGAGAACGCGTTGGAGCTGGAGTTCGAAACCCACTATTCCCGCTTCCTGATGCCGACCATTCGCGGCGCCGAGCAGGGCAGCAAGAAACGCTACGCCGGCCTGGTCGCGCGCGCCGACGGCCAGGAAGAGATGGTGTACAAAGGCCTGGAAACGGTGCGCACCGACTGGACGCCGCTGGCGCAGCAGTTCCAGCAGCAGCTCTATCAGCGCATCTTCAAACAACAGCCCTACCAGGACTATGTGCGCGACTACGTCGGCAAAACCCTGAACGGCGACTTCGACGATCAATTGGTGTACCGCAAACGGCTGCGCAGAAAGCTCGACGACTATCAGCGCAATGTGCCGCCGCACGCCCGCGCCGCGCGCATCGCCGACGACTACAACCGCAGTCAGGGGCGGCCGCTGCAGTATCAGAACGGCGGCTGGATCAGCTACGTGATGACCGTCGCCGGGCCGGAACCGCTGGAAACCCGCCATTCGCCCATCGATTATCAGCACTACCTCGAACGTCAGCTGCAACCGGTGGCAGACGCTATACTCCCTTTCTTGCACGACGACTTCACCACGCTGGTCACCGGGCAGATGGGGCTGTTTTGAGATTGCGCCAGGTTAAGAAAAATCATCCGGTTTTGCAGGTGACGAACGCGCCGCCTTCCATTACCATAGCGCCCTTCCCAAAACTGAACCACGCTTAGCCCTGCCGTCTAGCGACGTCTGCATGGCGTGAACGGCTATTGCCCGTCAAATTTAAAACAAACCGGGATTAACCGATGTTCAGTACAGGTGCCGCGGCCCTTCCCGCCCGGTAACAAGACTTACTTACAAAGAATCGAGCCGACAATATATGCCTTTTACTCTTGGTCAACGCTGGATCAGCGACACGGAAAGCGAATTAGGACTGGGCACCGTCGTGGCGCTGGATGCGCGCATGATTACCCTGCTTTTCCCCGCCACCGGTGAAAACCGCCTCTATGCCAGAAACGATTCGCCGATCACCCGCGTGATGTTCAACCCGGGCGATACCGTCAGCAGCCACGAGGGATGGCAGCTGCAGGTGGAAGAGGTGAAAGAGGAAAACGGTCTGTTGACCTATATCGGCACCCGCCTGGACACCCAGGAAAGCGGCGTGGCGATGCGCGAAGTGCTGCTGGACAGCAAACTGACCTTCAGCAAGCCGCAGGATCGCCTGTTCGCCGGCCAAATCGACCGCATGGATCGTTTCGCGCTGCGTTTTCGCGCCCGCAAATACCAGAGCGAGCAGTATCGCCTGCCGTTCGCCGGCCTGCGCGGCATGCGCGCCAGCCTGATCCCGCACCAGCTGCACATCGCTCATGAAGTCGGCCAGCGCCATGCGCCGCGCGTTCTGTTGGCGGACGAAGTCGGCCTCGGCAAAACCATCGAAGCCGGCATGATCATCCACCAGCAACTGCTGGCGGGCCGCGCCGAGCGCGTGCTGATCGTGGTGCCGGAAACGCTGCAGCACCAGTGGCTGGTGGAGATGATGCGCCGCTTCAACCTCTACTTCTCGCTGTTCGACGACAGCCGCTACGCCGAAGCCAAGCTCGACAGCAGCAACCCGTTCGAGACCGAACAGCTGGTGATCTGCTCGCTGGACTTCGTGCGCCGCAACAAGCAGCGCCTGGAAGAGCTGGCGGACGCCCAGTGGGATCTGCTGGTGGTCGATGAAGCGCACCACCTGGCCTGGAGCGAAGAAGCGCCGAGCCGCGAATATCAGGTGATCGAACAGCTGGCCGAGCATATCCCCGGCGTGCTGCTGCTGACCGCCACCCCGGAACAGCTGGGCCAACAGAGCCACTTTGCGCGCCTGCGCCTGCTCGATCCGAACCGTTTCCACGACTACGGCGAGTTCGTCGCCGAACAGCAAAAATACCGTCCGGTGGCCGACGCCGTCACCCTGCTGCTGAGCGGTGAACGCCTGGCCGACGACAAGCTGAACCTGCTGGGCGAGCTGATCGACGAGCAGGACATCGAACCGCTGCTCAAAGCGGCCAACAGCGAAGGCGACAACGCCGAGCAGGCGCGCCAGGAGCTGGTGGCCATGCTGATGGATCGCCACGGCACCAGCCGCGTGCTGTTCCGCAACACCCGCAACGGCGTGAAGGGCTTCCCGCACCGCAACCTGCACCAGATCAAGCTGCCGTTGCCGACCCAGTATCAGACCGCGATCAAAGTGTCCGGCATCATGGGCGCCAAGAAATCCGTCGAAGCGCGCGCGCGCGACATGCTGTATCCGGAGCAGATCTACCAGGAATTCGAAGGCGAAAACGCCACCTGGTGGAACTTCGACCCGCGCGTCGAATGGTTGCTGGATTACCTGCTGGCCAACCGCAACGAAAAAGTGCTGGTGATCTGCGCTAAAGCCGATACCGCGCTGCAGCTGGAGCAGGTGCTGCGCGAGCGTGAAGCGATCCGCGCCGCGGTGTTCCACGAAGGGCTGTCGATCATCGAGCGCGACCGCGCCGCCGCCTACTTCGCCTCCGAAGAGGAAGGCGCGCAGGTGCTGCTGTGTTCCGAGATCGGCTCCGAAGGCCGCAACTTCCAGTTCGCCAGCCAACTGGTGATGTTCGATCTGCCGTTCAATCCGGATCTGCTGGAACAGCGCATCGGCCGTCTGGACCGTATCGGCCAGATGCACGATATCCAAATCATGGTGCCTTACCTGGAGCACACCGCACAGGCGGTGCTGGGCCGCTGGTTCCACGAAGGGCTCGACGCCTTCGAACACACCTGCCCGACCGGCCGCACCATCTACGACAGCTGCTACGAGCAGTTGATCGGCTATCTGGCCGCGCCGACCGAGCAGGAGGGCCTGGACGAATTCATCCACGCCTGCCGCCAGCAGCATGACCAGTTGAAAGCGCAACTGGAACAAGGCCGCGACCGCCTGCTGGAGATGCACTCCAACGGCGGCGACAAAGCCCAGGCGCTGGCCGCCGCCATCGCCGAGCAAGATAACGACGTCAACCTGGTGGGCTTCGCGCTCAACCTGTTCGACATCGTCGGCATCAATCAGGAAGATCGCAGCGACAACCTGATCGTGCTCACGCCGTCCGACCATATGCTGGTGCCGGACTTCCCGGGCCTGCCGCAGGACGGCTGCACCGTCACCTTCGATCGCGATCAGGCGCTGTCGCGCGAAGACGCGCAGTTCGTCAGCTGGGAACACCCGATCATCCGCAACGGTCTGGATCTTATCCTGTCCGGCGATACCGGCAGTTGTGCGGTGTCCCTGTTGAAAAACAAAGCGTTGCCGGTCGGCACCTTGCTGGTTGAGCTGGTGTACGTGGTGGAAGCCCAGGCGCCGAAGCACCTGCAGCTGACCCGCTTCCTGCCGCCGACGCCGATCCGCATGCTGATGGACCGCAAGGGCACCAACCTGGCGGCGCAGGTCGAGTTCGAAAGCTTCAACCGCCAGTTGAACGCGGTCAACCGCCACACCTCCAGCAAGCTGGTCAACGCCGTGCAGCAAGACGTGCACGCCATGCTGCAGCAGGCGGAAAGCCTGGTGGAAGCGCAGGCACGCACGCTTATCGAACAGGCGAAGCAAGAGGCGGACGACAAGCTGAGCGCCGAGCTGGCGCGTCTGGAAGCGCTGAAGGCGGTCAACCCGAACATCCGCGACGACGAAGTCGAGACGCTGGAGTTCAATCGCCGTCAGGTGCTGGCCAACCTCAATGAAGCCGGCTGGCGTCTCGACGCCATTCGTCTGGTGGTGGTCACCCACCAGTAACCGGCGCGACGCGGGGAGGTGGTTGCCTCCCCGTTCGGCCCTTTTCGCGGAGCCAAGATGGAACCCTACAATCCCCCGCAGGACCCGCTGCACATCCTGTATCAGGATGAACACATCATGGTGGTCAACAAGCCCAGCGGCTTGCTGTCGGTGCCCGGCCGCGCGCCGGAAAACAAAGACAGCCTGATGACCCGCATTCAGGCCGATCATCCGGCCGCCGAATCGGTGCACCGGCTGGATATGGCCACCAGCGGGGTGATCGTGGTGGCGCTCAACAAGGCCGCCGAGCGTGAGCTGAAGCGTCAGTTCCGCGAACGCGAACCGAAGAAATCCTATATCGCCCGCGTTTGGGGGCATATGGCGCATGACGAAGGGTTGGTGGATTTGCCGCTGATCTGCGACTGGCCGAACCGGCCGCTGCAAAAGGTGTGTTTTGACACCGGCAAAGCGGCGCAGACGGAATATCTGGTGCTGTCGCGCGATGCCGACGGCAGCACCCGCGTGAAGCTGACGCCGATCACCGGCCGCTCGCACCAGCTGCGGGTGCACATGCTGGCGCTGGGACACCCGATCCTCGGCGACGGTTTCTACGCCCCGCCGGAAGCCAAAGCGATGGCGCCGCGGCTGCAGCTGCATGCGCAAGAGCTGCGCATCACCCACCCCGCCTTCCAGACGCCGATGCACTTTCGCGCCGAGCCGGATTTCTGAGCTCATCACCCTGAGATACCCTAAATAATTCGAGTTGCAGGAAGGCGGCAACTAAGCGCAGCCCCGGGAGCGTACAAAAAGTACGTGACCGGGGTAAGCGCGGGCAGCCAACACACCTGCAGCTCGAAGTATGACGGGTATCGTTATTTAAAACCTTTCTCGCGTTTGATCAGGTCGTACGCCGCCTGGATCTCCTGCGCTTTCTGCTTGGCCATTTCCATCATCTCCGGCGGTAAGCCTTTCGCCACCAGCTTATCCGGATGATGTTCGCTCATCAGCTTGCGGTAGGCGCGTTTGATGGTGGCGGCATCGTCGCTGCTGCGCACGCCGAGCACCTTGCACGCATCGTCGAGCGTCGGGCCGCGCTGAGCCTGCTGATAGCCGCCCTGCGAATACCCGCCCTGCTGACCGCCGCCGAACTGACGCCCGCCCTCCATCATGCTGAGGAACTGATCGAACTGCGCGCGCGAAATGCCCAGCTCTTCGGCGATGACATACAGCACCTGACGTTCGTTCGGGTGCAGCGAGCCGTCGGCGAACGCCGCCTGAATCTGAATTTCCAGAAACATCCGAATCAGATCGAAGCGGCCGAAACAGATGCTGCGGAACTGCTGCAGCGTCTCACGCAGCGGGAACTGGCTCTGTTTGCCCTCGCGGAACGCCTGCTGCGCCGCAGTGCGGGCTTCGCCGTGCAGCTGCAGGCGATCCATGAACAGGCTGGCGATCTGGATATCCGCCTCGGTGACGCGTCCTTTGGATTTGGTCAGGTGGCCCATAACCTGAAAAGTGGTGCGGAAAAACAGCGTTTGCCGCGTTTGCTGGTCGGTGAAAAACCCCCGGCTGCGCTTGTTGCTGCGCGCCGTATCGATCATATGACCGATAATCAGCCCCAGAACTACACCCCAGAATCCCGCGCCAGACCAGATGGCGACGATGACGCCGAGCAGTTTTCCCCAATACTGCATATACTCCTCAATTATCATGCCGAAAGCCGCCCGCTCTCCTCCGTTTCAGGAAAGGGCGCAGGCGATTTTTCCTAGAATTTGGATTATCATACCTGTCATTTATCTTTGCGCCTAACGACGACGCAAGTAAACGGCTGGATTTAGCACTAGCGCAACGCAGATGAGTAATATAGTCTCTGACCGTTTGCCGGACACGACGCCTCTGATGACGGAACACCAAAACCGCGTATGAAAAAAAGTTTCCCAACACTGCTGGCCACGATGATTTGGACGGCACTCTACAGTCAGCATGCGCTGGCTGATCTGGCCGAGCAATGCATGCTTGGCGTTCCTGTTTACGACAAGCCTTTGGTCAGCGGCGATCCGAACAGCCAGCCGGTGACCATCAATGCCGATGACTCGCGCGCCGACTACCCGAAAAGCGCCCTGTTCAGCGGCAACGTGCATATCGAGCAGGGCAACAGCACCCTGACCGCCAAAGAAGTTGAGCTGAATCAGACGCAAAACCCCGGCCAGACGGAACCGGTGCGTACCGTCACCGCCACCGGCGACGTGCACTACAGCGACAATCAGATCAAACTGAAAGGCCCGAAGGCCTGGTCTAACCTGAATACCAAAGATACCGACGTCTATGAAGGCGACTACCAGATGGTAGGCCGTCAGGGGCGTGGCGACGCCGACAAGATGAAAATGCGCGGCGCCAACCGTTACACCATCCTGGAAAACGGCACCTTTACCTCCTGTCTGCCGGGCGACGACAGCTGGAGCGTGGTCGGTTCCGAAGTGATCCACGATCGCGAAGAGCAGGTGGCGGAAATATGGAACGCCCGCTTCCGCATCGGTGGCGTGCCGGTGTTCTACAGCCCGTACCTGCAGCTGCCGGTCGGCGACAAGCGCCGTTCCGGCTTCCTGATCCCGAACGCCAAGTACGGCAGCAACAACGGCTTCGAGTTCATGTTGCCGTATTACTGGAACATCGCGCCGAACTACGACGCCACCATTACCCCGCACTATATGTCCAAGCGCGGCCTGCAGTGGCAGACCGAGTTCCGTTATCTGGTGCAGCCGGGCCTCGGCCTGATGGAGTTCGACTGGTTGCCGGACGATAAGGAATACGGCAAAGATCATGACGACAACAAACGCTGGCTGTTCTACTGGAACCACAACGGCGTTATGGATCAGGTGTGGCGCTTCAACGTCGATTACACCAAGGTCAGCGATTCCAAGTACTTCACCGATCTGGACTCCAAATACGGCTCCACCACCGACGGCTACGCCACGCAGAAATTTAGCCTCGGCTACGCCAACGAAAACTGGAACGCCACGCTGAGCTCCAAGCAGTTCCAGATTTACGACGATACCGATCGCTCACAGTCGGACTCGTATAAAGTCCAGCCGCAGCTGGATCTGAACTACTACAAGAACGACCTCGGTCCGTTCGACTTCCATATTTACGGCCAGGCGGCCAAGTTCACCAGCGTCAACCCATACAGCCCGGACGCCACCCGTCTGCATATGGAACCGACGCTGAGTCTGCCGCTCACCAACGGCTGGGCCAGCCTGAACACCGAAGCCAAGGTGATGGCGACCCATTACCAGCAGGATATTCCTGACGGTTTCGCCGCCAACTACCAGAGCCGCAAAAACGCTGCCGCGCCGGAGCTCGATGATTCGGTCAACCGCGTACTGCCGCAGTTCAAAGTCGACGGCAAGCTGGTGTTCGAGCGGCCGATGATCTGGGCCGAAGGCGCCACCCAGACGCTGGAGCCGCGCGTGCAGTACCTGTACGTGCCGTACCGCGACCAGAGCAACATCTACACCTACGACACCACGCTGCTGCAGACCGACTACTCCGGCCTGTTCCGCGATCGCACCTACAGCGGCCTGGATCGCATCGCTTCGCAGAACCGCGTGTCTACCGGTTTGACCACCCGCATTTATGATGACGCGCTGGTTGAACGTTTTAACGCTTCCGTGGGTCAAATCTACTACTTCAGCCGTTCGCGCACCGGCGATCGGGTAACCGGGTACGACAACAACGACGATACCGGCAGCGTGGCCTGGGCCGGCGATACCTATTGGAAAATCGACGATCGTTGGGGCCTGCGCGGCGGCCTGCAGTACGACACCCGCCTGAACAGCGTCTCGCTGGGCAACGGCGTGGTGGAATACCGCCAGGATGCCGAGCGCGTAGTGCAGCTGAACTACCGTTACGCCACGCCGGAATATATCCAGACGGCGTTGAACACCAAAACGGTTCCGGCCTTCCAGGACGGCATCTCGCAGGTGGGCATCACCGGCAGCTGGCCGATCGCCGATCGTTGGGCGGTGGTCGGGGCGTACTACTACGACACCCGCGCCAAACAATCCGCCGATCAGCTGGTGGGGCTGAAGTACAACACCTGCTGCTGGGCGGTGACGCTGGGCTATGAGCGCAAGATCACCGACTGGAACAACAGCAACAATACCAGCGTTTACGACAACAGAGTTTCGTTCAACGTCGAACTGCGCGGCCTGAGCAGCGATCATAGTCTCGGCTCCGCAGAAATGCTGCGCTCCGGCATTCTGCCGTATCAGCGCGCATTCTGACGCTTTGCAACACTTTGAAAACGAGAACTTTCACCCGCATTTGCGGATTACATAATGGGAAATGTATGAAGAACTGGAGAACGCTTATTCTCGGATTGGTGGTTTGCGCCAATGCCGCGTTCGCAGCACCCCAAGAAGTGGATAAAGTCGCCGCCGTCGTGGATAACGGCGTGGTACTCGAAAGCGACGTCAACGGACTGTTGCAGTCGGTGAAGCTCAACGCCCAGCAGGCCGGTCAGCAACTGCCGGACGACAAGACGCTGCGCCATCAGATCATCGAACGCCTGATCATGGATAACATCCAGCTGCAGATGGCCAAGAAAATGGGCATCACCGTCTCCGACGCCGATCTGGACAAAGCGATCGCCAACATCGCCGCGCAGAACCGCATGAGCGTCGATCAGCTGCGCAGCCGCCTGTCGTACGAAGGGCTGAACTACAACACCTACCGCGCGCAGATCCGCAAAGAGATGCTGATCTCCGAAGTGCGCAACAACGAAGTGCGCCGCCGCGTCACCATCCTGCCGCAGGAAGTGGACGCGCTGGCCAAACAGGTGGGCGCGCAGAACGGCAGCGACACCGAAATGAACATCAGCCACATCCTGATCCCGCTGCCGGAGAACCCGTCGCAGCAGCAGGTCGACAAAGCCGAAGAGCTGGCCAAACGCCTGGTGGGCGAGATCAACAGCGGCGCCGACTTCGGCAAGCTGGCGATCACTTACTCCGCCGACTCTCAGGCGCTGAAAGGCGGCAACATGGGCTGGGGCAAGCTGCAAGAGATCCCGACCCTGTTCGCTGAACGCCTGGTCAGCGCCAAGAAAGGTGACGTCGTCGGCCCAATCCGTTCCGGCGTCGGCTTCCACATCCTGAAAGTCAACGACATCCGCGGCGCCAGCCAGTCGGTGTCGGTCACCGAAGTGCACGCCCGTCACATCCTGCTGAAACCTTCGGTGGTGCTGACCGACGACCAGGCGCGCGCCAAACTGCAATCCGTCGCGGAAGCGATCAAGAGCGGCCGCGCCAAATTCGCCGACGAAGCCAAACAGCTGTCGCAGGATCCGGGTTCCGCCATGCAGGGCGGCGATCTGGGCTGGGCTTCCCCGGACATCTACGATCCCGCCTTCCGCGATGCGTTGCTGAAGCTGAGCAAAGGTGAGATCAGCGCGCCGGTGCACTCTTCCTTCGGTTGGCACCTGATTCAGCTGCTGGATACCCGTCAGGTGGATAAGACCGACGCCGCGCAGAAAGATCGCGCTTACCGCATGCTGTTCAACCGTAAGTTCGCCGAAGAGGCGCAGACCTGGATGCAGGAACAGCGCGCCCAGGCTTACGTGAAGATCCTCGATGGCAGCGATGCGCAGCAATAAACGCGTCGTCATTACCCCCGGCGAACCCGCCGGGGTGGGGCCGGATTTGGTAGCCGCCCTGGCGCAACAGGATTGGCCTGTTGAGCTGGTGGTGTGCGCCGATCCGGCCCTGTTGCTTGAACGCGCCCAATGTTTGGGCCTGCCGCTGACGCTGCGCGACTACCAGCCGCAGCAGCCGGCCGAGGCGCAACGCGCCGGCACGCTGACCGTGCTGCCGGTGCCGCTCGCTCAGCCGGTTACCGCCGGTGAACTGAACGTCGGCAACAGCGCCTACGTGGTGGAAACCCTGGCACGCGCCTGCGACGGTTGCCTGAACGGCGAATTCGCTGCGCTGATCACCGGCCCGGTGAACAAGGGCGTGATCAACGACGCCGGCGTGCCGTTTATCGGCCATACCGAATTCTTTGCCGATCGCAGCCGCTGCGATCGCGTGGTGATGATGCTCGCGACCGAAGAGCTGCGCGTGGCGCTGGCGACCACCCACCTGCCGCTGCTGGCGGTACCGGGCGCCATCACGCAGCAGAGCCTGTTCGAAGTCATTCGCATCCTCGACCACGATCTGAAAACCAAATTTGGCATCGCCCAGCCGCACATTTACGTCTGCGGTCTGAATCCCCACGCCGGGGAAGGCGGCCATATGGGGCGCGAAGAGATAGACACCATCATCCCGGCGCTCGACGCGCTGCGCGCTGACGGTATCCATCTTGTCGGCCCGCTGCCGGCGGACACCCTGTTCCAGCCCAAATATCTGCAAGATGCCGATGCGGTGCTGGCGATGTATCACGATCAGGGGCTGCCGGTGCTAAAATACCAAGGGTTCGGCCGCGCGGTGAATATCACCCTCGGTTTGCCTTTCATACGCACCTCGGTCGACCACGGTACCGCTCTGGAACTGGCCGGCACCGGCACCGCCGATGTCGGCAGTTTCCAAACGGCCCTGAATCTCGCCATTAAAATGATAATTAATTGTAATGAATAACAGAGTCCACCAAGGGCACTTTGCCCGCAAACGCTTTGGACAAAACTTTTTAACCGATCAGTTTGTCATCGATAGCATTGTCTCCGCCATTCACCCGCAGCCGGGCGAAGCGGTGGTCGAGATCGGCCCCGGCCTCGGCGCCTTGACCGAACCGGTCGGCGCACGCATGGACCGCATGACGGTGATCGAACTGGACCGCGATCTGGCCACTCGGCTGGAGAATCACCCGCAGCTGAAAGACAAGCTGACCATCCGCCAGCAGGACGCCATGACGGTGAATTTCGCCGAACTGGCCGAGGAGGCTGGCCAACCGCTGCGCGTATTTGGTAACCTGCCGTACAATATTTCGACGCCGCTGATGTTCCACCTTTTCAGCTATACTCAGGCAATCCGCGACATGCACTTTATGTTGCAGAAAGAGGTGGTCAACCGTCTGGTGGCCGGCCCTAACAGCAAGGCCTACGGGCGTTTAACCGTGATGGCGCAGTACTACTGCAACGTCATCCCGGTGCTGGAAGTGCCGCCGACCGCGTTCGCGCCGCCGCCGAAGGTCGATTCCGCCGTGGTGCGCCTGGTCCCGCACACCGAGCTGCCGAACCCGGTGGGCGACGTGCGCATGCTGAGCCGCATCACCACGCAGGCGTTCAACCAGCGGCGGAAAACCATCCGCAATAGCCTGGGCGATCTGTTCACGCCGGAGCAGCTGACGGAGCTGGGCGTCGATCCTTCGCTCAGAGCAGAGAATATTTCTGTGGCGCAGTACTGCAAGCTGGCGAACTGGCTGTCAGCCAATCCGGCGCCGCAGCAATAAGGAGTTGTTGTCATGATTGATTCGCCCCGCGTGTGTATTCAGGTTCAGAGCATCTATGTGGAATCACAGTCGATCCCTGAAGAAGAGCGTTACGTCTTCGCCTATACCATTACCATCCGCAATCTGGGGCGGACCAACGTGCAACTGCTGGGCCGTTACTGGCTGATCACCAACAGCAACGGCCGCCAAACCGAAGTCCAGGGCGAAGGCGTGATCGGCGAACAGCCCGTCATTCCGCCCGGTGGAGAGTTTCAGTACACCAGCGGCGCCATTCTGGAAACGCCGCTGGGCACCATGGAAGGCCATTACGAAATGGTTGACCATCAGGGTCAGCCGTTCCGCACCGCTATTCCCGTGTTCCGCTTAGCCATTCCAACGCTGATCCATTAATTATGTCGACATACCTTATCGGCGACGTTCACGGCTGTTTCGATGAACTGAAGTCGCTGCTGGCTCAGGTTGCGTTCGATCCCGAGCGCGATCAACTGTGGCTGACCGGCGATCTGGTGGCGCGCGGCCCCGCCTCGCTGGACGTGCTGCGCTATGTGCGCTCGCTCGGCCCGGCGGTGCGCATGGTGCTGGGCAACCACGATCTGCACCTGCTGGCGGTTTACGCCGGCATCAGCCGCAACAAACCCAAAGATCGCATCACGCCGCTGCTGGAAGCGCCGGACGCCGACGAGCTGATCAACTGGCTGCGCCGCCAACCGGTGCTGCAGGTGGATGATGAGCAAAAGCTGGTGATGGCCCACGCCGGCATCACCCCGCAGTGGGACATCGACACCGCAAAAATGTGCGCTCGCGAAGTGGAGGCGGTATTGAGCAGCGACAGCTATCCGCTGTTCCTCGACGCCATGTACGGCGACATGCCGAACAACTGGGCGCCGGAGCTGAGCGGCCTGGCGCGCCTGCGTTTCAGCACCAATGCGCTGACGCGCATGCGCTACTGCTTCCCCAACGGCCAGCTCGACATGATCTGCAAAGATGCGCCGGGCAGCGCGCCGGCGCCGTTGAAACCGTGGTTCGAGCTGCCGCGCCTGGTGAACCCGGAATACACCATCATCTTCGGCCACTGGGCCTCGCTGGAAGGCAAGGGCACGCCGGAGGGCGTGATCGGGCTGGATACCGGCTGCTGCTGGGGCGGCGATCTGACGATGCTGCGCTGGGAAGACCGCCGTTACTTCACGCAGCCCGCCAATCGCGGCGAAGCGCCTGACCACGCCGGCAGATTAGCCGCATCCTGAAACGATAAAGGCGGCCCGGTGGCCGCCTTTGTTCTGTATTGCCGCCTTACGCCCCAATCACTCCGCCATCTTCACGCGTGATCATCAACACCGATGAACGCGGGCGCGGGCTGTTGTTCGGGAAGTGCGAATCGCCTTCTTCTCCGGGATGCTGTACGTTGACGAACATCGTCTTGTAGTCCGGGGTGAAGGTGATGCCGGTCAGTTCGCAGGACTTCGGCCCCACCATGAAACGGCGGATCTCGCCGCTGACCGGATCGCCCACCAGCATCTGGTTGTTTCCCTGCCCGACGTAATCGCCCTTGTTGCTGTACTTGCCGTCGGTGAGGATCCACAGACGGCCGGCGCGATCGAAACCCAGCCCGTCCGGGCTGTTGAAGGTGTTTTCCGCCGTGATGTTCGGCGTGCCGCGGTTGACGCCTTCGGGGTGGGCAATCGGGTTGCCGCACAGCGCATAGATGTCCCAGGCGAAGGCGTCGGCGGTGGCGTCGCCGCCCTCGTCCCAGCGAATGATTTGGCCGTAGATATTGTTCGGTCGCGGGTTGGCGGCGTTCAACGGCATCCCTTCCTCGCCGCGCTTGCTGTTGTTGGTTAACGTGCAGTACGCGCGCCCGTCATGCGGGTTTACCGCGATCCACTCCGGGCGATCCATTTTGGTGGCGCCGACCTGCTGCGCCGCCTTGCGGGCGAAGATCAGCACTTCGGCCTCATCGCGGAAACCGTTCTCCGGCGTCAGGCCGTTCTTGCCGAACTCAAGCGCAATCCAGCGCCCTTTGCCCTTCAGCGGCGTGCCGGCTTCATCGCCGTCGAACTGCGCCACGTATAGCGTCCCCTCGTCCAGCAGCGTGCGATTGTTGGCCGGATTGGCGGCGTCGACCACGCCTTTGGAGACGTACTTATAGATATGTTCGCCGCGCTCGTCGTCGCCCATATACACCACCAGACGGCCGTCTTTGGCCACGGTCACCGCCGCGTTTTCATGTTTGAAACGGCCGAGCGCGGTGTGCTTGATGGGCGTCGAGGTCGGATTCAACGGATCGATCTCGACAATCCAGCCGTGACGGTTGAATTCGTTGGGATTCTTCGCCACATCAAAACGCTCGTCATAGTCCGGCCAGTTGCGTTCCGGTTCGCTGACCTTCAGCGTGTAGCGCTTCTGTTCCGGCGTGGTTCGATAATCGGCCTGACGGGTGCCGAAATAGGTGTCGAAGTTTTCCTCGCAGGTCAGGTAGGTGCCCCACGGCGTCTTGCCGTTGGCGCAGTTGCCGAAGGTGCCCAGCACCTTGCGGCCGCTCGGATCGGCGGCGGTCTGCAACAGCGGATGTCCGGCGGCCGGGCCGCTGAATTGCATCTCGCTGTTGGCGGTGATGCGGCGGTTATAGCGCGACGGGCGCTCCACCTCCCAGCGCAGGCCGTCGCCGAGCCGCTTGACCGCGACAATGGAGACGCCGTGCGCCGCCTGCGATTTGCGCACCTCTTCCAGGCTGGTGGCCTTGGCGCCGCCGTGGGCGAACAGGTACTGCTCGTTAACGTATTCGTTATTGATGGCCATCACGCCGTGATTGTCATCGATAGGGAAAAAGCTCATGCCATCGTTGTTGTCGCCAAACTGTTTTTCCTGATCGGCGGCGCTGTTGTTGCCCTGCGGATCGAAGGCCGGCGCGCCGTCCACCAGCGGCTCGCCCCAGGAGATCAGTACCTCAGCGCGGTAGCCCGGCGCGATGGTCACCTCGTCGGCGGTAGACGCGGCGATGCCCCGGAAGCCCAGCAGCGTGTTCGGCGGCAGATCCTCGGCCAACGCCTCGGCGGAGACCGACCAGATGCCGCCGCCGAGAAAACCGGCCAGGCCGACGGCGCCGGCGCTGCCGAGCAGCAGCTTGCGGCGAGTGGGATCGATCAGGCGGTCGGCGTCTAATTGCTCAATTTGCTTGGTCATAACGTGGTTACCTTTTTAGTTATGGCGCCGCGGTCAAGATTCACCAGAGTTGCCGTGGCGCTCGGAGTTGGGCTTCATACTAATCAGGTAATGTGACGGAAAGGTTACGAATGACCGGCGCAAAAAGACCGGGGGCGCAATTGCTTGCGCCCCCGGGGATGACTGGCTAACGCGCTGAGATCAGCGGCGCTGCAGGATTTCGAAGCAGTAGCTGTGCGAGTTCAGATCGTCGGCGTCGTGGAATTCGCTGAACGTGGTTTCCCACTCGTCCGGCTCGTAATCCGGGAAGTGAGTATCGCCGCCGACTTCGGCGTCGATGTGTGTCAGGTACAGGCGATCGGCGCGCGGCAGCAACTGGGTATAGATGCGCCCACCGCCGATCACCATTACTTCTTCCACCTCACCCGCGGCGGCCAGCGCCTCATCCAGCGAGGTCACCCAGGTCACCCCGGCGGCATTGCCCGGGCGGCTGCTCAAAACGATATTGTGACGGCCCGGCAGCGGGCGGCCGATGGACTCGAAGGTCTTGCGGCCCATAATAACCGGCTTATTCAACGTGTTGCGTTTAAACCACGCAAGGTCCGCCGGCAGGTGCCACGGCATGGCGTTTTCCATGCCAATAACGCGATCCGCCGCCAAGGCAGCGATCAGGCTGATAATCATTGTTTAACCCTGTGTAGGCAGCAAAATTGGTGACACTATACGTAAAGGCCTGAGTGCCGTCGATAGGCTAATCAAGCAAGATGAATATATAAGATAGCTCTTATCAGCATATCTAATAACCAACGTTCTTTTGCCGGGGAATTTCACACGCCGGGGCGTTTGCGGTACAACCACAGACCCGGTAACGACAGGCCGATCGACAACGCGCCGACGATGAAACTGGCCTTGAGGAAGTTGGTGATCATGGTCTCCATCAAAGCCTCGCTGTAGCCCAGATGCGAGATCTCCACCACAGTTATCATCGCGGTATAGGCGGAAATGCCGGGGAACATCGGGATCACCGCCGCCACGGTGAACACCTTCGGATGCGCCAACAGCCAGCGCGACCAATAGATACCGATGATGCCGATCAGGATCGCCGCCAGCAGCGACGCCCACTCGATGTTCATGCCCACGTGCATCATCAGCATGCGCGAGCCGCGCCCGATTGCCCCGAGCAACGCGCAATAGCGCAGCGCGCGCAGCGGCACGTTGAACACCATGGCGAAGCCCAGCGCCGGCACCGCCGCCAACAGCATCTCCTGCAACAATGCCCACAGCAGACTCATGACCACCCCCGCAGATCCCACAGCGACATCGCCATCACCACGCCGATACAGGTCGCCAGCGTCAACAGGCTGGCCATCGCCCAGCGCGCCAGCCCGGTGTTGACGTGCCCCTTGAACATGTCGGCCACCGCGTTGATCAGCGGGAAGCCCGGCACCAGCAGCAGCACGCTGGCGGCCATCGCCACGCTCGAAGTCTCTTTAAACACCGGCAGGCGCAGCAGCAGCCCGGATATCGACGTAGCGACAAACGCCGTCAGGCAAAAATTGATCAGCGGATTCATATGGCGGGCGGTGAGGATCTGGCGCACCAGCATCGCCGCGCCGCTGGCGATAAAAGTCACCAGGAAGGCGTCACCGCCGCCGCCGTTGAGCATGCTGAAACACCCGCAGGACAACCCCACCATCAGCACCACCAGCCAGCGCGGATAGCGCAGCGGCCGGATCTTTTCGAAGCGCCGCGCCACGTCGTGCGTATCCGCCAGATGATGCTCGGCGAGGATCACGATATGCTGCACTTCCGTCACCACCTGCATATTGATGCCGCGATCGACATTCTTGCGGGTCGTGGTCAGGCAGGCGCCGTGGCTGAGGGTGGTCAACACCACCGCATTGGCGGAGATTGAACTTTCCACGCTGTCCATCCCCAGCGCCAACCCCAGGCGGGTGGACAACTGCTCCACCACCGTGCTCTCGGCGCCGTGCTGCAACAGCAGCAGCGCGCATTGAATGCACAAGCGGGTGATTTCACGCTGTTGCCGGTGCGGTTCCGGCCTGTCTGTGGCGGTAGTCTGCTGCATGGTGCTCCGTCGCTGGCGATAGATGAATTATTATCATAGAGCCTAACAATACCTCATTGGGTTGATGCGCATCAGAGGAAGCGGCGTTATTATCGCCAACATGCTGCCTTTTGCGCGAGACGCCTCCCATGCTTGAAACTTCACTGTTCGTCGCCGGCATTGCCGCCCTCGGCATGCTTTCCCCCGGCCCGGATTTTTTCCTGGTGATCAAAAACGCCGCCCGCTACCCGCGTCTGGCCGCCATGATGACCGCCTTCGGCGTGATCTGCGGCGTCGCCACCCACATGTCCTACTGCGTCGCCGGACTGGCGGTGGTGATCACCACCACGCCGTGGCTGTTTAACCTGCTGAAATACGCCGGGGCGGTCTATCTGGTGTGGATCGGCATCCAGGCGCTGCTGTCGCGCGGCGGCGGCAAGATGAACGTCAGCAATCTGCCGCAGCAACAGGTCAGCCTGAAGAGCGCCTTTGCGCAAGGCTACCTGTGCAACCTGCTGAACCCGAAAGCCACCCTGTTCTTCCTGGCGGTATTCACCCAGGTGCTGCAGATCGATTCCGGCCTGGGCGACAAGCTGTGGTACGCGGGGATTATTCTCGGCCTGTCGGTCATCTGGTGGCCGCTACTGGTGTTCCTGATCCAAAGCGGTCCGGTGCGCCGCGGGTTGGAAAAGACCCAGAAGATCGTCGACAAGCTGCTGGGCGGTATGCTGATCGCCTTGGGCATCAAGGTCGCACTGAGCTAAGCAAAAAAAGGGGCGCCGATCTGGCGCCCCTCCCCTTATCCTTTGGCTTCCACCACTTCATCCTCCGGCGCCTTGCCGTCGATACTGCCGCGCCAGCCGGTCTGCTGCACCCGCGCCAGCCGATTCTGATCCTGCTCGATGGCCGCGCTGAGCATCTCCTTGGCCCGCTGCAGGCTGGCGATGCGGAACTCGGTGTCCTGATAATTCTCCAGCGTGTCTTCCAGCATTTTCAGGTTATAGCGGCGGAACGTGTCTGCCTTCTCGCGTGCCTCATAGGCGTCCAGCCCCAGCAGCTCCAGCGTTTCACGGCCGATGCGCAGCGAGCTTTCAAAGGTTTCGCGCTCCGGTTTTTCCACCCCCATCTGCCGCAGCTGATACCAGTGATCGACGTCGCGCGCCCGCGCCACCACCTTCAGATGCGGGAAGTGCTGCCTGGCCAGCTCGGTTAACGCCAGGCTGTCTTCCACGTCGTCGATGGCGTTGATCAGCACCTTGGCGTGGGCGGCGCCGGCGGCCTCCAGCAAATCGGCGCGCGTGGCGTCGCCGTAGAACACCTTGGTGTCAAATTTACGCAGCGTCTCGATATGGTCCGGATCGTGATCCAGTACCACGGTGTGTACGCCGTTGGCCAACAGCAAGCGGCCGGCGATCTGGCCGAAACGGCCGAAACCGGCGATGATCACGCTGGCATTTTCGTCGTCAATGACGTCAGCCGGGCGCTCCTCTTTCGGCGCATTTTTCTCCAGCTGCGCGGCGATCACCAACAGCAGCGGCGTGGCCGCCATCGACAGCGCCACCGCCAGCGTCAGCGACTTGGCCCACTCGACCGGCAATACGCCGGCCAGCTGCGCGGCGCTGAAGATAACGAAAGCGAACTCACTGCCCTGGCCCAGCAAAATGGCGAACAGGCCGCGCTGGCGTTTCGGCACCCCAAGCAGCGGCCCAATCAGCCACAGCAGCGCCGCTTTGATCAGCATAAAGCCCAGCAGCAACGAGGCGATCAGCAACGGATGATGGAACAGCGTGCCGAAGTCGATCGACATGCCGACGCCGATGAAAAACAGCCCCAGCAGCAACCCTTTGAACGGCTGAATATCGCTCTCCAGCGCGTGGCGGTATTCCGAGCTCGCCAACAGCACCCCGGCGAGGAACGCCCCCATCGCCATCGACAACCCGGCCATCTCCAGCAGGATGCCAAAGCCGAACACCAGGAACAGCGCCACGGCGCTGAACACCTCGCGCATGCCCGAACGGGCGACGAAGTGCAGCAGCGGGCGGGTGACGTAGCGGCCAAGCAGCACCACCATCGTCAACGCGCCCACCACTTTGGCCGCCGACAGTACGAAAGCGCCCAGCGTCGTGGTGGCGCCGCTGCTGGCCAGCAGCGGGATCATCGCCACCAGCGGGATCGCCGCGATATCCTGGAACAGCAACACCGCAAACGCGCTGCGGCCGATCGGCGACGGCGTCAAATTGCGTTCGCTCATCGCCTGCATGGCGATGGCGGTCGATGAGAGCGCCAGCGTCAAACCGATCAGCAGCGCCACCTTCCAGTTGAGGCCGAGGAAGTAGCAGAAGGCGCTCAGCGCCAGGCCGCAGCCCACCATCTGAATGCTGCCGCCGCCGAACACCGAGGCGCGCAGCGTCCACAGCCGTTTGGGATCCAGCTCCAGGCCGATGATAAACAGCATCAGCACCACGCCGATCTCGGCGAAGGTCAGGATAGACTCGGCATCCGACACCAGCTTCAGCCCCCAGGGGCCGATAATGCAGCCGGCGATCAGGTAACCGAGCACCGAACCCAGCCCCAGGCGCACCGCAATCGGCACGAACAGCGCGGCGGAACCGAGATAGATCAGCCCCTCGATCATCATGTGGTGGTTATCCATGGCTGGCCTCCCGGGTTTCCGCTTCGGCATGTTCCATCAGATAGTCGACCAACCGCTGCCGGTAGGCTTCGCCGGCGGCGATCAGCGCCGGTTCGTTGCAGGTAAAGGTGTTGTGCAGGGCGAAGTACGGCTGCCAGTTCATGCCGCAATAAATCGCCGTGGCCTGCAGCGGCTGCGCCAGCGCGGCGAAGTTGGGAAAATCGCCCAGTTCGAAATGGTGCTCGTCACCGCCGCTGGTCACCGCCCACAGGCAGTCTTTGCCCACCAGCGCGTTGCCGTCGTGGCCATAGGCCCAGCCGTGCTCCAGCACTTTGTCGATCCACAGCTTCAACAGCGGCGGGAAGCTGTACCACTGCATCGGATGCTGCAGCACCACCATGTCGGCGCGCTCCAGCGCCTGTTGCTCGGCGTTGATATCGATATTGAAATCGGGGTACAGCTCATACAGCGAGCGCACCTCCACCTCGGGAAGATCCCTCACCGCCTGCAGCAGGCGGTGATTGGCATGCGAATGCCGGGGATACGGGTGAGCATAAATTATCAGAATCATTGTTATCGTCGTTCCTTCGTTCCTTGCCAATACACCAAGCATATACCAATCACACAGAGTGACAGTTTGCCCACTGATTGATAGCGGAAATTTTTAACGCCAGCCTACAAATTCACTGAATAAAAAAGGGCGCTGCATCTGCAGCGCCCTGGCGTAGCGTTCTCGCGCGGTTACTTACCAATACGCGCGTGCATTTCCTGCACCGATGTAACCTGCTCGGTCGGATCCGCTTTCAGCGCCATCGCGGTGGCGAAGCCGCCGTTCAGCGTGGTGTCGTAGTGCACCTTGTACTGCAGGGCGCTGCGGCGAATCAGCTTGGAGTCCTCAATCGCCTGACGGCCTGCCGTGGTGTTGACGATGTAGGTGTACTCGCCGTTCTTGATACGGTCCTGAATGTGCGGACGCCCTTCGTGCACCTTGTTGACCAGGCGCGGGTTGATGCCCGCTTCGCCCAGCACCACCGCGGTGCCGTGGGTCGCGTCCAGCTCAAAGCCCTGCTTCAGCAGGCTGGCGGCCAAATCGACCACGCGAGCCTTGTCGCCTTCGCGCACCGACAGCAGCGCGCGGCCCTGTTTCTTCATGCCCGAGTTGCTGCCCAGCATCGCTTTGGAGAAAGCTTCCGCGAAGGTGCGGCCCACGCCCATCACTTCCCCGGTAGAGCGCATTTCCGGCCCCAAAATCGGGTCGACGCCCGGGAATTTGTTGAACGGCAGCACCACTTCTTTCACCGAGTAGTACGGCGGGATGATCTCTTCGGTCACGCCCTGTTCAACCAGCGTTTTGCCCGCCATCACGCGCGCGGCCACTTTGGCCAGCGGCACGCCGGTCGCTTTGGACACGAACGGCACGGTACGCGCGGCGCGCGGGTTGACTTCAATCAGGTAAACTTCGTTGTCCTTCACCGCGAACTGCACGTTCATCAGGCCGCGCACCTGCAGCTCGAACGCCAGTTTTTCCACCTGGCGACGCATCACGTCCTGAATTTCCTGGCTCAGGGTGTACGCCGGCAGCGAACACGCGGAGTCGCCGGAGTGCACGCCCGCCTGCTCGATGTGCTCCATAATGCCGCCAATCAGCACGCGCTCGCCGTCGCAGATAGCATCGACATCCACTTCCACCGCATCGTCCAGGAAGCGATCCAGCAACACCGGCGCATCGTTAGACACGCTGACCGCGGTCTGGAAGTAGCGGCGCAGGTCGGTTTCGTCATAGACGATTTCCATCGCCCGGCCGCCCAGCACGTAGGAAGGACGCACCACCAGCGGATAACCGATGCCCGCCGCCTTCTCGACCGCCTGCTCGATGGCGGTGACGGTGGCGTTGGCCGGCTGCTTCAAGCCCAGGCGGTTGACCGCCTGCTGGAAGCGTTCGCGGTCTTCGGCACGGTCGATGGCGTCCGGGCTGGTGCCGATGATCGGCACGCCTGCGGCTTCCAGCTCGCGCGCCAGCTTCAGCGGGGTCTGGCCGCCGTACTGCACGATAACGCCTTTCGGTTTCTCGATGCGCACGATTTCCAGCACGTCTTCCAGGGTCACCGGCTCAAAGTACAGGCGGTCCGAGGTGTCGTAGTCGGTGGAGACGGTTTCCGGGTTGCAGTTGACCATGATGGTCTCGTAACCGTCTTCACGCAGCGCCAGCGAAGCGTGCACGCAGCAGTAGTCGAACTCGATGCCCTGGCCGATACGGTTCGGCCCGCCGCCCAGCACCATCACTTTCGGCCGGTCGTTGGTCGGGTTGGACTCGCACTCTTCTTCATAGGTGGAGTACATGTAGGCGGTGTCGGTAGCGAATTCCGCCGCGCAGGTATCCACGCGCTTGTACACCGGATGCAGGCCGTGGCTGTGGCGCAGCTTGCGAATTTCGCTCTCGGCGACGCCGGCCAGCTTGGCCAGACGCGCATCGGCGAAGCCCTTGCGCTTCAACGTGCGCAGGAAGTCTTTGTCCAGGCCGTTGATGCCCGCTTCTGCCACCTGCTCTTCCAGGCGCACCAGCTCTTCAATCTGCACCAGGAACCAGCGATCGACGTTGGTCAGGTTGAAGACGCCGTCGACCGACAGACCGGCGCGGAAGGCGTCGGCGATGTACCAGATGCGGTCGGAACCGGCGTCTTTCAGCTCGCGGCGGATTTTGGTCAGCGCTTCCGGATCGTCCAGGCTCACTTTCGGATCGAAACCGGTGGCGCCCACTTCCAGACCGCGCAGCGCTTTCTGCAGCGACTCTTGCTGAGTGCGGCCGATGGCCATCACTTCGCCGACCGACTTCATCTGGGTAGTCAGGCGATCGTTGGCGCCGGCGAACTTCTCGAAGTTGAAGCGCGGGATCTTGGTCACGACGTAGTCGATGGACGGCTCGAACGACGCCGGGGTGCGGCCGCCGGTGATGTCGTTCATCAGCTCATCGAGGGTATAGCCCACCGCCAGTTTGGCGGCGATCTTGGCGATCGGGAAGCCGGTGGCTTTCGACGCCAGCGCCGAAGAGCGCGACACGCGCGGGTTCATCTCGATGACGATCAGGCGGCCGGTTTTCGGGTTAACCGAGAACTGCACGTTGGAGCCGCCGGTTTCAACGCCGATCTCACGCAGCACCGCCATCGAGGCGTTGCGCATGATTTGGTATTCCTTGTCGGTCAGGGTCTGAGCCGGCGCAACGGTGATCGAGTCGCCGGTGTGGATGCCCATGGCGTCGAAGTTTTCGATGGAGCAAACGATGATGCAGTTGTCGTTCTTATCACGCACCACTTCCATCTCGTACTCTTTCCAACCGATCAGCGATTCGTCGATCAGCAGCTCGTTGGTCGGCGACAGGTCCAGACCGCGTTCGCAGATCTCTTCGAACTCTTCGCGGTTGTAGGCGATGCCGCCGCCGGTGCCGCCCATGGTAAAGGAAGGACGGATGATGCACGGGAAGCCGACGTCAGCGGCTACCGCCAGCGCTTCTTCCATGGTGTGCGCGATGCCGGAACGCGCGGTATCCAAACCGATTTTCTTCATCGCCACGTCGAAACGGCGGCGGTCTTCGGCCTTGTCGATGGCATCGGCAGTTGCGCCGATCATGGTGACGCCGAACTCGGCCAGCACGCCCTGACGCTCCAGCTCCAGCGCGCAGTTCAGCGCCGTCTGGCCGCCCATGGTCGGCAGAACCGCATCCGGACGCTCTTTTTCGATGATCTTGCGCACCACTTCCCAGTGGATCGGCTCAATGTAGGTCGCATCGGCCATTTCCGGGTCGGTCATGATGGTCGCCGGGTTGGAGTTGACCAGAATGACGCGGTAACCCTCTTCGCGCAGCGCTTTACACGCCTGGGCGCCCGAGTAGTCGAACTCACACGCCTGGCCGATAACAATCGGGCCAGCGCCGAGGATCAGGATGCTTTTTATGTCTGTACGTTTTGGCATTTTTTACTGCTCCTGATTATTTGGCGTTAGAACGGTAAGTCTCAATCAGTTCGATAAAGTGATCGAACAGCGGCGCGGCGTCGTGCGGGCCTGGGCTGGCTTCCGGGTGCCCCTGGAAGCTGAACGCCGCCTTGTCGGTGCGGTGAATGCCCTGCACCGTGTGGTCGAACAGCGATTTGTGCGTCACGCGCAGATTCGCCGGCAGGTCGTTTTCATCGACGGCGAAGCCGTGGTTCTGCGCGGTGATCATCACCGTGTTGTTGTCCAGATCCTTCACCGGGTGGTTGCCGCCGTGGTGGCCGAGCTTCATCTTCATGGTTTTCGCCCCGCTGGCCAGCGCCAGCAGCTGGTGACCCAGACAGATGCCGAACACCGGAATGTCGGTTTCCAGGAACTGCTTGATGGCGGCGATGGCGTAGTCGCACGGCTCCGGGTCGCCCGGGCCGTTGGACAGGAAGATGCCGTCCGGATTCATTTTCAGCACCTCGTCGGACGGGGTCTGCGCCGGCACCACGGTCAGGCGGCAACCGCGATCCACCAGCATGCGCAGGATGTTGCGCTTGGCGCCGTAGTCGTAAGCCACCACGTGGAACGGCAGTTCCGCGGCGGTTTTGGCTTCCGGCAGGTCGCCTTCAAGCGTCCAGCTGCCTTGCTGCCAGCTGTAGGCCTCTTGAGTGGTGACCTCTTTCGCCAAATCCATGCCCTTCAACCCCGGGAAACCTTGCGCCTTGGCCAGAGCCAGCGCGGCATCCGGCGAATCGGCGGCGACGATGCAGCCGTTCTGGGCGCCCTTCTCGCGCAGCAGGCGAGTCAACTTACGGGTATCGATATCGGCGATCGCCACGATGTTGTGACGCTTGAGGTAGTCGGACAGGCTTTCTTCACTGCGGTAGTTGCTGGCGATCAGCGGGAGGTCACGAATGACGAGGCCTTGGGCGTGTACTGCGGAGGATTCTTCGTCGGAAGCATTGGTGCCGACATTGCCGATATGAGGATAAGTAAGAGTAACGATCTGGCGGGAATAGGAAGGATCAGTGAGGATTTCTTGATAACCGGTCATCGACGTATTGAAGACCACTTCCCCCACTGCCGTTCCCTCTGCCCCGATGGCCCGACCGTGGAATTGGGTTCCGTCTTCCAGAACCAATAGCGCTGACTTTATCAAAACATCCTCCGAGGAATAATCAATCACAATATTTGCATATTAATTCAGATATCGCGATCTAAATCAATGCAAAAACCGTCCGCGAGGCCAATTTTTGGCAAATTGGGCGCATTTTAATGATGAGTGCCTGGCTTGTCTACCCAAACTGCCGTTTTTTGTTTTATTTTTGCAGTTCTCGGCGCGCATGCGGCTTGAGCGCCGATAAAAACACAGAAAACCGGGGCTGGAAAACGGTTGCGGGGAAGAATGACGGAAAACGGCGCCGGAATGGAACAAAAAAGACGCTAAAAAAGCCGAGAGTGGAAAAAAAGGAGATGATTAGCAAAGTAAATATAGATAAATAACATCTTTGACAATAAAACAAATCCAACATGATATTTATCATGTTAAAAAAAAGGACAATAAAATTATTGCCCGATTATCATAGCATTATGACCAATACAACCACATCACGATGGTATGCAAATCAATTATAACTGGTCCAAATTCAATACATCTCGCATATCAAACAGACCTTTATCCCGACTCCGAAGCCAGGAAGCCGCGCGCACCGCGCCGCTGGCGAAAGTCATGCGGCTGGAGGCCTTGTGGGTGATTTCCACCCGTTCACCGATGTCGGCGAACATCGCGGTGTGCTCGCCGACGATGTCGCCGGCGCGAATGGTGGCAAAGCCGATGCTTTTCGGATCGCGTTCGCCGGTATGGCCTTCGCGCGCATAGACCGCACAGTTTTTCAGATCGCGCCCCAGCGCGCCGGCGATCGCTTCGCCCATGGCCAACGCCGTGCCCGACGGCGCATCCACTTTGTGGCGGTGGTGCGCCTCAACGATTTCGATGTCGGTGTAGTCGCCCATCACCTGCGCGGCCTTCTCCAGCAGTTTCAGCACCAGGTTGACGCCGACGCTGAAGTTGGCGGCGAACACGATGCCGATGTGCTGCGCCGCAGCGCGGATCGCCTGTTTGCCGGCGTCATCGAAGCCGGTGGTGCCGATCACCATCGCCTTGTGGTGCGCCACGCAAAATTCCAGGTAGCCCAGGGTGCTTTCAGGGCGGGTGAAGTCGATCAAAATATCGAACTCGCTCGCCACTTTATCCAGACTGTCACTCACCTTGACGCCCAGCGCGCCGATGCCCGCCAGCTCGCCGGCATCAACGCCGACCAGGCTCGATCCCGGTCGTGACAGCGCCGCCCCCAACACCACGCCTTCCGCCTGCTGCACCGCCTGGATCAATTGACGGCCCATCCGGCCGCCGGCGCCCGCAATCGCAATGCGGATTTGTGAATCTTTCATGCTTGCTCTCTTCTTGATGTAACGCGTATCCCATTAACCTATCGATTCAGGGTAACTGCCCCGCTGCAGCGCCGCCAGAGGATTCATTTCATAATTAGAAAATTATGATATTGCGCTTCTTTCATCAGCGGCGCTGTCGTGAGATTAACATTCAACCGATTTGGCGGCCTGCGACGATTGTACATAATCATGCAGTTTTCATTGCAAGAAAATGCAGAAAAAAGGCGCCGAAAACGGCGCCTGAGGAACGGAGTGCGGCGGGGTCAAGCGGTAATGGCGGCCACTTCGTTGGCTATCGCCGTCAGCGCATCGTGGCGAGCATAGTCCTCCTGCACCAGCGCCGCGCGCCGGCGATAGATCGGCTGTTGCAGAATGCGCGTCGCTGCCGCCAGTATTTGTTCCGCGCTTGGCGTGCTGGTATGCAGGCTGATGCCGCAACCGGCGGCCACCACGCGCGCGGCCGCCTCCAGCTTGTCCTCACCGGTGCCGGCGACAATCAGCGGCACGCCGCTGTCCAGCGCATAGTTGATCGAGCCGTAACCGCCGTTGGTGATCAAGAGCGCCGCCTGCGGCAACCAGTGTTCGAAGGAGATAAACGCCCGCACTCGGGCGTTGTCCGGCAACGCGTCCATCAGCCCTTCGGTCGCCCGCCCGCCGGTGGTGGCCAACACCCGCACCGGCAGATGCGCCAGCGCCTGCAGCGTCGGCACGATCAGCTGATGCAGATCGACATTGGCCAGCGTGCCCTGAGACACGATCACCAGCGGCCGACGATCGTCCTCCTCCCACAGCGCCTCTTCCGCGGCCGGTTGACCACCGCTGCGCAGCGGCCCGACGAAGCGCACGCCGCTCGGCAGGTCGTCGCGCTCATATTCCAGCGCCGTGGTGGCCAACTGCAGGAAACGCTCGCAGCCGCCGATCAACGCATCGGTAAACGGGCGATTCAGCGGCCGCCCGCCCGCTTGCACCAGCGCGGCATCAAAGCTTTGCTGCACCTCATCAAGCAACACCCGCGTCGCTTCATCCACCAATTGCTCGCGGGTCAGCGCCCGCGGCAGCAGCGCCGGCGGGATGCGCGGGCCATAGAAAATGGCGTCGCGCGAAGAATACGACAGCGGCGTGACGCCGATCCCGAAGACCGGCGGCCGTTCGGCGGACTGCAGCAGCGGCAGCACGCCGTAGAAGCAGTTCTCCACCATCAGCAGATCGGTCTTTTCGGCGGCGATGGCCGCACGCAGCTGACGATCCAACAGTGGGATCGGCGCGGCGAAGAAATCTTTCAGCGCCAGCGCCATCTGCGCATTGCCCGGCGGCAGCGCGGCGCGCTCGGGGAAATGCGCCTCCAGGTGGCGATAGTCGAAGTCCACCTGCGCGTCGAACGGCACGAAGTTCGCCCCAGCCGCTTCGGCGCGTTCGCGGAACAGCGCGCCGGTCATCACCCGCACCTGATGCCCTTGGGCGATCAGGTGGCGAGCGATGGCTAACATCGGGTAGACGTGCCCCGGAGTGGCGACCGCCGCCATCAGTATCCTTGCCATAATGCTCCTTTTAAGCTTCTGCGTTGGCCGGCTTCAGCGCCAGATTGGCGCACACCGGATTGCTTTGAATATGCACGCGCTGCAAATGACGCGCGGAACGGGCGGTAAAGCCCTCGCGACCGTGCAGCAGCGAGAAGTTGTCCGCGACCACCACGTCACCCTGTTGCCACTGGTGGGCATAATAGTGACGCGGATCGTACAGGTGCTGCTGCAGAGTACGGTGGAACTGTTCCTGCTGCTGCGCCGGCACGCCGTGATATTCCAGCGCGTGCTGGTTGAGGAATTTTTTTCCCTCCGTCGGCGGTTCATTGTAGCGCATGATCAATCCTCTGCCGTTCGGGTGCTGCACCACCAGCGGCGAACAGACTTCGCCGCCGTAATGCACCACCTGCTTGATGCGGTAGGTGATAGACACCGACAGCCACTGCTCCAGCAACGCTTCGTCCGCATTGGCCAGCAAGCGCGTGGTGTCGACGAAGGTGGTACATCCGCCTTCGTCCGGCGACGGCGCCGCCACGCAGTGGAATAACTGGAACTCGGGGATGGTCGGCTTATACATGCCATCCCAATGCAGCGGGACGTAGCTGCTGTCGAAGATATGATCCTTGGCGTCCGGATGTTCCTTCACGTCCAGCACCGCACCGAACGGCCACATCATGATCTCGCCCCACTGTTCGGCATAGCGAGTCAGGACTTCCGGCTCGCTGAAACCGGAGTCGAATCCGCGCAGCACCAGCAAGTGGTGCTCCTGCGCCAGCGCTCGCAGCGCCGCCACCGGCAGCTCGCTGACCTTTTGCCCCGGATGCTCCGGCGTCAGGATCGCGCCGAACGGGGTGTTCGGTTGAATGTGGCAATTAAGCGGTTGGTTGTTCATGGTGATTCTCCTTGCATCGAATGTGCTGCTCACACGGCAACGTGCCGTCAAAAAGGCGCCCGTCAGGATTTCGGGCGCAAAAGCATGCAGCGGCCTCAGGCCATCTGCGGTTGTTCGATCAGGTAATGGCTCGGCGTGCCGCGGATCTCAACCAACTCGCCGTCCAGGCTCTGCGCGTCTTTACGCTTCATCAGCACGAACTGGCCGTTCACGTTGGCCGCCACGCCATGCCACGGCGTCAGCCAGTCGTCTTTGGTAGGCATCATGTGGATGCCTATCTTCAGGCTGTCGGCCGGCTGCGGGTGAATCGACAGGCGGATCGCCGCCGGGAAATGCTGGGCCAGCAGGTTGCCCCAGGCCCAGCTGCGCTGGATAACGCCGCAGGCGCGCCGTTTGGCGTCTTTTTGCAGCGCGGCGTTGGAACCGCTGTAGCCCGGCAGGAGGCTGTCTTCATACAAGAAGCGCGTGATGGCGCGATACAGCATTAATCCCTGCTCGTCCTGCATCAGCTGGCGCTTGATCGCCTCTTCCGATTCGGCATAACCGTCCACCAACAGCCGACGCAGCAGATCGTAGTCATCGGTATGCTCCGCCAGGCCTTTGACATCGCCGAGGTTGAACACGCTCAGGTGGGTTGCGCCCACTTCATGCAGCAGGCTTTCAATCTCACGTTGATAATGGTTGATCGCTTCGTCGCTGACGCGGATCAGATCGCCGAACACGTGGCCGTCGGAACAGATAACGATATGCGCGCCCGGCGGGTAATAGAGTTGAATGCGCTGGCACAGCGAGTTGAGGAAGATCAGCGACAGCCGCTCCGCCATGTCCGGCACCGCGCCTATAACCTTATTGGCGTTGGGTGACTTGGTCGGAAAAGCCGGCAGCACGAATTCGATGCGCTGGTCGTTTTCAATGAATGCCCGAATGCGCGGCAATTGCACCTGAGTGACCTGCCGCTCTTCTTCAGCCAGAGAAGCATCGTCGGCGATGAGGCGACGTCGATATTGCAATAATTCACGTAGGATTTTTAATGCTATCTCTTCTTTTTTCTGTGCGCTATCCACAATGAGCTCCTGTTGCGATGTGGCGCGGGTGTATTATTGGCAAGCGCAATAAGATTTATCAAAAAGAGATAAAGCGCATGCAAAATAATAATCAGCCCGGCGTTTATATGCTTCAGGCAATATAGGAAAGATGGTGCTATATTATTAGCCCGTATAACTCACAATCTAGGTTAAGTTGTGCTTAACAAACTATGAGCAATATTTTAAAACGCATGGCCATTTTCTCAAAAGTGGTCGATTGTGGCGCATTCAGCATGGCGGCAAAAGAATTGGGCATGACGACATCGGCCGTCAGCCAGCATATTCGCCAGCTGGAGGAACATCTGGGTATTCAATTACTGTTGCGATCGACGCGCTCATTGAGCCTGACCGAAGCCGGATTGTGCTTTTATGAAGATTGTCTGCTGATGATCCACGCCGCCGAGCGCGGGCAACAGCGGATCGCCGCGCTGCGCGGCGAGCTGGTCGGTGAACTGCGCGTCGCCACCTCGACCGAATTCGCCACCCATTATCTGGTGCCGGCGCTGCAGAGCTTCCTCGACGAACACCCGCGCATCACGCTGCGGTTGGAAATCCACGATGAGAGAATAGACCTCATCGCGCAACGCATCGATCTGGCGATACGCGGCGGCGCGCTGGCTGACTCCAGCTACGTCTCCACGCGGCTGGCGCGCTGCCGTGAAGTGCTGTGCGCCTCCCCGGCCTACCTGGCGAACTACGGGGTACCGGATTCGCCGCAGGCGCTGACGCAACATCACTGGGTCACCTTTACGCCGCTCGGCAATCCGCAGTTTGTTCGCCTGATCCATCGCGACGGCGGCGAGCACCGCATGCGCATGACCGGGCGACTGTTCACCAACAGCGGCATGGCGATGAAGGAGCTGGCGCTGACCGGCAAAGGCATCATTCGCAATTTCTTCGCCAACGTCGAGCGAGAGTTGCGCAGCGGCGAGCTGATTGAAATATTGCCCGACTGGCGATTACCGGAAATTAATTGCTATGCCATTATGCCGCGACGGGAGATCCAGCCATTAAAAGTCCGGCGATTGCTGGAGCATATGAAGCTCTATTTAAAGGAGAAAGGATTAAACGACCTAGAACAGATTCGACAAGAATAAAATAAGAAACATCTGCAAGACCACTATTGTAATTATTGTAATCACGTTGACGACACCAGGCCCTATTTAGATTGCAGCCTAATGATATTCTATTTAATGACTTCATTCAGCCTATATAATTAATGACGCCACCGCTATTTCAAATACTCAGAATAAATTTGGCTTTAGTTAGCAGAAAATTTGAATATGCTCAGCATTTTATTTTTAATGCCGTTGGCATTCCAAAAAAAAACGGGAAGCCTAAGCTCCCCGTTGTCATTCACTCACGCACCTCAGTCAATCTGCCGGACGTCCACGCGCAGCTCTTTCGGCACTTCGAACACGATGTTCTCTTCACGCCCGCTGATTTCATGCACGTCGACGCCGCCCAGCGCTTTCAGGCGAGAGATCACCTCCTGCACCAGCACGTCCGGCGCCGAAGCGCCGGCGGTGACGCCGATGTTGCGCGCTTCGCTCAGCCAACTTTCCTGAATATCCGCCGCCGAATCGATCAGATAAGCCGGTTTGCCCACGCGCTGCGCCAGTTCGGCCAGACGGTTAGAGTTGGAAGAGTTCTTCGACCCCACCACCAGCACCACGTCCGCATCGCCGGCCAGGTTACGCACCGCTTCCTGACGGTTGGTGGTGGCGTAGCAAATGTCATCCTTGCGCGGACCGATAATGCTCGGGAAGCGCTGACGCAGCGCATCGATCACGTCCGAGGTATCATCAACCGACAGCGTGGTCTGCGTCATGAAGCACAGGTTGTTTTCGTCTTTCACCTGCAGCTTCCACACGTCTTCCGGCGATTCGACCAGGTACATGCCGCCCTGCGGGTTGCTGTACTGGCCCATGGTGCCTTCCACCTCCGGGTGCCCGGCATGGCCGATCAGAATCGCTTCGGTGCCGCGGCGGCTGGCGCGCGCCACTTCCATATGCACCTTGGTCACCAGCGGACAGGTGGCGTCGAACAGCATGGTCAGATCGCGCGCCTTGGCTTCGGCGCGCACGGCTTGAGACACGCCGTGCGCCGAGAAGATCAGGATAGAGCCGTCCGGCACTTCGGCGATCTCTTCGATAAACACGGCGCCACGCTCACGCAGGCTGTCGACCACGTAGCGGTTGTGCACCACTTCATGCCGTACGTAGATCGGCGCGCCATACAGCTCCAGCGCGCGTTCCACGATGCTGATCGCACGATCAACCCCGGCGCAGAAGCCGCGCGGGTTAGCCAGCAATATTTGCATGCGTCTCCTCCTGCTGCGGATCGATCTCCAGCACTTCGATGTCGAAGGTCACCGGATGGCCCGCCAGCGGATGGTTGAAATCGACGGTGATCGAATCTTCCGCCACCGCGCGCACCACGCCCGGCATTTCGCTGCCGTCAATCGCGGTAAACAGCATGATGGTGCCCACGTCCGGCACGCCGGTTTCCGCGAAGTCGCGGCGCGAGAAGAACTGGACCAGATCCGGGTTCTCCGCGCCGAACGCCGCTTCCGGCTGCAGGGTAAAGGCGCGCTTGTCGCCCGCGCGCAGGCCGAGCAGCTGCTCTTCCAGCGGCGCCGACAGGCTGCCGTCACCCAGGCGGAACAGCGCCGGTTTGCCGCTGCTGCGGGTGGATTCGGCGGTCGAACCGTCTTCCAGTTTCAGCGTAAAGTGAACCAGCACCGCGCTGTCACTGATAACCTGAGCCGTCATATTACTCACCTTTGCTCTTTGCGCCTTTGTTCGCCGGCGACAGGAAACCTTCCAGCACGATCATCGCCGCGCCCACGCAGATAAAGCTGTCCGCCAGATTGAAGGTCGGGTAGTGCCAGTCACCGACGTAAAAGTCGATGAAATCGACCACGAAACCGTGCCACAGGCGATCGAACAGGTTGCCCAACGCCCCGCCGATGATAAAGGCGTAGGCGATGTTGTTCAGCTTCTGCTGCGCCGCGCTGCGGTACATCATCACCAGCAGCACCGCGACGATGGCGATGGCGATGCCGGCGAAGAACCAGCGTTGCCAACCACCGTGATCGGCCAGGAAGCTGAACGCGGCGCCGTAGTTGCGCGCGTAAAACAGGTTGAACGACGGGATCAACGGCTGGGACTGGCCCAGCGTAAAGTTAGCGAGGATCCACTGTTTGCTGCCGAAATCCAGCGCCAGCACCGCCACTACAACCCACAGCCAACGCAGGCCGGTCGAACAAATTGGTTTACTCATCAGGCGCAAGTTCTCAGGCAAAGTTACGCTTCTCGCCGTCACCGGCGACGTTGCTCACACAGCGGCCGCAGATGTCTGCATGCTCCGCCACCAGGCCGATATCGGTGGTGTAATGCCAGCAGCGCGGGCACTTCTCACCTGGCGCCGTGCTGAAGGCGATCTTCAGCCCTTTCAGCAGCTCGGAGGCCTGCGCGTCGGCCGGCGCCTCCGCCAATGGCGCAACGCTTGCCGCAGAGGTCAGCAGCACAAAGCGCAGCTCATCCTGCAGGCTGTTCAGACGCGCCGCCAACTCGCTGTCGGCATACAGCGTCACCGCCGCTTCCAGCGAACCGCCGAGGCGTTTGTCCGCACGCGCCTGCTCCAGCACCTTGTTCACTTCGCCGCGCACTTTCAGCAGCTCAGCCCAGAAAGCGTCGTTCATCGGCTCGCCTTCCGCCAGCCCGAACAGGCCGTCGTACCACTCTTCGGTGAACACGTACTGCGCGCGTTTGCCCGGCATGAAGCCCCAGATCTCGTCTGCGGTGAACGACATGATCGGCGCCATCCAGCGCACCAGCGCTTCGACGATGTGATACAGCGCGGTCTGGCAGCTGCGGCGGGCGACGCTGTCGCTCTTGGCGGTGTACTGACGATCCTTGATGATATCCAGGTAGAAGGAGCCCATCTCGACCGAACAGAACTGCATCAGGCGCTGCACCACTTCGTGGAAATCGTAGTTGGCGTAAGCCTGCTCGATATCCTGCTGCGCCGCCAGCGCGCGGCCGACCGCCCAGCGATCCAGCACCACCATGTCTTCCGGCGCCACGCAATCGGTGCTTGGCTCGAACCCGTTCAGGTTGGCCAGCAGGAAGCGCGCGGTGTTGCGGATGCGGCGGTAAGAGTCGGCGGAACGCTTGAGGATCTCGTCGGACACCGCGATCTCGCCGGTGTAATCGGTCGACGCCACCCACAGACGCAGAATGTCGCCGCCCAGCTTGTTCATTACGTCCTGCGGGCTGACGGTGTTGCCGATCGACTTGGACATCTTGCGGCCCTGGCCGTCGACGGTGAAGCCGTGGGTCAGCACTTCCTTGTACGGCGCCTTGCCCTTCATCGCGGTGGAAATCATCAGCGATGACATGAACCAGCCGCGGTGTTGGTCGGAGCCTTCCAGATACATGTCGGCGCCGTGGCCGTTGAATTCAGGACGCACGTCGACAACGGAGGCGTGGGTAGAACCGGAATCGAACCACACGTCCAGCGTATCCGGCACTTTCACGTAGTCAGCGGCTTCCGCGCCGAGTATGTCGGCCGCGTCCAGATCCCACCAGGCCTGAATGCCGTCTTGCTCGACGCGCTTGGCCACTTCTTCCATCAGCTCAACGGTGCGCGGGTGCAGCTGCTCGGTCTCTTTGTGCACGAACAGCGACATCGGCACGCCCCAGGTGCGCTGACGCGAGATGCACCAGTCCGGGCGGTTGGCCACCATCATTTCGATGCGCGCCTGGCCCCAATCCGGGATCCACTGCACGCCCTTGATCTCTTCCAGAGACTGCTGACGCAGGCCTTTCTGATCCATGCTGATGAACCATTGCGGCGTGGCGCGGAAGATGATTGGCGTCTTGTGGCGCCAGCAGCACGGATAGCTGTGCAGGAACTTCTCGACGTGCAGCAGCGCGCCTTTCTCGCGCAGCAGATCGACGATCAGATCGTTGGCCTTGAAGACGAACTTGCCGTCCAGCAGCGGGTAGGTGCCGGTCAGGTAGCAGCCGTTCGGCCCTACCGGGTTGGCCACTTCCAGGCCGTATTTCTGGCCGATCACGAAGTCGTCCGGGCCGTGACCCGGCGCTGTGTGCACCGCACCGGTACCGGCGTCCAGGGTCACATGCTCGCCGAGGATTGCCGGCACGTCGAAGTCCATGAACGGGTGTTTGAAGCGCAGCAGCTCCAGATCGGCGCCTTTGCAGCTGCCCAGCACCGTCCACTCGGTGATGCCGGCGCGTTTCATCACGCTTTCCACCAGTTCGGCCGCCAGGATCAGGCATTGGCCGTCAACCTGCACCAGTTGATAGGTGAAGTCCGGGTGCAGCGAGATCGCGCGGTTGGCCGGCAAGGTCCACGGCGTGGTGGTCCAGATAACCAGCGAGATGGCGCCGTTGAAGTGGCTCACGCCGAACTTGGCCGCCACGGCAGCCGCGTCGGCCGCATGGAAGGACACGTCGATCGACGGCGAAGTCTTGTCGTAATACTCCACTTCCGCTTCCGCCAGCGACGAGCCGCAGTCGGTGCACCAGTGAACCGGCTTGGCGCCTTTCAGCAGGTGGCCGTTGCTGATGATCTTGCCCAGCGCGCGGATGATGTTGGCTTCGGTTTTGAAGTCCATGGTCAGGTATGGACGATCCCAGTCGCCCAGTACGCCCAGGCGGATGAAATCCTTCTTCTGGCCTTCAACCTGCTCGGCCGCGTATTCGCGGCACTTCTGGCGGAACTCGGCCGCCGTCAGCTTCTCGCCCGGTTTGCCGTACAGCTGCTCAACCTTCAGTTCGATAGGCAGGCCGTGGCAATCCCAACCCGGCACATAAGGCGAGTCGAAGCCGGCCATCCCTTTCGACTTGATGATAATGTCTTTGAGAATCTTGTTAACCGAGTGACCAATGTGAATGCTGCCGTTCGCATACGGAGGGCCGTCATGCAAAATGAAGGTTTTTTTGCCCTTTTTGGCAGTACGAATAATCCCGTACAGATCCTGTTCATACCAACGTTGCAGCATGCCAGGCTCGCGCTTGGCGAGATCGCCGCGCATCGGGAACCCTGTTTCCGGCAAGTTCAGGGTATTCTTGTAGTCACTCATGAGATTCTCGTTTCCGTTTTCGGCTATTTACCCGTCACACTTCAAGCTGCATCTTTGTCGGCCGCCCTTTCTCACCCGAATCACTTGCCTGTGCAAGCTCATCGGGGTTCGCGCGGTTGCCGCCGCGATGCAACTCGAATTGTTTAGGGTAAACGATTAAACCAGTGTTTTTAACCCGAAGAACTTCCGGGCCGTCACCACATCATTGGCGATTTGCTGCTTCAGGGCATCGAGCGAAGCAAACCGTTGTTCATTGCGCAATTTTGCGCGGAGCACCACCTCAATATGGCGCCCGTAAAGATCCATTGTGACATCCAGCAGATGCACTTCCAGCTGCTGGCGCACGCCGGCGACGGTCGGGCGCGTGCCGATGTTGGCCACGCCCGGCAGCGGCTGCGGCCCCAGGCCGTACACCTCCACCGCATACACCCCTTTCACCGGCGCCACCAGGCGCTTGAGCGGCAGGTTGGCGGTCGGGAAGCCGATGGTGCGGCCCAGCTCATCGCCGTGCACCACGCGCCCGGAGATGCTGTACGGGTGGCCCAACAGGGTCTCCGCCAGCGGCAGATCGTCCTCGCTCAGCGCAGTGCGGATCGCCGTGCTGCTGATGCGCCGGTCGCCTTCGCGGAAGGTCGGGGTGCTGACCACGTCGAAGCCGTACTCTTTTCCGGCCTGCTGCAATAGCGGAAAATCGCCCTGACGCCCGGCGCCAAAGCGAAAATCATCCCCCACCATCAGGAATTTGACGCCGAGCTTCTCCACCAGCAGCTCGGCGACGAACGCCTGCGCGGTGTTGGCGGCAAAACGCGGATCGAACTTGACGCACAGCAGGTAATCAACGCCCGCCTGCGCCAGATAGTTGGCCTTATCGCGCAGGCGCGTCAAACGGGCCGGCGCCTTGTCTGCGGCGAACATCTCCAGCGGCTGCGGCTCAAAGATCATGACCATCACCGGCAGCCCGAGGCGTTGCCCTTGTTGCTTCAACTGCTCCAGCAGCGCCTGATGACCGCGGTGTACGCCGTCAAAGTTGCCGATGGTGAGCACGCAACCATGGTGGCGCGCCCGGATATTGTGAATGCCGCGAATTAGCTCCATAGCTGGCTCAAAACAGTGGAAATCGGCGGATTATACCTTGTACAGCCGGTAAGGTTAACCCGCGATTGGTGCCTTTATGTAATAGACATACCATACCGGAGATAATCTGCGCGTGAAACGGCTTCACCGCAGTTTATCCCGCGCCGCCGGGCCGATTCTCGACCGCGGCCAACGGCTTGCGCCCGCCGCGGCAAATCATTGGCGAATTTTCTCGCGAAACACTGTATTCCCAAGAGGGAAGCTGGTAAAATCCTGCGCCATCACAACGTAGCGAGTGCCGCCTGTACAAACGGCGCTTATTTGCACAAATCCATTGACAAACGAAGGCTAAAAGGGCATATTCCTCGGCCTTTGAATTGTCCTCAATAGAATATATTTGGGAGTTGGACCTTGGCTAATATCAAATCAGCTAAGAAACGCGCCGTACAGTCTGAGAAACGCCGCAAGCATAACGCAAGCCGTCGCTCAATGGTGCGTACCTTCATCAAGAAGGTAGACGCAGCTATCGCAGCTGGCGACAAAGAAGCAGCACAAAATGCATTCCTGGTAATGCAGCCACTGGTGGACCGTCAGGCAGCTAAAGGCCTGATCCACAAAAACAAAGCAGCGCGTCATAAGTCAAACCTGACTGCACGCATCAACGCAATGCAATAAGCATTTCGTTATCTGCTTGATAAAAAAACCGGCTCAGGCCGGTTTTTTTACGCCCTGCGTTCAGTGAACCGCTAACAGGAAAACAGCGCCGAGAAGTCTTTGTTGCACACCCGCTGCACCGCCGGATGCTGGATCATGCGCTCGGCAAAGATAATGTAATACTCCTCCTGCACGCTGTCGATGCGCCCAATCTCCACCACGTTGTCATCGTTGTAGGTATCCTGCGCATACAGCGTCGGCGCCACGAAAATCGCGTTGTGGTACATGCCGAAGGCCTTCATCAGCGCCGCATCGTCGAACTCGCCCAGGATCTCGACCTGAATGCCCTGCGTATTGAACCAGTTAAGCAGCTTGCGCCCCAGCATCGAGCGGCGGCCGGGGATCAGCAACTTACGCTGCTCCAGGCAGGCCGGGAACGGCAACTCCGGCGCCGGCTGGCGGCAGAAGAAGCTGATGCCGCACTCGCCCAGCTTCAGCGAGAACAGCCCTTCCTGCTGGCTGGAATCCACCGGGCAATCCGACAGGATCATATCCAGCTTGTGCTGGCTGAGCTGCTCCAGCAGCATCTCGTGTGTCGATTCAAAACAACGCAGGTGGATCTGCTCGTTGTCCACCACCACCGCCGTTTCCAATACCTGGCTGACCAACCGCTTCGACAGCGCATCCGCCACGCCGACGTCGAACAACAGGTTGGACTCTTTGCGGTAGTTGACGATATCCAGCATTTCCTGGCTGAGCATGAACATCTTGTCGGCATAGCGGAACACCAGCTGCCCCAGCTCCGAAGGCACCAACCCGCGCCCCTGGCGCTTGAACAGCTTGCCGTCCAACCGCTCTTCCAGCGCTTTGATCTGGCCGGTGATGGTCTGCGGCGTCAGAAACAACGCTTCAGCGGCACCGACCACGGAACCGGCCTTGCAGACCTGCCAGAAATAGTAAAGGTGATTAAAGTTGATATGCGACATCCTCACGAGCGGCTCTCCTTAACAACGTTTCGCAGCGGCAAACGGTGTGCCGTGACGAGCGACAAACTTCCTTTCCCTGCTTCAGACAACGTATAGCCCCATTAGTCCCAACGAAGAACGGCCGAAGCTGCACATATTTTATACCGCACAGCTCCGACCAGCCATTTTATTGTGCGCCCCTGCCGGGCACCGGCAGGATTAACGCACGCGCGGCAACGCCAGACGCAGTAATCCGTACCCCGCCACCGCCGCGGCGGTGGAGCCCAACAGGATCCCCAGACGGGAATAGGTGCTGAGCGCCGCATCGGCCTCGCCGAACGCCAGCGAGGCGATGAAAATCGACATGGTGAAACCAATACCACAGAGCACCGAAACGGCAAACACCTGTTTGAAGCCGATCCCCTCAGGCAAGCGGGCAATGCCCATTTTCACCGCCAGCAGGCTGAAGAGGAAAATCCCCAGCGGCTTGCCGATAAACAGACCGGCCGCAATCCCAACCGGCAGCAGCGAGGTCAATCCCTCCAGCGATACGCCCTGCAGAGAGACCCCGGCGTTGGCGAAAGCGAACAGCGGCAGGATCATGAACGCCACCCACGGGTGCAGCTCATGCTCCAGCGTTTCCGACGGCGATGGCCCCTTCTTCACGTTCAGCGGGATCATAAAGCCGACGATCACCCCGGCCAGCGTCGCGTGCACCCCGGACTTGAGGATCGCCACCCACAACACCAGGCCGACCATCATGTACAACGAGGTTTTGCCCACGCCGCGCCAGTTCATCACCGCCAGCAGCACCGTCGCCGCGGCCGCCACCCCCAGCGCGATCATCGACACTTCGTGGGTGTAGAACAGCGCGATGATGATGATCACGCCCAGGTCGTCGATGATCGCCAGCGCCAACAGGAACACTTTCAGGCTGGTCGGCACGCGATTGCCCAGCAAGGCCATGACGCCCAGCGCAAAGGCGATATCGGTCGCGGCCGGGATCGCCCAACCCTGGCGGGTAACTTCATCCGCGCCGTTGAACAACAGGTAAATCAGCGCCGGCGCCAGCATGCCGCCCAGTGCGGCGATCGCCGGAAACACCGCCTTGTCACGCCCGGACAGTGAGCCTTGCATCAGCTCGCGCTTGACCTCGAGCCCCACCACCAGGAAGAAGATGGCCATCAGCCCGTCGTTGATCCACAGCAGCAGCGGCTTGGCGATCTCCAGCGAAGCTACCTTCACCATCACCGGCAGGTTAAGGAATGCCTGGTAGATCCCCTGCGCCGGGCTGTTGGCCATGATCAAAGCGACGATCGCCGCCGCGATCAGGATGATGCCGCCCGCGGCTTCCTGACGTAAAAATTGACGAATGATGTTGGTCACAATACGTCTCTCCAAATCTGAGCAAGGCGTAGCGCCCTGCGAAGCACAGTCATGAAGTGAGTATAGAGGGCGTTTTAGTTCGAAAAAATAAGTTTATAAATGCTAAACAGCTCGAAAAAACCGATAAAAAGCACGAATAAGTCACATTTATATAAGGGATTAGCGGTTTGGCGCGCAAATAAAAACCCCGGGACAGAAGCCCGGGGTTCGCGCATAAGCTAACAGAAACAGAAGGTTAGCGAGTCAGATCGTCAAAGAACTTTTTCACCCCGTCGAAGAAGCTCTTCGAACGCGGGCTGTTCTTGTCGCCGGACGGGCCGCCAAGGCTCTCTTCCAGCTCACGCAACAGCTGCTTCTGCTTGTCGTTCAGATTGACCGGGGTTTCCACCACCACGCGACACAGCAGGTCGCCCTGGCTGCCGCCGCGCACCGATTTCACGCCCTTGCCGCGCATGCGGAACAGCTTGCCGGTTTGGGTCTCCGAAGGCACCTTCAGTTTCACCCGGCCATCCAGCGTCGGCACTTCAATCTCGCCGCCCAGCGCCGCCATGGCAAAGTTGATCGGCACTTCGCAGTACAGGTTGTTGCCTTCACGCTCGAAGATCGGGTGCGCCTTCACCTGCACCTGAACGTACAGATCGCCCGCCGGTGCGCCGTGCTCGCCGGCTTCGCCTTCACCCGCCAGGCGGATGCGATCGCCGGTATCCACGCCGGCCGGAATTTTCACCGACAGCGTTTTGGATTTTTCTACCCGGCCGTGGCCATGGCATTTGTTGCACGGATCTTTGATGATCTGACCGCGGCCATGGCAATGCGGACACGCCTGCTGCACGGTGAAGAAGCCCTGACGCATCTGCACCTGGCCCTGACCATGACAAGTTGGGCAGGTGACCGGCGAACTGCCCGGCTTGGCGCCGCTGCCGTGGCAGACGTCGCACTCTTCCAGCGTCGGGATGCGGATCTCTTTGGTGACGCCACGTACCGCTTCCTCGAGGGTCAGCTCCATGTTATAGCGCAGATCGGAACCGCGGCTGGCGCGCTGACGGCGGCCTCCGCCAAAGATGTCGCCAAACACGTCGCCAAAGATATCGCTGAAGTCGGCGCCGCCGCCAAAGCCGCCGCCGCCCATGCCGCCCTGTTCAAAGGCCGCGTGCCCGTACTGATCGTAAGCCGCGCGTTTCTGGTCGTCGGTCAGGACTTCGTAAGCTTCTTTAACTTCTTTAAACTTGGTTTCGGCGTCTTGCTCCTGGTTGCGGTCAGGATGGTATTTCATCGCCAGGCGTTTGTACGCCTTTTTGATCTCACGTTCATCCGCCGTCTTGCTGACGCCGAGAATCTCGTAATAGTCTTTCTTCGCCATTCTTTCGCTTACCCTTAACATGCGTGCACGGGCGCAGAGTTGCCTCGACGCCCGTGCTGGTTTCCGGGAGCGGCATCTCGGCCGCCCCGTGCCCGCTTAAGGGCGATTATTTTTTGTCTTTAACTTCTTCGAACTCGGCGTCAACCACGTCGTCTTCTTTCTGCGCCGCGTTGTCCGCGCCGGCGTCAGCACCCTGCTGAGCCTGCTGCGCCTGAGCCATTTCCAGCAGCTTGCCGGAAACCTGCACCAACGCCTGGGTCTTCGCTTCGATCTCGGCTTTGTCTTCGCCTTTCACCGCCGCTTCCAGATCTTTCAGCGCCGCTTCGATCGCCGTTTTGTCTTCCGCCGGCAGTTTGTCGCCCGCTTCTTCCAGCTGTTTGCGCGTGCCGTGGATCAGGTGATCCGCCTGGTTGCGAGTCTGTACCAGCTCTTCGAACTTGCGGTCAGCTTCAGCGTTCAACTCGGCGTCGCGCACCATTTTCTGGATTTCGTCCTCGTTCAGGCCAGAAGACGCCTTGATGGTGATCTTCTGCTCACGACCGGTGTTCTTGTCTTTGGCAGACACGTGCAGGATGCCGTCGGCATCGATGTCGAAGGTGACTTCGATCTGCGCCATGCCGCGCGGTGCCGCCTGGATGCCGTCCAGGTTGAACTGGCCCAAAGATTTGTTATCGCTGGCGCGCTTACGCTCACCCTGCAGCACGTGGATGGTGACCGCAGACTGGTTGTCTTCCGCAGTAGAGAACACCTGGCTGTGCTTGGTCGGGATCGTGGTGTTTTTGGTGATCAGCGGCGTCATCACGCTGCCCATGGTTTCGATACCCAGCGACAGCGGGGTAACGTCCAGCAGCAGAACGTCTTTCACATCACCGGCCAACACGCCGCCCTGTACCGCAGCGCCCACGGCAACCGCTTCGTCCGGGTTCACGTCTTTACGCGGCTCTTTACCGAAGAAGTCTGCGACTTTCTTCTGCACCATTGGCATACGGGTCTGGCCGCCCACCAGGATCACGTCCTGGATGTCGGAAACCGACAGGCCTGCGTCTTTCAGCGCCACTTTCAACGGCTCGATGGAGCGCGCCACCAAATCTTCAACCAGCGACTCGAGTTTGGCGCGAGTCACTTTGATGTTCATGTGTTTTGGACCGGTCGCATCTGCCGTGATGTACGGCAGGTTAACGTCGGTCTGCTGAGCGGAAGACAGTTCGATCTTCGCTTTCTCGGCGGCTTCTTTCAGACGCTGCATCGCCAGCGGATCGTTGCGCAGATCGATGCCCTGATCTTTCTTGAACTCTTCCACCAGGTAGTTGATCAGACGGCTGTCGAAGTCTTCGCCGCCCAGGTGGGTGTCACCGTTGGTCGCCAGCACTTCGAAGGTTTTTTCGCCGTCAACGTCGTCGATTTCGATGATGGAGATATCGAAAGTACCGCCGCCCAGGTCATAAACCGCGATGGTGCGGTTGCCGACTTCTTTGTCCAGGCCGTAGGCCAGAGCCGCCGCGGTCGGTTCGTTGATGATGCGCTTGACTTCCAGACCCGCGATGCGGCCGGCGTCTTTAGTCGCCTGACGCTGGGCGTCGTTGAAGTAAGCCGGTACGGTGATAACCGCTTCAGTTACCGGTTCGCCCAGGTAATCTTCCGCCGTTTTCTTCATTTTCTTCAGCACTTCCGCAGAGATCTGCGGCGGAGCCATTTTCTGGCCTTTCACTTCCAGCCAGGCGTCGCCGTTGTCGGCTTCGATGATTTTGTAAGGCATGATCGCTTTGTCGCGCTGCGCTTCTTCATCCTGGAAGCGGCGGCCGATCAGGCGCTTGATGGCGAACAGGGTGTTTTCAGGGTTGGTCACTGCCTGACGCTTAGCCGGCTGGCCAACCAGAGTTTCACCGTCCTGGGTATATGCGATAATAGAAGGAGTGGTGCGGTCGCCCTCGGCGTTTTCCAGCACGCGTGCCTTGGCACCATCCATAATTGCTACGCAAGAGTTGGTAGTACCCAGGTCGATACCAATAATTTTGCCCATCTAAACGTCTCCACTAAAAAATTCATAAGTCAGTCAGGTTGCTAACCTATATGCGGGCGATTTTTTGCTTTTCAACTGCCCGATATCTCAGTGCGACCCGCGGTTAGCAGCTGCGGTTGCAAATAAGATGGGGCCATCCAGCTCGGCATCAAGGGGCAAGGCAAAAAAAATTTCTTTTTTTATCGTCATTCAGATCATTGTTTCCGGCTGCGGGGATCATTATGATGCGCGCGCTCTGATGGAAAACTTCGATTTTTTGGCCATTCAGACCATTTATGATTTTACTTCGCTGTTTCCGTTAATTTTCTGTTATCGCAGAGGACTTATGCACACCAACAAGTTGGCGAATCCCGGCCCTCTCGGCCTGATGGGCTTCGGGATGACCACCGTCTTGCTGAACCTGCACAACGCGGGCTTTTTCCCACTGAACTCCGCCATCATCAGCATGGGGATTTTCTTCGGTGGCCTGGCCCAGATCCTGGCCGGTCTGCTGGAGTACAAGAAGGGCAACACCTTCGGCATGACCGCATTCACCGCCTACGGCAGCTTCTGGCTGAGCCTGGTCGGCCTGCTGCTGCTGCCGCGTTTGGGCCTGGCGGAAGCCACCGAGGCGCACGTGTTGGGCATCTACCTGGCGCTGTGGGGCGTCTTCACCCTGTTCATGTTCTTCGGCACCCTGGGCGCCAACCGCGTGCTGCAGTTCGTGTTCGCCAGCCTGACGCTGCTGTTCGCCCTGCTGGCCGTCGGCAACATCACCGGCAACCACGCGCTGCTGACCTTCGCCGGTTATGAGGGCATCATCTGCGGCGCCAGCGCCATCTACCTGGCGATGGCCGAAGTGCTCAACGAGCAATACGGCCGCACCGTGCTGCCGATTGGCGAACCGGCCTCGGCCCGCGTCGCGGCATCGCCGGTCACGGCGTAATCGCCCGCCCCTGACGAAAAAGCCCTGCAATGCAGGGCTTTTTTTAGCTGTAGGAACCGGCTCGCCGCTCGCCGGCTTCGCTGTTCAGGTCGCGATGCAGGTAGACACCGAGCAGCAGCCCGATAAGCGACAGCGCCAGCACATAGTAAGCGGGCGCTAACGGGGTTAATTTCATGATCAGCGTCACAAAAATAGGGGTTAAACCGCCAAAAATAGCGTACGAGACGTTATATGAGAACGAGATGCCGGTAAACCGCACTTCCGCCGGGAAAGCCCGCACCATCACGTACGGCACGGCCCCCACCACGCCTACGCTGAAACCCACCAGCGCATAGCAGGCGAACAGCATTTCCGGGCGCACGCCCACCGTCTGATAGAACAGCCAGCTGCAGCCGGCCAGCAGCAAACTGCCGACCACCAGCGTTTTGCTGGCGCCGAAGCGATCGGCCGACAAACCGGCGACGATGCAGCCGGCGATCAGCATGATGGTGGCGATGCTGTTGGCCTGCAGCGTCAGGGCCGGCGCAATGCCGAACTGTTTTTGCAGATAGGTCGGGGTCATCAGGATCACCACCACGATACCGGCGGAGAGCAGCCAGGTCAGCAGCATCGACACCGCCACTTCCCGTTTGTGGTTGAGCACCACCGATTTCAGCGGCAGCTCCTCGGCCAGCGCTTTGCGCGCCTGCATCTCGATGAAGATCGGCGTTTCCTGCAGCCAGCGGCGCAGGTACATCGCCACCAGGCCGAACATGCCGCCCAGCAGGAATGGAATGCGCCAGCCGCCGCCGGCAATGCTCTGCGGGCTAAGCGTGGTGTTGATCACCGTCGCCACCACCGATCCCAGCAGGATGCCCACCGTCAGCCCGGCGGTCAGCGTGCCGCAGGCGAAACCGATGCGCCGGCGCGGCACGTGTTCGGCGACGAAGACCCAGGCGCCCGGCACCTCACCGCCGATCGCCGCCCCCTGCAGCACGCGCATCAGCAGCAGCAACAGCGGCGCGGCGATGCCGATGCTGGCGTAGGTCGGCAGTAGGCCCATCGCCAGCGTCGGCAACGCCATCAGCAGAATGCTCAGGGTAAACATCTTTTTGCGGCCGACCAGATCGCCGAAGTGCGCCATCACGATGCCGCCCAGCGGGCGGGCCAGATAGCCGGCGGCGAAAATGCCGAAGGTTTGCACCAGCCGCAGCCATTCCGGCATGTCCGCCGGGAAGAACAGATCGCCGACCACGGCGGCGAAGAATACGAAGATGATGAAGTCGTAAAACTCCAACGCGCCGCCCAACGCGGCCAACGTCAGCGTTTTGTAGTCTTGCCGGTTCAGCCGGCGATTAGTGTCGTGAGGCATAGGGCACCGTCGGTAAAGGCTGTAAAAATAAAAGCCGCAGGCTTTCTGTAAAAGAATCCTTACTATAGCGGCAAATTATTTTCACACCAAACGGGCTGAAGCCGATCTCGCAGATTACTGAAATTTAGAGGTTTATCTCGCGACGCGCGCTCTTTGGCCGAAATGCTGCTACCACTGCGGCATGCGTTTCGACATAAGGCCCGTCGAGCAACTGAATGCAATAAGGCACGCTGGCGAAGATGCCGTGCACCACCGCATTGCCCTGCTCGTCCTTCACCCCTTCCAGCGTTTCCTTGATCGACTTTGGCTGGCCGGGCAGATTGATGATCAGCGCCTGCTTGCGGATCGCCCCCACCTGGCGAGAAAGAATTGCCGTTGGCACATAGTGTAGGCTGATCTGGCGCATTTGCTCGCCGAAGCCGGGCATCACGCGATCGGCGATCGCCAGCGTGGCGTCGGGGGTGACGTCGCGACGCGCCGGCCCGGTGCCGCCGGTGGTCAGCACCAGATGGCAGCCCATTTCGTCCACCAGCTCACACAGCGTTTGTTCAATTTGCGTCTGCTCATCGGGGATCAGCCGGGTTTCCAGCTTGAACGGCGTCGCCAGCGCGCCGGCCAGCCACTCCTCCAGCGCCGGAATGCCTTTATCCTGGTAAACGCCGCCGGAAGCGCGGTCAGAAACGGAAACCAAACCAATACGTAAAATATCCATGCGTAACCTCTACAGCCTGATGGGGTCCGAACGGGTTCGTCTCCCGTTCTGTTGTCATTGCCGAGAGTATAAGGGCTTCCCCCGCCGGCGGGAGCGTCGGGCATAAAAAAAGGTGGCCTGAGCCACCTTTTTACTGCGCGATCTGCCGGAATTACAGCAGGTCGGCGATCATTTTTTCCAGTTTGCCCTGGTCTACGGCGAATTTGCGGATGCCGTCGGTCAGTTTCTCGACTGCCATCGGATCCTGGTTGTGCTGCCAGTAGAACTCAGGTTCGGTCAGTGCGGCAGGACGCGCCTTCACTTCACCGGTGTAAGACAGTTTGCGCTCCAGCACGCCTTCGCTCTCTGCCAGCTCTTTCAGCAGCGCAGGGGCGATGGTCAGGCGGTCGCAGCCGGCCAGCTCGATGATTTCGCCAACGTTGCGGAAGCTGGCGCCCATCACTACGGTGTTGTAACCGTGTTGTTTGTAGTACTGGTAAATCTCGGTCACGGAGATCACGCCCGGATCTTCGTGCGGCGCGAACTCTTTCTTGTCGCCGTTGGCTTTGTACCAATCGAGGATACGGCCGACGAACGGCGAGATCAGGTAAACGCCGGCTTCGGCGCAGGCGCGAGCCTGAGCGAAGGAGAACAACAGCGTCAGGTTACAGTTGATGCCTTCTTTCTCCAGCTGCTCCGCCGCGCGGATGCCCTGCCAGGTCGAGGCCAGTTTGATCAGAATGCGATCGTTGCTGATGCCGGCTTCGTTGTACAGCTTGATCAGGCGCTTGGCCTTGGCCACGCTGGCGACGGTGTCGTAAGACAGACGCGCATCAACCTCGGTGGAGATGCGGCCCGGAACCAGTTTGAGGATCTCCAGACCGATGTTGACCGCCAGCTTGTCAGCGGCGTCGGCGATCTGCTGCTCGCGATCGCTGCTCTGGCCGCGCGCCCAGGCGATGGCTTCGTCAATCAGTTTGCGGTATTCAGGAATTTGGGCTGCATTGAGGATCAGCGAAGGGTTGGTTGTGGCGTCCTGCGGTTGATACAGCTTCATTGCCGCGATATCACCCGTATCTGCAACCACTGTAGTCAGCTGGCGCAGGGAAGTTAATTTGTCGGTCATGTTGGCATTATCTCATCGTTTGTGCATGAACTTTTGGCATTGTTCAACCATGCCCTGCCCTGATAATAACATGCGCCAAGCCCGGCGCAAGGCTGGAAAACCGCGGCGCGCAAGCATCTGTTTTATCCTTGGGCGAGCAACCGTTTACGCCGATATCTTTCGCCATTACCGAGCGGATGGAAAGGCAATAACGTGCTATTGCCCGAATAAATTATGTTAAATTCGAAAAAATTGATGCAATTCGTCCGCTAATCTGCGAAAAATCTTAATCGACTGACGCCGGACCGATTCCAGCTAAGCTCTTGTAAAAAATAGGCCAATGTTTTTCACCTGCGGTGGATGCTGCCAGGTGCGCATTAAATTTCGATAAGAGGAGGGATCCCTTGACGGACCTGATGAACTTTATAAACAATATTTTGTGGGGGTCGGTGCTGATTTATCTGCTGCTCGGCACCGGCATCTACTTCACGTTGCGCACCCGCTTTATCCAGCTCCGCCACTTCAGCCACATGTTCTCGGTGTTGAAAAACAGCAATAAAAGCGACAGCGCCGGCATCTCCTCTTTCCAGGCGCTGTGTACCACGCTGGCGGCGCGCGTCGGCACCGGCAACCTGACCGGCGTCGCCATCGCCCTGACCGCCGGCGGCCCCGGCGCCATCTTCTGGATGTGGGTGGTGGCGTTTATCGGCATGGCCACGTCATTTGTGGAAAGCTCGCTGGCTCAGCTCTACAAAACCAAAGACGACAACGGCAACTACCGCGGCGGCCCGGCCTATTACATGGAAAAGGGACTCGGCATGCGCTGGATGGGCGTGCTGTTCTCCATTTTCCTGATCATCGCTTTCGGCCTGGTGTTCAACGCCGTACAGGCCAACTCCATCGCGCAGGCCTCCGCCGTCGCCTTCCATTTACAGCCGCTGCACGTCGGTATTGGCCTGGTGCTGCTGAGCGGCGTGGTGATCTTCGGCGGCATCCGCTCCATCGCCAAAGTGGCCGAGCTGGTGGTGCCGCTGATGGCCGGCGCCTACCTGCTGCTGGCTCTCTGGGTGATTGGCCATAACATCGAGCACATGCCGGCGATCCTGACGCTGATCTTCAAAAGCGCCTTTGGTCTGCAGGAAGCCGCGGCCGGCGCCGTCGGTTACGGTATCTCCCAGGCGATGACCCAGGGCGTGCAGCGCGGCCTGTTCTCCAATGAAGCCGGCATGGGATCGGCGCCCAACGCGGCGGCGTCCGCCTCGCCTTATCCGCCGCATCCCGCTTCACAGGGCTACGTGCAGATGCTCGGGGTATTTATCGACACCATCGTCATCTGCAGCGCCACCGCGGCGATCATCCTCTCTTCCGGCATTCTCGATCAGCCGACCGACAGCATCAGCGGCATCGATCTGACCCAGCGCGCGCTGTCGACCGCCGTCGGCAGTTGGGGGACTCCGTTCGTCGCCATCGCCATCTTCTTCTTCGCCTTTACGTCGATCATCGCCAACTACGCCTATGCCGAGAGCAACCTGGTGTTCCTCGAGCACAACCACCCAGGCGGCCTGTTGATTTTCCGCTGCGTGGCGCTGGGCATGGTGATGTTCGGCGCGCTGGCGGAGCTGCCGCTGGTGTGGAAAATGGCGGATACCTCCATGGCGCTGATGGCGATCACCAACCTGACGGCTATCTTGCTGCTGTCGCGGGTCGCGCTGAAGCTGGCCGACGACTACCATCGCCAGCGCCGCCTGGGCAAGCTGCCGACCTTCGACGCCAACCGTTATCCGGAGCTGAAATCGCAGCTGGAGCCGGGCGTGTGGGACGGCAAGCAGCCACCGCGCTGAGAATTCCGGGGCGCGTGCGATGCGCGCCCCGCCTATTGGACCGATAGCCCCTTTTTCCCGCGCTTTTTGCTACAGTATGCGCACTTGGATAAACAGGATCTGGCCATGCTCGTTATTATTTCACCTGCAAAAACGCTCGATTACGACAGCCCGCTGGCGACAAAACGCTTCACGCAGCCCGAACTGCTGAGTAAGTCTAAGCAGCTTATCAACATTTGCCGCGAGCTGACGCCGGCGCAAATCGCCAGCCTGATGAGCATCAGCGACAAGCTGGCCGGGCTGAATGCCGCGCGCTTTAGCGAATGGCAACCGACATTTACCCCGGACAACGCCCGTCAGGCGCTGCTGGCGTTCAAGGGCGACGTCTACACCGGCCTGCAGGCGCAGGACTTCAACGAAGCCGATTTCGACTTCGCCCAGCAGCATCTGCGCATGCTGTCCGGCCTGTATGGCGTACTGCGCCCGCTCGATCTGATGATGCCGTACCGGCTGGAGATGGGCATCAAGCTGGAAAACCCGAAGGGCAAAGATCTGTACAGCTTCTGGGGCGATCAGATCACCAAAAAGCTCAACGAAGCGCTGGAGCAACAGGGCGACGACGTGGTGGTCAACCTGGCGTCAGACGAGTATTTCAAAGCGGTGAAGCCGGCCAAGCTGCACGGCTCGCTGATCAAACCGGTGTTCCTCGACGAGAAGAACGGCAAGTTCAAGGTCATCAGCTTCTACGCCAAGAAAGCGCGCGGGTTGATGAGCCGCTTTATCATCAAAAACCGCCTGACGCGCAGCGAGCAGCTGGCGGACTTCAACCTGGAAGGCTACGCCTTCGACGAAGCCGCCTCGCAAGGCAATGAACTGGTGTTCAAACGCCCGGAGCAGGCATAAAAAAAGCCGTCGCAAGACGGCTTTTCGCATTTTACCCTGCCGAACTTCAGGCCGGCAGCCCCATCAGGAACTTGCGCAGCTCGCCGAAGTTAGCTGGCAGCGTGTGCGACAGCAGCGGCAGCTCAGCCCGCAGCGCCAGCGCTTTCGGCAACGGCAGTTCCTGGCCGAGTATCGCTTCCACACTCTCTTTAAACTTGGCCGGATGCGCGGTGCCGAGGAACAGGCCGAACTCCCCTTCCTGCAATTGGTCACGCAGCGCACGGTAGGCGATGGCCGCGTGCGGTTCGGAGATATAGCCCAGCTCGGCCAGCTCACGCATCGTGTCTTTGGTGGTCTCGTCGCTGACCGCCGCGTGACCCAGCTCCTTCAACTGCCAGACCTTGCGACGGAACAGCTCTTCCACGCGCGGCCAGTTGTTCGGCTGGCTGACGTCCATGGCGTTGGACAGCGTCGCGACCGTAGCGTGCGGCTGCCACTGGCCGCTGGTCAGGAAGCGCGGCACGGTGTCGTTGGCGTTGGTGGCGGCGATGAAGCGCTTCACCGGCAGGCCCAGCGATTTGGCCAGCAGCCCGGCGGTCAGATCGCCGAAGTTGCCGCTCGGCACCGAAATCACCAGCTGATTGCGCGCTTCCTGCGGCAGCTGCGCCACCGCTTCGAAGTAGTAGCAAATCTGCGCCAGCAAACGGCTGATGTTAATCGAGTTGGCCGAGTTCAGGTGCAGCGCGTCTTTCAATTCCTGATCGTCGAACGCCTGCTTCACCAGCGCCTGACAAGCATCGAAGTCACCGTCGATCGCCACGGTGTGAATGTTGCCGCCCAGGGTACAGAACAGCTTTTCCTGCAGCGGGCTGATTTTGCCCTGCGGATACAGGATCACCACCCGCACGTTTTTCAGGCCGTAGAAGGCGTGCGCCACGGCGGCGCCGGTGTCGCCGGAGGTGGCGGTCAGAATGGTCACCGGCTGCTCGCCGGCCACTTCCGCCAGCATCTGCGCCATAAAGCGGCCGCCGAAGTCTTTGAACGCCAGCGTCGGGCCGTGGAACAGCTCCAGGCAGGAGACGTCATCGGTCACTTTCGCCACCGGCGCCGGGAACTCAAAGGCGGCCTGCACGCGTTTCTTCAGCGCCGTTTCCGGCACCTCTTCGCCGATAAAGGCCGACAAAATGCGGCTGCTGCGGGTGACAAAATCCTGCTCCAGCAGGTGGTCGATTTCGGTCAGTTCGAACTCCGGCAGATCCAGCGGGAAGAACAGCCCCTGTTGCTTGCCCAGGCCTTGTTTGATCGCCTGCGCGAAGCTGACCTGCTCGTTGTGATCCTTAAGGTTGTACAGTTTCATGCGTTATCCCAGTAGTCGAGCGCCTGCGGTATCCAGACGGCAAATATGAACAAAACCTTCGTCGTTTTGCAGATAGTGTTGTTGCAGCCAGGCGGCCATGCGTTGCGCGGTGGCGCCGTCATTGCAGACGGCGAACAGCGTCGGGCCAGAGCCGGAGATGCCGCAGGCCAACGCGCCGATCTCCTGCGCCGCCTTGCGCGCTTCGGCGAAGCCCGGCAGCAGCCGGGTGCGGTACGGTTCGGCGATCACGTCCTGCATCAATTTGGCGGCCAGCTGCGGCTGCCGGGTATGGCAGGCGTGAATAAAGCCGGCCAGATAGCGGCCATGGCTGATGCAATCCTGACGACGGTATTGCGCGGGTAAAATGGCGCGCGCTTCGGCGGTGGACACTTTGATGCCCGGATAGGCCATAACCCACAGCCAATCGTCAAAGCACGGCACCTCCTGGCTGATAATGCCTTCTTCTTCCAGCATCAGCTGCAGGCCGCCCAGATAGCAAGGCGCCACGTTGTCGTAATGCACGCTGCCGGAAATGCGCCCTTCCAGCTCGCCCATCAGGCCGAGCAGCGTCGTCTTATCCAACGGACGATCGCAGAATTCGTTCATCGCCATCAGCCCGGCGACCACCGAACAGGCGCTGGAACCCAGCCCCGATCCGATCGGCATGTTCTTTTCCAAACGCATCGCCACCGGCACTTCGCGGCAGATCTCCTGGCAGAAGCGCTCCCAGCATTGATAAACGATGTTCTCTTTCGGCTCGGCCGGCAGCTTGCTGACGAAGCGCCCGGCATTCTGCAAACTGAACGTCTCGGCGGCTTCGACGCTGACGCAGTCGCCCAGCAGCGTGCCGTCGATCGGCGAAACCGCCGCGCCCAGCACGTCGAAACCGACGCTGACGTTGCCGATCGAGGCCGGTGCATACACCTTAACCATATTAAACTCCCAACTTCCATGACAGTGTGCGCAGCAGATCGGCGAATACGCCCGCTGCGGTCACATCGTTACCGGCGCCGTAGCCGCGCAGCACCAGCGGCAGCGGCTGATAGTAGCGGCTGTAGAAGGCCAGCGCGTTCTCGCCGTTCTTCACTTTATACAACGGATCGTTGCCGTCCACCGCCTCAATGCGCACCTTGCAGCGCCCTTCGTCGATCAGGCCGACATAGCGCAGCACCTTGCCTTGCTCGGCGGCGTTGGCCACGTTGCGCGCGAACTCTTTATCCAGCTCCGGCAACCGCGCCAGGAAGGTGTCCACGTCGCCCGACGCGTCGAAGGATGGCGGCAGCACCGGCTCGACCTCGATATCGCTCAGTTCCAGTTTATAACCGGCCTCGCGCGCCAGGATCAGCAGCTTACGCGCCACATCCATCCCGGACAGATCGTCGCGCGGATCCGGCTCGGTGTAGCCGTTGGCCCGGGCCTGCAGGGTCGCCGCCGACAGCGACAGCCCTTCGTCCAGCTTGCCGAAGATAAAGGACAGCGAGCCGGACAGGATGCCGGAGAAACGCACCAGCTCATCGCCGGCGTTCAGCAGATTTTGCAGGTTCTCAATCACCGGCAGACCGGCGCCGACGTTGGTGTCGTACAGGAACTTGCGATGCGAACCGGCGGCGGCCGCGCGCAGCTGCTGATAATAGTTCATCGACGAGGTGTTGGCCTTTTTGTTCGGCGTCACCACATGGAAGCCGTCCGCCAGGAAGTCCACGTACTGATCGGCCACCGCCTGACTGGAGGTACAGTCGACGATCACCGGGTTCAGCAGGTGATATTCCTTCACCAGCCGGATCAGACGACCGAGATTGAACGGCTCCTGCGCGCCGGCCAGCGCGTCGCGCCAGCTGTCCAGCGCGATGCCGTGCACATTGGTCAGCATCACGCGCGAGTTGGCGATGCCGCACACCCGCAGATCGATATGTTTTTGCTTCAGCCACGGCTGCTGGCGATAGATCTGCTCGATCAGCGCCCCGCCGACGCCGCCGACGCCGATGACGAACACTTCGATCACCTGATCGGTGTTGAACAGCATCTGGTGGCTGACGCGCACGCCGGTGGTGGCGGAATCATTGCTGACCACCACCGAAATGGAACGTTCGGAAGACCCTTGGGCGATGGCGACGATATTGATGTTGGCGCGCGCCAGCGCGGAGAAGAAGCGTGCGGAAATGCCGCGCAGGGTGCGCATGCCGTCGCCGACCACCGAGATGATCGCCAGGCGTTCCATCACGTCCAGCGGATCCAGCACGCCGTCTTTCAGCTCCAGATAGAACTCCTCTTCCAGCGCGCGACGAGCGCGCTGCAGTTCACCCTGCGGCACGCAGAAGCTGATGCTGTATTCGGAAGAGGATTGGGTGATCAGCACCACCGAAATGCCGGCGCGCGACATCACGGCGAACACCCGTGCGGCCATGCCGACCATGCCTTTCATGCCCGGGCCGGAGACGTTGATCATCGCCATGTTGTTCAGGTTGGTGATGCCCTTCACCGGCATATCGGCATCGGTGCTGTCTTTGCCGATCAGCGTGCCGGGGGCCTGCGGGTTGGAGGTGTTTTTAATCAGGCAAGGGATTTGGAACTGGGCAATCGGAGTGATGGTGCGGGGGTGTAACACTTTGGCGCCGAAATAGGAAAGCTCCATCGCTTCCTGGTACGACATCGATTTCAGCAGCCTGGCGTCCGGCACGGTGCGCGGATCGCAGGTATAAACGCCGTCGACGTCGGTCCAGATCTCGCAACAGTCGGCGCGCAGGCAGGCGGCCAGCACCGCGGCGGAATAGTCGGAGCCGTTGCGGCCCAGCACCACCAGCTCGCCCTTGTCATTACCGGCGGTGAAACCGGCCATCAGCACGATGTGATCGGCCGGGATCGCCGCGGCGGCGATGCGCAGCGTAGACTCGGCGATGTCCACGGTGGACTCCAGGTAGTGGCCCTGCGCCAGCAGTTTCTCCACCGGGTTAATCACCGTGACCGGATAACCTTTGGCGCGGAACACCCCTTCCATGATGGCGATGGAGAGCTTTTCGCCACGGCAGATGATCGCCGCGTTCACGCTGTCCGGGCACTGCCCCAGCAGCGAGACGCCATGCAGCACCTGTTTGAGCTGCGCGAATTCCTGATCGACCACGCCTTTCAAACGATCGTATTCAAAGCCCGGCAGCGCCTGCGCCAGCCCGCTCAGCAGGTCGGCAAAGATCCGCTCGGCGTCGCTCATATTCGGCAGAATGTCCTGGCCCGCCACCGTTTTGTCGATCATCGCCACCAGATGGTTGGTGATCTTTGCGGGGGCGGACAAGACCGTGGCTACCTGTCCCTGACGCGCGTTACTCTCCATGATGTCGGCGACGCGCAGAAAACGTTCCGCATTCGCTACCGAGGTTCCGCCAAATTTCAGCACTCGCATTTGTGATCTCTCCGAATTTAAGCCGAAAAAAAAGCCCGCACTGATTAGGTGCGGGCTTTTTTCTGTGTTTCCTGTGCGCGTCAGCCCGCCCCGTTACCTGTGGTATCGGTGGTGGTAATAATTGTGGTAGTCAGGCTGATATTGCGCATGTTGTCTGTCTGTCTCATGAAATACTCTGTCCCCTCTATTGGTTAAAGCAATCGCTATCCCAAGTCAAACGATTTCTTTTTTTTGCTTATTTTCCGTTCAGCGGCGGTAATGCGCGATGCAACAGGTGAAAAGCGAAATGACAGAACAAAAAAACAACCTAAAGCCGGTTTAATAGTGGATCACACTGAGTAACCGCCTGCTGGAGCCGCTATCACTTGGCGAGTTTTTTTTCGATGTCGTGCAGCAGCGTATGCAGCATCGCCGTATCTCGCTGCGGCAACGCACCGAGGCGCTGGTGCAGCCAGTCGCGCAATTTTTGGTCATCGCCGACCTCCAGGGCATCCAACAAAGCATCGGCGCGGCGGCGCAACGCCCTGAGTTGCCCTTCAGGCGCCGCAGCCTCCTGCGGCGCGGCGTTGACGCCCATCAGGCTCGCCAACTGGTAGCAGTACACCATCACCGCCTGGCCCAGATTGAGCGACGGATAGTCCGCCTGCATCGGCACGCCGGTCAGCAAATCCGCCAGCGCCAGCTCTTCGTTGGTCAGGCCGGAATCTTCGCGGCCGAATACCAGCGCGGCCTGGCCGACCCACTGCTTACGCTCACTCAGCTGTTCCAGCAGCTCAGGCGGCGTGCAGTAGTAGTGAAAACGCGCGCGACTGCGGGCGGTGGTGGCGACGGTGAAATCCACATCCGCCAGCGCCTGTTCCAGCGTGGCGAACGTTTGCACGCCGTCGAGGATCTCGCCGGCCCCATGTGCCACCCAGCGCGCCGCCGGCTGCAGATGCGCCTCGCTGTCGACGATGCGCAACGAAGCGAAACCCATGGTTTTCATCGCGCGCGCCGCCGCGCCGACGTTTTCCGGCCGCGCCGGAGCCACTAGAACAATATGAAGCTGCATCACTCTTCCACCGAAGGCGGGCCTGCGTTTTTGACGATAGCGCAGCGCCCGCATGTATTTACAATTGCGTAACAATAAACGCGTTAATAGCAACAAACAAGATTAAACGGCTCGTTGAGCTAATAAACCTGTCGTAATAGTCATTATTCATGCTTATGTTTTACTGCATTTATTTATCAATGAGTTAAAACAACGCAATGATCAATAAGCGAATAATTGTATCCTATCGGGCCGGATAATGCTGAATCGTTCACAGAATTTGAGGTTCTGTGACTTAAACTGGCATTTCTGTAAGTGTTTTTCACAAATCTGTTAACGTGCTACAATTGAATTTGATATATGTCAACAAAGCGTAGTTTTGTTGGGTGATGAATTCGGCACGCGCTGTTATATTGCTGTTAATGGGGTTAGGATATGCGCCGTTTTGGCACCCAAGGGGTTGTAGGGAACGGCATCCCCACCAGGCTAGCGATCTTGTTGACATGAGATGGAAAGTGCATCAAGAACGAGTTTACGTACTTTAGTCATTTGCTGAGAGGGAACGTGGCGCTATCTCTGCCCTCCTCTAAGAAAACAGAGACTTCTGTACTTCCTATTTTCTATTTTGTTGGCAATTTTAGGTAGCAAATATGCAGACCCCGCACATTCTGATTGTCGAAGACGAGTTAGTCACTCGTAACACCCTGAAGAGCATTTTCGAGGCGGAAGGCTACATTGTTCATGAAGCCAATGATGGTGCAGAGATGCACAATATCCTGTCTGAAAATGATATCAATCTGGTCATCATGGACATCAATCTGCCAGGCAAAAACGGCCTGCTGTTGGCGCGCGAACTGCGTGAACAGGCCAGCGTCGCCTTGATGTTCCTGACCGGCCGCGATAACGAGGTGGATAAAATCCTCGGCCTGGAAATCGGCGCCGACGATTACATCACCAAACCGTTCAACCCGCGTGAGCTGACCATCCGCGCGCGCAACCTGCTGTCGCGCACCATGAATCTGGGCAGCCTCGGCGAAGAGCGCCGCCTGGTCGAGAGCTACAAGTTCAACGGGTGGGAGCTGGACATCAACAGCCGCTCTTTGATCAGCCCGGCCGGCGAACAGTACAAGCTGCCGCGCAGCGAATTCCGCGCCATGCTGCACTTCTGCGAAAACCCGGGCAAGATCCAGTCCCGCGGCGAACTGCTGAAGAAGATGACCGGCCGCGAGCTGAAACCGCATGACCGCACCGTGGACGTCACCATCCGTCGCATTCGCAAGCACTTCGAATCGACGCCGGACACGCCGGAAATCATCGCCACCATCCACGGCGAAGGCTACCGCTTCTGCGGCGATCTGGAAGAGTAATTCCAGCCTGCCGTCATGAAAACGGGGTTCAGCATGCTGAACCCCGTTTTTTTATTTTGCCTCAGCCCACGGCATGATCGGCACCGCGCTCAGCGCATTCTTCGGCGAGCCGTCGATCACCTTGTCGGAGTAGCTCAGGTAGATCAGCGAATTGCGTTTGGCGTCGTAGAAGCGCACCACCTGCAGCTTCTTGAACACCAGCGACGTGCGTTTCTGGAACACCACATCGCCTTCCGCCTTGCCGTTTTTGATCTTGTCACTCAGCTCGATAGGCCCGACCTGCTGGCAGGAAATGGCCGCGTCGGCGGTATCTTCCGCCAGGCCCAGCCCGCCTTTGATGCCGCCGGTTTTGGCGCGGCTGATATAACAAGTTACATTTTTAACATCCGGATCGTCGAACGCTTCGACCACGATTTTGTGGTCCGGCCCCAACAATTTAAACACCGTATCAACGGAACCCACTTGCTCCGCCTGTGCGCTTCCCACGGTTGCGCAAACCAAACCGAATAAAAATATCCAGCTTTTTTTCATTTACTTAACTCCGATATAACCTTGCCGCGAAAATGGGCTCGGCGATCACCATTATTTATGTCTAAGCTCACGGAATTGGGTTTTTACGGGTCCGCACCGTCCGTTTTAGCACAGAGCGTGACAAAAATCTTTGAGAGTCGCGGAGGAAAAAAATTGCTATGATGCGGCGTCGTTATTTCTTTGCGCCCACTACGGTGTACCCCAATCCAACTCTGGCGCGGCATGCGCAGCAGAGGCAAAGAGTGCAACCCATAATGGCTCATGGATCGGTCTGATAGCGCAGCACCAGCGTGACGAATCAACAGTTCGGGTTCCTACCCCCAAGCTTTACGAGGAAGTTCTATGGATCAAGCCGGTATCATTCGTGATCTGCTTAGCTGGCTGGAAAGCCATTTGGACCAACCCTTGTCGCTGGATAACGTGGCGGCCAAGGCTGGCTACTCCAAATGGCACCTGCAACGGATGTTCAAAGATATTACCGGTAATGCCATCGGTGCTTACATCCGGGCAAGAAGGCTGTCCAAGGCCGCCGTCGCGCTGCGCCTGACCAGCCGGCCGATTTTGGATATCGCTCTGCAATATCGCTTCGACTCGCAGCAGACCTTCACGCGCGCCTTCAAGAAACAGTTTGCGCAAACGCCGGCGCTGTATCGCCGCGCCGAAGACTGGAACGCGTTCGGCATCTGCCCGCCGATCCGTCTGGGGGCCTTCACTCTGCCGCAGCCCGAGTTCCTCTCGTTGCCGGATAAGCATCTGGTCGGCCTGACCCAAAGCTACTCCTGCACGCTGGAACAGATCACCACCGTGCGCACCGAGCTGCGCTCGCAGTTCTGGCGCCAGTTCCTCGGCGAAGTCGAAACCTTGCCGCCGGTGCTGTACGGGTTGCACCACTCGCGTCCGAGCCAGGAGAAGGACGACGAACAGGAAGTGCTGTACACCACGGCGCTGGAGCCGGATCAGGTGCCTGATAAAGTGCAGGAAGTTCAACCGCTGGTGCTGCCGGGCGGCGAATTTGCAATGTTCAGCTATGAAGGGCCCATCGGAGGCCTGCAGGACTTTATCCTGACGGTCTACGGCACTTGCCTGCCGGAGCTCAAACTGACGCGCCGCAAAGGACACGACATCGAGCGCTTCTACCCGAAAGGCGAGCGCCGTCCGCATCAGGCGCCTACCGAGATCAAGTGCGATTACCTGATCCCGATTCGACGTTAACGCTGCAGTTCGTCCAACGCGGGCATGTCCAGATGCGTGACATCGCCCGCCGTTTCGACGATCCAGCCGGAAGCCAGCCACGGGCTCTGCTGGTGATCGACGCGCGACAGTGAGCAGTTGCGCAAGCGCAGGCGACGTTCCGCATAGGCCGGCAGCCCGAGCACCGTACTGATCAAACACCCCAACGCGATGCCATGGCTGACGAGCAGCGGCTTGCTGCCCTCCGGCAGCATCAGGCAGCTCTCCAGCGCGGCGCGCATGCGCTCGCCCAGCTCCTCCATGGATTCGCCTTGAGGGATACGGCCGTCAGGAGTACCATCGACCATCTGTTTGCGCCACTGTTCTTCCTGCGGCGTCAAACTGTCGATCAGGCGTTCTTCCAGAACCCCCATGTGCAGCTCACGCAAACGCGGATCGCCAATCACTTCGCAGCCACAGGCTTCGGCGATGATCTGCGCGGTGCGGCGCGTGCGCCCCAGGTCGCTGGTAATGATATGCGTAATGCCTTCTTTGCTGACACGCCTGGCGACCAGACGGGCCTGGTGTTCCCCCATGGCGGTTAACGGGCTGTCGGACTGACCCTGGATGCGGCGAGCCGCATTCCATTCCGTTTCGCCGTGGCGAACGAGGTATACCTGTAACATTTTTGTTTTCCGTTATACTGCGTGAAATTTGCGTTTATCCCCGGCCCGGCGGCGCTTTTGCCGCTGCCCGGCGTATCGGCCAGAAGGATATCAAACCCGTTATGTACCATGTTGTCGCTGCAACTACCAACCCGGCAAAGATCAAGGCTATTCAATTGGCCTTCGATGACGTCTTCGGCGCAGGCCAATACCGCATTGAACCCGTCGACGTCGCCAGCGGCGTTTCGCTGCAGCCGATAGGCAATCACGAAACGCGCACCGGTGCGCGTCAACGCGTGATGGAAGCGCGCCAGGTCAGGCCCGAGGCCGATTTTTGGGTCGGCGTGGAAGCCGGGATTGAAGAGAATATGACCTTCGCCTGGATGACCATCGAGAACCCGTCCATCCGCGGCGAATCCCGCTCGGCGAGCCTGATGCTGCCGGAAGTCATCTTACAAGGTATTCGCGAAGGCCGCGAATTGGGCAGCGAAATGGCGACGATCACCGGCAACGCCGAGGTGAAGCGCCAGGGCGGCGCCATCGGCGTCTTCACCGACGGCCGGCTGAGCCGCACCAGCGTTTATCATCAGGCGCTGCTGCTGGCGCTGGTGCCGTTCCACAACGCCATCTATCAGCAATAACGCAGAGTCTGCTAGGGCGCGTCGTGCAGCAGCTGCTGCTCAAGCCACTGTTTCAGCGCGGGTGAAGCCGCTTTCAGGCTGTTAGAACCGCGGGTGATGGTGGCGATCCCCGCGCCCAGTTCATTTTTCAGCTCGCGCTGGCTCATCTCGCCGCGCATCAGTTCCTGAATGATCCGCACCCGGGTGCCCAGCGCGGTGCGCTCGTCCGGCGTCAGCATCAATTGCAGCAGCGGTTGATGCAGTTCTTGCGCAAACGAATTCTGCAGCAGCGCGACGAAGCGCAGCCAATCCTCATTGCCTTGTTCTGAAAGAGCGGGGTCGTTTAACGATAATTGCGTCATGGCAGCCACCATACTATTTAACTAGTACAGCAGCATACCATAGGGCCGTCAAAATCAATAACGTCTCTGCCACTCGGCGTCGGTCAGCACCTTGGCTGGCCGGTGCGTCAGATAGCGGTAAAACGCATCGTAAGCCAGCACGTTCTTGACGTAGCCGCGGGTTTCCGAGAACGGAATGCTTTCGATGAACGCTACCGGATCGATCCGCCCCGCGCTGTTGCCCAGCCAGGTGTTCACTCGCGACGGGCCGGCGTTATAAGCGGCGCTCGACAGAATGCGGTTGCGGCCGAACTGCTGATAGACCGACTCCAGATAGCTGGTGCCGATGGTGATGTTGGTCTGCGGATCGAACAATTGGCTCGGCCCGACATAGCCGGGAATGTTGTACATCTGCACCGTATGCTGCGCGGTGCGCGGCATGACCTGCATCAGGCCGGAGGCGCCGACCGGCGACTGCGCCTTCGGATTCCAGGCGCTCTCCTGACGCGCGATCGCCATCGCATAGCTGCTGGTGATCCCCTTGTCATCGGTGGCGCGGCGGAACTCCTGCGGCCAGGCGACCGGGAAACGCTCTTCCAGATGATCCCACAGCTTGCCGACGATGGTCGCCTGCACGCTCAGATCGGCCCATTTTTGCTCAAAGGCGTAACGCGCCAGCGCCTCTTGTTCAGGCCGGCTGCGGCTGGCGACATAGGAACCCCACTCGCTGCGGGCCAGGTTGTCCATATTCCAGTACATCAGCTCGCGCACTCGGGCCACTTCCGGCCCGTCGGTCAGCGACGCGCGCGGCTTGGCCGCCACCGCCACCATCACCGGATAGGTTGCGTTCAGCTTCTGCGCCGCCACCATCGGATAGAAGCCGCGTTCGGTCATCAGGTTGCGCAACATCTCCTCGCCTTCGGCGCGTTTGCCTTCGTCCATCAGCTGACTGGCGCGCCAGTAGCGCCACTCATCCTTGTTGCGCGACTCTTCCGGCAAGCGAGCCAGCCAGGTCGCGACGCCCTGCCGATCGCCGTTGCCCAGCGCCATGCGCACCCGGCGCTCCAGCAGCGAAGGCGAACGGCTGCGCAGAATCACCTGATCGCGCCACTGCGCCTGTTCATAGGTAGCGTCGCTGCCCATCAGGCGCCAGGCCACCGCCTCTTCCAGCCCCAGCCGCTCCTCGTCGCTCATTTTCTGCAGCCGCGCGAGCGTCGGGATCATCGCCCGCGCGTTTTCCACATCCTGCCGCGCCAGGCGCTCAAAGGCGATGCCGGTGGCGGCACGGGTAAAGTCAGTCGGCCCTACGCTGCGGGCGAAGGCTTCCACGGTGGTCGGATCGTTTTGCAAGCGCACCAGAGCGTTGCCCATGGTTTGATAGTCGGCCGGCAGTTGGCTGTAGAGGTTGCTGACCAGCGAGCTGTTGCCCTCTTTCAGCGCCAGCTTCATGCGCGCCAGAATATCGAGCGGCGTTTGCTTGCCTGCGCCGCGCCAGACGCTGAACAGCCGATCGCAGGCGCTCGGCAGCGTTTTGCCGTTCAGCCACAGCTCGTCGGCGCCGCTCCAGGCCGCCTGCTGGTCGCCGGTAGCCCATTTGGCGTAGTAATAGTTGCAGCGCGCCGCCACCGGTTTGGGCGGCTGTGGGCTGAAGGCCAGCAGGGTGCGCCAATCTTCGCGCCGCGCCAGTTCATTGACGAAGCGCGGCGCCAGCGATTTCGCCGGCGGCAGCGTCGGGTTGCGTTTGATAAAGTCGTTCACTTCGGAGAACCCCGCCTGACTCAGATCCTGAGTCAGCTCGCGGTATTCCAGATAAGGATAAAGCGGGTAATCGCGCAGCGTCGGCATCAGCTGCGCCACCACGTCCATCTGATTGCCGTCCCACGCCTGCTTGATCTGCTGGTAGCGCTGACGTTGCGCATCCAGAGAATCCGCCAGCGCCGCGCCGGAAAACGCCGTCAGGCACAGCCCCATCGCCAACAGCCGTCGCTTGTCCACCTTGACCATCCTCGCTCTTTCCTCACTGATTGTGCCGCGGGAGCCGCCCAGCTCCCCGGTAACCGCCGCGCCACGGCGCCGCAGAACAAAATAAAACCGGGCGCACGGCCCGGACGCAGATATCTACCATAGACAGCGCAATCGCTCATCCATTCAATACTGTAGAAGAAGAAGTGTATCGCCATGATCGGAGCCAGGTAAAAAACGTTTACTTTGGCTGACAAATCAGGGCGGCGAGATATTATCGCCGGCCGGATTTTTATTAGCCGCAACGGCGTTTATTGGAAAAGTAAAATACTTTCTAATTATTAGTTATCACATTATTGCATTTAAGAGATAGCGCCGACGTTGCGCAAATCGCCTGACAGCTGGCCAAACGCGCCAACTTTGCAGAAAAGCGGTGGCAAACCCGAGAGGGCATTTTTATACTATCAAAAATAAGTAGGATAATTCCGAGAAAACAGCACATAAAGCGCCCAACGAAGACATCTTATAATACAATCCGCGCCAATTATGGGTAGATAGTGTTCATTAGGCAGTGCGACTGACAGCTTTCAGCAAAACGATTGTCCCTTCAAGCGGGCCGGATTTTTACTTGTCGGGCCACGGCCTGCGGGCGGTGGATCAGGCCGGAATGGCGGGTGAAGATGGCGAGTAATACCGCGATAACGATGCGTTGCGCAAAAAGCCCCGTGCCGGGCTTCCTTGCCGCACGCCTGAATATCGGCCGCCTGTTGCTGATCGTTTTGTTGGCGCTGCTGACGTTGCCCGGGCCTGCGCGCGCCGCCGATGATCCCTATCAACAGCGCACGCACGCCGTGACGACCGTGGTGGTAGGCATCATCAGCTACGCCCGCTGGTCACGTGAACCCAATCCGATCCGGTTGTGCGTGACCGCACCCACCCAGTATGCCGAGGGGCTGTTCGATCCGATCCTGCTCAGCGCGCCGCGTCCGATTAAAACCGAACGCGTGCCGTTCGACAGCCCGACGCTGAGTACCGGCTGCGATGTCATCTATTTAGGGAACATCAACGCCGCGCAGAGACAAAATTTCATGCAGCGCATTTCCGGCAACTCCATTCTCAGCATCAGCGAGAACGATAGCGAATGCTCCGCCGGCAGCGCATTTTGCCTGCAGATCAACGGCGACCAGGCCGGCTTCAAGGTCAACCTGGACGCCCTGGCGCGCAGCGGCGTGCGCGTTCACCCCAACGTGCTGCAGCTGGCGCGCAAACAGGCGCCGCCGCTATGAGGCTGTTGCGTAGAAACCGTTCCGGCAATGCGCGCCCGACGTTGGGCCGAGTGCTGCAGCGGGTGCATCTTGGGCTGGCGTTGATCGCCGTTGGCACCGCCGGCATCTTTCTGACGCTGGTGGCGCTGTTCGCGCTGCGCGCCTATGCCAACCACAACCTGCACCTGATCGCGCGCTCCATCAGCTATACGGTTGAAGCGGCAGTGGTGTTTGGCGATCGCCCCTACATTCGCGAGGCGATGGTGCTGATCGCCGCCAAAGAAGAGGTGTCGGAGGCCAAAATTCTGAACAACGCCGGTGACGTGCTGGTCAGTTGGCATCGTCCCAAAGATGGCCCGCTGCACGGCATGGAGCAGGTTATCGCCCACTGGGCGCTGCCCGAGCCGGTCATCCTGCCTATCTCCCACGAGGGCAAACAGGTCGGCCAGGTCTGGCTGAGCGGCAACGGCGGCAGCCTGTTGCGTTTCCTGTTGCGCGGGCTGGTCGGCATGATCGCCTGCATGGTGCTCAGTACCCTGTGCGCCCTGGTGTTGTCGCGCCGCATGCTGGTCGGCATCGTCAGTTCGTTGGACGACATCGCCAACGTGGCGCATGCGGTGCGGCGAGATCGCACCTTCGGCCTGCGGGTGCCCTCGGCGCCGATCGCCGAGCTGCATGAGCTCAGCAATGATTTCAATGGCTTGCTCGATGAACTGGAGGCCTGGCAGGCCCATCTGAAGCAGGAAAACGACTCGCTGGCTCACCGGGCGACGCACGACAGCCTGACCGGCTTGCCGAACCGCGCCTTCTTCGAAGGCCGGCTGAGCCGCGCCCTGGGCGATATCGCGCCGCCGGCGAAATTGGCGGTGCTGTTTATCGACGGCGATCGCTTCAAGGAAGTGAACGACAGTTACGGTCACGCCGCGGGCGATGCGGTGCTGACCACCATTGCCGGACGCATTCGCGCGCAGCTGCGCGAAACCGATCTGGTCGCACGCCTGGGAGGAGATGAATTCGCCGTGCTGCTGGCGCCGGTGCACAGCACGGAAGATGTCTTGCAGATCGCCGACAACATCATCGATTGCATGACGCAACCGGTTATTTTACCGAACGACGAGACGATCATTACCTCTCTGAGTATCGGCATTGCGCTGTACCCTGATCACGCGTCGACGCCTCAGGGTCTTTTGCACGAAGCTGACGATGCGATGTATCAGGCAAAGCATCGTTATAACGGAGGCTGGCGGCTGGCTATACATAAATAAGAGCCCCGGCTATAACACTTGAACTAGGGATTTTGACTATGATACAGCAACTGTTTAAAGGTCGTTTTTCACTGCTGACGATGGCGTTCGTCGCCCTGCTGGCGCTCGCCGGTTGCCAGAGCAAGCCGCAAGGCCTGACGCCCGAGCAGGTTGCGCTGCTGCAATCGCAGGGCTTCAAACTGACCGACAACGGTTGGGAATTCGGCCTGTCGGATAAAGTGCTGTTCGGCAACAACATCGGCAAGCTGAACCCGGAAAGCACCGAGACGGTGCAGAAGATGGGCCGCGCGCTGCTGAGCGTCGGCATCACCAAGTTCCGTCTGGACGGCCATACCGACAACTACGGCGAAGACAGCTATAACGATCAGCTCTCCCTGCGCCGCGCCGATGCGGTCGCCGATCTGCTGGCCAGCGTCGGTATTCCGCGCGCCAACATCGAAACCCGCGGCATGGGCAAGCGCGATCCCGTCGCCGACAACCGCACCTCCAGCGGCCGCGCGGAAAACCGCCGCGTCGCGATCGTCGTCACGCCATAAGCCACCAATATGCGCCTTTATCGGCGCATAAACGGTTATACTTAGCGATCGCTGAGCGATGTCTGGGATCCAAGATCGAAACGGGCTACACTCATGCCGCCAGACATCCTATAAATACTGATATAGAGAGGCTTAGAGCAACGTGGCTCAATACGTCTATACCATGCACCGCGTCGGCAAAGTGGTACCGCCGAAGCGTCATATTTTGAAAAACATCTCCCTGAGCTTCTTCCCTGGGGCAAAAATCGGCGTACTGGGCCTGAACGGCGCCGGTAAGTCCACCTTGCTGCGCATCATGGCCGGCATCGATACCGATATCGAAGGGGAAGCGCGCCCGCAGCCGGGCATCAAGATCGGTTATCTGCCGCAGGAGCCGCAGCTTAACCTCGAACACACCGTGCGTGAGTCGGTGGAAGAAGCGCTGGCGGAAGTGGTCGGCGCGCTGAAACGCCTGGACGAAGTGTACGCGCTGTACGCGGAAGAAGGCGCAGACTTCGACAAGCTGGCCGCCGAACAGGGCCGCCTGGAAGAGATCATTCAGGCGCACGACGGTCACAACCTCAACGCGCAGCTGGAACGCGCTGCCGATGCGCTGCGCCTGCCGGACTGGGACGCCAAAATCGCCCATCTGTCCGGGGGTGAACGCCGCCGCGTCGCGCTGTGCCGCCTGCTGCTCGAAAAGCCGGACATGCTGCTGCTGGACGAACCGACCAACCACCTGGACGCCGAGTCCGTGGCCTGGCTGGAACGCTTCCTGCACGACTTCGAAGGCACCGTCGTGGCGATCACCCACGACCGCTACTTCCTGGATAACGTGGCCGGCTGGATCCTTGAACTGGACCGCGGCGAAGGCATTCCGTGGGAAGGCAACTACTCGTCCTGGCTGGAGCAGAAAGACGCGCGTCTGGCGCAGGAAGCGTCCGCCGAAGCCGCTCGTCGCAAGTCGATCGAGAAAGAGCTGGAGTGGGTGCGCCAGGGCGCCAAAGGCCGCCAGTCCAAAGGCAAGGCCCGTCTGGCCCGCTTTGAAGAGCTGAACAACACCGAATACCAAAAACGTAACGAAACCAACGAACTGTTCATTCCACCTGGCGCGCGCCTGGGCGATAAAGTGGTCGAAGTCAGCAACCTGCGCAAGTCTTACGGCGACCGCCTGCTGATCGACGACCTGTCGTTCTCGGTGCCGAAAGGGGCGATCGTCGGCATCATCGGCCCGAACGGCGCGGGTAAATCCACGCTGTTCCGCATGATGTCCGGTCAGGAGCAGCCTGATTCCGGCAGCATCGTGCTGGGCGATACCGTCAAGCTGGCGTCCGTCGATCAGTTCCGCGACAGCATGGACGGTTCGAAAACCGTGTGGGAAGAAGTCTCCGGCGGGCAGGACATCATGCGCATCGGCAACACCGAGATGCCGAGCCGCGCCTATGTCGGCCGCTTCAACTTCAAGGGCGTCGATCAGGGCAAACGCGTAGGCGAGCTGTCCGGCGGTGAGCGTGGCCGTCTGCACCTGGCCAAGCTGCTGCAGGTTGGCGGCAACGTGCTGCTGCTCGATGAACCGACCAACGACCTGGATATCGAAACCCTGCGCGCGCTGGAAAACGCCCTGCTGGAATTCCCAGGCTGCGCCATGGTGATCTCGCACGACCGTTGGTTCCTCGACCGTATCGCCACCCACATCCTGGACTACCAGGACGAGGGCAAGGTGGAATTCTTCGAAGGCAACTTCACCGAGTACGAAGAGTACAAGAAGCGTACGCTGGGCGCCGATGCGCTCGAGCCGCACCGCATCAAGTACAAAAAGATCGCCAAGTAATCCCCAAGGCGCCGCATGCGGCGCCTTTTTTTATGCCCGCGTCCGGCGATAATCGCGCGGTGAGCACGCCATCACGCGCTTGAAAGCATGGCTGAACGCGCTGTCGGAATCGTACCCCAAACGTTGCGCGATGATGGATACCGGTTCAACGCCGGTACGCAGCGCCCGCGCAGCCAGCAACATGCGCCAACGCGACACATACTCAAGCGGCGCCATTCCCGCCTTCTGCTTGAAGCGCAGCGCCAACGTCGAACGGGAAACGCTCGCCGCATCGGCCAATGACGCCACCGTCCAGCGACGGGCAGGATCGGCGTGTACTGCCTGCATCGCGGCGCCGATGCGCGGATCGAACAAGGCGGGCAGCCAGCCGGAGGCCGCGCCCTCCTCCCCCGTCAGGTAAATCCGCAGCGCCTGGGTCAGCATGATCTGCCCCAGATGATGCGTCATCAGCGCGCTACCCGGCGAAGGCTTTAACAGCTCGTCCGCCAGCCGCTGCAACGCCCATTGCAACACGGCGGCCTCTTCGGTGCCGCCTCGGATCACCATCAACGCCGGCAAACTCCCCAACAACCGCTCCACTTCCTCACCGAAGGTAAAACTCCCGCCGATAAACAGGCAATCCTCCGCCTCGCCGCAACTCGCCACGCCATTTTTCGCCTGCAGATAAAGTACGTCAGCATCGAGCGCCGGCAGCGACAGATCGCTGCCGACAGTGACCGGCAGGCTGCGGGTCACTGTCGGCAGCAAGCAGTCGCCGGCCGCCAGCCGCAGCGGTTCGGCCAACCCTTCCGCCGCCAGCCAACAGCCGCCGCGCACCACCGCGTTGAATTTCCCGCTCTGCGGCGCAGGAAAATGAACGGCCCAGTCGCCGCCGGCCTTCAGGCCGCCGAAAAACGCATTCTGGCTGTTCAATGGCGCAAGCACTTCCGATAACGGATCCATACCCTCTCCCCCTAAGCCCCTTTCATGAGCATAGCCCGCGCCATGCTCCAGCCAAAGGTTTTAGGACGATGGCGACAGAAATTAGGCGTCGGCGTCATCTGCCAGGCCTACTCCCGCGTCAGCTCGCGCGCGTAGTCGTCAAACGCCGAGTGCTGCAATACCACATCGATGAAACAGGCCAGCGCCGGGGAATTCAGCTTGCGGCTCGGGTAAACCAGATACAGTTCATTCCCTTCTGCGCGCCAGGCCGGCAACACCTCCACCAACAGCTTCTGCGCCACCACCTCGCGGCTGAGAAACGCCGGCAGCAGCGTGATCCCCGCGCCGGCGATAGCGCATTCGCGCGCATACAGCAGATTGTCGGTGGTGTGCGCCAGCGGCAGCTGCCAGCGGTAATAATCGTCGCCGCAGCGCAGGTTCCAGGCCGTCCAGGCGCGGTGGGCAATGCAGCGATGCTGCTGCAGCTGCTGCGGGTGCTCGATCGGCGAGTGCTGCGCCAGATAGGACGGCGCAGCCAGCAGATAGCGCGGCGCATACCCGAGGCGGCGGCCGATCAGCGAAGAATCCTGCGGCTTGCCGGTGCGCAGCGCGGCGTCGAAGCCTTCCTGCACCAGATCCACCATGGCGTCGGATACCGACACCTCCAGCGATACGTCCGGGTACTGGCGCTGAAAATCCGCCGCCAGCCGCGCCACCAGGGTTGCCCCCAACCCGGCCGGCGTCGAGATGCGCAGGCGGCCGCTCGGGTTATCGCGCAGCCGCTGCAGCGCCAGATCGGCCCGCTCGGCGGCGGACATCATCGCCTGGCAGTGTTCCAGATAGCGCTCGCCGGCGAAGGTCAGGTTCAGCTGGCGCGTGGTGCGGTTGAGCAAACGCAGCCCCAGCGTCTGTTCGAGCTGGCTGATGCGCTGACTGACGCTGGACTTCGGCAACCCGACACGCTGCGCGGCGGCGGTGAAGCTGCCGCACTCCGCCACCAGCGCGAACAGCGCCATGTCCTGCAGCTGTTTGAACTCCATTGTTCACCTCTTACGAACACTCAGTTAGATATTGTCCATCTTATCACCCCACTGCTGCGGGTCTACACTGGGGACATCATTTGAAAGGAGCACAATCATGTCGATAAAAGCCATTGCCGTAGACCCGCAGAACCCCGCCGGTTTCATCGAAATCTCACCGGAGATGCCGGTGCCCGGCCAGTACGATCTGCTGGTGGAAGTGAAAGCGGCCTCGGTCAACCCGGTGGATACCAAAGTACATGCCGGTCTGCAGAAAAGCGGCCTGCAGCAGCCGCGCGTCCTCGGCTGGGACGCCAGCGGCGTCGTGCTGGACGTGGGCAGCGGCGTCAGCGGCTTCAAGCCCGGCGATGAAGTGTGGTACGCCGGCGATATCACCCGGCCCGGCAGCAACAGCAGCCACCAACTGATCGACTCTCGCATCGCCGCGCACAAACCGCGCAGCCTGAACTGGGCGGAGTCCGCCGCCATGCCGCTCACCGCCCTCACCGCCTGGGAGGCGCTGTTCGAGCACCTGAACATTCAGGATGCGCCCGAGCACAAGACGCTGCTGATCATCGGCGGCGCCGGCGGGGTCGGCTCGCTGGCCATTCCGCTGGCCGCGCTGCGCAGCAAGGTGAAAGTGATCGCCACCGCGTCCAGGCCGGAATCCGCCGCCTGGTGCCGCGAGCGGGGCGCCGACCTGGTGGTGGACTACCGCGATTTGAAGGGCAACCTGGCGCAACACGGCATCGAGCAGGTGGATTACATCCTCTGTCTGAACGATACCGACGGCCACTGGCCGGCGATGGCCGAACTGATCGCGCCGCTCGGCCATATCTGCACCATCGTCGAGAACGCGCAGCCGTTGGATCAAAACGCGCTGAAGCTGAAAAGCGCCGCGCTGCACTGGGAATTCATGTTCACCCGCAGCATGTTCACCACCCCGGACATCGCGCAGCAAGGCCGGATCCTGCAGCAGGTGGCGCAACTGCTGGACGACGGCAAGCTGAGCACCACGCTGAGCGAAACCCTGCACGGGCTGTCGGTAGACACGCTGACCGCCGCGCACCAACAGCTGCTCGGCGGCCATATGCAAGGCAAGCTGGTTATCGCTTACTGAGTTCGCATCGCGGCGGCGTTCTGCGCCGCCGTTACTGCGGGCGAACAAAGCCGACGCACAGCACCTGCTCGTCGCTCTGCGGATCGGCGCGGAAGGTCAGCGTCTGCTGCCAGTCGAGGCGCATCTTCGGCCAGTGGGCCAGTTCGCCGCCGAAGTCGCTGTGCGCGCAGTCTTCACCCAACCGACCGAACAAGGCGACGCCATGCTGCGCAATCTGCGGATAGCTGATGTTGACGTTGTAGATGTTCGGCCGCGTATGATTGGACCAGCGCGTAATGGTTTGCGGCCGGGAACCGGCATACACCGTCATCCACTGCGACAGGTATTCGCCGCCGACGTAACGCAGACTGACGCCATACCGCTCCTGCCACAGCTGCTCCACTCCAGCGCTGAACGCCTTGATGCCCACCATTTTCTGACCGGCATTGCGCACGTTGCCCAGCATCACCGCGGCATACCCCAGATAGACCGCCAGCGCCGCGCACATCAGCCCAATAGTCGCCGCCCGCAGCGAACGCACCGGCGGCTGACGCACGCAACCAACCAGCAGCGCGGGCGCCAGCATGAAGAACGGCTGCAGCCACTCGGTCAAGCGGCCGCCGACGTTGAAGGAGAACCAAAAGGTAATGATGCCGAGCGGCAGCAGGTAGATCCACAGCAGCACCCGCATCGGCAAGGCTTTCGGCCAGGCCAGCACCGCCCCGCTGCGGCGCAGGATCCACCACAGCACCAGCGACGGATAGAACACCAGCAGCAGCGACTGCAGCATGTCGAGATTGAGCTGCATCTTGATCTGCGAATCCACCCACTTAAAGGCGGCGAAGTCGTGGTTCCACAGCCAGAATACGTTCGGCAACACCAGCGCCAGCCAGATCGCCACCGCCAGATAGAACTGCGGTTGGCGATAGCAGCGACGGATCTGCGGCACGAACAGCGTCGACAGCGCCGCGAAATAGACGAAGGCGAAGGTCGAATACTTCGCCATCATCGCCAGACCGGCGGCCAACGCGAAGGCCGGCCACCAGTTGGCCGAATGGGAAATCGCCATGTGGAAGAACAGCGCCATCCACGGCCACAGCATCACCAACAGGTAGTTGTCGTTGTAGGGAATGATGTCGAAATTGATGATGCCGGACAGGTTGAGCGTCAGCAGCGCCATCCAGGCCAGCGAAGTGCTGCCGCTCAGGCGTCGCGCCAGCAGCCAGACGCCCAACATGCCGATGGCGATGGCGATGAAGTGCCCGCCGTACCAGTAAACGTTCAGCGGCAGCCACGACAGCCAGATCGCCGGCTGCATCGCCGCACCGACCAACCAAGGATTTTTCGGTGAGCCCCACTCGCCGTTGAGGCCCCAATTGAGCGCCTCGACGGCGTCGTAAGGCAGGGTAGGATCGAGATGAACGGTCAGCAGCGTCCAGGCTGCGGCATAGCAGATCAACCAGAGAGCGAGTAAGCGATAAGACATGTCTTCTTCTGAGCGTTATTGTAAAGAAAACCTTAACCTAGTCGCTACCGAATGAACCATGTTTAAACAGGCCTTTAAATGTGCGTCCGTGCGGCCGTTTCTGCCGCGCGATCGCACATTACGCTAATTTTTCTCAGCCTGCGGCGTGGCGCTGGGCGGGCGCATTCGCCAGCCGACCGGCGTCCGCCGCCAGCAGCTGTTGCACCAGCTCGACACAGCGCAGGAAGCGCTCTTCGTAATCGCTGGACTCAACGTGCACGTACTCGATGTTGTTGGCGCGCAGCATCTCCTCCAGCAGGCGCTGGAACGCCAGGCGATCGGCGGTGCTGCCGAGACTGCGCAGGCCGTCCGCCACCCACGGCGTGTTGTTTTCCAGCAGGATCACCAGATCGAAGCGGTATTCGTCGATCAGCGCCTGCACGAAGGGATGCTCACGCCCTTCGTACTTTTTGCAAAACGCCTGGGTGGTGACGAAATCGGTATCGATAAACGCCACCTTGTTGGCGTACTTGACCGCGAAATCCACGTATTGCGCCTGCCCGAGGGCAATTTTGTCGTAGTCGGAGTACTGCAGCGCCATCTCGTCGCCGCCCAGGTGCGAGAACACGTAATCGCGGCCATATTCCCAGGCGCTGGTGGTGTTGAAGATGTTGGCCAGCTTGTTGACCAGCGTCGATTTGCCGCTCGACTCGCCGCCGAGGATCGCCACGGTGCGCACGAAGAACGGTTTCACCTCGGTCGGGATGTAATCCCAATAACGGAACGGATCCTGACGGATCTGATTGCCGCTGATGTTCATGAACGACCGTTCGGGATCGACCAAAATGGTTTCGATGCCCAGATGCTCGCGGTAGCGCGGCGCATCCTGCGCTTCGCTGGAATAGATGAAGCTCGGCACGATGCCTTTCTGTTCCATAAAGGCCTTCATGCCGTCGCTCCACACGTTCCAGCCGTGCGGGTACGGTTCGATGCCCTGCTCGTCGAACGAGTGGATATGGATGTTTTTCTGGTACTTGAAGGTCTGCAGCAGCCAGCGCAGGCGATCGCTGACCGTCGGCTGTTGCGACATCGAACTGTTCTCGAACAGCTCACGGTCGCGCGGCTCGTCGTGGCACAAGATAACGTGCAGCTCATCCACCTGGCTGCAGGCGCGCTGGATCAGATAGATGTGGCCGGTATGCAGCGGGTAAAATTTACCAAACACCACGCCGACTTTGACCTCTTTGCGCGGGAACTCCAGCCCGAGAAAACGGTGCAGCGCCTCGAGCTTTTGCGCGCTCGGGCTTTTGATCTTGTCGTTCAACAGCTGGCTGAGATAGCCTTTGGTCATGCCGCTGGCATCCGCCACCTGCTGCAACGTGCAGCCCTTTTGCTTGATGGACGTCTTCAGGTAATCAAATTGCGGCATGGCCACCTCCGTTTAGTATGCTAAACAAAATAGCATATCTTTCTCGCCGTCGGCGACATTAATAAAACTCTTCCAGCACGTCCAGCGCGTCCGCCAGTTTCTTGACCCCGAACACCTGCATGTTGGCCGGCGGCTTCTTCGGCATATTGCCGTGCGGCACGATGGCGCGCTTGAAACCGTGCTTGGCCGCTTCGGAAATGCGCTCCTGGCCGCTCGGCACCGGGCGGATCTCCCCCGCCAGCCCCACTTCGCCGAACACCACCAGATCGTTCGGCAGCGGGCGATCGCGCAGGCTTGAGACCAGCGACATCAGCAGCGCCAGATCGGCGCTGGTCTCGCTGACCTTCACCCCACCGACCACGTTGACGAACACGTCCTGATCCGACATCTGCAGCCCGCCGTGCCGGTGCAGCACCGCCAGCAGGATTGCCAACCGGTTCTGCTCCAGGCCCACCGCCACGCGGCGCGGATTGGACATCATCGAGTGATCCACCAGCGCCTGGATCTCCACCAGCAGCGGCCGGGTACCTTCCCACACCACCATCACCGAGCTGCCGGAAGTGACTTCATCGCCGCGGCTAAGGAAGATTGCCGAAGGGTTGCTCACTTCGCGCAGCCCCTGTTCGGTCATGGCGAACACGCCCAGCTCGTTGACCGCGCCGAAGCGGTTCTTGTGGCTGCGCAGGGTGCGGAAGCGGGAATCGGCGTCGCCATCCAGCAGCACCGAACAGTCGATGCAGTGTTCCAGCACTTTTGGCCCGGCCAGCGAGCCGTCTTTGGTAACGTGGCCGACCATGACGATCGCCACGCCGCGCGTCTTGGCGAAGCGCGTCAGGTAGGCGGCGGTTTCCCGCACCTGCGCCACGCTGCCCGGCGAAGACTGAATGTCCGCCATGTGCATTACCTGAATCGAGTCGATCACCATCAGCTTCGGCTGTTCCTGCTCGGCGATCAGGCAGATCTGCTCGATGCTGGTTTCCGACAGCATGTTCAGGCCGCCGGTCGGCAGCCCCAGACGGTGAGCGCGCATCGCCACCTGTTGCAACGATTCCTCGCCGGTGACGTACAGGGTTTTCATCTGTTCGGACAGTTTGCACAGCACCTGCAGCAACAGGGTGCTCTTGCCGGCGCCGGGGTTGCCGCCGATCAGAATGGCGCTGCCGGGCACCACGCCACCGCCCAGCACGCGGTCGAACTCGAGAAAGCCGGTGGTGAAGCGCGGCAGCGCCTCAAGGCTGATTTCCGACAGCTTCTGCACCTTGCTGACGCCGGCGTCGCCGGCATAGCCGCTAAGGCGATCGTTGCGCGCCGCAGCGGGCGACGCGGCCAAACGCACTTCCGTGATGGTGTTCCAGGCATGGCAGGCGCTGCACTGCCCCTGCCAACGCGGATAGTCCGCCCCGCACTCATTGCACACAAATGCCCGTTTTGCCGCTTTTGCCACGTCTTACCTCAATCTTTCGTTATCGCACTTCGTGTTTCAGGCTGCCGGTGAGAATACACAGCACGCCCATCAAATCCGCATGCCGGATCGCCACCTGCGCTTTTTCATACACTTTCGGTTTGGCGTGGTAGGCGATGCCCAGCCCCGCCGCCTGCATCATTTTCAAATCGTTGGCGCCGTCGCCGATGGCCACGGTCTGCGCCAGCGGGATCTCCAGCTTCTCCGCCAGCCGCAGCAGCGTATCGGCTTTGAACTGCGCGTCCACCACCGGCCCCAGCACTTCGCCGGTCAGCTTGCCGTCGCGGATCTCCAGCTCGTTGGCCGCCGCCGCCACCAGCCGCAGCCGGTTGCGCAGGTATTCGGCGTAGTAGGTGAAGCCGCCGGAGGCGATCGCCACATGCCAGCCCATCGCCTGCAGCTTGCCCACCAGGCTGGTCAGCCCCGGCATCAGCGGCAGCTCGTCGCGCACCTGCTTAAGGATGTTGGCGTCGGCCCCTTTCAGCGTACCGACGCGCTGGCGCAGGCTGGCGGTAAAGTCCAGCTCGCCGCGCATCGCGCGTTCGGTCACTTCCGCCACCTGCTCTCCGACGCCCGCCAGCTTGGCGATCTCATCGATGCACTCGATCTCGATCGCCGTTGAATCCATGTCCATCACCAGCAGCCCCGGCGTGCGCAGGTGCGGGATTTTGCCGAGCGGCGCCACATCCAACCCGCTCTCTGCCGCCAGCAGCTTGGCGCGCGGCGTCAAGGTGCCCGCCAGCCGCACCACCTGATAGTCGTCCACGCCCCAGGCGGTGACGATCACCATCGCCGCGCCCAGCTTGCGTTGGAATTGGGTAATGCGCGCCTTGTCCAGCTCCCTGCCATATAACAGCCACCCGGTATTGCCCGCCCGGTAGTCCAGCGGCATCACTTCGTCGCCGCTGAGCGAAAGGGGAAGACCCGGCCATTGAGAGATCTCCGCCGGAAGATCGCAATAGGTCAGACTGTTTGACATCATTGACTCCTGAATGGACAAAAACGCTGCATGATAAAACGACGCATCAAGCTATCCTATCGCCAGCGGTTCTGGCAACATAAAGTGTCCCCGATGCCCAAGGAACCTGCATGGCTCGCGCTAAACTGAAATTTCGCCTGCACCGCACCGCTATTATCCTGATTTGCCTGGCTTTGCTGGTGCTGCTGATGCAGGGCGCCTCTTATTTTAGCCTGAGTCACCAAATGGCGCGATCCGAGCAGGTTGAAGAGCTGGCGCAAACGCTGACCAAACAGGTCGCCTACAGCCTGGCGCCGCTGCTGGACGACGACGGCAACAATCCGCGCATCGACGCCATCCTCAAGCAGCTCACCGATCACAGCCGCATTCTCGACGTCAGCGTGTATCAGCTGGACGGCACGCTGGTCTCCCACGCCGGGGAACAGATAAGTATACGCGATCGCCTGTCGCTCGACGGCAAACGCGCCGGCAGCTACTTCAACCACCAGTTGGTCGAATCCATTCAGGGCAAAGACGGCCCGATCGGCTTTATCCGCATCACCCTCGACACCCACGTACTGGCGACCGAATCCAAGCAGGTGGACAACACCACCAACCTGCTGCGCCTGATGATCCTGCTGGCGCTGGCGATCGGCATCATTCTGGCGCGTACCCTGCTGCAACACCGCCGCAGCCGCTGGCAGCAGTCGCCCTACCTGTTGACCGCCAACACACCACTGGAAGAAGGCAATACGGTGGAAGACGATGAAGACGATGCGCCGGAGAAAAAACAGGAAGCGCCTAAGCAGGGGTAATTCAGGCCAAGCGTTGAATGCGTTCGTGCCGTTTTCTTGTCCTTTCGGTGAATAGATTGTCCGTAACAACGGGATCCACATCCAATTGAAAGGTAAAGCGTTAGCCAAAAACGGCCATGCGGAATGAATAGATTGACGGGCGGGCGCCATGATGACGCCCGCCGCGGTATTACGCTTTGTCGCCCAGCAGCACGGATTCCAGCGCGATAACGATCATTTCGTTAAAGGTGGTCTGGCGTTCCGCCGCCGTGGTCGCTTCGTGACGCAGGATGTGGTCGGACACGGTGCAGATGGTCAGCGCCTTACAGCCGAACTCTTCGTACAGCTCCGCCGCCACGCCGTAGATGCCGGCCGCTTCCATTTCCACACCCAGGATGCCGTACTTCTTCATCACCTGGAACATATCCGGATCCGGGGTGTAGAACAGATCGGCGGAGAAGATGTTGCCCACGCGCGCCGGGATGCCCTGCGCCGCCGCCGCGTCGACCGCGTTGCGCACCATGTCGAAGTCGGCGATCGCCGCGTAGTCGTTGTCCTTGAAGCGCAGACGGTTCACCTTGGAGTCGGTGCACGCGCCCATGCCGATCACCACGTCGCGCAGTTTGATATCGTCACGCACCGCGCCGCAGGAACCCACGCGAATGATCTTCTTCACGCCGAATTCGGCGATCAGCTCGCGCGCGTAGATGGAGCAGGACGGAATGCCCATGCCGTGGCCCATTACGGAGATGCGGCGGCCTTTGTAGGTGCCGGTGAAGCCCAACATGCCGCGCACGTTGTTCACTTCCACCGCGCCTTCCAGGAAGGTTTCGGCGATGTATTTTGCGCGCAGCGGGTCGCCCGGCATCAGTACTACGTCAGCGAAATCACCCATCTCAGCATTAATGTGCGGCGTAGCCATAATTTTCTTCCTTTAGAAATCTTATTTAATAAAAACGTCAAACGTCCAAGCCTTGAATGTCGAGTTGCAACCAGGCAGCTGGCGGGGGAATCCCCAGGAGCTTACTTGAGTAAGCGACTGGGGTTCACGCGTGAAGCTAACAACGCTGCGGCTTGAAAGACAGGGCTTAGAACAGGGTCTTACCGTAATCCATCGGCGACAGGCCAAAGTAATTGGCGACGGTCTGGCCGATGTCGGCGAAGGTCTCGCGGTGGCCCAGCGAACCCGGTTTCACTTTCGGGCCGTAAACCAGCACCGGAATGTGCTCGCGGGTGTGGTCGGTGCCGCTCCAGGTCGGATCGCAGCCGTGGTCGGCGGTGAAGATGATGATGTCTTCGTCTTTCACCAGCTTCAGCAGTTCCGGCAGGCGGCGGTCGAACAGCTCCAGCGCGGCGGCGTAGCCCGCCACGTCGCGACGGTGACCGTAGGAGGAGTCGAAGTCCACGAAGTTGGTGAACACGATGGTGTTGTCGCCGGCCTTTTCCATTTCGATCAGGGTCGCGTCGAACAGCGCGTCGATGCCGGTCGCCTTCACCTTCTTGGTGATGCCGACGTTGGCGTAGATGTCGGCGATTTTACCGATCGACACCACTTCGCCGCCCTTCTCGTCCACCAGCTTTTTCAGCACGGTCGGCGCCGGCGGCTCTACCGCCAGATCGTGGCGATTGCCGGTGCGCTGGAAGTGGCCCGGCTTGTCGCCGACGAACGGACGCGCGATCACGCGGCCGATGTTGTAACCGCCTTCGGTCAGCTCTTCACGCGCGATTTCGCACAGCTCATACAGGCGCTCCAGGCCGAAGGTCTCTTCGTGACAGGCGATCTGGAATACCGAGTCGGCGGAGGTGTAGAAAATCGGCTTGCCGGTTTTCATGTGCTCTTCACCCAACTGATCGAGGATCACGGTGCCGGATGAGTGGCAGTTGCCCAGGTAGCCCGGCAGATTGGCGCGCTCCACCAGCTTATCCAGCAGCGCCTGCGGGAAGCTGTTGTGCTCGTCCTTGAAGTAGCCCCAGTCGAACAGCACCGGCACGCCGGCGATTTCCCAGTGGCCAGACGGCGTGTCTTTACCGGAAGAGAGCTCGCTGGCGTAGCCGTAGGCGCCGATGATGTCGGCGTTGCGATCCAGCCCCTGCGGGAAGTTGCCGGTGGACTCTTCCGCCGCTTTGCCGAGGCCCAGACGGCTCAGGTTAGGCAGCGTCAGCGGGCCCTGACGGCCCACGTTGGCCTCACCGCGCGCGCAAACCTCGGCGATGTGGCCCAGGGTGTCGGAACCCTGATCGCCAAAACGTTCGGCGTCTTCGCTGGCGCCGATGCCGAAGGAGTCCAATACCATAATAAATGTGCGTTTCATCTGTGCTCTCCTGCGTGTTCTCACGCTATTGCGACCGCAAAACTGCAATCGCCCTTATTCTCTAAATTTATACCCAATGGATTTCAAGTTGTAGCTAGGCGGCTAGCGCGTGTATCCCCAGGAGCTTACTCAAGTAAGTGACTGGGGTGCACGCGTGCAGCCAACAACGCTACGGCTTGAAAGACGAGGGTCATCACGCTTGAGTGATGCGCTTATACACCACTGGCGTCGCCTCCGGCGCCTTGTCGCTCAGCGTCATTGCGCTGCGCACCGCATCGGCCGCCTGCTGCCAGCTCTCTTCATCGTTGGCGTGGATCATCGCCAGCGGCTGCTGGGAATCCGCCGTATCGCCCAGGCGCGCCATCTCGGTCAGGCCGACGCTGTAATCGATGGCGTCGCTCGCCCGACGGCGGCCGCCGCCCAACGACACCACCGCCATGCCCAGCGCACGGGTATCCATGGCGCTGATGATGCCCGGCTTTTCAGCATACACCGGCTTGCTCAGCGTTGCCGCCGGCAGATAGCTATCGTAGCGTTCGACGAAGTCTATTGGCCCCTGCTGCGCCGCCACCATGCGGCCAAACACCTCCGCCGCCTTGCCGTTATCCAGCACCGCCTGCAGCTTGGCGCGCGCGTCGGTCTCGTCTTTCGCCAGGCCGCCGGACAACAGCATCTCTACGCTCAGCGCCAGCGTCACTTCCAGCAGGCGCGGGTTGCGGTATTCGCCGGTCAGGAAGCGCACCGCTTCGCGCACTTCCACCGCGTTGCCGGCGCTGGAAGCCAGCACCTGATTCATGTCGGTCAGCAGCGCGGTGGTCTTGCAGCCCGCGCCGTTGGCCACGCCGACGATCGCCTGCGCCAAATCTTGCGACAGGGCATAGGTCGGCATAAAGGCGCCGGAGCCGACCTTCACGTCCATCACCAGCGCATCCAACCCTTCCGCCAGCTTCTTGGCCAGAATGGAGGCGGTGATCAGCGGGATAGAATCCACGGTGGCGGTGATATCGCGGGTGGCGTAAAAACGCTTGTCCGCCGGCGCCAGCGAGCTGGTCTGGCCGATGATCGCCACGCCGACGTCCTGAATGATTTTGCGGAAGGCGTTATCGTCCGGGAAAATATTGAAGCCCGGAATGGCTTCCAGTTTGTCCAGCGTGCCGCCGGTATGCCCCAGGCCGCGGCCGGAGATCATCGGCACATAGCCGCCGCAGGCCGCCACCATCGGGCCGAGCATCAGCGAAGTCACGTCGCCCACGCCGCCGGTCGAGTGCTTGTCGACGATCGGGCCGTTCAGCGCCAAACTCTTCCAGTCCAGCACGGTGCCGGAATCGCGCATCGCCATGGTGAGCGCCACGCGCTCCGGCATGCTCATGTCATGGAAATAAATGGTCATCGCCAGCGCGGCGATCTGCCCTTCCGACACCACATTGTCGCGAATGCCGTTGATGAAAAAGCGGATTTCCGCTTCGCTTAACGGCTGGCCGTCGCGTTTTTTACGAATAATTTCTTGAGCCAGGAACAAGGCATCCCCCTGTGTCGCCGAGAGTCGGTGCAGACGGGCGCGCCTGGCGCCCGCCAACGATATCGATCAGTAGCCGCCGCCGGCGGTCTGGGTTTGGTGGCCCAGCGCGGCCAGCAAGCTGGCCAGCAGGCTGGAAGCGCCAAAGCGGAAATGCCGCGCGTCGGCCCACCCTTCGCCCAGAATACGATCGGCAAGTTGCAGATAATGCAGCGCGTCTTCCGCGGTGCGCACGCCGCCGGCCGGCTTGAAGCCCACCGTCTTCGCCACGCCCATATCGCGGATCGCTGACATCATCAGCTCGGCGCTCTCCAGGGTGGCGTTGACCGGCACCTTGCCGGTGGAGGTCTTGATAAAGTCGGCGCCGGCCTTGATGGCGATCTCGGACGCCTTGCGGATCAGATCGGCCTGCTTCAGCTCACCGGTTTCGATGATCACTTTCAGCAGCACGTTGGCCGCCTGGCAAGCCTGTTTGCACTGTTTCACCAGCTCGAAACCGACCTGTTCGTTGCCGGCGATCAGCGCGCGGTAAGGGAACACCACGTCCACTTCATCCGCCCCATAGGCGATGGCCGCGCGGGTTTCCGCCAGCGCGATGTCGATATCGTCGTTGCCATGCGGGAAGTTGGTCACGGTGGCGATACGGATGTCCGGCGTGCCTTGCTCGCGCAGCGCCTTACGCGCCACCGGGATAAAACGCGGGTAGATGCAGATGGCCGCCGTGTGGCCGGCCGGGCTGTTGGCCTGACGACAGAGGGCGATCACTTTCTCGTCGGTGTCATCATCGTTCAGCGTGGTTAAATCCATCAAGTTCAGCGCACGTTGCGCTGCTGCGGTTAATTCGGTCATAAAACTCTCCAACTGAGTACCTGGGTGTTGGCGAGCGGACTTGGTTCCATGAAGATAGCGCAGGGGAACGGCGTTCCCGCGGCGGCAACTGAGATCCTTCTCACCGCACATGGCCACCCGCCTTGCGGCCGGCCAGTAATAGCTATTTGAACACGAATGCCGGGGGCGATTCGCGTTCATCGTCACACTATATGAAATAGCACTGTAACAGACCGGAATTATATGTGAAGAACATCACAAAATAACGCGATATCGTTCACAAATTCGCTAAAGAAGCGGCTGAAGATCGCGGGTGCGGCGAACACCCGCGTTGCTTAGAGTATAGGCGGAGTCCCGCGATCGGTCGCGCCGACGCGGGCTCAGCGAGGGCTTACAGCGCCAGGAAGAAACCGGCGATGGTGGCACTCATCAGGTTGGACAGCGTGCCCGCCGCCACGGCCTTCAGACCGAAACGCGCGATGTCATGGCGACGGTTGGGTGCCATGCTGCCCAAACCGCCCAGCAGGATCGCCACCGAGGAGAGGTTGGCAAAACCGCACAGCGCAAAGGAGATGATCGCCTTGGTGTGCGTTGACAGCACCTGCAGGCCTTCCGCCGCCACCACATCGTCCGGACGCAGATAGGCGCCGAAGTTCATATAGGCGACAAACTCATTGACGATGATCTTCTGGCCGATAAACGAACCGGCGGTCATCGCTTCACTCCACGGCACGCCAATCAGGAAGGCGATCGGCGAGAACACCCAGCCGAGGATCAGCTCGAGCGACAGCTGCGGGTAATCGAACCAGCCGCCGATGCCGCCGAGAATGCCGTTGAGCAAGGCGATCAGCGCGATAAACGCCAGCAGCATCGCGCCGACGTTCAGCGCCAGCTGCATGCCGGAAGCCGCGCCGGAAGCCGCCGCATCGATCACGTTGGCAGGACGATCCTCTTCGGCGATCAGTTTCATCGCATCGTCTTTATCGTGGGTCTGCTCGGTTTCCGGCACCATCAGCTTGGCGAACAGCAGCCCGCCCGGCGCGGCCATGAAGGACGCGGCGATCAGGTATTCCAGCGGCACGCCCATCTGCGCGTATCCCGCCAGCACCGAACCGGCCACCGAAGCCAGGCCGCCGCACATCACGGCGAACAGTTCTGACTGGCTCATGGTGGCGATATACGGACGCACCACCAGCGGCGCTTCGGTCTGGCCGACGAAAATGTTGGCGGTCGCCGACAGCGATTCGGTGCGCGAGGTGCCCAGCAACTTGTGCAGGCCGCCGCCCAGCACGCGGATCACCAACTGCATGATGCCGAGGTAGTACAGCACCGCAATCAGCGAGGAGAAGAACACGATCACCGGCAGGACGCGCAGCGCGAACACGAAGCCGCCGCCGCCGAACACCTCGAACATCTTGTCGGAAACCAGCCCGCCGAAGATGAACGAAATGCCCTGATTGCCGTAAGCGATAACGTTTGCCACGCCGTTAGACATACTGCCGAGGATGCTGCGGCCCAGCGGCACGTACAGCACCAGCGCGCCGATACCGACCTGAATGATGAACGCCCACACCACGGTGCGCAGTTTGATGGCCCGACGGTTGCTGGAGAGCAGCACCGCAATGGCGATCAGCACCGCCATCCCGACCAGACTCATGATGAGTTGCATGCAAAGTTTCCCTGTTGCAAAAAATAAAATACATCCCTGCTCATGAAGAGAGGTCTGCTATTGGAGAGTTTCGGGGGGGATTATACTGAGCGAGGTCACCCTCGCACCGATTTATGTCACAAATGTATACAACGAGACGCAAATGAAAATCTTATAACGTGACGCAAGTCACGTTATGCAGACCTCAATTCGGCATGGCGAACAGCGCTTGGGTATTGCGTTGCAGGTGGGCGGCTATCACGTCGGCCGGTTCCGGCCGCAGTTCACACAGCGCGTGAAACACCTCGGCGGCGCGCTCGGGGCGGTTCGGCTGCCCCTGATAGCCGGCCAGCGGCATGTCCGGCGCATCGGTCTCCAGCAGCAGCGCCTCAAGCGGCAGCTGCGCCATCACGGCGCGCGTTTTCTGCGCCCGCTCATAGGTGATGGTGCCGCCCACGCCGATGTAATAGCCGAGGCGGATAAACGCCTGCGCCTGCGACAGGCTGCCGGCAAAGCCGTGCACCACGCCGCGGCGCGGCAGCTGCATGCGCCGCAGCGCGGCGGCCAGTTGGTCGTGGGTGCGGCGCGAATGCAGGATCACCGGCAGGTCATGCTGTTTCGCCAGCTTCAGTTGGGCCAGCAGCACGCTGTGCTGCCGCTCGAACTGTGGGTTATCCATATACAGATCGAGCCCGATCTCCCCCACCGCCACCAGCTTGTGCGGCCGTTCGGCCAGCAGCGCCGCCAACTGTTCCAACTGCGGCTCATGATGCTGCGCGATATACAGCGGGTGCAGCCCCAGTGCGGCGAACAGCGGCGCATGCTCCTGCGCCAGCCGCAACACCCGCGCGAAGCGATCGGCGGTGACCGTCGGGACGATGATGCGCTTTACGTCGGCGCTTGCCGCCCGCGCCAGGCTCTCGGCCTCATGCCCGGTAAAGGGCGGGAAATCGAAATGGCAGTGGGTGTCGGTAAAGGCGTAACTCACAGCGCCCCCCCTTCACCCGGCGGCAGATCGCCCGGCAGGATGATTTTCGGCGCCGCTACCGCCGCCTCCGGCTGCGCCGCCCGCTCGGTGGGCATGGCGATGTCGGTCACGATCGGCGAAGGCATTCTGACGTTCTCCGGCTGGATCAGGCGGCGCGACAACGCTTTTCGCACCTTCATGCCGTCGGGTTCCTGCTGCGCCATCCACTGGCCGACGGTGGCCAGGAAGTAGCGGCCGCAGCGGCGCCCCAGGTGATAATCCTGATTGAGCGCCCCCAATCGGCTGCCCAGCGCATTGCTGGCCAGCGGCTTCGGCGGGAAGATCTCGAAGATGCGCAGCTTGCCCGGCGGCTTTTCGATAAAGCGCTGGATGCGGTGATAGCTTTGCTCGTGATGCTGCAGGATGCGCACCATCTGCTGCAGGCTGCTGTCGCTCAGCCAATGCTCCATGCGCTTCATCCACTGCGGGGTGTAGTACATTTGCGAAGGCACGGTGCGGATCACCACGATGGTGTCGGCGCCGCGGCGATAGGCCTCTTCCACCGGGATCGCATCGCTGATGCCGCCGTCCTGATAGCTGACGCCGTCCAACTCCACGCCCTGACGGTAGAAGCCGGGAATGGCGCTGGACGCCTTGATGGCCGGCAGCCAGCGTTCGCGCTGCGCCGGCAGATAGGTCGGTTCGAAATCGTCGCTGCGGCAGGCGCACAGCAGGAATTCGCGCCCGTCGGTAAAGTGCTGTTCCGCCACGTCCATCGCCAGCGGCATCTGCGCCGCCGCCGTATCAACCAGCCAATCGAGATCGATCAGATGCCCGCCGCGCACGAAGCGCAGCGGATTGAAGAACTGTGCCGAAGTGGTGTAACGGGTGATCACCCGGCGCGCGTAGCCCATCTGCCCGCAGATATAGGCAGACAGATTCTGAGCGCCGGCCGATGTGCCGATCAGCAGATCGAAAGGGTTAAAGCCCGCGCGCTGAAACTCGTCCAGCACGCCGGCGGTGAAAATGCCGCGCTGGCCGCCGCCTTCGCAGACCAACGCCATTTTTCCTGGTCGAAAAGGTTTAGACGCCAGCGGTTCTATATTGCCGAGCGTGATGGGTATTCTGTATCCCAACTTGGCATCCTCAGTGAGACGTTTTCTCCGAGGATACCGCGTCTCGCTCTCTTCCGTAATCCTCTTGCAGCACGCCGACGAGGAAATCATTGCTGCCGGCCAACCAGGCACCATCGCTGCCGGACCATTCGGCCCAAGCCTGCCATACCTGACCTTTCAGCTGTTTCCAGCGCCCGACGATGATGTCGCTGTTCATGGCCGGCCCTCCCCGACGTGAGAAAAGGAATTAAGCTTTGTTACAGTTTGCAGGAAAATGCCGGCCGGCTAAGGGCGCCGACGGCCGGTGAACAGACTGACCAGGAACAGGATGATGCCGACAACGAACACGACTTTGGCGGCCCAGGCGGCGGTGCCCGCCAGCGAACCGAACCCCAGTGCCGCAGCGATAAGCGCGATGACTAAAAAGATAATGCCCCAACGAAACATAAGCTTCTCCTTACCATTGTGAAAAAATTCGCTGCCGTCTACCGCCCCGACAACGGGACATCGACGGCAAATCAGTTTCTTTTTTTGGTGGTACACGTCGGGCCGCCTTGACAGCCCGACAGATGCGGCTTGTTGTTACTTGTTACGGGCGCCTGGCGGGATTACTGCTTGACCACCAGGTCGTTTTTCACGCTTTTCACGCCGTCGATAGCCTTGGCGATGCTTTCGGCACGCTCAGACTGCGCCTGCGTTTTCACTTCACCGGAAAGCTGCACCACGCCATCGGTGGTTTCCACTTTCACATTGCGCGACGGCACGATGTCATCGGCCAGCAGCTTGGCTTTCAGCTCGCTGGTGGTGGCGGTGTCGCCGGCATACGATTTGATCGACTGATTGGCTTCATCTTTCACGTGCAGCTTGTCGCTGACGGTTTTGACGCCTTCCACCTTGCCGGCAACCGCAACCGCATGCTCCGCCTGCGCCTGGCTGCCGACAAACCCGCTCAGGATCACGGTGCCTTTTTCGGTTTTCACCGAAATGTCAGTGCTTTTGATGCTCTTATCGTCCACCAATGCACTTTTAACTTTAGCCGTTATCGCGCTGTCATCCATGTAACCGTCAACTTTTTTCATGGAGCTATCGATTTTGGCACCGGCACTGTCCGCGGCGTTAGACGCCTTGTTGAGCAGACTGTCTTCGGCCAGCGCAGTGCCGCTCACCAAAGCAGAACCCAAAACAACAGCCATCAGCGAGTGTGCAAATTTGGTCTTTTTCATCGATCTCTTCCTTTTGTTGGGGGCCCCAGCGCCAGAGCGCCGGAACCCTTCAGCCGCCTTCACGCGGCCTCTCGGTAAATACTTCATCATCGCTATACGATTAAGCGTTCACGACAGGAATATTGCAACCGCCGTGCCAACTCCATAAACGCCTTAAAAATCAAACAAAAAAAGCGTTGAGTCGGATTTTTAATCAAAAAACTGTCGCCTATTGACGACAGACTAAGTGACACGAAACGGTAAAACATTCATCTCATTGATATTTAAGGAAACAGACTGTCTCCTATCGGCAACACATCAGAATAACTCACCAAACAATCAGCGTATTACAGTGATTTACTCTCAAGCAATGTGCGGACATCTCGTTAAAGATAGACCATGCGGCGGAAAACGCAGGCCAATCGCGTCTCGCCTGGGCGACATCGATTCGCAGGATAAAATATGAGGAAGATTTATTAATTAGCGGAGTGAGAATACGGGGAATTGGCAGGGCGCACCGGGCGCCCTGCCGATGTATCAGTGTTCGCGGGTCTTGCGGAAGGTCACGTCAGGATAGCGTTCCTGCGTCAGGTTGAGGTTCACCATGGTCGGCGCGATGTAGGACAGGTTGTCCCCGCCGTCCAGCGCCAGGTTGATCTCGTTCTTGCGCTTGAACTCTTCGAACTTCTTCACGTCGTCGCACTCGACCCAGCGCGCCGTCGACACGTTGACCGATTCGTACAGCGCTTCCACGTTGTACTCGCTCTTCAAACGCGCCACCACCACGTCGAACTGCAGCACACCGACCGCGCCGACGATCAGATCGTTGTTGGCGATCGGACGGAACACCTGTACCGCGCCCTCTTCGGACAGCTGCACCAGCCCCTTCAGCAGCTGTTTCTGCTTCAGCGGATCGCGCAGGCGAATGCGGCGGAACAGCTCCGGCGCGAAGTTCGGAATACCGGTGAACTTCATGTCTTCACCCTGGGTGAAGGTATCGCCGATCTGAATGGTGCCGTGGTTGTGCAGGCCGATGATGTCGCCCGGGTAGGCTTCTTCCACGTGCGAACGGTCGCCGGCCATAAAGGTCAGCGCGTCGGAGATCACTACGTCTTTGCCGGTGCGCACCTGGCGCAGCTTCATGCCCTTCTCGTAGCGGCCGGACACCACGCGCATAAAGGCCACGCGGTCGCGGTGTTTCGGATCCATGTTGGCCTGGATCTTGAACACAAAGCCGGTGAATTTCTCTTCCGCCGCCGTCACTTCACGGGTGTCGGTTTTGCGCGGCATCGGCGCCGGCGCCCAGGCCACCAGACCGTCCAGCATATGATCCACGCCGAAGTTACCGAGTGCGGTACCGAAGAACACCGGGGTCAGCTCGCCGCTCAGGAACGCCGCCTGATCGAACTCGTGGGAAGCGCCCTGCACCAGCTCCAGCTCATCGCGCAGCTGCGCCGCCAGATCTTCGCCTACGGCGACATCCAGCTCCGGGTTGTTCAGGCCCTTGACGATGCGCACTTCCTGAATGGTGTGGCCTTTACCGGTCTGGTACAGGTAGGTTTCATCCTTGTACAGGTGATAAACGCCTTTAAACAGCTTGCCGCAGCCGATCGGCCAGGTGATAGGCGAACAGGCGATTTTCAGTTCGCGCTCGACTTCGTCCATCACTTCCATCGGATCGCGGATGTCGCGGTCCAGCTTGTTCATGAAGGTCAGGATCGGCGTGTCGCGCAGACGGGTGACTTCCATCAGCTTGCGGGTGCGATCCTCAACGCCCTTGGCGGCGTCGATCACCATCAGACAGCAGTCCACGGCGGTCAGGGTGCGATACGTATCTTCGGAGAAGTCCTCGTGCCCCGGGGTATCCAGCAGGTTGACCAGGCTGTCGCGATACGGGAACTGCATCACCGAGGTGGTGATCGAGATCCCACGCTGCTTTTCCATTTCCATCCAGTCGGATTTGGCGTGCTGGCTGGAGCCGCGGCCTTTTACCGTACCGGCGGTCTGGATCGCCTGTCCGAATAGCAGCACTTTTTCGGTAATGGTGGTTTTACCGGCATCGGGGTGCGAGATGATGGCGAAAGTTCTTCTTTTGGAGACTTCGCGGGCAAATTCACTAGGAGACATGGTTTTCAGGTTCTACGGTTAGTCCGCCCTGCGACATCATCAGAACGCGCCGATCGCGGCGCCGGGCAAAGCGGTGAATAAAAGATAACAGCCGGGCATTTTCGCCGATTTGCCAACCGGTGACAATCAATGCTTTTTCCGGCCGGGCTGATTACCCCAGCGGCAGCGCCATCACGATCGCGTCTTCGCGGCCGTGGGCGCTCGGGTAATAATTGCGGCGCACGGTGACTTCGTTGAAACCGAGATCTTCATACAGCGCGATCGCCGCCTGGTTGGAGGCACGGACTTCCAGCCACAGCGTAACCACGCCGCGGCTCTCCAGCTGTTCGATCAACGCGTTGAGCAGCAGGCGGCCAAAGCCCCGGCGCTGGTGCTGCGGATGAATGGCGATGTTGAACAGCGTGGCTTCGTCCAGCACGATCTGCGTGATGGCGAACCCCGCCATCTCCCCATCGGCGCTCAGCTTCAGGTTAAGGTAGCGATCGCCCTGATTGCTGGCAAAGGTGGTTTCCGTCCAGGGGAAAGCGTGGCTGGCTTGCTCAATGTTGAAGGCCGTGGCCAGGTCGGCCGCCGTCAGGGTAGAAATCGTGTTCATGATGACAAATCTGCTGCCAGAGGGCGCGTTTGGCCCCCGCGTCTTGGGAAAGCTCGGCCAGCGCCGGGCTGTGTAGCTGCGCGCCGGCGACCGCGAGCGGTTCCGTCACGCCCAGCCGCCAACTGTTGCATGCGGTCTCTTCAGGCAGCATCGCCACCTGTTCCGGCGTCAGGCTGTAGGTTTGCGCCGGCGTCAGCCCCAGGCTGCGCAGCACGTCGCAAAACAGCGGATCGTCGGGCGCCGGCTGCGTCTGCGCCACCACCAGCAGGCGCGTCTCGGGCGGCAGACTGACCGCCACTTCGCCCTGCAACACGCCCGGGCGGCGCAATGTCCACTGCGTAATACCCAGTTGTTGTAACAGCCAGTCGCGTTTTGATGCCATGCCGATTCCTACCCGTTGTGGTGCGCCATGCCTGCCATGCGCCGCGCTATGCTAACAAACCCGCGCAGCCCGCGCCAACAAACCCGTCGAACATATCGCCACAAAGCTCTATAATCCCCGGTCTCATTTCCAGGAGCCAATATCTGATGTCTGCATTAACCCCCGCCAGTGAAGTCATGCTGCGCCACAGTGATGAATTTATCGAACGCCGCGTGCTGTTTGCCGGCGACCTGCAGGACAGCCTGCCGGCCCAATTCGAGGCCGCGGACGTGCGCGTCCACACTCAGCAATACCATCACTGGCAGTTACTGAACCGGACGATGGGCGATAACGTGCAGTTCGGTTTGACCGTCGATCCCGCTTTCGTCGCCGACTGCGACACGCTGGTTTACTACTGGCCGAAGAGCAAGCAGGAAGCGCAATTCCAGCTGTGCAACATCCTGGCGCTGCTGCCGGTGGGCGCGGACGTGTTCGTGGTCGGTGAAAACCGCAGCGGCGTGCGCAGCGCCGAGCCAACGCTGGAAGGCCACGTCACGCTGGTGAAAATCGACAGCGCGCGCCGCTGTGGCCTGTATCACGGCCGCCTGGACGCGCAGACCGAGTTCGACCTGAACGACTGGTGGGACAGCTATCAGCTGCACGATCTGGAAGTGAAAACGCTGCCGGGCGTGTTCAGCCGCGACGGTCTGGACGTCGGCAGCTCGCTGCTGCTGTCGACGCTGGAAAAACACATGAAAGGCAAGGTGCTGGACATCGGCTGCGGCGCCGGCGTCATGGCCTCGGTAATGTCCAAGCTGTCGCCGAAAGTCAAATTGACCCTCAGCGACGTCAACGCCGCCGCGGTGGAATCCAGCCGCGCGACGCTGGCCGCCAACGGCATCGAAGGGGAAGTGATCGTCAGCAACGTTTACTCCGACATCACCGGCCGTTTCGACATGATCATCTCCAACCCGCCGTTCCACGACGGGCTGCAGACCAGCCTGACCGCCGCCGAAACTCTGATCCGCGGCGCGGTGAAGCACCTGCCGATCGGTGGCCAACTGCGCATTGTCGCCAACGCCTTCCTGCCATACCCGGACATTCTGGACGCCACCTTCGGCAGCCACGAAGTGCTGGCGCAGAACGGCCGCTTCAAGGTGTACCAGGCGACCGTCGGCCGTCCGCCGCGCGCGCCGAAGAAGAAATAATTCGCCGTTGGCGGAAAACGACAGAGCGCGGCCTGCAGGCCGCGCTTTTTTTTAACCGTTGATGTAGGTCATCGACTCCGCGCCGTAGCGATCGCCGGCCGCCGCGCTCAGCGGGAACACCGCTTCAATCGCCGCCAGCTCAGCCGCGCTCAGCGTTATCTCCGCCGCCGCGACGTTCTCTTCAAGGTAACGACGGCGTTTGGTGCCGGGGATCGGCACGATGTGTTCCCCCTGCGCCAACACCCAGGCCAGCGCCAGCTGCGAAGGCTTGACGCCCTTCTGCGCCGCCAGCTCGCTCACCTTCTCCACCAGCGCCAGATTGCGGCTGAAGTTTTCCCCCTGGAAGCGCGGGTTGCTGCGGCGGAAGTCGTCCTCGGCCAGATCCTCCGGCCGCTGGATAGCGCCGGTGAGGAAACCGCGCCCTAACGGGCTGTAGGGCACAAAGCCGATGCCCAGGCGCTCGCAGGCCGCCAGCACGCCCTGCTCGGCGTCGCGGGTCCACAGCGAATATTCGGTCTGCAGCGCGGTGATCGGATGCACCTTGTGCGCCCGCTCCAGCGTGGCGACCGACGCCTCGCTCAGGCCGATGTGGCGGATCTTGCCTTCGCGGATCAGATCCGCCATCGTGCCCACGACGTCCTCGATCGGCACCTGCGGATCGACCCGGTGCTGATAATAAAGATCGATCTCCTCCACGCCCAAGCGCCGCAGGCTGCCCTCGACGGAGCGCCGGATATACTCGGGCCGGCTGCTGACGCCGCGCGCCGAAGGATCCGCCGGATCGCGCAGAATGCCGAACTTGGTGGCCAGGAACACCTGTTGCCGCTTGCCTTTGATCGCTTCCCCCACCAGCTCTTCGTTGGTGTGCGGGCCATACATGTCGGCGGTGTCGAGCAGCGTGACGCCCAGCTCCAGCGCCCGGTGCAGCGTGGCGATGGCTTCCTGCCGATCGGCGCCGGTGGAGTAGAAGTCGCTCATGCCCATGCATCCCAACCCCAGGGCGGAGACGACGGGACCGTGGGAACCGAGTTTACGTTGTTGCATTGTGCTGCCCTCATGCGGTGAATGGATAACGCAGCAAAGTCTGGTTGTTTACGCGACAAAGATAAATAATGCAGATTGCACATCACTGTTCAAAAATCACCAACAATACGGAGTGGACATGGATCAGGTTCAAGCCATGCGCATTTTTACCCGCATCGTCGAACTGGGCAGCTTCAGCCGGGCGGCCGAACGCCTGCAGCTGCCGCGCGCCACGGTCAGCAACGCGCTGAAACGGCTGGAACAGCGGCTGGGCGTACGCCTGCTGATCCGCACCACCCGCCAGGTGCAGGTGACCAGCGAAGGCAGTCTCTACTATCAACGCTGCGTGCAGTTGCTGGGCGCGCTGGAGGAGGCGGACACGCTGTTCAGCCACCATAAGCTGCAGCCGTCCGGCAAAGTGCGCATCGATATGCCCCATTCGCTGGCGCGCGAGGTCGTCATTCCGGCGCTGGACGACTTCTACCGGCGCTATCCCGACATCACGCTGGCGCTGGGCGCCAACGACACCCACGTCGATCTGCTGCGCGAAGGCGTGGACTGCGTGCTGCGCGCCTGGGAAACCGAAGACGACAGCCTGGTGGCGCGGCGGATCGCCCAGCTGCCGCAGGTCACCTGCGCTTCCCCCGCTTACCTGCAGGCCCAAGGTACGCCGCTCGACATCGATAGCCTGGCGCCGCACCGCGCGGTGGGGTATTTTTCGCTGGCCAGCAACCGCGATTACCCGCTGGAGTTTTGCCGCGGCGGCAAGCTGGAACTGCGCGAACTGCCCGCCCGGCTGAGCGTCAGCGGCGCCGACGCCTATATCGCCGGCGCGCGTGCCGGCATGGGATTGATACAGGCGGCGCGCTATTCGCTTGCCCCTTGGCTGGAACAGGGCGAACTGGTGGAAGTGCTGGCGGAAACGCCGCCTCCGCCGATGCCGATTTACATCATGTATCCGCCCGGCCGTTTCCTGGCGCCGCGGGTCAGAGTGTTGATTGATTGGCTGATTTGGCTGTTTGACCAGCAGAAAAGCGGCGATATGGCTGTTTTTCCAGCAAACGCCCGCAAAGCGGGGAAATAACTGTTGACGTGTCCGCCAAAATCTCTAGAATTCGCCTCCGTGGTAACGTTACTCCGGTAATGTTTCTGGTACGCGAAGGTGGCGGAATTGGTAGACGCGCTAGCTTCAGGTGTTAGTGTCCTTACGGACGTGAGGGTTCAAGTCCCTCTCTTCGCACCAAATAACCACATGATTTATATTGCACTCAGCATCGATGCGAAGGTGGCGGAATTGGTAGACGCGCTAGCTTCAGGTGTTAGTGTTCTTACGGACGTGAGGGTTCAAGTCCCTCTCTTCGCACCACGCTGGCGACGTAATATAAATCAAAGCAACAACATCGACTGTGCGAAGGTGGCGGAATTGGTAGACGCGCTAGCTTCAGGTGTTAGTGTCCTTACGGACGTGAGGGTTCAAGTCCCTCTCTTCGCACCAATTGATGATCTCCCCGGCAGTATCCTCGAAAAAATCCCAACGCATTGATGAATCACACGCAAAAGCGTGATTTTGCCGTTTCCGGCGTTTCACCCGAAGCTGAAGTTCAGGCTGACAGCCGCCAGGCCGCCCGCCAGCGCCATACAGGAAGGCAGCAGCAGATAGTGGCGCAGCCGGCTGTTGAACAACATGACCAGCGTGGCCAACATCGCTATCACGATCAGGGTGCGCAACTGCACCATATCCAGGTCGATCAAGGCCAGCAGCGGCATCAGCGCACAAGGCAGCAAAACGCCCCAGGCGCTGGCCAGGCGATCCCCGAGGCACCAACTGACGCCCCACAGCCCGCACGCGGCAATCATGGCGGTGAGCATGACAACCCCCTTTAAGTGATAATGATAACCAATATCATATAACACTTTTTTGGCCGCCGCATCATTTTCACTGCGCTGACCAAACCCAGATGACACCAGCATGAAAAAATGATAATTTGACATAAGAAAATTCCTAGTCCTGTTTGCATGATAATAATCACAATCCTCAACCATGCAATTCAAGTGGATATTCGCGCCAAAGGAATGCTTCTCAACCTTAATTATTCGACAGAACGACTTTGCAAAGAGTGACCTCCGTATGAACGCCCGTTCTTATCAGGAATTACTGAACAGCAAGCAGCGCCTGGCATTATTTCTTTTTCTGATAATGAATGCCGCCTCTTCCGTATTTACATTATTGTTCCCTTTTAGGGATACGCCCGCATTTACCCTACCTTTATTATGTATACCGCTATTTTGTCTGGTAGCGGCGCTATTTTCCCTGCAAACGCCACGCAAATACTTGTGCAAACTCAACCTGTTCGCCGGCGTGCTCGGCCTGCTCTGGGCCGCACATATTTACGTTAAAAGTCAATATTGCCTACCGAATAACCAAGATTTTTTATTAATTAGTTTGTTTAGCATCTTTTTTATCAGCGCTATTTCCCTGACGGACAACTTTACCGCCTTTTGTTTACACGCCGTGCCTTCCGCAATGGTGATCCTGGCTTTAGACGGCATGCATAATACCCTGCGGATATTATTCACCACGCTATTACCTATTATCGCTTTCTCCATCCACCACCTGATGTTGAAACGCAGTGAAATCTTTACTCACGCGCTGGTGGCCAACCTGTATAACGAGCGCGATAAATTCAATAATTTGAGCATGATCGATCCTCTGACCGGCCTTTATAACCGGCGCGGGCTGGAGAATAAGATCACGATGCTGCTGGAACCGCAAACCGGCCATCATTACGTGCTGTTGCTGGATATCGACCACTTCAAGGTCTACAACGACAGCTACGGCCATGCCATGGGCGATCGGGCGTTGGTGCAGGTGGCGGTCGCCATCCGCGATGCGGTGCGTTCGCGCGACATCGTGGTGCGTTACGGCGGGGAAGAATTTTTGGTGCTGCTGACCAACGTGCACGAAGGCTACGCGGCGCAACTGGCCGAACGGGTGCGCCAGCGGGTGGCGGAGCTGAACATCCCGCACGGCGCCAGTCCGCAGCACAGCGGCACGCTGACGCTCAGCGCCGGCATCTCCGCGCTGGAAAAACTGGACATCGAATCGGCGATAGGCGCAGCCGACGCCGCGCTCTATCTGGCGAAGCACAGCGGCCGCAACAATATTCAGCTGGCGCAAAACGTCGAGCCCGCCCTGCTGCAACCGCAGGAATTGACACGCTAAACGGTTTCCCAAATCGCCTTGCCCTGCCAGCGCCGTTCGATCGCCGCCAGAAACAGTTTCACTTTGGGGGAGAGATGGCGTCGGCTGGGATAGACGGCGCAGATCGGCGGCCCCGGGCGACAATAGCGTTCCAGCACCGGCACCAGCGTGCCGGCCGCCATCTGTTCACCGACCAGAAACGCCCCTACCTGACACAGACCGGCCCCGGCGACGGCCGCATCCCGCAATGCCTCGACGTTGTTGAAACGCATCCGGCCGCGCACCGGCTGTTCGTGCAGTTGGCCGTTAATCCGATAGCGCCAGGGCGCCGGCAATCCCTGGTGGCTGAAGACCAGCGTCTCGTGATCGCCCAGCGCCTCCGGTGTCGCAGGCGTGCCGTAGCGCGCCAGATAGTCCGGCGCCGCGCAGGTGATCAGGCGGTGCGGCGCGAGCACCCGCCGCACCAGCCGACTGTCGTCGCTGCCGCCGACGCGGATCGCCACGTCGATACCGTCGCGCACCAAATCGCTGTAATCGTCGGAGAAGCTGACGTCGGCGTCCACCTCCGGCCACTGCGCCAAAAATTCCCGCAGAATCGGCAAAATATGCAACCGCCCCAACGAGACCGGCACATCCAGCCGCAGCCGCCCGCGCGGGGTTTGCCGCCGCGTATTGAGCGCCGTTTCCGCCTCTTCGGCCTGCGACAGGATGCGCTGCGCATATTCGTAAAACACCGCGCCGTCTTCGGTCAGGCTGACGCTGCGCGTGGTGCGTTGCAGCAGCCGGGTCGCCAATCGCGCCTCCAATCGGTTCACGTATTTGCCCGCCGCCGATCGGGAGATGCCCAGTCTCTCGGCCGCCAGCGTGAAGCTGCAGGCGTCGGCGACGCGAATGAATACCAGCAGGTCGGTCAGGTTATCCAACGGCATAGACGGTAAATTAGCCACGCTTTGTCCCCAATGTTGCGCATTCAGGCCAGTTTATCAGCCATTTTGGCGCGGATACACTGAGGTTCGTCATCTGTTGGGAGAGTCATTATGAGTGCCTTACACGCCGACGGCGGCGCAAAAGCGTGGCTGGCGACCTTTGCCATCGGCCTGTCCACCTTTACCGTCGTCACCGCAGAAATGTTGCCCGTCGGGCTGCTGACCCCGATCGTCAGCACCCTGAACGCATCGATCGGCCGCGCCGGGCTGCTGATTTCCCTGCCGGCCCTGTTCGCCGCGCTGTTCGCCCCGCTGGTGGTGCTGGGCGCCCGGCGCACGGACCGCCGCAACCTGCTGGCGGGCTTTCTGCTGCTGCTGATCGCCGCTAACCTGCTGGCCGCCGCCGCCACCTCCCTGGCGCTGCTGTTCGCTGCGCGCATTCTGCTGGGCTTTTGCATCGGCGGTATCTGGGCCATCGCCGGCGGGCTGGCGGAACGCCTGGTGCCGCCGGCCTCCGTCGGATTGGCGCTGTCCATCATCTTCGGCGGCGTAGCGGCGGCCTCGGTGTTCGGCGTGCCGCTCGGGGTATTCCTCGGCGAAGCGCTGGGCTGGCGCATGGCATTTCTGGCGGTCGCCGTTCTGGCGGCGCTGACCCTGCTCCTGCTGGTGTGCGTGCTGCCGCCGCTGCCGGTCACGCAGGCGATCGGCTGGCGGTCGTTCACCGCGCAACGCGCGAATCGCCGGCTGCTGACCGGGCTGCTGCTGACGTTTCTGCTGGTCGCCGGTCACTTTATGGCTTACACCTTTGTCCGTCCGCTGCTGCAGACGGTCTCCGGCATCGAGAGCCGCTGGGTGGGGCCGCTGCTGTTCGCCTACGGCATCGCCGGCCTCGTCGGGAATTTTATCGCCGGCCAGGCCGCCGCCAAACGACTGCGCCGCACCCTGGCGCTGATCGCCCTCGGGCTGGCGCTCGCCGTCCTGCTGCTGCCGCTGCTGGGCCACACGCCGCTGAGCGGCGGCGCCTTCCTGCTGCTGTGGGGCATCGCCTACGGCGGCGTTTCCGTTGCGCTGATGGCGTGGATGCTCAAGGCGGCGCCCGATGCGGCCGAGGTCGCCTCTTCACTGTATATCGCGCTGTTTAACCTGGCGATTTCCTGCGGTTCGCTGGTGGGCGGGCTGGTGGTGGATGCCGGCGGCCTGACGATAAACGGCGCGCTGTCCGGCCTGGTGCTGCTGCTGGCGTTGGCCATCCTGATGGGGACCCGGCGGCAGATGCCGAAAGCGGCGGCGAAAGCCGATTCGCCGCCGGGGTGAATCAGGCGCGGCGCTGCCGCAGGCCGTAAACCAACACCACCGCGAAGCACAGCAGCGGCAGCAGATAAGAGAGCGCGGTGCTGTAACGGTCGGCCAGCGCCCCCATAAAGTAAGGCATGATGGCGCCGCCGACGATCGCCATGATCATGAACGAGCTGGCGCGCTTGGTGTGCTTGCCCAGATTTTTCACCCCCAGGGCGAAAATGGTCGGGAACATGATCGACATAAAGAAGAACACCGCGATCAGCGCCACCACCGATACGCCGTCTACGCTCAGCATTACCACGCCGCACAGCGCGATGTTGATCAGCGCATAGACCGCCAGCAGCGTCGCCGGTTTGACCCGTCCCATCAGCCAGGTGCTGAAGAAACGTCCGACCATAAAGCAGATCATGGCGATCGACAGCAGGTAAGAGGCGCTCTGGTTAGACACCTCGCGCCAGTGCTCGGTGGCGTAGTTGATGAAGAACGCCCCCACGCCCACCTGCGCCGCCACGTAGAAAAACTGCGTGATGACCCCGCCGACGAAATGCGGATGCTGCCACAACCCCTGCGCTATCACGCCGTGCACCGGTTTTTCCTCTTCGCGGATCGCCGGCAGCCGGGTGCGGCTGAACAACAACGCGATCAGCAGCACCAGCGCGGCGATCGCCACATAGGTCATCTTCACCGCGCTCTGATCGCCGCCGCCGACGGACTGGCCGGCGGAGAAGAACAGCGTGCCGCCGATCAGCGGGCCGATAAACTGCCCGAGGCCGTTGAACGACTGCGCCAGGTTGAGCCGCCGTTCGGCGCCCTGCGCGTCGCCCAGCACCGTGGCGTACGGGTTGGCCGCCGTTTCCAGGCAGCCCAGGCCGCTGGCGATGACGAACAGCGCGAACAGGAAGACGCCGAAGCTGTTGGCCGACGCCGCCGGCACGAACAGCAGCGCGCCCAGTGCGTACAGGCACAGCCCGACCAGAATGCCCGCCTTATAGCCCTTGCGATCCATAAAGTACCCGGCGGGCAGCGCCACCAGGAAATAGGCGCCGAAGTACGCCGCCTGCAGCAGCCCCGACTGCGCCTTGGTGACGTGCAGCGTCTCCTGAAAATGTTTGTTCAATACGTCCAGCAGGCCATAGGACAGCCCCCACATGAAGAACAGGCTGGTGACCAGGATAAAGGCCCAGCGCAGATTGGCGGTCACGGGGACGCCCGGCTGCGCGGAGGCCGCACTTTTATCAGCAAGCATGGTGATACCCTCGTATCGTCTGGCGATGATGATGTTGGCGTTATTGCTGTTGCAGAGAGAAAATCCGCGCCATTTCCACCCATTTTTCGCCCTGCGGCGTCCAGGGGGTGGCGGCCTGGTAGTGCCACATCAGCGCTTCCCATCGCTGTACTTCGGGGTTGTTCAGGCTGGCGGCGTCAAAACGCGCGGCGTCGAAATCGGCGCTGACCTCCACGATCATGAACAGCCGGGTGCCCAACCGGTAAATCTCCATGTCCAGAATGCCGTGCTCGCGCAAATGCGCGGCGATGCCCGGCCAAATGCGCTGATGATGCTGCTGGTACTCCGCAATCAGCGCCGGTGAGTCAATCAGATCGAGCGCCTGGCAGAAACGGCGCCGCCCTGCCGCCGCGCTGCTCACGTCAGCGCCCGATCGAGATGCAGGTAGCCGCCGTCCACCGACAGCCACTGTCCGGTGGTGTGTGATGACCGCGACGACAGCAGAAACGCCACGGTATCGGCGATCTCCTGCGGCGTGGTCATGCGCTGCCCGAGCGGAATGCGCGCGGTGATCTTCTCCATCTGCCGCTGCGGGTCGGCGAAGGTGTTGAGCCAGCGCTGGTACTGCGGGGTGATCACCTCCGCCGGCACCACCGCGTTCACCCGCACCCCATCATGGCGCAGCGACACCGCCCATTCGCGCGTCAGCGCCAGCACCGCGCCCTTGGCGGCGGTGTAGCCGCTGGTGCCGCCCTGGCCGCTGAGCGCAGTCTTGGAGGCGATGTTGACGATGACGCCCCGGCTCTCCCGCAGCGCCGCCTGGCACAGGTGCGCCATCAGGTAGTAGTGCACCAGGTTCTTTTCCAGCGAGCCGACGAACGCTTCGCGCCCCGCCTCTAGCCCGACGCCGTCGTTGACCCCGGCGTTGTTCACCAGCCCGTCAATGCGGCCGAAGGTCGCCAGCGTCTGGCTGACCGCCCGGCGGCAGGCCGCCTCGTCGCACAATTCGGTGAGGATCACCCCGGTGCGCGGCTGCAGCCGCTGCAAATCGGCCAGCAGCGCCGCCTCCGGCGCGGCGTTGGTGACCAGCACCGGGATCGCCCCCTCTTCGGCCAGCACATGAGCAATCGCCGCGCCGATGCCGGCACCGCCGCCGGTGACCAGCACCACCTTATCTTGCAGATACAGATCCATAACCAGACTCCGTTAACCCGTAAATTCGCCGTGCGGTGTCGCCCCAAATCGCCGCCTGCTCGGCGGCCCCCAGCGTCGACAGCGCCCGTTCACACAGTTGCACCACCTGGCGGTAGTCGCCGGCCAGCAGGCACACCGGCCAGTCGGAGCCGAACATCAGCCGCTGCGGGCCGAACGCCTCCAGCGCGGCGTCGAAGAACGGCAGCAGTTCTTCCGCCCGCCACCGGCCACCCGGCGCCTCGGTGCTCAGCCCCGAGAGCTTGCAGGCCACGTGCGGCAGCGCCGCCAACGGCCGGATTTGCTGCGCCCAGTGCCGCGCGCCGCGCGCGATGTCCGGCTTGCCGAAGTGATCCAGCACCAGCCAGTGTTGGTCGTGGCGGCCGGCAAACGCCGCCGCGGCCGCCAGATCCCGGTGCGTCACCAGGATCTCGTACACATACCCGGCACGCTGCAGCATTTGCATGCCGCGTTCCACCTCGGGCCGCGCCAGCCAGGCCGCCGGATCCGCTTCGTCCTGCACCTGATGGCGCACCCCGCGCAGCGCGCTGTAAGGTCGCCAGGCCTCCAGACGCTGCGCCAGCTGTGGCGCGGTGATATCCAACCAGCCCACCACGCCGCATACGCCCTCGCTCTGCTCAGCCAGCGCCAGCAGGGCCAGCGTCTCGTCCTCGCTGGGGCGCGCCTGCACCGCCAGCGCGCCGTCGAAGCCGTGTTCCTGCAACAGCGGCCGCAGCCGGGGCGGATCGAAATCCTGTCGCAGCACGCGCATCCGCTCGTCGATCCACGGGTAGTGCTGCGGGTGGTAGCGCCAGTAGTGCTGGTGAGCGTCGATGCGCGGCATGCGATCCTCCCGCCTCACCCGCGGAACCGATACTGCTCGATCGACGACGGATGCATCTCGATCGAGTAACCGGGACGGCTCGGCGGCATGTAGGCCGCGCCCTTGATCACACAGGGATCGACAAAGTGTTCATGCAAATGATCGACGTACTCGATCACCCGGCCTTCGTGGGTGCCGGCGATGCACAGGTAGTCGATCATCGACAGGTGCTGCACGTATTCGCACAGCCCGACGCCGCCAGCGTGCGGGCAGACCGGCAGCTGGTATTTGGCCGCCATCAGCATCACCGCCAGCACTTCGTTGACGCCGCCGAGGCGGCAGGCGTCGATCTGCACCACGTCCACCGCGCCGCGCATGATGAACTGCTTGAACATGATGCGGTTCTGGCACATCTCACCGGTGGCCACCTTGACCGGCGCCACCCCTTCGCGGATGCGGCGATGCCCCTCCACGTCATCCGGGCTGGTCGGTTCTTCGATAAACCAGGGGTTGGCGAACGCCAGATGTTTCACCCACGGAATGGCCTCGCCCACCTCCCACACCTGGTTGGCGTCGATCATCAGCCGGCGATCCGGGCCGATCACCTCACGGGCGATGCGCACCCGGCGAATGTCGTCTTCCAGATCGCGCCCGACCTTCAGCTTCAGGTAGGAGAAACCGGCGTCGACCGCTTCCTGGCACAGGCGGCGCAGCTTGTCATCCGGGTAACCCAGCCAGCCGGCGGAGGTGGTGTAACAGGGGTACCCTTCCTGCAGCAGCCGCTCCAGGCGCCGTTCTTTGCCCTCGGCCCGCTGTTTCAGCAGCGCCAGCGCTTCCTGCGGCGTGATGCAGTCGGTGATGTAACGGAAGTCGATGCAGCGCACCAGTTCCTCCGGCGTCATCTCCGCCACCAGCCGCCACACCGGCTTGCCGACCGATTTGGCCCACAGATCCCACACCGCATTGACCACCGCGCCGGTCGCCAGGTGAATGGCGCCCTTGTCCGGCCCAATCCAGCGCAGCTGGCTGTCGCTGGTGAAGCGCCGCCAGAAGGCGCCCATGTCGGCGGCGATCGTCTCCAGTTGCTCACCGACGATCTGATGTTCCAGCGCGCGGATCGCCGCACAACAGATCTCGTTGCCGCGGCCGATGGTGAACGTCAGCCCGTGGCCGCTGAGATCCGCGCGATCGGTCTCCAGGATCACGTAGGCGGCGGAATAGTCGGGATCCGGATTCATGGCGTCGGATCCGTCCAGCCCCAACGAGGTGGGGAAACGAATGTCTTCAACCCGCAGTGCGGTAATGGTGGTCATGGCGGCGCTCCCGGTTAAGCCTGTACGGTTTGCTGGCGCTGTTCGCCCAGCCCTTCGATGCCCAGACGCATCGTCTGGCCCGCCCGCAGATAGACGGGCTGCGGTTTCTGCCCCATGCCGACGCCCGGCGGCGTACCGGTGGAGATCACGTCGCCCGGCTGCAGGCTCATAAAGCGGCTGAGGTAGCTGACGATTTGCGGAATGCGGAAGATCATGGTGCTGGTGTTGCCGTCCTGATAGCGCTTGCCGTCCACCTCCAGCCACAGGTTCAGGCTGTGCGGATCGGCGATTTCGTCGGCGGTCACCAGCCAGGGGCCGATCGGCCCGAAGGTGTCGCAGCCTTTGCCCTTGTCCCAGGTGCCGCCGCGCTCAATTTGATATTCGCGTTCGGAGACGTCGTTGATCACGCAATAACCGGCGACGTGGCGCATCGCGTCCGCTTCGCTGATGTAGCGCCCGCCCAGGCCGATCACCACGCCCAACTCCACTTCCCAATCTGTTTTCTGCGAGCCGCGCGGGATCTCCACCCGGTCGTAGGGGCCGACCACCGCGCTGGTCCATTTGTTGAACACCACCGGTTCTTCAGGAATGGCCGCGCCGGTTTCCGCCGCGTGATCGGCGTAGTTCAGGCCGATGCAGATGAACTTGCCGATGCCGCCGACGCAGGCGCCGAGGCGCGGCTGCCCCTCGACCAGCGGCAACGCGGCGCTGTCCAGCGCGCGCAGTTTGGCGAGCGACGCCGGCGATAACGCGGCGCCGCCCACGTCGGCGATATGCTGCGACAGATCGCGCAGGCGGCCCTGCGCATCCAACATGCCGGGGCGCTCTTGCCCGGGTTCCCCATAACGTAAAAGTTTCATGCGTTCCTCTCTCAAAAATGGCGGCTCAGTTGCTCCAGCCGCCGTCGATGATCTGCACCGTGCCGGTGGTGTACGAACTGGCGTCGGAGGCCAGATACAGCGCCAACTGGGCAATTTCCTCGGTGGTGCCGATGCGCCCGATCGGCTGGCGGGCGACGAACGCCTGATACACCTCTTGCTCGCTACGCCCCTGCTCGCGCGCCTGCTCGGCGATGCGCTGACGCAGCGACGGCGATTCCACCGTGCCGGGGCAAATGGCGTTGCAGCGGATGCCCTGGGTGACGTAATCCGCCGCCACCGAGCGCGTCAGGCCAATCACCGCCGCCTTGCTGGCGCCGTAGGCGAAGCGGTTCGGCACCCCTTTCACGCTCGAGGCCACCGAAGACATGTTGATGATCGAACCTTTACCGCGCGCCAACATGCCCGGCAGGAAGGCGCGGATCATGCGGAACATTGCGGTCACGTTGAGATCGAGCGCGAACGCCCACTGATCCTCGCTGCAATCGAGGATCGATCCGCTGTGCACCACACCGGCGCAGTTGAACAACACGTCGATCGGGCCGATCGCTTCCGCCGCCGCCGCAATGGCGGCCGGATCGGTGACGTTCAGCGCCAGCGCGCGGATCCCGGCGCAGCCCTGCAGGCGCTCGAGGTTGATGTCGCTGGCGATCACGTCGGCGCTGGCGGCGGCGAACAGCCTGGCGGTGGTGAATCCGATCCCTTGCCCGGCGGCAGTGATCAGTACGCGTTTCCCGGTTAAATCCATCTTGACTCCTCGGCCTAAAGGTCTAATGGTCAGGCCACTAAAGGCGGTTAAAGGTCAGGCCTCTAACATGACAAAAGACGCTTTACGCGTTATCGTTGGGGGAAGAAGTTAATAAAAACAGCCTTGAAACCGCATTTCGATTAACCTTTTTTTTACACTTGAATAACGATTACTCAAGCGCCTTGTCGCATAATTGTGCGCCAAATCACTGAACGCCGAATCGTCAAAGGTCAAAAATGCCGATTACCCGACTGGAAAACCCAAGGATTTACAGACAGATAGCTGACCAGCTCAAACGTCTTATCGAGAACAACGAATTTCCGCCGGGCAGCCGCCTGCCCTCGGAGCGCGATCTTGCCCAGCAGTTGCAGGTCAGCCGCGCGTCGGTGCGCGAGGCGCTGATCGCGTTGGAAGTGATTGGCCTGGTGGACGTCAAGGTGGGCAACGGGGTGATCGTGCGTTCGCAAACGCCGCCGCCGGCGTCGCAAGAACCGGTCATGGCCCAGGCCGGCCGCAACCAGTGGGCGGAAATCGACGACGAACTGAATATCGAGCTGGATTTCAACGCCGAGCTGCCGCCGTTTTCACTGCTGCAAACCCGCCTGTTGATCGAACCGGAGACCGCCGCGCTGGCCGCGCGCCACGCCACCGACGAAGAGCTGGCGGGCATCCGCGCCGCCTATGAGCAGAACTGCCGCGATAACCGCGCCGGTTCCGCCACCCACCCCGGCGATCGGCTGTTCCACATCCGCATCGCCCAGGCCAGCGGCAACCCGGCCTATGCGTTCATCATCGGCCACCTGCTCGGCCACCGTTACGGCAGCATGTTCCGCGTGCTGCAACGCCACTATACGCCGGACGACATGCCGCACCGTTCCGAACTGGAACACCGGGCGATCCTGGCGGCGATCGAAGCGCGCGACGTGCGCGGCGCCCGCAAGGCGATGAAGGCGCACCTCGATGAAGTGATCGCCATTTTCGCCCGCGCGCAGTAGCTCGCCGGCGGTGAAAAAATTTTATCGCCACCGCTCTTTTTTCTACATGCAGCCGGGGCCCGGGCGCATTACACTGGGCGACGGATGAGCCCTTTCCCCGCTGCATTGTTAAATGGATAACGACCGTTGAAGAACTCTGTCTCCGCTTTATTGCTGGCGCTGGGCCTGTGCGCCGCGCCGCTGGCCGTGCAGGCCGCGCCCCCGCAGCTGGCTTCGCAAATCGTCGACCAGTATGCCGAACATATTTTCTACAACAGCGGCGCCACCGGCATGGCGCTGGTGGTGATCGACGGCAATCAGGTGGTTAACCGCAGCTTTGGCGATACCAAACCCGGCAACAACCTGCGCCCGCGCCCGGATTCGCTGATCCGCATCGCGTCGATCACCAAGCTGATGACCAGCGAAGTGATGGTGAAAATGGCGGCGGCAGGCCAGGTCAAACTGACCGATCCGCTGCGCAAGTACGCCCCCAAAGGCGCCTATGTGCCGGCTTACAACGCCGGGCAGCCGATCACCCTGCTGAACCTGGCGACGCACACCAGCTCGCTGCCGCGCGAGCAGCCGGGCAAGAAGCCGCCGAAAACGCCGGTGTTCACCTGGCCGACCAAGGCCCAGCGCTGGCAGTGGCTGGCGCATGCCAACGTCACGGTGCCGCCGGGCGTACACGCCGCCTACTCCAACCTGGCGTATGACCTGCTGGCCGACGCGCTGTCGCGCGCCGCAGGCAAGCCCTACAACGCGCTGCTGAAAGAGAAAATCACCGCGCCGCTCGGCATGGTCGACACCACGCTGACGCCGAGCCCCGAGCAGTGCTCGCGCCTGATGGTGGCGGCGGCCGGCCCGAGCGCCTGCCGCGACACCACCGCCGCGGCCGGCAGCGGCGGCGTCTACTCCACCCCGCGCGACATGCAGCGCTGGATGCAGCAGTTCCTCTCCTCCAGCGCCAGCGGTCCGCGCAAAGCCACCGCCGCCAGCGAGCAAACCATGTACTTCCAGCGTCACGATCTGGTGTCGCTGAAGGGCATGGACGTGCCGGGGCAAGCGGATGCGCTGGGGTTGGGTTGGGTGTATATGGCGCCGAAGGACGGGCTGCCGGGCATCATTCAGAAGACCGGCGGCGGCGGCGGGTTCATTACCTACATGGCGATGATCCCGGCGAAAAACGTCGGGGTGTTCGTGGTGGTGACCCGCTCGGAGCTGAGCAAATTCACCAACATGAGCGATCCGGTCAACCGCCTGGTGAGCGATCTGGCGGCTAACAAGAGTTGAAACGCGGGGCGCAGCCTGCTGCGCCCCAACGCCTCAGGCCGGCACCGCCATCGGGTGGATCACCGAATGGAAATTGCGCTTGAAGTAGATCAGCCCGTTGCCGGCTTCGCTCAGCGCGATCTGCTTGATCTGCACCAGGTACATCTGGTGGGTGCCGATGCTCTGGATCTGCTCGATCTCCCCTTCCAGGCTGGCCAGGGTATTGCGCAGCACCGGCTGCCCCAGCGCACCGAGCTGCCACTCTTCCAGCCGGAAGCGATCTTCCATGCTGACGCCGGTCATGCCGGCGAAGTGGCGCGCCATCAGCTCCTGCTCGTGGTTGAGCACGTTGACGCACAGCCTGCGGTTTTCCTGAAACACCGGGTTCATCGCGCTGTTGCGGTTGATGCACACCAGCAGCGTCGGCGGCGTATCGGTTACCGAGCACACCGCCGTGGCGGTGATGCCGCAGCGCCCCGCCGGGCCGTCGGTGGTGACGATATTCACCGCCGCCGACAGGCTGGCCATGGCGTCGCGAAAGCGCAGGCGCTGTTCATTTTCCTGAGACATACCACCTCCTCCTGAATTACTTCAGCAGATTATCCAACTGATTAATATCGTCATTGTTCCGCAGGTGCGGCACCTTCCAGCCGTGCTGATCGTAATCGGCCAGGCACTTGTCGACCATCTGCATCATGCGATCCATGTTGCCGGATCCCTGCGCGTGGCGCAGGCACTGCAGGCGGATCTCATCCTGGCTGCCGGCGTAGTTGATCTCATACAGCTCGTGACGGCCGCCGAATTCGCTGCCGATCGCATCCCACATCAGCTTGAGGATCTTGATGCGTTCGACGTGATCCATGCCGTCCGATCCACGCACGTAGCGTGCCAGGTACTTGTCGATCTCCGGGTTGTTCATGTCGCGCACGCTGGACGGCAGGTAGATCAGGCCGCTGGTGACGTTCTTCTCGATGATGTGTTTCACCTTGGTGTAGGCCATCGGCGCCATCACGCGGTAGGTCTGCAGCGCGGCGGAATCCGGCAGGTAGGCGCCGTTTTCCCATTGCGTGGCTTCGGCACACATCGCGTCGCTCAGCGACCAGAACAGGTTGCGCCAGGCCACCACTTCGCCCAGATCGGCCTGCACGCCGCGGAACTCCAGCACGCCGGTACACGAGAGGCTCTTTTGCAGCAGCGCGGTGATAAAGTCCATCTTCACCGCCAGGCGCACGCAGGCCTGCAGCGGGAACAGCCGGGCGAAACCGCCCTGGGTGCTCCAGCGGCGGCAGCGATCGAAATCGCGGTAGATCAGCACGTTTTCCCACGGGATCAGCACATGATCCATGATCAAGATCGCGTCGTTCTCGTCGAAGCGGCTGGTGAGCGGGTAGTCGAACGGCGATCCGGTGGCGCCGGCCACCAGCTCGTAGGAGGCGCGCGAAATCAGCTTCACCCCTTCGGCGTCCATCGGCGCCACGAACATCAGCGCGAAGTCCGGGTTATCGCCCATCACCTGCGCCGAACCGAAGCCGATGAAGTTGTAGTGGGTCAACGCCGAGTTGGTGGCCACCACTTTGGCGCCGCTGACGATGATGCCGGCGTCGGTCTCTTTCTCCACCTGAATGTAGACGTCCTTCACCTCGTTGACCGGCTTGTGGCGGTCGATCGGCGGGTTGACGATGGCGTGGTTGAAATAGAGCCCGGTTTCCTGAATGCGTTTGTACCAGTGGCGCGCGTTGTCGGCGAACTGGCCGTAGAACTCCGGATAAGCGCCCAGCGCGCAGCCGAAGGCCGCCTTATAATCCGGCGTGCGCCCCATCCAGCCGTAGCTTTGGCGCGACCAGTCGGCGATGGCGTCACGCTGCTGGCGCATCTCTTCCGGGCTGCGGGCATAGCGGAAGAACTTGTGGGTGTAACCGCCGTTGCCGGTGTCGGTATTCCAGCACAGGCGATCCTGGCTGGCCGGATCGTGCAGCGCGTCGTACAGCTGGCCGACCGAGGCCGCCGCATTGCGGAACGCCGGGTGGGTGGTGACGTCTTTTACGCGTTCGCCGTAAATGTAGATTTCGCGGCTGTCCTGCAAACTTTTCAGGTACTCGGCGCCGGTGAACGGACGCTTGCTGTCGGCACGAAAGTCTTCTGGTTTCATCGGGTCTTCCTCGTAATCGGCATTTTTCAGGCCGTGGAGCCGGCCATTTGTTAAAATAATGTTTTCTTTTGGTTGCTTAATTGAAGCTGCCAAAGCCGGTTTCGAGAAGAGACTTTTGCGGCAATCGCCGGTACTTTTCAGGTCAGTTTGCCGCTTTCGCGGCAAACTGTGATCGCGGTTACGAAAGGGCGTGTTGCGCCGCGCGGTAGGTTGAAGGGGAACAGCCTTCCAGCCGATTGAAAAAACGGGCGAAATAGGCCGGATCCTTGAAGCCGAGGCTGTAGGCGGTTTCATGCACCGTGCAGGCGCTGAACAGCAGCATGCGCTTGGCCTCGCGCAGCAATCGATCGAAGATCAGCCGCTTGGGCGGCCGGTTGGCGAAGCGCCGACACAGGTCGTTGAGCCGCGATTCGGTCACGCCCAACGCCTGCGCATACTCCGGCACCGGCAGATGCTCGCGGAAACGCTCGTCCACCATCTTGTTGAAGCGTTGAAACAGCTGCAGTTCGCCGCGCACGCCGCTGTTGGCGCTGTCTTCCAGCGCGGTGTTGCGCAGCAGCAACGTGAACACCGCCTGCGCCAACAGCGCCAGCGTCTGTTCGCGCCCGGCCAGGTTCTGCGCGAACTCGCGGCGGATCAGCGCCCAATAATGGCTGAGCGCCGTCAGCTCCTGCGGCGCATCGGCCAGCGACAGGCAGATGCCCGGCATGTCCAGCGCCAGATTGCTGCCGGGATACAGGCGCTCCAGCAGCGGCCAAATCAGCTCCTGACGCACCGTCAGCACGTGGCCGTCGCTGTCCGGTTCGGTGAAGAACGCATGCGGCACCGACGGCGGCGTGAGGATGAACAGCGGCGCCTGCACCGAATAGTGCTGATCGTCGAGCTGCAGCTCTATCTTGCCGGTCTCCAGAAAATGCACCTGGAAGAAGCAGTCGTGCCAGTGCACCTGCATGTCGCGGCCGAAGAACGCCGCCAGCCCGGCGAAGGTTTCGTAGTGCACCTCGTCGGCGGCGTAGCGCGCGTCATACTCTTTGCAAATATCGATGTTGGCGATAAAACCGGTACTTTTCCGCACCTCATTACCTCCTGCAATCCTGCCTATCTGCGTATCAAGGCGTCGCTCTCGGGCGCGAATCCTTCATCGGGATGCGCCACACCAGCACGGCGCCGACGATCAACAGCGCCGAGACGAAATACAGCCCGGAGTTGAAGCTGCCGGTCATGTCCTTGAACCAGCCGATCAACAGCGGGCTGAGCGCCGATCCGATATTGCCGGTGGCGTTGATCACGGCGATCCCCACCGCCCGCGCTTCCAGGCTGATCGACTGATCCGGCGTGGTCCAGAAGATCGCCATGGCGGTAAAGGAACCGACCGACGCCATCACGATCCCCAGCAGTTGGATCAGGCTGTGATCGGTGGCGGAAGCCAATAGCCAGCCGGCGGCGGCGAACAGATACGGCAGCGCGGTGTGATGCTTACGCTCCTGCAGCCTGTCGGATCGTTTGCTCCACCACACCATGCCGGCGATGGTGCAGATCTGCGGGATCGCCGCCAGAATGCCGATCGTCACGTTGCTGCTGCCCTGGTTGAAGCTCTGCAGGATCTGCGGCGTCCAGATGTTGATCGCGCTCAGGGTGTTGGTCAGACAGAAATAGGCCAGCGTGTACATCAGCACGATCGGCGTGAAGATCTCGCGCCACAGGCTGCGCTGCTGCAGCGCGCGGTGGCTGCTCGGCCCGTTGGGTTGCACCAGCTGCAGCTTGTCGGCCTCCATCATCGCCTTCAGGCTGGCTTTTTCCTCGTCGGTCAGCCACTTGGCCTTGGCCGGGGTGTCGTCGAGGTAGAACCACACCACCACGCCCAACAGCACCGACGGGATCCCTTCCAGCAGGAACAGCCACTGCCAGCCCTTCAGGTTCATCACCCCGTCCAGCGCCAGAATATAGCCGGAGACCAGCGAACCGATCGCCATGGTCACCGGCATGGCGATCATGAACAAGGCGTTGGCCCGGGCGCGGTAAAACGCCGGGAACCAGTAGGTGAGGTACACCAGAATGCCCGGCAGGAAGCCGGCCTCGGTGATGCCGACGATCATGCGCAGCACATACAGGCTGGTCGGCCCGGTGGCGAACATGGTGCAGGTGGAGGCGATGCCCCACAGCACCATGATGGTGGCGATCCAGCGCCGCGCGCCGACCCGGCTCAGCATCATGTTGCTCGGAATGCCGAAGATCACGTAGGTGGCGTAGAACAGCGTCGCCGCCAGCCCGAACATGGTCGAGCTGAGGCCGAGATCCTTGCCCATCGTCAGCCCGGCGAAGCCGATGTTGATGCGGTCGAGGAAAGAGAAAACAAACAACACGAACAGGAAAATAATCAGGCGCCGAAACAACTTTTTAATCACCGATTGCTCGGCGGCGGTTAACGCTTTATGTTGCTGCGCCGGGTTGGCCGGCGGCAGCGAATCGACGTGGTTCATGGTTCAGTAGACTCCCGATGAAGGCGCTTGCGCCCCGCCCTGTTTGAACTCGTTCGCCAGGGCTTCCGCCGCCCGCGCCAGCAGGGTGGTATCCACCCCTACCGCGACGAACAGCGCGCCGGCTTCCAGATAGCGCTGCGCCAGCGCCTTGTTGGCCATCAAAATGCCCGGCGCCTTGCCGGCAGCGCGGATGCGCGCAATGGCGTCATCGATGGTGCGCTGCACCTCCGGATGCTGCGGATTACCGGCGAAGCCCATGTCGGCGCTGAGATCCGCCGGGCCGATAAACACGCCGTCCACCCCTTCCACCTGCAGGATCGCCTCCAGGTTTTTCACCGCCTCGCGGGTTTCAATCTGCACCAGCACGCACATCTGCTCGTCGGCCTGCTGCAGGTAATCGGGCACTCGGTTCCAGCGCGAGGCGCGCGCCAGGGCGCTGCCGACGCCGCGCACGCCATGCGGCGGATAGCGCGTGGCGCGCACCGCGTCGCGCGCCTGTTCGGCGTTCTGAATCATCGGGATCAATAAGGTTTGCGCGCCGACGTCCAGCAACTGCTTGATGATCACCGCATCGTTCCACGGCGGCCGCACCACCGGCTGGCTCGGGTAAGGGGCGACCGCCTGCAGCTGCCCCAGCACTGTCTGCACGTTGTTGGGCGCATGTTCGCCGTCGATCAGCAGCCAGTCGAAACCGGCGCCGGCCAACAGTTCGGCGCTGTAGCTGCTGCACAGCCCGAGCCACAGCCCGATCTGCGGGCGTTTTTCCTGCAGCGCTCGCTTGAAGTGGTTGGTTAACATCGCATTCTCCCTGACAAGCGGGCGCGGCGCGTGGCCCCCGCCCGGTTATTGCGGCTCGGTTCGCCGAGCCTGCTTATTAGACGAAGCGGCAGCTGATGCAGCCCATCGGGCCGTAATCGACGTGGAAAGTATCGCCGCGCCGCGCCGGCACCGGCCGGGTGAAAGAACCGCCGAGGATCACCTGCCCCGCTTCCAGCTCCACCTCATACGGCGCCAGCTTGTTGGCCAGCCAGGCCACGCCGTTGGCCGGGTGGTTGAGCACCGCCGCCGCCACGCCGGACTCTTCAATCACGCCGTTGCGGTACAGCAGCGCAGAGATCCAACGCAGATCCAGCGCATCCGGCTTGATCGGCCGCCCACCCATCACCACCCCGGCGTTGGCGGCGTTGTCGGAGATGGTGTCGAACACCTTGCGCGGCCGCTGCGTCTCGGGATCGACGTTGTGGCTGCGCGCGTCGATGATCTCCAGCGCCGGAATGACGTAGTCGGTGGCGTTGTAGACGTCGAACAGCGTGCAGTTCGGCCCGCGCAGCGGCTTGGCCAGCACGAACGCCAGCTCCACCTCCACCCGCGGCACGATGAAGCGATCGATCGGAATGTCGCTGCCGTCGTTGAAGAACATGTCGTCCAGCAGCGCGCCGTAGTCCGGTTCGGTGATCTGTGAGCTGACCTGCATGGCGCGCGACGTCAGGCCGATCTTGTGGCCTTTGAGCGCGCGCCCCTCGGCGATCTTCAGCGCCACCCACTGCCGCTGAATGGCGTAGGCGTCTTCGATGGTGATCTCGGGATGATCGAGCGACAGCGCGCGGATCTGCTCACGACTCTTTTCCGCCTGATGCAGGCGCTGCACGGCGCGGTTAACCTGCTCTTTATCCAGCATTTACGACCCCTTATTCACGCTTTATTGAACAGCGCGTGGACATTGTTCTGTTTGTAATTCAGCACCGGATCCAGCTCTTCCATGGTGAAAGAGAGCGCCAGGTAACGCTGCGCCATCAGCGCGGCGAAGTGTTCCTTGATCAGCGCAAACAGCATCTCGCCCACCTGCTGACGGCTTTCCAGACTGCGGCCGTGGCCGATCTTCAGCGTCATGTGCACGAAGGCGTAATCCTGCTTGCCGTCGGCCATCTGCCAGGTATCGAGCCAGATGGCCCGGCTGCGCACGCCGGCCAGCGGGAAGATGCCGGTCGCCGCCAGCGCCTCGTTGACCTTGGCGAACAGGGTGGGCAAATCCGCCTCGCGGCGGATGTTGTCGGTACATTCAGCGTAAAAATGGGGCATAGCGTTCTCCAGACGGCAAATATGCGCGGGCGCGGCCCGCGCAGCGGCATTTACAGCGTATTGCCAAGTTTGAAACCTTTTTCCGTATCGCCCTCACGGGTATAGGAAAAACCGTCTGCGCCAATGGTGACGGCCATTTCGCTGGGCGCACTGCGCTCAATGACCGGCTGCGGCTGCCCATCGAGATCCAGCACCAGCGATCCTTCGGTATACCAGCTCGGCACCACCGGATTGCCCCACCAGTCGCGGCGCTGGTTGTCATGCACGTCCCAGGTCACGGTCGGGTTGTCCGGATCGCCGGTGTAGTAATCCTGCGTGTAGATTTCCACGCGGTGGCCATCGGGATCGCGCAGGTAGAGATAGAACGCGTTGGAGACGCCGTGGCGGCCGGGGCCGCGTTCGATCAAATCGGATTTGCGCAGCGCGCCGAGCTTGTCGCAGATGGCCAAAATGTTGTGCTTTTCATGGGTGGCGAAGGCGATGTGGTGCATGCGCGGCCCGGCGCCGCCGGTCATCGCGGTATCGTGTACCGTGGCCTTGCGGCGCATCCAGGCGGCGTAAACCACGCCGTCTTCATCGCGGATGTCTTCCGTCACGCGGAAGCCCAGCCCCTGGATGTATTCCACGGCGCGCGGCACGTCAGGGGTGATTTGGTTAAAGTGGTCGAGGCGCACCAGCGCGCCCGGCGTATACAGATCGTAGCGCCAGGCCAGACGCTCGACGTGCTGCACGTCGTAGAAAAACTCATACGGGAAACCGAGCGGATCTTCTACCCGCACCGCATCGCCGATGCCTTTGGCGAACCCGTTCACCCGACGCTCGGTACGGCAGCCAAGCGCCTTGAAATACGCTTCGGCGCGATCGACGTCTTCCGGCGTGCGCACGCGGAAAGCAAACGCCGCCACGGCGGCGACCGGGCCTTCGCGCAGCACCAGGTTATGGTGAATAAACTCCTCCATCGAACGCAGGTAGAGGGTTTCATCCTCTTCGGCGGTCACGACCAGGCCGAGGATATCGACGTAAAATTCGCGTGCGGCTTTAAGGTTCGTGACCTGAATTTCCATGTAGGCACAGCGCACGACGTCGGGAGCAGGGACAGCATCAGTGGTAAGTTTTGTCGTCATTGTTCTCATCTCTTTCGTTATTATTGTGGCCTGAGGCTCAAACGCCCCATTTCGGGATCGGGTGGTTGCCCATGGAAATGCACACGTTCTTCATTTCGGCGAATACTTCGAAGCTGTATTCGCCGCCTTCGCGGCCGGTGCCGGAGGCTTTCACGCCGCCGAACGGCTGGCGCAGATCGCGTACGTTTTGGGTGTTGACGAAAACCATGCCGGCTTCGATACCGCGGGCCAGGCGCAGAACCTTGCTCACATCCTGCGTCCAGATGTACGACGCCAGGCCGTACTCCACGTCGTTGGCCATGCGCAGGCCGTCTTCTTCCGACTTGAACGGCAGCAGGCAGGCCACCGGCCCGAAAATCTCCTCCTGCGCCACGCGCATCCGGTTATCGACATCCGCCAGCACCGTCGGGCGCAGGAAGTTGCCGTGGCTCAAACCGGCCGGTTTGTCCGGGCCGCCGGCCAGCAAGGTTGCCCCTTCTTCCACCCCGAGGCGGATATAGCCGGAGACTTTTTCCCAGTGCTGCGGGCTGATCAGCGCCCCCACCTGGGTGTTGGGATCTTGCGGATCGCCCACGCGCAGACGGTTGGCGCGCTCGGCGAAGCGTTTGACGAATTCCGGGTAGATGCTCTCCTGAATGAAGATGCGCGAACCGGCGGTGCAGCGTTCACCGTTGATCGAGAAGATGGTGAACAGCGCGGCGTCGAGCGCCCGCTCGATGTCGGCGTCTTCAAAGATCAGCACCGGCGACTTGCCGCCCAGTTCCATGGAGAATTTCTTCAGCCCGGCGCTTTCGATGATGCGGCGACCGGTGGCGGTGCCGCCGGTGAAGGAGACCGCGCGCACGTCTTTATGGCGCACCAATGCGTCGCCGGCGGTGGCACCGTAGCCCTGCACCACGTTCAGCACCCCGGCCGGAATGCCGGCTTCCAGCGCCAGCTCGCCCAGGCGATCGGCGGTCAGCGGCGACAGTTCGGACATTTTCAGCACCGCCGTGTTGCCCAGCGCCAGGCAAGGCGCGGTTTTCCAGGTGGCGGTCATGAACGGCACGTTCCACGGCGACACCAGCGCGCATACCCCCACCGGCTGCACCAGCGTGTAGTTGAGCATCTTGTCGTCCACCGGGTAGGTCTTGCCGTTCATCTGCTGGCACACCTCGGCAAAAAATTCGAAGTTGTGCGAGGCGCGCGGGATCAGCACGTTTTTGGTCTGATGGATAGGCAGACCGGTATCGGCGGTTTCCATTTCGGCGATCTGCGGCACGTTCTGGTCGATCAGTTCACCCAAACGGCGCATCAGGCGCGCGCGCTCTTTCATCGGCGTATTCGCCCACTTGGGGAACGCCTCTTTCGCCGCGGCCACCGCCTGGTCTATCTCCAGCTGGCCGCCGGAGGCCACTTCCGCCAGCACCTCGCCGTTCGCCGGGTTGGTGGTGGTGAAATACTCTTTGCTGGCGACGTTCTTACCGTTGATCCAGTGGTTGATGGTTTTCATCGCAGGCTCTCCTCGTAATCTTTTTCACTGATAATGTGGTTAACCAGACGGCCGATGCCCTCGATCTCCACCACCACTTCATCGCCCGGCTGCACGTCGGCCAGCCCTTTCGGCGTGCCGGTGGCGATCATGTCGCCCGGCTGCAGCGTCATGAATTCGCTCAGGTAGGCGATCAGGAACGGAATGTCGAAAATCATGTCGGCGGTGCTGCCGCGCTGGCGCAGCTCGCCGTTGACATAGGTGCCGAGCGCCAGCCGGTGCGGATCGGCGACGTCGTCGCGATCGACGATGTACGGCCCGATCGGCGTCAGGGTGTCGCGGCTCTTCACCCGCAGATTCGGCCGGTAGTAGTTCTCCAGGTAATCGCGGATGGCGTAGTCGTTACACAGGGTGTAACCCGCCACGTACTCCATGGCGTGCTCACGGCTGACGTTGCGCGCGGTCTTGCCGATCACCGCCACCAGCTCGGCTTCGTAATGCATGTACTCCACGCCGGCCGGGCGTACCGACACCTGGCGGTGGCCGGTCAGGGTGTTCGGTGCCTTGAGGAACACCAGCGGCTCTTCCGGCGCCTTGAATTCCAACTCGCTGGCGTGGTCGGCATAGTTCAGCCCCAGGGCGAACACCGTGCCCTGCGCCGGCGGCAGCCATTCCACTTCGCGCTCCTGCAGCACCTCGCCGTTCGGCAGCGTGACGCGCAGCTGCTCGTCCACCTGCACGTTGAAGACCTGGCCATGATGGCGAATACGAGCATGTTTCATGATGCGGCTCCTGCCTGGGTGACGCGGTTGGTCAGAGTGGGCAGGCCGGCGGCGCGCACCGTCACCTCATCCCCCGGTTTGATCTCCACCCGCTGGTGCGGGGTGCCGATCAGCACCGCATCGCCCGGCTGCAGAGTGATGAAGTCGCTGATGGCGGCGATCAGCTCCGGCACCGAGCGCACCAGATCGGCGGTGGACCAGCGATCCCGCTCCACGCTGTTGATCTCGGTGACGATCTCCAGCCGATCGGCAGTCGCCAGCTGGCCGATCTCCCCCAGCGGGCAGAACCCGTCGCGGCATTTGGCCTTGATCGCCGGGCGGTAGAAGCTGCTTTCCGGCAGGCTGACGTCGTTGGCCAGCGCGTAACCGGCCAGATAACGGCCCACCTGCGCCACCGGCACCTTGCGCGCGGTATCGCCGATGATCACCGCCAGCGTGCCGCCGCTGTGCACGGTTTCACCGGCCGGAAACGGGATCGCCCCGCCGTTGGCGAGGTGGGTGTTGCGCGGTTTGATAAACCAGACCGGGGTTTTGGGCGGGGTCTGATACGGCGGCTGGTGAAACGCCTGATCCCAGGCGTCCAGTTGGCTGCGGTGATTCAGCGCAACGGAAAATACGGTGCCTTTCATGCGAACTCCTCCAATGGCAAAACATGACAACCGGCATTCATTAATATATTAATGATTACTTTTATACGCTGTGCAGCTTTTACGCAACGCGCTTGGAGTGATTTGTGATCGTGATAACAAAATATTCACAAATAACGAACATTAGCGTGATTATTCAATGCATTAATCATTTTTCGCGCCATTTTTCGCTGCGCCCTGCATTTTTGCTTTATCCCTACGGGTAACTTTGGCTACTATTAAGTTATTAACAAAATCGGGCTTTGCGGGGCAGGCGCCCCCATAACGAGCGCCGTAACAACGAACACCTTGATAGCTAAGGCCAAACTTATGCATGAATCGTTAACCATCGCCCTGCTGCAGGCGCGCGAAACCGCCATGGGGTTCTTCCGCCCAATCCTGAAAAGCCACAACCTGACCGAGCAGCAGTGGCGCATCATCCGCGTGCTGGCCAACAGCCGTTCGATCGAATTCCACGAACTGGCGGCGGAAACCTGCATCCTGCGCCCCAGCCTGACCGGCATTCTGTCGCGCATGGAGCGTGATAAGCTGATCTTCCGCCTCAAGCCGGTTAACGATCAGCGCAAGCTGTACGTGTCGCTGACCCAGCAAGGCCAGGATCTGTATGAAGTGGCGCGCCACCAGGTGGAACAGGGCTACGCCGAGATTGAAGCCGCTTTCTCGCGGCAAAAAATGGACCAGCTGATGACGTTGTTGGACGAGCTGATCACCCTGGGCGACAGCCTGCCCGCCAACGTCACCGCGCATCCCACCAAGCAGTGATTTAACCAACCGGAATTCTCAAATTAATTGGCGTTGCAGCCAACAACGCTGCAGCGTCAAGTAAGCAGAGAATTCGTTTCCGGCAGCAGCGCGCCGCCGTCCACCACCAGCGTCTGGCCGGTGATGTAGGCCGCCGCCGGCGAGGCGAGAAACACCATCGCCGCGGCGATGTCTTCCGGTTCCCCCAGCCGCCCGAGCGGTACCGAGGCGGCGATCGCCTGATTCACCTGCGCGTCGCCCAGGTTGGCCATCGCCGGCGTGCGGATCATCCCCGGCTCCACGCCGTTGACGCGAATGTTCTCCGCCGCCAGCTCCAGCGCCGCCGCGCGAATAAACCCGTTCACCCCAGCCTTGGAGGCGGCGTAGTGCGCCAGCCCCGGGTAGGCCACCCGCGGGCCGGTCACCGACGAGGTCACCAGAAGGCAGCCGCCGCCCCGGCGGCGCATCCACGGCAGCGCCGCCTGCGCCAGAAAGAACGGCGCCATCAGATTGACGCTCAGCGTGCGTTGCAGCAGAGCCGCGTCGATGGCGGCGAACGGCGTCAGCGGAAAGTAAGCGGCATTGTGGATCACCACGTCCAGCCGTTGGTGCCGCTCGCCCACCGCCGCCACCAACTCGGCGATCTGCCCCGGTTCGGCCAGATCGCAAGCCAGCGCCTGCACGCTCAGCCCTTCGTCCCGCAGCGCCTGCGCCGCCGCCTGCGCCTGCGGCAGCTGCACGTCCGCGATCGTCACCTCGGCGCCCAGGCGGGCAAAGGCGCTGACGATCGCCAGACCAATGCCCTGAGCGCCGCCGGTCACCAGCACCGCCTGCCCCGCGAAGGCGTCGGCCGCATAGGTTGCGCTCATCGCCCTATCCTCGTGGGTGACGCGTGGTGTTCAGCACCTGCGCATGGGCGCCGACCGCAAAGTTGCTCAGCGCGCTGAAATCGCTGCCCTGATAACCGAGGATCTTGCCGTCGGTGCGCATGCCCTGCAGATCGATCATCACTACGCCCAACGTCGGGATGATCTTCTCGCGCCAGACGAACAGATAAAGCTGCTCCGCCACCTTCACGTAGTGGCAGCGATCGACGTCCGCCAGCCCCTTCTCCACTCCGTCCAGACACTGCCAGGCGTAGAAGTTGTCGTTCAGGTAGATGTGCTCGTACCGTTCGGTCGGGCTGTAGGTGTACATATTGCGCATGCCGATCAGCTCATCGGTAAAGCCCGGCGGTGCCGCGTCGGCGTCATCCAGCGTGCCGAAGCGGAATTCGGCCTCGACCGCGGTCAGCGGCAGCCCCTGCTCCACCCGGCTGAAGGCGTCGAGCCGCGCCTGCGCTTCGTCCGGCAGTTGGCCGTATACCGCAGTGAAGTTGCCCTGATTGCGGTCGCACACCAGCGTAATGCTGGCGTTGGCGCGGGCGGGATCGAGAAAATCGATGAACAGCACGCCGGGGCGAATGCTGGTGGCGCGATAGGCGATACCGCGCCGCTCCCCCCACTCCAGCGTCTGCGCATCGGTAAACCGACAGCGCTGCGTCGCGCCGTCGCTGAAACGCAGCGTCAGCGTGGTGCCCGCCAGGCCGTGCTGGCGTTCCAGCGTATTGCTGTGCGGCGCAAAGCCTTCCGCCAGCGCGCCAACCTGAATGAATACCGCTTCTGAACTCATGGAATGCTCCTTATAGGGAAGTGAAAGCCAAGGTCGGCACATCGACAATGGTGGAGCCGCCGTCGGCCACCAGCGTCGCGCCGGTAATGATTGAAGCTTCGCTGGAGCAGAGGAAACGGCAGACGCGGGCGATCTCCTCGGCGCTGGCCGGCCGGCGCAGCGGCACGTCGCGGCAGACCATCTGGTAAGCCTGCTCCAGCGAAATCTGATGGGCGTCCATCAACAGTTGCATCTCTTCGTCCGCCATCGGCGTGGTCACCCAGCCCGGGCACACCGCGTTGGCGCGCACGCCCAGCGGGCCATAGTCGCGGGCGATGGAGCGCATCAGGCCGATCAACGCGTGCTTGGCGGTGACGTAGCCGCAGACCTCCGGCCCGGCGGCCAGCGAGGCGATCGAGGCCACGAACAGCAGGTTGCCGCCGCTTTTAATCAGTTCCGGCAGGCAGGCGCGCGCGCTGGCGAAAGCGCTGTTGAGGTTGCTGTCCATCGCCCCTTGCCACTGCGCGTCGCTCATCTCGGTAATGCGCTTGAAGCCCATGCCGCCGGCGCTGCCGATCAGGCAGTCGATGCGCCCGGCGTCGCGCAGAATCGCCGGCAGCAGCGTGTGGGCCCAGCTCTCGCCGCTGGCGGCGTCGCCCACCAGCGCCTGCGCGCCGATCTCTTGCGCCAGCGCCGCCAGCGGTTCCGGGCGGCGGCCGATGATGAACACCCGATCGCCCTGCGCCGCCAGCAAACGGGCGCAGGCGGCGCCAACGCCGGTGCCGCCGCCGGTAATCACAACCACTCTATTCATGATTCAGCTTCTCCATCAGTTGGCCGATCATCAGCAGGCTGCTCAACAGCAACCGCCGCTGTTCGGCATCCAGCCGCAGATAGCGGCGGCCGGCCGGCACGCGGCTGACCACCTCCGAGGCGGCGAAATGCTCGATATCCGCCTGCCAGCGCCCGTCGTTCACCGTCAGCCGCACGCGGCGAAAATCCAGCTGCGCCAGCGTCTCGCCGATCTGCGGGTAGCGCAGCAGGCCGTCCAACAGCCGCTGCGCGGCCGCATGGCGCTGGCGCAGCAGATAGCGCACTCCGCGCCGCCGCAGCCAGCCGCCGGTCACCACGTCCAGCGTCAGCGGAGGCTGCGCTGTGCACGTGCCCTGCAACCGAAAGCGGTGGCTGACGATATGCGCCATAAACAGCCCCTGCACCTGTTCGCTGACCTCGATCTGCGGCCCCTGCGGCAGCGTCAGCCGCAGCAGGCCCGGCGCCAGGCGTTCGCACGTATAGGGCTCCAGGTTGCGCGCCAGACGATCCAGCGCGGCGCCCGGCCGATAGCCCGACGGCGCTCGCCGCCAGGCGCGATTAAGTGAGGGAAGTAAGCCGATCAAACTGCGCCTCCTCGTTTTCGCCCTTGGCGAACGCGTTCTCCAGCACCTGCTCGACCGGCACCGGCTTAAACGGATTCACTTTCTGCACGCACAGCGTCCAGAACAGCGCATAGGCGGCGGTCAGGCCGATCATCCAGCCGAAGGGAATGTAGACGTCGCGCGGATTCATCCCCGGCGGCGTGATGTAAACGATGGCCAGCACGATGCCGACGCTGGAGACGATCTGCGGCAGCGGGAACCACGGCGATTTATAGGCGCGCGGCAGATCGGGGCGGCGCAGGCGCAGCAGCACCACCGAGCAGGTCACCAGCAGGTAGGCCACGCCCCAGGCGCACACCGCCGCCAGCACCAGCGGAATGATCCTGTCGAGGTTGCCCTGAATGGCGAAGGCATGTACGCAGGGGATCAAGACCGCCACCAGAATGCCGACCACCGGCGTCTTAAAGCGCGGATGCAGATAAGCGAACATGCGCGGCAGCGCGCCGTCCAGCGCCATGCCGTACAGAATGCGCGGCACCGCCGCCATCAGCGTGTTGATGGTCGCGGCACCCGCCAGCAGCAGGCCGACGCCCAGCCAATATTTGCCGAACTGGCCCATCACCTGGCCGGCGAACGCCGGGATGGCCATCGGCGTTTCCAGCAGGCGCGTGCCGCTGGCGGCGTCGATCACCACGTTTTCCACCTGGTGGCTGAGCGCCGCGCCATACAGCGCCATGCACACCGCCACGCCGCACAGCCCCAGCGCCATCGCGCGCGGGATCACCCGATCGCAGCGTTTGATCTCCGGCGCCATCGGCGTCACCAGCTCACAGCCGACGAACATGAACATCGCCATGCCGATCAGGCTGAACACCGCGAAGGGATCGTTCAGGCTCAGCGTGCTGCCGAACCAGCCCTCGAGCGGCACCGCATGCGGCGACAGCAGCCCGACGATGCCGAAAATCACCAGCGTGCTCCACATGGCGAAGGTCAGCACGATCTCCGCCTTGCCGAAGGCCTCGATGCCGAACGCGTTGAGCAGGCCGAACACGATTACCAGCCCGACGCCGACCATCCAGGAGGCGTTGTGGCTTTCCATCAGGGTGTTGAGGTGCTCGAAGTTCACCAGCGCCATGATGCCGGAGAGAATGGTCTCGGCGGTGCCGGCGAAGATGTGCACGATCAGGTAGGCCGACAGCGCGCCGGTGATGGCGAAAAAGCGCCCCATGCCGCAGGAGATGTAGTCGTAAACCGAACCGGAGGTTGGCAGCAGCGCCGCCGCTTCGGAGAAGGTGGTGAGCTGCGCCTGCATCATGATGAAGGCGATCAGCATCGCCAGCGCGAAGGTGTCGCCGCCGATGCCGAAGCCGCTGGTGACCGTCAGGATCACCGGGCTGGCCATGATCACCCCGACCGAACTGGCCAGGGTGGTGGGAAAGCCGACCTTGCCTCGAGCCAGGTGGGCGTGCAACCGCGACGACAGGTTCATGGTTATTTCCTCTTATAGTTTTGGCCTGATGCATGCAGGTGCTTGCAGGTTTTTCACCGCCAGCGGCGGTCATCTCACTATAGAGAGGAAAGGAAAATGCTGACTATCGTCCTTAAGGACGAGACGCTTTCAACCTGCGGCCGCGCTCACGGCGGCGCGCCATTGCATCGCCCCTTGCGGGCTGCGCGGGTAGGCGCGCAGCGGCGCCAGCAGCGCGGAAAAGAAGGCGTAATAGCCGGCGCACAGCCGGTTGTAGCGATCTTCGCCCACATGCGCCGGGCAGCCGCCCTGGCAGACGCTTTTCACGCTGCAGCGTTGGCACTCGCGGCGCAGGCTCTTGTTTTTACCGAACGGCATTTCCACCGCCCTTGCCGCCAGGGTGGCGAGCGGCGTGTGGCGATCGGCATGGCCGAGCAGATGCTGCGCATTGATCAGATGATCGCAGGCGTAAAGCCGCCCGTCCGGCTCCATCACCAGATTGCCGCCGCAGCGTTCGGCGTGCACGCAGCTGGGGCTGACGTGGGTGAAATACTGCGCGTAGACCTGTTCGATGTTCATCACGAAGACCTGGCCGATATGCCCGCGGCTGCGCCAGCGGCGGTATACCGCCAGCATGAAGCGCCCCCAGTTGGCGGCGCTCAGTCCGTAACCGGCGGTGGGCGCGTCCCCTTCCAGCATCAGCGGTTGAAACTGCAGATAGCGCGCTCCGATCGCCACCGCATGATCGTAGATCGCCTCGGCGCGATCCGCGACGCCGTCGTGCACCACCATCAGCAGGTTGAAGTCGATCTGATGGCGCTGCAACAACGCAATGCCGCGCAACGCGGCGTCATAGCTGGCGCCGCCGCGCTTGTCCGGCCGATGGGCGTCCTGCACCTCGCGATCGCCGTCCAGGCTGACGCCGAGGATAAAGTGATGCTGCCGGAACAGCCGGCACCAGGCGTCGTTCAGCAGGGTACCGTTGGTCTGCAGGCTGTTGCTGATCCGCACGCCCGGCGGCGCATAGCGGCGCTGCAACGCCAGCGCCCGCTTGTAAAAACCGATCCCCGCCAGCAGCGGCTCACCGCCCTGCCAGACGAAGTTGATCTCGCGGCTGTAACGCGGCTGGGCGGCGATGTAGCCGTGGATAAATTCCGCCAGCAGGTCGTCATCCATCTTGCGCGTCCGCTCTTGCTGGCGCTGCGGGTAGTAACAGTAGCGGCAACCCAGGTTGCAGCCGGCGCCAATCGGCTTCACCAGCAAATGAAAAGGCGCCGCTGCGCGCGGTTCGCTCTCTACCGGGATCTGCTGCGCGCGCAGCTGGGCCAGGTTCATGGTGCCGCCTGCGGCAACGGTTTGTGGGTCTGCGGATCCAGGCCGATGTAGTCGCCGGTGCTGGCGTCGACGCCGAGGTAGTCGATCGCTGCGCCTTTAGCCTCAATGACCATGCCCTGCTGCGCAAAGCGGCGATACGCCTCGCTCAGCCGTTTGACTTGATCCGGGTTGGCGGCGGCCAGATCGCGCGTTTCCAGCGGATCGTCATGCAGGTTGAACAGCCCCCACGGCGCCATCTGCGCCGTCGGCCCGGCCTTCACCAACCGCCGCAGCTTCCAGATGCCGTCCACGTAGGCGGCCTGGTTATGCAGCTCCACGCCGTAGGTCGCGCGCGGCACGCCGTCGGCCTCGCCGCTGAAATAGCGCTTGAAGCTGACGCCGACCATCGGCAGCGTCGGCTTGGCCTTCAGCGGTTTGTTGGCGTCGATGCCGGCATAGTCATACAACGTCGGGGCGATGTCATACACCGCCATCGGCGTGCGGTCGATGCCGCCGCGCCCCTTCAGCCGCGGCGCGGAGATGATGAAATCGGTATTGATGCCGCCCTGCGCGCTGGTGGTTTTGTGGTAGTTGGCATACGGCGCATTGCTGACGTTGGCCCAGTGCGGCCCGTAGGAAATGAACGATCCCTTGCGGCCGAGGTTGGCGTAGCTGTTGTCGAACTGCCGCCAATACTCCGGCTTCGAGCCGTAGTAGAAGCCGCTGGCCGGGTTGGCGCCGTTGTCGGTGGCGAACACGATCACCGTATTTTGGTCGCGGCCGGTCTGCTTCAGGGTGTTCAGCACCGCGCCAACCTGATCGTCCATGTAAGCAATCATCGCCGCGTACACCTGCATGGTCTTGGCTTCATATTTTTGCTGCTCGGGCGTCAGCGCGTTCCAGGCCTTATCCAGCGCCAGCGTCGGCATCGGCGTGCGATCGGAAATCAACCCCAGCGCTTTCAGGCGCTGAATGCGCTGCTGATAGGCCTGCTGGTAACCGGCGTCGTATTTGCCGTCGAATTTGGCGATCCAGTCATCCGGCGCCTGCAATGGATCGTGCGGCGCGGTGAACGCCAGATAGGCGAAGACGGGCTTATTCTGCGGCGTATCGCGGATCCACTGTTCCAGCTGATCGGCATAGGCCTTGCTGGAGTAGAAATCTTTGGGCAACGGCACGCGTTTGCCGTTCAGGGTGTAGAAGGTGTGGAACGCCTCCACGGTGCCCAGCGGTTTCGCATCGTCGAAATGGCTGGTGCCGCCGCCCATAAAGGCGAAGGCGCGCTCGAAGCCGCGATCGGTCGGTTTGGCGCCGTCGACATAGCCCAGGTGCCATTTGCCCGCCATCATGGTGGCGTAACCCGCGTCGCGAAAACGCTCCGGCAATGTGGTCACGCGGTCGGTCAGCCGCATTTCATAGCCCGGCTGCGCGGCGGTGCTCTCATACCACCACATGCCGCCCATGCCGGCCTGCTGATTGGTGTTGCCGGTCATCAGCATCGACCGCGCCGGCGCCGACATCGGCGAGGTGTAGTACTGGCTCATGCGCACGCCCCGTTCGGCCAGCGCCTGCAGGTTGGGGGTCGGTATCTCGCCGCCGAACGGGCTGATGTCGGAATAGCCCATGTCGTCCACCAGAATGATCAGCACATTGGGGCGATCGGCGTCCGCCCCCTGAGCCAGGCCCGATAAGGCACCGCTCAACGCCACCGCCAGCGTTTTTTTCTGCATCGTTCGTTCCCCGTATGGTCATGTGGACTGAACAACCCGACGCCTCAGCCCGAGAAAGGTCATCATTTTTTCGTCTTATACGTTTGGCGCCGCCTGGCGCTATCTTCAATTCGCAGTGTAGGAAGCGGTGGAAAAGCCTGGCTATCGTTCTTAAGAACGAGGGGCGGCGACGGTCGTGCCGGTTGTAGCACGCGCAGGGCGGCGAGGGCTTCGTCCAGGCAAGCAGTGAAAAGCGCTGTAAATTCAGCGGGAAAAGCGGTGAATTATTTCATTAACCTATTAATGAAAATCGCGATAAATCCGAACAAAAAAGCCCTGATTAACGCAGTGTCATCTTGTTATTTCTGTGTTTTATTGCAATCGGCCTCACGTTGTTAATATGTTTTTATTGTGTTGCCAAATTGCTACAACTATGCTTGTATCGTTCATATATTGACCGCCAACATTCTCCAGATTGAACGATAAAGGGAGGAATACGAATCATGCACAGCACAGCATCCGATGCCTTTATCAACAGTTGTTTGGCGACCATTACGCACCTGATCCCGGTGTCCGCCGGGGTGTTTTATCTGGTCGATCGCGACCTGCGGCCGGATCACTACATCCTGCACGGCATGCCCGATAAAACGCATCAGCAATACTTGAACCACTTCCAGCAAATAGACCCGCTGCAGCCGGCCAACTTCCATCGGCAAGACATCACCATGGTCGGCATGAGCCCGGCGGCGATCGCCGACAACCGCCGCTATTACCACGACTTTATGCTGCCGAACGACATGCGCGACATGACGGAAATTTTCATTCGCCAACGCAAACGCATCGTCGCCGGGGTGTCGTTGATCCGCGATACGCCGTTTACCGACGTGGAGCGCGGCCGCCTGCGCGCGGTGCTGCCGCTGATCGAGCTGGCGACGCGCGATCTGCTGCCCGACAGCGAGGCGCAGCTGCTGACCGCCAAGGAACAAGAGATCGTCAACCTGGTGCGCGAAGGCGCCAGCAATAAGCGCATCGCCCTGAAGCTGGGCATTTCGCTGTCCACGGTGAAAACCCATATGCGCAACATTTTCGCCAAAACCGACGTGGTGAACCGCACCGAACTGGTCGCCGGCGGCTTTCTCGCCCACGGTTAACGCCCGATAACGGCCGCCGCTGCCGACGGCCGGAAAATAACGCCAAAACGTATTCGCCATTTATGGCGCGGCTCCCCCCTGCCCGCAATCGGGCCGGGCGGGATATTTCATCGTCACTCAACGCTTGGGGAATAAGGTTTATGTCCAGTGATTCGGTTTCCGCGCCCGCCGCCGGCGCGCTCCCCTGCCCGCCGCGGCTGCTGACCGCCATTATCGTCTTCGCCGCCATCGCGCCGGGCATTCTGATGACCGCCCCCGCCGTGGCCGCCCAGCTCGCCGCGCAGTGGCAGCTCGGCCCGGCGCAGATCGGCCGCCTGTTCTCCACCGAACTCGGCGCCATGAGCCTGGCCACGCTGCCGGCGTGGTGGTGGATCGGGCGCATCAACTGGCGGCGGGTCGCTGCGCTGTCGGCGCTGGTGTTTATCGCCGGCAACCTGGCTTCGGCGCTGGTGCAGAATTTCACCCTGCTGCTGCCGCTGCGCTTTATCGCCTCGCTGGCGGGCGGCACCCTGATGATCCTGTGCATCACCTGCGCCGCCGGCACCGCCAATCCCAGCCGCGTCTATGCCTTCTGGGTGCTCGGCCAGCTGGTGCTGGGCGCGGTGGGGCTGCTGGCGCTGCCGCCGCTGTTCGCGCACTTCGGCCTGATGGCGGTTTACCTGATTTTGGCCGCCATCATGCTGTGCTGCCTGCCGCTCATCCCGGCGTTTCCCAACGGTTTCACCGCCGCCCGCGCCGCCCGCAGCGGCCCCGCCGCCTCGCCGACGCGCAAGCTGTGCGCCGTGCTGGCGGTGCTGACCTTTTACATCAGCCTGAGCGCGGTCTGGACCTTTATCGGCGGCATCGCCGCCGGCGCCGGGCTGTCGCCGGCCCACAGCGGCCAGGTGCTGGCCGTCGCCACCTTGCTCGGCATCGTCGGCGCCGGCGCCGCAGCGTTGATCGGCGCGCGCTTCGGCGGCGGGCGCCCGATCGCGCTCGGTTACGCCCTGCTGCTAGCCAGCGTGGCGCTGCTGGTGGGTCAACCCTTGCTGCTGCGCTTCGCCCTGGCGGCCCTGCTGTTCAAATTCACCTGGACCTTCGTGCTGCCGTTCATTCTGGCGCGGGTCGCCGGGTTGGATAACGACGGCAAGCTGATGAACGGCATCAACCTGGTGATCGGCGGCGGCATGGCCATCGGCCCGACGCTGGCCGGCTATCTGATCGAATCTTCCGGTGGTTTCAACGCCTTGCTGTTCGGCGCGCTGGGCTGCGCGCTGCTGTCGCTGCTGTTGATTTCGCTGGCTGCACCGCGCGCACCGCGCCGTATAACAGGAGGAGAAAGGTGAAAAGAACAACCGGTTTCTTGTTTGATGAACGCTGTTTCTGGCACAGCACCGGCCTGCACGCCACCACCCTGCCGGTCGGCGGCTGGGTGCAACCGCCCTCGGGCGCCGGCCATGCCGAATCGCCGGAAACCAAACGGCGCATGAAGAACCTGATGGACGTGTCCGGCCTGTCGCGCCAGCTCACCCTGCTGAGCGCCGAACCAGCGACGGAAGAAGACCTGCTACGCATCCACCCCGCCCACTATCTGCAGCGCTTCAAACAGGTGAGCGACAGCGGCGGCGGCCTGCTGGGGGAAGAGGCGCCGCTGGGGCCGGGCAGCTATGAAATCGCCAAACTCTCCGCCGGGCTGGCCTGCGCGGCGGTGGAGGCGGTGCTGCAGGGCGAGCTGGATAATGCCTATGCGCTGTCGCGCCCGCCGGGCCACCACTGCCTGCCGGATCAATCGATGGGCTTCTGCTTCCTGGCCAATATCCCGATCGCCATCGAGCGCGCCAAGGCCCGTTACGGCCTCGGAAAAGTGGCAGTGCTCGACTGGGACGTGCACCACGGCAACGGCACCCAGCACATCTATTGGCGGCGCGGCGACGTGCTGACGCTGTCGCTGCATCAGGACGGCTGCTTCCCGGCGGGCTATTCCGGCGAACAGGATCGCGGTGAAGGCGCCGGGGCGGGCTGCAACGTCAACGTGCCGATGCTGGCCGGCGCCGGCGACGACGGCTACCTGCACGCCATGCGGCGCATCATCATCCCGGCGCTGGAAAAATTCGAGCCGGAAATGATCATCGTCGCCTGCGGTTACGACGCCAACGCGCTCGATCCGCTGGCGCGCATGCAGCTGCACAGCGACAGCTTCCGCGCCATGACCGCGCTGGTGCAGGAGGCCGCCGATCGGCTGTGCGGCGGCAAACTGGTGATGGTGCATGAAGGCGGCTACGCCGAATCCTACGTGCCGTTCTGCGGGCTGGCGGTGATGGAACAGCTGAGCGGCGTGCGCACGGAAGTGCAGGATCCGCTGCTGGCGTTCATCCAGCAACAGCAGCCGCGCGACGCGTTCAACCGCTTCCAGCGTGAAGCGCTCGACGCGTTGGCACGCCAGTTCGGCCTGTAACCCCCCTCTCTGCGGGCGCCGCACCCGGCGCCCCTGACAACCTCGCCGCCAGCCGCTACGCTGAAGGGCAACCCTACCACCATGAGAACAATAACATGTCCGAACAAACCGTCAGCTTTATCAAAGGCCGTCATGGCGACATCGCCGTGCACGACTGGGGAAACGACAAGCCGCGCTATCTGGCGTTGCTGGTGCACGGCTACGGCGAGCACCTCGGCCGCTATCAATACGTGGCGCGCACGCTGCAGGCGCAGGGCGCGCGGGTGTTCGGCCCCGACCATCTCGGCCACGGCCTGTCGCAGGGCGAGCGCGTGCTGATCGAAGATTATGACGCCGTGGTCGACGACGTGCAGCGCGTGGTCAGCCATTTCCGGCAGCAATATCCCACCTTGCCGCTGGTGGTGATCGGCCACTCGATGGGCGGCATGATCGCCACCCGCTACGTGCAGCGCCATGGCGAGGAGGTGAGCGCGCTGGTGCTGTCCGGCCCGCTGCTCGGCGACAGAACGGCGATCTCCGATCTGGCCGAACTGCCGACGATCCCCGACGCGCCGCTGGATACCGCCACCCTGGCGCGCGATCCGGCGGTCGGCGCGGCCTATCAGGAGGATCCGCTGGTGTGGCACGGGCCGTTCAAGCGTCCCACCCTGCGCACCATGCAGCGAATGCTCGCCGCTATCAACGCCGGGCCGGGCTTCGGCGCGCTGCCCACGCTGTGGATCCACGGCGACGACGATCGGCTGGTGCTGATGAGCGAAACGCAAACCGCGCTCGATCGTCTGCGGGGCGACGACTTCGAACAGCTGATCAATGCAGGCGGGCGGCACGAGAGCTTTAACGAAACCAATAAGGATCAGATCCTCAAGCGGGTGACCGATTTTATTGCGCGGGCGCTGGGCTAAGGCGTTCCCCCTCAGCATGCTGAGGGGGCATAAAAGCGTCAGCCCTCGACGATGGCGAGGTAGTGTTTGACGAAGCGGTCCGAGGTGATGTCCCAGCGCACCGGGGTGCCCTTCTCGACGAACCAGGAGTCGCCGACCTGATACTGCACCGACTCGCCGGTGCGTTCGTTGGTCAGGGTGGCGCTGCCTTCCCACACCGTGGCGTGCTCGGCGAACGGGTACTCCATCACGAAGCTGCCGCGGGTGCAGCTGAACACGCCGCAGTTCAGGTTGTCGGTCGGTTCGCCGAAGATGCTGGCCACGCCGACGTTCGGCGTGCCGGCGATCACCGTGGCGCCCAGGTTGCTGACGCTGCCGATCTCCAGCAGTTCCGGCAGCGGTTGTTTAAGCAGTAACGGTTTCATGTGATTCTCCTCTGAGGGTTAACGGCGGCCTTTCCAGTAGCCGGATGTCTGGTGCCAAACCTTGCCGGCGGTGGTCATCACCCGCCGCAGCTTGTCCTTGCCGAAAATGTTGACGTGCGGGATCGAGCTCATCAGATCGTAGCGATCGGATCCTTCGCTCATGCCCTCCGCCAGCACCTTGCACACGATGTGGCTCGGCGTCACGCCGAAGCCGGAGTAGCCCTGCACGTAAAATACGTTGTCGCGATCCGGCAGCGTGCCTATCTGCGGGAACAGGTTGGCGCTGCAGCACAGCGGGCCGCCCCAGGCCAAATCGATCTTCACGTCTTTCAGGTACGGGAACACCTTCAGCATCAGGTTGCGGTTCCAGGCCTTGAGATCCGACGGGAAGTATTCGATCAGGCGGGTGGCGCTGCCGAACAGCAGCCGGTTCTCGTTGGTCACCCGGTAATAGTCGATCACCGGGCGGATGTCGCTGTAGGCGCCGCGGATCGGGCTGATCTGACGGATCAGATCGTCAGACAGCGGCTCGGTGGCCAGCTGGAAGGCGTAGGTATTGATGGTCTTGCGGTAGATCTGCGGCTCCATGCCGTTGAGAAAGCCGTTGCAGGCCCACAGCATCTTGTTGGCGCGCACCGAGCCCATGGCGGTGCGCACCGTGATGCGCGGGCCATACTCGACGTTGAGCACGCTGCTGTTCTCGAAGATTTTCACCCCGTAGCCGCTCAGCGCCTTGGCCTCGCCCAGCAACAGGTTAAGCGAATGCACGTGGCCGCCACCCATGTGTTTCAGCGCGCAGGTGTAGGCATCGGAGCCCACCACCTGCTTCACCTCCGCCCCGGTGTAGAGTTCAATCTCCTCCTGCGGCGCTACCGCCCTGAACTCCTTCAGCCAGCCGCGCAGGGTCTTCTCCTGGCGCGCATTGCTGCCGAGGTAGCCGTAACCGAAGCAGAAGTCGGCGTCGATGTCATATTTCTTGATGCGCTCGCGGATAATGCCGGCGCCGAGGTTGCTGATCTTGAAGATGGTTTCCAGCCCGGACGGGCCGACGTGGCGTTTGATCTTCTCCAGATCGTGGCCGATGCCGGCCATCACCTGGCCGCCGTTGCGCCCGGTGCCGCCGTAGCCCAGATAGCGGCCCTCGAGAATGGCGATGTTGGTGATGCCCTTCTCCGCCAGCTCCAGCGCGGTGTTGATGCCGGAGAAGCCGCCGCCGATGATCACCACGTCAACGTCCAGATCCTCTTCCAGCGTCGGGAAGCGCAGATCGTATTTTTTGGTCGCCGCGTAGTAGGTTAAGGACTCGATTTCGTTGTTCACTGCCGCACTCCCGATTGCCTATGCCATGACATCGGATTATCGGGAGCGGTGGGATCGTCCGCTATGTCCCCTTAGGGACATTCGCTACAAAAAATTAACATTCACGCGCTTCGCCGCTGCGGGGCGGTCAGCAGCAGGCTGAACAGTTCGGCCTGCGAACCGATGTTCAGCTTGCCGTAGATGTTCTTGCGGTGGTTTTTTACCGTGCCGAGGCTGATGAACAGCCGGTCGGCAATCTGCGGCGAACCGCAGCCGGCGAGGATCAGATCGACGATCTCGCGCTCGCGCGGCGTCAGCAGATAGCGCGCCTGGGCGCCGTCGCTGTTCACCGTCGCGTCCTCGGCCGGCGCCGCCACCACCTCACCGTGCAACCGAGCCACGCTTTTCACCAGCGTCAACGCGCTGCGCAGATCCGCCCGTTGCGGGTAGCGCACCGCCACCGTGCGGCGCGCCGAGCCGAAGAACACCCCCAGCCCGCGCTCCGGCGTCAGCTGCAGCAGCACGCCGGCCTCGTCGTGCCAGCCGGTCTTGCGATAAAAATTGCGATAATAGTCGCTGTGATAAAACCCGCAGGGCGCCAGCTGGCGCAGCGTGAGCACCTCACCTTCGCCGCCGTCGCTCAGCGCGCGGTAAAACGGATCCTGCAGGTAGGCGCCCTGTTGGTAGAGCTGGTTGACCGCATCGCTGTTTTCCCGCTCGGTTTTGATCAGGCAATGCGGCGGCCGACCGCGTTCGAAGGCATAGACGATGGCGTTGTCGAAGGCGAAGAACCCTTCCAGCCAATTCAACAGGCTGGGATAAAAGCGCGGGCTGGCCACCGCATCGATCACCGCAGACAAGCGTTCAACCTGAATTTCCATACCCGCCTCGCCATTATTAATACATTAACAACCTACCGATTCCGGATGGGGTCGGCCGCATGGCGGCCGGTACTGTTAAAAAAAGCATCCGCAGCGCCGAAATGCAAGAGCACGATCGTTTACATGTTAAACAACTCACAGGTTGCCGCGGCGGGGAAAGCGGTGGCCGCTCCGCGCCCGCTGGCTTATGCTGTGGCATCGCGACCTGCAACGCCGTCAAGGAGACCTCATGTCCGTCAGCCACATCATCGCCAACCGCCAGACCTGGTTCGGCCACGGCAGCATCCAGCAGCTGCCGCCGCTGCTGCTTGCCGACCCGCAGCCGACGCTGCTGTTCAGCTGCCGCTCTTTTCTCAACGGCCCGGTGTACGCCGGCCTGCGCGAAGCGCTGGCGCCGCTGCTCATCGGCACCGAAATCGTCAGCCACGAGGCGTCGCCGCAGGAAATCGACGCCTGGGTGGCGCGCTGGCGCGGCCAGGCGCGGCGCGTGGTGGCCATCGGCGGCGGCAGCGTGCTGGACGCCGCCAAAGCGTTCTCCGCGCTGGTTGAGCATCCGCTGCCAACGCTGCGCTATATGGAAAAGGTGGGCGACAGCAAAATCAGCGGCGCCACCCTGCCGCTGATCGCCATTCCCACCACCGCCGGCACCGGCAGCGAGGTGACGCAGAACGCGGTGATCACCGATACCCAGGTCAGCAAGGTGAAAGCCTCGCTGCGTCATAACAACTTCGTGCCGCACACCGCCATTCTCGATCCGCAGCTGCTGGCGGGCGCCCCGGACAAGGTGCTGGCCTACTGCGCTATCGACGCCTTCACCCACCTGTTCGAGGCCTATCTGTCGAAAACCGCCGGCGCCATGACGCGCGATATGTCGCTGAGCGGCATCCGCCACTTCCTCGCCGCCTGGCCGGCGCTTAACCGCAGCGACGCGGCGCGCGAAGCCATTATGCAGGCTTCCTACCTCGGCGGACTGACGCTGAGCGCCGCCGGGCTGGGGGTCATTCACGGCATCGCCGGCGAGATCGGCGCGCTGCGCGACTACCATCACGGGCAGGTCTGCGGTCGCCTGCTGCTGCCGTTCCTCGCCCTGTTGGAAACCAGCGAACAGCCGCAGCAGCGCGCGCTGATGGCCGAGCTGGCCGCCAGACTGTACCCGCACTGGCAGGGCAGCCCGGAGAGCTACCTGACCGATTTCATCACCCGCCACGCCATCGCGCCGTTCTGGCAGGACGATTTGCCGATTTCCGGCCAGGAGCTGGCGGTGGCGCTGGAGAAATCCAACAGCAAGAATTCCTGGATCGACTATGCGCCGGCGCAGCGGCAACGGATGATCGAAGAGGCGTTTCGCGTCGAATGATTATATAATCAGATCAACGCACTAGCAGGAGTTAAGGAAATGGGCATCATCGGCTGGATCTTCGCCGGCATCGCGGTCGGCATCCTGGTCGGCGCGCTGATCAGAATCTTCGGCAAGAAGAAAGAGCAGTAAGCGTCACGCTGTTCCGTGGGCCGCCAGCAGGCACTCATGGAACAGCTTCACCACCCGTTGCGGCACCGGCGAGCGGCGCAGCACGCTGGAGTACTCGCAGTGATAGCGGAACAGCGCCGGTTTGATCGCCCGCATCAGGTTCTGCGCCACAAAAAACGCCGCGTAGTGATCCGGCAAAAAGCCGACGTATTTGCCGGACAGGATCAGCGTGGCGATCGACTCTTGCGCGAACCCCGTCGCCTTGCGATGCAAATGTTGCTGCAGGCTCAGTTCCATATTCGGCGAATGGTAGCCCAATCCGGCGAAAGCATAATTGTGCAGCAGATCCCAATTTAATGTTTCATGGCGGGCGGAAAATAATTCATGCTGCGCACCGCAATATAAGAACATCCTCTCACTGAATAACGAATGATAAGATAAACTTTCCGCGCTGCGGTGCATGGGAATAACGCCAACCTGAAATTGCCCGTCAATAACGCCACGTTCAATGGTATTAATCGGCTCCACGTACATTTGCAAAGAAACCTCCGGCGCGCGCTCGCTGAATAACGCGATGGCCCGGCCGATCTGCGCCTGCGGATTGCTGACCGTATGGTCGAATATCGCCACGTGCAGCTGCCCGCCCATGCGCTGGTGCACCTCGTCCACCCCGCGCCGGAACGCCTCGGTGGCCGCCAGCAGGTTGACGGTTTCCTGGTAGATAATCAGCCCCTCGTCGGTGACCGCAAAGCCCTCGCGCCCGCGCTGGCACAGCGTCAGGCCCAGCCGCTGCTCCAGATCCTTGATGTGCTTGCTGATGGTCGACAGGCTGATATTCAGCTCCAGTTCGGCGGCGCTCATGCCGCCGCAGTCGACCACGGCCTTGAATACCCGCAGCAAACGCAGATCCATATCCGACAATTGTCCCAGCAACGCGCGCTTTTTTACTTGCATAAAACCTTAAGTAAGTTTCGACATATGATTATTCACAGTAGAGAACAAGCGGTACATAGTCAATTTCGTACAACAATTCGTTAACAACTCATTTTATTTAATTAATCGCACTTATTTTCCTGCCCGGAGGAAAACATGGCCGCTGAAAATTATTCGCTTAATCGTCTCGATGCCGAAGGGTTAGAAGCCCATTGGATGCCTTTTACCGGCAACCGCAATTTTAAAGCGCAGCCGCGCATCATTACTCAGGCCGCAGGGGCGTATTACACCAGCCACGACGGCAGAAAGATTTTCGACGGCCTGTCCGGATTGTGGTGCTGCGGATTGGGGCACGGCCGGCAGGAAATCACCGACGCCGCCCAGCGCCAGTTGGCGACGCTGGATTACTCGCCGGCGTTTCAGTTCGGCCACCCGCTGTCGTTCGAGCTGGCCAACAAAATCAAGGCGCTGACGCCGGCGGGGCTGGATTACGTGTTCTTCACCGGCTCCGGCTCGGAAGCGGCGGACACCTCGCTGAAAATGGCGCGCGCTTACTGGCGCGCCAAAGGCCAGGCGGGCAAAACCTGCTTTATCGGCCGGGAAAAGGGCTACCACGGCGTTAACTTCGGCGGCATCTCGGTCGGCGGCATCGCCGGCAACCGCAAGGCGTTCGGCGCCGGCGCCGAGGCGGACCATCTGCCGCACACCCTGCTGGCCGGCAACGCCTTTTCGCGCGGCATGCCGCAACAGGGGGCGGAGCTGGCGGAAGAGCTCAACCGCATCATCGCGCTGCGCGACGCTTCGACGATCGCCGCGGTGATCGTCGAACCGTTCTCCGGCTCCGCCGGGGTGATCGTGCCGCCGGTCGGCTATCTGCAGCGCCTGCGCGAGATCTGTACCCAGCATGACATTCTGCTGATCTTCGACGAAGTGATCACCGCCTTCGGCCGCTGCGGCGCGATGACCGGCGCCGAGGCGTTCGGCGTCACGCCGGACATCATGAACATCGCCAAACAGGTGACCAACGGCGCGCAGCCGATGGGCGCAGTGGTGGTGCGGCCGGAGATCTACCAAACCTTCATGAACGGCGGCGAGCCGGACTACCAGCTCGAATTCCCGCACGGTTACACCTACTCCGCCCATCCGGTCAGCTGCGCGGTGGCGCTGGCGACGCTGGACATCCTGCAGCGCGAACAAATGGTGGAGCGCGTACAGGCGCTGGCGCCCTACTTCGAGCGCGCGGTGCACAGCCTGCAGGGGGCCAAACACGTCGCCGACATTCGCAATATCGGCCTGGCGGCCGGCATCACGCTGGCGGCGCGGCCCGGCGAACCGGCGCGGCGGCCCTTCGAAGCGGCGATGCGCTGCTGGGAAAGCGGGTTTTACGTGCGCTACGGCGGCGACACCCTGCAACTGGCGCCGCCGTTCATCAGCAGCGAAGCGCAGATCGATGCGCTGATCAACGCCGTCGGCGATGCCCTCAACGCCACCGAATAAGGAGCGAACCATGACCATTACCCATTGGATCAACGGCGAACCCGCCGCCGGCGGCGAACGCAGCCAGCCGGTTTACGACCCGGCCACCGGCCAATCGGCGCAGGAGGTGCTGCTGGCCGATCGCGCCACGGTGGAGCGCGCCATCGCCGCCGCCGAGCAGGCTTATCCCGCCTGGCGCGACACGCCGCCGCTGAAGCGCGCGCGCATCATGATGAAGCTCAAGGATCTGCTGGAGCAGCACGCCGACGCCATCTGCCAATTGATCACCGCCGAGCACGGCAAAGTGCTCAGCGACGCCCTGGGCGAACTGCAACGCGGCATCGAGAATATCGAATACGCCGGCTATGTGCCGGAACTGCTGAAAGGCGAACACAGCAAAGAGGCAGGCCCGGGCATCGACAGCTGGAGCGAGTTTCAACCGCTCGGGGTGGTAGCGGGCATCACCCCGTTCAACTTCCCGGCGATGGTGCCGCTGTGGATGTGGCCGATGGCGGTCGCCTGCGGCAATACCTTCGTGCTGAAGCCTTCCGAGCGCGTCCCTTCCGCCGCGCTGTATATCGCGCGGCTGGCGGCGGAGGCCGGGCTGCCGCCGGGGGTGCTCAACGTGGTCAACGGCGATCGCGAAGCGGTGGAGACGCTGCTGCATGACGGACGCGTGAAGGCGATAAGCTTCGTCGGTTCGACGCCGGTCGCAGAACACATCTATCACACCGGCTGCGGCCAGAACAAACGGGTGCAGGCGCTGGGCGGCGCCAAAAACCACGCGGTGGTGCTGCCGGACGCCGATATCCCCGGCGCGGTCGGCGCGCTGATGGGCGCGGCGTTCGGCTCCTGCGGCCAGCGCTGCATGGCCATCCCGCTGGTGGTCGCGGTGGGCGACGGCACCGCCGACGCGCTGATCGCCGGGCTGCGGCAACAGATGGCCGCCATGCGCGTCGGCCCCGGCAGCGACAACCGCAACGACATGGGGCCGCTGGTGACTCAACAGCATTATCAGAAGGTGAAAGGCTATATCGATCAGGGCGTGGCCGAAGGCGCCGAGCTGCTGGTGGACGGCCGCGAACTGCGCGTGACGGACGCCGACGGCCGCCCCAGCCAGGGGTATTTCCTCGGCCCGACGCTGTTCGACCGCGTGACGCCCGGCATGCGCATCTATCAGGAGGAGATCTTCGGCCCGGTGCTCGGCGTGGTGCGCGCGGCGTCGCTGCAGGAGGCGATGGCCTTGATCGACGCCCATGAATACGGCAACGGCACCTGTCTGTTTACCCGTGACGGTGAAGCGGCGCGCTACTTCTCCAGCCGCATTCAGGTCGGCATGGTGGGGATCAACGTGGCGCTGCCGGTGCCGGTGGCCTACCACTCGTTCGGCGGCTGGAAGCGCTCGCTGTTCGGCGATCTGCACGCCTACGGCCCGGACGCGGTCAGGTTCTACACCAAACGCAAGACCATTACCCAGCGCTGGCCGGCCTCCGGTGATGCCCGCCGCGCCAGCTTCAGCTTCCCGTCGGGGCAGGGGTAACACATAAGAACAATAAACTTCCGGGGAGCAACGCTCCCCGGCATTTAGCGCGCTCCATTTGATTTCTGCGTACAGCCTGTGCAGCAAAACAATTACTCACTCACACGTTAATGGAGTCGTTAACCATGAAAGAGTCCGCCCCTGAACACACTTTCAAAGGCAATCTCAGCGTCCTCGACGTGGTGATGATCACCGCTTCCGGCGTAACGCCGGCCAGCTCGATCTTCGTCATCGCGCCGCTGGCGATCGCCAGCGCCGGCAGCGGCGCCTTTCTGTCGTTTCTGATCGCCGCCTGCGTCGCCGCCACCATCGCGCTGTGCTATGCCGAGCTCGGCGCCGCGCACCCCAGCGCCGGCGGCGAATACAGCATCATCAAACGCCTGTTCGGCACCCTTTGCGGGTTGCAGACCTATCTGTTTATTCTCAGCGCCGCGCTGTTCGTGCCGGCGGTGCTGGCCACCGGCGCCGTGCCCTATCTGAATACCGCGCTGGGCACCTCATTCGACGCCTCCACCGCTGGCATGATCACCGTGCTGATCGGCGGCGCCTGCGCCATTTTCAACATCAAGGCCAACGCCCTGCTGACCGGCGCCTTTCTGGTGGTGGAAGTGGCGGTGCTGGCGCTGATCGCCTGGCTCGGTTTCAGCCATCCGCATCAAAGCGCGGAGATCCTCACCGCGCCGGTGATGCTGGACGCGCAGGGCAGCCTGGCGCCGGTTTCGCTGCCGCTGATCGTCGCCATGGTCGGGGTCGCGCTGTTCTCCTACAACGGCTACGGCGCGGCGGTGTACATGGCGGAAGATATGCGCGAGCAGGGCAAACCGATGGCGGTCGCGATCATGCTGACGCTGGTCATCGTGGTGCTGGTGGAACTGGTGCCGTTCACCGCCCTGCTGATCGGCTCGCCGTCGCTGGCGGAGATGGCCAAACAGGCCGATCCGGTCGGTTATGTGGTCACCCAGCTCGGCGGCCCGACGCTGGCGCGGGTGGTGAGCGGCGCGATCTACCTGTCGGTATTCAACGCCATCATCGCCATCGTGGCGCAGTTCAGCCGCATGATGTTCGCCAGCGGGCGCGACGGCTTCTGGCTGCCGACGTTCAACCGCGCGCTGAAAATCATCCACCCGCGCTTCGGCACCCCCTGGATCGCCACCCTGCTGTTCGGCGTCCCCTCGGCGCTGCTGGCGTTTTGCTCCGACCTCGAATCGCTGACCTCATTCACCGTGATCCTGCTGCTGCTGGTGTACATCATCATGGCGGTGGCGGCGCTGATCAGCCGCCGTCGCCGCCACTTCCATCACCCGTACCTGATGCCGCTGTGGCCGCTGCCGGTGGCGGCGGCGCTGCTGTGCTGCCTGTACGTGCTGTGGACGATTTTGATCGCCAGCAGCCTGAAAGACTTTATTATCATTGCCGGCATCATCGGCTTCGGGCTGGCGCTGAACCACTTGCGCGGCCGCCAGACGGCGCCCCTCGCCACCCCCTCAATAGAAGGAGAATAACCATGACGCAGCGCGCTCAGGATCTGGGCATCACCATCGGCCAGGGCACGCCCGGCCCGCTGAACGCCATCACCGACGTGCCCGGCGTGCGCGTCGGCCATGCCAGCCTTCATGCCGATTTGGCGGACGGGCGCAGCGTGCGCACCGGCGTGACGGTGATCGAACCGCGCCCCGGCTCCGCTCGCCACGCGCCCTGCTTCGCCGGCGTGCACGTGCTGAACGGCAACGGCGACGCCACCGGCCTGGAATGGGTGCGAGAAGCGGGCCTGTTGACCAGCCCGATCGCTTTCACCAACACCCACAGCGTGGGGGTAGTGCGCGATGCGCTGATCGCGCTGGAGCGTGAAACGCTGCCCGCGAGCGACAACGCGGTGTACTGGAATATGCCGGTGGTGATGGAAACCTTCGATGGCCTGCTCAACGACATCAACGGCTTTCACGTCAAGGCCGAGCACGTGCGCCAGGCGCAGCAGGCGGCCCAGGGCGGCTTGCCGCAGGAAGGCGCGGTCGGCGGCGGCAGCGGCATGATCTGCCATGAATTCAAAGGCGGCAGCGGCACCGCCTCGCGCCGCTTGCCTGCCGATCAAGGCGGCTGGACGGTGGGCGCCATCGTACAGGCCAACCACGGCAAGCGCGAGTCGCTGCTGGTCGGCGGTTACCCGGTGGGCCGGCATCTGGGGCATCTCCCCTCGCCGTTCACGCCGCAGTTGCCGCATCCCGGCATGGGCTCCATCGTGGTGGCGCTGGCGACCGACGCGCCGCTGCTGCCGCACCAGTGCGCGCGGCTGGCGCAGCGCGCCAGCATCGGCATCGCCCGCACCGGCGGCGGCACCGAGGATTCGAGCGGCGATATCTTTATCGCCTTCGCCACCGGCAACGACGGCCTGCCGCCCGCCGACTACGCCAATAAAGGCGATTTCACCACACCGCTGCGCATGGTGAACAACGACTACATTTCGGCGCTGTTCGCCGCGGCGGCGGAAGCGGTGGAAGAGGCGATCGTCAATGCGCTGCTGGCGGCCAATACCGTCAGCGGCAACGGCCATCGGGCGGAAGGATTGAGCGCCGAACAGCTGGTGACGGCGCTGGAGAAGGCCGGCTGGCGGCGGTAAACAACGCGGGGCGCGGGTTAACGCGCCCTGATTATCAGGATTCGCCGCCCGGTTTGGGCGTCGGGTAATCGTAATCCAGCTTCAACGGCTCGGCGTAGACGCTGTCCCACAGCTGTTGGTACAGCCTGTCCAACCGCCCGCTCATCGCCGTGCTGTGCAGCACCAGCTCCAGATTGCGCGAGTTGTCCAGATAGCCGCCGGTCCAGTTGCTGGTGCCCACCCAGGCAATCTCATCGTCGATGGTCATCAGCTTGCTGTGGATCACCCGGGCAAACGGGATGAAGCCGCTGCTGGCCGGCGGAATGGTCACCACCTTGATCTGCACGTTCGGCACCAGCGCCAGGCTCTTCAGCCAGGCGATATCCGGCTTTTTGGTGTTCCAGTTGGCTACCATCAACTCGATCTGCACGCCGCGCGCCGCCGCGCCGCGCAGCGCGTTGTCGATGACCGCATAGAAGGGGCGACTGCGCTCCGGGCCAAACGACAGCGGCGCGTAATCCATTACCTGCACCCGCACCCGCCGCTTGGCGTCAGCCAGCAGACGCGGCAGCTCGGCCTGCGAATCGAGCACGCCCGCCGGGTTGTAGGCGCGCGGGCTGGCCACCAGATAGTTGCCCTGCGGGGGCGCCGTCGGCGGCGAATCGGGCAGCGTCGGCACCGGCTTATCCTGCGCCAGCAGCGCCTGCGCCCGCCAATCCTGTTCGAAGATCGCCTGGATCTGCCCCACCACCCTGGCGTCGCTGATGCGCAGCCCGGTTTCGTGAATGTGTTCCAGCGCGCGCCAGTCGAAGTTCTGGCTGCCGACGAACGCCTGCTCGCCGTCCACCAGCAGATACTTGGCATGCAGAATGCCGCCGCTCAGCTTCTGGTATGGGATGATGCGCAGCTCCAGATTGGGGATCGCCTTCAGCTGTTCCAGCGTTTCGGCGGTGGAGAGGCGAATGCCCTTCTCTTCCAGCAAAAAGCGGATTTTCACCCCGCGTTCGCCGGCCGCCTTCAGGTGCTGCAGCACGCCGTCCAGCAGCGAACCGTCCTGATTCGCCACGTAGAACTGCCCCAGATCGATGCGGGTTTTCGCCGCGTCGAACATCTCGCGCCATACCTCGGCGGTGTTGCGCAGGTCGTCGGCCTGCAGCGCGGTTTCCACCGGCGCGGTGTACACCAGCTCGTAACCGGGAATAGCAAAACGCGCCGCAGCGCTCTGGCTCAACATCAACAAACAACCGCTCCACAATGCCGTATAAAGGCGGCCTCTCGGCCGCCGTACTGGATGGCCATTAGGCATAGCGCGGCGCTCCGCTGTCAACCCATTGTTCGCCGCTGCCGCTCTCCGGACGGCTGGCCGGCTGACCGGCGCGGATCAGCAGCACCTTCAGCAGTTCGTTGATGCGCTCCATACGGCTCTGCAGGAAATTGTTGGCCACCAGGCACAGCAGCGCGATGGCGATGCCCAGCCCGGTGGCGTACAGCGCGGTGCCCATGCCGGCCGACACCAGACTCGGCTCGGACACCCCCGAGGCGGCCAGCGCCTTGAAGGTTTCGATGATCCCCATCACCGTGCCCAGCAGCCCCAGCAGCGGCGCGGCGGTGACCACGGTTTCCAGCAGCCACAGGCCGCGCGCCATCGGCGGCTTGCTCAGCAGGTACTGGGCGTCGATCAGATCGCCGATCGTTTCACGATCGCCGGCGCGGTGCTTCTGCGCCAATACCGGCGCGATCACCGCCATCGGCAGGCTGTTGCGCTGCGTCAGCGCGTCGGGCAGATCGGCGGCGCGGCGCACGTCCGGCGTCAGCGCCTGCTCCAGCCTGCGCGCCTGGCGCTGGGTATAGGCGAAGTACAGCGTACGTTCGATGATGATCACCAGCGCGATCGCCAGCGCGGCGTACATCACGTAGAAAATAATGTCGTGCAACAGATTGGCGTCCATACAGGGTTCCTCTTCCCCGCCGCCGGGCAGACGGCGGGGCATTCAGTTAAAAGGTGGCTTCCAGCGAGACGCTGAAGGTGCGTTCTTCGCCGACGTTGTAATACGGGGTGCTGGCCTTCACGCCGCCGTAGGGCGCCGCGTTGAAGGTGGTGGTGCGCACCGAGGTCAGGTATTCCTTGTCAAACAGGTTGCTGATGCCAAAACGCAGCGCGGCGCTTTTGACGATTTTCTTGTCCACCGGCAGATGCACCCCCGCCGCCAGATCGAACACCGTGCGCCCGCCGATCTTCTCGTCGTTGGTCAGATCGCCATAGAACGCGCTGACGTACTTGCCGCTGACGCTGCCGTAGTACAGGCCGTCGTCATAACCCAGCGTCATGTTCAGCAGGTTTTTCGGCACGTTCGGCACCTCTTTGCCGGAGGTCGGCAGCGGCAACCCGCCGTTGCTGACGATGTCGCTCTTCTGCTTCGATTGGGTATAGGTATAGGAGGTGTAGTAGTTGAAGTTATGCGGCAGTTGGCCGCTCCACTCCAGCTCCAGCCCTTTGTTCTCCACGTTGCCGATGTTCATCATCTCGTAGTCGCCGGCCGCGTTGGTGGTGGAGATCTGGCGATCGCTGTAGCGCATGTAGAACAGCGTGGCGCTCAGCAGCATGTCTTCCTGTTGGAAGCGCCAGCCCAGCTCGTGGTTCCAGCTCAGCTCCGGCTTGGTGCTGAGCGAATCGCCGACGTTGTACAGCACATAGTTCGGCGGCGTGCGCATGTTGCGCGTCAGGTTGTAGAACACCTGGTTTTCCTGGTTCACCTTATAGCTGGCGCTGAAGTTCGGCAGGAATTCATGATAGGTGGCTTTGCGTTTCTCCGGCGCGTTGTACAGGCTGCCGCGATTGTCCCCTTTACGTTCCACGTACTGATAGGCCAGGCCGCCGACGAAGGTCCAGTCCGGCGTGGCGAACCAGGTATCCTGCAGCCACACCTTCTGCGCCGGGGTGATGGTGTACTGGTTGCGCCCCTGAACGGTGTTGCCGTTCGCATCCTTCACCTGATCGGAACCGCCCGGCGGCCCCCAAATCTGCGACGGGTTGCCGTCGCCCTTGATGCTGATGAACGGCTGGGTCTGCAGCTGGCGCGCGCGCTCATACCAGTAACCGATATCCAGACTGTGCTGATCGTTGATGTCCCACTTTAGCTTGGTGGTGATGCCCGGCCGCCAGGTCTGCGTCCACGACGGGCGGTAGTAGGTGTTGGATTTCAGGTTGCTGAGATTGTACTGCCCTGCCCTGTCCGATGTGCTGGACAATACCGACGCGGTTTGACCGTTGAAGCTGCCGCCGTTGCCCCAGTAGTAATACGGTTGCAGGGTCAGCGACAGGTTGTCGCGCAGCTGCAGCTTCTGGGTGAACGACAGCGTGAAGTTCTCGAACGGGTTGCGCTCGAGCTTGTAATACTTGTTCAACTGTCCGCGGCTGTTGTACTCCGGCGTGGTGGCATAGTCGGTGTCGCGGCCGTCGTTTTGGAACTGCGCCTTGCTCAGGGTGTTGTAGTTGGTGTTGTTCTGGCGGTTGTACTTCATCACCAGATTGCTGCTGTTGCCGTTGCCGTCTTCGTACAGCGAGTTCATCTCGAACTTGTCGGAGTACAGCCGCCCCTCGCCGCGCCACTTCTTCGCCTCGGTGTGCGAATAGGAGAGCCAGTTGCTGAAGCCGTTGTACTCGCCGGTGTCCAGGCGGGCGAAGGTTTTGCTCAGGCTGTTGCTGCCCAGCGTTTGCTTGACGAAACCGCCGAAGTCTTTCGCCGGGCGGCGCGTTACCAGGCCGATGTTGCCGCCGCTGGAGCCGATATGCGGGCCGTCCGCTTCGGAAGAGCCCTGGGTGACGAACACCTCTTCCAGGTTCTCCGCATCGCCCAGCAGGTTCGGGTATACCGCGTAGTTGCCGGAGTCGTTGATCGGGATGCCGTCCATCGACAGGCCGATCTGATCCGAGTTCATGCCGCGCATGGTGTAGTCCACGCCGCTCAGGCCGCTGGCGTCATTGCTGTTGACGTTGAGGCCCGGCGTGAACTTCAGCTTGTCGATGGCGTTGGCCGCCGACGGCATTTTGTCCATCGCCTCTTTGGTGACGGTGGAGCGCGCTTTGGCGCTGTCGTCCTGCACCATCATGCCGCCGCCGAGCGACTGCCCCTTGACGCTGATGGTGCCGACGTCGGTGCCGTCGGCCGCCAGCGCGGCGCCCGGCAGCATCGCCGACATCACCGCCAGATAGATCCCAGAACGATTGAACGATTTCATGGTGTACATCCCTTAAAAATCAAACGATTAACCCTTGCGCTAAGGCGCCTGATAATTGAACGTCGCGGTAAATCTTTTGGTTGTTTGCCCGGCGAACGCGTCGCTCGGGAATGGCTTCACTGAACTGATGCTTTGCAGGCTGCTCATCGCCGCGCGATTCAGCAGCATGCTGGCGGCTTTGTTGGCGATGCCGGAAGAGACCACCCGCCCGCTGCGATCGACCTCCAGCCATACCTCGACGTTGCCCTGCGGGCGCTCGAGGGAGGCCTGACGGCCGGTCGGGTAGCGCTTGCGCTGTTCCAGTTCGCGGCGCAAGGCCAGCAGATAGCCGTTTTCAATCGCCTGCGCATTCACCTTCGGCGCCGCCGGGGCGGCCGGTGCGGGTTGCGCCGCCGGTTTACTGACCGGCGCGCGCGGCGCGGCGGGCGCCGGCGTCGGTTTAGGCTTTTCCACCGGTTTGGCTTTCTCTTTCACCGGCTTGGGTTTGGGCTTCGGTTGCGGTTTCGGCACCGGCTTGGCTTCCACGATCGGTTCCGGCGCCGGCACCACCGGTTCGGGGATCGGCTCCGGCTCGGGCGGCGGCGGTTCGGGCTGGGGGTCCGGCGGCATTTGCGGTTGAGGTTCAGGCGCCGGTTCAGGCTCCACCAGCGCCAGTTCGATGGCGGTTTCGTCGTAGCGCGGCTGGATCTTCAGCGCCGCCTGCTGGCTGACGAACAGCAGGCAGCCGGCGACAATCAGCGCCGGCAACCAGCTGAAAAGATGACGTGAGCGATAGAGCAGATACATGTCACAGCTTCCGTGTCGCGATGGAGACGGAGAAGAAACCGCCCTGGCGCAGGTTATCCATGACCGCCACCAGCCGCTCGACCGCCACGCCTTTGTCGCTGTTGACGATGATGGTGGTGGTCTGGTTGGCCTGCTGCTGTTGCTTGAGCGTCGTGACCAACGCGTCGAGCGCGATCGGCTGGCCATCCAGCTGCAGCTGTTCGTCGGCCCCCAGCGTGATAATCGCTTTCTTCTGCGGTTTCAGCTGTTGCGCGCTGCCGGCGGACGGCAGCTGCGTTTTCAACCCGAGCGCCGGAATGACGTTCAGGCTGATCAAGACGAAAAACACCAATAAAAACATCATCACGTCGATCATCGGGATCAGTTCGATGTGCGCTTTGTTCTTTTTCGGTTCGTTCCAGTTACGCATGACACTCCCTCACAAAAGCGAAGCAGCCAATATAGGAGGGGTTTGTTTACCTTTTGTTACGCTTGTGTGATCTTATTTTCACAGTGCGGATTTTTTGCGAGAATTTTTTCAATGGCAGGCGATAACGAAGAAGATATAACTTATTAATTAGCTATAGTTTTTAATGGAATAATCACAGGACGGACGCACTCGCCTAACGGGTAGCAGAGCCTGAAATGTGAAAATAGTGACAGCCGCACCGGGCCCAGGGCAACGACGAGAAGAAATCGCCTCAGCCCGTCCGCAATAAGGGCATTATGATGCTTTCCACCGCTGCCTCCAGTGATATCACCTTTTTTAGCCAAGAAGATTCTCAATTCCCGTCATAAAAATATCGACAGAAAATAAATACTCGCATATATAACCAAACAATATTCCACGTTGGATATATTATTGCCAACGGCTTATCAGCTGTTATATTTTTAAATTGAAATAGCGCGTCAGCGTTATTTTCGGTATTAATTAAACTCACTAAGTCACCCTTTTATTTATAAGGATTGTATATGAAAGTACTTAGTCAATATGAAGAGCAGTACGTTAGCGGTGGCGATCTGAACGCGGCCTGGGATGGGTTGCTGGACGGCGCTATGACCGGCGCGCTGATTGCAGGCAAATCCGCAGGGGCCGGCGGCTTTATTGCCGGCGCCGTCGGCCAACTGGTCGGTACCATTATCGGCGGCGTCGCAGGCGGCGTGGGGCTGGGGCTGTATGGCCTGACGCATACGCAGCAGGAAGTGGCGGACTACGCAAAACATTTCCGCGAAACTATCGGCTCCACCTCGACCTCGGTCGGCGGCAGCCTATAAGCACGAATAGATAGTCACCCTCGCGGTGGCTATTTATTTTATTGCCAACCTCACCCTACGCGCCCGCTGAACGCGTTATCATTATCGCATCCCGATATTCTTTCAAGCCTGAGGTTATCGCCTCGGTATTCAATTGCGAAACCATCCACGGGCTGAAAGCGAAAGGCGTTAATTTTACCGCCGCCATTAAATGATTGAGCTCGACCCAGGCATAATCCGCAACCTCATCCGGATTGCCATGGAGCGTGCCTTTAATTTGCGCGGCAAATACCGGGCAAACTTCATTCTCCATCACGCCGGACGCGTCGGTAGCCTGGTAGCTGAATGCCTCGCTCAACAGCATTATCTGCTCCACCTCCGTGCCCAGTTCAACCTGAGCGCGGCGCCTCACCGCCTGTGCCAGCGCCTCTTGCGGCAAGGGATGGCCGCAAAAGGAATTGGTCCAAACCCCCGGCCAGGCGGTTTTACTCAACGCACGTCTTGTGGCCAGCACGTTGCCCTCTGGGGTAAAGAGGTAACATGAAAAGGCCAAATGCAGCGGCGTATGGTGCGTGTGCACCTGATTTTTCGGCATCGTCCCGCAAGGCTGCCAGGCGGCATCGAGCAAAACGACGTCTTCGTTATTCATCATCGCGATTTCCATAAAAGACGGACGCTTGCCCGCCTTCAGTCTCATTTCGTCAAAAGAGGAGGAATGGCCGGCACGTCCGGCGCATTATCGATATCCTGCTGAGTCATGCGAAACTCAGGCGGATAATGCTCCCGTTCCGTTCTGCCAGCAGGCTCGGTATTCCGCCAGCTATAAAGACAGTGCTGGCATTGATATACCGTCCCTACGCCCTTCACCGGTGAATGTATCATGATGTCTGTCTGTTTATCGGCCCGACAAGGGCAAATCATAGGATCGCCTTAAGGACGGTTAGCCGGCATGGCGGTTAATTGTCTCTCCCCCCAGGCCGGCCTCATCAGAGGGTACAAAAATCATAAAAAAAGACGCCCGCAGGCGTCTTCTTGGTATTGTCACTGAAGCCCGAGGCGATCAGTTCACTTTCACCGGCATACCGGAACGGGCCTTGATCGCCGCATCCACTTCGCTCTGGTTGACGCCGGCGTCCATCAGCACTTTGCCGACCGGCGCGGAAATGGTCAGCGGCACCGGATCCTTGGATTGCAGCTGCTCTTCGTTGGCCGACAGCGGGTTGTGCACTTCCACGTAGCGCGAGCCGTCCGGTTCGACGGTGGCCTTCATCGGTTCGTTGATGAACTGCACGCGGGTGCCGACCGGCACGTTCTGGAACAGGTACTTGATGTCGTCGGCGCGCAGACGCACGCAGCCGTGGCTCACGCGCAGGCCGATGCCGAAGTTGGCGTTGGTGCCGTGAATGGCATACAGGCGGCCAACATACAGCGCATACAGCCCCATCGGGTTATCCGGGCCGGCCGGGAACACCGCAGGCAGGATCTCGCCGTCAGCCGCGTATTCGGCGCGCATTTTGGCGGTCGGCGTCCAGGTTGGGCCGTCTTTCTTGCGCTGCACGGTGGTGGTCCAGTTCAGCGGGGTGTCTTTACCCAGCTGGCCGATACCGATCGGCAACACCACGACGGTGTTGGAACCTTTCGGGTAGTAGTACAGACGCATTTCGGCGCTGTTGATGATGATGCCTTCACGCGGCGCGTCCGGCAGGATCAGCTGTTGCGGGATGGTCAGGGTGCTGCCGGCCTTCGGCAGGAACGGATCCACGCCCGGGTTGGCCTCCAGCATGTTGCTCAGCCCCATCTGATACTGGGCGGCGAAGCTCTCCAGCGGCAGTTTGCTGTCTTCCGGTACGGTGATTTGGATATTTTCGCCCACCAAACGGCTGTCTTTTGGCGGCAGCGGGTAGACGACGGCGAAGGCAGCCTGGCTGAATGCAACCAGTGCCGTAAACAGGGTTAATAACGCGCGAATGCTCATTTTCATCTTCGTGTTGGTCAAGGCCACTGGCGATTATGGGTATTGGTTTCTACGGCCACTTTGCCCCGTTGAATTTCAGCCGGCAGCCAACGGCGCTGCGGCCTGAAAAACCAGGGGGGATTTGACCGGATGCGCATTATATGTGCACATCAATCAAAGTGTGAACCATTACCGATGTAATATCGCAATTTTTTGTAACCTGACGCGCCACGAAGGCGATTTTCTGCGAGAACCGCCGCCTAACTGGCGGCGGCCAGCGCCTCCGCCCGCCGAATGGGGATCAGATATTCACAACGGATCGCCGCGCCGCCAAGCGGGCAACTGCCCTCCTGCGCCGGGTAGAACCGCTCGATATCCTGCCCTGGCCGGCGGATGGCGTTCATCTGCGGCATGGCGGTGTCATACAGCCGGACAATAAAGTTTTGTAACCCTTCCGCCTGCCCCTGATAGGTGAAACGGGCGTACTCCCCCTGTTCGATGGTCACCCGTTCCCCCACCGCCCCTTCGTCCGGCAAAGCGGCGGTATACGCCATGCGCGGGCAGCCCCGACGCTGCCGGTCGATCTCCAGGCTGGTAAGGCCATACATCACTTCGGGCAGCGTCTGCGGCCGCAGCAGTTGCCGCCAGGCATGGCGACGCAGCTCGCATTTGGAAGCCGCCAACTGCCCCAGCGTAAAGCTGCGGCGTTGCGTGTTGCCCACCAGTTGCATGGCGGGCAGCGTCACGATATCGGCCTGCGGCAGCGGCGCTTCGGTCAGCCGCAGCGGCGGCTGCAGACCGTAGCTCGACCAATCCTGGCTGCGACGATAGCTGGCCGGCGGCAGACCAAACTGCTTGCGGAAGCAGCGGGTGAAGGTCTGCTGCGAATCGAACTGGTACGTATCGGCGATACAGGCCACGCTGGTGCCGGTCAGGCGCAGTTCGCGCGCGGCGGCGGTCAACCTTCTGCGGCGGGCGTACGTGCCGAGGATATGGCCGGTGTGCTGCTTGAACATCCGCTGCAAATGCCACTTGGAATAGCCGGACCTGGCGGCGATGTCGTCCAGCGTCAGCGGCTGATCCAGGCTCTGCTCGATCCAGGCCAGCAGCTGCTCAATCACCTGTTGCTGGTGCATGGTGTTCCCCTTATTTGCTCAGTAATGTCAGCGCCAACATCCGGCCTGCGGCTTCATCGGCGGCCACCAGTATCGGATAGCCCCAGAATTTGGCGCCGTATTCGGCGAATGCTTCCGCCGCCACGCGTTTGGCGTCGTCCGGTTCCAGCATGATCATGCCTTTCGCCCACCGCTTCAGCGCCGCGCGGTTATCGCGCTTCCACAGCGCCACCTGAGTGCGAGCGTCGCGATCGTGCTCTTCACCTTCATCGCCGACGCTGCGATCGGTCATCAGGACGAAAGGCTCGGCGCGCGCCAGCAGCGCGCTGAATTCAGCCAGCTCGGCCTGGGTATCGCGCCCGTTTCGGCGCATCCACACCAGCGGAAAATCGGCGGTATCGAGTGACATAATCAGTTTCCTCGCGAAAGGGTTTAGGACTGGCGCTTACTTTATCGGCACCGGCGCTAGACCACATTGCGCAATCAGGACATAATACTTTTCAATTCCGCCAAATTGAGAATTGTTCTCATGAAAGTCCAGATCCCACGCCGCAATATCGATATCGATCAGGTGCCGCGCCCGCTGTTCGCCGTGCAGAGTTCCACCATCGAGCAGGACTGGGAAGTCGAGCCGCATCGTCATCAAAAGGCGCAGCTGATCTATACCGTGCGCGGCATGATCCGCTGCGAAGTGGAAAACGGCCTGTGGCTGGTGCCGCCGCAGTGCGCGCTGTGGATGCCGGGCAACGTGTTGCACAACGCCCAGGGCGCCGGCTCGACCGAGGCTTACTGCCTGTTCGTCGATCAACACGTCGTCGCCGGCTTGCCGCAGAGTTGCTGCACGCTGTCGGTCTCGCCGCTGCTGCGCGAACTGCTGCTGCAGGCCACCACCTTCGAACCGCTCTACGACGAACAGGGCGCCGAAGGGCGCCTGACGGCGGTGTTGCTGGATCAGCTGGTGGCCGCGCCGATCGAGAATCTGCATCTGCCGGTATCCGACGATGCGCGCATACGACAGTTGACCGAAGGCATGCTGAGCTGCCCGGCGGACAAATCCACCCTCGGCCAGTGGGCGCAGCGCATCGGCATGAGCGAGCGCTCCCTCAGCCGCACGCTGCAACAGCAGATGGGCATGAGCTTCGGCCACTGGCGGCGTCAGCTGCACGTGATGCTGGCGCTGCAGCGCTTGACGCAGGGCGAGAGCGTACAGACGGTGGCGCTGGATCTGGGTTACGAGAGCGCCAGCGGCTTCGTCACCATGTTCAGAAAGGCGGTGGGCAAACCGCCGGCGCGCTACCTGGCGGAACGCAACGCCGCCGGGCAATCTCCGGGCGGCGCGATCAGCATGTGAACGGCCGGCGCCCGCGCCGGCCTGGCAAGAGGCGGATCAGAAGTCGTAGAACACCGTTATCCAGGTGGAATCCGGCTCGTTGTCGCTGCTGTTGGCCAGCGTGCGCTCCACATACACCGACAGACCGTAGCCGATGGTGGTGCCCGCGCCGAGGTAGACGTGGTTGGCGTGATACGCCTCGTCTCCTTTCAGCCGCAGCGAGTCCGCCGCGACGTAAGGCTGAACGGATTTGAGGAACGGCTTGTCGATATTGAAGGTGTAACCGACGAAGCCTTCCAGCCCGTAGCCGTCGCCGGCGAAGAAGTGCGACAGCGTGCGCTGGCGGGTGCTCGGCACATAGTCTTTGTAATAGCTGGCGGTGCCGACGATGTACCAGTTGTTCGGCTGCCAGGTCAACGCGGTGCCGGACAGCTGCTGGTGATAATCCTTTTCGTTGTACAGATTATCTTTGATCTTCGCGTCGGTATAACTGTAGGCGGCGCTGAAGGTGAAATCCTTCGTCACCTTATAATCGAAGCCCAGCCCGCCACCGCCCTTGCGGCGGTAAATCAGGTTATCCGCGGTGTGCAGATCGTCTTCCGGCAATAAATAGTTGGCGTACAGCGTTACCGGCCCGAAATCATTGGTGTATTTGATGCTGTTTTTCGGTTTATTGCCGCCGTCATAATCGCCGGAAATACCGATGCCGGTGCCGCCCGCGTGGCCGTCGTTATCCCAGACGTCGCTTTTGATGCCGACCACGGAATAATAGATGCCGTACTGGTGGCCATAGGTCAGGGTGCCGTAACGATCGTCCTTGAAACCGGCGTACAGCTGGCGCTGATAGTCGCGTTTGCCGTCCTCATTGTAGTGCCCGTCCCAGCTGAGCGCGTGCGCCAGATCGACGCCCCACTCGTAATAGCCGATGATCGAGGTGTCCTGCGTCAGCGCATAGTCGCCGCTGAAGCGAAAACGCGTGCCGCCGTCGTGACCGTTTTTGTCATAGCCCGGCTCCGGGCCGTTATTGAAGATCCACTCGGGGCGAATGCTGCCGCCCACCTTTAAACTGAGCGGCGCCAGCAACACATTGCTCTGCGGGTTTTTATCCAGAATGGTGATCTCGGCCTGTGCGCCGGCGGATAACGCCGACAGCAAGACGCCGCCAATGAATATTGGCGTTGTATTCTTTCTCATTATTACCCCTGCCCGAAAAAATTATTGTTATAAACACGGTGGTCTTAAGCCACGCGGAAATAATTACCCGATGTCAACAGCGCACGCAAGATATAAAAATTCACGTCATAATCTGCCATTATTTCAGGTTGGGCTTATTTTCAGCAGAAACGTGTTCACCTGTAACACGGAGAAAAATAATGTAATAACCGCAGCACGAAATAAACCAATCCGCATCTTTTACCCAAAATAACCCGGCGTGATTATCTGGGAATAAAAATAGCAAATAACAAATAAATATTATTGCCGCAGGTAAACCGTCACGCGAGGGAATTAATTAATGGCGGGAAATAACGACGGAGCGCATTGCGCGCTCCGGGAAAATGCCCTCACTACTGCGCCAGCCAGCCGCCGTCCATGTTCCAGGCGGCGCCGCGCACCTGCGCCGCCGCATCGCTGCACAGGAACAGCGCCAGTTCGCCGAGCTGCTCCGGCGTGACGAACGCTTGCGACGGCTGCTTCTCCGCCAGCAGCTCATCGCGCGCCCGCTGCGGATCGATGCCGGCGGCAATGCGCTTGTCGATCTGCTGTTGCACCAGCGGCGTCAGCACCCAGCCGGGGCAGATGGCGTTGCAGGTGACGGGCGTGCGGGCGGTTTCCAGCGCCAGCGTCTTGGTCAGCCCCACCACGCCGTGCTTGGCCGCCACATAGGCCGATTTGTCTTTCGACGCCACCAGCCCGTGCACCGACGCCACGTTGATGATGCGCCCCCAGTTGCGCTCGCGCATACCCGGCAGCGCCAATCGGCAGGTGTGGAACACCGCCGACAGGTTGATGGCGAGGATCGCGTTCCATTTCTCCACCGGGAACTGATCCAGCGGCGCCACGTGCTGAATGCCGGCGTTGTTCACCAGAATGTCCGCGCCGCCGAACTCACGCTCGGCATAGTGCATCATGTCCGCTATCTGGGCCGCATCGCCGAGATCGGCGCCGTGATACCCCGGCGCGCTGCCCAGCCGGGCAACCTGCGCCTTCGCCGCTTCCACATCGCCAAAGCCGTTGAGGATCACACGCACGCCGGCGGCGGCCAGCACGGACGCTATCCCGAGGCCGATGCCGCTGGTCGAGCCGGTCACCAGCGCGGTTTTGCCTTGTACACTCATGGTATCGCTCCTTTAAACAATGCCGGTCAGGTAGAACACGCCAATCACAAACAGCACCGCGGCGCTTTTGATCAGGGTGATGGCGAAAATGCCGCCATAGGCCTGCCGGTGGCTAAGGCCGGTGATCGCCAGCAGGGTGATCACCGCGCCGTTGTGCGGCAAGGTGTCCATGCCGCCGCTGGCCATCGAGGCCACCCGGTGCAGCACTTCCAGCGGAATGTGTGCCGCATGGGCGGCGGCCACGAAGTTATCGGCCATCGCCGCCAGCGCGATGCTCATGCCGCCGGAGGCCGACCCGGTGATGCCAGCCAGCAGGGTGACGCTGATCGCTTCGTTCAGCAGCGGATTGGGGATCGCCGACAGCGCCTGCGACAGCACCAAAAAGCCCGGCAGCGCGGCGATCACCGCGCCGAAGCCGTATTCGGAGGCGGTGTTCATCGCCGCCAGAATTGCGCCGCCGACCGCCGTCTTGCTGCCTTCCGCCAAGCGGCCGCGAATATTGCGAAAGCCGAACGCCACCACCAGCAGAATACCCGACACCAGCGCCGCTTCCACCGCCCAGATGGCGGTGATCTTCGCCACATCGGTGGTGATGGGCTTGGCCAGCCCCGGCAGCGTCAGCTCGTGGCTGGCGCCGTACCACTGCGGGATCCAATGGGTGAAGCCAAGGTTGAATACCCCGACCAAAATCAGCGGCAGGATGGCGATCAGCGGGTTCGGCAGGTTGATGTCGTCCGGGGTTTCCGGCTCGTTCAGCAGATCGCTGCCGTAACCCTCCCCCTTCAGCTGCGCCTTGCGCCGCTGGCGTTCAAGATACAGCAAACCGACCGCGATGATGAACAGCGAGCCGATCAGCCCCAGCCAGGGCGCGGCCCAGGCGTTGGTGCCGAAGAAGCTGGTCGGGATGATGTTTTGGATCTGCGGCGTGCCGGGCAAGGCGTCCATGGTGAAGGAAAAGGCGCCGAGCGCCACGGTGGCCGGGATCAGCCGCTTGGGGATGCCGCTCTGGCGGAACAGCTCGGCGGCGAACGGATAAACCGCGAACGCCACCACGAACAGCGACACCCCGCCGTAGGTCAACAGCGCGCACACCAGCACGATCACCGGAATGGCGTGGCGTCGGCCGAGAATGCGGATCGCCGCCGCGACGATCGAACGGGAGAAGCCGGACAGCTCGATCAGCTTGCCGAACACCGCCCCCAGCAGGAACACCGGGAAGTAGAGCTTCACGAAGCCGACCATCTTCTCCATAAACAGCCCGGTGAAGGTCGGCGCCACCGCGCCGGGGTCGGTCAACAGCACCGCGCCCAGCGCGGCTATCGGGGCGAACAAAATCACGCTGTAGCCGCGGTAGGCGGCCAGCATCAGTAATCCCAGTGCTGCCAGGGCAATCAAAACGCTCATCAGGCACCTCGCTATCGTTGTTATTGTCAGGTACGGCGTGCGAAATTACGGTTTCAGCGCAAAGCGCAGCTGATGCGCCCGTCGCCGTTGAATGCGTTCCCTGCGCGCTTCATCCCAAAGATAAAATCCCCGGCCGCTGCGCTGGCCGATATCGCCGCGCTGCAGCCGCTGTTCCACCAGCACCATCATCTCGTCGCCGGTCGCCAGTTCCGGGAACAGGTGGCGGGCGATGTCCGCCACCGTCGGGAGCCCGGTCATGTCGGCGGCCTCCAGCGGGCCGACCATGGCGTAGCGCCGCCCCAGCGAGGCGCGCATCACCTGATCCACCACCTCAGCGCTGGCGATGCCGCTGTGGACGATGTGCAGCGCCTCACGCAGCACCGCAAACTGCAGCCGATTGCCGACAAACCCCGGCGCGGCGCGTTCCAGCAGCACCGCCTCCAGCGCCATCTCGCCCAGCAGCGCCTGCACCGCCGCCAGATGGCGCGGCTCGGTGGCGCTGCCGGGCACGATCTCCACCAGCGGGATCAGGTGCGGCGGGTGCCAAAAGTGGGCGATCAGCAGCCGCTGCGGATGGGTCATGCGCGCCGCCAGCTCGTCCGGCGGCAAGCCGCTGGTGTTGCTGGCAATCACCGCGTCGTCAGCGATCAGCCCTTCCAACTGCTCATACAGCGCGTGCTTCAGCTCGAGCCGTTCCGGGATCGCCTCGATAAGCAGCCGGGCGTGCGCTACCGCGTTCAGATCGCCGGTCACGCGCAGCCGCGCCAGCGCCGCTTCGCGTTCGCCGCGATCAAACTGCCCGACGTCGCTCAGCTCGGCCAGAATGCCGCTCGCTACCGCCGGCGCTTCCGCCCGGCGCTGCGGATCCGGTTCATACAGCAGCACCTCATGGCCGTGGCGAATAAAGTGGGTGGCGATGCCCACCCCCATCAGCCCGGCGCCCAGTACCGCATAGTCAGATGACTGCATCGTGCCTTCCTCGGTTGTTTACGGGCGCTCTACCGCCAGCGCCACGCCCTGCCCGCCGCCGATGCACAGCATCGCCAGCCCCTTGTTCACCTCGCGGCGCTGCATTTCGTACAGCAGCGACACCAAAATGCGGCAGCCGGACGCGCCGATCGGATGCCCCAGCGCGATCGCTCCGCCGTTGACGTTCACCCGCTCCGCCTCCCAGCCCAGTTCTTTGCCCACCGCCAGCGCCTGCGCGGCGAAGGCTTCGTTGGCTTCGATCAGATCGACCTCCTCCAGCCGCCAACCGGCTTTTTCCAGGCAGCGGCGCGCGGCCGGCGCCGGGGCGATGCCCATGATCGCCGGATCGACGCCCGACGAAGCGTAACCGGCGATGCGCGCCAGCACCGGCAAGCGCAGCGCGGCGGCTTTTTCCGCGCTCATCAGCAGCACCACGGCGGCGCCGTCGTTGAGCGACGAAGCGTTGCCGGCGGTCACCGTGCCTTCCTTGCGAAACGCCGGGCGCAGCCGCGCCAGCGCCTCCAGGCTAGTGTCGCGCGGCTGTTCGTCGTGCTTAACAAGCAAAGCTTCGCCCTTCGGCTTCGGCACCGTCACCGGCGTGATCTCCTGCGCGAAACGCCCGGCCTGCTGCGCCGCCTGCGCCTTCTGCTGCGAGCGCAGCGCGAACCTGTCTTGTTCTTCTCTGCTGATGGCGTATTTCTCCGCCAGGTTCTCGGCGGTGATGCCCATGTGGTAGTCGTTGAAGGCGTCCCACAGGCCATCGTGGATCACGCTGTCCACCATCTGCGCGTGACCGAGGCGCAGGCCGGCGCGCGCACCGGCCATCAGATAAGGCGACTGACTCATGCTCTCCTGGCCGCCGGCGATCACCGCGTCGGCGTCGCCGCTGCGGATCGCCTGCACCGCCAGATGCACCGCCTTCAAACCGGAGCCGCACACCTTGTTGATGGTCAGCGCCGGCGTCGTCACGGGCAGCCCGGCATTCAGCGCGGTCTGGCGCGCCGGATTCTGCCCGCAGCCGGCGGTCAGCACCTGGCCGAGGATCACTTCATCGATCTGCTGCGGCGCTACGCCGCTTTGCGCCAGCAGCCCCTGCACCGCCGCCGTGCCCAGCTCCACCGCCGTCAGCGGCGCCAGCGCGCCGTGAAAACTGCCGACCGGCGTGCGCGTCGCCGCCACAATCACCACTTCACGTTGTTGCACATTCACCTCCCGTTTCAGAAACGCATTTCCGGCACATGCTCCGGCACGATCAGCCGGCCGGCGGTTTTGGCGACAATCTCCGCCACGCTGACGCCCGGCGCGCGTTCGCGCAGCACGAAGGCGCCGTCTTCAATTTCCAGATAGGCCAGATCGGTCAATACCTTGCGGATGCAGTTGGCGCCGGTCAGCGGCAGCGTGCAGCGCGGCAGCAGCTTGGACTCGCCGCCCTTCGCTGCGTGGGTCATCACCACGATGATGTTCTCCGCCCCCGCCACCAGATCCATCGCGCCGCCCATGCCCTTGACCATCTTGCCGGGGATCATCCACGAGGCGATGTTGCCCTCGACGTCCACTTCAAACGCCCCCAGCACGGTCAGATCGACATGGCCGCCGCGGATCATGGCGAACGACTGCGCCGAATCGAAGATCGACGCGCCGAGGCGCGCGGTGACCGTCTGCTTGCCGGCGTTGATCATGTCGGCGTCCAGCTGTTGCTCGGTCGGGAACTCGCCCATCCCCAGCAGGCCGTTTTCCGACTGCAGCATCACGTCCATGCCCGCCGGCACGTAGTTGGCCACCAACGTCGGGATGCCGATGCCCAGATTGACGTAGTAACCGTCCCTCAGCTCTTGCGCCACGCGCTGCGCCATTTGTTCACGGGTAAGCATGCGAATTCTCCTTATGCCCGCAGGGTGCGTTGTTCGATACGCTTTTCGAATGTGCCCTGGATCAGCCGATCGACATAGATGCCGGGGGTGTGGATCGCCGCCGGATCCAGCTCGCCCGGCGCGACGATCTCTTCCACTTCCACCACCGTGATGCGCCCGGCGGTCGCCATCAGCGGATTGAAGTTCTGCGCGGTGTGGCGGTAGATGACGTTGCCGAAGTGATCGGCCTTCCAGCCTTTCACGATGGCGAAATCGCCGGTGATGGCGGTTTCCATGATGTAGGGGCGGCCGTTGAACTCACGCACCTCTTTGCCTTCGGCGATCGGCGTGCCGTAACCGGTGGCAGTGAAGAATGCCGGGATGCCGGCGCCGCCGGCGCGGATCTTCTCCGCCAGCGTGCCCTGCGGCGTGAGATCCACCTCCAGCTCGCCGCTGAGCGCCTGCTGTTCGAACAGCGCGTTTTCGCCGACGTAAGATCCCACCACCTTGCGGATCTGATGGGTTTCCAGCAGCCGCCCGAGGCCGAACCCGTCGACGCCGCAGTTGTTGGAAACCACCGTCAACCCGCGCACGCCACGCCGGCGGATCTCTTCGATCAGATTCTCCGGGATGCCGCACAGGCCAAAGCCGCCCGCCAGCACCGTCATGTTGTCCGTCAGGCCTGCCAGCGCTTCCTGGTAGCTGCCGACGCGTTTGTCGAGCCCTGCCATATCGTTGCCCCTGCATGTTGCGGCGCAGGGCGAAATGCCCTGGCTTGCGTGAGGGCATCTTCAGGTCACAAAAATGATTTGTTAATTTTGTTTTTATGCCGCATTCATTTAGAATTTTTATTAATCAACCGTTAACCGAAAATTAACAAAGAGTTAACGCCAACCAAAATGAAAATGAGCATCAAACAGTTACGCGCGTTTTTAGCGGTAGCTCACACTCTGAATTTCGCCCAGGCCAGCGAGCGGCTGAATATTTCTCAGCCGGCGCTCAGCCTGGCGATCCGTGGGCTGGAAGACGCGCTGGGCGGGCCGCTGTTGCTGCGCACCACCCGCCGGGTGACGCTGACGCCGGAAGGAGAAACCTTCTTCCCGATGGCGCGCCAGCTGCTGGCGGATTGGGATAACGCGGAAGAGGCGATGCGTCAGCGCTTCACCCTGCAGATGGGCAAGGTGGCGATCGCCGCCATGCCGTCGTTCGCCGGCAACCCGCTGCCGCCGATCCTCAAGGCGTTTCGCGATCGCTATGCCGGCATCAACGTGGCGGTGCACGACGTCATCAACGAACAGGTGTTTGAAATGATCCGCGAAGGCCGGGTGGAGATGGGCATCGCCTTCGAGCCGGAGCCGAGCGACACCCTGCACTTCACCCCGCTGTGCCGCGATCGCTTTCTGGCTGTGGTGCCGAAGGATTCGGCGCTGGCGCGCAAGGCGCAGGTGAGCTGGAAGGAGCTGCTGACGCTGGATTTCATCACCCTCCAGCGGCCATCGGCGGTGCGGCTGCTGCTGGAGCAGGAACTGGCCCGCAGCGGGCGAACGCTGGAGGTGGCGTTTGAGAGCCACCAGTTGGTGACGGTCGGGCGCATGGTGGCCAACGGCCTCGGCGCCAGCGCGGTGCCGGCGCTGTGCGAGCAACAGATGGATGAGCTGGGGGCGGTCTGCGTGCCGCTGATCGGCCCGATTATCGAACGGCGCGTGGGCCTGATCCGCCTGGCGCAGCACCAACTCTCTTCCGCCGCGCAGGCGCTGGCGACGGTGATCGAACGGGAGATGGCGGGGAGTGGCGGGCAGCCTGCGCTTAAACCGTAAACCCGACGTGCTTGCCGTCCGGCAGTTCAATGTCCAGGCGCAGCGTGCCGCCCATCGCTTCCACGTAGCCACCAACTACAGCGGCATTAAAACGTTATGAATGGGTATTGCGAGCTTTCCTGAACAATCCAAAGAACCGGAACACCTTGCTATGACAAGACTTTATCTCTCTTTACTGTGCGCACTGCTGCTGAACGGCTGCCAATCCACTCAGCCCTGGTACCATCCGTTGGACGTCTCGCTCAAAGACAACCAACCTTGCTTTGCCGTGCCCATCAACAGCGTTCGCAGCGGTGACAGCCTGCAAAACCGGGGGGTGATCGTCTCACGACAGGAACAACAGCAATGGCATATCGTCTGGGCCTCACCAGAAGTCACTCCGTTGCCCGACCTGAAACCAGGGCAATGCGTCACTTATCCGCAGGTAAACTGGGCTGCGGGAGAATACTCGGTCTTGCTCGGCGTCTCGATGAATAACGATACGGAAAGGCGTAAATACATGAAAGAATTCAACTTAAGAATTAAGCCCAAGGGAGAAATACAGCTACAGTAAGGAGACTGGGATTATTTATTCCCCCGCCACCGCCTGCACCGCCGCCTTCTGCGTGGCGCGCTGATATAAGCACAGCTCCCTGCCCGGCTTGTTTTTCATAAACGGCTGCGGGTAGCGCCCGCCGATAAACAGCGCCGAATAGCCGACGTCATCACCGTAGTGAATAATATCCCCTTCCACCCTGGCGTTTTTTAGCCCGCTGGCTTTCAGGCAGGCGGCGCGCATCGCCCGTTCGCTCTCGGCCCACGCCTGTGGGGAAGACGCGGTGGCGTGGAACGCGGCCAGCGCGGCGATAAGCAACCCTATTCTCTTCATCGTTATCTCTCCTTCTACGGCCCGTCTCGCCAGTATAGACCGTGCCGCCCCGGCCAACCCGCCGCGCTCTTTACGGCATTTTTATTCCGCGCCCCGTTAACGTTACGGCGTTTTTACAGACAGTTTTTGCCGCCGCAGATACCCTTTTCACATCGCCGCTATGGCCTCACAAGAGAGTTGTCTCATGCGTTTATCCCTGCCTCTGGCCGTGACCGGTCTTCGTTCTGGAGCGCGCCATGCATTCTAATATCATCGGGTTCAATCCTCTGCTGGCAGAGCTGCCCGCATCGCCGACGCGCACCTTCCGCAAAGAGCTGGAACACTACCTGCAGCGCTATCCGGATACCGAACAGCTGGATATTTATCTGCACGATCTGAACGGCCAGCTGCGCGGCAAGCGCCTGCCGATCGCCGAAGCCTTTGGCCTGGAAAAAGGCTGCTACTTCCCGCTGTCGATCTACGCCCTGGATCTGCACGGTCGGGTGATTGAAGAAAGCGGGCTGGGGCAACGGGCGGGCGAGCCGGATCGGCTGTGCCTGCCGGTGCCCGGCACGCTGCGCCCCTGCGCGCGCGATCCCGAACGCCACGCCCAGCTGCTGCTGACGATGCAAAACGCCGACGGCGACGCCTGCGAGCTGGAGCCGCGTGTGGTGCTGCAACGGGTGCTGAAGCGCCTGCACGAGCGCAACTGCTTCCCGGTGGTGGCGGCCGAACTGGAGTTCTACCTGCAGGATCCGCAGCGCCCCGCCGAGGCGGAAGCCTGCCCGACGCAGAGCTTCGCGGTGGATGCGCCCGAGCGCCACCATGCGCTGCTGAGCGACATCGAACGGCACGCGCGGCTGCAAAGCCTGCCGCTGACCGGCGTGGTGGCCGAAGCCGCTTCCGGCCAGTACGAGCTGAACCTGCATCACAGCCGGCGCGTGCTGGAAGCCTGCGACCAGATCATGGCGCTGAAGCGCCTGACGCGGCAGATTGCCGAGCAACATCACCAGCACGCCTGCTTTATGGCCAAGCCCTGCGCCCATGCCGCCGGCAGCGGGCTGCATTTTCACATCAGCCTGCAGAACGAGCACGGCGAGAACCTGCTGACCGGCGCGCCGGGCGAACTGAGCGACAACATGCAGCAGGCGATGGCGGGCATGCTGGCGCTGATGCCGGCGTCGATGGCGATCCTGGCGCCCAACATCAACGCGTTTCGCCGCTTCCGCCCCGGCATGCACGTGCCGCTGCGCGCCTCCTGGGGCCACAACAATCGCACGGTGGCGCTGCGCCTGCCCTGCGCCGACAGCGCCAACCAGCGCATCGAATACCGCCTGGCCGGCGCCGACGCCAACCCCTATCTGGCGCTGGCGGTAATGCTCGGCGGCCTGCTGCACGGGCTGGAACACCCGCTGCCGCTGCCGCCCGCCGCCAACGGCTGCGAGAGCGACAACGCCGCGCCCTTGCCGCTCGGCCAGCAGGAGGCGCTGGCGCTGTTCCGCCACAGCGATCCGCTGCGCGAACTGCTCGGCCCGGCGTTCTGCACCCTGTGGCACACCTGCAAAAGCGCCGAACTGCGCCGCTTCGAGGAACAGGTCACCGCCGCCGAACTCGGCTGGATGCTGTAACCGCCCACTGATTCGTTAACTTAAGGATAATCATGAATATGCAACCGCAACGGGCGCCCGCACAGCCGCTGCTCTGCTGGCGCAAAGGCGTTTTTCATATCAGCACCGACCGGCAGTTGTTGGATATCGAGGCGATCCAGCGTTTCCTCAGCCTGCCGGATCGGGCGGCGGCGGAGCGCCTGGCGCGCCACGGCCTGTGCTTCGGCCTGTATCGCAAACGCCACCAGCTCGGCTTCGCCCGCATGGTGACCGATTACGCCACCTTTGCCTCGGTGAGCGAACTGTTCGTCAGCGCCGAATACCGCGGCGTCGGGCTGGGAAGCTGGCTGGCGCGCTGCTGCCTGGCGCATCCGGCATTGCGCGGCCTGCGCGTCACGCTGCCCGCGCTGCAAGCGCCCTGGCGCGCCGACTGCGCGGCGCACGCCCCGCGCGCCCTTCACTGATAAGGAGACCCCCATGTCTCGTTTGGTGCTGATTTCCAACAAGCAGTGCGATGGTAAGGATCTGGCCTGCGCCGGCCGGACGCTGGCGGCCGACGCCGAACCGGGGCTGTGGCTCGGCTGGAACGGCGACGTACAGAATTTCGCGCAGCGCCCGATCCACTGCCGTCAAGACGCCGGTTACGATCAGGTGACCTTCCCGCTGTCGATCGAAGAGTTCCGCCGCCACTATCAGGGCTACTACCACGACGGCCTGTGGCCGGTGTTCCACAACCAGCCGGAGAAGGCGCACTTCACGCCGGAAAACTACCGCGCCTACCGGCAGCTGAATCGCCGTTTCGCCGATATCGCCTGCGAACACCTGTGCCCGGGCGACATCGTCTGCATCGACGATTACCAACTGCTGCCCTGCGCCCAGGCGCTGAAGGAACAGGGGCTGCTGAACGACTGCGCGTTCTTTTTCCATCTGCCGTTCCCGTCGGCGGCGCTGCTGCGGCGCATCCCGGAACATCGCCAGCTGATCGCTTCGCTGCTGTTCTACGATCTGATCGGCTTTACCACCACCGACGATCGCAACGCCTTTCTCAACTGCCTGGCGGCCGAGTTTCCGCTGGAGATGCTGCCCGACGACCAGATCCAGGCCAACGGGCATCTCTTCGCCACCGGCATTTTCCCCGCCGGCATCAACGGCAGGCAGGTTTATTAATGTTACGGCGCGCGGTATTCAGGCGCGCCGTTTTATTTCGCCGCGATTTATTTTCACCGCATTTACCGCCATCAAAATAGGTTATTTTATTTTCTGAATATAGCGATTAAAAAATGAATATTCATCCTGTTACATATCAACCGTAAAAACCGCGCGCCGCCAATTGCTTTTTATTAGCAAAACACATTACCCTCTCCGTGCCATATTTAAACCGAGGAGGGCCCTATGGGCGATGAAAGTTTTAGTTTTACGCTAATGCTATTGGGCACCTTTCAGTAATGCCATCCACGTTGCATTCTGAAAGACACGGAATGCGGCAACCGCTCCCCTTCTGACGGCCTTTCCCGCTCTGCCTGCCCACCCATCGCCTCGCTGCGAAAATAACGTTTGTCTCAACCGCTGTGGCGGTATTTATCTGATGTCGCCGGGCCTATTACCCGAGCGCCGACGGATTTCTTATGGGAAAAATAAGGTATTGCGTTATGCAAAATAACCGGGGTACATCTGTTTTCAGAAAGTCTTATTTAAATGACTTTATCGTTATCGCCATCGGCGTTTTCTTCATTGCCTTTTTTATTCGCGCGTGGGGCGACATGCACGGCGACTTCAATGAACAAAATGTCTCTGCCATTAGTCTCGATGCCTGGAACCTGCTTTATTATTCGCTCAGAACCAGCATGCGCTTTCTCCTCGGCATGGCCTGGTCGCTGCTGTTTTCTGTGGTGTTCGCCGTGCTGGCCGCGCGCTATGCGCCGCTGCGCCGGGTGATCCTGCCCTTCGTCAACTTTATGGAGTCGGTGCCGCTGGTGGGGTTCCTGACCTTCACGACCGTGTACTTTCTCAACCTCTACCCGCACAGCGTGATGGGGCTGGAGTGCACCGCCATCTTCGCGGTGTTTACCGGCCAGGCCTGGAACATGATGCTGACGCTGTATCAGACGCTGCGCATCGTGCCCAAGGAGCTGGACGAAGCCGCCCGCAGCTTCAATTACAACCCGTGGCAACGCTTCTGGCGGCTGGAATTCATCTATTCGGTGCCGGGCCTGCTGTGGAACGCCATGGTGTCGCAATCCGCCGCCTGGTTCGCCCTGGTGGCCTCCGAAGCCATTCCGGTCGGCGATCGCTCGGTCGAACTGCCCGGCGTCGGCTCCTATATCGCCGAAGCGCTGGCGCAGCAAAACGTGCCGGCGATCCTGTATGCGATCGTCGCGCTGGCCGCCAACATCGTGCTGCTCGATCAGCTGGTTTTCCGCCCGCTGGTGCGTTACACCGCCCGCTTCAAATACGAAGACGTTACCGCCAATCGGGCGCTCGGCAATCCGTGGTTCTACAACAGTCTGGCCTTTTCGCACGTCGGCGCGGCGCTCGGCCGCACGCTGCGCGCGCTGGCTGATCTGTGGCTGTTCAAGCTGCCGCGGCTGTGGTACGCCCTCGGCCTGCACCGCCTGTTTCGCCTCGCCGCCAAAGGCAATTGGCTGTGGCGCAGCCTGTGGTATCTCGGCGTGGTGCTGGCCTGCGTCTGGTTCGGTTACCGGCTGTGGGAATACTTCCCCAAACAGTACTTCGCCATGCTGCCGGAGTGGATGCTGCTCACCACCGCGCGCGTGGCCGCGGCCATGCTGCTCAGCGTGGCGATCTTCACGCCGCTGGGGGTGTGGATCGGCCTGAATCCGCGCCTGGTGAAGATCTTCCAGCCGATCATCCAGATCCTGGCGGCCATTCCGCCCAATATTTTCTACCCGCTGATCGCCGCCTTCATCGCCATTTATCATCAGGATCTCGGCTGGTGGGCCATTCCGATGATCATGCTGGGCACCCAGTGGTACGTGTTGTTCAACGTGATCGCAGGCGTTTCCGCCATTCCGACGCAGATCACCGAGGTCAGCGAAACCTTCGGGCTGCGCCGTTTCCGCTGGTGGCGCTACTACATGCTGCCGGCGATCTTCCCCTACATCGTGACCGGCATCATCTCCGCCGCCGGCGGCGCCTGGAACAGCGCCATCGCCGCCGAAGTGATCCAATGGGGCAGCACCACCCTCAGCGCCACCGGGCTGGGCGCGTTCATTTCCGTCGTCACCGACGCCGGCAAGAACCCGGAGTCCGCACTGGGCTGCGCCGCGATGTGCGCGCTGGTGGCGCTGTGCATCATCTTCGTCTGGCAACCGCTGTATCGCATTGCGGAAACCAAATTCAAATATGACTGATCAAGGGGGAACAACATGCTGACTCAAGACGTGATTATCAGCGCCCGTCGATTGAACAAGACGTTTATCGGCGAAAACAAGCGCCCCACCCCCGTGCTGCGCGACGTGTCGCTGACCGTGCACGCCGGCGAGTTCGTCACCATTCTGGGGCAATCCGGTTCGGGTAAGTCCACGCTGCTGCGCATGCTGGCCGGGCTGATCCCGCCGGACAGCGGCACGCTCACCCTGGCGGGCAAACCGGTCTGCGGCCCGAGCGCCAACGCCGGCATGGTGTTTCAATCCTACGCGCTCTACCCCTGGCTGACGGTGTACGACAACATCGCCTTCGGCCTGCTGGCGCAAAAGCTGCCGCCGCAGACGATCGCCGAGCGGCTGGAGGCGCTGCTGCGCCTGGTGGGGCTGAGCGGCTATGAGCACGCCTGGCCGCGCGAGCTGTCGGGCGGCATGCGCCAACGGGTGGGCTTCGCCCGGGCGTTGGCGGTAGAGCCCGATGTCTTGCTGCTGGACGAGCCCTTCTCCGCCCTCGATATCTTTACCGCGCAAAAACTGCGTAGCGATCTGCTGGCGCTGTGGGGAGACAACCGGCTGCGCACGCGCGCCATGGTGATGGTGACGCACGACGTCGAAGAGGCGGTGCTGATGTCCGATCGGGTGCTGATCCTGGACGCGACCAGCAAACGGATCGATGACGAATTCAGCATCAATATTCCCCGCGCGGCGCGCAACCGGGACAGCCTGCGGCACCTCACCGATCGGATCCGCAGCTGCCTGTACAAAAAAATCGCGCGGGCGCAACCGGCCGGATAAGGCCGCATTTTCGTTAACTCAGGGTAGTGAAATGAAACATAAAAGCTTACTGATGGCGCTGGTCATCCTGATGCCGGCGGCCGCCGCCGGGGCAGAAATCGTCAATAAAGACGGCAATAAACTGGATCTGTACGGTCAACTGAACGGGGTGCATTACTTCAGCAGCGATGCCGACAATAACGGCGATCGCTCCTACACCCGTTTCGGTTTCAAAGGCGAGACGCAGATCGCCGACGGGCTGACAGGGTATGGCCAATGGGAATATCAGGCGGGGCTCGATCAGGCGGAAAGCGCCGGGCCGGGCAATAGCTATACCCGGCTGGGCTTCGCCGGGCTGACGTTCGGCCGCTGGGGCAGCCTGGACTACGGCCGCAACTACGGCCTGCTGTATGACGTGGCCGGCTGGACGGACGTGCTGCCCGAATTCGGCAACGACAGCTACGAAGCGGCCGACAACTTCATGACCGGCCGCGCCAACGGTCTGCTGACCTACCACAACCGCAGCCTGGGCGGGCTGTTGGACGGTCTGGATCTCGGCCTGCAATATCAGGGGAAGAATCGGGGGGACGACGCTCTGCGGGCGAAGGATATTCAGACGCAAAACGGCGATGGCTACGCCTTTTCCGCCACCTACGACACCGGCGTGGGGCTAAACTTTGGCGCCGCCTACGCCAACTCTGCGCGCACCCTGGCGCAGCAGCGCTTCGGCCTGGCTGACGGCGATCGCGCCCGGGCCTGGACGCTGGGGCTGAAATACGATCTGGACAACCTCTACCTGGCGGCCAGCTATGCGCGCACCGAAAACATGACCTATGTCGACGGCGATCGCTACGCCGGCTTCGCCCCCCGCGCGGACGCCGTCGAGGCGGTCGCGCAGTATCACTTCGATTCCGGCGTCACGCCCTCGGTGGCCTACCTGCAAACGCGCGGCCGTAACCTGCCCGGCATCGGCGACGCCGATCTGGTCAAATACCTGGATCTGGCGCTGAACTACAGCTTCAACGCCAATATGTCGACCTACGTGGAGTACAAGCTCAACCTGCTGCAACGGCAGAACGCCGTCGGCGCCGGCGCCGACGACATTGTCGAAACCGGCATCATGTATCAGTTCTGACCCGATACCGGCCGCAGCGCGCGCTGCGGCCGGTTCATTATTTGTCTTGCGCCCGCCCTGTTATTCTCTCGTTTAATTCAGGTTTATATTTCCATAAAATAGCGCCTATATTCATTCTCATGATTTTCGTTGACGCCCCGTTTAATAAATAAAGAAAAACTTTCCCGTATTCATATTAAATTACATTTTGCCGCGATAATTCCGCCTAACCACATTGAATCACAGGCAATATCACGCGTATTATGGCCACACGAAAAATAACGGGGAAATGATATGGACGGCGACAGTTGGTTGTTTATTTTATTGTTGGAATCGCTGAGGTCACAGGAGCAATAGTCATCCCATTGCATCCTGAAAGTGTCAGGATATGCGTCAGTTACCACATCCCTTCGCTTTACCCCTTCAGCGCATGGCCTCCGCGCACGCCGCTCCGGCGCGCCTGACAGGCTAATCCTTCCAGCATACGCTTATTAACAGTCCGATAACGCTCAGGCTTATTTGCGCTCGCATTTATTTTACCCCTGCGCGGCGATAACTATCGGCCATTTTTCCATGCTCATATTTTTAATTGAGTGGAGAAACATCATGATGGTAAAAAAAACCACGCTGCTGACGGTTAATAACGTCAGCAAAAGCGTTCAGCCTACCGGTAAAGAAAAACGCCTGGTGCTGAATGAAATCAACCTGCGCCTCTACGATAACGAGGTCGTCAGCATTTTGGGGCAGTCCGGCTCGGGCAAGTCCACCCTGCTGCGCATACTTTCCGGTCTGATCGCGCCGGATCTGGGCACCGTGATGCTGGGGGATAAAAAAGTCTCGGGGCCGAATCCGCAGATCAACATGGTGTTCCAGACCTTCGCCATTTTCCCGTGGCTGAACGTCTACCAAAATATCGCCTTCGGGCTGCAGGCGCAGGATCTGCCGCCGCAGGTGGTCGAAACCCAGACGCTGAAAATGCTCGATCTGGTCGGGCTCACGCCCTACCGCGACGCCTACCCGCGCGAGCTTTCCGGCGGCATGCGCCAGCGGGTCGGCTTTGCGCGCGCGCTGGCGGTAGAACCGATGCTGCTGTTGCTGGACGAGCCCTTTTCCGCGCTGGACGTCTATACCGGCGAACACCTGCGCAGCGATCTGCTGCGCATCTGGAGCTCGCGCCAGATCAAAACCCGCTCCATCGTGCTGGTGACCCACAGCGTAGAGGAAGCGGTGATGATGTCTGATCGCATCCTCCTGCTGGGCGCCGGCACCCTCGACGGCTGCTATCACATCGCGCAGCGCCGCGAGACGCGCACCCGCGAGGGGATGCAGCCGCTGACGGACAAAATCAGCGAGACGCTCAGCCGGCAGATCGCCGCCGCGCACTGAGCGCCACCCTGGTCTGGCGGGACGGATCCCGCCAACTTAACTACCTGTTTATCAAGAGTCACCCCGCCACGGGTGGCTCATGATAAGCGGATAATACATCGAGTTATTATCATGCATTTCATTCATACACTGCTGACGCTGCTGACCGCGTCCGTCCTGGGCGCCGCCATCGGCTATGAAAGACAATTCCGCCAGCGTACCGCCGGGCTGCGTACCAATACGCTGGTGGCCACCAGCGCGGCGATCTTCGTCCACCTGGCCATGACCATCGACGGCAGCGGCGGCGCGGTGCGCGTCATCTCCTACGTGGTCTCCGGCGTCGGCTTTCTCGGCGCCGGGGCCATCATGAAAGAAGGGATGAACATCCGCGGCCTGAACACCGCCGCCACGCTCTGGGGCTCCGCGGCGGTCGGCGCCTGCGCCGGCTGCGGCCTGTACGGCGATGCGCTGGCCGCCACGCTGTTCGTGCTCGCCGCCAACACCCTGCTGCGCCCGCTGGTCAATATGGTCAACAAACAGCCCTTCAATGACGTTAACGGCGAATCCACCTACCAGATTTGCGTCATTGCCTTCGAGCATGAACAGCGTGAAGCGCTGGCCAAATTCAAACAGGTGCTGCAAGGAGAAAACTGCTTTATCTCGCATCTGGATATCGAACCCTTTGGCGACGACGACGTGGAGATCACCGCCACGCTGATGCCGGCCTCCGTCACCACGCCGGTGCTCGACCAGACCATCAATAAACTGCTGAACGACAGCATGATGAAACAGGCCTATTACAGCCGCATCGCCGGCTCCGGCTAATGCCGTTCACTTCCAGGGAGATCCACCATGAAAACCATGCCAAAACTGGCTCATCTGACGATGTTCAAAGACATCGTTCACTGCGGAAGTTTGCACGATGCCGCGAAAAAACTGGCCGTCTCGCAACCGACGCTAAGCCGGATGCTCAAAGAGCTGGAAATGTCCATCGGCGCGCGGTTGCTGGAGCGCAGCAACCGCGGCGTGCGCCTGACGGCGGTCGGCGAGCTGTTTTACCGGCGGATAGACGCCGCCACCAATCAGTTGCTCAGCGCGTTTGACGAGCTGCGCGGCATGAGCGCCGGCGGCGAGAAGCGCCTGCGGGTGGGGATGAGCGTCGATCCGCTGCTGTGCTACCTGCCCCAGGTGCTCGAAGGCTTCAACCGCCGCTACCCGCATACCCGGGTGACGGTGGTGGAAGACGGCCCGGAAGGCCTGCTCGCCCGGCTGAGAAACTGCGAGCTGGATTTGGCGGTCAGCAGCCTGAACGGCGCGGCGGGCGGCGCCGATCTGGCGATGCAGGCGCTGAAGAGCGAGCGCTTCTCGCTCTATCAAGGGGGCGACCTGACCGCCGCCGGGCAGCCGCCAGCCGAAGCCAAATGGGTGGTGCCGCGCTCCTGCTCGGTGGGGCACGCCGCCATCCGCGAGATCGCCGAGCGTTACACGCCGCACGGCCAGATCGTCGAGACCGACTCCTTTCTGGCGACCTGGTGCCTGGTCAGGCGGCAGGGCTATATCGCGCTGCTGAGCGATCGGGTCGTCGCGCACTACGCCCCGCAGCTGCACCTGCAGAAAATCCCGACGCAGGGGATCGACATCAGCGCGCGCTTTTATGTCTTTACCCGCCATGAGCCGGCCACGCCGCCGCTCAGCGCCGCCTTTATCCACCTGCTGCAAACCCTGCAAACGGGTTGAACGCTCAGGCCGCCGCCCGCTGGCGCTCCAGTTCGCGCACCAGCGGGATCACTTCACGGCCGAAGTACTCCACCTCTTCCTGGAAGTGCAGAAACGCCAGCAACAGCAGATCCACCCCGGCGTCTTTCAACGCGATGATGCGCTCGGCGATCTGCTGCGGCGTGCCGATCAGGTTGGTTTTAAAGCCGTCGTTATACTGCACCAAATCTTCGAAGGTGGACTTGGCCCAGTTGCCCTCGCCCTCGGGCGAGGCCGCCCCGGCGTTTTTCACCTCGTGCCCGAAGCCCTGCACCGCCTCCGGGTTGGCGTGATCGATGATCTCCTGCAGCACCGCCTGCGCCGCCTGTTCGCTCTCGCGGGCGATGACGAAACCGTTCACCCCCACCTTCACCCGATGGTGATTGGCCTGCGCCTTGCTCTGGATGTCCTCCACCTGCCGGCGAATGCCCTCCACGCTGTTGCCGTTGGTGAAATACCAGTCCGAGACCCGCGCCGCCATGTCGCGCGCCGCGCGTGAGCTGCCGCCCTGGAAAATTTCCGGCAACGGCGCCAGCGGCTTCGGCTTCAGCGAGTAGTCGCGGAAACGGTAGAAATCGCCGGCGAAGGTGAAGCTGGGCTCAGTCCAGATGCCGCGCAGGCAGCGGATAAACTCTTCCGAGCGCAGGTAGCGCTCCTCATGATCCAGCCACGGCTCGCCGATGGCCTTGAACTCGCCGCGGAACCAGCCGCTGACAATGTTCACCGCGATGCGCGCGTTGGAAAGATGGCTGATGGTGGCGATCTGTTTGGCCGCCAGCGTGGGGTTCCACGGCCCCGGCAGCAGCGCGGCGATCACTTTCAGCTTTTCGGTGGCGTCCAGCAGGGCCTGTGAGAACGACACCGACTCGTGCTGGTTCTCCGCGCCGTAACCGGCGGTGAAGCGGATCTGGGTAAGCGCGTAGTCGAAACCGGCGCGCTCGGCGATCTGCGCCAGCTTGCGGTTATAACCGATGTCCCAACCGGTGCGCTGCGGGATATTGCTGATCACCAGGCCGCCGGAAACGTTCGGCACCCAGTAGGCGAACTGAATCGGCTGCTGCGAGTGGTTTGCTGCTGACATGCTTCTCTCCCTCTGACCGTCGGCGCCGTTATGCGGCGCGCATATAACCATTATTGATTTCCAAATATTGAAAACCTTGTTTTGGTTATAAAACCGATAGCAGGATGCGTGCCAATCGCCACGTTAAGGTATCTGGCTGAAAAACCGGGCGTTTAAAGCCGACGGGTGCGGGCGGGTGCTGCATTGGCAACAGCGGCTGACGGGCGGCTGTTGGTTATGCAACAAACCGCTCACCCCGCCAATCCAACCGTTCACCCGGCGGATCTGACCGCTGACCGAAATACGCCTGTCTTCCCCCCTAACCGCCGGCGATGATGAGCTGTTCCTAAACCCGCCTTACCTCGGGAAAGACGCTACGGCTCACCGCGCCACTCTGACATCTCTTACAAGCGGATGAGTTCATTCATATTTTGCAGACTGGAATTAAGGATACCTCATGAAACGAGAGGGGATTTTAAAGCACATTCCGTGGATGCTGCTGGGGATACTCGGCGCAGCCTGCCTCGGCGTGGTGGCGCTGCGCCGCGGCGAACACATCAGCGCGCTGTGGATCGTCGTCGCTTCGGTGGCGGTGTATCTGGTGGCCTACCGCTACTACAGCCTGTACATCGCCACCAGGGTGATGAAGCTGGACGCCGGCCGTGCCACCCCGGCGGTGGTCAACAACGACGGCCTCAACTACGTGCCGACCAACAAGAACGTGCTGTTCGGCCACCACTTCGCCGCCATCGCCGGCGCCGGGCCGCTGGTGGGGCCGGTGCTGGCCGCGCAGGTCGGCTACCTGCCCGGCACGCTGTGGCTGCTGGGCGGCGTAGTGCTGGCGGGGGCGGTGCAGGACTTTATGGTGCTGTTCATCTCCTCGCGCCGCAACGGCGCCTCGCTCGGTGAGATCATCAAAAAAGAGATGGGGCCGATACCGGGCACCATCGCGCTGTTCGGCTGCTTCCTGATCATGATCATCATCCTGGCGGTGCTGGCGCTGATCGTGGTGAAAGCGCTGGCGGAAAGCCCGTGGGGCGTGTTCACCGTCTGCTCCACCGTGCCTATCGCGCTGTTTATGGGCATCTACATGCGCTACCTGCGCCCCGGCCGCGTGGGTGAAGTATCAATCATCGGCATCGTGCTGCTGGTGGCCGCCATCTGGTTCGGCGGCGTGGTGGCGCACGACCCGTACTGGGGCCCGGCGCTGACCTTTAAAGACACCACCATCACCTTCACGCTGATCGGCTACGCGTTCGTCTCCGCCCTGCTGCCGGTGTGGCTGATCCTGGCGCCGCGCGACTACCTGGCCACCTTCCTGAAAATCGGGGTGATCGTCGGGCTGGCGATCGGCATCGTGATCCTCAACCCCGAGCTGAAAATGCCGGCGGTGACCCAGTTCGTCGACGGCACCGGCCCGGTGTGGAAAGGCACCTTGTTCCCGTTCCTGTTCATCACCATCGCCTGCGGCGCGGTCTCCGGCTTCCACGCGCTGATCGCCTCCGGCACCACGCCAAAGCTGCTGGCCAATGAGACCGACGCGCGCTTTATCGGCTACGGCGCGATGCTGATGGAGTCCTTCGTCGCCATCATGGCGCTGGTGGCGGCTTCCATCATCGAGCCGGGCCTGTACTTCGCCATGAACACCCCGCCGGCGGCGCTGGGCATCACCATGCCGGATCTGCACCGCCTGGGCACCGAAGACGCGCCGATGATCATGGCTTCGCTGAAGGACGTGACCGTGCACGCGGCGGCGGCGGTCAGCTCCTGGGGCTTCGTCATCAGCCCGGAACAGATCCTGCAGACCGCCACCGACATCGGCGAACCTTCGGTGCTGAACCGCGCCGGCGGCGCGCCAACGCTGGCGGTGGGCATCGCCCACGTGTTCCACCAGATCATTCCGGGCGCCAACATGGGCTTCTGGTATCACTTCGGCATTCTGTTCGAGGCGCTGTTCATCCTGACCGCACTGGACGCCGGCACCCGTTCCGGCCGCTTTATGCTGCAGGATCTGCTCGGCAACTTCGTGCCGTTCCTGAAGAAAACCGACTCGCTGGTGGCCGGCATCATCGGCACCGCCGGCTGCGTCGGGCTGTGGGGCTACCTGCTGTATCAGGGCGTGGTGGATCCGCTCGGCGGCGTGAAGAGCCTGTGGCCGCTATTCGGCATATCCAACCAGATGCTGGCCGCCGTGGCGCTGGTGCTGGGCACCGTGGTGCTGATTAAGATGAAGCGCACCCAATACATCTGGGTGACCGTGCTGCCGGCGGTGTGGCTGCTAATCTGCACCACCTACGCGCTGGGCTTGAAGCTGTTCAGCGACAACCCGCAGCTGGAAGGCTTCTTCTTCCTGGCCGGCGAATACAAACGCAAAATCGCCGAGGGCGGCGCCGAGCTGAGCGCCCAGCAGATCGCCAACATGAACCACATCGTGGTGAACAACTACACCAACGCCGGGCTGAGCATTCTGTTCCTGCTGGTGGTGTACAGCATCATCTTCTACGGGGTGAAAACCGCGATGGCGGCGCACAAGAACCCGAAACGCACCGATCAGGAAACGCCTTACGTGCCGGTGCCGCAGGCCGCGCCCGCCGACGGCGTAACTGAGGGGGAGGTCAAAGTTTCGACCCAGCATTGATGTGATTTAACGGATACCCTGCATAATAAACGTTAAGCAGTACCCAAAGCCGCACGGCCTGTGCATCGCAAGGTGCCAGGCGTGCGGCGCGATGCAATCGAGATACCCGGGGCGACCCGGAGGTGGGGCATCCCTGCGGGAACCCCATCCCCCGGCTTCCCCTAATATCAGGCTAAAGCAAGCGCTGTAGTGATGCAGGGTAGAGTTGGAGAAGGCTTATGTTCGGAAATCTCGGCCAGGCGGGGAAGTACCTCGGGCAGGCGGCGCGCATGTTGGTGGGCGTGCCTGACTACGATACCTACGTCCAGCACATGAAAGACAACCACCCGGACAAGCCGGTGATGACCTATAAAGAATTTTTCCGCGAGCGCCAGCAAGCGCGCTACGGCGGCGACGGCAAAGGCGGCATGCGCTGCTGTTAACCCGCAGTCACAAGGACCCGTATGAAACCCATTGCAGTCACCATCCTGACCGGCTTTTTGGGCGCCGGCAAAACCACCCTGCTGCGCCACATCCTGAACGCCGAACACGGCTATAAAATCGCGGTCATCGAGAATGAGTTCGGCGAAGTGCCGATCGACGACGCGCTGATCGGCGATCGCGCCAGCCGCATCACCACATTGAGCAACGGCTGCATCTGCTGCAGCAAGTCCAACGAACTGGCGGACGCGCTGCTGGATCTGCTGGACGGCGTCGACAGCGGCCAGCTGGCGTTCGATCGGCTGATCATCGAATGCACCGGCATGGCCGATCCCGGCCCGATAACCCAGACCTTTTTCTCGCACGAGATCCTGTGCGAGCGCTTCCTGCTGGACGGCATCATCACCCTGGTGGACGCGGCGCACGCCGAGCAGCAGCTGAGCCAGTTCAGCATCGCCCAGGCACAGGTGGGCTACGCCGACCGCCTCCTGTTGACCAAAACCGACGTGGCGCCGGACTGCGAGGCGCTGATCCAGCGGCTGCAGCGGATGAACGCCCGCGCGCCGGTCTACAAGGTCACGCACGGCGATATCGATCTGAGCGTGCTGTTCGACATCGAAGGCTTCACGCTGAACGACAAGCTCAACCTGACGCCTGCCACCCCGCTGTTCCGCCGCATCCCGCAGCCGCAGAGCGACATCCGTTCAATTGTCGTGACGCTGGAACGCCCGCTACCGCTGATGCAAATCTCCGACGTGATGGAAGGCCTGCTGCTGGAATACGCCGACAACCTGCTGCGCTACAAAGGCATTCTGTCTATCGAAGACGAGCCGCGCCGCCTGCTGTTCCAGGGCGTGCAGCGGCTGTATAACGCCGACTGGGATCGGGAATGGCTGCCTGAGGAAGAGCGCAAGAGCACGCTGGTGTTTATCGGTGTGGATTTGCCGGAGGAGGAGATTCGGCAGCGGATTGGGGGGTTGGGGTAAGGGCGAAAAAACGCGCCTATGGGGCACGCTGACGCATCGCAACGCGCTGCGCTTTGGCGACATCGCCGTATTGGCATGCTAAAATATGACCAATAATGGAGGATGCCCCATGACCCAAAGAGCCATCGTTAGCGTTGCCAACTATGTTCATCAACTGGCTAAAGACCATGAAATTACACATTCCCGCGACGGCATGAGCCGTATGGCGGTGGCCATTACCGGCCTGGCTGACGACGCTGTCGAATTGGATGAGGTGGAACAATTACTGGTTAACCTTAAACGAAAAGGTATCCTGACCAAATCTGAAATTCTCAGCCTTCAGGGGCGTTATTTCCGCGAACAGAGGGCCGTTCGTAAGAAATTCAAAGCATGATGTTTGATCCTTTCGGCGATTTTGATGCCAACGGCTATTTGCAAAATAGCCTGAAGCTTAAAGATCCCGATGAAATAAAAAAGGCAGAACATCTTTCATTCGAATTAAGCATCGAAGACGCCCTCAGCTACCTCGCCCAAACGCAGCGCATAGACTACCCGTCTATTCTGAAAGTTCACGAAATCCTGTTCTCTGGTTTCTATCCTTGGGCGGGAAAGGACAGAAACACGCTGGTCCCCCATCTTGCCGTCTTCAAAGGCTCAAACAACGAACCGCGCCATACGGTCTTCGAACGTCCTGATTCTATCCGCAGAGCCGTTGATTATGCGCTGCGACTTGCAGCAGACGAACAACGCTTCAGGGAACGGCCAGGGGAAGTCATGGGATTATTGGCTTTCGCACATCCCTTTCTGGACGGCAACGGCCGCACAATTTTGTTAGTCTTCATGGAGCTCAGCTTCCGTGCCGGGTTCAGCATTAACTGGGCGGAAACGAATAAGCATGACTACCTCCAGGCTTTGACTGACGAGATAAACGCCCCCGCTCAGAGACATCTCGACCAATATCTGCAACCTTTTGTCATCGACATAGCCAGCCGCGATGATTGGCCAAACATCATCGGTGGAATAAAAGGACTGGATGGTTTAGATAAAGAAAATATCTCCTACGGCAGCATGGACGATCCTGAAGTGCAGAAAATTTATATGACTTACCGTGGCGAACAATAAGCCAACCCTACCGTTTTACCCTTTTTGAAAATACGGCCCCGCCGCCACCGACTCGCGCTCGATCAGGCTGGCCGGGAAGCTGGGGCGCTTGCTGAGCTCGCCGCCGTCCAGCATCGACAGCAATCGGTTGATGGTCTCCTGGATCATCTCGGTGACCGGCATCTTCATGCTCGACAGCGACGGCACGGTATAGGGCGCCAGCGGGATGTCGTCGAAGCCGATGACCGATACCGCCTCCGGCACCGCCACGCCGCGCTCCGCCAGCCGCTTCATCGCGCCGATGGCCATTTCGTCGTTGCCGGCGACGATGGCGCTGAACGGCTGCCCGCCGGCCAGCAGCGCATCGACCGCCGCCACGCCGCTTTGCGCGTTCCATTTTCCTTCGACGATCAACGCCTCGTTAACCGCAATGCCCTGCTGCGCCAGCGCGGACTTGTAGCCGGAAAGCCGCTCCAGCCCGGTGGGGGAATCGAGCGAACCGGTGATAAAGGCGATGTCGCGATGGCCGCGCGCGATCAGGTGCGCCACCGCCGCCGCGCCGGCGGCGTGCTGATCGCTGAAGATGCAGTAGCTGTCGTTCAGCCGCAGCCGCCGGTTGATCACCAGAATCGGCTGGCGGTGTTGGGAGACTATCTCGTCCATTTCCGCGATCGACAGAAAACGCGGGTAGATGATCACCCCGTCGCAGCGCAGATCCAGCAAAAACTGAATGGCGGCCCGCTCCTCTTCGGCGGTGTGCTTGCCGTCCGCCAGGATCAGTTGGCGGCCGTTCGCCTCCATGATGCGCGCCGACTGCGCCATCAGTTCGCTGAAATAGTTGCCGCTGTAGAGGGTGTTGGTGACCACCAGGCCGAGGGTTTGGGTGGTGTTGGTCGCCAGGCTGCGCGCCAGCAGGTTGGGCCGATAGCCGGTTTCCGCGATGGCTTTATCCACCAATGCGCGTTTCTCCTCGCTGACATAGCCGCTGCCGGACAAAACGCGCGACACCGTCGCCTTTGAAACGCCGGCCTTTTTCGCCACCTCGAGTATCGTTGCCATCTGTGCGCCGCCAAAATCCATGGGTTCAGCGCAGTCTACCCAAGACGCCCGGCGTTTGGAACGCTTTCGCGCCCCTGCGCGCCGGTGCGCACTTACCTCTGACGATCCAGATCACGAAAACGAAACGCCAAAAACCATAGTTCTTGCCAACTACAAAACACAAATACATGATTTTGTGAAACCGGTTTCTTATGGGCGTTTCATACGGATGGAACGACGGATCGCCCAGGCAGTAAATATTCGCCTTTGGGCTATCCGAATTGCTATCTGAGAGACGACACGCCATGCCGAAGAACTACGCAGAGATCTCGCACGCCATCGTGGCCGCCCTGGGCGGCACGGGCAATATCGAGGCCGTGACCCACTGCATGACCCGCCTGAGATTCGTGGTGAAAGACAAAGCGCGGATCGACACGCCGGCGCTGAAGGCCATCGACGGCGTGCTGGGCGTGGTGCACAGCGGCGAGCAGTGCCAGGTGATCATCGGCAACGAGGTGGCCAAAGCCTATCAGGCGGTGCTGGCGCTCGGCATGCCGGGCGCGGCGGCCCCCGCCGCCCCGGTGAAGCGCAAGCTCACCCTGAAGGGCATCGGCGCCGGCATTCTCGACGCGCTGGTGGGCACCATGTCGCCCCTGATCCCCGCCATCATCGGCGGCTCGATGGTGAAGCTGCTGGCGATGATCCTGGATATGGCCGGGGTATTCGAGAAAGGCTCCTCGACCCTCGTCATCCTCAACGTGATCGGCGACGGCGCGTTCTTCTTCCTGCCGGTGATGGTCGCCGCCTCGGCGGCGCTGAAGTTCAAGACCAACATGTCGCTGGCGATCGCCATCGCCGGGGTGCTGGTGCATCCCAACTTTATCGATCTGATGGCCAAGGCGGCGCAGGGCCAGACGGTGGAATTCGCCTTCATCCCGGTGACGGCGGTGAAATACACCTACACGGTGATCCCGGCGTTGGTGATGACCTGGATCCTGTCGCACATCGAACGCGGGGTGGATCGCATCACCCCGGCGGTGACCAAGAACTTCCTCAAGCCGATGCTGATCGTGCTGATCGCCGCGCCGATCGCCATTCTGCTTATCGGCCCGCTCGGCATCTGGATCGGCAGCGGCATTTCGGCGCTGGTCTACACCGTGCACGGCTACCTGGGCTGGCTTTCCGTGGCCATCATGGGAGCGATTTGGCCGCTGCTGGTGATCACCGGCATGCACCGGGTGTTCACCCCGACCATCATCCAGACCATCGCCGAGACCGGCAAAGAGGGCATGGTGATGCCTTCGGAGATCGGCGCCAACCTGTCGCTGGGCGGCGCTTCGCTGGCGGTGGCGCTGAAAACCAAGAACCGCGAGCTGCGCCAGACCGCGCTGGCCGCCGCCGCTTCCGCCATCGTGGCGGGGATTTCCGAACCGGCGCTGTACGGCGTGGCGGTGCGCCTGAAACGGCCGCTGATCGCCAGCCTGATCAGCGGCTTCGTCTGCGGCGCGGTCGCCGGCATCGGCGGGTTGGCCAGCCATTCGATGGCCTCGCCCGGGCTGTTCACCAGCGTGCAGTTCTTCGATCCGGCCAACCCGATGAGCATCGTGTGGGTGGTGGCGGTGATGGCGCTCTCGGTGGTGCTGTCGTTCGCGCTCACGCTGATGCTGGGCTTCGAGGATCTGCCGGAAAACGTCGCCGCGCCCGGCCAAACCGCACCGGCGGCGAACGCCGCCGGCGCAACGCATTGAGACACCAGAGGATTGCATGTCCGATTCAACATTCCCTAAAGGATTTTTATGGGGCGGCGCTTTAGCCGCCAACCAGGCGGAAGGCGGCTATCGCGAGGGCGGCAAAGGGCTGACCACCGTCGATATGATCCCGCACGGCACCAACCGCATGACGGTCAAACTCGGGCTGGAGAAGCGCTTTAGCCTGCGCGACGACGAGTTTTACCCCAGCCACGACGCCATCGATTTCTACCACCGCTACCGCGACGACATCGCGCTGATGGCGGAGATGGGCTTTACCGTGTTCCGCACCTCCATCGCCTGGAGCCGGATTTACCCCAACGGCGACGAACTGACGCCCAACCACGAAGGCATCGCCTTCTACCGCAGCCTGTTCGAAGAGTGCCGCCAATACGGCATCGAGCCGCTGGTGACCCTGTGCCACTTCGACGTGCCGATGCACCTGGTGACCGAATACGGCTCCTGGCGCAGCCGCAGGATGGTGGAGTTCTTCACCCGCTACGCCCGCACCTGCTTCGAAGCCTTCGACGGGCTGGTGAAATACTGGCTGACCTTCAACGAGATCAACATCCTGCTGCACAGCCCGTTCTCCGGCGCGGGGCTGGTGTTTGAAGCGGACGAAAACCCTGAACAGGTGAAATACCAGGCCGCGCACCACGAACTGGTGGCCAGCGCGCTGGCGACGCGCATCGCCCATGAAGTGAACCCCGCCAACCAGGTGGGCTGCATGCTGGCCGGCGGCAACTTCTACCCGTGGTCCAGCAAGCCGGAAGACGTGTGGGCCGCGCTGGAGAAAGACCGCGAGAACCTGTTCTTTATCGACGTGCAAGCGCGCGGCGCTTATCCCTCCTACGCTGCCCGCGTCTTCCGCGAGAAAGGCGTGAGCATCGTCATGGAACCGGAAGACGCCGACATCCTGAAGCACACCGTCGACTTCGTCTCCTTTAGCTACTACGCCTCGCGCTGCGCCTCCGCCGACATGAACGACAACAACAGCAGCGCCGCCAACGTGGTGAAATCGCTGGCGAACCCGCACCTGCCGCGCAGCGACTGGGGCTGGGGCATCGATCCGCTGGGGCTGCGCATCACCATGAACATGATGTACGACCGCTACCAAAAGCCGCTGTTCCTGGTGGAAAACGGCCTGGGCGCACACGACGAGTTCAATGCAGCAGGCGAGATTGAGGACGACTACCGCATCAGCTACCTGCGCGAACACATCCGCGCCATGGCCGACGCCATCGCCGACGGCGTGCCGGTGCTGGGTTACACCACCTGGGGCTGCATCGACCTGGTGGCCGCCTCGACCGGCGAAATGAGCAAGCGCTACGGCTTTGTCTACGTCGACCGCGACGACCAGGGCAACGGCACCCTCGCCCGCACCCGCAAGAAATCGTTCTGGTGGTATAAGAAAGTGATCGCCAGCAATGGGGGGGATTTGGGGTAGGTTTGGGCGGTGGGGTTGGGGGGCTTAAATTCGTTTAAGCTGCCCCAGCTTTTGCTCTGCTTTTCGTTGCAACATGGCAAAGAACGCTACCGCGGTAGTACCCCAGCTCTCCGGCATAAACTCATCTGAAAAATGCTCCGCCATGCCCTCGTTTATACGCCCCGCATAGGTGGCCTGAAATTCTTTGGCTTCCTCTAGGATATCGCGGATGACCTGACTACCGTTTTGCTTAAGGAAGCCGTCAATCACACCTTCGGCCATTTCGGCATCAGTAAACAGATCATAATCCTGACCGAAGTAAATACTGAATAAGCTACTGAGCTCGCTAAAGTGATTGCGAATCACGATGGTGCTCAAAGCGCTTTCACTGCAGCACTTCTGGCCTGTTGCAGGAATTCGGGAACGGTGGTTCCCCATAGCTCAGGGCTGAAGGTAAAACCGAAACGTTGGTTGAATAATGACTCCACATTATCCTGCGCCAATAACGCATCTATCTCCTCGATCAACGCCTCGCGCTGCTGATAAGTCGCCAGACGAATGTACTCTGCGATCAGCGCAGTAATATCGCCCTCTGCATTTATCAGGTCATAATCTTGACCAAAATAAACGACGATCAGGTTATCAAGTTCGCTGTTTTTCATCGGCTTATCTCGCAGGGAAAGCGCTAAGGATAAAGTAAGGTTTGCCATTATAGCGGGTAAATTCAATCACAACGCCAACCCGGTGACATTGATAGACGTCAGTACTGCCGCGTAATACCCCATAACCCACTGATTCTGTGAAATTGTGATACACGCTCAAACGGCTGCCGGGAGACGCGTACTTTACCCAATTCATAATATCTGCGCGGTTTGCCTTTACCGTGACAGATACATACTTTTCGGCCTCCTTTACCGATCTGAAGGTACTTGCCGCGATCAGTTTCGGGCGCCTGGCTAGCCTGGCAATAAGCGCTTCCGGAGCTATGTTTATATGCCGAGCCAATGTGTGCCCGCCCGGATATTTACCGCTAATGGACTCGTGCTCAATCAGCTTAACCCGCCCCATGCGCACGGATGCGACTCTGGCTGCGCCAACCGCTCCGGCAAAGACAAAAGGCACGGCAATATCGACCGTTAAACCGACGTTATAGGCCGTTTCCCGATCGGCACCCAGTGTTTGCGCCAATAAAACGGCAGACTGATAAGTGTCAGTCGTCGTTGGCTGCCCGGTAATCATCTGATTGGAAGCGGCCTTGATGCTGTCCAGGCTATGCGTTCCCACCACCACACACCCAACTTTGGTGATAAACGTCGGATCCGGCGCATAGCACAACACCCCCGCCCCCATTAGCTCAACGACACCACCGGCAAGCCCCAAACCGCCAAGCAGACGGTTACTGAGCGTTTCACCTTCAGTGACGCTTTCATCAGACAGCACCGCCGCAAGCTGCACCGGCGACAGGGCAATGCGCAACTCATCTTCATTCGCCATGTTCGTTCATCCGTGAATTAGCAAAGCCGTATGATTAGCATAAGCTCTAGGAAGGATAAATACTGGAACGGTTAACACTTCGTAGCGCGAATAGAGGATTACTGAGCATAACATTCATTTAGAGAATGGAATGCCATGAATTATATTCACTACATATAGACAACATTACAAATATAAAAGAGCACCATAAATAACTGCGATCTGTATTCCAATGCTGAAAGAAAATAAACTGTAATTCCATACAGCTTATTTTTTCCTTTTACTGATAACGCTATAGTTTTTCCGCTGCGGCAAAATCCGCAACCGGAATTAGCGTTCCGAACACTTACACAAGGCAGCATTATGTATATAATGTTGGGGCTTTAAACATCCAGAATTATGGTGGCCCAAGTGGGGGCTTCGCAAGAAGCGCCGGTTTCCTTTGTGTCCGGTAACGCTAACTCCGCTTGGGCTACCACCATGGGTTTAGCGTCTCATGTGGTAGTACGCATACTACACACTAAGGATAAAGACACATGGAAAATGTCGCCATCACCGAAAATACCACAAGCACCCTCACCCTTTATCGCCAACTGTTTAACCACCTCGAGCTTAGCGCTTTCAATCCTTCAGAACTTTTAGACCTGGCCGCACTTTCTGCCGAACAGGCGGAAGGTTTGTGCCACGGCCTGATGCTATTCGGCCATTTACTGCAAGAGACCCCGCAGTTGGATACCGAAGGCTGGGAACAGCTGAACCGCTATCTCAACGCTACAGCGCATCTGGTTCCTGCGCTTTGTAATCTTTATGGGCGGGCGTTGCGGGAGATGGAAGCCTGCGGCTAACGTAAGCGACAATCAGGGCGATGCTCATCGCCCTTCCCAATCATGCTTTTCCAATAGATCTGACTGACATATCACAACAAAAGCATTCATCAAGGTAGGCATTTCCTCCCCTACCTGGCATAGTTAACGCATTCGGTAAATCGATGAGTTAACTGCTGGGTATTGATGCATACTGCTCTCGTCAGCAAGCACATTGCTCAGAGCCAACTCGGCAATGTGAGGGAGTGGTTTTGGCAACTGCAATAGAGGCGTTATCTTCAAAAGAATCCGTTTTAAAAGCCATCGAAGAATATAAAAAACTTGGCCGAGATGAATTCTTAAAACAACATAAAATTAAGCGATTTAAAAAATTCACCCTTCATTATAATGGCGAAAAGTACGACATCCGAGGCATTGCCGCTAGAGCATACCGTGAGCAGCATGGTTATCCGTTTAAGGGAATCAACACCGATAGCGGAACAGAAAAAGCCATCCAATTTCTCAAAGACCTCGGTTTTGAGATCGCCGAAACACCGCATCCTTTTGACTATTTAACCGAAGGCAAACTGTACACACGCAAAGCGCTTATCGAGCTTTACGGCGGGCAGCTACAAGGCGGTATCTGGACCCCGCGGGAATTCCCGGTGATCTTTATCTTCACCGGTGAAAGCGGCGAAACCTACGGCTACAAAGATGGATGGACAGCCGAAGGCAGCTTCTCTTATACGGGGGAAGGCCAAAAAGGTCCTATGGAATTTATTCGTGGCAATAAATCCATCCGCGACCATAAAAAAGACGGCAAAGACATCTTCCTATTCGAAGACAACAAGAAAGAAAAAGGCGTCCGCTATCTTGGCATGTTTGAGTGCGACTCTTGGGATCACATTCAGTGCTTAGATTTCGAAAATAACATGCGCCAAGGCATCACCTTTAACCTGTTCAAAGTCTCATCACTGCACGCCGTTGAAGAAGAAGCAGAAACCGATGAAGCTGATACGCAGACAGAGACGCTCGAACAGTTGCGCAAGAAGGCACTGCAGTCCTCACAGCAATCTGGTCAGCGCCAACAGAGCGACAGCAAAAAATCCTGGTTCAAACGCAGCGAAGACGTAAAAAAATACGTGCTCAAGCGCGCCAATGGCACCTGCGAAGCCTGCGAGCAGCCGGCACCGTTCAAGAAAAAGAACGGCGAGCCCTACCTCGAACCTCACCACACCAAACGCCTAGCCGACGAAGGCCCCGATCACCCGCAGTGGGTGGGCGCCATCTGCCCGACTTGCCATCGACGGATTCATAGCGGGGTGGATGGGAAAGAGGTGAACAAGCAGCTGATGGTGAAGTTGGAGTTGAAAGAGGCTAGCGTTATATAGCGCGAGCTTATTAAATAATTGCCTATCTTATTTACTTTAAGGTGGGTGAGCTTACTTAAAGAAACTCGCCCAATCTTAATGTCTGTTAGTCCTCTGCCTGTTGTTGCTTTATCCTGAAACACCTTAATACTGAAGGGCTTAGTGCAATGTTGTTTTATCCTTCAAGGTCAATTAGATAGCCTATGGGAAAGCATAAAGAAGATCCGATTCCTACGGGAATAGGGAATAATAAAAAAATGGGCTGGTAGTGACGGTGGGCAAGTTTCAGGCACAGTAAAAGACCACCTCCTGAGGAGGTGGTTTTACACGACGCCCCCTAAATGGGGGCCAATCCTGCAACAACTCGACCTGCTGTTCGATCTCTTGGCCCTCTTATCCTAATGCATCACGTATCGCTTGATAATTTCTTCGTTTGCTCCTACTCAATAAAGCATTTCCTTATCAAAAAATGTTTGCCCCACAGCTTCTTTCATATAGAGCAGGATCGTCTACCGAGGCGGGGCCAGTCCACACCACCTCCTTAGGCGGTGGTTTAGGTCATATAATTAAACTAGAGAAATGCCCCTAGCTTTGCCATTGTCTTCGCGTTTATGAGCAGCAAATCAGTCCACTTGCTTTACCATAGCTGAATATCGTGCCATAAAAGTAGACTGCTGCCAGTTCTCATAGACTGACTTATTAGATGACCAAACTCTTCACCTATCTAAAAATAAGAGGTAGTCTTATAACCATGTTTAACATCAGTTAGGAACATAAAATTGAGCGCACAAGCACAAAAACACCGACAACTAGTTCTTTCTATTTTGCAAAGTAACGCATTACATCAGCACCAAGTAACCGCAGCCACTAAAGTTTTTGATGCTTTGGTAGGAAAGGTTCGAGTAGTAGTAACAGCAGCTGAAATGCAAGCAGGTAAATCAGGGATTGCACTTGCGCTATGTTGCCTGCAAAGACTCAGTCTTTCTGATACTGATCTTTGCGATCGCAAGCAGCTAAAAGATACACTCTACCTGATTACAATGCCTGATACTGCTCTCAAAGAACAGGCAGAAGATGATCTTAAGCTTGCCAAGAATGTTGTTGTCAGTAATTTTGTTAACTTCGAAAAGGCATTAGAAAACGAACTTAAAGGGAATCCTCCTAAATTAATTGTTATCGATGAATGTCACTACGGCTCCAATATCTCAGCGGTCCGTTACAGCAAGATATTTGATTATTTGGAAAAAGAAAATGATACCTGTAAAGTTGTATTCATTTCTGCAACCCCTTTCGGTGCTCTCTATGGAGCAGAAACTGAATACCAAGAAGCTTTGGATCTTCAACAAGAAGCCAAAAATGATAATAACTCAGAATTGCTAACCGAAGCCAAAGAGGTAGCAGAAAAAGCTCTAAAAGATTCTATCTTGCGCCGAAATTTTAATACTCGCCTTGTCTTCCATAAAACCAGCAAGGAATATTATGGTGTACGTGAGATGTTGAAAAACAATAAAGTTATGAGTCTTGAAGATGACAGCCGAAATTTTCTTTATCCTTCAGAACAACGTGATAGTTTTGTTCAACAATTTCTACATCACGAAGGAACAGGATGGTCTCTAGTAAGGGTTCCTGCTGGGCTAGCAATGGAAGCAAAACAATTTCTAGTTTCGCGAGGCATTGATGAAAGTGTCATTTATATCTTAGGGAATTCATTGTCGGGAGTGCCTGAAGACGAGCATTGCAGCATTGAACGGTTCAAAAAAGAATTTGATGATGCCCAGCTATTTGAAGAAAAACTAATTGCTATCACCGTTGCTGGAGCAAGAGCAGGCATTAACTTCGGTCCAATGATGAAAAACAATTTAATATCAACTTGGGATAGTACCGTAGCTAGTGTCGCGGCAGTGGTTCAAGCCAATATTGGGCGCGCATGTGGCTATCATGGAAATAAAACTTCAGTTCACTATACAAATTTAAATGCAGCTGAGGCATATGCACGCATATTAGATCATCTTGAAAGCACTTGCTCTGATCAGGCAGCTTCCGACTTCGAAGGTTTAAAGGAATTATTTGAAGACATTTGCCAAGAGTACAACGTTAATGGCTTGGATGTTGGGCTAACTATAAAATATAAACGCAGACGCCCAATTGGTGATGTCGAGACATATAAAACAGATAGCTATATAGTCGTACCAGCTCAGCTTCTAAAAGAGAACTATGACTCTAAAAAATATACCAGTGATAGATATTTTATTCAGGCTATTGATATTCTCCGCAAAGAATTTACAGCAAAAGGTGCCCCTAGTGTCAAAGGTAATAGGGCTATGCGAGGTAAGGGAAAAAACTGGATAAAAGCGCACTGGGTTAATGGTGATAGTTATAACAACCCAGAAAAAGCTCCAGCTGATGGCACTCAACAAGAAAAGACGAAAATGTATACTCAAATGCTCGAAAATGATGAATATTTAGAGTTCAACAGAGTTGTAACTCCTGGGTCAGGTGAGCGATCTGGAGATAAATTTGTAACGGCAACTATCTTCAGCATCTACAATATTTCTCGTCGTAATGTCGCGAAAAAGATCATGACTCAAACGGATGTTTGGGAAATGTGTGACTACTTTGGTGTTGAGCGTGATGATACCCTTTTTGTTATATACAAACGCGGAGAATACGATATTGAACGCACTATAGAAAAGAAGAAACTTAATGAACTTCCTGAAAAGTCAGGGAATCTTAGTGATGAGTCTCACTTTTCTAATGAGATAGAATCTTTAAATTAACCTCCCGTGGTTTATAAATAAAACATGAACAGCTCAAATAAACACCGAAATCATGTACTGTGTTCAATAGTGAAAAATACTTTTGAGCACCAACGCAATGTTGCTGAGAAAGCATTTTCTAAGTTGAACTCTGGCTCAAAAGTCGTGGTCATTGCAGCGGAAATGCAGTCAGGAAAATCAGGTATAGCTCTTGTCCTTGCCTGCCTGCAGAGACTATCTTTACCCGATGAATTATTGGCTGACCGGAAATACTTAAAAGATACTTTATATCTTCTGACAATGGCAGATCTTGCACTTCAAGATCAAGCAAAGCGAGACCTTTCACCCTGCAAAAATGTTGTTGTAAGTAACTTTACAAATATTGATAACGCGCTTAAAGCGGATTTTAAACGCCAACCACCTAAGCTCATCATCATCGATGAGTGTCATTATGGTTCTGGCATTGATAGTGTTCGCTATGAAAAGGTATTTAATTACCTGGAACAAGATAATGTAGACTGTAAAGTTATATTTATTTCCGCAACTCCATTTAGCTCACTCTACTCAGCTAGCGAAGATTCCATTCTACGTCACAGCTTCAATACGTCTTTGGTATTTCACAAAGCTAGCGATAAATATCATGGCATTCGACAAATGCATCGCAGTAACCAGCTGGTCAAACTTGATGATGATCAACGCGATTTTTGTGAAGATTCACTGCTACAAAAGCGCTTTATACGCCAGTTTAAAGAACATCAGGGCGTAGGCTGGTCACTGATTAGGGTTCCATCAAGTCAAGCAAACATAGCCAAACAAGTACTGATTAATCAAGGTATAGATGAGGAGCAAATCTTAATCATAGGTCAAAAGCTTGTTGGCGTTGACGATCACGAACTCTCATCTATCGATGACTTCAAACGAGCGTACGAAACAGCAGCAATGTTTGATGAAAAGATAATCGCTATAACTGTGGCTGGATTTCGCGCTGGTATTAACTTTGGCCAAGAAATGAAAAACACGCTAATAAACACTTGGGACAGCTCTATTGCCAATATAGCCGCAGTGGTACAAGCCAACGTTGGCAGAGCATGTGGATACCACCAGAATACTCAGGCGAAACATTTTACAAACCTGGAAGCTGTTCGAGCGTATTCTGAACTACTTGATCATCTCGAGGCCAGTGATGAATTGAATGATTTCGATGGGTTACGGCATTCATTTGAAGATATTTGTGCGAAATATCAAGTCAGAGGGTTTGACCGAGGAATGTTTATCACCCCTTCTACTGAAACTGTAATCACCAAAAAACGTGATGATTCGGAAACATTCCTAACTCAAAGCTACCTAGTCATTCCTGGAAAATTGTCTGAGCCCGAAGCTAATTTCAGCGCCTATACCAACGATCCACAGCTGCTTGAGGCAATCAAATTAATTCGTGACGAATTCCTGAATGAAGGGGCGCCCTATCCTAAAGCTGGTCGTGCAATGCGAGGTGATGATAGAAACTGGATAAAAGCTCAGTGGGTAAATGGAGTCACCTATAATGACTTCTCGACGAGCTGTGCGAAGAGCAGAGTGCTGGATTTTAATTCACGCCTGGAGCTGGGTGAAGATGTAGAATTCAACTTAATTGTTAACCCTGGTGGCGGAGAGACCACTGCTGACAAACTCATAGTCGCGTGTGTATTCAGTATTTATAATCTTTCTAAACAAAGAGATGCTTACAAACGTGCCATGGACCGAGAGGATATGCGGGAAATTAGTGAAGCCTTAGGTTGTGAATATGACGATACGATTATGGTGCTCTATCAGCGCGGAAACTACTCTAGTGGAGTGACAGAACAAAAAAAAATAACCAAAAAACAGCTATCTCGCATCCGCAATTCCAGCGTGTTCAAATAGCTAAAAGCCGCTGTTATAAGCGGCTTTTAGAAAATATTCGATGAAACTTATTTTAAGTAATAAAACTCTAGTCCTTAGTAACTTTAATTACAGGAGTCAGGCATTCTTGCAAACTTAGGCCACCATGATTGTAGTAATCTCCCGCAGTAAATGCACTGATGCCAGGAGCCATGGCAAGTGACACTGAGGAATTCCAATACCACTCTACCTGAGGCAAATTCGTACTGGCATTATCCTTGAGAATAGCACATCTTGATAAGTACTTACGAACCAAGGGTTTTTCAAGATATGCTTTAGGTAATTGATCTGGAAGCCATAACCAACCATGATCCGTGACAATACGGATTTGCTTCCATCCTGCTTCAAACAAATAGCTAACCCTATCAGCTATTTCTTCAAGAACATCATCAATACCAAGAGGTAATTTTCTTTGCTGCTGATGTCCCAGGTTATCCAGGTCACCTGTTTGCAGCCACGCTAAGCCATTAGGCTCACCAGTATCCAATCCTTCCAGGTATTGCCACCCCTGTTGTGCCAATGCTTTTTTTAATTGATAACTACTAAACTCACTACCCGTTGCCACTATTGAAGGCTTAAAATCCTGAGTGTCATAAGCACCGTTCAAAAGTGCAGCAACAGGAGTAACCGCAGCTTTCGCGGTATCAGTTAAAGATGGCAGAGCACTCCATTGTGTTTTGGTATCGACAATCAAATGACGCGCAGTAAGCTTACGCTCTAATACTTTAGCGCAATCAAAACGCAAACCATCTACAAAAAACACTACCATCCCTTTAACCTGGTAAGTAGCTGTCGCTTCCTTAATTTCAGTATTCCCGGGATATCCTTTTCTTTTAACCAACTGTTGGAAATTAAGCGATACCTCGTTCAACCAAGGGGAATATATTAGTTTTAATACATTTGCGACTAATTCCTGTTGGCCCGGTTCTTTTGCCAATGCCATGGCCTGCAACGCTGCAGCATCGACTTGCCAGAAGCACTCCTGATATAGCTCTGCCATCTCTTCCGGTGACTGATGATTGAACACTTGCTGGGTCAATTCAGCGACTTTTGCCAGATGGGCCAAAATCTCGAGGTATTTAGATTCCCCTAATCTATACCAAAGCCAGCTTTCGCGCTCTTTATTCTGTTGATATAGTGAACAGATAGTTCCTCTAACTTTGTTTACATCAAGTTGAGGAAGGCCAGCAAGCGCATCGGCAAGGCTTTTTTCATCGCGAGTATTTTCAATAGGATAATGACTTAAATCAGCAGCTAAATCAGGGGTTACATCACGAAGGACAAGGATTAATCCTGATAGGTTATGTGCGGTATCTTCAAAGCGCTGCCACACTTCTTGCCACGCCCCTTGGGCAGATAAAAGGGATGCGAGCATTTGAGAATAATTAGCATCTGTTGGTTCATAACCAAACTGACTTGAGCAAGTATTACTGAAAAGCGACCATTTATTGTCGTCCCACTGCTTACGCTTATCTTCGGGATTATTCAGCCACCCAAGTAGATCTTTAATAGGATCATTAAATACTAATGATTGAAAATCTTTAGCCTCTAACCGCTTTCCTTGTAGGTCTTCAATACGGGATTCTAAAAGATCCTTCAAGATTTGGGGGATAATTTCTAATGTGTTTTTATCTTTTGCTACGTCTAATTCAAGCCCAACGCGTGGGTTTGTCAGAAAAGAACTTATACTCCAGTCACGACCTGCTGTATTATAGGCCCACCAACATCCGCGATATTGCAATTCAGCTAAAGGTCGTAAATAGTCTGGACAATCTTCGATAGCGCGTAACGCTTTTCGCCCAATTTTGGGAAGATAGATAATTGGTGTTCGACCTTCAGGTAACATAACCTCTTCCAACACCCCAGCAATGGCACACTTTAACCAAATAGCCGGACCAATCCGCTGCTCTGGTTGATATTCACCAAGCTCGAGCAGCTCGGGAATGAATTGTTTAATCAAAGGCATAGCACTTTGCCATTGGCAAGCTTCATCTGTCCATAGAACCGCTGCTGGGGCCTCTTGCACCGCAGGATTAAAATTTGCACTACCTCGTAGCTGCTCTATCAATTTATCAATTACTTGCATTCGTTATCTCCCGACGACACCCGGTAAACTAAACAGAGTAATAGCCTTATCTACCATCGCGGCTGTTCTTTGTTCAATTTGCGCTATTGACCAATTATCAGCAACAGCCAGCTCCTGATTTAGATACAAACCATTGTTGTAGCCTACAGGGCGTTTATCCCGGGTTGTACGATCGCGTTTTTCCAAAAAACTCTTATTCCCTAAAGAACTGTTGTATCCCGAAATAGTCAAGTTACCAAGTTTATGCACATGGCTTTGACGATATTGCTCCGCCAACGTTTTATCGCCATCCGCTATCATATCTACCCAAGAATTAGGGATGTTTAATCCTTGTGGGAAAACATGCTCAATGGTCCACACATATTGCTTGCCTTCCACTGCCCATAGGTCTACTTGGTTCTCCTTGGTCATCATGCTTTCTTCAAGAGCACACAGGATAAAGCGGCAGACCCAGCTATTTTCTTCGTATAGACCGTCACTAAGCGCTTGGCGGAAATGCTCATCAGAGGGACTGACAGACCCTAGGGTATTAGCAATAGCACTGACAACCTGCTCACCGTGGCAGCTTTGCAGAATTTCCGTTAACTCCATAAATATGCGGTTTAAATCCCGAGTAGCAGGCACATCAGTAGTGTTCCTACGGACAAAGAAGTTGATCAGCAAAGTAACCACTTTTTCAATATGCTCAATGCTCAATGCTAAGTTCTGTCGTCTGGCAAACAACATTAGCAATAAGAGATAAGAAGGAGCGCCTTGAATTCTATCCAGACTTTTAAGCAGTTTTGTTAGTTTAGGTTCATCCGGAACTTCGCAATTCCCTACAATCTGCGCATACCAGTCAGAATGACTGCGCATAGCTTGTAGGAATTGATGCGGATCATGAGCAATCAATTTTTCGAAAATTTGAATAAGATTAGATTTCGTCGCTACTGGTACATTGACGATATCTCTTAACTCAGGCTTGAACGCATTGTAGTACTGACGGAAAAAACGCTCTTGTACCCCATAATCATCCCCCAGGGCTTCCATCACTTTGGTCCAGCTGATAAAAGACTTATCAATACTGCCCGGCTCAATCTGTTCGATCTTCGCCAGTAGCTTGTTTTTCATTAAATCAATCGCGGTAAGAGGCACACCGCGATTGTTAAGTGACTCAAACAGGGTGTAAGCATCTGAATGACTTGCCACCTCTATTTTTACTAGAGTAGATGCATTGACTTTATCAAGTAGCGCATTCAGTGCCTGCAATGGGGTTTCGCTCTCACTGACATACTGTTCAATACGCATTAAAAAATGTCGATAGGCGCGAAATACCCGACGATTACCTGCATTGGAAACCCACTCAGCTTCTTTAAGAATGCCAGCCTCTTTCAACACCGCCAGGTAATCCTGCTGGTTGGCATTTTGCACCTGAGGTACTAATCGGGGCTGGTCCGCATTCTTTTTCAGCACCAATTTATGCTTCAGGTTATACAGCTCTATCTGCTGCTCCATCTGAAGTTCAATGCCCAACTGGTTGTAGCTTGCATAAATAGCAGCTAACAATAATGACAATGTGGTCATTCGCTGTTGGCCATCCACCAACTCTAACTGCTGCAGAGCCAGCGTATCTGTACTTTGGTTGATACAGATAATCGACCCCAAGTAGTAATTAAGGTCGTTTTCTAACAGATCTTCAAACAAGGCATCCCATTGCCATTTACCCCAGGTATACTCCCGTTGGTAGCGTGGGATGGCATACACCACCCCGGCTTCAATATCCAACAAGGTTGACACCGGATAGTTGAATACTGATTTAATCATCCGTGATTTTCCTTATTTTCATGTTCGTCTCTGGCAGCTTGTTTATCTGCAAGACTGATATGGTGGTCATTGATACGGGCCCCTTCTTTTTCACCATATTGCAGGCCCAGGTAATACCAGGGGGCCGATTCAACATCGTTGCCGCGATCCTTACCCCACTTAATATTGGGTTTTGCTCGCAATATTCCCGCGCCTTTCTTATCTACATCTGGTGCCTGCATAAATGGCCGAATATTAAGACGCACACCATCATTTAAATCCGGGTTCCAACCCATAGGTTGTTCGTGTAACGGTTTCCAACGAACAAAAATATCTAACCCACTTTTCCCTGTAATAGCATCCCCTTTGAGAATAGCTTCCAGTGTATCCTTGAGGTTTTTAGCCGCCATCAAACGACTTTCCGCACCATCAATACCTTCTTTAAAACCGTGCTCCTGAGTACGGATCCAGTCCCCGAGATAGGTGTAAATCAGACGCTCTAAGCCCTGATAATTGAGCTTATGGTAGTTCACCAGCACTGAGAAACCATCTTTAAGACCATCCCAGATTTGCCAGATAAACGGGCGGTGATGGAAGAGTTTGCAATGTTGTTCAAAGAATTTATCACGCAGCCAGGATTCAAGGCTCTTACTACCAACACTGGCAAGCAGATCGCTGAGAACACTAGATGACCAGTCCTCTTCGTAGGCTGCCTGCAGCATGCCTTCCAGGCGAGAAGCGGCGGTTTTTTCTCCGCGAAGAGCAGGCAGACAAACTATGCCATCATCATCCACGAGTTTAAGCAATCCATCAGATTTACCAAGCCAGTGAAGCATCTCATCAGCCAACTCCATTTTGTCATCCAGCTCTGATGGCCATCGGTATCCCAACAGGCGAGCTACAGCTACTTGTAGAACGGTTTCATCTGTACGTTTATACGCGATGGCAGTGCATTTTTTATGCTCATCCCACACGACTGAACCACAAGGGTGACCATGGAAAATCCATTGAACTGGATCATTAGTATAAGGTTTAGGTAAACCACTAGGATATTTATCCTCAGCAATTTTCTTCCATTTAGCCAGATCAAAAGGTACTTTAACTAAAGTTGCATTAGTTACGTTCAGTTTCTGATCAATCTTACGCACAGCTGTATAGTATTCTTGGGAAGTACAAAAACACCAAAGAGCGCAAAGGTCATTGTTATCTTTAGGAATAATAGTTGCAACATTCTGATGAAATCTCTCTTTGCTATATCTATAACTGAACAATTGTCCCATTCGGTGAACCGCAATACCGCTTTTACCAACAGCCTTTAACCCTTTGGAGGGATACGCTGTGGCTGAAGCATGCAAGTGGCCTTTACCTTGCTCCCATCGGACTAACCAAGATTGTCCATCGAATTGCGAATAATTATCAGGAGTTGCTTGTAGATATTCCCATACATCCTTATTGATACTTTGAGATTCCCAAAAACCAATGATATACATTGGGTCATCACTACTTTGCATTCCAACTAGCCCATCGGCATATTTACTCAACTGCGTAAGAGATGACTCATTTTCAAAATAAACTCTCGCATCAGGATTAGCTAATAAATTAGCTTGCTTTACGCTCTCAAAAGACTCCACTAACATTCTTTCAGCTTTCTCAGAAGCGCTTTTGGGAACAGAAACATCCAAACCTTGTAACAAGGTATCTCCTGAAAGAAGACCTTTACTCAATATGATCAACTGAACATTGAAGTCCCACATTGGAGTCTGAAAACCTTTTGCCCCCAATCGTACGACTGAATGCCAAGTATTTTGTCTCAGCAACTTTTCACGAAATTTTCTATAGCTCGTTAAAAACAACCAATTTTGAGGTAATACTATTGTTGAAGTTCCACCGATTGGGCTGAAATCCATACAGCGTTCTAAGAACACAGTCGCCAAATCGGCTTTTGCTTCCGGGAAATAGTTTTCACAGAAATCTTTTAACGTTTCGCGCTGCTTGCCACGAGCCAGATAAGGCACATTAGTCGCTACCAGGTTATAGTTTTGAGATAAAAGCTTCGCTGCCATTGCCAGGCCCTGAGCGGTCACCTGTGCCGTTTTTGCTTCGTCATCGGTTGCTGTTCGTGCTTCAAGAAGAACTTGCCAGGGCGCAGGCTTGCCTTCAGCTTTTCCTTCGTAATATGCCGTGTTGACGTCAATCAGGCTGCCCAGCACGGGGGCGTCTTTGAAGGTTCGAGTAAACCATTTGAGCGCCTCACTAATATCTGGATTGTGTTTAGCCAGGGCCTGCCATTCCCGAGTGGCAGCACTGACATCCAGCCCGGAGCAAGCAATATTCAGGGCAGGCAGGCTTCGGTAACCGCCAGACCCCGGATAACGCCAAGCTTCCAACGCCAGCGCAAAGGCCGCAATCTCCACGCAACGACTATCAAGCTCAAGGCCATGAAGGTTATCAGCAAGCACCTTATCAATAGCGGTTTTGGCATCGAGCCCTTCAAGCTGCATGCGCATTGGTACCAGCATTAAAAAAAGTGCCACCAGAAAATGACCTGAACCACAACACGGATCCAGAGTCTTCAAGGAGCTGATTTCATGAGGCCAACAGTCAAACCAACCGCCAGCAGCTTGCCATAGCTCCCCTTGCTCATCGCTGGTTTTAACAAAACGCAGATATTCCAGCGGCACGCCCTTTATAGCAGCAACCCGACGCAAGGTTTTTTCATCACTTGCCGAGCGTAAATCCGCATCCGTAAGCTGTTTTTTCGCCCACCAGGCGCCCAGGCTGTTATCTAGCAGGAAGTTCACCATATAAGGTTCGGTAAACAGCTGCGTGACGGGACTTAACTCATCAGCACCAATCGGAATCCCCGCCGCATTCACCTCCTCTTTACGTTTGCTTTGCCAGAACTGATAACACCATCCCAGGCTATCTTGGGCCTGAAAAACCGCACCAGGAAGTGTCAGAATCAAATCCTCTAATTCACGAATGCGATCGACGGGAATTTGCAGCTCAAATACGGGGGAATCGACCCGAAATACCTGAGGCAGCATTCTCTGCGCCAGCTTGCCGGCCAGTTCCCAGCCATCTTTACAGCCTTCTTCTTCAGCATATTCCTGACAGTCGGTCAGCGTGACAGCAAGATATTTATCCAGCATTAGCAGATTGTTTTGCTCCAAAAAGCGGGCAAATAACATACGATGCCAGTGCTCATAGCTGACCTCCGCCTGCAGGCGTTCAGTTCCCTGCACACCATTAGACTGCAGCTTGTCTCCCAACTGACGGGCATGGGCACGCAGGCGATTACGCAGCTTACGCTCATTATCGTTCAGGTATCCAGGGGCTTCCGCCGTCTCCACTCCTAAACGTATTAATGCTTCTGATGCAGCTTTTTCTATCAGTTCTCGGGCCCTGACAACAACTTTTTCCAGCTGATTTCTAAGCGTTTTATCCAGTGACTGTCGCATGTAGTACTCTTAAATTGATGTTACTTCTAATTTTGCATATAGACTCGCACCTAAAGCCCAGACAAGGTTGTCTGAACTTCAGGAGTGATGAGAGGTTATTTCAACGATGCAGGACGATTTTCAGCTAAAGCGGACATAACTTCTTGTCTAACTTTTGCCAACCAAGAATCGAGCTCAGCCTCTGTTTCAATGACTGATTTTGGTAAAAGTACGATTTTTGCTTTAGGCACCAACATATCAACCGCATCCTGCCGCATACGGCTAAAACGGCCTGCCAAAGCAGAGGTTTTATCACTCCACTGTTCTAACGAGGTATTTTCAATACAATCGAGCACTCTGTCGTTATCAGATAACGGTGACATTTCCAGGTTATCCAGATGATGCTTTGTCAGCAATCGCTCCTGCTGCTCTGCAGAAAGCTGGCTCCAGATTGCATCTTCATGCAATTCCTTTAGACACTCGTTATATTCAGTTTGAAAATCTTCGTACTTTTTCAAAATCGCAACGCGAATTTTTTCAATTACCTGCTTCAACAACGGCTGTACTGGATCAGGATCGGCTAACAGACTTCGGTTTTGCTCAATCGCATGCACCTCGTTCATGAGCTCGTCAAAACCAACTAAATTTTGGCAATACTTAAGCGCCGATTTTAGTTCGCCCCAGCGAGCTTGTCTGGCGAACACTTTTTCAGCAAGCCCTTTCCAACTCTCCACTTCATCGATAATATCGCGATGTCGTTCGAAAGCAGCCATTAGCTGTTCATTACCAGAAAGCCTTTCAACTTCAACAAGTAATTCTGCTTTTGGTGGTAATGGTAATGGGGCGTCGCCTCCCGCTTTACGAGCCAATTGCTTGGCGGTTTCTATCGCATCTCTTAATTTGGATTGCTCTTCACCATTGGTGCAGTTCAAACCAATCGCATGGATCAAACTTCGAATGCCTGCCAACTGCCGCGGCGTCAAGCTAACGGTTTCAGGCCGAAAGTTGGTTTGAGAGACTTTGCTGCGCTCCAAACTTTTCGCATCGACTGATTTTTCCTGAGAGTCGCTTGCTTTCAATACACCAGCAGCCAACATGGTAAAAAGAGCGCCGTCAACGGTATCTTTCGGCCAGCCGAAAGGAGCAGACATAAAGTTTTCTCGTATCTCTCCCCCAGTTTTTGCAACACCGATATAGCGTTTAATGGCGACACAGACAGGGTGCTTTTCCACTTCATCATTATGGCCTACAGCTTCCAGAGCATTGGCATCAGCGAATTTACTTGCACGCTCAAATACCTTATCCCAACCTCTTTGATCTGCTTGCTTAAACTCTGTATAGAGCCGTTCACATGCTTTCTTACCTGCATTCTGGAACTGCTCAACTAGCGTGTCACCAAGTACTTCGCTCCCACCAGCCATTTGTACCTGGATACCATCAATAATTTCTTTAAGGATCACTTTCTTGGTGCGCTCAGCTTCATACTTCCGGTGCTCCATTGCAGCGCGAGCGTCTTTACCCGCATCCGTAGAGGGTATCCCACTCACTTCCAGAGTTGTTTCCGCCGCTTTAAAATCGACAATTGCGCTCAGTAGCTCATTACGGCGAATGGATGGAACATGAATGAAAATAGTGGCGTCATCAGGGTTCGCACTACGCACTGCATCCTCGAAAGCTTTTTCTTTACATTCAAGTACATGAGCATAGAGATTTTTTTTAGCATCGGCAGGAAGATCCTGATCGAAACACACGGTGATCTTACGGGGTTCGTTACTGACCCCTTGATTCACGCTACCAAACCCTAGGGCAGTGTTAACACGGTTTTTTATTTCGAGGCTGCGGAACGTTTCTAAACGCTGTGGGTTACCGCGTAGATCATTTTGTTGTTGTTTGAAAGTATCATGCCACTGCTGGCTTTCAAGCGTTTGCAACCTGTATTCAACACCTGCACTAGTATTCATTGGCAGTAAGTCGCCGTCATCAACCAGTTGTTGAATTAAATGTGGCAATTTTGCTCTCAGTTCATGCTTACCATCACTTAAATGTTCCAGAAGCAAATCAGCGAGGAAAGCTTCCGTTGAGGCAATACCGTGATTGATATCTGTTGGTAGTTTACTAATGAGTAGTATCAACGAAAGCACTCTACCCTGGAGAACTTCATCTTCGTCCCCAGCCTTGAAGCGAGCTATCTTTTCGTAGATCTCTTTGCCAATAACACCCGTTTGTAGCAGGTTGATTGCAATTTGTTCATAGATAAAATCGGCAGGGACAACTGAACCCAACGGTTTAAGCGCCGTAGATTTTGTGGCCTCATGCACTACACGTAACTGATTTCGTAGTTGGGATCCGGTTCCGGTTTTATCCAGCGCAGGAAGGACTCGCTCCCAGAAACGACGACGCACTGGCAGTAACGGATAGTCTGCAACCATCCATTTTTCATCGTCTTTATGAGCTTCAATAACAGAACCACTCATATGACGATTAATCTCACCGAGGTTATGATGTACCACGGATTCGATCTCAGCTCTGGCAGTTTCTTTCTTCTGGAGAATAACTTTCCGGATTACCGCATCGACATCAGTATCCTCAAGCTGAACAGAAATCTGGAAACGCCCCATAAGGCGTTGCAGGTTTTGCAACCCGGATAAGGCGCTTTGCCCTGTGGCGACGAAAAGCAATTTCGACTTAAGTGCGCCAGCTTTACAGCATGTTTCAACGGTCTCTTGCACAAGATGAGCACGATCGGGATCATCAGCGATATACTGCTGAACCTCGTCAAGAACAACCAAAGTTAAGGGCATTTCGCCTTCATTTGACAATGCATCAACAATCGACTGAACCATTTCCGTATTTGATACATCATCAACAATTTTATATTGCGCACGCAGCATATCTCGTACTTCTTTAGCATCACTTCCAAGAGATGGTAAAGCATGTAACAGCGCATTCGCCATGACTGGTGAAACATGGAGATTGCGCAGTTCTTTCTTCCAAAGGTCTTCGCCTTCTTTACCTTTGGCATGCTGTTGGATGTAAGCTTTTACTTGCTCAAGTACCCCTTCAGATCTTAACCAAAGTTCAAATTGGGCAAGATGATATTGCTCAGACAACCCAGCTGATTTGAAAATGATCGCCAACAAGGCTAATCGAACTTTGTCTTCTGCTCCCGCCCCCAAAGTTCCTGACGCGGCATGAAGTCCTCCCAGTCGACTTCCCAATGTTGAAAGTTCGTCAAAATATTGTCGTACATCATCGGGTAACTCAACCAATGAGCGAGCTTCTGCTCCGCTCTCCATTTTCTGATTCACCCAAAGGGTTCTGAGCATTTTAGCTAGATGCGATTTCCCAGAACCGAAAAAGCCTGAAATCCAAACTGCAGGTTGTTCACCAGAACTTTTAACGTTTCGTAAGTAGTTGCTAAGAATATCAGCCATGCCTTTGGCATAAGCCCCGCTACAGACAAACGTCCGCAGCTCATAATCTAATGTTTCAAGAGCCCCTTTGGAGAGATCATCTTTTACCTCAGCCACACCGTTGTTGGCCAATTTGCTTTCCAGAGGGTCAAGTTTATAAATTTCGCGGTTTAGCATTTTTCTTTACCTAGTTAAGCTATGGTGATCGCAGTGGCTTGATATCCCCAGCCATCTTTGGCATCGAGCAGTTTGTAGTTATTCTCATGATATTCTCCGGGGAAAAATACCACCAAGCGTCCCTGTACTTGAGTCGTTAAAGATTTAACTAAAGCGGAGACTGATACAAAGCCGAACATGGTCCCACATCCCATAAGAGCCACTACAGATTCAGGTGTTTGGTGCGCATTAATCTGCTCATGGAGTTTCGACACAAGCTCTTCAGCAAAATAGTCATAGCTTCCTTCCAGATACTCTGGATCTTCGAAATAAGCCTCTTTGTAGTCCTGTCTGGCCATCCAGTAGGGGAACTCATTGGTCAAGTCCAACAACAGCCATGGGTGCTCGCTTTCGATGCATGCATGCTCGAATTCAGTCATGCGAGCACGAAGCTTAAGCTCATCCTCTTTGTCATATACGACAAAGATAGCTTTCTCTTCAGCTGAGATATTGTTACCCCATGGCACACTGATGTGACTGGAAAAACTTTTCAGTAATTTTGACAATCTGTCAGACATCACGTTATTCCTTAACTAGGAGATTCAGAGGTGCAAAAGACACTTCAACGACCTCACTGGCTTGTTTGAAATTAATCAGGCCGCGCAAAGTTGCTCTATATGCAAGCTCGTACAAAGTTGTTTCATCAACTGGTAATAGTTTCATCCAAAAGCTATCAAACAAACGTTTACCTGAAAGCCCCTGGAAGTGCCCAAGAAGTAGAGCAAAAACCACGTTCACATACGTTACTTTTGGTTCAGTACGTTGTTTTTTAACCTTACCCGAAAGATAACCTGATTGAGTCCATGTGCCACTAATGTTTCGAGCAAATGACTGAAGTGATGCCTGACTAAATCGATCTGGATCGTCTTTTGCTAAGTGTTCTTCCATAACGCTTCTGGGTAAGATTTGCCCAGGCTTAAGTGCCGTAATGACCCCAACAGATTCTCGAAGTAGTGGATCTCTTGCAATAGCCAATTGCAGTGCGAGTAGAGGCTGAGCTTCTTCAGATAGCTCCCAAAGTTGACGAAAAAATTTGAACAAAGGTATGTGCGGAGACATCCCATAAAGACCAACCATGTGCCGATAAGTTAGTTTCCTGGCACTAGAACTGGGTTTATGAAGAATATTGTCATCCACAATGCTTACCCTATATTCTTCTTGTAAGGTGTTCTCAGGCCGTGCCTGGAGCAATATCTTCAATTCTTCGATCATCATGCAACGCGCTGCATGAGGTCCATTTTTTCCAAACTTGAATCCATACTGAACTAACTGCTCATGGTTCATCAGGATACCTCCTCAAATCCGAGTACTAAAAGCCATTTTTGATAAAAAAACTGCTTTCGTTCTGCTTTAGCACTCAAGTATATTGTTCGTAAACATGTAAAGCCATTATCTGCAACTATCTTGATTTAACTGAATAAATGGTTACCAAAGTCGAATGGGCTAACCCTACTTTCACGATTTCTATCCAGATAATCCGCCCACCACTGTAACATCAACCTACGCTCCCCAAGATGTTCCGCCTTATGGATGTAAGCCGCACGCACAGAGTTACGTTCCTGATGGCTCATCTGCCGTTCTACTGCATCCCTCGACCACAACCCCGATTCTATCAGTGAACTACAAGCCATGGTCCTGAAACCATGCCCACAAACTTCCGTTTTTGTGTCATAGCCCATCACTCTCAGAGCCTTGTTCACCGTGTTCTCACTCATGGGTTTACGCGGATCGTGATCACCAATGAAGATCAGCTCACGATTTCCACTCATACTTTTGATCTTTTCCAAAATGGCTAACGCCTGCCGCGACAAAGGAACAAGGTGAGGTGTCCGCATCTTCGAACCTCGCTGAGAATGTTTAACACCTTCCAGCGGCTCACGCTCTCCCGGAATCGTCCACATGGCCGTTTTAAAATCCACTTCTGACCAGCGGGCAAAGCGCAGCTCGCTTGAGCGGATAAAGACTAACAAGGTAAGTTCGACAGCAAGTCGGGTTAATGGTCTTCCGGAATAGTGATCAATGCGATGAAGTAATTCAGGAATACGATTAAGCTCCAAAGCCGCACGATGCTGTCTTTTCGCCGTAGCAACCGCACCGGCAATCTCTTGCGCAGGATTGTAGTCGATTAAACCACTCTGAACGGCAAAGCGCATAATCGCAGTAGTCCGCTGCTGTAAACGAGCGGCGACTTCAAGACGCCCGGATGACTCCACCGCTTTGATAGGGACAAGCAGATCTCGTGTCTTCAGTTCCGTAATGTTCCGCTTACCGATGGCAGCAAAGAGATTATCTTCGAGGCTTTTCAATACACGAGCGCTATGCGATGCTGACCACTTCTGATTGCTGGCGTGCCACTCTCTGGCGACCACTTCAAACGTTATTGCCTCTTGCTCCTGCTCTACCTTAACGGCTTTCTTGTTCTCACTGGGATCGACACTGTTTGCTAACAGCTTACGGGCTTCATCCCGGCGTGCCCTGGCATCTGCCAGCGAAACTTCAGGATATTTTCCCAATGCCAACATTTTCTCTTTGCCGCCGAAGCGATAACGAAGCCGCCAATATTTGGAGCCGTTAGGGTGAACCAGCAAAACCATGCCTTCACCGTCAGTTAGTTTATAGGCTTTTGCTTCAGGCTTAGCCGAACGAACCTTCACATCACTCAGAGCCATGATGAGTATCCTTTCAAGGGTTCTGTGTGGGTACAAACATTATCGAACCGGGATATACCCGCAGTTGTACCCGCATCAGTAAGTTGATGTAGATTGAATCAGGTTGACTTAGGCTGAGTGATAAAGCGAGGAAAGCCTTGCGGATACTGGATTTCAGGCACAAAAAAAGACGTCCGTTGACGTCTATTGATGTTCCGATGGTGCCGAAGGCCGGACTCGAACCGGCACGTATCTCTACGGTTGATTTTGAATCAACTGCGTCTACCGATTTCGCCACTTCGGCACTGAAGTAGTATGCGGAAAACGGGTGAATTATACCTTCCCGCGACCAGCACGCAACACTTATCCGTTGTTCAATGAGTTAAGTGTCGAAAAAACCGCCGCCACGCGCGTTTGCCCGCCCCATCCTCTCGCTGTGCACCCCTCCCAACCACATTGATGATGAGCATACTGCATTGCAACGAGCATCCAGGATAAGGCGCCACACTCACGCAATACCATCCGATCCTAGGTTTCAGCATCGTTGCACAGAGCAATGATGGCTCCTGTGCCGTACGTCATTCACTCCCACGAGCCAGAACCGCTCGCCCAACTGGCGAAACAGGTTCAGGAGCCCGGCACGCCGCAGGCCGTAACCCGCCTCCCCCATCGCCACTGTCTCACCCTGCGCCTGGCAAAAACAAAATAATCCCCAGCCGTAATGGCAATGCTGCAAATAATTGCACGTCAATGTGTCAGCGAATAAAGAATGAGGTTGCGCAACATTCCGAGAACAGTATTTTTTCATTAATGAATGTCAGATGGGGAAATAAAGAAGCGGAATGCTGCTTTCAGGGGAGAGACGCTATTTCGGTTAGATGGGGGGTTATCTAAAATCACCAGAAAATAGCGTACATACGTAACAAAATAGCAACTCAAGGCGTAAAAACCAGCAGAGAACACTTGCCTCTGCAGAGTTAATAGCTTTAAGATGATGTAAGAAAATTTTCCCTGGTGTTGGCCAATATTGGCAGCCTGACCTACGCGGTCAGGTTTTTTTTTATATTTTTTATCAAAACATTACCGGGAAAGTGTATCGCCTTAAGGGGTGAGAAACTAGTTAGACTAAAGTACAGTCCCTTACTAGACCTTTATCAGTTCATGCAGGTTATTATTTCACATCGTAGAAATCAGGGCCGGTGCTGTATTGCTTCCCTCTCGTGAGCCGCCACGCTGCCCACTCAATACCGATTAACGCCCATCATTTCCCGGTTCGAAAGCTACCGTGAGCGAGCAGCCTATTCATCCACCGGTTTAATCAGCCGCAGCTCCATCCCCAGGCGCACGGCATGTCGGGCATTCGTTACCCCCAACTTTTTGACGACGTTGGACATATGGTACTTGATGGTGCCGGTCTTTATGCCCAGGATCATCGCCGTTTCCTGGTAGGTTTTACCCACGCTGGCCCAATAGAGGATTTCGTTTTCCCTGTCGGTAAAGCGGGCATTGCCTTCCAGCGCCGCGGCGTTTTTATCTGACGGCGGGGCCAGCGCCAGATACGACTCATGGATTGAGGCCAGCAATACCGAGATTTCACCTTTACGTTCGATGAGCGCCGGGATGATTTCCGCTTTCTGTTCTGCGCTGAAGGCAAAGGAAAGCGTGACGAGATTGTTGTTGTAATCGTGCAATACGAAGGTATAGCCGTGCGTCACGCCAAACTCGCGAGCCTGCTCGAACAGTTCGGGAAAATGCAGCCCTGAGTCGGCCATGATTTGCTCGTCCCAGGCGAAGGGGGTCAGGCGGTTGCGGGCGGTAATCACCACCGGATCAATGTACTGCAAACCCTGCTCTTGATACTTGTTGACCCATTCAGTCGGGTAGTTGGTGACGCCAAAAATACAGGAAATGTCTTTTTTGGATAACACCACATACGCCCACAGGAGCTCGCCCAACTCCCCCAACGCCGCTTCCAGGCGCTTGCCGATGATATTGCTGAGATTGTATTCGTCTTCCATTGACTGCCCGCTCCCTCTATCCGCATGCCGCAGGGTTGACTATAGCACGACGAAAAGCGACAGGTCGGGGGAGTGGTTCACCGGGGGCATGCCGCACCCACAAAAAAGGCGCGGCCCCGCGGCCACGCCTTTTCCCATACCGCTCGCTCCGCTACTTGCGTTTGAGCAGCATATACACGCTGATCAGCAGGAACAGCATGCTCGGCAGCAGTGCCCCCAGCACCGGCGGCATGCTGTAAACCATGCTCAGCGGGCCGAAGATCTGATCCAGTACATAGAACAGGAAGCCGAAGCTGATGCCGGTCACCACGCGGATGCCCATCGGCACGCTGCGCAGCGGGCCGAAGATGAACGACAGCGCCATCAGCATCATCACCGCCACCGACAGCGGCGAGAAGATTTTTCGCCACATGTTGAGCTGGTATTTGTTGGATTCCTGGCCGCTCTGCTTCAGGTACTTCACGTAGTTGTGCAGCCCGCTGATGGAGAGCGAATCCGAATCCAGCGCCACCACGCCCAGCTTGTCCGGGGTCAGGTTGGTTTTCCATTCGCCGGTCAGCGTCTGGGTACCGGTCACCTGTTTCGGGTTGGTCAGATCCGAGGTATCCACCTGCGAAAGCTGCCACAGGCCGTTCTCGAAGCTGGCGGTGGCGGCATAGCGCACCGTCTCCAGGCGACGCTGATCGTTGAAGTGGTAGATGTTGACGCCGGAGAGTTCTTTATCGCCGGAGACGCGCTCGATGTAGATGAAGTCGTTGCCGTCCTTCGCCCACAGCCCGCTCTTGGTGGAGAGCAGCGAGCCGCCGTACATCTGCTGGGCGCGGTAGTTGCGCGCCATCTGCTCGCCCTGCGGCGCCACCCACTCGCCGATCGCCATGGTCAGCAGCACCAGCGGAATGGCGGTTTTCATCACCGAGCCGGCGATCTGCAGGCGGGTGAAGCCGGAAGCCTGCATCACCACCAGTTCGCTGCGCGTCGCCAGCTGGCCCAGGCCGAGCAGCGCACCGAGCAGCGCCGCCATCGGGAAGAAAGTCTCGATGTCTTTCGGCACGCTCAGCAGGGTGTACATGCCGGCGCTCAGCGCAGTGTATTCGCCCTGGCCGACCTTGCGCAGCTGATCGACGAACTTGATGATGCCGGACAGCGACACCAGCATGAACAGCGTCATGATGATGGTGTTGAAAATCGTTTTACCGATATAACGGTCTAATACGCCAAACATCAGGCCGCTCCTCTCAGGCGTGCGCGCAGCTTGCGCATCGGCACGGTATCCCACAGGTTCAGCGCCAGCGCCAGCGCGAAGTAAACGCCGTTAACCAGCCACAGCCACAGCATCGGATCCAGCTTGCCCTTGCCGGCGTTGGAGCGCAGCGAGGTCTGCAGCAGGAAGAAGATCAGGTACAGCAAGATGGCCGGCAGCATGCTCAGCACGCGGCCCTGGCGCGGATTCACCACGCTGAGCGGCACCACCAGCAGCGCCATCAGCGCCACCGACACCACCAGCGTCAGGCGCCAGTGGAATTCGGCGCGCGCGTCCGGATCGTCGGATTCCCACAGCGTCTGCATCGACATCTGTTCGGATTCGGTGTTGTCCGCCGCCACGGTGCGGTGGCCAATCACCGCCTTGTAGTCGGTGAAGTCGGTAATGCGGAAGTCGCGCAGCAGCGCGGTGCCTTCAAAGCGGGTGCCCTTGTCGAGCGTCACCACCTGCGAGCCGTCTTTCTGCTGCACGATGTTGCCGTGCTCGGCCACCACCACCGACGGGCGTTGGTTGCCGTTCGGCCGCAGCTGCGCCAGGAACACGTCGTTGAAGGTGCTGCCCTTCACGTTGCCGATAAACAGCACCGCGTTGCCGTCCTGCGAGGGTTTGAACTGCCCTTCCGCCAGCCCGGCGATGCTCGGGTTGGCCTTGGCTTCGTTCACCACCACGTCCTGATAGCGCGAGGCCCAGGGGCCGGCCCAAAATACGTTCACCGCCGCGATCGCAGAGGTGAGCAGCGCCAGGATCATGGCAGCGATAATGAGGGTACGTTTGCCCAGCCCGCAGGCGTGCATGACGGTGATTTCGCTCTCGGTATACAACCGCCCAAGCGTCATCAGCAAGCCGAGAAACAGGCTCAAAGGCAGGATGAGCTGCGCCATTTTCGGCACGCCCAACGCGAGCAGAGAGAGTACTAAGTTTGTCGGGATATTGCCGTCCACCGCGTCGCCCAACACCCTGACCAAATTCTGACAAAAGAAGATCAGAAGCAGGATGAACAGGATGGCGATTTGGCTCTTGAGCGTTTCCCGTACCAGATATCTTATGATGATCACGCTTATTACGCCTGTGAAAACTTGTCTTTTTGCAGGAAAATCGATAATTTCATCGTTAATCCGCCATTTATTCTCATCATATGGCAACCTTCACAGCTAAAATAGTATTACAACATCAAGCCGTTTGGGTGTCCTATAGGAACTTGCTTATAGTCGCCAAAACAGAGCAATTTATGCCGTTCAGGTTAACATAATCCGTTAACTCAAATGGCAGGAGATCGTTACGGAGTCGGTTATTCTAGCCGTAGCGTCCGCCTTTGTCTTTAAGATTCAGGAGAGTGCATGGAGTTCAGTGTAAAAAGCGGTAGCCCGGAAAAACAGCGCAGTGCCTGTATTGTAGTCGGCGTTTTCGAACCGCGCCGCCTGTCCCCTATCGCAGAACAACTCGACAAAATCAGTGATGGTTATATCAGCGCATTGCTGCGCCGTGGCGAACTGGAAGGCAAGGTCGGGCAGACGCTGCTACTGCACCATGTGCCCAACATTCTCTCCGAGCGCATCCTGCTGATCGGCTGCGGCAAAGAGCGCGAGCTCGATGAGCGCCAATACAAGCAGGTGATCCAGAAAACCATCAATACCCTCAACGACACCGGCTCGATGGAAGCGGTCTGCTTCCTGACCGAGCTGCACGTGAAAGGCCGCAACACGTACTGGAAAGTGCGTCAGGCGGTGGAAACCGCCAAAGAGACGCTCTACACCTTCGATCAGCTGAAAAGCAACAAGGTGGAGCCGCGTCGTCCGCTGCGCAAAATGGTGTTCAACGTGCCGACCCGCCGTGAGCTCACCAGCGGCGAGCGCGCCATCCAGCATGGCCTGGCGGTGGCTTCCGGCATCAAGGCGGCCAAAGATCTCGGCAACATGCCGCCGAACATCTGTAACGCCGGCTACCTGGCCTCACAGGCCCGTCAGCTGGCGGACGCCTTCAGCACTAACATCACCACCCGCGTCATCGGCGAACAGCAGATGAAAGAGCTGGGCATGAACGCCTATCTGGCGGTTGGCGCCGGTTCGCAGAACGAATCATTGATGTCGGTGATGGAATATAAGGGCAACCCAAATCCGGACGCTAAGCCGATCGTGCTGGTAGGCAAAGGGCTGACCTTCGACTCCGGCGGCATCTCGATCAAACCGGCCGACGGCATGGACGAGATGAAATACGACATGTGCGGCGCGGCGACCGTGTACGGCGTGATGCGCGTGGTGGCGGAGCTGAACCTGCCGCTGAACGTGATCGGCGTGCTGGCCGGCTGTGAAAACATGCCGGGCGGCCGGGCGTATCGTCCGGGCGACGTGCTGACCACCATGTCCGGCCAGACCGTCGAGGTGCTCAACACCGACGCCGAAGGCCGTCTGGTGCTGTGCGATACCCTGACCTACGTCGAGCGCTTCGAGCCGGAGCTGGTGATCGACATCGCCACCCTGACCGGCGCCTGCGTGATCGCCCTGGGCCACCACATCACCGGCCTGATGTCGAACCACAACCCGCTGGCGCACGAGCTGCTGGGCGCTTCCGAGCAGGCCGGCGACCGCGCCTGGCGTTTGCCGATGGCCGACGAGTACTACGAGCAGCTGGACTCCAACTTCGCCGACATGGCGAACATCGGTGGCCGCCCTGGCGGCGCCATCACCGCCGCCTGCTTCCTGTCGCGCTTCACCCGCAAGTACACCTGGGCGCACCTGGATATCGCCGGCACCGCCTGGCGCTCCGGTAAAGCCAAGGGCGCGACCGGCCGCCCGGTGGCGCTGCTGTCGCAGTTCCTATTGAATCGCGCAGGCCTGAACGGCGACGATTAAATCTGAGCGGTAATTCAGGTATAATCCCAAGGGGCACAGCATGCTGTGCCCCTACATTTTTTTATCGGCAGCGGTGGATCCTTAATGAAACAGGCGACGTTTTATTTGCTCGACAACGCGGAACCGTCAGGCGCGCTCAGCGCCCATGAGGCCGTGGCCTGCGCCGTTGCCGCCAGCGGCTTCCGTTCCGGCAAGCGGGTGCTGATCGCCTGCGAGAGCCAGGAGCAGGCCCAGCGGCTGGACGAAGCGCTGTGGCAGCGCGAGCCGCATGAATTCGTGCCGCACAACCTGGCCGGCGAAGGGCCGCACTACGGCGCGCCGGTGGAACTGTGCTGGCCCGGCAAGCGCGGCAACGCCCCGCGCGATCTGCTGATCGCCCTGCTGCCGCAGTTTGCCGATTTTGCTACCGCTTTCCATGAAGTGGTAGACTTCGTTCCTTACGAAGACACTCTGAAACAGTTGGCGCGCGACCGTTACAAGGCCTATCGCAGCGTCGGCTTCCATTTGACCACGGCTACGCCGCCAACTCACTGAATACGATAAAGAATGGAAAAGACAAACAGTCAGCTCGACACCGCATACGACCCAAAACAGATCGAACAGAAGCTGTACGATCACTGGGAGAGTCAGGGTTACTTCAAGCCGAACGGCGACACCAGCCAGGAAAGCTTCTGCATCATGATCCCGCCGCCGAACGTCACCGGCAGCCTGCACATGGGCCACGCGTTCCAGCAGACCATCATGGACACCATGATTCGCTATCAGCGCATGCAGGGTAAAAACACCCTGTGGCAGGCGGGCACCGACCACGCCGGCATCGCCACCCAGATGGTGGTGGAGCGCAAGATCGCCGCGGAAGAAGGCAAAACCCGCCACGACTACGGCCGTGACGCGTTCATCGACAAAATCTGGCAGTGGAAGGCGGAATCCGGCGGCACCATCACCCGCCAGATGCGCCGTCTGGGCAACTCCGTGGACTGGGAGCGCGAGCGCTTCACCATGGACGAAGGCCTGTCGAACGCGGTGCGCGAAGTGTTTGTCCGTCTGCACAAAGAAGACCTGATCTACCGCGGCAAGCGCCTGGTGAACTGGGATCCGAAGCTGCGCACCGCTATCTCCGATCTGGAAGTGGAAAACCGCGAATCCAAAGGTTCCATGTGGCACCTGCGTTACCCGCTGGCCGACGGCGCGAAAACCGCCGAGGGCAAAGACTACCTGGTGGTCGCCACCACCCGTCCGGAAACCGTGCTGGGCGATACCGGCGTGGCGGTCAACCCGGAAGATCCGCGCTATAAAGACCTGATCGGCAAAGAGATCATTCTGCCGCTGGTCGGCCGCCGCATCCGCATCGTCGGCGACGAACACGCCGATATGGAAAAAGGCACCGGCTGCGTGAAGATCACCCCGGCGCACGATTTCAACGACTACGAAGTCGGCAAACGCCACGGCCTGCCGATGATCAACATTCTGACCTTCGACGGCGACATCCGTCAGGAAGCGGAAGTATTCAACACCCTGGGCGAAGTCTGCACCGACTACTGCAGCGAGATCCCGGCAGAGTTCCGCGGCCTGGAGCGCTTCGCGGCGCGGAAAGCGGTGGTTGCTGCCTTCGATCAGTTGGGCCTGCTGGACGAGATCAAACCGCACGACCTGACGGTGCCTTACGGCGACCGCGGCGGCGTGGTGATCGAGCCGATGCTGACCGATCAATGGTACGTGCGCACCGCGCCGCTGGCCAAAGTGGCGGTGGAAGCGGTCGAACAGGGCGACATCCAGTTCGTGCCGAAGCAGTACGAAAACATGTACTTCAGCTGGATGCGCGACATTCAGGACTGGTGCATCTCGCGCCAGCTGTGGTGGGGCCACCGCATCCCGGCCTGGTACGACGTGAACGGCAAAGTCTACGTGGGCCGCAGCGAAGAAGAAGTGCGCAGCGAGAACAACCTGGGCGCCGACGTGGTGCTGACCCAGGACGAAGACGTGCTGGACACCTGGTTCTCGTCCGGCCTGTGGACCTTCTCCACCCTGGGCTGGCCGGAGCAGACCGAGGCGCTGAAAACCTTCCACCCGACCAGCGTGATGGTCAGCGGCTTCGACATCATCTTCTTCTGGATCGCGCGCATGATCATGCTGACCATGCACTTCATCAAGGATGAAAACGGCAAGCCGCAGGTGCCGTTCAAGACCGTCTACATGACCGGTCTTATCCGCGACGACGAAGGCCAGAAGATGTCCAAGTCCAAAGGCAACGTGATCGATCCGCTGGACATGGTCGACGGCATCTCGCTGGAAGATCTGCTGGAAAAACGCACCGGCAACATGATGCAGCCGCAGCTGGCGGAGAAAATCCGCAAGCGCACCGAGAAGCAATTCCCGAACGGCATCGAGCCGCACGGCACCGACGCCCTGCGCTTCACCCTGGCGGCGCTGGCATCGACCGGCCGCGACATCAACTGGGACATGAAGCGCCTGGAAGGCTACCGCAACTTCTGTAACAAGCTGTGGAACGCCAGCCGCTTCGTGCTGATGAACACCGAAGCGCACGACTGCGGCTTCAACGGCGGCGAGAAAGTGCTGTCGCTGGCGGATCGCTGGATCCTGGCCGAATTCAACCGCACGGTGAAAGCCTACCGCGAAGCGCTGGACACCTACCGCTTCGATCTGGCGGCCAACATCCTGTACGAATTCACCTGGAACCAGTTCTGCGACTGGTATCTGGAGCTGACCAAGCCGGTGGTGAGCAACGGCAGCGAAGCGGAACAGCGCGGCACCCGCCACACGCTGATCACCGTGCTGGAAGCGCTGCTGCGCCTGGCGCACCCGATCATTCCATTCATCACCGAAACCATCTGGCAGCGCGTGAAGCCGCTGACCGGCACGACCGCAGACACCATCATGCTGCAGCCGTTCCCGGCCTACGACGCCGCGCTGGAAGACGAGCAGGTGCTGAACGATCTGGAGTGGATCAAACAAACCATCATCGCCGTGCGCAACATCCGCGCCGAGATGAACATCGCGCCAAGCAAAGCGCTCGACGTGCTGCTGCGCAACTGCAGCGCCGACGCCCAGCGCCGCGTGCAGGAGAACCAAAGCTTTATCGCCCGTCTGGCGCGCCTGGAATCCATCGCGCTGCTGCCGGCCGGTGAGAAAGGCCCGGTCTCCGTCACCAAGCTGGTGGACGGCGCTGAGCTGCTGATCCCGATGGCCGGTTTCATCGACAAGGACGCCGAGATCGCGCGTCTGGCCAAAGAGATGGGCAAACTGGATGCGGAAATCGCTTCGATCGAAGGCAAGCTGGCGAACGAAGGCTTCGTGGCGCGCGCGCCGGAAGCGGTGGTCGCCAAAGAACGCGATCGTCTGGCGGCCTGCAAAGAAGGCAAAGTGAAGCTGCAGGAACAGCAGGCGACCATCGCCGCGCTGTAATCCGCCGGCTCACGCCAACGCCTGAAAAACAGCGGGGTCTTCCCCGCTGTTTTTTTATCGCCGTTGCATCCGGGCCGGGTTAGATGTTATTACAAGATATTACTGCTGCAGGGACGCCGCCGGGAAATAATCCCCGGCGCGTTTCGTGCTGCGATAAAAACGAAAAACGAACGTGGTCTCTTTCAATGGCGAGTGTAAACATGACAACAGCAACCCCGGCGCGCCTGCTGGTGCGCCCCATCACGGCGGAAGACAATGCCGCCATTGCTCACGTCATTCGCGAAGTCTCCGCCGAGCACGGCCTGACGGCGGATAAAGGCTATACCGTCTCCGATCCCAATCTGGACGCCCTGTATCAGCTCTACAGCCTGCCGCGCAGCGCTTACTGGGTGATCGAGGTGGACGGCAAGGTCGCCGGCGGCGGCGGCATCGCGCCGCTGCAGGGCGGCGCAGACGATATTTGCGAATTGCAGAAGATGTATTTCCTGCCGGTATTGCGCGGCAAGGGATTGGCGAAACGCCTGGCGCTGCAGGCGCTGGATTTCGCCCGCCGGCACGGCTTCCGCTGTTGTTACCTCGAGACCACCGCCAGCCTGACGCAGGCCGTTGCGCTGTACGAACACCTGGGTTTCGAACACATCGACCACGCGATGGGCGCCACCGGCCACGTCGATTGCGAAGTCACCATGCTGAAAACGCTGTAACCGTCCCGTCTCTCCATCAGGGTGCAGCGTGCTGCGCCTTTTTATTAATATCGCAATCAATCAGTAAAACTCGCTATAACGCCGTTTTTCAAGCAGATAAACTGACGTTAAAAACCGCGATGTAAATTTAATGTGAAGTTCGTTAATAAATTAACGATCGTAAATTGACCGCTTGCGCCCCCGCGCTACTCTGCCAGTATCCCAATCGCGCACGGAGAGCTGTCATGTCGGAACATACCTTTGATTACATCATCGTCGGCGCCGGTTCCGCCGGCTGCGTGCTGGCGGCGCAGCTGATCCGCCGCACCCAGGCGCGGGTGCTGCTGCTGGAAGCCGGCGGCGACGACAATAACCTGTTTATCAAGATGCCGGCCGGCGTGGCCAAGATCATCGCCAAAAAGAGCTGGCCCTACGAAACGGAACCGGAACCGCACGCCAACAACCGCCGCATGCAGATCGCGCAGGGCAAGGTGCTGGGCGGCAGCAGTTCGGTCAACGGCATGATCTACCTGCGCGGCCAGCCGCAGGACTACGACGACTGGGCCGAACGCTACGGCTGCGCCGGCTGGAGCTACCGGGAGGTGCTGCCCTACTTCAAACGCGCCGAGGCCAATGAAAGCCTGTCCGACGACTACCACGGCGCCGACGGGCTGCTGCCGGTCAGCGAAAACCGCTATCGCCACCCGCTGAGCATGGCGTTTATCCGCGCCGGCCAGGAGCTGAACCTGCCCTATCGCAACGACTTCAACGGCGACAGCCAGCACGGCGTCGGTTTCTACCAAACCACCACCCACAACGGCGAACGCGCCAGCACCGCCCGCACCTACCTGAAGGCGGTGCGCGACGAACGGCGGCTGGTGGTGAAGCTGAACGCCCTGGCGCATCGGCTGACCTTCGAGGGCAACGTCGCCACCGGCGTGGTCTACAGCCAGAACGGCGGCGCCGAAGTGACCGCGCGCGCCACCAAAGAGGTGATCGTCAGCGCCGGCGCGGTCGGTTCGCCGAAGCTGCTGATGCTGTCCGGCATCGGCCCGCGCGACCACCTGCAGCAGCTGGGCATCGAGGTGCGGGCGGATCTGCCGGTGGGCAAAAACTTCCACGACCATCTGCACATGTCGATCAACGTCAGCACCCGCGAGCCGATCAGCCTGTTCGGCGCCGATCGCGGCCTGCAGGCGCTGAGCCACGGCGCGCAGTGGCTGGCGTTTCGCAGCGGCGTGCTCTCATCCAACGTGCTAGAAGGCGCCGCCTTCACCGACAGCCAGGGCGACGGCCGGCCGGACGTGCAGATCCACTTTCTGCCGCTGCTGGACAGCTGGGACGACGTGCCCGGCGAGCCGCTGCCGAACATTCACGGCTTCACGCTCAAGGTCGGCTACCTGCAGCCGAAGGCGCGCGGCGAAGTGCAGCTGCGCAGCAGCAACCCGCGCGATCCGGTCAAGCTGCACGCCAACTACCTCGGCCACCCGGACGATCTGGCCGGCAGCGTGCGCGCGGTGAAGTTCGGCCTGGATTTCCTGCAAACCGCGGCGCTGAAACCGCTGATCAAGGATCTGCTGATGCCGCAGCCGGAGTGGACGCGCGACGAAGCGCAGCTGGAGGAGTTCGTGCGCAACTTCTGCAAGACGGTGTATCACCCGGTGGGCAGTTGCCGCATGGGGCCGTCGCCCCAGGACGCGGTGACCGATCCGCAGCTGCGGGTGCACGGTTTTGAACGGCTGCGGGTGATCGACTGCTCGGTGATGCCGCAGCTCACCAGCGGCAACACCAATGCGCCGACCATCATGCTGGCGGAAAAGGCGGTGGATCTGCTGCTGGGCGCGCCGCAGTAAGGGCGCGCCTCAACCTCAGGCGGCGACGGGCACGCCGCTGTGGAAACGCAGCTCGCTGTCCGGCGACATGATCAGTTCAGCTTCGAGGCGGCCGAAATGCGCCACCCGTTCGCTGATGTCGCCGCTGGCGATCTGTTCCGCCAGCGTCAGGTAGTCCTGATAGTGGCGCGCTTCGGATCGCAGCAGCGAGACGTAAAAGCGGTTCAGCTCATCGTCCAGGTGCGGCGCCAGTTTGGCGAAGCGTTCGCAGGATCGCGCTTCGATGTAGGCGCCGCAGATCAGTTTGTCGATCAGCGTCGCCGGATCGTGGGTGCGGATCTCGCGGATCATGCCCTTGGCGTAGCGGCTGGCGGTGATCTTGCGATACGGGATCCCGCGCGCCTGCATGATCTCCAGCACCTGCGAGAAGTGATGCAGCTCTTCCTTGATCAACAGCACCATGCGATCCGCCAGATCCTGGCCGTAGGCCGAGCCGTTTTTCGGCAGGATCTTGCGGGTGAACTGGCCCTGGCGGAACAGCGTGTCCGGCGCACCCTGCGCCTCGTGCAGAAACGCCTCGTAAGGGCGCAGTAGCGCCAACAGCGCGTCGCCGCTCTCTTTGTCCGCCACGTAACGGCGGATCAGCCACATGCCGGTCTGCGCGGCCTTCAGCTCACACACCAGGTGGTCGGTCAGCAACAGCTGCAGGTTTTCCGGACGGCGCGCGGCGTCGATCCAGGCGTCGGGAGTTTCACAGTGCAGGAAGCTTAAAATCGGGGCTAACAGGGATTGGTATGTCATCGGCTTCATTGCCCTATGTATTTCAAGTTGCAGCTAGGCGGCCAGCTCACTCATCCCCAGGAGCTTACTCAGGTAAGTGACTGGGGTGAGAGAGTGCAGCCAACAACGCTGCAGCTTGAAAGACGACGGGGATATCAGGGGCCGACGAGAGCCGGCCCATGTGAATAAGCGGGGTTAATTAGTGGCGTTTGCCGTCGTCGTCTTCGTCGATGTAGTCGCCGTCTTCGTCATCCTCACCATCTTCACCGTTCGGATCTTCAAAGTAGGTGCCCCAGCCGTCGTAGTTGACGCCGCAGCGCTCCGCCAGCGCCACCAGCTGTTCTACCTGAGCGTCGATCAGCTCGGCGTTCAGGCCGACTTCGCTGATCACGTCGCAGCACATCACCATCGAACCGTCTTCCACTTCCAGCTCTTCGGCGTCGGTCACTTCGTAGCCCAGCTTGAAGGCTTCAACGGCGGCCTGCTCCAGAACCTCAAATTTCTCGGCGGACAGATGGTGCTCGATGGTGTAGAGCGCGTCCGGATCGCTGCCGTCTTCCAGCAGCTCTTCGATGATCAGGCGGGTCTCTTCACGTTGTTCTTCCAGCAATTCGCGGTTTGCCATGCCTATATCCTCAAGTCAAATGGCCTTCATTCCTTCTATTTTCACACACCGCCGACATTGCTTCCACGATAAACGTGAAAGATTTCCTCGTCGGGGTTGAAATTGAATATTCATACATATAAAGTGAATTTTAATTCAATTGAGCAATCAGGGAATCGGACTATGAGCACCGGCAATACGTTCTACCAACGTCACTTTCTGAGGTTAATGGATTTCACCCCCGCCGAGCTGCAGGCGCTGCTGCAGCTTTCGGCCGATCTGAAGCAGGCCAAGAAGCAGGGGCAGGAACAGCGCCGGCTGCAGGGCAAAAACATTGCGCTCATCTTCGAAAAAGACTCAACCCGCACGCGATGCTCTTTCGAAGTTGCCGCATTCGATCAGGGCGCGCAGGTCACGTACCTCGGCCCGAGCGGCAGCCAGATCGGCCATAAAGAGTCGATGAAAGACACCGCCCGGGTGCTGGGCCGCCTGTACGACGGTATTCAGTACCGCGGCTACGGCCAGGCGCTGGTGGAAACCCTGGCGGAACACGCCGGCGTGCCGGTGTGGAACGGCCTGACCGACGAGTTCCACCCTACCCAATTGCTGGCGGATCTGCTCACCGTGCAGGAACACCTGCCGGGCAAGGCGCTGAACGAAGTGAAGCTGGCGTACGTCGGCGACGCGCGCAACAACATGGGCAATACGCTGCTGGAAGCCACCGCGCTAGCGGGCATGGATCTGCGGCTGGTGGCGCCGAAGGCCTGTTGGCCGCAGCCGGAACTGGTGGCCGAATGCCAGGCGCTGGCGCAGCAAACCGGCGCGAAACTCACCCTGACCGAAGACATCGCCGAAGGGGTACAAGACGCCGATTTCCTCTACACCGACGTGTGGGTCTCGATGGGCGAACCGAAAGAGACCTGGCAGGAGCGTATCGCGCTGCTGCGGCCGTATCAGGTCAACATGGCGATGCTGAAACTGACCGGCAACCCGAACGTGAAGTTTCTGCACTGCCTGCCGGCGTTCCACGACGATCAAACCACGCTCGGCAAGCAGATGGCGCAGCAGTACGATCTGCACGGCGGTATGGAAGTGACCGACGAAGTGTTCGAGTCGGCGCACAGCGTGGTGTTCGATCAGGCGGAAAACCGGCTGCATACCATCAAGGCGGTGCTGGTCGCCACGCTGAGCGCAACGCTCTGACACGCCTCTCCCTCCGCCCTGGCGCCCCCGGCCAGGGCGGCTAATATATTCCTGGAATATCAAATAGCGCATTGGCCTTTGCCCGCCGCCGGCAAAGGTTCTACCGTGACAGGCCGACGGCGCCCGCGCCGTAAAAACCAACGATAACAAACCGTTCTCAGCGCCGCCCTGCGGCGCCTTCAGGGGATACACACCGATGAAAGCCAAACTCTTGCCGCTGTTCCTTCTCGCCGCCTTGCCCGCCGCCGCGTTAGCCGCCACGCCGCCGAATACGCTGGTGGTGGTGCAATCGCTGGATGACATCGTCAGCCTCGATCCGGCGGAAGCCAACGAACTCTCCAGCATCCAGACGGTGCCCAGCCTGTACCAGCGCTTGGTGCAGGCGGATCGCGACGATCCGGCCAAGGTGGCGCCGGTGCTGGCAGAAAGCTGGCAGAGCGATGCGGCGGCCAAAACGCTGACGGTAAAACTGCGGCCGCAGGCGGCGTTCGCCTCCGGCAACCCGCTGACCGCCGACGACGTGATCTTCTCCTACCGCCGCGCGGTGAAAATGAACAAGTCGCCGGCGTTCATCCTCAACGTGCTCGGCTGGCAGCCGGACAACATCGACGCGCAGTTGAAGAAGATCGACGACCATGCCGTGCAGCTGCGCTGGACGGCGGACGTCAGCCCGGCGGTGGCGCTGAATATCCTCTCGACGCCGATCGCCTCGATCGTCGACAGCAAGGCGGCGCTGGCCAACGTCAAAGACGGCGACTTCGGCAACGCCTGGCTGAAAATGCACTCCGCCGGCAGCGGCCCGTTCAAGATGCGCGTCTATCAGCCGCATCAGGCGATCGTGCTGGACGCCAACCCCACGACGCCGGGCGACAAGCCGCAGCTGAAAAACATCATCATCAAGAACGTGCCGGATCCGGCCACCCGCCGCCTGCTGGTCCAGCAGGGCGACGCCGATATCGCCCGCGAACTGGGCGCCGACCAGACCGACACGCTGAAGAACCAGCCGGGGGTTAAGGTGCTGGAGATCCCGTCCGCCGAACAAAACTACCTGGTGTTCAACACCGGCAACGGCGCCAATCCGCTGCTGAACAACCCGGCCTTCTGGGAAGCGGCGCGCTACCTGGTGGATTATCAGGGCATCACCCAGGATCTGCTGAAGGGCCAATACTTCGTGCATCAGAGCTTCCTGCCGGTCGGGCTGCCGGGCGCGCTGGAGACCAACCCGTTCCGCTACGATCCGGCCAAGGCGAAAGCCATTCTGGCCAAGGCGGGCATCACCCACGCCGCCTTTACGCTGGACGTAGAGAACAAACCGCCGTTCATCACCATCGCGCAGGCGCTGCAGGGCAGCTTCGCCGCTGCCGGCGTGAAGGTCGAGCTGCTGCCGGCCGCGGGCAGCCAGGTTTACTCCCGCGTGCGCGCCAGGCAGCATCAGGCGGCGATCCGCCTGTGGATCCCGGATTACTTCGACGCCCACTCCAACGCCAGCGCCTTTGCCTACAACGACGGCAAGAGCAGCACGGTGGCCGGGCTGAACGGCTGGCAGATCCCGCAGTTGAATAAGCAGACGCTGGCGGCACTGGCCGAAGCCGATCCGGCCAAGCGCCGCGAGCTGTACACCGCCATGCAGCAGGAGCTGCAGCGCAGTTCGCCGTACGTGTTTATCGATCAGGCCAAAACCGAAGTGGTGCTGCGCGACAACGTCAAAGGCTACCAGCAGGGGCTGAACGCCGACATGGTCTACTACGATCGCGTCAGCAAATAGCCCGCAGGCGGCCATCGCCGGCCAATCGATTGCGGGGCGGCAAAAAACGGCGTTTTAACGCTTGCAGTGGCGAAAAGCGCGAGTATAATGCGCCACAATTTGCCAGGAGAAAGCATGAAAAACGACGTTTGTTTTGTTAGCCGCAATCGACAAAACCGACTGCCTATCGGCGGCCAGCTGCCGTTGTTTCTCCTGTTGCTAAACCGATCGTTTCAAGCCCCTCATTGAGGGGCTTTTTTTTGCCTTAAAAAGTCCCGCGCCACGGGCACGCGTCGAGGAGGAGTGAAAAATGGCCAACCCGCTGTATCACAAACACATCATCTCTATTAACGATCTCAGCCGCGAGGATCTGGAGCTGGTGCTGCGCACCGCCGCCGGTCTGAAAGCCAACCCGCAGCCGGAACTGTTGAAACACAAGGTGATCGCCAGCTGCTTCTTTGAAGCCTCGACCCGTACCCGCCTGTCGTTCGAAACCTCGATGCACCGCCTCGGCGCCTCGGTGGTCGGTTTCGCCGACGGCAGCAACACCTCGCTCGGCAAAAAAGGCGAAACCCTGGCCGACACCATCTCGGTGATCAGCACCTACGTGGACGCCATCGTGATGCGCCATCCGCAGGAAGGCGCGGCGCGCATGGCCTCGGAGTTCTCCGGCAACGTGCCGGTGCTCAACGCCGGCGACGGCGCCAACCAGCACCCGACCCAGACCCTGCTGGATCTGTTCACCATCCAGGAAACCCAGGGCCGCCTGAACAACCTCAGCATCGCCATGGTCGGCGACCTGAAGTACGGCCGCACCGTGCACTCGCTCACCCAGGCGCTGGCCAAATTCGAAGGCAACCGCTTCTACTTCATCGCCCCGGACGCGCTGGCGATGCCGGCCTACATCCTGAAAATGCTGGAAGAGAAAGGCATCGAGTACAGCCTGCACGGCAGCATTGAAGAAGTGGTGCCGGAGCTGGATATTCTCTACATGACCCGGGTGCAGAAAGAGCGCCTCGATCCGTCCGAGTACGCCAACGTGAAGGCGCAGTTCGTGCTGCGCGCCGCGGATCTGGCCGGCGCGCGCGCCAACCTCAAGGTGCTGCACCCGCTGCCGCGCATCGACGAGATCGCCACCGACGTGGATAAAACGCCGCACGCTTACTACTTCCAGCAGGCGGGCAACGGCATCTTCGCCCGTCAGGCGCTGCTGGCGCTGGTGCTCAACGCAGATTTGGCTCTTTAAGGGGGAACCGCCATGACTCACGACAATAAACTGCAGGTTGAAGCGATCAAATGCGGCACGGTGATCGACCACATTCCGGCGCAGATTGGTTTCAAACTGCTGACGCTGTTCAAGCTGACCGCCACCGACCAGCGCATCACCATCGGCCTGAACCTGCCCTCCAACGAGCTGGGCCGCAAGGATCTGATCAAGATCGAGAACACCTTCCTGACCGAGCAGCAGGCCAACCAGTTGGCGATGTACGCGCCGAAGGCCACGGTAAACCGCATCGACAACTATGAAGTGGTGCGCAAGCTGACCCTCAGCCTGCCGGACCACATCGACGGCGTGCTGACCTGCCCGAACGGCAACTGCATCAGCCGCAGCGAGCCGGTGGCGTCGAGCTTCAGCGTCAAATCGCGCGACGGTGAAGTACACCTGAAGTGCCGCTACTGCGAAAAAGAGTTCGAGCATCAGGTGGTGCTGCAGGCGGACTAATCCCGGCATGGGCGCCGGGAGATGGCGCTGTTATTCTCCCGGTGACGCCCTATAATGGGTCCTCTGAAAATCACTCTACCCACGTTGCTACCCACCGAATTTTACGCTGCGGCCGACCGCGCGGCGGCGTGAAAGACAACGGGTTTATCAGGAGAAAACATGTCACGTAACATCAGCACTGAACTCGCCCCGGCAGCCATTGGTCCTTACGTGCAGGGCGTTGATCTGGGCAGCATGATCATCACTTCCGGCCAGATCCCGGTTGATCCGAAAACCGGCGCCGTCGCCGACGACGTCGCCGCTCAGGCGCGCCAGTCACTGGAAAACGTCAAAGCGATCGTCGAAGCCGCCGGCCTGATCGTTGCCGACATCGTGAAAACCACCGTGTTCGTGAAAGACCTGAACGACTTCGCCACCGTCAACGCCGCGTACGAAGCCTTCTTCACCGAGCACAGCGCGCCGTTCCCGGCCCGTTCCTGCGTGGAAGTGGCGCGTCTGCCGAAAGACGTGAAGATCGAAATCGAAGCCATCGCCGTGCGTCGTTAATCGACGGTCACGCGCATCACGGCCAGTGCAGACTGGCCGTTTTTACATTACTTGAATGCTGGGCGCCGACGGACACAACCCAGAGTTTCCGCTGCTGGAGAGGATGAAGCGTTAACCTGTTTTACCGCCTGTTTTAAAACGGCGATAACCTCTTCTCGCGAAGCCGTAATCGGTTTGCCGCGAGGCGTTATGCGGTCAATCTGTTCAGATGTATAGGTGTTCACTGCATCTACACCTTCCATGCCGAATTTATACACCTTCAGCTCATAAGAGGCAGGTTGTGTTACCTGACGTTTTGTTGACTTTATCACCATGCGAACCTCCTGTGACCCCACCGGCATTTCGTCATTATTGCGCAAATTTCATCCACCTTCAATTATGAGGCCGGCGGCAAAAAACCTTCCTGGAACCACAGGAAAAGCGCCTCAGCATCTCGATAAAGTATCTGTTTGAGCCCCCCGGTGAGGTCAACAAATTGATGATAATTTATATAATAATCAGCCAACTCCGTATTAATCGGCGATATTAAACGCAAACCTGCGCATGCCGTATCCACCATAAAGAGCACGGCGACATAGAGCGCAAAACGCAGCGTATTGCCATCAAGGCTCGAGTCTCTAATCCGAAAGTTTTGCAGCATCTCAATATTTAACATCGCCAGTTGCTCGCCAGCCGCCGGACAAAATCGGCAGATACAGGCGCCTGCCGGCCGGTCATCGATACCCTGTATCTTAAAACTAAACGTAAAACCGTCAGGATCGTCCAACGCGGCGCCATTCAACGCCCAGGGAATACGGCGCTCTTCAGGTTGTTGGCGAGCCAACGCAACGCACCACTCAAAATCTTCAGCCTTCATCATTTGCACCCGGACGCCATACCCGGCCTCAGCAAAGAGGTCATTGGTTGCAGCCAGTGCGCGTTCTCCAATCAATCGGACATTAAAAACCTGCGGCATTATCAATCCTTTGAATGCGTAAACCGTATTGAATGAACAAATCGGGCTGGATTTTACAACCAGCCCGTCGTTTCTGCTCTTTCAACCACATCGCAATGTCGAGATATGGAATACGCCCCGCAGTTTATTCGCCACCTCTCCTTACGGAGCCGTTTGTAACCCCCGCAGCAACGCCTCCAGCGGGTACACCGCCGCAATCACCACTTCGTCGCGCGTCTGCGCCGCCGCATCCAGCCGGCGCTGCGCTTGTTCTGCCTCTGCTCGGCTCAGCGGTTTGTCCTGCTGATACCGCTCCAGAAGCGTTAACCCCAATGCGGCCAGGGCATCGACGTCCTGCGCCACCGGCGCCAGCTCCCGCAGCGTGCGGTTGCCCGCGATCGCCGTCTGCAACGCCGCGCCGTTCGCCTGCCAGCGCTGCAGCCGTTCGCGCAGCGCCTGCGCCGTCGCCTTATCGCGCTTATCCTTCAGCAGAGCCGCGACCTGCGCATGCATGGCGCGCACCGCCTCGCTCTCCGGCGGCAGCGCATCGGCAAAGCGGTTCAGCGGTTCGAACTGATGATAGTTGCCGGCCTGGAACTTCAGGTGCTGGCGGGTGTAATACTGCGCCGGCTCCACCGCCTCGGCCAGGATCTGCAGCGGCATGATCTGCACGCTGTTGCTCAGCCGGGTGAATTCGCGCGCCGTTTCCGCGTGCGGCTGCAGGCCGACCGACACCACCGACCAGGCGTCGATCGCCGCCAGCCGCCGGTACATGTTGCTTTCGTCGATGACGTCCTGCGCCGACCACAGCCGCTCCGCCACCGCAAAGGCGCGCGGCCACAGCTTGAGATCGATCAGCGGCGCGCGCACGTTTTCCGCCCACAGCGCCGCTTCCCCGCCTAGGATCTTGGCCTGCCCCTTCTCATCCGGCACCACCGGCATCTTGCCCGCCGGCGCCGCCGCCAGTTTCTCGCCCTGGGTGGGGTAACGCACGTTGCCGACCAACGTATAGCCGCTGAGCTTGTCCTGTTGCAGCGTAAACACCGGCCGCGTGTCGCCCATCCAGGTATCGACGCGGAACGTCACCTGCTGCGGCGTGCGCCAGACGATATCGTGCACCGCGCGGCGCGATTTGCCGTTGAAATCGATAAAGCCGCGCCAGCCCTGCTTGCCCTCGATCAGCGTGAAACTGCCCTCCACCGCGCTGCCCTTCAGGCGCGGCATGCTGAAACGCCAGCTTTGCGCCTGCTCGCCGGGTTGCACCGCCGTTTCGACCCCCAGCGGCTGCGGCAGAATTTCATTGCGGTAGTGATAGGCGATGCTTTGCGGCTGATCGAGATAGAAACCGGTGGAGAGAATGCCCTGATAGCCATCCTGCGCGCTGGCGCCCAGCGAGTCTTGCCCCTGCCAGGACTGAATGACGATCGAACGCGGCAGCGACGGATGATAGATCTCGTCCCAGCCGACCATCTGCCGCTGGTGCTTCTCGAGAACCTTTTCCAGCTTCTGGTTGAAGTAGGCCTGCAGCGCATGGGTATCCGCCAGCCCGTTCTGCTGCATAAACGCCTGAATCGACGGCGACGCCCGCCACTGGCTGGCGTCCACTTCGTCGCCGCCGATGTGCAGATAAGGATCGGGGAAGATCGCCGCCAGCTCGCCAACGATCGTATCGACAAACTGATAAACCTCGTCGCGGGTCGGATCGAGCGTCGGCTTATGCACGCCCCACTCGCGCTCCATGCGATACGGCCCCGGCGCGCTCATCAGGTCGGGATAGGCCACCGCGATGCTGGAGGCGTGCCCCGGCATGTCGATCTCCGGCACCACGCGAATGCCGCGCGCCGTGGCGTAAGCCACCACCTGCTGCATTTGCTCACGGGTGTAGAACAGGCCGTCGCTGGCCTGCTGCTGCAATTTGGGGTAATGCTCGGAGGCGAAGCGCCAGCCCTGATCGTCGGTCAGGTGCCAGTGGAACACGTTAAGCTTGGCCGCCGCCATCCCGTCGAGCTGGCGGAGAATGTCCGGCAGCGGCAGGAAATGGCGCGCCGAATCCAGCAGCACGCCGCGCCACGGAAAACGCGGCACGTCGCGAATATCCACCAATGGCAGGAAAGTGTTTTGCCCATCGGTCTGCAGCAGTTGCAGCAGGGTCTCCATGCCGCGCAGCGCGCCAAAGCGGGTGTTGGCGGTCAGCGTGGCGCCCTGCGGCGTGACCGCCAGCCGGTAACTCTCATCGCTGCCCGGCAGCGGCTGCGCCGCCACCCGATCCTTGATCACCACCTTGATCGCCGCGCCGTTTGCTTCTTCCCTCGGCGCCAGCGTCCAGCCGGTCTGCAGTTCGATGCGCTGGCGCCAGCGCGGCAGCGCGTCGCCCAAATCATCGCCCTGGAGGCTTAACGACAGCCGGTGATCCAAAATCAGTTTGCCCGCCGGTTGCGTCACTTCCACCTGCTGCGGCCAGGGCATCAGCGGCAGATCGCCAGCAGGCTGCGCCAGCGCGCCGCAAGAAAACCATAACGATGAAGCCAGTAGCGTATAACGGAAAGGTCTGTGCATCGGAAATTCCTCAGAGGAAAAAAACAAAATATCCCCAATGAATTTCAAACCACCGCTAGGCGGCAAGCGCCCGCATCCCCAGGCGCTTAGGTCTGCTAAGTAACTGGGGGGCGGGCGTACAGCCAACAACGCGGTGGCTTGAAAGGCGCAGGGGAAAACAGCCAACGCTGTAGATAAAGACTCAGCACAGAACAGATGTCCAACCGTTGCGGTGAAAAAGCGGACGGGATCACAGTTGCCCCCTCCCGGCCGGAGGGGGCGAACGGGTTATTGCCAGCCGTAGCGGCGCACGAACCAGCCTTTCACGCACTGGGTCAGCACCATGTAACCGGCGAGGATCAGCACCAACCACGGGAAGTAACCGAGCGGCAGCGCCTGCAGCTGCAGGAAGCCGGCCAGCGGCGAGAACACCAGGCCGATGCCGGTGGCGATCACCGCCAGCGTCATGATGCACAGCGGCCAGGACGGGCGGCTCTGGATAAACGGAATTTTGCGCGTGCGGATCATGTGCACGATCAGCGTTTGCGACAGCAGCCCTTCCACGAACCAGCCGGACTGGAACAGCGTCTGCATTTCCGGCGTGTTGGCCTTGAATACCCACCACATCAGGCTGAAGGTCAGCACGTCGAAGATCGAACTGATCGGCCCAAAGAACACCATAAACCGCCCCAAATCGGCGGAGTTCCAGCGCTGCGGCTGGGTGATCTGATCGTCGTCGACGTTATCGAACGGGATGGCGATCTGCGAGATGTCGTACATCAGGTTCTGAATCAACAGGTGCAGCGGCAGCATCGGCAGAAACGGCAGGAAGGCGCTGGCGATCAGCACGCTGAACACGTTGCCGAAGTTGGAGCTGGCGGTCATCTTGATGTATTTCAGCATGTTGGCGAAGGTGCGGCGCCCTTCGATCACCCCCTGCTCCAGCACCATCAGGCTTTTTTCCAGCAGGATGATGTCCGCCGCTTCCTTGGCGATGTCCACCGCCGAATCGACGGAGATGCCGATATCGGCCGCGCGCAGCGCCGGCGCGTCATTGATGCCGTCGCCCATAAAGCCCACCACGTGCCCCTGGCGGCGCAGCAGTTTGACGATCCGCTCCTTGTGCAGCGGCGTCAGCTTGGCGAACACCGTGGTGCGCGCCGCCGCCTGCGCCAGCTGCTCGTCGTCCATTTGCTCGATCTCGCTGCCGCGCAGCAGATGATCGGCCTCCAGCCCGACGTCACGGCACACTTTGGCGGCCACCAGCTCGTTGTCGCCGGTGAGGATCTTCACCGTGACGCCGTTCTGTTTCAGCGCCGCCAGCGCCGGTGCGGTGCTTTCCTTCGGCGGATCGAGGAAGGCGACGTAGCCTTCGAGGATCAGATCAGACTCGTCCGCCACGCCGTATTCATGGGTTTGCGCCGGCAGGATCTTGTTGGCCACCGCCACCACCCGCAGCCCCTGCTGGTTGAGATCGTCGGTGATGCGACGGATCCTCGCCAGCAGCGCCTCGCTCAGCGGGATCACCTCGTCTTCGTGGCGCACGTGGCTGCAAATCGCCAGCATCTCTTCCAGCGCGCCCTTGCACACCAGCTCGTGATACTCGTTGTCTTTGGCCACCACCACCGACATGCGGCGGCGCACGAAGTCGAACGGGATCTCATCCACCTTGCGGTAGTTTTGCAGCGCCTGCGGCTGCTGATTTTGCTCCGCGCAGCTCAGCACCGCCACGTCGAGCAGGTTTTTCAGCCCGGTCTGGTAGAAGCTGTTCAGCCAGGCGTAGCGCAGCACCCGCTCGCTGCTGGCGCCGAACACGTCGGTATGGCGCTCCAGCACGATCTTGTCCTGGGTCAGAGTGCCGGTCTTGTCGGTGCACAGAATGTCCATCGCGCCGAAGTTCTGGATGGCGTCCAGCCGTTTGACGATCACCTTCTGGCGCGACAGCTTCACCGCCCCTTTGGCCAGCGTCGAGGTGACGATCATCGGCAGCATCTCCGGCGTCAGCCCGACCGCCACCGACAGCGCGAACAGCGCCGCCTCCCACCAGTCGCCCTTGGTGTAGCCGTTGATCAGCAGCACGATCGGCGTCATCACCAGCATAAAACGGATCAGCAGCCAGCTGACCTTGCTGATGCCGCTCTGGAAGGCGTTCGGCTGCTCATCCTGGCTGGTGACGCGCTGCGCCAGCTGGCCGAAATAGGTGCCGCCGCCGGTGCCGATCACCATCGCCAGCGCGGTGCCGCTGACCACGTTGGTGCCCATGAAGCACAGGTTTTGGCAGTCGAGCGGATCGGCCGCCAACGCCTGCGGCGCCGCGGATTTTTCCACCGGCAGCGATTCGCCGGTCAGCGCCGCCTGGCTGATGAACAGATCCTTGGCCGACAGCACGCGCAGATCCGCCGGGATCATGTCGCCGGCCGCCAGTTTGATGATATCGCCCGGCACCAGCTGCGCGATCGGCAGCTCCACGTGCTCGCTCCTGCCGGTGAGCACATCGCTGCGGATCACCGTGGCGGTGTTGCTCACCATGGCCTTCAGCGCGTCGGCCGCCCGGTTGGATCGCGCCTCCTGGATGAAGTTCAGCAGCGTGGAGATCAGCACCATCAGCGCGATCACCAAGGCGCCGGTCAGATCCTCGGTGGCGTAAGAGATCATGCCGAGCGCGGTCAGCAGCAGGTTGAACGGGTTGCGGTAGCAGTGCCAGAGGTGTTGCCACCAGGCCTCTTTCTGCTGATCGTCGATGACGTTCTCACCGCAGCGCTGGCGCACCTGTTCCGCCTCATGGGCGGTGATGCCTTCCGGGTGGCTGTGAAAACGCTCAAACAGCTGCATCGTTTCTGCGGCGGCGCATTCCAGCCGCTGCTGCGCCAGGCCGGCCGGCATGTCGCGCGCAGCGCCGCCGACGCTGTCCAGCAGGCTGTCGCGGCGCACCAAACGGCGCGGGAGGCCGCGGGCGAACAGGCCCAGCAGCTGACGGGGGAGTTTTTTCAGTTTCATGGTTCGCACCTCGTCGCCCGGTGCCTCACGGCAGCGGGTAAACGGGGATCGTCATCGGCCGGGCGAATGGCGGGTGCGCCAAAAAGCCTCTGCCAACGCAGATCCTTATTCTTTTTTTCAGCAGCAGGAGCGAACGACGAAGCGCGCGCTACCGGTTACCGTGATGTACTTCACCGGTAAAACAGCAGCGCCAGGCGGAGAGGTTTTACCGGAGAACCGAGTGAGTGTCTAAAGCAGTCGGGTCGGGGTCCATATGGGGAATAACCTCCGGTAAAGGGAAAAACAGAGCGGCAGGAGCGGCCGTTCATCGCAATGTCACAATCCCGTTTTGCATCAAGATCCGCGTCGGAAAATGAGCTATGCTGACGGGCATTGTTTTACAGGCCTTTATGTTACGCCTGTCCACCTCAACGAAAAGTAAACCATGCAAAACCGGCTGACCATCAAGGACATCGCGCGCCTGAGCGGCGTAGGCAAATCCACCGTCTCACGCGTGCTGAATAATGAAGGCAGCGTGAGCCCGCAAACCCGTGAACGGGTGGAAGCGGTGATCCGTCAGCAAGGGTTTACGCCCTCCAAGTCGGCGCGCGCCATGCGCGGCCAAAGCGACAAAGTGGTGGGCATCATCGTTTCCCGTCTCGACTCGCCGTCGGAAAACCAGGCGGTGCGCACCATGCTGCCGCTGCTGTATCAGCAAGGCTTCGATCCGATCGTGATGGAGAGCCAGTTCGAAACCCGCCTGGTGCAGGAGCATCTGCACGTACTGCATCAGCGCAACGTCGACGGCGTGATCCTGTTCGGCTTCACCGGCCTGACCGCGGCGATGCTCAAGCCGTGGCAGGAAAAAATGGTGGTGATGGTGCGCGAATACGACGGCTTCTCGTCCGTCTGCTACGACGACGCCGGCGCGGTGAACCTGTTGATGGATCGCCTGTATCAGCAAGGGCATCGGCATATCGGCTATCTGGGGGTGCAGCTCAGCGACGCCACCACCGGCCAGCGCCGCTATCAGGCCTATCTCGACGCCAGTGAACGCCTCACGCTCACGCCGCGCGCCACGCTGGGCGAACTGAGCTACCAGAGCGGTTTCCAGCACGCCGCCGAAGTGATTGACGCGCACACCAGCGCGCTGATTTGCGCCTCCGACAGCATCGCCCTGGGGGCGATCAAATACCTGCAACAACAGCCGACGCGCGCCATCCAGGTATGCGCCATCGGCAACACCCCGCTGCTCAGCTTCCTGTTCCCCGACACCCTGTCGGTGGAGTTCGGCTACGGCAGCGCCGGCCTGCTGGCCGCGCAGCAGCTGCTGGCGCAGCTCAGCGGCGAACAGGGGATCCGCCGCCTGGTGGTGCCCAGCAAACTTTCCTGATCGGAAGTTGACCATTTTTCGTCATTTTGTGATCCTCGCCCCAAACCGGGAACGTTCCCATTTCATTCAAAATGCTGAGTGGCTAAGCTTTGATCATTACTCAGTCAACACCTCTGCAGGTATCCCATAATGAGCAAAGTAAAACAGCAGGATATTGATCGCCTGATTGTTTTGGTCGGCGGCCGCGAGAACATCGCCACCGTCAGCCATTGCATTACCCGGCTGCGTTTCGTCCTCAACGATCCCAATAAGGCGAAACCGAAAGAGATCGAAGAGCTGCCGATGGTCAAGGGTTGCTTCACCAACGCCGGGCAGTTCCAGGTGGTGATCGGCACCGACGTCGGCGACTACTATCAGGCGCTGATCGCCAGCACCGGCGTCAACGAGGCCGACAAGGAGCAGGCCAAGGTGGCCGCGCGCCAGAACATGACCTGGACCGAGCGCACCATCTCCCACTTCGCCGAGATCTTCTTCCCGCTGCTGCCGGCGCTGATCAGCGGCGGTCTGATCCTCGGCTTCCGCAACGTGATCGGCGACATCCCGATGTCCGGCGGCCAAACGCTGGCGCAGATGCACCCGGCGTGGAAAACCGTTTACGATTTCCTGTGGCTGCTCGGTGAAGCGATCTTCATGTTCCTGCCGGTGGCCATCTGCTGGTCGACGGTGAAAAAGATGGGCGGTACCCCGGTGCTCGGCATCGTGCTGGGCGTCACCCTGGTGTCGCCGCAGCTGATGAACTCCTACCTGCTCGGCCAACAAACGCCGGAAGTGTGGAACTTCGGCTGGTTCGTGATCCAGAAAGTGGGCTATCAGGCGCAGGTGATCCCGTCGATCCTGGCGGGCATGGCGCTGGGCTGGATCGAAACCCGGCTGAAAAAGATCGTTCCCGACTATCTCTATCTGGTGGTGGTGCCGGTGGTCTCGCTGCTGCTGGCGGTGTTCCTGGCGCACGCGCTGATAGGGCCGTTCGGCCGCATGATCGGCGACGGCGTCGCCTGGGCGGTGAAATCGGTGATGACCGGCAGCTTCGCGCCGGTGGGCGCCGCGCTGTTCGGCTTCCTGTACGCGCCGCTGGTGATCACCGGCGTGCACCAGACCACGCTGGCTATCGACATGCAGATGATCCAGAGCATGGGCGGCACCCCGGTGTGGCCGCTGATTGCGCTGTCCAACATCGCGCAGGCCTCGGCGGTGCTCGGCATCATCATCATCAGCCGCAAGGCCAACGAGCGTGAAATCTCGGTGCCGGCGGCGATCTCCGCCTACCTCGGCGTGACCGAACCGGCGATGTACGGCATCAACCTCAAATACCGCTTCCCAATGCTGTGCGCGATGATCGGCTCCGCCTTCGCCGGCCTTATCTGCGGGCTGGACGGCGTGATGGCCAACGGCATCGGCGTCGGTGGCCTGCCGGGCATCCTGTCTATCAAGCCGCAGTTCTGGCTGATTTACTCGCTGGCGATTCTGGTGGCGATCGTCATCCCGCTGGTGCTGACCATCATGGTCTACAAACGCAAGGCCGCCCGCGGCGAGCTGCCGGTTTGATTGACGCAAAATACGCAACATGAATGTAGGGGCCGGAAATACCCTATAGCTTTCGAGCTGTAGCTAGGCGGCAAGGGTGCAACAAATCGGTCGGGAACCGATTTGAACAGCGCCTGCGCTGGCCCAAAGGGCGAGCCTCCGGACGAGGCTCGTAATCCCCAGGAGCTTACTCAAGTAAGTGACTGGGGTGCAGCGCCAGCAGCCAACAACGCTGCAGTTTGAAAGATGAAGGGTACGGGCCTGTTGTCACGATTCAAAGGTATCCAGTTATGAGCAACCCAACCCCCTGGTGGCAGAACGGCGTCATCTACCAAATTTATCCGAAGAGTTTTCAGGACAGCACCGGCAACGGCTACGGCGATTTGGCCGGGGTGACCCGGCGGCTGGACTATCTGCAGGAACTGGGCGTGGACGCGATCTGGCTGACGCCGGTCTACGTGTCGCCGCAGGTGGATAACGGCTATGACGTGGCGGACTACTGCGCCATCGATCCGGCTTACGGCACGATGGCAGACTTCGAGCAGTTGGTCGCCGCCGCCCACCAGCGCGGCATCCGCATCGTGATGGACATGGTGTTCAACCACACCTCGACCGAGCACCCGTGGTTCAAGGCCGCGCAGGATCGCCACAGCCCGTATCGTCAGTTCTACGTCTGGCGCGACGGCGAGGGTGAAACGCCGCCGAACAACTGGCGCTCCAAGTTCGGCGGCAACGCCTGGCAGTGGCACGCCGACAGCGGCCAGTACTACCTGCACCTGTTCGCCGCCGAGCAGGCGGATCTCAACTGGGAGCACCCGCCGGTGCGCGAAGAGCTGAAGAAAGTGTGTCAGTTCTGGGCGGACAAAGGCGTCGACGGGCTGCGTCTCGACGTGATCAACCTGGTGTCCAAACAGCAGGACTTCCCGTCCGACAGCCAGGGCGACGGCCGCCGCTTCTACACCGACGGCCCGCGCATCCACGAGTTCCTGCAGGAGATGAGCCGCGACGTGTTTCAGCCGCGCGGCCTGATGACGGTGGGCGAGATGTCCTCCACCACGCTTGAGCATTGCCAGCGCTACGCGGCGCAGAGCGGCGAAGAGCTGTCGATGACCTTCAACTTCCATCACCTGAAGGTGGACTACGCCGGCGGTGAAAAATGGACGCGGGCGGAGCCGGATTACGTGGAACTGAAGCAGATCTTCCGCCACTGGCAGCAAGGGATGCATAACCGCGCCTGGAACGCGCTGTTCTGGTGCAACCACGATCAGCCGCGCATCGTGTCGCGCTTCGGCGATGAAGGCGCACTGCGGGTGCCGGCCGCCAAAATGCTGGCGATGGTGCTGCACGGCATGCAGGGCACGCCTTATATCTATCAGGGCGAAGAACTCGGCATGACCAACCCCGGCTTCTGCGCCATCGAGCAGTATCGCGACGTGGAAAGCCTGAACATGTACGCCGAACTGCGCGCCCAGGGCCGCAGCGACGCCGAGCTGCTGGCGATCCTGGCCGACAAATCGCGCGACAACGGCCGCACGCCGATGCAGTGGAGCGCCGCGCCCCACGCCGGTTTCACCACCGGCACGCCGTGGATCGGCTGCGCCGAGAACTACCCGCAGATCAACGCCGACGCGGCGCTGGCCGATCTCGACTCGGTGTTTTACGCCTATCGCCAGCTGATCACCCTGCGCAAGCAGTATCCGCTGCTGACCCACGGCGACTATCAGGATCTGGCGCCGGAACACCCGGCGCTGTGGTGCTATCAGCGCAGCTGGAACGGCCAGCGCCTGCTGGTGGCGGCCAACCTGAGCCGCGAACCGCTGGCCTGGGCGGCGGAAGGCGTGGAAGCTTCCGCGCAATGGCGCCCGCTGATGAGCAACTACGCCGATTCGGCGGACCAGCCGCAGGCGCTAACGCTGCGGCCGTTCGAAGCGGTGTGGTGGCTGCTCGAAGACTGACCCCGCAGGGCGCGGCGAACGCTGCGCCCTACCATTTCCCCAGCAGCGCCGCCACGCCGGCGGCCTCTTGCGCCAACTGCTCATCGCTCATGTCGCTCACGCCCTGCACCAGATGCGGCGGCAGATAATCCATGCCGGTCAGGTTGGCCATGGCGTGGAACGGCAGCAGCAGATCCTGCACCGGATAACGGTTATACCCTTGCGCCGTATAAGCCTGCGCGTCGCCGCCGGTGCTCACCACCAGCTGCAGCGGCTTGCCGTGCAGTTGGGTGCCTTCGCTGCCGTAGGCAAAACCGTAGGTTAATACCGCATCCTGCCATTCGCTGAGGATCGCCGGCGAGCTGTACCAGTAAAACGGGAACAGCATCACTACCGCATCATGGCTCTGCAGCAGCGCCTGTTCGCGCGCCACGTCGATGCGGTAATCCGGATACGCGCGGATCAGTTCGTGAACGGTCACGTTGGGCAGCGGGCGTACGGCCTCGATCAGCGCCTTATTAATGCGCGACTCGTCGGGGGTGCGGTGGGCGGTTAACACTAAAATGCGCGACATACATGGTTCCTCGGTCATAAGAAGATGAGGGCATTTTTCCATTTCCGCCGCTGCGGGTGTAGGCTGTTAAAGGTCACTTCAATTTCAACCAAAAGTATCAACCACTATGTCGCTGCCCTTTGACGTGCACCGCCTGCTGCCGGCCTTCCTCGCCGCCGCGCAGGCGCAAAATTTCTCCGCCGCCGCTCGCCAGTTGGGCGTGACGCCGGCGGCGGTCAGCAAAAACATCCGCGCGCTGGAAGAGAAGCTGGCGCTGCGGCTATTTCAGCGCAACACCCACAACGTGCTGCTGACCGACGAGGGCAAAGCGCTGCTGGCGCAGGTAGCGCCGCTGTGGCAGGCATTGGCGGCGACGCTGGAAAGCGCCGGCGGCGAACGGCAGGCGCCTGCCGGGGTGGTGCGCGTCACGATGATCCCCGGCTTCGGCCGCCAGATGCTGATGCCGTTGATCCCGCAATTTTTGGCGCGCTATCCGCAGATCGATCTCGATCTGTCGCTGGACGCCCGGGTGGTGAATCTGGTGGGCGAAGGTTTCGACGTCGGCATCGGCAGCCGGGTCGATCCCGACAGCCGGCTGGTGGCCCGCCCGCTCTACCCGATGCACATGGTGCTGGCGGCGTCGCCCGACTATCTGGCGCGGCGCGGTGAACCGCAAACGCCGCACGATCTGCTGCGGCACGACTGCCTGCTGCACCGCAACCCGGCCAACGGCCGCCACGTCAAATGGCAGCTGCGCCATCAGGGCGAAACGCTGGCGCTGGATCTGAACGGCCGGCTGGTAGCCAGCCGCCCGGAAATGCTGCTGGATGCGGCGCTGGCCGGGCTGGGCATCGTCAACCTGGCGCGCTGGTACGTCGAGAAACACTTCGAGCAGGGCACGCTGCGGCCGGTGCTGGCGGAATGCTGGCCGCGCCCGGTGCAGCTGTGGCTCTATTACGCTTCGGCGGATCTGCCGCCGCGGGTGCGCGTCTGGGTCGATTTTCTGCTGGAACATTTTCGCGATCGGCCGGCGGGCGATTGACGACTGTTCAGCTTGCGCACGCTCTTTCGTTTTCCTTGTTCTACATCAAAAGAATCGCGCCGATATCTATATATAGTGCATTAAGAATTGCGAACACCTATATATAGTAGTTATCCACAAAATCATCCACACGCCGCCACAGCCCTTGCGCGCTGCGGCTTTGCCCTGTGGATAAGCGAAATTTGACGGTTGCTCGCCACGCCAGGCGGGTATGAACGCTCCCTCGGGGAACAAGGAGTACAATGTGAAACCAGTAGTGATTAAGCGGGACGGTTGCCAGGTACCTTTTGACGAAGCGCGCATTGCGCAGGCCATCGAGCGCGCCGCGCTGGCGGTGGGCGTGGTCGATGCCGACTACTGCGCCACCGTCGCCCGCGTGGTCGCTCAGCGCATGGAGCAGCAGCCGCGCGTCGATATCCACGAGATCCAGCAGGCGGTGGAAAACCAGCTGATGGCCGGCGAATACAAACAGCTGGCGCGCGCCTATATCGAATACCGCCACGATCGCGACGTGGCGCGCGAGCTGCGCGGCCGCCTGAATCAGGAAATTCGCGGCCTTGTCGAGCAGAGCAACCGCGCGCTGCTGAACGAAAACGCCAACAAGGACAGCAAGGTGATCCCCACCCAGCGCGACCTGCTGGCGGGCATCGTCGCCAAACACTACGCCAAGCAGCACATCCTGCCGCGCGACGTGGTGCTGGCCCATGAACGCGGCGAAATTCACTACCACGATCTCGACTACTCGCCGTTCTTCCCGATGTTCAACTGCATGCTGATCGATCTGAAAGGCATGCTGACCAACGGCTTCAAGATGGGCAACGCCGAGATTGAGCCGCCGAAGTCGATCTCCACCGCCACCGCCGTGACCGCGCAGATCATCGCCCAGGTCGCCAGCCATATTTATGGCGGCACCACCATCAACCGCATCGATGAAATTCTGGCGCCGTTCGTCGACGAGAGCTTCCGCAAACACCTGCAGGTGGCGGAAGCGTGGCAGATCCCGGATGCCAAAGGCTATGCCATGGCGCGCACCGAGAAAGAGTGTTACGACGCCTTCCAGTCGCTGGAGTACGAGGTCAACACCCTGCACACCGCCAACGGCCAGACGCCGTTCGTCACCTTCGGCTTCGGCCTCGGCACCAGCTGGGAGTCGCGCCTGATCCAGCGCTCGATATTGAAAAACCGCATCGCCGGGCTGGGCAAAAACCGCAAGACCGCCGTATTCCCCAAACTGGTGTTCGCCATCCGCGACGGCCTCAACCACCAGTACGGCGATCCGAACTACGACATCAAGCAGCTGGCGCTGGAGTGCGCCAGCAAGCGCATGTACCCGGACATCCTCAACTACGATCAGGTGGTGAAGGTCACCGGCTCGTTCAAAACGCCGATGGGCTGCCGCAGCTTCCTCGGCACCTACGTGCAGGACGGCGAGCTGGTGCACGACGGCCGTAACAACATCGGCGTCATCAGCCTCAACCTGCCGCGCATCGCGCTGGAGGCGATGGGCGACGAGTCACGCTTCTGGGCGCTGCTGGATCAGCGCCTGCAGCTGGCGAAAAAGGCCCTGATGACGCGCATCGCCCGGCTGGAAGGCATCAAGGCGCGGGTGGCGCCAATCTTGTACATGGAAGGCGCCTGCGGCGTGCGGCTCAAGGCCGACGACAACATCGCGGATATCTTCAAGAATGGCCGCGCCTCGATTTCGCTGGGCTATATCGGCCTGCACGAGACCATCAACGCGCTGTTCGGCGGCAAAAACCACGTGTATGACGACGAAGCGCTGCGCGCCAAAGCGGTGGCGATCGTCGCGCGGCTGCGCGCCGCCGTCGACGCCTGGAAAGACGAGACCGGCTACGGCTTCAGCCTCTACAGCACGCCGAGCGAAAACCTGTGCGATCGCTTCTGCCGGCTGGACACCGCCGATTTCGGCGTGGTGCCGGGCGTCACCGACAAGGGCTATTACACCAACAGCTTCCACCTCGACGTGGAGAAGAAGGTCAATCCGTACGACAAGCTGGACTTCGAAGCGCCCTACCCGCCGTTGGCCAGCGGCGGCTTCATCTGCTACGGCGAGTACCCGAACCTGCAGCACAACCTGAAGGCGCTGGAAGACGTGTGGGACTACAGCTACAGCCGGGTGCCTTACTACGGCACCAACACGCCGATCGACGAGTGCTACGAGTGCGGCTTCACCGGTGAATTCTCCTGCACCAGCAAAGGCTTCACCTGCCCGAAATGCGGCAACCACGACTCGGCCAAGGTCTCGGTCACCCGCCGGGTGTGCGGCTATCTCGGCAGCCCCGATGCCCGGCCGTTCAACGCCGGCAAGCAGGAAGAGGTGAAACGCCGGGTGAAACACCTCGGTAATGGGCAGCTCGGCTGAAAAGCGCCGTGCAACCTAGGCAGAAGCCTGTTCATCAGGCGTGATTGTCGCAGCCAGTTTGCCTTCGGCCAGCGCGCACCAACCGCAGCGTACACGCAGTACGTGAGGATTGGGAGCACTGCCCGGAGGCAAAATGGCCAGTAAAATAGCCTGATGGGCAGGCCTCACATGAATTATCACCAGTATTACCCGATCGACGTCGTCAACGGCCCCGGCACCCGCTGCACGCTGTTTGTCGCCGGCTGCGTGCACCAGTGCCCCGGTTGCTACAACAAAAGCACCTGGCGGCTCAACTCCGGCCAGCCGTTTACCCCAGCGCTGGAAGACCGCATCATCACCGATCTGAACGATACGCGCGTGCCGCGCCAGGGGCTGTCACTCTCCGGCGGCGATCCGCTGCACCCGGCCAACGTGCCGAGCATCTTGCAACTGGTGAAACGGGTGCGCGCCGAGTGCCCCGGCAAGGATATCTGGCTGTGGACCGGCTACCGGCTGGCGGAGCTGGACGCACAGCAAATGCAGGTAGTAGACAGGATCAACGTGCTGATCGACGGCAAGTTCGTGCAGGATTTGAAAGACCCGGCGCTGATCTGGCGCGGCAGCAGCAACCAGGTGGTGCATAGGTTGCGATGAGCTAGTGGTACAGACTCGATCTGGCAGCGCTACGGTATGGAGTTAATCTGATGGGCGGGTTTGTGCCAAATGTGGATGCAGTTAAGCCCTGTAAAGCATCATAGATTTTTTAGCAGGGTTAAGGGTTAAGGGTTAAGGGTTAAGGGTTAAGGGTTAAGGGTTAAGGGTTAAGGGTTAAGGGTTAAGGGTTAAGGGTTAAGGGTTAAAATGGTGAGCCATATTCTTTAATTTCATCGAAAACCCACCATGCCAGTCTGAGAGGATAGCTCTTAGCAGGAAATTGTTATCAACACCCTGCTATTTTTTCATTATTTAGGTACTGAACCATTTCAAAGAATGGAAGGTTTTGTTACTTCCCTCTTTGCAAATTCAGAAGCCATAAGATAAAGAAATTGCTGAGGTTGACCAGTTATAAAATCCTGAACTCTTGGTCCGAAAACAGTATCTGTAATCGTCGGAAGATGGTGAGGTCGATATCGAGTAATTGACCCCAGATAATAAGAAAGAGCATAAATTGAAAGTAACTGCGGAAGTACCTGATTAGAATCAGTACTAGGTCTGGTATAAACATAATGCCTGCGGTAAGGCGGTATTGTCGAAACAGTGACCCAGAGATAAGGTCGTATCGAGTCAAAGAGGCCCTGAAGATAATTTGCATATTTTCTTGTATTGCAAATGAATGGGGTTGTTTGTTGAAAACATATTAATTTCCTATTCAAATTATCTAATTCAGCACAACTAACTTGAGTATAGCTTCCAGCCAAATCAGTCTCGAGAAGAAAATTTGTCGTTGTTATACCAATACGTGAAAGATCATCAGAGACAAAGTAAATATTTAACCAAATTTCGCCGCTTTCTTTATTGACATAAGGGCGTATTTCATGAACAGCAACAAAACGTTCTTTTTTGTTCGCTGCAGAAGACCAAAGTCTGTGGCCAGGCAAAATTTGGGGTAAAAGAATAGGGATTTTATATTGCTGAGGTGCAGTCAGTCCTGCTCCAGTTAAAGCCTGCATAAACTCTGAAAAATTTTGTAATTTACCCCTTGCGTTTGGGCTAGGGAATCCCTCCAAATAAGCATCATGAAGCTCTTTCCCCCCAGTCCCCAGTTGCTCTGTTAATCCATGTTGCGCTTTATCAAAGGTTACTTGCGTTCCTCTTGTCAAACAAAACGCTTTAACTAGATTCATAAAACAATAGTAAAGAGATAACGGCCTAGCAGAAACACGCTGTGTATCAATAGCCGACTCATAAAAATCTCTAGCCTGGTGAACACATGCCAATGCCTCACTTTTAGATAAATTAGGACAGTTATTCTTTATAGCTTGATCAATAATGGCCCAAGGATCAAGTGAAAACAAAAGTGGTAAAATGCTAGAGTTTCCTTTTGAGCCAGTATTTACTGGCCAAAAACTATATGGAATTAGTTTTTTATTAACTTTCAGTCTCTCTCCTGTCCGTGCTTGTGCAAGCTTCATACTTTCTCCTTTGAGCTGAGTTAAAATGAGTCGTCCGTCTCGTTCTGACTGCACGATAGATAATTAATAATATACTTTATGAAAAAACACAAAATCTTCTTATATGAATAATCAACTATGTGACTGGTCTATTAACCGCTGATTAATACATCGTGTTTAAGCTGCCAACTCTTCAACTGTGGGAACAACCCCGAGCATCCGCTCTTCGCTCAAAATCGACCACAAGATAACACGTTGTTATACCTGGAGAAACAGCCCGCCAGCCCTGAACCAATCCCCCCTCCCCCCTCGCCGATAGCGCCCCCGGATTTTCGCTTTAAATAAAGCCATTCGTTTTTCTGCCTCCGAATGGCTGAGATAAACCGCGGTGCCGTTTCTTAAGCGTTCAAGGGCGGCATCCACCCTTTCACGCAGCGCTTGCTACAGCAACATCGCCTCTACGTCCATTTCAGGTTTATTCCGCTGTTCCATTGCCATCTCCTCCTTGAGACAGCATCGGGCCACTCATCAGTTACATCAACCCCATACCCACCACGCCGGTCAGTGCGCCGCACAGCGCCACCAGCGCCGCTGTCAGGCACAGCGCACGGGCGGAGAAGGCTTTGTTGAGCATCAGCAGCGAAGGCAGGCTGACCGCCGGCAGGGTCATCAGCAGCGCCAGCGCCGGGCCTGCGCCCATGCCCGCCAGCATCATGGTCTGCACGATCGGGATTTCCGCCGCGGTGGGGATAACAAACAGGCAGCCGACGATCGCCAGGCCGATGATCCACAGCAGGCTATTGTCGACGGCGCCGTCAGCGTGCGGGAACAGCCAGACCCGCGCCGCGCCCAGCGCCAGCACCGCCAGCACGTAGATCGGGATGGTCGACCAAAACAGCGCCCACAGCGCTTTGCCCCAGCGGGCGAGGAACGGCTGCTCGTCGTTCTGCGCCATCATCATCACCGGCGGCTGCGGCGCGGCGGGTTGCGGATCGTTGGCGGTCACGCGTTGCACCAGCCAGGCGATGCCCAGCACCATCACCACACCTGCCACCAGGCGGATGGCGGCGAACGGCCAACCGAGCACAAACCCCATGAACACCAGCGTCGCCGGATTCAATACCGGGTTGGCGAGCCAAAAGGCCAGCGCGGCGCCGCTGGACACCGACTGGCGGCGCATGCCGGCGGCAACCGGCGCGGCGCAGCAGGTGCACATCATGCCCGGCAGCGCGATCAGCGCCCCCAGCACGGTGCCGGAAAAACGCCGGTGGCCGAGCGTGCGCGCCAGCCAGTCGCGCGGGATCAGCACCTGCACCAGCGAACCTAACAGCACCCCGAGCAGCGCCGCCTTCCATACTGCGGTGAAGTAGACCAGCGCGTACTGCCAGGCCGCCAGCCAGGGGCTCGCGGCGCCGTCGGCCAGGATCGACTTGCCGATCGAGTGACTGTCCGCCGCCACAAACGCCTTGCCGTAGTAAGGCTGCCATTTGACGTAGTAGAGGCCGACGGCCACCACCAGCAGAAACAGGATCGGTTTCCACAGCGGCCAGGCGCGTGGGGCGTGTTCAGGGGCATTCAGAGATTGCGGCATGGTAGCGGCCAGAGTCAGTCAACAAAGGCGCCAGCATAGCGCGCCGCCGCCGCCCGTGCACGCCTGGGCTGTCCTAAATAGTTCATCTGTTCGCCACCGACGCGTAACGCGATTGTCATCTGCGCCCGGCACCATGATGCCAACGTGAAGACCACAGGTTAGACGCCCGATGAAACGCACCGCTTCCACCTTCATCGCACCGCCATCGGCATGACGAGGTTTTTATTATGATGGAGTTATCTAGACATCCGACCACTTACCCCACCCGCTATCAGCAGATCGCCGCGCAGCTGGAGCAGGAGCTGCGCACGCAGTACCGCTGCGGCGACTACCTACCTTCAGAACAGCAGCTGGCCGAGCGCTATCAGGTCAATCGCCACACCCTGCGCCGCGCGGTGGATCAGTTGGTAGAGCGCGGCTGGCTGCAGCGCCGCCACGGCGTCGGCATTCTGGTGCTGATGCGACCTTACGACTACCCGCTGCACGCCAATACCCGCTTCAGCCAGAACCTGTTCGAGCAGGGCAGCCACCCCACCAGTGAGCGCTTACTCGCTGTCTTGCGCCCGTGCAATGGGCATGTCGCCAGCGCGCTTTCGCGTGAAGAAGGCGAAATGGTGATCCACCTGCGCACCCTGCGCCGGGTCAACGGCGTGCCGATGAGCGTGATCGACCACTATCTGCCCGATCTGGAGTGGTGGCCGGCGCTGCAGCAGTTCCACAGCGGTTCGCTGCACCAGTTTATCGAACAGCACCTCCAGCAGCCGCTGACCCGCCGCCAGACGCGCATCAGCGCGCGCCGCGCGCAGGCCAAAGAGAGCCGGCTGCTGGAGATCGCCACCCACGCGCCGCTGCTGTGCGTGCGCACCCTTAACGTCCGCAGCGGCGGCGAAGACGTGGCGGAATACTCCGTCAGCCTGGCCCGCGCCGACATGATTGAACTGACGATGGAGCACTGAATGCACGCCTTAGAGTCGAGACAACGCTGGATGTCGGTGCTGGCGCACAGCCGGCCCGAGCAGCTGCGCAGCCACTGGCAGGCGCTGAACCTCAGCCCGAGTTACCGCAGCATCCGCGCGCCGGAGATCGGCCTGGCCCAGCTGCAGGGGCGCATGGGCGCCACCGGCCGCCGCTTCGTGTTGGGAGACATGACGGTCACCCGCGCGGTGGTGCAGCTGGACAACGGCGGCTACGGCTACAGCTATATCGCCGGGCGCGACAAGGCGCACGCCGAGCTGTGCGCGCTGGCCGATGCGCTGCTGCAACAGCCGGAACACGGCGAACGCCTGCAACAACAGCTGATCGCGCCGCTGGCCGCGCTGCAGCACGAACAGCGCCAGCTGCGCGCCCGGGCGATCGCCGCCAGCCGGGTGGACTTCTTTACGCTGGTGCGAGGGGATTAAGCCATGAGTTTATTGACCGGTTTTGAGCAACCGATAGACCAATCGCAGCACGCTTTCCGTTTGATTCTTAAAGCCTTGAGCGAACCGGGCCACCGGGTGACGCTGCCGGCCGGCCCGGCCTGGGCGCCGCTGAACGCCGCCAGCACCGCCGCGCTGCTGACGCTGGCCGATCAGGAAACGCCGCTGCAGCTGTGCGCTGCGCTTAAAAGTGAGCGAGTGCTAACAAACATTCGTTTTCACAGCGGCGCGCCGCTGGCCACCGCGGCGCAGGAGGTCTGTTTTGCCCTGTTCGATGAGCAGCTGCAGGCCGCCGATCTGCAGGCCTTACCGCACGGCACGGAAATCTCGCCGGAATGCGGCGCCACGGTCATCGTGCAGCTCGCCGAGCTGGAGAACGGCGCCGCGCTGCGCCTGACCGGCCCCGGCATCGAGAGCCAACGCCTGATAGCGCCGCGCCTGCCGCCGGCACTGCTGGATTACCTGGTCAACCGCCCGCAGCGCTTCCCGCTGGGGCTGGATATCTTGCTGACCTGCGGCGATCGCCTGCTGGCGATCCCGCGGACCACCCGCGTGGAGGTGTGCTGATGTACGTAGCGGTAAAAGGGGGCGAAAAAGCCATTGAGGCCGCCCATCAGCTGCAGGAACAGCTGCGGCGCGGCGACGAGGCGCTGCCGGCGATCGGCGCGGAACAAATCGAACAGCAGCTGGGGCTGGCGGTGGATCGGGTGATGACCGAAGGCGGCATCTACGATCGCGAGCTGGCGGCGCTGGCCATCAAACAGGCCAGCGGCGATCTGGTGGAGGCGATCTTCCTGCTGCGCGCCTATCGCACCACCCTGCCGCGCCTGGCGGTCAGTGAGCCGCTGGCCAGCGAAAACATGCGGCTGGAGCGGCGCATCTCGGCGGTTTACAAGGACTTGCCCGGCGGGCAGGTGCTGGGGCCGACCTATGACTACACCCACCGGCTGCTGGATTTCGCGCTGTTGGCGGAAGGCGAGGCGCCGCGCGCGCCGCAGGCCGACGAACCGCTGCCGGACAACTGCAGCCACGTGTTCGATCTGTTGTGTCGCCAGCAGCTGGCGCGGGAGGAACAGGACGACGGCAGCGCGCCGGACGACATCACCCGCAACCCGCCGGTTTACCCCTGCTCGCGCTCGGCGCGCCTGCAGCAGCTGGTGCGCGGCGACGAAGGTTTTCTGCTGGCGCTCGGCTACGCCACCCAGCGCGGCTACGGCCGCAACCACCCGTTCGCCGGCGAGATCCGCACCGGCCACGTTTCGGTGGAGATCGTGCCGGAAGAGCTGGGTTTCGCCATCGATATCGGCGAAATCCTGCTGACCGAGTGCGAAATGGTCAACGGCTTCGTCGATCCCAAGGACCATCCGCCGCACTTCACCCGCGGTTACGGGCTGGTGTTCGGCCGCGCCGAACGCAAGGCGATGGCGATGGCGTTGGTGGATCGCGCATTGCAAAGCCCGGACTACGGCGAAGGCGTCGCCGGCCCGGCGCAGGACGAAGAGTTCGTGCTGGCCCACGCCGACAACGTCGAGGCCGCCGGCTTCGTCTCCCATCTCAAGCTGCCGCACTACGTCGACTTCCAGGCCGAACTGGAGCTGCTCAAGCGGCTGCGGCAGGAATACAGCGAGCGTCAGGAGGCCCGCGATGAGTGAAGTATTGACCGGCTATAACCTCGGTTATCTGGACGAGCAGACCAAGCGCATGATCCGCCGCGCCATCCTGAAGGCGGTGGCGATCCCCGGCTACCAGGTGCCGTTCGGCGGCCGCGAGATGCCGATGCCCTACGGCTGGGGCACCGGCGGCATTCAGCTCACCGCCAGCGTCATCGGCCGCGCCGACGTGCTGAAGGTGATAGACCAGGGCGCCGACGACACCACCAACGCGGTGTCGATCCGCCGCTTCTTCCAGCGCGTCGCCGGGGTGGCCACCACCGAACGCACGCCGGAGGCCACGCTGATCCAGACCCGTCACCGCATTCCGGAAACCGCGCTGCGCGAAGATCAGATCCTGATCTATCAGGTACCGATCCCGGAGCCGCTGCGCTTTATCGAACCGCGCGAAACCGAGACCCGCAAGATGCACGCGCTGGAGGAGTATGGCGTGATGCAGGTGAAGCTGTATGAAGACATCGCGCGCTACGGCCATATCGCCACCACCTACGCCTACCCGGTGAAGGTCAACGATCGCTACGTGATGGATCCGTCGCCGATCCCGAAATTCGACAACCCGAAAATGCACATGATGCCGGCGCTGCAGCTGTTCGGCGCCGGGCGCGAGAAACGCATCTACGCCCTGCCGCCGTTCACCAAAGTGGAGAGCCTGGACTTCGACGACCATCCGTTCAGCGTGCAGCAGTGGGACGAACCCTGCGCGCTGTGCGGTTCGCGCCACAGCTATCTCGACGAGGTGGTGCTCGACGATCAAGGCAACCGCATGTTCGTCTGTTCGGACACCGACTACTGCCGGCAGCAGCTGGCGCAATCTTCGCAAGAGGCGCAGCACTGATGACTTCCACCCCTTTGAGCACCACCCCGCTGCTGTCGGTGAACCGGCTCACCCACCTGTACGCCCCCGGCAAGGGCTTCAGCGACGTGTCGTTCGATATCTACCCCGGTGAAGTGCTGGGCATCGTCGGCGAATCCGGCTCCGGCAAAACCACGCTGCTGAAGTCGATCTCGGCGCGGCTGGCGCCGCAGCGCGGGCAGATCCTTTACCGCCCGCAGGCGGACCAGGAACACGATCTGTACGCCATGGCGGAGAGCGATCGCCGCCGCCTGCTGCGCACCGACTGGGGCGTGGTGCACCAGCACCCGCTCGACGGACTGCGGCCGCAGGTCTCCGCCGGCGGCAACATCGGCGAGCGGCTGATGGCCATCGGCCAGCGCCACTATGGCGACATTCGCCGCCAGGCCGGCCAGTGGCTGGAAGACGTCGAAATCCCGCTGTCGCGCCTCGACGATCTGCCGACCACCTTCTCCGGCGGCATGCAGCAGCGGCTGCAGATCGCCCGCAATCTGGTGACCCACCCCAAGCTGGTGTTTATGGATGAGCCGACCGGCGGGCTGGACGTGTCGGTGCAGGCGCGCCTGCTCGATCTGCTGCGTAACCTGGTGGTGGAGATGCAGCTGGCGGCGGTGATCGTCACTCACGATCTCGGCGTGGCGCGGCTGCTGGCCCACCGCCTGCTGGTGATGAAACAGGGCGAAGTGGTGGAGAGCGGCCTGACCGATCGGGTGCTCGACGATCCGCACCATCCTTACACCCAACTGCTGGTTTCTTCGGTGCTGTCGTAACCCAAGGCGATAACAGATGACTATGCAAATCCGAGTTGAACATCTCAGTAAAACCTTTGTGCTGCATCAGCAGTACGGCACCCGCCTGCCGGTGCTGCACGACGCCAACCTGACGGTCCACGGCGGTGAATGCGTGGTGCTGCACGGCCACTCCGGCAGCGGCAAATCCACCCTGCTGCGCTCGCTGTACGCCAACTACCTGCCGGACAGCGGCCATATCTGGATCAACCACCAGGGCGACTGGCTGGACATGGTCAGCGCCGACGCGCGCCAGATTCTGGCGGTGCGCCGCCATACGCTGGGCTGGGTCAGCCAGTTCCTGCGGGTGATCCCGCGCATCAGCGCGCTGGAGGTGGTGATGCAGCCGCTGCTGGAACAGGGCGTCGAGCGCGCCGAATGCCGCGACCGCGCCGAAGCGCTGCTCGCCGCGCTCAACGTGCCGCAGCGCCTGTGGCCGCTGGCGCCGTCCACCTTCTCCGGCGGCGAGCAGCAGCGGGTAAACATCGCGCGCGGCTTTATCGTCAATTATCCCATCCTGTTGCTGGATGAACCGACCGCCTCGCTCGACAGCCGCAACAGCGCGGCGGTGGTGCAGCTTATCGAACGCGCCAAGGCGCGCGGCGCGGCGATCGTCGGCATTTTCCACGATGAAGGCGTCCGCCGACAGGTCGCCGACCGGCTTTATGACATGCAGGCGCCGCAGGCGCTGGAGGCCCTCTGATGATCGTCAATAACGTTAAGCTGGTGCTGGATGACCAGGTGGTGCAAGGCTCGCTGGAGATGCAGGACGGCGTGATCCGCAGCTTCGCCGACGGCCCGAGCCGTCTGCCGCAGGCGCTGGACGGCGACGGCGGCTGGCTGCTGCCGGGGCTGATCGAGCTGCATACCGACAACCTGGACAAGTTCTTCACCCCGCGCCCGAACGTCGACTGGCCGGCCCATTCGGCGATGAGCAGCCACGATGCGCTGATGGTGGCCAACGGCATCACCACGGTGCTGGACGCGGTGGCGATCGGCGACGTGCGCGACGGCGGCCACCGGCTGGAAAACCTGCAGAAGATGATCGACGCGGTGATCCACAGCCAGCGCGCCGGGGTGAACCGCGCCGAGCACCGGCTGCACCTGCGCTGCGAGCTGCCGCACGAGAGCACCCTGCCGCTGTTCGAACAGCTGATGGACAAGCCGGGCGTGTCGCTGGTGTCGCTGATGGACCATTCGCCGGGCCAGCGCCAGTTCGCCTCGCGCGAAAAGTACCGCGAATATTATCAGGGCAAATACCACCTCAACGATCAGCAGATGAGCGAGTACGAGGAAGAGCAGGTCGCCCTGTCCGCCCGCTGGGCCGCGCCGAACCGCGAGGCGATCGCCGCCCACTGCCGCGCGCGCCGCATCTCGCTGGCCAGCCATGACGACGCCACAGCCGCGCACGTGGCCGAATCCTGCGCGCTCGGCAGCGCCATTGCCGAGTTCCCCACCACCGAGGCGGCCGCCCGCGCTTCGCACCAGCAGGGCCTGCAGGTGCTGATGGGCGCGCCGAACATCGTGCGCGGCGGCTCCCACTCCGGTAACGTGGCGGCGCACCACCTGGCGGCGCTGGGGGTGCTGGATATTCTCTCTTCCGATTATTACCCGGCCAGCCTGCTGGACGCGGCGTTTCGCCTCGCGGCGGACGAACGCAACGCCTACGATCTGCCCCAGGCGGTGCGCATGATCACCCGCAACCCGGCGCGGGCGCTGGATCTGCAGGATCGCGGCGCCATCGCCGAAGGATTGCGGGCGGATCTGGTGCTGGCGCGGCCGCACGGCGAGCACGTTTACGTGCAGAACGTGTGGCGCCAGGGCAGGCAGGTGTTCTGATGGCGCGGCTCATCTATCTGATGGGGCCTTCCGGCGCAGGCAAGGACAGCCTGCTGGCTGCGCTGCGGGCCGACGCCGACCGCGCGCCGCTGGTGGCGCACCGTTACATCACCCGGCCGGCGGACGCCGGCTGCGAGAATCACATCGCGCTGAGCGAACCCGAATTTCTGCGCCGCCGCGCCAAGGGGCTGTTCGCGCTCGACTGGCAGGCCCACCAGCAGCACTACGCGTTCGGGATCGAAGTGGATCTTTGGCTACTGCAGGGGATCGACGTGGCGGTCAACGGTTCGCGCGCCCACCTGCCGCAGGCGCAGCAGCGCTACGGTGCGCAGCTGCTGCCGGTATGCCTGCAGGTCAACGCCGCGATCCTGCGCCGGCGCCTGCAGGATCGCGGACGGGAAAGCGCTGAACAGATCGAGCAGCGGCTGGCGCGGGCGGCGGAATATCAGCAGAGTCTGCCCGCCGGCTGCCGGGTGCTGCACAACGACGGCCCACTCGACGATACCCTGGCGGCGCTGCTGGCGCTGCTGCCTACCGCCACCCGACAAGCTCAGGATGCGATGCCATGAACGACTTTGCCCAGCCGAAAATCGGCGACAACGTGACCCTTAACCGCACCCGGCTCGGCCAGTATGTGCATCTGGCCGACGATGCGATCCTGGAAGAGGTGGAGATGGGGGACTACTCCTACACCGCCGGGCACAACCAGATCTTTTACGCCACTATCGGCAAGTTCGTTTCCATCGCCTCCTATGCGCGCATCAATCCCGGCAACCACCCGACCTACCAGCGCATCGCGCAGCACCACTTCACCTATCGCGCTTCCGAATACGGGCTGGGGGAAGACGACGCGGCGTTCTTCGACTGGCGGCGCGAGCACCACGTCACCGTCGGCCACGACGTGTGGATCGGCCATAACGCCATCCTGATGCCGGGCGTCAGCGTCGGCAACGGCGCGGTGATCGGCAGCGCAGCGGTGGTCACCAAGGACGTGGAGCCTTACAGCATCGTCGCCGGCGTGGCGGCCAAGAAGATCGGCATGCGCTTCGACGATGCGCTGATAGAGCGTATCGAACGCAGCCAGTGGTGGCACTGGGATCACGCCACGCTGCAGGCGCGGCTGGCGGATTTTCGCGACATCAACCGCTTTGCGCAGAAGTACCTTTAACGGAGGGGGAGCGATGCAACTGACCTTTCTCGGCACCGGCGGCGCGCAGCAGGTGCCGGTGTTCGGCTGCGACTGCCTGATCTGCCAACGGGCGCGGCGCGAGCCGGCATTTCGGCGGCGCGCGTGCAGCGCCATGCTTAACTATCAGGGGGAAACGACCTTATTGGATGCGGGATTGCCGGCTTTGGAGCGGCGATTTTCGGCGGGGCAAATTCAACGTTTTTTACTGACACATTACCACATGGATCACGTTCAGGGGTTATTTCCTTTGCGTTGGGGGTGCGGAAATTCCATTCCGGTGTATGGCCCACCGGATGAACAGGGCTGCGACGATCTGTTCAAACACCCGGGCATTCTGGCGTTTCAGCCGCCGCTGGCGCCCTTCGCCACCGTCGAACTGGGCGGCATGCGCATCACCCCGCTGCCGCTGCAACACTCCAAACTGACCCACGGCTATCTGATCCAGGCGGCGGGCGCTGCGCTGGCCTACCTGACCGACACCGTCGGCCTGCCGCCGGCCACCGCCGACTATTTGCAGAACGTGGCGCTGGATCTGCTGGTGCTCGATTGCAGCCTGCCGCCTCAGCCGCAGGCGCCGCGCAACCACAACGATCTGACCCGCGCGCAGGAGACGCAGCGGTTGCTGCAGCCCAAACGCACGCTGCTGACGCACATCAGCCATCATCTCGATCTGTGGCTGCTGGACAATGAACTGCCCGCCGGGCTGGAGCTGGCGTTCGACCACCTCAGCGTCAGCCTCGGTAGCAGTGCAGCCGATCCGACTCCAGCACCCTGACCCCTTCGCCCGGCGTGAACGCCTGCTGCAGCAGCGTTTGCGCCACGTCTTTGGCGGAGACGGCGCGCCATTTGCCGGGCAGCAGCCTGAACAACGGCAGCGAGAGGCGCTCCATCAGGCGCGGCGCAGGGCGATCCCCCACCAGCATGGAAGGCCGCACCAGCGTCAGGCGCGGCCAGCGCTGTTCGCGCAGCGCCTGCTCCATCTCGCCTTTGGTGCGGTTATACAGGAAGGTGGAATGCGCGTTGGCGCCCAACGCGCTCACCACCAGACAGTGCTGCGCCCCCAACCGGCGGCCGGTCAGCGCGCTCTCCACCACCAGTTGGTAATCGACGTAGCGGAAGGCATCGGCGCTGCCCGCCGCCTGGCGGGTGGTGCCCAGGCAGCAGAACACCAGATCGACCGGCTGCTGCAGGCCGCTCAGCAGTTCGAACAGCGCATCGCCGACCGGGTTGGTCAGCTTGCCGTGCGGCGGCAGCGGCGTGCGCGTCGGCGCCACGATGGCCGTTACCTGCGGATCGCTTTGCAACAGCTGCAGCAACTCGCGCCCCACCAGCCCGGTTGCGCCGACTAACAGTGCTCGCGCCATGCAATCTCCCGTTGTAATCAATACGTCGACTTAAAGTATAGACCGCGCCCAGTGCAGCTTCTTGCCGAAGCCGAGGGTGTTGTCGGTCATCTTCACCTCGTGCAGATCCAGCCGCCATACCGAGGCCTTCATCGCCCTGGCGATCGGGAAGCGCTTGCAGTAACGCGCGCGCGCCGCCTCGGCCTCTTCGCCGCTCAGCAGCACCGCCTCGGCGCGGTACTGCACGCCGCGGATCAGCGCGATGCTTTTCGGTTTCGGCGCGATGGTGCCGACCACCCGGCCGTTGTTCAGCATCAGCCCACCGTGGCGGGTGTGCGGTTCGGTCATCAGCCACAGCGCCATCGTCGCGGCGTCGAACACGTAAAAACAGTTGGCGCACCACATGTCGAGGCCGTCGCCGGCGCACAGCGTTAAGACATGTTGCTTGCCGATGAAATCCGCAATCTGTTGCCGTTGTTCTGGGGTATTCAAGGTTACTCGCCTCCCGGTTCACTCACTTCATCTTACCCTGCGTTGTTGAAGCGAGTCACAAATAACGATAATCACCAAAAATCCCATGCGAATATAAAATCACAATATCTGTATTTTTACTCATTTCAGCATCAGGCGGGTTTATAACATAAAAAAAACAAACCGGATTTATTTGATCGTTAGGCAACCGATTAATTGCGCCATTCTTTTATTCCCATCCTGACGGCACGCAAATTTAGCGCGTCTGCCCGGCGCCGATTAGCAATTTATTTACATGCTCATTTGTCTGCCTGGCCGCGGTTTATGCAACTCACTGCATAATCAATGAATAGTTATTTATAAACACCGGCATTTATGTGATGGAAATCACGATTTTCTGCCAATCTTGCGTTAAAATAGCGCCATCTTTTCACTCAGCAAGGTGGATTAGAAAATGGAAAACAATAACCGAAAAATGGCGCATATCAGGCGCACAACCCATATTATGATGATGGCTCATCGCAGCTGCTTTAGCTTCGCATTCTTCAACTACAGATAACCCTCCCCCCTCGCTCTTACGCCGTTGATAAGAGTGTCATTGCGTTTTTACTTATTCTCCGCACGCCGGTGATAATATCTCTTTCTCGCTAACCGGGAAGGACACGCAATTCATTCTTAATTTCGGCCAAGCGCATCCAAGCTAAATAAAACAGCGAACACAGTTAATGCCTTAAGGCATCACTGGGTTCTCGTACACCTTTATTTTCGTGAAGGCGTTAGCGGCAAATGGAATTATTTGCCGGCGTAATGCCTTTGCCTGAAGAATGAGAAAAATGAAAAAATTAAAAATTGCCGCCAACACCCACACCCTCGGCTGCTTTGAAACCGAACGCGACATCGTCGATGTGCATCACAGCGATTTCAATGACGTCGCCGCCATCGTGCTGTCGGTAGAAGACGTTGCGCAAGGCATGGTGGCGCGCATCGAAGAGCACGGCCTGAACATTCCGCTGTTCGTCGCCGTCTGCTGCGAAGAAGAGCTGGATAACGCCGTATTGCCGGCGCTGCATGGTGTGTTTGAGCTGTGCGGCAAGAATACCCAGTTCTACGGCAAACAGCTGGAGGCCGCCGCCGCAAAATATGAGAGCGAGCTGCTGCCGCCGTTCTTCAATACGCTGACGCAATACGTAGAAATGGGCAACGCCACCTTCGCCTGCCCCGGCCACCAGGGCGGCGAGTTCTTCCGCAAACATCCGGCGGGCCGCCAGTTCTTCGACTTCTACGGCGAAACGCTTTTCCGTTCGGACATGTGCAACGCCGACGTCAAACTGGGCGATCTGTTGATCCACGAAGGCGCGCCTTGCGCGGCGCAGCAGCACGCCGCCAAGGTGTTCAACGCCGACAAGACCTACTTCGTGCTCAACGGCACCTCGGCCTCGAACAAGGTGGCGACCAACGCTCTGCTGACGCGCGGCGATCTGGTGCTGTTTGACCGCAACAACCATAAATCCAACCACCACGGCGCATTGATCCAGGCCGGCGCCACGCCGGTTTATCTGGAAACCGCGCGCAACCCGTTCGGCTTTATCGGCGGCATCGACGCGCACTGCTTCGACGAGCGCTACCTGCGCCAACAGATCCGCGAAGTGGCGCCGGAACGCGCCAACGAAGCCCGCCCGTTCCGCCTCGCGATCATCCAGCTCGGCACCTACGACGGCACTATCTACAACGCCCGTCAGGTGGTCGACAAGATTGGCCACCTGTGCGATTACATCCTGTTCGACTCCGCCTGGGTGGGCTATGAGCAGTTCATTCCGATGATGAAAGACTGCTCGCCGCTGCTGCTGGAGCTGAACGAGAACGATCCCGGCATCATCGTCACCCAGTCGGTGCACAAGCAGCAGGCCGGCTTCTCGCAGACCTCGCAGATCCACAAAAAAGACAAGCATATCAAGGGGCAGAGCCGCTACTGCAACCACAAGCGCTTCAACAACGCCTTTATGCTGCACGCCTCCACCAGCCCGTTCTATCCGCTGTTCGCCGCGCTGGACGTCAACGCCAAGATGCACGAGGGCAAGAGCGGCCAGCGCCTGTGGCAAGAATGTGTGCGCGTGGGCATCGAAGCGCGCAAAATGCTGCTGGATACCTGCACGATGATCAAACCGTTCGTGCCGGATCAGATCGACGGCAAGCCGTGGCAAGCCTATGACACCGCGGCGATGGCCAACGATCTGCGCTTCTTCAACTTCGTGCCCGGCGAAAAATGGCACGCTTTTGAGGGCTATGCCGAATCGCAGTACTTCGTCGATCCGTGCAAACTGCTGCTCACCACGCCGGGCATCGATACCGCGAACGGCAGCTACAGCGAGTTCGGCATCCCGGCGACCATTCTGGCCAACTACCTGCGCGAAAACGGCATCGTGCCGGAAAAATGCGATCTCAACTCGATCCTGTTCCTGCTGACGCCGGCGGAAGACATCGCCAAGATGCAACACCTGGTGGCCCTGATCGCCCGCTTCGAGAAGCACATCGAGCAAAACTCCCTGCTCAGCGAGGTGCTGCCTGCGGTCTATAAAAACCACCAGCAGCGCTACAAAAACTACACCATCCGCCAGCTGTGCCAGGAAATGCACGACCTTTACGTCAGCTACGACGTTAAAGAACTGCAAAAAGAGATGTTCCGCAAAAGTTATTTCCCGCGCGTGGTGATGAATCCGCAGGACGCCAATACCGAGTTTGTACGCGGCAACGTGGAATTGGTCTCGCTGGCCAAGGCCGAGGGGCGCATCGCCGCCGAAGGCGCCCTGCCTTACCCGCCTGGCGTGCTGTGCGTGGTTCCCGGTGAAATTTGGGGCGGCGCCGCGCAGCGTTATTTCCTGGCATTGGAAGAAGGCATCAACTTATTGCCGGGATTCGCGCCGGAACTGCAGGGCGTTTATATCCAACAGGATGAGGACGGCTGGAACCGCGCTTACGGCTACGTCATGAAAAATTAATCACCTTACGGGGCGGCGATTATTCTCGCCGCCCGGATCGCATCCTAAAAGAGAAAATGATCATGAGTAAGTCCAACAATAAAATGGGGGTCGTGCAATTAACGATCCTGACCGCCGTGAATATGATGGGTTCCGGCATAATTATGCTGCCGACCAAGCTGGCCGAAGTGGGCACGATTTCGATAGTTTCCTGGCTGGTGACCGCCGTCGGCTCGATGGCGCTGGCCTACGCGTTCGCCAAATGCGGCATGTTCAGCCGTAAATCCGGCGGCATGGGCGGCTACGCCGAATACGCCTTCGGTAAATCAGGCAACTTCATGGCGAACTACACCTACGGCGTTTCGCTGCTGATCGCCAATATCGCCATCGCCATTTCCGCCGTCGGCTACGGCACCGAGCTGTTCGACACCACGCTCAGCCCGCTCGGGATCTGTATCGCCACCATCGGCGTGCTGTGGCTGGCGACCGTCGCCAACTTCGGCGGCGCGCGCATCACCGGCAAAATCAGCGGCATCACCGTCTGGGGCGTGATCATTCCGGTGGTGGGCATCTCGGTCATCGGCTGGTACTGGTTCAGCGGCAGCGCCTACGTCGCCGCCTGGAACCCGCATCAGGTGCCGACCTTCGAAGCCATTGGCGCCTCGATCTCAATGACCCTGTGGGCGTTCCTGGGGCTGGAATCCGCCTGCGCCAACACCGACGTGGTGGAAAATCCGGAGCGCAACGTGCCGATCGCCGTACTGGGCGGCACACTCAGCGCGGCGGTGATCTATATCGTTTCGACCAACGTGATCGCCGGCATCGTGCCAAACATGGATCTGGCCAACTCCACCGCCCCGTTCGGGCTGGCGTTCTCCCACATGTTCAATCCGACGGTCGGCAAGATCATCATGGCGTTGATGGTGATGTCCTGCGTCGGCTCGCTGCTCGGTTGGCAGTTCACCATCGCCCAGGTGTTCAAATCCTCCGCCGACAGCGGCTTCTTCCCGAAAATCTTCTCCAAGCTGAGCAAGGCCGACGCGCCGGTCAAAGGCATGCTGACCATCGTCGTCATCCAGAGCGGTTTGTCTCTGATGACCATCAGCCCGTCGCTGAACAAGCAGTTCAACGTGCTGGTGAACCTGGCGGTGGTGACCAACATCATCCCTTACATCCTGTCGATGGCGGCGCTGGTCATTATTCAGAAAGTGGCGAAGGTGCCAGACAACAAGGCGCGCATCGCCAATATCATCGCCGGCATCGGCGCGCTGTACAGCTTCTATGCGCTTTACAGCTCCGGTGAGGAAGCGATGATGTGGGGCGCCATCGCCACCTTCCTCGGCTGGACGCTGTACGGCATCGTCTCGCCGCGCTTCGAGCTGGCGGGAAAAAAGGGGTAAAGCGGTAAGGCTCTGGCGGCCGGGGATGGGATTGTGACGGCGAACATGCCATCATACGCCGACCCTGGCCACCGAAACGGCGTACGATGACCGACACTACCCCCACTCCCTGGCACCTCTACATGCTGCGTTTACCGAGCGGCATGCTGTATACCGGCATCACCACCGACGTGGCGCGCCGCCTGGCGCAACATCAAGCCGGCAAAGGCGCCAAGGCGCTGCGCGGTAAAGGGGAGCTGACGCTGGCGTTTCACTGCCAGGTGGGGGATCGCTCAACGGCGCTGAAGCTGGAATACCGCGTCAAACAGCTGAGCAAAATACAAAAAGAGCGGCTGGTGAATCACCCGCCGCTGTCGTTGGAGTCTCTATTGCCGGTCGTTAAAAGCGATTAAACGGCGCCGAAAACGCCACTTCGCCGCTGACGCCATTCAGAGCGTCTTGCGCCAGCGGATACACCTGGAATGCGCTTTCCGTGTCCGGCCAGCGACAATTCAGGCCATAGGCGGCGGCCGGTTTGAAACCGAAGCGGCCGTAATAGGCCGGATCGCCCAGCACCACCACCGCGGCGTAGCTGAATTCGTTCAGCGAATCCAACCCCTCGTACACCAGCTTTTCAGCCAGCCCCTGGCGGCGCAGGCTTTCGTCTACCGCCAGGGGCGCCAGCGCCACCCATTGGCGGTCTTCGCCGGCCACGTCTACCGGGCTGAACGCGGCGTACCCCACCACCCCGCCTTCGTCGTCAGTGGCGACCACGCCCAGCGTCAGCAGGCCGTCTTCGCGCAGCTGCTGCACCAGGTCGGCTTCGTCGTCGCGGCCAAAGGCGCGGCGCAGCAAGGCATCGATGCCCGCCGCGTCTACCGGGATCTCTACGCGGATCAGCATGATGCCGCCACACGGGAAGCCGACGCCGTGCCCTCCTGCAGCCCTGCTTCGACAAAATCAGCCAACTGCAACAGCCCCATGCGCAGCGGCGCAGGCATGCTTTCCAGCTCAATGGCGTCCATCAAATTTTTCACATACAGGCCCAATTCGGTATCCCCTTCAATCTGCAGCCGACGCTGAAAGAACAGCGTATCCGGATCTTGCTTACGCGCCGCGATCAGGATCAGATCGTTGGCGTCGCCGCTGAAGCTGACGTCCGCTTCGGCGTGCTGGCTGACCACCAGTTTGTCGTTTTCTACCGTCATAAACCATTGTAGCGCCAGATCGCGAACTTCGATCTTTAACCAGCGCGATTCGAGAAATTCCAGATCGCCATCCGCCAACGCCTGGCGGAACTGCCAGCTCAGCACCTGTTGCAGCAGTTGGCGCTGCAGAGCGAACGGCGTGAATTTCAGCGGGATGCGCAGCAGCGACGGCCCCTGGCGCACAAGACGTGCTCGTAGTTGTTCCAACACGGTCATCCACTCCTTTCAATACGGACTACCGCTATTTTGCCACACTGACGCGCGGCTTCAGCGGTCTATATCAACAAATAGTGCATTTCACCGCCATGTTTATCAATACGCCATAAGCTGCCTCAAATCAAAACCCGTGCGCGCCCCTTTGCCTAAAATGGCCTCCCCGATTCGCGTTTGCCGGCGGAACACCGTCGTCGGCAACCTTTAAAGACAGCGTGCGCCCGGCCGGGCGTACGGCTAAGCCAGGATAAATCTATGGAGCTGCTTTGTCCCGCCGGCAACCTGCCGGCCCTGAAGGCCGCGGTGGATAACGGCGCCGATGCCGTTTACATCGGTCTGAAAGACGATACCAACGCGCGCCACTTCGCCGGCCTCAACTTCACCGAGAAAAAGCTGCAGGAAGCGGTCGATTACGTGCATCGCCACGGCCGCAAACTGCATATCGCCATCAACACCTTCGCCCATCCCGACGGCTACGCCCGCTGGCAGCGCGCGGTGGATATGGCCGCCCAACTGGGCGCCGACGCGTTGATTCTGGCGGATCTGGCGATGCTGGAATACGCCGCCCAACGCTACCCGCAGCTGGAGCGCCACGTTTCGGTACAGGCTTCCGCCACCAATGAGGAGGCGATCCGTTTCTACCAGCGCAACTTCGAGGTCGGCCGGGTGGTGCTGCCGCGGGTGCTGTCGATGCACCAGGTGAAACAGCTGGCGCGCACCAGCCCGGTGCCGCTGGAAGTGTTCGCCTTCGGCAGCCTGTGCATCATGGCCGAGGGGCGCTGCTACCTCTCCTCCTACCTGACCGGCGAGTCGCCGAACACCGTCGGCGCCTGTTCGCCGGCGCGTTTCGTGCGCTGGCAGCAAACCGCACAGGGCATGGAGTCGCGCCTGAACGACGTGCTGATCGACCGCTATCAGGACCACGAAAACGCCGGTTACCCGACGCTGTGCAAGGGCCGCTATCTGGTGGACGACGTGCGCTACCACGCGCTGGAAGAGCCCACCAGCCTCAATACCCTGGAGCTGCTGCCGGAGCTGCTGGCCGCCAACATCGCTTCGGTGAAGATCGAAGGCCGCCAGCGCAGCCCGGCTTACGTCAGCCAGGTGGCGCGCGTCTGGCGCCAGGCGATCGACCGTTGCCAGGCCGATCCGGCCGCCTACCGCGCCGACGCCGCCTGGATGGAGACGCTGGGCGCGATGTCCGAAGGCACCCAGACCACGCTGGGCGCTTATCACCGCAAATGGCAGTAGCCGGAGGAAACATGAAATACGCACTCGGGCCGGTACTCTACTACTGGCCGAAAAACGACATCGCAACGTTCTATCAACAGGCGGCGGACAGCAGCGCCGACATCATTTATCTCGGCGAGAGCGTCTGCGCCAAGCGCCGCGAGATGAAGGTCGGCGACTGGCTGGCGCTGGCGCGCGAAATCGCCCGCAGCGGTAAACAGGTGGTGATCTCCACGCTGGCGCTGCTGCAGGCGCCGTCCGAACTGAATGAGCTGAAACGCTATGTGGAAAACGGCGAGTTCCTGTTTGAAGCCAACGATCTGGGCGCGGTGAACATGGCGGCGGAGCGCGGCCTGCCGTTCGTCGCCGGCCATGCGCTGAACTGCTACAACGCCTATACCCTGCGCCTGCTGCGCCGCCAGGGCATGATCCGCTGGTGCATGCCGGTCGAGCTGTCGCGCGACTGGCTGGCCAATCTGCTGACGCAGTGCGACGAGCTGGGCTTCCGCCACGACTTCGAGGTGGAGGTGCTGAGCTACGGCCATCTGCCGCTGGCCTATTCCGCGCGCTGCTTCACCGCCCGCTCGGAGAATCGCGGCAAGGACGAGTGCGAAACCTGCTGCATCAAGTATCCGCAGGGCCGCATGATGCGTTCGCAGGAACAACAGCAGGTGTTCGTACTCAACGGCATCCAGACGATGAGCGGTTACTGCTATAACCTCGGCAACGAGCTGCCGAACATGCAGGGGCTGGTGGACATCGTGCGGCTGTCGCCGCAGGGCGCCGAGACGCTGGCGCAGATCGATGCCTTCCGCGCCAACGAACGCGGCGAGCAGCCGCTGGCCTTGACCGACCACGCCGACTGCAACGGCTACTGGCGCCGCGTGGCCGGGTTGGCGTTGGTGGGGTGATGGAGGCCGGCGCCGGGCTTTCCCTCGCCTGAGGAGCCTTTCAACGCCATTATTCGGCTGGCCGCCCGCGAGGAGAATGCGCCCGAAACCACACATCGGGCGCATTCAGCCAGAACAACGGCAGGCGATTACCCTTTCAACGCAATTCGCTTTAATGACTGCCACAGGCGTTCTTTATCGCCAACTTTCAGGTGGGTTTGTTCCAGGGATTTCATAAAAACAAACCTGTCATTAAAGCGCTCGCCTTTCTTCAATTTATTGCTGACGCTGGTCAAAATCTGGGTATTCAGCCGGCTGATTTTCGCTCTCACACTGTCCAGCGATTCAGGCTGCCAGCCGTTTTCCGGCGCCGACAGCCAGTCTGCCCGGTAGCGATACTGAATCGCTTTGGCCGCATCCATTTGCGCCTGTATAAAAGGAGCCACCGACTTGCCATCCAATCCCAATGCTTCCGCCTCGCGGACTGAGTTGGCCAATACGTTGGCTTCCTGAGGCAAATCCTCAATGGCCAGATGGTTGTTTGCCTTATACCCGGCAACGTCTTTCATGTAAGACAATCGCTGGTTAATCAATGAGGCGGTCTCGTCGGTTTGAATAGGCTTTGCCACCGCCGTGATAGAGAAAAATAATCCAGCCAAAAGCAGCAACCCTCTCGTCACTTTAAAATCCATTTAACCTCTCCTGTCACAGCCCTGTTGGCAGTGGTTTTTGGCTCGCAACGAAATTCGCTATGCGTGCATAATCTTTTGCCACCGCCGGATGTTTGCGCCCGGGAAGAAACTCGAAGCTGCAGCGCTCGCCGTCTTTCACCAACTGCGATGCCAGATTCCTGACATTCAACCTTGGGTTATCCCCTATGCGCTGGAAGATCTCTTTCTCAAGATCGGTACTGTCCGGCTCCGCCCGCTCCTCGCGGCTGCCTAAGAGCAGCGATAACCAATCAATGCTTGCGGCAAGCTTAGCGTCGCCTTCGGGCAGCACTGCGCCATTCGCCCACCAGAGCGCGGGACTGGCGGCAACATAGCGCTGAAAAGCCGTTTGATGATGAAACGCCACGTATAAGGTGAAATGCCCGCCAAACGAATGCCCCGCCAGCGTTTGCATTTGCTTATTGACCTTAAAACGACATTCGACCCACGGTTTGACGACATCCTGAATAAATCGATAAAATTGCTCCGCTCCGCCCCCGTCTTTAAAGCGCTCGCTGCCATCGCTCACCGTATAGTCGAATGTGCGAGCCGCCTTAATATCGACACCCTCCTGATAACCGATTCCAATATAAAGCACAGGGGATACATCATCACCGTGATAACCCGCCTTAATTAGGGTCTCAAAATGTCTGTTGGCATCTAAAAAATACAACGGATTTAATTCGTTGCACCCAACATGCCGTTTATCGCATGCCAGGAAGACCTTATATTTTTGTCCATGATATTCAAACAGAACCGTTTGAACGCTTAATTTACCCGTCATACATCATGCTCCTTCATATTTGTTACATAACGGCACCTATCTGAAACATCCCGTTTACAGACCAATCTCATGACTATGAGCGAGCAATCCATTTAATTATCCTACAATTAATGATTTCCGCACGCTAAGATCGTAAATCCCGAGGAGTTCATCACACACATAAACAATTAAGAAAACTTAATCATTTTAGGCGAAATAGAAATATAACAATTAAAATTGGATAAGCAATGTTCTATCCCGGCAAATATCACTTTTGGCTAAATAGTCGAAGGGTTATTTTTTAGGGATGATAAGTTTGAAAGAATTAGGAATAGCCTTATCAAAAAGAGAACATAACACTGCAACACAAACAGGCGTGATTGAAGGTGTGCGTGATTGTCGGCGGGCCAGACCGAATTTCAAGAAGGGGTTGCTGCGTGCCGCTAGCGAGTAAAGCTTATGCGCGGCCGAAACCCGATTGCCGGGTTGTGGTCGCTTTGCGTTATCCCCGCCGGCTGCGGGGATAACGCAATAACCCATTGGATTAATTATCTTTTAACGTCACCGGGAAAGGCATCAATGCCTCCCCTTACGCCCGCCGCTTCCTGAACATCCCGCGCAGCGCCACGCTGTTGCGCAAGAAGGCCACGCCGAAGCCCAGCAGGGTGTAGACCACGCCGAGTATCAGCATCATCACCACGTCGCCCCACACTTCATTCAGCGACAGCCCCATCTGGTTGACGCCGGCGATCGCCTTGGTGCCCCAGGTGGAGGGAATGCTGTACGAGATGGCGCGCACCCAGGCCGGCATCGACTGCAGCGGCCAGATGGTGCCGGACAGGTAGAAGACCGGCGTAGTGATGAACGCCAGCGTCAGGTAGATCATCTCGACGCTGCGCAGGCACTCGGTCACCAGCTTGCCCAGTCCCAATACCGCCAGCAGGAACGGGAAGGTCAGCAGCAGCAGTTCGGCGATGTTCGCCGTCTGCCTATAGCCCAATACCCACGGCCACAGCACGAACAACACGATCGACAGGAACAGCCAGATCGGCAGCAGCGCCGTCAGCCCGCCGAGGTGCGCCGCCAGCGGCGCTTTGCCGCCGGGCATGCTTTTCATGGCGATATTGACGCGGATACAGGCGATCAGCAACGAGTGCTGCAACAGCATCACCAACAGCCCGGGGAAGATGATCGCCGCAAAGCTGATGCCGGGGTTGAACACGTCCAGCGTTTGTCCCAGTATCGGCGTCAGCAGTATCTGCGCCTGCCGTTCGCTGAAGCCGCTGCGCAGCAGCAGCCCGTTGTTGTACTCCGTCAGCAGCTGCTGATAGGCCGCCACCACGTCTTGTTGGATCTGGCCGTTGGCCAGGCGGTTGGTGGCGTCGCCGTAGACCGGCACCACGATGTTTTGCCCGCTGAGAATTTTCTTCTCCAGATCCACCGGCATGATGATCACCGCAAACAGCTTGCGCCAGCTGAGATCGCGCTGCGCCTGTTCCAGGCTGTCGTAGGTTTCAATCGCGATCTTGGAGGTGGCGTCCAGTTGGCGGATCAGCTGGCGGCTGGCGGTGCTGTGATCCTGATCGACCACCCCCACCGGCAGATCCCACACCGTGCGGTTGGCGTACACCAGGCTCATGATGCACAGCGACAGGATCAGCATCAGCCACACCGGCCGCTCCAGCATGCCGAGCAGCACCTTAACGAAGGTTTGCCAATAGAGCTTCATCCGGCGTTCCCCTCTTTTGCCAACCGCGCCGGCAGGCGATTGCGCACCAGCAGCGCGGCCACCAGCGGATAGACCGCCAGCAGCGCGCACACGCTGAAGATGGCGCTGGCGTGCACCTGCCGCAGGAACACGTCGAACATCGCGTACAGCGCGTGGGTCAGCGGTTCGATGTTGGAAATGATGCGCGCCGGCAGCGGCATCGACAGCTCAGGCACCGCCATGCCGGAGAAGGTCATCGCGATACTGACCAAAATACCGATCAGGCTGTAGGCGGTGATGGTGCTGCCGGTAAAGGTGTACAGCAGCAGGCCGATACTCTGCGCCGCCATCACGTAGAACAGGCCAATCATCAGCATAAACAGCGGGTTGCCGCTGACGCGGGCGTCAAAGATGCCCACCAGCGCCGCGATCTCGACCATCAGCAGGGTGGTGAAACACAGCGTGTACGGCGCCAGCTTGCCGAGTAGCGCCAGGCTGAACGGCTTGGCCTGCAGCAGCGACTTGCTGCGCGCCAGCACGTAGATCATGCAGGTCACCGCGAACAGCTGCAGCAGATGGATGGTGGCGGCGAACTGCTGGTAATAGATATAGCTGCCGCTGGCGTTGAACAGGCTGCCGTAGGAGAGCGTCACGTCCGCCAACGGCGGCAGCGTCTTGCCCATCTCGGTGGCGATGATGCTGCGGGTGCTGGCGTTGATTTCGTTCATCAGGCCGCCAAAGTCCTGGGTGGAGTACAGCCCGGCGCCGTAGAACAACGCATTGTAGTACATCACCACGCTCGGCTGTTTGCCCGACAGCGCGTTGGCCTCAAGGTCCGGCGGGATATACAGCAACGCGTAATCCTGCGCGCTGCGCAGGCGGCTCAGCGACTCCGGCAACCCACCGCCGTAAGCCTCGACGTGGGCGTGCGAACCGGCGTCCAGCCGCCGCGTCAGCGATTTGGACAGCGGGCTGTGATCGCTGTCCACCACCGAGACCGGCAGATCGAGCAGCGTGCCTTCGGAGAAGTTGCTGCTGATCAGCGCAAACAGGATCAGCGGAAAGATCCAGCTCAGCCAGTGCACCACCGGGCTGCGAAAGGCGACGCGACACTCTTTGTCGAACGCGTGACTGAAGCAGCGCCAGCCGGCCCTTACTCTTTCCATTGCCATAAGGTGCTCATCCCCGGACGCAGGCCGTCCACCGGCTGTGACGGATACAGGCGCACTTCGAAGGTTTTCAGGTCGAAGTCGCCGGTGGCGCGGGTGGCGCGTTTGGTGGCGTAATCCCCCAGCGGCGCGATGTAGCGCACCTCGGTGTCGATCATTTTGTCCTTCAGCGCCGGCACCCGCAGCTTGACCTTGTCGCCTTTGCGCACGTGGGCCAGGATGTCTTCACGCAGGTTAAACACGAAGTAGGCGTCCGGCACCCGGATCAACGTCACCAGCGGGCTGCCGGCGTTCAGCAATTCGCCCACTTCGGCCGGGATCGGCCCCACTTCGCCGTCTACCGGCGCTTTCACCTGCAGATCGTCGCTCTGCGCCTGGATCTGCAGCAGGTTCTCTTCCGCCGCCCGCAGCGCCGCCGCATATTGCTGCCGCTGCTCGACGCGGTCGCCGTTGATGCCTTCATCCAGATTGGCCTTGGCGGCCTGCACCTGTTGGAAGGCGGTGTCGCGCGACCGGCGCGAAGCGTCCAGCTCGGACTTCGAGATATAGCCCTTGCCGGCCACGCTCAGGTTCCGGTTGTAGTCGTTTTGCGCATTGCGGTACTGCGCCTCGGCCTGCGCCAGGTTGGCGCGCAGGTTGCGGATGCTCTCTTCACGGGTACCGTGCAATGACAGCTCAAGCTGCGCCTTGGCCTCGTCGCGCGTCGCCTGTGCGGAACGCAGTTGCGCCATCAGTTCGGGGCTATCGAGTTGAATGATCAGCTGGCCGCTTTTCACGTCGTCGCCGCGTTCGATCAGGCGTTCAACGACCCGGCCTTTCGCTTTGGATGCGACGATCACTTCGGGGGCATCCACTTCACCCTGCAGCAACAGATCCTGATTGTGCGCGCGGAACAGGATCGCCAATGCGATCGCCGCCAACATCAGCAACAGGGTAAACAGCGTCTTTTTTTTCATTATGTCAGCTCCCGGAACGGTAAGCGGCGGGCGGGGATAATCATTTCCATGTCTCAAATTGCTCCAAAAAACACCATTGCACTCATGAGGATATCACAAGCACATATCTCCTCTTTTATAACTATAAATTGGATTATGCTTTTAACACTAAAAAGCATCTTTTTTTCGGCCTTTTAGTATGCAGACTCCTGCAATCGCCCTTTAAGCGATCCACTCTCTGATGGACGATGTCATGACTGAACACACTGCCGTACCGCTTTCGGTACTGGATTTATCGCCAATCCCGCAAGGGGCCAAGGCGCGCGACGCTTTCCACTGTTCGCTGGATTTGGCGCAGCACGCCGAACGCTGGGGCTACCAGCGCTACTGGCTGGCCGAGCACCACAACATGACCGGCATCGGCAGCGCCGCCACCTCGGTGCTGCTGGGCTATCTGGCCGCCGGCACCCAGAGCATTCGCCTCGGCTCCGGCGGCGTGATGCTGCCGAACCATGCGCCGCTGGTGATCGCCGAACAATTCGGCACGCTGGAGTCGCTCTACCCGGGGCGCATCGATTTGGGGTTGGGCCGCGCGCCCGGCACCGATCAGCGCACCATGATGGCGCTGCGCCGCCACCTGTCCGGCGACGTGGATACTTTCCCGCGCGACGTGCAGGAACTGCAAAACTACTTCTGCGACGCGCAGCCCGGGCAACCGGTGCAGGCGGTGCCGGGCCAGGGGCTGCATGTGCCGCTCTGGCTGCTCGGTTCCAGCCTCTACAGCGCACAGCTGGCGGCGCAGCTCGGCCTGCCGTTCGCCTTCGCTTCACACTTCGCCCCGGATATGCTGTTCCAGGCGCTGCAGCTGTACCGCGAGAACTTCAAACCGTCCAAACAGCTGGCGCAGCCACACGCCATGGTCTGCGTCAACGTGATCGCCGCCGACAGCGACCGCGACGCGCGCTTCCTGTTCAGCTCGATGCAGCAGCAGTTCATCAATCTGCGCCGCGGTGCGCCCGGCCCGCTGCCGCCGCCGGTGGATAACATTCACGCGCTGTGGACCGCCGGCGAGCAGTACGGCGTCGAGCAGGCGCTGCGGATGTCGATCGTCGGCGATGAAAAAACGGTGCGCCACGGGCTGCAAACGCTGCTGCGTGAAACCGATGCCGACGAGATCATGGTCAACGGCCAGATTTTCGATCATCAGGCGCGGCTGCGTTCGTTCGAGATCGTCGCCGGCGTGAAGGGCGACATCGTGAAGGGCTAAAAAGCGAAAAGGCGGTGGGAACCCCACCGCCTTGGCGTTAACGCTGGATCAGGTAGCGAATGGTCGGCCCGTCCTGCTGGATATCCAGCACCTTGTAGCCGTGGTTGCGCGCATCGAGCGGGATGTTGTTGATCGACTGCGGGCAATCGCTGATCACCTCCAGGATCTCCCCCGGCTTCAGCTGCGGCATCGCCTCCAGCGTCGCCACCGCCGGGTACGGGCAAGGCTCGCCCAGCATGTCCAGCCGGTAGTCCGGCACTATCGTTGTTGCTTTCATGGCATGCTCCTCAAATTCACCACCTGCGCCTCAGGCCGGGCGCGGAAAAAGCGTTTCTCCCACCACAGCATGGCGGCGAAGGCCAGCGCCAGCAGCAGGTAAGTCACCAGCAGGCCGCCGATCGGGCCGAAGGTATCGAGCAGGTTGATCTTGTCGTAGTCGGTCGCCAGCGCCGGCGCCAGGTCGTCCCAGTAATAGGCCAGCAGCGTAGCGCCGATGATGTTGCCCAGCCCCACCCACCAGTAGTGCACCTGCCCTTCCACGGCGCGGTACATCCAACCGGTCTCGCAGCCGCCGGCCAGCACGATGCCGAAGCCGAACAGCAAACCGCCCAGCACCGCATTCGGGCCGGCCCACATGATCTTCGGCGCCACGCCGAGCTGCACGTAGCTGAAGATGCCGATGGCGCTCACCGCCATGCCGATGATGATGGCTTTCGCCATGTGGGTGCGACCGGTGATCCACAGATCGCGGAACGCCGAAGTGAAGCAGATCTGCGCGCGCTCGATCAGCAGGCCAAAGCCGATGCCGAACAGCATGGCGATGCCGAGCTTCGGCGCATCGAACAGTGTCCACAGCGACCAGGCCACCGCCAGGCCGAAGACGGCCATGCCCAGCCGGAAGCGGCGGCGCGCCTGCTCAGGCTTCTGCGTCAGCGGCGCAGCGGCCTTCACCTTTTGCAATTTGACCGGGATGCGGAACATCGGCAGCAGCGTGAATTTGGCGCCGAAGTAAGAGCCGGCGGCGGTCGCCAGCGCGAAAAACCAGGCGTGCAACGAGAACTGAGGAATGCCGGTGAAGAAGGCCGCCAGGTTGCACCCCATCGCCAGGCGCGCGCCGAAACCGGCGATGATGCCGCCCAGCAGCGCCTGGACGATGCGAATGCGATGCTGCGGTTGACGCAGCTTGATGTTGTTGGCCCACAACGCGGCGGCGATGCAGCCGGCGAACATGCCGATGATCATGCGCCCGTCGATGCGCTCCAGCGGCGTGCCCTGCAAACCGATCACCTTGAAATAGCCCCACTGTTCAGGGTGCAGACCGAACCACTGCAGCACATGGCCGCCCCAGCGCGTGAATTCGCCGGTCACTGCCCAGAAGGTGCCGGTCATGCCGAAGTAGTAGGTAGAGAGGATCCCGGCGGCGATCACCGCCGGCAGCGGTGCCCAAAAGCGCACCAGGTATTGAGATTTAAACTGCTGCCAACTCATGGCATCTCCCGTGCATATCATCCGTAAGAAAAAACCTTATGAATGATACGCCATTCAGGGGCGTTTGACGGCAATTTTCAGGCATAAAAAAACCAGCCCGCAGGCTGGTTTTTCAGAGCACTCACCGCGAACGGAGAATCGGCGATTACGCGTCGCCGAAACGACGACGTGGTGCCGCCGGTGCGCCGTCATCACGGCGTGGCGCCGGCTTGCCGTCACGGTTGTAGTTACCGCCACGACGCTCACCGCCGTTACCGCCTTCACGACGTTCGCCGAAGGAACGACGTGGGCCGCCTTCGCGACGTTCGCCGTTGAACGGACGACCGTTGCCGCGACGCTCGCCGCCGTTGCCGCCGTCACGACGCTCGCGACGTTCGAACGGCTGTGCATCGCCCAGCAGCTGCATGTTCATCGGCTTGTTCAGGATGCGAGTACGAGTGAAGTGATTCAGGATCTCGCCCGGCATGCCTTTTGGCAGCTCGATGGTGGAGTGGGAAGCGAACAGCTTGATGTTGCCGATGTAACGGCTGCTGATGTCGCCTTCGTTAGCGATAGCGCCAACGATATGACGGACTTCTACGCCATCGTCACGGCCCACTTCGATGCGGTACAGCTGCATTTCGCCAACGTCACGACGTTCGCGACGCGGACGATCGCCGTCACGGCTGTCGCGGCTGTCACGACGGTCGCCGCGGCGATCGTCACGGTCGTTGAACTCACGACGCTGACGCGGCTTGAAGACCGGATCCGGTGGCAGGATCAGCGGACGTTCGCCCTGAGCCATTTTCAGCAGCGCTGCGGCCAGGGTTTCCATATCCAGCTCTTCTTCCGGCTGCAGTTTGGTCAGCAGCGCGCGGTACAGATCCAGATCGCTGCTTTCCAGCTGCTGCTGAACTTTCGCGGCGAACTTGGCCAGACGACGCTCGCCCAGCAGTTCTGCGTTCGGCAGCTCCACTTCCGGGATGGTCAGCTTCATGGTGCGTTCGATGTTGCGCAGCAGGCGGCGTTCGCGGTTTTCCACGAACAGCAGCGCGCGGCCGGCGCGGCCCGCACGACCGGTACGGCCGATACGGTGAACGTAAGACTCGGAGTCCATCGGGATGTCGTAGTTGACAACCAGGCTGATGCGCTCAACGTCCAGGCCACGGGCCGCAACGTCGGTCGCGATCAGGATATCCAGACGACCGTCTTTCAGACGCTCCAGAGTCTGCTCACGCAGCGCCTGATTCATGTCGCCGTTAAGCGCGGCGCTGCTGTAACCGCTGCGCTCCAGCGCTTCGGCCACTTCCAGGGTCGCGTTCTTGGTACGGACGAAGATGATCGCCGCGTCAAAGTCTTCGGCTTCCAGGAAACGCACCAGCGCTTCGTTTTTACGCATGCCGTAGACCGACCAGTAGCTCTGGCTAATGTCCGGACGGGTGGTCACGCTGGATTGGATGCGCACTTCCTGCGGCTCTTTCATGAAGCGGCGGGTAATGCGACGGATCGCTTCCGGCATGGTGGCGGAGAACAGCGCGGTCTGATGTTCAGCCGGGATCTCAGCCATGATGGTTTCTACGTCTTCGATAAAGCCCATGCGCAGCATTTCGTCGGCTTCATCCAGCACCAGACCGCTCAGGTTGGAGAGGTTCAGGGTGCCGCGCTTCAGGTGGTCCAGCAGGCGGCCTGGGGTACCCACAACGATTTGCGGGCCCTGGCGCAGAGCGCGCAGCTGCACGTCGTAACGCTGGCCGCCGTACAGGGCTACCACGTTAACGCCGTTCATGTGTTTGGAGAAATCGGTCATCGCTTCGGCAACCTGAACCGCCAGTTCGCGGGTCGGTGCCAGCACCAGGATCTGAGGTGCTTTCAGGTCTGCCTGCAGGTTGTGCAGCAGCGGCAGCGAGAACGCTGCAGTTTTACCACTACCGGTCTGTGCCATGCCCAGCACGTCGCGGCCGTTCAACAGGTGAGGAATACACTCAGCCTGGATCGGAGATGGTTTTTCATAGCCCAGATCGTTCAGGGCGGAAATGATTGGAGCAGACAGCCCCAGATCAGCAAAAGAGGTTTCAAACTCAGTCGTCATGTACACGTGCCTCATTAATAATGGCAGCCAGTCTACATAACTCGTCGAGAAAATTTTCAGTCATTTTCATTGAAAAGTGTGAACCGGCTCAAATTAGATTATAAAACGAACAAAAAAGCCCTCGCCCGTTAAGGCGATAACTTTGGTTAAAAACCAATGTTCATCAGGCTGATAGGTGTTCGTCAGCTATTGCTGGTCCGATTCCGATAGGTCGTCTTGCTCTTGGCCCAAAAGCGCCAATTCCAACAATGCATAGCGGTGCTCAACGAAGTTGTGAACGTTGTTAGACACCGTCAGTTTGAACAGCGCCGAAGCGGTGTCCTTGTCCCCCAGACTCAGGTAGTGTTTACCCAAATAGAAGTCAGTTTCACTGAGATGCTCAGCGAGCGAAGTGTTATCCGTTGCATCTGCCTTGAGGCGTTCCATCAGCGTTTTTTCGCTGATCTTGCCCAGGTAGAATTCGACAATATTCCATCCCCATTGCCCTCTGTCCGCTTTGTCATAGCGCTGCTGAAGCGCTACCTCGGCCTTCTTGGGATCGATTTCTCTCTCCACCAGATACAGCCATAACGAACGGAAGGGATCGTTTGGGTCGTCTTGATAAAACGCCTGCAGATCATCCTGCGCCAACGGGAAGCGGCCGCCATAATACAGTGCGATGCCCCGGTTTAAACGCGCGTAATTGTAAGTTGGATCAAGCTCTAGTACAGAATCAAACGCTTCATAGGCAGCATCAAAATTGCCTGCCTGCGTTAAGTAAATGCCCAGGTAGTTGAAAACTTCCGGCATGTCGGGACGTATCGCCAGCGCCTGCGAGAAATCATTGCGCGCTAATGCACGTAACCCGAGGCTATCATACAGCACACCGCGCTCATATAAAAGCTGTGCGCGTTCGTCATCCGTCAGTGCCCGGCTGGCAAGAATTTGTTCCATGCGCGCCAGGATCACTTCCTGCTGCAACGTTGGCTGCAACGGGATTGCCAAAACTTCGTCTTTACGCCAATCATGGTTGCTGCATCCTGCCAGCATGAGTGCTGTCGCAACGTAACACCAGCGCAAGAAAGGCTTCATTTCCCACTCCCGAAGACAAACATTGGATGAACGTCCTGTCCTCCGTTTGCTAAAACGCGGGCATCCTACCCGCGCGATACGAACAGCTCCCAACCCCGTGGCGGGGAGCTGTAAAACTATCTATACAGTTATTCTGCTTCAGGCGCAGGTGAACCTGCTTCCGGCGCCATCGCTTCTTTGATGCTCAGACGCACGCGGCCCTGACGGTCAACTTCCAGTACCTTAACCGGCACTTCCTGACCCATCTGCAGATAGTCGGTCACTTTCTCAACGCGCTTGTCGGCGATCTGAGAAATGTGCACCAGGCCTTCTTTACCACCGCCGATAGCGACGAATGCGCCGAAATCAACGATACGGGTCACTTTACCCTGGTAGATACGGCCCACTTCGATCTCTGCCGTGATCTCTTCGATGCGACGGATAGCGAATTTCGCTTTCTCACCGTCGGTCGCAGCGATTTTAACTGTACCATCATCTTCAATTTCGATGGTAGTGCCAGTCTCTTCGGTCAGCGCGCGGATAACGGAACCGCCCTTACCGATCACGTCTTTGATTTTATCCGGGTTGATGCGGATAGTATGAATACGCGGTGCGAATTCGGAGATATCGCCGCGCGGAGTGCTGATAGCCTGTTCCATTACGCCCAGGATGTGCAGACGCGCGCCCTTGGCCTGGTTCAGAGCCACCTGCATGATTTCGCGGGTGATGCCTTCGATTTTGATGTCCATCTGCAGCGCGGTGATACCGTCGCGGCTACCGGCCACTTTGAAGTCCATGTCGCCCAGGTGATCTTCGTCACCCAGAATGTCGGACAGAACCACATAGTTATCGGCTTCTTTCACCAGGCCCATCGCGATACCCGCAACGGCAGCCTTGATTGGCACACCGGCGTCCATCAGCGCCAGAGACGCGCCGCACACGGAAGCCATGGAAGAAGAACCGTTGGATTCGGTGATTTCAGACACCACGCGAACCGTGTACGGGAAATCTTCCGGTTTAGGCATCATAGCCAATACGCCGCGTTTCGCCAGGCGACCGTGACCGATTTCACGACGCTTAGGAGAACCGACCATGCCGGTTTCGCCTACGGAGTACGGAGGGAAGTTGTAGTGGAACAGGAAGCTGTCGGTCTTCTCGCCCATCAGCTCGTCCAGGTTCTGTGCGTCGCGCGCGGTGCCCAGGGTCGCGGTAACCAGCGCCTGAGTTTCGCCACGGGTGAACAGCGCGGAACCGTGGGTGCGCGGCAGTACGCCGGTGCGCACATCCAGGCCACGGATCATGTCTTTTTCACGGCCGTCGATACGCGGCTCGCCACGCAGTACGCGGCTGCGCACCACGTTCTTCTCGACGGTGCCCAGGATGTCCTGGATTTCGCCGGCGTCCAGCGTTTCGTCCTGCGCCAGCAGGGTTTCAACCACGCTGTCTTTGATCGCGTCAACCTGAGCGTAACGCTCTTGTTTTTCGGTAATGTGGTAAGCGTCGCCCAGGCGAGCTTCGGCCAGTTCAGCCACGCGCGCGTGCAGCGCTTCGTTGACCGCAGGCGCCTGCCAATCCCACTTCGGCTTGCCGGCTTCGGCAACCAGCGCGTTGATGTTTTCGATAACCACTTGCTGCTGGTCGTGGCCGAACACCACGGCGCCCAGCATCTGATCTTCGCTCAGCACGTCAGCTTCGGATTCCACCATCAGCACCGCGCCGGCGGTACCGGCAACCACCAGATCCAGACGGCTTTCTTTCAGTTCATCGGTCGTTGGGTTCAGTACGTACTGATCGTTGATGTAACCTACGCGCGCGGCGCCGATTGGGCCGTTGAACGGAATACCGGACAGGCTCAGGGCGGCAGAGGCGCCGATCATCGCAACGATGTCCGGGTTCACCTGCGGGTTAACGGAAACCACGGTCGCGATCACCTGAACTTCGTTCAGGAAGCTGTCCGGGAACAGTGGACGGATCGGGCGGTCGATCAGACGGGAAGTCAGGGTCTCGCCTTCGCTCGGACGGCCTTCGCGGCGGAAGAAGCTGCCCGGGATACGGCCGGCGGCGTAGGTACGCTCTTGGTAGTTCACCGTCAGCGGGAAGAAGCTCTGGCCCGGCTTGGCTTTTTTCTGGCCAACGACGGTAACGAATACGGCGGTGTCATCCATGCTCACCATAACGGCGGCGGTGGCCTGACGCGCCATCATACCGGTTTCGATGGTGACGGTATGCTGGCCATATTGGAATTTGCGAATGATCGGTGTCAGCAAAATTATATCCTTGATTAACGGCGCGCAATCGCATTGACGACTCGACACGCCTGTGACTCGATTTGCCTTCTCACTACATCCTCGCGACTAATGACAATCCTTATCTCAGGCGGGAGATAAAGCCTCTCATTAGCCGCGCGAACCTCTGTAACGGAAGAACCTGTTTGGAAACATCAGTAATACATTAACCTGATTTGCTTATGCTTCCTAGAAGAAAGGGGCCAAAATAGGCCCCTTTCCACTGAAACTTGCTAGATTAGCGACGCAGACCCAGACGCTCGATCAGGCTGGTGTAACGTGCTACATCTTTACGCTTCAGGTAGTCCAGCAGCTTACGACGCTGAGAAACCATACGCAGCAGACCACGACGGCTGTGGTGATCTTTTTTGTGCTCGGAGAAGTGGCCTTGCAGATGGTTGATCTGCGCAGTCAGCAGGGCAACCTGAACTTCGGTAGAACCGCTGTCGTTAGTACCACGACCGAAATCAGCTACGATTTGAGCTTTAGCTTCAACACTTAGAGACATTGTAATACTCCAGATTATAGATAATAAAAACAGGCGCCGATCTCTAATTCAGCAACCCAATGCATAAGCTGCGCCATTCTACTCTTAGCGCAGTGCGATCGCAAGGCGACGCAGTGCCCCGCCGTCAGTCGAAATGCTCGACCACCAGGCGGCGCGGCGCCACGCGACCATCCTCGGCGATGTCGCCAACGCCGATGAATTTCCGCTCTTCACCCTCGGTGATGCGCACCAGGCCGGATGCCGGCGCGCCGGCCACTTGCACCGGTTGCCCCTGCTTGACGTAACCCGCCACCACCGGCAGCAAATTCACTTCCGGATAGTTCTCAACCGGGCTGTCCATCGGCATCAGCAGCGGATCGAGCAGCTCGCCGGGCGCGATCGCTTGTTCCTGCGCCTGCGCCACCAAGGCGTTCAGCTGTTCCAGCGTCACCATGCGCGCGATGGGATAAGTCGCCACCTGCAGGCGGCGCAGATAGATCACGTGCGCGCCGCAGCCCAGCAGCTCGCCGAGATCGTCGGTGATGGTGCGGATGTAGGTGCCTTTCGAGCAGTGAATCTCCAGCTCGAGTTCATCCCCTTCCCAGCGGATAAACTGCAGCTCGTACACCGTAATGCTGCGCGCTTCGCGCGGCACTTCGATGCCCTGGCGCGCATACTCGTAGAGTTTCTTGCCCTGGTATTTCAACGCCGAATACATCGACGGCACCTGCTGGATGTCGCCGCGGAAGGTGTCCAGCGCCGCGTCGAGCTGCGCCTGGGTGAAGTTCACCGGGCGTTCCTGCACGATCTGCCCGTCGGCGTCGGAGGTATCGGTACGCTGCCCCAGCTTGGCGATCACCCGATAGCGCTTGTCGGAATCGAGCAGGTATTGCGAAAACTTGGTCGCTTCGCCCAGGCAGATAGGCAACATGCCGGTCGCCAACGGATCGAGCGCGCCGGTATGGCCCGCTCGGTTGGCGTTGTACAGACGTTTTACTTTTTGCAGCGCATCGTTGGACGACAACCCCTGCGGCTTGTCCAGCAACAGCACGCCGTGGATGTCACGGCCGCGGCGACGAGGGCGACTCATTAATCCTCCTTGTCATCGCCTGAGGCGGAACGGCGCTCTGCGTCGTTCTTCACCACGTTGGTCACCAGGTTGGACATGCGCATGCCTTCCACCAGGGAGTTGTCGTAAGCGAAGGTCAGCTCCGGCACCACGCGCAGGCGCATCGCTTTGCCCAGCAGGGTGCGGATATAGCCGGAAGCGTCCTGCAACGCTTTGATGCCGTTGGTGACCAGATCCGGATCGTGGTTCTCGGTCAGCACGTTCAGGAAGGTGACGTAAACCTTGGCATACGCCAGGTCGCGGGACACTTCCACGCCGGAAACGGTCGCCATGCCGACGCGCGGATCTTTCACTTCACGCTGCAGAATGATCGCAATCTCTTTCTGCATCTCTTGCGCCACGCGTTGACCGCGGCTGAATTCTTTTGCCATTTTGGATTCTCCAGACAAATCGGGGGGCACAAAGGCCCCCCGTAAACAGATATAAGCAGATGTGCAATCGTTAAGCGATGGTGCGTTGGATCTCAATGATTTCGAACACTTCGATCATGTCGCCGACGCGCACGTCGTTATAGTTCTTAACGCCGATACCACATTCCATGCCGTTACGGACTTCGTTAACGTCATCTTTGAAGCGACGCAGGGATTCCAGCTCGCCTTCATAGATAACCACGTTGTCGCGCAGTACGCGGATTGGGTTGTGACGCTTGATGGTCCCTTCGGTAACCATACAGCCGGCGATAGCGCCGAACTTAGGTGATTTGAACACGTCACGCACTTCGGCCAGGCCGATGATCTGCTGCTTGTATTCCGGCGCCAGCATACCGCTCATCGCCTGCTTCACTTCGTCGATCAGGTTATAGATCACGGAGTAGTAACGCAGATCCAGGCTTTCCGCTTCGATCACGCGGCGCGCAGAAGCGTCGGCACGCACGTTGAAGCCCAGGATGATGGCGTTGGAAGCCGCAGCCAGCGTCGCGTCGGTTTCGGTGATCCCACCTACGCCGGAGCCGACAATCTTCACCTTCACTTCGTCGGTGGAGAGTTTCAGCAGCGAGTCGCTGATCGCTTCGCAAGAACCCTGTACGTCGGATTTCAGCACGATGTTCAGCTCGGACACTTCGCCGTCGGTCATGTTGGCGAACATGTTTTCCAGCTTGGACTTCTGCTGACGCGCCAGTTTGACTTCGCGGAACTTGCCCTGACGGTACAGCGCCACTTCACGCGCTTTCTTCTCGTCACGCACCACGGTCGCTTCGTCACCCGCTGCAGGCACGCTGGACAGACCCAGGATTTCCACAGGGATAGACGGACCGGCGGAGGTCACTTCACGGCCCAGCTCGTCGCGCATCGCACGCACACGGCCGTATTCGAAGCCGCACAGGACGATGTCGCCCTTGTTCAGCGTACCTTCCTGAACCAGCACGGTAGCAACCGGGCCACGGCCTTTATCCAGGAAGGACTCGATCACTACGCCGCTCGCCATGCCGCTGCGAACCGCTTTCAGCTCCAGCACTTCGGCCTGCAGCAGGATGGCCTGCAGCAGCTCGTCGATACCGGTACCGGCTTTCGCGGACACGTGAACGAACTGCGCTTCGCCGCCCCACTCTTCCGGCATAACGCCGTACTGAGACAGTTCCTGCTTAACGCGATCCGGATCGGCTTCCGGTTTGTCGATTTTGTTCACCGCAACCACCAATGGCACCTGCGCCGCTTTCGCGTGCTGGATAGCTTCGATGGTTTGTGGCATCACGCCGTCGTCGGCCGCCACCACCAGAACCACGATGTCAGTCGCCTGAGCACCGCGAGCACGCATCGAGGTAAACGCGGCGTGGCCCGGGGTGTCCAGGAAGGTGATCATGCCGTTCTCGGTTTCTACGTGGTAGGCACCGATGTGCTGGGTAATGCCGCCAGCTTCGCCCGCCGCCACTTTGGTGGAGCGGATGTAGTCCAGCAGAGAGGTTTTACCGTGGTCAACGTGGCCCATGATGGTCACGACCGGCGCGCGCGGCTCGGCCGCAGCGCCCGTATCACGGTCGCTCATCAGCGCTTCTTCCAGCTCGTTTTCACGACGCAGGATAACTTTGTGGCCCATCTCTTCGGCAACCAGCTGTGCGGTTTCCTGGTCGATAACCTGGTTGATGGTGGCCATGGCGCCCAGTTTCATCATCACTTTGATGACCTGAGAACCTTTGACCGCCATCTTGTTGGCCAGCTCGGCCACGGTGATGGTTTCACCGATCACCACGTCACGGTTAACCACCTGCGCCGGCTTGTTGAAGCCCTGCTGCAGAGCGCTAGGCTTGCGTTTGCCGCCTTTGCCGCCACGGGTAACGGCACGCGCTTCTTCGCGATCCGCTTTGGATTCGGACAGCTTGTTGCCTTTCTTCTGCTTGGTGGCTTTGCCGCCGCGGGTGCGGCTGCGACGATCGCCTTCAACTTTGGCGTCGTTTTCATCTTCAGCGGCACGGGCGTGCTGAGAGGTGGTCACGTGATAGTCGGCGCTTTCAACCGCAGCGCTAGCCGCGTCGGCCTGGGCCCACTTCTCGCCGTTCTCTTCGGCCATGCGACGGGCTTCTTCCGCCACGCGCTTGGCTTCCTCTTCAACCTTGCGGCGCACTTCCTCTTCCGCTTTACGTTTCAGTTCAGCGGCTTCGGCTTCACGGCGTGCTTTTTCCGCCTGAGCTGGCTTGGTCATTTCGTCGGTATGTTGATTGGTCACTTTTTCTTTTTCCGCTGAATTACGCTTAGCAATCTCCGCGGCCTCACGTTTGGCTTGCTCTTCGGCTGCGCGCTTCGCTTCCGCTTCGCGTTTTGCGAGCTCTTCCGCTTCGCGCCGTGCCTGCTCTTCCGCTTCACGCTGTGCCTGCTCTGCCGCTTCAGCCAACTGGGCTTCCTGCGTATCGCGATTTACATAAGTGCGTTTCTTGCGGACCTCAATTTGCACCGATTTACTTTTACCGCCGGTGCTCGGGATATTCAAGGTGCTGCGCGTTTTGCGCTGCAAAGTGAGTTTACCCGGCGCGCTGCCGTGTTCACGGTTCAGGTGCGCCAGTAATGTTTCTTTTTCTTGCTGGGTAACAGAGTCCGACTCGGACTTGTTGATCCCTGCATCAGCAAACTGCTGTACCAGGCGATCAACCGGAGTCTGAATCTCTGCTGCCAGCGATTTTACGGTTACATCTGTCGTCATGCTGTTCCTTCCTGCTACAGTTATTACGCGTTGTCGCCAAACCAACAGATATTGCGTGCAGCCATGATCAGCTCGCCGGCTTGCTCATCGCTAAGCCCTTCAATATCAGCCAGATCGTCAACACCCTGCTCGGCAAGATCTTCCAGCGTACAAACCCCACGCGCGGCCAGTTTAAAGGCCATGCTGCGCTCAAGACCCGGCAGGTTGAGCAAATCGTCGGCCGGTTTGTTGTCGCCCAGGCTTTCTTCTTGTGCCAGGGCCAGCGTGGTCAATGCAGCTTTGGCGCGTTCGCGCAATGCTTCAACCGTATCTTCATCCAGACCGTCGATTTCCAACAGCTCTTTGATCGGCACGTAGGCCAGCTCTTCCAGCGTGGAGAAGCCTTCTTCAACCAGTACGGTGGCGAAATCTTCGTCGATATCAAGATACTTGGTGAAGGTATCAATAGCGGCATGAGCCTCGGCCTGGTGCTTGGCCTGCAGGTCGTCCGCCGTCATCACGTTCAGTTCCCAACGATCGTCGCCGCGGTGTTGTTTCAGCAGCTGGGAAGCCAAACGCACGTTTTGGCCGTTACGGCCGATCGCCTGCGCCAGGTTGCTGGCTTCAACGGCGATATCCATGGTGCAGTTATCTTCGTCTACCACGATCGACGCGACGTCGGCCGGCGCCATGGCGTTGATGACGAATTGCGCTGGGTTATCATCCCACAGGATGATATCGATGCGCTCGCCGCCGAGCTCGCTCGACACGGCCTGAACGCGCGCACCGCGCATACCTACGCAGGCGCCGACCGGATCGATGCGCTTGTCGTTGGTTTTCACTGCAATTTTCGCACGGGAGCCTGGATCGCGGGCTGCCGCTTTAATCTCGATCACTTCTTCGCCGATTTCCGGCACTTCGATGCGGAACAGCTCTTTCAGCATTTCCGGGCTGGAACGGCTGACGAACAGCTGCGCGCCGCGAGCTTCGGGACGTACGGCATACAATACGCCGCGAATGCGGTCGCCCGGACGGAAGTTTTCGCGCGGCAGCATGTCTTCACGGCCAATGACCGCTTCGGCGTTATTGCCCAGATCCAGCGCGATGCTGTCACGGTTCACTTTCTTCACCACGCCGGTGACGATCTCACCTTCGTGTTCACGGAAAGCGTCGACCACCATCGCGCGCTCGGCCTCGCGCACTTTCTGCACGATAACCTGCTTGGCGGTTTGGGTGGTGATGCGGTCGAAGGTCACGGATTCGATCTGATCTTCGACGTATCCGCCGAGCTCGATGCTCGGATCTTCAAACTGAGCGGCTTCCAGCGTGATTTCACGCGTCGGCTGAGTCACTTCGTCTACGGCGACCCAACGGCGGAAGGTATCGAAATCGCCGGTTCTGCGGTCAATGCTGACGCGCACGTCGATTTCCTGCTCGTATTTTTTCTTGGTTGCGGTGGCTAATGCAGTTTCCAGCGCTTCGAAAATCTTCTCGCGCGGAAGGGATTTTTCATTGGAAACTGCTTCAACAACAGCCAGAATCTCTTTGTTCATCCTAGTTGCCTCTTCCAAACTTTAAAAGTGGGGTACCAGGTTCGCTTTCTGGATGTTGCTCAGCGCGAACACTTCATCTTTCCCTTCCACAGTAACCGTGATCATCTCGCCTTCGACAGACTTGATAATACCCTGCCACTTGCGACGGTTCTGTACCGCCATGCGCAGGACCAGGCTGACTTCTTCACCGAGGTAACGCGTATAGTGTTCTGCGGTGAACATCGGGCGATCAAGGCCAGGAGAGGAGACTTCCAAGTTGTAAGCGACCGTGATTGGATCTTCGACGTCCAATACAGCGCTGACCTGGTGGCTGACATCAGCGCAATCATCAACATTGATGCCGTTATCACTATCAATATAGATGCGGAGCGTCGATTGGCGCGCACGAATGAATTCGATGCCTACAAGCTCAAAGCCCAACGCTTCTACCGGTGCCGAAAGCATCTCTGTTAACTTTTGCTCTAATGTGGACAAGCCCACCCCCAAGACATAAAAAAAGGGCTAAATAGCCCAGTGATTCTGTTGCCAAATAACAAAAAACCCCGAAAAATCGGGGCTTTATGCAACTGGACCCTGTTTGCCGCTAGGCGGCCTCGGTACAACTTTCGAGCAAGTGTCATTTTCAAATGTTGATCGAGAAAAGCGGGTTTCAATCGAAAAGTGTATTTGAAAATAAACACTTAAAGGAAAGTGGTTGCGGGGGCCGGATTTGAACCGACGACCTTCGGGTTATGAGCCCGACGAGCTACCAGGCTGCTCCACCCCGCGTCCGAAAACGTGGCAAATACTACGCCGATAATCGCAAAATTGCAAGTTATCTCTGGGATTTGGTACCGAGGATGGGACTCGAACCCACAAGCCCGTTAGGGCACTACCACCTCAAGGTAGCGTGTCTACCAATTCCACCACCTCGGTACTGATTCTTACTGCTAACGGCCGTTGTTCTTTCGAGTTCACAACCACCGTTTTCAAACTTTGTTACGGCTTACTGCGGGATATCGCTGCTCGGCTTGGCTGGTGCCGCCGGCGCGGTCGTCTGCTCAGTTTTCACTGGCTGACCCAGGTTTTCCCACTCGCTGCCTTTCTTGCTCTGGTTGCTGCTGAGGTTGCCCAGAATCAGGCTGATGACGAAGAACAGCGTCGCCAGCACAGCAGTCATGCGGGTCATAAAGTTACCGGAACCACTCGAACCGAACAATGTGCCTGATGCACCTGCTCCGAAAGAGGCTCCCATATCAGCGCCTTTACCTTGCTGCAACATAATCAGAGCAACCAGCCCGATTGAGATCAGCAGGAAAATTACCAGAAGAGCTTCGTACATAGTAGTACCCGTATCCTTGCGGCCTTACCGCATGCCAAATGCTTCACACTCATCAAGCAGGCGTTTTTATAAACTGCCTACTGAAGCGGGTGTGAATACTAACCAAAGCCGCCAACCCGCGCAAGGGCAATTTGCAGCCGCCGGCGCGTTTGCGGAAAAAAACGCCAACAATCGCCTGTTCGGGCTCAGCGATGCCAAGCCCGGCGGCTAACTGTCTGTTTTAACCTGCGGATTTCACCGCGTCGGCGATGCGATGCGCCAGCGCGGTCACCTGCTGCTCGTCTTCGCCTTCCACCATCACGCGGATCAGCGGCTCGGTGCCCGATTTGCGCAGCAGCACCCGGCCGCGGCCGGCCAGCTCGGCCTCCACCTGCTCGGTGACTTTGCGCACTGCATCAGACTCCAGCGGATTGTGCTCGCCGGCGAAGCGCACGTTGACCAAGATCTGCGGCAGCAGCTTCATGCCGCTGCACAGGTCATGCAGGCTCATGTGGTTGCGCACCATGGCGGTCAGCACCTGCAGCCCGGCCACGATGCCGTCGCCGGTGGTGGTTTTGTCCAGCAGGATCACATGGCCGGAGTTTTCCGCGCCGATACGCCAGCCCAACTCCTGCAGCTTCTCCAGCACGTAGCGGTCGCCCACTTTGGCGCGAGCGAACGGAATGCCCAGCTGTTTCAGCGCCAGCTCCAGCCCCATATTGCTCATCAGGGTGCCGACCGCGCCGCCGCGCAGCTGGCCCTGACGCAGGCCTTCACGGGCGATGATGTACAGGATCTGGTCGCCGTCCACCTTGTTGCCCAGGTGATCCACCATCATCACGCGGTCACCGTCGCCGTCGAACGCCAGGCCGACGTGCGCTTTTTCCTGCAACACGCGCTCCTGCAGCTGACGCACATCGGTAGCGCCGCATTTTTCGTTGATGTTCATCCCGTCCGGCTCAACGCCGATGGCGATCACCGTGGCGCCCAGCTCGCGCAGCACGCTCGGCGCGATGTGGTAAGTCGCGCCGTTGGCGCAGTCAACCACGATTTTCAGCCCCTTCAGGCTCAGCTCGCTCGGGAAGGTGCCTTTGCAGAATTCGATATAGCGGCCGGCGGCGTCGATGATACGGCTGGCTTTACCCAGCTCGGCGGACTCCACGCAGGTCAGCGGTTTTTCCATCTCGGCTTCGATCGCCTCTTCGACGTTGTCCGGCAATTTGGCGCCGTCGATCGAGAAGAACTTGATGCCGTTGTCATAGAACGGGTTGTGCGAAGCGGAGATGACAATGCCCGCTTCCGCGCGGAAGGTGCGCGTCAGGTAGGCCACCGCCGGCGTGGGCATCGGCCCGGTGAAGGAGGCGGACAATCCGGCGGCCGCCAGGCCGGCTTCAAGAGCGGACTCCAGCATATATCCGGAGATGCGCGTATCCTTACCGATGATGATCTTGCGGGAACCGTGACGCGCCAGCACTTTACCGGCCGCCCAGCCCAGCTTCAGCACGAAGTCAGGCGTGATGGGGCTGTCCCCGACCTTGCCACGGATGCCGTCGGTGCCAAAATATTTGCGCTCGCTCATGTCTCTACTGTCCTTTAGCTGAAAGTGTTGCCTCGACGACACGCATCGCCTCGACGGTTTCTTTAACGTCATGCACTCTGACAATCTGCGCCCCCTGCATCGCCGCGATCACCGCGCAGGCCACGCTGCCGATAACCCGTTGATCCGGCGGCACGTTCAGCAGTTGTCCAATCATCGATTTGCGCGACATGCCGACCAACAGCGGCAAACCGAAACGATGAAATTCCGACAACCGGGCCAGAAGCTGATAGTTGTGCGACAAATTTTTACCGAAACCGAAGCCTGGGTCGAGCAGCAATTTCTGATTTGTTATCCCCGCCTCGTTACAGCGCCGGATATGGTGCTCGAAAAACGTCTGAACGTCGGCGATCAGATCGTCGTAGTGCGGCGCCTGCTGCATGGTGCGCGGCTGCCCCTGCATGTGCATCAGGCAGACCGGCAAACCGCTTTCCGCCGCCGCCGCCAGGGCGCCCGGCTCCTGCAGCGAACGGATGTCGTTGATCAAATGTGCGCCGGCGTGCGCCGATTCGCGGATCACACCCGCTTTCGAGGTATCGACCGAGATAAAGACTTCAAAACGCTGCGCCAGCGCTTCCACCACCGGCACGACCCGCTCAAGCTCCTCCTCTTCGCTCACTTCCGCCGCCCCCGGCCTTGTCGATTCGCCGCCGATATCAATCATCGTGGCGCCGGCCGAAATCAGCGCATGCGCATGTACCAGCGCCTGGTTCAGGGTGTTGTGGCGGCCGCCGTCAGAAAACGAATCCGGCGTCACGTTGAGGATGCCCATCACCTGCGGATGGGAAAGATTGAGCGTCATGTCGCGCACGGTTAACTGCATGGTTGGTCCACCTTACTGTTGCCTGGTTCACTGCCCGCCGGGCAAAAAAAACCCCGGCATGCCGGGGTTTGATGTTATTACACAGCCGCTGTTACTTGTCGAGCTGTTCGGACATGGTGTTGCCCGGCGTTGGGGTGCGCGGCTCATCTACCGGCGTCGGGGCTTTCGGGGTGCCACCGTTGTCGGAGCTGTTGCCTTTGTTCGCATCGTCCCAGCCCGCCGGCGGACGCACGTCTTTGCGGTTCATCAGATCGTCGATCTGCGGCGCATCGATGGTTTCATACTTCATCAACGCATCCTTCATCGAGTGCAGGATGTCCATGTTTTCCATCAGCAGCGAGCGAGCACGCGTGTAGTTACGTTCGATCAGCGACTTCACTTCCTGGTCGATGATACGCGCGGTTTCATCCGACATGTGCTTCGCCTTGGCCACGGAACGGCCCAGGAACACTTCGCCCTCTTCTTCCGCATACAGCAGCGGCCCCAGCTTCTCGGAGAAGCCCCATTGGGTCACCATGTTGCGGGCGATGGAGGTCGCCACTTTGATGTCGTTCGACGCACCGGTAGAGACTTTTTCCGGCCCGTAGATGATCTCTTCCGCCAGACGACCGCCGTACAGGGTGGAGATTTGGCTCTCCAGCTTCTGACGGCTGGCGCTGATCGCATCCCCTTCCGGCAGGAAGAAGGTCACGCCGAGCGCCCGACCACGAGGAATGATGGTGACCTTGTGCACCGGATCGTGTTCAGGAACCAGGCGGCCAATGATGGCATGGCCCGCTTCGTGATACGCGGTCGACTCTTTCTGCGCTTCAGTCATCACCATGGAGCGACGTTCCGCACCCATCATGATCTTGTCTTTGGCTTTCTCGAACTCCACCATCGACACCACGCGCTTGTTGCCGCGGGCGGCGAACAGCGCCGCTTCGTTGACCAGGTTGGCCAGGTCGGCACCGGAGAAGCCCGGCGTACCACGCGCAATGACGGAGGCGTCGATGTCGGCAGCCAACGGCACGCGGCGCATGTGCACCTTCAGGATCTGCTCACGGCCACGCACATCCGGCAGCCCGACCACGACCTGACGGTCGAAACGGCCCGGGCGCAGCAGCGCGGGGTCAAGCACGTCCGGACGGTTGGTCGCCGCGATGACGATGATGCCCTCGTTGCCTTCGAAACCGTCCATCTCAACCAGCATCTGGTTCAGGGTCTGCTCGCGCTCATCGTGACCGCCACCCAGGCCGGCGCCACGCTGGCGACCGACGGCGTCGATTTCATCGATGAAGATGATGCACGGCGCGGCTTTCTTCGCTTGTTCGAACATGTCGCGCACGCGGGATGCACCCACGCCGACGAACATTTCGACGAAGTCGGAACCGGAAATGGTGAAGAACGGTACCTTCGCTTCGCCGGCGATCGCTTTCGCCAACAGCGTTTTACCGGTCCCCGGCGGGCCAACCATCAGCACGCCTTTCGGGATCTTGCCGCCCAGCTTCTGGAAACGGCTCGGTTCGCGCAGGTATTCCACCAGTTCGCTCACCTCTTCTTTCGCTTCGTCACAACCGGCGACATCGGCGAAAGTGGTCTTGATCTGGTCTTCCGTCAGCATGCGGGCCTTGCTCTTGCCGAAGGACATCGCGCCCTTGCCGCCGCCGCCCTGCATTTGCCGCATAAAGAAGATCCAGACCCCGATCAGCAACAGCATCGGGAACCAGGAGATAAAGATAGAAGCCAGCAGGCTCGGCTCTTCAGGCGGCTCGCCGACAACTTTCACATTCTTCGTTAACAACGTATCCAGCAACTTAGGATCGTTGACAGGGATGTAGGTCGTGTATTTGTTACTGTCTTTCTTGGTAACGTTAATTTCACGTCCGTTGATTCGCGCTTCGCGAACCTGGTCTTGGGTCAGTTCGGACATGAAGGTAGAGTAATCCACCCTACGGCCATTCGACTCGCTGGGCCCAAAGCTCTGGAATACAGACATCAACACTACCGCGATGACTAACCAGAGAATTAGGTTTTTCGCCATGTCACTCAAGGGATTAACCTCATCTTACAACTGTGTTAACAAACAGCGTTAGGGTACTACAGTTTGCGCCCTGTCGCTACAATGTACACTTCGCGCGAACGGGCGCGGGAAGCGTCTGGCTTACGAATCTTAACCTTCGTAAACAGGGAGCGAATTTCCCGTAGGTACTCGTCAAAGCCATCTCCCTGGAACACCTTCACCAGGAAACTTCCGCCTGGTGCGAGGACATCACGACACATATCCAGCGCCAACTCCACCAGATACATCGACCTTGGAATATCGACCGCCGGGGTGCCACTCATATTCGGGGCCATATCGGACATGACCACCTGAACCTTACTCTCGCCTACTCGTTCCAACAGCGCCTTCAGCACCAGTTCATCACGAAAATCGCCCTGAAGGAAATCGACGCCAACGATAGGATCCATTGGCAAAATATCACAGGCGATGATGCGCCCGGTACCGCCGATTTGGGTGACCACATACTGCGACCAGCCGCCCGGTGCGGCGCCCAGGTCAACCACGGTCATGCCCGGTTTGAACAGTTTGTCGCTCTGCTGTATTTCATCAAGTTTAAACCAGGCACGGGAACGCAGTCCCTTTTTCTGCGCCTGCTGTACATATTTATCGCTAAAGTGTTCTTGTAACCAGCGACTGGAGCTAGCCGAACGCTTTTTATTAGCCATCTCGTTTTCCAACTATCATAAAAAGAGTCTTATGTCAGGGTCGCTGCTCACGTAGACTCACACCGGTGAAGACCGATTTGGTGATATACATGAGATGGCGGTAGAATGTACCGTTTTCAATCCCAACTTAAGCAAAAAAGACAATGAATCTGAATAATAAACAAAAACAGCACCTGAAAGGCCTGGCGCATCCGTTAAAACCGGTGGTGATGCTGGGCAATAACGGTCTTACCGAAGGGGTGCTGGCTGAAATTGAACAGGCTCTGGAGCATCATGAGCTGATCAAGGTAAAAATCGCCGCTGAAGATCGCGAAACCAAGACCCTGATCGCCGACGCTATCGTGCGTGAAACGGGCGCCTGCAATGTGCAAGTTATCGGCAGTACGCTTATTCTTTACCGCCCGTCGAAAGAGCGCAAGATCAGTCTACCGCGTTAATAACCATCAGGTTAACGAAAAGGTGCCATGCGCCTGACCAAGATAAAAGGCCGCTTGCGGCCTTTTTCCTATCTTTACAAAACGTTGGCGCATTAATGACCAACGGTCCCGATCAGAGATACTCGACCTTCAGGATCTCGTATTCCACGTCGCCGCCTGGGGTTTTGATCACCACCACATCGTCTTGCTCTTTGCCGATCAGGCCGCGCGCCATCGGCGAGTTTACCGAAATCAGATTTTTCTTGAAATCGGCCTCATCGTCGCCAACGATGCGGTAAGTCACTTCTTCTTCGCTGTCCAGATTCATCACCGATACGGTGGCGCCGAAGATCACCCGACCGGTGTTCGGCATCTTGGTGATGTCGATCACCTGAGCATTGGACAGCTTGGCTTCGATTTCCTGAATGCGGCCTTCACAGAAACCCTGCTGTTCGCGGGCGGCATGGTACTCGGCATTTTCTTTCAAGTCGCCGTGTTCACGCGCTTCAGCGATATCCGCAATGATTTTCGGGCGGCGCACGCTTTTCAGATATTCGAGCTCTTCGCGCAGTTTTTCAGCGCCAAACAAGGTCATCGGAATTTGGTTCATCGTATAAATACCTCTAAATCTTTCCTGTTCAAATAACCGTCATCCTGACGTATTCGTATGAAAACACGGTTGGCATACCGCCCCCCGCCTCCAGGCGACAAACAAAAGAAACCTGACTCGGAACGGAGCCCAAGCCAAGATCGGTTTTGCATTTTGATACGCATTTTAGCCTAGAGTTCCTTGAGGGTCATCGTTTACTTTTTCCCTGATTGCACCGTAGTATGACGGCACGTTATCCAGCTGTTATCCCGAGATTATGCGTTTTTCACGAATTGTCAGTGCATTGGCTTGCGCATTTGTTCTGAATGCGAATGCGGCCCCGGTTGAAGAGTACACACAATATCTGCCTGATGGGGCCAACCTTGCCCTGGTCGTTCAGAAGATCGGCGCCGGCTCGCCGACGATCGATTACCACTCTCAGCAAATGGCGCTGCCGGCCAGTACCCAAAAAGTGCTGACGGCGCTGGCGGCATTGCTGCAACTCGGGCCCGATTACCGTTTCACCACCACGCTGGAGAGCCAGGGCGATATCCGCGACGGCGTGCTGCGCGGCAACCTGATCGCTCGCTTCAGCGGCGATCCGACCTTCAAACGCCAGAGCCTGCGCAATATGGTGGCCGTCCTGAAAAAGCAAGGCGTGCGCCAAATCAGCGGCGATGTGCTGGTCGATACCTCGGTCTTCGCCAGCCATGACAAAGCGCCCGGTTGGCCGTGGAACGATCTGACGCAGTGCTTCAGCGCGCCGCCGGCCGCCGCCATCGTCGATCGCAACTGTTTCTCGGTCTCGCTGTACAGCGCGCCGAATCCGGGCGACATGGCGTTTATCCGCGTCGCCTCCTATTATCCGGTTAATATGTTTAGCCAGGTGCGCACCCTGGCGCGCGGCTCGGCAGACGCACAGTACTGCGAGCTGGACGTGGTGCCGGGCGAGCTGAACCGCTTTACCCTGACCGGCTGCCTGACGCAGCGCAGCGAGCCGTTGCCGCTGGCCTTCGCCATCCAGGACGGCGCCAGCTATGCGGGCGCCATCTTGAAAGACGAGCTGACGCAGGCCGGCATCCAGATTGACGGGCATTTGAAACGCCAGACGCGTCCCGGCATTACCGGCACGGTGATCGCGCAAACCCAGTCGGCACCGCTGCACGATCTGTTGAAGATCATGCTGAAAAAGTCGGACAACATGATTGCCGATACCGTCTTCCGCACCATCGGCCATGAGCGCTTCGGCGTGCCGGGCACCTGGCGAGCGGGCTCCGATGCGGTGCGCCAGGTGCTGCGCCAAAAGGCCGGCATCGATCTGGGCAATACCATCATCGCCGACGGTTCCGGCCTGTCGCGCCACAACCTGCTGGCCCCGGCGACCATGATGCAGGCGCTGCAGTACATCGCGCAGCACGACAACGAGCTGAACTTTATCTCGATGCTGCCGCTGTCCGGCTATGACGGCACCCTGCGCTACCGCGGCGGCCTGCATGAAGCCGGCGTCGACGGCAAGGTGTCGGCCAAGACCGGCGCGCTGCAGGGCGTCTACAACCTGGCGGGCTTCATCACGACCGCCAGCGGCCAGCGCATGGCCTTCGTGCAGTATCTCTCCGGCTACGCCGTGCCGCCGGAAGATCAGAAACAGCGCCGCGCGCCGCTGGTGCGCTTCGAAAGCCGCCTGTATCGGGATATTTACCAAAACAACTGAGGGTCATCATGAAGCTGCTGGTCGTTGAAGATGATGAACTGCTGCAACAGGGGCTGGCGTTGGCGCTGACCGGCGAGGGTTACGTCTGCGACTGCGCCGCCACGGCGGCGGAGGCCAACAGCCTGCTCATCACCAGCCAATACAGCATGGTGATCCTGGATCTCGGCCTGCCGGATATGGACGGCGCGGCGCTGCTGCGGCAGTGGCGCCGCCAGCAGATCGATCTGCCGGTGCTGATCCTGACCGCCCGCGACGCCCTGGAAGATCGCGTCGACGGGCTGGACGCCGGCGCCGACGACTACCTGGTCAAACCCTTCGCGCTGGTTGAGCTGCAGGCGCGCGTGCGCGCCCTCCTGCGGCGCTACCAGGGCCACAGCGACAATCTGATGCAGGTGGATGACCTGCAGTTGAACCTCTCCAGCCAGCAGGTCTACCTGCAGCAACAGCCGGTGGAAGTCACGCCAAAAGAGTTCGCCATTCTGTCGCGCCTGATCATGCGTGCCGGGCAGACGGTCAACCGTGAACTCCTGCAGCAGGATCTCTACACCTGGCAGGACGACTTGGGTTCCAACACGCTGGAAGTGCACATCCACAACCTGCGCCGCAAACTGGGCAAGGATCGTATCCGCACCGTGCGCGGCATCGGCTACCGCCTGGAACCCTCGTCATGATCAGCATGCGCCGCCGCCTGCTGCTGATGCTGGCGCTGATCCTGCTGGTCACGCAACTCATCAGCGCCTTCTGGCTGTGGCACGAAAGCCAGGAACAGATCAGCTTCCTGGTGGACGAAACCCTGTCCGCCAAAGTGCGCAGCGAGCGCGTCGATACCGAGATCGCCGAAGCCATCGCCTCGCTGTTGGCGCCTTCGCTGATCATGATGATCGTGACCCTGCTGGCGTCTTTCTGGGCCATCAGCTGGATCACCCGCCCGCTCAACCAATTGCAGCAGCGGCTGGAAAAGCGCTCTGCCGATAACCTGACGCCGCTGCCGATCACCAGCGACAGCCAGGAAATGGTGGCGGTCACCAATGCGCTCAATCAGCTGTTCTCGCGGCTGGACAACACCATTCAGCAGGAACGCCTGTTCACCGCCGACGCCGCCCACGAGCTGCGCACGCCGCTGGCCGGCATCCGTCTGCATCTGGAACTGATGGAAAAACAGGGCGTCAAGGGCAGCCAGGCGCTGATCGCCCGCATCGATCAACTGATGCACACCGTCGAGCAACTGCTGATGCTGTCGCGCGCCGGGCAAGACTTTGCCAGCGGCCATTACCAGCATTTCGATTGGGTAGCCGATGTGATCCAGCCGCTGCGTGAAGAGCTCGACGAAATGACCGCCCAACGCGGGCAAACGCTGGCCTGGCAATTGCCGGCCGCCGCCGCGGTGAACGGCGATCCGGTGCTGCTGCGGCTGCTGCTGCGCAACCTGGTCGAAAACGCCCACCGATACGGCCCGGAAGGTGGCGCGATACAGGTGCGGTTAACGCCGCAGGACCGCGGTTATCTGCTGCAGGTCATCGACGATGGCCCGGGGATCAAGGAAGAGATGGTCGGGGAGCTGACGCAGGCGTTTCGCCGCATGGATCAACGCTACGGCGGCAGCGGACTGGGCTTGAATATCGTGATCCGCATCGTGCAGCTGCACCAGGGGCGCTTGACGCTGGAAAACCGCCGCGATGCGCGCGGCCTGAATGCCCAGTGTTGGCTGCCGGAAAAGGCGCTCAAATAACAAGGGCCCAGCGTTGCTGAGCCCTTTATCATCGAATTACTTCTGGTAAATGATTTCGACGCCTTCGTCGTCGTCTTCGTCCCAGTCGTCATCCCAGTCGTCATCCGCTTCCGATTCCATCTCCGCCAGCTGTTCGCGGTGATAGTCGTCCCACATGAATTCGACTTTTTCCGGCGCGCTTTCTTCGATCGCCATCGCTTTCGGCTGGGTGTTGATGAAGTTCATCACGTCCCAGCACAGCGCGTTGACGCCTTCGCGGTTGGCGGCGGAGATCATGTAGTACTTTCCTTCCCAGCCCATGCCTTCCACAATCGCCTTGGCGCGTTCGGCAGCTTCTTCCTCACCAATCACATCAATTTTGTTGAACACCAGCCAGCGTGGCTTCTGCGCCAGATTTTCGCTGTATTGGTTCAACTCGTTGATGATGACTTTGGCGTTTTCCACCGGATCGGATTCGTCGATCGGCGCAATGTCCACCAGGTGCAACAGCACGCGGCAACGCTCCAGGTGTTTCAGGAAGCGAATGCCCAGGCCAGCGCCTTCGGAGGCGCCCTCGATCAGCCCCGGAATGTCGGCGACCACAAAGCTCTGCTCGTGGTCCATGCGCACCACGCCCAGGCTTGGCACCAGCGTGGTAAACGGATAATCGGCCACCTTCGGCTTGGCGGCGGACACCGCGCGGATGAAGGTCGATTTGCCGGCGTTCGGCAGCCCCAGCATGCCCACATCGGCCAGCAGCAACAGCTCCAGCAACAGATCGCGCGCTTCGCCGGCGGTGCCCAGCGTCTTCTGACGCGGCGCACGGTTTACCGACGATTTGAAACGGGTGTTACCCAGACCGTGCCAGCCGCCTTTGGCGACCATCAGTTTCTGCTCGTGACGGGTCATGTCGCCGAGGATCTCGCCGGTGCCCTGATCCTTCACGCGCGTGCCGACCGGCACCTTGATGATGACGTCTTTACCGCGTTTACCGGTACAGTCGCGGCTCTGGCCATTCTGACCGCGCTCGGCGCGGAAAGACTTCTCAAAGCGGTAGTCGATCAGGGTATTGAGGTTCTCGTCCGCCAGCAGGTAGACGTCACCGCCGTCGCCGCCGTCGCCGCCGTCAGGCCCACCGTTAGGGATATATTTTTCGCGGCGGAAGCTGACGCATCCGTTGCCGCCATCGCCTGCAACGACCAGAATCGCTGCTTCATCTACAAACTTCATTTACCGTCTCCGTAAATCATTCACCGGGCTGCTTCAAAGGAGCAACCTGGGGGGGTTCTGCCCGTCGCGGCCACCACCGGTGACCAATTGCGGAAAACATAGCGCCCGCCACGACCACAAACGCGCCAACATAGCCGACGAGATTTAACGTCGGCGCGGCGAATGCCTGGGGCAAGGCCAGCGCCAATAAATCAGAAAACAGCAGGGTAAACAGCGGGGTCAGCGTCACCAACGCACTCACCTGCGCCGCCTGCCAGCGCGCCATCGCTTCCGCCAGCGCGCCATAGCCGATCAACGTGTTGGCGCCGCAAAACAGCAGGCACGCCAATTGCCAGCCGCTAAGCTGGAAAATCACCTCGGGTTTGGCCAGAGGGAACAACGCCATCGCACATAAAGTGTACAACATAACCAGGATCTGCGGCGAAGCCAGCCGTCGCAGCAATACCTTCTGCGCCACGCCGTAGCTCACCCAGACCATCGCCGCACACACGCCCAGCATGACGCCCAGCGTGTAGTCCGTCAGCCGGGTAAAGATCTCTATCAGACTGACGTTGAAAAACAACATCAGTCCACAAATCAGCATCAAGGCGCCAATGACCTGGGTGATGCGCATGCGCTCTTTTAAAATCAGCACGCTGGCGAACATCATGCCCACCGGCGACAGCTGGCCAATCACCTGCGACGCCGTCGGGCTCAGGTATTGCAGCGAGGAACTGAAGAACACAAAGTTGCCCAACAGCCCCGCCGTGGCGATCGCCAACAGCAGCAGCCAACGCGGTTGACGGAACATCTTCAGCGGCGGCAGCTTGCCGCGCACCGCGAGGATCACGCCCAAACCGATGGCGGCCATGGTAAAGCGATACCAAACGACGGTAAACGGCTCCATCACCGCCAACACTTCTTTCATCGCGATCGGCAACGCGCCCCAGCAAACCGCCGTGGTTAACGCCAGGGAAATACCCACGCCGACCTGCTGCTTCGTATCCATATTACCTTCGCCAACGCTGACAGGGCTGCCCGCAGGCAACCCATAAATGTAAAAAGCCCCGCAACGAATTGCGGGGCTTACATCTATTTCGTAAGGCTCGAAAAATTATTCAGCTTCGATGCTGATGAATTTACGATTGCTCGGGCCTTTAACTTCGAATTTGACTTTACCGTCTTTCAAAGCAAACAGAGTGTGGTCTTTGCCGCAACCCACGTTGGTACCAGCGTGGAATTTGGTGCCGCGCTGACGAACGATGATGCTGCCTGCCAGTACTGCTTCGCCGCCAAAGCGTTTTACGCCCAGACGTTTAGCTTCTGAATCGCGACCGTTACGAGTCGAGCCGCCAGCCTTTTTGTGTGCCATTAATCCGCTCTCCTAACTTAAGCGCTGATGCCGGTGATTTTAACGTCAGTGAACCACTGACGGTGGCCCTGCTGCTTACGGTGGTGTTTACGACGACGAAACTTAACAATTTTAATTTTCTCGCCACGACCGTGAGCAACGACTTCAGCTTTGATCTTGCCGCCATCGACGAAAGGAACGCCGATTTTGATATCTTCGCCATTAGCGATCATCAGAATCTGGTCAAACTCAACCGCTTCACCAGTTGCGATGTCCAGCTTTTCCAAGCGAACGGTCTGACCTTCGCTTACTCGGTGTTGTTTACCACCACTTTGGAAAACCGCGTACATATAAAACTCCGCTTTCCGCGTGCCCGACTGTGTTAGTTCAGAGCGCGCTATAAATATTCACAATAGGGCGCGAATTCTACGCAAAAAAGCGGCGCATGACAAGAGCAGAATAAGACCAGATGTACAAAAAAGAAGAAAAAAAACACAGTTTCTTTCGTGGCGTTTATCTGAACCGTTTTTCAAGTACAATCATAGGGACAGTTACCGCCATGTACCGATGTGAGCAGCGATCTCAACGCGGTGAAGAGAAACACAGCTGAAAAAAACACAATGAACCTAGAGCAAATTACCGAGTTAACCGCGCAAGATATGGCGGCCGTGAACGCAACAATTCTCGAACAGCTGAATTCCGATGTCACGCTCATCAATCAGCTTGGCTATTACATTATCAGCGGTGGCGGTAAACGCATCCGGCCGATGATCGCCGTCCTGGCGGCGCGAGCGTTGGGCTATGAAGGCAACAAGCACGTCACCGTCGCCGCCCTGATCGAATTCATCCATACCGCCACGCTGCTGCATGACGACGTCGTCGACGAATCGGACATGCGCCGCGGCAAAGCCACCGCCAACGCCGCGTTCGGCAACGCCGCCAGCGTGCTGGTCGGCGACTTTATCTATACCCGCGCCTTCCAGATGATGACCAGCCTGGAATCGCTGCGCGTGCTGGCGCTGATGTCGGAGGCGGTCAACGTCATCGCCGAAGGCGAAGTGCTGCAGTTGATGAACGTGCACGATCCTGACATCAGCGAAGAAAGCTATATGCGGGTGATCTACAGCAAAACCGCCCGTCTGTTTGAGGCGGCGGCGCAATCGTCGGCGATCCTGTCCGGCGCCAACGCCGAGCAAGAGAAGGCGCTGCAAGATTATGGCCGCTACCTCGGCACCGCTTTCCAGCTGATCGACGATCTGCTCGACTACAGCGCCGACGGCAGCACCCTGGGCAAAAACACCGGTGACGATCTGAATGAAGGGAAACCGACCCTGCCGCTGCTGCACGCGATGCACAACGGCGACGACGCACAGCGTGAGATGATCCGTGGCGCGATTGAGCAAGGCAACGGTCGTCATCTGCTGGAGCCGGTATTGCAGGCGATGCAACAATGCGGTTCGCTGGAATACACTCGCCAACGCGCCGAGGAAGAAGCCGACAAGGCGATCGCCGCGCTGCAGGTCTTGCCGGCCTCGGAGCACCGCACGGCGCTGGAAGGCCTGGCGCATCTGGCAGTGCAACGCGATTTTTAAGAAATAAAAGTTTCTTAACATTCTTATCAGGCCCGCTGAGGCGGGCCTGTCTAGGTATTGTTCTCTTCGTCAATACGCGCTAGCAGGCCGCCTATCCCTTCCCGCATCAGGAAAGCCACCATTTTCTCGCGCTCGCTCTCCGTCAAATGGTAGTAATACTCGATCCATACCGCTAACGGATCCTGGCGTTCTACGTCATACGCCGCCCCATCTTCTTTCAGCATCAGCAGGTTGCGTGCACCAGGCGGCAGGCTGTCGATATGATACTCCAACGCTTTTCCCTGCACGCCTTTACGCCTGCGGCTTATCCAGCCTTCGCGCCGGGCCATCAGATTGATTCCCTGTGGTGAGGAAGGTAATCCTGCGATGCCTGTCAGTTCCTTGGCGGCAAACCACTCGTTTTTCATAGCCATCATCTCTGGGCAATAGTGGGCAAAGTCATTTTTGGAAATTACTTGGGTATTTTTTAGGAAATTTAATGGTATTCTTGTTTCCGAATAAGCGTTTCACGTTGTTCAAACGCCTAACCCTGATCCGTTAGTTATACCACTAACGCAACTTTGGCTAATCAGAAAAGGAATGTAAACATGAATTCAAGGAACCCAGATTGGCATCCGGCAGATATCATCGCGGCGTTACGCAAACAGGGCACCACGCTGGCGGCGGTGTCGCGCAAGGCCGGATTAAGCTCATCAACGCTGGCCAACGCGCTGTCGCGTCCCTGGCCGAAGGGGGAATGGCTGATCGCCGAAGCAATCGGCATCCACCCATCGGAGATCTGGCCAAGCCGCTATTATGATCCGCACAGCGATTGCCTGCTAGATCGAAAAGCCCGCATCAAATCGTGAACGCGGGGCAAAAAAAACCGCCGGAACAGCGTCCGGCGGCGTTTATCGGCTGACTATCGGCGACGATCAGTTATTGATGAACTTCTCGCCCAGTTCGATATCTTTGTGCAGCACGTCCAGCATCTCATTCAGCGCTTTCTGTTCGAAGGCGCTCAGCGTGCCGATATCCTTGCGTTCTTCAACGCCGTTTTTACCCAGCACCAGCGGCTGTGCGAAGAAGCGAGCGTATTTGCCGTCGCCTTCAACGTAAGCGCATTCCACAACGCCTTTCTCGCCCTGCAGTGCGCGCACCAGAGACAGACCGAAACGCGCGGCCGCCTGGCCCATGGACAGCGTAGCAGACCCGCCACCGGCTTTGGCTTCCACCACTTCGGTGCCGGCGTTCTGAATGCGTTTGGTCAGATCCGCCACTTCCTGATCGGTGAAGCTCACGCCAGGGATCTGCGACAGCAGAGGCAGGATAGTCACGCCAGAGTGGCCGCCGATGACCGGCACGTTCAACTCTTCCGGCTGCTTGCCTTTCAGCTCGGCCACGAAGGTGTTGGAACGGATGATATCCAGCGAAGTCACGCCGAACAGTTTGTTCTTGTCGTAAACGCCGGCTTTTTTCAACACTTCCGCCGCGATGGCGACCGTGGTGTTAACCGGGTTGGTGATGATGCCGATGCAGGCTTTCGGGCAGGTTTTCGCCACTTGCTCAATCAGGTTACGCACGATGCCGGCGTTAACGTTGAACAGGTCAGAGCGATCCATGCCTGGCTTACGGGCCACGCCGGCGGAAATCAGCACCACGTCCGCACCCTGCAGAGCCGGGGTCGCGTCTTCGCCGCTGAAGCCTTTGATTTTAACTGCGGTTGGGATGTGGCTTAAGTCGACGGCAACGCCTGGGGTAACGGGGGCAATGTCGTAGAGAGAGAGTTCAGAACCTGAAGGAAGCTGGGTTTTGAGTAGAAGGGCGAGGGCCTGGCCGATACCGCCAGCAGCACCGAGAACTGCAACTTTCATCCTATACTCCTTTATTGTCTTAAATATATAAAGCGCCGTGAATGTGTTGGTGACGGACCTTAAATTATTACACCTTTAAAAACAATAAATTAGCTAATTGTTGCCTGCAGGTGCAATAAAATGACCGCTGTCGCGCCCATTTTAGATTAAATCGCTTACGCATGAAGGGCATAGCGCACACTAATCAAAAATAGTGCGAGGTTATTCACGAGCAAGTTAACCGGCCGTTACATTACACCCTTACGCAACATCAGAACAACATCATTTTAATAACATTTTATTTACCAGCGCAGGCCGATTTTCCGACGTCAAAAGGGCATATTCATCACGGCCGGATTTTGTTAAAATGCCGCCCTTTCCTCGCCGCCCGGTCATGTTTATTTTCTTTGGGTCGGCCTTTGTTGCATAAAAATTCATCTATATGCATAATCATGACTTCCATTATCAACATTCCACGGTGCAAAATGCGTAATCCCGCAAAACAGGAAGATCTGATCAAGACGTTCAAAGCGTTATTGAAAGAAGAAAAATTCAGTTCTCAAGGCGAGATCGTTTTGGCGCTGCAAGAAGAAGGCTTCGAAAACATTAACCAATCCAAAGTATCGCGCATGCTGACCAAGTTCGGTGCGGTACGTACGCGCAATGCCAAAATGGAAATGGTGTATTGCCTTCCTGCCGAACTCGGCGTGCCGACCACCACCAGCCCGCTGAAGAACCTGGTGCTGGACGTCGACCATAACGACGCCGTCGTGGTGATCCACACCAGTCCGGGCGCCGCACAGCTGATCGCCCGCCTGCTTGACTCCTTGGGCAAATCCCAGGGCATCCTCGGCACTATCGCCGGCGACGACACGATTTTCGTCACGCCGTCCAGCGGCTTTACCGCTCAGAAGCTGCATGAAGCGATCCTGGGCGTGTTCGAGCAAGAGCTGTGAAACCTGGCGCTAACAAAGTGCGGCTACCGCCCGCATTTTGTTAGCGCTTCTTTAACCCTCGCGTTACCTTTCCGGCCTTCAACCGCGTTTAACACTGCTTTTTTATCCCGCAACAACACATTTCCATGACATATCCATGTAACCAGCAGTACCCACTGTGATCTTCCGCACTTTTGGTCAAAAGCACTTACCTTATTGAAATTACATAAATTTAACATCGAAAGATCGTTTTATGAGCGTTTTTTATTCCTTGTAGTTATAAAAAATAAGGTTCATCGGTTTAAAGTTTCACTAGCAACTGTTAGCGAACTATTAATTTTTCACGTTACTAGCTGTATACTCATTTCCGTGAACTGAATCACAGTTCGTTGGAACTGATAAAAGAATACGATGAGGTGAGATGATGAAAATTAAAGCTACCGTTGCAACCCTGAGCGTTCTGTCCATGCTTTCCTTTGGCGCATTCGCAGCACAATCTGTTGACGCAACCCAGGCCGCAAAACTGCAGCCCGCCGGTGTGATCACCGTGAGCGGCGTCGCCGCTGCGCCTTCCGACATTCGTCAGGCGCTGTCCGATAAAGCCGACGCCAAAGGGGCAACCGCTTACCGCGTGATCGAAGCGCGCAACGACGGCAACTTCCACGCAACCGCTGAAATCTACAAATAAGTACCGGCATTACCCGGCAACGGGCAATACATCTCTGGAATCAAACGCTGTCATAACGGCCTTCAAGAATAAAAATCGCTGCCAAGCCCTTCCAGGCTGTTATGACCAAGGATCGCTATCATGAACATGAAAACTACTCTCGCTGCACTCGGTTTGCTGTCTGTCATCTCCTTTGGCGCGTCTGCCGCCCAGTTGGTGACTAACGATCAGACCGCCAATCTGCAATCTATCGGCACCATTACCGTCAGCGGTATCGACGGCGCACCGACCGACATTCGCCAGGCGCTGTCGGAGAAAGCAGATGCTAAAGGCGCGACCGCCTACCGCGTGATCGAAGCGCGTAACGAAGGCAACTACCACGCCACCGCCGAGATTTACAAATAACAACTCTGGGAACGGCTTTGCAGAGCTGATTACCCTCGTCACTGCCACTGCCGAGTTCTGACGCAAACGCCGATTTCCCAGAGACCCTCTCGTCGTCCTATCCGACGAACCCCGTTGCCCTCGCTCGCGAGGGCTTTTTTATGGGCGTAAAAAAGGCCGCGAATGCGGCCCTTAGGTTGGCTTATGCGGCTGAACAATCAGTAGGTCACCTTCGGTTCCTGCTTTTTCGCCAACGCGTCCAACAGGCGATCGTGAATGCCGCCGAAACCGCCGTTGCTCATCACCAGAATGTGGTCGCCCGGCTGTGCGGTTTTCACCACCATCTCCACCAGCGTGTCGAGATCCGCGCTCCAGTGCGCCGGCTGCACGCAGGCATCCGCCACTTCCGCAACCTGCCACGGAATGTGATGCGGCTGGAACAGGAACACTTCATCGGCACGGCCGAGCGAAGGCGCCAGATCGTTTTTGCTGATGCCCATTTTCATGGTGTTGGATCGCGGCTCCAGCACCGCCAGAATGCGCGCCGTGCCGCCTACCTTGCCGCGCAGCGCGGCCAGAGTGGCCAGGATCGCCGTCGGGTGGTGCGCGAAATCGTCGTAGACCGTGACGCCGTTGGCTTCGCCACGCAGCTCCAGGCGGCGACGGGCGTTGATGAAGTCGCCCAAGGCGCGGCAGGCGTCCGCCGGCTGCACGCCAACGTGACGGGTCGCCGCGATGGCCATCAGGCCGTTATGCATGTTGTGCTCGCCCACCAGCGCCCAGTTCACTTCGCCGACCTGCTCGCCGTCGAGGAACACCGCGTAATGACTGGCGTCCGGCGTCAGCTTCTGCGCGCGCCAGGTGCCCTCTTCGCCCACCAGCTCCTGTTCGCTCCAGCAGCCCATCGCCATCACCTGCTTCAGGTGGCTGTCGTTGTCCGGCAGGATGATCTTGCCTTTGCCCGGCACCAGGCGCACCAGGTGGTGGAATTGTTTCTGAATGGCTTTCAGATCGTCGAAGATATCGGCGTGGTCGAACTCCAGGTTGTTCATGATCAGCGTGCGCGGGCTGTAGTGCACGAACTTGGAGCGCTTGTCGAAGAACGCGCAGTCATACTCGTCGGCCTCGATCACGAAGAACGGGCTGCCGCCGAGGCGAGCCGAGACGTCGAAGTTGCCCGGCACGCCGCCGATGACGAAGCCCGGCTGGTAGCCGCAGGCTTCGAGGATCCAGGTCGCCATGCCGGCGGTGGTGGTTTTGCCGTGGGTGCCGGCGACCGCCAGTACCCAGCGATCGCGCAACACGGCGTCGTGCAGCCACTGCGGGCCGGAAACGTAAGGGATACCACGCTCCAGCACCGCCTCCACGCACGGGTTGCCGCGCGTCATGGCGTTGCCGATGATCACCAGATCCGGCGCCGGATCCAGCTGGGCCGGATCATAACCCTGAATAAGATCGATCCCCTGGTTCTCCAGCAGCGTGCTCATCGGCGGATAGACGTTGGCGTCCGAACCGGTGACGTCATGCCCCAGTGAGCGCGCCAGCATCGCCAGCCCGCCCATAAAGGTGCCACAGATCCCAAGAATGTGAATGCGCATAGGTTTCTCATGTGAGTGCATCGAATGTCGGCATATTCTAACGCTCAGAATCGTCCAGAAGAAATGGATTTGCCTATGAATGGCGCGCATCTTTGGGCTACACTGCTCGCGAAAACGTTGGCGGTTTGTTAACAGGCCGCTATCCATCCGTAGATTCAGGGATTGTGTCATGAAAACGTTAGGCGAATTTATCGTCGAGAAACAGCACGACTTCTCGCACGCCACCGGCGAGCTGACCGCGTTACTTTCTGCCATTAAACTGGGCGCCAAAATCATTCACCGCGACATCAACAAGGCCGGCCTGGTTGATATTCTGGGGACCAGCGGGGTGTCCAACGTACAGGGCGAAGTTCAGATGAAACTGGACCTGTACGCGAACGAAAAACTGAAAGCGGCGTTGAAAGCGCGTGGTGAAGTTGCGGGTATCGCTTCCGAAGAAGAAGATGAAATCGTGATATTCGACGGCGAGCGAGCTGAAAATGCCAAGTATGTCGTATTGATGGATCCGTTGGACGGTTCGTCCAACATCGATGTCAACGTCTCGGTCGGTACGATTTTCTCTATCTATCGTCGCATCACGCCGGTCGGCACGCCGGTGACCGAAGAAGACTTCCTGCAGCCGGGCAGCGCCCAGGTCGCAGCGGGTTACGTGGTTTACGGTTCGTCCACCATGCTGGTGTACACCACCGGTTACGGCGTCCACGCCTTCACGTACGATCCGTCTCTGGGCGTGTTCTGTCTCTCTCACGAGAAAGTGCGTTTCCCGGCGAGCGGCAACATGTATTCCATCAACGAAGGCAACTACATCAAGTTCCCTCTCGGCGTGAAGAAATACATCAAGTACTGCCAGGAGCAGGATGAAGCGACACAGCGCCCTTACACCTCGCGCTACATCGGTTCTCTGGTGGCGGACTTCCACCGCAACCTGCTGAAAGGCGGCATCTACATCTACCCAAGCACCGCCAGCCACCCGCAAGGCAAGCTGCGCCTGCTGTACGAATGCAACCCGATGGCGTTCCTGGCCGAACAGGCCGGCGGCAAGGCCAGCGACGGCAAAAACCGCATTCTGGACATCACGCCGGTGAAACTGCACCAGCGCGCGCCATTCTTCGTCGGCACCAAGTCGATGGTGGAAGACGCAGAACGCTTCATCGCCGAAAACCCGGACGAGTAACGCGTTCTTTGCCAGGGTTCGGCGCCTTGCCGAACCCTTATTGCCTTACAGCTTGAACGCCGCCATGCTCTGCGCCAGCAGCTGAGCCTGATCTTCCAGCGAGCGCGTCGCCGCCGCAGACTCCTCCACCAGCGCCGCATTCTGTTGCGCCACCTGATCCATCTGCGCCACCGCCAGGTTCACCTGTTCGATACCGCTGCTTTGTTCGCGCGTCGCCGCCGAGATCTCACGCATCAACGCCGTCACCCGGCCCACTTCACCGGTGATGCCGCTCATGGTCTGCGCCGCCGACTCCACCATCTGTTCGCCTTCCTGCACCCGGTTTTGCGACGCTTCGATCAGCCCTTTGATCTCTTTCGCCGACTGGGCGCTGCGCTGCGCCAGGTTGCGCACTTCACCGGCCACCACCGCGAAACCGCGGCCCTGTTCGCCGGCGCGCGCGGCTTCCACCGCCGCGTTCAGCGCCAGGATGTTGGTCTGGAAGGCGATGCCGTCCATCACGCTGATGATATCGGCGATGCGGCGCGAGCTGTCGGTGATCGCCTGCATCTTGCTCATCACCTGGCTGACCACCTCACTGCCCTGGTTGGCGATATCGGACACGCTCAGCGCCAGCTGGTTGGCCTGTTCACAGTTCTCGGCGTTCATTTTCACCGTCGAGGTCAGCTGTTCCATGCTGGCGGCGGTCTCTTCCAGCGACGCGGCCGATTCTTCGGTGCGCTGCGCCAGATGCAGGTTGCCGGCCGCCAGTTCGCGCGAACCGGTGTCGATCTGGCTGCTGGCGTCGCGCACTTTGCTGACCGAACTGGCCAGCGCCTGCTGCATGCGCTGCATCGCCCGCACCAGGCGCCCCATCTCGGTATCGCCCTCGCCGCGGATCTCGTGGGTCAGATCGCCGCCGGCGATGTGTTCCAGCTGCGCGATGGACTCATCCAGCGGACGCAAAATGATCACGCGCAGCGCGAACCAGGCCAGCAACGCCAACAGCACGCTGAGCAGGCCCGCCACCACGATCAGCGAGATCTTGGTGCTGGCGTTGCTTTCCGCCTCATACACCTGCTTCTCGCCGAGCTTCATGGCGAAGCTGCGGAAATCGGTGAGATCCTTTTCAAACGCGATGCTCAAGGCGGAAATGCGCGTCTCCTGGATATGGTAATACTCATCGATCTTGCCGGCCTTGATGGCGGCGGCCATCGGCTTCACGCCCTGCTCCAGATAGGCGCGATAGCTGTTTTGCAGGCGGCTGGAGAGTTCGCGGCCGCGCTCGGTCACGGTGCCGACGCCGACAAAGCGCGCCATTTCCTTGTTCGACTGCTCGAGGTAGCCGTAGATGCGGCCCACGGTGGCGTCGGAGACATCAGTCTGGCCGATCTCCCGTTGGCGCACCGCCAGCGAGGCGGCGGTGCGGGCGCGCAGCGTCAGGTTGGAGCTGTTGGCCAGCGAGCCCAGCTCTTCGCCGAGGATCTGGTTTAAGGTATGGATCGAGCGCGATCCTTCGTTAATCGCGTTGACGCCAATAACGCTGACCATGATCAGCAGCATGGTCATCAGGCTCAGCAGGGCGATCAGCCCAGCCTTCACCGTAATCTTTTTTAGCATGAGTTCTTCCCGGCTTCAGAATAGTGAGATCAGACGTAGTAGGGGTGGCAAAACGCGGAGCCAGCTTTGCTGGCTCATTATTGTTAGTTGAAGTTATCGGCAGGCGGAGGCAAAACTTCATGCCGCGGCGGGATTAATCTGGAAATTATCCCTGCGCCGGCACGCTGGGTTTTCAACGATGAAAAGGGCAGGAAATCGCAAAAGAGTCCGCTATAATAGCCGCCACTCCATTTCTGGTTTGATGATTAAAGGAAACCGACATGAGCTTGAATCTGGTCCCTGCTGGCAAAGACCTGCCGGAAGACATCTACGTAGTAATCGAAATCCCGGCCAACGCCGATCCAATCAAATACGAAATCGACAAAGAAACCGGCGCGCTGTTCGTTGACCGTTTCATGTCCACCGCGATGTTCTACCCGTGCAACTACGGCTACATCAACCACACCCTCTCTCTGGACGGTGACCCGGTTGACGTGCTGGTTCCAACCCCATACCCGCTGCAGCCGGGCTCCGTGATCCGCTGCCGTCCGGTTGGCGTGCTGAAAATGACCGACGAAGCCGGTGAAGACGCCAAGCTGGTTGCGGTGCCGCACAGCAAGCTGACCAAAGAGTACGATCACGTGAAAGACGTGAACGACCTGCCGGAACTGCTGAAAGCCCAGATCGCTCACTTCTTCGAGCACTACAAAGATCTGGAAAAAGGCAAATGGGTGAAAGTGGAAGGCTGGGCAGACGCTGCCGCGGCTAAAGCGGAAATCATCGCCTCCTTCGAACGCGCTGCCAAGAAGTAATTCCAGCCGCCGTCCGATGAAAAAACACCGCTCATTGAGCGGTGTTTTTTTTCTTACTGTTCTTCGAGACGCTTCAGCCAGTCACCGCTGGTAATTCGCGGGTAACCGTCCACGCTGTGTTTGTACAGGTAGATCCACGCACTCCCATAAGGCGTCTGAATCAGCTCGCGCTTATAGTCCTTGGTGTTGCTTTTCAGTTCGTCCAGCTCTGCCAGAATCGATGAGTTAATACGATACACCTCGCAATGTATCGTGCCCTCTCCAGGGATCGCCGCCGGGTAATGGCCCAGATTGTAAATCTGATAGCCTTCGAGCTCGTGCTCGCCGAGCCATTGGGCGTTGGTCATCCAATGGCTGTTTCCCTGTTTGCGTCGTAAACTGCCGTAGACAATTATTCGCATCGCTAAAACTCAAACTGATAGAGCAAATCTAATGCCTGGTCGAGACCAGACACCGCTTCAAGATACAACTTAGGCATCAGGCGATAACGCAACGTCAGCGTGGCCAGCGAGTCGAAAATGCCCACCCCATATTTTACTTGTAAGCCTGGGAGGACATAGCCGCTCACGACAACCTGGGAATTGTCGCCAACCCCTTGAGTGTCCAGAGCCAAATTACTCACGCCGAATGCCTCGCCGATTTTACCCACAAGTTGACCACTTTGTGCAACCCCCATGCCGATTAACATCGACGTCATGGCGTTGCCGTCGGCGCCTGAGCTGTTCAAGCCCTGGCCGCGCAGCAGATAAGACAGGGCTTCCTGTTGCGATTTGGCCGGATCGGAGAACACTTCCAGCTTCGGCGCATCCGCCAGGCCGGTCACGCGCACGCCGGCGGTCACGTCGTCCTCGGTGGATTCCGGGTTGCGGATCGCTTCGATATTGAGCAGCGGCTGATCCGGCGGGCCGGAGAACATCAGCTGCCCTTTACGCACGATCAAATCCTGACCATAAGCATGGAAGCGACCGGAAGGGATGTCAATCTGGCCGTTGAGGCCCAGCCCTTTCTTGTCCTGCACCACTTTCAAATCACCCTTCAAGCGGGCTTTGAGGCCGAAGGCGTCCAGCCGCACGTCATTGCCGACGTGGATCATCAGGTTGCTGTTGATCGGAATCGAGGCGGTCTTCGGTTGAATCGGCTTCAGCTGGTCGTCCAGCATCACTTCGTCGGAAGAGACGCCCACCGCGCTTTCCGGCAGCTCCTGCACCGTGATGCGCGCCCAAGGGATGTCGACCTTGCCGTTGAGCGAGAACAGCTGCGGCGTGGCTTCGAACACCAGATCCGGCGACACGTCGATGCGGATCATCGGCGGCACCGTCACCCGCAGCTTGTCGCCCTTGGCGGCAATGCGCGCACGCCAGGCGTTGATGTCACGCCAGTCGGCATCGCCCGCCAGATTCAGCTGGCCGCGCGTGGTGCTGAGCAGCCCTTCCAGCGTCGAGGTCATGCCATTGAAATTCACCGCCAGCCGCGCGTCGGTCATATCGAACGGCATCCAGTGGCCCTGCACCTTCGCCCGATCCAACGCCAGACGCCCGAACACCAGCGGCTTCTGCGCGCTGCCGCCCAGACGCAGGTTGGCGTTCAGCATGCCCGCCGCGCTTTCGCCCTTCATCAGCGCTGGGTTGATCAGCGCCAACGAAATGTTGGTGATATTGACGTTGCCGCTGATGGTGCGCCGCACCTGCGGATCCGCCACCTGGATATTGCCGTCGAACTGGCCGTTGTTGGTCAGTTTGATCCGCCAGTCGGCCTGCGCGCGGCCGTTGTTCAGACCGGCGTTGAGGGTCAGCGTATCGAAGGCGATCGGCAGCGCGTTGCCCTGCACCTGCTGCACCACCTTGACGCCGTTGCCGGCCAACGTGACCTTCGCCTCCGGCAGCGCGCCGCCCGGTTTCCAGCTGACGTCGGCCCGGCCGGTGAACACGCCGCTCAGGGCGGTCTCCGGGCCGAGGAACGGCTTGATCATCGCCAGATCGAACCGGTTGAGCACCACGCTGGCCTGGCCGCTCTGGCCGGCTTCGATGGTCTTCGGCACGCACAGCTCGGCATTCGGGTTCTGCCAACAGTGCGGCCCGATGCTGATTTTCTGCGCGGTGTTCAGGTAGTCCAGCGCGATGGCGCGCGTCAGGCGCCACTCCCCCACCGGCGTATCGAAGCGGGTATTGTTCAGATTGCCGCGCCAGCGCTGCTGCTGACGATCGAAGCTGCCCTGCAGCGCCAGCTGGCCGGAGACCGGCTTACCGTCGATCTTCAACTGCAGCTGATGCTGCTTCTCGCTGCCTTTGGCGTCCAGGGTCAGCAGGCTGACTTCCAGCGCGTCCTGCTTCAGCTGCTCGACGCGAACCGCCAACTGCCCCTGGATCTGATCCGTGGAGCGCACGTCACCGTCGATCTTCACCCGGTTGATGCGCAGCGCCTGCCACTGCAAACCGGAGGCGGTCAAATCCGCCAGCAGCTGAGGCGCCTGCAGATTGCCGCGCAGCTTCAGCAGCCCTTTGGCGGTGCCGCCCAGGCCCGGCAGCGCGCCGTCCAGACGCGGCGCGTCGATGTTGGCGTCCAGGTTCCAGCTCTTCTCGTCCAGCTGTCCTTTGACGTTCAGCTGGTTGCGCCCCAACGTCAGATCGATGCCGGGGATTTTCCACTGCCCGGCGGCGTTGCCGCTCAGCGTGCCGCGCGCCGTGACCTTGTTCTGCTTCACGTTGCCGTCCAGCTGCAGCACCGGCACCTGCAGCTGCCAGCTGCCGCCGTGCAGGCTGCCGCGCGTGGTGATCTTGCCGTCGAGTTTCGCCGGCCATTCCGGCCACTGCTTGGCGGTATTGATGCCGCTCAGCGTCAATTGCGAGTTCCAGCTGATGGCCTTGCTCCAGTCCACCAGCGCGGTGAGATCGGTATTACCCTGCAGCGCCGCCAGCCGCAGGCGCTCCAGCTTGAACTGCTCGACGTTGCCTTTGCCGTCCAGCGTCAGCACCGCCGGCGGCAGATCCTGACCTTTCAGATTAGCGCGCGTCGACAACGCATAGTCGGTCGCCTTGCCGTTAAAGCGCAGGCGGAAATCGTTAACCTGGTACTGCGCCTCGCCGCTCAGCGGCCATTTCAGCTGTTTGCTCTGCAGCGTCAGCGCCAGCGGCAGGCCGGCTTCGGCCAGCCGGGTTTGCACATCAAGCTGGGCACCGACCGGGCCGGACAGGTTCAGCGCGACCTTCAGCTCATCACGCAACCCGCCGCCGATGTTCAGCTTCACCTTCTCGCCCTTCAACGGGTCGATGTTCAACGCGCTGTTGGCGGTCAGGGCCACCGGCCAATCGCCGGTCAGGGTCGCCTGCCCCTGCACCGACAGCGTACCCTGCGGCGACTTCACGTCGAAGTTGTCCAGCTGGATATGCTGATCCTGCGTGCTGGCCTGCAGCAACAGACTCGTGATCAGCACGTCGGTATCGCCGGTCAAGCGCAGCTGTTCGCCGCTGATCTCTTTCACGGTGATATCCAGCGGCAGGCGGATGTCCGGCAGATCCGGCAACAGCGGTTTGGCGAACAGTTCCTTCAGCGTTTCGCCAAGCGGCTTCTCTTCCGGCTGCGGCGCCGGTTTCGCCGCGTCGGTAACCTGCTCACCGACCTTTTTCGCCACCTCGACCGCCGGTTGCACCGCTTCCGGCAACGGATTTTGCGGCGTTTTCGGCAAGGCGATCAGCAACGAGCCGATCTTGGTCGGCATCAGCGTCAGCGCACGCTCTTGCCACTGTGCGCCGGTGCGGAACTCGGCCAGAGAAATGGCGGTGTCGTCGACGGTGACCTTGACGTTGTTCAGCGCCAACAGGCGCAGGGTGATCGGATAAGGCGTACTGAGATTGGTGGTCGGCTCGCTGCTCTCCTCCACCGGCGCGGAGGGCGCCATCTCTTTGGTGTTCACCGCCACGTCCACGTCCTGAGCAGTCAAGGCGTTGACGCACAGCGAGCTGCGTTTAAAGCAGGAGAGATCGAGGGACAGATGGAATTGCCCGGCGTTGACCGTCACGCCCGGCATCTGATACTTCACGCCCTTCAGCGTCAGATCGCGCCAGCCGCCGCTGACGCCGGCGATCTCCAGCCCCGGCACCCAGCGCGCCGCGCCGTTGATGACCATATGCAAACCGGTGGTGGTCCCCACCAGAAAGGCCAGTCCGCCGATCAGCAGCAGCAGAACGACCAGAAATCCGAGACAAATCTTTTTAACCAGGCTCATAGTTCAGGCCCCAAACCGATGTAGAACTGCATCCCGTGAGTGTCCTTGTCTCCCACGGGCGCGGCGATATCCAGCTTCACCGGCCCCACCGGCGACTGCCAGCGCACGCCTACGCCGGCGCCGGTCTTGAAGTTGCTCTGCTTGATATCGTTCACCGCTTCACCGGAATCGACGAACATCGCCCCCCACCATTTGCCGGTCACGTTGTATTGATACTCCAGCGAGCCGGTCAGCATCTTGGAGGCGCCGGTCAGCTTGCCGTCGTCGCCGCGCGGAGAAATGTCTTTGTACTTGTAGCCGCGAATGCTGCGGTCACCGCCGGCGAAGAAGCGCAAATCCGGCGGCACCTTGTCGAAGTCGTTGGTTTCTATCCATCCCACCTGCCCGCGCGCCACGAAACGATGCTTGTCGGCGAGCGTGCGGATCCAGACGTTCTGCGCCTGCATCAGCGCGAAGTCCACGCCCGAGCCCCAGGTGGTGTCGGATACGTCGATGGAGTAGCGCTGGCTGTCGCCCCAGGTCGGCATCAGGCCGCCGCGCGAGCGGGTGCGGTTGAAGCTGACGCCGGGGTACAGCAGCATGGTGGTGTTGCTGACGTTGCCCTGGGTAAAGTTATCCCAGCGCCAGGTCAGGTTGATCGCCCGCTGCCAGCCGCTGGAGAGATCCCAGTTGCGCGAAGCCACCACTTTGGAGGTCACGGATTTGGTGTCGTTAAGGTCGACGTTCTTGAGCCCGCCCTGCAGCAGGTAATACTGCTCCAGCGGATTCTTCAGCAGCGGGATCTTATAGGTCAGATCCAGCTGCTGCTCCGGCGCCGACACGCTGGCGCTGGTTTCCAGGCTGTGGCCGCGATCGTTGAGCCAGGGCTTTTTCCAGGTGCCTTTCACCCGCGGGCCGACGTCGGTGGAGTAACCGATACCGGTTTCGATGGTATTGCGCGTACGCGGCGTTACCAGCGCGTCCAACGGCAAAATCTTGTTCTCTTTGGCATCGTTGAAATCAGGGGACACCACCACCGAGTTGAACCAGTTGGTGGCGGACAAACGGCGGTTCAGCTCGGCCAAATCCTCCGAACTGTAGTAATCCCCCTGATGAAAGGGCACCAGATTTTGCAGATAGTCTTCGCGGATTTGCGAACCGGTGAATTTCACCTTGCCGAAGCGGTAACGTTCGCCGCTGTTGAAATCGATATCCCAAAACGCCTTGTGCAGATCTTCTGCCACGCCGAGTTGGCTTTTGGTCATATCGGCGTCGAAGTAACCCTTGCGCAGCGCCAGGCCGGTCAGCGAGCCTTTGAAACTGTCATACTTGCCGTGGTTGAGGATCTCGCCGATGGTCGGCCGATCCTTCTTTACCAGCGCCAGGTAGTCCTCATCGGTCTTCGCACCGCCTTCCAGCACGATGTTGGCGCCGGCGATGCGCACCGGTTCGCCCGGATTGACCTTGGCATGCAGCACCGGACGCGACATCCCCGGCCGATCGTCCAGCGTAAACTCGATGGTCGGCTGGTAATAGCCGAGCGCGCGCAGCCCCTGGCGCACCGCCTCATCCACCCGTGCGCGGAAGCGACCGTCGGTGCCGACCTCTTCAGGCGTGATCGACGACAGCCGCACCCGGACGTTTTTTTCCAACTCTCCGCTTAACCCCTCCACCTGCAGCCGCACGTTGGCCGCATAGGCTGCAGGTGCCGCAAGCAACACAGATATCAAGCACATGACCGGGTACTTTGGCACGTGTTCTCCTTATTGATTTTACTTTCCTGTTATGGTGTTCGCTCCGGGGCCAGGGCAGACTCCGCGCTATCATGACGGCAGCCCTCTTCAACCTTCTTCCGGACGCCGCCCGCCGCGCTTTGCCGCCGCGCAACAGGCGAATTCTTCACTTTTGGCGCTCAAAATACTGCGTTAAGCTTATACAAAATCCCACTTGCCGCTTATTGTGGGCAAAGACGCGGTGAGATACAACCGAACCGCCGCCATGTAGGGTCAATTCTTACTGTGACAACAGGAGTCAACCGTGGTGCCATTTTTTGATAAATCACAAACCGTCGATAAGGCAAGCGCGCTGCCTGGCCGCACCACGCCAATGCCTGTCGCAACGCTCAACGTCGTCACCGAACACTCGATGACTCAGGTGCCGGCCGGCATGGAAGTGGCGATCTTCGCCATGGGCTGTTTCTGGGGCGTTGAGCGTCTGTTCTGGCAACAGCCGGGCGTCTACAGCACCGCCGCCGGCTACAGCGGCGGCTACACGCCGAACCCGACCTACCGCGAAGTGTGCAGCGGCCAGACCGGCCACGCCGAAGTGGTGCGCGTGGTGTTCGATCCGCAGGTCGTCAGCTACAAGCAGCTGCTGCAGGTGTTCTGGGAAAATCACGATCCGGCGCAGGGCATGCGCCAGGGCGGCGACGTCGGCACGCAGTACCGCTCGGCGATTTACACGCTGAGCCCAGAGCAGCAGGCCGAGGCGGAAAGCAGCCTGCAACGCTTCCAGCAGGCGATGGCGGCGGCGGGCGACAAGCGCGTCATCACCACCGAGATCGCGCCGGCGCTGCCGTTCTATTATGCGGAAGACGATCACCAGCAGTACCTGTTCAAAAACCCGGAAGGTTACTGCGGGCTGGGCGGCATCGGCGTTTGCCTGCCGCCGCAGGGCTGATCCGATGCCGGCCGGCGGCACTTTTTTAACCGCTGGCGGCCCCTGTGGGGCAACTGCTATACTGTACGGGCCGCTTCTGCGGCCCGATAGCTTCTCTTCTGGTTGTTATCGCTGCTTTTTTTACTATGTACTACCCTTCCTCAAGAGCGCCGGCATCCCGTCGGCACGTATGGATAGATTATGTTAAACAGTATTTTACTGATTCTTTTTCTGATCGCGGTGAGTGCGTTTTTCTCACTGTCGGAAATCTCTCTGGCCGCCTCGCGCAAGATCAAACTGAAGCTGATGGCGGACGAAGGCAACATCAACGCCGCCAGAGTGCTTAAACTGCAAGAAACCCCAGGCATCTTCTTCACCGTGGTGCAGATCGGCCTGAACGCCGTGGCCATCCTCGGCGGTATCGTCGGCGACGCGGCGTTTTCCGGCACCTTCCAACAGTTCTTTATTCGCTTCCTGTCGCCCGAACTGGCGGAACAGGTCAGCTTCATCTGCTCCTTCGTGCTGGTGACCAGCCTGTTTATCCTGTTCGCCGATTTGACCCCGAAGCGCATCGGTATGATTGCACCAGAGACGGTCGCCGTCCGGATCATCAACCCGATGCGTTTCTCCATCATGATCTTCCGCCCGCTGGTGTGGTTCTTCAACGGCATGGCCAACCTGATCTTCCGCATGTTCAAGCTGCCGATGGTGCGTAAAGACGACATCACCTCCGATGACATCTACGCGGTGGTAGAAGCCGGCGCCCTGGCGGGCGTGCTGCGCAAGCAGGAGCACGAGCTGATTGAAAACGTGTTCGAACTGGAATCGCGCACCGTGCCGTCTTCGATGACCTCGCGCGAAAGCGTGGTGTACTTCGATCTGCGCGAAAGCGAAGAGAGCATCAAGGAGAAGGTCTCGACCCATCCGCACTCCAAGTTCCTGGTGTGCGACGGCCATATCGATCAGGTGGTGGGTTACGTCGATTCCAAAGACCTGCTGAACCGCGTGCTGGGCAACCAGAGCCTGGTGCTGAGCAGCGGCGTGCAGATCCGCTCGGCGCTGATCGTGCCGGACACGTTGACGCTGTCCGAAGCGCTGGAAAGCTTCAAAACCGCCGGCGAAGACTTCGCGGTGATCCTCAATGAATATGCGTTGGTGGTGGGCATCATCACCCTTAACGACGTGATGACCACGCTGATGGGCGATCTGGTCGGCCAGGGCCAGGAAGAGCAGATCGTGGCGCGCGACGAAAGCTCATGGCTGATTGAAGGCGGCACGCCGATCGACGACGTGATGCGCGTGCTGGATATCGACGAGTTCCCGCAGGCGGGCAACTACGAAACCATTGGCGGCTTTATGATGTACATGCTGCGCAAGATCCCGAAACGCACCGACTTCGTCAAATACGCCGGCTACAAGTTCGAAGTGGTGGATATCGACAGCTACAAGATAGATCAGCTGCTGGTCACCCGACTGAGCGACAAACCGGCGGCGGTGCTGCCGAAAGCGCCGGACGACACGCCTGCGGCCTGACGGCGCGAAGGACAAAAACATCAGCGGCCCCATCGGGGCCGCATTTTTTTACCGCTGTCAGCGCCGTGTTCAGCCGACCTCGGCCTGCAGCAGCAGCACCTGGCGGTTCACTTCGGACATCACGCTGAAATGGCGCTTGTCGCGAATCTTCGGCGGCAGGATTTTCCCCTCGTCGAATTCAAATGCGCCCACGTCCTTGATATACAGCCTTCCGCGAAACAGGGTCTTAACGTACTTCGCCACTTTCAAAGGGTTATAACGCTGGAAGATTCTCATTCTTTTACGCTCCTCCCGTTGATCCATGCGCTCAGCGAGCCGCCAAAGGTGGCAGCCTCGAAATTCAGAACGCAACTTGATTGCATGTAGTAGACCCAGTAAAGACCAGATCGTTCACTTCCGCCCGGTGATCTGCACTGGATTTACACTTTTTGACAGAATTGTATATGATGATTTATAACGTTTTCAGGATATCCCTTCAAAATCTGATGATTAGCGAACCAAGGGAAAAACTGCGATCCGGTTAACAGGACAGACCTCTTATCACATCCTATGCTTTAGGCTGTCGAAGTGCTGTCGCACAAATTCCCCCATTTACAAGGAGAAAGCATGAAAACAAGTCGCATGCTGATGGTATCCCTGCTGCTCGCCCCGCTTTTCGCTTCCGCGCACAACTTCCAGCTCCAGCAGCGCGTGGCGCCGGTTGGCGTCAGCGATAAAGGAGAGCTCAATTACGCTGACGGTAATTTTAGCTACCAGAATTGGAACAGCGCGCAGCTCAGTGGAAAAGTGCGGGTGATACAGCACATTGCCGGTCGCAGCTCCGCCAAAGACATGAACGACCCACTGATTGAAGCGATTAAGAAGGCGAAACTACCACACGATCGTTACCAAACGACGACAATCGTCAACACCGACGATGCCCTGATGGGCACCGCCATGTTCGTGCGCAGCAGCATCGAAGACAGCAAGAAAGAGTTCCCGTGGTCGCAGTTTATCGTCGACAGCGACGGCAACGTGCGCAAAGCCTGGGATCTGCAGCCGAAAGGTTCCGCCATCGTGGTGCTGGATAAGCAAGGGCGCATTCAGTTCGCCAAAGACGGCGCGCTGACGCCGGAAGAGGTGCAGCAGGTGATGTCCAAGCTGCACCAGCTGTTGGCGAACTGACTCAGAACAGCGAAACCCGGAAGCCGGGGTTGAGGAAAGATTCACGCGGGGTATAGAGCAACGGCTTGCCCTGCCAATCGTGAATTTGCGCCCCGGCGGCCACCGCCACCGCGTGTCCTGCGGCGGTATCCCAAATATTGGTTGGCCCGAAGCGCGGATAGAGCTGCGCCTTGCCTTCCGCCACCAGGCAGAACTTCAGTGAGGAACCGACGGACACGGTCTGGTGCTCGCCCAGCTGCTGCAGATAGTCTTTCAATTCGTCGTCGATATGCGAGCGGCTCACCACCACCAGCGGCGGATGCGCGTTGCTGACGCCGATCGCCTGCCGCACGCCCTTCTCTTCTTTCCAGGCCTTGCCGCGCTCCGCCAGATACAACACGTCGATCGCCGGGGCGTACACCACGCCCATCACCGCCTGCCCGTCTTCAATCAGGGCGATATTGACCGTGAACTCGCCATTGCGATGCAAGAACTCTTTGGTGCCGTCCAGCGGATCGACCAGCCAGTAGCGCGTCCAGTTGCGGCGCTCTTCCCACGCCGGCGGATCCTCTTCCGACAGCAGCGGCACCTCCGGCGTCAGGGCCGCCAGGCCGCGCTTGATGATGTGATGCGCCGCCAGATCGGCCGCCGTCACCGGTGAGTCATCTTTTTTCTGTGCGACATCAAGCGGTTGTTCACCGTCGTACACCGCCATGATCGCCGCCCCCGCCTCGCGGGACAGTTGGCAAATTCGCTCTAACATCATGCACCTCAACTCTGCATCTCCGTGGGAAATTTCCCTCTGTCTCTGCTAGCAGACTAGTTTTTTTTACGCCGAATATCCATCTCAACCGGCTAAGCCGCGGGAATTCCTCAGATCTTGTTGGGCACAACTGTGAACTTCCCCGCGTTACCCGCCGCCGTTTTCTGCCACACTTCACAGTTTACTGTGGCAAGCAATGTTAATTACATTTCCCTCTGCGATAACACTCGAATAATGGAATGGAGAGAACCCCAAATGATGAAGCATCCACTGACGCTGTCCGCGCTTGCGCTGCTGGTGTGCGCCTCGGCGCAGGCGGCCACCGTCGATCTGCGCGTGCTGGAAACCACCGATCTGCACAGCAACATGATGGACTTCGATTACTACAAGGACACGCCGACCGACAAGTTCGGCCTGGTGCGCACCGCCAGCCTGATCCAACAGGCGCGCCAGCAGGCCGCCAACGCGGTGTTGGTGGATAACGGCGACATCATTCAGGGCAGCCCGCTCGGCGATTACATGGCGGCCAAAGGGCTGAAACCGGGCGACGTGCACCCGGTCTATAAGGCGATGAACACGCTGGACTATGTGGTCGGCAACATCGGCAACCATGAGTTCAACTACGGGCTGGACTACCTGAAGAACGCCATCGCCGGCGCCAAATTCCCGTACATCAACGCCAACGTCATCGACGCCAAAACGCAAAAACCGCTGTTCACGCCGTACATCATCGTCGATACCCCGGTGAAGGATCGCGACGGCAAGGCGCATACGCTGCGCATCGGCTACATCGGCTTCGTGCCGCCGCAGATCCTGGTGTGGGACAAAGCCAACCTGCAGGGCAAAGTGACGGTGGACGACATCACCGCCACCGCCAAGCGCTACGTGCCGCAGATGCGTAAACAGGGCGCCGATCTGGTGGTGGCGATCCCGCATTCCGGGTTGTCCAGCGAGCCTTACAAGGCGATGGCGGAAAACTCGGTCTATTACCTCAGCCAGGTGCCCGGCATCGACGCCATCATGTTCGGCCACGCCCACGCGGTGTTCCCGAGCAAGGACTTCGCCAACATCAAAGGCGCGGATATCGACAAAGGCCTGCTGAATGGCGTACCGGCGGTGATGCCGGGCCAATGGGGCGACCATCTCGGCGTGGTCGATCTGCAGCTCAACAACGATGGCGGCAGTTGGAAAGTGACCGCCGCCAAAGCGGAAGCGCGGCCGATCTACGACAAAGAGAACAAGAAATCGCTGGCGGCGGAAGATGCCGCGCTGGTGAAGGTGTTGGCGGACGATCACAAAGGCACGCGCGAGTTCGTCAGCCAGCCGATCGGTAAATCCGACGGCAACATGTACAGCTACCTGGCGCTGGTGCAGGACGATCCGACGGTGCAGATCGTCAACAATGCGCAGAAGGCCTACGTCGAACATTACATCCAGGGCGACCCGGACCTGGCCGATCTGCCGGTGCTGTCCGCGGCGGCCCCGTTCAAGGTCGGCGGCCGCAAGAACGACCCCGCCAGCTTCGTCGAAGTGGAAAAAGGCCAGCTCACCTTCCGCAACGCCGCCGATCTCTATCTCTATCCCAATACGCTGGTAGTGGTGAAGGCCAGCGGCAAAGAGGTGAAAGAGTGGCTGGAGTGCTCCGCCGGCCAGTTCAACCAGATCGACGTCAACAGCGCCAAGCCGCAAGGCTTGATCAACTGGGACGGCTTCCGCACCTATAACTTCGACGTGATCGACGGCGTCAACTACCAGATCGACGTCAGCCAACCGGCGCGCTACGACGGCGAATGCCAGCTGATCAACGCTAAGGCGGAGCGCATCAAGCAGCTGACCTTCAACGGCAAGCCGATCGATCCGAACGCCACCTTCCTAGTTGCCACCAACAACTACCGCGCCTACGGCGGCAAGTTTGCCGGCACCGGCGACAAACATATTGCCTTCGCTTCGCCGGATGAAAACCGCTCGGTGCTGGCGGCCTACATCACCGCCGAAACCCAGCGGCATGGCGCGGTGCGCCCGCAGGCGGACAACAATTGGCGTTTGGCTAACTTCAGCAGCAAGCAGCCGCTGGATATCCGCTTCGAGACCTCGCCTTCGGACAAAGCGACGAAGTTTATCAAAGAGCACGCCCAATACCCGATGAGCGCCGCAGGCAGCGACAGCATCGGCTTCGCGGTTTATCGCATCGATTTAAGCGGTAAGTAACTCACTGTCACTGGCCGGCTCGCCCGGCCATTCATCGCCCGTCTGCGAGGCGCATAAAATAAGGGCGCCACGAAGGCGCCCAGAGTAATCCTCGGTGGGATTACAGGATTTCCAGCAGCTCGACGTCGAACACCAGCGCGCTGAACGGCGGGATGGACGCGCCTGCGCCACGCTCGCCGTAGGCCAGGTTGTGCGGGATATACAGCTGCCATTTGGAACCGACCGGCATCAGGGTCAGCGCTTCGATCCAGCCAGGGATCACGCCGCTGACCGGGAATTCTGCCGGCTGGCCGCGTTCAACCGAGCTGTCGAACACGTCGCCGTTGATCAGACGGCCGGTGTAGTGCACACGCACGCGATCCTGACGGGACGGGATTGGGCCGTTGCCCTGCTCCAGTACGGAGAACTGCAGGCCTGACTCGGTCAGCGTCACGTCGTCGCGCTTGGCGTTGTCGTCCAGGAATTTCTGGCCTTCAACGGCCATCGCCTGCTGGCGCTCGCGGCGCACCGCATCCGCACGCTCGTGGATTTCACGCAGCGCACGGTGCACCACGTCTACCGGAACCGCCGGGGCATTCCCTTCCAGCGCGTCGCGCAGACCCGCCAGCAAAGCTTCCGGTTGCAAACCTTCCAGCCCGGACTCTTGCAGCTGCTGGCCGACCTGTAAACCAATCCCGTAACTTGCTTGCGCTTCAACGCTGTCAAAAGAAGGGGTTGTCATGGGGTTTTCCTTAAGTCTGTAAAAAGTCGAAAGCGCAGCATAACAGCGCGTCAATGCCGGGTAAAATCTTGTGTGGAGAATGATGACTTTTGTCGTAGAAAAAGAAACAATAACCTTCTGTTAACGCCCGCAGCCGCAAACCCCGGCCCTGCCGCTCAGCCGCCTTTCACTTCAATCAGTTAGCGGACTATACTGAAAGCAGGATATCGGGCAGGCGACGCGCTTGCCGCGCCGCGCTTATTATTACGCCGTCGAAGAGAGGTCACCATGGGCAGAATCGCGCCCAGGAAAAGGAAAACCACCCGCATCTACCAGCCGCTGCTGCGCACCTGGCTGAACATCAGCCAGCGCCTGAAACCCGGCGCCGCACCCACGCAGGAAGACGCGGAGTCGCCATCGGAACCGCCGTCGGCCAACGACAAGATGCAGCGGGTCAAAGCGCTGCTGGCCAAAGTCTGGCATCTGCCGGACGGTTTCCATTGGATGGAACCACTGCCCTACTTTCACCGCCGCTGGGTGCTGATCTTCGGCATCATCCTGCTGCTGGCGTTGCTGTGGCCCTACTCGCCCGAAAGACAGCCGTTCCCGGTCTCTCAGCAGGAAACCAGCGTGCCGCTGCAGGCTGAGCTGCAAAACGGCGGTGGCGCCGCCACGCCGGCCAACGAACCGACGCCGGCGGGCAACTGGCAGCGTTATCAGATCCAGCCCGGCCAGACGCTGGCCCAGCTGTTTCGCGACAACAATCTGCCGGTGAATGAGGTGTTCGCCATGGCGCAGGTGGAAGGCGGCGACAAGCCGCTGAGCAACATGAAAGCCGGTCAGGAAGTGCGCATCGAACGCGACGCCAACGGCGTGATTAACGCGCTATCGGTCACCACCGTGGACAACAGCCAGGCGCTGTTCCGCCGCCAGGCCGACGGCAGCTACCGCCGGGAACGTTAATCGCTAAAGCTGCGCCAGCAGAAACTCGCGCAGCACTACGCCCTGGTTGTGCGCGGTATCTTTGCTGCCATACAGCAGCGTCAGCGCCTCCCCCTGCCGCAACAGCGCCACCAGCGGCTGCCAGGCGTCGTTGGCCGCCAGCTGTTGGCGGTAACGCGCCTCGAAGGCTTCCCACTGGTCGGTATGCTGATGGAACCACTTGCGCAGCTCGTCATCCGGCGCCACCTGTTTCAACCACTGCACGCCCGCCAGCCTCTCCTTGCTGATGCCGCGCGGCCATAGCCTGTCTATCAGATAGCAATGCGCCGGCGCCGGCGCGCTGAAGTCGTAAACCCGCTGTAGCGTAATCGTTGCCATCACACGCTCTCCCTTTTCATCCCGTCTTCTAGCGTAGCGCGTTTTGCCGGGCGCAGAAAAGCAAAACGCCAGCGCGAGGCTGGCGTTTTAACCGGGTTAACAGCAGCGTAAATTACGCTTCTGCAACCACAACTACATTCAGCTGTGCGAACACGTCGCTGTGTACCTGGAAGTGCACTTCGTGCTCACCAGTGGTACGCAGAACGCCGTTCGGCAGACGAACTTCGCTCTTGGCAACTTCAACGCCTGCCGCAGTCACTGCGTCAGCGATGTCGCGGGTGCCGATAGAGCCGAACAGTTTACCTTCGTCGCCAGATTTGGAAGCGATGGTCACTGAACCCAGTTCGTTGATCTTGGTTGCGCGAGCTTCAGCAGCAGCCAGAACGTCAGCCAGTTTGGCTTCCAGTTCAGCACGGCGTGCTTCGAAGAACTCAACGTTTTTCTTGGTAGCAGGAACAGCTTTGCCCTGTGGTACCAGGAAGTTACGAGCGTAGCCCGCTTTAACGTTAACTTGATCACCCAGGCTGCCCAGGTTTGCTACTTTATCAAGCAGAATAACTTGCATTACCTTATCCTCTCAAAGTCGTTAATGGACAGTGGCCGATTACTGATGACGATCAGTGTACGGCAACAAAGACAGGTAGCGCGCGCGCTTGATAGCACGGGCCAGCTGGCGCTGATATTTTGCACGAGTACCGGTGATACGGCTCGGTACAATTTTACCACTTTCGGTGATGTAGTTTTTCAGCGTAGCGATGTCTTTATAGTCAATCTCTTGAACGCCTTCCGCGGTGAAACGGCAGAACTTGCGACGACGGAAATAACGTGCCATTTGGCTAGTCTCCAGAATCTATCAATTCAATCTGCTCGGCATGCAGAACCAATTTGCTCAGCCCGTTGCGCCCTTGATGGCAGCTTACAAAGCCTTGCACGGTAATCTGACTGCCGACCGTTAATCTTTGAGTTAGTGCTTGTGACTGTTGTCCGCTGACAACCACGGGCATTCGGCACCATGCTTGTCTGCTGAATCCGGCTTCCATCTGCTGCGAACGGTGCTCTAGCACAAATTGGCAGTGCGGTATCCCGGAAGGACTCACTTTTCGAACCGGCGCCTTGCACACAGTGCCCGACAAAACCAGACGATTAGCCGTCACGGCGGCAATTACTCTTCAGAATCCCCAGCATCTGCATCATCTGCGGTTTCGTTAGCGAAGTCTTCGCGGCGATCGCCACGACGTTCGTCTTTCGCTTTAACCATCGGAGATGCTTCAGTTACCGCGTGCTTAACGCGCATAACCATGCTGCGGATAACGGCGTCGTTGAAGCGGAAGTTAGTTTCCAGCTCATCGATCGCTTCCTGCGGCGCTTCAACGTTCAGCAGAACGTAGTGAGCTTTGTGCAGTTTGTTGATCGGATAAGCCAGCTGACGGCGGCCCCAGTCTTCCAGACGGTGAATCTGACCTTGCGCGTTAGTGATGGTAGCACTGTAACGCTCGATCATGCCCGGAACCTGTTCGCTTTGGTCAGGATGGACCATAAAAACGATTTCGTAATGACGCATCGAATTGCTCCTTACGGATTATTCAGCCTCCTGTCAGGGTCAACCGCGGCCCATGGAAGCAAGGAACGTGTTTAGTGTGCGGCTGAAAAATGACGCGTAATCATACTGACGCAGGGCGGAAAACTCAAGGACTGCGTGGGTTTTATTCGCGTTATTGAGAGGGGGTATGGGAAATAGCACGATTTGCTGGCGGGGAAACCTATGTACGCCAATCCATCAGTTTCAAAAATCTTTCAATGAAATCAGCGCTGAGTCACAAATCTATTTCATTTTTTTTGAAAGAGGCCATCAAAACGCCCCGCTTTTTAATCCGCCGCAACCGACTAAAATTAACCTTATCCGCCGCAGACAGCGCGACGAAAAAGATTCCAGGTTATTCAATGCAGATAAATGACTTTTTGCCGCAGCGACACTCGCTGTCAGGCCGTAACGGCAAAAAGTAAGAGAGGCACTATGAAACGCATCATTCTCGCGACGGCGCTTGCCGCCCTGTTCTCCGCCAACGTGATGGCCGCGACGGAGATCTCCTCGCACCAGGCCGATCAACGCCAGAGCGTTGGCTTCGTCACCCTGAACCAGAACGTGGTCTCGCCGGATGACGCCAGCAGCCAGGTCAGTAAAATCGCCGATCAACGCGGTGCAAGCTCTTATCGCATCATCGCCCTGCATGAACCGGGCGACAACAGCACGATGCACGTCAGCGCCGAGCTGTACCGTTAAAAAGACGCGCCACGCCAGGGAAATCCCCAGGGCTTCATCAGAAAGCCCGTTCAGTCCGCATCGGAGCGCCGCCTGTCGGGCGCTCCACTTCCTCACCCATCACAGTTTGAGCAACGTCGGCGCGCTGAACGCCTTGCCCGGATTGTGCAATTGCAGCGCCATCCGCAGATAGTTTGTCCGTACCTGCAGCAGTTCGGCGCTTTCCTCCAGCGTCGCCCGCTGCTCGAAGGAGAGCGAGCCGGCCTTCGCGGTTTGCGCGGCCGCCGCTTTCGGCGCGGAGGCGAACAGCGCCGTCATGTTTTGCACCGTATGCGCGGTGATGCGCGACAGCGGATTCGCCTTGTTTTGCCGCGCCTTGCCGTCGGCTGCCCCCAGCATCTCACTGAAGGCCATTGAGTTAAGATCGGCGCGCGCTTTCATCGTTCCCGCCAGCCCGCGCGCTGTCTCGGCCGTATTGCTGATACCCTTTATCATGCTCTCCGCTCCTTGCCGCCCCTGAAAGAATTCACGCTGACATTCTCCTCCGCCATGCGTCAAACAATGACCGAAACAGCCTGCAGAGAGCACCGCAATTCCACGCATCGCGCCCGGAGGCGCATTACAATTCGCGGCGAAAGAAATCGGTGGTGGCGGACAGCGCCAGCGGCGTGATGCGATGCTTCACGCCCGGCTCGACGAGCGATGTCAAACGGCCGTCCGCACCTTGCTGCCTCAGTTCAGCCGCCAAACGCAGGCTGTCCGCCGCCGGCACCACGTCGTCCGTCTCGCCGTGCCACAGCAGCAGCGGCCGCCCTGCAATCTGCGCCAAACGTCCTTCCAGCTCATACTCCGCCAGCACGGCGGTGCGCGCCGCAAACGCCGTCGGCGAGAGCGCCTCGCCCGTCTCGCCCAACGGCGGATACAGCGTTTGCGCCAGCGCACGGTAATAGCCGGAACCCATCAGGCTGGCGGCCGCACGGATCCACGGAAAGCGCGCGAAGGCGCCAAGCGCGGTCATGCCGCCCATTGAGGCGCCGGCGACGCCGATGCGGCCGTCGGCGATCAGGCCAAGCCGCTCAAAATGCGCGTTGATCTGCGGCAGTTCATCGATATTGCTGCGCAGGATCTCCCAGAATGACGCCAGGCGCCGCGCCTCATCGCCGTCGAATCGCTCGCCGTGCCGATCGGCATCCGGCAACACCGCCCGAAAACCGGCGCGCGCCAGCGCATAGGCGAAATAAGCGTACACCTCTTTCGACGAGGTATAGCCATGGCAGAAGAACACCGTCGGCAGCGGCCGATGATACTGCCCCGCCGGCACAGCATGGATCACCGCGATATCGCCAACCCGCTCGTCATGAATTTCGATCATCCGTTCATCCTCAACTCACCTGTTGGCATTCATCATGACAAACTTGCGCGAAGCAGCGTTAGCTCAATCTGTTACAGCTTATATTGCGTTACACTGAAGCCATCGCACCGGCGCTTACGAGGTCACCATGACGATTGCCCGCACACTCATTACCCTGACGCTGGCCGCACAGCTTTCCGCCTGCGGCATCATGACCACCACGCCGAAACCGCCGCCGCCCCCCACCGCTCAGGCGCAGGAGATCGTCCGCGCGCAGACCGCCGAGCTGGTGAAAATGGGCACCGTCACCGCCGTGGTGCGCGGCAGCCCGATGGACGTGGAAGCGGAGATCCAACGCAAGGCCACCGCCGCCGGCGCCCGTTATTACATGATCATCATGAACAGCGAAACCGTCGTGCCGGGCCAATGGTATTCCCAGGCGATCCTGTATCGCTAAGGCGGGGATTTTTTAAGCAGTTTTACACTGGCTTTGCACTGGCTGAAGAAGGGTGTTGCACACTGAGGGACAGCATGCCGCATGTTGCGGGTGTCGATTCAGGATCTGACGAAGGGGAACGCCATGAAACGCTCCACCGCACTCACCTCCCTCTTGCTTTCCATGGGATTGCTCAGCACCGGCGCACAGTCCGCCGAGCTGGCGCCCGCCGATCGCGTGACGCCGCTCAGTGAAATCGCCGAGATCACCTTCAACGATTTGCCCGGCTCACCGCAGGAGGCGGAACTGGCCATCGCCCGCACCGCCGACCAACACGGCGCCAGCTATTACCGCATCCTGCGGATGGAAGAGCAGGCGCACCCACTTGGCTGGCGCGCCTCGGCCATCTTATACCTTTAGTAGCTCATGCAAGCCGCATTCAACACCCCGCCGCTGACGGAGACGCCCCCCAGGAAAATCCCGGCGGCCAGGTGATTCGCTTCTATCTTGTCGCTGATGCGCGGCATGTAGATCTTCACGGCGGCGAACAGCAGCAGTTGCACCACCAGCGCCACCACGCCCCACAGCAGGTAATCCAGCAGGCTGATCGAGTTGATCGCCGCGCTGGCCAACGGGATCACATACCCCAGGCAAGCGCCGATAAAAGCGAAGGCGGCGGATTGATTATCGGCCTTGATCAGCGCCCATTCGTCGTGCGGGGTGATGCGGGTATAGACGAACAGAAACACCAAAATCATGGCGAAGCCGCTGAAGAAGTAAGAGGCGAACGCCGCCAACGCGCTGAGAATATCCATGTGCATTTTCCTGTCAGAGTGAGGCTGAATTAAAAAGGTTTTCGCCGCCGCGCGCCACCCTTTTCCCTAACCGCCGATGGCGCGGTTCAGCAGCAGTTCGCACGCCTCGGCCGACAGCAGGCTCTCGCCGCGGTGATCCAGCTTCAGATGACACCAGGCGTCGGCGATCTGCGGGCTGGCGTGCTGCAGCAGCTGCGCGGCGCAGCACAGGTTGAACAGCTGTTGAGTCAGTAGCCGCCCCATCTCCTCGCTCGGTTGCCGGGCACGCTGCTGCCACTGCCGCCAGGCGTGATCGAACAACCGATTCTGGCCGCGCACCGGCTGCAGCTCGAACTGCAACATCTCGAGCGCGCCCGGCAGTTTATGCAGACTGCGCAACACGTCCAGACACATGATGTTGCCGGAGCCCTCCCAGATGCTGTTCACCGGCATTTCACGGTACAGGCGCGGCAGCTCGCTCTCCTCGCAGTAACCGATGCCGCCCAGCACCTCCATCGCCTCGGCGATGAACGGCATGCCCTGACGGCAAATGCTGTATTTGGCCGCCGGGGTCAGCAGCCGGCTGTAGATCAGTTCGCCTTCATTGCTGCGGCTCTCCCAGGCGCGGGCCAGCCGGAACAGCAACGCGGTATGCCCTTCCAGCCGCAGCGCCATGCGCGCCAAGACCTGGCGCATCAGCGGTTGTTCTATCAACAACTTGCCGAACGCCTGCCGCTGCAGCGCATGATACAGCGCCACCGACAGCCCGCGGCGCATCAGGCCGTGGCTGCCCAGCGAACAGTCGAAACGGGTCAGGCCGCCCATCTTCAGGATATGCCGCACCCCGTCGCCCTCATCGCCCAGCAGCCAGGCAGTGGCGTCCTGAAACTCCACCTCGCTGCTGGCATTGGAGCGGTTGCCCAGCTTGTCTTTCAACCGCTCAAGGCGAATGGCGTTGCGGCTGCCGTCCGGCAAAATGCGCGGCAGGAAGAAACAGGACAGCCCGCCTTCGGCCTGCGCCAGCACCAGGTGCGCATCGCTTTGCGGCACCGAGAAAAACCACTTGTGCCCCACCAGCCGGTAGGCTTCGCCCGGCCCGCGCGCGCCGAGCGGCGTGGCGGTGGTGGTATTGCTCAAGACATCGGAGCCGCCCTGCTTCTCTGTCATGCCCATGCCGATCAGCAGGCCGCGCTTTTGCCCGCCCGGCAGCAGATGAGCGTCATAACGATCCGACAGCAGCGGCGTCAGCCAGGCGCGAAACTCGGCCGGTAACGCCTGCAGCAGCAGCGGCGTGGCGCCGAAGGTCATGGTCACCGGGCAGAGCGTGCCGGCCTCGACCTGCGCATGCAGCATAAAACGCGCGGCGCGCGCCACGAAGGAACCGATGCGCGCATCCTCCTGCCAGGGCAGGTTGTGCACCCGGTTGGCGATCAGCCCCTGCATCAGGATATGCCAGGCCGGGTGAAAGCGAACGTCGTCCAGCCGCTGGCCGGTGGCGTCGTAGCGCAGCAGCTCCGGCGGGTTGGCGTTGGCCAGCCGCCCCAGTTCCAGCGACTCCTGCGTGCCGAGCTGCTGGCCCAGCGAAGCCAATACCTCGGCGTCCCAACCGCCTTGCTCGCGCTGCAACGCTTCGCGCAGCGGCGTATCGGAGAGAAACAGGTTGCTGTTGCCCAGCGGCTTGGGTTGGTTAAAAACGGTGTGCGTAGTCCAGACCATGAGAGTGCTCCCTGAAAAAAGCGTCAGGGGTAAGTATGGTCGGCGCAGAGATTTCTGCCGCAGGCGGGATCACAAGAGGGGGAATTAACGGGAGCACGGCGCCCCCGTCAGAAGAATCAGCCGCGCTGGCGCACCGCTTCGAACAGGCAGATGCCGGTGGCGACCGACACGTTCAGTGAAGAGACGGTACCGGCCATCGGGATGCTGATCAGCTCATCGCAGTGTTCGCGGGTCAAGCGGCGCATGCCTTCGCCTTCCGCGCCCATCACCAGCGCCATCGGGCCGGTCATTTTGCTTTGATACAGCGTATGGTCGGCTTCGCCGGCGGTGCCGACGACCCAGACATTCATCTCTTGCAGCAGACGCAGCGTGCGCGCCAGATTGGTCACGCGGATCAACGGCACGTTTTCGGCGGCGCCGCAGGCCACTTTCTTGGCGGTGGCGTTCAACTGGGCGGAACGATCGCGGGGCACGATCACCGCGTGCACGCCGGCCGCGTCGGCGCTGCGCAGGCAGGCGCCGAGGTTATGCGGGTCGGTCACGCCGTCCAGCACCAGCAGGAATGGCGTTTCCACGCTCTCCAACAGGCCCGGCAGATCGTTCTCCTGATACTGACGCCCTTCGCGCACCCGGGCGATGATCCCCTGGTGCACCGCGCCTTCAACCTTGTCATCCAGCCATTGGCGGTTCGCCACCTGGATCACGATGCCGGTCGCTTCCAGCTCGGCGATCAGCGGTTGCAGACGGCGATCTTCGCGGCCTTTCAGGATAAACACTTCCAGGAAGCGTTGCGGGTCGCGCTCTAACAGGGCTTTGACGGCGTGGATGCCGTAAATAATTTCGCTCATGATGCTCTTTTAAATTCGTGCGGCCGGCGATAACCGGCCGATGATAACGATGTGCGGCAGGTTAAGCCTGCTCGGCACCTTTCTTCTTGGCTGCGCGTTTGGCTTTGGTCGCCGCCGCGATTTTCCGCGTTTTGTCGGACGCTTTCTTGGCTTTCTTCTTCGCCTTCTTCACGTTGTCCGCGGGCTTGGCGTCATCCTGCTTGCGGAAGGCGCTGTCCGGCTCGAAGTTGGCCGGCGGTTTGCCGCCGCGGCGCTTGCCGCGCCCCGCGTTGCCATTGTCGCGCAACGTGCGCTGGCCGCCCTTCTTGGCGCGATCGCGCTCGGTTTTGCCTTCACCGCGCGCTTTGCGGGTGCTGGACACCAGCGCGAAGTCGATCTTGCGCTCGTCCATATGCACCGCATCCACGCGGATCTCCACCGTATCCCCCAGGCGATAGACCGTGCCGGAAGACTCGCCGATCAGGCGCTGGCCGATATTATCGTAGCGATAGTAATCATTATCCAGCGTTGATACGTGCACCAGCCCGTCGATGAACAGATCGTTCAGGCGCACGAAGAAGCCGAAGCCGGTCACGCTGGAGATGATGCCGCTGAACACTTCACCGACGTGATCCTGCATGAAGTCGCACTTCAGCCAGTCGGCGACGTTGCGCGTCGCTTCGTCCGCGCGGCGCTCGGTCATCGAACAGTGTTCGCCCAGCTGCAGCATCTCTTCGAATTCGCTGTGCCAGCCGCCGGTCGGCGTCCAGCGCTCTTTCGGCTCGCCATGCTCTTTGGCCAACTGGTATTTGATCGCGCGGTGCAACGCCAGATCCGGATAACGGCGGATCGGCGAGGTGAAGTGGCCGTAAGAGGCCAGCGCCAGGCCGAAGTGGCCGCGGTTTTCCGGATCGTAAATCGCCTGCTTCATCGAGCGCAGCAACATGGTTTGCAGCATTTCGTGGTCAGGGCGCTCGGACACTTCATCCATCAGCACCGCATAGTCCTTCGGCTGCGGCTTGTTGCCGCCGCCAAGCGTCAGCCCCAGCTCGCTCAGCACGCTGCGCAGCGCGGAGATGTGGTCATCGCTCGGACGATCGTGCACGCGGTACAGCGCCGGCTCGTTGCGTTTCTCGACGAAGCGCGCGGCCGCCACGTTGGCCATGATCATGCACTCTTCGATCAGCTTGTGGGCGTCGTTGCGCACCGTCGGCTCCACGCGCTCGATGCGGCGTTCGGCGTTGAAGATGAATTTGGCTTCTTCGGTTTCAAACGCGATGCCGCCGCGCTCGGCGCGCGCCTTATCCAGCACCTTGTACATGGCGTGCAGCTCTTCCAGGTGCTTGACCAGCGGGTGGTAATGCTCGCGCAGCTCCTGATCGCCCTGCAGAATGTGCCACACCTTGTTGTAGGTCAGGCGGGCGTGGGAGCTCATCACCGCCTCGTAGAACTTGGCCGTGGACAGGCGCCCCTGGGCGGAGATGGTCATCTCGCACACCATGCACAGGCGATCGACCTGCGGGTTCAGGGAGCACAGCCCGTTGGACAGCACTTCCGGCAGCATCGGGATCACCTGCGACGGGAAATACACCGAGTTGCCGCGGCTGCGCGCTTCGTCGTCCAGCGCGGTGCGTGGACGCACATAGTAGCTGACGTCGGCGATCGCTACCCACAGGCGCCAGCCGCCGCCGCGTTTTTTCTCGCAGTACACGGCATCATCGAAGTCGCGCGCGTCTTCACCGTCGATGGTGACCAACGGCAGCTTGCGCAGATCGACGCGGCCCTTCTTGGCCGCTTCCGGCACCTGTTCGCTGAGATCGGCCACCTGCTTTTCCACCTGCGGTGGCCAGGTATGCGGGATCTCATGGGTGCGCAGCGCGATATCCACCGCCATGCTGGTGCCCATTTTGTCGCCGAGGATCTCGACGATCTTGCCGACCGCTTTGGTGCGGCGGGTTGGGCGTTGAGTCAGCTCCACCACCACCATGTAGCCCATGCGCGCACCGCTGACGCTGTCCGCCGGGATCAGAATATCGAAGCTCAGACGGCTGTCGTCCGGCACCACGAAGCCGGTACCGGCATCCATGAAGAAGCGGCCGACAATCTGGCTGGTTTTCGGCACCAGCACGCGCACGATGCGCGCTTCGCGGCGCCCTTTACGGTCCGCGCCCAGCGCCTGCGCCAACACCACGTCACCGTGGATCGCCATTTTCATCTGTTCGGCAGACAGATACAGATCGTCTTTGCTGCCTTCAACGCGCAGGAAGCCGTAGCCGTCGCGGTGGCCGATCACCGTGCCGCGCAGCAGATCCAAACGCTCCGGCAGCGCGTAGCACTGGCGGCGGGTAAACACTAACTGGCCATCGCGCTCCATGGCGCGCAGGCGGCGGCGCAGCGCTTCCAGCTGTTCTTCGCCGCTGAGGCCCAATTCGTTGCCCAGTTCTTCGCGGCTGGCCGGCGTTTCTCGTTTCGCCAAATGGGCCAGGATATATTCACGGCTGGGGATGGGAGATTCGTATTTTTCTGCTTCTCGTTCCAGGAATGGATCTTGTGACATTGCGGTTCCTCCGTTGTCATCAGCAGGATGACGTTGAGCCTTGTCTTCTCAACGTCGTTTTATTCGACAAGCAATAGCTTGTAGAGCGGCGGATTGTCTTCGACCATGTCGGCCAACGTATGCTTATCCAGCTCTTCAAGGAAATTCTGTACGCCCTGTTGGAGCACCTGCTTCAATCGGCAGGCAGGGGTGATGTGGCAAAACTCGCTGCTGCAGTTAACCAGCGCAAGCGGCTCCAGCGCCCGCACGACATCGCCGAGGCGAATGCTCTCGGCCGGTTTTCCCAAACGGATGCCGCCATGCTTGCCGCGCACCGCCGTGACAAAACCGACCCGGCTCAACTGATTGATGATCTTCACCATATGGTTGCGAGACACGCCATACACCTCGGTCACTTCCGAGATACTGGTCATCTTGTCCTGCGGCAACGAGGCCATGTAGATCAACGCCCGCAGACCATAATCAGTAAAACTTGTTAACTGCACATCTTACCTCTGGGTATGACTTTACCCGTCTGATACGCCGCTTTTCGGCGCTATTCAAAAGATTACTCATTGGATAATAAACCAGCCGGAGAGTTCGTCGCTAATTATTTAGCGAATCCCGCGCCCTAAGGCGGGTTTATGAAAGGATTTTTTGACGTGAAACCGCAATCGGAGGGAGTCAGGATAAAAACAAACCGGGACGCGCCCGGTTTGTTTAATGCCGCAAAGCCTGATTATGCGTCGAACGGGTCGCGCAGGATCATGGTTTCGCTGCGATCCGGGCCGGTAGAGATGATGTCTACCGGTACGCCGGTCACTTCTTCGATGCGCTTGATGTAGTTCAGCGCAGCCTGAGGCAGCTTGCTGTGCTCTTTCACGCCAAAGGTGGTTTCGCTCCAGCCCGGCATGGTTTCGTAGATAGGCTCAATGCCTTCCCAGCCTTCAGCCGCCAGCGGAGTGGTGTCCACTTCACGGCCGTCCGGCATGCGGTAACCCACGCAGATCTTCACTTCTTTCAGGCCGTCCAAGACGTCCAGTTTGGTCAGGCAGAAGCCGGACAGGGAGTTGATCTGCACCGCGCGACGCACCGCTACCGCGTCCAGCCAGCCGGTACGACGACGACGGCCGGTGGTGGCGCCGAACTCGTTACCCTGCTTGCACAGGTACTCGCCGGTTTCATCGAACAGTTCGGTTGGGAACGGGCCTGCACCCACGCGAGTGGAGTAGGCTTTCACGATGCCCAGCACGTAGTCCACATAACGCGGGCCGATGCCGGAACCGGTAGCCACGCCGCCGGCGGTGGTGTTGGAAGAGGTCACATACGGGTAAGTACCGTGGTCGATATCCAGCAGGGTGCCCTGAGCGCCTTCGAACATGATCAGATCGCCACGCTTGCGCGCGCCGTCCAGCAGTTCGGAAACGTCAACCACCATCGCGGTCAGGATATCGGCGATAGACAGCACGTAGTCCAGCGTCGCCTGATAATCGACGGCTTCAACTTTGTAGTAGTTGACCAGTTGGAAGTTGTGGTAATCGACGATCTCTTTCAGCTTAACGGCGAAGGTTTCTTTGTTGAACAGATCGCCGACGCGCAGACCGCGACGAGCCACTTTATCTTCGTAAGCCGGGCCGATGCCGCGACCGGTGGTGCCGATCGCTTTCGCGCCGCGCGCTTTCTCACGCGCGTTATCCAACGCAACGTGGTAAGGCAGGATCAACGGGCAAGCTTCAGAGAGTAACAGACGTTCGCGTACCGGGATGCCACGCGCTTCGAGTTCACCCATTTCTTTCATCAACGCGTCCGGCGCCAGAACAACACCGTTGCCGATGATGCTGGTGACGTTTTCACGCAGAATGCCTGAAGGAATTAAATGAAGAACGGTTTTTTCACCGTTGATTACCAGAGTGTGGCCAGCGTTATGGCCACCTTGGTAGCGCACAACATATTGAGCCCGTTCAGTCAGCAGGTCTACAACCTTGCCTTTACCTTCGTCACCCCATTGGGTGCCCAGTACGACGACGTTCTTACCCATTTTTCAAAATCACCGATTGCTTAAAAATGGATTCTACCACCGTAATTTTCGATTTTCAGCACTTTTAGCATACGATTGCATAAATTTTGGGCTAGACTTTAAAGACCCGTGCGGCCGCTCAACATGTAGTAGATCACGCAGCCCGCCACCACTATTCCACCGCCAAATCGCCGCAGCGTCGCGTCCGGCAACTGCGACATCGCCACAATCATTTTGCGCCAGGCCTGCGGAAACAGCATCGGCCCCAGTCCTTCCAGCACCAGGACCAGCCCGAGCGCCAGCCAAATCGTTGAGTTCATGCATCCCCCAAAAACGAGAAAGGGCCCGCGAAAACGGGCCCTCGATCAGATTGCCTGCCGCGCTTATTTGCGCAGGGTATCAGGCGACTTCATGTAGCGGAAGAAATCACTGTCCGGGCTCAGTACCAGCACGTCCTGGTTGTCCTTGAAGCTGGCTTCATAGGCACGCAGGCTGCGGATAAAGGCATAGAAGTCCGGATCCTGGCTGAACGCATTGGCGAACAGCTTGGCTGCTTCAGCATCGCCTTCACCACGGGTGATACGCGCCTGACGCTCGGCTTCCGCCAGGGTACGGGTCACTTCGTAGTCCGCGCTGGCGCGCAGTTTCTCGGCTTCTTCCTGGCCCTGCGAGCGCAGGCGACGGGCTACCGCTTCACGCTCGGCGCGCATACGCTGGTAGATGGCGTCGGAGACTTCGGCCGGCAGGTTGATCTGCTTGATACGCACGTCGATCACTTCGATGCCCAACGCCGCCATGCTGTTCGGGTTCACCTGCGGCTGTTTGCCGGTGGTTTCCCGCTCAACGCGCGCCGCCGCAGAGGCGATAGCGTCATCGGCTTCGGTGGTCGCCACTTCTTCGCCGTCACCCACGGTGCCGGTGTTCAGCGCGTCACGCACGTCAGACATCAGCTTGCCGCGCGAGTCGGTCACGATGTCTTTCACGTCCAGACGGCCGATTTCGGAACGCAGACGGTCGCTGAACTTACGCTTCAGCAGCACTTCGGCCTGGGAGACGTCGCCGCCGCCGGTCGCCAGATAGTAGCGGCTGAAGTCGCTGATGCGCCACTTCAGATAGGAGTCAACGATCAGGTCTTTCTTCTCGCTGGTCACGAAGCGATCGGCCTGGTTGTCCATGGTCTGGATACGCGCATCCAGGTTCTTCACGGTCTCAATGAACGGGATCTTGAGGTGCAGACCCGGCGCATACACCAGCGGCTTGTTTTCGCCGTCGCGCAGCACTTTGCCGAAGCGCAGCACAATGCCGCGCTGGCCTTCCTGCACCACGAACAGCGAAGCGTACAGCACCACCAGCACCGCGAGGACAATAACTACAAAAGACTTACGCATTGATTACTCTCTCCCTACGCGAGTGGTGTCGTCACGCTGCGCATTCGCCCGGCGCTGATCCATAACCGATCCGCTGCTGGTGCGCGGGGTGCTGCTGTTGGCAGCCGGTGCTGGATTCGGATTGAGGCGAATCAGGCTGGTATCCTTGTTGCCGCTCTCCGTCGCCGCGCCTTGGCCGCGCAGCATCTGATCCAGCGGCAGCACCATCAGGTTGTTGCCTTTGTCGCTCACCAACACCTTACGGGTATGGCCCAGCACTTTTTCCATGGTTTCGATATACAGACGCTCGCGGGTGATCTGCGGGGCGGACTTGTATTCCGGCAACAGCTTGGCAAAGCGCGCCACCTCACCCTGAGCTTCCAGGACGGTGCGGTCTTTATAAGCCTTGGAGTCTTCCAGCAGACGCTGCGCCTGGCCGTTCGCACGCGGCTGAACTTCGTTGGCGTAAGCTTCCGCTTCACGGATGTATTGCTGCTCGTTCTCACGCGCGGCGATCGCATCGTCGAACGACGCCTTCACCTCTTCCGGCGGACGCGCCGCCTGGAAGTTGACGTCCAGCAGCGTGATGCCCATGTTGTAAGGACGAATGGTCTCTTCCAGCATGCGCTGCGTATCGTTACGCACCACGGTACGGCCTTCGGTCAGGATGCGATCCATCGAGTATTTGCCGATCACGCCGCGCAGGGCGCTGTCGGTCGCCTGGCTCAGGCTGTCGTCGGCATTGACGACGCTGAACAGGTACGCTTCCGGGTTGGTCACGCGGTACTGCACGTTCATTTCCACGCGCACCACGTTTTCATCGGAGGTCAGCATCACGCCGGACGCCGCCAGCTCACGCACGGATTCCACGTTCACCGGACGCACGTCGTCGATGAAGGTCGGCTTCCAGTTCAGGCCCGGCTGCACCAGGTGGCTGAACTTACCGAAACGCGTCACAACGCCGCGCTCGGCTTCCTTGATGGTGTAGAAGCCGCTGGCGGCCCAGATCACCACCACGGCAACCGCCGCGATACCGATAATGCGGCCGCTGAAGCCCGGACCGGAGGCCCCGGTGCCGCCGCTATTGCTGTTGGAGCCTTTGCCCCCGCCAAAACCGCTCAATTTCTTGCTCAGTTTGCGGAAGATATCATCCAAATCAGGTGGCCCTTGATCACGACCGCCTTTGTTGTTACCGCCAGAGTTGCCGCCATTGTTATTGCTGCTCCCCCACGGGTCGCGGTCCTGTCCGTTATTACCGGGCTGATTCCACGCCATGTTTTAGCTCCATATTCTGTGATTGGGTACTTCAGGCTTTCGCGAAGCATAAATGTAACAGGATATGATCATACGATAAAGTCAATCAGGTCCTGTTCTTGCTTGCAGAGACGACGCCATTCGACGATCGGCATTCGCACCACCACGCCAATGCTGCCGTCCTCTTCGTTCCACTCTTTTTCAATCGCCTGAAGCTGGTAAAAACGGCTGCGAAGACGGCCTGCCCGTGGCGGTAAGCGCAATTCGTAATGCGCGATCTCCCCCGATAAGCGCTCCGTCAACGCCTGATACAGCAACGGAATACCCTCTCCGCTGGCGGCGGACAGCCACACCCGGATCGGCAGGTTTTCATCGTTGCGGTCGATACGCGGCACAAAATCGTCCAGCATATCTATTTTGTTCATCACTAACAGTGTAGGGATTTCATCCGAGTCTATCTCCGCCAGCACGGTGTTCACCGCGTCGATGTTCTCGTCGACGCGCGGATCCGCCGCGTCGATGACGTGCAGCAGCAAAGAGGCCTGGCGCGTCTCCTGCAGCGTCGCCTTGAAGGCGGCCACCAGATCGTGCGGCAGGTGCCGGATAAAGCCTACGGTATCCGCCAACACGGTATCCCCCACGTCCGGCACATCAATGCGCCGCAACGTAGGATCCAGGGTGGCAAATAGCTGGTCCGCCGCATACACCTCGGCAGACGTTATTCGGTTAAACAGGGTGGATTTGCCGGCGTTGGTATAGCCCACCAGCGATACGGTCGGCACATCGGCGCGGGTCCGCGCACGTCGGCCTTGTTCACGCTGCTTCTCTACCCGCTCCAGGCGGCGCAGAATCAAGCTGATGCGATCGCGTAACAGGCGACGGTCGGTCTCAAGCTGGGTTTCCCCCGGCCCGCGCAGGCCTATCCCCCCTTTTTGCCGCTCCAGGTGCGTCCAGCCGCGTACCAGACGCGTGGCGATGTGACGCAGCTGCGCCAGCTCCACCTGCAGCTTACCTTCATGGGTGCGGGCACGCTGGGCGAAAATGTCTAAAATCAGCCCGGTGCGATCGATCACCCGGCATTCGCACAGGCGCTCGAGGTTTCTTTCCTGCGCCGGGGAAAGGGAATGATCAAACAGGACAACAGACGCGCCGCTGGCTTTCACCGCATCTGCAATTTCTTCGGCCTTTCCTTCGCCGACAAAGTACTTCGGATGCGGGGCTTTGCGGCTACCAGTCACCACTTGCAAAGCTTCGACACCGGCTGAGGAGACCAGCGATTCGAACTCGCTGAGATCTTCCGTATCTTTGTCTTGCGAGAAATAGATATGAACCAGTACGGCCTGCTCACCGGCTTCATAACGGTCAAACAAGCGTGCAACCTCTCAAACGGACACTCACCGTGAGTTTGGGGGACATAAACAGCACGCGGCTGCTTATGCTCCCCGTCATGGTTGACTTGCAACGCGCTTTATTCAGCGTCATCGCTTTCCTGCTGCGGCTGTTGCTGCGCAGACGGATTGTTACCATGGTGATAGTTGCTTGAACCGCCGCTCGGATTGTTGCTGTGATGCGAGACCGGGCGTGACGGGACAACGGTAGAGATAGCGTGCTTGTACACCATCTGGCTAACCGTGTTCTTCAACAGGATGACAAACTGGTCAAAAGACTCAATCTGGCCTTGCAGCTTAATACCATTCACCAAATAAATAGAAACCGGAACACGTTCACGACGCAATGCGTTCAGGAACGGATCTTGCAAAGATTGCCCCTTAGCCATTCTATCTTTTCCTTATTTGCTTGTTGTTTGTAACTAAGAACCTGTCGGCTCTAAAATAAACGACGTAAAAAATTTGCGCGCTGAATACTCAGCAATTGTACACAATCACCCAACCTATGCACTAACAACCTGTGTCACCGAGTCCAAAGCCTCTCCCGGCTTTTCACTGTCCAACCAATGGACCGACTCCCAACCCCGTAACCAGGTCATCTGGCGTTTAGCCAACTGACGTGTTGCGCAAATACCACGATAAACCATCTCATCGTAACTAATTTCACCAGACAAGTATGACCACATCTGGCGGTAACCGACACAGCGAATGGAGGGCAAGTCCGTATGCAAATCACCCCGTGCGAAAAGTGCACGCGCTTCCGTCTCAAAACCCGCCGCCAACATTTGATGGTACCGCAGCTCGATGCGTTGATGGATCAACTCACGGCTGGTCGGCGCTATCGCAAATTGGTGAACTTGATACGGTAACGATTCACCCGAAATTTTAGTCAGTTCCGTTAAAGTTTTACCCGAAATAAAAAAAACTTCCAGTGCTCTGGACAGTCTCTGCGGATCATTCGGATGAATTCTCACTGCCGCGACCGGATCGATCGCCTGTAACTGACGGTGCAACGCCTCCCAGCCCTGCTCCGCCGCTTGCCGTTCGATGCGCTCGCGCACCGCGGGATCGGCGGACGGCAACGGCGACAATCCTTCCAGCAACGCCTTGAAATACAACATGGTGCCACCCACCAACAGCGGAATGCGGCCGGCGGCGGTGATATCGGCCATCTCTTTCAGCGCATCGGCGCGGAACTCCGCAGCCGAGTAAGCTTCGGCGGGATCGCGAATATCGATCAGCCGATGCGGCGCCTGCGCCAATTCTTCGGCGCTCGGCTTGGCGGTGCCGATATCCATGCCGCGATAAATCAGCGCGGAATCGACGCTGATCAGTTCCACCGGCAGGCGCTCGCGCAGCGCGATCGCCAGCGCGGTCTTGCCCGAGGCGGTCGGCCCCATAATGAAAATAGCCGGGGGACGTGATGTCATTTCAGTTTCAGTCATGCTTGAGGGCCGCCAGTGCGGCCTGTAAATCAACGGGTTGTAAAAGTCCGCTCGGTGGCGATTTGACCAGCTGCGGGCAAAGTCGTTCAACGTCGGTCAGCAATTGTATCGCTTGCGAGGTGTTCCACTGTTCATGTTCGCTGCCGAGACGGCGAGCGAGCCAGGTGGCCAACACCGCGGGCGACATCTCCTGATGCTCGGCCAGATAGCCTAACAGTTCGGGTATCAGTTTTTGTAAATTTTGTTGGCGTAATGGTAAAGGCACTGCGCGCAGCGTCACACGGCCGTGATCCGTCTGCAAATCCAGCCCCATCATCGTCAGCAGCGCCTGATGCCGCGCGATGGCCGCCGCTTCGTTCTTGTCCAACGTCAGCTTGACTGGGATCAGCAGCGGCTGCGGCCGCAGCCCTTCCGTCGGCGGATTGAGCTGCGCCTGGCGCAGCCAGCGCTCGGCCACCGTCAGGTTGAGCAACGCCGGCTGCTGGCGCTGTTCAATCAGCGCGTAGCACGGCGGATGGATCATAAGCACCCGGCCAAAGCTGTGTTGCCCGCTCGCCAACGGCGTTTCCACGGCGGCTTTCACCGGTGGGAACAGCGGCGGCCGACTCGGGGCTTCCGGCGCGGCCTCAGCCTGCGGCTCGGCGGCAGGCCGCATCAGTTTGCCGTACAGCTCGCCTTCGCGTTTCTGGTAACCGCCCGCCGTTTGCCAACCGGGCTGCGGCGCGCGCTCGCGGGCAGCGCCGGCCGGTGGCGGCGTTTCGCGACGCGGCGCCGGCTGTGAAAAATGGTTGCCGCCGGCGGCGACGCGGTTTTCCTGCTGCCAGACCGGCGCAGGCGCCTCGTCAGGCGCTTCCGCCAGCGGCAGCGACGGCGTCTGCCCGGCCTGTTGCAGCACCGTGGTCACCGCCTGGTAGATAAAATCGTGCACCAGCCGCGCCTGATGGAAACGCACCTCGTGCTTGGCGGGATGAACGTTGACGTCCACCTGGTGCGGATCCACCTCCAGATACAACACGTAAGCGGGCTGCTGATCGTCTTTCAGCTGATCCTGATAGGCCTGACGAATGGCGTGGTTGATCAAGCGATCGCGCATCATGCGGCTGTTGACGTAGCAATACTGCATTTCACCCAGCTGGCGCGCCCCGTCCGGATCCGCCACCCAACCGCGGATGCTCAGATCGCCATGCTGCCAGTCGATGTTCAGCGCATGCTGCAAAAACGCCGGGCCGCAGATGCTGCCCAAACGGCGCTCGTGCTGGCTTTCTTCCTTCGCCGCCCGATATTGGCGGATCAGTTTGCCGTTGTGGCTGAGGTTGATCGCCACATCGAAGCGCGCCAGCGCGATGCGCCGCACCACTTCATCGATATGGCCGAATTCGGTTTTCTCGGTGCGCATGAATTTGCGGCGCGCCGGGGTGTTGTAAAACAGATCCAGCACTTCCAGCGTGCTGCCGACCGGGTGCGCGGCGGGTTTGACCGTCACCGCCTGTTCGCGCCCTTCGGCATAGGCTTGCCACGCTTCGCTCTGGTCTGCGGTGCGCGACGTCAGGGCCAAACGGGAAACCGAGCTGATGCTGGCCAGCGCTTCGCCGCGAAAACCGAGGCTGACGATCGCTTCCAGGTCGTCGAGCGTGCTGATTTTACTGGTGGCGTGCCGCGCCAGCGCCAGCGCCAGATCGTCCTTGCCGATGCCGCAGCCGTTGTCGCGAATGCGGATCAACTTGGCGCCGCCGCGTTCGATATCGATATCGATGCGCGTCGCACCGGCGTCCAGGCTGTTTTCCACCAGCTCTTTGACGACCGACGCGGGGCGTTCGACCACCTCTCCGGCGGCGATCTGGTTGGCGAGCTGTGGCGGTAACACCTGGATAGGCATGCTGACTCCTGTAGCGGTGGCGCTAGGCCTGCGGAATGGTCAGCGTCCGATCCAGCGGCGCGACGTCCGACTTCAGATTATTGACCCGTTTCAAATCGCCGACGCTGACCCCGTAGCGAGAAGCGATGGAGGACAGCGTGTCCCCGCGGGCCACTTTATGTTTAGACGGCTTCTTCGCCGGCGTTTTCGCTTTGGCGACGGCGGTGACGGCGGCGGTTTTCCCCGCCGGCACCTTCAGGCGTTGCCCGACCCACACGCCGTCTTTCTTCAGTTTGTTCAGATCCCGCAGCGCCGCCATGGTCGTGCCGTAGCTGTCGGCGATGCCGGACAGCGTCTCCGCCCGTTTCACCACGTGGATCTGGGTCTTGCCGCTTACGCTGCGGCTCGCGCCGGCCGAGCTGACGATAGGCTCAGGCTGGCGCACGTCTGGTGTTGAGGTGTTAACCGCCGCTGCGACGTCCAGCGGTCGGTTTTCCACCTTTGGGTCGGCTTGCAGCGGATGCGCCAGGAAGTAGCTGCGCAGGCCGTTATGAATGGCCTTGGCAATCTTCTCCTGATACGCGCTACTGCCCAGCAGCCGCTCCTCCGTGCTATTACTGATAAATCCTGTTTCCACCAGCAGCGATGGAATATCCGGCGAACGCAGCACGCCCAGGCTGGCGTGTTCCGGCCGGCGTTTATGCAACGATCCGACGCTCTGCAGCTGCTGCAGCACCTTCACCGCCACATCGTAGCCAACGCGCTGCGAGTGGCCGAACTGCAGATCCAGCACCGCCTGGCTCAGATAAGGATCGGCCTGGCTGTTGGCCAGCAAGTCGCCGGCGCCGCCGAGCAGCTCGGACTGCTTCTCATGCTGTTCGAGCCAACCGGCCATTTCGCTGTTGGCGCGGCGATTGGACAGCACCCAGACGGAAGCCCCGCTGGCGCTGCGGTTTGGCGCGGCGTCGGCGTGGATGGAGACCAGCACGTTGGCGCCCTGTTTACGCGCAACGTCGGAACGCCCCATCACCGAAATAAAATAGTCGCCGTTACGTGTCAGCACCGGCTTGAACTGCGGATCGGCGTCCAGCATCGCCTGCAGGCGGCGCGCGATGGCGATAGTGACATTCTTTTCTTTCAACCCGCTCGGGCCGATGGCGCCCGGATCCTGGCCGCCGTGGCCGGCGTCAATCGCCACTACCACCCGATCGCCGGAACCGGCGGAAACGCGGCTGCTGCGCGGCGTCACCTCAGTGGCGGTGCCCGCGACAACGCTCTGTTTATTGGTAAAGGGATTCGATCCCGTCGGCGCTTTGCGCAGCGGCGGCTCCGGCGCTTCACGCACCGCGACCGGCGCCTGACGCGGCGGTTGGCTGACGGCGACCGGCGCAGGCGTTTGGACCGGCGCTTTACGCGCCACGGTATTGACGCCGCCTTCGGCCGTAAGGGTGAATACCACGGTGTGCACGCCGCCGTTCTGGCGGGTGGAGACGCGGGTTTTAGCGCGCTGAGTCAGATCAAACACCAGGCGCACGCTCTGAGCGTCTTTCGGCGCGCTGGAGCGAATGCTTTTCACCAGGTTTTGGCCGCTGAAATTGAGCGGCAGCCCGCCGACCTTGCCTTTCTGGTTGACGTCCAGCACCACGCGCTCCGGGCCGTGCAGCGGGAAAAACGCGTAGTCCGGCGGGCCATTGAAGCTCACCGACACCGTCGCTTCGCGCTGGGCGTTGGACACTTTGATATCGGACAGCGAGGACGCCGCCAGCGCGCTCAACGCGCCGAGCGGCCCCAGCACGGCGATCAGCATGATGACCGCAAATTTTTTCAACGCATGCGTCATTGCAGCATCATCCCTGTGATCCATGAATACGGTCTAACAGCTGGCTGCCGTAAGCAGAAATCGCCTCGATCTTCGCCTCTCGCCCCTCGCCCTGATAGCTGAGGTGCAGCGCCAGATCCGGCTCCGGCAGCACGCCGGTGCCCTGCTGTGGCCATTCGACCAGGCAGATGGCGTCTTGCGCGAAGTAATCGCGAATGCCCATAAATTCAAGCTCTTCCGGATCGGCCAGGCGATACAGATCGAAGTGATATACCGCCAAGGGCTGCAAGGCATAGGGCTCCACTAGCGTGTAGGTCGGGCTTTTGACATTGCCCTGATGCCCCAACGCCTGCAGGAAGCCACGGCTGAAGGTGGTTTTACCGGCGCCCAGGTCGCCGTAGAGATAGATGACGCTGGCGCGATCGCAGGCCTTGGCCAAAGTGGTGCCCAAAGCGACAGTCGCTGCCTCGTCCGGCAGAGGTAAAACGAGTTCTTTCATTCGATAAAGTCTATTTTGCCCACTCAGGGTTAACGAAATGAAGGATGTCCGGCAGTAAATCGGTCGCCAACATGCCTCTTGTTCCTTGTCTTTCCGCTACGCGATCGCCGGCCGCGCCGTGTACGACGCAGCCCGCACAGGCGGCATCATACAGCGAGAGCTTTTGCGCCAGCAAACCGCCGATGATGCCCGACAGCACATCGCCCATGCCGCCGGAGGCCATGCCGGCATTGCCGACGTCGGCGATCGCCATCTGGCCCTGCTCATCGGCGATCAGCGTGCCGGCGCCTTTCAGCACCGCCACGCCGCCGTAGCGCGCCGTCAGGTTACGCACGGCAAGTAAGCGATCACTCTCGATGTCGGCAGTGCTGCAGCTCAACAGCCGCGCCGCCTCTCCGGGATGCGGAGTCATCACGCGATTCTGCCGTTTCTCGGGATTTAATGCCAGCAAGTTCAGCGCATCGGCGTCCCACAAGGCCGGTTTATCGCTGGTTTGCAGCACGTTCAAGGCGTTTTTGCCCCACTCAGCCTGGCCCAGCCCCGGGCCAATCACCAGCACGTCCGCCCATTGCATCGCCTGCCGCAAGGCCGTCTCGTCCAGCGCCTGCGCCATCAACTCCGGCCTGGCCGCCAGCAGCGGCGCGACGTGCTCAATGTGAGTAAGCACTCGCACCAATCCAGCCCCGCTGCGCAGCGCCGCTTCCGCCGCCATGCGAATGGCGCCGCCGAATCCGCGGTCGCCGCCCACCAGCAGCAGACGGCCATGCTCGCCCTTATGGGCGCAGGGGCGCCGCGGATGCAGCCAGCGCGGCAACGCCTCGGCGGTAAGCCGCTGAATCTGTTCCGGTTGCTTCGCCAACCAATCCGATAAGCCTAGCGTATTCTGATGAAGTTGCCCGACCCAGTCGCGCGCCTGCCCGGTCAGCAAGCCCGGCTTGAGGCCAATGAACGTGACGGTATGCGCGGCACGCACGACCGCGCCCGGCGCCGCGCCGCTTTCCGCCAGCAGCCCGGACGGAATATCGAGCGCCACCACCGGCGCCGAATGGCGGTTGGCGGCCTCGATCAGCGCATCGTAAGGCGCACGCGGCGCACTGCCCAGGCCGGTGCCTAACAGACCGTCGATAATAAGAGAGACGGATGCCGGCCAGCGGCTGTTCGCCGGCAGAATATCGCCGCCGGCGGCCAGCCAGGCCTCGCGGGCCGCTGCGGCCTCCGGCGGCAAAGGGCGTGCGCCTTCGCAGGCGATCACCGTCACCTGCACGCCCGCCGCCTTCGCCAAACGCGCCACCACATAGCCGTCGCCGCCGTTGTTGCCGTGGCCACAGAGCACCAGCCAGTGGTTGCAGCAGGGATAAGTGTCGCGCGCCAGTACGTAGGCCGCCTGACCGGCGCGCAGCATTAAATCGTAAAGAGAAAGACCGAGCGAGGCCGCCGCCGCAGGTTCCGAACGACGGATCCAATCCGCAGGCCAGACAGAGTGTGGTAAACTGTCAGCGTATGCTTTTTCACTGTGGCCCGTCATGACGCACCCCCTCGATCTCCATCAACTCGCCCAACATATCAAGCAATGGGGGCAATCGCTAGGATTCCAGCAGGTTGGCATCTGCGATACCGATCTCAGCCTGGAAGAGCCGAAGCTGCAGGCCTGGCTCGACAAACAGTACCACGGCGAGATGGAGTGGATGGCGCGCCACGGCATGCTGCGCGCACGCCCTCACGAGCTGTTGCCAGGCACGCTGCGGGTGATCAGCGTGCGCATGAACTATCTGCCGGCCAAGGCGGCGTTCGCCAGCACCCTGCAGAACCCGCAATTGGGCTACGTCAGCCGCTATGCGCTGGGGCGCGATTATCACAAGCTGTTGCGTCAGCGCCTGAAAAAGTTGGGCGATCAGATCCAGGCCTACTGCGGCGAACTGAATTTCCGCCCCTTTGTCGACTCGGCGCCGGTCATGGAGCGCGCGCTGGCCGCCAAGGCGGGCATCGGCTGGGTTGGTAAACACTCACTAATTCTTAACCGCGAAGCCGGATCCTGGTTTTTCCTCGGCGAACTGCTGATCGACCTGCCGCTGCCGGTGGATCAGCCGCAGGAAGAGCAGTGCGGCCGCTGCGTCGCCTGCATCACCACTTGCCCGACCGGGGCCATCGTCGCGCCCTACACCGTCGATGCCCGGCGCTGCATTTCCTATCTGACCATCGAACTGGAAGGCGCGATCCCGGAGGAATTCCGGCCGCTTCTCGGCAACCGTATCTACGGCTGCGACGACTGCCAGCTGATCTGCCCGTGGAACCGATTTTCGCAACTCACCGACGAAGACGATTTCAGCCCGCGCGCCGCGCTGCATGCGCCGCAGCTGATCGATCTGTTCAGTTGGACGGAAGAAAAATTCCTGCGCATCACCGAAGGCTCGGCGATACGCCGCATCGGTCACCTGCGCTGGCTGCGCAATATCGCCGTGGCGCTGGGCAATGCGCCTTATGAGGACAGCATCGTGCTCGCGCTGCGCACGCGTTTGGGCCAGGACGCCATGCTGGACGAACATATCCACTGGGCACTGGCGCAACAGCTCGCTCGCCGTGAAGCACAGGGCATCGAGGTGCAAACGGCGCAGAAAAAACGGTTGATACGGGCTGTGGAAAAAGGTTTGCCAAGGGATGCCTGACGGGGTGCGCCGCGCGGGCGTATCGCCCGAAATCTCACTCTGTGGATTTGTGCATAAAAATAAAAACACGTTGTCTTTCAACTGCAACAAAAAGAGCAAGTGATCGGCATAACGTTTTGGGATAAATAAATAAGCTTATAAATCAAATATATAAATATTTAATTTGTATGACGTTGATTTTTCAGGCTGGCGGGTTTATGTACAGAGGCTGTGGATAACTCTGTTCACAACGTTTTTAGCAGGTGTGTAAAACGGGACAAAAACCCGCGCCGGAGAAGGCGTTGGATTTGAGTTTGAAACGAAGAGAAAATTGGAGCGGGAAACGAGACTCGAACTCGCGACCCCGACCTTGGCAAGGTCGTGCTCTACCAACTGAGCTATTCCCGCATTGAGATGCTTTTGGCATCCGGTCACCAAACACTGGCGTGACCTTTGAATTTTTGGAGCGGGAAACGAGGCTCGAACTCGCGACCTCAACCTTGGCAAGGTTGCGCTCTACCAACTGAGCTATTCCCGCGTCGCATAGGTACTGCTTGATACTGCTTTATTTATTCATCATGCCGCATCGCGACATTGTTGAATTTGGAGCGGGAAACGAGACTCGAACTCGCGACCCCGACCTTGGCAAGGTCGTGCTCTACCAACTGAGCTATTCCCGCCCGGCGTATCGATGGTGGAACGTTACGAAATTCTTCATCGGTACGGGGTGCGCATTATACGAGAAATCCTTTTTGTCGCAAGCCCCTGAAAGCAAAAAAACGCGATTTTTGTTTGATTGCCGATTAAAGCGCCAGATTGGCGAATTAAGCGGCTAAAAACGGCGTTTTTTCCCCGCAGAGGCCGCCATCGCCTTAAAGCTGAATGAAATGTTCGCGGTAATAAGCCAGTTCGGCCACCGATTCGCGGATGTCATCCAGCGCCTGATGGGTGCCCTGCTTCTTAAAGCCGCCGAGAATTTCCGGCTTCCAACGGCGCGCCAGTTCTTTCAGCGTGCTGACGTCCAGGTAGCGGTAATGGAAGTAGGCCTCCAGCTCCGGCATGTAGCGGAACAGGAAACGGCGATCCTGGCCCACGCTGTTGCCGCAGATCGGTGATTTGCCGGCCGGCACCCATTGCTGCAGGAAGGCGATGGTTTCCAGCTCGGCGGCGCGATCGTCCTGCCGGCTGGCTTTCACCCGCTCCACCAGCCCGCTGCCGGTATGGGTGCGCACGTTCCACTCGTCCATCAAGGCCAGCTGCTCGTCGGATTGGTGCACGGCGATCACCGGCCCTTCCGCCAGGATGTTCAGATTGGCGTCGGTGACCAGCGTGGCGATCTCGATAATGCGGTCACGCTCGGGATCCAGCCCGGTCATCTCCAAATCGATCCAAATCAGGTTATTTTCGTTTGCTGTCATGATGTTTCCTGCCTAAAAGCCGAGAGAAAAACGCTGTGCGGACGAGACGACGGCCGCCGCCGATGGCGACGCGCCGCAGCCGGCGGCTAACAACGGTTATTTAATATAAAATAGCGTGTATCATAGTCTTTTTGGTCGCCATGGGCGACATATACCCTGACGGGTTCAAGGCTGCGCCCGGGGCAAGTCCCCCGCCGCGGCTGTGCGTATACGTAAAGGTATAAAACCGATTCAAGTGAGGCGCAGTGAGTAAGAACAAACTGTCCAAAGGTCAGCAACGCCGCGTGCAGGCGAACCATCAGCGCCGTCTGAAGCGCGCCGATAACAAACCGGAACCGGATGATTCCCAGCTGGGCGAGCCGCAGGAAGGCGTCGTCATCAGCCGTTTCGGCATGCACGCCGACGTTGAGGCGCCGGATGGCACTCAGCACCGCTGCAACATCCGCCGCACGCTGCGTTCGCTGGTGACCGGCGATCGCGTGGTGTGGCGCCCCGGCCTGGGCGCCCATGAAGGGGTAAAAGGCATTGTGGAAGCGGTGCACGAACGCACCTCGGTGCTGACGCGCCCGGACTTCTATGACGGCGTGAAGCCGATCGCCGCCAATATCAATCAGATCGTCATCGTGTCGGCGATCCTGCCCGAGCTGTCACTGAACATCATCGACCGTTATCTGGTGGCCTGCGAAACGCTCGAAGTCGAGCCGCTGATCGTGCTCAACAAAATTGACCTGCTGGACGCCGAAGCGCGCAAGCTGGTCGACGGCATGATGGATATCTATCGCAAGATTGGCTACCGGGTGCTGGAAGTCTCCAGCCAAACGCGGGAAGGCATGGCGGAGTTCGAACAGGCGCTGGCCGGGCGCATCAGCATCTTCGCCGGTCAGTCCGGGGTCGGCAAGTCCAGCTTGCTGAACGCGCTGCTGCCGCCGTCTGAAGAGCAAATTCTGGTAAATCAGGTTTCCGACGTCTCGGGCCTCGGGCAACATACCACCACCGCCGCGCGGCTGTACCATTTCCAGCACGGCGGCGACGTGATCGACTCCCCGGGGGTGCGCGAGTTTGGCCTGTGGCACCTGGAGCCGGAACAAATCACCCGCGGCTTTGTCGAATTCCGTGATTATTTAGGCGGTTGCAAATTCCGCGACTGCCGCCACGATACCGATCCCGGCTGCGCCATTCGCGCGGCGATGGAGAAAGGCGATATCGCGCAAGAGCGGTTCGACAACTATCACCGTATTCTGGAAAGCATGGCGCAGGTGAAGGTTCGCAAGAACTTCACGGACGCCGCAGACTGACACTGACGAGCGAGCATTGACGACGGCGGAGCCCTCGTTACAATGCGCGCCCTTTACCCTGATTCACGAGGTTAACGTGCTGGATAGCATCAAGATTAAACTGCAATATTGGCTGCCGAAGCTGGCGCTGACCCGCCTGGCGGGCTGGGGCGCCGACAAACGGGCCGGCTGGCTGACCCAACTGGTGGTCAAAACCTTCGCCCGCTTCTACCGCGTGGACATGCAGGAAGCGCAAAATCCGGACCTGGCGTCTTACGCCACCTTCAACGATTTCTTCGTGCGCCCGCTGCGCGACGGCGCGCGCCCCATCGTCGCCGACGCCAACTGGCTGGCGCTGCCTGCCGATGGTGCCATCAGCCAGCTCGGCCCGATCCGCGACGATCAAATCTTCCAGGCCAAAGGCCACCACTACAGCCTCGAAGCGCTGCTGGCCGGCAACTATCTGTTGGCCGAGCCGTTCCGCAACGGCCTGTTCGCCACCACCTATCTGGCGCCGCGCGACTATCACCGCGTACACATGCCGTGCGCCGGCGTGCTGCGCGAAATGATCTATGTGCCGGGCGATTTGTTCTCGGTCAACCCGCTCACCGCCGCCAACGTGCCTAATCTGTTCGCGCGCAACGAGCGCGTGATCTGCGTATTCGACACCGACATTGGGCCGATGGTGCAAATCCTGGTCGGCGCCACCATCGTCGGCAGCATCGAAACCGTCTGGGCCGGCACCGTCACGCCGCCGCGCGAAGGCATCATCAAGCGCTGGACCTACCCGGCCGCCGGCGAAGAAGGCGCCATCGCGCTGGAAAAAGGCGCCGAGATGGGCCGTTTCAAACTCGGCTCCACGGTGATCAACCTGTTTACCGCAGGCAGCGTGCAGTTTGCGCCGCAGCTGCATAACGGCACCGTCACCCGCATGGGTGAAGCCTTCGCCGAAATCCCGGCCGCCGCTGAAACGCCACAGACCCCGCTCTAAAGGAATCGACGCCGTGCGCCTTTTCATCACGCTTTTGCTCGGTTGCCTGCTGTGGCAACCGGCGCTGGCCGCCCCCGTGCCGACCGAGACCCAGCTCAAACAGGAGCTGAAGCAGGCGGAAAGCAGCAAAAACGCGCCGAATCAGGCGGAAACCACCGAGGCGCTGCAAAGCGCCCTCAACTGGCTGACGGAGCGCAAAGAGTCGCAGACTCGCTCCGAGCAGTATCAGAGGGTGATCGACGATTTTCCGAAGATGACGCAGGAGCTGCGCCGTCAGCTGGTGCTGGAAAGCAACAAGATCCTGCCTAACGGCGACGATCTGCCGGCCGCCGAGCTGGAACAGCAGATCCTGCAAACCAGCAGCCTGCTGCTGGAACAGGCGCGCCTGCTGCAGCAAGAACAGGATCGCACGCGGGAGATCAGCGATTCGCTCGGCCAGCTGCCGCAGCAGCAGACCGACGCCCGCCGTGCGCTGACGGAAGTGCAGCGCCGCCTGCAGGCGCAGCCCGCCAACCCGACCACGCCGTATGCGCAGGCCGCCCTGGCCCTGCTGCAGACCGAAGCCGCGGCGCGCAAAGCCAAAGTGGACGAGCTGGAGCTGGCGCAGCTGTCGGCCAACAACCGTCAGGAGCTGGCGCGCATGCGCGCCGAGGTCTATAAAAAGCGCCACGAGAAAATAGACGTTCAGCTGCAGGCGCTGCGCAATAACCTCAACGCCCAACGCCAACGCGAAGCAGAGCTGGCGCTGGAAAAAACCGAGCAGTTAGCCGAGCAGAACGGCGATTTGCCAAAAAGCATCAGCCAGCAGCTGCAGATCAACCGCGAACTGTCCGCCGCGCTGAACAGCCAGGCGCAGCGCATGGATCTGATTTCATCGCAGCAGCGGCAGGCGGCGGCGCAGACGCTGCAGGTGCGCCAGGCGCTGAGCACCATCATCGAGCAGGCCCAGTGGCTCGGTTCGTCGTCGGCGCTGGGGGAAACCCTGCGCGCCCAGGTGGCGACACTGCCGGAAATGCCCAAGCCGCAACAGCTGGACGGCGACATGGCCCAACTGCGCGTGCAGCGCCTGCAGTTTGAAAACCAGCTGGAAAAACTGTCGCAGCGCGAATTCAAACGCGACGACGGCAGCGCGCTGACCAACCAGGAGCAACGCATCGTCGATGCCCAGCTGCGCACCCAGCGCGAGCTGCTCAATTCGCTGCTGTCCGGTTGCGACACCCAAATCCTCGAGCTGACCAAGCTGAAGGTGGCCAACACCCAGCTGATCGAAGCCTTGAACGAAATTCGCGATGCCACCCACCGCTATCTGTTCTGGGTGCCGGACGTCAATCCGATCAACTTCTCCTACCCGCTCAACGTGGCGCACGATCTGACGCGCGTCCTGTCGCTGGACACGCTGTCTCAACTCGGCGGCGCCTTCATGATGATGGTGACCAGCCGCGAAACGCTGATCCCGATCTTCGGCGCCCTGCTGCTGGTGATTTTCAGCATCAGCTCGCGCAAGCACTACCACGCCTTCCTCGAGCGCGCGAGCAGCCGCGTCGGCAAGGTGACGCAGGACGAATTCTTCCTGACGGTGCGCACCGTGTTCTGGTCGATTCTGGTGGCGATGCCGCTGCCGGTGCTGTGGGCCGCGCTCGGTTACGGCCTGCAAAGCGCCTGGAACTACCCGGTGGCGGAAGCGATCGGCAAAGGGGTAACCGCCACGCTGCCGATCCTGTGGATCTGCATGATCTGCGCCGCCTTCGCCCACCCGCAGGGGCTGTTCATCGTGCACTTCCGCTGGCCGGCGAAGCAGGTTTCGCGCGCCATGCGCTACTACAAGATGTCGATCTGGCTGATCGTGCCGCTGATCATGGCGCTGATCACCTTCGATAGCCTGAAAGAACGCGAGTTCGCCAACACCCTGGGGCGGCTGTGCTTCATCCTGCTGTGTCTGGCGCTGGCGCTGGTCACCCACAGCCTGAAACGCGCCGGCATTCCGCTGTATCTGGATAAAAACGGCTCCGGCGACAACATGCTCAACAGCGCCTTCTGGGGGCTGCTGCTGTCGGCGCCGCTGCTGGCGGCGCTGGCCTCGACCGTCGGTTACCTCACCACCGCGCAGGCGCTGTTGGCGCGTCTGGAAACTTCGGTGGCGATCTGGTTCCTGCTGCTGGTCGTCTACCACATCATCCGCCGTTGGATGTTGATCCAGCGGCGGCGCATCGCCTTCGATCGCGCCAAGCAGCGCCGCGCCGACATTCTGGCCCAGCGCGCCCGCGGCGAAGACGAAACTTCACATACCCCGAACAGCACCGAAGGCGCCATCGATCCGGACGATTCGGACTTCGATCTGGACACCATCAGCGCCCAGTCGCTGCGGCTGGTGCGTTCGATCCTGACGCTGATCGCGCTGGTGTCGGTGATCGTACTGTGGTCGGAGATCCACTCCGCGTTCGCCTTCCTGGAAAACATCTCGCTGTGGGACGTAACCTCGACGGTGAACGGCGTGGAAACCGCCCATCCGATCACCCTCGGCGCGGTTCTGATCGCCATTCTGGTGTTGATCATCACCATGCAGCTGGTGCGCAACCTGCCGGCGCTGCTGGAGCTGGCGGTGCTGCAGCACCTGGATCTGTCCCCGGGCACCGGCTACGCCATCACCACCATCACCAAGTACCTGCTGCTGCTGTTCGGCGCGGTGCTCAGCTTTGCCTGGATCGGCATCGAATGGTCGAAACTGCAGTGGGTGGTTACCGCGCTCAGTCTGGGGTTGGGCTTCGGCATGCAGGAGATCTTCTCCAACTTCATCTCCGGCTTGATCATCCTGTTCGAGAAACCGATCCGCATCGGCGACACCGTGACGATCCGCAATCTGACCGGCACCGTCACCAAGATCAATACCCGCGCCACCACCATCTCGGACTGGGACCGCAAAGAGATCATCGTGCCGAACAAAGCGTTTATCACCGAGCAGTTCGTCAACTGGTCGCTGTCGGATACCCTGACCCGTGTGGTGCTGACCGTACCGGCGCCGGGCGAGGCCAACAGCGAAGAAGTGACCAAGATCCTGATGAACGCCGCCGAGCGCTGCGCGCTGGTGCTGGATAACCCGGCGCCGGAGGTCTATCTGGTCGATCTGCAACAAGGCATTCAGATCTTCGAGATGCGTATTTACGCCGCCGAGATGGGCCACCGTATGCCGCTGCGCCATGAGATCCACCAACTGATCCTGGCGGGCTACCGCGAGCACGGCATCACGCTGCCGTACCCGCCGTTCCAGGTGCGTACCGAGACGCTGTCGCGGCTAACCAACAACGGCCGCACGCCGCCGTCCACGCCGGCGCCGAACACCAAGCGCGACGCCGGGGGGCTATAAGCGCTTCTCGCGATAAAAAAGGGGGTCGGCAAATGCCGACCCCCTTTTTGCTTTTTCGCCGCCTGAAACGTCAGGCGATCCCGACCGGGAAGGCTAATACGTCGCTCAGGCTCTCGGCGCCCAGCGCCAGCATCACCAGACGATCCACGCCCAGCGCCACGCCGGAACACTCCGGCATGCCGTGCTGCAATGCCGCCAACAGGTTGTAGTCGATCGGTTGCTGCGGCAGGCCGCGCTCCGCGCGTTTGCGGTTGTCCTGCTCGAAGCGCTGCTGTTGTTCACGGCCGTCGGTCAGCTCGCGGAAACCGTTCGCCAGCTCGATACCCTTGAAGTACACCTCGAAACGCTCCGCCACGCGGTGGTCTTCGGTGCTGATCTCCGCCAACGCCGCCTGGCTGGCCGGGAAGTGGTACACGAACGCCGGTTTTTCACGGCCGATATGCGGTTCCACGCCCACGGTGAACAGCAGCTGCAGCAGCGTATCGCGATCTTCTTCGGTATCGGCGATGTTGCTCAGATCGAGTTTGGCCGCCGCTTCGCGCAGCTGCGCCTTCTCCGCCGACAGCGGATCGATGTCCAGATGGCGCAGGAACGCCTGCTGATAGGACAGGGTCTCCGCGCTCTCGCAGTCCAGCACCTGTTGCAGCAGATCGTCCACCTCATTCATCAGGCGGTACATGTCGTAGTGCGGACGGTACCACTCCAGCATGGTGAATTCCGGGTTGTGATGCCGCCCGGCTTCTTCATTGCGGAAGCTGCGCCCCATTTGGTAGATCGGGCCGCTGCCCGCCGCCAACAGGCGCTTCATGTGATATTCCGGGCTGGTCATCATGTATAGCGTCAGGCCCTCTGCCGCTCCCGGCCCGACGAAACGCGTCTCGAACGGGAACAGGTGAACGTCGGTGACCGTCGCCTGGCTCATGGTGGGCGTCTCAACTTCCAGCACGCCACGATCGGCGAAGAAACGCCGGATCTCAGCCAGAATCGCTGCGCGTTTCAACAAATTGGCGATGGGTGCACTAGGCTGCCAGCTTGCCGTTTCGCTCATGGTAATTAACTCCGAAATCAAACAGGGGATGCAGTCTACTCGCATCCTTGCAGCCAAACAAATTCTTCACGATGCGCAACCGGCGATAACGCCAATTTCCGATAAAAGGGCGGCAAAAGCGCGTTAAAAAGGGTAAAGCCGGCCGAACGCGCAAAAAAACAGACAAGCCTGCCGGGCAAGCGTTAATCGACAAAACAATCGATCACATCAAATTTCGACTACTTAACTTTAGGTATAGTTAATTCCCCATTAGTGGTGGGAGATATCTATCCTTAACCTTTAAGCAACATTAATCGGTTCAATTAGTTAGCACCCGAAGAGTTCGCTAAATTTTAAGCATAGATATTTAACTTGCCGTTCTTAACAAGAACATTGGAGGAATGCAGTGCAAACCTTTAACGCCGATCTTGCCATTATTGGGGCCGGGGGCGCTGGTTTACGTGCAGCAATAGCCGCAGCGGAAGCCAATCCCCAACTGAAAATCGCGCTGATCTCTAAGGTCTACCCGATGCGCAGCCACACGGTCGCCGCCGAGGGGGGCTCCGCCGCCGTCACCCAGGATCACGATACCTTCGACTATCACTTCCACGACACCGTCGCCGGCGGCGACTGGCTGTGCGAGCAGGACGTGGTCGATCACTTCGTGCATCAGTGCCCGCGCGAGATGACCCAGCTTGAGCAGTGGGGCTGCCCGTGGAGCCGTAAACCGGACGGTTCGGTCAACGTGCGGCGCTTCGGTGGCATGAAGATCGAACGCACCTGGTTCGCCGCCGATAAGACCGGCTTCCACATGCTGCACACCCTGTTCCAGACCTCGCTGAAATACCCGCAAATCCAACGCTTCGACGAGCACTTCGTGCTGGATATCCTGGTGGATGACGGCCAGGCGCGCGGCCTGGTGGCGCTCAACATGATGGAAGGCACCCGCGTGCAGATCCGCGCCAACGCGGTGGTGATGGCCACCGGCGGCGCCGGGCGCGTTTACCGCTACAATACCAACGGCGGCATTGTGACCGGGGATGGCATGGGCATGGCGTTCCACCACGGCGTACCGCTGCGCGACATGGAGTTCGTGCAGTATCACCCGACCGGCCTGCCCGGTTCCGGCATCCTGATGACCGAGGGCTGCCGCGGCGAAGGCGGCATTCTGGTGAACAAAGACGGCTACCGTTACCTGCAAGACTACGGCATGGGCCCGGAAACCCCACTGGGCGAGCCGAAGAACAAATACATGGAGCTGGGCCCGCGCGATAAAGTGTCCCAGGCCTTCTGGCACGAATGGCGCGCCGGCCGCACCATCGCCACCCCGCGCGGCGACGTGGTCTACCTCGATCTGCGCCACCTGGGCGAGAAAAAGCTGCTGGAGCGGCTGCCGTTCATCTGTGAACTGGCCAAAGCCTACGTCGGCGTCGATCCGGTGAAAGATCCGATCCCGGTGCGCCCTACCGCGCACTACACCATGGGCGGCATTGAAACCGACCAGAACTGTGAAACCCGCATCAAGGGGCTGTTCGCGGTCGGCGAGTGCTCCTCCGTCGGCCTGCACGGCGCCAACCGCCTCGGCTCCAACTCGCTGGCGGAACTGGTGGTGTTCGGCCGCGTCGCCGGTGAGCACGCGGCGCGCCGCGCGCTGGAAACCGCGCCGGCCAACGGCAGCGCGCTGGATGCGCAAACCCGCGACGTCGAAACCCGCCTGGGCAACCTGATGAAGCAGGAAGGCAACGAAAACTGGGCGAAGATCCGCGACGAAATGGGGCTGTCGATGGAAGAAGGCTGCGGCATCTACCGCACGCCGGAGCTGATGCAAAAAACCATCGATAAGCTGGCCGAGCTGAAAGAACGTTTCAAGCGCGTCAAAATCACCGACAACACCAGCGTGTTCAATACCGATCTGCTGTACACCATCGAGCTGGGTTATGGTCTGGACGTCGCTGAATGCATGGCGCACTCCGCATTTAACCGCAAAGAGTCGCGCGGCGCCCACCAGCGCCTGGACGAAGGCTGCACCGAGCGTGACGACGTCAACTTCCTCAAGCATACGCTGGCATTCCACAATCCGCAGGGCGCGCCGCGTCTTGAATACAGCGACGTGAAAATCACCAAGCTGCCGCCGGCCAAACGCGTCTACGGCGCAGAAGCCGAAGCGCAGGAGAAAAAGAATAAGGAGCAGGCAAATGGCTGAGATGCAAACCCTGAAGATCGAAGTCATGCGCTATAACCCGGAAAGCGACGCCGAGCCGCATTTCGTCACTTACGCCGTGCCTTACGACGAACAGACCTCGTTGCTCGATGCGCTGGGCTACATCAAGGATAACCTGGCGCCGGACCTCTCCTACCGCTGGTCTTGCCGCATGGCGATCTGCGGCTCCTGCGGCATGATGGTCAACCGCGTGCCGAAGCTGGCGTGCAAAACCTTCCTGCGCGACTACGTCGGCGGCATGAAGGTCGAAGCGCTGGGCAACTTCCCGATCGAGCGCGATCTGGTGGTCGACATGACCCACTTCATCGAAAGCCTGGAGGCGATCAAACCGTACATCATCGGCAACGATCGCAAACCGGAGGATGGCCCGAACGTGCAGACTCCCGCGCAGATGGCCAAATACCACCAGTTCTCCGGCTGCATTAACTGCGGCCTGTGCTATGCGGCGTGCCCGCAGTTCGGCCTCAACCCCGAGTTTATCGGCCCGGCGGCGATCACGCTGGCGCACCGCTATAACCTGGACAACCGCGACCACGGCAAGAAACAGCGCATGCCGCAGCTCAACGGCCAAAACGGCGTCTGGAGCTGCACCTTCGTCGGCTATTGCTCCGAAGTCTGTCCGAAACACGTCGATCCCGCCGCCGCTATCCAGCAAGGCAAGGTGGAGAGCGCCAAAGACTTCATGATCGCCATGTTGAAGCCGCAATAAGGGAGAAAATTGCCATGACAACTCAACGTAAGCCCTATGTGCGCACCATGACGCCCACCTGGTGGCAAAAGCTCGGCTTCTACCGTTTCTACATGCTGCGCGAAGGCACCTCGGTGCTGGCGGTCTGGTTCAGCATCGTGCTGCTCTACGGCGTGTTCGCGCTGAAGGGCGGCGCCGAGAGCTGGGCCGGCTTCGTCGGTTTCTTGCAGAATCCGCTGGTGCTGTTAATCAACGTCGTCGCATTGCTGGCGGCGGCGCTGCACACCAAAACCTGGTTCGATCTGGCGCCGAAGGCCGCCAATATCGTGGTCAACAGCGAGAAAATGGGACCGGGCCCCATCGTGAAAGGGCTGTGGGCCGTCACGATCGTCGTCAGCGTGGTCATCCTGGCCGTGGCCCTGTTCTAATCCGGAGGAAACATGATAAATCAAGCACCTAAACGCTCCGACGAGCCGGTTTTCTGGGGATTGTTCGGCGCCGGCGGCATGTGGGGCGCGATCGTCGCGCCGGCTATCGTACTGCTGGTCGGCATTCTGCTGCCGCTGGGGCTGTTCCCCGGTGAAGCGCTGGGTTACGAGCGCGTGCTGGCGTTCTGCCAGAGCCTGATCGGCCGCCTGTTCCTGCTGCTGATGATCATTCTGCCGCTGTGGTGCGGCCTGCACCGCATCCACCATGCGATGCACGATCTGAAGATCCACGTGCCGGCCGGCAAGTGGGTGTTCTACGGTCTGGCGGCAATCCTCAGCGTCGTCACCGTCATCGGCGTCGTCACTCTGTAAACCGCTCGGGTGGCCAACGCCCGTTGGCCGCCCTTTTCTCATCGGCTACACTGTCTACTCGCCCCCGGTAAACAGGAGTCACCGATGCGTTTATGGTCAAAGCTTTGCGTCATGCTTTCCGCACTGCTCTCCGTCGCCTGCAGCGTCTCCCCGCCTAAAGACATCAAGGTCGTGAACAATTTCGACAGCCAGCGCTATCTCGGCACCTGGTATGAGATCGCACGTCTGGATCATCGTTTTGAACGCGGTTTGCAGCAGGTGACCGCCCATTACAGCCCGCGCGCCGACGGCGGGCTGAAAGTTATCAATCGCGGCTTCAATCCGCAAAAACAGCAATGGCAAGAAAGCGAAGGCAAAGCCTACTTTATCGGTTCACCGCAGGTCGCGGCGCTGAAAGTGTCGTTCTTCGGCCCCTTCTATGGCGGCTACAACGTCATTGCCTTGGATCCGGCGTATCGCTACGCGCTGGTTTGCGGCCCGAACCGCGACTATCTGTGGATCCTGTCGCGCACGCCGACGCTTGACGCCGCCGTGCGCGACCGCTTATTGCAGACAGCCAAAGGCTACGGTTTCGCCACCGACAAGCTGATCTGGGTGCAGCAGTCCGCCGATCAGTGACTGCTGAACTTCAACCCGAGTATGCCGACCACGATCAGGCACAGGCTGATGATGCGCGCGATATTGGTCGATTCGCCCAACAGCACCATGCCCATGATGGCCGCGCCCACCGCGCCGATGCCGGTCCACACCGCGTAGGCGGTGCCGGCGGGCAGCGTTTTCATGGCGTTGGCCAACAGCAACATGCTGACCACCATCGCGGCGATGGTGATGATGCTCGGCGTCAGCCGGGTAAAACCGTGGGTGTATTTCAGACCGATAGCCCAAACCACTTCGAGCAAACCGGCGATAAGCAGAATAATCCAGGCCATGAGACGGCCTCCCTACCACTGGGGTCGTCCCCGATAAAATGACGCGTAAACGGGTCGTCCCGTTTAGCGAGGTGATGCATGACGGGTAACCTCACCCGCACTGCGGCAGGATAGCAGCAGCGTTAACGCTCAGGCAAGGGATAGAAATGTGGCGGCTCTCCGCAGCCGGAACGCCGCCGGGTGGAATGCGGATTATTCCGCGCTGCGCTGAATAGCCTTGCCGCCGGCCTGAATGTCTTCACCCACACCGCGGGTGGTATTGCAGGCGGTCAGCGAGCTCAAAATCATCAAAGAGAAGATCGCGATAATACTTTTCTTCAGCATAAGAAAGTCCTTATTTGTCGTTGATGAAAAAGTACGGCTTTCTAAGCGTAGTCAAAATTGACGGAGGGTGTGGGATCGTGACCGGCTTTGTGGCGCAAATACATCGGGTTAAAGGCGGGATCAGCTGGCCGTGCGGGAGATGGCGCCGCCGAGATGCTGAACGTCTTCGCCGAAACCGCGAAACGTATTGCAACTGCTGAGGGAGAAAAGGAACAACAGGGAGAGCACGGCCAACAGCGTTTTCTTGAACATGCGGATTTTCTGCCAACGAACGGGGATGGGATAAAACAGAGGAACCGCGGGGGTTCCTCTGTTTTGAAACTTACTTAACGCGAGAGACGTATTCGCCAGAGCGAGTGTCAACCTTGATCACTTCGCCGATCTGGACGAACAACGGCACTTTTACCACGGCGCCGGTGCTCAGGGTAGCCGGCTTGCCGCCAGTCCCTGCTGTATCGCCTTTCAGGCCAGGATCGGTATCGGTGATTTCCGCTTCGATGAAGTTTGGCGGCTGAACGGCGATTGGACGGCCATCCCACAGGGTGATGATGCACTCTGCGTTATCCTGCAGCCATTTGGCCGCGTCGCCGACGGTTTTGCCGTCAACCTGATGCTGTTCGAAAGACTCAGGGTGCATGAAGTGGTAGAACTCACCGTCGCTGTACAGGTAGTTCATGTTGGTGTCCATCACGTCTGCGCCTTCGCAAGAATCGGTAGACTTGAAGGTTTTTTCCACGCGGGTGCCGGTCAGCAGACGGCGCATTTTCACGCGCGCGAACGCCTGGCCTTTGCCCGGCTTAACGAACTCACTGGCTTCGACGGCGTAAGGTTCGCCCTCGAACATGATTTTAAGACCCGGACGGAAATCGTTGCTAGAATAAGTCGCCATGATGGCCCTCTGAATATTTGAACTGGTAGCTTAGCCAAAAAAATGGCACACATTATAACCCAAAGTACGGCACATAGAGAAGATTGGTTGCATCAACTCGCCGATGTTATTACCGATCCCGATGAATTACTGCAGCTTTTGTCACTGAATACGCACCCGGAACTGCCGCAGGGGCGCGATGCCCGTCGGCTGTTTGCCCTGCGCGTGCCGCGCGCCTTCGCTGCGCGCATGCGCCCCGGCGATGCCAACGACCCGCTGCTGCGCCAGGTGCTGACCGCCAGAGAGGAGTTCATCAACGCCCCAGGGTTCACCACCGATCCGCTGGATGAACAGCGCAGCGTGGTGCCGGGCCTGCTGCACAAATACCGCAATCGCGCGCTGCTGCTGGTCAAAGGCGGCTGTGCGGTCAACTGCCGTTACTGTTTCCGCCGTCACTTCCCCTATCAGGATAATCAGGGCAACAAGAACAACTGGCGGCAGGCGCTGGATTATATCCGCCAACACCCGGAACTGGACGAGATCATTTTTTCCGGCGGCGATCCGCTGATGGCCAAAGACAGCGAGCTGGAGTGGCTGGTCGGCGAGCTGGAGGCCATCCCGCACCTGAAACGCCTGCGCATTCACACCCGTCTGCCGGTGGTGATCCCGGCGCGCATTACGCCGGCGCTGTGCCGCCTGCTGTCGGCCTCGCGCCTGCAGGTGCTGATGGTCACGCACATCAACCACGCCAACGAAATCGACCGCGAGCTGCAGAGCGCCATGGCCCAGCTGCGCCTCGCCGGCGTCACGCTGCTCAACCAGAGCGTGCTGCTGCGCGACGTCAACGACGATGCCGATACGCTGGCGGCGCTCAGCAACGCGCTGTTCGACGCCGGCATCCTGCCCTATTACATCCACGTGCTGGACAAGGTGCAGGGCGCGGCGCATTTCATGGTCAGCGACGATGAAGCGCGCGTCATCATGCAGGCGCTGCTGAGCAAGGTGTCCGGTTATCTGGTGCCGCGCCTGACGCGTGAAGTAGGCGGCGAACCGAGCAAAACGCCGATCGACCTGCGCCTGATGCAGGAGTGACGCGCGCGCCACAGGGCTCGACGAAACGAAAAGAGGAATGCCGTGGCATTCCTCTTTTTTTATCTCTTCGCGGCGTTAGGCCTCAGCGCCTTACGGGCACTTGTAAACCTGGCCGACCATTTTGCTGTCCAGCGGCGCGAAGCTGGAGAGCAGGTTCTGGCTTGGGCTGTTGGCGCCGTAAATGACGTTGCCGCCCATCGCCGCTGCCTTGTTGCGCAGATCGTTGGCCGCACCGCGCATGGAGCTGCCTTCACCGCCGTTGCCGGACAGCCAGTTGCTCTGGGTGCCGGTCACTTCCCCCAGCAGCTGGCATTCCGCCGCCGGCTTGCTGTCGGTGAACTTGATCTGCTGACCCGCAGCGGTCAGTTCATGAGTGGTGCTGCAACCCGCCAGCAGCATCGCTGCCGAAAGACCCAGTAAGGCTTTAATCCGCATCTTGTTCCCCATTCGATGTTGAGAATTACGCAAAATCTTCTACCCGTCGCCTTTCAAGCTGTAGCGTTGTTGACTGCACTCGCTCACCCCAGTTACTTACTCAAGTAAGCGCCTGGGGACTCACGAGCTGGCCGCCTAGCTACAACTTGAAATTCATAGGGTATATCAGAAAGCGATGCCATCTCTTAAGCATCCGTTGCCACGCGAGCGGGCCAACGTCTTGAGCGACAGCTGATGACTTACCAGTTTACCAGCTAAATCGCCCCGGGCGGCAAAAATATCATCAAATACAGTGCGGCGGCGTTATACCCAACCGGCAACGGCCGCCGATGCCTGCGCCAGCTCTTCGCCCTGACGCGGTTCCCCCTCCGCCAGTTTGAATACCGCCACCGCCTGCGCCAGCAGGGCCGCCTGTTCCTCCACGCCGACGGCGGTGGTCGCCACCTCCTCCACTAGGGCGGCATTCTGCTGGGTCACCTGATCCATCTGGGTCACCGCTACCCCGACCTGCTCGACGCCTTTGCTTTGCTCTTCCGACGCATAGGAGATGTTATCCATCAGCGACGTCACCTGGTTCACCGAGCCGACGATGGCATTCATCGTCTCGCCCGCCTGTTCCACCAGCCGCACGCCGGCGGCGATATCGCCGGTTACGCCGTCGACCAGACCGCTGATCTCCTTGGCCGAAGTCGCGCAGCGCTGCGCCAGATTGCGCACTTCGCCAGCTACCACCGCAAAACCCCGCCCCTGCTCCCCAGCACGCGCGGCCTCGACGGCGGCGTTCAGCGCCAGAATGTTGGTCTGGAAGGCGATGCCGTCGATCACGCTGGTGATATCCCCCACCTGACGCGCGCTGTCGTTGATCGCCCGCATCTTGTCGACCGCGCTGGCCATCAGCGTTTCGCCGTTGCGGGCAATGGCGGCGGTCTGATTGACCATGCCGGCGGCCTGAGTGGCGTTATCGGCGTTTTGCCGCACCGTGGCGGTGATCTGCTCCATGCTGGCGGCGGTTTCCGTCAGCGCGCTGGCTTGTTCTTCGGTGCGGCTGGAGAGATCGGCGTTGCCGACGGCGATCTCGTGCGTACCGTGGTTGATCGACTCCACACCGTCACGCACCTGCTGCACGGTGGCACTCAGCTCCTGCTGCATCGTCCGTAGGCTGGCGAACAGCATGCCGATCTCATTGTTGTTGCGTACCGCGATCTCGCTACGTAGATCGCCGCGCCCAACCTTTTGCAAATGTTCGGCGATCTGGCGCAGCGGCAGAATCAAGCGCCGGCGGAAATCACGCTGCACGGCGACCAGCAGCAGCAGGATCGCCGCCAGGGTGCCGCTCAGCAGACGGGCGAAGACTTTTTGGGTCTGCTCCGCCTCTTCCACTGCCAGACGGTGGGCGGCCACCGTGGCCCGCATGTAGTCGGCAAACTGGTTATCCAGCCGCTGGCGCACCTGGCGCTTCTCTGCCGCCATGGCGTGCAGCCGCTCGATCAGCGCCGCCTGCGGCGTGTCGGCCAACAGCGTCAGTTCTTGCTTCAGCACCGCCTGCTGCGCCAGATAGACCTTTTTCATCGCCTCGCCCAGATCCGGGCGCGATACCGTCAGGCCCGGCGTCTCCCAAAACAGATTGAAAGCGACGTCGGCGCTGCGCAGCTCACCGCGCGCCTCATCGATACCCTGTTGAATATCGGCTCTGCTGGTCTGCGCCCAGCGCTCGAACGCCATGTTGTCGATCAGCGTCTGCGTTTGCAGCAAAGCACGCCAACTGCGGTTCAGCGCCGCTTCCTCGTCGGAGAAGGTGCTCATCCTGTCGATGCTGTGGCCGTTTTGCTGCATGAAATAGAAGGCGATGGCGCCGGTTCCCATGGGCATCAAGCCCAGCAGCAACAGCATTAACATCAGCCAGGTGGCTATTTTCATATTTTTCAGCATAAGTCGTCTCCGTTGACAGTCACACCGGCGAGGGGAAATTCCCCGCTCGGTAAGGGCTATATCGGTACGAAACGACAACGGTTTAGGGTAAAAGAAAAATAATGCAATAATTCATTCAGTGAACTAATAACAAGCTAAATAAACATTCTTTTTATTGATTTTTAAGCTAAAAAAAAACCCCGGTCATTTGACCGGGGCCTTCAGCACACAAGCGTGTGGGGGATGATTACATCATGCCGCCCATACCGCCCATGCCACCCATGCCGCCTGCTGCGCCCAGATCCGGTGCGTCAGCCTTCGGCAGGTCGGTGACCATGCATTCGGTGGTGATCATCAGGCCAGCCACGGAAGCCGCGTACTGCAGAGCAGAACGGGTCACTTTGGTTGGATCCAGGATACCCATCGCGATCATGTCGCCGTATTCTTCAGAGTAAGCGTTGTAGCCGTAGCTGCCTTCGCCCGCTTTCACCTGGTTGGCGATAACGGAAGCTTCTTCACCGGCGTTGACCACGATCTGACGCAGAGGGGCTTCCATTGCGCGCAGCGCAACTTTGATACCCACGTTCTGGTCTTCGTTGTCGCCTTTCAGCGCGGCGATTTTGCCTGCAACGCGGATCAGCGCTACGCCGCCGCCGGCAACCACGCCTTCTTCCACTGCGGCGCGGGTCGCGTGCAGGGCGTCTTCAACGCGGGCTTTCTTCTCTTTCATTTCAACTTCAGTGGCTGCGCCAACCTTGATAACGGCAACGCCGCCGGCCAGTTTCGCTACGCGCTCCTGCAGTTTTTCACGATCGTAGTCAGAGGTCGCTTCTTCGATCTGCTGACGAATTTGAGCAACGCGGCCCTGGATGGTCGCTTCGTCGCCCACGCCATCGATGATGATGGTGGTGTCTTTGTTGATGACAACGCGTTTCGCCTGACCCAGGTCTTCCAGGGTGGCTTTTTCCAGCTCCAGACCGATCTCTTCAGAGATAACGGTACCGGCAGTCAGGGTAGCGATGTCCTGCAGCATGGCTTTACGACGGTCGCCGAAGCCAGGCGCCTTAACGGCAGCCACTTTCACGATGCCGCGCATGGTGTTGACCACCAGGGTCGCCAGCGCTTCACCTTCAACGTCTTCAGCGATGATCAGCAGCGGTTTGCCTGCTTTGGCAACGGCTTCCAGCACCGGCAGCATTTCGCGGATGTTGGAGATCTTCTTGTCAGCCAGCAGGATGAACGGGCTTTCCAGCTCAACAGAACCGGTTTCCGGCTTGTTGATGAAGTATGGGGACAGGTAACCGCGGTCGAACTGCATACCTTCAACCACGTCCAGCTCGTCTTGCAGGCCGGTGCCTTCTTCAACGGTGATGACGCCTTCTTTGCCCACTTTCTCCATCGCTTCCGCGATCAGTTTACCCACGGTTTCGTCGGAGTTGGCGGAGATGGTGCCGACCTGAGCGATAGCTTTGGAATCGGAGCAAGGTACGGACAGTTTTTTCAGTTCCTCAACCGCAGCGACAACCGCTTTGTCGATGCCGCGCTTCAGATCCATCGGGTTCATGCCTGCAGCAACCGCTTTCAGGCCTTCGGTGATGATGGATTGAGCCAGTACGGTTGCAGTGGTGGTGCCGTCGCCCGCCGCGTCGTTCGCTTTGGAGGCCACTTCTTTCACCATCTGTGCGCCCATGTTCTCGAACTTGTCTTCCAGTTCGATTTCACGCGCAACGGAAACGCCGTCTTTGGTGATGGTCGGTGCGCCGAAAGATTTATCCAGCACTACGTTGCGGCCTTTCGGGCCCAGGGTCACTTTTACTGCATCAGCGAGAACATTCACGCCGCGGAGCATTTTCACGCGAGCGTCATTGCCGAATTTTACGTCTTTAGCTGCCATTGGTATTTCCCTTCAACTCGTTCAGTTCAGAAGATAAAGCGCAATTACGCTTCAACAATTGCCAGAATGTCGCTTTCGGACATGATCAACACTTCTTCATTGTCGATCTTCTCTGCTTTCACGCCGTAGCCGTCGTTGAAAATCACGATATCGCCAACTTTCACATCCAGCGGTTGGATGTTGCCGTTTTCCAGCACACGCCCTTTACCCACTGCAACCACTTCACCGCGAGTGGATTTACCCGCAGCAGAGCCAGTCAGGACGATGCCGCCAGCAGATTTTGATTCAACTTCTTTGCGCTTGACGATAACGCGGTCATGCAATGGACGAATACTCATTGAACGCTCTCCTGTAAGAAGGTCTCTATCAGATTTAGGGTTGTACACCGGATGGTTGTTATTACCGGCCTCGTGGCATTTGAGATGGGGGCGTTCCAGCCCCCTTCAAGGGGGCGAACAAAAAAAATTTCGCATTTTTGGTCCGACGAGTGCCGCAGAGATGAAAAACGCGGCCAGAGCCGCGTTTGCTTAACGATCGTGAGGTTTGCGACCCTCGTCCGGGCGGTGTTCCAGCACCGGGCGTTCATCGTCCTTGCGCTGGAATTCGCCGTCGAAGGTATTGCCGTTGGCGGCGTCACCGCCCGTCCAACCGCCGGGGCGATACACCGACAGGTGCGGCATCAGTTTCAGCGTCAGCGATTTTTGCACCGGCGGCAGCAGCAGCAACAGGCCGAGGAAATCGGTGAAGAAACCCGGTATCAGCAGCAGGAAGCCCGCCAGCACCAGCGAAACGCTTTTCACCATTTCCGCCGCCGGGCTTTCGCCGGCCGCCAGTTTTTGCTGCATCTGCACGAAGGTTTTCATGCCCTGATTGCGCACCAGCGAAATGCCGACGCAGGAGCTGAACACCACCAGCAGCAGGGTGACAGCCACGCCGAGCACGGCGGCGACTTTGATAAAGATGGATATTTCTATGTAAGCCAGCAGAAATATCAGCAGTAGCGGTAACCAGCGCACCTGGTTCTCCTATCGGTAGGTAAGGCACGGCCGCCACGGGGCGACGGCGCGAAAAAAGAGGCCGTAAACGGCCGACACTATTACAATGAGGGCATCCCCCCACCATTTCAACCGAGAGCCGGTTTTTATTGCTAAAGTTCACAAACGTGAAAGAAGTCACAGAACCGAAAAAGGGCATATCCTTAAACACCATAAGGTGATCTGGATTCAGTCATTTCTTACCAACCAGCATATGATCTGGGCAGCTACGGGCGATTTGGTTAATCGTTTCACGCCCCAAGCCTTCGGCAATATTAATTTAGGCTGTGCCCTTACTAGCCTTGACCTGACAAATTATTAATTCGGCAGCAACACATAGAGAAGGTTCTCATGTCAAACAACATTCGTATCGAAGAAGACCTGTTAGGAACACGTGAAGTCCCCGCAGACGCTTACTACGGAGTTCACACTCTGCGTGCGATTGAAAACTTCTACATCAGCAACAGCAAAATCAGCGATGTCCCCGAGTTCGTTCGCGGCATGGTGATGGTGAAAAAGGCCGCGGCGATGGCCAACAAAGAACTCAAAACCATCCCGCGCAAAATCGCCGACGTGATCATCCAGGCCTGCGACGAGGTGCTGGATAAAGGCAAGTGCATGGATCAGTTCCCGGTGGACGTATTCCAGGGCGGCGCGGGCACCTCGCTGAATATGAACACCAACGAAGTGCTGGCGAACATCGGCCTGGAGCTGATGGGCCATCAAAAAGGCGAATACCAGTACCTGAACCCGAACGATCACCTCAATAAATGCCAGTCCACCAACGACGCCTACCCGACTGGGTTCCGCATCGCGGTGTACGCCTCCAACCAGAAACTGATCGACGCCATCAACCAGCTGCGCGAAGGCTTCGATCGCAAGGCGAAAGAGTTCGAAACCATCCTGAAAATGGGCCGCACCCAGCTGCAGGACGCGGTGCCGATGACCCTCGGCCAAGAATTCCACGCCTTCAGCGTGCTGCTGAACGAAGAGACCCGCAACCTGCACCGCACCGCGGAGCTGCTGCTGGAAGTGAACCTCGGCGCCACCGCCATCGGCACCGCGCTCAACACCCCGGAAGGCTACCAGCCGCTGGCGGTGCAAAAACTGGCGGAAGTCAGCGGCCTGCCGGTGGTGCCGGCGGAAGACCTGATCGAAGCCACCTCCGACTGCGGCGCCTACGTGATGGTGCACAGCGCGCTCAAACGCCTGGCGGTGAAACTGTCCAAAATCTGTAATGACCTGCGCCTGCTCTCCTCCGGCCCGCGCGCCGGCCTGAACGAAATCAACCTGCCGGAGCTGCAGGCGGGATCGTCCATCATGCCGGCCAAAGTGAACCCGGTGGTGCCAGAAGTGGTCAATCAGGTGTGTTTCAAGGTGATTGGCAACGACACTTGCGTTACCATGGCGGCCGAAGCGGGCCAGCTGCAGCTGAACGTGATGGAGCCGGTGATCGGCCAGGCGATGTTCGAGTCGATCCACATCCTGACCAACGCCTGCTACAACCTGCTGGAAAAATGCATTAACGGCATCACCGCGAATAAAGAAGTCTGCGAACACTACGTCTTCAACTCGATCGGTATCGTCACCTATCTGAACCCGTTCATCGGCCACCATAACGGTGACATCGTCGGGAAGATCTGCGCCGAAACCGGCAAGAGCGTGCGCGAAGTGGTGCTGGAACGCGGCCTGCTGACCGAAGCCGAGCTGGATGACATCTTCTCCGTGGAGAACCTGATGCACCCGGCCTATAAAGCTAAACGCTATACGGATGAAAATGAACAATAACAGACCTACCCGGTAGCCCTGAAAGGCACGCTAAATCCTCTGGATAGCGTGCCTTTTTACTTTTAGGCGCCCACAAAATTTTAACGTTTTATTTTCAATTTACACCCTAAATCATTGGGACTGCATCAAGGCGGCAAGAGCGCAAGTCCCCAGGAGCTTACTCAAGTAAGTGACTGGGGTGAGCGCTCGCAGCCAACACCGATGCAGTTTCAAGGATGACGGGAAATCTCATTTTAAGGAGTAAACACTATGCTAGCCGTAGAATTGGTTATCGTTCTGCTGGCCATCTTTTTAGGGGCCAGGTTGGGCGGTATCGGTATCGGGTTCGCGGGGGGACTGGGCGTATTGGCGCTGGCGCTGATCGGCGTCAAACCGGGCAACATTCCCTTCGACGTCATCTCCATCATCATGGCGGTGATTGCGGCGATCTCCGCCATGCAGGTCGCCGGGGGGATGGACTACCTGGTGCAACAGACCGAAAAACTGCTGCGCAAGAACCCCAAGCACATCACCATTCTCGCCCCTATCGTCACCTACTTCCTGACCATCTTCGCCGGCACCGGCAACATCTCGCTCTCGGCGCTGCCGGTGATCGCCGAAGTGGCGAAAGAACAGGGCATCAAGCCTTGCCGCCCGCTGTCGACCGCCGTGGTGTCCGCCCAGATCGCCATCACCGCCTCGCCGATCTCAGCCGCGGTGGTGTACATGTCTTCGGTGATGGAAGGCCACGGCGTCAGCTACCTGCACCTGCTGATGGTGGTGATCCCGTCCACCTTCTGCGCGGTGCTGGTGATGTCGCTGCTGGTAACCTGGCTGTTCGACTCCAAACTGTCTAACGATCCGGTGTACCTGAAACGCCTGGAAGAAGGCCTGATCACCCTGCGCGGCAACAACGCGCTGGCGATCAAACCACGCGCCAAAACCTCGGTGCTGCTGTTCCTGCTCGGCGTGCTGTGCGTGGTCGCCTACGCCATCATCAACAGCCCGGGCCTGGGTCTGGTGGCCAAGCCGCTGATGAACACCACCAACGCCATTCTGATCATCATGCTGAGCGTCGCCACGCTGACCACCCTGCTGTGCCGCGTCGACACCGACATGGTGCTGAACTCCAGCACCTTCAAGGCCGGCATGAGCGCCTGTATCTGTATCCTCGGCGTCGCCTGGCTGGGCGATACTTTCGTCCAGGCCAACATCGATTGGATCAAAGAGACGGCCGGCAGCGTCATTCAGGCGCACCCGTGGCTGCTGGCGGTGATCTTCTTCTTCTGCTCGGCGCTGCTGTACTCGCAGGCCGCCACCGCCAAGGCGCTGATGCCGATGGCGCTGGCGCTGAACGTGTCGCCGCTGACCGCCGTCGCCTCCTTCGCCGCCGTTTCCGGCCTGTTCATCCTGCCGACCTACCCGACATTGGTCGCCGCGGTGCAGATGGACGATACCGGCACCACGCGCATCGGCCGCTTCGTGTTCAACCACCCGTTCTTCATTCCCGGCACCATGGGCGTGATTTTCGCGGTGGTATTCGGCTTCCTGCTCGGCAGCGTCATGCTGTAAGGCGTAGACCGGGGCTGCGGCCCCGGTTTTCTTTCTGGCGATAAACTCGCCTTCTAGCCAATCCGCCTTCAGGGTATAGTGCCCATTCGAACCGATGAGAGGGCTGAAGATGTCTGATTGCGAAGCTGTCGTCATACTCTGTACCGCACCCGATGAAGCCAGCGCCCAGGAACTGGCGGCGCGGGTCCTGGGCGATAAGCTGGCGGCCTGCGCCACGCTGCTGCCCGGCGCCACCTCGCTGTATTACTGGGAAGGGAAACTGGAACAGGAATACGAAGTGCAGATGCTGTTCAAAAGCGATCGCCGCCGTCAGCAAGCCCTGCTCGACACCCTGAAACAACATCACCCAAACCAGACGCCTGAGCTGCTGGTCTTGCCGGTGATGGCCGGAGATAAAGACTACCTGTTATGGATCAACGCTTCATTAAACTGATTTTGCTGCTGTGCAGCCTGTGCTTCCTGCCGCAGGCGGCGCAGGCTTCGCTGTTCGCGCCGAAGGGCGGCAGCCAGTTCGTACCCGTCGATCAGGCCTTCGCCTTCGATTTCAAACAGCAAGGCGGCCAGGTGACGCTGAACTGGCAGATCCGCCCCGGCTATTACCTGTATCGCCAGCAGATCAAACTGGTGCCGCAGCAGGCGACGCTCGGCGCCTTTACCCTGCCCGAAGGGCTGAGCCACAAGGACGAGTTCTTCGGCGAAGTGGCGATTTTCAAACAGCAGCTGAATCTGCAGGTGCCGCTGCAACAGGCGGCGGCCAACGCCAGCCTCAGCGTCACCTATCAAGGCTGCGCCGAGGCCGGCTTCTGCTATCCGCCGGAAACCCGAACCATCCCGCTGGACGCGGTCAGCGCCACCGCAGCCGCGCCGCTCTCGGCCTCTGCACCGGCTGAAGCCCCCGCCGCACCGGCCAGCCTGCCGTTTTCGCCGCTGTGGGCATTGCTGATCGGCATCGGCATCGCCTTCACCCCGTGCGTACTGCCGATGTATCCGCTGATCTCCGGCATCATCCTCGGCCGAGACCGGCCGCAAAGCAGCGGCCGCATTCTGGCGCTGGCGCTGGTTTACGTGCAGGGCATGGCGCTCACCTACACCCTGCTGGGCTTGGTGGTGGCCGCCGCAGGATTGCAGTTCCAGGCGGCGCTGCAGCATCCTTACGTGCTGATTGGCCTGTCGGCGCTGTTCATCGCGCTGGCGCTGTCGATGTTCGGCCTCTATTCCCTGCAGCTGCCCTCGGCGCTGCAAACCCGGCTGGCGAGCTGGAGCAACACCCAGCGCGGCGGCTCACTGACCGGCGTATTCCTGATGGGCGCGCTGGCCGGGCTGATCTGTTCCCCCTGCACCACCGCGCCGCTCAGCGCCATCCTGCTGTATATCGCCCAAAGCGGCAATCTGTGGGCCGGCGGCGGCACGCTGTACCTGTACGCGCTGGGGATGGGCATTCCGCTGGTGATCGTCACCCTGTTCGGCAACCGCCTGCTGCCGCGCAGCGGCCCGTGGATGCAGTACGTGAAAGAGGCCTTCGGCTTCGTCATTCTGGCGCTGCCGGTGTTCCTGCTGGAACGGGTGATCGGCGATCTGTGGGGCATGCGCCTGTGGAGTCTGCTCGGCCTGGCGTTCTTCGGCTGGGCCTTTGCCCTGAGCCTGAGAAGCGCGCGCGGCTGGGCGCGCGCCCTGCAACTTCTGTTGCTGGCGGCGGCGGTGATCGCCGCACGGCCGCTGCAGGACTGGGCTTTCGGCGCCGACCAGGCGCACCTGGCGCCTCAGCCGCACCTGGCCTTTACCCGCATCAACAACGTCGAACAGCTCGATCTCGCGCTGCAACAGGCGCGGGGCAAGCCGGTGATGCTGGATCTGTACGCTGACTGGTGCGTGGCCTGTAAAGAGTTCGAAAAATACACCTTCAGCGACGCCGCGGTGCAGGCAAGCCTGGCCAACGCGGTGCTGCTGCAGGCGGATGTGACCGCCAACGGTGCGGAACAGGCGGCGCTGCTGAAACACCTGCAGGTGCTGGGGCTGCCGACGATCCTGTTCTTCGATCCGGCGGGCCGCGAGCTGACGGCCGAGCGGGTCACCGGTTTTATGAAGGCAGAAGCCTTCAACGCGCATTTGCAGAAAGTGATGTGATAACTGACACTGAAGATCGGAAGCGAATGGGAGGAAGCACAAGTGCAACGTGAACACGTCCTTGATACCGCGCTGGGCCTGTTGGAACAACAGGGCCTAGCGACCGCCACATTAGAGATGCTGGCGGAAAAACTCGACGTTCAGCCCGGCGATCTCAAACGGTTCTGGCCGGATCGCGAAGCGCTGCTGTACGACTGCCTGCGCTACCACGGCCAACAGATCGACACCTGGCGCCGCCAGCTGCTGCTGGACGAAAACCTGAGCCCGCAGCAAAAGCTGCTGGCGCGCTATGACGTGCTGGCGGAATACGTGCAGCAAGACCGCTACCCCGGCTGCCTGTTTATCGCCGCCTGCAGCTTCTTCCCGGAAACGGATCATCCGATCCACCAACTGGCGGAGCAACAGAAGCTGACCTCGCTGGAGCTGACCCGCGAGCTGCTGCGCGACATGGATGCCGACGACGCCGACATGGTGGCGCAGCAAATGGAGCTGATTCAGGAAGGCTGCCTGAGCAAACTGCTGGTAAAACGCCAGCTCCAGGACGTATCGGTCGCCAAACGGCTGGCGGAAGACATCTTGCAGGTGGCGCAGTGCCGCCGCAACGGGGCGTTGAGCTGAATCGGCAGGGTTGGCAGCGCCACCAACTCGAGGCGATAGCCCCAACAGGCGCATTTTTTGCGCCCTTTGCCTGAAAAGCCAGCAACCGGAGGCATTTTCGCGTATTTCACGCATAAAGCCGTTGACGGCTTTCGGCTAATACGGTTTAATGCTGCCCGTTGCCCGGATAGCTCAGTCGGTAGAGCAGGGGATTGAAAATCCCCGTGTCCTTGGTTCGATTCCGAGTCCGGGCACCACTATTTAGAGAACCCAGCCTATGGCTGGGTTTTTGCTTTTCAGGGACTGGACTCTCCATCGAACTGCGTTCGATTATTCGGCCTAAAGGCCTCACCCTACGGGCCAGCGCTAAAGCGCTGTTCAACGCGGCGCCAGCGCCGGTTGTCCGAGTCCGGGCACCATCTTCAGAAGAACCCGCCTATGGCGGGTTTTTTGCTTTCTGAGATACGGACTCTCCATCGAACTGCGTTCGATTATTCGGCCTAAAGGCCTCACCCTACGGGCCAGCGCTGAAGCGCTGTTCAACGCGGCGCCAGCGCCGGTTGTCCGAGTCCGGGCACCATCTTCAGAAGAACCCGCCTATGGCGGGTTTTTTGCTTTCTGAGATACGGACTCTCCATCGAACTGCGTTCGATTATTCGGCCTAAAGGCCTCACCCTGCGGGCCAGCGCTGAAGCGCTGTTCAACCCGGCGCCAGCGACATAGGGCGAATGTTCCCTTGCCTACTTGGCTCCCTCCCCCCACACAAACGTTGGCTTCAAGGATAACCGGGTTACCGTATTCTCGGCATTAAGCGTGAAAGTGGCGGCACCAGGCGAGTCGTGCCCAATTTCGTTGAGGCGGAACTCACTCTCTGGTAAAAATGCTACGCCATACATTTCCGAAGCGACGTCAATGATGACGTCGTAATGCCAACCACCTGGAAGCATGGCCGTAGCCTTGAATAGACAACTGCCTTTTCTTCATATGCTGCGCATGTTTGTAGAATGAATACATGCTTAAGCAGAATAAAAATATCGCGAAATAAAACAAATTCACTTCACCTTTCCCTTGGTGTAGATAATGCCCAGCGAAAATGACGCAAGCCACCATCACTGCCAACGAAAAAATTCACCGAGCTTATGGTCTTAGTCGAAACAACAGGCCATTTAGTCAATGAGCACAAAAAAAGCAGGGGATACCCCTGCTTGTCATTTAAAATCAATATTACTGGCATATCGGTGAGTATTTTTTCATAAACGGCGATTCGCAGATCGCATTCACGATATCACCTTTATCTTTCTCTTTTGGCTTGGCGCTTGAGTTGGTATTGCCACCACATTGCCCGCCATTTTTCCCCTGGCCATTGATGCATTGGCCAAAGTCGCTATTGCCGGCACCGCTGGCGTTGCCATTATTGCCCTGCACATTCTGATTACCGTTAAAACCGGCGTGCGCGTAAGACGCCATCATGATGCAGGCGCCGAGAAGCAAAGTTGCTGTCTTTTTCATACTTTTCCCTTTGTGTTATTTAGCAATTGAATAAAACAAGATTTAATATTCCCTTGGGGAATATTAATCATAATCCATTATCTTTTAGCATTATAAAGATAGCAGATGAGAACAACTAAAATTATTCCCCATCACGGTTAGGAATACTCTGCCTCTGGGGATAGCAGCCAATAAATAAAATCATGGCTGCGGTTTAGCATCAGCTTACCCATTACCGAACGTTTATGGCTGTGCACCGTTTTAACGCTCACCCCCATTACCCTGGCGGTTTGCGATTGGTCAAACCCTCTTCTAAGATAGTTCACTACCTGACGCTCGCGACGGGTTAGAGGCTGATATACAAATCGCGTTGTGGCTCGGCTATCACTCAGTATTTTTGCCAACAGTACGAACAATTTATCAATGCTATCCGTTCGATACAGCACGCGGGAAACTTCATCAGAAATAATCGGCCTTTCCTTTATCATGACGACAGGCGTGCACCCATTTTCATGCGCCGCGCTTCGCCAACGATGAGCAATTCGTCTTGATGAAACGAATATCACATCAGGTCGGGTTACTGCATCCTGATTTAAAAAACAAAGCACCTTATTATTGGCTTGAGCATACTGATTTAAACTGCTTTTCAGACCAGCAGAAAAATAACGATTGTCATCATCGATGATAATATTGATAACCTTCATCTTTGCCTCAAAAAATCATATGCCGATATGCCCTACAAAAATTGCAGGGCACTTTCGCTTGTCGTTATTAATGCCTAATCAATTAATTAAAGGATAATCGGCCGTCTTACTTTAGCCAATTACGCAAAAACCATATAATTAATATGAATTAATGATAAGTATGGCATTACCACTGAATGGCCCTTCCTCAACATTTCCGGTGGTGTGCAAGGTCGATTCCAGATCAATAGCGACCCCACCAGTAGGAATGTTGATTTTCTTGCCAGTGATGCCGGGAACACCATCGATAGTGACGGTCGAGAAAAGACTCCCGTCAGCTTTTAGCTCTATTTTCTCACTGGCATTATTGCTCACCACAGAAATATCCGCGTTAGCCGGATAAGTACAAGAAAGCCTCACGCTCTCTTTTTTCTTATGGCCATTAACTTCGTCAGTACTTAACTGACCGTGATCCAGTGTTACCGCCCCTGCATCGATGTTGCATTCATTATTTGGCGGCGTGGGACCAATGCAGCTTTGCCCAGGGAAAGCATTATAATATACAGATGACGAAAACTGATAAACAAGCGCATAGCACAGTTTTGAGTAGGCCTCCCATTTTTTTTTAATAATACAAAATGAGGGGCTATAATCAGGATCGCAATAATAACTAAAATTAGGGTACCCACGTGCATTAAACCCAACATCTATGGGGTTTTTAACTTTTTTAGTTATAATTTTATATAGCTCCCCCATTGTCCAGGCGGTGTTCATCTCAGGATAAAGAGTTGCTTGCCATGTAGGAGATAAGGATGTCCCTACATAAGGGGCTAGGAATTGATTGAAATTGGTAAAGACCCCAATAGTGACTATACAAGAGCGCTGAAAACAAGGGTTCTGCGTCTGATCATTAACATCAATGCTCACAAGCCGGCCTGAGGCGCCTGCACCAGCATAATTCCCGGAGTTAATAAGCCCATTCACAATAGGCGCATTGGTGGTTTCCCACACCATACCTGCATTTGCTTTGCAGATATAAATAAAAACCAAAAGGGAAGACAAAATAGCACGTCTCGCCCATGGGAATTTATTTTTAAAAAAAACCGCTTTATAATTAACCATAAATTCTCTTTGCACTCATGGACGTATTAAAAATAATAAAAAAATGACATTAGTTCACACGAAAAAAGCGCTTGCTATCTTCGGTTAAGCACAGAAATAAAAAACATTACCCATCAACGGCATACCGATTTTACAATGAAGTAACGTATTGGCTTCTTGTTAGTTTAACGCTGCTGCCTTTGTTTCCTGCAACCGGGCTTTGCCCACCCAGTTGCAGAAACCCTTATTATTCATACTCCGCCGTTAACGTCGCGGTTCCAGTAAAATCTGCCCCCACCAGCATGGTTCCTGGCCGCGCAATAGGCACCGCGTAAAGCTTAGTAGGGTTGGCAGCGTCAATAATTAATTTGGTATCGCTGACGTAAGTGGTGTCGCCTGTACCTTGTGTAATACGCAAGCCAAGGTTACCCACGCTTGACTGCAGCGGTTTGCTGTCCCCCCAGGACACCGGTGCAAACCCCAGTTTGACTTTCAGATCGCCGTATCCCGCAGAACCGCCGTTACAAGATACGCTATACGGAATTTCCATTTTTTTGTACGCGACGCCGTCTATTTTATTGATGGCTACGTTGGCAAAATCCACGCTAATATCTTTACCCTCATTCAGCGTACACGTGGGTTGCTCAACCAACTTTCCGGTAAACTTTACATTTACCGCTTGCGCAGCCCCCATGGTTAGTAACCCCACGCAGATCATGGCGGCCAAGCCTGAGCCACGCACCATATTCATTTTTTCCATATTCATTATCTTCATTTGCATCTCCTTTATTGAACCTCTACGAGCAATGTGGCGGAACTGGAAAAGTCCCCTCCTCTCAGCGTGGCGCCGCTGCGCTTCACCGGTACTGCGTATAACTTTGGCGTAAGCGGATAAGTAAAATTCATCCAGGCATTCAACCTCAGCTGTTGACCATTCTCTTGCAGTAGCTTAATCGCCAAATCGTTATTGTTGGTGTGCAGCAAACCATCCCCAAAGTCCGGCGATAACCCTTGCAGGCTCACTTTCAACAACCCGGCGTTGCCGGACATATTGCCGCTACAGCTAACCTCGTAGGGGATAAGCCTTTTACCGTATTTTTCGCCATCAATTTTTGTGGTGATCAGTTCATTGAAGGACACAAAAATATCCTGGCCGCCGTTAATTTCACACTTGGGCTTGGCAACCACGGCACCTTTGACTGTAACCGTCGCCGTCGCTGCCCAACCAACCTGGCTCACCAACAACACTCCCGATAAGGTTAAGGCCGAGGTTACCGTCATAGTGGCCGCTAAGGAGAGAGAGAGCAGTAGGCTTGTCCCCACCTTTCGCCACATACAGCGCCATAACTTGCCCATTGCTTTCGCCTCAGTCATAGTTCATCCGAAAATCAATTGCGGCCTGATAGGCTCCTGCCACCATAGGCGCACGCGTGCGTTCCGCCATCACGTAAAAATTCAACGCGTCGCTTCCTATCGCCAACAACTGAGGCCGGCTACGGTGCCCCAGACGTACATCTTTTTTGTCACTGTCCAATAATCGCAACGCTATCCCGCCAGCGCCTCGTACCTTCACCAAGCGCGGATTGTCCGCATCCGCAGGGGCGTTGAAACTCACGCTCACTGCTGGCTGATAAGCATCCCAAACTTTATTGCCCCTGCGTTCGTCCTGCATGGCTGCCCCAGTACGCAAGCAATCTCGTAGGCGAAGCTGGAAGGCGACCGGCTCTGTACGCTCCCCCACTTTGGCCAGGTTGCCGGTCGCCGTTTCCCCCAACCAAACGTCCTGGCGCGCCGACACCATATCCAGCCGGCAAGCCCCCTCGGTCAATGCACCATGAACAAACAACACACCGTGATTTCCGTCTTCTGCTTTCGCAGAATTGGCCGCCAGCAAGACCAACAACAGCATGGAGACCATGCCTGCTTGACACGCCAAAGATCTGCCCTTCAGATTGCTGTAACCGTTGTCCATTTTTTGCATGACTTCTTCCCCGCTCGCTTCAACCGGTAAAACGTACCGCCGGTTTCTGTTATCCTTTTGCGTCAGGCACGACCTGGCAATCACTGGCGCCGCATTTGAATGTCAGCTCTGGGCGGCCACCGTAATCATTGATGTAGGTCAGCACCGGTGCATTGCCTAACCCAGAGGCACCCAGCGCAATGCTTCCCTTAGGCGGCACCATTAACGGTTCAAAACCCTGTGCCGTTTTTCCCTTCTTGCTGTTGCTGGCATCAACCAGCGTGATGTAATAAGGCGTTGGATTATTCACCTGGAAGCCCGTCCCCTGACGAGTCAGCGTTAACTGCTCCTGCCACGGCGTAAAAGCACTGCCTTTGCCTGGCGTAATCGCCGCCGGGCGATAGAACAGCTTGATGCGCGTCTGCAACGCTATTTGTAATGTGTTGGCTTTCTCGCTTTTAGGCGGTATTTCTCGCAGATTGAAATAGAACAGCGTCTCCCTATCCTGTGCCAACAAATTCACTGCTGGCGTCGACTGCACTTTTATTTGGCTCTGTGTTCCAGGTTCCAGCCGCTGCACCGGCGGCAATACCACTAGCGGGCTGTTAATCTTCTTGCCTTCGGCATCTTCCAACCATCCCTGCGCCAGATACGGCAGTTGAGTATTTTTATTGCTGATATTCAGACTCACCGATTTCTCGGAACCGTTAAAAATTACGCGAGTACGATCCAGCGCAATAGCGGCTTGGGCTTGACTGCTCAATACCATTGCCGACAACACACCGGCGACTGAAAATATTTTTACCATGTTCTTTTGCATAAAATTGTTCCGTCTTATAAAGCTTGCTCTTACTAAAATAGTCATGGGTTCGGCGGCTTATTCCGCTCTCGCCTCAGTATTCACGCGGCATGGCAACAGTAAGTTGCTCAACATAATATCCGTTCGAATTGTCGGTAATGTGATCCGGCATTGGGCCTTACCATCCCAATTCACTGTCATTTCAGTATTGGGTTTAATTCCGCTCAGATACACACTCCCGCCATCATTCACCAGGCCGGTCTGTTGCTGCCGACTGTTGTAGACCACCGCACCAAACGGCGGGGCGCTGCCGTCGGCCAGGCTAATCACCGCCATCGCCTTTTGCCCGGCAATCACATTAAAGCGCCGATAGCCAATCGCCCCCTCGGTTAATGTCGCCTGTACCACCGACTGCGTAGCGTCAACGTTATCCGGCAACGTGTTGAGATCGATACTCGCCTTGCTGCGGTAATAACTGTTGATATCCGCCACTACCGCTTTACCGAACATATTGGTGCGCGCCGTCGCCCCAAATCCACGCACCGGCACATCGCCCACGCCTTCGGTATCTAAAAGCAACCGCGTCCCGCCCAAAGTACTGTTGCGGTGTAGCGCCGCGCCCTTGGCGGTGGCCGTCATCCCACCTTGCAATGAGAACCCCATGGATGAGTAACTTCCCCCCTGGTAACTGGCGTTGGCGCCGATGCGCGCGTTATCACCCTCATGGGTATAAAAGCCACTTGCTGAACCTCCCCGGCGTGAAAGCCCGGTGCTCAACTGATAGTTATTGTGTTCGTCCAGCCTTTCGTAATAACCAAGCCGCTGCGTATTTTCATTACGGTTCCACGAACTGCTGTAACTGAAGTTAGAATTAACCCCCCACGGTAAGGTAAAGGATAAATACATGCCATCATCCTTGGCACCCTGAAATTTATTCCGAAAAGCCGTGAGTGACGCACTGATATTTTTCATGGCTCCCAAATCGAAATACCGCGAAAGAGCCAAACTATAACGTTCGCTAACAGGCTGGTCCCAATAAGTCTGATGACTGTAGTTGAGATAGGTACTTAACCCTAAATCGCGAAACTGCTTATTCAGCGTGATGGTATACATTTCTCGGCTTTTCCCGAGGCGACTTTCATCATAACGGGCGTCGAGGTATTCACTCATCGTCATAAAGTTCTGTTCAGAGAAACGATAACCAGCGAAGGTGATTTGGCTATCATATTCATCAAAACTCTTCGAATAACTTACCCGATAGGAGCCGCCGGTTTTGGTGCCGCCCTGTTGGGGTAATTCCGCTCGCGATTGCGTGGAGTCAAAAGACAACGCGCCAAATGCCAATAGATCGCGGCCTAGCCCCATAGATAACGCTTTATAATCGCCCCCACCCAAAGCGCCGCCATATAATGACCACCCGTTGCTCACACCCCAGGAAAACTCACCAGTAGCGAACAGAGGACCACGCACATGATGATTCCAATCAGAAGGTTTACCACCCGCGAATTTGAAACGCACCGTACCAGGGCGTGTCAGATAAGGAATATTTGCGGTATCTACTTTAAACTCCTGCACGCTGCCATCTTGCTCTTCTACCCGAACATCCAGCTGCCCGTTGATGGAATCATTAATATCCTGAATGCGGAATGGACCCGCCGCAACCCGGGTTTCATACAACACACGGCCCATCTGACTAATAACGACCTTGGCATTGCTTTTGGCTATCCCCGTCACTTCTGGCGCATAACCGCGAAGATTGGGCGGCAACATATTGTCATCCGAAGTCACGCTAAAACCGGTATAGCGGAAACTGTCGAAAATATCCGTCGCCAGATAATCCTCACCCATAGTCAAGCGAGCACCCCACTTAGGCAGCGCGCGGAAAGCATAATATCGACTCCAGTCAAAATCTTGCTGCGTTGGTAAGCCTGTGCCGGTTTGATGATTGATATTCATCTGCCAGTCAGCACGTAAACGCCAAGCCCCCAGATTGGCCCCCGCTGTTCCGTTCCCGCTTAGATTATAGGATTGTTGGCTATTCTGCTGGGTGCGCTGCACCTGTGAATTTAGATTATAATCCAGCAACAACCCTGGAATACCTTCATCCCATCGAGATGGAGGATCCCAATCCGGCGATGAATATTCCAGGTAGGCCTGCGGAATATTCAAATACAAGGTAGATGACGCCAGATCGCCTTTGGCTTCCAGACCATTAAGGCTGCCGAGATCCAAACACTGCCCGTCATGCCACCAACGTAATTTCGCTAAGGCATCTGACTTAAGCCCGAGTTTTTCAACCAGTGTTGGCGAAATACAGGCCACGCTTCCCTTGCCCTCATCTTCCGGCGCATAGAATGCGACAGGTTCTTCAGGCAACACCAGTGTGTTCAGATTAACCGACATGATATATTTCCCAGGCATAATAAAACCGCCGTGCGAAAATTGGCTCAGATCGATATTTTTCCTGTCATTTAAATCTAACACGTCGATGTTAAACTGTACCCCGTCACTTGCCTGCAACTGAGCAGGCAAACTATATATCGCCAAAGAAATGCACATTCCCAGCAGGCTTAACAGAGGCGTTTTCGATTTGTTCGCGTTCGATTTCATGGCTCCGCCAACCTTTAACTTATTTATAATCAGTAGTAATTCAATTTAAATCGAATAGCGGTTCTATAATCCCCGGCACGTAACACTTGGCGATTAGCTACCAGTTGCATGGAATAATTTAAGTAGCTCTCATTGATGATGGTACCGCCTATTGGCATAGCTAAACCTGGGTAAATCACATTACCGAGGCTATCTGAAATACGTAATGCAATTCCTTTTGCCTCCCCCGTCACCCCAAAGAATTCACTATCGACTCGACCATCAAACGTCATTTGAAAATGCTGGCGGCCTGGTTGCACTTTGTCCATGTCTGCCAAACTGCAATTTAAAAGCCGCAGACTGAATGGCTTAGTCAAGCCATGGCCGTCCCGGGCAATTTGTTCTATCGGTAATGTTTGCATATCAATCGTTTGATCACGGCTTGCCGATTCAATGGCACAGGCGGCATTAACAATAGCGCCTTCCATATTGACTCTTCCCCAGCCAATAACCGCCGCCGCTGCCGGCATCGTCTGAGCTATAAAAAGCATGGCCAATAGGGAAGGCGCCACTCTATTTTTTTCAACGGGAGCCATATGCGTTGTCCATTATAATTAAGATTCCATACTGGGAAAAAGCATGCGGGATATCCCGCATGCCGGCATTAATGGAGTAAAACGATTACTGGTAGCTCAGCGCGAAGTTAACCACGCTGGTGAATGCACCAGGAATGATGGTATCCAGAGTGCCGCCGTTCCCTTTCAGGAAGGCTTTGAATGCCAGTTCGGCACCAGTATCACCAATTTCGATCTTCTGCCCGGTGGTCGCTGTGCCCAGCTCTACAACGGCGTTAGAATTAAGGGTATCGGTAATAACAATGCTCGCACCTTTGGCGGTGCTGCCGCTGCCCAGGGCAATCATCTTCTTATCGGTACCGGCGGAACCACCGGCCTCACCGGTAAAGGTCGTCTTGACGGTTTGTGCCGTAGCATTAGTGCAGTCTTCCAACTTAATGCTGAATGGTTCTTTGACTTCAGACTCGCGGCCGTCTTTCAGGCTCAGGTTGGAAATCTGACCCAGTGGAACGGTTTGATCGATGTTGCCCGGTGCAATAGAGCATGGCGCATCAATGATTTCACCCGTGAAAGTGACAGTACCGCTACCCTGATTTGCCGCCTGCGCCATCATGGAAGAAGCACCAAAGGCCAATACCGCTGCAATCATAATTTTATTCAGTTTCATAGAAGTCCCTTACATTCCTTAGTAAGAAGTGGAGTAAATTAAATTCTTAAGTCACGCATGCAATGCAGCAGCTTTATTCCTGAGCGTTGTATCCGTGGCTAATACGCTGCGTTTCCGCGTTCCGTATCAGTGGGAACAAATTTACACTCCCCGAGCTTTTTTGAAACGTTATGTCGAAAAAAGACAAAAACACAGGATTATTATCGATAAAATAATAATTAAATAGATTTTAAACCCAAAAAATAGAAGTTAATTATCACTATTTATATAAAAAAACTTGTAAGCAGATAAACATTTCATGTCAATTATACGGATAGAGAGAAAAATCCTATTTACACACAGAGTGAAGGATTGAAAAAAGCCGCATCAGGTCTCAGAATAATCCCTCGACAGGAAAGTTGATGGGTAAATGAAATGATTTTTATCATAAATGAAGACATCCTCTTTAATGAGGATGAGGGCACGCTGTCGCATGTCGATAATGCCAGTAATAAAATAGCGTTACTTAAACCGACCAGCAGATTGCTTTCGTTGTTTATTCGCAATAATGATAAGCTGCTGCTGCGAGAGAGGTTGCTTAATGACGTCTGGGTTGAACATGGGCTCAAAGCCTCCAATAACAACCTGAATAATTACGTTTCCGGCCTGCGTAAGTCATTGGCGCAGTTCGGCGTGGAAGATATTATTGTTACCTATCCCCGTCAGGGGTTTAAATTTAGCGCCGCAAGCATTCAGCTGATGGATATAAATACCGATGAAGTTAATAATAATGATTATAGCGAAACCGAAATAGCTTCAACGCCGCCACCGGTTGCACGAACGCCGAACTTTCGTCGCTCTGTTCAGCGCTTAATTATGATTATGGCCGCTTGTTTAGTGCCGTTTGCCGCGATTGTGCTTTACCAAAACAGCACGCGCATCAGCGTTTATCCGTTGGGCAATGAGCAAAATTGCCAAATTTACACCATGCGATTAGGCAGCGGTGAGTTGGCAAACATTAAGCGAGAGATACGGCAAGCCGGCTTCAACTGCCAATACCGGGCGGATATCTATTACTATGACAACATTCGCAATGAGGGCGCAGAAAAGGACGAACAGTGGTTGACCTATTGCCCGCGGGCGAGCAATAGCCCCTGCATTAACAATTACATCAATAATAAACAACCATAACATTGCGCCATTTATCCCCAGGGCCAACGAAAAACAATCCCCCGGCGTTGCCGGGGACATTCTCCGCTCAGGAAGCCGTGGTGCACACGAACAGCGGCGCATGGTTACCACTGAACAGATAGTGACGCTCATCAACTTTTTCAATTCGCCAATGGATCAATGGCGCCGACATAGGCAAACGGCGGTTAAGCGCTTCATTATCCAAATTGTCTTGCGACTTTCTGACCGCTTCCTTACGGCGCAGCGTGTAATTACTCCCCTGCCGCTGATAGTCCATGATCATTGCCCGCTCGATGGTATAACGCGTATCGCCGTCAAAAAAGCTGCCGCTCAGCAACAGGGTCACGCTCCGCGCGCCCTCAGGCACGACGCTGACCAGCAACACGCGCTGCATCAATTGGTCAGGCAACTGATCGGTTGAACGCAGTACCGCACGGCACTCCGGGATTTGCGGTTTGAAAAACAAGAAATAGGCGGAAACGCCGCAGCCTGCGATCGCCATCGCGCCTAACAGCGCGTAACGGTAGCGCCAGAGGCGCTTACTTAACCCGGCTTTCATAATAGTTCTCGCATTGCACTTTGCCCGCGGCCATTTCCGCCTGTGGGCAATAGAAGTAATAAGAAGCCCGGGCTCGCCCAACGGCCCCCGACAACACCGATCCGCTATCGTAGTACAGCAGCGTCGCCGGTTCCGTACACCGAACCGACTTATCTTGCGCCAACATATTTTTCAAATGCGCCAGATCGGCCTCACCGGGTCCCACCTTATGGTAAGAAGCCACAAACTTCACCTCACAGCTGCCGATGTTGCCTACGCTTACCGTGCTGATCGGCGCATAGCCGGCGTCCTGCCAGGCCCACAGGCCGCTCCCCGCCGCCAGCAGCAGCAACGCGGCTAGTCCGAGGCGCTTAAATCGCAACGTTAGCAGCGGCCTGGTCGGCAAGGCGTTTTCTGCCGCCGCCGGGATCGGCATCTCCGGCAAACTCTCCGCCAGGCTGTCCGTCGTTTTCAACGAAGCGGCGGTAAACATGAATCCCTGACGCGGCAACGTGACGATAATGTCGTCCTCGCCCAGGGCGGCGAACATCTTGCGCAGGATGGAAATGGTGTTATTGAGGTTATTGCCGGAGGCCACCTGGCCGTGCGCTTCCCATACTTGCGTCAGCAGGGTATCGCGGGAGAGCACCAGGTTATTGTTTCTGACCAACGCGGACAGCAGGCGGTTCAGGGTGGCGGTGAGCGGTTGAGGCGGCAGCTCAGCGTTGAGATCCACCAACTCTGATCTATCCTCATGATATTTAATCTTATTATTAATTACGTATCTCATTGTTCCCCGCTCAAAAAACTAATTAATAATAATTAGCCCTTGTTAAACATGAGAATAGTAGCACACGGCATGAGTTAAGAAAATTCCTAGAAAAACGCATAAAAAGCTAAATAAACATAAATATAGGAAATAACATTGCGCTGTCTCACAGGGCGCCAAACATTTAACTGATGATTGTCGATTTTTATCATGTCGATATTAAAAATGCCGCCCGGCAAATACCGGGCGGCACGAGAAATATCCATTTTCACCAGGCTCAACCGCCGCCGGGCTTACGCCTTTAAACGCCGCAGTTGCCGATCCTGCCAGCCACCGAACAGCCATTGACCGGCTATCGCGCCAAGCAAGGCGCAGAACATGTCGGACTGCGTGTCCCACGGGTCGCCCTGGGTGCCGAGAAACTCATCGGCGCCCTGGCCCAGCGCCAGCGCCGCCCACCACTCGATAAGCTCATACACCGCGCTGATCGCCAGCGCGATACAGCACACCACGAAGCCCAGCATTTTGCGGCCCCGCACATAACCGCCGCGCAGCAGGATCTCGCGCGCCGCCAGCGCCGGCACCAGCCCCTGGAAGAAATGCCCCAGTTTGTCGTACGGGTTGCGGCCAAGATCCAGCCACTGCTGCACCTCAAACCCCAGCGGCACGCGGGCATAGCTGTACATGCCACCGAAAATCAGGATCAGCGCGTGGAAGAAAATCAGCGTATAGAGCAGCGGCGTCAGCGGATAACGGCGATGGGTCAGCCACAGCAGCGGCAAAACAATCAATACCGGCGCCACTTCCATCAGCCAGGTGGCGCGATCGTAAGGGCTGATGCCGCTGTGGATCAGCGCGGCCAGCAGCAACAGGGTAATAACGGACAACAACAACGGCGTGCGTGAGACGGGCATAACCAACGTTCCTTCGGGTCAATAGGGCAATCCCCTCTTTATACCGCAGATCGCACGGCGAAAAAAAACAGGCGGAGCGTCGCCGCTTCGCCTGTTCGAGGGGTGCTTACCCTGCTCGGGATTACTTCAGCGCTACGCGGATCACGTCGTCCGGCGCGGTCGCTTCTTTCTCGCGGCTGGAAGCCTGCTTGACGCTGACGTACAGCGTCTGGCCGTCCGGCGACAGCGCCAGGCTGTTCGGGTGGGTCGGCGTCTTGATGGTGTTCAGCACCTTGTAGCTCTTGGCGTCAATCACGCTCACTTCGCCCGCCTGGCGGTGGGTGACGTAGACTTCATTGCGCGCCGGGTTGAACAGCACCGCCAGCGATTCCGGCACGTCGATCTTGCTCAGGATGTTGCCGTTGCGGGTATCCACCACCAGCACCTGCGGCTGCTTGGAATCGGTGATAAAGGCGCGATGGGTGGCAGTATCCAGGCTGAGGTTCAGGAAGAAGTGCTCTTTGGACGCATCCAGCTTCTTGCGCGACAGCACCTTGTTGCTCTGGGTATCGATGGTCACCAGCTCGCCGTCGGCGTTGGTGACGTACAGGCGCTTGGCGGCGGCGTCCAGCGCCAGGCCGGTGCCGTATTTGCCGGTGTCGGCCACGGTGGCGCGCAGGGTCAGATCCTTGCCGTCCACCACCCACACCACGCTGGATTCACCCAGCCCGGTGATATACAGGGTATCGCTGTCGGCATCCGCCACCAGCTCGCGCGGCGCCAGCGGCTTGACGGTCTCGGAGCGCTGGCGCGCGTCCAGCACCAGGCGGCCTTTCACGTCACCGGTCTTGGCGTCGATGGCGGTCACCGAGTTATTGACGGTGTTGCCGAAGAACAGCGTGCCGGTCTTGGCGTTGATGGCGGCGCCAAACGGCTTGATGTCGTTATGAATAATCTGGGTCACGTCCAGCGTGGTCGGATCCAGGCGGTAGACGATGCCGCCCTTATCCAGCTTGCGGCTCTGCGACGTCGCCAGGTAAAGCGCGTTCTCGCTCGGGCTGTAGGCCATTTCATAGGCGCCCTTGCCAACCGGCTTGCGCAGCACTTCCGGCGCGGTCTGCGCCAGCAACGAGTTGGAGAACAGCAGCGTGGACAGCAGCATCAGCGGAAATGCCGCCCGTTTTCCCTTGGTGATCAAAGCATTCATCAAAATCTCCTTATAGAGCTAACGGGGCGACCGCGCGGCCGCCCTCTTTTCATTATTAAAATCAGGCTTTCTCTTCGGAAAGCAGCGCCCACCAGCTGTCGATGGTCGGGTTGCGCGCCAGCGCGATAAAGTCGATATCGCCGCGGATCTTGCGCCAGCGGGTCGCCAGCTCCATGATGCGCACCGAATCCAGACCGTAATCGATCAGGTTTTCATCGTTGCCCATCTCTTCGCTGTCTTCGTCCAGCAGCGGCAGGATTTGCTGACGCAACGCGTCGATGCTGGCGATGCCGGCCGCCGGCAGCAGAGACGCGGTGGTCACCACCCGGCCGCAGCGGCCGGCGGTGTAGCGCAGCGCCATCAGGTGTTCGTCACGCGAGAAGTCCGCCAGGCCGTCGGCCACCATGAAAGGCTGGATGTTGCGCATGAAGGCGTCGATGGCGGTGGTCAGGCAGCCGATGTGCGCATACACGCCGCAGATGATCAGCTGATCGCGGCCGGACTCCTGCAGGATCTCCTGCAGCGGTGAGCGGTGGAAAGCGCTGTAGCGCCATTTCACCAGCACCGTGTCGTCTTCGTCCGGCGCCAGCGCGGCGGTCACCGCCTGCTGCTCGGGGTGTTTGTTCAGGCCCGGCCCCCACATGTCGTTCAACAGCGCGCGATCTTCATCGCTCTGCTGGTTCGGCTGCGCGGTATAGAACACCGGAATGCCCTGCTGTTTGCAGTAGCGACGCAGATTGGCGATGTTCTCCACCACCTGTTTAATCAGCGCGCTGTCTTCGCCCCAGAAATTGAGGAAATACTGCTGCATGTCGTGGATCAGCAGCGCGGCGCGCTGCGGTTCTACCTGCCAGGTGACTTTATTTTGCGGCAGTTCGTCCGCCGTCGGCAGCGCGTAATCATTAAGTTTTGGAATGGCCATCAATTAATCTCCCTGAGCCTGAGTCTGTAGTTGCGCGTCGAGCTGCTCGCGCAGCCGTTTTTTGTCCACTTTGCCGACCGGGGTCAGCGGCAGGCTGTCCACCTGAATAAAGCGATCCGGCAGTTTGAAGTCCGCCACGCCCTGTTCGCGCAGGTGGCGACGCAGCACCACCGGCTTCAGCGGCGCGTTGGCGATGATATAGGCGCAGCTCTTCTCCCCCATCAGCGCGTCCGGCATCGACACCAGCGCGGCGTTGATCACGTCCGAATGACGCAGCAGCAGGTTCTCGATCTCCTCGGCGGCGATCTTCTCTCCGCCTCGGTTGATCTGGTCTTTCTGCCGCCCCTGCACGGTGATGTAACCGTCTTCGCTAATGCTGATCAGATCGCCGGAGCAGTAGAAACCGTCGGCGTCGAAGGCGTCGGCGTTGTGCGCCGGGCTCTGGTAGTAACCGCGAAAGGTGTAAGGCCCGCGCGTCATCAACCGCCCGATCTCACCCGCCGGCAACGGATTGCCGTCGTCGTCCGCCACCCACACTTCGTCGTCCGGCGACATCGGCCGCCCTTGCGTCGTCAGGATGTGGCGTTCGTCGTCGTCCAGCCGGGTGTAGTTCACCAGCCCTTCCGCCATGCCGAACACCTGCTGCAGTTGGCAGCCGATTTCGTTCTGAATGCGCGCCGCCAGCGTTTCGCCCAGCTTGGCGCCGCCCACCTGCAGCAGTTTCAGGCTGGCGAGCTGGGCATTGCCGCCCCACTCTTCGATCGCCTGCAGCCACAGCGTGACCGCCGGCGGCACCAGCGCCGTCACGTTGATTTGATGCTGTTCGATCAGGCGGAAGCACTGCGCGGCGTCCGGATCGGCGGCGAACACCACCAGCCCAGCGCCATAAAACACGCCCAGCACGCCCGGCGAACTCATCGGGTAGTTGTGCGCTACCGGCAGCGCGCACAGATAGCGGGTCTGCGCGTCGAAACGGCATATCTCCACGCTGCGGCGAATGCTGTAGTAGTAATCGTTGTGGGTGCGCGGGATCAGCTTCGGCGTGCCGGTGCTGCCGCCGGAAAGCTGGAAGAACGCCACCCGATCGGCCGCGGAAGGCTGCGCGACAAAGCCGTCGCTCGCTTCTTCCAACCAGGCGGCCAGCGCCAGCTCGCCCTCGGGCTGACTGCGCAGCGCCACGGCACGCAGCGAAGGATGCGCATCGCGGAAGGCGCTCAGGAATTGATCGTCGGCAAACAGCGCGTGCCGGCGATCGGCGATCAGCAGCGCCGGTTTGATCTGCTCGGCATAGGCGTTCAGCTCGCTGCGCTGATGGCTGAACAGCGCGTTGACCGGCGCCACGCCAATTTTCAGCAGCGCGAAGAACACGATATAAAATTCCGCCACGTTGCCCAGCTGCACCAGCGCGGTGTCGCCGGATTTCACGCCGCGGCGCAGCAAAGCGGCCGCCAGGCGATCGGAGCGCTGCTGCAGCTCGCGGTAGGTCAGGCTGCCCTGGGCGTCGATAATCGCCGGAGCGTCGTTGTTGGCCTGGCGGTCGAGGATCTCGGTCAGCGGCTTGTCAATCCAGTAGCCGCGCTCGCGATAGCGGCTGGCGAACTCCGCCGGCCAGGGGGTAAAGGCAATGCTCATCTTGTCGTTATCCTTGATTCATACCAAAGGCACGCAGAATGGTGCTGAGTTTGGTACCTGTTTCATGCCATTCAGATTCGGGTGAAGAGTCTTCCACAATGCCGGCGCCGGCGAACAGCCGTACCCGGTTGCCGTCAACGGTGCCACAGCGGATAGTCACAACCCACTCGCCGTTGCCTTCGTCGTCGCACCAGCCGACGATGCCGCCGAACAGGCCGCGATCGAACGGCTCCAGCTTGCCGATCAGGGCGTGCGCCTCGGCCGTCGGCATGCCGCACAGCGCCGGCGTCGGGTGCAACAGGCAGGCCAGCGACAGGGCGTTTTCGTCCGGAGACGCCGCCTCGCCGTCGATCGGCGTGGAGAGATGCCACAGCGTGGTGGTGGTCAGCAGTTCAGGGGTGTGCGGCACGTTCAGGTAGCGGCAGCGGCCGGCCAGCACGTCGCGCATGCTTTCGGTGACGATGCGGTGCTCGTGGCGATCTTTCGCCGAGGCCATCAGCCGCTCCCCCACTTCGCGATCGCGCTGCGGATCGGCCTCGCGCCGGGCGGAACCGGCCAGCGGGTTGGAATAGAAACGGCCGCCGTCCTGACGCAGCAGCAGCTCTGGGCTGGCGCCCAACAGTGCGCCCTGCTCCAGCGGCACATGGAAGTGAAAACCGTGCGGGTTCTGGGCGATCACGCGCGCCATCAGCGCATGGCGATCCACCGGCTGGCGCGTTTCGATCTCCAGCAGGCGCGACAAAACCACTTTATCCAGCTCACCGGCCTTCATCGCGGCAACGGCGTCGCTGACCATGTTCATGAACGTCTGCTGCGGCGGCAGCTCCGTCACCCCGGCCAGTTCAGGGCCGTTCGCCGAAGGCCGAACGCCGGCCATAAAGGCGGCGCGGTCGAACCAGCGGCTCTGCTGGGGAACAAACAGCGCCGAAGGCTGCCGGGTATCGAACGGAATGGCGCCACACAGCAGCGGCTTTTTGATGCCGGCCTGACGGGCCTCGGCAAACGCCTGCCGCACGCGGCGCTGGAACTCGCCGTTCAGATCTGCGCCGTCCGCGGCCGGCAGGCGAATGCGGCTGAAACAACCGGTGGTGGTCAAGCTGCGGTAAGGGGAGGTAAAGAAGAAGCCCGACGCCGGAGAAAAATCAGCGGCGAACCGGTGTTCTTCGCGCTCCTGCATTTCCTTTCGATTGATGTCGTTCACGGCAGTAACCATCGCTTCGCCCTCAAGAATTTGAAGTGATAACCAATATAATAATGATTATCATTTGAGTTGATTCCGCGCTAAATTACTCGCCGATATTTGCTATGTCAATAAACGTAAGCACTTCTTTCATTTCGAAATCATGACATAAACGCTGTGGGTTTTACGCATGCCGATGATAAGCATTGCTATTTGATCCCACAGCGTTGTTTTAACGCGTTCGACTACTTTTCTGTGGCGGGCTGCGGCTCCGGTTTGTGCAGCGTAACCTGGCGCAAACCGGTCATGGCGAACAGCAACAGGATGCCGAGCAGCGCCGCGCCGAAGCCGAAACCGCTGGCGCTCATTGCCGGCAGCATAAAGGCGCCCATCGCCCCCAGCAGCAACGCGCCCAGCGCATCGCCCACCACGTTCTGCGCCGTCCACAGGCCGTTGATGCGGCCAAGGAAATTGTCCGGCGTCAGGCCCTGGATCAGGCCGTATTGCAGCAGCGAGTTCAGCGCGCTCAGGTAGCCGAACGCCACCAGGCACAGCAACGCCAGGCTGTACCACGGCATCAGGCCGAACAGGCCAATAGAGGCGAAAGCCGCGATCGCCGTCAGCAGCATCACCCAACCGGGGCGCGCCACGTGCGCCACGCGCCCGCTGGTGAACGCACCAATAGTCGCGCCGAGCGGCACGGCGGCGTACATATAACCGAGGTGGGCTGCGTCGATGCGCCAGCTTTCCACCATCGCCGGGTACAGCACGCGCACCGCGCTGGCCATGGTCAGCAACGCGCCGATCAGCGCCACCATGCCGATCACCTTGTTCTGGAACAGGAAGGCGAAACCGCCCGCCAGCGCGCGCAGCGGATGTTCCCGCGGCTGCGGCGGCGGCATCAGCTGCGGCAGGCTCAGCAGCGGCAGCAACGTCAGCAGGGTGCCGAACGCCGCCAGGCCGTAGTTCCAGGCGATGCCCATATGGGCGATCACCAGGCCGCCGATGGCCGGGGAAAGAATCGAGCCGAAGCGCACCGTCAGCATGCTGATGGCGCCCGCCTGCACGATGTTTTCGCGGCCCACCAGCGCCGGCGTGGCCGCCAGCAGCGCCGTCACCCCCACGGCGCCGAAGAAACCGTCCCACACCGCCAGCAGATAAATGGCCGCCAGCGAAGGTGACGGCAACAGGGCGTTGAGGCACAGGCCGACGAACCCGATGCCGCAAGTGGAGCGCGCGAACAGGATCAGCCGGCGCCGCTCATAGCGATCGGCCAATACGCCGCCCATCAGCAGCCCGGCGAACATGCCGCCGCCGGCCAGCGTCACCGCCAACCCGACCTGCAGGGTGGAACCGGTCAGCGCCTGGATCTGCACCGGGATGGCGATCGCCATCAGCCCCAGCGCCACAATGGAGATGAAACGCGCGCAGAATACCGCGCGAAAGGCCCGGTGGGTTTTCAGCAGGCTAAAATCAAGCAGGATGGAGGGTTTGCTACTCATCGGTTGTTCACCACATCTTTAAACGGGGATTCTGCAGTTGCGGAGCGCTATGCTAGCACAGATAACGAAATCAATAATGATAATAGAAATCATTGATATTCAATTGTGAGCGGACGCAAGAAACGCCGCCAAACGCGGGGCAATCCCCGTGCCTGGCGGCGAGATGACGGGCGTTATTACAGCGTGCGCAAAATCCGGTTCAGCAGCGGCCCCAGCACTTTGAACGACGCCGGCGAAACGATATCGACATGCGCGCAGTCGAGTTCGTGCGCCTGCAGCGCATCGACGTACTGCGACCAGGTCTGCTGCACGTCCATCCCTGCCTGCAACGTGCGTTTGGCGACGAACAGCGTCGCCTGGCCGTGGAAGCGGGCGGTCCGCGTGTGCGACAGCAACCGCACCGAATCGGCGTAGTTGGCTTCGATGTTGTCGAACATCAGGGTGCGCGTCTCGCCCAGCGCCGGATCGAGCGTATCCTGCGACACCGCCAGGAACTGTTCGCGCTCGCGCTGCACTTCCTTCAACACGTTGTCGTCCAGCATTACGTCCCAGTTTTGGGTCTCCGGCGGATAGGTATCCAGCAGGCCGAGGAACGCCACCTGCTCGCCGCGCGCCTGCAGCCGGGCGGCGATGCCCTGGGCCAGCGTGCCGCCCAGCGAGTAGCCGATGAAGTGGTACGGCCCGTGCGGCTGCACCTGCAGCACCGTCTGCAGGTGCGCCTCCACCACCTGGTCCATGTCTTCGCTCAGCGCCAGCGGGCCGTCCGGCCGCGGCGACTGAATGCCGACCAGCGACCAGTGCTGATCGAGATAGCGCGGCAATACGCTGAACTGCCAGGAGAAACCGGACGCCGGATGCAGACAGAACAGCGTCGGCCCCTCGGTGACGCGCAGCGGCAATACGCTGTCGAAGCCACTGCGATCGGCCTCTTCCTGCGTGCGATCTTCCGCCAGCAAGGCGGCCAGTTGCTCGACGCGCGACGCCACCATCACCTGGCCGACGGACACCGCCTTGCCCAGATCGCGGCGCAGCTCGGCCGCCAGACGCATCGCCAGCAGCGAATGGCCGCCCAGCGCGAAGAAATCGTCGTCGGCGAACACCTGCTCGCGCTGCAGCAGGCGGGCAAATACCGCGGCGATCTCGCTTTCCAACCCGGCCTGCGGCGGACGCCCTGCCTTGCGCTCACCGCCCTGCGGCTGCGGCAGAGCCTTGCGATCCAGCTTGCCGTTGGCGCTCAGCGGCAAATCGCGCATTTCCACCAACGCCACCGGCACCATGTGCGGCGGCAGGCGGTCGGCCAGCGCCGCGCGCAGGGCTTCCGCATCCCAGCTCGCGCCAGGCTGCATCACCAGATAACCCACCAGCTGGCGCGCATCGCCGCCGGCGTCCACCGGCGTGCCCTGCAGCACCAGCGCGTGCGTCACCGCCTGGCGCACGCCCGGCAGCGACAGCAGGGCGTGGTCGATTTCACTCAGCTCGATACGCTGCCCGCGGATCTTCAGCTGATCGTCGCTGCGGCCCAAATATTCCACCGCGCCGTCCGGCAGCCAGCGCGCCACGTCGCCGGTGCGGTACATGCGCCCCCCCTCACCGAACGGATCGGCGACAAAGCGGCTGGCGGTCAGATCCGGCCGGCCAAGGTAGCCGTGCGCCAACTGGACGCCGGTCAGATACAGATCGCCCGCCACGCCCGGCGGCACCGGCCGCAGACGCGCGTCCAGAATGCGCAGCCCGGTGTTCCACACCGGCAGGCCAATCGGCACGTTGGCGCCGGTCACCTTCGCCAGCGCCTCGCCGTAGGCCGGATGCCAGGTCACGTCCACCGCCGCTTCGGTCGGGCCGTAGAGGTTGTGCAGCGGCACCGCCGTGCGGCTTTGCCACAGGCGGCACAGCTCCGCCGGCAGCGCTTCGCCGCTGCAGAACACCTGGCGCAGCGCGGCGCAGCTCGCCACCGCCGCGTCGTCGTCCAGGGCGGCAACGAAAGCCGCCAGCATCGACGGTACGAAGTGCATCGTGGTAATGCGGTGTTGAGCGATCAGCTGTTGCAGCTGCTGCGGATCGCGGTGCGCCTCCGGCGGCGCCATCACCAGCCGGGCGCCGACCATCAATGGCCAGAAGAATTCCCACACCGAGACATCGAAACTGCACGGCGTTTTCTGCAGCACCGCGTCGTCCGCCCCCAGCGGATACTGGTGTTGCATCCACAGCAGGCGGTTGACGATCGCCTGATGGCCGACCAGCACGCCTTTCGGGCGCCCGGTGGAGCCGGAGGTAAAGATGATATAGGCCGCATGGTCCGGCGTCGGGCCCGCGATCGCCACCCCGGCGGCGTGATCGGCCGCCAGCGGCGCGTCATACAGCAACATGTCGCCCTTGTCGGCGAAACGCGCCTGCTGCGCCGGGTGAGTGATGATCAAGCGGGGCGCGGCGTCTTCCAGCATCATCGCCAGCCGCTCGTCCGGATAACCGGTGTCCAGCGGCAGGTAGGCGGCGCCCGCTTCGACGATCGCCATCAACGCCAGCGACAGGAACACCGAACGCGGCAGCGCCACCGCCACGATGTCGCCCGGCCGCACGCCCTGCGCCACCAGCTCGCGCGCCAGCGCCGTAACCTGCTCGCGCGTTTCGCGGTAGGTGAAATTGAAATGCGCATCCGCCAGCGCCGGCGCGTCCGGCGTGGTTTGCGCCTGCTGCGCCAGCAATTGGCTCAGCGTGGTCGCCGGCACCGCATGCGCCGTGTCGTTGACCCGCGCCAGCAGCGCGTGATCGTCTGCGGTCAGCATATCGGCTTCGCCGATCGGCAACGTTGCCTGCGCGGCGAACTGCGCCAGCAGCAGCGGCAACCGTTGCAGGTGCGCCTGCAGCTCCTGGCGGCTGTAACGTTCGGCATTGGCCAGCAGCTCCACCTTCAATTGGTGGTGTTCATCGATAAACAGCGCAATCTCCAGATCGCGCACCGGCCCGGAGGCCAGATCGTGGGTAATGCCCTCGATGCCGGCGAAATCCAGCTGGTAATCGAACATTTTGAAGTTGAAGACCGTGCCGTACAGCGGTTCGCCGTCGCCGATGCGCCCCAGATCGCGCTGCACCTGTTCGGCGTCGTAGCGCTGATGGCGGCGCACCGTTTTCAGCTCGCGGCTGATGCGGGCGGCGGCCTCATACAGCGTGGCCTGCGGCTCGAGATGCATCTCCATCGGCAGCACGTTGATCACCGGGCCGGCGGCGCACAAGGCGGCCGAGCCGGTACGGCGCATGAAGATAAAACCGGCGCTGAAGCTCGGTTGGCCGCTCAGGCGCGACACCCACAGCGCCACCAGCGCCACCGCCATATCGGCGGCGTTCAGCTTCTGCTGCGCGCCACGCTGCACCAGTTCGGCGAAGGCCTGCGGATCGCAGCGCTGTTCCAGCCGGTGGATGCGCGGCGTGGGCGTTTGCCCGGCCAGCGGCTGCGGGCAGATCGTGGCCGGCGGCGGCAGCTGCCGCGCTTTTTCGCGCCAGAAATCGGCGTCGCGTTGCCAGGCCGGCGCCTGCCGGTAAGCCTGGTATTCCGCCACCACGTCGCTGAACGCCGTGAAAGGCGTCGGCTCCAGCGCGTCGCCGCGGCAAAGATGGGTATAAATCGCCGCCACGCGGCGAGCGATGGCGGTGAAGCTGAAACCGTCCACCAACAGATGGTGATAGCGCTGATACCAGAACCAGCGATCGTCCGCCAGGCGCATCACCACATGGCGATACAGCGGTGCGCCGCTGCCGGCGCGCAGATCGCTCGCCAGATCGATGTCCATCAGCGCGCGAGCGGCGGCTTCGGGATCCGGCGACGTCGTCAGATCGACCCGTTCCGGCGCGTGCACCGCCAGCGAGTCATCCAGCCATTGCACCGGCACGCCGTCGCGTTCCGCAAAACGCAGCCGCAGCATGTCCACCTCGCCGAGGCCCTGGGTGATGGCCTGCAGCAGGGGCTCCACGGCGACGGGGCCGTTGAGTTCGATGGCATGCGCCACCGCGTAAGCATTGCGATGCGGGGAGATTTGATCGGCGACCCAAATGCCGGGTTGCGCCGCGACCAGCGGCCATTCGCCCGCAAGCGCCGGGCCGCTGAGAGAGTTAGGGGTGTGTGACACTGCTTATTGCTCCCGTGATTACCAGGCGCCGGTCACGCCTTGCGTGCTGCGACCGGCAGAATATCTTGCCAATGCTGTTCCAGCCACTCGGCGCACTCGGTGCGCGCCGCCGGGCCAAATACGATCGTCCAATCGGGTGGAATGGCGCGGAAATCCGGCCACAAACTGTATTGTTGTTGTACGTTGCGCAGCACCAGGCTGCGCTGCTGTTGATCATCGAACGGATTCAGGCTTTCCATCCTGCGTTCCTTGTGCCGCCGTCGTTACCGATGCCGGATAAGCGGTGGCGAAAGCGGAAGCCCACACCGCCTGCAGCCCGTCGGTCAGGCCGCTGCGCCAGCACAGCGCGTCGTGCCCGCCTTCCACCACCCGGTAGTGCACCCGATGGCCGGCTTCGCTCAGGCGCGCCGCCATTTGCCCGCTGACCTGATGCACCAGCTTTTCCTGCGTACCGGCTTCCATAAATACCTTCAGCGCGCCGTGGTTGCCCAGGCCGTGGCGTTCGACCTGTTGCATCAGCCAGCAGGCGTCGTCGGGAATGCTCGGCAGCTGCAGCATGTCGCGCCGCGGCCACCAATAGGAGCCGGACTGGGTGATCACCGCGCCGAAGCGCTGCGGCCAGCGCAGCCCGGCGTACAGAGAGGCCAGGCCGCCAAAGCTTTGCCCCGCCACCACAGTCTCGGCCGGATTGTCGCTGTGCGGCGCCCATTCGGCCAGTTGCGGCATCAGTTCTTCCTGCACCGCCAGCCAGAAATCGTCCTTGCAGGTCAGCTCACGCGCCCGGTGCGGCAGATCGATGATGTCGATCAGCACATACACCGCTTCCGGCAACGCCCCCTCGCGGGTCAGTTGCATCAACGGCGCCCAGACCGGCATTTGCTTCGCCCAGAACTGGCCGTCGAGCAGGATCGCGAGCGGGCGTTCGGCCGGCTTGCTGTCGCCGGTGGTGTAGACCCAGACATCGCGGCTGTTGCCCAGACGCTCGCTCTGCCAGGTATGGCGCTGCAAACGCGCCGGCAGCGGTGGCGTGCAGCGCCCGCTGGCGATCTCATACTCATCGAACGAGCGCCACACCGGCTGCGGCGGCGCATCCGGCATGTGCAGACCGGAAACGCTGTGGCCGCTGGTGCTTTGCCAGGAGCGATAGGGGTTGAGCAGATCGGGAGTGGCGCAGGCGAACACCTGGTGCCACCAGTGACGCAGGTTGTGCATGTTGGCGTGCGCGTCGTCGTCGCTGAACGCCGGCGGCCGCTCGTCAAAACAAGGAATAAAGCAGTAGCTGCCGCGCCAGGCGCCGTTCAGCTCGGTCTGCCAGTACCATACGTCGGTACCGGCCAAACGCAGCAGGCTTTGCGGCGGATTCGGCTGATGGTGGTCGGTCAGGCAGTTGATGTTGATCCACACCCGGCGGTAGGCGGAAGTCAATTCGCATCCCTGCGGATCGCGCCAGAAAAAGGTGGTTCGCCACCGGCCGTTACCCGCCGGTTCTACCCATGGCGTACCGCGTCGTGCCACCGTCAACCACCACCCTGGACTGCCCGCATTGCTGCTGGCCAATAATCTGCTGCTTTCTGACTCTAGTTCTGTATTCACAACGCCTACCCATTTTGTAGTTGGCGGCACCGGGAACGTCGACTTTTCCCTATCGCCGGCCACCGCCCGAACACACTGTAGGCCAAATACTATTGATAATAATTTGCATTTGCAATAGTGTGTAAGGCTTGGAGATCGTGCTGGTATTGCGCGCAACGGACAGGGATCGGGGATACATCAATGGCATCCCTTGCCGCAGCCGATTTTCTATTCCGACTACACAAAAACTACAACCGCCTTTCCCCCATTCGGCGAGGGAGGGCAGCAAGGTAGGACACTCAAATGAAAAGCAAGCTATCACGTTATTCTTTGGCCACTCTTATCGGCTTGGGATTGGGCGCGTCCGCGTTCGCCAACGCCGCGCAGCAGACCGACACCCCCACCACGGAAGAAAACAGCGGCACAGCGGATAAAAAGCCGCGCGGCGAAGACACCATCGTCGTGACCGCCGCCCGGCAGAACCTGCAGGCGCCGGGGGTATCCACCATCACCGCCGACGAGATCAAGAAACGCCCGCCGGCGCGCGACATCAGCGAACTGATCCGCACCATGCCCGGGGTTAACCTGACCGGCAACTCCACCAGCGGCCAGCGCGGCAACAACCGCCAGATCGATATCCGCGGCATGGGCCCGGAAAATACCCTGATTCTGATCGACGGCAAACCGGCCTCCAGCCGCAACTCGGTGCGTCAGGGCTGGCGCGGCGAACGTGACTCACGCGGCGATACCGCCTGGGTGCCGCCGGAAATGATCGAACGCATCGAAGTGCTGCGCGGCCCGGCTGCGGCGCGCTATGGCAACGGCGCCGCGGGCGGCGTGGTCAACATCATCACCAAGAAGGCCGGCGATGCGCTGCACGGCTCGCTGAACGGCTACTTCAACGTGCCGCAGCACAAGCAGGAAGGCGCCACCAAGCGTACCGATTTCAGCCTGTCCGGCCCGCTGAGCGATTCCCTGAGCTTCCGCCTGTTCGGCGGCTACAGCAAAACGCAGGCCGACGCCTGGGACATTAACGAATCGCACAAATCCGAACGCGTCGGCGCCTACGCCAACAGCGTGCCCGCCGGGCGCGAAGGGGTGGTCGATAAAAACATCGACGCCTTGCTGCACTGGGATTTCGCCCATCTGCAGTCGCTGGAGTTCGAATACGCCTATGGCCGCCAGGGCAACCTGTACGCCGGCGATACTCAGAACACCAACACCAACGCCCTGGTGCAGAGCAACTACGGCAAAGAGACCAACCGCATCTACCGTGAAACCTTCGGCCTGACCCACCGCGGCGCCTGGGACAACGGCGTGAGCACCAACAACTACGTGCAGTTCGAACGCACCCGCAACACCCGTATAAACGAAGGGTTGGCCGGCGGCACCGAAGGCATCTTCGATACCAAGAACACCGGTTTCGGCACCACCAAGCTGGATGACTTCCTGGCGCACAGCGAAGTCAGCGTGCCGTTCGATCTGGGCGTCGCGCAAACCGCTACGCTGGGTACCGAGTGGAGCCAACAACGCATGAAGGACGGCACCTCCACCAGCCAAACGCTGATGGGCGGCACCATTCCCGGCATGACGACCGGTACGCGCAGCCCTTACGCTTCCGCGCATATTTTCTCGCTGTTCGCCGAAGACAACATTGAACTGACCGACACCACCATGCTGACGCCGGGTCTGCGCTACGATCTGCATTCGGAATCCGGCAACAACTGGAGCCCGGCGCTGAACCTGTCGCAGGAACTGGGCGACTACTTCACGCTGAAGATGGGCATCGCGCGTTCCTATAAAGCCCCGACCCTGTTCCAGACCAACGGCAACTATCTGCTGTACAGCAAAGGCCAGGGATGCGCCGGTAGCGATACCAGAAACGGCTGCTACCTGCTCGGCAACGACGATCTGAAGGCGGAAACCAGCGTCAACAAAGAGATCGGGCTGGAGTTCCATAACGACGGCTGGCTGGCCGGCGTGACCTACTTCCGCAACGATTACCACAACAAGATTGAAGCGGGTAACTCCCGCATCGCCACCAGCAGCACCGGCACGGCGGTCTATCAGTGGGAAAACGTGCCGAAGGCGGTGGTGCAAGGGCTGGAAGGCTCGCTGAACGTGCCGGTCAGCGAGACCGTCACCTGGAGCAACAACGCCACCTACATGATCGAGAACAAGAACAAGACCACCGGCGATTACCTGTCGGTGATCCCGAAGTTCACCGTCAACTCGACCCTCAGCTGGCAGGCCACGCAGGATCTGTCGATGCAGTCCACCCTGACCTGGTACGGCCGTCAGAAGCCGAAGAAGTACAACTACCAGGGTAAACCGGCCACCGGCGGCGAAACCCGCGAGGTTAGCCCTTACGCCGTCGTCGGCGCCAGCGCGACCTATGATCTGACCAAAAACGTCAGCCTCACCGCCGGCATCGACAACCTGTTCGATAAACGCCAGTTCCGCGCCGGCAACGCGCAGAACGTCGGCGACCCGAACACCGGTGCGATCAACATCGCCGGTGCGGGCGCGGCCACCTACAACGAACCGGGCCGCACCTACTACATGAGCATCAACACCCACTTCTGATGACATGAACCAACGACAAAGGGGTGCTCTGCACCCCTTGAGGTAAATGACAAAGCGGATGACGTTGCCGGGCTTTCATTAGGCGACAGATAGAAAACAAGGAAAATCAATTCATTGATTTTCGGCTGATAACCACAAAGGAGGAAAAACCACGCTTTTTCCTCCTTTGTCAGCCACGAGAAAGGGCGCCGCGGCGCCCTTTTTTTATCTTTCCATTCAGTTATTTGGTGTGTAGCTGAATGCGCACCACGCTTTCGGGTTTGCCGGCCTTGGTGGCAGCGCCGTCGTTTTTCACCGTTACGAACAGCGCATCGCCTTTCGGATCCAACGCCAGGCTGTTAGGGTGCGGCGGCAGGTCTACGGTTTGCAGGCGCTTGAGGGTCTTGGCGTCGAACACCGTCAGCGTCCCGGCGCCGTGATCCACGCGCACGCCCTTGCGGTTGGCGACATACAGCCGCTGGCTGCGCTCGTCGAGCAGCAGACCGATCGGCACTTCATCCGTCAGTTCGCTGGCCAGCACCTTGCCGCTGTCCGCATCCAGCGCAAACACCCGGTGGCCGCTGCTGCGCTTCACGTAGTCGCGCCCCAGATGATGGTTGCGGTAGTCGTCGCGGTCGATGCCCTGATCGACGCCCAACAGGCGGTTGCTCGCCGGGTCATACACCAGGTTCAGCAACTGATCGGCCTGCACCTCGTGCGTGGCGGCGATCGCCAACGTGTCGGCGTTCAGGGTGATCACCTGCCCCTGCATGTTGGAGACGAACACTCTGCGGCCCTTCTCATCCAGCGTGATGCCCACCGCGTTGTAACCGAAGCCCGGGATCACTTTCTCCAGCTTGCCGGCCTTGGTATCGACCACGTACAGCACGCTGTCGACGCCGAAGCCCAGCCCCGGCAGGAACAGGCGGCCGCTTTGCGCGTCATATTTAATCTCGCGGATGCGGTACAGGTAGTCCTCAGTGATCTTGAACTTCTTCAGCTCCGCCAGCAGGAAATCCAGGCGCTTGCCGCTGATGCCCGCCTGCTTGTAGGCCTGCTCCAGCACCGCTTTATCCAGCAGCTTGATGCTGTCGAGCGCATGGTTGGTGGTGGTGTCCACCACCCCGACTTCGCCGTTGAAGGCCTGCGTCAGGTACAAACGGTTGCCCGCATCGTTCAGCGCCACGCCGAAGCCTTTCACCTTCAGCGGGATCTCCGCCTTGATCGCCAGGGTGTTGGGATCCAGCCGCAGCACGCGGGAGCGCGCCTCTTCCTTCCAGTCCGGCGCGCTGACGAACAGCGCCTGTTGCGAGGTGCTGTAGGCCATCTCCACCACCGTCGACGACAGCGCCTCGCGCTTGATGTCCTGCGGTTTGATGCTGACATCGTCCGCCTGCGCGGCGCCGGCGACCACCAGAGAGGCCGCCACCAGCAGCGACAGTAGCGCGCGCGGGGTTGCTAGGGTTCCAGACATCCTTTTATCTCCTTGAAAATCATGCTTTCGGTTAGAGTGAAACAACGTCATGCCTGCGGCCCGGGCGGCAGCGCCGCCAGAGCGATATCGCCAGCGATGTGCTGCGCAAACTGGGTAAAGACGTGCTGAACGCCGTCGGCGATCAGATTGGCCTGCTCCCGGCTGTAGTGGTCCTGACGGTAGGTCATCATCACCCGCAGGGATTTCTTCCCGGCCAGATCGTCTTCCATCACCTCAAACTGCAGGCCGAGCAACGATTCAGCTTTCTCCGGCTCCACCTGACGGTAGGCGATCGCGCTGCCGTCCTGCAGCCGGAACTCGCCGTTCAGCTTGATGCGGCTGTGGATCTGGATGAACACTTCAAACATGTGGTTCTTGCGGTCGGCGTCCACGCCGAACAGCCCTTCCTCCACCAGATCGATCGGAATGTCGGTGTACGGCAGCGAGCCATTGATGGTGTTTTTCACCTGGCTGACCAACCCGGCCACCGTCAGCCCCTCGTCGAAGCGCACGCGGTGCACCACCACGGTGGTGAAATAGCCGACGGTATCGAAGAACTCGGCGTCGTTACGGCCAGAGGTTGAGGTGCCCACCAGCAGATCCGCCGGGCCGCCCAGCAGACGCAGCGCCGAGGTAATCCCGGCATACACCACGTTGAACAGCGAAGCGTTGTTGCGGCGGGCAAGCTGATACAGGCCTTCCGCCACGGCAGGATCGACCTCGAACTCCAGCCAGCCGCCGTTGACGTCCGCCGGCGCCGGCACCGCCGGGTGGGTGGACGCTTCTTGCCGGAAGATCGGTTGGCCGACCGGTGCGCCGCGCAGCGCATCGAGCCAATAGTCCAGATGTTGCTGCTGCACCCCCGAGGCCCGCTGCTGCCGGGCGAAGGTGTGGAACTGCGGCGGCTGCCCGCTCCACTGCGGCGCCTGGCCGACGACGCGATGGCGATAGGCGACGCCCAGCTCGTCCATCATCAGGTTGAGCGACCATTCATCCAGCACCACATGGTGGAACAGCAGCGACAGCAGCTGTTGGCCGTTGTCCGCATCGCGCAGCAGCGTGGCGCGCAGCGGCAGCTCGGCGGCCAGATCGAACCGGTGCTGGCCGGCGTCGGCCAACAGGGCCGCGGCGTTACCCGCCGGCGTCTCGTGAGAGAAGCGGAACCACTGATAATCCGGCAGTTCTGCGGCCGGCACCACCACCTGCACCACCTCGCCCTGCTGCTCGACGAAGCGTGAACGCAGCACGGTATGGCGAGTCATGACGTCGATAAACGCCTGACGCAGCGCCGTTTCATCCACCTCATCGAAGAAACGCAGAGAGAACGGCAGGTTGAAGATCTCGTCATGACCAAAGGCTTCATACACCTTCCACAACGATTCCTGCGCCAACGACAGCGGCGCCTGCGCCCGATCATGATCGTCGGCGGTCGTCGGTGCGGCATTCGGCTGCGCGACGTTCAGGCGTTTGGCGTACCCCGCCAGCCCGCGCGCCGTGGGATGGCTGAACAGATCGTTAATATTGATTTCGATCTGATGCAGGCTCAGCAAGCGGCCGATCACCCGGGTGGCGACCAGCGAATGGCCGCCGCGATCGAAGAAGTCTTCATCCAGGGTCATTTCCGGCGCCGCCAGCGCCTCACGGAACGCCTGCAAAATCAGTGATGCAATGCTTTCGTCCGGGTCGCCGTTCGCCGCCGGCGCGGCCATCGCCGGGGAAACGGCCTCAGCCGCCGGCAATGCGACGGCAATCCGCTGCCCGGCCAGGAACGCGCTGAACTGCTCCAGCAGGAAAGGCGCCGCGTGCGGAGACAGACGCGGATCGGTGACCAGCTCCAGCGTCAGCGTTTCCGCCTCGGGCGAGCTCAACAGCAGCGCCAGTTCAAACGGCGTATGCAGCGGCGGCAGCAACAGGCGTTCGGCGTGAACGCCTTCCAACCGCCACTCTGCAGCCAGATCGTCGCGCCAGGCCACCAGCAGTTGCGCCCGCTGCGGATCAGGCTGTTCAGCCACGGTCTGCGCCAGCAGCCGTTGCCCGGCATCGCCGTCGCCGTGACGTACGGTCAGGCGCATCAGCGGCGCTGCCGTCAGGCCCAACTCCAGGCCGACGCACTCCGCCGTTTCTGCCGCCGGCACGCACAGCTGCACCGCTTGGCCGCCGGCCTGCGCGGCGACGAACTCGGCAAAACGCGCCGCCACCGCCGCCATCAACGCCCGCGGCGTGTCGTTGGCGGGCAACAGCGAGCGCGCAATGCGCGTGACCACGCGCGCGCCCACCGGTGGCAACGCTTCAACACGCTGCGCCGGGCTGCGATAATCCTGCAGCGCGACCGCCTGGCGCGCCCAGGGCAGCTGTGGCTCCGGGGTTTCCGGCGGCTCGACCGGCTCCGCCGCGAAAGGCAGAGGCATCGCATCTCCGTTATAACGGGCGGACAACATCGCCGGCAGGTGGCGCCACGGCAGCGTTTCCGCCAGGATGTCATGCAATACCGCGCCCAACATCACATCACCGCCCGGCGTGAGCAACAGCAAGAAGCGCAGCGGCGCTTCGCCTTCCAGTTCAAACGGCGCCGCCTGCGCCTGCAGCAGGCAATCCATGGCGTGTTGTTCATCCGCCACCTGACGCAGGCTCACCGGCAACGGCGCCGAATCGGCGGCGCGTTTAATCAGACCGTTTTCGTCATCAAAAACGTAATGCACGTTCACGCCCGGCGTTTCCCGCACCAGCGCCTGCAGCGCCGCCGTCAGTTGGGCGATATCCACCTCTCCCGTCAGGCGCCAGGCTAGCGCCCGCTGCCCGCGTGCGTCACCCTGCTGCAGATGGGCAAACCATGCCCGCTCTTCGGCTTCGCTTACCGGCCGCTCGCCGTTCGCCGCCCCCGCGCCCAGCGCCTGAAACGCGCTCTCCAGCCGCTGGGCCTCTTCATCGCTCAGAATGCTGTCAAAATCACCGATCACTGCGTTATCTCCTTTGCCCGGCCGTGCCGGGATAGCGCATAAAACGGGGGACATTCGTCCCCCGTCACCGCGATAGCGTTAGAAAGTCAGCTCAACCGCTGCGCCGACCAGGCGGCCTCGCTGGAGCGTCGCCGTGTAAATGTCATTGCTTCTGACCATCTCGCGGCGGTCGGAATCAAACAGGTTTTTCGCATACAGCGTGGCGCGACCGTAGTCGAAGGTGTAAGCCAGCTGGGCGTTGGCCGTCCAATAGGAGCCGATGCGCCCGCGCGAGTCGTTGTCGTATTGCGAATAGTAGGAGTCGGTAAACGCCACATTGCTGCTCAGCTCCCACCCTTTCAGGAACTGATATTTGGCGCCCATGTTGGCGGTGTAAGCCGGCGCGCGCGCCAGCTCATGCCCTTCCACGCCGCTGCCCGAGAACTTCTTGATGTCGGTTTTCAACAGGCCGAGGTTGCCGAACAGTTCGAAATCCCAGCGCGGCTGCCAGGTAGCGCCGATTTCCGCGCCGTAGGTTTCCACCTTGTCGGCGTTGCGGATCACGCTGGAGTTCTCACCCAACGAGTAAGGCAGCTGCATATCCTTGTAATCGTTGTAGAAGATGTTACCCGTCAGCACCACATTGGCGTCTTTCAGGTGATGGCGGGTGTACAGCTCGTAGTTCCAGACATACTCGGAACCGTAGGTGTAGCTGACCACCGGCGTGCCGATCGTGATGCCGCCGCCGCCGGCGTTATAGCCGCGTGCGATCTTGGCGCCGTAGGTTTGGGTATCCGTCGGTTTCCAGGCCACGTCCAGCTTCGGCAGGAACACGGTGTAGGTTTCATCGAAATCGATGCGCACCGCCTGGCTGCCGCCGTCTCGGCGACGATGTTCGCGCTCCAGACGGCTGGCGGCGGTCACGTCCACCTGCGGCGTCAGCGCATAGGTCAGCTCGGCGAACGCCGAATGGGTATCGGTCTTATCCTTGAAGGTCGAGCCGCCGAAGATGTTGACGAACTCATCCTGCGTGCCGTGGAAGTAACGCAGCCCCGCCAGCCCGTGCAGGCGGCTGTCCGCGCCGCCGAAGCGCACTACCGGCTCCACGTGAACTTCCTGGCCGTCGATCTCGGCGTATTGGATGTTGTAAGCGGTCGGACGGTTGATGTTGAAGTCGGTGTAAATAACGCGGTTTTCCAACGTCAGTGCGTCGGACTGCTCCCAGGCCAGATCCCAGATGGTGCTGTTCATGTTGCTTTTGAACACGGCGCGGCGCGGATCGTGGCGCGGGTTGGTCGGATGCGGCTGAGGGTTGAGGCTTTCGTTCTGCGGCGCGGTGCTGCCGAAGTGGTTGAAGGTCAGCTTGGTGGTCAGATCGCGCAGGCCGGCCGGGTTGAACAACAGCTTGGCGCGGGCGGTGGTGGCTTCCACTTCGCGCGGATCGCCCACCGGCGCATAGGCCGGCAGATCGGCTTCGCTGCGGCGGCGCTGGCGATCGACGCTGACGCGGAACGCCAGCTGATCTTCCACCAGCGGGCCGGACGCCATGGCCGCCAACTGTGAAGAGTGCTGGTTGCCGGCCCCGCCCTTGAAGGCGCTTTCCCACTCGAAGGTCGGATCCTTACTGGCCATGACGATGGCGCCGGCGATGGCGTTGCGCCCCTGGATGTAGCTTTGCGGGCCGAGGAACACTTCGACGCGATCCAGATCCCACAGCGACTGCGGACCGAACGCCTGTTCGTTATAAGTCAGCGAACGGCCGTCCAATGACAGATTGAGGCGCGGGCGGGTGCCGCTAAGGAAAGCGTTGGCGCCGACGTTCGGGCCGGAACCGTCGATGCCGCGCACGGTCGGCAGTTCGTTGCCGATGCCCAGATCCACCACGTTGGGGGTCATGCGCAGCAGATCGGGGATCTGCACCGCATCGGGCATCGAGGCGATGCGGTTGCTGTCGAACACCTGCACGCTGGAGCCGGTGTCGAAAATGGACCGTTTGATCTTCTCACCGGTGACCAGCAGCGTTTCCGCGTCCTGGTAGGTTTCGTTGCTCTTCGTTTCCGCCGCGTTGACGTTACCGATCGCCAGTGAACAAACCCCTAAAAATACGGAGGAAAATGCCCCAATGGCTTTCAACCCCGCCTTTTCCCCGTTTCCTACGCTTTCATGCCGTTGAGCCGCAAAATGCTTGCCCATAGATGTCTTCTCCTTTCATCCCAGAGGTGCACAAAATTTGATTTTTTTTTACACAACCTACATCGACACTCACACAGATCATGACGCTGCGGCCTTCCCGGCCTTGCTGTTGCTTATCCCTGCGGCAAACCCATGTCTTTCGCGGCCGAACGGGCGCGGCCCCGTCCACGGCCAAGCCGCCGGCGGAGCGGCCGGCAGCTTGTATAAAAACGTAAAATAATGTTAAGAATGATAATATTTTGCATTTTCTAATGCAAATCATTATCAATAAAGGTGTGAAGCCTGACAAGATAACCGCCAGAAACCCTTATACTTTCGCAGGAAAAACGAGCGCTGTAATAACAAGCAATCATTTCAATGCTAAGAATAATATAGATAAATTACTCACGCCCAACGCCCTCTCTGCTCAGTATTGCTAAAACGCCTTATAGATAGCACCCATGCGCCAAATGGATCAAATAATAATAATTTTCATTCCTATTAACATTTGGATATATTCTTGCAGTCTCGTTGGCTGAATCAAAATGGATACCCGATGAAAGCGTTAACCACGATGCAGGCCGCCTATTGGGTAGGCCGACAGTCCGCTCCCCCTCTGGGCGGCATGGCCGCCCACCTGTATGCGGAGTTCGACGGCGGTGAGCTGGATGCCGCTCAGCTCCGCCAGGCCGTAGAGATGTTGTACCTGCATCATCCGCTGCTGCGCCTGCGCATTACCGACGATGGCCAACAGACGATCGCGCCCCCCGGTCCCCGGCATACCTTGCATCTCGACGACTGGCGACACGCCGATGAAGCGACGCTGGCGGCCGCGCTCGCCGCCAAACGCCAGGCGAAAAGCACCCAGCTGCTGCCGCTGGAACAGGGCGTTCCCTGCGATATCAGCCTGAGCCTGCTGCCGGAAGGGCGCAGCCGCTTGCACGTCGATCTCGACATGATCGCCGGCGATGCCATGAGCTTTCGCCTGCTGATGGAGGATCTGGCGGCGTTTTATCACCAGTGTCCGGCGGCGCCCTCCCATGACGCGCCGCCGGCCTACTTCGATCACCTCGAACGACGCAACGCCGACGAGGCGCTGCGCCAGCGGCGCGAACGCAGCCAGCGTTGGTGGCGTGCTCGCCTGGCGCAGGTGCCGCCGGCGCCGCGCCTGCTGCGCACGCCGGACCGCTGCCGCAGCGATCGTTTGGCCATCCAGCTGAATGCAGAAGAAAGCCGCGCGTTGGAGAGCGTGGCCAAGCGGCACCACACCTCCCTCTCGACGCTGTTTCTGGCGCTGTTCGCGCTGGCCGTCGGCCAGGGTTGGAACATGACGCGCTTCCGGCTCAACGTGCCACTGTTCCACCGCGAGAGCGAACGGGAAGACGCGCATCGCCTCGTCGGCGACTTCTCTAATCTGGTATTGCTCGGCGTGGAATTGAACCCGACGGAAAACCTGAACGCCTTCTGCCAACGCCTGATGGCGCAGCTGGCGGAGCTGATCGAGCATGCGGATTATCCCGGCGTCAGCGTGATGCGCGATCTGTCACGCCTGCACGGCAGCCTGCAGCCTTCGCCGGTGGTGTTTACCGCCGGTTTCGGCATCCGCGGCAAGACGCTGTTTTCCGAACGGGTCGCCGACACCTTCGGCCCTCTCGGCTGGGTCATCTCTCAGGGGCCGCAGGTCGCGCTGGATGCGCAGGTCGCCCACGTCGACGACGGCATTCTGATCAACTGGGACGTGCGGCTGGACGCGTTTCCCGAGCACGTGTTGCCACGCCTGCTGGCCTGTTACCGGGCGCTGCTGCACCTGGCCGCGCGGCAAGCGGGGGCGTTCGATCGCCCGCTGTCGCAACTGCTGGCGCAGTGTACCCCCGACGCGCTGGCGCAGCAGGCGCCGGTGCGCCAGGTGCTGCACCGGCTGCTGGAGCGGGTGGCTCCCGAGGCCGGCTTGCACGACCACGACGATATCCACCGCTTGGCCCTGCCGGATGCTGGGGTGAACGCGCTGCTAACGGTGCTCAACAGGTATCTGGCGGCGGCGCTGACGGTGCAGGATCTGGCGGCGCATCCCTCTCCGGCGGCGCTGGCGGCATTGATCTGCCAACGCTCGCCCGAGGCAGGACGGCATGCGAAAACGCTGCTCGCCGCGCTGGCGCCGCAGCACTGAGATCGGTTTCCGGGCGCGCGACGTCCGGCACGTTTTAATCGGTTAGCGACTATAGGGAAGCACCATGGAGACACCATTAACCGCACTGCAGCAGGCCTATCTTCTCGGCCGCAGCGATCGATGGCCGCTCGGCGGCGTGGCGATGCACGACTTCCGCGAATACCGCGCCCGGCAGCGGGATGTGCTGCGCCTTGAAGCGCGCCTGGCCGAGCTGGTACAGCACTACCCGGCGTTGCGCACCTGCATCGATGTGCAGCGCGGCACGCAGCACGTGCGCCCGGAAATCACGCTGCATCTGGATCGCCACGACCTGAGCTCGCTGGATGACGAAGCGGCGCAGCGCCAGACGGAACAACTGCGCGAGCGTTACTCCCACCAGCGCCACGATCCGAGCCAACCGCTGTGGCGCATCGCCGTGATCCAACTTGCCGAACAGCAGGATCCGACGGGATCGCCGTACGATACGCTGATCTTTACCAGCTTTGATGCCTTGATCCTCGACGGCCAAGGGATCTCCGCCGTGATCGCGCGCCTGTTCGACGATCGCCCTCTGACGCCGACCGCCGCCGCGCTGCCGCCCCCTGCGGCATCGGCGGCGCAACGCCAGGCCGATGCCGCCTATTGGCGCGAGAAGCTGCAGGATGTCACCACCCCGTCGGCGTTGCCGTGGCACGCCCCGCTCGCCAATCTCACCGCATCACGCTATCGCCGCGCCACCCTGACGCTGCCGCACGACACGGTCAAACAACTCGGCCGCCTGGGATCGCCGCATGCACTGCTGCGCAACAGCCTGCTCTCGGCGCTGATCCTCGATACGCTGGCCCACTGGACCACCGACGGGGAGCTGTGCGTCGGGGTGCCGGTGGCGTTCCCCGCCGCCGACGGCGCGCTGGGCAACGCCTCCAGCTTCGTGGCGGTGCGCTATTCGCGCTATGGCGAAGACTTTATCCAGCGCGCGCAAGCCTTGCAGGACGATGTGCTCGGCGCGCTCGATCACCTGGCGTTTTCCGGCGTCGATCTGGCGCGTCAGTTGCTCGGCCAAAGCCAGGGCGGCCCGGCGCTGCCGGTGATCCTGACCAACTGTTTGGGTTGGGAAACGCTGCCGGCCGAGGCGCCGGTGCGCTTCCACGATGGCCTGACCCAAACGCCGCAGGTCGCCATTGATATCCGTCTGACGCTGGACAGCGAAAAAAACCTGCAGCTGTGCGTGGATTACGCCGAGCAGGCGCTGCACGGCGAGCAGGTAGCGGCCATACTGGCGGCCTTGCAGCGGCGCATCCTGCACAGTTGCCAACGCGCCGATCTGGCGATCGCCCCGCGAGATTTCATCGATCTGGCGCATTACCGCCACAACGACAGCGAAGCGAATTACGCGCCTTATCCTTATCTGGCGCAGCTGACCGAGCGGCTGTTCGGCGCGCATAACGGCGGCAACGCGCTGATCTGCGGCGAGCAGACGCTGACCTATCGCGAGCTGGGCCAGCGGATCGCCACGGCGATCGCCAACCTGCAAAGCCGCGGCGTACAGCCGGGCAACGTGGTGGCGCTGTATTTGCCGCGCAGCCCGGAACAGATCATCTTCAGCCTCGCCTGCGCCCTGCAGGGGGTGATCTGGGTGCCTATCGACATCAACTCGCCGCCGGAGCGCACCGCCTACCTGCTGGAGAACTGCCGGCCGACGCTGGTGGTGCACGGCGGCGATCTGGAGACGCCGATCGGCGTGACGCCGGCTACCCTGCTGACGCCGACGGATCGCGCGCCCGCGCTGCCGGATGGACAGGCGTTGACGGAACGCAGCGCCAGCCAGGCCGCGAGCTATTACCTGTATACCTCCGGCACCACCGGTAAACCCAAGTGCGTGGTGCTCAACAACCGCGCTACCGCCAACGTCGTGCACCAAACCCAACAGCGCTGGAGAGTCACCGCCGACGACGTCTTTATTTCCGTGACGCCGCCGCACCATGACATGTCGATGTTCGATCTGTTCGGTTCGCTGTGCGCCGGCGCCACGCTGGTACTGCCGGCGCCGCATCAGGAAAAAGACGCCATCAGTTGGAACCAACTGGTGGAAAAACATCGGGTCAGCCTGTGGTGCTCGGTGCCCGCCATTCTGGAGATGCTGCTCACCTGTAAAACGGCCGACAGCCTGCGCTCGCTGCGCCTGGTGGCGCAGGGCGGCGACTACATCAAGCCGGCGACGGTGCAAACCCTGCGCACCTTACGCCCGGATCTCGCGCTGTTCTCACTCGGCGGGCCGACCGAAACCACCATCTGGAGCATCTGGCACCCGATCGCCCCGCAGGAGAGCGGCACCGTGCCTTACGGCCGCCCGCTGCCGGCCAACCGCTATTTCATCTGCCATGACGACGGCAGCCACTGCCCGGCCGGCGTGGTCGGCCGCATCCATACCGCCGGGGTCAACCTGGCGTTAGGCTATCTGGAGCAGGGGGAGCTGAAGCAGCACGACTTCGTCACCCTCGCAGGGCCGGACGGGCAGCCGCTGCGCGCTTTCCGTACCGGCGATCAGGGCTATTACCGTCCGGACGGCAACATCATGTTCGCCACCCGGGTGAACGGCTATGTGAAGATCCGCGGCGTGCGCGTCTCGCTGCCGGAAATCGAAGACGTGCTGCGCCGCCATCCGGCGATCCGGGATATGGTGGTGGTGGATTATCCCAGCGGAGAGAACAACGAGGCGGCGCTCGGCGCCCTGTATCTGACCCGCGACGGCAAGCCGCTGCCGCTGTCCGAGATCCGCGCCTTTGCCACCGGCTATCTGCCCTGTACCCATATTCCCACGCGCTTTATCCACGCCGAGGCGCTGCCGCTGTCTGCCAACGGCAAAACCGACCGCCATCGTATCCGCGCCGACCTGAGCCAGCGGCAAACCGCGCCGGCGCTGAACGCCTGCGCAGCCCCGCCGCCGAACGCGCCTTTGGCGCGCAGCGCAGAGATCCTGACCATCTATTGGCAGGCGATCGGCGTGACGCCGCGCCCGGAATGGGGAGAAGAGACGGCGTTTATCGCCATGGGGCTGAAGCTGCCGCATATCAAACAGGTGGCGGAGCGCCTCAATGACGCTTTCGGCACCCGGCTGGTAAGCAGTGCGCTCTTGCCGTGCAAGAATGCGCGCGAAGTGGCGGCGTTACTGACCAGCTGAAGCCACATCACTCGGGCGGGGATATCCCCCGCCCGCAGGTTATCAGGCGGGCAATGCCGTCAGGGCCGCGAGCGGTTGCTCCCAGGCTTCTCGCTGCAGCGCGCGCAGCAGAAATTCTTGCAGCACCTCGCCATAGTCCAGCGCATCCTCCGTCGGGAACTGTTCCAGATAAATATCGATATCCACCTGCAGATCGCGGGCGTCGGTGCGGCCGCGATACGTCAGGTTGAAACCGTCGCCCGAGCCGCCGGCCAAAACGCGCCGGGCGCCGCGACAGCCGACAAAACGGGGCGCATCGAAGGGTTGCACGTTGATGAAGGGAGAAATAAAGAAGCGCGAGTTCGGATCCACGCCGCGATCGGCGGCCAGTTGGCGCAGACGATAGCCGGCGTGGCTGCGCAGCTCGCGCAGCTGCTGCGTCAGGGTGGTCAGAAAGCTCCCCAGCGTCTCCATTGGCGACGGCGATACCAGCAGCGGCAGTGTATTAACCGCCAGCGAAGGGACGTTGGTGGCGGCTTGCCCGCGGCGATTCATCGCAGGCATCCACATCGGCAACGCATCGCCCTGCCGGGCGTGACGCGGCATGACCTGAAACAGCCAGACCGCCGACAGCGCCACCAGCAAGTCGGGCCAATTGATGCCACTGCGTTCCGACTGCTGCGCCAGACGTTGCGCGACTTCTGTCGGCAACCGACGGTTGACGCTCAGGCGTCGCACGCCATACTCCCCGCCGCCCTTACGCACCGTCGGCAGCGCCTGCGACGGCGGCAGATAGGCCTGCCAAAAGCGCCGATCGCGCTCGCAGCGTTCAGAATCGACGTAGGCCAACTCGGCCTGTTGAAAGGGGGCGAAGGCGCCCAAAGGGATGCCCGCGCTCCCCTGGCCGAGGTAGTGCGCATATAGCGCGGCGCAGCGGTGCTCGATTAGCGCCATGCCGAAACCGTCGACCAGAATATGGTGCGCACGCACGTACCAGAGGTAACGCTCCGGTCCCAGCTTCAGCAGCCAGGCGGCGGCTAACGGTTCGCGGTGCAGCGCCCGGTGCTGCGCGATATCCTCGTGCATCAGGCTTTGCGCCGCCTGCCAGGGATCGCGATGCGTTTGCAGATCGATACGTTGCAATGACGGTATGCGCTGTGGCTCGTGCCGTAGCGGCGGTGGATGGTCGCCACGCCGTTCGCCAAAGCGCAGGGCAAACGCCTGCGTCTCGGCGAGGGTGGCGGCGATCGCCCGGCAGAGCGCCGCTTCCTCTATTGCGCCGCACAGTTCGGTGCAATGGGCGACGGTGGATAAGGTCTGCCCAGGGTGCAAGGTGTATTCTTCCCAGAAATCAAGCTGCGCTGGCGCCAGCGGCAACCATTCAGAGGCCAAAGCGGTGTCCGACATGTTACCTACCTTTGATAAGCCTGAATAAAAGCGCCGAACGGGCGATACCCCGCCGTTCAACGGCTTTTGTGTGTCTCCATACATCATCAAATGAAAATGATAATAACATCTATTATCATTTCCAATAATTTGGTAACACTTTAGATTCTGTTAAGCGGGGATGCAAGCGACGCAGCGGGGGCAGAGAAAAGAAAGTGGCAGGCTGAAAGGGCATAAAAACAAAACGCCCCGGGCACGGATGCCCGGGGCGGTTTTCATATCCCGCTAGCCGGTGATTAGCCTTGATTGGCCGGCTTCACCTTCTGCGCCAGGAACTCCGTTTCGTAGGCCAGCGCCTTCTTGCGATCGAACTGGTGCTCCCACTTGGCGATAACCAGTACCGCCAGCGCGTTGCCCACGACGTTCAGCGCGGTGCGCGCCATATCCAGGATACGGTCCACGCCGGCGATAAACGCCAGGCCTTCCAGCGGAATGCCGACGCTGCCCAACGTCGCCAGCAGCACCACGAACGAGACACCCGGCACGCCGGCGATCCCTTTCGAGGTCACCATCAGCGTCAGCACCAGCACGATCTCCTGCCCCAACGATAGCTCAATGCCGTACAGCTGGGCGATAAAGATGGCGGCGATGCTCTGGTACAGCGTCGAACCATCCAAATTAAAGGAGTAACCGGTCGGCACCACGAAACTGGTGATCGACTTGGGCGCGCCGTAAGCCTCCATCTTTTCGATGATGCGCGGCAGCACCGTTTCCGAACTGGCGGTGGAATAAGCCAGGATCAGTTCGTCTTTCAGGATGCGGATCAGCGTCCAGATGCGCAGGTTGCACAGCCGAGCGACCGCCCCCAGCACCACCAGGGCGAAGAACGCGATGGCGAAGTACACCAGCACCACCAGCTTGGCCAACGGCAGCAGCGAAGCGAAACCGAAGTTCGCCACCGTGACCGAAATCAGACCAAACACCCCGATCGGCGCATAACGCATGATCATGTGGGTGACTTTGAACATGCTCTCGGACACTGCCTTGAAGACCTTCAGCAGCGGCTCTTTGGTCTCTTTCGGCAACGACGACAGCCCCAGACCAAACAGCACCGAGAAGAAGATAATCGGCAGCATGTCGCCCTTGGCCATCGACGAGAAGACGTTCGACGGGATCAGCGACAGAATGGTCGCCACCAGGCTGTGCGAACCGCTTTGCACCTGTTCGGTGGTTTTCTCATACTGCGAAATGTCCACCGTGGTCAGCGTCGACATATCGATGCCGTGACCCGGTTGGAAGACGTTGGCCAAGGTGAGCCCCACCACGATGGCGATCGTGGTGATCACTTCGAAGTAAATAATGGTTTTCAATCCGATGCGGCCCAGCTTTTTCGCATCCCCCACGCCGGCAATACCGACGATCAGCGTGGAAATAACGATCGGCACCACAATCATCTTAATCAGACGAATAAAGATATCACCCGCCGGGCTGAGAATATTGCTCACCAGCCACTCACGAGATTCGGTCTGGTTGTGCAATACCGCGCCAACAATAATACCCAGCACCAACGCGATCAGGATTTGCCAAGCCAGGCTAATTTTTACACTTTTCATACCCAAAAAGTCCTCAAAGACTCTTTGCGCCGTACAAAGTCGCAACACGGCGAAAAGAATACTTAATCATTTATTACAGGCTTATGTTAATTCAGTGGAAGCGTTCACCTGCCCTGGGTGCGACGCAGTATAAATCTGTATCATCCGGGCGGCATGCTCTGCAAGCCTTGATTTGTCAGGGTTGAGCGCTGAATCGAATCACAAAAAATTCGCGCAACTATTTCAAATGGCATAATTGCTTGTTATTAAAAACATAATTTTTCATATAATGAAGCACATAACCGCGCCGGCGACGTTTTTTTGAACGCGATTAAAATGCGTTATTTTTCGTCCATTCTGCATATTTAGTCCGCATCAAATGTTTATATTTTGTTACTCAAAAGTCAAATAAATGGGAATTGACCGAGTGACATTTTCACCCATAAATGCAGCGCCGTTTTATATTCCGATTAAAAATCGAACAATTCGGCATGATGAATGCCACACGGTATTTCCCGAGTTTTCATCAGGAATTAAGCGTTAATAGAACGTTATTTCACGATGTGCCGTCCATCGTTATATCGCGTTAATACCAACTTCGAATATTAATAGCGAAAAATAATCAAAAAAGATTTATAGCGCGAAATAATGTCGGTCTCTCCCCCCCCCTTATTAAGCGCGAGGCAAACACCCTCGCCTTTGTTTATTCTTTTTTGTTCTTTAGATAAGTGTTTTTGGCTAAAAAAGCGGGTTTATGATGATTTAAACGCCAAATAGATAGATACGTACTGCAAATGCGACAGAACTATTACAAATCAATATCTTTGTTGCGTGATCTGCCGCGCAAAAAAGAAACAAAGAATCGTAGCAAACTATACTTAACCTTCAGTTGACATATCATTAACAACTTCAAGGAGAAAAGCTATGAGCCAACTGCATAAACACGCTATTCCTTCTGCAATTGCAGAACGCGCCCTGATTAATCCGGCACAATACCAACAGTATTATCAACAGTCGGTTCAAGACCCAGAAGCTTTCTGGGGTGAGCATGGCAAAATCCTGGACTGGATCAAACCCTATACCAAAGTCAAAAACACCTCGTTCGATCCGGGCCACGTCAGCATCCGTTGGTTTGAAGACGGCACGTTGAACCTGGCGGCCAACTGCCTAGACCGTCATTTGGCTGAGCGCGGCGACCAGACCGCCATTATCTGGGAAGGCGATGACCCGACCCAATCCAAGAAAGTGACCTACAAACAGCTGCACCATGATGTCTGCCAATTCGCCAACGTGCTGAAAAAGCTCGGCGTAAAAAAAGGCGACGTGGTGGCTATCTATATGCCGATGGTGCCGGAAGCGGCGGTCGCGATGCTGGCCTGCGCCCGCATCGGCGCCGTACATTCGGTGATCTTCGGCGGCTTCTCACCGGAAGCGGTCGCCGGGCGCATTATCGACTCCAACGCCAAACTGGTGATCACCGCCGATGAAGGCCTGCGCGCCGGCCGCGCCGTGCCGCTGAAAAAGAACGTCGACGATGCGCTGAAAAACCCCGGCGTGGTCAGCGTGGCCAACGTCGTGGTGTTCCAGCGCACCGGCAAACCGGGTTACTGGCAGGAAGGGCGCGATCTGTGGTGGCATGAGCTGACCCAGGGCGTTTCCGCCGATTGCCCGCCGGAAGAAATGAACGCGGAAGATCCGCTGTTTATCCTGTACACCTCCGGCTCGACCGGCAAGCCAAAAGGCGTGCTGCACACCACTGGCGGCTACCTGGTGTACGCCGCGATGACCTTTAAGTATGTGTTCGACTATCACGACGGCGACATTTACTGGTGCACCGCCGACGTCGGCTGGGTCACCGGTCACAGCTATCTGCTGTACGGCCCGCTGGCCTGCGGCGCCACCACGCTGATGTTCGAAGGCGTACCTAACTATCCGGGCGTCAATCGTCTGTCGCAGGTGATAGACAAACACCAGGTCAACATTCTGTATACCGCGCCGACCGCCATTCGTGCCCTGATGGCCGAAGGCGACAAGGCGATCGAAGGCACCCGACGCGATTCGCTGCGCATCATGGGCTCGGTCGGCGAACCGATCAACCCGGAAGCCTGGGAGTGGTACTACAACAAGATAGGCAACGCCAAATGCCCGATCGTCGACACCTGGTGGCAAACTGAAACCGGCGGCTTCATGATTACCCCGCTGCCGGGCGCCACCGAGCTGAAGGCCGGTTCCGCCACGCGGCCTTTCTTCGGCGTACAGCCGGCGCTGGTTGATAATGTCGGCACGCCGCAGGAAGGCGCCTGCGAAGGCAACCTGGTGATCGTCGATTCCTGGCCGGGCCAGGCGCGCACCCTGTTCGGCGATCATGACCGCTTCGAGCAAACCTACTTCTCGACCTTCAAAGGCATGTATTTCAGCGGCGACGGCGCCCGCCGCGACGAGGACGGTTACTACTGGATCACCGGCCGCGTCGATGACGTGCTGAACGTCTCCGGCCACCGTTTGGGCACCGCCGAGATCGAGTCCGCGCTGGTATCTCACCCGAAAATCGCCGAAGCGGCGGTGGTCGGCATTCCTCATAACATCAAAGGCCAGGCGATCTACGCCTATATCACGCTGAACCACGGCGAAGAACCGACGCCGGAGCTCTATGCCGAAGTGCGCAACTGGGTGCGCAAAGAGATAGGGCCGATCGCCACGCCGGACGTGCTGCACTGGACAGACTCGCTGCCCAAAACGCGCTCCGGCAAGATCATGCGGCGTATCCTGCGCAAAATTGCCGCCGGCGACACCAGCAACCTGGGGGATACCTCCACGCTGGCGGATCCGGCTGTAGTCGACAAGCTGTTGGAAGAAAAACAATCAATGAAAGTGCCGTCATAATTTACGCCGCTTCAGGCCGCTCATTCGGATAACGCGCCGTTGAGCGGCCCTGGCGCGGCGTACTCTATCAATACCTACTGGAGACACTCTGATGAATGACACCATTTATCAAGGGATTGAAGAAAACCCGCGCTTTAAAGAGCTGGTGAGAAAACGCGGCCGGTTCGCCTGGCTGCTTTCGCTGATTACGCTGGCGCTGTACGTCGGCTTTATCTTGTTGATCGCCTTCGATCCCCAATGGCTCGGCACGCCGATCGCCGCCGGATCGACCATTACCCGCGGGATCCCGGTCGGCGTCGGGCTGATCGTGATCTCTTTCGTCTTGACCGGGATCTATGTCTTCCGCGCCAACGGCGAATTCGATCGCCTCACCGCAGAGATTCTGCGCGAGGTGAAACAATGAAGCGCTTATTGTCCGCCGCCGCGCTGCTGTTGCTGCCGGGCCTGGCCTGCGCCGACGCCATTGGCGGCGAGGTGCATCGTCAGCCGCTGAACATCCAGGCGATCGTGATGTTTATCCTGTTTGTCGGCGCCACGCTCTACATCACCTATTGGGCCTCCAAACGCACCCGTTCCCGTCAGGACTACTACACCGCGGGCGGGCGCATCACCGGTCTGCAAAACGGGCTGGCGATCGCCGGCGACTTCATGTCCGCCGCCTCGTTCCTCGGCATCTCCGCACTGGTCTATACCTCGGGCTATGACGGCCTGATCTACTCCATCGGCTTCCTCATCGGCTGGCCGATCATTCTGTTCCTGATCGCGGAACGCCTGCGCAATCTCGGCCGCTATACCTTCGCCGATGTCGCCTCTTACCGTCTGCAGCAGAAACCGATCCGCACCCTCTCGGCCTGCGGCTCGTTGGTGGTGGTGGCGTTGTATCTGATCGCGCAGATGGTCGGCGCCGGCAAGCTGATCCAGCTGCTGTTCGGGCTCAACTACCATGTGGCGGTGATCCTGGTCGGTATCCTGATGGTGCTGTACGTGCTGTTCGGCGGCATGCTGGCCACCACCTGGGTGCAGATCATCAAAGCGGTGCTGCTGCTGGCCGGCGCCAGCTTTATGGCGCTGATGGTGATGAAGTCGGTTAACTTCGACTTCAATACCCTGTTCGCCGAAGCGGTGAAGGTGCATCCGAAAGGCATCGCCATCATGAGCCCCGGCGGGCTGGTGTCCGATCCGATTTCCGCGCTGTCGCTTGGCCTGGCGCTGATGTTCGGCACCGCCGGTCTGCCGCACATCCTGATGCGTTTCTTCACCGTGAGTGACGCCAAGGAAGCGCGCAAGAGCGTGTTCTACGCCACCGGCTTTATCGGTTACTTCTATATTCTGACCTTTATCATCGGCTTCGGCGCCATCTTGCTGGTCAGCGCCAATCCGGCGTTCAAAGATGCCACCGGCGCGCTGCTGGGCGGCACCAACATGGCGGCGGTGCACCTGGCCAATGCCGTTGGCGGCAACTTCTTCCTCGGCTTTATCTCGGCGGTGGCGTTCGCCACCATTCTGGCGGTGGTTGCGGGCCTGACGCTGGCCGGCGCCTCGGCCGTGTCCCACGATCTGTACGCCAGCGTGATTAAAAACGGCAAGGCGACCGAGCGCGATGAGCTGAAGGTCTCCAAGATCACCGTCGTGGTATTAGGCCTGGTCGCCATTGCCCTGGGGATTTTGTTCGAGAAGCAGAATATCGCCTTTATGGTCGGGCTGGCGTTCTCCATCGCCGCCAGCTGTAACTTCCCTATCATCATCCTGTCGATGTACTGGTCGCGTTTGACGACCCGCGGCGCGATGATTGGCGGCTGGTTAGGCCTGCTGACGGCAGTGATTCTGATGATCCTCGGCCCGACGATCTGGGTGCAGATCCTCGGCCATGAGAAACCGATTTACCCGTACGAATACCCGGCGCTGTTCTCGATGATCGTGGCCTTTGTCGGCACCTGGCTGTTCTCGATCACCGACAGCTCACTGGCCGGGCAGCAAGAGCGGGAACGCTTCCGGGCGCAGTTTGTTCGTTCGCAAACCGGGCTGGGCATTTCTCAGGGCAGCTCGCATTGACCGAATAATAAGTGAAAAAAGCAAACACACCCTAATCAAAGGCCCTTCGGGGCCTTTTCTCTGGCTCGCTGACGGAGAATGGAGAATAAGGAGGGGAAAGCAGTGCAGCGTAGCTGCGCTTTTTTGCGTTTTACGCACAGCAAAAAGCCCTGAACGTCAGTTCAGGGCTTTCGGCTTTGTTTGATGCCTGGCAGTGTCCTACTCTCGCATGGGGAGACCCCACACTACCATCGGCGCTACGGCGTTTCACTTCTGAGTTCGGCATGGGGTCAGGTGGGACCACCGCGCTATTGCCGCCAGGCAAATTCTGTTTCATTCCAACCGCCTCACTTCCGTGAAGCCATCAGAACCAATCTCGGAACGTCGCTGAAAATCTCTCTAAAAACACCTTCGGTGTTGTAAGGTTAAGCCTCACGGATCATTAGTACTGGTTAGCTCAATGCATCGCTGCACTTACACACCCAGCCTATCAACGTCTTAGTCTTAAACGTTCCTTCAGGGGCCTTAAAGGCCCAGGGAAGACTCATCTTGAGGCAAGTTTCGCGCTTAGATGCTTTCAGCGCTTATCTTTTCCGCACTTAGCTACCGGGCAATGCCATTGGCATGACAACCCGAACACCAGTGGTGCGTTCACTCCGGTCCTCTCGTACTAGGAGCAACCCCTCTCAATCTTCCAACGCCCACGGCAGATAGGGACCGAACTGTCTCACGACGTTCTAAACCCAGCTCGCGTACCACTTTAAATGGCGAACAGCCATACCCTTGGGACCTACTTCAGCCCCAGGATGTGATGAGCCGACATCGAGGTGCCAAACACCGCCGTCGATATGAACTCTTGGGCGGTATCAGCCTGTTATCCCCGGAGTACCTTTTATCCGTTGAGCGATGGCCCTTCCATTCAGAACCACCGGATCACTAAGACCTACTTTCGTACCTGCTCGAGCCGTCACTCTCGCAGTCAAGCTAGCTTATGCCTTTGCACTAACCTCACGATGTCCGACCGTGATTAGCTAACCTTCGTGCTCCTCCGTTACTCTTTGGGAGGAGACCGCCCCAGTCAAACTACCCACCAGACACTGTCCTCACCCCAGATTATGGGGCCGAGTTAGAACATCAAACATTAAAGGGTGGTATTTCAAGGATGGCTCCACGCAGACTGGCGTCCACGCTTCAAAGCCTCCCACCTATCCTACACATCAAGGCTCAATGTTCAGTGTCAAGCTATAGTAAAGGTTCACGGGGTCTTTCCGTCTTGCCGCGGGTACACTGCATCTTCACAGCGAGTTCAATTTCACTGAGTCTCGGGTGGAGACAGCCTGGCCATCATTACGCCATTCGTGCAGGTCGGAACTTACCCGACAAGGAATTTCGCTACCTTAGGACCGTTATAGTTACGGCCGCCGTTTACTGGGGCTTCGATCAAGAGCTTCGCCTTGCGGCTGACCCCATCAATTAACCTTCCAGCACCGGGCAGGCGTCACACCGTATACGTCCACTTTCGTGTTTGCACAGTGCTGTGTTTTTATTAAACAGTTGCAGCCAGCTGGTATCTTCGACTGGCTTCAGCTCCATCCGCGAGGGACTTCACCTACATGCCAGCGTGCCTTCTCCCGAAGTTACGGCACCATTTTGCCTAGTTCCTTCACCCGAGTTCTCTCAAGCGCCTTGGTATTCTCTACCTGACCACCTGTGTCGGTTTGGGGTACGATTTAATGTTACCTGGAGCTTAGAGGATTTTCCTGGAAGCAGGGCATCAACTACTTCTGCACCGTAGTGCATCGTCATCACGCCTCAGGGTTAGTATGCAACCGGATTTACCAGGTCACACCCCCTACACGCTTAAACCGGGACAACCGTCGCCCGGCTAGCCTAGCCTTCTCCGTCCCCCCTTCGCAGTAACACCAAGTACAGGAATATTAACCTGTTTCCCATCGACTACGCTTTTCAGCCTCGCCTTAGGGGTCGACTCACCCTGCCCCGATTAACGTTGGACAGGAACCCTTGGTCTTCCGGCGAGCGGGCTTTTCACCCGCTTTATCGTTACTTATGTCAGCATTCGCACTTCTGATACCTCCAGCAACCCTCACAGGCCACCTTCAACGGCTTACAGAACGCTCCCCTACCCAACAACGCCTAAGCGTCGCTGCCGCAGCTTCGGTGCATGGTTTAGCCCCGTTACATCTTCCGCGCAGGCCGACTCGACCAGTGAGCTATTACGCTTTCTTTAAATGATGGCTGCTTCTAAGCCAACATCCTGGCTGTCTATGCCTTCCCACATCGTTTCCCACTTAACCATGACTTTGGGACCTTAGCTGGCGGTCTGGGTTGTTTCCCTCTTCACGACGGACGTTAGCACCCGCCGTGTGTCTCCCGTGATAACATTCTTCGGTATTCGGAGTTTGCATCGGTTTGGTAAGCCGGGATGGCCCCCTAGCCGAAACAGTGCTCTACCCCCGAAGATGAGTTCACGAGGCGCTACCTAAATAGCTTTCGGGGAGAACCAGCTATCTCCCGGTTTGATTGGCCTTTCACCCCCAGCCACAAGTCATCCGCTAATTTTTCAACATTAGTCGGTTCGGTCCTCCAGTTAGTGTTACCCAACCTTCAACCTGCCCATGGCTAGATCACCGGGTTTCGGGTCTATACCTTGCAACTAGTCGCCCAGTTAAGACTCGGTTTCCCTACGGCTCCCCTATACGGTTAACCTTGCTACAAAATATAAGTCGCTGACCCATTATACAAAAGGTACGCAGTCACACCACGAAGGTGCTCCCACTGCTTGTACGTACACGGTTTCAGGTTCTATTTCACTCCCCTCGCCGGGGTTCTTTTCGCCTTTCCCTCACGGTACTGGTTCACTATCGGTCAGTCAGGAGTATTTAGCCTTGGAGGATGGTCCCCCCATATTCAGACAGGATGTCACGTGTCCCGCCCTACTCATCGAACTCACGACCTGTGCATTTTAGTGTACGGGGCTATCACCCTTTGCTGCGCGACTTTCCAGACGCTTCCACTAACACACAAGCCGATTCAGGTTCTGGGCTCCTCCCCGTTCGCTCGCCGCTACTGGGGGAATCTCGGTTGATTTCTTTTCCTCGGGGTACTTAGATGTTTCAGTTCCCCCGGTTCGCCTCATGCCACTATGTATTCATGACATGATAGTGTGTCGAAACACACTGGGTTTCCCCATTCGGGTATCGCCGGTTATAACGGTTCATATCACCTTACCGACGCTTTTCGCAGATTAGCACGCCCTTCATCGCCTCTGACTGCCTAGGCATCCACCGTGTACGCTTAGTCACTTAACCTCACAACCCGAAGATGTTTCCATCGTTCGCGCTGCAAACATTTGAGAGACTCTATGACAGGTTACTCTTTATCCCAGTACATCTACGGAGGGATAAATTTCAGCCGTCATGTTTCAATTTTCAGCTTGTTCCAGATTGTTAAAGAGCAATATCTTAAACATGACTCGGAAGTCATCTTTAAGATATGGTGTATCGTCAGATACTTGAGACCGCCGCTTTCACCGGGTGGGTCGGAAGCTTGGCGTCCCCTAGGGGATTCGAACCCCTGTTACCGCCGTGAAAGGGCGGTGTCCTAGGCCTCTAGACGAAGGGGACACGACACCGTACTTTTATGACGCTTTTGCTCGTTACTTTTTCATCAGACAATCTGTGTGAGCACGCCACTCGAATCAATATCTTTAGGTAAGGAGGTGATCCAACCGCAGGTTCCCCTACGGTTACCTTGTTACGACTTCACCCCAGTCATGAATCACAAAGTGGTAAGCGCCCTCCCGAAGGTTAAGCTACCTACTTCTTTTGCAACCCACTCCCATGGTGTGACGGGCGGTGTGTACAAGGCCCGGGAACGTATTCACCGTAGCATTCTGATCTACGATTACTAGCGATTCCGACTTCATGGAGTCGAGTTGCAGACTCCAATCCGGACTACGACATACTTTATGAGGTCCGCTTGCTCTCGCGAGGTCGCTTCTCTTTGTATATGCCATTGTAGCACGTGTGTAGCCCTACTCGTAAGGGCCATGATGACTTGACGTCATCCCCACCTTCCTCCAGTTTATCACTGGCAGTCTCCTTTGAGTTCCCGGCCGAACCGCTGGCAACAAAGGATAAGGGTTGCGCTCGTTGCGGGACTTAACCCAACATTTCACAACACGAGCTGACGACAGCCATGCAGCACCTGTCTCAGAGTTCCCGAAGGCACCAATCCATCTCTGGAAAGTTCTCTGGATGTCAAGAGTAGGTAAGGTTCTTCGCGTTGCATCGAATTAAACCACATGCTCCACCGCTTGTGCGGGCCCCCGTCAATTCATTTGAGTTTTAACCTTGCGGCCGTACTCCCCAGGCGGTCGATTTAACGCGTTAGCTCCGGAAGCCACGCCTCAAGGGCACAACCTCCAAATCGACATCGTTTACAGCGTGGACTACCAGGGTATCTAATCCTGTTTGCTCCCCACGCTTTCGCACATGAGCGTCAGTCTTCGTCCAGGGGGCCGCCTTCGCCACCGGTATTCCTCCAGATCTCTACGCATTTCACCGCTACACCTGGAATTCTACCCCCCTCTACGAGACTCTAGCTTGCCAGTTTCAAATGCAGTTCCCAGGTTGAGCCCGGGGATTTCACATCTGACTTAACAAACCGCCTGCGTGCGCTTTACGCCCAGTAATTCCGATTAACGCTTGCACCCTCCGTATTACCGCGGCTGCTGGCACGGAGTTAGCCGGTGCTTCTTCTGCGAGTAACGTCAATTGATGAGCGTATTAAGCTCACCACCTTCCTCCTCGCTGAAAGTGCTTTACAACCCGAAGGCCTTCTTCACACACGCGGCATGGCTGCATCAGGCTTGCGCCCATTGTGCAATATTCCCCACTGCTGCCTCCCGTAGGAGTCTGGACCGTGTCTCAGTTCCAGTGTGGCTGGTCATCCTCTCAGACCAGCTAGGGATCGTCGCCTAGGTGAGCCATTACCCCACCTACTAGCTAATCCCATCTGGGCACATCTGATGGCAAGAGGCCCGAAGGTCCCCCTCTTTGGTCTTGCGACGTTATGCGGTATTAGCTACCGTTTCCAGTAGTTATCCCCCTCCATCAGGCAGTTTCCCAGACATTACTCACCCGTCCGCCGCTCGTCACCCGGGGAGCAAGCTCCCCTGTGCTACCGCTCGACTTGCATGTGTTAAGCCTGCCGCCAGCGTTCAATCTGAGCCATGATCAAACTCTTCAATTAAAAGCTTGATTTGCTTCCACTCGAGAAGCGATGCTCAAAGATTTACTGCATGAATTTTACTTCAGTTAGTCACTCTTCAAGACTTGATATTTTTTTGCATCCGAAGATGCTGGATATCGTCTTGTGGAGTGCCCACACAGATTGTCTGATAAATTGTTAAAGAGCAGTGAGTTAGGCGCTTTCGCTTGCTAACTCGAGGTGGCGTATATTACGCTTTCCTCTTTCAGAGTCAACCCTAATTTTCAGGATTTTTTCTCTGCGACCCCCGGATACTCTGTGAAGTTGTTCACATGTTCCGTGTCGATGGAGGCGCATTATAGGGAGTTCCTCGCAGGCCGCAACAGGTATTTTCAGCAAAAACGATCGTTAGCTGCATTCCACAGCAAAACCCCGCTTTATACCCACTTGCACACAGTGTTATCCACAGATGCGATTTGTACGGAAAATTTACGAGCGCCACGCAAACGTTTTCGCTACAATTCCCCGCGACGAAACGATCCCCCTTTTTACGGGGGCGTTACCTGAATTTGTGCCTGTCCCTCCCTTTATAAGGCAGAAAACCGCGCTTTATAGAGAGATCGAGGTGGACATTCACGTAACGCTCTTTAATTGCGACTCAAAGCCAAGGGATAAAACCATGCAACAACCTCGTCCAATTCGCCGGGCTCTGCTCAGCGTGTCTGACAAAGCCGGTATCGTTGAATTCGCCGAAGCGCTTTCCCAGCGCGGCGTTGAACTGCTCTCCACCGGCGGCACCGCCCGCCTGCTGGCAGACGCCGGTCTGCCCGTTACCGAAGTTTCCGACTATACCGGCTTCCCGGAGATGATGGACGGACGAGTAAAGACCCTGCACCCGAAAGTTCACGGCGGTATCCTCGGCCGCCGCGGCCAGGACGACGCGGTCATGAATCAGCATGACATCCAGCCTATCGACATGGTGGTCGTCAATCTGTACCCGTTCGCCCAAACCGTGGCGCGCCCGGATTGCTCGCTGGAAGACGCGGTCGAAAATATCGATATCGGCGGCCCGACCATGGTGCGCTCCGCCGCCAAGAACCATAAAGACGTCGCCATCGTGGTGAAGAGCAGCGACTACGCCGCCATCATTACCGAGATGGACAACAACGACGGCTCGCTGCGCTATGCCACCCGCTTCGATCTCGCCATCAAGGCTTTCGAACACACCGCCACCTACGACAGTATGATCGCCAACTACTTCGGCGCGCTGGTGCCGGCGTACCACGGCGAGACCGAACAGCCGTCCGGCCGCTTCCCTCGTACCCTGAACCTCAACTACATCAAGAAGCAGGATATGCGTTACGGTGAGAACAGTCACCAGCAAGCCGCCTTCTATATAGAAGAAGAGGTAAAGGAAGCGTCCGTCGCGACCGCCGAGCAGCTGCAGGGCAAAGCGCTGTCCTATAACAACATCGCCGATACCGACGCCGCGCTGGAATGCGTGAAAGAGTTTGCCGAACCGGCCTGCGTGATCGTCAAGCACGCCAACCCTTGCGGCGTGGCGATCGGCGACGACATCCTCGCCGCCTATGAGCGCGCTTACCAAACCGACCCGACTTCCGCCTTCGGCGGCATCATCGCCTTTAACCGCGAGCTGGACGCCGCCACCGCGCAGGCGATCATCAGCCGCCAGTTCGTGGAAGTGATCATCGCGCCAAACGTCACTCAGGAAGCGCGCTCCCTGCTGGCCGCCAAACAGAACGTGCGCGTGCTGGCCTGCGGCCAGTGGCAGCAACGCGTGGCGGGGCTGGACTTCAAGCGCGTCAACGGCGGCCTGCTGGTGCAGGATCGCGATCTCGGCATGGTGACCGCCGCCGATCTGCGCGTGGTATCCGAGCGCCAACCGACCGAACAGGAACTGCGTGACGCGCTGTTCTGCTGGAAAGTGGCCAAGTTCGTGAAATCCAACGCCATCGTTTATGCACGTGACAACATGACCATCGGCATAGGCGCCGGCCAGATGAGCCGCGTTTATTCCGCCAAGATCGCCGGCATCAAAGCGAGCGACGAAGGGCTGGAAGTGAAAGGATCCGCCATGGCCTCCGACGCCTTCTTCCCGTTCCGTGACGGCATCGATGCCGCAGCTGCAGTCGGCATCACCTGCGTGATCCAGCCTGGCGGCTCGATCCGCGACGACGAAGTGATCGCCGCCGCCAACGAACACGGCATCGCGATGATCTTCACCGACATGCGTCATTTCCGCCATTAATTCCTTTTGCCGCGTGCGCTCCGGCGCACGCCATTCGTGGAGCCCCTGATGAACATTTTGATTATCGGCAACGGCGGGCGCGAACACGCGCTGGCCTGGAAAGCCGCCCAGTCTCCGCTGGCGGATAAAGTCTACGTTGCGCCGGGCAATGCCGGTACCGCGCTGGAAGCCAATCTGGAGAACGTGGCGATCGCCGCCACCGATATCCCCGCCCTGGTCGCTTTCGCCCAGAGCCATGACATCGGTCTGACCATCGTCGGGCCGGAAGCCCCGCTGGTGATTGGCGTGGTCGACGCCTTCCAGGCCGCCGGTCTGAAAATCTTCGGCCCGACGCAGGCCGCCGCGCAGCTCGAAGGCTCCAAAGCTTTCACTAAGGATTTCCTGGCGCGCCACCGCATCCCGACCGCCGAATATGAAAACTTCACCGACGTGGAGCCGGCGCTGGCCTACGTGCGCAGCAAAGGCGCGCCGATCGTCATCAAGGCCGATGGCCTGGCGGCCGGTAAAGGCGTGATCGTCGCGATGACGCTGCAGGAAGCGGAAGAGGCGGTGCGCGACATGTTGGCCGGCAACGCCTTCGGCGACGCCGGTCATCGCATCGTGGTGGAAGAGTTCCTTGACGGTGAAGAGGCCAGCTTCATCGTGATGGTCGACGGCGAGAACGTGGTGCCGATGGCCACCAGCCAGGACCACAAGCGCGTCGGCGACGGCGACACCGGCCCGAACACCGGCGGCATGGGCGCCTATTCTCCCGCACCGGTAGTGACCGACGAAATCCACCGGCGCGCCATGGACCAGGTGATCTGGCCGACGGTGCGCGGCATGGCGGCGGAAGGCAACACCTACGTCGGCTTCCTTTACGCCGGCCTGATGATCGCCGCCGACGGCCAGCCGAAGGTGATCGAATTCAACTGTCGTTTCGGCGATCCGGAAACCCAGCCGATCATGCTGCGCCTGCGTTCCGATCTGGTGGAACTGTGCCTGGCGGGCGCCGAAGGTCGCCTGAACGAGAAAACCTCCGACTGGGACGAGCGCCCCGCGCTCGGCGTGGTGCTGGCGGCCGGCGGTTATCCGGGTGACTATCGCAACGGCGAGGTGATCCAGGGGCTGCCGCAACAGGAAAGCGCCGACGGTAAGGTCTTCCATGCCGGCACGCGCCTGCAGGGCGATGACGTCGTCACCAGCGGCGGTCGCGTTCTGTGCGTGACGGCGCTGGGCGACACCGTGGCGCAGGCGCAACAACGCGCCTATCAGCTGGCGGAAGGCATCCAGTGGCCGGGCAGCTTCTGCCGCAAAGATATCGGTTATCGCGCGATTGCGCGCGGCAAGTGATTCGACCTGATAAGGTCATGACAAGAGGCTCCGCAGCGCGGGGCCTTTTTTATAGCTGGTCTTCTTTCGGTTCCCAGCTGCAGAAGTCGTCGTTTGCTACCAGCAGCAGCTCGCTGCCTTCCGGCGCTTCCAACCAGGCGACGCTCACCGGCCGGCTGCTGCTGCGGGCGCGTTTTTCGATCCAGGCGATGGCGGAGGCATCCAACCCGGGTTTTAAGCGCTGCCCGTCGCAGGTTTGCACTTCGCCCTGCAACCAACGCCCCTGCAGCAATTTGACCTTGCCGGCGCGCAGCGCATTGCTGACTTCGAGGATACGTCGCGCCTGATATTGATACAGGGCGATTTCATCGCGGGTCAACGGTTCGCGGCGTGTCGCCAGCTGGCGCTGCATAAAGCTCACCGTGCCGTCGTCGGCAAAGCGCAGTTGAATGGAATCTCGATCGCCGTCGGCGTCGTTGCGTTTGATTTGGCGCAGCACGTCGCCCTGATAGGTGTACAGCGTGGTGATGGTACCCGGTCCGCGGTAGGGACTGTAGACGCTGACCAGCACCTGCGGGCGATGTTGCTCATCGTCTTTACGCCACAGGCGTATCACGCCTTGATCGGCCACAAAGCCGCTGGCGGTAAAGCTGGGAATATCGGAATGGAAACTGCAGGCGCTCAGACCGAGGGCGATGCCGGCGGCCATGAGCACCCGACGAGTAAACAAAAGGGGCGCCATCGCCCCTCTGTTTAATCTTTTCACCGAGGCGCGGTCTTATTTAACAGCGTCTTTCAGTGCTTTGCCAGAAACGAACGCAGGCACGTTGGCTGCTGCGATTTTGATTTCTTTGCCAGTCTGTGGGTTGCGGCCAGTGCGCTCGCTACGATGGTTTACTTTGAAAGTACCGAAGCCAACCAATTGTACTGCATCACCTTCTTTCAGAGACTCAGTAATAGCAGCCAGGGTGGATTCCAGAGCCAGTTTAGCTTGTGCTTTGGAAAGGTCAGCCTTGTCCGCGATTACATCAATCAGTTGAGTCTTGTTCATAAGTTATCCTTACAGTGTGTTTATCGTTTGCAAAGCATCGAGTGCGACGGATATGCCGATTGACAGCACTCTCCTGCATACACGCACCGATAGCCACTTTTTTTACGCCCCCCAAATGTAGACCAGACAGGGTGCGGATGTGAAGCCTTAAGGCATGACAAATCAGGCGTTAAATCACGTTTTGTTGCCTTATTGCGCTAAATTTATCCCGATGTTGCTGACACCGGCCTCTCGCAGGTCGGATCGCAGCCCCTTGATCAGGTCTATATCGCGCTCTTCACAGGCGTCCAACAGGCGGAAAATTTCCCATTGAATGTCCCATTCTTCCTCTACCGCAGGCAAACTTCCCAACTCTTCGTCGGTCATTTCCCTACCGGCTTGAGTCATTTCCAACATCGCCACGGTGCGAATCGATGTTTCGCTGATGGCGATGGCGTGCTCCAGCGTCTCCCCGCCGAGCCGCGAATGGATCAGTTCCCCTAATGCGATACAGGCATCAATTGCCGGGTAAACGCCGTAAAGATCGTAATCTTCCGCCGACGGAATCGCCTCTTCCAACTTCTCGAGCTGGCTGTCGAAGTTGACCTTGGCGTCCTTCACCACCAGCGTTTCCCACACCAAATCCAGAATGCGGCGATAAATCGCCGGATCGCCGAACTCGGTCTGTTTGCAGAACATCTGGTAATTCGGGTACATACGCTCGCACAAACTGGCCATAAAGGTCAAATGTTGCCAAGCCTCGTGCCGTTCCAGACGTAAATGAATCGGGTTACGTAGCATGCTTTACTCTCTTACGCGTTATCTGCGGCGCAGTGTACCCGAAATCGCTCATGGCGACACCTCCGGATGCTGCTGCAACCAACGCTGAAACGCCGGACGGCGCGAAGCGATGGCGTCGGCCCAGCGGGTCGGCTCCGGCAAACGGTAGCCCGCCATACAGCGCTGCACCCACGCCAGCGCGCTGTCGGCGCCCACGCGGTGACCGGTAGAGATGAACAGCGGGTTGCAGCGCGCCTTGCTGCGCCATACCCAGCCCAGCTGTTCCCCCTTATCTTCCAACGGTGCCAGCGCGCCGACGGCGGCCTCCAGCGGCGCGAATTTGCCGCACAGGCGCTTCTTGGCCACGCCGATGGTCGGTACATCGACCAGCAGGCCGAAATGGCTGGCGACGCCGAGGCGCCGCGGATGTGAAATGCCATGCCCATCGACGAAGATCAGCCCCGGCTTTTGCCGCAGCTGTGCCCAGGCGGCCAACAGCGCCGGGTATTCGCGAAACGACAGGAAGCCCGGAATATAAGGCATGACGGTGGCGATGCGCGCCACCTGATATTCCACCAGCTCCAGCGACGGATAGCGCAGTATGGCGATAGCGGCACGCGTCACCGCCCCCTCCTGCTCGAAGCCCACGTCGGCGCCGGCGATGAAGGCCGGCGGTTCGGCCGGCAGATCGTCGTAGCGAATGACTTCAGCAGCGCGCCGCAGCTGTTCGGCGCGCAGGGCCTGCATATCGGTCACATCGAATCCTTAACGGTGGTATTTCGCCGACTGCGCGTGCACCGCCTCGACGAAGGCGCCGGCGTGCTCCGGCGGCACATCCTGGTGGATGCCGTGGCCCAGGTTGAACACATGACCGTTGCCGTGGCCAAAACCGGCCAGAATGGTCTCCACCTCTTCCGCGATGCGCGCCGGAGAAGCATAGAGCATCGACGGATCCATATTACCCTGCAGCGCCACTTTGTCGCCCACGCGCCGACGCGCGTCGGCGATATCGGTGGTCCAGTCCAGCCCCAGCGCATCGCAGCCGGTAGCGGCCATCGCCTCCAGCCACTGCCCGCCGCCTTTGGTAAACAGCGTCACCGGCACGCGGCGGCCGTCATTTTCACGCAGCAGGCCATCGACGATCTTGTGCATGTAGTGCAACGAGAACTCGCGGTAATCGCGCCCGGTCAGCACCCCGCCCCAGGTGTCGAACACCATCACCGACTGCGCGCCGGCCTTGATTTGGGCGTTGAGGTACAGGATCACGCTGTCCGCCAGCTTGTCCAGCAACAGGTGCAGCGTGGCCGGTTCGGCATACATCATTTTTTTCAGCTTGGTGAAGGCCTTGCTGCTCCCGCCTTCAACCATATAGGTAGCCAGCGTCCACGGGCTGCCGGAGAAGCCGATCAGCGGCACTTCGCCCTTCAGCTCGCGGCGGATGGTGCGCACCGCGTTCATCACATAGCCCAGCTCCACTTCCGGATCAAACGCCGGCAGTTTGTCGACGTCGGCACGGCAGGTGATAGGTGAGCTGAAACGCGGGCCTTCGCCGGCTTCAAAGTACAGGCCAAGCCCCATGGCGTCGGGAATGGTGAGAATGTCGGAGAACAGAATGGCGGCGTCCAGCGCATAGCGGCGCAGCGGCTGCAGCGTAACCTCACAGGCCAGCTCCGCGTTCTTGCACAGCGACATGAAATCACCGGCCTGGGCGCGGGTCGCCTTGTACTCCGGCAAATAACGACCGGCCTGGCGCATCATCCATACGGGGGTCACATCCACCGGCTGGCGCAACAGCGCGCGCAGGTAGCGATCGTTCTTCAACTCAGTCATTTATGGAGCTCCCTTAATAATCTGCCGGCCATTGTACATTATTCTTCCCGGCACAGCGCCACGGTGTCCTCAATCAACCGGCGCGCCACGGTGCCGGGCGGCGGCAACAGCGGCAGTTGGTCGTAGCGATACCAGCCTGCGTTGAGCAGCTCCTTGGGATCGTGACGAAGGTCGCCCTGATGGTAATCGGCCATAAAGGCCATCATCAGCGAGTGTGGGAACGGCCAGGGTTGTGAAGTGACGTAGCGCAGGTTCTTGATTTCGATATTGCTCTCTTCCATCACTTCGCGCGCCACCGCCTGCTCCAGCGTTTCGCCCACTTCGACGAAACCGGCCAGCACCGTGTGGATACCGCCGCGATGGCGCACGTGCTGCGCCAGCAGGATCTGATCGTCGCGCCGAATGGCGACGATCACGCAGGGCGCAATCTGCGGGTAGTACCGTTCTTTGCAGTGGCCGCAGAGGCAGGCGCTTTCGGTGCGGCTGAGATGCATCTCATGGCCGCAGTAGCCGCAATAGCGATGGGAGCGGTAGAAATCCGCCAGCTGCACGCCGCGCCCGGCAAGCTGGAACAGACCGCGATCCTGATCCAACAGCTGACGCACCGATCCCATCTCCCGCGGCATCGCCTGGCGCACCAGCCAGACCGGCGCGCCCTCCCACTCACCGATGATGCGCGCCATGTGGCCCTGCAGCCCGAGGGCGGCGGCCGTTCCTGACGGCAATTCACCGTTCGGTAACCAAAGTTTGCTTTCATGGCTGACGATCCACCAGCCGTTTTCATTGCCCGTTAATGCAAGTTCCATATCGTTGTTGCACAACCTCAGCTTCACTGGCACTCTACAAATCGGCTTTGTTACATTTTAATAACTTACCGGTTACTTTTGTTACTTACACGGAGTCAAACATGCTCAACCGTTTGGAAAGGCTGACTCAGCGCGTTGGCGGTAGTAATGAATTAGTTGATCAATGGCTTCAGGCCCGCAAGCAGTTGCTGGTCGCCTACTGCACGCTGGTAGGCCTCAAACCGAATAAAGAAAAGCATACGCCGCTGAATGAAAAAGCGCTGGAGAACTTTTGCCATAACCTGGTGGATTACCTCTCAGCAGGGCATTTTCATATCTATGACAGAATTATCAAACAAGTGGAAGGCGCAGCCAGTCCGAAAATGTCGCTGGCGGTGAACATCTACCCCAAGCTATGGGCCAATACCGAACAGATCATGGCGTTCCACGATCGCTATACCGAAGTGGATATCGATCAGGAGGTCTGTCTGGAATTCCATCAGGCCTTGTCGGATATCGGCGAAACGCTGGCGGCGCGCTTTGCGCTGGAAGATAAGCTGATCCTGTTGGAAGCGGAGGCCGCGCAGCAACCGCTGCCGGACCAGGCGCTGGATCCGGCGCGTTAAAATTTTATAGTTTTTTTTCTTATCCCTCCTATACTGGGGGGCATCTTGTCGGAGTGCCTAGCGCCTGATTTGTTCATCGAATCAGCCAGGCTGAGACCGTTAATTCGGGATCCGCGGAACCTGATCGGGCTAATACCCGCGAAGGGAACAAGAGTAATCTATCGCCACAGGCACGGCCTTCCCTTTGCGGGCGTCCAGCCTTATCGGCCACCATCATTACTCCCTCCGAGCTCCAGACAAGCAACTTTCCCAACCCAACACACTGGTAGGAACTTGCTATGTCTAACGTTAATCCACCGCGCGCCCGTAAAGCGCAACGCGAAGCCGCCCAGCAGTTTATCGACACGCTGCAAGGCATGGCTTTCCCAAACTCACGCCGCATCTACCTGCAGGGCTCGCGCCGCGATATCCAGGTGCCGATGCGCGAAATTCAGCTCAGCCCGACCCTGGTCGGCGGCAGCAAAGATAGCCCGCAGTATGAGCAGAACGAGGCGATCCCGGTATATGACACCGCGGGCCCGTACGGCGATCCGCAGGCCGAGCTCGATGTGCACGCCGGCCTGGCCAGGCTGCGCGCCGGCTGGATCGACGCGCGCGGCGATACCACGACCCTGAGCGGCGCCAGTTCCGGCTTCACCCAACAGCGTCTGGCGGACGAGGGGCTGGATCACCTGCGCTTCGAACATCTGCCGCTGCCGCGCAAGGCGTTGCCGGGCAAGTGCGTGACCCAACTGCACTATGCCCGCGCCGGCATCGTCACCCCGGAGATGGAGTTCATCGCCATCCGTGAAAACATGGGGCGCGAACGCATTCGCGGCGAGGTGCTGCGCCACCAGCATCCGGGCCAGGGCTGGGGCGCCAACCTGCCGGACAACATCACGCCGGAGTTCGTGCGCCAGGAAGTGGCCGCCGGCCGCGCCATCATTCCCGCCAACATCAATCACCCGGAGGCGGAGCCGATGATCATCGGCCGCAATTTCCTGGTGAAGGTGAACGCCAATATCGGCAACTCGGCGGTCACGTCGTCGATCGAAGAAGAGGTGGAGAAGCTGGTGTGGGCCACCCGCTGGGGCGCAGACACCGTGATGGATCTCTCCACCGGCCGCTACATTCACGAAACCCGCGAGTGGATCCTGCGCAACAGCCCGGTGCCCATCGGCACCGTGCCTATCTACCAGGCGCTGGAGAAGGTCAACGGCGTGGCGGAAAACCTCACCTGGGAGATGTTCCGCGATACGCTGCTGGAACAGGCTGAACAAGGGGTCGATTACTTCACCATCCACGCCGGCGTACTGCTGCGCTACGTGCCGATGACCGCCAAACGCCTGACCGGCATCGTGTCGCGCGGCGGCTCGATCATGGCCAAATGGTGTCTGTCGCACCATCAGGAAAACTTCCTCTATCAGCACTTCCGTGAAATCTGCGAGATCTGCGCCGCCTACGACGTTTCGCTGTCGCTCGGCGACGGCCTGCGCCCCGGTTCGATTCAGGACGCCAACGACGAGGCCCAGTTCGCCGAGCTGCATACGCTGGGCGAGCTGACCAAAATCGCCTGGGAATACGACGTACAAGTGATGATTGAAGGCCCGGGCCACGTGCCGATGCAGATGATCCGCCGCAACATGACCGAAGAGCTGGAACATTGCCACGAAGCGCCGTTCTACACCCTTGGCCCGCTGACCACCGATATCGCCCCGGGCTATGACCATTTCACCTCCGGCATCGGCGCGGCGATGATTGGCTGGTTCGGCTGCGCCATGCTGTGTTACGTCACGCCGAAAGAGCACCTCGGCCTGCCGAATAAAGAGGACGTCAAACAGGGCCTGATCACCTACAAGATCGCCGCCCACGCCGCCGATCTGGCCAAAGGCCATCCGGGCGCGCAAATTCGCGATAACGCCATGTCCAAGGCGCGTTTCGAATTCCGCTGGGAAGATCAGTTCAATCTGGCGCTCGATCCGGCCACCGCGCGCGCCTATCACGACGAAACCCTGCCGCAGGAGTCCGGCAAGGTCGCCCACTTCTGCTCGATGTGCGGACCGAAATTCTGCTCGATGAAGATTTCACAAGAGGTGCGCGACTACGCCGCCGCCCAAGAGGCCGCCAAACCGATCGAGGTGCAGCTGACCGGCATGGAGAAAATGTCCGCCGAGTTCCGCGCCCGCGGCAGCGAGCTGTATCACAGCGCCGGCAACCTGCAGGAGGAGACGAGCAATGACTGATATCACGACGCCCTTCCCGGCGACGCCCCACAAACTGGGGCTTTACCCGGTCGTCGACAGCGTGGCGTGGATCGCTCGCCTGCTGGAGGCCGGCGTTACCACGATCCAGCTGCGCATCAAGGATCTGCCGGACGAGCAGGTCGAAGAGGATATCGCCGCCGCCATCGCGCTGGGCCGGCGTTATCAGGCGCGGCTGTTCATCAACGATTACTGGCGGCTGGCGATCAGGCACGGCGCCTACGGCGTGCATCTGGGCCAGGAAGATCTCGATACCACCGATCTGGCGGCCATTCACCGCGCCGGGCTGCGGCTCGGCGTTTCCACCCATGACGATGCCGAGCTGGCGCGCGCGCTGGCGGTGAAACCCTCCTACATCGCGTTGGGGCACATCTTCCCCACCCAGACCAAAGACATGCCTTCGGCGCCGCAGGGGCTGTCGGAGTTAAAACGCCACATCGCCGGTTTGGCGGATTACCCGACGGTGGCGATCGGCGGGATCAGTATCGATCGCGTACCGGCGGTGCTGGCGTGCGGCGTCGGCAGCGTGGCGGTGGTCAGCGCCATCACCCAGGCGCCGGACTGGCGCGCGGCGACGGCCGAACTGCTGCGGCTGATCGAAGGTAAGGAGCCGAACGATGCTTAACGATCGGGAGTTCCTGCGCTACAGCCGCCAGCTGCTGCTGGAGGATGTCGGCCCGGAAGGTCAGGAAAAACTCAAGCGCGCCACGGTGCTGATCGTCGGCCTGGGGGGGCTGGGGTCCCCGGCTTCGCTGTATCTGGCCGCCGCCGGCGTCGGCACGCTGCTGCTGGCCGACGACGACACGCTGCACGTCACCAACCTGCAGCGGCAAATCCTGTACCGCAGCGCCGATACTACCACCGGCAAAGCGGCGCTGGCGCAACGCCATCTGCAGGCGTTGAACCCGTTGGTGGAGTCCATCCCGCTGGCGCAGCGGCTGCAAGGGCAAGCGCTGCGCGACGCGGTCGCCCGCGCCGATCTGGTGCTGGACTGCTGCGACAACATGGCGACCCGCCATGAGGTCAACGCCGCCTGCATCGCCGCCGCCAAGCCGCTGATCAGCGGCAGCGCAGTGGGTTTCAGCGGCCAGCTGCTGGTGCTCGAGCCGCCCTATGCGCACGGCTGCTACGCCTGCCTGTACCCGGAGCAGGAAGAACCGCAGCGCAACTGCCGCACCGCCGGGGTGCTCGGCCCGGTGGTGGGCGTGATCGGCACTCTGCAAGCGCTGGAGGCCATCAAGATGCTGGCCGGCCTTCCTTCCTCCCTCAGCGGCAAGCTGCGGCTGTTCGACGGCAAGCAGCAGAGCTGGAGCACGCTGCAGCTGAGCCGGGCCCGCGCCTGCCCGGTCTGCGGAGGCGCCGCATGAAGATCCGTCTGAACGATCAACCGCTGGAGCTGGCGCAGCCGCTCAGCGTCGCCGCCCTGCTGACCCAGCTGGAACGCCACCAGCCGGGCACCGCGCTGGCGATCAACCAAACCATCATCCCACGTGCCGACTGGGCCGACCATCAGGTGCAGGACGGTGACGACATTTTGCTGTTTCAAGCGATCGCCGGAGGCTGACATGCTGAAAATCGCCGATACCACTTTTACCTCGCGCCTGTTCACCGGCACCGGCAAGTTCGCCACCCCGGCGCTGATGTTGGAGGCGCTGGCGGCCTCCGGCTCACAGTTGGTGACCATGGCCATGAAGCGCGTCGATCTGCGCGGCGGCAACGACGCCATTTTGGCGCCGCTGCAACAGTTGGGCGTCAGGCTGTTGCCCAATACCTCCGGCGCCAAAACGGCCGCCGAAGCGGTGTTCGCCGCCCGACTGGCGCGCGAAGCGCTCGGCACCCACTGGGTGAAGCTGGAGATCCATCCCGATGTGAAATACCTGCTGCCGGATCCGATAGAAACGCTGAAGGCGGCGGAAACGCTGGTGAAAGACGGTTTTGTGGTGCTGCCCTACTGCGGCGCCGATCCGGTGCTGTGCAAACGGCTGGAAGAAGTGGGATGCGCAGCGGTGATGCCGCTCGGCGCCCCTATCGGCTCCAACCGCGGTCTGCGCACCCGTGACTTCCTCGAAATCATCATCGAGCAAGCTAAGGTGCCGGTGGTGGTAGACGCCGGCATCGGCGCGCCAAGCCACGCGCTGGAAGCGATGGAGCTGGGCGCCGACGCGGTGCTGGTGAATACCGCCATCGCCGTGGCGCGCGATCCGGTGCAGATGGCGCGGGCATTTCGCCTGGCGCTGGAGGCCGGCGAGCTGGCACGCAGCGCCGGATTAGGCTCCAGCCAGCGCGGCGCGGTCGCGTCCAGCCCGCTGACCGCTTTCCTCAGCCAGCCAGAGGAGGCGCAGTGATGACCGACGATTTCAGTAGCCGCTGGCAACAGCTGGACTGGGACGACATTACGCTGCGCATCAACGGCAAAACGGCGCGCGACGTGGAACGCGCATTGAACGCCGACAAGCTGACGCGCGACGACTTTATGGCGCTGATCTCCCCCGCGGCCGCGCCGTATCTGGAACCGTTGGCGCAACGCGCGCAGTGGCTGACCCGTCAGCGGTTCGGCAACGTCGTCAGCTTCTATGTGCCGCTGTACCTGTCCAACCTGTGCGCCAACGACTGCACCTACTGCGGCTTTTCGATGAGCAACCGCATCAAGCGCAAAACGCTGGATGCGGCGGAGATTGCGCGCGAGTGCGAAGCCATCAAGGCGCTGGGGTTCGAACATCTGTTGCTGGTCACCGGCGAACATCAGACCAAGGTCGGCATGGACTATTTCCGCCAGCACATTCCGGCGATCCGCCGCCACTTCAGCTCGCTGATGATGGAAGTGCAGCCGCTGGCACAGGAGGAATACGCCGAACTGAAAACGCTGGGCCTGGACGGCGTGCTGGTGTATCAGGAAACCTACCATCCGGCCACCTATCTGCAGCACCACCTGCGCGGCCAGAAACAGGATTTCCATTGGCGCCTGGCCACGCCGGATCGCCTGGGGCGCGCCGGGATCGACAAGATCGGCCTCGGCGCGTTAATCGGCCTGTCCCACAGCTGGCGAACCGACTGCTATCTGCTGGCGGAACACCTGTTCTACCTGCAGCAAACCTATTGGCAGAGCCGCTACTCGATCTCGTTCCCACGCCTGCGCCCCTGCGCCGGCGGCATTGAGCCCGCGTCTATCATGAGTGAGCCTCAGCTGGTGCAGCTGATCTGCGCCTTCCGGCTGTTCGCGCCGGACGTTGAGCTGTCGCTGTCTACCCGGGAGTCGCCGTACTTCCGCGATCATATGATCCCGGTGGCGATCAATAGCGTCAGCGCGGGATCCAAGACGCAACCCGGCGGCTATGCCGACGACGTACCGCCTGAGCTGGAACAGTTTGAGCCGCACGACGGCCGCACGCCGCAGCAGGTCGCCGAGGCCATCAGCAACGCCGGGCTGCAGCCAGTGTGGAAAGACTGGGACGATTATCTGGGACGCAGCGCGCAATAAGCGGCAACGTTTGCCGCCGTGCGAAGAAAACGCTGGAGCGGCCGCGCAATGCCGAACGGTGGCGCTGGCGCCGGCAAACGCGCCGATTATAGTGACGTTGCCGACCGCCAAACCCGGTGTCGGCCGGGGCCGTTACCCTCTCGATGGCCCCGCCTTATCCAACCCCGGATCGCGCACAGACGCTCTTGCGCGACTCCGGTTCCTCACCAACGGCCATCCTGGAACCTGCGCCTGAGGGCACGCACGAACAGGCGGTTTTATCGGCTCAGGTGACGGGCATGATGAGGGAATAGCGGTGTTCAGCACTCACGCAGAGTGTTTTTCAATGGAGCCCGTTGCGGCAGAGAACGGCAGAACGAGGAAAAAGTCGATGCGGAGACGAAAAGTGACTCGAGGGGTAATCCCCGATACTGCCAATGGCCCTGGTGTTGGCCGTCGCGTTTTTTTGCCGCCTGCTCCCTGCTTACAGACAAGAGCAGGCGGTTTATTTTGTGAGACTGGCAACCCCCCCAGGACGCGAATCACACAGTATGTGCGCTAATTAACCATACAAACGATTAAATGTGAATGTCTTTTGAGTGTTTTTTTATTTGATATCGAGTGTATTCTGAGTTTGCCAAGGAAAATCAAACTGATATCACCGCAACCTCCGGGGCATCATCTATAATCCAGCACGGGTCCTCGCGCAGATTTGCCACGCTCGCGGTCAACATCAAAAAAGCCAAGGTTGTCATGAAGAAAACGCCAAATTACATCGATGCAATCAGCGCGTTGCTCACTCTTAAAGGGGTTGGCGACAGAAAACATGCCTCCACGATGGCCAACATACTGAACCTTCAGTACAACAGCGCCAAGCAGAAGCTGGATGGTAAAAGGGGCATCACCCTCGACGAAGTCAGAAAGGTGTTTCAGTACTTCAACGAGCCATTCGCCGGCCAAAGAACGCATAACGGCGTTTTTATCATGAACAGCATTCACAAACGCTGTAAGGTTGAAGTCGACGAACACCCGGTGACACAGCTGGACGACGACGAAACCTACGCCTACAAAAAAGATGACCTTTTCATCATCAATATCAGCCGGGATACGCAGGCCGACGTACCGCTGTACAGAGTCAACAAGATAGACTTTCTGCCGGCGCCGCGCATCGCGATCCTGGACAACGACAGCGATATCCTCGAGCTGTTGAAGAAAATCGCCTGCCGCTACGGCATTGAGACCGAGACCTTTCAAACGGCGGATGCCATGCTGGCCGCACTTGAGCAACAGTCCTTTGAGGCGTTTATTCTGGACTGGCTGTTGGACTTCGGCGAAACCTCAGAACGCGTCGTGAAGAAAATAAAGGACACTCTCGATCCGCACGCGCGCATCATCATTCTGACCGGCCAGCTGAATCACTATGAGAAGAATATCGGCGATATGATCCTGCACTATGACGTGCACCTGGTGGAAAAACCGACCAAACCGCTGATTATCTCCTCACTGCTGTTGTCGAATTTATTCTTTAATTAGTTTGACCGGAATGCGGATGAAAAACGATGAACCAACGCCTTTGGTGGATTTGACTCTGATGGCGCCTTTCAGCGTCGTCACATAATTCTTGATAATGGTCAGCCCCAGCCCCAGCCCCTGCCGTGTTTCCCTTTCTACTCCCTGATTGAACGCCTTGTACAACCGTTCCAGATTATTAACGTTAAATCCGATGCCGTTGTCTTTGACCCATAAATACAGATTGCCGTGGCACACTTTCACGTTGAGGATGATCGCGCCGTGGTGAGTAAATTTGTCCGCGTTGCTGAGCAGATTGGCCAATATTCGGTAGAGCTTGTATTTGTCGGAGCAAATCAAACCAACATAGGATGAACGACGCACCACGATGCGATTACCGCGCCCGGCGCTGATACTGGTCATGGCATCGTCCACCACCTCATGCAGCCGAAAGGTGGAAATATTGACGTTAACCTCCCCCATTTCAAACCGCGAATAATCCATCACCTCGCGCGTTTGTTCGGCGATCTTGTTGCCGTGGTAGGAGATCAGGCGGGCTTCCTTTTTCAGCTCTTCCTGCGCCAGCTCGTGCTCCATGATATCCGCGGCGATGACGATGGCCTGCGTCGAACCGGCGATTTCATGGTAGATGGATGAGATAAAGATGTTCTTGTTCTTGATGATCTCTTTTAACGAGAAGGCGTTTCTCACCACCAGGAACATCATCAGGAACACCAAAATCAGCGATAAGACGGCGAACATCTCGGCTTTTCTCGAATTATCCTGGATGATGCCTTTAACCTCGGTGAAGTTTTTAATTTGTATCCGATAAATAATCTCCTGGATATCGACCAACGTGCCCTCGATGTCATCCATATAAGCGAGGATATCCGCCTTGCTTTTCCGCCCTGCCAGCAAACCGACGGAAAGATCGCCCAGCGTTAGGTACTGTTGCTTCAGCAGAGCGACGTTCTTGATAAATTCGTCGTCGTAATAGAAAGAGTCGCTGAAGGTGGAGCGGCTCTCCAGGATTTGGATCTTCGAGTAAAATATTTTCTTTTTGATCAGGAAAGCGTCGTAGTCGTCGTTTTCACTGAGCAGCAGCGCAGTTTTGGTTCTTTCAAACGCCAGAAACAGGATCTCGGCCACCGAGTAGTTATCCAGATTGGGTTCGATCTGCTTATAGCGCTCTTTTACGCCACCGAAGTTAATGGCAATCAGCAAAATTAATAAGGAGAAGATGGCAACCAACGCGATAAGAGTACCGATCAGTTTCTTGCTCATCTCATTTAATCTCCAGCCGTTTGACTTGCCAGACGGTTTTCGCGTTCACGTCCAGGTTATTCAGCTCGGGGTATTGATCGCGCGGATAGATAATAGCGAATGGCCCCAGCTCCCCCACGTCGATCGGCTTACCGCCGCGCAGATAGGCGACAATCACGCGATATTTAATCATCTCGTCAATCGGCATCGAATAGGAATAGTCGTCCCACGCGAAGGCGCGCACCGACTTCCCTTGCAGATGGTACGCTTTCACCAGCTCCGAAAACTCAACGCCGGTGAACGCCTCTTCCGGGGTGAAATTGGTCGAGGTTTTAATCGTGTGCGACGGCATCGCCTCCAGCATCTGTCGGGTGACATTGATCTTCTCGCCGTCCGCCGGCTTCAGGTAAAAAGAGTCAACGGCCGCGTACAACGGTGCGCTGAACAGCGAAAGCAGCAGTAACGTCATCAATCCTTTGATTTTCATTATTCACCCTCTTTGCGTTTCACCAGCTCCGCCTGACCGAACTCATCCCGCCCGACCACATCCCAACCGTGATGTTGATAAAAACCTTCGGCTTTAGAGCCGGGATCGGTGGTTAAGTGAATGGCTTCGGCGCCGTGCTCAAACATCCAGGCAGTGACGCGCGCCAGCAAGGCAGAACCCATTCCCATTGATTGGTATTCCGGCTTCACGAACAGTCCGCCGATCAACGGTTCGGGGATGAACAACCCGAATCCAACGCCGGCATAGTCCTCGCCATACTTGCAGATCCAACCACCGCCCTGGTTGATGTCTTCCAGCGCCTGCTTGCGCTGCAGATACTGGACCTGATGCGGATGCAGCAGGTTCTCTTCGACGGAAAAGCGGATCTCATACAGGTAAGGCAGGTGTTTCGCCGTCAGTTTTTCGAAGGTAATGAGGCTGTCCATGTTTCGTACTGTCCTTGGTTGTCAGGTAAAAAGCGCCGGTCAATTTCTGCTGTAACCATAGTAGCAAAGTTTGTCATAACCCGGCGCGAGGCGAAAAAAAACCGCCCCCGAGGGAGCGGTTTATCTGGCGATAGGCCCGGTGTAGCGGGCCCACGGCGCGGATGACGATTACTCGTCGTCGCTGCCGCCCAGACCTGCGTTGAGCAGTTCGGCCAGGTTCGCGGTCGCTTCTTCCGCGCTGACTTGCGGAACAACCGGCGCTTCGCCCTGAGCACGACGACGCATGCGATCCTGATGATAAGCGTAACCGGTACCGGCTGGGATCAGACGGCCCACGATGACGTTCTCTTTCAGGCCACGCAGTTCGTCGCGCTTGCCGGCTACGGCAGCTTCGGTCAGAACGCGCGTCGTTTCCTGGAACGATGCGGCGGAGATGAAGGACTCGGTCGCCAAGGAAGCCTTGGTGATACCCAGCAGATCGCGCGAGAAGGTTGCCGGGATCTTACCTTCAGCTTCCAGCTGACGGTTGGCAATCTTGACGCGAGACACTTCAGCCTGCTCGCCTTCCAGGAACTCGGAGCCACCAGCGCTAACGATAGTGCCTTTACGCAGCATCTGACGAACGATAACTTCGATGTGCTTATCGTTAATCTTAACGCCTTGCAGACGGTAAACTTCCTGCACTTCGTTGGTGATGTAGCGGGTAACCGCATGCACGCCACGCAGACGCAGAATGTCGTGCGGAGACTCTGGGCCGTCGGAGACGACGTCGCCACGTTCCACCACTTCGCCTTCGAACACGTTGAGCTGACGCCATTTCGGAATCATCTCTTCGTAAGCGTCGCTGCCGTCCAGCGGAGAGATCACCAGGCGACGTTTGCCTTTGGTCTCTTTACCGAACGAGATAATCCCGCTGATTTCAGCCAGGATTGCCGGCTCTTTCGGACGACGCGCTTCGAACAGGTCGGCAACGCGCGGCAGACCACCGGTAATATCCTTGGTACCGCCGGATTCCTGAGGAATACGCGCCAGGGTATCACCCGCACCGATCTGAATGCCGTCTTCCAGCTGAACGATCGCTTTGCCCGGCAGGAAGTATTGAGCAGGCATATCAGTACCTGGGATCAATACGTCTTCGCCCTTAGCGTCAACGATTTTCAGTGCCGGACGCAGGTCTTTACCGCTACCGGTACGCTCTGCGCTGTCCAGGACAACCAGAGAAGACAAACCGGTCAGTTCGTCGGTCTGACGAGTAATCGTCTGGCCGTCGACCATGTCGGCGAAGCGAATGAAGCCGCTGACTTCACTGATGACCGGCATGGTATGCGGATCCCAGTTAGCAACGGTTTCGCCGCCGTTAACTTCTTCACCGTCGCCTTTGCCCATCACGGCGCCGTAAGGCACCTTGTAGCTTTCTTTGGTACGGCCGAATTCGTCGATCAGTTTCAGTTCGGTGTTACGCGAGGTGATCACCAGCTTGCCTGCGGCGTTCATAACGAACTTCGCGTTGCTCAGCTTGATGCTACCCTTGTTTTTCACCTGAATGCTGGATTCAGCAGCCGCACGAGATGCCGCACCACCGATGTGGAACGTACGCATCGTCAGCTGTGTACCCGGCTCACCGATGGACTGTGCCGCGATAACGCCGATGGCTTCACCTTTGTTGATGATGTGGCCACGTGCCAGGTCGCGACCGTAGCAGTTTGCACACACACCGAAGTCGGTTTCACAGCTCACCACGGAACGGACTTTAACGCTGTCGACAGAGTTCTCTTCCAACAGGTCACACGCCTTCTCGTTCAGCAGGGTGTTGCGCGGCACCAGAATGTCCGCCGTACCCGGCTTGAGGACGTCTTCTGCCGTCACACGGCCCAGAACGCGTTCACGCAGCGGCTCTTTCACGTCGCCACCTTCGATAACCGGAGTCATCAGGATGCCGTCGTGGGTGCCACAGTCGTCTTCGGTCACCACCAGGTCCTGCGCCACGTCAACCAGACGACGGGTCAGATAACCGGAGTTCGCGGTTTTCAGTGCGGTATCCGCCAGACCTTTACGAGCACCGTGAGTGGAGATGAAGTACTGGAGTACGTTCAGACCTTCACGGAAGTTCGCGGTGATTGGCGTTTCGATGATGGAGCCGTCCGGCTTCGCCATCAGACCACGCATACCGGCCAGCTGACGAATCTGAGCGGCGGAACCACGCGCACCGGAGTCGGCCATCATAAAGATGCTGTTGAAGGAAACTTGCTGTTCCACTTCGCCGTCACGGTTAACCACGTCTTCTACCGACAGGTTTTCCATCATCGCTTTCGCAACGCGTTCGTTCGCGGCAGCCCAGATATCGATCACTTTGTTGTAGCGTTCGCCGGCGGTCACCAGACCAGACTGGAACTGCTCCTGGATCTCGGCAACTTCGGTTTCCGCTTCTTCGATGATCTCCGCCTTCTTGGCCGGGATAACCATGTCGTCGATACCTACGGAAGCGCCGGAACGGGCTGCGTAAGCAAAGCCGGTGTACATGATCTGGTCAGCAAAGATAACGGTCGGCTTCAGGCCCAGGATGCGGTAACAGGTGTTCAGCATCTTGGAGATCGCTTTCTTGCCCAAAGGCTGGTTAACGATCGCGTACGGCAGACCTTTCGGTACGATCATCCACAGGATGGCGCGGCCGATGGTGGTGTCGATGATGCTGGTCTGAGAGGTCCACTCGCCTTCGGCGTTCTTGACGTCTTCGGTGATACGCACTTTAACGCGCGCATGCAGCGACGCCAGGCCGGCGCGGTAAACACGCTCAGCTTCTTTGGAACCGTTCAGCACCATGCCTTCGCCTTTGGCGTTAACACAGTCGCGGGTCATGTAGTACAGACCCAGTACAACGTCCTGAGAAGGAACGATGATTGGCTCGCCGTTCGCTGGGGACAGGATGTTGTTGGTGGACATCATCAGCGCACGCGCTTCCAGCTGGGCTTCCAGCGTCAGCGGTACGTGAACGGCCATCTGGTCACCATCGAAGTCGGCGTTATATGCCGCACAAACCAGCGGGTGCAGCTGGATCGCTTTACCTTCGATCAGAACCGGTTCAAACGCCTGGATACCCAAACGGTGCAGGGTTGGTGCACGGTTCAGCAGTACCGGGTGTTCGCGAATCACTTCGTCCAGGATATCCCAAACGACGGCTTCTTCACGCTCAACCATTTTCTTGGCGGCTTTGATGGTGGTGGCCAGGCCACGCAGCTCCAATTTGCCGTAGATGAACGGTTTGAACAGCTCCAACGCCATCTTCTTAGGCAGACCGCACTGATGCAGACGCAGGTATGGACCTACGGTGATAACGGAACGGCCTGAGTAGTCAACGCGTTTACCGAGCAGGTTCTGACGGAAACGACCCTGCTTACCTTTGATCATGTCGGCCAAAGATTTCAGAGGGCGTTTGTTGGAACCGGTGATCGCACGACCGCGACGGCCGTTATCCAGCAGGGCGTCTACCGCTTCTTGCAGCATACGCTTTTCGTTGCGCACGATGATGTCCGGCGCAGCCAGATCCAGCAGGCGTTTCAGACGGTTGTTACGGTTGATCACGCGGCGATACAGATCGTTCAGATCCGACGTCGCGAAACGACCGCCATCCAGCGGAACCAGCGGGCGCAGATCCGGCGGCAGTACCGGCAGCACGGTCAGGATCATCCACTCCGGCTTGTTACCGGACTGTACGAACGCTTCCAGCAGCTTGATACGCTTGGTCAGCTTCTTGCGCTTGGTTTCGGAGTTGGTTTCGTTCAGCTCTTCACGCAGCTGCTCGCACTCGGCTTCCAGATCCATGTTTTTCAACAGGGCCTGAATGGCTTCCGCACCCATCTTGGCGTCGAATTCGTCACCGAACTCTTCCAGCGCGTCCAGATACTGCTCTTCGGTCAGGATCTGACGACGCTCGAGGTTGGTCATACCGCCTTCGACCACCACATAGGATTCGAAGTACAGTACGCGTTCGATGTCACGCAGCGGCATATCCAGCAGCAAACCGATGCGGGATGGCAGCGATTTCAGGAACCAGATGTGCGCAGTCGGGGAAGCCAGCTCGATGTGGCCCATGCGCTCACGACGCACTTTGGTCTGGGTCACTTCAACGCCGCACTTCTCACAGATCACGCCGCGGTGTTTCAAGCGCTTGTACTTACCGCACAGGCACTCGTAATCTTTTACCGGCCCGAAGATACGGGCGCAGAAAAGGCCGTCACGCTCTGGTTTGAACGTACGGTAGTTAATGGTTTCCGGCTTCTTAACTTCACCGAACGACCACGAACGGATCATGTCTGGCGAGGCCAGAGCAATCTTGATCGCATCAAACTCTTCGGTCTTAGTTTGCGCTTTCAGAAACTTCAATAAGTCTTTCACGGATTGGCTCCTGTCGGAGTTAAACCTGTTGGGCACCCACAACCGCAGTAGGTACCCGTGTGACCTGAACAACCACCCTCAGGCTCCCTTAGGCGGGGAGCCTGAGCCGGAATGACGATTACTCGTCTTCCAGTTCGATGTTGATGCCGAGCGAGCGGATTTCTTTCAACAGTACGTTGAAGGATTCCGGCATGCCTGGCTCCATCCGGTGATCGCCATCCACGATGTTTTTGTACATCTTGGTACGGCCGTTAACGTCATCCGACTTAACGGTGAGCATTTCCTGCAGGGTATAAGCCGCGCCGTATGCTTCCAGTGCCCACACTTCCATCTCACCGAAGCGTTGACCACCGAACTGCGCTTTACCACCCAGAGGCTGCTGAGTAACCAAGCTGTAAGAACCGGTTGAACGGGCGTGCATTTTATCGTCAACCAAGTGGTTCAGTTTCAGCATGTACATATAGCCGACAGTAACCTGGCGCTCGAATTGCTCACCGGTACGGCCATCGAACAGCGTGATCTGACCGGAGGTCGGGATACCGCCCATTTCCAGCAGCTTCTTGATTTCAGTCTCTTTCGCACCGTCAAACACCGGCGTTGCGATCGGCATACCTTTTTTCAGGTTCTCTGCCAGACGCAGCACTTCGTCGTCGCTGAAGGTGTTCAGGTCAACTTTCTGGCAAACATCGTCGCCCAGATCGTAGGCCTTCTGGATGAACTCACGCAGCTTGGCCACTTCCTGCTGCTGCTTCAGCATCTGGTTGATCTTCTCACCGATGCCTTTCGCAGCCATACCCAGGTGGGTTTCCAGGATCTGACCGATGTTCATACGTGATGGTACGCCCAGCGGGTTCAGTACGATGTCTACCGGCGTGCCGTTTTCATCGTAAGGCATATCTTCGATCGGGTTGATCTTGGAGATAACACCCTTGTTACCGTGGCGGCCCGCCATCTTGTCACCCGGTTGGATCTGACGTTTAACGGCCAGATAAACCTTGACGATTTTCAGTACGCCCGGCGCCAGATCGTCGCCCTGAGTGATCTTACGACGCTTGGCTTCCAGCTTCTTCTCGAAGTCGGATTTCAGTTCGTCATACTGCTCAGCCAGCTGCTCCAGCTGGTTTTGCTTCTCTTCGTCGGTCAGGCCCAGTTCCAGCCAGCGATCGCGCGGCAGCTTGCTCAGCTTGTCGGCTTCGATGCCACCGGCAACCAGTACCGCGTGGATACGCGCAAACAGGCCGGCTTCCAGGATCTGCAGTTCTTCAGTCAGGTCTTTCTTCGCCTGCTTCAGCTGCATCTCTTCGATTTCCAACGCGCGCTTGTCTTTTTCCACGCCATCGCGGGTGAAGACCTGCACGTCGATAACCGTACCGGAAACGCCGTTCGGCACACGCAGAGAAGAGTCTTTAACGTCAGACGCTTTCTCACCGAAGATCGCACGCAGCAGTTTCTCTTCCGGCGTCAGCTGGGTTTCGCCTTTAGGCGTTACCTTACCGACCAGGATGTCGCCGCCGGTCACTTCAGCACCGATATACACGATACCGGACTCATCCAGCTTGGAGAGCGCCGCTTCACCCACGTTAGGGATGTCGGCGGTGATCTCTTCAGGCCCCAGCTTGGTGTCGCGAGACACGCACGCCAGTTCCTGGATGTGGATGGTGGTGAAGCGATCTTCCTGCACCACGCGCTCGGAGACCAAGATGGAGTCTTCGAAGTTGTAGCCGTTCCAAGGCATGAACGCTACGCGCATGTTCTGGCCCAGCGCCAGTTCGCCCAGGTCTGTCGATGGGCCATCCGCCAGCACGTCGCCGCGCTCGATTGGCTCACCCAGATTCACACACGGCATCTGGTTGATGCAGGTGTTCTGGTTAGAACGGGTGTACTTGGTCAGGTTGTAAATATCGATACCTGCTTCGCCCGGGTACATCTCGTCTTCGTTAACTTTGATAACGATACGGGAAGCATCCACGTACTGGATCACACCGCCGCGTTTGGCAACGGCGGTTACGCCGGAGTCAACCGCTACAGCGCGTTCCATACCGGTACCGACCAGCGGCTTATCGGCGCGCAGGGTTGGTACGGCCTGACGTTGCATGTTCGCACCCATCAATGCACGGTTGGCGTCATCGTGTTCCAGGAATGGAATCAGTGAAGCACCAACGGAAACAACCTGCTGGGTGGATACGTCCATGTAGTCAACCTGGTCGCGGCTGAACAGGCTTGATTCGCCTTTGCTGCGGCAGGTGACCAGGTCTTCTACGAAGCGGCCTTCTTCATCCAGGTTGGAGTTCGCCTGGGCGATAACGAAGTTGCCTTCTTCAATAGCAGACAGGTAGTTGATTTCATCGGTCACCACGCCGTCACGCACGCGGCGGTACGGGGTTTCCAGGAAGCCATACTCGTTAGTCTGTGCGTACACGGACAGGGAGTTGATCAGACCGATGTTTGGACCTTCCGGCGTTTCGATTGGGCACACGCGGCCGTAGTGGGTCGGGTGTACGTCTCGAACTTCAAAGCCGGCGCGCTCACGGGTCAGACCGCCCGGGCCCAGTGCGGAGATACGACGCTTGTGCGTGATCTCGGACAGCGGGTTGTTCTGGTCCATGAACTGGGACAGCTGGCTGGAGCCGAAGAACTCTTTCACCGCCGCCGAAATCGGTTTGGCGTTGATCATGTCCTGAGGCATCAGGGTATCCAGATCGCCCAGAGACAGACGCTCTTTCACCGCACGCTCAACACGCACCAGACCTACGCGGAACTGGTTCTCGGCCATTTCGCCGACGGAGCGGATACGACGGTTGCCCAAGTGGTCGATATCGTCCACTTCGCCCTTGCCGTTACGGATATCGATGAGCTTCTTCATCACTTCGATGATGTCGTCTTTGCTCAGGATGCCCGAACCTTCGATCTCGTCGCGCAGCAGAGAACGGTTGAACTTCATACGGCCAACCGCGGACAGATCGTAGCGGTCTTCGGAGAAGAACAGGTTCTCGAACAGGCTTTCGGCAGCTTCGCGCGTTGGCGGCTCACCAGGGCGCATCATGCGATAGATTTCTACCAGCGAGCTCAGACGATCGTTGGTCGGATCGACACGCAGCGTTTCAGAGATGTACGCGCCGTGGTCCAGATCGTTGGTGAACAGCGTTTCGATGCGCTTGTGGCCGGACTGGCTCAGCTTGGCCAGCAGATCCAGCGACAGCTCCATGTTGGCTGCGCAGATCAGTTCGCCGGTATTGGTATCGATATAGTCTTTCGCGACCACTTTGCCCGCGATGTACTCTACCGGTACTTCAATGCTCTGAATGTCGTCTTTTTCCAGCTGGCGGATATGACGAGCGGTGATGCGACGGCCTTTCTCTACGTAGATCTTGCCGTTGGCTTCGATATCGAACGAAGCGGTCTCACCACGCAGGCGCTCTGGCACCAGCTCCATCTGCAGCTTGTTGTCGCGGATTTCGAAGACGATCTTGTCAAAGAACAGGTCGAGGATCTGTTCAGTGGTGTAGTTCAGCGCGCGCAGAATGATGGTCGCAGGCAGTTTGCGGCGACGGTCAATACGCACGAACAGGTTGTCTTTCGGATCGAACTCGAAGTCCAACCATGAACCGCGGTAAGGGATGATGCGTGCGTTGTACAGCACTTTACCCGAGGAGTGGGTTTTACCCTTATCGCTGTCGAAGAATACGCCAGGACTGCGGTGCAACTGAGATACGATAACCCTCTCAGTACCGTTGATCACAAAGGTGCCGTTTTCGGTCATGAGCGGAATTTCGCCCATGTAGACTTCTTGTTCCTTGATGTCTTTGACCGTACCTTCAGGCGCTTCGCGCTCATAGATAACCAGGCGCAGTTTTACGCGCAGCGGTGCAGAGAACGTCACACCACGGATCTGGCACTCTTTGACGTCGAAGACCGGCTCACCAAGACGGTAGCTAACGTATTGCAGCTCCGAATTGCCACTGTAGCTCTGGATAGGGAAAACAGAACGGAATGCGGCTTCAAGGCCGTACTGCCCTTCTGGATCTTGCTCGATAAACTTCTGGAACGAGTCAAGCTGGATAGAAAGGAGATATGGTATGTCCAGCACTTGTGGACGTTTACCAAAATCCTTACGAATACGTTTTTTCTCGGTATAGGAGTAAACCATAGGGTTCCTCAGCTCGCTGATCAGTGACCCAATCTGTCCGTCCGATTAGGGACAGTTCATGCAACACCGTTTTGTCGACCGGAAAGCGGGAACACTTTCCGCAATATCTCTTGCTATCACGCTTAAACCATTTCATCGCGCCTTCCCCCAGAACTCCTGGTAGTGCAAAGACCGCGGTATATTAAGTCGTCGATAGAAACAAACATTGGGAGGCGAAACCAGCAGCCAAACAGTGTGAAACGCTACTGGCGCCCTACAGCGCAAAAAGGCTGGTGACTAAAAAGTCACCAGCCATCAGCCTAAAAGACTAGGCTGCAACCGGAAGGGTTGGCTTATTTAACTTCAACTTCTGCGCCAGCTTCTTCCAGAGATTTTTTCAGAGCTTCTGCGTCATCTTTGCTCACGCCTTCTTTCAGAGCGGCTGGAGCAGATTCAACCAGGTCTTTAGCTTCTTTCAGACCCAGGCCGGTAGCGCCACGTACTGCTTTGATAACAGCAACTTTGTTAGCGCCTGCAGCTTTCAGGATAACGTCGAATTCAGTTTTCTCTTCAGCAGCTTCAGCTGGGCCAGCAGCTACAGCTACAGCAGCAGCAGCAGAAACGCCGAATTTTTCTTCCATAGCGGAAACCAGTTCAACAACGTCCATTACGGACATAGCGGCAACTGCTTCCAGGATTTGGTCTTTAGTGATAGACATAACAATTGTTCCTAAAATTCAGAAATAGTTTAAATACGTTAGCAAAGGCTAAGAAAGAGTGGCTTACGCCGCTTCTTTCTGATCGCGTACTGCAGCCAGAGTGCGAACCAGTTTGCCGGCAGCGGCTTCTTTCATGGTTGCCATCAGGCGTGCGATCGCTTCTTCGTAAGTTGGCAGCGTCGCCAGGCGGTCGATTTGCGCCGCTGGGATCAGCTCACCTTCAAAGGCCGCAGCTTTAACCTCGAATTTTGCATTCGCTTTCGCGAACTCTTTGAACAGACGAGCAGCAGCGCCCGGGTGTTCGTGAGAGAATGCAATCAAGGTTGGACCGACAAACGTGTCTTTCAGGCATTCGAATGGAGTGCCTTCAACTACGCGACGCATCAGGGTGTTGCGAACAACACGCATGTAAACGCCAGCTTCACGACCTGCTTTACGCAGTTCAGTCATTTTATCTACGGTAACGCCGCGGGAATCCGCAACAACCGCAGACAGCGCGCCTTTGGCTACTTCGCTGACTTCAGCAACAATCGCTTGTTTGTCTTGAAGATTTAATGCCATTAGCTTTTTGCTCCTGGATTAGCCGGGGAAAATCCCCCGGAACTCACTTCACTCGGCGCTTTGTAAAACGCCACGCCGAGCGGCTTAACACGGTGAGCAGAATCCAGCAAAGACATTCTTTTATAAAAAAGAAAAATTTTCTTAGGCTCTGTCACCGTCTACGCAGGAAGGATTAAGTATCTTGCGATACACCTGCGGTCTTGGACGGAGGCCTGGATAGGCCAGGCTCCAACCGAAAAATCTTTGTTTTGCCTACGGCATAGCCAATAGCAAAACCTTGGGGCATAAGATTCTAGACAAATCTCGGCCCCAAGTCAAAGCGATAATCGCAAGTGCGATTAGTTCGCTGCGGCAGACAGACCGCTTTGATCGATAGCAACGCCAGCACCCATGGTGGTGGAGAGGCTAACTTTCTTGATGTACATGCCTTTCGCCTGAGAAGGTTTTGCTTTTTTCAGCGCAACCAGCAGGGCTTCCAGGTTTTCTTTCAGTTTGTCTGCGTCGAAATCAACCTTACCGATAGTGGTATGGATGATGCCGTTTTTGTCGTTACGGTAGCGAACCTGACCTGCTTTAGCGTTTTTCACTGCTTCAGCAACGTTCGGAGTAACGGTACCCACTTTCGGGTTTGGCATCAGGCCGCGTGGACCCAGGATCTGGCCCAGTTGACCTACAACGCGCATTGCATCCGGGGAAGCAATAACAACGTCGAAGTTCATTTCGCCTTTCTTGATCTGCTCAGCCAGATCGTCCATACCTACCAGCTCTGCGCCGGCAGCTTTCGCTGCTTCAGCGTTAGCGCCTTGGGTAAATACGGCAACGCGAACGGAACGACCGGTGCCGTGTGGCAGAACGGTAGCGCCACGAACGTTTTGGTCAGATTTACGAGCGTCGATGCCGAGGTTAACGGCAACGTCAACGCTTTCTACGAATTTAGCGGTGGCCAGCTCTTTCAGCAGAGCAACAGCTTCAGTGATGTCATACTGTTTAGTAGCATCAACTTTGTCACGGATCACGCGCATGCGCTTGGTCAGCTTAGCCATCTCTTAATCCTCCACTACCAGGCCCATGGAACGAGCGGTACCTTCGATGGAGCGAGTCATCGCTTCAACGTCAGAACCAGTCATGTCCGCAGCTTTGGTTTCTGCGATTTCACGTACCTGAGCACGGGTCACTTTACCTACTTTGTCTTTGTTCGGCTTACCGGAACCAGACTTGATACCAGCCGCTTTTTTCAGCAGAACTGCTGCTGGCGGGGTTTTGGTAACGAAAGTGAAGGAGCGATCAGAATAAACGGTGATAACAACCGGAATCGGCAGACCTTTCTCAACGCTGTCAGTTTTAGCGTTGAATGCCTTACAGAATTCCATGATGTTAACGCCCTGCTGACCCAGAGCTGGACCCACTGGTGGGCTCGGGTTAGCCATACCAGCTGCAACTTGCAGCTTAACGTAGGCTTGTACTTTCTTAGCCATTTAAATTTCCTCGGTTTGGGTAGTATCGCCTCGTGAGAGGCTCCCCGTGTTTAACCTCGCCAGACAAACATCAGGCAAGGCATCTAAAAACAAAAGGCGCGAAATTGTAGTTCAATTTCGCGCCTTTGACAAGCGGCAACGGACCGCTTATTGCTGATTATTCGATCAGCCTTTTTCAACCTGGCTGAAGTCCAGTTCCACCGGCGTTGCACGGCCGAAGATGGAAACGGAAACTTTCAGGCGGCTCTTCTCGTAATCGACTTCTTCGACCACGCCGTTGAAATCGGCAAACGGGCCGTCGTTGACGCGCACCAGCTCGCCCGGTTCGAACAGCGTTTTCGGACGCGGTTTGTCACCGACCTGCTGCAGGCGGTTCATGATCGCATCAACTTCTTTATCGCTGATCGGCGCAGGACGGTCAGACGTACCGCCGATGAACCCCATGACACGCGGTACGCTGCGCACCAGGTGCCAGCTGGCGTCATTCATCACCATCTGCACCAGCACGTAGCCAGGGAAGAATTTACGCTCGCTCTTGCGACGCTGGCCACCACGGATTTCAACCACTTCTTCCGTAGGCACCATCACTTCGCCGAACAGCTCTTCCATATCGTGCAGTTTGATGTGTTCACGCAGCGATTGCGCTACGCGACCTTCAAAACCGGAAAACGCCTGAACGACGTACCAACGTTTTTTTGGAGCTTCAGACATTTTAGAACCTCAGGCCAGTAATAAACGACACCAGACGGACCAGAATACCATCCAGCCCCCACAGAATCAGTGACATCACGGCGGTTACCGCGGCAACGATCAACGTGGTGTGTAGCGTTTCCTGACGAGTTGGCCAAATCACTTTACGTACTTCGGTACGCGCTTCGCGGGCAAACGCAACGGTAGCTTTGCCTTTGGTGGTCATCAGAGCCACTGCACCTGCAACGGCGATGATCAGCACAACTGCCAGCGCGCGCAATGGCAGGCTTAAATCACGGTAGTAATAGTTACCGACAATAGCCACAACCAACAGAACGGCGACGATCAGCCACTTTGCCGCTTCCAGGCCGCGTCCGCTCCCTTGAGCCTCGGTATTCGCACTCATAAACCAACCTGTCACAATGATGATTCAGAACAAACAACTTTGCCTCGCATTGCGAGGCAAACCAAACCGATCGGATACCGCACTAGCGATATCCCGGTGTTTTACGCCATGACGTATTCAGTCAATACGGTTTAAGAGCCCATCTCACCAATGATTATGACTGCAAAATCGCTGATGAGATAGGTTCTAGTTCACAGCGTAGAAAAAGGGCATCAAATGATGCCCTTTTACCGCGTGTCGCGTCAAACTTTATCAGCGATTAAGCGATAACTTTAGCAACAACACCTGCGCCTACAGTACGGCCGCCTTCACGGATTGCGAAACGCAGACCGTCGTCCATCGCGATTGGGTGAATCAGGGTTACAACCATGTTCACGTTGTCGCCTGGCATTACCATCTCTACGCCTTCTGGCAGTTCGATGGTACCGGTCACGTCAGTAGTACGGAAGTAGAACTGTGGACGGTAGCCTTTGAAGAATGGCGTGTGACGACCACCTTCATCTTTGCTCAGGATGTACACTTCAGATTCGAACTGGGTGTGCGGCTTGATGGAGCCTGGTTTAGCCAGTACCTGACCACGTTCGATTTCTTCACGTTTGATACCACGCAGCAGAACACCTACGTTCTCACCAGCACGGCCTTCGTCCAGCAGTTTGCGGAACATTTCAACGCCAGTACAGGTAGACTTAACGGTGTCTTTGATACCAACGATTTCAACTTCTTCGCCAACTTTGATGATACCGCGCTCAACACGACCGGTAACAACGGTACCACGACCGGAGATGGAGAATACGTCTTCGATTGGCAGCAGGAACGGCTTGTCGATAGCACGCTCTGGCTCTGGGATGTAGCTGTCCAGCGCTTCGGCCAGTTCGATGATTTTCGCTTCCCACTCAGCTTCGCCTTCCAGCGCTTTCAGCGCGGAACCGCGGATCACTGGCAGGTCGTCGCCTGGGAAGTCGTACGCGGACAGCAGTTCGCGAACTTCCATTTCTACCAGTTCCAGCAGCTCTTCATCATCAACCATGTCGCATTTGTTCATGAATACGATGATGAAAGGAACGCCAACCTGACGACCCAGCAGGATGTGCTCACGGGTCTGAGGCATTGGGCCGTCAGTCGCAGCAACTACCAGGATCGCGCCGTCCATCTGAGCAGCACCGGTGATCATGTTTTTCACGTAGTCGGCGTGCCCTGGGCAGTCAACGTGCGCGTAGTGGCGAGTCGGGGTGTCATACTCAACGTGAGAGGTGTTGATGGTGATACCACGAGCTTTTTCTTCTGGTGCGTTATCGATCTGGTCGAAAGCACGTGCAGAACCGCCGTAGGTTTTAGCCAGAACGGTAGTGATCGCTGCAGTCAGGGTAGTTTTACCGTGGTCAACGTGGCCGATAGTACCGACGTTAACGTGCGGTTTTGTACGTTCAAACTTTTCTTTAGACATCGATTGTCCCTCTAAGACACGGATAAATCGGTGGTATCACCACATCAACCAAGCATTTGCTCGTTGAATCCAGAACAGAAAGAAAATCAGGGGGCGAGAAATTAAGAAGTGGTGCTGATAGGCAGATTCGAACTGCCGACCTCACCCTTACCAAGGGTGCGCTCTACCAACTGAGCTATATCAGCACATCTTGGAGCGGGCAGTGGGAATCGAACCCACATCATCAGCTTGGAAGGCTGAGGTAATAGCCATTATACGATGCCCGCATCCTGGAACTCGGCTACCTGATTTTTCTGTAGAATTTTGGGGATAGAGCAGGATTGTTCATCACTCGGCTCGTATCCTTCGGGCCGGCTGCGCCTCGCGCTGCACAACTCGAACCTTGCCGAAGGCTTTCGCCCTCTCCTCCCGCCATCAACCGTTGCGGTGTTTATCGCATCTCAGTTAATCGCCGAAGGCAAGATTTGGTGGTGGGGGAAGGATTCGAACCTTCGAAGTCTGTGACGGCAGATTTACAGTCTGCTCCCTTTGGCCGCTCGGGAACCCCACCAGATTTTAACTACTTGTGACTTGAATGGTGCCGGCTACCGGAATCGAACTGGTGACCTACTGATTACAAGTCAGTTGCTCTACCTACTGAGCTAAGCCGGCATCAAGTGCAGCGCATTCTAGGTAGAGCGGGCGACCTATGCAACAAAAAAATTGCTTTACGCGCACTTTCGCTCATAAATCAGTCAATTTTGCATGCTGTCATGCAATTCGCAGCCTGTGGCGTGCAAACATTCATCACTTGCGGCAATCATTCTCTACAATTTTATCCACTTTTTGCAAGCTTTGAACGCCCCTTTCTCCGTGTCGGGCTTCTCAAAACACGTAACCCACGACGGTAAACCGTGAGCGGGATCGATGCACCAAAAAGAGGATGGCTGCCCTGGTTCGTGGCGTGAACTACACTTATTCCTCGCCCTTTCGCCGTGGCTATGCCTTTCGTCGCTCTGGCGCAGTTATTGCTTATCTTCATTACCCCCATATCTGGAGGAATGACCGATGAAAATAGTGCCTATCAACGCCGCTACGCTCCCGATTTATCGCGATGAATTGGCTCGCCTGTTGACCGATGCGGTCACCCACGGCGCTTCAGTGGGCTACGACACCTTAATCCCGCATGAAGACGCCGAGAGTTACTTCCACAGCCTGCGTCCGGCCTTGGCCAAGGGTGAGCTGCTATTGTGGATTGCCCGCGACGAACGCGGCGTCGTTGGCACCGTTCAACTCGAGCTCTGCCAGAAACCGAATGGCCGTAATCGTGCGGAGGTAGTGAAACTGCTGGTTCATAGCCGCGCTCGTCGTAACGGCGTAGGCCTGGCGCTAATGAAGACGTTGGAGCAAGCGGCACTGCAACAGCAGCGCGGGCTACTGTATCTGGATACTCAGGCCGGTTCGGCGGCAGAAGCACTTTATCGCAGTCTGGGCTATCGCTGCCTGGGTGAAATGCCTGACTATGCGGCCGGACCCGATGGCTATTACCACTCAACCGTCATTTATTACAAACGTCTATTCACCGTGACCCCGTCTTCACGCGCTATCGCCAGCTAACCTTCAGGCGGTATCCTGACGCCATGATACCGCCTTGCAACCCCGCTTTATCAACTGCGCGCCGCTTCGCACAATTGACATAAACTGCTGCCTATCGACAACTTTTGCGAAAAAAGTCTACGCCAAAAACGAAGCTGTCTATAATATGCAGCTTGTTTATTCTCTGGAGTTGGCGTCCGGCGCCTTTCCCAACCTGCGTTAACAGGCAGAATTTGGCTTATGATAAAAAGAGATCAATCTTTAGCAACGCCTTACCTACAGTTCGATCGTACCCAGTGGGCTGCGTTGCGAGATTCGGTGCCGCTGACGTTGTCGGAAGAAGAGATCGTTAAACTGAAAGGGATTAACGAAGATCTCTCGTTGGAAGAAGTTGCGCAGATTTATCTGCCGCTGTCACGACTGTTGAACTTCTATATCAGTTCCAACCTGCGCCGGCAGGCGGTACTGGAACAATTCCTCGGCACCGACGGGCAAAAGATTCCCTATGTCATCGGCATCGCCGGCAGCGTAGCCGTCGGCAAGAGCACGACCGCACGTCTGTTGCAGGCGCTGCTGAGCCGCTGGCCGGAACACCGCAGCGTTGAGCTGATCACGACCGACGGCTTCTTGCATCCAAACAAGGTGCTGAACGAACGCGGTTTGATGAAGAAAAAAGGCTTCCCGCAGTCTTACGATATGCATAGCCTGGTGAAGTTCGTGTCGGAAGTGAAATCCGGCGCCAAACGTGTCATCGCCCCGGTTTATTCCCATTTGATCTATGACGTTGTGCCCGAAGGTAATAAAGTCATCGAACAGCCGGACATTCTTATCCTGGAAGGGCTTAACGTATTGCAAAGCGGTATGGATTATCCTCACGATCCGCATCGCGTATTCGTTTCCGACTTCGTCGACTTCTCTATATATGTCGATGCGCCGGAGACGCTATTGCAAAGCTGGTATATCAACCGTTTCCTGAAATTCCGTCAGGGCGCATTTTCCAATCCTGACTCTTATTTCCATAATTATTCAAAATTGCCGGAACCGGAGGCGATTAATATTGCCACGCAATTATGGAATGAAATCAATGGATTGAATTTGCAGCAGAACATACTGCCTACCCGCGAACGCGCGAGCCTGATTATGACCAAAAGCGCCAACCATGCCGTTGAAAGCGTGCGTTTAAGAAAATAAGCCTACCGAACGATCAAGGGGACGCTGCCGTCCCCTTGTCTTTTCTCACTATTCCGCACTGCGCAGCGATATCTCTCCGCCGATAAAGGGTTTGATTTCCCCTTCTTGTTCCAGCAGGAGTGCACCTTGCGCGTCGATACCCCGGGCGATACCCACAATCTGTCGCTCGCCAATCAGCAGTTTGACCGGTCTGTCGATAAAATTATCCAGCGTGCGCCAACGGCCAATGAATGGCGCCAGCCCATCTATCTCGAATTGTTTTAAGGACTGCCGCAATTCATTAAGCAGAGTGGCGGTCAGCTCATTACGATCGATGTTAATACCGGCTTCTTGCAGGTTGATCCAACCTTGGTTGATCCCACTCGCATTGGTATCCCGCATCGCCAAATTAATGCCGGCGCCGATGACCAACTGAGCCGCGTCGCCGGTTTTCCCCGTCAACTCGACCAAGATCCCTGCCAATTTACGATCGTTCAGGTAAAGATCGTTGGGCCATTTGACTCGCACATCTTTAGCGCCAAGACGCTGCAAGACCTCCGCCATCACCATGCCGATCACCAGGCTCAGCCCCATCGCCGCAGCCGGCCCCTGTTCCAATCGCCAAAACATCGACAGGTATAAATTGGCGCCAAACGGCGAAATCCACTGACGCCCACGACGACCGCGGCCGGCCAGTTGGTACTCAGCGATGCAGGCGTCGCCAGATTGCAGCGTTTCGATACGATCCAGCAAATATTGATTGGTAGAGTCTACGACCGGCAGCACGGTAACTCGCTTGTCGTCCAGCCCTCTAAGAATGCGTTCCGCCTCCAATAGCTGCATGGGAGCAGGCAAGCTGTATCCTTTCCCCGGTACAGTAAAGACATCCAGCCCCCACTCGCGAACGGTTTGAATATGCTTATTGATCGCGGCACGGCTCATGCCCAATGACTCACCGAGCTGTTCCCCGGAATGGAATTCACCGTCGGCCAATAGCGCGATCAGTTTTAACGGGACCTTGGTATCTCTCATGACAGCACCACCACAGCGTTCAATTCGCCAGTTGCGCCAATGAAACGCACCTCAGGTTCCAGCCATACGCCAAATTTATCGGCCACAGTCTTACGGACATGGCGCGCCAGAGCCACCACATCCTGACTATGCGCATTATCGATATTCACCAGCACCAGCGCCTGCTGGCGGTGTACGGCTGCGCCACCGATGCGATACCCCTTCAGTTCGCACTGATCGATCAGCCAGCCAGCGGCCAGCTTCACCTGACCATCCTGCTGCGGATAATGCGGCATGCCGGGATATTGTGTGATGAGTTCTGCGGCTTTCCCCGCGTTCACCAGCGGATTCTTGAAGAAACTGCCGGCATTACCGGTTTCGCGCGGGTCCGGCAGCTTGCTGCGGCGCATGGCACATACGGACTCGAATACCTGAAGTGGCGTCACCGTGGCGGGATCCAGCTTGGCCAGATCGCCATAGCTCAACTTGGGTTGCCACTGCTTGCTCAGACGCAGACCCAGCCCGACAATGGCATGCCCAGTTTGGAAGCGATGTTTGAAAATGCTTTCCCGATAGCCGAAACCACAATCGGCTGCCGGAATGCGATCGATGGCACCCGTAGAGAAGTCCAGCAGGTCGACATACTCACAGACATCTTTCAATTCGACGCCATAGGCACCGATATTCTGGATAGGCGCGGAGCCGGCCAGTCCAGGAATCAACGCCAGGTTCTCCAACCCGCAGATCCCGGCCTGCAGCGTATATTGCACCAGATCGTGCCAATTCTCACCGGCGCTGACATGGAGATACCAGGCATCGTTATCTTCTCGAACATCGATGCCCTTCAGTTGGTTAACCATGACCGTACCCGAAAAGTCTTCCAGGAACAGTACGTTGCTACCTTCACCGAGAATCAGCAGCGGCTCCTGACGCTTGCGCGTTTGTTGCCAGACTTTGAGCATCAACTCAATTCTATCGGCGATGACCAGGTGCGCTGCGTTGACCGGGAGCGCAAAAGTATTGTGGTTTTTTAAAGACGCGCTTTCAGTAGACATAACGTTCAGTACCCATGCGGAAATAATCTTTTGCTTAGTCTACTCGATTCGAAGCGTCTGGTTAATATTTGTTTTAATTAACGTGAAATTTATCGAGTAATGCACTGAAGAATTAGGATTTATCTTTGATATAACAGGATAATTCTTATCAACATGTTCATAAATAGGCATTTTTATTATTTAAATAATAATCTTAATCTATCAATTATATATTGAGCTGGTTATTCTCCTGCTCAAAAGCATTATACGTGCTTATGTAAATAAGCAACGTCCGCTGAAATAGGTATTTTTCTAAGCAATAGATACGATCAGGGGATTTATTTTACGCACAGCAAAAAGCCCTGAACGTCAGTTCAGGGCTTTCGGCTTTGTTTGATGCCTGGCAGTGTCCTACTCTCGCATGGGGAGACCCCACACTACCATCGGCGCTACGGCGTTTCACTTCTGAGTTCGGCATGGGGTCAGGTGGGACCACCGCGCTATTGCCGCCAGGCAAATTCTGTTTCATTCCAACCGCCTCACTTCCGTGAAGCCATCAGAACCAATCTTGGAACGTCGCTGAAAATCTCTCTAAAAACACCTTCGGTGTTGTAAGGTTAAGCCTCACGGATCATTAGTACTGGTTAGCTCAATGCATCGCTGCACTTACACACCCAGCCTATCAACGTCTTAGTCTTAAACGTTCCTTCAGGGGCCTTAAAGGCCCAGGGAAGACTCATCTTGAGGCAAGTTTCGCGCTTAGATGCTTTCAGCGCTTATCTTTTCCGCACTTAGCTACCGGGCAATGCCATTGGCATGACAACCCGAACACCAGTGGTGCGTTCACTCCGGTCCTCTCGTACTAGGAGCAACCCCTCTCAATCTTCCAACGCCCACGGCAGATAGGGACCGAACTGTCTCACGACGTTCTAAACCCAGCTCGCGTACCACTTTAAATGGCGAACAGCCATACCCTTGGGACCTACTTCAGCCCCAGGATGTGATGAGCCGACATCGAGGTGCCAAACACCGCCGTCGATATGAACTCTTGGGCGGTATCAGCCTGTTATCCCCGGAGTACCTTTTATCCGTTGAGCGATGGCCCTTCCATTCAGAACCACCGGATCACTAAGACCTACTTTCGTACCTGCTCGAGCCGTCACTCTCGCAGTCAAGCTAGCTTATGCCTTTGCACTAACCTCACGATGTCCGACCGTGATTAGCTAACCTTCGTGCTCCTCCGTTACTCTTTGGGAGGAGACCGCCCCAGTCAAACTACCCACCAGACACTGTCCTCACCCCGGATCACGGGGCCGAGTTAGAACATCAAACATTAAAGGGTGGTATTTCAAGGATGGCTCCACGCAGACTGGCGTCCACGCTTCAAAGCCTCCCACCTATCCTACACATCAAGGCTCAATGTTCAGTGTCAAGCTATAGTAAAGGTTCACGGGGTCTTTCCGTCTTGCCGCGGGTACACTGCATCTTCACAGCGAGTTCAATTTCACTGAGTCTCGGGTGGAGACAGCCTGGCCATCATTACGCCATTCGTGCAGGTCGGAACTTACCCGACAAGGAATTTCGCTACCTTAGGACCGTTATAGTTACGGCCGCCGTTTACTGGGGCTTCGATCAAGAGCTTCGCCTTGCGGCTGACCCCATCAATTAACCTTCCAGCACCGGGCAGGCGTCACACCGTATACGTCCACTTTCGTGTTTGCACAGTGCTGTGTTTTTATTAAACAGTTGCAGCCAGCTGGTATCTTCGACTGGCTTCAGCTCCATCCGCGAGGGACTTCACCTACATGCCAGCGTGCCTTCTCCCGAAGTTACGGCACCATTTTGCCTAGTTCCTTCACCCGAGTTCTCTCAAGCGCCTTGGTATTCTCTACCTGACCACCTGTGTCGGTTTGGGGTACGATTTAATGTTACCTGGAGCTTAGAGGATTTTCCTGGAAGCAGGGCATCAACTACTTCTGCACCGTAGTGCATCGTCATCACGCCTCAGGGTTAGTATGCAACCGGATTTACCAGGTCACACCCCCTACACGCTTAAACCGGGACAACCGTCGCCCGGCTAGCCTAGCCTTCTCCGTCCCCCCTTCGCAGTAACACCAAGTACAGGAATATTAACCTGTTTCCCATCGACTACGCTTTTCAGCCTCGCCTTAGGGGTCGACTCACCCTGCCCCGATTAACGTTGGACAGGAACCCTTGGTCTTCCGGCGAGCGGGCTTTTCACCCGCTTTATCGTTACTTATGTCAGCATTCGCACTTCTGATACCTCCAGCAACCCTCACAGGCCACCTTCAACGGCTTACAGAACGCTCCCCTACCCAACAACGCCTAAGCGTCGCTGCCGCAGCTTCGGTGCATGGTTTAGCCCCGTTACATCTTCCGCGCAGGCCGACTCGACCAGTGAGCTATTACGCTTTCTTTAAATGATGGCTGCTTCTAAGCCAACATCCTGGCTGTCTATGCCTTCCCACATCGTTTCCCACTTAACCATGACTTTGGGACCTTAGCTGGCGGTCTGGGTTGTTTCCCTCTTCACGACGGACGTTAGCACCCGCCGTGTGTCTCCCGTGATAACATTCTTCGGTATTCGGAGTTTGCATCGGTTTGGTAAGCCGGGATGGCCCCCTAGCCGAAACAGTGCTCTACCCCCGAAGATGAGTTCACGAGGCGCTACCTAAATAGCTTTCGGGGAGAACCAGCTATCTCCCGGTTTGATTGGCCTTTCACCCCCAGCCACAAGTCATCCGCTAATTTTTCAACATTAGTCGGTTCGGTCCTCCAGTTAGTGTTACCCAACCTTCAACCTGCCCATGGCTAGATCACCGGGTTTCGGGTCTATACCTTGCAACTAATCGCCCAATTAAGACTCGGTTTCCCTACGGCTCCCCTATACGGTTAACCTTGCTACAAAATATAAGTCGCTGACCCATTATACAAAAGGTACGCAGTCACACCACGAAGGTGCTCCCACTGCTTGTACGTACACGGTTTCAGGTTCTATTTCACTCCCCTCGCCGGGGTTCTTTTCGCCTTTCCCTCACGGTACTGGTTCACTATCGGTCAGTCAGGAGTATTTAGCCTTGGAGGATGGTCCCCCCATATTCAGACAGGATGTCACGTGTCCCGCCCTACTCATCGAACTCACGACCTGTGCATTTTAGTGTACGGGGCTATCACCCTTTGCTGCGCGACTTTCCAGACGCTTCCACTAACACACAAGCCGATTCAGGTTCTGGGCTCCTCCCCGTTCGCTCGCCGCTACTGGGGGAATCTCGGTTGATTTCTTTTCCTCGGGGTACTTAGATGTTTCAGTTCCCCCGGTTCGCCTCATGCCACTATGTATTCATGACATGATAGTGTGTCGAAACACACTGGGTTTCCCCATTCGGGTATCGCCGGTTATAACGGTTCATATCACCTTACCGACGCTTTTCGCAGATTAGCACGCCCTTCATCGCCTCTGACTGCCTAGGCATCCACCGTGTACGCTTAGTCACTTAACCTCACAACCCGAAGATGTTTCCATCGTTCGCGCTGCAAACATTTGAGAGACTCTATGACAGGTTACTCTTCATCCCAGTACATCTACGGAGGGATAAATTTCAGCCGTCATGTTTCAATTTTCAGCTTGTTCCAGATTGTTAAAGAGCAATATCTTAAACATGACTCGGAAGTCATCTTTAAGATATGGTGTATCGTCAGATACTTGAGACCGCCGCTTTCACCGGGTGGGTCGGAAGCTTGGCGTCCCCTAGGGGATTCGAACCCCTGTTACCGCCGTGAAAGGGCGGTGTCCTAGGCCTCTAGACGAAGGGGACACGACACCGTACTTTTATGACGCTTTTGCTCGTTACTTTTTCATCAGACAATCTGTGTGAGCACGCCACTCGAATCAATATCTTTAGGTAAGGAGGTGATCCAACCGCAGGTTCCCCTACGGTTACCTTGTTACGACTTCACCCCAGTCATGAATCACAAAGTGGTAAGCGCCCTCCCGAAGGTTAAGCTACCTACTTCTTTTGCAACCCACTCCCATGGTGTGACGGGCGGTGTGTACAAGGCCCGGGAACGTATTCACCGTAGCATTCTGATCTACGATTACTAGCGATTCCGACTTCATGGAGTCGAGTTGCAGACTCCAATCCGGACTACGACGTACTTTATGAGGTCCGCTTGCTCTCGCGAGGTCGCTTCTCTTTGTATACGCCATTGTAGCACGTGTGTAGCCCTACTCGTAAGGGCCATGATGACTTGACGTCATCCCCACCTTCCTCCAGTTTATCACTGGCAGTCTCCTTTGAGTTCCCGGCCGAACCGCTGGCAACAAAGGATAAGGGTTGCGCTCGTTGCGGGACTTAACCCAACATTTCACAACACGAGCTGACGACAGCCATGCAGCACCTGTCTCAGAGTTCCCGAAGGCACCAAAGCATCTCTGCTAAGTTCTCTGGATGTCAAGAGTAGGTAAGGTTCTTCGCGTTGCATCGAATTAAACCACATGCTCCACCGCTTGTGCGGGCCCCCGTCAATTCATTTGAGTTTTAACCTTGCGGCCGTACTCCCCAGGCGGTCGATTTAACGCGTTAGCTCCGGAAGCCACGCCTCAAGGGCACAACCTCCAAATCGACATCGTTTACAGCGTGGACTACCAGGGTATCTAATCCTGTTTGCTCCCCACGCTTTCGCACCTGAGCGTCAGTCTTCGTCCAGGGGGCCGCCTTCGCCACCGGTATTCCTCCAGATCTCTACGCATTTCACCGCTACACCTGGAATTCTACCCCCCTCTACGAGACTCTAGCTTGCCAGTTTCAAATGCAGTTCCCAGGTTGAGCCCGGGGATTTCACATCTGACTTAACAAACCGCCTGCGTGCGCTTTACGCCCAGTAATTCCGATTAACGCTTGCACCCTCCGTATTACCGCGGCTGCTGGCACGGAGTTAGCCGGTGCTTCTTCTGCGAGTAACGTCAATTGATGAACGTATTAAGTTCACCACCTTCCTCCTCGCTGAAAGTGCTTTACAACCCGAAGGCCTTCTTCACACACGCGGCATGGCTGCATCAGGCTTGCGCCCATTGTGCAATATTCCCCACTGCTGCCTCCCGTAGGAGTCTGGACCGTGTCTCAGTTCCAGTGTGGCTGGTCATCCTCTCAGACCAGCTAGGGATCGTCGCCTAGGTGAGCCATTACCCCACCTACTAGCTAATCCCATCTGGGCACATCTGATGGCAAGAGGCCCGAAGGTCCCCCTCTTTGGTCTTGCGACGTTATGCGGTATTAGCTACCGTTTCCAGTAGTTATCCCCCTCCATCAGGCAGTTTCCCAGACATTACTCACCCGTCCGCCGCTCGTCACCCAGGGAGCAAGCTCCCCTGTGCTACCGCTCGACTTGCATGTGTTAAGCCTGCCGCCAGCGTTCAATCTGAGCCATGATCAAACTCTTCAATTAAAAGCTTGATTTGCTTCCACTCGAGAAGCGATGCTCAAAGATTTACTGCATGAATTTTACTTCAGTTAGTCACTCTTCAAGACTTGATATTTTTTTTGCATCCGAAGATGCTGGATATCGTCTTGTGGAGTGCCCACACAGATTGTCTGATAAATTGTTAAAGAGCAGTGAGTTAGGCGCTTTCGCTTGCTAACTCGAGGTGGCGTATATTACGCTTTTCACCCGGAGAGTCAAGCGTTTATTTCGCTTTCCTCTCGCTGACCCGGCGGCTTGTCAGTCGTTGTTCCCGGTCAGTGGAGGCGCATTATAGGGAGTTCTCGGCAGGCCGCAACCCCTAAATGCAAAAAACTTTTCAAGCGCGGATTTTTTCGGCAAAACGCTGGCCAAACCCGCATTTTTGTCACTTTTCGTACTGAATCTGGCTAAATTCCTGGGCGAAACGATCGACTTGCTGCCAATCTGTGTACTCAACTTCCTTACTGGTATCCGTTTCTCCACCGGTCATACGCATAATAAATTGAATCATGATGCGATCGAACCAGCGATAACGTGGATAACGCAATGCCCCGGCAAACACCGCGCACTGTTTTGGCTGCCACGGCGACGCCAACAGGAACTTGCGGGTATAGGCGTTGGTTTGCGGCGAACGCTTTTCCGGTTTGCGCGCGGTCAGATTGACGGCAAAGAATGCACTCGGCATCCGATTCAACTGTTCGGCATGACGTTTAACGAATTTATCCAGCGCCGGGTTAAAGTGCCCGTAGCGAATAGAAGCGCCGATCATCACCTGCTGATACTGGCTAAGGTCGATCTGTTCCGCCTGCAACAGATCGATAACCTCACAGCGCAGCGTATCCTGCAATTTGCTTGCTATATAAGAAGCGATAGCACGTGTTTGCCCGTCACGGCTCGAATAAAGTATCAATGCCTTCATGGCGTACTCCTTATAACAGGCTCACTCACGCCAGAAGGTTGGCGTGAACAGCACCAGCAATGTAAACACTTCCAGGCGCCCGAACAGCATCGTCACCACCAGGATCCACTTGGCCGCCGCCGGCATCGTGGTGAAGTTGTCCGCCACCACGCCCAGACCAGGACCAAGGTTATTCAGCGTTGCCGTCACTGCGGCAAACGCGGAGAAATCATCAACGCCGGTCGCAATGATCGCCAGCATGCTGACGATAAACACCAGCGCATAGGCGGAGAAGAATCCCCACACTGCTTCCAGAATACGTTCCGGCAGTGCGCGATTGCCCAATTTGATGGTATAGACCGCGTTGGGGTGCACCAGCCTTTTCAACTCGCGCGAGCCCTGCAGGTACAACAGCAGAATACGGATCACCTTCAGGCCGCCGCCGGTCGAACCGGCGCAACCGCCGATGAATGCCGAACACAGCAACAGCATCGGCAGGAACAGCGGCCACTTGGCGATGCTGTCGGTCGTAAAACCGGCCGTGGTCGCCATCGATACCACCTGGAAGAACGCCTGATTGAGCGTTTCCATACCGCTCTTATAGACGCCATGTCCCCAGAGCACCAACGTGCACACCACCACCAGCGTCAGTTGAACGAAGATAAACATGCGGAATTCAGGATCGCGCCCATAGACCTTCAGACTGCGGCCGCTTAGCAAAGCGAAGTGCAGACCGTAGTTACAGCCGGAAATCAGCAGGAACACGGCAATGATGGTGTTGATGGTCGGGCTGGCGTAATAACCGATACTGGCATCGTGGGTAGAAAACCCGCCAATGGCGATGGTCGAGAAACTGTGGCCGATGGCGTCGAACACCGACATCCCGGCCCCCCAGAGCGCCAGCGCACAGGCGACGGTCAGCAACACATAGATTAGCCACAGGGTTTTGGCGGTTTCGGCAATACGCGGACGCATCTTGTTATCTTTCAGCGGCCCGGGCATTTCCGCCCGATACAGCTGCATGCCCCCGACGCCGAGTATCGGCAGTATCGCCACCGCCAACACGATGATCCCCATCCCGCCCATCCATTGCAGCATTTGGCGATAGAACAGGATGGCCTTAGGCAACGAGTCCAGCCCCACCAGCGTCGTTGCGCCGGTAGTCGTCAATCCCGAGAAGGATTCAAAGAAGGCGTCGGTCAGCGACAAATTAGGACGTTCCGAAAACAGGAACGGCAATGCCCCCACGCTGCCCAGCACGGTCCAGAACAGCACGACGATCAAGAAACCTTCACGCGGCTTCAGCTCGTGTTTCTGCTTACGGTTCGGCCACCACAGCATCAGCCCGATGGTCAACGCCACGAAGAACGTTTGGCTGAACGCTCGCCCCGCCCCATCGCGATAAATCAATGCCACCAGGCCGGGAATAAACATCGTCCCGGAGAACAGGATGACCAGAAGACCAACGATACGGGTTATGGCGCGAAAATGCATTTCAGCACGATCCTTAGCAATTCAATTGGGAGGATTATTGCGAAATGGGGGTTAATTGCAAATTACCGCGACTGAGATCACGCAATTTATTCCCAAACAGCTCGACCTCAGTCGCCGGCAGCGCCAAATGCAGCACGACGGCGGCGCCGTATTCACCCTGCAGGATCCGACCTGCGATTTGCTGCAACAAGTTCTCCACCAGCGCCAACTGCGCATAGTCGCACTGCAAGATATATTCGGCTTCGGGCACCTTTTGCGCCAGCGCCAGCTGCTTCAATGCCTGTTGAACACCGTTGCCATAAGCTTTCACCAGCCCGCCGGTGCCCAGCTTGACACCGCCGTAGTACCGAACGACTACGGCGGTCACTTCACCGATACCGCTGCCCATCAGCTGCGCGAGGATAGGTTTGCCGGCGGTGCCCGACGGTTCTCCATCGTCGGAGAACCCCAGCTGCTGCGAATCATCGGGGCTACCGGCGACGAAAGCCCAACAGTGGTGCCGCGCCGCCGGGTGCTCATCCCGCACCTGCTGAATAAACGCCTTTGCCGCCTCCACCCCGCCGGTCGGCGCCAGCAGGGTGATGAAACGGCTCTTCTTTATCTCTTCGGTAAAGCAGGTTGCTTCCGCCGGTATCGGGTACGGCCGCATCAAGCCAGGTTCAGATCGCGCGTCATGTTCTCGATGCGCTTTTCATGGATCACGATGTTGTCTTCGATGCGAATACCGCCATACGGTTTCAGCGCATCGATGCGATCCCAGGCGAAGTGCTGCTTGAACTCGCCGCTGCGCCACGGCGCCAACAGAGACTCGATGAAGTAAAGACCCGGTTCGATGGTCAACACCATGCCCGGCTGCAACACGCGGGTGCAACGCAGGAACGGGTACTTGGACGGCGCCGCCAGATGGGTGCCTTGCTCATCCTGCATAAAACCGGCGGCGTCGTGCACCTGCAGGCCCAACGGATGGCCCAACCCGTGCGGCAGGAACGGCGTGGTGATACCCGTTTCGACCATCGCCTCTTCGCTGAGGCCATTCACCAGTTTGTGATTCTTGAGCAGCTTGGCGATGCGCTGATGCATCTGCACATGATAGTCGGTGTAACGCACGCCGGTTTTAATGGTGTCGATCAGCGCCAGCTGTTCACTATTGAGATCTTTCACCAGATGAGCGAACTCGCTGCCGCTTTGCGCCGCATAGGTACGCGTCAGATCGGCGGCGTAGCCGTTATATTCCGCCCCGGCGTCGATCAGAAAACTCAGGGACTCGGCCGGCGGCTGATGATCCAGCTTGGTGTAGTGCAGCACCGAAGCGTGCTCGTTCAACGCCACGATGTTGTCGTAAGGCACATCGGTATCGCGATGGCCGGTAGCCGTCAGGTAGGCCAGATTGATGTCGAACTCGCTCATGCCGGAGAGGAAGGCCTCATGCGCGGCACGATGGCCGGTTACCGCCGTCTTCTGCGCTTCGCGCATGCAGGCCAGCTCATAGCCGGTTTTAATCGAACGGTGGAAATCCAGGTAGTTCAGCACCGCTTTCGGGTTGATGTTTTCCGAAGGGATGCCGAGATCGCGGGCGCGCTGTTGGGCATAACCGATATAGCCGACGCGCTCACGCTGCGGCGGCAGCTGCTGCGCGATCGCATCGGCGTTGGCCAGCGGCATCAATTCGAGGGACTTGGTCCAGAAACTGTTCGGCAGCGGCTCTACGCTGTGCCAGTAGTCAACCGGGGAGTAGAACCACAGCTTCGGCTTGTTGACGCCATCTATCCACAACCAGCAGTTCGGCACCGACGTCACCGGCACCCAGGCTTTGAAATGCGCGTTCACTTTGAACGGGTAGCTATGGTCGTCCAAAAATACCTTTTGCAGTTCCCCGGAGTGAATCAGCAGCGCATCCAACTTGTTGCGCTCCAGCACTTCACGCGCGCGTTTTTGCAGTTCTGCCAGGTGGTCGTTATACAAAGAAGCCAGCGTTTCCATCACAGTACCCTTATGCCTTAGCACGAAAGAAGCCATCTTAACACAGCGCTCCGACGCACCAACCTCATCGCGTTGGGCATGCGGAGCAGCTCGCAATTCCCTGCAAATGCCGTTACATCCGCAGCTTAACCATTAACCAGCCGCCCAAACCGAGCAGCGCTATCGCCAGCGCCCACAGGCCATGGTGTTCCAACAACACCGCGCCGGCCGCGGCGACGCCCGCCAGACACTGCTGCAGAAAGCCACACAGCGCCATCGCATAAGCGCCGTACTCTTTGGCATCGCTGACGGCCATCGCCATGCTGTTGGGAAACAGCACCGCCTGGCCAAAAATGGTCAGGCAATACAGCGCGATGAACAGCGCCATGCCGGAAAGGCCGGCCAGAACGCCGCTCCACCACAGCAGCAGGATCGCCGCCGTCGCCAGCGCCACGATGCCGCTGCCGGCCTGCATCAGTTTTTTCCCGCCGAGATGCGCCACCGTACGGTTCACCGTCAGCGCCCCGCTGAAGTAGGCGACGCCGATCACCAGCCCCAGGGCGCCGAACGCCGTGACGTTGAGACCAAACTCCTGCTGCATGACGAACGGACTCACTTCCTGCAGTGTCACCGTGGTGGCAAACCCCAGCCCGCCGACGCAGGCCGGCCAAAAGAACCCAGGCCGCCGCAGGATGGCAAAGTAGGTTGCCGCCATCGCCGGGCGCACGCCCCCTGCCCGTCCCGCCTCCAGCGGCAGCGTCGCCATCAGCACCAGAATGATCAAACCGGTGGCGCCCATCAGGACGAAGCCCATCTGCCAGTGCGCATATTGGCTCAGCAGGCCACCGATAAACTGACCGCCGCCCAGCGCGGTGATAAAGGCGATGGAGAGCACCGACAGACGCCGCGCCAGTTCGTCCCCGCTCCAGTTATCCCGCACGATGATGCGCGCGATGATCGCCGCACCGCCGGCACCCACGCCCTGCAGCGCACGCAGCGTCAGCAATTGGGCGCCGTTGCTGCACAGCGCCAACAGCCCGCTGCAGCCAATGAAAAGAAATAAAGACAGCGTCAGGGGCGCGCGGCGGCCAAAGCGATCGGCGGCCGCGCCCCAGAACAGCACCGGCAAGGCGGCGCCGATGACGAAGATTGAAATGGACAACTCGGTGGCGCGCCGGCTCATCGCCAGCTCCCGCATCACCGTCGGCAGCGAAGGCAAGTACACGGTCGTCGCCATTTGCGCCATAAACACCAACAGACACGCCAGCGTCATGGTTCTGGCGGGAATGCTCCATAAGCCGCTGCGTTTAACACAAGCCGCCTTAGTCATGCGTAACCTCGTCTGAATGTTCATTCGCTGCGAGCAAGTGTATGAGGGCCGACAAGCTCCGGCAAATGCCGATAGCACATAAAATATAACTTCGTTTCAAATCAAAAAACTAACTTAGCGACATGTGATCAGACCAGCAAAAATGCAATCTCTCATTTGCATATTGTTAACATAAAAACCACACTCCTCCTCATCTGGTCATACCAGATCATACGCTGATTCAGGAGATAGACATGCTCTACCAAGGCGAAACATTACAACTGCACTGGCTCGATAACGGCATCGCCGAGCTGGTGTTCAACGCACCGGGCTCGGTCAACAAGCTGGACACCCGCACCGTCGCCAGCCTGGGCGAAGCGCTCACCGTGCTGGAAAACCAGCCAGAGCTCAAGGGGCTGCTGCTGCGCTCCACCAAAGCCGCATTTATCGTCGGCGCCGATATCACCGAATTCCTTTCTCTGTTCGCCGCGCCGGCTGAAAAGCTGCAGGAGTGGCTGGTATTCGCCAACAACGTCTTTAACCGGCTGGAAGATTTGCCGGTGCCGACCATTTCGGCCATTAACGGCTATGCGCTCGGCGGCGGTTGCGAATGCATTTTGGCGACCGATTTCCGCGTCGCCTCACCGGACGCGCGCATCGGCCTGCCTGAAACCAAATTGGGCATCATGCCGGGCTTCGGCGGCTCCGTCCGCCTGCCGCGCCTGCTGGGTAACGACAGCGCGCTGGAAATCATCGCCGCCGGCAAAGACGTCAGCGCCAAAGACGCCTTGAAAGTCGGCCTGGTCGATGCGGTAGTGGCGCCGGAAAAACTGGCCGAAGCCGCGCTCAACATGCTGCAACAGGCGATCGACGGCAAGCTGAACTGGCGCGCCGCGCGTCAACCGAAGCTGGAGCCGCTGAAGCTCAGCCCGATCGAGGCGGCAATGAGCTTCACCACCGCCAAAGGCATGGTGCTGCAGACCGCCGGCAAACATTACCCGGCGCCGATGACAGCGGTGAAAACCATTGAAGCCGCCGCCAAGCTGGGCCGCGATGAAGCGCTGAAACTGGAAACCGCCAGCTTCGTGCCGTTGGCGCGCTCCAACGAAGCGCGTGCGCTGGTCGGCATCTTCCTTAACGATCAGTTCGTGAAGGGTCAGGCGAAAAAGCTGGCCAAGAATGTGGACGCGCCGAAACAGGCGGCGGTGTTGGGCGCCGGCATCATGGGCGGCGGCATCGCTTACCAATCGGCGTTGAAAGGCGTGCCGGTGATCATGAAGGACATCAGCGACAAATCGCTGACGTTGGGCATGAACGAAGCGGCCAAGCTGCTCAATAAGCAGTTGGAACGCGGCAAGCTGGATGGCCTGAAAATGGCGCAGGTGCTGTCGACCATTCAGCCGACGCTGGACTACGCCGGCATCGAGCGCGCGCAGGTGATCGTCGAAGCGGTCGTGGAGAACCCGAAGGTCAAAGCCGCCGTGCTGTCGGAAGTGGAAAACCTGATCGGCGAAGACACCGTTCTGGCGTCGAACACCTCGACCATTCCGATTAATCATCTGGCAAAATCGTTGAAGCGTCCGCAAAACTTCTGCGGCATGCACTTCTTTAACCCGGTACACCGTATGCCGCTGGTCGAAATCATCCGCGGCGAACAAACCAGCGACGAGACCATTGCCAAAGTGGTGGCCTACGCCAGCCGCATGGGCAAAACGCCGATCGTGGTGAACGACTGCCCGGGCTTCTTCGTCAACCGCGTGCTGTTCCCATACTTCGCCGGCTTCAGCCTGCTGCTGCGCGACGGCGCCGACTTCCGTCAGATCGATAAAGTGATGGAAAAACAGTTCGGTTGGCCGATGGGCCCGGCCTACCTGCTCGACGTGGTGGGCATCGACACCGCACACCACGCGCAAGCGGTAATGGCGGCCGGCTTCCCGGAGCGCATGAGCAAAGACTATCGCGACGCCATTGACGTGATGTTCGACAACCAGCGCTTCGGTCAGAAAAACCAGCTGGGCTTCTACCGCTACAGCCAGGACAACAAAGGTAAGCCGCGCAAGGACAACGACGAGCAGACCGATGCGCTGCTGGCCGAAGTGAGCCAACCGCGCCAGACCATCAGCGACGAAGAGATCGTTGCGCGCATGATGATCCCGATGATCAACGAAGTGGTGCGTTGCCTGGAAGAGAAGATCGTCGCCAGCCCGGCCGAAGCCGATATGGCGTTGGTCTACGGCATCGGTTTCCCTCCGTTCCACGGCGGCGCGTTCCGCTACCTGGATACGCTCGGCACCGCCAACTACGTTGAGCTGGCCCAGCGTTACGCACACCTCGGCGCCCTGTATCAAGTGCCGGCCGGTCTGCGCGCCAAGGCCGAACGCAATGAAAGCTACTACCCGGTGGCGACACCGCTGTCCGACGTCGCAACCCGCCAACCGGCATGAGGTCATAAAGATGGAAAACGTAGTTATTGTTGATGCCGTACGCACGCCGATGGGCCGCTCCAAGGGCGGCGCCTTCCGCCAGGTGCGCGCCGAAGATCTCTCCGCTCATCTGATGCGTGAAGTGCTGAGTCGCAACCCGGCGCTGAACGCCGACGAGATCGATGACATTTACTGGGGCTGCGTGCAGCAGACGCTGGAACAAGGCTTCAACATCGCCCGCAACGCCGCGCTGCTGGCCGAGATCCCGCACCGTGTGCCGGCGGTGACCGTCAACCGCCTGTGCGGCTCTTCGATGCAGGCGCTGCACGACGCGGCGCGCGCCATCATGGTTGGCGACGCGCACATCAGCCTGATCGGCGGCGTGGAACACATGGGCCATGTGCCGATGAACCACGGCGTGGATTTCCATCCGGGCCTGAGCCGCAGCGTGGCCAAGGCCGCCGGGATGATGGGGCTGACCGCTGAAATGCTGGCCAAGATGCACAACATCAGCCGCCAGATGCAGGATGAGTTCGCCGCGCGCTCCCACCAACGCGCACATGCGGCGACGCTGGCGGGTTACTTCAAAAACGAGATCATTCCGACCAACGGCCACGACGCCGACGGCGTGCTGACCCGTTACGATTTTGATGAAGTCATTCGCCCGGAAACCACCGTCGAAAGCCTGTCGGCCCTGCGTCCGGCGTTCGATCCGGTCAACGGCACCGTCACCGCCGGCAGTTCCTCCGCCCTGTCGGACGGCGCTTCCGCCATGCTGCTGATGAGCGAATCACGCGCCAAAGCGCTCGGTTTGAAAGCCCGCGCCCGCATCCGCTCGATGGCGGTCGTCGGCTGCGATCCTTCCATCATGGGCTACGGCCCGGTGCCGGCCAGCAAGCTGGCGCTGAAACGCGCCGGTCTGAGCGTGCAGGACATCGATCTGTTCGAGCTGAACGAAGCGTTCGCCGCCCAGTCGCTGCCGTGCATCAAAGATCTGGGGCTGATGGACAGCATCGACGACAAGATTAACCTGAACGGCGGCGCCATCGCGCTCGGCCACCCGCTGGGCTGTTCCGGCTCCCGCATCTCGACCACCTTGTTGAACAACATGGAACGTCGCGACGCGCAGTTCGGCCTGGCAACCATGTGCATCGGCCTGGGCCAGGGTATCGCCACCGTGTTTGAACGCGTTTAGCTGTGTCTATCTTGGGATGACCGCGTCACCACTTCAAATCGCGGCATCCCGCCAAGTTTAGTTGCCGTTCTTCCCGCCTGTCAGGGGCGGGTTTTTTATGCCTGAAGTTTGCCGACGCCCAAATAAAAACGGGGCGCCCCTCGGCCACCCCGTTCACTGCGCATCGCCTCTGTCAGATAAACGAAAACGCGTCGCCAAACATATGCGCTTCCTGCGCGCCGCGCTCGGCGCAGAAACGCTCGCGGGCGATTTTCGCCATCTCGAAACGCCCGGCGATGTAGATGTCATGCTCCGCCAACGTGCCGAAATCCTGCAACACCGCGCTGAGCACGGTGCCGCTGCGGCCACGCCATTCAGCCTCCGGCTGCTCGACCACCGGGATCACCTTCAGGTTCGGGTGTTGCACCGACAGCGCTTCCAGCTCGCTCAGATCGTACAGGTGCTTCAGCTCACGCCCGCCCCAGTAGATGGAAATGTCGCGATCGGGCTGCTGCTCCAACGCGGTCAACAGGATTGAGCGCGCATAGGAGAAGCCGGTGCCGCCGGCGATCAGCACCAGCGGACGGCTGCCCTCTTCCCGCAGCCAGGCGTCGCCGTGCGGCATATCGACGGTGATCGCCTGCTCTTTCAGAATGCGATCCATCACCGCCATGGCGTACAGATTCAGCTCCGAAGCACCGATATGCAGCTCGATATAATCTTGCTGCGTCGGGGTTGATGCCAGCGAGAACGGACGTTTGTCGCGCTCGTCCATCACCACCATCAGATATTGCCCTGCCTTGAAAGAAAACGGCTGCTCGGGCACCAGACGTACCCGATAAACCGTATCGGTAATGGCCTCTACCGAGGTCACTTTACAGCTCAATATTGTCATGCGTTCCCTCTGTCGGGTCATCAATGCAAAGCTGAGAACAGGGCCTGACGCTATAACGTCGGTTCCCTGTCACTGAAAATTGCGAGCTCATCCCAGATTTCGTCGACGCGCGCACGTACCTTTTCATCCATCTGAATCGGACGGCCCCATTCGCGATCGGTTTCACCCGGCCATTTGTTGGTGGCGTCCAGCCCCATCTTCGAACCCAGTCCGGAAACCGGCGAGGCGAAGTCCAGATAGTCGATCGGCGTATTCTCCACCAGAACCGTATCCCTTGCCGGATCCATTCGTGTGGTGATCGCCCAAATCACGTCATTCCAATCGCGCGCATTGACGTCATCGTCACAGACGATAACAAATTTGGTGTACATAAACTGCCGCAGGAACGACCAGACGCCCATCATCACGCGTTTCGCGTGGCCGGCGTACTGTTTTTTCATGGTCACCACCGCCAGGCGATACGAGCACCCTTCCGGCGGCAGATAAAAATCAACGATTTCCGGGAACTGTTTTTGCAGGATCGGCACGAACACTTCATTCAGCGCCACGCCCAGGATCGCCGGCTCATCCGGCGGCCGGCCGGTGTAGGTCGAGTGGTAAATCGCGTTGCGACGCTGGGTGATGTGCGTGACGGTGAATACCGGGAACTGGTCGATTTCATTGTAGTAACCGGTGTGGTCACCGTAGGGGCCTTCCGGCGCCATTTCACCCGGCTCGATATAGCCTTCCAGCACGATTTCGGCACTGGCGGGCACTTCCAGATCGTTGGAAAGGCACTTGACCACTTCGGTTTTATTGCCGCGCAGCAGCCCGGCAAAGGCATATTCAGACAGGGTATCCGGCACCGGCGTCACCGCGCCGAGGATAGTGGCGGGATCGGCGCCCAGCGCCACCGCAACCGGGAAACGCTCGCCGGGGTGTGCCTGGCACCACTCCTGGTAATCCAGCGCGCCGCCGCGGTGCGACAGCCAGCGCATGATCACTTTATTCTTGCCCAGCACCTGCTGACGATAGATACCGAGGTTTTGCCGTTCCTTATGCGGGCCGCGGGTCACCGTCAGCCCCCAGGTGATCAGCGGCGCGGCGTCTTCCGGCCAGCAGTGCATCACCGGAATGCGGCCCAGATCGACATCATCGCCCTGCCATACCTGCTCCTGACAAGGCGCGGATCCCAGCACCTTGGTCGGCATGTTCAGCACCTGCTTGAACTTCGGTATTTTGTCGAACAGATCGCGGAAACCTTTCGGCGGCTCCGGCTCTTTGAGGAAAGCCAGCAGTTTGCCGACTTCGCGCAGCGCGCTGATGTCTTCCTGCCCCATGCCCATCGCCACGCGATTGGCGGTGCCGAACAGGTTGCACAGCACCGGCATGTCGTACCCTTTCGGGTTTTCAAACAGCAGTGCCGGGCCGCCCGCCCGCAAGGTACGATCGGCAATTTCCGTCATTTCCAGGTAAGGATCGATCGGCTGGCTGATGCGTTTTAGTTCCCCTCTCTTCTCCAGCAACGAGAGGAAATCGCGTAAGTCACGGTATTTCATGCTGATCATTATAGCGGCCAGTGGGGAGGGCATTATAAGCCCTCTTCAAGGTTGTTGCTGCAATTTTGTTAACGCCGCCCGCTGTCGGGTGGCTCTCAGCCGCAGTTGAACGGCACCAGCGCAGCCAGTGCGCGCGTATCCTGATATTCGCGCGTCTCTTCGCCGTGGCGGAACACCTTAAAGCCCTGCCCGTTGGCGCTGAAATAACGCAGCGCATTGCCTTCAACGTGCAACAGACTGCCTTCACGCAACGCCACTACCGATTCGCTCGGGTTGATCGCGCAGAACTCCGCGAGACGCTCGTCACGGGTTTCGCCCATGTGGCCGCTGATGTGCGCATCGATGTAATGCGGGTTAATCTGCACCGGGGACAACCCCAGCGCCGGCAACACCACGCTGCAGCGCACCGGCATGTCATTGGTGGTGCGAATGCTCGGCGTCGCCACGTTGCAACCTGCGCTCCAGCCGACGTAGGGCACTTCACGCTCGCGCACCGCGCGCTGGATAGGCACGATCAGGCTTTGTTCGTGCAACATCTGGTTCAGCAACCAGGTGTTGCCGCCGCTGACCAAAATGCATTCGGCCTGCGCGATCGCCGCCGCCGGTGAAGCGGCGTGGTGAATGCTGGTGACTTCAATGCCCAATGTTTGCGCCAGCTCCTGCGCGCGCCGATCGTAGTCGTAACGGATCAGCGCGTAAGGGATAAAGACGGCGGATTTGATGCCGCGGCGCGCAATCATCGCCAGCAGTTGGCTTTTGGCGTACCCCAGCAGCTCGGCTTCGCCAGACAGCTTGCCGTTGCTCAACAGAAACAGCTCCATTTTTCTCCCCTCGGTCAAAAACGATGAATAGCGTCACAGCCGGCGGCGCAACGCCTTGCCATACTGTGACGGTAACAAATTTTTAGCCCTCTGTTATACCAGCGCCGTATCGATAAGTGTGTGACCCCTCGCTAATAGCCGTAGATTCAGAAAGATAGGCGATGTTACATGCTGAAACTTGCATCACTATGTATCCGGAATAGCTTTTGATATGCTTACCGGCTGGCAGAAAGGCATGTGAAATTATGGAATCCTGGTATCTACTTTATTGCAAACGCGGTCAGCTGTTGCGAGCGCAGGAACATCTGGAGCGGCAGCAGGTAAACTGCCTCAGCCCGATCATCACGCTGGAAAAAATCGTGCGTGGTAAGCGCATCGCGGTCAGCGAACCCCTGTTTCCCAATTATCTGTTTGTGGAATTCGACCCGGAGCGCATTCACACCACCACCATCAGCGCCACCCGCGGCGTCAGCCACTTCGTGCGTTTCGGCGCGCTGCCGAGCGTCATCCCGAGCAAGGTGATCGATGAGCTGCGCACGCACACCAGCGAGACCTATGTCGATCCGGAAACCCCGCAGCCGGGCGATACCGTTCTGATCGTCGACGGCGTATTCGAAGGGCTGCAGGCGATCTACACCGAGCCGGACGGCGAGGCCCGCTCGATGCTGTTGCTCAACCTGATCAACAAACAGGTCAGTCAAAGCATCGACAATCGGCAATTCCAGAAAATGTAATGCAAAAAGGCGCCCTCAGGCGCCTTTTTTACGGTATCGCGCTTAGCGGCGCAGCGCTTCTTCATGCAGCCATTGGGCGACACGTTTGGCGAAGTAGGTCAGCACGCCGTCGGCGCCGGCGCGTTTAAAGCACATCAACGACTCCATCACCGCAGGCTGCTCCTGCAGCCAGCCGTTCTGAATCGCCGCCATGTGCATGGCGTACTCGCCGGACACCTGATAAGCGAAAGTCGGCACACCGAAGGTATCCTTCACCCGGCGCACCACATCCAGGTAAGGCATGCCCGGTTTCACCATCACCATGTCCGCGCCTTCCTGCAGATCCTGCGCAATCTCTTGCAGCGCTTCATCGCTGTTGGCCGGATCCATCTGATAGGTCTTTTTGTTGCCGCCTTTCAGGTTGCCGCTGGAACCCAGCGCATCGCGGAACGGACCGTAATAGCAGGAAGCGTACTTGGCGGAGTAGGCCATGATCTGGGTGTTCACCAGGCCCTGCAGTTCCAGACGATCGCGGATCGCCCCGATACGGCCGTCCATCATGTCGCTCGGCGCCACGATTTCCGCGCCCGCTTCGGCATGAGACAGCGCCTGACGCACCAGAATGTCTTTGGTCACGTCGTTAATCACGTAGCCCTGCTCATCGATCACCCCGTCCTGACCGTGGGTGGTGTAGGGATCGAGCGCTACGTCGGTCAGAATGCCCAACTCAGGCACCGCGTCTTTCAGCGCGCGCACCGTGCGCTGCACCAGCCCTTCCGGGTTGTAGGCTTCTTCCGCATGCAGCGACTTCAAGCCCGGTTCAATCACCGGGAACAGGGAGATCACCGGCACGCCGAGTTTGGCGATGGTTTCCGCTTCCTTGACCAGCAGATCGATCGTCATGCGCGATACGCCCGGCATCGAGGCCACTTCTTCCTGGCGGTTGCTGCCTTCCATGACGAACACCGGATAAATCAGGTCATTGACCGTCAGTTGGTTTTCGGCGACCAGACGGCGGCTGAAGTCATGACGGCGCACGCGGCGCATACGGCGACCAGGAAAGGTGCCCGGAAATGCATAGCTCATAGTTTTCTCCTAGCTCAAACCAGCCGGAATAGCCGGCGGGCGTTCTCATCGGTTTTTTGCCCCAGCCATTGCGGCTCTTCTTGCCGCCAGACGGCGACCTGATGCACGATGTGGGGCAGGAAACAGGGTTCGTTGCGGCGAGATGCGGGTTTAGGCTGTAAATCCCGGGGCAACAGATAAGGGGCGTCAGTTTCCAGCAGCAGACGCTCGGCCGGGATCTGCGGCAGCAGGGCGCGCAATTCCAGACCGCGCCGCTCGTCGCATACCCAACCGGTAATCCCGATCGACAGGCCCAGCGACAGGCAGCTTGCTAATTCTTCGGCGGTGCCGGTGAAGCAGTGCACCACGGCCGCGGGCAGTTTATCCAACCACGGCGTCAGTAGCTCGGCAAAACGTGCGTGTGCGTCGCGACAGTGAAGAAACACCGGCAGCGCCAACTCCGCCGCCAGCGCCAGTTGCGCGCTGAACGCCGCTTCCTGCTGCTCCGGCGTCGAGAAGTTGCGGTTGAAATCCAGACCGCATTCACCGATCGCCACCACTTCTGGGCCGGCGGCCAGGGCATAAATCTGCTCAGCGCTACGTTCATCCCAGTTGCCGGCGTTATGCGGATGCACACCGGCGGTGGACCAGCAATAGCCCGCATGCTGCTGCGCCAGTTTGGCGGCCTCGCGGCTCTCAGGCAGATCGGTGCCGGTAATCAGCATCCCGGTAACGCCCGCCGCGCGGGCGCGCTCCACCACGGTCTCGCGGTCTTTGGCGAATTGGCTGCTGGTGAGGTTAACGCCGATATCAAACATGGTTTTTTCCAAAGCAAAAGCCGCCCTATGGGCGGCTTCGCAATCAATGTGGATCAGGGCGCTGGGGGTTCGTCACCCTCGTCGTCGTCTTCCGCCTGCGGACGGCGTTTGCCGGTATAGAAGCGAGCGAAGAATACCCCCACTTCAAACAGCAGATACATCGGTATCGCCAGCAGGGTTTGCGAGAACACGTCCGGCGGCGTCAACAACATGCCGACCACAAACGCGCCGACCAACACATACGGCCGTTTCTTCTTCAGGTCTTCCGGCGAAGTGACGCCGCTCCAGCACAGCAGAATGATGGCGACCGGCACTTCGAAGGCGACGCCAAACGCCATAAACAGCGCCATGACGAAATCGAGGTAGTTTTTAATGTCGGTCGCAATGGTCACCCCCATCGGCGCGGTCTTGGCGAAGAAGCCGAAGGCCAGCGGGAACACGATGAAGTAGGCGAAAGCCATGCCGAGGTAAAACAACAGGCTGCTGGACACCAGCAACGGCATCATCAGGCGGCGTTCATGCTTGTACAGCGCAGGCGCGATGAACGCCCATACCTGATACAGGATCATCGGCGCGGAGACGAACACCGAAACGATCATGGTCAGCTTGATCGGGGTGAAAAACGGTGACGCCACGTCGGTGGCGATCATGCTCGCGCCGGCCGGCAACTGCTTGAGCAGCGGCGCAGAAACCAGCTGGTAGATGTCGTTGGCGAAAAACACCAGCACCACGAACACCGCCAGTACGCAAATAATCGAGTTCAACAGCCGCTTGCGCAGCTCTATCAGATGACTGATAAGGGGTTGGGTATCTTCAACAGCCATGTATTAACGATCGCCACTAGGTTGGTGAGACGCTGGGGTTTTATCCGCAACAGGTTCGACAGGAGCAGGCGCGGTTTCCACCGGCGCTTTAGCGGGTTGCGCCGCCACTGGCGCAGCCACGACGGCTTCAGGTTCCACTGCCGGTTTTGGCACGGCGGCGGGCGCGCTGGCGCTGGTTGCCGCTTCCGCCGGCGTCACGCCGTCGTGCAAGGCTTCCGGATCGATGGCCTGCGGGTTATGGATGGTGTTCGCCAGCTCTTCTTTCTCGCCCCGGTAGGTGCGTTTCAAGGATTCCGCCGCGTCTTTCAGCTCATCCATCGACGCCTTCAACTCCGGCGTCAGGTTCTGCAGGCCGGCCTGTTCGGCTTTCTTCAGGCTGTCCTGCAGCTCCTGCAGCTTCAGCTCCTGAGACAGTTCGTGCTGCACCGAGGCCGCCAGCGAGCGCAGCGCGCGGATCCAGCCCGATACCGTTCTGACCGCAACCGGCAAGCGTTCCGGCCCCAGAACAACCAGGCCGATCACCAGCACCAGCAGCAGCTCACTAAACCCAATGTCAAACACGGTTTATACCTGCTCTTTGTTCTTCGACTCTTCCGGTTTCACTTCCGGCTGCTTATCGGTAATAGGCTTGGCCGAGAAATCAGCGTCATCCAGGCTGCTTTTTTCAGCCGTGTTGGGGGTCGACGGCGTATCGTCACCGATCGCTTTTTTGAAGCCCTTGATCGAGGCGCCGAGATCGGAACCCAGCGTGCGCAGTTTTTTGGTGCCGAACAGCAGCACCACGATCACTGCGATGATCAACAATTGCGTAATACTAATACCGCCCATTTTAATTACCTCTAATTTTAAGGGGTCTTTTAAAGCCAGCCCGCATTATAGAGCCGACTTCACCAGAGTAACGAATTAAATCAGGTGGTTCGCTTCCAGCCAATCACCCAGCATACGATGCCGGCGGCCATCATCCAGGCGGGGAACACCTCGATTTGCCCCAGCAGCAACAGCGTGCCGCTTACCAACAGTGTAGCGCCAACGCCGAACAAATAACGTGACTGCCCCTGACGAACCCGCTGAGCCTGCATCTGGTTGGTCAGCTTATCAACGCTTTGTTGCAACAGTTTATGCTGCTGCAGGCTGTCGTAAAACAGCTCGGGCAGCTCGGGCAGTTTCTCCGCCCAGAACGGCGCCTTCTCTTTCAGCGCGCGCACCACGGCGGGAATGCCGACCTGATCGCGCAGCCAACTCTCGAGGAACGGCTTGGCGGTGGTCCACAGATCCAACTGCGGGTAAAGCTGACGCCCCAGCCCTTCAACATACAGCAAGGTCTTCTGCAATAACACCAGCTGCGGCTGCACTTCCATATTGAAGCGGCGCGCGGTGTTGAACAGGTTCAGCAGCACGTTGCCGAAGGAGATCTCCGCCAGCGGCTTCTCGAAAATCGGTTCGCACACGGTACGGATGGCGAATTCGAAGTCTTCCACGTTGGTGTCGCGCGGCACCCAGCCGGAGTCGACGTGCAGTTCCGCCACCTTGCGGTAATCGCGGTTGAAGAAGGCGATGAAGTTTTCCGCCAGATAGCGTTTGTCATCCTTGTTCAACGAACCGACGATGCCGCAGTCGATGCCGATGTAGCAAGGATCTTCCGGATGTTCGTAGCTGACGAAAATATTACCGGGATGCATGTCCGCATGGAAGAAGCTGTCGCGGAATACCTGGGTAAAGAACACCTGAACGCCGCGTTCCGCCAACAGTTTCATGTTGGTGCCCTGCTGCTCCAGCGTGGCGATGTCCGAGACCGGAATGCCGTAGATACGCTCCATCACCAACACGCTTTCGCGGCAGTAGTCGGAGTAAACTTCCGGCACGTACAGCATCGGGCTGCCGTCGAAATTGCGACGCAGCTGAATGGCGTTGGCCGCTTCGCGCAGCAGGTTCAATTCGTCCAGCAGGGTTTTTTCGTACTCGCGCACCACTTCGCGCGGACGCAGGCGGCGGCCGTCCGGCAACAGCTTCGGCACCCAGCCTGCCAGCCGGTACATCAAGCGCACGTCGGCTTTGATAATCGGCCCGATATCCGGCCGGATCACCTTCAGCACCACTTCCTGGCCGGTGGTTTTCAGCCGCGCGGTATGCACCTGCGCGATCGAGGCGGACGCCAGCGGCTGCTGCTCGAAGTCGTCGAACCAGGTTTCCAGCGGGCCGCCCATCGCCAGCTCGATATGCTTGCGCGCCAGCGCACCGTCGAAAGGCGCCACCCGATCCTGCAGCAGCGTCAGCTGATCGGCAATGTGCGGCGGGAACAGATCGCGGCGGGTAGACATCATCTGGCCGAACTTGATCCAGACCGGCCCCAATTCCTGCAGCGCCAGCCGCAGACGTTCGCCCAGCGGTTTGTCCTTGTGCCGATTAGGCATCCAGAACAGCAGCCGGCGGCCGAAGCGCAGCGGCAGCGTCAAACGCATTGTCGGGATCAGCTCGTCCAGCCCATAGCTGAGAAAAACGCGGACGATAAAATACAAACGGCGCAGTTCGCCTGGGGTCATCGCTTGCCCTCCAACTTATCCATGCGGGCAATCAGCGCTTCCGCGCTGCGGGCGAGCGCATCCACTTCTTCATTGAACCACACCACTTCCAGCGGCCCCGGCGCCAGACGCCACTCTTCCGTCAGCGCCTCAGCCATGTCTTGCTGCCGACGCATCAATCCGGCCTTGAGTAACGAAGCACCTTTGCCCAGCGCCTGCGTAATGCCTTGAGCGGCGATATCGCCGATATAGGGCGCCAGCCATTCCGCCGGATCCCACTCCGCCAGATCGAGCAGGCCAACCAGCTGTTGCACCACCTGAATATCCCCTTCCACCGTCAATTCGCCGCTGCGCATCAGCACCGGCAACTGCTGGCGATCGCGCAGCTTCAGTAAGGAGGGAATGCGGCTGCGCACCGTGCAATCGGCGCTGTCTTCAGACTGCCCCAGCACATCCACGCGCAGTTCGCTGAACACCAGCACCAGCGGTGAAGCCAACTCTTCCAGTTCGATGCGCAGCACCTTGCCCGCCAGGCGTTGGCGAGCGGCTTTCATGCTGCGATCGCGAAACAGCAGGTTATTCAGCGAGGTTTCCAGCGCACCGGTCAGCAGAGGGGTAAACAGCATCGGCATCTCCCTCTCAGAACTTGAAGCCGCGATGCAGGGCGACAATCCCACCGGTCAGGTTGAAATAGGTGACGTTTTCAAAACCGGCGTTGCCCATCATGCCCTTCAGGGTTTCCTGATCGGGGTGCATACGGATCGATTCCGCCAGATAGCGATAGCTGTCCGGATCTTTCACTACCAGCTCGCCGATCTTCGGCAGCACGTGGAAAGAGTATGCGTCGTAAGCTTTGCTCAGCGGCGCCAGCAGCGGTTTGGAGAACTCCAGCACCAACAGGCGGCCGCCCGGCTTCAGCACGCGGAACATCGAACGCAGCGCTTTGTCTTTGTCGGTGACGTTACGCAGGCCAAAGGAGATGGTGATGCAATCGAAGTAATTGTCCGGGAACGGCAGCGCCTCGGCGTTGGCCTGCACGTAATTGATGTTGCCGACGATGCCGCGATCGCGCAGCTTCTCGCGCCCCATCTTCAGCATCGAATCGTTGATGTCCGCCAGCACCACCTGCCCCTGCTCGCCAACCATGCGGGAGAACTTGGCGGCCAGGTCGCCGGTGCCACCGGCCAGATCCAGCACGCGCTGCCCGCGGCGCACGCCGCTGCAGTCAATGGTGAAACGCTTCCAGATACGGTGGATGCCGAACGACATCAGGTCGTTCATCACGTCATACTTTGCCGCTACCGAATGAAAAACGTCCGCCACCATGGCCTGTTTTTCGTCTCTAGCGACGGTGCGAAAACCGAAATCGGTGGTTTCCTGCGATTGATCTGCCATTGTCCTGCCTGCTATTCAGTCAATTTTGTGTGGATGAGTGTACCAGAAGCCCGAGGAATACCCCACCTCGCCACGGCCTCAGCCGTGCGAAACGAAGCCCGGTTCCCCGGTGGTATCATCATCGTCGTTCGTCTGCGGCAGCGCGGCGACCTCGTCGTCGTTCGCCTCTTCCGCTTCATCGTGTTGCGCGCCGGCTTGCTGCGCCAGCAGCGGGTTTATCGGCCGCTTGACCTCAACCCCCAGCGCGCGGAAACCTTCAATTTGGCCGATAAGATTACCACGGCCTTCGCTCAGTTTGTTCATCGCCTGACGATAACTGCCCTGCGCCTTGTCCAGGCTCTGCCCCAGCGCGGACATATCGTCCACGAACAGCCGCATCTTGTCATACAGTTTCGCCGCACGCTCGGCGATGCGCTGGGCATTCTGGCTCTGATGCTCATAGCGCCACAGGTTGGTGATGGTACGCAGCGCCACCAGCAACGTGGTCGGGCTGACCAGCATGATGTTGTGCTTGAGCGCTTCGCTGATCAGCTCCGGCTCGCGATCGATAGCCAGCAGGAAGGCCGGCTCGACCGGAATGAACATCAGCACATAGTCCAGCGAACGCAGCCCCGGCAGCTGCTGGTAGTCCTTGCGGCCCAGCATGCGAATGTGGCCGCGCAGCGAAGCGATATGTTCGCTCAGCGCCGCTTCGCGCTCCGCCTCGTCTTCACCGTTGAAATAGCGCTCGTAGGCGATCAGCGACATCTTGGCGTCGATCACGACATCCTTGCCCTGCGGCAGGCGCACGATCACATCGGGCTGCATGCGGCTCTGATGATCTACCCGCACGTTGACCTGCGTTTCATACTCGTGCCCTTCGCGCAGGCCGGAGGCCTCCAGCACCCGGCTCAGCACCACTTCACCCCAGTTGCCCTGGGTCTTGTTGTCGCCTTTCAGCGCCTTGGTGAGGTTGATGGCCTCGCGCGCCATTTGCGCATTCAACTGCTGCAGATTGCGTATCTCGTGCGTCAGCGTGTGGCGCTCACGCGCCTCCTGGCCAAAGCTGTCCTGCACCTGTCGGCGGAAACCGTCCAGTTGTTCGCGCAGCGGCAGCAGTAACCGATCCAAACTTTGCTTATTTTGCTCGTCCACCTTGCGGCCGCTGTGTTCAAAAATGCGGTTGGCGAGGTTTTCAAACTGGGTGGTGAGGCGCTGTTCGCTGTTGATCAGCAGACGCTGCTTCTCCTCCGCCGCCATGCGCGTCTCTTCCAGACGGATGGTGACTTCGCGCAGCTCGGCCTCCTGCGCGCTGTTCACCTCGCGCTGGGCGCGCAGCTCTTGGTTGAGCAGCTCGCATTCGTTGCGCCAATGGTTGAGCTGTTGCAGTTTTTCATGCCCGGCCGCCAGCTGGCTGTGCAGGTTGCGCAGCTCCAGCTCGTTCTGGCGCGACTGCTGTTCGTGGCGCAGCAGGGCCTCCTGCCGCACGGCCGTCTCCTGCTGCGCCTGCTGCAACGCTTGCTCCAGCAACCGCAGTTCGGTTTCATGTTGCGCGTTCGTCTGCTGCACTCGCAGACTGGCGATCAGCCACCCTAACAGCATGCCGATCGCGACGCCGCCAATCCCATAAATCAGACTGGTATCCACCCTGCCTCCTGTTGCACCTTGCCGTTCCGGCGTTTCGCACGCCCATTGCCCGTCACGTTAAGGGGAGGCTGTATGGATGTCCAGCCTGATTTTGCCCGCCGCGCACAATATTGCGCGGCGCTGCGCAATTTAGCGAGAAATCAGCCCAGCCACTGGCTGAGCCACTTGATGCCGAACGCCCCCGGCGCCAGAATGCCGAACGCCCAGATCATCGCCGACGTGACGTTGGCCAACTGGAAGTAGCGCTGCGGCATGCCGCAAATGCCCCCCACCAGCGGCACCACGGCGCGCAGCGGGCCGAAGAAGCGGCCAATGAAAATGCCCAGCACGCCCCAGCGCTCAAAGAAGGCGTGGCCGCGCGCCAGCAGCTGCGGATTGCGCGACAGCGGCCACATATGGGCCACCCGATCCTGATAGTGGTAGCCGATCCAGTACGAGAGCCAGTCGCCGAAAAACGCCCCGGCGGCGGCGGCGGCCCAAATCGGCCAAAAGGCGATGCCGCTTTCGCCGATCAGCGCGCCCAGCGCCAGCAGGATCACCGTGGCCGGCAGCAGCAGCGACAAAAACGCCAGCGACTCGCCGAACGCCAGGAAGAAGATGATGGGAATGGCCCAGCCTTCGTGCTGACGCACGACGTCGCTGACCCAGTTGATAACGTCATTGAGGCTCAATGCAGGGCTCCTGATACGCGATGGTTCGCCGCCTAGGATAAGCCGGGGCGAGTTAAACCCCGGCTAAACACGCGGCAATTTACTCGAGGTAGAACGCCCGCAGCACTTCGCGCTGGGCCGCGCCCAGGCCGTATTCCGCTTCCAGCCAGCGGTCGGTGGAGCCGTATTGTTGGCGGATGCAGCCCAGCGCCGTCATCAGGAACTCCTCGCGCGCGCTGAGCACGTAGGCGAATTGCTCCAGCGCCGCCGCATTCAACTTGATAGACAGCTGATCCAGCATCTGCTCGCGGAAAGCGGCCAGCGTGGTTTCGGTCAGCAGATAGTCTTCCAGCACCGTCGCTTCGTCGGCCCCCAGCGCGAACAGCACCAGCGCCGAACCGACCCCGGTGCGATCCTTGCCGACCGCGCAGTGTTGCACGATTGCGCCGCCGCCGGGGTTGCTCAACAGCTGCGCCAACCGCTGATAGGCCGCATTGCCGAACGGCAGGCGGCGATACAGCTCCAGCATGAACGCCCGGGCGTCGAAAGCGGCCAGCGTTTCGTTGGTGAGCTTTTCCAGGTTGGCGTTGACTTCGCTGCTCAGCGGGTTGGCCGGCACGTGGTGATAGTCGGCGCCATTCCACAGAATATCCGGTTTGGCCTGCACTTCGTCGGCATCGCGGTAGTCCAGCACCGAACGCACCGGCACCCCAGCGAGGAAAGTGCAGTCGTTTTCCGTCAGCCGCTCGAGAGAACCGGAGCGGAACAGCAGGCCGCGTTTGATGCGGCGCCCGTCGGCCACGCCGTTGCCGCCGAAGTCACGGAAGTTAATGCCGCCGTCGAGCGGCGCAAGCGAAGGATGAAGCAGGATCTGGGCGGTCATAAACGTCCTCGTTGTTTTTGTTCTGACAACGCGCGGCAGCCATCGGCGCAGCGCTGAGGAGTATCACCGTAACAGATTAGCCGCGAATGGAAAAACGGACCGCGTCGGCGGCCCGCTGGGGGTAAGGCGATTACAGCAGACGGCGGGCGGCGTCCACCACGATCTGCACCGCTTTGCTTTCGGTGTTTTTCATGGTTTCGGCGTTCGGGATCTCTTGCTGGGTGCGGTTGACGATCACCCCGGCCACCATGCCGGCGCGCAGGCCCTGGCTGGCGCACATGGTCAGCAGCGTGGCAGATTCCATTTCATAGTTCATCACGCCCATCGCCTGCCACTCTTCCATCGAGCCTTTGAAACGGCTGACCACGCGGCCAGAGTAGGTATCGTAACGTTCCTGGCCCGGATAGAAGGTATCGGAAGAGGCGGTCACACCAATGTGCGTGGTAGCGCCGCTGGCCTTGGCCGCTTCCACCAGCGCGGTGGTACAGGCGAAGTCCGCGACCGCCGGGAACTCCATCGGCGCAAAGTGCAGGCTGGCGCCGTCGAGACGTACCGCCGCCGTGGTGACCAGCACGTCGCCGACGTTGATGTTCGCCTGAATGGCGCCGGTGGTGCCGATGCGCAGGAAGGTGCGGATGCCCAGCTGCGCCAGCTCTTCCACCGCGATAGAGGTAGACGGGCCGCCGATGCCGGTGGAGCAGACGATCACCGCCTTGCCGTCCAGCTCTGCGCGCCAGGTAGTGAATTCACGATGGGAGGCCAGATGCACCGGATTTTCCATCAGCTTGGCAATCTTCTCTACGCGCTGCGGATCGCCCGGCACGATGGCAAGCTGGGCCCCTTGTAAATCGTTCTTGGTGAGGCCGAGATGAAAAACATCAGACTGAGACATACGAGACTCCTCATGGATCATGTTTATTGGGAGGAACAAAAAAGCACTCTACTGAAAATCGCCGCTTAATTTCGTGACGATAGTCACTATGAAAAGAGAAACAAATTACATGCTACATATTTTTTGTGATTTTTATCACAAAAAAAGCACTATAAGGCATCCAGAACGCACCGCTAAACCTCAGTCTAGCCGACAAACCTTGCCGCTCCCTGCCCGTTGATTGCCGACTGAAACTATTTAGCTCATCAATTCGAAATACCCCCATCTTATCGGTTGCTTAGGGACAAAAAAGCCCTCTAACGCACCTTATGGCACTTACGCGGGCCAAAACGCGTAATAACATGATAAAAAGCGCTTAAAAATGCCGTAAAGCCAGATAATTAGCCGTTTTTTATCGACTTGTCCGAAAGTGCGCCACGCGGCGCCAATAATGGGTAATCTTTCCTATAGTTAATCTCAGCGCTTTTTTCTATTGCACGGAGACCGCAATGAAAACCGAACATGTGATGACATTAGAACAGGCTCAGGGAGGATTCGCCCCGGCCGCCGCGCCGGTAGCCGCCTCCGCGATTATCACCGATGAACAGGGCATTCACGCCGGGCAAACGACTATTCCTTCCCAGGGAGACGCGCTGCCGGCCTACGTCGCCAAACCCGCCGACCACAACGGCCCCTTCCCCATCGTGCTGGTGGTGCAGGAAATCTTCGGCGTCCATGAACATATTCAGGATCTGTGCCGCCGCCTGGCCAAACAGGGCTATCTGGCGATTGCTCCCGAGCTCTATTTCCGCCAGGGCGACGCCAACGACTACACCGATATCGGCGAGCTGTTCCAGCAGCTGGTGACCAAGGTGCCGGATCGTCAGGTGCTGTCGGATCTGGATCACGCCGCGCACTGGGCTATCCGCCACGGCGGCGACGCCGGCAAGCTGGCGATCACCGGTTTTTGCTGGGGCGGCCGAATTACCTGGCTGTACGCGGCGCACAACCCGCAGTTAAAAGCGGCCGTCGCCTGGTACGGCAAACTGGTGGGTGAAAAAACGCTGAATTCGCCGAAGCATCCGGTCGATATCGCCACGCACTTGTCAACGCCAGTGCTGGGGCTGTATGGCGGGCAGGACAGCGGTATTCCGCTGGATACGGTGGAAAACATGCGTCAGGCGATCCGCGCCGCCAACGCCGATGCCGAAATCGTGGTGTATCCTGGCGTCGGGCACGCATTCAACGCCGACTATCGCCCCAGCTACAACGCCGAAGCGGCGGAAGACGGCTGGCAGCGCATGCTGGCGTGGTTCGCCCAGCACGGCGTCAAGTAATCCCCCTCGCATAAAAAAGGGCGCCGAAGCGCCCAATCATCACACCAGTAAATCTATCTGCGGCGGTTTACCCGCCGCACGGCATCACGCGTGCTCGCGCAGGCGCTGCGCCGCCAATACCATGTTGGCCAGCGACTGCCGGGTTTCAGGCCAACCGCGAGTTTTCAGGCCGCAATCGGGGTTGACCCACAGGCGTTCCGCCGGGATGTTCTGCGCCGCTTTACGCAGCAGCGCTTCGATCCATTCCACGCTCGGCACGTTCGGCGAGTGGATATCGTAGACGCCCGGCCCGATTTCGTTCGGGTATTCGAACTCTTTGAAGGCTTCCAGCAGATCCATATCGGAACGCGAGGTCTCGATGGTGATCACGTCGGCGTCCAGCGCGGCGATGGAGTCCATGATGTCGTTGAACTCGCAGTAACACATGTGGGTGTGGATCTGGGTGTCATCCTGCGCCACGGCGGCGTTCAATTTGAAGGCGTCCACCGCCCAGTTCAGGTAGGCGGCCCAGTCGGATTGTCGCAGCGGCAGCCCCTCGCGCAGCGCAGGTTCGTCGATCTGAATGATGCCGATGCCGGCTTTTTCCAAATCTTCCACCTCGTCGCGCAGCGCCAGCGCAATCTGCTTGGCGATCACTTCGCGGGTCACGTCTTCACGCGGGAACGACCAGCACAGGATGGTCACCGGCCCGGTCAACATGCCTTTCACCGGCTTGTCGGTCAACGACTGGGCGAATTTGGCCCATTCGACGGTAATGGCTTCCGGGCGGCTGACGTCACCGATGATCACCGGCGGCTTCACGCAGCGGGAACCGTAGCTCTGCACCCAACCATTCTGGGTAAACACGAAGCCGTCGAGGTTCTCACCGAAATATTCCACCATGTCGTTGCGCTCGGCTTCACCGTGCACCAGTACGTCCAGCCCGAGGCGCTCCTGCTCGACGATCGCCTGTTTGATGTGCTCACCGATGCTGGTGCGGTAGTTGCTGCCGTCCAAACGGCCCTGTTTGAAGTCCAGACGCAGGCCGCGGATTTCGGTGGTCTGTGGGAACGAACCGATGGTCGTCGTCGGCCAGGCCGGCAGCTTGAAACGCTCGTGCTGCGCCCTGGCGCGCTCGGCGTACGCGCTGCGGCGTTCGCAGTCCTGCGCGGTGATCGCGGCCAGACGGCGCTCAACCTGTGGGTTATGCACGCGGTTCGACTGGCGACGGGCGCGGATCGGCGCGCTGTAGGCGTCCAGCTCGGCCTGTTTCGTCGCGTCAGGCGCGTTCAGCGCCGAGCTCAACAGCGCCAGCTCGGCGCATTTTTGCAGGGCGAAGGCGAACCAGCTTTTCACTTCTTCGTCCAGACGGCTTTCCACGCTCAGATCGATCGGGCTGTGCAGCAGTGAACAGGAGGTGCCGATCCATAGCGGGCGCTGTCCCACCAGCGGCTGCAGACGTTCGAACCAGCGGCTCAGATCGGCGCGCCAAACGTTGCGGCCGTTGATCACGCCCAGCGACAGCAGCCAGTCTTGCGGCAATGCGGCGCTCAGCGCGGCGATATCGTCATGGCCGGCGACCAGATCGACGTGCAGCCCCTGCACCGGCAGCGTGCGAATGGTGTCGAGGTTGTGGCCGACGCTGTCGAAATACGTGGTCAACAGCAACTTAACCTGCCCCTGCAACGCGTCATACGCCGGTTTGAAGGCGTCCAGCCAGGCTTGCGGCAGCTCCAGCACCAGCGCAGGTTCGTCGATTTGCACCCATTCGACGCCGCGCTTCGCCAGCTCCGCCAGCACCTGCTGGTAAACCGGCAGGATCTCTTTCAACAGCGACAGGCGGTCGAACGGCTCGCCCTTCACTTTACCCAACCACAGATAAGTCACCGGGCCAAGCAGCACCGGCTTGATGTGATGCCCCAGCGCCAGCGCTTCGTCCACTTCGTCCAGCAGTTGGGTCCAGCCCAGCTTGAACTGCTGGCCTTGCTGGAATTCGGGCACCATGTAGTGATAGTTGGTGTTAAACCATTTGGTCATTTCCGCCGCGGCCGCCGGCTCGCCGGTCGGTGCGCGGCCACGGCCGATGCGGAACAGCGTGTCCAGATCAATAGAGCCATCCGCATTCTGATGGCGCGCCGGCACGTTGCCCAGCAGCAGGCTGGTGGTCAACACATGATCGTACCAGGCGAAATCGCCGACCGGCACCAAATCCACCCCGGCCTGCCGTTGCTGCTGCCAATGACGAGCGCGCAGCTCGCGGCCAACCGCCAACAGCTCTTCCTGCGTTGAGTTGCCGGCCCAGTAGCTTTCCTGAGCTTTTTTCAGCTCACGTCGTAGCCCAACGCGAGGAAAACCCAGTGTGTGATTCAAGATTGCCATCGTCATATTCCCCATTTAGCCGTCCAGATGTTTACACATCCATAATCAGCAGGTACTGTATTAACCACAAGCGCAATTTATTCACTGTCAATGTGAAGGACTCTCATGATCGAACTGAAACATTTACGGACGCTGCAGGCTCTGCGCAACAGCGGTTCGTTGGCGGGGGCGGCGGCCCAACTTCATCAGACGCAGTCTGCCCTGTCGCACCAGTTCAGCGATCTTGAGCAACGTCTGGGCTTCAAGCTGTTCGTGCGCAAGAGCCAGCCCCTGCGCTTCACCGCCCAGGGCGAAATCCTGCTGCAGCTGGCGGAACAGGTGTTGCCGCAGATCCAGCAGGCGCTGCAGGCCTGCCACGAGCCGCATCAAACCACGCTGCGCATCGCCATCGAATGCCACAGCTGCATTCAGTGGCTAACGCCGGCGCTGGACAACTTCCGCCAGCGTTTCCCGCAGGTGGTGATGGACTTCACCTCCGGCGTCACTTTCGACCCGCAGCCGGCCCTGCAACAGGGCGAGCTGGATCTGGTGATGACGTCGGATATCCTGCCGCGCAGCGGCCTGCACTATTCGCCGATGTTCGATTTTGAGGTGCGTATGGTGCTGGCGCCGGATCATCCGCTGGCCGGCAAGCCGCACATCGAGCCGGAAGACTTGAGCGATGAAACGCTGTTGATTTACCCGGTGCAGCGCCAGCGGCTGGATATCTGGCGGCATTTCCTGCAGCCGGCGGGCGTCAACCCGGCGTTGAAGAACGTCGATAACACGCTGCTGCTGATCCAGATGGTCTCGGCGCGGATGGGGATTGCGGCGCTGCCGCATTGGGTGGTGGAAAGTTTCGAACGGCAGGGGCTGGTGGTGACCAAAACCCTGGGTGACGGCCTGTGGAGCCGCCTGTACGCCGCCGTGCGCGACGGTGAACAGCGCCAGGCGGTGACCGAAGCCTTTATCCGCTCGGCCCGCCAGCACGCCTGCGATCATCTGCCGTTCGTGCGCGACGCGGCACGCCCCGGCGCGACCGGCGCCAAAGCGTTGGCGGCAGGCGTGTAAACTGCCGGCCCCCGTTTAGCCGAGCTGTTTCGGCGCCACCCAGCGGCGGTGCACCCACAGTGAAGCGACGATCACCGCCCCACCGAGGATAAAGCTCGGCCAGTGCGGCTGCTGCTGCCAAATGGCCAGGTTGACCAACAAGCCGGCCGGCACATGCATGTTGTTCATGATGCCGAGCGTGCCGGCATCCACCTGCGTCGCGCCGTAGTTCCACATGAAATAGCCCAGCCCCGACGCCACCACGCCCAGCCAGATCAGCACGCCCCACTGCAGATTGGTGGTTGGCAGCTGCTGCGGATTGCCCCACAGGAACCAGGCCACCACCGCCACCGCCGCCGCCCCCAGGTAGAACCAGGAAAAGGCGGTGTGCTGCGGCAAGGGGTGCACTTCCATCAGGCGCTTATAGCCGACCATGCCGATGGCGAAGCTGATGTTCGCCGCCTGCACCAGCAACAGCCCCCACCAGAAGTGTTCGCTCAGTTGGTGATAGCGAATGATGGCCGCGCCCAGCACCGCCAGCAGCGCGCTGAAGGCGTAGCCCCAGCGCAGGCGCCGGCCGCTCAGCAAGTCGTAGATCAGCGTGATGTACAATGGCGTCAGCACGGTGAACAACAGGAACTCCGGCACCGTCAGATAGAGATAAGCGCGGAAGCTGATGAGGTACATGATGCCCAGCTGGAAGGCGCCCACCAGCATATACAGCAGGATCACCTTGAGTTTGATGTTGCGCCAGCGCAGGAACGGCAGGAACACCAGCGCCGCCAGCCCGATGCGCATCAGCACCGAGAACCAGCTGTCGACATGGCCCGCCAAATATTCGCCGATCAGGCTGAAAGAGAACGCCCACAGAATGGTGGTGATAACCAAGAGCAGCACGATGGGTTCATCCTAACAATTCATAAACCGCGATTGTAACGGAAGATGGACGCATAAGGGGATGAAAGGCGGTTTACATCTGAACAAAATACAAACTACCGGCAAAATTTCACCGCTGAGTTAGGCTTAATAAAAAGGCGAGGTAACCATCATGAAAACTTCTCACATTCTGTTCGCTCTGCTGTTGCTGCCTGGGTTGGCGGCGGCGGCCAACGGCGTAACCGACCTGCGCTCACAGCAGCAGTTACTCAACCAAAACAGCCAGCAGGCGCAACAACAGCGCTTGTTGAACAACCGGCAGATGGATCAACGCCGCCTGCAGCAGCAGCGACAGTTCGACAATCAACGGCAACAGCTGTTGCAAACCGCGCCGAACGGCGGGCAACTGCTGCCTAACGGCAACCAGCCGCGCGATCCGTTCAATCGCACCGCGCCGGCGGTGCCGCAGGCGCCGATGCCGGCTACGCCCGCACGCCCATAACGGTGAGGATCAGCGGCGTGGTGATCGCCGCCAGCACGGTGGACATCACCAGGCTGGTGGCGGCCGGGCCGGTGAGCGTATTGAACTGGCGCGACATCAGGTAGACGTTCACCCCCACCGCCATTGAGCCCAACAGCACCACCACGCGGGTCTCCATCGGCGGCAAATCCATCATCCAGGCCAGCAGCCAAATCACTAGCGGCTGCACCAGCAGCTTCAGCACGCAGATGGCGCTGCTCAGCTGCCAGCCTTCGCTGATGCGATACTCCGCCAGCCCCATGCCAAGCACCACCAGCGACAGCGGCGCCGCCACCTGGCCGAGCATGCTGACCGGCCGATCGACGAAGGTCGGCAGCGGCAGGCCGGTCAGGCTGAACAAGGTGCCGGACAGAATGCCGACGATCAGTGGGTTGGTCAGCACGCTGCGCGCGGTTTTAGCGAAGCCGCTCAGCGTCGGCGAGCCGTTGCGCGCCCATTCGATCGACACCGTCACCAGCGTCCACAGGATCAGGCCGTTGAACACCAGCACCAGCGCTACCGACGGGATCGCCGCCTGCCCCAGCATCACGCTGGCGATCGGTAAACCGAGCATCACGTTATTGGAGAAAATACCGCCCAGCGCAAACACCGAACCAGCGACCCCATCCAGCCGGAAGAGGTGCCGGGCGACCAGGCGGCCGAGCACGAACACCAGCAGGCAACTGCCGAAGAACGCGATCAGCAGCCGGGCGTCGACCGCCGGGCGCTGCGAGAAATCGCACATCATGCGAAACAGCATGGCGGGCAAAGCGAGGGAAAACACGAAGCGCGTCAGGCCATCGGTGATGCTGGAAGGCCATTTCCCCCAGCGAATCAGCCCATAACCCAACGCGATCAGGACGAACAGCGGTAAAGACAGCACGATCTGGTGCCACAGTGACATCATAAAGCCTGGCATCGCATTCCTTCCGGTGGCGCGGCGGCAAGGCTTGTCGTCGCGGGATTCATCGGCGCCGGATTAAAAATCCGGGCCAATCAAATCTATCCGGTCGGTGCAAATGCAGTCAACGCCCCAGTCGAGCAGCAGACGCGCGCGATCCGGTTGGTTGACGGTATACACCAGAATGCGTAGACCGGCGTCTTTCAACGCTTTCACCCGCTCAGCGGTCAGCGCTTTGTGGTCGATATGCAGCGAGACGCAATCCAGACGCTCCGTCAGCTCGCGCCAGTTGTCGTCCCAGGCCTCCAGCAGCAGGCCGCGCGGCAAGTCCGGCACGGTGCGTTGCGCCGCCGCCAACGCTTCCACCGAGAAGGAGGAGAGCAGCGGGTCGGTCTGCCCTTGCCACAGCAACCGCGCCGCCAGCGCCACCACCCGCCCGGTTTCATCGTCGCTGCCGGTGGTCGGTTTGATCTCGATATTGGCCATCAGGCCGTGTTCCCGGCAGCGTTCCGCCACCTCCGACAGCAGCGGCAGCCGCTCGCCCTTGAAGGCCGAACTGTACCAGTTGCCGGCGTCCAGCTGCACCAGTTTGTCCCACGGCAGCTCGCCCGCCACGCCCCAACCGTTGCTGGTGCGATCCAGCGTGTCGTCGTGCAGCAGGAAAATTTGCCCGTCCTGCGCCAGCTTGGCGTCGAACTCGATCATCTTGTGGCCGTGGCGCGCGCCGACGTCGATCGCCGCCAGGGTGTTTTCCGGCGCCAGAGAACCGCCGCCGCGGTGGGCGACAATATGAGGGTAAGGCCAGGGTCTCGTCATCAATCCATCCGTAATCCGCTGTGGGTGTCAAAGAAGTGCAGCGCCTGAGCAGGCAGCTGCAAATATAGCGTACTGCCCGCCGTCGGCAAGGTTTCATGCGACAACCGCGCGATCACCCCGTGACCGCCCCACTGGCCGTGCGCCAGATTGTCGGCCCCCAGCAGTTCCAGCGTCTGCAGCTGCAGCGGCACGCCCTGGCCTTGCGCCACCAGCTGAATATGCTCCGGCCGAATGCCCAGCGTCAACTGCCGCCCCGCCCACTGCGGCTTGGCCGCCGGCAACGGCAGCGTCATGCCGTCCGCCAGCAGCAGCTGGCCGCCGTCGGCGCTCAGGGTGCCGGGCAACAGGTTCATCGCCGGCGAGCCGATAAAGCCGGCGACGAACAGCGAAGCCGGCCGCTGATACACCTCGCTCGGGGTGCCGATCTGCTCCGCCACGCCCTTATTCATCACGATCACCCGCTGCGCCAGCGTCATCGCCTCCACTTGGTCGTGAGTCACGTACAGGCTGGTGGTTTTCAGACGGCGGTGCAGCTGTTGCAGCTCCAGGCGCATCTGCACCCGCAGCTTGGCGTCCAGATTGGACAGCGGTTCATCGAACAGGAACACCGCCGGTTCGCGCACGATGGCGCGCCCCATCGCCACGCGCTGGCGCTGGCCGCCGGAAAGTTCGCGCGGTTTGCGCTTGAGCAGCGGCTCCAGCTCCAGGATGCGCGCCGCTTCCTCCACTCGCTGGCGGATATGCTCCTTGCCGAAACCGCGGATCTTGAGGCCGTAAGCCATGTTGTCGTACACGCTCATGTGCGGATAGAGCGCGTAGTTCTGGAACACCATCGCGATGCCGCGATCCTTGGGCTCCAGATCGGTCACGCGCCGGGTATCGATATAGATATCGCCGCTGGTGGTGCGCTCCAGCCCGGCCACCATCCGCAGCAGCGTGGATTTGCCGCAGCCGGACGGGCCGACCATCACGATGAATTCACCGTCCGCCACGTCGAGGTCGATCTGTTTGATCACCGGCGTTTTACCGTCGTAAGACTTGGTGACCGCCTGTAGTTTTAATCCTGCCATCGTCGTTATTTCTCGCTATCAACCAGACCGCGCACAAACCAGCGCTGCATCAGAAGCACCACCGCCAGCGGTGGCAATAAAGTCAGAATCATCGCCGCCATCACCTGGTTCCACTGGGTCGGCGCGCCGGAAGTGGAGATCATGCTCTTGATGCCCGCCACCGCGGTGCCCATCGAAGCGTCGCTGGTGATCAGGATCGGCCACAGGTATTGGTTCCAGCCGTAGATAAAGGTGATGACGAACAGCGCCGCCAGATTGGTTTTCGACAGCGGCAACACGATGTCCCAAAAGAAACGCATCGGCCCGGCGCCGTCGATGCGCGCCGCCTCCAGCAGCTCATCCGGCAACGTCATGAAGAACTGGCGCAGCAGGAAGGTGGCGGTGGCCGAGGCCATCAGCGGCAGCGTCAGGCCGGTATAGCTGTCCAGCAGGTTGAGGTTGGAGATCACCTCCACCGTCGGGAAAATGCGCACTTCCACCGGCAGCATCAGGGTGAGGAAAATCAGCCAAAAAAACAGGCTGCGCAGCGGGAAACGGAAATACACGATGGCGTAAGCCGACAGCACTGACACCGCGATCTTGCCGCAGGTGATCGCCAGCGCCATGATCACGCTGTTGAGCAGCAGCAGCGAGAACGGCACCTTGAGGTTGCCCACGCCGCCCTGCCAGATATTGCGGATGTTCTCCCACAGGTGACCGCCGGGCACCAGCGTCATCGGCACCTGAAACACCTGTTTGTCGTCCAGCGTGGCGGCGACAAAGGCCACGTACAGCGGGAACAGCACCACCAGCACGCCGATAATCAGCATCACATGGCTGAAGACATCCAGCCCGCGTCGATTCTCAATCATTGGTAGCGCACCTTACGTTCAACGAAGCGGAACTGGATCACCGTCAGGCCGATCACCAGCAACATCAGGATCACCGACTGCGCGGCGGAACTGGAGAGATCCAACCCTGCGAAGCCTTCGCGGTAGATCTTGTAGATCAACGTGGTGGTGGACTGCACCGGCCCGCCGCCGGTGGCGGCGTCGATCACCGGGAAAGTATCGAAGAAGGCGTACACCAGATTGACCACCAGCAGGAAGAAGCTCACCGGCGCGATCAGCGGCAGCACCAGATGGAAGAAACGCCGCACCGGGCCGGCGCCGTCGATGGCCGCCGCTTCCACCAGCGAACGCGGGATCGACTGCAGCGCCGCGAGGAAAAACAGGAAGTTATAGCTTATCTGCTGCCATACCGAGGCCAGCACCACCAGGAACATCGCCTGGCCGCTGTTTTGCGCATGGTTCCAGTTATAGCCCAGACCATTGAGGAAATGGGTGATCAACCCCAGACCGGGGTTGAACAGAAAGATCCACAGCACCGCCGCCACCGCCGGCGCCACCGCGTAGGGCAGGATCATCAGCGTGCGATAGAGGCGGCTGCCGCGCAGCACGTAGTCCACCAGCGCAGCGAAGAACAGCGAAACCGCCAGCCCGATGCCGGCCACCAGGAAGCTGAAGATCAGCGTGGTGTAGAACGAGTCGAGGTAGTAAGGATCCTGGAACAGCTGTTTAAAGTTATCCAGCCCGACAAACTGGCTGGACAGGCCGAACGGATCGAGGCTCTGCACCGAATACCACAGCGCTTCGCCGGCGGGCCATAAAAAGAAGACGGCGGTAATCAGCAGCTGCGGCAGCACCAGCGCATAGGGCAACCAGCTGCAGCCGAAACCGGGACGGGAAGATGACATAGCAGTTAAACCATTAATCGGGTACGGAAGGATCGGCATGAAGACGCGAGCCCGGTCTACCGGGCCCGCGACGCGGGGTTACTTGGTCGAAGCTTCGAAGCGGCGCAGCAGCACGTCACCGCGCTGCACGGCGGCGTCCAACGCCTGCTGAGGCGTTTTCTTGCCGGTCCACACGCCTTCCAGCTCCTCATCCACCACGCTGCGGATCTGCGGCATGTTGCCCAGGCGCAGGCCCTTGGTGAACGGCAACGGCGGCTTGTTCAGCATCTGACGAGTGGCGACGTCGGCACCCGGGTTCTTGTCGTAGAAGCCCTGCTGCTTGGTCAGATCGTAAGCCGCGGTGGTGATCGGCAGATAGCCGGTCTTCTGGTGCCATTCGGCGGCGATTTCCGGCTGCGCCAGGTACTGCAGGAATTCGGCCACGCCCTTGTAGGTGGCGGCGTCTTTGCCGTTCATCACCCACAGGCTGGCCCCGCCGATGATGGCGTTTTGCAGCGCATTTTTCGCGTCGGCGTCGTACGGCATCATGCCGACGCCGTAGTTGAATTTGGCGTAGTGCTTGATGTCCGCCAGCGAACCGGATGAGGCGGTGGTGATGGCGCAGTCGCCGTTATAGAACTTCTCGGTGGATTCGTCTTTGCGGCCGAAATAGGTGAAGTCGCCCTTCTTGTTCATCGCTTCGAGCAGCGCAATATGTTTGACCTGCAGCGGTTGGTTGAACTCCAGCTTGGCGCTGGTGCCGCCAAAGCCGTTGTTTTCACTGGCGAACGGCACGCCGTGCCAGGCGCTGAAGTTCTCCAGTTGGATCCAGCCCTGCCAGCCGCTGGCGTAACCGCACTTCATGCCGGCTTCGCGCAGTTTGGCGGTATCCGCCGCCAGTTCCTGCCAGGTTTTCGGCGGTTGTTCCGGGTTCAGGCCGGCCTTTTTGAAGGCGTCTTTGTTGTAGTACAGCACCGGCGTGGAGCTGTTGAACGGCTGCGACAGCAGATGGCCGCTCTTGTTGTCGGTGTAATAGCCGGCCACCGTCGGCACGAACACCGACTCGTCGAAGTTGATGCCGGCCTCTTTAAACACTTCATAGACCGGTTTGATGGCTTTGCTGGCCATCATGGTGGCGGTGCCCACCTCGTAAACCTGCAGGATCGCCGGCGCCTTGCCGGAGCGGTAAGCGGCGATGCCCGCCGCCAGGCTCTGTTCGTAGTTGCCTTTATAAACCGGCACAATCTTGACGTCGCTGTGCGACTGGTTGAAGCGATCCGCCAGAGAGTCCACTTCTTTACCCAGTTCGCCTTCCATCGAATGCCAGAACGGGATTTCTGTCGCCGCCAGCGCCTGTGCGCTGACCGCCAGGGTCAATGCGACGCACAGCGTGGTTTTGCGAATAGCGTAGGTGAGCATGCCTAACTCCTGAAAAAGCTGGTGTAAAAGCGCGTGAGCGAAAAGAATCAGTTTTTTGTTCGGAAGCTAACATGCCATGCGCGGATGACAGAAAAATAACCGTTAGATGACAGCCACATGACGGCAAGGTGAAGTGAAGATGGCGGTTTGATGTCGGCGGCGGGCATGGGCTCCGCCGCCGCGAGGATTACAGCGAACGGCGCAGGCGCGCGACCGCTTCTTGCATCTGCTGCTCGGTGGCGGTGGCGAACGACAGGCGGAAGGTCGAACGATCCGGGTTGTCGGAGAAGAAGTATTCCCCCGGCACGAACACCACACCCTGCTGCAGCGTGGTGTTCAGCCATTCGGTGGCGTTGAACGGCTGGCGGAAACGCGCCCACAGGAACATGCCGCCCTTCGGTTTATCGAAGGTGATGTAGTCGCCCAGCTCCTGCTCCACCAAACCGGCCAGGATCTCGCCCTTGTGTTTATAGGCGGCGCGGATCTTGTCGATCTGCGCCGGCAGGCGATCCAGGCCAAGGTAGCATTCGACGATGCTCTGCGACAGGGCGCTGGCGTGCAGATCCGCCGCCTGTTTGATGATCGCCACTTTATGCAGCAGGAACGGCGGCAGGATCGCCCAGCCCAAACGCAGGCCCGGCGCCAGGATCTTGGAAAAGGTCGAGGTATAGATGATGTGGTCGGTGTTGCCCAGCACCTGCTGCGACACCTGATGCAGCGTCGGGTGGCGCTCTTCGGTGAAACGCAGCTCGCCGTACGGATCGTCTTCGATGATCAGGAAGTTATGTTCGGCGGCCAGCTTCACCAGCCGTTCGCGGCGCGCGGCGCTGAGGGTGATGCCGCTGGGGTTGCCGAAGTTCGGCACCACGTACACGCCCTTGATGCGCTGGGTTTTCAGCAGCTCGGCCAGCTCTTCCACCACCATGCCGTCGCTGTCGGACGAGACCGACATGATGTTGGCCTCCGCCAGTTCCAGCGTTTGCAGCGCCGCCAGGTAGGTCGGGCGCTCCACCACGAACACGTCGCCCGGGTTGACGATGGCGCGCATCACCAAATCCAGGGCCTGCTGAGAGCCGGCGGTGACCATCACCTCTTCTGCGCGCGCGGTGACGCCGCGCTCGGCGCACAGCGCGCAAATGCGCTCACGCAGCAGCGGGCTGCCCTCGGTCAGGCCATACTGGAATGCGCTTTTCGGCTGTTCGGTGATCGCCTGCTGGGTGGCGATGCTCAGTCCTTCGAAATCGAACAGCGCATCAGAGGGGATGCCGCCCGCCAGCGAAATGACGTGTTCCATCTTGCTGTGCTTAAGCAATTCACGGATGGCCGAACTTTTTACGTTAACGATGCGCTGCGCGAGTAACCCTTCTGTCTTCATTTCTTCTTCTCGTACCTGATTATTTTAATTCGTAGGGGGGCGGATTAACCGCCCAGATACGCCGACCTCACTGCTTCGTTGGCTAACAATGCAGCCCCCGTATCTTCCAACACCACGCGGCCGTTTTCCAGCACATAACCGCGGTCCGCCAATTTCAGCGCCTGATTGGCGTTTTGCTCCACCAGAAAGATGGTCATGCCCTCTTCCCGCAGCTGCTGAATGATGTCGAAAATCTGCTGGATGATGATGGGCGCCAGCCCAAGCGAAGGTTCGTCGAGCAGCAGCAGCTTCGGCTGGCTCATCAGCGCGCGGCCGATGGCCAACATCTGCTGTTCGCCGCCGGACATGGTGCCGGCACGCTGGCTTCGGCGCTCCAGCAGGCGCGGGAACAGCGTGAACACCCGTTCGATGCGCTGCTGATATTGGTGACGATCGGCGAAGAAGCCGCCCATCGCCAGATTTTCTTCCACCGTCATGCGCGAGAAGACGCGCCGCCCTTCCGGCACGATCGCCACCGCTTCGCGCATGATGCGCGAGGTTTGCCACTGGGTGATGTCCTGCCCCTGGAAGACGATGCTGCCTTCGCTGGCGCGCGGTTCGCCGCACAGGGTGCCGAGCAGCGTGGTTTTACCGGCGCCGTTGGCGCCGATTAACGTCACGATTTCGCCCTGACTAATCGTGAGACTGACCTGATGCAGCGCCTGGATTTTGCCGTAATGGGCGGATACCTGATTGAATGACAACATATTATTATTCGCCCAAATAAGCCCGGATCACGTCCGGATTGTTGCGGATCTCCGCCGGTGTGCCCTGCGCCAGCGGCGTGCCCTGATTCACCACGTAAATGCGATCGGAGATGCCCATCACCAGCTTCATGTCGTGCTCGATCAGCAACACCGAGACCTTATGCCGATCGCGCAGCTCGACGATCAGATGATCCAGCTCGTCGGTCTCTTTCGGGTTCAGACCGGCGGCCGGTTCGTCCAGCATCAGCAGCTCCGGCCGGGTCACCATGCAGCGGGCGATCTCCAGCCGACGCTGCTGCCCGTAGGCCAGGTTGCCCGCCGAACGGTTGGCCATCGATAGCAGGCCGACGCGCTCCAGCCACTCCGCCGCGCGCGCCAGCGCCTCGGCTTCGGCGCGGCGGAAGGCCGGGGTTTTCAGCAGCCCGGCGAACACGCCGCTTTTCAGGTGCTGATGCTGCGCCACCAACAGGTTCTCAATCACCGTCATTTCACGGAACAGCCGCACATGCTGGAAGGTGCGCACTACGCCCATACGGGCGATGGCCTGCCCCGCCAGCCCTTCCAGATGGCGATCGCGCAATTTGATGGTGCCGCCGCTCGGGCGGTAGAAACCGGTCAGGCAGTTAAACACCGTGGTTTTACCGGCGCCGTTGGGGCCGATCAGCGACACGATTTCGCCTTCATTGAGCGTCAACGCGACATTGTTGACCGCCAGCAGCCCGCCAAAACGCATTGACAGGCCTTCCACCTGCAGTAAAGGTTGAACGCTCATGCCTGTTCCCCCTTGCCCGCGTGAATGTCCGCCGCCTGCAGCTTCAGCTGCGGCCGTTTCATCGGCAACAGCCCCTGCGGCCGCCAAATCATCATCAGCACCATCAGAGCGCCCAGCAGCAGCATGCTGTATTCATTCAGATCGCGCATCAGCTCGCGCGACACCACCAACAGGATCGCCGCCAGAATGACCGCGAACTGCGAGCCCATGCCCCCCAGTACGACGATCGCCAACACGAAGGCCGACTCGACGAAGGTGAAGGATTCCGGGCTGACGAACCCCTGGCGCGCGGCGAACAGCGTGCCGGCAAACCCGGCGAACGCGGCGCTGATGGTAAAGGCGGTCAGCTTGATGCGCGTCGGGCTGAGGCCCAGCGAGCGGCAGGCGATCTCGTCTTCGCGCAGCGCTTCCCAGGCGCGCCCGAGCGGCATGCGCAGCAGGCGGTTGATGACGAACAGCGTCAGCACCACCAGCAGCAACGCCACCAGGTACAAAAATACGATGCGATCGCTCGGATCGTATTTCAGGCCGAAGACGTTATGGAAGGTATCCCAGCCGCCGTCGCGCACGCTGCGGTTAAACTCCAGGCCGAAGAAGGTCGGTTTCGGGATCTGGCTGATGCCGTTCGGCCCGCCGGTGATTTCGGTATTGTTCAGCAGCAGGATGCGCACGATCTCACCGAAGCCGAGCGTCACGATCGCCAGATAGTCGCCGCGCAGCCGCAGCACCGGGAAACCGAGCAGGAAGCCGAAGGCGGCGGTGACGATGCCCGCCAGCGGCAGGCTCTCCCAAAAGCCGAGGCCGTAATAATGATTCAGCAGCGCATAGGTGTAGGCGCCGATGGCGTAGAAACCGCCGTAGCCGAGCACCAGCAGACCGGACAGGCCCACCACCACGTTGAGGCCGAGGCCCAGCATCACGTAGATCAGCGTCAGAGTGGCGATATCCACCGTGCCGCGCGACACCAGGAACGGCCAGGCGACCGCCGCGACGAGCAGCAGAGCCGCCAGCAGCTTTTGCCGCGGCGTGGTGCCGTCGAAGCTCGGCAGCACGAACGCCGGGCCGGAGACCTTTTTCAGGCCCTGCTGCAGCAGCGGGCGCAACAGCTGGAAGAAAAAGACGATGACGCAGCCGATGCCGATCCACATCCAGCGCACTTCCGCCGCGCCGTGCACCACCAGTTTGGTGCCGTCCAGGCTGAGCTGCATGCCCATCAGGAACGACGCCATCACGAACAGCACCGCCGTGGCGATCAGCGCATTGAGCAGATTGAGTTTCATACTTTCTCAACCTCCGGACGCCCGAGGATACCGGTCGGCATGATCAGCAGCACCACGATCAGCAGCGCGAACGACACCACGTCTTTGTATTCGGTGCTCAGGTAGGCGGAGGTCAGCGCTTCCGCCACGCCCAGCACCAGGCCGCCGATCATCGCGCCCGGAATGCTGCCGATACCGCCCAGAACCGCGGCGGTGAAGGCTTTCATACCGGCCATAAAGCCGATGTAAGGGTTGATGACGCCGTAGAACTGGCCGAGCAACACCCCGGCCACCGCCGCCATCACCGCACCGATGACGAAGGTCAGCGAGATCACCCGGTCCGTGTTGATGCCCAGCAGGCTGGCCATCTTCAGATCTTCCGCACAGGCGCGGCAGGCACGGCCCATGCGCGAATAGCGGATAAACAGCGTCAGCGCCAGCATCGCCAGGAAGGTCACGAGCCAGATGGTCAGCTGCATGGTGCTGATGGTGGCGGCGAAGCCGTTGCTTTCCCCCAGCACCCACTGGCCGGTGACCAGGCTGGGCAGCGCCAGATCGCGTGAGCCCTGCGTCAGGCTGACGTAGTTTTGCAGGAATATCGACATGCCGATGGCCGAGATCAGCGCAATCAGGCGCTTGGAGTTGCGCACCGGCTTGTAGGCCACCCGCTCGATGCTCCAGCCGTAGGCGCTGGCGATGACGATCGAGACCAGGAACGCGGCGCCGATCAGCAGCCAGCCGACGTCGATGCCGAGCATCATCAGGGCGGCGATAACGATAAAGGAGACATAGCTGCCGATCATGTACACCTCGCCGTGGGCGAAGTTGATCATGCCGATGATGCCGTAAACCATGGTGTAACCGATGGCGATCAATGCATAGGTGCTGCCCAACGTTAAGCCGTTGAACATCTGCTGCAGAAAATAGAGGAGCTGCTCTGACATACTCTGAACCCTTGGCTGCGAAACCCGCCGGCGGAGAACCGGCGGGTAAAGGGAGACGGGGCCGACAAGCCGACCCGCCGGGCGCAGCGGGCTGCGCCCCACCCTAATCATTATGGCTTATTTGATCGGTGTGGACGTGCCGTTGGCATGCCATTCGAACACGCCGAACTCGAAGCCTTTCAGATCGCCCTTGTCATCCCAGGTCAGCGGCCCCATCACGGTCTCCACCGGCTTGCCGGTTTTCAGATCCTTGACGATGTCCGCCGGTTCCTGACTGCCGCTGCGCTCCATGCCGGTGGTCAGCGACTGCAGCGCGGCATAGGTGGTCCAGACGAACGGGCCGGTCGGATCCAGCTTCTTGGCTTTCAGCGCATCGACGATCGGCTGGTTGGCAGGCACCTGATCGTAGCGTTTCGGCAGCGTCACCAGCATGCCTTCCGAAGCGGCGCCGGCGATGTTGGACAGTGAGGAGTTGCCCACGCCTTCCGGCCCCATGAAGCGGGTAGTCAACCCGGCCTGTTTGGCCTGACGCAGGATCTGGCCCATTTCCGGGTAGTAACCGCCGAAGTACACGAAGTCGATATTCTCTTTCTTCAGACGCGCCACCAGGGTGGAGAAGTCTTTGTCGCCGGCGGTGATGCCTTCGAACATCGCCACTTCGGTGCCCTGTTTTTTCAGGCTGTCGCGCACCGAGCGCGCCAGGCCTTCGCCGTATTGTTGCTTGTCGTGCACCACGGCGATGCGCTTCGGCTTGATGTCGCTGAGGATGTATTTGGCGGCGGTCGGGCCCTGATCCGAATCCAGGCCGGTGGTGCGCAGGATCATCTTGTAGCCGCGGGTGGTCAGATCGGCGTTGGTGGCCGCCGGGGTTATCATGATCACGCCTTCGTCTTCATAGATATCGGACGCCGGCTGGGTGGATGAGGAGCACAGGTGGCCGATCACGTAGCGAATGCCGTCGTTGATCACCTTGTTGGCGACCGCAACCGCCTGTTTCGGGTCGCAGGCGTCGTCGTATTCCACGCCGACCAGCTTGTCGCCCTTGATGCCGCCCTTGGCGTTAATGTCGGCAATCGCCTGGCGCGCGCCGGTAAATTCCATGTCGCCATACTGCGCGACCGGTCCGGACATTGCCCCGACGATCGCCACCTTGATGTCTTTCGCCATGGCCGCCTGGCTCATGGCCATCGCAATACAACCCGCCAGCAGTGCCTTACCTGTTGTTAATTTCATCCGCAAATCCCCATCTGTCGTTGTGAACGTACCTGTTGTGTTTGCCTGCGCCCGATCGTTATTGACCGCTTTTGTTATAAGTAATAATGATTTAGGCGTTTTGTTGGTATTATTTTCTAATAAGACTTTATTTTTCATACCATTAAACAGGAATTTTCTGCTGCAAATCAACTTCATCCGACAGAAACAAGCGGTGTAAACAGGATAAAATTCGAATTAAATCTGCGCTGTTTACCTTGAGGCGTAGCGCGTTGTGCTGGTTAACAATCCGTTTACTAACTATTTACTCGGAAAATGCCCCGTGCAAAAAACATATTGCACAGTAATCGTACAGAAAAACTTACACAACGCTCTGCACAAGATCTATTACACTGTCGGCATCATTTAGCTGCGCGGAAATTCTGCATGAAACTGACCATCGAGCGCCTGACCGCGCTGTCCCCGCAAGACCTTATCGACCTCGGTAAAATTTGGCCGCACCAGCAGCCGGAACAGTGGCAGAGCTGGCTGAGCGGCGGCAAGGCGCTGTTCGCCGCCCGCTTCAACGAGCGTCTGCTGGGCGCGGTGAAAATTGCGCTGCAGGACGACCGCGCCGAACTGCTGGATCTGCTGGTACGCGAAGTGACGCGCCGCCGCGGCGTCGGTCTTTACCTGGTGCAAGATGCACAGCGTCAGCTGCCGCAGGTCGCCCATTGGCAGCTGTCGACCGCCGGTCTGGCGCCGCGCGAACGTGGGGAAGTCGATAACTTCATGCGCGCCTGCGGCTTCGCGCCGCAGGGCGATCTCTGGCAAAAATGAAACGCTGGCTGGCGGCGCTGGTCTTGATTGCGCTGGGGTTGGCGGCCTGGTTCGCCGGGCGTCAGCAGGCGCTGCGCCAGGCCTCAGGCTGGGATCAGCAGGTTTACGTTTGGCAGCGGGTTTGGACGCCGCAACACGCCGATGCGCTGGCGCGCAGCCGCGATCTGTTCGGCGCGCTGCGGGTGCTGGCGCTGCAGGTGCATCCACGCGAAGGCTGGCGGGAAATCCCGGCCGATCTCAGCCTGCTGAAGCGGGACGGCCGCCCGCTCTGGCTGGTAGCGCGCCTCGACGGCCAGCTGCCGCAGCTGGACCAAGAAGCCATTATCCAGCGTCTGCTGGCGATCACCGAGCGCTGGCAGGCGGCCGGGCTGCCCGTCACCGGCGTCGAGATCGATCATGACGCCGCCACGGCTCGCCTGCCGGATTACCAACGTTTTCTGCAGCGGCTGCGCCAACGGCTGCCCGCCGCTTTGCAACTCGGCATCACCGCCCTGCCCGCCTGGATCGGCTCGCCCAACTTGCCCGGCGTACTGCAACAGGCCGACAGTTCCGTTCTGCAAGTGCATGCGGTGCTCTCACCGCAGCAGGGGCTGTTTGACGGCCCGCTGGCGCTGCGCTGGGTGCGGCAGTACGCCGCCGTCACACCGAAACCGTTTCGCGTCGCGCTGCCGGCCTATGGCATGGCGCTGTTGGGGTTTGATGCGCAGGGCGCGCAGGTGGAGAGCGAATCCTCGCTGCGCGTAGCCGGCAACGGCCGCGAACTGACGGTCGCGCCGCAGCAGCTCGCCGATTTTCTGCAAACGCTGGCGCAGCAAACGCCGCCCCGGCTGCGCGGCGTGATTTGGTTCCGACTGCCGCTGGCGGACGATCGGCGCGCCTGGTCGCTCGCCACGCTGCGAGCGGTGATCGAACGGCGGCCGCTGAATGTAGACTGGCAGGTAAAATTTAGGCCTCAGCCGCAGCAAAACGGGCTGTATGATCTGATAATTCACAACAACGGGCCGGTGGACGCCCCGCTGCCGCAAGAGGTGGTCATCCGCGCCGACGACTGCCTGGCGGCGGACGCGGTCGGCAACTACCGGCTGGAATCCGCACCGCAACGGCAACGCTTTATTCGCATCAGCAGCGACCAGCTGCGAGCCGGGCAATCCCGGCCACTGGGCTGGCTGCGCTGCCAACAACTGACGCCAGGAGGCACCCTTGTCACACCTTGATTCGCGCGCGGCACGGAACACCCGCCGCCTTCTTCCGCTGGCCATGCTGATCGGCGCCGCACTGCCGCTGGGCGGCTATGCCTGCGGCCCGGATTTTCCTAACCGGCTGCTGATCGATCGCAACGGCACCCTGCTGTATATGCCGGAGGGCAATTTCGCCTTCGAAGCCGGCCGGCTGGTGCCGGCGGACAGTCAGTTGCCGCACTGGCAAGCCCCGCCGCCGCCGATGCCGCCGAAACCGATGCCGCAATCGCCGGAAACGATAGCGATAGGCAAAATGCGCGCCGCCAAAACGGTGGAAGAGGCTGACGCCGTCAATACGCAGGGGTTGTCCAACGCCGCGCGTCTCTATCAACTGGGCGCCGTGGCTTTCGCCAGCCACGATCCGCGCGCCGCAGACTATTTCCAGCAGGTGCTGAAGCTACCGGCCGCCGAACAGGGCGACTGGGGACTGCGGGCGCAGTATTCGCTTGGCCGCGTACTGATGGCTGACCACGGGACGCCGGTAAACGAATCCGGTGAAGCGGCCCCCGCCGCCGAGCACCCGCCAAAAGCCGCGCTTGAACAGGCGCTGACGGCATTCCAGCAGGTGATCGACCGGGTGAAAAGCGGCGCCGCCGATCCCGATCAGTTGGCGCTGAGCAGCCTTGGGCAGCAGGCGCGCATCCACCTGTGGCTGGGTGACGTCGCCTCCGCCGCCCATCTGTACGCGCAACAGGCGGCGCAGGGCGATCCGAGCGGCGGGCAGTCGCTGCAGTACGTCTCCAGCTTCCTGGTCAATCCCGACCATTTGGACACGCTGAAACAGATTATCGGCGATCCGTTGATCCAGCAGCTGGTGACCATTGAGCTGTTCGCCCGCAGCGGCAACCTGCAAATGGCGGATACCGACGGCAACGGCCGCTCCGCGCAAATCATCAACCAGATCCTGACGCTGCTGGACGGCTCAGTGAAAAGCGGCTTCGCCGGCAGCGATCGGCTGGCGGCGCTGGCTTACCGTTCGGGGCAGTACCCGATGGCGGCGAGCCTGCTGAAAAACGCCGGCGACAGCGGCCTGGCGTGGTGGCTGCGCGCCAAAATGGCGCTGCGCGACGGTGACGTGAAAGCCGCCACCGCCGCCTACGCCAAGGCGGCAAGCGCGTTCCCCGCCGACGAAAGCTGGGGTGAACAGCGCAACGCCGACTTCGTCGCGGAAACCATCGTGCCCGAGTGCCGGGTGGCCGGCGAACAGGCCATCCTGGCGCTGAACCGAGGCGACTATCTGCAGGCGATGGACCTGCTGTATCGCGGCAAAGCGCTCTACTGGGCCGACGTGGCCGACGTGGCGGAACGGGTGCTGACCGTCGATGAGTTGAAAGGCTTTGTCGATAAGCACGCCCCGGCGCCGACGACGCCGCTCAAGCCGGTTAATCCGGACGATTACGGCGGCCAGCAGATCACGCCGGAGGTGCAGCTGCGCGAACTGCTGGCGCGGCGGCTGATGCGCGCCGGGCGATCGCCGGAGGCGCTGGCCTACTTCGATATTCCCAACTACCGGCAAGCGGCGCAGCAGTTCGCCGACGAGCTGAAGGCCGCCAAGGACAAATCCGCTGCGCCGCTGGCGCGCGCGCAGGCTTACTATCGCGCCGCCAACCTGCTGCGCGCCCAGGGGCTGGAGTTTACCGGCTATGAGATGACGCCGGATTACGCCATCTATGGCGCCGGCTATTCCTATCTGGGAGATGCGTTCGATACCCGCGAGCTGAAGCATAAAAGCTGGATCGACAGCGCCGAAGCGGCGCGCGCCAAGGCGGCGCTACCGGCGGAAGACAACCGTTTCCTGCACTATCGCTGGCAGGCGGTGGGGCTGGCGCAACAGGCGGCCGATCTGCTGCCGCCTAAGAGCCAGGCCTATGCCGCCGTGCTGTGTAACGCCGCCAGCTGGGTTATCAAACGCGATGCCAAAACCGGCCGGGCGCTTTATCAGCGCTATATCAACACCGGCACCCGTTATCCGTGGGCGGCGAAATTCGGCTACGACTGCCCGGCGCCGGACTTCGCCGCCGTGGCGCCATAACGCCGAATTTCAGGCACTAAAAAGCCCGGCTTGCCGGGCTTTTTTTATCGAATCTCGCATCGACTCAGGCTTCGATCGCCATTTTCAGTTTCTTCATGGCGTTCTTTTCCAGCTGGCGCACGCGTTCGGCGGAAACGCCGTACTGATCGGCCAGCTCCTGCAGCGTCGATTTGTTGTCGTCATCCAGCCAACGGGCGCGGATGATATGCTGGCTGCGCTCGTCCAGACCTTCCAGCGCATAGGCCAGTTTGTCTGCGGCGTTGCTTTCCCAGTTATCTTCCTCGATGCCTTCGGCGAAGTCCGAGCTCTTATCCTGCAGGTACAGCACCGGCGCCATCGACTGGCCATCGCGGGCCTCGTCGTCCGGAGTCGGATCGAACGTCATGTCCTGCGCCGCCATGCGCGATTCCATCTCGCGCACGTCTTTGCTGGTGACGCCCAGCTCACGGGCCACCAGTTCCACTTCGTCCTGGTTGAACCAGCCCAAACGCTGTTTGGTTTTGCGCAGGTTAAAGAACAGCTTGCGCTGCGCTTTGGTGGTCGCCACTTTCACGATGCGCCAGTTGCGCAATACGTACTCGTGGATTTCCGCCTTAATCCAATGCACCGCAAAGGAAACCAGACGCACGCCGACTTCCGGGTTGAAGCGGCGAACGGCTTTCATCAGGCCGATGTTGCCTTCCTGAATCAGATCCGCCTGCGGCAGACCGTAGCCTGAATAGTTGCGGGCAATATGAGCGACAAAGCGCAGGTGAGACAGGATGAGCTGCTTAGCGGCATCCAGATCGCCCTGATAATGCAGCCGTTCAGCCAGCTCCCGCTCTTCCTCTGCCGTCAGCATCGGATAGGCGTTGGCTGCCCGGATATAGGCTTCCAAGCTACCTTGGGGTACTAAGGCTAAAGTTTGCATTTCTTTGGTCATTCAAACCCTCTCTATGAGAATACAAAATCATGCAGGTGATTATTACAGCGGGGAAATGATTGATTCTACGGCAGTTGCTGAAGCAAAAGCGGTTCCACACGCCGGGCACCTTAACATTTGCTGCAATTTTTGACCGTACTCCGCCCTAAAAGTTCACCTTTTTTGCAAGCATTGTTGCTGACAATACGTGACGAGGGTGCAGGCCGATAGGGAATTTGTGCGCTAAGAAGAGAGGGATGGTGCTGACTTCGCTTGAGGTCACTCTTCTCCCGCAACGCGATCAAAAGCAGCAGGAGAAGAGTATACCAAAAAAATCTTACTGTGGTGTAAATCGGCGTAAATGTTGCACCGTCGCCAGCCAGGCGGCGATCCAGCCGATCATCGCGGAGATGATCAGCAGCAGCAGCGCCTCATCCCAGCCCAGCCCGTGCAAGGTGAAGGTGGTGCCGAATACCTTGGCCACCCCGGCGACCACCGACTCCAGCTGCCACACCAGCGCGCCGGACAACACCAGCGACAGCAGCGCGCCGGCAAAACCCAGCATCGCCCCGCCGTTGAGGAACGGCCGCAGAATAAAGCCGTCGGTGGCACCGATCAGCTTCATCACGTTAATGGTGTCGCGGCGGCTGAAGATGCTCAGACGCACGCTGTTGCCGATCACCAGGAACACCGCCACGATCATCAGCACGCCGATGATCGCCGCGATCTGACCCGCCAGCCCGGTCAGCGCCGCCAGGCGGGCAAACCAGCTGTCATCCATACGCACTTCTTCCACGCCCTGCACCGCCGCTACGCGATCGCGCAGGGTGTTGAGGGTATCCGAACTCTGGAAGCTCATCTTCGGCGTGACGATCGCCACCGCCGGCAGCGGGTTCTCTTCCAGCATGTCCAGCGCGCCGCCAAAGCCCGACCAGTTGCGGAACTCGCCGCGCGCTTCTTCACGCGACAGGTAATTGACCTTCTCCACGCCGGCTTCCGCCTTGATGGCGTCGAGCACTTTCAGCGCGGCGTCGTCATCGAGCGATTTATCCAGATAAACGGTCAGCTGCGGCGTTGGATACCACTGGCTGGCCGCGGTGCTGACGTTTTTCCACACGATGTAGCACACGCTCGGCAGCGTCAGGGAAATGGCGATCACCATCACCGTCAGCAGCGTCGCCAACGGCTGACGCAGCATGTCTTTGATGGCGTTCATCCAGGCGTAACGCCACTGTTCGCGCCAGCCGCCGCGCAGCGCCTTGCTCTTGGCGGTTTTTGCGTTATTGGCCATGGTGAGCGCCCCCTTGCATGCGGCCCTGGCTCAGCGTCAGGATGCGGTAATTGCGGCGGGCGATAAGCCCGGTGTCGTGCGTCGCCATCAGTACGGTCACGCCGACGCGGTTGAATTCTTCAAACAGGCGCAGAATGCCTTCCGACAGCGCATCATCCAGGTTACCGGTCGGTTCATCCGCCAGCAGCACCGCCGGCTTGTTCACCACCGCACGGGCGATGCCCACGCGCTGCTGCTCACCGCCGGACAGCTGAATCGGGAAGTTTTTCGCTTTATCCAGCAAACCGACCTTGTCCAGCGCGGCGGAAACGCGGCGGCGGATATCTTCGGTGCTGGCGCCGGCGATGATCAGCGGCATCGCCACGTTGTCATACACCGTGCGATCCAGCAGCAGGTGGTGATCCTGGAAGATCATGCCGATCTGCCGACGCAGGAACGGCACCTCGCGGTTTTTCAAGCGACTGATGTCGTGACCGCCAAACCAGATGTGGCCGGCGCTGGGCCGTTCGATACCGCAAATCAGTTTCAGCAGGGTACTTTTCCCCGCGCCGGAATGGCCGGTCAGAAACGCCATCTCCGCCGGGCGCAGATGGAAATCAACCCCCTGCAGCGCTTGCCGTCCGCCCAGATAAGCTTTACTGACCTGTTCAAAGCGAATCATCCGTATTAATCCTCTCGGGCAAAAAGTGCCTCAATAAAATCGTCAGCCTTAAACGGCCGCAAATCTTCGATGCCTTCCCCGACGCCGATATAGCGAATCGGGATACCGAACTGATCGGCGATGGCGAAGATCACCCCGCCCTTGGCGGTACCGTCCAGTTTAGTCAGCGTGATGCCGGTTAAGCCCACGGCCTCATTAAATAATTTCGCCTGACTGACCGCATTCTGGCCGGTGCTGGCATCGAGCGTCAGCATAACCTCATGGGGGGCCTGGTCGTCCAGTTTTTTCATGACGCGGACGATCTTCTTCAGCTCTTCCATCAGGTGCGATTTGTTCTGCAGACGGCCGGCGGTATCGGCGATCAACACATCGATGCCGCGCGCCTTGGCGGCCTGCACCGCATCGAAGATCACCGAAGCGGAATCCGCGCCGGTATGCTGCGCCACCACCGGAATGCGGTTGCGTTCACCCCACACCTGCAGCTGCTCCACCGCGGCGGCGCGGAAGGTATCCCCCGCCGCCAGCATCACCGACTTGCCTTCCGCCTGGAATTGACGCGCCAGCTTGCCGATGGTGGTGGTTTTACCCACGCCGTTCACCCCGACCATCAAGATGACATACGGGGTTTTCCCGCTGACATCCAGCGGCTGATCGACCTTGGCCAGAATTTCGGACATTTCCTCCTTCAGCTTGCCGTACAGCGCTTCGGCGTCTTTCAGCTGCTTGCGGCTGGCGTGCTGGGTCAGGGAGGTGATGATTTTGCGCGTGGTGTCCACGCCGACGTCAGCGATCAGCAGCTGTTCTTCCAGCTCGTCGAACAGATCGTCGTCGATCTTTTTACCGCGGAACAGCCCCATAAAGCCGGAGCCGAGGTTTTGTTTGGTCTTCAGCAGGCTGCGTTTCAGGCGGGCGAAGAAGCCTTCTTTGGTCGGCCTTTCCTGTTCTTGCGCCGCGGCCGGCACCACCGGCTCAAGCGGTTCTTCTTCCACTTCCGGCACGGATTCAGGTTCAACGACCGGCACCGGCTCAGGTTGGACGACCGGCTCAGGTTCGACGACCGGCTCAGGCTCAACAACCGGCTCAGGCTCGACGACCGGCTCGGGTTCAACCACCGGCTCGGGTTCAACCACCGGCTCAGGCTCAACGACCGGCTCAGACTCGACGACCGGCTCAGGTTCAACGACCGGCTCAGGTTCAACGACCGGCTCAGGCTCAACCACCGGCTCAGGCTCGACGACCGGCTCAGGCTCGACGACCGGCTCAGGTTCAACGACCGGCTCAGGCTCAACGACCGGCTCAGGCTCAACGACCGGTTGCTGTTGCGCCGCCACCTGTTCGGTGACGCTGACGATCTCTTCGGCCAGCGCTTGCGCCGCCGGCTGTTCAGCCGCCGCCGGCAAATTTTCCGCGATTTGCTCGCCGGCCTGACCGTTATCCCACTCTCCCGGGGTGTCGACGGAGGCGGCAGGTTCAGATTCCTGGGCGGGGAGCTTGTCGTCCAGCTTGGCGGCGGCCGGTGCAGCCAGCGTCTCCGCGGCCTGAGCTTCCGCCTGCTCTACCGGCTGCTCAGGTTGCTGTTGCTCTTCTTCCTTTTCCTTCTGGCCAAAGCCCAGCCAGGAGAAAAACCCACGTTTCTTATCTTTTGCCATGTTATGACTCTACTCCGTACCGAAGGCTCGCTTACCCTACATACCTGAAGGATATATGCTGACAATAATCCGCCGAGTCTATCACTTTCCCTCGCGCAGCAACACGCATCCGGCATGCTTTCCGGTGTGAAATCAGACAACAAAGTTTTACCGTTCCCCCCGACGCCCGTCACCGGTAGAATAGGGACAACTTTTCGTTAACCTCTGCGGCCCCGCGCCGCAAAAGAAATCAAACAACGCTTATGACAAGACTCTCGCCACGGGCGGCGGCCAAAAAACCGCCCCAGGCCGCAGCCGGACAGATCCGCATCATCGGCGGCCAATGGCGCGGCCGTAAGCTTCCGGTGCCGAACAGCCCGGGGCTGCGCCCCACCACCGATCGGGTACGCGAAACCCTGTTCAACTGGCTGGCGCCGGTGATTCAGGGCGCGCGCTGCCTGGACTGCTTCGCCGGCAGCGGCGCATTAGGGCTGGAAGCGCTGTCGCGCTATGCCGGCAGCGCCACGCTGTTGGAATTCGAGCGGCCGGTGGCGCAGCAGCTGGAAAAAAATCTGGCGCTGCTGCAGGGCAAAGGGGTGGTTATCAACACCAACGCGCTGAGCTGGCTGGCGGGCGACGGTCAACCGTTCGACGTGGTGTTCCTCGATCCGCCGTTTCGCAAAGGCCTGCTGGCGGAGACCGCCCTGCTGCTGGAGCAGCGGGGCTGGCTGGCCGACGAGGCCTGGATCTATGTAGAAGCCGAGGCGGAAAGCGCCGCGGCGGACGTGCCTGCCAGCTGGCAGTTGCACCGGGAGAAGGTCGCCGGCCAGGTGGCTTATCGCCTTTATCTTCGTTCGCAAGAGAAAACCGACCATGCTGATTAATCTGGGCCGCCTGCTGATGCTGTGCGTATGGGGCTTCCTGCTCTCTAACCTGTTCCATCCGTTTCCCAAGCCGCTGAAGTATTTCATCGACGTGGCGCTGTTCTTTATGGTGGTGATGCACGGCCTGCAGCTGGTGCTGTTGAAATCCACCCAGCCGAAGGATCAGCCGATCAGCTACTGGCAAGAGGCCAAGATCTTTATCTTTGGCGTGTTCGAGCTGCTGGCCTGGCAAAAGAAACAGCCGCCCATCAAGAAAAAGTGACCGCTACGGCTGAACGGTGAACGAGACGAAGCGCGTGCCCTGCATGTTTAACGTGCCCTGCGCGCCTTTTTCTATCGGGTTGTACTGCCATTGCTTCAGCCGCAGCGTAATGTTTTCACCACCCTGGTTAGGGCTGAACACCACCTCGTAATACATCGGCTCGTTGACCAACGGCTCGCGCTGCGGCGCACGGGTCTTGGCGACCGGGAAGCTCCGCTTGTCACTCACCGTCACCTGCAGACTGCGCATCGGCGCGCGATCGTTTTCCGCCTCCTGCTGGCGCTGTTTGAAGTAACGTTGCGTGGCCAGCACGGCGATCAACGCAATGACGGCGACAAAAAATAACGGTGGCTTACTCATCGGTTTCCCATTTCCTTCACGGTCAAATCGGCGTAAACATAGCATTCTCAAGAAAGCATTGTCGATCGTCGGCAGGCTACCTACACTGAAATGAAGAAGTGACATGGGTGACAGTTTGGAGCCGGTGGTTGCGGCTCCCTCCTACATAAGGAAGACATAAATGAGTTGGCCGTTCCTTGCCGTATTCTTTTCCGGTTGGCTGTTCGTCGACGCCTCTTACCGTGGGCCGCGCTGGCAGCGTTGGGTGTTCAAACCCGTCACGCTGCTGCTGCTGTTGCTGTTGGCCTGGCAGGCGCCGGTGCTCAGCGCCGCGGGTTATCTGATCGTACTCGGCCTGCTGGCAACGCTGATCGGCGATGCGCTGCTTCTGTTGCCGCGCGAGCGGGTGCTGTACGCCATCGGCGCCTTTTTCCTGTCCCACTTGCTGTACACCCTGAGTTTCGCCAGCCAGATGACGTTCAGTCTGTTCTGGCCGCTGCCGCTGGCGCTGCTGGCGATCGGCGCATTGCTGCTGGCCGCCCTTTGGACCCGGCTGGAAGAGATGCGGTGGCCGATCGTCACCTATGTGGCGATGACGCTGCTGATGGTCTGGCTGGCGGGCGAGCAATATTTCCTGCGCAGCACCGATTTCGGCTTCTCGCTGCTGACCGGCACCTCGCTGCTGCTGCTGGCCAACGTGGTTTGGCTGCTCAACCGCTACCGCTTCACCTTCCGCGCGGCGGACGCCATCGTGGCTTTCTGTTACTTCTCCGGCCACTTCCTGATCGTGCGTTCGCTCTACCTGTAGAGACCTGCCGCGGGTTCGGCGCGCCGAACCCGTTTCTTCATCAAGCCAGCGCTTTCAACGTCAGGGCATCACCCGCCCCCAGTTGATTGCGGTACAGATCGCCGTCGCGCGAGAAGAACGCCAGCGTGCTGCCATCCGCCTGCAGCAGGGCGATGCCGTCCGGCGCCGGGCGCCAGCCCACCACCTCGGCCGCAAATACGCTTTGCAGACAACGCTGCCGATCCACCAGCTGGTAGCCGTTGGTCTCGCTTTGCTCATTGGCCAGAAACTCGATTTGGCATTGCCGTTCGCTGTCGGCTACCTGCCATTGCCCCGCCAGCGACTGCGCGGTCGGCAGCGCCAGACTGCCGGCCATCACCGCACTCGTCACCATCATGCCTCCCGCCGCCAGGGCGGCGCGCGTTAAAGTACCTTTCATACCGGCTCCCACATCACGCCCGGCCGAGACTGCGCCGGGCGCTCCGTTGCTGCGTTACACGATAAAGTCAGTGGCGACGTCTACCTGACCGACGATTTTCACCAGGAAGTCCGGCGCCTGATGACCACCGATGTTCACCGACAAATCGGTCACGTTGTTGGAAGCGTTGTAGCTCAGCAGCGCTTCACCGGCCGCGCCGCTGAAGTGATCGACGAAGTGAATGAAATCGCTGCTCTGCGCTTCTTTGTTGAAGAACGAAAGATCAATCTTGTCGATCCCTTTCTGGAAGTCGCGGATCCAGTCTGAAGCGCCCGGCGCGGAATCGCTGGCGGCAGAGAACACGAAGATGTCTTTACCGGCACCGCCCCACAGCTCATCCGCCCCGCCGCCGCCGAACAGCACGTCGTTACCCGCGCCGCCTTTCAGCACGTTATTGGCCGCGTTGCCGACGATCACGTCGTTGCCGGAACCGCCAATGGCGTTCTCGATGGTCACACCGGCGGCGATCGAGACGTTGCCTTTCAGGCCGCCCACGTCGGAGAACGACTTCTCGTTCAGGTTGATGCGCTGGTTAGCGGTATAACCGGAGAAGTCGAAGGTATCGTTGCCACCCGCATCCCAGGCCGCAAAGATCACTTTCTGCGAATTGCTGGTGGTGCTGAGGAAGTCACGACCGGTGTTGGAGTTAAAACCGTACACGGTGTCGCCGGTGCGGGTCGACAGGTTGGCGCCATACAGATGTTGAATGGCGGCAATGTCATCCAGCAGCGGAGCTGCGGCGTAATGACCGCCGTTATCACCACCGGTGTTGGTTTCGCTCCAGTAGCTCATCAGGCTGAACTGACGGGTGTCTTCCGCATAAGTGACGTCGCGATAGGTCGGGTTGCCTTCACCGGCGTTGTAATCGCCCGGATGGCTCAGACCCAGCGCATGGCCAATCTCATGGGTGAACGTCTGGCGGCCGTAGTCTTCGGTCGCCGGATGCTTCACGTTGGACTGGTTGACGTTGTACCAGGTCTGGCCCCCCAGATCCTGCCCCTGCCAAATGGTGTTCGGCAGGAAGGCGTAGGCCTGGGTGCCGTAATCATAGTGGCCGGGACGATCCTGGCTGTAGTTACCGAAGGTGATGTTGGCCTTTTGTCCGGCCGCCACTTCGGTAAAGGTGATATTGGCGACGTCGGCCCAGGACTGCAGCGACAGCTTAGCCTGCTGCTGCTGTTCCGCGCTGAACTTGCTCAGCCCGGTGTCGCCGGCGACGTTGGTGGAAGAGAACTTATAGTCCGGGAAGGAGAAGGTTAATTTGACCGGCTGGCCAAATACCTTGTAACCGTTCCAGGTTTGGTTCTCACGGGTAATAAACAGCCCAGCTTGCTCGTTAGAAAATGAATCCTTGCCATTAATCTGAATCCCGTTGCCCCGCTCATGATAATGCAACAGGTCGTCTACAGCATCGTAGCCGGTTGTGGCGGCCGCGAAGTTGGATTCAGTAATTTCAATTGCCTTTTTAGTAGATTGCATTGGTTCGATTCCACTCATTACCTGATTGATATCAATCAGACAGATAGACATAACCTCCCCGTAAGCCACGGTTAATGAACCTTAAGCTTGCTGGAAGGGGCTTATGCGCCGTTACCGGCAGTGTGTTTGGTAGAATTAATGCATATATATCAGCAAATAAGATCACCATTAAAAATGGTAATCGATTCCAATTATAGGCAGGACCGCAAAACTGCACATAAAATAATCAACCATTTATTATCGCAACGAAAGTTTGTTATGCTACTTTTTGCGCTTATTTACAAAACAAATGAAACTTAGAGAGGAGAAGTTGGCACCAAACTTCAATAGCAATGCGGCTTGCAGACACAAGCGAATCATGCTGGCTAATTAGGCGCCAAAAGATAAATTTTGCTAACGCGTTATAGATAAATAACTCTTTATTATTAGACCGGGCGACTTTTTAGTTTCTATAGGAATATTATTTCCTTATTTAAACTAACGGCGGCGAGACTTTTTCTCGAAATAGGTAATAAGAAAAAGCAATAGATTAAAATTCGCATTATTCATTATTGAATGAATCCCCCCATAACGCCTGAACGCCGTTAGCAATAATTCTCATCCGGCGCTTGACTCTGGAGTGGACTCCAGGGTGTAGAGTCAGCTGAGCAAACCCGGTTAACTGCCCGAAGGGGGACGTTATGCACAATCAGCAAAATCATAATCATCAGGAACATCACCACGCCGAAGGCGGATGCGGCTGCAACCACAGCCACAGCAAAACCCAGCATGGCTGCAGCAGCGAGCCGAAAAACGTCGCTGCGCAGACCGAACACGCCCATCACCATCACGATCATGGCGAGAGCGGCTGCTGCGCCGCCGCCCACGGCGATCCGGACGAGGAAAGCGACAGGCTGGCCGCCGCTCCCCCTTCCGGCAGCCAACGTTTCAGCTGGAAAGTCACCGGTATGGACTGCCCCAGCTGCGCCAAGAAAATCGAAAATGCCGTCACCGCGCTCCCCGGCGTTGACAGCGCACGCGTATTGTTCGCCACCGAAAAACTGGTGGTCGACGCACAGTCCGATATCAGCCTGCGGATCCAGGACGCGGTCGCCCAGGCCGGTTTTACCCTGCTCGGCGCTCAGACAGCCAAAGATGCCGTGCCAAAAGCCTCGCGCTTCGGCGAATTTGCGCCGCTGCTGTTGTTAACCACCCTGATGGTGGTCAGCTGGGTGCTGGATCGGATTAACCCGGAGCTGGGTCGCATCGCCTTTATCGCCACCACGCTGGTCGGGTTGGCGCCGGTCGCCGCGAAGGCGCTGCGTCTGATTCGCTCCGGCACGCCGTTCGCCATCGAAACGCTGATGAGCGTGGCGGCCATCGGCGCGCTGTTCATTGGCGCCACCGCCGAGGCGGCGATGGTGCTGCTGCTGTTTATGGTTGGCGAGCTGCTGGAATCCTACGCCGCCAACCGTGCGCGGCGCGGGGTGAAGGCGCTGATGGAGCTGGTGCCGGAAGATGCGCTGCTGCTGCAAGGCACGGAACGCAAACGCGTGCCGGTCGCCAGCCTGCGCCCCGGCGACGTGATTGAAATCGCGCCCGGCGGGCGTCTGCCGGCCGACGCCGAACTGCTCAATCCGTTCGCCAGCTTCGACGAAAGCGCCCTGACCGGCGAATCGGTGCCGGTCGAGCGTCAACGGGGGGAAAAAGTGGCCGCCGGCAGCCTGTCCGTCGATCAGGCGGCACAGATGAAGGTGATCTCAGAGCCCGGCAAAAACGCCATCGACCGCATTCTGCAATTGATTGAAGAGGCCGAAGAGCGCCGCGCGCCGATCGAACGCTTCCTCGATCGCTTCAGCCGCTACTACACCCCGGCCATTATGCTGCTGGCCGTCGCGGTGATCCTGGTGCCGCCGCTGCTGTTCTCGCAGCCGTGGGAGACCTGGATCTATCGCGGCCTGACGCTGCTGCTGATCGGCTGTCCATGCGCGCTGGTGATCTCGACACCGGCGGCCATCACATCTGGGCTGGCCGCCGCCACGCGGCGCGGCGCGCTGATTAAAGGCGGTGCGGCGCTGGAGCAACTGGGCCAGATTCAAACCATCGCCTTCGATAAAACCGGCACCCTGACCGAAGGCAAGCCGACGGTCACCGACGTGCTGCCCATCGGCGCGCTCACCGAACAACGGCTGTTGCAGCTTGCCGCCGCGGTAGAGGCCGGTTCACATCACCCGCTGGCGCAAGCGATCATTAACCGCGCCGCCGCCAGCGGTGCCGAGCTGCCGCTGGCGCAGGCGCGCCGCGCCCTGGCCGGGGTCGGTGTGGAAGGGATCGTGGACGGCAAGACCGTGCTGATCAGCGCGCCGGGCAAGCTGGCGCCGGGCCTGCTCGACACCCAATGGCAGAGCCAGGTAGACAAGCTGGAAAACGCCGGTAAAACGGCGGTGGTGGTGCTGGCAGACGGCGCGCCCATCGGCTTGCTGGCGCTGCGCGATACGCTGCGCAGCGACGCCAAACAGGCGATAGCCGAACTGAACGCGCTGGGTATTCGCGGCGTGATGCTGACCGGGGACAACCCGCGCGCCGCCGCGGCGATCGCCGGCGAGCTGGGCCTCGACTATCGCGCCGGTCTGTTGCCGGAAGATAAGGTCGCCGCGGTTACCGAGCTGAACGAACTGCGCCCGACGGCGATGATCGGCGACGGCATCAACGACGCCCCGGCGATGAAAGCCTCCAACATCGGCATCGCCATGGGCAGCGGCACCGATGTGGCGCTGGAGACCGCCGACGCCGCCCTGACCCACAACCGGCTGGTGGGCGTCGCGGAAATGATCCGCATCTCGCGCGCCACCCACGCCAATATCCGGCAAAACATCACCATCGCGCTGGGATTGAAAGGGGTCTTTCTGATCACCAGCCTGCTGGGGTTAACCGGGCTGTGGCTGGCAGTGCTGGCGGACTCCGGCGCCACCGCGCTGGTCACCGCCAACGCGCTGCGGCTGTTGAGAAAGCGCCAATAACGTGACGCCAGGCCGGGTTCCTCAATGGGAACCCGCCATTATCGATTGCAGCGAAGATACTAAGGATATTGTCGGCGCGTATGTAACACCCGCAACACCCGGATGTGAGTTTCCAGCACCTGGTAAATCAGGAGATAATGGGGATGCAAGGGGATTTCATGCGTGCCGTCCACTCTGCCACGCCGGAAAATTCGAGGATGCCTGGCGGCGGGAGTGACGGCCTCCATGATGAGAACCTTCATTTTTCTGGCTGCCAGAGGGTTATCGTTGGCGATGAATCCCACAATCTCCGCCAGATCCTGACGTGCGGCTCGAGTCCATTCGATGTTGAGCATTATGCCTGCTTCGCGTTGATCCTGGCTTCTGCAGCAGCGATAACAGCATCCATTTCAGCCATCACGTCATCATGAGGAATACCGGGCCACGGCTCATCCATGGCTTCCTGAACTCTTTCAAGAAACCAGCGCTCATAGCCCTGTGTGTGTTCCTCATTTTCCATCTTGGCAACCGTAGGCAGTAGTAAAATACTCATCATCGTTTGTCCCTTTCTAACGCTCCCCAATCGCAGGGAGCTTATCTTACGAGACGATTAAAAACTATACACCTTTCCGTAACAGATAACGGTATGGCGCCTGCTCGGTCTCCTGCGCCACCAGCGTGTGCTCCATAAAGCGGCAGAACCCCGGGATATCGCGGGTAGTGGCCGGATCGTCGGCGATAATCAGCAGCGTTTCGCCGTTGTCCATATGGCGCACGGTTTTGCGCACCATCATCACCGGTTCCGGGCAACGCAGCCCCAGCGCGTCGAGCGTCTGGTCTGCCTGGGCAAATAAGTCAGTCATGCAATTTTTCTCGTTCAAAAACGATCGGCGAACGCTCGCCGCATCTCATTAGCGCCTAGTTTACGCCGGTAGTTTTTCTGCGCAAGATGCGTTAACGTTTGCGTTAAATTTAACCATTGCATTGGTTGCGCAAACGCGTATCATGCCGCCGCGCAGCGTTTTTTGCTGTTTTGACAAGACACACTGGGTTCCCTCACCCCACTGCTAAAAAGGCTACAAGTATGTATTCGTTTACCGCACAGCAGCGCTTCACGGCGTTGGTCTGGCTTTCGCTGTTTCATATCGCCATCATTACCTCCAGCAACTACCTGGTGCAGCTGCCGATCAGCGTTTTCGGCTTCCATACCACCTGGGGCGCCTTTACCTTCCCGTTTATCTTCCTGGCGACCGATCTGACCGTGCGCATCTTCGGCGCGCCGCTGGCGCGGCGCATCATCCTGGCGGTGATGGTGCCGGCGCTGTTCATCTCCTACGTGATCTCCACCGTCACCTATCAGGGAGAATGGCAGGGCTTCGCCGCGCTGAGCAGTTTTAACCTGTTCGTGGCGCGCATCGCGGTGGCCAGCTTTATGGCCTATGTGCTCGGCCAGATCCTCGACGTACACGTCTTCAACCGCCTGCGTCAACGCAGCGCCTGGTGGGTGGCGCCGGCGGCGGCGATGTTCCTCGGCAACATCAGCGATACGCTGGCGTTCTTCTTCATCGCCTTCTATAAGAGCAGCGATCCCTTCATGGCCAACAACTGGGTGGAGATCGCGCTGGTGGATTACAGCTTCAAGGTGATGATCTGCCTGCTGTTCTTCCTGCCGATGTACGGCGTGTTGCTGAACATGCTGCTCAAACGCATCGCGGCGCGCAGCGGCAGCCTGCAGCCGGGCTGAGTCGTGTTATTCTGGGCGGCCCTATCCTTTGGAGGCCGCTCATGACCCCAATCGTCCGCACCGCCACGCTCGAAGAAATCCACCGCCTTTACCAACGCATCCCCGAATTCGGCGGCCTGCACAGCCTGGCCGATCTGCAGCAACGTATCGGCGCCGCCCCCGCCAGCCTGTTGATCGCCGAGATAGGCGGGCAGCCGGCCGGTTTCAAACTCGGTTATCAACGGCAGGAAACGGTGTTTTACAGCTGGCTGGGCGGCGTGCTGCCGGCATTCCGTCGCCACGGCGTGGCGCAGGCCTTGTTGGCCGAACAAGAGCGCTGGGCGCGGGCGCAGGGCTATCGCCAACTGACGGTCAAAACCCGTAACCGGTTCCGCGCCATGCTGACGATGCTGCTCGCCCATCACTATCAGATTGTTCATCTGGAAAAGAAAGGCGAAGTGGCTGATTATCGGCTATTACTGGAAAAAAACTTGTGACAACATCTGCCTTGCATTTCAACCTGGAATAGGTTGCGATACGACAGTGAATCCCTACCGGAAAGGAAGAAGGAAGCCCGATGCGTAAAGTAGCGAAATTGATGGGTATCAGCCTGCTGGCGCTTGGCCTCGCGGCCTGCGACGGCAACACCAAAGACACCAAGGCAGCGCCAGACGGCGCGGCGGCCAGCGCGCCGGCCGGGCAGCAGGTGAGCCTGCTGGACGGTAAACTGGCGTTCACCCTGCCGGTCGGCATGGCGGATCAGAGCGGCAAGCTGGGCAACCAGGCCAACAACATGCATGTTTACGCAGACAGCACCGGTCAGCGCGCAGTGATCGTCATCTTGGGCGACAAGACCGCCGACAGCCTGGAGACTCTGGCCAAGCGCCTGGAGAACACCCAGCGCGCGCGTGACGCCAACCTGCAGGTGATCACCAACAAAGCGCTCGACGTCAACGGTGTGCCGCTGCGTCAGCTGGACAGCATCATCACCAGCGGCGGCGAGAAAGCCTATTCTTCCGTCCTGATCGGTTCGCTGAACAACAACATGCTGACCATTCAGGTGACGCTGCCGGCGGACAACCAGCAGCAGGCGCAGACTGAGGCCGAAGGCATCATCTCCACCCTGAAGCTGAAGCAGTAATCCCGCAGGGGCCGGTTCGCCGGCCCCTGAGTCTTTATGCCAACGCCTGCGCCAGCAGGGTGATCGGATGTTCGCAGCGTTTGCTGGTGGACATTTCGATCTGCCACTTGCAGGTCTCGCAGTCGGTCACCACCAGATCCACTCCGCTCTCTTCTATCTGCCGGAACAGCGGCGCGCCAATGCCTTGCGACGTGGCGTAGTTCTCCGATTTGAACCCGTAAGTGCCGGCGATGCCGCAGCACTGCGAATCCAGCACCACCAGCTCCAGCCCCGGTATCTGCCGCAGCAGCTCCAGGGTGTAGGCGGTCCAGCCCATCTTCTCCATATGGCAAGGCGTGTGATAAGCCACCCGCAGCGGCGTGCGCTTGAGCGGCAGGCTGCGCCCCTGATTGATCAGGCGATAGAGATAGCGCGTCGCCAGCTCCACCCGATCGCGCACCGCAGTGGTGTCTACGTCCAGCAGATGAGGGTATTCGTCACGCAGGGTGAAGGTGCAGCTCGATGAGGTCGCCACCACCGGAATGCCGCGCTCCAGCACCGTTTCATGCAGCGATTCGGCATTGACCCTGGCCTGCTTTTTAGCCTGGTCGATAAACCCGTTGGCGATCAGCGGCACGCCGCAGCATTTCTCGCGTTTCAGCAGTTGCACGCCGATATCCAGCGCGTTGAACACCCGGACCAAATCCTTGCCCAGCTGCGGGTGGTTATAGTTGACGAAGCAACCGTGGAAAAATGCCACCTGCTCGGCGTAACGCTGCTGAGCCTGCGCCTGTTGCCGGTACCAGCGGCGGAAGGTGCCGAAGGAATATTTCGGCAGTTCGCGCCGGTGGTCGATCTTCAGCGCCTTGTCCAGCAGTTTGCGCACCGGTTTCAACCCGGTGGCGGCGTTGACGATCGGCGCAAACGGCGTCGACAGCGATCCCATGATATCGGTATGGCTGAGGATGGCATCGCGCAGCGTCGGCTTGCTCTGGGCGAAGTCGGCGCGGGCGCGCTGAATGATGTCGCCGATTTTGACGTCGGACGGGCAGGCCACTTCACAACGCTTGCAGTTGGTGCAGTATTTCAGCGCTTCGTCGTACAGCGCCGGGTCTTTCAGCCGCAGCCGCTCACCGTCCGGCCCCGCCTGTTTCGGTCCCGGGTAAAGCGGGTTCACTTTGGCGACCGGGCAGTAAGTGGTGCAGACGGTGCATTTGATGCAGCTTTCAAAGCTGTGATCCCGATGCAGGCTCATACGTTCTCCTCCGCGGCGATCTGCTGCGCGACGTGCAGCGCGCCGATCAATGACACGCCGGCGCCGCAGCCCTGCTGCAGCGGATCGTAGCCGCCGGCGACCGCGCCGATGGCGTACAGGTTGTCGAACGGCACTCCCTGCTTCATCGCCCGCAACCTGCCGTCGGTACGCACGCCGAACTGCAGGTAAGGCTGCGGCGCGAACAGCTCGCGTCGGCTCCAGTCGGCGCGATCCGCCCGGCTGTGTACGTCCAGCCCGAAGATCGGCTCACGCACCCCGTCGAAATCGGCCACCAGCCCATTGCTGAAGAAGCTGCCGCTGGCCAGCACCACCTGCTGCGCCCGCAGCGGAATATCGCCGTGGTTGCGGGTGTACAAACCGGTGACGCGGCTGGCCTCGCTCTCGGCGCGCAGCACGCTGTCGCCCGGCATGAAAACGCCGCCCAACTGCTGGAAACGCCGCCGCAGTGCCTGATGCAAGCGCATGCCGGGCACCGAAGGTGGCAGCGTCGGCAGCAGTCGGATCGGCTTGCCGACCGCATCCTGCAGCACCGCCAGCGACGCGTCGTCCTCCAGACCCAGACAGGCCGGCAGGAAGAGCGCCTCGGCCTCGCCCGCCAGCCGCCGCAGCTCTTCGGCCATCGGCGGCAGGCTTTCCATCAAATCCAGTACCCGGGCGATGTTCACCGCGCGGAACTCGCTGGGGTTATTGCGCAATCTGTCCAGCGCCGGCATGTGCAGATAGGCCACGTCCGTCTGCACGCCGAGCTCGCGGCTCAGGGCGTCGGCGGCCATCTGCGGTTGGAAGTCGAGGAACCCTTCGATGCCGATCACCGCAATACGCCGCCACGGCAGTTGGCCGGTCAGCGGCAGCGTCGGGATCGCTTGCGGGCTGAGCCAGGTGGCGCGGCGCGTGCCGAGCGGCGTGATGCGCAGATGGTTGTTCACCCCCTCGCCCTGCAGATTCAACCCGCAGCGTTCCAGCAGCCGCTGCGCGGCGGCGGACAGCGCCGCCACCCGGCCGGGTCCGATCAGGGCGTACGGATGCTGCGGCGCCTGTTGCGCCAGCTGCGGCAACGCCGCCAGCGGCATCTCGACCGGCGTGCCGTCCGGCAATCTCGCCAGCAGATCGAGCGAGCCGGAGGAGAAGTAGAGCGCGCTCTGGCCAGAACTGACCACCGCGCAGCGCTTGCCCTGTTCGGCCACGGCAATGGCGCAGCTCAGGCCCGCCAGACCACCGCCAATCACCACGACGTCAAATCGCATCATCCGCCTCCTGCTCCTGGTCAGCCTGGGCTTCAAGCCCGCATAATCCCTGGTAAACCCAGCTGGTGAATTCGCTCTCGCGCAGCGCATCGCCCCAGGCGATCGGCCGTACGCCTTTCCAGCGTTCGTTGAGGAACTGCGACAGCTGCGCGATGGATTGCTGCGGCGTGCTGACGTTAAAGCGCGTCAACAGCCCGGCGGCGCGGCAGGCGCAGAGTTCGCCCTGGCAGGTGCCCATGCCGACGCGGGTGCGGCGGCGCAGATCCACCAGGTTATTGACGGTCAGCGAGTTGACCGCATAGCGCACTTCCCCGGCGGTCACCGCCTCGCATTCGCACACCAGGCTGGTGTCGAGCCGATCGGCCGCCGGCACCTGGCTGGCGCGATCGCCGTGGCGGTAAATTGCCGAGCCGCGAATGCTGGCGGGCAGAGAAACCACGCTGCGTACCGTTTCCTCCGCCGACTGACGGGATCCGGGCAGCGCGTCCTGCGCGGTGGTGCACGGACTATTTACGCCGAGCTTTTCGCATACCTTGTCGGTGGCCCACTCCGCCATCAGGCGGTAGGTCATCAGCTTGCCGCCGGTAATGGTGATAAACCCTTCCAGCCCGTCGCGGGCGGCGTGATCGAGCAGCACGATGCCGCGGCTGACGTTGCGCCCGCTGGGATCGTCGTCGCTGGCCACCAGCGGCCGCACCCCGGCATAGGCGCGCAAAATGCGGGTCTGCGCCAGGGTTGGCGCCAACAGCGCCCCTTCGCGGATCAGAATGTCCACCTCCTGCGGGGTCACCAGCATGTTGTCAATTTGGTCGTAGTCGATATGGGTCGAGGTCGTGCCGATCAGCGAGATGGTGTCGCCCGGCACCAGGATGTCGGCGTCCGCCGGTTTGCGGCAGCGGTTGATCACCATGTTGTTGATGCGATGGCCGAGGATCAGCAGCGCTCCCTTGGCCGGGAACATGCGGATGCGCAAATCGGCGTATTCGGCGATCTGCTGGCCCCAGATACCGGCGGCGTTGACCACCACCGGCGCGTGCAGCTCATAGCGCCGCTGATTCTGATGGTCGTAAACGCGCACGCCCGTCACCCGATCGCCGCTGCGCAGCAACCCCACCACCTGATGGTAGGTCAGGATCTGCGCGCCGTGCTCGCGCGCGTCCAGCATATTGGCGGCGGTCAGCCGGAAGGGATCGACGGTGCCGTCCGGCACCCGCACCGCGCCGATCAGCGCCGGGTTAGCCGCCGGCTCCAGCCGCAGCGCCAGCTGCGGGTCGATCGCTTCGGCGTCGATGTCGGCCTGGCGACAGGCGGCGATAAACTGCTGCTGATAGTCCAGCGAGTCTTGCGGCAAGGTGATGAACAGCCCGTCGGTGCGCTCGATACAGTGATGCGCGATGCGTTTCAGGATGCGGTTCTCTTCTATGCATTCGCGCGCCGACTCGCCGTCGGTCACCGCATAGCGCGCGCCGCTGTGCAGCAAACCGTGGTTGCGGCCGGTGGCACCGGTGGCGATGTCGTGGCGCTCCAGCAAAATGCATCGCAAGCCGCGCCGCGCACAGTCGCGGGCAATGCCTGCGCCGGTGGCGCCGCCGCCGATGATGATCACATCCGTTTCGCCGCCGTCAAAATAGCTGCTCATGTCGCTCCCTCAGGATCGGTAGTTATGAGCCTATTGAGCCACGGTTATTGGGGTCTTTGTTTGATAAGGAACAATAACGAACATGAAACGAAATAAAAATGTCCACAAAAAACCATCAATGTGATCATAATCACGATTTTTGGACGTTTTTCTATTTCATAACGTTAACGAATCGCTCAAAATCCGCCGTGGTTTCATGAAAGTGTAACAATTGCGCCATTCGTCACAGCGACACCAGGCGTATTTGATGACAATGGCGCTCGTTATGGAACACAAAAACACCACATTCGATATCCGCTCAATCATCAAATGAACGTAAAAGGTCATATTGATGTGATAACAGATAAAGCCATCGGAGGCGCTCATGTTGAGTATTTTTAAGCCGGCCGCACACATCGCCCGTGTGCCGAGCGATAAGGTAGACCCGCTCTACCGTAAGCTGCGCTGGCAAATTTTCCTGGGGATCTTCTTCGGTTACGCCGCCTACTATCTGGTGCGTAAGAACTTCACCCTGGCCATGCCTTACCTGATCGAACAAGGCTTCAGCCGCGGTGACCTCGGCTTCGCGCTGTCGGGCATCTCCATCGCCTACGGCTTCTCCAAATTCATCATGGGTTCGGTCTCCGACCGTTCCAACCCGCGAGTGTTCCTGCCTGCCGGCCTGATCCTGGCGGCGGCGGTGATGTTGTTCATGGGCTTCGTGCCGTGGGCAACCTCCAGCATCGCCATCATGTTCGTCCTGCTGTTCCTGTGCGGCTGGTTCCAGGGCATGGGCTGGCCGCCGTGCGGCCGCACCATGGTGCACTGGTGGTCGCAGAAAGAACGCGGCGGCATCGTCTCCATCTGGAACTGCGCCCACAACGTGGGCGGCGGCCTGCCGCCGCTGCTGTTCCTGCTGGGCATGGCCTGGTTCAACGACTGGCACGCGGCGCTGTACATGCCGGCCTTCGGCGCCATCCTGGTGGCCCTGATCGCCTTCGGCCTGATGCGCGACACCCCGCAATCCTGCGGCCTGCCGCCGATTGAAGAGTACAAAAACGACTACCCGGACGACTACAGCGAAAAAGACGAAGAAGAGCTGACCGCCAAGCAGATCTTCATGCAGTACATCCTGCCGAACAAGCTGCTGTGGTACATCGCGGTCGCCAACGTGTTCGTCTACCTGCTGCGTTACGGCATTCTGGACTGGTCGCCGACCTACCTGAAAGAAGTGAAGCACTTCGCGCTGGACAAGTCTTCCTGGGCCTACTTCCTGTATGAATACGCCGGTATCCCGGGCACCCTGCTGTGCGGCTGGATGTCGGACAAAGTGTTCAAAGGCAACCGCGGCGCCACCGGCGTGTTCTTCATGACGCTGGTGACCATCGCCACCGTGGTGTTCTGGATGAACCCGGCCGGTAACCCGACCGTGGATATGATCTGTATGCTGGTCATCGGCTTCCTGATCTACGGTCCGGTGATGCTGATCGGCCTGCACGCGCTGGAGCTGGCGCCGAAGAAAGCCGCCGGCACCGCCGCGGGCTTCACCGGCCTGTTCGGCTACCTGGGCGGCTCGGTTGCGGCCAGCGCCATCGTCGGTTACACCGTAGACTTCTTCGGTTGGGACGGCGGCTTCATGGTGATGATCGGCGGCGGCGTGCTGGCGGTTATCCTGCTGCTGCTGACCATGCTGAACGAGAAGAAACACCACGCGGAAATCGCTGCCGGCAAGCGCGGCTAACCGTCACACGACTTTTGCATGATTTAAAGGCCGCCCTGCGGCCTTTTTACTACCCTGCCCCCAACAACACGGAGAAAACGGAATGCGGACTCAAGTCAAAGCCCTGCTGACAGGGATCATTCTCGCCACCTCAATGGTCAGCGCCGCGCAGGCGGCGGACAAAGTGGTGATCGCCCACCGCGGTGCCAGCGGCTACCTGCCGGAACACACCCTGCCGGCGAAGGCGATGGCCTACGCGCAAGGCGCCGATTACCTCGAGCAAGATCTGGTGATGACCAAGGACAACGAGCTGGTGGTGCTGCACGACCATTACCTCGATCGCGTCACCGACGTCGCCGAACGTTTCCCGAACCGCGCACGCAAAGACGGCCGTTATTACGCCATCGACTTTACGCTGGCGGAGATCAAATCGCTGAAGTTCACCGAAGGCTTTGACATCGAAAACGGCAAGAAGGTACAGGGCTACCCTGGCCGCTTCCCGATGGGCAAATCCGACTTCCGCGTCCACACCTTCCAGGAAGAGATCGAATTCGTACAGGGTCTGAACCATTCGACCGGCAAAAACATCGGCATCTATCCTGAAATCAAAGCGCCTTGGTTCCACAAGCAGGAAGGCAAAGACATCTCCAGCAAAGTGCTGGCGGTGCTCAAGCAGTACGGCTACACCGGCAAGAACGACAACGTCTACCTGCAGTGCTTCGACGCCAACGAGCTCAAACGCATCAAGAACGAGCTGGAGCCGAAGCTGGGCATGGATCTGAAGCTGGTGCAGCTGATCGCCTACAACGACTGGCAGGAAACCTACGAGCAGAAAGCCGACGGCAAGTGGGTGGAATACGACTATGACTGGATGTTCAAACCGGGCGCGATGAAGAAAATCGCTCAGTATGCCGACGGCATCGGGCCGGACTACCACATGCTGGTGGTGGCGGATCAATCCAAACCGGGCCACATCGTGCTGACCGACATGGTGAAAGAAGCGCACGCCAGCAAGCTGGCGGTGCACCCGTTCACCATCCGCGCCGATGCGCTGCCGAAGTACGTGACCGACGTAAACCAGCTGTATGACGTGATTTACAACCAGGCCGGCGTCGACGGCGTGTTCACCGACTTCCCGGACAAGGGCGTGCAGTTCCTGCAGAAGCAGGGCCAGCACAAGTAATAACAAGGGCGCCGCAAGGCGCCCTGATTATTTAAAGGTTATTTCAGAGGAACATCTTGCGCAGGTAGTGCGGCACCGCGTTATCGGCATTGGAACCGATCACCTCCAGCTCCGGCAGCATATCCTTCAGGCGCTGATGCGCATCGCGCATGATGCAGCCCTTGCCGGCCATCGACAGCATCTCCAGATCGTTCATGCCGTCGCCGAAGGCGATGCACTCTTGCAGCGTATAACCGATGATCTTGGCCACTTCTTCCAGCGCATGCCCTTTCGACACGCCGCCCGCCATCACTTCCAGGCAGGTCGGGAACGAGAAGCTGACGTTGACCCGATCACCCCAGCGGGCGTTGATGGCGTCTTCCACCTGCAGTAATCGCTCGTGGTCTTCACAGGTGAAGTAAACCTTGCAGACGCCGTCGGTTTCCAGCAGGCCCGGCTCGAACAGCTGATATTTGAACACAGACTCCTGGAAGAACTCTTCCTGCTCCGGGCTTTCGCGGTTGGTAAACCAATCGTCGTTGCGGTAGACGTTGGTGGTGATCTGCGGATCGTCGTGCAGCATGCCGTACAGATCGCGGGCGATATCCCCGTCCAGGTTATGGCTGAAGATCAGCTCGCCGGCCGTGTTGTGCACCCGCGCGCCGTTGGAGGTGATCATAAAGGCGCTGATTTCCAGGCTGTCGCGGATCTGCGCCACGTCGATGTGGTGGCGGCCGGTGGCGAACACGAAATGCACGCCTCGCTGGGTCAGCAACTTCAGCGTTTCTTTGGCGTACGGCGACAGGGTATGGTCGGGAGACAGCAGCGTGCCATCTAAATCGGAAGCGACGACGTGATACATAGCGTTATGTTCTAACCTCTGATGGAGTTGTCGGCGGCAGCGCGCCGCCTAAGTGTTGAGCAAAGAAGCGCAGGATTGCGTTCAGTGCTTCGGCGCGCATCGCGTCCCGCTCGAACAGGATCTCATGGCGTGCGCCGTTGATAACCCACGGCAGCCCCCCTTCGCAAGGGCGCCCCGCGTCTGACAGAGCCTGACAAAAAGCCTGGTGCGAACGGTTGTCGACCACCCGTTCTTCACCGGCCTGCAAAAGCAACAGCGGCGTTGTGATTTTCCCGGCCTGCGCGATGATCTGCCGGCCGGCGCGGATGCTCTCACGCACCCAATGGTAAGTCGGCCCGCCCACCTGCAGCTCGGGATAGTCGGCGTAATAACGCAGGCTGCGCCGGTAGCGCTCGCGGCTGTGGGTCAACACGTTGACCACATAGGGCAGCGGACGCCACTGGCCGGTGCCCACCGCGTAATAATCACGGATCGCCGGGCGTGTCTCCACCCAGTCGAGAATGCGGTCGGCCAGCCAGCCCGGCATCGGCAGCTGGATGCCGAACATCGGCGCGCAAAACGCCGCCGCGTCGAACGCCTGCGGCCGGCGCTGCAGGAACTGCGCCAGGATCGCGCCGCCCATCGAATGCGCCAGCGCGAAACGCTGCCGGTAACCGCGCGACTCGACCTCGTGCAGCCACAGCTGCTCGAAATCGTCCACGTAGTCGGCAAAGTTTACCACATGACCGCGGTGCCTATCCGCCAGTAAACGCCCGGAGCGCCCCTGGCCGCGATGATCGACGATCACCACGTCGTAACCGCAGTGGAACAGGTCGTAGGCCACCTCAGGGTATTTCACGTAGCTTTCGATGCGGCCGGGGCTGACCACCACCACCCGCTGATGCCGCGCGGAACGGAAGCGCACAAAGCGGATCGGCACGCCGTCCACGCCGCTGAACTCGCCTTCTTCGCGCTGCCGCCAGAAATCCAGCAGCGGCCCGGTGGCGAAGGCAGCGAACTGCGTTTCACGCGTTAACCAGTCATCGGAGCTGAGAGTGAACGAGGTCATCGAGAGCGTTTTCCCTGTGGAGCCGGCGGAAAATGTGACCGCTGGCACAAGAAATCATACTAGCGTATTGTGATTCAATTCTGACAAAAAACGGCGCCGCCTCGGCGCATTGTGGCACAAAACGACACTTTCAGGGAGCCGAGAACCATGACCTTGGACTGGTGGTTAACCTACCTGCTGACCACGCTTATCCTTAGCCTGTCCCCCGGATCCGGCGCCATCAACACCATGAGCACCGGCATCAGCCACGGCTATCGCGGCGCCGCCGCGTCAATCGCCGGGCTGCAGGTCGGGCTGAGCGCGCACATCGTGCTGGTGGGCATCGGCCTCGGCGCGCTGATATCGCAATCGCTGCTGGCGTTCGAGCTGCTGAAATGGCTGGGCGCCGCCTACCTGGTGTGGCTCGGCATCCAGCAATGGCGCGCCGCCGGCGCGCTGGATCTGCATGCGCTGGCGGGCAGCATGCCGCGCCGCCGCCTGTTCCGCCGCGCAGTGCTGGTCAACCTGACCAACCCGAAAAGCATCGTGTTCCTCGCCGCGCTGTTCCCGCAGTTCATCTTGCCCCATCAGCCGCAGGCCGAACAGTATCTGGTGCTCGGCGTCACCACCGTGGTGGTGGATATTCTGGTGATGATCGGTTACGCCACCCTGGCGACGCGCATCGCCGGCTGGCTGAAGACCCCGCGTCAAATGCAGCTGCTCAACCGGGTGTTCGGTTCGCTGTTCATTTTGGTGGCGGGGCTGCTGGCGACCGCCCGCAAAGCCTGACAAAAAAGGCCGGGCATCGCTGCTCGGCCTTGGGCATTTCAATGCCGGTTAGCGGGTAAAGATCAGGTGTAACCCGAAGCCAGTAAACAGCACGCCAGCCACCCCGTCTATCCACTTGGCCAACCGCTGATAACCGCGGCGCATCGCCGGCAGCGCGAACACCACCGCCACCAGGCTGAACCAGACGAAGGTCTCGGCGACGATCAGCAAGAACAGCCCCCAACGCGCCCCGGCGCCGACGCTGTCGCCGACGAACAGCGAGAACACGCTGCCGAAATAGATCACCGCTTTCGGGTTGGACAGGTTGGTCAAGAAGCCGCGAATAAAGCTGCGCCCGGCCTTCGGCAACGCCACCTGGGCCTCTGCCGCCGGCGGAGCTTGCTGCGCCCGCGCGGAACGCAGCAGTTGCGACCCCATCCAGCACAGGTAAATGCCGCCGCCGACCATGATTATCTGATGCAGCCAGGCCATCTTCTGCAGGATCAGATGCAGCCCCATCAACGCCACGCCGGCCCATACCACGATGCCGAGCGAAATGCCGACCACGCCCATCATCGCCTCGCGGCGCGAGCGGCTGGCGGCGGTCTGCGACACGAAAAAGAAGTCCGGCCCCGGGCTCATCAGCGCAATCAGATGCACCAGCGCCACGGTGAGAAACAGCATCAGCATGATTTATCGCCCTCAGTCTTCGTCATTGTCGAGATGGTCGCGGATCATCGCCATAAAGGGCGCGCCGAAACGCTCCAGTTTGCGCTGCCCCACGCCGTTGACGCTCAGCAGATCGCCGGCCTTGATCGGCATCTGTTCGGCCATTTCCAGCAGCGTGGCGTCGTTGAACACCACGTAGGGTGGAATGTTTTCTTCGTCGGCGATCGACTTGCGCAGTTTGCGCAGCTTGGCGAACAGCTTGCGATCGTAATTGCCGCCGTAGGATTTCTGGTTGGCGCTGCTGCGCGACTTCAGGCTCTGAATGCGCGGCACCGCCAGCTGCAGCGCCACCTCGCCGCGCAACACCGGACGCGCCGCCTCGGTCAATTGCAGCGCCGAGTGCATGGCGATGTTCTGGGTGATAAAGCCCAGGTGGATCAGCTGACGCAGCACGCTGGTCCAGTGCTCCGTGGTTTGATCGCGGCCAATGCCGTACACCGGCAGCTTGTCGTGACCGTATTCGCGAATGCGCTGATTGTTGGATCCGCGCAGCACTTCCACGATGTACCCGAGGCCGAAGCGCTGGCCGACGCGGTACACGCAAGACAGCGCCTTGCGTGCGTCCTCCAGCCCGTCGTAGCGCTTGGGCGGATCGAGGCAGATATCGCAGTTGCCGCAGTTTTCGTGCTTGCCTTCGCCGAAGTAGTTGAGCAGCACCAGGCGACGGCAGGTTTGCGCCTCGGCGAAAGCGCCCATGGCGTTCAGCTTGTGACGCTCGATGTCCAGCTGTTGCCCGGCGGGTTTCTCCTCCAGACAGCGGCGCAGCCAGGCCATGTCGGCCGGATCGTACAGCAGGATGGCTTCGGCCGGCAGGCCGTCGCGCCCGGCGCGGCCGGTCTCCTGATAATAGGATTCGATATTGCGCGGGATGTCGAAATGCACCACGAAACGCACGTTGGGTTTGTTGATGCCCATGCCGAAGGCGACGGTGGCCACCACCACCTGCAGATCGTCACGCTGGAACGCCTCCTGCACCTGGGCGCGGCGATCGTTGTCCAGCCCCGCGTGGTAAGCGCCGACGCTCAGGCCACGGCTTTGCAGGCGCGCGGCGGTGTCTTCCACCTTGGCGCGGCTGTTGCAATAGATAATGCCGCTCTTGCCGCGCTGATCCTGCACGAAGCGCCACAGCTGGTCGAGCGGTTTGAATTTTTCCACCAGCGTGTAGCGGATGTTCGGTCGGTCGAAGCTGCTGACCTGCACCAGCGGATCCTGCAGCGACAGCAGACGCACGATATCGCCGCGCGTGGCTTCGTCGGCAGTGGCGGTCAACGCGATCACCGGCATCGACGGGAAGCGCTGTTTCAACTGCCCCAGCGCGCGGTATTCCGGCCGGAAGTCGTGGCCCCATTGGGAGATGCAGTGCGCCTCATCCACCGCCAGCATCGCCGGCGGGCAGTGATCGAGCAGGTTGAGGAAGCTTTCCATCATCAGCCGCTCCGGCGCGATGTACAGCATCTTGATGGTGCCGTTGCGGCAGCCGGCCATGACCTCCAGCTGCTCCTCGCGGGTTTGCGTCGAGTTGTAGCAGGCGGCGGAAACGCCGTAGGCCAACAGTTGGTCGACCTGATCCTTCATCAGCGAGATCAGCGGAGAAACGACCAGCGTCAGGCCGTCCATCACCAGCGCAGGGATTTGGTAACACAACGACTTGCCGCCGCCGGTCGGCATCACCACCAGGCAATCCTGCCCGCCGATCGCGGCATTGATAATCGTTTGCTGCCCCGGACGGAATTGCTGGTAGCCGAAGGTATCGCGCAATACCTGCTCGGCCAGCAACTCTCTGTTAATCACTGCTGCGGTTGACACACACTTCCCCATTTTTTCATCGGTACACACCCACCGGGTATGATTACACAATATCGTTCAGCATGACACCAACGCGCGCGTGACTCTTTTGCCTAAACGGGCTGGCAAGCAACAAAGGTTAAGCATAAAATCAACATTCCATTAACCTGGACTGACCAGTTAGCTCCCTTAAAACGCAAAAGAAAAACGGAAACCCGCTATGTCGACAACACCACTGACCCTGGAAGCCGCCCGCCGCAAGATCGGCGAAATTTTTGTCTACCACATGCCGTTCAACCGCGAGCTTGGCCTGGAGCTGCGCCGCTTCGACGATGACTACGTCGAGCTGAGCTTCACCAACCAGCGCAAGCTGGTGGGCAACGCCGCGCAGGAAATTCTGCACGGCGGCGTGATCGCCGCCGTGCTTGACGTCGCCGCCGGGTTGGCCTGCGCCGGCGGCGTGCTGACGCGCCTGGAGCCGCTGGTCGAAGAGGAGATCGCCGCCAAGCTGTCGCGCATGGGCACCATCGACCTGCGCGTCGACTACCTGCGCCCCGGCCGCGGCGAGCACTTCGTCGCCTCCGCCAGCGTGCTGCGCAGCGGCAACAAAGTCGCCGTCGCGCGCGTAGAACTGCATAACCACGACGGCCTGCATATCGCGACCGCCACCGCCACCTACCTGGTCGGCTGATGATTGTGTGCGGTGAGCGTCTTCAGTACACTCACCGCATCTTAAGTTCCCCACCAGAGTGACGTCATGGACGCAAAGCAAACGCGTCAGGGCATTTTCTTTGCCCTGGCCGCCTATTTTATGTGGGGCATCGCCCCGGCTTATTTCAAACTGATCCAGCAAGTGTCCGCGGATGAGATCCTCACCCACCGGATCATCTGGTCGTTTTTCTTCATGCTGGCGCTGATCACGCTGGGCCGCAACTGGCCTAAAGTGCGCGCCGCCTGCCAAAATCGCAAACGGCTGCTGTTGCTGGCGGTCACCGCGCTGTTGATCGGCGGCAACTGGCTGCTGTTCATCTGGGCGGTGAACAATCACCATATGCTGGAAGCCAGCCTGGGCTACTTCATCAACCCGCTGGTTAACGTGCTGTTGGGGATGCTGTTTCTCGGCGAACGTTTCCGCCGCATGCAGTGGGTGGCGGTGGCGCTGGCGTTCACCGGGGTGCTGGTGCAGCTCTGGCAGTTCGGGTCGTTGCCGATCATCGGTCTGGGGCTGGCGTTCAGCTTTGCCTTCTACGGCCTGCTGCGCAAGAAAATCGCCATCGACGCGCAGACCGGCATGCTGATTGAAACGCTGTGGCTGCTGCCGGTGGCGGCGGCCTATCTGTTCCTGTTCGCCGACAGCCCCACCAGCCACCTGAGCGCCAACCCGTGGTCGCTGAACCTGCTGCTGGTCGCCGCCGGCATCGTCACCACCGTGCCGCTGCTGTGCTTCACCGCGGCAGCTACCCGGCTGCGCCTGTCGACGCTCGGTTTCTTCCAGTATCTCGGCCCGACGCTGATGTTCCTGCTGGCGGTCACCTTCTACGGCGAGACCGTCGGCCAGGACAAGCTGGTGACCTTCGGCTTTATCTGGGCGGCGCTGATCCTGTTCACCCTCGACGCGCTCTATACCCAGCGCAAGCTGCGCTGAGCCCGGCGTCGCCGGGTTACAGCCAGTTCTTGCGCTTGAAGTACAGGTAAGGGGCCAGGCCCGCCAGGATCATCAGCGTGATCGCGCCCGGGTAGCCGAACGACCATTTCAGTTCCGGCATGAATTCGAAGTTCATGCCGTAGCTGGAAGCCACCAGCGTAGGCGGCAGGAACACCACCGACACTACCGAGAAGATCTTGATAATACGGTTCTGTTCGATGTTGATGAAGCCCATCGCCGCCTGCATCAGGAAGTTCACCTTCTGGAACAGCGATTCGTTGTGCGGCAGCAGGGATTCGATGTCGCGCAGCACTTCACGCGCCTGCTCCAGCTGGCCGGTCGGCAAACGCGCCTTGCGCACCAGGAAGTTGAGCGCGCGCTGGGTATCCATCAGGCACAAACGCACCTTCCAGCCGATATCTTCCAGCTCCGCCAGCGTCGAGAGCGCGGCGTCGTATTCGTCGCCCTGATGCCCTTCCATGATCACCCGGCTGAGCTGTTCCAGATCGCTGTAGATATTCTCTATCTCGTCCGCCAGCTGTTCAATCTTGGTCTCGAACAGATCCAGCAGCAGTTCGTAAGCGTTGCCTTCGAGCATCGTCTGGTTGCGGGCGCGCATGCGGTACAGGCGGAACGCCGGCAGTTCACGCTCACGCAGGGTATACAGGCGGCCGTCGCGGATGGTGAACGCCACCGTGGAGTTGCCGGCGTGATCTTCCGCATCTTCAAAGTAGAAAAAGGAGTGGATATGCAGACCGTCTTCGTCTTCGAAGAAACGGGCGGAGGCTTCGATGTCGTCCAGTTCGGGACGCGTCGCCAGGCTTTGTCCCAGCTCATTCTGCACGCGCTCACGCTCGCCCTCTTCCGGCTCGACCAGATCAACCCACAGCGATGACGTGAGATCATCCGAGTCGTCCAGTTCCAGACGGGACAAGCGGCGGTTATCTAATTTAAAAGCGCTCAGCATGTGCCAAAACTCCGTGAAGGTAACGGGTGCGGACAACGCGTTGAAGCACAGAAACAGAGGGGATGCGTATCACCGATTTGTTTCAGACCATGAAGAGATCTGACTCATAGCGACACTTTGCGGGGTCGCCGACAACCACGAAGGCTATCAGCAAAAACGGAGAGCCTTAGAAGTTATACCTGCGGCGCAGGTCAGTGAGCCAGTATCTACTGGGTGTGTCCAAGGCGTCTGTCCTCAATGATAATAGTGCGCGCATGTTACGCCGAGAAGAAAAAGCCTGTCAACACGTTAGGCGGGATAATTGCGCAACAAATCATCACGATGATCAATAGCAGAAATGGGGCTTAAACCGTACTGAAAAAGTCGCGGCGATCGCTTACCGCCACCAAGAATGTTGCTAAGATGACATCACCCTAATGGTACGACAAGCATGCGGATTTAAATGATGAAACAGATTACCGCCCATGAACTGACCGCGATGAGCGAACAGGCCGCCAGCGTGGCCCGCCTGCGCGCGCACCGCACCTTACACGAAGAGCTGAGCGACCCGGTGCAACGCCTGGCGATCGCCATGGAACCCGGCACCTATATCCGCCCGCACCGCCATCCGCAAACCTGGGAGCTGCTGACGCCGCTGCGCGGCCGCTTTGTGGTGCTGCAGTTCAACGATGACGGCGTTGTAACACAGCGCACCCTGCTCGGCGAAGAAACCAAAGTGCTGGAGATGCCGGCCTTTACCTGGCATGCGGTGCTGTCGGTCGATGCCGGCGGCGTAGTGTTCGAAGTGAAGCAGGGCCCGTATCAGGCGCTGACCGAAGAAGACTGCATGCAGTGGGCGCCGCAGGAAGGCGGTGAAGGCACCGAAGCGGTGATGCGCTGGTATGCCACCGCACAGGTCGGCGACCGGTACCCTCACTGATCGTGAAAGGTTGCAGGGGCTGGCCCCTGCAACGCCTCTCTCTTTATACCGTTTCCAAACGCGCGTAGGCCGCCACCAGCCATTTGATGCCCTCACCCGGGAAGGCGACCTGCAGCCGGCTGTGCTCGCCACTGCCCTCCAGATTGACGATGGTGCCTTCGCCAAACTTGGGATGACGCACGCGCTGGCCCAGCTTGTAACCGGTGTCGTTCTCGCTGATCGGCGTGCCCATGCGGCGGTGATTGACCGGGCGCGATACGCTGGCGCGCAGGCGCACTTCTTCCACGCACTCCTCCGGCAATTCGCCGATAAAGCGCGACGGCCGGTGATAAACCTCTTTGCCGTACAGACGGCGCGTTTCGGCATAGGTCAGCGTCAGTTTCTGCATGGCGCGCGTCACGCCCACATAGGCCAGACGGCGCTCCTCCTCCAGACGGCCGCCTTCGTCCAGCGACATCTGGCTCGGGAACATGCCTTCTTCCATGCCGACGATAAACACCAGCGGGAACTCCAACCCCTTGGCCGAGTGCAGGGTCATCAGCTGCACCGCGTCCTGATAGGCGTCGGCCTGGCCTTCGCCCGCTTCCAGCGCCGCGTGCGACAGGAATGCCTGCAGCGGCATCAGATCCTGATCTTCTTCCTGATAGCTGAACTGGCGCGTCGCCGTCACCAGTTCCTCAAGGTTTTCGATGCGCGCCTGTCCCTTCTCGCCCTTTTCCTGCTCATACATGATGAACAGCCCGGAGTCGCGGATCACCCGATCGGTCTGCACGTGCAGCGGCATATCGGCGGTTTCATGCGCCAGCGACTCCACCAGCTCGATGAAGCGCTGCAGCGCCGACGCGGCGCGGCCGGCCAGAACCTTGTCCTGCATCAGTTCACGCGTCGCCTGCCACAGCGTCAGCTGGCGATCGCGCGCCGCCTGGCGCACTACGTCGAGGGTGCGATCGCCGATGCCGCGCGTCGGGGTGTTGACCACGCGCTCGAAGGCCGCGTCGTCGTTGCGGTTGGAGATCAGGCGCAGGTAAGCCAGCGCATCCTTGATTTCCTGACGTTCGAAGAACCGCTGGCCGCCGTAGATGCGGTACGGCATCGCCGTCTGCAGCAGCGCCTCTTCCAGCACACGCGACTGGGCGTTGCTGCGGTACAAAATGGCGCAATCGTTCAGCGCGCCGCCGTTGTCTTGCCAGGTCTTGATGCGGTTGACCACGAAGCGCGCTTCGTCGAGTTCGTTGAAGGCGCAGTAGAGGGAAATCGGCTCGCCTTCGCCGCCTTCGGTCCACAGGTTTTTCCCCATGCGCCCGTCGTTGTTGGCGATCAGGGTGTTGGCCGCTTTCAGGATGTTGCTGGTGGAACGGTAGTTCTGCTCCAGGCGGATGGTTTCCGCGCCGGGGAAATCCTTCAGGAAGCGCTGGATGTTTTCCACCTGCGCGCCGCGCCAGCCGTAGATAGACTGGTCATCGTCGCCGACGATCATCACGTTGCTGTTACCGCCCGCCAGCAGGCGGATCCAGGCGTACTGGATGCTGTTGGTATCCTGGAATTCGTCCACCAGCACGTTGGTGAAACGTTCGCGATAGTGGTTGAGGATATGCGGCTTGTTCAGCCACAGTTCGTGCGCGCGCAGCAGCAGCTCGGCGAAATCCACCAGCCCCGCGCGATCGCAGGCTTCCTGATAGGCCTGGTAGATACGCAGCCAGGTGGCCTCTACCGGGTTGTTGTAGGTCTCGACGTGCTGCGGGCGCAGGCCTTCGTCTTTCTTGCCGTTGATGTACCACATCGCCTGACGCGGCGGCCACTGTTTCTCGTCGACGTTCAGCGCCTTGATGATGCGCTTGAGCAACCGCAACTGGTCGTCGCTGTCGAGGATCTGGAAATCCTGCGGCAGGTTGGCTTCCAGATGATGAGCGCGCAGCAGGCGGTGCGCCAGACCGTGGAAAGTGCCGATCCACATGCCGCCCTGGCTGGTGCCGATCAGATGTTCGATACGGTGGCGCATTTCCGCCGCCGCCTTGTTGGTGAAGGTCACCGCCATGATCGAATACGGTGAGCAGTTCTCCACCGACAGCAGCCAGGCGATGCGATGCACCAGCACCCGCGTCTTGCCGCTGCCCGCTCCGGCCAGAACCAACAGGTTGCTGCGCGGCGCCGCCACGGCTTCACGTTGTTTTTCATTCAGGCTGTCGAGCAGATCGGAGACGTCCATAGGCACCACTAATGGTTAAGGAAAAACCCGCCGGCGACGGGTTTTTCACTGGAAATTTATACAGAGTTCTGGCAGGGATTATAACAATGCTGTCAGCGATGCCAACTGCGAAATCTCAATATGCGGCAGCAGGCGGCTGTCGGCGGCCTGCATCAGGCTGCGTTGCCGATCGTTGATCCAACAGGCCTGCAGCCCCGCGCGCAGCGCGCCGGCCACGTCGGTGGTCAGATCGTCGCCCACGTGCAGGATCTGCTCGGGCGCCACACCCAGCCGCTCGACGGCCAGGTGATACATGTCCTGATACGGCTTGGCGCGCCCGTCCGGCCCGGAACGCAGCACAAACTGAAAGTAGCCGTCCAGGCCGCACTGCGCCGGATCGGCGTTGCCGTTGGTGATCGCCACCAGCGGGTAGCGCGCCGCCAGCGCCTTCAGCGTGGCATGGGTCGCTTCCGGCACCTCAATACGGCTGCGCCACAGCGCGAAATTCTGCATCGCCGCATCGGCCCCGATCGCCGCTTCGGCGTCGCGCAGCCCCTGCCGGCTCAACGCCAGATGAATGGCGCGCCAGCGCCACTGGGTGACGTCGTGGTAGATCTCCGGATCCTGCTCGCGCAGTTCCTGGCGCAGGCGGTGGAAATCCGCCGACTGGAAGCCGTTCAGGCCGGGATGGTAGCTCTGCAGGAAGGCCACCGACTGCTGCTCGGTTTGCCGGATCACCGGACGGTTGTCATACAGCGTGTCGTCCAGATCGAAAGTCAGCGCCGCCAGCGGGCGCAGCGGGCGATAAAAATGCATCAGGATTTCCCCCGTTTGGCGCGCGGATGCGCGGCATCGTACACGTTCGCCAGATGTTGAAAGTCGAGGTGGGTATAAATTTGCGTGGTGGTCAGGTTGGCATGGCCGAGCAGCTCCTGCACCGCACGCAGATCGCCGCTGGACTCCAGCATATGGGTGGCGAAGGAGTGGCGCAGCTTGTGCGGATGGATATGGCTATTGACGCCCTGCTTCACGCCCCATTCGGCGAAGCGTTTTTGCACGTTGCGCGTCGAGATGCGTCGCCCCTGATTGGACAGGAACATGGCGTCGTCCTGCGGCCCAAACAGATCGCGCATCGCCAGCCAGTGTTCCAGCCAGGTGACGGCGGTGCGCCCAATCGGCAGTTTGCGTTCTTTGCTGCCTTTCCCCATCACCCACACCTCGCCCGCCGCCATATCGACATGGCGGCAATCCAGCCCCACCAGCTCGGAGAGGCGCAGGCCGGCGCCGTACATCACCTCCAGCATGGCGCGATCGCGCACCGCCAGCGGATCGTTGAGATCGATCTCCAGCAGCTGGTTCATTTCATCGACGTCGATGTTTTTCGGCAGATGGCGGCCGCTGCGCGGCGTGCGGATGCCCTTCGCGGGGTTGGCGTGCAGCACGCCCTGGCTGACCAGCCAATCGAGGAAGCTACGCAACGAAGAGAGCCGCAGCGCCAGGCTGGCGGACTGCAGACCGGCGCGTTTGCTGCGCGCCGCCAGCATGCGCACCCGGGCGGCGTCCAGCGTCGTCCAGTCGGTGACGCCGATCTCCTGCGCCAGGCGCATCAGCGCCGTCAGCTGGCGTGAATAGCTGAGCTGCGTCAGCGGGCTGAGTTGCCGTTCTACCTTGAGATAACGCAGAAAAGCGTCCACCGGCTGCTGCAGGCTGGGCGCAATCGGCGTCATGCGCGTTCGATCCAGCGTTCCAGCAGTGCCGGCAGCATGCGCGCCAGCTGATTGAGCATCACCGTACCCATGCCCTGCTGATAATGTTGCGTATCGCGGCTGCTGAAGATCACCATGCCCAGCTCGCCGTCGTCGCCCAACATCGACAGCGCCACCGAGCCAATTTGGCCAATCTGTTTGGCCTGCGGCAACAGCAGCAGCAGCTCGGGGCCGTTCAGGCTGCCGAGATAGTGTTGTTCGCTGCCCAGCCGCTGAATGCGGAACGGCTCGAACGCCGAACGCGTCAGCGCCAGGTGGGTGAAATCGGAAGGCGCGCCGATATTCCAGCGCTCGGCGAACAGCCGAACCGTGGCGCCGGCCAAACCGAAGCCGCGCGCCCAGCGCTGCAGCCGGTTTAGCATGTCCTGCAGGCTGTCGGCGGTGGCCAGATCGGCCTGCAGGTGCAGCAGCCTGGCGAACAGCCCTTCGTTGGCGCTGGCCTGCTCCATCAACAGCGTGATCTCTTCTTCCAGCCGTTCGATGTGATTGCGCTGACGAGCCAGATGCCATTCCACCAGCGAAACGGTGCCGCGCACCGGGTGAGGCACGCGCATCTGCTCAACCTGGCGCGCGTTGCGAATAAAGAAATCCGGGTTCTGCAGCAGGTACTGCATCACGGCGTCGTCATCCAGCGCCAGGCCGGCGACGCTCTGTTCTTCTACGCTTTTCATAGATGAATAAATCCGTCATAGACATGGGTTGCCGGACCGGTCATAAACAGCGGATTGCCCGGCCCTTTCCAGCGAATATGCAGGCTGCCGCCCGGCAGTTCTACATGCACCTCTTCTGACAGCAATTCCTGTTGGATCCCGACCGCCACCGCCGCACAGGCCCCGCTGCCGCAGGCCTGCGTTTCACCGGCGCCGCGCTCGTAAACGCGCAGCTTGATGTGATCGCGGCTGACCACTTGCATAAAGCCGATGTTGGCCCGTTCCGGGAAGCGCTCGTGCCCTTCCAGCACCGGCCCAAGCAGCTCCACCTTGGCGGTTTTTACATCATCCACCTGCAAAACACAATGCGGGTTGCCCATCGACACCACGCCGCACAGCACGGTATGTTCCGCCGCGCGCATGATGTAGGTCTTTTCCGCCTTGGCGGCGCGGAACGGCACCGCCTGCGGATCGAAATTCGGCTCACCCATGTTGACGCACACCAGATCGTCGTCGGTGACGCTGAGCACCATGCGCCCGGTTTGGGTGCTAACGCGGATATCGCGCTTGTTGGTCAACCCTTTCAGCCGCACAAAGCGCGCGAAACAGCGCGCGCCGTTGCCGCACTGCGCCACTTCGCTGCCGTCGGCGTTAAAAATTCGGTAGTGAAAATCCAGCTCGGGATCGTAAGGCGGTTCTACCACCAGCATCTGGTCAAAGCCGACGCCCAGGTGCCGATCGGCCAGCCGGCGGATCAGCTCAGGTGAAAAATAGACATTCTGTGTAACGGCATCGACCACCATAAAGTCGTTGCCCAGACCGTGCATTTTGGAGAACTGCATATCATACTCCGCTATCTGGACGCGCTATCCGTCTTGATTTTGCGGCGGCGCTCGCCACCGCAAACCGGGTGTTACTGGGCAACCATCGACGGTTTTTGCTGAGAGCCAGACTGCTCCTGCTGGTTCTTTTGCACCTGATCGCCCGTTTGCACCGGCGGTTTGGCCGTTTTTTGGCCGGCGGAGTCGGCAGGTGGGAAGTAAAGCGGGCCTTTCAGACCACAGCCGGCGAGGCCGGTAACCAGAACGGCCATCAGCGCATAGCGTAGTTGTTTTTTCATTTGCATTAATGCCTGTAATTCATGCGTCCAAGGTCTCTATAATCGCAGGTGGATCATGAAAAGCAATAGGAATTGAATATGAACGACAGTGAGTTTCACCAGTTGGCCGACCAGCTGATGCTGAATATTGAAGAGACACTGGACGATTTTGACGGCGATGCGGATATCGATTACGAAACCAATGGCGGCGTGATGACGCTGAGCTTCGAAAACGGCACAAAAATCGTCATCAACCGCCAGGAGCCGCTGCACCAGGTGTGGCTCGCCACCAAGGCCGGCGGTTACCACTTCAACTACCGCGACGGCGTCTGGGTATGCGATCGCAGCGGGCAGCCGTTTTACCAACTGCTCAGCGAAGCGGCCAGCGCGCAGGCCGGCGAGGAACTGAGTTTTTCCTGAGGCTAAGCAGGGCTCGGCAACCGAGCCCTTGCGGCGTCAATGCAGCTGGAACTGCTGCTTCAGCGGCTGAGCGGCGCCGTCGGCCACCGTCACGCACAGGCTGGACAGCACGTTGCTGCGGAACGGGATCACCTGCGTGCGCCCGTCGAGCTGCACGATTTGATAGAACTGCGGCAGGTTGAAGTTGATGAAGCTGGAGCCGTAGGTAAAGCGGTCGTGCGACGAGGAATAGAAGCGGCTGACGTCGCGCACCAGCTCCTCTTTGCTGCCCTCGCAGTGGTGATACACCTCTACCCGATTCGACTCATCCAGAATATAGATGTTGAAGCCCTTGTCGTCTGAGGTGTCTTCGAAGAAGAACTGGATGATCCCCTCGCTGGCGAAGCCGTCCACCACCGGCGGCAGATGCACCTGATCGGTTTCCACCTTGATAGACAGGCCGTGCAGCTTGTTGTTGGAGATGGCGCCGTAAAACTCCACCGCGTTCTCCAGCTTCTGCACCGACACGCTCAGGCGCTCGAAGAACAGCCCCCAGGTTTGCCCGGCGACGCGCACCGCCTTGAAGCGGCCGGGTTCCAGCCGGGTGCTGGACAGGCGCAGCTCGATGCACTCAGACACCAGCTGCTGAATGCGGGTGCGAATAAGGCCGCGCAGGTGCTGACTGTAGCAGAACACTTCCACCGACTCCGGCGGTGCGGCGTCCTGGTGCATTTTGCCGAGAATGGTTTTCAATGCTTCCAGCACCGACTGCTCGCCGCTGAAATGCAGGGTGCGCACTTCGTTCCAGGAGTTGCGATACAGCAGATCGATGCTGCCCACCAAACACTGCTGCTGCTGGCCGAAGCTGAACACGTCCAGCTTGCGGAAATCGAAGTGCACCACCTGATTGCGGAAGGCGGCGGTCGGATCGTTTTCCAGATTGACGATGATTGCCAGATGGCGAATCTCGCACGGGCTGTACAGCGCTTTCGGCGTCGGCGCCGGCAGGCGCAGCGGGAAGTGATGGGAAACGTCGGCCACCAGCTCCTGCAGCTTGGCGGTGTCGCACAGGTTGCCGCTCTTGATGTGCAGGCGGGTCTGCGGCGTCAGCAGGCCGTTGAAATAGGCCCAGGCCACCAGCTTGTTCAGGTAGCGGTTATATTCCAGCGGCTGATGGCTGACGATCGAATCCATAGCCGGTGCCTGATTATACAGGTACCAGCCGGTGCGGTTGGCGCGGCCAACCGGCACATGAATAAAGGTTAAATCGTTTTCCGACAGGTCCGGCGAGATCTGCGGGTTCACCAGCGTCACCTTGCCGGGCAGCGCTTCGAACGCCGCATACAGTTTGCGGGTCAGCACGCCGATATCCTGCGGGCTGGCGCTGACGCTGAGGTTGTTGCGGCGGGCGAAACGGATCAGGTTGCGGTAGCTCTGCATCATCGCGTCGAGCAGTTCGTTGTGCGCTTCGCGCACTCGCTCGATCTTCCAGTTGGCGCGGTTGTCCAGCATCGCCAGACGCTCTTCGCTCCAGCCCCACTCGCTGACCAATTGGCTGAGGATCTCGCGCCGCCAGCCGACGCAGGCCTTGGCCAGCGACAGCTTTTCACACACTTTCAGGTAGAAACAGCGACGGGCCAAATCGAGGCGGGTGGTGTCGTTGATGTCGGTCAGGTAGCGGGTGACGCGCTCGAGCATCATGCAGTAGGCGTCGAGCCCGAAGCTGACGATCTCGCCCTGGTGCAGGCGATGTTTGATGTCCGTCGCCAGCAGTTGGGTATTGGGGTATTCCCAGGAATAGGCTTCCAGCAGCAGTGTTTTCAGCACCGCCTTGTAAGGCGAATCGATGCTCTTGTACAGCTGCCACAGGCTGGCGCCGAAGTACTCTTCCGCCGACAGCGAACTCAGGCCGCCGAGATCCAGCCACTCGTTCGGCGTCAGCGCGCCCTGCGCGTACAGCGACAGCACGTATTCATCGTAGTGCGCTTCTTCTTCGCCCGGCACCATGTTCCACAGGATGCGTTTGCCGGCCAGGCGCACCGCGGTGCGGTAGAACTCGTCCAGCAACAGGATGTGCTGCGTCGAGCCGCAGTCTTCGCCGCCCAGGCTGCCGCTTTCATTATGGCGGAAGCGGTTTTCGTCGATCAGGAAGAAGCTGACTTCCACCCCCATCGACGCGGCCCACTTCTCAAGCAGGCTGCATTTTTGCTGCAGGCGGGTGCGTTCTTCGTTGTCCAGCCAGGACTGGTGGCAGACCCAGATGTCGAGATCCGAGCTGCAGCTTTGGCCGATAGACGAGGTGCTGCCCATCGAATAGACGCCGGTGATCGGCAGCTCGCCGCTGGCCGGTTTGTCAAACGGGCTACCCCATTTGTCTTCTAAATCGTTCAGGTAATCTTGTTGAGTTTCATCAGGCGTGTAGAGGCAAATGCCGTGGGGAACGTTACCGTTCAGGTAACCCGGCATCAGCGGGTGGTGGTGGTGCAGTAAGGTGGGCAGCAGACTGTATACCCGTTGAAACGCGGGCTTCATAGCCGCCAGGGCGCGATCGACGCGTAGCTGATTGATCGCATCCAGTCTCTGCTTCAATGTCTCGATGTAGAGGTACAAGACGTCTCGCCTGATTATCCCGGTGTTTAGAAAAAAACCCGTATTCCATAAGCGCCGTTAGTGTAAGAAGAATATTTGGCGACTTATTGCTGGAAACGTGATCAATTTAACACCTTGCTGATTGACCGTAAAGGAGGTAACGCTTCACAATTATTGTAGCGCTTCCCTAAACGATTTACCCGCAGTGTTAACTGCCCCAAAGCACATCACACGTCCCTTTGATTCCGTTGTCCTTTTTCCGCCTCCGGCTTCTTGCACTGACAGTATTGACTCTCAGTGGTAGGATGGATGGCGAAATATAAAAACGGTAACAAGCATGTTAGACAAAATTATTCGAATTGCCACCCGACAAAGCCCGCTTGCACTTTGGCAAGCACATTATGTGCAGCAACGTCTGATGGCCTGCCATCCCGGCCTGCAGGTCGAGTTGGTGCCGATGGTCACCCGCGGCGACGTTATTCTGGATACGCCGTTGGCGAAAGTCGGCGGTAAAGGCCTGTTTGTTAAAGAACTCGAGCTCGCGCTGCTGGAAGGCCGCGCCGACATCGCCGTGCATTCGATGAAAGACGTGCCGGTCGATTTCCCTGCCGGGCTCGGTTTGACCACCATTTGCGAACGCGAAGATCCGCGCGACGCTTTTGTTTCCAATCGTTTCGCCTCGCTCGATCAGCTGCCGCTGGGCAGCGTGGTCGGCACCTCCAGCCTGCGCCGTCAGTGCCAGCTGCGTGAACGCCGCCCGGATCTTGTCGTGCGTGACCTGCGCGGTAACGTCGGCACTCGCCTGGCCAAGCTGGACAACGGCGACTACGACGCGATTATCCTGGCGGTGGCCGGCCTGAAGCGTTTAGGCCTGGAGCAACGCATCCGCAGCCCGCTGAGCGCCGAAGAGTGCCTGCCGGCGGTCGGCCAGGGTGCAGTCGGCATTGAATGCCGTCTCGACGACAGCGTCACCCGCGCGCTGCTGGCGCCGCTGAACCATGCGGCCACCGAAACCCGCGTGCGCGCCGAGCGGGCGATGAATACCCGCCTGGAAGGCGGCTGCCAGGTGCCGATCGGCAGCTATGCCGAACTGGATGGCGACAGCCTGTGGCTGCGCGCCCTGGTCGGCGCGCCGGACGGCAGCCAGATGGTGCGCGGCGAACGCCGCGGCCCGGCCGCCGAGGCCGAACGGATGGGCATTGAGCTGGCGGAAGAGTTGCTGGCGCGCGGCGCGCGCGAGATCCTGCGCGAGGTTTATCAGGGAAATCCGCCGGCATGACGATCCTGGTAACCCGCCCATCGCCTTCGGGGGAGCTGTTAGTGAGCCGGCTGCACGCACTCGGCCGGGTTGCCTATCATGCACCGCTGATCGACTTCGCGCCGGGCGGCGACCTGCCGAAGCTGCCGCAGGCGTTGCAGCAGCTTAGCGCCGGCGATCTGGTGTTCGTGCTGTCGCAACATTCGGTGAGTTATGCCGATTCGGTTATCGGCCGCGCCGGGCTGAGCTGGCCCGCTCACCTGGCTTATTACGCCATCGGCCGCACCACCGGGCTGGCGCTGCACCGCATCAGCAGTTTGCCGGTGGAATACCCGCGCGAACGCGAGATCAGCGAAACGCTGCTGTTGCTGCCGGCGCTGCAAAAATTGGCGGGCAAACGCGCGCTGATTTTACGCGGCAACGGCGGCCGCGAACTGTTAGGGTCGACGCTGAGCGAGCGCGGCGCCGACGTCAGCTATTATGAATGTTATCAACGCAGCCCGGTGCACTACGACGGCAGCGAGCAAAGCGCCCACTGGCAGCGCGCCGGTGTGGATACGCTGGTGGTGACCAGCGGTGAAATGTTACAACAGCTCTATACTTTAGTTCCTGATTACTATCGTTCTTCATGGCTGCTGCGTTGCCGCCTGGTAGTAGTGAGCGAACGCCTGGCTACCCTCGCCCGGGAATTGGGCTGGCGTACGATTCGGGTAGCTGACAACGCCGATAATGACGCGCTGATCCGCGCGCTACAATAATCTGACTATGGGATGTGCCACTATGACGGAACAAAATACCCCAGCCGCCCCGGTTGAAGAACCCACCACCGCGGTTGAGAGCTCCCAGCAGCCAGCCGCTGCCAGCCGCAAAGGCAAGAACACCGGCCCGGTGCTCGGCGCGATCGCTATCGTGCTGGTCATCGCCCTCGGCGCGGGCGGTTATTACCATACGCACAAGCAGGCACAACAGCTGATCGCCGCCAATCAGGCGCTGCAGCAGCAGCTTGACGGCGTGAAGCAGAGCCAGCAGCAGGAAAGAAATGCGCTGGAAGGCCTGCTGCAACAACAGGGTAAAACCCTGGACGCCGCCGATCGCGAGCAGGCAAACCTGGCGCGCCAACTGAGCGAGCTGCAGGAAAAAGTGGCGACCATCTCCGGCAGCGACGCCAAAACCTGGCTGCTGGCGCAGGCCGATTTCCTGGTGAAAATGGCCGGCCGCAAGCTATGGAGCGATCAGGACGTGACCAGCGCCGCCGCGCTGCTGAAAAGCGCCGACGCCAGCCTGGCGGACATGAACGATCCGAGCCTGCTGGACGTGCGCCGCGCCATTACCGAAGACATCAGCACGCTTTCTACGCTGACCCAGGTCGATTACGACGGCATCATCCTCAAGGTCAATCAGCTGTCCAATCAGGTGGATAACCTACGCCTGGCCGATAACGACACCGACGAAGCGCCGATGGATCAAAACAGCAGCGAGCTCTCCGGCTCGATCGGCGAATGGCGGCAGAACCTGGCCAAGAGCTGGCGCAATTTCATGGCCGACTTCATCACCATCCGCCGTCGCGATACCAGCGCCGAACCGCTGCTGGCCCCGAATCAGGACATCTACCTGCGCGAAAACATCCGTTCGCGCCTGCTGGTGGCCGCACAGGCCATTCCGCGTCACCAGAACGAGACCTACAAGCAGTCGCTGGAAACCGTCTCCACCTGGGTGCGCGCCTATTTCGACACCACCGATCCGGCGACCAAGGCCTTCCTTGAAGAGCTGGACAGCCTGAGCCAACAGTCGATCTCGATGGACGTGCCGGATCAGCTGAAAAGCCAGCCGCTGCTCGAGAAAGTGATGCAGACCCGGGTGCGCAACCTGATGACCCAGTCCCCTGCCGCTCATCAGGAGGGTTAAGCCATGTTACGCGTGCTATTTCTGTTCCTGGTGGTGATCGCCAGCGTGGTGCTCGGGCCGATGTTGGCCGGGCATCAGGGCTATGTGCTGATCCAGACCGATAACTACAATATTGAAACCAGCGTCACCGGGCTGGTGATCATGTTGGTGCTGCTGTTCGTGGTGCTGCTGGCGATCGAGTGGATCCTGCGCCGCATCTTCCGTACCGGCGCCCGCACGCGCGGTTGGTTTATCGGCCGCAAGCGCACCCGCGCGCGTCAGCAAACCAAAGCCGCGCTGATCAAACTGGCGGAGGGCGACTACAAGCAGGTTGAAAAACTGATGACGCGCAACGCCGATCACGCCGAACAGCCGGTGGTGAACTATCTGCTGGCCGCCGAGGCCGCGCAGCAACGCGGCGATGACTTCCGCACCAATCAGTATCTGGAGCGGGCCGCCGAAGCCGCCGATACCGATCAGCTGCCGGTGGATATCACCCGGGTTCGCATCCAGCTGGCGCAGGGCGAGAACCACGCCGCGCGCCACGGCGTCGATCGCTTGCTGAACCAGGCGCCGCGCCATCCAGAAGTGTTGCGCCTGGCGGAACAAGCCTATCTTCGTACCGGCGCCTATGCGTCGCTGCTGGAAGTGCTGCCGTCGATGCGTAAAATCGAACTGCACAGCGAAGAGCAGCTGCAGGCGTTGCAGCAACAGGCTTACATCGGGCTGATGAATCAGGCGATGGCGGACGAAGGCAGCGAAGGCCTGAAGCGCTGGTGGAAAGATCAGAGCCGCAAGACGCGTCACGAAGTGCCGCTACAAATCGCGATGGTGGAGCACCTGATCGAATGCAACGACCACGAACTGGCGCAGGAGATTGTGCTCGACGGCCTGAAACGCCAATATGACGAGCGCCTGGTGCTGTTGCTGCCACGGCTGAAGTCCGGCAACCCCGAGCAGCTTGAGAAAGCGCTGCGTCAGCAGATGAAGCAGCACGGCGCGACGCCGCTGTTGAACAGCACGCTGGGGCAGTTGCTGATGAAGCACGGCGAGTGGCAGCAGGCGGCCGACGCCTTCCGCGAAGCGCTGAAACAGCGTCCGGACGCCTACGATTACGCCTGGCTGGCCGATACGCTGGAGAAACTGCATCGTTCGGATGAAGCGGCGCAGATGCGGCGTGAAGGACTGATGTTGACGCTGAAACAGAACGGCGGCGAATAACCGCCCGCCCGGCAGAGAAAGCGTGGCCTCGGTGCCGCGCTTTTTTTTGCCCGTTAGCTTGCTGAAGCGCAAAAAAAACACTTGCCGCATGGCAAGTGTATAAAGAAGCAATCAGGTCTAGGACAACAGGGGCGGTGCCTCACTCAACGTTTTGCCCTGAGCGTGATGACGGGTTAGTCATCGTTCTCGTGGGCGATAGGCACCCTAAATCGGCTCTGCGTCATTCCCAGGGTTTATGAAGCCTAAGGCGAACATAAGAAATGGAATGAGCATCTACGCTGTAGGTATTGCACTTGGCGTGCCAACTTTCAGATCCAGGAAAGTCTCTATAAAAAATAGCATTCAATTAATTGAAAATATTGAATTTTTATTTACGCCTAACTTTCTCTCAGCATGCCGTCCCCTGTCGTTCTTTACCCACGGCCGATCTGGCGCTGTCGCCGCAAAACGACGACTTAAGCCAAAGCCAATTTTAATGTTTAAAATCAATTAATTATGTGTCTCAAGCTGGCGACAACGTCGAACCACATTGTCGCTGAAAACCTACACACGTGCCGGTTGAGACAAAATGCCAATGTTCAGATACGCAAAAACCCGTGCAATGCTGCACGGGTTGGTCGCTATGCGTTTCGTCGCGGCGGGAAGGACTTACCCTCATAAACGGCGGACGTAAAAAAACCGACTTACGTCGGTTTCTTTGAAACTGGTCGGCGAGAGAAAGATGACGCGCGCCCCAGGATGTAACGCCCAGCGGGCCGTTGCTAAAGCAACGTTGTTTCGCTTCGCGAGGCTCGAACCTCCTGCGGAGGTGCTCATCCTCATAAACTGCAGGCGTAAAAAAACCGACTTGCGTCGGTTTCTTTGAAAGTGGTCGGCGAGAGAGGATTCGAACCTCCGACCCACTGGTCCCAAACCAGTTGCGCTACCAAGCTGCGCTACTCGCCGATTTGTGTTGCTCATACTACCCGATTTATCAGACCGTTGTCCATATAAATCTTATATTTATCAGATATTTTGCGTGGTGCGAAGAGAGGGACTTGAACCCTCACGTCCGTAAGAACACTAACACCTGAAGCTAGCGCGTCTACCAATTCCGCCACCTTCGCACTGTCACAAAATACTGCTAAATCTTCACTTCGCTTAGGAAGTGGGGTGGCTAATGGGACTCGAACCCACGACAACTGGAATCACAATCCAGGGCTCTACCAACTGAGCTATAGCCACCATTACTACTTCTTCTTACTCACGCGGTAATATTACCACCGCAGCTCCTGCGCACAAACTTAATGGCGCGCCCGACAGGATTCGAACCTGAGACCTCTGCCTCCGGAGGGCAGCGCTCTATCCAGCTGAGCTACGGGCGCGTAGCGCCGTTGCGGGAGGGGATACTACGGATTTACGCCAATCCTGTCTAGTGCTTTTTCGCAGAAATGTTGCGTTTGATTACGCTTTGCTCACTCCTGCGCAGGAAAGCGCACTCCGTAGCCCCTTTTCACCGTTTATTGCCGCGTTTCTACCCGATTTTCAGCCGGATGATGTTTCTTATGCATGCCGAAAGCGAAGTAGCACAGGCTGACGCCTGCTAAGAAAATCGCCCCGACCAGCAGGGAAATTCGCGTATCCGGGTTGATTCCCATGCCGACCAGCACGCAAACCAGAAAAGCGATGGTCAGATAGTTCACATACGGGAACATGATCGACTTAAAGCTGTGGTTTTTGATCGCTTCCTTGTGCGCGCGGCGGAAATAGAGCTGGCTTATCAGCACCACGAACCACGGCACCATGCCCGGCAACACGCTGGCGCTGTAGACATAGACGAACACCTGCTCCGGATTAGGGATGATGTAGTTCAGCGCGGAGCCCACCAACAGGCAGCCGATGGTGACGGCGATGCAGTTGACCGGCACGCCGCTGGCGGAAAGCTTGGTCAGCGCCGCCGGCAGTTGGCGATTCTTGGCCAGGGCGTACAGCATGCGGCCGCCGCTGTACATGCCGCTATTGCAACCGGAAAGCGCGGCGGTCAGTACCACAAAGTTAATGATGCCGGCAGCGGCGACGATGCCGATCTTGGCGAAGGTCAGCACGAACGGGCTGCCGGTAGTGCCGATGCCGTTCCAAGGGAAGATGGTCACGATGACGAAGATCGCGCCGACATAGAAGATCAGGATGCGCCACAGGATATTGTTGATCGCACGTTTCAGCGTCACCTGCGGGTTTTTGGCTTCCCCGGCGGTAATGCCCACCAGCTCAACCCCCTGATAGGACGCCACCACGATGCACAGCGCAAACAGGAAGCCCTTCCAGCCGCCGGCAAAGAAGCCGCCGTGCGCCGTCAGATTGGCGAAACCGATAGGTTCACCGCCGTTGCCGAAACCGAAGAAGATCACCCCCAGCCCCACCAGAATCATCACGATGATGGTGGTGACCTTGATCATGGCGAACCAGAACTCCAGCTCACCGTACAGGCGCACCGCCGCCAGGTTGGCCAGCGCCACCATCGCCACGGCGATCAGCGCGGGGACCCACTGCGGTATTTCCGGGAACCAGAACTGCACATACACCCCGATGGCGGTGATCTCGGAAATGCCGACGGCGATCCACATAAACCAGTACCCCCAGGCAGTCAGGTAGCCGAAATAGGGATTCATGTATTTATGCGCGTAAACGGCGAACGACCCGGCGACCGGCTCGAGGAACAGCATCTCCCCCATCGAACGCATAATGAAGAACACGAACAGCCCGGCGATGATGTAAGCCAGCAGTACCGACGGCCCGGCCCATTTCAGCGTACTGGCCGATCCCATAAACAGGCCGACACCAATGGTGCCCCCGAGAGCGATAAGCTCGATGTGCCGGGCCTCAAGGCCTCGGTGTAGCCCTTGCGGTTTCTCTTTGTGTGCCATAAATCCTCAATAATTTTTCTCGGGTTGTGTTTGCCTGCCGGCCGCTGCCGGTCGTTATTGTCATTATTAAAAGAATAAATCATCCCCTGCCGTTCGAGTTGGCATCAACGGGTAGTCGGAGCGAAGTTACCGTGAGAAGAACATCGTTCAGCGCTGTCGCATCAGGCTTCAGCGGCCAGGGATAATTTCCGGGCGGTATCGTTTCGCATTTCGTCGCTATAAGCAAACCGCAATTTAAAACTTTATGGAATAAATGCGGCGACGTTTAGGGCTGGGGGTTATAGATATGCGGGAGAAATAGGCAAAAGCAGATTATTGGTACAGCAGACCGGGGCGAACCGACACATTCCACCCCGGATAAGCGATTACATTTTACCGCTGTAGTAGTAGCCGACAAACTTCAACAGCTTCAGCTGCCGGCCGATACGGCTGGGCTGGCTGAGCAGGCGGTAAAGCCACTCCAGACCGAGTTTCTGCCACACCTTGGGCGCACGCTTCACATGGCCGGTAAACACGTCGTAGGTGCCGCCCACGCCCATATACAGCGCCTGCGGATGCACCTTGCGGCAGTCGCGCATCAGGATCTCCTGCTTCGGCGATCCCATCGCCACCGTCACGATGGCGGCGCCGCTGGCGCGAATACGCTCGAACAGCGCCTCTCGCTGCTCCGGTTTGAAATAGCCGTCCTGGCTGCCCACCAGGTTAACGTTCCACTGGCTGCGCAGCTTCCGTTCGGTTTCCGCCAGCACCTCCGGCTTGCCGCCGACCAGGAAGACCGGCGTGCCTTCACGGCCGGCGCGCTGCATCAAGGCTTCCCAAAGATCGGCGCCCGCGACGCGCGAAACGTCCGCCGCCGGGTATTTGCGGCGAATCGAGCGCACCATGCTGATGCCGTCGGCGTACTTGTACTCCGCTTCATCCAGCAACGCATGCAGCGCCGGGTCCTCTTCCGCCTTCAGGATCTTTTCCGCATTCATGGCCACCAACGTGCCCTGTTTGACTCGGCCGCCGTCGAACAAAAAGTCCATGCAGTGCGCCATATCGCGAAAGCCCCACAGGCTGAAACCGCGCAGCTCATACTGCGGCACCGAAATCTTTGTTTCCATCGTCGTCATTACCCTTACAAAAGACCGTCCGCCCGTGGGGGAGAGGCCAGCGCGCGGGCGCGCGTCACTCTGGCCTTGATGAGCCCGGCGGTATCGAACAGCCAATACAGCAACTTCGCCAGCACCAGACAGGCGCCGAAAATAATGCAGAAGAACACCACGCGCGAAACGAATGAGTCCACCCCTTCGCGCGCCAATACAATCATGTTGAACACCGCGCCGAAGCAGAATCCTTGCAGGATAGCCGCCTTATAGCGGTTCGGTTCGGTTTTGCCCAACTCATACAGCCAGTCGAACCACTTGATGATCATGCCCACCAGAATCGCGCCGAGCGGGATGAACAGCGCGCCGCCCATCACCACCAGCGAACCGATCAGCGTCGGGGATATCGCCAGCCCGGAGTGGTTGTTCAGCACTTCCCAGGTAAAATAGTTGGCCGAGTTCAGCACCACGTCCGGCCGGCCCGGCCATAGCCACGTTGGGATAAAGACGTAGAAATCACGCAGGATCGGCGCCAGGCCCTGGAAATCGATCTTGTCGTAATTTTGCAGCAGCAGCGCCAGATTTTCCCACGGCGAGAAAGTGTCTCGGGTCAGATAGAGGAAGGTATAAAACGCTTCCGCGCCGCTGACGTCCAGGCTGTAGCGCTTCAACGCCAACCAGAACATGCCGACCACGCCGAATATGCCGGCCGCCGCCAACATCCACAGCGTGATCCAGCCGCGCACGATGCCGATAAACAGGAACAGCGCGAAGGCGATGATGATATTCGCGCGGGTGCCGCCGACGATCACGTAGGTCAAAATGCCGAACGCCACCGTCGCCACCAGGAACAAGAACCAGGCGCGCAGATCCTGCCGCAGGAAATAGACCACCAGCATCGCCGGAATGAAGAAGTAGAAGAACCGTTTGAGCGCCACGCCGGACACGTCGCTGGAGAAGATCTGGCTGTAGGAATTGAGCTTGAACAGCAGGAAGCCGTTCTGCATGAAGAAGATACCCACGGTCCCGATCGCCACCAGCGCCAGCAGCACCCAGGTCATATGGGTTTCCACCCGGTTCATGGTGAACAGCGCCGCGCGCGGCTGAGAGCGGCGCTTGCGCAGCCGGGTCTTGTAGGTGACGTAATAGATGGCGTAAAACGCCGTCGCCGACAGCAAGGCGTACAGCAGAAACTCCACCGGCACCACCTCGACGTCAAACTGAAACACCAGCAGACAGGTCAGCGGGAAGCCGAAATAAAACGTCAGCAAATACAGCAGCGAGAAGAAGACGTTGAAGTTAAAGCGCACGCGCCGAAACTCCTGGTAGGTCAGCGTCAGAATAAACGTCAGGCTGACCAGGTAGACGACGAACAGACCGCCGAATTGCGCCAACGTCATGAGTGCTCTCCCGCCGCCAGCGCCAGGGCTTGCTGCCAGCCATCGACATAGTTCGGATTAAAGAAGGCGATCGTCTGCTTGTCCACCGCCGCCAGCTGACGCTGCGCTTCGCGCACCACCGCCTCGTCGAGCGAGTCGCCGTAGAACAGCACCGGCAGGTGCTGTTCCGCCAAATCCTGCCAGAAAGGGTTCTGCCGACTGAGCACGAAAGGCACGCCAAACTGAATCAGCAGACACAGGGTGCCTATCCCCTGCTGGCGATTGAAAATGAAATAACCCAGATCGCAGGCGCGCAGGATGTTGAGGTAGTCCTCAAACGCCACCTGCTGCGTGAGCAGCTGCAGGTTTTTCTCGCCGAACAGCGGCAACCCGGCGGCGCGCACCTGCTCGATGTAGGCGTCGTTATTGGCCGGATAGCCCATCGGCAGGATCACGCGCACGTCGGCGCCGAACTGCTGATGTATCGCCTGCAGCGCTTCGATATGCCGGTTGCTGCGATCGCCGGAGTTGCCCACCAGAATCGTCATCGGCCCGGCCAGATTTTTCTCGACGTGAACGTCGGTCAGCGCCGGATCCATCCGCGTCGGGAAGTACAACAACGAGGCCGGCACCCGCGCATGGCGCTGCTGATAGTGGATCACGTCGCCGCGGGTGGCGAACACGTTCCCCACTCGCCCCTGAGCAATGCGGCGCAGCAGGTAAAACAGCCGAAATTTCCAGCTGGTGGCGTCTTCGTACAGATCGGCACCCCAAATATGCCAACTGACCTGATGCGCCTTGATCTTGCCGCTCAGCAGCGCCAGCCACAGCCCCGGGTTAAACTGACCGTGCAGGAAGAAGCGCGCATCGCGATCGGCCTGGGCGCGGGCGATCACCGCCGCCGCCAGGCTCTTCTTGTCGGCGTAAGGCTCAATGTTCAGGGCGGGGAAATCCCCCAGTGCCGCCACATCCTTGGCCGCCACCATAAAATGCCGCGTCTGCTCAGCCGGCAAACGCGGCGCCAGCACGTCGTTGAAGAAGCGCAGCACCGTCTGGTTATGATGCGGGATATCGGATCCCAGAACGTGAATCAGTGTGGTCATACTCGTCTACGATAAATAAGAAACACGCAGCTACAGAGCGCGAAATACACGATGTAGGTTGCCATATAGGCCTGAGCCGCCCCCAGCGCGCCGCGCAGCGGGATCAGCCAGTGCGAGAACAGCGTCAGCAGCAGAAACTGGCTGACTTCCGTCAGGATATAAAAGCGCAGCGACGCTTTGGCGATCACCAGATAGCCGAACACATAGGCCCCGACTTTCAGCACGTCGCCCGCCAGCTGCCAGGCAAACAGATCGCGCATGGCGACGAACTTGTCCGAGAACAGCAGCCAGATGGCGAAATCACGCAGCAACCACACCGTAAAGCTCGCCGCCGCTACCGCCGGCAGCACGAATTTCAGCGAGCGCACGATCTCCCGCGAGATAGCGCCCTTGTCCGTCAACCGCGACAGCGTCGGCAGCAGATAGACGGTAAACGAGGCGGTGATAAACTGCAGATAGGCATCGGAAATGCTGCTGACGCCTTGCCAGATCCCCACTTCATCCCAACCGTAATGCGCGGCCAACAGGTTACGCATCATCACGTAAGCCACCGGCAGCGTCACCGAGGTGATCAACGCCATGAGGGTGAATTTGCCGAGGTTGCCGGCCCCCCCTTTGTCCCAGCGTGGAGCCAGGTAGCGCAGCGGCAACGTTTTGCGCCGCCACAGCATCAGCCCGGCCGGCAGCACCACCAACGCCGGCACCAACGCCAGCCCTGCCAGCGCGCCTTCATAGCCGCCCAGCTTGAAGCACAGATAATAAGCCACCACGCCGATCAGGCTGCCGCCGATCACCGCCAGCGCGTTGCCCATCGCGTCGCGATAGCCTTTCAGCACCGCCATGAACAGGTTGGCGTAGGCGATGCCCATCTGAATGAAGGCGACGGCGCGCACCACGCCGACGTAATCGGCATGCCCGAACAGCCCGATGCTGATCGGCTCGGCGGCGAACAAAAACACCAGCGCCAGCAAGGTCGAAAAGCCCAGCACAATGCTCGACGCGGTGCCGACCGCCAGACGCAGACGCTGCGAGTCCTGGTGGTACTCCGCCACGTATTTGGTGATGCCGTTAAAAATGCCCGCGCCGGACAGCACGCCCAGCACGGTGATCAACTGGCGAAAGTTACCCGCCTGCCCCACGCCGCTGGGGCCAAACGCCACCGCCAGCAATTTCACCACCAACAGCCCCACGCCAATTTTGATCAGCGTAGAGCCGGCGGTCCATATCGATGCTTTTGCCAACGACATATCAGGCGAAGAAGCTCAGAATGGTATTGATTACCGTACGCTGATTGACATCGGACATATTGTAGAACAGCGGCAAGCGCACCAGACGCGCACTTTCCTGCGTGGTGTAACGGTCTTCGCCGGCAAAGCGGCCAAACTGTTCGCCGGCCGGGCAGTCATGCAGCGGGATATAGTGGAACACGGCCATGATTTCGGCTTCCTTCAGGTAGTCGATAAAGGCCGTGCGCTCTTCGATATCGCGCAGCTTGATATAGAACATGTGCGCGTTATGCACGCAGTCCGCCGGAATGCTCGGCAACTCGATACGGCCTGACCGAACCAACGGCAGGAAACTGTCGTAGTACTTCTGCCACAGCGACAGGCGGCGCTGGTTGATGCGCTCCGCCACTTCCAGCTGACCCCACAGGTAGGCGGCCTGCAGGTCAGACATCAAGTAGCTGGAGCCGATGTCGCGCCAGGTATATTTGTCGACCTGGCCACGGAAGAACTGGCTGCGGTTGGTGCCTTTCTCGCGGATGACTTCCGCCCGATCGATCAGGGCCGGATCGTTCACCAGCGTCGCACCGCCTTCGCCGCCGGCGGTATAGTTTTTGGTTTCATGGAAGCTGAAGCAGCCGATATGGCCGATGGTGCCCAATGCCTTGCCTTTATAGGTCGACATCACGCCCTGCGCGGCGTCTTCCACCACGAACAGGTTATATTTCTTCGCCAGCGCCATGATGGTATCCATCTCGCAGGCGACGCCGGCGTAGTGTACCGGCACGATCGCGCGGGTTTTATCGGTAATCGCCGCTTCGATTTTGGTTTCGTCGATGTTCATGGTGTCCGGACGCAGATCGACGAACACCACTTTGGCGCCGCGCAGCACAAAGGCGTTGGCGGTTGAAACGAAGGTAAAGCTCGGCATGATCACTTCGTCGCCCGGCTGAATATCCAGCAGGATGGCGGCCATTTCCAACGACGCGGTGCAGGAAGGCGTCAACAGCACTTTCGCGCTGCCGAAATGCTGTTCCATCCACTGCTGGCAGCGACGGGTAAAACCGCCGTCGCCGCACAACTTGCCGCTGCCCATGGCAGCCTGCATATATTCCAGTTCAGTGCCAACAACCGGTGGTGCGTTAAATGGAATCATGTCTACCTCTGTATAACCAGTACGCGGTGCTTTCAATCACGGCACCCTGTCGTTGATAGAGTCGTAATGCGGCGATATTGCCTATCTGGGTCGCGACCCGCAGGTGCTGCATCCCCTGACGCCGGGATTCGGCGAGCGCCGCCGCCATCAGCCTGGAACCAATCCCCCGGCCGGATGCGCCGGGGAAAGCTGCCAACAGGCCGATGCGTGTTTCCCGTTCGCCCAAATTGCGCAGGCTGACGAATCCTTCTGGGTGCCCCTGTTCGTCCAGCGCCAACAGGCACTGATGATCGAAGGTGCCCAAAACGGCCTTTTCGATCCACAAAGCATAAAACCGGCCGCTGTCATCAGGTTGATACCAGGGCGCACGAAAGCGGCTGGCGGCGAACGCCTGAGCCGCCGCGCTACGCAATGCGGGGATATCGGCCTCGGTCGCAAAGCGTATCGCCTGTACGCGGTCACCAAATTCAAGTATCGACCTGTTATCAAGCGCCAAAACCAGATCGACCTCGCCCTCAACCAGGCGGAAGCCGAAATCGGCCAAGCCATCCGCCAAGGCCAGTTGCTGCGCGGAGATTTTGGCCTGCACCAGGGCATAAGCCGCCAAGTCGGCCTCAGCCAGAACCGGGGCTGAGGAGGAGAAGATGAGTTTCGCGCTGTCCAGCGCGAAAAACTCACTTTCCCATGACAAAGGCTCAATAATGGCGTGGACGCACATGCAGCAAATCCAGCAAATACTTGCCATAGCCGGTTTTGGACAAGGAGTGGGCGGCACGTTTGACGCCCTCATCATCCAGCCAACCGTTGCGCCAGGCGATCTCTTCCAGACAGGCGATTTTAAATCCCTGACGTTTCTCGACCGTCTGCACGAAGCTACTGGCTTCCAGCAGGCTGTCGTGAGTCCCGGTGTCCAACCAGGCAAAACCGCGCCCCAGCAGCTCGACAGTCAGATCACCGCGCTCCAGATACATCTGGTTGATGCTGGTAATTTCCAGCTCGCCGCGCTCGGAAGGCTTCACCTGCTTGGCAAACTCCACCACCTGGCTATCGTAGAAATACAAGCCGGTTACCGCCCAATCGGATTTCGGTTTTTTCGGTTTTTCTTCGATCGACAGCGCGCGGAAATTGTCGTCAAACTCCACAACGCCAAAGCGCTCAGAATCCATGACCTGATAACCGAACACGGTGGCGCCCTCGGTACGAGCCGCGACGGTTTTTAATTTCGGACTGAAAGACTGGCCGAAGAAGATGTTATCTCCCAACACCAGGCAGCAAGAATCGCCGTTGATGAACTCCTCGCCGATCAGGAACGCCTGGGCCAGGCCTTCCGGCTTAGGTTGCGCGGCGTAGCTGAGATTGACGCCAAACTGTTCGCCATTACCCAGCAAACGTTCGAAGGACGGCAAATCCGCTGGGGTCGAGATGATTAAAATGTCGCGAATCCCCGCCAACATCAGCACCGACATCGGATAATAAATCATCGGTTTGTCATAGATCGGCAACAGCTGTTTGGACACGCCGCGCGTGATCGGATGCAAACGCGTGCCGGAACCGCCGGCCAGAATAATACCTTTCATACTAGCTCCCAAATCCGCAGCGCCTTATAAGGACAGCACTGCGCTACATTCAATCGGACAGCCCCAAACGCTCGCCGGCATAAGAACCGTCTTGCACCCGGCGCCACCAGACTTCGTTATTCAGGTACCAAACCACGGTTTTGCGAATGCCGCTTTCGAACGTTTCCTGCGGCCGCCACCCCAACTCACGGTCGATCTTGCCAGCGTCGATGGCGTAACGCATATCGTGGCCCGGACGATCCTTGACGTAAGTGATCAGATCGCGGTAGTGCGCCACGCCCTGCGGTTTGTTCGGCGCCAGTTCTTCCAGCAGGTCACAGATGGTCTGCACCACTTCGATATTCTTGCGCTCGTTATGGCCGCCGATATTGTAAGTTTCGCCCACCACGCCTTCGGTCACCACCTGATAGAGCGCGCGCGCGTGATCCTCGACATACAGCCAGTCGCGCACCTGCGCGCCGTTGCCATATACCGGCAGCGGTTTACCGGCGACGGCATTCAGGATAACCAGCGGGATCAGCTTCTCCGGGAAGTGATAAGGGCCGTAGTTGTTCGAACAGTTAGTCACAAGGGTCGGCAAACCGTAGGTGCGCAACCAGGCACGCACCAGATGATCGCTCGACGCCTTGGAGGCGGAATACGGACTGCTCGGCGCATAGGGCGTGGTTTCGGTGAACAGATCGTCGGTGCCGTGCAGGTCGCCGTACACTTCGTCGGTGGAGATATGATGGAAACGGAAAGCCTGCTTCTTCTCCGCCGCCAACGGCTGCCAATAGTGGCGCGCCGCTTCCAGCAGGGTGTAAGTGCCGACCACGTTGGTCTCGATAAATGCCGCCGGGCCGTCGATAGAGCGATCGACGTGACTTTCCGCCGCCAGGTGCATCACCACATCCGGCTGATAGCGGGCAAACACCCGATCCAACCCGACGCGATCGCAGATGTCGATCTGCTCGAAGGCATAACGATCGCTGTCGGCCACTACCGCCAGCGACTCCAGGTTACCGGCATAGGTCAGCTTATCCACCACCACTACGCTGTCGCCGGTGGCCTCGATGATATGTCGCACGACCGCAGAACCAATAAATCCGGCGCCACCGGTGACTAAGATACGCTTCAACGCCAAACTCCTTTGGTATCCACCACCCAGCTTTGCTTGATCTCTTCCGGCCGGATGGCCTTGAACTGCTGATGATCGACCAACATCACGATCACATCGGCCTGCTGCAACGCCTCAGCGATCGTTTTCAACGCCACATGACCCACCAACGATGCCGGCAGGTGTTCGACGTTAGGTTCCACGACCAGCGTTTCCCCCGAATGCCAATCAGCAATCAAATGGGCAACTTCCACCGCCGGGCTTTCACGCAGATCGTCGATATTGGGTTTGAACGCCAGGCCGAAGCAGGCGATTTTCACCTCGGACGCGCGCTTGTTAGTCGCGGCCAGGCAATCGGCCACCGCCGCTTTCACCCGGTCGACTACCCACAGCGGTTTACCGTCGTTTACCAGGCGCGCGGTGTGGATCAGACGCGCCTGCTGCGGATTCTGCGCCACGATAAACCACGGGTCGACGGCGATGCAGTGGCCGCCGACGCCCGGGCCAGGCTGCAGAATATTCACTCGCGGATGACGGTTCGCCAAACGAATCAGTTCCCAGACGTTGATCCCCTGCTCGGCGCAAATCAACGACAGCTCGTTGGCGAAGGCAATGTTCACATCACGGAAGCTGTTTTCCGTCAGCTTGCACATCTCGGCGGTTCGCGCATTAGTCAGTACGCATTCACCCTCGAGAAAAATCTTGTATAGCGCACTGGCGCGCGCCGAGCACTTCGGCGTCATACCGCCGATCACACGGTCGTTTTTAATCAGCTCCACCATCACCTGCCCCGGCAACACGCGCTCCGGGCAGTAGGCAATATTCACGTCCGCCGCTTCGCCCGCTTGCTGCGGGAAGCTGAGATCGCTGCGCGTTTCAGCCAACCATTCCGCCACCTGCTCAGTGGCGCCCACCGGCGAAGTGGACTCAAGGATCACCAGATCGCCTTTTTTCAGCACCGGCGCCAGCGACTTCGCCGCTGTCTCGACATAGCTCAGGTCGGGTTCATGATCGCCCTTGAACGGCGTGGGCACCGCGATCAGAAACGCATCGGCCGGCTGCGGTTTGGTCACCGCCCGCAGATAACCGCCCTCAACGGCGTCCTTGACCACTTTATCCAGATCCGGTTCGACGATGTGGATCGCGCCACGGTTAATGGTATCTACCGCATGTTGGTTTACATCAACGCCCACCACTTTTTTCTTGCGTGAGGCAAACGCCGCCGCCGTTGGCAAGCCGATATAACCCAGACCAATGACAGAAATAGTGTCAAAGCTCATAGTGTCACCTGATGATTCTTTAAGGCTTCGAGGATACGCTGGCAGGCATGTCCGTCACCGTATGGGTTATGCGCCCGGCTCATCGCTTGATATTCGCTTTCGTCCGTCAACAACCGAGTTACCGTATCAACGATTTTGGTCACATCGGTCCCAACCAGACGCACCGTTCCCGCATCCACCGCCTCCGGACGCTCGGTGGTATCGCGCATCACCAGCACCGGCTTGCCTAACGAGGGCGCCTCTTCCTGAATGCCGCCGGAATCGGTCAGGATCAGGTGCGCTTTGGTCATCAGATAAATAAACGGCAGATAATCCTGCGGTTCGATCAACATGATGTTATCGATACCTTTCAGAATACGGTTGACCGGCTCGCTGACATTCGGGTTCAGGTGCACCGGATATACTACCTGCGCCTCCGGGTGGTTGCGGGCTATTTGAGCCAACGCGCTGCAGATCCGCTCAAAACCGCCGCCGAAACTTTCCCGGCGATGGCCGGTGACCAGAATCAGTTTTTTGTCGGCGTCGAGGAACGGGTAACGCTGCGCCAGGCTAGCCTGCAGAGCGGCATCGCTCATCACCCGATCGCGCACCCAAAACAGCGCGTCGATTACCGTATTGCCGGTCACGAAAATCTGATTATCCGGCAGTGTTTCGCGCAGCAGGTTTTGACGTGAATTTTCGGTCGGCGCAAAATGGAATTTCGCCAAATGCCCCGTCAGAGTTCGGTTGGCTTCTTCAGGCCAAGGGGAGTACAGATCGCCAGTACGCAATCCGGCTTCCACATGCCCGACAGGAATTCGCTGATAGAACGCCGCCAGGCTGGTCGCCAGCGTGGTGGTGGTATCGCCGTGCACCAGCACCACATCAGGTTTGAACTCTTCCAACACCCCTTTCAGCCCTTCCAGGATGCGACAGGTGATTTCCGTTAGCCCCTGGCCAGGTTTCATGATGTTCAGGTCGTAATCCGGCGTAATCTCAAACAACCGCAATACTTGATCCAACATCTCACGATGCTGCGCCGTTACACAGACCTTTGCGTCAAAGGCCTCATCCTGAGCCAAAGCATGTACCAGCGGCGCCATTTTAATGGCTTCAGGTCTGGTGCCGAAAACAGTCAACACTTTCACAGAGAATCTCTTTTTGGTCAGTTAAGCGCAGGCGTACCTGCGAACCGAGCGCACTAAGCGCCCATCGGTAAGTTAAATCTATGGTTACTTCGGCTGCCGACGCGCCAAGGCCACACCGGCGCCAACCAACGCGCCCATCGCGCCCCACAAAATCAGCCAGAAGACCCGGCGTGGGCTGTCGCGTTTTACCGGCTCTTCCGGCGTGCGCAAATAGCGATAGGTCTGGAACTTCTCATCCAACGTCGGGCCAACATTCAGCGTCGCCAGCATTGCGCGGTTCTGATCGTAATCCAGATCGTAGGTCGGGCCGGAGGCCTGCAGGCCTTCCAGACGCGCCTGCAGCATTGGCCGGCCCAGCAAGAACAGATCCGAATCCGGCAACTGTTCGGCCGGAGTGTCGGTTTGCGTACGGCTGATCCCCTGGCTCTCGGCAATTTTCAACGCCTGTTGCGTGGTGTTCAGCTCGCGCTTGTAAACCGACTCCGCGACCGCTTCCTGACGCTTGACCTGTGCCTTCATCGAGGTGGTGCGAGCGGCCCACGCGCCCTGGATCTCTTCGTTCAGGTGCAGGGCTGCGCGGTGGCTGGCGAAGGCCACGTATTGTCGCAGCAGGCGGTTGGCGTCCGCGGCGGTTTCCGCCGTCAGCTTCACGCCGTCGTTCGGGACTTTTTTGTCGTCGCGCGGCGTAAACAGGATGTTATTGATCAGCTCGTCGAGCAATGCCGCATCGGCACGGGCATCCCCTTCCTGACGCTGTTTGTAGTAATCGCTCTGCAGCCAGAAATCGCGACGCGTGTCGTAAGCCGCCAGCTGCATGATGAATTCATTGTACGCTTCATCCGCGATGCTCGGCTGATCGCCGGCCGCCGCCGCCGGCAGCGTGCGCACATCCAGATTGCGCAGGAACTGCTGCTGGGAGTAATAACCGCCCAGCGCATTCACCGTCGGCCTGTCGGTGATCGCGGTGGCGCTCCACTCTTGCTTAACCAGGTAAGAAACGATCAGCGCGACCGCCGCGAACAGCACCGCAATGCCGATAATCCACGGTTTGCCGCGCCACAGGGTGCAGCACAGGCCGCGGATATCGAGTTCGTTATCCACCGCCGGGGTATGCTTGTCAGACGTTATTTCTGGATTCATCACAGCCAAAAAGCCTCTGGTCTCTGGTTAAGGTACTTGCTTGTTATCGCCCGAACGCCGCAGCCGGCGCTTGATACGCTTAATGTACCGCGCAACCCGCCAGGCGCGCTTGATGCAGTAACCGTACAGGAAGAAGGCAAGCAAGAATAATGCCAACATAACCCACTCAGGGATAAAAGTCAGGCGTTCGCCGATCACGCCCACCGCAGCCAGCAACGCGGCCGCCAGGGTGATCAGCACGAAAGCCTGCCGCGGCGTAAAGCCGGCGCGCATGATCAGGTGGTGAATATGTTGACGATCGGGAGAGAAGGGGCTCATCCCCTTGCGTAAACGACGATACATGATTGCTATCATGTCCATCAGCGGAATAGCGATGATCCACAGCGCGGTCACCGGGTTGATCGAGTGCGCCTTTCCCTGTGAACTTTGCAGCAGCAGCCAAATGGCGGTAAAGCCGATCAGGGTGCTGCCAGCATCCCCCATAAATACCTTATAACGGCGGCCAAGGATGCCGAGATTGAGCAAAATATAGGGAACGATAGTGGCGATCATCGCAAAGCACCAGAACGCCAGCTCATGATGGCCGCTCAGGTACAGCAGCAGGCCCAGCGCCCCGAAGGAGACGCACGACAAACCGCCCAGCAGACCATCGATGCCGTCGACCATATTGAAAGCGTTGATCGCCGCCCATACCGCGAAGAGCGTCACCAGATAGCCGAACGGCCCCAGCAGCATCTCCCAGTCACCCAGCACATGGCCGAAGCTGCGCAGATACAGACCGGCGAACACCATCATGGCGATGCCGACCAGCGCCTGCACCAGGGCGCGAATTTTAACGCTGATATCGAAACGATCGTCGAGCGCCCCCACAAACACCAGAATACCGGCGCAGGTGAGATAAAGCTTGGCGTGTGCGATGGGTTGTTCAGAGATCCAAAACGCGAAGCACAACCCGGCATAAACGGAAATACCGCCGACCAGAGGAATCAGCCCCTGATGGCGTTTGCGATAATTGGGTTTATCTACCAGACCAATACGTTTTGCCGCCTTGCGGGCAACAAAGAGAAAAGCCAAAGAAAACAGGAAAACAAATAGAATTTCAGTACTCATAGTGAGTAAGTTCACAGTTAACAGATCTCTGTAGAAGATAAGGCAGCTTACCACGGGCTAAGGCTTGTGCCATCGGCCCCCGCTACCTTTCGGTCATTTCCTATGACAACGGTGATTCATGCCTATTTTCTTCGCATCGACTGACAAAATGACAGCAGCAAAGCCGACCGGCGCGAAACCGACCGACAAACAAGATGAATTCTCAATAAGTCGAGGAAACAACTTACTTTTCCATTACTGCTACTTATCGTATCCGCCAAAAGCGAAAAACGCCACGACTAGGCGTGGCGTTCAGCGAATTTTTTAACGAATTATGAGCGTTTCATCATATCGAAGAATTCATCGTTGGTTTTAGTCATCGCCAACTTATTAATGAGGAACTCCATCGCGTCGATTTCCCCCATCGGATGAATGATTTTGCGCAGGATCCACATTTTTTGCAGCTCTTCAGAGGTGGTGAGCAGCTCTTCTTTACGGGTACCGGAGCGGTTGTAATCGATAGCCGGGAATACGCGTTTCTCGGCGATTTTACGCGCCAGATGCAATTCCATGTTGCCGGTACCTTTAAATTCTTCGTAGATCACTTCGTCCATCTTCGAACCGGTATCAACCAGCGCGGTCGCGATGATGGTCAGGCTGCCGCCCTCTTCCACGTTACGCGCCGCACCGAAGAAGCGCTTCGGACGATGCAGGGCGTTGGCGTCCACACCACCGGTCAGCACCTTGCCCGAGGCCGGCACCACGGTGTTGTAGGCGCGCGCCAGACGGGTGATGGAGTCGAGCAGAATGATCACGTCTTTCTTGTGCTCAACCAGGCGCTTGGCCTTCTCGATCACCATTTCGGCCACTTGCACGTGACGCGAAGCCGGCTCGTCGAAGGTCGATGCGATCACTTCGCCTTTCACCAGGCGCTGCATCTCGGTCACTTCTTCCGGACGTTCGTCGATCAGCAGCACCATCAGCACGCAGTCTGGGTGATTGTAGGCGATGCTCTGCGCGATGTTCTGCAGCAGCATGGTTTTACCGGCTTTCGGCGGTGCCACGATCAGGCCACGCTGGCCGCGGCCAATTGGCGCCGCCAGATCCAGTACGCGCGCCGTCAAGTCTTCGGTCGAGCCGTTGCCGCGTTCCATCCGCAGACGGGAATTGGCGTGCAGCGGCGTCAAGTTCTCGAACAGGATCTTGCTGCGGGCGTTTTCCGGCTTGTCGTAGTTGACTTCGTTGACTTTCAGCAGGGCAAAATAGCGCTCGCCTTCTTTTGGCGGACGAATCTTACCGGAAATGGTGTCACCTGTGCGGAGGTTGAAGCGGCGGATTTGGCTAGGGGATACGTAGATGTCGTCGGGACCGGCGAGGTAGGAACTGTCTCCAGAGCGGAGGAAACCGAATCCATCCTGCAATATCTCGAGCACGCCGTCGCCGAAGATATCTTCTCCGCTTTTCGCATGTTGCTTCAGAATGGAGAAGATAATGTCCTGCTTGCGCATGCGGGCAAGGTTTTCCAGCCCCATATTTTCGCCGAGAGTAATCAGCTCAGAAACCGGCGTATTCTTTAATTCGGTAAGATTCATAGTGGTGGGTTCTTAAACTCGGGGTATGTCTCGAACTTGTATCGTGAATGGTATGGCAGCGAGATGCGTGCCTGTTTACTGGACGTTCGATCACCGGGCGCAGAGCCGTCGCGGTAAGAAATGGCTTACATCGGGCGCACGCATTGACGGTTGAAGATCGAAGGTACCTTAAAAATGATTTTTGCAAAACCGTTTGATTGCCAAAACACGGGTTGAGTTCAGTTTACTTTCAACGCCGGTGGTTCGACACAGAGTATAGCTTTAGATTCAAACTCTTTAGATTTAAAACTTCGGGCAAGTTCTATATGCAGTGTGGTTAAACTTAACACGCTTCTTGGCAGGCGTCTAGCGGTGAATTGAACATCACCGCCAGGCGCCTGATACTGGGCTTCCCGCCCGATTACAGATTCGCGTTCAGGAAATCTTTGAGCTGACCTTTGGACAACGCGCCAACCTTGGTCGCGGCCACTTCACCGTTCTTGAACAGCAACAGCGTAGGGATGCCACGGATACCGTACTTAGGCGCGGTAGCCGGGTTCTGATCGATATTCAGCTTGGTGATGGTCAGTTTGCCTTCGAACTCTTCGGCAATCTCATCCAGAATCGGAGCAATCATCTTGCACGGCCCACACCATTCAGCCCAGAAATCGACCAGGATCGGCCCTTCCGCTTTCAGCACGTCAGCTTCGAAGCTGCTGTCAGTCAGGTGAATAATTTTATCGCTCATGTTCTACTCCACAGGATTATGTCTACCTTGTTGGTGTAGCATTAACCAACTCAAGGTGATTTTATTGCACCGCGTTTATTTCAACGGATGTGCTTTCGTAAAGCAATAGTTAGCTGATATTCTACCACACTATGAGCAAAACACACTTGACCGAACAGAAGTTTTCCGACTTCGCCCTGCACCCGTTAGTCCTTGAAGCCCTTGAGAAAAAAGGGTTTCACAATTGCACGCCCATCCAGGCGTTAGCATTGCCGCTCACGCTCTCCGGGCGTGACGTTGCAGGTCAGGCGCAAACCGGTACCGGAAAGACGCTGGCGTTTTTGGCGTCTACTTTTCACTATTTGCTGACCCACCCGGCGAAACAGGATCGCCAGACCAATCAGCCGCGCGCCTTGATCATGGCGCCTACGCGTGAACTGGCGGTGCAAATCCACTCCGATGCGGAAGCCCTCTCCCAGAGCACCGGCCTGAAGCTGGGCCTGGCCTACGGCGGCGACGGCTACGACAAACAGCTGAAAGTGCTGGAAAGCGGCGTGGACATTCTGATTGGCACCACCGGCCGTTTAATCGATTACACCAAGCAGAACTATGTCGATCTCGGCGCGATGCAGGTTGTCGTGCTGGATGAAGCCGATCGCATGTACGATCTCGGCTTTATCAAAGACATCCGCTGGCTGTTCCGCCGCATGCCTGCGGCCGATCAACGCCTGAACATGCTGTTCTCCGCCACGCTGTCCTATCGCGTACGCGAACTGGCCTTCGAGCAGATGAACAACGCCGAATATGTTGAAGTGGAACCGGAACAGAAAACCGGCCACCGCATTAAAGAAGAGCTGTTCTACCCGTCCAACGAAGAAAAAATGCGTCTGCTGCAGACGCTGATCGAAGAAGAGTGGCCGGATCGCGCCATCATCTTCGCCAACACCAAGCACCGCTGCGAAGACATCTGGGGCCACCTGGCCGCCGACGGTCACCGCGTCGGCCTGCTGACCGGCGACGTGGCGCAGAAAAAACGCCTGCGCATCCTCGACGACTTCACCAAGGGCAATCTGGATATCCTGGTCGCCACCGACGTCGCCGCGCGCGGTCTGCACATTCCCGCCGTCACGCACGTCTTCAACTACGATCTGCCTGACGACTGCGAAGACTACGTGCACCGCATCGGCCGTACCGGCCGAGCAGGCGCCAGCGGCCACTCCATCAGCCTGGCTTGTGAAGAGTACGCGCTCAACCTGCCGGCGATCGAGACCTATATCGATCACAGCATTCCGGTGAGCAAGTACAACAGCGATGCGCTGCTGACCGATCTGCCGGCACCGAAGCGCCTGTCGCGTCCGCGCGGCGGCAACGGCCCACGTCGCAACTCCGCGCCACGTCGCGGCGGCGCGCCGCGCAGCAACCGTAAACGCTCGAGCTGATCGCCATGCTCAGCTCCAGCACGCTTTATGCTGCCATCGATCTCGGCTCCAACAGCTTCCATATGTTGGTGGTGCGCGAGGTGGCCGGCAGCATTCAGACTCTGGCGCGGATAAAGCGCAAGGTGCGCCTGGCGGCCGGGCTGGATCAGCACAATCACCTGTCGCATGAGGCCATGCAACGCGGCTGGCAGTGCCTGCGGCTGTTCTCCGAACGCCTGCAGGACATCCCGCGCGAGCAGATCCGCGTCGTCGCCACCGCCACGTTGCGCCTGGCGTCCAACGCCGATGAGTTCCTGCAAGCCGCCGAGCAAATCCTCGGCTGCCCGGTGCAGGTCATCAGCGGCGAAGAAGAAGCGCGGCTGATTTATCATGGCGTCGCGCACACCACCGGCGGGCCGGATCGGCGGCTGGTCGTCGATATCGGCGGCGGCAGCACCGAACTGGTCACCGGCACCGGCGCACAGGCATCGCAGCTGTACAGCCTGTCGATGGGCTGCGTCACCTGGCTGGAGCGCTACTTCAGCGATCGCAACCTCGGGCAAGAAAACTTCGAGCGCGCCGAACAGGCCGCGCGCGAAATGGTGCGGCCGATCGCGCCGCAGCTGCGCCAGCAAGGTTGGCAAATCTGCGTCGGCGCTTCCGGCACCGTGCAAGCGCTGCAGGAAATCATGGTGGCGCAAGGCATGGATGAACGCATCACCCTGCCCAAGCTGCGCCAATTGAAACAGCGGGCCATTCAGTGCGGCAAGCTGGAAGAGCTGGAGATCGAAGGGTTGACGCTGGAACGCGCGCTGGTCTTCCCGAGCGGCCTGTCCATTCTGCTGGCCATCTTCCAGGAGCTGGGCATCGAAAGCATGATGCTGGCCGGCGGGGCGCTGCGTGAAGGCCTGGTTTACGGCATGCTGCATCTGCCGGTGGAGCAGGATATTCGCATCCGCACCATCCGCAACCTGCAGCGTCGCTACCTGATCGACACCGAGCAGGCCGAGCGCGTCAGCCAGCTCGCCGCCAACTTCTCGCAGCAGGTCGCCAACGAGTGGCAGTTGGATGCGCGATGTCGCGAGCTGTTGCACAGCGCCAGCCTGATCCACGAACTCGGCCTCAGCGTCGATTTCAAGCAGGCGCCGCAACACGCCGCCTACCTGATCCGCCACCTGGACTTACCCGGCTTTACCCCCGCGCAGAAAAAACTGCTGGCCACCCTGCTGCAAAACCAGAGTAACACCCTCAACCTGTCGCTGTTGAACCAGCAAAATGCCCTGCCGCCGCGCACCGCGCAGCGTCTGTGCCGCATTTTGCGCCTGGCGATCATCTTCGCCAGCCGCCGCCGCGACGACACGCTGCCGGCGGTGCGTTTACGCGCCAATCAGGACGATGAACTGACGGTGATCTTGCCGCCGGGTTGGCTGGAGCAGCATCCGCTGCGCGCCGAGGCGCTGGAGCAGGAAAGCCACTGGCAGAGCTACGTCCACTGGACGCTGCGATTGGAAGAACAACGTTGAAATAGCATGGGCGCGATGAGCGCCCTTTCTTTTTAATTCCCGCCTTTGGCCTTGGCCAGCTGGGCGCGGATATTGGCCAGATGGCTCTGCCCCTTCTGCATCCGCTCCTGCGGGCTCACCACTTTGCGCTCGGTTTCCCACGCCAAATCGTCCTGCGGCAGCTCCAGCAGGAATCGGCTCGGCTCCGGCCGCACCAACTCACCGTACTGACGGCGTTCGCGGCACAGGGTGAAGATCAGCTCTTTTTGCGCGCGGGTGATCCCCACATAGGCCAGACGCCGCTCTTCATCGACATTGTCTTCGTCGATGCTGCTCTGGTGCGGCAGCAGCCCCTCTTCCATGCCCACCAGGAACACGTAGGGGAACTCCAACCCTTTGGAAGCGTGCAGCGTCATCAGCTGCACCTGATCCAGCTCCTCTTCGCTTTCACCGCGCTCCATCATGTCGCGCAGGGTGAAGCGCGTCACGACCTGGGTCAGCGTCATCGGCTCGTCCAAATCGTTGCCTTCCAGCATCTCCGTCATCCAACCGAACAGCGTATTGACGTTCTTCATCCGCATTTCGGCGGCCTTCGGGCTGGTCGAGGTTTCAAACAGCCAGCTTTCATAATCCACGCCGCGGATCAGATCGCGCACCGCCGCCACCGGCTCACGCTCCGCCTGTTGGGCGATGCCGCCCAGCCAGTGGGTGAAGCGCTGGAGCGATTCCAGTCCGCGCCCGGTCAAGTGCTGGCTCAGCCCCAGATCGAAACTGGCGTGGAATAAACTCTTGTTGCGCTGGTTGGCCCATTCGCCGAGCTTCTGCAGCGTCGCCGGACCGATCTCGCGCTTGGGGGTATTGACGATGCGCAGGAAGGCGCTGTCGTCGTCCGGGTTGGTCAGCACGCGCAGGTAGGCCAGCAGATCCTTGATCTCGGGGCGAGAGAAGAACGACGTGCCGCCGGAAATCTTGTACGGGATGCGGTTCTGCATCAGCATCTTTTCAAACACCCGCGACTGGTGGTTGCCACGGTAGAGAATCGCATAGTCGCCGTAGTTGGTTTTTTTCACGAAGTGGTGGGCGATCAGTTCCCCCACCACGCGCTCGGCTTCGTGATCCTCGTTGTTGGCGGTCACCACCTTCAGCTCCTCGCCATACCCCAGCTCAGAAAACAGCCGCTTTTCAAACACGTGCGGGTTATTGGCGATCAGAATGTTGGCCGCCTTCAAAATGCGCTCGCTGGAACGGTAGTTTTGCTCCAGCTTGATCACCTGCAGCGCCGGGAAATCTTCCTTCAGCAGCACCAGATTCTGCGGCCGCGCGCCGCGCCAGGAGTAAATCGACTGGTCGTCGTCGCCCACCACGGTAAAGCGCGCGCGATGGCCCACCAACAGCTTCACCAGCTCGTATTGGCTGGTGTTGGTATCCTGATACTCATCCACCAGCAGATAGCGGATGCGCTGCTGCCAGCGTTCACGCACCTCTTCGTTGCGTTGCAGCAGCAGCGTCGGCAGCAGGATCAAGTCATCGAAGTCCAGTACGTTGCACGCCCGCATATGGGCGTGGTAAAGGCCGTAGCAGTGGGCGAACAGCTTGTCGCGCTCCGAGCGCGCCAGCTCCGCCGCCCGCTGGGGATCGATCAGGTCGTTTTTCCAGTTGGAGATGGTCGTAATCAGCTGCGCCACCAGCGTCTTATCGCTTTCCAGCCACTTTTCGGTCAGCTCTTTCAACAGCGCCAGCTGATCCTGGTCGTCGAACAGCGAGAAGTTGGACTTCATGCCCAGCGCCACATATTCCCGCTTGATGATTTCCAGCCCCAGAGTGTGGAAGGTGGAAATCATCAGCCCACGCGCCTCTTTGCGTCCCAGGGTTTGCGACACGCGCTCTTTCATCTCGCGCGCGGCTTTGTTGGTAAAAGTCACGGCGGCGATGTGCCGCGCCTGATAGCCGCAGTGGTGGATCAGGTGGGCTATCTTATTAGTGATAACGCGCGTCTTGCCGGAGCCGGCACCGGCCAACACCAGGCAGGGCCCGGTAACGAATTCGACGGCTTGTTGTTGGCTGGGGTTTAATCGCATGGCGCTGACTTGCTCGACTGTAAAACGTGGAAGGGAATTGTAGCAGAAAGCGCCGATGAGATTTAGCGGGTATAATCAGCGCAATTTTCGCATCGACAAAGGCAATACCATGGCAAAAACGGCGTGCGCCCTGCACATTCTGGTAGACAATGAAAAGCTGGCCAACGAGCTGCTGGCCAAGCTTAAGCGTGGCGTCAGCTTCGACACGCTGGCGCGCAAATACTCGAGCTGCCCGTCAAAACGCAACGGCGGCTCGCTGGGCGAATTCAACAAAGGCGCAATGGTGCCTGCGTTCGATAAAGCGGTGTTCAGCATCCCGCTGCTCAAACCTTACGGCCCGGTCAAAACCCAGTTCGGTTACCATATCATCAAGGTGCTGTACCGCAACTGAGGGGGCCTGAGCCCCCTGCCACGAATTACTGCGCGCCAGCGGCGTCCGTCGCCGGCGAAGCGACTGCGGTGTCCGCCGGTTTGGCTTCTTCCGTCACCACCGCCGGCGGCGGCATCATGATGCCGTTATAGGTATCCTGCAGCTGCTTCATGCTCATTTCCGGCTCGCCCTTCGGCTGCATCAGCACCAACGTCGCGTCCTGAGACAACTGCAGCTTCAGCGCCTGATTCAGCGTCTCCAGCGTCAGGCTGGACAGGAACTCCTGGCGCAACTTCTGGTACAGCTCCGGCGCGATATCCACCACCCCGCTCTGCTGCGACCGCAGACGCTGGCTCATCAGCACGTCGGTGTCGGTACGGGCGTAGGTCGCGAACAGCTTGCTCAGCTGATCGTTTTTCTGCGCCAGCAGCGCATCGAATTCCTCTTTCGACAGGCCGTTGTCCCGCACGTTGGCCAGTTCGCGGGCAATGAAGCCCAGGCTGCCGTTCAGGTTGTTGTTCGGCGTATCCAGGTGGATGGCGCACTGCCCGCGCTGGTACTGCACGCGGCAGTCAAAGCCCAAATGCAGGTTTTTCTGGTCGCTTTTTTCCAGCGTCTGCTGGAGGTGCCAGAACAACGCCTCGCGGGCGAGATCGCCACGCCAGTAGCGCAGCAGGCTTTGCGAATCGCGAATCGGGTGCCACGGCGAATCCCACATGATCGACAGCGTATCCTGCTTCACCTGCTCGCTGATCAGGCTCACCGGCTGCTGCGGCAGCGGCGTCAGGGTCGGCATCGGAGCCGGGGTTTCACGTTTGCCCTGCAGCGGCGAGAAAGCCTTGTTGATCTGCTCGCCCAGGCTGCGGCTGTCAACCTTGCCGACCACGAACAGCGTCATGGCGTCCGGTGTGTACCACTGCTGATAGAATTTCTTCAACTGCTCAAGGTTGACCGGCCGTTTCGCCGGCTGCGCCGGATCGTGCGCCAGCAGCGTCGAGCCTTTCAGGCGGTAACGCCACCAGGCGTCTTTGGTATTGGGTGGGAAAGTGCCGACCGGATTGATGCTGGAATTCATCACCGCGTGCACCGTGTGCTCGTCGATCGCCAGTTTGCCGGTCGTGTCCGCCAGCCAGGCCAGCGCTTCTTTCAGCAGATCGGGCCGGTTGTTCGGCAAGCTGAGGTTATACATGGTGAAATCGTACGAGATGATAGCCGGCGGCAGCGGCCGCTCGTTATCTACGCTCTGCTGCCACAGCGCCCGCAGCTGCGGCGCCGTGAAGCTTTCGCTGCGCGTCAACGCCAGCCGCGGCAGCAGGTGGGCAAAGCCGGTCTGCTGCGAAGACTCCACCAAAGAGCCGGTATTGACGATCAGCCGCAGTTCCACGCGGTCGCTCGGCCGCTGCGGCGTATCGAGAATCTGCCATGAAAACCCGTTGGCCAGCGCCCCCTGCTGCCAGGCAGGATCGGGTTGTAGTGCTTCAGCCTGCACGCTGCCACTGACTGCCGCCAGTAGCAGCCCACCAACTATAAGATGAATTCTGGTGCCCTGCATGTGAACCCCTACTTAATGACTATCCAATTTCTTATGCAAATGCGTGTATTCCATTCAATGGAATCATAAAAATACGCCCTGAGTTTCACGGTGGGGCGGAAAGCAGAAAGTGTACCATCGTGTTAGACCGCGCGCCTTTGCGGATGTCACTCATTAGAGTGAAAAATAATAGATTGCGGGGTTTTTAATGCAAAAAATCGTTACGAGGCAGGGGAAGAAGCTCACCGGCCGCGGATGCGACCGGTGATTTACCGCCAAAATCAGGCGGAAGGCAGCGTTTTGTCCGCGCCGGTGTTTTTGTTGTTCAGGGTGTCTTTCAGCTGCTTCTCATCCAGCTGATTACACCATTTGGCCACGACCACGGTCGCCACGCCATTGCCCACCAGGTTGGTCAGCGCGCGAGCTTCCGACATAAAGCGGTCGATGCCGAGGATCAGCGCCAGGCCGGCCAGCGGCAGGTGGCCCACGGCGGAGATGGTGGCGGCCAACACGATAAAGCCGCTGCCGGTCACGCCCGCCGCCCCTTTGGAGGAGAGCAGCAACACCACCAGCAGGGTAATCTGATGCATGATATCCATGTGGGTGTTGGTCGCCTGAGCGATAAACACCGCGGCCATGGTCAGGTAGATAGAGGTGCCGTCCAGGTTGAAGGAGTATCCGGTCGGGATCACCAGACCCACCACCGATTTCTTGCAGCCCAACTTCTCCATTTTATCCAGCATGCGCGGCAGCGCGGATTCAGACGACGAGGTCCCCAGCACGATCAGCAGCTCTTCTTTGATGTAGTTGACGAATTTGAAGATGCTGAAGCCGTTGGCGCGGGCGATGCTGCCCAACACCACCACCACGAACAGGATGCAGGTGATATAGAAACACACGATCAGCTGGCCGAGTTGCACCAGCGTGCCGACGCCGTATTTACCGATGGTAAACGCCATGGCGCCGAAGGCCCCCAGCGGCGCCAGACGCATGATCATGTTGATGATGCCGAAAATCACCCGCGAGAAGCTGTCGATCACGTTGTAGATCAGCTGCCCTTTGTCGCCCAGACGATGCAGGGCGAAGCCGAACAGTACCGCGAACAGCAGCACCTGAAGAATGTTGCCGCTGGCGAACGCGCCGATCACGCTGCCGGGGATGATGTCCAGCAGGAACGGAATGATGCCCTGCTGCTGCGCCTGCTCGGCGTAGATCGCCACCGCTTTGGCGTCCAGCGTACCGGGATCGACGTTCATGCCGGCGCCCGGTTGCACCAGGTTGACGATCACCAGGCCGATAATCAGCGCGAGGGTGCTGACGATTTCAAAATACAGCAGCGCGATGGCGCCGGTGCGCCCCACCGCCTTCATGCTTTCCATGCCGGCGATGCCGGTCACCACGGTGCAGAAAATCACCGGGGCGATAATCATCTTGATCAGCTTGACGAAGCCATCGCCCAAGGGTTTCATCTGGGCGCCGAGGTCAGGGTAGAAGTGGCCAAGCAGGATACCCAGCGTGATCGCCGTCAGCACCTGAAAATAGAGGCTCTTAAAAATTGTTGTTTTCATATGAACATCCTATGGGGGGAAGACACGCACCAGGCGGCAGTCTAAAAATCCAGCCTGTTCATTGCTTGCGCGGAAAATAACACCCACTTAACAACATGGAAATAATTTGTTGCACCCACCCCTCAGGGTTGATGTGAATTTAAGAGCTGAAACGCGTCAGTCCGGGTGCAAAGCTGAAAATTGCGTAAGCCTTTGTTTGCACTAACGCAAAAGAGGTATGAGTGGAATAGCGATTTTCGGACGGGGAAAAGTACCGGAAAGGTAACGCGGCGCTCACGGCGCCGCGCGGCAAAACTCGGTTTCGAACGCTTCACGCGGCAGCGGCCGGGCGAACAGGAACCCTTGCCCGCTGCGAATGCCGTGCTTCAGCAGCCAGTCGCGCTGCTCGGCGTTTTCCACGCCTTCGGCCATCACCGGCAACGCCAGCACTTCAGAGATTGAACTGACGATGCGCACCATCGCATCGTCGGCCGGCAGCCCCTGAATGAAACTGCGGTCGATTTTAATCAAATCGATCGGCAGGGATTTCAACCGGTTCAGGTACTCCAGGCTGGAGTAGCCCATGCCGAAGTCGTCCAACGCGATCGACAGCCCCAGATCGTGCAGCTCGCGCAGCAGCGCCAGCGCGCGGTCGAGATCATCGATGCGTACCGTCTCGGTGATCTCCAGCAGCAGCTTGCGCGGATCGATTCGATACTGCGCCAGCAGATTTTTCAGATGCGGGACGAACGCTTCATCCTGCATCTGAATGCCGGAAACGTTAACCGCCAGCGGCAGCGCAATGCCGCGTTTTTGCCAGTCCGCCAGGATGCGGCAAGACTCTTCCAGCACCCAGTTGCCGAGAGGCACGATCACGCCCAGCTCTTCCGCGAGCGGGATAACGTCGGCCGGCAGGGTATAGCTGCCGTCGTACTGCTGCCAGCGCAGCAACGCTTCTGCGCCAATCACCTCGTTGGACTGCATGTCGATCTGTGGCTGCAGGAACAGCGTGAAATGCCGCTGCTCAATACCGTGCAGGATCTCGCTCTCCTGCGTCAATCGCTTCTGCGTGCGCTCCGTCAGGCTGGGTTCGAAGAACAGGATCTGATTTTTCCCTTCGCGATGTGCGGACATCATCGCCGAGGTGGCGCTGCGCAGCAGCTGTTCCGCGCTCTCCCCCTGATTGAGGTAGTGGGCGATGCCGATGCTGGCGTTGGGCCGCAGCGCCAGTCCTTCCAGCGTCAACGGCGCGTTGATCTCCGCCATGATGCGCCGCGCCAGCTGCATGGCGTGGAACGGCCGCTCGATGCCCTTGGCCAGGATGGCGAATTCGGTATTGCTAAGCTGTGCCAGCACGCCGTTTTCGTCGATGCAGCTGCGCAGCTTCTTCGCCAGCGCCAGCAGCAGCGCTTCACGCATCGCCGGGCTCATCACGCCCGACGCTTCATGCAGCGTCTCGATGCCGATCACCAGCAGGTTAAAACGCTCGGGGCGCAGGCTGGAGGCGATATGCTGTTCCAGCAACGCGTTCAGCAAGGCCGGGTTGGGCAGTTCGGTCACCGGGTGGCGGGTGCTCAGGCGGCTCATGTCGGCATGCGCCTTGGCCAGCGTCTGTTGATTGCGGTTGTAATTGCGCACCAGCAGGCCGAGCTCATCATCCTGGTGCAGCGCCGGCAGCATCAGTTGATGATAGGGCGCTTCGTCCTGCGAGATGTTCTCCAGCTCTTTGGCCATCGCGCGCAGCGGATGCACCATCAGCCGGTTCATGCACCAGGTGATGGACACCGACAGGATCAGCGCCAGCAGCAGGTAGGTCGACAGCATGGTCGACAAAATGCTGAGGATAAACTGGTACATGCGGAACGAATCGGCCTGCAGCACCAGGTAGGCCAGCGGCTGCTGGTTGGCCGGCACCCGTTCCAGCGAATAGAGCGGCACGGAAATTTGGATAGGCAGCTCAAACAGCCGGGCGATCAGCGTCGGCACCGGCCGCTCCGGCGGGAAATTGGCGTGCAGCGCCTGAAACTCGTTCGGCAAGACGATATCCGCCCGGCTGAGAATGCCGACCGGCAACAGCGTGTTCAGCACCCTTTTGGCTTCCGGCACGTCCATGCGCAGCACCGCCTCCGCCAGCGGCTGGCGCACGGAGTGGGCGATATTCTCCAGTTGCTGGGCGTAGTCATCCCTGCGCTGCTGCACAAAGTGGAATAACTGGATCACGATAAAGATGCAGATCGTAACCAGCGCCACGCCGGACACTGTCGCCATCTGCTTAATCGTTAACGAACGCCTGACCCGCAAACCTGCTCTCCGTGAAATCGGGCTGAAACAAAAAAGGGGGCTGACTCTCACCCGCCCCCTCGAACCGGGCTGAGTATACTCGATCATCGGCTGTTTTTATCTGGCTATGCCGCAGGCAAAACCAAGAAAATCGCGGGTTTCAGTCTTTTCCTAAAGCGAACAAACGCGACCCGCACACAGGGTAACAAAACTCCCCGGCGTCCGACACTCCGAATCTTTCCCCCTTCCGGCTACTTGAAGTCGGCGTAAGGCGTCAGCGGCTGCGGCGGCAAATCGAGATCCCCTTGCCAGCCGGCCAGGGAATAACGCAGATAAATCAACGCGTGGCTCGGCGTATAGTCCTTCGCCTGTTGAATGTCGATGCCGGCGCCGAGCGTCCAGTGCGAACTGAGACGGCGTTCGACGATCGCCCGCAGGGTATAACCGACGCCGCTCGAGGAGCTGCCGTCCTCGACGGCGAACTTATCGGGCAACGAATCCGGGATCAGTCCCTGCAGCGGATAGCGGCGCTGGCTGTCGGTTTTGGAATGGGACAGCGAAACCGAACCGCCCAGCTCCCACGACCAGTTCTCGGTGCGCTGACGGTAGTTGACCGGCAGCGACAGCGACAGATATTGCTGCGGGCTGTAATAGCCGCCCTGCCCCAGCGAATAGCCGCTCAAATCCTTCTGGTAGTGCCACAGCATGGTATTGAGCCCAACGCTCAGGCGGCGATTGTCTTCGTTGATCAGCTTGTAGTAGTAACCGGCCATCAACCGCTGCCGCTGGTTGTCCGCCACGTTCTTGCCGGTGAGCTGGTGCGCGCTGAGATCGGCCCACACGCCGTTCGCCTCGCCGCGATCGTAGCTGGCGCTCAGACTGACGCCGGTGGCGCGCACGCCGCCCCAGGTAGTGCCGGTATTCGGATCCTTGGCGCCGCCAAACGCCAGCAGCGAGCTGGAGATCGGCCGCCGCGAGGCCGCCAGCGTCCAGCCGATGTGGTTCCAGTCGCCGCTGTAGGCCAGGCCGCCGGTCCAGTCGACCACCTCAAAGCCCATCGGCGTCGTGCCGATGTCGGCGGCCCAGCGATCGTTTTTCCAGCCGGCCGCCACGCTGGTGCCGGTGGTTTTCTGGTGTTCATCGCCGCGGCACCCTTGCGTGTGGCAGGTGCCGAAGGTTTCGTAGTACTTGCCGCTGCCGTCGGTCGAGAAGCGGCCGGCATCCAGCTGCACGGTGTCGGTACGCAAAAAGGCGCGCCCGTCATACAGCGGCATGTCCACCTGCAGCATGGTGTCGTGCGCGTTGAAGTCGGAAATGCCGCCGGTGCCGCTCGAGCGCCAGTAATCGTGATCGAGCGTGACGTTCACGTCTTGCTGTCGATACAGATCCGCGGCGTCGGAGCGGATGCCGCGTTTCAGCCAGTCGTCGCTCGGATTATTGCGCGTCAAATAGGTGTAGCCGTCATTATCCTGCGGCAGCGTCGGCGTGATGCCGCCGGCCACCATCGCCTGGCGGTAATCCTGCTGCGCCCGCTCAGGCTGTTGCTGAGCCCGTTCCAGCCGGGCGGCGTCACGATAAACAAGCGCCTTGGTCTGCCCGGCGGGCTCCGAAGCCGCCGCCGTTTTCAGCCGGCTGAAGAGCGCGTCGGCCTGCTGCGGATCGCCGACCGCGCCCCAGGCGTTGGCGACCCGCCGTTGGCTGTTGAGCGAAGCGTCTTGCGGCTGCGGTTCGGTTTTCAGCCGCTGACGCGCCGCGTCCAGATCCCCCTGCGCCACATAGGCTTCGATCTCGCCCAGCTGCGCATCCGGGTTGTTCGGTTCACGCCGTTTCACCCGCTGATAGTCGTCCAGCGCCGCCGCATACTCCCCGCGCGCCAGCGCCCAGTCGGCGAGCAGCAAATCGATGCGGGTGTCCGCCGGCTGCCGGCGCAGATAGGCTTCCGCCGCCGCTTCGTCACCGGCGGCCCGCAGCCGTTCGGCATGCTCGATTACCGCCTGCATTTTCAGCCGCTGCGCCAGTTCGCGCATGTTGTCGTTCCATTGCGCCGCAGGCAGGGTATTGAGCTGCGCCAGCGCCTGCCTGTCGCGATCGCTGCCGGAAAGATAGAGCGCATAGGCGTAGGTCAGCTGCGGATTGGCGTGCTGGCGCTGCGTCAGCTGCCGGAATAAGGCGTCCGCCTGTTGCGGCTGCCCGGCCTGACGCAGCGCCTGGGCATAGCGATAGGTCAGCCAGACATCGTCGGGCGCCATCGGCTGGGCGCGCCGATAGATTTCCGCCGCCTGCTGCCACTGTTGCTGCTGCGCCAGCGTCTCCGCCTGCTGTTTCAACCTGTCGAGCCGCAGCCCATCGAGAGTGCTGCGCAGCTTGGCCTGCTGGCTGCGCGGCAGGCCGTCAAGGTAGGCCAGCGCTTTTTCCGGCGACTGGCGTTGATAGATATTCACCAGGCCGCGCAGCGCGCTGCCGTTGCCGGGATCGCGCCGCAACGCCTGCTGATAAAACCCTTCCGCCGCGGCGTCATCCTTGCTCGCCACCGCCACATCGCCCAGGCCGATAAACGCATCGCCGTCGCTGTCGTCGAGCTGGCGCGCCTGCTGATATTTCTGCCGGGCCAGCGCGAGATTGCCGGCCTTGAGCGCTTTGTCGCCCTCGTCAATCGCCAGCCAGTAGCCGGTGCTCTTAATCAGGCTCTGCCATTTGCCGCTGCCGTAGCCATTCTTGTCGGCCGCCAGCGCCTGGCGAAACAGCTTCAGCGCCTGCGGGCGGTCACCGGCGCGTGAATAGGCCTGGCCGAGCGCGCCCAGCACCTCGGCGTCGTTCGGCGTCGCCGCCAACGCCTTTTGCAACTCAGGAATGGCCGCCCGGCTGCCGCCTTTATCCACCTGTGCCAGGCCGCGCACCCGCGCCTGATAAGCCGGATCGGCCAACAGTTTCTGCTGTCTGGCCAGCTCTTCACGGGCGCTGGTCGCCTGATCGCCGGTGTCGAACACGCCGAGGAAACGGTTGAGCGCCGCTACGCTCTGCGCGCTGACCGGCATCGCTTTGACCTTGTCCAGCCACAGATCGGCGGCATCGCCGCGCCCGGCCGGATCGGCGGCGATCTTCTGCAGCAGTTCATAGGCCTGCGCGTCCTGATTCTGGCTGAACAGCATGCGCGCCAGCGACATGCGCAGCGCCGCGTTGCCGGAATATTGCTGATCCAGCGCCTGCAGCTGCTTTAACGCCTTCGCCTCCTGTCCCGGCAAGCGCGCCACCAGCCGCCAGTATTCCACCGCCAGATCGAGCGTCGGCGGCTCGCCGTGGAACAGCGCATCGTACTGCGCCTTGGCCTCCGGCAACCGGCCGGCGGTCGCCATCAGGCGCGCCTGCTGCAGCTTTTGCCGGGTTTCCGGCTGGGTCAGCAGCATGTTCATTTGCGCCTGGCGATAAGCGCTGGACTGCGGCGCGAGCGTTTTCAGCTTGTCCAACTGCTGCTGCGCCAGCGCCATGTTGCCCTGCCGCAGCGCCAAACGCATGCGCGCGGCGATCACGTCCGGGTTGTTCGGATCCATCAGTTCGAGCCGGTACAGCGATTGGCGCACCAGATCGTCCTTGTTGCCGGCCTCGCCAATGCGCACCTGCTCCAGCAGCCACTGCTCCGGCGCCACGGCCTCCGCAGCGCGCGCCTGCGGCAGCATCGCCAGACTCAGCGGAATCAAATTCAGCCAGTTTATTTTGAAGTTGTGCATTGGCCGTCCCACGAGGGTTGCAATTCACCCTGACGATTAAAGCGATAACGTTGTTGATCCCACCCCTGGCCGAACAGCGTCAGCGAGGCGCTGAAATAGGCGTCGTCACCCGGCGGGTGTTCGCCGATCCGTTGCCGCTGGGCCGCCAGCGCGTCGGCCTGCGCCGCCAACATCGGCAACATCGCGGCGGAAAAGCCGACCGGGCCGTCGCCGGTGGTTTTGCCGCTGGCGGTATCGGTTTTCTCCGGCGGCACGCCCTGGCTGGCGGTGAGCTGCGCCATCGGCTGGAAGCGTTTGAGCAGCGCCGCCTTGTGTTCATCGTCGTCCGCCAGCATGCCGGCCCACAGATAGACCCGAATGGCGTCGTAGCTGCCGACGTTCGGCTTGACGGTGTCCGGCTGCCAGCCGGCGCCGACCCGCCATACCACCCAGTCCGGCGAGAAGCCGTGCGGCGCGGTCTCCAACCACAGCCGCTGATTGATCTCGCGCATCGCGCGCCACGGGCCGTTCAGCGCCGCAAAACGCGTCAACAGCTGCGGCGGCAGGTAGCTGGGGTTCAGCCGCCAGCGATCTTCCGCCACGAACCCGACTTTGCCCGGCAGCAGCATCAGCCCCAGGCCGGGGATGTCGGCCACTTCCTCGCGGCCGATGCGCTGCAACAGCAGCGTCCCCAGGGTTTGATAACGCCGGCTTTTCCACAGGCGGCCGGCTTCGAGCAGGTTATAAGCGATCCACAGATCGGCGTCCGACGCCGAGTTGGCGTCCAGCACCTTCCACTGCTTGTCGTCGCCCTCGCCCCACAGCCAGGCGGGTAAACGGGCGCTGAGATCGCCCGCCGCCAGGTTGTTCTCCGTCCAGGTCAACAGCTGGTCGAAGGTCGGCCGGTCATTGGCCACCAGGGCGAAGAACAGGCCGTAACTCTGCCCCTCCGACGTGGTGATTTTGTTCGGGCTGCTCGGATCGATCACCCGCCCCTGCGGGCTGATGTAGAACTGCTTGTACTGTTGCCAGCCCGGCCATTCGCAGGCCGCCGCCGCGCTGAAAGCGCACAGCAGCAGCATGCCGAGCGACAGGCGTTGCAGCATCGCGTTCACCGCCGTCAATCCCGATCTTCAGGCGCCAGACGCCGCCGGCTGAAGGCCTTCAGGCCGCGCCACAGCATCAACCCCAGGATCACCACCAGCACCACCGCGAGCACCGCCAGCAGGACCGGATGCGTGGAGAGGGCATACCAAAGCCGCTCCCACCAAGGCAGGTGACCGACATAGTAAACATCGCCGACGCGCAGGCTGTTGACCCCCGATTCGCGGATCACCGCCACCGAGCCGAACACTGCGGCGCGCTTGCCGCTGTCCAGCAGGGCATTGTTCAGCAGCTCATAGCCGCGCGGGCTGTCCGCCAACAGCGCCACGATGCTGCGCTGGTCGTTGAACGGCGACTGCACGCCAATGATCGCCGACATCGCCCCCTCGGAACTGACGGTGGTCTTGCTGTCCGGCTTGGCGTCCTCCGCCAGCACTTCCGAGCTGGGCAGCGGCGGTTGGCGCGTCGGCTGTTTCACCCAGCTTTGGGTCGCGTCCACCAGCAGACTGATTTTCTTGTCGTCGCGCAGCGCCTGCGGAATGGTGCCGACCATCAGGATGTCGTCGTCGCGATCCTTGGCCTGCGACCAGTCGTCGCTCAGCGTGAAGGCCAGCGCCGGGTAGCCGGTTTGCGCGCCGATCACGCCGAGCGCGTTCAGCAGCGCGCTGACCTGCGCCGGCTGCGGTTTCTGGTTCACCAACACCAGCGTTTGCGACAGATCCGCCAGGCGGCTGAACGGGAAGCCGGCGTTGGCGAAGGCGCGCAGGTCCGGCATCGCCATAAAGTGGCGGTAGCCGGAGAAATCGATGGTAGACGCGCCGTCGATCACCGCGTGGTTTGGCGTGAAGGAGTAGGTTTCGCAGCGCCCTTCCGCGCCGCTGGCCAGTAGCGTGGTGTAGTCAAAGTCAAAGCGCAGCTGGTTGGTGGCACCCAGCCGCAGCGCCGGGATGCTGACGTTCTTGTCGGAGTCGAGCAGCCCCTGCGTCAACGGCAGGCGCAGCAGCTGCGCCCCCTGTTCGTGTTCCGGCACCAGCGAGTAGGCCTGCACGAACTGGTTGTTCAGGCTGACGCTCAGCCGCGAACCGTCCTGAATGCGCGGCGCGGTATAACGGTACTTGAGGTGCATATCGATGCCGGTGCTGCGGATCAGGAACAGATCCGGCGGCAAGTTCATGGTCAATGAAATCGGGCCGGGCTCGATGCCGCTGGTTTGCAGCTGTTCGGCGTATTGCTGCAGTTCGGCGAAGGTCATCGGCCGATCGGTGCGCACCCAGTTCGGCGCGTCGTAAGGCTGGCGCGGCGCCAGCTGTTCCACCTTGTCCACCGTCACGTTCTGGCCGCGGAACAGAATGTCGCCCTGCGCGATGCCCTTCACCGCGGTGATCAAATCGTTGTCGTCACGCCCCTGAATCAGCAGCAGTTTGACGTAGGGATTGTCGGGGTGGCTGATCATCTCCACCGTCGGGCCGTTGACCGCCGGGTAATCGCGCAGGAAATCCGGGCGCTGCTTATTGGTGGCGAACACCACCGCGTGCTGCGTCGGCAGCGCGTTATACAGCGTCGGGAAGGATTGCCCGCGCCACTGCGCCTTGCTGCCGAACCACGAGGCCAGAATGCCCGCCGCGCGCTGCTGGGCCAGATCCGGCTGGCCGGCGAACACCATCGGCAGCGTCAGCGGCCGATTGTCGCGGCTGTCGAAGAACGGCTCAGGGAAGTGCGACAGCTCGTTTTTCACCGGCAGCGTCTGGAAGCGCAGCTTCAGCGCGCTGGATTTGCTGACGTCGAGCCACAGCGAGGTGCTGGCCGGGTTTTCGCAGATGTTCTGATAATGGCCGACGAACACCAGCCGGACGCGGTTAAAATCGGTGATATAGCGCGGATCGATCGCCATCTGGATGCGATTGGGCTTGCCCAACTGCTCCTTGGCGATCGTGGTCACGCCCATCAGCTCGTCGTTGAGGTAGACCTTGACGTGCGACTCGACCGGGATCAGCGCCGGCGACGGCGTAAATTCCAGGTCGAGCATCGCCTGCGAGACCACCTCATCGCTGCGCACGCCGAATTCGATCTGCCCGTCCGGCCGGGTGCCGCGCAGAACAAAGCTGCCCGGCGGCGGCGCTATCTGCGCGAACGGCAGCGACACGTCGCGCACCGGCGCATTCGGATCCTGCGGCGCGGCCGCCGTATCGGCCGCCGCGGCGATCGGCGGCTGGGCCGCCACGGTCGGCGCGGTGGCGGCCTGCGACAGGGTGCTGATGCCTAAGGCCAGAGCTGTTAACCAGGTTATTTTTCTCGTCATCGTATCATCATCAATGTTGGAGCCTGTTCACCGGGCGAGTGAGCGGGCGGTTGAACTCGCAGCTAACCCACGGTTTCTTGTTGACCCAAGGTCGGATCCCTGCCGACGCCGCGCGGAATAAACGACACTACCCAGGCGGTCAGCGACGTGACCCCGACCAGCAGACCGCGTACCAGCGGCGGCGCGTAGTCCGCCATGCGCACATAGCCGCGGAAGCCCAGCGCCAGCACGTCGCGCAGGCTTTCGATCGGCCGGTCTTCAGGGAACCCGTCCTGCCACAGCGCCCAGGTATCGGCGCGGGCGAAGGTGCACTGAATAAAATCGATGTGTTCGCGGGTGGAAAGACTGACCAGACGCACCCCCACCTTGTTGCCGAAGGCGCGCGTCACCACGCAGGGGAAGCTGTACTCCTGCTGGCCGCGTTTGAGCAGCAGCGAGGCCTTGTCGCCCTCTTTCAACGTGTCCGCCACCCGCATCTCGATGCCCACGCCGCCATCGGAGTAATCGCGCAGCGTGCAGGGGTAGAGGTGGCCGTCGGCACGCGCGATCGCCGCCGGCATGGCGATCTCCACGCGGTGCGCCTGACGCACCTGTTTGGCCTCCACCGCCACCGCCACCGCGCCGCCGAGAATGGTCATGTTGTACAACACCCACACCAGGCTGATGATCACCGTCATCACCTCGTCCGTCGGGCCATAGGCCAGCCGCCAGGCGCCGAACGCCAGCCCGGCCAGGTTCAGGATCACCAGGAACATATAAGGCCGGGTGATCACCCAGTCGACGTGCTCCTCCTCCACCAGCCCGCCCTTGGCGGTCACGTTGAATTTGCCCTTGTGCGGATTGAACAGCGCCACCGTCGTCGGCCGCGCGATATACCAGGCCAACACCGTTTCATAAATTTCGCTCCAGAACGAATGGCGGTATTTCCCCTGGATGCGCGAGTTGGTCAGGCTGGCGTGGATCATGTGCGGCAGCACGTAAAGCGCGATCGCCAGCGCCGGCGCGAAGATGATGTAGGCATGCAACAGCAAAAACGCCAGCGGCGCGGTGAGGAAGATCAGCCGCGGGATGCCCGACAGGAAGTGCAGCATGGCGTTGGCGTAGCACAGGCGCTGCGCCAGTTTCAGCCCCTTGCCCAGCAACGGGTTGTCGAGCCGGAAGATCTGCACCATGCCGCGCGCCCAGCGAATGCGCTGGCCGATGTGCGCCGACAGGCTTTCGGTCGCCAGCCCGGCGGCCTGCGGAATGCGGATATAGGCCGAGGTATGCCCGCGCCGGTGCAAACGCAGCGAGGTATGGGCGTCTTCGGTGACGGTTTCCACCGCAATGCCGCCGATTTCGTCCAGCGCGCTGCGGCGCAGGATGGCGCAAGAGCCGCAGAAGAAGGTGGCGTCCCACATGTCGTTGCCGTCCTGCACCAGCCCGTAGAACAAAGTGCCCTCGTTGGGCGTCTGACGGAAGCGGCCAAGGTTGCGCTCGAAGGGATCCGGCGAGAAGAAGTGGTGCGGGGTCTGCAGCATCGCCAGCTTTTTGTCTTTGAAGAACCACCCCATGGTCAGCTGCAGGAAGGAGCGCGTCGGGACATGGTCGCAGTCGAAAATCGCCACGAACTCGCCGGTGGCCTGCTTCAGCGCGTTGTTGATGTTGCCGGCCTTGGCGTGTTCGTGAGTCGGCCTGGCGATGTGCTTCACTCCCACCTCGGCGGCGAACGCCCGGAACTCGGGGCGATTGCCGTCATCAAGGATATAGATGTTCACTTTCTCTTTCGGCCAGTCGATGCCCAGCGCCGCATAGATGGTGGGCTTCACCACCCCGAGGTCTTCGTTGTAGGTCGGCACCATCAGATCGATGGTCGGCCAGGTGGCGCTGTCTTCGGGCAACGGCACCGGCTGGCGGTTAAGCGGCCAGATAGTCTGGAAATAGCCCAGCACCAACACCACCCAGGCGTAGGTTTCCGCCACCAGCAACAGCAGGCCGCATACCAGGCTGAGCGGATCGTCCCAGTTCAGCGTGGCGGTATAGCGCCACCACAGGTAACGGCAGGAGACGGTCAACGACAGCACGATCAGCATCAACGCAGGCAAGCGCCCCGGCACCCGGCGCACCACCATCGCGATCCCCCACAGCAGCAGAACGAACACGAACTGCGCCGACAGATCGAACGGTTGCGAGATGCACAGCATGGCGAGGATCGCCGCCAGCACGCCGACCAGAATGAACAGCGCGCGCCGCAATCCGCGGTTCATGCGGCCGAGTCGCTCTACCGAGCGCTGTTCCACGCCGGCGTTTTTCAGCCGCTGCGGCAAGCCCTGCAGCCAGTCGGCATAGCGCTGCTGCAGCCGCCGCCAACCGGCGAAATAATCGCGCTGCACCGGCGCGCGGCCGCTGCGGAACAGCAGCAGCCACGCCCCCTGCAGCAAATAGCGCAGCGCATCCGCCGGGCGGGGGCGTTCGGCGGACAGATGCGGGAACCAGTAAGCGCGGCCGGCGCGCACGCGCCGCCAGGCCGGTGACTCCAAACGCAGCAGCATCCACCCCAGCGCCACCAACAGCGTAGTGAAAAAGGCGGTCAGCGCCGACGCCCCGCTGCGGCGATAGGCGCGGTAACGCGCCTGCACCGCCTGGCGCACCGGCGGCACCAGCAGCAGGCTCAGCACCCGACTCATGGCGCAATGCCCCGTTTGAGGTTGATCAGGCACCAGTTGGCCAGCGTCAGCACTTCATCCGCCGCCAGGCTCTCGGGGCGGTACTCGCCCAGCGGCTGTTTGGCCGCCAGCGCTTCCGCCAGCGCTTCATCGCGGTGGATAACCACCGGCAACAGGCCGCTCAGCGTTTGCAGCCACAGCTGATGCAAATCCTGCTGCAGCCGGCTGGCCGAAGAGTAATGGTTAATCAGGAAATGACTTGCGTGCGGCAGCGCCTGCTGATGGAGCCGCACCTGACAGTTGGCGTCGGGGTTCAACAGCACGAACACGCTGTCGGCCAGTTGCAATGCCTGCTGCGCCAAAACGCCATCCCCGACCGGGACGTCCAGCAGGATCCAGCGCTGCGGATCGCCGGCCATCAGCTGACGCAAATTATCGCGCCAGCGATCGGGATGCGCCTGACACCGATGTTGCACTTCCAGCCGTTCCGCCGCATTCAGGCGGCCAAACGGTAAAAAGTCGAGGTTTTCGCAATAACGCAGCGCGCCTTCCCGCCAACCGCCGCCGTCCTGTTCCGCGCGTGCCCAGCCGCGCGCCAGTTCGAACGGCGTGTTGAAATGCAGGCGCAGCAGATTGTCCGGCGTAAAGTCTATCGCCAGCACCGACTCGCCAAGCTGGCGCAACGCCCAGGCGAGCGCCGCCGTGACTGACGTCGTCCCCATTCCACCCCGCAACCCTTGCAGCGCGATCGCCGGCATAGATCAGTGGCTCCCCGCGTTTTGCGCCAATTCGGCCAGCAGCGGCCAGCGCGTCATCATTTGCGTTAACCGCTCCTGCCGCGAAATATCGACATAGCTTAATTTTGGTAATGAAAAAGCCTGGCTGAGCGCCTGCAGGTCATCCTGGCTCTCCTCCGGCGCCGCTGCACGAAAATGGCTGGGTGCGTTATTCATTCTTCCGCCTTGGCGAAAATAGGCTATGTTAATTAACTATAGCAACGATACAAAAAGAGACAGGCAATAAGATGATTCTCAACAAATATTATTGAAGAACATCGGAGATTTGTTATTGCCAGCGTAAAAATGGCTATCTTTAAATATAAACGCCTTTAGTCGGCTTTCAACGAAAGTAGAACACATCCTATGGCGCACTCTTTTTCTCTAGGCATTCGGCAGATTTGGGAAGAGCTGTCGGTGATGCAGGCCCCCGGGCTTTATTGGATCAATATCGACAGGCAAAGCGACGCCGCGCTGTTGTGTCGCCAGGCCATCGCCGCCCAGCCGGCCACCCGCAAGCTCGCCCTGATCTGCAGCGGAGACAAACCCGATCGCCTGCTGGCCGAGCTGGCTGCGCCCGCTTTGCAGAAGCTGCCGCTGTATCAACTACCGGAGAAAAAAGCCGCGCTGGCGCAGTTGAGCGACGATCTGATGCGCGCCCTGCGGCCGCAAAATCGCTTACTTATCCTGCTGGCCCACGCCAGCCTGTGGCAAACCTTCACCACCGAAGAACTGCGCGAATGGACGCGCACCCTCGCCGCCTGGCTGCGGCGGCAGGGGTGTACGCTATTGATCCTCAGCCACGGCGGCGGCATCAATAAGCTCAAAGGGCAGCTCAGCACACAGCACCGCATCCTGAACGGCCTGTCCAGCCTGCAATGGCAGCAGGACAGCGCGCAATACCTGGTGAACTGGTGGAGCACCGAAAACGGCATCAACGCCAATCAGCTGCTGACGCTGTATGCGGCGGAAGGCGGTTGGCAGGGCGAGGAGGAAAATAGCCAACCCTCCCCCACCGCCTTGCGCAGCGACGAAGGCCAGTATCTGGCCGAGCGCAGCATCCTGGAAGGCGCACCGCCGCTGTCCGCCAACTGGCAGCTGTTGGAGAGCAACGACGAACTGGCGCAGCACGGCATGCTGAGACTCTCGGCGACGTTGATTTTCGCGTTGTATCAAAGCGACCAAATCGATCATCTGGCGCACCAGATCCACACCCTGCGCCGCAGCCGCGGCAACGGCCTGAAAATCGCGGTGCGCGAGATGAGCGCCAGCCTGCGCTACAGCGACGAACGGCTGCTGCTGGCCTGCGGCGCCAACCTGATCGTGCCGCACGTCGCGCCGCTGTCGCGTTTTCTGACCATGCTTGAAGGCATCCAGGGGCAGCGCTTCTCACGTCACGTGCCCGCCGACATCGATGCGCTGCTGGCCGGGCTGCGTCCGCTGCAGCTGAAAGGCTACATGCGGCCGGAACCGTTTAGCCAGGCGGTGCTTTCGCTGATGGCCAACACCTTGCTGCCCGAGGACGGCAAAGGCGTGATGGTGGCGTTGCGCCCGGCCACCGGCCTGCGCGCCGAACAGGCGATGACCCTGTGCCACCTGCGGCGTTTCGGCGACGTGATGACCGTGGTGCAGGGGCGCCTGGTGCTGTTCCTCTCCACCTGCCGCATCAACGATCTGAACACCGCGCTGAAGTTCATCTTCCGCCTGCCGGTGGATGAAGCCTTCAGCAACCGGGTGGTGTGGCACCAGGATGTCGATATCATTTCGGAAATCAAACGCATGGCTCAGGGGCGCTGGCAGCTTACCGCCACCGGCGCCGCGGGCGTCGCGCCGCCGCCCCCCGTGGTGACGGCCGCAGAGCCCGCAGAACGCCGCCAGCCGATCGCTTTCACGCTGCCGCTTGGCCCGCAGGAGGAAAAGCATGCTGAACCTTAACGACATCCTGCAACTGATCTTGCTGTGCGCGCTGGTCTTCATTCCGCTGGGCTACGCCTTTCACCGGCGTTTTCCGCATTTGCGTCAATACTGGCAAAACCTGTTGTTATCGCCGCGCTATTTGAAATCCGCCGGTTTATGGGTGCGCACAGGCTCATCCTCCCAGATTAAACGTCATAAGAAGCAGCCATGAATCCAAACTCAAATACGCAATCCGATAACGCTCTGTGGCGCTACTGGCGCGGGCTGGGTGGCTGGAACCTCTACTTTCTGGCGAAATTCGCCCTGCTGTGGTTCGGCTACCTGAATTTCCACGCGCTGCCGAACCTGGTGTTCATGGCCTATCTGCTGATGCCGATCCCCTCGCCGCGGCTGCACCGCTGGCGCCATTACCTCGCCATCCCGATCGGCATCGCGTTGTTCTACCACGATACCTGGCTGCCGGGCATCAACAGCATTCTCAGCCAGGGCTCTCAGCTGGCCGGCTTCAGCGCCCAGTACCTGCTGGAGCTGGTCAGCCGCTTTATCAACTGGCAGATGGTCGGCGCCGCCTTCGTGTTGCTTATCGCCTACCTGTTCGTCGCCCAGTGGGTGCGCGTTACGGTGTTCACCGTGGCCGCGCTGGTGTGGCTCAATATCGTCAACATCGCCGGGCCGGCGGTCTCACTGCTGCCCGCCAGTTCCACGGCTGCCGCCGGCGGCGCCGGCACGCCGGCCACGGCCGCGCCGACGGCAGGAGATAATGCGCCGGCAGACAGCCTGCCGCCGACCAGCGCCAACCTGACGGCCTATCTGAACCAGTTCTACGAGCGGGAAAAAGGCCGCGCCACCGCGTTCCCGGCCACTTTGCCCGCCGACGCCCAACCGTTCGATCTGTTGGTGATCAACATCTGCTCGCTGGCTTGGGCCGATATGGAGGCGGTCAACCTGCAGAATCATCCGCTGTGGTCGAAGATGGATATCATGTTCGACAGCTTCAACTCGGCTACCGCCTACAGCGGCCCGGCGGCCATACGGTTGCTGCGCGCCAGCTGCGGCCAGCTTTCGCATCACGATCTGTACCAGCCGGTGAACCAGCAGTGTTACCTGTTCGACAACCTGGCGAAGCTCGGCTTCAAGGAACAGCTGATGCTCGATCACTCCGGGGTGTTCGGCAACTTCCTGAAAGAGCTGCGTGAACAGGGGGATATGCAGGCGCCGCTGATGTCGCAGGCCGGCGTCGGCAACGAGCTGACGTCGTTCGACGGTGAGCCGATTTATAACGATCTGGAATTGCTGACCCGCTGGCTGGATCAGCAGCAAAAAGCCGGAGACGCCCGCACCGCCACCTTCTTCAACGTCATTCCGCTGCACGACGGCAACCGCTTCGTCGGCTCTAACAAGAGCGCCGACTATCAGCCGCGCGCGCAGAAGCTGTTCGATCAGCTGAACACCTTCCTCGATCAGCTGGAAAAATCCGGCCGCAAAGTGGTGGTGGTGATCGTGCCGGAGCACGGCGCGGCGTTGGTGGGTGACAAGATGCAAATGTCCGGCCTGCGCGATATCCCCAGCCCGAACATCACCCATACGCCGGTTGGCATCAAACTGATCGGCATGAAGGCGCCGCATCAGGGCAGCCCGCTGCAGATCAAAACGCCGAGCAGCTATCTGGCGCTGTCGGAGCTGGTATCACGTCTGGTGGACGGCAAAGTCTTCAGCGAGTCCAGCGTCGACTGGCAGGCGCTGACGCAAGGGCTGCCGCAGACGCCGGTCATCTCCGAAAACGACAACGCCATCGTGATGCAATATCAGGGGAAACCTTACATTCGCCTGAACGGCGGCGATTGGGTGCCTTATCCGCAATAAGCGCGGCCTTATCGACCCAAAGCACGCCGACGGCGTGCTTTTTTTATTGAGCAAGTCCGACAAAAGGCGAAGTTAAACGTCTGGCAAAAATATTATTACTCACCTCCCGTTAAATTTTTTATTCGCTTATTAATTCATTGCGAAAATTCCTATAAAAATAAGCATTCGTCAGATTTTCGTTAAGCATTCAATAACGCCCCGAAAAGCGATTCGATTAACTGATTGATTAAATAATAAAAAACGCCGGCGTTAAGCCGGCGTGGGTTTATGCGGTGAAATCCGACGCTTTACGCCCCCGGATGTTCGTCCTGATCGACCGCAAAACAGGCCACCATCTGCTCACCGTACTGCTTCAGCTGCGGCTGCAGCTGTACGCAGGTGCCGAAGGCGCGGCGGCAGCGGGCATTGAATGCGCAGCCCGGCGGCGGGTTCATCGGGCTGGGCAGTTCGCCGGTCAGCTTGATGCGCTCGCGGCGCATATCCGGGTTCAACCGCGGCGTCGCCGACAGCAGCGCCTGGGTGTATGGATGGCGCGGGTTGTTGAAGATCGCCTCTTTGCTGCCCTTTTCCACGCAGCGGCCCAGGTACATCACCATCACTTCATCGGCGATGTGTTCCACCACCGACAGATCGTGCGAGATGAACACGTAGGACAGCCCCAGCTCCTGCTGCAGATCCATCATCAGGTTCAGCACCTGCGCGCGCACCGACACGTCCAACGCCGACACCGGCTCATCGGCGATCACCACGTCCGGATTCAGCATCAGCCCGCGGGCGATGGCGATACGCTGACGCTGGCCGCCGGAGAACATGTGCGGATAGCGATCGTAATGCTCGGTCTTCAGGCCGACCTTCGCCATCATCTCCAGCGCTTTTTCCCGCCGTTCGGCGGCGCTGAGCGAGGTGTTGATCAACAGCGGCTCCTCGAGGATCTGCCCGACCTTCTTGCGCGGGTTGAGCGATCCGTAAGGATTCTGGAACACGATTTGGATCTTCTGGCGCCGCAGTTTCTCGGCGGAAACGTCCGGCTTCAGCAGATCCTGTCCCTGGTAGTACAGCTCGCCGCCGGTCGGTACTTCGATCATCGTCAGCAGGCGACCAAGCGTGGATTTGCCGCAGCCCGACTCACCGACCACCGCCAGCGTTTTACCGCGCTCCAGAGTGAACGACACGCCGTCCAGCGCCTTGACCAGCCGCTCCGGCGCGAACAGGCCCTTTTTCACCGGGTAATGCTTTTTCAGGTCGATCGCCTGCAGTAAAGGTTGATTCTGGCTCATACGGTCGGCCTCCCCGCATCATCCAGCGGTGTGTGACATTTAACCTGACGGCCGGGAATGCTGCGCAGTTCCGGCTCCTCGTTACGGCAGCGCTCGTTGGCGTACGGACAACGCGGATTGAGCAGGCAGCCGGTCGGGCGATCGTATTTGCCCGGCACCACGCCCGGCAGCGAAGCCAGCCGCGCCTTGTCGGCGGCGAACTCCGGCAGCGCGCGCAGCAGCGCCTGGGTGTACGGGTGGCGCGGCGCGCGGAAAATCTCCGCCGCCTTGCCGGATTCCACCACCTGGCCGGCGTACATCACGATGATGTGATGCGCCGCTTCCGCCACCAGCGCCAGATCGTGGGTGATGAGCAACAGCGCCATGTTCTCGCGCTGCTGCAGATCCAGCAGCAGTTCGATGATCTGCGCCTGGATGGTCACGTCGAGCGCGGTCGTCGGCTCATCGGCGATCAGCAGCTTCGGCCGACAGGCGATAGCCATGGCGATCATCACGCGCTGGCTCATGCCGCCGGAAAGCTGGTGCGGGTACACGTCCAGCCGCGAGGCCGGATCGGGAATCCCCACCTGCGTCAGCAGGTCGATAGCGCGCTGGCGGCGGGTGCGGCGGTTGCCGCCCTGATGCACCTTCAGCGCCTCCATAATCTGATAACCGACGGTGTAGCACGGGTTCAGGCTGGTCATCGGATCCTGGAAGATCATCGCCACTTCGGAGCCCACCAGCTGGCGACGCTCTTTTTCGGAGATCTTGCGCAAGTCCTGGCCGTTGAACTCCAGCTTGTCGGCCATCACTTTGCCGGGAAAATCGATCAGGCCCATGATCGCCAGCGAACTGACGGATTTGCCGGAGCCGGATTCACCGACGATGCCGACCACCTGACCTTGATCCACGCTGTAACTGATGCGGTCTACCGCGCGGAACGGGGTGCCTTCGTCACCGAAGTGCACCGAAAGCTTGTCTACATTCAATAACGCCATCTCTCTCGTCCTCTGTTACTGCTTGAGTTTGGGGTCGAGAGCGTCACGCAAACCGTCCCCCATCAGGTTGAATGCCAGCACCGTCAGCAGGATCGCCAGGCCGGGGAAGGTCACTACCCACCAGGCGCTTTGCGCGAACTGCAACACGTCGGAGAGCATGGTGCCCCACTCCGGCGTCGGCGGTTGCGCGCCCATGCCCAGAAAGCCGAGAGCGGCCATGTCGAGAATGGCGTTCGAGAAACCGAGAGAAGCCTGAACGATCAAGGGCGCCAGGCAGTTAGGCAGAATATTGACGAACATCTGACGCAGCGCGCCGGCGCCCGCCACCCGCGAAGCGGTGACGTAATCGCGGTTCACCTCCGCCAGCACCGCCGCGCGCGTCAGACGCACATAGTGCGGCAAGGCGACGAAGGTGAGCGCCAGCGAGGCGTTGACGATCGACGGTCCGAATACCGCCACCAGCACCAGCGCCAGCAGCAGGCTCGGCAGGGCCAGCATGATGTCGACGACGCGCATGATCACCGCGTCCACCGCGCCGCCGAAGTAGCCGGCCAGCAGGCCGAACACCACGCCCATGACCAGCGACAACACCACCACCAGACAACCGACCAGCAGCGACAGGCGCGCGCCGTACATCAGGCGCGACAGCACGTCGCGGCCCACGTCATCGGTGCCCAGGATGTATTGCCAGCTGCCGCCCTCCTGCCACACCGGCGGCTTGAGCAGCGCGTCGCGGAACTGGTCCGCCGGCGCATGCGGCGCCAGCACCCCGGCGCCGAGCGCGATCACCAGCATCAAAACGATATACACCAGGCCGACCACGGCCCCTTTATTGCGCTTGAAATAGTGCCAGAACTCCTGAAACGGGGTCATCGGCTTCGGCGCACCTTTAACTGCAGACTCAGTGATTTGAGACATGAGAGCGCCCCTTATTTCTTGTGGCGAATACGCGGGTTGACCACGCCGTAGAGCACGTCTACCAGCAGGTTAACCAGAATGATCATACAGGCGACCAGCAACACCCCGCCCTGCACTACCGGGTAATCACGGCGCTGCAGCGCATCGATCAGCCAGCGGCCCAGACCCGGCCAGGAGAAGATGGTTTCGGTCAGAATGGCGCCGGCCAGCATGGTGCCGACCTGCAGCCCGATCACCGTCACCACCGGCAGCAGCGCGTTGCGCAGCGCGTGAACGACGATCACCCGCATGCGGCTCACGCCCTTGGCGCGCGCGGTGCGGATATAGTCTTCGCCCAACACCTCCAGCATCGAGGAGCGGGTCATGCGCACGATCACCGCCAGCGGGATGGTGCCCAGCACGATGGCCGGCAGGATCATGTGCATCACCGCATCGATAAAGTCGCCCGGTTCGCCCCAGATCAGGGTGTCTATCAGCATGAAGCCGGTCAGCGGGTGGCTGTCGTCGAGGAATACCGTGTCGCTGATGCGCCCCGACACCGGCGTCAGGTTAAGCTGCACCGACACCAGCATGATCAGCATCATGCCCCACCAGAAAATCGGCATCGAATAGCCGGTCAGCGAGATGCCCACCGCGGTATGGTCGAAGACCGAGCCGCGTTTGACCGCCGCCAGCACCCCGACCGGGATGCCCACCAGCACCGCGAAGATCATCGCGCACAGGCCCAGCTCCAGCGTGGCCTGAAAGCGCGGAACGAACTCGCTCCAGACGGAGATGCGGCTTTTGAGTGAGGTGCCCAGATCGCCGTGCAGCACGTTGGACACGTAGGAGAAATATTGTTGATAGAGCGGCTTGTCCAGCCCCATTTCCGCCATCAGCTGCGCGTGGCGCTCGGCGGAGATACCGCGTTCCCCGGCCATGATGGTCACCGGGTCGCCGGGGATCATATGGACGAATGCAAAAGTCAGCAATGTAATGCCGATAAACGTTGGGATAACTAACCCCAAACGTCGGAGTATGAACTGCAACATATCCCGAACTCTCTGTATCAATGCCCGGCAGCTCATCGTCCGCCAGGCTTATTAACGCTCACATGCCTTTGAACGATCCAACGGCCATACGCCGGAGACTGGTCAGCAGAGGCGCAAACCTGTTGCGCCCCTGCAAGTCCATTCGTGCATCTCCGGTTTAGGTCGGAATCAGTCTACAGAGACATTCTCGAAGTGATGCTTGCCGAGCGGATCCACGACGTAGCCCTTCACTTCCTTACGCACAGGCTCATACACGGTGGAGTGCGCGACGATCAGCGCCGGAGCCTGATCGTGCATCACCACCTGCGCCTGCTTGTACAGTTCGATGCGTTTGTCGTGGTTGGACTCGGCGCGCGCCGGTTGAATCAGATCTTCAAACGGCTTGTAGCACCAGCGGGAGTAGTTGGAGCCGTCTTTTGCCGCCGCGCAGCTGAACAGCGTGGCGAAGAAGTTGTCCGGATCCCCGTTGTCGCCGGTCCAGCCCATCATCACCGTCTGGTGCTCGCCCGCTTTGGCGCGCTTGAGGTATTCACCCCACTCATAGGTCACGATTTTGGCTTTCACGCCGATCTTGGCCCAGTCGGCCTGGATCATTTCCGCCATGCGGCGCGCGTTCGGGTTGTAAGGACGCTGTACCGGCATCGCCCACAGGTCGATGCTGAAACCGTCGGCCATGCCCGCTTCTTTCAGCAGTTCTTTCGCCTTGGCCGGATCGTAAGCGTAATCCTGCACCGCGTCGTTATAGCCCCACATGGTCGGCGGGATCAGGTTCTTGGCCGCCTGGCCCGCGCCCTGATAAACCGCGTCGATGATCGCCTGCTTGTTGACCGCCATGGTCAACGCCTGACGCACCTTCACGTTATCCAGCGGTTTTTTCTCGGTGTTGAACGACAGGTAACCCACGTTCAGCCCCGGCTGCTCCATCAGGTTGATGGATTTGTCCTGCTTCATGCGGGCGATATCGGCCGGGTTCGGGAACGGCATCACCTGGCATTCGTTTTTCTGCAGCTTGGCGTAACGCACGGAAGCGTCAGGCGTGATGGAGAACACCAGACGATCGATCTTCGGCTTGGTGCCCCAGAAACCGTCGAACGCCTTGTACAGGATTTTGGAGTCTTTCTGGTATTGCAGCAGCTGGAACGGGCCGGTGCCGATCGGGTTCAGGTCGACTTTTTCCGGCGTACCGGCTTTCATCATGACGTCAGCGTATTCGGCGGACAGGATGGACGCGAAGTCCATGCCCAGGTCAGCCAGGAACGGCGCCTCCGGGCGGTTCAGCACGAAACGCACGGTGTTGTCGTCTACTTTTTCGATCTTGGCGATCAGCTTCGGCATGTCCATGCCTTCAAAGTATTCGTAACTGCCGCCGGACACTTTGTGGTAGGCGTTATTGGCATCCAACTGGCGTTCGAAGGAGAACACCACGTCGTCGGCGTTGAAGTCGCGCGTCGGTTTGAAATCTTTGCTGCTCTGCCACTTCACGCCTTTGCGCAGGTGGAAGGTATAGGTTTTGCCGTCTTCGCTGACGTCCCACTTCTCAGCCAGGCCCGGCTGCAGTTCGGTGGTGCCGACTTTGAATTCGACCAGGCGGTTGTAGATCGGTACCGAACTGGCGTCGTAGGTGGTGCCGGAGGTGAACAGCTGCGGGTTGAACCCTTCCGGGGAACCTTCAGAACAGTAAACCAACGTCTTGGCCTGTACGCTGGCCGCCACGGTCAGCGCGATCAGCCCAATACCGAATTTCAGAATCCCCGATTTACCCAAGGAACGTGTCATCGTTAGTGCTCCATTGTGTGATGTGATGTGTGTAATTGCCGCCAGACCTGTATTTTTTATTGCGTGGCCTGTGCGGTCAGCGCCCGAAGGCAGAAGGCGTACGATGAGAGGATGCCGGATGGAACGCATCGCGACGGGGACGTCTGAGCGCGTGGAATTCACTCAAACAACTCTCGCTCTTACCCCTGAGGCTATCAAGTTGCCAACTGTTTGGGGTGTCGTCAATATAACCAGTGGGGATTTACGCAGACTGTGAGAAACAGCAAACAAACATAAAAAAAACCTTTTGTTAACAGTTCCAGCATGAAAATTTATGCTAAGCGGTCATTTTTAGCGCATTGGTCTGACCCTGATAAATTTACTGGTTTTAAACTCCGCTAAAAAACCCCAAAACTTTGTTGCTGAACGATGAATATCTGAACGGTTATTTTTGTGATCGCCGTTAAAGACAGAAGGAAATGCTGAAGGATTACCCAAAAGGGTGAGTCCGATGAGCGCATTTTTCGCCGGGCAGGCCCACAATCTGTGCGGCGTAAAAAAACTTTCGGCGGCGAAAAAGCCGGGGGCGAAAGGATATCCCCCGGCAACGCACTGCAACCGATTATTGAACGCCGGCGCTGTTGCCCAGGCTGGCGTTCATGCTGTTGAGAATATCGCCGTTGTCCGCGTCGATCTCCCAGGAGAATAGGCCGCCCAGCTGCTTATCCAACACGTACTTGCCTTTGGCCTGCACCGAGCGGGCATCGTCAAAGGTGATCAGATCGCCGGTGGAAGGTTTGAACACGTAAGGCGCTTCCGCCGTGGCGTCGTAGGTGTACTGCCACTCGCCGCTCATGAACTGGCTGGCGATCTGGCGGTAGTCCACGATGCCGTTCTCCCAGGTGCCTTTGACCGGCCCGGTGGCGGTGCCGGTGAACGGAATGTTGTTCTGGTAGCCGTTCACCCCGGTCCAACCGCGGCCATACATGGCGGTGCCGACCACGATCTTGCCCGGCTTGACGCCCTGCGCCAGCAGCGCATTCACGCCGTTCACCGTGGTGTAGGCGGTGTCCGGTTTCCAGGCCGGCGCATTCAGCGCGGTCTGATGCCCCAGGTTTTTCAGATCGAAGGCGCCGTAGAAGTCGTAGCTCATCAGGAAGATGTGATCCATCGAGTTCTGCGCGACGTTGTATGCCACCTTGTCGATCTTGTCCTTGCCGGCGCTGATGGCGGAGGTCAGCTCATACTTGCGGCCGGTTTCCGCCGACAGCTGATCCAGCATCGCCCGCAGTTCTTTCATCAGCAGCACATAAGTTTCCCCGTCCTGAGGGCTGCCCAGATTCGGGTTGGCGCCTTTGCCGCCCGGGAACTCCCAGTCGATATCCACGCCGTCGAAGAACTTCCAGGTCTGCAGGAACTCTTTCACCGAGCCGACGAAGCGATCGCGCTTCACCTTGTCGCCCATGAAGAAGAACGGGTCGGACAGCGTCCAGCCGCCGATCGACGGCAGGATTTTCAGATCGGGACGCGCCTGCTTCAGCGCCATCAGCTGGCCAAAGTTGCCCTTGTAGGGGTCATCCCAGGCGGTGACGCCCTTCTGCGCTTTTTGCAGCGCGGCGAACGGATCGTGGATGGAGACTTTGAAATCCTCGCGGCCCTGGCAGGAGCGCTGCAGCGCCTGGAAGCTGCCTTCGATCTCTTTCAGGCTGTCGTTGATGCCGTTGCCGCCGCAGATCGGGATAAAGCCGTACAGCAGGTGAGTCAGGTTCTGCGCCGGGATCTTGTCGACGGTGAAATTGCGCCCGTAAACGCCCCACTCGACGAAATAAGAACCGACCACTTTGCCGGAGTTCTGTTTATACGGTTTATTTTTTTCCAGCAGCGGCTCTTTCAACGGCGCCAAATGGCTGCCGTCGGTGTCGGCCACCACAATTTCAGTGGCGTCGCTGGCGGTGCAGCCGTCGGCATTGCACAATGCCACCTGCATTTGATAACGGCCGCCTTTATTGACTTTAAAATTCGCCGTACCGGAAGAACCGGTTGAAGGGCCGCTCCACGCCTCTTTGCCATTTAATAAAATCTTGGCCGTCGTGCCCGCATCGCCATTCCATAAATTCCAGGAGACGGAAACATCGGCGGCATTTTTTACCTTCACCAAATTATTATAAGCGGTAGCCGCCTGGTCAACTTCAACGATGGCGAACTTGGTGTTGCCCCAGGCGATGGTCGGCTTGCCCGGCGCGGCGGCCTGCGCCGCGGAACACAGCGTGCTGCCGATCAACAGCGCCAACAGCGGTTTATTAAATTTGCGCATAACTGATTCCTTTATTCCGAGAGGATAAACATAAAAGAGTTAATCGTCGCTACGCATTGCCGAAGCGAAAAAATTCCGCAATAATCCACGAAGATTAAAGTCAACAAATAAAAACAGCGTTTTTCCACGTAACGGAAAAAAAATCATTCCCGCCGCGTACATTCAGACTATAAATAAAAAAGGCGTAAAAACAAGAACGCTATCAACTGGGTTTTATTCAGCAAGCGTGAATTTATTTAAATATGAGAAAAAGAACCTAACTGGAATAAGGAGTTTGAATTAATTAAGCGTAAAGGATAAATATATTTCACGAGGCTGGCGGATTGACACGTGCCATAAAGCGAAGCCGGCCGTATCGTAGGAGGTGCTCATCCTCATAAACCGCAGGCGAAAAAAAACCTGCTTTAAAAGCAGGTTTTTCGAATGGTGGTCGGCGAGAGAGGATTCGAACCTCCGACCCACTGGTCCCAAACCAGTTGCGCTACCAAGCTGCGCTACTCGCCGATGCGGGGCGCATCTTACTGCTGGCGGTTATAGGCGTCAATCACTTTTTTTCCCCTGCATTTCAAGTGGTGATAAAAGCGCCATAATGCGCTGCGCCGGGGGTTACGCAGCGCATTTTACTCAGGCTTTGGCGGTTTTCAGCACCGGCGTCTGCGCACGCAGGAACGGCAGCAGGAACAGCGCCGACAGGCAGGCGGCGATGGAAATCACCACAAAGAAACCGTTCCAGTGCCAGATTTCCATCACCCGCGCGATCGGGTAGCCGGACAGCGCCGCGCCCAGGTAGGCGAACAGGCCGACGAAACCGGTCGCCGCGCCCGCCGCATCTTTATGCGAGCACTCCGCCGCCGCCATGCCGATCAGCATCTGCGGGCCGAAGATGAAGAAGCCGATAGCGAAGAAGCAGCAGGCCTGCAGCAGGTAGGTGACGCCCGGCATCAGCCACAGCGCCGCCACCGACAGGAAGATGCCGATGGCGAAGATCAGGTTCATCGGGCCGCGGTTGCCGCGGAACAGCTTGTCGGAACCCCAACCGGCCACCAGCGAACCGATAAAGCCGCCCACTTCAAACAGCGAAATGGCCGAGTTGGCGGTCATCAGCGAATAGCCCTTTTCCTGCGTCAGGTAGAGGTTGCCCCAGTCGTTGATCGCGGTGCGCACGATGTACACCAGCACGTAAGAGACCGCCAGCAGCCAGATGTACTTGTTGGTCAACACGTAGCGCTTGATGATCTCGCGGTTGCTCAGCCCCTGGCCTTCCGATTCCTGCACCAGCTCCATGGCGTCGTTGCGCCATTTGCCGACGCTCGGCAGCCCCAGGGTGGAGGGCTTGTCGCGCAGGCGCCAGCACATCAGCAGGCCGAGCACCACGCCGATGATGCCGGGGATGATCATGCCGTAACGCCAGCTGAAGTGCAGCGAGATAAAGCCCACCAGCAGCGGGATCAGCGCGCCGCCGACGTTGTGCGAAGTGTTCCAAATCGCCCACCAGCTGCCGCGCTCGGAGCGCGAATACCAGCTGGTGAGGATTTTGGAGCACGGCGGCCAGCCCCAGCCCTGGAAGAAGGCATTGAGGATCCACAGCGTGCCGAGCATCAGCAGCGACGAACTGAGGCCGAAGAAGATATTCAGCACCCCGGTCATGATCAGGCCCAGCCCCATAAAGTAACGCGGGTTGGAGCGATCGCTGATCATGCCGGAAATGAATTTCGAGCAGCCGTAGGTGATATAGAACAGCGTGCCGAGGATGCCGACGTCGGACATCGTCAGGCCCAGATCGCTCAGCATCGCCGGCATGATGAAGTTGAAGCTTTTGCGCGTGAAGTAAAACGCGGCGTAGCCGATGTACATGGTGCACATCAACTGGATGCGCCAGTACTTGTAGCTGGCGTCGATCTGCCGTTGATCGGTGACCTGCGGCGCATCCGGGCGGCTTTTAAGGAAAGACCACATGTGGAACCTCAGAGGATTGAATAAAGTGCCGCTATGATGCTCCCCGCGCGCGCGGGAGGCTTACGCCGGATTCCCGACGCGGTTAGGAGTTTTTCCTAGTTTTGCGCTTGCGCCGGTGAAACTGTGGGCAAGATCACACTCAAACAGGCGCCCCGCTCAGAGGTGAGCCGCAGGCTGCCGCCGAGAGCGCTGATGCGCTCCTGCATGCCGCGCAGGCCGTACCCCGGCTGATGGTGGTCCGCATCGAAGCCCACGCCGTTATCGCGGATGGTCAGGGCAATCTGCGGTGCGGCGCCTTTGCGCGGCTGCAGACGCGCGTCCAATTCCAGGCGGCTGGCGCCGGCGTGGCGGCACACATTGGTCACCCCTTCCTGGCACACCCGGTACAGCGTGATTTTCAGCGTTTCATCCAGCAGTTCGTCCGGCACCTGCCACTGCATGCTGCTCACCAGCGAGGCGTCCTGCGGCAGCGACTCCCGCAGCATCGCCGCCACCGCCGCCGACAGCGGCAGGTTGTTCAGCGCCGCCGGCCACAGCTGGGTCAGCACATCGTGCACCCCATCGTAGACCCGCAGCGCTAACGCATCGATGGTGTCGGCGCAGCCGATCACCGCCGGCTCCGGCGCCAGGCGTTTAACGATGCTGGCCTGTGTGCGGATCACGGTGATGGTCTGCCCCACTTCATCGTGCAGCTCGCGCGCCACCTCGCGCCGGGTTTGTTCCTCCGCCGTCACCAGCGCCCGCGCCAGCTGCCGGTTCTCCGCCAGCCGCAGCCGCAGCTGCTGATTCAGTTCGCGCTGGCGCTGAATACCGGCGCCCAGCAGCAGCCCGGTCAGGCTCTGGGCCAGCAGCGACAACAGCAAGTCGCGGTGCGACTCGGGCTGCGGCGGCTCGTTGACCATCAACGCCACGCCGTTGAGCAGCGTCGCCAACAGCGCGCCCTGCCAGCCATAACGGTAAGACATGAACACGATCGGGATCGCCAGGCAGAAAGGCGCAAAGCGGCGCAGCTCGGCGGCGTTAACCTGCTGCTGCAGCCAGATGCTGAATGCAAACAGCAGCAGATAACTGGCCAGGTGGCCCAGGCGCAGCTCCACCGGCTTGTGGATCAGCCCCGGCTCCAGCGGCACCCAGATTTGGCGCGCCAGATAGTGCCACAACAGCAGGCAGGTCGGCGCGATGGTGAAACCGCCGGTCAGGCCGAGCAGCAGCGCGCGGGCGCCTTCGCCGCTCACCAGCTGCCACACAAGCGCCTGCAGCAAAGCGGCGGCGGCCACCACCGCGCCCTGCAACAGCGGCCAGCGCCATTCGCTGTCGCTCTGCTGATGGCGCAACAGCCACGGCGAGGCCAGCAGGCTGAGCAGCACCGTCAGCACCAGCACCGCCACCGACGCCCACAGCGCCGGGCCGTAGCCGTACTGGTCCGCCAGCAGCGCCATCAGCAGCAGGTCGGCCAGCAGGATCCCCGGCCAGAAACGGTACGGGCTCTGCAGCAAAATGCCCATGCGCAGGCCGAACGGGAACAGCAACAGCGCCTGCCAGGGCGGGTCGATCAGCGCGGTGCCGATGCCCCACAGGCAAAATGCGCTGGCGGCATAAATGAAGAACAGCGCCAGCTGGGTGATCAGACGCTGCGTCACAGGTTCAGCATCCGTCTGGCCAGCTCGACGTTATTGGTGATGCCCAGCTTGGCGAACAGGTTGGCGCGATGCACATGCACCGTCTTCGGCGACAGCCCCAGCGCGGCGGCGATCTCGCGCACCTCCTGGCCCTGCGCCAGCAATAGCGCGATCTCGCGCTCGCGGCGGGTCAACGGATCCACCTTCACCCGCGCCAGCTGCTGGGCGATTTCCGGCATCAGATAGACGCCGCCGCCGGCGACGGTGCGCACGGCGGTGATCAGATCTTCCGGCTTGCAGCGCTTGGAGAGAAAGCCGCTGGCGCCGCGTTCCAGCGCCATTTCCACCAGCGCCGGATTATCGTGCATCGACAGCATCACCACGCGGATGCCGGAGGGAATGTCCGCCAGCAGATCCAACCCGCTGCCGTCGGGCATCGAAATGTCGCAAATGCAGATTTCCGCCTCCAGCCCCGGCAGGCCGGCGCGCGCCTGCGCCGCGCTGCTGAACTCGCCCACTACCTGAATATCGGCCTCCAGCGACAGCAGCTGCACAAAGCCCGAACGCACAATGTCATGATCGTCGATAAACGCCACGCGCAGGGTCATGGAAATCTCCGGTTAGAAGGGGAAGTGCGCAAGTATACCGTATGCACACACCGGAATAATTGATGAAGAGAATGTATTGGCGGAAATTACCGGGTGCGCAAGGCACCCGGCGGGAGGGATTACAGGCTGGCAGGTGCCGTTTTATTCTGCGGGAGATGGCACCAGTTGTTTTTATCCACGATGCCGCCGTTCGGCGAGGTGTAGCCGAGGCAACCGAGGATGGTGTCGAACAGCTCGACGTGGCGATGCGTTCTGCCGATGCGTTGCTGCGCCTGCAGTTGCTCAAAGGCGCTGAGGTGCTGCGGGTTCTCGAGGAACTTGTCCGACGCCCACACCATCATCGGCACGCGGAATTGTTCCGGCGGCGCCATTTCGCGCGGCGTGCCGTGCAGGTGCGTATTCTCGCCGATCGACTCGCCGTGATCGGCGGCATAGAACACGATGGCCTTCTTGTCCCGCACCTGGTCGATCACATTACTGATAAAGCTGTCGGTATACAGCACCGTATTGTCGAAGGCGTTGATCAGCTGCGCCTTGGTGCAGGAGTCATCCACCCCCATGCACTCCGGCTGATAGCGCGCATAGCTGCGCGGATAACGCTGCGAGTACAGGTAGTGCGAGCCTTTGGTATGCAGGATCACCAGGTGTTTGCCCTTCGGATAACGCGCCAGCGACTCCTTCATTTCGTCCACCAGCAGCATATCGTCGACCGCCTTGCCGTCGTTGCGCTTCTCGGACGCGATCATCTCGCGGAACGAATAGTTGTTCACCTCGGTGTTGTTGTAGAACCACACCTCACTCTGCATGGCGAACAGCTCGGAAGAGAAGCCCAGTTCCTTCATCACCGCGAACACGTTTTGCTCTTTCAGCGTGCGCTGCGGGTTGTCCTCGGTGCCGCCTTCGCGCACGAACATGCAGCGCAGCGACAGCTTGGTGGCGGTGTCGCACGACTCGCCGCGGAACGCCACCAGATTCTTCTCTTTCGACAGGCGCGGGGTAGTGTCGCGCTCGTAGCCCAGCATGCCCATGTGATCCCAGCGCGTGGTCTCGCCGATGATGAACACCACGTAGGTATCGTCGATGTCCGCCGGCGGCACATAGGTAAAGTGTTTGCCCGGATCGAACAGCGTGCTCTGATCCTGACTTTCGTCATAGCGGGTATAGGCGAACAGCCCCAGCGCCGACAGCCAGTTAGACGGCAGGTACGAGTGCGCCACCACGCCGCCGTAGCTCGGCAGATCGACGTTGGCGAGCTTCTCCTGCACGCTTTGCTCGTCGTCCAGCATGCGCAGCGGCAGCCAGACCAACGCTACCACCGCCAACAACACCAGCAGCGGTTTGATGCGGTGACCGGGGGTTTTCAGCTGTTCGATCAGGGTGAAGCGCAGGCTGTTTTTCCAGATCAGCAGCAGCGGCAAGGCGCTGAGCGCCACCATCCACAGCACGAAATGCAGGCCCACCACCTCTTTCGACAGATCGATATCGGTGGTCATCACCGACACCACGATGCCGTAGCCGATCACCACGTTGAAAAACGTCATGTAGTAGCTGGCGGCAACCGAAATCAGCACCAGCAGCGAGGCGACGATGCGATAAAACAGCCGGCCGCCGAGCGATACCAGCCGCATGATGAAGAACGTGAACAGGACGATAGCGATGACTTCCGTCACCGCCGAAATAAGCTTAATTCCCTGAATGCCGTGCGCCAGCGAATCAAAACGGCGATAAAAAACGGACAGGTTTAGAAAGATGCCGATATAGATCGCTAACAATAACGATAAATTCTGCTGTGATAGCGATTTAACTTTGTTCATGTAACGCGGTGGCTCCGGGGACGGTGTAGCGGTTCTGACTCAGTCAGACACTGATTGCGGCTTCTGGTTCAGCCAACCGGCAATAAGCGTTATTTTGCGAGTAATAATCAAGAGAATTCTCACAAAACGGGCAAAATTTACCGCTTTTTTGAGCACTTTTCAGACGGGATATCAAAGAAAATGGAGGGATAAACCCTCCATTTTTTCCATGGTGTCGGCAAAAAACTTACTTAACGTTCAGCGTAACGTCGATATTGCCGCGGGTGGCGTTGGAATACGGGCACACCACGTGCGCCTTTTTCACCAGATCTTCCGCCACGCTGCGCTCGATGCCCGGCAGCGAAATATCCAGCTGCACTTCGATGCCGAAGCCGTTCGGGATTTCACCGATGCCGACGGTGCCGTCGATCTTCGCTTCGGCCGGGATTTTGACCTTTTCTTTCGCCGCGACAAACTTCAACGCGCCGAGGAAACAGGCCGAGTAACCGGCGGCGAACAGCTGCTCGGGGTTGGTGACTTCGCCGCCGGCGCCGCCCATCTCTTTCGGTACGCCCAGTTTCACGTCCAACACGCCGTCGGAGGAGGTTGCACGGCCGTCGCGGCCGCCGGTTGCGGTGGCGTGAGCGCGGTAAACCACTTTCTCAATAGACATCGTTCATTCCTTCTTGCTGGTTGGCGAGATGACAACGGCCCCCGCGAGGGGTAGCCGGTCACATATATATCTTTTACGATTAAATCGTGCACTACTTATTTTTGACACTTATTAACCAGTGTAGACCCCCCCTGCCGTTCTTGCGTCCGGCGTCGGTGGGTCAAATCTGATCGATCAGGCTGCCGCGCAGCTTTTCCAGCTGCTGTTTGAGCGAGACGATCTCGTCCAGGCTGCAGTCGGTGGCGCACATCACCGCCTCGGGCACCGACTGCGCCCGTTCACGCAGCGCGCGGCCGGCTTCGGTGAGCGCGATGATCACCTGGCGCTCGTCGGTAGTGGCGCGATAGCGCACCAGCAAACCAGCGGTTTCCAGCCGTTTCAGCAGCGGCGTCAGCGTGGCGGAATCGAGGAACAGCCGCTCGCCGATATCCGATACCGTCACCCGATCGCGTTCCCACAGCACCATCATCACCAGATACTGCGGGTAGGTGAGCTCGAGCTGATTCAACAGCTTGCGGTAGACTTTGTGCAGCGCCAGGTTGGCGGAGTACAGCGCGAAACAGAGCTGCTGATCGAGCAGCAGCAGGTTCTTCGCGTTGGGTTGTTCGGTATCGGTGCTTTTCATGTGAGTGAATATAGATAGCGCACGATGTAATCGCAAGCTATTTCTTGTGAGGTATGCTACATTTTTTTCATGCAGAGGATGCCGGGAGGGAAAGGAAATGACGAATACGCTTGCAGAACGCGCGCGCCGCTACGCCACCAAGGCGCATGCGGCCATCGATCAGCGCCGCAAATACACCAACGATCCGTACATCGTCCACCCGCAGGCGGTCATGGAGCTGGTACGCAGCGTGCCGCACACCGAAGAGATGCTGGCGGCCGCCTGGCTGCATGACACGGTGGAAGACACGCCCACCACCCTCGGCGATATCGAAAGCCACTTTGGGCCGCAGGTAGCGGAGCTGGTGCGGATGTTAACCAACGTCAGCCACGCCGAGGACGGCAACCGCTTCGAGCGTAAAAACCGCGATCGGCGCCACAGCGCCAGCGCATCGCCGCAGGCCAAAACCATCAAACTGGCGGATCTGATCGACAACACCCGCTCGCTGCTGGACTACGACAGCCACTTCGCCCAAACCTATCTGATCGAGAAACAGCGCCTGCTGGAAGTGCTGACCGAAGGCGACCCGACGCTGTGGCGCCAGGCCAGCCATATCGTCGAACAGGGGCTGCTCAGATTACAGCAGCCGCCGCACAACGTGCCGGCCAGCTGGTTTGAGCACGCACGCCGGCGCTACCGCGAGAACGACGCGGCCTGATCAGAAGGTCACCACCGTTTTCAACGCCGTCACCCAGGCGTCCTGCGTCTCGCTGACGCCCGCCGGATGATGCCAGTATTGCAGGCCCGGCTGCAGCTGCAGCCACGGCGTGACGTTAACGCGGTAGTACAGCTCCGCCGTCACCGAGTGGCCCGGCACCGGCCGGTAGTTCGGATCGTGATAATCGCTGATGCCGCTCATCTCGTTGAGGTAACGCTGATTGTCTTTATAGCGATCGCTCAGTTTCACCACCGAAACGCCCAGCCCCAACCAGTCGTCCGGCCGCGCATCGAACAGCCCGCGATAGCGGATGCCGGTCGAAGTGGACCAGTGCAGGTAGTTGCTGCGCTGATCCCCCAGCCCCAGGCTGTAGAACACGCTCAGGCCACGGTTGACGTCATCCGCATGGCGCGTCACCTGCTGGTTGAAACCGGTATACAGGAACCAGGTGCGATCGTGGCTGCGATAGCCCTGCGGATCGCTGGCGCCCGGCCCGCCGGATACCCCTTCATAAAGATCGCGCTGGCGCGCATTGGTAAACAACACGCCCAGGTTATACACCCCCGGCAGCTGGTTGACGGCGTGGGTTTTCAGCTCCACCTCCATCGGCAGCAGGAAGCCTTTGCTGCCCTTGGTGGACCAACTCCAGGCGTGGCTGCGGCTGGGGGCGCTCGGGTTCTGCTCCATCACGCCGCCCTTGAACGTCAGGCCGTCGGTCAGCTTGTATTGCAGCGTGGTGCCCCAGTAATGCACGTTCCAGTTGTACCAGGTCAACGAGTTGGCGGACTTGCCGCCGCACAGCGTCAGCGTCTGAAAATCGCAGGGGATGATCTGATCGAAATCCTGCACCTTGTTCATCATGCCGATACGCCATTGCAGCCGGCTGTCGAGGAAGGAACGGCTGAAGGTCAACCAGCCCAGCCGGGTGATCGACTGCCCGCCAAAGCTCTCCTGCGACAGATCGGTCAGGCCGACGCGCGGATCCTGCAGCCGATCGCGGGTCAGGTTGTTGTCATGGTTGCGGTTGACGATATTGCCTTCGATCGCCGCATCCGGAATGCCGGTCAGCGCCTGCAGATCCTGGCTGAAGGTCAGCGAAAATTGGTCGATGTACGACGCCTGTTTATCGTGGTTGTAACCGCCGCCGGCGTTATACGACAGCTGGCTGAGGTAGCCGAGATTATAGTGGAAACCGTGATCCTCCAGGATCGGCCTGATCCCCAGCATATCCCCCAACAGCCCAGGCTGCGGCGGTTCAAAGCCGAGCGCCACCCCTTCCCATTTGGCGGTGGGAGCTTCAACGTCCTTGCCGGTTTGCAGCGTTTCCGCCTGCGCCTGGCTACAGAGCAGCGCCAGCGCCGCCAGGGTCATGGAACGAGGTAATAAGCTTTTCATCATTATTATATTTCTCCGCATAACGGCTGACTGCGGGCAACAGCATTCCCTGGGAGAGAATTTCCCATCATGAACAGCAGCGAATAACGTTAGTTAACGCCCGGCGCTTGCCGCCGGGCTGAAGGGTTAGCGTCGGTCTTTCAGGCTGGCGCCGTTGCTGTGGATCACATCGCGATACCAGTAGAAACTCTTCTTGCGGCGGCGCTCGAGACTACCGTTGCCGGCATCGTCTCTGTCGACGTGAATGAAGCCGTAGCGCTTCGACATTTCGGCCTTCGAGGCGCTGACCAGATCGATCGGCCCCCAGCTGGTGTAGCCCATCACCTCGACGCCGTCATCGATCGCCTCGGCCACCTGTACCAGATGGTCATTGAGATAGTTGATGCGGTAGTCGTCGTTGATGCTGCCGTCGGCCTCGACGCAGTCTTTGGCGCCCAGCCCGTTCTCGACGATGAACAACGGCTTCTGATAGCGGTCGTACAGCACGTTGAGCAGGTAGCGCAGCCCGATCGGGTCGATTTGCCACCCCCACTCCGAACTGGCCAGGTGCGGGTTCGGCACCATATCGAGAATGTTGCCGCGTGCCGTTTCATACTGCTCCGGGTCGGCGGTAACGCAGCCGCTCATGTAGTAGCTGAACGAGATGAAGTCGATGGTTTCGCGCAGCGTTTGCCGATCTTCCTCGGTGATCGCCACCTGAATGCCGTTTTCACGGAAGAAGCGCTGCATGTAGGCCGGGTAATAGCCGCGCGCCTGCACGTCGCCGAAGAACAGCCAGTCGCGGTTTTGCCGCTGGGTTTCCAGCAGATCTTCCGGCTTGCAGCTCAGCGGATACAGAATGCCGCCCAGCAGCATGTTGCCGATTTGCCCCTCCGGCACGATCTCGTGACAGGCCTTCACCGCTCTGGCGCTGGCCACCAGCTGATGGTGGATCGCCTGATAGACGGCGCTCTTGTCGCTCTCTTGCGGCAGGCCAACCCCGGTGAAGGGCGCGTGCAGCGACATGTTGATCTCGTTGAAGGTCAGCCAGTGTTTAACCTTGTGCTTATAGCGTTCGAACACGGTGCGCGCATAGCGCTCGAAGAAATCGATAGTGCGGCGATCGCCCCAGCCGCCGTAGCGCTTCACCAGACCGTAAGGCATCTCATAGTGCGACAGCGTGATCAGCGGCTGAATGCCGTATTTCGCCATCTCATCGAACAGCCGATCGTAAAACGCCAGCCCGGCTTCGTTCGGGGTCTCTTCATCGCCCTGCGGGAAAATGCGCGTCCAGGCGATCGAGGTGCGCAGGCACTTGAAACCCATCTCGGCGAACAGCGCGATATCCTCCGGGTAACGATGATAGAAATCGATCGCCACGTCCTTGATGCCGCTGTCGCCCGCCGTGCGCGGCGTGATGGCGCCGAAGATGCCCTGCGGCTGCAGATCGGAGGTCGACAGCCCCTTGCCGTCGGCCTGATACGCGCCTTCTACCTGGTTCGCCGCTACCGCGCCGCCCCACAGAAAATGTTGCGGAAACTTGCCGTTCATCGCTTGCTCCTCAATTAACGTAATAAAGTCAGCAGCGGCGCCTGTTCCTGCACCGGAGACAGGCCGCTGGTCAACACGTCCACGTAGTCATCGCTGTTGCTGATGATGATCGGCGTGGTGGTGTCATAGCCGGCGGCATGGATCGCCGCCTGGTCGAACTCGATCAGCAGATCGCCCGGCGCGATCCGCTCGCCTTCCCGCACGTGGGCGGTGAAATGCGCCCCGTCGAGCTTCACGGTATCGATGCCGACGTGGATGAGAATCTCCGCGCCGTCGTCCGATTCGATGCCGATGGCGTGTTTGGTTTTGAACAGCGACGCCACGCTGCCGCTCACCGGCGCCACCACCCGCCCCTGCTGCGGCGCGATCGCCACGCCTTTCCCCAGCAGGCCGCTGGCGAAGGTCGCGTCGTTCACCTGCTCCAGCGGCACGATGTCGCCGGCGATCGGGCTGAGAATGGCCTGTTTGCGGTTAAGCGGCGCGGCGGCTTCAGGCTGCGCCGTCTCTTCCGCCGGCGCGACGCCGAACAGGTAGCTGGCCAGCGCGGCGAACACAAACGACAGCAGGGTGCCGCCGATCGCGCCCCACACCGTGGCGTCGATGCCGCCGTTGGGAATGATTTGCGCGAAGGTGAACACGTTCACCAGGCCGAACGAGTAGACCGAGGTATGGAAGTAACCGATCACCGCCCCGCCCAACGCGCCGCCGATGCAGCCGAAGATGAACGGACGCTTGTTCGGCAGGGTGACGCCGTACACCGCCGGTTCGGTGATGCCGAAAATCCCGGCGCCGATGGCCGAACCGGACAGCGCCCGCAGCTTGGCGTCGCGGGTGCGCAGCATCACGCCCAGCGTAGCGCCGACCTGCCCCATCACCGCCGGCAGCAGCAGCGGCACCATGGTGTCGCGCCCCAGCACGCTCAGGTTGTTGATCATCAACGGCACCAGCCCCCAATGCAGGCCGAAGATCACGCACACCTGCCACATCGCCCCCATGAAAGCGCCGGCGATGATCGGGTTGAAGGCGTAAATGGCCTGATAGCCGTTGGCCAGCAGATGGCTGAGCCAGGTCGCCGCCGGGCCGATCAGCAGGAAGGTCAAGGGCACGGTGATCGCCAGACACAGCAGCGGCGTGATGAAATTGCGCAGCGCGCTGTGGATCACCCGGTTAAACAGCGGCTCCAGACGGCAGGACACCCAGGCCGCAAAGATGATGGGGATCACCGACGAGCTGTAGTTGATAAAAGTCAGCGGAATGCCGAAGAAATATTCGCGCACCGCGCCCGGCTGTTGCGCCGCCTCGAACGCCGCCATCATCAGCGGATGCGTCAACGCGCCGCCGATCGCCATGGTGACGAAGGGGTTGCCGCCGAATTTTTTCCCGGCGGTGTAGCCGAGCATGATCGGGAAGAAGTAGAACAGCGAGTCGCTGGCGGCGAACAGCATTTTGAAGGTGCCGCCGCTCTCCAGCAGCCAGCCGCAGGCCAGGCTCAGCGCCAGGAAGCCTTTCAGGATCCCCGAAGCGGCCATCACCCCGAGCAATGGGGTGAAGATGCCGGAAACCACGTCGATAAAGCGGCTGAGCAGATTGTCTTTTTTACCGTCCGCATCGCCGCCGCTCGACGCGCCTTCGGCCAACCCGCCGACCCGGTTGACCGCATCGAACACCTCGGCCACGTGGTTGCCCACCACCACCTGAAACTGGCCACCGCTCTCCACCACCATGATGACGCCCGGGTTTTTCTTCAGCGCTGCCGCGTTGGCGCGGCGGTCGTCACGCAGCTTGAAACGCAGGCGGGTGGCGCAATGCACCAGGCTTTTCACATTGTCGCGGCCACCGACGCCGGCCAAAATCTCACTGGCTAATGTGTCATATTTCATACGGTTATCCTTAGACTTCGCGTTCTGCCGATCCCGCATTTGCGCTGGCCTGGCGCAGGAGCGAAATTCGGCGCAAAAAAAAACCTAAACCTCGCGGCCTCTGCCCCATCGGGGAACAGAAACGCGAGGTTTAGGTTTTGCCTGCCGCAGCAGTAACAACCCTAAATCGGTTGAGTTATGACGTTAACACCGCAGATTTTAGCGGAGCAAGGCTTTGCGACGGCAAATTGCCGAACTGTGATCGCAAAGGCAAAACGGCCTCAATGCGCGAAATAATGCATGCCGCCCTCTACCGGGATCACTGCGCCGATGATATATCGCGCGAGCGATAGAGAGGGATGAGAGAGTATCGCCCGGCTTCACGTCAAAAAAACATAAGATTAACTAACCTAATAATTCACTATCAAGCTAAAGCGAAACACGTATTTTCCAGCGGCCAATCGGCTTTTCTGGCAATATTCGCAGCCATTAAGGCAAATACATCGCCAAACCTCATCGAATATTGTTAGCACCTCACGATATTCACCCACGCAAAAATCACCGTGCGCAATTGAATATGGCGAATAAACATCATAATAACTAATTAAAACAACTAGACAAAAATCACACGGGGGATTATTACTGGTCAACGCTTAATCGAGAGTAGGGATGACAGTCACCATGGTGTTGCGTACTGATGTAGGACGGATTTTGATTACCGGCGCCGGCGGCCGAGTCGCCACCGCGTTTCGCCAGGCAGTGGGCGATCGCTATGCATTGCGGCTGGCGGAACGAGATCTCGCTCTGTTGCGCGATCGCCGGCCCGGCGATGAGGTCATCAGCTTCAACATCGCCGATCTCGACGCCTGCCGTGAGGCCTGCGCCAATATCGACACCGTGTTGCACCTGGCCGCCGATCCGGCTCCCGACGCCGATTTTTGCGGTTCGCTGATGGACAACAACATTCTCGGCACCTTCAATATCTTCCGCGCGGCGAAAGACGCCGGCTGCCGCCGGGTAGTGTTCGCCAGCAGCGCGCAGGCGGTGGAAGGCTACCCGCTCGATTATCAAATCCGCCCAGATGACGCGCCGAAGCCGAAAAATCTGTACGGCGCCAGCAAGGCGTTCGGCGAAGGCATCGCCGCCTATTTCGCCCATCAGGAGGGGCTTTCCGCCCTGTCGGTACGCATCGCCAACTTCACCACTCTAAGCCGGGGCGAACAGCTTAGCGCCCGCGACATGAGCGCTTTTCTCAGCCATCGCGACGCCGCCGATCTGCTGGATCGCTGCATTCGTGTCGAAGGGGTGCAATATGCGGTGGTGCACGGGGTTTCCAATAACCGCTATACGCGTTTGTCGCTGGAAGAGACCCGTCGCCTGCTCGGCTACGCCCCGCAGGACGATGCGTTCAGCCTGCTCGGCTTTGAGTGAGCGCGGCGGGGAACCCCGCCGCACATTATCGTTTACCCGTTGGCGTAGGCCACTTTTTCGGCCTGACGGTGGGTGAACAGCACCAGCAACAGCGCCAATCCGGCAATAATAGCCCCCATCACCGGCACGAAGCTGTATCCCAGCCCGGCGGAGACTACCGCGCCACCGGCGGCGGCGCCCAGCGCATTGCCCAGGTTAAAGGCGCCGATGTTGACCGAGGACGACAGGCCCGGCGCTTCGCTGGCGACACGCATCACGCGCATCTGCAGCGGCGGCACCACGGCAAAGGTCGCCGCACCCCAAATCACCATGCTGACCGCGGCGCCGATTTCACTGCGCGCCAGGAACGGGATCACCAGCATAATGACCACCAGCAGCAGCAAGAAACCCTTCAGCGTCGCGCTCTCGGAGCGGTCGGCGAATTTACCGCCCAGGTAGTTGCCGATGGAGAAACCGACGCCGATCAACACCAGCATGACCGTCACGAACAGCGGCGTCGCATCGGTGATGTGCTGCAACACCGGCGAGATATAGGTATAGAGCGTGAACATCGCGCCCGCGCCCAGCACGGTCGTCAGTAAGGCGGACAACACCTGCGGGCGCACCAACACCGACAGCTCGCGTTTCACATCAGGGCGTGCGCCGGCGCTGCCTTTCGGCAACGAGAACCACAGCCCCAGCATGGCGATCACGCCCAGCCCGGCCGTCGCCAGGAACGACATGCGCCAGCCGATGGTTTCACCCAGCCAGGTCGCGGCCGGCACCCCGCCGATATTGGCGATGGTCAGGCCCATAAACATGGTCGCCACGGCGCTGGCCTGTTTCTCTTTCGGCACCACGCTGGCGGCCACCACTGAACCGAGGCCAAAGAACGCGCCGTGGTTCAGGCTGGTGATGATGCGCGACAGCATCAGGGTGGTGTAGTCAGGCGCAACCGCCGACAGCACGTTACCCAGGGTAAAGATCGCCATCAGGAAGATCAGCGCGCTTCTGCGCGCCCGGTGAGAAAGCAGCAACGTCATCAGCGGTGCGCCGACCATCACGCCAACGGCGTAGGCGCTGATCAACATGCCGGCCATCGGGATGGAGACGTCCACCCCTTTGGCGATCGTCGGCAGCAACCCCATCGGGGAAAACTCGGTCGTGCCGATGCCGAACGCCCCCACCGCCAGGGCTAATAAGGGAAAGTTAATTTTCATTCAACAACTCCGGTTAACCGCTGCCGAAGCGCGGGAAAGTTAAGATGCCAAAAGTATGACATTGATCACACCAAAGATAAGCAGGCGGAAGGCTAAAAGACTTTTGCGATTTTGTTAAAAATCGTGGGGAAAACAGCAGCCGACTCTATCTCAGCCACGCGCCGACAGGCAATAGCCGCCGTCGCCCGTGCGCACATCGGGTTCATTCTCGCCACCTGGCCCACCCGCCATACCGGCTCACCGGCGGCTGCCGCGACTATTGAACACAGAGCAAAAGTGTTTTGTTATTGTGCGCGTTTTTAGAATTAAACGACGAAATATAATGGCCTCAGCAAAACATCATCGCCCTACGGCCTAATTCACATGAGGGAAGCGTCATGCTTTTTGACTCGTATTCTTTAAACGGTTTATCGCTGAACAATCGCATCGTCATGCCGCCCATGACCCGTTCACGGGCCGGCGCCGGCGACGTCGCCACCGACATGATGGCTGAATATTATGCCCAGCGCGCCAGCGCCGGGCTGATCGTCAGCGAAGGCACGCAGATCAGCCAGCAGGGCCAGGGTTATGCCTGGACGCCCGGCATTTACACCCCGGAACACATCGCCGGTTGGAAAAAAGTCACCAACGCCGTACATCAGGCCGGCGGCAAGATCTTCGCGCAGCTTTGGCACGTCGGCCGCGTGTCGCATACCATTTTACAGCCTGGCCACGCCGCGCCGGTCTCCTCCTCCGCCATCCAGGCCGACGGGGTCAAGGTGTTCGTGGATGTCGAAGGCCGCGGGCCGGAACATGGCGTGGGTGAAATGGTGCAACACTCCGCACCGCGCGCCTTAACGCGGGAAGAAATCCCGGCGATCGTTAACGACTACGCCCAGGCGGCACGCAACGCCATCGCCGCCGGTTTCGACGGCGTAGAGCTGCACGGTGCGAATGGCTATCTGATCAATCAGTTTATCGACTCACGGGAAAACCAGCGCGACGACGAATACGGCGGTTCACTGCAAAATCGCCTGCGTTTCCTGCGGGAAGTCGCGCAGGCGGTCGCGGACGCCATCGGCAAAGAGAAACTGGGCGTGCGCCTGGCGCCGCTGACCACTCTGATGGGCTCGCAGGACGATACCCCGGAAGCCACCTATCTGGCGGCGGCCAGCGTGCTGAACGATATCGGCGCCGCTTATATTCACATCGCCGAAGCGGATTGGGATGATGCCCCGGTGATGCCGGCGGCGTTCAAAGAATCGCTGCGCCTGATTTTCCGCGGCACGCTGATTTACTCGGGCAAATACACGCCTGAACGCGCTGAAGAAGCGCTGGCCAAAGGTTGGGCAGACTTGATCGGCTTCGGCCGCCCGTTCATCGCCAACCCGGATCTGCCTCACCGCCTACAGCACGGGCTGGCGCTGAATGCGCCAATCAAAGAGAAATTCTTCGGCGGCAGCCGGGAAGGCTACACCGATTACCCAGCGATCGGGTAAATACATTCAGCCCCCCGAGCTTGGAGGCGGGGGGCTTCGCCGGCCAGGCAAACAACGCTCTTAAAAATAAGCGACATAATCCAGATTTTCAGTGTCCGCACGATAAAGAAAAAAATCGAAAACCTTAAATATAAAATAATAAATTAAACATTTTCATTGCAATTTCTTATTAGAATACAAAATAACAAAGCATATAAAAACAATATAATTTGAAACAAAAACAATGAAAAAAACGAAAATAAAAACGGAAAAGACAATATTAACTGGAGATTTAAACACATAGTCCGTATTGACCGAACAGGGTTGAATATATACACGAACGTGTAAATATCTTTCTGAACAGCGCTACTGTGGCGCTGTATGGATTAAGGAAAGATCTTATGTCTAAATCACCTATTGGCACTACAGCCACGACAGGACAGAAATGCCCGGAAAGCGGCGTCTGGGAAGTGGTTGGCAAACCCTCAACCACAGCGCCAATCGCTAAAGGCAATATCATGCCTCCTTATGGCGGCAAAGGGGTCACCTGGAAATTGATCCAATACGCATAATCCGTCGTCTTCAGGCCTCTTTTTTCAAAAGGGGCCTCGCAGAAAAATCCTATGACGCCTTATTTTATACCCTCCCGTTGCGCACTTTGCCCGATCGCATTTCGATGTTCCGTTGCAGTTCGCGCAGCCCGCCGGCCAGGAAGCAGGCTTCCGCCAGCACGAACAGCGGGCCGATGATCAGGCCCGTCACGTCGTCCATAAACGCCGGTTTTCGTCCCTCCCAGAAATGTCCGACAAACTGAAACAGCCAGCCGATGACGAAACCGCCGATGCCGACGCTCAGCCACGCCGTCGTCGATAGCGACGCCACCCAGGCGCCGACCCCGAGGCACAGCAGCAGCAACGCCAACATCATGACGCCAAGCCGCAGACTCAGCCGCAGGTAATAGAGAGCCGACACGATCACCACCGCGCAGGCCGGCGAAAACGGCAGCCATCCCGCGCCCCATGCCGGCCGGGAGAGCAGCGCCAGCAGGCTGACGACGATCAGGGGGATGCCGATAAAGTGCGTGACGATATTGCGCGCATCGCGATGATAGGCGGCATAAGCGGCAAGTTGATCTTCCAGACTTCGCATGTTGACCTCCGGTATGTACGGCCTTCGTCGCCGAACGCGTGCAGCCGCATGCGGCTGCCCTTACCCATAGCTTAGCGCGGGATCACCAATACCGGTTGGCCAATCTCATCCAGCAGGCCACGCGTGACGGAGGCGTTCAACCAGCGCCCCAACGAAGACAGGTGGCGGTGCGAGATGATCAGCAAATCGCAGTTGAACAGCGCCATCTGTTCCGGGATCACCTCGATGGGCGTCCCCGCAGCCAGCAAGCCCTGGGCGTTGAAACCCTGCTGTTTCAGCGCCCGCGTCACCTGCCCGACCTGCTTTTCCGCCAGCGCCTCTTCCCGTTGCGCGGCGGGATACTCCTCGCGCTCCTCGCTGTCGAAACGCAGGCCGCTACGGCTGAGCGTGAAGGCATTGTCCACCACCGTCAGTACGATCACGTCGCCGATGCTGCCTTGCAGGCGCGCCATAAAATCCAGGGCATTGCCGCTGTGCTCAAAGCAGTCCACCGCCAATAACACTCTCTTAATCATAACAATCCTCGTTCGGCTGAGTTAAATCGCGCCCTTGAAGTTGGCTTCGCCCTTTTTCCAATACCCCTTGGCAAACAGCGCCGCACGGGAGACGCCCATTTCGTTGATAAAGCGCGCCTTCAGGTATGCGGCGATCTGCTGCTCGCAGGCCAGCCACACCTGCCCTTCGCCGGGCGGCAGTTCGCAATGGCTGACGGCCTGCACCAGCGGGCTGTTCATCACGCTGTCAAAATGGCGCGTGCGAATTTGCCAGCTGTTCACCTGCAAGAAGGAACAATCGACATCCTGAATCTCCTGCGCATCGCCCACTTCGGCGAACCACAGCACCGGCAACGGGTCGGACAGCGAGGCGAGAATGGTGCGCATGGCGGGCAACGCGGTCTCATCGCCCAGCAACAGCAGCCAGCGAGTTTGCGGCAACAATCGGAAGCCGCCGGAACAAGGGCCGGCGAACCCCAGCTTGTCGCCCGGCATCGCGTCGCGCGCCCAGTTCGACGCCGGGCCTTCGCCGTGCAGTACCATATCGATATCGAAGGTGCAGGCGAGTTTGTCGATGCCGCTCAGGGTGTAAGCCCGCCCGGCCAGCGTGTCGCGCCACGGGAAGAACACTTTGACCCAACTGGCCGGCTCCTGCGCGCGCGGATCGGCGATAAACTTATCCACATCATCGCCGCTCAACGTGATGCGACGGATCCGAGCGGTGACTTGCCGCACGGCGCTCACCCGGGCCTCCCGTTTGCGGCGGGTGTCCCTTTCCAGCATCTCGTCGACAATCTTATTCAGCGTGTTGTGCATCAGCCTTCTCCTGTGGCGCCGCAGACGGGTAGGTGTGTTCCCAGCCGCCGCCCAGCGCTCGATAGATATTCACCACGGCGATCGCCGTCTCCTCCTCTGAAACAATTTGCGCGGACTGCAGATCCAGCAGCGCGCGCTGCGTGCTCAGAACGTGGATAAAATCGCTGGCGCCGTTCAGATAGCTGTCGCGCGCCAGCGCAAACGCGTGTCGGTTGGCGGCCAGCGCCTCGGCCAGGTGCGTCTGGCGGCGCTGCTGGGCGCGATAACCGGCAAGCGCGTCGTCAATCTCGTGCCAGGCGCGCAGCACCGTTTGCTGGTAGGTGATGGCCATTTCCTGCTGCCGGTATTCGCTCAGGCGCACCCGTTGGGTGATTTTTCCCCCGTCGAACAGCGGCAAATACAGGGCGGGGCCGATGGCGAAGGTATGCGTGGACCAACTGCCCATATCCGCCAGCGCCAACGCCTGATAGCCCGCATTGCCGGTCAGCGTGATGCGCGGATAGTAGTCGGCGCTGGCGACGCCGATCTCGGCGGTCGCCTGATGCAAACGCTCCGCCGCTTCGCGAATATCCGGCCTGCGCAGCGCCAGATCCGACGGCACCCCCATCGGCACGGCGCGCGCCAGCGTCGGCAGCGGCCCCGTCGGCGACAACATCGCTGTCAGCGCGCCCGGCCGCTCGCCCAACAGCAGGCTGATGGCGTTGATCAAGCGTTCCTGCCGATCGAACAGCGCCGGCAGCAGGGCATCCACCTGCGCCAACTGCACCTGCGCCTGATCGACATCCAGTTCGTTGCCCGCGCCGCTCTGATAACGGTTTTGCGTCAGCTGCAGCGTGCGCAGCGCCGTAGTGCGGTTTTCCTGCGCCACCGCCAGCTGTTGCTGCGTGGCGCGCAGGCGCAGATAGTCGCTCGCCACCTCCGCCGTCACCGACGTCAGCAGTGCGCGCCGGTTCTCCTGCGAAGCGGCGAAGCTGGCGCGCGCACTTTCCGACGCGCGACGCAGCTTGCCCCACATGTCCAGCTCCCAGGTGGCGCTGGCTCCGCCGCGCCAGAGGTTATAATCCGCCTCTCCGCCGTTGCCGGACGGATCCATGCTGCCCACCGAGGTGGCGCGTTGGCGCAGATAAGCGCCGTCCAGACTCAGATCCGGCATCAGCGCCGCCTCCGTCACGCCCAGCAGGGCGCGGCTTTGTTGCATGCGCGCCGTGGCGAGCTGCAGATCCAGGTTGCCGGCCGCCGCGCGCTGCACCAGTTGCGACAGCGACGCATCGTTGAATATCGACCACCAGGCCACCGGCAGCGCCCCGCCGCCCGCCTGCTCCCCCCAGCTTTCTGGCAGCGCGTTCTGCGGCCGAGCGTAGTCCGGCCCTACCGCCCGGCAGCCGCTCAGCGCAATCAGCAGCAGCGGGATCACGACTCTGTTCATTGCAGGCCCCCGTCCAGCGTATTGATGCTGACGTCCGCAGACATGCCGACGCGCAGGGCGCTCAGCAAGGTGGCGTGCTCTTTGTTGATATCAAACACAATCTTCACCGGGATGCGCTGAACGATCTTGGTGAAGTTGCCGGTGGCGTTCTCCGGCGCCGCGGCCGCGAAGCTGACGCCGGAAGCCGGCGCGATGCTGTCCACCAGCCCTTTCAGCGTTTGGCCGGGAAAGGTATCGATATGGATGTCTACCGACTGCCCGTGCGCAATGTTTTCCAACTGGGTTTCCTGGTAGTTGGCGATGATGTACAGCTTGTCCTGCGGCACGATGGCCAGCAGCGCATCGCCCGGTTTGACGAACTCCCCGACCCGTAGGCTTTTCTTGCCGATCACGCCGCCGATCGGCGCGGTGATACGGGTGTAAGACAGGTTCAGCTCGGCCATCGCTTTCTTCGCCTGCGCCAGCATCAGCTCGGCATCGCTGTCCGCCAGCTTGGCTTGCAGCACCTGCTCCATGTTTCGCGCCGCTTTGAGCGTCGCCTCCGCCTGCGCCACATTGGCGGAAAGCGTGTGCACCCGCGTTGTCGCCTGCTGCGCCGCCTGCTGCGACCCCGCACCGCTGCTGGCCATTCTCTGGTAGCGGTTCTGCTCCTGGCGCGCAAACGCCAGCTCCGCCTGCGCCGCCTGCCGCTCCGCCAACGCGGCGGCGATCAGCGCGCTCTGTCGGGTCAGGTTGGCCCCGGCGTCGTCCTGGCGGGCGCGGGCGGATTGCTCCTGGGCCGTCGCCTGCGCCAGCGCGACGTTGAATTCACGCGGGTCGATCACCGCCAGCAATTCCCCCTGTTTGACCCACTGGTTGTCCCTGACCAACACCTGCGCAATTTCACCGGCAATCTGCGGTGAAATACGCGAGATATCGGCGCGAATATAGGCGTCGTTGGTATTCTGCTGTGTTTCTTTAATAAAGAACTTATTGATTAATAACCCCAGCGTAATGACGGCAACCGCCAATACGGCAACGGCGACTTTCTTGTTAGCCATAAAAGTGACTCCACTTAATATTTATGTCTGATGATAAAATGTCAGGCAGCGACCGAACGCGGCGGGTAAATACGGGTCGGCATAACTAAAATCAGCGCGGTCAGTAATAACGCCAGGCCGGCAACCAACAGATAAAGATCGGCGCTGGCCAGCACGTGGCCCTGCCGGGCGGCAAGCTGCGCCAACTGCTCCGCCGATCCCGATGCGCGGCTATAGGCCGAGCCGAAGCCGTCGGCGATCGTACCGGCGTGATAATCCCCGCGCTGCCGGCTGAGCAGTGCGATGGCGCCGCCGGCCGCGGTGGCGGCGAAACCTTTCACCGCGTTGAACCACGCCGCCGCAAACGGCCCGTCGGTCGGCAACAGCCCGCCGGTCGCCTGCATCAGCAACGGGATGATCGCCATCGGTTGAGCAATCGCCTGCAACAGTGCGATGACGCGAAACGTGTCGCCGTTCCATTCCGGCGTCAGCTGGGCGGCCAGTACGCAGGCGGTGGCCATCAACAGCAGGCTGATCGCCAGCACCCAGCGGCAATCCACCCGCGGCGTATTGCAAATTATGGCGACGATCGGCAGCGTAATTAATTGCGGCAACGCCACCCACAGCATTAAGTCGGAGGTTTGTTCCTGACGGTAACCCTGAATCGCGGATAAATATCCCGACGTGATATTGACCAGCGACACCATAATTAACAGCACGCCACCCAGCGTAATTAAGGAGAAGGACAAGTTCCTTTTGCTTAATAGCTGCAAATTGAAAAAAGGCAGCGGGTGATACCATTCGTTAATCAGAAATAATGCCAATAGCCCAATGCCGCCCAACAATAAAACGTAGATCAGCGGCGAGTTCAGCCAGTCGAGGCGCTCCCCCTGTGAGATGCCCATCGTCAGCATGCCGAGCGCCATGCCGCCGAGCAGCAGGCCGCGCCAGTTGAACTGCCGCAGGCGCTCCAGCCGCAACGGATCCTGCGGCAGGCCGTAACCGATGCACACGGCGGCGATCGCCATCAGCGGCAGGTTCCAGTAGAAATATCCGCTCCAGCCCCAGTGAAAGGCGAAGGCGGCGGCGGTGGCGCCCAGCGTAGCGCTCCAGGCCGAGACCCAGCCGTAGGCGCCCAGCCCCAGCACCTTGATCAGCGGCGGCATAAAACGCAGCACCACCGTCATCAGCATCGGCGGCAACGCGCCGCCGGCGAAGCCCTGCAGGCTGCGCACCGCCAGCAGCACGCCATATTGTTCTCTCAGCCAGGGCGTCAGCAGCCCGCCGGCCAGGTAAATGCCGCACATCGTCAGCGCCACCCGGCGCAGCGAAAAGGTCGGCCAAAAACAGGGCGTGAACCCGGAACCGATCACAAAACCGGTGACGTAGCACGTGGTCAGCCAGCTGCCGGCATCGAAACTCAGCAGCATGCCGCCCTGTATATCCGCCAGCGCGAACTTGCTGGCGTTTTCCCCCACGCCGCTGGCCATCACCGCCAAAAACACGCCGAACAACCCCAGCCAGGTACGGCCGTTGATTTCGCCGGCGCTGGCGAGCCATCTATTCTTGTGATGCGGCGTAACAGACACCTCAACCATTCCCCACTCCTGCTGTTTCAGCCTCAATCTTTGTTGTCGTGGGCAGTATCCGGGCTTATTTGGATTGTTTAAAATGAAATGATGTAATTAACTAGTTGCACAAAACGCAATCCATTGAGCGCACCACCACCGGAGAGGCCATGCCGCAAAAAATTGATTTCAACCTGATCTATGCGCTGAATCTGCTGCTGGAAGAAGGCAGCGTGAGCGGCGCCGCCGAGAAGATGAATCTGAGCGCGCCGGCAATGAGCCGCATTCTGGGGCGCATCCGCCGGCAGTTCGACGATCCGATCATGGTCAGGGCTGGCAAGCATCTGGTGCCGACGCCGCGCGCGCTGGAGTTGAAACGCCAGCTCGGCGATATCATCGAACAGGCCGCCGCGCTGATCGCGCCGAGTGAATCCTTCGAGCCCGGCAAGCTGACCCGAACCTTCACCATTCGCGCCAACGACATTTTTATCGGCGCGCTGGCGGGCGGCCTGCTGGAGACGCTGCGGGACATGGCGCCGTTAAGCGGCCTGAAGTTTATCGCAGAAAGCGACGGCGAGGATGATGCGCTGCGCAGCGGCAAGGTGGATCTGGTGATCGGCTCCTCACGCGACTGGCACCCGGAAATCAAGACGCAGAGCCTGTTCACCAGCACCTTTCAGGCGCTGGTGCGCCCTGGGCACCCAATTATCGGCCGGGTAACGCCCGAAACCCTGACTCATTACCCGCATATCAGCGTCTCCCGCCGCGGGCGCACGCAAGGGCCGATCGACGACGCGCTGCGCGATCTCGGCCTGCAGCGCAACGTCGCCCTGACCCTGCCGGGCTTCCATTCGGCGATGATGCTGACCATGAAATCGGACTTTATCCTGCCGCTGCCGCGCCACGTGCTGCAGGGGGTGAGCAACATCCACCTGCCGTTGGCGGAGATCGAGCTGCCGCTCGAGCTTGAATCGGTGTTTATCGTCCAGGCCTGGCACCCGCGCCTGGATCGCGATCCGGCGCACCGCTGGCTGCGGCAGACCATCAAGCAGTTCTTTTTGCAGCGGGAGTGAGGGGGCTATGTGTTGGGGAGAGGGACGCTCGCGACAGAACCCAAATACGCCTGCCAGATAAGCCGGTAATATGGCATTTTGCCGAAGCCCTGCGCATACTCAGACGTCTTGGGTAAACCGCGCAACGCGGGCAATGGCATCGATATTCCATTTCGCCAAGCACGAAAACAGAAAGGAACTCATGTCCAGGGAGGCACAAATGACCAAAGCGTATTATTGGAAAAGTCAGGTGTGGGGCGTGACTTACTTTTTTATCGCGCTTTATTACATCTATTCTTTCCAGGACATGGTGAATATCGCACTTTCGTTGATCCTCTCCATCCTGAGCTTTTTACTGTATCCCTGTGCTAAAAAAGGCACTGAAACGGCCGCCCTGCAGTTCACGAGTGAAGAATTTTGGCACCGCGGACTGTTCGCCGATACCATAGGCAAAAATGGCGTGCTGATCCTGTATTATGCATTCTGTTATGTCATGGCCCTGCCGCTGGGCGCCCTGTATCTGCTTGCCCTGTTTCTCAGAAATAAAAAGGCCGCGTAAGCGGTTTTTACGTCAACGGCTTACTGCCTCATAGTCCTTCTTCATGAACGTTTCTTCTACCCACGCAAGCTGCGCTATCACAAAGCGAAAGAAGCAAATTACCCCTACCGGAGCCGACAATCACAGAGGAGATTGGGAGACATTGATTGGCGGAAGATCACAGGAGTCGAACCTGCCCAGGACCGCTGGCGGCCCCAACCGGATTTGAAGTCCGGCCGCCCCACCGGGGACGAGGATCTTCCTTGGAGAAGAGAAGAAGCAAGGCGCTGATTATAGCGCAGTTTGTTCGCTGCGCTAAGCGGGAAATGGCGGCCGCCGGCGATTCGGCGGCCGGGGAGCGCTACTTCAGGAAATCCTTCACGTCCAGCAGGATGAACTCGTTGTCATCCGCCATATTGGGCTGGCGGCTGGAGGAAAACGGGAAGTTGTTGTCGTTGCCGACGATGATGTGGTTGGCGTCCACCACGTCCACGTTCTCGATAGTGAAGAACGGGAAGGTCAGCACGCCGTCGTTCAGCGGCTTGCGCGCCAGCTTGTTCGGATCCTGAATGTTCATCAGGTCGATATAGCCCAATTTTTCGACCGGTTTGCCGACGTTGGCGTCCGAGAAGGCGATTTTATACACCCGCTTGAACTTGGCCACCTGGCTGAAGCAGTTGTCGGTTGGCGCGCCGGCGGCGCAGGCTTTATCCGGCGTGCCTTCGCCGTTGTCGCGCTCAATCACCAGCCCGTGGGTGGCGTCGATCATGTTGAAATCGCCGATGGCGTTCTGGTTGTCTTCCAGCACGTACTGCCAGCTGCGGCCGGTCCAGGCCTGCTGTTTGACGTCGAACTCCAGCACCCGCAGGTAGCGTTTGCCGCCGACGTTCTCGAACTGTTCGCCATCCCACAGCGCCCCTTCCAGCAGCGGGTACAGCTTGCTGCCGTCCGGCGAGGCGGCCATGCCTTCAAAGCCTTTGGAACGCGCCACCTGGAAGTTCTGCTTGCCGTCCGGCGCGCCCGGCAGGGTCAGCGTCGGGTTGTCCGGCGATTTCACCACCTTGCCGTCTACCTGAGTGTCGAACACCGCCAGCACTTTGCCGTTCAGGTCGGCCTTGATCAGGTAAGGCCCGAACTCTTCACCGATCCATAAGGCATCGTCGGCAAACTGGAAGCTTTCCGGATCGAAATCGCTGCCGGTCAGATAACGCTTCTCGGTGCTCTCGTTGATGATGTGGAACGGCACCTTTTTATCCGGATCGTGCAGGAACACCGTCTTCAGCGGCGCGACCGTGCCGTCTTTGAAATCGATCTTGTAGTGGTTGAGGTACAGCATGGCGTCCGGGGAGTTGGCCTTGCTGCCGAAACCATTGTCGGTCAGCACCCAGTAGGTGCCGTCGGGCATGTGTTTGATGCCGGAGTGGCCCTGCAGCGGCTGCCCGTTGATCGGCAGGCCGATGCCGGTCAGTCGATCGGCGGATTTACCCGCCACGCTGCCCAACTCGGTGACGCGTTTCCCGCTGGTGTATTTGCCGCTCTGCTGCAGATCGCTCGGCGCGTCCTTCGGTGTGGAAACGGCGGATTTCACCGGCAGCAGCGCATGCCCCGCCAACGTCGCCGGCACCGGCTGCGCGTCGGCCCACAGGTTGGCGCTCAGCGCCATGCAGCCGACCAGCAGCGCCAGCCGGGTTTTGGTGTTGTGCATGTCATTGTCCCTTTTCGTTGTTATCGCCCAGAAGTAAAAGCAACGTCACTATAGGGAGCGGCAATGACAGAAATATTATTCGGCGAACGCCCGCCGGTAGCTGTGCGGATGGAAGCGCCAGGTGATGGCGATCAGCACCACCACCAGCAGCGCGTGGATCTGCCAGTCCAGCACGAAGCCGCCGCTGTAGTCGCGCAGCAGGCCGGAAAGGTAAGGCGTGACGCCCGCCAGCAGGAAGCCGACACCCTGCATAAAGGCCACCAGCCGCCCAGCCGCCGCCGGCTGGTGCAGGTGATCGAGCGCCAACACCAGGCACAGCGGGAACGCGCCGCCCAACCCCAGCCCGGAAAGCAACACCCACAGCCACGGCAGCGTTTGCGGAAGGTAAATCAGGCCGATAAAACCGATCAGTTGCATCATCAGCGCCAGCAACAGCAGCGGCCGCCGGTCATGATTGCGCGCCAGCGCCGGCAACAGCAGCGCCCCCACCACCTGGCCGAAGGTCATCAGCGCCAGCAGCGAACCGCTGGCCTGCGGCTGCCAGCCGAGCTGCATGTAATACGGCGGCAGCCACGCAATCAGGCTGGTATAGCCGCCATTGATCAGGCCGAAATAGGCGCCGAGCAGCCAGGCGCGCCGGTTGCGCAGCAGGCTTGGCCCGCGGTTTTCGCCCGCCGCGCCCAGGCGAGACAGCCCACGGCTGACCGGCCACCAGGCCAGCAGCGCCACCAGGGCCGGCAACGCCCACCAGGCCAGTGCGCTGTGCCAGTCGTGCCCTACGCTCATCAGCCACGGGGTGATCGCCGCCCCCAACCCGCCACCGCCCATCAGCGCCGCCGACCACAGCCCGGCCACCAGCGCCATGCTTTTGAGGAAATGATGCTTGATGATGCCGGGCATCACCGCCTGGATCACCCCGATGCCGAGCCCGCCCAGCACCGCGCTCATCAGCAGTTGCACGCTACCGGGGGCAAGTTCGCGCCAAAGCGCGCCCAGCCCGATCGCCAGCAGGCTCAACGCCACGGCGCTGCGTTCGCTGAACAGCCGGTTGATGGCGCCGCCCGCCAGCGCCATCAGCCCCATCATCAGCACCGGCAGCGTGGTCAGCAGCGCCGCGCCGCCAAAGCTCAGCCCGGTAGCCTGGCGCAGCGTCGGCAGCAACGGGCCGATCGAGGTCAACAGCGGCCGCATGTTCAGGCCGATCAACACCAGCGCCAGCAACAGGGGGTTGAACCAGCGGCGCGAGGAGGATGAATTAACAGAATGATTTAACAAGGTATATTCCTGGTACTGCGAAATGAAGAGTGCGGCGTCACAGCGCGATCGCCGCAGCGTTGCGTTACTGTAGGCAACGCCGCTAGTATTGGGAAATTAAATAATAAAATAGCCAACAGTGGGAAAATGAATCGCTACCCGATGTTCAATCCGCAGCTGCTGCTCAGCTTCGTCGCCGTGTGCGACAGCAACAGCTTCACCCGCGCCGCAGAGCGGGTGTTTTTGTCGCAGTCCACCGTCAGCCAGCAGGTGCGCCGGCTGGAAGAGATGCTGGGCAAGCCGCTGTTTGAGCGTTCCTCGCATCAGGTGCTGCTGACCGAAGAAGGCGTCAAGCTGTTGAGCTACGCGCGCCGCATTATCGCGCTGAATGAAGAAGCCCACGATGCGCTGACCGGCATCTGGCGCGACGGCGTGCTGCGGATCGGCATGCCGGAAGATTTCGCCGTGCCCACCACCGGGCTGCTGGCCGAATTCAGCCGCGAGCACCCGCACCTGCGGCTGGACGTCGCCAGCGGCCTGAGCGCCGATCTGCACAACGCCTACGCGCGTGAAGAGCTGGATCTGATCCTGGTGAAGCAGCGCCGCCGGCAACCGCCGCGCGCCGCGCGGCCGGAACCGCTGCTGTGGCTGGACAGCCTGGCCTTCCCGGCCATCGAGCAATCGCCGGTGCCGCTGGCGGTATTTCCACTGAACGGCCTGTACCGCGACGAGCTGTGCCAGGCGCTCGACAACCTCGGCAAACGCTGGCGCATCGGCTACAGCAGCGCCAGCCTGGCGGCGCTGACCGCCGCCTCCGCCGCCGGGCTGGGCGTCACCCTGCTGCCGGCCGGCTGCCGTCTGGCGACGCACCGGGTGCTGGGCGCGGCCGAAGGATTGCCGCCGATAGACAGCTTCGAACTGGCGCTCTACTACCGCGACGGCGCCCCCGCCGCCACGCTGGCGCTGGCCCAGCGGCTGGCGGCGTTTTGCGGGCTGAAGTAAGGCATCTTACGCCACTATCTGCGGATGTTCGCGCTGCAGCCAGTCGATAATCCGTACCCACAGCGCTTCTGTCTGCTCAAGGCAAGCCTGTACCGCCGCGTCCGTCACCAAGTCGCCGGAATAATCCGCCACGTTGCGCTGTTTTCGCAATGCATCCAGGCAGATCATTTCCTCTCGCGGCAGCCCTACGGTGAGCGGCAACGATTGGATCATGATCTGGTGATGGCCGGGTTTGCTGGTCAGCGTGCGGTATCCTTTGGCTTGTAAAGCGGCATTCGCCATTTGCATGACCGCCTTGTATGCCGTGTCGAAACGGCTCTCATTGCTAAGCTGAGTGATACCCGCATCGCGTCGGTTGCGAGCGGCGGCGGCCAGCAATTTTTTAATCGCCCCCGCGTCAGGCGTTATCACCTCCAGTCCCAGCCCGACCAGATTGTCCAGCGTCATCCTTGTCTCCCACAATCCAGAGTTGGGGTTTATCCATAATGTCCTGAATAAACGCGGAGTTCTCGGCCAAAGCCGCTCGCCACTCTTCAGGCGAATACAGTTTGGGGTTAATTTCCCGACCCAGCGTTGCCTGCAGCGGGTAAACCGCCTGAATCACCTCCGCAAAAGACAGTTTGCCGACGATCAGAACATCGATATCACTGGCCGCCGTCGCTTTGCCACTGGCGACAGAACCAAAAATAAAAGCGCGTTCAATAGCTTCGCCAAACGCTGCCAATGTCTGCCTTAAGCACTCCGCCGGCCCGCAAACCTTGCGGAAAATCGCCGCCAGCTCAGGGAAAATCAGGCAATCGGCGTTGGCCTGATAGCAAATTTGGTTGCCCTGCCGCTGCCTGAGCAAGATGCCGCTCTCCGCCAACCTGCTCAACTCTTTATGTAAAGTGCCGGCCTGAGTTGCGGTGCGCCGCGCAATTTCTCGCACATGAAACGCACGCCCGGCTTCAATAAACAGCAGGCTTAGCACTTTTCTACGGTATTCGCTGAACAGCAACTCGAGCATCGGATCGTGCATAACGCTGACCTCAATGTAGCTTTAATGACTACAAATGTAGCCATTAAAGCTACGAAAGAGCAAGCCAGGAAAATCCTTGCCCCGGCGCACGCCGGTCATTACCAAATCGAATAGTCACCAGTGGCAAATGTCGCTGCCAACCGGCCGGTTCCTCTCCTAAATTGGGGGATGTTTTCACCCACCTCACCTCTGGATTAAGGAACCGAACGTGGAAAACCCTCAACAACCGGGCCGCAGAGCCTTCCTCAGCCAAACCGGCAAACTCACCACCGCTTGCGCAGTGATCGGCCTGACCGGCGGCATGGCGCAGGCCGCTTCGCCTGGCGGCGAGCCGTGTGCGCCAACGCCGATGACCCTGACCGATCGCCACTACTGCCTGAGCGAGGTGCGGCTGGAAGACGGCTTTGAATACGACGGCGAAACGGTGATCGGCACCCGCACCGCGCTGTACACCCTGGAGATCAAAGACGGCAAGATCGCCGCCATTCACGCCGCCAACGCCGCGTTGCCGGCCGGCGTGCCCCGCTATAAGGCGCAGGGCCGGCTGCTGCTGCCGGCATTTCGCGATATGCACATCCACCTGGATAAAACCTTCTACAGCGGCCCGTGGCAGGCGCCGCGCCCGCGCCAGGGCAAAACCATCATGGACATGATCGCGCTGGAGCAGACACTGATCCCGACACTGCTGCCCACCTCGCAGCAACGGGCGGAAAACCTGATCGCCTTGCTGCAGTCCAAAGGCAGCACCGTGGCGCGCAGCCACTGCAATATCGATCCGGTCAGCGGCCTGAAAAGCCTGGAGCACCTGCAGCGCGCGCTGGAAAACCACCGGGCGGACTTCAGCTGTGAAATCGTCGCCTTCCCGCAGCACGGCCTGCTGCACTCCAGGGTCGATGCGCTGATGCGCGAAGCGATGCAGATGGGCGTGCAGTACGTCGGCGGGCTCGATCCGACCAACGTCGACGGCGCGATGGAGAAATCGCTCGACGCCATGTTCCAGATCGCCCTCGATACCGGCAAAGGCGTGGATATCCACCTGCATGAAACCAGCCCGGCCGGGGTCGCCGCCATCAACTACATGATCGCCACCGTGGAGAAAAACCCGGCGCTGCGCGGCAAGGTCACCATCAGCCACGCTTTCGCCCTGACCACGTTGACGCCGGGCGAACTGGCGGAAACCGCCACCCGGCTGGCGGCGCAGCAGATCACCATCGCCTCCACGGTGCCGATCGGCGGCCTGATGATGCCGCTGCCGCAGCTCAGTGAGAAAGGGGTGTTCGTGATGACCGGCACCGACAGCGTGATCGACCACTGGTCGCCGTTCGGCACCGGCGACATCCTGGAGAAGGCCAATCTGTACGCCCAGCTGTACCGCGGTTCCGACGAGTATCACCTGTCGCGCGCCATGGCCATCTCCACCGGCGGCGTGCTGCCGCTGGACGATAAGGGGCAGCGCGCCTGGCCGAAAGCCGGCGATGCCGCCGAGTTCGTGCTGGTCAACGCCAGCTGTTCCGCCGAGGCGGTCGCCCGTCTGCCGGCGCGCAGCGCCACCTTCCATCAGGGGCGCCTGGTCGCCGGCCAGGTGAGCAAAGCCTAAGGTCGGTCCGTTGTTGTCATCATGATGGCCGTTTTTGGCCTTCTGCCAGAGTAAGGCGCGGCGCAAGATGGTCGCTACACACACTGGCGGAGGGCCGAAAATGTCACAGAGCGCGTTATTGATCATCGATGTCCAGCAATCATTCCAGCACCGTCCATTCTGGCAAGAGGACGATTTGCCTGCGTTTCAACAGGCGCTAACCCGCCTGATTGCGGGCTGCCGACAGCGCGGCGCGGCCCTGGTCGACGTGCTGCACGTTTCGCCGCAGGGGCCTTTCTCACTGGCTTCGGGCCATGTGCAGCGCCTGCCGTTCCTCACCCACCAGGCGGATATCACCGTACACAAGCATGTGCACAATGCGCTGACCGAATCCGGCCTCAACGCCTGGCTGCGCGAGCAGGACATCAACCACCTGATCGTCTCCGGCATCCGCACCGAGCAGTGCTGCGAAACCACCACCCGGGTGGCGTCCGACCTCGGTTATCGGGTGACTTTCGTCACCGAGGCGACGTTAACCTTCCCGATGCGCCATCCCGACGGCGAAGTCTTTACCCCCGCGCAGTTGAAGCGGCATACTGAAACCGTACTGGTCGATCGTTTCGCCCGCATCGCCAGCGTGGATGAGGCGCTGGCGCAACTCGCACAGGAGTAATCATGTCGCAGGCCGTCTATTTTCTGCTGTTGCCCAACGTGCTGTCGCTGGACGTCAGCGGCCCGGCGGAAACCCTGCGCCTCGCCGGGCAGTTCAGCCTGCGTTACCTCAGCCCGGCGCCGCAGATCGTCTGCTCCATCGGCATGACGCTGAACGGCCTGCAGCCGTTGCCCGAGCGCCTGGAAGACGGCGCCATCCTGGTGCTGCCGGGCGTCGGCGATTCGCAGCGCTATTTCGCCGGAGAGGAGGCCGAGCAGGTGCGCCGCTGGCTGGCGACGCTGCGGCCCGATCTGCAACGGCAGCGCATCACCCTGGTGTGCATCTGTTCCGGCGCGCTGCTGGCGGCGCAGGCCGGGCTGCTCGACGGCTATCAGTGCACCACCCACCACGACGTCATCGAACGTATCCGCCTCCAGGCGCCGGCGGCGCAGGTGAAAGAGAACCGCATCTTCGTCGAAGACCGTGGCGTCTACACCAGCGCGGGCATCACCACCGGCATCGATTTGGCGCTGCACCTGGTCCACCGCCACTGTGGCTCCGGCCGGGCGCGCGACGTCGCACGCGACATGGTGGTTTATTTCCGCCGCGCCGGCGACGATCCGCAGCTGTCGCCCTGGCTGCGCTACCGCAACCACCTGCACCCGGCGGTGCACCGCGCGCAGGACGTGATGGCCGCAGAGCCGGAGGCCGACTGGTCAGTGCCGCAGATAGCGGAGAAGGCGCACGTCAGCAGCCGCCACCTGGCGCGGCTGTTTCGCAGCCACGTCGGCATCAGCGTGCGGGAGTATCATGAGCAGCTGCGGCTGGCGGTGGCGCAACAACGCCTGCAGCAAGGGTATGGCTTGGAGAAGGCCGCGCTGGCGGCTGGGTTTTCTTCCGGGCGGCAACTGCGCCGCGCCCAGCAGCGCCAGCGCTCGCCGCTATGACACCAGCCGGCGGGTATCCAGCCGCTGCAGGCCGACAGACAGCAGCAGGCTGGCCCCCAGCGCCACGCCGAACACCCAGAAGATATCCAGCAGCGGGTGGCCGGTGAAATCCAGGTGCCGGCTGCGCATCACGTTGACGATAAGGGCGTGAAAACCGTAAATCGCCAGCGAATGACGGGAAAATACGCTCAGCCAGCCGATCGGCTGCGGCAGACAGTGTTTCACCCACACCAGCAGCGCCACCGCCGCCATAAACACCAGCGGGCCGCTGTAGATGTAGTAGGTATCGGCGAAGTTGCCGTTGATGAACAGCTGATGCTTGGTGCCGCGCGCAATCAGCGCCACGCACAGCGCAAATCCCAACGCCGCCAACCAGCCCACGGCGCGCCCGCGCGCCTCCATCATGCCAATCGCCCGTCCGGCCAACGCATACAGCAGGTAGTAGAAGGTATCGCCGTAGATATACAGGTTAACCGGCAGCAGATGCGCGTTGCCGAAGGTCAGCTTATCGGTATTCGGGTTGGCGATCGCCGCCAACATCACCAGCGCGACGGCCAGGTAGCGGCGCGATACCGGTTTGACGCTAATCAGCGGCGACAGCAGGTAAATCACCGCGATGGCGTAGAAAAACCACAGATGATAGAACACCGGCTTTTGCAGGATGCCGCGCAGCGACGGCCAGAAACCGATCTTGGTGAAAGCCGCGATATAGATCAGCGCAATGGCGCTGTAGAACAGAATGCAGCAGAGGATGCGGGTGAAATGCCGCCGGCCGGCGCTCTTTTCGCCGAAGAACAGGTAGCCGGAAATCATGAAGAACAGCGGCACCGACACGCGCGACAGTGAGTTCAGCACGTTGGCGATGTCCCAGTTGTGCAACCCTATCGCCGCGCCGTTGGTGACGTAATAGGTGGTGGCGTGGATCATCACCACCATCATGCACGCCATCGCCCGCAGGTTGTCTATCCAGCCGATTTTCTCGCTCAAACGCTCGCCCGATCTTGTGTCATATTGATATGTTAAGAAGAGGTTATCGGGCACGGCGTTCGGCGACAACCCAAAAGCGAAATATCAGAATGCACTTAAACAACACCTTATGATTGCGAAGGTGAACAATTGGCGGCAAAATAGCCGCCATAACTCGCTCAGTTTGCGCTTCCCGCCCTGGCAGTTCCTTTTTCTCTTTTACTATCAGTACAATAATATGAAAACAACATTACCACCTGCGGCACGTTTGGGCCGGCAGGCGCTTTTATTCCCTCTTTGTCTGGTGCTGTTCGAGTTCGCCACCTATATCGGCAACGATATGATTCAGCCCGGCATGCTGGCCGTTGTGGCGGATTTCAACGCCGGCGAAGAGTGGGTGCCCACCTCGATGACCGCCTATCTGGCCGGCGGCATCTTCCTGCAGTGGCTGCTCGGGCCGCTGTCGGATCGCCGCGGCCGTCGCCCGGTGATGCTGGCCGGGGTGGCGTTCTTTATCGTCTCCTGCCTGGCAATCCTGCTGGTCACCACCATCGAGCAGTTCATCGCCATGCGTTTCCTGCAGGGCATCGGCCTGTGCTTTATCGGCGCGGTCGGCTACGCCACGATTCAGGAGTCGTTCGAAGAGGCGGTGTGCATCAAAATCACCGCCCTGATGGCTAACGTGGCGCTGATCGCCCCGCTGCTGGGGCCGCTGGCCGGTGCGGCGCTGATCCACGTCGCACCGTGGCAAAGCATGTTCGTGCTGTTTGCCGCGCTGGCGGCCATCGCCTTCTACGGCCTGTGGAAAGCCATGCCGGAGACCGCCACGCTGCAGGGCGAGGCGTTCTCCGCCGCCAACCTGTGGCGCGACTACCGCCAGGTGCTGGGCAACCGCCGCTTCCTGTGCGGGGCGCTGGCGATCGGTTTCGCCAGCCTACCGCTGCTGGCCTGGATCGCTCAGTCGCCGGTGATCCTGATCAGCGGGGAGTCGTTGTCGACGCTGGATTACGGCCTGCTGCAAATCCCGGTGTTCGGCGCGCTGATCCTCGGCAACCTGACGCTGGCGCGCCTGACCGGCAAAAACAGCGTGGAGCGCCTGATCAAGCTGGGCGCGGGCCCGATGCTGCTGGGGCTGCTGATCGCCGCGCTGGCGACTCAATTCTCCAGCCACGCCTACCTGTGGATGACCGCCGGCCTGAGCCTGTACGCCTTCGGCATCGGCCTCGCCAACGCCGGGCTGTACCGCCTGACGCTGTTCTCAAGCAACGTCAGCAAAGGCACCGTGTCCGCCACCATGGGCATGCTGAGCATGATGGTGTTCACCGTCGGCATCGAGCTGGCCAAGGTCGCCTACGTCTGGGGCGGCAGCGGGCTGTTCAACCTGTTCAACCTCATCAGCGGCCTGTGCTGGCTGACGTTGGTGGCGCTGTTCCTCGCCAAACGCCGCAACGGCGACCCCACGCCGCAGCCGAACGGCGCGGCATAAGCGCGACGATAAAACGCCGGTCTGGTTTCCCGACCGGCGTTTTTTATGCGGCTTCAGCCGAGCAGCCCCCCCAGCGCATACCCCGCTCCCACCACCGCTACCGCCAACAATAGCAACGCCGACAGGACGGAGATCGCCCGTCGCGCGCGCTGCAATGCCGTTCCCGACAGCAGGGTGATATAGGCCAGCAAGATGGCGAAGTCCATCAGCACCCACAGCGCGGTCAGCAACGTCAGGCTGCCGCCGACCGAGGGGGTGACGGCGATGAACTGCGGAAAAAAGGCGACGAAGAAAATGATGTCCTTAGGGTTGGCGATGCCCACCAGAAAACCGTTCACGATCGCCGAGCGTTTTTGCGGCGGCGCAACGGGCCGCGCATCGGGGGCCGGCGAGGAGAAATCCTCATACAGCGAGGCGATCGCCATGCGGGCGATAAACAAGCAGCCCAACAGGCTGATCCCCTGCAGCATGCGCCTTTCGACGGCGAACAGCCCGGTGACGATCAGCGCAGCGATGCCGATCAGCAGCAGTGAGGCCCCGTTGCTGCCCAGCGCGGTCCACAGCGCCCGCCGGGCGCCAAAGCGCGTCGCGGTGTTGGCGACCATTACCACCACCGGCCCCGGCGTGGCGATAAGCAGGAAAATAGCGGCGAAATACGCCGCCAGCAACGACAGGTTCATCTTTATTTCACTCACATTCAGACGGTTGGCATCGGATCATTATGATGCCGCCGCCCCCGCCTTGAAAAAGGAGTAATCCTGTCGTTTACTGTGAATCAGACTCATCCTGAGAGACGCCGCGATGGCCAGTTCCCTTCCGCCGCTTTACGCCCTGCGCGCCTTCGAAAGCGCCGCCCGCACCGGCTCGTTCACGCTGGCCGCCGACGCGCTGCATCTCACCCCCAGCGCCGTCAGCAAGCATATCAAAACGCTGGAGCAGCACTTTGGCTGTCGCTTGTTCCAGCGCAATGGCCCGCGCATCGAGGTCACCCCGCAGGGAAAAATCTTCGCCGCCGAGCTGCAGCAGGGGTTTGCGCGCATCGAGCAAGCCTGCGAGCTGTTCAGAAGCCACCGCGATCTGCTGCGGCTGAAGGCGCCCTCTACCCTGACCCTGCGCTGGCTGCTGGACTGCCTGAGCCGGTTCCGGCAAACGGCGCAGGCGTTCGAAGTGCAGGCAGCCAGCGTGTGGATGGACATCGACAACGTGGACTTTTTCAGCGAACCCTACGACTGCGCCATTCTGCTCGGCAACGGCTATTTCGGCGCCAACACCGCCGCCGTAAAACTGTTCGACGAATGGCTGATCCCGATTTGCGCCCCTGCGCTGCTCGCCGACGCGCAGCGCGATCTTGCCGCCTGCCCGCTGCTCCATCCTTCGCCCGATCGGCGCGACTGGCGGCGCTGGCTGCAAAAAAGCGGCATCGCGACCCCGATCGATCTTATGCGCGGCCAGGTATTTGATTCGCTGGAACAGGGCAACGCGGCGGCCATCGCCGGGCACGGCGTCTCGATCGGCGATCTGGCGCTGAGCCTGCGGACGATTGAGGAGGGGTTATTGGCGGTGCCCTGTGACGCCGCCGTGCGCACCGGCGACGGTTACTATCTGGTTTGGCCGGAGGAATCGGCGAAACGGCCGCTGATCGAGCGTTTACAAGCGTTTCTCGCCGCCCAAACGCCCGACGTCAGCCGGGCCGCCGTCAGGTTTATCGGGTAGGGGACTCGCTACCGAACAGCCCGCCGTCTCGCAGCAGATGCTCGTTGCCCTTGCGGCGGGTAAAGCCGCTGCGATCGAAGAACTCCAGCACCTGGATCGCCAGCTTGCGGCCGACGCCGAGCCGATCGCGGAAATCGGCGGCGTTGGCGCCCCCGCGCTCCGCATCCAGCTCGCGGATCAGCGCCGCGAACTGATCGATGCGTCGGCTGAGGTAGTAGCGATCCACCACCACCGCCGTCACATGGCCCAGTTGAGCCGCCTTGCGCAGCAGCGCGCGCACCCGGCTCTCGTCTTCGCCCAGCTCGCTCGCCAGATCGCGCACCCACCACGGCTCGTCGCCGAACAGCGGCTCGATGCGCGCCCACAGCGGCGCCTCGTCGGCGCTGAACGCCAGGCCGTGTTCCGGCAGATGCAGCCAGCCGCGCGTATTGCGCAGCGCGCCGGCCTTCAGCAGCCGATCGATCATCATAAACACCAGCGTTTCCGGCTGCTGAGGCAGAGCCATGCGCCGCAGGCGGGCGCGCCCTAAGCCCAGCTGATCGGCGTGCTGTTGGTGATACTCCGCCAGCACCTGCAGCAGGCGGCTTTCCGCCTGTTGCACCTGATCCTGCGCCAGCGCCCGGTCACCGACGATCAGCAGATCGCGGTTCGCCAGCAGTGCCGCCAGGCCGTCGTCGGTCAACTGACGCGCCCAAGCAAACGCCGCCAGCGACAGCGCGCCGTGCGGCAGCTCAAGCGCCAGCGCCTGCGCATCGTCCTGCGCCTGCGCCAGGGCCTGCAGCCAGGCCAGGTAGTCCGGCTGGCGCTTGCCGCGCTTGGGCGCATTCAGCCTGAGTACCCGGGCCGCGCCCAGCGTTTGCCGCGCGCCGATATCGCGCAGCACCAGCCGATCGTTCTCCGCCAGCCACAGCGGACGATCGAGGATCAGTTCCGCCAGCCCGTCGTTCAATAGCGAAATGCGCCCGGTGATGTGGCTGGCGGCATGGTGCAGATGCAGCGGCTGCCAATGGCGGATCGGCCGATCCGTCTCAAGCGCCACCAGAATGCGTTCCGCCGCCTCCGGCGGGCGCTGCGCCAGCAGCCAATCGCCGCGCGCGATCCGGTCTTTATCGACATCGCCGCTGATGTTAAGCGCGATGCGTTGCCCGGCCTGCGCCTGTTCCACGGTCTGATTCTGGGCATGCAGGCCGCGCACCCGCACCGGCGCGTCGGCGCCGGTCAGCCACAGCGTATCCCCCACCTTCACCCGGCCGCCGAGCGCGGTGCCGGTCACCACCAGCCCCGCCCCTTTGACGCTGAACGCACGGTCTACCGCCAGACGAAAACGGCGCGTCAGCGCATGCTCGCCGGGCGACAGCGCCAGCAAATGCGCGCGCAGCGCCTCGATACCCTCGCCCGCCGCCGCCGCGGTGACAAACAGCGGCGCATCGGGCCAGCCCTGGCGCGCCAGCTCGTCGCGCACCTGAACGCGCACCTCATCGATACGCGCCGCCTCCACCCGGTCGGCCTTGGTCAGCGCCACCGTCAGCGCCGGGCGCCCGCTCAGGCGCAGGATCGCCAGATGCTCGCGGGTCTGCGCCATCACACCATCGTCGCAGGCCACCACCAGCAGCGCATGGTCAATGCCGCCGACGCCCGCCAGCATATTGGCGAGGAATTTTTCGTGGCCGGGCACGTCGATAAAGCCCAGCACCCGGCCGTCCGGCTGCGGCCAGTAGGCGTAGCCCAGATCGATGGTCATGCCGCGGCGCTTTTCTTCCGGCAGGCGATCCGCGTTGATCCCGGAGATCGCCTGCAGCAGAGTGGTTTTGCCATGATCGACATGGCCGGCGGTGGCGATGATCATGATGCGCTCAACGCGTCGATCAGCGCCCCTTCCTGTTCCAGACAGCGCAGATCCAGCCACAGCCGGCCGTCGCCAAGGCGGCCGATCACCGGCTGCGGCAGGCGGCGCCAGCGTTCAGCCAGCGCTTCCAGCGTAGCGCCACGGCCGTCGCGCGGCGTGAAGGTCAGCGCATAGCTGGGCAGACGATCCACCGGCAGCGAACCGCTGCCAATCTGCGACCAGCACGGTTCGGCGCGCAGCGCGAAATCGGCGGTGAACCGTGGCGTCAGCGCCGTCAGCAGCCGCTCGGCCGTCTGTTGCATCTCCTGCTGCGGGCGGGTCAGCAGCCGCAGCGTCGGCAGTTGCTCAGCCAGCTTTTCCGGCTGCAGATAAAGCCGCAGCGTGGCCTCCAGGGCCGCCAGCGTCAGCTTGCCGACGCGCAGCGCGCGCTTGAGCGGGTGCTGCTGCAGGCGCGCGATCAGCGCCTTTTTGCCGACGATGATGCCGGCCTGCGGGCCGCCCAGCAGCTTATCGCCGGAGAACGTCACCAGATCGACGCCGGCGGCCAGCAACCGCTGCGGCATCGGTTCGGCGGGCAGGCCGTACTGCGCCATATCGATCAGCGAGCCGCTGCCCAGATCGGTGGCGGTCGGCACGCCCTGTTCGGCCCCGAGCAGCGCCAGTTCGGCCTCATAGACCGCCGCGGTAAAGCCCTGAATGCTGTAGTTGCTGGTGTGCACTTTCATCAACAGGCCGGTCTGCTCGTTGATGGCCTGGCGGTAATCCTTCAGATGGGTGCGGTTGGTGGTGCCGACCTCAACCAATTGACAGCCGGCCTGGCGCATCACGTCGGGAATGCGGAACGCGCCGCCGATCTCCACCAGCTCGCCGCGCGATACCACCACCTCTTTGCCGGGGGCGATCGCCGCCAGCATCAGCAGCACCGCCGCCGCGTTGTTATTGACGATGCAAGCGTCTTCCGCGCCGGTCAGCCGGCACAGCAGACTCGCCACCGCCCGATCGCGATGGCCGCGCCCGGCGCCGTCCAGATCGTACTCCAGCGTCACCGCCTCCCCCATCACCGCGCTCACCGCATCCTGCACCGGCTGCGCCAGCAGGGCGCGCCCGAGGTTGGTGTGCAGCACAGTGCCGCTGAGGTTGAACACCGGCAATAACGCCGGGCGCTGCTGCCGAGCCAGCTCCGCCCGCAGCGCCTGCGGCCAGTCGCCGCACCAGGCCGGTAAACGTTGCTGCTGTTTTATCGCGTCGCGCGCCTCGGCCTGCAGCCGGCGCAGCAGTTCGCCGATCAGCGTCTGGCCATGCTGCGCCACCAGCGGTTCAATCGCGGGTTCACGCAGCAGGCGGTCGATGGCGGGCAGTTGGCTGTAAAGAAGGTGGGATTCAGTGCTCATGGTCGCTCGGTTTTCAGTTTAGACGTATCGGCATAGCAAAACCCCGCCGCGGCGGGGAGAAAAGAACGTTCAGGGCGGCGCCGTGCGGGCGAAACTTTCGCGGGCGAACAGGCGTTCGGCCAGCTTGACCAGCGCCGGACGTTGGACGCACCAGTTGGGCAGGATGCGGCGGAAATTCAGGTAGCCCAGCGCGCAGCCGGTGGCAATATCCGCCAGCGTCAGCCGCTCGGCATTGAGCCACGTTTTTTCCTGCGCCAGCGCCTCCAGCGCATCCAGGCCGCGCGTCAGCTTGTCACGTTGGCGCAGCATCCAGTTTTCGTCCTGCTTTTCCGGCGCACGCCGGCTTTCGCGGTACAGCGTCGCCGCCGCCTCAGTCACGCCGTCCGCCAGCGCCGCCACCTGGCGGACGCGCAGCGCCACGGCGCGATCGGCCGGCAAAAACGCCGGATCCACCGTCAGCAGTTCGAGGTATTCGGCCACGATCGGCGAGTCGTAAAACACCTCGCCGTCATCGGCGATCAGCACCGGCACTTTGCCGAGCGGGTTCTGCTCCTTCACCCGGCTGCCGGGCTCATACGGCGGATCGTTGACGAATTCAAACGCGATCCCCTTCTCCAGCAGCATCACGGAAATCTTGCGCACAAAGGGGCTGGTGTAACTGCCGATAAGCTTCATCCGGTCTCCTCCGCTTCGTCCTGGCCGCGGCGCAATGCCCTTACTTCACCGCCAGAGTATCGATAATCCGCTGCACCAGCGCCTGATGCACTTCCGGCGTTTTGGCCGGCGACAGCATTTGCAGCGTTACCACCCGTTTGTTGAACACCGTCAACACCAGGGTGGACACCACCTTTTGGCCGTTGACGGTCTGCTCGGTATCCACCCGGCGAAACTTCTGTTTGCCGACGGTGAAGTTCTCTTCTTTGGTGGTCTGGATATTCTGATAGCGCTCGGCCAGCACCGTGATGGCGCTCTGCGTCAGCTCTTTCAGCATTTTGTCGCTGGTATTGATCTTCATGCCGTCCGGCGGGATCACTTCGGACGAAACCGCGCTCTGGCGCGACTTGCCGTCGAGGAAGCGCTGGATGGTGGAGGTGCTGTCATTGACGATGCCGCTGTTCAGCGTTTGATCGCTAAAGCCCGGCGGCAACTCGAAGGTGATCTTGCCCTTCTGCAGCGACACGTTCAGCCCCGGCGGCGCGGGTGGGGCCTCTACCGGCGCAGGCGGCGGCGGTGGCGCGGGCTGCGTCACGGTCGGCTTGGTGTCCGGTGGCGGCACCGCCGGTTTGGTGTCGTCCTTGTTGTCGCAGGCCGCCAGTCCGATCGCCAACACGGCGACCGCGGTCAGTTTTGCCAGGGTGTTTAACATCGTGGTTCCTTTCGCTTGGCGCGTCATGGCCTAAACGTAGCAACTCGCCCGGGCGAATGCCAGAAGCCCGTTCTGAAATTGCTTGTCCGGCCCCGCGCGAACGGGGCCGGGCGGTTACTCCGCCGGGAACAGGAACGGATTGATGCTGCTGCGGCCGAAGCCTTCCTCTTCCATGCGGGCGTCCAGCACCAGCGAAGCCAGATCGTCGGCCACCGCTTCGACCTGCGGGTCTTTTTCCTGATAGAGGATCTTCAGGTAAGTGCCGCAGTCGCCGCAGCTTTCCGCCTTCACCGCCGCCTGCTCGCTGTCCAGCGACCAGTAGTTGAGATCGCGGGTCTGCTCGCAGTTGCTGCACTTCACCCGCACCACGTGCCATTCGCTTTCGCACAGGTTGCAGTGCAGGTAGCGCAGGCCGTTGACGGTGCCGATATGCACCATGCTGGAAACCGGGATGCTGCCGCACACCGGGCAGAACTGGCGCTGCTCGCCGTATTCGGCGCGCGCCTTGCCGGGGATCAGGCTGGCCATCTGCGCCCAATAGAGCGACAGTGCGGCCCAGAGGAACGGCGCCTTCTCGCTGCCCACCTTGCCGAACTCGCGGTTGAGCAAGGCGTCGGCCATCAGCTCCAGCTCGTGCGCCGAGGCCTTCTCCAGGTTGTCCAGCACCACCAGAATGTGTTCCGGCGCCTGCGGACGCAGCTCGGCGATCAGCGACGTCAGCAGCTTGCGCCAGTGCTCGCTGCGCGGGAACACGCTCAGATCGAGCGGCGGTTTGCCGCTGGCGGCACCCTGCACCAACGCTTCACTCAGATCGAGCTGCAGCGGGTTATCGTGCAGCGCATGCTGCTGCGCCTGCGCCAGCTCGGCGGCAAAGTTCAGGTAGTCACCCAGCGGGTTGTCGACCGCCAGCTGACGCAGACGATCGGCGCGGCGGCTGTACAGGCTTTTCAGGTTGGCGAAAAGTAACGGCGGGATGTTCTCCGCCGTTGTGGACTTCTCACGCTGTGCCCCTAACTGCTCTTTAGGAACGATGCGGATACTCATCAGGGTTTATCTTCCTGTCGTTTCTCGCGGACCTCACGGTACCAGCGCGGATGATGTTTCTTGGCCCAGGCCGCCGGCACCCAGCCTTCCACCATCGCGGTAATGGTGCCTTTTACCCACAATGCGGCGTAAATGTGCACCATAATCACGATGATAAGGCCGACCGCGGCCAGCGAATGCACCAGCAGCGCGATGCGGATCAGCGGGATGGAGAACGACGGCGCAAAATACGGCCGCCAGATCACCACGCCGCTGGCCAGCAGCAGCACCAGGCTGATAATCGCCGCCCAGAACACGCACTTCTGGCCGAAATTATAGCGCCCGGTGTCACCCACTTCCTCGTTCATGGCGATTTTGTGGATATTCTTGGCCCAGACGATATCTTCCCGGTTGATCAGGTTATGCTTCCAGTAGCGCAGGAACATCAGCAGGAACGCGGCGAACATGATGACCCCGACAAACGGGTGCAGAATGCGCGCCAGCTGCGGCGTCCCGAAGATGTTCATCAGCCAGTTGAAGGAGGGGAAGAAGAACCCCAGCCCGCTGATGGCGGCGAACACGAAGCAGAACGCCACTATCCAGTGGTTGATGCGCTCCGGCGCGCTGTAACGCTGAATGGGCTTTTCCTTTCTCATTTGCGCGTCTCCTCGTCATGCGACTCGTCGTGCTCGTCCTCATCCTCGACGCGGTTAGGCCCGACGCCGACATAGTGGAACACGCTGGCCGCGAAGGTGGCGGCAAAGCCGATGGCCGCCAGGGGTTTCCACACGCCCTTCCAGAAGGTCACCGCCGGGCTGATGCTCGGGTTGTCCGGCAAACCGTGGTACAGCTGCGGTTTGTCGGCGTGGTGCAACACGTACATCACGTGCGTGCCGCCCACCCCTGCCGGATCGTACAGACCGGCGTTCTGGTAGCCGCGGGTGTTCAGCTCGCTGACGCGATCCGCCGCCACCTGCTTCATCGCTTCCTTGGTGCCGAAGTGAATGGCGCCGGTCGGGCAGGTTTTCACGCAGGCCGGTTCCTGGCCGACGTCCACGCGGTCGACGCACAGGGTGCACTTGTACACCCGGTTGTCGTCCTTGTTCATGCGCGGCACGTCGAACGGGCAGCCGGCGATGCAGTAGCCGCAGCCGATGCAGTGCTCGGACTGGAAGTCGACGATGCCGTTGGCGTACTGAATGATCGCGCCTTCCGACGGGCAGGCCTTCAGGCAGCCCGGATCGGCGCAGTGCATGCAGCCATCCTTGCGGATCAGCCATTCCAGCTTGCCGTTTTCCTCCACCTCGGAGAAGCGCATCACCGTCCACGACTTGGCGGTCAGATCGGCGGGGTTATCGTACACCCCGACGTTGTGCCCCACTTCGTCGCGGATGTCGTTCCATTCGGAACAGGCCACCTGACAGGCCTTGCAGCCGATACAGGTGGTGACATCGATCAGTTTGGCCACTTCTTCCTGGTGGTCACGGGCGCGCGGCGCCGGCGTGAAGCCATTGGTGGCGGATTTACGAATGATGTCTTGAGATTGCATGGCCATAATTCGTCTCCGTTACACCTTTTCCACGTTGACCAGGAACGCCTTGAACTCCGGCGTTTGCGTATTGGCGTCGCCGACGAACGGCGTCAGCGTGTTGGCGATAAAGCCTTTCTTCGCCACCCCTTCGTAACCCCAGTGAATCGGGATGCCGATGGTGTCGACTTCCTGGCCGTGCACCTGCAGCGTACGAATTCGCTTGGTCACCACCGCCTTGGCCTTGATGTAGCCGCGGTTGGAACTGACCTTCACGGTATCGCCCTGCTTGATGCCCTTCTTCTCCGCCAGCTTTTCGCCGATCTCCACAAACTGCTCCGGCTGCGCGATGGCGTTCAGCCGCGCGTGCTTGGTCCAGTAGTGGAAGTGCTCGGTCAGACGATAGGTGGTGCCGACGTACGGGAACTTGTCGGATTTGCCCATCGCCGCCAGATCGTCCTTGAACACGCGCGCCGCCGGGTTGGACACCACGTTCGGGTGCAGCGGGTTGGTGCCGAGCGGCGTTTCGAACGGCTCGTAGTGTTCAGGGAACGGCCCTTCCGCCATCTTGTCGGTGGCGAACAGGCGGCCCATGCCTTCCGGCTGCATGATGAACGGCCCGACGTCGCTGCCCGGCGCGGCGGTGCTGTAGTCCGGGATATCGGCCCCGACCCACTTGGCGCCGTCCCACTCCAGCAGCTGGCGTTTCGGATCCCACGGTTTACCCTGCGGATCCGCCGAGGCGCGGTTGTACAGAATGCGGCGGTTGAGCGGCCATGCCCAGGCCCAGCCCAGCGTGTTGCCGAGGCCGGACGGATCGGCGTTGTCGCGCCGCGCCATCTGGTTGCCGGCCGGCGTCCAGCTGCCGGCGAAGATCCAGCAACCGCTGGCGGTGGTGCCGTCGTCGCGCAGCTGCGCGAACGAGCTGAGCAGCTCGCCTTTTTTCACCACCACTTTGCCGTCGGCATCCAGCAGATCCGCCAGCGCCTTGCCGTTGTTCTCCTGCGCCACCTCTTCTGGCGCCGGGTTGTCCGGCGTCAGGTAGTCCCAGCGCATGTTCAGCACCTGTTCCGGCACCGCGCCGCCGTCGCGCGCATACATCTCGCGCAGGCGGCTGAAGATGCCCGCCAGGATCTCGCCGTCGTTCAGCGCTTCACCCGGGGCGTCCGCGCCTTTCCAGTGCCACTGCAGCCAGCGGCCGGAGTTGACGATCGAGCCGTTCTCTTCGGCGAAGCAGGTGGACGGCAGGCGGAACACTTCGGTCTGGATCTGCGAGGAATCCACCTCGTTGAACTCGCCGTGGTTCTGCCAGAAGTTGGAGGTCTCGGTGTTCAACGGATCGATGGTCACCAGGAACTTCAGCTTGGACAGCGAAGCCACCACCTTGTTTTTGTTCGGGAACGACGCCACCGGGTTAAAGCCTTGGCAGAAGTAGCCGTTGACCTTGCCCTGCGACATCATCTCGAAGTACTGCAGCACGTCGTAGCCTTTGTCCCACTTAGGCAGCCAGTCAAAGCCCCAGCTGTTGTCCTTCTGCGCCTTGTCGCCGTAGAAGGTCTTCATCATGCTGACGAAGAATTTCGGGTAGTTGCCCCAGTAGTTCACCTGGCCCGGCAGCAGCGCCTTCGGCGTGTTGGCCTTCAGGTAGGTCTCGAGATCGGTCTGTTTCTCCGACGGCAGCGTCAGGTAGCCCGGCAGGCTCTGCGACAGCAGGCCGAGATCGGTCAGCCCCTGGATGTTGGAGTGGCCGCGCAGCGCGTTGACGCCGCCGCCCGCCATGCCCATGTTGCCGAGCAGCAGCTGGATCATCGCCATGGTGCGAATGTTCTGCGCGCCGACCGAGTGCTGAGTCCAGCCCAGGGCGTACAGGAACGAAGCGGTCTTATCCGCGACGCAGGTTTCGGCGATGTATTCGCACACCTTGAGGAAATCGTCCTTCGGCGTGCCGCAGATGTTGGTCACCACGTCAGGCGTGTAGCGGCTCACGTGCTGCTTCAGCAGGTTCCACACGCAGCGCGGATCCTGCAACGTGACGTCGCGCTTGGCGAAGCCGTTCTCGTCGAACTGGTAGTTCCAGGTGGTTTTGTCGTACTTGCGGTTTTCCGCGTCGTAGCCGCTGAACAAGCCGTCTTCGAAGGCAAAGTCTTCCCGCACCAGCAGGCTGGCGTTGGTGTAGGCCTCGACGTACTCGCGGTTAAACTTGTTGTTGGTCATCAGATACAGCAACACGCCCGACAGGAAAGCGATGTCGGTCCCGGAGCGGATCGGCGTGTAGAAGTCCGCCACCGATGCGGTTCGGGTAAAGCGCGGATCGATCACGATCAGCTTGGCATTGTTGTGTATTTTGGCTTCCATCGCCCAGCGGAACCCCACCGGATGCGCTTCCGCCGCATTACCGCCCATGACGATAATCAAATTCGCGTTCTTGATATCAACCCAGTGGTTGGTCATCGCACCGCGACCAAATGTTGGAGCAAGACTTGCTACCGTTGGTCCGTGTCAGACACGCGCCTGGTTGTCTACGGCAAGCATGCCGAGAGCGCGACTAAATTTTTGCGACAGAAAACCGGTTTCGTTGCTGGCGGCCGAGGCGCACAGCATGCCGGTGGTCAGCCAACGGTTGACGGTAACGCCCTGGTCGTTGGTTTTGATGAAGTTGGCGTCACGGTCTTCTTTCACCAGCTTGGCGATGCGGGTAAAGGCGTCGTCCCAGCTGATGCGCTGCCATTTGTCCGACCCCGGCGCCCGGTATTCCGGGTACTTGAGGCGGCTTTCGCTGTGGATAAAGTCAACCAGGCCGGCGCCTTTCGGGCAAAGCGCGCCGCGGTTTACCGGGTGATCCGGATCCCCTTCGATATGGAAAATGCTTTCTTTGGCGTTTTTGGCGCCATCACCAAGGCTGTACATCAACAGCCCACAGCCGACGGAACAATACGTACAGGTATTACGGGTCTCGCGGGCGCGCAGCAGTTTGTACTGCCGGGTTTCCGCCAACGCCACTTCGGGGGCAAAGCCCAGCGCGGCTACCGTCGTTCCTGCCATACCGCCAGCGCAGATCTTAAAGAACTGCCTTCTGCTGACCTGCATGGGGGTCTCCTTTACTCTCGATTGTCACATTGTTCAAATGGCGCTCCTCGCCAAAACGGCGGAGCGCTAATGTCACTGTTGTTATGCTGATACGCGACGCGGCGATATTACCACAGCGTGCTTGTGGTTGTTACACACTCGTGCTCATTCAGTGAACGCATTGGCACATTTCGATACATTTCGGCGTCGCAGCAGGCTCGGCGCTCTCTACAGTATAGAGAGTAACCAACGCATCGGCGCCAAGGCATGAAGAGGCGCTCAAGGCCTCCTTTCTATCAGTATGTTAACGCAGCGATTTGTTCATTAACCACACAGTTAGCAGGGCATTGATAATCATTTTCAATATCATTTAATTAACTATAATGATCCGACTGCTTACGCGGTGCTCGCCCTTTGCGCCGCCCATACACCACTGGAGATGATGATTATGAGTTATTCACTGCCATCCCTGCCGTACGCTTACGACGCACTGGAACCGCATTTCGACAAGCAGACGATGGAAATCCATCACACCAAACACCATCAGACCTACGTCAACAACGCCAACACCGTGCTGGAAGCTTACCCTGAGCTGGCCAAATACAGCGTTGAAGAGCTGATCCAGGATCTGGATAAAGTGCCTGCCGACAAACGCACTTTCATGCGCAACAACGCCGGCGGCCACGCCAACCACAGCTTCTTCTGGAAAAACCTGAAAACCGGCACCACGCTGGGCGGCGATCTGAAAGCGGCCATCGAGCGCGATTTCGGCAGCGTTGAGAAATTCCAGGAAGAGTTCGAGAAAGCCGCAGCCACCCGCTTCGGTTCCGGTTGGGCCTGGCTGGTGCTGAAAGACGGCAAACTGGCCGTGGTGTCTACCGCTAACCAGGACAGCCCGCTGATGGGCGAAGCCGTCGCCGGCGCTTCCGGTTTCCCAATCATCGGTCTGGACGTGTGGGAACACGCTTACTACCTGAAATATCAGAACAAACGCCCTGACTACATCAAGGCGTTCTGGAACGTGGTCAACTGGGACGAAGCGGCCGCACGCTTCGCCGCGAAGAAGTAATTCGCCACCGTTGATGAAGATGCCCGCCGCAGGCGGGTATTTTTTTGCCTGAAATCCGCTAAAGTTTGACCACTTCTTGCCGATGGTTTGTTCAATTGACGTTCGCCCGGAGAAGGAAAAACGCTATGGCGGCATTGCAAGCATTGGCAGGAAAGTTCACCCATCTCACCGTAGGTAAAAAGCTCGGCTTCGGTTTCGCGCTGTTGCTGCTGTTGGCGGTCGTCATCGCCGGCACCGGGGCGCAATACCTGCACATCATCGAATCCCGCGCCGATCGCATCGACTTCAGCAACCGGCTGAACGAGGAGATCAACCAGGCCAAATACAACCGCGCCATGTACGGCCAGACCTACCAGCCGGAGTATCTGCAGAACAACCGCGCCAATATCGATAACGCCGTCAAACTGATAGACCAGGGCCAGACGTTGGACTGGGACGCCCAAAGCCGCAAGGATCTGCAGCGTCTGGTGACGCTGATTGGGGAATATCAGCAACAGCAAAAAATCTTTGAGCAGGCGGTCTCGGCGAAAGACGCGGTGCGCCAGAGCTGGAACATGTCGGAAGTGCAGGCCAGCCTGAGCCAAGTGGAGCGCCAGCTCACCAACGGCGATCTGCAGTTGGCCTTCATCCAGCTGAACCAGAAGCTGACCCAGGTGCGCTACGGCGCGCGCGGTCTGCTGCTGAGCCTGAACAAGGAAACCGAAGCGCCGCTGATGGCGGCCATCGACGACGCGCGCGACGCGGCCAACGCCTTGAGCCGCCGGGTCAGCGACGCGCAGCGCCCGCAGCTGCAACCGCTGCTGGCTGCCCTGGACGATTACAAAAACCGTATCGCGGCCTACCTGCCGGCCTATGAGCACGAGCAGCAGATCAGCCGACAGCTCGGTGAACGCGCGCATGAGATCGGCACGCTGGTGAACGCCTTTATGCAGGACGAATTGGCGCAGACGCGCAGCAACATCAACCTGGCGCAGCTGCAGATGGGCATCACCACCCTGATCGCGATTATCGCCGGAGTGCTTATCGCCTGGCGCATCACGCTGCAGATCACCCGTCCGCTGCAAAGTACGCTGGCGATGGCGGAACGCATCGCCAGCGGCGATCTGCGCCAGGCGCAGACCAGCACCCGCCGCGATGAGTTGGGGCAGTTGCTGAACGCGGTGGCGGCGATGAGCCAAAATCTGCGCACCATGATTGAGAAGATCCAGATGGGGGTCAGCCAGGTCTCCACCGCCTCCGCGGAAATCGCCGCCGGCAACACCGATCTCTCTTCCCGCACCGAGCAGCAGGCGGCGGCGGTCGAGGAAACCGCCGCCAGCATGGAACAGCTGACCGCCACGGTGAAACAAAACGCCGACAATGCTCATCACGCCAACCAGCTGGCCACCGACGCCTCGCAGACCGCGCAACAGGGCGGCAAGCTGGTGGAGAACGTGGTCAGCACCATGCGCGATATTTCCAGCAGTTCACAGCGTATCGCAGAAATTACCACCCTGATCAACGGTATTGCCTTCCAGACCAACATCCTGGCGCTCAACGCCGCGGTGGAAGCGGCGCGCGCCGGCGAACAGGGACGCGGCTTCTCGGTGGTCGCCAGCGAAGTGCGCAGCCTGGCGAGCCGCAGCGCCCAGGCGGCGAAGGAGATCGAAGGGCTGATCGCCGAATCGGTCAGCCGGGTGAAAACCGGCACCGAACTGGTGGAAAGCACCGGCAATACCATGGAGCAGATCGTCCGCTCGGTTACCCACGTGCGCGACATCATGGCCGAGATCGCCGCCGCCTCCGATGAACAGACGCGCGGCATCGCCCAGATTGGCCAGGCGATCGTCGAAATGGACCATACCACTCAGCAGAACGCCGCGCTGGTGGAAGAGTCCGCCGCCGCCGCCGATTCGCTGGAAGAGCAGGCCGACATGCTGTTGCAGAGCGTTTCGGTGTTCCGTTTGGCGGAGCAGACCGAACCCGCCGCCGTGAAAGCCGCTGCGCAGAAAGCGCCAGCCGTAAAACCCGCGGCCGCCAACGCCGCAGCGGAAGAGAACTGGACCACCTTCTGACGCCCTCAGGCGAGGAATATCCGTTCCTCGCCCTATCTTTGTGGCAACAGGTGGGTCGCGACTCCCCAATTCAACAAATTAAAACCAGAGGCGGTCACATCAAGCATTGCGTAGCCGCAATTGCGATGACCGTATCTGCGGAGGTCCTCCTGCGGGTAGGCCCCTTTAAGCCACCAAATCAGTGCCTGCAGAGCATGGCCGTGCGTAACAACACCAAGCGTTTGATTTTGTCCATCGACAGCCAGATCGGACAGACAAGCCATTAGGCGCCAGGCAACCTCATAAGCATTCTCCCCTCCCGGAGCCGACGCCTCTGCCTTACCGGCAAAGAGGCACTGCGTCGCTTCTGGATAATCGCGCATGGCCTGCGCATAAGATAATCCTTCCAGTCGGCCAAAATCTTGCTCCTGCAAACGCTCATCCATTTGCACAGTGCAGCCACATCTCTCAGCCAACGTCTCCGCTGTCGTAAAAGCCCGACCAGCCGGTGAACTGATCAACAAAGTGACCGATAACATTTGCAAGCGAGCGCCAAGCCCAGCGATTTGACGTCGCCCCTCTTCTGTCAGCGGACTGTCACTTCGCCCCTGAATAATCCCCGAGCGGTTCCATTCTGACTCCGCATGCCTCAATACAATGAAACGCATGGTTTTTTCTCGACGATAAAAGCCTAAATATAGACAGGAAAAACACATCCTTCCGTACAGGTAAATGCCGGGTAGTGTACGAGAACAACTCAGGCTATGCTGAGCCCTCGACGCGAGACACGGAGGCGCACATGCATCACCCAGACGTTTACATCGGCAGCATTCAACCCTATGAAGGCGGGCGCCCCAGCGCCATCGCCAAACGCCAGGTGGATGGCACCATCCGGCTCACGCCGCTCGGCCTGGAAGGCGACGAACAGGCCGAAAAAAGCTACCACGGCGGGCCGGACCGCGCGCTGTGCCACTACCCGCGCGAGCATTATGCCCACTGGCGCGAGCAGTTTCCGGCGCAGGCCGAGCAATTTTGCGCCCCGGCCTTCGGCGAGAATATCTCCACCGAAGGGCTGACCGAACACAATGTGTTTATGGGCGACATCTTCCGCTGGGGCGAGGCGCTGATCCAGGTCACCCAGCCGCGCTCGCCGTGCTTCAAGCTCAATTATCACTTCGCCATCGAGGACATTTCGGTGCTGATGCAGCAAAGCGGCCGCTGCGGCTGGCTGTATCGGGTGGTGTCGCCGGGCGCGGTCAGCGGCGATCGTCCGCTGGCGCTGGCGGCGCGCAACAGCGATGTGTCGGTGGCCGAAGCCATCGCCATCGCCTGGCACATGCCGTTCGATGCGGAACAGTATCGCCGCCTGTTGGCGGTGGCCGGCCTCTCCGCCAGCTGGAGCAAGACCATGCTCACGCGGCTCGCCGAAGGGCGCCTTGAGGATTTCAACCGCCGCCTGCTCGGCCATTGAAAGCGCGGGCGGAAAAATGAAAAACGTGCGCCGAATGCCGCGTTAACCCTTTTCTTCCGCCTATACTGTAGCCGCACGTTTTTTCAGCCAGGAGCCAGGTATATGACCACCCCGACCCATTCGATTCATCACGCCGCCGCCGAGGGCTATCAGGCCAATGCCGATCGCTATGTGAAAGGCCGGCCGGATTACCCGCCGGAAATCGCCGCCTGGCTGCGTGACGTCATCGGCCTGCACGCCGGCATGACGGTCATCGATCTCGGCGCCGGCACCGGCAAGTTCACCCCGCGCCTGCTGGAAACCGGCGCGCAGGTGATCGCCGTCGAACCGGTGCCGCAAATGCTGGAAAAACTGTCGGCGGCGCTGCCGCAGGTGAAAACGCTGGCGGGCACCGCCGACGCGATCCCGCTACCGGACGAGTCGGTGGATGCCGTGGTGTGCGCCCAGTCCTTCCACTGGTTCGCCACGCCGCAGGCGCTGGCGGAAATCCAGCGCATTCTCAAGCCCGGCGGCAAACTCGGCCTGGTGTGGAACATGCGCGATGCGCGCGTCGGTTGGGTGCGTAAACTGAATCAGATCGTCGATAGCCACGAAGGCGATGCGCCGCGTTTCTATACCGGCGAATGGCGCAAACTCTTCCCGTTCAAAGGCTTTGAACCGCTGCAGGAGCAGGTGTTTATGCTCGGCCACCGCGGCGCGGTGGAGGACGTGATCTACAACCGCGTGCGTTCAACCAGCTTTATCGCCGCGCTGCCGCAGCCGCAACAGGAGCAGGTTATCGATCGGTTGCGCCAACTGGTGGAGGAAGAAGAGGAACTGCGGGGCAAGGACACGGTCACCGTGCCCTATCAGACCAAGGCGTATTTCACCACCAAGGTCTGACGCCCGGGGATTCAGAACGCTTTCTTGGCGTAGCCGGTGACCGCTTTCAGGCCCATCTCGCGGCCCAGCGCGGTCATCGGGTGCACTACGATCAGCCCGCGCGCGCTTTTCTTCAGCGCGCCCATATCGGCCTGCTCTTTCTTGGTGATCTCGCGGCTGAACGGCAGCTGGCTCAGCTTCTGCGCTTCGGCGCTCAGCTTCTCGCCGCGCACGTTTTTCAGGCGCTCGATCTCCGTCGCCAGCTTCTCTTTCTCTTTGGTGTGCTGCGCGATCAACTCAGGGTTGCCCTGTTGGATCACGGTGGCGTCTTTGTGGTTCAAGGCGTCCAGCAGGTCGCTCAGGCGCTTGATCTCTGCCTTTTCTTTCTCTTTCATGGTCTCTGGCCCGTTGTGCCCAAAATGGCACGCTAATCAATGATACCGGCATTGTAGCAAAAGGCGCGCGCCGTTACCCGCCCTGCGCAATGCCGGGCGGCAGGCCGCTCATCTCGCAGGCCCTGGCACCGAGCCGGGCCAGCGCCTGGGTGTAACGCGCGTTGAACGGGTAGCAGCAGGAGAGCCGCAGCGCGTTGCGGTAGCGCCCGCTCGGGGAATACAGGGTGCCCGGCGTCAAACAGATCTGCTCCTCCAGCAGCTGATGGAACAGCGCCACGCTGTCCACGCCGGGAGGGAATTCGACCCAGAACACGAAGCCGCCCGCCGGCTGCGTGGCCAGCGTGCCGCGCGGGAAATGCCGGGCGATCAGCGCCCTCGCCTCGTCGACCTGCGCCGCATAGCGCTTGCGCAGGTTGCGCAAATGGTGATCGTAGCCGCCGCTCTCCAGGAAGGTCGCCAGCGTTTCCGACAGCAGCTGCGACTCGGACATCGACGACACCGCCTTCAGCTTGCGCAACGCCTCGTGAAAACGGCCGCCGCAGATCCAGCCGACGCGAAAATCCGGCGCCAGCGTTTTGGTGAAGCTGGAGCAAAACAGCACCCAGCCGTCGCGATCGAACGCCTTCACCGCCGGCGACAGCGCGCCGCCGAACTGGATCTCGGCATACAGCCCATCTTCAATCAACGGCACCTGATGATCGTTCATCAGCCGCGCCAGCCGCTTTTTCGCGGCCAGCGGCATGGTGCAACCCAGCGGGTTTTGCACCGTCGGCATGGCGATCACCGCATTCAGCCGCTTCTCGTTCAGCAGCAGCTCCAGCGCGTCCAGCGACAGCCCCAGCTGGGGATCGGTAGGGATTTCCAGCGCTTTCAGCCCCAGGCTGGCCAGCAGCGGCAGCAGATAAAAGTAGGTCGGTGACTCTAGCCCGACGCAGTCGCCCGGTTTGGTGGTGACGCGCAGCGCCAGCTGCAGCGCCTCCATGCAGCCGTGGGTCAACACCACGTCGCCCGGCTCCAACAGCATGCCGAGCGTCATTGAGCGGCGGGCGATCTGCTGACGCAGCCGCAGGCTGCCGGGCGGCAACGGATATTGTCCGATCAGACCCGGCTGGCGGCGCAGTTGGGAAGACAGCATGCGCCCCAGTTTGCCGCCGGGATAGAAATCGCTGGTCTGCGGGCAGGCCAGCGCAATGTTGGTGAAGGCCGGGTTCTGCTGGGCGGCGAACACCGTATCGATCAACGCCAGCACGTCGTCCGCCGGCGGCTCGATGCGGCCGCTGGGCGCCGAGGCCATCTTCAGCGCCGGCAGCGTGCTGCGGACATAAAACCCCGACTGCGGCCGCGCTTCGATCAGCCCGCGATCCTCCAGCGTGCGGTAAGCCGACACCACGGTATTGATGCTGACGCGATGGGTTTGCGCACAGCGCCGCACCGAAGGCAAGCGGTCGCCGGGCTGTAGCGTGCCGCGGCGAATGGCTTCGGCCAGCGTATCCGCCAGCTGCAGGTAACGGGTATCCGGGGTTTCATCGAGCAAGGTCACAGTTTCTCTCCAGGCAATGGGTACAGTTTACATTTCATACAACTGTAACCATGACAATATCCGATTTGTGATTCTGTCACCATCCCATCGCAGCGATTATGCTGATCCTCTCGTTATTACCGTCATTTTCACGTTCAAGGAACCTGCCATGCTGGACTCCGCCTTTGTCAGCTACGTCACCGTCATGTCGATCACTCCCGGCCCCAACAACCTGCTGCTGGCCTCGTCGGGCGTTAACTTCGGCCTGCGCCGCACCCTGCCGATGCTGTTCGGCATCTGCGTCGGTTGTGCGGTACAGCTGGCGATCATTATCCCGCTGCTGGCGCTGGCACTGAGCTGGGCCGGCGTCATCCGCCTGCCGCTGGCGGTGATCGGCTGCGCCTATCTGCTGTGGCTGTCATGGAAGCTGTTTCAGGCGGCCTCGCCGGACGCCAAAGAACAGGCGCAGCCGATGAGCCTGCTCAGCGGCGCGCTGTTTCAGGCGGTCAACCCCAAGGCCTGGCTGATGGTGATCAACGTGGCGATCCTGTTCACCCCGCGCGAAGGCGCCACTTTCGTCCATACGCTGTCTATCATCGCCGGTTTCGCGCTGCTGAACTTGCCGTGCGTGCTGCTGTGGGCGGTGTTGGGCGACCGGTTGCGCAACGCGCTGCGGGTCACCTGGAAACTGCGCGCCTTCAACGGCGTGATGTCCGGGCTGATGGCCGCCACCGCGCTGTGGTTGCTGTTCGACGAATGGCGCGCGGCCTTCGCTTAGCCGCGGCCGAGAGGAGAGAGTCGGGAAGGTTGTTTGGCGCCGATGCCGGCGATCAGGTCGGTAATGGACAGCACCATGGTGGAGCGCACCATCTGCTGATAGCGCTGGCGCTGCATGGCGATCAGCGCTTCATCCGCCTCGCCCGGCTGCAGGAAGGTCGGCACCGGCGGCAGCGCGGCCACGCAGTGCAGCTCGCCGAACGGCCCGAGGATTTCGTCGTCGACGAAGCGGTATTCCGAACCGTCGTGGTTCAGCTCTTCGCGCATCGCCATCAGCAGTTCGGCGTCTTCATATTCGTGGCGGGAGATCACCCCCAGCCCGTACATCAGCTTCAGGCGTACCGACAGCTCCCCCAGCGGGCCGCTGCCGGACAATAGCGGTTCGACGGCGTATTTCACCGCATAGTCGTCCTTGCGGAATACCTGCACCACCAGCACGTTGAGCGCTTCCGCCAGCAGCTCTACCGCCGCGATCAGGAAGCTGCGCACCGTTTTGCCCGCGTTCAGCTTTTCCAGAACCTGGTTTTCAAATGCCTGTGCTTCTTCCATCGTCGCTTTTCGAAAGGCGTGGGGAGGGCCGTCGATGCCGAACTCGGGTTCCAGGAGCGCAGCAAGCTGCGCTCGGGTGTTCATCATCACGATTCTACTTGTGCATGGCGTTATACACAGCAACGGCCTCTTCTACAACCTCGCTTTCCGCCGGCAGGCCGGAAATTTGCGCCAGCGCGGCTTTCGGCCCGAGCGTGTTCAGCAGTTCCGCCAGTTCCTGCGCCTGCGGCTCCTGTTCGCTGCGGTAGCTCATGGCGGCGGCGATGCCCTGGATCAGGTTGGCATGCGGCAGGCCGTATTCCAGCGTGCCCAGCAGCGGTTTGATCAGGCGATCGCCGGCGCTCAGTTTGCGCAGCGGCTGGCGCCCTACGCGCTCGACGTCGTCGTGCAGATACGGATTTTCAAAGCGGCCGAGGATTTTGTTGATGTAGGCGGCATGCTTGTCGGCGTCGAAGCCGTAACGCTTGATCAGCACCGCGCCGCTCTCTTCCATCGCCCCTTTCACCACGCGGCGGATCGCCGGGTCGAGAATGGCGTCGCGAATGGTTTGCAGCCCGGCCCGTTGGCCGAGGTAGGCGGTGATGGCGTGGCCGGTGTTGAGGGTGAACAGCTTGCGCTCGACGAACGCCATCAGGTTGTCGGTCAGTTCCATGCCGGCGATCGCCGGAGGCTGGCCTTTAAACTGCGTCTGATCGACGATCCATTCGCTGAAGGTTTCCACCGTCACTTCCAGCGGATCGCTGCTGTCCGCCGGCGGCACGATGCGGTCGACCGCCGAATCGACAAAGCCGACGTGCTGTTCAACCCATGCCTGCTCGTCCTGCGGCAGCGCGGCGAACACGTGCTGCTTCAGCTGGCTGGTGCCGCGCACCATGTTCTCGCAGGCGATGATGTTCAGCGGTTGCACACTGCCCTGCTGATGGCGCAGCACCAGCCCTTTGGCGATCGTGCCGGCGATTTTGGCGAGAATTTGCGGGCCCACGGCGGTGGTCACCAGATCCGCCTCGGCGATCAGCGCCACCGCAGCCTCACTGCCGCTGTTGACGGCGCTGACGTTGTTGACGCTCTCCACGCGTTCTTGCTCGCCCACCACGTGCACCGCGTAGCTTTTACGGCTGTTCAGCAGATCCAGCACCGTTTGATTGACGTCGGCGAAGGTCAGTTCAACCCCGGCGTCCGCCAGCAGCTTGCCGATAAAACCGCGGCCGATATTCCCTGCGCCAAAATGTAATGCTTTCATAACTCTACCTTCTTAATGTCGAAGGGTGCAGCAAGCTGCACCCTTTAAAATGATTCCGTTATCCGGCTTTTTTGCCGCCGAGCAGGTCCAGCACTTCCTGAACGCTGGTGGTATTCGCCAGCCGCTCGATCACGCTCTCGTCATCCAGCGCGTTGGTCAGGCTGGTGATCACCTGAATATGCTCGTTGTTGCGCGCGGCGATGCCGATCACCAGACGGGCCACTTCATCCTCTTCATCGCCGAAGCGCACGCCCTGTGGGTACTGACAGAACACCACGCCGGTGCGCAGCACCCGGTCTTTGGCCTCGATGGTGCCGTGCGGCACGGCGATCGATTCGCCCAGGTAAGTGGAGGTGAGCTTTTCGCGCTCCAGCATCGCCGGCACGTATTCCGCCTCGACGTAGCCGCCCTTCACCAGCTGCTCGCCGGCGAAGCGGATCGCCTGCTCTTTGTCGCTGGCCTGCAGGTTGAGGAACACGTTGCTCTCGCTCAGCTTGAACAGGTTCGGTTCCCCGGCTTCAAAGCTGTCGTCCAGCGCGCCCAGCACCTTCTGCTGGTTGTCGGTGGTTTTGTTGACCGCCACCAAACGCTCGACCAGATCGCTGTACAGCTTGCTGTCGAGGAAGTTGGTCAGCGAGATGTGCTGGGCCTGCGGCGCGTGGCGCATCGCGCGCTCGGTCAGATCGCGGTGGGTGATCACCAGATCCACGTCGTCCGGCAGGCTGTTGATGGCGCTGTTGGTCACCGAGATGTTCTTCAGCCCGGCGTCGGCCACTTTCTTGCGCAGCACCCCGGCGCCCATGGCGCTGGAACCCATGCCCGCATCGCAGGCGACGATGATTTTGCGCACGGTGCTCAGATCGCCGTCGACCGATGCCGCCGCGCCGCCTTTGGACTGCGATTTCATCTCTTGCATGCGACGGGTCGCAGCTTCCAGATCGTCATCCTCTTTCACCTTGGAGGTTTTCAGCAGGAAAGCGGATACCACGAAGGAGACGGCGAAGGCTGCGCATACCGCCGCAATGTTGGCGAAGTAAGCGCCTTTCGGCGTCATCGCCAGCACCGCCAAAATCGAACCCGGGGAAGCCGGAGAAACCAGGCCGCCGTTCAGCATCGTCAGGGTAAAGACGCCGGTCATGCCGCCCAGGATCACCGCCAGCAGCAAGCGTGGGTTCATCAGCACGTAGGGGAAGTAGATTTCGTGGATGCCGCCCAGGAAGTGAATGATCGCCGCACCGCCGGCGGATTGCTTGGCGCTGCCGCGGCCAAAGAACATGTAGGCCATCAGCACGCCCATGCCCGGACCTGGGTTGGCTTCTATCAGGAAGAACACCGATTTGCCGGCTTCCGTGGCCTGCTGAATACCCAGCGGCGAGAAGATGCCGTGGTTGATGGCGTTGTTCAGGAACAGGATTTTCGCCGGTTCAACGAAAATGGACGCCAATGGCAGCAGGTTGTTCGTCACCATCACGTGCACGCCCGCCGCCAGCAGCTTGGAAAGCACCTCCACCAGCGGCCCGATGCCCAGGAAGGCCAGGATCGCCAGCAGCATGCCGATGATGCCGGCGGAGAAGTTGTTCACCAGCATTTCAAAGCCGCTTTTGATCTTGCCGTCCACCCAGCGATCGAAATGCTTGATGGCCCAACCGCCCAGCGGGCCGGCGATCATCGCGCCGAGGAACATCGGCATGTCGGCGCCGACGATGACGCCCATGGTGGTGATGGCGCCGACCACGCCGCCGCGATCGCCGCCCACCAGCCGCCCGCCGGTGTAGCCGATCAGCAGCGGCAGCAGGTAGGTGATCATCGGGCCTACCAGCTTAGCCAAGGTCTCATTCGGCAGCCAGCCGGTTGGAATGAATAGCGCGGTGATAATCCCCCAGGCGATAAAGGCGCCGATGTTGGGCATCACCATGTTGCTCAGGAAGCGGCCAAAGTTTTGCACTTTAACCTTGATGTCTGGTGAAAACATAAAACACACCCCTATTGTTACGCGCTGACAATAGAGCGCGTGATTATTGTTGTGACGATCCAGCCGTGTTGCCGCTGTATGCGAAACGGACTCTATCACGCTGTTTTTGTCACGCGAACTTCACGGATTTTTTGTGATACAAATCACACACAACACCCCAATAAACCACCCTTTATAGTGACCAATATCACATTTATGGCGTGTAAAAAAAGCACAGTGAGAAAAAAGTCGCCACAAAACCCCCAATAAAGTGACTATGATCACATTTTTAAATTGGCGTTTTGTTTTTGAATTGTGACATTAGTCACAATTTATTTTTAGCTGCAGCGCCGATCGCAACGCTCTGTTTGATCTTCCCTGTGAGCACTCATCCCGCCGGGAACTAGCGAAGTGATGAATGAAAGAAAACTACATTGCCTAATGAATGGATTAATTGAAGTGTAGTACAGAAGCCTGCGCAATAAGCCAGCAAGCGATTGGAAACGCTGAGGGGAAATAAAACAGGCCGGCAATGCCGGCCTGTTTCGCGCCTGGACGCGTTATTATTGCGTCACGCTTTGAATGGTTTTCTGCGCATTCATCAGGTTCTGCTGCTTAGCCACCAGATTCGACATCATGGTGTTGTATTGCGCCACCTGCTGCGCAGTGCGGAACTGCACGCCGTTGTTGTTGAAGCTGACCTGATTGCCCTGGCTCTGCAGGAAGTCGCCGACCTGCACCAGATCCTGCACAAAGCTGGCGGTAGTCGGGATCGCCGGCATCAAGGCGTTGGCCGGGGCGGTGACGATCTTGTCATAGGCCTGGTTGTACACCGCCTTCAGATCGTCAGGCTGCTTCAGCGCCGCGTGGGCAGTATCCGCCTGCGATTTGGCCGACTGGATCTGCTGGCCCAACAGGTTCAACGCCCCGACCGATTGCTGCAGCGCGTCGCGTTTGTTCAGGTAGTCCTGCGCGGTGCGGATCTGGTTAATCTGATCCAGCGCCGGGGTCAGGCTGGCGCCGACCGATTTGGACAACTGCTGCGAAAAACCGACCAAAATCGCGTAATCGCCGGCATAGTTGCCGAACTTCTGCTTCTGATCTTCGCTCAGCGTGGGGATATTCGCCCCGCTGCGCATCACGGTATTCTGTAAGTAATCGATAAATGCTTTGCGCTGTTCCGGCTCTTTATCGCCGCAGGCGGTCAATTGCATGACCACCAACAATGCCAATACCGGTGCCAACCAACGCGCGAAACCTCTGCTCTGGATCCCTACCGCCATGTGACATAACTCCTGTTATAAACCTGCTTTTTCATTGGACTCCGCCCCTTTTTCCGCACTCCGTGCGCCTATAAGAATAGATCAACTGGCGGCGTTCCGATACGCGATTCCGCTTGCGGTGAACATTGTCTCGGCCGGAGGCGGTTGAAAACGGCGTACTGCACGTGCCACGCACGCATGGTACACTTTTCCAACGTTTATCGTCGGGCCAACTTGCTCATGTCCTCTTATCAGCCACCGTTGACCATCACGCCCTCCATTCTGCATCTGGCGACAGACGTCGGCGCCGCATTGGCCCGTTTGACGATACAAGCGGAACAAGAGCATGCATTGCGGCTAAGGCGCATCAATCGGATCCGCACTATTCAAGGTTCGTTGGCGATCGAAGGCAATACCCTGAGCGAAGAGCAGATCACCGCTATCATCGCAGGTAAGCGCGTCATCGCCCCTCCGCGTGACGTTCAGGAAGCGATGAATGCCATCCATTGCTATACCAACCTGAATCATTGGCATCCCGAAAATGAACGCGATCTGCTTGCCGCACATGGGATGTTGATGAACAGCTTACTGCCTGATGCTGGCCGCTATCGTCAAAGCGGCGTCGGCGTGATGAACGGCAATGTTGTGATACATATGGCTCCACCGGCGGAACGCGTACCGTTGCTAATCCGTCAATTGCTCATCTGGCTGCAACAAACCGACCTGCCACCGCTGATCGGCAGCTGTGTATTTCACTATGAATTCGAATTTATCCATCCCTTTGCCGATGGAAACGGCCGTATGGGACGGTTGTGGCAAACGCTGATTTTGTCACGCTGGGATCCGTTGTTCGCCAACGTGCCGGTTGAGAGTCTGGTACATGATAACCAACCCGGATATTACCAGGCGCTGAATGCCAGCAACCAAAAGACCGATTGCTCACCCTTCGTTGAATTCATGCTGGAAATGATTCTAAAAGCGCTTGAGCTGAGCATTACCCCCCAAGTCACCCCCCAAGTCACCCCCCAAGTCGCTGACTTGCTAGCGGCGCTGCAAGGGGAGATGTCGCGAGAAGCACTCCAGAATGTTCTACAGTTGCAAGATCGAAAATCTTTCCGCGAGCGCTATCTACAGCCGGCCTTGAATGCGGGTTGGATTGAAATGACGCTACCGGATAAACCCAAGAGCCGTTTACAACGCTATCGCTTGACCGCTGCCGGTATCAGACTGTTACGCCAACCATAAAAAAGGCGCCCGCAGGCGCCTTTTCACAGCAAAGAATCGCTTACTGCAGCACGGAGATATCCGCCACCTGCAGGAACAGCTCACGCAGTTTGCTCAGCAGCGTCAGACGGTTAACGCGCACTTCCGCATCGTCCGCCATTACCATCACGTTGTCGAAGAACGCATCCACCGGCTCACGCAGCGCGGCCAGTTCCACCAGCGCTTCCTGGTAGTTGCCCGCCGCGAAGTACGGCTGCAGCTTGTCGCGCAGCACCACCAGGTGAGTCGCCAGCTGGATCTCCGCCGCATCCTTCAGCACCGAGGCGCGCACGCTGTCGTTCAGCGTTTCGGTAGACTTGGCCAGAATGTTGGAGACGCGTTTGTTGGCCGCAGCCAATGCCGCCGCCTCGTCCAGCGTACGGAAATGGGATACCGCCTTGACGCGCGCGTCGAAGTCGGCCGGTTTGGTCGGACGGCGCGCCAGCACCGCCTGAATGGTATCGACCGCGTGGCCTTCTTCCTGATACCAGGCGCGGAAACGACCCAGCATGAATTCCACCACGTCGTCGACCACCTTGGCATTGGTCAACTTGCTGCCGTACAGGCGCACGGCCTCTTCGGTCAGAGTCTGCAGATCCAATGGCAGGTTTTTCTCGACGATGATGCGCAACACGCCCAGCGCGGCGCGGCGCAGCGCGAACGGGTCTTTATCGCCCTTCGGATGCTGCCCGATGCCGAAGATGCCGGCCAGGGTGTCCATCTTGTCGGCGATCGCCAGCGAGCAGGCCACCAGCGACTGCGGCAGCGCATCACCGGCGTAGCGCGGCTGATACTGCTCGTTCAGCGCAACGGCGACGTCTTCCGCCTCACCGTCGTGGCGCGCATAATGCATGCCCATCACGCCCTGGGTGTCGGTGAATTCGAACACCATGTTGGTCATCAGGTCACACTTCGACAACAGGCCAGCACGGGTGGCGTGGTTGACGTCGGCGCCAATCTGGCCGGCAACCCAGCCCGCCAGCGCCTGGATGCGATCGGTTTTGTCGCGCAGGGTGCCCAGCTGCTGTTGGAACAGCACGGTTTCCAGGCGCGGCAGGTTGTCTTCCAGACGTTTTTTGCGGTCGGTGTTGAAGAAGAACTCGGCGTCGGCCAAACGCGGACGCACCACCTTCTCGTTGCCGGAGATGATCTGCTGCGGGTCTTTCGACTCGATGTTGGCCACGAAGATAAAGTTAGGCAGCAGTTTGCCTGCGGCGTCGTACACCGGGAAATACTTCTGGTCGCCCTTCATGGTGTACACCAGCGCTTCCGCCGGCACCGCCAGGAATTTCTCTTCGAATTTGGCGGTCAGCACCACCGGCCATTCCACCAGCGAGGCCACTTCTTCCAGCAGGCTGTCGCTCAGATCGGCCTTGCCGCCGATCTTCTGCGCCGCCAGTTCGGCGTCGCGTTTGATAAGGGCTTTGCGCGCTTCGTAGTCAGCGACCACTTTGCCGCGCTCCAGCAGGATCTGCGGATATTGGTCGGCATTGTCGAGGGTGAACTCGGCTTCGCCCATGAAGCGGTGGCCGCGCACGGTGCGCGCGGATTCGATGCCCAGCACGGTGCCCGGGATCAGATCGGCGCCCAGCAGCATCGTGACGGTGTGCACCGGACGCACGAACTGCACGTCGGAATCGCCCCAGCGCATCAGTTTCGGGATCGGCAGCTTGCCGAGCGCGGTGCTGACCATGCCGGCCAGCAGTTGTTGCGCCGACTGGCCTTTGACATGGGCGCGGTACATCAACCACTCGCCCTTGTCGGTCACCAGGCGCTCCGCCTGATCGACGGTGATGCCGCAGCCGCGCGCCCAGCCTTCGGCCGCTTTGCTCGGTTTGCCTTCGGCGTCGAACGCCTGAGCGATCGCCGGGCCGCGTTTTTCAATTTCGCGATCGGCCTGCGCCGCGCTCAGGTTGGCCACTTTCAGCGCCAGGCGGCGCGGTGCGGCGAACCAGCTCACGTCACCGTGCTCCAGGCCGGCGTTGTCCAGCTCGGCGGTGAAGTTGGCGGCGAAAGATTCCGCCAGGGAACGAAGAGCCTTCGGCGGCAGCTCTTCCGTGCCGATTTCCACCAGGAAAGTCTGTTGAGTCATGGCTGCCTCTTAGTTCTCGTTCTTCTTGTTGCACATCGGGAAGCCCAGCGCTTCGCGGGAAGCGTAGTAGGCTTCGGCAACGGCTTTGGTCAGCGTGCGGATGCGCAGAATGTAGCGTTGACGCTCGGTCACCGAAATCGCCTTGCGCGCGTCCAGCAGGTTGAAGGTATGGCCCGCCTTCAGGATGCGTTCGTAGGCCGGCAGCGGCAGCGGTTTTTCCAGCGCCAGCAGCGATTGGGCTTCTTTCTCGTACTGCTCGAAGCAGGAGAACAGGAAGTCGACGTCGGCGTATTCGAAGTTGTAGGTGGACTGCTCCACTTCGTTCTGATGGAACACGTCGCCGTAGGTGGTGACGCCCAGCGGGCCGTTGCTCCACACCAGATCGTACACGCTGTCCACGCCCTGGATGTACATCGCCAGACGCTCCAGGCCATAGGTGATCTCGCCGGTCACCGGCTTGCACTCCAGGCCGCCGACCTGCTGGAAGTAGGTGAACTGCGTCACTTCCATGCCGTTCAGCCACACTTCCCAACCCAGGCCCCAGGCGCCGAGCGTCGGGTTTTCCCAGTTGTCTTCCACGAAGCGGATGTCGTGGATAGTCGGATCCAGACCCAGCTCTTTCAGCGAGCCCAGGTAGAGTTCCTGAATGTTGTCCGGCGATGGCTTAATCACCACCTGGAACTGATAGTAGTGCTGCAGACGGTTCGGGTTTTCGCCGTAGCGGCCGTCGGTCGGGCGACGGGATGGCTGCACATAAGCGGCGGCCATCGGCTCCGGCCCCAGTGCGCGCAGGCACGTCATCGGGTGTGAGGTTCCCGCGCCGACTTCCATGTCCAATGGTTGAACGATGGTGCAGCCCTGGCGCGCCCAATAATCCTGCAGTGTCAGGATCAGGCCCTGGAAGGTCTTGGTATCAAACTTTTGCATGTTGAATTCGCACGCGATACAAGTGGATTTATATGGAATGCGCCAGTATACCCTTTGACCGTAAGATATACAGCCAGAATCCGGCAACAAGTGCGAATCGGGGCAAGAAGCGCTGGATTTTCACCCGTCGGCCAAGAAAACCGTCGGCAGCATCGGCGCCGCAGAGGGCGAGGTAACCGCACCGCTTTCGCAGGCTCGGGTATCGGCTGGCTTTAGAGAAACGCCGATTCATCCCCCGCATGCTTCCACTACCGGCAGCTTGAGGCTTCTTCGACAAACAACAGGCGTGTTGAACAATATTCAAATAAGTGAATGGAATGAAAAAAAACATAACTCAGTGTTATATATTTACTTTATTCTCACCGACGCGGCATCGACTGAAATTTACTTGCCATAGTGACTCTGGTAGTATAACAAGAACAAATAACAGCCGCAGCTAAAAAGCCATTTAAGTCGCTTAGGAAAAAGATTGAAAATGATAGAGCTCTTTGACGTAGACTATAATTTGCTGCCAGATAACAGATCGAAAGAACTATTCTCTTTAAGAAAAAAAACGTTTAAAGACCGTTTAGACTGGCTCGTTAATTGCGAAAATAACATGGAGTTTGACGAATACGACAACCGTCACGCCACCTATATTTTCGGTACCTACCAAGATCACGTCATTTGCAGCTTGCGATTTATCGAAACGAAATACCCAAACATGATCAGCGATGGCGTATTCGACAATTACTTTAACGATATAAAACTCCCCGAAGGGAATTACGTTGAAGCCAGCAGATTATTTATAGACAAGGCGCGCATTCAAGCACTTCAACTCCATCAAGCGCCAATTAGCACCATGCTTTTCCTGTCGATGATAAACTATGCAAGAAGCTGCGGCTACGAAGGCATATACGCCATTATCAGTCACCCGATGCGCATTATTTTCCAACGCTCCGGCTGGCATATCTCGGTGGTAAAAACCGGATGCTCCGAAAAGAATAAAAATATTTATCTGATCTATCTGCCGATAGACGATGCCAACCGGAACAGATTGCTGGCGCGCATCAACCAACACGCCACAAAGTGGGATAACCCGTTGGATTCCTGGCCATTATCCTTCCGAGTCAGCGAGAAGCGGCCGGATGAGCTGCAGCTCCACACCTAACCTGATGGCATGTTTGGCATTGGTGACGCCAAGCTTTTTGACGGCGTTGCCGATGTGATATTTTACGGTGGTGAGTTTTATTCCCAGGATAAGGGCAATTTCTTGATAGGATTTACCTAAGCTCGCCCAGTAGATGATCTCATTTTCACGCTTGGAGAAAAACTCCCGCTGGTTCATTTTTTCAAAGTCAGCCGGCGTGCTCATTTCCTGGTAGAGCGCCGTCATTTTTCCGTGCATGGTAATCAGCAGCATTTGAATTTCGGCCTTATTATTGTCAATCTGCTGTTCAACATCCGCATCACAATGCTTATCCAACATAATGGATAACACCACCAGATTATGATGATGATCGTGCAAGACGAAAGTATACCCATTAATAATATTGTAGTTCTTGGCCATATCAAAAATCTTTGGCAATTTTAATCCTGCGCCAATTTCCAAATCTTTATCCCAGGTAAACGGGGTGATTCTATGCGATGCGGTAATCAAAACGGGATCAATAAACTGATAGTTGTTTTTGATATAAAACTCGAACCACTCCGTCCTATTGGAAATGATTGAAAAGCTAGTCGGATTTCTTTTATTCATTATAGCATAGGCATATTTTATATTATTGTATTTGCTCAGCCCGCTTTCCAACTCTTCTTTTATAGAGGCATTAATGGTTTCATTATTGAAAAAAAAGTTAGACACTCACCAATCCTCTTCAAGAAATAACATCACTATAAAACTGAGAAGAGTATAACCCGGTTGCGCCGCCAAGTAAATTAAACCGACAGGCATAATAGGAAGCGTTAATAATCAACAGGTGTTTTAAAGAGTCAATTAAAATAATTTCGGAGGGGAAATTAATTTAATCGAGAAATAAGCGCGTCGCTGAAGAAGGGGCGGCAGAGGGCATTATCCGGCAAAGAAACACAAAGAAAACAAAATCATAACAACTCGGCATCATGACATGCATCTGACAAAAGCGTTCTGTCGCGTTGAAGATGAGAGGGGGCCAGACAGGCAGGCGAAAACGCCCCGCATCCGATGATGAAGGGAAAAAGCCATTGACAGTGAAGATTTGGATATACAATAATAACCAAAATTTTCCCTGGTGTTGGCCAAGTGGCTACCTGATCCTTTATAGGATCAGTTTTTTTTTGTAGCGCTGTATTTTATCGTTATGCAATAACGATAAGAACTTTCAGCGATAAATGATAGTTGTACTAAAGTACAGTCTCATCCGCCCACATCGCCTCGCCATCTCGCCGTCACAGGCTCTATCCTCTCCCGAGAGTTCTCAGAAGCGCGCGCTGACGCCGACGTTATACATAAACTGCTCGCCGCTGCTCAGGCCGCCGGTTTGCGAGACGGTGGCGAAGGCCGACACTCTATCCGTCAACGGCATGTTGGCCCCCAGCGTGACATCCACCCAGTTTTTGTCCTGACCCGCACTGTCGCGAGTAAATGAGGTTTGCGTCGATTTCAGGCCGCCGCCGGCGCGGTAGACGTCATCGCCGAACTGATGCTGATAACTCACTTCCGCATAGGGGTTAAACACGCCGAATTGCGTATCCAACCGCCAGCCCAACGCGCCGATCTGCGAATGGTAGGTTTGATCGTTGAAGCGCATGGCGGTGCTGTCATCACCGTCTTCGCTGTAGCCGGACACTTGGCTGTAATCCCAGGCGAACTGCGCCACCGGCCCGGTGGTGAGATAAGCAGCGATAGGGAAGTCATAGCCGGCGGTCACGCGCGCGCCCCACTGCTTGCCGGAGGTCGAACCGGTTTCGGTGCGCGTCAGCGGCCCCAACCGCATGCTGCGGCGGATGTCGTCATAATCCATCGTCGCATAGTGCAGATCGGCATTGACCCACCCCTGCTCGAATATGGCCAGCGAACTGAAGGCCGACAGCAGCACCCCACGCGCCTTGTAGTCATAGCGGCTGGAAGGATGCTGATCGTCGTTGGAACCGGCGATCAACGCACCGATCAACCAGCTGTCGGTCAGTTGATAGTCCACGCCGACGGTCAGGTTGTGGGTGGTGGCGTTGCCATCCCCCGCCGCCCGGTTATCGGCATAGTCATAGTGCTGGCCTGCGTAGCCGCCAAACACGCCCAGCGAGCCCTGCGGATTGTCGCCGTTGCGCAACTGCTGGAAACGGCTGTCGAGCGTGGCGCGGCTGTCACGCGCCATCGCCGCCGTCGCCTGATTCAGCGCCACCACCTGCGCCGGGCCATCCAACACCGCCTGGATATAATCCGCAATCAGCAGGTGCGCCTGCGGGCTGGGGTGGAAATGGTCGGAGAACAGATAGGACTGGCCGGCGTCGAAGCCAGGCATGTCGGAACGGCAAACCGCCGAGGAAACGCCCGCCGGACAAGCCATGCCGGCCGTGTTGGCGAAGCCGAACTGCGCCGGATTGGCGATCGCTTCGGCGAACAGCTTGTTCACGTCCACCCGCACGATATTGCCGCCCCCCTGCGCCAGCAAACGGTCTTCGCTTTGATTATAGAAATCGGTCAGCTGAGCGGCCTGCGCGCTCAGGCTGTCATATGCAGCCACAAGCTGGGCGGCGATCGCCTGCTGCACCTGAGGGATCGCGCTGCCCTGCTTCGCCGCGGCGGTCAACGCCGCGTGGATCGCCTGCGTGCGCGAAGCGTTGTCCGGGGTAGCCACCGAATTGAGCGTGGTATAGGCCGCCTGAATCGCCGCCCCCTGTACCGGCGGCAGCGCCTGCTGAATGATCAGTTCCATCAGCTGCGGCGTGGAGCCGATGTTCGGCACCGTCGGCACGATCACCGTGCCGGCGCCGGCGTTCAGCAGCGAATGCACCTGCGCGGCGGCGGCGGCGGCGCTGTTATAGGCCACGCCGGGCGCGGTAGCGGCGTTCAACGCCGCCGCCGCCAAATCGTTACCGCCGATCCAGTGAATATACAAACCGTCGCCATCGGCCTGGCCGTTAACCCGATTCAGGTAGCGCTGCACCTGATCCTGAGTGTTGTCGACCGGGTTCAGGCCCGGCACCGCCACGGCACCGCCGGCGGCGTAGTTTTCTCCGCCGTTGTCCGAGGCCACCAGCGCCGCGCCGATGCGTTGCGCCAACGCTTCGTCGTACAGCAGGTGCTGACTGCCGTCATAGGTGAACCGGCCGTTGTTGCCGGTATCGCTCAGGCTGTCGCCAAAGACGTAGAGTTGGTCATACGCCTGAACCGGAAGGGTCACACTGCAAAGTAACGCCACTGCAAGCGCCGCCGGGCGGGGCATGCATGTTATTTTTAGAGGCATGAATCGACTCCTGAGAGCCTGCAAATGAAGGCAATGTCGTTTTTATCGTTGGCCGGTTTTCCACCGGCCATGTAGTAACTATTGTCGGCTTTTTCGTCACGTCAAGCGGGGCTGCGGACAAAACAATCAGAGGCTTGCCAAGTTCGCCGCTTCGAGCGATGATTACTGTTCATAAATACAGCATAAGGACATTCAGGATGGCAGACGAACGTTGCGGTTGGGTGACGGCCGATCCGTTGTATCTCGAGTATCACGACAAGGAATGGGGCACGCCCACCACCGACGCGCGCGAGCTGTTTGAAATGCTGTGTCTGGAGGGACAACAGGCCGGTCTTTCCTGGATCACCGTGCTGAAAAAGCGCGAGAACTACCGCCGCGCCTTCCATGATTTCGATCCGCAGCGGGTCGCCGCGATGACAGAACAAGACGTGGAAAGGCTGCTGCAAGACAGCGGCATCATCCGTCACCGCGGCAAGATAGAAGCCATCATCACCAACGCCAAAGCCTATCTGGCGATGGAGGCGGCCGGCGAGAATTTCGTCACCTTCATATGGGACTTCGTCGGCGGCCGGCCACAGCTCAACCGCTGGCAGGCGCTGAACCAGGTTCCGGCCAAAACCGAGCAGTCCGACGCCATGTCCAAGGCGTTGAAAAAGCGCGGCTTCAAGTTTATCGGCTCCACCATCTGTTACGCCTTCATGCAGGCCAGCGGGCTGGTGAACGATCATCTCACGGGGTGCATGTGCTACCCAAAGCCACGGTGATCCGCCCCTGTGGCCCGGCGGATATCGATCGGCTGATGGCGCTGTGGCTGCCCAGCACCATCGCCGCCCATCCGTTCGTGGCGGAAAAATACTGGCGTGAAAGCGCCGCACTGGTGCGGGAAAATTACCTGCCGCGCGCGCAGAGCTGGGCCTGCTGGCATGAAAACGAGATCGTCGGCTTTATCAGCGTGCTGGACGAACAGTTCATCGGCGCGCTGTTTGTCGATCGGGCGTATCACGGCCGCGGCGTAGCCCGGGCGCTGATGACGCACGTGCAGCAGCGCTACCGCCGGCTCAGCCTGGAGGTTTATCAGCAAAACCTGCGCGCCTGCGCGTTTTACCACAAGCACGGCTTTCAGGTGACGCAGCGCCTGTTTAACGACGAAACCCAGGCCTATACGCTGATCATGAACTGGCCGGCAATCGAGAATTCAACCGGTTACGGTTAAAAAAGGCGCATTCGCGCCCTGGCGGCGCGCAATTAGGAATCCGCTGCATGGCGCCGCCCGGCGTTTTGTCGCATAACTCCCCCAGCACTTACCCGCGCTCATCATTTGTCACGTTTTTCTCCGGAACTGCCGGCGAGCCAACGCGTCATAGTAGCGCGGTGATGCGGGCCCCACCTGCGTCGCCTACTTTTTTGCGCCCCCGTGTTGGGCCGGCGCGTACAGATATTGATGCCATTAAGGACAAGAACATGAAAAAACGCATTGCAATTATTGCCGGCGCAGTGAGCGTCGCGCTCACGCTGTCGGCCTGTACCACCAACCCTTACACCGGCGAATCCGAAGTCGGCAAGTCCGGCATCGGCGCGGGCCTCGGGGCCGCACTGGGCGCCGGCGTCGGCGTACTGTCCTCTTCCAAGAAAGATCGCGGCAAGGGCGCGCTGATCGGCGCGGCGGCCGGTGCGGCGCTCGGCGGCGGCGCTGGCTATTACATGGACGTGCAGGAAGCCAAACTGCGCGACAAGATGAAAGGCACCGGCGTCAGCGTCACCCGTCAGGGCGACAACATCGTGCTGAACATGCCGAACAACGTGACCTTCGACAGCAGCAGCGCCACGCTGAAACCGGCGGGCGCCAATACCCTGACCGGCGTCGCCATGGTGCTGAAAGAGTATCCGAAAACCGCAGTCAACGTCATCGGCTACACCGACAGCACCGGTTCCCGTTCGCTCAACATGAACCTGTCGCAGCAGCGCGCCGATGGCGTAGCCAGCGCGCTGATCACCCAGGGCGTGGCGGCGAACCGTATCCGCACCGCCGGTGCCGGCCCGGACAACCCGATCGCGTCCAACAGCACCGCGGAAGGCAAGGCGCAAAACCGCCGCGTCGAGATCACCCTCAGCCCGCTGCAATAATCCCGCGCGGGGCGCCACCGGCGCCCCGCCGCTTCCCTGCGATTTTCTCCTTATCCTTCAACATTCCCGCCCGCACGCCGGGTATGGTAGTCTCCTTGGCAATTAACCGCAGGAGGGATCGGCTGTGAGCACTGTCAAGGCAACGCGCGCCTCAGGACGCGCCACCATCAGCGATGTAGCGAGCATCGCCAAAACCGGCAAGACCAGCGTGTCACGCTATCTGAATGGTGAACAGCACCTGCTTTCCGACGATCTCAAACAGCGCATCGAACAGGCGATCCAGCAGCTCGACTACCGCCCAAGCCAGATGGCGCGCAGCCTGAAGGGCGGCCAAACACGCCTGATCGGCCTGATCCTCGCCGATATCACCAACCCCTATTCGGTGGACGTGATGCGCGGCATCGAGGCCGCCTGCCGCCAACACGGCTTTACCCTGCTGGTGTGCAACACCAACAACGAAGTCAATCAGGAACAGCACTACCTGCAGCTGCTCAGCAGTTACCGGGTGGAAGGCATCGTGGTCAACGCGGTCGGCATGCGCGAGGAAGCGTTATCCACGCTGCAACAGTCGATGCTGCCGATGGTGCTGATCGACCGCAAAATCCCCGACTTCGCCTGCGACGTAGTGGGCCTGAACAACCGCGAAGCCGCCACCGTCGCCACCGAGCACCTGCTGCAACAAGGCTTCGAAGCGATCCTGTTCCTCAGCGAACCGCTCGGTACGGTCAATACCCGCCTGGAACGCCTGCACGCCTTCAGGCATACCATGGCGCAGCACCCTGCGCTGCTGGCGGAGCAGGCCGAAACGCCGCTCAACGATCGGCAAAAACTGGAACAGGTGCTGAGCGATTTCAGCGGCCGTCATCGCGGCATGCGCAAGGCGGTGATCTCCGCCAACGGCGCCCTGACGCTGCAGGTGGCGCGCGCCATGCGCCGGCTCGGCATCCAGTGGGGCAACGACATCGGCCTGCTGGGCTTCGACGAGCTGGAGTGGGCGGAACTGGCGGGCGTCGGCATCACCACGCTGAAACAACCCACCTACCAAATGGGGCACGCGGCGCTGGAGCGGCTGGTGCAGCGTATTCAGGGTCTGGCCGCCCCCAGCGGCGAGCAGATGTTCTCCGGCGAGCTGATCGTCCGCGGCTCCACCACCCGCTAACCCGCCTTCTCCGGGGCCTTAACCGCCCCGCCTTCATCGGCTGTTTTTTGCTCAGCTTCGTGATTGCGATCATATTTTTACACTCTGTCGCTTTCTACTGGAACCGGTTCCATTTAACGTACCGGTAACAGCAGCGGCGGCGACAATGCCGCCTCAGGAGTCAAAATGAAAACAGAAATCATCGTGGTCACCGGCGCCTACGGCACCGATACCGTCAAACAACAGGGCGGCCAGCGCGCGCTGTTGCCCATCATCGCCGGCGCGGGCGCCGACGGGGTGGAGATCCGCCGCGAACTGTTCGCCGCCGGCGAACTGGACAGCCTGCCTGCGCTGTCCCAGGAGATAGAACGCCAGCAGCTGTTCGCCGTCTATTCCGCCCCTGAGGCGCTGTTCACTCCGCAACATACGCTGAATCCCAACCTGCCGGCGCTGCTGGCGGAAGCGCAGGCGCTGAACGCGCGCCAGCTGAAGCTCTCCCTCGGCCATTTCCGCCCCGGCTTCGATTTTACCGAGCTGAAAGTGGCGCTGGAGCAACATCCGGTCAAACTGGTGGTCGAGAACGACCAAACGCCGGACTGCGGCATTTTGTCGATGCTGAACGCCTTTTTCCATGCAGCGGAAGATAGCCACCTGCCGGTCAGCATGACCTTCGATATGGCCAACTGGCTGTGGGTGGGGCAAGACGCCTTCGCCGCCGCCGAGCGCCTGGCCCGCCACGTCGGTTACGTGCACGTCAAGGCCGCCACGCAAGGTCCGCGCGGCTGGCGCGCCATTGCGCTGGACGATACCGACGGCAGCTGGCGCGATCTGCTGGCCCGCCTGCCGCACGATGCGCCGCGCGGCATCGAATTCCCGTTGCAGGGTGATGACCTGGAAGCCGTCACCCGCCATTACGTCAATATTTTGCGTGCGGAGTAACCCCATGATGACAACGTTAACGGCAACGACGGCGCAGCAGGCGCCCCTGGATGTGGTCACTCTGGGTGAAGCCATGGCGATGTTCGTGGCGGCGCAGACCGGCGATTTGGCGGAGGTGGAAACCTTCACCAAACGCATCGCCGGCGCCGAACTGAACGTGGCGATCGGCCTGGCCCGTCTGGGCATGAACGTCGGCTGGGTCAGCCGCGTCGGCAACGACTCGTTTGGCCGCTTCACCCTGCAGCAGCTGAAAAAAGAAGGCATCAACTACCGGCAGGTGACGGTCGACGGCCACTATCCGACCGGTTTTCAGGTGAAATCCAAGACTACCGATGGTACCGATCCCAGCGTGGAATATTTCCGTAAAGGCTCGGCGGCCAGCCGCCTGTCAGTCGCCGATTTCAACCGCGAGTATTTCGGTTCCGCGCGCCACCTGCACCTGAGCGGCGTGGCGGCGGCGCTGTCCGGCGAATCGCTGGCGCTGTGCCACCATGCGGCGCGCGAGATGCGCGCCATGGGCAAAACCATTTCGTTCGATCCCAATCTGCGCCCGGTGCTGTGGCCCAGTCGCGAGGTGATGATCGAGCAGCTGAACCAGCTGGCGTTCGCCGCCGACTGGGTGCTGCCGGGGTTGAAAGAGGGACAGATCCTCACCGGCCAGTCGACGCCGGAAGGCATCGCCGATTTCTATCTGGAGCGCGGCGTGCAGGCGGTGATCATCAAAACCGGCCCGGACGGCGCCTGGTTTAAAACCGCCGCCGGCGATAAAGCGGCGGTGGCCGCGGTCAAGGTCGACAACGTGGTGGATACCGTAGGGGCGGGTGACGGCTTTGCCGTCGGCACCCTCAGCGCCCTGCTGGAAGGCAAAACGCTGGTACAGGCGGTGCAACGCGGCAACAAAATCGGCTCGCTGGCGATCCAGGCCATCGGCGACAGCGAAGGCCTGCCGACCCGCGCGGCGCTGGCCGAATAACAATAAAAAAACGACTTCTCCGCATGACGTCAGCCTCTGGCCCTACAACCGGGACGCGTCGGGAGAGCATCTGCCCCTTCGTCTTTCATGCCCAACGGGCTGGGCGAAAGGGATGCAACACCACTGAAGGATACTGAACATGAACAAAGCGACTGTCGCGGCCAAACGCTGGTGGTACATCATGCCCATCGTGTTTATCACCTACAGCCTGGCCTATCTCGATCGCGCCAACTTCAGCTTCGCCTCCGCCGCCGGCATCAATGAGGATCTCGGCATCACCAAGGGCATGGCCTCGCTGCTGGGCGCGCTGTTTTTCCTCGGTTATTTCTTCTTCCAAATTCCCGGCGCCATCTACGCCGAGCGCCGCAGCGTCAAAAAGCTGATCTTCTGGTGCCTGATCCTGTGGGGTGGCTGCGCCTCGCTGACCGGCGTGGTGAGCAATATCCCGATGCTGGCCGCCATCCGCTTTATCCTCGGCGTGGTGGAAGCGGCGGTGATGCCGGCAATGCTGATCTACATCAGCAACTGGTTCACCAAATCGGAGCGTTCACGCGCCAATACCTTCCTGATCCTCGGCAACCCGGTGACGGTGCTGTGGATGTCGGTGGTGTCCGGTTACCTGATCCACGCCTTCGGCTGGCGCGAAATGTTCATCATCGAGGGCATTCCGGCGGTCATCTGGGCGTTCTGCTGGTGGGTGCTGGCGAAAGACAAACCGGCGCAGGCCGGCTGGTTGAGCGCCGATGAGAAACAGGCGCTGCAACAGCAGCTGGACGAAGAACAGAAAGGCATCAAGGCCGTGCGCAACTACGGCGAAGCCTTCCGTTCGCGCAACGTGATCCTGCTGTGCGTGCAGTACTTCGCCTGGAGCATCGGCGTATACGGCTTCGTGCTGTGGCTGCCTTCCATCCTGCGCAGCGGCATGCAGATGGGCATGGTGGAAGCGGGCTGGCTGTCGGCGGTGCCTTACCTGGCGGCGACCATCGCCATGATCGTGGTCTCCTGGGCGTCGGACAAAATGCAAAACCGCAAGCTGTTTGTCTGGCCGCTGCTGCTGATCGGCGCGCTGGCGTTCTTCGGCTCTTACGCCGTCGGCACCAACCATTTCTGGATCTCTTACGGCCTGCTGGTAGTCGCCGGCGCCGCGATGTACGCCCCTTATGGGCCGTTCTTCGCCATCATTCCGGAAATGCTGCCGAAAAACGTCGCCGGCGGCGCCATGGCGCTGATCAACAGCATGGGCGCGCTGGGTTCGTTCTTCGGTTCCTGGTTCGTCGGTTACCTGAACGGCGCCACCGGCAGCCCGGCGGCTTCCTACATGTTTATGGCCATCGCACTGGTGGTGGCGGTGGTGTTGACGCTGATCGTCAAGCCCGCCCGCAACGAGATCCAGCCGCAGATGGCTTGATCCGGTTATACTTTTTCTCTGTCAATCAACCCGAGGGGGCGCCAGGCCCCCTTTGGCCCAGCTGGAGTTCGTGATGAAACCTTCTATCGTATTGTACAAAAGCCTGCCCGCCGACCTGCGTGAACGTCTGGAACAACACTTCACCGTACACGCGTTCAACGGCCTGCAGCCGGAGAACCGCGAGGAACTGCGCCAGGCGTTGCAGCAGGCCGAAGGGATCATCGGTTCCGGCGGCAAAATTGACGAAGCCTTCCTGCAGCAGGCGCCCAAACTGCGCGCGGCCTCGACCGTTTCCGTCGGCTACGACAACTTCGACGTCGAGGCGCTCAACGCCCATAACGTGCTGTTGATGCACACCCCGACGGTGCTGACCGAAACCGTCGCCGACACCATCATGAGTCTGGTGCTGGCGACGGCGCGCCGGGTGGTGGAAGTGGCGGAACGGGTCAAGGCCGGCGAATGGCGCGGCAGCATCGGGCCGGACTGGTTCGGCGTCGACGTGCACCACAAAACCATCGGCATCCTCGGCATGGGCCGCATCGGCCTGGCGCTGGCGCAGCGCGCGCACTTCGGCTTCGGCATGCCGGTGCTGTACAACGCCCGCCGCACGCACGAAGAGGCGGAGCAACGCTTCAACGCCCGTCGCTGCGACCTGGATACCCTGCTGGCCGAGTCGGATTTCGTTTGCATCACGCTGCCGCTGACCGAACAAACTTTCCATCTGATCGGCCGCGATCAGCTGGCGAAGATGAAGAAAAGCGGCATTCTGATCAACGCCGGCCGCGGGCCGGTGGTGGATGAGCAGGCGCTGATCGAAGCGCTGCAAAACGGCGTGATCCACGCCGCGGGGTTGGATGTGTTCGAGAAGGAACCGCTGCCGGCCGACTCGCCGCTGCTCAGCATGCCGAACGTAGTGGCGTTGCCGCACATCGGCTCCGCCACCCATGAAACGCGCTACGGCATGGCCGCCTGCGCGGTGGATAACTTGATCGCGGCATTGACCGGCACGGTGAAAGAAAACTGCGTCAACCCGCAGCTGTTGCAGAAATAACTCAGCGCGGCCGGCGATCTGCGGATCGCCGGCCTCGCCGCTTTTTGCGGCTGTCGACGGAGTATTTTCACTCCGTCAACCTCACGGGCTTCCCCCTTATCTTGCTGACGACAAATTTGCCCACGTCGTCATTGGCGATCAGCATGACCAGCAGCAGCATCACCAACACCGCCAGTTTCATATGGCTGTAGGCTATCGACGGGTCAAAAGCCTCCAGCAACAGCGTAATGCAGGGTGAAACATTCACAATAATGTTGGTGGTCAAGGCGCTGGTGAGTTCAATACCCTTTTGCAGCATCCATAGCGGCAATATATTCCCTAATATGACGATGATCGGCAGGTACATCCAGAAGCTGGATTGCGTCGTTGCCAATACGCCTTCGCTCGGCAACATCAGCGCGCAAACGCCAATGAGCAAGGGAAATCTGAACGACTGAATATTGACGGCGTTAAACGCTTGTTTGGACAATGATTTTGCAATATAGGTGCCGACAGCCATACAGGTTGAGGTGACGAGACACACTAAGCCAAGCGCCAGAACAAATAGGGTGTTTGAATCGAAGGGGTTAAAACGCTGCCCTTTCACGGCCAATATCATCAGCACGGCGACAATAAAAGCCAGCATCACGGCTATAACGATGTTTTTTACACCCACCGAATTTCGGTTATAAATCTCAATGAAAACAGAAATGATCGGGCTCAGTCCAAAAAGCATGGCCACCAGAATGGAGGGCTCCGTCCATTTCAACCCAACGAAAAGCCCAACCCAAGCTCCCAGCGTAGAGATATTCAATAATAGAATTAACTTCCAGGCGTTGAGGCAAGCTCGCAGCTTGACGGGGAAAAACAGCACGGAGATCACAAAGAAACCGAGCCAGGTCAAGGTGAAAGTCCAAAACAATAATACGAACAGATCGATGCTCTGCAACAAACCTGAGAGAAAAACATCTATGGCCGCACCCAGGATGCAATATCCAAGAATGTACGTTGGGCCGGACGCCTTGATTTTACTGTTCATAGACTTCAAACATGCCCTTACTTTCAAGGCCAACGATATATTGATAGTCGGCATTGAGCTGATCGGCGCAACGGTGGCTTAACGCAATCCAGCCCGGAGAGCTGTAAACGTCCGTCGTGAGTTTTATTTCCTGATCAACATCCGGCAGATTTGATTTCTTGTAGGATGGCAAACCGGCGATGGTATCGACATGCTTAACAGCCTTGATAGTGCCAGCGCTAAAAGATATCAGCTCTTTAATTTTTAAATAGTTTAACGGTTTATATTCCTCTGCGACCGCTTCCAGGAATGCCTCGGTTGAACACACGCTCAGTACCAGTTCGTCAATCTGCGTGCGCTTCAACGCCAGGGATGACAACGCCGGAAAACCCGCGCCGTGCGGTCTGGCCCCGGTTTCAATTAGCGTCCAACCGTCTTTGGTTAAAAACAGTTCCGAGTGCGCTGCGCCAAACGTGATCCCTAAAGCATCCAGACAGCTAAAGATGTAATCTTTGAGCTGAGCGTGATTCTGCGCATCGAAGGAGGTCAGTTCGGTGAACTCACAGATGGAATCGGCCCCGTTGTAACTGCCCTTGCCCATCTTCCATATCGCACAGATCTTGTGACGGCCTTGATAACTGACAGTATCGACGACGTACTCTTCCCCCTCAATAAAAGGCTGCAGAATAATGACTTCATTTTTTAAATTGAGCTGATTGCTTTTTTTGAACAAATCACCCGAATGAGCTTCAACTTCTTCAACCGTTTTGCAAACAAAAACGGAGTCCGTGCCTGCGCTGTCAACGGGTTTTAGCACCAGCTTCCGGTATTTTTTAAACAGCTCGGTCGCATATTGCGTGGCGTCTTTAAGGGTAGTTAACCGGTGCGTGGGGATATGATTGATCGCGCTATTTTTCAGGCACTCCTGCATCAGGTATTTATTCCTGCGAGAACGGCTCGTGCCGGTATCGTTACCGGGCAGGTCCAGAAGCTCAGCCAGATGATCTGCGAGTTCAATGCCTGTTTCACAGCCTGCAATCACCGCGATAACATCATACTCTTGCAATTGATTGAGGATCTCATCCCCCGTGTATTGCAAACTGATAAAGAAATCATCCCCTCTGTAGCTATTCAGCAGCTTCGCCGGGATATCTTCTCGACTTTGAATGTGCGCGCACCCGTATCCTTTTTTATTGAATTCCGGTGCCACATCATTTCCGGATGAGTAGGCGTCAACGAGGATGACGATTTTTTTCGTGTCTTTGATGTCCATGCAGCGGGTTACTCCGTACTATAATCAGGGCCGAATATTAACGTTCGATTGTCTTGGCGTCGAATTTACGCTCGACGCCCTTTTACTTTATGAAGGGAACGTGTCAGCAAATTTGTGAGAAGTCGGTGCGTTCAATACTTTTAGCCAGGCTTGTCATTTCGCGATATTTATCAGATTTATCACCACCCGGCTGATAGATTCTATACCGCCAATAACGCCAAAGAGATGTCAGGATGGCGGCGTATTCCGTATAGGTTTTCAACACCTTAATTTCGCGCGCTTCAAGCATTCTTATAGAATTATAACCCGCGATGATATGCTTCGCTTTTTCCGGCGACAGCGTCCCATTGATGCCGCAGGTGCCGACAATCGCCATGGCGATATCGAAAACGGAGTGATAAATACAGGTCAACTCAAAATCTATCATGCCGACGAACTGCTCGCCTTCAAACAGCATATTGTCGTAGAAAAGATCGGAGTGGATGACAGAGGTAGGCAAGCCGCTGATGCGTTCTACGGCAAGATGCCTGAGTCTGTCTTTGGCCCAGCGCTCATAATCCTGATCGATATTGGCATCGAGGGCATCCATGAACTTTTTCTGCTCATAGAAGACTGAGTCTGTTAAGAAATTAGGGACGGGGATCGTATGCAGTTTCGCCATGGCAACGCCGAGCTGCCTGAGCATATGTTCGTTGAAATCCCGGCGGACGGCGCCATCCATATAGGTTCTTAATAGAGAGTGCTTGCCCCTTAATATAATTGAATAGCTTTCTTGCCCTTTGGGTTTGACCAGCAAGGAGGTCTCATAATCATGTGCTTCCAGCCATACCAGCGTCTTCGCCATGATCTCAACATCATCACGGCTTTGCTCTTCAATAATGCTGAAAACACAGCGGCCGATATCCGTTTCGAGGCAGTAATTGGTATTGCCAGATCCCATCCCCAAGAAGGCGCTGCTTTTTACCGTCAGCCCATAAAGAGATTCTATGCGGTGAACTTCATCACTATTCAACGTTGAGCCTGTTTGCATTTCTAATTCCATATCATTCACTTGAGCGCTTGATGCAAATCTTCATACAAGTCATTAACGTCTTCGATGCCGACTGACATTCGTATTAATTGCCTCGTAATCCCTGATTTTTTCTGCTCCTGCTCGCTAAGACTTCTGAACGACGATGAGGCCTGATAAGGCGAGTTCAGCGTGGTCTCCAAATCCCCCAAACTGTTGGAAGGGACGATGAGATTTAACTTCTTCTGAAAACTTGTCGCGTCAAACCGCGGGGCGATTTCAAAGCTGACCATGCCGCCGAACCCCCTCATTTGTTCGCGGGCTACGCTATGATTATGATGACTCGGCAACCCCGGATAGAACACGTTCGTCACATTAGGGTGCTCATTTAAACGGCTGGCCAGTTCCATCGCGTTGCGGTTAATGGCATTCATTCGAATGGCCAACGTGCGCAAGCTTCGCTCAAGCAGATGACATGACTGCGCGTTCAGACACCCGCCAAAGTCATTCATATATTCGGCCATTGCAGCAATGGACTCTTCACTGCCGACAGCCACGCCGCCTGACACATCGCCGTGGCCGCCCAAAAACTTGGTGGCGCTGTGCAATACCAAATCGACGCCATATTCCAGAGGGTTTTGGTTGATAGGCGTCGCCACGGTGTTATCAATAATGGTGAACACCCCCCGACTCTTGGCGAATCGGGTCAATAGCTCAATGTTCAGGATTTTAAGCAATGGATTTGTCGGTGTTTCGATATATATCATTCGCGTATTCGAATTGACTAATGCGATGATGCTCTCTACTTCACAACTCTCCGAAACGCTGTATGTGATGCCTAATTTTGCAAAATGATTCTGTACAAACTTGAGCGCACCTGAATACACGCCGTTTTGTAAAACAATATGGTCACCGGCTTTTAAATGCGAAAGCATCGCCGTCGCGAAAGCCGCCATACCGGAACTGAATACCAGAGCGGCCTCACCACCGCTTTCCAATGCGCACATCTTCTCGGCAACGGCGCGTTGATTGGGTAAGTTACCATGTCTTGGATAGACATCTTCTGTCATATCAAGATGCTTGTGAGAACTCGCGGAGAATAGCGGAGAAAGAATGCCACCATGCATTTCGTCGATAATGGTTCCGCTGTGAACGGCAAGAGTTTCTTTTGCTAACACGGTTACTGCCTATTTTCGAGTATCAGGAAGTGGGGGGGCATGCCTTGAATAAAGGATCCCCCCGTTCATGTGAGTCTTTATTACGATGGGTTATTTGGCACCGCGAACATCGGGGTGAAATCGATTAATATGACATCGCGGAAGCCCACCTTACCGTGCCCATCCACATGAACCGGTTTCACCTGGTGCCAGACTAGATCATCAACGATGCCGATGGAGTCCAGCGGTTTGAGCATCGCCTCATTACACAGGATGTTCGTCTTGGTGTTATCTGTAATGATGTTCTCACCGCCAGAAACACCATCACGATTGATCAAATGTATCCAGGTGCAAGGCTCGCCATCCTTATGAAGTCGATTCGGTACGGAAATCCCCGGCGCATCAACCGTCGCTTTCATTCTGATGAAGTGAATGCCGACCTCCATGGGAATCGTGGAAGCATACTCATGTAACGGGGAGTTTTTAAAATCATGCAGGACAAGCGACGTGATCAGATTATTTGACAAAATTTCGTTTGGAACAGGCTGAAACTTCCTTGCCTCCTCAACGACTTCATCATTAAATCCGACATCTTGTTTGTAACTGTAGGCGTGTTCGGAAGATTGAGGAATCAAGAGATTAAAGCAAGGTAAAAGCACATATTTACTGTGCTGCCGATAGCGCCCCGCATTTTCACCGTAGGGATCCAGAGCAAGCGTATCGAAATGCCGCTGAATAATACTTAAGTCTGATTTTTGCGCATCGGTAAGGTTAAAGTCATCCGAAGCCAATTTGCAATACCCTACATCTGTCATCATGGGGTATGCGCTCACACGGCACTCAAGTGTGTTCTCAAACTCTTTAATGTTACCACGAATCATCGTGCAATCTTCCTTTTTACTCTGATTGGAATAACGACATATTGATGTTCACCGCAATGCTCATGAACATTGAACAGCAAATGCTTCCCTGTTTTTCAAGTGAAGTAATTCATCTCACAAATAAAAGAGCTTGATTATTTATTCTTTAAACTTCCTGCACGCTAAAAAGTGCGAAAGAGACTTTTATAGATTTCTTTTCCACTTATTTATCGAAACCAGACTTGCGCTGTTTTTCATTGCTACCTGACCTCATCTCACTTGTGCGCGGTGAGCGAAAGTCTACGCTGCATACGGGTTTTCAAATGACGCCAGGTGAATCGGCGCGAAACCTTTATCCTCCAACCCTACCCGCCTAATGGGCTGCGATGCCTGGCGATGCGCATCTGCCGGACACAGAGCGCCCTACCCTGGCGTTACGCCGCTAAATGCTATTTGCGGCTCCCTCGCGGGTAGTATGATTAGTGTTTTTTATACAAAATAGCCAATTTTCAGCAACGGCAACGTACATGCCCCATGCCGGCCAGCAGGAGACACCGCTCATCAAACCGATTACTCTGTAGATAGACAGGGACGAAACTGGCAATCAACCCATGGTCAGGCAAGTAAAATCGCCTTGAAAGCCGTGCTTTTGGCATGGCTTCATCCACGCTACCGCACTACTCATCCCTTTCCGAGCATTAGTTTAGATAATCTTTATTGTTAAGTTAAATTTAACGGATGCGGAAGTTACTCGATATGGTTATAAATTGCCATAGTGTTAATGAAATGCAGCGAAAAAGTGTGATCTGGGTCGGGACCGCAAAACCTGTGCCAACCCTAAGATCGCGTGGCTGAATCGCGTGGCTGAAAGGTTGAGGCGATAATGGCGTGGGCCGGCGAACGGTCACAATAATCCAGCGTAATATGCTGCTAATCGAACGCAGGGCAAAACTTGTGCCCACCGGTCGATTTGTCAGCCGCATTGCAGCGGGGTTTATCTGGCGGTATGGTGGGTGATTACCTGCTAAAAAACAGTACTGCTGCACCTATGACTTTCTCACTTTTCGGCGAAAAATTTACCCGTTATGCGGGCATTACCCGTTTGATGGACGACCTGAACGAAGGCCTGCGCACCCCCGGCGCCATCATGCTCGGCGGCGGCAACCCCGCACAGATCCCAGAGATGGAAGCCTATTTCAAACAGCTGTGCCAGGAGATGCTCGACCAGGGCAAACTGACCGAAGCGCTGTGCAACTACGACGGCCCGCAAGGCAAGGACGCGCTGCTGAAAGCGCTGGCCAATCTGCTGCGCGACGAGCTCGGCTGGGAGATCTCGCCACAGAATATTGCTCTGACTAATGGCAGCCAAAGCGCATTTTTCTACTTGTTCAACCTGTTCGCCGGCCGCTACGCCGACGGCTCGCGCCGCCGCGTGTTGTTCCCACTGGCGCCGGAATATATCGGCTATGCCGATGCCGGGCTGGATGAAGGGCTGTTCGTCTCCGCCAAACCGAACATCGAGCTGCTGCCGGACGGCCAGTTCAAGTATCACGTCGATTTCGAACATCTCACCATCGGCGATGACATCGGCATGATCTGCGTTTCACGGCCGACCAACCCGACCGGCAACGTGATCACCGACGAAGAGCTGATGAAGCTCGATCTGCTGGCGCAACAGCGCGATATTCCGCTGGTCATCGACAACGCCTACGGCGTGCCGTTCCCCGGCATCATCTTCAGCGACGCCACGCCGCTGTGGAACCCGAACACCATCCTGTGCATGAGCCTGTCCAAGCTCGGCCTGCCCGGCTCGCGCTGCGGCATCGTGATCGCCGACGAGAAGGTGATCACCGCGTTGACCAACATGAACGGCATCATCAGCCTGTCTCCAGGCAGCATGGGGCCGGCGATGGCGACGGAAATGATCGCGCGCGGCGATCTGCTGCGCCTGTCGAACGAGGTGATTCGCCCGTTCTACAAACAGCGCGTCGAGCACACCATCGAGATCATTCGCCGCTACCTGTCGCCGGAACGCTGCCTGATCCACAAACCGGAAGGGGCTATCTTCCTCTGGCTGTGGTTCAAGGATCTGCCGATCACCACCGAAGTGCTGTATCAGCGCCTGAAAAAGCGCGGCGTGCTGATGGTGCCCGGCCACTACTTCTTCCCGGGACTGGAGCATGAATGGCCACATACCCACCAGTGCATGCGCATGAACTACGTGCCCGATCCGGAGAAAATCGAGCGCGGCGTGGCTATTCTGGCGGAAGAGATCGAACGCGCACATCAGGAAGGCTAACGCCGACTGATTGAAAATCGACCGATAAAGATATACGATGCATATATCGTATATCTTTTTTGGAGGGCCAACGATGACTCGCATCGTGATCGATTTACCTGAAGAAGACCTGCGGCAGCTAGATAATCTGAAAAATATCCGCCACGTTCCCCGGGCCGAAATCATTCGTCAAGCAGTCTCCCGCTATCTGACGGAGAACCACGTGGAAGATCCCAGCAACGCTTTCGGGCTCTGGTCCGGGGCGATGGGAGATGGCGTGGAGTACGAAAATCGTCAGCGCGAGGAGTGGGAATAATGGTGGCTCAACGGGCGTTATTCGACACCAATATCCTGATCGATTATCTCAACGGCATTCCTCAAGCCAGGGACGTTCTGGTCGAGTATCACATCAATCCGGCCATCAGCGCCATCACCTGGATGGAAGTGATGGTAGGTGCTAAAAAACAGGGTCCGGCACTGGAGCTGAAAACACGTCAGTTTTTAGGGCAATTTCTGCTGCTGCCTATTACCGATGAAGTCGCCGAACGCGCCGTAGAACTGCGCCACTCACAGCATGTGAAACTGCCAGACGCCATTATCTGGGCCACAGCGCAGGTGGGATTCCGGATGCTCATCTCCCGCAACCCCAAAGATTTCGGCACTGACAATGGCGTGTTGATGCCTTATCGGCTGTAGACGATCCGCACTACAACGTCCAGAACAGCACCGCCAGCAGCTGCGGCGACATGATGCGCAGGAACATCGCCAGCGGATATACGGTGGCGTAAGACAGCGCGGCGGCGCCGCTGGTGGGATGCAGGCCGTTGGCGAACGCCAGCGCCGGCGGATCGGTCATCGACCCCGCCAACATGCCGGACAGCGTCAGATAGTTCATCTTGCCCACCGTGCGCGCCAGAATGCCGACGCTCAGCAGCGGAATGGCGGTGATCAACGCGCCATAACCAATCCATGTCAGCCCCTCGCCATGCAGCAACGTATCGATAAAATTGCCGCCCGATTTCAAACCGACCACCGCCAGAAACAGCACGATGCCCAGTTCGCGCAGCGCCAGGTTGGCGCTCGGCGGCATAAACCAGTACAGCTTGCCGATACTGCCGATGCGCCCCAGGATCAGCGCCGCCACCAACGGCCCGCCGGCCAGCCCCAGCCGCAATGCCGCCGGGAAGCCGGGCACAAACAGCGGAATGGAGCCCAGCAGCACCCCGAGGCCGATGCCGATAAAGACCGGCAGCATCTGCACCTGCTGCAGCTTTTGTTGGGCGTTGCCGACGATTGCCGTCACCGCGTCGATGGCCTCCGGCCGGCCGACCAGGTTGAGAATATCGCCAAACTGCAGCGTCACGTTGCTGCCGGCCACCAGCTCCACGCCGGCGCGGTTGAGGCGTGAAATCACCACGTCATATTTCTGCTTCAGGTTCAGATCGCGGATTTTTTTCCCCAGCACCTGCTCGTTGGTCACCGCCGCCCTCACTACCTGCAGCGCAGTGCCGCGCGTGGACAGCGAAGCGTCGACCTCTTCGCCGATCACCAGCCGGGCGTTCTCCAGATCTTCGCGTTTGCCCACCAGGTGCAGATAGTCGCCGAGCTCCAGCCGCTCATGCGGCGCCGGCACCATCAACAGCTCGCCGCGTTTGAGGCGCGAACAGACGATCGCTTCACCGTTGAGCAGCGGCACGCTTTTGATCGCCATGCCCTGCAGATTGGGGTTACGCACCGCCACGTTCATGGCGTGCAACAGCTCGCGCTGATTGCCCAGGCTGCTTTCAAACGCCTGCGCCTCGCGCTCGATGTTGATGCGGAAAACCAATCGGATCAGCCACATCACCAGCAGGATGCCGCAAATGCCGAACGGATAGGCCATGGCGTAACCCATGCCCATGCCGTCCACCAACGCCGGATCGGAACCGAGATCGGTCAGGATTTGCTGACCGGCGCCCAGCGCCGGCGTGTTGGTGACCGCGCCGGAGAACACGCCGAGGATGATCGGCAGCGGCACGTCGAACAGCTTGTGCACCGCCGCCGCCACTGCGCCGCCGGTCAGCACCAGCAGCACCGCGAAGGCGTTGAGCCGCAGACCGGAGACGCGCAGCGAAGAGAAGAAGCCGGGGCCAACCTGAATGCCGATGGTGTAAACGAACAGGATCAGGCCAAACTCCTGGATGAAGTGCAGCATGTCCCCGTTCAGGCTGATTTGCCCGCTCTGGGCGAAGTGGCCGACCAGGATGCCGCCGAACAGCACGCCGCCAATCCCCAGCCCGACACCGTACAGCTTCCAGTTCCCCATCCACAGCCCAATGACGGCCGCCAACGCCAACATGCTGACGGTCAGGGCGATATCGCTCATAGGTCACATCCTTGCCAAAGTTGAATAGGGGATTTGCGGACATAGACACACAATTAACAAGGATTATGGCATCGGGCAGACGGGGGGACTGTGGCGTGCGCCACATAACGCAACGGGGGAGATCCGTCTGGATCTCCCCCGCATGATGATGACCGTTTTTCAGTCGGTTATTTGGCTTCCAGCTCCGGCGTCGCGCCGATGGCGATGCGCTGAGGCTGCAAGGCTTCCGGAACCTGACGCACCAGATCGATGTGCAACAGGCCATTTTCAAATTTGGCCTCGGACACCTGCAGGTGTTCCGCCAGAGTGAAGGTCAGCTGGAACTCTTTGCACACCAGCCCCTGATGCAGGTACTCGACCTGTTTTTCCGGCGGCGTGGGTTTACCGCTGACGGTCAGCCGCGGCCCTTCCACTTCGATATTCAGTTCGCTCTGCCGGAAACCGGCCAGCGCCAGAGAAATGCGGTAGTGATTGTCATCGCTTTTCTCGATATTATACGGCGGGAACCCCTGGGGTTCCTGGCCCCCCATGGAACTGGCCAGTTTATCAAAACCAATCCATTGACGCAGAAGCGGGGATAGATCGTAATTACGCATAGGAACAACTCCTTTCATTAAGCGAGATGTGTTTATTCAGCCCCCTGACGGCAGGCGGATTATTACTGCATATTTGCCGACAGCGTTCCTGCCGGCGAAAACGGAATTATTTAATTTCGATACGGCGCGGTTTTAATGTTTCCGGCACGATGCGCTGCATATCGATATACAGCAGACCGTTCTCCAGTTTGGCGCCTTTAATTTGAATATGTTCGGCCAGCTGGAATTTACGCTCGAAATTACGCTCAGCGATGCCCTGATATAAATAGGTTTTTTCTGCCGGTTCGTTATTGTGCGCACCGCGCACGATCAGCAGATTATCTTGCGTGGTGATCTCCAGCTCCTGCTCGGCAAACCCGGCTACCGCAATGGCGATGCGATAATGATTTTCGTCCACCAGCTCGACATTATAAGGGGGATAACCGCCGTTGCCCTGGCTCTGGCCGGCCTCCAGCGCGTTGAACAGGCGATCGAAACCAATGGCGGAACGGTATAGCGGAGAAAGATCGAAATTACGCATAAAACAGCCTCCTAAGGCACTTCAGCGAGGTTGAAATAAATACGCCTTCCATTCTGGACAGGCTAATTAAGCCAGAATTCCCTTACGGCAAATTCTCAATCCGGCTCTGATGATAAAATGGGGGTTGATTTCATCAATTCAACGGGCGAGGATCAAAAAAAGCGCTTTTCGGTTAGGTGAAAGTTTTTTTACCACTTACACTAAAGTGAGAGAGCCGCCACAGAGCGGGATTTTGCTTCTTTTAAAGCAGCAACAGGATGTTATAAATCAGCTTAATTTAGGGGCACAGCAACCCTGCAGGATGGATTAATGACGACGATGAAAGCGATAGCGACGGGCTGCATGTTGTTGGCGACCAGCGGTTGCTCCAGCGTGATGAGCCATACCGGCCCGAATCAGGGTTACTATCCCGGCACCCGCGCCAGCGTGGACATGCTGAAGGACGACAACACCAGCTGGGCGATGATGCCGCTGGTGGCGCTGGATCTGCCGTTCTCCGCAGTGATGGATACCGTGCTGCTGCCTTACGACTATCTGCGTTCAGGCAATGACGCCACCGCAGACTCGCCAAAAGCGCGCATCCTGCGCAGCGAGCAGCAGAATCTGGCGGCAACCGGCAACCCCGGCGAGGGCAACGACAGCACCGCCACACACTAATCTCGCACGCAGCGGGCCATCAGGCCCGCCTTACGCCTCAACCACAAAGATCTGGTTGAATCCGGCAATCTCGCGCATAAATGCCACTTTCTTGCCATCCGGCGAAAATACCACGGCATCCCCCGACGGCGGCTGCACGCTGCGCTGCGTTAAACGCTGCAGGCGGCCGCTGGCGACCTCACACAGCATCACGCTGTTGTCACACACCAGGGCTATCGTCCCGCCCTGCGGGTGCCAGCTGAACGCCGACTGGATGTCATGCTCGCCGCGGCTGACCTGGCGCGGCTCACCGCCGTTCGGCGACACCGTCCACAGTTGCACCACGCCGCCGTCATCCTTCATCAGAAAAGCTATCTGGCTGCCGTCCGGCGAGCTGCGCAGCCAATGGCGCGGCGCACCGACCACGCCCGGAAAACGGCGTTCACCGGTAAAGGTCACCCGCCGCTGCCTGACGCCAAGCGGCGGCGCCGGCAGCTCGCTTTCCGTCCCCTGCAGCGGCACCGTGCCGGCCCTGGCGTAGTCGGCGTCGTTCTCCGGCAGATCGACGATAAACACCTCCGGCAGTTTCTCGCCGGCGGCGGACAGCGTATCGCCGATGAACGCCAGCGCCCAACGTTGCCGACTGCCGTCGGCCTTACGGTAGCCTTCGCGGCCAATCCAGCCTTCTTCGTAGGCGCGATTGATCTGATCGCTGCCCGGCTGCGGCTGCGGCACGGTCTCGCTAACCAGCACGCAATAGTGGCTGCCGTCATATTCACGGGGATGCTGTTTCGGCGGATTGACCCCGTGCAGCGGCACGGCCACGCCGACGTTGCGCAGATCGCGCGCCGGATCGCATTCATGCATCACGTGATCGTTGTAGGTAAAGCTGAGGCGGCTGCCGTCCGGGCTGAAAACGTGCACATGGCTGCCGCCGCGCAGCGCGCCGGGCGTGTAAGGCGCCGTGATATCCAGCGCGTCGAGGGTAATGGCCAACTCGCGATCCGGTTCGCTGACGATCACCCCGCGGCGGTGATGAAAATCATACTGCCAGGCGCTGTCCGGGTGTTCCGGGCCGTGGATGAAGACGTAACGCGCCGGCGCATCGGGGCTGACCGTGACCACGCCGACGTGTGCGCCGTGCTGGGCGCGATAAACCACTTCCACCGCGCCGCTGGCGACGTTAACCCGCTCGATGCTCAGGCCGGTGAAAGAGGCGCCGCGCGGGCGCACGTCATAAGCCAGCCATTGGCTGTCCGGCGTCCAGACGTTGATATTGGTTAACTGATGCCCGCGTGGGTCGAAAGTCAGTTGTTTTTCCCGATGGCTCATGGCGGCTCTCCTGCGCATGCTGGCACTGAACGGCCATCTTACCGGATCGGCAGCCGCGTTTCATATGGCCGGCGAGGACGAGCCGGGGGCTTTCCCGCGTCGAAATTTCCATGAGACTTATCCGTTAAGCCTATCGACGACGCCGGCAGGAAATAAACGCCCGGCTAGCCGGCCCCATTCCTGATGGGGAAACTCAACGACGCCCAAACGGTATAAGTAAAGGAAGCGAGCATTATTTTATTGATTATCCTTCTCCTCATTAAATACGCCCACAGCGGCACCTTACTTAACGCAAATAAATAAAAAATTGTGCCGCTAAACGCCCAGTAATGTTTATTTTCACCGCATACGCGATGCCGTACCCCCGCCATTTCCGCTTTCTGGCCGGGTTGCCCGACGGGGTTTACAATCCATACAAAAAAGTACAAACTGGATTTTAAGTCTAAAAAATCCGGAGCCGGTATGAACCCCCTTTTCGATGCCATTGTTTCTGCCCATCAGCAACTGCGCCCTCAGGTGCGAGTCACGCCATTGGAGCGCAGCGTGCTGCTTTCTCAGCAATTGGGTTGCGAGCTGTATTTGAAATGCGATCACCTGCAGCACACCGGTTCCTTTAAATTTCGCGGCGCCAGCAACAAGCTGCGGCTGCTGGATAACGCGCAACGCCGGCGCGGCGTGATCGCCGCCTCTACCGGCAACCACGGTCAGGCCGTCGCTTTGGCGGGGCAACTGATGGGCGTTGGCGTCACGGTTTATGCGCCGGAGACGGCGGCGAGCATCAAGCTCGACACCATTCGCGCGTTGGGCGGCACCGTGGAATTGGTGCCGGGCGATGCGCTGAACGCCGAACTGGCGGGGGAACAGGCCGCACGCGAACAGGGGAAAACCTATATCTCGCCGTATAACGACGAGCAGGTGATCGCCGGCCAGGGCACCTGCGGCATGGAGCTGGTTGAACAGCTCACCGATCTGGACGCCGTGTTCGTGGCGGTCGGCGGCGGGGGTTATATCGCCGGCATCGGCACCGTTCTGCGGCAACTGTCGCCGAACACGCAGCTTATCGCCTGCTGGCCGGAAAACGCCACCAGCCTGTACAGCGCGCTGGAAGCGGGCCATATCTTCCCGGTGGAAGAGCAAGAAACCCTGTCCGACGGCACCGCCGGCGGCGTCGAGCCGGGCGCCGTGACCTTTCCGCTGTGCCAACAGCTGATCGACCGCAAAGTGCTGGTCAGCGAGGCGGAGATTAAACACGCGATGCGCCGGATAGCCGCCAGCGATCGCTGGATTATCGAAGGCGCGGCCGGCGTGGCGCTGGCGGCGGCGATCAAACTGGCGCCGGAATACCAGGGTAAAAAGGTGGCGGTGGTGCTGTGCGGCAAGAACATCGTGCTGGAGAAATACCTCAAGGCCATCGCCGATGCACATCCTTAATCGGCAGCAAATCCTCGCCGCGTTCGATGCCGAGACCATAACGCCGCTGCTGAAGCAGGGTTTTATCGCCTACTCGCAACAGCGGGTGCAACAGCCGCCGGTGCAGCATTTCCTGTTCGAGCGGGCCGACGGCGACTGCTGCATCAAGTCCGCCTGGTTGGAAGGCGACGAACTGTTCGTGGTCAAGATCTCTACCGGTTTCTATCGCAATGCCGAACACGGCCTGCCGAGCAATCAGGGGCTGATGATGGCGTTCTCCGCCCAAACCGGCGAGCCGCAGGCGCTGCTGCAAGATGAAGGTTGGCTGACCGCGCTGCGCACCGCCCTGGCCGGCCGCATCGTCGCCGAGCTGTGCGCGCCGCCGCATATTCAGGCGATCGGCATTGTCGGCACGGGCCTGCAGGCGCGGCTGCAGCTGCAATGCCTGAAACCGGTGACCGATTGCCGCGAGGTGTGGGTGTGGGGGCGAGACGAACAGGCGCTGGCGGCGTATCGGCGCGATACCGAAGCCGAGGGTTTTCGGGTGCGGGTTACGCAGAATGCGGCGGAACTGGCGGCGCACTGTCAGCTGATCGTGACCACCACGCCCAGCCGCGAACCGATATTGCAGGCGGCGGATATTCGGCCCGGTACGCACATCACCGCCGTGGGCGCCGACACGCCCGGCAAGCAGGAACTGGCGACCGAGCTGGTGGCCCGCGCAGACGCGCTGCTGGTCGATGCGCTGACGCAGTGTGCGGACTATGGCGAGATCGCGACGGCTTATCGGCAAAATAGGCTGATTTCAACGCCGATCGTCGAAATTGGCGCCGTCTTGGCGCAGGGAGGGCGGGTACGACGCGAGCCGCAGCACATCACCATCGCCGATCTCACCGGCTTGGCGATTCAGGATCTGCAGATCGCCAAAGGGGTGTTGGCGAAAGTATAAAGGGGCGCCGCAGCGCCCCGCGTTATCAGGCGTTGAGCACGAACTTCTCGATAGCGCGCGCCACGCCGTCTTCGGTATTGGCGCTGGTGACAAACTGCGCCACCGCTTTCAGCTCGGGAATGGCATTGCCCATCGCCACGCCGACGCCGGCATATTCGATCATCGCCGTATCATTGGCCTGATCCCCCAGCGTCATGATGTTCTCCCGCGCCACGCCGAGATGCTCGGCCAGCATTCTCACCCCGGCGCCTTTATCGACGTTTTTGTGCAGGATCTCGAGGAAATAAGGCGCGCTTTTCAGGATGGTGTAACGCGCGCGCGTTTCCGCCGGGATGCGCGCGATGGCGCGGTCCAGCAGCTCCGGCTCGTCGATCATCATCACTTTCGGGAAACGCATCTGGCGATCCATCTCTTCCACGCTGCGGTATTTCAGCGGAATACCGGTCATTTCCGCCTCGTGTATGGTGTACTTGCCGATGTCCTTGTTCGGGGTATACAGGGTATCGAAATCAAACGCCTGGAAGTGAACGCCGAACTCGCGCGCCATCTGCTCGAAATGCAGATAATCCTCAAAGCCCAGCGTTTCTTGCAGAATGCAGGCGCCGTCGACCGCACGCAGCACCAGCGCGCCGTTATAGGTGATACAGAAATCGCCGGGGCCCTGAATGTCCAACTGGCGCAGATAATCCTGCACGCCGACATAAGGCCGCCCGGTGGCCAGCACCACGTGTACCCCTTTGCGCCGCGCCGCCGCGATAGCCTGCTTTACCGCCGGCGTGATTTGGTGCTGCGGATCCAGCAACGTGCCGTCCATGTCGATCGCAATCAGTTCAATAGCCATTCAACGCTTCTCCCAGTGGTTTTTATTCATGCTAACGCGTTTCAGCCTCGGCTGTCAGCGCCAAAAAAGGCCAAAAAAAAATCCGCGCGGGTCGCCCGGCGCGGATTTTCACAGCCATTAACGCATCAGATATCGATGTTCGCCGCTTTCAGGGCGTTTTCTTCGATAAAGGCGCGACGCGGTTCAACCGCATCGCCCATCAGCGTGGTGAACAGCTGATCGGCAGCGATGGCGTCCTTGACGGTCACGCGCAGCATGCGGCGGCTTTCCGGATCCATGGTGGTTTCCCACAGCTGCTCCGGGTTCATCTCGCCCAGACCTTTATAACGCTGCACCGACAGGCCGCGGCGCGACTCTTTCACCAGCCACTCCAGCGCCTGTTCGAAGCTGTCTACCGGCTGACGGCGTTCGCCGCGCTCAATGAACGCGCCCTCTTCGATCAGCCCGCGCAGCTGCTCGCCCAGCTGGCAGATCTTGCGGTATTCACCGCCGTGGATGAAATCGAAGTCCAGCTTATAGTCGGTATCCACGCCGTGGGTACGGATGCGCAACGCCGGCTCGAACATCTGGCGCTCGCGGTTCTCGAAGATCACGAAGTCATAGCTGCTGCCGTGCTGCTCTTTGTCGTTCAGCGCCTGCACCAGCGACGCGATCCAGGTTTTCACCTTGGCTTCATCGCTGAGATCGCCTTCGTTCAGCGTCGGCTGGTAGATCAGGCTGTTCAGCAGCGCGCGCGGGTAGCGGCGCTCCATGCGGCCAATCAGCTTCTGCACGCCGTAGTGCTCGGCCACCAGTTTCTCCAACTGCTCGCCGCCGAGCGCCGGTGCGCTGGCATTGGTGTGCAGCGTAGCGCCATCCATCGCGATGGCGATCTGATACTGATCCATCGCCTCGTCATCTTTGATGTACTGCTCCTGCTTGCCTTTCTTCACCTTGTACAGCGGCGGCTGTGCGATGAACACGTGGCCACGCTCGATGATTTCCGGCATCTGGCGGTAGAAGAAGGTCAACAGCAGCGTACGGATGTGCGAACCGTCGACGTCGGCATCGGTCATGATGATGATGCTGTGGTAACGCAGCTTGTCCGGGCTGTACTCGTCGCGGCCGATGCCGCAACCCAGCGCGGTGATCAGCGTCGCCACTTCCTGCGAAGAGAGCATTTTGTCGAAACGCGCTTTCTCGACGTTGAGGATTTTCCCCTTCAGCGGCAAGATAGCCTGATTCTTGCGGTTGCGCCCCTGCTTGGCAGAGCCGCCCGCGGAGTCCCCTTCCACCAGGTACAGTTCGGACAGCGCCGGATCGCGTTCCTGGCAGTCCGCCAGTTTGCCCGGCAGGCCGGCCAGATCCAGCGCGCCTTTGCGGCGGGTCATCTCACGCGCTTTACGCGCCGCTTCGCGCGCGCGCGCCGCGTCGATGATTTTGCCGACCACGATTTTCGCGTCGCCCGGATTCTCCATCAGGTAATCCACCAGCTTCTCGTTCATCAGCGTTTCAACCGCGGTTTTCACCTCGGAAGAGACCAGCTTGTCCTTGGTCTGAGAAGAGAACTTCGGATCCGGCACCTTCACCGACACCACGGCGATCAGGCCTTCACGCGCGTCATCGCCGGTGGCGCTGACCTTGGCCTTCTTGCTGTAGCCTTCCTTCTCCATGTAGCTGTTCAGCGTACGGGTCATCGCGGTACGGAAACCGACCAGGTGCGTGCCGCCGTCGCGCTGCGGAATGTTGTTGGTGAAGCAGTAGATGTTTTCCTGGAAACCGTCGTTCCACTGCAGCGCCACTTCCACGCCGATGTCGTCTTTCACGGTGGAGAAGTAGAACACGTTCGGGTGAATCGGGGTTTTGTTCTTGTTCAGGTACTCGACAAACGCCTTGATGCCGCCTTCGTAATGGAAGTGGTCTTCACGGTCGGTGCGCTTGTCCTTCAGGCGAATAGACACGCCGGAGTTGAGGAAGGACAGCTCGCGCAGACGCTTGGCCAGAATGTCGTACTCGAATTCGGTCACATTGGTGAAAGTTTGGTGACTCGGCCAGAAGCGCACCATGGTGCCGGTCTGCTCGGTTTCGCCCACCACGTTCAGCGGCGCCTGCGGCTCGCCGTGGCTGTAAGTTTGTTCGTGCACTTTGCCTTCGCGGCGGATCACCAGCTCCAGTTTCTCCGACAGGGCGTTAACCACCGAGACGCCCACGCCGTGCAGGCCGCCGGAAACTTTATAGGAGTTGTCGTCGAATTTACCGCCGGCGTGCAGCACGGTCATGATGACCTCTGCGGCTGAAACCCCTTCTTCCGGGTGAATGCCGGTCGGAATGCCGCGGCCGTCATCCTGCACCGATACCGAGTTGTCGGCATGGATGGTGACCTGAATGTCACTACAGTGGCCCGCGAGCGCTTCGTCGATAGCGTTGTCCACAACCTCGAATACCATGTGGTGCAGACCGGTGCCGTCATCGGTATCGCCGATATACATGCCCGGGCGCTTGCGCACCGCATCCAGCCCTTTTAATACCTTGATACTTGAGGAGTCATAAGAATTCGACATCAACGTTTCTCGCTCATTTTAGTCCTGTGGTTGAACCTCTATTTTACCCTGTTCCACGCGGAACATCTTGCCCTTTTCACCGGCCATGTCGGTCACTTGTTCAGCGCTGACCGCGCTGACAAAAACCTGGGCCTGGGTGGCTTTCAGGCGATCGGCCAGCAACCGGCGACGGCCGGTGTCCAGCTCGGAGGCAAAATCATCAATCAGATACAGGCAACGCCGCCCGCTCTGCCGGGTGAGAAACTCACCCTGCGCCAAGCGCAACGCGCACATCAGCAGCTTAAGCTGACCGCGCGATAACAAATCCTCTACCGGCGTGCCGTCGGCACGAATGCGAAAGTCCGCTTTATGCGGCCCCACCGCGGTATAGGTCAACGCCCTGTCGCGCTCAAACTGGCGCTCCAGCAGCTCGCCGTAGTCGCTCTCTTTGTCCCAGCCGCGCTGGAAGGAGAAGCTCAGGGCGAATTCAGGCAGAAACTGCGCGCAGGTCGCGGTGATATCCGCGGCGATCGCGTCGCTGTATTCCGCCCGCCATTCGCTGATGCGCTCCGCGAGCGGGATCAGTTCCTGATCCCAGGCGCGGATCTGCGCATAGCGACTCACCTGGCGCAGCGCGGCATTGCGCTGCTTCAGTAACCGTTTCAGGTTGCTCCAGGCGGTGAAAAAACCGGGTTCGTTATGAAAACAGCCCCAGTCCAGGAAAGCGCGCCGGAATTTCGGCCCGCCGTTCAGCAGGGTAAAACCTTCGGGGGTGATCAGCTGCATGGGCAGCAGCTGCGCCAGCTCGGCCACCTTGTGGCCGTCGCTGCCATCGATGCGTACTTTGCTGTCACCCTGACGGCTCTTGCTCAATCCTACCGACAGCTCGCGCTCCGCGCCTTCGATGCGGCCATGCAGCACGAACTCCGGTTGGTCGTGGCGGATCACCCGACCGGCCTGCAGACTGCGAAAGGCGCGGCCATGGCCGAGCGTATACACCGCCTCCAGCACGCTGGTCTTGCCGCTGCCGTTAGCGCCGACCAGGAAGTTGAATCCCGGCGCCAGCGCCAAATCCGCCGCCTCGATATTGCGGAAATCTTTAATCAATAAACGCGTCAGAGCCATGCAATCTCTTTACCGATGACGGTGCTGTAATTCAAGGTAACGAGACTACAACCGCATTGGCATGACAACGTAGGCCGCCGCCTGGCTGGCGCCGTCTTCGATCTGCACGCTGGAGACCGAGTCGGTCAACAGCAGGCGCACGTCTTCACACTTGAGCGCGTTCAACACGTCCAGCACGTAGCTGACGTTGAAGCCGATCTCCATCTCCGCGCCGTCGTAGCTGACGTCGAGGATCTCTTCCGCCTCTTCCTGTTCCGGGTTGTTGGCGGTGATCTTCAGCTGATTCTGGCTGACGTACAGCCGCACGCCGCGGAATTTCTCGTTCGAAAGAATGGCCGCGCGGGCGAACGCCTGCTTGAGCAGATCGCAGCCGGCTTCCAGCGTTTTGTCCGGGTTCTTCGGCAAGACGCGGCGATAGTCCGGGAAACGGCCGTCAACCAGCTTGGACGTGAAGATGAAATCGCCGACGTGGGCGCGAATGTTGTTGCTGCCGATCTGCAGCTGCAGCAGCGAATCGCCGCCGTCCAGCAAGCGCACCAGCTCCATCACCCCTTTACGCGGCACGATCACCGAATGCGACGGCAGCTGCTGGCCGATCGGCATCGAGCACACCGCCAGGCGGTGGCCGTCGGTCGCGACGGTGCGCAGCTCTTCGCCTTCGGTTTCAAACAGCATGCCGTTCAGGTAGTAACGCACGTCCTGATGGGCCATCGAGAACTGGGTGGCTTCGATCAGGCGCTTCAGCGTCGCCTGCGGCAAGGTGAATTCCACCTCGCTCTGCCAGTCGTCCAGGTTCGGGAAGTCCGCCGCGGGCAGCGTGGACAGCGAGAAACGGCTGCGGCCGGATCGCACCAGCATGCGCTCGCTCTCCAGCGTGACGGCGATCTCCGCCCCTTCCGGCAGGCCACGGCAGATATCAAAGAATTTGCGCGCGGGCACGGTGGTCGCGCCCGGCTCATGCGGCTGGGACAGGGCGACGCGCGCCACCATCTCCATCTCCAGATCGGTGCCGGTCAGCAGCAGGGAGCCTTCCGTCACCTGCAACAGCAGGTTGCCCAGGATCGGCAAGGTCGGGCGGCCGCCCAGCGGGCTGCTCACCTGTTGCAGCGGTTTTAGCAGATGCTCACGTTCAACGATAAATTTCATAGCGCTATGAAGATAATGTTCTGATTAAATTGGAGAAATCTTCTTTGATGTCGTGACTTTCCTCACGCAGCTGCTCGATCTTCCGGCAGGCGTGCAACACCGTGGTATGGTCGCGGCCACCAAACGCATCGCCGATTTCCGGCAGGCTGTGGTTGGTGAGTTCCTTCGCCAGCGCCATCGCCATCTGGCGCGGGCGGGCAACGGATCGCGAACGCCGCTTGGACAGCAAATCCGCGACTTTAATCTTGTAATACTCCGCCACCGTCTTTTGGATATTGTCGATGGTGACCAGCTTTTCCTGCAGCGCCAGCAGATCGCGCAGCGCTTCGCGCACGAAATCGATGGTGATGGCCCGGCCGGTAAAGTTGGCGTTGGCGATCACGCGGTTCAGCGCCCCTTCGAGCTCACGCACGTTGGAACGCAGGCGCTTGGCGATGAAGAACGCCACTTCGCCCGGCAGGCGAATGTCGTTTTCGTCGGCCTTTTTCATCAGGATCGCCACGCGGGTTTCCAGCTCCGGCGGCTCGATCGCCACCGTCAGCCCCCAGCCGAAGCGGGACTTCAGACGATCTTCCACTCCGTTGATCTCTTTAGGGTAGCGATCCGAAGTCAGGATGATCTGCTGATTGCCTTCCAACAGGGCGTTAAAGGTATGGAAGAACTCTTCCTGCGAACGCTCCTTGTTGGCGAAGAATTGGATGTCATCGATCAGCAACGCGTCGACCGAACGGTAGTAGCGCTTAAACTCTTCGATGGCATTGTTCTGCAACGCTTTGACCATGTCTTGTACGAAGCGTTCCGAGTGCATGTAGACCACTTTGGCGTTGGCCTTGCGCGCCATGATGCCGTTGCCGACCGCGTGCAGCAGGTGGGTTTTACCCAGGCCGGTGCCGCCATACAGGAACAAAGGGTTGTAGGCGCCGCCCGGATTGTCCGCCACCTGGCGAGCCGCCGCGCGCGCCAGCTGGTTTGACTTACCCTCGACGAAGTTGTCGAAGGTGTGTTTGGGGTTGACGTTGGAGCGGTAAGAGAGCTCGGGCTGCGCCGCCGCGTTGTCCCAGCTCGGGCGCGAAGGCGCGGCCGTGCGCGCCGCCGGGGCCGCAGGAGCGCTGCTGACGCTGGCGGTCACGGTCTGGCTGATCACCTGCGTGATCGGCTTGCTGCCGACTTCAAAACGCAGCAAAGGCGCATCCGTGCCGCAGAAATCATTCAGCAGACCATTGATATTGTTTAAGTACTTATCGCGAACCCAATCCAGCACAAAACGGTTAGGCGCGTACAGCGCCAGGGTGTTGTCACTCAGTTCCGCCTGCAATGGGCGAATCCACATACTAAATTCTGTGGCAGGTAACTCATCCTGCAATCGGGCAAGACACTGCTGCCAAAGCGAAAGTGACACGGCGGACTCCACTCGAACAAGATCAATAAAGAAAAGAAACGGGCAACTTTTTTATAACTCATGATTTTTGACACATACCCGGCATCGGCTGTTTGCCTGTGGGGGATGCGAACCGCCTTTCACGGTTTGTGTCCCTCACGATCCCGGCATGAGGGATCGCGATCGGAATGACGGATCATAGCGCAATCCGCGCAAGAGATCCTCCCCTTCCTCACAGATTAGATCCATTTTATCCACAGGCCGCGGCCGGCGGCGATCTTTTCGCCGCCGGCGCCGCATGACCACGCAGATCCCGGCCTCTGCGCCGCGTTTTTTACATTGTCAACCGGTTATACCCTGTTATCCACGTCGGATCCTGGGATCGCGCGCAAAGGATCTCACGGGGATCCTTGCGATTTCACCCCGAGTCCGTATAATCTTCGCCCTACGTGTGATACCTGGTTCCTTATGGTGCGTCATTAGCCAGACAGGATTCTGCGGTGACCACGGGCCAAGACCGGATTTTGTGCCGTTATTGGCAGACAACCAGGTAGGCTGGCGCGATGCGAATTGACTCAGGACTGTACAATTATTACAATCCCGCTTCTTTATGTATTGCGATTGAGGCGTCGGTCATCTTCACGCCGAGTAGCCAAACGCGTTTACTGATCAGTAATTATTTTAAGTTTAGGTAGAAATCGCTATGAAACGCACTTTCCAACCGTCCGTATTGAAGCGCAACCGTAGCCACGGTTTCCGTGCTCGTATGGCCACCAAAAATGGTCGTCAAGTTCTGGCCCGCCGTCGTGCGAAAGGCCGTGCTCGTCTGACTGTTTCTAAGTAATAAAGCTAACCCGCTGAGTGGTTAAGCTCGCTTTTCCCAGGGAGTTACGTTTGTTAACTCCCACTCATTTCACTTTCGTCTTCCAGCAGCCACAACGGGCTGGCACGCCGCAAATCACCATCCTCGGCCGCCTGAACCAGCTGGGGCATCCCCGCATCGGTCTTACCGTCGCCAAAAAACACGTCAAACGCGCGCACGAGCGTAATCGGATCAAACGCCTAACCCGCGAAAGCTTCCGCCTGCGCCAGCACGAATTACCGGCGATGGATTTTGTCGTGGTGGCCAAAAAGGGGATAGCGGATTTGGATAACCGCGCGCTGACGGAAGCTTTGGATAAATTATGGCGTCGCCACTGTCGCCAGGCTCCCGCATCCTGATCGGGCTGGTGCGGGCCTATCAGCTCGTCATCAGTCCGCTGCTAGGGCCTCGTTGTCGCTTCCAGCCGACATGCTCTCATTACGCAATTGAGGCATTAAGCAGGTTTGGCATGATAAAAGGCAGTTGGTTAGCATTGAAACGCGTATTAAAATGCCACCCTTTGAACCCAGGTGGCGATGATCCGGTGCCGCCAAAAACCGACGATAACAGAGAACACTAACGATGGATTCGCAACGCAATCTTCTCCTCATCGCTCTGCTGTTCGTGTCTTTCATGATCTGGCAGGCATGGCAAACGGACAACGCTCCGCAGCCGGCCGCACAGACCACGCAACAGACTTCGAACGCAGTAGCCGGTGATGCCGCCAGCCAGGCCGTGCCAGCCAGTGGTCAGGGTAAGCTGATTACCGTGAACACCGACGTGCTGTCACTGACCATCAACACCCGTGGTGGCGATATCGAGCAGGCTAAACTGTTGGCCTACCCGGAAACTCTGGGTTCATCGACTCCGTTCCAACTGCTGGAAACCACTCCGTCGTTCGTCTATCAGGCGCAAAGCGGCCTGACCGGTAAAAACGGCCCGGACAACCCGGCCAACGGCGAACGCCCGCTGTACCAAGCGGCGCAGGACAGCTACACCCTGCCGGAAGGCCAGGACGAGCTGCGCATCCCGCTGACCTACACCGATAAAGACGGCGCGGTCTACACCAAGACCTTCGTGCTCAAACGCAACCACTATGCGGTCGGCGTGGATTACAGCATCGACAACAAAGGCGCGGCGCCGCTGGAGCTGACCCTGTTCGGCCAGCTGAAGCAGACCACCGAATTGCCTAAGCACCGCGATACCGGCAGCAGCAACTTCGCGTTGCACACCTTCCGCGGCGCGGCATACTCGTCCAGCGAGGACAAGTACCAGAAATACGCGTTCGACAAAGACGAAAACCTGAGCGTCACCACCAAAGACGGTTGGGTCGCCATGCTGCAGCAGTACTTCGCCACCGCGTGGGTACCGGCGACCAAGGGTGACAACACCTTCTACACCGCCAAACCGGGTGACAACTTGTCCACCATCGGCTTCAAATCTACCCCGGTCGTGGTGCAGCCTGGCGCTCAGCAGCAGCTGAACGCGACCCTGTGGGTCGGCCCGGAGCTGCAGGACCAGATGGCCCAACTGGCGCCGCACTTGGACCTGACCGTGGATTACGGCTGGCTGTGGTTCATCTCCCAGCCGCTGTTCAAACTGCTGAAGTTCATCCACGGCTTTATCGGCAACTGGGGCTTCTCCATCATCATCATCACCTTCATCGTGCGCGGCATCATGTACCCGCTGACCAAGGCGCAGTACACCTCGATGGCGAAAATGCGCATGCTGCAGCCGAAGCTGCAGGCGATGCGCGAACGCATCGGCGATGACAAGCAGCGCATGAGCCAAGAGATGATGGCGCTGTACAAGGCGGAGAAAGTCAACCCGCTCGGCGGCTGCCTGCCGCTGATCATTCAGATGCCGATCTTCCTGGCGCTGTACTACATGCTGATGGGTTCGGTCGAGCTGCGCCACGCGCCGTTCGCCCTGTGGATCCATGACCTGTCGGCGCAAGACCCGTACTACATCCTGCCAATCCTGATGGGCGTGACGATGTTCTTCATCCAGAAGATGTCGCCGACCACCGTGACTGACCCGATGCAGCAGAAAATCATGACCTTCATGCCGGTGATCTTCACAGTGTTCTTCCTGTGGTTCCCGTCCGGTCTGGTGCTGTACTACATCGTCAGCAACCTGGTGACCATCCTGCAGCAGCAGCTGATTTACCGTGGTCTGGAAAAACGCGGTCTGCACAGCCGCGACAAGAAAAAAAGCTAAGCGTATTGTAGGGGTTCGGCGCGCCGACCCTTGCAGTCACCCCAAAGGCGGTCATTAGACCGCCTTTTTGCATCTTAATCGTCAGAGAGAACCGTTATGAGCACCACCGATACCATCGTAGCCCAAGCCACCCCGCCGGGACGCGGCGGCGTCGGCATTCTGCGCATTTCCGGAAGCAAGGCCAAAGACGTCGCCCAGGCGTTGCTCGGCAAGCTGCCGAAGCCGCGCTACGCTGACTATCTGCCGTTCCGCGACGCTACGGGCGCCACCCTCGATCAGGGCATCGCGCTGTGGTTCCCGGGGCCGAACTCCTTTACCGGCGAAGACGTGCTGGAACTGCAGGGCCACGGCGGGCCGGTGATCCTCGATCTGCTGCTCAAGCGCGTGCTGGCGCTGCCCGACGTGCGCATCGCGCGGCCGGGCGAGTTCTCCGAGCGCGCGTTTCTCAACGACAAACTCGATCTGGCGCAGGCCGAAGCGATTGCCGATCTGATCGACGCCAGCTCCGAGCAGGCGGCGCGTTCGGCGATGAACTCGCTGCAGGGCGCGTTCTCCACCCGCATCCACCAGCTCGTGGAAGCGCTCACTCACCTGCGAATCTATGTGGAAGCGGCGATCGACTTCCCGGACGAGGAAATCGACTTCCTGTCCGACGGTAAAATCGAGGCGCAGCTCAACGACGTGATGGCGGATCTGGACAACGTGCGCGGTGAAGCGCGCCAGGGCAGCCTGCTGCGCGAAGGGATGAAGGTGGTGATCGCCGGGCGCCCCAATGCCGGCAAATCGAGCCTGCTCAATGCGCTGGCAGGACGCGAGGCGGCGATCGTCACCGATATCGCCGGCACCACCCGCGACGTTCTGCGCGAACACATCCATATCGACGGCATGCCGCTGCACATCATCGACACCGCCGGCCTGCGCGACGCCAGCGACGAAGTGGAACGCATCGGCATCGAACGTGCATGGAACGAGATCGAACAGGCCGACAGGGTGCTGTTTATGGTTGACGGCACCACCACCGCCGCCACCGAGCCGGCGGAGATCTGGCCGGAGTTTATGGCGCGCCTGCCAGGCACGCTACCTATCACCGTGGTGCGCAACAAAGCCGACATCACCGGTGAAACGCTGGGTATGACGGAAGTGAATAACCACTCACTTATTCGCCTGTCGGCCCGCACCGGCGAAGGCGTCGATGTGCTGCGCGATCATCTTAAACAGAGCATGGGCTTCACCAGCAACATGGAAGGCGGCTTCCTGGCGCGCCGCCGCCACCTGCAGGCGCTGGAACTGGCGGCGCAGCATCTGGTACAGGGCAAAGAACAGTTAGTGAGCGCTTACGCGGGGGAGCTGCTGGCCGAGGAACTGCGCCAGGCGCAGCTGGCCCTGAGCGAAATCACCGGCGAATTCACCTCCGACGATCTGCTGGGCCGCATTTTCTCCAGCTTCTGTATCGGCAAGTAACACCGCCAGACGCCTTCACGGCCGGGACAAGCCCTTGTTCCGGCCGTTTTTCTTTTCCGCTCTCGCTCTGCGCGCCGGCTCACAGAGCCGCCGCAGCGTCCCGCGCTATACTGGCCAGTCAGGAATCTCTCTCAGGAACGAGTCAACATGGCATTGACCCTCAGGGTACTGCTGGAAAACCGCCGCGCCGCCGGCGCCAACCCGCTATTGCAGGCCAAGGCCGGGTTAAGCCTGCTGATTGAGGATGATACGACGTCCATACTGTTCGATACCGGCCCCGACGACAGCTTTCTGCGCAATGCGGCGCTGATGGGTGTCGATCTCTCCCGTATCACCGCGACGGTGCTCTCCCACGGCCACTATGACCACTGCGGCGGCGTCGCCTGGCTGCCAGACAACAGCCGTATCATCTGCCACCCGCAGGTCGGCGATGAGCGCTATGCGGCGCTGAAGGTGCTGGGCCACACTCGGAAAATCAAAAAGCTCTCTTTGGATATCGACTACTCGCGCCACCGCATGCAATACAGCCGAGAGCCGCTGGCGATCGGCGATCGCTTTATGTGGTCAGGCGAAATCGCGGTGCCCGCACCCCGCGCCTACGGGGTGATCGCCGGGGAGAACGCAGCGGTAGATTACGTTATTGACGAAGGGGTGCTGATTTACAAATCGGATCGCGGTCTGGTGATCGTGACCGGCTGCGGGCACCGCGGGATCGTCAATATCGTGCGCCATTGCCAGCAAATCACCGGGATCGATCGGATCCACGCCTTGATCGGCGGTTTTCATCTGCGCTGCGCTTCCCCGCGCACGCTCTGGCGCGTCCGCCGTTTTTTGCGCCAGCATCAGCCGGAAAAGATTATGGGCTGCCACTGTACCGGCGCCTGGGGCCGGCTATGGCTGCCGGAAGGGATCGCGCCGGCCACCGGCGATAGGCTGGTGCTGGATTAAGCGTGCCGCTTTACACCAACAACGTTGCGATTACCGCGATCCCGCAGCCCAGCACGACGACGCCGATCCCCTTTTGCCTGCCGTCGCCCCGTAGCAAAAAATACAGTGATGGGATGAAAAAGACGGTCATCACGATAACGGGTATCGACCAGCCCGAGATGATCTTGATAATGCTCGGGTTGATCGCGCCAATAAACGTACAGACAACGATATTCCCTGCGATGATTCTCTTTTTGCCCGCCACGCCGAAGGACGTAATGCCATCGATCACGCCGGTCAACGTGCCGATATAGGCGCCGCCGGTCAGTAAACACAGCAACAGGGCAGCGCCTAACCACGCCGTGGCGTTGCCGGTCAAACCGGCGGTATAAAACAGCGCATCCACATTGCGGCTGTTAATGATTGAGATGTCATCCAGCGTCAGCAAACGGCTGATGGCGATAACGATCATGACGATAAACGCCATGATCAGTACCTTGCCAAACAGAATACTGCGCGCCTGCGGTCGTAAGGCGCTTTTCGCAAAGCGCTGGATGCACGGGGTAAAGTTAAATGTAAAAAGAAAAATCGGCAGCAGCAGCCACGTCTGCAATGAAATGCCAGGCGGCGCCTGCACCGCCTGCTGCCCCACCGCAGGTTGTAACAGGAAAAACACCGCCAGGATCGCCACCAGTACGATAGAAACCAGTGCCATTCTGGAAATCAGGTGCTCGATTCGCTGACTAAACGCCAACCATGCCACCGACAGCGCGGCACTCAGCAACAGCGAAATGCCGCCCCTGACCCAGAATCCGTTGTGGAAAAAAGACGCGACGACGTTGACCAAGGTGATGAAATTTATCAGCACGATAATAATCATCGACAAAATAAACAGCACACAGACGATTGCCGCTGCCCGCTCGCCGATAAATGTCGATGATGCCGCCAGGAAATCTTTCTCCGGGTGCGAAATGATGAATTTGAAAAAAAGATAGTGCGCCATCATCGATACCGACATGGCGATAACGATAAACAGCATGAACACTTTCATCCCCAGCACGCCCGGCCCCACCGCCTGTGGCAAAAAGAAAATCCCGGCGCCGAATGCCGTGGAGAAGAAAGTGACAGGCCAATACAGGTGTGAGATTTTCATGATGATGCTCGACCATCATGGCTATGCGTGACGCATAGCCAGCTGGCACAAAAATGTCATTCGAAACAGGATTTGCCGAAGAAGACCAGTAAAGAAGGCAAAGCGAAGTTATCGTAAAAAGTCGCGGCCGCACGATAGCCGTTAAGCACGTTGACGCGTGAACACAGCGGAAAAACGCCAATATGCGACGTGTAATTATCAAAGATTTTATTGGAGGAAATGCGATACCGAATAGCCCTGAACGTCGCAGCATTTCCCGCCGCGCAGGTCGGTTTATTTTCCTTGATGATATCGAACGCGTGTTCACCCACCGTCATCTTCACATTTCCGTCTTGGCGCTGAAAATACGCCTCTTTATCCATACGGTTTTTAATGTGGCGTTTAAAGCGATCCGCCATGTTTTTCTCACTGACATAAAATGCATTGATATCAATGCCATGACGTTGATTCGACGCCAGAATGTAGTCGTTTATTTTTTCCGGAATAATGTACGGCGATGTCGCCATCTTCCTGAATTCGTTAGCGCCGTCTATCTCGCTGCCATCACTTTTTTCCATATAGAAATCATTTATTTCCATCAAGAAGTCAGGCTGAACACTGAGCCGTCTGATGGATTCGGCAATGTAGTCGATGCAGAAGCGCGCGGACTTTTCCACTTCACTGCTGACAGAAAAACGATCGTCCAAATTAACCACGGTATGCCCACCGGAAATCACCACCTTATCCGTCAAAAAAGACGATGCCAGCGCGATGAGGTCTTCAACGTTGTTATTTGAAACCTCATTGTTGATAACCTCAGCGATCCCATTCTGATCGGCTTTGTAGACGATAAAGCGATCTTCACCCTTCCAACCTTTTTTGCAGTTACATTTATATTCTTTAAAAACAACACGTTCAGCTGTCTTATAAAAATCGGCGCTTTGCAGCGGCATTAATTCGAGATCTGGCATACCCTTCTTCCCTATTCGTAGCCAATGACGCCAACTTTTTATAACAATAGCTAATGTAAATTTAGTGACCTGACTCTGATAATTAATAAACACCCACAATAAATAGGGTTTTTGTGGGTTTGCTCACATTTTCAAGTTCAGGTTATTTTAACCATTTTTATTATGTGGTTTTATATTTCCAACAAACGAATGCGGAGAGGTGGGCGAGTGGTTTAAGCCAGATTTAAGAAACTAACCGTTTCTTAAATCCACACGAGTCATCGTGTCGTAGGTTCGAATCCTGCTCTCTCCGCCAACTTTTTCTTATCAGGCGATATTTTATGGGTTCATTGGACGCCGTCGATTCGAAAGCGGCTGGCTTCGGAACTGATTAATTTTATGCACGACCCCGTTACGCAACGCGATTTGAGGTCTGAATAACCTTCGCCTTGCATGCCCCCATCCCCTCCTGCACAGCGCAAAAGCCAACAAATCGGATAATCCGCATAGTGTTTTTTGATGATAAATCCTCAACTTAGTCTTAATCTAACACCCCTGCGTTCTTAGCGACCCTCTGTCATGGAGTGAACAATGGCGTGTCATTTTGCCCGATGGACCCCGGCCTCCGCTGTCCTGGATACCCAGAGACTCTCCGACGAAGTGATAGCCGCCACCCGCACCTTTTCCGTTAAGCGCCGCACGCGTTACCTGCAAGGGCGCATTCTGCTCGCCGAAATGATGTTTTACCTGTACGGCCTGCCGACGCTTCCCCCTATAGCCACCACCCCGACCGGCCGCCCCTGCTTCGCCGATCATCAGCTGCCCGATTTTAGCCTCGCCTACGCCAGCAACACCGTGGGCGTGCTGCTCAGCGACGAAGGCAAAGTCGGACTGGATATCGAAGTGATGCGGGCGCGCGGCACCCGGCAAAGCGCGCTGCAACACGCGCATCAGACGCCGGCGGAAAGTGCCTGGATCGGCGCGCAGGACGATCGGCTGGAGGCGGAAACTCAGCTGTGGAGCATCCGGCAAAGCGTGCTGAAAATTTCCGGCCTGGGCAACAGCGGCCAGTCTACGCTGCGTCTGCATCCGTTCTCCGGGCACCTGCGCTCCAGCGCCACGCCGGACGTTCAGGTGATGAGCGACGCCGATGAATACCTGAGCTGGGCCTGCGCCGGCAGCCCCGGGCTGGATCGCCTGCTGTGCTGGCGCTACGAAGAGCGCCGCGGCCTGCACAAAGACGGGGAAATCTCGCCCCGCAGCCCGGCGGCGTCCTCGCGATTCGTCAAACTGACGGGCCTGAAGACGCCCGGTTAACGTGGCGCAAGGCGGATAAAGCCGTTTTTACCGCACGAATTTCTGCCGTAATTTGTAAAAACAGCTAAATGTTGAGCAATCGCCTATTCTCGACCCGAGCTTTAGCCTACTATTCGCCCATGTTGTCCGCTGAATCTGCTCATTCGAAAGGGAGAATCATCATGTCAGACCAAGCCTTAAAAATCGTCACTCTGCTCGGCAGCCTGCGCAAAGGCTCCTACAACGCCATGGTGGCCCGCGCCCTGCCAGGCCTGGCTCCGCAGGGCGTCACCATTGAAGCGCTGCCTTCCATCCGCGATATCCCGCTGTACGACGCCGACATGCAACAGGGTGAGGGTTTCCCTGCCGCGGTCGAAGCGATAGCAGAGCAGATCCGCCAGGCCGACGGCGTGATCATCATCACCCCCGAATACAACTATTCCGTGCCCGGCGGGTTGAAAAACGCCATCGACTGGTTGTCTCGCTTGCCGAATCAACCGCTGGCCGGCAAGCCGGTGGCCATTCAAACCAGCTCGATGGGGCCCATCGGCGGCGCGCGCTGCCAGTACCACCTGCGCCAGATCCTGGTGTTCCTGGATGCGATGGTGATGAACAAGCCCGAGTTTATGGGCGGCGTGATCCAGAACAAGGTCGATGAACAGGCCGGTGAACTGAGCGATCAGGGAACGTTGGATTTCCTGACCGGCCAGCTGTCCGCGTTCAGCGATTTCATTCGCCGCGTGGAATGACGGTCTCGCGGCGCCCGCAGGGCGCCGCAACAGGACATGAAGTCCGCCAATTTATTGAAATTAAAGCCATAGCATCATGTATTTTTTCATTTTAGCGTTATTTTTCGTTTCCATCACCAGTCCCGCTTTCGCCGCAGACATGCGTTATCCCGCCGGTGAAGAGCCGCTGGAGCTGCCTGCGCACAGTGCGCTTAACGCCCAACTGTCGCGATCCGCGCAAAACCAGGAAGATAAAAAGCTGGGCGCCATGTCGCTGTACCTGACGCTGATGCGCGAAGACGGCCGCAACGTCTGGGCCCCCTACCAGTTGGCGGTATCGTCGGCGGAGAAAGGGCAAACCGAGCTGGCGGAGCGCTATCTGCAGCTGAGCGCCGATCGCGGCCTGTGGTACTACTACAATCTGCTGGAGGACGACGCCTTCAACAGCATCCAGCATTCCGCCACCTACCAATCCATTCTGGCCGCCACCAAAGCGCGCTATCTGCAGCACGCCCGCCGCTATGAAGGCAAAGCCAGCTACGCGATACCGGACGGCGAAGCGCCGCCCGAAGGTTGGCCAACGGTGATCTTCCTGCATACCTACGGCAAGGCCGCCGCCATCAGCCCCGAGGAACGGCTGCTGTTCGGCGAAATGGGCGTGGCCTATATCGAGATCAACGGCACGCAGATGTTGTCGGAAAACAGCTTCCGCTGGTCGAATTACAGCGACGAAAGCACCCAGGCCGCCCTTCAGCGTACGGTGCAACAGCTGGCTCCACAGTTAAAGCTGAACCCCCAGCGGATTTATCTCAGCGCTCGCGGCCAGGGTGCGCTGCACGCCGCCAATCTGATCGCGAAGTACCCGCAGTTTTACGCCGGCGCGCTATTGATCGCCCCCAACGGCGAGATCAAGCCGGCCCAGCAGTCGCTGGCGGCGAAAAAGAAAATCGTGATGGCGTATTACGATCGGCAGAACTTCAGCGAGCAGGCGCTGGCATTGCACTTCGCCAATCTGTTCGGAGAGGATAATCAGGTGCAGACGCTGCACTTCGCCCAAGGGGAGGATGCCGCCGGCAGTTGGCAGGCGCGCTTCAGGCGGCCATTGCAATGGGTGCTGGATCGGGCGCCGGATGCGACGCCGGGAGTCTAGGGTTTCAGGGCCGACGGACGTCGGCCCTTTGGCTGTCAATGGCCGTCGACGAAGACGATCTTCAGCACAAACAGCAGCGCCACGACCACCACGCACGGGCTGATTTCACGCCAGCGGCCGGTACCGAGCTTCATCACGCAGTAGGAGATAAAGCCGAGCGCAATGCCTTCGGTGATCGAGAAGCTGAACGGCATCATCACCGCGGTGACAAACGCCGGTACCGCTTCGGTCAGATCGTCCCATTTCACCCGCGCCAGGCTGGAGGTCATCAGCACGCCGACGTAGATCAGCGCGCCGGCGGCGGCATACGCCGGCACCATACCCGCCAGCGGCGACAGGAAGATCACCAGCAGGAACAGCAGGCCGGTGACCACCGCCGTCAAACCGGTGCGGCCGCCCACGGCGACGCCGGATGAGCTTTCGATGTAAGCGGTTACGGAAGAAGTGCCCGCCAGCGAACCGGCCACCGAGCTGATGCTGTCAACGTACAGCGCCTGCTTCATGCGCGGGAACTTGCCCTGATTGTCGGTCAAACCGGCTTTATCGGTGACGCCGATCAGGGTGCCGGAGGAGTCGAACAGGTTCACCAGCATAAACGAGAAGATGACCCCGGCCAGCCCGATGTTCAGCGCGCCGGCCACGTCGACCTGGCCCACTACCGAGGTGATGCTCGGCGGCAAGGAGAACAGGCCGCCGTATTTCACGTCGCCCAGCATCCAGCCGATCAGGGTGGTGACCACGATCGATACCAGCACCGCCGCGTGGAAGTTGCGCGAAGAGAGCACGGCGATGATGAAGAAGCCGAGTGCCCCCAGCAGCACATTGTGCGAGGTCAGGCTGCCAATGGTCACCAGCGTGTCCGGGTTGGCCACCACGATGCCGGCGTTTTTCAGCCCCATCATGCCGATGAACAGACCGATGCCGCTGGTGATGCCGACCCGCAGGCTGACCGGAATGTTGGCGATCATCCAGTAGCGAATGCGGAAAATGGTCAGCAGCAGCAGGCCGACCGCGCCCCAGAAGATGGCGCCCATGCCCACCTGCCAGGAGATGCCCATCGCGCCGACCACCACGAAGGCGAAGAAGGCGTTCAGGCCCATCGCCGGCGCCAACGCCACCGGCAGGTTCGCCAGCAGGCCCATAAAGATGCTGCCGAAGGCGGCGATCAAACAGGTGGTGACAAATACCGCCTGGGTATCCATGCCCGCCGCGCCCAAAATTTGCGGGTTAACGAACACGATATACACCATGGTGAGGAAAGTGGTGATACCGGCAATCGTTTCCGTACGCGCCGTCGTGCCATGTTGCTTGAGTTTAAACACGCGCCCAAGCAAGCCTTGCTCAGCGTCAAGGCCAGATACTGGTTTGGTCATTATCAGAATTCCGAAAATGGGAATGGACAGTCGCCGGCTATCCTATAACAAAAAATGGGGCTTTTGACGCCGGTCACAGGTTTTTTTCGCCGTCTTTACGGCTAAACGCGTCAACGGCTTGTATTTACAGGCATTCATTCTCCATCACAGCCCGCCGCGTTGCCGTTTGCCGGCACGGCCGATAAAATGGCCTATCGCATCTCTTACCCTACCCGCTAAAAAAACAGGAACCCGCATGTCTTCGACCTTTATCGATAAGCTCGCGTTGATCGCGCTGAAAGATGACAAAGTGGCGCTGGTGCGCTCGCACAACAAGACGCTGTTTTATGTGCCGGGCGGAAAGCGCGAAGCGGGTGAAACCGATGAGCAGGCGCTGTGCCGCGAAATCGACGAAGAGCTGACCGTTGCGCTGCAGCCGCAATCCATCGCGTTTTACGGCGAGTTCACCGGCCCGGCGGACGGCAAGCAGGACGGCACTCAGGTGCGCATTCGTTGCTACCAAGCCGACTTTACCGGGCAGTTGCAGCCGGCCGCCGAAATCGCCGAGCTGAAGTGGTGCGACAGCCGCGATCTGCCGCAGTGTTCACACGTCGCCGCGCTGATTTTGCACGATCTCAAGGCGCGTAGCCTGATCAAGTGATCGCTGAGCGGCCTCAGCGGCGTTAACCCGAAGGAACCTGTCCCGCATGAATCAGATTGACTGCATTTTGTTCGACTGCGACGGCACGCTGGTGGACAGCGAAGTGCTGTGCAGCAAAGCCTATGTCCATATGTTCGCCCGCTACGGCATTCATCTGTCGCTGGAAGAGGTATTCAAGAAATACAAAGGGGTGAAGCTGTACGAGATCATCGATCGGGTCAACGCCGAGCAGGGCACGGACCTGGTAAAAGAGACGCTGGAGCCGCTGTATCGGCAGGAAGTGGCGCGGCTGTTCGACAGCGAACTGCAACAGATTGCCGGCGCCCGCGAGCTGCTGGCGCAGGTGACGGTGCCAGTCTGCACCGTCTCCAACGGGCCGGTCAGCAAGATGCAGCACTCGCTCGGCCTGACCGGCATGCTGCCTTATTTTGATGACCGGTTGTTCAGCGGCTATGACATTCAGCGCTGGAAGCCGGACCCGGCGATCGTGTTTCACGCCGCCGAACAGATGCAGGTGCCGGTGACGCGCTGCATCCTGGTGGACGATTCGCCCGCCGGCGCGCAGGCCGGCATCAATGCCGGCATCCCGGTCTTTTACTTCTGCGCCGATCCGCATAACCCGCCGATCGACCACCCGCTGGTGACAACGTTTGACGACCTGGCTCAATTGCCCGCGCTGTGGCGCGAACGCGGCTGGCGGCTGACGGCCGATTAACTGGCCGGCAACGGCGGCTTGTTGCGCCACCAGCGCCAGGAGCGCTTCAGGCCGCGGGTTTGCGCGCCAAAGCGGCGGTTGACCGCGTTGGCCAGCAGATCGAGCGCCAGGCAGAACACGAAATAGACCAGCGCCACGAACAGGAATACTTCCATCGGGTAGACCATGCTGCGGTTGTTGACCTGGGTCGCCAGGAAGGTCAGTTCGCCAACGCCGACGATATAAGCCAACGAGGTGTCTTTGATCAGAGAAATCCACTGGTTTATGAACGACGGCACCATCATGCGCAGCGCCTGCGGCAGCACGATCATGCGCAGCGTCTGCCAGCGGGTCAGCCCCAGAGAAAGCCCGGCCTGCCACTGACCGGGGCCGATCGCGGCGATGCCGGCTTTCACCGCATGGGCCAGATAGGCCGAGGCGATCAGCGCCAGCGCGCACACGACGGTGGTGATTTCCGGGATCTCGACGCCAAACACCATCGGCAACAGGAAATAGGTCCAGAAGATCAGCATGATGACCGGAATGGCGCGGAAAAAGCCCAACACCGCCGCCAGCAGCCCGGCGGCGATGCCGCGCGACATCGCCAGCGCCACGCCGAGCAGGGTGCCGAGCACCGCCGAGGCGACCCCGGCCATCAGACTGATCGCCAACGTCAGCGCCGCGCCGCCCAGCGGCCCATCCGGCCAGGTGCCCCACAGCAGGTAGCCCAGGTTGTCGTGAATCACGCTGAAATCCATCTCAATGCCCTCCCAGCGGTTTACGCTGTTGTCGCCACATGCCCCAGCCTTCCAGCAGCGCGATGATGGCGATATACAGTACCGTCGCCACGCCGAACGCCTGGAAAGTGCGCAGGGTTTCGGTTTCGACCTGACGCGAGGCGTAAGAGAGTTCGGTCACGCCGATCGCCATGGTCAACGACGAGTTCTTGATCACGTTCATGTATTGGCCCAGCAGCGGCGGCAGCGCGATTTTCAGCGCCTGCGGCAGCACCACATAGCGCATCGCCTGCCAGCCGGTCAGCCCCAGCGCCTGAGCGGCATATTTCTGCCCGCCGGCGACGCCGCGAATGCCGGAGCGGATCTCTTCGGCGATAAAGGCGGTGGAGTACAGCGTCAGGCCGAAGAAACCGGCGAGAAACTCGAATGACGGCCACTCAAGCGGGCCAACCTGATGGGCGCTGTTCAGCCACTGCATGGCGGCGGACGGCAGGATCTGCCCGGCGGCGAAGTACCAGAAGAACAGCTGCACCAGCAGCGGCGTATTGCGAAACAGCGAACTGTACCCCATCGCCAGCCAGCGCAACGGCCGCAGGCTGCTGTCGCGCATCGCCGCCAGCACAAAGCCCAGCAGCGTAGCCGCCAGCCCCGCACAGGCGGAAAGCCACAGCGTCAGCAGAAAACCGTGCCACAGCCAGCTCAGGTATTGCGGCGCCAGCAGCCAGTCCAGGTTCATGTTCAATCCTTGTCTTGCAGAATGCATCAGGGGCGCAGCAAGCTGCGCCCCTCCGTGCCTATCTCACCGCAAGCGGTTAAGTCAGGCTTTTGGTTGCTGATCCAAAGGCGCGATTTTGAAATCGCCGCGCGGTTGAGCGGATTTGGTTTCCGGCCCGAACCAGCGATCGTAAATCTTAACCGCTTCGCCGTCTTTTTCCAGCTTGATCAGCGTCTCGTTCACCGCGGCGGTCAGGCGATCTTCACCCTTGGGAATGCCGACGCCCTGATACTCTTTGGTCAGGCTGAACGGCGAAATTTCAAACTCCGCCTTTTGCGCCGCCGGCAGGTTGCCGAGCAGGCCGACCAGCTTGGCGTCGTCCTGAGTGATCGCCTGCACGTTGCCGTTACGCAGCGCCACGAACGCCAGCGGGGTATCATCGTAGGAGATCACTTTCGCCGTCGGGAAACGCTCGCGCAGGGTGATTTCCTGCACCGTGCCCTTATCCGCGCCGATGCGCAGCTTCTTGATGTCTTCCGGCGTTTTCAACACGCCTTTGCGGGCGATGAATTTCTGGCCAGTGGCGAAGTACGGCACGCTGAAGTTCACTTCCTTGGCGCGCTCGTCGGTAATGGTGAAGTTGGCGGCAATCAGGTCAACCTTCTTCGACACCAGCAGCGGAATGCGGTTGGCCGGGTTGGTGGCGCGCAGCTCCACTTTCACCCCCAGCGCTTTGCCGATCGCGTCGGCGACATCCACATCGTAGCCCACCAGCTTCTTGCTCTGCGGATCGATGTAGCCGAACGGCGGGTTGCTGTCGAACACCGCGATGCGCACCACGCCGGCTTGCTTGATATCGTCAAGTTTGTCAGCGTGCGCGGCGCCGGCGGCGAAACCGGTCAGACTGGCTAACAACGTTAAGGCCAAAGCGCGATGTTTCATAGAAAGCTCCTAAGTGGTTGATGTCCTGCTGGCGGATAAGCTAGCAAGCGCCACATAGGTCAGGAAATAATATAAAAAGCTATATTTATAACCTTTTTATCTTTACGAGCTTAAGATGGAATAAAGGCGCGGGAAACCGCGCCTTGGAAGGATATTACCCGGAAAGGGTTAGTCGTCTTTTTCGTCTTTACCGCCCGGAGACAGCAGCTTTTCCAGGGCGTCGCCGCCCAAATGACGGAAATCCTGTCCTTTGACGAAATAGAAGATAAATTCGCAGATGTTCTGGCAGCGATCGCCGATACGCTCGATAGAACGAGCGCAGAACAGCGCGGTCAGCACGCTCGGAATGGTGCGCGAATCTTCCATCATGTAGGTCATCAGCTGACGTACGATGCCTTCGTATTCCTGGTCGACCTTTTTATCTTCACGGTAAATACGGATCGCCTCGTCCAGATCCATGCGCGCGAACGCGTCCAGCACGTCGTGCAGCATCTGCACGGTGTGGCGCCCCAGCGACTCCAGGCTGACCAGCAGCGGCTGGTGCTGGTGCGAGAACTTCTCCAGCGCGGTGCGGCAGATCTTGTCCGCCACGTCGCCGATGCGTTCCAGCTCGGAAATGGTTTTGATGATCGCCATCACCAGACGCAGATCGCTGGCGGTCGGCTGGCGCTTGGCGATAATGCGCACGCAGGCTTCGTCGATCGCCACTTCCATCATGTTGACCTTGGCGTCGCCTTCGATCACGCGCTTGGCCAGCTCGCCATCCTGATTGTGCATCGCGGTGATGGCGTCGGTCAGCTGCTGCTCCACCAGCCCGCCCATGGTCAGCACCTGGGTGCGGATATGCTCGAGCTCTGCGTTGAACTGGCCGGAAATGTGTTTGTTTAAATTCAGGTTATCCATGATGCTTCCTATCAACCATAACGGCCAGTGATGTAGTCTTCAGTCTGCTTTTTCTGCGGCGCAGTGAACAGGTTATCAGTATCACTGAACTCGATCAGCTCGCCCAGATACATAAATGCGGTAGAGTCGGAGCAGCGCGCCGCCTGCTGCATGTTGTGCGTCACGATCACCACGGTGTAATCAGCCTTCAGCTCGCTGATCAGCTCTTCAATCTTGCCGGTGGAGATCGGATCCAGCGCCGAGCAAGGCTCATCCAGCAACAACACTTCCGGACGAATGGCGATGCCGCGGGCGATGCACAGACGCTGCTGCTGGCCGCCGGAGAGGCTGTAGCCGCTCTGGTGCAGCTTGTCCTTGGTTTCGTTCCACAGCGCCGCTTTGGTCAGCGCCCACTGCACGCGCTCGTCCATATCGGCGCGCGACAGCTTTTCAAACAGGCGAACGCCGAAGGCGATGTTGTCGTAAATCGACATCGGGAACGGCGTCGGCTTTTGGAACACCATGCCGACCTTGGCGCGCAGCAGCGCGATATCCGAGTTGTCGGTCAGGATGTTCTGGCCGTCCAGCAGGATGCCGCCTTCCGCACGCTGTTCCGGGTACAGCTGGTACATCTTGTTGAAGGTGCGCAGCAGGGTGGACTTGCCACAGCCGGATGGGCCGATAAACGCGGTGACCTTGTTCTTGGCGATATCCAGCGTGATGTTCTTCAGCGCATGGAATTTGCCGTAGTAGAAGTTCAGATCGCGTACCTGAATTTTGCTGCTGGAAGCGTCAGTAACCATACTCATCAAGACTTCTCTCTTTTCATCAGCGCCGCCAAAGCGGCGCTCAAAATTTTATGAATGCTTTTTCTTGGCGAAAATCACGCGCGCCAGGATATTCAGTAACAGTACGCACAGGGTGATTAACAGCACCCCGGCCCAGGCCAGCTGTTGCCATTCGGCGAACGGGCTCATGGCGAATTTGAAGATGGTCACCGGCAGGTTGGCGATCGGCTGCATCAGGTCGGTGCTCCAGAACTGGTTCGACAGCGAGGTGAACAGCAGCGGTGCCGTTTCCCCCGCAATACGCGCAATCGCCAGCAGCACGCCGGTGATGATGCCGGACACCGACGCCTTCAGCGTGATGGCGGAAATCATGCGCCATTTCGGCGTGCCCAGCGCATAAGCGGCCTCGCGCAGCGTATCCGGCACCAGTTTCAGCATGTTCTCGGTGGTGCGAATGACGATCGGCACCTGCAGCAGCGCCAGCGCCACGATGCCAGCCCAACCGGAGAAGTGTTCCATCTTCGCCACCACAATGGTGTAAACGAACAGGCCCACCACGATCGACGGTGCAGACAACAGAATATCGTTGATAAAGCGGATCACTTCCGCCAACCAGGATTTACGTCCGTATTCCGCCAGGTAAATACCGGCCATGATGCCCAGCGGCGTGCCGAAGATGGTCGCCCACAGGATCAACAGCCCGCTGCCGGCGATGGCGTTGGCCAAGCCGCCGCCCGCGGTGTTCGGCGGCGGGGTCATCTCGGTGAACAGCGCCAGCGACATGCCGTCGAAGCCTTTGGTCACGGTGGCGATAAGGATCCAGATCAGCCAGAACAGCCCGAACGCCATGGTCGCCATCGACAGGAACAGCGCGAGGCGGTTTTTCTGCCGGCGCCAGGCCTGCATTTTGCGGCGGCTTTCCGCCAGAACGACTGCGTTTTGCATATCCATCGTCGCCATGTTAACGCCCCTCATTCTTGGCCAGACGCATGATCATCAGTTTCGACAGCGCCAGCACGATAAAGGTGATAACAAACAGAATCAGGCCCAGCTCCATCAGTGCGGCGGTGTGCACGCCGGACTCGGCTTCGGCGAATTCGTTGGCCAGCGCCGAGGTGATGCTGTTGCCCGGCATGTACAGCGAAGCGCTGTCGAGCTGGTAGGTGTTGCCGATGATAAAGGTTACCGCCATGGTCTCCCCCAGCGCTCGGCCCAGACCCAGCATCACGCCGCCGATGACGCCGTTTTTGGTGAACGGCAGCACGATGCGCCAGATGACTTCCCAGGTGGTGCAGCCGATGCCGTAGGCCGACTCTTTCATCATTACCGGCGTCTGTTCGAACACGTCGCGCATCACCGCGGCGATGTAAGGAATGATCATGATAGCCAGGATAACCCCGGCGGCCAGAATGCCGATGCCGAAGGCCGGGCCGGAGAACAACTCGCCGACGATAGGAATGCCCGACAGCACTTCGCCCACCGGCGTCTGGAAATATTCGGCGAACAGCGGGGCGAACACGAACAGGCCCCACATGCCGTAGACGATGCTCGGGATGGCCGCCAGCAGCTCAATGGCGATACCCAGCGGCCGCTTCAACCAGTTCGGCGCCAGTTCGGTCAGGAACAGCGCGATGCCGAAACTCACCGGCACGGCGATAATCAGCGCGATGAGCGAGGTGACCACGGTGCCGTAGATAGGCACCAGCGCGCCGAACTGCTCCGCCGGCGCGTCCCACTCTTTGGTCCACAGGAAGGCGAAGCCGAATTTCTGCATGCTTGGCCAGGAGGCGAAGATCAGCGAAACGATGATGCCGCCCAGCAACAATAGGGTAATCAGCGCAGCCAGTCTCACCAGCGCGCTGAAAATGATGTCACCGTTTTTGCCCGGTGCTTTGATGGTCGGCTTGTACTCAGCCATAGATTACTCTCTGTTTGAACCCTGGCAGCCCCAACCGGGATCGGAGCCTGAAGAACTGTGTGGGGCGCGGCGAACCCGCGCCCCTGCGTTGTTAGTACAGCGCTTTACCTGAACTGTCTTTTACGTTGGTTTTCCAGGCCGCACGCACCTGCTCAACCACTTCTTTCGGCAGGGTGGCGTAATCCAGTTCGTTAGCCTGCTTGCCGCCGGTTTTGTAGGCCCAGTCGAAGAACTTCAGCACTTCGGCGCCCTGAGCAGGGTTTTTCTGCTCTTTATGCACCAGGATGAAGGTGGTGGAGGTGATTGGCCACACGTTGTCGCCTTTCTGGTCAGTCAGATCCTGAGCGAAGGTTTTGCTCCAATCCGCACCCTTGGCGGCGTTGCTGAAGCTCTCTTCGGTCGGGCTGACCGGTTTGCCGTCGGCGGACACCAGCTTGGTGTAAGCCAGGTTGTTCTGCTTGGCGTAAGCGTATTCTACGTAGCCGATAGAGCCAGGCAGACGCTGAACGAAGGCGGCGATGCCGTCGTTGCCTTTGCCGCCCAGACCGGTCGGCCAGTTAACGGTAGAACCGGCGCCGATCTTCTCTTTCCACTGCGCGTTCACCTTGGACAGGTAGCTGGTAAACACGAACGAGGTGCCGGAACCGTCGGCGCGGCGCACCACGGCAATGTTCTGGTCAGGCAGTTTCACGCCTGGGTTCAGCTTGGTGATAGCCGGATCGTTCCACTTTTTGACGTTGCCCAGGTAGATATCGCCCAGGGTTTTACCGTCCAGCGTCAGTTCGCCGGATTTGATGCCCGGGATATTCACAGCCAGCACCACGCCGCCGATCACGGTCGGGAACTGGAACAGGCCATCGGCCGCCAGTTTGTCGTCAGACAGCGGGGCGTCGGAAGCGCCAAAGTCAACGGTGTTGGCCACGATTTGCTTCACGCCGCCAGAGGAGCCGATGCCCTGATAGTTAACTTTGTTGCCGGTTTCTTTCTGATAAGAATCTGCCCACTTGGCGTAAACCGGAGCGGGGAATGTCGCACCTGCACCGGTCAGGCTGGCAGCAGCGAACGCGGACACGGCGGTCAGGGAGAAGGTCGCTGCCACAATACTGGCGACGGTGGTACGCATCAGTTTCATAATCCCTCCTAATGGGATACTTAAAATCGACGTCGAGTCGTTTTAATCAGAGTAAGTATTGCTGCAGGAGGGAAAATAGGACAGTTTGGTGACAGAAAAATGTACGCAATATGACAGTTATATTACAGCGTGCTTGAGAGGGGTTTGTTTAATTAAAAATCAATAAGTTAAATAAAAAATAGCGCAATTGCCAAACAACAAAAAACCGTTTGGGCACGGCCTATCCGCTTGAATATGACAATGTTTATCGCCGAATCGGTCGCGCTGTCATCTTTAAGGTCACTCATGAAAAAAGCCGGCGCGAAGGCCGGCTTTTGCAGTTTACCTGCGGCAAATTACTCTACGGTGACAGACTTCGCCAGGTTGCGCGGCTGGTCAACGTCGGTGCCCTTGATCAGCGCCACATGGTAAGACAGCAGCTGCAACGGCACGGTGTAGAAGATCGGCGCCACGATTTCCTCAACGTGCGGCAGAGGAATGATGGTCATGCCTTCGCTGCTGACGAAGCCGGCGTCCTGATCGGCGAACACGTACAGCTGACCGCCGCGCGCGCGCACTTCTTCAATGTTGGACTTCAGCTTTTCCAGCAGTTCGTTGTTCGGCGCCACCACGATCACCGGCATATCGGCGTCGATCAGCGCCAGCGGGCCGTGTTTCAACTCACCCGCCGCATAAGCTTCAGCGTGAATATAGGAGATCTCTTTCAGCTTCAGCGCCCCTTCCATGGCGATCGGGTACTGATCGCCGCGGCCGAGGAACAGCGCATGATGTTTGTCCGAGAAACCTTCCGCCAGCGCTTCGATCTCTTTATCCATCGACAGCATCTGCTCAATACGCGCCGGCAGCGCCTGCAGGCCGTGCACAATCTCCTGCTCCACGCTTTCCGCCATGCCTTTCAGACGGCCCAGGCGCGCCACCAGCATCAACAGCACGGTGAGCTGCGTGGTAAAGGCTTTGGTCGAAGCAACGCCGATTTCCGTGCCCGCTTTGGTCATCAACGCCAGATCGGATTCGCGCACCAGCGAAGACCCCGCAACGTTACAAACGGCCAGCGAACCGAGATAACCCAGCTCTTTGGACAGACGCAGCGCCGCTAACGTGTCGGCGGTTTCGCCGGACTGCGACAGGGTGATGATCAGGCTGCCCGGACGCACCGCCGATTTGCGGTAACGGAATTCGGACGCGATCTCGACATCGCACGGCACGCCGGCCAGCGCTTCGAACCAGTAACGCGCCACCATCCCGGAGTGGTAAGAAGTCCCACAGGCGATGATCTGCACGTGCTGCACCTTGGCCAGCAGCTCGTCGGCGTGCGGGCCCAGCTCGCTCAGGTTGATTTGGCCATGACTGAAACGCCCTTCCAGGGTGTTTTTCAGCGCCAGCGGCTGTTCGTAAATCTCTTTTTGCATGTAGTGGCGGTAAGCGCCCTTGTCGCCGGCGTCATACTGCACCTGGGATTCGATCTCAGGGCGCTCGATGGCGTTACCCTGCTTGTCGAAGATGTTGACGGTGCGGCGAGTCACCTCCACCACATCGCCTTCTTCCAGGAAGATGAAGCGGCGGGTGACCGGCAGCAACGCCAGCTGATCGGAAGCGATGAAGTTTTCCCCGACGCCGCGACCGATAACCAGCGGGCTGCCGGAGCGCGCCGCGACCAATACGCTCGGATCGCGGCTGTCCATCACCACGGTGCCGTAAGCGCCGCGCAGCTGTGGGATCACGCGCTGAACCACTTCGAGCAGCGTACCGCCCTGCAGCTGTTCCCAGTGCACCAGGTGCGCGATCACTTCGGTGTCGGTTTCAGAGTTGAAGCGGTAACCGCGTTCGATCAGCAGTTCGCGCAGCGGCTCGTGGTTTTCGATGATGCCGTTATGCACCACGGTAATGTAGTCGGAAACATGCGGGTGCGCGTTCGCTTCGGTCGGTTCACCGTGCGTTGCCCAACGGGTGTGAGCGATGCCGGTGCCGCCGTGCAGATCGGTCTGCTCCGCCGCTTCGGCCAGTTTTTGCACCTTGCCTACGCGACGCAGGCGACTGACGTTGCCTTGATCGTCGACCACCGCCAGACCGGCGGAGTCGTAACCGCGGTACTCAAGACGACGTAAACCTTCCAGCAGAATTTCTGCGATATCACGTTGCGCTACTGCGCCTACAATTCCACACATTCGGTTATATTCCTAATGAACGCCTTTTATGGGCGTTTTCGATGCCTTGACCTGATTTTTGCCGGTTTTACCGTGCGTCCCCCGAGCCTGTAGATGGTGGGGGTTATTATGTTTTGTATTGGGCTCGTGAATGGAGCCCAACGCAAAACACACTATGACTTCTTCTTCACCGGGCGCTGCCAGCCCTGAATGTGCACCTGCTTGACGCGGCTCAGCACCAGTTCGTTTTCGGCGATATCTCGCGTCACCGTGGTGCCGGCGGCAATGGTGGCCCCTTTGCCGACCGACACCGGCGCCACCAGCTGAGTATCGGAACCGACGAACACGCCATCGCCGATCAGCGTCTTGTGCTTGTTGGCGCCATCGTAATTGCAGGTGATGGTGCCGGCGCCGATATTCACGTCATCTCCAATGTCGGCATCGCCCAGGTAGCTGAGGTGACCGGCCTTGGAGCCTTTGCCCAATCGCGCCTTTTTCATTTCCACGAAGTTGCCGACGTGGGCCCCTGTTGCCAGCTCCGCGCCAGGGCGCAGGCGGGCGAACGGCCCAACGGAGCAGGCGGCTTCCAGCACGCTGTCTTCCAGCACGCTGTAAGGGCTGATCTCGCAGTCATCACCGATCACGCAGTTTTTCAGCACGCAGCCGGCGCCGATTTTCACCCGGTCGCCCAGCTTGACGTGACCTTCGATAATCACATTCGCATCAATAGTGATGTCGCGGCCGTGAACAAGTTCACCGCGCAGGTCGAAACGCGCCGGATCCAACAACATTACGCCGGCCAGCAGCAGTTTTTCAGACTGTTCCGACTGGAACACGCGCTCCAGGGTCGCCAGCTGCTGTCGGTTGTTCACGCCTTCCACTTCGCTCAAACGCGATGGGTGCACGGCTTCGATTTTCTTGCCGTCGGCATGCGCCAACGCAATGATATCGGTGATGTAAAACTCGCCCTGAGCGTTGTCGTTGTTCAACATCCCCAGCCAGCGCTTCAGATCGCGCCCATTCGCCACCAGGATGCCGGTATTGATCTCATTGATCTGACGCTGCGCTTCGCTGGCGTCCTTGTGTTCGACGATGCCCACCACGTCACCCTGCTCTCGCACGATGCGGCCATAGCCACTCGGAACGTCCAGCTTGACCGTCAGCAGGCCGATGCCGCCCTGCGGCTTGGCCGCCAACAGGCGCGTGAGCGTATCGACGGAGATCAACGGCACGTCGCCATACAGCATCAACACGTCTTCATCGTCGGCAAAATGCGGCGCCGCCTGCTGCATCGCATGGCCAGTGCCCAGTTGCTCGGCCTGCAGCACCCAGTTCAGCGCGCCTTCGGTCAACGTGCTTTTCAGCAGATCGCCGCCATGGCCGTATACCAGGTGTACATGTTGCGCGCCCAGTTTCATCGCGGCATCAATGACGTGTTGTACCATCGGCTTGCCGGCCAACGGATGCAACACTTTGGGAAGATCGGAATACATGCGCGTACCCTTGCCTGCGGCGAGGATAACCACGCTCATTGCGCTGTTCGACATAAGCAACCTGATAACTCCATTTTGATAGACGAAAGTAAAACCGTTTAGCGACGATATTACTACATATTTCTCATCACGAAACCGTCGCAGGCCGCGCAGCGCTTGGCCTGCCACCATCATGTCCAATTAGGCTTCAGGACGAAAAAACTGTCGGTGATTGGCGACGGCTCCACCCTGGATATCAGGGTTACATACCACTTTCTACGCCGGGCTGAAATACTTATTTTAAAGTAAAAAAAAAGCGACCCTATAGGCCGCTTTCTTAAAGTTGGGTGCTCTGCACCCAAACATTACATCGCTTTTCTGGTGAGCTCGATAACGCGCAGTTTTGCGATCGCTTTCGCCAGTTCAGCGGATGCCTGAGCATAGTCGACATCGCCATGAGAGCTGCGAATGTGTTCTTCAGCTTTACGCTTAGCTTCCAACGCTCTCGCTTCGTCGAGGTCAGTACCACGGATAGCAGTGTCCGCCAGCACGGTAACCACGCTCGGCTGCACCTCGAGGATGCCGCCGGACAGGTAGATGAACTCTTCTTCACCGTGCTGCTTAACAATACGCACCATGCCAGGCTTGATGGCAGTCAGCAGCGGCGCATGGCCAGGGAAGATCCCCAGTTCACCTTCGCTGCCTGTCACCTGGATCTTCTGCACCAGGCCGGAAAACATCTGTTTTTCCGCGCTGACTACATCCAGATGGTAAGTCATAGCCATATCACCCTCCTCTCAAGGCGTTACAGTTTCTTGGCTTTTTCCACTGCTTCTTCAATGGTGCCAACCATGTAGAACGCCTGCTCCGGCAGGTGGTCATAGTCGCCGTCCATAATGCCTTTGAAACCACGGATGGTGTCTTTCAGCGATACGAACTTGCCCGGAGAACCGGTGAAGACTTCTGCCACGAAGAACGGCTGAGACAGGAAGCGTTGGATCTTACGCGCACGGGATACGACCAGTTTGTCTTCTTCAGACAGCTCGTCCATACCCAGGATCGCGATGATATCTTTCAGTTCCTGGTAGCGTTGCAGAATGGACTGCACGCCACGCGCTACGTCGTAGTGCTCCTGGCCAACAACCAGCGGATCCAGCTGACGGCTGGTGGAATCCAGCGGGTCAACGGCCGGGTAGATACCCAGAGAAGCGATGTTACGGCTCAGTACCACGGTTGCGTCCAAGTGCGCAAAGGTGGTGGCTGGAGACGGGTCAGTCAAGTCATCCGCAGGAACGTAAACGGCCTGTACGGAAGTGATGGAACCGGTCTTGGTCGAGGTGATACGTTCTTGCAGAACGCCCATCTCTTCCGCCAGCGTCGGCTGATAACCTACCGCGGATGGCATACGGCCCAGAAGTGCGGACACTTCGGTACCGGCCAGGGTATAACGGTAGATGTTGTCAACGAACAGCAGAACGTCACGGCCTTCGTCACGGAATTTCTCCGCCATGGTCAGACCGGTCAGCGCAACGCGCAGACGGTTACCTGGTGGCTCGTTCATCTGGCCGTAAACCAGGGATACTTTGTCCAGAACGTTGGAGTCGGTCATTTCGTGGTAGAAGTCGTTACCCTCACGAGTACGCTCGCCCACGCCCGCAAACACGGAATAACCGGAGTGCTCGATCGCGATGTTACGGATCAGCTCCATCATGTTTACGGTTTTACCTACGCCCGCACCGCCGAACAGACCGACTTTACCGCCCTTGGCGAATGGACAAATCAGGTCCATTACCTTGATACCGGTTTCCAGCAGTTCCTGGGAGCTGGACAGCTCTTCGTAGCTTGGCGCCGCGCGGTGAATCGCCCAACGCTCTTCTTCGCCGATGTCGCCTTTCATGTCGATGGGTTGACCCAATACGTTCATGATACGGCCCAGGGTAGCTTTACCCACCGGCACTTCAATCGGGTGGTCCAGGTTGTTCACTTTCAGACCGCGACGCAGACCGTCGGAGGTCCCCATTGCGATACAGCGAACCACGCCACCGCCCAGCTGTTGCTGAACTTCCAACACCAGTTTTTCGGTGCCGTTTTCTACCTCAAGGGCGTCGTACACTTTTGGTACGGCATCCTGAGGGAACTCGACGTCCACCACGGCGCCGATTACCTGGATAATCTTTCCAGTAGCCATCTTGAATCCTCTACGTAATTCGTAAACCTAGCTTAAACCGCGGAGGCTCCCGAAACGATCTCGGTGAGTTCCTGAGTGATGCTGGCCTGACGCGCCTTGTTGTATACCAACTGCAGCTCTTTGATCAGGCTACCGCCGTTATCGGTTGCGGCTTTCATCGCGACCATTCGTGCGGCCTGCTCGCTGGCCAGGTTTTCCACGACGCCCTGATAAACCTGCGACTCCACATAGCGGCGCAGCAAGGTATCAAGCAGCACTTTTGGATCCGGTTCATACAGGTAATCCCAAGGCGTTTTCTTCAGCTCTTCGTCATCGGCTGGCGGTAACGGCAGCAGCTGAAGCACCTGCGGCTCTTGGGACATCGTATTAACAAATTTGTTGCTGACAATGTACAGCTTGTCCAAACGACCTTCGTCGTAGGCCTGCAGCATCACTTTCACCGGCCCGATCAGATCCGACAGGGAAGGTTTATCCCCCATGCCGGTCACCTGGGCAACCACGTTGCCGCCCACGGAACCAAAGAAAGAGGCCGCTTTAGAGCCAATCAGCGCCAAATCGGTTTCGACGCCTTTTTCGGACCAGGCTTTCATCTCCGCCAGCAGCTTTTTGAACAGGTTGATGTTCAAGCCGCCGCAGAGACCACGGTCAGTAGACACCACCAGATACCCAACGCGCTTAACGTCACGCTCATCCAGGTACGGGTGCTTGTACTCCAGATTCCCTAACGCAAGGTGACCAATCACTTTGCGCATGGTCTCTGCATAAGGACGGCTGGCCGCCATGCGATCCTGCGATTTACGCATTTTGGAGGCGGCGACCATTTCCATCGCTTTAGTGATCTTTTGCGTGTTTTGCACGCTAGCGATCTTACTACGTATCTCTTTTGCGCCGGCCATCTCTGCTTCTCCTCAGTGCCAGACGGCCTGCTGTCTTTCAACAGCAGGACCGTTCGGCGTTACCAGGACTGGGTTTTCTTGAAGGTCTCGAGGACGTCTTTCAACTTGCCCTCGATCTCATCATTGAAGTTGCCAGTTTGGTTGATGTGGTTCAGCAGCTCGGCGTGCTCGCGGTCCGCATAGGCCACCAGCGCGGCTTCGAAGCTCACCACTTTGGCGACTTCGACGTCGTTCAGGTAACCGCGTTCTGCGGCAAACAGCACCAGAGACTGTTGTGCAACCGACATCGGCGCATACTGTTTCTGTTTCAGCAGCTCGGTCACTTTCTGACCGTGGCTCAGCTGTTTGCGGGTCGCGTCGTCCAGATCGGAGGCGAACTGGGAGAACGCAGCCAGTTCACGATACTGCGCCAGCGCGGTACGGATACCACCGGACAGTTTCTTCATGATCTTGGTCTGCGCGGCGCCACCAACACGGGATACGGAGATACCCGGGTTAACTGCCGGACGAATACCGGAGTTGAACAGGTTGGATTCCAGGAAGATCTGACCATCGGTAATCGAGATTACGTTGGTCGGAACGAACGCGGAAACGTCACCCGCCTGGGTTTCAATGATCGGCAGAGCGGTCAGTGAACCGGTTTTACCTTTAACTTCACCTTTGGTGAAGGCTTCAACGTACTCGGCGTTAACGCGCGCTGCACGCTCCAGCAAGCGGGAGTGCAGGTAGAATACGTCGCCTGGGTAAGCTTCACGACCTGGCGGACGACGAAGCAGCAGGGAAATCTGGCGGTAAGCAACGGCCTGCTTGGACAGGTCATCGTACACGATCAGCGCATCTTCACCGCGGTCACGGAAGTATTCGCCCATTGCGCAACCGGCGTATGGCGCCAGGTATTGCAGTGCAGCGGATTCGGAAGCGGTCGCCACCACCACGATGGTGTTGGCCAGTGCGCCGTGCTCTTCCAGTTTGCGCACCACGTTAGCGATGGTGGACGCTTTCTGGCCGATAGCCACGTAAACACATTTGATGCCGGAGTCGCGTTGGTTGATGATCGCATCGATCGCCAGCGCGGTTTTACCGGTCTGACGGTCACCGATCACCAGCTCACGCTGGCCGCGGCCGATTGGAATCATGGCGTCAACGGATTTGTAGCCAGTCTGAACCGGCTGATCAACGGACTGACGCTCGATAACGCCTGGGGCGATAGCTTCTACCGGAGAGAAACCGTCGTTTTCAATCGGGCCTTTGCCGTCGATTGGCGCGCCCAGGGTGTTAACGACGCGGCCCAGCAGACCACGACCGACTGGAACTTCCAGGATACGGCCGGTGCATTTAACCTTCATGCCTTCGGCCAGATCCGCGTACGGACCCATGACCACGGCACCAACGGAGTCGCGCTCCAGGTTCAATGCGATTGCGTAACGGTTGCCAGGCAGCGCGATCATTTCGCCCTGCATAACTTCGGCCAGGCCGTGTACGCGGATGATCCCGTCGCTGACGGAAACGATAGTACCTTCATTGTGAGCTTCGCTCACTACATTGAACTGAGCAATGCGCTGCTTGATCAGTTCGCTGATTTCGGTGGAATTCAGTTGCATGCTCCAGTCCCCTTAAGACTGCAAGACGTCTGTCAGGCGTTCAAGACGACCGCGAACGCTGCCATCAATCACCATATCGCCGGCGCGAACAACGATGCCGGCCAGTACAGACTTGTCAATTTTGCAATTCAGCTTAACTTTGCGTGACAGACGTTTTTCCATCGCAGCGGCGATTTTCGCCTGCTGTTCGTCGCTCAGCGCGCTCGCAGAGAGCACTTCGACTTCGACGGTGGATTCCAGCGAGGCGCGCAGTTCGATGAACTGCTGCAGCACGGCAGGAAGAACCAGTAAACGTCCATTTTCGGCCATTACACGGATAAAGTTCTGGCCATGTTCGTCGAGCCGATCGCCACAAACCGCGATGAACGTCTTGGACAGCGTTTCTGGCGCAACCGCGCCAGACAGCAGTTCAGAAATCTGTTCATTGCGAGTGACTTCAGCCGCAAACGCCAGCATGTCCTGCCAGCGCTCTACGCTTTGGTGCTCAACGGCAAAGTCAAAAGCTGCTTTGGCGTAGGGGCGAGCTACAGTTACAAATTCAGACATCAGCCCCTCCCTCCTTACAGTTCAGCGACCAGTTTATCAACGATGTCGCTGTTAGCAGCTTCATCCACGGAACGTTCGATGATCTTCTCGGCGCCGGCAATTGCCAGCATCGCGACTTGCTTACGCAACTCTTCACGAGCGCGCTTACGTTCGGCTTCGATCTCAGCCTGAGCCTGCGCCACGATTTTGTTACGTTCCTGCTCGGCTTCGGCTTTCGCTTCATCCATGATCTGAGCTTTGCGTTTGTTCGCTTGCTCGATGATCACCTGAGCTTCTGCTTTGGCAGTTTTCAGCTGGTCGGTCGCATTGGCTTGCGCTAAGTCCAGATCTTTTTTGGCACGCTCTGCAGAAGCGAGGCCGTCAGCGATTTCTTTCTGACGTTTCTCGATGGCAGCCATGATCGGCGGCCATACGTACTTCATGCAGAACCAGACAAACAGAACGAACGCGATGGCCTGGCCGAGGATTGTTGCGTTAAGATTCACAGCACAATGCCTCTTTAAAAGTTAATAGTTTGGTTACGTCGTAGAGGGTTGCTCTACTTACGCGACGGCGAACATCACGTACAGACCCAGACCTACAGCGATCATCGGGATGGCGTCGACCAGACCCATAACGATAAAGAACTGTGTACGCAGCAGAGGAATCAGGTCAGGCTGACGAGCAGCGCCTTCCAAGAATTTACCACCCAGGATGCCGATACCGATCGCAGCACCGATTGCCGCTAAACCCATCATCACAGCGGCAGCCATGTACAGCAGATCCATACTCAGGTTTTCCATGACAGTCTCCAGTTTGTTTCAGTTTAAAAGTGCAAGTGTTTTAAGAAAATCAGTGCTCTTCAGATGCCATCGACAGATAGACGATCGTCAGAACCATGAAAATAAAGGCTTGAAGCGTAATGATCAGGATGTGGAAGATAGCCCAAGGCAAGCTCAGGACCCACTGTGACCACCACGGCAACAGGCCGGCAATCAGGATGAAGATCAACTCACCCGCATACATGTTGCCGAACAGTCGCAGACCCAGTGAAACAGGTTTGGACAGCAGGCTGACACCTTCAAGAATCAGGTTGATAGGAATGAATACAGGGTGGTTGAACGGCTGCATGGTCAACTCTTTAACGAACCCGCCAACGCCTTTCATTTTGATGCTATAGAACAGAATCAGGATAAACACGCCCAGCGCCATCGACAGCGTGACGTTCACATCGGCGGTAGGCACGACGCGCAGCGCAGGCAGGCCGAGGATGTGTTCGCCAACGTAAGGCAGGAAGTCGATGGGCAGCAAGTCCATCAGGTTCATCAGGAACACCCAGACGAACACGGTCAGCGCCAGCGGCGCAATCACCTTGCTCTTGCCGTGGTACATGTCGCGCACGCTGCTGTCGACGAAACCGACTACCAGCTCCACGGCGGTTTGCAGTTTACCCGGCACGCCGCTGGTGGCGTTTTTGGCCACTTTGCGGAAGATCACCAGGAAAAGCGCCCCGAGGACGACGGAGAAAAACATCGAGTCGATGTTGATCGACCAGAACCCAGTCCCGACCTGAAGCTGCGTCAGGTGGTGACCGATATACTCCTGTGGAGTCAAGACTTCTCCTGCAGACATGATGCCTCTTACCCTTATTTAGTTAAGTTCGGTAACTGTTAATCACGGCCGGTGCCACTATCTGCACCACTAACACCGCTAAATAGGTCAGGCCAAGCGGTATAAACTCCGCCTTGAACACCCCCAGCGCCACGATCAGCAAAACGATGGTGATCACGACCTTTAGCCCCTCGCCGATGGCGAACGACCAGGCAACCCTACCGGGCGCCGGCGTTTGCGCCTGATGGCGCAAGGCAAACAGCATAAACATTGCACTCGGCAACCAGGCGGCGAGACCGCCTGCCAACGCCGAAGCGCTCCATTCCGGGCTTTTCAGCCAGAAAGCAACGCTGATCAGAACAAAAGTCATTAACTGCAAAAACAGCAGTTTGCGTGCGACTTTCCCGCTGTATAGGGACACAGACATGACGTTTGTTCTCTCCGTACCCCAGAGGGGGTATGCTGAGTGACGTATACAACTGTTTTTGCTGTCCTGAGTCAAGCAGCAAAAAACGAGCAAATTATACGGGGCATACCAACGAATTCAATCGATAAGTAGCGAAAAGGTGAACAATTATTTAAATTTCCCTATTCCAGCCTATTTTCACAAGAAAACGGTCGGAATAATAGGGCGCATTTAATTGTCTGATTATTCCAGCGTTGCGTTTAGAAACGCGAAGCCGATCACAATAATGCCCTTCACTGATTTATAGCCGATGGACAATCAAACCGTCTTTAGCAATTTGAGCGATCAAAAGATTATATAAATCAAAACATTATCAGTTAACTGTTCAAAAACAATCCGTATACCCGATGAAAACCTTTTATTGACAAGCAACGGGGCAATATTCCAACAGCCAATTAACATTAGCAGCAAAGGCCAATCTTTCGCACATGATTGCTAACGTGACTATTTCTAATTGCAATTACTCTATTGTCGCTAATTAGCCGCGTTTTTTGTGTTAATAGAAAGTAAATTAACTAAAAAAAGCGACCAACTAATTAGCCTGCTTACCTTTACACGCCGTACTACCGTTAATTCACGCTTGTTTGATCAAAAACAAACTCAGTTTGCCTTAAGCACCACCAGATGGCGTTCGCCTTCCAGTTCAGGCACCTGCAACCGCACGATAGACTCCAGGCTAACGCCCTCCGGCAGGTGCGCCAATTCTTCATCCGGGCGCACGCCTTTCAATGCGTAAAAACGCCCCTGCCCTTTCGCCGGCAGGTGATGGCACCAGGACAGCATATCCTGCAGCGAAGCGAACGCCCGGCTGATCACGCCGTCGAACGGCGGCTCGGCCGGAAACGCTTCAACGCGGCTCTGAACCGGCTCGATATTGTTCAGGCCCAGTTCATGCTGCACCTGGCGCAGGAAACGCACGCGCTTGCCCAGGCTGTCGAGCAGCGTGAAATGCGCATCCGGACGCACGATCGCCAGCGGAATGCCCGGTAAACCGGGGCCGGTGCCGACATCGATAAAACGCGATCCCTGCAGATGCGGGTTGACCACGATGCTGTCGAGGATGTGGCGCACCAGCATTTGCTGCGGATCGCGCACCGACGTGAGGTTATAAGCCTTGTTCCACTTATCCAGCATGCCGACATAGCCCAGCAGCTGCTGTTTCTGCTGATCGGGCAGCTCAATGCCTGCTGCCGCGAGCAGCGAGTCTAATTTTTTTTGCACAACGGATCCTCTGGCAGGCGCTGAACGACCAGCGGATGGTTAGCTGGCGCAATGAGGCGCCTATGATAATTCAGCGCGCAGGTGATGTCAGCGGCCGTTTGGCTACGGGTTGAGCAAACGGCCGCCTGGATGCGGGATTTATGCGCTGCGGCGCAGCAGCCCCTGCTTTTTCAGCCAAATCAGCAAAATCGAGATCGCCGCCGGCGTAATGCCGGAGATGCGTGAAGCCTGGCCGATGGAGTTCGGTTTGTGATCGTTCAGTTTGGCGATCACTTCGTTCGACAACCCCGAAACCTGACGGTAGTCGAGATCCAACGGCAACACGGTGTTCTCGTTGCGCTGCTGTTTTTCGATCTCTTCCTGCTGACGAGCGATGTAGCCTTCGTATTTGACCTGGATCTCAACCTGCTCGGCGGCTTGTACATCGTCCAACGGCGGCGCGAAGGCCTCGGTGGCGGTCAATTGCGCGTAGTCCATTTCCGGACGGCGCAGCAGCTCTTCGCCGTTTGCTTCGCGTGACAGCGGCGCTTTCAGCAACGCATTGACCTGTTCGACGTTCTCGGCATGCGGATGCATCCAGATGTCGCGCAGGCGCTGACGCTCACGTTCGATCCGCTCCAGCTTCTCGCTGTAGCGCGCCCAACGCACGTCGTCCACCAGGCCGAGTTCACGGCCTTTTTCCGTCAGGCGGAGATCGGCGTTGTCTTCGCGCAGCATCAGACGATACTCGGCGCGTGAGGTAAACATGCGGTACGGTTCTTTGGTGCCGAGGGTGCTGAGGTCGTCCACCAGCACGCCGAGATAAGCCTGATCGCGACGTGGCGCCCAGCCTTCTTGTTCGGCAGCGAAGCGACCGGCGTTCAGACCGGCCAGCAGCCCCTGTGCGGCGGCTTCTTCATACCCGGTGGTGCCGTTGATTTGACCGGCAAAGAACAGCCCCTGAATGAATTTGCTTTCCAGCGTCGGTTTCAGGTCGCGCGGATCGAAGAAATCGTACTCGATAGCATAACCAGGGCGAATAATACGCGCGTTTTGCATTCCTTCCATCGAACGGACGATCTGCATCTGCACATCGAACGGCAGGCTGGTGGAGATCCCGTTAGGGTAAATCTCATTGCTGGTCAGGCCTTCCGGCTCGAGGAAGATCTGGTGCGCGTTGCGATCGGCAAAGCGCATGACCTTGTCTTCGATCGACGGGCAGTAACGTGGGCCGATCCCTTCGATGATCCCGGCATACATCGGGCTGCGATCGAGGTTATTGCGGATCACGTCATGGGTTTTCTCATTGGTATGAGTGATATAGCACGCCATTTGTTCCGGATGCTGGCTGGCATCGCCCAGGAACGAGAATACCGGCACCGGCGTATCGCCGTGTTGCGGCGCCAGTACGCTGAAATCGATAGTGCGGGCGTCGATGCGTGGCGGTGTCCCGGTTTTCAAGCGGTTGACGCGCAGCGGCAGTTCACGCAAACGCTGAGACAGCGAGATCGAAGGCGGATCCCCGGCGCGGCCGCCGCTGTAATTTTCCAGGCCGATATGGATCTTGCCGTCCAGGAAGGTGCCTACGGTCAATACCACCGCTTTGGCGCGGAATTTCAGGCCCATTTGGGTGACGGCGCCCACGACGCGATCGTTTTCGACGATCAGATCCTCAACCGGCTGTTGGAAGATCATCAGATTGGGCTGGTTCTCCAACGCGGTACGGATAGCCTGGCGATACAACACGCGATCCGCCTGAGCGCGTGTGGCGCGAACGGCTGGGCCTTTGCTGGCGTTTAGTATCCTAAACTGGATGCCGGCGTGGTCGATCGCTGTCGCCATCAGGCCGCCGAGCGCATCAATTTCCTTAACCAGATGCCCTTTACCAATACCGCCAATCGCCGGGTTACAGGACATCTGTCCCAGCGTGTCGATATTGTGTGTCAATAATAAAGTCTGACGTCCCATGCGCGCCGCGGCCATGGCGGCCTCGGTACCTGCATGGCCACCACCGATGATGATGACGTCAAATTGATCTGGATAAAACATGGAACTGCACCTCGCCGTATTGCGAACTATCGTATTTGCCCTGGGGTCGGGGATTCTACTCAAGTTTAGACGATCGACCAAGTGGTCAGGATCGTCGGTAATTAAAAGAAGATCTTTTTTATTTAAAGATCTCTTTATTAGATCTCTTATTAGGATCGCGATCCTCTGTGGATAAGTGACTATTCACGATGAAGATCAGCAGATTAAGGAGGATCGTTTGCTGTGAATGATCGGTGATCCCGACGCAGATAAGCTGGGATCTAAAAGGCTTGTTATACACAGGACAAAAAGCGCACTACGGTTGTTATTGGGATAACTACGGCTTTTACCCTGCTTTTAAGCTTAGTTATCCACAATCGTTCGCACGATCTTTAGACGAATTAGAGTAAATTAATCCAGTTTTTTACCCATTCCTCGGCCGGATCCTCGGGAATTTCATGCTCGGTCACGTCGATCTCGAGACGATCGCCGATCCTTTTAGCGCCTCTGGCGATCAATAGATCGTCGATCTGTTTGATCGCACCGCAGAAGGTGTCGTATTCCGAACTGCCTAAACCGACGGCGCCGAACTGCACCTCGGAAAGATCCGGCTGCTGCTCAGCGATCTGTTCCAACAGCGGCTGAAGGTTATCCGGCAGTTCGCCGGCACCGTGCGTGGAAGAGACCACCAGCCAGCGGCCGTTCAACGGCAGTTCATCCAGTTCAGGGCCGTGCAGCATCTCGGTAGAGAAGCCGGCGTCTTCCAGCTTTTCAGCCAAATGTTCAGCCACGTATTCGGCGCTGCCAAGCGTACTGCCACTGATCAGAGTAATGTCTGCCATGAACCAACGATCCCAACCTTCTCACTCAAAGTGGCTGCATTGTACGCTGTGAATCGGCTGGGATCTACCTGTGGATAATGTGGGTATGCAATTTGGCGGGTTACGGCACGATGGTGCGCATAATGGGGTTCTGCAGCGAGATCAGCGTTTCGGTGGACTGGATCTCGTCGATGGTCTGGATCTTGTTGATAAGTACCTGTTGCAACGCGTCGATCGAGCGGCACATCACTTTAATAAAGACGCTGTAATGGCCGGTGGTGTAATAGGCTTCCACCACTTCCTCCAGGCTTTCCAGCTTCTTCAGTGCCGAAGGGTAGTCCTTGGCGCTCTTTAATATGATGCCGATAAAGCAGCACACGTCGTAGCCCAGCTGTTTGGGACTGACGTCGATACGCGCGCCGGTGATGATCCCGGCCTGTTTCATCTTCTCCACCCGCACGTGAATGGTGCCGGGGCTGACGGCGAAGTTTTTCGCCAGTTCGGCGTACGGTGTGCGCGCATTGTCCATCAGGGCGTTGAGGATGCCGCGATCGAGATTATCGATCTGATAAATTTCCGCCATTTAATCCCCCATTAATTAACGATTGTTGAATTCAGTCCGGGTAAAAATGAACGATTAAAAGTGAAAAGGCAATATTGATTAACGGATATTGAATTGGCGTATCGTTTTGTTGCTTAATCGATGGCAACAGAGACAGGTTTACAAGAGATACGGCAATGAAAAAACAGTTTATCCAAAAACAACAACAAATCAGCCAGGTCAAATCCTTCTTCTCCCGCCAGCTGGAACAGCAGCTCGGTCTGATCGAAGTGCAGGCCCCGATCCTTAGCCGCCTGGGCGACGGCACGCAGGATAACCTCTCCGGCAGCGAGAAAGCGGTGCAGGTCAAAGTCAAAACTTTGCCGGACGCCACCTTCGAAGTGGTGCACTCACTGGCGAAATGGAAACGCAAAACCCTGGGCAGCTACGATTTCGGTGCCGGCGAAGGCCTGTATACCCATATGAAGGCGCTGCGCCCGGATGAAGACCGCCTGACGCCAATCCACTCGGTGTACGTCGATCAGTGGGACTGGGAGCGGGTGATGGGCGACGGTGAGCGCGGTCTGGACTATCTGAAAAGTACCGTGCGCAGCATTTACGCCGCGATCAAGGCGACGGAAGCGGAAGTCAGCCGTGAGCATGGCCTGACCCCGTTCCTGCCGGAACAGATCCACTTCGTGCACAGCGAAACCCTGCTGCAGCGCTATCCGGATCTGGACGCCAAAGGGCGTGAGCGGGCGATCGCCAAAGAATTGGGCGCGGTGTTCCTGATCGGCATCGGCGGCAAGCTGTCGCACGGCAAATCGCACGATGTGCGTGCGCCGGATTATGATGACTGGACCACGCCGACGGCGGATGGCCTGGCGGGCCTGAATGGCGATATCGTGGTGTGGAACCCGGTGCTGCAGGACGCTTTCGAGCTTTCTTCCATGGGCATCCGCGTCGACGCCGCGGCGCTGAAACATCAGCTGGCGCTGACTGGCGATGAAGATCGCATGAAGCTGGAATGGCATCAGTCGTTGCTGCGCGGCGATATGCCGCAGACCATCGGCGGCGGCATCGGTCAGTCGCGTTTGGTGATGTTGCTGTTGCAGCTGTCGCATATCGGCCAGGTGCAGTGCGGCGTGTGGTCACCGGAAGTGCGCGGCGCGGTTGAAGGCCTGCTCTGATTCTGCCTAGCGCCGCCAGCGGCGCATCAACCGGCTTTTCAACCCGGTATCGAAGCGCCAGATGTGATCGAAGATGCGCATGATGCCGGGTTTGCCGTAGGCGGACATCGCCACCGCGTGGAAACGCTGCTGGTGGCTTTGCTGCTGCTGTTTCACCTTCTTTATTACCTCCTCCGGCAACCGCTGGGCGATAAAATCAGAAATGATCACCGCATCGGCATCGAACCAGCCGCTCTCCGCCATTTTGGTGACGGTGGCGTTCAGGCAGGCCGCCAGATCGGTGCCGCCGCGAAACTGCTGGCCGAGAAAACGCACCGCCTGCTCAATGCCGCTGGCGGCGGTGAGTTCGTAATGTACGATCTGGTTGGCGAACAGCATGATGTAGCAGCGGCGGTTATCCGCCAGCGCAATGCGCAGCAGCGCCAGACAGAACGCCTTGGCGCACTGTTCGTTGAAGCCGCCCATCGATCCTGAGGTGTCCACGCAGACGATAAACGGCCCGCGCGGCTGCTGATCCTGCTGCTGGTGGGTGACCTGACGGATCAGGATCTGTTCCTGCCAGACGTCGCCCTGCAGGCGGTAGCTCAGCAGTCGCTTTTCCAGCAGGCGGCGATAAAACTCGAATTCCAGCTCTTCAATCCCCAGCGTCGCCAGCTCCGGCGGCAGCAGGCGCAGAATGTCGTCGCTTTGATGAATGCCGCTCACTTCTTCCGGCAGCGTGGCCGGCACCTGCACCATAACCCTGAACGGCTCCGGCTGCGCGTCCTGTTGCTGCACCGCTTTGGCCTGATAGCTGCGGCCCAGCTGTTGCGCCAGCTTTTTCAGCTCCGGCTGCTGCTGCAAAAAGTTGCCGTACTCCACCAGCCGCTGGTAATCGCCGCGCTGCAGCTGGCCTTTGCTCATGTCCCACAGCCTGCCGGCGGCGGTGTCGTTTTCCGACAGCAGCGGTTCCAGCGCGCCGCTCAGCGCCAGGCGTTCCTGCAGTTCCGCCATCAGCTGCTCACGCTCTTGTTCCAGCAACTGGTGGTGCAGCATGGTGGCCTGCAGCGTCAGGCTGATGCGCCAGCGCTGCAGAAACAGCGTTTGAAAACTGTCGTCCAACGGATGATTGGGCAGATCGGCGGCGTCCACCAGCGCGCGCGCCTGTTCATAAAACGGGGAAACCAGCTGGCGCAGCAGCTCCATCGTGTCGTTGAGGTTGTGATAGAACTGGGTATTGTTCTCCAGCTGGCACTGTTGGTAGCGGTAAAATTCCTGCGCCAACGCCGGCGGCACCATGGCCTCCTGCAAACGCTCCTTTAGCTGCAGCTTCCAGCGCGGCAGATCGCGATCCAGCGCCCGCCGTAGGGCCGGAAACTTTTTAAAGAATACCGACAGCTGCGGCGCGGCCAGCATGCCGACGATCATCTCCTCGATCATCTCGCCTTCGGTGATCGCCAGCAGCAGATCGAGCGTCTCCAGACTGAGCATGGTTACTGGCCGCGCATTTGCTGCTGTTGCTGTTTAACCTGTTCCGCGACCTGCAGCAAACTGGCTTCGATCTTGGCCAGACCGGCGGCGGACGTGAACAGGCAGGGCTGATGTTGGCTGAAGGCGCGGCGCTGTTCCGCCAGGCGCTGGGCCAATGCGTCCATTTCATCCAGCAGCGCCTGCGGCGTAGCGGTAGCCTGTTTGCCCGGCAGCGCCAGCAGCGACGGCTGGCGGCTGACGTCCAACACCGTGAGGTGCAGTTGATCGTCCACTTCCAGGTCGATCGGCTGCGCAAAGCCGATGCCGTTCAGCTTGGCGCGCACGTCGCCGCCTTTTTGCAGCCAGTTGTCCAGCGCGCTGCTTTCGATGCTCAGATGATTGACCTGAATGTCATGCAGCTGCAGCGGTTTTTGCAGCAGCAGGGTGAGGGTGCCGCCGGCGAACGGCGTGGCCGGCGCGTATTGCGGTTTGCGGCTGAACATCCCGCCTTTTTTCACCAGGCTGATGGCCTGTCGGTCGCTTTGTTGCTGCTGGTCCTGCATCCAGCGGGTATGGATCTGTTGCAGTTGGATCAACATCGACTGCTGCTGATAGGCCGATTCGGTCAGCAGTTGATCGATCTGCTGTTGCAGCAGCTTCAGCGAGGTGAGATCGTGCCACAGGCAGTCTTTCAACAGCATCAGATCGAGCGGGGCGATGGCGTCGCGCCCGCTGAAGAAGGCGCAGGCCTGCAGCAGGCGCAGGGCTTTCTTCCAGCGCCGATCGGAGACGTACGGCGCCTGTTCCAGCGCGTCCAGCCGCTGGCGCAGTTGGAAAATCAGCTCAAAGCAGGCTTCCGGCAGCGCCACCTTATCGATCTGCGGCTGCCACTGCAGAAACTCTTCGTCGCTGACGCTCAGCGCCGCCGGCACCGGGTTTTGGCTTTCGCTCTGGCGGTTGACCAGCAGCGAGCGGAAATTCTGTTTATCCTGCACCTTGTCCAGCCACAGGCGAATCAGCATGCGGTCATACAGGGCTTCGAGGCTGTTGTCCGCTTCGGGCAGTTCGTTGGAAGCGGTGACCAGCAGGCGCAGCGGGATCGGTTCTTCGCTGTTGCCGTTGCGAAAACGCCGTTCATTGATCGCCGTCAGCAGGGTGTTGAGGATCGCCGGGCCGGCCTTCCAGATCTCGTCCAGAAACACGATCTCCGCTTCTGGCAGATAGCCGGCGGTCAGGCGTTGATAGCGCCCTTCATCTTTCAGCGCCTGAATCGAGAGCGGGCCGAAGACCTCTTCCGGCGTGGAAAAGCGCGTCATCAGGTATTCAAAAGAGCGAGCGTTGCGGAAGGCAAACTTCAGCCGGCGCGCGATCAGGCTCTTGGCGATGCCGGGCGGGCCGAGCAAGAATACGCTTTCGCCGCTCAGCGCCGCCAGCAGGCACAGGCGGATCGCCTCTTGCCGCTCATAAAGGCCGCTCTCCAGCGCGCTGCTGAGGCGGGAAATTCGTTCTGCCAGAAGGGATGATGGCGTCATATAATCGTCGTATTGTCCGAGAGTTAGCCAATCTTGGTCGATAATTCGATGATAAACCACCATTATTTTTAATGGTATAGCTTATTGATTAGTAAAAATTTTCTCAGTTGAGTCGGATATCCGGTTCACATTTTGTTTATTTTTCGGCTCTGATATAAGGGTAGGCAAGCCGTATAAATGGTGCATACTGTGCGGCTTTCTGGTGGGCGTGACGGATCTTTGAGCCCGTATTTTGCCTGATGCGGATGCATCGCTAACGGATGTTCTGATAAAGAAACGAATTATGAGCGCAGAGCATAAGCAGTCCCTATCGGCGGTAACCCTGGCTGCCATCGGCGTGGTCTACGGTGATATCGGCACCAGTCCTCTCTATACGTTGAGAGAGTGTTTCTCCGGCCATTACGGCTTCGATGTTCGTCCAGACGTGGTTTTCGGCTTCCTGTCGCTGATTTTCTGGATGCTGATCGTGATCGTTTCCCTCAAATATCTCACCTACGTGATGCGGGCGGACAACGCCGGCGAAGGCGGCATTTTGACGCTGATGTCGCTGGCCGGGCGCAATACCTCGGCGCGCACCACCGCAGTGCTGGTGATACTGGGCCTGATTGGCGGCAGCTTCTTCTATGGCGAGGTGGTGATCACCCCGGCGATCTCGGTGATGTCGGCGATAGAGGGGTTGGAAATCGCCGCGCCTGCGCTCGACGCCTATATCGTGCCGCTCTCGATTCTGGTGCTGACCCTGCTGTTCGTTATCCAAAAACACGGCACCGGCAGCGTCGGCAAGCTGTTCGCCCCGGTAATGCTGTTGTGGTTCATCGTGTTGGCGGTGCTGGGCGCGCGCAGCATCATTTCGAACCCGGAAGTGCTGCAGGCGCTGAATCCCAAATGGGCGCTCAACTTCTTTATGGAATATAAGAAGGTGTCGTTCTTCGCGCTGGGGGCGGTGGTGCTGTCGATCACCGGCGTTGAGGCGCTGTATGCCGACATGGGGCACTTCGGCAAGTTCCCGATCCGCCTGGCTTGGTTCACCGTGGTGCTGCCTTCGCTGGTGCTCAACTACTTCGGCCAGGGGGCGTTGCTGCTGAAAAACCCTGAAGCGATCAAAAACCCATTCTTCCTGCTGGCGCCCGACTGGGCGCTGATCCCGCTGCTGATTCTGGCAACCCTGGCAACGGTCATCGCCTCGCAGGCGGTGATTTCCGGCGTCTTCTCGCTGACTCGCCAGGCGGTGCGCCTGGGGTATTTGTCGCCGATGCGCATCATTCACACCTCGGAAATGGAATCCGGCCAGATCTACATTCCGGTGATCAACTGGACGCTGTATATCTCCGTGGTGCTGGTGATCATCGGCTTCGAACACTCCAGCAACCTGGCGGCGGCGTACGGCATCGCCGTCACCGGCACCATGGTGCTGACCAGCATACTGGTCACTTCGGTGGCGATTAATAACTGGCACTGGAACCGCTTCCTGGCGATCGGCATCGTAACCATCTTACTGATCATCGACGTGCCGATGTTCTCCGCCAACGCCCTGAAGCTGTTCTCCGGCGGCTGGCTGCCGCTGACCCTGGCGCTGGTGATGTTCATCATTATGACTACCTGGAAGAGCGAGCGTTTCCGCCTGTTGCGTCGTCTGCATGAGCACGGCAACTCGCTGGAGGCGATGATTGCCTCGCTGGAGAAATCGCCGCCGGTACGGGTGCCGGGCACCGCGGTCTTCTTGTCGCGCGCCACTAACGTCATTCCTTTTGCGCTGTTGCATAACCTGAAGCACAACAAGGTGCTGCACGAGCGCGTGGTGCTGCTGACGCTGCGCACCGAGGATGCGCCTTACGTGCACAACGTGCGCCGGGTGACCATCGAGCAGCTGTCGCCGACCTTCTGGCGGGTGGTGGCCAGCTACGGCTGGCGCGAAACGCCGAACGTGGAGGAAGTGTTCCACCGCTGCGGGCTGGAAGGGTTGCCGTGCCGCATGTCGGAGACGTCGTTCTTCATGTCCCATGAATCGCTGATCCTCACCAAGCGGCCATGGTACCTCTACCTGCGCGGCAAACTGTTCGTTGCTCTGAGCCGCAATGCGCTGCGCGCGCCGGATCAGTTCGAAATCCCGCCGAACCGGGTCATCGAGCTCGGCACGCAGGTCGAGATCTAACCCGCCTGACAGGGGCTCAGCTAGGCTGAGCCCCTTTTGTTTGCGCTTTCTCCGTGCGCGAACGAAACGTTTCGATAGCGATCACACTTCTGCATTGTCCGGGTTGCCTTCCCCTGCCGTTTTTTTACACTCCTCCAGAGAGCGAAACGTTTCGCTAGCGGAGTGAGAAGATGAAAAAAGGCGTATTACTGAATTCCGACGTGTCTGCCGTGATTGCCCGGTTGGGGCATACCGATCAGCTCACCTTGTGCGATGCGGGTTTGCCGATACCGGCGGTGACGCAGCGCATCGATCTGGCGCTGACGCAGGGCGTGCCGACCTTTATGCAGGTGTTCGCGGCGGTCACCCAAGAGATGCAGGTAGAAAGCGCCATCCTGGCGGAAGAAATCGTGAAACAAAATCCGTCGCTCCACGAGGCATTGTTGGCTGAACTGACCGCACTGGGCCAACGCCAGGGCAATACCATCGGCGTGCGTTATATCAGCCATCAGGCGTTTAAAGCGCAAACCGAGCACAGCCGGGCGGTGATCCGCAGCGGGGAGTGTTCGCCTTACGCGAACGTGATCCTGTGCGCCGGCGTAACTTTCTGAGGCGTTTATGCAACCTTTACTGCAACTGAAAGGGATTGATAAAGCCTTTCCCGGCGTGAAGGCGCTTTCCGGCGCCGCTCTCAGCGTTTATCCCGGCAAGGTGATGGCGCTGGTGGGGGAAAACGGCGCCGGGAAGTCCACCATGATGAAAGTGCTGACCGGCATCTATCAGAAAGACGCCGGCAGTCAGTATTTTCTCGGTAAAGAGGTGGCGTTCAACGGGCCTAAAGATTCGCAGGAAGCGGGCATCGGCATTATCCATCAGGAGCTGAACCTGATCCCGCAGCTGACGATTGCGGAAAACATCTTCCTCGGCCGCGAGTTCGTCAACCGTTTCGGCCGCATTGACTGGAAGCGCATGTACGCCGAGGCCGATCGCTTGCTGGCGCGCCTCAACCTGCGCTACAGCAGCCACCGGCTGGTGGGCGAGCTGTCGATTGGCGATCAGCAGATGGTGGAGATTGCCAAGGTACTGAGCTTCGAATCGAAAGTGATCATCATGGACGAACCGACCGATGCGCTGACCGACACCGAAACCGCCTCGCTGTTCAAGGTGATCAACGAGCTGAAGGCCGAAGGGCGCGGCATCGTCTATATCTCACACCGTCTGAAAGAGATCTTTGAAATCTGCGACGACGTGACGGTATTTCGCGACGGGCAGTTCATCGCCGAGCGGCCGGTGAGCGAGCTGCAGGAAGATTCGCTGATTGAAATGATGGTCGGTCGCAAGCTGGAAGAACAATACCCGCGCCTTGATTTACCGCGCGGGGAAAAGCGGCTGGAAGTCAGTCATCTTTCCGGACCCGGCGTTGAAGACGTCAGCTTTACGCTGTATCGCGGTGAGATCCTCGGCGTGGCCGGCTTGATGGGCGCCGGGCGCACCGAATTGATGAAGATTCTGTACGGCGCCGCGCCGCGCAAGGCCGGCACCGTCAACCTCGACGGCCGCGAGGTAGTCACCCATTCGCCGCAGGATGGATTGGCGAACGGCATCGTCTATATCTCGGAAGACCGTAAGCGCGACGGCCTGGTGCTGGGCATGTCGGTAAAGGAAAACATGTCTCTGACCGCGCTGCGCTACTTCAGCCGCGCCGACGGCAGCCTGAAACAGGCCGACGAGCGGCAGGCGGTGGGGGACTTCATCCGCCTGTTCAATATCAAAACGCCGTCGATGGAGCAGCCGATAGGTCTGCTTTCCGGCGGCAATCAACAGAAAGTGGCGATCGCCCGCGGCCTGATGACCCGGCCGAAGGTGCTGATCCTCGATGAGCCGACGCGCGGCGTCGACGTCGGCGCCAAAAAAGAGATTTATCAGTTAATCAACCAGTTCAAGCAGGAAGGGCTGAGCATCATTCTGGTGTCTTCGGAAATGCCGGAGGTGATGGGCATGAGCGATCGCATTCTGGTGATGCACGAAGGGCATCTCAGCGGCGAATTCCCGATTGAACAGGCCACCCAGGAAGCGTTGATGGCGGCAGCCGTCGGCAAGCAATACGGCGTAAAGCAGGAGTAATCAGATATGAGTTCCCAGACTATCGCAGCCAAGCGCTGGTTCAGTAAAGAGTGGCTGTTAGAGCAGAAGTCGTTGATTGCGCTGCTGGTGCTGATCGCCGTGGTCTCTTCCATGAGCCCGAACTTCTTCACCCTGAACAACCTGTTCAATATTCTGCAGCAGACTTCGGTGAACGCCATCATGGCGGTGGGGATGACGCTGGTGATCCTCACGTCCGGCATCGATCTGTCGGTAGGATCGCTGTTGGCCCTGACCGGCGCGGTGGCGGCGTCGATCGTCGGCTTTGAGGTCAACGCGCTGGTGGCGGTGGCGGCGGCATTGGCGCTCGGCGCCGCGATTGGCGCCTGCACCGGGGTGATCGTCGCCAAAGGCAAAGTGCAGGCCTTTATCGCCACGCTGGTGATGATGCTGCTGCTGCGCGGCGTCACCATGGTGTACACCAACGGCAGCCCGGTCAACACCGGTTTCACCGATGCGGCCGACACCTTCGGCTGGTTCGGTATTGGCCGCCCGCTGGGCGTGCCTACGCCGATCTGGATCATGGCGATCGTGTTCATTGCCGCCTGGTATATGCTGCACCATACGCGCCTGGGCCGCTATATTTATGCCCTGGGCGGCAACGAAGCGGCGACCCGCCTGTCCGGCATCAGCGTCGATAAAGTGAAGATTATCGTCTACTCGCTGTGCGGCCTGCTGGCGGCGCTGGCCGGGGTGATCGAAGTGGCGCGCCTGTCGTCGGCGCAGCCGACCGCCGGTACCGGCTATGAGCTGGACGCCATCGCCGCCGTGGTGCTGGGCGGCACCAGCCTGGCCGGCGGCAAGGGCCGCATCGTCGGCACGCTGATCGGGGCGCTGATCCTCGGCTTCCTGAACAACGGCCTGAATTTACTGGGTGTTTCTTCCTACTACCAAATGATCGTGAAGGCAGTGGTGATACTGCTGGCGGTTCTGGTAGATAACAAAAGCAACAAGTAACCTCCCCCTACAGGAATCACGATGATGAAAATGAAAAAACTGGCAACCTTAGCCTCCGCCATCGCGCTGAGCGCCACCCTGAGCGCCAATGCCATGGCTAAAGACACCATCGCGCTGGTGGTGTCCACCCTCAACAACCCGTTCTTCGTCTCGATGAAGGACGGCGCGCAGCAAGAGGCCAACAAGCTGGGCTACAACCTGGTGGTGCTGGATTCCCAGAACAACCCGGCGAAAGAGCTGGCCAACGTGCAGGATCTGATGGTGCGCGCGCCCAAGCTGCTGTTGATCAACCCGACCGACTCCGACGCGGTGGGTAACGCCATCAAGATGGCCAACCAGGCTAAGATCCCGGTCATCACGCTGGACCGCGTGGCGAGCAAGGGTGACGTGGTGAGCCACATCGCTTCGGATAACCGCGTAGGCGGCAAAATGGCCGGTGATTTCATTGCCAAGAAAGTGGGCGCCGATGCCAAGGTGATTCAGCTGGAAGGCATCGCCGGCACCTCTGCCGCGCGTGAACGCGGTGAAGGCTTCAAGCAGTCGCTGGATCAGAATAAATTCAAGCTGCTGGCCAGCCAGCCGGCCGATTTCGATCGCACCAAGGGCCTGAACGTGATGCAGAACCTGCTGACCGCGCACCCGGATGTGCAGGCGGTGTTCGCCCAGAACGATGAAATGGCGTTAGGTGCGCTGCGCGCGCTGCAAACCGCCGGTAAAACCGACGTGATCGTGGTAGGCTTCGACGGCACCGCCGACGGCGTGAAAGCGGTCGAAGGCGGCAAGCTGGCGGCGACCGTGGCGCAGCGTCCCGATCAGATCGGCGTGATCGGTGTGGAAACCGCCGATAAAGTGCTGAAAGGCGAAAAAGTGCCGGCGACCATCCCGGTCGATTTGAAACTGGTCACTCAGTAAGTCATACCAGCGCCATCGGAACGGGGCGTTTACGATGGCGCGCAATTCAGGAATCAATGCGATGGAAACAGGTAAGCTGGTGGTTCTTGGCAGCATCAATGCCGACCATATCCTCAATATTGAACAGTTCCCCCACCCGGGCGAAACGGTGATCGGGAAACAGTATAAGGTGGCGTTTGGCGGCAAGGGCGCGAATCAGGCGGTGGCGGCCGGGCGCAGCGGGGCGAAGATCGCCTTTATCGCCTGCGTGGGCGCCGACGATATCGGCGAACGTGTCCGCCGGCAGCTGGCGAGCGATCGCATTGATACCCAACCGATTGAAGCCATCGCCGACAGCACCACCGGCGTGGCGCTGATCTTCGTCAACGCCGAAGGCGAGAACGTGATCGGCATCAATGCCGGCGCCAACGCCGCGGTGACGCCGGATTACCTGGCGCGCTACCAACAAAAAGTGATCGACGCCGATGCCCTGCTGATGCAGCTCGAGTCGCCGCTGGAGACGGTGATCGCCGCCGCCCGCCTGGCGAAGCAACATCAAACGCAGGTGATCCTCAACCCGGCCCCGGCGCGTGAGCTACCTGACGAGCTGCTGGGCATGATCGATATGATCACCCCGAATGAAACCGAAGCCCAGCGCCTGACCGGCATCGCCGTGGACAACGACGCGGATGCGGCGCGTGCGGCGCAGGCGCTGCACGACAAGGGCATCGCGACGGTGATCATCACCCTCGGTAGCCGCGGCGTGTGGCTGAGCGAAAACGGCAACGGCAAACGGGTGCCCGGCTTCAAGGTGCAAGCGGTGGATACCATCGCCGCCGGCGATACCTTTAACGGTGCGCTGGTGACTGCCCTGTTGGAAGGCAAAGTCATGGCCGACGCGGTGCGTTTCGCCCATGCGGCGGCGGCGATCGCCGTGACCCGCCCCGGCGCGCAGCCTTCGGTGCCGTGGCGTGAAGAGATCGACGCCTTCTTGCAGCAGCAGGGGTGATCCTTTGGCCACCATGAAAGATGTCGCCCGCCTGGCGGGCGTTTCAACCTCTACCGTGTCGCATGTGGTCAACAACAATCGCTTTGTCAGCGACAGCGTGCGCGACAAGGTCATGGCGGCCGTGGAACAGCTGAACTATGCGCCTTCCGCGCTGGCGCGCAGCCTGAAGCTCAATCAGACGCGCACCATCGGCATGCTGGTGACCGCCAGCAACAACCCGTTTTATGCCGAAGTGGTGCGCGGCGTGGAGCGCAGCTGCTATGAACGCGGCTACAGTCTGATCCTGTGCAATACCGAAGAAGACGCCGCGCGCATGAACCGCAGTATGGAGACGCTGCTGCAAAAGCGCGTCGACGGTTTGCTGTTGATGTGCACCGAAAATCACCGGCCATCTCAGGATGCCCTGAGCCGTTACCCGTCACTGCCGATCGTGATGATGGACTGGGCGCCGTTCGAGGGCGCGAACGACATTATTCAGGATAACTCGCTGCTGGGCGGCGAGATGGCGACCGATCATCTGATCGCCCGCGGCTACCGCAAGATCGCCTGCATCGCCGGCCCGCAGGATAAAACCACCGCTCGTCACCGGCTGGAAGGCTATCGCAATGCGATGCGGCGCGCCGGATTACCGATCCCGCCAGGGTATGAAGTGCATTGCGACTTTGAGTTTGAAGGCGGCGTGACCGCCATGCGCCAACTGCTGGCGCTGGAAGAGCCGCCGCATGCGGTGTTCGCCGGCAACGACGCGGTGGCGGTAGGCGTTTATCAGGCGCTGTATCAGGCCGGGCTTTCCGTGCCGCAGGATATGGCGGTGATGGGGTACGATGACATTGAACTGGCGCGTTATCTGGCGCCGCCGCTGAGCACCATTCATCAACCGAAGGATTCGCTGGGCGAGCTGGCGATCGATGCGCTGATCAACCGCCTGCAAAACCCGGAGCGCGCGCCCCAGGTGCTGGTGCTGACGCCCGAGCTGGTGGAACGCGCCTCGGTGGGCCGCCGTTAACTGGCCGCCTTCGCTTCTTTCTTGCTTTCCTGGCCGCTGATCAAGTTGCGGCCATCTTTCCTTCTCAGCAACATAAATACCAGCGCCGACGCCACGGTGACGATCCCCATGGTGATAAAGGTGTAATGGAAGTGGTCGATCATGGTGCCTAACGACAGGGATTCGTAAAAACGCAGCACCGCCGCGCTGATCGCCACGCCGAAGCTGATGGACAGCTGCTGAGTGACCGCCAGGACGCTGTTGCCGGCGCTGGCGTTGGCGTCGTTCAAATCCGCCAGGCTGATGGTATTCATGGCGGTAAACTGGGTGGACATCGCCATGCCCAGTACGAACAGCGGCAGGATCATCAGCCACAGCGGCATGCCTGGGCTCTGCAGGGCGAACTGCGCGATCAGCGCTCCGATGATAACGGTGATGCCGACCAGCGTTTTACGGTAGCCGAACCAGCGCAGCACCTGAGTGACGGTGGATTTCGCCATCAGCGAGCCGATGGCGGTTGGCGCCATCATGCAACCGGCGACGATCGCCGTATAGCCGAATCCTACCTGCAGCATGAGCGGCATTAAAAATGGCACGCAGCCGGTGCCCAGCCTGGAGGCGACGTTGCCGGCGATGCCGACCGAGAAGGTGCGGGTTTTGAACAGGTCGAGACCGATCAGCGGCTGAGGGTGACGGCGGGCGTGCGCGATGTAGCCGAACAGCATCACAAAGCCGCTGAGCAGAATACCCAGCGAAACGTAGCTTGCCAGTACCCGCTCGCCAAACAGCTCCAGCCCGGTGGAGATCAGCACCAGGCTCAGGCCGAACAGCATGAAGCCAAGAAAATCGAAGCGGCGCTTGGGCGTGGTGAAGTCCGGCATGTATTTGCGCGCATAGAAGATACCGAGCAGGCCGATAGGGATATTGATCAGGAAAATCCAATGCCAGGTGGCGTAGGTCACCAGCCAGCCGCCCAGCAGCGGCCCCAGAATCGGCCCGACCAGGCCGGGCATGGTGACGAAGTTCAGCACCGGCAACAGTTCGCTGCGCGGGTAGGCGCGCAGCAGCGCCAGTCGCGCGACCGGCATCATCATCGCGCCGCCGATGCCCTGCAGCACGCGAGAGGCAACCAGCACGCTCAACGTGGGGGAGAGGGCGCACAACAGCGAACCGAGGGTGAATAACGTGACGGCGAAGATGAACACGCGGCGGGTGCCGAAGCGGTCCGCCAGCCAACCGCTGACTGGGATCAGCATCGCCACCGTCAGCGTATAGCTGATGACGGCAGATTGCATCGCCAGCGGCGAGTGCCCGAGGCTGTGGGCGATCGCCGGTAGCGCCGTGTTGAGGATGGTGGCGTCCAGCGCCTGCATAAAGAACGCCATTGCGGCGATCCACGGGAGTCCTGCCATACTGCGCGCGGATTGGGTCATGGTCGGTCCTGGTTAAATGGTCGTCTCTCCCTCATCTCTTTCTTCTATCTATAAGCGGGGAGCGTGTCTAGTCTTTCTCTTTCAGCAAAACTTGGCAGGCGACGAGGGCGCCTGCGCTGTCTCCGGCGAGTATCGCATCGACGATAGCCTGATGGTGGCGCAGCTTGATCACTTCATTGCCGGTGATGGCGCGGAAGTAACTCTGATACACCGAACTGAACAGGTTGGCGAACGAGGTCAGGAACGGATTGCCGCTGGCCTCGTAGATGAGCTGGTGGAATTGGGTATCGACCTGGATCCAGCGCTCGCGATCAAACTGGGTATGCAGCGCGCGCATCTCCGCCATCAGCTCCGCCAGCAGTTTGGTTTGCTGCGGGCTGGCGTGGTCTGCCGCCAACGCGCAGGCCTGCGGTTCCAACGAGGTGCGCAATATAAGGAAATGTTGCATCACCTGATCGAAGTTTTCCCGCGTCATCCACCAGGTCAGTAAATCCTGATCGAGGAAATTCCATTGGCTTTGCGGCATCACGCGGGTGCCAATGCGCGGGCGCGGCAACAACATGCCTTTGGCGGCTAACATCTTTACCGCTTCGCGCACCGCTGTGCGGCTGACGCCGAATTGCTCGCCCAGTTCCATTTCACCGGGCAGGATGCTGCCGGCCTGATAATCGCCCGCCAGAATTTGTTGGCCGAGTTTCTCTGCAAGCAGATAAGAAAGATTGCGTTGGGCGGCCTGTTGTTGTGCATTTAACGGCATGGCTGCGGGTCCTTACTGACATCGTTATTTCTATTTTACTCCAGCGATCGCCAGCTTTTATGGCTGTTTGCCTGAAAAAGTGACATAAATTCGTCGCTTTTTCGCCCTTTTGCCGAAAAAATCCGCGCTTGAAAAGTTTTTTGCATTTAGGGGTTGCGGCCCGCCGAGAACTCCCTATAATGCGCCTCCACTGACCGGGAACAACGACTGACAAGCCGCCGGGTCAGCGAGAGAAAAGCGAAATAAACGCTTGACTCTCCGGGTGAAAAGCGTAATATACGCCACCTCGAGTTAGCAAGCGAAAGCGCCTAACTCACTGCTCTTTAACAATTTATCAGACAATCTGTGTGGGCACTCCACAAGACGATATCCAGCATCTTCGGATGCAAAAAAATATCAAGTCTTGAAGAGTGACTAACTGAAGTAAAATTCATGCAGTAAATCTTTGAGCATCGCTTCTCGAGTGGAAGCAAATCAAGCTTTTAATTGAAGAGTTTGATCATGGCTCAGATTGAACGCTGGCGGCAGGCTTAACACATGCAAGTCGAGCGGTAGCACAGGGGAGCTTGCTCCCTGGGTGACGAGCGGCGGACGGGTGAGTAATGTCTGGGAAACTGCCTGATGGAGGGGGATAACTACTGGAAACGGTAGCTAATACCGCATAACGTCGCAAGACCAAAGAGGGGGACCTTCGGGCCTCTTGCCATCAGATGTGCCCAGATGGGATTAGCTAGTAGGTGGGGTAATGGCTCACCTAGGCGACGATCCCTAGCTGGTCTGAGAGGATGACCAGCCACACTGGAACTGAGACACGGTCCAGACTCCTACGGGAGGCAGCAGTGGGGAATATTGCACAATGGGCGCAAGCCTGATGCAGCCATGCCGCGTGTGTGAAGAAGGCCTTCGGGTTGTAAAGCACTTTCAGCGAGGAGGAAGGTGGTGAGCTTAATACGCTCATCAATTGACGTTACTCGCAGAAGAAGCACCGGCTAACTCCGTGCCAGCAGCCGCGGTAATACGGAGGGTGCAAGCGTTAATCGGAATTACTGGGCGTAAAGCGCACGCAGGCGGTTTGTTAAGTCAGATGTGAAATCCCCGGGCTCAACCTGGGAACTGCATTTGAAACTGGCAAGCTAGAGTCTCGTAGAGGGGGGTAGAATTCCAGGTGTAGCGGTGAAATGCGTAGAGATCTGGAGGAATACCGGTGGCGAAGGCGGCCCCCTGGACGAAGACTGACGCTCAGGTGCGAAAGCGTGGGGAGCAAACAGGATTAGATACCCTGGTAGTCCACGCTGTAAACGATGTCGATTTGGAGGTTGTGCCCTTGAGGCGTGGCTTCCGGAGCTAACGCGTTAAATCGACCGCCTGGGGAGTACGGCCGCAAGGTTAAAACTCAAATGAATTGACGGGGGCCCGCACAAGCGGTGGAGCATGTGGTTTAATTCGATGCAACGCGAAGAACCTTACCTACTCTTGACATCCAGAGAACTTAGCAGAGATGCTTTGGTGCCTTCGGGAACTCTGAGACAGGTGCTGCATGGCTGTCGTCAGCTCGTGTTGTGAAATGTTGGGTTAAGTCCCGCAACGAGCGCAACCCTTATCCTTTGTTGCCAGCGGTTCGGCCGGGAACTCAAAGGAGACTGCCAGTGATAAACTGGAGGAAGGTGGGGATGACGTCAAGTCATCATGGCCCTTACGAGTAGGGCTACACACGTGCTACAATGGCGTATACAAAGAGAAGCGACCTCGCGAGAGCAAGCGGACCTCATAAAGTACGTCGTAGTCCGGATTGGAGTCTGCAACTCGACTCCATGAAGTCGGAATCGCTAGTAATCGTAGATCAGAATGCTACGGTGAATACGTTCCCGGGCCTTGTACACACCGCCCGTCACACCATGGGAGTGGGTTGCAAAAGAAGTAGGTAGCTTAACCTTCGGGAGGGCGCTTACCACTTTGTGATTCATGACTGGGGTGAAGTCGTAACAAGGTAACCGTAGGGGAACCTGCGGTTGGATCACCTCCTTACCTAAAGATATTGATTCGAGTGGCGTGCTCACACAGATTGTCTGATGAAAAAGTAACGAGCAAAAGCGTCATAAAAGTACGGTGTCGTGTCCCCTTCGTCTAGAGGCCTAGGACACCGCCCTTTCACGGCGGTAACAGGGGTTCGAATCCCCTAGGGGACGCCAAGCTTCCGACCCACCCGGTGAAAGCGGCGGTCTCAAGTATCTGACGATACACCATATCTTAAAGATGACTTCCGAGTCATGTTTAAGATATTGCTCTTTAACAATCTGGAACAAGCTGAAAATTGAAACATGACGGCTGAAATTTATCCCTCCGTAGATGTACTGGGATAAAGAGTAACCTGTCATAGAGTCTCTCAAATGTTTGCAGCGCGAACGATGGAAACATCTTCGGGTTGTGAGGTTAAGTGACTAAGCGTACACGGTGGATGCCTAGGCAGTCAGAGGCGATGAAGGGCGTGCTAATCTGCGAAAAGCGTCGGTAAGGTGATATGAACCGTTATAACCGGCGATACCCGAATGGGGAAACCCAGTGTGTTTCGACACACTATCATGTCATGAATACATAGTGGCATGAGGCGAACCGGGGGAACTGAAACATCTAAGTACCCCGAGGAAAAGAAATCAACCGAGATTCCCCCAGTAGCGGCGAGCGAACGGGGAGGAGCCCAGAACCTGAATCGGCTTGTGTGTTAGTGGAAGCGTCTGGAAAGTCGCGCAGCAAAGGGTGATAGCCCCGTACACTAAAATGCACAGGTCGTGAGTTCGATGAGTAGGGCGGGACACGTGACATCCTGTCTGAATATGGGGGGACCATCCTCCAAGGCTAAATACTCCTGACTGACCGATAGTGAACCAGTACCGTGAGGGAAAGGCGAAAAGAACCCCGGCGAGGGGAGTGAAATAGAACCTGAAACCGTGTACGTACAAGCAGTGGGAGCACCTTCGTGGTGTGACTGCGTACCTTTTGTATAATGGGTCAGCGACTTATATTTTGTAGCAAGGTTAACCGTATAGGGGAGCCGTAGGGAAACCGAGTCTTAACTGGGCGACTAGTTGCAAGGTATAGACCCGAAACCCGGTGATCTAGCCATGGGCAGGTTGAAGGTTGGGTAACACTAACTGGAGGACCGAACCGACTAATGTTGAAAAATTAGCGGATGACTTGTGGCTGGGGGTGAAAGGCCAATCAAACCGGGAGATAGCTGGTTCTCCCCGAAAGCTATTTAGGTAGCGCCTCGTGAACTCATCTTCGGGGGTAGAGCACTGTTTCGGCTAGGGGGCCATCCCGGCTTACCAAACCGATGCAAACTCCGAATACCGAAGAATGTTATCACGGGAGACACACGGCGGGTGCTAACGTCCGTCGTGAAGAGGGAAACAACCCAGACCGCCAGCTAAGGTCCCAAAGTCATGGTTAAGTGGGAAACGATGTGGGAAGGCATAGACAGCCAGGATGTTGGCTTAGAAGCAGCCATCATTTAAAGAAAGCGTAATAGCTCACTGGTCGAGTCGGCCTGCGCGGAAGATGTAACGGGGCTAAACCATGCACCGAAGCTGCGGCAGCGACGCTTAGGCGTTGTTGGGTAGGGGAGCGTTCTGTAAGCCGTTGAAGGTGGCCTGTGAGGGTTGCTGGAGGTATCAGAAGTGCGAATGCTGACATAAGTAACGATAAAGCGGGTGAAAAGCCCGCTCGCCGGAAGACCAAGGGTTCCTGTCCAACGTTAATCGGGGCAGGGTGAGTCGACCCCTAAGGCGAGGCTGAAAAGCGTAGTCGATGGGAAACAGGTTAATATTCCTGTACTTGGTGTTACTGCGAAGGGGGGACGGAGAAGGCTAGGCTAGCCGGGCGACGGTTGTCCCGGTTTAAGCGTGTAGGGGGTGTGACCTGGTAAATCCGGTTGCATACTAACCCTGAGGCGTGATGACGATGCACTACGGTGCAGAAGTAGTTGATGCCCTGCTTCCAGGAAAATCCTCTAAGCTCCAGGTAACATTAAATCGTACCCCAAACCGACACAGGTGGTCAGGTAGAGAATACCAAGGCGCTTGAGAGAACTCGGGTGAAGGAACTAGGCAAAATGGTGCCGTAACTTCGGGAGAAGGCACGCTGGCATGTAGGTGAAGTCCCTTGCGGATGGAGCTGAAGCCAGTCGAAGATACCAGCTGGCTGCAACTGTTTAATAAAAACACAGCACTGTGCAAACACGAAAGTGGACGTATACGGTGTGACGCCTGCCCGGTGCTGGAAGGTTAATTGATGGGGTCAGCCGCAAGGCGAAGCTCTTGATCGAAGCCCCAGTAAACGGCGGCCGTAACTATAACGGTCCTAAGGTAGCGAAATTCCTTGTCGGGTAAGTTCCGACCTGCACGAATGGCGTAATGATGGCCAGGCTGTCTCCACCCGAGACTCAGTGAAATTGAACTCGCTGTGAAGATGCAGTGTACCCGCGGCAAGACGGAAAGACCCCGTGAACCTTTACTATAGCTTGACACTGAACATTGAGCCTTGATGTGTAGGATAGGTGGGAGGCTTTGAAGCGTGGACGCCAGTCTGCGTGGAGCCATCCTTGAAATACCACCCTTTAATGTTTGATGTTCTAACTCGGCCCCATAATCTGGGGTGAGGACAGTGTCTGGTGGGTAGTTTGACTGGGGCGGTCTCCTCCCAAAGAGTAACGGAGGAGCACGAAGGTTAGCTAATCACGGTCGGACATCGTGAGGTTAGTGCAAAGGCATAAGCTAGCTTGACTGCGAGAGTGACGGCTCGAGCAGGTACGAAAGTAGGTCTTAGTGATCCGGTGGTTCTGAATGGAAGGGCCATCGCTCAACGGATAAAAGGTACTCCGGGGATAACAGGCTGATACCGCCCAAGAGTTCATATCGACGGCGGTGTTTGGCACCTCGATGTCGGCTCATCACATCCTGGGGCTGAAGTAGGTCCCAAGGGTATGGCTGTTCGCCATTTAAAGTGGTACGCGAGCTGGGTTTAGAACGTCGTGAGACAGTTCGGTCCCTATCTGCCGTGGGCGTTGGAAGATTGAGAGGGGTTGCTCCTAGTACGAGAGGACCGGAGTGAACGCACCACTGGTGTTCGGGTTGTCATGCCAATGGCATTGCCCGGTAGCTAAGTGCGGAAAAGATAAGCGCTGAAAGCATCTAAGCGCGAAACTTGCCTCAAGATGAGTCTTCCCTGGGCCTTTAAGGTCCCTGAAGGAACGTTTAAGACTAAGACGTTGATAGGCTGGGTGTGTAAGTGCAGCGATGCATTGAGCTAACCAGTACTAATGATCCGTGAGGCTTAACCTTACAACACCGAAGGTGTTTTTAGAGAGATTTTCAGCGACGTTCCAAGATTGGTTCTGATGGCTTCATGGAAGTGAAGCGGTTGGAATGAAACAGAATTTGCCTGGCGGCAATAGCGCGGTGGTCCCACCTGACCCCATGCCGAACTCAGAAGTGAAACGCCGTAGCGCCGATGGTAGTGTGGGGTCTCCCCATGCGAGAGTAGGACACTGCCAGGCATCAAACAAAGCCGAAAGCCCTGAACTGACGTTCAGGGCTTTTTGCTGTGCGTAAAACGTAAAAAAGCGCAGCTACGCTGCGCCTTTCAACCACTCGACAATAAAGTCGGCGATGCTTTCCGGTTGATTGAGATCCAGCTGCTTAGCCGAAATGGATAGCGGTCGATCGCTGGCTACCGCGACGACAAACTGATCCAGCATGTCTTCCAACGGTCTGCCGATCTCGGCCCGATAAAGCAGGATCTTGCTGACCGGCTCATGTTTGAACCCTTCTACCAGAATCAAGTCGACCTTATCGGCGTCAAAGCGCCCAGCCAGATAGCGCAGATCCAAAGGTTGTTGCTCCGGCGTTTCGGTCATTAATGCCCAGCGGCGATCGCTGGCGACCAGCGTTTGCTCGGCGCCTGCTTTACGCAGCTCATAGCTGTCTTTACCCGGCGTATCCACATCCATGTCGTGATGCGTATGTTTGATCAGTCCAATCCTTACCTGGCGTTGTTTCAGCAACGGGATCAGCTGTTTGAGCAGGGTCGTTTTCCCCGTTCCGCTGTAGGCGCCGATGGCCAGCAAGGGAGGCAATGAACGATTCATTTTTTGAGCTCTCGCGTTTGTTGCCAATTCAGGCAGTCAGCCGGCGTATTCAGGTTATGAAATGCCGCTTGCTGCCCGCTGAACACTACGCGTTGTGCGCCAATTTGATGCAAGAACAGCATCAGCTTGCGTTCACCGCGCGCCAGATAGTCGGCCAGCTGCGGCGCTATTTGGCTATGCAGTAACGCCAGCGTGGGGTGATCTCGTTCACCATCGCTGGCAAAGGCCGCCTGCGCCGCGCCTTTTTGCTGCCATAGCTGAGCGACTAAGTCGGCGGGAAAGTCGGGGACATCACAAGGGACGAAGACCACCCATTCGCTGGGAGCCTGTTTGAGCCCGGCCAGCATGCCTGCCAGCGGTCCGGCGAAATCGGGCGTCAGATCGCCAATCACCGGCAAACCGCTCGCCTGGTAACGTGCCTGATTGCGATTGGCGCTGATAGCGACGGAAGCCACCTGCGGGCGTAACCGAGCCAATACGTGTTGATAGAGTGCGATCCCGCCAATCGACACCAGGCCTTTGTCTTCACCGCCCATGCGCGTGGCCCGTCCGCCGGCCAAAATGACGCCGCTGATTTCTTTATGCATCTCGTTTATCCCGCCTTGTCGATGCGCTGATTGTAGCGCTAAAGCCGGCGCGACATCAGGATTTACCTTTATTGACAAGCCGGTTCTTTCACTGCGTGGGTAAGCCTGTTACTTTGTGAGTTTATTCATGCTATTGGACGATATTGAGATGAAAACGCATCGCGTAAACGAGTTGATCGAGCTGTTGCACCCGGCCTGGCAGGAAGATCCCGATCTCAATTTGATGCAGTTTTTGCAAAAGCTGGCGAAGGAAGCGGGCTTCCAGGGCGAATTGTCTGAGTTGAGCGACGATATTCTTATTTACCATCTGAAAATGCGCGGCAGCGCCAGCACGGATCAGATCCCGGGCCTGAAGAAAGATTACGAAGAAGATTTTAAAACGGCGTTGCTGCGTGCTCGCGGCGTTATCAAGGATTGATCCTCGTGCGGTGCGAGAAAGCATAGCGCGTGAAATGCGCCATTAATGCTACTATTTCTCATTCCCGGCACCGTGCTGTCAGCGATCAAACGAACGTTATGAATAACTCAGCTTTTAATTTCGACACCCTGTCGCCCGATTTGATCATGGACGCGCTAGAAGGGATTGGCCTGCGCGTCGATTCCGGCCTGACGGCATTGAACAGCTATGAGAACCGCGTCTATCAGTTTATGGATGAGGATCGTCGACGCTACGTGGTGAAGTTTTACCGCCCGGAGCGCTGGAGCGCCGTACAAATCGGTGAGGAACATCAGTTCGCTCTGGATCTGGCCGGCGCGGAGATCCCGGCGGTGGCGCCGCTGGCGCTTCAAGGCGCTACGCTGCATACGCACGGCGGTTTTTTCTTTGCCCTGTTCCCCAGCGTGGGGGGCCGGCAATACGAGATAGACAATCTGGATCAGTTGGAATGGGTAGGCCGTTTTCTGGGGCGTATCCATCAGGTCGGCGGCGAGCGTTTGTTTGCCGAGCGTCCAACCATGGGGATTGAAGAGTATCTTGTTGCCCCGCGTCAGGCGCTGGCCAATTGCGAGCTGTTGCCGGCGGCTCAGCGTGATGCCTTCCTGCAGGCGACGGATAACCTGATTGCGGCGATCAAGCCACACTGGAATCTGAACTGGCAGCCGCGGCGTTTGCACGGCGATTGCCATCCGGGCAATATTCTGTGGCGCGATGGCCCGCTGTTCGTCGATCTTGATGACGCGCGCAACGGCCCTGCGGTTCAGGATCTGTGGATGCTGTTGCACGGCGAACGTCGCGACCAACTGATGCAGCTGGACGTTTTGCTGGAGGCGTACGGCGAATTTGCCGAGTTCGATCAGCGCGAGCTGGCGTTAATTGAGCCACTGCGGGCGATGCGCATGGTGTATTACCTGGCCTGGGTCGCTCGCCGTTGGCAGGATCCGGCCTTCCCTAAGAGTTTTCCGTGGATGGCGGAGTCTGATTTCTGGTTATCTCAGACTGCGGCGTTTAATGAACAGGTTAAGCTGTTGCAGGAGCCTCCTCTGCAGCTGACGCCAATGTATTGAAGCTTTAACACAATGGAGAGTTTAGTCTTATGAAAAAAATATGGTTGGCGCTCGTTGGCATGGTGATGGCATTCAGCGCCTCGGCGGCACAGTTTAGCGATGGCACTCAGTACGTGACCCTGGACAAGCCGGTGACCGGTGAGCCGCAGGTGCTGGAGTTCTTCTCCTTTTACTGCCCACACTGCTACCAGTTTGAGCAGGTCTATCACGTGTCCGAGAACGTGAAAAAAGCGTTGCCTGCCGGCACCAAAATGACCAAGTACCACGTGGAGTTCCTGGGGCCGTTGGGCAAACAGCTGACTCAGGCATGGGCGGTCGCGATGGCGCTGGGCGTGGAAGACAAAGTAAGCCCGCTGATGTTTGAAGCGGTGCAGAAAACCCAGACCGTGCAAACGCCGGACGATATCCGTAACGTCTTCGTGAAAGCGGGCGTAACCGCCGCAGATTATGACGCGGCCTGGAACAGCTTCGTGGTGAAATCTCTGGTGGTTCAACAGGAGAAAGCCGCAGAAGATCTGCAGCTGCGCGGCGTGCCGGCGGTATTCGTCAACGGCAAATACATGGTTAAAAACGATGGCCTGGACACCAGCTCGATGGACGCTTACGTGAAGCAGTTCGCCGATGTGGTTAAATTCCTCAGCCAGCAGAAATAAGCCTGATTCAACATGAAAAACGCCGGCATTGCCGGCGTTTTTTTATCCGTATTGCCGCTTCAATTTATCCAGCAACCGGTCTTTTTCCTGCCACAGCGTATTCAGCCACAGCTGGAAGCGCCGCTTGAACTGTTTATCGTTGAAATAATCACCGTGCAGGGTTTCATCGATCGGTAGCGTCTCTATTCTCACCACGATACGCGTCAGGCGGCCGCACAGCATATCCAGAAAGGGCCGCTGGTTATTTTCCGGATAAAGCAGGGTGACGTTCAACACTTTGTCGAACTGATTGCCCAGCGCGCTAAGGGTAAACGCGATGCCGGCGGCTTTGGGCGCCAGCAAATTGCGATAAGGTGAATTGCTTTTAATTTTCTTGGCTTCGGTGAAGCGTGAGCCTTCGACGAAATTGACGATGGTGGTTGGGCGCTGGCGGAATTTTTCGCAGGAACGGCGCGTCGTTTCGATATCCTTGCCGCGTTTTTCCGGGTGCTTGAGCAAATAGGCGCGGGAGTAACGCTTCATGAATGGCATGTCCAGCGCCCAGCAGGCCAGGCCGACAAACGGCACCCAGGCGAGCTGCTGTTTGAGGAAATACTTATTCATTGGAATATGATTTCTGAACAGCACGCATAACACGACAATGTCTGACCAACTTTCGTGGTTGCTGATCAGCAGATACCAGTTTTTGCGATCCAACCCTTCCAGCCCTTCAATATCCCAACGCAATTGCCCGTTAATGCGCAATAACAGCGCCAGCCCTTGGCACCAACACCACATCATGAAATCGGCGAAAGCCGAGATATATCGCCAAACGGCGGGAATGGGCACCACGAGTTTCACGATGCCGGCCAGCGTGATGGGGATGGAGCATAACACCGTCACCAGAATGGTAAGTATGACGGAAATGATAAAGATAACAGGCGTTAACAATCTTGGCATGATTATGGGCTGACGGTTGGTGGGAACATCGTTGCATGCCAAAGCGCATGAACAAAAACGCATTTTAACAGAAATCGTCGGGGTAAAGCGCCGCTAAAAATCACTGTTTTTCGTCTCATCGGATAACCATTTGCTGAGTTTTCGTGCAACTTGTCCAGCTTGTGCTATGGTAATTGAGGCGCCGAATTTGATTAATAGTGCGATTAAAATCCGGCGAAAGTTATATCCACAAATCCAATGAAAGCCAATAATAAAGCGTCGCCGGAATTCGTTCTTTTAACGCGGTGATTTAAATAGGAATTTTATTCGCCGTTATAACGATAATCGCAGCGTTATAATTCGGTCTCTTTTCTATGCACAAAGTTATCCACAGGTAAGATCTTGCGGATCCTCGCGCACAATCACATCATTTTCGTCCGCAATGCACGCTAAGGTTCGTCTCCGGCGGCCAGCTATGGCATGCTTACCCCTATGTCCGATCACGATAAAGAAACGCTATGGCCCAGATTGCAGAAAACCCACTAATCCTGGTTGACGGTTCCTCCTACCTCTACCGCGCTTATCACGCCTTCCCGCCGCTGACCAACTCGGCGGGCGAGCCGACCGGCGCGATGTACGGCGTGCTGAATATGCTGCGCAGCCTGCTGCTGCAGTATCAACCGAGCCACGTTGCCGTGGTGTTTGATGCCAAAGGGAAGACCTTCCGCGATGATCTGTTCGCTGAATACAAGTCGCACCGGCCGCCGATGCCGGACGATCTGCGCGCGCAGATCGAGCCGCTGCATAACATGGTCAAGGCGATGGGCCTGCCGCTGCTGGTGACACCCGGCGTTGAGGCGGATGACGTCATCGGTACGCTGGCGCTGGAGGCTGAAAAGGCCGGCCACGCGGTGCTGATCAGCACCGGCGACAAAGACATGGCGCAGCTGGTGACGCCGAACGTCACCCTGATCAACACCATGAACAACACGATCCTCGGCCCGCAGGAAGTGTGCGACAAATACGGCATTCCGCCGGAGCTGATCATCGACTTCCTGGCGCTGATGGGCGATTCATCGGACAACATTCCCGGCGTGCCGGGCGTGGGCGAGAAAACCGCCCAGGCGTTGCTGCAGGGTATCGGCGGGCTGGATGCGCTGTACGGCAATCTGGAGAACATCGCCACGCTGAGCTTCCGCGGTGCCAAAACCATGGCGGCCAAGCTGGAACAGAATAAAGAGGTCGCGTACCTCTCCTATAAGCTGGCGACGATCAAAACCGACGTCGAGCTGGATCTGACTTGTGCGGACCTGACGGTCTCCGCGCCGGATGTCGACACGCTGCAACAGCTGTTTAAACAGTACGAGTTCAAACGCTGGCTGGCGGACGTAGAAGCCGGCGTCTGGTTGGAAAACAAGAAAGGCGCGGGTGCGAAAGCTGCCGGCGCCGCCAAACCAGCCGTAGCCGCGGAAGCGCCGAAAGCGCTGGCGGAGGCCAAGCTGTCTCAGGACGGTTATGTCACCATCCTGGACGAAGCGACCTTTACCGACTGGCTGGCGCGGTTGAAAAAAGCCGACGTGTTTGCCTTCGATACCGAAACCGATGGCCTGGATACCCTGACCGCCAATTTGATCGGCCTGTCCTTTGCGATCGCGCCGGGCGAAGCGGCTTATTTGCCGGTGGCACACGATTATCTGGATGCGCCGGCGCAGCTGGATCGCGCTTACGTGCTGGAGGCGCTCAAGCCGCTGCTGGAAGACGAGAAAGCGCTCAAGGTCGGGCAAAATCTGAAGTTCGACATGAGCCTGCTGGCGCGTTACGGCATCGAGATGCGCGGCATCGCCTACGACACCATGCTGGAGTCCTATGTGCTGGACAGCGTCGGCGGCCGTCATGATATGGACAGCCTGGCCGATCGTTATCTTGGCCACAAAACCATCACCTTCGAAGAGATCGCCGGCAAGGGCAAGAACCAGCTGACGTTCAATCAGATTGCGCTTGAGCAGGCGGCGCCATACGCTGCCGAAGACGCCGATGTCACGCTGCAGCTGCATCTGGCGATGTGGCCGCAGCTGAAACAGAGCGCGGAACTGCTGACGGTGTTCAACGAGATTGAAATGCCGCTGCTGCCGGTGCTGTCGCATATTGAACGCACCGGGGTGCTGATCGATCCGGCCATTTTATCGGCCCACTCCCAGGAGCTGGCCAAGCGTCTGGCTGAGCTGGAGGCGCAGGCCCACGAGCTGGCGGAAGAGCCGTTCAACCTGGCGTCGACCAAGCAGCTGCAGGCTATCTTGTACGAAAAACAAAAGCTGCCGGTGCTGAAGAAAACTCCGGGCGGGGCGCCATCCACCAACGAAGAAGTGCTGGCCGAGCTGGCGCTCGACTACCCGCTGCCGAAGGTGATTCTGGAATACCGTGGTTTGGCGAAGCTGAAGACCACCTATACCGACAAGCTGCCGCTGATGATCAATCCGGTCAGCGGGCGGGTGCATACCTCGTATCATCAGGCGGTGACCGCCACCGGCCGTCTCTCCTCGAGCGATCCGAACCTGCAGAACATCCCGGTGCGCAACGAAGAAGGGCGGCGCATTCGCCAGGCCTTTATTGCGCCGGAAGGCTACCGCATTGTCGCGGCCGACTACTCGCAGATCGAGCTGCGCATCATGGCGCATCTGTCTCAGGATGAAGGGCTGCTGAAGGCCTTCGCCGAAGGGAAAGACATTCACCGCGCCACGGCGTCGGAAGTTTTCGGCGTGCCGTTGGATAAAGTGACCGGCGAGCAGCGCCGCAGCGCCAAGGCGATTAACTTTGGTTTGATTTACGGCATGAGCGCCTTCGGCCTGGCGCGTCAGCTGGGGATCCCGCGTGGGGAAGCCCAGCGCTATATGGATCTCTACTTCGAACGTTACCCGGGCGTGCTGGATTACATGGAGCGCACCCGTCAGCAGGCTTCCGAGCAGGGCTATGTCAGCACGCTGGACGGCCGCCGTCTGTATCTGCCGGACGTCCGCTCCAGCAACGCCATGCGCCGCAAGGCGGCCGAGCGCGCCGCCATCAACGCCCCGATGCAGGGCACGGCGGCCGATATCATCAAGCGTGCGATGATAGAGGTCGACGCCTGGCTGCAGGGGCAGGAGAAGCCGTTGGTGCGCGCGATCATGCAGGTGCACGATGAATTGGTGTTCGAGGTGCACGAGTCGGTGATCGACGAAGCCAGCCAACGTATCCGCCAACTGATGGAAGGCAGCATGACGCTGGCGGTGCCGCTGAAGGTCGATGTGGGCGTCGGCATGAACTGGGATGAGGCGCACTGATCGCCGGGTTATCGCCGTATGCGCTAACTGGCGAGAAGCTAAGCACTTTTCGTAATTAAGCTACAAGATGCGGCGATAGTTTCCCCAACTTCGCCGTTCTTGTGTCTCAAATTGTGTAAGTAAACTACAAAAAATTCTTTTGCCCTGCGAAAAAATGATGTAGAGTTACAGGCGTAGGGTACAGAGGTAAGATGTTCTATCTTTCAGACCTTTTACTTCACGTAATCGGATTTGGCTGAATATTTAGCCGCCCCAGTCAGTATTGACTGGGGCGTTTTTTATTGTAAAAACAGCAGCAAACCATACGTTTTTCCTATCGCTCACCCCCGACTTTCATTTCAACTTCCGCTCCCTCAATCCGCGTAATTCGGCGAAACAAGCCCGTTTTGGCGATAAGTCTTTATGATGGCTTTATTTCAAAAATGTAATTAGATAACGAAAAATCCCGCCTGCGGCCGATCTGCGGGCATAAAAAAGCCGATGCGGCGAGGCATCGGCTCAAATGTGCGATCAGGGCTTATTCGCCGATGTCTTCTTCCGGCAGCACTTCCGGCGGGATCTCGTTAAACCAGGTGTCCAGCTTCTGGCGCAGCTTGTCGACGCCGATCTTTTTCAGCGATGAGAAGGCTTCGACCTGGATATCCCCCATAAACGGCAGCACCGCTTCACGCACCATGTTGAGCTGCGCCTTGCGTGCGCCGGAGGCCAGCTTGTCGGCCTTGGTCAGCAACACCAGCACCGGCGTGCCGACGTCGACCGCCCACTGGATCATCTGTTGGTCGAGATCTTTCAGCGGATGGCGGATATCCATCAGCACCACCAGCCCTTTCAGGCTGTTGCGCATCTGCAGGTATTCGCCCAGCGCGCGTTGCCATTTGCGCTTCATTTCTTCCGGCACTTCGGCGTAGCCATAACCCGGCAGGTCAACCAGACGAATGCCGTCTTCCACTTCGAACAGGTTAATCAGCTGGGTGCGCCCCGGCGTCTTACTGGTGCGCGCCAGGCTTTTTTGGTTGGTCAGCGTATTCAGCGCGCTGGATTTACCGGCGTTGGAACGGCCGGCAAAGGCGACTTCAATTCCTGCATCCCCCGGAAGATGGCGAATATCGGGTGCGCTGGTGACGAAATGGGTCACATGATAGTTGTAGTTCTTGCTGGTCAAAATTTTTCGTCTCCGTGAGGATGGCTAACTGGTTGGCGATTATAACTGCATCAGCGGTAAAAATGGCGTGTTTCTCCGTTTTTAAGCGGCGGGGCGCGATAAAACGACGGTTAAGCTGCTCGTACGTTGTGAGACATTTGCCATTCGAATCGCGGGTAATGTCGCTTTATTCGAAAGCGATATTTCTGTTTCTTTTTTAAAAACAATGTGTTGTTTTTTCGTTGTGTGGAAATGTCAGTCAAATCGGCCTCCGGTGCCTTGAGCCTTCGCAACAATAACGTAAAGTACTCGTTAACGCAGGGTTGCGCAGGATTAGGGAACATCCGGGAAGGATGACAAATCTCAGGGAATGCACAGGGCGTGCAATGAGTGCCAGGATGAACGCAAAAGGAAGTGACCCTTTCGCACCGGAATAGGCGGCAGGCACATCGGATGGTGAAGTATCGGCAGTTTGGATGCCCGCAGGAAGCGCGCTCGGGAAGAGCGGATGCGAATGGATTGCGCCATGGACGATTTTCCTTTCAGGATGAAGGACGTAGTGGCAGGGAATGCGGTTATAGCAGAAGGAAAAACCGGGATGTTGCATGTACGCAAGGAGCGCGTAACAGGAATACCCTTCGCAAGAAGGTGCGAAATAGGCGGCAGGTTTAACCTGCCGCCTTTTTTCTTTGTCCGCTTTCTGCTAGATTCCGCCGCAATTCTATACTGAATCTACATACCTAAGAGCACACGCTATGAACCAGCCATCAAAAGCACCTCGCGGCAGCGCGGCGAAGTCAAAAACGAAAAAGAAAAGCCGTATGGAGCTCGATCAGGAAGCGCGTGAGCGCAAACGCCTGAAAAAACGCCGCGGCCACGCTTCCGGTTCGCGCACTCAGGTCGAGTCCGGCAGCCAGAAAAACAAATCGGCGGCGGAAGCCAAAGATCCGCGTATCGGCAGTAAAGTGCCGGTTGCGCTGGTGGTCGACGAAACCAAAGTGAAGGCCAAACCGCAGCCGAAGCCAAAGGCCGAAGCGAAACCGCGCCTGTCGCCGGAAGAAGAGCTGGCGAAGCTGGAAAATGACGAACGTCTGAACGCGCTGCTGGATCGCATCGACGATGGCGAAACGCTGAACGCGCAAGAGCAGGCGTATGTCGACAAGACGCTGGATCGCATCGATGTGCTGATGGACGTGCTGGGCATCGAGCTGGGCGATGAAGACGACGAGGAAGAAGAAGAGAAGCAGGAAGATATTCTGAAGCTGCTGAAAGGCGGCAACCCGAAGGACGCTTTTTAACGCGCCATGTGGCTGATCCCGACAATAGCCCTACTCTTGATGTGTTATCTGCTGTGGTTATTCGGTAAACTATGGCGGCTGTCTAAGCGCAAAGCGCGTTTTCGCAGCGCTTCCGTGGCCAGACAGCGCAGACAACCGCCTCTCTCCCGGCCCGGTAGAAAAAGATATCGGAAGGAGTGAGCATGTCAGAGCAGACGATTGTCTGGGATTTGGCCCTGATCCAAAAATATAACTACTCAGGGCCGCGTTATACCTCATACCCCACGGCGCTGGAGTTTAACCAGCGCTACGACGAAGCGGCGTTTCAACGCGCCGCGGCGCGCTACCCTGAGCGCCCGCTGTCGCTGTACGTGCATATCCCTTTCTGCCATAAGCTGTGCTACTTCTGCGGCTGCAACAAACTGGTGACGCGTCAGACGCACAAGGCCGATGAATACCTGAATGTCCTGGCGCAAGAGATCGCCAGCCGTGCGCCGCTGTTCGCCGGCCGCAAGGTTGGCCAGATGCACTGGGGCGGCGGTACGCCAACCTACCTGGACAAAGCGCAAATCAGCCGGCTGGTGGCGCTGCTGCGCGAACATTTTGATTTTCTGCCCGATGCGGAAATGTCGATCGAAGTCGATCCGCGCGAGATAGCGCTGGATGTGCTCGATCATTTACGCGCCGAAGGCTTTAACCGCCTGAGCATGGGGGTGCAGGATTTCAACAAGCAGGTGCAGGCGTTGGTCAACCGCGAGCAGGATGAAGCCTTTATCTTCGCCCTGATCGAGCGGGCCAAAGCGCTGGGCTTCCGCTCGACCAATATTGATCTGATCTACGGCCTGCCGAAACAGACGCCGGAAAGCTTCGCCTTCACGCTGCAGCGGGTGGCTGAACTGAATCCCGATCGCCTCAGCGTGTTCAACTACGCGCATATGCCGAATTTATTCGCCGCCCAGCGCAAAATCAAAGACGCCGATCTGCCCAGCGCGCAGCAGAAGCTGGATATCCTGCAGCAGAGCATCGCGTTCCTGACTGACGCAGGCTATCAGTTTATCGGCATGGATCACTTTGCACGCCCGGACGATGAGCTGGCGATTGCGCAACGCGAAGGCAAGCTGCACCGCAATTTCCAGGGCTACACCACCCAGGGCGACAGCGATCTGCTGGGGTTGGGCGTGTCGGCCATCAGCATGCTCGGCGACAGCTATGCGCAGAACCAGAAAGAGCTGAAGCGTTACTATGAGAGCGTACCGGCGCAGGGCAACGCCCTGTGGCGCGGGTTGGCGCTGACGGACGACGATTGCCTGCGGCGCGATCTGATCAAAACGTTGATCTGCAACTTCCGGTTGGCGTATCAGCCACTTGAACGGCAATACGGCATCGATTTCACCGCTTACTTCGCCGAAGACCTGCAGCTGCTGGCGCCGTTTGAACGCGATGGGCTGGTGGAGCGCGACGAGCAAGGCATTCGCGTTACGCCGCGCGGGCGGTTGCTGATCCGCAATATCTGCATGTGCTTCGACCGCTATCTGCGGCAACAGGCGCGCAGCCAGCAGTTCTCTCGGGTGATCTGAGGATGAAAAAACAGCCGCTGATGCGGCTGTTTTTTTAACTGAAGAAGTTAATCAGCGCGGCGCACAACACCGCGGCGACCGCCGCCTGCGGGGTGTGGCTGGCGGCGGAGCCCAGCTCCGCGCCCTGAGAAATGAACACGATGAATGAGTCCAGCATCGTCAACCTCCGGAGTGTGCGACACGATCATACTGCGCCCGCACCGGCTGTAAAGTCTGCGGTTGGCGTTTTTTTGTGCGCTGGGCTGCGTTTTTTATCATCAACCTCAGCGCCTATTCCATGCCCAGTTCTTTGAGCTTGCGGGTCAGGGTATTGCGCCCCCAGCCCAGCAGGCGTGCGGCTTCCTGTTTGTGCCCCTGGGTGTGACGCAAGGCGGTGGTGAGCAGTGTACGCTCCATCTCCGGCTGCGCTTCCGACAGCAGATTTTGATGACCGGAACGCAGCGCGCGATCGGCCCACTGCGCCAGCAGCGTGGCCCAGCTGTCCGGCAGGCTGTGGCTGGGGCTCTCCGGTGCGGCGGTTTCGAACAGTTCGCTCGGCAGATCCTGAATCAGCACCTCTTGCCCGGCGGCCATCACTGTCAGCCAGCGGCAGGTATTCTCCAGCTGGCGCACGTTCCCCGGCCAAGGCAGGCGGGTCAGCGCGGTTTCTGTTTCCGGATGCAGGTTCTTGGCCTCTACGCCCAGCTCCTTGGCGGCGATCTGCAGGAAGTGGCGCGCCAGCCGCGGGATGTCTTCCCGACGCTCGCGCAGCGGCGGCAGGTGTACGCGGATCACGTTCAGGCGGTGGAACAGATCCTCGCGGAACTTGCCTTCCTGTACCCGCAATTCCAGGTTCTGGTGCGTGGCGGCGATGATGCGCACGTCGACCTTCACCGGCGCATAGCCGCCGACCCGGTAAAACTGGCCGTCCGCCAGCACCCGCAGCAGACGCGTTTGCACGTCGAGCGGCATATCGCCGATCTCGTCGAGGAACAGCGTGCCGCCGTCGGCCTGTTCAAAGCGTCCCTGACGGATTTGGTTCGCGCCGGTGAAGGCGCCTTTCTCGTGGCCGAACAGCTCGGACTCGATCAGATCCTTGGGAATAGCGGCCATGTTCAGGGCGATGAACGGCGACTTGGCGCGCGGGCTGTGGCGGTGCAGCGCATGCGCCACCAGTTCCTTGCCGGTGCCGGATTCGCCGTTGATCAGCACGCTGATCGACGAACGTGACAGCCGGCCGATGATGCGAAACACGTCCTGCATCGCCGGCGCTTCGCCGATGATGTCCGCTGCCGGATCGCTGGCCGGCTGGCTGCGCACCGGCTGCTGCTGCTCTTGATAATGGCTGATGGCGCGCTCGACCAGCGCCACCGCTTCGTCGATGTCGAACGGTTTCGGCAGGTAGTCGAAGGCCCCTTGCTGATAGGCGCTGACGGCCGCGTCCAAATCCGAATGCGCGGTCATGATGATCACCGGCAGCATCGGGTGGCGCTGTTTGATCTGCTTGAGCAGCGCCAGACCATCGATGCCCGGCATGCGGATATCGGACAGCAACACGTCGGGAGTTTGCGTGGCCAAGGCTTCCAGCACGTCATTGCCGCCTTCGAAGGTGGCGCAGCTCAGGCCCGCGCCGGTGAGCGCGCGCTCAAGCACCCAGCGGATGGAGCTATCGTCATCGACGATCCAGACTATCCCTCGTTGCATAGCAAACCTCACTGACGAATGGGCAGGTAGACCGAGAATTCGGTATGACCTGGCCAACTGTTGAATTCAATTTTTCCGCAATGCTGATCGATCAGATTGCGGGCGATGGATAATCCCAGGCCGGTACCGCCTTCACGGCCGCTGACCATCGGGTAGAACAGCGTGTCCTGCAGCTGCGCTGGCACGCCGGGGCCGTCGTCTTCGACGTCGATACGCGCCGCCAGGCGGTAGCGGGTGCCGTGCAACGTAATCTGAAACGCGGTGCGGGTGCGCAGCGTAATGGTGCCGCCCGCCTCACCCAGCGCCTGCAGCGCATTGCGGGTGATGTTCAGTAGCACCTGTTCTATCTGATCCGGGTCGTGAGCCATTTCCGGCAGGCTCGGATCGTAGTCGCGCACCAGCGTGACGTTATCCGGCATTTCCAGCGACACCAGCTGGCAGACGCGCTCCGCGACCTGATGAATGCTCTGGGTGATGTGCTGGCCGGGCCGCTGCGGGCCGAGCAGGCGATCCACCAGATTGCGCAGCCGATCGGCCTGCTCGATGATCACCTTGGTGTATTCGGTCAGAGCCGGATCGGGCAGCGCTTTGGCCAGCAGCTGTGCCGCGCCGCGCAGGCCGCCCAGCGGGTTTTTAATCTCGTGCGCCAAACCGCGTACCAGATCGCGGGCGGCCACTTGTTGGGCATGTTGCAGCTGTTCCTGGCTCAGGCGGCGCTGATTGTCCATCGGCGCCAGCTCGACCAGGATATAGCCTTCCGGCAGCGCCTGAGCGGTCAGGGAAAGAATATGCGCGCGGCCATCGACCACCAGGGTCACTTCGTTGTCGGTGAAGCCCTGACCGGCGCGCAGGCTTTCACGCATCAGAGAGACGTTCAGCGAAAAATAGCCGAGCAGGTCGGGCAGCGGCGTGCCGAACAGCTTGCGGGAGCTTTGCGCCAGCAGCTGCTGTGCCGCAGGGTTGGCGTAGTGAACCGCCAGTGAGTCATCCAACAGCAGGATGCTGTTGATGAGTGAATTGAGGATCTGCCCAGCATCGGGCAGCTTGCCAGTTGCCATACAGCAGACTCCTGCACCTTTTTAGTGCATCTATCCTACTCCATCCGGGATCGGCGCGGTATGGAATAGTTTTGCAGAAAATACGGTGGAGAAAAAAACCCATCCGAAGATGGGCTGAAAGTTTCCACGGCAACAAAAAAGCGATAACAAAAATTGTGGGCGCCGTCCGCCTTTGCAGACGGCGCGGGTAGGGCTTAGACGCTGTAGTACAGTTCGAACTCGACCGGGTGTGGCGTCATGCGAACGCGGTCCATTTCTTCTTTGCGCAGTTCGATGTAGGCATCGATCGCATCGTCGGTGAACACGCCGCCGCGGGTCAGGAACTCGCGGTCTTCGTTCAGCGCGGCCATCGCCTCGTCCAGCGAGCCGGCCACTTTTGGGATCTCGGCTTCTTCTTCCGGCGGCAGGTCGTACAAGTTTTTGTCCATGGCGTCGCCAGGGTGGATCTTGTTGATGATGCCGTCCAGGCCGGCCATCAGCAGTGCGGCGAAGCACAGGTATGGGTTAGCCGCCGGATCCGGGAAGCGGGCTTCGATGCGGCGCGCTTTCGGGCTGGCGACCACCGGGATGCGGATGGACGCAGAGCGGTTACGGGCGGAGTAGGCCAGCATCACCGGCGCTTCGTAGCCCGGCACCAGACGTTTGTACGAGTTGGTGGTCGGGTTTGCCAACGCGTTGATCGCCTTGGCGTGCTTGATGATGCCGCCGATGTAGAACAGCGCGGTTTCAGACAGGCCGCCGTATTTGTCGCCGGCGAACAGGTTGGTGCCGTTCTTGGACAGCGACATGTGGCAGTGCATGCCGGAACCGTTGTCGCCGAACATGGGTTTCGGCATGAAGGTCGCGGTTTTACCGAAGGCGTGCGCCACGTTGTGCACCACGTACTTGTAGATCTGAATTTCGTCGGCTTTCTTGGTCATGGTGTTGAAGCGGGTCGCCACTTCGTTCTGACCGGCGGTCGCCACTTCGTGGTGGTGCGCTTCAACCACCAGGCCCATCTCTTCCATGGTCAGACACATGGTGGAACGCAGATCCTGCGAAGAGTCGACCGGTGGAACCGGGAAATAACCGCCTTTCACCGCCGGACGGTGGCCTTTGTTGCCGCCGTCGTATTGGGTGCCGGAGTTCCAGGCGCCTTCGATGTCGTCGATGGCCACGTGGGAACCGCGGATGCTGCTGCCGAAGCGGATGTCGTCGAACAGGAAGAACTCAGGCTCTGGCCCGAACAGCACGGTGTCCGCGATGCCGGAGGAGCGCAGGAAGTCTTCGGCGCGTTTGGAGATGGAGCGCGGGTCGCGATCGTAGCCTTGCATTGTGCCCGGCTCGAGAATGTCGCAGCGAATGATCAGCGTAGGTTCTTCGAAGAACGGATCCAGAACCGCCGTGCTGGCATCCGGCATCAGTACCATGTCAGATTCGTTGATGCCCTTCCAACCACCGATAGAGGAGCCGTCAAACATTTTGCCTTCTTCGAAGAAGTCGGCGTTTACCTGATGAGCCGGGATAGTCACGTGCTGTTCCTTACCCTTGGTGTCAGTGAAACGCAGGTCTACGAATTTCACTTCATGCTCATTCAGCATCGTCAAAACGTGTTCAGCGGACATACTTAACTCTCCCGGTTTATCATTGTCGTCGTCGTGGAACGAATCTGTGGAACTGGCTTTTTTTCGCCTTGAAAAGACTAAAGCGAAAAGCGTGCCAACTTTTTAAAAAGGCTTTCATCGCCTTTCTGCGCGGGTTTTACCCAGACACAGTATGCACCATCAGCGATAATTTGCACCGTCATGGTGCAATAAGGGTGGGGGTGGGCACTGAAATGGTGCAAAAGTGCAACGATTGCGGCTTTTTGCACCGTGAAAGGGATCACAAACTGACCGGTACGCGGTTGTTTATAAGAGATGGTTGTGATCTTGTTTAGTCCCTCGCTTAATACGTGTACAATAGCGCGCTATTTCTAATGCCCGAGGCAAAGCTGTGATCGAAAATTTGCGTAACATCGCCATTATTGCCCACGTTGACCATGGTAAAACCACCCTGGTTGACAAGCTGCTGCAACAATCCGGTACTTTCGGAGAGCGTGCGGAAGCCACCGAACGCGTAATGGACTCCAACGATTTGGAGAAAGAGCGTGGGATTACCATCCTCGCAAAAAACACCGCCATTAATTGGAATGGTTACCGCATCAACATCGTGGATACCCCAGGACACGCCGACTTCGGCGGTGAGGTAGAGCGCGTGATGTCGATGGTTGACTCGGTGCTGCTGGTTGTGGATGCAATGGATGGCCCTATGCCGCAAACCCGCTTCGTGACCAAAAAGGCGTTCGCCAACGGTCTGAAGCCGATCGTGGTAATCAACAAGGTTGACCGCCCTGGCGCGCGCCCTGACTGGGTTGTGGATCAGGTGTTCGACCTGTTCGTGAACCTCGACGCGACCGACGAGCAGCTCGACTTCCCGATCATCTACGCTTCTGCGCTGAACGGCATCGCCGGCGTCGACCACACCGACATGGCGGAAGACATGACCCCGCTGTATCAGGCGATCGTCGACCACGTGTCTGCGCCGCAGGTTGAGCTGGAAGCGCCATTCCAGATGCAGATCTCCCAGTTGGACTACAACAACTACCTGGGCGTTATCGGCATCGGCCGCATCAAGCGCGGTAAAGTGAAGCCGAACCAGCAGGTCACCATCATCGACAGCGAAGGTAAAACTCGCAACGGTAAAGTGGGTAAAGTGCTGGGTCACCTGGGTCTGGAGCGTATCGACAGCACCCTGGCGGAAGCGGGCGACATCATCGCCATCACCGGCCTGGGCGAGCTGAACATCTCCGACACCATCTGCGACACCAACGCCGTAGAAGCGCTGCCGGCGCTGTCCGTCGACGAACCGACCGTAACCATGTTCTTCAACGTCAACACCTCGCCGTTCTGCGGTAAAGAAGGTAAGTACGTGACGTCGCGTCAGATCCTTGACCGTCTGAACAAAGAGCTGGTGCACAACGTGGCGCTGCGCGTTGAAGAAACCGACGATGCGGACGCCTTCCGCGTATCCGGTCGTGGCGAGCTGCACCTGTCGGTGCTGATCGAAAACATGCGCCGTGAAGGTTTCGAGCTGGCGGTTTCCCGTCCGAAAGTTATCTTCCGCGAAATCGATGGCCGTAAGCAGGAGCCATTCGAGAACGTGACGCTGGATATCGAAGAACAGCATCAGGGTTCCGTGATGCAGGCGATGGGTGAGCGTAAAGCCGACCTGAAAAACATGGATCCGGACGGTAAGGGCCGCGTGCGTCTCGACTACGTGATCCCAAGCCGCGGTCTGATCGGCTTCCGTAACGAATTCATGACAATGACTTCGGGTACCGGTCTGCTGTACTCCACCTTCAGCCACTACGACGATGTGCGTCCGGGCGAAGTGGGCCAGCGTCAGAACGGCGTGCTGATCTCCAACGGCCAGGGCAAAGCGGTCGCGTTCGCGCTGTTCGGCCTGCAGGATCGCGGCAAGCTGTTCCTGGGCCACGGTGCGGAAGTGTATGAAGGCCAGATCATCGGTATTCACTCACGTTCCAACGACCTGACCGTAAACTGCCTGACCGGTAAGAAGCTGACCAACATGCGTGCTTCCGGTACCGACGAAGCGACTACCCTGGTTCCGGCCATCAAAATGACCCTGGAGCAAGCTCTGGAGTTCATCGATGACGACGAACTGGTAGAAGTGACGCCAACCTCGATCCGTATCCGTAAGCGTCACCTGACGGAAAACGATCGTAAGCGTGCCAGCCGCGGTCCAAAAGACGCTTAATCGCTGATTGAGTGTCTCATGCTTAGGGCGCGGCTCTCGCGCCCTGAGTTTTTTCCTCTGTTGTTCCCCGTTTGTGCGGCGCGCTATGCGCTTTTCCGTTCGCTCCCTGTTCAGCTGTTCCTTTTCCCGCTACAGTGAAATCTCACCGGCCCATCAGGAGAGGACTATGCTGTATATCTTTGATTTAGGTAATGTGATCGTCGATATCGATTTCAAGCGTGTGCTGGGCGTGTGGAGCAATTTGAGCGGCACGCCGTTGGCGGTGCTGTCCGATCGTTTCGCCATGGGTGAGGTGTTCCAGCAACATGAGCGCGGTGAAATCAGCGACGAAGACTTCGCCGGCAAGCTGTGCGATGAAATGGGCATCGCGCTCAGCTTCGAACAATTCGCCACCGGCTGGCAGGCGGTATTCGTCGCGCTGCGCCCGGAAGTGATCGACATCATGCAGCGCCTGCGCAACGAAGGCCACCGGGTGGTGGTGCTGTCGAACACCAACCGTCTGCACTGCAACTACTGGCCGCAGCACTATCCTGAAGTGGCCGCCGCCGCCGATCATCTCTATTTGTCGCAAGATCTCGGCATGCGCAAACCTGAAGCTGACATCTACCGGCATGTGCTGGCCGCGGAAAACACCGCCGCCGCCGACGCGGTGTTCTTTGACGATCACCCGGCGAACGTCCTCGCCGCGCAGGCGCTGGGGATCAAGACGGTGCACGTCACCGATCGCGACGTGGTGCCGGCCTATTTTGCTCAATGAGCGCTGGGCGCGTTAAGCTTAAGGCGTATCAACGGACATCAAGGAGTGACCATGTCGTTTTTCCGCCGCAAGAAGCTGCCTTCTGCGATTAAGCCAAGCGTCACCTTCGGACGGCTGCTGTACCAACGCATCGACCACGATGGCCTGACGATGTTGGCGGGCCATCTCGCCTACGTTTCCCTGCTGTCGCTGGTGCCGCTGGTCACCGTGGTGTTCGCCCTGTTCGCCGCTTTCCCGATGTTTTCCGACATCAGCGAACAGCTGAAGAGCTTCATCTTTTCCAATTTCGTGCCAGCCGCCGGCAACGTCATCCAGAACTACCTGGAACAGTTCGTCGCCAATTCCAACAAGATGACCGCCGTCGGCACCTGCGGGCTGATCGTTACCGCGTTGCTGTTGATCTCCTCGGTGGACAGCGTGCTGAACACCATCTGGCGCAGCAAGAACAAACGGCCGATCGTCTTCTCCTTCGCCGTGTACTGGATGGTGCTGACGCTGGGGCCGCTGCTGGTGGGCGCCAGCATGGCCATCAGTTCCTACCTGCTGTCGCTCAACTGGCTGGCGCAGACCGGCGTCAACGGCCTGGTGGATCAGGTGCTGCGCATCTTTCCGCTAATTTTGTCGTGCATCTCCTTCTGGCTGCTGTATTGCATCGTGCCGACGGTGCGCGTGCCGCCCAAAGACGCGCTGATTGGCGCGGTGGTGGCCGGATTGCTGTTCGAGCTGGGTAAGAAGGGATTCGCGCTGTACGTCACCATGTTCCCCTCCTATCAGCTGATTTACGGCGTGCTGGCGGTGATCCCGATTTTATTCCTGTGGGTCTACTGGAGCTGGTGTATCGTGTTACTCGGCGCGGAAATCACCGTGACCATCGGCGAATACCGCGACTACCGCCGGCAGAAGGCGGAGCAACAGGAACAAAAACCAGAAGGGCAGCAGGAATGATTGCGTTGATTCAACGGGTGTTAAACGCCAGCGTCACGGTGGGTGGCGAGACAGTAGGCAAGATTGGCCCCGGTTTGTTAGTGTTATTGGGCGTGGAGCAGGGCGATAACGAGCAAAAAGCGCAGCGCCTGTGCGAACGCGTGTTGGGATACCGCATTTTCGGCGACGAGAACGACAAGATGAATCTCAACGTCCAGCAGGCCGGGGGCAGCGTGCTGGTCGTTTCGCAGTTCACCCTGGCGGCGGACACCCAAAAGGGCATGCGGCCCAGCTTCTCGCGCGGTGCTGCGCCGCAGGAAGCCGATCGGTTGTATCAATATTTTGTTGGCCAGTGCCGCGAACGCGGCGTAGAGACCCAGACCGGCGAGTTCGCCGCCGACATGCAGGTGGCGCTGGTCAACGATGGTCCGGTGACATTCTGGCTACAGGTCTAAGCATTCGGAGAACAGGCGTCTATGTATCACCTACGAGTACCCGTAACAGAGCAAGAACTGAAGGAGTATTACCAGTTTCGCTGGGAAATGCTGCGCAAGCCGCTGCACCAGCCGGTGGGTTCGGAAAAGGATGCCTATGACGCCATGGCCCATCACCAAATGGTGGTGGACGAGGGCGGTAAAATCGTCGCCATCGGGCGGCTGTACATCAATGCCGACAACGAGGCGGCGATCCGTTTTCTGGCGGTAGACCCGACGCTGCAGGATAAAGGGCTGGGGACGCTGGTGGCGATGACGCTGGAGTCCGTTGCGCGGCAGGAGGGCGTGAAGCGGGTGGTGTGTAGCGCCCGCGAGGACGCGGTGGACTTCTTCGCCAAACTGGGCTTCGTCAATCAGGGCGAGATCACCGCGCCGCAGACCACCCCGATCCGCCACTTTTTGATGATCAAACCGGTGGCGACGCTCGACGATATCCTGCATCGCCCCGACTGGTGCGGCCAACTGCAGCAGGCCTGGTATGAACATATCCCGCTGAGCGAAAAGATGGGCGTGCGCATCAGCCAATACACCGGCCAGCGCTTCGTCACCACCATGCCGGAAATCGGCAACCAGAATCCACACCATACGCTGTTCGCCGGCAGCCTGTTCTCGCTGGCGACGCTGACCGCCTGGGGGCTGATTTGGCTGCTGCTGCGCGAGCGCCATCTCGGCGGCACCATCATTCTGGCGGACGCGCACATTCGCTACAGCAAACCGATCACCGGCAGGCCGCGGGCGGTGGCGGATCTCGGCTCGCTGAGCGGCGATTTGGCGCGTCTGGCGCGCGGCCGCCGCGCGCGCGTACACGCCGAAGTACATCTGTTCGGCGACGAGGACAAGGGCGCAGTGTTCGAAGGCACCTACATGGTGTTGCCGGCCGAGCCGGATGTGCCGTTGGAACAGGGCGGCTCTGAAGCGCTGGAGGAGTAAGGCGGCGGCCCTGCCCTGAGGGCGGGCCGCGCAGTGCACTACGGCAGTTGTTGGTTCACCGCTTGGCCGTCGCCGGCGGTGGCCTGCAGATTGCCTTTCAATGAGGCCTTGAACGGCCCATCGCTGTTCAGCAGCCCTTTCAACTGCAGCTCGAGGTTGCCGTCTCCCGTCAGCGGCACCGGCTGCCATCCCCATTGCTGCAAGGTGTTGATCGGTACCGAACGGCCGTGCAGCGTCAACTGGAACGGCTTGCCCGGCAGCTGATCGACGGTCGCTTTGGCCTCAAGCAACCCATTGGGCATAAAGGCGCTGAGCTCGGTGACGGCGATCTGGTTGGCGTCGGCGTTCAGCGCCAGCGAAGGGCGCCGCACGTCGATTTTGTTGAAGGTGGCCTCGCTGCCGTTCAGGTTCAGCGAACCGGACCAAATGCCCCACTGGTGGTCGCGCGCCAGCAGCAGGTTGCTGCCGTAACCGTCCAGCGCGGTGATCTGGAACGGGAATGCCGGGTTGATATCGATAATCAGATTGCGGTTGGTGGTCAGCTTGGTGACGTACACCTCCGCCAGCCAGTCCGGCAGCGGTTTCAGCCACAGCTCGCGCCAGTCGATAGGCAGGGTGTACTCCAGCGCCGCCATGGCCACTTCATCCAGCTGCAGGCGTTTGCCGGCGCGCAGCCAGTTGCCGGAGGTGCGCAGCAGCCCGCCTTCCCAGCGGGTGGTGAACTGCTGAATGGCGATGCCGGCGGAAGAGAGCCGCAGGGTGGCGATCGGATCGATCAGGTGGAAACCGCCGTTGACCACGTCGCCGGCGTTGACGTTGAGCGAGCCGTCTTCACTGCGCCAGTCGCCTTTTTCGACGCTGACGTTTTGCAGCGACAGGTCGAGATCGTTAACCGCCCACGCCTTGCCTTCCAGGCGCGCATCGATCAGATCGAAACGCTTGAGGGTGACCGGCGGCAGAGCGGTGAAGCGCCGCATGAATTCCGCCAATGTCATCGGGGTCTGCATGCGCACGCCGCTCAGCCGCAGGCGATCCACCTGCCAGCTGCCGTCGGTGGCGCGGCTGGCCACGCCGGTCAGGTCGCCCTGCGCCAGATCGGCGCCGAAGTTGTTCAACAGCAACTGGCCCTGTTTTTGCTCCCCCTGCACCAACACCTTCGAGGCGGGGATGCCGTTCAGCGTCATCGAACCGGCGCTGAACTGGAACTGGTTGTTGTCCCCCAGCAGATGGCCGGCCAGCGGGCGCCACGGCGTGATGCCGGCATTGACCTGCTGCGCGTTGAGCTGCCACTCGCTATCGTTGGACTGCAGCGCCATGTTGCTCAGTTGCAGCACGTCGGCCTGTACGGGCAGCGCAGCAGCCTGTGGCTGCACGTTCAGCGTGCCGTCGCGCAGCGTGACGCTGTAAAAATAGCGCGGTTCGGTGATTTGGCGCAGGCTGAGGCCGAGATCGACGCGTTTGGCGACCAGCGCCTGAGGTTGGCCGCTGCGCGCCAGCTGCACGTCTTCCAGACCGATCTGGCCCGGCTGATTCCACGAGTGGGTGATTTTTCCTATCGACAGGCGGTATTCGCTGTTGTCGCTGATCCAGGCGCTCAGACGGCCTGCCGCCCAGCGGGTTTGCCCCACCAGATACAGCACCACCACCGCCAGCACGATCAGCAGCAGCAACGTCAGCAACAGCTTTCCGATAAATTTCATCGTCTACATCCGCATCGGTCAAAAAAGATACCCTGTTTATGCCGCAATTGGCCGGGCATCTCAAGGGCAATGGTCTGATAGACAATAAAAAACGGCCGCAAGCGGCCGTTTGAACGCCAATGGGCGGGTTACTTTTTCTCGTGTTCCTGCGGGAACACCAGGTTCAGCACGATGGCGGTAATGCCGCCGGCGGCGATACCGGAAGAGAGCAGGGTTTTCAGCCAGTCCGGCGCGAACTGCAGGATCAGCGGCTGCTGGGAGACGCCCATGCCGACGGCCAGCGACAGCGCCATGATCATGATAGCGCGCCGGTTCAGGCGTTCGCGCGACACGATGCGCACGCCGGAGGCGGCGATGGTGCCGAACATCACGATGGTCGCGCCGCCCAGTACCGGCTCGGGGATGTGCTGCACGAAGCCGGCCACCGCCGGGAACAGCCCCAGCGCGATCAGCATCAGCGCCACCACGAAGCCGACGTAGCGGCTGGCGACGCCGGTCAGCTGGATCACGCCGTTGTTCTGGCCGAAGCAGGAGTTGGGGAAGGTGTTGAACACCGCCGACAGCATCGAGTTCAGGCCGTTGGCCAGTACGCCCCCTTTCAGACGCTTCATGTACAGCGGCCCGCTGACCGGCTGTTCGGAGACGTCAGAGGTGGCGGTGATGTCGCCGATGGTTTCCAGCGAGGTGACCATAAAGATCAGCATCAGCGGCAGCAACAGGTTCCAGTCGAAGCCCAGGCCGTAATAGAGCGGCGTTGGAATGGTAATCGCCGCCGTCGGTGCCGCCGGAGCGTTGGTGGGCAGCATGTCCATCGCCCAGGCCAGCAGGTAGCCGACCGCCATGGCGATCACCAGCGAAGCGACGCGCAGGTAAGGGTTGCGCTGGCGGTTCAGCAGGATGATGACCGCCAGCACCGCGCCGGCCAGCAGCAGGTTTTTCGGCGAGCCGAAGCTGTGGTCGTTCATCGCGGCATAGCCGCCGCCGATCGAGGTCAGGCCGACCTGAATCAGCGACAGGCCGATGATCATCACCACGATGCCGGAAACCAGCGGGGTGATGATGCGGCGCGCCAGATGCAGCACGCGCGACAGCAAAATTTCGGTGCAGGAGGCGACCATCAGGGTGCCGAACAGCGCGGCCATCATGGTCGGCACGTCGGCGCCGCCGTTTTTCAGCGCCAGGCCGCCCATGATCAATGGCGAAACGAAGTTGAAGCTGGTGCCCTGAATCGACAGCAGCCCGGAGCCCACCGGCCCCCAGGTTTTGATTTGCAGAATGGAAGCCAGACCGGAAGCGAACAGCGACATGCTGATGATGTGTTGGGTATCCTGCGCCGGCAGACCCAGCGCCTGGCAGATCAGCAGCGCCGGAGTGATCACCGCAACGAACATCGCCAACAGGTGCTGGCCGGCGGCAAACAGCGTTTGTGGCAGCGGCGGGCGGTCTTCGAGGCGATAAATCAGTTCGCTGGCGCGGGGTTCAGAGGCGGTTTGGCGTGCGGCATCAAGCTCGGAGGATGACATGCTCATGGTGTGGCGTTTCCAGATACGGCAAAGCAGGCATTTTAATGCGCCGCCCCGCAAAAGCAAACGGTTGCGCCTAAAATATTATGTTGCCGACTTTCCCGTTTATGTCGCATTTTCATTCATTTTTTCTTGTCATCTCAGCGTTTTTTACTTCTAATCCTGCACTCATCAAGTTTAAAAACTACGTGGTTTTCTATAACTTATTATTTTTATTTGGATCTTTTCCCTTACATGGAGTACCTGGATGTTTCATCTTGATACTTATGGCACGTTAGTCGCGGCGACGCTGGTTTTGCTCCTTGGGGGCAAGTGCGTCAGAAGCATTCCTCTGCTGCGAAAATATACCATTCCCGCTCCCGTCGCCGGCGGTTTGCTGGTGGCCCTCCTGCTGTTAGTCCTGAAAAAATTCGCCAACTGGGAAATCAGCTTTGACATGTCGTTGAAGGATCCGCTGATGCTGGCCTTCTTCGCCACTATCGGCCTGAACGCCAACCTGGCGCGGTTGCGCGCCGGCGGCAAAGCGCTGATGGTATTCCTGTTCGTGGTGTTGGGGCTGCTGCTGGTGCAGAACGCCATCGGCATCGGCATGGCGAAAATGCTGGGGCTGGATCCGTTGATGGGCCTGATCGCCGGGTCGATCACCCTGTCGGGCGGCCACGGCACCGGGGCGGCCTGGAGCAAGCTGTTCATCGAGCGCTACGGCTTTGAAAACGCGACGGAAGTCGCCATGGCCTGCGCCACCTTCGGCCTGGTGCTGGGCGGCCTGATCGGCGGCCCGGTGGCGCGCTATCTGGTTAAACACTCCTCTACGCCGGAAGGCACACCGGAAGACAGCGTGCAGCCGAGCGGCTTCGAGAAGCCGGAAAGCGGCCGCCTGATCACCTCGCTGGTGATGATTGAAACCATCGCCATGATCGCCATTTGTTTGAGCCTGGGGCAGCTGATTGCCGGTCTGCTGAGCGGTACGGTGTTTGAACTGCCTAACTTCGTTTGCGTGCTGTTCGTCGGGGTGATCCTCAGCAACACGCTGGCCTTCACCGGTTTCTATACCGTGTTCGAGCGGGCGGTATCGGTGCTGGGCAACGTCAGCTTGTCGCTGTTCCTGGCGATGGCGTTGATGAGCCTGCGCCTGTGGGAGCTGGCTTCGCTGGCGCTGCCGATGCTGGCGATCCTGGCCGTACAGACGCTGGTGATGGCGCTGTACGCGATCTTCGTCACCTACCGGGTGATGGGCAAGAACTACGATGCGGCGGTGCTGGCCGCCGGCCACTGCGGCTTCGGCATGGGCGCCACGCCGACGGCGATCGCCAACATGCAAGCGATCACCGATCGCTTCGGCCCGTCGCACCTGGCATTTCTGGTGGTGCCGATGGTGGGGGCGTTCTTTATCGATATCGCCAACGCCATCGTCATCAAGCTGTATCTGCTGTTGCCGGTGTTCCCGGCGGTGGGGTGATATCGCGAGTCATCATGAGAAGGGCGCCTGCGGCGCCCTTTTTTATGCGTTGGAGTAGCGCGCCTTCTCCGGCAGCCAGCGTTCGATCAGCGCCTGGGCGTGTTCCGGGTAGTGCTGATGGAGATGGCGAGCGACGCGCTGCACTTCGGGGATCATCGCCTGGTCGCGCAACAGGTCCGCCACCTTGAATTCGGCGCTGCCGGTCTGGCGGGTGCCGAGCAGCTCGCCCGGGCCGCGGATCTCCAGATCGCGCTGCGCGATGACGAAGCCGTCGTTGCTGTCGCGCAGCACCTGCAGGCGCGTTTGCGCGGTTTTGCTCAGCGGCGTTTTGTACAGCAGCACGCAGTGTGAAGCCACCGCGCCGCGCCCTACGCGGCCGCGCAGCTGGTGCAGCTGCGCCAGGCCCAGCCGTTCCGGGTTTTCGATGATCATCAGGCTGGCGTTCGGCACGTCGACGCCGACCTCGATCACCGTGGTGGCGACCAACAGCTGCAGCTCGCCCTGTTTAAACGCCTGCATCACCGCCTGCTTTTCCTGCGCTTTCATGCGGCCGTGCACCAGCGCCACCTTCAGCTCCGGCAGCGCGGCTTTCAATTCTTCCCAGGTGGCTTCCGCCGCCTGCGCTTCCAGCAGCTCGGACTCTTCGATCAGCGTACACACCCAGTAAGCCTGCCGTCCTTCTTCCAGACAGGCGTTTTTCACCCGTTGAATGATGTCGGCGCGGCGGGTATCGGGAATGGCGACGGTGGTCACCGGCGTGCGGCCCGGCGGCAGCTCGTCGATGACCGAGGTATCGAGATCGGCATAGGCGGTCATCGCCAGCGTGCGCGGGATCGGCGTGGCGGTCATGATCAGCTGATGGGCATGGAAGCCTTGCTCTTCGCCTTTCTCCCACAGCGCCAGCCGCTGATGCACCCCGAAGCGGTGCTGCTCATCAATGATCACCAGCGCCAGGCCGTTGAACTGAACCTGCTCCTGGAAGATGGCGTGGGTGCCGACCACCATCGACACCTGGCCGCTGGCGATGGCTTCCTGCTGCGCGATGCGCGCCTTGCCTTTCTGTTTGCCCGCCAGCCAGCCGACCTCCAGCCCCAGCGGCTCGAACCACTGGCGGAAGTTGTTGGCATGCTGTTCGGCCAGCAGCTCGGTCGGCGCCATCAGCGCCACCTGCTTGCCGTGCGCGATGGCGCGCAGCGCCGCCAGCGCCGCCACCAGCGTTTTGCCGGAGCCGACGTCGCCCTGCACCAGCCGCATCATCGGGAAGTCTTTTTGCATATCGGCTTCGATGTCGGCCACCACGCGCGTTTGCGCGCCGGTTGGCGAGAACGGCAACTGGGCGAGAAAACGGTTTTTCAGCCGATCGTCCGGCAGCAGCGGCTGTGCCTGATAACTCTGCGCGCCGGCACGCACCGCCAGCATGCTGAGGTTATGCGCCAGCAGCTCTTCGAGGATCAGACGCTTTTGCGCCGGGTGTTTGCCCAGCTCCAGATCCGCCAGCTGGATGTCCGGCGGCGGGCGATGCAGGGTGTGCAGCGCCTGCGGCAGGCTCATCAGGCCGCCGCTCAGCTCCGGCGGCAGCAGTTCGGCGATGGCGCAGGTATCCAGCAGCTCCAGCGCCTGGTCGGTCAGCTTGCGCAGCGTGGCCTGCCGCACCCCCTCGGTGGTGGGGTAGACCGGCGTCAGCGACTCCTGCAGCTCAACCTCGCTGGTTTCGCCCTGAATACGGTACTCCGGATGGATGATCTCCGCGCCGTGGTTGCCGCGTTTGATCTCGCCGTAGGCGGTCACGCGGCGGCCGGTGGCCAGGCTGTTCTTCATTGCGGCGTTGAAGTTGAAGAACCGCATGGTGAGGATGCCGGTGCCGTCGCTGATCTGGCAGGTCAGCATGCGGCGGCGGCCGAAGCTGATGTCGCTGCGCAGCACTTCCCCTTCTACCGTGGCGTAGATGCCTGGCAGCAGATCGTTGATCGGGTAGAGGCGGGTGCGGTCTTCGTAGCGCAGCGGCAGGTGCAGCAGCAGATCCTGAATGGTGTCGAGGCCAAGCTTGGCCAGTTTGCCCGCCTGGCTGGCGCCAACCCCGGAAAGCGTGGTGAGTGGGACAGCATCCAGCAGGCGGCCTTTCATTTGCGCACCGTCGCCTGCATGGCCGCCCACCATTCGGCGCTGGCGACCACCTGGCCCTGTTCGTCGATCTGCGGACGCGGCAGCCCCTTGCGCTTGGCCACGTTGGCCAGCACCGGATAGCCGCCTTCGAACAGCAGACGCTGCTGCTCTTCTTCGTCCAGCATGCTGTTGTCGCGGCGATACAGGCCGGCGTTTTGCCGCTGGCGCTGCGCCTCATACAGGATCAGCGCCGAAGCCACGGAGACGTTGAGCGATTGCACCATGCCGATCATCGGAATGACGATGTCCTGATCGGCGAGCGCCAGCGCTTCTTCGGTGATGCCGGTTTTTTCCTGGCCGAGCAGCACGCAGGTTGGCCGAGTGTAGTCCACCTCGCGGAAATCGACCGCGCGCGCAGACAGGTTGGTGGCCAGAATTTGCATGCCCTGCGCTTTCAGGTGGCCGACCGCGTCGCCGATGGTGCGATGGGTCTTGACGCTGACCCAGCTGTTGCTGCCGGCGGCGGAGGAAACCAGGGTGCGCATGCGGGTGGTGGGCCACACGGCGTGGACCTGATGCACGCCGACGGCGTCGGCGGTGCGGATAATGGCGGAGACGTTATGCGGTTTGTGCACTTGCTCCAGGCAGACCGTCAAATCCGGCTGCCGGGTCGCGAGCATTTCACAAATCCGCGCATAGCGTTCAGGACTCATAAGCGCTAGTTTCGGTTGCGGTTAACTTTGATCACATCCGGCATGATACGGATTTTACGCATAATGTTTGCCAAATGGATGCGATCGCGGGTGGTCAAGCGGATAAAGGCGCTATAAACCCGACCGTCTTTCTCTTCGGTGTTCAGGCTCTGAATATTGGATTCGGCCGCGTTGATTGCCGCCGTCAGGTTGGCCAGCGCGCCCTGGTGGTTAAACATATCCACCTTGATCTCGGCGATGAACTCCTGCTCGGTCTCTTTATCCCACTCGACCGCCATGAACTTCTCAGGCTCTTTCTGATAGCCGCGAATATTGCGGCAGGATTCATGGTGGATCACCAGCCCTTTGCCCGGGCTGACGTGAGCGATAATCGGGTCGCCCGGAATCGGACGGCAGCACTTGGCGAAGGTGATCAACACGCCGTCGGCGCCCTTGATGGCCAGGTTGCGCACGCCGGAGGTGGTGCCCAGGCTGGACTGATCGCCCTGCAGGTTCTTCGCCACCACTACGCTCATGGCGTTGCCGAGGCCGATTTCCGCCAGCAGATCGTCCAGCGTCGCCAGCTTCATGCGGTCCAGCTCGTGCTGAATGTTTTCCTGCGGGATTTCGGCCAGCTTGCGGCTGCCGCCCAACGCATGGTTGAGCAGACGGCGGCCGAGGCCGACGGAGTCGTCGCGCTTGAGGTTCTTCAACATCTGGCGAATCTTGGCGCGCGCTTTCGAGCTGACCACGAAGTTCAGCCAGGCGGCGTTGGGCCGTGCGCCCGGCGCGGTGATGATCTCGACGGTCTGGCCGCTGGTCAGCGACTGCGACAGCGGGTATGGCTGACGATCGACGCGTGCGCCGACGCAGGCATGGCCGATATCGGTATGCACCGCATAGGCAAAGTCGACCGGCGTGGCGCCGGCGGGCAGCTCGACGATGCGGCCTTCCGGGGTGAAAACGTAAATCTCATCCGGGAACAGATCGGATTTGACGCTCTCGATAAATTCAAACGAACTACCGGCGCTTTGCTGCAGCTCCAGCAGGCTTTGCATCCAGCGTTGGGCGCGGATCTGCGCCGTGGTGCCGGTTTCGCCCTGTTCTCTTTCCTTGTAAGCCCAGTGCGCGGCCACCCCCATCTCAGCCATCTGGTCCATGTCTTCGGTGCGGATCTGCACTTCGACCGGCACGCCGTGCGGGCCGATCAGCGAGGTATGGAGCGATTGATAGCCGTTGGCCTTGGGAATGGCGATGTAATCTTTCACCCGCCCCGGGCGCGGTTTATACAGGCTGTGCACCTGGCCGAGCACGCGGTAGCAGGTATCGACCTCTTTCACGATCACCCGGAACGCGTAGATATCCATGATGGAATGGAAACGCTGTTCTTTCAGGTGCATCTTGAGGTAGATGGAGTAGAGGTGTTTTTCCCTTCCGCTGACGCGGCAGGCGATGCCGGCCTCGGTCAGCCGCCCTTCGATCTCGGAGAGGATTTTTTGAATCATCTCTTTGCGGTTGCCGCGCGCGGCTTTCACCACTTCCTTGATCACGCGATAACGGTTTGGGTACAGCGCCTCGAAGCCCAGCTCTTCCAGCTCGGTTTTCAGGTGATGAATACCCAGACGGTGGGCGAGGGGGCTGTAGATTTCCAGGGTTTCACGCGCGATGCGCCGGCGTTTGTCGGGGCGCAGCGAACCGAGGGTGCGCATGTTGTGCGTACGGTCGGCCAGCTTGATCAGCACGACGCGGATATCCTGCACCATCGCCATGATCATCTTGCGGAAGTTTTCCGCCTGCGCTTCTTTCTTGTCCTGGAACTTCAGCTTGTCGAGCTTGGAGACGCCCTCAACCAGTTCGGCGACGCTCTTGCCGAACAGCTGTTCCATATCTTGATAGGTGGCTGGGGTGTCTTCGATGACGTCGTGCAGCAACGCCGCCATCAGCGTCTCGTGATCGAGACGCATTTCCGCCAGGATGCAGGCCACGGCGACCGGGTGAGTAATGTAGGGCTCACCGCTGGAGCGTGTCTGGCCCTCGTGCGCGTCGCGCGCGACGAGGTATGCCTGTTTGAGGCGCTTAATCTGCTCCTCGGGCAGGTAACGTTGAATCAGCAGATTCAGGCTTTCAAACAGGTACAAGGCGGACTCGCAGTCTAATTAACGACGACCTTCAGCAATCGCGGTAACCGCTTGAATCTCTGCGGCTTCCTGCTCTTGCTGTTCCTGGCGCTCACGCACGTCGAGGATCTGGCTGGTGATCAGGCCTTCTTCGATTTCGCGCAGGGCGATAACGGTGTACTTGTCGTTCTCTTCCGGAACCAGTGCATCTTTGCCGCCGGTCTGGATCTGACGCGCCCGACGAGCAGCGACCAACACCAGGTCAAAACGGTTACCAATTTTCTCTACAGCGTCTTGAACAGTTACGCGTGCCATATTTGTGCTACTCCACAGGTGACGAAAAGACTGGGCATGATACTGAAACTGCCTTCAGTCTGCCAATAGTTTGCTGATTAAAGCGTCATGCCGCAGCAACTGGCGGCCCAAACGCAGGCGTTCGGCGCGAATGATGGTCTTCAGATCGGACAGCGCCAGATCGAAATCATCGTTCACGATCAGGTAATCGTACTCCGCGTAATGCGTCATTTCCGCCACGGCCTGAGCCATGCGTTTGGCGATCACCTCTTCGGAATCCTGCCCGCGCCCACGCAGGCGGCGGCCCAGTTCTTCCTTCGACGGCGGCAGAATGAAGATGCTGCGCGCCTGCGGCATTTTGGCGCGGATTTGCTGCGCGCCCTGCCAGTCGATATCCAGAAACACATCCACGCCGGTCGACAAGACTTGTTCGATGGCGGCGCGCGAGGTGCCGTAATAGTTGCCGAACACTTCGGCGTGCTCAAGAAACGCGTCCTGCTCGATCATCCGGCGGAATTCGTCTTTCGAGACGAAGAAATAGTGCTCGCCGTGATTTTCACCCGGGCGACTGTCGCGCGTGGTGTGCGAAACCGAAACCTGCGTGTCGTACAGCGGTTGCGTCTTTAACAAAGCCTGAATCAGACTTGATTTACCTGCGCCACTGGGAGCAGAGACAATATAAAGCGTGCCTTGAGCCATGATGATGTTCGTTGATAACGGTTGATATGCCAAAAACAGCGGATGTGTATTTTCTCCGCACAGTATACACGGCTAACGCGCCGGGTGCAGCGTTAGCTCGCATTTTGCCCGCGGCTTTGCGTGGAAAAAGCGCCGAAAGGGCGAATATGCGCGCTGAAGGGCGACATTTTTGCAGTTTTGGCCTCGGCGGCGGCGCGTTGCCGCCCCGAGATCAGTGATCCGGATGCTGGTAGTTGAACACCGGCAGGCCGAGGCGGAAGCGCAGGGCGATAAGACGCGCGCTCAGGCCGGCGACCAAGGTGAGGATCACCACCAGATTGTGCGGCAGGCTGAGGTGCTGCAGGCCGATATACAGCCAGGCGGCGCTGAAGGAGATGCCGGCGTAGATCTCCTTCTGGAAAACCAGCGGGATGCGGTTGCAGAACATATCGCGCAGCACCCCGCCAAAGACGCCGGTGATCACCGCGGCGATGGCGGCGATAATGGCGCTGTGCCCCATATCCAGGGCCACCTGCGCGCCGATGATGGAGAAGACGATCAGGCCGACGGCGTCGAGCACCAGGAACAGGCGGCGCAGATGGCGCATCAGAGGAGCCACCCAGGTGGTGACGATCGCCGCTATCGCGACGATGACGATGTATTCCGGGTGTTTGACCCAGCCCAACGGAAAATGCCCGAGCAACATATCGCGCACCGACCCGCCGCCGATTGCGGTGACAGAGGCGATGATGATCACGCCGAACATGTCCATTTGGCGGCGGCCGGCCGCCAGCGCGCCGGTCATGGCTTCGGCGGTAATGCCGATGATATAAAGGATGCTCAGTAACATAAGGGGTTCACAGCGTAATTGCGTCAGAATGATGGCCGGCAGGGTAATCGCCGCCGAGGACGCGCGCCACTGAGTTTTTTTCACCGATGGCGTTTCGGATTAATATAGCTAATCCAAAATCCATTTTTATTGCCGATAACCAGCCTTTTTTAACATCTGGCTGTTAATAAAAGCATTAGAAATTTCGCGCTAATTTCCATCGCTGACTATGATTTTTGCAGCGAATCCTTCAACCGAAAAATCGAGATTGCAGATGAAAAACTCCCCGAGACTGGCCGCCGGCGCCATGGTGGCTGCCCTGCTGCTGAGCGGCTGCGTGGCGCCAGGCCACCAGGCTGTTTCCCCCACCCCGGCTTGTCGCACCGGCGATCCGCTGGTGCAGACAACGCTCTACTTCGGCCTGAACCGGCCGGCGGGGCCGGCGATCACCGCCGCCGAGTGGCAAACCTTCGTCGATAGCCAGGTGACGCCGCGTTTTAAAGACGGGCTGACGGTGTTTGATGCCAAAGGGCAGTGGCTGGGTCACGACGGCAAGCTGGCGCGCGAGAACAGCAAGGCGCTGCTGTTGATCCATGCGCCGGGCAAAGAGAGCGAGGCGAATATCGAGGCGCTGCGCAGCGGCTATAAGCAGCAGTTTGCGCAGGATTCGGTAATGCGGGTGGATGCGCCGGTGTGCGTGGCGTTTTAAAGCGAACTCCCGGCCCTGCGGCCGGGAGTGGGGATTACAGCACCAGGCCGGCGATGGCCGCCGACAACAGGCTCACCAGCGTCGAGCCGTAAACCAGCTTCAGGCCAAAACGGGAAACCACGTTGCCTTGCTGCTCGTTCAGTCCTTTGATGGCGCCGGCGACGATGCCGATGGAGGCGAAGTTGGCGAACGACACCAGGAACACCGACAAAATGCCCAGCCCGCGCGGCGACAGCTCCGCCGCGATCTTCTTCAGTTCAATCATCGCCACGAATTCGTTGGCCACCAGTTTGGTCGCCATGATGCTGCCCGCCTTCAGGGCCTCCTCCGCAGGGATGCCGATCAGCCAGGCCAGCGGATAGAACACGTAGCCGAGGATTTGCTGGAAGCTGATGCCGAGCACCGCCGAGAACAGCGCATTGATGGCGGAGATCAGCGCGATAAAGCCGATCAGCATCGCCGCGATGATCATCGCAATTTTGAAGCCGGCCAGAATGTACTCGCCCAACATTTCGAAGAAGCTCTGATCTTCGTGCAGCTTGTTCAGCTTCAGCTCCGGCTCGTCTTCGACCTGATACGGGTTGATGATCGACAGGATGATGAAGGTGCTGAACATATTAAGGATCAACGCCGCCACCACGTACTGCGCGTCGATCATCGACATGTAGGCGCCGACGATGGAGAGCGATACCGTCGACATGGCGGTCGCGGCCATGGTGTACATGCGGCGTGGCGAGATGTCGCCGATGATGCCCTTGTAGGCGATGAAGTTCTCCGACTGCCCCAGCACCAGCGTGCTGACGGCGTTGAACGATTCCAGCTTGCCCATGCCGTTGACCTTGGACAGCAGGGTGCCCACCAGACGGATGATCAGCGGCAGGATGCGGAAATGCTGCAAAATGCCGATCAGGGCGGAAATAAAGATGATAGGGCACAAAACGCCGAGGAAGATAAACGCCAGGCCATCTTTGCTCATGCCGCCGAACACGAACTCCGACCCTTGTGCGGCGTAGGCGAGCAGGGTGTCGAAGAAGCCGGCGACGTGTTTGATCACGCTGAGCCCGCTGGCGGAGTGCAGGAAGAAATAGGCCAGCGCGCCTTCGATCACCAACAGCTGGATGATATAGCGCAGGCGGATTTTCTTGCGATTATTGCTGACCAGCAGCGCCAGGGCGATGATCACCACCAGGGCCATAATAAATTGCAGAATTTGTGGCATAAACGGTCCGTACGGTTCACGGGCAGGAAAAAAACACATTTAGCCACAGCATCGCCGTCCTTTCATTACCTTGCGTGATAATTAGAACAAAATACTTATGGCGTGCGGGATATCTTGCCGATTGTCATCCGCACGCGCTGCTCGGCAGTTTTTCATAAGCCCCCGAAGTGCCTTAGTGAGCCGTCTTCCATGATGCCTGCCGGCTCGCAGCCTGATGCAACCACCGTCCCGCACGTTCAGGCACCTGGAATCTGGCTCGCAATGGGCGATTTTTCATGGCGCAAAGCGTGGCTTTCTTGGCTGAGGAAGAGAAACATGTTTGGACAAGGCGCCGGTCGCGATCGGCGCGCATTTTATCGAACAAGGAGACGAACGATGAATATCGGCACGTTGCTCAGGGCGCTGGCCAACGGCGTTAATCCCGACACCGGCGAGCTATTGAGACCGGCTTCAGCGGCCTGCGCGCCGGAGGCTATCCGCCTGCTGTTCGCGTTGGCCGACGAGTTTGACGGTGAATCTGAACTGCAGAAAAAAGCCAGGCTGACGCCGGAAGAAAAGCGGCAGAAGAATCTGGCCGAGGGCCGGCCGGCCAATGCCTACTTCCCCTGGCCGGAAGAAGAAAAACTGCGGCTGCGCGAGAGCCATGCGGCCGGGGCGACGCTGGAAGCGCTGAGCGATGAGTTCGAGCGCTCAACCTGGAGCATTGCGGTGCAACTGCAGAAAATGGGGTTGATGGGGGAAGAGCAAGCGGCCGCCTATCGCTGATTTATAGCCATAAAAAAGCCCGCGTGGCGCGGGCTTGATGGCGTGCGGAGCGGATCACTCGACATTCTGGATCTGCTCGCGCATTTGCTCGATCAACACCTTCAGCTCGATGGCGGAGGCGGTGACGTCGGCATTGATTGACTTGGAGGCCAGGGTGTTCGATTCGCGGTTGAATTCCTGCATCATAAAGTCGAGGCGGCGGCCGACGGCTTCTTTCTTCTTCAGGATGTTGTGCGTCTCTTTCACGTGCGCTTCCAGGCGGTCCAGTTCTTCGGCGACGTCGATGCGCTGCGCCATCAGCACCAGCTCTTGCTCCAGGCGAGTGTTTTCCAGCTGCACCTGCGCCTCTTCCAGCTTGCTGACCAGGCGCTCGCGCTGCCATTGCAGGATGTTCGGCATCTGGGCGCGCACTTTGACCACTTCGGCGCTGACGCCGTCGAGGCGCTGTTCGATCAGCGTTTTCAGCGCGGCGCCTTCGCTTTCGCGTGCGACGATAAAGTCATCCAGCGCGCCGTCCAGCGCTTGCATCAGCTCGGCGCTGATGGCGTCCAGATCCTGCTCCTGCGCGGACATCACGCCCGGCCAGCGCAGCACGTCGATCGGGTTGATTTCCCCTTCGTCGCTCTGCATTTTCACCCAGTTGGCGGCTTCGACCAGCTGTTTGGCCAGTTTTTCGTTCAGGATCAGCGAGCTTTGCGCGCTTGGATCCAGTTCAAAACGCAGGTTGCATTCGACTTTGCCGCGGGTCAGGCGGCCACGGATACGTTCACGGATCACCGGCTCCAGGCTGCGGAATTGTTCCGGCAGGCGGATGTAGGTTTCTAAGTAGCGCTGGTTAACGGAACGCAGCTCCCAGGCTGCGCTGCCCCATTCACCCTTGATTTCACGCCGGGCGTAGGCGGTCATGCTGCGGATCATTGATGCGTACCCGTAATAGGAAAAGATGGGGCGATTATAGCGTCGCGGCTGCGGGCAGGATAGGCATTACGTCACGAAGCCCGTATAATGCGCAGCCAATAGTTGATTTGAAGCCGGAGAGAGCCCATGCGTCCTGCAGGCAGAGCACCACAGCAAGTTCGCCCCCTGACACTGACCCGTCACTATACCAAACACGCTGAAGGTTCAGTGCTGGTTGAGTTTGGCGATACCAAAGTCTTGTGCACCGCCACGGTAGAAGAGGGCGTTCCGCGCTTCCTGAAAGGCCAGGGGCAAGGTTGGATCACCGCCGAGTACGGCATGCTGCCGCGCTCCACCCACAGCCGCAACGCCCGTGAAGCCGCCAAAGGCAAACAGGGTGGCCGCACGCTGGAGATCCAGCGCCTGATCGCCCGTTCGCTGCGCGCCGCGGTGGATCTGAAAAAGCTCGGTGAATTCACCATCACTCTCGACTGCGACGTACTGCAGGCCGACGGCGGTACCCGCACCGCTTCCATCTCCGGCGCCTGCGTGGCGCTGGCCGATGCGCTGAACACCCTGGTGGCCAACGGTAAGCTGAAAGCCAATCCGATGAAGGGCATGGTGGCGGCGGTTTCCGTCGGCATCGTCAACGGCGAAGCGCTGTGCGATCTGGAGTATGTGGAAGATTCCGCGGCGGAAACCGACATGAACGTGGTGATGATGGAAGACGGCCGCATGATTGAAGTGCAGGGCACCGCCGAAGGCGAGCCGTTCAGCCACGATGAGCTGTTGGCGCTATTGGCGCTGGCCCGAGGAGGCATCGAAACCATCTTCCAGGCGCAGAAAGCGGCGCTGGCGGACTAATTTTTCAAGGCGACTGAGAAGTCGCCTTTTTTATGCCCGCCGATCGGGCGGCAGTAATGACAAGACCCAAGCAGATTCAGACGAGGAGAAGCAGTAATGAAAGCCTATCAGCGCCAGTTTATCGAGTTCGCGCTTAACAAGCAGGTATTGAAATTCGGCGAGTTCACCCTGAAATCCGGCCGCACCAGCCCGTATTTCTTCAACGCCGGCCTGTTTAATACCGGGCGCGATCTTGCGCTGTTGGGGCGCTTCTATGCCGAAGCCCTGATGGATTCCGGCATCGATTTCGATCTGCTGTTTGGCCCGGCCTATAAAGGCATTCCTATCGCCACTACCACGGCGGTTGCGCTGGCGGAACACCATGAGCGCGACGTGCCTTACTGCTTTAACCGCAAGGAAGCCAAGACCCACGGCGAGGGCGGTTCGCTGGTGGGCAGCCCGCTGCAGGGCCGCGTGATGCTGGTGGATGATGTGATCACCGCCGGTACCGCGATCCGTGAGTCGATGGAAATCATCGGCGCCAGCGGCGCTTCGTTGGCGGGCGTGCTGATCTCCCTCGACCGTCAGGAACGCGGCCGCGCGGATATCTCAGCCATTCAGGAAGTGGAACGCGACTATCACTGCAAGGTGATTTCGATCGTGACGCTGAAGGACCTGATCGCTTATCTGGAAGAGAAACCGGAAATGGCGGACCACCTGGCGGCGGTGCGCGCTTACCGCGAGCAGTACGGGGTATAAATAAAAACGCCGGGCATGCCCGGCGTTTTCGTTATTGCAGCTGTGCCGCCAATAGCGGCCAGCGGGCGTCGAATTCCTGCGTTGGACGATAGCGGAATTCCGAACGCACATAGCGCGACAACATGCCTTCGCAGAAGGCCAGCAGTTGGCTGGCCAACAGCGTTTCATCGACGATGAAGCCTTTGCCTTCGCGCAATTTGCGCTCTTTCAGCACCTGACGCAGCTGCGCCTCGATACGTTCGAACAGCTGGTTGATGCGGCCCTGCAGGCGATCCTGTTCAAACATCAGCGCGTGGCCGGTCATGATGCGCGTCAGCCCCGGGTTACGTTCCGCAAAGCCCAGAATCAGCAGTAAAATCAGGCGCAGACGATTAAACGTCTCTTTCTCGTCCTGCAAGATCAGGTTGATGCGGGTGATCAGGCTGTCTTCGATAAACTCGATCAGACTGTCGAACATCCGTGTCTTGCTGGGGAAATGCCGGTACAGCGCAGCTTCAGAAACACCCACGTTTGCGGCGAGCTTGGCGGTGGTAATGCGCTGGCTGCCGTCGCTGGATTCCAGCATCTGGGCTAACGCCTGCAATATTTCCTCGCGCCGATTCCTTTTCGTATTTTCTTTTTCTGCCATGTCTGATTAGACCCTTGCTAAAACTTAACTGACGGAAACCCGGGCACCGGCCGCTGCAGAGCAGGCTCTGTGCGGCTTATGTGATAGCTTTTTTACGATGCTGGGGTCAGCGGCCTTCACGGCCTTTTTCCGCGCTGCCTGGTGTGCGCTGCAATTGTCGCGGTAAAACCTTGCCGCAGAGACATCCTTCTCCCCGGAAAGGCAAGGTTCAGGCGACGTTTCCCTGCCGGCCATCGTGCATTGGGTGGCGCTTAGTGGCGCCCCGAGTGGCCGAAGCCGCCTTCGCCGCGCTCGCTACTGTCGAACTCTTCCACCAGGTTGAATTCGGCCTGCACCACCGGCACGAAGACCATCTGCGCGATGCGTTCGCCCGGCTCGATGGTGAAGTGCTTCTGGCCGCGGTTCCAAACGGACACCATCAGCTGGCCCTGGTAATCGGAGTCGATCAGGCCGACCAGATTGCCCAGCACGACGCCGTGCTTATGGCCCAGGCCTGAGCGCGGCAGGATCACCGCCGCCAGGCCGGCGTCGGCGATATGGATCGCGAGACCGGTAGGCAGCAGCGTGGTTTCACCCGGCGCCAGCTCCACCGCGCTGTCCAGGCAGGCGCGCAGGTCGAGACCGGCTGAGCCCGGAGTGGCGTAGGCCGGTAGCGGGAAATCCTGACCGATGCGCGGGTCGAGGATCTTAACGTCGATTTTTTTCATCATAACGGCTGACTATCTCGTCTATTAAACGTTGGCCAAGGAGTGCCTTGTCGCTCAGCGCCAGGCGTTTCTCTCCATCCTGCCAAAAAAGGTGCAGGGCATTGGTGTCGCTGTTGAACCCGTGCTCTGCAAGCGATACATCGTTAGCGCAAATCAAATCCAGCTTCTTACGCGCCAGTTTTTGCCGCGCGTATTCTTCCACATTCTGGGTTTCGGCGGCAAACCCCACGACAAACGGTCGATTTTTGGTCATCGCCGCCACGCCGGCGACGATATCGGGGTTTTTTACCATCTTGAGGACGATTTCATCACCCTGTTTTTTTATTTTTTCATCGGCGATCCGCTCGGGACGGTAGTCGGCTACGGCGGCGCAGGAGATGAAAATCTGCTGCTGAGCGGCGCGCTGTTGCACCGCCTGCTCCATCTCCAGCGCGCTGGTGACGTCCACGCGTGTGACCTTCGGCGGCGTCGGCAGGCTCACCGGCCCGGCGATCAGCGTCACCTGCGCGCCGCGGGCGGCGGCGGCGCGGGCGATGGCGAAGCCCATTTTGCCGGAGCTGTGATTGCTGATGAAGCGTACCGGATCCAGCGCTTCGCGCGTCGGGCCGGCGGTGATCATAACCTGCAAATGTTGCAGATCCTGCGGGGCGGAGAAATGACCGTTCGCCAGCTCGACGATGTCCAGCGGATCCAGCATGCGGCCCGGGCCGACGTCGCCGCAGGCCTGGCTGCCGCTGTCCGGCCCCCAGAGCAGCATGCCGCGCGCCTGCAGCGTTTGCAGGTTGGCCTGTGTGGCGGCGGCGCGATACATCTGCTGGTTCATGGCGGGCGCGGCGGCGATGGGGGCATCGGTCGCCAGGCAGACGGTGGTCAGCAGATCGTTGGCCATGCCGGCGGCGACGCGCGCCAGCAGATCGGCGGTCGCCGGCGCCAAAATCACCAGATCCGCCCATTTGCCGAGTTCGATGTGGCCCATGGCGGCTTCGGCGGCGGGATCCAACAGATCGTCGGACACCGGATAGCCGGAAACGGCCTGCAGCGTCAGCGGCGTAATGAACGCCTTGGCGGCGTGAGTCATCACCACGCGCACTTCTGCGCCCCTGTCGCGCAGGCGGCGCACCAGCTCTGGGCATTTGTAGGCGGCAATGCCGCCGCTGATGCCAAGCACAATATGTTTGCCGGAAAGTCCCGTCATCATCATTGTCCGATTGAAAGCCGAAAGATGCGCCATTTTAGCATATCCGCTGTTCAGGTGAGCGATTCCGCAATGGCTGCAGGGCGTTACATTGTGCTTTGCGAAACACTTCGCAATGTTATCAAACACCTGTCGAACGCGCCGGGCGGCACATGGCATGCTGTAGCTCTTTCAGGGAGGAATACGATGAGCAACCCGACTGTGGCGTGCTGGCCGGGCGCGCTGGCGCCGCGTGAAAAGCTGTTGATGCAGGGGGCCGCGGCGCTGTCCGACGCAGAGCTGTTGGCCATTTTCTTGCGCACCGGGTTGCCCGGCGTGCACGTAATGCAGCTGGCGGAGCAGCTGCTGCGCCGATTCGGCTCGCTTTACCATCTGATGTCGGCCGATCATCAGGCGTTTTGCAGTCAAAAAGGCCTGGGCGACGCCAGCTATACGCAGCTGCAGGCGATTGCCGAGCTGGCGCTTCGCTTCTTTTCCAGCCATCTCTCGCAGGAAAACGCCATGCTTAACCCGCGCGTCACCCAGCATTATCTGCAAAGCCTGCTGGCGCATCGTGAGCGAGAGGTCTTTTTGGTATTGTTTTTAGACAATCAGCATCGGGTTATTCGCCATCAGGAGATGTTTGCTGGTACCATCAGCAGCGTCGTCGTCTACCCGAGAGAAATTGTGCGTGAAGCGTTGAAGGCTAATGCCGCCGCGCTGATTCTCGCGCATAATCACCCCTCGGGTAAGGCTGAACCCAGTCATGCCGACCGTTTGATAACTGAACAGGTGGTGAAAGCCTGCCAGTTATTGGAGATCCGAGTGCTCGATCATTTGGTGATCGGTCGGGGTGAATGCGTCTCTTTTGCCGAGCGCGGATGGCTTTAAGCGATTTTTTCGCGATCCTTGTGGGATCTTTAGCTGTTCGGGACTTGAGCACTTACGCTTCAGAGCGTATACTACGCCACCTTTGAGAATCTTGGGTTTGGCGCAAGAGCCTATCTCAGCAGGTTTCTGACCTGATGTGTGGTTTCTACCTGATGACGAGAGTCTCCTCAGTATGAAGTTTGCTGAGATGGGCTCTAAAAGCCTGACGAGGCGGCCATACCCTATACGAAGCTCGAGCTGATTTGATTTTTGGAGAATAGACATGTCCCGAGTCTGCCAAGTTACTGGCAAGCGCCCGGTGAGCGGTAACAACCGTTCCCACGCAATGAACGCGACCAAACGCCGTTTTCTGCCTAACCTGCACTCACACCGTTTTTGGGTTGAGGCTGAGAAGCGCTTTGTAACTCTGCGTGTATCTGCTAAAGGTATGCGTGTTATCGATAAGAAGGGTATTGAGACGGTTCTGGCCGATCTGCGTGCCCGTGGTGAGAAGTATTAAGGAACTGAATCATGGCTAAAGGTGTTCGCGAGAAGATCAAGCTGGTTTCTTCTGCTGGTACTGGTCACTTCTATACCACCACGAAGAACAAGCGTACTAAGCCGGAAAAATTGGAACTGAAGAAATTCGATCCAGTTGTCCGTCAGCACGTAGTATACAAAGAAGCTAAAATTAAATAATTTTAGTGGATTAATGAAAAACCCGGCCTTGGCCGGGTTTTTTGTTTTATAAAGGGTAGAAAACATCGGAGGGGAAGCCAGATGCCTGAATTACCGGAAGTTGAGACGAGCAGACGCGGTATAGAGCCTTATCTTGTCGGCCACAGCATTCAGTATGCGGTGGTGCGCAACGCGCGCCTGCGCTGGCCGGTTTCCGAGCAGATCCTGACGCTGAGCGATCAGCCGGTGCTCAGCGTGCAGCGTCGGGCCAAATACCTGCTGATTGAGCTGGAGCGCGGTTGGATTATCGTGCATCTGGGCATGTCGGGCAGCCTGCGCATGCTGCGTGAGGAAAACGAAGACGAAGCCGGCAAACACGACCACGTCGATCTGGTGATCAACAACGGTATGATCCTGCGCTATACCGATCCGCGCCGCTTCGGCGCCTGGCTGTGGTGCGAAGACCTGGCGACCAGCAGCGTGTTGGCGCATCTGGGGCCGGAACCGCTGAGTGAGGCGTTCAACGGCGACTACCTGTATGAAAAATCACGTAATAAGCGCACGCTGATCAAACCGTGGCTGATGGATAATAAGCTGGTGGTCGGGGTCGGTAACATTTACGCCAGTGAATCGCTGTTCAGCGCCGGGATCCTACCCGATCGTCCGGCGGGATCCTTGACCAAAGCCGAAGCGGCGCTGTTGGCGAAGACCATCAAGGCGGTGTTGCAACGCTCCATCGAGCAGGGCGGCACCACATTGCGCGACTTTTTGCAGTCGGACGGGAAACCGGGGTACTTCGCGCAGGAGCTGCAGGTTTACGGACGGGCGGGAGAACCGTGCCGCACATGCGGCACGCCGATTGAATCCGCCAAGCACGGGCAGCGCAGCACCTTCTTTTGCCGACGCTGCCAGCGCTGAGCATCACGCGGCGGCGAGCTTCGCCATCAGCGCCTGAGTGACCACATCGGGCAGGAAAGGCGCGATATCGCCGCCGTGGCGGGCGACCTCCTTCACCAGTGAGGAGGAGATGAACGACCACTCTTCGGAAGGCATCAGGAACACGCTTTCCAGCGTCGGCATCAAATGGCGGTTCATGTTCGCCAGCTGCAGTTCGTACTCAAAGTCAGACACCGCCCGCAGGCCGCGCACCAGGATATTGGCATTTTGGTGAGCGGCGAAATGCGCCATCAGCTCGCTGAAGCCCAGTACCTCCACATTGTCCAGATGCGAGGTGACCTGCGTCGCCAGCGCCACACGCTCATCCAGGCTGAATAGCGGCTTTTTGCTCGGGCTGGCGGCGATGGCCAGAATCACGTGATCGAACATCAGCGACGCGCGCGTCACTAAATCCAGGTGGCCGTTGGTCATGGGATCGAACGTCCCGGGATAGATGGCTTTGCTGGTCATGATTCACTTCTCTGAGTAGTTGCGGCCCAATGCCCATAATGCGGCATATTTATTGAAGGTATATTGCGCGTTGACCACCGCTAACAGCAACCCCTGTTTACCGTCGAGGAAGCCGGCCCGCAGCAGCCAGGTTTTGACGAAGGCGCCGAGCGTGTGGGTCAGGATGGACAGATAGCCGCAACGCTTGCCGGCCCGGTGGCGCTGTGTGGCCCACTCTTCGGCATAGCGCAGCTGTTTGCGCTGAAAGGCGAAGAAGTCGCGGCAGGTCAGGTGCAGCATATCGCCGCTGAGGGGGATCACTTTGGCGTCGCCGATGTTCAGCGACTCGTGCACCAGATCGTCGTTATAGCGATAGCGTGAATTGGCGTACAGGCGGTTGACGCGGTCGGGATACCAGCCGCTGTGGCGCATGAAGCGGCCAAGGAACAGGTTGCGCCGCGCGCAGCTGTAAACGGCGCCGTCGTCCGGCGCGTTCAACACCCGCTCGATGGATTGCCGCAGTTCGGGGGTGACGCGTTCGTCGGCGTCGATCATCAATACGTAGTCATGGCTGGCGTAGCTTTGCGCCAGCTGGCGCTGCTTGCCGAATCCTTGCCAGTCGGTGTGCGTGAAGACTTTGGCGCCCAGACTTTCGGCGACGGCGACGCTGTCGTCCTCGCTGCCGGAGTCCAGCACGATGATTTCATCGGCCCAGGCGACAGAGCGCAGGCAGTCCGGCAACAGCCCGGCTTCGTTTTTGGCGATCATCACCACCGACAGGCTTTTGCGGCTGCTCATTCAGTGACTCCGGGGCGGCAGGTGCGGTTCCAGCAGCTGCAGCAGGCGCTGCAACGCTCCCTGATTCTGATACAACACTTCCACCGCATGGCGGCCGTAGTAACGGCGGTAGTCTTCGTCGGTCAACAGGGTTTCCACTTCCTTTACCAGCGAATCCACGTCGGTCACGGTGATCAGGCCTTCGGCCTGCGAAAGCTTGGCGCAGATGTCTTTAAAGTTGAAGGTGTGCGGGCCCATCAGCACCGGGATGGCGTGGGCGGCGGCTTCCAGCGGGTTATGCCCGCCACGTTCCACCAGGCTGCCGCCGACAAAGGCCAGATCGGCGATGCCGTACAACAGCATGAGTTCGCCCATGGTATCGCCGATCACCACCTGGGTGCTGCCGGACGGGATTTCGCCGCTGCTGCGCAGGGTGTAGCTGAAGCCGGCCTTCTGTACCAGTTCCTTGGCGGTCGGGAAGCGTTCCGGGTGACGCGGCACCAGGATCAGCAGCAGGTCGGGGTGTTTTTCCAGCAGCTTGCGGTGCGCTTCGAGCAAGATGGTTTCTTCGCCTTCATGGGTGCTGGTGGCGATCCACACCGGGCGGCGCGGCGCCCATTGGCGGCGCAGCGTAACGGCGCGGGCGGCCAGTTCCGGGGTGACGGAGATATCGAATTTCAGGCTGCCGGTAACGGCCAGCTGCGAGCGTTTCAGACCCAGTTCGATAAAACGATCGCCGTCTTCCTGGTTCTGTGCGGCGATCAGCGTAATGCGGCGCAGCATATCGCGCATGAATCCGCCAATTTTCTTATAGCCGGCGGCGGATCGCGCCGACAGGCGCGCATTGGCGATCACCAGGGGGATTTGCCGCTGATGCAGTGCGTTGATCAGGTTAGGCCATAGCTCGGTTTCCATGATGATCACCAGCTTGGGATTCACCTGGTCGAGGAAGCGGTTCATGGAACCGGGCAGATCGTAGGGCAGATAGACATGATGCACGTCTTTGCCGAAAGCGGACTGGACGCGTTCTGAACCTGTCGGGGTCATTGTGGTCACAGTTATCGGCAAAGCGGGGTAACGATGGCGCAGCGCCCGCACCAGCGGGATGGCCGCCAGCGTTTCGCCGACGGAGACGGAATGCAGCATAATGCCGCCCGGCACGACTTTCCCGGCGCAGAAGCCATAGCGTTCCGCCCAGCGTTTACGGTAGGCTGGAGCTTTGCGGCTGCGCAGCAGTAAGCGGAGCCAGATCAGGGGTTGGATGAGGTAGAGTAGTACCTGATATAAACGCAGCAACATTCTATCAATTTCATTTATATGGGTTATTCGGAATAGTACCATAACTGGAAGGGAAAGGCGCTAATTTGGTAACCTTGGGTGTCAGTTTCAGACAACCGGCGAGCGATTTCGCCGATAGGCTCGGAATGAAGAATATTTTAATTATTCGCCGCGACAACATCGGCGATCTTGTTTGCACCACGCCTCTGATTGAAGGGGTGAAAATTGCCTATCCAGACGCAAAAGTTTATCTGCTGATCAATAAAGTCAGCCAGGACGTTGTTAAAAACAACCCTCATCTCGAGAAAGTCTTTGTCTATAAAAAGGCCAAGCACAAGGCGAAAAATGAAACGACGTTGGGCGTTTATTTCGAACGTCTGATGATCTTCCTGAAGCTGCGCAAAATAAAGTTCGATGCGGTCATTCTGGCTAACCCGGTGCCTTGCAAATACAGCCTGCGTTTAGCGAAAATGGCCGGCGCCACCCATATCATCGGCGCCGATTTGGGCACGAAAGATATTCAGCGCCCGTTCCGCAAGGACGATTTCCGCGGTCTACATCAGGTCGAACACACCTACAGCTATTTATCGGCGATAACCGATCAAGCCATTCCGATCCCGCCGGTGCGGGTATTCCTGACGCCGGAAGAGCGGCAGCTGGCGGCGCAGCGGCTGCAGGAACGCCTGCCGTCGGTCGAACGGGTTTGCGCCGTGCATATCAGCAGCCGCAGCCCGAAAAGGCGCTGGCCGGTTGAACGCTATGCCGAAATCATCAACCGCCTGACCGCCGATCCCCGCACCGGCGTGCTGATCTTCTGGTCGCCGCAGGGCACGCTGGCGCCGGACGACATCGGCGATCAGCAGCGCGCAGAACAGCTGTTGGCGTTGTGCCAAAACGAACGCGTTGCGCTTTATCCGACGGCCTCGGTGCGCGAGCTGTTGGGCGGGTTCGATTTATGCGACCGGGTGCTGTGCAGCGACGGCGGGCAGATGCATCTTGCCGCCGCGCTGAATAAGGATATGGTGGTGTTCTTTGGCGATACCGATAAAACGTCCTGGCATCCATGGACCGGCCGTCATCATATTTTGCAGAGTGAGTCGGGGCACTGTGAAGATGTTTCTGTCGATGAGGTTTGGCAGAAAATGCAGGCGCTAAGCTAGCGAAGAAAATAAGGCAGGTATCACCTGCCTTATTTATTACTTTATTATTTTTCTTTCAGCTCAATATATTGACGGCAAATAGGCTCCAGCCCATAGCTCAGCAATTGCTGTTGATTTATCTGCGGCGGATTGGCGTAAATTTCCGCCATTTTTTCTGCCAGCGACGCTTCGTTTAATTCCGCCAACGCGTTAGCCATGCCGGCTTTTTCCAGAATTTCCGCAGGGCCGCCCGGACAGCGGGTGCTGACCACCGGCGTGCCGCACAACAGCGATTCTACCAGCACATTGCCAAACCCTTCGCTATCGGAGCTGAGCACCAACAGCGAGGCATGGCGGATAAACGGATAGGGATTGGCCTGGAAGCCGAGGAACAGCACGCGCTCTGCGATACCCAAGTCTGCCGCCAGACGCTTGACCTCGGCGACGCGGGCGTCATCCCCGGTGCCGATCAAAGCCAGCGGCGCCTGAATACCGGATTGCGCATAGGCTTTCAGCAGGCGGTCATGCCGCTTGGTGGCGTGAAAGCGGCCGACGTGTACCAGATAGTCCTGACCGGCCAGTTCGCAAGGTGCCGCCGCCTGTTGCCGGATGGCGTCGATGTCGAACGGGTTATTGATGACCGCCAGCCGACGCGGGTGGATCGGCAAATTCTGCTGCAGATCGCCGCCGACCGCCTGTGAAACGGCGACGATATTTCTCCCCTGGTAAACGTTGGCGATTTTACGTTGCTTGAGCCAGCGATCCAGGCCTTTGCGGTGGCCGAGGTAGGAGGTGGAGAGAATGCCGTGAATGCAGAACCACAGGCGATCCGAAGCCAGCCGCTTGCTGCGGCTGACGATGCGATCGGTTTTGTGCAGGTTGGAGAACACCAGATCGAACGCGCCGTTTTGGCGCTCGTGTTCGGCTACCGCCCGATCCAGCGCGGCGGCGCGGCGCGACAGCTCGGTCAGCTTGCGCCAGGGGGCACGGCTGCGATCGGCCACCACCTGATAATCAATGCCTGACGGGATAGGGTAATTGCAGACGTCACGCAGCGAGATCAGACTGACGTCATGCCCCTGTTGCTGCATGCCTTGGCACAGGGTCAGCACCACTTTTTCCGCGCCGCCTCCCGGCAGGCCATCGATGATCATCAGAATACGCATAGCTAATCCAGTAACCGGTTATAGAGGGAAATGAGCTGTTCGGAGAGATGCGCCGGCGTAGCCGTCATAATGCGCAATCTTGCCGCTTCGCCCATGGAGGATCCCAGCGCCTGGCGCGGCAGCGCCCGAATGGCTTCCGTGATGGCCGGCACGTCGAGCGCGTCGGTCACGAAGCCGTTCTGGCCCGGGGTGATAAACTCGGCGCCGCCGCAGGTGGTGCTGGTGATAACCGGCAGGCCGCAGGACATCGCTTCCAGAATCACATTCGGGAACGGATCGTAAAGCGTCGGCAGCAGCAGCGCATCCGCGGCCTGATAGAACGGCAGAGTCTGCTTCTGCACGCCCATAAAGTGAATGCGATCGCCGCAGCCCAGCGACTGCGCCAGCGCCCGGTAACGCTTTTCGGCTTTGTCTTTACCGACCACCAAGAGGTGGCTGTCGGTCGCCGCCACGGCGCGGATGGCGGCGGCCAGCCCTTTGCGCTCGAAACCGGAGCCGACGAAGATCAGGCAGTGCGCCTGTTGCGGGATCTGATATTGCTCACGCAGGCGTCGGCGCTGGGCCTCGTCGGCGGGCAGGAACTTTTGATTGTCGATGGCGTTATAGATCACCGTGATTTTGTCGGCGGGCACGCCAAAGTCGGCGATGATTTCCCGTTTGATCATTTCGGCGTTGCAGATGACGGCTTTCAGCTCCGGTGCGGCGTACATGGCGCGCTCGGCGCACATCACATAGCGGTGATAACGGTTGGAAAACAGCCACTTGCGGCGCCACTCGGGCAGCAGCCGCGCGCGTTGCAGCAGCCAGCGGCGGTGTACGCCGTCGCCGGCGCGGTAGATATCGCAGCCGGGAATGCGCTCATGGCTTTGCACCAGATCGAAGCGCTCTTTCTGCCACAGCGCCCTGGCCGCCACGGCGAAGCCCCGTTCGCGACTGATGCGGCCTAGTTTCAACGGGTTACACAGGTGGATATGCCAGTTGGGATTGGCGTCACCCTGCCATTCGCGGGTGATGACGTTCAGATCGAGATCCTGTTGTTCCAGCGCTTCCAGGGCGCGGGAAACGAAACGTTCGGCTCCGCCGTCCGGGCGGTATTTTTGGCGAACGATCGCCAAACGAAATGCTTTCATGCCAGCGTGCTCCGCGCGGCTGCAATCACCGCGTCTGTAGGAATAAGGTCGAGATACCGTTCGTCGGTGCCGGTATCAATGGCGTCCGGATCGGGTAGTTCGCCGAAGTCGCCGGCCCAGATCACGGCGCCGGTAGCCTGCCATGGCCGCCAGAAAGTCAGCTTGGAAGGGCCGAACAGCGCCACGCACGGCGTTTGCAGCGCGGCGGCCATGTGCATCGGCACCGAATCCACGCCGATAAACAGCTTGGCGTGGTCGATCAGGGCGGCCAGCTGGCGCAGCGTCAGCTGGCCGGCCAACGAGATCACGCCCTGCGGCGGGCAGAGCGCCAAAATGCGCTCGACCATGGCTTTTTCTCTGGCGTCGGGGCCGGAGGTGATCACCAGCTGGTGGCCGTCGGCCTGCAAGGCGGTGAGGGTGGCGGCCATTTTCTCTTCGCTCCAGCATTTGAAGAACCAGCGCGAGGTGGGCTGCACCACAATATAACTGCCGGCGACGCCCTGTTTCTGCAACAGTTGCTCACAGGTCTGCCAATCCTGCGGATCATAACTCATGGTGACATGCTCATTGAGCGCGGGCAGGTTCAGCGGCGCCAGCAACGAGAGATTTTGTTCGACGGTATGCAGGTGGGCGTGATTGTCGACCGGCACCAGCTGCGTGTGGCAGTGGCGCCACAGGAAGCCGCGGCGTTTAGGGAAATCGAAGCCCAGACGGATGCGCGCGCCGGTCAGGCGCGTGATAATGGCGCTGCGCCACTGATCGGCCAGGTTGACTACCAGATCGTAGCGCTGCGCCTTCAGACGACGCAGCAGCGCCAGCTCGTGCCCCAGATGCGCGCGGGTGCCCTGTTTTTTCCATTGGCGGTCGATGGCGAACAGCGTCGACAATTCCGGATTACTGGCCAGCATCTCCTGCGTTTCCTGATACAGCAGCACATCGATCCGGGCCTGCGGGTAGTTTTGCCGCAGGCTGCTGATGACCGGCGTGACCAGCAGCATATCGCCGTGGTGGCGCAATTTTATGATCAGAATACGCTGTACGGATGGGGCGGAAGTTAGGGCTGGCGCGTCGTTCATCATGAGTCGCTTTCTGGGAAACCAATCTTTGATTCTAAATGACCCGATCGCATGTGGCTACTGTTGCTCGGTTTTCTTGCCGAGCCGCAAAAAAATCGCCGGAGCAGGGACGAATGCGCTTCAACGTTGTCCAAACCAGGCAGCAAAGTCGTTTGCCCTGGCGAAACGGGCTGCGTAACATAGCGTATTCTGTTGATATCAGGTTCGATATTCATGACTAAACCGGCGTTTCTCATCACCATTGATACCGAAGGCGATAATCTGTGGCAAAACCACGATCGCATCGCGACCGAAAACACGCGTTTCTTGCCGCGCTTTCAGGCGCTGTGCGAGAAATATGCCTTCAAGCCGGTTTATCTCACCAACTATGAAATGGCGATGGATCCGGCTTACGTCGAGTTCGCGCGTGACGTGATCGCCCGCGGTGCCGGTGAAGTCGGCATGCATCTGCACGCCTGGAACAGCCCGCCGCTGACGCCGCTCACCGATGACGACTGGCGCCACAAGCCTTATTTGATCGAGTATCCCGCCGATCAGATACGCGCCAAAGTCGACCACATGACCAAACTGCTGGAGGACGCCTTCCAGACCAAAATGCTCAGCCATCGCGCCGGCCGTTGGGCGTTCAACGAATACTATGCCTCACTGCTGCTGGAATACGGCTATCAGGTGGATTGTTCGGTCACGCCGCGGGTCAACTGGCAGTTTTCGCCGGGCAACCCGCAGGGCAACGGCGGTACCGATTACAGCCGGTTCCCGTCGCAGGCCTATTTCATCGATCCGCAGAACATCGCCAAGCCGGGCGCTTCGTCGCTGCTGGAAGTGCCGATGAGCATCCAGTACAAGCATTCGGCGCTGATGAATGCGTTCAAGCAGGGCTATGATCGGCTGCGCGGCAAGCGGCGTTCGCCGTCCGTCAACTGGCTGCGGCCGAGTGGCGGCAACGTGGCCAAGATGATAAGCGTGGCCGAGACGTCGTTGGCGCAGGGGCATGACTACGTCGAGTTTATGCTGCACTCCTCCGAGTTTATGCCGGGCGGCAGCCCGACGTTCAAAACCGAGCAGGATATCGAAGTGCTGTACCGCGATCTGGAGCAGCTGTTTGACTGGCTGCAGCAGCGCACGGTGGGCATGACGCTGGCCGAGTATTATCAACTTAAAGCGAACTAAGCACGCACATGTCGAAGAAATGGAAAATCAAGGTTGCCGACTGGTTTTTGCGGCGCTATACGGCGAAGTACGGCCGTTTTCAGGACAAGGCGACGTTCGACGGCGCCCAGCAGTTTGACAATATCGTCATCTATTCCACCACGGCGTTGGGCGACTTCATGTTCAACACGCCGGCACTGAGGGCGATGAGGGAACGCTATCCCAACGCGCACATCACGCTGGTGGTGCACAAGAAAAACCGCGAACTGGTGGAAAACGGCCGCTATTACGATCGCGTGGTGTATTGGGACAGCAAGATCAAGACGATACGCCCATTGCTGAAATCGCTGCGCGAACATCAGCCGGATTTGGCGCTGATCCTGCACTCTCACCTGCCTTATGACATCATCAGCGCCGTCATGGCGGGGGCAAAGTACATCATCAGGGATAACTACAGCTCGGGCATTTGCGGGCTGGAACCTTGGTTAACCAACTATATCTTCCATTATTACGGCCATTTCGTGCGCCGCAAGCTGGAGCTGATTTCCATTTTGGGTTGCCGCAGCGACGATCCGACGATGGAAATTCCCGTGGACTATCAGCGCGGCGTCAAAAGCAGCGACCATCCCACCATCGGTTTTCAACTTGGGGCATCGACGGAGTCGCGTTGCTGGCCGGTGTCGCACTATGCGCGCCTGGCCGATGAGCTGGTGGCGAAGCACCCCAATGTGCGCATCGTGCTGATTGGCGCACCGCTTGACGACGGCAAAGCCCAACAGTTTATGAGCCTGATCGGCCCGCAAACGCTGGCCTGCGTGGATAATCAAATCGGTAAAACGGGGCTGCAAGGCTTGCTGACGTTGCTCGACAGTTTCCATGTTCTGGTCACCGGCGACACCGGGCCGCTGCATCTGGCGGTGGCGCTGAAGGTGAAAACCATCAGCCTGTTCGTGACCGCCGATTCACGCTCCACCGGGCCGATTCAGGATCCTGAACTGCACCGCATCATTCAGGTGTCGCGTACCGGCTATACGATGCCGCTGGAGGCGGAAAGCCCGATGGGGGTCATTCAGCCGCAGCGGATTTATGACGAACTGGTCGCGCACGTGCCTTTAGCGCGCTAGGGGTGCGGCGACGCATCGGCCGCCAGGCCGATGCGGTTAGCGTGGTTTGCGCCCGCGCAGCTTCGAAAGAAAGGTATCCACTCGCGCATAGCGCATCTGGCGGACTTTTTTGCCCGGCACGTCGCTGTTGCGGCAGACAGCGGCGGTGCGGCGCAGAATTTGCAGCGTTGCCGGCGCGTAATGATAATAACCGTACACCGCCTTCGACATGCTTTTCACCTCGGAAAAGCAGTTGGCCAGCATCAGGGCGGCCAACCGGCGCAGCGGCTCATCCCCAGGATGCTGCGCCACAAAGCGCAGCATCTTCTCCATGGCGAACAGCAAATCTTCAATATCTTTGGGTTTGATATTGCGGGTGATGCCCTGGCTGTTATCCCGGTAGAAATAGAGTTCGCAGTCAAGATGGGCGATGCGGCGAGTTTTGAAATACTGAAAAGGCGTGAAAATCACGTCTTCATAACGCCTGCCGTCTTCGAACGTTTCCCCTGCCAGCAGCGTGCGCTTATATACCCGGCTCCAGAGGTGCCACATCGAGCGTGCGAACAGCGGTTGCAGGCTGCCCAGCCCCAACGAGGAAAAGTCGTAGGCTGCGGGCTGCGTCGCGCGGTTCTCGGGTTTCGGCGGTTGTTCGGTGAACTTCTGATAATTAAAATCGATCAGGTCATATTCATCGGCGATCAGCAGGGGCCGCAGGATCGCCAGATAGTCGTCGCTCAGCAGATCGTCGCCGTCGAGAAAGGTGACGTAGCGCCCGGTGGCTCGCTGCAGGCCGACATTGCGGGCGTGCGCAATGCCGCCGTTGGCCTGTGAAATAAAAGCCACGTGCGGATGCTGCCGCTGCGCCAGATACCGGCTGACCAGCGCCCCTGACGCATCGGTAGAGCCATCGTCGATGATGACCACCTCAATCTCATCAGAAATCTGCGTAAATAACGAATCCAGCGCAGCGATGACGAACGCTTCGTTATTGTAAAACGGCACGATAACGCTGAGCAGCGGTGGCTGATGAGTTTTCACGCGGTCTGCTCCTGGGCGGAAGGCGGTTTCGCCACGGAGAGCACGGCGGCGATCAGCGCCAGACAGAACATGACGGTGCCTTCCGTGCTGAAGAAGATGACATCGCTAAGACCGTAAACGAACAGGCTGGCGCTCACGCTCAGCAACAGCGCGTTGCGCTGCGGCCGGAATGAAGAGAAGAACAGGCCGATATACAGCGCCAGCAACAGCAACGTCCCCCAGACCCCCTTGAGCGAATAGGTTTCCAGCAGCTCGTTATGCAGATGCACGTTGATGTAAGGCATGACGCCAGACAGGCGAGGTTGCTGCGCGACGATGGCGCGGATCTCTTCACCGCGCTGCTCGGCGGATTGACCCCAAGGAGCTTGTGAGCCGGTGCGCCATGCCAGCGTTTGCATCGACAGTCGGGAAATGATCGAGTTTTCAGTCTGTGGCTGATCCATCAGACGCATGTCGGTCTCAAAGGCCTGAATGCGTTCTTCTATCTGCGGTTTGAACACCAGGCCGCAGGCTACGAGCAGCAGCGGTACCGAGGCCATCAACGCGAGCTTGTGTTTCCTGGAAACCAGATGCTTGGTCGCCAGCAGCGACAGACAAATCGCCACCGGGTAAACCAGCATCGCCGCGCGGGTGCCGGTCAGCACCAGCGCAGAGAAGGAAAGCAGGAACGCCGCAATGTACAGCACCAGGCGGTAGCGGGTGCGCAGCATCAGGATGGCTTGCATCATCACCAGATCGATGGCGGTCATCAGATAGGCAGCGACCGTGGCGCGATCGAAGTTAAGCTCCACGCGAGGAATATCCAGCCGCAATCCCTGATAGAGAGAATAGCCGTTGATCGCCAGGCCGGTAACGAGGGCCACGACGATCAGCAGGCGCTGCACGCACAGCCGCTCATTGAGCGCAATCAGCAAGATGAAAGCGGTTGCGAGCTGCAGTTTGCCGGTCGACATATAAGAGCGATAAATGTTGATGTACTCACCCGGCTGTTTGAAGTGATGCATCCACAGGATGGTGCCCATGCCGACGCAGAACATCAGCGCGGGCAACAGCAGATTTTTAACGTTGCTGAAGTAGTAGCGCGGATACAGGCAAACGGCGATAAAGGCGATGTAGCTGGAAACGTAAAACAGATTGCGTCCGGTCGCGGAACCGAAAGGAATGGTGCAAAAAGCGATGGCGCATCCCAGATAAATCAAATAACTGAAGGCAGGGTGCGGCGTTTTTTGTTTTAGCATCGGGCGTGTTTTCCGGCTCACGTGTTGATTAAACGATGAAGGATCGCAGCGTGTCGTCAAACTCAGCTTTGAACTGAGCATAGTTGAAATGTTCAGCAGGATAGCGCTGCGCGTTTCGGCTCAACGTCTGGTAGGTTTCGCCCGCCAGCAATGTCTCAACGGCATCCGCACAGTCGATATGCGACAACAGCTTGGGCGACACCAGGCTGTCGGTTAACGGATCGTAGACTTCATGCGGGAAGTCGACCTCGATATCGGTGAGCTGCCGGTGTTGTTCGATGGTGACCGACGGAACCAGGCCAATGCCGCAGACGCCGTCTTTCACCGCTTCCGGCTGGCCGTCAACCTGCGGGAAGATGACCGGCACGCCGAAATAGAGCGATTCCATGCAGGACAAGCCGAACGGCTCGGTGATCGGTGTGCTCATGTAAATGTGCGTGCGATTGAAGAAGCTGGCGACGTCATCCTGGTAACCGCTGAAGGTGACGCGATCGCCGAGCTGGAGCCGGGCCGCCAGCGTCTCGAACGCCGCGCGATCCGGCCCTTTGCCGGCCACTTCCAGCGTGACGTCATGCCCGCGTCGCAGCAGTTCCTGCATCATCAATAATGAAACGCTGATGCCTTTCAGGCTGACCAGACGCGAGGCGGTGCCGATTCTGATCGGCTGTGACAGCGTTTTCGGCGTGTTGTCGATCCCCGCCGGCGTCTTGATGCGGTTGATCACCACGTGGTTTGGGCAAGGCAGATTAAAGCGCAGCTCCATCACCCGCTTCGAGGCGTGTGAGGCGGAAATCACGCCGTCCAGCATGGCGAAGAAACGTAGCGTCTTTTGATTTTTCGGGTAGCGCCAGGAGCAGCCGTGATCGTAGTAAACCAGCTTGCCGCGCTTGGGTTTGGCTGCCAGCCCCGGCACCAGATCCCAGACGATCACCACGTCGGCGTTGGCCCGCTCGATTTTCCACTTCAACAGAAATTTTCGCAGGAACTGCGGGCAGCGCAGCGGCAGTGCATTGATCAGGCGGTTGGCGAAGGTGACGGGCTGATGCGCAGGCAACTGGCGGCGGATCTCTTCGCCAATGTCGCCGCTGATGCACAAGACCTGGTTGCTGCCGTCGGTGGTATCGTTGATGTACTGCAGGAACAGGCGCTCGACGCCGCCCATTTTACCCAGGTTGATAATATGCAGTTTTTTCATGCTATAACCTTTTGCAACGCCTGCCATGCCGTATCGGCGTCGATTGTCGCCATGCTTTTTTCCGGCGAAATCAGCGAGTGCTGATTTTGCCCATAGCCGCCGATCAGGCCGGGATCGGTTGGCCCGAACAGCGTGATGTTCGGTCTGTCGAGCGCGGCGGTCAGATGACTTAGCCCGGTGTCGACCGAGACCACGCCCCTGGCGCCCGCCAGCACGTCAGCCACCTGCTGCAGGCTGAGCTTCGGCAGCACCTCGACATGTGGGAAACCTTCCGCCAACCGCAGCGCGCGCTGATGTTCATGCTCCGCCCCCCAGGGCAGTTTGATCTTCAGCCCGCTGTCGGCCGTCAGCGCGATCAGCTCGCGCCAGTTCTGCTCCGGCCAATGCTTGTCGTCGCGGGTCGTAGCGTGCAAAAACACCAGATATTGACCGGCATCGACCGGCGGCTGGCTGAGAAAACGCGCGGCGATGGCATAGTCGCCGTAGCTGCCCGGTTTATCGTAGCCGAGGCTTTTGGCGAACAGCTCGCGCGTGCGTTCCACCGCGTGCTGCCGTTTGTCTATCTCATGGCGCACGTTGTAGAACCAGCTGGCGAACGGTTCGCGCGCGCTTTTGCAGTCCGGGCCATGTTTGTTGCCCTTGGCGACGCGCGTGATCAGCGCGGCGCTTTTCATCAGGCCCTGCGCGTCGATCACCACATCGTAACGGCGTTCTTGCAGCGCGCGCTTGAAGTCGCAGCGCTGCTGTCGGGTGTCGCTGCCGAACCAGTTTTTGCGCCAGCGGCGAATGGCCACCGGGATCACGCGATCCACCGCCGGGTGCCAGGTGGGGATTTGGCTGAAACCTTCTTCCACTACCCAGTCGAAGCGGATATCGGGAATGGCCTGCAGCGCATCGGTCAGGGCGGGCAGCGTATGCAGCACGTCTCCCATCGAGGACGTTTTTACGATTAACACCTGCATGACTATTCCTCGCTGGCGACAAGCAACGGCGTCAGCGCATCCAACACTTGCTGCGGCTGAATATCGATCAAACTTTGGTGATACCCCTGTTCGGCATCGCCCTTACGCACCTTGTGGTAGCCGCTGATCAAGCGGATAACCCGCGCCTTGTCGGAGAGCGGCGGCGTGAAGTCGGGGCTGCTTGGGCCGTACAAGGCTATCAGCGGTTTGTTCAACGCTGCGGCAACGTGCATTAGACCGGAGTCGTTGCTGACCACCGCCCGGCAGGCCGCGATCAGGATCACCGCCTGCTCCAGCTGCGTTTTCCCGGCCAGATTAAGGCAGAAATCGCGCGCGTCGTCCTGCAACGCGGCGCGGATCTGTTCGCCGGCCTCATGGTCTTTTGCCGAACCGAACAGCGCGATTTGATAGCCGCTCTCGATCAGCCGTTGAGCCAGCGCCGCGTAGTGATAGTGCGGCCAGCGCTTGGCGGGGCCGAACTCCGCGCCTGGGCAGAAGCCGACGATCGGGCGGCTGTCGGTCAGGTTGAAGGCTGAGGTGGTTTCGGCGATCTCTTCGTCGCTCACCCGCAGCTGCGGCCACAGCAGCGGCTGCGGCAGATCGTCGGCGCGCTGAACGCGGCCTTTGTCATAGGCCAGCGCCACATAGCGCTGCACCATCAGCGGGAAAGCCGCCTTGTCGAGCACGCGCACGTCGTTCAGCAGGCCGTAGCGCATTTCGCCCCGCCAGCCGGTGCGCTGCGGGATATCGGCGAAGAAAGGCACCAGCGCGGATTTGAACGAGTTGGGCAGAACGTAAGCGCGATCGTAACGGTTGGCGCGCAGAGCGCGCCCCAGGCGGCGGCGCTCGCCGAGCCCCAGCGCGCCGTGGCCCAGCGGCATCGCCAGCGCCTGATTGACTTCCGGCATGCGCGCCAGCAACGGGCGGCACCAGGCCGGCGCCATCACATCGATCTCCGCCGTCGGATATTCGGCCTTCAGGGTGCGATAGAGACTTTGCGACATCATCATGTCGCCAACCCAAGAAGGGCCGATAACCAGTATTTTCATACCCAGCGTTAATTCCTTCAGCTTATGCGGTGCGGTTCAACCAGGCCATGTACTCTTTCACGCCTTCGGCGACCGTTTTGAACGGTGCGTCGTAGCCGGCGGCGCGCAGCTTGGTCAGATCGGCCTGGGTGTACGCCTGATAGCGGCCCTTCAGCTTCTCCGGGAACTCGATGTATTCCACCGCGCCTTGCTGATGGAAGTCCACCACCGCGTCAGCCACCGCCTGGAAGGTTTCCGCCCGACCGGTGCCGCAGTTGAAGATGCCGGATTTGCCGGTTTCCCAGAACCACAGGTTGACCGCCGCCACGTCGCCGACGTAGATGAAGTCACGCTTGAAGTTCTCGCTGCCGGCGAACAGTTTCGGGTTTTCGCCGCGGTTGATCTGGGTGTTCAGGTGGAAGGCGACGCTGGCCATGCTGCCTTTGTGGCCTTCACGCGGGCCGTAAACGTTGAAGTAGCGGAAGCCGCAGATCTGCGAGTCCGCTTCCGGCAGGATCTCACGCACGTACTGATCGAACAGGAATTTGGAATAACCGTACACGTTGAGCGGCGCTTCATACTGACGCTCTTCGATAAACTCTTCGCGGCCGCCGTAAGTGGCGGCGGAGGAGGCGTACAGGAACGGAATTTCGCGATCCAGGCAGTAGTGCAGCAGGTCTTTGGAGTACTGATAGTTGTTGTCCATCATGTACTTGCCGTCCCACTCGGTGGTCGCAGAGCAGGCGCCTTCGTGGAACACCGCTTCGATCTCGCCCAGATCGTCGCCGGCCACGATGCTGGCGATAAAGTCTTCTTTATCGATATAGTCGGCGATGTCCAGATCGACCAGGTTGACGAACTTGGTGCCGTCTTTCAGGTTGTCCACCACCAGGATATCGCGATATCCCTTGTCGTTCAGTGCCTTAATGATGTTGCTGCCGATCATGCCGGCGCCGCCAGTAACGATAATCATTGGGTTACCCCTGCTAAGCTGCCTGGTGGGGCACAATGCCCCACGCTCAATGGCGGTTATCATAGCATTTCATGCCGCGGCAAACAGCGGAAGGGCTCCGAATATCCCGCATTGCCATTGAAGTCCGCCGTTTGCCGTGATATCTGCTGCAATTTTAATATTCTCTCCCGCGCATTCTCGTCAGTTTGGTTACAAATCAGTAAAATATGCCGCAATTAGCCCAATCCTGGAGATAACCGAATGTCAGCGTCTTTTTATCAGCAGTTGGAACAACAGCTTGCCGCCACGCGCAGTGAAGGGCTGTTCAAGGAAGAACGCATCATTACCTCCGCGCAACAGGCGGACATCGCCGTCGCCGACGGCAGCCATGTGATCAACTTCTGCGCCAATAACTACCTGGGCCTGGCCAACCATCCGGCGCTGATCGCCGCCGCCAAATCGGGGATGGACAGCCACGGTTTCGGCATGGCGTCGGTGCGCTTCATCTGCGGCACCCAGGACAGCCACAAGCAGCTCGAACAGAAACTGGCGGCCTTTTTGGGCATGGAAGACGCGATCCTGTACTCCTCTTGCTTCGACGCCAACGGCGGGCTGTTCGAAACCCTGCTCGGCCCGGAAGACGCCATTATCTCCGATGCGTTGAACCATGCGTCGATCATCGACGGCGTGCGGCTGTGCAAGGCCAAGCGCTATCGCTACGCCAATAACGACATGGCCGAGCTGGCCGCGCAGCTGAAACAGGCCAAAGCCGACGGCGCGCGCCACATTCTGATCGCCACCGACGGCGTGTTCTCGATGGACGGCGTGATCGCCAACCTGAAAGGGGTTTGCGATCTGGCGGACGAGTATCAGGCGCTGGTGATGGTGGATGACTCCCACGCGGTGGGCTTTGTCGGCGCCAACGGGCGCGGCACCCATGAATACTGCGAAGTGATGGGCCGCGTCGATATCATTACCGGTACGTTAGGTAAGGCGCTGGGCGGCGCGTCCGGCGGCTACACCGCCGCCAAGAAAGAAGTGGTGGAGTGGCTGCGCCAGCGTTCGCGCCCGTACCTGTTCTCCAACTCGCTGGCGCCGGCGATCGTCGCCGCGTCGATCAAAGTGCTGGAACTGTTGGAAGAGGGCGATGCGTTGCGCGATCGCCTGTGGGCCAACGCGCGTCTGTTCCGCGAAAAAATGACCGCCGCCGGCTTCACCCTGGCCGGCGCCGATCACGCCATCATCCCGGTCATGCTGGGGGAGGCGAAGCTGGCGCAGGAATTCGCCAATGCGTTGCTCAAGGAAGGCATCTATGTGACCGGTTTCTTCTATCCGGTGGTGCCGAAAGGCCAGGCGCGCATCCGCACCCAGATGTCCGCCGACCACACCCCGGAGCAAATCGAACGCGCAGTGGCGGCGTTTACACGTATCGGTAAGGATCTTGGCGTTATTGCATAAGGTAAAACCATGAAAGCACTGTCAAAACTGAAAGCGGAAGAAGGGATTTGGATGACCGACGTGCCTCAGCCGGAGCTGGGCCACAACGACATCATGATCAAAATCCGCAAAACCGCGATCTGCGGCACCGATGTGCATATCTACAACTGGGACGAGTGGTCGCAAAAAACCATTCCGGTTCCGATGGTGGTCGGCCATGAATACGTGGGCGAAGTGGTGGCGATCGGTCAGGAAGTCAAAGGCTTCAGCATCGGCGATCGCGTGTCCGGCGAAGGCCACATCACCTGCGGCCACTGCCGCAACTGCCGCGGCGGCCGCACGCACCTGTGCCGCAACACCATCGGCGTGGGCGTGAACCGTCCGGGCAGCTTCGCGGAATATCTGGTGATCCCGGCGTTCAACGCCTTCAAGATCCCGGATAACATCTCCGACGAACTGGCTTCGATCTTCGATCCGTTCGGCAACGCGGTGCATACCGCGCTGTCGTTCGATCTGGTCGGGGAAGACGTGCTGGTGTCCGGCGCCGGCCCGATCGGCATCATGGCGGCGGCGGTGTGCAAACACGTCGGCGCCCGTCATGTGGTGATCACCGACGTTAACGAATACCGTCTGGAACTGGCGCGCAAGATGGGCGTGACCCGCGCGGTGAACGTCAGCAAGGAAAACCTCAACGACGTGATGGCCGAGCTGGGCATGACCGAAGGATTCGACGTCGGTCTGGAAATGTCCGGCGCGCCGCCGGCGTTCCGCACGCTGCTGAACGCCATGAACCACGGCGGGCGCATCGCCATGCTGGGCATTCCGCCTTCGGATATGTCGATCGACTGGAACCAGGTGATTTTCAAAGGGCTGTTTATCAAAGGGATTTACGGCCGCGAAATGTTTGAGACCTGGTACAAGATGGCGGCGCTGATCCAGTCCGGTCTGGATTTGACCCCGATCATCACCCACCGTTTCTCGATCGACGAGTTCCAGCAGGGCTTCGACGCCATGCGCTCCGGCAAGTCGGGTAAAGTGGTGCTGAGCTGGGATTAATCTCGGCAGACGTGAAAAAGGCCGGAATTCCGGCCTTTTTTTATGCTTGCGGTTTGGCTTGCGTCCAGTGTTGCCAATGACGCTTGATGAAGGTCACCGGCGGCGAGGTGGCAATGCTGTCGGCGATGACGCCCAGCGCGGTGCCGGCGTTGGCTTTTTCCTTCGGCGGTTTGACCTTGCACTGCTTGATGCCGCCGCTGAACGGATTTTTCGGCTGCGGTTTTTGCGGTTTGACCGGCGGTGGGACGTAGCTGCCGCCGCCGTTGCCCTGTGGTTCGTTCAGCAGCGCGCTCGGTTTGACCAGCACGATATCGGCGGGCAGCGACGGCAGCATCTGCTGCAGCACTTTCACCGTCGCCGGGCGTGGGTGGCCGATGGCGATGGCGGAGCCGTTGCGCCGCGCCAATTCGACCGCGCGGTTGAACTGGCGGCGGATGTCGGCTTCGTTCGCGGTATCGTCGAGGAACACCTTGCGTTTGATCACCTTCACGCCGGTGCCGGCCGCGGCGCGGGTCGCCTGGCTGTTACCGATGGTCATGCTGTCGAGGAAGTACAGGCGGTAGCTTTCGAGCGCCTGCATCACTTTCTGCATGCCCGGCAGGCTGGAGGTCATGGCGCTGCCCATGTGGTTGTTCATGCCGACCGCGTAGGGCACGTTGTTCACCGCATTGCGGATGATGCGCTGGATCTCGTCGCTGCTCATGGAGGGCTGCAGGGTATCGCGTTCCAGCGGCTGCTTGCTGAGCGGCGCCATCGGCATGTGGATCAAGACTTCGCGGCCCTGGCTGTGGGCGCGGGTGGCCATCAGGCGGGCATGCGGCGCGTTGGGCAATACCGCGACCGAGATCGCCGTCGGCATTTGCAGCACCGCGTTTTCTTCGTGAGGGCGGTAGCCCACGTCGTCGATGACGATGGAGAGTTTCCCTGCCTGCGCAGCGTAAACCTGCAGCAGACAGCCTATTAACAGAGCTGTACGGGTTTTGACATAGCGCAAATCTATCTTCCCAACCACGGCAGTGGGTTAACCGCCTGTCCCTGACGACGGATTTCGAAATAGAGCGACGGCGTTCCCTGGCCGCCGCTGGTGCCGACCAGAGCGATCGGCTGGCCGGCGCGCACCTGCGCCCCGACGTTGACCAACGCGCTTTGGTTATAGCCGTACACGCTCATGTCGCCTTTACCGTGTTCGACCACCACCATCAGGCCATAGCCTTGCAGCCAGTCGGCCAGCAGCACGCGGCCATCGGCGACGGCTTTCACTTCGCTGCCTTCGCGGGCTTCGATCACCATGCCTTTCCAGCGTAGCTCGCCCTGCTGCTGCTCGCCAAAGCCGTGCAGCGTGCGGCCGCGCACCGGCCACATCAGCTGGCCGGCCGGACGGCCGAGGCCGCCGGTTCGCGCCATCAGCGAGCGATCGGCTTCGCTAGGTTTGTAGGTGGTGCCGGTTTTCTTCGCCTGCTGTTCCTTGATGTGCACCTGTTCGCGCACCTTGGCCGCTTCACGCGCTTCGCGTTCGGCGCGCGCACGGGCTTCGCGCTCCGCCCGGGCGATCTTGTCGCGCATGCGGGCTTCGTTTTGGCGCAGTTCCACCAGGCGTTGTTGGTCTTTTTCCAGCGAGGCTTCCAGCGCGGTCAGCGTTTTCTTGCGGGCGCCGCGCGCCTGCTCCAGCTTCTGCTGCTGCGTCTGTTGTTCGCTCAGTAAGGATTTTTGCTGGCCCTGTTTGGCCACCAGCGTGGTTTTTTGCTTCGCTAGCTCGGCGCGGGTCTGTTTCAGCTCTTCGATGGTTTTCTGGCGCGCTTCGTTCAGATAACCGAAATAGGCCAGAATACGTTCGCTGCGCTGGCTTTCTTCACCGCTGAGGATCAGCTGCACGGCGCTGTGCTGCCCTTGCCGGAAGGCGGCGTCGAGCTGTTTGGCGAGGAGGTTTTGCTGGGTCGATTGCTGCTTTTGCAGCTTGGCGATCGAGGCGTTCAGGCCGGAAATGTCCTTGCCCAACTGGGTGAGCGTGCCCTGGGTGTCGCGCAACTGGCGGCTGGCCTGAGCGATGGTTTTTTCCTGCTGCCGCAGCTGATCCTGCAGCGAGCTGCGCTGCTGTTGCTGCTGCTTCACCGCTTTTTCTTTCTCGGCGATGCTCTGCTGAATGTCTTTCAGCTGGGATTTATTGTCTTCCGCCGCCTGGCCGGCGAGCGGCAACAGCAAGACGCCAGCGCAAAATACGCTGGCGCACATGGCGGTGAACGTCCTTGGCGCGGTGCGTTCAGGCAGCGGCCGGCTGCCTGCGTTTGCGCTTCGGGTTACCCTTGATAGTGCAAAAAACGCCTTCTCCCTCATGGAGAAGGATTATTCCACGATGAACAGCGGCTTACCAGTCATCTCTTGCGGGATTTCCATTCCCATCAGCGTTAACAGGGTTGGCGCGATGTCCGAAAGCTTGCCGCCTTCGACCGCCTGCGCCGGTTTGCCGACGTAAATTAGCGGCACCGGCAGGCTGGTGTGTGCGGTATGCGCCTGGCCGGTGGCCGGATCGCGCATCTGCTCGGCGTTGCCGTGATCGGCGGTGATCAGCAACTGACCGTCGACGTCGCGCACCGCGTCAACCACCTGGGCGATGCAGGCGTCCAGCGTTTCCACCGCTTTGACCGCCGCTTCATACACGCCGGTATGCCCCACCATGTCGCCGTTCGGGTAGTTGCAGATAATGGCGTCGTATTTGCCGCTGCGGATGGCGGTCAACAGTTTGTCGGTCAGCTCGGCGGCGCTCATCTCAGGCTGCAGATCGTAGGTGGCGACCTTCGGTGAATTGACCAGCACGCGGTCTTCGCCCTTGAACGGCGCTTCCACGCCGCCGTTATAGAAGAAGGTGACGTGGGCGTATTTTTCGGTTTCCGAGATGCGCAGCTGGGTTTTGTCGTGCTTCATCAGCCATTCGCCGAAGGTGTTGGCCAGCGACGCCGGCGGATAGGCGCAGGCGGTGTCGATGTCGGCGGCGTACTCGGTCAGCATCACGAAATCGCCGAACTGCACCTGTTTGGCGCGTGGGAAACCGTCGAAATCCGCGTTCACGAAGGCGCGGGTGATCTGGCGCGCGCGGTCAGCGCGGAAGTTCATGAAGATCAACGCATCGCCGTCCTGCATCGCGGCATCGGCCTCGCCGGCGGCGCGAATGACGGTCGGTTTGACGAACTCGTCGTTTTCACCGCGCTGGTAGGCGGCCTGCAAACCGGCTACCGCATCGTCGGCCACGTAGTCGCCTTTGGCCGCGGTCAGCAGGTCATAGGCCAGCTGCACGCGATCCCAACGGTTGTCGCGATCCATGGCGTAGTAGCGCCCAATGAGTGAAGCGATGCGCCCGACGCCCAGCGTGGCGAAGGCCTCGCGGCAGCGCTGCAGCGGGGCTTCGGCGCTGCGCGGCGGCGTGTCGCGTCCGTCGAGGAAGGCATGCAGATAGACGGCTTTGGCGCCGCGCCGGGCGGCCAGTTTAATCATGGCCAGGATGTGCTCGTCGTGGCTGTGCACGCCGCCCGGCGACAGCAGGCCCATGATATGCACCGCTTTGCCGGCCGCCACGGCCTTATCGACGGCGGCGGTCAGGACCGGATTGGCGAAGAAGTCGCCGTCGGCGATCGCTTTGTCCAGCCGGGTCAGATCCTGGTATACGATGCGCCCGGCGCCCAGGTTGACGTGGCCGACTTCGGAGTTGCCCATTTGGCCGTCGGGCAGGCCGACATCCAGCCCTGAAGCGGCGATCAGCGTATGCGGCTGTTCCCGCCACAGGCGATCCATCACCGGGGTGCCGGCGTTCAGGATCGCGTTGTCCTGCCGCTCTTCACGGTGGCCGTAACCGTCCAGGATCACCAGTACCATCGGTTTTTTGTTGCTCGACATTGCATTGACCTCTTATGAACTTTTTAAGCTGCGAATAGCCATGCGCCCGCCGGAAGCATGGCTGTTCGCCCTCGAAAAACCGGCTGATTTTACACCGCCGCCGGCGATAAATAGCCCAAAGAGATCAAGGTTGCGGCGAATCGCGCGGGCTTTTATGCTCTGACCTCGGGAATTTCTCAGCGCAGCCCGCAGTTTCTACAATCGCGCTTGCTTATTGGCTGTATTTGCCGCACTCGGCAGGTATACTCTGGAACCTTGACTTATTTATCCCTTAACTGACGGGAGTTGTTACACCCCATGCTGCAAGAAATTATGCCATTCGTAAGCAGACACCCTATTCTGAGCCTGGCTTGGATCGCTCTGCTGGTCGCCGTGATCGTCATGACCTTCAAAAGCCGTTTCTCCAAGGTCAAAGAGATCGCTCGCGGTGAAGCTATCCGCCTGATCAACAAAGAAGATGCCGTGGTGGTCGACACCCGCAGCCGCGACGATTTTCGCCGTGGTCACCTGGCCAGCGCCATCAACCTGACCGCCAGCGAAATCAAAAGCGGCAGCCTGGGCGAGCTGGAAAAACACAAAGCGCAGCCGATCATCGTCGTGTGCGCCAACGGCACCGCCTCCCGCGAGCCCGCGGAGAACCTGAGCAAGGCCGGTTTTGAAAAGGTGACGATGCTGAAAGACGGCATCGCCGGCTGGAGCGGAGAAAACCTGCCGCTGGTGCGCGGCAAGTAACCGTTAAACCTATTTGAGGTGGCAATCCATGGCTAACATTGATATCTACACCAAAGCGACTTGCCCGTTCTGCCATCGCGCCAAGGCGCTGTTGAACAGCAAGGGCGCGGCGTTTAACGAGATCGCCATCGACGGCGATAACGCCAAGCGCGAAGTGATGATCGAGCGCAGCGGGCGCACCACCGTGCCGCAGATTTTCATCGACGGCCGGCATATCGGCGGCTGTGATGATTTATATGAACTCGATGCTCGCGGCGGCCTGGATCCGCTGCTTTAAGCAGCTTGCCGGTTCACCGAGTGTCAATAAGGACGTTTAACCAAGGGTATTACTCACATGTCAGAACAAAACAGCACTGAAATGGCTTTCCAGATCCAACGTATTTATACCAAGGACATCTCCTTCGAAGCGCCGAACGCGCCGCAGGTTTTCCAGCAGGAATGGCAGCCGGAAGTTAAACTTGATCTGGATACCGCGTCCAGCCAACTGGCTGACGAAGTGTATGAAGTGGTACTGCGCGTAACCGTGACGGCGACCCTGGGCGAAGAGACGGCGTTCCTGTGCGAAGTGCAACAGGCGGGCATCTTCTCGGTAGCAGGCATCGAAGGCACGCAGCTGGCGCATTGCCTGGGCGCATACTGCCCGAACATCCTGTTCCCGTATGCGCGCGAGTGCATCACCAGCCTGGTTTCCCGCGGCACATTCCCGCAGCTGAACCTGGCACCGGTCAACTTTGACGCGCTGTTCATGAACTATCTGCAGCAGCAGGCGGAAGGCGAAGGTGCCGCACCACATCAGGATGCCTGATGAACACCGTCAATGCTTCAATGACTGTCATCGGTGCCGGCTCGTACGGCACCGCATTGGCCATCACGCTGGCGCGTAACGGCCACACCGTGGTGTTGTGGGGGCATAACCCCGCGCAAATTCAAACGTTGCAGCGCGATCGCTGCAATCAGGCATTTCTGCCCGACGTTCCTTTCCCCGATACCCTGCTGCTTGAAGCCGATTTGGCGCGTGCGCTGGCTGCCAGCCGCGACGTGCTGGTGGTGGTGCCGAGCCATGTGTTCGGCGACGTGTTGCGCCAGCTGAAGCCGCATCTGCGCCCGGACGCCCGCATCGTGTGGGCCACCAAGGGATTGGAAGCGGAAACCGGTCGGTTGCTGCAGGACGTGGCGCGTGAGGCGTTGGGCGAGGCGATCCCGCTGGCGGTGCTCTCCGGGCCGACGTTCGCCAAAGAGCTGGCCGCCGGCCTGCCGACGGCGATTGCGCTGGCGGCGACCGATGCGCAGTTCGCCGACGATCTGCAACAGCTGCTGCACTGCGGCAAGAGCTTCCGCGTCTACAGCAATCCCGACTTCATCGGCGTTCAGCTTGGCGGCGCGGTGAAGAACGTGATCGCCATCGGCGCCGGCATGTCCGACGGCATCGGTTTCGGCGCCAACGCCCGCACCGCGTTGATTACGCGTGGGCTGGCGGAAATGAGCCGTCTGGGTTCTGCGCTGGGCGCCGATCCTTCGACGTTCATGGGCATGGCGGGGCTGGGGGATCTGGTGCTAACCTGCACGGACAACCAGTCGCGCAACCGCCGCTTCGGCATTATGCTGGGGCAGGGCAAAGGCGTGCAGGAAGCGCAGGACAGCATCGGTCAGGTGGTCGAGGGCTATCGCAATACCAAAGAGGTGTTGGCGTTGGCGCAGCGGCACGGCGTGGAAATGCCGATCACCGAACAGATCTATCAGGTGCTTTACTGCCACAAGGACGCCCGCGAAGCGGCGCTGAGCCTGCTGGGGCGAGCCCGAAAGGACGAAAAACCCAGCGCGTGACATAAAACGATATGTCGGGGCAGCGGAATGCTGACCCCGCAAATGACCTGGGCCGCTCCGCGCCACCGTGTGAAGCGGCCCGTTTGGCAAGGTAAAGGGGTATGTGATGTCGTCAGAAGAGTTGGAGCAGGTCTGGAACAGCATTAAATCAGAAGCGCGAGCACTGGCTGATTGTGAACCGATGCTGGCCAGCTTTTTCCATGCGACGTTGCTCAAGCATGAGAACCTGGGCAGCGCGCTCAGCTATATGTTGGCCAACAAGCTGGCGACGCCGATCATGCCCGCCATCGCGGTGCGCGAGGTGGTGGAAGAGGCCTACAAGTCCGACAATCAGATGATCGTTTCGGCGGCGCGCGATATTCTCGCGGTGCGGCTGCGCGACCCGGCGGTCGATAAATACTCCACGCCGCTGCTTTACCTGAAAGGGTTCCACGCGCTGCAGGCTTACCGCATCGGCCACTGGCTGTGGCAGCAAGGGCGGCAAGCGCTGGCGATCTACCTGCAAAATCAAATTTCCGTCGCCTTCGGCGTAGACATCCACCCGGCGGCGACCATCGGCTGCGGCATCATGCTCGACCACGCCACCGGCATCGTGATTGGTGAAACGGCGGTGGTGGAAAACAACGTCTCTATTCTGCAGTCGGTCACCCTGGGCGGTACCGGGAAAACCAGCGGTGACCGTCACCCGAAAATTCGCGAAGGGGTGATGATTGGCGCCGGCGCCAAAATTCTCGGCAATATCGAAGTGGGCAAGGGCGCCAAGATCGGCGCGGGCTCGGTGGTCTTGCAGGCGGTGCCGCCGCACACCACCGCCGCCGGCGTACCGGCGCGCATCGTCGGGCGCCCGGAGAGCGATACGCCGTCGATGGATATGGATCAATACTTCAACGGCACCAACCACGGATTCGAGTACGGCGACGGCATCTAAGCCGTGCCTGCGGGTCCATTCAGGGGGAGCTTCGGCTCCCCCTGTGTTTTTCAAGCGGCGGTCAGCCCTGTTTCGGGAACTGGGTGATATCGGTAACGATATCGTCGATCGCCGCCTTGACGTCATCCGCCGTGACCGGCGTGCTGTCGTTGTTGACGGTTTTACCGTAGGCCTTGCGCACCACTTCCATCACCGTTTTACCGGTATCCTGGTCGATCAACTCGCCTTCGATATACAGCGCGGTATTTTGCGTCCGGTGCCCGGTAGCCGCCATGGTGCTGGCAACCACCGCAGCGACCGGCACCACCTCATAGAACTTCATGTCTTCGTTTTCGGCCGAAACGGCGGTGATGGCGAGTTTGGCCACCAGCACGCGCGAGCCCGCCGGGCTTGGCAGAATGGTAAAGCGGTTCTGCAGCGCGGTTTTGATCCGCTGGGTCGCGTAGGCCTTAATCTTGTTCAACGTGTCCTGGCTGACGCGCGCCGTGGGTTTCTCCGCCGGGAAATAGACCACCGGTTGGAAATAGATGCCGCGATAGTTGGATTCCTTGTAGCTCGGATCTACCCAGCGCAGCGTTTTATGACCGCTTGGCGAGGTGGTTTCCTGCAGTTTGCTGTAATCGGACAAGAAGCCCGAATATTGCGACGTTTGGGTGACTTTGGACGAACAGCCCGCCAGCAACAGGCCCGCTGCCAGAACGGCCATGGCAACGCTCAAGCGTTGTTTTTTCATGTGGTTTCCTATGATGAGTGGTGATTACCCTTACAAAACATAGCGCATTATCTGCGGCGTAGCGGGCATTTTCGGGGCCGGGCGTGCCCTGTCGCGGCCTTTTTTCAGGATCGTGATGCGCCGCCGGTTTTTGTCGCCAGCGTCGGTGATAAGGCGGCGAGTGAGGCATCCGCTCTGGCCAGCGTCAGGCGTAGCTCAGCTTGCCACTGTGGCAACAATGGCCAGAGATCCGCCTGATGTTCGGCTTGCAGGCACCAAACCTCCCGGTCGTGCCAATCACCGAGGGCATTTTGCGCCGCTTTCAGGCTCGCCATCGCGGCGGGAGAAAGGGGAAGGCGTTGCGGGTAGGCTTCGGCCGCGTAACGCAGGCGTTTAACCAGCAGCCGCAGACGGTGGCGATCGTAGCCGGTATCAGCCAATGCCCGGCGCAATTGCCGCTGCTGGCGCTGCAGGCGTCGGTTCACACGGTGTTTGGCGGCGCGTTGCGCGGTGCGGCGAAAGCGGTGCGGCCAGGCGTGCAATAGCGAAGGGAAGCTGATGAGCTGCGGGTTGGCGAGCAGTTGGCGGCAGCGGGCCTGAAAATCGCTCTGGCGCACGTTGGCCTGCCAATCCAGATGATGGTGCGCCAGTTCAGCGATCAGCACCTCGAGATCGCGCAGCGGCGTCGTGAGCCTGCCCAACTGGGCGGCGGCCCGATCGAGCCGCGTTGCGCCGGGGCAACCGTGCAACGGGCGCAGCAGGCTGCGGATACGGCGCAGACTGACGCGCAAATCGTGCAGCGCTTCGCTGTCCGGCGCCTGTTGCAGCCGCTGTAGCGCCTCGTTCAGCGCCGACTCGAGCCGGCGAAGCGGGGTGACAATATCCTCGACGAAAGCCATGTGCCGTTCCTGGAGAGAGCATCGCAACGATGCCTCCTTCAGTATGGCGCGTCGTTGTGGATTACGCCTTGATCAGCGCGCCGGCATAGTCCAACTGCCGCCAGGCTTCATAAACCACCACCGCGACGGCATTCGACAGGTTCATGCTGCGGCTTTGCGCCTGCATCGGGATGCGGATTTTTTGCTGCGCGGGCAGCGCATCGAGGATGTCGGCGGGCAACCCGCGCGTTTCCGGGCCGAACAGCAGGTAGTCGCCGGCCTGAAAGCTGACGGCGCTGTGCGCCGGCGTGCCTTTGGTCGTGAGAGCAAACAGCCGTTGCGGATCCTCGGCGGCGAGAAAAGCGGCGTAGTCGGCATGACGGTGGACGCGGGTGAACTCATGGTAATCCAGCCCGGCGCGGCGCAGACGCTTGTCGTCCCACGGAAAACCCAGCGGTTCGATCAGATGCAGATTAAAGCCGGTATTGGCGCACAGGCGGATGATATTGCCGGTATTGGGTGGAATTTCGGGTTCAAATAAAACGATGTTCAGCATGTTGCAGGCCCCTCGTGAACGAGGGGCGCAGGATAGCAAACTCTTACTGTTCTGTCTTAGACGATAGGCGTTGATGATGCAGCGGCAGCCACAGCACCAGCCGCAGACCGCCAAGCGGGCTGTCTTCGGCCTTCACCCAGCCGCGATGCTGATTGACCGCCGCCTCGACGATCGCCAGGCCAAGGCCGGTGCCGCCGGACTCACGGTCGCGCGCCTCATCGGTGCGGTAGAACGGGCGGAAAATCTGCTCGCGATCTTCGGCGCTGACGCCGGGGCCGTCGTCGTCAACCTGGATGGTCACGCCCTGATTGTCGGCGCTGAACGCCACGGCGATGCGGGTGTGCGAATAACGCAGGGCGTTGCGCACGATGTTTTCCAACGCGCTGTCCAGCGCGCTCGCGTTGCCGAACAGCGTCCACGGGCCGGGCGGCGCAGCGATCTCCAACTGCTTGCCCATCTGTTCCGCTTCGAAACGGGCGTTGTCCAGCACGTCGGCCCACAGTTCGTTGGCCTTCAACTGCTCGCGCGCCAGCTCGCCCTTCTGCTGCCCGCGCGACAGTGCCAGCAGATCGTTGATCATCGAATCCAGCCGCTGCGCTTCGGTTTCGATGCGCGCCAGTTCATGGCCTTCGCCGTGGCGGCGGCGCATCAGCGCGGTGGCCAGCTGCAGGCGAGTCAGCGGCGTGCGCAGCTCGTGCGAGATGTCCGAGATCAGCCGCTGCTGCGCGTTCATCATGCGCTCCAGCGCGCTGACCATTTGGTTGAAGCTGGCGCCGGTGGCCAAGAACTCCTGCGGACCGGCCTCCAGCTCCGGATGCTGCTTCAGGTTGCCGCGCGCCACGTCATCGGCGGCGTTCTTCAGCTTGCGCGCCGGCTTCGCCAGGCTCCAGGCCAGCCACAGCAGCAGCGGGGCGCTGATCAGCATGGTGACGATCAGCAGCAGCAGCGGCCGGTCGAACATCAGGTTGATGAAATCGGATTGCGGGCTGTTGGCGGGACGGATCAGGTACAACTGGTAGTTGTCTTCGCCGTCGCGTACCGCGAACGGCCCGACCAGCTCGACGCGGCCGTATTTTTTCTTCTTCGGATGATCCGAGTTATCGGATTGGCCGATGAAGTTGCGGACGATCTGCATTTCGTTGCGCTGCGCGCCGATCACCCGGCCTTCGCTGGTGACCAGCAGCAGGCGTTGGCCCGGCGGCGCCCATTTGTCGATGGCGCGGAACAGGCGGCGCCACCACATCAGATCGTTGGCCGGATCGTTTTGCAGCTCGGCCTCGACGTGCTGTTCCAGCATCAACCCCTGCCGCTGCTCGCTGTCGAGCAGCGAGGTCATTTGGCGGGAGTCGAGCTTGGGCACCATCAGCACCAGCATTAGCACCAGGGCTAACGTAAACCAGAAAATGGCGAAGATGCGTGCCGTCAAACTGTTGATCATGTTGCAGATACCATCAAATAACCACGTCCGCGCAGGGTTTTGAACCACGGGTGCCCGTCTCTGCGATCCGGCAGCTTACGCCGCAGGTTGGAGATGTGCATGTCGATGGCGCGATCGAACGGAGTCAGGCGTTTGCCCAGCACTTCCTGGCTCAGCAGTTCGCGCGACACCACCTGGCCGAGATGCTGCGCCAGCAGATACAGCAGGGTGAACTCGGTGCCGGTCAGATCCAGCACCTGGCCGTCGAAGCTGGCCTCCTGGCGGCCGGGGTTCAGCTGCAGGCCATCGACATCCAGCGTCGGGGCGCCGCTGTCGACGTGTTGCTGCTGTTCGCTCCAGTTGGAACGGCGCAGAATGGCGCGAATGCGCGCGACCAGCTCGCGATCGTTGAAGGGTTTCGGCAGGTAATCATCGGCGCCCAGCTCCAGGCCCAGCACGCGGTCCAGCTCGCTGCCGCGCGCGGTCAGCATGATGACCGGCGTCTGGTGATGTTGGCGCAGTTCTTTCAGCGTATCGATGCCGTTTTTCTTCGGCATCATGATGTCGAGCAGCAGCAGATCGACGGAGCTGTCCAGCAGCGACAACGCCTGCTCGCCATCGTGCGCGACGACGATATTAAAACCTTCCATTTCAAGCAGTTCTTTTAACAGCGAGGTCAACTCGCGGTCGTCGTCAACTAACAGAATCTTGTTCATTATGATTTACCTCCAGACGCAAAATACGTCATCAACTGTTGCCATTCCATGACTTTACGTAGTTTTACATGCACTGACGCAGGTTTTCAGGTGTGGCGGTACACTGCTCCTCGTTGATTCGCAAAGTGAGAAAGCTTGAGGAGTTGAAATGCGTAAGGTGACCGCATTAGTTATGGCATCACTGCTGGCAATTGGTTCGACCGCTGCCTTCGCTGCCGACACTATACCGGACACAGCCCAACCTCCCGGCAACGACGCGATGACCCGAATACCCGGCCAGCACCATATGTTCGACGGTGTCAGCCTCAGCGAACAGCAGCGCCAGCAAATGCGCGATTTGATGCGCCAGGCCCGGCACGATCTGCCTGGTGTCAATGTAGCTGAAATGGAAGCCATGCATAAACTGGTGACCGCAGAGAAATTTGACGAAGCCGCCGTGTACGCCCAGGCGGAAAAGATGGCCCAACAGCAGGTCAAGCGCCAGGTCGAAATGGCCCGGGTGCGCAACCAAATGTATAACCTGCTGACGCCAGAGCAAAAAAGTGTTTTAGACCAGAAACATCAGCAGCGCATGCAGCAGATGGAGCAACAAATTTCTGGTTTGCAGCAAGCTTCTGCCCAGAAGTGAAGTACGACTGAGTAGTCCCCTGTTTTTCCTTGCCATAGACACCATCCCTGTCTTCCCCGCCATGATGGCGGGGTTTTTTTTATCCGACATTTCGCTATATTGAGCGCCACACCTTTTGGCCGGGGCCCCTTATGGAACAGCGCTATGCACGCCTGGTAAAGTCCGCCGCGTTGGCCGCAACCGCGCTGGCGTCGTCGCTGCTGTTGATCAAAATCGTCGCCTGGTACCACACCGGTTCGGTCAGCCTGTTGGCGGCGCTGGTGGATTCGTTGGTCGATATCGCCGCCTCGCTGACCAACCTTCTGGTGGTGCGCTATTCGCTACAGCCGGCCGATGCCGAGCACACCTTCGGCCACGGTAAAGCGGAATCGCTGGCGGCGCTGGCGCAGAGCATGTTTATTTCCGGCTCCGCCCTGTTTTTGTTCCTCACCGGCTTCCAGCACCTGTATGCGCCGCAAACGCTGCGCGATCCCGGCGTCGGGGTCGTGGTGACAGTGATCGCGTTGGTCAGCACGCTGATTCTGGTCACCTATCAACGCTGGGTGGTCAGAAAAACGCGCAGTCAGGCCGTACGCGCAGATATGCTGCATTATCAGTCAGATGTCATGATGAATGGTGCTATTCTTATCGCTCTTGGGCTAAGCTGGTACGGCTTCCAACGGGCGGATGCGTTGTTCGCGCTGGGCATCGGCGTTTACATCCTCTATAGCGCGTTGCGCATGGGCTATGAAGCGGTGCAGTCGCTGTTGGATCGGGCGTTGCCGGATGACGAGCGCCAGGCGATTATCGCCGTGGTTTCCTCCTGGCCCGGCGTGAAAGGCGCACACGATCTGCGCACGCGTCAGTCGGGGCCGACGCGTTTCATCCAGCTGCATCTGGAGATGGAGGACACGCTGCCGCTGCGCGAGGCGCACCGGTTGGCCGATCAGGTGGAACAAGCCCTGCGGCAACGTTTTGCAGGGGCGGACGTCATCATTCACCTGGATCCGTGCTCCGTGGTGCCGCCGGGTAGGCAGGGGCATTGGGAGCTATAATCATATAGAGGCATAGCGCAACGTATTATCATGAATATCTGAGTTAGCTCAGCGTGCCATGCGGTGTTTTAACCGTTATATTGCGTGACTTGAATCAATTCAGCTGGGTGTTTTTGATATAATATCCAGCAATAAGCCGTAAAGCTGGTTTTCTGCAGCCGGAGAGGTTTCAAGACGATCGGCGGAGACAGAATTCTTAAGAAATTGCATCTACACAGTTCAGAGGTAGTCATGATCAAGAAAATCGGTGTACTGACGAGCGGCGGTGATTCGCCGGGTATGAACGCTGCAATCCGCGGCGTTGTGCGTTCTGCGCTTTCAGAAGGTCTGGAAGTTTTTGGTATTTACGATGGCTACCTTGGCTTGTACGAAGATCGCATGGAGCAGCTGGACCGCTATAGCGTGTCCGACATGATCAATCGCGGCGGCACCTTCCTCGGCTCTGCCCGCTTCCCGGAATTCAGGGATGAAAACGTGCGCGCCAAGGCGATTGAAAACCTGAAGAATCGCGGTATCGACGCGCTGGTGGTGATCGGCGGCGACGGTTCCTACATGGGCGCCAAACGCCTGACGGAAGAAGGCTTCCCGTGCATCGGCCTGCCAGGCACCATCGATAACGATGTCGCCGGTACCGACTACACCATCGGTTACTTCACCGCGCTGGAAACCGTGGTGGAAGCGATCGACCGCCTGCGCGATACCTCCTCGTCGCACCAGCGCATCTCTATCGTGGAAGTGATGGGCCGTTACTGCGGCGATCTGACGCTGGCGGCGGCGATTGCCGGCGGCTGCGAATTCATCGTGCTGCCTGAAATCGAATTTAATCGCGAAGATCTGGTGTGCGAAATCAAGGCCGGTATCGCCAAGGGCAAAAAGCACGCCATCGTAGCGATCACCGAGCACATCTGCGACATCGATGAGTTGGCGCGCCACATCGAGCAGGAAACCAAGCGTGAAACCCGCGCTACCGTGCTGGGCCACATTCAACGCGGCGGTTCACCGGTCGCCTATGACCGCATCCTGGCCTCGCGCATGGGCGCCTACGCCATCGAACTGCTGCTGCAGGGTTACGGCGGCCGCTGCGTCGGTATCCAGAACGAAAAGATGGTGCATCACGACATCATCGACGCGATCGAAAACATGAAGCGTCCGTTCAAGGGCGACTGGCTGGAAACGGCGAAAAAGCTGTACTGATTCGCCGCTCACCGCGCGCCGAAAGCCTCCGCTTGCGGGGGCTTTTTTATGCTCGCCGGTGACATATTCCAGAATCATCTAGCCCAAAATTTTTTATTCTTTAATTGCCGGGAAAGTTTCTGGCAGGCTCTGATGCTAAATCAACCGATTGAGGTTGCGTTAATTTTCTGGGAGAGCCTGTCGATGCGTAAATGGGGTGTAGGTCTGACATTGGTGCTGTTGGCGTCCGGCGCCATGGCGAAGGATATTCAGTTGCTGAACGTGTCATACGATCCGACGCGTGAGTTCTATCAGGCTTACAACACGGCATTCAGCAAGCACTACCAGGCGGAAACCGGCGACAAGGTGACGGTGCGTCAGTCGCACGGCGGCTCCGGCAAACAGGCGACTTCGGTGATCAACGGCATCGAGGCCGACGTGGTGACGCTGGCGTTGGCCTATGACGTCGACGCCATCGCCGAACGCGGGCGCATTGAGAAAGACTGGATAAAACGCCTGCCGGACAACTCGGCGCCTTATACGTCGACCATCGTCTTCCTGGTGCGCAAAGGCAACCCGAAACAAATTCATGACTGGCCTGACTTGATCAAGCCGGGCGTGTCGGTGATCACCCCGAATCCGAAAACCTCCGGCGGCGCCCGCTGGAACTACCTCGCCGCCTGGGGCTACGCGTTGCATCACAACAACAACGATAAGGCCAAGGCGCAGGCGTTCGTCAAAGACCTGTACAAGAACGTAGAAGTGCTGGATTCCGGCGCGCGCGGCTCGACCAACACCTTCGTTGAGCGCGGCATCGGCGACGTGCTGATCGCCTGGGAAAACGAAGCGCTGCTGGCGGAGAAAGAGCTGGGCAAAGACAAGTTCGAGATAATCACCCCGAGCGAATCGATTCTGGCCGAACCGACAGTGTCGGTGGTGGATAAGGTGGTCGATAAACGCGGCACCCGCGACGTGGCGACCGCCTACCTGAAGTATCTGTATTCGCCGGAAGGGCAGACTATCGCGGCGCAGCACTATTATCGCCCGCGCGATGCGGCGGTGGCGGCCAAGTTCGCCGGCCAGTTCCCGCAGCTGAAGTTGTTCACCGTGGATGACACCTTCGGCGGTTGGACCGAAGCGCAGAAGGTGCATTTCGCCACCGGCGGCGTCTTCGACGAGATAAGCAAACGCTGATCCCGTTTGAGCGGCAATAAAAAACCCCGGCAAGCCGGGGTTTTTTTATGGCAAGCCTAAGACAATCAGGCTTTTTTCGCTGCGGCAGCGGCTTTGACGATCACGGCGAAAGCGTCGGCTTTCAGCGAGGCGCCGCCCACCAGCGCGCCGTCGATGTCCGGCTGGGAGAACAGCTCTGCGGCGTTCTTGTCGTTCACCGAACCGCCGTACTGGATGATGATTTCAGCGGCGACCGCGGCATCGTGTTTGGCGATGTGATCGCGGATAAATTTGTGCACGGCCTGCGCTTGCGCAGGGGTGGCGGATTTGCCGGTACCGATGGCCCAGACCGGCTCATAGGCGATCACGGTGCCTTTCATCGCCGGTGCGCCCAGCGTTTTCAGTACGGCGTCGATCTGGCGCGCACACACTTCTTCGGTTTTGCCCGCTGCGTTTTCCGCTTCGGTTTCACCGATGCACAGCACCGGGATCAGACCGGCTTCTTTCAGCACGGCGAATTTCTCGGCGATCACTTCGTCGCTTTCTTTGTGGTAGGTGCGACGCTCGGAGTGGCCGATGATGATGTACTGAGCACCGACGTCTTTCAGCATGTTGGCGGAAACTTCACCGGTGAAGGCGCCGGACAGGTTAACGTCCACGTTCTGCGCGCCCAGCGCGATGCGGCTGCCGGCCAGCGCGTGCTTGGCCTGATCCAGATACATCACCGGCGGGGCGATGGCGACGCCACAGCCGTCAACGCTGCTCAGCTCACTGCGCAGACCGGCGATCAGTTCGTTGACCATGTGGGTGCTGCCGTTAAGCTTCCAGTTACCCATAACTAATGGATGACGCATGTTTTTTCCTCCAACTAGGGAACGCGAGAGTCGAAATGACAACTGCCGGACCGGCAGTTTACCTGCCCAACAGTATAGAGATCATTAAGCGCGAAGGCTTTGCTTTTCGTCATTAAATGCCGCGCCGTTACGGCTCGGAAAGCGCCAGCTTAATCGGTTCAACCGCGAAGGTGACCCCTTTATCGCCGTTGTCCGAGACGACATAGCGAATGGCGCCGACCTGCTGTTGGTAAAAACGCGAGCCTTTGCCTTTTTCCAGCAGGCTGTTCACCTTGTTCTGACTCTGTTCCACCGTCAGCGCCGGTTCGAACTGACGCATCAGCGCCGCCATGTAGTTGATGGCGATGGCGCGCGCGGCTTTTTCTTCATTGGCCTGCTGCAGCGGCAGATGTGTGATCTGCAACGTTTTGATTTTACCGGTACCTTTCTCCAGTGCGGTGGAGGCGTACAGGTTTTCGTTGAGTTTACTGGCGGCGCGCGTCAGCAGCGGCGAATCGTCTTCGGCGGCGGGAATGGCGCGGAATTCGCCAATCGGCAGCTTCGGGTTATCGCGGTTGTACTTTTCGCGGAATTTAATCACCGTCAGGTCGAACGTCGGCGCGCCGGCCAGCAGGTAAGGCGCGGTCGGCTTCGCTTCGGCGGCGGGCGGTTCGGCCCAGGCGCTGGCGGCGGCCTGCAGCAGGCAGGCGATGGCGAGGGTTTTTCTCAGCATGGCGTATGGCATCAAGGACAAAGATGGCTCCGATTAAAGCGATAACCCGCAGGCCTTGTCAAAGATCCCACGCCATTATCGGTTCGCTGACGAGAAAGCTGTGCGGCGCGCCGCGTTATGCGAGGCGGAAAACTCGGCCCGGCAGCGCCTATGTTACACTGCGGCGCAGAATATGGGCAGGCTTAGAGCGCAGGAATCGATGACGTTACAACAGTGGTGTTTTTCTTTTAAGGGCCGCATCGGGCGGCGCGACTTCTGGATCTGGATGGGGCTGTGGCTGGTGCTGATGGCGGCGGCGTTTACGCTGGCCAACTATCAGCTGATCGCCATCCAATCCATCGCTTTCTTTATCGTGGCGCTGCTGTGGCCGACGGCGGCGGTGCTGGTCAAGCGCCTGCACGATCGCAACAAGGCCGGCTGGTGGGCGCTGCTGCTGATCCTGGCGTGGATGCTGGCGGCGGGGAACTGGCAGATGCTGGCGCCGATCTGGCAATGGGGCGTCGGGCGTTTCATTCCGACGCTGATTATCGTGATGATGATGATCGATTTGGGTGCCTTCGTCGGCACGCCGGGAGACAACCGGTTCGGCCCGGAAGCCGAACCGGTGAAGTTCCGCTGATCCCCGCCGGGTTACCAGTAGTGTTCGCTGGTGATATGGCCCGGCTTGCGGCGCAGGTGCTTGCGCATCTGGCGTTGGTCTTTCAGCGTTTGCTGCGTATCTCGCACCATTTGCGGGTTGCCGCACAGCATCACGTGGCTGGTTTCGGCGTCGATGGCTAAGCCGATCGCCGCTTCCAGTCGGCCGTCCTCGATCAGCGCCGGTACACGGCCGGTCAGTGAGCCGGGCGTCTCTTCACGGCTGACGACGGTCTGGATGCGCAGCTTGCCGTTGTAGCGTTGCTGCAGTTGCTGCATCAGCGGCAGGTAGCTCAGGTCGCGCGCAAAACGCGCGGCGTGCACCAGCACCAGGTTGTTAAAGCGCTCAAGGCCGGCGCCTTGCTGCAGAATCGATAAATAGGGGCCAATGGCGGTGCCGGTCGCCAGCATCCACAGCGTGTCGCAGTCGGGCACCTCGTCCAGCACGAAGAAGCCGGCGGCTTCTTTGGTCACCATCAGGTCCGATCCCGGCTGCAGCTGATTGAGGCGCGGGCTCAGTTTACCTTCCGGCACCGTGACCAGATAGAACTCCAGGTTGGCGTCATCGGGGGCATTGACGTAGGAGTAGGCGCGCTGCACCCGTTCACCGTCGATCTCCAGCGCCAGCTTGGCGAATTGCCCGGCGGTGAAAGGATCGATGGGGGCATTGACCACCAGGCTGAACAGCCCGTCGGTCCATTGTTTTACCTGCGTAACCTTGCCGTTTACCCATTCAGCCATACTCTAAAGCTCCCGTGGTCGAATCAAATAAGCACAATGTCGTGAGCCGGAAATGGCGTGCGCGGTGCGCTCTACCCGGTAGTCGTTGCCGAACAGGCGGTGAAACAGCTGCAGCTCGGAATTGCACAGGCTGCTGCAGTTGGAACCGGCCACGCCGATCGGACAGTGGTTTTCCACCAGCAGCGCACCGTGCGGATGATCGAGCAATTCGGCCATGTAACCGTCGTGTTGCCGCAGGCGAACCAGGCGGGTTAGCCGATCCTGATGGCTGCGCTCGGCGGACAGCTCTTCGGCATAGCGCAGATAAAGCTGCTCTTCGCGCGCGATGAGCAACGGTTCCACGCCGGCGCCGCCAAACAGCTGCAGCGCGGATTCCCGCAGTCGCTCCTGATCGTCGGCCGTGTAGGCGTGCCCCCGCTCGGTCAGCGACCAGTAGCGCGTCGGGCGGCCGACCTTGCTGCGCGCTTCTTCGTAACAAACCAGCTCACGTTTTTCCAGGGATTGCAGATGTTGTCGGATGCCCATCGGCGTGATGTCCAGACGCTCCGCCAGCATTTTGGCGGAGTGCGGGCCGAGAGCCTTTAACTGCAATAAAATCAGCTCAGGTGTTTTCATGAACCAAATCCCTATGGTGTTATTTTATTTCAAGTTGATGAAAATAATTATCGATTAAATGCTAAAGCGCAGCTACTGCAAACGCGCTAATTTTTACCCCCAAAGCGTTAGACGTACAGTTTAATTTACGAGCCTGGTCGGGTTTGCTGCCAGTGTGACCTGGATCAATATTTGTCTGAAACTCGCTAAAAAAATCAGATTTGATTAGCTTATGCCGCCATAGAGGGCTGCTCGCCGTTCTGGCTGCTGCAACGGCCATACCGGGACGCTGTGACGAGTTGAAACGTTAACGAAGATAATGAGAAAACTAGAGAACTTTCACCTGCTGGTGATGCTTATCCTGTTGGTCGCCGTCGGTCAGATGGCGCAAACCATTTATGTTCCCGTCATTGCTGACATCGCTCACGATCTGTCGGTGCGCACCGGCGCCGTGCAGCGGGTGATGGCGGCGTATCTGCTGACCTACGGTTTCTCCCAGCTGATTTACGGGCCGATATCGGATCGTATCGGGCGTCGTCCGGTGATCCTGACCGGCATGATGATCTTCCTGGTGGGGGCGCTGGGCGCGCTGCTGTCCACCAACCTGACGATGCTGGTCGCCGCCAGCGCCATCCAGGGCATGGGCACCGGCGTGGCGGGCGTGATGGCGCGCACCATGCCGCGCGATCTGTATGCCGGCACCGCGCTGCGCTATGCCAACAGCCTGCTGAATATGGGGATTTTGGTCAGCCCGCTGTTGGCGCCGGTGATCGGCGGCGCGCTGGCGATGGTGTTCGGCTGGCGAGCCTGTTACGCCTTCCTGCTGGCGCTGTGCGCCTGCGTCGCCTTCGCGATGTTCCGCTGGCTGCCGGAGACCCGTCCGGTCCAGACAGAAAAACGCCGCATGCTGGCCAGTTTCCGCCAGCTGTTGAGCGACAGCACCTTCAGTTGCTATCTGGTGATGCTGATCGGCGCGCTGGCGGGGATTGCGGTATTTGAAGCCAGCTGCGGCGTGTTGATGGGCGGTGTGTTGGGGCTGAGCGGCCTGACCGTCAGCATCCTGTTCATTCTGCCGATCCCGGCGGCGTTTTTCGGCGCCTGGTACGCCGGGCGCGACGGCAAGACCTTCCACACCCTGATGTGGCATTCGGTGATTAGCTGCCTGCTGGCGGGAGCGATGATGTGGATCCCGGGCTGGTTTGGCGTGATGAACATCTGGACGCTGATCGTGCCGGCTGCATTGTTCTTCTTCGGCGCCGGCATGCTGTTCCCGCTGGCGACCACCGGGGCGATGGAGCCGTTTCCCTATCTGGCCGGCGCGGCGGGCGCGTTGGTGGGCGGCATGCAGAACATGGGCTCCGGTCTGGCGACCTGGCTTTCCGCCATGCTGCCGCAAACCGGGCAGTTCAGCCTCGGTTTGCTGATGTTCGCGATGGCGGTGCTGATCCTGCTGTGCTGGTGGCCGCTGTCCAACCGGATGCAGCATCAGGGACACACCGCATAACGACAGGGCGCCATTCGGCGCCCTCATTCCGTTGACAAAGGGGAGAAAAAGCGTGGTTTCCCCCCCCTTTGCGGGGATCAGCCGAAAATCAATGAATTGATTTTCCTTGTTTTCTATTTGCTGCTCTCTGTCAACCCGGCAAGGGCATGAGGTTTGTCATCAATCATCAGGGCGCCCTTCGGCGCCCTGTTTCGTTACAGCAGAAACTCGTGCAGCGCCGGGTCTTTGCGATCCAGATAGTGGGTCGAACGGATACGGCGAAGGGTGCGCGACTTGCCGCGGATCAGTAACGTTTCGGTCGTGGCCATGTTGCCCTTGCGGCTGATGCCCTCCAGCAAATCGCCCTTGGTGATGCCGGTGGCGGAGAAGATGACGTTGTCGTTGCGCGCCATCTGATCCAGACGCAGCGCCTGACCGGCTTCGATCCCCATCTCACGGCAGCGCGCCAGCTCCTGCTCGCCGAGGCGGCGGTTCTCGGGGCTGTCGCCTTTCACTTCATGGCGTGGCAGCAAACGCGCCTGCATGTCGCCGTCCAGCGCGCGGATCACCGCGGCGGAGATCACCCCTTCCGGCGCGCCGCCGATGCCGTACATCACATCGACCTCGCTTTCCGGCATGCAGGTGAGAATGGAGGCCGCCACGTCGCCGTCAGGAATGGCGAACACCCGCACGCCCAACTGCTGCATCTGCGCGATGACGCCGTCGTGGCGCGGTTTGGCCAACACGATGACCGTCAGCTGTGACAAGGGTTTGTCCAGCCGCGCGGCGACGTTCCGCAGGTTCTCCGCCAGCGGCAGATTGAGATCGATGGCGCCGCGCGCCGCCGGGCCGACCACCAGCTTCTCCATGTACATGTCCGGCGCGTGCAGGAAGGTGCCGCGATCGCCCACCGCCAAGACCGCCAGCGCGTTGGACTGGCCCATGGCGGTCATGCGGGTGCCTTCGATCGGATCGACCGCGATGTCGACCGCGTCGCCCTGGCCGCTGCCGACCTGCTCGCCGATATACAGCATCGGCGCTTCGTCGATCTCGCCTTCGCCAATCACGATGCGGCCATCGATATCCACCTTGTTGAGCATGATGCGCATGGCGTGGACCGCCGCGCCGTCGGCGGCGTTCTTGTCGCCGCGTCCCAGCCATTTGTAGCCCGCCAGCGCGGCGGCTTCGGTAACGCGGGAAAATTCGATGGCTAATTCACGTTTCATGGCAAACCTGTCTGTGAGAAAGGGAAGAAAATATCGGCAAAGTCTATCACAGCGCGGCGGGGCGGGGCGGGGCAAAAAAAAGCGCCGCCCGCAGGCAGCGCAATTTTGGGGTAACGGCAAGGCTGGGTTTAGTCGTGATCTTCCCACGCCTGCGCGCGAGCCACCGCTTTTTTCCAGCCGCTGTAGCGGTAGTTGCGTTCGGTAGTTTCGATGCTTGGACGGAATTCACGCTCAATCACCGCTTTGCTCTTCACTTCATCCAGATCGTTCCAGTAGCCGATGGCCAGGCCCGCCAGGAACGCGGCGCCCAACGCCGTCGATTCACGCACTTCAGGGCGCTCTACGCGGGTGCCGAGGATATCGGACTGGAACTGCATCAGGAAGTTGTTGGCGACCGCGCCGCCGTCCACGCGCAGCGATTGCAGGCGGGTGTTGGCGTCGGCCTGCATGGCGTCCAGCACGTCGCGCGTCTGGAAGGCGATGGATTCCAGCGTGGCGCGGATGATGTGGTTGCTGTTGGCACCGCGGGTCAGGCCGAAGATGGCGCCGCGGGCATACGGATCCCAGTAGGGCGCGCCCAGGCCGGTGAAGGCCGGCACCACATAGACGCCGTTGCTGTCTTTCACCTTGGTGGCGAAATATTCGGAGTCGGCGGCGTCGCTGATCAGTTTCAGCTCGTCGCGCAGCCACTGGATAGACGCACCGCCGATGAACACCGCGCCTTCCAGCGCATAGTTCACTTCGCCGCGCGGGCCGCAGGCGATGGTGGTCAGCAAACCGTTTTTCGAGCGCACCGCTTCTTTGCCGGTGTTCATCAGCAGGAAGCAGCCGGTGCCGTAGGTGTTCTTCGCCATGCCCGGTTGAACGCACAGCTGGCCGTACAATGCCGCTTGCTGGTCGCCGGCGATACCGGCGATAGGAATACGCGTGCCGCCCTTGCCGCCGATGTTGGTCTGGCCGTATACCTCGGAGGAAGGACGGACTTTCGGCAGCATGGCGCGCGGAATGTCCAGCACTTCCAGCATGCGTTCGTCCCAGTCCAGCTCGTGGATGTTGAACATCATGGTGCGTGAGGCGTTGGTGTAATCGGTGACGTGTACGCGCCCCTGGGTCATCTTCCACACCAGCCAGGTATCGACGGTGCCGAACAACAGTTCGCCGCGTTTGGCGCGCTCGCGGGCGCCTTCGACGTTGTCCAGGATCCATTTCACCTTGGTGCCGGAGAAGTAGGGGTCAACCACCAGGCCGGTGTTGTGACGGATATACTCTTCCAGGCCGTCGCGCTTGAGCTTCTCGCAGATGTCGGCGGTGCGGCGGCACTGCCAGACGATGGCGTTGTAGACCGGCTTGCCGGTCTCTTTTTCCCAGACGATGGTGGTTTCGCGCTGGTTGGTGATGCCGATACCGGCGATCTGATCGGAATTGATGTCGGCCTTCGCCAGCACTTCTACCAGCGTCGAGCTTTGCGACGCCCAGATCTCCATCGGGTCATGCTCAACCCAGCCGGCCTTTGGATAGATCTGCGGGAATTCGCGTTGCGATACCGCAACGATGTTGGCGTCGTGATCGAGCACGACGGCGCGTGAGCTGGTGGTCCCTTGGTCGAGTGCGACAATGTATTTTTTTTCTACAGTCATGGTAATTATCCTGCTGTTGTTAACCGTTTAAAACTGCACCCATCACGCTTTACGCTGCTGGGTCTTGGCGTCGGGCTCTTCTTCCGTCACGCAGACGTCGCACGGCAGGTGGCGGCCAATCAGCGCGCGGTAACCGAAAGCGCCCAGGCCACAGCCGACGATAGGGGCGAAGATCGGCACCAGGAAGTACGGGATGTCGCGCGCGCCGGTGAAGGCGACTTTGCCCCAGCCGGCCAGGTAGGCGAACAGTTTCGGCCCGAAGTCACGCGCCGGGTTCAACGCAAAGCCGGTCAATGGTCCCATGGAGGCGCCGATCACGGCAATCAGAATACCGATCAGCAGCGGCGCCAGCGGGCCGCGCGGAATGCCGTTGCCGTCGTCGGTCAGCGCCAGGATCAGGCACATCAGGATCGCAGCGATCACCATTTCTACCAGGAAGGCCTGGCCGACGGAGATGTGCGCGTTAGGGTAAGTCGAGAAGATGCCGGCCAGTTCAAGGCTTTCGTTGCTGCCGCGCACCATATGGTGAGCCGCTTCGAAGTCGAAGAACAGGTTGTAGTACAGCCCGTAGACCAGGGCGGCGGCGCAGAAGGCGCCGGCGATCTGCGCAATGATGTAAGGCACCACTTTGCGCCCGTCGAAGCAGGCGAACAGCCACAGGGCGAGGGTGACCGCCGGGTTGAGATGCGCGCCGGAAATGGCGGCGGTCAGATAGATGGCCATGGCGACGCCGAGGCCCCAAATGATGCTGATTTCCCACTGGCCGAAGCTGGCGCCCGCCAGTTTCAGTGCGGCAACGCAGCCTACGCCAAAGAAGATCAGCAGCGCCGTGCCGAGGAACTCGGCGATGCACTGGCCTTTTAATGTCGGACTGGTGGTTTGGCTCATAATGTTGGTGTCCTGCAAAACGGCGGTTGTTGGTTTATAGGTTCAGCCAGGTATACATCTGACCTATGGGCACAGTTTTTTTCATCTCGTCCAATTATTGAATGAGGACGTGATGTAAATTTATCGTTAACGAACATAAACGAGAAATAGCGAAATCAAAATGTGTGTGGCGCGTCATAAAATTGAGCGATTTCGCGTCGTTCAGTGTTCTTTCTGAGCCATAAAAGTGTGATCTGACCAGTGGTTTGGCGAGTGGCGTTAACAACTCGCGGCGGCGGCGGCGGGGATTTTCAGTTTTTACTGATGGCGAGGGCAGGAAAATTGCAACAGACTGCGCGATGATCCGGTATGTTGCTAGACAGGCGGAGACTGGCTACTTACAATCGTTTTTAACGAATCGAGACTGGCGCGCCTTCCGTAACGGCGCGCGTCACTGAGCGCGATGCAATATTCGCAGTAGCTGCAGCCGACGTTGCGGCCGCTACTTATAGATGTACGCCTTGCTATCATGAGGGGACTGAAGCATGTCATTTGAAGTATTTGAGAAACTGGAAGCAAAAGTACAGCAGGCGATTGATACCATCACCTTGTTGCAGATGGAAATTGAAGAGCTGAAAGACAAAAACAACTCTCTGTCGCAGGAAGTGCAGGCTGCCTCCGGCAACCACGAAGCGCTGGTGCGCGAAAACCAACAGCTGAAAGAAGAACAGCACGTATGGCAAGATCGCCTGCGCGCGCTGCTGGGCAAAATGGAAGAGGTTTGATTCCTTACGCCATGCAGCAACGAAAAGGGCGCCTGAGGCGCCCTTTTTCATGTCCGAAAATCACTCGATGTCGAGCGGGTCTTCGGAGAGAATGATGCCGGTGTTGTCGGCATACAGGTGGTCGCCGGAGAAGAAGGTGACGCCACCGAAGTTGACGCGGATATCGCTTTCGCCCACGCCTTCGCTTACGGCACCCGCCGGGATCGCCGCCATCGCCTGAATGCCGATGTCGAGCTCTTCCAGATCGTCCACCTGGCGCACCGCGCCGTACACCACGATGCCTTCCCATTCGTTCTGGGCGGCCAGGCGCGCCAGTTCGGCGTTGATCAGCGCCCGGCGTACCGAACCGCCGCCGTCGACCAACAGCACGCGGCCGCGACCGTTTTCTTCAAGCAGATCGAATAACAGGCCGTTATCCTCAAAGCATTTTACCGTGGTGATCTGCCCGCCAAATGAAGTACGCCCGCCAAAATTGGAGAACAGAGGTTCAACAACGTTCACCTCTTCATGATAGATGTCGCAAAGTTCGGAAGTATCGTATTTCATAGGATTTTACGTCTGTTTGCCGCAGGAATGTTCAGTATATCCCTTTATTCGCCCTGTTGGCAAAATCATCAGTTTTTAACTGAGCGCCACGCCGATGGCGAACAGCAGATTGGCCAGCAACGCCGCCTTGACCATATGCTCCAGCATCGGCCGCATGCCGACCGGCGTCGGATCGCGCAGCACGCGCAGGCCGTGGCGCACCAGCAGCGGGATCGCCAGCACGAACAGCCAACCCCACGGGCTGTGGAGGTTGAACAGCGTGAACAGCGCGAAACACAGCACCGCGCCGCTGAGCAGCAGGGCGTGGTAAATGCGCGCCTTGTGCGGGCCGAGACGCACCGCCAGCGTATTCTTGCCGTTTTCGCGATCGCTTTCGATATCGCGCAGATTGTTGATGTTGAGTACCGCCGTCGCCAGCAGGCCGCAGGCGGTGGCCGGTAGCATCACGACGCTGTCGAAGGTGTGCGTCTGCAAATAGTAGGTGCCGGCCACGCTCAGCCAGCCGAAGAACACCAGCACCGAGATGTCGCCCAGCCCCAAATACCCGTAGGGTTTGTTGCCGACGGTGTAGGTGATGGCCGCCACGATAGACAGCCCGCCCAGCACCAGGAAGCCCACCACGTCGCTGGGTTGCTCGCAGGCGACGGCGATCAGCGAACAGCCGGCGAGGGCGATCAGCACTACCGTCACCACCAGCGCCCGTTTCATCTGCGCCTGGGTGATCATGCCCTTTTGCATGCCGCGCAACGGCCCGATGCGATCTTCTTTGTCGCTGCCTTTGACCGCATCGCCGTAGTCATTCGCCAGGTTGGAGAGGATCTGCAGCAGACCGGCGGTCACCAGCGCCAGCAGCGCCACTTCAGGTTTCAGGCTGCCGTGCCAGGCGGCGATCGCCGAGCCGACCACGATGGAGGCAAAGGCCAACGGCAGGGTGCGGGGGCGTAGACTTTCGAGCCAGGCGGAAATCGGGGTGGTGGAGGTTGATGAGCTCATGTTTCGCTTCTGTCAGTAAGTTGCGGTGTCCGTTAGAAATAATTGTGGGAGGCAATGCCTCCCACACAGATGACTGACAAGACAATGATTGAGCGATTATAGGATAAAACGACTCAAATCTTCATCCGCCACCAGTTCATCCAGATGACTGCGCACGTAATCCGCATCAATTGTAATGGATTGGCCATTAATTTCACTCGCATCGTAGGAAATATCTTCCATCAGACGCTCCAGCACGGTGTGCAGACGACGCGCGCCGATGTTCTCGGTGCTTTCGTTGACCTGCCACGCGGCTTCGGCGATGCGGCGGATGCCGTCGGCGGTGAACTCGATATTGACGCCTTCGGTGCCCATCAGCGCTTTGTACTGTTCGGTCAGCGACGCACTCGGCTCGGTCAGGATGCGCTCGAAGTCTTCGGTGGTCAGCGCCTGCAGCTCAACGCGGATCGGCAGACGGCCCTGCAGTTCCGGGATCAGATCCGACGGATTGGCGGTCTGGAACGCGCCGGAAGCGATGAACAGAATGTGGTCGGTTTTCACCATGCCGTGCTTGGTGGACACGGTGCACCCTTCCACCAGCGGCAGCAGATCGCGCTGCACGCCTTCGCGGGAAACGTCCGGGCCGGAGCTTTGGCCGCCGCGCTTACAGATTTTGTCGATCTCATCGATAAACACGATGCCGTGCTGCTCAACCGCTTCGATCGCCTGCTCTTTCAGCTCTTCCGGGTTCACCAGCTTGGCGGCTTCTTCTTCCACCAGCAGCTTGAAGGCTTCTTTGATCTTCAGCTTGCGCGGTTTTTGCTTTTGGCCGCCGAGGTTCTGGAACATCGACTGCAGCTGGTTGGTCATCTCTTCCATGCCCGGAGGCGCCATGATTTCCACGCCCATCGGCGCGGCGGCCAGATCGATTTCGATCTCTTTGTCATCCAGCTGGCCTTCGCGCAGTTTCTTGCGGAATGCCTGGCGGGCGGCGGACGGTTCCTGGCCTTCTTCCGGCTGGCCCCAGTTGTTTTTGGCCGGCGGGATCAGCACGTCGAGAATGCGCTCTTCGGCCAACTCTTCGGCACGGGTGCGATTTTTCTCGATCGACTGCATGCGCACCATTTTGATGGCGGCATCGGTCAGATCGCGAATGATGGAGTCCACTTCTTTGCCCACATAGCCCACTTCGGTGAACTTGGTGGCTTCAACCTTGATGAACGGCGCGTTGGCCAGCTTCGCCAGACGGCGGGCGATTTCGGTTTTACCGACGCCGGTCGGGCCGATCATCAGAATGTTTTTCGGGGTCACTTCGTGACGCAGCATCTCGTTGAGCTGCATCCGGCGCCAGCGGTTGCGCAGGGCAATGGCGACAGCGCGTTTGGCCTTGTTTTGGCCAATGATATAGCTGTCCAGTTCGCTGACGATCTCGCGCGGGGTCATTTCAGACATGGTATTCGATCCTTACGCTTTGGAAGGCAATTCTTCAATGGTGTGGAAATGGTTGGTGTAAATACAGATGTCGCCGGCGATGTTGAGGGATTTCTCAACGATGTCGCGGGCGCTCAGCTCGGTATTTTCCAACATGGCGCGGGCGGCGGCCTGGGCGTACGGGCCGCCGGAGCCGATGGCGATCAGATCGTTTTCCGGCTGCACCACATCGCCGTTGCCGGTGATGATCAGCGAGGCGGTTTCATCGGCGACCGCCAGCAGCGCTTCGAGCTTGCGCAGCATGCGGTCGGTGCGCCAGTCTTTCGCCAGCTCGACGGCGGCTTTCACCAGGTGGCCCTGATGCATTTCCAGTTTGCGTTCAAACAGTTCAAACAGCGTGAAGGCGTCAGCGGTGCCACCGGCGAAACCGGCGATCACTTTGTCGTTATACAGGCGACGCACTTTCTTGACGTTACCCTTCATCACCGTATTACCCAGGGTTGCCTGGCCATCACCACCGATGACGACCTGGCCGTTGCGGCGTACGCTTACAATTGTTGTCACGAGCAGACCCTCGTTAAAGACGGAAAGAAGTCCCCGCAGCGCCTGCTTTCGCAGACGCTACGAGGCATATTGAGAGTATAGATGGGGGGGGATTGACGCTTTTCAACCCCCAACGGAGAGGGGAATGCAACTCGACATGCCGACGCCCTTCAGGCGCGAAAGGGTTTTGTCCGCTGCGGCGCGGCTGCTGTAGGGGCCGAGCACCACGCGATTCCAACCGCCACCGGCGGTGATGCGGCTCTCGATGCCCTCGAACGCCAGGCGCGCACGCACGGATTCAGCCTGATCGGTGGCGCGGAACGAACCGCATTGCACCATCCACTTCTGTTTCGATTCCGGTTTGGTGTCCTGCTTGGCCGTTTCCTGTTTCACTTCCGGTTTGGGCTCCGGCTTCGGTTGCGGCTTCGGCTCAGGCTGTTTCACCTGCGCCGGCGGCGGGGTGACTTGCTTCGGCTGCTGGTGCTGCTGCACCGGCGCGGTGGTGGCCCCGTTGTTGAACGGGTTGCGCGGCGCCTGAGTGACCTGCTGCTGTTGCTGTACCGGCTGCTGCTGCATTTGCGGTTGTTGCATCTGCTGCTGGCGGTTGCCGCGCGCGTTGGCCTGGCCCGGATCGTTATACGGCACTTCATTCAGCTGCGTCGGGCGCTGTTGCATGTCGGCCTGCATCTGCTCCAGCAGTTGCCGTTGTTCGGCGGTCAGCTGAGTTTTGGAATTGAGCTCGCCGCCGGCCGTCGGTTCGGTCGGGGTTTGCACGCCGATCTGTCGGTTTTCCAGCTCTTTGATATAGCGCCAGCGCTCTTCCGGCTTCGGCGGCAGGCCGTTGCCTGGGCGAGTGGTGTGCGCAGGCAACAACGGCGCGTCTTCCGGCTTGTTGTGCGTAATGAAATAGAGGCCACCGACAAAGACAACCAGCAACGCGACGGCTAACGCCAGCACGGTTTTGGAAACCTTCGGAGAACTGCGTTTTTTACGGCTGGGGGTTTTGCGCTTAGCTCCTGCTGCGCGCCCACGGCTTACATAGTCTTTTTGTGCCACTATTATTCCGCTGTGTCCTGATGAGAGGATAAGTCCGTCATGTTACTGAACCCTAAAATATTTGACTAGCGTTTCGGAGCAGCGGTGCTGCCTCTGATAATCAATTCACTGTCCAAGAGTCGGGAGCCGCTGGCCACCGTCTGGCCGTTCAACTGCTCCAACAGCAACAACATCGCCTGCTGGCCGATCTGGAAGCGCGGCTGCGCCACCGTGGTCAGCGGCGGATCGCAATACTGCGCCAGCTTGAGGTCGTCAAAGCCGACGATCGACAGATCCTGCGGTACCCGCAGCCCCATTTTCTTCGCCTGGGACAGCACGCCGATCGCCATGACGTCGCTGTGGCAGAACACCGCCGTCGGCGGTTTCGGCTGAGCCATCAACTGGGTCAGCGCTTGCGCGCCGGCTTCGTAGGTAAAATCACCCCGGGTAATATAGCTGCTTTCGACGGTAATGCCATTACGGCGTAGCGCTTGAACATAACCTTGCAGCCGATAATGGCTCAGCGGCATCTGTTCCGGCCCGGCGACGCAGGCGATCTGCCGGTGGCCCAATTGATGCAAATAATGCACGGCTTCAAAGGCGGCGGTCAGGTTGTCGATATGCACCGTCGGCAGTTCCAGCTCGGGCGCGAACTCATTGGCCATCACCATCGGCGGCAGGTTGCGCTGCTCTTCCTTGCTGGCGTCGAACGGTAGATTAGAGCCCAGCAGCAGCATGCCGTCGATCTGTTTGGTGATGATCAGATTGACGAAGGTGCGTTCTTGCTGGTTCTGCTGCGCGCAGTCGCCGATCAGCACCAGATAGCCTTGTTGGGCGGCGGTCTGTTCGATCCCCTGGATCACATCCGCGAAAAACGGATCGCAGATGTCGGGCACGATCACCAGGATGGTGCGAGATTCGTTGCGTTTGATATTGCGTGACAGAGCATGAGGAGAATAACCCACGGCCAGCACGGCCTGTTCCACTTTCTGACGCGTTGGCGTTGACACCTTTTCCGGATTCATCAGCGCACGCGATACGGTAGCCGTTGAAACGCCCGCCATTTCGGCGACGTCTTTCATGGTCGCCATGGATAACTCTTTCTTGTGTTCCAACGCCTTTCTCCTTGCGTCAGCCCCATGCCGACGCCACTACTGCTGTTTGCTCACAATGTCCGGCATGCGGTGGCGGGATTGTTGTCATTGAGCGCCACTCGCGTTCGAGCACTCCGTCGCGCTGCGATGTGGCGACAAAATTTGCCCTCGCAGACATTCTAAACAGAATACGCCCCGCCTTTGTTACCTAATTTGCATAAAAAATGTGACCTGAGAAGGTTTTTTAGCGTTCGCTCGCAATTTAAAGGGTAAACGTTTGCATGACGGCAGCTAAATCGGACTTTTCCGGGATCAGCTGTCGATCGGATCGACATCCAGCGTCCATTTCACCTTGCGCGTTTGCGGCAGGGTGCCGATCAGCGGCAGCGAGCTTTTCATCAGCTGTTGCAGGACGCGCCGTGTCGGATGCTGCAGCAGCAGCTGCCAGCGGAAACGGCCGCCGCGTTTGGACTGCAGCGCCGGCACCGGGCCCATCACCCACAGCGAATCGTCCTTAAGCGGACTGCCTTCCAACAGATTGCGCAGCTGCTGCAGGAACAGCGGGGCCTGTTGGTTATCGTGATCTTCGGCGCGCACGATGATGTGGCTGGTGTAGGGCGGCAGAAACACGCTGTTGCGCTCCGCCAGCGTCTGTTTGGCGAAGGCGTCGTAACCTTGTTGCAGCAGCACCTGCAATAACGGGTGCTCCGGGTGGTGGGTTTGCAGCAGCACTTCACCCTGTTTGCCCGCTCGCCCCGCGCGCCCGGAGACCTGGGTATAGAGCTGAGCGAAACGCTCGGCGGAGCGGAAGTCGGCGGAGAACAGCGCGCCGTCCACGTCCAGCAACGCCACCAGCGTGACGTCGGGAAAATGGTGGCCCTTGGCCAGCATTTGCGTGCCGATCAGAATGCGCGCTTCGCCGCGATGAATATCCGCCAGGTGCTGTTCCAGCGACCCTTTGCGGCTGGTGGTGTCGCGATCGATGCGGGTGATCGGCGTGTCGGGGAACAGCGGCGCCAGCTCATGTTCCAGCTGTTCGGTGCCGACGCCGACCGATACCAGGTGGGTGGAGCCGCACTGCGGGCATTGGTGCGGCACCGGTCGCTGGCTGTCGCAGTGGTGACAGCGCAGCTGGCGCTGATGCTGGTGGAAGGTGTAATAGTGATCGCAGCGCTGGCACTCGGCGATCCAGCCGCACTCGTGGCACAGCAGCGCCGGGGCGTAACCGCGGCGGTTGAGGAACAGCATCACCTGATTGCCGGCTTTTAAATGGTGCTGCATGCTTTTCAAAAGCGGCTGCGACAGGCCGACCTTCAGCGGCAATCCTTTCAGATCGATCAGATGCTGCGCCGCCGGTTTGGCGTTGCCCGCGCGCTGGGTGAGCTTCAACTGGCGATATTTGCCCAGCTGCACGTTGTGCAGTGTTTCCAGTGCCGGCGTGGCGGAGCCCATCACCATCGGGATATCTTCTTCCCGGGCACGGAACACCGCCAGATCGCGGGCGTGGTAGCGCCAGCCTTCCTGCTGTTTATAAGAGCTGTCGTGCTCTTCGTCGATGATGATAACGCCCAGTTGCCGGAACGGCGTGAACAGCGCCGAGCGGGTGCCGATGACGATAGCGGCTTCGCCGCTGCGCGCGCGCAGCCAAACCGCCAGCCGTTCGCTGTCGTTCAGCCCGGAGTGCAGCACGTCCACCGGCGCGTTGAAGCGCTCGCGAAAGCGGGCGATGGTTTGCGGCGTCAGGCCGATTTCCGGCACCAGCACCAGCGCCTGCCGGCCTTTGGCCAACACGTTTTCCAGCACGCTGAGATACACCTCGGTCTTGCCGGAGCCGGTGACCCCGGCCAGCAGCCAGGCGGCAAACTGCTCATCTTCGCTTCGGATCGCCCCGACGGCGGTGGCCTGTTCGGTATTCAGCCGCAGCCGCTCGCCGAGCACCGCAAAGTTGGGGCGCCAGTCCTGCGTGGCCGCGACCTGAGCGCGCAGATCGATCAGCCCTTTGGCGCGCAGCGCCTGCAGGGCGCTTTCCGTCAGCTCAAGCTGGCTGACCTGATGGCGATAGACCGGGCGTTGCAACAGCGCCGCCAGCGCCTGCTGCTGTTTCGGCGCGCGTTTCAGGCTTTCGGGCGGCGTGGCGCGCCCCTCTTCGGTGGCGAACCACTGCCACAGCGGCGCGGCCTCGGCCGGTTTGCCTTGGCGCAGCAGGATCGGCAGCGCGTGGAACAGCACTTCGCCGATGGGATAGTGGTAGTAATCGCTGGCCCAGCGCAGGATGCGCCACAGGCTGGGGGAGAACAGCGATTCCGTGTCGATCACGCTGTCGATCGGTTTGAGCTTGTCCAACGGCAGTTCGCTGGTGTCGCTGCAGCCGGTGACGATGCCGATTGCATGCTGCCTGCCCCAGGGCACGCCCACGCGCGCGCCGGCCACCGGCTGCATGCCGGGCGGCAGCAGATAGTCGAAGGTGCGGGCGAGGGGGACCGGCAAAGCAACGTGTACGACGGGCATGATCTCATCCAAATTGAAAAAAAGTGGGCATCAGTTTACACGGCGCATCGTCAAATGTACGGTTCCGATTGCGCGCCCCGACTAATGCTGTATAATTTGCCGCCTTTGGTATAATTCGATACCAAAATTCTATTATCAACCACGTGTGGTGTCTGGCGAAACAGGGCTGGATAGCGACACGGCCTTAACTGAGGTTTCCCATGAAACAAGGTATCCACCCAAAATACGAAGAAGTTACTGCTAACTGCTCTTGCGGTAACGTGATGAAGATCCGCTCCACCGTGGGCCACGATCTGAACCTGGACGTTTGTGGCGCATGCCACCCGTTCTACACTGGCAAGCAGCGTGACGTTGCTACCGGTGGCCGCGTTGACCGCTTCAACAAGCGTTTCAGCGTACCAGGCGCTAAGAAATAAGATTTCTTATCGACCGATGAAAAAGGCGCCCTGGGCGCCTTTTTTCTTTTCTGCCGCCGACGTTCGCCGGGCGGTTCTCAATATTCCCAGGTATCGGGATCGACACCCAGTTCGCGCATCAACGCTTTTGCGGCTTCCGGGATTTCATCGCTGCGCTCTTTGCGCAGGTCTTCATCGTTCGGCAGCGGCTGGCCGGTAAAGGCATGCAGAAACGCTTCGCACAGAAGTTCGCTGTTGGTGGCGTGGCGCAGGTTGTTCACCTGGCGACGGGTCCGTTCGTCGGTGAGGATTTTCAGGACCTTCAGCGGAATGGATACCGTGATCTTTTTGACTTGCTCGCTTTTTTTACCGTGTTCAGCGTAAGGGCTGACATACTCGCCGTTCCACTCAGCCATGGGACACCTTAACTTTGTCAGAAAAATTACAAAATTCTAAAAACCGGCCAATTATGCCCGATCTTCACTGTTCTCACTAAATAAATGTCAATTTTACGCGACCAGGGTCACTGAATGCCCCGCTTCGGCCAGGCATTGCCGCTTAACATCTTATCGTCATGTCATATCGGCATAATTTTAGCGGGTATTGTGTCATTGCTCAATCTATACGCAAAGAAGTTTAGATGTCCAGATGTATTGACGTCTATCAATCCTGCGATTACTCTTTAGGCCTCATTCACCGAACCGAGAGCCGAGCGAGCCCATGACGCGTAAACCAGCCACGATTGCCGTACGCAGCGGCCTGAACGACGACGAACAGTACGGCTGCGTTGTCCCGCCGATTCATCTGTCCAGCACCTATAACTTTACCGACTTCAATCAACCTCGAGCTCATGACTACTCGCGCCGCGGCAACCCGACGCGCGACGTGGTGCAGCGCGCGTTGGCGGAGCTGGAAGGCGGCGCCGGCGCGGTGATGACCGGCAGCGGGATGTCGGCGATCCATCTGGTGACCACCGTACTGCTGAAGCCCGGCGATCTGCTGGTGGCGCCGCACGACTGTTACGGCGGCAGCTATCGGTTATTCGACAGCCTGAGCAAGCGCGGCGCTTATCGCGTGCTGTTCGTCGATCAAGGCAATGAGGCCGCCCTGCAACAGGCGCTGGCGCAAAAGCCGAAGCTGGTGTTGATAGAAAGCCCCAGCAATCCGCTGCTGCGGGTGGTGGACATCGCGGCGATCTGCGCTGCCGCGCACGCGGCGGGCGCGTTGACGGTGGTGGACAACACGTTCCTCAGCCCGGCCCTGCAACAGCCGATCGAACTCGGTGCCGATCTGGTGGTCCATTCTTGCACCAAATACCTGAACGGGCATTCGGACGTGGTGGCCGGCGCGGTGATCGCCAAAGATCCTGAGCTGGCGGTCGAGCTGGCCTGGTGGGCGAACAACATCGGCGTGACCGGCGGCGCGTTCGACAGCTATCTGTTGCTGCGCGGCATGCGCACGTTGTCGCCACGCATCAAGGCGGCGCAACAAAACGCTGAAGCGATTGTTGACTATTTACAGCAGCAACCGCTGGTGAAAAAGCTGTATCATCCTTCCCTGCCGGAGAATCCGGGGCATGAGATCGCCCGTCGTCAGCAGCGCGGTTTCGGCGCGATGCTGAGTTTTGAACTGGACGGCGATGAAGCGGTGCTGCGCCGTTTTCTCTCTGCCCTTGAGCTGTTTACTCTGGCAGAATCGTTGGGCGGCGTAGAAAGCCTGATCTCGCATGCAGCGACCATGACTCACGCCGGCATGGCGGCGGAGGCGCGGGCAGCGGCCGGCATCTCCGAGAGCCTGCTGCGCATTTCCGTGGGTATTGAAGACAGTGAAGATTTGATTGCCGATCTGGAACGCGCTTTCCAGGCGGCGGCAACGAGGTAAGCATGAATGCAATTGCTGTAGCAGGGCCGGTGAGCGGGCGTCAACTGCACAAGTTTGGCGGCAGCAGTCTGGCGGATGTGAAGTGTTATCTGCGTGTGGCCGGGATTATGGCGGAATACAGCCAGCCGGGCGACATGATGGTGGTATCGGCCGCCGGCAGTACCACCAACCAGTTGATCAACTGGCTGAAGCTCAGCCAGAGCGATCGCCTGTCTGCGCACCAGGTGCAGCAGACGTTGCGTCGTTATCACAGCGATCTTATCAGCGGCCTGTTGCCGCCGGAAAGCGCCGAGCCGCTGATCGCCGAGTTCATTCAGGATCTGGAACGCCTGGCGGCGCTGCTGGACGGCAATGTCGACGAGGTGTGCTACGCCGAAGTGGTCGGGCACGGCGAGATTTGGTCGGCGCGCCTGATGGCGGCGGTGCTCAACCACCTGGACATGCAGGCGGCCTGGCTGGATGCGCGTGACTTCCTGCGCGCCGAGCGCGCCGCGCAGCCGCAGGTGGATGAAGGCCGTTCTTACCCGCTGTTGCAACAATTGATGGCCCAACACCCGGGTAAACGCCTGGTAGTGACCGGGTTCATTTCGCGCAACGACGCCGGGGAAACCGTGCTGTTGGGGCGTAACGGCAGCGACTACTCCGCCACTCAGGTCGGCGCGCTGGCCGGCGCTGCGCGCGTCACCATCTGGAGCGACGTGGCCGGGGTTTACAGCGCCGATCCGCGCAAGGTGAAAGACGCCTGCCTGCTGCCGCTGCTGCGTCTGGACGAAGCCAGCGAGCTGGCGCGTCTGGCTGCGCCGGTATTGCATACCCGCACCCTGCAGCCGGTCTCCGGCAGCGATATCGATCTTCAGCTGCGCTGCAGCTACCAGCCGGAGCAGGGCTCGACGCGCATCGAGCGCGTATTGGCGTCCGGCACCGGCGCCAAGATTGTCACCAGCCACGATGACGTGTGCCTGATTGAGCTGCACGTCGCCGCTCAGCATGACTTCAAACTGGCGCAGAAAGAGTTGGATCTGGTGCTCAAACGCGCGCAGATCAAACCGCTGGCGGTAGGCATCCATCCTGACCGCAATCGGGTGCAGCTGTGCTACACCTCCGAGGTGGTCAACAGCGCACTGGCGATCCTGCAGGCCTCGGCGCTGCCGGGTGAACTGCACCTGCGCGAAGGGTTGGCGCTGGTGGCGATGGTCGGCGCCGGGGTATGCAAGAACCCGCTGCACAGCCACCGTTTCTATCAGCAACTGAAAGATCAGCCGGTCGAATTTATCTGGCAGGCGGAAGATGGCATCAGCCTGGTGGCGGTATTGCGCCAGGGGCCGACTGCGCTGCTGATTCAGGGGCTGCACCAAAGCCTGTTCCGCGCCGAGAAGCGCATCGGTCTGGTGCTGTTCGGCAAGGGCAACATCGGGTCGCGCTGGCTGGAGCTGTTCGCCCGTGAGCAGACCAATATCTCCGCGCGCAGCGGTTTCGAATTTATCCTGGCGGGGGTGGTGGACAGCCGCCGCAGCCTGCTGAACTACGACGGGTTGGACGCCAGCCGTGCATTGGCGTTCTTTGAGGACGAGGCGCAGGAACTCGACGAAGAGTCGCTGTTCCTGTGGATGCGTGCGCACCCGTTCGACGATCTGGTGGTGCTTGATGTGACCGCCAGCGAAGAGCTGGCCGGGCAGTATCTGGATTTCGCCAGCCACGGTTTCCACGTGATCAGCGCCAACAAGCTGGCGGGCGCCTCGTGCAGCGATACCTATCGCCAAATTCGCGACGCCTTCGCCAAAACCGGCCGCCACTGGCTGTATAACGCCACCGTCGGCGCCGGGCTGCCGGTCAACCATACGGTGCGCGATCTGCGCGACAGCGGCGACAGCATTTTGGCGATCAGCGGCATCTTCTCCGGCACGCTTTCCTGGCTGTTCTTGCAGTATGACGGCACGGTGCCGTTCACCGAGCTGGTGGATCAGGCTTGGCAACAGGGGCTGACCGAACCGGATCCGCGGGTCGATCTCTCCGGCCAGGACGTGATGCGCAAGCTGGTGATCCTGGCGCGCGAAGCGGGCTACGACATCGAACCGAACCAGGTGCGGGTCGAGTCGCTGGTGCCGGCGGGCTGCGAGCTGGGCTCCGTCGATCAGTTCTTCGAGAACGGCGAGGCGCTGAATCAGCAGATGCAACAGCGCTTTGAGGCCGCCAGCGAAATGGGCCTGGTGCTGCGTCACGTGGCGCGTTTCGACGCCAACGGCAAGGCGCGAGTCGGCGTGGAGGCGGTGCGTCCTGAGCATCCGCTGGCCTCTCTGCTGCCGTGCGACAACGTGTTCGCCATCGAAAGCCGCTGGTATCGCGATAATCCGCTGGTGATCCGCGGGCCGGGCGCCGGCCGCGATGTGACCGCCGGCGCGATCCAGTCAGACCTTAACCGATTGGCGCAGCTGCTTTAATCCTCTGCGGGCGCGGGCTCACCGCGCCCCTTGGCTTTTCCTGCCATACTTATCTTTGTCGCGATCATGAAATTCCCTCGTTGAGCGGGTGAGGATTAATCATCTTATTCCCCTCATTTTCCTGTTGACTCTTTAGCCAACATGCGGCATTTTCTATCTAGACGTCTAAACGTATAGACGCTCATCAAGATGAAATAAAAACAGTGATCGATAAGAGGTGAGCAGGGTATGAGTTTTTTCCACGCAAACCAGCGGGAAGCGCTGAATCAGAGTCTGGCGGAGTTGAACGGCCAGATTAACGTATCATTCGAGTTCTTCCCGCCACGCACCAGCGAGATGGAAGAGACCCTGTGGCAGTCGATCGATCGTCTGAGCATTCTCAAACCTAAATTCGTTTCCGTCACCTACGGCGCCAATTCCGGCGAGCGCGATCGCACCCACAGCATCATCAAAGGGATCAAGGAACGCACCGGCCTGGAGGCGGCGCCGCACCTGACCTGCATCGACGCCAGCCCGGCGCAGCTGCGCGACATCGCGACCGATTACTGGAACAGCGGCATCCGCCATATCGTGGCGCTGCGCGGCGATCTGCCGCCGGGCGGCGGCAAGCCGGAAATGTACGCGACCGATCTGGTGGCGCTGCTGAAAGACGTGGGTGACTTCGACATTTCCGTCGCCGCTTACCCGGAAGTGCATCCGGAGGCGAAGAGCGCCCAGGCCGATTTGATTAACCTGAAACGCAAGATCGATGCCGGCGCCAGTCGCGCGATTACCCAGTTCTTCTTCGACGTTGAGAGCTACCTGCGCTTTCGCGACCGCTGCGTCGCCGCCGGTATCGACGTGGAAATCGTGCCGGGCATTCTGCCGGTGTCCAACTTCAAGCAGCTGCAGCGCTTCGCCACCATGACCAACGTGCGGGTGCCAAGCTGGATGACCAGCATGTTCGAAGGGCTGGACGACGATGCGGAGACCCGCAAAATGGTTGGTGCCAACATCGCCATGGACATGGTGAAGATCCTGAGCCGCGAAGGGGTGAAAGATTTCCACTTCTATACCCTGAACCGCGCCGAGATGAGTTACGCCATCTGCCACACGCTGGGCGTGCGACCGGTGGCCGCCGCCTGACGGGTCTGTTCCATTTAAAAGGGCGCCGCTTTACCGCGGCGCCCTTTTTTTGTGGGGGAGACATAAAAAAACGGCCCCGATAAACGGGGCCGCGATGAGGCTCACTAGCCGGTGTTGCGCATCCCGGCGGCGACGCCGGCGATGGTAACCATCAGCGCCTGCTCCACGCGGGCGTCCGGCTGCTCCTGCTGGCGCGAACGGTGCAGCAATTCGGCCTGCAAGACGTTCAACGGGTCGGTATAGACGTTGCGCAGCGCGATGGATTCGGCGATCCACGGCAGGTCTTCCATCAGGTGCGCATCGTTGGCGATGGTCAGCACCACCTTGATGTCGCTTTCCAGCTGATCGCGCAGCTGTTGGCCCAGCGGCCACAGCGATTTATCCACCAGGCGCTGATCGTAGTATTCCGCCAGCCACAGGTCGGCTTTGGCGAACACCATTTCCAGCATGGCGATGCGGGTGGAGAAGAACGGCCAGTCGCGACACATCGCCTCCAGCTCCGCCTGTTTGCCGGCTTTCACCGCTTCCTGCAATCCGGCGCCGGCGCCGAGCCAGGCCGGCAGCATCAGGCGGTTCTGCGTCCAGGCGAAGATCCACGGAATGGCGCGCAGGCTCTCTACGCCGCCGTTCGGCTTGCGCTTGGCCGGGCGCGAGCCCAGCGGCAGTTTGCCCAGCTCCAGTTCCGGCGTGGCCGCGCGGAAGTAAGGCACGAAGTCCGGGTTTTCACGCACGTAGCCGCGATACATTCGGCAGGAGGTCTCGGACAGGTCGTCCATCAGCGCCCGCCATTCTTTCTTCGGTTCCGGCGGCGGCAGCAGGTTGGCCTCGAGGATCGCGCCGGCATACAGCGCCAGGCTGCTGATGGTGACTTCCGGCAGGCCGAACTTGAAGCGGATCATCTCGCCCTGTTCGGTGACGCGCAGGCCGCCCTTCAGGCTGCCCGGCGGCTGCGACAGCAGCGCCGCATGCGCCGGAGCGCCGCCGCGGCCGATGGAACCGCCGCGGCCGTGGAACAGCGTCAGCGCCACGCCGGCCTTTTCACAGGTTTTGATCAGCGCGTCCTGCGCGCGGTACTGCGCCCAGGAAGCGGCCATCACGCCGGCGTCTTTCGCCGAGTCGGAATAGCCGATCATCACCATCTGTTTGCCCTGGATGAAGCCGCGATACCAGTCGATGTTCAGCAACTGGGTCATTACGTCGTCGGCGTTGTTCAGGTCGTCGAGGGTTTCGAACAGCGGGGCGACCGGCAGCGCGAACGGGCAGCCGGCCTCTTTCAGCAGCAGGTGCACCGCCAGCACGTCGGAAGGCGTACGCGCCATCGAAATCACATAGGCGGCGATCGAGCCCTGCGGCGCTTCGGCAATCACCCGGCAGGTTTCCAGCACTTCCTGCGTGTCGGCGCTCGGTTGCCATTTCAGCGGCACCAGCGGGCGTTTGGAGTTCAGTTCGCGGATCAGGAACGCCTGTTTATCGGCTTCCGACCAGCTTTCATAGTCGCCCAGCCCCAGATAGCGGGTCAGCTCGGCGATGGCTTCGGTATGGCGGGTGCTCTCCTGACGCACGTCGATGCGCACCAGCGGCACGCCGAAGCAGCGCACGCGGCGCAGGGTATCCAGCAGTTGACCATTGGCGATGATGCCCATGCCGCAGGCCTGCAGCGACTGGTAGCAGGCATACAGCGGCTCCCACAGCTGCTCGTTGTTCACCAGCAGGTCGTGCGGTTTCAGCACGCGCTCGCCCTTCAGGCGACCTTCCAGATAAGCCTGGGAACTCATCAGCTGGCTGCGCAGCTGCTTCATGATTTCGCGGTAAGGCTCCTGCACCTCATCGCCGCCGGCGCGGGCGCGCAGCTCCGGGGTGCACTCGGTCATCGACAGCTCGGAGACCAGCACCTGGATGTCGCGGGTAAACAGGTCGCAGGCTTTCCAGCGGCTGAGCAGCAGCACATGGCGGGTAATTTCGGCGGTGACGTTCGGGTTGCCGTCGCGGTCGCCGCCCATCCAGGAGGTGAAGCGCACCGGCACCGCTTCTACCGGCAGGCTGTAATCGATGGAGTTTTCCAGCTGTTCGTTGAATTCGCGCAGGAACGCCGGCACGCCTTCCCACAGGCTGTTTTCCACGACGGCAAAACCCCATTTGGCTTCGTCGATCGGGGAAGGGCGGTGTTTGCGAATTTCATCGGTGTGCCACGACTGGGCTACCAGCTGGCGCAGGCGGCGCATGATCTTGTTGCGCTCGTAGTCGGCCAGATCGTTGTGATCGAGCTGGCTGAGGCAGGTGTTGACCTCCACCAGCTTGTGGATCAGGGTGCGGCGGGTAATCTCCGTCGGGTGCGCCGTCAGCACCAGCTCGATGGAGAGTTGTGACACCGCGTGCTGCAGCTCTTTGTCGCTGAGCTTTTTGTCTTTGAGGCGGCTGAACAGTTGGGCCAGCGCTTCCGGGTTGCTGGCGGCCTCGCCGTTGGGCGAAATGCTGTGATACTGCTCGGCGACGTTGGTCAGGTTGAGGAACTGGCTGAAGGCGCGCGCCACCGGCAGCAGCTCGTCGTTGGACAAGTTCTGCAGGGTGGAGAGCAGCTCCTGGCGATGCGCTTCGTTGCCGGCGCGTGAGGATTTGGAAAGCTTACGGATGGTCTCAACGCGATCGAGAATATGCTCGCCCAGCGCTTCTTTGATGGTATCGCCGAGCAATTTGCCGAGCATACTGACATTACTGCGCATTGCCGAATATTGTTCGTTCATATAACCCCTGACCCAGTTCTGTATGTATGATTTTTATCTTGTAAATAAATTTCACGCGTCAGGCGCAGACCGCCTGCCTGATCCCATCGCGTTCCTGTCCAATCGTCAATTGACACTATTTTTAGCAAAAAAACATCAAAATCGGCGCATTTTCTGAAATTTAATTACGCCGCGTGGGTTATCAGCGTGGCTTATTTCGCTGCTTTCTACTTATTTTGAGTTAGGGGAAGCATAAAGCATTTCCCCTGTTAAATGTCGGGTTTATTGCCGGCAAAAGTGATTGACCAGCTGGCCCAACAGTTTGCGCGTCGGTTCGATAAACGCGGTGTCGATGTATTCGTCCGGCTGGTGGGCCTGATCGATGGAACCGGGGCCGAGCACCAACGTCGGGCAGACCTGTTGCACAAACGGCGCTTCGGTGCAGTAGTTGACCACCTGCGTGCGGGTGCCCAGCAGTTCCTCGATCACCGCCACCATGCGGTGGTCGGTCGGGCATTCGTAGCCCGGCACCGACGCGTGCAGCTCTTCGATGGTCAGGCGGCCCGGCCAGCGTTGGCTCACTGGCTCCAGCGCCTGATGCATCAGTTCGTTGATGTTGTCGAGCGTCATGCCGGGCAGCGGGCGGATATCCAGGTGCAGTTCGCAACAGGCGCAGATGCGGTTGGCCGCGTCGCCGCCGCTGATATGGCCGAAGTTCATGGTGGGATAAGGCACGGCGAACGCCGGGTTGTTGTAGCGCTCCTGCAGGGTCTTGCGCAGCTCCATCAGGCGGCCGATGGACTCGTGCATCAGATCGATGGCGTTGACGCCGCGCGCCGGATCGCTGGAGTGGCCGGACTGGCCGACGATGCGAATGGCGTTGGCCATGTGGCCCTTGTGCGCGCGCACCGGCTGCAGCGAGGTCGGCTCGCCGATGATGGCGAAATCCGGACGAATGGCGGTAGAGGCGGCGAAGTAACGCGCGCCGGCCATCGTCGTTTCTTCATCTGCGGTGGCTAAAATGTACAACGGCTTGGTCAGCTTGCTCGCGTCGATATCGCGCACCGCATCCAGAATAAAGGCGAAGAAGCCTTTCATGTCGGCGGTGCCCAGCCCGTAGAGCTTGTTGTCGTGCTCGGTCAGGGTGAAGGGATCGCGCGTCCAGCGGCCTTCGTCGTAAGGCACCGTATCGGTGTGCCCGGCCAGCAGCAGGCCGCCGCTGCCTTCGCCGATGCTGGCCAGCAGGTTGAATTTGTGGCGCGACTCCGGCACCGGCTGTACGTCGACGCGAAAGCCCAGGTCGGCAAACCATCCGGCCAACAAGTTGATTAACGCCTCATTGCTCTGATCGAGGCCGGCATCGGTGGCGCTGATTGACGGAGTGGCGATCAACGCCCGGTACAGCTCAATAAATGGAGGTAATTTCATCTTCACTGTTGACAGCCTTAGGTTAGGATAGTATCAATATTCATGCATTTATTTTGAATAAAAATACAGTAAGCCGAAGCGTAAGGGAACCCGATGCCCGGATGTTTATAAAAGCATCAACGCCTGGCTCCGTGGGTGAACGGCGCAACAACGCTGGCTAGCCCTGTTACCTGGGTCGCAAGCGACCGCACGTCAGTTTAGAAGGTGAAAGGCCACATGTTGAATACGCTGATCGTTGGTGCCAGCGGTTACGCCGGAGCGGAGCTCACGGCTTACCTGAATCGCCACCCACACATGAACATAACCGCTTTAGCGGTTTCAGCGCAAAGTGCAGATGCAGGAAAGTTGCTTTCCGATCTCCATCCCCAGTTGAAAGGCATCGTCGATCTGCCGCTGCAGCCGTTGACTGACGTCGCCAAGGCGGCGCAGGGCATCGACGTGGTGTTCCTCGCCACCGCCCATGAAGTCAGCCACGATATCGCACCGGCTTTCCTGGCGGCGGGCTGCGTGGTGTTCGATCTGTCCGGCGCCTTTCGCGTGCAGGACGCCGGTTTTTATAGCCAGTACTACGGTTTCGAGCATCAGCATGGTGCTCTGCTGGAGCAGGCGGTGTACGGCCTGGCGGAGTGGCAGAGCGACAAGATTAAACAGGCGCAGCTGATCGCGGTGCCGGGCTGCTACCCGACGGCGGCGCAGCTGGCGCTGAAACCGTTGATCGAAAAACAGCTGCTGAATATGGAGCAGTGGCCGGTGATCAACGCCACCAGCGGCGTTAGCGGCGCCGGGCGCAAGGCCAGCATGACCACCAGCTTCTGCGAAGTGAGCCTGCAGCCGTACGGTATTTTCACTCACCGGCACCAGCCGGAGATCGCCGCGCACCTGGGCGTGCCGGTCATCTTTACGCCGCACCTGGGCAATTTCCCGCGCGGCATCCTTGAAACCATCACCTGCCGTCTGAAAGCCGGCGTGACCGCGCAGGACGTCGCGGCCGCCTATCATGCCGCCTATGACGACAAGCCGCTGGTGCGGCTGTACGACCAGGGCGTGCCGGCGCTGAAAGCGGTGGTGGGGCTGCCGTTCTGTGACATCGGTTTTGCGGTGCAGGGCGAGCATCTGATCGCCGTGGCGGTGGAAGACAATCTGCTGAAAGGCGCGGCGGCGCAGGCGGTGCAATGCCTGAATATCCGTTTCGGCTTCCCGGAAACCCAATCACTCCTTTAAACCAGCGTGAGTAAACAGCAATGAACCCGTTAATTATCAAGTTAGGTGGCGTGTTATTAGACAGTGAAGAAGCGCTGGAGCGTCTGTTTACCGCGTTGGACAGCTATCGGCAGCAGCACCAGCGCCCGCTGGTGATCGTGCACGGCGGCGGCTGCGTGGTGGACGAACTGATGAAGCAACTCGCTTTGCCGGTGGTGAAAAAGAACGGCCTGCGGGTCACGCCGGCCGATCAGATCGACATCATCACCGGGGCGCTGGCCGGCACCGCCAACAAAACGCTGCTGGCGTGGGCGATTAAACACCAAATCAACGCCGTCGGCCTGAGCCTGGCGGACGGCGGCAGCGCGGTCGTGACCCCGCTCGATCCGGCATTGGGCCACGTCGGCAACGCGCAGCCCGGTTCGCCCGCACTGCTCAATACCCTGCTGGGCGCCGGCTACCTGCCGGTTGTCAGCTCCATCGGCATCACCGCCGAAGGGCAGTTAATGAACGTGAACGCCGATCAGGCGGCGACGGCGCTGGCGGCGACGCTGGGGGCGGACCTGATCCTGCTGTCGGACGTCAGCGGCATCCTCGACGGCAAGGGCCAACGCATTGCGGAAATGACGGCGCAAAAAGCGGAACAACTGATCGCGCAAGGCATCATCACCGATGGTATGGTGGTGAAGGTGAATGCGGCGCTCGACGCTGCCCGCACCCTCGGCCGCCCGGTGGATATCGCCAGCTGGCGCCATGCCGATCAGCTTCCTGCTTTGTTTAACGGCGTGTCGATTGGCACCCGGATCCTCGCTTAATTTTAGAATTAGAAAGGAATAGATCATGCAAAACCAAGGCATCAAAAAAATCGTTCTGGCGTACTCCGGCGGCCTGGATACCTCGGCCATCATTCCATGGCTGAAAGAGAACTACGGCGGCTGTGAAGTGGTGGCGTTCGTGGCGGACATCGGCCAGGAGCGCAGCGATCTGGAAGGCGTGGAGCAAAAAGCCCTGCAGTCCGGTGCCTCTGAATGTCACGTGGTCGATCTGCGTGAAGAATTTATCCGCGATTACGTTTATCCGGTGCTGCAGACCGGCGCCCTGTACGAGGGCAGCTACCTGCTGGGCACCTCGATGGCGCGGCCGATCATCGCCAAGGCGCAGGTCGAGCTGGCGTTGAAAGTGGGCGCAGACGCGCTGTGCCACGGCGCGACCGGCAAAGGCAACGATCAGGTGCGTTTCGAAACCACCTACACCGCGCTGGCGCCGCAGCTGAAAGTGGTAGCGCCGTGGCGCGAGTGGAACCTGCGTTCCCGTGAAGCGCTGCTGGATTACCTGAAAGAGCGCAATATCCCGACCACCGCATCGCTGGAGAAAATCTACAGCCGCGATGAGAACGCCTGGCACATCTCCACCGAAGGCGGCGTGTTGGAAAGCCCGTGGAACGCGCCAAACAAGGATTGCTGGGTATGGACCGTCGATCCGCAGGAAGCGCCGGACCAGCCTGAGCAGGTGACCGTTACCGTCGAGAAAGGCCGCGTCGTGGCGGTTAACGGTAAAGCGCTGTCGCCGTACCAGTGCCTGGAAACCCTGAACGCGCTGGGCGCCAAGCACGGCGTCGGCCGTATCGACATCGTGGAAAACCGTCTGGTGGGCATCAAATCCCGCGGCTGCTATGAGACCCCGGGGGGCACCATCATGGTGGCGGCGCTGCGCGCCATCGAGCAACTGGTGCTGGATCGCGACAGCTTCAAATGGCGCGAGCAGCTGGGCCTGGAGATGTCCTATGTGGTGTACGACGGCCGCTGGTTCGCGCCGCTGCGCCGCTCGCTGCAGGCCTCTGCCGAAGCATTGGCTGAAGAGGTGAACGGTGAAGTGGTGCTGCAGCTGTACAAAGGCCAGGTGACGGCGACCCAGAAAAAATCCGCCAACAGCCTGTACTCCGAAGAGTTCGCCACCTTCGGCGAAGACGAAGTTTACGATCACAGCCACGCGGGCGGCTTTATCCGCCTGTTCTCTCTGTCTTCACGCATCCGCGCGTTGAACGAGAAAAAGAATAAATAACCGATTGGCGTGACTCTGCAAGGGCGCAGCATGCTGCGCCCTTTCGCATAAAAATTCAGGAGTAAAGGTATGGCACTTTGGGGCGGACGGTTCACTCAGGCGGCGGATCAGCGGTTCAAGCAACTCAACGATTCGCTGCGGTTCGATTATCGCCTGGCGGAGCAAGATATCGTGGGCTCGGTGGCCTGGTCGAAGGCGCTGGTGACCGTTAACGTGTTGACGGCAACGGAGCAAAAGCAGCTGGAGCAGGCGCTGAATGCCTTGCTGACGGAAGTCCAGGCCGATCCTTTGGCGATCGTCCAAAGCGATGCCGAAGACATCCACAGCTGGGTGGAGCAGAAGCTGATCGAGAAGGTCGGCGATTTGGGCAAGAAGCTGCACACCGGCCGCAGCCGCAACGATCAGGTCGCGACCGATCTGAAGCTGTGGTGCAAACAGCAGATCGGCGATCTGCATCAGGCGATCGTCCAGCTGCAGCAGGCGCTGGTGGAGACCGCCGAAGCCAACCAGGATGCGGTGATGCCGGGGTATACCCATCTGCAACGCGCGCAGCCGGTGACTTTCGCGCACTGGTGTCTGGCCTATGTCGAGATGCTGGCGCGCGATGAAAGCCGCCTGCAGGATACCCTGAAACGGCTGGACGTCAGCCCGCTGGGCAGCGGCGCGCTGGCCGGCACCGCGTATCCTATCGATCGCGAGCAGCTGGCCGGCTGGCTGGGTTTTGCCTCGGCGACCCGCAACAGCCTGGACAGCGTATCCGATCGCGATCACGTGCTGGAGCTGCTGTCCAACGCCGCCATCAGCATGGTGCACCTGTCGCGCTTCGCCGAAGATCTGATCTTCTTCAACAGCGGCGAGGCGGCGTTTGTCGAGCTGTCTGACCGCGTGACCTCCGGCTCTTCGCTGATGCCGCAGAAGAAAAACCCGGACGCGCTGGAGCTGATCCGCGGCAAGTGCGGCCGCGTACAGGGCGCGCTGACCGGCATGATGATGACGCTGAAAGGCCTGCCGCTGGCGTACAACAAAGACATGCAGGAAGACAAAGAAGGGCTGTTCGACGCGCTCGACACTTGGATGGACTGCCTGCAGATGGCGGCGCTGGTGCTGGACGGCATTCAGGTGAAGCGCCCGCGCTGCCGGGAAGCGGCGGAGCAGGGTTATGCGAATGCCACCGAGCTGGCGGACTACCTGGTCGCCAAAGGCGTGCCGTTCCGCGAAGCGCACCATATCGTCGGTGAGGCGGTGGTAGAAGCCATTCGCCAGGGCAAACCGCTGGAAGCGCTGCCGCTGGCGGATTTGCAGCAGTTCAGCGCGACGATTGGCGACGATGTCTATCCGATCCTGGCGTTGCAATCCTGCCTGGACAAACGTGCGGCCAAAGGCGGCGTCGCGCCGCAGCAGGTGGCCGCGGCCATCGCCGCAGCGAAACAGCGTTTGGCTTGACGACGAGGGCGGCCTGGCGCCGCCCTTGAACCTTTACCCCGCCAGGCGTGCGCAGAGATAACGGTTCAGGCTCACGCCTTCTTCCATCGCGCCGATCGCCAGCCGGCGATGCTGTTCCGGCGTCATGCGTAGCACCAGTTTGCCGCTGAAATTTTTCTCCGCCAACGCCTGCGGCGGCGTTTCGCCTTGCGCCAGCATGTCGGCGATCGTTTCGCTCACCACTTTCTCGATACCCTCCAATGCGCCGGTACGCGTGGCGGCCAGCCAGGACAACGAGGGGAATTCGGCGCACAGCCCGACATATTCACGGTCTTGCGCTGACCAGGTGATGCGATAGGTATAGTGTTCATGCTTTTCCATGTTCTTCCTCCATTCTGGCCAGTGCGGCGATGACCTGCTTAACCTGATATGCCTTGGCCGCGCCGTTGTTGCCGCGTTGGATATTGATGCGCGGATCGCCTGGCCAGGGCATGCGATAAACGTGATGGCTGCTACCGTTTATGCGCGGCGGCCCAAACCATCGCACGCAGATTTTCGCTAACTCGGCGAATTTGATGCTGTTCTGCCGCTGTTGCATATCAGCGATGTCATCCCTGATCTCGTTCATGTTGCCTCCATTTTAGTATTATTATTGATATCAATTCAATATCGAGGCATAAAAAATGAGCGCAGGAGGGCCGTGAGGCAAGAGGAGGGAGGAAAATCTGGAAAGCGCTGCGCAAAAAAACCGGGCCTGAAGGCCCGGTAGGTGTGAACGGATAAGAAGGCGTTATTCGCCCGGACAGCGCTGACAGCGTTCGATTTCGGCCGTGCCGAGTTTGAGCTTCGCCTGCAGGTCGCGCAGCGCAGTGCGCAAGCCTTCTTCGATCACCGGATGATAGAACGGCATGTCCAGCATCTGATCGACGGTCATCTGCTGTTGGTGCGCCCAGGCTAACAGGTGCGCAATGTGTTCGGCGTCCGGGCCGATCATTTCCGCGCCGAGGAAACGGCCGGTGCCTTGCTCGCCGTAAACGTGCAGAACGCCCTTGTTGCGCAGCATCACCCGCGAGCGGCCCTGATTCTCAAACGAGACCTTGCCCACTTCAAAACATCCGCAGGCGCTGAACTTCTCGCTCAGCTCGCGGAAGGTCGAGCCGACCATGGCGATCTGCGGATCGGAGAACACCACCGAAATCGCGCTGCGGCGCAGACCCGGATTGATCTCCGGGAAGCTGCCGGCATTGGCGCCGGCGATGCGTGCCTGATCGCTGGCCTCATGCAACAGCGGCAGTTGGTTGCTGGCGTCGCCGGCGATAAAGATATGCGGCACGCTGGTTTGCATCGTCAGGCGGTCGGCCAGCGGCACGCCTCGAGCGTCGAGCTGCAGGCCGGTGTTTTCAAGACCCAGCCGATCGACGTTGGGGCGGCGGCCGGTGGCGGCCAGCACGTAGTCCACCAGGATCTCCTGCGACTGGCCCTGCAGATCCTGATAGCGGATAAATACGCGGTCGCCTTCGCGCTGCATCATCTCCACTTTCACGTCGGCGTCGAGGTAGAATTCTTCCCCCAGCGCCTTCGCAGCGTAATCGCGCACGGCGCTGTCGGTCAGCGGCCCGACGGCGCCGCCGATGCCGAAGACCTTGGTGTCGACGCCGAGGCGGTGCAGCGCTTGCCCCAACTCCAGCCCGATCACGCCAGGGCCGAATACCGCCACGGACTGCGGCAAGTCATCCCAGTTGAACAGATCGTCGTTGACGATCAGGCGATCGCCCAGTTCATTCCACGGCGCCGGCCAACTGGGGCGAGAGCCGGTGGCGATCACGATGCGCTGCGCCACGATGCGCGTATGGTCATCGACCTGCAGCGTGTTGTCGTCGATAAAGCGGGCATAGCCCTGAATTTTGTCGGCGGCCGGGATCTCGTCCACGCCTTCCAGCACGAAGCCGACGAAACGATCGCGTTCGCGTTTGACGCGCGCCATCACCTCGCGTCCGTCGATACGCGTTTTGCCGGTTGGGTGCACGCCAAAGCCCGGCGCACGTTCGATTTGATGCACCGCTTCGGCGGCGGCGATCAGTAATTTGGATGGCATGCAGCCAACGCGCGCACAGGTGGTGCCGTAAGGCCCGCCTTCAATCATCACCACGCTGGGGGTAGACAGTTTGGCCGCGCGATAGGCGCCGAGCCCTGCGGTGCCGCCGCCGATGACCGCGACATCAACGTTCAACAGTTTCATATCCGCTCCTGAAAGGTAAAAAAAGGGCGGGCCGTAGCCCGCCAAAGTTCACGTTGGCTTTGTTATTACTTATTAAGCTGACAGGAATGTTTCCAGATCGTCGCTGCCGCCAATGTGACGGCCGCCGATGAAGACCTGCGGCACCGTGGCGCGGCCGCTGACGGCGCGCAGGCTGACGGTGGTAGCGTCTTTGCCCAGCACGATCTCTTCATACTGAATGCCGCGCTCTTGCAGCATCTGCTTGGCTTTGGCGCAGAATGGGCAGCCCGGTTTGGTGAACAGGGAGACCGATTCCTGCACTTTGAATTCCGGCGCCAGGTATTTCAGCATGGTGTCGGCGTCGGACACTTCAAACGGGTCGCCCGGCTTGTTCGGCTCAACAAACATTTTCTCGACCACGCCGTTGCGTACCAGCATCGAGTAGCGCCATGAGCGAGGGCCAAAGCCCAGATCCGCTTTCTCGACCAGCATGTTCATGCCTTTGGTGAATTCACCGTTGCCGTCCGGCACGAAGGTGATGTTTTCCGCATGTTGGTCGGCTTTCCAGGCGTTCATGACGAAGGTGTCGTTCACGGAGACGCAAAGAATGCTGTCGACGCCGTGCTGCTTGAATACGCTGGACAGTTCGTTGTAGCGCGGCAGGTGGCTCGAAGAACAGGTCGGCGTGAACGCGCCCGGCAGCGAGAAAACAATGACGGTTTTGTTTTTGAACAGGTCATCAGTGGTCACATCAATCCATTGGTCGCCCTGACGGGTGTGGAAAGTAACCTGAGGAACTTTCTTGCCTTCTTGACTGGTAAACATTGATTAACCCCTTAATTAGGAAAAGTAATTTTTAGCATTTAGCGCGATATCGCTTCGTTGGGACACATTATTGTCGCTGGGGCTTGATAGATCTAATCGCTCATTGCTATCTTATCTATCGCCATGAGCTATCATGGAATGGAGGGAAACAATGAATATTCGTGATTTAGAGTATCTGGTCGCCTTGGCCGAGCACCGGCACTTCCGCCGCGCGGCCGATTCATGCCATGTAAGCCAACCCACGCTGAGCGGGCAGATCCGCAAGCTGGAAGACGAGTTGGGCGTCATGCTGCTCGAACGCACCAGCCGCAAGGTGCTGTTCACCCAGGCGGGTCTGTTGCTGGTGGAGCAGGCGCGTACTGTGCTGCGAGAAGTGAAAGTATTGAAGGAGATGGCCAGCCAGCAGGGCGAAGCCATGTCCGGGCCGTTGCACATCGGCCTGATCCCGACCGTGGGGCCTTATCTGCTGCCGCAGATCATCCCGACGCTGCACAAAACGTTCCCGAAACTGGAAATGTACCTGCACGAAGCGCAAACCCATCAGCTGCTGGCGCAACTCGACAGCGGCAAACTGGACTGCGCCATTCTGGCATTGGTTAAGGAAACCGAGGCGTTTATCGAAGTGCCTTTGTTCGATGAACCGATGAAGCTGGCGGTGTACTCCGATCACCCGTGGGCGCAGCGCGAGCGCGTGCCGATGCCGGATTTGGCGGGTGAGAAACTGCTGATGCTGGAGGATGGCCACTGCCTGCGTGATCAGGCGATGGGCTTCTGCTTCCAGGCGGGCGCGGACGAAGATACCCACTTCCGCGCCACCAGTCTGGAAACGCTGCGCAATATGGTCGCGGCCGGCAGCGGCATTACCCTGCTGCCGTCACTGGCGGTACCGCCGCAGCGCGAACGCGACGGCGTCTGCTATCTGGATTGCTACAAGCCGGAGCCGAAGCGCACCATCGCGCTGGTGTACCGCCCCGGCTCCCCTTTGCGCAGCCGTTATGAGCAACTGGCCGAGGCGATCCGCGAACACATGCAGGGCTACATCGACAGCGCGTTAAAACAGGCGGTTTAAGCCGTTTAGCGCCGCCACCCGGTAGGCTTCGGCCATGGTCGGATAGTTGAAGGTCGTATTAACGAAATACTCGATAGTATTGCCTTCACCTTTCTGTTCCATGATCGCCTGGCCGATGTGGATGATCTCCGCCGCACGTTCGCCGAAGCAGTGGATCCCGAGGATCTGCAGGGTGTCGCGATGGAACAGGATCTTCAGGCTGCCGACGTTCATCCCGGCTATCTGCGCGCGCGCCAGATGCTTGAACTGGGCGCGGCCCACTTCATACGGCACCTTCATCGCGGTCAGTTCCTGCTCGGTTTTGCCGACGGAGCTGATTTCCGGAATGGTGTAGATGCCGGTCGGGATATCTTCGATTAAGTGACCGCTGGCTTCGCCGGAGGCGATCGCTTGCGCGGCGATGCGGCCCTGATCGTAGGCGGCGGAAGCCAGGCTCGGATAGCCGATCACGTCACCGACCGCATAAATGTGCGACAGCGCGGTTTGATACATGCTGTTCACTTTCAGCAGCCCGCGGCTGTCCGACTCCAGGCCGACGTTCTCCAACCCCAGCGAATCGGTGTTGCCGGTACGGCCGTTGGCGTACAGCAGGCAGTCCGCTTTCACCTTCTTGCCGGACTTCAGGTGCACGATCACGCCGTCTTCGGTGCCTTCGATCTTCTCGAATTCTTCGTTGTGGCGGATCACCACGCCGTTGTTCCAGAAGTGGTAAGAGAGCGAATCCGACATCTCCTGATCGAGGAACGCCAGCAGACGATCGCGGGTGTTGATCAGATCGACCTTGACGTTCAGGCCGCGGAAGATGGACGCATACTCGCAGCCGATCACCCCGGCGCCGTAAATGATCACGTGGCGCGGCTCATGGCTCAGCTCGAGAATGGAATCGCTGTCGTAGATGCGCGGATGGTTGAAGTCGACGCTGGCCGGATGGTAAGGACGCGAGCCGCAGGCGATCACGATGTGATCGGCGCGGATGGTGTCCTGGGTGCCGTCCATGTAGCTGACGCTGACGGTGTTGGCGTCGATGAAGCGCGCGTCGCCGGCGAACAGTTTGCACTGGTTCCGCTCATAGAACCCTTGGCGCATGCGGGTCTGCTGGCTGATGACGTTATCGGCGTGGCGTAAAATGTCAGGGAAGGTCGCGCTGAGCGTGCGCGAGTTGTTGTAAAGCGGGTTCTGGTTGAATTCGATAATGCGGCTGACGGCGTGGCGGAGGGCTTTGGAAGGGATCGTGCCCCAGTGGGTACATCCGCCACCTACGTTGTTGTACCGTTCGATAACGGCCACGCGGGCGCCTTGTTTCACCAGCCCCATGGCGGCACCTTCACCACCAGGGCCCGAGCCAATCACAATGGCATCAAATTGATAGTGCTGTTGCATGTAGGAGAGACCTGTTTTTTTATACAAGATTACAACGGTATCTTAACATCATAGCGCTGCTCACCCAATCACCATTAGGCTTTTTGAGTCAAAGCACAATCGGCTCAGGGCGGAAGTGTGATAGAGCGCGTTAGTATAAATGCTGTTGCAATAAAATTTGCTATATTGCCGAGTCTAGGGCGTTAGACTGAGAAAATGGAACCTATCCGGATATGCATATGGGCGTCAGAGCACAACAAAAAGAACGGACTCGTCGTTCCCTGATCGAAGCCGCTTTCAGCCAGCTGAGCGCCGAACGCAGCTTCGCCAGTCTGAGCCTGCGGGAAGTTTCACGCGAGGCGGGCATCGCGCCCACGTCGTTTTATCGCCATTTCCGCGATGTGGACGAGTTGGGGCTGACCATGGTGGATGAAAGCGGCCTGATGCTGCGTCAGTTGATGCGCCAGGCGCGCCAACGCATCGCCAAAGGCGGCAGCGTGATCCGCACCTCGGTGTCCACCTTTATGGAATTTATCGGCAACAACCCGAACGCCTTCCGCCTGCTGCTGCGCGAGCGCTCCGGCACGTCGGCGGCATTCCGTGCGGCGGTGGCGCGCGAGATCCAGCATTTCATCGCCGAACTGGCGGACTACCTCGAGTTGGAAAACCACATGCCGCGCAGCTTTACCGAAGCGCAGGCGGAGGCGATGGTCACCATCGTGTTCAGCGCCGGCGCGGAAGCGCTGGATATCGACGTCGAGCAGCGGCAGCAGTTGGAAGAACGGCTGGTGCTGCAGCTGCGGATGATCTCCAAAGGGGCGTATTACTGGTATCGTCGCGAACAAGAAAAAGCTTCTGTGTCCCACGTATAAAAAAGGTAAAAAATGATGGAAAAACCAGGCCGTGAAAATGGCACCTTACTGCTGGCGTTGATTGCCGGCCTTTCGATCAACGGTTCGTTTGCCGCGCTGTTCAGCTCGGTGGTGCCGTTTTCGATCTTCCCGCTGATCGCGTTGGTGCTGGCGGTGTACTGCCTGCATCAACGTTACCTGAACCGCGCCATGCCGGACGGCATGCCGAAGCTGGCGGCGGCCTGTTTCCTGCTGGGGCTGTTGCTGTACAGCGCCATCGTGCGCGCCGAGTATCCGCAGATCGGCTCCAACTTCCTGCCGTCGGTGATCTGCGTGGCGCTGGTGCTGTGGATCGGCATGAAACTGAAGGCGCGCAAGGCGCCGGATGTGCCGACTCAAGAATCGTAATGAAACGGGGCGCCATCACGGCGCCCCTGTCATATCAGCGGTGCTTTTCCAGCAACACGCCGCATTCCATATGATGGGTATAAGGGAACTGATCGAACAGCGCCAGACGGCTGACCCGGTGGGTGGCCTGCAGCGTTTCCAGGTTGGCGCACAGCGTTTCCGGATTGCATGAAATATACAGAATGCGCGGGTAAGCCTGCACCATCTTCACCGTTTCATCGTCCAGCCCGCTGCGCGGCGGATCGACGAAAATCGTCTCGCAGTTGTAGCCGCTCAGATCGATGCCTTTTAACCGGTTGAATTCGCGTACTCCGTTCATCGCCTGAGTGAAGTCTTCCGCCGCCATGCGGATGATCTGCACATTGTCGATATGGTTGGCGGCGATGTTGTACTGCGCCGCCGCCACCGACGGTTTGGCGATCTCGGTCGCCAGCACGCGCTCGAAATTGCGCGCCAGCGCCAGCGAGAAGTTGCCATTGCCACAGTACAGCTCCAGCAAATCGCCTTTGGAACCGGCGGTGACCGCCAGCGCCCACTCCAGCATCTGCACGTTCATGGCCGCGTTTGGCTGAGTGAAGCTGTTTTCCACCTGACGATAGATCATGTCGCGGCCGGCAACCGTCAGCACTTCGTCAACATAATCCTGGTCGAGCATGATTTTGGTCTTCGACGCCCGGCCGATCAGCTGCAGATCGAAACCCTGAGCGCGCAGTTCGTCGCGCAGCTGCTCGGCGCGCCGTTGCCAAACCTCATCCAGCTTGCGGTGGTACAGCAGCGAGGCGATGATTTTGCCGCTTTGCGTCGACAGATAATCGATCTGAAACAGCTTGTGGCGCAGGATCGGCTCCGGTTTCAGCGCAGCGATCAGGGCGCTCATCAGGCGGTTGATCAGCTTGCTGGCTGCCGGGAACTGATCGACGCGAATACGCTGCTTGGTCTGCTGATCGAACATGATGTGATACATGTCTTCCGCGTCGTGCCAGATGCGGAATTCGGCGCGCATGCGGTAGTGGTCGACTGGCGAGCGGAACACTTCCGGCTCGGGCGCCGCGAACGGTGACATCAACGTCTTCAGGCGGGCGACTTTCTCCGCCAGTTGGTCATCGTAACGTTCAATAGGCAAATTCTCGGGCGTCATGTGTGTCTTCTCGTCAGGCAAATTTGATCAGCGGGGATTGTAGGGAATCAGCCCGTGAAGTCCAGTTTTGTCGCGTTTATTATTTGTAACATTAATGGCAGTCTAGACATCTATTTGCATTGATCGTAGCATTGCCGTCCGGCCTCAAGCAGCGAGTGAAAAGGGAATCCGGTGTGAATCCGGAGCTGACGCGCAGCGGTAAGGGGAAGTCACGGCGATAGCGTTTCGACGCAGACACTGTCCACTGCAGGATGGGAAGTCATCGCCCGTTGCCGGTCGCGCCCTGCGGCCCGCAAATCCCAAGCCCGAAGACCTGCCGGTGTTACGTCGCAATGTCCGTGGCCGTCGCGAACTACCGGCCATGATCCTGCGGCATCCGCCAATTAAGTTTGGATGCTTTTCTCATGACAATTACAAAAAATACGCTGCTGGCGGTGGTCTCTTCCGTCACGGCTTTTTCTGGATGGGCGCAAGACAACACCACAGCCACGAATGGCGATAACCTGGTGGTTACCGCCAACCGTTTCCCGCAGCCGGTTTCTTCCGTGCTGGCGCCGACCACCATCGTCACCCGCAACGATATCGATCGCTGGCAGGCCAAGAGCCTGACCGACGTGATGCGCCGTTTGCCGGGCGTGGACGTTGGCCAAAACGGCGGGTTGGGGCAAAAGAGCTCGCTGTTTATTCGCGGCACCAACTCCAGCCACGTGCTGGTGCTAATTGACGGCATTCGCCTTAATCAGGCGGGCGTCAGCGGCTCTTCTGACCTTAGCCAAATCCCGATTTCGTTGGTGCAGAAAGTCGAATACATCCGCGGCCCGCGCTCGGCGGTGTACGGCTCCGATGCCATCGGCGGCGTGGTCAACATTATTACCACCCGCGAAAAGAACGGTACTACGCTCTCAGCCGGCGTCGGCTCCAACGGCTATCAATCCTATGACGCGTCGACTCAACAGCAGCTGGGCGACAGCACCGTGGCGACGGTGGCGGGTGACTACACCTACACCAAAGGGTATGACGTGGTGGCCTACGGCAGCACCGGCATGCAAAGCCAACAGGATCGCGATGGCTTTATGAGTAAGTCGCTGTATGGTGCGCTTGAGCACCAGTTCAGCGAATCGGTCAGCGGTTTTGTGCGCGGGTATGGTTACGACAACCGCACGGCGTATGATAGTTATTATTCCTCACCGACCAGCCCTCTGCTGGATACGCGCAAACTGTATAGCCAAACCTGGGATACCGGATTGCGCTATAAAGAAGGCATTTACGCAACACAAGTGATTGGCAGCTACAGCCATAGCAAGGATTACGATTACGATCCTCGCCTCGGCATGCATGACAGCTCGGCCAGCCTGGTGGATTCCGAACAGTACAACCTGCAGTGGGGCAATACGCTGCAGGTTGGACAGGGTACCGTAAGCTCTGGCGTCGACTGGCAGCAACAGAAAATCAAACCGGATTCCACCACCGTGAAGGGTGAAAAAAGCCAACGTGATGCAGGCATCTATCTGACTGCGCAGCAACTGGTTGGCCCGGTAACGTTGGAAGGTGCGGTTCGAGGTGACGATCATTCCGAGTTTGGCTGGCATGGCACCTGGCAAACCAGCGCGGCCTGGGAATTCGTCGAGGGATACCGTTTTATCGCATCGTATGGTACGGCGTTCAAAGCACCGAATATGAGCCAGCTATACGGCAACTTCGGTAACAACACCGATCTGAAACCGGAAGAAAGCAAGCAGTGGGAAGGTGGCTTTGAAGGGCTGACCGGCCCGGTGACCTGGCGCATCTCCGGTTATCGCAACGACATCGACAATTTGATCGATTCCACGGGGGAAACCAACTACGTCTATTACAACGTGGGTAAGGCGACCATCAAAGGGATTGAAGCTACGGCCTCATTTGATACCGGCCCGTTGACGCATCAGATTGGTTATGACTATGTCGATCCTCGCAACGCCAAGACCAATGAAGTGCTGCTGCGGCGCGCCAAGCAGCAGGTGAAATATGAGCTGGACTGGCAGCTGTATGACTTTGACTGGGCGGTGACTTATCAATATCTGGGTCAACGTTATGACAAGGATTACAGTACCTATCCGGAACAGAGCGTTAAACTCGGCGGCGTGAGCCTGTGGGATCTCGCAGTTTCGTATCCGGTCACATCTCATCTGACAGTTCGTGGTAGAATTGCCAACCTGTTTGATAAAGATTATGAGACGGCCTATGGCTACGCTACTCCAGGAAGAGAATACTACCTCACTGGAAGCTATACCTTCTAACAGCACCGCCACACCTCGCCCGACGGTGCTGGTTTTCGATTCCGGCGTCGGCGGGCTGTCGGTGTATCAAGAGATTCGGCAGTTGCTGCCGGATCTCCACTATATATACGCGTTCGACAACGTGGCGTTCCCCTACGGCGAGAAGTCCGAAGAGTTTATCGTTGAGCGCGTGCTGGAGATTGTCGGCGCGGTGCAGCAGCGTCATCCTCTGGCGATTGTCGTCATCGCCTGCAACACCGCCAGCACGGTCTCCTTGCCGGCCCTGCGCGAGCGTTTCAGTTTCCCTGTCGTGGGCGTGGTGCCCGCCATCAAACCGGCGGCCCGTCTTACCGTTAACGGCATTGTCGGCCTGTTGGCGACCCGCGGTACCGTACAGCGCAGCTACACCCACGAACTGATTTCCCGTTTCGCCACCGACTGCAAGATTGAACTGCTGGGCTCTTCAGAACTGGTGGAGCTGGCGGAAGCCAAGCTGCATGGCGAAGCCGTGCCGCTACCGGTGCTGAAGAAGATCCTGCATCCGTGGCTGAGCATGCGCGAGCCGCCGGATACCGTCGTGCTGGGCTGCACCCATTTCCCTCTATTAGCTGAAGAGCTGATGCAGGTGTTGCCGGAAGGCACCCGATTGGTGGATTCCGGCGCGGCGATTGCCCGTCGCACCGCCTGGCTCATCTCTACGCAGGAAAATCTGGTCTCGAGCCAGGAAGAGAATCTGGCGTATTGCATGGCGTTAAATGAAGATACTGACGCTTTATTGCCCGTTTTGCAGGGCTACGGCTTTAAATCGTTGAAAAAACTGCCGCTTTAACGGTGTTTTGGTTAAACATTCAACGGTCGGAAAAAATATTGAAAATAGGGGTTGCGGCCCGCCGAGAACTCCCTATAATGCGCCTCCACTGACCGGGAACAACGACTGACAAGCCGCCGGGTCAGCGAGAAGAAAGCGAAATAAACGCTTGACTCTCCGGGTGAAAAGCGTAATATACGCAGCCCGCGCCGATGAGTTTCTCGGCACTGCTCTTTAACAATTTATCAGACAATCTGTGTGGGCACTCCACAAGACGATATCCAGCATCTTCGGATGCAAAAAAATATCAAGTCTTGAAGAGTGACTAACTGAAGTAAAATTCATGCAGTAAATCTTTGAGCACCGCTTCTCGAGTGGAAGCAAATCAAGCTTTTAATTGAAGAGTTTGATCATGGCTCAGATTGAACGCTGGCGGCAGGCTTAACACATGCAAGTCGAGCGGTAGCACAGGGGAGCTTGCTCCCCGGGTGACGAGCGGCGGACGGGTGAGTAATGTCTGGGAAACTGCCTGATGGAGGGGGATAACTACTGGAAACGGTAGCTAATACCGCATAACGTCGCAAGACCAAAGAGGGGGACCTTCGGGCCTCTTGCCATCAGATGTGCCCAGATGGGATTAGCTAGTAGGTGGGGTAATGGCTCACCTAGGCGACGATCCCTAGCTGGTCTGAGAGGATGACCAGCCACACTGGAACTGAGACACGGTCCAGACTCCTACGGGAGGCAGCAGTGGGGAATATTGCACAATGGGCGCAAGCCTGATGCAGCCATGCCGCGTGTGTGAAGAAGGCCTTCGGGTTGTAAAGCACTTTCAGCGAGGAGGAAGGTGGTGAACTTAATACGTTCATCAATTGACGTTACTCGCAGAAGAAGCACCGGCTAACTCCGTGCCAGCAGCCGCGGTAATACGGAGGGTGCAAGCGTTAATCGGAATTACTGGGCGTAAAGCGCACGCAGGCGGTTTGTTAAGTCAGATGTGAAATCCCCGGGCTCAACCTGGGAACTGCATTTGAAACTGGCAAGCTAGAGTCTCGTAGAGGGGGGTAGAATTCCAGGTGTAGCGGTGAAATGCGTAGAGATCTGGAGGAATACCGGTGGCGAAGGCGGCCCCCTGGACGAAGACTGACGCTCAGGTGCGAAAGCGTGGGGAGCAAACAGGATTAGATACCCTGGTAGTCCACGCTGTAAACGATGTCGATTTGGAGGTTGTGCCCTTGAGGCGTGGCTTCCGGAGCTAACGCGTTAAATCGACCGCCTGGGGAGTACGGCCGCAAGGTTAAAACTCAAATGAATTGACGGGGGCCCGCACAAGCGGTGGAGCATGTGGTTTAATTCGATGCAACGCGAAGAACCTTACCTACTCTTGACATCCAGAGAACTTAGCAGAGATGCTTTGGTGCCTTCGGGAACTCTGAGACAGGTGCTGCATGGCTGTCGTCAGCTCGTGTTGTGAAATGTTGGGTTAAGTCCCGCAACGAGCGCAACCCTTATCCTTTGTTGCCAGCGGTTCGGCCGGGAACTCAAAGGAGACTGCCAGTGATAAACTGGAGGAAGGTGGGGATGACGTCAAGTCATCATGGCCCTTACGAGTAGGGCTACACACGTGCTACAATGGCGTATACAAAGAGAAGCGACCTCGCGAGAGCAAGCGGACCTCATAAAGTACGTCGTAGTCCGGATTGGAGTCTGCAACTCGACTCCATGAAGTCGGAATCGCTAGTAATCGTAGATCAGAATGCTACGGTGAATACGTTCCCGGGCCTTGTACACACCGCCCGTCACACCATGGGAGTGGGTTGCAAAAGAAGTAGGTAGCTTAACCTTCGGGAGGGCGCTTACCACTTTGTGATTCATGACTGGGGTGAAGTCGTAACAAGGTAACCGTAGGGGAACCTGCGGTTGGATCACCTCCTTACCTAAAGATATTAGTTCGAGTGGCGTGCTCACACAGATTGTCTGATAGAAAGTAACGAGCAGAAATACCTTTATAGGCTTGTAGCTCAGGTGGTTAGAGCGCACCCCTGATAAGGGTGAGGTCGGTGGTTCAAGTCCACTCAGGCCTACCACTTCTTGTAAGTGGAAAAGGTACTGCACGTGACTGTATGGGGCTATAGCTCAGCTGGGAGAGCGCCTGCCTTGCACGCAGGAGGTCAGCGGTTCGATCCCGCTTAGCTCCACCATATAGTCCGGTATTGAATACTTCAGAGTATATTGGCGACAGTATGCTGCGAAGTATTTTGCTCTTTAACAATCTGGAACAAGCTGAAAATTGAAACATGACGGCTGAAATTTATCCCTCCGTAGATGTATTGGGATGAAGAGTAACCTGTCATAGAGTCTCTCAAATGTTTGCAGCGCGAACGATGGAAACATCTTCGGGTTGTGAGGTTAAGTGACTAAGCGTACACGGTGGATGCCTAGGCAGTCAGAGGCGATGAAGGGCGTGCTAATCTGCGAAAAGCGTCGGTAAGGTGATATGAACCGTTATAACCGGCGATACCCGAATGGGGAAACCCAGTGTGTTTCGACACACTATCATGTCATGAATACATAGTGGCATGAGGCGAACCGGGGGAACTGAAACATCTAAGTACCCCGAGGAAAAGAAATCAACCGAGATTCCCCCAGTAGCGGCGAGCGAACGGGGAGGAGCCCAGAACCTGAATCGGCTTGTGTGTTAGTGGAAGCGTCTGGAAAGTCGCGCAGTAAAGGGTGATAGTCCCGTACACTAAAATGCACAGGTCGTGAGTTCGATGAGTAGGGCGGGACACGTGACATCCTGTCTGAATATGGGGGGACCATCCTCCAAGGCTAAATACTCCTGACTGACCGATAGTGAACCAGTACCGTGAGGGAAAGGCGAAAAGAACCCCGGCGAGGGGAGTGAAATAGAACCTGAAACCGTGTACGTACAAGCAGTGGGAGCACCTTCGTGGTGTGACTGCGTACCTTTTGTATAATGGGTCAGCGACTTATATTTTGTAGCAAGGTTAACCGTATAGGGGAGCCGTAGGGAAACCGAGTCTTAACTGGGCGACTAGTTGCAAGGTATAGACCCGAAACCCGGTGATCTAGCCATGGGCAGGTTGAAGGTTGGGTAACACTAACTGGAGGACCGAACCGACTAATGTTGAAAAATTAGCGGATGACTTGTGGCTGGGGGTGAAAGGCCAATCAAACCGGGAGATAGCTGGTTCTCCCCGAAAGCTATTTAGGTAGCGCCTCGTGAACTCATCTTCGGGGGTAGAGCACTGTTTCGGCTAGGGGGCCATCCCGGCTTACCAAACCGATGCAAACTCCGAATACCGAAGAATGTTATCACGGGAGACACACGGCGGGTGCTAACGTCCGTCGTGAAGAGGGAAACAACCCAGACCGCCAGCTAAGGTCCCAAAGTCATGGTTAAGTGGGAAACGATGTGGGAAGGCATAGACAGCCAGGATGTTGGCTTAGAAGCAGCCATCATTTAAAGAAAGCGTAATAGCTCACTGGTCGAGTCGGCCTGCGCGGAAGATGTAACGGGGCTAAACCATGCACCGAAGCTGCGGCAGCGACGCTTAGGCGTTGTTGGGTAGGGGAGCGTTCTGTAAGCCGTTGAAGGTGGCCTGTGAGGGTTGCTGGAGGTATCAGAAGTGCGAATGCTGACATAAGTAACGATAAAGCGGGTGAAAAGCCCGCTCGCCGGAAGACCAAGGGTTCCTGTCCAACGTTAATCGGGGCAGGGTGAGTCGACCCCTAAGGCGAGGCTGAAAAGCGTAGTCGATGGGAAACAGGTTAATATTCCTGTACTTGGTGTTACTGCGAAGGGGGGACGGAGAAGGCTAGGCTAGCCGGGCGACGGTTGTCCCGGTTTAAGCGTGTAGGGGGTGTGACCTGGTAAATCCGGTTGCATACTAACCCTGAGGCGTGATGACGATGCACTACGGTGCAGAAGTAGTTGATGCCCTGCTTCCAGGAAAATCCTCTAAGCTCCAGGTAACATTAAATCGTACCCCAAACCGACACAGGTGGTCAGGTAGAGAATACCAAGGCGCTTGAGAGAACTCGGGTGAAGGAACTAGGCAAAATGGTGCCGTAACTTCGGGAGAAGGCACGCTGGCATGTAGGTGAAGTCCCTTGCGGATGGAGCTGAAGCCAGTCGAAGATACCAGCTGGCTGCAACTGTTTAATAAAAACACAGCACTGTGCAAACACGAAAGTGGACGTATACGGTGTGACGCCTGCCCGGTGCTGGAAGGTTAATTGATGGGGTCAGCCGCAAGGCGAAGCTCTTGATCGAAGCCCCAGTAAACGGCGGCCGTAACTATAACGGTCCTAAGGTAGCGAAATTCCTTGTCGGGTAAGTTCCGACCTGCACGAATGGCGTAATGATGGCCAGGCTGTCTCCACCCGAGACTCAGTGAAATTGAACTCGCTGTGAAGATGCAGTGTACCCGCGGCAAGACGGAAAGACCCCGTGAACCTTTACTATAGCTTGACACTGAACATTGAGCCTTGATGTGTAGGATAGGTGGGAGGCTTTGAAGCGTGGACGCCAGTCTGCGTGGAGCCATCCTTGAAATACCACCCTTTAATGTTTGATGTTCTAACTCGGCCCCATAATCTGGGGTGAGGACAGTGTCTGGTGGGTAGTTTGACTGGGGCGGTCTCCTCCCAAAGAGTAACGGAGGAGCACGAAGGTTAGCTAATCACGGTCGGACATCGTGAGGTTAGTGCAAAGGCATAAGCTAGCTTGACTGCGAGAGTGACGGCTCGAGCAGGTACGAAAGTAGGTCTTAGTGATCCGGTGGTTCTGAATGGAAGGGCCATCGCTCAACGGATAAAAGGTACTCCGGGGATAACAGGCTGATACCGCCCAAGAGTTCATATCGACGGCGGTGTTTGGCACCTCGATGTCGGCTCATCACATCCTGGGGCTGAAGTAGGTCCCAAGGGTATGGCTGTTCGCCATTTAAAGTGGTACGCGAGCTGGGTTTAGAACGTCGTGAGACAGTTCGGTCCCTATCTGCCGTGGGCGTTGGAAGATTGAGAGGGGTTGCTCCTAGTACGAGAGGACCGGAGTGAACGCACCACTGGTGTTCGGGTTGTCATGCCAATGGCATTGCCCGGTAGCTAAGTGCGGAAAAGATAAGCGCTGAAAGCATCTAAGCGCGAAACTTGCCTCAAGATGAGTCTTCCCTGGGCCTTTAAGGCCCCTGAAGGAACGTTTAAGACTAAGACGTTGATAGGCTGGGTGTGTAAGTGCAGCGATGCATTGAGCTAACCAGTACTAATGATCCGTGAGGCTTAACCTTACAACACCGAAGGTGTTTTTAGAGAGATTTTCAGCGACGTTCCGAGATTGGTTCTGATGGCTTCACGGAAGTGAGGCGGTTGGAATGAAACAGAATTTGCCTGGCGGCAATAGCGCGGTGGTCCCACCTGACCCCATGCCGAACTCAGAAGTGAAACGCCGTAGCGCCGATGGTAGTGTGGGGTCTCCCCATGCGAGAGTAGGACACTGCCAGGCATCAAATAAACGTTATCAGTGTGACGACTGGTAATGCGCAAGTCGCAGAGCGCGATATTGCCGGTATCGAAAGATACAACGTAAAAGAATCGGTGGAGCGGTAGTTCAGTTGGTTAGAATACCTGCCTGTCACGCAGGGGGTCGCGGGTTCGAGCCCCGTCCGTTCCGCCACTTATTTAATTATGCCTGCTTTTTTAGCAGGCATAATGTTAAGCGAGATTTAGGGGCGTAGCTCAGTTGGTAGAGCACCGGTCTCCAAAACCGGGTGTCGCGAGTTCGAGTCTCTCCGCCCCTGCCATATTAAGAACCCTTTGCGAAAGCAAAGGGTTTTTTTTTACCTATTATCCCTTCCCTTGGAGCATTCCCGCTTTGGAAAAGAGCGTATTGGCTGCTCTATGCTGATGTCTATCTGATCCGAGTTGCCTTATGATCTTTCGATCTTTACCCCCGCAGACCTCCTGATTCTCCTACCGTTTTGCATTTTCTTCTCTCAGAAGGCGATGGGCGGTTTTTGGTATGATAGACAGCCATGACCACGGCGGCGGCTTTTAAGGCCGCCATAGCGCTTTAGGCTGCGGTATTTAAAGGTATTTTAAGTAATTGCCGAATCAAAGGCTGTTGATCGCTGTTTTGCAACCAGACGGCATACAGTGGGCGGACAATCGGCGGGATCTCGGCGGCGGCAAGCAACTGCGGATACTCTTTTTCCCACTGGCTGGGCAGGAAAGCGCATCCGCCTGTGGTTTCCAGCAACTGACGCGTCAGGTGTGCCGAGGTGGTCGTGAGTACCGGCACGTTATCACCTTCCAACATGCGGTTTTCCTGTTGGTGGAAGTCGGCCCCCCATTCCAGCTTGATGTACGGCATGGGGGATTGCTTGTCACGACGCGCGGATGAGAACAGGCGTAATGAGAAATTGCCCAGCTGCTGGCTGGCCAGTTCGTCCATCTTTGGCGGCTCAGTGGTGATCAGTAAATCGAGCTGCCTTTCATGCAGTTGCTTTACCAAAGAGTGCCTTAAGGCCACCCTGGCTTCGAGCTGCAGCGCCTCTCTTTGTTGATAGAGAGATTGCAACCAGGGGGTCAAATAAGCCTCCCACAACGAGGCAGTCGCGCCGATCGACAGCTCGGTATGTTGCAGTGAACGCACGACCTCTTTCTTCGCCAACTGCCAGGTGTTCATCAGGCTTTCGGCATAGGGAAGAAGCCGCTCGCCGGCAGGCGTCAGGCGGATGTTATTGCGATGACGGGTAAATAAATTTGCGCCCAACTGGTTTTCTAACTGACGGATGCGGAAACTGACCGCGGACTGCGTTAAGTACAAAGATTCTGCGGCTCTGCCAAAGTGACGCGTTCTACTGACCTCCAAAAAGGTTTTCAGTAATTCGGTATCCACACCTATCTCCAAAAAAATTTGTCGTTAAGATTTAAATGTTTTGTTTTACACGCTGTCAAGCCTATCTAATACTCCGCGCCATAAACAGCACGGCCATAAGAGAATTAGGAGCGTGTCAGATGGCGGATAGCTTCACCACGACCAATCGTTTTTTTGATAATAAACATTACCCTCGCGGGTTCTCCCGTCACGGCGATTTCACCATTAAAGAGGCGCAATTGCTAGAGCGCTTCGGCTACGCGTTTAACGAGCTGGACTCGGGCAAACGCCAGCCGGCCACTGAAGAAGAACAGCTGTTCGTCGCAGTGTGCCGCGGTGAGCGCGAAGCGGCTACCGAGCAGGAAAAAGTATGGGCTAAATATCTGGCGCGCACACGTCGCCCGAAGAAATTCCATACGTTGTCCGGCGGTAAGCCGCAGGCTGACGCAGTAGAAGATTACAGCGACAGCGAAGACTAAAGACGATGGGGCCTTCGGGCCCCATTTTCTATTCCAGACTACGATGCAGTTGTAACAGCAGACGGTCCATACTGCGATAGCTCAGCGCTTCGCTCAGGTGGCGCCTGCCGATCTCGGCATCCCCCGCCAAATCCGCCAGCGTGCGCGCCACTTTCAAGATGCGCTGCCAGGCGCGGACCGATAACCCCAACGCGTTTAATGTCGCTTCCAAAAACTCGGCGTCTGCCGCCTGCAACACGCAATCCCGTTCCACTTCACGGTTGTTTAACAGCGCGTTGATTTTACCGGCGCGTTCGAGCTGCCGAGTGCGTGCCTGTCGCACTCTTTCCCGCACCTGCTCGCTGCTTTCTCCCTGAGTTTGCCGCTTACTGAGCGTACCTGGAGGTAACAGCGGCACTTCGATAGACAGATCGAAACGATCGAGAAAAGGCCCTGACAGCCGGGCCAGGTAGCGCAGCACCTGCTGCGGCGAGGCGCGATTATGCATACCCTGGTAATGCCCGGTTGGGCTGGGATTCATCGCCGCGATCAATTGCACCTTGGCCGGGAAGCAGACCTTGGCGTTGGCACGTGAAATCACGATCTCGCCGGATTCCAGCGGTTCACGCAGCGCATCCAGCACCTTACGCTCGAATTCCGGCAGCTCATCCAGAAACAGCACGCCGTTATGCGCCATAGATATCTCACCCGGGCGCGGCAGTGAGCCGCCGCCGACCAACGCCGCCATCGATGCGCTGTGATGCGGTGCGCGAAATGGCCTCTGGCGCCATGGCAAAGCGGTGAGAACAGGATGCTGCAAGCTGGCGACCGCCAGGCTTTCCAGCGCCTCAGGTTCCGTCAGCGGCGGCAGTAAGCCCGTCAGTCGGCTGGCCAGCATGGTTTTACCGGTGCCCGGCGGCCCAATCAGCAGCAGGTTATGCCCGCCGGCGGCGGCGATCTCTAATGCCCGCTTGGCCTGCTCTTGGCCGATGATGTCGCGCAGATCGGCGTTTTCATGCGGGTTGTCTGCCGCGGGAGGCGTGATGGCTACCGGCAGCTCGCCCTGACCGAGCAAAAAGGCACAGACCTCCAACAGGTGTTGGGCTGTATGGGATTGTGACTGCGCAATCAGGCCGACCTCGGCGGCGTTGTCCGTCGAGAGGACCAATTGTCGCCCGGCGTCAGCCGCCGCCAGCGCCGCCGGGATGGCGCCTCTGACCGCGCGCAGCGCGCCGGACAGCGCCAGTTCGCCAAGAAACTCGTAGCGTGCCAACGGGGCGAGGGGCAGTTGCTCGGAGGCGGCGAGGATCGCCAGCGCAATCGGCAGATCGTAGCGCCCGCCTTCTTTCGGCAGATCGGCCGGTGCCAAATTGACGGTGATGCGGCGGGCGGGAAAGGTGAAACCGTTGTTGATCAGGGCGCTGCGCACCCGATCGCGCGCCTCTTTTACCGTGGTTTCCGGCAGGCCAACCAGCGTCAGGCCGGGCAGGCCATTGCTGATATGCACCTCTACCGTTACGGAAGGGGCCTGAACGCCGATGATGGCGCGGCTATAGATTACCGCCAGTGACATATCGCTCTCCTTGCTGAGGGCGGCATGATGCGCGATTTATCCAGGTGCCGCGCGGCGTTCTTGGCATTTTTTCCATGAAACTCGCAGCATAATCACTGATTTTCATCGAATTGAAAAAGATTGTGCGAACCGCCTCGCAGCCTGTGGCAATACCCATTAACAATTCGCTGAAGCCTGCAACACATTAGCGGCCTGTACGCATTGCAGCCATAGGCTTGATGGGTGTATTTAACAATTGATTAAAAGAAAAATCACTTCTTTAACACACTCCGACCGCCGCGGCAGTCTGCCCGGCAGCCGCTAAATCTCCTGACTTCGTACTCTACGGTAGGGATAACACTATGTTTGGTTGGACCCCGCTGCAACGCAATGCGGCAATCGCCAGTTTTTCAAGCTGGACGCTCGACGCTTTCGATTTTTTCGTACTGGTATTCTTACTCAGCGACATCGCACAATCCTTTCACGTCGGCCTGGAACAGGTCACGTTGGCGATTCTGCTCACGCTGGCGGTGCGGCCGATCGGCGCGCTGATCTTCGGGCGCGCTGCGGAAAAATATGGCCGCAAACCGATCCTGATGCTGAATATCGTCTTCTTCTCGGTGTTTGAGCTGCTCTCCGCCGCCGCGCCCTCGCTGACGGTCTTCTTGCTGTTACGAGTGTTGTACGGCGTTGCGATGGGCGGTATCTGGGGCGTGGCGTCATCATTGGCGATGGAAACCATACCGGACCGCTCGCGCGGCTTGATGTCGGGCATTTTCCAGGCCGGCTATCCGTTCGGTTATCTGCTGGCGGCGGTGGTGTACGGCCTGCTGTTCGAAACGGTCGGCTGGCGCGGCATGTTCGTCATCGGCGCGGCGCCGATCCTGCTGCTGCCGTTTATTTATTATTGCGTGCAGGAGTCGCCGGTGTGGCTGGCGGCGCGTGAACGTAAAGAAAGCAGCGCCTTGCTGCCGGTGTTGAAGAGCCACTGGAAGCTGTGCTGCTATCTGGTGCTGCTGATGGCGGCGTTCAATTTCTTCTCTCACGGCACGCAGGATCTGTATCCGGTATTTCTGAAAGTTCAGCACGGTTTCGATCCGAAAACCGTCAGTATCATCGCCATTAGCTACAATATCGCGTCAATTATCGGCGGCGTTTTCTTCGGTTCGTTATCGGAAAAAATCGGCCGCAAAAAAGCGATTATCATCGCCGCATTGTTGGCGTTACCGGTGATCCCGCTGTGGGCGTTTTCCAGCGGTTCGCTGATGCTCGGGATCGGCGCTTTCCTGATGCAATTCATGGTGCAGGGCGCCTGGGGCGTGGTGCCGACCTACCTGACCGAGCTGGTGCCGGCCAACACCCGCGCGGTGCTGCCGGGGTTCGTGTATCAGCTGGGCAACCTGATCGCTTCGGTCAACGCCACGCTGCAAGCCACCCTGGCCGAGCATCATGGGCATAATTACGGCCTGGCGATGGCCATGGTTGCCGGGACGGTGGCAGTGGCCATCGCTCTGTTGGTGTTCTTCGGCAAGGATACGCGCGGCAAGGCCATCACCGGCGCGGTGAAAAATCCAGGTATGCGCGCCAACGTGTGAAATCCGGGCGATTCGCGTGAGGTATGACCAGATTGCGCCGAATAATAACGCAAAAAAAGTGTTGTCATGTCGCGCGCGGCTGTGGTACCTCTGTAAGCATTAGTTCTGAATGAGCACAGTGAACAAACCCATTATGAAAGCCTTTGCCCAAGTGATTAGCCTAGTCGTGATTAGCGTGGTGGTGATTATTATCCCACCGTGCGGGGCTGCACTTGGACGAAGAAAGGCTTAGCAAACAAGCCGGAATCGCAAGAGAACCCCCGCACCGTCAGGTCCGGGGGTTTTTTATTGGCAAGAGAAAAGTGGAGCAAGGGGCAGAGCATGAAAAACAGAACAAAATCCTGCGATTGTCGAAGTAAGGCGGGGAAATAACTATGAATGGCGCTCAGTGGGTAGTTCAAGCGTTGCGTGCGCAGGGTGTGGATACCGTATTCGGCTATCCGGGCGGGGCAATCATGCCGGTGTACGATGCGCTGTACGACGGCGGCGTGGAACACCTGCTGTGCCGCCATGAACAGGGCGCCGCCATGGCCGCCATCGGTTACGCCCGCGCCACCGGCAAAGTCGGTGTCTGTATCGCCACTTCCGGTCCCGGCGCCACCAACCTGATCACCGGGCTGGCGGATGCGCTGCTCGATTCCGTTCCCGTTGTCGCCATCACCGGTCAGGTGGGGTCCGCGCTGATCGGCACCGATGCCTTTCAGGAGATCGATGTTCTCGGCCTGTCTCTGGCCTGCACCAAGCACAGCTTCCTGGTGGAATCGCTGGATGCCTTGCCGAGCATCATGGCGGAAGCTTTCGCCATCGCCGCCGGCGGCCGTCCTGGCCCGGTGCTGATCGATATCCCGAAAGACATCCAGCTGGCGCAAGGCGACCTGCATCCGCATTTGATGCCGGTCGATGAAGCGCCGGCGTTACCGACGGCGGCGTTGGCCGAGGCGGCTGAGCTGCTGGCGCAGGCGCATAAACCGATGCTGTACGTCGGCGGCGGCGTGGGCATGGCGCAGGCGGTGCCGGCGCTGCGCGAGTTCATCGCCGTGACCCGCATGCCGAACGTCGCCACTCTAAAGGGGCTGGGCGCGCCGGATGCGCAAGATCCGCTGTACCTTGGCATGTTGGGCATGCACGGCACCAAGGCCGCTAACCTGGCAGTACAGGAGTGCGATCTGCTGATCGCCGTCGGCGCGCGTTTCGATGACCGCGTGACCGGCAAGCTGAATGCCTTCGCGCCGCACGCCAAAGTGATCCACATGGATATCGACCCGGCGGAGATGAGCAAGCTGCGCCAGGCGCATGTGGCCCTGCAGGGCGATCTGAAAGCGTTGCTGCCGGCGTTGCAGCGCCCGCTGAACATCGCCGCCTGGCGGCAACGGGTGACGGCGCTGAAAGCCGATCACGCCTGCCGCTACGATCATCCCGGCCAGCCGATTTACGCGCCGCTGTTCTTGCGCCAGCTGTCCGCCCGCAAGCCGGCCAACAGCGTGGTGACCACCGACGTCGGCCAGCACCAGATGTGGAGCGCGCAGCACATGACGTTCGAGCGCCCGGAGAATTTCATCACCTCCAGTGGCCTCGGCACCATGGGATTCGGCGTGCCGGCGGCGGTCGGGGCCCAGATCGCGCGTCCGCAAGATACGGTGATCTGTGTCTCGGGCGATGGCTCCTTCATGATGAACGTGCAAGAACTGGGCACCATTAAGCGCAAACAGCTGCCGCTGAAGATCGTGCTGCTGGACAACCAGCGCCTCGGAATGGTGCGCCAATGGCAGCAGCTGTTCTTCGACGGCCGCTACAGCGAAACCAACCTGTCCGATAACCCCGACTTCCTGATGCTGGCCGCCGCCTTCGGCATTCCCGGCCAGCGCATCAGCCGCAAGGATCAGGTGGAGGGCGCGCTCGAGGCGCTGTTCAACACCGAAGGCCCTTATCTGCTGCAGGTCTCTATCGACGAACTCGAAAACGTCTGGCCGCTGGTGCCGCCGGGCGCCGGCAACGAAACCATGTTGGAGGAAATATCATGATGCAGCATCAACTCTCGATCCAGGCGCGTTTTCGCCCCGAAATGTTAGAGCGCGTATTGCGGGTCGTGCGTCATCGCGGCTTTCAGGTTTGTGCTATGAATATGGTTTCCCCGGCCAACGCCGACAGCATCAATATCGAATTGACCGTTGCCAGCCCGCGTCCGGTCGCCCTGTTGTCATCTCAATTAAGCAAACTGATGGACGTCTCCTGCGTCGAGATCCAGCAGCCAACATCACAACAAATACGCGCCTGAGGCGCCGAGAAGGATAAATAACAATGACAAAGAAAGCCGATTACATTTGGTTCAATGGTGAGATGGTTCCTTGGGCCGAGGCCAAAGTGCACGTGATGTCGCACGCGTTGCATTACGGCACGTCGGTGTTTGAAGGCGTACGCTGCTATGACTCGCACTTGGGGCCGGTGGTATTCCGTCATCGCGAGCATATGCAGCGCCTGCACGATTCGGCGAAAATCTACCGCATGCCGGTGTCGCAAAGCGTCGACGAGCTGATGGAAGCCTGCCGCGCTACGCTGCGCAAGAACAACCTGGTCAGCGCGTACATTCGTCCGCTGGTGTTCGTCGGCGATGTCGGCATGGGCGTCAACCCGCCGGCCGGTTATAAAACGGACGTGATTATCGCGGCGTTTCCTTGGGGCGCTTATTTGGGTGAAGAAGCGCTGGATCAAGGCATCGATGCGATGGTCTCCTCCTGGCACCGCGTCGCACCAAACACGATCCCCACTGCGGCCAAGGCCGGCGGCAACTATCTTTCCTCCCTGCTGGTGGGCAGCGAAGCGCGCCGCCACGGCTATCAGGAAGGCATCGCGCTCGACGTGCACGGCTACATTTCCGAAGGGGCGGGCGAGAACCTGTTTGAAGTGAAAGACGGCGTGCTCTATACCCCGCCGTTCACCTCGTCGGCGCTGCCGGGCATCACCCGCGACGCGATCATCAAGCTGGCGAAAGACATGGGCTTCGACGTGCGCGAGCAGGTGCTGTCGCGCGAATCGCTGTACCTGGCCGACGAAGTGTTCATGTCCGGCACCGCGGCGGAAATCACGCCGGTGCGCAGCGTGGACGGCATTCAGGTCGGCATCGGCAAATGCGGCCCGGTGACCAAACAGATCCAACAGGCGTTCTTCGGCCTGTTCAGCGGCAAGACCGAAGACAAATACGGGTGGCTGGATCCGGTAAACCCGTAACGACAAGGCTCGCCGCGCAGCGTGGCGGACGACAAGACAGACAAGATAAGAAATATCCAGGCGGTTCGTTCGCCGCCTGCCATAAATACATTTGGAGTGAAAAGAGCATGCCTAAGTACCGTTCCGCCACCACCACCCACGGCCGCAATATGGCGGGTGCCCGCGCATTGTGGCGCGCGACCGGGATGACCGACGCCGATTTCGGCAAGCCGATCATCGCCGTGGTCAACTCCTTTACCCAGTTCGTGCCGGGCCACGTGCATCTGCGCGATCTGGGCAAACTGGTCGCCGAACAGATCGAGGCTTCAGGCGGCGTGGCCAAAGAGTTCAACACCATCGCGGTGGATGACGGCATCGCCATGGGCCACGGCGGCATGCTCTATTCCCTGCCGTCGCGCGAGCTGATCGCCGACTCGGTCGAATACATGGTGAACGCCCACTGCGCCGACGCGATGGTGTGCATCTCCAACTGCGACAAAATCACCCCGGGCATGCTGATGGCGGCGTTGCGCCTGAACATTCCGGTGATCTTCGTTTCCGGCGGCCCGATGGAAGCCGGCAAAACCAAACTCTCCAACCAGATCATCAAGCTGGATCTGGTGGACGCGATGATCCAGGGCGCGAACCCGAACGTCAGCGACGCCGACAGCGAGCAGATCGAGCGTTCCGCCTGCCCGACCTGCGGCTCTTGCTCCGGCATGTTCACCGCCAACTCGATGAACTGCCTGACCGAAGCGCTGGGCCTGTCGCAGCCGGGCAACGGTTCGCTGCTGGCCACCCACGCCGATCGCAAGGAACTGTTCCTCAACGCCGGCAAGCGCATCGTCGAGCTGACCAAACGCTATTACGAGCAGGACGACGAAAGCGCGCTGCCGCGCAATATCGCCAACAAGGCGGCGTTCGAAAACGCCATGACGCTGGATATCGCCATGGGCGGTTCGACCAACACCGTGCTGCACCTGCTGGCTTCGGCGCAGGAAGGTGAGGTGGACTTCACCATGGAAGACATCGATCGTCTGTCGCGCAAAGTGCCGCACCTGTGCAAGGTGGCGCCGAGCACGCAGAAATATCACATGGAAGACGTGCACCGCGCCGGCGGCGTGATCGGCATCCTCGGCGAGCTGGATCGCGCCGGCTTGCTGAACCGCGAGGTGAACAACGTATTGGGGCTGACCCTGCCGCAGACGCTGGAAGCTTACGACGTGATGCTGACCCGCGACGAAAGCGTCAAGAAAATGTACTCCGCCGGGCCGGCCGGTATCCGCACCACGCAGGCATTCTCCCAGGATTGCCGTTGGGATTCGCTGGACACCGACCGCAAGGAAGGTTGCATCCGCACCCGTGAGCACGCTTACAGTCAGGACGGCGGATTGGCGGTGCTGTACGGCAACCTGGCGGAAAACGGCTGCATCGTCAAAACCGCCGGCGTCGACAAGGAAATCCTCACCTTCCGCGGCCCGGCCAAAGTGTATGAAAGCCAGGACGATGCGGTAGAAGCGATCCTCGGCGGTAAAGTCGTGGCGGGCGACGTAGTGGTGATTCGCTACGAAGGGCCGAAAGGCGGGCCGGGCATGCAGGAAATGCTTTACCCAACCACCTACCTGAAATCGATGGGGCTGGGCAAGGCATGCGCGCTGATCACCGACGGGCGTTTCTCCGGCGGCACCTCCGGGTTGTCCATCGGCCACGCTTCGCCGGAAGCGGCTAACGGCGGCCTGATCGCCCTGGTGCAGGACGGCGACATGATCGCGATCGACATTCCTCATCGCGGCATCCAGCTGGATGTCAGCGAGCAGGAGCTGGCGGCGCGGCATGAGGCGGAACTGGCGCGCGGCGACGCGGCCTGGACGCCGAAAAATCGTGAACGTCAGGTGTCCTTCGCGCTGCGCGCCTACGCCTCGTTGGCCACCAGCGCCGACAAAGGCGCGGTGCGCGACAAGAGCAAACTGGGGGGATAAGCAGCATGGCGGTCTCTCAACCCCTACCCAGCGCCCCCTGCGGCGCGGAATATCTGCGAGCGGTACTGCGCTCGCCGGTTTACGAGGTGGCGCAAGTCACCCCGTTGCAGGCCATGAGCAAAATCTCTTCGCGCCTCGGCAACACCATTTTGGTGAAGCGCGAAGATCGCCAGCCGGTGCACAGCTTCAAGCTGCGCGGGGCTTATGCGATGATCGCCGGGCTGGACGAAGAGCAGAAGGCGCGCGGCGTCGTGACGGCTTCGGCCGGCAACCACGCGCAGGGCGTCGCCTTCTCCGGTAAACGGCTGGGGATCAAAACGCTGATCGTGATGCCGGTGTCCACCGCGGACATCAAGGTGGATGCGGTGCGCGGCTTCGGCGGTGAAGTGCTGCTGCACGGCGCCAATTTCGACGAGGCAAAAGCGAAGGCGATCGAGCTTTCCCAACAGCAGGGCATGACCTTTGTGCCGCCGTTCGATCACCCGACGGTGATCGCCGGGCAGGGCACGCTGGCGATGGAGCTGCTGCAGCAAGACGCGCATCTGGATCGGGTTTTCGTGCCGGTCGGCGGCGGCGGCCTGGCCGCCGGGGTGGCGGTGCTGATCAAACAGCTGATGCCGCAGATCAAAGTGATCGGCGTCGAAGCGGAAGACTCCGCCTGCCTGCGCGCGGCGCTGGATGCCGGCCATCCGGTGGATCTGGCGCGCGTCGGGCTGTTCGCCGAAGGCGTGGCGGTGAAGCGCATCGGCGACGAAACCTTCCGCCTGTGCCGTGAGTATCTGGACGACGTGATCACCGTGGACAGCGACGCCATCTGCGCGGCGGTCAAAGATCTGTTCGAGGACGTGCGCGCCATTGCCGAACCTTCCGGCGCGCTGGCTTTGGCGGGGCTGAAAAAGTACGTCCAGCAGCACAACATTCAGGGTGAGCGTCTCGCGCACGTGCTGTCCGGCGCCAATCTCAACTTCCACGGGCTGCGCTATGTTTCCGAGCGTTGCGAACTGGGCGAACAGCGCGAAGCGCTGCTGGCGGTGACCATTCCGGAACAGCAGGGCAGCTTCCTCAAGTTCTGCCAACTGCTGGGCGGGCGCTCGGTGACCGAATTCAACTACCGCTACGCCGATGCCGACAACGCCTGCATTTTCGTCGGCGTGCGGCTGACGCGCGGCCACGCCGAACGGCGGGAGATCATCGACGAACTCAACGCCGACGGTTATCAGGTGGTGGATCTGTCGGACGACGAGATGGCTAAACTGCACGTGCGCTACATGGTGGGCGGGCGTCCGTCGAAGCCGCTGCGCGAACGACTGTACAGCTTTGAGTTTCCGGAGTCGCCGGGCGCGCTGCTGAAGTTCCTGCAGACGCTGGGCACGCACTGGAACATCTCGCTGTTCCACTATCGCAGCCACGGCACCGACTTCGGCCGGGTGCTGGCGGCCTTCGAGCTGGCGCAAAGCGAGCCGGAATTCGAGCGGCACCTGCAGGCGCTGGGCTACGATTGCCACGACGAAACCGACAACCCGGCGTTCCGCTTCTTTTTGCAGGGATGAGCCGGATTGATAAGTAACCGTGACGCATTAGTCAGTTTATGGGTTGCGCGGTTGTGATTTTGTCGTGCATTTTTATACTGCCAAGACTTCTGACGTATAGGGATGCACGACAATGAAAACTGCTTTTTCTACGCCGTTCGGTTCTCCCGAAGACGATTTGACCAACGCCGAGTTTGCCCGCCTGTTGGGCAATACCGGCGTACAAGAATTCTATCGCGATATTAATCTGCAAGCCCTGCAGGACTCGCTGGACTGCAGCCTCGCCTTTCATGGCGTGGGGATTATTTTTTCCGACGGGCAAAACTCATTTTTAGTTCGTCCGACGCAGCACACCGGTTATTCGAACGCCTCGCAGGTCACTCATGTGGTCATCAGCAAAACGGTGGCTCATACTTCGCGCGTTGCCGCAACCAATACGCTGTCGGAAGCGCTGAGCAAACCCAGCGTCAGCAAAGAGTTGGCCTCGGCCGCGCTGTCGTGCGGAACGCTGCTGGTATCGGTATTTTTACTGGCGTCGGGCAGCGTCGCCGTGCCGTTTACCGGCGGCACCAGCTCAGCGGTGGCTTATCTGGGCTATGCCGGCATGGCCGCCAGCGCGCTGCAGTGCGGCAATGGGCTGTACCGCGTCAACAAGCTTTATGACGGGAAAGGGGATGAATTGGCTCAGCTCGATTCAGAGCAGTGGTATATCGCCACCAGTACCGTGCTCGATGTGATCTCGCTGGCCAGCGCCGGGGCCGCCCTGAAGGAAGCGACGATGACCTATCGCGCCATGCGCCGCATTTCGGCGCGCAAGGCGACGGAATGGCTGAAAAGCATGCCCCGCAGCGAAAGGAAGCGGCTGACCGAAAACATCATTCGGGCGGAAAACCCGGGGATTTCCAATAACGTCTTGAAAGAGATGGTGAAGAACGGTTTATACCCGAAGCGCTATCCGACGGAAGCGATCCAAAACGGGCTGCGTCAGCAATTGCATTCGGCGCTCAATAACTCATTGACGTTCGTGGGCAGCGGCATCAGCGGCACCCTGTCTGCACCGGTGAATGTGAAAACCACCGGGCAGTATTTTGTGGGCATTATGCAGAAATTGCCGCAGATGGTGAGGTAATGGCGGACTGGATGATTAAACGCCTGATCGTGCAGGGCCGGGAGATGGAAAGCCAAATCGCGGCGCGCGATCGTGCGCTTTTCGCCGGCGTGGATGCGCAGCTCGAGCAGCATTTCATGACGCCGGGCCAGCGGCTGTCACCGCCGGGCGTCGGCAACGTCATGCTGCTGATGGTGTGCCTGATGCTGGGCCTGGCGGGCGTGATGGGTCTGGTCACGGATGTGGCGGCCGCCTGGAGCGGCAAGACCTCCGCCGCCGTGTTGATGGGCAGCGGCGCGATCGTGGCGGTGTGGATGACGCTGATCCTGTTCCAACTGGTGCAGGGTAAAAACAGCGGGGTGGTATTGCTGCAATATTACCTTGGCATGCTCGGTCTGTGTTGCCTCGGCGGCGCGGCGGCGTGGGCGGCGGGCATGACCGGCATCGCCACCGGCGCCCTGCTGCTGGGGGGCGCGGTTGGCGGGGCGCTGTTCAGCAACCGGGCGGCGTTCTACCTGTATGTCGCCTATTTCCGCACGCGTCGGCGCGTGTTTATCAAACGCCGTTGGCAGAGGGAAGATCTGCGCAATACCCGATAAACCGTCAGAACGGAAAAACTTATGACGCAACCTTTCTCCGGCTTTAGCCAGCAGGGCCTGAATTTCCTGCAGCAGGTGCGGATCGAGAACGATAAGGCGTGGTTCGACGGCAACCGCGACATCTACGATCGCGAGCTGCTGGCGCCGTTTCGCGCGCTGGTGGAGCAGCTTGCTCCCGGCATGCTGGCGATCGATCCGCAGTTCGAGACCCGCCCGGCGATCGGCAAAACGCTGTCGCGCATTCATCGCGATACGCGGTTTTCTCACGACAAGTCGCGCTACCGCAGCCGCATGTGGCTCACGTTCAAGCGCCCGAGCAAAGACTGGAAAGATGCGCCGGTCTACTTTTTCGAACTGGGGCCGGACATGCTGCGCTATGGGCTCGGTTACTACAGCGCCAACAAGCCGACCATGGATCTGTTCCGCCATACGCTGAAACAGCGGCCGCAGCTTTTCCTGGAGGTGGCCGCCTGTTGCCGGCCGCCGTTCGAGCTGGTGGGCGAGAGCTACAAGCGTCCGCTGGTCAAGGAGCAGGCGGCGGAGATCGCCACCTGGTACAACCGCAAATCGTTCGCGGTGATGGTGACGGACAGCGAAGTGGAAAAGCTGTTCAACGCCGATCTGGCGCCGCTGCTGGCCGGGGCATTTTTGCAGCTTGAGCCGCTCTATCACTGGCTGATGCAGGTGGAGGCGATGAAGCAGGTCGATCCGGCCGACCTGTAAAAACCCCGCGTCAGCGGGGATGCAGCAATCGCCAAAAGGCGTCGATCAGCGGATCGCTGAGGCGTTTTTTCTGGACGCAGACCCCCAACTCGAACGGTTCGACCATCGAGATGTTATCCAACTGCGAGATGCGGTTGCGCACCGGTTCCGGGCTATTGTCCACCACTACGCTCGGGATCAGCGCGATGCCGCAGCCCAGGGCCACCATCGACACGATGGCTTCGTGGCCGCCGACGGTGGCGTAAATCAGCGGATTGCTGATGCGGTGACGGCGGAACCACAGTTCGATGCGTTTTCGCGAAGGGCCGTGCTCCGGCAAGATGAAGGGGATCTCGGCCCAGTCGGGCTTGTCGGCGAACGCCTGGCTGCGCACCGCGCAGGGCAGCGCCGGCGCGATCAGCACCAGCGGAATTTCGCCGATTTTGGTGAACGCCACGCTGGCGGGCAGCGTTTCCGGCCGGCCGGCGATGCCGAGATCGGCCTCGTTGGACTGCACCTTGTCGACCGCGTCGGCGGCGTCGCCGGTGGTCAGCTTGATCTCTACCAGCGGGTGCTGTGCGCGGAAGCGATCGAGGATCGGCGGCAGGTGGCTGTACGCGGCAGTCACCGAGCAGAACAGCCGCAGTTCGCCGCTCAGCGAAGGGCCGTGCTGGCCGAGCGAGTGCTTGAGCTGCTGATATTGCAGCAGCGTTTGCTGGGCGAATTCTTTCAGCTGTTCGCCGGCGTCGGTGAGCTGCACGGTGCGGTTATCGCGCAGGAACAGCGGCTGCCCGAGGATCTCTTCCAGCCGCTGGATCTGGCGGGAGAGCGTCGACGGGCTGACGTGCATCGCCTTGGCGGTGCGCCCGAAGTGATGGCTTTCGGCCAGATGCAGGAACAGCTTTAAATCACGTAAATCCATATCGATACGCTCGCAGTGAGAGTGTTGCAAAAATTGCAATATCACGTTCTCAATATATCAATTTAAGCAACGCATTTCCTGTTATACATTGAGTTTAACGAATCTCCGCACAGACAGGGCGGGGAATGAAAATAACAATGCAAGACAACATCAAACCGGAGTACCACCATGGCTAACTATTTCAACACATTGAACCTGCGTCAGCAGTTGGCGCAATTGGGTAAATGCCGCTTTATGGCGCGCGACGAATTTGCTGACGAAGCCGGCTACCTGAAAGGTAAAAAAGTGGTGATTGTCGGCTGTGGCGCCCAGGGGCTGAACCAGGGTCTGAACATGCGCGATTCCGGTCTGGATGTCGCCTATGCCCTGCGCAAAGAAGCGATCGACGAGAAGCGCGCTTCCTGGCGCAAGGCGACCGAAAATGGCTTCAAGGTCGGCACCTACGAAGACCTGATCCCGCAGGCGGATCTGGTGGTCAACCTGACGCCGGACAAGCAGCACTCTTCCGTAGTGCGCGCGGTGCAGCCGCTGATGAAAGACGGCGCGGCGCTGGGTTACTCCCACGGCTTCAACATCGTTGAAGTGGGTGAGCAGGTGCGTAAAGACATCACCGTGGTGATGGTCGCGCCGAAATGCCCGGGCACCGAAGTGCGTGAAGAGTACAAGCGCGGCTTCGGCGTGCCGACCCTGATTGCGGTTCACCCGGAAAACGATCCGAAAGGCGAAGGCATGGCGATCGCCAAGGCCTGGGCGGCGGCGACCGGCGGCCACCGCGCCGGCGTGCTGGAGTCTTCCTTCGTTGCCGAAGTGAAATCCGATTTGATGGGCGAGCAGACCATTCTGTGCGGCATGCTGCAGGCGGGTTCGCTGCTGTGCTTCGACAAGCTGGTTGCTGAGGGCACCGATCCGGCTTACGCCGAGAAACTGATTCAGTTCGGCTGGGAAACCATCACCGAAGCGCTGAAGCAGGGCGGCATCACCCTGATGATGGATCGCCTGTCCAACCCGGCCAAGCTGCGTGCCTATGCGCTGTCCGAACAGCTGAAAACCATCATGGCGCCGCTGTTCCAGAAGCACATGGACGACATCATTTCCGGCGCGTTCTCCAGCGGCATGATGGCCGACTGGGCGGAAGACGACGTGAAACTGCTGACCTGGCGCGAAGAGACCGGCAAAACCGCATTCGAGAATGCGCCGCAGTTTGAAGGCAAGATCAGCGAGCAAGAGTACTTCGATCACGGCGTGCTGATGGTGGCGATGGTGAAAGCGGGCGTTGAGCTGGCGTTCGAAACCATGGTCGATGCCGGCATCATCGAAGAGTCGGCTTACTACGAGTCGCTGCACGAGCTGCCGCTGATCGCCAACACCATTGCGCGTAAGCGTCTGTATGAAATGAACGTGGTTATCTCCGATACCGCAGAGTACGGCAACTACCTGTTCGCCAACGCGGCGGTGCCGCTGCTGAAGGACTTCATGACCACCCTGCAGGCGGGCGATTTGGGCAAAGCTGTGACGGGTACGGCGGTGGACAATGCGCAGCTGCGCGACGTGAACGAAGCGGTGCGCAGCCACCCTATCGAAACCGTCGGCCGTAAACTGCGCGGCTACATGACCGATATGAAACGCATCGCCGTCGCGGGCTGATTTTCCGCAAGGCAAAGCACAAAGAGAAAGAGCCGGCAGCGATGCCGGCTTTTTTTATGCCTCCGGCATCATTGCGGCGGGAATGATGGCGCCGCGCTGCGCCGCCCGTTGGGCGCTGCCGCCGTTCAGGCGGGCCGCCAGGTAACCGGCGCTGAAAGAATCGCCCGCTGCGGTGGTGTCGACGACACGCTCTGGCGGCAGCGCGATCGCCGGCACCTCAAGTTTCTCCCCTGCCATACTGAACACCAGGCAGGCGTGCGCGCCGCGTTTGATGACGATCTCGCCGACGCCGAGCGCCTGCGTGCGAGCTACCGCCTGTTCGATAGGCTGCGCTCCCCACAGCAACTCTTCGTCATCCAGCGTCAGAAAAGCGATGTCGGTACAGGCCAGCACCTCGCGGTAGGCCTGCTGCGTTTCCTCACGGCTTTGCCACAGGCGCGGACGGTAATTGTTGTCGAAGATCACCTTGCCGCCGTTGGCGCGACAGCGGCGCAGCAGCGCCAGCAGTTTCATGCGATCGGCAGGCGCGAGGATCGCCAGGCTAATGCCGCTGAGGTACAAGTAATCGAACTGCGCCAGCCGTTCGCACAGTGCGTCGGCCTGCGGTCCCGCAAGCCAATACCGGGCGGCGGCGTCATTGCGCCAGTAGTAGAAAGTACGTTCGCCGGCGGCGTCGGTTTCGATGAGGTACAGGCCCGGCAGCTTGTTGTCGAATTGCTGAATCAACTCGGTCTCGATCTTCTCCTGCCGCCAGGCCTGCAGCATGTCGCCGCTGAAACTGTCGGTGCCGAGTGCGGTGACATAATGCACCCGTAGCGTCTGTTCCGGCATTTGGCGGGCGAGGTAGACGGCGGTGTTGAGGGTATCGCCGCCAAAGCCGCGCGTCAGCTGTGCGCCCTGCTGCGACAGCTCGATCATGCATTCGCCGATCACGGCGAGATTTCGGATAGTCATCGTCAATAAGCCCTGGCTAAAGAAGAAGCAATAGCTGTCAGTCTCCACGCAAGGCGGTCAGGGAGTCAATAAATTAAAACGGCGTTTTAATTTTTTATGATCGCGATCGGCGAACGCGGGCAGGACGGAGGCGAAACGGGCGGCAATTCGGCTTAAAGTTTTACGCTGCGTTGCCGATAAGCTGGGTAAAGAAACAGCGGCAGCGCTCTCATTTCCCCGCCACGGCGATAGTACCGATGATAACCAATCTGATCTCTGGTCTGCTGGCGCCTTGTTTTGCCCTCTATGCCTGCGCCAAATCGCGGCGCTACTGGCGGCAATGCCGGCGCTTGTATACCTTCCAGCCGATTTATCGCACCAGCGGCGCGCTGCTGGCGGTGGAACTGCTGACGGCGGTGTATCACCCGAATGAGCCGGACAAGCGGCAATCCCCGGAGCATTATTTTTCCTCGCTCGGCGTCGCCCAGCGTTTGCAGGTGATCCAGGAACAGCTGGCGCTGTTGCAGCGCTGGCAGGCGTTGTTCATTCGTCACGCGGTGATGGTGTCGGTCAATATCGACGGCATCGCGCTGCAAGCGTTGCAGCGCCATAGCGCGTTGCAACGGCAGATCGCCGAGATGCCTTATCTGCGCTTCGAGCTGGTGGAGCACGCCGAAACGGCGTCAAACCGCCCGCTGCAGCAGATCGTCGGCGGCGAGCGGCTGTGGCTGGACGATTTCGGCAGCGGGCTGGCCAACTTCTCCGCCGTCGGCGCCTGGCGTTATCAATACATCAAGGTGGCGCGCGAATTGTTTACCTTGCTCAAACAGTCGGAAGAGGGCGTCCAGCTGCTCGGCACCCTGATCAAGATGATGAACCAGCACAGCGACGGGGTGATCGTCGAGGGTGTGGAAACCGAACAAGAGTGGCGGCTGGTGCAGCGTTCCGGCGCGTTGGCCGCTCAGGGCTACTACCTTTCCCGCCCGGCGTGCTTTGAAACTCTGCACAGCGTGCCGACGCTGTTCGCCGCGCCCGGCACGCCGGCGTGAACTCCGGCCTATCCTCAGCTAGGCTTAAACGGGGCTGCTAACTCCTTTTCCTTTCATTCGGCAGCCCGATTTATGCGCTGAGGGAGCCGCTATGACAAGAACAGGAAAGGTTTTCAGCTGGCTGGGCGGCATTGTGCTGCTACTGATCGTCGCGCTGGCGATCTTCATTGCTACCTTCGACTGGAATCGACTCAAGCCTACCATCAACGACAAAGTGTCGGCCGAACTGCGGCGACCGTTCGCCATTCGCGGCGATCTGGGCGTCGACTGGTCGCGCAATCCGGATGAGGGCGGCTGGCGCGCCTGGGTGCCCTGGCCGCATATTCACGCCGAAGACGTGTGGCTGGGTAACCCGAAAAACATGCCCGGCGACAGCATGGTGACGCTGCAGCGCGTCGACGCCAGCATTGCGCCGCTGGCGCTGCTGGGTAAAGAGCTGCTGATCCCGCGCATCTGGCTGAAGCAGCCGAATGCTTCGTTGCAACGTCTGGCCAACGGCGACAACAACTGGACGTTTGACCTGGCTGCCGGCCAGGATCCCAAGCAGCCGCCTTCCGACTGGTCGTTCACCGTTCACGACATCGTATTCGACAAGGGGCAGATCGCCTTTAAAGACGCCACGCTGAAGGCGGATTTCCGCGCCGTCATCGATCCGCTCGGCAAGCCGTTGCCGTTCAGTGAAGTGACCGGCAAACAGGGCGGCGACAAGACCGCGACCCCCGATTACGTTTTCGGCTGGCAGGTGAAGGGCAAATATAACGGCGAACCGTTGAGCGGCAGCGGCAAGATTGGCGGCATGCTGTCGCTGCAGAGCGCCGATTTGCCGTTCCCGCTGCAGGCCGATGTGCGCTCCGGCAGCACCCGGGTGGTGGTCGCGGGCACCTTGTCCGATCCGCTGAACCTCGGCGGCCTGGATGTACAGCTGAAATTTTCCGGTGAAAGCCTGAGCAACCTCTATGGCCTGACCGGCGTGTTGTTGCCGAATACCCCGCCGTATGCGACCGATGGCCATCTGACCGCCCGTCTGCATCAGCCGGGCGGCGCGGTGTTTGAGTACCAGAAATTCGACGGAAAAATCGGCGACAGCGACATTCACGGCAGCTTGAAGTACGTTGCCGGTAAACCGCGGCCCACGCTGAGCGGCGCGGTGAACTCCCGGCAGCTGAGGTTGGCGGATCTGGCGCCGCTGATCGGCGCCGACTCCAACGCCGCCAAAGCCGGGCGCGGCGAGAAAAGCCGTCAGCCTGCGGATAAGGTGCTGCCGGTCGAACAGTTCGATACGCAAAGCTGGAGCAAGATGGATGCGGACGTGAAGTTTGCCGCCGCGCGCATTGAACGCGGCAGCGATTTGCCGCTGAGCGATCTGGCCACGCACCTGAAGCTGAACAATGGCGAACTGCGCCTGGATCCGTTGCGCTTCGGCATGGCGGGCGGCAGCCTGAACGCCGTCGTGCGCCTCGACGGCGGCAAAAAGCCGATGCGCGGGCAGGTGGATATGCATGCACGCAAACTTCAGCTTAAACAGCTGTTGCCGAACGTGGAGGCGATGAAGCGCAGCCTCGGGCAGATGAACGGCGATGCCAGGCTGACGGGCAGCGGCAATTCGGTGGCCGAGCTGCTGGCGACCAGCAACGGCGATCTGCGCCTGCTGATCAATAACGGGGTGATCAGCCGTAGCCTGATGGAGATCCTCGGTCTGAACGTCGGTAACTATCTGGTGGCACAGCTGTTCGGTGACGACGTGGTGGGCATCAACTGCGCGGCGGCGGACGTCGGCATCCGCAGCGGCGTCGCCGCGCCGCGACTGTTCGTGTTCGACACCGAAAACGCGGTGATCAACATCACCGGCAACACCAACCTCGCCACCGAACGGCTGGATTTATCCATCGATCCGGAAAGCAAGGGCATGCGCGTGCTGACCCTGCGATCGCCGCTGTACGTGAAAGGCACCTTCAAGCATCCGGACGCCGGGGTCAAAGCCGGGCCGCTGATCGCGCGCGGCGCGGCGGCGGTGGCGTTGGGGGCGGTGCTGACGCCGGCGGCGGCGCTGCTGGCGCTGGTCTCGCCCAGTGAAGGCGGCGAGGAGAACCAGTGCGGGCAGATCCTGAGGGAGATGAAAGGCAAAAAATAATCAGGTGCGCGGCGGCGGCGTGAGCAGCCGGCAGTCGTGATCCTGGATCTCTTCCGCCGAGGCCAGGGTGAACGGCAGCAGGCTGCGCTCGGTTGCCAGCAGCAGGAAATCCCCGTCCGGCAGCGCGGTCATCGCCAGGCCGAAGCTGCCCATACGCCCGTCGGCGCGCGGCAGGCCGGAGGCCAGCAGGCGGAAGGCGCCCTGTTGTTCCAGTTCGGCGGGGGTCACCCGCCGCCCCAGATAGTCATGCCCCAACAGGCCGCCGGGCAGCGGTTGCCATTGCTCGATGAAATGGGGGCCGATCTGCGCCAGCCGCTGTTTTACCGCCGGCAGCAGGCAGGAGATATGAATGTGCAGCTGGTTTTGCGTGCGGCCATATTCCGAATTGATCGCCAGTGAAATATCGCCGTCGTCGATCGGTTTGCCATAGCGTTCCGCCATCACGTGGCGCGCGCGCCAGGCCTGGGCGAAGAAATTCGGCGTGGCGGCGTCCAGCACTGCCGGGCTTTCGATACCGGTGATTTTGGCGCTGGGCATCAGCAGGTATTGCAGCGGCCCGTTGCGATCTTTAAACACCACGAAACCGGCCTGCACATCCACCTGCGCGCAGGGCGCCGGGTTGTCATGCGCCTGCTGATTGGGCAGACATTGCTGGCTGACGATGCGCCACAGCGCATCGGGATGGTCGGGTTTCAACCCGTAATAGAGCGCGATGGCGAGAGCCGCCAGCAGCACCACGCAGACAAATACCCCACGACGCAGAGACATCGGCCGATCCTGTTACCGAGAGAAACGTCCAGCATAGCCCGGTTTTATGACAGGAAACGAACAACGCGTGCGGCCCCCCGCAGTGAGGGGGCCGCAGAGGATCACAGCGACTGGTGGCGGGTTTCTTTCATCAGCAGGAGGGCCAGCAGCGTCAGCCCGGCCATCGCCGCCAGGTACATGCCGACGTAAAACAGCCCGTAGTGGGCCGCCAGCCAGGTGGCGATGTAAGGCGCCACGGACGCGCCGAGAATCGACGCGACGTTGTAGGAGAACGATGCGCCGGTATAGCGCACTTCGGTGGGGAACAGCTCCGGCAGCAGCGCGCCCATCGGGCCAAAGGTCAGCCCCATGATGCTCAGGCCGCACAGCAGGAAGCCCATCACCAGCGCCTGGTTGCCGGAACCCAGCAGGGTCGGGAACAGGAACGCGAAGCCGATCATCAGCAGGGTAATGGCGATCATGGTCTTGCGACGGCCGAACGCGTCCGCCAGCAGGCCGGCGATGGGCACCATCACGCCGAAACCGATCACCGCCACCATCAGCATCCACAGGAAGCTGTTGCGGGAGTAACCGAGCCCCAGCGGCTGCGGCGCAGTGCCGTAGGTCATCGAATAGACCGTCATCAGATAAAACAGCGTGTAGGTCGCCAGCATGATGAAGGTGCCGAGGATGGTGGCTTTCAGATGCTTGCTCAGCAGCGTGCCGAGCGGCACTTTCACCTGTTTGCCGGCCTTGGCCGCTTTGGCGAACACCGGCGTTTCATGCAATGACACCCGGACGTACAGGCCAATCAGCACCAATGCGGCGGAGAGGATGAACGGCACGCGCCAGCCCCATTCCATAAATTGCTGGTCGCTCAGCAGCCACGAGAGCAGCAGGAAGGTGCCGTTGGCGAAGAAGAAGCCGATCGGGGCGCCCAACTGGGGGAAGGAGCCGTACAGCGCACGTTTTTTGGCCGGCGCGTTCTCCGTCGCCAGCAAGGCGGCGCCGCCCCATTCGCCGCCCAGCCCCAGCCCCTGGCCAAAGCGCGCCAGCGCCAGCAGGATAGGGGCGAAGATGCCGATGGTTTCATAGCTCGGCAGCAGGCCGATCAGCACGGTGGAAATCCCCATGGTCAGCAGCGAGGCGACCAGCGTCACCTTGCGCCCCACGCGATCGCCGAAGTGGCCGAACAGCGCAGAGCCGATAGGGCGCGCGACAAAGGCGACGGCGAAGGTGGCCAGCGACTGCAGCGTCGCGGTGGTCGGGTCGCCCTGCGGGAAGAAGATGTGCGGGAACACGATCACCGCGGCGGTGGCGTAGATGTAAAAGTCGAAGAACTCGATGGCGGTGCCGACCAGCGAGGCGACGATGACTTTCCCGCGGGAATTCACCGGTGTAGACGCGTCGTCGGCGTCGAGTGGGGGTGCGATGGTGGCTTGCATATCTATTTCTTATTGTTGGAGGGGGTAAAAATCCATCTTAGTGACAGCATTCCGCCTTTTCAACGCTGGAACTCTGGGCAGCGCCGCCGCTAACCGGTTAAAAAGACTAATGTTTTACCTGGCTTCTTTTCTGTAGCGTTAAACGTTGAGAAATGGGATTCATACAGTGTGAATGGCTGTAAAAACGGGAAAGAAAAGTGACTGGGTAGTTTGTTATGCTGGTTTTTCGAATGCCATGCCGCATGACTTAGAGGGATTGACTGGTTTTCTGCTTATTAACCAGAGGAAAGTGCCGGCGCGTGCGATAACACCGGCACGATTGCATGGCTTCAGCGCGCCGGCGGCTCGCGTTCCGGCAAGGCTTTGTCGCCTTTGTAGTCGGCCGTTGCGATCCAGGCGGCGCAAAACAGCGTCAGGCGGGCGAAGAAGTAGAAGAACGCCATCAGCCCGATCACCGAGCCGAAGGCCGCGCCGGAAGGCGATTTCGCCACCTGCGGCAGCGTCATCGTCATCACGAACTTGATCACCTCAAAGCCGATAGCCGCAAGCAAGGTGCCGCGCAGCAGCGCTTTTTTCTTCGGTTTGTGGCGCGGCAGCATCCAGAAAATCCACAGGAACAGCAGATAGTTGGCGAAAATCGAGATCGACAGCGCGATCGTCGTCAGCGCCGGCCGCAGCCATTCGATGCCGTCCAGCCCCAGCGCGTTGACGATCGCCGCCTGCGCCGAGCCGGCGACCGAGGTCAGCGACAGCGTGATAATCAGCGCGACCACCAGGCCGGTCAGCGAGATGAAGTCGCGGGTGTACTTGAAATAGATTTTCTCCTGATCCTGCGGATTGCGCTCCCAGACGTCACGCGATTGCGCGCGGATCGCTTCGCGCAGGTTGCCCATCCAACTGATGCCGGAATAGAGCGCCAGCGCCAGGCCGGTCAATCCCACGGTGGTGCGCTGCTGAATGGCGGTGTTGACGGTGTTCTTCAGCGTGCTGGCCAGCGTCGGATCGCTGATGCTGCCGACGATCCGGTTGATCAAACGGGCCAGCAGATCCGGGTTGGAAGCCAGCACGAAACCAGCGGCGGCGAACGACACCATCAGGATCGGGATCAGCGAGAGGAATGAAAAATAGGTGATGGCGGCGCCGAACTGGCTGCCCAGCCGATCGTTAAAGCGTTCGGCGGCGCGCAGCAGGTGCGCAACGCTCGGCCAGGCTTTGATGCGTTCAATCAGACGTGAAAAACCGCTGATGCGGCGGTCGAGCGTTTCATGGCCGGTCTTGATGGCGATAAGCGGCTTCGGCGGCGTGTCTTGTGCGGGCTGGCGGCGTTCCTGGTCTGGTCCTGTAGGCATTACTTCACGATTTCCTTAACGTTAAACGGCATGTATCCGCGTTGATTATAGCCAAAGCCCCGCGGCGTTTTGAGCGCCGGGGCGGCAAACGGTCATTTTCCGAGCTTAACGCGTTAGCGCCCGGCATGAAATGCCGGGAGGCGGCCGATAGGTAAAATTCCTATGAAAACCCCGCCGCGCCTCGGTTTTTTTCACTTCCCTACCTCCAATTTTTATCTGTTTCGTCGGCGAGAAAGCGTTTACTCATGATGTGGCGCCACGCGTTGCCGAGCGCCGCTCCGCTGCAGCCGTAGGGGCTGGAACGGTCTCACCCGTCATCAACAGAAAAACTGGAAGGTCTTATGAAATTGCTCAATCACCCCACCTGCCGTCCGTTTACCGAAGCGGGCAATCTGTCGCAGCTTTCCGCCTACTATGAAGAGGAGAGGCATATCATGTGGATGCTGCTGCGAGCTGCGCCGCGTCCTTGCTTTAATCAGGCGCTGATCGAAGACATCATGACGCTGGCGCAGGCGGCGAAAGAGTCTTCGCTGCGGTTCGATTTCTGGGTCACCGGCTCGCTGGTGCCGAACATGTTTAACGTCGGCGGCGATCTGCAGTTCTTCGCCGAAGCCATCAAGAACCGCAAACGCGAGGCGATGATGGCCTACGCGCGTGCCTGCATCGACTGCGTGCATGCGGCGGCGCGCGGTTTCGATACCGGCGCGGTCAGCATTGCGATGGTCGAAGGCAGCGCGCTGGGCGGCGGCTTTGAAGCGGCGCTGGCGCACCATTTCGTGTTGGCGCAGAACAATGCGCGCATGGGGTTCCCGGAGATTGCGTTCAACCTGTTTCCCGGCATGGGCGGTTACTCGCTGGTGGCGCGCAAGGCGGGCATGCGCTTGGCCGAAGAACTGATTTGGGGCGGCGAGTCGCACACCGCAGAGTGGTTCGAGAGCCGTGGGCTGGTGGATCAGCTGTTCCAGCCCGGCGACGCCTACATGGCGACGCGCACTTTCATCGATACCATCCGGCCGAAGCTCAACGGCATGCGCGCCATGTTGCGGGCGCGTCAGCGCGTGCTGCAGCTGACGCGTTCCGAGCTGATGGACATTACCGAGGATTGGGTGCACTCGGCCTTCACCATTGAGGAAAAAGATCGCGCCTACATCGAGCGGCTGGTGATGTTGCAGGATCGCCACACCCTGAACCTGCGTCGTGCCGGCTAACGTTAACGCGCCCGCCTCACGCGGAAGGTGAGCGCGGGCGATAGGACTGCAGCCAATGCTCCAGCTGTTCCGGGAGCATTGGCCGCGCAAACAGAAAGCCCTGCTTTTCGTCCACGCCGACCTCGTCGAGGAACTGATTTTCGCTCTCGGTCTCCACCCCTTCGGCGATCACGCGGAAGGCCAGCGCCTCCGCCGCCGCGACGATCGCGCGCACCAGCGATTGCGAAACCGGGTTGAAATTCACCCCGCGCACGAAGCTTTTATCCAGCTTGATGGCGTCCAGCGGAATACGCGCCAGCTGCGCCAGCGACGAATAGCCGGTGCCGAAGTCGTCGAGATGCACCTGCGCGCCCAGCTCGCGCAGCCGGGTGATCAGCACGCGCGCGCGGTTTTCGTCTTCAATCAGGCTGCTTTCAGTCAACTCGAAGTCCAGCAGACAAGGGGCCATGCGGTGACGGCGCAGCACCCCGAGCAGGTCGTTGACGATGCCGTCGTCTGCCAGCTGCCGGGCGGAGAGGTTGACCGCCACCCGCAGATTCAATCCCCGCTCTCGCCACTGCGCCGCCTGGCAGGCGGCGGTCTGCAACACCCATTGGCCCAGCGGGCCGATCAGGCCGGACTCCTCGGCATAGGAGATGAACTGCAGCGGCGGGATCAGGCCGCGCTCCGGCGAATCCCAGCGCACCAGCGCTTCCACGCTGTGCACTTCACCGCTGCGCGCGTCGATTTTAGGCTGGTAATACAATACCAGCTGATTTTGCTCCAGCCCTTTACGCAGGTTGGTGTCCAGCCACATGTATTCGGCGACGCGCTTGTTCATCTCCGGCGAGAAGACGGTATAGGTGCGCTTGCCGTGCTCCTTGGCGACGTACATGGCGGTATCGGCGCTGCGGATCAGGCTGTCGAGATCGTTGCCGTGCTCCGGGCACAGCGCGATGCCGATCGAACAGCCGGTATACACTTCGATCAGGCCGATGCGGAAAGGGGTCTTCAGCCGATCGATGATGCGCTGCGCCAGCGTTTGCAAACGTTCGCGATCGGTCTGAGGCGCCAGCACCAAAAATTCGTCGCCGCCGAGGCGGGCGAGCACCTGATCCGGGCTCAGGCAGCCGAGGATCGCCAGCGAGACCTCAACCAGCAGCCGATCGCCGAACATATGGCCGTAGGCGTCGTTGACCTTTTTGAAATTGTCGAGATCGAGGTACACCAGGCCGAAACTTTCTTCGCCGCGCGTGGCGATGGCGTGGTTGATCTTGTCCTGGATGGCGTTACGGTTCGGCAGGCCGGTGATAATATCGGTGTTGGCCAGCACCCGCAGCCGTTCCTGCGCGCGACGCTCTTCGGTGATGTCGGTTCCTGAGCAGATCAGAAACACCTCGTTCTTACCGCTGCCGCTGTGCACGAACTTATTGCGAAATAGGAACAGCCGCTCGCCCTTGACCGTCTTTACCCAGCGTTCCACCTCATACGAAGAGCCGTTGCGGAAGAAGCCGGCGATGTTGCGCCGCGAGGCGGCGGCTTCTTCCGGGCTCATAAACAGCTGGAAAACGTTCTTGCCGATCACCTCGTGTTCGTGCAGCCCGGTGTACTCCTCGCTCAGCCGATTGAAGCGCTGGATGCGGCCGTGCTGGTCGACGATCACGATCACCGAGTTGGCTTCGGACACCACCTGCTCGGCGAAGGAGAGCCCATGCACCAGATCGCGCGCCACGGATTGGGTATCGCTGAACGCGGACGCGGTGCCCGCCCATTCGAGGTTATTGACGCGGCGCCCGACCAGATGCAGATGCAGCGGTTCGCCGGCCAGCGTGATGGTGAGTTCAAGGCTGGCGGTCACGCCGGTCAAACGGCGAATTTTCGCCGCGTCCATGGCGCTCAGCGCCACCGCGACGTGGGCTTTGCCCTTAACGGCGGACAGCTCCAGGGCATTGCTGTCAAACGCCAGCCGCCAGTGGGGGCTCTGGGTGCCGAAGTGGGCGTTAAGAAGCTCAGGGCCTTGGTCTGCGGACATGATGATTCCTCAAAAGAGCACGGGCGGCCGGTCAGCACGAAGAACCGCTGGCGGCCTGTGGGCCCGAAAGTGGTCGCCGTGCGCGTCTGTGCATCATATAACAGGTTTTCACAGGCGGGGCGGGTAATGGAAACTATTCTATAAGCAATGATTAGTTTTGCGGTGTACGCGCCACCCGGCGACCGGTTGCCTTAAAGTGTAGGAGGAGAACATCGGGTCGTGCGAAGTTTGTACCGGCTTCCCCGCTAACGAAAAACGGTTGATACAAGGTTGCCTTGTGGGCGAGTAAATTATAGCGGTGAGAGGGCGGCTGAAAAATAACCCTGTCGGGGAGATTTTTGCCGGGAAATTAAAATTTCCATCAAATAAACGCCTTCTTCATAGTTTTCTCATAATTGGTGAATAAACCCGTGACGGGTTTTAAAAAGTTTACACACCCTCGCATTACTTGAATTTTATCAGCCTATTATTATCTTCGACGAACGAATGAGCCTGTTAACGTACAGCGCTCCTGATGAAGAAAAATTTTTAAGGAAATGATTATGCGTAAATTGACGGCTTTATTTATTGCTTCCACGCTGGCTCTGGGTTCTGCTTCTGCGGCGTTCGCCGCTGATACGACGGCGGCCCCGGCTGCGGATGCCGCGCCGATGAAAATGATGCATCACAAGGGTGAAGGTAAAGGCGGCCCGTTCGCCGGGCTGAACCTGACCGAGCAGCAGCGCCAGCAAATGCGCGATATCATGAAAGAGTCGCACTCGAAACGCGGTCCGGGCATGAAAGAGGAACGCCAGGCGCTGCATAATCTGGTGGCTTCCGACAGCTTCGATGAAGCGAAGGCGAAGGCGCAAATTGACGCGATCGGCAAAGCGCAATCCGAACGCATGCTGGAACGCGCCAAGGCGGAAAATAAAATGTATAACCTGCTGACCCCTGAGCAGAAAAAACAATACAATGAGAATTATCAGAAACGTGAGCAAAAGATGATGGACCATATGAATAAAATGAAGGAGCAGATGTCCTCCGGTCAGTAATATACGCTCGCGGTAAATAAAAAAGGGCCAGACTATTTGTCTGGCCTTTTTTTTCGGCGTTATCTCCGGCAGACCCGGCAGCGAGTGATTATCATTCCCCACCGGCAATATGTCGGAACTGTTCGGCAACGGCCTGCGCAAAGCGCGGATCGTTAATATGGTAAGGCGTTTTTATTAACCGGCGCTTATGGGTGGCGTGCACCGTCTCCTCCAACGTTTGCGTAAAGGCGGCCAGCGCTGCGGGATCCCAGAACGGTTGCCCAGGGGCATCCAGCGCCGACACGCCGCCCGCCGGGATCACGAAGCGCACTTCGCCCGCGCAGGCGTTGATTTTCTCGCCAATCCAATGTCCGATTAGCGCATTTTCCCGCGGGCTGGTGCGCACCAGCGTCACTTGCGGATTGTGATGATGGCGCAGGCGGTTCGCGTAGCGAGCCGGCACCGTATTCAGCGCGCCGAAGTTGATCATGTCGATCGCGCCGCAGGAGAGTACGCACGGGATGCCGGTACGCGCGATAGCACCGAAACGATCTGCATTGCAGGGCAGCACACCGCCAAACAGGTAATCGGTCACTTCGGTGGTGGTCAAATCGATGGCGCCGTGCAGTTGCCGGCTATCGATCAGTTTTTCCAGCGCTCTGCCACCGCTGCCGGTCGCGTGAAACGTCAGGCAGTCCCATTGCGGCTCAAGATCGGCAACCAGCGCCTGAATGCAGGGGGTGGTGACGCCAAACATCGTCAGGCCGATTGCGGGCTTGTCGTCGTGATGATCGACAGCGGCGAAGCGGACTGCGCCGGCTATCTGGCGCGCCGCATTGCCCAGCACCCGGCGCGAGATACGGTTCAGGCCGGCGAGATCGGTGACCGAATACAACATGCTGATATCACTGGCGCCGACATAGGCGGAAACGTCTCCCGCCGCCATGCTCGAGACCATCAATTTCGGCAGGCCAATCGGCAACTGCTGCATTGCCGGCGTGATGATGGCGGTGCCGCCGGAGCCGCCCAGGCCAAGCAGGCCGGCGATATCGCGGCGCGTCAGGATAAAACGTTCGAAAGCGGTCGCCATGGCGGCGATTGCCTGGCCGCGGCTGGCTAGAAAGACCGCGCCTGCGCCCGCCGGATGGTGGCGAGCGACCTCTTCTGGGCCGATATCGGCCGGGGAGTCAAACGGCAAGCTTCGGGTGGAGAGATCGACGGTTCGCGTAGGTAAATTCAGGCTGGCAATCAGCCGCCGCACATACTCCAACTCTTGTCCTTTCGTATCTGCTGTGGTAGCAATATAGACAAAATTTGAAGTATCTTTCATGGATTTTTCCGGGGTGTTTCTAATTTTTATTTAAAAATTAATGTATTATATTTTTTTAGGTGCCCTGGTGTTGGCATTTAAATTAAATTGATTAATGTATTTATATAATGAGACGGCAGTATCATTTTTGCAAGGGCAGCTCAGTGCAAAATGGGACTCCTGTCTCATTTTTGAGCTTTTTGCGCGGCCAACCCTTTGTCGTCAACCTGTCGGCAGTGGCGTCTCGCCTGTCGCGCAAGCGTGTACAGATGTATGAGGTTTAAGTGCCGATAAATGCTTTTCCCACCCCGTCCGACCTTTCTCTGACCTCCGCCCGGGCGAAAACACATCGTTTGTTGCTGGCCAGCGCAATGACGCTGTATGGCGAGGGCGCGTTTCCATCGATCACCGATCTGGCGGCGCATGCGCAGGTATCGCGCGCGACCGCCTACCGCTATTTCCCGACCCAAAGCGCATTAATTACTGCGGTGGTGGCGGAAAGTCTGGGGCCTATTCTGGCGTGGCGCCCGCAGGACGACGATGCCCTGAAGCGCATCCAGCAGTTGCTGACGTTGGCCTATCCTCAGATGGAGCGACACGAAGGGGCGCTGCGCGCCGCATTGCAGCTCTCTTTGCAGCAGTGGGCGCACGCCACGCCGGGCGAAAAGTTCGTGCGCGGCAACCGCAAGCGGCTGCTGGCGCTGGCGGTAGAGCCGTTGCAGGGTAAACTGCCGCCAGATTCTTTACAGAGAGTGATTCATGCTTTCTCGCTGATTTACGGTTCTGAGGTGTTCCTGGTGCTGAAAGATATCTGGGGGCTGGAGCTTGAGGGTATCCAGGATGTCACGCAATGGATGGCCAAAGCCATCCTGCGTCAGGCGGAAGAGGATGCGATGAACAGCAAAAAAACATCAGCAGGATAATCCAATTTTTGCCGCTGCCTGAGTGAAAAATCAGCATAATTCACTGAGTAAATATTGGCAAAAGTTATAATTAAAAGTGATAAAAAGCGCCTGTTAAGCACTTTTCAGGCGACGCTTTCTTTGGTTGTCTTTTAATTAAATATCATTATTTATCATTGTATTAATTTAATTATCCCCCGCGAATAAATGCCGCCTCAGCGCTGAGCGAGATCATTCTCTTTCCTTATCGTCCCCCGTCTGATTCATCCCTGAAACGTTCTCTCCGCCCACCGAACTGCCGAGTGACACATTAAGCGCACTTGAGATTGTTGTGCTTTATTTATTTGGTGTTACCAAACTGTTACACAAAAAATCTTATAAAACATTTGCAAACAACAACGGACGGTATCTGGGATGGAGAAGAAACTTAGAGGAGTTAAATCCGCTCGGGCGGCCTTCGGCTGGCCTGAAATCGGAGTTCATCGCGCACAATGGAGCGCGATGCTGATCTGCCTGACGGCGATCGGCGGCGCGCAGGCCTCCAGCTATATAGAGAACGGCAAAGCGGGCGATCCGGCCAGCTGGCGCAGCAGTGAGTTCAACGCGGAATGGGGGCTGGGGGCGATCCACGCCGACCAGGCCTACGCCGCCGGTTATACCGGAAAAGGCATCAAACTTGGCATTTTCGATCAGCCGGTCTACGCCAAGCACCCGGAGTTTGCCGGTGAGAATAAGGTGATCAATCTGGTTACCGAAGGCATCCGCGAATACACCGATCCCTATATTCCGGTGAAAAAAGGCGACACTTTCCGCTATGACGGTACGCCGAGCGTGGACTCCGATGGCACGCTCGGTTCGCACGGTACCCACGTGGGCGGCATCGCCGCCGGCAGCCGCGACGGCGGCGCCATGCACGGCGTGGCGTTCAATGCGCAGATCATCAGTGCCGAAAACGGCGATCCCGGCCCGGAGGACGGCATCATCCTCGGCAACGACGGCGCGGTGTACCAGGCCGGTTGGGATGCGCTGGTGGCCAGCGGCGCGCGCATCATCAACAACAGCTGGGGCATCGGCATTACCGAAAAGTTTGATGAGGGGGGTTATGACCCGGCTTATCCGCATTTCACAGTAAACGATGCGCAAAAGCAGTTCGATCAGATCAAAACGATCCTGGGCACCAAGCCCGGCGGCGCCTATCAGGGCGCGATCGACGCGGCGCGCAGCGGCGTGGTCACCATCTTCGCCGCCGGTAACGACGGCAATCTGAATAACCCCGATGCCATGGCCGGCCTGGCCTATTTCGTGCCGGAGATTGCACCGAACTGGCTGTCGGTCGCCAGCTTGCAGGATCCCACCAATACCGGCGACTACAGCATCAGCACCTTCTCTTCCCGCTGCGGCTACACCGCCAGCTTCTGCGTTTCGGCGCCGGGCACCCGGGTATACAGCTCGGTGATTGAAGGCACCAGCGTGGAGAATCTGACGACCGGCTACGCCAAATACAGCGGCACCTCGATGGCGGCGCCGCACGTGGCCGGCAGCGTTGCGGTGCTGATGGAGCGTTTCCCGTATCTGAGCGGCGCACAGGTGGCGGAAGTGCTGAAAACCACCGCCACCGACATGGGCGCGCCGGGCATCGACGCGCTCTACGGCTGGGGGATGATCAACCTGGGCAAGGCTATCAACGGGCCAGGCATGTTGGTGACCGCCGAGGATATTCCGGCGGAGTTCCGTATTCCGGATCCGACGGGCGTGGCTTACGGCCCGACCCAATTCGTGGTGGATCTGCCGGGCGTCGGCGCGGTGCTGGACAAGGGCAAACCGACCGAGCGCGTCTGCAGCGATGTGCTGTGCGGGCTGGACGTCTGGAGCAACGATATCTCCGGCCACGGCGGCCTGACCAAGCAGGGTATCGGCACCCTGGTGCTGACCGGTAACAACACTTATTCCGGCCCGACGCTGGTCAATCAGGGGCGGCTGGCGATCAACGGCTCGGTCACCTCGGACGTCAGCGTGCAGAGCGGCGGCATCGTCGGCGGCAGCGGCACGGTCGGTTCGCTGACCGCCCGCCGCGGCGGCACCGTGGCGCCGGGCAACTCGATCGGCACCTTGAACGTGGCGGGCAACGTCAGCTTCGAGCCGGGTTCGCGCTACGCGGTGGAAGTGGGGCCGAACGGCCAGAGCGATCGGATCCAGAGCAGCGGCTCGGCGACGATCGGCGGCGGCGAGGTGGCGGTGACGCTGGAGAACAGCGCCAACCTGCTGACGCAAAGCGAGGTGCGCAGCCTGCTGGGCCAGCAGTACACCATCCTGAGCGCGCAGCAGGGGGTGAGCGGGCAGTTTGACGCGGTGGCGCCGAACTACCTGTTCCTCGGCACCGGGCTGAGCTACCAGCCGGCCGGGGTGACGCTGAGCGTCGGGCGCAACGGCACGAGCTTCGCCAGCGTGGCGCAGACGCCGAACGAGCGGGCGGTGGCGGCGGCGGCGGATGCGCTGGCGGCGGGCAACCCGGTGTACGAAAGCGTTCTCAACAGCGGCACGGCGGGCGAGGCGCGGCAGGCGTTCCGTCAGCTGTCGGGGCAAATCCATGCGGATATCGCGTCGGCGCTGGTGAACGACAGCCGCTACCTGCGTGAGGCGCTGAACGGGCGGCTGCGTCAGGCGGAAGGGCTGGCGAGCTCGTCGGCCATCAAGGCGGATGAGGACGGCGCCTGGGCGCAGCTGCTGGGGGCGTGGGACCACGCGTCGGGCGACGCCAACGCCACGGGTTATCAGGCCTCGACCTACGGGGTACTGGTGGGGCTGGACTCGGCGGCGGCGGCCGACTGGCGGCTGGGGGTAGCGACCGGCTACACCCGCACCTCGCTGCACGGCGGCTACGGGTCGAAGGCGGACAGCGACAACTACCACCTGGCGGCGTACGGCGACAAGCAGTTCGGGGCGCTGGCGCTGCGTGGCGGGGCGGGCTACACCTGGCACCGCATCGACACCAAACGGTCGGTGAACTACGGGATGCAGTCGGACCGTGACACGGCGAAGTACAGCGCGCGCACCGAACAGCTGTTCGCGGAAGCGGGCTACAGCGTGCAGGGCGAGTGGCTGAACCTGGAGCCGTTCGTCAACCTGGCGTACGTGAACTTCGAAAACAACGGCATCGCGGAAAGCGGCGGCGCGGCGGCGCTGCGCGGCGACAAGCAGCACACGGATGCGACGGTGTCGACGCTGGGGCTGCGTGCGGACACCGCGTGGCAGGTGACCCCGGGCACGACGGTGGCGCTGCGTAGCGAGCTGGGATGGCAACACCAGTACGGCGGGCTGGCGCGTGGCACCGGGCTGCGGTTCAACGGCGGCAACGCGCCGTTCGTGGTGGACAGCGTGCCGGTGTCGCGTGACGGCATGGTGCTGAAGGCGGGGGCGGAAGTGGCGGTGAACGAAAACGCCTCGCTGTCGCTGGGCTACGGCGGGCTGCTGTCGCAGCACCATCAGGACAACAGCGTCAACGCCGGCTTCACCTGGCGTTTCTAAGCAACATCGACTCAATCCTTGTACGGGAACCGCCTGCGGGTGGTTCCTTTTTCACATCCTGCTAATGAGAACCCGGCGCACCTGGGGCGTCGGCCAATAACAAGCAAAAGGTAAGGAAATGACAACAACAATGGGTTTTGATAGCAAAGGAAACGTTCGTCGCTCGCCGTGGCGGCTGAATGCGCTGGTCTGCTGCATGGCGCTGGCAGGGTATGCGCAGGCGGCGCCGCACGAGGTGAATGGCCAACCCGGCGATCCGGCCAGCTGGCGCAGCGCTGAATTCAACGCCAACTGGGGGTTGGGGGCGATCCACGCCGATGAGGCCTACGCCGCCGGCTACACCGGCAAAGGGCAAAAGGTGGGCATTTTCGACACTCCGGTTAACCGCCATCCCGAATTCGCCGGCGACGGCAAACTGATCAACGTCGTCACCGAAGGCTACCGCGCCTATACCGATCCGCACCGGCCGGGAATTAACGCCGGCGATCGCTTTTACTTCGACGGCACCTTCCACTTCTACAGCGGTTCGCAGGGCATGCTGAGCAATCACGGGGTGCACGTCGCGGGGATCAGCGCGGCGAATCGCGACGGCGTCGGCATGCACGGCGTGGCCTTCGATTCGCAGGTGATCAGCGTCGATAATGACAACGACGGCCCGGCGTACGGCGAATTCCTCGGCCTGGACGGCGCCGTCACCAATGCCGGCTGGCAGGCGATGATCAAGAGCGGCGTGCGGGTGATTAACAACAGCTGGGGCGTCAGCATTCCCGATTTCCTGTCCGACGGCGGCCGCGATCCTAACGCGCTGCACTTCGAGCTGAAGGATGCGCAGGAGCAATTCGATCAGGTCAAGCCGCTGCTCGGTAGCCTGGCCGGCGCAGGCTATCAGGGCGCCATCGACGCGGCGCGCAAAAATATTCTGGTGCTGTTCGCCGCCGGTAACGACGGCAATTACAACCAACCGGATGTGATCAGCGGGCTGGCCTACTTCGTACCGGACATCGCGCCGAACTGGCTGTCGGTCGCCAGCGTGGCGCAGGATGCGGCATCGGCCAACAGCGTGCCTTACACCATCAGCAGCTTCTCGTCCCGCTGCGGCTATACCGCCAGCTTCTGCGTCTCGTCGCCGGGCAGCAAAATCTACAGCACCGTGGCCAACGGTTCCGATCCGGCCAATCTGGTGTCGGACTACGGCAATAAAAACGGCACCTCGATGGCGACCCCGCACGTCACCGGCGCAGTGGCGGTGTTGCTGCAGCGTTTCCCGTACATGAACTCGGCGCAGATTGCCGACGTGCTGAAAACCACCGCCACCGACATGGGCGCGCCGGGCATCGACGCGCTCTACGGCTGGGGGATGATCAACCTGGGCAAGGCCATCAACGGCCCGGGCATGTTCTATACCGTCGAGGATATTCCCGCAGAGTTCCGCATCCCGGATCCGACGGGCGTGGCCTACGGCCCGACCCAGTTTGTCGTCAATATTCCGGGACTGGGCGCCGAGGTGGATGCCGGTACGTTGCATGCCAGGAAGTGTGACGATATCAGCTGTGAGTTGGACGTTTACTCCAATAACATCTCCGGCCACGGCGGCCTGACCAAGGAAGGGATGGGCACGCTGGTCATGACCGGCGCCAACACCTATTCCGGCCCGACGCTGGTCAATCAGGGCCGACTGGCGATCAACGGCTCGGTCACCTCGGACGTCAGCGTGCAGAGCGGCGGCATCGTCGGCGGCAGCGGCACGGTCGGTTCGCTGACCGCCCGCCGCGGCGGCACCGTGGCGCCGGGCAATTCGATCGGCACCCTGAACGTGACCGGCAACGTCAGCTTCGAACCGGGTTCGCGCTACGCGGTGGAAGTGGGGCCGAACGGCCAGAGCGATCGGATCCAGAGCAGCGGAGCGGCGACGATCGGCGGCGGCGAGGTGACGGTCTCGCTGGAGAACAGCCCCAATCTGCTGACGCAAAGCGAGGTGCGTAGCCTGCTGGGCCAGCAGTACAACATTTTGAGCGCGCAGCAGGGGGTGAGCGGGCAGTTTGACGCGGTGGCGCCGAACTACCTGTTCCTCGGCACCGGGCTGAGCTACCAGCCGGCCGGGGTGACGCTGAGCGTCGGGCGCAACGGCACGAGCTTCGCCAGCGTGGCGCAAACGTCGAACGAGCGGGCGGTGGCGGCGGCGGCGGATACGCTGGCGGCGGGCAACCCGGTGTACGAGAGCCTGCTCACCAGCGGCACGGCGGGTGAGGCGCGGCAGGCGTTCCGTCAGCTGTCGGGGCAAATCCATGCGGATATCGCGTCGGCGCTGGTGAACGACAGCCGCTACCTGCGTGAGGCGCTGAACGGGCGGCTGCGTCAGGCGGAAGGGCTGGCGAGCTCGTCGGCCATCAAGGCGGATGAGGACGGCGCCTGGGCGCAGCTGCTGGGGGCGTGGGACCACGCGTCGGGCGACGCCAACGCCACGGGTTATCAGGCCTCGACCTACGGGGTACTGGTGGGGCTGGACTCGGCGGCGGCGGCCGACTGGCGGCTGGGGGTAGCGACCGGCTACACCCGCACCTCGCTGCACGGCGGCTACGGGTCGAAGGCGGACAGCGACAACTACCACCTGGCGGCGTACGGCGACAAGCAGTTCGGGGCGCTGGCGCTGCGTGGCGGGGCGGGCTACACCTGGCACCGCATCGACACCAAACGGTCGGTGAACTACGGGATGCAGTCGGACCGTGACACGGCGAAGTACAGCGCGCGCACCGAACAGCTGTTCGCGGAAGCGGGCTACAGCGTGCAGGGCGAGTGGCTGAACCTGGAGCCGTTCGTCAACCTGGCGTACGTGAACTTCGAAAACAACGGCATCGCGGAAAGCGGCGGCGCGGCGGCGCTGCGCGGCGACAAGCAGCACACGGATGCGACGGTGTCGACGCTGGGGCTGCGTGCGGACACCGCGTGGCAGGTGACCCCGGGCACGACGGTGGCGCTGCGTAGCGAGCTGGGATGGCAACACCAGTACGGCGGGCTGGAGCGCGGCACCGGGCTGCGGTTCAACGGCGGCAACGCGCCGTTCGTGGTGGACAGCGTGCCGGTGTCGCGCGACGGCATGGTGCTGAAGGCGGGCGCGGAAGTGGCGGTGAACGAAAACGCTTCGCTGTCGCTGGGCTACGGCGGGCTGCTGTCGCAGCACCATCAGGATAACAGCGTCAACGCCGGCTTCACCTGGCGCTTCTGACGTTCAGCGGTCATTACAACGACAACGGAGCCGGCATGCCGGCTCCGTTTTTATTTGCGGCGGTGGGGGGAGAACGTATGATGGCGCGGCGTCAGGACAATAAAAAACCGGGACCCTGACGGATCCCGGCTCAAAAGTGGGTAAAACAGATTAGCGCTAAAGGCTCAAGCCCCGTTTTGCTTATGCAGTCCGAGCGATGTGAGCATCGTCTCAGTAGCGGCAACGGAACAAATTTTCCCTGGTGTTACTATGGTTATTATTAAAAAACGTGCTGGTGTTGTTTTTTTATAGTGTATTGCTGTATGTCTCTTTTGATACCATGTTTGACGATGCAACATGGTATGTCAAGCAACGTTTTTAACGCATAATTGCATGGGATGCTAGTTTTAGATGTGGCTTTTTCAGCAGAAATAATCAAAACGACTGATAAATCAGTAAAAAAAATCGAAGGAACAAATGGATAATAATCACCAAAAATTCGATTCACAGTCGATTGCCAATCGGGTCAGAGAGCTGTTTTTACATTACGGGATTGGAAAACGTCAGCATGCCCGAGAGCTCAGCCGCATCTTGGATCTGAGTTTTTCACATGCGCACCGCAAATTGAAAGGGCAAAGCCCCTGGACGCTGGAACAGATCAACAGCGTCGCGGCCGCGCTCGGAGAAACGCCGGCGGCGATCGCCGATTTGAGTGCCGAACACGAGGCGGCCGAACCGAACATGGCGCGCGATGCCATCTTTTTTGTGGCAGGGGTCGCGATGCCTTGCGTCGGGCACATCGGCGACGAGCTTCCCGCCGGGCGGCCGGCGGAATTTGTGGCGCTGCGCATCGAGGGGCAATGGCATATCTATCGCGCCGATGAGGCGCCGGCAGGGCCGCGTTATGGCGTCGAGCTGATCGAAATCCGGCCCGGCTATGGCGACGACGAGCGTCTGAGCATTGCGGTATTGGACGATTCGCATCAGGCGGCCGATGAGTTGGCCAAGTATCTTGGCGGCTGCGGTTTCAACGCGGTGGCGTTTTACGACGTCGACAGCTTCTGTCAGGCGTTGCAGCAAAGCCTGTTCGACGGTTACGTGGTGGACTGGCTGATCGGTGAAGAAACGGCGGATCGCTGTATCGCCACCATCCGCGCCTCCGACAACCCGGACGCGCCGGTACTGGTGCTGACCGGTGAGCTGGGCACCGATCGACGCGAATCGGAAATCGCTCAGGCGATGCGCGAGTACGATGTGCTCGGCCCTTATGAAAAACCGGTGCGGCTCCATGTGATCGAAGCCGCACTGCAACGCTGTTTTAATCTTTAGCGGGGAACACCTCGGCCAGCGCGTTCGACAGCGCATCCAGCCGAACCGGCTTCATCAGGTAGTTGTCGAACAGCGCGCGCTGATCCGCCGTGAGTTGCTCCGGCGTGTAGGCGCTGATGCCGATGATCGGCACATGGCGGTTGGGGCCGCGACGATTGCGCAGCTGCCTGGCCAGGGCGGCGCCGTCGATGCCCGGCATCTGCAGATCCAGCAACAGCGCGTCATAAGGGCGCCTGAGCAGTTTCTGCAGCGCGCGCTCCGGCGAGTCGCACAGTTCGTGCTGGTAACCCAGCTTATCCAGCAACGCCGCAAAGGCGTCACCCACCGACTTGTTGTCATCCACCACCAGCACCTGCTGCGGTTTCTGCTGCAGAGAGGTATTGGCGGTGGCGGGCTCGTCGGCGCGTTCTTCTTCACTGATCTGCACCGGAATGCTGACGATAAAGGTGCTGCCCTTCTTGATTTCGCTGTACACCGTGATGGTGCCGTCGAGCAGCGTCACCAGGCCGTGCACGATCGCCAACCCCATCCCCACGCCGGCATATTGCTTGGTATGCGACTGATCCAACTGGGTAAAGGGTTTGAAGATCTGATCGAGCTGGTCTTTTTCGATACCGATGCCGGTGTCGGTCACTTCGATAATCAGCGAACTGCCGCCGGGTTGACGGCGCAGACAGCTGTGCAGCGTAATGCTGCCGCTTTCGGTGTATTTGTAGGCGTTGGTCAGCAGGTTGACGATAATCTGCCGGATGCGCAGCGGGTCGGAATGCACCAACAGGTGGCTGCACTCCACCTCGCAGCTCAGTTTGACCTGCTCTTTGCGGGTCAAAGTAGCGATTTCGTTGGCGGTCTCCGCGATCAGCTTCTGCGCGTCGAACGGCACGATGCGCAGCTCCATCATGCCGCTGTCGAGGTGCGCGTAGTCGGTCAGATCTTTCATTTGGCTTTCGATCTGCTGCGCGGCGGTCTCCAGCCGCTGGAAGGTGTCCGCATGCTCCGCCGATACCCGGGTATTCACCAGCACGTCGATGGCCGACATCACGCTCTGCAATGAGGTGCGCAGTTCGTGGCCGATGGCGCCGAGGAAGGCGTTTTTGGTGCGGGTCGCTTTCTCCGCCTCGATCGCCTTGGCCTGCTGGCGAATGGTCAGCCGCTGCTGACGGAACACGATCAGGGTGATGGCGATCAGCGCGATCACCGAGAACATGACAATCACCAGCCCATAGAAAATGATGTGCCGTTTCTCGATGTAGTCCTCATAGGCGGCGGTGCGCTGCTTCACCTCGGCGTGGTCGGTCAGGTTGGCCATTTCGATGGCGTAAGGCTTAATGGCCTTCATGGCCGCGAAAACCTGATTGAAGTCGATTTTCGGGTTATCCAGCAGTTTATCGATGCGATCCATCTGCAGGCGCATCTGCTTGACCACTTCCGGGTAGCCCGGCTCGGCGTACAGCGGTTGCGTGGATTCGGAGACGGTTTCCAGCAAGTAAAAGCGCGAATAGAGGATTTCGAACCGCAGCCGCAGGTTGTCGTTGTCCACCTGCGGCGCGTGGCTCTGCTGCTCGACGAACGTGTCGAATTCCGCCAGCTTGATGGAGAACTTGGCGATCGACCAGGAGTAGTTCTCCTGCGTGCCGGCGATGGCATACAGCCCTTTCTTCGACAGGGTGGCGCTGTAGTAATAGAGCGTGACGGTCGAAGCCACCAGAAACAGCGCGGCGAAGATGGCCGGTATCGCCAGCCTGCTGCCGTTCTTAAAGGTCGTCAGCTTCATTTGATCACGATCCTGTCGACTTGCCAGATAAAGCGCGAGTTGTACAACGGCGAGTTCAGCTCAGGCCCGGCGGCGTCACGCGGGTAAACCAGGAACAGCGGGCCGAAGTTTCTGAGCTTCAGCATCTCCCCGTCCATCTTGTAGGCCAGGATCATGTTGTACTTCTTGACGTCGGACAACGGCACGTCGATGTAATAATCGTTCAGCGCGTAGAAGGTCAGCGTCTCGCCCTTGGCGCCGACGCGCTCCAGGATGTCGGCCACCGAAATCCCTTCAAACTTCCTCTGCGGCGTCCAGGAGGTGGAGGTCGTGATGCTGTGCACCGGCATCGCCAACAGCTGTTTATCGGTGAACAGATAGCTTTTTTTGACCGGATCGGTCACGTTGTCGATCTTGCCCGCCACTTCCAGGGTAAAGCTGAGCGCGCTGCTCTGGGCGATAATCAGGGCCACGCAGGCCATCGCAAGGGTTTTGCATAGTTTGAACAGCATCGGCGTTCTCCAGAGGCGCGGGGAGGTTTGTATCAGTCCCGCTAATTTATCAGGCAGAATAATGGCAGAAAAAGCAGGCGGGTGCGAAGGGAATAGTAAACCGCACAAAAAGAACAGGCCGGTATTTACCCCGGCCTGAGAGAAGGATAAACGTAGCGCCTCAGCGCATGGTGACGAACTCTTCCGCCGCAGTCGGGTGGATAGCCACGGTGTTGTCGAAGTCCTTCTTGGTGGCGCCCATCTTCACCGCCACCGCGAAGCCCTGCAGGATCTCGTCCATGCCGAAGCCGATGCCGTGCAGGCCGACGATCTTCTCTTCTTTACCCGCGCACACCAGCTTCATGCGGCACGGCTGGCGGTGCTGCGTGACGGCGCTGTACATGGCGGTGAAGGAGGATTTGTACACCTTCACGTTGTCCGCGCCGAATTTCTCGATGGCTTCCGGCTCGGTCAGACCGACGGTGCCGATCGGCGGGTGGCTGAACACCACGGTGGCGATGTTGCTGTAGTCCAGGTGCTCGTCCGGCTTGTTGTTGAACAGGCGCTCGGACAGGCGGCGGCCAGCGGCCACGGCGACCGGGGTCAGTTCTACCGCGCCGGTGTTGTCGCCCACCGCGTAGATGCCTTTGACGTTGGTGTTCTGGAACTTATCGACGTCGATGTAGCCTTTCTCATTGGTTTTCACCCCGGTCACGCCGAGGTTCAGGTTGTCGGTCGCCGGTTCGCGGCCGATGGCCCAAATCAGGCAGTCGACGGTGAATGCCTTGCCGTTTTCCAGCTGCAGCGTCAGGCTGCCGTCGGCGTTCTTGACGATTGCTTTCGGCACCGATTCGGTATGCAGGCTCGGCCCCTCGGTGTTCATCACTTCCACCAGGGTGTCGACGATCATCGGATCGAAGGTGCGCAGCGGCGCGTGCTTGCGCACGAACAGGTGCGTTTCCGCGCCCAGCGCGTTCAGCACGCCGGCGATCTCTACGGCGATATAGCCGGCGCCCACCACGGCGACGCGTTTCGGCATGGCGTCCAGCTCAAAGAAGCCGTCGGAGTCGATACCGTATTCCGCGCCCGGAATAGCCGGATGGCTTGGGCGGCCGCCGGTGGCGATCAGGATGTGATCGGCGGTGATGGTTTCGCCGTTCACTTCCACGGTGTGCGCATCCACGAAGCGCGCGAACCCTTTGATCACGTCAACCTTGTTCTTGCCCAGCACGTTATCGTAGGAGTTGTGAATGCGGTCGATATAGGCGGTGCGGTTGGCGACCAGCTTTTTCCAGTCGAAGGCGTTGACGGTGGTGTCGAAGCCGTAGTCCGGGCCGTACTGATGGATGGCCTCGGCGATCTGCGCCGCGTGCCACATGACTTTTTTCGGTACACAACCCACGTTTACACAGGTGCCGCCCAGCTCTTTGGCTTCAATCAGCGCACACTTTTGGCCGTACATGGCTGCCCGGTTGATCGATGCGATACCGCCGCTGCCGCCGCCAATTGCTAGATAATCGTAATGTTTCGTCATCTGGGATTTCCATGAGTTGTGAATTTGAAGAGGGTAAGAGTTTAACGCCTGACCGGGGTTTGTCGCAAAGATTGCGTCGATGGCTGCGATAGGCGGACGCAGGGCGCGGCAAAGCGCGCCCTGCCGGGGATTATTCCGGTACCACCCAGTTGACCAGATGGTGGCCGATGCCCGACGGCACCAGCACCTTGTGCAGCCACGGCAGCACGTTTTTCATCTGCTGCTCCAGCTTCCACGGCGGGTTGATGACGATCATGCCGGAGGCGGTCATGCCGCGCTGATCGCTGTCGGGTTTCACCGCCAGCTCGATCTGCAGGATGCGGCGAATGCCGGTGGCTTCCAGATCGCGCAGCATGCGTTTGATCTGCTGGCGCATCACCACCGGGTACCACAGCGCGTAGGTGCCGGTGGCGAAACGCTTGTAGCCTTCCTGAATGCCTTTGACCACGTCCTGGTAATCGGTCTTCATTTCATACGGCGGGTCCATCAGGATCAGGCCGCGGCGCGACGGTGGCGGCAGCTGGGATTTCAGCTGCTGATAGCCGTCGGCGCGCTGCACTTTGGCGCGCTCGTCTTTCTGGAACTCGCTGCGCAGCAGCGGGTAATCGCTCGGGTGCAGCTCGGTCAGGTGAATTTTATCCTGAGGGCGCAGCAGCTGGCGGGCGATCAGCGGCGAACCGGGGTAGTAGCGCAGCGTGCCGGAACGGTTGAAGTTGTGCACCACGCTCATGTAGGCCGCCAGCTCCTCGGGCAGATCGTCGCGTTGCCACAGCAAGCCGATGCCTTCCAGGTATTCGCCGGTGCGCTCGGCGTGTTCGCCGCTGAGCTGATAACGGCCCGCGCCCGAGTGGGTATCCAGATACAGGAACGGCTTCTCTTTTTCCTTCAGCGACTCGATGATCAGGCTCTGAACGGTGTGTTTGAGCACGTCGGCGTGGTTGCCGGCGTGGAAACTGTGGCGATAACTTAACATGACGAGTGGCGGTTCCTTGTGCTCCGCAGACGGAGCATTCAATGCAATAAGGCTTATAATCTGCACAGTATAAACTGTCTGGCCGGGAAAAACCGGACTCCGTTGCCGCAGACGTTAACAGAAAGGGACAGGACGATGAGCAAACAGGCGATTTTGGCGAATTACCCCGACGCGGCGCGCTGGGCGTTCGGCGACGGCCCCGCGTTAGCCGACGAACTGCTGGGGTTGGTGCTGAGCGGGGATAAAACCGCCACCTGCAGTTCCTATGCGAGCTATCGTCGGGAACCAACCCCGAGGATCGGCGATTACAGCATCGTTCTCGATGGCCGCGGCGAACCGGCCTGCGTGATCAGGACCCTGGCGCTGCGCCTGGTGCGTTACGACCAGGTGACCGCCGAGATGGCGGCCAAAGAGGGCGAAGGCGACAAAAGCCTGGCATTTTGGCGCGAGGGGCATCAGGCATTCTTTACCCGCGAGGGGAGCTTTGCGCCGGACATGTGGCTGGTATTCGAAGAATTCGAACGGGTTGAAACGCTGTGAATCACAAGGAGAAAGGATGAGCTGCATTTTTTGCGACATCGTGGCGGGCAAGGCGCCGTGCCATAAAATCTGGGAAGACGACGACCATCTGGCGTTCCTGTCCATCTTTCCCAACACCGACGGCTTCAGCGTGGTGATCCCCAAGGCGCACCACCCGAGCTACGCGTTTGACCTGCCGGACGAGGTGCTGAGTGCGTTGATGCTGGCGACCAAGCGGGTGGCGCGGCAGCTGGATCGCGCGTTCGACGACGTCGGCCGCTGCGGCATGGTGTTCGAGGGTTACGGCGTCGACCATGTGCATGCCAAACTGATCCCGCTGCACGGCACCGCGTCGCTGGAGCAGTGGCGGCCGATCGAATCGACCTCGCCGAAGTTTTTCACGCGTTACGAAGGTTATATCTCCTCCCACGATGCGGCGCGCGCCGACGACGAACAGCTGGCGGCGCTGGCCGCCCGCATTCGCCAATGCGCCGTTTAAGGCACGAACGATCAACGCCGGGCATTGATTTTCCTGTTGCCTGGCTCCATGTTAGAGATTCATACGCATTTTAAGGCTCGCCCCAGTGGCGGGCCCCAACGCTAATCAGGACTGCCCTATGACAAATCCGTTGCTGACCCCGTTTTCCCTGCCGCCGTTTTCGGCGATCCGCCCTGAAGATATCGTGCCTGCGGTGCAATCCGCGCTGGCGGACTGCCGCGCTGCGGTAGAGCGCGTGGTCGCGCAGCCGGGGCCGTTCACCTGGGACAATCTGTGTCAGCCGTTGGCGGAGTCGGACGATCGCCTGTCGCGCATCTGGTCGCCGATCGGGCACCTGAACTCGGTGAAAAACAGCCCGGAGCTGCGCGCCGCCTATGAGCAGGCGCTGCCGCTGCTGTCCGAGTACGGCACCTGGGTCGGCCAGCACGAAGGGCTGTACCAGGCCTACCGCAGCCTGAAAGAGGGCGCGGCGTTCGAGACGCTGAGCGTGCCGCAGCGCAAGGCGGTGGACAACGCGCTGCGCGACTTCGAGCTGTCGGGCATCGGCCTGTCGGCGGACAAACAGCAGCGCTACGGCGAGATCGTCGCGCGCCTGTCCGAACTGGGCTCTACCTACAGCAACAACGTGCTCGACGCCACCATGGGCTGGAGCAAACTGATTACCGACGAAGCCGAGCTGAGCGGCCTGCCGGAAAGCGCCCTGGCGCAGGCCCAGGCGATGGCGCAGGCCAAAGAGCAGGACGGCTGGCTGCTGACGCTGGACATGCCGAGTTACCTGCCGGTGCTGACCTACGCCGACAACCGCGCGCTGCGTGAAGAGATGTACCGCGCCTTCGCCACCCGCGCCTCTGACCAGGGGCCGAACGCCGGCAAATGGGACAACAGCGAAGTGATGGCGGAAACGCTGGCGCTGCGCCACGAGCTGGCTCAGCTGCTGGGCTTTGACACCTACGCCGACAAGTCGCTGGCGACCAAGATGGCGGAAAGCCCGGAGCAGGTGATCGGCTTCCTGAGCGATCTGGCCAAGCGCGCCCGCCCGCAGGCCGAGCAGGAGCTGGCGCAGCTGCGCGCCTTCGCCAAACAGCACTATGGCGTGGACGAGCTCGACGCCTGGGACATCACCTATTACGGCGAAAAACAGAAGCAGCACCTGTTCTCCATCAGCGACGAGCAGCTGCGCCCGTACTTCCCGGAACAGCGTGTGGTGGAAGGGCTGTTCGAAGTGGTGAAACGCATCTACGGCATCACCGCCAAAGAGCGTAAAGACGTGGATACCTGGCATCCGGACGTGCGCTTCTTCGATCTGTTCGACGCCGACGGCGAACTGCGCGGCAGCTTCTACCTCGATCTGTACGCCCGCGAAAACAAACGCGGCGGCGCCTGGATGGACGACTGCGTCGGCAGCCTGCGCAAGGCCGACGGCACGCTGCAAAAACCGGTCGCTTACCTGACCTGCAACTTCAACCGCCCGCTGGGCGACCAGCCGGCGCTGTTCACCCATAACGAAGTGACGACGCTGTTCCACGAGTTCGGCCACGGTCTGCACCACATGCTGACGCAGATCGATACCGCCGGCGTCTCCGGCATCAACGGGGTGCCGTGGGATGCGGTCGAGCTGCCGAGCCAGTTTATGGAAAACTGGTGCTGGGAGCCGGAAGCGCTGGCGTTTATCTCCGGCCACTACCAGAGCGGCGAGCCGCTGCCGAAGGCCATGCTCGACAAGCTGCTGGCGGCCAAGAATTACCAGGCGGCGCTGTTCATTCTGCGCCAGCTGGAGTTCGGTCTGTTCGATTTCCGCATGCACTTCGAATACAGCCCGGAGAAAGGGGCGCAGATCCTGCCGACGCTGGCGGAAGTGAAGAAAATGGTGGCGGTGGTGCCTTCGCCGAGCTGGGGCCGCTTCCCGCACGCCTTCAGCCACATCTTCGCCGGCGGCTACGCGGCGGGTTACTACAGCTACCTGTGGGCGGAAGTGCTGTCGGCCGACGCCTACTCGCGCTTCGAAGAAGAGGGGATTTTCAACGCCGAGACCGGCAAATCCTTCCTCGACAACATCCTGTCGCGCGGCGGTTCGGAAGAGCCGATGGCGCTGTTCAAACGCTTCCGTGGCCGCGAGCCGCAGCTGGATGCTATGCTGCGCCATTACGGCATTAAAGGATAACCCGACACGTGAGCGTGTGTTTATTGTGTGAAGCAGGCGCCGATCCCGGCGCCTTGTCTGTTTTGGCGCAGCGCTGGCGGCTGACGTCCGACGACGACGCGCCGATGGCGCTGGTATTGACCCCGCAGCGGCTGGAACTGCGCAAGCGCGACGAGCCGAAGCTGGGCGGGATCTACGTCGATTTCGTCTCCGGCGCCATGGCGCACCGGCGCCGCTTCGGCGGCGGCCGCGGCGAGGCGGTGGCCAAGGCGGTCGGCATCAAGGGCAGCTACCTGCCGGACGTGGTGGACGCCACCGCCGGGCTGGGGCGCGACGCCTTCGTGCTGGCGGCGCTGGGCTGCCGGGTGCGGATGCTGGAGCGCAATCCGGTGGTGGCGGCGTTGCTGGACGATGGCCTGCAGCGCGGCTATCAGGATGCGGAAATCGGCCCGTGGCTGCGCGAGCGCCTGACGCTGCTGCACGCCTCCAGCCTGACGGCGCTGGCGGATCTCAGCCCGCGCCCCGAGGTGGTGTATCTCGATCCGATGTTCCCGCACAAGCAGAAAAGCGCGCTGGTGAAGAAAGAGATGCGGGTGTTCCAATCGCTGGTGGGCAGCGACGATGACGCCGACGGCCTGCTGGAACCGGCGCGCCGTTTGGCGACCAAGCGCGTGGTGGTGAAACGCCCGGACTACGCGCCGCCGCTGGCCGACGTGCCGGCGCACGCCGCCACGCTGACCAAAAGCCACCGTTTCGACATCTACATGCCGCTGTAATGTCTGCCGGGCCCGCCGTGTCGGGCCCTCAGTTTTCCTCCCGCAAACTTTTCCCCACGCCGCCGGCCGGATGCACCGCCAGCAAGGCGGCCTTGTCATAGCCGCTGCGCGTCATCAGGCAGGCGCAGGCGGCGTCGAAGATCGCCAACACCAGCACAATCGAGGTGGTGGCCAGCATGTTCAGCGGATCTATCTCCCGTTGCACCCCGGAGGCGATCGTCAGCTGCGCCGCCTGTGCGATGGCGGAATGCGGGTTTTCCGTCACCGCGATCAGCGTCACCCCCTTGGCCTGCAGCGTCGGCAGCAGGCGGGTCAGCTCGTCGGAATTGCCGCCGCGCGAGATCAGGATCAGCAGATCGTCGGCGCGCAGAAAACCCAGATCGCCGTGCGCAGCGCCGGTGGCGTCGAGGTAGACCGCCGGCCGCTCCACGCAGGCCAGCATATGGGCTATCTTGCGCGCCGCAATCCCCGAGGTGCCGACGCCGGTGACGGCGATTTTACCGCGGCAGTCGGCCAGCAGCGCCAGCAGCCGTTGCCAGGTGCGCGCATCGAGGCGTTCGCCCAGCTGCGCCAGCTCCTGGCTGTAGGTTTGCCAGCCCTGCACAGCCTGCCGCCACTCTTGCTGCATCACGCCTCCTCCTGCATCAACCGGCGGTATTTCATGTGGTCGTTGTACAGCTCGTGGAACACCCGGTATTTGCGATCGTAGTAGCTTTTTATCTGGTTGGTCTGCGGCGTCACCGTCTTGCCGATGCGGCTCATGGCGCTCATCGCCTCCGGCAAGGTGTCGAACACGCCGGCCGCCACGGTGCCCATCATCGCGCCGCCCAGCAGCATCGCTTCGCTCTCCTCCGGCAGCAGCATGGCGCAACCGGTAGCGTTGGCGTGCTCTTGCACGAAGATCGGGTTCTTGGTGCCGCCGCCGCTGGCCATGATGGTGTCGATGCTGTAGCCGCTGTGGTTCATGGTTTCGATGATGTGGCGGGTGCCGAGCGCGATGGCCTGAATGGTGGCCAGGTAGTGCAGCGCCATGTCCTCCGGCGTGCGCGACAGCTTCAGCCCGGTCAGGATGCCGGTCAGCGTCGGGTTGGCGCGCGGCGAGCGGTTGCCGTGGAAGTACGGCAGCATGTGAATGTCCTGCGTCAGGAAGGCGATGTTCTCCGGCTCGCCGGCCATGCGGCGCAGAATGGCGTTCAGCACCTCATAGATGGTCTGGCCCTGAGTTTTCGCCTGCGCCAGCAGCTCCTGATAGCACGGGTGCGACTGGATGACGTGGTCGATCAGCGCGCCGGTGGCGGACTGGCCGCCTTCGTTCAACCAGTATTCCGGCAGGATCGCCGAGTAATACGGCCCCCAAACGCCGCCGATAAAGCGCGCGGTGCGCGACATCGCCATATGACCGGTGGAGGTGCCGCCGATCAGCGCGACGCGGCGGTTGAAGTCGGCCACCTCGCCGGAGACGCCGGTGGCGCCCAGCGTGCCGAGGGTGCCGGCGTGGGCATCGATGATTGACACGCTCACCGCCGTGCCGGCGATCAGCCCCATCTCGCTGGCGGCGCGCTGAGTCAGGCCGTGGCCCAGCGGCTCGCCCATCATTTTAACGTCGCTGCCGATCTTGGCGGCGTCGTGTTCCAGCACGTCTTCCAGCCCGATCTGCTGGAAGTAGCTCTTGTCCCAACGCTGCTCGTGGCCGAGATAGGTCCACTTGCACACCGTCGAGCACAGCGAGCGGGTGGCGTCCTGGGTGGCGCGCCAGGTGAGGAAGTCCGGCAGATCGAACAGGTAACCGGCGTTGGCCCAGGTGGTGGGCATGTGTTGCTTCAGCCACAGCAGTTTCGGCGTCTGCATCTCCGGCGAAATGATGCCGCCGACGAAGTCCAGCACCCGGTGTTTGGTGGCGTTGATGCGCTCGGCCTGGGCGATCGCCCGGTGATCCATCCACACGATGATGTTCTGCTCGGTGCGGCCGGAGGGGCTGACGGTCAGCGGTTTGCCTTCTTTATCCAGCACCACCAGCGAACAGGTGGCGTCGAAGCCCAGCCCTTTGACCTGGATCGGGTTGATGTCGGCCTGGTTGACCGCGTCGCGCACCGCATTGCACACCGCCTGCCAGATGTTATCCGACGACTGCTCGACGAAATCCGCCTTCGGCCGGTACAGATCGATGGCCCGGCTGGCCTGGCCGACCATGCGGCCATTGAGATCGAATACGCCCGCGCGCGCGCTTCCGGTGCCCACATCTACGCCAATAAAATAGCTCGCCATTATTTTCTCCTCAGGCTTTTCGATTCTGTAACGCGATAAACAGGATCAGCACGCCGCCCCACAGGGCCATGGTCAGGTAGCTGCTGACCCCCAGCAAATTGAGGCCGCTTTCCAACATTTGCAGCACGATCAGCGCCAGCACCAGCCCCAGAATGCGGCCGAAGCCGCCGTCCGGGTTAATGCCGCCCAGCACCGAGGCCAGAATGGTCACCAGCAGATAAGATTCGCCGTAGCCGGCCTTGGCCGAGTTGAACTTGGCCATCATCAGCAGGGCGGCGCCCCAGCCGAGCAGCGCCGACAGGATATACACCGCGATCTGCACCCGCGCGGTGTTCACGCCGCTGAAGCGGGTGGCCTGCTCGTTGGAGCCGATCAGGTACAGGCTGCGCCCCAGCGTGGTGTGCTCCAGCAGCAGCCACAGACCCACCGCCACCAGCAGGAACAGGATCAGCGCCACCGGCACGCCGAGCACGGCGCCGTTGCCGAGAAATTGAATCGCCGCCGGGAAGCCGGAGATCACCGCGCCGTTGGACAGCAGAATATTCAGGCCGGTGATCAGGGTCATGGTGCCGAGCGAGGCGAGGATGGGCGAGACGCCTATCCAGGCTACCAGCGCGCCGTTGAGCGCGCCGATCGCCACCGCCACCAGCAGGCCGGCCAACAGCGCCAGCGCCAGGAACAGCGGCTGGTCGGGATGGCTGACGATGATCGCCGCCATCACCAGCGAACAGGCGTTGGCGCCGGCGATGATCGACAGGTTGATGCCGCCGGTCAGCATGGTGATGCCCATGCCGAGCGCCAGCAGGCCGAGGATCGGCAGCTGCGAGGCGATCGACTGGAAGTTGCCGAGGCTGAAGAAGCGCGATCCGAGCAGCCCGGCGAACAGCAGCGCCACCGCGATGATGATCGCGCCCTGCAGGCGAATGATCCGATCGTTTGGGATCAACCGAGTTAACTGCGTCATGTCAGATCTCCTTGAGCAGCTTGCGTTTTTCGTTCCAGGCGGTGGTGCTGATGCTGATCAAAATGATCGCGCCGCTGAATACCTGGTGCCAATAGGCCGAGACGCTGAGCAGCGTCAGCCCGTTTTGCAGGAAGGCCAGCAGCACCACGCCGAGCAGGGTGCCGGTCAACGATCCGCGGCCGCCGCTCATGCTGGTGCCGCCCAGCACCACCGCCGCCAATACCGTCAGCTCGAAGCCGAGCAGCGAGTTGGGCGCCACCGACTGGGTGATCTGCGCCTGCACCACCGCCGCGACGCCGGCCAGAATGCCCATATAGCCGTAGACGCAGAAGTGCAGCCGCAGCAGGTTCAACCCCAGGCGCGACGCCGCGTCGCGGTTGCCGCCCATGGCGTAGATCTGGCGCCCCAGCCGGGTGCGGTTCATCAGCACGCCGGTGACGACGATGGTTGCCAGCAGGCACAGCAGCGGCAGCGTCAGGCCGTAGTCGTAACCGTCGGCGCCCTGGAACGAGAACCAGTTGATGCCGTTCATGAACCAGTCCGGGAAGCCGTACAGCCAGGTGCCGTTGGTGGCGTATACCAGCAGGCCGTAGAACAGGTTAAGGGTGGCGATGGTGATGATGATCGCCGGCACCTTCAGCCAGTACACCAGGAAACCGTTCACCAGCCCGAGCAGCAGGCCGACGCCAATCGCCAGGGCGAACGCCAGCGGGAAGCTGCCGCCGTGCTGGATCACCCAACTGGCCATCACATACTGCGCGATGGCGGTGACCGCCGGGAACGAAATGTCGATGCCGCCGGCGATCAGCACCACGAACAGCCCGCAGGCCAGGATGCCGAGAATGGCGTAGCTGGTGGCGACGTCGGTCAGGTTGCCGAGCGTCAGAAACTCATCGGTGCCGGCGCTCAGGCCGATCGCCAGCAGCAGCACCAGCAGGCCGAGATAAAACTCGTGCCGCCCGGCCAGGCGGGCCAATAATGACTTATCCATTCACCACCTCGGCGATCTGTTGTTCGGTACTCTGGTGCGGCGCGAATTCGGCGATCAGCTCGCCTTTGCGCATCACCATCACCCGATGGCTGTTGTAATAGGCTTCCGGGATCTCGTCGCAGATCATCAGCACCGCCATGCCCAGTTGCGCCAGATCGCGGGCGATCTGATAGATCCCCTCTTTGTTGGCGATGTCGACGCCGACGGTGGGCGAGTCGAGGATCAGGATCTTCGGCTGGGTCGCGACCCATTTGGCGATGGCGATGCGCTGGGCGTTGCCGCCGGACAGGGTTTTCACCGGCAATGCGCTGTCGGACACCTTGATGTTCAAATCGCGGATCAGCCGGTTAACCAGCTCGGTCGCCTTGGCGTGATCCAGCAGCCCGAGCGAGGTATGCAGCCGATCGAAGACGGTGACGATGGTGTTGTCGTAGATCGATTGCTCCATGATCAATCCCTGCGTCAGACGATCTTCCGACACGTAGCCGATGCCGTGGCGCACCGCTTCGCGGTTGTTGTGCAGCTGCACCGACCGGCCCTCGATGCGGATCTCGCCGCTGTCCGGCCGCGTCATGCCGAACAGGCTGAGGCACAGTTCGGTGCGGCCGGCGCCGAGCAGGCCGACGATCGAGACGATCTCGCCGCCGCGCAGCGCCAGATTGACGTTGCGGTATTTCTCGCCGCGGCTGAGGTTGCGCACCTCGAGCAGCGGCGCCTGTTCGGCCGGCGGCAGCGGGGGCAGCGGGCTGTAATGAAAGCGTTGGCCGGTCATCAGGAACGCCAGTTCATGGCTGTCCAGTTCGCTGGCCGGCCAGGTGCCCACCAGCTTGCCGTCGCGCATCACGCTGATGCGATCGGCGACTTCCATCACTTCATCCAATCGGTGGCTGACGAACACCACGCAGATGCCGGCCGCCTTCAGTTCGTTGACCACCCGCAGCAGGCCGTCGACCTCCTGGCGGGTCAGCGAGGCGGTCGGTTCGTCCATGATAACCAAGCGCGCTTCGGCGGCGATGGCGCGGCAAATCGCCACCAGCTGCCGATCGGCGATCGACAGTTTTTCTACTTTTTTATCGGGATCGATGTGTACGCCGACCCGCGCCATGGCGTCCAGCGCCGTCTGGCGCATCACCCGCTTGTGCACCCAGAAGTGGCCGCCGGGCAGGTAACGGTGGATGGCGATGTTTTCCGCCACCGTCAGGTTAGGGAACAGCGACAGGTCCTGGTAGATCACCTGTATGCCGTAATAACCGGACAGCTGCGGCGTCAGGGCGTGGAAGAGTTTGCCTTCCAGCGAAATATTGGCGCCTTTTTCCGGCTGATAGACGCCGGAGATGATTTTAATGATGGTGCTTTTGCCGCAGCCGTTTTGCCCGGCCAGGCAGTGCACTTCGCCTTTATTCAGCGTCAGGTTGATCTGGTCTAATGCCAGCACGCCTGGGAATCGCTTGCTGATATTCTCCAGGGTGATAAATGCGGGGGAGGCTGTCATAACGTTAACCTGTGCTTGCGTAGCGGCCGAAGCCCTGGGCGCAGCGTTGCTGCGCCCCTACGAGGGTTTAACTACTTTCCCGGTGTGGCGAAATTACGCGAAAAATCAGAATCCGAGCGATTGGGCGTTGTCTTTGGTCACTTCCAAAATCTTATTAAACCGAATCACTTTGTGTTCCATATCGACGTCGGCTTTGCCGAGGCCCTCGATCGACAGGTCCTTATTCACTTCTTTGCCCTGCAGCAGCTGGTCGGCCACCGTCACCAGCGCATAACCGGCGTCTTTCGGATCCCACAGCAGCGCTTTCTTGATGTCGCCGCGCATCAGGTAAGGAGCGGCCTGCGCCGGCATGGCGATGCCCACCACCGCGATTTTGTCCTTGGCGCGTTTCTTGGCCACCGCCTGGCCGGCGCCGATTGGGCCGAGCGAACCGAAGCCGATGATGCCCTTCATCTGCGGATAGGTTTTCATCAGATCCAGCGTGGTGGCGTAGGATTTGTCGATGCTTTCCGCCACCGGCAAGCGCGAGGTGACTTCAAACATGTCCGGGTATTTTTCTTTCTGGTATTTGATGGCGGAATCGGCCCAGGCGTTGTGCAACGGCACAGTCAGCGAGCCGACGTAGATCGCGTAGCCGCCTTTGCCGCCCATGTCTTTCGCCAGCTCATCGACGTTGGCCTGCGCGTATTTCTCGCTGTCGATGGTCTCGATGTCCCACTGGCCGATCTGCTGGTCCGGGGATTCATGGGTCAGCACCACGATGCCTTTGTCGCGCGCTTTTTTCAGCACCGGCTCCAGCACCTTGGCGTCGTTCGGCACCACGATGATGGCGTTGACGTTCTTGGCGATCAGATCCTCAATCACCTTGACCTGCGCAGCCGGATCCGGCGTAGACGGGCCGGTCTGGTAAGCGTTGACGTCGAGTTTTTTCGCCGCTTCGTTGACGCCCACTTCCATGCGGTTGAACCACGGAATGCCGGTCACTTTGGCGACCACGGCAATCTCATATTTATCAGCGGCGAACACAGGTGTTGTCGATAACATGCACGCAGAAACCACACATGCATTTAATAATGCGAGGTTAAATTTCATTAGCTGTACCTTTTTTTATCTGTAGGGGTGGCGGTTTTTCCACCGCTGCAGATTACAAAGGAATGGAAGAGGGGGCGTAGCTGAAGTTAATAAAATGTGATCTGCGCACATTTAAGTAAAATACTGGCGTATTTAGTGTTAAATAAATGTTTAATTATTTGGTGGTGGTAAACTTACTACCAATCAAACGACCATAAATAACTTTTTATTAACCTTTAATTAACTTTCATGCATCATTTTGATGGCTTGGACGCGGAAAAAAATGCCGGCGCAGAGGCCGGCATTGAAGCATTTAATCGATGTGTGAACAAGATCACCTTTGCGCCCGATTACAGCACGCCCTGGGCCAGCATCGCCTCCGCAACCTTAACGAAACCGGCGATATTCGCGCCGTGTACATAGTGGGTTTGCTTGCCCTCGCCGCCGTATTCCACGCAGGCATGGTGAATATCCGCCATGATATGTTGTAAACGTACATCCACTTTTTCCGCCCGCCAGCCGATGCGCGCGGCGTTTTGCGCCATCTCCAGCCCCGAGGTGGCTACGCCGCCGGCGTTGGCCGCCTTGCCGGGCGCGAACAGCACCCCGGCGTCGAGGAAGGCGTCGGTGGCCTGGATGGTGGTCGGCATGTTGGCGCCTTCCGCCACCGCTTTCACCCCATTGCGGATCAGCGTCTGCGCCGCCTCGAGGTCCAGTTCGTTCTGGGTGGCGCACGGCAGGGCGATATCCACCGGCACGTTCCACGGCTGCTGGCCCGCCAGGTAGGTCAGGCCGCGTTCGCGGGCATAGTCCGCCACCCGGCCGTAGCGCTGGTTTTTGATCTCCGCCAGGTGCGCCAGCTTCTCGGTGGTGAAGCCGTCTTCGTCCACCAGAGTGCCGCCGGAATCCGACACGGTGATCACGCGCGCGTCCAGCTCCAACGCTTTCTCGATGGTGTACTGCGCCACGTTGCCGGAGCCGGACACCGCCACCCGCATGCCCTCAAAGCCCAAGCCGTGGCGCTGCAGCATGGCGTCGGTAAAGTACACCAGGCCGTAGCCGGTCGCCTCGGGGCGGATCAGGCTGCCGCCGAAGGAGAGCCCTTTGCCGGTAAACACGCAGGCGGTGTTGTTGGACAGTTTCTTCATCATGCCGGCCATAAAGCCGACTTCACGGCCGCCGACGCCGATGTCGCCGGCCGGCACGTCGGTGTCCGGGCCCAAGTGGCGATACAGCTCGGTCATCAGCGCCTGGCAGAAACGCATGATCTCGCCCTGGCTTTTGCCCTTCGGATCGAAATCGGAGCCGCCTTTGCCGCCGCCCATCGGCAGGGTGGTCAGCGCATTCTTGAAGGTCTGCTCAAAGCCGAGGAACTTCAGGATCGACAGGTTTACCGACGGGTGGAAGCGCATGCCGCCCTTGTAGGGGCCGATGGCCGAGTTGAACTGGACGCGAAAGGCGCGATTGACCTGCACCTGGCCGCGATCGTCCACCCAGCTGACGCGGAACTGAATGATGCGCTCGGGCTCCACCAGGCGCTCCAGCAGCGCCTGTTCGCGATAGCGCGGGTTGCGCTCGATAAATGGCCACAGCGAGGTGAACACTTCGCGCACGGCCTGCAGATATTCCGGCTGGTGGGGGTTATGGCGTTGTAACGAGGACAGGAAAGACTCTACCGATACGGCATATTCCATGGATAACTCCTTTTAGCATTAAATTTTCCCCCGCTATTTCTTATAGATTTGGGTATAGATGATGCTCGGGGGAGGATGTTGTGTCTTTAGCGACTATATCATCGGAGGGCGGTTGATTATCAAGCGATTAATCGGCGTAGCGGCATGAAAAACGCCCGCAGGGCGCGGGCGTTGGGCAGTTAAGTTAGCAAGCGCTTACTTTATTCGTCTTCTTCGTCGCGCAGCGGCACGATCAGCATATCGATGTGCACGGTATTGATCAGCTGGCGAGCGGAAGACATCAGTTTGCTCCAGAAGTCCTGGTGGTGACCGCACAGCACCAGATCCATGTCGTATTTCTTGATGGCGTCCACCAGCACCTGCGCCAGATCGCCGCTGCCGCTCAGAGTCTCGGTGATCGGGTAGCCGGCGTTTTGCGACAGCTCGGTCAGCGCCTGATGGGTTTCCTCAGAGATGCGTTTTTGCATGTCGCCGAGATTGACGTCGATCAGGCCAGTATAGAGGTCGGAATAGTTGACATCGACGTGGATCAGAGAAACTTTAGCGTTGTACGGCCGCGCCATCGAGACGGCTTTTTCTACCAGGATCTTGCTTTCCGGGGATAGGTCCACCGCGATCAGTATGTGTTTGTAAGCCATAAGATTACTCCTTCCATAAACATGCCGATTAAAAAGGGTTAGCAGGCGTTCCGTTTACCCGCCTGGCGCTTTTGGTTCCATAGTATCATTCGGATAACGCAATGATATGTTGGGGCGATCACACTGCGCCGCATCGAAAATCTCTGCGCACGATACCTTTCGTTGTACACCCGCGCGGCGAAAAAGCCTAAGGGTTATGCGGGTTTTAACGGTCTGACCGCTTGAATTATAAGCGTTATTAAACAAAGTATAGCGCTAAATGTGCAATCAGCGCTCCAGATGCGGTTGCAGCAGGCTTTCAAACCACTCATGAAACACCGCCAAACGGCGGGAACGCTGGCGGCGATGGGGGTAGATCAGGGCGATCGGCATGGAGGCGGCGCGGTAACCGGGCAGGACTTCCACCAGTTCACCGGCGTCGAGCAGGTGTTGCACGTCGTAGCGCGGGATTTGCATCAATCCCAGCCCGGCGCGGCAGCAGGCGATATAGCTTTCGGCGTTGTTGACCACCACCCGGCTGGGCAAGTCGAGCCGCTGGGTGTGGCCGTCGCCGGTCAGGTATTCCCAGGGGGATTCGCGGCCGGTTTTGGGCGAGGCGTAGCCGATGCTCCAGTGCCCCTCGGCGAGATCGGCGGGATGAAGAGGATGGCCGAATTCGCTCAGGTAGGCGGGGCTGGCGCAGTTGATCAGCGCGATATGGCCGAGCGGGCGCATCACCAGGCTGCTGTCGTGCAGATCGCCGACGCGCACCGCGCAGTCGACCCCTTCCTGCACCAGATCGATGGCGCGATCGGCGGAGCCGAGCACCAGCTGCAGATGAGGGTGGCGCCGCAGCAGGCTGGGCAGCGCCGGCGCGATCAGCCGACGGGCGATGCGGCTCGGCACATCGACGCTGAGCCGCCCGGAGGCCTGCCGTTGGCTGGCCTGAAACGATTGATCGATATCTTCCACCTCGGCCAGCAGCGGGCGCAGCCGTTCGAGCAGCTGTTCGCCGTCGGCGGTCAGCCGCACTTGCCGTGTGGTGCGGTGCAGCAGGCGCACGCCCAACTGCGTTTCCAGTTGCTGAACGGCGGCGGACACCGAGGCGCGCGGCACCTCCAGCGCATGGGCCGCCCGGATAAAGCTGCCCATCTCCGCCACCTGCACGAATACGCGGTATTGATTGAATCTGTCCATCTCGTTGACCTGCTGTTCCTTGGCGCCGTTTCTGACAGAGAGTGTAGCCGCATGGCGCGGTTGCGCGCGAGCAGGTGCGGGGGCGATAGGTGCCCCCGCCGGGTTTATTTGGTGGTGTAGCCGCCGTTGATCAGGATGGTTTGGCCGGTTATCCACCAGCCGTCGCTGACCAGATGACGGATGAACGGCACCACGTCTTCGATATCGGTCAGGCCGGTTTGGCTGAATGGCGACAGCGCCGCCGCCGTCTTGTGGTAGGCCACGGCGTCCGCGCCTTCCGCCGGGTAGAAGAACGGGGTATCCATCGGGCCGGGGCCGACCGCCGTCACGGAGATGCCGCGCTCGCCGAACTCCTTGGCGGCGGCGCGGGTGAAGTGCTCCACCGGCGCTTTGGTGCCGGCGTAAGCGGCGTAGAACGGCGTGAAGGCGCCGAGCAGCGAGGTGACCAGCGTGCAGATTTTGCCGTTGTCGTTAAGGTGCTTACCCGCTTCTTTCAGGAAGAAGAACGCGGTTTTGGCGTTGACCGCGGTCATCTCGTCATACTCGGCTTCGCTGATGTCGATCAGCGGCTTTTTCAGCACCTTGCCGACGGTATTGATGGCGATATCCGGCTTGCCGACGGCGGCGACAGCATCGGCGAACAGCTTCTCGACCGCGCCCGCCGTGGTCAGATCGGCCTGCAGCGCGACGCCTTGCGCCCCGGCGGCCTGAATGGCGGCGACGGTTTTCTCCGCCTCGGTTTTGGAGGCGGCGCTGTTGTAGTGGATCACCACCGCTTTGGCGCCTTGCTCAGCCAAATCGCGCGCGATCAGCCCGCCGAGGTTCTTGGCGCCGCCGGCGATCAGGACGGTTTTTCCCTTGATTGAATGGTTTGCCATAACAGTTTCCTTGGATAAGCGTAACGGAAACCTGAGTCTAGCCAGCGTGGGGGGAAAGATCAGCGGCGTGGCGCGGGATAGACTATCCATAAAAACAGCCTAATCGAAAACGGGCGGTTATCGCTTATAACGCCCCGGCAGGTGACTTTTCGGCACAGGGCGGTAAATTTTATCCACTGCTCAGGCCAGTTTGCGTTTCATTAACCTACAATGATGGATATGGGCCTCATCATTTCTCCTCTGAGTAGAACCATGCCGTGCAAATCTCATCGTGCGGTGCGGCAACGTCTTCGGAGGCGGTGGGTTATGGGCGTGGCCCGTGCAGGCTAAAAAAGGGGATGAGAGCGGTAAGCTCCAGCAGAGTATCGGGTAATGAGGTAGGGCGGTTGGACCCGGCGGATGGCCGCGGATAACAACGCCTTGAGGGGGCAATCATGATCAGTACCGTCGCGCTGTTTTGGGCCTTGTGTGTGGTGTGTGTGGTTAACATGGTGCGGTATTACTCTTCTCTGCGCGCGCTGCTGGTGGTATTGCGCGGCTGTGACCCGCTGCTGTACCAATATGTCGACGGCGGCGGTTTCTTTACCGCCCACGGCCAACCCAGCAAGCAGCTGAGGCTGGTGCGTTATATTTTCGCGCAGCGCTATGTCGAGCACCACGATCCGGAGTTTATTCGCCGCTGTGAGCGGGTGCGCGGGCAGTTTATGCTGACTTCGGCCCTGTGCGGCCTGGTGGTCATCTGCCTGATAGCGATGATGATTTGGTATTAATGCCTTTCTGTTTCCCTTGATGCAGGCAAAAAAAAAGGCGGCCATGCGGCCGCCTTCCTCATGATGCTTGTCGCTTAGATCAGCTTCAACGCGACCCAATACAGCGCACCGGAAAGCAGAATCGAGATTGGCAGGGTGAGCACCCAAGCCAACAGGATGTTCTTCACGGTTTTGCTCTGCACACCGCCGCCGTCCACGATCATCGTCCCGGCAACCGCCGAAGAGAGAACGTGGGTGGTGGAGACCGGCATGCCGGTATAACTCGCCACGCCGATCGACAGCGCCGCGGTCATCTGGGCCGATACGCCCTGGGCGTAGGTCATGCCTTTCTTGCCGATCTTCTCGCCGATGGTGGTGGCTACGCGTTTCCAGCCCACCATGGTGCCGAGCGACAGCGCCAGCGCGACGGCGACGATGATCCACATCGGCGCGTACTCGACGGTCTGCAGCAGATCCTGACGCAGGTTCTTCAGGAAGCGCTGGTCGGCGGATGAGGTTTCCGGCAGCTTGGCGACTTTATCCGCCGTGTCGGTCACGCACATCAGCAGGCGGCGCAAATGGCTGCGCTGCTCAACCGTCAACTGATCGTAGCTTTGCAGGTTGGTTAGCATGCCCTGAGCCAGCTCGATCGCCGGCATGGCGCGTGAACTGTCGCAGTGGAACTCGGCCGGTTTGCCAGGCGTGGCTTCGTCATCCGGGCTTGGCACCAGCGGCGTCAACGACACCGCATGCGACAGCGCGTCGCCGTGCTGCTGGTAATATTGCTGCAGGTGGGTCACGGCGTCACGCGTACGGGTGATGTCATAACCGGTTGCATTCATATTGACCACGAAGCCGGCCGGGGCAACGCCGATCAGCACCAGCATGATAAGGCCGATGCCTTTCTGACCGTCGTTGGCGCCGTGCGAGAAGCTGACGCCAATCGCCGACAGGATCAGCGCGATACGGGTCCAGAACGGCGGCTTGCGTTTGCCGTCGACCTTTTCACGTTCCGCTGGGGTCATGTGGATACGCTGGCGTTTCTTGGTGCCACTCCAATAGCGGCGCAAGGCGAACACCATCACTCCCGCCACCATCATGCCGACCAGCGGCGAGAACAGCAGAGAAAGGAAAATGCCAATCATTTTCGGGACGTTAAGCGCATCCACGACCGAAGTGTGGGTCATCAGGGCGTTGGTTAAACCGACACCGATGATTGCGCCTATCAGCGTATGGGAACTGGACGCCGGCAGACCGAAATACCAGGTGCCGAGGTTCCAGATGATTGCCGCCAACAGCATGGAGAAGACCATGGCTAATCCGTGTGCTGAACTGACGTTCAACAACAGATCGGTAGGCAACAAGTGGACGATGGCGTAAGCAACACTCAAACCGCCGAGCATTACGCCAAGAAAGTTGAACAAACCTGCCATCACGACCGCAAGTTGCGAGCGCATGGCGCGGGTATAAATAACTGTAGCGACCGCATTGGCCGTATCATGAAAACCGTTGATGGCTTCATAAAACAACACGAACAACAATGCGAGAATTAACATCAGGCCGGTATGGAAATCCAGGCCAGCGAACAAATGCAGCATAAGCGTTACGCCAGTTTGTGGACATGAACGCCGCGCATTATCAGTGACAACCGGTGCCGGGGAAAAGGAAAATATGACGTTTTTTTGATTTGGACATGACGAAATGGTGGCGTGTCTATAACAAAAATATGGAATATCAACGCGTTAATCTGCTCTGACCTCTGTAATATTTTCTTACTATGGCGTTGGCGGCGCGGGGGCTTTACAATCTGCCGCCGTGAATTTGGCGGTGACCGGCGGCGAAACGGCGTAATATGGCGCTCTTTTGTCGCGATTGTGGTTTTGATAAGTGAGGCTCAGGTGGAACAGTTTGATGTCGTAGTGATTGGGGCGGGCGCCGCCGGCATGTTTTGCGCCGCGCAGGCGGGGCAACTCGGTTGCCGCGTGTTGCTGCTCGACAACGGCAAAAAACCGGGCCGCAAGATCCTGATGTCCGGCGGCGGGCGCTGCAACTTCACCAACATGTACGCCGAACCGGCGGCCTATCTGTCGAACAACCCGCATTTTTGCAAGTCGGCGCTGGCGCGCTACACCCAGTGGGACTTCATCGATCTGATCAACCGTTACGGCATCGCCTACCATGAAAAAACGCTGGGGCAGCTGTTCTGCGACGATTCGGCGCAGCAGGTGGTGGATCTGCTGGTCAAAGAGTGCGAGCTGGGCCAGGTGACGATGCGCCTGCGCAGCGAAGTGCTGGGCGTGGAGAAAACCGAGAACGGCTACGCGCTGGCGCTGAATGGCGAAAAAGTAAGTGCTCGCTCACTTGTGGTGGCCAGCGGCGGATTATCCATGCCGGGGCTGGGCGCCTCGCCGTTCGGTTACAAGCTGGCGGAGCAGTTCGGCCTCAGGGTGCTGCCGACGCGCGCCGGGCTGGTGCCGTTTACCCTGCATAAGCCGCTGCTGGAGCATGTGCAAACGCTGTCCGGCGTGTCGGTGCCGGCGGTGATCACCGCCGAGAACGGCGTCAGCTTCAGTGAAAGCATCCTGTTCACCCATCGCGGCCTGTCCGGCCCGGCGGTATTGCAGCTGTCCAGCTACTGGCAACCGGGTGAGTATGTGAGCATTAACTTACTTCCTGAGCTGGATCTGGCGGGCTTCCTTGATGAACAGCGCCTGCAGCACCCTAACCAAAGCCTGAAAAACACCCTGGCGCTGCACTTGCCGAAGCGGCTGGTGGAATGCTTGCAGACCCTGGGACAACTGCCGGAGGCGACGCTGAAGCAGCTGAATGCGCCGCAGCAGGCGGCACTGGTGGATCTGTTGCAGAACTGGCGCGTGCAGCCGAACGGCACCGAGGGTTATCGCACGGCGGAGGTGACGCTCGGCGGCGTCGACACCAACGAACTTTCTTCCAAGACGATGGAAGCCCACAAGGCGCCGGGGCTCTATTTTATCGGCGAAGTGGTGGACGTGACCGGGTGGCTGGGCGGTTACAACTTCCAGTGGGCCTGGAGCTCGGCCTGGGCCTGCGCCCAGGCGCTGGCGGCGCAGGGGCGGTAAAACGCCGGTTGGCCTTGAAACGCGCCGGGTCACATCGACCCGGCATTGAGCTGACTCATTAATTTAATTTTAGTATCGCCGTCGAGAAAACTTGCCTCCAGCGCCTGTCGGTTGCTGCGGTTAAAATCGTCATCCTGCCAGCCGAAGGCGTCATGCAACAGCTGGTACTCCTTGTTCAGCGTGGTATCGACGACGGTGCGCGCATCGGTATTCACGTTTAGCCGCACCCCCCACTTTTTGAGCCGATCTATCGGATGATCGTCGATGCTGTCGAACAAATTGCAGGTGAGATTGCAGCTGGGGCAGATCTCGAGCAGGACGCCGGTGGCTACCAGGCGCTCGACGAGCGCAGGGTCCTCGATGCTTCTGACGCCGTGGCCGATGCGTGACACCTGCAGCCTATCTAGCGTCTCCCGCACGCTGTCGGGGCCTTTCGCCTCACCGGCGTGGGCGATGACGTTGCCGCCGGCGGCACGCACGGCGCGAAAGGCCTCCACATGGTGGGTCAGCGGGTAACGCGCTTCATCGGCGGCCAAATCCAGCGCCACCACGCCGCTTCCCTGATAATCGATAACCAGCTTCGCCGTTTGCAGGCTGGCGGCCGCGTCGAAATGCCGCAGCGTGCATAGGATAAGCCCGGCGGCGATGCCGTAAGCCCGCGAGGCGTTATGCATGGCCGCCAGCACCGTCTCGACCACCGCTTCGCCGGTTAACCCCAGCCGGGTATGCAGCAGCGGCGCGAAGCGCAGCTCGGCATAGATGACATTATCCGCCGCCAACTGCGCGAATAAGTCCTCGACGGCCAGCGCTATCGCCTGGCTTGTCTGCAATAGATCTATTTGCGGCGCTATCTTGCTTAGAAAGTCCCCCAGATCGGCGCATCGTTTCGCCGCGACAAATTGCCGATTAAATGCCGTTCTGGTTATTTGCGGGTCGACCTTTTTTAAATAGTGGTAGCTTAAACAGGTATCCAAATGGACGTGTAATTCCACTTTCTTCAATTTTCTTGGATCGAATTTCATGCGGGTCACTTATTTCATTAACGGCTGAGATAACAACGAGAACAGTTTTTCTTTAAACAGGCCGGGCTTAATGCGGGTAATCACGCGCGCATTGGCCGGTTCGCCGGTAAGCTGAGTGGAATCGATGACGTAATGGCCGTAAGACCTCTCACTTTTATATTCTACCCATGAATACGCCTCCAGACTGGTCTCGACGATATCCGGATAGAGCGCCACCGCCATGGTGGTCGGATCGGGCAAATCAAACCCTTTGCGTTCGGTGCGCCGTGCGTTGAACGCCATCAGCGCGCGATTGCAGCGCACGGCAAAGCGTCCCAGTTCGCCGAGGTTATTCAATCGTTCTATATCGCGTTCGTCGATAAACGCTTCCCCCATGCCGATCTCCCAGCCGACGAGAGTGAGCGGCAGCCCGGCAGTGAGCACCAGATGCGCAGCCTCGGCGTCGGCGTAAAAATTAAATTCGGCCAGCGGGGTGATATTGCCTGGCGTCAGTCCGGAACCGCCCATGACATACACGCGCTTCACTTTTTCGGCCAGCGCGGGCGCTTTCAGCACCGCCATCGCGAGATTGGTCAGCGGCCCCAGGGTGACGATTTCCAGCTCGCCCTTGAGCCGTGCGGCGCAGTCGATGATGGCGTCCACGGCATGAACGGGTTCTACGGCCAAGCGTGGGGTCGGCAAGGCCATGTCGCCCATGCCGTCTTCACCGTGAATATGGTGCGAGTGATAGCGCGTGCGAAACAGTGGTTTCGCCATGCCGGCGTAAACCGGAGGAGCATAGGTTCCCGCTTTTTCCACGCAAATGAGCGCATTTTTGACGCAGTGTTCTAGCGGGCAGTTTCCGGCGACCGCGGTGATCGCTTCCACTTTCACGCCAGGTTCGCGCAACGCCATCAGCAGCGCAACGGCATCGTCGGAAGCGGTATCGGTGTCTATCAGAATGTGTCGCATGGCAATCTCCTCGTAGGGGGTACGGAGAAAATACCCAGGCGGCCCAAGGCAAAAAAGGTCAGATGTCCTTTTTCGTTCTGAAGCGCGTCGGCTATGCTGAACGCAGTCGAAAGCGAGGAGGCAAGACGTTTAAGGATGAACCTTGGGAGTGAATCGCCTTGAAAACGGTCGGTGACAGCAAGCTAAAAGAAGCGTTCATTGAGGTTCACGATCTGCAAACGGCGCTTTCGCCCACGCTGCTCGCCGCACTGCGCCTGGTGAGCGTCGAAGCCGGCGAATACCTGGTGACGCAAAGCGATCGTTTGACCCACCTGTTTTTTCTCGTGCAGGGAAAATTGCAGGTTGAGAATTTTGATGTGAATGGCGCGCACATTGTCTTTTCCTTCGAAACGGATTTCTCGGTAATTGGCGATCTGGAGCTGTTCTCCCAGGCGCAGTGCACGCTGTTCAGCACCGTGCAGGCGGTGACCGACGCGCTGCTCCTCGCGGCACCGATAGAGGTCATCAACAATCACGCCCTGAGCGACCCGGCGTTTCTCACCTTTATCTGCCGGCAATTGAGCAATAAGCTGCTGAATTCCTCCTTGCTGCATGCGAACGGCGTTTTGACGGCGGAATATAAACTGCGAAAATTTTTATTGTTCAAGATAAAGAGCGAAGGGGAATTGATTGAGCTGGAAAACCGGGAGGCGCTGGCGGCGAGATTGGGCATCTCCGTCAGACAGCTAAGCCGCGCGTTGGCGCAGCTCGCGGCGGAAGGCATCATTCAGTTTAAAAACAAATCACTGCGGGTGACGGATCGCCAACGGCTGTCTGCTATCGAAGGTAACCAAAGCGGTTAATCGAGCGCCGGCCCTTTCAATTCCACGCGATTGCCGTCCGGATCGCTGAAATAGATGGACGGCCCGTCGCCTTCCGCGCCGTAGCGCGATTCGGCGGGATCCGCGTCGATCCCCTGCGATCGCAGGTAGGTCAACAACGCGTCTTCGTTGAACGGATCGATGCGCAGGCAAAAGTGATCGACGTTCTGCTGTCTGGCATCGGGCGGCATGCCGCCTTTTCTTCCGAGCATGCCGTTGACGTCCACCAGATCGATCATGGAGGCGCCGGCGCGCAGGTGCACCAGCCCCAAATCCGGCCGCTGTTTGGCGATATCACAACCGATGACCTGGGTATAAAAACGCAGGCTGTTCTGCATATCGCGCACGCGCAGAACCACATGATCCAACTGTTGCAGGTTGAAAGGGCGCACGGTCATCTCCTCAAATGAACATCTCCTTTACAGCATAAGCGGCGATGGCGGATTTATCCTGTTTCGCGGCGTTGCCGCTTCGCGCGGCCAAACCAAAAAAAAACGGCCGATGGGTGTAGCCATCGGCTGTGGGGCTTGAGTGTTCAAGCGTTAACGAGGGAAGTTACCGCTCAGCGCATCCAGGCCGCCCTGGTAGATGCCGCTGAACAGGGCGATGGCCTCGTCGTCACTGATGTTGACCGGCGTGAAGCTGCCCGACCATTCCACGCGCGCCACGTTGGCGTCGTCGGTGGCGTGCACTGACAGGGTGGACAGGTAATTCACCACCGGGAACGGCGCCTGCATGATGGAGTAGCTGTAGCTGCGTTGACGGTTATCGAACGCTTCCAGCCGCTCGATGACGGTGCCGCCGTCGGCGGTGGTCAAAGTGCGCACGCGGCCGCCTTGCGAAATGACGCTTTTCGGAATGAACGGCAGCCAGTCAGGCAGGGCATCGAAGCCGCCGATCAGTTGCCATACGGTGTCGGCGGATGCCGGGATGTCCATTGAGACGGATGTAGTAGCCATTTTCTTTCTCTCTTAATATCGGTTTCGGGTACAGGGTTACATTGCCAGCGTATCTACGACGCCGCCGTCGACGCGCAGCGCCGCGCCGGTGGTGGCCGAAGACAGCGGAGACGCGAGGTAAACGGCCAGGTTGGCCACTTCATCGACGTCCGCCGCGCGCTGAATGATGGAGCTTGGGCGTTCGGTTTTAACGAACTCGTCGGCCTGATCGCGGGCGCTGCGACCGGATTTGGCCGCCGCATCCGCCAGCATGTCTTGCAGGCCTTCGGTAAAGGTCGGCCCCGGCAGGATGGCGTTGACCGTCACGCCGGTGCCGGCGAGGCGTTTCGCCAGGCCGTGGGACACCGCCAGGTTGGCGCTTTTGGTGACGCCGTAGTTGATCATGTCCGCCGGGATGGCGACGCCGGATTCGGACGACACGAAAATAATGCGTCCCCAACCCTGCTCGGTCATGCTCTGCGCATAGTGGCGCGCCAGCCGCACGCCCGAGAGGACGTTGACGTTATAGAAGTGCATCCACTCGCTGTCGGGCACGGTAAAGAAGTCGTTATCGTTGAAAATGCCCAGGTTGTTGATCAGCACGTCGGCTTTCGGTTCCGCGGCGAACAGGGTTGCAGCCCCGTGTTCCGTCCCGAGATCCGCGACCACGCCGCGCACCTGCGCGCCGGGCACGTTGGCGCTGATGTCGGCGATGGCGTTATCGACCCCGGCTTTCTGACGGCCGACGATCACCACGGTGGCGCCCGTTTTGGCGAGCCCGCGCGCGATGCCGAGGCCGATGCCGGAGGTGGAGCCGCTGACGACGGCGACTTTGCCTGAAAGATCCAGTTTCATCATGTATCTCATCGAGTTAATGGGGGTAATGGGGCCATGCGGCCCCATAAAACTTAACGAATCGGCAGCGGCGCGTTGTCGGCCACCAGTTTCTGACGGCGCATTTCGGCCCAGAATTCAGCCGGGATAACGGCGTCCAGCGCGGCCAGATCTTCGGCCATGCGGCCAGGGCGGCTCGAACCGGGGATCACGGCGGCGACCGCCGGGTTAGCCAGCGAGAACTGCAGCGCGGCGGCTTTGACGTCGACCTGGAAGCGAGCGGCGATCGCTTTGATTTGCGCCACTTTCGCCAGCACCGCCGGGGATGCTTTCTGGTATTCGTAGTGCTCGCCACCGGCCAGCACGCCGGAGTTGTAAGGGCCGCCGACGACGATGTCGACGTTGCTCGCCAGGGCTTCCGGCATCAAACGTTGCAGCGCGCGTTCATGATCCAGCAGGCTGTAACGGCCGGCCAACAGGAAGGCGTCCGGCTGCGTTTCGCTCAGGCCCAGCGCCAGTTCGCAAGGCTCGACGCGGTTGACGCCGAGGCCCCAGGCCTTGATCACCCCTTCTTCACGCAGACGGGTCAGCGCGCGGAAAGCGCCGGTGCGGGCGATGTTGAACTGTTCAATCCAGTTGTCGCCGTAGAAATCCTGGGCCGGATCGTGGATCCAGACGATATCCAGGCGGTCGGTTTTCAGGCGCTTCAGGCTGTCTTCGATGGAACGCAGCGTGGCGTCGGCGGAGTAGTCGTTGACTATTTTGTTCTTCAAGCCGTGTTCGAACAAACCGCCTTTCTCGCCCAGATCGCGGGCGGAAGTGTCTTCTTCTTCGTCCAGCATGATGCGGCCCACTTTGGTGCTCAGCACATACTCGTCGCGTGGGTAGTGCGACAGCACTTCACCCATGCGGATTTCCGACAGGCCGGAACCGTAGAGCGGCGCGGTGTCGAAGTAGCGAATGCCCAGATCCCAGGCGCCGCTGACGGTGGCTTGCACGTCGTCTTGCGGGATGTTGCGGAACATATTGCCGAGCGGTGCGCCGCCCAAACCGATCTTGCCGGGTAAAATATTTCTGATGCTCATGTCAGGTCCTCAATACGTTATCTTTTCAGGGAAATTGGGGGGCGCACAGTGCGTCTGCCCCGTCACGAGGCTAAAGATAGCGTGGCAAGTTGTGACTTGATAGGACATAATTTGTCTAAGTTAAGTCCTTTGAGGTCTCACATGATCGATTTACGTCAGTTGAAATACTTCGTCGCGGTGGCGGAAGAGGAGCACGTCGGCCGCGCTGCCGAACGGCTGCACATTTCCCAGTCGCCGCTGAGCCGGCAGATTTCCCAGCTTGAGGAACGTCTCGGATTGATGCTGTTTGAGCGCAATCAGCAGCGCATTCGCCTGACCGCTGACGGCCAGACGTTTCTGGCCGAAACCCGCGCGCTGTTGACGCACGCCAACCGGCTCGAATCGCTCGGACGCCGCCTGGGGCGGGGTGAAGACGGTGGGCTGTGCATCGGCTATATCGAAAATGCGATGCACTCCGGCGTCTTGTCGAACGCCTTGCGGTCGCTGCGGGTGTCCCGGCCGGATGTGCACATCGTGCTTTACAGCCAGCCTTCTTCCATGCAGTTGGAAGGGCTGCGGCAGCGTAGCCTGGACGTGGCGCTGGTCAATACGGCGCCGGATCGCGACGATCAGGATTTGGACTATACGCAGGTGTTGGACGATCGCATGTTGCTGGCCCTGCCGCAGACGCATCCGCTGGCGGACAGGGAAACGCTGCAGCCGGCGGATCTCACCGATCAGGCCTGGATCTCGGTGATCCACAAAGAGGATGCCCATTCGCGCGACGATTTCGTGGCGGCCTGCGTGAAGGCCGGGTTCGATCCGGATATTCGGCTGGAAGCGGGCGAGCCGCTGACGGCGCTGGGGCTGGTCGCCGCCGGGTTGGGGATGACGCTGATCCAGCACAGCCTGCGGCATAACGCGCCGCAGGGCGTGGTGCTGCGCGAGCTGCCCTGGATGCAATACACCACGCAGCTGTGGGCAGTGTGGCACAAGGCCAACCTGCGCCCGCTGGTCACCCACTTTCGCGAAGTGATGTCGGCCGGGCCGGCCTGCCACTGATCGCGCGGCGGCGTCCGGCCCGGATGGCGCCCACTACGGCGCAGCGCGCAGGGCCGCGACGATCGCCGCCAGGTCGGCGCGCTGCTCGTCTGCCAGCGCGGGCTGCGCCTGCGCGGCATTCTCCGCCAGCAGGGTTTGCAGGCCGATCAGCCAGTCATAAATATAAAACGCGGTATTCTTGGTCGGCGTCGGCGCCAGCCGGGTTAGCCGCTGCTGGCCACTCCAGTCCACCGCCGGCTGCGGCGGCGGGGTAAAGATCGGCTGGCCGGGATTGACGCGGCTCTCGGGACGCGTGGCCGTGTCGCGCCGCTGGAAGCCGAGCCAGGCGACGAAGTCGCCCAGTAGCGCCAGCGCCTGGCTGATCTGCCGATCTTCACCCTGTTCCGGCAAGCTCCCGGCGCACAGCGCGCGCTCCAGTTCGTCGTCGAGCCGCAGGCGGCAGGCGGCGCCGATCAGCGCATCGACCAGCAGTTCGAGGTGCGGCCTGTCGACGCCGAGCAGATCCAGCAACCGGCGGCTGTCAGGCAGCGCGCGCAGATGGTTGACCCAGTCGGCGAAGATCCGCGCGGCGAAAGGCGATGCGGGCTGCTCGCCGGGCGCCGCAGGGTCTTGCGCACCGAACAGATCGATATCCAGCCCAAACGGCGAAGTCGGCGTCGTCTGGGACGGCGTCGTATGCTGCTGTTGCTGATAAAGCTGGCGCAGCGTATCGCGCTGGGGCAGCAACCGTTCCAGCAGTTCGCCGTGGCGGCCGGCCTGCGCCTGCAACGCGCGCAACAGCTGCTGGGCGCGTTGCTGCGCCGCGTGCGGATCGGAGACGGAGAGCCAGTTGCCGAGCAGGCTTTCCGTCAGTTCGCGCTGCAACTCTTCACGCTGTTCGAGCAAGCGCGCTTGTTTGTGGGCCGGGCGCGCCTGTGCAGCCAGGTAGTTCACCATCCGGCGGCAGTCCTGTTCATCCAGCGCCAGCAGCGTGGCCCAGCTGTCGCCGGGCTCGCCGACCTGACGCTGGACGGCATCGTCGGGCCGCGCTTTGCCTTCCTGACGCAGGTCGAACGGCGTGATCGCCCAGATTAAACCGGGCTTGCGGCGCTGGCGCAGCGCCGGGGTTTCCCCCTGGGTGTGGTTGACCCAATCGGCGAGCGCCTGGCCGACGCGCGCGGTGTCCTGCGGCGTGGCGGCGGCATCGGTCACCAGCAGCAGGCTGGCGTGCAGGCCGTCGGCGCAACGGGCCAGTAAATGGGCGCGCTTCGCCTGCTGCAGACGCTGCGCCGGCTCCGCCTGCGGACAGATGCGGCTGCCGGGCAGGTCGATCAGCGCCACGTCGGCGGGCAAGCCTGCCTGCGTCGTCTGCGGCAGCAGGGTGGTCAATTCTGCGGTCAGCCAGGCCAGATCGCTCAGTGCGATCTCCCGTTCATCGCCGTTTTCGGTCATGACGGCGATCGTGGCGTTTTCCGGTGCGGCGCTTGCGGTCAGCAGCGCCAACGCACGGCGCGGGGCATGCACCCGTTTGCTGCCGTCGAGCGCCTGCAACGCGTGCGCCAGCTGGCGGTAACGCGCCGTCAGCGTCGCTTCCTCTCCCCACAGCGGCGCAAACAGGCGCGCGCGGTCATCGATGCTCAACTGCGGCGCCAGCGTCACCGCCTGCGGCCAGAAGTGCCTGTCGAGCGTGGATTGCTCTTTGTCGCCGTGGCGGCGCAGGCTGTCCCACAGCGCCAGTACGGCATTGCCGTCGAGGCCATCGATGGCGACCGCCTGTCGGTGGCGCGTCAGCGCTTGCAGGTGGTCGGCGATGGCGCGGGCGTCCCAGTCCGGGCGGAAGCCGCTCATCGCGGCGGCGTCAATCGTCATGGCCAACCACTGCGCTTCATCGAGCAAGGCGAGGGCGATCGGATAATCGGCGGGCCCCGCCTCGGCCGCCGTGCAGTAGCGCACCGCGAGCGAAAGGTCCGCGTCGAAGCGCTTCGCGCCGGGCGCCAGCGCCGCCAACAGATGGGCTTTGGCGGCGGCGTTGTGGCCATATAAACCGATGGCGACCTGCGCAGACTGTGTGTTTTCCAACAGTGCGGCGCGGTTATGGCAACGCCGCAAACGCTGTATCAGCCGATCGGCTTCCCGCTCCAGGCGGGCGGAGTGACGGCGTGCGGCGTCCACCCAGTCGATCGCCTGCAAAATGCCGGCGCTGAGCGCGTTATTCGGAGCCGCTGGGGCGAGGGTTTGCGTGTTCATCGTGGGTAAATGCTCCCGCTGTCTATCCAGTAGTGGGTCGCACCGGAGGCGCTGGCAGCCAGGGTATTGAGTTTCAGTTGCAGGTGGTGCGCCGGGACGGGGCTGCCGTCGGCCAGCAGCGCCTGGGCGATCTTGACGCTCTCGGCGCCCTGCTCGGCGCTGGCGGTGATGGCCAGCCGCAGGCCGATCACCGCGTCGCCGGCCAGCTTGCGCGCCAGCTGGGCGTCATTGATGGTCAGCGTATAGAGCGGCGAGGCCGGCCAGCGTTCGTTGTCCAGCTGGCGGAAGCCCAGACGCAGCGGGCCGCGCAGCTGGAAGCTGCCGGCGGGATCGAGCGCGAAATCGGCGCGATCCAGATCGATGTCGCGGTAATAGACGTTATCGTCCGCCAGCATGTTGTTGCCGTCCAGCATGCCCAGATAGCGAATGGTGGAGTAGGGCTGGAAATCGCCGACGTTGAAGTAAAAGCTCTCCAGCCGCAGATCGATCGCCAGCAGGCACAGCATGGCGCCCACGGCAGCGGTGGATTTCGGGTTGTCGATGCGGCCGCGTTTGTTGAATGGGTACCAGCTGCGGGTGTGGTAGCCCTCGAGCGGCAGAATGCGGCTGGCGGGCAGCGGCTGCAGATGGCGCAGCAGCGCCTGCACGCCGGGGAAGCGCGCCGGGCGGCCGGTCAGCAGCAACACGTCGCAGGTGTACAGCGCCACCACTTCGGCCAGCAGGCGCAGACAGCGGCCGATGCCGATGCGATCGGACAAGAAAGCGGCGTGCAGGTCGGCCAGACGGATCACCAGCGGGGTGTGCAGGATATCGAAGGCGTCGCTGTCGGCTTCGCGCTGCACTTCGCCGTTGATAAACGCCAGCACCTGCGGCGTCGGCCGCTGCGGCAGCAGATCGCCGAGGCCGGCGGCGATTTCCGCGCGGCTGTCCAGCGGATCGTACTGCTCATAGGCGGCGAGCAGCGCGCGTCCGGCGGGCATGAAGATCTGCAGCGCGGCCTGTTGACGCAGGGTGGAAAGCCCGTCCATGCGCCCTTCGTTGCCGAACAGTTTGTCCATCAGCGCCGCGGCGGCGCTCACGCCGGCGGCCTCGAACGCCTGTTGCACGGCGGGCAGGACAAACTGCTGGATGATGTCCAGCAAGATATCGTCGCCGGCGACCTTAAAGCCCTCGCGGAACAGCAGGCGCGGGTTGATTTTGATGTTGTTGCCTACGCCGTCATCGAGCGAGTAGTGCGTGATCGCCAGATCGGTGGTGCCGCCGCCGATGTCGATGGAGGCGATGCGCAGCGTCTTGCCGGGCTGTTCACCCGGCGCCAGCGGCCGATCGGGCCGAGCCATGGCGGCGAAGAAGGCGTCGGTGCGGCCGGCGAAGTTCACCTGGGTTTCGTTGTACAGATAGACCATCTGGCCGCAGGTGGCTTCGTCCCACTCGATCTGCACCTGCGGCGCCGGGAAGCGAGTGTGCGCGCCGTCGAACGGCGCATCCTGCGGGTGCCAGCCGAGGGCTTTCCACACCAGCCCGATCGCTTCCTGCATGCGGCGGCGGAAGATCTCCCGCTCCGGCTTCGGCATCGCCGACGGCAGCGTCAGGATGATGGCGCGTAAACGGCGCGGGGCGGCGGCGTTCGGCATGCGGCTGCGTTGGGCGATGCTGTTGATCTGCATCAGCGCCTGCGCCAACAGCTCGCTCAGCATCAGGCTCATCACCGCGCTGCGGCTGTAATGGGCGGCGAACACCGGCAGCCGTTCGGCCGTCGGCAGGGCGGACAGCGGCACGCCCTCGTCGTTGATCAAAGTGGTCAACGGCGCGGCGGCGGCCATCGGCTCGTGCCGCTCGTTGAAGCGCCAGCCGGGCGCATAGCGCTCTTCGTCCCACAGATAGCGGCGCGGGCTGGAGATGCCGGTGGTGCCTTCATGCCCTTCGCGTCGCTGCGCCAATTGCGCGGCTTCACGGCCGACGCGGGTGATGGACGGCCATTGGAAGGCGTCGTCGCGTCCGCTCTGGAAGGACAGATGTGGCTTGCCGAACGCGGCCCGAGAAAACTCCACCCGGCTCTCGAACAGTTCGTTGTAGACGTGATGCGGTTCGGACAGCGAACGCAGCTGCAGCTCATAGGTTTGCTTCAGGCCGTTGCTCTCTTCCGGATGGTCTTCGACCAGCACGCCGCAGGTGTGAGAATTGCCGACGTCCAGCACCAGATCGACGTCGATCGCCGGCTGTTGCAGCGTCGCCGCCGCTATTTTTATCTGCGGCACCGTCAGCTGATGGTCGAGCATGTGCAACAGGTTGAGGTAGTGCGCCTGATACTCGAAGGTTTTCAGCCCGGCGTTGATCTCCGCCTCGGCGCGCTGTTCCCGCTCGGCGGCGCGCTGGCTGAACGCCTCTCGCAACCAGCCGTCCACCCAGGTCAGATCGAGGAACTCGCCCAGCTCGTGGTTGCGGTGCGCCAGCGCGAAGCTCAGATCGGCGCCGAGATCGCTCTCGCCCGGCGCCAGCGCTTCCTGGCCGGGCGCGGCGGCGCGGGTATCGAAGGCCAGCACCACCCGCAGCAGGTTGCCGTCCTGATCCGGTTCATCCAGTTGCACCACCTGCAGGCGAGCCCAGTTATCCGGGCCTGACAAAAATATCCCCGAGGCGGTATAGCGCAAGAACGGCAACGGCAGCCAGAGCTTATCCAGCAGGCGCAGCGACTGCTGCAGCGGGTAGCTGAACTCCGGCCGCACCACTTCGGCGGCTTGCCCGCCCTCGGCCGGCAGCTGATATTTGCCGCTCTCGGCCTCCCATTGCAGGCGCAGCAGCGGGCCGCTGGCGGTCTTGCGCACGAATTTGCCGGGAAACTCGGCGTCCAGCCGCGGGGTCAGGGCAAAGTCCATAAACTGAATGCCGCTGTCCTGAATCAGCGTAATGCCGTGTTTGTAGTCCGTAAGGGGTGCCAGCATCATTTACTCTCGCGCTTGAACGTCATGGGATAGGTGGTGTCCGCATCGTAGCGGCCGGTGCATTCCGCGGCCCCGGTCTCGCCCTGGCGGCAGACGATTTCCGGGATCTGGTAGCGGCTGCCGTCGCTGCAGCGCGCTTTGGTGCGGCTGTTGATCACCAGATTGCCGGACTGCATCAGCCCGGCCTCGACCGCCACCCGGCAGGTGACGCCGTCGCCGTAGGCGATGACGGCGCTGCCTTTGCCCGCGTTCAGGCGGTATTGCAGGCTGGGGCGCTTGCCGGTGATCGGATCTTTCAGCGCCACCGTGGCGCGCCATTTGCCGTTAAGGAAACGGGTGGAGCCGGCCTTCACCGCCTCGGGCGGCAGCACCAGCGCATTTTTGTCCGCCGGCTGCGGGATGACCGGCGCCGGGGGCGGCGGCATCAGCGTGGCGTGCGCCAGCGGCAAGCGCAGCTCAGGCAACGGCGCGGCGGTTTTTTCCGGCGCTGCCGGAGGGCGCACCTCAGCCGGCATCGCCGGTTGCGGCGGCGGTGAGCGGTGCAGCCAGGCGGCCAGCGCCGCGCTGCCTAGCAGCAGTACCGGCAACAGCCACAGCGCGTGGCGTCGACGCGGGCGAACAACGGCGGGGGATTCGGCGTGCGCCGTCGGGGCGGGCACCGGTTCAGGCTCGGCGGCCGGGGGCGGTTTTACCGGTTCGACAACGGCCGGTTTGCGCGGCGCGGCGGCGATCGGCGCCGGTTTTTCCACTTCCGATTCGAGCGGGCGCAGGCAGGCTAACGGATCGTCCGGGCTCTGCGCCTGCGGTTTGATAAAGCCCCAAAAGGTCAGCACCGGCCGATCGTCCACCAGGTAGACGTGGTTGGGATCGGGAATGTGCATCGCTTTGGCCAGCAGCGCGCCGAACAGGCGGTGGCTGGGGTGATCGGTCGCCCGGGTCTGTTCGGTCAGGCTGCGGAAGGTCGCCAGACAGTGTTCCAGGTGGCGCACCGCCTGCGCGCGCTGGGCATCGCTTGCCGCCAGCCAGGAGGTCACCTTGCCCGGAAAGGGCGCATACCAGTCGATGCGCGTGCCGCTTTCGTTCGGCTGGGGGATCGCCAGACAGTCGGCGGCCTGCTGCTGTCGGCGAAGACGCAGGGTTTCCCGCAGCTGCTGCGCGCAGGCGTAGATCGGTTGCCCGTTTTCGCCTAAAGCCAGCACATCATCCAAACTGCCACTGCGTAAGAAGGGTTTCACCACGGCGCCGCACCTTGTCCTGTTCTGCAAAAACGCATAAAAGTCCATGATACCCCGCCGGCGATGCCGCCAAACGGCCAAGGACAGCCCGAAAAACGCCCTTCTTTGGCGTTAGCGGCGCACTTTGGCAACCGGCACAGTGAAAATCTCGCTATCTGGACCTGTCTGTGAACCGCTTTATCTGAAAAATAGAACGCAGCCCCGGCAAGCGACGCCGGGGAACGATGTTCTCTTTCACTATGACCTCGCCTCGCGGGTTGCCGATTTCGGTATGCCTCAGGCGTGCGGAGCATTCGCATGATGGACAGTCAGTCTGAAAAAACGCTTGTTGTTACCCCTGCTCATTCCGCCGTCGGGCATTCGGCTCAGGGCTGGATGAACGGTTTCCTCGGCATGATTATCTTCAGCGGCTCGTTGCCCGCCACCCGGGTGGCGGTGCTGGAGCTCGATCCGCTGTTTCTGACGGCGATCAGGGCGGCGATCGCCGCTTTGCTGGCCCTGTGCGCGCTGCGGATCACTCGCCAGGCGCGGCCGACGCGGGCCGATTTGCCGCCGTTGCTGTTTGTAGCGCTCGGCGTGGTCATCGGTTTTCCGCTGCTGACGGCGCTGGCGCTGCAGCACACCACCTCGGCGCATTCGCTGGTGTATATCGGCCTGCTGCCGCTGGCGACCGCCGGTTTTGGCGTCTTGCGCGGCGGTGAGCGCCCCAAGCCCGCTTTTTGGGCTTTTTCGGGCATTGGCGCCGCGCTGGTGGGGGCGTTCGCGCTGAGCCAGGGGAGCGGCGGCGCCTGGCAGGGAGATGCGCTGATGGTCGGCGCGGTGCTGCTGTGCGGTTTGGGTTATGCCGAAGGCGCGGTGCTGTCGCGCCGGATCGGCGGCTGGCAGGTGATCTCCTGGGCGCTGGTGGCGGCGTTGCCGTTGACGCTGGCGGCCGCATGGTGGGCGGCGCCGGCCGCTTGGCCCGTCGTCAGCGGCGCCGCCTGGCTGTCGCTGGCTTACGTCTCGGTGTTCAGCATGTGGATCGGCTTTATCTTCTGGTATCGCGGCCTGGCGCAGGGCGGCATCGCCGCCGTCGGGCAATTGCAGCTGCTGCAGCCGTTCTTCGGCCTGGCGCTGGCGGGCTGGCTGCTGCAGGAAACCGTCCAGCCGATGATGATCGCCGTGATGGCCGGCGTGGTGGTTTGCGTGTTCGGCGCCAAGCGCTTTTCTCGCTAGGCCCCGTTGCGGGCGCAGGCGCGGATCACTTCGCCGAGCCGTTCCACCGCCTGCTGCACCTGGCGGTCATCGTAACCGCCCAACCCCAGCACCAGACCCGGCTCACCGTGGCCGGGCGCATACATCGGCGATACCGCCCGCAGCGCCAATCCGGCTTCGTTGGCCTGCTGGGCGACCTGCACGTCGTCGAGATCTTTCCTCAGCCACAGCACCATGTGCATGCCCTGATCGCAGGGCTGCACCCTCCCCAATTCGGCCGGGATGCGCGCGTTGATCGCCTCGATCAGCACCCGGCGTTTCTCGGCGTAGACGCCGCGCATTTTGCGGATATGCCGGTCGAGATACCCTTCGGCGATAAAGGCGGCCAGTACGTGTTGATCTGCGCTGGGCGGGTGACGATCCATCAGGATCCGGGCGCCGCAAAAGGCGTCGACCAGCGGCGGCGGCACGATGGCGTAACCCAATCGCAGCGAAGGGAACAGCACCTTGCTGAAGGTGCCGAGATAGAGCGTCCGCTCGGGCGCCAACCCTTGCAGCGAAGGGAACGGGTGGCCGGCGTAGCGCATCTCGCTGTCGTAATCGTCTTCCACGATCCAGGCCTGCCGTTCTCTGGCCCAGGCCAGCAGGGCGCTTCTTTTCGCCATGCTCATCGGCATGCCCAGCGGATATTGATGAGACGGCGTGACAAAAGCGGCTCGGGCGTCGGCGGCCAGGCGCACGCCGGCGGCGACGTCGATGCCGTCGTCGGCGACGGGCACCCTGATCATGTGCCGATCGCGAAACAGGCTGTTAAAAAGGGCGGTGATGCCGGCGTAGGCGGGGTCCTCGACCCAGGCGCTGTCGCCGGCGTCCAACAGGATCTGCGCGGCCAGATACAGTCCCTGCTGGGTGCCGGCGGTGATGAGGATTTGCTGCGGCGTGCAGTTTACCGAGCGGGAACGGCGCACATAATCGCAGATGGCTTCGCGCAGCGGCAGGGCGCCCAACGGATCGCCATAGCCGGATGGGGCGCCGGGGCCGCGCGCCCGGATGCGGTTGCCGAGCCGCCGCCAGATATCGTCGGGCGCGGTATCGCCGATCGGGACCGACACGGTGAATGGCACCGACGGCAGCGCCCGCGCCTGGGCGGCAAAACGCGCCAGATGCTGCGCCTGTGAAGAAAGCGGCACGGCTGTGGCCGGAGCGGTTTGCACCGTGGCGTGTGGCGTGCGGCGCGGCGCCTGATAGTGGGCGACCCGGGTGCCGGAGCCGGGCTGCGGTTCAAGAAAGCCTTCCGCCGTCAGCTGAGCAAACGCCTCCAATACCGTGCCGCGCGCCAGATTCAGCGCCGCCGACAGCCGGCGCGTCGAAGGCAGCAGATCGCCCGCTTTCAGATCGCCTTTGTGGATGGCCCGGCGCAGTGCCTGCGCCAGTTGGTGGCTTAGCTGCCCCGCCTGGCGGTCAATCTCGCCGAGGGCGGGGACGTCAACGACTTGGGCTGTTCTGGGCATGCATTCCGGCTCGCTGTGCAGTGCAAAAATGAGTATTCAGAGTAAACCACTCTGTCGGCACTCGCGAGTCCGTTGTCAGTCAACTCAGCCCGCGCTGATTCAGCAGCACCTTATTCAGCTCGCTGTTTTTACGCACGTTGAGCTTGCGCATCGCCGAACGCTTATGGGCGCTGATGGTTTTCTGGCTGCGCTGCAGCAGGCCGGCGATGCTGCAGGCGGACATGCCGCTGCTCATCAAACCCAGCACCTTTTTCTCGCAGTGGCTGAGCGCGGCGATGCGGCAAGCCTGGCATTTCCACTGGCCGGCGGCGTGCAGCGCCACCCACGGATGCAGGATGAACTTTTCCAACGCCATCTGCAGCTTGAGGCGAATGGCGTAGGCCGAATCGCGCCGATGGATGCTGAACAGCGGCGGCAGGTTTTTCACCTGTTGCTGGGTCGCGTCGTCGAGGATCAGCAGGGTCAGCTGCCGCTGGCGCGGAACGCCGTGAGGGCTTTGATAACAACAGGCGCAGCCCCAGCGCTCTTCCGGCGTGCGGAACACGATTTCGATGTTATCCAACGCCTGCAGCGCCAGCGGCGAGAACTGCGGGTACCGGCGGTGGCATTCGTTCAGGGAGTGCAGATAGTCCTGCAGCAGCAGACGCAGCCCCTGCTGGTAGAAGTTATCGCTGTCGAACAGCGTGAAGCGAATATCTGGCATGGGTGACTCCTTAAAAAGCCGTGGCGCCGCGCCGGAGCAAACGGTGACGGCCCATCGCCGGCGTTCGCGCGCCGGTCGTTTTCCTGATTTCCCTGGGACGGTGCGAGGCTTATTGGTACGCCAGCACAAAATTGGCGATGGACGTGAATTCGCCTTCGGTAATGCTTTGGTTTTGAATCGCGCTGGGCCGCCCTTGCACATAGGCGGTGAAGTTCAGGCTGTTGGGGCCGTTTTGCAGCGCGACGGCGCTGGTGGCCTTATTCAAATCGATGTCTGCGCCCTGATGATCGAACAGGGCGATGGCGGCGCCGTTCGCGCCGTTGTTGATCGCCAGCTTGCCCGGCATCTCTCCGTCTTCGGTGCCGCTGAAGGTCACGCTGACGGATTTGAACACCGTGGTCTTGCAGTCGGTCAGCTTGATGCTGAACGGCACCGGCGTGGTATGGCCGTAGCGGTACAGGGTTTTGACGATCACCGTGCCCATCTCCACCAGCTGATCGGCGGACTGCGGTTCGATATTGCACGGCCGGCTCACCACGGTGCCGTGGAACTGCACCGGCGCGCCGATAAGCTCGGTGTTCGCCGCCGCCGGCATGGCGGCAAACCACCAGGACGCGCAGCTGAGCAGCGCTAAAGCGCGTAGACGCATTTTCCGTTCCTCCCTCGGTTACTGGAATGCCGCCACGATGGTGGCCGACGCGTTGAATTCCCCTTCGCCGATCTCCGCGCCGCCGTTGGCGAACGGCGCCGCCACCAGGTTCCAGGAGCCGCCGTTGCCGATGTTCGGCACCGGGTAAAACTCGTTCGGAATGACCAACTGGCCGTTGTGCGTCAGCCGGATGCCGAGATCGTTCTTGTCGGTTTTGAACACCTCGTTGCTGAAGGCGGCCGCCGTGCCCGACACCGCCAGCTTGATGTTCAGCGTGCCGTCCTCGAAGCTGCCGCCCTCGCACTGGAAGCGCACCGGAATGCTTTGCGGATAGTTCGAGCCGTTGAGATCGCTGCCGCCGATTTCGCCGAACTCCACGTTGATCAGCTGGCCTTCGTTCACTACGCATTTATCCGGCACGTAAAGGATCGCGGACTGGATAAACACCTGCGCCATCGGATTGGGGCCGAAACCGCCGTCGGTCGAGCCGAGGCGGCCGAACATCTCGATGATCTGCCGATCGTTAATCTCGACGCCGTTGATGATCTTTTTGCGCACCCGGAAGGTGATGCGGCCTTTTGAACCGCTTCCATAGTTGTTGACCTGCACATAGGGCGGTGAGCAACTGTGATTGGGATACTCGTTGGATTCGTTGTAAAAAGGCACCGTGACATAGGCCTTCTTATTACCTGCAATCCACACTTCGGCTTTTAAATCCAGGAAGTCGTTCAACTGCAAGAAGCCGTTGCCGTAGTCAGAGGGGGGCAGCGCCGAATCCGACTTGTAAAAGTGCGGGCTTCGGGGGATCGGCGTATCGCAGTAGGCCTTGCCGGTATAGGTACCGCCTAATGAATAGGGAAACTGTTTGGTGAACCCCACCTGGTTGGTGATGTTGCTTTGATTCAGATCGATATAGAACTGTTTGGGGCCGCCGTCCGGCGTGACGTAGCCGTTGGCCCAGGCGGCGGGGGCCGCCAGCGCGATCGCCAGCGGCAGGCAGAGTTTGGTCAGTTGTGTTTTCATCGCGTTCTCGAGCCTCACAGGTAAATCACCTGAATGTGCGCCACGGCGGCGAACCCGGCCGCCATCACCGCCCGCTGGGTGGATTCCACGCTGGCGCTGAACCACAGGGTGTTGCTACCGGGTTGCAGAATGTAAGGGCGGCTGCGTTGATTCAGCTCCAGCGCCTGGCCTTGTTGGTCTTGCAGCCGCAGACCGATGCCCTGCACGCCGCCGTTCAGCTTCAGCAGCGATGGGTTGTCGACATCGCTTTCGCCGAGAAACACCAGCGTGGCGGCCTGCTCTCCCTGCAGGTAGAGGCGGCCGGCGTCGCCGTTGCGCGGGCCGGCCGGGTTATCCGCCAGCGCGCGCGCGCCCAGCAGGCAGTTGCGGAACGAGAGGCGAAAACGCACCGGCGCGCTGCGATCGCCGGCGTTGCGGAAGTCGCGTGCGCTGACGTCGCCCAGATCGACGGATTGATCCCGGCTGTCCGGCGTCAGGCTGCAGGGGGAGCTGAGCAGGCCGCCGTGAAAGCTGACGGTGCCGGTGGTGCCTTCGATCACGCCCAGCGGCGTTGCCGCCATCGCGCCGCCGCCGCACAGCAGTGCGCCGAGCAGCAGCGGGCGCAGTCGATCGGTGAATTCAGCCATGCTGGACCTCCTTATTTTTTCTCGGGCACGGCGGTGCAAACGCCGCCATTGCAGACGAAGCGCAGCTCCGGATGGCCGCCGTAGTCGTTGATGTAGGTGATGACGAAGCTGTTCATGCCGGTCTCTTGCAGCTTGAGGCTTTCGCTGGATTTCGGCTTCAGCATCAGCGGCTGAAAACCGCCGATCGCGCCGCCGCCCTGTTTTTGCGTCTGCCGCGTCATACCGGTCAGGGTGATGTAAAACGGCGTCGGGTTGTCGACGGTGATGGCGCCGCCGCTTTTACGGAACACCAGCTTTTCCTGCCACACCTGGCCCTTGGGCGCGACGATGGCTTTCGGCCGATAGAACAGTTTGATCTGCGTTTGCAGCGCCAGCTGCATCACGTTGGTTTTGGTGCTTTTCGGCGGAATTTCGCGCAGGTTGAAGTAGAACACCGACTCGCGATCCTGTGGCAGGCGATCCGCCTCCGGCGTCTTGGTGATGCGCACCACGCTGCGCTCGCTTGGTTCCACGCGCTGCAGCGGCGGCAGCACCACCAGCGGCGAGGTGATTTTCTGGTGCTGCTCGTTCTCCAGCCAGGACTGCGCCAGGAAGGGCAGCTCTTTGTTTTCGTTGACGATATTCAGGCTGATCGATTTGGCGTCGCTCACATAAACGGCGCGCGTGCGATCCAGCGATATCGCCGCGTCGGCGGTGGGCAGTACGGCGCTCAGGGCCAGGCCGGCGGCGGTCAGTAGCGTTATCGGGTGTTTGTTCATGTCATTATTTCTCAGCGTTACGGATTACAGGGTGGCGCACGGCAGCAGCAGCTGGTCCAGCGGCTTGGCGGCGCCGGGGATCACGATGCGGCAGCGGCGTTGGCCTTCCCAGGCGACGTCCAGTTTTTCCTCCGGCTGCACGCCGGTCAGGTAAACCGAGCCGCCGTCGTTGACCACCGCGACCTCGCGGCCTTTCTCGCTCAGCACCGCGGCGCCGAACGGCGGTTCGCTGCCGTCCGCGAGGCGAATGGTGGCCAACAGCTTGCTGCCTTTCACCACCTCGAAGTGGCGGTAACCGATGGCGCCTTCGGTCAGCGTGCCTTGCACCACGGCGCGAGTGGCCTCGACGTCGTCCGCCAGCTTGTTGACGTCGATGCGGGTGTCGGTGTTGTAGTAGCTGGTGATGTCGGAAATCACCGCCAGCCCGAAACGGTTGCTGTAGGCGCGGCCGTTGTTGATCGGCACGCCGGCGATGCCGTCGGTGTCGAGCATCATGCGGCTGCCGCCGTTGCTCGAGTTCTGATGCGCCGCGATGCCGTGCCGGGTCGCAGTGAGGCCGCCGCGGAACGAGCCACCGATCGACGAGTAGCTGTCCTGCTGGTAAGAGGCGCTGGCGTTCAGCGAGCCAAACGAGGCGTTGTGGGTGTAGTACCCGCGCGCCAGCGATTTGCCGGACTGATTAAAGCCGCCGCTGACCTGCCAGGTATTGTCCGGATCGCTGTAGTCGTTGTACGACGCGGTCTGCGTGACATCGCCGTTGTTGGTTTGCAGCGCATAACCGACGCGCCGACGGTCGCCGATCGGCACGGTGAAGTTGAGCATCACGCTGTCGTCGGTGCGGCCCTGGTAATAGGTGCGGTAAGCCGACAGCGAGGCGGTGATGTTGCTGATATCGCCGACGCTGAACAGCTTGCTGGCCGACAGCCCGTAACGGTCCTGGGTTCGCGCATCCCAATAGGTCTGGTGCGAGTAGGTCAGGTAGGCGGTGATCGCCTTGGCGCTGTCTTCCGCCATAAAGGTTTTGCTGGCGGTGATGGTATACAGCTCTTTCTGGCGGCCGTTGTAATTCTTGTCGTAATCGCCGTAACGCTCCTGCAGGTACTGCGACATGTTCATGAACTTGCGCTGCGAGAAGCGGTAGCCGGCGAAGGTGATCTGGCTGTTCAGCTCATCGAACCGTTTGGCGTAGTTGAGCTTGAACGACATGCCGCTGGCGGTCGGCTCGCCGGGCAGACGGGCGATCGACTGGGTGACGTCCAGCGACATGGCGCCGAACACGTTCAGATCGCGGCCGAGGCCGAGCGCCCAGGCGTTATAGTCGCCGCCGAGCAGCGCCCCGCCATACAGCGACCAGGCGTTGCTCAGCCCCCAGGAGAAGTCGCTGGCGGAAAACAGCGGGCCCTGGGTGCGGTGGTCGTAGGCCGAGGTTTTGCCGAGCGCCACGTTGTAGCGCACGTAGCCCGGGCGGGTCAGGTACGGAATGGTGGCGGTATCCACCTGGAAGGTCGAGACGGTGCCGTCCTGCTCTTCCACCTTGACGTCCAGCTTGCCGCGCACCGAGCTGTTGAGATCCTGAATGGCGAACGGCCCGGCGGGCACGGTGGTTTCGTACAGCGTGCGGCCTTCCTGCGAGACGGTGATCTTGGCGTTGCTCTTGGCGATGCCGCGCACTTCCGGCGCGTAGCCCTGCAGGTTCGGCGGCAGCATGCGCTCGTCGCTGGCCAGATTGAGGCCGGTGAAGCGATAGGCGTCGAACACCCCGGAGTCGAGATAAATCTCACCCAGCGTCAGCTTGGCGGCCTGCATCGGCAGCGCGCGGTAGGCGTAGATCTGGTTCCAGTCGAAGCCGGTGCTGCGATCGCCGGCCTGCTGATTGTAATTGGCCTGGTAGTCCGCGCGCAGGCGCCAGGGGCCCAGGTTGGCGCCCAGCGTGCCGTAGCTGCTCAGGTTCTGGGCGGTGTTGTTGTTGTGATTCTGCTTGCCTAACTGGCCGCTCAGGTTGTAGTCCAGCAGCAGGCCGGGAATGCCGTCGTCCCACTGCTCGGGCGGCGTCCAGTCGGGATCGGAGTATTTCATCCACGCCTGCGGGATGGTGATCGCCAGCACGCCGCCGCCGATGCGATCGGAGACGGTCGCGCCTTTGATGCCGCGAATGTCGGCGCACTGGTTGTCGTGCCACAGGGTGACTTTTTTGGCCGCTTCTTCTTTCAGCGCCATTTTTTCCACCAGATCAGGCGGCAGGCACACCTGGCTGCCGCTCTTGTTATCCGGCGACGGGAAATACTGAATGCTGCGCTGGGGCAGCGTTTTCTGGTTGATCTTGATGTCCAGCAAATAAGCGCCGGGCATGACGTAGTCGGCATCGGAGAAACGCGAAAGATCCACTTTGCTGCGCTCGCCGATATCCAGGACGTCGGTATTGAATTCCGTGGCGGAAAATGCCGGACGCACCCAGAGGAAAGATAGAATGACGAGAAGAGGTAGGTGTTTCCGTGTCAGTAATGACGTCATAGCATAATCACTCATGGCAAGTCCGCGCCCAATAGCAGGTCATCCGTGCGACCTGAATACGTAATGCTGTGCAGCGCCCGCCGGCGCTAGAGATAAGACAGGGTGAATTTGGCCAGAGAGCTGAAGCCGCCCGCCCGTGCCTTATCGGGATGCAGGCGCAACTGCGCGCCAAAACGCAGCGTGTTGTCGCCGGCGACGATCTGGTAATCCGCCGTCGTGCTGCCGAGCGGGATCGGGGTGCCGGCATCGGTCAACAGCTCGATAGCCACGCCCTGCGCCTCGCCGTAAACGCCCAGCAGGGAAGGATCCCGGCTGTCGGCGGTGCCGTCGAAGGTGACGTTGGCTGCGCGATAGATGAAGTCAGGCTTCACCTGGCTGGCCAGTTCGCAGTTCACCAGTTTGATCGTGAAATGACGGCGGCTGCCGATCAGCACCGATTGCCCGTCCTGCGAGGCATCGGTCATGGAGATCAGACCGAAATCGACGGTTTGATCCAGGCTGTCGCTGGCGATGCCGCACGGCGTTTCAACGATGGTGCCGCCCAGGCTGACTTTGCCGTGGCCCTGATTTTTCACTGCCGCCGCCGCGCTGCCTACGCTGAGCGCGATGAGCAACAGGCCGCAAAGGCGGATAGTCATGCTGGCGTCTCCCTGTCTTGCCCTGTTCCCTTGCCGCTCTCGTCGGCATGCAATCAAGCGGGGGATGCCCTGAGACATCCCCTGTGGGGTATTACAGGTAAGCCAGGGTGAAGTTGGCCACGCTGGTGAAGTCGCCCGGCACCACGGCGGCGGAGGCGCTGCTGCCCTGCAGGTAAGCGGCGAATTTCAGCGAGTTGTCGCCGTTGTTCAGGCCCTGACCGTCGGTCGCCGTGCCCAGTTCCACTTCCTTGGAGTGCAGGTTGTCGTAGATCACGATGCCGGCGCCGGTTGCCGTGCCGCTCAGGGCCAGCAGTTTGTTGTTGACCGGATCAGGCGTGCCGGTAAAGGTCACCTTGACGTTTTTCATGGTGGAGATGGAGCAATCTTTCAGTTCGATGTTGAAAGGTTGCATGCTGGATTTACCCTGGTTAGCCAGGATGCGGCTGCTGATCTGGCCCATTGGTACGGTTTGGTCAACGGATTCCGGCGCGACGCTGCATGGCGCATCGATAATTTCGCCGGTAAAGGTGACTTTACCGCTGCCCTGATTAGATGCGGCGTGAGCAACAGATGCAGAAGCGAAAGCAATCACGGTTGCCAGCATTAATTTATTCAGTTTCATTTCTCAGGTTCCTGTAGAGAGTTTTTAAATAAAAAGAACAGCACATCTAAATCCCCCGCAGCGGCGGCAACGTCATGTCGCCGGCCGTACGGTTGGAGCCAGATCCTTTTGCTCTGGGCAATACGCCAACATCCGTTATTTATGAGAAATAACGAGATTGGGAAAATCGACAATGGATTTTCTGGTAAATAAAATACGAGTTTTACGTGTGGCGTGTTGCTGGGAATATTCTTGCAAATAATAGTATTGCTTGGAAATAGATTTTATTAAATTAAGTCAAATTCAGAATATAAAACCAAAAGGAAAAAGAAATATATTTGCTTTAAAACCAATAGATCGTATACAAATATTATCCAGTATAAATCACTATATAAATAACGATATGCGAGATATTAGATCGGGGGAAATAGGCTGATACCTACAATTCGCCATATTGTTTTGCTAATATCGCCCTGAGGCAGCAGATGATGAATTTCCCTTTAGAAACAAAATATAAAACATAATCTATTGTTTTTATTGTTGTTTCGTGGTTTTCTTCTCCTAAGGGATTGGTTTTTTTATTCGTGTTTAGCCCGCGTTTAGGTCTAATTCATTAACAATTAAATAACAATGTCATCGGTAGTGAATTATTCTATCGCACTGCGGTATAGGGATTTTTCACTGCCTAACCCATTTTGATTAATCAAATTAAGGCATGTGCTGTTGCCGTTCGCCACATAATGATGACCTAAGTGACAATTAAAGGATTATAAACGGAATGATAACGATGATTAATGCTTGCGGCGGCCGCCGCACGGTAGTTTCTGCTATATTTTTACTGTCTGTCATGTCGCTGTCAGGCTGCGTGGGCGGTAGCAAGACAAACCTGAATTCCGTGAAAAAAATTTCACAGAACAATCCTAATGATAAATCCGATGAACAACGTATCGCGCTTTGCCAGCAACGGGTTAACTCATTAAAAAATATTAATCCGCAGAGTTACCAAAAACGCATTGCCTATTTTAACGGTCTGCTTTCCAACGCTTCCGGATATGCCGGCGTGCGCGGCAATGTGGATGAAAGCACCCGTAAAGCGATTGATGCTCTTTATCAATATAAAACCGAGAAATTCTGCGCCGACGTTGAACATGAGCTGATGTCCGATCTGTCCAACCGGGTCGAGAATCTGTAGCCATGAAGCGATGCGCGCAAAGATGGGCGATGGGGCTTTGGCTGTTGGCGCTGAGCGGCGCCGTTTGCGCCGCTGACGACGGCATTCCCGCCCTGTTGAAATTTGCCGAACAGCGGCAGGCTCCGCCGGCCGCGCTCAAGGAGGAAACCGCGCGTAAACCGGCGCCCGCACCGGCCGCCAAACCGGCCGCCGTCGCGGGGGCAGACGGCGCTCGTTTAACTTCTCTGAAGCACTCTGTACAACAGCAGGCGGAGAAAATCCGTCAGCTGGAGCGCCAGTTGGCGGCGGCTCAGGCCGCCGCGGCGCCGAAAAGCGAGCGGACCGATGTCGATATTCGGCCACTGGCCGATGCCCTGAAGGCGTTGCGGCAGGCCGTTGCGCCGTTGCCTGAGGTCACCGCGCTGGCCGCTTCGCTCACGCGGGCCGAACAGCGCAGCGCAAGCTTGACGGCGCAGTTGGCACAGCAACGACAGCGGGTAGACACCTTGCTGGCTGAGCGGCGGCAGGCGGCTGAGGCCCCGGTGCTGGCCAGCGAGGCGGACAAGCAGGCGTATGCCGCCGGCGTGTCTCTGGGGCGCGACATTTTGCATCTGCAGCAGGAGAACCGGCGCGCGGGGCTGGAGGCTGACCGGCAGCTTTTGCTGGCCGGCATCGCCGATACCCTGGCCGGGCGGTTGCGGCTGGATGAGGCCGCCATCGACGGCGCGCTGCGCGCGGCTCAGCAGCGTTTGCAGCAGACACAGGCTCCTCCGCTGGACGGCAAGGCCTATCTGGCCGATTTCGCCCGCCAGGAAGGGGTAAAGCGGGATGCACTCGGTTTCTACTATCGGGTGGACTATGCCGGCAGCGGCGCGATCGGCGCCGACGATCGGGTGGATATCGTGGTGCGCGAAAGCCTGACCGACGGCCGGGTGGTCAAAGATATGGAGCTGGCGGGGACAGTGATCTCGCAGCCATTGACGCGCTATCCGCCGCTGTTTCGCGCCGCTATCGAGAAGCTGCAGCGCCACGGCTCGATCACGCTGGCGGTGCCGCCGGCGCTGGCGTACGGCAAGCAGGGCAGCCCGCCGGCGATCCCCCCGAATGCCACCATGATTTACACCCTGCGCATCGCTGACGTGCAGCCGTGAGCGGGGTGCTCAGCAGTAACCACTCAGGAGGAATGCTATGGCCAAGGCGCCGAAAACGTTTGAAAGCAGAAAATCGCTGATGCTGAATGTGTTGCAAGGATTGTGCAGGGAGCGTGTGGAAGGATCTGGGGGCCACCATCCCCCGCCGGAACAGTGGCCGAAGACGCGCGAGCTGGCGGATAAATGCGGCGAAAATATTTATACCACCCGCACCCTGCTGCTGGCGCTGGAAAAGGAGGGCAAGGTTCACTGCACCCACCGCAGCATCAACAATTCTCTCCGCTGGTACAGCTGCGACGAACAGGCAGCGATAAAAAAAGAGTGATTCGACCCTGGCGGTCGCTTTTGACTATTCCTACAGCTAATCATTAATTAAATTTATCATTTGACGGGGCGTTTCGCTCCGTCAATCCTCCCTCTTCGTTCGCTGCCATCCGTACAGGCATTGCTAAGATGTTTTTTGCAGCCATATACTTATCGCTCAGACGGGAACAGGTGTAGGGAGCCGGCATCGTAATGAAGGAAAAGAAAGATATACTGAGATTGGATGATATTCATTATCAAATAGACCGCCAGGTGATCCTGGACTCCGTCTCTTTCACGTTGGGTGAGGGCGAGTTCAAACTGATCACCGGGCCTTCCGGCTGCGGAAAAAGCACGCTGCTGAAAATCATCTCTTCCTTAATGAATCCGACCAGCGGAAGCCTCTATTTTGACGGCCAGGCGATCGACGAGATGTCGCCGGAGGCGTATCGCAAGCAGGTCTCTTATTGCTTCCAGACGCCGGCGCTATTCGGCAATACGGTTTACGACAATCTGGCGCTGCCGTATCAGATCCGCCAGGAACCGCCGGCCGAGCGAAAAATGAAGGCCGATCTGGCGCGTTTCGGCCTGCCGGAGGCGATGCTGACGAAAAGCATCAATGAACTGTCCGGCGGGGAGAAGCAGCGCGTGTCCCTGATCCGCAACCTGCAGTTTATGCCGCGGGTGCTGTTGCTCGATGAGATCACCAGCGCGTTGGACGAGGAAAATAAGCGCAACGTCAACGAAATCGTGCATCAGCTGGTGGCGGAACACCGGCTGGCGGTGCTGTGGGTGACGCACGATACCGAAGAGATAGCGCATGCGGACGAGGTGATCACCCTGCGCGCGCACGGCGCCGAGCCACAGGAGCAACAGCATGAATCAGCATAATATCACCAACGAATCCTTGGGCTTGTCGATGGTGCTGGTGGTGGTCGCCATCCTGATCAGCCACCGGGAAAAGCTGGCGCTGGAAAAGGACATCATCTGGAGCATCTGCCGCGCGGTGGTGCAGCTGATCATCGTCGGCTACGTGCTGAAGTATATTTTCGACCTGGATAACGCCGTTCTCACCGTGTTGATGGTGCTGTTCATCTGCTTTAACGCGGCCTACAACGCCAAGAAACGCAGCAAGTACGTCGAACACGCTTTCGTGACGTCGTTTATCGCCATCACCACCGGCGCGGTGCTGACGCTGGCGGTACTGGTGTTGACCGGCTCCATCGAATTTACGCCGATGCAGGTGATCCCCATCTCCGGGATGATCGCCGGTAACGCCATGGTGGCGGTGGGGCTGTGCTATACCAACCTCGGCCAGCGTTTCAAAAGCGAGCAGCAGAAGATTCAGGAGATGCTCAGCCTGGGGGCGACGCCCAAGTTCGCGTCGGCGGCGCTGATCCGCGACAGCATCCGCGCTTCGCTGATCCCGACCGTCGACTCGGCGAAAACCGTTGGGCTGGTCAGCCTGCCGGGCATGATGTCCGGGCTGATCTTCGCCGGCATCGATCCGGTGAAAGCGATCAAATATCAGATTATGGTGACCTTCATGCTGCTTTCCACCGCCAGCCTGTCGACCATCATCGCCTGCTATCTGGCCTACCGTAAGTTTTACAACGAGCGCCATCAGCTGGTGGTCGGCAACCTGAAGTAACGCCATGAAAAACGGCCTCCGCGGAGGCCGTTTTTTTTACCCTTGCAGCAGGGCGATGCTCTGGCGGATTTCCCGTTCGATATCCGCCCCGCTCCAGCGGTCCAGCTGTGAAGAGAACGGCTCGAAGGCATAGACGCCGGTGTAGCCCAGGCGTTCCAGGTTCTGCACCTGGCGGCGGCTCTCCAGCCGATCGCCCTCGCTCAGCATGATGCGCTCTTCGTCGCTCAGCGCGCTTTTATCCCGCCCGTCCTCCACGCCGGACAGATGCACCAGGCCGATCTGCGCCACCTGGATCTGCGCGTCGAAGTCGGCCTGCGCCACATCGCTCAGATAGTGGTGGAACGTATCGAGCACGATGCGGTACGGCGCGCCCGAGTCGCGGATAAGCGCCTGGGTCAGCAGCGACGATCGCAGCGAGCTGATGCCGAAGCCCAGCGGTTCGACGTATCCCTGTACGCCATAGCGGGCAAACAGCGGCGCCAGCAGCCGCAACGCCGCGAGGGTGTCGTCCCGTTTTTGCTGCTCGCTGCGCGTGTCGTCGGCGCTGCAGTGCGGGCACAGCACCAACGCCCGGCTGCGGATGGCCTGCGCCTGCGCCAGCATCGCTTCGGCGCGCTGTTGCAGCGCTGCCGGGTCATCCATCAGATTGAACCTGCTGAGGGCGTTGATCGTGACGATCTCGATGCCGTATTGCGCGGCGAGCGCGTTGAGCTGCGCGTCGCTCAGATCGTCGGTCACCTTGCCGCTGGGCATGTCGTTGCGCAGCTCAACTTTGCTGAGCCCGCAGCGTTTCACCAGGCGGAAAAAATTGTCCAGATCGAGATTCGGCGCGATCTTGCGGTTAATGCAGAAGCGGTCCAGCGCAATGTTCATGGGCATGACTCCAGCGGTCAGGGTTGAGAGATCAGGATTTGCCGTTTTCCAGCGGCAGCGGCTTGCCGTCGGGCTGGGATTGGCGGTGGCGTTTGGCCAACACCACCTGCTCCATTTTTTCCAGCGAGACGCCTTTGGTTTCCGGAATATAGCGGCCGATGAACCAGTAGCTGAACAGGCAGCAGGCGGCGAAGATCCACATCGGGAAGGCGCCGTGGAAATGCGAGAACAGGTAAGGGTGATCGTTGATCATCGGGAACGACTGCGACACCGCGAAGTTGGCGACCCACATGCAGCCGACGGCGATGCTCATCCCCTGCGCGCGCATGCGGTTCGGGAAGATCTCCGACACCAGCACCCAGGCGCCGACGCCCCAGGAGAGCGCATAAAACACCATGAAGAACAGCATGCCGAACAGCGCGAAATAGCCGGTGGCCTGGGTGTAGAGCGCGTACGAGGTGAGCAGCAGGCCCGCGATGGCGCCCAGCGTGCCGTAACGCATCAACGGAATGCGGCCCATGCGATCCATCAGCATGGCGCCGATGACCGAACCGACCAGCTGCAGCACGCCGATCCAGATGGTCTGGAACAGCGCTTCCTGCGCGTTTTCGGTGACGGTTTTCAGCACCACCGGCGCGTAGTACATCATCACGTTAACGCCGGTGACCTGTTGCAGCATGGCGATCATACAGCCGACGAACAGGATGAAACGCACCCGCACATCGCCGTAGTTCAGCTTCCGGTGCTGCTGCTGTTGATCCTGCTGCAGCGAGTCTTTGATTTCTTTCAGCAGATTCTGCGCGTGGGCGGCGTTGGAGACCTTGGTCAACATCGCCAGCGCCTGATCGTCGCGGCCCATCATCACGTTCCAGCGCGGCGATTCAGGAATGACGAACACCAGGATGCAGAACAGAATGCAGGGGATCACGCCCGAGGCGAACATCCAGCGCCAGCCCATTTCCACCAGCCAGGCTTCGCTGGCGAGGCTGGCGATTTTGAAGTTGACGTAGAAAATCACGATCTGACCGAAGACGATGGCGAACTGCTGCATGCTGAGCGCCCGCCCGCGCATGTCTTTCGGCGACACTTCCGACATGTACATCGGCGACACGGTGGCGGCGATGCCGACCGCCAGCCCGCCAATGATGCGGTAAATGACGAACCAGGTGAAGGTCGGGGCCAATGCGGCGCCGACGGCGGAAACGGTGAACAGCAGCGCCGCCAGCATCAGCGCTTTTTTACGGCCCCAGCGCGCCGCCAGCGGCCCGGCGGCGAAGGCGCCGACCACGCAGCCGATCACCACGTTGGAGACGGCCCAGCCGGTTTCGGCCGGGCTGAGATTGAAATAGGTTTTCAACGCTTCGATCGCGCCGGAGATCACGGCGGTGTCGTAGCCGAACAGAATGCCGCCCAGGGCGGCGATGCCGCAAATTCGCAATATGTAACCGGTATTGTGCTTACGCTGATATGACATGTGTTGCTCCGATTTTTATCCTGGCTTCCGTCCGCACGGTTGGGGTGTCGGGAAGAGGGCGAGCGGAAGGGTGTGAACCGTGCCTGTCATCAAGGCGATGTCGTTGATAAATGCTGGAACAAACAAGAACATTTATTTCATAATTAGTGAATAATGGAATATTGATTTTTAGATCCAGTTCAAAAAAAACCGTCGCGAGCGATCCGGGCGCCTTGGGCGTTCGGAGGGAGGCGGTAACGGCCGCAGGTCAGGCGCAGTGCGGATTTTCTGTAGCAAAGTCAGTGTGCATTAGCGATGGACTCTCCTGCGAAACCGCGCCTTGATTGGCGCGGTAATGAAAGCGCCAACCCGATCGACACCGCAAAATTGCGACCTCACGCACTAAAAATAAATTTTTCAAAACAATTTATTTGAAACTTTTTTTTCAATGAAATAGAGTTTGCTGCATCCGGTCAGGATGTAGCCGGCTTGCCGACGGGGTTTGGCGAGCGGGACGATTAACGCCGCGCCGCCTGCGTGTGGCCAGGCGACAGCGGACTTGAAAAGAGGGCGTGACATGAAAACCGTGGGTAACTTTATTGACGGGCAGGTGTGCCTGAGCAGCAGCAATCAGACCGTCGACGTGCACAACCCGGCCAGCGGGCAGGTTGAGCGGCGCGTCACGCAGAGCACCGCCGCCGAAGTCAAGCAGGCCATCGACGTGGCCCACCGGGCGTTCGCCGACTGGTCGCGCACTACGCCGCTGCGCCGCGCGCGCATCATGTTCAATTTCAAGGCGCTGCTGGAACAGCACCGCGACGAGCTGGCCGAGCTTATCGTCAGCGAGCACGGCAAAGTGTATTCGGATGCGCTGGGCGAACTGACGCGCGGCATGGAAGTGGTCGAATTCGCCTGCGGCATCCCGCATCTGATCAAGGGCGAGTACTCATCTGATGTCGGCAGCGGCGTCGACAGCTTCTCGCTGATGCAGCCGCTGGGCGTGGTGGCGGGCATTACTCCGTTCAACTTCCCGGCGATGGTGCCGATGTGGATGTTCCCCATCGCGCTGGCCTGCGGCAACACCTTCGTCCTCAAGCCGCCGGCGCTGGTGCCTTCGGCCTCGGTGCGCCTGGCGGAACTGTTGAAGGAAGCCGGTTTGCCGGACGGCGTGTTCAACGTGGTGCACTGCGCCAATGAAGAGGCGGCGCAGCTGTGTACCGATCCGCGCATTCAGGCGGTGAGCTTCGTCGGCTCCTCCACCGTGGCGGAACATATCTATACCACCGCCAGCGCGCACGGCAAGCGGGTGCAGGCCTTCGGCGCGGCGAAGAACCAGGCGATCGTCATGCCGGACGCCGATCTGGACGCCACGGTCAACGCGCTGATGGGCGGCGCGTTCGGCTCTGCCGGCGAGCGCTGCATGGCGTTGCCGATCGCCGTGGTGGTCGGTGACGACACTGCCGATAAACTGATCGCCAAACTGAAGCCGCTGATCGCGCAGCTGCGGGTCGGGCCGGGCTTGCAGCAGGGCGGCGAAGAGAATGAAATGGGGCCGCTGGTGTCGTCCGCTCACCAGAAAAAGGTGCTGGGCTACATCGATTTGGGCGTGGAAGAAGGCGCCACCCTGGTGGCCGACGGCCGCAACTATCAGGTGCCGGGCTATCCTGAAGGCTACTACGTCGGCGGCACGCTGTTCGACCATGTGACGCCGAACATGCGCATCTACCGCGAAGAGATTTTCGGGCCGGTGCTGGGCATCGTACGGGTGCCGGACTACCGCACCGCCATCGACACGGTGAACGGCCACGAATTCGGCAACGGCAGCGCCATCTTCACCGGCAGCGGCCACTATGCGCGCCAGTTCGTGCAAGACGTGCAGGCCGGAATGGTCGGCGTCAACGTGCCGGTGCCGGTGCCGATGGCGTTCCACAGCTTCGGCGGCTGGAAGCGCTCGGTGTTCGGCGCGTTGAACGTGCACGGCACCGACGGCGTGCGCTTCTACACGCGCATGAAGACCGCCACCGCGCGCTGGCCGGCCGGGCAGCAGACGGTGTCCGAATTCAGCATGCCGACGCTGGGCTAAGCGCTTTCACACTCAGGCCAGGCCGTTGCTCCTTCGGAGCAACGGCCTTTGCACTGCGAGTTAACAGGAGAATCGAAATGTCTTCACTGCTTGCCAAATGTCAGACGCCGAACGCCGAGGGGCGTATCCAGCACGTGACGCCGGAAAATGCCGGTTGGCGCTATGTCGGCTTTGACGTTTACCGCCTGGCTGCCGGGCAGTCGCTGCAGCTGGAATGCGGCGACAAGGAACTGTGTCTGGTGCTGGTGGCCGGTATCGCCTCCGTCGCCACGCGGCGCGCTGAATACCCGCATATCGGCAAACGCATGAGCCCGTTCGAGCGCACGCCGCCGTATGCGGTGTATGTGCCGCACCACGATCGCATCGACGTGCGGGCGGAAACCGATCTGGAGCTGGCGGTGTGCAGCGCGCCCGGCGGCGGCCACCTGCCTTCACGGCTGATCACGCCGGCGGATATCGGCGTGGAGCGGCGCGGCAAGGGGCGCAACCAGCGGCTGGTGCACAACATTCTGCCGGACAGCGAGCCGGCCGACAGTCTGCTGGTGGTGGAGGTTTACACCGACGAGGGCAACACCAGCTCCTACCCGAGCCACAAGCACGATCAAGAAGACTCGCCGGACGAAACCTATCTGGAAGAGACGTACTATCACCGCATTCAGCCGGAGCAAGGGTTCTGCATGCAGCGCGTCTATACCGACGACCGCACGCTCGACGAGTGCATGCCGGTCTACAATCGCGACGTGGTGAAAGTGCCGCGCGGTTATCACCCGGTGGCGACCCTGGCGGGTTACGACAACTATTACCTCAACGTGATGGCCGGGCCGGTGCGGCAGTGGAAGTTCACCTGGGAAAAAGACCACGCCTGGATTAACGGCGACGGCTACCCCGCCGCGCAATAGGCGCTTGAGGCCCGGCTTGCCGGGCTTTTTTGTCAGCTTTACTCGTCCCGGGCGTTATTCAGCGCCAGCGAGACCGCCAGCGTCTGCGCCAGGCACATCGAAGCCACCTGCGAGCGGAACCCGTCCACCTGCGCTTCGCGCACCACGAAACAGACGTCGCTGAAGGCGGCCAGCGGGCTGACCTGGCTGTCGGTGATGGCGATCTGCTGCGCGCCGCGCTTGGCGCCCAATTCCACCAGTTCCACCGCCTCGCGGGCGTACGGCGAATAGCTGATGGCGATCACCACGTCCTTCGGTTTCACCATGCTCAGCTGTTCGGTGAACATCCCGCCCAGGCCGTCGATCAGAAACGCGCGGCGCTCCAGATGGCGCAGCGCATAGGTGAGGTAGGAAGCGACGCTGAACGAGCGGCGCAGGCCGATCACGTAGATGTTTTCGGCGTTGTTGAGCAGCTCGACGGCGCGATCCAGCTGCTCGGGGGCGATCTGCATCGCCAGCTGCTGCAGCGCCTGCGCGTTGACCATGGTGAACACGTTGAGAATCTCCGCCGGTTTCTCCGGCGCGACGTTGTCGTCGGTGGAGGTTTGGCGGAACAGGCGCGCGCGCTCGGTATAGTTCACCGTCTCTTCCATCAGATGCTGACGGAACACCTGCTTCATTTCGTTGAAGCCGCTGAAGCCGAAGGCGTTGGCGAAACGGATCAGGGTGGAAGGCGGCACGCTGGCCTGTGCGGCGATGGAGGCAACGGTATCGAAAGCGATGCTGTTACTGTTATCCAAAATGTAGCGCGCCACCTGCTTCAAACGCTTGCTCAGCGTTTCATAACGGTGGCGGATCTCGTCCTGTAACAGCGAAAGTTGAGTTGGGTTGTTCATCCATTCGGCTCGCAGTGGGGTGAAGGCGCATTGGCCTGACGCCTGAAATATTGACAGGGTATTTTAACAGACGGAGCGGAAATTTCATTTCCTCAAAAAGCGATTTATTCGATCGCACATTGCGCGACTTCACAGAAAATGGGCAAAAAAATCCCCTTAAAGCGGCGAAATGGCCTTAAGGGGACGTGAACCTGCTGTTGCTGTCAGTGCGCGCCGCCCGCCTGCGGACGGTACTGGCGCCAGAAACCGATCAGCGTCAGGTATTTTTGTTTCACCTGCTCGATCAGGGCCGCGTCGTCGATTTCCCCCTGTAGCCAGCGGCGCGAAGGTTGGCCGAAAATGGTGCGGCCGACGGCGAAACCTTTCACCCAGCGCGCATCTGCGGCGGCGGCAAAGCCCGCCTTCAGCACCGCCTCCGGGGAGTCGAGCCCCAGGATCAGCACGCCGCGGCAGTCGGGATCGCAGGCGTCGATCAGCGCGCCGACCCGCTGCCAGTTTTCCGCGCTCAGCGGCGGCAGTTTCCACCAGTCCGGCTGAATGCCCAACTGGTAGAAGTGTTCAATCATCTCCAGGTAATAGCGCTCGTCCTTGTCGGCATTGCCGTCCGGCAGGATCACCTCCAGCAGCAGCTCATGGCCGGATTTGCAGCAGCCGCGGTAGACGTCGGCGATCAGCGCATCCTGTTCGCGGCGCAGTTCCGCCGCGTCGTGTGGGTGATAAAACACCAGGCACTTCACCACGTGCTCCTGCGGCCAGTCGATCAATTGCGAGCCGATATTGCCGTGCTCCAGGCGCAGCGGGCGCGAGCTGGGCAGCTCCACCGGCCGGCCGATCCACCATCCCTGGCCGGTGATTTCGTTCAGCGCCGCCTGCCCGTAGGTGGTGTCGGCCAGAATGCCGCTGTTGCCGTTGAGCCCGGCCTGCGCGGCGGCCTGTCGCGCCGCAGTGAGCAGCAGGGTCTTCAGACGCGGGATGCGTTCCTCGCCGACGCCGGCTTCGCGCGCCATGTCCGCCAGCTGCTTGCGGTGATCGAAGGCGAACACGCACAGTTCCGGCCACTGTTGCTTGCGGGTGGTGACCCGGTGCAGGTGGTTCAGGCGCGCGTCGCGGTCCGGGCGCGTGACCTGTTGTTCACGCTGCAGGTAGTCGTCCAGCTCCCGTTTGGTCGGCATGGCCGGCGCGCAGCCGTGGCGCGAGACCACCAATGCGCCGCAGGCGTTGGCGTAGCGGCAGGCCTGATCCCAACCCTCATCGTTCAGATAGCCGCGCAGCAGACCGGACATAAAGGCGTCGCCGGCCCCCAGCACGTTCAGCACCTCCACCCGCACGCCGGCGTGCAGCTTCACCTGCGCCCAGTCGTCGGCGATGTCATCTTCGAACACCGAGCAGCCCTGCGCGCCGCGCTTGCACACCAGCGTGGCCGCGGTCGTCCGGCGCACGTTTTTCAGCGCCGTCAGCGTATCGGTGCTGCCGCCGGCGATATGAAATTCCTCTTCGGTGCCGACGATCAGATCGAAATGGTGCAGCACTTCCTGCAGCTCGCGGGTCACCTGTGCCGATTCCACAAAGCGGGTTTCGCCGTCGCCCAGCGACGTCAGCCCCCACAGCACCGGGCGATAATCGATGTCGAGCGCGGTGCGCAAACCGTGGCGGCGCGCGTATTCCAGCGCCTTCAACACGGCGGCGCGGGTGTTCGGGTGCGACAGGTGCGTGCCGGTGATGGCCAGCGCGCGCGCGCTGGCGATGTAGGTTTCGTCGATGTCGTCCGGCGTCAGCGCCATGTCCGCGCAGTTTTCGCGGTAGAAGATCAGCGGGAAGGTTTCCTGATCCTTGATGCCGAGGATCACCAGGCCGGTTAACCGGTGTTTGTCGGTGATCAGACAGCGGGTATCGGCCCCGACGCGCTGCAGCTCTTCACGCAGAAAGCGGCCCATGTGTTCATCGCCGACGCGGGCCAGCATGCCGGATTTCAACCCCTGAATGGCGGTGCCGTAGGCCACGTTGCCGGAAGAGCCGCCGAGGTATTTGGCGAATGTGCCGGCGTCTTCCAGACGCGCGCCGATCTGCTGAGCATAGAAATCGACGGCGATGCGCCCGAGACAAATGACATCAAGCTGTTTTTCTTGTGTAGCCATACCCGTTTCCTTCTGTTTAAGCAAAACTCCGGCGGCGGCCCGAGCGTGGCGCCTTGCAGGAAGCATGGGAACAGTATGGGGAATGAAAATTTCAATTTCAATATGGAATGAAATTTACACCCCAAAAATGTGATGCATTTAAAACATCGACGGAGGAGCGGAAAAAGCGGATTAAGTCGCCATGAGAGGGTGGCGGAGGGCGTGTGGCAAAGAGGCGCCGGGGCAGGATGAAAGACGGTCGCCCTGCGTGCTGATGGCATTCCCCGGCTGGTGCGCGGCGCTAAGCCGGTAAAGGCCAAACCACGAGATGAAACGGGCTTTTCATCTAATATGCGATCTTTATCGCAAAATGAAATGTTTCTTCTGTAATGTGATTTTATGAAAAATATATTTGTTTATAATCGCTTCACGTTTCAGGTTGTCGACTTCGTGAGCAGCGGGCATCGCCTGCTCAAGATAATAGCTGCCGCCGCGTAACACAAACACGGGATTGTCGGCTCGGCGCGAGCCCTTTCCGGGGCGGCCCTCAATCTAAAGGGTGAGTAAATGGGCAAGATCAGGCTAACCATGGCGCAGGCGCTCGTCAGATTTCTCGATAACCAGTATCTGCTGGCCGACGGGGTGGAAACCAAATTCGTCGCGGGCATTTTCGCGATTTTCGGCCACGGCAACGTACTGGGGTTGGGGCAAGCGCTGGAACAGGATAGTGGCGATCTGCGGGTGCACCAGGGCCGCAACGAACAGGGGATGGCCCACGCGGCGATCGGCTTCGCCAAGCAGAAATTGCGCCGGCAGATTTACGCCTGCACCTCCTCGGTCGGCCCCGGCGCCGCCAATATGATCACCGCCGCGGCTACCGCCACCGCCAACCGCATCCCTTTATTGCTGCTGCCAGGCGACGTTTACGCTTCCCGCCAGCCGGATCCGGTGCTGCAGCAAATCGAACAGTCTTACGATCTCAGCATCAGCACCAACGACGCGTTCCGCGCGGTGAGCAAGTACTGGGACCGCATCGTGCGGCCGGAACAGCTGATGAGCGCCTGCATCAACGCGATGCGCGTGCTGACCGATCCGGCGGAAACCGGCGCGGTGACGCTGTGTCTGCCGCAGGACGTGCAGGGGGAAGCCTACGACTACCCCGACTATTTCTTCCAAAAACGCGTGCACCGGCTCGATCGCCGCCCGGCGACCGACGGCATGTTGGCGGACGCCTTGGCGCTGCTGACGGCCAAACGCAAACCGCTGCTGGTGTGCGGCGGCGGCGTGAAATACTCGCAGGCCGGGCGGGCGCTGCGCGAATTTGCCGAGCGCTTCGGCATTCCGTTTGCCGAAACCCAGGCCGGCAAAGGCACGGTGCCGAGCGACCATGCATTCAACCTCGGTGGCATCGGGGAAACCGGCTGCCTGGCGGCCAACACGTTGGCCCGGCAGGCCGATCTGGTGATCGGCGTCGGTACCCGTTACACCGATTTCACCACCTCGTCCAAATGGCTGTTCCAACACCCGGACGTTAACTTCCTCAATATCAACGTCAGCGCCTTTGACGCCGGCAAGCTCGACGGCGTGCAGGTGCTGGCGGACGCCCGCGAGGCCCTGAACGCATTGGGCGCGCTGCTGGCGCAGGCTGACTACCGCGCCGGCTGGGGCGACGCCATCGCCGCGGCGCGCGCAGCCCAGCGTGAAGAGACCGAGCGGGTTTACGCGGTGGAATACGGCGGCGCGGGTTTTGTACCGGAGATCGACGATCACCTCGATCGCGAGCGGGTGTTCGCCGAATTTATCGCGCAGACCGACTCGGCGATGACGCAAAGCCGGGTGCTGGGGGTGCTGAACCGTGAGCTGCCGCCGGACAGCGTGATTGTCGCCGCCGCCGGTAGCCTGCCGGGCGACCTGCAGCGGGTGTGGCACAACCATGGCGAGCACGGTTACCACGTGGAATACGGTTACTCCTGCATGGGGTACGAGGTGAACGCTGCGCTGGGGGTCAAGCTGGCCGAGCCGCAGCGCGAGGTGTACGCGATGGTGGGTGACGGCGCCTTCATGATGCTCCATTCCGAGCTGGTCACCTCGATTCAGGAAGGCTGCAAGATCAACGTGGTGCTGTTCGACAACATGACCAACGGCTGCATCAACAACCTGCAGATGGAGCACGGCATGGACAGCTACACCACCGAATTCCGCTTCCGTAATCCAGAGGGCGGCAAGCTCGACGGCAAACTGGTGCCGGTCGATTTCGCCATGCTGGCGGCGGCTTACGGGTGCAAAACCTATCGCGTCACCACCGAGCAGCAGCTGCTCGACGCGCTGGCCGACGCCCGCAGGCAAACCGTGTCCACGCTGCTCGACATCAAAGTGCTGCCGAAGACCATGGTGCACAAGTACCTCAGCTGGTGGCGCGTGGGCGGCGCTCAGGTGGCCGACAGCGAAAAAATCGTCGCAGTGGCGCGCAAACTGCAGGAAAACATCGATAAGGCGCGCGATTACTGATTCGTTTTCGAACACAACACACTTTCCAGAGGGTAGCGAAAATGACTTTGAACATTGGGGTTATCGGCACCGGCGCCATCGGCCGCGATCATATCCGTCGCTGCAGTCAAGTTTTGCAGGGCGCCCGCGTCGTGGCGGTGAACGACATCAATCGCGACAACGCCGCCAAGGCGGTGAACGATCTGCAGCTGGATGCGCGGGTGTATGACAGCGGCCACGATCTGATCAAGGCCGCCGACGTGCAGGCGGTGCTGGTCACCTCCTGGGGGCCGAGTCACGAAGAATTCGTGCTGGCGGCCATCGCCGCCGGCAAACCGGTGTTCTGCGAGAAACCGCTGGCGGTGACCGCGCAGGGCTGCAAAAACATCGTCGATGCCGAAGCGAAGTACGGCAAGCGGCTGGTGCAGGTCGGCTTTATGCGCCCCTATGACCAGGGCTATCGCGCGCTGAAACAGGTGCTGACCAGCGGCCAGATCGGCGAACCGCTGATGTTGCACTGCGCGCACCGCAACCCGACGGTCGGCGAGGCTTACACCACCGATATGGCGATCACCGACACCCTGATCCACGAAATCGACGTGCTGCGCTGGCTGCTCGACGACGACTATGTGTCGGTGCAGGTGGTGTTCCCGCGCAAGAGCCCGAAGGCGTTCCCGCATCTGAAAGATCCGCAGATTGTGCTGTTCGAAACCGCCAAAGGCACCCGCATCGACGTCGAGATTTTCGTCAACTGCCAGTACGGCTACGACATTCAGTGTGAAGTGGTGGGGGAAACCGGCATCGCTAAACTGCCGGAGCCGTCCTCGGTGCAGCTGCGCAGCGGCGCCCGCCTGTCGACCGAAATTCTGACCGACTGGAAGGATCGCTTTATCGACGCCTATGACGTCGAGCTGCAGGGGTTCATCAACGACGTGGCCGCGGGCCAACTGACCGGGCCTTCCGCCTGGGACGGCTACGCCGCCGCCGTGACCGCCGACGCCTGCGTGGCGGCCCAGCTCAGCGGCGAGATCGTACCGGTGACCCTGCCGGCGCGCCCGGCGTTTTACAACAAGCCATCGGCTTGAACCCCGTACCCACGATTGCAGAGGAGTGACCATGAAGATCGCTTTTGATGTCGACGTTATCCGGGATTTGGGCGTGACCAAAATGGTTCAGCAGGTGGCGGACTGGGGCTATAAGTACATCGAGCAGTCGCCGCACCCGCAGATCAACCCGTTTTACAAGCATCCGAAGGCCAGCCGCGAAATCATGGCGGAGTATAAAAACGCCCTGAAAGCGACCGGCGTGGAAATATCCTCATTTATCGTGGTGTATCGCTGGTCCGGGCCGGGGGAAGATCGCCGCCAGGCGGCGGTCAAAAACTGGCGACGGATGATCGAAATCGCGGTGGAGATGGGCGTGCAGGTGATCAACACCGAGTTGGCCGGTAACCCCAACGAGCCGGAGATCTGCGAGGAGCTGTGGTATCGCTCGATGGAGGAGCTGCTGCCGATCGTCGAGCGTGAGGGCATCCGTATGGAGATCCAGTCGCATCCGTGGGACTTCTGTGAGCTGAGCAACGAAACCGCCGATCTGGTGAAATCGCTGCGCAGCGACCACGTCAAATACCTCTACAGCGTGCCGCACACCTTCTACTACGACAAGGGGCAGGGCGACGTGGCCGGCATGCTGAAGTACGCCGGGGACGATCTTTCCCACGTGCTGATCGCCGACACCATGAACCACACCAAGCATTGCCGTTATATCGTCAACCCGCCGGGCGTTGACGCCGCGGTGCACCAGCATGTCGGCATCGGCGAAGGCGAGGTGAATTTCGATGCCCTGTTCCAGACGCTGCGCGACATGGAATTCGCCAACCGCAGCTTCAAGGTCGGCGGCGAATCGATCATCTGCACCTCGCTGTTCGGCTATCCGGAAAAGATGCCGAGCCAGGCGGTGGCGACCAGAGAGCGCATCGAAAGAGAGCTGTTGGGCAACTAATCTTATTCGGCTCGCCGGCGGCGTTTGCACCGGCGGCCCTCCAAGGACCGAGGCAGACCATGAATAAAGACAACGTGAAATTGGCCATTGCGCCGATCGGCTGGACCAACGACGATATGCCCGATCTGGGCAAGGAAAACACCTTTCAGCAGTGCGTCAGCGAAATGGCGCTGGCTGGCTTCACCGGCAGCGAAGTGGGCAGCAAATATCCGCGCGATCCGGCGGTGCTGAAGCCGATGCTGGATATTCGCGGCATCCAGATCTGCAACGCCTGGTTCAGCACCTTTTTCGCCGATGGTCAGAAAGACAAAACCATCGATGAATTTATCAACCACATGAATTTCCTGCATGCCATGGGCGCCAGGGTGATCGGCTGTTCTGAACAGAGCAAGAGCATTCAGGGCACCACCAAAGGCGTGTTCGAAGAGAAGCCGTACTTCAGCGATGAAGAGTGGCGGCGGGTGGCCGACGGTTACAACGAGCTGGCGAAGATCGCCGCCGGCAAAGGCATGCAGGTGTGTCTGCATCACCACATGGGCACCGGCATTCAGACCACCGCCGAAATCGATCGCTACATGAGCATGGTCAACGACGACGTCTACCTGCTGTTCGATACCGGCCACGCCTACTATTCGGAAGGCAGCCAGCAGGCGATGATGGCGATCCTGGAGAAGTATCTGCCGCGCATCAACCACGTCCATCTGAAGGACGTGCGCGATGAGGTGGTGGCGGAAGTGAAGGCCAACAAGCTGAGCTTCCTCGACGGCGTGAAGAAGGGCACCTTTACCGTGCCGGGTGATGGCGTGATCGACTTCAGGCCGGTGTTCAAGCTGCTGGACGAGCGCGGTTACAAGGGATGGATGGTGGTGGAAGCCGAGCAGGATCCGGCGCTGGCCAACCCGTTCGAGTATGCTGTGAAAGCGCGCCGCTATATTCGGGAAACCGCCGGCATTTAAGCGGTAAGGGGCAATAAAACTCGAGGGGCGCCGCCAGCGCCCCTTTTTGATGGCGGCGCGTTAGCCGCCGAGCGTTCGCCAGGTGGCAACCTGGCTGCCTGGCCACGGTGTGGCGGCATACACGCCACGGGCGATCGCCCGAGCGAGGGTGTCCGCCGCCAGCGCGCCGATTTGCAGCACCGCCAGTTCGCGGCTGCCCTGTACTTCGCGCTGCCCGGTGGACAGGGCGAACACCACGTCGCCGTCAAACGGGCTGTGCAGCGGGCGAATAGCGCGCGCCATGCCGTCTTGCGCCATGATGGCCACCCGTTTCAACTCCACGCGCGTCAGCGCCAGATCGGTGGCGATGCAGGCCAGGGTGGTGTTCTTTCTGCCGCCCTGCGGCTCTTGCACCATCCAGTCTTCGCCCTGAGCGCGTAGTTGCGCCAGCGCCGCCGCGCCGCCGTTGCCGAATTCACCGTCAATTTCATAGGGCGTCGCCCAGAAAGCGCGGGTGCCGGGCGCTACCACCGCACCCAGGCTGTTGACCGCCACCAGCGCGCCGACGGTAGCGCCGTTGGCGGCGGCGATAGACGCCGAACCGAGGCCGCCTTTCAGCTTGCCCATGCCGGTCATGGCGCCGTAGCCGGCGCCGACGGTGCCCAGCGGAAAATCCAGGCCGGCTTTGCCGACCGCCTCGATGCCCAACTGGCGATACGGCGGCGTGAGCTGCCAGTTTTTGTCGCCGCCGTTGGCCAGATCGTACAGGCAGGCGGTGGGCACGATAGGGGAGACCGGCACGCCGGGTGCCGGGCGCAGCGCGTAGCCTTTACCCTGTTGCCCCAGCCAGGCTGCGACGCCATCCGCCGCCGCCAGACCGTAAACCGAGCCGCCGCTGAACGTCAGCGCATCGATGGTCTGTACCAAATTGTCCTCACCCAGCGCGTCGGTTTCCCGGGTGGCGGGGCCGCCGCCGCGCACGTCCACGGCAGCAATCGCCGGGCTGTCCGGCAGGATAACCGTCGCGCCGGTGCGCACCCGGCTGTCCTGCGCCACGCCGACCTTCAGGCCCGGCACATCGGTAATCAGGTTGCGAGCGCCTGGGCGCCCGGCGGCGGGAGTTGGCATAGCGGCACCTAATGGGGTGAGAGGAGAGAATATGCCGACGGCGGCGGTCAGGCCGGCCAGCGCTTGTAAAAAGGTTCGGCGGTTGATATGCAGGGGCCGGCACAGCGGCCCCTGCGGGTGGGGAATATTACGCATCGCCGTACGGCTGCCCGGAGCGCAAACGCGCCATATGGTAGGCGTCGACCAGCACGCCGTCGCGCATGGCATAGGCGCGGCTGGTGCCCTCTATCTCGAAACCGAATTTGCGGTATAGCGCGATGGCCGCCGGGTTGTCGGTGAACACCGTCAGTTCGATGCGCTCAATGGCCGCCCAGTTGTCACACAGGTCGATCATCGCCTGCATCAGGCGGCTACCGACGCCTTTGCCGTGGTAGCGCGGATCGACGCCGATGCCGAAGGTGGCGACGTGGCGGCGGCGAACGCGTTGATTCAGCATCACAACCAACTGGCCGGCAAGCTGCCCGTCGATGATGGCCGCCAGGTTATGCGTGCCCGGTTCGGGATTGGCGAGGCGCTTCTGCCAGGACTCGACGGACGGTAGCGGGAGCTGCAGCGTATCGCGATAGACGGGTGTCTGCGAATAAAGATGATGCAGGGCTTGCGCATCCGTTGTTTCCACGTGGCGTATCACGATCTCGCTCATGTCGCTGCTCCTTTTGCTTACCGGTTGAATAACCTCTGAATTTATCCGTTTACTGCCTTGAGTCAATATTATTTGAACGGGTCAAAAAAAACGCTTTACAGGTGCGAATGATAATGATTATTATTGCGATGCGTTCCGGGGAGGGCATCAACCCTTGATACTCTCGCTGCGAAGGCACGACATTGCTCACATTGCTTCCAGTGTTTACTTAGCCAGCTCGGGTGCTGGCTTTTTTTTGCCGTTTTTCAGCCGTTTCCGCCTTCAACAAATCCGCTGCCCATCCGCTGTTCCATTCCATCGAAATTTTTGAACAGAGGCATGAGTTTTTTACGCTTTCTTATTCTGCTGGCAGGACTAGACTGTAAAAAAACATTGAGGAGAGTTGAATATGATTTATGTACGTAAAGCGGAAGACCGCGGCCACGCCAATCATGGCTGGCTGGATAGCTGGCACACCTTCTCATTTGCCGATTACTACGATCCGAACTTTATGGGGTTCTCGGCGCTGCGGGTGATCAACGAAGATATGATCGACGCAGGGCAGGGTTTCGGTACCCACCCGCATAAAGACATGGAAATCCTGACCTATGTGCTGAGCGGCACGGTGGAACATCAGGACAGCATGGGCAACAAGGAGCAGATCCAGGCCGGCGAATTCCAGATCATGAGTGCGGGCACCGGGGTGCGTCACTCTGAGTACAACGCCAATCAGGATCGTCCGTTGCACCTGTACCAGATTTGGATCATCCCGGATCAGGTCGGGCTTGAGCCACGCTACGAGCAGCGCATGTTCGACGCGCCGCAGGGCCGTCAGCTGGTGCTGTCGCCGGATGCGCGTGACGGCTCGCTGAAGGTGTTCCAGGATATGACGCTGTCGCGTTGGGCGCTGAATAAAGGCGAGCAGGGGGAATGCCCGATCGCCGCCGGCCGTCGCGTTTGGATCCAGGTGGTGCGCGGTAAGGTCTCGGTCAACGGCCAGACCGCCGGCATCAGCGACGCGTTCGCGGTGTGGGATGAATCTGCGCTGACGATTCAGGCCGACGAAGAGAGCGAAATCCTGCTGTTCGATCTGCCGCCGGTGTGATTAAGCGGTAAATATCAAGGGCTCACGGTGTGAGCCCTTGAGGTTAACGACAAGCCTGATGACGCTGCCTGACTTAACGCCGGCAAAACATATAAAAACAAGGAAAATCAATTTATTGATTTTCGGCTGACAATCACAAAGGGGAAAAACCACGCTTTTTCCCCTTTGTCTGCGTATGAAGGGCTCACGGTGTGAGCCCTTTTTGCGTTGGCCGTCGCATAACCGACAATATCGGCCCGCCGTTTTTTTTGCTAAAATGACTGCCCATTCACGGTTAGTCAGTTCATTGATAATGAAGAAAAAACGGCCGGTACTCCAGGATGTGGCGGACAAGGTGGGCGTGACCAAGATGACGGTGAGCCGTTATCTGCGCAATCCCGACCAGGTTTCCGCCGCCCTGCAGCAAAAAATCGCCGTCGCGCTGGATGAGCTGGGCTACATCCCCAACCGCGCGCCGGACATCCTCTCCAACGCCACCAGCCGGGCGATTGGCGTGCTGTTGCCGTCGTTGACCAACCAGGTGTTCGCCGAAGTGCTGCGCGGCATCGAAAGCGTGACCGACGCGCACAACTACCAGACCATGCTGGCGCACTATGGCTACCTGCCGGAGCGTGAAGAAGAGCGTCTGACCTCGCTGCTGTCTTACAATATCGACGGCCTGATCCTGTCTGAGCGCCATCACACGCCGCGCACCCTGAAAATGATCGAGGTGGCGGGCATTCCGGTGGTAGAGCTGATGGACTGCGTCTCGCCGTGCATCGATCTGGCGGTGGGCTTCAACAACTTCGAGGCGGCGCGCCAGATGACCCAGCAGATCATCGCGCACGGCCACCGTCACGTGGTCTATTTCGGCGCCCGCCAGGATGAACGTACCCTCATCAAGCAGCAGGGGTATGAGCAGGCGATGCGTGAATCCGGTCTGGAGCCTTACAGCATCATGACCGCGCGATCTTCCTCCTATTCCGCCGGCGGCGAGCTGCTGCGCCAGGCGCAGCGCGATTATCCGCAGATCGACAGTATCTTCTGCACCAACGATGACCTGGCGATCGGCGCGGCCTTCGAGTGCCAGCGACAGGGGCTGTCGATCCCGCAGGACATGGCGATCGCCGGTTTCCACGGCCATGACATCGGTCAGGTGATGGTGCCGAAGCTGGCCAGCGTGCTGACGCCGCGCGAACGCATGGGGCAGATCGGCGCCGAGCGCTTGCTGGCCCGGCTGCGTGGTGAAACGGTGTGCCCGCGCATGGTGGACGTCGGTTTCACCGTGATCCCAGGCGGCAGCATCTGAGCCATTTTAACGTTCTGTTTTAACACCCTTTCTTTTTGCAGCGCGTCCTGAGGCGCGCTGGTTATCCCGCCTGTAAGCCCGCCGCTCGTTGCCGACATAAGTTTGATCTCTGTCCCAGAACGCGAATTTTAGCCGCTTACCCGGTTCCGAGGCTTATGTTGTTACCGGTATCATGATACCGGTAACAACGAGTGGGCGGTCATCTTGCTGCAAGACTGAACCTCTGAATCAACAACACCTACAGCTCTTCTTAAACACCGGGAAAGAGCCTAAAAATAAAACAACCGCACGCTTTACGCCTATTGTAAAGAGAGTCGCGATAAAAGGTTGGAGAAAAACTATGCCATTAGTGATTGTTGCAGGCGGCGTAGCGCTGCTGCTGCTGCTGATGATCCGCTTCAAGCTGAACGGCTTTATCTCTCTGGTTCTGGTTGCTCTGGCGGTCGGGATTGCACAGGGGATGCCGGTCGATAAGGTCATCGGCTCCATCAAGGCCGGCGTGGGCGGCACGCTGGGCAGCCTGGCGCTGATCATGGGCTTCGGTGCCATGCTCGGCAAGCTGCTGGCGGACTGCGGCGGCGCACAGCGCATCGCCACCACGCTGATCGACAAGTTCGGCAGAAAACACATTCAATGGGCGGTGGTGCTGACCGGTTTCACCGTCGGCTTCGCGCTGTTCTACGAAGTGGGCTTCGTGCTGTTGCTGCCGCTGGTGTTCACCATCGCCGCCTCCGCGCGCATTCCGCTGCTGTACGTCGGCGTGCCGATGGCCGCTGCGCTGTCGGTGACTCACGGCTTCCTGCCGCCGCACCCGGGCCCGACCGCTATCGCCACCATCTTCCATGCCGACATGGGTAAAACCCTGTTGTACGGCACGCTGCTGGCGATCCCGACGGTGATCCTGGCCGGCCCGGTCTATGCCCGCTTCCTGAAAGGCATCGACAAGCCGGTGCCGGAAGGCCTGTACAACCCGAAAACCTTTACCGACGCGGAGATGCCGAGCTTTGGCGTCAGCGTCGCCACGTCGCTGGTGCCGGTGATCCTGATGGCGCTGCGCGCGGTGGCTGAAATGGTGTTGCCGAAGGGCCACAGCCTGCTGCGCTTCGCCGAGTTCTTCGGCGACCCGGTGATGGCGACCCTGATCGCCGTGCTGATCGCCATCTTCACCTTCGGCCTGAACCGCGGCCGCACCATGGATGAAGTGATGGGCACCATCACCGACTCGATTAAAATCATCGCCATGATGCTGTTGATCATCGGCGGCGGCGGCGCCTTCAAACAGGTGCTGGTGGACAGCGGCGTCGAGCAGTACATCGCCGGCCTGATGGAAGGCAGCAACGTTTCGCCGATCCTGATGGCCTGGTCGATCGCCGCCGCGCTGCGTCTGGCGCTGGGTTCCGCCACCGTGGCGGCGATCACCGCCGGCGGCATCGTCGCCCCGCTGATCGCCACCACCGGCGTCAGCCCTGAGCTGATGGTGATTGCGGTCGGTTCCGGCAGCGTTATCTTCTCGCACGTTAACGATCCGGGCTTCTGGCTGTTCAAGGAGTACTTCAACCTGAGCATCATGGAAACCATCAAATCCTGGTCGGTGCTGGAAACCATCATCTCGGTGTGTGGCCTGGTGGGCTGCCTGCTGCTGGCGACGGTCGTATAATCGTTATCCGACGCCCTGCGGGGCGTCGGCGTTCCAGAGTATCTTTATCAGTTGGGACGCATTTGGCGCTCGCGCCAGTTCCCATAAGGGCATGACACAATGAGTAATCCGCAGAATCACGTATTTATCCTGATGGGGGTGTCCGGCAGCGGTAAATCCGCCGTGGCCAGCGCCGTCGCCCACGAGGCCGAGGCTGCCATGCTGGACGGCGATTATCTGCATCCGCGCGCCAACATCAACAAAATGGCTGCCGGGCACGCGCTGGACGACAACGATCGCGCCCCGTGGCTGGCGGCCTTGAATGACGCCATCTTCGCCATGCAACGCACCAATCCCGTGTCGCTGCTGGTCTGCTCGGCGCTGAAAAAAAGCTATCGCGACCGCCTGCGCGAAGGGAATAGCAACCTGCATTTCCTCTACCTGAAAGGCGACAAAGCGGTGATCGAGGAGCGCCTGAAGCAGCGCAAAGGTCATTTCTTCAAACCGCAGATGCTGGTTTCGCAGTTCGCCACGTTGGAAGAGCCGGGCGAGCAGGAGCCGGATGTGCAAGCGATCGACATCAACCAGCCGCTGGACGGCGTGGTCGCCGATACGCTCGCCTATATTCGCCGCGTTACCGCCCGCTGAGCGCGGGCCGTTGTCGGCGCCGCCAGGCGCCTACAGCTTCATGTAAGCCCGCACGCCGTCCAGGAACATCTGGGTCGACAGCATCACCAGAATCAGCCCCATCAACCGCTCCAGCGCGCTGACGCCTTTGCTGCCCAGCAGGCGCAGGAACAGGTTCGACATCAGCAAAATGGCCGCAGAGAGGCCCCAGGCGATCAACAGCGCCGCCACCAGATGGGGCAGCTGATGTGGATACTGGTGCGACAGCAGCATCAATGCAGCCAGAATCGACGGCCCGGCCACCAGCGGGATCGCCAGCGGCACCAGGAACGGCTCCTCGCCGGCGGACAGCCCGGAGCTGTTTCCTTCCTGCGAGGGGAAAATCATCTTGATGGCGATCAGAAACAGGATGATGCCGCCGGAAATGGAGACGGTTTCGGTGCGCAGGTTGAGGAACGCCAGAATTTTCTCGCCGGCGAACAGGAAGATCAGCATCAGCAGCAGGGCGATCAGCAGCTCGCGAATCAACACCACGCGGCGGCGGCGCGGTTCCAGGTGTTTGAGCACCGACATGAAAATCGGCAGGTTGCCCAGCGGATCCATAATTAAAAACAGCAATACCGTAGCGGAAATCATCTCTGTCATGGTGACCTCGTGATCGGGAAAACGCCTCGGCCTTTTCGGCCGCGTCCTTGCCTATAAGAAGGATTGCTGAGAAATCCCCAGCCATCGAATAAATTCACTTTGCGCCCGCGCCGACATTTTGTAAGGTGAGGAGATATTGCACACAACTCGTTATCACCTAATAAGCCCTTATCCGGGCGGGACACAGATATTATGAAAAACGTTGGTTTCATCGGTTGGCGCGGAATGGTCGGCTCGGTTCTCATGCAACGCATGACGGAAGAGCGCGATTTCGACGCCATTCGCCCGGTCTTTTTCTCCACCTCGCAGCACGGTTCTGCCGCGCCGGCCTTCGGCGGCCAGCAGGGCACGCTGCAGGATGCCTATGACATCGACGCCCTGAGCGCGCTCGATATCATTATTACCTGTCAGGGCGGCGATTATACCAACGAAGTTTACCCTAAGCTGCGCGCCAGCGGTTGGCAGGGTTACTGGATCGACGCGGCCTCGTCGCTGCGCATGCAGGATGACGCCATCATCATTCTGGATCCGGTCAACCACGCGGTGATCCAGCAGGGCCTGGACAAAGGCATCAAAACCTTCGTCGGCGGCAACTGCACCGTCAGCCTAATGCTGATGTCCCTCGGCGGCCTGTTCGCCAACGATCTGGTGGAGTGGGCGTCGGTCGCCACCTACCAGGCGGCCTCCGGCGGCGGCGCTCGCCACATGCGCGAACTGCTGACCCAAATGGGCATGCTGCACGCCGATGTGGCGAAAGAGCTGCAGGATCCAGCCTCCGCCATTCTGGATATCGAACGCAAGGTGACCGAGGCGACCCGCAGCGGCAAACTGCCGACCGACAACTTCGGCGTGCCGCTGGCCGGCAGCCTGATCCCGTGGATCGACAAGCAGCTCGACAACGGCCAGAGCCGCGAAGAGTGGAAAGGCCAGGCGGAGACCAACAAGATCCTCAACACCGGCAGCGTGATCCCGGTCGATGGCCTGTGCGTGCGCGTGGGCGCGCTGCGCTGCCACAGCCAGGCGTTCACCCTGAAGCTGAAAAAAGACGTGTCGCTGCCGGAAATCGAGCAGATGCTGGCGACGCACAACGACTGGGTGCGCGTGATCCCGAACGACCGCGAGCTGACCATGCGCGAACTGACGCCTGCGGCGGTGACCGGCACGCTGAATACGCCGGTCGGCCGTCTGCGCAAGCTGAATATGGGGCCGGAGTACCTGTCGGCGTTCACCGTGGGCGACCAACTGCTGTGGGGCGCGGCCGAGCCGCTGCGCCGCATGCTGCGCATCCTGCTGTAAACCCGCTCGCCAGTTCATCTGTTGTATTTCAAAGCCCGCTTATTGCGGGCTTTTTCATATGAGCGGAGTCATGTCGGTATGGTCTGAATGTGGTTACAAGTTAATCTTCCCTGTGATATTTATAAGCGCATTGGCAACATAGCGCAGGTATAGGGATATGATTTCCAACGAAGGATTGCAGGTCGCGCTTTCACCCGTGCAGCTAGCGGCCGTGATGTCGGATAGCACGGTCACAGAAGGGGAAACCTGGGGTAATCGGCTCATGGGGGGCTGGGTTTAGCGGGGGGAGTCGTCGAACTTCTTGGGGCTGGGGTGATGTGCTATGCGCCTGACCCAACATTGTTAACCAAAGTGGGATGCGTGGTCGTTGGCACTCATAGCATGGATAGCATAAAAACCGCATCAAATCAGATCATTACCGGCCGATCATTGACTACAGACACTTACAAGTCGGCGGTTTTGCTGGCTCAGAGTCTGGGGGCCGACGAAGATATGGCTTACAACGTCGGTTTAACGGTAGATATTGCCGTTCCTTTGGTGTTTGCAACCGCTTTAGGCGCTGTACGCGTGGCTTCCGTTCGGGTGGGGCAATTAAAATTGCTTGAACACGAGTCTATAGCCGGTGCAAAAGGAGGTGGGCACACTATTGCTAAGCATGTTGCTAAAAGTTCAGAAGAGCTGCTGGAGCGCTTGGCAAAGAGTCCTGGTTTACAGTCAGCCTCGACATTTACAGATTTACGTACTGCTGAAGACGCGATTAGTCGGGCGTTGAAAGTGAATAACGCGCTTATTAAGCGCTGGGCGCAACAGCCTACTTCGGCCAACGTGCTTGAACTCACGCATAAGGTGGGTAAAGCGGTTGGTTTTGGCTACAGGCAAGGAAGCACAATTCAATTAACGTCCAACAGCGTGCGGGTTGTCTTGCTAAAGAAAATTTACAACGGTAAGCCGTATTACATTTTAACCGCTTACCCCATTATCAGATAAGGGACCCTATGGGCTTTTCAGTCGCTAATCTCGGTACACTTGTGCGTGTTTTTTTTGGGCAAGATTATGATTTATTTGGAGAGTCTGTAGAAGAGATCCTGGCCTCTTATCGGGAGACGGAAAATACCGCGACAGTGAGAAAAACCGTCGATGAAGCACGAGCGTTGCTGGCGCAATATCCTGAGGAACAACAGCTTGAACTTGCTGTTGCTGAACTTGCTGATGGGGAGTTTGCACCAGCGCCATGGGGATACACGGCGCGATCGTTTCTTGAGAAGGTGATCTCTGCTTTGGAATAGGCGATACCTGCTGCTTCTGTACTTTGTTGTAAACCCGCACTTCCTGGGGGCTGAGCGCTTTCAGCCCCCTAACGCCTTATTTTCCGCTTTTTTGTTCGCTGCGCGCCGCGTCGGGCAGCGTTATCGCAAGTCTCGTTTCATTGGGCTGTACCCCGCATCTCTTCTCGTCGGCCGCCACATGCAGATGCCGTCAGGCTGGCAGTTTTCTTAATGAAGAATTTTCCTCACCAATGCCGAGCAGTTTTTAACAGACATTGGCTATGCTTAACGCAGGGGTGAACACTTTTTCACCATGACTGAAATATTTCAAAAAATAAGCATAAAGAGCGAAATTCAGGTCGGCAGAGTAAAGATTGGTCAATAACCGACCGCAATCACGCTTTAGAGTCCGAATGCATTGCATGATGACCAAAACGGCCAAGGAATAACCAACAAGCCGTGCTTAGATCATGCTGTTAATCTAAGGAAGAAGACTATGCCTGTACTTCCCGATCGTGACGTGATTGATCAGATCATCTCCGGCCATTACGCCGATCCCTTTGCTCTGCTTGGCATGCATGCGACCGATAACGGTCTGCAAGTGCGCGCGCTGCTGCCGGACGCCGGCGCAGTCTGGCTGGTGGAACAGCAAACCGGCCGGCGACTGGTGCAGCTGAACTGCGACGATCCGCGCGGTTTCTTCAGCGCCGTGGTGCCGCGGCGAAAAAATCCTTTCCGCTATCAGCTGCAGGTCAGCTGGCGCGATCATCAACAGATCGTCGACGATCCCTACCGGTTCGGCCCGCTGCTGCAGGATATCGACAGTTGGTTATTGGCCGAAGGCACGCATCTGCGCCCCTATGAACGGCTGGGCGCTCACCTCGTCACGCTGGATGGCGTCGACGGCGTCAGCTTTGCGGTCTGGGCGCCCAACGCGCAGCGCGTCTCGGTGGTGGGGGAATTCAACTTCTGGGACGGCCGCCGCCACCCGATGCGTCTGCGGCGTGAGAACGGCATCTGGGAGCTGTTCTTGCCCGGCGTGCGGGCCGGGCAGCTGTACAAATATGAAATCGTCGATTGCTATGGCAATACCCAACTGAAAGCCGATCCTTACGCCTTTGAGGCGCAGATGCGCCCGGATACCGCCTCGCTGGTGGCGCCGCTGCCGGAGGTGGTGCCGTCGACGCCGGCGCGCCGCCGCGCCAACGATTTTGACCAGCCGATCGCCATTTACGAGGTGCATCTCGGCTCATGGCGCCGCCACACCGATAACCACTTTTGGCTCAGCTACGGTGAACTGGCGGTGCAGCTGATCGACTATGTGAAGGACATGGGATTCACCCATATCGAGCTGCTGCCGGTCAACGAGCACCCGTTCGACGGCAGCTGGGGCTACCAGCCGCTGGGGCTGTATGCGCCGACCCGGCGCTTCGGCACGCCGGCCGACTTCAGGGCGTTTGTGGCGGCGGCGCATGAGGCGGGCATCAACGTGATCCTCGACTGGGTGCCGGGGCACTTCCCCAGCGACGCCTACGGCCTGGCGAATTTCGATGGCACTGCGCTGTACGAATACGCCGATCCGCGCGAGGGCTACCATCAGGACTGGAATACGCTGATTTACAACTACGGTCGCCACGAGGTGCGCAACTACCTGGCGGGCAACGCGCTGTATTGGCTGGAGCGCTTCGGCATCGACGCGCTGCGGGTGGATGCGGTGGCGTCGATGATCTATCGCGACTACAGCCGCGCCGACGGCGAGTGGGTGCCGAATTACTACGGCGGCAACGAGAATCTGGAGGCCATCGCCTTCCTGCGTTATACCAACCAGACTATCGGCCAGGCGCAGCCGGGCGCGGTGACGCTGGCGGAGGAATCCACCGACTATCCCGGCGTCACCCTGCCGCCGGACGCCAACGGCCTTGGGTTCCACTACAAATGGAACCTCGGCTGGATGCACGACACGCTCAATTACATGAAGTGCGATCCGGTGCACCGCAAGTATCACCACAACCAGATGACCTTCGGCATGCTGTACGCCTATACCGAGAACTTCGTGTTGCCTATCTCGCACGATGAAGTGGTGCACGGCAAAAAATCGGTCCTCGACCGTATGCCGGGCGACGCCTGGCAGAAATTCGCCAACCTGCGCGCCTATTACGGCTTTATGTGGGCGCATCCGGGCAAGAAGCTGCTGTTTATGGGCTGCGAATTCGCACAGGGGCGCGAGTGGAATTTCGATACCAGCCTCGACTGGCATTTATTGGAAGGGTTGGATAACTGGCATAACGGCGTGCAGCGGCTGGTGCGCGATCTGAACCACTGCTACCGGCAGCAGGCGCCGCTGTACGAGCGCGACTACCGGCCTGACGGCTTCGAGTGGCTGGTGGTCGACGATCACGACAACTCGGTGTTCGCGTTCGCGCGCTACGATTCGCAGGGCAATGAGCTGATCGCCATCAGCAACTTTACCCCGGTGCCGCGCTACCGCTACCGCATCGGCCTCTCGCGCGCCGGTGACTACCGCGAGATCCTCAATACCGATTCGCACCACTATCACGGCAGCAACGCCGGCAATCAGGGGCGGGTCTCTTCCGAAGCGGTCGGCAGCCACGGCCGCGACTTCTCCATCTGCGTAACGCTGCCGCCGCTGGCGACCATTTATCTGCTGCGGGAGGCGCCATGACGGAGCTGACGGCCGGCCTCGCCGCGCCGCTGGGCGCGCATTACGACGGCGAAGGCATCAACTTTACCCTGTACTCGGCGCACGCCGAGCGGGTGGAGCTGTGCCTGTTCGACGGCCAGCAGCGCGAAGTGCGCCTGCCGCTGCCGGCGCGCAGCGGCGATATCTGGCATGGCTACTTACCGGGCGGCAGGCCAGGGCAACGTTACGGTTACCGGGTCTACGGCCCGTTTGACCCGGCGAACGGACAGCGTTTCAACCCCAACAAACTGGCGCTCGATCCGGCCGCGCGCGCGGTGGAAGGGCCGGTGGCGGATCACCCGCACCTGCACGGCGGTTACGAGCAGCCGGACCCGCACGACAGCGCGGAGCTGATGCCGAAGTGCGTGGTGGTGGACGAACAGTATGACTGGCAGGACGATCGCCCGCCTGCCACGCCCTGGGGACAGACGGTGATTTACGAAGCGCACGTGCGCGGCCTGACGCTGCTGCACCCGCAGATCCCGCCGGCGCTGCGCGGCAGCTTCGCCGCATTGGGGCACCCGGCGATGATCGCCCACTTCAAACGCCTCGGCATCACCGCGCTGGAACTGCTGCCGGTGCAGCAACATACCTCCGAACCGCGCCTGCAGCGGTTGGGGCTGATCAACTATTGGGGCTATAACGTGCTGGCGCCCTATGCGCCGGACAACCGCTACGCCAGCCTGAGCACCGATGCCACGCCGCTGAACGAATTCCGCGATGCGGTCAAGGCGCTGCACAAAGCCGGCATCGAGGTGATCCTCGACGTGGTGTTCAACCACAGCGCCGAGCTGGATATGGACGGGCCGATGCTGTCGCTGAGCGGCATCGATAACCTGAGCTACTACTGGCTGACGCCCGAAGGGGACTATGTCAACGACACCGGCTGCGGCAACACGCTGCGGTTGGATCAGCCGCAGGGCGTGGCCTGGGTGATGGATTGCCTGCGTTTTTGGGTGCGGGAGTGCCACGTCGACGGCTTCCGTTTCGATCTGGGCAGCGTGCTCGGCCGCACGCCGGGGTTCGATCGCGATGCGCCGCTGTTCCAGGCGATGCTGGCGGACGATGTGCTGTCGCGCTGCAAGCTGATCGCCGAACCCTGGGACATTGGCCCCGGCGGCTATCAGGTGGGGGCGTTTCCCGGCCGCTTTGCCGAATGGAACGATCATTACCGCGATGACATGCGTCGTTTCTGGCTGCAGAGCGGCGTGTCGCTCGGCCAGTTCGCCCGGCGTTTTGCCGCTTCCAGCGATCTGTATAACCAGCGCGGGCGAGCGCCTTACGCCACTGTCAACATGCTGACCGCCCATGACGGTTTTACCCTGCAGGACGTGGTCAGCTTCAATGAGAAACACAATCAGCCCAACGGCGAGGGCAACCGCGACGGTAGCGATCGCAATTTCAGCAACAACCACGGCGTCGAAGGCCTGGTCGCCGACGACGCCATTGTGCAACGCCGCAGGGCCAGCCAGCGGGCGATGCTCGCCACGCTGTTGCTGTCCCAGGGAACGCCGATGCTGCTGGCCGGCGATGAACAGGGACACAGCCAGCAGGGGAACAACAATGCCTATTGTCAGGACAACGCCACCACCTGGCTCGATTGGGCCACGGCGGACGACGCGCTGACCGATTACGTCGCGGCGCTGATCGCGCTGCGCCGCCAGATCCCCGCGCTGCAGCAGGACCGCTGGTGGCAGCAGGACGACGGCAGCGTGCAGTGGCTGAACGCGCAAGGGCAGGCGCTCGACGCGCAGCAGTGGGAGCAGGGCGAGCCGCTCATGCAGATCCTGCTGTCGCAGCGCTGGCTGCTGCTGATCAACGCCACGCCGCAAACGACGGAGATGAGGTTGCCGGAAGGCGATTGGCAGGTTGTCGCCCCGTTCACTCAGGAAGACTCACGGGCGGTATTGCCCGCCTGGCACCAGGCCGCGCGCTCGCTTTGCGTACTGGTACGGAAATAATAAAAGGAGTCCGCTATGGTTAGGTTTGAAAATAAAGACCCCCTGATGTTGGCGCGCCAGCTGCCGATTAAATCCGTAGCGCTGATCCTGGCCGGCGGCCGCGGTTCACGTCTGAAAGATTTGACCTCCACCCGCGCCAAGCCCGCCGTCCACTTTGGCGGCAAATTCCGCATCATCGACTTCGCCTTGTCGAACTGCCTGAACTCCGGCATCCGCCGCATCGGCGTGATCACCCAATACCAGTCGCACACGCTGGTGCAGCACATTCAGCGCGGCTGGTCGTTCCTCAACGAGGAGATGAATGAGTTCGTCGATCTGCTGCCGGCCCAGCAGCGCCTCAGCACCGAGCATTGGTACAAGGGCACCGCCGACGCGGTGTACCAGAACCTGGATATCATCCGTCGCTACGAGGCCGAATACGTGGTGATCCTGGCGGGCGATCACATCTACAAGATGGATTATTCGCGCATGCTGATCGACCACGTCGAGAAGGGCGCTCAGTGCACCGTGGCTTGCCTGCCGGTGCCGCGCAGCGAAGCCGGCGAATTCGGCGTGATGAAGGTGGATGAAAGCGACCGCATCATCGAGTTTCTGGAAAAGCCCGCCGATCCGCCGGCGATGCCGGGCAACCCGGATATGTCGCTGGCCAGCATGGGCATCTATATTTTTAATGCCGCCTACCTGTTCCAACTGCTGGAAGAGGATATGTCGACCCCCGGCTCCAGCCACGATTTCGGCAAGGATCTGATCCCGAAAATCACCGCGCAGCAGGCGGCGTGGGCGCATCCGTTTACCTTGTCCTGCGTGACGTCCAACCCCGACTTGCCGCCTTACTGGCGCGACGTGGGCACGCTGGACGCTTACTGGCGCGCCAATCTCGATCTGGCGTCGGTGACGCCGGAGCTGGACATGTACGACCGCGCCTGGCCGATCCGCACCCACATGGAACCGCTGCCGCCGGCCAAGTTCGTGCAGGATCGCTCCGGTAGCCATGGCATGACCATGAATTCGCTGGTGTCCGGCGGTTGCATCGTCTCGGGCTCGGTGGTGGTGCATTCGGTGCTGTTCCCGCGCGTGCGAGTGAACTCGTTTTGCACCATCGACTCTACCGTATTGTTGCCGGACGTGAACGTCGGCCGTTCCTGCCGCCTGCGGCGCTGCATCATCGACCGCGCCTGCCATATTCCGGAGGGCATGGTGATCGGGGAAAACGCCGATGAGGACAGCAAGCGTTTCTATCGCTCGGAAGGCGGCATCGTGCTGGTGACGCGCGAAATGTTGTCAAAATTTTGAGTTAACGTGGGGGGCAGAATGATAGCCTGCCGCCCGATGAACGGTTCGATGGCTTGCGCAACGCGGCACACATAACAGCGGCAAGCCTGCTTTATTTCTTATCCAGAGGCCTTCGGCCGACTTTCAGGAGTGATAATGCAGGTCTTACACGTATGTTCTGAAATGTTCCCCCTACTGAAAACGGGCGGACTCGCAGACGTGGTTGGCGCGCTGCCGGCGGCGCAAATCGCCGAAGGCGCCGATGTTCGGGTGCTATTGCCCGCTTTCCCTGACGTACGCAACGGCATACCCGACACCGTGCTGGTGGCGGAGATAGACTCGTTCGCCGGCCGTGTCGGCCTGCGTTACGGCACCTACCATGGCGTGGGCATTTACCTGATCGATGCGCCCTGGCTGTATGACCGGCCGGGCAGTCCGTACCACGATCAGTCCATGTACGCTTACCCCGACAACCACCGGCGTTTTGCGCTGCTGGGCTGGATGGCCTGCGAGTTGGCCAAGGGGCTGGATCGCTACTGGCGCCCGCAGCTGGTGCACGCCCACGACTGGCATGCCGGCCTGAGCTGCGCCTATCTGGCCGCCAACGGCCACCCGGCGCGTTCGGTGTTCACCGTGCACAACCTGGCCTATCAGGGCCTGTTCTCCGCCCATCACGTGACCGAGCTGTGGTTGCCGGCGTCGTTTTACGATGTTTATGGCCTGGAGTTCTACGGCCAGATGTCGTTCCTCAAGGCCGGGCTGTTTTATGCCGACCACGTGACCGCCGTCAGTCCGACCTATGCGCGCGAGATCACCCGGCCGGAGTTTGGCTACGGCATGGAGGGGCTGCTGCAGGAGCGGCAGCGGCAAGGCAGGTTGAGCGGCATCCTCAACGGCGTGGACGACAAGATTTGGGATCCGGCCCACGACCCGCGGCTGAGCGCCCGCTACGACGCCGACGATCTGAAAAGCAAGGTCAAAAACAAGCTGCATCTGCAAAAGGCCATGGGGCTGAAGGTGGACGAATCGCTGCCGGTGTTCGCGGTGGTGAGCCGATTGACCAGCCAGAAAGGCCTCGATCTGGTGCTGCAGGCGTTGCCCGAATTGCTGGCGCAGGGAGGGCAGTTGGCGCTGCTGGGCGCCGGCGACGCGGTGCTGCAGCAGGCGTTTCTGGCCGCCGCCGCCGACTACCCTGAGCAGGTCGGCGTGCAGATCGGTTATCACGAATCCTTCTCCCACCGCATCATCGGCGGCGCCGACGTTATTCTGGTGCCGAGCCGCTTCGAGCCCTGCGGCCTGACGCAGCTCTACGGCCTGAAATACGGCACTCTGCCGCTGGTGCGCCGCACCGGCGGACTGGCGGACACGGTCGTGGACTGCGCGCTGGAGAACCTGGCCGACGGCACCGCCAGCGGATTCGTGTTCGACGATTGCGACGCTGTCGCGCTGGGCAACGCCATCCGCCGCGCCATGGTGCTGTGGAGCCGGCCGAAACACTGGCGCCACGTTCAGCGCCACGCCATGAGCGTGGACTTCGGCTGGCCGGTGGCGGCGAAAGAGTATTTATCGCTTTATCAACGCTTGTAGTCCGCGATTCGCGTCGCGGGTTGACGCGCGGCGGGCAACCGTAAGGGTAGATTGTCGGGGCGCAGCGTACCGCGCCCATGTTCAGCGGGGCCAGCTATTCCGCGGCGGATGGCTGGGCTCCCCATTAGGGATTAAAAGCCATGACTTCACCGTTTAGTTACACCTCACCTACGGTCAGTGTGGAAGCGCTGAAACATTCCATTGCCTATAAGCTGATGTTTATCGTCGGCAAGGATCCGGCGATCGCCAACCGCCACGACTGGCTCAACGCCGTCCTGTTCGCGGTGCGCGATCGCATGGTTGAGCGCTGGCTGCGCTCCAACCGCGCCCAGCTGTCTCAAGACGTGCGGCAGGTGTATTACCTGTCGATGGAGTTTCTGATCGGCCGCACGTTGTCGAACGCGCTGCTGTCGATGGGCATTTATCAGGACATCGACAACGCGTTGAACGAGATGGGGCTGAACCTGGCGGAGCTGCTGGAGGAAGAGAACGACCCCGGGCTCGGCAACGGCGGTCTGGGCCGGCTGGCGGCCTGCTTCCTCGACTCGCTGGCGACGCTGGCGCTGCCGGGGCGCGGCTATGGCATTCGCTATGAGTACGGCATGTTCAAGCAGAACATCGTCAACGGCCAACAGATGGAATCGCCGGACTACTGGCTGGAGTACGGCAATCCGTGGGAGTTTCCGCGCCATAACACCCGCTACAAGGTGCGCTTCGGCGGCCGCGTGCAGCAGGAGGGGGCCAAGGCCCGCTGGCTGGAGACCGAAGAAATCGTGGCCATCGCCTACGATCAGGTGATCCCCGGTTTCGACACCGACGCCACCAACACGCTGCGGTTGTGGGGCGCGCAGGCCAGTAACGAGATCAACCTCGGCAAGTTCAATCAGGGCGATTACTTCGCGGCGGTGGAAGATAAAAACCATTCGGAGAACGTGTCGCGCGTGCTCTATCCGGACGATTCGACCTCCTCCGGGCGTGAATTGCGCTTGCGACAAGAGTATTTCCTGGTGTCGGCCACGGTACAGGATATTCTCAATCGCCATTGGCTGATGCACAAAACCTTCGACAACCTGGCGGACAAGATCGCCATTCACCTCAACGACACTCACCCGGTGTTGTCGATTCCGGAGCTGATGCACCGGCTGATCGACGAGCACAAGTTCAAGTGGCTCGACGCCTGGGAAGTGGTGGAGCAGGTATTCTCCTACACTAACCACACGCTGATGAGCGAGGCGCTGGAGACCTGGCCGGTGGACATGCTCGGCCGCATCCTGCCGCGCCATCTGCAGCTGATTTTCGAGATCAACGATCACTTCCTCAAAATGGTGCAGGAGGTGGCGCCGGGCGACAACGATCTGCTGGCGCGGGTCTCGATCATCGACGAAACCAACGGCCGTCGGGTGCGCATGGCGTGGCTGGCGGTGGTGGCCAGCCACAAGGTCAACGGCGTTTCCGCTCTGCATTCCGAACTGATGGTGCAGTCGCTGTTCGCCGACTTCGCCCGGCTGTTCCCGACTCGTTTCTGCAACAAAACCAACGGGGTGACGCCGCGTCGTTGGCTGGCGCTGGCCAACCCGCCGTTGGCGGCGGTGCTGGACGACTGCATCGGCCAAACCTGGCGCACCGATCTCAGCCAGCTGAGCGAGATCAAGGCCAACATCGATTACCCGAGCTTCCTGCAGGCGGTGCAGCGCGCCAAGCGGCAGAACAAGGAGCGGCTGGCGCTGTACATCGCCAAAACGCTCAACGTGGTGGTTAACCCGGATGCGCTGTTCGACGTGCAGATCAAACGCATCCACGAGTACAAACGGCAGTTGCTCAACGTGTTGCACGTCATCACGCTGTATAACCGTTTGCTGGCCGACCCTGATATCGAGCGCGTGCCGCGGGTGGTGATCTTTGCCGGCAAGGCGGCCTCGGCCTACTATGCCGCCAAGCAGATCATCCGCCTGATCAACGACGTGGCCAAAGTGATCAACAACGATCCGCGCGTGCATACCCAGTTGAAGGTGGTGTTCATTCCGAACTACGGCGTCAGCCTGGCGCAGATCATCATCCCGGCGGCGGATCTGTCGGAACAGATCTCGCTGGCGGGCACCGAAGCCTCGGGCACCAGCAATATGAAGTTCGCGTTGAACGGCGCGCTGACCATCGGCACGCTGGACGGCGCCAACGTCGAGATGCGCGAGCACGTGGGGGAGGAGAACATCTTTATCTTCGGCAATACCGCCGAGCAGGTCGAGGAACTGCGCCGCAACGGTTACAACCCGCGCCAGTACTACGAGCAAGACCCAGAGCTGCATCAGGCGCTGACGCAGATCGCCACCGGCATGTTCAGCCCTGAGGAGCCGAAGCGCTATGGCAATTTGTTCGACTCGCTGGTGAACCTCGGCGACCACTATCAGCTGTTGGCGGATTACCGCAGCTATGTGGACACGCAGGACAAGGTGGACGAGGTGTATCTCAATCAGGACGAGTGGACGCGGCGCGCGGTGCTGAATATCGCCAATATGGGTTACTTCTCATCCGATCGCACCATTCAGGAATATGCGGATGAAATTTGGCACATTAAGCCGGTGAAGCTGTAAAGCGGGGCAGGAAAAAAGCAAAGGGCCGGATAACCGGCCCTTTTTCGTTACGCTGCGGCTCAGGAAGCCAGCGACAGCGCTTTCGTTTTCGCGTGTTCCGCCAGCCAGGCTTTCACGCGCGCCTGCTGCGCTTCGTCCAGCCACATGCCCAGCTTGGTGCGGCGCCAGATAGCGTCGTCCAGCTCCACGACCCACTCTTTCTCGGTCAGATAGCGCAGTTCGGCTTCATACAGACCGTGGCCGAAATCTTCGCCCAGATCGGCGAGGCCGTTGGCGCCGGCCAGGATCAGCTCGCTCTGGCTGCCGTAGGTGCGGGCATAGCGGCGCGCCAGGGCTTCCGGCAGCCAGCCGTGCGCACGGCGCAGTTTGGCCGCGTAACCGTCGCGGTCGCCGTCGATGTCACCGCCCGGCAGCGTGGCGTTTTTGGTCCACGCCGGGCCGCAGCCTGGGTAGTAGTGGGCCAGTTTTTCCATCGCATGTTCGGCCAGCTTGCGGTAGGTGGTCAGCTTGCCGCCGAAGACCGACAGCAGCGGCGCCTTGCCTTGCTCGTCGTGCACGTCCAGCGTGTAATCGCGGGTGATCGCCTGCGGTGAATCGGATTCGTCGTCGCACAGCGGACGCACGCCGGAGTAAGTCCAGACGATGTCGTCGCGGCCCAGCTGCTTCTTGAAGTGATCGTTGTACACTTTCAGCAGATAAGCGATTTCGTTCTCGTCGATCTTCACGTCTTTCGGATCGCCTTTGTACTCCACGTCGGTGGTGCCGATGATGGAGAACTCGTCATTCCACGGGATCACGAACACGATGCGGTGGTCTTCGTTCTGCAGAATGTAAGACTGCGGCTGATCGTGCACGCGCGGCACCACGATGTGGCTGCCTTTGATCAGACGGATGCCGTAAGGCGATTTCAGCTTCAGGCCGTCGTCGAAGAAGTTTTTCACCCACGGGCCGGTGGCGTTCACCAGGCCTTTGGCGCGCCAGGTGAAGGTTTTGCCGCTGTCGATATCGACCGCTTCCACCATCCACAGGCCGTTTTCGCGCCATGCGCGGGTCACTTTGGTGCGGGTGCGCACTTCGCCGCCGCGTTTTTCCACTTCCTGCGCGTTCAGCACCACCAGGCGAGCATCGTCGACCCAGCAGTCGGAATATTCGAAACCGCGCTTCAGTTCAGGCTTCAGCACCGATTCTGGTCCAAAGCGCAACCCCTTGCTGCCCGGCAGGCTGGTGCGTTTGCCCAGGTGATCGTACAGGAACAGGCCGATACGGATCATCCAGGCCGGACGCAGATGCGGCTGGTGCGGCAGGCGGAAACGCATCGGGAACGCGATGTGCGGCGCCAGTTTCAGCAGCACTTCACGTTCGGCCAGCGCTTCGCTCACCAGACGGAATTCGTAGTGTTCCAGGTAGCGCAGGCCACCGTGGATCAGTTTGGAACTGGCGGAAGACGTAGCACAGGCCAAGTCTTGCGCTTCCAGTAGCAGTACCGACAGCCCGCGCCCGGCAGCATCCGCCGCGATGCCGGCACCGTTGATGCCGCCACCGATAACGATCAAGTCTTTGGTTTCCACGTCATCTTCCTCCAGATGTTCGAAATAGCTCTTTCATGTTCGTTTTCGCTCATGATTGTAATCAAAAACCAACAAGCAAGCCAAGACTTAACCAAACAAAAACATTTAGGCGTGATAGAGGTAACAGTTTGGTGATGATAGTCACACAAGTAGCATGGATATGGCGCGGGCGCGCAAACGGCTGTCGGTGAGGGGGTTAAAGGGATGAAACGGGGCGGCGGCGCGCCCCGCAGGTTAAGGCCGAATCAGCACAGCTCCAGCTGCACGTCGTACTGTTCGATGATTTTCATCACGCTCGGCGGCGGCAGCTGGTCGGTAAACAGGTAGTCGATCAGGTTCATGTTGCCCAGGTTGACCATGGCGTTGCGGCCGAATTTGGAGTGGTCGGTCACCAGCATCACGCAGCGGGAATTTTCGATAATCGCGCGTTTGGTGCGCACTTCGTGATAGTCGAATTCGAGCAGTGAGCCGTCCATATCGATGCCGCTGATGCCGAGAATGCCGTAATCGAGACGGAATTGGGAGATGAAGTCCAGGGTGGCTTCGCCCATGATGCCGCCGTCGCGGGTGCGCACTTCGCCGCCGGCCAGGATCAGGCGGAAGTCTTCCTTGGCGGTCAGCAGGGTGGCGACGTTAAGGTTGTTGGTGACCACGCGCAGGTTCTTGTGGTTCATCAGCGCATGGGCCACCGCCTCCGGCGTGGTGCCGATATCGATGAACAGCGTGGCGCCGTCCGGGATCTGGCTGGCGACGCGCTGGGCGATGCGGGCTTTCTCTTCCGACCACATCACCTTGCGATCGTTATAGGCAGCGTTGACCGAGCTGGAAGGCAGCGCCGCGCCGCCGTGGTGACGCTGGATCTTGTTCTGGTCGGCCAGGTCATTCAAATCGCGGCGAATCGTTTGCGGGCTGACGTCAAAATGCTCGACCAGCTCTTCCGTGCTGACGTAACCCTGCAGGCGCACCAGCTCGATAATTGCGTCATGACGCTGTGTTTGCTTCACGATAATCCCCTAAAACGCCCGCTATGCCCGCTGGGCATAGCTCCCGGCTGTTATTGTTCGTTGTGTGCGCGATGACGCGTATCCCAAAATGCCATCAATAACCCTAACACTAAACCGGCTACGTGTGCCGCGTTGGCGATCGACATTCCTAAAATATCGAAATATCCGGCCACCAGCCACAGCACCGAGAACACCATCAGGCCGCGCGGCAGCATCAGGCCGCGCTCCGGCGCCCGTTCGCCCGACAGCCAGACATAGCCCATCAGCGCATAGACCACGCCTGACAGCCCGCCGAACAGCGCGCCGCTGAACAGCGATTGCGCCCAGCCGCTGAAGAACGCCGACACCACCGCCAGCACGAACAGCTTGCCGGCGCCGAGGCGTTTTTCCATCTGGCCGCCGAGATACCACCACCACATCAGGTTAAACAGGATATGCAGCAGAGAGAAATGCAGGAACGCATGGCTGATCCAGCGCCACAGCTGCGTGTATTGGCTGCTGTCTTGCGGCCAGGAGAGCCAGTACATCACGGTATCGTCGCCCAGCGCCTGCATCAGAATATAGACCGCGATGCACAGCACCATCACGCCGAGCGTCAGCGGCCCGGCCTTGCTGCGCAGGGTGTGCAGGTAGGATTCGCTCTGATAGTGCAGGCCGGCGTCGGTATGGCCGGTCTGCCAGCTGGCGGCCTGATAACGGCGGTTGAGCGGATCGACCAGAAACTGCTGCAGCTCGTGTTGCACCTGCTCGAGGTGGCCGTCGTCGGCCAGCCAGATTTCCGCCGCTTCGCCGCTGTTGCGCAGCTCAAGCCGGATGCCCTGGGTCGCCATATAGTCGACAAAGGCCAGCGCCAGGCGCGGGTTGGATACGGCGATTACTCTAACCATTGCTCTTCCGTCGTAAGTGAATGATTTTGGCCGCGGCTTGCTCGCCGGCGACCCTGACGGCCGATTATAACGTCGAAATCCTGAGCGCTGGCAAACGGATCTGCGAAAAACCCGCGAAAACGCGCATAAAATCGAAGGGAAAGCCCGCCGATGCGCGACGGGCGGCGGGGATCAGGCTGAGGTTTCCACGTCTTGCGGATACTGACGGGCCCAGGCCTCGAAACCGCCGTCGATGCTGTAGACCGCGTCGAACCCCTGGTGCAGCAGGTATTGCGCCGCGCTGCGGCTGCTGTTGCCGTGGTAGCACATCACCATCACCGGCCGCTCGAAGTCGTTTTGTTGCATAAAGGCCGACAGGGTGGCGTTGGTGAGGTGAAAGGCGCCCGGCGTATGCCCGGCTTCAAAACTTTGCGGATCGCGGATGTCGACCAGGGCGGCGCTGCCCTCTTTCCAGAGGCTGTAAGCCTGTTCAACGTTGATCGCTTCGAACTGTTCCATACTGCTGACTGCCTCATTATTGGGGGACGCCGCTATTGTAACCAACTCTGCGGCGTTTAAGACCAGAGCAAGCTTGTGGTTTTCTCACACCAGCAGCACTTCTACCCCTTGTTGACGCAGTTGCTCAACGATCGCCGAATCGGCGGCGCGGCCGGTGATCACCATGGCGATTTGCTCGGTACGGCTGAACAGCATGCCGGCGCGTTGGCCGACTTTGCTGCTGTCAACCAGCACCACCAGTTTACCGACGTAGTTGAGCATCTTCTGTTCCGCCATCGCGGTCAGCATATCGGTTTTATACAGGCCGTCAGCGGTGAGGCCGATACCGCTGGTGAACATCCAGTGCCCGGCGTACAGGGTGGCGTCGCCGTCCTGGGGCGCCAGAGTAATCGACTGGGTTTTGTTGTACTGGCCTCCCATGATCACCACGCTGTCATGTTCCTGCTCAATCAGGTAATTGGCCAGCGGCAGATAATTGGTGATCACCTGAACCGGCTTGCCGCAAATTTCACGGCCCAACAGAAATGCGGTGGAGCCGCAATTGATCACCACGCTTTCACCCGGCTGACAGAGCTGTGCCGCGGCCGCCGCAATACGCATTTTTTCGTCCAGGTGCTGGGTTTGGTGGATATTGAGTGGCGTCCAGGCCGGGCGCGGAGTTTGTGTGGCTTCGGCGCCGTTGCGCACTTTGCGCAATTTGCCGATTTCATTCAGTTTGTTGATGTCCCGGCGCGCGGTAGCCGGAGAGATGTCAAACGCCGCGATGACGTCCGCCACGGAGATTTGCCCCTTGCGCTGCAAGAGATCGAGAATGGCGTTGTGGCGTTGGGACTCTGTCATGCGGGCTCCGTCGGAGAGAGAAAACGTCGTTGCCTATGATTATATGCGCGCCGTTTGACGATTTGAATCATTCCCGTTCAAAAGCGCGCATCCGTATGCAACACCGGTTGATTACAAGAAAGACTTGAAGGGCAGATCGGGTTCGAGGGTGAAGCAATCATCGAAACCGCGCGGGTAGTGGTACTCCAGATTGTCTTTATCCTGCGGCCAGATGAACTTGCCGCCAACCTGCCAGATAAACGGTTTAAAACCGTATTTGAGCCGGTCTTTCTTCATTTCCCACAGCACGCGAATTTCCTGCGGATCCGCCTGGAAATTCGACCATATGTCATGGTGGAAGGGGATCACGACCTTGGCGTTCAGCGATTCCGCCATGCGCAAGATGTCGGCGCTGGTCATCTTGTCGGTAATGCCGCGCGGGTTCTCGCCGTAGGAACCGAGGGCGACATCGATCTGATGATCGTTGCCGTGCTTGGCGTAATAGTTGGAGTAGTGGGAATCGCCGCTGTGATAAAGGTTGCCGCCCGGCGTTTTGAACAGGTAGTTGACCGCCCGCAGGTCCATGCCGTCCGGCAGAACGCCCGCCGCTTTTTGTTCCACCGGCAGTGTGATGAGCGCCGTGCGATCGAAGGCGTCCAGCGCATGAATTTCAATGTCTTTGATTTTTATCACGTCGCCAGGTTTGACGGTGATGCAGCGCTCAGGCGGCACACCCCAGCCAATCCAGATATCCACGCAGCTTTGCGGCCCGATAAACGGAACGGTGGCGGCGCAATTTTGCAACACCGCCGCGGCGACGTTCACATCGATGTGATCGTTGTGGTCGTGCGTGGCCAAGACGGCGTCGAGCTGGGTAATCGCGAAGGGATCCAGTACGAATGGGGTAGTGCGCAGGTTAGGCTGTAGCTTGCGCACCCCCGCCATTCGCTGCATTTGGTGGCCGGTTTTCATCAGTGGGTTGCCGTGGCTTTGCTTGCCGGTACCGCACCAAAAGTCGACGCACAGATTGGCGCTTTCTTCGGATTTGAGCCAGATACCGGTACAGCCCAGCCACCACATGGCGAAGGTGCCGGGCGCAACTTTCTCCTGCTCTATCTCTTCGTTCAGCCAGGTGCCCCATTCGGGAAAGGTGTTCAATATCCAGGATTCGCGGGTGATGTCGTTGACTTTACTCATGGGTCGTTCCTCGTTGGCGGTGATAATGCAATCACAAATAATCATTTAAAGATTTTATGTGATTTGTTTTGATCGAATTTAGCACCGTTTTTTTCAACTGACAACGATCGAAATACACGATAACACCGCCGGATTTACGTGGTGCGCCGTCCTTTTATCTCCTTTTTGTTTGATTAACTGCTATTAAATTCAATGGGTAATAAAATGTAAGCCGTCTAATTCATTGAATGTTAGTGGAATTGATTTTTAACTTGCGAGGTTGTTCACAAATAATCATTTATGATCTTTTTGTGATTTCTTGTGATTGGTATGGTGAAGGCGTTACCTGCATGCCAACCTTTTCGGGAGAGCCGTATGGAAACTCTTTACACCATCTTCACCGTCTTTTTTAACCAGGTGATGACCAATGCGCCGCTGCTGTTGGGGCTGGTTACGCTGCTGGGTTACACGTTGCTGCGCAAAAGCGCGGCGGTCATTATCAAAGGCACGATCAAAACCATTATCGGTTTCATGTTGCTGCAAGCCGGTTCCGGCATCCTGACCGGCACGTTCAAACCGGTGGTGGCGAAGCTGTCCGAGGTGTACGGCATCAACGGGGCGATTTCAGATACCTATGCCTCGATGATGGCCACCATCGATCGGATGGGGGAGGCCTATAGCTGGGTCGGCTACGCGGTCTTGCTGGCGCTGGCGCTGAACATACTCTACGTGCTGTTGAGGCGCATTACCGGCATCCGCACCATCATGCTTACCGGTCATATCATGTTTCAGCAGGTGGGGTTGATCGCGGTATTTTTCTACATTCTGGGCTACGGCATGTGGACAACGGTATTGTGCAGCGCGCTGTTGGCTTCACTGTATTGGGGCATCACGTCCAACATGATGTTCAAACCGACGCAGGCGGTGACGGAAAACAGCGGTTTCTCCATTGGGCACCAACAGCAGTTCGCTTCGTGGCTGGCGTATAAGGCAGCGCCGTATCTCGGTAAAAAAGAGGACAGCGTGGAAGATCTGAAGCTGCCTGGGTGGCTGAATATTTTCCATGACAACATCGTTTCCACCGCCATCGTGATGACGCTGTTCTTCGGCATCATTCTTTGCTCGTTCGGCTTGGATACCCTGCAGGCGATGGCCGGTAAAACCCACTGGAGCATCTATATCCTGCAAACCGGGCTGATGTTCGCGGTGGCGATTTTCATCATCGTGCAGGGCGTGCGCATGTTCGTCGCCGAATTGACCGAGGCCTTCAATGGGATTTCCCAACGCCTGATCCCCGGTGCGGTACTGGCCATCGACTGCGCCGCCATCTATAGCTTCGCGCCCAACGCCGTGGTGTGGGGCTTTATGTGGGGCACCATCGGCCAATTGATCGCCGTCGGCATCCTCCTGGCGTGCGGCGCTTCCATCATGATCATCCCCGGTTTCATTCCCATGTTCTTCTCTAACGCCACCATCGGCGTGTTCGCTAACCACTTTGGCGGCTGGCGCGCGGCGATGAAGATCTGCCTGGTGATGGGGATGATAGAGATCTTGGGCTGCGTGTGGGCCATCAAGCTGACCGGGCTGAGCGCCTGGATGGGAATGGCGGACTGGTCGATTCTGGCGCCGCCGCTGATGCAAGGGCTGAGCTTCGGCCTGTGGTTTATGGGCGTGGTGATCGCCATCGCGCTGCTGTACATGTTCTTCGCCGGGCGCACCCTGCGCGCGGAGGAAGATGCTGAAAAACAATCGGTTGAACCAGCGTCACGTTAATAGGAGTGCAGATTATGACGGTACGAATCCTGGCGGTGTGCGGTTGCGGACAAGGCAGTTCCATGATCATGAAAATGAAAGTCGACCAATTTTTAACGCAGCAAGGCGTGGATCATTCGGTCAACAGCTGTGCGGTGGGGGAATACAAATCCGAGTTGAGCGGGGCTGACATCATCATCGCTTCCACCCATGTCGCGGATGAGATCGTCGTCAGCGGCAACAAATACGTAGTTGGGGTGCGCAATATGCTCTCGGCTGCCGACTTCGGTCCGAAGCTGATGGAAGTCATCGGCGCGCATTTTCCGCAAGATTTGAAGCAGTGAGGAGCGAGTCATGAAGCTGAGCGATTCGTTGGCGCAGAACAACGCTATTCACCTGCAGGCGGAGGCTGCCGACTGGCGTCAGGCGGTGCGGCTGGGGGTCGATCTGCTGGTGGCCGCCGGCGTGGTGGAGCCTCGCTATTTCGACGCCATTCTGGCCGGCGTCGAACGGCACGGCCCTTACTTCGTGTTGGCGCCCGGCCTGGCGATGCCGCATGGTCGGCCGGAGGAAGGGGTGCTGAAAACCGGCTTCGCCTTGGTCACCTTGAAAACGCCGGTGTGCTTCGGCGATGAGGACAACGATCCGATAGATATCTTGATCACCATGGCGGCGGTGGACGCCAAAACGCATCAGGAGGTGGGCATCATGCAAGTGGTTAACCTGTTCGAAGATGAGGCGAACTTCGATCGCTTGCGGGCCTGTCGCCGGGCGAGCGAGGTACTGGCGTTAATCGACAAAACGTCCGCGGCGGCGGCGAATTGAAGGAGACATGCAATGAAAACGCATTTACCGATGCTGCAAGTGGCGCTGGATAACCTGTCCATGGCCGCGGCTTACAATACGACGCGCCTGATCGCGGCCGAAGTCGACATCATTGAGGTCGGCACTATTTTGTGCGTGGCGGAAGGCGTACGGGCCGTGCGCGATCTGAAAGCGCTGTATCCGGATCGCATCGTGTTGGCGGACGCGAAAATCGCCGATGCGGGGCAAATTTTGGCGCGGATGTGCTTCGAGGCGCACGCCGACTGGATCACGGTGATCTGCTGCGCTGACATCAATACGGCCAAGGGCGCGCTGCAGGTGGCGCATGAGTTCGGTGGCGACGTGCAGATCGAACTGACGGGATTTTGGACCTGGGAACAGGCGCAGGCGTGGCGTGAGGCGGGTATTGGTCAGGTGGTGTATCACCGCAGCCGTGACGCGCAGGCGGCGGGCGTCGCCTGGAGCGATGACGATATCCGCGCGGTTCATCGCCTGAGCGAGATGGGTTTCAAGGTGACGGTTACCGGCGGATTGTCATTGGCGGATTTGCCTCTGTTCCGGGGCATTCCCATCCATGTTTTTATCGCCGGGCGCAGCATTCGCGATGCCGCCGATCCGGTCGCGGCGGCGCGGGAATTTAAACGCGTCATCGCCCAACTGTGGGGCTGAGGAGCGGTTATGTTGCAAAAATCCGTACCGTTGGGCATCTACGAGAAGGCGTTGCCGCCGGGCGAGGACTGGCTGACGCGCTTGCAACTGGCGGGGGAGTTGGGATTCGATTTCGTTGAAATGTCGATCGATGAAAGCGACGGCCGTCTGGCGCGGCTGGATTGGAACAGCGAGCAGCGACTGGCGCTGATCGGCGCCGTTGCGGCCAGCGGTGTGCGCGTCCCTTCTTTGTGCCTTAGCGCCCATCGGCGTTTTCCGTTGGGCAGTGAAGACGACAGGACGCGCGAGCGGGGGCTGGAGATCATGCGCAAGGCCATCCGGCTGGCGCAGGATACCGGCATACGGGTGATCCAACTGGCCGGATATGACGTTTATTACCAACAGGCTACTGCGCAGACCCGCGCCCGGTTCCGCGCCGGCTTGGCGCAGGCGGTGGAGATGGCCAGCCGCGCGCAGGTCATGCTGGCGATGGAAATCATGGATTATGCGCTGATGAATTCGATCAGCAAGGCGCTGGGTTATGTCCACTACCTGAATAACCCATGGTTTCAGCTGTACCCGGACATCGGCAATTTGTCTGCCTGGGACAACGATGTGCAGATGGAGCTCGTAGCCGGACGCGGGCATATCGTAGCGGTGCACGTTAAGGATACGCGGCCGGGAGAGTTTAAGAACGTGCCGTTCGGCGAGGGCGTGGTCGATTTCACTCGCTGCTTCGAAACGCTGCTTGCGAGCGGCTATCGCGGCCCCTATCTGCTCGAAATGTGGAGCGAGAAGGCGCCCGACCCGCTGCAGGCGGTGCGGGAGGCGCGTGCCTGGGTGGTTGAACGCATGGCAGAGGCCGGGTTGGAAATAGGGAGCTAACATGCTGGAACAACTGAAATGGCAGGTCTACAAAGCCAATATGGCGCTGCCTGAGCACGGGCTGGTGACCTATACCTGGGGCAATGTCAGCGGCATCGATCGGGCCAGCGATCTGATGGTGATAAAACCCAGCGGCGTGCCTTATGAAACGATGCGGGCGGAAGATATGGTGGTGGTGAATGCGCGAGGGGAGGTTGTTGAGGGGCAACTGCGGCCTTCATCCGATACGCCGACGCATCTGGCGCTGTACCGGGCATTCCCACAACTCGGCGGCGTCGTGCATACGCACTCCACTCACGCCACCGCCTGGGCCCAGGCGGGTGAGGCGATACCGGCGTTTGGCACCACCCATGCCGACTATTTTTCCGGCGACATTCCTTGCACCCGCGCGCTGACGGCGGAAGAGGTGGCGCGGGAATATGAATTGAACACCGGCCGGGTGATTATCGAAACCCTGTGCGGGCGCGAGCCGTTGCACATTCCCGGCATTCTGGCGTATCAGCATGGTCCGTTTAGTTGGGGCTGCTCGCCGGATGATGCGGTGCATAACGCGGTGGTGCTCGAGGAGGTGGCTAAGATGGCGTGGATCAGCCGGGGCATTAACCCCGGCCTGCGCCGGATCGATGAACACCTGTCGGCGAAACATTTCAGCCGCAAACATGGCGCCGGCGCTTATTACGGCCAGCGCTGACTATCAGGCGCCGTACCCCATCATCTTCAGCAGCTGCTGCGCTTGCTGCACCGCTTCCTGGCGATGGGCCACGCCCAGCTTCTGGTATAGATTGCGGATATGGGTCTTGATGGTGGTGGCCGCTACATCCAACTCACCGGCGATCTGGTCGTTGCTGTAACCGGAATAGATCAACCCCAGCACCTGCCATTCGCGTTGGGTCAACGGACTGGTGCGGATCAGTTCCGGCACCTGCGGATGGGTCAGCAGCTTATCGACGAAGTTCTCGTCGAAATGCGCGAATTTGTGCCGATGATGCTGGTTGATGTCGCGCAGGATGCGCTGGGCGCGATGCTGTTCCAGCTCCGGCAGCGTGTTGAGCTGGATCAGCTGGCGCAGCTGCTGCGCCATCGCTTCGCCTTCGATGACGAAGTGGCTGATAAAGCCGGTGCGGTTGGCCAGCGACAGCGCTTCGATCAGCGCCTGCTGCGCTTCGCCCTTGCGCTCTTGCAGCCAGTAGAGCTGGTTGCTGAGCAGCAGATTGCGGTTGAGATCGCTCACCAGCCGCAGGCGACGGGCGTTTTCGTTCAGTTCATCCAGCACCACGCCGGCCTCTTCATACTGGCCGAGCAGGATCTGCACTCGCGCGATGTTGCGCCATTGGCCCTGCGTGAAGTGGTTGTCCGCCATGCCGGGCTTTTCGGTGTGGCGCAGCCACTGGGCGGCGGCGGCGGTGTCGCCGGTCATTTGCCAGTGGATCACCCGCGACTTGTCGGTGTTGGTCAACCAGTCGCGATGATAGTGGGCGCCGTGCAGCAGGGTTTCGCAGCGCTGCAGATGGGTATTGGCGTTGTCCAGATCGCCGCGCGCCAGCGAGCATTTGGCCAACATGGCGATGCACTGCAGCTGCTGTTGCGGTTGGTAGTTCGCCAGGATTTTCAGCCCGGTGCGCGCCGCGTCTTCCGCTTCGTCCAGACGCGACCACGACCACAGGATCTGCGCGCGAATGCGCAGCAGGAATTCGTGCATCGGCAGCTGTTCCAGGTGCTGCTCGCGGATCAGTTCGAACGCCTTATCCTGGGTTTCGTAAGCGGCCTGCAGGAAGCCCTGGGCGATGAGGATTTCGCTCTGCTGCAGCAGCGCCCAGAGCGCGTAATGGTTGGCCTGATGACGACGCGCCATCTGTTCGGTTTGCTGCATCATCGGCAGCGCGCGCGCCAGCTCGCCCTTGCAGTGGTGGACTTCGCCGGTCACCGAGGTGGCGACGATGCGGCTGTAATAGCTGGACAGCGGCAGGAATTTCAACGCTTCGGTCGCCAGCCGCTCGGCTTCTTCCGGTTTGCCGGCGTTGATCGCCACCTGGGCGCGCAGGGCGTCGAACTCGGCGTGCAGCGTTTGGTCTATCTCGATTTTCTGTTCGCGCATGGTGCGCTCGGCGCGCTCCAGCAGGGTGTTGACCTCGCTGTAGCGGTGCTGGCTCTGCGCCAGCCAGGCCTGCAGCAGCGCCAGTTTGGGGTTCTGAATCAGGCGCTCATACGGCAGCGCGTTGAGGCACTCCTCCAGCAGGGCCAGTTCGCTGTGGTGGAACAGTGACCAGGCGTGTTGCAGCAGGATATCGCGCAGCATGCTGACGTCGCTGGCCGCCAGCGCATGGTGAATAGCCTCCGCCGGATACCCCAGCGCCAGCCAGCCCTCGGCGGCGGCGCGGTGCAACCCCGGCAGCTCCAGCGCCAGTTCCCACTGGCAACGCTGGCGCAGGAAAGAGGCGAACAGCGGGTGGAAGTTGAACCATTCGCCGGTGTCGTCCATGCGGTGGATAAACAGCCCCTGGCGTTCCAGCTCCTCCAGCCGCTGCTGGCCGTTGTCTTCGCCGGTCAGCCGCACGATCAGCGCATCGTTCATTGAGCGCAGCACCGAACAGCGCAGCAGGAAGGCGCGCGCATCGGCATCGACGTGATCCAGCACTTCGTCCACCAGATAGTCGGACAGGTGACTGGCGTTCAGCCCCGCCAGCCGCTTGGCCGACAGTTGGGCCGAGGAGGTGGATTGGCGGGCCGACAGCGCGATCAGCTGCAGCGCGGTGGCCCAGCCTTCGACTTCGTCGCACAGGCGGCTGCTGTCCTGCTGTTCCATCGGCGCCGCCAGGCGGCAATCGAAGAACTGTTTGGCTTCCTGATGGGTGAACGCCAGCTGCTGCGTGCCCATTTCCAGCAGCTGATCGCGCACCCGCAGGTTGGCGATGCCGAGCGGCGGCAGGGTGCGCGAGAGCAGGATCAGCGTCAGGTTTTCCGGCTGATGGCGCAGGAAAAAGCGCATGGCTTCGTGAATGGCGTCGTTGGTGATCAGGTGATAGTCGTCGATCACCAGGTACAGCGGCTGATGCCAGTCGGCCAGCTCGATAAACAGCTGGGCGAACAGCGCCGACAGGCTGGCGTACTGGTGCTTCTGGCTCAGCGCTTCGCTCTTGACGCAGCGGCCGCCGCTGGCCTGCTGCAGCGCCGCGATCAGGTAGCTGGCGAAACGCTCCGGCTGGTTGTCGCTCTCATCCAGGGAATACCAGCCCAGATCGGCCTTGCCGGCCGCCCATTGGGCGATCAGCGTGGTTTTCCCGTATCCCGCCGGGCAATTGACCAGTGTCAGACGATAGTTGCCCGCGCTGGCCAGTTTGGCCAGCAGGCGATCGCGGATCACGGTATTTTGCAGCCGTACCGGGCGGCTCAGTTTTGATGGGATCAGCATAGTATTCCAGGATATAAATCGCGGTTCCCGCCGGGATTGGAGTGGCGCTAATTATTTTATGGTTCGTAATTAATAGCTCCCCCTAACTTCTGCCAACCCTAAACGTATTGCAACAAGCTTCCGCATCGGCTTGGAGTTAAGTTGCTATCGATCACACTTTTTTACGTTTGGTGTCGGAGTACGGCGATGCGGTTGTGGATCGCATTTCCGGCCATGGACAAAACTTCAGCAGCGCGAATACTTGTGCTAACGTCATGGTTAACGTTCTCAGTGCTCGCCGCACGCGTTGGCGGGCTTTTTTGCATCGTTGCAAGGGAGTCAAAAAGTGCCTGAGATCACAATTCCAGCTACGCCCCAATCCTCCTCCCCAGCTAATCCCCAGGCGGGATGATGCCGTCAGGCTTTCTCACCGGCACGATAGCGGCAATTTGACCCACTTACTGGATAGAGAGTTTTCCTTATGTCACAGCCTACGCTCAAGAAGGATGCTTTTCTGGCGGCGCTCGCCCGTCAGTGGCAACGGTTCGGCCTCAGTTCCGCGCAGCAAATGACGCAACATCAATGGTGGGAAGCCGTCAGTGCGGCGCTGGCCGAGCAACTGGCCGCACAGCCGGCGCCGCGCAAAAGCGCCAAACCGCTGCGTCACGTGAACTACATCTCGATGGAGTTTTTGATTGGCCGGTTGACGGCGAACAACCTGATCAACCTGGGCTGGTACGACACCGTCGAGCAGGCGCTGGCCGAGCAGAACGTCAAGCTGGCGGATCTGCTCGAGCAGGAAACCGATCCGGCGTTGGGCAACGGCGGGCTGGGGCGTTTGGCGGCCTGTTTCCTCGACTCGATGGCGACGGTGGAACAACCGGCCACCGGCTATGGGCTGAACTACCAGTACGGGCTGTTCCGCCAGTCGTTCCAGGGTGGGCAACAGCAAGAGGCGCCGGATAACTGGCAACGCGAGAGCTATCCGTGGTTCCGCCACAACGCCGCGCTGGCGGTGGACGTGGGCATCGGCGGCAAGCTGGAAAAGCAGGCCGACGGCCGCGAACTGTGGCGCCCGGCCTTCACCCTGCGCGGCGAAGCCTGGGATCTGCCGGTGCTGGGCTATCGCAACGGCGTGGCGCAGCCGCTGCGCCTGTGGCAGGCGACCCATCAGCATCCGTTCAACCTGAGCGATTTCAACGACGGCAAATTTCTGCAGGCGGAGAAGCAGGGTGTAGAAGCCGACAAGCTGACCAAGGTGCTGTACCCGAACGACAACCATCAGGCCGGCAAGCGCCTGCGCCTGATGCAGCAGTATTTCCAGTGCGCCTGCTCGGTGGCGGATATTTTGCGCAAGCACCATCAGGCCGGCCGCAAGATTGAAGAGCTGCCGAAGTACGAAGTGATCCAGCTGAACGACACCCACCCGACCATCGCCATTCCGGAAATGCTGCGCATTCTGCTGGACGAACACCAGCTGGAGTGGGAGGCGGCTTGGGCGATCACCAGCAACACCTTCGCCTATACCAACCACACCCTGATGCCGGAAGCGCTGGAATGCTGGGATGAAAAACTGGTGCGCAGCCTGCTGCCGCGCCATTTCTCCATCATCAAACAGATCAACGCCAGGTTCAAAAAGCTGGTGGATAAGCACTGGCCGGGCGACGAGGCAGTGTGGGCCAAACTGGCGGTGCACCACAACAAGCAGGTGCGCATGGCCAACCTGTGCGTGGTCAGCGGCTTTGCGGTCAACGGCGTGGCGCAGCTGCACTCGGATCTGGTGGTGAAAGATCTGTTCCCGGAATATCACCAGCTGTGGCCAAACAAATTCCATAACGTCACCAACGGCATCACGCCGCGCCGCTGGCTGAAACAGTGCAACCCGGCGCTGTCAGGCCTGATCGACGAGACGCTGAAGGTGGAGTGGGCGAGCGATCTCGACGCGTTGCGCGGGCTGGAGAAATTCGCCGACGACGCGGCGTTCCGCCAGCGTTATCAGCAGATCAAACGCGACAACAAGGTGGCGCTGGCCCATTACGTACACGGCGTGATGGGGCTGACGCTCGACCCGGACGCGATTTTCGATGTGCAGATCAAACGCCTGCACGAGTACAAACGCCAGCACCTGAACCTGCTGCACATCCTGTCGCTGTATCGCCAACTGCGCGACAACCCGAATCTGGACATCGTGCCGCGCGTGTTCCTGTTCGGCGCCAAGGCGGCGCCGGGCTACTACCTGGCGAAGAACATCATCTACGCCATCAATCAGGCGGCCGAGAAGATCAATAACGATCCGCTGGTGAAAGATCGCCTGAAAGTGGCGTTTATTCCGGACTACCGCGTGTCGGTGGCCGAACTGATGATCCCGGCGGCGGATATCTCCGAGCAGATCTCCACCGCCGGTAAAGAGGCCTCCGGCACCGGCAACATGAAACTGGCGCTGAACGGCGCGCTGACGGTCGGCACGCTGGACGGCGCCAACGTCGAAATCGCCGAGCAGGTGGGCGAAGACAACATCTTTATCTTCGGCAATACCGTGGAGCAGGTGAAGGCGATAGTGGCGAAGGGCTACGATCCGCTCAGCTACCGCAAGAAGGACAAGCACCTGAAGGCGATTTTGGATGAACTGGCGAGCGGCGCTTTCAGCCATGGCGACAAGCACGCGTTCGACATGATGCTGCACAGCCTGCTGGAAGGCGGCGATCCCTATCTGGTGCTGGCGGACTTTGCCTCGTACTGCCAGGCGCAGCGCCGGGTCGATGAGCTGTATCGCGATCGGGACGAGTGGACGCGGCGGACTATCCTTAACACCGCGCGCGTCGGCATGTTCAGCTCGGATCGCTCGATCCGCGATTACCAGCAGCGCATCTGGCAAGCCAAACGTTAAGGAGAGCGAATGGATCGCAAGCGTATCGATCAGGCGGCAGCGCAGGCGGGGATCGCTGCCGATTTCATCAATGCTCACGGCAAACGGCAGGCGATTGAGCCGCAGACCAAGCGCAAGCTGCTGGCGGCCATGAAGTGGGCCGATGATGCGGTGCAGGATACCGCGCCGCCGCCGTTACCGGCGGTCAAGGTGTTCTATCAGGGCGCGCCGTTGGCGCTGACGCCGACGGGCGAAGGCGAATACCTGTGGGCGCTGCAGCGTGAAGACGGCGAATGCCTGCAGGGGCGCGTCGGGGCGCGCAAGACCCTGACGCTGCCCGGCGATCTGCCGGCGGGTTACCACCAATTGACGCTGAGCCAGGGCGCACGGCAGTGGTCATGCCGAGTGATCGTCGCGCCGAGGCGCTGCTTCGAGCCGGACGCCTTGTTGACCGGCAAAAAGCTGTGGGGCGCCTGCGTTCAGCTGTACACGCTGCGTTCCGATCGCAACTGGGGCATCGGCGATTTCGGCGATCTGCGCCTGATGGTGGAAGAGGTGGGGGAACGCGGCGGCGCTTTCGTCGGCCTCAACCCGATCCATGCGCTGTACCCCGCCAACCCGGAGAGCGCCAGCCCTTACAGCCCCTCGTCGCGCCGCTGGCTGAACCTGGCGTATATCGACGTCAACGCGGTGGAGGATTTCCAGCGCAGCGACGCGGCGCAGCGCTGGTGGCAGAAGCCGGCGACGCAGAAACAGCTCGCCAAAGCGCGCGCTGCGGAGTGGGTGGATTACACCGCCGTGATGCAGCTGAAACTGGCGGCGCTGAAGCTGGCGTTTCCGGTATTTCAGGCGCGCAAGCCAAACGACGCGCAGCGTCAGGCGTTCGAGCAATTCGTGACGGACGGCGGCGACAGCCTGTACCGGCAGGCGGCCTTCGACGCGCTGCATGCCCATTTGGCGGCGGATGACATCAGCCAGTGGGGCTGGCCGGCCTGGCCCGAACGTTATCGGCAGGGGGATAGCGAAGCGGTGCGGCAGTTCTGCACTGAACACCAGGAAACGGTTCGTTTTTACCTGTGGCTGCAGTGGCTCGCGGCCACCCAGTTCGCGCAGTGTTTTGACCAGAGCAGGCAGCAGCAGATGCCGATCGGCCTGTATCGCGATCTGGCGGTCGGGGTGGCGGAAGGCGGGGCGGAAACCTGGTGTGACCGCGAGCTGTACTGCCTGAAAGCGTCGGTCGGGGCGCCGCCGGATATTCTGGGCCCGCTGGGGCAAAACTGGGGCCTGCCGCCGATGGATCCGCACGTGATGGCGGCGCGCGGGTATCAGCCGTTCATTGATCTTTTGCGCGCCAACATGACCAGCTGCGGCGCGCTGCGTATCGATCACGTCATGGCGCTGCTGCGGCTGTGGTGGATCCCGTATGGCGAAACCGCCGATCGCGGCGCCTACGTCAAATATCCGGTGGACGATCTGCTGGCGGTGCTGGCGCTGGAAAGCCAGCGCCATCGCTGCATGGTGATCGGCGAGGATCTCGGTACGGTGCCGGTGGAAATCGTCGGCAAGCTGCGCGACAGCGGCGTCTATTCCTACAAAGTGCTCTATTTCGAAAGCGACGGCGAACACCATTTCCGCGCGCCGCAGGCCTATCCGGTGCAGGCGATGGCGACCATCACCACCCACGATCTGCCGACGCTGCGCGGCTACTGGCAAAGCGACGATCTGACGCTCGGCAACCGGTTGGGTCTCTACCCGGACGCGGAAATCCTGCGGGCGCTGTTCGCCGATCGAGAACGCGCCAAGCAGGGGCTGCTGGATGGATTGCATCGTTATGGCTGCGTGCCGCAGAAGGTGGGCAAGAAGGCGGCGCTGCTCGGCATGAGCCCGCTGCTCAACCGCGGCCTGCAGCGTTATGTCGCCGACAGCGCCAGCGCCTTGCTTGGCCTGCAGCCGGAAGACTGGCTGGACATGGCCGATCCGGTCAACATCCCCGGCACCAGCGATCAGTACCCTAACTGGCGGCGCAAGCTGACCCGGACGTTGGAGGAGATGTTCGCCGACCCGCGGATAAACCGGCTGCTGAAGGATTTGGACAAGCGCCGACGCAAGGTGTCGGTGGGGTGACGATGAGGTGTCGTTGTATTAGGTCAAAGGATGAGAACTTTAGTCCCATCCAAATGACGGATACCCGAATTAATTGGCGTTGCAGCTAGGCGGCAAGTGCGTAAAACCCCAGGAGCTTACTTAAGTAAGTGACTGGGGTGCGCGCATGCGGCCAACAACGCTGCAACTTCAAGTAAGAAGGGTATCAGTAGTAGGAGTGCTCGCCGCGCTGGTGCTCGGTCAAATCACGCACGCCCTTCAGCTCCGGGAACTTCTGCAGCAGCTCTTTCTCGATGCCTTCTTTCAGCGTGACGTCGACCATCGAACAGCCGTTGCAACCGCCGCCGAACTGCAGAATAGCCATGTTGTCGTCGGTGATCTCCATCAGCGTTACGCGGCCGCCGTGGCCCGCCAGCTGTGGGTTGATCTGCGACTGCAGCACGTATTCCACGCGTTCCATCAGCGGCGCGTCGTCATCGACCTTGCGCATCTTGGCGTTCGGCGCCTTCAGCGTCAGCTGAGAACCCAGCTGGTCGGTCACGAAGTCGATTTCGGCGTCTTCCAGATACGGCGCGCTCAGTTCATCGACATAGGCGGACAGTTTGTCGAACTTCAGTTCGGTATCCGTCGCTTCTACCGCGTCCGGCGGGCAATAAGAGACACCGCATTCGGCCGTCGGCGTGCCCGGGTTGATCACGAATACGCGGATTTGGGTGCCTTCTTCTTGATTTGCCAGCAGTTTGGCAAAGTGTTCCTGTGCAGCATCTGTTATACGGATCATAGCATTAGCTCAATAGTTGACTTCTATAGTCGGTTATAATACGCCCATTGCCGTGGCACTACAACGTGCGGCAAACGCACCATATCTGCACCGAGGCGGCGCCTTGCCGCCGCAGCAGCGCCGCGATCTCCGAGACGGTGCTGCCGGTGGTCACCACGTCATCCACCAGGGCGATATGCCGGCCGGCGACCGGCACGGTACAGGCGAACGCGCGCTGCAGATTGCGTCTGCGGGCAGAGGCGCTCAGCCGCTGTTGCAGAGCGGTTTTGCGCACCCGGCGCAAGGCGGCGGGCCGGTAGGCGCAGCCCAGCCAGCGCGCCAGCGGCCGGGCCAGCAGATCGCTCTGGTTATAGCCACGGCGCCAGCAGCGTGTTGCATGCAAGGGTACCGCCAAAATCAGGTCGGGTCTGTTCAGATACTGCTCTCTGCGCGCCTGCTGCCAGCGCAACAGCATCAGGCGCGCCAGCGCCGGCGCCAGCTCGGGCGCGCGGTGGAACTTGAACCTTTTTACCAAGCCGCTGAGCGGCGTCACGTAGTCGCCGACGAACACCAGCCGTTGCCAGGGCGGTGGCCGTTGCAGGCAGCGGCCGCAGGGCGTGCGCGTCTCCCCGGCGGGCAGCCCGCAGCGCGGGCAACACGGCGGTCTGGCCGGCAGGTGACGCAGGCAGCAGCTGCAGAGGCCATGACGCATCAGGCTCAATGGCTGTCGGCATAGCCAACAGCGGCTGCGGATTGATAGCATAGTGTCTCCGAGACGGGTAAGCATGAAAGGACAATAACCAATGACAGCGCTGTACTGGCAAACAATAGGTGAAGGTGAACGCGATCTTGTGCTGCTGCACGGCTGGGGATTGAACGCCGAAGTGTGGAGTTGCATTCAGGCGCGGTTGACGCCGCATTTTCGCCTGCACCTGGTCGATCTGCCGGGGTACGGCCGTAGCCAGGGGTTCGGCGCCCTGTCGCTGGCGCAGATGACGGAAATCGTGCTGGCGGCCGCCCCGCCGCAGGCCTGGTGGCTCGGCTGGTCGCTCGGCGGGCTGGTGGCCAGCCAGGCGGCGCTGATGCAGCCGCAGCGGGTCAGCGGGCTTATCACCGTGGCCTCCTCGCCGTGCTTTGCCGCCCGCGATGAGTGGCCGGGGATCCGTCCGGACGTGCTGAGCGGTTTCCAGCACCAGCTAAGCCTGGATTTCCAGCGCACCGTCGAGCGTTTTCTGGCGCTGCAGACGCTGGGCACCGAGAGCGCGCGTCAGGATGCGCGCCAGCTGAAAGCGGTGGTGCTCAACCAACCGACGCCGAGCGTCGAAGTACTGAACGGCGGGTTGGAGATCCTGCGCACCGCCGATCTGCGCGCGCCGCTGGCGGAGTTGAATCTGCCGCTGCTGCGGATCTACGGCTATCTGGACGGGCTGGTGCCGCGCAAGGTCGCCGAGCTGCTCGACGCCGCCTGGCCGAACTCCACGTCGCAGATCGTGGCTAAAGCCGCCCATGCGCCGTTTATCTCTCATCCCGATGAATTTGTGACGATGATCGAAGCGTTTATTGCAGCACATTGAATGCAGCGTGAAAACGCACGATAGAGCGCGAAAAAAAACGCTGCCGGGTGGATAAAAGACAAAGCTGTTCAATACTTAGTGAGTCAATGCGTTGGCTGCAAAATGAAAAGACCGCGTGCGGCGATTTTCATTTTGGCGTTTCGTCTCTGGGAAACAGGCCCCGTCAGGGAAAGCAACGAGGCCTGAGGATGTCGCGGCAGCCTGCAGTACTACGCATGGATCCTGGACGGCTTTCATAACAGATAAATTATCCATTGAGAGGTTAGTGTCATGAAATCATTGAAGATGATTATTGCAGCGGCAGTGCTGGGTTCGGTGTCTTTCGGCTCCATGGCGGCAACCCTGCTGACCAAGGAAGATCTGGATAAGAATCCGGGTAAATACGAGAAGATCGGCACCGTGACCACCACGGCGGAAACCACGTCGCCGATGGATGCCAAGGAAGAGCTGTCCAAACTGGCGGACGAAAAGGGCGGTCAATACTACGTGATCCTGGCGGGCCGCGAACACGGTAAATTCAGCGCCATCGCCGAAGTTTACAAAGACAAGCAATAAGCCTTGAACGGCAAGGGGGCGCCCGCAGCGGCGCCCCTGAACGTCAGGCCTTCAGCCGGTAGAACACCGTGCTGCACCCCTGGCCCTGCGGGCAGCTTTTGCAGCCGCCGCTCAGACAGGCGACGTCATCCTGTTCGATGCGTTCCACTTTCCCCATCGCCGTCAAACGGTCCAGCATCGCCTGCACCAGCGGCAGCGGCGTCGCCAGCGATTGGCTGAGCTGCTGCGCCTGAGCGCTGCCGCGCAGCGCCAACGCATCGCGCACCTGCAGCAGCCCGGCCATCAGTGGCAGCTCCCTTTGGCGCCCTGACAGCAGGCCGCCGGCGTGGCGTTGCCCAGGCGAACCGTGACGCGGCTGCGCGCCCGGCGCAGGCCGAACAGCACCAGCAGGTTTACCAGCACCACCGCCAGGATCGCCGTCAGGCTGTACTGCGGATGTTGGTTGAAGGTGGCCGCCTGATAGAACAGCGTCGCCAGCGAGTAGGCGACGTTCAGCCCCCACAGGATTGAGAAGGTCATCCAGCCGCGGCTCGATTCACGGGCGATGGCGCCCATCACCGAGACGCAAGGCACGTACAGCAACACGAAGATCAGGTAGCTGTAGGCGGAAATGCCGGAGCCGAATTTGCTGCTCATCACGCCCATCGAGCCGACGCCCATCTCGCCGTCGCCCTTGCTGGCTTCTATCGGGTTGGAGAGCACGCTCAGGCTGAAGGTGTTTTTCAGCCCGTCCCAGGTTTCCTGCAGCGCGCCGCCCAGCTCGTCGAGCAGGTTGAAGTTGGCGGCGTCGAACGCCTCTTTATTGATGTGCTCGGCGGTGTACAGCGTATTCAGCGTGCCGACCACCACTTCTTTCGCCATCGCGCCGGTCACCAGGCCGACGGTGGCCTGCCAGTTATCGCTGTGGACACCCATCGGCTGCAGCAGCGGCGTCAGCACCTTGGAGACCGAGGCCAGCGCGGAGTCGTTGATGTTGTCGACCGTTTTGCCGCTGAACGAGAAGCTGTTCAGGCCGCCGATGAACATGCTGGCGACCACGATCACCTTGCCGGCGCGCAACACGAAGCCTTTCAGCCGCTGCCAGGTTTGCAGCAGCAGGCTTTTCAGGTGCGGCACGTGGTAAACCGGCAGCTCCATCACGAACGGCGAGGCTTCGCCGCGCATGAGGGTGTATTTCAGCACCAGGCCGGTCAGGATCGCCACCGCGATGCCGAGCATATACAGCGAGAACACCACCCCAGCGCCGTCCTGGCCGAAGAAGGCGGCGGCGAACACCGCGAAGATCGCCAGACGGGCGCCGCAGGACATGAACGGCGCCATCATGATGGTGATCAGGCGCTCGCGCTGGGCGTCCAGCGTACGGGCGCCCATGATGGACGGCACGTTACAGCCGAAGCCGACGATCAGCGGCACGAAGGATTTGCCCGGCAGCCCGAGCGCCTGCATCAGGCGATCCATCACGAACGCCGCGCGCGCCATGTAGCCGGAGTCTTCCAGGAACGACAGGAACAGGTACATCATGCCGATCTGCGGCACCAGCGGTAGCACGGTGTTGATGCCGCCGCCGACGCCCTGCGCCAGGAAGACGGTCAGCCAGTCGGGGAAGTGCAGGGTGTAACCGAGCCACTGAATGCCCTGAATGAAGATCGCCGCCGAGCCGATATCGAAGATCGGCTGCAGCGCGCCGCCGATATTGATCGCCAGCAGGAACATCAGGTACATCACCAGCAGGAAGATCGGTACGCCCAGCCAGCGGTTGAGGATCACTTTATCCAGCATGTCGGTCAGGCGGTTGGGCATCGCCTGCTGCGAGTTGCTGACCGCGTCGCACAGGGCGGCGATGGACTGGTAGCGTGCGTCGGCGATCACCAGCGCCGGGTCCTCCTGCTGCTGCTGTTGCAGCGCCTGAATGGCCGCTGGCAGCCGCGCCACGGCGGGGCCGGCCAGACGGTGGCTGTAGATGTCGCCCTCCAGCATCTGCAACGCCAGCCAGCGGCGCTGCGCCGCCGGCAGCGTTTGCGGCATGGCGTCGCTCAGCGTGGCGACCTCTTTCAGCAGCAGCGGCGGGTAGTTCACCAGCGCCTGCTGTTCGTTGATGCGATGATTGTCGATCATTTGTTTCAGCACGCCGATGCCATCGGCGCGGGTGGAGACCATCGGCACTACCGGGCAACCGAGGCGCGCCGACAGAGCGGCGACGTCGATATCGATATGCTGGCTTTTGGCGATGTCGAGCATGTTGAGCGCCACGATGCAGGGAATGCCCAGCTCCAGCAGCTGCAGCGTCAGGTAGAGGTTGCGTTCCAGGTTGGAGGCATCCACCACGTTGATCAGCAGATCGGCGTCGCCGCTCAAAATGTAGTGGCAGGCGATCTGCTCATCGAGCGACGTCTGCTCCGAAATGGTGGTCAGGGAGTAGGTGCCGGGCAAATCGACCAGCCGCACGTCGGACTGCGGGGTGGTGAAATGGCCTTCCTTGCGTTCGACCGTCACGCCCGCCCAGTTGCCGACCCGCTGGCGCGCGCCGGTCAGTTGGTTGAACAGCGTGGTTTTGCCGGAGTTCGGGTTGCCGATTAAGCCGATGGTGAGTTTTTTCATAGTTCTGCGTGTCGTCTTCAAGGAGAACAGCGCCGGCGCAAAGGCGCACCGGCAAACGGAGGGCGCGCCGGCTCAGGGCTGGCCGTCGAGCTGCAGCAGCGCCAAATCCTTCCTGCGCAGCACCAGGCTGACGCGGCGGGTTTTAATTTCTATCGGATCGCCCAGCGGCGCGACGCGCACCACGTCGAACGAAGAGCCGGGCAGCATGCCGAGCGATAACAATTTTTGGCGGTAGGCCGGCGCAATCTCGCTGGAAAAGCCGACAATCTTATATGTGCGTTTAGGTTGAAGCTGCATGTCATTAACCTTCCGGGTGCCGATGAGCATCGGGCTGATGATAATTGGACGTTGCCGGCGAAAATGCCACGCCGTCGGCGGTATTCATCCATAAGGTCATGCAATAAAGTGAGCGAAAATAATAGTAATTATCATTATCGCGTTCAATACAAAAAGTAAGGGTATTGTAACCAATTATTTTGGCGGCGGCCGCTTTTTGGCTGGTCCCCTTGATAATCCCCGTTTTACCACCGCTTATACGCGGCGACAAATGAGAATGGTGAGTTAAATCAGTTACGTATTTGTAGCCGAGTTTTCTCATTTGCAAATATCGATGGCTTTTTCCCTTTATTTATTTCCGCTGAAAGGCAATTCGATAACATTATTCCGCCGTAATGCGAGCGGTAACCATTTGTGTTTCTCTCACAATTCGCGAGATGAAAAATGCGTGTTAACGAAGTTGTTAATAAATGGCTGCAGGAGGCATTTTTGTTGCCTGAATAATGGGAGGGCGGTCACGCAGGAACGGGAAATAAAAAGATGATGGTTTATTGAGACGGGTCAAGAAATGCCGCAAGTTTTATTCATCAGAAAGGGCGGAGCAGGCTCCGCCCTGTTGGCTCTGGCTTAGCGTTTCTTGCCGAACGCCGCTGCCAGCGCGTCGCCCATGGCGCTGTTGCCGGCCGGCGTCGCATTGCGCGGTTTGGCCTTGTTGCCGCCTGCCGAACGGTTGGCGTTGTCGCGCGCCTGTGCAGGCGCGTTGCCGCCGCGGCGCGGCGAGCCTTCGCCCGGTTGCTCATCCAGGCGCATGCTCAGCGCGATGCGTTTCCGCTGCAGATCGACTTCCATCACCTTCACTTTGACGATGTCGCCGGCCTTCACCACGGTGTGCGGATCTTCGACGAACTTGTCCGCCAGCGAGGAGATGTGCACCAGACCGTCCTGATGCACGCCGATATCCACGAAGGCGCCGAAGTTGGTGACGTTAGTGACCGACCCTTCCAGGATCATGCCCGGCTGCAGATCGTTGAGGGTTTCCACGCCTTCGGCAAAGGTGGCGGTTTTGAACTCAGGACGCGGGTCGCGGCCCGGCTTCTCCAGCTCTTTCAGGATGTCGGTGACCGTCGGCACGCCGAACTTGTCGTCGGTGAAATCGACCGCTTTCAGGCTGCGCACCGCCGAGGCGTTGCCCATCAGATCCTGCAGCGCCTGCTCGGTGGCGGCCAGAATGCGCTGCACCACCGGGTAGGCTTCCGGGTGGACGGTAGAGGCATCCAGCGGGTTGTCGCCGTGGTTGATGCGCAGGAAGCCGGCGCACTGTTCGAACGCTTTCGGCCCCAGACGGCTGACTTTCAGCAGCTGTTCACGGTTGCTGAAGCGGCCGTTCTCGTCGCGCCAGTTGACGATATTCTGCGCCATCATGCGCGTCAGGCCGGCCACGCGGGTCAGCAACGGCACCGAAGCGGTGTTCAGATCGACGCCGACGGCGTTCACGCAGTCTTCCACCACCGAGTCCAGCTTTTTCGCCAGCTGGCTCTGGCTGACGTCGTGCTGATACTGGCCGACGCCGATGGATTTCGGGTCGATCTTCACCAGCTCCGCCAGCGGATCCTGCAGACGACGGGCGATGGACACCGCGCCGCGCAGCGACACGTCGAGATCCGGGAACTCCTGCGCCGCCAGTTCGGACGCGGAATACACCGACGCGCCCGCTTCGCTGACGATCACTTTTTGCGCCCGGACGTCGCTGAACTGCTTTTGCAGGTCGAGATAGAAACGCTCGGTTTCACGTGAAGCGGTGCCGTTGCCGATCGCCACCAGCTCCACGTTGTGTTTGATGCACAGCGCCGCGACGATGGCGGCGGCTTTGGCCGCTTGCCCGGTGTGCGGATAGACGGTGTCGGTGGCCACCAGTTTGCCGGTCGCGTCGACCACGGCGACTTTCACCCCGGTGCGCAGGCCCGGATCGAGGCCCATGGTGGCTCGCATGCCGGCCGGCGCGGCCATCAACAGATCATGCATGTTGCGGGCGAAGACGTTGATCGCTTCATCCTCCGCGCGTTCGCGCACCGTGCCCATCAGTTCGGTTTCCAGGTGCAGCAGCACCTTGATGCGCCAGGTCCAGTTGACCACCGCCTTGCGCCAGGCGTCGGCCGGAGCGTTGTTCAGGCGCAGATTGAGGTGATTGATGATGATCAGCTCCGCCTGGCTTTCGCGCGGCGCTTCCTCAAACTGCGGATCGGCGTTCAGCGCCAGCTGCAGCACACCTTCGTTGCGGCCGCGGAACATCGCCAGCGCGCGGTGCGAAGGCACCTGGGAAATCGGTTCGTGGTGATCGAAGTAGTCGCGGAACTTGGCGCCTTCGTCTTCCTTGCCCTCGACCACTTTGGAGACCAGATGGGCGTTTTTCCACAGGTAGTCGCGCACCTTGGCCAGCAGCGCGGCGTCTTCGGCGAAGCGCTCCATCAGGATATAGCGCGCGCCGTCGAGGGCGGCTTTCACGTCCGCCACGCCCTTCTCGGCGTCGACGTAGCGTTCAGCCAGCTGTTCCGGCTGCTGTTGCGGATCCTGCCACAGCGTGTCCGCCAGCGGTTCCAGACCGGCTTCGATGGCGATCTGGCCACGGGTGCGGCGCTTGGGTTTGTACGGCAGGTAGAGGTCTTCGAGTTCGGTCTTGCTCAGCGTGGCGTTGATCGCCCCCGCCAGTTGTTCGGTCAGTTTGCCCTGTTCATCGATCGACTTCAGGATGGTCTGACGACGATCTTCCAGTTCACGCAGATAACCCAGGCGGGTTTCCAGCTGGCGCAGTTGGGTGTCGTCCAGGCCCCCGGTGACTTCCTTACGATAGCGTGCAATAAAGGGCACGGTATTACCTTCATCCAGCAGACGGATGGCGGAGTCGACTTGCTCCGGCCGGGCCTGCAGTTCTGTTGCAATAATGCGGCTCAGTGGGTCATTCATAGGTCTGGTATCTGTATTGAGAACGGTGAATAAACAGGGGACAGTTATACGGATTGATCGCGGAAAATGCCAGCGGAGCGGGCCGCCGCCGCGCGGCCGCGGCGTGGAGAACAGCTCAGGCGGCGGCGTTGGCGGCGGTTCGGAAAAAGCTGAAAGCTTACTTCGGGTAGTTTATCTCGTTAACGTACCACTGCGCCTCGCCCAGCGGGGTATTGACGGTGGCGACGTCCCCGACCTCTTTTTTCAGCAGGGCGCGCGCCATCGGCGCATCGATGGAGATGTAATCCTTGCGGCCGAAAATCTCGTCGTAGCCGACGATGCGAAAACGTTTGATCTCGCCGTCGTCATTCTCCACCTCCACCCAGGCCCCGAAGAACACTTTGCCTTCCTGCTGCGGGGAGTAATCGACGATCTTCAACTGCTCCAGGCATTTGGTCAGATAGCGGACGCGGCGATCGATCTCGCGCAGCCGCTTCTTGTTGTATTGGTAATCGGCGTTTTCGCTTCTGTCGCCCAGGCTGGCGGCCCAGGTCACTTTCTTGGTCACCTCGGGGCGTTCTTCGCGCCACAGGTAATCCAGCTCTTGTTTGAGCTTGTCATACCCTTCACGGGTTATCAGTTGAGTTCTCATCGTGATTTATCTTTATGGGGCCACCGCCACAGTGTACGTGAATGCGGAGGGCTTTAAAAATGGCGCGCGGGCCTGCGCCTTGTCGCACGGTTTTTATTCAGTTTGCGCAGCTTTTAACAATCGGGAGTATGCTTAGCGATAGCGGAAAAAGAATGTGACGAAAGGAGGATATCTGGCGAGAGAGACAAGGAATTTTGGCGCACAACCCAACACATTGAAGGTATTACCGCATGGAATTTAAAGATTACTACGCCACGATGGGCGTTGAGCCCAACGCCGATCTGAAAACCATCAAAACGGCCTACCGCCGGCTGGCGCGTAAATATCACCCTGACGTGAGCACCGAAGACGACGCCGAGAGCAAGTTCAAGGAACTGGCCGAAGCCTATGAGGTACTGAAGGACGACGAGCGCCGCGCCGAGTACGATCAGATCCGGCTGCATCGCAACGATCCGAACTTTGGCCGCCAGGCGCGCGGCGATCGCGGCGGCTATCAGCAGAGCGCCTCATGGCACGGCGGCGGCGCCGACGCGCAAGACTTCTCCGACTTCTTCGAGAGCATGTTCGGCGGGCGGGCGGCGGGCGGGCACCGTTCCGCTTCGCACTCGCACGGCGGGCATGGCTTCCGCGGCCAGGATCTGGAGATGGAGGTGCCGCTGTTCCTCGAGGAAACGCTGCATGGTCAAAGCCGCGAGATTTCCTACAAGCTGCCGGTGTACGACGAACTGGGGCGGCAGGTAAGCGAAGCCAGCAAGACGCTGAACGTGAAAATTCCGGCCGGCGTGGGCGACGGCGAGCGCATTCGCCTCAAGGGGCAGGGCGTTGCCGGCGTGGGCGGCGGCCAGAACGGCGACCTGTATCTGGTTATCCGCCTCGCGCCGCACCCGCTGTTTGAGATAGACGGCCACAACCTGAGCATCGTGGCGCCGCTCGCTCCGTGGGAAGCGGCGCTCGGCGCCAGCATTGAGGTGCCGACGCTGACCGGCAAAATCGCGCTGACCGTGCCGGCCGGCAGCCAGAGCGGCAAACGGCTGCGGGTCAAAGGCAAAGGGCTGGCGGGCAAGAAAGAGCCCGGTGACCTGTACGTTATTCTCAAGGTGGTGATGCCGCCGAAGCCGAACGAGAAGGCCAGTGCCCTGTGGCGGGAACTGGCTGAACAGGCGGCGTTCAACCCGCGCGCGGAATGGGAGTAAAGCAGATGATGAAAAAAGAGATCACTTTCACCGTGGTGGAATTGTGTCAGAGGGTGGAGATTTCCGAGGACGAGCTGGTCGAGATCGTCGGCCTGGGCGTTATCGTGCCGCTGGAGCCGGCGCAGCCACGCTGGGAGTTTGATTATCCGGCGCTGAGCCATCTGCAGCGCGCACGCAGGCTGCGGGCGGAGCTGGATCTGGACTGGCCGGGGATCGCCATGGCGCTGACGCTGCTCGACCGGGTTGATGCGCTACAGCAAGAGAACCGACAGCTGCGCAGGCAGCTGGCGCGTTTCCTGCAAACTTCCTGACCCGACAGCTGAACGCCACCGGGCGCTTCCCGGTGGCGAAATTGCACAATATTGGGCCGTCGCCCCACATTGCGCCGATAAAGGGCGAAATTTTGACGAACCCCCGTCGACATTCACTGAAAATTGTTGATAAATGGGGAAAAGAATAAGCTTTGTAACAATTTCGTCTAGAATACATACCATTAAACGCTGTCTCAAATGGCAAGGTTTTCTAACAATATTCGAGTCAGGCAATAAAGCCTTTGGGAGTAATACCATGCAAGAGAATCATAAGATCCTGGTTGTCGATGATGACATGCGCCTGCGCGCGCTTTTAGAACGTTATTTAACCGAGCAGGGCTTCCAGGTTCGCAGCGTTGCCAACGCTGAGCAAATGGATCGCTTGCTGACTCGTGAATCCTTCCATTTGATGGTGCTCGATCTGATGTTGCCGGGCGAAGACGGCCTGTCCATCTGCCGCCGTCTGCGCAGCCAGAGCAACCCGATGCCGATCATTATGGTCACCGCGAAAGGCGAAGAGGTCGATCGCATCGTGGGCCTGGAAATCGGCGCCGACGACTACATTCCTAAACCGTTCAACCCGCGTGAGCTGTTGGCTCGTATCCGCGCGGTGCTGCGCCGTCAGGCGAACGAACTGCCGGGCGCGCCTTCGCAGGAAGAAGCGGTGATCGCTTTCGGCAAATTCAAACTGAACCTCGGCACCCGCGAGATGTTCCGCGAAGACGAGCCGATGCCGTTGACCAGCGGCGAGTTCGCGGTACTGAAGGCGCTGGTCAGCCACCCGCGTGAACCGCTGTCGCGCGATAAGCTGATGAACCTGGCGCGTGGCCGCGAATACAGCGCCATGGAACGCTCCATCGACGTGCAGATCTCTCGTCTGCGCCGTATGGTTGAAGAAGATCCGGCGCATCCGCGTTATATCCAGACCGTGTGGGGTCTCGGCTACGTCTTCGTCCCGGACGGCAGTAAGGCATGAGGCGATTGCGCTTTTCACCGCGTAGCTCGTTTGCCCGAACCCTGTTGTTGATCGTCACCTTGCTGTTCGTCAGCCTGGTGACGACCTATCTGGTGGTGCTGAACTTCGCCATCCTGCCCAGCCTGCAGCAGTTCAACAAGGTATTGGCCTACGAAGTGCGTATGCTGATGACCGATCGGCTGCAGCTGGAGGACGGCACGCTGCTGGAGGTGCCGCCGGCGTTCCGCCGTGAGATCTACCGCGAACTGGGCATCTCTCTCTACACCAACTCGGCGGCGGAGGAGAGCGGCCTGCGCTGGGCGCAGCACTACCAGTTCCTCAGCCAGCAGATGGCGCAGCAGCTCGGCGGGCCGACCGATGTGCGGGTGGAGGTGAACAAGAACTCCCCGGTGGTGTGGCTGAAAACCTGGCTGCAGCCCGATATCTGGGTGCGCGTGCCGCTGACGGAAATCCACCAGGGCGATTTCTCGCCGCTGTTCCGCTATACGCTGGCGATTATGCTGCTCGCGATCGGCGGCGCCTGGCTGTTTATTCGTATTCAAAACCGCCCGCTGGTGGAGCTGGAACATGCGGCGCTGCAGGTGGGCAAGGGCATTATTCCGCCGCCGCTGCGCGAGTATGGCGCTTCCGAAGTGCGGTCGGTGACTCGCGCATTCAATCAGATGGCGTCGGGCGTCAAACAGCTGGCGGATGACCGCACTTTGCTGATGGCCGGAGTCAGCCACGACCTGCGCACGCCGTTGACGCGCATCCGCCTGGCGACGGAGATGATGAGCGCCGAAGACGGCTATCTGGCCGAGTCGATCAATAAAGACATCGAAGAGTGCAACGCCATCATTGAGCAGTTCATCGATTATCTGCGCACCGGGCAGGAAATGCCGACCGAAAGCAGCGATCTGAACGCCATTTTAGGCGAAGTGGTCGCGGCCGAGAGCGGCTATGAGCGGGTGATTGAAACCGCGCTGTCGCCGGGCGAGCTGATGATGAACGTGCATCCGCTGTCGATTAAACGGGCGGCGGTGAATATGGTGGTGAACGCGGCGCGTTACGGCAACGGCTGGATCAAGGTCAGCAGCGGCCGTGAGCTGCAGCGCGGCTGGTTCCAGGTGGAAGATGACGGCCCGGGCATCAAGCCGGACGAGTTGAAGCACCTGCTGCAGCCGTTCGTGCGCGGTGACAGCGCGCGCAGCACCAGCGGCACAGGCCTGGGGCTGGCGATCGTGCAGCGTATTATCGACGCGCATGATGGCGAACTGGATATCGGCACCAGCGAGCGCGGCGGGCTATTGATCCGCGCTTATATTCCGTTGCCGATGGAGAAAAAAGAGTCGACCAACGGCCATCAAACGGCCAGGGAAACCGCCTGACCTCTGATGTGGGCCGCGCCGCTGCGGCCCCGTCAGGACTTTCTGCTCATCACGTAGTATTCCGCCGCATCCTCATGCAACCGGCGGCCGGTCGGCGCCTGCCACGGATCGATTAATTCGATGCCGCAGTGGAGGAAGTCTTTGGTATTGCGGGTGGCCAGGGCGGCGCCGTAATGCAGGCAGGTGGCGGCGATTTGGGTATCGGGCACGCTCATCGCTTTACCCAACAGCCGATTCCTTGCCGTCAATTCCGCGTATTGCATCGCGCACAGCCCATCAAACGGCAATATCTGCCCCTCGAACTTCAATTCAATGGCGTCCGCCAATTTCAGCTTGAGATCCCGCTGGCGTTTGCCGTCAGGCATGCAGGCCACGCCGCTGAACAGTTCGGCGAGGACAATGGCGCTGAGATAGAGCTCGTCATTGTCCTTTTCATTTAACCAGTTAATGACGTTGTAGTACGGGCTGGGACGCAGCGTTTCTGAAATGACGTCGGTGTCGATAATGATCATGCGTTGTCATCTTCATCATCAAAGGTGACGATGCGTGGCGGCACGGCGTCACGCGGTGGGATCTCCAGCTCAACGCCGCCGAATTCGGCGAAGTGCTGATGCATCCAGGTACCCAATCCATAGCGCGGCGGCTTTTTCACCAGCGCCTGTTTCAGGATCATGCGCGCTTCCTCTTCCATGGAATGGCCGTTTTTCGCCGCTGAGATACGCAGCAGCTCTTTGATTTCGTCGTCCAGATTTCTGACGGTGATAGTAGCCATTGAAACCTCCTTTGCTATCAATGATTGCATTGACTTATTCTCTCGTCTCGCCGGTTAAAAAGCAATCAATTGAAATAAAAAAAGGCGCGGGATCCGCGCCTTAGCTGAAGAGGTAACGCTACCGAATTACAGCTTCGGGCCGGCGCTGACCAGCGCGGCGCCCGCAGGCGTGTCGGTGTATTTGTCGAAGTTGGTGATGAAGCGCTCGGCCAGATCCTGCGCTTTTTCCTGCCACTGCTCGAGGCTGGCGTAGGTGTTGCGTGGATCGAGGATCTCCGGGTTCACGCCAGGCAGCGCGGTCGGCATCGCCAGATCGAAGATAGGCAGGGTAACGGTTTCCGCCTTGTCGATTTCACCGCTCAGGATGGCGTCGATGATGCCGCGCGTATCTTTGATCGAGATGCGTTTGCCGGTGCCGTTCCAGCCGGTGTTGACCAGGTAAGCCTGGGCGCCGGCGGCCTGCATGCGTTTCACCAGCACTTCGGCGTACTGCGTCGGGTGCAGCGACAGGAATGCGGCGCCGAAGCAGGCGGAGAAGGTTGGCGTCGGCTCGGTCACGCCGCGCTCGGTGCCGGCCAGCTTGGCGGTGAAGCCGGACAGGAAGTGGTACTGAGTCTGGTTGGCGGTCAGGCGCGATACCGGCGGCAGCACGCCGAAGGCGTCGGCGGTCAGGAAGATCACCTTGGTGGCGTGACCCGCCTTGGACACCGGCTTGACGATGTTCTGGATATGGTAGATCGGGTAAGAAACGCGGGTATTCTCGGTTTTCGAACCGTCGTTGAAGTCGATGCTGCCGTCGGCCAACACGGTGACGTTTTCCAGCAGCGCATCGCGTTTGATGGCGTGGTAGATGTCCGGCTCGGCTTCTTCAGACAGCTTGATGGTCTTGGCGTAGCAACCGCCTTCGAAGTTGAACACGCCGTCGTCGTCCCAGCCGTGCTCGTCATCGCCGATCAGCTGACGCTTAGGATCGGTGGAGAGGGTGGTCTTGCCGGTGCCGGACAGGCCGAAGAACACCGCCACGTCGCCTTTCTCGCCCACGTTGGCCGAGCAGTGCATCGAGGCGATGCCTTTCAGCGGCAGCAGGTAGTTCATCATCGAGAACATGCCTTTCTTCATTTCGCCGCCGTACCAGGTGCCGCCGATCAGCTGCATGCGCTCGGTCAGGTTGAAGGCGACGAAGTTCTCCGAGTTCAGGCCTTGCTGCTGCCAGTTCGGGTTGGTGCATTTGGCGCCGTTCATCACCACGAAGTCCGGCTCGAAGTCTGCCAGCTCTTCGTCGCTCGGGCGGATGAACATGTTTTTCACGAAGTGCGCCTGCCAGGCCACCTCGGTGATGAAACGCACTTTCAGGCGCGAGTCGGCGTTGGCGCCGCAGAAGGTATCCACCACGAACAGGCGCTTGCCGGACAGTTGCTCGGTGACCAGGTGTTTCAGATCGGCCCAGACTTCCGGGCTGAGAGGTTTGTTGTCGTTTTTGCCTTTGCCCTGATCGGCCCACCACACGGTATCGCGGGTGATGTCGTCACGGACGATGTATTTGTCTTTCGGCGAACGGCCGGTGAAGATGCCGGTATCGACGGAGACGGCACCCAGCTTGGTGACTACCCCACGCTCAAAACCTTCCAGAGATGGGTCTGTTTCTTCCTTAAACAGCAGTTCATAGCTCGGGTTGTGAACGATTTCGCTGACGTCGTGAATGCCGTAAGCGGCCAGATCCTGAGGGGTTATACCTTTAACGCGCATGTTACTACTCCTTGGTCACAGAATTTCTGGCGGCAATTGTAGGGATCTAACGGTGCGTAACCGCGATGGGTATCAAATATTTAACGTTTTAGGCGGTATTTCGTTACGATCTGAGAGATAGCACACGGAAAAAAGCAAACGTGCAAACGGCGGGGCTTGGCGGGCGCCGGGCGCGCCCGCCGAGAGGGTGTGACTTAGTGCAACCGATCGCTTTCGCCGGCGTTGCCCGCATACAACGCGGCAACATCAACCGGGTCAAAGACATAGTGGCTGCCGCAGTAGTCGCAGTGCATGTCGATATTGCCGTCCTGCTCCAGCATGTCCGCCACTTCGTCGGTCGGCAGCGTCAGCAGCGCGTCGGCGCAACGCTGGCGTGAACAGGTACAACGGAATTGCACGTCCTGCGGTTCATACAGGGTGACTTCTTCCTGATGATACAGACGGTACAGCACCTCGTTGGCCGGCAGGCCGAACAGCTCTTCGCTTTTGACCGTGTTGGTCAGTTGCACCAGGTGATCGAAATCATCGAGGTTGCCGTCTTGCGCCGGCAGCACCTGCAGCAGCATGCCGGCCGCCGCGGCATTGCCTTCCGCTTCGCCGGTGCGGATGAACAGGCGGGTCGGCAACTGTTCAGACTGGCGGAAGTAGGCTTCCAGGCATTCGGCCAGCGTTTCCCCTTCCAGACCGACCACGCCCTGATAGCGTTCGCCTTCCGTTGGGGAAATGGTGATGACCATGACGCCGTTGCCGATCATCTGATGCAGGGTGCTGTCGTCAGCGATAGGCGCCTGGGTGCGCGCAACGCCGCGCATCTCCTGGCGGTTGTTGCCGTTGATCACCGCCAGCTTCAGCGGGCCGTCGCCTTGCAGCTGAACGGTGATGTCGCCGTCGAACTTCAGGGTTGCGGTCAGCAGACTGGTGGCGACCAGCAGCTCGCCCAGCAGTTTTTGCACCGGCGCCGGGTAGTCGTGGTTGTTCAGGATCTGCTGATAGGTTTCGCTGACGGTAACCAGCTCGCCGCGCACCGCGTAGTTTTCAAACAGGTAACGGTGCAATTGGTCATGGTTGGACATAATCTTCTCTCATTGCGGTGAGGGGTTATTCCTGCTCACCAAATTTAAATTTCATCAGGTCGCGCCGCTCCTTTTTGTCCGGACGTCGGTCCGGATGCGGCATGGTCAACGCGTTCATCTTGCGCGCCAGCGCCATTTTTTCGCGGTTGGCGATGCTGGCTTCGGTTTCCTGATACATTTGCTGCGCCTCGTTGGCGCCGCGGCGTTGGCTGGTCAGCGCCAGCACGATCACCGTACGTTCTTCGTTGCCCTGCCGCAGTTTGAGCTCGGCGTTGAGCTCGACAATCTTGCTCGGCTTGCCGCGCTGGCCGTTGTAATGCACCTTGCCGCCGTCGATCATTTCGCGTGCCAGCGCACGGGTCTTGTAGAAGCGTGCGGCCCACAGCCACTTATCCAGTCGGACCGCGTCGTCGCGCGTCGCTTTTTCCTTCATGCTTCCCCCTTGGCCAGCGCCGGTATCAGCAGGCGGTAGTCGCGCATCGACGGATGGCGCTGGAAGCTTTTCTCCGCCGTGCTGGAGTCCGGGTTTTGCACGCCCAGGCAGTAACGAATGCCGAAAGTGCGCGCCGCGTCGAGGATCGGCTCGCCGTCGTCGACAAACAGCGTGCGCTGCGGGTTGAATCCGGTGTGCTGTTGCACTGCCTGCCACAGACGCTGATCTTCTTTCGGATAACCAAATGTGTGGGTGGAAAACAATAAATCAAGGTGCCGATCGAGGCCGGTATGCTCGATTTTCACCGCCAGGCTGTGCGGATGGGCGTTGGTCAGCAAAATGGTTTGCAGGCCGGCGTCGCGCAGCGCCCGTAAAAAAGGCTCGGTGTCTTCGCGCAGCCGGGCGCGGCTGCCCACTTCGCTGGTCATGCGGTAAATGTCCAGATCCAGCCGCTCGCTCCAGTAATCGAAGCAATACCAGCTCATGGTGTGCTGCACCGCCTGGTATTCCCGCTCGATGATGTGGCGGGCTTCGTCGAACGGAATGGCGCGCCTTTCGCTCAACGCCTGCGGCACCAGGCTGAGCCAAAAGTGGCTGTCGAACTCCAGATCCAGCAATGTGCCGTCCATGTCCAGCAGCACGGTATCGATCTGCGGCCAATCAAACTCGGGAACCATAAAAACTCCACGGGCGGACCGACGGGCAGTCCGCAGATGAGAATAATAGCGTTAGCGTAGCATAAGCGGATGACAGGGCCGAAGCCCCGGCGTCAGGTTCAGGCCATCGGCCGCATCGACATCGGATTGAGCTGCGGGTTGAAGCAGCTGTCGTAGTAACGCTGGATATCGGCGACGCGGTGCTGATTGATGCGCCGACGCTGCACCAGCCGCCAGGCGTTATAACCCAGGCTGACCACTACGGCCAGCAACAACAGGCTGGTGCCGAGATAGCGCCACAGGGTGATCATGTCCGGTTCGCTGTGCAACGCCACGTGGCGAGTGCCGTTGGCGTCAACGCTGAGGCTGGTGATCACGCCCTGCGCCTGGAATGGGGTATGCAGCAGCAGGTTGGACTGGCGCTGCAGCTCATTCCACTGGTCGAGCGCGTTGTATTCGCTTTGCGGCGTCTGCGGCTGGGGGTGACTGACCCACTGGCGGCCTTCGTCGCTGCGGATCAGGAAACCACCTGGCGGCGGGCTGTTAAGCGCAGCGGCGGCCAGTCGCGTCTCATTGAAGATGAACGACGAGGTGGCCACTTTGGTCAGGCTTTCCAGCGATTCGGCGCTGACCGGACGAAGCAGGACGTTGACGCCTTGCAGCGCGCCGGATTTGGCGCGTTTCACCAGGCTGCTCCAGTTTTTCGCGTTGCCCAGGTTAACCAGCGCGTTTTTCAGCCGTACGCAGTCGTTTTCCGTCTGGCACAGATCCTGCGTTTTCAGCACGATATCGGAGAAATCGTCCAGCAGGATCATGCCGGATTTCTCGATGGCGCTGGCCAGCTGCGGGTTGACCTTCTGATCGGCGCCGCTCGGATGCAGCTGACCGCTGACCGTCGCCAGCAGGGCTGTCGCTTTGTCTATGACTTCCGATTCCGGCTGCGGCAGCGGGGCGGCGGTGTTCCAATAGATGCCGGAGCAGTCGAACGGCGCAAAATTGACGGCGCCGCCGCCGTTGGCCGGCGGCGGGACATAGCACATGCCGCTGCCGCGCACTTTCAGCGTGTCGCCGATGCGCAGCGGCGTGGCCTCCAGCGCCTGTACGCTGGTCACTTCCACTTTTTGCGCGCCTTGCAGCCAGGCCATGCTGAGGGTCAACGGCAGGTTGAGCGGGATATAGATCAGCAGCAGCAGCAGAACCAGCGTCGAGCTGGCGACCAGCACCGCATTGCGGCCCCACTGCTGCAACGGGAAATTCTTCACTTCGTCATGCAGCGACAGGAAACGCCCCTGCCGCACCACCTGACGGTTGAGATAGACGTCCACATCGGTGGTTTTGCCCAGATCCTGCGTCAGGTACGGTTGCCAGTGCGGCGGATAGATCAGATCGATAATGCCGAGCGAAATATTGCTGATCTGCCCCTGGCCGGATTCGCCGAACAGGCCCCAGCGCTTTGGCGTGCCGCGCAGGCAGTGGATCTCTTTCAACTCGCGCGACGCCGGGCGGCGGAACAGGTTCCACCCTCCCCAGGCGATCATCAGCACCGCCACGAAAATCATCCAGGGGATCACCAGCACCGGGCTGATCAGGCTGAAGAACAGCAGCAGCAGCGCGGCGGAGATGATGACGGCTTCACGGATGCCGTTCGGCCGGTTCAGCGCATGCTCTTCCGGCGTTTCCTTGCGAATGTTCACCAGCTCGACATGCTCGCTCTCTTCCTTGCGGATGGAGGCGTTTTTGGTCGGCGCGGCGGTCACGACCGGCGGCTGCGGCCGGTCGTGGATATGATCTTTCAGCGAGTGCCCGTTGAGCGAAATCACCAGCGGCAGCGTCTGGGTTTTGATCACTTCCACATGGTTGTCGGCGGTGATATAGGGTTCCCAAAACGGGGGGAGGTGCACCTCTTCAGCGTCGAGGTAATAGCGCCATTTATTGGGATCGTCGCTGGCCAGCCCGTAACGGGTGATGGCGTGCGTCACGGGATAAACGTTATCGCTTTGCGGGGTGAGCGCCAGTTTGGCTGCGGGCAGCGTAGCGCCGCCGGGCAACAGTTTGTTGCTCAGCTTGTTTTGTTGATTGAGGTAGAACTCGACCGCCGCGCGTTCTTCGTCGGTCAGCTTGCGGTGGGCGGGTTTGATAAACGGCAGCGTGCGCGCCAGCGCCGTCGGGTGGCGGGCCTTGAACCACAGGTACAGGCCGGCGGCAATCAGGCAGACAAGCACTAAGGCCAATATCAACACTATTGTGCTCATGCAATCCCCATCTCACACCCGTGAATTTCGCCAACCTGATGAAAAGCTGAATATTATACGGAGTAAACCGCCAGGAGGCACCCAGAACTAATGAGGGAACAAACAGATTTTCGCTTTGGATCTCATTCCTTCATGAAGCAAGGTCATTTTATCACTGATTCTTGCCTGCGTGATACTAGCAACCGGCCCCTGCTGTCGATATCGGCATTATCCTATTTTCATGCGCGCTGTTTGCTGAATCAGTGCAGAAAATCGCCCGCGGCTGGCGACGCTTGTTAAAAGAAAGTAAATTACTGTTCATGCGCGTTGCGGCCGAGCTTGCCCTTAACGCACAATGTGATCAAGATCGAATTTGGTCAGCGTTTGAGCGCCAACGAGCCGTGCGTTACGCCAATCATTTTTTCGGTTGCCCTGTCCGCGCCTGGGCAACCTCTTTGAGGCAATCATGGATAAACACCTGCAAAAACCTAAAATTCTGAAAGTGGAAACGGTCGCGCGTTCGCGTTTGTTCAACGTCGAGTCGGTCGATTTGGAATTCAGCAACGGTGTGCGGCGGGTGTATGAGCGCATGCGGCCTTCGGATCGCGAAGCGGTGATGATTGTGCCGGTGATTGGCGATGACCTGCTGCTGATCCGCGAATATGCGGTGGGCACTGAATCCTATGAGCTCGGCTTCCCGAAAGGGTTGATCGATCCCGGCGAGGGGGTGCTGGAGGCGGCCAACCGCGAGCTGATGGAAGAGGTGGGATTCGGTGCCAGACGCTTTGATTTCCTCAGCAAGCTGACGATGGCGCCATCCTACTTTTCCAGCAAAATGAATATCGTGCTGGCGCACGATCTCTACCCGCAGAGCCTGGAGGGGGACGAACCGGAACCCCTGCCGCAGGTGCGCTGGCCGATCGCCAACATGATGGCGCTGCTGGCGGAACCGGATTTCCGTGAGGCGCGCAACGTCAGCGCGCTGTTCCTCTCCGAGGCGTTTCTGCGCGCTTCGCGCTGAGACGCTTCACGCCGCATAAAAAAAGGGCCAGATTTCTCTGGCCCTTTTCGATCAGAACAGCTCGTGGCTTTCGCCGCCCGGATCGGTAAGCGTGGTGCCGGTATCGCGCGATGGGTAGTCCGTCGGCTGCGTTCCTTCGATAAAGTACTCGGAACGGCTGCCGCCGCCACCGCCAGAGAGCTTGCCGCTGCTCTTGTCGATGGTGACGCTGATGATGCCCGGCGGCGGCGTGACTTTCTGCTCCGGAATGCCTTCCAGTGCGATCTTCATGAAGTCGTCCCACGCCGGCTGGGCGCTTTTGGCACCGCCTTCGCCGCCGGAAATCTGATCCGGGATAGCGCCGGACACCGTTGAACGGCCCAGATCGCGGCGGTGATCGTCGAAGCCGATCCACACCGACGTCACGGTATCCGGGCCATAGCCGGAGAACCAGGCGTCTTTGGAACTGTTGGTGGTACCGGTTTTGCCGCCGATATCATGACGTTTCAGATCGCGCCCGGCGCGCCAGGCGGTGCCCATCCAACCCGGTTCACCGAAGATGTTGCTGTTCAGCGCGTCGTGGATCAGGAAGGCCAGCGGCGTGCTGATCACGTGTGGCGCATACTGTTGGTCGCCGTCCTGCTGCACCTGAGCCGGGGTTACCTGCTCCAGCTGCGGCATCGGCACCGTGCTGTTGCTGCCTTCCTGCGAGGTGGCGACGTTTTCGATGTTGTCATCGGACAGCACGGCCGAACGGTGAGTATCACCGTAGATCACCGGCAGGTTGCAACTGCTGCAAACCACTTTAGGTTTGGCTTCGAACACCGTATTGCCGTTGTCGTCTTCAATTTTGGTGATGAAGTACGGATCGACCAGATAACCGCCGTTCGCCAGCACCGCGTAACCGCGCACCAGTTGCATCGGGGTGAAGGAAGCGGAGCCCAGCGCCAGCGATTCGGTATGCACGATGTTCTGTGCCGGGAAGCCGAAGCGCTGCAGATATTCCGCCGCGTAGTCGACGCCCATCGCACGCATCGCGCGCACCATCACCACGTTCTTCGACTGCCCCAGCCCTTGACGCAGACGAATCGGGCCATCGTAGGTCGGCGGCGAGTTCTTCGGCCGCCAGTCGGTGCCGGCGCCGGCATCCCAACGGGTGATCGGCAAGTCGTTCAGGATGGTGGCCAGCGTCAGGCCTTTATCCATCGCGGCGGTATACAGGAAGGGTTTGATGTTCGAGCCCACCTGACGCAGGGCCTGCGTGACGCGGTTGAACTTGCTCTGGTTGAAATCGAAGCCGCCGACCAGCGCTTTCACCGCGCCGTCATTCGGGTTGATGGAAACCAGCGCCGAGTTGACGTCCGGCACCTGCGACAGCCACCAGGCCTCGTTCACTTTACGCACCCAGACCTGCTGGCCTGGCTGCACCACGTCGGTGACGCGTTTCGGCGTTGGGCCTTGCTGAGTGTCTGAACGGTATGGCCGCGCCCAGCGCATGGTGGCCATCGGCAGGGCAATGCTGCTGCCGTCGGCCAGCATCGCCGTCGCTTCCTGCGGGTTGGCGGCGGTGATGACCGCCGGCGCCAGCGGGCCGTAGTTCGGCAGGTTTTTCAGCAAGTCGACAATCTGTTTGCGATCCCAGGCCGCTTCGCCGACTTTCCACAGCACGTTTGACGGGCCGCGATAGCCGTGGCGCATGTCATAGGCCAACACGTTATTGCGCACCGATTCCTGCGCCGCCAGCTGCAGCCGTTTGGTCACGGTGGTGTAAACCTTATAACCGTCGGTATAGGCGTTTTCACCGTAGCGCTTGATCATCTCCTGACGCACCATCTCGGAGAGATACGGGGCGGAGAAGCTGATTTCCGGCGCATGGTAGTTGGCGACCAAATCTTCAGAACGCGCCTGATCGTACTGCGCCTGCGTGATGTAGTGTTCGTCCAGCATGCGCGACAGCACTACGTTGCGGCGGGCAACGGCGCGATCGTGCGAATAGAGCGGGTTGAAGGTGGACGGCGCTTTCGGCAGGCCGGCGATGGTCGCCATCTCGCTCAGGGTGAGCTGGCTGACGTCCTTGCCGAAATAGACCTGCGCGGCGGCGCCCACGCCGTAAGCGCGATAACCCAGGTAGATCTTGTTCAGATACAGCTCAAGGATTTCATCTTTGGTCAGCATCTGCTCGATGCGTACCGCCAGGAAGGCTTCCTTGATTTTACGCATCAGGGTGCGTTCCGGGCTTAAGAAGAAGTTACGCGCCAGCTGTTGGGTAATGGTGCTGGCCCCCTGGGAAGCGTGGCCGGAGACCAACGCGATGGAGGCCGCGCGGAAGATGCCGACCGGATCGACACCGTGGTGATCATAGAAGCGGCTGTCTTCGGTGGCGATAAATGCGTGCACCATCACCGGCGGAATTTGATCCAACTTCAGCGGAATGCGGCGCTTCTCGCCGTACTGGGCGATCAGTTCGCCATCGGCGCTGTAAACCTGCATCGGTATCTGCAGCCGCACGTCTTTCAGCGTTGCGACGTCGGGCAGCTGCGGCTCGACATATTTGTACAAGCCGAAAATCGAGGCTGCTCCCAGCACGATGCAACATACTGCAAGGATTAGTAAATACTTTACGAACTTCACCTGAGATTTCCCATTTCTAAGTCATTTGGGCAGTTTATAAACAACCGCGCGGTAGTATAAAGGCAAGCCTGCGACATGGATATGTTCTTTTATCATCGGATGTTATGGAGGCTTGTGAAACATGTTCCCTCAAGCATGGCAGGTGGGGCTGGATATACAAATCGACTGCGTGCGGGCGCTGGCGGTCCAACGCCGCCGCAACGGCTGGCAACTGCGTCACTGGTGGCAACAGACGCTGCCGCAGGCGGTTTTACGCGACGGCTGCCTGGCACCTTCCGAAGCCCTGATCCGGGCGCTGCGGCAATGGCGCGTCCAACTGCCGCGACATATTTCCTTACGCATTGCCCTGCCGGCGCAGCGGGTGTTGCAACAGTGCATGGCGCAGCCGGACGCGCGGCTGCGCGAGCCGGAACGCAGCGACTATATCGTTGGCCACGGCGTGAAGCAGTTCCCACTCGACGGCCAGACGCTGGCGCTCGACTATCGCGCCGCGCCGGCGGAGGGGGCGGCGCTGCTGTTGACCGCCGCGCGGCGGCAGGAGCTGCAGCAGTGGCTGCACTGTCTGCGCCAGGCGGGCCTGCATCCGCAAGCGGTCGATATTACGCCCTGCGCGCTGCGGATGATGGCGACGGCGGCGGGCGTGCCGCACACCGCGGGGCTGATGCATCGTCTCGAGCGAGAATGGCTGTGGGTGGCGCCGGCCGACGGCGCGTTCGCGTTCGGGCTGACGCCGGGCGACGATGACGCGCAGGCGCTGCGGGCGCTGCAAGCCCAGACGCCGGCGGACGATGATCGACCGGTCTATGCCGGCAGCGTGCTGGCAGGAGCCTTGCCCGTCGGCTGCCTTTCCTGGTCGCCGCTCAGCGCCTTCACGCAGCTGCGTCCGCCGTTGCCCGTGCATCCCTCAGCGTTCGCGTTGGCCGGCGGTCTGGCGCTGCGCGAGGAGGACCGCTGATGTACCAGGTCAACTTTTTGCCCTGGCGGCAACGTCGCGATCGGCGGCGCGGCTGCTTCTGGCTGGGCGTGTTGCTGTTGCAGATAACGGTGCTGTTGCTGGCAGGGGGCCTCGTCGCCGGCCAACTGCGTCATCAACAGGCGCAGCGTCAGGAGCGGCTGGCGCTGTTGGAAGAAGAGCTGGCGGCAGTGACGCTGCTCGTCCGTCAGCAGCAGCAAGAGCGGGCGCAACGGGCGCGATACAGCGCCCTCGCTGAACGGCAGGCGCGCAATGCCCAACATAACCGGCGTTATTTGCAACTGCTGCAGCAACTCTCCTCCTGCCTCCCCCCACCGCTGTGGCTCACGGCGTTGGACAGCGATGCGGCGAACGGCCTGCGGCTGCGTGGATTGAGCCGTTCTCCTGCCGCCATTTCGCAGTTCGAACGGCGGCTGGCGGGGATGCCCGCGTTACCGCGGCTGCGTTTGGCGGAGGTGGCGCAACGCGACGACGGCCTGTACGCCTTTCATCTGGTGGTGCAGTGGGGGCGTGATGGATAACCGTCTGCCATCCGGGCTGCGCTTCTTGCTGGGCCTGTCGGGCCGGCGATTGCTGGCCGCGCAATGGCTGGGCATCGGCACGTTGGCGTTGTTGGGCGGGGGCTGGATGCTGCAAGACGAATGGCGTCAGCGGGAAAACGCGACAGAGCGGCAACAGCGCCTGCTGCAACAGATCGCCGTGGCGCAGCGCCAACTGGACGAGGCGCCGGTCGCCCTGATGCCGCCGACGCCGATCGCTCCGGCCGCCACCGGCGATCTGACGAACGGGCTGCAACGGGCGGGGGGCGCCTTGTTGCGCTGGCAGCGGCAGGAAAAACCGCCGCGGCAGACGCTGAGCTTGCGCATTGACTACCCCGGTTTGTTGGCGCTGCTGGAGGCGCTGCCCGCCGATTTGCGTCTCGAACAATTGAGCGTGGAGACGCCGCCGCAGGGCATGACGGCGCGGTTGGTTTTACAGGATGCCGCCGAGGAGCTGGCCGATGAGTAGAAGATCCGGCCGTTGGTGGTGGCTGCTATGGCCGTGGGCCTTATGCGCCGAACCGCGCGACCCGTTTGCGCCGCCCCCGATGCCTGCTTGCGCCCAGACAGAGACATCCCCGGCGGGCTGGCGACTGAAAGGCGTCATCGGGCAACCGACGCAGCGCTATGGCTGGGTGGTGACGCCGGCGGGGCAATGGTTGCGCCTGCGGCCGCAACAACGGGTGCTTGCCGAGCGCTGGCAGGTGACGCAGGTGCAGGCGCGCAGCCTGACGTTGAAGGCGCTGACGGCCGAACCGGAGTGCCCGACGAGCCGCGACGACATATCGCTGATGATCGACGACAAGGATGACAAATCATGAAAGGACGCGCTGGACTGGGCTTGGCGCTAGGGTGTTTGGCGCTCGGCGCCGCGCAGGCTCAGGATAAACAGATAATCTCATTGGAGTTTCAGGATGCGCCGGTCACGGTCATCCTGCAGGCCTTGGCGGATTATCGGCAGATGAACCTGATCGCCGCGCCGGGCGTGAGCGGCAACCTGACGCTGCGGCTGGAGGATGTGCCCTGGCCCCAGGCGCTGGCGCTGACCCTGCGTATGGGCAAACTGACGATGACGCGGGAGAGTAACGTGATGCTGATCTCCCCGGAGCCGGATGCACGGGAAAAAAGACAGCAGCAAGAGGCGCTGGCGCAGCGGCAACCCTTGCACAGCCTGACGATGACCGTGCAAAACGGCGATGCGGCGGAAATTGCCGAAAGCCTCAACGCCCAACGTGGCGCGTTGCTGAGCGAGCGTGGCAGCGTGTTGGCGGATAAACGCACCAATACGCTGCTGCTGCGCGACACCGCGCCGATTGTGGCGCAGTTGAAAAAGCGGATAACGGAAATGGATGCGCCGCTGGCACAGGTGCAACTGGCGGCGCATATCGTGACCATCAACAGCGAAAGCCTGCGTGAGCTCGGCGTGCGTTGGGGATTGGCGCCCGACGACAGGCCGGCGCGGCCGCTGCGGCCGGGCAATATCGGCGTTAACCTGCCGTTGGAGCGCAGCGCGGTGAACGCCGGTTTCCATCTGGCGCGCATCAGCGGGCGTTTGCTGAGCCTGGAGCTGACGGCGCTGGAGCAGGAAAATCAGGTGGAGATCATCGCCAGCCCGCGTCTCCTGACGGCGCATCTGCAAACCGCCAGCATCAAGCAAGGGACGGAGATCCCTTATGAAGTGTCCAGCGGCGCCAGCGGTGCGACCGCCATCGAGTTTAAAGAGGCGGTGCTGGGCATGGAGGTGACGCCGAAGGTGTTGCCGGACGGGCGCATCACGCTGACGCTGCAGATCAGCCAAAATATGCCGGGGCGCGCCATCAGCCGAGGGGCCGGAGAGGCGTTGACCATCGATAAACAGGAGATTAAGACGCAGATCACGGTGAAAAACGGCGAAACCCTGGTGCTCGGCGGCATTTTTCAACGGCATCGCGGCAAGACGGCGGACAAGGTGCCGGGACTGGGGGATGCGCCGCTGCTGGGGGGCTTGTTCCGGCAGAGCGGCGCACAACAGAAAAAACGCGAGCTGGTGATCTTTATTACGCCAACCCTGATTAAGGGATAAGCGGCGGCCTGTCGGCCGGGCGGCAAATCGCCTAAAGTTGATGAGCAGATACACTTTTTTATCCCCTTGGGGGGATCTGCGTTTGACGCTGCGGCCGATTTAGCTTACAAGGGTTACCGAATTGAGCACCGAGGTTTTTTGTTAGCGCCAAGACGCCGTTAAAAACATATGGTTTCCCTCCCGCGGCGTGGATTGCGATTTATTCGGTTGCCAAACTACCAAGAGTGTTGAGATAATTTTTCGTCTGATCTCGCACTATCGCTCATGAGGTTTCAGTTTAGGTCCCGCCGCTGATTTGATTGGCGGGGCGGGTTAACATTAACGAATTGTCTTAGTAATACCGAAAAACATGGCAGAGAAACGCAATATCTTTCTGGTTGGGCCTATGGGTGCCGGCAAAAGCACTATTGGCCGTCAGTTAGCTCAGCAACTCAATATGGAGTTCTTCGACTCCGATCAAGAAATTGAGCGACGTACCGGAGCTGACGTGGGCTGGGTATTCGACGTGGAAGGGGAAGAAGGTTTCCGCGATCGTGAAGAAAAAGTCATTAATGAACTGACGGAAAAACAAGGGATTGTGTTGGCGACCGGCGGCGGTTCGGTGAAGTCGCGCGAAACGCGCAACCGTCTGTCCGCGCGCGGCGTGGTGGTTTATCTCGAAACCACGATCGAAAAGCAGTTGGCTCGTACCCAGCGTGATAAAAAACGCCCGCTGCTGCAGGTTGATTCTCCGCCGCGTGAAGTGCTGGAAGCTTTGGCGAAAGAGCGCAATCCGTTGTATGAAGAGATTGCCGATGTCACCATTCGCACCGACGATCAGAGCGCTAAAGTGGTTGCCAACCAGATCATCAACATGCTGGAAAGCAACTGATTGCTGATTTTCGCGTTCGCCGTCGGCCAATGCGGAAAACTGATTTGTGTTCCCCGCCGTTGCGGGGATCAACCACCGCCGTACCATACAGAGAACTAAGCGCGACATGGAGAGAATTACTGTAACGCTTGGGGAGCGCAGCTACCCGATTACCATCGCCGCCGGATTGTTTGACGATCCGGCTTCTTTTATGCCGTTAAAGGCGGGTGAACAAGCGATGTTGGTCACCAACCAGACCCTGGCGCCGCTCTATCTGGAGCGTGTCCGGCAGGTGCTGGAGCAGAGCGGCGTCGTGGTGGATCAGGTGATTCTTCCCGATGGTGAGCAGTACAAATCTCTGGCGGTGTTGGAGCAGGTGTTTTCGGCGCTGCTCGAAAAACCGCACGGGCGCGATACCACGCTGATCGCGCTCGGTGGCGGCGTTGTCGGCGATCTGACCGGCTTTGCCGCCGCGTGCTACCAACGCGGCGTGCGCTTCATTCAGGTTCCCACCACGCTGCTGTCGCAGGTGGACTCCTCCGTGGGCGGCAAGACCGCCGTCAACCACCCGCTCGGCAAAAACATGATCGGCGCTTTCTATCAACCCGCTTCGGTGGTGGTTGATCTGGATTGCCTGAAAACGCTGCCGACGCGTGAACTCTCTTCCGGCCTGGCCGAAGTCATCAAATACGGGATCATTCTCGATCGCGAGTTTTTCGTCTGGTTGGAAAATAACATCGATGCGCTGATGGCGTTGGATATGCAGGCGTTGGCCTACTGTATTCGCCGCTGCTGCGAGCTGAAGGCCGAGGTGGTGGCCGCAGACGAACGCGAAAGCGGTCTGCGCGCCCTGCTGAATCTGGGCCATACTTACGGCCATGCTATCGAAGCCGAGATGGGCTACGGCGTGTGGCTGCACGGTGAGGCGGTGGCTGCGGGCATGGTGATGGCGGCGGAAACCGCGCACCGTCTCGGCCAGTTCTCCGTTGACGACATCGAGCGCATCAAAGCGCTGCTGCTGCGCGCCGGCTTGCCGGTCTGCGGGCCGCAGGAAATGACGCCGGAATCCTACTTGCCGCACATGTTGCGCGACAAGAAAGTGCTGGCGGGGGAACTGCGTTTGGTGTTGCCGACCGCGATCGGTGCGGCGGAAGTGCGCGGCGGCGTAGGGCATGAGCTGGTGCTGGCGTCGATCGCCGCCTGCTTGCCTGAGCGGAAGCGTAATTAAATCGGACTAAGTAACAGTGGCTTAGCCGCCATTAGCATCTATATTAATACAGTGAGCAGAGCACGACGGGTGTCGCTTTGCCATCATCGGGTTAATCCGCCCGTGCCACGGTAGGTCTACGGTGGTGGGCTTTTGCCTCTAGTTGGAGGGTTTCAGATGGACGAGTTTAAACCGGAAGACGATCTCAGACCTGATAGCAGCGATCGTCGTCCTACGCGTTCGCGCAAGCCGGCCGCCGCGCCGCGCTTCGCCGTTTCGCGCCAGCATTTGATGATTGGCATCGGCATTTTGGTGCTGCTGCTGCTGATTATCGGCATCGGTTCAGCCCTGAAGGCGCCGACCAAACATGAAGCGGCGCAGGAGAGCGGCGCGCAAAACGGCGCGGCCCGCGATATCAACCTGTCCGGTTCTTCGTCGCTGACCACCGCCAATAACGGCGTGCCGGGCGGCACGACGGATACCCACGATAATAACGGCGTGAGCGCGACTCAGCCGCAGCAACCGCAGAACGTCAGCGTTCCGCCGATCTCCGGCACGCCGACCGAAGCGCAAACGCAGCCTCAGCAAGGCGGTGCGCAGCAGCGCGTCGATTTGCCGGGCAACATGGCGGATGCGCTGTCGCAGCAGCAGGGGCAGGTGGATGTCGCTACGCAGGGCATGACCGGCGCAGCGTCGACGTTGCCGACCGCACCGGCAACGGTGATGAGCGGCGCCGCAGCGCGCGAAGCGACGCGTCCTGTGCAGGGCACTGCCCCGCAACAGCATAAAACGCCGGCGAAAACCGCCGCCGCCAAACCGACCGCAACGCAGCATAAATCACCGACTACGGTGTATACGCCGCCGGCCAAACCGTCTTCCACCGCGAAAGCGGGAGCGGTCGCCAGCAGCGGCAGTTCTGTGCAGTCTGCGCCGGGCAGCCACTATACCTTGCAACTGAGCAGCGCTTCGCGTTCCGATACGCTGAACGCCTACGCCAAACAGCAGAAGCTGCAGAATTACCTGGTGTACGCCACCAAGCGTGACGGCAAGCCGTGGTATGTGCTGGTGAGCGGCAACTATGCGTCTTCTGCTGAAGCGAAGCGCGCCATTGCTTCGTTGCCGGCCGATGTGCAGGCGAAAAAACCATGGGTTCGACCTGTACACCAAGTGCAGCAAGATCTTAAAAAATAAATCATTTAAATTTGTGCGCTGATGTGCTGTCTGAAACAGAGTACAATCCGCCGCTCTGAATTGTATAAGTAGCTAATTGACGGCATGAAGAAAAACCGCGCTTTTTTAAAATGGGCTGGTGGAAAATACCCGCTGGTAGATGAGATTCGTCGCCATCTGCCGGCGGGAGACTGCTTAATCGAGCCCTTCGTGGGTGCGGGATCCGTCTTTCTGAATACGGATTACGACGCCTACATTCTCGCCGACATCAATAGCGATCTTATCAACCTGTATAACATCGTTAAGCGGCGCACGGATGACTTCGTGCGCGATGCCCGCACGCTTTTCGCCGATGAATTCAATAACTCGGATCAGTTTTACCTGCTGCGAGAAGAGTTCAATACTAGCACCGAGCCTTACCGCCGGGCGCTGCTGTTCCTGTACCTGAACCGTCACTGCTATAACGGCCTGTGCCGCTATAACCTGCGCGGCGAGTTCAATGTGCCGTTTGGCCGGTACAAGAAACCGTACTTCCCGGAAGAAGAGCTCTACTGGTTTGCTGAAAAATCGCGCAATGCCACTTTTGTCTGCGAGCATTACCGCGATACCATGGCGAAGGCCGCAGCCGGCGCCGTGGTGTATTGCGATCCGCCTTATGCGCCGCTGTCGGCGACGGCGAATTTCACCGCTTACCACACCAACAGCTTCAGCATCGCCGATCAGCAGAGCCTGGCGCATCTGGCGCATCAGCTCTCGGTAGAGAGCCGGGTGCCGGTATTGATTTCCAATCACGATACCGAGCTGACGCGCGACTGGTACCAGCATGCTGCGCTGTATGTGGTGAAAGCGCGCCGCACGATCAGCCGCAATATTCTCGGCCGCAGCAAAGTGAACGAGCTTTTGGCGCTGTATCGCTAAGCCGGGGGCACCCCGGCGCATAACAACTCGACCCTACGTTTGGAGAAGCGGATGAAAAAGTTTTTGATTGCCCCGTCCATTCTGTCGGCAGATTTTGCCCGGTTAGGTGAAGATACCGCTAACGTGCTGGCCGCAGGCGGCGACGTGGTGCACTTCGACGTCATGGACAACCACTACGTGCCCAATCTGACCATCGGTCCGATGGTGTGCGAAGCGCTGCGCAACTACGGCATTACCGCGCCGATTGACGTGCATCTGATGGTCAAGCCGGTGGACCGCATCGTGCCTGACTTCGCCAAGGCCGGCGCGTCTTATATCTCTTTCCACCCTGAAGCCTCCGAACATGTCGATCGCACCATTCAGCTGATCAAAGAGCACGGCTGTAAGGCCGGCCTGGTGTTCAACCCGGCGACCCCGCTGAGCTATCTTGATTACGTGATGGATAAAATCGACGTGATCCTGCTGATGTCGGTCAACCCGGGCTTCGGCGGCCAGTCGTTCATCCACGGCACGCTCGACAAGCTGCGCCAAGTGCGCAAGCTGATCGACGACAGCGGTCGCGACATCCGCCTGGAAGTCGACGGCGGGGTGAAGGTGGATAACATCGCCGAAATCGCCGCCGCGGGCGCCGATATGTTCGTCGCCGGTTCCGCCATCTTTGGCCAGCCGGACTACCGCAAGGTGATCGACGAGATGCGCAGCGAGCTGGCGAAGGTTTCCCATGGCTGATTTCGGCGCGATCCGCGCATTGGCCTTCGATCTGGACGGCACGCTGGTCGACAGCGCGCCGGGCCTCGCGGCCGCCATCGATATGGCGCTGGAAGAAGCGGGCCTGCCGCAAGCGGGTGAGGAGCGGGTTGGCACCTGGATCGGCAACGGCGCCGACGTGCTGGTGCAGCGCGCGCTGCGCTGGGCGGAAGCGGAAGGCACGCCGGAACAGTGCGGCCGGCTGCGTGAACGCTTCGACCATTTCTATGCGCAGACCGTCGACAGCGGTAGCCGCCTGTTCCCGCAGGTGCAAGAGACGCTGGCCCGACTGGCCGCGCACGGCTACCCGATGGCGCTGGTGACCAACAAGCCGACGCCGTTCGTGGCGCCGCTGCTGGCATCGTTGGGGATTGGCGACTATTTCTCGCTGGTGATCGGCGGCGACGACGTGACGGAAAAGAAACCGCACCCGGCGCCGTTGTATCTGGTGCTCGGCAAGCTTGGGCTGCGCGCGCATGAACTGCTGTTCGTCGGCGATTCACGCAACGATATTCAAGCCGCGCAGGGCGCCGGTTGCCCAAGCGTCGGCTTTACCTACGGTTATAACTACGGCGAATCGATCGCCCTGAGCCACCCCGATCGGGTGTTGGAGCGCTTTGCCGATTTGTTGCCCGCTCTTGGGCTGTCATCTTTAGAGAATCAGGAAATTTAAACATGAGTAAGCCCATCGTATTTAGCGGCGCGCAGCCGTCCGGCGAACTGACCATCGGCAACTACATGGGTGCGCTGCGTCAGTGGGTGCAGATGCAGGACGACTACGACTGCATCTACTGCATCGTCGATCTGCATGCCATCACCGTGCGCCAGGACGCCGAGAAACTGCGCAAAGCCACGCTGGATACGCTGGCGCTGTACCTGGCCTGCGGTATCGATCCGGAAAAAAGCACCATCTTCGTGCAGTCGCACGTGCCTGAGCACACGCAGCTGAGCTGGGTGCTGAACTGCTACACCTATTTCGGCGAACTGAGCCGCATGACGCAGTTCAAAGACAAATCCGCACGCTACGCGGAGAACATCAACGCCGGGCTGTTCAGCTATCCGGTGCTGATGGCGGCGGACATCCTGCTGTATCAAACCAATCAGGTGCCGGTGGGCGAAGACCAGAAACAGCACCTGGAACTGAGCCGCGACGTGGGCCAGCGTTTCAACGCGCTGTACGGCGACGTGTTCAAAGTGCCGGAGCCGTTTATTCCTAAATCCGGCGCACGCGTGATGTCGCTGCAGGAACCGACCAAGAAGATGTCCAAGTCGGACGATAACCGCAACAACGTGATCGGCCTGCTGGAAGATCCGAAAGCGGTGACCAAAAAGATCAAACGCGCAATGACCGACTCGGAAGAGCCACCTGTCGTGCGTTACGACGTGGTCAACAAGGCGGGCGTCTCCAACCTGTTGGACATCCTCGCCGGCGTCACCGGCAAGAGCATCGCGCAGCTGGAAGCCGAGTTCGAAGGCCAAATGTACGGCCACCTGAAAGGCGCGGTGGCGGAAGCCGTCTCCGGTATGCTGGCTGAGCTGCAGGAGCGTTACCACCGCTTCCGCAACGACGAAGCCTACCTGCAGCAGGTGATGCGCGACGGCGCCGCCAAGGCTCGCGCACGCGCGCAGGAAACCCTGGCGAAGGTTTATCAGGCCGTCGGTTTCGTACCGCCGCAGGCGTAACGCCGGCGCAAATAAAAAAAGCGGCCTTGGGCCGCTTTTTTTACGTCGGTATCACGCCATTTGCGCCAGGCCGGCGGGCGGGGCTTCGCTGGCGAACCAATTAAGCTTGCTGCGCAGGCTGACCACGCTGCCGACGATGATCAGGCTGGGGCTGGCGGCCTGCAGGGACAAGGCGCCCAGTTGGCCAAGCTCGCCTTCGATCACCCGCTGGCGACAGGAAGTGCCGTTTTCCACCAGCGCCACCGGTGTGGCGGCCGGCAGTCCGTTCGCGATCAGCCGGCGCTGGATCTCCGCCGCCTGCGATAGCCCCATATAGAACACCAGCGTCTGTTGCCCGGCGGCCAGCGTCGCCCAGTCCAATCCACCGTCGGCCTTGGCGTGGCCGGTCACCAGACGCACGCTCTGCGCGTGGTCGCGGTGGGTGAGCGGGATGCCGCTGTAGGCGGAACAGCCGGAGGCGGCGGTGATGCCCGGCACCACCGAGAACGGTACGTTGGCGTCCGCCAGCGTTTCCAGCTCTTCGCCGCCGCGGCCGAAGATAAAGGGATCGCCGCCCTTCAGGCGCACCACGCGTTTGCCTTGCCGCGCTTGCTGCAGCAGGATGTGGTTGATCTGCTCCTGCGGCACGCAGTGATGGCCGGCGCGTTTGCCAACGAAGATGCGCTCGGCGTCGCGACGCACCAGCGTCATGATCGCTTCGGAGACCAGCCGGTCGTAAACCACCACGTCGGCCTGCTGGATCTGTTGCAGCCCTTTCAGCGTCAGCAGGCCGGCATCGCCCGGCCCGGCGCCCACCAGCACCACTTCACCGCGATCCTCCGGCCGTTCGCTGAACAGCTGTTCGAGCTGGCGTTCGGCCAGAGCCGCGTCGTCATTGGCCAGCGATTGCGCCAGCCGATCGTGAGCGAACAGCCGCTCCCAGAAGCGGCGGCGCGCGCCGAGGCTGCTGAAGCGCTGTTTCACCCGTTGACGCAGCGATCCGCCGAGCTGCGCCAGCTTGCCGAGGTGTTGCGGCAGCAGCGCTTCCAGCTTCTCGCGCAGCAACCGCGCCAACACCGGCGCTTTGCCGCCGGAGGACACCGCCACCACGATCGGTGAACGATCGATGATCGACGGTATGATAAAGCTGGCGCGTTTCGGGTCATCGACCACGTTGCAGAACACCCGTTGCTGGTTGGCGCACTGGTACACCCGCGCGTTGACCTCCAGCCTATCGGTGGCGGCGATCACCAACCATTTTTCCGTCAGCAGGGCCGGGCTGAATTCGCCCTCGGCCAGCGTCAACAGGCCTTCTGCCGCCCACTGGTGGAACTGCGGGCTGAAGTCTACGGCGTTGACGGTCAGCGCTGCGCCGGCGTCCAGCAGCAGGCGCGCCTTGCGTTCGGCGATCTCGCCGCCGCCGACCAGCAGGCAGGCTTTATGTTGCAGTTGGCAGAAAATCGGCAGGTAGTCCATCGGCACTCCTCGGGGTCATCAGGGTGGGGGCGAAATGCGCCCCCGAGAACTCAGGCGGTCTGTCGTACGGCGGCTTTCGCCGCCTGCGGGCGTTCGGCGCGCGGCGTGGCGTACCAATACCCCAGACCCATCAGCACCGAGCCGGACAGGATGTTGCCCAACGTCACCCACAGCAGGTTGTGGCCGATGCCGGCGAGGGTATAGGTCTCGCTGTGGTTGCCGAACCAGGAGAGGGCGAACAGCGTCATGTTGGCGACGGAGTGTTCGTAACCCGAGGCGATAAAGGCCAGCAGGCACCACCAAATGGCGATGAACTTGGCGGCGCCTTCTACGCGGATCGCCATCCAGATCGCCAGGCAAACCAGCCAGTTGCACAGCACGCCCTTGAAGAACAGCACCTCGGCCGACGCGGTGGTTTTCGCCAACGCGGCGCTGTGCACCAGACTGGTATCCACCGGCAGCAGGCTACCGCCGCCGTAGTAATACATCAGCGCTACCAGCACCGAGCCGAGTAGGTTGCCGAGCCAGGTTTGCGGCAGCACCGCCCACATCTGGCTTTGGCGGATGGTGCCGGCCTTGACGCCGAGCGTCAGGAACATCGTATGGCCGGTGAACAGCTCGGAACCGGCGATGATCACCAGCGTCAGCGCGATGCCGAAGGTGGCGCCCATCACCAGCGGCCGCACGCTTGGGTCGACCAGATTGCCGAGGGTGAAGATCAGGATGATGCCAAGGCCGACGTAGGCGCCCGCCATCGCCGAGCTGATCCAAAAGCCGAGCGGGCTCTCCTTCGCCAGGCGGACGATGCGCGCCGCGTTGGCGGCGCATTTGTTGATCGTGTCGGTAAACATGTTGCCTCCCGAAAGGTTATGCCGCGACTTGCACGATGCCGTCGACCACCCGGCTGGTGAAGCTGGCGACAGAACGGCTGTCATCTTCCAGACAGTGGCCGTCGTACAGGCGGAAATGCTGTTTCTTCAGCGGGCTGGCGACCCACAGTTCGCCCTGATGCTCGGCGATCAGCCCGCGTGACAGCACGCTGGCCTGGGCGAAGGGGTCGATATTGCTGATGGCGAACACCTGCTCGTCGGCATAGGGGCGGAACACCGCCACCTGCCGATCGCCGATCAGGGCGCACACGCCGGTGCCGGGCAGAATGTCGGCGACGGGACAAACGGTAATCCACTGGCTCATGCGTGGCTCTCCTCGGTATCGATCAGGGTGACGGGAATGCGCTCGTCCGGGCGCGCAGGGCGGTGCTGGTCGCGTTCGGCCACCACCTGCACATTCGGATCGCGCAGCGGGCTGTTGATGAAGTGGGCGAAGCGCAGCTGCGTTTCCGGATGCTCGACGGTCTCTTTCCACTCGCAAATCACCGCGTCGCGCAGGCGGGCGATCTCCGCTTCCAGTTGGTCGTTGATGCCGAGCTTGTCGTCGACGATCACCTTGCGCAGGTAGTCGATACCGCCTTCCAGGCTTTCCAGCCACACCGAGGTGCGCTGCAGTTTATCGGCGGTGCGGATATAGAACATCATGAAGCGGTCGAGATAGCGCACCAGCGTCTCGCGATCGAGGTCGGCGGCCAGCAGGTCGGCGTGGCGCGGTTTCATGCCGCCGTTGCCGCAGACGTACAGGTTCCAGCCGTTCTCGGTGGCGATGATGCCGACGTCCTTGCCCTGCGCTTCGGCGCATTCACGGGTGCAGCCCGAGACGCCGAACTTCATTTTGTGCGGGGTGCGGATGCCTTTGTAGCGATGTTCCAGCGTGACGCCGAAACCGACGCTGTCGCCGACGCCGTAGCGGCACCAGGTGCTGCCGACGCAGGTTTTCGCCATGCGCAGCGCCTTGGCGTAAGCGTGGCCGGTTTCAAAGCCGGCGGCGAGCAGCTTGCGCCAGATGGCCGGCAGATCGTCTTTCTGCGCGCCGAACATGCCGATGCGCTGCGAGCCGGTCATTTTGGTGTAGAGATTGTACTCCTTGGCGATCTGGCCAATGGCCAGCAGGCCGTCCGGGGTGATTTCGCCGCCGGCGGAGCGTGGGATCACCGAGTAGGTGCCGTCTTTCTGGATATTGCCGAGGAAGTTGTCGTTGGTATCCTGCAGCGGCGTATGCTGCGGCTTGAGGATGTATTCGTTCCAGCAAGAAGCCAGCAACGAGCCGACGGTGGGTTTACACACTTCGCAGCCGTAGCCTTTGCCGTATTTGGCCAGCAGCGTCTCGAACGACTTGATGCCTTCGACGCGGATCAGGTGGAACAGCTCCTGGCGCGAATAGGCGAAGTGTTCGCACAGGTGGTGGTTGACCTCGATGCCTTGCTTGCTCAGCTCGGCGTTCAGCACCTGGGTGAGCAGCGGGATGCAGCCGCCGCAGCCGGTGCCGGCCTTGGTTTCGGCCTTCAGCGCCGCCACGGTGTGGCAGCCTTTGTTGACTGCCTGGATGATGTCACCTTTGCTGACGTCGAAGCAGGAGCAGATCTGCGCGCTTTCCGGCAGCGAATCCACGCCGATGGCCGGTTTGCTGCCCGCGTGGGCCGGCAGGATCAGGCCGTCCGGGTTCTCCGGCAGTTCGATGCCGTTCAACGCCAGCTGCAGCAGGTTGCCATAATCGCTGGTGTCGCCCACCAGCACCGCGCCGAGCAGGGTTTTGTTGTCGGCGCTGACCACGATGCGTTTGTAGACTTCTTTGCTTTCATCCAGATAAACGTAGCTGCGGGCGCCCTCGGTGCGGCCGTGGGCATCGCCGATGCCGCCGACGTCCACGCCCAGCAGCTTCAGCTTGGCGCTCATGTCGGCGCCCTGGAAGCCGTTTTCGCGGCCCAGCAGGTGATCGACGGCCACCTGCGCCATTTTGTAACCCGGTGCCACCAGGCCGAAGGTGCGATCGCGCCAGGCGGCGCACTCACCGATGGCGTACACGTCCGGATCCGACGTCTGGCAGCTGTCGTTGATGGCGATGCCGCCGCGGCGGCCAATCTCCAGCCCGCACTGACGCGCCAGCTTGTCCTGGGCGCGGATGCCGGTGGAGAACACGATGAAATCCACTTCCAGCAGGCTACCGTCGGCGAAATGCAGGGTTTTGCGCGCCGTGCCGCCGCCGTTGACGATCTCCTGGGTATTTTTGCCGGTGTGTACTTTGACGCCCATGCGCTCGATCTTGCGGCGCAGCTGGTCACCACCCATCGGGTCGAGCTGTTCGGCCATCAGCACCGGAGCGAACTCGATCACGTGCGTTTCCACCCCCAAGCTTTTCAGCGCGCCGGCGGCTTCCAGCCCCAACAGTCCGCCGCCGACTACCGCACCGCGTTTGCTGCGGCGCGCGCAGGCTTCGATGGCGTTCAGGTCTTCGATGGTGCGGTAAACGAAGCAGTCCTGGCTATCCGAGCCTTTAATCGGCGGGATCCACGGATAGGAGCCGGTGGCCATGATCAGCTTGTCGTAATAGACGGTGCGGCCGGTGTTGGAGTGGATCACCTTCTCGTCGCGATTGATGGTGATGGCGCGCTCGCCGACCAGCACCTTCACGCCGTGTTTTTCGTAAAAGCCTTCGCGCACCAGCGACAGCTCTTCGGCGGTGTGGTGCGAGAAGTAGGAGGAAAGGTGCACGCGATCGTAAGCGATGCGTGGCTCTTCGCAAAATACGGTGATTTCGAATTGGTCTTTGTCTGCTTTATCCAACAGATCTTCGATGAACCGGTGGCCGACCATGCCATTGCCGACGACGGCAAGTTTGACTCTGCTCATTATTGCCTCAAAATTCTGGTTTCCTAGGCTTACCTTATCTCTCCCGATGGGCAATTTATTGATGCAAATCAATCACACCCTTATATACCTCTAACGTGGTATATGGATGATTTTCCACGTTTTTTGATAAGTTGCGGATTTTATTCACCTTTAGCTGAAGCGAGTCAGTTTGCATGCAAATTACCCCGCAGGGAGTAAACGCAGGGGGTAGGCAGGCAACGGCGACTTTGTCAGCGCGATCCGCTGCCAGTATGATGAAGAAAACCAGCGCAACGGCAGAGGTGAAGGGTGGCGAAACGTCCATTGAAGTTTATCGACAACCTGCGTTTAAGCGGGCATGAAGGGTTGTGGCAACTGGCGATCGAACAGGGGCGCATCGCGCATTTGGTGCCGCAGCCGGAAGGGCAGGAGTGGCGCAGCGACGTGTTGGATGCGCAGGGCGGGCTGGCGTTGCCGGCGTTCGTCGAACCGCATATTCACCTGGATACCACGCAAACCGCCGGTCAGCCGGCCTGGAACCAGTCCGGCACGCTGTTCGAGGGCATTGAGCGCTGGGCCGAACGTAAAGCGTTGCTGACCCATGAAGACGTCAAACAGCGCGCCTGGCAAACGCTCAAGTGGCAGATCGCCAACGGCGTGCAGTATGTGCGCACCCACGTCGACGTTTCCGATCCCACGCTGACCGCGCTGCGTGCCATGCTGGAGGTGAAGCAGGAGGTGGCGCCCTGGGTGACGCTGCAGATCGTCGCCTTCCCGCAGGAGGGGATCCTTTCCTATCCTAATGGCGAAGCGCTGCTTGAAGAGGCGCTGCGGCTGGGGGCCGACGTGGTGGGTGCCATTCCGCACTTCGAATTCACCCGCGAATACGGCGTGGAGTCGCTGCATAAGGCGTTCGCGCTGGCGCAAAAATACGATCGGCTGGTGGACGTGCACTGCGATGAAATCGACGACGAGCAATCGCGCTTCGTCGAGACCGTGGCGGCGCTGGCGCTGAAGCTGGAGATGGGGGCGAAAGTTACCGCCAGCCACACCACGGCGATGCACTCTTACAACGGCGCTTACGCCTCGCGGCTGTTCCGCCTGCTGAAAATGTCCGGCATCAACTTCGTCGCCAACCCGCTGGTGAACATTCACCTGCAGGGACGTTTCGACAGCTACCCGAAACGGCGTGGCGTGACGCGGGTGAAGGAGATGCTGGAGGCAGAGATCAACGTCTGCTTCGGCCATGACGACGTGTTCGATCCCTGGTATCCGCTCGGCACCGCCAACATGCTGCAGGTGCTGCATATGGGGCTGCACGTGTGCCAGCTGATGGGCTATGGCCAGATCGACGATGGGCTGAAGCTGATCACCCACCACAGCGCGCGGACCCTTAACCTGAGCGACTACGGCCTGGCGGCCGGCAACAGCGCCAACCTGGTGATCCTGCCGGCGGAAAGCGGCTTCGACGCAGTGCGCCGCCAGACGCCGGTGCGTTATTCGATTCGCCAGGGAGCGGTGATCGCCGAAACGCGGCCGGCGGAAACCACGCTGCATTTGCAGCAGGATGAGACGGTGGATTTTCGGCGTTAGTCGATGATTGCCTGAAGCCGTGCCAGCGCGTCGGCGATGACTTCGCCAGGAGCACGTTCAACGAATTGCGCGCTGCGCCCGGCCAGATCCATCATGCGAACCTGGTTGATCAAGATGACGCCCTGCGTTGCGGTGCCGCTCCCGCTCAGGCTGACGGTGAAACCCGCTGTACGGGCAAAATTAGCCCCTTGTGAAATAGGGGCAACTAGCACCATGCCCAGCGCATTAAACTCGCGGGGAGAAAGCACCAGTGCCGGACGAAAGTCGCCTTGCTGCTCACGGCCAACCACGGGATTCAGGCTGACCCGGATAAGATCTCCGCGCTGAAAAACGGGGCGCTTCACCATACTTCTTTCCCCGCCGGCGGCATGTGTTCCCAGTTGTCGTCTGCGGCGGCCGGCGCTTCACCGTCACAGCTATCGAGCAATTGCTGCAGTGAATAGCGTTTCTTAACCGGTTTAATGACCAACGTTCCATCGATGACCTGCATGTCCATTTCCTGACCTACCTGGAGTTCCAGCTCGTTCATTAGCGCTGAGGGCACCAGCATTCCTGCGCTGTTGCCCCATTTTTTGATAAAGACTTTCATGAGCAATCCCTCTCCATTGTTCATGTATAAACAATGTATAATTAAGTGTGAAAAATGTACATAAAAAAGGGCGCCTTGCGGGCGCCCTTGATGTATTTGATGCGAAGAAATCAGTGCGTCACGTGACCGTGGCTGCGGTGCTTGGTCACGAAGCCCAGCAGCAGACACATCACGAACACCGCCAGGTACAGGCCGTTGGCGGTGGTCAGCGCCGCGTGCGCCCCGCCTTTCGCCACGATCGGGCCGGTGACCACGAAGGTCAGCATGGTGCCGATGGTGCCGCAGGTCAGGATAAAGTTGACCAGCTTCGGCGAGGAGACCTTGGTCTGCAGCGAGCCGAGGGTGATCAGCGTGGTGTAGATGGCGCTGGAAACGAAGCCCAGGGCCATGATGTAGTAGCCCAGGTGCTCCGGATTGTCGGTGCTGACGAACAGGTACATCGCGCCGGTGGCCAGCGCGGCCAGCACGGTAACGATGCGCTGCAGATCGAAGAAGCGCAGGATGAAGCTGAACACCCACATGCCGACCATGTATGAGGTCCAGAAGTCGCTCACCAGCTTACCGGCCTGGCCGATGTCCATGTTGAACGACTTGGTGGCGTACTCAGGCACCCACTGAATGAAGCCCAGCTGGCCAAGGATGTAGCACAGCGCGGCGATCGACAGGAACAGCACGCCGATGCCCCATTTTTCTTTCTCGACCGGTTGACCGGCGTCGGCGCCTTTCTTGCCCAGCACCGGGAAGTCGGAGCACAGGGTCAGCACGAAGATCCCCACGTACAGCAGGCCGATGCAGGCATAAACCCAGTACCAGCCGATATGGCGAGCCAGCAGCATGGCGGCGACGATTGGGAAAATCATCCCGGCCATGCTGAAGAAGGAATCGGTGAACAACAGGCGTGAACCGCGCTGGCGGCCGGCATACATGTGGGTGATCAGGAAGGTGCCGATCGACATGGTGATGCCGCTAACCACGCCAAGGATAAACATGCACAGCGAGAACATGGTCAGGCTCTTGCCGAGCATCAGCCCCGCCACCGCCAGCACCATCAGGACAAAGCCGAAGATCAGCTGACGCTTCAGCGGGATGATTTCCATCAGCCAGGCATTGAGGAAGATCGAAATCAAAATGCCGGCGTTGAGGAAAGTAAAGGTGTTACTCATGCTGGAAACCGGCAGATTAAAGTACTCTGCAATGTTTCCCATCACCATCCCTGTGACGATCACTAAAGCACCGGTCAGCGCGTACGAAAAGAAGCTGATCCAGGTAAGCCGTATGCGGTTACTGTCATTCATTATATAGGCCTGAATATGTCTGTTAGAGGTTTTAAAACTGGCATAAGGCCGCTGGCTTTTCCTGGCAAACGCAGAAAAAAGTCCCGTTCAGGCCACCAGGGGGCGGATCCTAGCACAGACAACGGGATTTTTTGTGATGGCTGTCGATTTTTTGATGCAACCCATGAAGGGGTGATACGCATTATTGTGATCTATTTGCGTACCGTCACAATGGAATCACGGTTGATGATCGTCGGCTCAAAACGGTGCGTCGGGGTGGCGGGATCGATCAACCTGCGCGCCGCGTATTGCGCCATCTCGCTGATGGGAAAGTGTACGCTGCTCAACGCCGGGCGGACGAAGGGCGCGCGTTCGCCGCTGTCGTAGCAGATCAAGGAGATATCCTGCGGCACCCGCAGGCGGTGCTCGTTGATCGCCAGCAGGGCGCCGATCGCCATCTCTTCGTTGCAGCAGTAGATGGCGCTGGGCGGCGCGGCCTGCCGCAACAGGCGATCGGCGCAGCGGTAACCGCTTTCCAGATCGTAAACGCCCTCCAGACAGGCCACCGGCTCGATATTCGCCGCCTGCATCGCCTCTTCAAACCCTTGCAGCCGCAGGCGGCTCGACGGCCGCTCGCGTGGCCCGCTGATGCAGGCGATGCGCCGGTGTCCGGCGTCGAGCAGTTGCTGGGTCGCCATGCGGCTGGCGAGCGGATGATCGAAGGTGACGCAGCGGTCTTCCAGCCCCGGCACCAGACGATCGAGCAACACGAAATGACGTTGCTCCGCCGCCAGCTGGCGCAGCCGATCGTCGCTGAGAAAACGCACGTGCAGGATCACGCCGTCGCAGCGCAGGCTGAACAGCCGCTGCACCGCCTGCCATTCGTTTTCGGCGCTGTTGCGGCCCTGGGTCACCAGCAGCTGCTTGCCGTGGGATTCGGCCTCGGTTTGCACGAAGTCCATCAGCGCGCCGAAGAAGCCGCCGCGATACGACGTGGTGACCAACCCGAGGGTATTGCTGTGGCTGGAGGCGAGCGCGCGGGCCGCCGGGTTGGGGGTGTAACCGAGCTGGGCGACGGCGCGTTCAACCTTCTCGCGGGTCGGCGCTTTGACGTTGCTGTCGCCGTTCACTACCCGCGATACGGTGGCGCGCGATACGCCCGCCAGCGCCGCGACATCTTCCAGTGTCACCATCGTCCAACTCCTGATTACGGCTAAAAAAATGGGTTCGGCGCGCCGAACCCCTGTCATATCGCGCGCAGGCGCTTACCTGAACTGCGGTAAATACGGCGCGTTTATCGTCAACACCTCGTCCAGCAACGGCTGCGCCAGATTGGCGTTGCCCACCAGCGGGTTGGCGATCAGCGCCAGCAAGCCGCTGTGGCGATCGCCGTGCACCGCGGCCTCGATGGTCAGGCGTTCGTAGGCTTTCACCTGCTGCGTCAGGGCCTGCATCGGCTCCGGCAGCGGGCCGAAGGTCAGCGGATGCGCGCCCTGAGCATCGACGATACAGTTGATTTCTATCACAGCATCGTCCGGCAGGCCATGGATTGCGCCGCGGTTTGCGGTGTTGACCACTAATTGCGTGCCGAGATTATTATGGATAGCACGGATCAGCTCCAGCGCAACTTCGGAATAGAAAGAACCGCCGCGGAAGCTGAGCTGCTCCGGCTTACTGTTCAACAGCGGATCGGCATACAGCTCGAACAGCTCTTTTTCTACCTGCATCACCTGCTCGGCGCGGGTGCCGCGCTCGCCGGCGGCGGCCATCTCTTCCGCCAGCATCTCGCGGGTCTGGTAAAAATAGCGGTGGTACGGGCAGGGGATGGCGCCGAGCGCGCGCAGGAAGTCCGGCTGCCAGGGCTCTTCCTTGATGTTGTTCATGGTCAGCGCCGCGCCGTCACACAGCATGTCGATCACGTTGCCGGTGACGTCGCGCCCCTGCTGCGTGACCTGATGCACCCAGACCATGTGGTTCAAACCGGCAAACCGCAGCTGCACGTCGGCGTAAGGCGCCTGCAGCATGTTGGCGATCATGTGATGCATGCTGATCGGTACGTTGCACAGGCCGATGATCTTCGCTTTGGTAAAGCGGGACACCGCCTCGGTGACGATGCCGGCCGGGTTGGTGAAGTTTATGATCCAGGCGTCCGGCGCCAGCTTTTCCACCCGACGGGCGATATCCAGCATTACCGGAATGGTGCGCAGCGCTTTGGCGAAGCCGCCGACGCCGGTGGTCTCCTGGCCGAGCAGCTGGTATTTGAGGCCCAGCCGTTCGTCGGCGGCGCGCGCCGGCAGTTGCCCGACGCGGAACTGGGTCAGCACGAAAGCGGCGCCGCGAATCGCTTCGTCCAGCGCGAAGTGCACGCTGACCTTCACCTGTTCCAGCCCGTGGCGCGCCAGCATGCGGCGGGTCAGGGCGGCGATGGTTTCCACTTTTTGGCGGCCTGGCTCGACGTCCACCAGCGCCAGTTCGGTGACCGGCAGCTCATCGATGCGTTGGATCAGCCCATCGACCAGTTCGGGAGTGTAGCTGCTGCCACCGCCAATCACCGCGATTTTGAGCGTGCTCATGAGCGGCCCTCCGTTTGCGACTGACGGCGATAGAGCTCGATCATGTCGTCGGCCAGATCCTGGATCACCATGGCGTTCATCAGATGATCCTGCGCATGTACCGTGATCAGGTTGATCGCCAGCTTGCCGCAGCCTTCGTCCAGGCCGATCAGCTCGGTCTGGATCAGGTGCGCCTTCTTCACCCACTCTTTGGATTCGACCATGTGTTTGGCCGCGGCGGCGAAGTCACCGGCGCGCGCTTGCCGCAACGCCATCAACGCATTACTGCGCGCGCTGCCGGAGAACACCAGCAGTTCCATGATGGTGCTTTCAAACTCGGGGCTGACTTCAGTCATCAATTCACTCACGTCATTTCTCCAGGGGTTGCGCGGCAACGCCGCCGTGGGATACCTCAGTATCCGTTCTTTTTATAATGAGAGCGCTCTCATTTATATAGGGTAACGGCAACGGGTGTGCAAACTGCGAGGTAGATCGCAAAAAACGCCCCGGGGTGGCGCTGGGCAAAAAATGCGTGACGCGGTTGGCAAAAAAGCCTTCTGCGCCCATACTTTCCGCAGCAAAATTCAGGGCCACCTAGGATATGTCCCGTAATTGGGTAAATATAGGTAAATGGCTGGCACTTGCCGATACAGCTCTTTAGAATCAAAGCGCTTTTCCGTTGTTTGTCTCTCAGAGAAAGGACCCGTTAATGTTCAAACGTACTTTAGTGACCTTCGTCGCGCTGTGTTCCCTGACAGCGATGGCGCCAGCGGCGCTCGCCGCCGGTGAAACCCATGTCATGCTGACCACCTCGGCAGGGAATATCGAGTTGGCGCTCGACAGTCAGAAGGCACCGGTTTCCAGCCAGAACTTCGTCGATTACGTGAACAGCGGGTACTACAACAACACCATTTTCCACCGTGTGATCCCTGGCTTTATGATTCAGGGCGGCGGTTTCACCGCTGACATGCAGCAGAAATCCACCAAGGCGCCAATCAAGAACGAAGCCGACAACGGCTTGCGCAACCTGCGCGGCACCATTTCGATGGCGCGCACCGCCGACAAGGACAGCGCCACCAGCCAGTTCTTCCTGAACGTGGCCGATAACGCCTTCCTGGATCACGGCCAGCGTGACTTCGGCTACGCCGTGTTCGGCAAAGTGGTGAAAGGCATGGACGTCGTGGACAAGATCGCTCAGGTGCCGACCGGCAACGTCGGCCCTTACCAGAATGTGCCGACCAAACCGGTGGTGATTCTATCGGCCAAGGTGCTGCCGTAAGTTTTTTGGCCGATCCCGCCGGGGTCGGCCGTCCTTCCTCACGAAGCCTTGCCTTCATCACTGTTTTCTCCCGCGCCCCATGCTCTAATCGGCAGACAATAACCAGACCGGAAATCCGGCGTTCGCCCTTTGTTGTCTCTGGATGAGTTGCTGCCATGTATGAATTTAACCAGGTGCTGTTGCTGTTGCAGCAGATGTGCGTCTATCTCGTCATCGCCTATCTGCTGAGCAAAACCCCGCTGTTTATCCCGCTGATGCAGGTGACTATTCGCCTGCCGCACAAGCTGCTGTGTTACGTGATTTTCTCGGTGTTCTGCATCATGGGCACCTATTTCGGGTTGCACATTCAGGATTCGATCGCCAATACCCGCGCGATAGGCGCGGTCCTGGGCGGCTTGCTGGGCGGGCCGTCGGTAGGCTTTCTGGTCGGGCTGACCGGCGGGCTGCACCGGTATACGCTCGGCGGCATGACCGACGTGGCCTGCGCGATCTCCACGGTGTCGGAAGGCCTGGTCGGCGGTATCGTACACAGCATCGCCATGCGCCGCGGGCGCATCGAGCTGCTGTTCAATCCGCTGTTCGTCGGCGGCGTGGCGCTGGTGGCGGAAGTGTTGCAGATGGCGATCATTCTGGCGGTGGCGCGTCCTTACAACGAGGCGTTGCAGCTGGTGGAACACATCGCGCTGCCGATGATGATCGCCAATACCGTCGGCGCGGCGATGTTTATGCAAATCCTGCTGGATCGGCGCGCGATGTTCGAGAAATACACCAGCGCTTTCTCTTCCAAGGCGCTGAAAATCGCCGAGCGCACCGAGGGTATCCTGCGGCAGGGCTTCGATCAGGAAAACAGCATGAAGGTCGCCCGGGTGATTTATCAGGAACTGGGCATCGGCGCGGTGGCGATCACCGATCGCGACAAGCTGTTGGCGTTTATCGGCATCGGCGACGATCACCACCTGCCGGGGACGCCGATCGCCTCGGTGCATTCGCATCGCGCCATCGACAACAACGAGGTGGTGTACGCCGACGGCAACCAGCTCTCTTACTGCTGCTCGATCAATCCGGCCTGCAAGCTGGGATCGACGCTGGTGATCCCGCTGCGCGGCGAAAACCAGCGGGTCATCGGCACCATCAAGCTGTACGAACCGAAAAGCCAGCTGTTCAGCACTATCAACCGCACGCTGGGCGAAGGCATCGCCAGCCTGCTGTCGGCGCAGATCATGGCCGGACAGTACGAGCGCCACAAGCAGCTGTTGGCGCAGTCGGAGATCAAGCTGTTGCATGCGCAGGTCAACCCGCATTTCCTCTTCAATGCGTTGAATACGCTGGTGGCGGTGATCCGCCGTGATGGCGAGCGCGCCTGCGAGTTGGTGCAATCCCTTTCGACCTTCTTTCGCAAAAACCTCAAGCGCTCGGATGATGAAGTCAGCCTGGCGGACGAGATAGAACATGTGAACGCCTACCTGCAGATCGAGAAAGCGCGTTTCGCCGATCGGCTGGAGATTGCGGTATCGCTGCCCGAGGCGCTGCTGGCGGCGCGGCTGCCGGCGTTTTCGCTGCAGCCGATCGTCGAGAACGCCATCAAGCACGGCACCTCGCATCTGTTGGGCGTAGGCCGCATCGAAATCGGCGCCTGCTGCGAAGGCGAGCATCTGCTGCTGCAGGTGACGGACAACGCCGGGCTGTTCCAGCCGAAACCGAACTGCAGCGGGCTGGGTATGAATCTGGTGGATAAACGCATTCGCGTGCGCTACGGCGAAGGCTATGGCGTGCAGGTGGATTGCCGGCCGGACGCCTATACCCGCATTACGCTCAATGTTCCCATGGAGAGGGCCGCCTGATGTTAAACGCACTGATTGTTGACGATGAGCCTTCCGCGCGCGACAACCTGCGCCATCTGCTGGAGGCCGAAGCGGGGATCACTATCATCGGCGAATGCGCCAACGCCATCGAAGCCATTAGCCAGATCCACCGGCTGCAGCCGGACGTGGTGTTTCTCGATATTCAAATGCCGCGCATCAGCGGGTTGGAAATGGTCGGCATGCTGGATCCCAATCGGATGCCGCACATCGTGTTTCTGACCGCCTACGACGAATACGCGGTGCAGGCGTTCGAGGAGCACGCCTTCGACTATCTGCTGAAGCCGGCGGAGCCGAAGCGGCTGAGCAAGACGCTGCAACGCCTGCGGCAGCGCAGTGCACCGCAGGACGTGACGGCGCTGGATGAGAGCGCCGGCTACCTGAAATACATTCCCTGCACCGGCCACAGCCGCATCTATCTGCTGCGGTTCGACGAGGTGCTGGCGATCCGTTCCAAACTGAGCGGGGTATTCGTGGTGCGCAGCGACGGCATGGAGTGTTTCACCGAATTGACGCTGCGCACGCTGGAAAGCCGTACGCCGCTGGTGCGCTGCCATCGGCAGTATTTGGTCAACCTGGAGCAGGTGCGCGAGATCCGCTTCGAAGAAGGCGGCGCGGCGGAGATGATCATGTCCGCCGGCGATCCGGTGCCGGTCAGCCGGCGCTATTTGAAAGCGCTGAAGGAGCAACTGGGGCTGCGGGGGTGACGCAGGTCTTAGGGGGATTCTGAAAAGACAGGCATCATGGGCGTCCCGACGGCGCCCTTTTTGTTTGTCCTTGACGGGGTTACGCGGCGCTTATAGCTTTATTGCATCAACAGGCGCGTTTCGCGCCGCGTCAGCGTCAAAGGAACAGAAAATGAGTGAACCACGGATTATCGCCAAGGCGATGAAAGACGGAAAACCGGAACAGGATCTGGTGATTTTGCCGGCGTTGGCCAACCGCCACGGGTTGATTACCGGGGCAACCGGCACCGGCAAGACGGTGACGCTGCAAAAAATGGCCGAACAGTTCTCGCGCATCGGCGTGCCGGTGTTCCTGTCGGACGTGAAGGGCGATCTGTCCGGCATCGGCGCCGAGGGCGTGCCTTCCGAGAAGCTGCAGGCGCGCCTGGCAGCGATTGGCGTCACCGACTGGCAGCCGCAGGCCTGCACCATTATCCCGTGGGATATTTACGGCGAAAAGGGGCATCCGATCCGCGCCACGATTTCCGATCTCGGGCCGCTGCTGCTGGGGCGCCTGTTGGATCTGAACGAGGTGCAAAGCGGCGTGCTGCAGCTGGTGTTCAAAATCGCCGATGACAACGCGCTGCTGCTGTTGGACATGAAAGACCTGCGCGCCATGGTGCAGTTCGTCGGCGATAACGCCAAACAATTCCAGACTCAGTACGGCAACATCTCTGCCGCGTCGATCGGCGCCATCCAGCGCGGGTTGCTGACGCTGGAAGAGCAGGGCGCCAACCAGTTCTTCGGCGAGCCGATGCTGGACATCAACGATCTGATGAAAACCGACGCCAACGGTCATGGCGTGATCAACCTGCTGGCGGCGGACAAGCTGATCAATCAGCCGAAGCTGTATTCAGTGTTCCTGCTGTGGCTGCTGGCCGAGCTGTTTGAACATCTGCCGGAAGTGGGCGACCCTGAACAGCCGAAGCTGGTGTTCTTCTTCGATGAAGCGCACCTGCTGTTCAACGACGCGCCGGCGGCGCTGTTGACCAAGATCGAACAGGTGGTGCGCCTGATCCGCTCCAAAGGCGTCGGCATTTACTTCGTCACCCAGAACCCGCTGGATATCCCGGACAGCGTGCTGGGCCAGTTGGGCAACCGCGTACAGCATGCGCTGCGCGCCTTCACGCCGCGCGATCAGAAGGCGGTGAAAACGGCGGCGCAAACCCTGCGTGCCAATCCGGCCTTCGATGCTGAAACGGCGATCACCGAGCTGGGCGTGGGCGAAGCGCTGGTGTCATTCCTCGACGAAAAGGGCCGGCCGAACGTGGTGGAGCGGGCGATGGTCATCGCGCCGGAATCCAAGATGGGCATGCTCGGCGCGGAAGGGCTGAACAGCGCGATCAACAAGTCGCCGCTGTATGGCCGCTATGAAGACATGATTGACCGCGAGTCCGCCTACGAGAAGCTGTCGTCGGGCGGCTTCGCCACCGTCGGCACTGCGCAGCAGGGGCAGCAACCGCAGGCGCAAGCGCAGCAACAGACGGGCGGCGGCCTGATGGACGGATTGAACGAGCTGCTGTTCGGTTCCACCGGCCCGCGCGGCGGCAAACGCGACGGCATCGTCCAGACCGCTGCCAAGAGCATGGCGCGCGATCTCGGCCGGCAGATCCTGCGCGGCGTACTGGGCTCGATCACCGGCGGCCGTAAAAAGTAAGCGGAAATTATCGTCGGCAGCGGCGGGTTAAATCAGTAAACTATGGCGGCGTTTTTCTCTGCCGGACCTAACATGCTGCTGCTGATCGATAACTACGACTCCTTTACCTATAACCTTTACCAGTACTTCTGCGAGTTGGGCGCCGAGGTGGTGGTGAAGCGCAATGATGAGCTGCAGCTGGCCGATATCGAGCGGCTGGCGCCGCAGCATCTGGTGATTTCCCCCGGCCCTTGTACCCCGAACGAAGCGGGCATCTCGCTGGCTGCCATTCGTCATTTCGCCGGCAAGCTGCCGATCCTCGGCGTGTGCCTGGGGCACCAGGCGCTGGGGCAGGCGTTCGGCGCCGAGGTGGTGCGCGCCCGCGCGGTGATGCACGGCAAAACCTCGGCGATTCGCCATCTGGGCGTCGGCGTGTTTCGCGGCCTGAGCGATCCGCTGACCGTGACGCGTTACCATTCGTTGGTGCTGAAAGCCGATACGCTGCCGGATTGCTTTGAAGTGACCGCCTGGAGCGAACGCGACGGCGTGCGCGACGAGATCATGGGTATCCGCCACCGCACGCTGGCGCTGGAAGGGGTGCAGTTCCACCCGGAAAGCGTGCTCAGCGAGCAGGGCCATCAGCTGTTGGACAATTTTCTCAGGCGTTAATCCCTTCGCATTTTTTTCGCCCGTCAGGCGTTTTGCATTTGCGCTTTAGTGTTTTTTTATGCATATTTCGTGATTATATTTTCATTATAACATCGCGATAGCGCTGAAAAACCTTCAGGGTGGAGCCGAAAATGACTGACAAATCCGCAGTGAGCCGCAGCACCTTTGACCAGGTGATCCTGCCTGTTTATGCACCCGCCCAGTTTGTGCCGGTGCGCGGCCAAGGCAGCCGGGTCTGGGATCAGCAGGGAAAAGAGTACATCGATTTTTCCGGCGGCATAGCGGTGACGGCGCTGGGGCACTGCCATCCGGCGCTGGTCGAGGCGCTCAAACGCCAGGGCGAAACCTTGTGGCATACCAGCAACGTCTTCACCAATGAACCGGCGCTGCGCCTGGCGAGCAAATTGATCGACGCCACCTTCGCCGATCGGGTGTTCTTCGCCAACTCCGGCGCAGAGGCCAACGAGGCGGCGTTCAAACTGGCGCGTCATTACGCTATCACCCGCCACAGCCCCTATAAAACCAAAATCATCGCCTTCTATAACGCGTTTCACGGCCGCACGCTGTTCACCGTGTCGGTGGGCGGGCAGGCCAAATATTCCGACGGGTTCGGGCCGAAGCCGGCCGACATCGTGCACGTGCCGTTCAACGATCTGGCGGCGGTGAAAGCGGTGATGGACGACCACACCTGCGCGGTGGTGATGGAGCCGATTCAGGGCGAGGGCGGCATTACGCCGGTCGACGCCGACTTCCTTAAAGGCGTGCGCAAACTGTGCGACCAACATCAGGCGCTGCTGGTGTTCGATGAAGTGCAAAGCGGTATGGGGCGCAGCGGCAAGCTGTTCGCCTATATGCATTATGGCGTGACGCCGGACATTCTCACCACCGCCAAGGCGCTGGGCGGCGGTTTCCCGGTGAGCGCCATGCTGACTACCGAAGAGATTGCGTCGGTGATGCAGGTGGGCACTCACGGCACCACCTATGGCGGCAACCCGCTGGCCTGCGCGGTGGCGGAGGCGGCGCTGGATGTGATCAATACGCCGGAGGTGCTGAGCGGCATCGAGCAGCGCCATGCGCTGTATGTACAGTCTTTGCAGAATATCGGCGATAAATACGGTATTTTCACCGCCATTCGCGGCATGGGGTTGCTGATCGGCGCCGAGCTGACGCCGCATTATCACGGCAGAGCGCGCGATTTCCTCACCGCCGCCGCCGCGCGTGGGCTGATGATCCTCAACGCCGGGCCGAACGTGATCCGCTTTGCGCCGTCGCTGGTGGTGGAGCTGCAGGACATCGAGGCCGGCATGGCGCTGTTCGAGCTGGCGGTGCAGGATGTGATCAACGCCTGAAGCACCTGCGGCGAATAACGGGGCGCGGCATGCCGCGCCCTTATTGATCGCGCAGTTTACGCTTGAGCCAGATGCCGTGGTGCGGGCGCTGGCGCCAGGCCAGCGACGAAATGGTGTGCATGACGCTCAGGTGCGACAGAATACGCCGCAAATGACGTTCCATCTCGGTGACGGGCATCTCCGGATGCAGATCCGGCGGCTGCATGATGCCGCTGTTGTCACTGCTCGGGCCGTCGTATTCCAACCGCTGCTGGCAGCTTTGCAGCGCGATTTCACAGGTTTGCAGATACGCTTCCGCCAGCTTCGGCGTCAGCATGTAGTGCTCGCGCGCCAGGATGGTCATGGCGTTCAGGTGTTCGACGATGAACTGGCTGTGAGTGACCCACAGCCGCATGTCCGCCAGATAGTTCGAGGCGAACCCCGGTTCCTGCATCGCCTGATTGAGCGAAGTGAACAGCGCATTGTGCGCCTGGTTGACCTGCATGCGGGCATAGGCCAACGCGGTGGCGTCCGGCTCCGGTTGCTTCAGCATCAGCCGCAGCGCGGCTTGATCGTTTTCCAGCGCCTGATGGGCATTCTTGCGCAGCAGCCCGCTTTGCCACTGCGGCCACAGCCAAATGGTGCCGCCGAACGCCAGCACGCAGCCGATCAGCGTATCGATCAGACGCGGCACCAAAAAATGCGAGCCGTTCAGCGCCAGCAGCTGCAGGGTGTAAACCGCCGTGACCGTAAAGCCAATCACCGACAGCCCGTAGTTCTTGCGCGAAACCAGGTAGGCCAACAGCGTGATCATCAGCATGATGCTCAGTGTTTCTGCTTCCGGTAATTGCAGCTGCAACAGCCCGGCCGCCAGCAACAAACCGGCGATCGTGCCGAGCGCACGGTGCTGAATACGCACCCGGGTGGCGTTATAGCCGTTTTGGCTCACCAGCATGATGGTGAGCAGTATCCAGTACGGCTTCGGCAGATTGAATACCGCCCCCAGGCTGCTGCCGACCGCCAGCGTCACCCCCAGCCGTGCGGCGTTGCGCAGCGCCGTGGATTTGAACGACAGGTAGCTGGCCAACGCCGGCCAAAACGGCAGGCGATGCTGGCTGGGCATCAAATCGCGGCGGTACAGCGGATGCTGGGTGCGCAGCAGGCGGGCAATGCGGCTGAAATGGTAGTAACAAAACTGGCCGACCGGGTTGTCGGGATGCTGCGCCGCCATTTTTTCCAGCGCCGCCAGTTCGTGCGTCATGGAAAAGCGCTTCGAATGTTGATGGTAGAGAATATCGTGCGCCACCACGCGCAGCCGCCCGGCGATCACCTGAGCGTTGCGGCGAATGATCGCTTCGGCCTGGCTCTGCTCCATCAGTTTTTGTACTTCCTCCGGCAAGTGCAGGCTGACGGTGATGTGCTCCTGCAGATCCATCGCCACCTGAAAGGCGCGTTGCAGACGCTTTTGATCGAGGTTGTTGGCGTGCGGCAGGAAATTAAGCTGTTGGTACAGCAGGCTGATCAGATCCATCACCTTTTGCTGGCGCACCAGCAGCGGCGGCAGCGCGGTCTGCGGATCGGTGTGCTGAGTCAGCAGCGAGTATTTGGCTTCGAAGTAGTCCGCCAGTTCCAGATAGAGCTGGCTCAGCGTCTCGCGCATCGGCTGCTCTTTCCACAGCCGGAACCAGAACCAGGTGAATAAGCCGTACCAGGCGGTGCCGATCGCGTACAGCAGCGGCGCCTGCCAGAGAGGCACTGTGCCGGCCATGCTGAGGGAGAAGATGGCGGCCACCAGCGCCGCCGGCAACAGCCGGGCGTGCAGCGGGCTGATTTCGCCGGTGACGCCGAGCAGCAGCGCCAGGCCCAGCATCAGCGCCGGCAGCGGCACGTGCCACAGCAGGGCTTGTTGCAGCAGCAGGCTGCTGAGGGCAAACAGCGCACCGCCGACGATCAGCCGTTTAAAGAAGCGCCTATGCGGCGTGTCCAGACCGGCGATATTGCAGCAGGCGGGCACCAGAGAGAACATCAGGCCGAGCTGCAGCTGGCCAATCAGCAGGCCAAACAGCACCGGCAGGCACAACACCAGCGTTTGTCGCAGTGCGTAGTTGACTTCCGGGTGGTAAATCAGGCGGCGCCACATGGCAGTGAACGGACAAAAAAACGGCGCAGATTGCGCCGTTTCTTCAGGGATTAACGGGTGCCGTAGACGACAATGGTTTTGCCGTGGGCGGAAATCAGGTTTTGGTCTTCCAGCATTTTCAGAATACGGCCAACGGTTTCACGCGAGCAGCCGACGATCTGGCCGATTTCCTGGCGGGTGATCTTGATCTGCATGCCGTCCGGGTGAGTCATGGCGTCGGGTTGCTTCGCCAGATTCAGCAGGGTTTGCGCGATGCGGCCGGTGACGTCCAGGAAGGCGAGGTTGCCCACTTTTTCGGAGGTAACCTGCAGGCGGCTCGCCATTTGGGCGGACAGACGCATCAGGATGTCCGGGTTCACCTGGATCAACTGGCGGAATTTCTTGTAGGAAATTTCGGCCACTTCACAGGCGGTTTTGGCGCGAACCCAGGCGCTGCGCTCCTGACCTTCTTCGAACAATCCGAGCTCGCCGATGAAATCCCCCTGGTTGAGGTAGGACAGGATCATCTCTTTACCTTCTTCATCCTTGATCAGCACCGCGACGGAGCCTTTCACGATGTAGTAAAGCGTTTCGGCCTTTTCACCTTGGTGAATCAGCGTACTCTTCGATGGATATTTGTGGATATGGCAATGAGACAGGAACCATTCGAGAGTAGGGTCTGTTTGCGGTTTGCCGAGAACCATTCGCTGTTATCCTCTGTTGTTATCGCTGCCTTGTGTCACAGGGGTCAGAGTTCCCTGTAAAACCCGCCTGTAGCCGCAGTTATGAGCGAGGGCTACCGGCAAGTTTTGAGGCGTGTCATAAAAATACGCTGTCGCTCTAGCATATTAACTTGCCGTAAGCGCTGCAAGCTACATTCTGTTAACATACCGGTAAAGGAGCCTTTCTCTGGGCGTTTCCCTGAAATTCAGTGTCCCGGAAAGATTTATTGCGGCTCTGTTTGTAGCACAGAGTAAGGCGGGTGTCTCGTGTTGTCTCGCTTCAGCATGATTAGCATCAGGTTACGTTGCCTGTTTCTATGCGAAAGCGTACTCTGATTTTAAGAAATCAACCGGAGTGACCAGAATGCAGGCAAGAGTTAAGTGGGTGGAAGGGTTAACGTTTTTGGGTGAATCGGCCTCCGGCCACCAGGTGCTGATGGACGGCAACGCCGGCGATAAAGCGCCCAGCCCGATGGAGATGGTGCTGATGTCGGTGGGTGGCTGCAGCGCGATCGACGTGGTGTCCATCCTGCAAAAAGGGCGCAACGACGTGCGCGACTGCGAGGTGAAGCTGACCTCCGAGCGCCGTGCAGAAGCCCCGCGGTTGTTCACCCATATCAACCTGCACTTCATCGTCACCGGCCAGGATCTGACCGACAAAATCGTAGAGCGAGCGGTGAACCTGTCGGCGGAGAAGTACTGCTCGGTGGCGCTGATGCTCAACAAGGCCGCCACGGTGACCCACAGCTTCGAGATCCGCCAGCCGGCGTAATCGAGACGGAGCGCGGCACGCCGCCGCGCTCAACGCGTTTATTCGATCTTCTTGCCTTCCAGCAGCCGCTGCACCAGCGGCGCCATGATCAGCTCCATCGCCAGCCCCATCTTGCCGCCCGGCACCACTAACGTATTGATGTGCGAGATAAACGAGCCCTGCAGCATCGCCAGCAAATAGGGGAAGTCAATCTGATCCAGCCCGCGGAAGTGGATCACCACGAAGCTTTCATCCAGTGAGGGAATGGCTTTGGCGGCGAACGGGTTGGAAGTATCCACCGTCGGTACGCGCTGGAAGTTGATGTGGGTGCGCGAGAACTGCGGCGTGATGTAGTTGATGTAGTCTTCCATCGAACGCACCACCGAATCCATCACCGCCTCGCGGGAGTGGCCGCGTTCGCCGGTATCGCGGATCAGCTTCTGTATCCACTCCAGGTTGACGATCGGCACCACGCCGACCAGCAGATCGACGTGGTTGGCCACGTCATGGTGCTCGGTGACCACACCGCCGTGCAGCCCCTCGTAGAACAGCACGTCGGTCGGCGCCGGCAGCGGCTCCCACGGGGTGAAGGTGCCCGGCACCTGATTGTAGGGCACCGCTTCGTCGTAGGTGTGCAGGTACTTGCGCGAACGGCCGGTGCCATTTTTGCCGTACTCGATAAAGCTCTGCTGCAGCAGGCCGAAGTCGTTGGCCTCGGGGCCGAAATAGCTGATGTGTCTGCCCAGATCGCGCGCCTTGCGGATCGCCGCGTCCATTTCCGGCCGGGTGTAGCGGTGGAAGCTGTCGCCCTCCAGCTCGGCGGCGCGAATGTTGAGCTGTTGGAAGATTTTGCGGAACGCCACGCTGGTGGTGGTGGTGCCGGCGCCGCTGGAACCGGTCACCGCGATAACGGGATGTTTGGCAGACATGGTAGTTGTCACTCCGTGTTGAATGCGCCGGCGTCAGGGGATTATTGTGGCTCTTGTTGACGCTCTCTATGTCAGGAAAAAATGGCGCGCGCTGGTTTGCAATGTCCCATTGTTACCTGATTTTTTCCGTCAGTCATAGAACCGGGCGCCACTAAATTTCTTCCTGCCCGGCGCGGATCTGACCGCGCGGCATGATGTTGACGCTCTCATGCAGTTCCGACCACACCAGCACCACCTCGCCGTTTTTCAGCTGGCGGCGCACGTCCTCCACCTTCTGCTCCAGCGATCGTTCGTGCTCGCCGTAATCGGTGCCTTCACGCAGCACAAAGGATTCGATCAGGCTGTTCAGGGTGTCGGTTGCCAGTTCTTGCCAGGGAATGATCACGTCGGGATGTCCAGATAAGGGGAAAGCCAGGCCGGAATGCGATGCTCCAGCCACATGTGCGGTTTTTTCAGCGTGCCGCCGACAAAGCCGACGTGGCCGCCGAACTCGGTCAGCTGATATTCGATATTGCGCGGCAGGCCGGCGACGTCGGGGATCACCTCATGGGTCATGAAGGGATCGTCCTTCGCATGGATGATCAGCAGCGGCGTTTGGATCGCCGGCAACAGCGGCAGGGCGCTGCAGCGGCGATAATAATCGGTGGCGTCGCTGAAGCCGTGAATGCGCGAGGTGATGGCGTCGTCGAATTCGCGGATGCGCCGCAACCCGTTCAGCTGCGACAGCTTGAGCGGCAGGGTGTCCGGGTAGTGCAACAGTTTGCGGGTGGCGTTTTGTTTCAGCTGCCCCAACAGGTAGCGCTGATAGACGCGGGAGAAGCCTTGCTCCATGCGGTAGGCGCAGGGCTCCAGCATCAGCGGCGCCGAGACCACCACCGCCGCCTGCAGCAGGCTGTCGGCGCCTTGCTGCGCCAGATAACAGGCCAGCATGTTGCCGCCGAGTGAAACGCCTACCGCCGCGGTTGGCACCTCGCCGTAGCTGTCGCGCAGCCAGCGCAGGAAGAAGCGCGCGTCTTCGGTTTCGCCGGAGTGGTAGATGCGCTGTTTGCGGTTGGGCACGCCGCTGCAGCCGCGAAAGTGCATCACCACCCCGAGCCAGCCACGTTCGCGCCAGGCGTTGAGCAGGCCATGCGCGTAGGGGCTGTAGAAGCTGCCCTCCAGACCGTGGAACAGCACCGCGCGCGGTTTATCGCGCGCCTGCGCCGGATCCTCGCTCCAGGCGAGATCGACGAAATCGCCGTCGGGCAATTCCAGCCGTTGCCAATGCGGTTTCAATAACACGCGGCGGCGCACCAGCCGCGGCAACAGCGTTTGCAGGTGCGGGTTACTGGCCCCGGTCAGGGGGCGAAAGACGTCATGCATAGGCGGAGTAAAAATGTTGTTGGCGACTATTGTGAGATCCCAGGCGCACTGTTAGCTTCAATACCAATAACTGACAATGATACTGCAAAAAAGCGCCTTGGGTGAGGAGCACCCGTGCCATGGAACCGAGTTTATTCCTTTCGATGCTGGGCTTCCTGTGGGTCGCCGCCATCACGCCTGGCCCCAATAACCTGCTGCTGACCACCTCCGGCGCTCATTTCGGCTTTATGCGTTCGCTGTGGCTGATGATCGGCATCATGCTCGGCATGCAAAGCATTTTGCTGCTGGTGGCCTTCGGCGTCGGCAGCCTGATCCTGGTTTACCCGTCGCTGCACCTGATCCTGAAAATCCTCGGCAGTTTGTACCTGCTGTGGCTGGCGTGGAAAGTCGCCACCGCCGCCTATGAAAAGCTGGAAACCGACGTGGCGCCGCCGCAGCCGGTGCGGCTGTATCAGGGCTGGCTGTTGCAGTTCCTCAACCCGAAAGCCTGGCTGATGGCGCTGGGCGCGGTGGCGAGCTTCAGTCTGGCGGGCGATAAGTACAACGGTTCCATTGCGGCGATCGCGCTGGGCATTTTGGCGGTCAACATCGTCGCCGGCGTTATCTGGCTGGCGTTCGGCACGGTGATCGGCCGCCTGCTGCGCAGCAAAAAGGCCTGGATTATCTTCAACGTTTCCATGGGGCTGCTGACTGCAGCCTGTGTATTACTGATTTGGCATTAAGGAGCGGAACGATGGCGGAAAACTATTATCACGTGGTCGCCTTTACCGGTGAGGGGCTGCGCGGCAACCCGGCCGGGGTCTGCCTGCTGACGCAGCCACTGCCGACGGAGCGGCTGCAGGCGATCGCCAACGAGATCGGCCTGCCGGAGACCAGCTTTGTCTGGGATGACGGCGACATGACCGCCATTCGCTGGTTTACCCCGGAGCGTGAGGTCGATCTTTGCGGCCATGGCACGCTGGCGGCGGCGCATGTGATGTTCAGCGCGGTTAACCCGGCGCTGAAGGATATTCGCTTCAGATCGGCCGGCGGCGAGCTGTTCGTCAAGCGCGATGAGCGGGATGGGGAGCGGCTGGTGCTTGATTTCCCCGCCAGGCCGCCGCAGAAAGTCGCCGAACCGGCGGGCCTCGCGGCGCTGCTGGGCGTGCAGCCGCAGGAAGTGTGGCAGGCGAAAGCGCTGCTGGCGGTGGTGGAAAATGAGGCGCAGGTGCGCGCGCTGCGCCCGGACATCCCGGCGCTGATCGCATTGGCCGGCCGCGCGGTGATCGTCACCGCGCCGGGTGACACCGTGGACTTCGTTTCGCGCTATTTCACGCTCGACGGCGGCGAGGATCCGGTGACCGGTTCCGCGCATTGTACGTTGATGCCTTACTGGACGGCGCGTCTCGGCCGCCATCGGCTGCACGCCCGGCAGATTTCGGCGCGCGGCGGCGAGCTGTTCTGCGAACTGCAAGGGGACCGCACGCTGCTCGGCGGCTACGCTCACGTGTTCTTGCGCGGGACGATCGTGCTGTGATTCGCTTTAATATTACCTAAGGTAATAAAGAAGACTTTTTTATTCTTTTATCGCCCGTCATCGCTCAGATAAAACTGTCAGCAACTGAACAGATTTTTATCAACGGAGCGGAACATGGCGGGCAAACTCTTTTCTTTACGCAACGCGGCGCTGCTGGCGCTGTCGCTCAGCGCTGCCAGCGCCTATGCGGTGGACGTCACCGTGGCGTACCAGACGTCGGCGGAGCCGGCCAAGGTGGCGCAGGCGGAAAACAGCTTCGCCAAACAGTCCGGTGCGACCGTCGACTGGCGTAAGTTCGACAGCGGCTCCAGCGTGTTGCGCGCGCTGGCCTCCGGCGACGTGCAGATCGGCAATATCGGCTCCAGCCCGCTGGCGGTGGCCGCCAGCCAAAAACTCCCCATCGAAGTGTTCCTCATCGCCTCGCAGCTCGGCAGTTCCGAAGCGCTGGTGGTGAAGAATGACATCAAAAGCCCGCAGGATCTGATCGGCAAGCGCATCGCGGTGCCGTTTATTTCTACGACTCATTACAGCCTGCTGGCCTCGCTCAAACATTGGGGCATCAAGCCTGAACAGGTGAAGATCCTCAATCTGCAGCCGCCGGCCATCGCCGCCGCCTGGCAGCGCGGCGACATCGACGGCGCCTACGTCTGGGCGCCGGTGGTCAACGAACTGGCCAAACAAGGCAAGGTGTTGACCGACTCCGCGCAGGTGGGCGAATGGGGTTCGCCAACCCTGGACGTGTGGGTGGTGCGCAAAGACTTTGCCGAGAAACATCCCGACGTGGTGACCGCCTTTGCCGCCAGCGCCCTGCAGGCGCAGAAGGCCTACCTGGCGGCGCCGGAACAGTGGCTGAAAGATCCGAGCCATCTCAGCACCTTGGCGCGCTTGAGCGGCGTGCCGGAAGCGCAGGTGCCGGAGCTGGTGAAGGGGAACCGTTATCTGCCGGTGGCGGATCAGGTCGCCCAACTCGGCCAGCCGGTGGACAAGGCAATCCGCGATACCGCCGAGTTCCTCAAGCAGCAGGGCAAGATCCCGCAGGTCGACAGCGATTACAGCGCTTATGTGACCGACCGTTTTGTGAAACAGGTGCAGGCTGCGCCGCAGTCGTAAGGAAGCAGGATGCTAAACGTCAGCCATCTTTCAGCAGAATATCAGGGGCGGCCCGCGCTGCGTGACGTGTCGTTCCAGATCGCCGCCGGGCAACTGGTGGTGGTGCTCGGCCCGTCGGGCTGCGGCAAAACCACGCTGCTGAATTTAATCGCCGGGTTTATCGAGCCTTCAGCTGGCAGCATCACGCTGGATGGAACGTCCGTTCATGGCCCAAGCGCCGAACGGGGCGTGGTGTTCCAGCATGAGGGTTTACTGCCGTGGCGTAACGTGGTGGACAACGTCGAGTTCGGCCTGCAGCTGGCCGGCGTCGGCAAGGCGCAGCGCCGCCAGGTGGCGGAGCAGATGTTGCAGCGCGTCGGTCTGGCCGGTTACGAGCGGCATTTCATCTGGCAGCTTTCCGGCGGCATGCGCCAACGCGTCGGCATCGCCCGCGCCCTGGCCGCCGATCCGCGTCTGCTGTTGCTGGATGAACCGTTCGGCGCGCTGGACGCGTTCACTCGCGAGCAGATGCAAGAGCTGCTGCTGACCATCTGGCGCGATACCGGCAAGCAGGTGCTGCTGATCACTCACGATATTGAAGAGGCGGTGTTCCTCGCCAGCGAGCTGTTGCTGCTGTCGCCGGGGCCGGGGCAGGTGGTGGAGCGGCTGTCGCTGAACTTCGGCCAACGCTATGCCGACGGCGAAGCCTGCCGCTCGATTAAGTCCGATCCTGAATTTATCGCGCAGCGCGAATACGTGCTGGGCAAAGTTTTCCAACAGCGCGAGGCCTTGTTATGAGCCTGCATTCCACGTTAAAGGCCGCGGCGCAGCCGCAGGGCAAAGCGACGCGCCGTTTCAGCGTGCCGCGCAACGTTTGGCTGAGCGGCGCCACGCTGTTGACGGTGTTGATCGTCTGGTGGGGCGTGACGGCGCTGCAGCTGATCAGCCCGCTGTTCCTGCCGGCGCCGCAGCAGGTATTGCATCAGCTGATCACCATCGCCAGCCCGCAAGGCTTTATGGACGCCACGCTGTGGCAGCATCTGGCGGCCAGCCTGGGGCGCATTTTGGTGGCGCTGCTGGCGGCGGTGATCGTCGGCATTCCGGTGGGCATCGCCATGGGGCTGAACGACACGGTGCGCGGCATCCTCGATCCGCTGATTGAGATCTATCGTCCGGTGCCGCCGTTGGCGTATTTGCCGCTGATGGTGATTTGGTTCGGCATCGGCGAAACCTCGAAGATCTTGCTGATTTATCTGGCGATTTTCGCGCCGGTGACGCTGTCCGCCGTGGCCGGCGTGCGCAGCGTGGCGCAGGTACGGGTGCGCGCGGCCCGCGCGTTGGGTGCGACGCGTTGGCAGGTGCTGCGTTTCGTGGTGCTGCCGAGCGCGCTGCCGGAGATCCTGACCGGCATTCGCATCGGGCTGGGCGTCGGTTGGTCGACGCTGGTAGCCGCCGAACTGATCGCCGCCACGCGCGGCCTGGGATTTATGGTGCAATCCGCCGGTGAGTTTCTGGCGACCGACGTGGTGCTGGCCGGCATCGGCGTGATTGCGGTGATTGCATTTGGGTTGGAGCTGGGGCTGCGCGCCCTGCAGCGCCGATTGACCCCGTGGCATGGAGTACAGCAATGAACGAACGTCTGAATATCACCCCGCTGGGGCCTTACATCGGGGCGCTGGTGGAAAACGTCGAGTTGGCCCGGCCGCTGGGCGACGGCCAGTTTGAACAGCTTTATCATGCGCTGCTCAAGCATCAGGTGCTGTTCTTCCGCAATCAGCCGATCACGCCGCTGCAGCAGCGCGATCTGGCCGGCCGCTTCGGCGATCTGCACATCCATCCGGTCTATCCGCACGCCACCGACGTGGAAGAGATCATCGTGCTCGATACCCACGACGACAACCCGCCGGATAACGACAACTGGCACACCGACGTGACCTTTATCGAGAACCCGCCGCTGGGGGCGATCCTGGCGGCCAAGACGCTGCCTGCCACCGGCGGCGATACGCTGTGGGCCAGCGGCATCGCCGCCTATGAGGCGCTGTCGGCGCCGTTCAGAACGCTGCTCGCGGGGCTGCGCGCGGAACATGACTTCACCAAGTCGTTCCCGGAGCACAAGCATCGCGGCAGTGAAGAAGAGCATCAGCGCTGGCAACTGGCGGTGCAGAAAAACCCGCCGCTGTTGCATCCGGTGGTGCGTACCCATCCGGTCAGCGGCCGGCAGGCGCTGTTCGTCAATGAAGGGTTCACCACGCGGATCGTCGATCTGGCGCCGAAGGAGAGCGACGCTTTACTGAATTTCCTGTTTGCTCACATCACCAAACCGGAGTTTCAGGTGCGCTGGCGTTGGCAGGAGAATGACGTGGCGATCTGGGATAACCGCGTGACGCAGCACTACGCCAACGCGGATTATCTGCCGCAGCGGCGCATCATGCACCGCGCGACCATTCTGGGGGACAAGCCCTTTTACAAGGCGTAACAACGGTTAGGCGTCGAACGCCTGCGTTAACTGCTCCAGCTGTTCCTGCGCATCCAGCCAGGTCATTTCCGTCTCTTCCAGCGCGGATTTGACCTGGCTTTGCTTTTGCAGGCAGTCGGTCAGTTCGGCCTTGCGGCTGATGTCGTACAGTGCGGAATCCGCCAACTGCTCTTCCACCGCCGCCAGTTCGGCGCCCAGTTTTTCCATCTGCTGTTCCAGCTTGGCGATCTGCTTGCGCAGCGGTTGGGTTTGCGTACGGAACTCCGCCTCGCGGCGTTTTTGATCCTTGCGCGCCTGCGCGCTGTTGGCGCCGCTCTCTTTTTCCGGCGCGTCCTGCTGGCTTTCCTGGCGCTGCAGATCGATCAGCCACTGCTGATAATCGTCGAGATCGCCTTCGAAAGGCTCGACCTGGCCATCGTGCACCAGGTACAGATCGTCGGTGGTGGAGCGCAGCAGGTGACGGTCGTGCGAGACCACCACCAATGCGCCTTCGAAATCGATCAGCGCCTCGGTCAGCGCCTGGCGCATGTCGAGATCCAGGTGGTTGGTCGGTTCATCGAGCAGCAGCAGGTTCGGGCGCTGCCAGACGATCAGCGCCAGCACCAGCCGCGCCTTCTCGCCGCCGGAGAAGCGTTCGGTGATTTCACTGACCTTGTCGCCCTGGAAGCCGAAACCGCCCAAATAATCGCGCAGCTGTTGCTCCAGTACCCGTGGCGCGATGCGGCTCAGGTGCTGCAGCGGCGATTCGTCGGCGCGCAGGAATTCCAACTGGTGCTGGGCGAAGTAACCCAGCTTGATGCCTTTCGCCAGGCCGATCTCGCCGCTCAGCGGCTCCAGGGTGCCGGCCAGCAGTTTGATCAGCGTCGATTTACCGGCGCCGTTGCGGCCGAGCAGGCCAATGCGTGAGCCGGGCACCAGGTTCAGTTTGATGGACTTCAGGATCACCTTGTCGCCGTACCCGGCGCTGACTTTTTCCATGCGCAGCAGCGGGTTCGGCAGGCTTTCCGGCGGCCGGAAGCTGAAGGTGAACGGGTTGTCGACGTGCGCCGGGGCGATCAGCTCCATGCGTTCCAGCATCTTGATGCGGCTCTGCGCCTGCTTGGCCTTGGTCGCCTGCGCGCGGAAACGGTCGATATAGCTTTGCAGGTGCGCCACTTTTTCTTGCTGGTGCTGATACAGCGACTGCTGCTGCGCCAGTTTGGTGGCGCGTTGGCGTTCGAACGACGAGTAGTTGCCGGTGTACTCGTTCATCGTCTGCTGTTCGATATGCAGGATCTTGTCGACGATCGGATCGAGGAAGTCGCGGTCGTGCGAGATAAGCACCAGCGTGCCGGGATAGCTTTTCAGCCAGCGCTCCAGCCAGATCACCGCATCGAGATCCAGGTGGTTGGTCGGTTCGTCGAGCAACAGCAGATCGGAACGGCACACCAACGCCTGCGCCAGGTTAAGACGCATGCGCCAGCCGCCGGAAAAGTCGCGCACCGGGCTTTGCAGTTGTTCGTTGGAGAAGCCGAGACCGTGCAGCAGGCTGGCGGCGCGGGAACGAATGGTCCAGGCGTCGATGGCGTCCAGCTTGCCGTGCAGGGTGGCGATGGCGTGGCCGTCGTTGCGGTCGTTGGCGGCCTGCAGTTCGGCTTCGAGCTGGCGAAACTCGCGGTCGCCGTCGATAACATACTCGATCGCCGGCACGTCCAGCGCCGGCGTCTCCTGGTTGACCCAGGCCAGCGCCCAGTTGCCGGGGAAGGTGAAGCTGCCGCCGTCCGCCGCGATCTCGCCCTTCAGCAGCGACAACAGCGTGGATTTGCCGCAGCCGTTTTTGCCGACCAGGCCGACCTTCTGACCTGGATTAACCGTCGCCGTGGCGTTGTCCAGCAGGACGCGGATGCCGCGTCGGATTTGTAGCGAGGAGAATACAATCATAAAGCGCCGTATGTTCAGAGTATGTTAAATTATCATTAAGGTAACAGAACGCGCACCGCGCGCTGTTTTTGTCTTTGCGATGCATGGTAACGGAAAACCGCTACCCTGACGACGCTTTGGAGGGGAATGATGTCGCAGCCGCCCAAGGTCTTGCTGCTGTATGCCCATCCGGAATCCCATGACTCGGTGGCGAACCGGGTTTTGCTTCGACCGGCGCAGCAATTGGAACATGTCACCGTGCACGATCTCTACGCGCACTACCCTGATTTTTTTATCGATATTCATCACGAACAACAGCTGCTGCGTGAGCATCAGGTCATCGTGTTTCAGCACCCGCTGTATACCTACAGCTGCCCGGCGCTGCTGAAGGAATGGCTGGATCGCGTGCTGGCGCGCGGCTTCGCCAGCGGCGTGGGCGGCAATGCGCTGGCGGGTAAATACTGGCGTTCGGTGATCACCACCGGCGAGCCGGAAGGCGCCTACCGCACCGGCGGTTATAACCATTATCCGATGGAAGATATCCTGCGGCCGTTCGAGTTGACCGCCGGGATGTGCCATATGCACTGGTTGACGCCGTTCGTGGTCTATTGGGCGCGGCGGCAAAAGCCGGAGGTGCTGCGCAGCCACGCAGACGCCTACGGGGAGTGGCTGAGCCACCCGCTGCCGCACGGGGGGCGGTGATCATGGAAGGATCGACCTTACTGACCGCCATTTTACTGTTCCTGTTTGCCGCGGTGGTGACGGTGCCGATCGCCCGTCGCCTGGGGATCGGCGCGGTGCTGGGTTATCTGATCGCCGGCATCGCCATCGGCCCGTGGGGATTGGGTTTTATTCGCGACGTTGACGAGATCCTGCACTTCTCCGAGCTGGGCGTGGTGTTCCTGATGTTCATCATCGGCCTGGAGCTGAACCCCAGCAAGCTGTGGGAGCTGCGGCGCTCGATTTTCGGCGCCGGCGCCGGCCAGGTGCTGATCACCGCGGCGGTGCTGGGCGCATTGCTGTGCCTGACGCACTTCGCCTGGCAGGCGGCGGTGATCGGCGGCGTTGGCCTGGCGATGTCTTCCACCGCCATGGCGCTGCAGCTGATGCGCGAAAAGGGCATGAACCGCAACGAAGGCGGGCAGCTGGGTTTCTCGGTGCTGCTGTTCCAGGATATGGCGGTGATCCCGGCGCTGGCGTTGATCCCCATTCTGGCCGGCGCCGGCGGCACCAGCGACGACTGGGCGAAGATCGCGCTCAAGGTGGCGGCGTTCGGCGGCATGCTGATCGGCGGCCGCTTCCTGCTGCGGCCGCTGTTCCGCTATATCGCCGCTTCCGGCGTGCGCGAGATCTTTACCGCCGCGGCGCTGTTGCTGGTGCTCGGCTCGGCGCTGTTTATGGAGACGCTCGGCCTGTCGATGGCGCTCGGCACCTTCATCGCCGGCGTGCTGCTGGCGGAGAGCGAATACCGCCACGAACTGGAGATCTCCATCGAGCCGTTTAAAGGGCTGCTGCTGGGGCTGTTCTTTATCTCGGTGGGCATGGTGTTGAATATCGGCGTGCTCTACACCCATCTGGCCGAGGTGTTGATCGGCGTGTTGGCGTTGGTGGCGGTGAAATCCGGCGTGCTCTACGGCGTATCGCGCCTGTTCGGCCTGCGCAGTTCGGTACGCCTGCAGTTCGCCGGCGTGCTCAGCCAGGGCGGTGAGTTCGCCTTCGTGCTGTTTTCGGCGGCGGGCGCCCAAAAGGTGCTGCAGCCGGATCAACTCTCTTTGCTGCTGGTGGTGGTGACGCTGTCGATGATGACCACGCCGCTGTTGATGCAGGCCATCGATCGCATTTTGGCGCGCCGCTATAACGCCAAAGACGAAGACGAGGAGACGCCGTACGTGGAAGATGACGATCCGCAGGTGATCATCGTCGGCTTCGGGCGTTTTGGCCAGGTGATCGGCCGCCTGCTGATGGCCAACAAAATGCGCATTACCGTACTGGAACGCGACGTCAGCGCCGTCGGCGTGCTGCGTCGCTACGGTTACAAGGTCTATTACGGCGACGCCACCGAGCTGGAGCTGCTGCGCGCGGCAGGCGCAGAGAAGGCCAAGTCGATCGTGATCACCAGCAATGAGCCGGAAGACACCATGGCGATCGTGCGGCTGTGCCAGCAGCACTTCCCTAACCTGAGCATCCTGGCGCGCGCGCGCGGCCGCGTGGAGGCACATGAGCTGCTGCAGGCGGGCGTAAAACAGTTCAGCCGCGAGACCTTCTCCAGCGCGCTGGAACTGGGGCGCAAGGCGCTGATGGAATTGGGCATGCACCCGCATCAGGCCTTTCGCGCCCAGCAGCATTTCCGTCGTCTGGATATGCGCATGCTGCGTGAGCTGATGCCGCCGCATCAGGGCGACGTGGCGCAAATTTCTCGCGTGAAAGAGGCGCGGCGCGAGCTGGAAGAGCTCTTCCATCGCGAAATGCAAAAAGAAAGTCGCCAGTTTGACGGCTGGGATGAATACGAATAAGCGGGAGCATAACGATGTCTGCAACACGTAAGAGATTTATCGCCGGAGCGGTGTGCCCGAGCTGTAGCGCCATGGATACGCTGGCGGTATGGCGGGAGGATCAGGTGGAAGTGGTGGAGTGCGTCAAGTGCGGCCATCACCAGCGCCAGACCGAACAACAGGTGGAAAAACACGTTCGACCGCAAGAGCAGGTGATCGGCATTTTTCAGCCGAAGTAGCGTTTTTTTATCCCGGAGGGTACAGCGAGGCAGATTTCCGTTACAATCTGTCCGGAAAAGGCGCGTATCCCGATAACGGTGCGCGTCCTAGTAGCCAACGGTAGGAGATATCATGAAAGTAGCAAAAGACTTGGTGGTCAGCCTGGCTTACCAAGTACGTACAGAAGACGGTGTTTTGGTTGATGAGTCTCCGGTGAGCGCACCGCTGGACTATCTGCACGGGCATGGTTCTCTGATCGCAGGTCTGGAAAAAGCGCTCGAAGGCCACGACGTTGGCGATCGTTTTGACGTTCACGTCGGCGCGAACGACGCGTACGGCAACTACGACGAAAACCTGGTGCAGCGCGTACCGAAAGACGTCTTCATGGGCGTTGACGAACTGCAGGTCGGCATGCGTTTCCTGGCTGACACCGATCAGGGCCCGGTACCGGTTGAAATCACCGAAGTTGACGGCGACCACGTTGTGGTTGACGGCAACCACATGCTGGCCGGCCAAAACCTGAACTTCAACGTGGAAGTTGTCGCGATCCGCGAAGCGACCGCAGAAGAACTGGCGCACGGTCACGTACACGGCGAGCACGATCATCACCACGAGCACGGTGAAGGCTGCTGCGGCGGTCACGGCCACAGCCACGATCACGACCATGGTCACGACCACGGTAAAGGCGGTTGCGGCAACGGCGGTTGCGGCTGCCACTAAGCAGAACGCAATCCCGAGACGAGAGGGCAGCCATTGGCTGCCCTTTTTTATGCGCGGCGCCCCTCAATAGTGCGGCGGAGGGGTTTCTTCCGATTGCGAGGCGATCATCGAGGTTTGGGTCGAGCGCAGTTTGTCGGTCAACATGCGCAGGTGCTCGCGCATCTTCAGCATTTCCATCTGATGCTGGGTGACGGTCTGGTTAAGCTCTTCGATAGTGAGCTCTTGAAAAGCCTGACGGCTTTCCAGTTCTTCAAGCCGCTGTAGCAGGCTTTGAATGTCGGCGTTGTGCATGAGGCTACCTCTGACGCGATAAAATCCTGATTCGGCGCTATGGTAACAGCTGGCGTCGGGTTTGCCCGCGCTATTTCTTTGGGCGGCGCGCAACGTTGCGATCGGCAGTGTAAAGTGCTGAAAAGCTGCACGCCTGATTCGCCGTTTTTTGCTAACCTCGCCGAATATTCTGCAAGAAAAATCTGATTTATCATGTGAGTAGCACGCAGCGGGAAACTTCTTGGCAAAGCGGGAGTCACACTTTGACTCGATTGGTTACCTGTGCGACTGTTTTGTTTTGTTTCAGGCAGCTATAGTAGCCCGGTTATCTTACCTAATGATTGTTTGGGGCATTGCTTCAGACACTGGAGAAATGGATGAAATCTTTGTTTAAAGTCACGCTTCTGGCAACCACCATGGCTTTTGCTCTGAATGCGACCCAGGTCATGGCAGCCGATGCCGCTAAACCGGCGGCAGACGCGGCAGCAGCGCCAAGCACCGGCAAGTTCAAAAACGACGACGAGCAAGCGGCTTACGCACTGGGCGCCTCTCTTGGCCGTTACATGGACAACTCTCTGAAAGAGCAAGAGAAGCTGGGCATCAAGCTGGACAAAGATCAGCTGATCGCCGGCGTTCAGGACGCTTTCGCTAACAAGAGCAAGCTGAACGACGCCGACATCGAAAAGACCCTGCAGGGCTTTGAAGCGCGCGTGAAGGCTTCCGCTCAGGCGAAGATGGAGCAGGACGCCAAGGACAACGAAACCAAAGGCGCCAAGTATCGCGACAGCTTCGCTAAAGAAAAAGGCGTGAAGAAAACCGAATCCGGCCTGCTGTATCAGGTAGAGAAACCGGGTGCGGGTGAAGCGCCGAAAGACAGCGACACCGTGGTAGTGAACTACAAAGGCACCCTGACCGACGGTACCGAGTTCGATAACTCCTACACCCGCGGTGAGCCGCTGTCATTCCGTCTGGATGGTGTGATCCCTGGCTGGACCGAAGGCCTGAAGCACATCAAGAAAGGCGGCAAAATCAAGCTGGTGATCCCACCGGCGCTGGCCTACGGTAAAACCGGCGTTCCGGGCATCCCGGCTAACTCCACGCTGGTCTTCGACGTCGAGCTGCTGGATGTGAAAGCGGCGCCGAAAGCTGACGCTAAAGCCGAAAAACCGGCCGACGCCAAAGCCGACGCCAAAGCGAAATAATCTCGTCGCTCTGTTTGCCACCGCCGCGGATGCCCTCCGCGGCGGTTTTCATTTCGGCAGCCGCTACCGCTCTCTCCATTGAACGCTTGACGCCTGCCGGGCATCGGGCTTAACGTCAATACCACGCGCAAACGCAAGGACTTTGCTCCGGCCGCTTTGCTAGACTAATAATTCTGACTTATCAGTCATGCGTCTGCCCCTTAGGGCGTGTACCTAAAATTGTTCCCGGCCGCCTCGCCCGCGGATGTCATCGCGCCGTTTTATGCCGCTCTCAGCCAGCCGCGCTGCAGCGCGCCGACGACGGCAGCGATCCGGCCCGAGCGGTTTTAGCTGCGCCCCCTGGCACAGGCGATCTATGAGGGTGGTATCTTCGATGTCGAATTCGCTTTTATCCAGCGAAGCCAGCGAACTTGATTTGCTGAATGAACGTCCGTTTACTCAAACGGATCATGAAATCCTGAAATCCTATGAAGCGGTGGTCGACGGGCTGGCGATGTTGATCGGCGGCCACTGCGAAATCGTATTGCACGCGCTGGAAGACCTGAACAGCTCGGCGGTGCGCATCGCCAACGGGGAACACACGGGGCGCAAAATCGGCTCGCCGATTACCGACCTGGCGCTGCGCATGCTGCACGACATGGCCGGCGACGACAGCAGCGTGTCGAAAGCCTACTTTACCCGCGCCAAGAGCGGCGTATTGATGAAATCGGTGACTATCGCCATTCGCAATCGCGAGCAGCGAGTGATTGGTTTGTTGTGCATCAACATGAACCTCGACGTGCCGTTCTCGCAGATCATGCAAACCTTTATGCCGCCGACAGCGCAGGACGTGCCGTCGTCGGTGAACTTCGCCTCTTCCGTCGACGATCTGGTGGCGCAGACGCTGGAGTTCACCATCGAAGAGGTGAACGCCGACCGCTCGGTGTCCAATAACGCCAAGAATCGACAGGTGGTGCTCAATCTCTATGAGAAAGGCATCTTCGACATCAAGGATGCGATCAACCAGGTGGCGGATCGTCTGAATATCTCCAAACACACCGTCTATCTGTACATTCGCCAGTTTAAAAGCGGCGATCTGGTGGGAAGCGACCGCTGATGCTCGACTATTGTCTGTTGGTTACCGGCCCGGCTTATGGCACGCAGCAGGCCAGCAGCGCCTATCAATTCGCTCAGGCTTTGCTGGCGAAAGGGCACCGTCTTTCCAGCGTCTTTTTCTACCGTGAAGGGGTGTTGAACGCCAACCGGTTAACCGCGCCCGCCAGCGACGAATTCGATCTGGTGCGCGGCTGGACGCAGCTCGCGCAGCAACACGGCGTAGCGCTCAACGTCTGCGTGGCCGCCGCGCTGCGTCGGGGCGTCACCGACGAACAGGAAGCGCAGCAGCAGGGGCTGGCCGGCGCCAACCTGCAGCCCGGTTTTACCCTGAGCGGGCTGGGTTCCCTGGCCGAAGCGTCGCTGAGTTGCGACCGTCTGGTGCAGTTCTGAGGAAATGATGAAACGAGTCGCTTTTGTTTTCACCCACGGGCCGCATGGCGGCGCCGGCGGCAGGGAAGGGCTGGATGCGCTGCTCGCCACGTCGGCGCTCAGTGAGGATTTGGGGGTGTTTTTTATCGGTGATGGCGTGTTGCAGCTGTTGCCGGGCCAGCAACCGGAAAAGATTTTGGCGCGCAATTATATCGCCACTTTCGGCGTACTGCCGCTGTATGACGTGGAGCGGTGTTATCTGTGCCAGGCTTCGCTGCAGGAACGCGGGCTGAGTCAGGTGACCGATTGGGTGCTGGATGCCGAGGTGCTGGCGCCGGACGAACTGCGCCGTGAATTGGCCGGCTACGACGCCGTAATGACGTTTTAGGAACTTCTGATGTTGTATACCCTGAGCAATTCGCCAAACCAATGTGACCTGCCCGCGCTGTTGCGCCTGACCGCGGAGGGCGACGCGCTGCTGCTGCTGCAGGATGGCGTGCTCGCAGGCCTTGTTGGTAGCGCCCATCTTGAATCGCTGCTCGCCGCCCCCATATCCCTTTATGCGCTGCAGGACGACCTGGAAGCCAGGGGGTTGATTGGTCATTTTTCGCACAAAATCACTGTCGTCGGCTATAATCACTTCGTTGAATTAACCGAACAACACCGCAGCCAAATGGCCTGGTGATGACGGTGATGTTGTATATTTCTTGACACCCATACTGGTCAGCCCTAAAATTCTGCGTCCTCGTACTTTGCCAGTAGTGCATACGAGGGGATTTATCACATGTTTACGAAGCTAGTACGAAGCAAAAACCAGGAGCTTTTTTAATGGCAACAATTAACCAGCTGGTTCGCAAACCACGCTCTGTGAAGGCTGCTAAAAGCAACGTTCCAGCGCTGGAAGCCTGCCCGCAGAAACGTGGCGTATGCACCCGCGTATATACCACTACCCCGAAAAAACCAAACTCCGCACTGCGTAAAGTTTGCCGTGTGCGTTTGACCAACGGTTTCGAAGTGACTTCCTACATCGGTGGCGAAGGCCACAACCTGCAGGAACACTCCGTAATCCTGATCCGTGGCGGTCGTGTAAAAGACCTGCCAGGTGTGCGTTACCACACCGTCCGTGGTGCACTTGACTGCTCCGGTGTTAAAGACCGTAAGCAAGCTCGTTCCAAGTACGGCGTGAAGAAGCCAAAGGCTTAATGGTTCTCCGTTAAGTAAGGCCAAACGTTTTAACTTTAATGTCAAAATAAACTCGTAGAGTTTTGGACAATCCTGAATTAACAACGGAGTATTTCCATGCCACGTCGTCGCGTAATCGGCCAACGTAAAATCCTGCCAGATCCTAAGTTCGGATCTGAGCTGCTGGCCAAATTTGTAAATATCCTGATGGTAGACGGTAAAAAATCTACTGCAGAAGCAATCGTCTATACCGCGCTGGAGACCCTGGCTCAGCGTTCTGGTAAAGATCACCTGGAAGCTTTCGAAGTCGCTCTCGACAACGTTCGCCCGACTGTAGAAGTTAAGTCGCGTCGCGTTGGCGGTTCTACTTATCAGGTACCAGTTGAAGTCCGCCCGGTTCGTCGTAATGCTCTGGCAATGCGTTGGATCGTTGATGCTGCACGTAAACGCGGTGATAAATCCATGGCTCTGCGCCTGGCGAACGAGCTGTCTGACGCAGCAGAGAACAAAGGTTCTGCTGTTAAGAAGCGTGAAGACGTTCACCGTATGGCCGAAGCCAACAAGGCGTTCGCCCACTACCGCTGGTAATCACCCGGCTGTAGTCATGCTAACCAAGCGGGCGCGTCAAATCGGCCCGCTTGGGTTAACTGAACTTGAACGCCCTAGGAATAGAGGAATCAAATGGCTCGTACAACACCCATTGCACGCTACCGTAACATCGGTATCAGTGCTCACATCGACGCCGGTAAAACCACCACTACCGAACGTATTCTGTTCTACACCGGTGTAAATCACAAAATCGGTGAAGTTCATGACGGCGCTGCCACCATGGACTGGATGGAACAGGAGCAGGAGCGTGGTATTACCATCACTTCTGCAGCGACTACTGCCTTCTGGTCTGGTATGGCCAAGCAGTTCGAACCGCATCGCGTAAACATCATCGACACCCCAGGGCACGTTGACTTCACCATCGAAGTAGAACGTTCCATGCGTGTGCTGGATGGCGCGGTAATGGTTTACTGTGCTGTTGGTGGTGTTCAGCCACAGTCTGAAACCGTATGGCGTCAGGCTAACAAATACAAAGTGCCACGTATCGCGTTCGTTAACAAAATGGACCGTATGGGCGCTAACTTCCTGAAAGTTGTTGGCCAGATCAAAACTCGTCTGGGCGCTAACCCTGTTCCTCTGCAGCTGGCTATCGGCGCAGAAGACAAATTCACCGGCGTTATCGACCTGGTGAAGATGAAGGCGATCAACTGGAACGAAGAAGACGCAGGCGTTACCTTCGAATACGAAGACGTCCCGGCTGACATGATGGAACTGGCTGAAGAATGGCGCCAGAACCTGATCGAATCCGCTGCGGAAGCTTCCGAAGAGCTGATGGAAAAATACCTGGGCGGCGAAGAGCTGACCGAGGCAGAAATCAAGTCCGCTCTGCGTCAGCGCGTGCTGAACAACGAAATCATCCTGGTTACCTGTGGTTCTGCGTTCAAGAACAAGGGCGTACAGGCGATGCTGGATGCGGTAATCGAATACCTGCCGGCGCCAACTGACGTTCCTGCGATCAACGGTATCCTGGACGACGGTAAAGACACCCCGGCTGAGCGTCACGCAAGTGATGACGAGCCGTTCTCTGCTCTGGCGTTCAAAATCGCTACCGACCCGTTCGTAGGTAACCTGACCTTCTTCCGCGTGTACTCCGGCGTTGTTAACTCCGGCGACACCGTGCTGAACTCCGTTAAGGCTGCGCGCGAGCGTTTCGGCCGTATCGTTCAGATGCACGCCAACAAGCGTGAAGAGATCAAAGAAGTTCGCGCAGGCGACATCGCCGCTGCGATCGGTCTGAAAGACGTGACCACCGGGGACACCCTGTGTGATCCAGACTCTCCAATCATCCTGGAGCGTATGGAATTCCCTGAGCCGGTAATCTCTATCGCCGTTGAACCAAAAACCAAAGCTGACCAAGAGAAAATGGGTCTGGCTCTGGGCCGTCTGGCTAAAGAAGACCCGTCATTCCGCGTATGGACTGACGAAGAGTCTAACCAGACCATCATCGCTGGTATGGGTGAACTGCACCTCGACATCATCGTTGACCGCATGAAGCGTGAATTCAACGTTGAAGCTAACGTGGGCAAACCTCAGGTAGCTTACCGCGAAGCGATTCGCGCGAAGATTACCGATGTTGAAGGTAAGCACGCCAAGCAGTCTGGTGGTCGCGGTCAGTACGGTCACGTTGTGATCGACATGTACCCACTGGAGCCGGGCTCTAACCCGAAAGGTTACGAGTTCATCAACGACATCAAAGGCGGCGTAATTCCTGGCGAATACATCCCTGCCGTTGATAAAGGCATCCAGGAGCAGTTGAAGTCTGGTCCGTTGGCTGGTTACCCGGTAGTAGATATGGGTATTCGTCTGCACTTCGGTTCTTACCACGACGTTGACTCCTCTGAACTGGCGTTTAAACTGGCCGCATCTATCGCCTTTAAAGAAGGCTTTAAGAAAGCGAAACCAGTTCTGCTTGAGCCTATCATGAAGGTTGAAGTTGAGACTCCAGAAGAGAACACCGGTGACGTTATCGGTGACTTGAGCCGTCGTCGCGGCATGCTGCGCGGTCAGGAATCTGAAGTGACTGGCGTTAAGATCCACGCTGAAGTACCGTTGTCCGAAATGTTCGGCTACGCAACTCAGCTGCGTTCTCTGACTAAAGGTCGCGCATCATACACCATGGAATTCCTGAAGTATGATGATGCACCGAACAACGTCGCTCAGGCCGTAATCGAAGCCCGTGGCAAATAAGCCGCAGGGTTAAAACCAAAGTCCCGTGCTCTCTCCAGAAGGGGAGAGCGCTATAGTAAGGAATATAGCCGTGTCTAAAGAAAAATTTGAACGTACAAAACCGCACGTTAACGTTGGTACTATCGGCCACGTTGACCACGGTAAAACTACCCTGACTGCAGCGATCACCACCGTTCTGGCTAAAACCTACGGCGGTTCTGCACGTGCTTTCGACCAGATCGATAACGCGCCAGAAGAAAAAGCTCGTGGTATCACCATCAACACCTCTCACGTTGAGTATGACACCCCGACTCGCCACTACGCGCACGTTGACTGCCCAGGGCACGCCGACTACGTGAAAAACATGATCACCGGTGCTGCTCAGATGGACGGCGCGATCCTGGTAGTTGCTGCGACTGACGGCCCAATGCCTCAGACCCGTGAGCACATCCTGCTGGGTCGTCAGGTTGGCGTTCCTTTCATCATCGTATTCATGAACAAATGCGACATGGTTGATGATGAAGAGCTGCTGGAACTGGTAGAAATGGAAGTTCGCGAACTGCTGTCCGCGTACGACTTCCCAGGCGACGACCTGCCAGTGATCCGCGGTTCCGCGCTGAAAGCGCTGGAAGGCGAAGCTGAGTGGGAAGCGAAAATCATCGAACTGGCCGAAGCGCTGGACAGCTACATCCCAGAGCCAGAGCGTGCTATCGACAAGCCGTTCCTGCTGCCAATCGAAGACGTATTCTCCATCTCCGGTCGTGGTACCGTTGTTACCGGTCGTGTTGAGCGCGGTATCATCAAAGTTGGCGAAGAAGTTGAAATCGTTGGTATCAAAGACACCGTTAAGTCTACCTGTACTGGCGTTGAAATGTTCCGCAAACTGCTGGACGAAGGCCGTGCTGGTGAGAACGTAGGTGTTCTGCTGCGTGGTATCAAACGTGAAGAAATCGAACGTGGTCAGGTACTGGCTAAACCAGGCTCTATCAAGCCGCACACCCAGTTCGAATCTGAAGTGTACATCCTGAGCAAAGATGAAGGTGGTCGTCACACGCCATTCTTCAAAGGCTACCGTCCACAGTTCTACTTCCGTACTACTGACGTGACCGGTACCATCGAACTGCCAGAAGGCGTAGAGATGGTAATGCCAGGCGACAACGTGAACATGGTTGTAACCCTGATTCACCCAATCGCGATGGACGACGGTCTGCGTTTCGCAATCCGTGAAGGCGGCCGTACTGTAGGCGCTGGTGTTGTTGCTAAAGTTATCGCTTAATCGCGAATAATTTTTCGACACAAAAAAGGGCACTTCGGTGCCCTTTTTTTATGCAATTTGTACAAATCTTAATTGAAATAAAAACCATTCCTATTTAGACTCAATGCATTGGTTAAGAAGTGAGTCTCTCTATGTATGTATGTCTGTGTAATGCGGTGACTGACAAAGCGATCCGTAATGCGGTGCGTCAGCACAATCCCCATACCATGAAGCAACTGCGTGAACTTGTGCCGATTGGTACCGATTGTGGAAAGTGCATTCGTCAGGCAAGACAGATTATGGTGGAGGAACGCGGAACTATCATCCCAATGCATGAAGTTGCCTAACAAAGGGTAAGGTTATTTTTGACTCTTGGCTTACAGGTTCTACACTTTTAGAACTGGCCAGGAGGAGTTACCTATGAAAGGCGATAAAAAGATCATTGCTCACCTCAATAAACTGCTCGGCAACGAGCTGGTTGCCATCAATCAATATTTCCTGCACGCCCGAATGTTCAAGAATTGGGGCTTAATGCGCCTCAACGACAAGGAATATCACGAGTCGATCGACGAAATGAAACATGCCGATCGCTACATCGAGCGTATCCTGTTCCTGGAAGGGATACCGAATCTGCAAGATCTCGGCAAGCTGAATATCGGCGAAGACATTGAAGAGATGCTGCGTTCCGATCTGGCGCTGGAGCTGGCGGGCGCTAAGAACCTGCGCGAAGGCATCGCCTATGCCGATTCGATCCACGATTACGTTAGCCGCGATTTGATGATTGATATCCTGGCCGATGAAGAAGAGCATATCGACTGGCTGGAAACGGAGCTGGATCTGATTGCCCGTCTCGGTATTCAGAACTATGCCCAGGCCCAGATTTTAGAGCGCAAAGAGTAAACCTTCCGTCCATTCGTCATCGTCTCTCCTGCCGGCGGCCGTTTTCTCGGCGGGGCAGGGGAGAGTGTTCCCGCCAAGCCTAATTCATTACCTGTTTACCGTGTTAACACGGCAACTGCCACTGAACGCGCAAAAATGACGATTTCCTGAGCATATTTCCAACTGCGGCTTGCTTCCTGGGCCATTTTGCGTATAATGCGCGGGCTTACCTAATCTTGGTAAGCCTGATTTTAGCGAATCAGTCGATTGGCAGGCCTTTTTTGCCTTTCGAACAATACTCCCGATATGGGGGTTATATGTTGACGATTACACTCCCCCATCAATCGAAATGGGTGTGAGGAGTAATTATTTACGTTTATAAATAATTGGAGCTCTGGTCTCATGCAGAACCAAAGAATCCGTATCCGCCTGAAAGCGTTTGATCATCGTCTGATCGATCAATCAACCGCGGAAATCGTCGAGACTGCAAAGCGCACTGGTGCGCAAGTCCGTGGTCCGATCCCGCTGCCAACTCGCAAAGAGCGCTTTACCGTTCTGATCTCTCCGCACGTCAACAAAGACGCGCGCGATCAGTACGAGATTCGCACTCACAAGCGTCTGGTTGACATCGTTGAGCCAACCGAGAAAACCGTTGATGCTCTGATGCGTCTGGATCTGGCTGCCGGTGTAGACGTGCAGATCAGCCTGGGTTAATCAGGTCATTGAGCGATTGAGAGGTTGAAACAATGATTGGTTTAGTCGGTAAAAAAGTGGGTATGACCCGTATCTTCACTGAAGATGGCGTTTCTATCCCAGTAACCGTAATTGAAATTGAAGCGAACCGCGTGACTCAGGTTAAAAGCCTGGACACCGACGGTTACCGTGCCGTTCAGGTTACCACTGGTAGCAAAAAAGCTAACCGTGTAACCAAGCCGGAAGCGGGCCATTTCGCTAAAGCTGGCGTTGAAGCTGGCCGTGGTCTGTGGGAATTCCGCCTGGAAGAAGGTCAAGAATTCGCTGCAGGTCAGGAAATTAGCGTAGAAATCTTCGCTGACGTTAAAAAAGTCGATGTTACCGGTACTTCTAAAGGTAAAGGTTTTGCTGGCACTGTTAAGCGCTGGAACTTCCGTACCCAAGACGCTACCCACGGTAACTCCTTGTCTCACCGCGTTCCGGGTTCTATCGGTCAGAACCAGACTCCGGGCAAAGTGTTCAAAGGCAAGAAAATGGCTGGCCACCTGGGTGATGAGCGCGTAACCGTTCAGAGCCTGGACGTAGTACGTGTTGACGCTGAGCGCAACCTGCTGCTGGTTAAGGGTGCTGTACCGGGCGCAACCGGTGGCAACCTGATCGTTAAACCAGCTGTGAAGGCGTAAGGGGATAGCAATGGAATTAGTATTGAAAGACGCGCAAAGCGCGCTGACTGTTTCCGAAACTACCTTCGGTCGTGATTTCAACGAAGCGCTGGTACACCAGGTTGTTGTTGCTTATGCAGCAGGTGCCCGTCAAGGTACCCGTGCTCAGAAGACCCGTGCTGAAGTAACTGGTTCCGGCAAAAAGCCATGGCGTCAGAAAGGCACCGGCCGTGCGCGTTCAGGTTCTGTAAAGAGCCCGATCTGGCGTTCAGGCGGCGTGACCTTTGCTGCTAAGCCGCAGGACCACAGTCAGAAAGTAAACAAAAAGATGTACCGCGGCGCGCTGAAAAGCATCCTGTCCGAGTTGGTACGTCAAGATCGTCTGATCGTTGTCGAGAAGTTCTCTGTAGAAGCGCCTAAAACTAAGCTGCTGGCACAGAAACTGAAAGATATGGCTCTGGAAGACGTGCTGATCGTGACCGGTGAACTGGATGAGAATCTGTTCCTGGCAGCTCGCAACCTGTACAAGGTTGACGTGCGCGATGTAGCAGGTATCGATCCGGTTAGCCTGATCGCCTTCGACAAAGTGGTTATGACTGCTGATGCTGTGAAGCAAGTTGAGGAGATGCTGGCATGATCCGTGAAGAACGTTTGCTGAAAGTGCTGCGTGCACCGCACGTATCTGAAAAAGCATCCGCTGCGATGGAAAAAAGCAACACCATCGTTCTCAAAGTTGCCAAAGACGCGACCAAAGCAGAAATCAAAGCTGCAGTGCAGAAACTGTTTGAAGTCGAAGTCGAAGACGTGAACACCCTGGTTGTTAAAGGGAAAGTGAAACGTCACGGTCAGCGTGTTGGTCGTCGTAGCGACTGGAAAAAAGCTTACGTCACCCTGAAAGAAGGCCAGAATCTGGACTTCATCGGCGGCGCAGAGTAAGTCGGAGGAGTAAGAACAATGGCAATTGTTAAATGTAAACCTACATCTCCGGGTCGTCGCCACGTTGTTAAAGTGGTTAACCCTGAGCTGCACAAGGGTAAACCTTATGCCCCGCTGCTGGAAAAACTGAGCAAAAGCGGTGGTCGTAACAACAATGGCCGTATCACCACCCGTCATATCGGTGGTGGCCACAAGCAACATTATCGTCTGGTTGACTTCAAGCGCAACAAAGACGGTATCCCTGCTGTGGTTGAGCGTCTGGAGTACGATCCGAACCGTTCCGCGAACATCGCGCTGGTTCTGTACAAAGACGGCGAACGCCGTTACATCCTGGCGCCGAAAGGCCTGAAAGCTGGTGACCAGATTCAATCTGGCGTTGATGCTGCAATCAAAGCGGGTAACACCCTGCCGATGCGCAACATTCCAGTTGGTTCAACGGTTCACAACGTAGAAATGAAACCAGGCAAAGGCGGCCAGATGGCTCGCTCCGCTGGTGCCTACGTTCAGATCGTTGCTCGTGATGGTTCCTACGTAACTCTGCGTCTGCGCTCCGGCGAAATGCGTAAAGTTCCAGCTGATTGCCGCGCCACCCTGGGTGAAGTCGGTAACGCTGAACACATGCTTCGCGTTCTGGGTAAAGCAGGTGCTGCACGTTGGCGTGGTGTTCGTCCTACCGTTCGCGGTACGGCGATGAACCCGGTAGATCACCCGCACGGTGGTGGTGAAGGTCGTAACTTTGGTAAGCACCCGGTAACTCCGTGGGGCGTTCAGACCAAAGGTAAGAAGACCCGTAGCAACAAGCGTACTGATAAGTTCATCGTACGTCGCCGTAGCAAAAAATAATTAGAGGATAAGCCATGCCACGTTCTCTCAAGAAAGGTCCTTTTATTGACCTGCACTTGCTGAAGAAGGTAGAGAAAGCGGTGGAAAGCGGTGACAAGAAGCCTTTGCGCACTTGGTCCCGTCGTTCAACGATCTTTCCTAACATGATCGGTTTGACCATCGCTGTCCATAATGGTCGTCAGCACGTACCAGTGTTCGTTTCCGATGAAATGGTCGGTCACAAACTGGGTGAATTCGCGCCGACTCGTACTTATCGCGGCCATGCGGCTGATAAAAAAGCTAAAAAGCGCTAAGGTAGGAGGAAGAGATGGAAACTATCGCTAAACATCGCCACGCTCGTTCTTCTGCTCAGAAGGTTCGCCTTGTTGCTGACCTGATTCGCGGTAAGAAAGTGTCGCAAGCTCTGGAAACTCTGACCTACACCAACAAGAAAGCTGCTGGTCTGGTTAAGAAAGTGCTGGAGTCTGCCATTGCTAACGCAGAACACAACGATGGCGCTGACATCGATGATCTGAAAGTTACGAAAATCTTCGTAGACGAAGGCCCAAGCATGAAGCGCATTATGCCGCGTGCAAAAGGTCGTGCAGATCGCATCCTGAAGCGCACCAGCCACATTACTGTGGTTGTGTCCGATCGCTGAGACTCTGGAGACTAGCAATGGGTCAGAAAGTACATCCTAATGGTATTCGCCTGGGTATTGTCAAACCTTGGAACTCTACTTGGTATGCGAATACCAAAGAATTCGCTGACAACCTGGACAGCGACTTTAAAGTTCGTCAATTCCTGACTAAGGAACTGTCGAAAGCTTCCGTTTCTCGCATCGTTATCGAGCGTCCTGCGAAGAGCATCCGTGTGACCATTCACACTGCTCGCCCAGGCATCGTTATCGGCAAGAAAGGTGAAGACGTCGAAAAACTGCGCAAGGTCGTAGCGGACATCGCTGGCGTTCCTGCACAGATCAACATCGCCGAAGTCCGTAAACCGGAACTCGACGCTAAATTGGTTGCTGACAGCATCACTTCTCAGCTGGAACGTCGCGTTATGTTCCGTCGTGCTATGAAGCGTGCAGTACAGAACGCAATGCGTCTTGGCGCTAAAGGTATCAAAGTTGAAGTAAGCGGCCGTCTTGGCGGCGCTGAAATCGCACGTACCGAATGGTACCGCGAAGGTCGTGTTCCATTGCACACTCTGCGTGCGGACATCGACTACAACACATCTGAAGCGCACACCACTTATGGTGTAATCGGCGTTAAGGTATGGATCTTCAAAGGTGAGATCCTGGGTGGTATGGCTGCAGTTGAACAACCGGAACCGGCTGCTCAACCTAAAAAGCAGCAGCGTAAAGGCCGCAAGTAAGGAGAGTCGCTGATGTTACAACCAAAGCGTACAAAATTCCGTAAGGTGCACAAGGGCCGCAACCGTGGTCTGGCGCAAGGTACGGATGTTAGCTTCGGCACTTTCGGTCTGAAAGCTGTTGGCCGTGGCCGTCTGACTGCTCGTCAAATCGAAGCAGCTCGTCGTGCAATGACTCGTGCAGTTAAGCGTCAAGGCAAGATCTGGATCCGTGTATTCCCGGACAAACCGATCACCGAGAAGCCGCTGGAAGTGCGTATGGGTAAAGGTAAGGGTAACGTGGAGTATTGGGTTGCCCTGATCCAGCCTGGTAAGGTCCTGTACGAAATGGACGGCGTGCCAGAAGAGGTTGCCCGCGAGGCATTCAAACTGGCAGCAGCGAAACTGCCGATCAAAACCACCTTTGTAACTAAGACGGTGATGTAATGAAAGCACAAGAGCTGCGTGAAAAAAGCGTTGAAGAGCTGAATGCCGAGCTGCTCAACCTGCTGCGTGAGCAATTCAACTTGCGCATGCAGGCGGCCAGTGGCCAGCTGCAACAAACTCACCTGTTGAAACAAGTGCGTCGTGACGTCGCACGCGTTAAGACTTTACTGACTCAAAAGGCGGGTGTGTAAATGACTGAAGTTATCCGTACCCTGCAGGGTCGTGTTGTTAGCGATAAAATGGAGAAATCCATCGTTGTTGCTATCGAGCGTACTGTGAAGCACCCAATCTACGGGAAATTCATCAAACGTACGACCAAGCTGCACGTACATGACGAGAACAACGAATGTGGTACCGGCGACGTGGTTGAAATCCGCGAATGCCGCCCACTGTCCAAGACCAAGTCCTGGACGTTGGTTCGCGTTGTAGAGAAAGCGATTCTGTAATAGAGTAGCTGGCTCTCACTTAATAAACGGCTCAGAAAATGAGCCGTTTATTTTTTCTACCCATACCAAGTAAGCGGTGTTATAATGCTGCGCCCTCGGTTATGGGGCTTTTCAACGGCCTAATTTTTACTTGGGTCTTTAAAGTAGTAGTTGACATTAGCGGAGCACTAAAATGATCCAAGAACAGACTATGCTGAACGTCGCCGACAACTCCGGTGCACGTCGCGTAATGTGTATCAAGGTTCTAGGTGGCTCGCACCGTCGCTACGCAGGCGTCGGCGACATCATCAAAATTACCATCAAGGAAGCAATTCCTCGCGGTAAGGTGAAGAAAGGCGATGTTCTGAAGGCGGTAGTGGTGCGCACCAAGAAGGGTGTACGTCGCCCGGACGGTTCTGTCATTCGCTTCGATGGCAATGCATGCGTTATTTTGAACAATAACAGCGAGCAGCCAATCGGTACGCGTATTTTTGGGCCGGTAACTCGTGAACTGCGTAATGAGAAGTTCATGAAAATTATCTCTCTGGCACCAGAAGTACTCTAAGGAGCGAACATGGCAGCGAAGATCCGTCGTGATGACGAAGTTATCGTGATTACCGGGAAAGACAAAGGTAAGCGCGGTAAAGTAAAAAATGTCCTGTCTGCTGGCAAGGTCATTGTTGAAGGCATCAACCTGGTTAAGAAACACCAGAAGCCGGTTCCGGCTCTGAACCAACCAGGCGGCATTGTTGAGAAAGAAGCTGCAATTCAGGTTTCTAACATTGCTATCTTCAACGCGGCTACCGGCAAGGCTGACCGTGTAGGCTTTAGATTTGAAGACGGCAAAAAAGTCCGTTTCTTCAAATCTAACAGCGAAACTATCAAGTAATTTGGAGTAATACGATGGCGAAACTGCATGATTACTACAAAGACGAGGTAGTCAAACAACTGATGTCTCAGTTTGATTACAACTCTGTCATGCAAGTCCCTCGGGTCGAGAAGATCACCCTGAACATGGGTGTTGGTGAAGCGATTGCTGACAAGAAACTGCTGGATAACGCAGCAGCGGACCTGGCAGCTATCTCCGGTCAAAAACCGTTGATCACCAAAGCCCGCAAATCCGTTGCAGGCTTCAAAATCCGTCAGGGCTATCCGATCGGCTGTAAAGTAACTCTGCGTGGCGAACGCATGTGGGAGTTCTTTGAGCGTCTGATCTCCATTGCTGTTCCACGTATCCGTGACTTCCGTGGCCTGTCCGCCAAGTCATTCGATGGCCGTGGCAACTACAGCATGGGCGTGCGTGAGCAAATCATCTTCCCAGAAATCGACTACGACAAAGTCGATCGCGTTCGTGGTTTGGATATTACCATTACCACTACTGCGAAATCTGATGATGAAGGCCGCGCGCTGCTGGCTGCTTTTAACTTCCCGTTCCGCAAGTAAGGCAGGGTTACTGATGGCTAAGCAATCAATGAAAGCACGCGAAGTCAAGCGCGTGAAATTAGCTGACAAGTTCTTTGCAAAACGCGCTGAACTGAAAGCTATTATCTCTGATGTGAACGCATCCGATGAAGATCGTTGGAATGCTGTTCTCAAGCTGCAAACTCTGCCGCGTGATTCCAGCCCGTCTCGTCAGCGTAAACGCTGCCGCCAAACTGGCCGTCCACATGGTTATGTGGGCAAATTCGGGTTGAGCCGTATTAAGCTTCGTGAAGCCGCTATGCGCGGTGAAGTACCAGGCTTGAAAAAGGCTAGCTGGTAATTACCAATTGAATCACGGGAGTAAAGACAGATGAGCATGCAAGATCCGATCGCGGATATGCTGACCCGTATCCGTAACGGTCAAGCCGCGAACAAAGTTGCGGTCACCATGCCTTCCTCCAAGCTGAAAGTGGCAATTGCCAACGTGCTGAAGGAAGAAGGTTTTATTGAAGATTTCAAAATCGAAGGCGACGCCAAGCCTGTTCTGGAATTGGTACTGAAGTACTTCCAGGGCAAAGCTGTGGTAGAAAGCATTCAACGTATCAGCCGTCCAGGTCTGCGCATCTACAAGAAAAAAGATGAGCTGCCAAAAGTTATGGCCGGTTTGGGTATCGCTGTTGTTTCTACCTCTAAAGGTGTTATGACCGATCGTGCAGCTCGCCAGGCTGGTCTTGGTGGCGAGATTATCTGCTACGTAGCTTAATTCGGGAGGAAAGAATGTCTCGTGTTGCAAAAGCACCCGTCGTCATTCCTGCCGGCGTAGAGGTAAAACTCAACGGTCAGGTTATTTCGATTAAGGGTAAAAACGGCGAGTTGACTCGTACTATCCACGACGCCGTTGAAGTGAAGCAAGAAGCTAACGCACTGACTTTCGCTCCGCGCGAAGGTTTTGCTAACGCATGGGCCCAAGCGGGTACCACGCGCGCTCTGCTGAACGCAATGGTTGTTGGTGTTACCGAAGGCTTCACCAAGAAGCTTCAACTGGTAGGTGTTGGTTATCGTGCTGCCGTTAAAGGCAACGTGGTGAATTTGGCCCTGGGCTTCTCTCACCCTATCGATCACCAGCTGCCGGCAGGTATCACTGCTGAATGCCCAAGCCAAACTGAAATCGTGCTGAAAGGCGCTGATAAGCAGGTAATTGGCCAGGTAGCAGCAGATCTGCGCGCTTACCGTCGTCCTGAGCCTTACAAAGGCAAGGGTGTTCGTTACGCCGACGAAGTCGTGCGTACCAAAGAGGCTAAGAAGAAGTAAGGTAACACTATGGATAAGAAATCTGCTCGTATCCGTCGTGCGACCCGCGCACGCCGCAAGCTCCAAGAGCTGGGTGCAACCCGCCTGGTGGTACATCGTACCCCGCGTCACATTTACGCACAGGTGATTGCTCCAAACGGTTCTGAAGTACTGGTAGCCGCTTCTACTTTAGAAAAAGCTATCGCGGAGCAACTGAAGTATTCCGGTAACAAAGACGCAGCAGCAGCCGTAGGTAAAGCTCTGGCTGAGCGCGCGTTGGAAAAAGGGATTGCGAAAGTATCCTTTGACCGTTCCGGTTTCCAATATCATGGTCGAGTCCAGGCACTGGCAGATGCTGCCCGTGAAGCTGGCCTTCAGTTCTAAGGAAGAGGTTTAAGATGGCTCACATCGAAAAACAAGCTGGCGAACTGCAGGAAAAGCTGATCGCGGTAAACCGCGTATCTAAAACCGTAAAAGGTGGCCGTATTTTCAGCTTTACCGCACTGACTGTAGTTGGTGATGGTAACGGTCGCGTTGGTTTTGGCTACGGCAAAGCACGCGAAGTTCCAGCAGCGATCCAGAAAGCGATGGAAAAAGCCCGTCGCAACATGATGAACGTCGCGCTGAACAGCGGCACCCTGCAGCACCCTGTTAAGGGCGCTCACACGGGTTCTCGCGTGTTCATGCAGCCTGCTCATGAAGGTACCGGTATCATCGCGGGCGGTGCAATGCGCGCCGTTCTCGAAGTTGCTGGGGTGCACAACGTATTGGCTAAAGCTTATGGTTCCACCAACCCGATCAACGTGGTTCGTGCAACTATCGACGCTCTGGCGAATATGAAGTCTCCTGAAATGGTCGCTGCTAAGCGTGGTAAATCCGTTGCCGACATTCTGGGGTAATTGACCATGGCTAAGACTATTAAAGTTACACAAACTCGCAGCTCAATTGGCCGTCTGCCGAAGCATAAAGCTACTCTGCTCGGTCTGGGTCTGCGTCGTATTGGTCACACCGTAGAGCGCGAGGATACTCCTGCTGTTCGCGGTATGGTCAACCTGGTTTCCTACATGGTTAAAGTTGAGGAGTAACAGATGCGTTTAAATACTCTGTCTCCGGCTGAAGGTGCCAAGCATGCGCCTAAGCGTGTAGGTCGTGGTATTGGTTCTGGCCTGGGTAAAACCGGCGGCCGTGGTCACAAAGGTCAGAAGTCTCGTTCTGGCGGTGGCGTACGTCGTGGTTTCGAAGGTGGTCAGATGCCTCTGTACCGTCGTCTGCCGAAATTCGGCTTCACTTCACGCAAAGCGATGATCACGGCAGAAGTTCGTCTGTCTGAACTGGCTCTGGTTGAAGGCGATGTTATCGACCTGAACGCGCTGAAAGCCGCTAACGTAGTTGGTGTCCAGATCGAATTCGCGAAAGTTGTACTTTCTGGCGAAGTCGCTCGTCCGGTAACCCTGCGTGGTCTGCGTGTCACCAAAGGCGCTCGTGCTGCTATCGAGGCTGCTGGCGGTAAAATTGAGGAATAAGTAGCAGATGGCTAAGCAACCAGGATTAGATTTTCAAAGTGCTAAAGGCGGGCTCGGCGAGCTGAAGCGCAGACTTTTGTTTGTCATCGGCGCGCTGATTGTCTTCCGCATCGGCTCTTTCATTCCGATTCCTGGTATCGATGCCACTGTGCTTGCCAAATTGCTTGAGCAGCAGAGAGGCACTATCATTGAAATGTTTAACATGTTCTCTGGTGGTGCCCTCAGCCGTGCTTCTATCTTTGCTCTGGGGATCATGCCGTATATTTCGGCGTCGATCATTATCCAGCTGCTGACGGTGGTTCATCCGGCGTTGGCGGAAATCAAGAAAGAAGGGGAGGCTGGCCGTCGCAAGATTAGTCAGTACACCCGTTACGGTACGCTGGTATTGGCCATATTCCAGTCGATCGGTATTGCTACCGGTCTGCCGAATATGCCTGGTATGCAGGGCCTGGTGTTAAACCCAGGCTTTGCATTCTACTTTACTGCGGTTGTGAGCTTGGTCACCGGGACAATGTTCCTGATGTGGCTGGGTGAGCAGATTACTGAGCGCGGTATCGGCAACGGTATCTCGATCATTATCTTCGCGGGTATTGTAGCGGGGCTCCCGCCGGCAGTGGCCCATACTATCGAGCAAGCGCGGCAAGGCGACCTGCACTTCCTCCTGCTGCTGTTGGTTGCAGTATTGGTGTTTGCAGTAACCTTCTTCGTTGTTTTCATCGAGCGTGGTCAACGTCGTATCGTCGTTAACTATGCGAAGCGTCAACAAGGTCGTCGTGTTTATGCAGCACAGAGTACACACTTACCGTTGAAAGTGAACATGGCGGGTGTTATCCCGGCGATTTTCGCTTCCAGCATTATTCTGTTCCCGGCCACGATTGCATCATGGTTTGGGGGCGGTACCGGTTGGAACTGGCTGACTACGATTTCGCTGTATTTGCAGCCAGGGCAACCGCTTTATGTGTTACTCTATGCGTCTGCAATCATCTTCTTCTGTTTCTTCTACACGGCGTTGGTATTCAACCCGCGTGAGACAGCAGATAACCTGAAGAAGTCCGGTGCCTTCGTACCAGGAATTCGTCCGGGAGAGCAAACGGCGAAGTATATCGATAAAGTAATGACGCGTTTAACCCTGGTGGGCGCGATGTACATTACTTTCATCTGCCTGATCCCGGAGTTCATGCGTGATGCAATGAAAGTACCATTCTACTTTGGTGGTACCTCGCTACTGATCGTGGTTGTCGTCATCATGGACTTTATGGCTCAAGTGCAAACTCTGATGATGTCAAGTCAGTACGAGTCTGCATTGAAGAAAGCAAATCTGAAAGGCTATAACCGCTAGTCAGATTCGTTTGAGAAGTTACGGAGAGTAAAAATGAAAGTTCGTGCTTCCGTCAAGAAATTATGTCGTAACTGCAAAATCGTTAAGCGTAACGGTGTCGTTCGTGTGATTTGCAGCGCCGAGCCGAAGCATAAACAGCGTCAAGGCTGATTATCTCGCATATTTTTCTTGCAAAGTTGGGTTGAGCTGGCTAGATTAGCCAGCCAATCTTTTGTATGTCGCACTGCAACATTATTTGAGTATCCTGAAAACGGGCTTTTCAGAATGGTGTTGCTGTATAAAATAGTAGGAGTGCATAGTGGCCCGTATAGCAGGCATTAACATTCCTGATCATAAACATACCGTTATCGCCTTAACGTCGATCTTCGGTATCGGTAAAACCCGTTCACAGGCTATCTGTGCATCCACGGGTATTGCTGAAAATGTTAAGATCAGTGAGCTGTCTGAAGAGCAAATCGAAAAGCTTCGTGATGCAGTTGCCAAATACACCGTTGAGGGTGATTTGCGTCGTGAAATTACCCTGAGCATCAAGCGTCTTATGGACCTTGGTTGCTATCGTGGTTTGCGTCATCGTCGTGGTCTGCCGGTACGCGGTCAGCGCACCAAGACCAACGCTCGTACCCGTAAGGGTCCGCGCAAGCCGATCAAGAAATAATCGGGGTTATTGAATAATGGCAAAGGCACCTGTTCGTACACGTAAGCGTGTAAGAAAGCAAGTCTCTGACGGCGTGGCTCATATCCATGCTTCTTTCAACAACACCATCGTTACCATCACTGATCGTCAGGGTAATGCTTTGGGTTGGGCAACAGCCGGTGGTTCCGGTTTCCGTGGTTCTCGTAAGTCCACTCCGTTCGCAGCACAGGTTGCAGCAGAACGTTGTGCTGACGCAGTAAAAGAATACGGTATCAAGAACCTGGAAGTTATGGTTAAAGGACCTGGTCCTGGTCGTGAGTCTACTATCCGCGCTCTGAACGCGGCTGGTTTCCGCATCACTAATATTACTGATGTGACTCCGATCCCTCATAACGGTTGTCGTCCGCCGAAAAAGCGCCGCGTGTAACGCAGCTTTTAGGATTGTTGGAGAAAGAAAATGGCAAGATATTTGGGTCCTAAGCTCAAGCTGAGCCGTCGTGAGGGCACAGACCTGTTCCTTAAGTCTGGCGTTCGCGCGATCGATTCCAAGTGTAAAATTGAACAAGCACCTGGTCAGCACGGTGCGCGTAAACCGCGTCTGTCTGATTACGGTGTTCAGTTGCGTGAGAAGCAGAAAGTTCGCCGTATGTACGGCATTCTGGAGCGTCAATTCCGTAACTATTACAAAGAAGCAACCCGCCTGAAGGGCAACACCGGTGAAAACCTGTTGCAGCTGCTGGAAGGTCGTCTGGACAACGTTGTTTACCGTATGGGCTTCGGCGCTACTCGTGCAGAGTCACGTCAGCTGGTTAGCCACAAAGCAGTTATGGTAAACGGTCGCGTTGTTAACATCGCTTCTTATCAGGTATCTCCGAATGACGTAGTCAGCATCCGCGAGAAAGCTAAAAAGCAGTCTCGTGTTAAAGCTTCTCTGGAGCTGGCTGAGCAGCGTGAAAAGCCGACTTGGCTGGAAGTTGATGCTGCTAAGATGGAAGGCGTGTTCAAGCGTATGCCTGAACGTACCGATCTGTCTGCGGACATTAACGAACACCTGATCGTCGAGCTTTACTCCAAGTAAAGCTTAGTACCAAAGAGAGGACACAATGCAGGGTTCTGTGACAGAGTTTCTAAAACCGCGCCTGGTAGATATCGAGCAAGTCAGTTCGACGCACGCCAAGGTGACCCTTGAGCCTTTAGAGCGTGGCTTTGGCCATACTCTTGGCAACGCACTGCGCCGTATTCTGCTTTCATCTATGCCGGGTTGCGCGGTGACCGAGGTTGAGATTGATGGTGTACTGCATGAGTACAGCACCAAAGAAGGCGTACAGGAAGATATCCTGGAGATCCTGCTCAACCTGAAAGGGCTGGCGGTGAGAGTTCAAGGCAAAGACGAAGTTATTCTTACCCTGAATAAATCTGGCATTGGCCCTGTGACCGCTGCCGACATCACCCATGATGGTGATGTCGAAATCGTCAAGCCTCAGCACGTGATCTGCCACCTGACTGATGAGAACGCGGCTATCAGCATGCGTATCAAAGTTCAGCGCGGTCGCGGTTATGTGCCGGCTTCTGCCCGAATTCATTCGGAAGAAGATGAGCGCCCAATCGGTCGTCTGTTGGTTGACGCCTGCTACAGCCCTGTAGAGCGTATCGCCTACAATGTTGAAGCTGCGCGTGTAGAACAGCGTACTGACTTGGATAAGCTGGTCATCGAGATGGAGACCAATGGCACGATCGATCCTGAAGAGGCGATCCGCCGTGCGGCCACCATTCTGGCTGAACAACTTGAAGCTTTCGTTGACCTGCGTGATGTACGTCAGCCGGAAGTTAAAGAAGAGAAACCGGAATTCGATCCGATCTTGCTGCGCCCTGTTGACGATCTGGAATTGACTGTCCGCTCTGCTAACTGCCTCAAGGCAGAAGCTATCCACTACATCGGTGATCTGGTACAGCGTACCGAGGTTGAGTTGCTGAAAACGCCAAACCTGGGTAAAAAATCTCTTACCGAGATTAAAGACGTGCTGGCCTCACGTGGTCTGTCTCTGGGCATGCGCCTGGAAAACTGGCCGCCGGCAAGCATTGCTGACGAGTAACCGGATCACAGGTTAAGGTTTTACTGAGAAGGATAAGGTCATGCGCCATCGTAAGAGTGGTCGTCAACTGAACCGTAACAGCAGCCATCGCCAGGCTATGTTCCGTAACATGGCCGGCTCTTTGGTTCGTCATGAGATCATCAAGACGACCCTGCCAAAAGCAAAAGAGCTGCGTCGCGTTGTTGAGCCGCTGATTACTCTTGCCAAGACCGACAGCGTAGCTAATCGTCGTCTGGCATTCGCCCGTACTCGTGATAACGAGATCGTGGCAAAACTGTTTAACGAGCTGGGCCCGCGTTTCGCGAGCCGTGCCGGTGGTTACACTCGCATTCTGAAGTGTGGCTTCCGCGCAGGCGACAACGCGCCGATGGCATACATCGAGCTGGTTGATCGTGCTGAGTCTCAAGCAGAAGTAGCAACTGCAGAGTAATCTGTAGACGCGTAAAAAAACCGGGCTTGCCCGGTTTTTTTACGTCCAAATCCAGCCAAATGTGCTCAATTCCCCCCGCCGAGCTTAAGATCCCCGCTCCTATCCGTTATGCTTAGACTCATTCAATAAGCTCACTGAGGCTGTCTGTTATGGGGTTGCTCGACCAATGGGCGGAACGTCATATCCTTGATGCCCAGGATAAAGGCGAGTTCGACAATCTGCCCGGCCAGGGACAACCGCTCGTGCTGGACGATGACAGCGCGGTGCCTGCTGAGCTACGCGCCGGTTACCGCCTGCTGAAAAATGCCGGTTATCTGCCGCCGGCGCTGGAAGATCGCAAAGAGGCATTAACCGTTGCTCACTTACTGCAAGGGATCAACAGTGAGCATCCGGACTATGTCGATCTCAGCAAGCGCATGGCGCTGCTGGAACATCGGTTGCGTCACGCTGGAATGAGCACGGACTTCTTGCATGGCGAATATCAGCGTGCGCTGGACGGTAAACTCACCCGAGAGGAGAAGTAATGTTCAAGATAGGTCAGTTGGCCAAGCTTGCCGAAGTGACGCCGGATACCGTGCGTTACTATGAAAAGCAGGGCATGATGGATCACAATGTCCGTACTGAAGGCGGTTATCGGCTGTACACCGAGCAGGATCTGCAGCGGCTGCGTTTTATCCGCTATGCCAAGCAGTTGGGCTTTACTCTGGAAACGATCGCCGAGCTGCTGTCGATCCGGGTCGATCCGGAACATCACACCTGCCAGGAATCGAAGTCTATCGTTGATGCGCGCCTGAGCGAAGTGGAAAGCAAGTTGGCGGAGCTGACCCGGATGCGTGAATCGTTGAAACGGCTGAGCGACGCCTGCTGCGGTACCGCCCATACCAGCAACTACTGTTCGATCCTGGAAGCTTTGGAACAGGGCGCCAGCGATGACAAAGGCAAAAAAGGTTGCTGACGGCACTTTAATTTTTATATCGCCGGCAGTATTATCGCCCCGTTTTATCCCTCATATTTTACAGGAGCATTATCATGACGAAATATCGTCACACCAAAGGCCAGATTCAAGATAACGCCATTGAGGCGCTGCTGCATGACCCGCTATTCCGTCAGCGGGTAGAAAAGAATGTGAAAGGCAAAGGCAGCTATCGACGTAAAGAAAAACACAACAAAGGCGGTAACTGGGAGGCCAGTGGCAAACTATCAAACGATAATTTACCACTGGCCTTCTGGTTTTAAGGCATTAAAAAAGCCACCTTCATCCGGTGGCTTTTTATTGGCATAACCAAATGCTGTCTTACAGTTTTGGCTGCTGTTGATGGCTCAGCAAATCACGGATTTCCGTCAGCAGTTTCTCTTCTGCAGTAGGTTCTGGCGGCGCTGCCGGAGCTTCTTCTTGTTTGCGGCGCATTTTGTTCATCAATTTAATCGCCAGGAAGATGGCGAAGGCGACAATCACGAAGTCAAATACGGTTTGGATGAATGAACCGTAGTTCATTACCACCGCCGGTACGGCGCCCTGAGCTTCACGTAATACCAGATGGAACTGTTTAAAGTCGACACCGCCGATCAGTAAGCCCAGCGGAGGCATGATGATATCAGCGACGAAGGATGAAACAATCTTGCCGAACGCGGCACCGATAATCACACCGACGGCCAGATCGACCACGTTGCCGCGCATGGCAAATTCGCGAAACTCTTTCAACATACTCATAGAACGCACCCCTTGCAGAATTAATAACTCAAGTTTAACAAAGCAATTTCCCTTTGCCACAAAAGGAGAGAAGTTTTATCTCCTCCCAAGGCAGAGAACAACCACGCGATTATAGACCATAGCCAAATAAATTCGTTCTACAAGAAGAATGGGCTCGGTTGGAACAGGCGTTCAACGTCAGGCACGAATTTCTTGTCGGTAATAAACATGATGACGTGATCGCCCTGTTCGATTTTGCTGTTGCCGTTGGCAATGATCACGTCGTCGCCACGCACGATCGCGCCGATGGTGGTACCCGGCGGCAGCTTGATGTCTTCGACGATGCGGCCGACCACTTTGGACGTGCTTTCATCCCCGTGGGCAATCGCCTCGATCGCTTCCGCCACGCCGCGGCGCAGCGATGAAACGCTGACGATATCCGCTTTGCGCACATGCCCAAGCAGCGCGGAGATGGTTGCCTGCTGCGGTGAAATGGCAATATCGATCACGCTGCCTTGTACCAGATCGACATAGGCGCGCCGCTGGATCAGGACCATCACTTTCTTGGCGCCCATGCGCTTGGCCAGCATAGCCGACATGATGTTGGCCTCATCGTCGTTGGTGATGGCGATGAAGACATCCACCTGCTCGACGTGCTCTTCGGCCAGCAGTTCCTGGTCGGAGGCATCGCCGTAGAACACGATGGTATCGTGCAACTGCTCGGCCAGTTCGGCGGCACGTTGCTGATTGCGCTCAATGAGTTTGACGTTATAGTCTTTCTCCAGCTTGGCGGCCAGGCCGGCGCCGACGTTGCCGCCGCCGACGATCATGATGCGCTTATAAGGTTTTTCCAGCCGTTGCAGTTCGCTCATCACCGCGCGAATGTGCTGTGAGGCGGCAACGAAGAACACTTCATCACCGGCTTCGATAATGGTCGAGCCTTGCGGACGAATCGGCCGATCCTGGCGGAAAATGGCGGCGACGCGAGTGTCGATATGCGGCATGTGTTCGCGCATCGAAGAGAGCGCATTGCCGACCAGCGGGCCGCCGTAATAGGCTTTAACCGCGGCGATGCTGACCTTGCCTTCGGCGAAGTTGACCACCTGCAGCGCGCCGGGGTATTCAATCAGCTTGTAGATATAGTCGATGACCAGCTGCTCCGGCGAAATCAGATGGTCGATCGGCACCGCTTCCGGCAGGAACAGTTTCTCCGACTCGCGGATATATTCCGGCGCGCGGATACGGGCGATACGGTTGGGGGTATTAAACAGAGAATAGGCGATCTGGCAGGCGATCATGTTGGTTTCGTCGGAGTTGGTGACGGCGACCAGCATGTCGGCATCTTCTGCGCCAGCTTCGCGCAGCACCCGGGGGTGAGAACCATGTCCCTGAACCACTCGCAGATCGAATTTATCCTGCAGCTGACGCAACCGGCCGGAGTCGGTATCGACGACGGTGATATCGTTGTTTTCACCTACCAGGTTTTCCGCCAGCGTCCCGCCAACCTGCCCGGCACCAAGAATAATTATTTTCATCGTGTTCTCTGCTTCACACTGAAAGACTTAGGGCGCGTGGGCACCCTGAAGAATTACATTTTAATCAGCTTAGCGTAAAAGAAGCCATCGCCGTCCTCGGGATGCGGGATATTCTGCCGTCCCGGCCGCTGCGCATCGCCGGTTTCAACCAGCTTGGCATCGGCATGGCGCTGCAAGAACGCGGCGATCTGACTACTGTTTTCATCCGGCAGAATAGAGCAGGTTGCGTAAACCATCACGCCGCCTGATTTCAGATGCGGCCAGACGGCCTCCAGGATATCGGCTTGCAGGGCGGCGAGTTCGGCGATGTCGCGATCGCGGCGCAGCCATTTGATGTCGGGATGACGGCGGATCACGCCGGTGGCCGAACAAGGCGCGTCCAGCAGGATACGGTCGAACTGCTTGTCACCGCACCATTGCTGCGGTGTGCGGCCATCGCCCAGTTTAACCTCTGCGTGCAAACGCAGACGCTGCAGGTTTTCTTTCACCCGCGCCAGACGCTGTTCGTCGATATCGACGGCCATAACCTGTGCTTTCGGCGCCGCTTCCAGAATATGCGTGGTTTTGCCGCCGGGCGCGGCGCACAAATCGAGGATCTGTTCACCGTCTTGTGGATCCAACAGATCAACACAGCCTTGGGCTGAGGCATCTTGCACAGTGACCCAGCCGTCGGCGAACCCTGGCAGATCGGTCACGGCGCAAGGTGCCAGCAACCGCACGGCGTCGGCATAGTCTGCATGAGGCTCTGCGGCGATGCCGGCGTCGGTCAGCAGCTGCAGGTAAGCCTCACGGGTGTGATGCAGGCGGTTGACGCGCAGCCACATCGGCGGCTTCTGGTTATTGGCGTCGACGATCTGTTGCCAGTTGGCGGGATAAGCCTGTTGGATGCGTTTCAGCAACCAGCTCGGGTGCAGGTAGCGGCTGTCATTGTTGGCGGCGCGCTGCAGAAGTTCTTCCTGCTGGCGCTGGAATTGCCGCAAGACGCCGTTAATCAAACCTTTTAACTGTGGGCGTTTCAGCGCCACCGCACCTTCCACGGTTTCTGCGAGTACGGCGTGCGCCGGGATACGGGTATACAGCAGCTGATACAAGCCGACCATCAGCAAATAGTGAAGTGTACGTTGCTTGCCGGTCAGCGGTTTGGCCATTAATTGCTGAATGCACCATTCGAGCTGCGGCAGTACGCGTAACGTGCCGAAGCACAGTTCCTGCAGCAACCCGCGGTCTTTATCGCTGATGGAGGTTTGCAGCGCCGGCAGGACAGTACTCAGTGACTGCCCTTGATCCAGCACCTGGCCGATGGCTTTGGCAACGATGCTGCGGAGATTGTAATTATTTTTCATAGGCTGAAGCTGATAACGATCGGCATTAAGAAAATAACGGCCCGGCGATGAACGGCCGGGCAGTGGGGTGACTTACAGCCGGTTACCCGGGGTAAACCATTCACGACGTGAATTTAACAGGTCTTGCGCCGACATCGGTTTCTTGCCGGCGGGCTGCAGTTGGATCAGATTGAGGATACCGTCGGCGGTCGCCACCTGAATGCCGTGCTTGTCGGCATGGACAACGGTGCCCGGCTCCGCGTTGGCGCTTTCCGCCATTACGCTGGCCTGCCACACTTTCACCGGTTGCTCATCGATGGTGAAGTAGCTTATCGGCCAAGGGTTGAAGGCGCGGATGCAACGCTCCAGCTGTGCGGCGGACAGTGTCCAATCCAGGCGAGCTTCTTCTTTGCTCAGCTTCTCGGCGTAGGTGACCTGCGACTCGTCCTGCACTTCGCGGGTGGCGCTGCCGTCGGCCATTTTGCGCAGCGTCGTCAGCATGCCCTGCGGGCCGAGCTGCGCCAGCTTGTCGTAGAGGCTGGCGCTGGTATCGCTGCTCTCAATCGGGCAGGCGATCTTGTGCATCATGTCACCGGTATCGAGACCGACATCCATCTGCATGATAGTCACGCCGGTTTCGCTGTCACCGGCCCAGAGCGAACGCTGGATCGGCGCCGCGCCGCGCCAGCGAGGCAGCAGCGAACCATGTACGTTGATGCAGCCAAGACGCGGCATATCCAGCACCGCTTGCGGCAGAATCAACCCGTAGGCAACCACCACCATCACGTCGGCGTTGAGATCCGCCACCAGACGCTGGTTCTCTTCGGGGCGCAGCGATTTAGGCTGAAATACCGGCAATTGGTGTTGTTCGGCCAGCATTTTGACCGGGCTGGGCGTTAGCTTGTTGCCGCGGCCTGCCGGACGGTCGGGTTGAGTGAATACGCCGACAATCTGGTGCTCAGATGACAACAGCGCGTCAAGATGACGCGCTGCGAAGTCTGGTGTTCCGGCGAAAATAATCCGTAAAGAGTCAGACACGTTGATTTCCTGATCGGTTAGGCGCGGGCTTGAAGCTTGGCCATTTTTTCCAGTTTCTGACGAATGCGCTGACGCTTGAGCGGCGACAGGTAATCGACGAACAGTTTACCCATCAGGTGATCCATCTCGTGCTGGATGCAGATCGCCAGCAGATCGTCCGCTTCCAGCTCGAAAGGTTTGCCTTCGCGATCCAGCGCGCGGATCTTCACCTGCGCGGCGCGCGGCACCAGCGCACGCTGCTCGGGAATGGAAAGACAGCCTTCCTCGATGCCGGTTTCGCCGCTTTTTTCCAGCAGCTCCGGGTTGATCAGCACCAGGCGCTGATCGCGATTCTCGGAGACGTCGATCACGATAATGCGCTGATGGATATCCACCTGAGTCGCAGCCAGGCCAATGCCTTCCTCTGCGTACATGGTTTCAAACATATCATCCACGATGCGCTGGATATCTGCATTGACTTCTTTTACCGGCGCTGCGACTTTGCGCAGACGCTCGTCTGGGAAATGTAATACCTGCAAGACTGACATATATCTTTAGATCTGTATCCGAGTAATGAACGAGGTTTAACCTCTATTCTAGACATTTCCCGACCTGATTGACAGCATTGCGCACCAATTGCTCAGATTGGCAATACCACCGTTTTTGCTGAGGGAACAGACGATGCGGCCGGAAGAGATCGCTTTACGGATGCGGGGAGTCACGGGGCTACAGACCGTCGTGGCCAGTCGGCTCGTGCGACAGTTATCGCAAATGAGTGGCGAGCCTCGCCGCGTGTTGCATGAGCTGGGATTGAACGAACGGCAGCAGGCACAGTTCAACCGAGTGGATCCCGTCTATCTGGCGGCCACCCTGCGTTGGCTGGAGGAGCCGGCGCACCGTATGCTGAACTATGGGGCGCCCGGCTATCCTGAAAACCTGGCTCAGATCGACGACGCGCCGCTGTTTCTGCTGATCGAGGGCGATCCTCGGGTGCTGTTGCAACCTCAGCTCGCTATGGTCGGCAGCCGGCAGTTCAGCCATTACGGCGAGCGTTGGGCGAACCATTTCGCCGAGGAGTTGGCGCGTTGCGGTTTCACCATCACCAGCGGTTTGGCGATCGGCATCGACGGCATTTGCCATCGTGCGGCGCTGGCGGCCGATGGCTGCACGATTGCGGTGTTGGGCAGCGGGCTAGGCAATATCTATCCGCGCCGGCACCGCCGGCTCGCGGAGCAGATAGTCGAGCAGGGCGGCGCCGTGATTTCAGATCATTTAGTCACCGATTTGCCTCTGGCCGACCATTTCCCACGCCGTAACCGCATTATCAGCGGGCTCAGCCTGGGGGTTCTGGTCATAGAAGCTTCGCTGCGCAGCGGTACCCTGGTGACGGCTCGCTACGCGTTGGAGCAGGGGCGTGAGGTATTCGCCTTGCCTGGGCCATTAGGAAACCCGATGAGTGAGGGGACGCATTGGTTAATCCAGCAGGGCGCGCATCTGGTCACCGGGCCGAAAGATATCGCCGAATTGCTGGGAAGCGGCCTTCAATGGCTGTCACTGAACGAAAATACAACTATTTGTGCGTCGCAAGCTGAAGTTGAATTGCCATTTGGCGATGTGTTGGCTAACGTAGGAGATGAGGTGACACCTGTTGACGTCGTCGCTGAACGTGCCGGCCAACCTGTGCCAGTGGTGGTAATCAAGTTACTCGAGCTGGAGTTAGCAGGGTGGATCGCAGCTGTACCCGGCGGCTATGTCCGAATAAGGAGGGCAAGCCATGTTCGACGTACTCATGTACTTGTTTGAAACTTATATCCACAATGAACCAGAGATGCGCGTCGATCAGGATCAACTGACCGATGATCTCGCTCAGGCGGGGTTTCATCGGGATGATATCTACAACGCGTTGAATTGGCTTGAGAAGTTGGCTGACCTGCAAGAGGGTCAAAATGCCCCTTACTTTATGGATGCCGATCCGCTGGCAATGCGGATCTACACCGAAGAAGAAGGTGCACGTCTGGACGCCGGCTGCCGTGGTTTTCTCCTGTTCCTGGAACAGATTCAGGTATTGAACCTCGAAACCCGTGAAATGGTTATCGACCGCGTTATGGCTTTGGATAATGCGGAATTCGATCTCGAAGATCTGAAATGGGTCGTGTTGATGGTGCTGTTTAATATCCCCGGATATGAAAGCGCCTATCAGCAAATGGAAGAACTGTTGTTTGAAGTGAACGAAGGTTATCTGCATTGAGCCGATAACGCGCATAGAAGACGTTATGACAAAAAACGCGATTTTTGCCGCCAGGCAAAATGAACCCTGTCCGGAATGCGGGGCCGAACTGGTGATCCGTAGCGGTCGCCACGGCCCCTTCCTCGGCTGTTCCCAGTACCCTGAATGCCAATATATTCGGCCGCTGAAAGCGCAGGCCGATGGACATATCGTTAAGGTCTTGGATGGGCAACAGTGCCCGAAATGTCAGGCGACGTTGGTGCTGCGCCAGGGGCGCTATGGCATGTTTATCGGCTGCAGCGATTATCCGCAGTGCGATCACACTGAAGTGATCGATAAGCCTGACGAAACCGCCATTACCTGTCCGCAGTGCGGCCAAGGCAAACTGCTGCAGCGCAAGTCGCGTTACGGCAAAGTTTTTCATTCCTGCGATCGTTACCCGGAATGCCAGTTTGCCCTCAATGTTAAACCTGTCGCCGGTGAGTGCGCCTATTGCCATTATCCGCTGCTGATGGAAAAGCGCACGGCAAAAGGCCCCGTCCTGTGCTGTGCCAGCAAGCTGTGCGGAAAACCCGTCGCGACTACAGAATAATCACATCATGAACTCAGAATTAAGCCCGAACCTTTTATCTATCATCGATGCTTTGCATCAACAGCAGGTGATTGCGTATCCCACAGAAGCCGTATTCGGCCTGGGTTGCGATCCCGACAGCGAGCAGGCGGTCAATGCATTGCTGGCGCTGAAACAGCGGCCGTGGGAAAAGGGGCTGATTTTGATCGCCGCCGACTATGCACAGCTTAAGCCTTATATCGACGACAGTGCGCTCAGCGAACAGCAGCGCACGACGATGTTTGCCAGCTGGCCTGGGCCGGTAACCTGGGTTTTGCCCGCTCGGCCGGAGACGCCGCGTTTGCTGACCGGACGCTTCAGCTCGCTGGCGGTGCGCGTCAGCGATCATCCGTTGGTGCAGCAGCTGTGCCGGCAGTATGGCAAGCCGCTGGTGTCGACCAGCGCCAATCTCAGTGGGCTGGAGCCATGCCGCAGTGCGGATGAGGTTACGCGGCAGTTCGGCGAAGCTTTCCCGGTATTGCGCGGCAAGGTGGGTGGCCGTCTTAATCCTTCCGAAATCAGAGACGTTCTGACCGGCGAACAGATCCGTCAGGGCTAGAGGTAATGGGCATGGAGAAGTTTGCGGTATTTGGCAACCCTATCGGCCACAGCAAGTCGCCGCGAATTCATGCGCTGTTTGCTGCCCAGACCGGCATTGAGCATCCTTACGGGACGGTGTTGGCGCCGTTAGACGGTTTTGAAACCAGCCTGCAGGCGTTTATCCGCGCCGGAGGGCTGGGGGCGAACGTCACGGTGCCCTTCAAGGAGCGTGCTTATTCGGCCGCTTCTGAGCTGAGCGAGCGCGCAGCGATGGCCGGTGCGGTCAACACCCTGAAGGTATTGCCGAATGGCGAGCTGTTGGGGGATAACACCGACGGCATCGGGTTGCTGACCGATCTACAGCGTCAGCAATTGATCCGGCCGCAGGATCGCATCCTGCTGATGGGCGCCGGCGGCGCAGCGCGCGGCGTGATCCTGCCGCTGCTGTCTTTCGGCTGTCGGCTAACGATCACCAACCGCACCTTCAGCCGAGCCCTGGCGTTGGCAGACGCTTTTCGGCATCTGGGGGAGATCTCGGCGGCGCCGATGGATCAATTGGATCAGCAAGCGTTCGAACTGGTGATCAATGCGACGGCGTCCGGCATCAGCGGAGAGATCCCGGCGTTGCCGGCGGGCGTAGTTAATGCGCACACTCGTTGCTATGACATGTTCTATCAGCAGGGCACTACGCCATTCCTGGCCTGGGCGCAGCAGCAGGGAGCAACGGAATATGCCGATGGGTTGGGCATGCTGGTGGGGCAGGCGGCGCATGCTTTCCTGCTTTGGCATGGAGTGATGCCAGAGATTGAGCCGGTATTGCGCCAGTTGCGCAGCGAACTGGCGGCATAAATGCAACCCCGTTCTCTTTATAGGGAACGGGGCGTCCGTCAGATGTCTTCCGACAGGTATTCATCTTTCCAGCGTACATAGTTGTTCGAAGAATAAAGCAATCCTTCCAACTCGGCGGCGGTCAACGGCCGAACCTGGCGTGCCGGGCTGCCCATATAGAGATAGCCGCTGACCAGGCGTTTGCCCGGCGGCACTAAACTGCCGGCACCAATCATCACGTCGTCTTCTACTACTACACCGTCCAGCAGGATCGATCCCATACCGACCAGCACCCGGTTGCCGATGGCGCAGCCGTGCAGCATCGCTTTATGGCCTACGGTCACGTCTTCTCCAATCAACAGGGGATAACCGTCGGGGTTATGTTCGGAGCGGTGAGTCACATGCAGTACGCTGCCGTCCTGTATATTGCTGCGTGCGCCGATCTTTACCGCATTGACGTCGCCCCGAATGGCGACCAGCGGCCAGATGCTGACGTCATCCGCCAGATCGACGTCGCCGATGACGACGCTGGAAGGATCGATCAAGACGCGCTGACCGAGTTTGGGGGTGTATTGAAGATAAGAACGTACTGCATCGGACATGGTGCTTGCCTCACGTCGGGATCATATTTACCGGCAATACTAGACTCTGACGATGGAATTACAACCAATCGCAGCGCCGGATCCTGCGGAAAATGGCCCTGATCGCACAAGATCCACTCGGAAGGGCTGAAAAGTGTGCAAACAGAAAGAAAAGATCAAAAAAGGGGTTGTGCAAAAAACTCGGATCCCTATAATGCGCCTCCATCGACACGGCGCAAGTGATTCACTTCACACAGCGGCCGGGAAGAAAGAGAAAAAATCCTGAAAATTAGGGTTGACTCTGAAAGAGGAAAGCGTAATATACGCCACCTCGAGTTAGCAAGCGAAAGCGCCTAACTCACTGCTCTTTAACAATTTATCAGACAATCTGTGTGGGCACTCCACAAGACGATATCCAGCATCTTCGGATGCAAAAAAATATCAAGTCTTGAAGAGTGACTAACTGAAGTAAAATTCATGCAGTGAATCTTTGAGCACCGCTTCTCGAGTGGAAGCAAATCAAGCTTTTAATTGAAGAGTTTGATCATGGCTCAGATTGAACGCTGGCGGCAGGCTTAACACATGCAAGTCGAGCGGTAGCACAGGGGAGCTTGCTCCCCGGGTGACGAGCGGCGGACGGGTGAGTAATGTCTGGGAAACTGCCTGATGGAGGGGGATAACTACTGGAAACGGTAGCTAATACCGCATAACGTCGCAAGACCAAAGAGGGGGACCTTCGGGCCTCTTGCCATCAGATGTGCCCAGATGGGATTAGCTAGTAGGTGGGGTAATGGCTCACCTAGGCGACGATCCCTAGCTGGTCTGAGAGGATGACCAGCCACACTGGAACTGAGACACGGTCCAGACTCCTACGGGAGGCAGCAGTGGGGAATATTGCACAATGGGCGCAAGCCTGATGCAGCCATGCCGCGTGTGTGAAGAAGGCCTTCGGGTTGTAAAGCACTTTCAGCGAGGAGGAAGGTGGTGAACTTAATACGTTCATCAATTGACGTTACTCGCAGAAGAAGCACCGGCTAACTCCGTGCCAGCAGCCGCGGTAATACGGAGGGTGCAAGCGTTAATCGGAATTACTGGGCGTAAAGCGCACGCAGGCGGTTTGTTAAGTCAGATGTGAAATCCCCGGGCTCAACCTGGGAACTGCATTTGAAACTGGCAAGCTAGAGTCTCGTAGAGGGGGGTAGAATTCCAGGTGTAGCGGTGAAATGCGTAGAGATCTGGAGGAATACCGGTGGCGAAGGCGGCCCCCTGGACGAAGACTGACGCTCAGGTGCGAAAGCGTGGGGAGCAAACAGGATTAGATACCCTGGTAGTCCACGCTGTAAACGATGTCGATTTGGAGGTTGTGCCCTTGAGGCGTGGCTTCCGGAGCTAACGCGTTAAATCGACCGCCTGGGGAGTACGGCCGCAAGGTTAAAACTCAAATGAATTGACGGGGGCCCGCACAAGCGGTGGAGCATGTGGTTTAATTCGATGCAACGCGAAGAACCTTACCTACTCTTGACATCCAGAGAACTTAGCAGAGATGCTTTGGTGCCTTCGGGAACTCTGAGACAGGTGCTGCATGGCTGTCGTCAGCTCGTGTTGTGAAATGTTGGGTTAAGTCCCGCAACGAGCGCAACCCTTATCCTTTGTTGCCAGCGGTTCGGCCGGGAACTCAAAGGAGACTGCCAGTGATAAACTGGAGGAAGGTGGGGATGACGTCAAGTCATCATGGCCCTTACGAGTAGGGCTACACACGTGCTACAATGGCGTATACAAAGAGAAGCGACCTCGCGAGAGCAAGCGGACCTCATAAAGTACGTCGTAGTCCGGATTGGAGTCTGCAACTCGACTCCATGAAGTCGGAATCGCTAGTAATCGTAGATCAGAATGCTACGGTGAATACGTTCCCGGGCCTTGTACACACCGCCCGTCACACCATGGGAGTGGGTTGCAAAAGAAGTAGGTAGCTTAACCTTCGGGAGGGCGCTTACCACTTTGTGATTCATGACTGGGGTGAAGTCGTAACAAGGTAACCGTAGGGGAACCTGCGGTTGGATCACCTCCTTACCTAAAGATATTAGTTCGAGTGGCGTGCTCACACAGATTGTCTGATAGAAAGTAACGAGCAGAAATACCTTTATAGGCTTGTAGCTCAGGTGGTTAGAGCGCACCCCTGATAAGGGTGAGGTCGGTGGTTCAAGTCCACTCAGGCCTACCACTTCTTGTAAGTGGAAAAGGTACTGCACGTGACTGTATGGGGCTATAGCTCAGCTGGGAGAGCGCCTGCCTTGCACGCAGGAGGTCAGCGGTTCGATCCCGCTTAGCTCCACCATATAGTCCGGTATTGAATACTTCAGAGTATATTGGCGACAGTATGCTGCGAAGTATTTTGCTCTTTAACAATCTGGAACAAGCTGAAAATTGAAACATGACGGCTGAAATTTATCCCTCCGTAGATGTATTGGGATGAAGAGTAACCTGTCATAGAGTCTCTCAAATGTTTGCAGCGCGAACGATGGAAACATCTTCGGGTTGTGAGGTTAAGTGACTAAGCGTACACGGTGGATGCCTAGGCAGTCAGAGGCGATGAAGGGCGTGCTAATCTGCGAAAAGCGTCGGTAAGGTGATATGAACCGTTATAACCGGCGATACCCGAATGGGGAAACCCAGTGTGTTTCGACACACTATCATGTCATGAATACATAGTGGCATGAGGCGAACCGGGGGAACTGAAACATCTAAGTACCCCGAGGAAAAGAAATCAACCGAGATTCCCCCAGTAGCGGCGAGCGAACGGGGAGGAGCCCAGAACCTGAATCGGCTTGTGTGTTAGTGGAAGCGTCTGGAAAGTCGCGCAGTAAAGGGTGATAGTCCCGTACACTAAAATGCACAGGTCGTGAGTTCGATGAGTAGGGCGGGACACGTGACATCCTGTCTGAATATGGGGGGACCATCCTCCAAGGCTAAATACTCCTGACTGACCGATAGTGAACCAGTACCGTGAGGGAAAGGCGAAAAGAACCCCGGCGAGGGGAGTGAAATAGAACCTGAAACCGTGTACGTACAAGCAGTGGGAGCACCTTCGTGGTGTGACTGCGTACCTTTTGTATAATGGGTCAGCGACTTATATTTTGTAGCAAGGTTAACCGTATAGGGGAGCCGTAGGGAAACCGAGTCTTAACTGGGCGACTAGTTGCAAGGTATAGACCCGAAACCCGGTGATCTAGCCATGGGCAGGTTGAAGGTTGGGTAACACTAACTGGAGGACCGAACCGACTAATGTTGAAAAATTAGCGGATGACTTGTGGCTGGGGGTGAAAGGCCAATCAAACCGGGAGATAGCTGGTTCTCCCCGAAAGCTATTTAGGTAGCGCCTCGTGAACTCATCTTCGGGGGTAGAGCACTGTTTCGGCTAGGGGGCCATCCCGGCTTACCAAACCGATGCAAACTCCGAATACCGAAGAATGTTATCACGGGAGACACACGGCGGGTGCTAACGTCCGTCGTGAAGAGGGAAACAACCCAGACCGCCAGCTAAGGTCCCAAAGTCATGGTTAAGTGGGAAACGATGTGGGAAGGCATAGACAGCCAGGATGTTGGCTTAGAAGCAGCCATCATTTAAAGAAAGCGTAATAGCTCACTGGTCGAGTCGGCCTGCGCGGAAGATGTAACGGGGCTAAACCATGCACCGAAGCTGCGGCAGCGACGCTTAGGCGTTGTTGGGTAGGGGAGCGTTCTGTAAGCCGTTGAAGGTGGCCTGTGAGGGTTGCTGGAGGTATCAGAAGTGCGAATGCTGACATAAGTAACGATAAAGCGGGTGAAAAGCCCGCTCGCCGGAAGACCAAGGGTTCCTGTCCAACGTTAATCGGGGCAGGGTGAGTCGACCCCTAAGGCGAGGCTGAAAAGCGTAGTCGATGGGAAACAGGTTAATATTCCTGTACTTGGTGTTACTGCGAAGGGGGGACGGAGAAGGCTAGGCTAGCCGGGCGACGGTTGTCCCGGTTTAAGCGTGTAGGGGGTGTGACCTGGTAAATCCGGTTGCATACTAACCCTGAGGCGTGATGACGATGCACTACGGTGCAGAAGTAGTTGATGCCCTGCTTCCAGGAAAATCCTCTAAGCTCCAGGTAACATTAAATCGTACCCCAAACCGACACAGGTGGTCAGGTAGAGAATACCAAGGCGCTTGAGAGAACTCGGGTGAAGGAACTAGGCAAAATGGTGCCGTAACTTCGGGAGAAGGCACGCTGGCATGTAGGTGAAGTCCCTCGCGGATGGAGCTGAAGCCAGTCGAAGATACCAGCTGGCTGCAACTGTTTAATAAAAACACAGCACTGTGCAAACACGAAAGTGGACGTATACGGTGTGACGCCTGCCCGGTGCTGGAAGGTTAATTGATGGGGTCAGCCGCAAGGCGAAGCTCTTGATCGAAGCCCCAGTAAACGGCGGCCGTAACTATAACGGTCCTAAGGTAGCGAAATTCCTTGTCGGGTAAGTTCCGACCTGCACGAATGGCGTAATGATGGCCAGGCTGTCTCCACCCGAGACTCAGTGAAATTGAACTCGCTGTGAAGATGCAGTGTACCCGCGGCAAGACGGAAAGACCCCGTGAACCTTTACTATAGCTTGACACTGAACATTGAGCCTTGATGTGTAGGATAGGTGGGAGGCTTTGAAGCGTGGACGCCAGTCTGCGTGGAGCCATCCTTGAAATACCACCCTTTAATGTTTGATGTTCTAACTCGGCCCCATAATCTGGGGTGAGGACAGTGTCTGGTGGGTAGTTTGACTGGGGCGGTCTCCTCCCAAAGAGTAACGGAGGAGCACGAAGGTTAGCTAATCACGGTCGGACATCGTGAGGTTAGTGCAAAGGCATAAGCTAGCTTGACTGCGAGAGTGACGGCTCGAGCAGGTACGAAAGTAGGTCTTAGTGATCCGGTGGTTCTGAATGGAAGGGCCATCGCTCAACGGATAAAAGGTACTCCGGGGATAACAGGCTGATACCGCCCAAGAGTTCATATCGACGGCGGTGTTTGGCACCTCGATGTCGGCTCATCACATCCTGGGGCTGAAGTAGGTCCCAAGGGTATGGCTGTTCGCCATTTAAAGTGGTACGCGAGCTGGGTTTAGAACGTCGTGAGACAGTTCGGTCCCTATCTGCCGTGGGCGTTGGAAGATTGAGAGGGGTTGCTCCTAGTACGAGAGGACCGGAGTGAACGCACCACTGGTGTTCGGGTTGTCATGCCAATGGCATTGCCCGGTAGCTAAGTGCGGAAAAGATAAGCGCTGAAAGCATCTAAGCGCGAAACTTGCCTCAAGATGAGTCTTCCCTGGGCCTTTAAGGCCCCTGAAGGAACGTTTAAGACTAAGACGTTGATAGGCTGGGTGTGTAAGTGCAGCGATGCATTGAGCTAACCAGTACTAATGATCCGTGAGGCTTAACCTTACAACACCGAAGGTGTTTTTAGAGAGATTTTCAGCGACGTTCCAAGATTGGTTCTGATGGCTTCACGGAAGTGAAGCGGTTGGAATGAAACAGAATTTGCCTGGCGGCAATAGCGCGGTGGTCCCACCTGACCCCATGCCGAACTCAGAAGTGAAACGCCGTAGCGCCGATGGTAGTGTGGGGTCTCCCCATGCGAGAGTAGGACACTGCCAGGCATCAAATTAAGCGTGCTGATATGGCTCAGTTGGTAGAGCGCACCCTTGGTAAGGGTGAGGTCCCCAGTTCGACTCTGGGTATCAGCACCACTTTATTTAAAGTGGGTTTAGAAGTTCGGCAGAAAAAAGAATTTGCTTGGCGGCAATAGCGCGGTGGTCCCACCTGACCCCATGCCGAACTCAGAAGTGAAACGCCGTAGCGCCGATGGTAGTGTGGGGTCTCCCCATGCGAGAGTAGGACACTGCCAAGCATCAAATAAAACAACAAGCCTCATGCGAAAGCATGGGGCTTTTTGTTTTGTCTGTTATCTGGCGTTCTGCTCGAGCATGGGCATGCGAAAGGCCCGTCGGGAACGGGCCTTAACGCCGCTTGCGGCGGCCCCGCAGGGGAGAGTCTCAGGATGAGACGAATACTGTAGGACACTGCCAAGCATCAAATAAGCCAAGAGGCCATCCGAAAGGATGGCCTTTTTGCTTTCAGTACCTCTCATCCTCCCTGCCAAGATCCTGACGCAGCTCGCGCAATGAAACATTTTCACCTTTCCGCTGAACGCTCGACATCGACGGAAAAAAACGCTATCTTCGGGCATCTAGAAGTCTAAACGTATAAATGGATGTGTGAGGGTTAAGCAATGCCGATTCGTGTTCCTGATGAGTTACCTGCGGTCAATTTCTTGCGCGGTGAGAATGTCTTCGTGATGACATCCTCACGGGCAAAAACACAGGAAATCAGGCCGCTGAAAGTGCTGATCCTCAACCTGATGCCAAAGAAGATCGAAACGGAAAACCAGTTTTTGCGCCTGCTGTCCAACTCGCCGCTGCAGATTGATATCCAGCTGCTGCGCATCGACAGCCGCGAATCGAAGAACACGCCGGCCGAGCATCTGAACAACTTCTACTGCGACTTCGAGGATATCCAGAATGAGAACTTCGATGGCCTGATTGTCACCGGCGCGCCGCTGGGGCTGGTCGATTTCTGCGATGTTGCCTACTGGCCGCAGATCGAGCGTGTGATCGACTGGGCTAAGAACCACGTTACCTCCACGCTGTTCGTGTGCTGGGCGGTACAGGCGGCGTTGAATATCCTGTACGGCATTCCCAAGATGACGCGCGAAGTGAAGCTCTCCGGCGTTTATCCGCACCAAACGCTGCAGCAGCATGCGTTGCTGACGCGCGGCTTCGACGAAAGCTTCCTGGCGCCGCATTCACGCTATGCCGATTTCCCGACCGAGGTGATTCGCCAATATACCGACCTGGACATCCTGGCCGAATCCGAGCAGGCCGGCGCCTACCTGTTCGCCAGCAGGGATAAGCGCCTGGCGTTCGTCACCGGCCATCCGGAATACGATACAATGACGCTGGCGGGAGAGTATTGTCGCGACAACGAAGCTGGCCTCGATCCTGCCGTACCGCTCAACTACTTCCCCGATGACAACCCCGCACTGACACCGAAAGCCACCTGGCGCAGCCATGGCCACCTGCTGTTTTCCAATTGGCTCAATTATTACGTCTACCAGATCACGCCTTACGATCTGCGCCATATGAATCCGACTCTCGACTGATCTTTTCTGCCTGCCGGCGGCTGAATCGAGGCCGCCGCACTGCTCATCCTCTGCACGATCCTCTTTTTACCCGTCAATTCTCCCAAAAAACCATTGCCTAACAACGCGTTAGTTCGTCTTTGCAATTCTATTGGAACCGATTTCCTTACCTGTTGATCGTGTTATTTATCCTAACCAATTGATAATAAAGTGTTAATAAAATATTTAATAATAAAATGGAAATGGTTTTTGATTTTTATTTTTTGTTGGGTATTCTTAACGCTATCGGGATGAGATCTGACCAGTTTAGGATCGTTTCATCCGCCCTGATCCACAGTGATTTCTGATGAAAATGCGCCGGTCGCCCGGGTGCAACGATGGGAAGGAGCAAGGTCATGACGCAACAGATAGCAGGCACGGAGTTAAGGTTTACGCAGGGTTTCGCCGCTGCGGAGCGCCAGGTGTTAACGGATGAAGCGGTTGAATTTCTGGCGGAACTGGTGGGGAAATTCACGCCACGTCGCAATGAGCTGTTGGCGGCGCGTGCCCGCTGGCAACAAAATATCGATCGCGGCGAATTGCCTGGGTTTATTTCGGAAACCACTTCCATTCGTGAAGGCAATTGGCAGATCCGCGGTATTCCGCAAGACCTGCGCGATCGCCGGGTAGAGATCACCGGGCCGGTCGAGCGCAAGATGGTGATCAATGCGTTGAACGCCAACGTAAAAGTGTTTATGGCGGACTTCGAAGACTCGCTGGCGCCAAGCTGGGACAAAGTCATCGACGGTCAAATCAACCTGCACGATGCGGTTAACGGCACCATTTCCTACACCAATGAAGCCGGCAAAATCTACCAGCTGAAACCGAACCCGGCGGTATTGATCGCTCGCGTACGCGGTCTGCATCTGCCGGAGAAGCACGTGCTGTGGCGTGATGAGGCCATTCCCGGCGGCCTGTTCGATTTCGCGCTGTACTTCTACCACAACTATCGCCAGCTGCTGGCCAAGGGCAGCGGCCCGTATTTCTACCTGCCGAAAACCCAGTCCTGGGAGGAAGCGGCCTGGTGGAGCGATGTCTTCAGCTTTACCGAGGATCGTTTCGATCTGCCGCGCGGCACCATCAAGGCGACCGTGCTGATCGAAACTCTGCCGGCGGTGTTCCAGATGGACGAGATCCTGTATCACCTGCGCGATCACATCGTCGGTCTGAACTGCGGCCGCTGGGATTACATCTTCAGCTACATCAAAACGCTGAAGAACCACGGCGATCGCGTGCTGCCGGATCGTCAGTCGGTAACCATGGAAAAACCTTTCCTCAGCGCCTATTCGCGCCTGTTGATCAAAACCTGTCATAAGCGCGGCGCGTTCGCCATGGGCGGCATGGCGGCGTTTATCCCGAGCAAAGACGCCGAGAAAAACGCCTGGGTGCTGAATAAGGTGCGGGCGGACAAAGAGCTGGAGGCCAACAATGGCCACGACGGCACCTGGGTGGCGCACCCGGGCTTGGCGGACACGGTGATGGAGGTGTTCGGCAACGCATTGGGCGATCGTCAAAACCAGCTGGACGTGCTGCGTGAGCAGGATGCGCCGATCAGCGCCGCGCAACTGCTGGAACCGTGCGACGGCGAACGCACCGAAGCGGGGATGCGCGCCAATATCCGCGTGGCGGTGCAGTACATCGAAGCCTGGATCTCCGGCAACGGCTGCGTGCCGATTTACGGTTTGATGGAAGATGCGGCGACGGCGGAGATCTCCCGTACGTCTATCTGGCAGTGGATCCACCACGAGAAGAGCCTGAACGACAGGCGCCCGGTCACCAAGGCGCTGTTCCGCCAGATGTTGCAAGAAGAGATGTTGGTGGTGCGTGAAGAAGTAGGGGAAGCGCGCTTTAACGCCGGCCGGTTCGAAGAGGCGGCGCGCCTGATGGAGCGCATCACCACGCAAGATGAATTAATCGATTTCCTGACGTTGCCCGGCTATGAGCTGCTGGCCTGAACTTTCCCAATCAACCCTACATGACTGAAAGGATAAAAATTATGTCTACCTCTCGCTCTCAACAGATCCAGCAGCTGGAACAGGAATGGAAATCGGCCCGTTGGGAAGGCATTACCCGCCCTTACAGCGCTGAAGACGTGATCAATCTGCGCGGTTCGGTCAACCCGGAATGCACCCTGGCGCAAAACGGCGCCGCCAAACTGTGGGCGTTACTGAATGGCAAGGCGCGCAAAGGCTACGTGAACTGCCTGGGCGCGCTGACCGGCGGCCAGGCGCTGCAGCAGGCCAAAGCCGGCGTCGAGGCCATCTACTTGTCCGGTTGGCAGGTGGCGGCCGACGCCAACAGCGCGGCCGCCATGTACCCTGACCAATCGCTGTATCCGGTGGACTCGGTGCCGAAGGTGGTCGAGCGCATCAACAACACCTTCCGCCGCGCCGATCAGATCCAATGGGCGAACCAGATTGAGCCGGGCAGCAAAGGGTACACCGATTATTTCCTGCCGATCGTCGCTGATGCGGAAGCCGGCTTCGGCGGCGTATTGAACGCCTTTGAGCTGATGAAAGCGATGATTACCGCCGGGGCCGCCGGGGTGCACTTCGAAGATCAGCTGGCGGCGGTGAAGAAATGCGGCCATATGGGCGGCAAAGTGCTGGTGCCGACGCAAGAAGCGATCCAGAAACTGGTCGCCGCGCGCCTGGCGGCCGACGTGCTCGGCGTGCCGACGCTGGTGATCGCCCGTACCGACGCCGATGCGGCCGACCTGCTGACCTCTGACTGCGATCCGTATGACAGCGCCTTCGTCACCGGCGAGCGTACGGCGGAAGGCTTCTTCCGCACCCATGCCGGCGTCGAGCAGGCGATCAGCCGCGGTCTGGCTTATGCCCCTTACGCCGATATGGTGTGGTGCGAAACCTCAACGCCGGATCTGGATGCCGCCCAGCGCTTCGCCGACGCCATCCACGCCAAATACCCAGGCAAGCTGCTGGCCTACAACTGCTCGCCGTCGTTCAACTGGAAGAAGAACCTCGACGACCAGACCATCGCCCGCTTCCAGCAGGCGCTGTCGGACATGGGCTACAAGTATCAGTTCATCACGCTGGCGGGCATCCACAGCATGTGGTTCAACATGTTCGACCTGGCGCACGCCTATGCGCAGGGCGAAGGGATGAAACACTACGTCGAGAAAGTGCAGCAGGCGGAGTTCGCCGCGGTGGAGCGCGGTTACACCTTCGCGTCGCACCAGCAAGAGGTGGGCACCGGCTACTTCGACAAGGTCACCACCATCATTCAGGGCGGCGCCTCTTCGGTCACCGCGCTGACCGGTTCGACGGAAGAACAGCAGTTCTGATGCGGCAAGCTTGAAGACGTTTCACCCGGAGCCTGCATGCGCAGGCTTCTTTTTCTGGTGGGGGTAAGGATGGCGGCAAAACTGGAGTTGTTGATCGCACAGACGATCCTGCAGGGCTTCGATGCGCAGTACGGCCGCTTTCTGGAAGTGACCGCCGGCGCGCAGCAGCGCTTTGAGCAGGCGGACTGGCCGGCGGTGCAGCAGGCGATGAAAAAGCGCATCCATCTGTACGACCATCACGTCGGTCTGGTGGTGGAGCAGCTTAAATGCATCACCGGGCAGAAATATTTCGACGCCGACTTCCCCAGCCGGGTCAAAGCGGTCTATATCGACCTGCTGCCGGACTACCCGCGTTTTGAGATCGCCGAAAGCTTCTTCAACTCGGTCTATTGCCGGTTGTTCAAGCATCGCGATCTGACGCCGGACAAGCTGTTCGTTTTCAGTTCGCAGCCGGAACGGCGTTTTCGCGACATTCCGCGTCCGCTGGCGCGCGATTTTACCCCCAATGGCGATCTGCCGGCGATGCTGCGCAGCATCTTGAGCGATCTGCCGCTGCGGTTGCCGTGGGAGGATCTGACACGCGACATTCGCTACATCATTCAGGCGCTGCAACGCGCCTTCAGCCCACAGCAACTGACGGGGGCGACCTTCCAGATCGCCAACGAGCTGTTCTATCGCAACAAGGCCGCCTGGCTGGTCGGCAAGTTGCGCCTGGCCGACGGCGTTTACCCGTTCCTGTTGCCGATTCACCACAGCGAATCGGGCGCGCTGTTTATCGACGCCTGCCTGACCGGCAAGGCCGAGGCCAGCATCGTCTTCGGTTTCGCCCGCTCTTATTTCATGGTCTACGCACCGCTGCCGGCGGCGATGGTGGAGTGGCTGCGCGAGATCCTGCCGGGCAAGACCACCGCCGAGCTGTACATGGCGATCGGCTGCCAAAAACACGGCAAAACCGAATGCTATCGCGAATACCTGACCTTTATGGCGCACTCACAGGAACAGTTCATCATCGCGCCGGGCGTGAAAGGCATGGTGATGCTGGTGTTCACCCTGCCGTCCTTCGATCGGGTGTTTAAAGTGATCAAGGATGAGTTCGCCCCGCAGAAAGAGGTGACGCAGGCGCAGGTGATGGCTTGCTATCAGCTGGTGAAAGAGCACGATCGCGTCGGGCGCATGGCGGATACCCAGGAGTACGAAAATTTCGTCGTCGACAAGGCGCGTCTCAGCCCTGAGCTATTGGCGGAGCTGCGGCGTGAAGTGCCGGGCAAGCTGGAAGATCTCGGCGATCGCATCGTGATCAAACATCTGTATATGGAACGGCGCATGACGCCGCTGAACCTGTATCTGGAGCAGGCCAACGACCAGCAAATGCGCGATGCGATTGAAGAGTACGGCAATGCGATCAAGCAGTTGGCCGCCGCCAATATTTTCCCCGGCGATATGCTGTTCAAGAACTTCGGCGTGACGCGCCACGGGCGTGTGGTGTTCTACGACTACGACGAGATTTGCTACATGACCGAGGTCAACTTCCGCGACATTCCACCGCCGCGTTATCCGGAGGACGAGCTGGCCAGCGAGCCGTGGTACAGCATCGCGCCCAACGATGTGTTCCCGGAAGAGTTCCGCCACTTCCTGTGCGGCGATCGGCGCATTCGGCAGGTGTTTGAAGAGTTGCACAGCGATCTGTTTACCGCGGAGTATTGGCGCGGGTTGCAGCAGCGCATCCGCGAGGGGCATGTGGAAGACGTGTTCGCTTATCGCAAGAAGCAGCGGTTCAGCCAGCGCAGCGGGGCGGCGCTGCCGGCCGCCACCGCTGCGATGTAAATCAGGCCTGGGCGCCCGCGACGGCGGCGCGCGCCAGTTCGGTAATGCGCGCGTAGTCGCCGCTTTCGAGCGCGTCCGCCGGCACCAGCCAGGAGCCGCCGATGCACAGCACGCTTTTCAGCGCCAGATAGCTGCGGTAATTGTCCGGCGAGATGCCGCCGGTCGGGCAGAAACGCACCTGCGGGAATGGGCCGCCGATCGCCTGCAGCGCTTTTACGCCGCCGTTGGCTTCCGCCGGGAAGAATTTAAATTCGCGCAGGCCGTAATCCATGCCCTGCATCAGCTCGGAAACGGTGCTGATGCCCGGTATAAGGGGAATGGAACCGGCGGTGGCGGCTTTGAGCAGCTCGTCGGTCAGCCCCGGGCTGATGGCGAACTGCGCGCCGGCCTCGGTCACTTCCCGCAGCTGCTGCGGATTGATCACCGTACCGGCGCCGATGATCGCTTCCGGCACCTCTTGGGCGATGGCGCGAATGGCGTCCATGGCGCAGGCGGTGCGCAGCGTCACCTCCAGCACCCGCACGCCGCCGGCGACCAGCGCTTTCGCCAGCGGCACCGCATGTTCCAGCTTGTTGATCACGATGACCGGCACCACCGGCCCCGCCGTCAGGATCTGCTCGGCGCTTGTTGTCCACTTGTTCATGCTGACGTTCTCCTCTGTGGCCGCCGCCAGGCGGCGATGCGGCCAGGCTATCGATTAAAATTTGATGCAGCAGGCGCCCTGCTCGGCGCCTGACAGCTGGCTGCGCAGCGCGCCGAACAGCTCGCGGCCGCAGCCGATGTGTTCGGCGCTCAGATCGGGTTGGCAAGGCGTGCGCCGCGCCAACTCGTCGGCGTCGACCAGCACCTGCAGCTCGCCGCTGCGGCCGTTGACGCGGATCGGATCGCCGTCGCGCACTTTCGCCAGCAGGCCGCCGGTATAGGCTTCCGGGGTGACGTGAATGGCGGAAGGCACCTTGCCGGAGGCGCCGGACAGGCGGCCGTCGGTCACCAGCGCCACTTTGAAGCCGCGATCCATCAACACGCCCAGCGGCGGCATCAGCTTGTGCAGCTCCGGCATGCCGTTGGCCTGCGGCCCCTGGAAGCGCACCACCACCACGCAATCGCGATCCAGCTTGCCGGCTTCGAACGCCGGCACGATATCGTGCTGGCTGTCGAACACCACCGCCGGCGCTTCGATGATCTGGTTATCGGCGGGCACCGCCGAAGTTTTCATCACTGCGCGGCCCAGATTGCCGGCCATCACTTTGGTGCCGCCATGATGTTCGAACGGCTGGGCCACGCTGGCGATCACGCTGGCGTCGAGCGAGCCGGCCACGCCTTCGCGCCATATCAATTGGCCGTTGTCCAGCCACGGTTCCTGGGTGTAGCGGCGCAGGCCGAAACCGGCCACGGTGTGCACGTCTTCGTGCAGCAGGCCGTGTTGCAGCAGCTCGCGCACCACCAGCGGCACGCCGCCGGCGGCCTGGAATTGGTTGATGTCGGCCGGGCCGTTCGGGTAGATGCGGCACAGCAGCGGCACCGCCTCCGACAGCTCCGAGAAATCGTCCCAGGTGATGATGATGCCCGCCGCCCGCGCCATCGCCACCAGATGCATGGTCAGGTTGGTGGAGCCGCCGGTGGCCAGCAGCGAGACGATGCCGTTCACCACCACTTTCTCGTCCACCAGGCGGCCGATCGGCAGGTAGTTGCCGGCGGTATCGGTCAGTCGGGTCACCTGGCGCGCGGCGGCGTCGTTCAGCGCGTCGCGCAGCGGCGTGTCCGGATGGACGAAGGAGGCGCCCGGCAGATGCAGACCCATCACTTCCATCACCATCTGGTTGGTGTTGGCGGTGCCGTAGAAGGTGCAGGTGCCGATGCCGTGATAAGAGGCCGCCTCGGCCTCCAGCAGCGCCAGACGGTCGGCCTTGCCCTCGGCGTACAGCTGGCGCACGCGCACTTTTTCCTTGTTCGGCAGGCCGCTGCTCATCGGGCCGGCCGGCACGAACAGCGCGGGCAGGTGGCCGAAGGAGAGGGCGGCCATCACCAGCCCCGGCACGATCTTGTCGCAGATGCCGAGGAACAGCGCGCCGTCGAACATATTGTGCGACAGGCCGACGGCGGCCGACATGGCGATCACGTCGCGGCTCATCAGCGACAGCTCCATGCCGTCCTGCCCCTGCGTCACCCCGTCGCACATCGCCGGCACGCCGCCGGCCACCTGGCCCACGGCGCCGACCGCCTTCAGCGCCTGCTTCAGCCGCTGCGGGTAGTGTTCGTACGGCTGGTGGGCCGACAGCATGTCATTGTAAGCGGTGATGATGGCGATATCGCTGCGCACCATGTTTTTCAGCGACGCCTTGTCATCGGGCTGACAGGCGGCGAAGCCGTGGGCCAGGTTGCCGCAGGCGAGCTGCGCGCGGTGGACGGTTTGGGAGCGGGCGGCCTCGATACGCGCCAGATAGGCGGCGCGGCTGGCCTGGGAACGGTCGATGATGCGCTGTGTGACACGGGACAAGGTTGGATTAATCATGCCTTCCTCACATTGCTGTTGTTATAGTCGCCGCCTGTGGCGGTGCCCCCGGGGGTGATTTGCAGCCCTGGTGTGCAAGGCCGGGGGCGATTCAGGATTTAAAACATCGTGAATGCAATCATGCCGATGGCGCCGCCGACGCTGCCCAGAATGGTTTCCATCACCGTCCAGGTTTTCAGCGTTTGCAGTTCGTTGGCGCCGGTGAATTTGCCGAACAGCCAGAAGCCGGCGTCGTTGACGTGGCTCAGCACGATGGAGCCGCCGGCGATGCAGATGGCCAGCGCGGCCAGTTGCCCGCCGTTCAGACCGAGCTGACTGGTGACCGGCAGCACCAGACCGACGGTGGTCAGGCAGGCGACGGTGGCCGAGCCCTGAATCACCCGCACCATGGCGGACAGCGCGAAGGCGGCCACGGCGATCGGCAGGCCGGCGCCGATCATGGCGTCACCCAACGCCGGCCCTACGCCGGAATCCACCAGGATCTGCTTGAACACCCCGCCGGCGCCGGTCATCAGCAGGATGATCCCGGCCGGCTGCACCGCAGCGGAACAGATGGCCAGGGTCTGTTCGTTGCTCATGCCGCGCGGCTTCGCCAGACCGTAAATCACGATCAGGCAGGCCAGCAGGATGGCGGTGAACGGGTGGCCGATAAACTCCAGCCACTGCTGCAGCTGCGAGCCGGGGGTGACCAGCCGCGCGCCGATGGTTTTCATGCCGACCAGCACCAGCGGGCACAGCACCAGCGCCAGGCTGAAGCCGAACGACGGCAGATTGCCCTTGGTCAGCGTCGGCTCATTCTCTTCCGGCGGCATCGGCCAGTTGACGAAACGGCTGATAAAGCTGCCGTACAGCGGGCCGGCGATCAGCATGCCGATCACCGCCGCCACCAGGCCGATGGCGATCATCCAGCCGAAATCGGCCTTCATCTGCGACGCCAGCAGCATCGGCACCGGCCCCGGCAGCAGGAAGGAGGCGGCGGCGGCCACGCCGGCGAACAGCGGGATCGCCAGCTTGACGATATTGCCGTCGGTGCGGCGCGCCACGGCGAACACGATGCCGATCAGCAGCACCACCGCCACGTCGAAGAACAGCGGCAGTGCGCAGATCAGCCCGGCGATGCCGAGCGCGTAGTGCGCCTTGCTTTGTCCGAATCGTTTCAGCAATTGCGCCGCAATTTGATCGAGCGCGCCGACCTCATGCAGGATCTTGCCGAACATCGCCCCGAGCGCCACCACGATCGCCAGGAAGCCCAGCGTGTCGCCCATGCCTTTTTGCATGGTGTCGGCGATGTGTTCCAGCGGCATGCCGGAGAAAATGCCGGCGGCGATGGACACCAGCATCAGCGCGACGAAGGCGTGCATGCGCGCCTTCATCACCAGGAATAACAGCAGTAAAACCGAGCCGACTGCGGTACCGACCAGCGTTACGGTACTCACGCGCACACGTCCTGCGGCAGGAAGCTCTGGATATGGCGCACGGTATCGGCGATCACCGCGTCCAGCGGCTGATTGATGTCGATCGCCATCACGTCGTTCTCGTCGGCGCCCGGTTGCTCCAGCGCGGCGAACTGGGTGACCAGCATCTGCGGCTTGAAGAAGTGGCCGTTGCGCGCCGCCAGGCGGGATTCGATCACCGGGAACTCGCCGTGCAGATAGATGAATGACAGGTTGCCGTTGCCGGCGCGCAGGCGGTCGCGATACTGCTTTTTCAACGCCGAACAGACGATGATCGACACGTTGTTGGTGCGCTGCATGGCGAAGGCGGCGTCATTGAGCGCGGCCAGCCACGGGGCGCGATCGTCATCGTTCAACGCTTCGCCGGCGGCCATCTTCAGGATATTGCTGCGCGGGTGCAGGAAGTCGCCGTCGAGGAAGCCGGCGGAGAGTTGGCGGGCCGCGGCGGCGGCGACGGCGGACTTGCCGCTGCCGGAAACGCCCATAACGACGTAAATGCGATTTTGATTGTTGGTCATGGCTTGGCTCCAAAACACCGGGTGACGTTACCTTCGTTCAATTTGATTGTTACCGGTAACATGTTATCGGTAACATTGTCGAAGGAAGTTTGAGCGGTTGCAATGGGCTTTCGCCGTGAGGATCGTTAACTGTGATCGGCTTCAAGCTTTTTTCCTGTGCGCTAAACAGGATGCCGACAGCCTGTTACATGCTGACAACAGAGCATGGCAGGGGAGCAGGGGCGCACTGGGGCGCCCCTCGGATGAGCAGGATTAGCGCACGCCGCCGTAGGCCAGGCTGATCTCTTTCGCCGCGTGGATCACCAGCGCGCCCAGCTCGATCACACGATCGTCGGTGATGCGCGACACCGGGCCGGAGATGGAAATGGCGGCGAAGGCTTCGCGGTGCTCGTCGAAGATGCAGGCCGCCACGCAGCGCAGGCCGAGCGCGTGCTCTTCGTCGTCAAAGGAGAAGCCCTGTTTGCGGATCTGCGCCAGCCCCTCTTTCAGGTTGTGCGGCGTCAGGGTATGCGGCGTGTAGGTGTGCATGCCTTTCTTGTGCAGCAGTTTGGTCACCTGATCGTCCGGCAGGGTGGCGAGGAACGCTTTGCCGGCACCGGAGGCGTGCATCGGCAGTTTGCCGCCGATCGGCGCCGACATGCGCATCAGCGCCGTGCACTGCACCTGATCGATGATGATCGCCTGGTACTCGCTGGTATCCAGCACCGCCAGGTTGACGGTTTCGCCGGATTCCTCCATCAGGCGGCGCAGCGTCGGATGCACCATCGCCAGCAGGTTGCGGCTTTGCAGGAAGCTGCTGCCGACCACAAAGGCGTGCGAGCCGATGGTCCACAGGCCGAGATCGCCGACCTGACGCACGAATCCCTGCTGCTGCATGGTGGTGAGCAGGCGGTGAGTGGTGGAATTCGGCAGGCCGGCCTGCTGGGCCAGATCGGTCAGCGCCACGTTGCCCTGGGCTTCCGAAATGTATTCCAACAGTTTCAGGCCACGGGTCAACGATTGTACCTGACCGGTCGCCGCACTGGCGGCGGGAGCTGCTGCGCGGGGCTTCTTGCCGCGCTTGGCGGGAGCAGGGGTGGCCATGGGTGAGATTCCTTTTTCCGTATGATGGAATTCATTTTCGTTTTTTGTCGATGAATTGCAAGCCGCCGTCAGCTCATCGGAGGTGTTGGCGCACAACCTGAAAAACTCTCAATTGTCGCCTGGCCCTTTGTCCTTACAAGCTGTGCTAGGATGACTCGTTGGTTTTTGCGGCAGTTGAGCAATGGGCTGGATGGCAATGGAAGGGGTTACAGTGACGAATCGAGTAGAACAACTGCGCCGCCAGTTAGCGCAGCGCATTTTGGTGTTGGACGGCGGCATGGGCACCATGATCCAGAGCTACCGTCTGGATGAGCGCGATTTCCGCGGTGAGCGTTTCGCCGACTGGCGCAGCGATCTGAAAGGCAATAACGATCTGCTGGTGCTGACCAAGCCGGAAGTGATCACCGCCATTCATTACGCCTATCTCGAGGCGGGCGCCGATATCCTTGAGACCAATACCTTCAACTCCACCTCCATCGCCATGGCCGACTACCATATGGAGTCGCTGTCCGCCGAGATTAACTATCAGGCCGCCTGCCTGGCGCGCGCCTGCGCCGACGAATGGACGGCGCGCACGCCGGAAAAACCGCGCTACGTCGCCGGGGTGTTGGGGCCGACCAACCGCACCGCGTCCATCTCGCCGAACGTCAACGATCCGGCGTTCCGCAACATCTCGTTCGATGAACTGGTGGCGGCTTACCGCGAATCGACCCGCGCGCTGGTGGAAGGCGGCGTCGATCTGATCATGATCGAAACCATCTTCGACACCCTGAACGCCAAGGCCGCCGCTTTTGCGGTGGAAACCGAATTCGAAGCGCTGGGGGTGGAACTGCCGATCATGATTTCCGGCACCATCACCGACGCTTCCGGCCGCACCCTGTCCGGCCAGACCACCGAAGCGTTTTACAATTCGCTGCGCCACGTCAAGCCGCTGACCTTCGGCCTGAACTGCGCCCTGGGGCCGGATGAGCTGCGTCAGTACGTTGCCGAGCTGGCGCGCATCTCGGAGACCTACGTCACCGCACACCCGAACGCCGGTTTGCCGAACGCCTTCGGCGAGTACGATCTGGATGCGGCCGAGATGGCGCGCCAGGTCGGGGAGTGGGCGCAGGCCGGCTTCCTCAATATTATCGGCGGCTGCTGCGGCACCACGCCGGAACATATCGCCGCGATGGCCAAGGCGGTCGAGGGCGTGCCGCCGCGCCGGCTGCCGGATATCCCGGTCGCCTGCCGCCTGGCCGGTCTGGAACCGTTGACCATCGACGGCAACACCCTGTTCGTCAACGTCGGCGAGCGCACCAACGTCACCGGCTCGGCGCGTTTCAAACGCTTGATCAAAGAAGAGAAATACAACGAGGCGCTCGACGTGGCGCGCCAGCAGGTCGAGAGCGGCGCGCAGATCATCGACATCAACATGGACGAGGGGATGCTCGACGCCGAAGCGGCGATGGTGCGCTTCCTCAACCTGATCGCCGGCGAGCCGGATATCGCCCGGGTGCCGATCATGATCGACTCCTCCAAGTGGTCCGTTATCGAGAAAGGCCTGAAGTGCATTCAGGGCAAGGGTATCGTCAACTCGATCTCGATGAAGGAGGGCGAAGAGGCCTTTATCCACCACGCCAGGCTGGTGCGCCGCTATGGCGCCGCGGTGGTGGTGATGGCGTTCGACGAAGTGGGCCAGGCGGACACCCGCGAGCGCAAGTTCGAGATCTGTCGCCGCGCCTATAAAATTTTGACCGAACGCGTCGGTTTCCCGCCGGAAGACATCATTTTCGACCCGAACATCTTCGCCGTCGCCACCGGCATCGACGAGCACAACAACTACGCCGTCGACTTTATCGAAGCCTGCGCCGACATCAAAACCCACCTGCCGCACGCGATGATCTCCGGCGGGGTGTCCAACGTGTCGTTCTCGTTCCGCGGCAACGATCCGGTGCGTGAAGCGATCCACGCGGTATTCCTGTATCACGCCATTCGCAACGGCATGGACATGGGCATCGTCAACGCTGGGCAGCTGGCGATTTACGACGATCTGCCTGGCGAGCTGCGCGAGGCGGTAGAAGACGTGATCCTCAACCGTCGCGAGGACGGCACCGAACGCCTGCTGGAGCTGGCGGAAAAGTACCGCGGCAACAAAGACGGCGAAGCGGCGGTGCAACAGGCGGAATGGCGCGGCTGGCCGGTGGAGAAGCGGCTGGAATACTCGCTGGTGAAGGGCATCACCGAGTTTATCGAACTGGACACCGAAGAAGCGCGGCAGCAGGCCGAACGCCCGATCGAAGTGATCGAAGGGCCGCTGATGGCCGGGATGAACGTGGTCGGCGATCTGTTCGGTGAGGGCAAGATGTTCCTGCCGCAGGTGGTGAAATCCGCCCGCGTGATGAAGCAGGCGGTGGCCTACCTGGAACCGTACATCGAGGCCAGCAAGCAGCAAGGCACCTCCGCGGGCAAAATCCTGTTGGCGACGGTGAAAGGCGACGTGCACGACATCGGCAAGAACATCGTCGGCGTGGTGCTGCAGTGCAACAACTATGAAATCGTCGATCTTGGCGTGATGGTGCCGACGGAGAAAATCCTGCGCACCGCGCGCGAGGAGAATGTCGACATCATCGGCCTGTCGGGGCTGATCACGCCGTCGCTCGACGAGATGGTCAACGTGGCCAAAGAGATGGAGCGCCAGGGCTTTACGCTGCCGCTGCTGATCGGCGGCGCCACCACCTCCAAGGCGCACACCGCGGTGAAAATCGAGCAGAACTACAGCGGCCCGACCACCTACGTGCAAAACGCCTCGCGCACCGTGGGCGTGGTGTCGGCGCTGCTGTCCGCCACCCAGCGCGACGAGTTCGTGGCGCGCACCCGCAAAGAGTATGAAACGGTGCGCATTCAACACGCGCGCAAAAAGCCGCGCACGCCGCCGGTCGATTTGCACAAGGCGCGCGCCAACGCGATGGCGCTGAACTGGGCCGACTATCAGCCGCCGGCGCCGCGGCAGCTTGGCGTGTTTCCGGTGTCGGCCGGCATCGAGACGCTGCGCCACTATATCGACTGGACGCCGTTCTTCATGACCTGGTCGCTGGCGGGCAAATACCCGCGCATCCTCGAGGATGAGGTGGTGGGGGAAGAGGCCAAGCGCCTGTTCCATGACGCCAATCAGATGCTGGATCGGTTGGCCGCCGAGCGTAGCCTCAACCCGCGCGGCGTTTACGGCCTGTTCCCGGCCAACCGCGTCGGCGACGACGTGGAGGTATACCGCGACGAACGGCGTGACGAGGTGCTGGCGGTGAGCCGCCACTTGCGGCAACAGACGGAAAAAACCGACTTCCCGAACTACTGCCTGGCGGACTTTGTGGCGCCGAAAAGCAGCGGCAAAGCCGACTACTTCGGCGCCTTCGCGGTGACCGGCGGGCTGGAGGAAGACGCGCTGGCGGCGGCGTACGACGCGCAGCACGACGATTACAACAAAATCATGGTCAAGGCGCTGGCGGATCGTTTGGCGGAGGCTTTTGCCGAATACCTGCACGAACAGGTGCGCAAGCTGCACTGGGGCTATGCCGCCGACGAGAGCCTGAGCAACGAGGAGCTGATCCGGGAAAACTATCAGGGCATCCGGCCGGCGCCGGGCTACCCGGCCTGCCCGGAGCACACCGAAAAAGCGACCATCTGGCAGCTGTTGGACGTCAACCGCCACACCGGTATGGAACTGACGGAGTCCTTCGCCATGTGGCCGGGGGCGGCGGTATCCGGCTGGTACTTCAGTCACCCCGAGAGCAAGTACTTCGCGGTGGCGCAGATCCAGCGCGATCAGGTGGAAGACTACGCGGCGCGTAAAGGGATGAGCGTGAGCGAGGTCGAGCGCTGGCTGGCGCCAAACCTCGGCTACGACGCCGACTGACTTTCCTCTTTAAGGGCGCAGCGATGCGCCCTTGTCATTTACAGCGCTTCCACATCGATGTGCAGCGCGTCGTACCGCCAATACTCCAGGTCACAATCGATCACCCTGTCGTGCTGATCGCGATTCACCCGCGTAATGAACAGCGCCGGGCTGCCGTAGGTCACCTTCAGCATGGCGGCGGCCTGCTGCGGCAGCAGGGTGGGCAGCATGTCGAAACGCACCCGGCCGTAGTGAATGCCGTAGCGCGCGGCGTACAGCGCGGTCAGCGACTGGGTCAGATCTTCGTCCAGAATGCCGGGGAAATAGGCCGGATTGAGGTAGTGCTCGCAGTACAGCACCGCGCGTCCGTCGATGTAGCGCAGCCGGCGAATGCGATAGGCCTGCGCGCCGGGAGGCAGCGCCAGGCGGCCGGCCAGCGGCGCGTCGAGCGTGACGACCGCGCTGTCGATCGCTTCGGTATGCGCGGCGCGCCCCTGCTGCTGCGCCATGGCGTGAAAATGGCTGCGCTGCAGCGGGTTGTAGATCAAACGTGGCGGCGAGATGAACCAGCCGCGCCGCACCTGGCGGTAGATGACGCCCTGCGCCTCCAACTGGCCGAGCGCCTCCTGCAAGGTAATGCGGGTGGTGGCGAATTGCTCGCTCAGGGCGCGTTCGGAGGGCAGCTTGCCGCCTACGGCGAACTCGCCGGCGGTGATGCGGGCGCTCAGCGTTTGGCAGATGGTGGCGACGGTCGTCGGTGCTTCACTCATACAGCGGGTGTCCCGTTTCAGTGCGTTTGGCCTTCCTTAAGGTAGACCAGCGTCGCGTTTTCGCCGTTGCAATGGGTGATAAAACTGTCGCTTTTTTAAGCTGACATATAATTATCACATTCGTCCGTTAGATTGGTTTGGTCCTTGCTGGACTAGTCCAGCCATCCCCACACTACCACCTGGAGCATCAGTTATGAAACGTTTGTGCGCTTCTGTGTTAACCAGTGCCATCGTGTTATCCAGCCAGATGAGCTGGGCCGCGGATACCGATTTGGCGGCGCTGGAGCAGGCCGCGAAGAAAGAAGGCGAAGTCAACAGCGTCGGCATGCCGGACAGCTGGGCCAACTGGAAAGGCACCTGGCAAGATCTGTTGAGCAAGTACGGCCTGAAACATGTCGATACCGACATGAGCTCCGCGCAGGAGATCGCCAAATTTGATGCGGAAAAGAACAACGCCACGGCGGACATCGGTGACGTCGGCGCGGCCTTTGGCCCGGTGGCGGTGCAGAAGGGTGTAACGCAGCCGTACAAACCGTCTACCTGGGATCAGGTGCCGGAGTGGGCGAAAGACAAAGACGGCCACTGGGCGCTGGCTTACACCGGCACCATCGCCTTCATCATCAACAAGCAGCAGGTGAAAGACATCCCGCACAGCTGGGCCGATCTGCTCAAGGGCAGCTATCAGGTCACCATCGGCGACGTCGGTACCGCGTCGCAGGCGGCCAGCGGCGTGCTGGCGGCCACCTACGCCATGGGCGGCAACGAGAAAAACCTCAAGCCGGGCCTGGAATTCTTCGGCAAGCTGGCCAAGGCCGGCCGCCTGAGCCTGAGTAACCCGGTGATCGCATCACTGGAGAAAGGGGAAGTGCAGGTTGGCGTGGTGTGGGACTTCAACGGCCTGAACTACCGCGATCAGATCGACAAAACCCGTTTTGAAGTGCTGATCCCGTCGGACGGCTCGATCACCTCCGGCTACACCACCATCATCAATAAATACGCCAAGCACCCGAACGCCGCCAAGCTGGCGCGCGAATACATCTTCTCCGACGCCGGCCAGATCAACCTGGCGCGCGGCTATGCCCGCCCGATCCGCGCCGAACATCTGACGCTGCCGGACGACGTCAAGGCCAAGCTGCTGCCGGCCGAGCAGTACAAGAATGCGCACCCGATCGCCGATCCGGCGGCCTGGGAACAGAGCGCCAAAGCGCTGCCGCGCCTGTGGCAGGAAAACGTCATTATGTTTATGCAGCAGTGAGTTAACGCACCATGAAAACGATCCTCGTGCTGCTGGACGGCCTCAACTACCGGGTGGCGCACGACGCCATGGGGTATCTGCAGGCCGAATGTGCGGCGGGACGCGGGCGGTTGTACCTGCTGGAGAGCGAGTTGCCCTCGCTCTCCCGGCCGCTGTATGAATGCATCCTCACCGGCGTCACGCCGGTGGAGAGCGGCGTGGTGCACAACCACGTCTCGCGCCTTTCTCATCAACAAAGCGTGTTTCATTACGCGCGCGCCGCCGGGCTGAGCACCGCCGCCGCCGCGTACCATTGGTTCAGCGAATTGTATAACCGCACGCCGTTCGATGCCGCGCGCGACCGCCATACCGACGCCCCCGAGCTGCCGATCCAGCACGGGCATTTTTATTACGACGACGGCTATCCCGACAGCCATCTGTTCGACGACGCCGAAAGTCTGCGCCAGCGTCATCAGCCGGATTTTCTGCTGATCCACCCGATGAACATCGACGACGCCGGGCACCGCTTCGGCCTCTCTTCGCCGCAGTACCGCAACGCGGCGCGCCGCGCCGACGGCTCGCTGTCGCGCTACCTGCCCGAGTGGCTGGCGGCCGGTTATCAGGTGCTGGTTACCGCCGACCACGGCATGAACGACGATCGCAGCCACGGCGGGGTGTTGCCGGAAGAGCGCCAGGTGCCGCTGTTCGTGTTCGGCGCGGGCTTCAGCCTGGACGACGCCGATCCGCAGCAAACCGAGCTGTGCGGCACGATCTGCGATCTGTTGCAGGCGCCGCACGACAAGCCGCGCTGTCGGGCGCTGCTGGCGCAGGATGCGCGATGAACAGCAAAACCAAATGGATCGCCGCGCTGTGCCTGCTGCCGTTTATCGTGCTGTTCGGCGCGTTTCAGATCGCCCCGCTGGTGTGGATCGCGGTTCACAGCTTTTTCAGCGAGAGCAGCGGCTGGGGATGGGGCAACTATGTCGATATCCTCACGTCGCCGTTCTACCTGCAGGCCTTTCAGTTCTCGCTGGAGATCTCGCTGTGGTCGAGCGTCTACGGCTTGCTGATTGCATTAGTGGGCAGTTACTCACTTCGCCAGCTCGGCCAGACCCGCTTTCATGACTTCGTGATGTCGTTCACCAACATGACCAGCAACTTCGCCGGGGTGCCGCTGGCGTTCGCCTTCGTCATTCTGTTGGGGTTGAACGGCTGCCTGACGCTGCTGCTGCGCAAATACGGTTTGATGGAGAGCTTCAACCTCTATTCCAAGAGCGGCCTGATCGTGCTGTATACCTACTTCCAGATCCCGTTGGGCGTGCTGTTGCTGTATCCGGCGTTCGATGCGCTGCGCGCCGATTGGCGCGAGTCGGCGGCGCTGCTCGGCGCCGGCCCCTGGCGCTACTGGCGGCATATCGGCCTGCCGGTGTTGGCGCCGGCGCTGATGGGCACCTTCGTCATCCTGCTGGCCAACGCGCTGGGCGCCTACGCCACGGTGTACGCGCTGACCACCGGCAACTTCAACGTGATCCCGATCCGCATCTCAGCGCTGGTGGCGGGGGACATCTCCCTCGATCCGAACCTGGCCAGCGCGCTGGCGATACTGCTGGTGGCGATGATGGCGTTTATCACGGTGATCCACCAATGGATGCTGCGCAGGAGTTACCTCAATGCGCGCTCATAATCGGATGGAGAATGCTCATGTCGCGTGTTGAACGCCTGTACCACCGCACGGTGACCGGCCTGCTGCTGTTGATTCTGCTGCTGCCGCTGGCGGCGACGCTGGTTTACGCGCTGGCTACCCAGTGGGGCGCCACCATTTTGCCGGACGGTTTTACCCTGAAGTGGCTGACGGCGCTGTGGAGCGATTCGCGCTTTTTGCTGGCGCTGTGGCACTCGCTGTTGATCTGCTTTGGCACGTTGCTGCTGTCAGTGGTGGTGATCCTGCCGGCGATGTTTGTGATCGCTTACTACTTCCCCAAGCTGGACGCGGTGATGAACGTGCTGATCCTGCTGCCGTTCGCCGTGCCGCCGGTGGTGTCGGCGGTGGGGCTGATGCAGCTGTTCGCCGCCGATCCGCTGCCGCTGCTCGGCACCCCCTGGATTTTGGTGGGCTGCTATTTCACCATCGCGCTGCCGTTTATCTACCGCGCCATCAGCAACAACATGCAGGCGATCAACCTGCGCGATCTGATGGACGCCGCGCACCTGCTCGGCGCCAGCACCTGGCAGGCGGCGCTGTGGGTGGTGCTGCCGAACCTGCGCAAGGGCGGAACGATCGCCGTGCTGCTGTCGTTTTCGTTCCTGATCGGCGAGTTCGTGTTCGCCAACCTGCTGGTAGGCAGCCAGTATGAAACGCTGCAGGTCTATCTGTTCAATATGCGCAACGGCAGCGGGCACTTTACCAGCGCACTGGTCATCTCCTATTTCGCCGTGGTGCTGCTCGTCACCTGGCTGGCGAACCTGCTGAATAAAAACAAGGGCTAACCCGATGGCTTATCTCAACGTCACCCGCCTGAACAAACACTATGGCCAGACCCAGGTGTTTCAGGATATCGATTTCACCGCCGAAGAGGGGGAGTTCGTCACCCTGCTGGGGCCTAGCGGCTGCGGCAAATCGACGCTGCTGCGCTGTCTGGCCGGCCTGACCCCGGTCGACAGCGGGCAAATTTTGCTGCAGGGCCAGGATCTGGTGCCGCTGGCGCCGCAAAAGCGCGGCATCGGCATGGTGTTTCAAAGTTATGCGCTGTTTCCCAATATGACGGTGGAAGGCAACGTGGCCTTCGGCCTGAAAATGCAGAAGCTGGCGGCCGGACAGATCGGCCAGCGGGTGCAGGAGGCGCTGGCGCTGGTGGAGCTGACCGATCTGGCGAAGCGCTATCCGCATCAGCTGTCGGGCGGCCAGTGTCAGCGCGTAGCGTTGGCGCGATCGCTGGTCACTCGCCCGCGTCTGCTGCTGCTCGACGAACCGCTGTCGGCGCTGGATGCGCGTATTCGCAAACACCTGCGCGAGCAGATCCGGCGCATTCAGCGCGAGCTGAACCTGACGGCGATCTTCGTCACCCACGATCAGGAAGAGGCGCTGACCCTGTCGGATCGCATCGTGCTGATGAACAAGGGGCAGATCGTGCAGAGCGGCGATGCGGAAACCCTGTATACCCAGCCGGCGGATGCCTTCGCCGCCGGGTTTATCGGCAACTACAACCTGCTGAGCGCCGAACAGGCCGGCCGCTTGACCGGGCGCAGCTATGTCGGCAAGGTGGCGATCCGCCCCGAATCGATCGGCCTGTTGCCGGCCGGACAGGGGATCGGCGGGGTGATCCTGGGTCACAGTTTGCTCGGGAATGTGGTACGGTATCGGATTCAGGTTTGCGAGGTAGAATTGCTGGTTGACGTGCTCAACCGTTCGGTGGCCGACCTGCGGCCCGACGGCGCGGAAATTGGGCTACACTTGGAACCTGTTGTATTGCGGGAAGTTGCATGACTTCGCAGCGCGGCGCCGGGGCCTTCCCGCCGCCGCATTAACCCTTCTCTTCTGCGGTCTGCCGCCCGCCCGCTGTCCTGCCAGACCCACGCCCGGCAGGCGGGACCGCGCGCTGTATCCGTCATCCTTTGGCTCGCCTCTCTGCGTCGCGTGACAAGCATCGGGTATCAGCCTCCTTTGGCCGGGCGTTAATGGAGCGTATCTTCCGTGCTGACCCTTCTTCACCTGCTTTCGTCCGTGGCGCTGTTGGTGTGGGGCACCCACATCGTGCGCACCGGGATCATGCGGGTTTACGGCGCCAATCTGCGGCGCGTGTTGAGCGACAGCGTTGAGAAAAAACCGCTGGCGTTCGTTTCCGGCATCGGCGTGACCGCGCTGGTGCAAAGCAGCAACGCCACCGCGCTGCTGGTGACCTCTTTCGTCGCGCAGGGGCTGGTGGGGCTGGCGCCTGCGCTGGTGATCATGCTGGGCGCCGACGTCGGCACCGCGCTGATGGCGCGCGTGCTGACCTTCGATCTTTCCTGGCTGTCGCCGCTGCTGATCCTGGTCGGCGTCTTCCTGTTCCTCAGCCGCAAGCAAATGCGGATCGGCCAGATCGGACGCGTCCTGATCGGCCTTGGGCTGATCGTGCTGGCGCTGGAGCTGATCGTCGCCGCCGCCACGCCGATCACCCAGGCGGCCGGGGTGAAAGTGCTGTTCTCGTCGCTGACCGGCGACGTGATGCTGGATGCCCTGACCGGCGCGCTGTTCGCTATCGTCAGCTATTCCAGCCTGGCGGCGGTACTGCTGACCGCCACTCTGACCGCATCCGGCGTGATTTCGCTGAAGGTGGCGCTCTGTCTGGTGATCGGCGCCAACCTCGGCAGCGGCCTGCTGGCGATGATCAACGCCAGCGGCCAGAACGCCGCGGGGCGGCGCGTGGCGCTCGGCAGCCTGCTGTTCAAGCTGGTGGGCTGCATACTGGTGCTGCCGTTCGTCTCCTATCTGGCGGATTTGATGGCTCAACTGCCGGGCGGCAGCGAAGAGCTGGTGATCTATTTCCACGTGTTCTACAACCTGATCCGCTGCCTGGTGATGATCCCGCTGGCCGGGCCGATGGCGACGCTGTGCGAACGGCTGATCGTCGACGAAGCGGCCGACGATCCGCGCATGCGGCCGCGCCATCTGGACGCCAGCGCGCTGGACACGCCGACGCTGGCGTTGGCCAACGCGGCGCGCGAAACGCTGCGCATGGGCGACGTGGTGGAACACATGATGATCCTGCAACGTGAGGTGCTGCACGGTAAGCAGGGGGTCGATAAAGAGGTGCGGCGCCTCGACGATGACGTCGACGTGCTGTACACCGCCATCAAGCTGTATCTGGCGCAGATCCAGAAGGAAGATCTGGGCGAGGAAGACTCGCGCCGCTGGGCGGAGATCATCGAAATGGCGCTCAACCTGGAACAGGCGGGCGACATCATCGAGCGCATGGCCGGCGACGTGGGCGCCAAGTCGCACGCCGCGCGCCGCGCCTTCTCGGCGGAAGGGTTGGCGGAGCTGGACGGGCTGCACGAACGGCTGATCGGCAATCTGCGCCTGGGGCTGTCGGTGTTCCTGTCCGGCGACGTCACCAGCGCCAAGCGCCTGCGCCGTTCCAAGCACCGTTTCCGCATTCTGGATCGCCGCTACGCGCACGCGCACGTCGATCGTTTGCACCAGCAAAACGTGCAGAGCATCGAGACCAGTTCGTTGCATTTGGGATTGTTGGGGGACATGAAGCGCCTGAACTCGCTGTTCTGCGCCGTGGCTTACAACGTGTTGGATCAGGATGCTAAGGACGACGATCGCGACTGGGAAGACACCCCGAGCACGCTGTAAAAAAACGCCCCCGGTTTTAACCGGGGGCGTTGCGTTGGGGCACGTTATTTGCCGCTGAACACCCCGGCTTTGGCGTCCGCTTGCTGAGTTGAAGCATGGCCGCTGGCGAACGGCACGTTGCCGTCGACGCTTTGCTTCGCCGCGCCGCCTAGCAGCCCGCCGATCGTGGCGGCCGCATCGACGCGGCCGCCGCCCTGATAGCGCTGGCCGCTGACGTCCTGCTGGCTGACCTTGCCGCCGCCCAGTTCCACCTTGCCCTGCTGGCTGCGGATCTCGCCGCCGGTCAGTTGGGTTTGGCCGCCGACCTGCAGCGCCACGCCGTTCTTGCCGGTAATCGCCGACTGCTCGCCAACCGCGTTGTTGTTCACCACGTCGGCATTGACCTTGAGGTGCCCCTGGCGACCGGCCGGCCCGGTGATGCTGTCTTTCACCGCGCCGCCGACGGTGCGTGCGCCGCGATCCCACAGCGGGCCTTGCGGTTTTTCACCGGCCGGCGTTGCCGGCAGCGTGACTTTGCCGTCGGCCTTGCTGAAGCTGACCGCGCCGGTGGTGTCGTGCTGCGGATCGAGGCGACGCGCCACGCTGTTGTACTTGTCGGTGGTGGCGTCGGCCACTTTGTTCACTCCGGCCTCCAGTTTCTCTTTCACCTTACCGGCGTAACGCGGCGTGCCGACCTTCGACAGCTTGGAGGTGATGCTGCTGCCCGGATCGTTGCTGTGGCTCAGGCCGGCATCCACATCGACCTTCACACCGTTCTCAACGTCTTTGCGGCTTTCAACGTGCAGATTGCCGCCCACCTTGCCTTGTACGCTGTCGGCATCGACGCGCGCCCCGGCGAGACGGGTGTCTTTGCCGCTGTTGATCGCCACGTCGCCCGCGGTGATGCCGGTGTTGGCGTGGATGGTTTTATCCTGCTGTTCCACGCCGACCTTCAGACCGGCGCCCAGCGTGTGGGTATCTTTGCCAGTGTTCGGGTCGACCTTGCCGCCGGCGTCCTTGTTGAAGGTTTGGCCGCCTTTGGCGTTGGCTTTGATGCCCAGGCTCCAGTTGTCCTTATGCTGCTCGTTTTTGGCGGACTCCAGCAGGATGCCGCCGTTTTTCGCCTCGAGCGCGGCGCTGCCGCCGCTGACTTTGGCGCCCTGCAGATGCAGCGCGTCATCGCCTTTGCCGTTGGCGGACAGGGTGACCTTGCCGTCTGAGGCGATAGTGGCGCCCTGACGCTCGGTCGTGGACTCATTCACCTTGGCGATGTCGAAGGCGCCGCCGGCGGAGAGGTTGCCGCCGGTTTTTTCCTTGCTGTCGCTGCTGCCGGCGCCCAGATCGATATTGCCGGACAGCTTGCTTTCCTTACGCGTTTGGGTCGATTCCGCCGCCTGCAGTGCGACCTTGTTACCCGCGCTCAGGCTGACGTCGCCCTGGCTCTTGACGTTGGTGCCCTGCAGCGTCAGATCGCGGCCCGCCTTCAGCTCAACGCCCTGTTGGCCACTGACGTTGCCGACCTGCGCGGTGCTGCTGCTGCTTTCGCCGTTGTGGGTGCCGCCGCCGAACCCGGCGCCGAAGTTTTTACTGTCGGCGGTGAAACCGCCCTTGGCGGAGGCTTTGACGTTAAAGCCGCTGTGGCTTTCGCTCTGCTTGTCGCTGGCCTGATCAAGGCGGATATCGCCGCCGGCGTTGACGGCGGTTTTACCGCTGCCGCCGTTTAGCGCGGTACCCTGATAGACCGCGTCTTTTTTCACGTTGACGTTGATGCCGTTGGCCGCGTCGATCGAGCCGGTCACCGCCTGGCTGGCGCTGCTGTTGCTGCGCTGGGTGCCGCCTTCGCCCTTGGCGTCCACGGTCAGATCGCTGCCGGTGGAGGTGTAGACGCGTACGCCGGCGCTGCCGCGGGTATCGCGGTTCTGCTCTTCCTGGCTATTTGTCGCGGCTTCGCTGCGGTGGCTGTCCGCCGTCAGCGTGACCGCGCCTTTGCTCGCCTGATATTGCGTGCCCTGATCGCGCACTTCGCCTTTGGCGTTGATGCCGATGCTGCCGGCTTTCACCGAGCTGACCACCGCCTGCGAGCTGCTGCTGCGTTTTTCGCTGCTGCCGCCCTGTGCGCCGATATCCAGGCCGACGTTAGGCGCGCCGATGCCGCCGATGTCGTTGATGACGCCGGTGGCGTCCAGCTTGGCCGCCTTGCCGACCGCGCGTTCGACCGGACGGGTCACGGCGCTGTAATCGACGTTGGCGCCGATGTTCACGCCGACGTCGGTTTTGGTGGTGGTGCTGCTGGTGGTGTCGGCAGCGGCCAGGTGATCGACGTCCGCGGCGTTTTCTTGATAGGCGCCGCCGACGCTGTGCTGTGCGCCTTGCTGGGTCAGCTTGTCACGGGCGTTGACAGTCAGGTTGCCTTTGACGTCGCTGCCGGAGGTGACTGCCTTGCTGCTCTGCGCCTGCGTTTTGCTGTTCTCGTAACCGGCCTCTACGCCGCTGCCGAGCTTGTCGATGCCGCCGGTGTAGTAGAAACCGCCGCCGACCTTGGTCTGCTCGGTGTTCGAGGTGGTTTTGTCGTCGGCCGCCAGGAACGAAACCTTATTGCCGCTGACGCTGGCGTCGCCTTTGTCGGCGACCAATTTGGAGCCGCTGAAGGTCACGTCCTTATCCGCTTCGAGCTTCACGCTGCCGCCGCTGAGGGTGGCGCCACGATTCTCGGTGCGGGTAGTTTTCTCGCTGTCGCGGGTGTGTTCGATGCGTACACCGGCGCGGTATTGCTTGTCGCCGGCTTCTTTGGCGTAGCCGTTGACGGTAAGCGCGGTCTTCTGCTCGTCGATGTTCTGCTGCTGCTCGGCGGCCTTGACGTTGATGTTGCCGGTCTGTGAGGTGACGTTCAGTTCGCCGCCGCTGGCGACCTGGCTGCCGATCACGTCGGTATCCTTACGGCTGACCAGCTTCAGGTTGGTGTCGGACTTCAGTTCGCTGGCGGTACTGCTCTGGTAGCTGTTGTCTGCCTTGTGCGAGCTGCTGGTGATGTTGAACACGGTGCCGGTGCGCGCGTCGATTTTGTCCACGGTGGTGCTCAGCGCGTTGTCGATGCGCAGGCCGCCGTGGGTGGCGGTGACTTCGCCACCTTTCTGGCCGCGCGCCTTGCTGCCGGTGATGGTGACGCCCTGCTGGCCGTTCAGGCGCAGGGTGCCGCCGCTGGTCAGTTCGGAAGCGTGGCTGACTTCGCGGCGGTTGCTGTTGTTCTTGTTGTCGCCGCCGCCGATGCCGCCCCAGGAGGTTTTGTCATCGCGCACCGCTTTGGCGTTGGCGGTTTTCTGCACCCCGATCTGGATTTGGTTATCTGCGTCGATCGTCAGATCGCGCTGGGCATGGACCTTGGCGCCCTGAGTAGAGACATTGCGACCGGCTTTCAACGTCAGTTCGCCCTGGCTACGCAGTTCGCTGGCCTTCAGGCTTTCGCTTTCGTCGCTGCTGCTCCAGCTGCCGGTGCGCAGGCTGGAAGTGTGATTGCGCTGATAGCCGCGTTCGGTGGACTTATCCTTCTCCACCAGCCCGGCGAGGTGCACGTCGCGCGCCGCCTTGACGCTCAGCGCCCGATCGGCGCTGACGTTGGCGCCCAACAGGTTCACGTCTTCCCGGGTACTGACGAGTTTGGCGCTGCCGCTGGCGGCGACGGTGCTGCCTGCCTGCTGCTGCTGCTCGCGCTCACGGGTGACGTCGTATTGCCAGGAGTAGAACCAGCGGTCGTCGGTGTGGCCCTGGGTCTGTTTCAGTTGCTGGCCGTCGAGCGTCAGCTTGCCGCCCTGCAGCGTGATGTCTTCGCCGCGAATATCGGTGGCGGTGAGGTGCGCGTGGTTATCCGCCACCAGGCTGATGTTCTTGCCTTTCAGCTCGGTGCGGGTCAGCTTCTGGCTGCTGCTGCGGTCGTTGACGTAGATGCCGCCGCGGTAGTTCTGGTAGTTGTCGCCGCCGTTGCGGTTGCTGCTGGCGTCGTCAACGCGGCTTTCGCTGCGAATATCGTAGGCCTTCACCTTGAGATCGTCGCGGGCGGCCAGCGTGCCCGCCAGCTTCACGCCGCTGCCTTGCGCGGTGTTGATGATGTTGATGCGCCCGGCCTGCATGCTGCCGAGGTAGTAGCTGTCCAGCGCGGTGGTCGGCTGCACGCTGGCCAGCACCTTGCCGTCGCGCGCCACGCGGTTATGGCCGCTGATGGCGTTGATCGCTGCCGGGGTTACGCTGCCGTTGCGGTGGGTGAAGTCTTGTACGATCACGTCACCGCGGCTGTCTATCTTCGGTGCGATCAGATCCAGCACGCCGCCGGCGTTCAGGGTACCGTTGAGGCTCAGGGTATTGCGGTTATCCAGGGTGCTGTAGCCCTGCAGCAGGCCGTTCTCCACCAGCGGATTGCCGACCACCAGCGAGGAGCGGCTGGTATTGATGAACCCGCAGCCCTGGCAGCTGATGCCGTTCGGGTTGGCCAGCACGTAGTCGGCCGCCATGCCGAAGATCTCTTGCTGGCCGTGCAGCAGAGAAGGGTTACGGCCGATCACTTCGTTGAGGATGACGCTGGCTTCGCGCCCGCCCAGATTGGGGTTGGCGCCCAGTTGGCCGGCCAGCTGCGACAGTCCCGCCTCGCGGGAGTTGTTCAGCACCGCGCCGGGCTGGTTGACGTTGAAGTCCTGATACTGGTTGTGCGACAGCCCGTTACCGTTCGGCGCGACGATGTCGACCACCTGCGCGCCGGTGGCGGCGGTGGAAACGCCGGGGCCGTTGGCGCCGTTGGCCGCGACGATCTCACCGGCGTAGGCGCCGGCGGAAGCGGCGAGAATTATCGCCAGCGCGGCGGCCAGTTTGCCTGCCGCCGAAAGTCTGAAGTTATTATTTTTCATCCATGTATCTCCGTATATTGCCGTGGGGTCCTGCAAAACTGCTGATTAAAAGGTGTAAGAAAAGCGCGCCAGCACCTGAACGGGATCTTCAGGCGTGGCGTGGTTCGACAAAATCCAGCCGCGGCTGACCTCCAGATCGACCAGCGCCTGCCGGTAGCGTAACGTGGCGCCGCTGCTCACCCCGGCGCTGCTGCGCCAGCCCGAGTTGTCCTGACGCGGCAGAATGCGGCCGACGTCGGCGCCAAGGCGCGGCGTCAGCGTGGCGGCGCCTAAATTGAAGCTGCGCGACAGCGTGTTCTGCAGATACCAGCCGTTGTCGCCGGACTGGGTGCTGCGGCTGAAGCCGCGCACGGCGCTGCGATCGGTAAGGCTAAGCCACTCCACGCCGGGCAGCGGGTCGCGGCTGTATTGGCCGTAGAACAGGTTGTTGAGCTGATAGGTGGCGTCACCCAGCTTGAGGCGCTGGCTCAGGTTGGCGAACAGCTTGCCCTTGGTGAATTGACTGTCGAGGTGCACCGAACTCGGGTGGCGATCGGCGCCCAGCCAGGGCAGGCCCTGCTCGACGCTGAGGTTGGCGCTGAATACCCCATGGGGCAGAATTTGCAGGTGGCTGGCGCTCAGCTCGGCCAGGGTCAGCGTTGGGCTGCTGACCTCAAGACGCACGCTTTCGAAGTAGTTGTCGATGCGCTTGTAGGTCAACTGGCCGCTCAGGCTGTCTATCTGATCGTGGTCGCGATAAAACACGTAGTCGCTGCGCAGCCCGTACTGTTGAGTCTGACCGTGCAGTTTGACCACGTTGTGCGGCAGCTGCTGGTGGTTCTCATAGGACGAGAAGCTGGCGAACCCGCTGAAGGTGAACGCGCCGTACGGCAGCGAATAGAGCAGGGTGTAGGCGCGATTGTAGCGGTGAGCCGGGTTTTCCAAGGTGCTGTTGGCGTTCAGGCTGACGAAGTCCGACAGGCCGAACGGGCTGTCCAGCGTGGCGGTGGCGCGCGCCAGCCACTGGCCGGTGCTTTTCTGGCCGTAATTATCCGTGCCGGCGGTAATCAGCCAGGGCTTGGCGTGCTGATTGCGCAAACGAATGACCGAACCGCCAACCTGGCGGCCGGGTAATATATCCAGCTTGGTGGTATTCGATTGCAAACGATTGGCCTGATCCAATCCTTGATCGAGTTCGGTTAATTTCAGCGGCTTGCCTTCCAACCCAGGAAATAATAATCGGCTGTTGACCCAGCGATCGCCGCCTTCTATTTTCTCGATAAATCCTTCGGTCACGCTCAGCCCCAATTCCCCCTGCGAATTAGGGCGAACAATTTGCACGCGCGCGGTGATATAGCCTTTTTGCACATAAAGGCGCGTTAATTCGCGGGTCAGGCGATTGATATCGTTGCTGCTGATGCAGTTTTCCGGCAGCGCGCTCAGGGCCGACAAATCGGCCGGCGAGAGCAGGGTAATGCCTTGCAGGTAAACGCCGGCGATCGGCAGGCACTGCGCGGATTGCGGCAGGGCGGGCGCGGCCGGTTCCGGCTCCGCCAGCAGGCGCTGTTGCTTCAGTTGCTGATAGCGGCGCTGTTCAATCAGCTGGTTGACTTCACGCGTGCTGTCTTGCAGCGCGCGGCGTGATTCCCCCATCGACATATCCCGCATCATGTGGGCATCCGGCAGGGTTTCAGCGGAAAGGGCCGTGCTGACCAGCAGCATCAAGGCGGTGATTTTTTTTATCATTGTAATCCATTATGAGAGGCTGCCGGGGCAGCCAGCCCAATCCATGAGGTTAACCACGGGCGACCGACGGCCGGCCCGAAATAATGAGCGACATGCACATTGCGAGGTATCTCGATTTGCCGCAGCAAATAAGACGGTGGGTATAGATCTAAATAATAATTAGGCTGCTTCTTTTTTGGCGGGCAACCCTGGTGACTTAATTAATTAAAAAAAGTGGAGCATCTCTCCCCCTTGCCAACATTATCGGCATGGATAGGAAGAATCTGAATTTTTATTTTTCACGGATGATAGAGGATGGGGGGAATTATGACAATCCGACCAGTGGGAAATACGAAATTTCGCAGAGAAGAACGGGGACGCAATTGTTTGCGTCCCCGCAGGCGGTTTATTTTTTCTTGATGGGGCGTCCAGACCAATAACCCGCCAGCAGCGAGCCGGAGAGATTGTGCCAAACCGAGAACAGCGCGCCCGGCAGCGCGGCCAGCGGCGAGAAGTAGATTTTGCCCAGCGTGGCCGCCAGCCCGGAGTTCTGCATGCCGACTTCAATCGCCAGCGTGCGGCAGGTGGATTCGTCGAAGCCGAACAGCTTGCCGCCCCAGTAGCCGCTCAACAGACCGATGCCGTTGTGCAGGATCACCGCGACGATCACCACCAGGCCGACCGAGGCGATGTGGCTTTGGCTGCCCGCCACCACCGCGCTGATGATCGCCAGGATGCACACCATCGACAGCGCCGGCAGCAGCGGCTCAATGCGCTTCACCGCTTTGGTCAGGGTATGGTGGACGATCAGGCCCAGGCCGATCGGGATCACCACGATCTGCAGGATGCTGAGCAGCATGCCCATGATATCGACGCTGATTTCGGCATCGACGTACAGGCGGGTCAACAGCGGCGTGGCGAACACCCCCACCAGCGTCGAAACTGCCGAGATGGTCACCGACAGCGCCACGTCTCCCTTGGCCAGGTAGATCATCACGTTGGACGCGGTGCCGCTGGCCACGCTGCCCACCAGCACCATGCCGGCGGACAGATCCGGCGGCATGCGGAACAGCATCGCCAGGATCCAGGCCGCCAGCGGCATGATCAGATAATGCAGGAAGATGCCTGCCGCCACCGGGCCGGGGCGCGCCAGCACGCGTTTGAAGTCGTCGAGCCGCAGCGTAACGCCCATGGCGAACATGATCAGCATCAGCAGCGGGCTGACGTAGGGGCCGATGCCGGTAAAGGTGCTCGGCGTGTAATAGGCGGCGACGGACAGCAGTATCGCCCAGAGGGGGAATAAGCGCGTGAGTATTGCCAGCATGCAGGTTTTCCTTAGCCAGATTGAGAACGGTGGGGGTGGTTGTGTTTTTTGCGGGTTCAACAAGCTGAACCCCTGCCGGTTTTGAACGGATTTTTTAGACGCAGGGGCGCAGCATGCTGCGCCCGCAATCAGGGATAATGACTTATTCGAACAGGTTGTGGTGCAGGGTGCGCACCACCTGCTCGGCTTCTTCGCCCGGCACCAGGAAGCACAGGTTATAGCTGCTGGCGCCGTAGCAGATCAGGCGGATGTTGAACGGATCGAGCACGCCGAACACCTCTTTGCCCACGCCGCAGGCCCGCGACAGCTGGTTGCCGATGATCGCCACCAGCGCCAGGTTTTCTTCCACTTCCACCCGGCACAGCGACGACAGCTCGGTCAACAGCGAGGTGGTCAGCAGGCTGCCGCCGACGGAGGTGGCGCCGGTGGTGTCCATGGTCAGCGCGATGCTGACTTCCGAGGTGGTGATCAGATCGACGGAGATATTGTGGCGCGCCAGAATGTTGAACACCTCGGCCAGGAAGCCGCGCGCGTGCAGCATGTTCAGGCTGTGCAGCGTCAGCAGCGTTTGCTTGCGGCGCAGCGCCAGCGCGCGGAACAGCGGCGGGTTTTCGGTGGTGTTGCACACCAGCGTGCCGCCGGCCGCCGGATCCTTGCTGGAGCCGACGAACACCGGAATATCGCTGCGCACTGCCGGCAGCAGGGTGGCCGGATGCAGCACTTTGGCGCCGAAGGTGGCCATTTCCGCCGCCTCTTCGAAACCGATTTTATCGATGCGCTTGGCTGCCGGCACCACGCGCGGATCGGTGGTGTAGATGCCCGGCACGTCGGTCCAGATATCCACCCGGCCGACGCCGAGCGCCTCGCCGAGCAGCGCGGCGGTATAGTCGCTGCCGCCGCGGCCGAGCGTGGTGGTGCGGCCTTTCGGTTCGCTGCCGATAAAGCCCTGGGTGACCACCAGCGCCTCTTGCAGACGCGGCTGCAGCTGCGCCTGCGCCAGTTCGCTGAGCGCGGCGCTGTCCGGCACGGCGCGGCCGAAGTGATCGTCGGTGCGCATCACTTTACGCACGTCGAACCATTCGGCCTGCACGTTGCGGGCGCGCAGGATTTCAACGAACAGCAGGGTGGACATCAGCTCCCCATGGCTGACCAGCTCGTCGGTCAACGCCGTCGAGGTGGCCAGCGACGCGGCCTCCGACAGCATGGCGATGTTTTCCAGCAGGCGGTCTATCTCGTCGCGGATCACCGCAGGTGCCGCGAGGCGATCGAGGATGGCGTACTGGATGCGACGAATTTCATCAAGCTGGTAGTTGCGCTTCTCGGCCTCGCAACCTTCGGCCAGGGCGACCAGCAGGTTGGTGACGCCCGCCGAGGCGGACAACACCACCAGGCGGACCTGCGGGTTGGCCAGCACGACGTCGGCGCTGCGGTTCATGGCTTCAAAGTCGGCGACGCTGGTGCCGCCGAACTTGGCTACCACGGTGGAATTCTGGGGTACTGCTTGGTTCATGTAGAAACCTCGTGTCAGGGATGCCCGTTTGGGGGCACTGTAATTCCATAGCCTTGGCACAAGGGGAGAGCGGTAAACAGGGGGCAGGCGTAGAGGTCAGGCTACGATACACCCAGAAGCGCCCCACCTTGTCGATCGCCCTGCGGGCGATCCCCTGGTGACAACCCAGGGGATTCAGCCCCTGTAGTCGATACGATAATGGCCGGCCATTACCCTACCTCGGCGTCGCTCCCCCTCGGGTGCCGTCAACGGAGAAACGGCTCCTCTGACACTCTACCTGGGCGACGCGCCTCTTCTGGCTTGCGCACCGGGTGCGCAAGTAGGCTGTTAGGAATAGCCGGTTATCGTCATTCTGTCAACGTACAGACGGTGAGGGATTTTCATCTTGCACCAGCGCGATAAGCGTACAGGGCATCGCAGGCGTGGAACCGGCGCCAATCGGTTGCAGAGAACCGTCTTCCTTTTGGCTGAATAACGGGATAACGCCCTGATGTTTTTCCAAATACTCCAACCAACCGAAATTTTCGTTCAATTTGGTCGCTTTGATGGTGGCCCCCCTGGCGAGCAGGCTGCTCAGACGGCCGTAGGTGGCTTCCTGATTAAATAAAATTTCGTGCCGGCGGAAACGCGAACTTTCCGCGCTGGCGCCGCGCCCTTTCAACGGCGCCCCCGAACGAATGGCGAACACGTGATCCTCGCCGAAGAGGTGGCCGAAGTGATAGACGGCCAGCGCGTTTTGGTGACGATTGGGCGACAGCGCCAGCACCTGGGCGATATTGCTCAGATCGAGATAGTTCTCGGCGTGTTCGGAGTAGGCGTGGCCATAGTAGGCCGGAATGCCGTCCATGCGCGCCTGACGGTAGTATTCCCAGCTGCTGTCGGTGACGATCACCGGCACGTTCAGCTTGATCAGCGCCTGCGCCAGCATGCGCGCCACGCTGTTGGCGCCGACGATCAGCACGCCGCGCGGTTTCTGCTGCTGCACCCGCAGCCAGCGCGCCATCATGCCGCTGGTCAGGCTTTGCAACACCACGGTGCCGATGATGATGGCGAACACCACGGTCACCAGCCGGTCGGCGCCCTGATAGCCGCTGCGCTGCAGCGTCAGCGCGAACAGCGAGCTGACCGCCGCGGCGACGATGCCGCGCGGGGCGATCCAGCACAGCAGCAGCCGATCGCGCCAGTGCAGGGAAGAGCGCCAGGTCGACACCGCGATGCACAGCGGCCGGGCGATGAACTGCACCGCCAGCAGCAGCAGCAGCAGCGGCCAGCCCATGTTCCACAGCGCCTGGATGTCGAGCCGCGCCGCCAGAATGATGAACAGCGCCGAGATCAGGATCGCCGACAGCTCCTCTTTGAACGCCAGAATATCGCTGGTATCCACGTCGCGCATGTTGGCCAGCCAGATGCCCATGACCGTGACGGTCAGCAAACCGGATTCGTCGGCGATGGCGTTGGAAACGCCGAAGGCGGTCAGCATGATCGCCAGCACCGCCAGGTTCTGCAGGTAGCGCGGCAGCCAGACGCGGCGCAGCGCCAGGCCGAGCAGGTAGCCGAACAGCGCGCCGGCGATCAGGCCGACGGCGGCGGTCACGCCCAGCGTCCAAAACAGGTGGGTATAGGATTCCGCATTCTGCTTCAGCACGATGAACTCGAACACCAGCAGGGTGAAGATGGCGCCGACCGGATCGATGACGATCCCTTCCCAGCGCAGCACCTGGTTGATATTGGCGTTCGGCCGCACCACGCGCATCAGCGGGGCGATCACCGTCGGCCCGGTCACCACCGTCACCGCGCCGATCAACGCCGCCAGCTCCGGCGGGAAATCCAGCAGCCACCAGCTGGCGAGGCTGATGACCAGAAAGGTGACCAGCATGCCGACGGTGACCAGATTGCGCACCACGCCGCCAAGGCCGCGAATTTCCTCGAAACGCAGCGTCAGCGCCCCTTCGAACAGGATGATCGCCACCGACAGTGACACCAGCGGAAACAGCAGATCGCCAAACAGCAGATCCGGCTGCACCAGATGCACCGTCGGGCCGAGCACGATGCCGAACAGCAGCAGCGGCAAGATGGCCGGCAGGCGCAGCAGCCAGGCCAGCCACTGCGCCAGCAGCGACGCCAGGCCGATAAGCACCAACATGAGTGGGGCGGATAATTCCATAAGCGAGATCCCTTTCAAATGACGAAATAAGCGACGATGACACAGCCTGATGACAATTCGGCAACCCCGATAACAGGCCGTTAGCCAAAAGTATAGAGTGAAAGCTGAAACGAGGCGGCAATGCGTTGACAGTTAGCGCCTATCGCAAGAAAAGCGATCATAATCACAGTCGAACAGGCTACAATCGGACAAACGCGTCATTTTTATTCTCAAGCCTAAGAGTGTTGCTATGAAAAATATCAATCCTAGTCAAACCGCTGCTTGGCAAGCCCTGCAGCAACATTATGCACAGATGAAAGACGTACGGATCGCCGACCTGTTCGCCGAGGACAGCGATCGTTTCTCCAGGTTCTCCGCGACCTTCAACGATCAAATGTTGGTGGACTATTCCAAGAACCGCATCACGCAGGAAACCCTGGAGAAGCTGCAGGCGTTGGCGAAAGAAACCGATCTGCAAGGCGCCATCAAATCGATGTTCGCCGGTGAGAAGATCAACCGCACCGAAGATCGCGCGGTGCTGCACATTGCCCTGCGCAACCGCAGCAACAGCCCGATCCTGGTCGACGGCAAAGACGTGATGCCGGAAGTGAACGCGGTGCTGGCCAAGATCAAACAGTTCTGCGCGCGCGTCATCGGCGGCGAGTGGAAAGGCTACACCGGCAAGCCGATCACCGACGTGGTGAACATCGGCATCGGCGGTTCGGATCTCGGCCCTTACATGGTGACCGAAGCGCTGCGCCCTTATAAAAACCACCTGAACATGCACTTCGTCTCCAACGTTGACGGCACCCACATCGCCGAAACGCTGCAGCCGCTGAACCCGGAAACCACGCTGTTCCTGGTGGCGTCCAAAACCTTCACCACTCAGGAAACCATGACCAACGCCCACAGCGCGCGCGACTGGTTCCTGAGCAGCGCCGTCGATCAACAACACGTGGCCAAGCACTTCGCTGCGTTGTCCACCAACGGCAAAGCGGTGGCCGAGTTCGGCATCGATACCGACAACATGTTCGAATTCTGGGACTGGGTCGGCGGCCGTTACTCGCTGTGGTCGGCGATCGGTCTGTCGATCGCGTTGTCCATCGGTTACGACAACTTCGAGCAGCTGCTGAGCGGCGCGCACGCCATGGATAAGCACTTCGCCGAAACGCCGGCGGAGAAAAACCTGCCGGTGCTGCTGGCGCTGATCGGTATTTGGTACAACAACTTCTTCGGCGCCGAAACCGAAGCCATTCTGCCGTACGATCAGTACATGCACCGTTTTGCCGCTTACTTCCAGCAGGGCAACATGGAATCCAACGGCAAGTACGTCGATCGCAACGGCAATCCGGTGGATTACCAGACCGGCCCGATCATCTGGGGCGAGCCGGGCACCAACGGCCAGCATGCGTTCTACCAGCTGATCCACCAGGGCACCAAGCTGGTGCCGTGCGATTTCATCGCGCCGGCCATCAGCCATAACCCGCTGGGCGATCACCACGCCAAACTGCTGTCCAACTTCTTCGCCCAGACCGAAGCGCTGGCGTTCGGCAAGTCGCTGGAGACGGTGGAAGCCGAGTTCGCGGCGCAGGGTAAAACCCCTGAGCAGGTCAAACACGTGGCGCCGTTCAAAGTGTTTGAAGGCAACCGTCCGACCAACTCGATCCTGCTGCGTGAAATCACCCCGTTCAGCCTGGGCAGCCTGATTGCGTTGTACGAGCACAAGATTTTCACCCAGGGCGCAATCCTGAACATCTTCACCTTCGATCAGTGGGGCGTGGAGTTGGGCAAACAGCTGGCCAACCGCATCCTGCCGGAACTGGCGGGCAACGAGAAAATCAGCAGCCACGACAGCTCGACCAATGCGCTGATCAACCGCTTCAAGGAATGGCGCTAATCGCCTGATCTGAGCCAATAAAAAAACCCGCCGCGGCGGGTTTTTTTACGTCTGCGAAAAGTTACAGGTTGATCGGCACTTCGAAGCTGACGCCGGCGCCCACGTCATCGGCGGTGCTGTGATCGTTGTCGGTGTACCACAGACTGGTGTCGAACTTAACTTGAGACGGGAAGGTGTAACCCCAGCCGAGCTGAATGCCCTTCAGCGTATCGGATTTCGGGAACGCCTGGTTGATGCTTTGGCTCAGTGGGTTCACCTTGGCGTAAACCACGCGGGTGCTCCAACGCTGGCTGTCGTCCAGCACCAGCTCGACGCGGCCGGACAGCATCTGGCCGTCGCCGCCCATCGCGTGGCCCAACGGGTAACCCTGTTGGTAGTAGCCGCCTTTGTAAGTGTAGTGAGTGTACACATAGTTTTTACGGCTCATATCCGAACGGGTGTCTGACCCTTCGATATACCAGTTGATGGTGGTCGGGCCCCATTCCGGGTGGCCTTCCAGACCGAGCAGATAGGTATTTTGCGACGGCAGATAGCCCGCTTCATCTTCGCCCACCAACTGACCGTACAGGCTGACCGGCAGGCCGATCAAAGGCTGCATTTTCAGCTTGAAGTCGAAACCGGCCAGCTGGTTGCCCGGATCGTTGCCTTTACCTGAATCATCGTTATCTTTACCGGTAAAACCATCCCAGAACGAGCTCCATGACTGCGGACGGCCTTCACCACCCCACATCATGATGCGCGATGCCCCTAATTCCAGGAAGTCGGTCGGCATCATGGTGAAACGGCCGCCGATCAGTTTGGTGTGCGGTACAGAACTATACTGCGACAGCTGGCCGGCGGACAACTGGTATTGCCAGCGGCCGATCCACGACAGCCACGGCGTTTCAAACGGCGATTGGTCGGCGCGCTGCAGCATAAAGCCGGCGACCGGGCGCGCGGCATCGGAGCGGATCAGGCTGCCGTCGTAACCCGGGCCCCACCACTGGGAGACCTCGCCGAAGGAGAGCCATTGGTTCCAGATTTTCACCGCGCCGTAGGAGCCGTTCATATTGAATTTGGAGCCATCGCTGACGCGCTGGTCGCCTTCCACCGAGCCTTGCAGACGCACGTCCCAGAACTCGCCGTTGGCGCCGGCGCCGATGGTCAGGCGATCGTCGGCGTACTCGTTTTGGCCGAAGCCCTGCGGGGTGCCGGGTTTATCGGTCGAGGCGTAACCGCTGACGCGGATGTTGGCTTTCAGGGCGTCAACGCGGCGTTGCACGCGGTCGATGACGTTTTTCTCGGTATTGGTGACCGGTTTGGCCTGCGCGATAACGGAACTGATCTCTTCCTGACTCAGCGGCCAGGTGGACAGGCTGACGTTGATGACGCCGCGGTCAGACAACCAGGCGAGATCGTTACGCAGATCGTTGTCAGGGGCTACCAAGCCGGCGGCGTGACCGGACAATGCACAGGTAAACAGGCCCGCAGCGACCAGTCCGTTAAGTTTAGCGCGCATAAAGAATTCCCTTGTTAATTCGAGGTTATTGGTTTTATGTAAAGATCTCTGTGACCCATGATAGTTGACATTTCGATTTGCTACAAATCTATAAGTCAGAAACATCTTATTATAACTTTATGAATTAAATGGGGTTTAAAGTGCTTTCGCGAAGGGCGTAATTTTTAGGACAATGCCTATATTGGCAAGCTTGAATCATATAAGCGGTATTCAGAGAGAGGTTTTATGGCAAAAACGTCGCGTTCGATAATGATAGCGAAAGGGCTGCAGCGAGTGCTGAACGTGGGCCTTCTGCTGCTGGCGGCAATTCTGGTGGTGTTTCTGGTCAAGGAAACCATCCATCTGGCGAAGGTGTTATTTATCAACAGCGAAGAGTCGTCCTCTTACCTGTTGATTGAAGGCATCGTGATTTATTTTCTGTACTTTGAATTTATCGCCTTGATCGTCAAGTATTTTGAGTCGGGTTATCATTTCCCGCTGCGCTATTTTATTTATATCGGCATTACCGCGATTATTCGTTTGATTATCGTGGATCACAAAAATCCCATCGACACCCTGATCTACGCGGCGGCGATATTGGTGCTGGTGGTGACGCTCTATCTGGCCAACACCGATCGGCTGAAACGGGAGTAGCGATAAAAATGGCGGCCAGAGGCCGCCAAAGACACAGGATATCATTACCCGTCGTCTTTCAAGCGACAGCGTTGTTGACTGCACTCGCTAACCCCAGTTACTTACTGAAGTAAGCGCCTGGGCTTAGCGAGCTGGTCGCCTGGCTGTAACTTGAAATCCATAGGGTAAAAGATAAGGAAAAACATCAAACGCACTGCAGTGGCACAAATTACCCCTTCACGCCGCCGGCCGTCAGGCCGCCCACCAACCAGCGTTGCGCCAGCAGGAACACGGCGGTAATCGGTATCGCCGACAGCACCGCGGCGGCGGCGAAATCGCCCCACAGGTAGTTCTGCGGGTTGAGATATTGCTGCATGCCCACCGCCAGCGTGTAACTGTTCACATCGCGCAGCAGCAGCGACGCCACCGGCACCTCGGTGATGGCGGCGATAAACGACAGAATGAACACCACCGCCAGAATCGGCACCGACAGCGGCAGGAGCACCAGCCGGAACGCCTGCCACGGCGTGGCGCCGTCCAGCGCCGCCGCCTCTTCCAGCGAATTGTCGATGGTTTCGAAATAGCCCTTGATGGTCCAGACATGCAGCGCGATGCCGCCCATATAGGCGAAGATCACGCCGCCGTGGGTGTTCAGGCCGATAAACGGAATGTACTGGCCCAGGCGATCGAACAAGGCGTACAGCGCCACCAGCGACAGCACCGCTGGAAACATCTGGAAGATCAGCATGCTTTTCAACAGCGTGCTCTTGCCGCGAAAACGCATGCGGGCGAAGGCGTAGGCGCAGGTGGTGGACAGCGTCACGATGCCGATGGCGGTGATCGCCGCGATCTTGATGGAGTTCCACAGCCACAGCAGCACCGGGAACGGCGGCGGCGTCACGCTGCCGTCGGCGTGGGTGACGCTGAAGCCGAGCGCCAGCCGCCAGTGATCCCAGGAGAGGGTTTCCGGTATCAGGCTGCCGGTGGCGAAGTTGCCGGCGCGCAGCGAGATGGCCACCACCATCAGCAGCGGGAACATGATCAGGGCGATAAAGCACAGCATCAAAATGTGGGTCATCCACAGGCGCAGGCGCTGGGATTTGGGTTGAACCATGGCCATCGTTATTCTCCCTAATCGAAGTTCATCTTGCTGGCTTTCAAATTCAGGATCGCCAGCGCGCCCACCAACAGGAAGATCAGCGTGGCGATGGCGGCCGCCAGCCCGAAGTCTTGCCCGCCGCCGCCTTCGAAGGCGATGCGGTAGGTGTAGCTGACCAGCAGATCGGTATAGCCGGCCGGCGTGGTGGTGCCGATCATGTCCGGGCCGCCGTTGGTCAGCAGCTGGATCAGCACGAAGTTGTTAAAGTTGAAGGCGAAGCTGGCGATCATCAGCGGCGTCAGCGGCTTGATCAGCAGCGGGAAGGTGATGCGGAAGAAGTTTTGCCACGGGTTGGCGCCGTCCATCGCCGAGGCCTCGTACAGATCGTCCGGGATGGCCTTCAGCAGCCCCATGCACAGGATCATCATGTACGGGTAGCCGAGCCAGGTGTTGACGATCAGGATCATGCTCTTGGCGGTGAGCGGATCGCTGAACCAGGCCGGTTTGATGCCGAACAGGTGGCTGAGCATCATGTTGATCTCGCCGAAGCTCTGGTTGAACAAGCCTTTGAAGATCAGGATCGAGATGAACGACGGTACCGCATAGGGCAGGATCAGCAGCACGCGGTAGATAGCCTTGCCTTTCAGCGCCTCCCACTGCACCACGCAGGCCAGCACCATGCCGACCGCCACGGTGAGGATCACCGTCATCACCGAGAACACGAGGGTCCAGATGAAGATCGACACGAACGGTTTTTTGATGCCCTCGTCCTGCAGCACCCGCAGGAAGTTTTTCCAGCCGGTGGTGACGGTATAGCCTGGGCTCAGGGTTTCCTGCGCCCAGCCGCCGTCGGCGTTGATCGCCTGATAGAAGCCGATGTCGCCGTTCGGCCGGTAGCGCACCTGAGTCTGGTTATTGGTCAGCGTGCTGCCGTCTTGGTCCAGCGCATACAGCGGACGGGTGCCGGAGAACTGGCGCAGGGAGCTCATGCGCAATTCATCGCCGTCCGGCAGCTGCGCCACCAGTTGGCTCAGCGCCTGCCGGTTCTGGGTGATCACCCGCAGCGTGGCGGGTTCGCCCTGCGGCGCGGCGCTCTGGGCCGTCAATTTCAGGGGGGGCGGCGGCGTCGCGTCGAGGCGGAAAGGCTCGGAAATCAGCGGCTGTTCACTGTCCGGCGAGGTCAGCTGCAGGCGCCACTGCTGGTTTTCCGCCGGGTAGAGGCCGAAGGTGAACGTTTTGCCGCTTTGGAACTGACGCTGCATCAATACCGATTGCGCGCGCTCAAACGTCAGCTGGTTGGTGCTGCTGTAGTTGGTAAAGGCGATGGCGATGGTGCAGATCAGCGGGAACAGGACGAACAATCCCATGCCGGCGACGCCGGGATACACATAGCGCCAGGCGTAGGCGCGGCGGTTGGCGAAGACGTAAAGCCCGGCGCTGACCAGGATCAGCGTCAGGATAGCGAACAGGTATTCACCCTGTGCATACATCAACACAATCAGGTAGCAGGTCACCAGGCTGAACAGGCCGACCACCAGCCATTTCAGCGCGTCGCTTTGCCACCACTTCGATTTTTTACGCGCGGGCGTCCCGGCGTGAGCGAATTGCATAGGGCGTTCCTTTCTGTGAAGCAACGGCGGGGCGCCACGGCGCCCCGCACGACGACATTACTTGGTGATACGGGTCTGCACATCGTCCAACGCGGCTTTCACCGTTTGGCGGCCGCTGACGGCGTTGAGCACCGCGCTGCGTTCGGCGTACCAGAAAGCGCTCATCTGCGGAATGTTCGGCATGATCTCCCCGTTTTGCGAGTTCTGCATGGTGGCGGCGATCTTCGGATCTTTGGCCAGCGTTTCCTGATAGGACTTCAGCGCCACCGCGCCCAGCGGTTTGTCTTTGTTGACGTTCGCCAGCCCTTCGTTGGTCAGCAGATAGTTCTCGAGGAACTCGGTCGCCAGTTCTTTATTCGGGCTGGCGGCGTTGATGCCGGCGGTCAGTACGCCGACGAACGGTTTGGACGGTTTGCCTTTGAAGGTCGGTAGCAGCGTCACGCCGTAGTTGATTTTGCTCTGCTCGATGTTGTTCCAGGCCCACGGGCCGTTGATGGTCATCGCGGTCTGGCCTTTGTTGAACGCGGCTTCGGCGATCGAGTAATCGGTATCGGCGTTGATGTGTTTGTTTTTCACCAGATCGACGATGAACTGCAGGCCGGCCTGCGAACCGGCGTTGGCGACGCCGACATCCTTGATGTTGTATTTGCCGTTCTCATACTTGAAGGCATAACCGCCGTCGGCGGCGATGATAGGCCAGGTGAAGTAGGGTTCCTGCAGGTTCCACATGATGGCGCTTTTGCCGCTGGCGCGCAGCTGTTTGTCCAGCGCCGGGATCTCTTCCCAGGTCTTCGGCGGCTGTTTGACCAGGTCTTTATTGTAAATCAGCGACAGCGCTTCGACGGCGATCGGGTAGCCGATCAGCTTGCCGTCATAGCGCACGGCGTCCCAGGTGAACGGGAACAGCTTGTCCTGGAAGGCTTTGGACGGGTGGACTTCGGCCAGCAGGCCGGACTGCGCATAGCCGCCGAAGCGATCGTGGGCCCAGAGGATGATGTCTGGGCCGTCGCCGGTGGCGGCCACCTGCGGATATTTCTCTTCCAGCTTGTCGGGATGCTCGACGGTGACTTTGATGCCGGTGTCTTTTTCGAATTTCTTGCCGACTTCGGCCAGGCCGTTATAGCCCTTGTCGCCGTTGATCCAGATAACCAGTTTGCCTTCCTCTATCTTGGCGAAGGCGGAAGAAGAGAGCACCAGAGTAGCCAGTGCCGAGAGCGCCAGCGTACGGGCGAGGGTAATGCTGCGAGTCATAATCCAGTCCTTCTTTTTGTGGGCACATAAATCAAGGAGAGACGTTTCGCGATCATAGTGGGTCACAACGCGACATATTCTCATCCTCCCCCCCTCTACGCCCCTGAGATGAGGAGTGTGATCCAGTTAACGTTGCGCTCTATTCTGTGGCGTCAGGCACAAAATAGGGGGGCGATTTTTGCCGGCTTGATCACAGATTTGCCTTAAGCGCGGAACTTCTCATCGCCGCGGTCGTTCTCTCATCCTCCCGTCTCCTCCCCCATGAAAAATCCTGTTACGGATGATTACCCTTTCCGGCGACTCCCGCACTATCGGCCCATCGATTTTCAACGCCACGCGCAGCAGGGATACCGGATTTATGTCGTCAATGCCTATCGCCACTCAGCCCACCCTGTACCGGATCCATCCGGCCAGTTTCCGTGACGGAAACGGGGACGGCGTGGGCGACGCGCACGGCATGCTGGCGGCGCTGCCGTACCTGAAAGCGCTGTCGATCGACGGTCTGTTGCTGCCGCAGACGCTGGCGCCGGAGGCCGAAACGGCGGTGACGGGCGAAGGGCTGACGCTGTGGTACGCCGACGAAGCCCATCGCGTTCGTCATGCCGCCGACGTGCAGCGGTTCGCCCACGGCGCGCTGGCGCTCGACGTGATGCCGTTCAGCGCGGAAAAGCTGGTGGCGGTGCTGCACGCCCGCCGCGCCACGTTGGCGGACAGCCTGTGGAGCACCGGCGACGCCGATCAGCCTCGGGTGGTCAGCCGCTGGGGGCAGGGCGACCTGCGTTCCGGCGCCGCCTTTTTGACGCTGCTGGCGATGTTGCCGGCGCCGATCTGCCTGTACCAGGGCGAGGAGCTGGGGCTGCCGCACGCCGCCGGCCTGCAGGATCCGCGCGGCGCGCAAACGCCGATGCCGTGGCATGAAGCGCCCGAACAGGTCACCGCCGGCGAAGTCAGCTGGTATCAGCAGGTGGCGATCGAACACCGCGCGTTGGCCATCAGTCGCCAACAGCACGACAGCCACTCCACCTTGCGTTACTGCCAGACGCTGCTGGCCCTGCGCCGTTCGCCGCTTTTCCAGCGCGGCGAGCTGAGCGCGGTCAGCCAGCGCGATGGCGTGGTGCGCTTACTTATTACCCATCAGGATCAATGCCTTGAAGCGCTGATAAACCTGCAGCCTTATACTCAGGCGGCCGCGCCGTCTGAGGCGACCTTGCCGTTGGCATGGCAGCACGGCGCGCAGCAAGAGGGTCATCAATGGGTTTTGGCGGGCTTTGCCTCCGCCATTTTCACACGACATGTTAACTGCGAAAGCAGGGGAGTAACGCATGGCTAGCGTGACACTGCGCAGCGTTTATAAGGCCTTCGGTGAGGCCGTGATTTCCAAAGACGTCAATCTGACCATCGAAGACGGCGAGTTTGTGGTGTTTGTCGGGCCGTCGGGCTGCGGCAAATCGACGCTGCTGCGCATGATCGCCGGGCTGGAGGACATCACCTCCGGCGACCTGCTGATCGGCGAGAAACGCATGAATGAAGTGCCGCCTTCCGAGCGCGGCATCGGCATGGTGTTCCAGTCTTACGCGCTGTATCCGCACCTGTCGGTGGCGGACAACATGTCGTTCGGCCTGAAGCTGGCCGGCGCCAAGAAAGCGGAAATCAATCAACGGGTGAACCAGGTTTCCGAGGTGCTGCAGTTGGCGCACCTGCTCGATCGGCGGCCGAAGGCGCTGTCCGGCGGGCAGCGTCAGCGCGTGGCGATCGGCCGCACGCTGGTGGCCGAGCCGGACGTGTTCCTACTCGACGAGCCGCTGTCCAACCTCGACGCCGCGCTGCGGGTGCAGATGCGCATTGAGATCTCCCGTCTGCACAAGCGCCTGCAGCGCACCATGATTTACGTCACCCATGATCAGGTCGAAGCGATGACGCTGGCCGACAAGATCGTGGTGCTCGACGCCGGTCGCGTGGCGCAGGTCGGCAAGCCGCTGGAGCTGTATCACTACCCGGCCAACCGCTTCGTCGCCGGGTTTATCGGCTCACCGAAGATGAACTTCCTGCCGGTCAAGGTCACCGCGGCGGAGCCGCGACAGGTGCAGGTCGAACTGCCCAACCGCCAGCTGGTCTGGCTGCCGGTGGAAGGCGCGGGCGTCCAACCCGGCGCCAACCTGTCATTGGGCATTCGCCCTGAACATCTGCTGCCCGGCGAAGCCTCTGAAGTGCGGCTTACCGGCGACGTGCAGGTGGTGGAGCAGCTCGGCAACGAGACGCAAATCCATATCCAAATCCCGGCCATCCGTCAAAACCTGGTGTACCGCCAGAATGACGTGGTGCTGGTAGAAGAAGGTGCCACATTCGCCATCGGCCTGCCGCCTCACCGCTGCCACCTGTTCCGTGAAGACGGTACGGCATGTAAACGGCTGCACCAGGAGCCGGGCGTTTAAAGCATCAAAGTCGGTATAACAGGAGAATAATGATGACTACTCTGCGCAAACTTCCTCTGGCACTGGCTGTCGCCGCCGGTGTTCTCTCTACTCAGGCGCTGGCCGTGGATTTCCACGGTTACGCCCGTTCCGGCATCGGTTGGACCGGCAGCGGCGGTGAGCAACAGTGCTTCAAGGCCACCGGCGCCGCGAGCAAATACCGTCTCGGCAACGAGTGCGAAACCTACGCCGAACTGAAACTGGGGCAGGAAGTGTGGAAAGAGGGCGACAAGAGCTTCTATTTCGACACCAACCTGGCCTACTCGGTCTCGCAGCGTTCTGACTGGGAAGACGTGACCCCGGGCTTCCGCGAAGTGAACGTGCAGGGTAAAAACCTGATCGAGTGGCTGCCGGGCTCCACGCTGTGGGCCGGTAAGCGTTTCTATCAGCGTCATGACGTTCACATGATCGACTTCTACTACTGGGATATCTCCGGCCCGGGCGCCGGTCTGGAAAACATCGATCTGGGCTTCGGCAAGCTGTCCGCCGCCGTGACCCGCAACTCGGAATCCGGCGGCTCTTACGGCTACCTGGATAACGAATGGAAACAGCGTCCGACCGTCAACGATACCTTCGACGTGCGCTTGGCCGGGCTGGAGCTGAACCCGGGCGGCACCCTGGAGCTGGGCGTGGACTACGGCCGAGCCAATGCGCAGGATAACTACCGCCTGGCCGACGGCGCCAGCAAAGACGGCTGGATGTTCACCGCCGAACACACGCAAAGCATCCTGAACGGTTACAACAAATTCGTGCTGCAGTACGCCACCGACTCGATGACCTCGCAGAACAACGGCCGCAACGAAGGCGCCACCATCGATAACAACGGCAAGATGATCCGCGTGCTGGATCACGGCGCCATCGACTTCAACGATCAGTGGGCGCTGATGTACGTCGCCATGTTCCAGGACATTGACCGCGACAACAACAACGGCACCACCTGGTACACCGTGGGCGTGCGCCCGATGTACAAATGGACGCCGATCATGAGCACCCTGCTGGAAGCCGGCTACGACAACGTCAAATCTCAGCGCACCGGCGATCGCAACGGCCAGTATAAAGTGACCCTGGCGCAGCAATGGCAGGCGGGCAACAGCATTTGGTCGCGTCCGGCCATCCGCCTGTTCGCCACCTACGCCAAGTGGGACGAGAAGTGGGGCTACGCCACCGGCGATGACACCGGGTATAACGCCGGCACCGCTTACAACGACACCAGCATGCATACCTTCAGCCGCGGCAAGGATGACGAAGTCACCTTCGGCGCCCAGATGGAAATTTGGTGGTAACGACAGGACGGGGAGGGCCGCCGGCTCTCCCCCAACCGCATTCGCCGTGGCCCGATCTCTTGCCTGATCCGCCGCGGTGCTGAAAGAGGATATAACGATGAAAAAGAATCTGCTGTCACTCTGCCTGTCGCTGGCGCTGACCGTCGGCGCGCCTTTGGCGGCCAACGCCGATACGCCGGCCAACGTTTCCGTCGCCCCGGCCATCAGCGCCGCCACGCTGCAAAGCCTGCCGTGGCAGCCGCTGCAACCGCCGGTGTCGCAAGAAGTGAAGCTCGACGCCGTTAGCCCGCAGCTCAATCAGGGCGACATTCAGGGGGCGATCGCCGCCTATACGCTGCCGGCCGATCGCGGTTCGCTGGAAGTGACGCTGAGCAGCCTCGCCAAGAACAATTCGCTGTACGCGCCGAGCGTGCTGGTGCTGGACGAGCATCTACGCCCGGCGGCGTATTACCCGAGCAGCTATTTCCCTTACCAGCCGCCGGGGGCGATGTCCTCCGATCGCCTCGAAGGCACGTTGAAACTGACGCCGGCGCTCGGTCAAAAACAGATTTACCTGCTGGTGTACACCACCCGTCAGGATTTGGCGAAAACCACGCAGCTGACTAACCCGGCCAAGGCCTACGCACAGGGCGTGGGCAACGCAGTGCCGGATATCCCGGATCCGATCGCCGGCCACGCGACGACCGGCACGCTGAAGCTCAAGGTGACCGCGGAACAGGGCACCGGCAACGTGATGATCGGCATGCTGCAGCCTGCGCCGACCGTGGCGCCGGTGGTGGTGGGATCAACCGCACCGGCCACCGTGGCGGCGCCTGCACCGACGCCGGAGAAACCGGCGGAGCCGATGCTCAACGATACCGAAAGCTACTTCAATAACGGCATCAAGCAGGCGGTGAAGGCGGGCGATATCGACAAGGCGCTGAAACTGATGAATGAGGCCGAGAAACTGGGCTCGACCACTGCGCGTAAAACGTTTATCAGCAGCGTAAAAGGCAAGGGGTAACACCCGACGCTGCCGATGCTGGCTCGATGATTGGTGCGCCTTGGCGCACCTTTTTTCATCCGCGGGCCAGCGTTGCGCCGATCAATGCCAGCAGACGGGCGTTATCGACCTGCTGCATGATGCGCACCGGCTTGCCCTGCGGCGGCGGCATGCCGACCGTCAGGCGCAGGCTGTCCGGCCGCCAACGGCGTGAGCTGCCGCGCGTCAGCGCCCCTTCCAGCGCCACATCCACATGGAACATTTCGGTCGTGACCAGCTGCGGTGCCAGCAGCCAGGCGATCACCAGCGCATCATGGATCCAGCAGCCCGGCAGGCGCCGCGTATGGCGCGAATAATCGATCCACGGCTGCGTGGTGGCGCGCAAATAGCGGCACAGCGGCGTATCCGGCTGCGTCAGTGCGGCCAGATCCGCCTGGGTCAGCATGGTCTGGGTGGTGACGTCCAGCGGCGCCAGCGTGATAGCGGCACCGCTGTTCAGCACCAGCCGCGCGGCTTCCGGATCCAGGCCGAAATTGGTGTCCTTGATGTATCCCTCGACGTTGAACACGCCGCCCATGATCACGATCTCTTTCACCGCCTGCGCCATCTGCGGGTACAGCTGCATGGCGTGCGCAACGTTGGTCAGCGGGCCGATCGCCGCCAGCGTTATCTCGCCGGGATGGCGGCAGATCAGCTCGCCGATGGCGATGGCGGCGTCCGGTGCGGGCGCGTTGGCGAGTGAGGGCGCAGGCAAGTCGCGCCACAGCGCCGCCAGCTTGGGATCGGCGATCGGCCTGTCCAGATGCGCGCGCCATGGCTCCGGCGGCTCGCTCAGGGCGCGCGCCGCGCCGAGGGCGACCGGCACCTGGTAGCCGCTTTGCGCCAGCAGCTCGCTGGCGACGGCGAAGCCCACTTCGCGCGGGGTGTTGCCGGCCACGATGCTGATCAGTTCCAGCTGCAGTTGCGGTTTGGCCGCCAGCGCCAGGGCCAGCGCCAGGCCGTCGTCGACGTTGGCACCGGGAACGCCGTTGCCGGGATCGCAATCAATGATCAAACGCATAGAAGGTGTCCTGAAAAACCGCTAACAGCCGCACGAGCGGCGGATGCGCAGTTGAAAAGCGAATTCATGCAGCTCGGCGGGCGCGGCGCCGGCGGCCAGCATGGCGATGGCCCGCTTGGCCATGGCGTCGATAGGCTGCTCGACCGCGCTGAGCGGCGGCACGCTGAATTCGGATTGCTGCGTGCCGTTAAAACAGATCAGCGCCAGATCGTCCGGCGCGCGCAACCCATGCTCCGCCAGCGCCGACAGGCAGCCGAGCGCCTGCTGCTCGTTGGAGGTGAAAACGGCGCGCGGGCGCGGGCCTTGCACCATGCGCTGGGTGGCCTGGTAGCCGCCCTGGCGGGTGTAAGGCGCCTCGAAAATCCACTCGTCGCGCGGCGCAATGCCCGCCTCCAGCAGCGCATCGCGCCAACCGTTCAGGCGATCCTGCGCGTTGAGCATGGTTAGCGGACCGATAAAAATGCCGATGTCGCGATAGCCGTGCTGCAGCAGATGGCGGGTCGCCTGGCAGGCGGCGTCGCGCTCGTCGACGCGGATGGCGCAGACGCCAGCCTGGCTATCGATAGTGTCTATCATCACGCAGGGCGTGCCGGAGGCACGGATCAGCTCGAACCACGGGTGGCGATCGACGCTGGTGTACAGCAGGCCGTCGACCTGGCGACGCAGCAGGTTATTGATCAGCTCATACTCGCGCTGCCGGTCATCGCCGGCGTCGCCCAGCAGCAGCACGCGGCCGCGGCTGAAGGCCTCCTGCTGCAGCGCCCGCGCCAGCGTGGCGAAGAACGGGTTGGAAATATCCGGCACCACCAGCCCATAGGTTTGCGTGCTGCCGGAGGCCAATGCCCGCGCGATGTCGTTCGGCCGGTAGCCGGTCTGCTCGATCGCCGCCAGCACGCGCAGCCGGGTGGCTTCCGCCACCGGGCGCGGGCCGTTGTTGATCACATAGCTGACCACGGCGACGGAGGTGCCCGCTACGCGGGCCACGTCGGCGCGGGTAACGCGTCGCGCGGAGTGATTATCCAAATTGAGGTCCTGTTCGCCTTCTCGCTACGCGGCATCCTGCGGCAGGTTGAGATCGCGGCCGCGGGTTTCGGGAGCAAAGAAGGTGGTGATTAAGCCGATGGCCGCCATTACAACAAAATAGCAGGCGACAGGCCACCAGTGACCGAAACCGGACAGCAGCGCGGTGGCGATCAGCGGCGCGGTGCCGCCCGAGAGGATCGAACCGAGCTCTTTGGCGAACGCCATCTTGGAGTAGCGATTCTTCACGCCGAACAGTTCGACGCCGTAGGCCGCCTGAACGCCGAAGATCCCCAGCGACGCGATGCACATGCCGACCACGATCACCGAGATGACGATAGCCGGTTCACGGCTGTCGAGCAGCCAGAACGCCGGGAAGGCGTACAGCACCAGCAGCAGGCAGAACCAGCGGTAGGTGATGCGGCGGCCGAAGCGATCGGACAGCCAGCCGGCCAGCGGGATCACCAGAAAACCGCACAGCGAGGCGATCAACACCGCCAGCGCCGGCACCGATTTATCGACCATCAGCACCTTGGCGACGTAGCCGACGATAAAGCCCTGGCACAGGTAGGAAGGGCCGTTTTCGCCGATGCGCAGGCCGAGCATCACCCAGAACGCTTTGGTACGTTGCAGGTAGCTGCGCGTATCCGGCGCGGCCTGGGCGGCGTCCAGCATGCGCTGGTGGTTTTGCTGCAGCTCGCGTTCGAACACCGGCGTTTCCCGCACGTGACGGCGCAGGTACAGCGCCACCCCGGCGATCAGAATGCTGGCGAGGAACGGAATGCGCCAGCCCCAGCTCATCAGATCTTCCTTGTCCAGCTGCAGCACCAGCAGCCATACCAGCGACGCCAGCAGGGTGCCGCTGTTGGAGCCGATGGCGATGATCGACGCCACCAGCCCGCGCCGCTTGGCCGGCGCGTATTCCGCCAGCATCACCGCGCCGCCGGACAGCTCCGCACCGGCGCCGAACCCCTGCGCGAAGCGCAGGATCACCAGGCAGGCGGGCGCCCAGACGCCGATTTGCGCATAGGACGGGATCAGGCCGATCAGCGTGGTGGAGAGGCCCATCAGCGCCACGGTGGTGATCAGCACCACGCGGCGGCCTTTGCGGTCGCCGATCCAGCCGAACACCAGCGCGCCGATCGGCCGCGCGACGAAGCCGACGGAGTAGGTGGCGAAACTGGCCAGCAGCGCCACCAGCGGTGTGGCTTCCGGGAAGAACACGTCGCCGAACACCATGCCGGCCGCCAGGCCGTACAGCGCGAAGTCGACGTATTCCATGGCGGTGCCGAGCCAGCAGGAGAAGGTGGCGCGCCAAAATTGGCTGCGCCCCTCTTTGGTCGCCAGGCGTTCATCGGCCGCCAGCGCGGCGTCGGCGGTCTGTGAAGGGGCAAGCGTTGTTTCGCTCATGGCAGTGCTATCCTCTTTTGTTCTGCGCCTGGAGGGGCGCGGTTAAAGATGGTTTCCCTGGTGCCGGCAACAAAGGTGTGCCGACAAATCATGTCGGACGCATGGCGATTCAACGCTGCTGTATCAGGGTATCTACGCGCGTAGATAACACAACGCGAGGAAGCTGAAACTTTGCGGGCGATCACAGAATCGTCAGCGCGCCGGGAAATGAAGATAGAGAATGCGGATGGCAAAAAGATGACAGAACCCCGGTTTTTCCGGCCGATAGGCCTGCCGTTTTCGCCACGAATCAGCCTGCCGCTTTCGCATTTCTGCGCTACAATGGGGGCCTGTTAACAGTTTGTATCGTCTGGCGCGCCGTACCGGCTGCGGTTCAGGCGAGGAGTAAAGCAATGTCTGGCATCAGGGATTCCATCCTGCCGCCGCTGGAGTGGTTATCCGAACAGGATCCTCCGGCGCCCGCCGCCGTCAGCGACTGGCTGATGGAGTTAGGCTCCATGACCCGCCGATTTGAACGCCATTGCGCCCAGGTGCGCGTTGAACCGCAGCGCGAATGCTTCGTCACGCGCGAGGCGCTGGGCGACGAGGCTAACCACCTGCCCGACAGCCCGCGCTACTGGCTGCGCGAAGTGGTGCTGCTGGGCGACGACCAGCCCTGGCTGCTGGGGCGCACGGTGATCCCGGAACATACGCTGACCGGCCCCGATCAGGCGTTGGTGGATCTGGGGACGCTGCCGCTCGGGCGCTATCTGTTCAGCAGCGGCGATCTGACCCGCGACTATATCCATATCGGCCGGCAGGACGCGCTGTGGGCGCGTCGTTCACGGCTGCGGCTGGCGGGCAAGCCGCTGCTGCTGACCGAACTGTTTTTACCGGCTTCGCCGCTGTATTCAGCGGTTCCCGCATAAGAGAGGAGAGCAAGACGTTGGAGGGAAGCGTGACTCAAAGTAAATGGCGGGCTTACAGCCATTTGATGCGCATTGATAAACCGATCGGCACGCTGTTGCTGTTGTGGCCGACGCTGTGGGCGCTGTGGCTGGCCGGGAAAGGCGTGCCGCCACTGTCGATTCTGGTGGTGTTCGTGCTCGGCGTGTTCCTGATGCGCGCCGCCGGCTGCGTGGTGAATGATTACGCCGATCGCGCGGTGGACGGCTACGTAAAGCGCACCGCCGGGCGGCCGATGCCGAGCGGCCGGGTGAGCGCGAAAGAGGCCAAGGTGCTGTTCGTGGTGCTGGTGCTGATCTCGTTCTGCCTGGTGTTGACGCTGAATGCGATGACCATCTGGCTGTCGCTGGCGGCGCTGGCGCTGGCCTGGGTGTATCCTTTTATGAAGCGGGTGACCAACCTGCCGCAGTTCGTGCTGGGCGCCGCGTTCGGCTGGGGCATTCCGATGGGCTATGCGGCGGTCAGCGAATCGCTGCCGCTCAGCTGCTGGCTGCTGCTGCTGGCGAACATCTGCTGGACGGTGGCCTACGACACGCTGTATGCGATGGTCGATCGCGACGATGATCTGAAAATAGGCATCAAGTCCACCGCTATCCTGTTCGGGCGTTATGACAAGCTGATCGTCGGGCTGTTGCAGTTCGCGACGCTGCTGCTGCTGGTGTGGGTCGGTTATCTGGCGCAGCTCGGCGGGGCGTTTTACTGGTCGCTGTTGCTGGCGGGCGCGCTGTTCATTCACCAGCAGAAGCAGATTGCCGGGCGCGAGCGCGAGGCCTGTTTCAAGGCCTTCCTGCAGAACAATTATGTCGGGCTGGTGGTGTTTATCGGCATCGCGCTCAGCTATCTGCCGGCGTAGCGGTTTCCTGCAGCAAGAAAAAAGGCACCCCTCGGGGTGCCTTTTGTGTTTTCGCGCCGGGCGAAATCACTCGTCTTTCTCTTCTTGCGCATCGGTTTGCGGCAGAGCGTTGGTCTCTTCCGGCATGTTGACGCTTTCGATAGTCAGCTTGATTTCCGGCGTGATCAGATCGCTCAGCATGTTGTACACCTCGAGGGTGTGCTCGCGGATCGCATCGCCGCTGTCGTTGATGTAGCCTTCTTCGCGCAGCGTCGCCACCAGGGTGGAGAACACCGCCTTGTCGAAGAATTCCGGCGCGTTGATGCCGTGCAGCACCGACAGACGCTGCGCCATGATGCGGCTCTCTTTCTCCAGCGCGCCGCGGTTGATGCTCGGGTTGGCGCTGAGGATCGACATAGTGATGGCGTAGCGTTGCAGGGTTTCGCGCACCCCGGCGGCCAGCAGCTGCAGCGGGCGAATGCGCGCCGGGTTCAGCACCAGCTCGTCGCCTTTGTCGCAGATCAGCTGTTGGCGGATCAGCTCGTCAATCATCGGCCGCAGCACGTCCGGCAGCTGCTCCTTGTCGTTATGCAGGAACAGCTCGGCTTTCAGCATCGGGTAAATCATGCCAATCTGGCGCAGCAGTTCGGCGCGCGATACCCGGCGATGATGCATGACGATGCTGGCGATCAGCGACGGCAACACCAGCAGGTGGTGGATGTTGTTGCGGTAATAGGTCATCAGCACCGCCTGCTCGCGCGGCAGAATGATGATGTCGCCGATGTTGTCCTTTTCCACCTCGAACTTGTTCATGTTCAGCGCGTGATCCAGCAGCTCGTCCGGCGTCTGCGTCGGTACGGTGACGTCATGCGCGTAAGGCGCGTTGCGCATCAGCTGCAGGTAGCACTCGAGCTGCTCGAGCAATTGTTCGCGGGTCAGCGAACGCTGGCGCGAGGCCAGCAGCGCGGTGGAACACAGGTTCATGGCGTTGGCCGCGGCGGCATTGTTGATGCGCACCATGATCTGGCCGGCGAGATCGTTGACCGTCGGCGTCAGCCAGCTTGGGCGCTGAGCTTCGATCGGATCGATCGACTCGCGCCACTGCGGCACGTGCTGGTTGAGGTAAGCGGTCAACGGCAGCGGTTCGCCGAAGTTGACGTAACCCTGGCCCAGATTGCGCAGTTTGCGCAGGCCGCGCAGCATCTGCAGCAGGCTCTCTTTTTCCTTGGTGGCGCCGCGCAGCTCTTTGGCGTAGGTGCCCACTTCCATCACATGCTCGTAGCCGATGTAGATCGGCACCAGCGTGATCGGACGGGCGCCGCCGCGCAGCATCGCCTGAATGGTCATCGACAGGGTGCCGGTTTTCGGTTCCAGCAGACGCCCGGTGCGGGAACGGCCGCCTTCCACGAAGTATTCCACCGAGTAACCGCGGGTGAACAGCTCGCCGAGGTATTCGCGGAACACCGTCGAGTAAAGCTTGTTGCCCTTGAAGGTGCGGCGGATGAAGAACGCGCCCAGACGACGGAAGATCGGGCCGGCCGGCCAGAAGTTGAGGTTGATGCCCGCAGCGATGTGCGGCGGCACCAGGCCCTGGTGATACAGCACGTAGGACAGCAGCAGATAGTCCATGTGGCTGCGGTGGCAGGGCACGTAGACGATCTCGTGGCCGTCCTGCGCCAGCTGGCGCACGCGCTCGGCGTTGGTGACGTTGATGCCCTGATACAGCCGGTTCCAGGTCCAGCTCAGCACGCGATCGGACAGACGCACGGTTTCGTAGGAGAAGTCGGCGGCGATCTCTTCCATCAACGCGATGGCGTTCTGCTGGGCCTTCTCGTGAGAGATCTTTTTGCTGCGCGCTTCGTCCTCGACCGCTTTTTCGATCGCTTTGGACGCCAACAGCTTGTTGAACAGATCCTGACGGGCCGGCAGGCTTGGGCCTACAGCGGCCAGGCGCTGACGCGAGAAGTGCATGCGCGCCACGCGCGCCAGTTTCTGCGCGATGGTTTTATCCGTGCCGTGTTCGGTGGCCATGCGGCGCAGCGAAACGGTGTTGGAGAAGCGCACGAAGCTGTCGCGGCCGAGCCACAGCACGGCGAAGAATTTTTGCACGCCGTTCAACAGACGCAGGTGCGGCGTGCCGTGGCCTTCGCGGCCCGGCGAGCGGCCGAACATGACCGAAACCGGCAGCATTTGAATGTCGAGATCCGGATTGCTGCGATGCAGATCCAGGTAGTCGTGGAACAGCTTTACCGACTCTTCTTTCGGGGTGTAGTAGCGGAACACGCGCGGGCCGTCGTGAATGAACACGTAGCTCGGCAGCACGGTGCCGTCGATCTCCAGCGCGTTGAGCGGATCGGGCAGATCCTGCGCCAGGCACTGGGTGCGCAGCGTCAGCAAATCCGCCTTGGAATTGTAAGGTAAAACATACAAAATCGGCCGTGAGGGATCCAACCCTAGCTCGGTAACCGGATCTGAAGGGATGACCTTACTTCTTACCAACAATTTAAGTGGTAAATTCAATATTTTATAATAAATTTTACGCCAACCTGACATAACAACGTGAAGCCTCTTGTTAGCAATGCGCCGCAAGCATACCAGAAACCGGGTAGCAGATCTGTGGTGTTCGAAAACCGAGAGCCGTCAGCGCGGACTGTTCTAGACTCTTTTTATTATGACCGACCTCTGAGAAAGGCACGAAAACATGGCAAACCAAGCAACCGGATTGACCCGCATCATCAAGGCCGCCGGCTATTCTTATAAAGGGCTTTCCGCCGCCTGGCAACACGAGGCGGCGTTCCGCCAGGAACTGGTGGTGACCCTCCTGGCTATCATACTGGCTGTCTGGCTGGACGTGGGTGCGATAGCGCGCATTTTATTGATCGGATCGGTGACGCTGGTGATGATCGTCGAGATCCTGAACAGCGCGATCGAGGCGGTGGTGGATCGCATCGGCAGCGAACACCATGAGCTGTCCGGGCGGGCCAAGGACATGGGATCGGCGGCGGTGTCGCTGGCGATCGTACTCGCGCTGTTCGTTTGGGGCACGGTCTTGTGGCAGCATTTTGGCTGACGCAAAGCGCCTACTGACTGATTTTTATTTATTCTTCGGTTCCCAATCCGCGCTTACCTGTATATACTCACAGCAAGACTGTATAAACAAACAGGGGGCGGAATGAAAGCACTAACTACCAGACAGCAAGAGGTCTACGATCTGATTCGCGATCATATTTCGCAAACGGGCATGCCGCCGACGCGTGCCGAGATCGCGATGCGTCTGGGGTTCCGTTCGCCTAACGCCGCCGAAGAGCACCTGAAGGCGCTGGCACGCAAAGGCGTGATCGAAATCGTCTCCGGCGCGTCGCGCGGTATCCGCCTGCTGATGGAAGAAGAAGAAGGGCTGCCGCTGATCGGCCGCGTCGCCGCCGGCGAGCCGCTGCTGGCGCAGCAGCACATCGAAGGGCACTACCAGGTGGATCCATCCCTGTTCAAACCGAGCGCCGATTTCCTGTTGCGGGTGAACGGCATGTCGATGCGCGACATCGGCATTCTGGACGGCGATCTGCTGGCGGTGCACAAAACACAAGACGTGCGCAACGGCCAGGTCGTGGTCGCGCGCATCGAAGACGAAGTGACGGTCAAACGCTTGAAAAAGCACGGCAACGTGGTTGAACTGCTGCCGGAGAACAACGAATTCCAACCGATCGTGGTCGATCTGCGCCAGCAGAATTTCACGATCGAAGGGCTGGCGGTCGGCGTGATCCGCAACGGCGACTGGATTTAATCGCCGCGCCATTACCGCCGCTCCCTGTATTAATCGCCCCTGTTTTGGGGCGTTTTTGTTTCTGACTTCGCCCTTCGTCACTCTGTCACAGGAACATCCCATCATGCGCCTGATTTCCGCCTTCACCAGCGACACCGATAAAGCCCTGTGGCGCCTCGCCCTGCCGATGATTTTCTCCAATATCACCGTGCCGCTGCTCGGGCTGGTGGACACCGCGGTGATCGGCCACCTCGACAGCCCGATCTATTTGGGAGGCGTGGCGATCGGCGCGGTGGCGACCAGCTTCCTGTTCATGCTGCTGCTGTTCCTGCGCATGAGCACCACCGGCCTCGCGGCGCAGGCGCTGGGAGCGAAGAACCCGCAGGCGCTGGCGCGCGCCTTTATGCAACCGCTGCTGCTGGCGTTGTTGGCCGGGGGGGCGATCGTCCTGTTGCGCTACCCGCTGATCGAACTGGCGCTGCGGATCGTCGGCGGCGATGGCGAGGTGCTGGAGCAGGCGCGGCGTTTTCTTGAGATCCGCTGGTTGAGTGCGCCAGCGGCGCTGGCCAACCTGGTGCTGCTGGGCTGGCTGCTCGGCGTGCAGTACGTGCGTGCGCCGGTGATCCTGCTGATCGTCGGCAACCTGCTGAACATCGTGCTGGATATTTGGCTGGTGATGGGCCTGGGTTGGAACGTGCGAGGGGCGGCGGCGGCCACCGCCATCGCCGAATATGCCACGCTATTGCTCGGCCTGTGGCTGGCGTGGCGGGTGATGCGTCTGCGTGGTATTACCCTGGCGATGTTGCGTCAGGCCTGGCGTGGCGATCTGCGTCGCCTGCTGGCGCTCAATCGCGACATCATGTTGCGTTCATTGCTGCTGCAGCTGTGCTTTGCGTCGCTGACCATTTTCGGCGCTCGCCTGGGGAGCGATGTGGTGGCGGTTAACGCGGTGTTGATGAACCTGCTGACGTTTACCGCCTATGCGCTCGACGGCTTCGCTTATGCGGTGGAGGCCCATTCCGGCCACGCCTACGGCGCCCGGGACGGCAGCCAACTGCGTAAGGTGTGGCACGCGGCCTGCAGGCAGGCGGGGCTGGTCGCGTTGGCCTTCGGCCTGGCGTATGCCGTTACCGGCCAGCAGATCGTGGCGGCGTTGACCTCTCTACCGGAGCTGCGCGCGTTGGCCGCCCACTATTTACCGTGGCAGGTCATTTTGCCGCTGGTCGGGGTGTGGTGCTATTTGCTGGATGGCATGTTTATCGGCGCCACGCGCGGCGCTGAGATGCGTAACAGCATGGCGGTGGCCGCGGCAGGGTACGGTCTGACGCTGTTCAGTGTGCCGCTGCTTGGCAATCACGGGCTCTGGCTGGCGCTGGCGGTGTTTCTGACGTTGCGTGGCGTGGCATTGGGCTGGATTTGGCACCGTCACCAGGTGCGCGGCAGCTGGTTTACTGCACATTAAACCGGACGTTTTGTTGGGTTAATGGTTAGTTTTTCTTATGATTTTGGTCATGTTTGCTTACATGTTTTCAGCCTTGATCTGTTCGCGTTAGTTCGTTGTTTGTTAGCGTTTTTTGTTTTTATTTTGTTTGTTAATGGTTTTTTATTCTGTGTTTTGGCTTTTTTATTTCCATGTTTAACTAGAATGAATCATGTGGCTGGTAAATGAAGGGGAGCGGTGCTTCTTAAGGTGAAGGAAGCATCGGCCAGAAAAATTTCTGGTTAACCCCGACCGGCAACAGGGATCACTGATTCACCACAGGTTAACGGAGAGACTATGAATAAAGATCAAGCCGACGGTAACTGGAAGCAGCTGAAAGGCAAAGTGAAAGAGAAATGGGGCAAGCTGACCGATGACGATCTGACGGTCATCGAAGGGAAACGCGAACAGCTGGTCGGCAAAATTCAGGAGCGCTACGGTTACCAGAAAGAGGCGGCCGAAAAAGAGGTGAAGGCCTGGGAAGATCACACCAAACACCGCTGGTAACACGCAGGGCCGCCACTGACGGCGGCCGGCAACAGCGCAGGCCGGCGTCGCTCCATCCTCTGGCGCCCCGGCCGCAGGTACAGGGAAGTACCTGACTTCGTCTTACTTCTTCTTGATGGCGATGCTGTGATCGTGTTCGGCGCAGTCATGCTTGCTGTCACAAGCTTCAACTTCAACGCAACCGGCGCACAGACCGTGCGCTTCCACCACGCTGTGCCGCAGTGCAAATCCGGCTTCCTGTGCCAGCTTCTGCAGCGTTTCCTCCACGCCTTCGGTGGTGCGTTCGGTCACCTGGCCGCAGCGGTCGCAGATAAACAGCGCGGACGTATGCATCGGCTGTTCGAAATGGTGGCACAGCACGTAGCTGTTGGCCGATTCCACTCTATGGATAAACCCTTGCTCCAGCAGAAAATCCAGCGCGCGGTATACCGTCGGCGGCTTGGCCTGCGGTTCGGCGACGCGCAGCAGATCGAGCAGGTCATATGCGCTGATTGCACCGGGTTGCTGAGTCATCAGACGCAGCACTTCCAGCCGTTGCGGCGTCAATCGCACATTGCGTTGCTGGCAGAGGCGTTCAGCCTGCGCCAGCAGCTTTTCCTGGGTGGTTGAGTTCATCGCAAATATCCCGGTACGTAAAAAAGTCGATTTTACCATGATTACGGCGAATCGCCGAGAGTTGCCCCCTTTTCCCCTGATGATAGCGCAGGGAAAGGCGCGCCGATCGCGCTAAAAGAGAGATGCGTCACAACTTTTCCCCGCCGTCGGGCGGCAAATCAACGTTGCCGTTTTTAGCGCTGGAGAGCGGGGGACGAGAGCGGTATAACGCCTTTCACCCGCGTGATGAGCAGGAGCCCTGTGTGATGACGGAAAGAGAGAAGCTGTTAAGCGGCCTGGAGTACAACAGCCGCGATGAAGAACTGATCGCCCTGTACCATCGGGCGAGGGCGTTGATCAAAAGCTTGGGGGCGCTGGACTCGCATCAGGCGGACGAGAAAAACCGCCTGCTCGGCGAGCTGTTCGGCGCCTGGGGGGAAGCGAGCTGGATTGAAACGCCATTCTGGTGCGACTACGGGCAGCATGTCCGCATCGGTAAAAACTGTTTTATCAACGTCAACGCGGTGTTCCTCGACTGCAATACCATCACCATCGGCGACAACACGCTGATCGGCCCCAACGTGCAAATCTATACGCCGAGCCACCCGCTGAAGGCCGCAGAGCGCTTCACCGGCGATCCGGATTTCCCTTTCCGCACCTCGGCGCAGCCGGTGTCCATCGGCAACAACGTCTGGATCGGCGGCAACGTAGTGATCCTGCCGGGAGTGACCATCGGCGACGGCACCACCATCGGCGCGGGCAGCATCGTCACCGGCGACATCCCGGCCAACGTGCTGGCGCTGGGGCAGCCATGCCGGGTTATCCGCTCGTTGGAATAGGGCGTTATCGACGATCAGGAGGCAAGGGGGCGGGATGGCGCTCTTTGCGGTGCGGGCCGTCGTTTGCCAACGGGCGGTCATCGGCCAATGCCAGGCGTGCGGCCGCCAAACGGCTCATGACGGTGCCGATCGGCACCGCCAGCACTTTTGCGGCTTCCCGGTAAGACAGCCCTTCGACATACACCAGAAACAGCGCGTTGCGCTGGGCCGTCGGCAGCCGGCTGACGCGCCGCATCACTTCATGGAGCCAGACCGGCTGTTCGCCGTTGTCCGCATCGCCCAGCTCTTCCGCCGCCATGCAGCCTTGCCCCTGGCGAAGATGTTGGGCGCGAATTTCATTGAGCCAAATAGAGTGCAAGATGGAAAACAGCCAGCGATCCAGGTGTGAACCGGGGGTGAATTGCGCGGCGCGCTCCAGCGCACGCAGGCAGGTGGCCTGCACCAGATCGTCGGCGACATCCCGCCGGTGCGAGAGCACCAGCGCATAGCGCCACAGGCGGGAGAGATAGTGGCCGAGTTCATCGCGTATCGCATCGCCGCTGATAGTCACCTCCGCAGGCGCGTCAGATCACGATTCCGGGTGGCGGTCGATGGCCGCCGCCAAATCGCGGTACTCCTCGCACCCGGTGCCGCACAGCGACTGGATCACCTGCAGCTGTTGGCGAGCCAGATCGGGTCGGCCTTTCAGCATATAGGCTTCCCCCAGGTACTCGCGCACTTTGGGGTATTTCGGATCGAGGGCTACTGATTTTAAATAATAGCCGATCCCCTCATCGGTGCGGCCAAGTTTGCGCATGGCGTAGCCACGATAGTTCAGCGCAACGGCGGTGTTGGGATTTTTCAACGTATTGAGCATATCGAGCGCTTCCTGATAACGGCCGCTTTTCGCCAGTACATAGGCGTAGTTAGTGCGGTCGGCGTCGTCGACCTTGCCGCTTTTATCTACCATGCAAGTCTGAGTTTTGCTGTCGTAGACCTGGCCTTTCGGACAGGTTGGCGGGGTTTGGCCGCTGCCGTCGCCGCCCATCGCCAGCGCCGCGCCGGACAACAGCAGGCAGCCGGCAATGGCCGATGCCAGCAGGCGTTTAATGAAGCTGTTCATGGTTATGTCCTCAAGGCAGAGGCGCCGTGCGCGCCCGTAATGAGATAACACCTGAACGAGCGGGTTTATTCGCCTTGTCTCCGCTTATTTTTGCCGGCGGCAAGCGGGTTTTCCCAACGGCGCCGATTGTCGTTATAATAGCCGTTTGCGGCCGCGTGCCGTTCGTTGAACCCAGACAGACTCAGGTAGCCAGTAACTCAGCATGACGAAAGACAACCACGCCCCAACCTACGCCGCCAATCGTTTCTCCATCGCGCCGATGCTCGATAGGATTGATACACTATAAAAATCAATTAAATAAAAGTTTATGGGGTGCTATAGGTGACCCGGCACCCCGCGCCGACTTACGAATTAACCTGCTTGAACTCTTCCCTCCCTGCTGCCGTGCGTTGATCAAGGTAATCTGCCAAATCCTTCACATACACCAGGCGCGGGGCTTTGTTCGAGTTTACCGCCCGGAAGCTTGGGATAGGCAGCTTGCCAGCGTTAGCACGCTTGTTGGCTAACTCGATTGAGATGCCAAGGTATTTCTCCGCGATTTTCTCCAGAGGAATATCTGAGGTCTCAAACTCAGCCATCAGCAAAAACATTCTGTTCACTTTGTCACCTCCACCTTACCGGCCCCGGCCAGCAGTCCGTCGTTATACGCCTTCTTAACCCAGTGCAACAACACATCGGTGGCCACACACCCGCAATCTACATCGATCGGTACTGTCTGCCCCTGCAGCCAGGTGTCAAAATCTGGCGCGCTAGCGCTGTCATTAATCACGATCCCGCGGCTGCGGCCGTATCTGATAGTCAGCGCCCCTTTACGCTCTAAAGCCTTCAGGTGCAGAGCAATCGAATTGGCAGAGGCACACCCTATGGCGTCGGCGATCTCTCTTTTTGTAGGTGCTGATCCATTCTCGCGTTTAAACTGGCGAATAAAGGCCAGCACCTGCGCTTGACGTTCGGTCAACTTATGCATGTTCCACCTCCTTGGTGCTGCGTCGCCGAGCTTTCCTCGTTTTCTTCATTGGCGTTATCTTTGGAGTCATCACCTGCGGTCTCTCCGGTGGCAGCTGGTGGACGCCATTACTGATCCTGCAGTTACTGCGCATGTTCCATATTATCCAGGCAGTCCAATCGCAACCGTCATCAACGGATACCGTAGATCGCACTAATACGTCATTCAAATCAGCCATTTCACCCATTGACTGCCTCCTTCTTAAAGCCAGCGGCAAGGACACTGCGCGCAATAGCGGCAGGCTCCGCATCATCTAACTCAAAATCCTCCCCGACGACAGCTTTCATTAACTCGTTTTGCAGGACGCTATCGTAATTGCGCGGCCAGAAATCGAGCGGCATGCCGAAAGACTCGCAGTAGAAAAACGTATCGATAGTGATCCGCGCCGCTTCCTCTGCTGTGCGCTCAGGCTGACGATAGCCCGCCTCCCAGATGGCATCAGTTATCTCAGACGGATCGCCTTTGGCTGACCTGATGATCTGAACCAGGCTAAAAATGTTGGCATCCGTCATCGCGCCATCTCCTGCAGAACAACCTTGTATGCCTTCAACACCGCCGCAGAGCGGCCAGACAGCACGGTTTTCATGAAGAAAAAACCGCTGTGGTACGCGCTGACGCTGGTCAAAAACAGCGCCGTATCAACGACGCGGTTATGCCGGCGGAACTCAAACACGGTGCTGGTCAGCGTGATGCTGGCGGTGGCGCCGTGGTCTTGGTAGTCGATTTTCACCAGATAAACCTCCCGATCAGCTCGGCTGTGCCGAGGAATGAAAAGAATCCCGCCGCCAGTCCCAGCCCTGTCAGGCTTGATAAAAACAGCGTGAACATAATCAATTCGAACACCTTTTTCATTGGCTCGACCCTTGGTAGTCTTCTTGCTTGAAGCGGATCGGCATCACGACAAACTGAGGGTTGCCGAACAGCGTGCAAACTGCTTTGTCGAACAACAGTCGGCATGCAGTCGCTTCGCCGGATGGTGCTAGCTTCACCGATACCATCTTGCTGTCACGTCCGAACATCTTGGCCGGATAGGACATGTATTCACCCTGCACCGGCGGGATCACGCTTTCGTCAACGGTGGTGGGAATTACGCGACCCAAGTCTGGATAGCGCGCATCCAGCAGCCTGATAACCGTGAAGCCTATACGCAGGCCGTGGGCATCACGGTGGACGGCCAGCGGCTCTTTGTTGAATACCAGCTCCGTCGTCTCAGCTTTGGCCGGCACCGCGCCGTCGAACTTCACGATGATGTCCTTACGGGTCTTGATGCCGTGCTCCATGCGCAGGGCTACATGGCCGTTGGTTGCCTCGATGTATTTCGGGGTGATATGCACCCCTTCGAGGTAGTAACGCGGGTCATGTTTAGCCACGCAAACCAGCGCAGCGCGGAGTAAGCGGGTTGGGAAAATCATTGCTTTGCCTCCGGTTCAATGTTGATAATTTCGGCGCCAATCAGCATGTCTTTCAGCCACTCATCACCGCGCAAGTCGTCGTCTTTACATTCAAGATTGCCGAGGTGGATCACTGCCATTTCGTCGCTCTCACCCGTTTCGTCATTAAAAAACGGAATGGTTTCCAGCTTCTCGTATGCAAAATCGACGGCGCATTCGATAACGCTGAGCCCGTTGGTATTGCAGCCAACAACAACATCCATTGTGGTACGGTACTCCCACTGCCCAAAGGTCAGGCGGACAGTCTGATCGGCCATGCGGCCGCACAGCGTGTAGTTCGGGTCGTAGTTCATCACCTGGTTCTGAGTACCGATCATTGCTTGGCCTCCACAGCGGCTTTGTTGGCCTCAGTGACCTTCAGCGTGAAGCCGCCAAAGTCTGGGTGCTGCCAGCGTTTGCGCTTACCCGTCGGCGCTGCGGACTCATCGATCAGGGTGAAGACCGCATCAGCGAATGAGGCGTGATGGATCAGCAGGTGTCCACGCTCTCCATTGGTAAGCTTGGTCGGCAGGTTGGCGTAACTTGCCAGGCGCCGGCATGCTGCGTCGGAGATGCCAAAGGCCCACATCAGATCGATTACCGGAGAGAATTCAGGGGCAGGCTGTGAGGCCACTGGTTCCGCGGAGACAGTCGATACCTGCGCCGCTGCTTCGGGTGATGCTGTTGGCAGAGCCTGAGCGGCAAACACCTGTGTGCTGGAAAGCTCCATCACGGCTTTCATCGTCGCCGACGCGGTGGCCTCTGCTAAGACGCGGGCGACCGACAGAATGTGATCGGATGCGGAGATCGACTGCGGGGCCGGTGCCGGAGCTGCAAGGCGTGGTTGCGACAGCTCAACCTTCATCGCCTGCCATTGCTTTACCAGCGCCAGGCGCCTATGCACGTCATAACCGGCAACGAGAGTTGTTGACAGGGTTTCATCAAGCCAAATCTCATCAATGACAGTGCGTCCGTTATATTCTTTATATACGATTAAAAATCCTTTAAATTCATCATCGTGTAAATCTGTACCGTCGATTCCAAGTTGTTCCAACATGGTTTTAATGTCGCGAACGACCTGTTTGTGTTCTTTATCTACAGCGTTGGCGATGCCACGGCTGCCCATCAGTGGCTGACCGTTTACTACCTTCATTTGCTTTTCCATTATTTCGTCGCCTTCTTTAAGTTGATCCCAATGTGTTTTGCGTGCCGGCGCATACTCCGGTTCAGTGGCATCTGGATATTGCCGTCGGCCGTTCTGTACTCCGCCACTGACTTCTGCACGTTTCCGTATTCCCAAGCCTGCTGCCGGGTCAGCCTGTGCCCCTGCGCCATCGTCATGCCGCACATGCCTTGGCACGTTTTACTGCCGCTTTTCTTCGCCATTGCTACGCCTCCTCGTTGGTGGTCTTGATATGGGACTCGAGCGCCTCACGCTGCGCTTGTTCTTCCATTAACCAGACCGTTACATTGCCGGTAAGCCTTGCCAGCAGTGAGGCTAGCGCTGTGACTTCGCCGCTTTCAAGCTGGTCTGGATAGCTTTCAATTAGTCGGCAAACGATCTCGGATTGATGTGCCCGCTCAGCTGCCTGCTCTAAAGTGATTTCTTGGCTCATGGTTAACTCACCCATTTCTCTGTGATGTCGCTGATGACACCGATAATTTCCGCCTGAAGTTGGCGTTCATCGCTGTTGGCAGTCAGCGCCATAGCTGCTTCTGCAAGGATGTGGATCTTTGCCATGTCATTCGCCAGGGCTAAATGCTCCGGAACCCTCAGTTCATTTGCTGCCATCACTGGTTGCTCTTTCATTTGGCCTCCCACAGCTGAGCCGCTGGTGCACCGTTGTTGAAGGTGCGGATCGACTCAGGCACACCATCCAGCAGGGTGACCATCGCGCAGACCATCGTGCGCTCCACTTTGTCGGTATCGTCGTTGCAGGACTCCAGCCACAGATTGAGGATCTGCTGCGCCTGCTCTACGCGACACTGGGCATCGATTAGTTGCATGGTTTTCATCACGCCACCACCTGCAGCAGTTGGCTGTTTGGGTTATGGAGCTTGTAGGCCACTGCGTCGATGAAGGCTTCCTCCATCACAGACTTGCCGAGCGGCGTGAGGCGGCTGCGGTCTTTGCTCAGCATTGCGTCGTAGGACTTGGCGATCTGCTCCTGGCCGCAGGCGATACCGAATTCCGCGCGAACCATGTTCTCGATGAACTCCTGCATCAGTGTTTCGATGCATTCCTGGGTAAGGTCAACGCGTACCACTTTCTTTTTCGAAATGACCACGTCTGACCATTTACCGCCGAAATGGCGCTGGCAAAAATCCAGATAGGCGAGGGCGATACGCCGACGATTTAAAGCAATATTGTTAATCCACTGAGTCATCGTTAATTACCTGTTATCTGTTTTCCGGCGTAGGGATGCCCTAGCCGGACGGCCATATTTAAAAGTTTCTGTGACTGATTAATTAATAGGGCTTGCGGCTAAATAGTTCGTCGCGTGTTCGCTGGCAGTTATCTATCCACTTTTTATAATCCCGATCCCAATTATCAATCGCACGTTTCTTGGCAATCAGTCGCAAGATTCGACGTTTGGCGCGTTCACGACAACGAATATAACCATCAGTCAACTCTCCAAGTGACCAGGCGTTTACCTCTTCGTTAAACGTGCTAGGCTCTCTGATTCGTAATTGTTGGCGATTATAAACTTGTGCTGCCGTTACGCGTGCTAAACAATCAATAGCAGCGCTGCGGCTCAGATAGCGCTTATGAACACCGTGGCGATAAACAACATAAATGGTTGCTTGGGTTTTTGTTATGGCATCTTCAATGCCACCATGGTCGGGCAGGTAGTTCTCGCCCATTTTTGCATAATCGATTTTGTTCATTAGCATTTTATTCTTCCTCCGGTGGCTTTACCGTCCAGCCAGCTCTTTCGGCTAACTCAATAAACGTGCCGAGTGTTGCCGTAAATTCCTCTGGTGAGTGAGGGCGAGAAGCCTTTAATTCACCGTTCTCAATATAAACCGTCAGGCGGCCGCTAAAGTCTGGTGTAACGTTAATGATGACTTCATTCAGCAATGCCTTTGATGCTTGGCGCGTGAGAGTGCTCATTATTTAGCCCCCCCCTGAGATAATTCTTTTTTCATCAGAGATTCTGCGCGGTCTTTGTTAATTCCGGTTAGTAGGTTTAGCTCGTTCAATAGTGAGTTAAACCGGCCAGCAACCTGAATGTCGGCTTCACGAACACCAGCAGCAAGAAGTTTTAAGTACAGCTCATGCAGCTGCATAACGTAACGATTAACGTGGCTGGTGGTCTGGGCCAGGTACTGGATGGCCGTTTCAGGCTCGCCGTTTGGGAACTCAGTGGCCTGAAAATCATCCGGCTCCTTGTAAAGGATTCCCTCTTTGTCATGCAGAAGCGATCCCTTTGCGGCGCGCGCTTGCTCTTGGGGTTTTACGTTAGCTGGCAACATATTCGAACCCTTCAATTTTTTTTGTGCGGTACTCATGAGTGAAGGCATATTCGCCGGTTTCTTTATTTGAATATGCGCAAATAAAGTACCCACTTCGCTCTCCAACATCCGGCATCGGTGGTTCGCATTTCAACCCATAAGCTTCCTTTGCCATATGCATGCAAAGCTTCCAAGGCCATGAGGTTAAGTCACTCTTAATTAAACGCTGCGCTCTTTGAAGCTTTTTACGATCAACCAATACAGGCTTGGTTGATTTTTTCTCTTCGGGCATGGTATGTTTCATATCAGCCTCTTTAAATTTTTACGGGTTTGTTGGGGTTAGGCTCTGGCGATTGATTGGCGTCGCCGCCAGAGCCGAATACACGGCTATATTTCTCAATGCTTCGAATGATATGCTTCGCTTCTTCACAGGCTAAATTAAAGTCAGTAAAAAAATCGACCAGCAAGAAATAATTACCCATCCGCTTATAAAGCACATATTCAAATGTTTCACCCCAGCATGTAATTAGAATATATTCCTTACCTTTCTGCGTTGGGTGGGGCTGATACACATAAGACAATCCACGACCACATTCCTTGAGCTTTTTGTGGATATCAAAATGCTGCTTAGGTGCTTCGAGAGTGGTTTGGGATGGTGATTGGATGCTCATCTCACTGACTCCGTTGTATGTCGATGAGATAATAATACCCAGAGTACTAGTATTTGCAATACTAAAGTGAAAGGAATTATATAACTAAAGGTATTAATGATTGAAATTGAAGTGAATTTATCAGAAAAAAACCGGGTTGCCCCGGCCTAATTGGTTACACGAAACGGTATTTTGCTTCCACAACCACCCCGATAATTTTGCAATTACCGTTTATCGGAGTCAGTGGATACATAGGGTTTAACGGCTTTAAGAACCTCTGCCCACCATCTTCAACATACTTTTTGAATGTGGCTTCGTTAGTATCCTCTATTTTAGCAACAACCAAACTTCCGTTTTTGGGGGATTTTCCTGTATCAACAAGTATTATCATCCCTTCTGGGATGCTGATTCCTACTGGCGATGTCATTGAATCACCTTGCACTTTTAACCAGAAGCCGCCACCTTCGATATGCGCGTCAGAGCTAATCCATTCATCTATGTCTTTCATGGCATATGGCTCAAGGGCTTCCGACCAACATCCAGCGCTGACCCAACTAATCAAAGGGTAGGAGGGGTTGCTATCGTTACCTCCTAAGAACTTTACGTTCTCAGCATAACTATGCATTAACCCGACCTCTTTGGCTAAAGAGGGGCTAAAATCTTCGATCTGAACATCCAGCGTTTTTGCAAACATCATGGCAGCACTGATGTTCAGTGCGTTTCGGCCATTCAGATAATGCCCTACAGCGCTCTGGGTTATGTTCATTGCATCAGCAATGTGCTGTTGAGTTATACCCAACCTTTTCTTTTTCGACTCATACAAAGCCTTAAGGCGCTCCGCGTCTTTCAGCTGTTCTGTCGTCAGGCGGCTTTGGTTTTTCATATCTGAATTTTAATACCTTTAGTTTGAAAAAGTCTCCTATTGATAGTACTATTATTTTTAGTACTTTTAATACTAATTGGTGGCTGACATGGTGACGTTCACGCTAAAAGACTATGTGTCTGAAATTGGGCAAGTAAAAGCTGGCAAGAACTTGGGTGTAACTCAGATCGCAATCAGCAAGGCCCTCCGTTCGGGCAGAAATATTTTTGTTCAGGTTTCTGATAGAGGGGTTGCTGCATTTGAAGCGAAGAATTTTCCAGCAAAATCAAAGGACAACCTAAACCATTCTGATTCTGTTGTTGGCATTGTTCTCAGTCAGTGAGGTGTGACATGCCAATTGCACAACCGTTATTTGGCAACCAGGAGCACTGTGATGCTTATGCCTAACCCCCTCAAAACCATCATGCCGGCAGTTTACTGCCAGGCGGAGGAATGGCGATGACCAACCAACGACCGACGGTCACACCAGACCCGCGTTATTTCCAAACGCTCCTGCCAGGCGGCATTGGTTATGACCCGGTGGCCGGTGTGTACGTGCTGATAGCTCGGCGGCAACACCAATGACCGACGAGGTCATCGCTCTGGATAGGCAGTATCGCGATCCGCGCGGAGTGGTGGTTCACGTCACCGGTTATGACCAGGCTAAGCAGCAGGTATTTTTCACAAGACCGAACTACGAGCACGAATGCATGCAGCCGGTTTGGAAGTTTCAACAGTATTTCGAGAGGCTCGACGAATGAAAGCTTATTTCGATGAAAACGCGAACTTGGTCATTGAGCCCAAGAACAACACAGAGTCAGCGGCACTGATGATGTGGCGCGAGATAAACGAATCAGATGATCGATCTATCTATGAGTTTTTCTCTGGAGAAAAGCTTTCGTTGAAGGTCATCGACGGTAACGCAAATAGTAACGCTGCCAGCGTTACAAATATCGATTCGGAGTAACGTTCTATGGCTAATTCATGGCTGCGATTATGGCATGACATGCCAAACGACCCGAAGTGGCGAACCATCGCTCGAATTTCGAAGCAGCCTATCGCCTTGGTTCAGGCCGTTTACATTCACCTGCTAGTTAGCGCGTCACAGAATGTCACGCGAGGTCACGCAGATGTCACGACAGAAGATTTAGCAAGTGCGCTAGATGTTAGTGACGAAGATATCGAAGCGATTCGGAACGCTATGCAAGGTCGTGTTCTTGAAGGTGAGCATATCTCTGGTTGGGGTGCCCGTCAGGTAAGGCGTGAAGACCAGGGTAGCGAAGAAACTGGTGCAAAATCAGCAAGACAGCGTAAGCGAGAGCAACGAGAGCGCGAGAAAGAAAAAGGCGGCTTCGATGATTGTCACGCTCGGTCACACAATGTCACGACAGATAAAGATAAAGAAGAGATAAAGAATAGAGAAGAACTAAAAGACAAAACCAATACGTCCGATTCGAATCGAACTGCCGACGAAAACGCCTCTCACGACCAAGAACCGCCTGCACCCGAAAATCCTGATTCGGAGTCTGGCGAGCTGGCTGGTGGCGCAGGCAAGGCCGACCCCGTCGAAACCGCCTTCGAGGAAATCTTCTGGGGGGCAGGGCTGCGCAAGGATGCCAAGGTCAAGGCCAAGAACGCCTTCCGAACCAAATTCACGGCCTGGAAGAAAACCACCCGGGGCAGCGCCGACGAGTTCGCCCAGATGCTGGCCGACGACATCCGGCTGCGGGTGCAGGCAAAAACTTTCGGTTTCGACAAGCTGCTGCCGACCTCGTACCTGAACGGCGAACGCTGGAACGACGAGAAACCACAGGTTGCTGCACAGCCTGGCGCCGCCGGGGCGAGACCGTTGGTTCAGCAGGGCGCCAACCAGGTGTTCGTCGATTACGACGCGCTGAGGGCGGGAGGTCGCTAACCGTGAAGATTCAGCTCAAAAAAATTCTGATCGCAGGGTTTTGCCACGGTCTGTTGCCGATGGCGTTTGTGGACTGGTGTTTTATTCGATTCAAGCTTGGGAGCGTGTGATGAATGCGGCTGAACTGTCGGAAAAGCTTTGGGGCAACGCTGAGCGCGTTGTGAAATATCTGTTGCCCAACGGGCACCGCGAGGCTCATGAGTGGTGTTGCGGGAGTATCAACGGCGAAGCCGGCAAGAGCCTCAAGGTCAATCTGGCGGGCAAAAACGTTTGGTCTGATTTCGCCTCCGGCGACAGCGGCGACCTGCTGGATCTCTGGGTGCTGGTGCGCAACTGCTCATTGCATGAAGCTATGCGCGAGGCCAAGGAAATGCTGGGGCTGAAGGACAATGACCAGCACTTTCAGGCCAAGAAAAAAAGCTTCTCCAAACCCAAGAAGCAGGGCGTGAAAAAAGGCGATGCACACCTGGAATACCTTGCCGGGCGGGGTATAACCAAAGAAACCGCCGAAGCGTTCAAGGTGAGCAACGCGGTGGTCTGGTTCGCTGATGAAGGCCGGGAACTACCGGCGATCGCCTTCCCATACCTTCGCGACGGAGAGTTGCTGCAGGTGAAGCGGATCAGCACCGAACGCCCTAACGGCAAAAAAATCATCATGGCCGAGGCCGACTGCGAACCATGCCTGTTCGGCTGGCAAGCTCTGCCCAAAGATACGCGCGTCGTGGTGCTGTGCGAAGGCGAGATCGACTGCATGTCGTATGCTCACTACGGCTTCCCTGTGCTGTCTGTGCCTTTCGGCGGTGGCAAGGGCGCGAAGCAGCAGTGGATCGAGTACGAATATCACAACATGGATCGCTTTGATGAGATTTGGCTCAGCCTCGATAACGACGAGGTGGGCATGGAAGCCGCGAAAGAGATTGCCCGCCGTCTTGGCACTCACCGTTGCCGGTTAGTCTCGCTGCCTCACAAAGACATCAACGAATGCCTGGTGGCCGGCATGACTCAGGACGAAGTGTTTCGCTGCCTGGAGACGGCCGCTTACTTCGATCCCGATGAACTTTGCTCTGCGTCGGAGTTCCTGCAGGACACCATCGACACATTCGAGCGTCGCGACGAGGGTATGTTTATCAGTCCGTGGCCGCGCCTGAACGGCAACTTCAAGTTTCGTGAATCGGAATTCTCGATCATCAACGGCATCAACAACCACGGTAAAACCGAGATGGCAGGGCATATCGCCGTCTGCGCAATGGCTCAGGGTATCCGAGCCTGTATCGCTTCGTTGGAGTTGAAGCCAGGTAAGCTGCTTGCGCGTCTTGTGCGCCAAGTCATCTGCAATAAGCGCCCCCAGCGTGGAGAAATTCAGCATGTGTTCGAGTGGTTCGACGATAAGCTGTGGATTTTCAACCTCACGGGAACGGCGAAGGCTGACCGTCTGCTGGAGATTTTTGTCTACGCTCGCCGGCGGTATGGCATCGACTTGTTCGTTATCGACAACCTCGCCAAGTGCGGATTCTCTGAGGAGGATGCCACCGGACAGAAAGACTTCATCGACAAACTGTGCGATTTCAAGAACGCCAACAACTGTCACGTGATTTTGGTGACCCACAGCCGCAAGGTGGATGAGAACGTGCCCACCGGCAAGATGGATGTCAAGGGCACCGGCGCCATCACCGACATGGCCGACAACCTGTTCTCTGTCTGGCGCAACATCCCGCGCGAGACTGCTCAGCAAAAGCAGGATGATCCGAGCGCGCCCGAACTCACGGACAAAGACAGGGCGGCATTGGCATTGCCAGGCACACTTATTCGCCTGTTGAAACAGCGCGAGGGGGAAGGGTGGGTCGGCGACATTGGCGCGTTTTTAGAGCCACGGTCTCACCAATTTTTAGAAAACGAAAAAGGCAGTCCATGGAACTACCTCGTAGCGCGCGAGCAAGCTGAAGTGGACATGGACTGGGAAATGCAGAACGTAACGAGGGCTTGCTGATGCAAAACGAAATTGATTATTGGAAAAAACGCACTTACGAAGCTGAAGGAGCCTTGGCGGAAAAGGAATCTGCTGAATTTGCACATCCTGACGCCGGTAACCCAGAACATCGCTCGCTGTTCACCATCCCGGAGCCGCAGTATGGCACCGCGTTGGCTATTAGCAAGCCACTGCCACAGCAACGGGTAATCACAGGTCACAAGCAGACGGATGCTTATTTGTGGGTTCTGGAAGTTATCCGTACGAATGAACCGGCGCACCTACAGGCGGCCGAAGATGCGTTGAATAAGCTGAAAATTACCCCGAAGCAGGCTCAGGAGCGTTACAGCAATTATCTGATGCAATCGGGCGCCCACGCATTCCAGATTGCCCTTGCCACTATGTCAATGGATAACCCAGCCGGTTACATCCAAGGTGCGAAAAAGGCAATCGAGGAGGCTAGTAATGTTCGCGCAGCCTTCGGTAGCTATGAGTCTGCACTAGAGAACACGCCGGCCGAGGATTTGATGCTGGCCGGTGATATGGGGGAAGTTTACTCGGCTTGTTGGGGATGGACGGAGGAGGAGCTGTCTGAAGGCTATGTTCACGGCGAGCGCTGTAATGAACTGGATAGCCAGCGCAAGGCAATATCGAAAGGCTTTGCTGGACAACTTCCTGAGCCTGCGACGCTTTCTGACGTCGTACGCGAATATCAATACTGGGATTGGTTATACACCCTACGCAACAGGGCCGAGAAGGAACTCGGTTACGAATACGCAGACGGTGGACGAAGCCACATTTATGACCGTGAGTCATACCTGGAGATACTTCTCACAACTATCCGCCCGGTAAGCCGCCAGGAGGCCGTGGACGTATGCCAGTGGGTTCTCGGAGAAGAGCGCTTCGAACTGGGTGGCGGTGCTACGGAGCAGATTATTATGAACTTGGTGGGGGAGTGCAGCTGATGCGCGATATTCAGATGGTATTAGAACGATACGGCGCATGGGCTGCCAATGAAGAGGCTGGCGTTTATTATTCGCCGATCGCTGGTGGATTCAAAGGGCTGCTACCGCCAACGGGAAAGTCTCGGCCGGCGTGCTGCGACGACGACGGATTAATCGTTAATTCGGCGGTGGCGTGCCTGAAGAAAAAAGACCCGTACTTGAGCATGCTACTGGAGTGGTATTACATTTACCGCCTGCCACTGCGCACTATGGCCGTTAAGCTGGGAATATCGCACAACCATGTATCTACCCGCCTTCAGAAGGCGGAGGGGTTTATTGACGGCTGCCTGGCTGCGTTGAACGTCCCGCTCGAAATGGACAGGTACTGCCAGAAAGAAAATATTTATCCGCCTGCATTAAAAAGGGTTGTGTAATTACAAAACAGCAATTATTCTGCTAAGAGTGGTCTCTACGCCACACAGCTTATCATCGGAACCTCGCCAGCAATGGCGGGGTTTTTTTTATTGGTCGTTAACCTGTTGTTTGATTTTTAATCGGCATACTCCTTTTCATAAGTAAAAGGAGGGATAATGTTTAAGGGATGGCTGGCGATTATAATCGTAATGTCTGTAGTGCTGGGGAGCCTAGCTCTTATCAAAAGTGCCAATGCCGTTTGCGAGCATGAATTCATGCACGTGAGTATCTGTAGCTACGTCCCAGATATAGAAATATAAACAAGCCGTTTCTTTTGGAAGTGGCATTTCTTGAAACAAGTTTGGTAATGATGTAGATTCCGCTTGCCGGGGGCGGTAACACTGGTTTTACGCTTCCATCAGTGTTAGCAGCGACCGCTCCCGGCTCCCAGGCCCTTTAGCTCAGTTGGTTAGAGCACGTGACTCATAATCGCTCGGTCGCTGGTTCAAGCCCAGCAAGGGCCACCAAACCGCCATTAGCTCAGCAGGAAGAGCGACGACCATTAAGTTGTAGGTACGGGGTTCGAGGCCTCGATGGCGGACCAATGCGGTCATCGTATAATGGCTATTACCTCAGCCTTCCAAGCTGATGATGTGGATTCGATTTCCACTGGCCGCTCCAAACAAAGCTTTCCAGCCTGCGATGAAGGGTTACCCGGAGCGGCTGGGAAGCACCTCTATTAGTAACGCTCAAGTTGGCGAGAACATTTTCCAACAGATTTTTTCTATATAGTTATCTAAAAACTTGATTTCCTTGTGGATTTAGCGTGATTTTTAGGTATTCTATCTTGACTACGATGAATCCCCCTAGCGGCGGGGCGAAACAGCAAGTGTAGGTCAATGCTTAAAAGACGCGGGTCATGGATGCTGAACAAAGGCTCACCGGGAGGCACCCGGCATCGTAGTCTATCCGTTTGTTGGATATCGAAGAAATGCACCGCTTTCTGACCAGGATAGACGCCCGGGCGTACCAGACTGGGCGCAACAGAAGGGGTTGAGGCTTACCATCCCCGATTCATCAGGGTACAGTCAGCTACAGGAGCTGCAGGATTTATGAAAACAAATTGCAGCCTGAGCCTTTATAAACAAGAATAAGAATAATTAAGGAAATGAATGGGGCCTGGGAGGGAGAAATGCTACTTAGCAAAGAGGAACAGATTTTACTCACATTCATAAGAAATTATCCGCCATTTGTCGCTAGCAAGGATGCGGTTCCTGGGCTTACGCCCAACCGTGTTACTACATTGGTAACGCATTTGCGTAGGAAAAGCCTTCTGGTTTACAAGTCTGGTTTTGGCTTTTTCATAAGTGATGATGCTTTCAGCGATTGGAAAGCTAGTGGCTTTCTAAGGCGTGCTGTTCCACAGAAGATTTATGAGCCTGAGTGCAAGATAGAGTGGGTAGAGTCGAGCGCTGGAAATGGCGTTTTCGAAGAATGTAAACTTAATAGCAAGCTATACCTATTCGATGCAATTTTAAAAAAATCAGAACGTGCTGAATACTTGAGCAAGGCGCTAAGGCATTCATCAGGCAAGCGATAATGTTTATCATTTGATAAATCAACCCCAATTTCAACAAGGCTACGCTCAGGCGTGGCCTTTTTTGTTTCATGAGCGCCAACCGCAAGGCGGGAGGTAAGGATGTCACGAATGCTAATCAGAGCAGCCGATGGAGCCGTGCACACTGGTAGCGCAGTGTCATTCGTCCTCGGCATCATTAATTATTTCTCACAGAGCGAATGGATCATTCTCGGCGTCATCTTCGGCATGTTCTGCTCAGCGTTTGGTATTGCCCTCGGTACTTACTTCCGCTGCCGGCGCGAGCGGCTTCTGCGTGATTGGATAAAAAAACGCACGGAGACGATCGACACGGAAGAGCTTGAAATGCTGGAGCGTGAGTGATGCAGAACAAATCAAAACTCAGCGCTGTAATGTTGGCGCTGATCGCCGCCGGCGCATCGGCCCCGGTGATGATGTCGCAGTTTCAGGAAGAGAAAGAAGGCCAACGCCTGACTGCATACCAGGACGGAGTCGGCATCTGGACAATTTGCGGCGGCGTGACGATGGTCAACGGCCAGAAGGTTGTGAAGGGGCAGCGCCTGACCGCCGAGCAGTGCAAGCAGATTGACGCAGCCGAGCAGAAAAAGGCGCTCAACTGGGTAGACCGCAACGTCAAGGTAACGCTGACCGAGCCGCAGAAAGTCGGTATCGCGTCATTCTGCCCGTGGAACATCGGCCCCGGCAAGTGCTTCACTTCCACCTTTTACAAAAAGTTGAACGCCGGCGACCGCATTGGCGCCTGCCGCGAAATCCGCCGCTGGATATACGACGCTGGCCGAGATTGCCGCATCCGCTCGAATAATTGCTATGGGCAGATAGTACGGCGCGACCAAGAAGCTGAGCTGGCTTGCTGGGGGCTGGATAAATGAGATATCTACCGTCAGCGGTATGTTTCGCAGCGGCCGGTTATCTAGCCGCTCACGGTATTGATGGTTGGGATTGGTTCCTGTTTGTCGGAGTAATTCTGCTATGAGCAATTCTATCGGCACAGTCTTTCTGCTTTTCGGCATAGCGATGGCTCAACTGGCTTTTTACTTTCACGGCAACGCAGTAAAGGCCGGTGAGCAGATTAAGCAGCAGGAAAATACGCTGGCGCAGCAGTCAGGACTGATCTCAACCCTGCAAGCACAAGACCGGAAGAACAGAGCCTTGGCAGCGGAGCAACAACAAAGAGAGCAGCTACTACGCCAGCGCGAGGAAACCTACCAGAGGAAATTGCGAGATGCACTTAAAAGCGACAAATGTGGTAATAGTCCTATGCCTGCCGCTGTTGTTGAACTCCTGCAGCAGAACGCCGCCGGCACCGCAGCAAATCGACCTGTTGCCCCCTGAGTCAGTTTTCACTCCATGCGAGCAGCCAGACCTACAGGGCAACACCTGGGGCGATGCGGTGGGTTACACGCTAGCGCTGCAAACAGCCTTATCAATCTGCTCTGGACAAGTTGAGACGCTCAACGCCTGGCGGGAAGGTATCAGAAAAGGCAATAAGCGTTGCAGTTACCAGCTTCTAAACAATTAATAAAAATCATCAGGGTTGAAATATTTTTATCTGACCCATACCTTACTAGAAACAACACGTGAGGTATGAAAAGATGACTACCCCCTACAAATTAATTGAAGAATATGTATTTATGGTGCCCGGCGTCAGTGGTTCAGTATACGGAAGAATTCTGCAAATGGTCCTTACCAGTGAAGAAAAGCAAAGCAAGGACAAGCATGGATTGACTTATAAAGAGTTTGAATGGGATACAAGCTATCATGATGAAAGCCAATCGAGTCCAGGCTCTCACCATTGTTTTGCTGTTGAGGAAGCACGCTCACAGTTACTCCGATATGTGAAGGCATTCAAGCCAGAAAAGGCCAAGAAAAACGAGAATTACTGACAGCTCATCTACCAACCGGCTTCGGGCGGTTTTTTATTGCCCGTCACAGAGCGGCTCTCCGAGGCTTCTGCGTGATGATGTATAATCCTCCCGAATAGGAGGTCTTCATGCCATACAATCTCGGCAATCTGCCTAAAGAAGAAATGGACAAGGTGAACGTAGACCTTGCGGCGTCAGGTGTGGCGTACAAAGAGCGCATGAACATGCCTATCGTGCCGGCTCAGGTGGAGGCGGAACAGCCTGAACACCTTCGCGAACTCTTCCGCGAGCGCCTGCAGCATTACCGCAGCCAAAGCCACAAGTTCCCAGGGCCAAACGACCCGCGATACCAGCAAATGGCTGACGCTAACGGCAAGAAATGATTGAACCCGCTCCGGCGGGTTTTTTTATGCCTGCGAGCAATGAAAATGCAAAAGGTACTCCCGAGGGGGTACCCCAGCCACGGGGCGGCGACCTCGCGGGAAACGGCAGATTTTTCGATTTTCATGCGTCATCATCATCATGCAAACTATTGTTTTTTAATCTTCTTTTTTTTAAAGATGATGAATTGTTTGTTTTTTGTTCGTCATCATGGCCTGCCTGGGAAGGGAGCGCGCAGAAAATCAGCCCGGAAAGGTGAATGGATGGACGGCGAACTGAAAAATTTAAAATGCAACATCAATCAGTTGGCTGCCATGACCGGGTTACATCGACAGACAGTGGCGAGCCGCCTTGCTGATGTGCCACTTGCCGAAGGCAGTAACGAAAAGAAAAAGCTGTATCAGATCACAGACGTCATTCGCATTTTGATGGACGCCCCGGCCTCCCCATCTGCTGAGCACCAAGACCCGGACAAAATGACGCCGAAAGAGCGTAAGGATTGGTTTGATTCCGAGAAGGGGCGCCTATGGTTGGAAAAAGAGATGCGCCAGGTGATCCCCGCTTCTGATGTGAGGTATCAGATGGCGGCGGTAATGAAAGCCGTAACACAGGCGCTTGAGACCTGGCCCGACAAATTGGAGCGAGACAGAGGGTGGACGCCAGATCAAATAACTGAAGCTCAGTCGGTTGTGGACGAAATCCGCGAGCTATTGGCTCATGCCGTCAGCGTTCAGGAGGATGTTGAAAATGAGTAAGCTGGAGTATGGATCTGCAAAGGCGATCCGCATGGAGGTTTCTCAATTGCTCCGCCCACCAATGAGAATGCCGGTCGCTGATGCCGTCAGGCGCTATATGCGTGTTCCGCGTGGCGCCGGCAACTCAATTCCATGGGAATCTACGCTGACGCCCTACATGATTGAGCCAATGAACACGTTGGCAGAACGAGCTTATGATGCTGTTGTTTTCGCAGGGCCAGCCCGGACAGGAAAAACGCTTGGCCTGATCGACGGGTGGATTGTTTATGGCATCGTTTGTGATCCTGCTGACATGCTGGTGGTGCAAATGACGGAAACCAAAGCCCGTGAACACTCCCGCACCCGCCTGTCACGAACGTTCGCTCACAGTTCTGAAGTTAAAAAACGGCTAAGCCCGTTAAGGAATGACAACAACGTTCACGATAAATTGTTTCGCGATGGTTCTTTTCTGAAGATCGGCTGGCCGTCCATCACAGTTTTTTCTTCATCGGACTATAAACGGGTTGCCCTGACGGACTATGACCGTTTTCCCGAAGATATCGATGGCGAGGGCGATGGTTTCTCGCTGGCGTCAAAACGTACCACGACTTTTATGTCCGCCGGCATGACGCTGGTGGAAAGCTCTCCTGGCCGGGAAATTACCGATTCCAAATGGCGCAGGACAGCACCTCATGAGGCGCCACCCACCACAGGTATCTTATCGCTTTATAACCGCGGCGATCGCCGTCGCTGGTATTGGCCGTGCCCGCATTGTGGTGAGTATTTTCAGCCGGCGATGGAAAACATGGCCGGATATCGCGACATCGCCGATCCGGTAGAGGCCAGTGAGTCCGCGCATCTGTGTTGCCCGCATTGCAGCGGCAAGATTACGGCAGATCAAAAACGTGAGCTTAATAACCGGGGTATCTGGTTGGTTGAGGGGCAACAAATTGATCGCAAGGGTGTGATTACCGGTGAGCCCCGGCGTTCGCGCATTGCCAGTTTCTGGATGGAAGGCCCGGCGGCCGCGTACCAAACCTGGGCGCAGCTGGTTTATAAACTGCTGACCGCCGAGCAGGAATATGAACGCACCGGCAGTGAAGAGACCCTCAAAGCCATTATCAATACGGACTGGGGATTGCCTTATTTGCCGAGACGCTCTCAGGAACAACGGCAGGGTGATGTGCTGATGGCGCGTGCTGAACCGCTGGGCAAGCGGCTTGTGCCGGCCGGCGTGCGTTTCCTGGTGGCGACGGTGGATGTGCAGGGGGGAAGCAAGCGCCGTTTTGTCGTGCAGATAACCGGATACGGCGCCAAAGGGGAGCGATGGGTGGTTGACCGTTTCGAACTTTGCCATTCGTTGCGCACTGATGACCATGGTGAAAGCCAGCGCATCAACCCGGCGGCTTTTATTGAAGACTGGGAACTGCTGCGCGCGGACGTACTGGATAAAACCTATCGGTTGGCCAGCGACCCGCACATCACCATGGGCATTCTGGCGATGGCCGTTGACTCCGGCGGTGAAGACGGCGTGACGGATAACGCGTACCGATTTTGGCGCCAGTGCCGTCGTGATGGCCTGGGTAAGCGGGTATATCTCTTCAAAGGCGATAGCCTATCTCGCGGCAAACTTATCACCTGTAGCCATCCTAATAACATGGAACGCTCCGATCGGCGAGCCAAGGCTCGGGGTGATGTACCACTACACCTGCTGCAGACCAATGAGTTGAAAGACCGGGTTGCCGCTGCGCTTGAGCGCGATGTGCCAGGACCCAATTATGTGCATTTTCCTGACTGGCTGCCACCTAGCTTCTACGACGAGTTGACCTATGAAGAGCGTCAGCCCGATGGTAAATGGGTAAAACCCGGGCGTGGCGCCAACGAAGCGTTTGACTTGCTGGTCTACGCACATGCCCTGGTTATTTTACAAGGTTACGAAGACATCAATTGGGACAGGCCGCCTGCCTGGGCACGGCTGCCCGATCAGGATGAGGCATCAGTGACAGCCGCTAAAGTGATTGAAGAACGTGAGGGACGGGAAAGCGAGATGAAAACAGATAAACGCAAAAAGCCGTCCGCGTGGGGCGGTGGTGGAGGCTGGTTATGAGGCGAGAGCGCCTGGAGCGATTGGTCGAAAAATATTACGACGCGGAGGAAGCCGTGCTGGATGGGAAGTCGGTCATGCTGAACGGTCAATCAATGACCATGGAAAATTTAAGCGAGATCCGCAAGGGCAGGCAGGAAATTGAAAGCCGCCTGGCACAGCTGAATGGCGCTGGTTCGCGTTCTCTTTATTCAGTGGCGAGGTTCAAATGAGTGTATTGGACAATCTTATCGGTGCTGTTTCGCCGGGCTGGAAAGCGGCTCGTCTGCGTTCGCGCGCCGTGATCCGCGCCTATGAGGCGGTGATGCCGACCCGGACCCACAAGGCCAGGCGTGAAACGCGCTCACCCAATCAGCTGACGCAGTATGGTGGCCGTTCTCTGCGCGAACAGGCGCGGTTTCTGGACAGTAACCACGATTTGGTGATCGGCGCGCTGGACAAGCTTGAAGAGCGCATCATTGGGGCGAAAGGCATCATCGTTGAGCCGCAGCCGCTGACACGCGCAGGAGAGCTCGATAAGTCGCTGGCTGATCAGATCCGAAGCGCATGGGCAGAGTGGTCGGTCTCTCCCGATGTTACCGGCCAATATACCCGCCCAGTGCTTGAGCGACTGTTGCTGCGAACCTGGCTGCGAGACGGTGAAGTTTTCGCCCGCGTGTTTGTCGGAAAAGGGGCGGGGTTAAAAAAAGAGCGGGGTATCCCCTTTTGGATTGAGGCTCTGGAGCCTGACTTTGTACCCGATAATCTCACAGCACCCAATCAAGGTGTGGTTCAGGGCATTGAGTTGGATGCCTGGAAACGGCCACTCCGCTACATGGTCTATCACAGCCTGCCTTCCGAGGGGATGTCAGCCGGGCTGTACGATAAGGTGGATGCTGGGCAGATGTTGCACCTCAAGTTTACCCGTCGTCTGCACCAACTGCGTGGCGTGACCCTGCTTTCGGGTGCCATCATTCGCATTGCCGACCTCAAGGATTATGAGGACAGCGAGCGCATTTCCGCACGCATTGCAGCATCGCTGGGAATGTATGTCATCAAGGGGGATGCGCTCAACTATGAAGATAAAGCGGCAGAAGACGGTCCACGCGAGCTGGATTTCGAACCTGGCATGCTCTTCGACGGTCTCCGGCCAGGTGAGAAGGTGGGCATGGTCAAATCAGACCGGCCTAATACTGGGCTGGAGTCGTTCAGAATGGGGCAGCTGCGCGCCATTGCTGCCGGTACGCGCGTCAGTTTTTCTTCCATCTCGCGAAATTACGACGGCACCTATAGTGCTCAGCGTCAGGAGTTGGTGGAGGCGCAGGAAGGATACGGGATCTTGCAGGATGCCTTTATCGCTCAAGTTACCCGCCCGCTGTATCGCCGTTGGCTGGATGCGGCTATTTCGACCGGCGCCATTCGGGTGCCGGCAGATATTGATACCGACACCCTCTACAACGCTGTCTACAGTGGCCCCGTGATGCCCTGGATCGACCCGCTGAAAGAGGCGAATGCCTGGCGGGTAATGATCCGCGGTGGTTCGGCAACCGAAAGTGAGTGGATCCGTGCTCGAGGTGGCAACCCTGCAGAGGTAAAACGGCGCCGCAAGGCAGAAATTGACGATAACCGTGCGCAGGCATTGGTGTTTGACACCGATCCGGCTAATGACAAAGGAGCGGCTTATGCCGACAACAACGACGATAACACAACGACCGAAAGCGGTCGCAACCGCGAGGGGCGGGGACGGTAAAAGCTGGTTCAGTATTCGGGCTAGTTCGCAAAACACGGCCGATATCAGTATTTATGACGAAATTGGCTTTTGGGGTATCACTGCTCGTCAGTTTGCCGAAGATCTGGCGGCGTTGGGGCCGGTTAATCACATCAACCTGCATATTCACTCACCGGGGGGCGATGTTTTTGACGGCATAGCCATCTACAACCTGCTCAAGAATCATTCTGCGAGCAAAACGGTCTACATTGACGGCCTGGCCGCTTCCATGGCTTCGGTTATTGCGATGGTTGGCAACCCTATCATTATGCCCGAAAACGCCATGATGATGGTTCATCGGCCCTGGGGGATCGCCGGCGGCGACGCCGACGACATGCGTAACTACGCTGAACTGCTTGAAAAGATGGAAACCGTCCTTATTCCGGCCTATGCCGAAAAAACCGGCAAATCGCCAGAAGAGATAACGGCGCTACTTGCCGATGAAACCTGGATGTCCGGCAGCGAATGTGTTGCGCAGGGCTTTGCCGATAAGGTGCTGTCGCCCGTCAAGGCTATGGCGCAGATCCAATCAAAACGTATAGAGGAATTTGAACATATGCCTAACAGCATCAAAAACATGATCGTGCAGCCACAGGCAAGCACCACGCAGCAGCCCGTACCGGCGGCTCCGACAGTATCTCATCCAGCGCCGTCGGCCGTCGATGAAACGGCTATCCGAGCCCAGGAGCGTGAATCTCAGCGTCAGCGTGTGGAGCAGATCACTACGCTGTTTAACCGGCTCGGACCAAGCCACACCGAGCTGATGGTGAAGTGCGTCGGGGACGTGAATTGCTCCTTCGAGCAGGCCAAGGATTCGTTGCTGGAAGTGTTGGCAAGCCAAATTACGCCGGTGGATACCACTACCTCCCCGGTGAATAAGCCGAACGCGCATATCTACGCCGGCAACGGCAACATTGTGGGTGACGGCGTGCGTGCATCCCTGATGGCGCGGGCGGGGTACAGTGAAGGCGAACGCAGCAACCCCTACAACGCTATGACCCTGCGTGAGCTGGCCCGTATGTCCCTGACTGAACGCGGCATCGGTATTGCGAGCTATAACCCGATGCAAATGGTTGGTCTGGCCTTCACTCACAGCACATCAGACTTCGGCAATATTCTGATCGATGTGGCGAACAAATCCATCCTGCAGGGCTGGGAGGATGCGCCTGAAACGTTCGAGCTGTGGACCAAGAAAGGGCAGCTGTCAGATTTTAAAACTGCGCATCGCGTGGGCCTGGGCGGTTTCCCTTCGCTGCGAAAAGTTCGTGAAGGTGCTGAGTACAAATATGTTACTACCACGGACAAGCAGGCAACGATTGCGCTGGCTACCTACGGCGAGTTGTTCAGCATTACCCGCCAGGCGATCATTAATGACGATCTGAGCATGCTCACCGATGTGCCGATGAAGTTGGGGCGTGCGGCCAAGGCCACGATTGCCGATTTGGTTTATGACATGCTCGTCAGCAACCCCAAACTGAGTACGGACGGCCTGCCGCTGTTTGATGCGAAGCACGACAATATCAGTAGCGGCGTGGTTGATGTGGCCACCATTGACAAGGCGCGACAGCTGATGCGTCGCCAGAAAGAGGGCGAGCGACATTTAAATATTCGTCCGGCCTTTATGTTGGTGCCTACTGCACTGGAATCGACGGCCAACCAGGTGATCCGTTCGGCTAGCGTCAAGGGTGCCGATGTCAATGCCGGCATCATCAACCCGGTCAAGGACTTTGCGACGGTGATCGCCGAGCCACGCCTGGACGATGCGAGCTCGTCCGACTGGTATCTGGCGGCAGCCAAAGGCACCGACACCATCGAGGTAGCTTACCTGAACGGGGTTGATACACCGTATATCGACCAGCAACAGGGCTTCGAGTCCGATGGCGTCATCACCAAAGTGCGCATCGATGCCGGTGTGGCGCCTATCGATCACCGCGGCCTGGTGCGCGTTACCGGCAAGTGATCTCTTCGTAATGCATGCCCGCCCGTCAGGGCTTTTTTTATACCTAAAATCCGGCCCTGCGGGGCCGTGGAGATGCAATCATGGCAAAGAATTATCAGCAGGCAGGACTGACCATTCCGGTCGTTAATGACACGCAGAAGGCGATTGCCAGCGGCGATGTGGTGGTTATCGGCGGACTCGCCGCCGTTGCCATCACGGACATTGCGCCGGGTGAGACAGGCGATGGATTTGCCGAAGGCGTATTTTTGGTGCCTAAAAAAGAGGGTGACGCCTTCAGCGCCGGCCAATCGGTCTTTTTGGCTGAGGGTAAGGCTGCGCCAGCCGGCGAGAAAGCCATTGGTCTCGCATGGGAAGCTACGGCGGCAGAACGTATTGCCGTCCCCGTAAAACTCAATGTTGGTGTTGCCGGTGTTAACGTGAGCTCGCAAGGGACTAAAGGCGACAAGGCGCAGGCATGAGTACCCCATTCTCCCGAATGACTGCCAGGATGGACAGCGTGACGCAATCTCGCATGGCAAAGCCCGTTTTAATCAACGCCCTGAGCTACCCCGCCGTGGATGCACACACGTTGCCTGAGATGGGGCCCGTTAATGGCGATGGCGTGACGCTGGTGGTTTTCGACACTTCCTATCTTCCAGCCCGCCGTGATGCGGTGGTCTGGGAGGGGGGCCATTATCGCGTCGAACGTTGGCACATTTACAACGGAAAACCGCAAATTTGGCTGGAGGAGGCCGTGGATGAAGGGAATGGAACAGGCAATCCGTAATCTTAACAGCCTGAGCAAGGACATGGTGCCCGTGGCCACAGCCCAGGCCATCAACCGGGTCACGGTGCGGGCTATCAGTCGCAGCACCAAGCGGGTGGCCGGCGAGGTGCGCATTCAGCAAAAACTGGTGCGTCAGCGTGTTCGACTTCGGCGGGCCAGCCCGGAACAAAATCCTCCCAGGGCGAGGCTGACGGTCAACCGTGGCAACCTTCCGGCGATCAAGCTGGGGGCTGCCCGGATGCAGATCTCGCGCCGTGCGGGATTTTCCGGCGGTCAGGGTAGCGTGCTGAAAATCGGCCGTTACACCTTTCGTAATGCCTTTATTCAACAGCTGGCCAACGGGCGATGGCACGTTCTGCGACGGATTGGCAAGAAAAGATATCCCATCGAGGTCGTCAAAATCCCCCTGGCTACGCCACTGACTTCAGCTTATCAGGAGGAAACGCGCAAACTCCTGCAGGCTGACATGGGAAAAGAAATGGGCTACGCCCTTAAAAACCAGTTGCGCCTCTATTTGAAGCGAGGGGTGTAGTGCAAAAACATACCGAGATAAGGCGGGTCGTCCTCGACGCGCTCAAATCACACATTAAAGAGGCGGCTTTTCACGATGGTCGCCCTGTTTTTTTGGATGAAAAGGAATTGCCGGCGGTCGCGGTGTACCTGACGGAGGCTCAGCACACGGGGGCCTATACCGATGCCGACAGTTGGCAGGCCATGTTGCACATTGAGGTGTTTTTACGGGCCTCGAATCCAGATTCTGCACTCGATGCATGGATGGAAAAAAACATCTATCCCGCACTGGCGTCCGTGCCCGGTTTGGCAAGCCTCATCGAGACGATGACCCCTCAGGGTTATGACTATCAGCGAGATGATGAAATGGCGACATGGGGCTCCGCTGATCTTACCTATTTACTCACCTACTTCATGTAAGGAAAAGACGATGGCGACACCGAATCCGCTCGAGCCCGTCAAGGGCGCCGGCACCACGCTGTGGATCTATACCGGCAAAGGCGATGCAACCAAAGATCCGCTCAGTGACACCGACTGGACGCGTTTGGCGAAAATCAAGGAGCTGCAGCCCGGGGAAATTACTGCAGAGAGTTATGACGACACGTATCTGGATGACCCGAATGCTGACTGGAAGGCGACAGCGCAGGGCGAAAAATCCTCTGGTGAGGCCAATATCACCCTGGCCTGGAAGCCGAAAGAGCAAGGCCAAAAGGATTTGCTGGACTGGTTTAATACCGGCGCTGTGCGCTACTACAAAATCCGCTACCCCAACGGCACGGTTGATCTGTTCAAGGGATGGGTCAGCGGACTGGGCAAGTCCGTGCCCGCCAAGGAAGTGATCACTCGTACCATTAAAGTCACCAATACGGGCAAGCCCGAATTGGCTGAAGAAATGAAAGATGCGGCACCGACCGATCCCAAGCAGGTCGGCTAATATCCAGGAGTTACCATGTTTTTGAAAAAAGAGCCATTCATTTACAACGGTGAGCAAGTGCAGCTGCATGAGCTCTCCGCCCTGCAACGTGCTGAATACTTCGAATATCTGGCGAGTAAAGATACCGGCTCCGAGGGCGAACAGCCTGACGTAGCGCAAACCGCTGCATTGATACGCCTGAATACCGAGGTCAATGCCTGGTTGGTATCGCGTTCCTTGTGGCATGACGACCGCGATCGGGATGTTGAGACGATTTTCCGTGAGATCCTCGCCGCCTGGCCAGACAAGGCGCTGGCTCAGGCGGTTGATAAGGTTCTGGTGCTCAGCGACATGAAAGGCGCTGGATCCACGGAAGGTGAAGACGCCGCAGATGATTCCCAGGCCGACAGCCTGGAAAAGCCTTAACCCGCGAGCGAGAGTTCATCCTGCGCCTGGCCCATGAGTTTCGCCGGGCTGATTGGCGCAGGATGCTCAGTGAAATGACTGCCAGTGAGTTCGCGTGCTGGGTACGCTTTTTCGGCGAAACGCCATTCAGCAACCGGTTACTGGATGCTGAATTTGCGGCATTGAACAGCACAATAGTGTCACTGGTATCTGGCGATGTCGGCATGAGTGCGCGGGATTTCAGTTTGCTTGCGGCTGAGCAGGCGCCGGAAGAAATGAGTGAGGAATTGCTGATGTCTGCCGGCGAAGGTTTGGCGGGAGGAATACGTTATGGCGCAGCAGATAGCTGATCTGGTCGTCAATCTTAATGCTGATACGGTCCGTTTTCATGAACAGATGGGCCGTGTTGAGCGTCAAATGCAGGAAGCTGGCCGCAAGGCAGATGTGTCAGCGGAGCGGATGCGCCGGCTGGCCGTGCGTCAGGCTTCAGCCATCAGTGATGCAGCTCAGGGGAGTGCTCAGGCCGTTGTTCAGGCGCAAGCCCGGCAGGCTGCATCATCCGAAAAATTGGCTGAGAAATGGGCCGCGCAGGCGCAGGCGGTTGAAGAGACGCATAAGCGAGTCGCTGACTACAGCCGCCGTCTGCAAAGCAGTCAATCGCAGGCTACCGCATTGGCCCGGGAACAGGATGGGCTAACTGCTTCTTTTTTCCGCCAGATCGATGGCGTGAAGCAGCTCGATGGCAGCTTGCAGCAACTGCGTGCCATTCAAGCTCGGATCCGTGAGGCACGCAAAGCCGGCAACATCAGCCAAAATGATTACCTCACGTTGGTGACGCACACCACGGCAAAAGTGAAGGAGCTTTCCGCTGCAGAAGCCCAGGCGGGGCGTGACAAAGCTCGGTTTATTCAGCAACTCAAGAGCCAGGTCGCCACACAGCAACTCTCTCGCACCGAAATGTTGCGCTTTCGGGCCGCGCAACTGGGTGTCGGGGATGCTGCTGATATTTATATCCGCAAGCTTGAGGCCGCCAAAGGCAGTACCCATGAGTTGGGTCTGAAAAGCGCTGCAGCGCGTCGTGAATTGGGGATCTTGTTCGGTGAGGTGGCTCGGGGAAACTTCGGGGCACTCCGTGGCTCGGGCATTACGTTGGCAAACCGCGCCGGCTGGATTGACCAACTGATGACGCTGCGAGGGCTGGGCATCGCCGGTGTTGTCGGCGGTATTGCGGGTGGGCTCTACGCCGTGGGCAAGGCCTGGCATGATGGCTCACAGGAAGCCGTCGAGTTCAATCGTCAGCTTATCCTGACGGGGAATTATGCGGGTAAAACAGCCGGCGATCTGCAGTTAATGGCAAGAGCACTCACCAGCAATAGCGTCACACAGCATGATGCCGCCGATGCATTGGCGAAAGTGGTGGGTTCCGGCAGTTTCTCTGGCAACACTATCACCCTAATTGCGGACACTGCGGCGAAGCTCAAGGCGAATGTCGGGCAGTCAATCGATGAGACGGTTAATCAGTTTAAGCGCCTGCAGGATGATCCTGTTCAAGCTGTCACCGAACTTGACAAGTCTTTGCACTTTTTGACCGCAACGCAACTCGAGCAGATCACTCACCTTTCCGAACAGGGGCGCGCTACAGACGCCGCCGCCCTTGCTATGGACAGTTACGCGACAGCCATGCGGCAGCGCAGTGGCGAGATCAAAGAGAACCTCGGTACGTTGGAATCGGCATGGAAATGGCTGGGGGATGCGGCATCGTCCGCCTGGGATAAGATGCTGAATATCGGCCGTGAGACCACGGTTAAGGACAAGATCCGCGAGGTTCAGCAGAAACTTGACGAGATTAAGCGCGCTCCTGGTAACCAGCTAAACCTTTACCGTGCGACCGGCCAAACGGCAACGGATCTCGAGAGAGAGCTTTCACAACTGAAAGAGCAGGATTACCAGGAAAGTGTGAAGGCGGCGCGAGAGAAAGCCGACCGCGACGAGGAGACGCGTCAAAAACGCCAGTTCCAGGCCAATCAGGCACTCAAGCAGCAGTATGAGACGGCAGAAGAGAAACACCAGCGTGAGCTGGCGAAGATCCGTAACTCCTATGCATCCCAGTCGGTGAAAGATGACGCCGTGCGTCGGGAAAACGAGCGCTATGCCAAGGAAAAAGCAAGGCAGACTCGCAAAGGGCCGCAGTATCGCGCACCGGCAGGCAACCTGGCAGATGAGAAGGCGCAAGGTGACCTGCTGGCCCTGGAATCGCGGCTTGAAGTCCTGAAAAAGCATAAAAGCGTCAATGATACGGTAAGCCGGCAGCGCCAAGACCTGTGGGAGGCGCAGGCGAAATTTACCGTGTTGGAGCAGGCAGCCGACAAGCGCAAATTAACTGCGCAGGAAAAGTCCCTCCTGGCCTCTCGCGACAGCATTCTCGCGCAAAAGGAAACCCTGGCGGTGAAGGGGGACGAGGTTGCTCTGCAGGAAAGGCTTAATCGGCTCTCTGATCAGGCGGATAAGTACCTGGCGCAACAGCAGGCGAAGCAGGAAGCGATCGCCAACAGCCGGGGGCTGTCCGGGCGTGAAATGCAACGAGAGCTGGAAAGGCAGCAGCTTGCTTACGGTCAGAAAGATAACCCCCGCCTTGGCGAACTGCAGGCGGCACAGGAAAAAACCTTTGCCATGGAAGATCAGAAACGGGGCAATTGGCTGGCCGGCGCCAAAACGGCGTGGGCGGAGTATCGCGATGCGGCGCTTGATGTCAATGCGCAGATCAAAAATGCCAGCACGCAAGCACTGGACGGCATCAGCGGCCAATTGACCACCTTCCTGACCGAGGGGAAAGCCAGCTTCAAGGATTTCGCCAAGTCCATTCTGAAAATGCTGACCGAAATCTTGGTCAAAATGGCGCTGGTCAAAGGCATCAGCGCCGTCGCGGGAGCGTTTGGCGGCGGCTCAGTCGTACCGAATGCCGCGGGTGGCGTCTACCGTTCGCCAGGCCTGGGCGCCTGGAGTGGTCAGGTGGTCAACAAGCCGACATTGTTCGCGTTCGCCCAAGGGGCCGGGTTGATGGGGGAGGCAGGGCCGGAAGGCATCTTCCCCCTTCGACGCGGTGCAGATGGCAAGCTGGGCGTGGTGGCCAAACTTGCCGGCGCCGGAATGACCTTTGCCCCTAATTACAATGTGAGCATTAACAATGATGGCAGTAACGGGCAATTGGGCCCGGAGGCTGCGAGGGCGATTTATGACCTGGGTAAACAGGGGGCGCGTGACTTCTTCCTGCAGCAGCAGCGGGATGGTGGAATGATGGGGGCATGACATGGAGACATTCATCTGGAAAGTCAGGCCCGACATGCGCGTGGAGTCTGAGCCACGTGTGAAGTCGGTGGCTTTTGGCGACGGCTATGAACAGCGCCGGCCTGATGGCATCAATAATGACTTGAAAAAGTACAGCATCGCACTTTCGCGCAAACATGCTGAAGCGCAAGAGGTGGAGCGTTTTCTTGCCCGCCACGGCGGCGCGGCGGCATTTCTGTGGACCCCTCCTTTTCAGGCGCAGGCCATTCGTGTGGTTTGTCGAAAGTGGTCAACTTCCGTGAAACTGATTTGGACAGAATTTAGCGCCGAATTTGAACAGGTTGTTGCCTGAAGCGCCCGCGATATGCGGGCTTTTGATTTATGGAGCCTCAATGCAACAAATACCGCCAGAAATGCGCATTGCCATTACCGAAATCAAAATGGATGCCCTGATCGAGCTGTACGACATCGACATGACACTGATCGGCGGCACGCGACTGCGTCTGCACAGCGGGGTTAATGGCATGATGAAGCCGGTAGTCTGGCAAGGGCATGAATACGAGCCTTATCCCATAAAAGGCAGCGGCTTTACCTTCAACGGTAAAGGCCCCGCGGCGAGACCGACGCTGGAGGTCTCTAACCTGCTTGGGCTGGTCACCGCCATTGCAGGGGATTTTGACAGCGCCGTAGGCGGGGTGGTCATGCGCCGTCAGGTCTGCGTGCGTTATCTGGACGCCGTGAATTTTGCCGGCGGCAATCCGCAGGCAGACGCGTCTCAGGAGGTGGTCAGCCGCTGGGTGATTGAACAGATGACCAAACTGACCGCGCGTGCCGCCGAGTTTACCTTGTCCGCGCCCAGTGAAACGGATGGACTGATGCTTCCCGGCCGGGTCATCTTGTCCGATGTCTGCCCGTGGGGCTACCGGTCTGAAGAATGTGGATACGCGGGGCCGCCGGTTGCTGACGAGTTCGGCAAACCCACTACCGATCCTGCCAGGGACAAGTGCGGCAGGCGTTTATCTGACTGCAAGCTTCGTAACAACGCCGGCCGCATTGGCTGTTTCATCTCAACCTCCCGCCTGGGTAACTGACATTCAGGACGACTCATGATTGAACAAGACATTTTGGCGCACGCGCAGGCAGTGGCGCCAGCGGAATCGTGCGGTCTGGTGGTACGCACCGCGCAGGGAGTGCGCTATTTCCCGGCAGAAAACCAGGCCGCCGATCGGGCGCAGCATTTTATCTTCACGCCCGACGAGTATATCCAGGCGAGCCGGCTGGGAGAGGTTGTCGCCGTGGTGCACAGCCACCCTGACGGTGAACCTTTTTTGAGCACCGCAGACCGCGAGCATCAGGTTAACAGCGGCTTGCCGTGGTGGTTAGTCTGTGAGGGCAGGATACACCGTTTTCGGTGTGTGCCCCCGTTGCTGGGGCGGCAGTTCGTGCACGGCGATACCGATTGTTATGGACTGTTTCGGGATGCCTACCATCTGGCCGGGATTGATTTACCGGATTTTTACCGCGGTGAGGATTGGTGGCGACGCGGGGATAACCTTTACCTCGATAACTTTGGTGATAATGGTTTTCGTCAGGTGAAAACGTCCATTCGAACGGGTGACATCATCCTTTGCTGCTATGCCAGTTCAGTTCCGAATCACGCTGCCGTGTATCTCGGCGACCAGACCATTCTGCACCATATTCCTAACCAACTCAGCAAACGCGAGGTGTATACCGACCGATGGCAACGCATGACTCACTCAATCTGGCGCTACCACGCGTGGCGACCTTCTGCCTGTACGGGGATCTACAACGATTTGGCCGTCGCTTTGCGATGAATGTCGAGAGCGCCGCCGAGGGACTTCATGGCTTGTTGATGCAAATCCCCCCATTGCGCCAACGCATCCAAGAAGGTTGGTATCAGGTGCGCATCGCCGGCTGTGATGTACTGCCCAATGACTTTCATCAGCGCCTACATGAACCATTGGCGCCCGGGGCCGTTGTGCATATCGTGCCAAGATTGGCAGGTGCTGCAAAGGGGGGCGCTTTCCAATTTATCGCCGGTGCCGCCATTCTGGCCGTAGGGTGGTGGAACCCGGCGGGATGGGGAGCGGCCGCAACGATAATGATGTCTACCGGCGCCGCCATGATGCTCGGCGGCGTGGCACAGATGCTGACACCGATGTCGAAGTCGCCAACGCTTTCGCGCAGCGAGGAAGAAAAAGGCAATACGTATTTCAGCAATCTAGACAACGCTGTGGCGCAAGGTATGCCGGTGCCCGTGGTTTACGGTGAAATGCTCTGCGGTTCACGGGTGATCTCTCAGGCAGTGGAGATCATGGATGACGGAGACGCAAAACAGATTGATGCCGGCAAGCACGGCGGTTAACAAGCAAGGAGTGATTTCATGGGTAAAGGCGGCGGCAAACAAAGCACACCTTATGAGGCGCCGAATGATTTGAAGTCGCGTCAGAAACTGTCGATCATTGACCTTATCAGCGAAGGCCCCATCGAAGGTCCAGTCAAGGGGCTGCAGTCTGTCCACCTGGATGATACGCCGGCAGTGGATGACGGCGGCAACAGCAGCGTCAATGGCATGGTGGCGCAATGGCGTGCCGGCACACTGGAACAACCGGTGATGGAAGGGTTTACCGACTCGTCCAGTGAGACACCCGTTGGCATCGAGATAAAACAATCAGCGCCCGTTACCCGGACCATCACCACACCCAACATTGATCGCCTGCGCCTTACGTTTGGCACACAGTCTTTGATGGAGGTCACTGAAGATGGTAGCCGCGTGCCAACGGCAGTTCAGCTGCAGGTCCAGATCCAGCGCAACGGCGCCTGGGTAACGGAAAAAGACGTGACCATTCGCGGCAAACGCAGCAACTCGCCCTACATGATGGCTGTGGTGCTTGATAACCTGCCCCCGCGGCCTTTCAGCGTGCGTATGGTGCGTATTACACCTGACAGCACGACAGACCGGATCCAGAATACAACGGTATGGTCGAGTTACACCGAGATCACTGACATTGCCCAGACTTACCCTGGCTCTGCAGTGGTGGGGCTGAATTTTGACAGTGAACAGTTCGGGAACAAATTCCCTCGCCGTAATTATCTGGTGCGTGGGCGAATCGTGCAGGTGCCGGATAACTACGATCCGGTCACCCGGACATATAACGGCATCTGGACCGGCGCTTTCAAGCCTGCCTGGTCAGATAACCCGGCGTTTGTGCTGTATGACTTGCTGACCCACCCACGCTACGGCATGGGAAAACGCCTTAACGTCGGTGAAGTAGACAAGTTTGCTCTCTATGCGATAGGGCAATATTGCGACCAGTCCGTGCCGAACGGCTTTGGCGGGCGTGAACCCCGCATGCGCTGTAATGCCTACCTGACCGATCTGCGCAAGGCCTACGACATCGTCAGCGAGCTCTGCGCCATGATGCGCGTGATGCCAGTCTGGGATGGGCGCCGCATGACGTTCATTCAGGATCGGCCCTCTGATGTCGTCTGGCCATATACCAATGCCAATGTGGTAGGCGGCGCTTTCGGTTACAGTGCCAGCTCGCTAAAGGCGCGTCATACCGTGGTTGAAGTTCGATTTATCGATCCGGACAACGGCTGGAAAACCAGCGTTGAGCAGGTGTCCGACGATGCCATGGTGGCGCGCTTTGGCCGTAATGTGCTGCGGGTCGATGCGTTTGGATGCACAAGCCGCGGTCAGGCACATCGTCACGGCCTGTGGATCCTGACCACCGAAAAGCTGGAAACGCAAACCGTGGAGTTTGCGGTGGGCGCCGAGGGATTGCGACACACGCCGGGCGACATCATCGAGGTGGCGGACAATGATTACGTGGATGCGCAGATCGGCGGCCGCCTGGTTAGTGTCGATGAAAAAACGAATACGCTGACGCTCGATCGCCCCGTAGAAAAGCCGGCCAAGGGTCAGGCGACCCTCAGTCTGATGGACGCCACAGGGCAACCGGTTCGCCTGACGGTGACGGGTTTCCCTGCGGCCAACCAGCTTCAGGTCAACGGCTTGCCCGCGGGCGTGCGCGAGGGAGGCGTTTGGGCGCTCGGTCTGCCTTCTTTGCGGCGCCGACTGTTCAGGGCCATCACGGTCAGCGACAAAGGGGATGGCACCTATGCCGTTTCGGCGGTACAGCATGTGCCGGAGAAAGAGGCGATTGTCGATAATGGTGCGCGCTTTGACCCAAAACCTGACACTAATCTGAGCACTCTCATCCCGCCGGTTGAGCACCTGGCGGTCGAGCTGACGCAAGACACGGAAGCGTGGCAGGTGGTCGCCACCTGGGATACGCCTTATGCCGCGCGAGGGATAAGTTTTGTCCTCAAGTTAACGGTAGGGGGGCGTATTGTCGGGACGGCCACCACGACAGACAGCCTCTATCGTTTTGGCGGACTGCCGCGCGGGGATTATACCCTGACGGTCACGGCGCAAAACACCCGCGGGCAGAAAGGGGAGCCGACATCCGTCACGTTCTCGATTAATCCGCCGGCGCCGCCGTCCTATATTGACGTTGAACCCGGTTATTTCAGTCTCGGCGTGATCCCGCGCACCGGTGGCATGAACGCGCTGCGCACGCAGTTTGAGTTCTGGTATTCCGACCGGCAACTTACGGACATCACCACGGTCACCGCCCGGGCGCAATATCTGGGCACGGGCACGTTGTGGGTGGTGCAGGGGCAACATATCAAGCCTGGTCACCGATATTATTTTTACGTGCGCAGTGTAAACGCTGTTGGGAAATCCAACTTCGTCGAGGCCAGCGGTGAACCGCGCGATGATGCACGCGGCATTCTCGATATTATCGCCGGACAGATACTGGAAAGTGACCTGGGTAAAGCGCTGCAGGATAAAATTAACAGCGCCATCACCGAGGCCAACCTAAAAGATATCGAGAAGCAGATCGAGACGGTACGTGACCAGTTGGGCGCTGATGCGGCCGCGCTGGACAAGCAGCTTGCCGATGCGTCAGAGCGCCTGGACAGCCTCGCAAAAGCACAGATTGAAACCAGTATCGGCTTGCAGCAGGAGAAGCAGGAACGCGGCGAGCGCGAAGCGTGGATTGTCGACCGACAGAACACGCTTGAGAGCGACACGCAGTCCGTCGCCGAAGACGTTAAGCAGCTGGGCGCGAACTTTGATGGACAGCAGGCCACGCTGACCACGCTCGAAAAGACGGTCTCTAACAATGAGAAGGCCACGGCGACTTCGCTCAAGCAGCTGGAAAGCCGCACCCAAGGTAATGAGTCCAGCATCAAGAGCCTCAGCCAGACGGTGGCCACTGACAGCAAGGCGACGGCGGAGCAGCTCAGCAAGCTGGATTCCAAAGTCGGCGAGAACGCGGCCGGTATCACCCAACTGAAGCAGTCGCAGAGTGACCTCGAAGGCAGCCAGGCACAGATTGCGCAGGGGCTGGAGGCTAACGCCAAAGCCACCATCCAAAACTCGCTCAACCAGGTGGAGGGCGAGCAGCGGCAGGCTGCCGTCTCGGCCACGCTGAAAACCACGCAGGAGGTGATTGCCAATCAGCAGGAGGCCCATGCCAAACAGCTCACCACCCTGACTGCCAATTTCGATACGGCGTCGGCCAGCCTGACGCGGCTGGATGAAACCGTAGCCCGTGAAAAGGAAGCAACCAGCCGGGCGTTGCGTGACATGAGCAGCCAGGTAGGTGAGAACAAATCCAGTATCACCCAGGAAGCGAAAACCCGCGCCGATGCCGACAAGGCGCTTGGCGAACGCATCACACAGGTCAGGAGCGAAACCGTCGATTCGGTGGCGCAGGCGCTCGACCAGGTGAAAACCGTGAGCGAGGCTCAGCAGGCCAGCGGTTCGCGCATCCAGAGCCTGGAAGCGTCTGCCGCTATCGACAACACGCCGGAAGGGCTGATTGAGCAGGCACTTGGGCTTCATGAGCAGGGCAAAGAGCGCCGGAAGGCCGAAGCTAAAATCATCCATGAGCAGAGCGTTATCGCGAATCAGCAGGAGGCCGTCGCGAAAGAACAGACCACGCTCAAGGCGCAGATGGGTGAAAACACTGCGCAGCTGCAGCAAGTCAGCGAAGTGCAGGCAGACGTTAACGGCAAACTGTCTGCGACATGGATGGTCAAGGTTGAAGTGGATGCTAACGGTAACCCTGTCGTGGGTGGCGTTGCGCTGGGAGTGGATAGCGAAGGCAACAGCCAGTTCCTGGTGGATGCCAACCGCTTCGCCATCATCAACCGGGCAAATGGTCAGGTGGTGGTGCCATTTGTGATCCAAAACGGACAGATGTTTGTGAATGAGGGATTTATCAATTATGCCGCCATTACGCTGGCAAAAATTGGTGAACTTCGTTCGTCTAACTATGTGCCGGGGCGCTCGGGGACCATCATGAAATCGGATGGGACGTTTGAGATAAGTGGTAAGGGGAGTGCTGGCCAGTTGACAATTCAGAATAATTCTATACGACTGCATGACAGTAATGGCGTGCTGCGTGTGGCTATTGGAGAATATTAAGGAGTTCATGTGGCATGGGGGTTTCAGACGTGGGATTCAAACGGCGTTCCAAATAATACAGGGATAGTTAAGGTCTTCACGATAGGAACAATTAGAGTAGAGCAGAATCAAAAGTCTGGAAGTTGGACCTTTACCGTCCCAAATGGTTACAGAATAGACTTTATGAGCCTTCAAGATGGGATTGGATTTACTCAGGAAAGAAGGGGGCTACGAGTCATTGGCAATAACCGCATCGAAATGTTTGATGCAAATGGTGTCTGGGGTGGGGGTACTGCCCCAGCATACTCTGGTTGGGTTATTATCTATCTTGTGAAGGTGTGAATATGTCATGGGGTGCGTTATTTGTTGATAATGATGGGGTACCGTGGGCTACGCCAGATAGCACGCCGATGAGCTTAGTAAGAAAGTATCGTATAGATCGTGCTGGGGCGGGGAACGATCAGCTCGATATTGATTTTACCAAACCGGTTGTTTTGGCAATGGTTGCAAATACAAGTGGAGTTATCGCCTCTGTATCCAGATCTTCTAGTGGCGGGGCATCGGTCACATCTAAGTTAATAATTGGCAATGGCCCCTATGCTATAGATGTTTATGCTTTCTCGACGCAATTTCAACCACCGGTGAATTTTGGCATTAACATATTTGATGCCCAGGGTCGATGTATTCAAACAAATGAGACAAAAGTTATGCCTGCACCTCGGCGGCTTGGCGAGCCTGGGAGCGATGGAGCCGGTCACAATGTTAGAGAAAACCTGGTGGGCCGATGGGCGATAATACCAGCAACTACAGGTTACATTACGGCTGTTATTGGACATCAGCAGCCAAGGCCGTTCCAGCAACCAATATCGAGCTTTTCAGCTTTTGATGGAAACAATACATCAGTATATTCTGGCGCATGGGATACTCCCGGCGGCGAAGCGCACAATATAACTTATTACAACACAAAGGATTCGGTGTACGTAATAGATGTATCTGGCTTTTGATTGCCGACATGTTCGAAAGAAACAATTGATTTTGATGATATTCATCGTTACAAACGATCGTTAGTCAAGGTTATCGATGCTAGGATATGGATATCACAGCAGGGGAGATAATAAAGGGATGAAAAGATTAGCTATTTTATTATTGGTATCCGTATCTATTACTGGATGCGCTGGCATTTTGGGAAAGCAAGAACCTCTTTGCTACGGGACGGCCCTTATTGCTGGGCAGGATACATCAGTTCCTATCTATGGCGTTCGCAAGCAGGTGGAACAAACGCAATATAAAGCTGGTGGGGTGTTCGGTTGGCGCTGGGTTGGTAAAAACAACTTCACCAGCACCAACTGCGATAAGTAGTAGATGCGCCCGGCTGGCGCCGGGCATATTATGGGATTAGCTACGAATTTTACGGTAGACCCACAGCACGACGATGGCACCCACGACCGCAACAGCAAAACTGCCTAAGTTGAAGCCATCGACTTTACCGAACCCAAAGAAGGTGCTGATCCAGCCCCCAACTACGGCACCTATTACACCCAAGATGACCGTAACGATAAAGCCGCTACCATCTTTACCCGGCATAATCCATTTTGCCAAAATGCCTGCAATCAGACCAAAGATAATCCATGAAATAATACCCATAACTCCCTCACTTTTGATTTGAAAGGCTCTAAGAACTACTTAGAGCGGCAGAGCGTAACACAACTTATCCCTGTTCTGAACCCCGGCTCGCGCCGGGGTTTCTCTTTTAAGGACATCCTAATGGCAATATACGATACCGGGACGGTCACGTTCAGCGGTACGACCGTTAATGGCAGCGGTGTGAACTGGCAGACCGCCAATAACCCCGTTCGCCCAGGCAACACGCTTCTGGTGATGCCGGCCAACGAAGCTTTCACCGTGGTGCGCATCAATAGCGCGACGCAACTAGTGGTCAACCGCGCACCGACGAAAGCCATCAGCAACAGCGCCTACTGCCTGCTACTGACCGATGCCCTGAGCAACGACGCACTGGCACAGCGCGTATCGGAAATGACGAGCTATTACGAGCAACAGGTAAACGCCTGGGGGCAGTTGATCACCGCGTCCGAGGATGTGTCCATTGTTGGGCCGGATGGCAGTGCGGTGAAAGTCCCTTCACTCAAGAAGCTGTATGATGGCTTGGGCGCCAAGGCTGATAAATCCGAGCTTGAAAAGAAAGCTGATAAAGCAGAGGTAGATAAAAAGGCCAATAAGTCAGACCTCGGCAATTCAGCCTCACGAAATATCGGAACTGCGGCGGGAACTATTGCTGCTGGTGATGATGTAAGGCTGGGAACCATCAACAACAAAACCGGCGGGCTGATTACCAGTGCAGTACGAATTCAGGGAGCGGGAAGTATCATATCGAATGCGTGCACGGGGATTGGCTGGGATGGTTCCAATGGCGTCAGTGAATTCGTCAATAATCGAGGACAGGGAACTGGGGGGTTCAGATACCGTATCGCAAATGCAACGGGCGGGCTGGTAGTGGCATTTTCAATGTCATCTGATGGGAATGCCTATGCTGCAAATGGTCGGTGGATTGAGAAATCTGATGCGCGAATCAAAGATAACATCCGCCTGATTGAAAATCCCCTTGAGAAAATGAAGCAGCTTCGTGGCTACACATGGAACCTGAAATGGAACGGCAACCCTGGCGCGGGGTTCATTGCCCAAGAAGTCCAGCAGGTTTTCCCTGAACTGGTTATCGTCACAGAAGATATGGAAATGAGAGACGGCACTGTCGTGGAGGGTGTTCTCGCTCCTGACAACAATGGGATCTCTGCGGGGTTACATCACGAAGCTATTCTTGCGCTGATGGAAAAAGTCGAGCAATTAGAAGCAAAGATCGCTGCTATACCTGGCAATCTCACTACATCAATGAAGCAGGGGTAAGTATATGTGGTATACCACCGGAAAAATCACGGTCACCAACAAAAGCGCCAACGTCACGGCCACCGGCACACAATGGAGCGTATCGCGCCACGGCGTATTGCCCGGCATGATATTCATCGGCCCGGATGGCAAGCTGTACGAAATACAGCGCGTGGACAGCGACACCTCACTGACGCTATCAGCGCCCTACAGCGGCCCGACTGCCAAAGACCAGGCCTACGCCATCATCACCACCTATGAAGGCGACCTGACGCAGTTCTCGGCGAAATTCAGCAACCTGCTGGCGTCATTCGGCGGCAACCGTCAGGACTTGCTCAACTGGCTGACGGTGAAGGGTGACGTAAGCATCACCAAAGATGACGGCAGTAAGCTTACTGTACCGAGCCTAGATAAAGTAAATGGCTCATTATCAGGTACCGTTAAAAACGGCGGCTATGGCCAGATAGTCCCGGCGAGAATATCGGGGCCGACCGGCGCCCGGCGATACTGCAAAATTGCTGAAAGCCCCATATCGGCTACCGGGGCTACGGGGGTGCATTTTGTTATTGTTGGAGGTAGAAATTACGGATCGCCGGGAATGGACTTAAAGTATGTTTACTTTTCTGGCCGTGGTTCGACAACAACAGCGTTACATGCCCGTGGACTTGAAATACTTTCGCTAGGTGTCACACCCTCTGGTGGTGATATTGAGTTTGGGACACTTTACAATAAGACAATTGACCGATGGGAGCTTTGGGTTTCAGGTCCCGCATTCAACGTGCCCAGTATTACACTGTTAGGCAGCATTCGTGAAAACCCTATGTTAGATGTTGTACCGATGACTGCCTATGAGTGGCAAGGGCAGCCTGATGGTTATAAATCCTATCCTATCAAGAATTCCTATTCTGATTATAACGTTACAGTAGATGGTAATGGATTCCTGAAATCCGCATCGCCAATAGCCAGGCTGTCCGGGGCGCCGGAAACGATGGCTGATGATTATCTGGTCGGCTTCACACCTGCCGGTTACGTAGCGGTAAACGGTGAGGCTGCCGGGGTATCCGCTGAGCGTGTTTCAGTTGGTGTTTACAAAGTCACCGGCGCGTTAGGTTTTGCGGAAGAGGGCTGGAACATCGAAGTGCCGCAAGATGTGAACGGCAACCGCCTGTGTTTCGTGGAGACCAACACCGCCGAAGACGGCACTATTACCGTCAAAGTAAGCAAACGCCGCTTTGACATCGATACAGCCGCGATTGTGGCCGGTGAGCCGATGGATATTCCGGCGGGGCGCTGGATTGATCTGCGCCTGGAAATGCCTGTGAGCGAGGTTGAAGAATCACCGGAAGCGGTCGAGGAAAATGCCGCTCTTGAAAATGTGAACGTTGACCCTATCTAAAATACGCTGCCCCGCCGCCGGTCTCGTATTGTTCAGTCAGGTTGAACATTGGCAGGGGCAGCACCACTTAGACATGTCTACCCGGCACTTGGCCTGGTTAGCTGCCGGGGTTTCATGCCTCAGCAGCGGCCACAGAGCGGGGTAGGGTGTCGGTAGAGCAGGGATGGAGAACGACAGGCAAAAAAAACCCGGCACGGCAGCCGGGCATTATCAGTAAATGGGAGTATTGCTACGAGGCTTATCCTTGCCCCTGATGTGAATATAGTACAGATGGTGGGTGTAGAAAACCCGGCGCGGTGGCCGGGTTGGGTGATAAGGCTTAAATGCTTCTAACGACTGCGTTAATGTCGTCTTTCAGCGCGTCTATCTGTTTTGAGTTGGCTTGGGTCGCTTTCCCGTAGATAGTATACCTTTTTTGGAGCAAGTGGCTTATCGGGCACCCTTCATGGTTGATAATTGCAGCCAAGGTATTGCCATCCTTTACATTCATTACGCGGCTATTGATTTTGTCGCCAGTGAACAGATTGGCATGTGACTTAACCAGTTCTCCCGAAATCCTCTCAATCTCTTCGGCATGCGATTTAAATGCCCTAGCCGCATCGCTTTCATTGGTTCTCGATCTATTCTGAATAAACAGATGTAGCTTAGGCAGTGACACTGCGTTAGTTGTCGCTTCCTTGTGGAAGTCGAGGAACATGTCATCCTGCTCTGTTTTGTCGATTGATATGCCAAAAATCAGCTTTATTAAGTTTTTTATTCCGCGAATAGAAGCCGCATCAGCTGTGCATGGTATTATTATCCGGTTTGATGACGTTACAGCCAGTTCGGTATAGTTAGCAAAGCTTGGGTTGCAATCTATGAAAAATGTTTTTGGTCTATCAGAAATATTCTTGTCCAGCTCGAATGCCTCTATGAGGTCGGACATCATAGATCTGCTGGTTTTCCATGCCCCTTTAACAGGAGAAGAACCAATGTGAGATATCAGTCGAGAGCAGATATCCAAATCAACATCACCTGGAAGCAGGTATAAGTTTTCTGGCATTTTGCCATTTACCGTGCTTGCCTTCACGAAATATGAAGACTCAGAACCCATTCTTGACAGCGGCGATTTTCCAAATCTGTCTTTGATGTATCCCGCAATAGTCTTGTTAGAGTCTCTAAATTTATTGAGATTTTCCTGCCCAAGGCCGTTTCCACCAAGAATTATTTCTGACACATTGGATTGTGGGCACGCATCAATTACAACAACATCCTCGTCTTTATGAGCAAGAGCGTACTCAACAGAGAGGCTATAAGTAAGGAATGTCTTCCCTACGCCTCCCTTGTTGTTCCATACCAAGTATTTTTTATTGTTGCTAGGCATGTTTTCCTGCTCGATTCCTGCTGCTGTGATATGTTCCATCATGATAACCTATATGAAATGGTTTACAAAAAACTATTTTGATGGTAGGTGACTCCACCTACCCAAACGCCCATCACTTCCCTGGCACCGCATACCCACCAATGATGAACCAAGCTAGGAGCATGACTGCTATCACAGGCCGCATCTCTGCGATCCCTACCCAAGCGCCTCATCAGCCCACTGGCTACTCAAGCCTTTGTCACCAAGCTACTGTCCAAGCGATCACCACCAAAGACAAAATAGTGACCAGCCCAACTATCAAATACTCCCTCACTGGCCTACCCCCAAGGCAACTCACTCACCCGTTGAAGCAAGTACATCAGCCAGAAGCAAGCGCCTGTTACCACGGCAGCGATAACTATCAATCTCATCATTAGGTCAACATCCCTGTTGCTACAGCTCCCTGTGGCCGCTAACGCCCATTAGACAGCCAAACTTGCTAGTTACGTGCCCGAGGTAGAACGCTCGGTGCGGCTCAATTCTAAAGCAATCATAAACTGTCACGCGTCAAAATCATCACTGTTAATTTATCAGGTACATGAACCGGCGAGTTATTTTCAACCTGCATTTTTTGCAGCCTGTAACTGCTCAAATTTCTCATGCAGCGATTTCGGGTAGAGCTCGGTGTACACCTGCCAAAGCAGATTCAAGTTTCGATGGCCGGTGACCTGGGCCACTTCCTCAATGCTAAAACCTGCCTCAAACAGCCTGCTGGCCGCCTCGCGGCGCATATCGTGATAGCGCAAGTCCTCTATACCTAACCGGTCTCTGACGCGCTGGAAGCCTGAACTAACGGACTGTGGTTTGTATGGGAAGATCAGCTCGGATTTTTTCGGCTGGCGCTGAACAATATCCCAGGCCTCGCCGAGTAGCGGTACCATCATATGATTGCCGGCTTTCTTTCTCGGATCCTTCCTATCTCTGACCATCACCGCCCGCTGCTGCTCGTTCACGTCCTCCCACCTTATGCGGCAGACTTCACCTATCCTCATGCATGACAGTATCGAAAAATTAAGAATATCTTCGTAGGGTATAATCGCTTGGCGCTTACCTGCGCGCTCTCTCAAACCAGCGACAAGGCGGTTTAGCTCTTCGCTGGCTGGCCTCCTGGCTCTGCGTTGCGATTTGCCCACAAGCCCCATCGAAAGTGCTGTTGGGCGCGCGTCCCTTGCTGGGTTTCTGACGTACTCGATGCCATAGATAGGCTTGGCAGAAGAGAGCACCGAGGATAGATAACTAAGGTCATGCGCCACTGTTGCCGGCCCTGCGCCAGCGGCGGCGCGGTCACGGCAATGCTCTATGACATGGTGATCTTGGAGGTCAGAAAGCTTAATGCTGGAGATATCACAATCAACTAGCATATTCAGGACGTAAGTTTTAGTTCTTCCTGACTTTCCACCAAGGGAAGGGTCGTTAAGATATTTTCTGATCAGCTCGCCAACAGTAATGTCAGTTGACTTACTTGCTCCTGGCACCCCACCGGCTTCGATCTGGGTCACCCTGTTGGCACCCCACGTTTTAGCGAGCTGGTGGCGCCCGAATGTTTTACTTTCGCGGTAGATGTATTTCCCGCCTTGCTTCACACCGACTGTGCAGCGGTATCGCGTAGTGCCATCAGCGCGTTGGCGCTTTTCTATGCTATAGTATGCCATCTCAATTCCTTTGCCGGATTCCGGGTCACCATAAAAATGGGGTGCTCCGTGGGGTGCTGACAAAGAGAAAATATACTATTTGGTTACCGTATGCACCTAAATATACCCAAACAAGAAGCAGGCTCGGCGGGCGTTACGCCTGAGGATAAGCGAAAACACCCGCGTTGCCGTTTCTCCATCGCGCCGATGCTCGACTGGACCGATCGTCATTGCCGTTACTTCCACCGCCTGCTGACCAAGGAAACGCTGCTGTACACCGAGATGGTGACCACCGGCGCGATCATCCACGGCAAGGGCGACTATCTGGCCTACAGCGAAGAAGAGCATCCGGTGGCGCTGCAGCTGGGCGGCAGCGATCCGGCCGCGCTGGCGCATTGCGCCAAGCTGGCGGAGCAGCGCGGTTACGATGAGATTAACCTCAACGTCGGCTGCCCGTCCGATCGGGTGCAAAACGGCATGTTCGGCGCCTGTCTGATGGGCCAGGCGGCGCTGGTCGCCGATTGCATCAAGGCGATGCGCGACGTGGTGTCGATCCCGGTGACGGTGAAGACCCGCATCGGCATCGACGATCAGGACAGCTACGCCTTCCTGTGTGACTTTATCGAGACCGTCGCCGGGCGCGGCGAGTGCGACATGTTCACCATCCACGCGCGCAAGGCCTGGCTCTCCGGCCTCAGCCCGAAAGAAAACCGCGAAGTGCCGCCGCTGGACTATCCGCGCGTCTATCAGCTGAAGCGGGATTTCCCGGCGTTGACCATCGCCATTAACGGCGGGGTGAAAACGCTGGAAGAGGCGCAGCAGCACCTGCAGCACTTGGACGGCGTGATGATGGGGCGCGAGGCGTATCAGAATCCGGGTATCCTGGCGCGGGTCGACAGCGAACTGTTCGGCGCGCAGACCGCGGTGCCGGACAGCGTGGCGATCGTCGAAGCGCTGTATCCGTATATCGAGCGCGAGCTGTCTAACGGCACCTATCTTGGCCACATTACTCGCCATATTCTCGGTCTGTTCCAGGGCGTGCCGGGCGCGCGCCAGTGGCGTCGCCATCTGAGCGAGAACGCCCACAAGCCGGGCGCCGATGCGCGGGTGGTGGAGCAGGCGCTGGCGCTGGTGCGTCAGCCGCGCGTCGAAATGGCGTAATCCACAAAAAATTTGACCAACAGTTAGTGTTTTTCACCAGGCGTTCGGTGCGTTACCGGATGCCTGCCTTCGGTTTTCAATAGGTTAGCCCATCCGCCGTTCTGGCACGCTTCTTGTAATCCACTCTGCAGATACGTTGTATTGCAAAGGAGCAATCATGTTGGAAATCTTCTTTCTCATTGGTTTTGTGGTGATGCTGATGGTGACCGGCATCTCGCTGCTGGGGATCTTCGCAGCGCTGTTGGCGGCGGCGGCATTCATGCTGTTGGGCGGGCTGTTCGCAGTGGTCATTAAGCTGCTGCCGTGGCTGATTTTGGCGGTGGTTGGGGTATGGATTTACCGTTCAATGCAGAAACCCCAGATCCGGCGTTACTGATTTTTTGCTGAATAATCAGACAGTCACACTGAAACTTGCACAATTTCCCGCACCGCGAATGCGGCAGCGATCACAGCTTGGCAGTTTTCCCCGGCGATGTGGCACATAAAGCGTGTTTTTTGCCGGACGGGGCTGTTAGGATGTGGGTCGATGCAGTGATGCGACCGATTTCATCACCGTGAGAGACACCTAAAATTCGTGTTGCTAAAGCAACCCCTGTCTCTGGCGGACTCTGCTCTACCCCTACAAAACGCAGTAACAGAAAGGGCTCCGCAAGGAGCCCTTTTCTTTGGCCGCGATCAGGGGATCAGCAGGCTGGAACCGCTGGTGCTGCGGCTTTCCAGCACCTGGTGCGCACGCTGGGCGTCGGCCAGCGCGAATTTCTGATCGTCTCTCACCTCCACCCGAATGGCGCCGCTGCCGATCAGCGAGAACAGCTCGTTGCTGGCGTACTGCAGCTCGGCGCGGTTGGTGATGTAGCCGTTGAGGGAAGGGCGGGTGACGTACAGCGAGCCCTTCTGATTCAGCAGCGCCAGATCGACGCCGGTCACCGGGCCGGACGCGTTGCCGAAGCTGACCATCAGGCCGCGCCGCTTCAGGCTGTTGAGCGAGGCCTGCCAGGTGCTTTGCCCCACCGAATCGTATACCACGCCGACCTTCTCGCCGTGCGTCAGCTCGGCCACCCGCTGGGCGATATCCTCTTTATGGTAGTTGATGGTGGCCCAGGCGCCGGCCTGCTTCGCCAGCGCCGCCTTCTCGTCGGAGCCGACGCTGCCGATCAGGCGCGCGCCCAGCGCTTTGGCCCACTGACAGGCGATCAGCCCGACGCCGCCGGCGGCGGCATGGAACAAAAATACTTCACCCGGCTGCACTTCGTGGGTCTGGCGCAGCAGATAGTGCACCGTCAGCCCTTTCAGGAAAGAAGCGGCGCCTTGCTCAAAGCTCAGGTTGTGCGGCAGCAGCGCCACTTTCTCTTCCGGCACGTTGTGGATCTCGCTGTAGGCGCCGAGCGACGACTGCGCATACACCACCCGGTCGCCCGGTTTGATCGCGCTGACCCCGGCGCCGACCTTGACCACCACGCCGGCCGCTTCGGTGCCGAGGCCGCTCGGCAGGCTGGCCGGCGCGTACAGCCCGCTGCGCACATAGGTGTCGATGTAGTTGATGCCGATCGCCTTGTTCTCGATCTGCACTTCACCGGCAGCCGGATCGAGCGGTGTAAAATCAACGTATTGCAAGACTTCCGGTCCGCCGACGGCGGAGAATTGAATGCGCTTGGCCATAGGGTTACCTCGTTGGAGTGTCTGATTTCACCCTATTCTTTTTATTATCGGAGATCCAGTTCGCCCGTGCGGGGGTCAATACCTTTTTTGCATCGGTTATGACGCAAAAATCACGTATACTCTCGCGTCAGGATCCTTCATTCGCAACCGGATAAAGACTACGTTTCATGGCAGGAAAAAAACCAACCAACAAAACAAACGCGGACGAAACCAGAGAGCGTTCCAGAGATCGTCAGATGGAAGGGCTGAAGATGCCGCCGCACTCGCTGGAGGCCGAGCAGTCGGTGTTGGGCGGTTTGATGCTGGATAACGAGCGTTGGGACAACGTGGCGGAACGCGTGGTCGCCAACGACTTCTTCAGCCGCCCGCATCGCCTGATCTTTACCGAGATGCAGCGTCTGCTGGAGATGAGCAAGCCTATCGACCTCATCACCCTGTCCGAATCGCTCGAACAGAAGGGCGAACTGGACTCGGTGGGGGGCTTCGCCTACCTGGCCGAGCTGTCGAAAAACACCCCGAGCGCCGCCAACATCGGCGCCTACGCCGACATCGTACGCGAGCGCGCGGTGGTGCGCGAAATGATCTCGGTGGCTAACGAAATCGCCGACGCCGGCTACGATCCGCAGGGGCGCAGCAGCGAAGACCTGCTCGATCTGGCGGAATCCCGCGTATTCCAAATCGCCGAGAACCGCGCCAGCAAAGACGAGGGCCCGAAGGGCATCGAACGCATCCTGGAAGACACCGTCTCGCGCATCGAACAGCTGTATCAGCAGCCGCATGACGGCGTGACCGGGGTCGATACCGGCTATCAGGACCTCAACAAGAAAACCGCGGGCATGCAAAAGTCCGATCTGATCATCGTCGCCGCCCGTCCATCGATGGGGAAAACCACCTTCGCCATGAACCTGTGCGAAAACGCCGCGATGACCCAGGAGAAACCGGTGCTGATCTTCAGCCTGGAGATGCCCGGCGAGCAGATCATGATGCGTATGCTGGCGTCACTGTCGCGCGTGGATCAGACGCGCATCCGTACCGGCCAGCTCGACGACGAGGACTGGGCGCGCATTTCCAGCACCATGGGCATCCTGCTGGAGAAGCGTAACATGTACATCGACGACTCCTCCGGCCTGACGCCGACCGAAGTGCGCTCGCGCGCGCGGCGCATTTTCCGCGAGCACGACGGGCTTAGCCTGATCATGATCGACTACCTGCAGCTGATGCGCGTGCCGGCCTTGTCCGACAACCGTACGCTGGAGATCGCCGAGATTTCGCGCTCGCTGAAGGCGCTGGCGAAAGAGCTGCAGGTGCCGGTGGTGGCGCTGTCGCAGCTGAACCGAAGCCTGGAGCAGCGCGCCGACAAACGCCCGGTCAACTCCGACCTGCGTGAATCCGGCTCCATCGAGCAGGACGCCGACCTGATTATGTTCATCTATCGTGATGAGGTGTATCACGAGAACAGCGATCTGAAAGGGATCGCGGAAATTATTATCGGTAAGCAGCGTAACGGCCCAATCGGCACCGTGCGCCTTACCTTTAACGGCCAGTGGTCGCGTTTCGATAACTACGCGGGGCCACAATACGATGACGAATAATCAGCTAAGGAACTGAAATGAAAGCGGCAACCGCTGTAATCGACCGCCGCGCTCTGCGACATAATCTGCAACAGGTGCGCCGCCAGGCGCCGCAAAGCCGCCTGATTGCCGTTGTGAAAGCAAACGCTTATGGACATGGCCTGCTGGAAACAGCACACACCCTGCAAGACGCCGACTGCTACGGCGTAGCGCGCATCGGCGAGGCGCTGATGCTGCGCTCCGGCGGCATCGTCAAGCCGATCCTGCTGCTGGAAGGCTTCTTCAGCGCCGAAGACCTGCCGGTGCTGGTGGCGAACAACATCGAAACCGCGGTGCACAGCATCGAACAGCTCGAGGCGCTGGAACAGGCCGAGCTGGCGCGCCCGGTGCCGCTGTGGATGAAGCTCGATACCGGCATGCATCGGCTGGGGGTGCGTCCCGAACAGGCGGAGGCGTTTTATCAGCGCCTGTGCGCTTGCCGCAACGTGGCGCAGCCGGTCAATATCATGAGCCACTTCAGCCGCGCCGACGAGCCGGAGTCCGACGCCACCCTGAAACAGATCGCCTGCTTCGAGCAGTTCGCGCGCGGCAAACCGGGCCAGCGCTCGGTCGCCGCTTCCGGCGGCACGCTGCTGTGGCCGGACGCCCACAACGAGTGGGTGCGCCCCGGCATCATTCTGTACGGCGTGTCGCCGTTGGATAGCGGCAGCGGCGCCGAGCATGGTCTGCAGCCGGCGATGACGCTGAAATCCAGCCTGATCGCGGTGCGCGAGCACAAGGCTGGTGAAGCGGTGGGCTATGGTGGCACCTGGATCAGCCCGCGCGATACTCGCCTTGGCGTGGTGGCGATGGGGTACGGCGACGGCTACCCGCGCAGCGCGCCGACCGGCACGCCGATCCTGATCAACGGCCGCGAAGTGCCGATCGTCGGCCGGGTGTCGATGGACATGATTTCGGTCGATCTCGGGCCGGACGCCGCCGATAAGGTGGGGGATGAAGCGGTGCTGTGGGGGCCGGCGTTGCCGGTCGAGCGCATCGCCGCCTGTACCGGCATCAGCGCTTATGAACTGATCACCAAGCTCACGCAGCGCGTGGCGATGGAATACATTGGCGACTGATACGCCGCAGGGGCCGACGCGCGTCGGCCCCGTTTCTCAGCGGGTTACTTCTTTACCGCCAACCACTTGTCGATAACCTTCTGATACTCGCCGGTCGCCTTGGCCAGGTGCAGCCACTGATCCACATACAGTTTCCAGCTCAGATCGTCGCGCGGCAGCATGTAAGCCTTTTCGCCGTACTGCATCGGTTTGGTCGGATTCACCGCGCACAGCTTCGGATAGCGCTTCTGCTGGTACAGCGCCTCGGAGGCGTCGGTGATCATCACGTCCGCCTTGCGATCCACCAGCTGCTGGAAAATGCTCATGTTGTCGTGCGTCAGCGTCAGCTTGGCTTTTGGCAGATAGGCGTGCACGAAGGCTTCGTTGGTGCCGCCCGCCGGTTCCAGCAGACGCACCGACGGTTTGTTGATCTGTTCTATCGTGCGGTATTTCTTCACGTCGGTGCAGCGCACCAGCGGAATTTTGCCGTCGGTATCCAGCTTGTCGGCGAAGAACACCTGTTTTTGGCGCTCCAGCGTGACGGAGATGCCGCCCATGGCGATGTCGCACTTGCCGGAGGCGAAGTCCGGCGTCAGGGTTTTCCAGCTGGTTTTCACCCACTTCACCTTGGCGCCGAGGCTCTTCGCCAGCGATTCCGCCATGTCGATATCGATGCCTTCATAGCTGCCATCTTCCTTGAGGAAGGTGTAGGGCTTGTAGTCGCCGGTGGTGCAGACCTCCAGGGTCTTTTGCTGCAGCACTTTGTCCAGGTGGGATTGCGCGCCGGCGCTGCCGGCGGCGAGCAGCAGCGCGAGAGGGAGTAACTTTTTCATCTGGCGTCCTTTTTATACATTCGTGGTTTTATGCGTTACTTCGCCGTTAATTGTCGTTTGCCTGCATGAGTTAGCCGTTTTTTATGCCGCTTACCGGCGAAAACGCCGGGCGTTGCTGCTGTACGCGATTTAAGCGCCAGGGTGTGACGTCGGCAACGGTAAAAAAACTGGTAGGCTGTAACGTCAACATTTATTAACACAGTTTACAGGTGGCTATGTACAACATTGACGATTTTGATATGAAAATCCTGACGCTGTTACAGGCCAACGGCCGTTTGACCAATCAGGAGCTGAGCGAACTGGTGGGGCTTTCCGCTTCCCAGTGTTCACGGCGGCGCATCAGCCTGGAGCAGGCGCAGCTGATCCGCGGCTACCACGCGCGGCTGGCGCCGGAGGCGGTCGGCCTGGGGCTGGTGGGGCTGATTGAAGTCAGCCTGATCACGCACGCTCAGGAGCAGATCGACAGCTTTCATCAGATGCTGGAGGACGTGGACGCGATCCTGGACGCTTACAAGACCACCGGCGACGCCGATTACCTGCTGAAAGTGGCGGTGGCGGACCTGCCGGCGCTGAGCGAGTTCATCAGCCAGACGCTGTCGCCGCACAAAAGCGTGGCGCATATCAAAACGGCGGTGGTGCTCAATCGCATCAAGGAAAACGGTTTGTTGCCGGTGACGCGAGAAAGCTGAAACCGAATACGCTTTTCCGTCTATATTAGGAACGTAACGCTGTGCCCAAACCACAATAAATAAACCAGGAGAAAAAAACGTGTTCCAGAACGTTGACGCCTATGCCGGCGATCCCATTCTGTCGCTGATGGAAAAATTCAAACAAGACCCGCGCGCGCACAAGGTGAACCTGAGCATTGGCCTGTACTACGATGCGCAGGGCGTTATTCCGCAGATGCGTGCGGTCGCCGCGGCGCAAGCGCAGTTGAACAGCGTCGAGCACGGCGCCTCGGTATACCTGCCGATGGAAGGGCTGCAATCCTACCGCACCGCCATCCAGCATTTGCTGTTCGGCGAGCAGCACCCGATGCTGCAGCAGGGGCGCATCGCCACCATTCAGACCGTCGGCGGTTCCGGCGCGCTGAAAGTGGGCGCGGACTTCCTGAAAAGCTACTTCCCGAATTCGCAGGTGTGGGTCAGCGATCCCACCTGGGAAAACCACGTCGCCATCTTCAGCGGCGCCGGTTTCAAGGTGAATACCTATCCGTATTTTGACGGTGAAAGCCTGGGCGTGAAGTTCGACGCCATGCTGGCTGCACTGAAACAGCTGCCGAAGCACAGCATCGCGCTGCTGCATCCGTGCTGTCACAACCCGACCGGCTCAGACCTGACCCCCGCCCAGTGGGACGAAGTGATCAAGGTGATCGCCGATCGTGAGATCATTCCGTTCCTCGACATCGCCTATCAGGGCTTCGGCGGCGGTATGGAGCAGGACGTCTACGCCATTCGCGCCATTGCGGCGGCCGGCTTGCCGTGCCTGGTGAGCAACTCGTTCTCGAAGATCTTCTCGCTGTACGGCGAGCGCGTCGGCGGCCTGTCGGTGGTGTGTGAAAGCGAAGAAGCGGCCGGGCGTGTGCTGGGCCAGCTGAAGGCGACCGTGCGCCGCAACTACTCGAGCCCGCCGAACTTCGGCGCGCAGCTGGTGGCTAAAGTGCTGAACGACGCTGAGCTGAAAACCCAGTGGCTCAATGAAGTGGAAAGCATGCGCACCCGCATTCTCGAAATGCGCCACGCGTTGGTGGACACCCTGAAGAGCGCGCTGCCGCAGCGCAACTTCGATTACCTGCTGGCGCAGCGCGGCATGTTCAGCTACACCGGCTTCAGCGCGGCGCAGGTCGATCGCCTGCGCGAAGAGTTCGGCGTCTACCTGATCCACAGCGGCCGCATGTGCGTGGCCGGCCTGAACCACGACAACGTGCGTCAGGTAGCCGAGGCGTTTGCTGCGGTGCAGTAACGCCTGTTAGTCTGAACGGACGTTCATCGGGAGCGATAGCGATATCGCTCCTTTTTTATTGCCGGCGCGCCGCCGAAGTTGCCGCAAACCGGAGAGAGAATATACTGATTGAGGGGCGCTCACTCATGTGGCATCAGCAAACGCTAATCCTCAGCGCAAAAGCGCGTGGCTTTCATCTGGTTACCGACGAGATCGTCAACCAGTTAACCCACTTACACCGCCTGCAAACCGGCCTGCTGCATCTGTTGCTGCAGCATACCTCGGCCTCGCTGACGCTCAACGAGAACTGCGATCCCACGGTGCGAGCCGATATGGAGCAGCATTTCCTGCGTCAGGTGCCGGAAAACGCCCCCTATCAACATGACTACGAAGGGCCGGACGACATGCCGGCGCACATCAAATCCTCGCTGCTGGGCGCTTCCTTGACGCTGCCCGTCAGGCACGGGCGGCTGATGTTGGGCACATGGCAGGGCATCTGGCTGGGGGAGCACCGCATCCACGGCGGAGCACGCCGTATTGTGGCCACATTACAGGGGGAATAACCCAATGAATAACAGCGCATTGCTGGAGTACTGCATGGCGAAGCCGGGCGCGGAGCAAAGCGACCAGAACCAGTGGCAGGCCAGCCAGATCAAGGTGGGCGACGTGATGTTCGCCATGGTGTGTGAAGTGGAAGGGCGGCCGGCGCTGGCGGTCAAGTCCAGCCCGGAGCTGGCGGAAAGCCTGCGCGAACACCACCCTGAGATCGTCGCCTGCGACGGCCTGAACAAGGCGCACTGGAATACGGTATTTCTCGACGGCAACCTGCCGAACTCGCAGTTTTATACGTTGATCGACAGCTCCTATCAGCTGGTGGTGGAAGGCCTGCCCGAACACGTGCGCCAGGAACTGCGCGCCTGATTGCCGGGCGGCGGCGCCGCCCGTTTTCTCCTGCTTTCTCGCGTTAAACCGTGATCGCGGTTTTAAATTGGGAACGTTCCCTTTTTATTGCCGGGCTAAAGCGGCTACGCTTGGGCATTCAAGAAACGCGGATGAAGGAGGCCGACATGGCCATGAGCGAAGAAAAGCGCAAGATGATCGCCGGGGAACTGTACGACGCCGGCGATGAACTGCTGCGCAGCGAGCGTCGGCGCGCGCGCCAGATAACGCATCGCTACAACCACTCATCGCCGGAAGAGGGCGAGCTGCGCAAACAGTGGCTGGACGAGCTGCTGGGCGGCTATCAAGGCGGCGCCATCGAGCCGACGTTCCGCTGCGACTACGGCTATAACATCTATCTCGGCAAGAACTTCTACGCCAATTTCGACTGCGTGATCCTCGACGTGTGCGAGGTGCACATCGGCGACAACTGCCTGCTGGCGCCGGGCGTGCATATCTACACCGCCACTCATCCGCTGGACGCCGAGACCCGCGTCGGCGGCGCGGAGTTCGGCAAGCCGGTCAAGATTGGCAACAACGTGTGGATCGGCGGGCGCGCGGTGATCAATCCGGGCGTGACCATCGGCGATAATGCGGTCGTGGCCTCCGGCGCGGTGGTGACCAAAGACGTGCCGGCCAACTGCGTGGTGGGCGGCAACCCGGCGCGCGTGCTGAAAACGCTGTAAGCCCTCGGGCGGATTAAAACATGCTGCCATGGCGCTCGAAGCCGTGCATCTCGATGTCTTTGAGCGCCTTGAAGCGTTTGACCATCACCGCATGGTCTGACAGCAGATTGCTGATGCGAACAAACAGCTCCTTGTTCTCTTCTTCGCACTGCTCCAGCCAGGCCTGCGGATTCACGCCGTGCTGCATCCAGGGGCCGACGGCCAGCAGTCGCACCGTGTTGGCGTAGTTCGGGCACACCGCGAGCGCCACGCGATCGGCGGAATACTCCTGCGCGCGAGTGGTCGCCAGGCCGGGCAGCACCAGCGACTGCGGCACAACGCCGATCGCCAGACGCCACAGCGACACGTGCCGCAGCTTGTGATGGGCCAATTCATGGGCCAGCACGAACTCCACGATCTCCGGCGCGGTGGGCATCAGCATGGCGATTTCAGCATGGATCACCACGTAGCGCTGGCGGCGGTTGCATTCCAGCGCGAAGGCGTTGACCACGCCGTTGCCGTTGGTCAGATAAAGCTTGGGCAGCGTCTTGAGTTCCAGCCGACGGCCGATATCCTGATACAGCGCGAACAGTTCCGGAAATTGCGCCGGCCCGATGCGCAAGGCGTTGGATTTCGCCTGTGCGGCGAGATAGAAACGGTAAATATAGAAAGCGATCGGGATCAGCGGTAATAACGCGAGCAGGCTGAGGGTATCCAATGTTTCCTTGGCGTCGTCTCCCAACCCAAGTGCAGTTCCATCCGTATTTACCACGACGGCGGCGATGCCAAATAAAAAACCGAACAAGGTAATTATCGCCGATAGCCAGATCATGGGCATTTCCCAGCGGTGGCGAAATGCGGTGAAATTACGACATTCCGTCGCATGATGTTGACACATAAAATATCCTTAATAAGGGAAAGCCACGCCTGACATTGTCAGGTAAATAATGAATGTTTAATTATCCATCCGTTTACCTAACACTCAGCTAAACTGTAGTTCGTTTTTTAATCATGGCGTTTATCCCTTCCTGCACAGACTTAGGCAAAAACGTCAAAAACTGTAGCTGGCGCTGGTGAAGGCCATGCCCGAGGTGGTTTTCTCAACGATGGGGCTGTCGGCCGCGTCGCCCAGCAGGCGCGTTACGCCGACGCCGGCCTGGAAGGCCACGTTCGGTCGCCATTGGTAGTTGAGTGCGGCGGTGAGCGTCGCGTCCTTGAAGCCGCTGCCCGGCCGATATGCGCTGAAGGCGCTGTGCTGCGCCTGCTGCGACGTCACGCCGAAATAGCCGCGCTGATAGCCGCTGTTGGCCCAGGTGGTGGAGAGATTGCCGATAAGCGTCAGCTGTTCGCTGAGCGGATATTGCCCGGTCAGTCCGCTTTCCACATAGGCGGTGTGGCCCAGTTCTTCCCCGCCGTAGCTGCGTTTGCGCGTCGCCTGCATCCCTTTGACATAGGCGCGGAAGGGGTCGAGTTGGTAGCTCAGCTCAGCGCCGGCTTCCAGCGCGCCGCCCAGTTTGCCCATGCCTTTGAGTCGAGTGTTGCGCCCGCGCAAGGTTTTGATTTCCTCGTCACGGCCGGCGTCATAGTTGAGCAATAACGCGATGCCGACGGGCCCGGCGATGGGGAATTGCCAGCGCGCCCCTTCGCTGCCCGCGCTGAATTCTCCCCAACTGGCGTTTTGATAGCCGGCATTCACCTGATACAGCGGTTCAATGCTGTAAAAAGACGAGCCTTCATAGGCGGGAGCGACGGCGAGGCCGCCGGCGAGCGTTAAAGACGCTTCGCCGTCCTGCGCCTGACCGGCGAGGGGAAAAAGAAAGAGCAGGGCGGCGGCAGAGGTACCCAGTTTATTATCCACGTTAAACACCTTTATATCATCCCATTGAATAAACGGCCCGCAGGCCCGCGTTTAAATGACGGCTTATTGATAAACGCCATGTTTATATTGATTAATCGACAGGCGACGGCGCGCCATTGGCGTTATTTCACCGCAATAGTGAAACGCATGGGGAATAAACAAAAGCCAAACAAATGGCATGATGGGGCGAGTTTATTATTGGCTGGGTTCAAAGCGCCTGTTTTTAAAGGAATGATGCAGAGAAGCGTATTTAATGTTTCTCGCAGAGGGATAGGTTGATTGCTCAACGAGGCGGAATAGGGCGCCTCGTTGAGCGTATCATCCGCCGTTATTTTTCCAACAGCGGTTTCAGGAAGCGCGCGGTGTGCGATTTTTCACACTCGGCGACCGTTTCCGGCGTGCCGGCGACCAGGATCTCGCCGCCGCCGCTGCCGCCTTCCGGCCCCAGATCGACGATCCAGTCGGCGGTTTTGATCACGTCCAGGTTATGCTCGATGACCACGATGGTATTGCCCTGATCGCGCAGCTGATGCAGTACCGCCAACAGCTGTTGGATATCGGCGAAGTGCAGACCGGTGGTCGGCTCGTCGAGAATATACAGCGTCTGGCCAGTGCCGCGTTTCGACAGCTCGCGCGCCAGCTTGACGCGCTGCGCCTCACCGCCGGAGAGCGTGGTGGCCGACTGGCCGAGGCGGATGTAGGACAGGCCGACATCCATCAGGGTTTGCAGCTTGCGCGCCAGCGCCGGCACCGCGTCGAAGAAATCGCGCGCTTCTTCGATGGTCATCTCCAGCACTTCGTGGATGCTCTTGCCTTTGTACTTCACTTCCAGCGTTTCGCGGTTATAGCGTTTGCCTTTGCACTGGTCGCACGGGACGTAGATGTCCGGCAGGAAGTGCATCTCGACCTTGATCACCCCGTCGCCCTGGCAGGCTTCACAGCGCCCGCCCTTGACGTTGAAGCTGAAGCGGCCCGGCGTATAGCCGCGGCTGCGCGACTCCGGCACGCCGGCGAACAGCTCGCGCACCGGGGTGAAGATGCCGGTGTAAGTGGCCGGGTTGGAGCGCGGCGTGCGGCCGATCGGGCTCTGATCGATATCGATCACCTTGTCGAAATGTTCCAGGCCGGTCACTTCGCGGAACGGCGCAGGCTCGGCGATGGTGGCGCCGTTAAGCTGGCGCTGGGCGATCGGGAACAGCGTATCGTTGATCAGCGTCGACTTGCCGGAGCCGGACACGCCGGTGATGCAGGTAAACAGACCGACCGGCAGCGTCAGCGTCACGTCCTTCAGGTTGTTGCCGCGCGCGCCGCTCAGCTTCAGCACCTTGGTCGGATCGGCCTGCACGCGCTGCGCCGGGATGGCGATCTCGCGTTTGCCGCTGAGGAACTGGCCGGTCAGCGATTCCGGCTGCGCCATGATGTCATCGACGGTGCCTTCCGCCACCACCTGGCCGCCGTGCACGCCGGCGCCGGGGCCGATGTCGATCACGTGGTCGGCGGCGCGGATGGCGTCTTCGTCATGCTCCACCACGATCACCGTGTTGCCGAGGTTGCGCAGGTGGATCAGCGTTTCCAGCAGGCGCTCGTTGTCGCGCTGGTGCAGGCCGATCGACGGCTCATCCAGCACGTACATCACGCCCACCAAACCGGCGCCGATCTGGCTGGCCAAACGGATACGCTGCGCTTCGCCGCCGGAGAGCGTTTCCGCCGAACGGGACAGCGACAGGTAGTTCAGGCCGACGTTCACCAGGAACTTCAGGCGATCGCCGATCTCTTTCAGGACTTTCTCGGCGATCTTGGCGCGCTGGCCGCTGAGCTTCATGTTCTGGAAGAACGTCATCGCATGGCCGATGCTCAGATCGGAGATCTCCGGCAGCGTGGTGTCTTCGACGAACACGTTGCGCGCCTCTTCACGCAGGCGGGTGCCGTGGCACGAGGCGCAAGGGCGGTTGCTGATGAACTTCGCCAGCTCTTCGCGCACCGCGCTGGATTCGGTCTCTTTATAGCGGCGCTCCATGTTGTGCAGCACGCCTTCGAATGGGTGGCGGCGCACGGTGGTGTCACCGCGATCGTTGATGTATTTGAATTCGATCGACTCTTTGCCGGAGCCGCTCAGCACCGCCTTCTGCACGTTGGCGCTCAGGGTGTTGAACGGGGCTTCGACGTCGAACTCATAGTGCTCCGCCAGCGAGCGCAGCATCTGGAAGTAATAGAAGTTGCGGCGATCCCAGCCGCGGATCGCGCCGCCGGCCAGCGACAGCTCGGGGTTTTGCACCACGCGATCCGGATCGAAGAACTGTTGCACGCCCAGTCCGTCGCAGGTCGGGCAGGCGCCGGCCGGGTTGTTGAAGGAAAACAGGCGCGGTTCCAGTTCGCGCATGCTGTAGCCGCAGATCGGGCAGGCGAAGTTGGCGGAGAACAGCAGCTCGTCCGCTTTTTCGTCGTCCATGTCCGCCACCACCGCGGTGCCGCCCGAGAGCTCCAGCGCGGTTTCGAACGATTCGGCCAGGCGCTGCGCCATGTCGTCGCGCACCTTGAAACGGTCGACCACCACTTCGATGGTGTGTTTTTTCTGCAGCTCCAGCTTCGGCGGATCGGACAGATCGCACACTTCACCGTCGATGCGCGCGCGGATATAGCCCTGAGCGGCCAGGTTTTCCAGCGTTTTGGTGTGTTCGCCCTTGCGATCTTTCACCACCGGCGCCAGCAGCATCAGGCGCTTGCCTTCCGGCTGGCTCAGCACGTTGTCGACCATCTGGCTGACGGTTTGCGCCGCCAGCGGCACATGGTGATCCGGGCAGCGCGGCTCGCCGACGCGGGCGAACAGCAGGCGCAGGTAGTCGTGGATCTCGGTGATGGTGCCGACCGTGGATCGCGGGTTGTGCGAGGTGGATTTTTGCTCGATGGAGATCGCCGGCGACAGACCTTCAATATGGTCGACGTCCGGTTTTTCCATCAGCGACAGGAACTGGCGCGCATAGGCGGAGAGTGATTCGACATAGCGCCGCTGCCCTTCGGCATACAGCGTATCGAAAGCCAGCGAAGACTTGCCGGAACCGGACAGGCCGGTGACGACGATCAGTTTGTCACGCGGGATGATCAGGTTGATGTTTTTCAGATTATGGGTTCGAGCACCACGAACTTCGATATTGTCCATTTACACTTCCCGTCTTGATGATACACCGCGCCTGTCGCGATTTTTGCGGGGGATTTTGTGATGGATCTCGCAAAAAACCGGCACAGCCAGGTCGAAACGCATAATTATGACACAAAAAAACCTGAATGGATATCCAGTATGCGAATGCAATAAGGTCGATTGGAAAGACAATTCTGGAATGCAATTCGCACTTATCAACACGGGTGTGGTTTCGTACTCAGCGTGGTAAACTGACGCGTTTATACTGTGTAGAAATCAATCATCGGGAGAAGTGCTCATGGCCAGCAGAGGCGTAAACAAAGTAATTCTGGTCGGGAATCTGGGTCAGGATCCAGAAGTCCGTTACATGCCGAACGGCGGCGCAGTGGCCAACATTACCCTGGCGACCTCCGAAAGCTGGCGTGACAAAGCGACCGGCGAACAGAAAGAGAAGACCGAGTGGCACCGCGTTGTGCTGTTCGGCAAACTGGCTGAAGTGGCGGGCGAATACCTGCGCAAAGGCTCTCAGGTCTATATCGAAGGCTCCCTGCAGACCCGTAAATGGCAGGATCAGAGCGGCCAGGATCGCTACACCACCGAGATCGTGGTTAACGTCGGCGGCACCATGCAGATGCTGGGCGGCCGTCAGGGCGGCGGCGCACCGGCCGGTCAATCTGCCGGCGGCCAGGGCGGTTGGGGCCAGCCTCAACAGCCACAGGGCGGCAACCAGTTCAGCGGCGGCCAGCAGCAGTCTCGTCCGGCGCAGAACAGCGCTCCGGCGACCAGCAACGAACCGCCAATGGATTTCGACGACGATATTCCGTTCTAAGCCTGGTAACAGCGCTAAAAAAACCCCGCTCAGGCGGGGTTTTTTGTGTTCGTTAGCCGCTGATTTTCTGCGGCGGTGTTGCCAATCAGTAAATTGCTACCGGGTTGATATTGACCTGGGTTGAACCGACATACAGCGGTTGCCCCAGTACGAACAGGAATTCCCAGGTTTTCGTGCGCACCAGTGGGCGGCTGTCGATCAGTTCCAGGTTATAGACGCCGCGTTTGGCCAGCAGGTATTGGTTGACCGGGAACTCTTCGTCATTTTTCGGGTTAGGGTATACTTCGGAAGCCCAGGTATCACCGCCGAAGGCCACGATGCCTTGGTCAGCCAACCATTTCGCCGCTTCCATGCCGATACCCGGTTCAACTTCCAGGAACTTTTTATTGTCTTTGCCAATCAGCTCCAGCCAACCGGTATTAAATAAAACAACGTCGCCTTTCCTTAAGCTAATGCCCTGCTTCTTAAGCACCGCTTGAATATCCGCAACGGAAAATTCGGTGCCGCCCGGAACGATGTCTTTATGATAATAAGCCGTCATATCGAGCACCACGCCGCGTGTGACCATGGGCGGCACTTTTTCCACGCCCAATTTTTTCACGCCATCTACGGTGACGAAATCCGCCGCCTTATTGCCGTTATAATAAACATTGTTGATGCCGATATGGCCAATGCCATTCAACTGAGTGCCGACGCCGGTCCAGGCATTCACCAATTCATCATTAAAGGTGAATTTATTTGGGCCAAGCGTTTTACCGTCCTGCTGACCAGGCTGAATATTATATAAGCGGAAGCTGCGGTGGCGGAACGCCGGGAAATCTTTATCGACGGGCACCGCCAATGACAATGTCTTGCCTTGTTTTACCAACTGCACGGACTGTAATACCCCTTCTGGCGTGAGCAGGTTGGCGGCGCCGATTTCGTCTTTTGCACCGTAAACGGAAGGATACCAGTCTGACGGCTGAGCGGCGGACTCTGCGGCGTGTGCAGGCACTGTGGCAAGCAAAGGCAGCAAGAGGGAGAGGCGATACAATGATTTCATCAGTGACTCATCCTTATAACAACGTATTGCAGGGTGAATGAAAATGAGCCGTCCGGACATGGCGACATCAGGCCGCCGAATAATAACCGGTGGAGAAAGAAGCTCATTTTTGGGTGCGCGGGGTGTATTAGCGTAATGCCTTATAACAAGGCGTGGTGAATAACCACCCGACGATGACTTCTTTATGCGGAAATAAATAACGCCGGGCGAGCGGCGTCATTGATATTATTTTTTCAGCTCAGCACTCATGGTGACGAAATTACCCATATAGGCGCTGGTGATTTTGTAGCCGCTTGCGCCGGCCTCTTGCGCTTTTTTAGCGATGAGGGCTTCGGTGGAATCCAGCGTGCTGCCGGTTGCGGTAACGCTCTCTGCTGCAGCGTTAAACGACAGCGTGGAAAACAGAGCGAGTGAAATAACGGTGGTCATGGTTTTCATATCTTTATCCTGTGTTCGACAATTCGAAAAATAAGGGTGTCCGGTACGACACGATGGAGCGAAGGATAAAGGGGGCAGTGAGGTGAATAAATAACAGAATCGTCAATAAACTATTCCGTTTTTGTACATAAACTGATTCGATTGTTGTCTTTCACGCGGGATTGGCGGCGTAAAGCGTGGGAAGGGGAAACAAGCGTGCATAGACGTCGTCAGGCTTGCATACCGCGGCAAGCCAATAAAAAGCCCCTCGCGGGGCTTGGATGTTACGCCGAGAAGCCGCCGTCGATGCTCAGGCTGGCGCCGGTGATATAACCCGCCTGCGGGCCCGCCAGGTAGGCGACAAAACCGGCGATCTCTTCATCTTTACCGTAGCGGCCGATCGCCATCAGCTGCTTGAGCTGATCGGCGAACTCGCCGGCGTCCGGGTTCATTTCGGTGTCCACCGGGCCGGGCTGCACGTTATTGACGGTGATGCCGCGTGGGCCGAGATCGCGCGCCATGCCCTTGGTCAACCCGACCAGCGCCGATTTGCTCATCGCATACACCGCCGCGCCGCCGAACGGCACGCGTTCGGCGTTGGTGCTGCCGATGTGGATGATACGGCCGCCGTCATTCATGTGGCGCGCCGCCTCTTGGCTGGCGACGAATACGCTGCGCACGTTGACCGCCAGCATGCGATCCAGATCGTCCAGCGCCAGCGCTTCGGTGCTGCCCAATGTAAACACCCCGGCGTTGTTCACCAGAATATCCAGGTTGCCGAAGTGGCTCACCGCCTGGCGAACCGCCTGCTGCAGTGCCGCTGCATCGGCGCTGTCGGCCTTGATGGCGAGGGCTTTGCCGCCGGCGGCGGTCACGGCGCTCGCCACCGCTTCGGCGCGATCGGCCGAGGCGGCGTAGGTAAAGGCGACGGCGGCGCCTTCGTTCGCCAACCGTTTCACGATGGCGGCGCCGATGCCGCGGGAGCCGCCCTGAACGAATGCGACTTTGCCTTGCAGAGGTTGTGCTGTCGTCATGCTATTTCTCCAAAGTGGGTGAGGGGATTGCGCTGTCATTCAGTATGGGTGAAATGAATGGCGATCACTGTCCACAAAGAGCTCTGGCCGCCTGAAACGAGAAAAGCCCCTTGCGGGGCTTCTTTCTTCCGTCGATTGGCTGTCCGACGATCAGTTGAAGATTTCTGCGGTGCCGTACAGTTTGTTTTGGCCGCCGGCGGCGACGATGCGGTAGGAACTGGCGCCCGACGCGGCGGCTTTGCTGGCCAGTTCGCTTTCCAGCGCGCTCAGGTTGGCGGCGCCGCTCACGGTGACTACGCCGATTTTCTGCGCGTCTGCGGCTGGCTGGCTGGCTGGCAGCTCAGCGGCGAAGGTAGCGAAAGAAGCGGTAGCCAGCAGTGCAGCGGTAGCAAAAATTTTGACGTTTTTCATGATGTGTTCCTCAGAGTATTTATTAGGTGAGAGCGCGTTGTCTCTCGATGTGTTAAATACTAGTGCACCGGGTGTGAATAAAAAATCGGAGAGTTTTGAGTATCTCTGTCAAATAAATTGACGGTTTTTCAGCCGTTGGCGTGCGGTAAAAATTGCCACTACCCTTTACAGACGATCCTTAACCGGAGAAGCGTCATGACGGTAAACGCGTTTATCGGCAGCTGGGCGTTGGTGTCGTCGGCGTTCAAAAACCAGAACGGCGAGCTGAATTACCCGCTGGGCGAGCAGGTGTTGGGGCGCATCCACTATGAGGCCAACGGCACGATGGCGGCGCAGCTATACAGCGCCGTGCGGCCGCGTTTCGTCGCCGACGATTTGGCGCAGGGATCCGAGCGGGAGATCCATGCCGCCTTCATCAATATGATTTGCTATTTCGGCCGTTATCAGGTGGAAGAAAGCGAGCAACGGGTGGTGCATCAGGTTGAAGGCTGCTCGTTCCCCAATTGGATAGGCAGCCGTCAGGTGCGCTTTTACGCCTTTAACGCCGATCGGCTGACGTTGCGCACGGTGCCGCTGCAGCTCGGCAACGGCGTGCAGATCGGCGAACTGGTGTGGCAGCGGACAGGAGCGTCATCATGATCATTGTTCATCATCTCAATCACTCGCGGTCGCAGCGCATTCTGTGGTTTTTGGAAGAGCTGGGCGTGCCCTATCAGGTGCAACGCTACGAGCGCGATCCGCACACTCTGCTGGCGCCGCCGGCGCTGAAAAAGATCCACCCGCTGGGCAAATCGCCGGTGATCGTCGATGGCGATCTGACGCTGGCGGAATCCGGCGCCATTATCGAATACTTGCAGGAAGCCTACGACGCACAGGGCATGTTTATGCCGACGGACTTCCACGCGCGCCAGCAATACCGCTACTGGTTGCACTACGCTGAGGGATCGCTGATGCCGCTGTTGGTGATGAAGCTGGTGTTCAGCCGTCTCGGCCAGCCGCCGATCCCCTGGCTGCTGCGGCCGGTGGCGGGCGCGATCGGCAAGGGCGTACAGCGCGAATACCTCGACAAACAGATCGCGCCGCACTGCGAGTATCTCGAACAGCACCTGAACAAGGGCAGCTGGTTCGTCGGCAACGATTTCAGCGCGGCGGACATACAGATGAGCTTCCCGCTCGAGGCGATGGCGGCGCGCGGCGCGTTGGACAATTGCCCGAAACTGCGCGGCTTCCTGCAGCGCATCCACGCCCGGCCCGCCTACCAGCGGGCGCTGGAACAGGGCGGCCCTTACGACCTGCTGAGTTAAGCGGATGGGCTATACTCGATGGGGTCATTCTTCATCGGAGGTAGCCCATGGCTACGCAAATCTTCGTAAATCTGCCCGTACGCGATCTGCCCGCCTCAATGGCGTTTTTCACCCAGCTCGGCTTCAGCTTCAACCCGCAATTTACCGACGATACCGCCGCCTGCATGGTGGTCAGCGACACGATTTACGTGATGCTGCTGACCCACGACAAATTCAGGATGTTTACCCCGAACCCGATCGGCGACGCCAAACAGGCCACCGAAGTGTTGGTGTGCCTGTCGCAACCCAGCCGGGCGGCGGTGGACGAACTGGTGCGCAAGGCGATCGCCGGCGGCGGCAATACCTATCATCCGCCGCGGGACTATGGCGTGATGTACGGCCACGGATTTCAGGACCTGGACGGCCATATCTGGGAATTGATGTATATGGATCCCGCAGCGGTGCAGGCGCAATAAGATCGCCGTGAAACAGGCTGGCAGGGGCGCCGGATCGCCCCGTCTTTTCGCGCAGAAGCCCTTCCCGCCGCTTTCTGCATAAATTGCCGCGATCTTTAGTTGATTAGACGCTAGGGAAGGCAGGATAATCGTTTGCCTTGAATAAACCACCATAAATCACCCGTACCGCGCGCTGCGAGTTAAACGTTTGCCTTGGTGCGCATCGCCGTTGGCGGTGCGACGGAAGGGCAAGGAAGCGGAACGTGACGTAAACGATTACGTAGCGATCAGGCGCGGGCGAGATTACAGGCCTGCTGCGACGGGCCGATTCATGAAACACAGGGGAAGTAACCTATGTCGAACTCTCAAGCGAACCACGCCGCAAAACCAACCGGCGGGCTTGATGGCTATTTTAAAATTTCCGCGCGCGGCAGCAGCGTGCGTCAGGAGGTGGTGGCGGGGCTGACCACCTTCCTGGCGATGGTGTACTCGGTGATCGTGGTGCCGAGCATGCTGGGCAAAGCGGGCTTCCCGCCGGCGGCGGTGTTCGTTTCCACCTGTCTGGTGGCCGGTCTGGGCTCGCTGCTGATGGGGCTGTGGGCTAACCTGCCGATGGCCATCGGCTGTGCGATCTCGTTGACCGCCTTTACCGCTTTCAGCCTGGTGCTCGGCCAACATATCAGCATTCCGGTGGCGCTGGGCGCGGTGTTCCTGATGGGCGTGCTGTTCACCGTCATCTCGGTCACCGGCATCCGCGCCTGGATCCTGCGCAACCTGCCGATGGGCGTGGCGCACGGCACCGGCATCGGCATCGGGCTGTTCCTGCTGCTGATCGCCGCCAACGGCGTCGGCCTGGTGGTGAAGAACCCGCTGGATGGCTTGCCGGTGGCGCTCGGCGCGTTCACCTCTTTCCCGGTCGTCATGACGCTGGTCGGCCTGGCGGTGATCTTCGGCCTGGAGAAACTGCGCGTGCCCGGCGGCATTCTGCTGGTGATCATCGCCATTTCCATCATCGGCCTGATCTTCGACCCGGCAGTGAAATATCAGGGGCTGTTCGCCATGCCGAGCCTGGCGGACGCTGACGGTAAATCGTTGATCTTCAGCCTGGATATCATGGGCGCATTGCAGCCGGTGGTGTTGCCGAGCGTGCTGGCGCTGGTGATGACCGCGGTGTTCGACGCCACCGGCACCATCCGCGCGGTAGCCGGGCAGGCCAACCTGCTGGACAAAGACGGCCAGATCATCAACGGCGGCAAGGCGCTGACCTCGGACTCCCTGAGCAGCATCTTCTCCGGGCTGGTGGGCGCCGCGCCCGCCGCGGTCTACATCGAGTCCGCCGCCGGCACCGCCGCGGGCGGCAAGACCGGCCTGACCGCCACTGTGGTCGGCGTTCTGTTCCTGCTGATCCTGTTCCTGTCGCCGCTGGCCTATCTGGTGCCGGTCTACGCCACCGCACCGGCGCTGATGTACGTCGGCCTGTTGATGCTGAGCAACGTCACCAAGCTGGACTTCAACGACTTCGTCGACGCGATGGCCGGCCTGCTGTGCGCCGTGTTCATCGTGCTGACCTGCAACATCGTCACCGGCATCATGCTGGGCTTCAGCTCGCTGGTCATCGGCCGCATCTTCTCCGGCGAATGGCGCAAGCTGAACATCGGCACCGTGCTGATCGCCGTGGCGCTGGTGGCGTTCTACGCCGGCGGCTGGGCGATTTAAGCCTCTTGGGTTTCCCTCGCCCATCGGGCGGGGGAGCCTGTGACGGCAATTCCCTTCTTAAGATAAGTCTTCTTCTGCTCTGCACCGCGTTTTGAAAGGCACAACAAGCTTTAACGGCTGTAAAAAAAGTGATCTACTATCGGGACCAACGCAGGCCCTGAGCCGATGTCGTCTGAATCGTAGAGTCTAAGGAAAGCATGGAAATCTTTTTTACAATCCTCATTTTGATCCTGGTGGTCTCCCTGTCCGGGGTGGTGACGCGCATGTTGCCGTTCCAGGTGCCGCTGCCGCTGATGCAAATCGCCATCGGGGCCCTGTTGGCCTGGCCGCATTTCGGGCTGCACGTCGATTTTGATCCCGAACTGTTCCTGGTGCTGTTCATCCCGCCGTTGCTGTTCGCCGACGGCTGGAAAACGCCGACGCGCGAGTTCCTGCATCACGGGCGTGAAATTCTCGGCCTGGCGCTGGTGCTGGTGCTGATCACCGTGGTCGGCGTCGGTTATCTGATCTACGCCATGGTGCCGGGCATTCCGCTGGTGGCGGCCTTCGCGCTGGCGGCGGTGCTGTCGCCGACCGATGCCGTGGCGCTGTCCGGCATCGTCGGCAAAGGGCGGATTCCCAAGCCGATCATGGGCGTGCTCGAGGGCGAGGCGCTGATGAATGACGCGTCTGGCCTGGTGTCGCTCAAGTTCGCCATCGCGGTGGCGATGGGCACGATGGTGTTCACCGTGGGCGGCGCGACCCTTGAATTCCTCAAAGTGGCGATCGGCGGCCTGTTGGCCGGCGTGGCGGTCACCTGGACTTACAGTAAATCGCTGCGGGTGATGAGCCGCTGGAGCGGCGACGATCCGGCGACCCAGATCGTGTTCCTGCTGCTGCTGCCGTTCGCGTCCTACCTGATCGCCGAACATATCGGCGTTTCCGGCATTCTGGCGGCGGTGGCGGCGGGGATGACCATCAGCCAATCCGGCGTGATCCGCAACGCACCGCTGGCGATGCGCCTGCGCGCCAACAGCGTATGGGCGATGCTGGAATTCGTGTTCAACGGCATGGTGTTCATCATGCTGGGCCTGCAACTGCCGGGCATTCTTGAAACCTCCATCCTGCAGGCGGAGCTGGATCCGACCATCCAGACCTGGTATCTGTTCGCCGACGTGGCCACCATCTACGCCGCGCTGCTGGTGCTGCGTTTCACCTGGCTGTGGGTGATGAAGAAGGCCAGCAACCGCTTTATGAAAAAGCGTCCGCTGCAGTTCGGCGATTACAGCACGCGTGAGCTGTGGGTGGCGTCGTTCGCCGGGGTGCGCGGGGCGATTACCCTGGCCGGTGTGCTGTCGATACCGCTGTTGCTGAGCGACGGCACCGCCTTCCCGGCGCGCTATCAGCTGGTGTTTATCGCCGCCGGGGTGATCCTGCTGTCGTTGATTGTCGGCGTGCTGGCGTTGCCGCTGCTGTTGCGCGGCGTGCAGGTGACAGACAAGAGCGCCAGCAAGCAGGAAGAGCGCATGGCGATCGCCATGGCGGCCGAGGTGGCGATCGAGAGCGTGAATAAAATGGAAGAGCGCCTGGTCGCCGATACCGAAGAGAACCTCGATCCGCAGGTGTTGAAAGAGGTCAGCTCGCGGGTGACGGGCATGCTGCGGCGGCGTATCGCGTCGAAAGACGATATCGAGAATGCGCTGGCGATGGAAAACCTCGAGCGGCGTTTCCGCCTGACGGCGCTGCGCGCCGAGCGCGGCGAGCTGTACCACCTGCGTGCCACGCAGAAAATCAGCAACGAGACGCTGCAAAAACTGCTGCACGATCTCGATTTGCTCGAAGCGCTGTTGATCGAGCGCGAGGGGTAAACGCAGAAGGAGGAATAAACGTTTTTCCTCGTTATCCCCATCCTGAAGGGCCGCCTGTGCGGCCCTTGTTTTTTGGCTACTTGACCGGCGGCCAGTAGTCGCGGCAGCAGGCGATCCAGGCCTGCGCGCTGTGCGACAAATAGCTGCCCTGGCGCCAGATCAGGCCGATTTTCCATTCCATGCGCGGTTCCAGCGGCAGCCAGACCAGGTTTTCCTTATCCAGCCAGCGGCAAACCGGCTCCGGCAGCATGGCGATGCCCACGCCGGCCTGCACCATCGAGGCGAGGAAGTCCCATTGGCCGCTGCGCACCGCGATTTGCGGTTCAAAACCGGCCAGGCGAAACGCCTTCATCAGCATCTTGTACAGCGCAAAGTCTTCGTTATAAATCAGGATCGGGCTGTCGGCCAATTCGGCGATATTGATGCTGGTGCGGTTGAGCCACTGCGGCGTGCGCGGCGCCACCACGCACATCGGGTGGCCCAGCAGCGGCAGAAAGGTCAGCGGCTGCTCCGAGTCGAAGGGCAACACCGTCATCGCCAGATCCAGTTCGCCGGACATCACCGCCTGTTCGACCGACAGCCCGCCCAGCTCGGAAATCTTCAATTCGATGCCGGGGTAGGTCTGGCGAAAGCGGCGGATCAGATCGGCGATCTGCCTGCCGACCATCGGCGGAATGCCCAGCCGCAACACGCCCTTTTTCACCGAGCTGATGTCTTCCAGCTCCGCCTCCAACTGGCGGAATTCGTCGAGGATCGTCAGGCCGCGCTGATACACCGCCTGGCCGCTGTCGGTCAGGCGCAGCTTGCGGCCTTCGCGGATCAGCAGCGTGCATTCCAGCTCCTCCTCCAGATGCCGCAGCATTTTGCTGATGGTGGGCTGGGTGACGAACAGTTTTTCCGCCGCGCGGGTGAAGCTTTGCTGGCGCACTACTTCAACGAAGTAGCGCAGGGTGCGGACATCCACGTTAGGGTTCTCCTTGGGGACGCTACCGGCGGGAAACTATTCCCGGACGGCATGATGTCGATAATTTTAATTCATTTCAGGCGTGGTTTCCCGGCTGCGTATACTGTAGGCCGTCAATTATTGTTTGAGGTCATCTTTCATGTCTCTGGCGTTACGCCGCGTTGCCCCCTCCCTGCTGACCCGTTTGCAGGTGCCGATTCAGGTGGCGTTGTATGCGGCGCTGTTCCTGATCGCCGATCGCCTGGTGCAACAATTCCACCTGCCGCTCCCCGCCAATATCGTCGGCATGCTGATGCTGCTGGCGCTGATCCTGCTGCGCATTCTGCCGCTCAGCTGGGTCAAGGCCGGCTCCCGCTGGCTGCTGGCGGAAATGCTGCTGTTTTTCGTGCCGGCGGTGGTGGCGGTGGTCAACTATGCCCAGCTGCTGATGGTCGAGGGCTGGAAGATCTTTCTGGTGATCGCAGTCAGCACCATGCTGACGCTGGGCGCCACCGGGCTGGTGGTGGACAGGGTATATCGGCTGGAGATTTGGCTGCAGCGGCGGAAGCAGCGCCATGAATGATTTTATCCTTAGCCTGGCCTGTTTTCTGGCGACGCTGGCGCTGTATTTCGCCAACAAGAAACTCTATCGCCGCCGCCGCACGTTGCTGCTGATGCCGCTGGTGCTGACGCCGATGATTCTGGTGCTGCTGCTGGTGGTCACCCATATCTCCTATCAGGACTACATCGGTGAAACCCACTGGCTGCTGTGGCTGCTGGGGCCCGCGACCATCGCCTTCGCGGTGCCGGTGTACGAGAATCTGCATATCATCCGTCGCCACTGGCTGTCGCTGACCGCCGGGGTAACGACCGCGGTGCTGGTGGCGGTGTACAGCTCGGTGTGGCTGGCGCGCCTGTTGACGCTGCCGGAAGAGGTGCAGCGCAGCCTGGCGGTGCGGTCGATCACCACGCCGTTCGCGCTGGAGGCCGCCAAACAGATGGGCGGGCAGCCGGATCTGGTGGCGCTGTTCGTGGTGATCACCGGGGTGTTCGGCATGGCGGTGGGGGATATTTTGTTTTTGCGGCTGGCGGTGCGCAGCCGTCTGGCGAAGGGCGCCGGATTTGGCGCCTCGTCGCACGGCGCCGGCACTGCCCGCGCCTATGAGCTGGGGCCGCAGGAGGGCGTGGTGTCGAGTTTGGTGATGATGCTGGCCGGCATCATCACGGTCGTGGCCGCGCCATTGATCGGCCGGCTGATGTGGTAAGACCTCTTGGGGCGGGCTCTGCCGCCCCATTGACATTGTCTGCGGTTGGGAACGGTGCCGTTGATTTGCGCACGAAAAAACGCAAAATTTTTTCAGCATAATTTTTCCCATTGTTATAACAAAAAGCGATAGAGCCGCTGCCGATAAAACCGGGCATAAATTTCGATGACAATGAATTAATTAAATTATTAATTATTGTTTTTCAAACAATAAAGTATAACTTATTGATATGGAGAGGCTCTTATCGTAAGAATTGCTGCATATTAACCTCGATGAATAATACAAAAAAATATTAATTATTCTCTAATCATCTCAGGTTAATACAAGTTCAATACCCTCGTCATCCCTGAGTAATATCGGGGAAATAAAATGGTCATTTATTCCCTTTCGCACGTTTCGCCAAAAAAAATATCCTCTCCTATACTTCACAGCTCAGCAAATTGAGGCACAGGGGGGACCTCTGGATTAGCCATTTTATCCTTTCTTAGTTGGGGGAGACCCAGCTTTTCTACGGTTTTTTTATTCTGACTTGAACTGTCGGGCGGCCTGTCTTTGCCTAAATCCTGACGGTCTATTTCATTAACGTAATGAAAACGTGCTAGAGAATATTATGAACAAACAAACTGATGTGAAGAGTGGGGAATTCCGTGCAGGGTCTCAGGCCGCAACGGAGAAAGTTGAGCTGCATGAAATAACAACCGCCCAGCGTGAACTCTGGCTGGGGGAAAACATCTCCAAAGATTTGTCGTTCAATATCTGGGGCTACGGACAGGTCGACGGGCCGCTCAACGTTAAACTGCTGCGGCAAGCCATCGACGCCATCGTCGAAGAAACGCCGGCTCTGCAAGCGCATTTTGTGGAAAAAGACGGTGAGCTTTATCAATACCGCGCGCCACGTACACATGAGCCGCTGTTCACGCTCGATCTCAGCAAGGAACCCGATCCTCTGCAGGCGGCCAGACGTTGGATGGTGGCGGATTCGGCGCTGCCGCGCCGCGCTACGGGAGAAGAACCTTTTAGTTTTTATGTCATTACGCTCGCACCGCAGCGCTACATCCTCTATCGCCGTTTCCACCATATGATCACCGACGGCCGCAGCGCTGAGGAAGTGATGCGGCGCATCGCGGCTTACTATAACGCGCTGGCGTCCGGCGGCGTCATCCCTGAATTCGCCAACTGCAATTTCTCTCTGCTGTATGAAAACGACATCAAGTACCGCGACTCTTCGCGCTTTTCTTCCGATCAGGCGTTTTGGCGGGAATACACCGCCGCCGCGCCGCAGAGCTTGTCACGCAGGGCCGTATTGACGCCGGACGCTGCGATGCACCACAACACGCAGCTGCTGGAAAAAGACGTCCTGGATCGGCTGCAGCGGCAGGCCGACAATATCGGCGTACACCGTGCGCATATATTGGCCGCTGCCGTAGCATTATGTTTCTACAGCTTAACCGGCAGCGAATATCTTAATTTCAGCATGCCGGTGACCGGGACAAGGGAACGAAACAGTATTGGTATGACCTCTAACGTTGTCCCTTTGATTATTAAGGTTGAACCTCAACTAAGTCTGGCTGAATTTATCCAGAAAGTGGCGGCTGAAATAGCGAAAGTGGTTCGCCATCAATTATATCGCGGGGAGGATATTCGGCGTGATAATGGCGCGACGGATTCCGCCTGGTTTGGCCCTTCAATTAACATCGTTTCTTTCGACCACGGCGATCCTTTCTGGGGATGCCGCACCCGTTGGTATTACGGTGGCAATATTCCGTCCGGCGATCTACAGATTATGCTGTATGAAGACCAGCAGGCGAATGAACTGGACGTCACTTTTTCTGACGCCGCCTATGCAAATTCATTAGACGATCTGGATGTTTTGCAGCGTCGTTTCCAGTTCATTTTACGCGCGCTGAACGCTTCAACGACGGGAACGATCGAAGCGTTGGATCGGCAAGTGGCGACGTTGGCTGATGCCGGGGCCGGCGGCAGCTTTTACGCCAACCGGCGGCAACCGCCTGCCGGCGGCATCATCCGTTGGGATCGCCCGGCTCAGGCGCTGCAGCGCCTGGTGAGCTCGCTGAGCCATGGCGCGGGATGCGCGGCGAAGATACTGTTGGCGGAGCGCGTGCTGGGCGTGACGACGCTGCTGGCGGTGAGCGATGAACGCCAGGCCGAACCCGGCACCCTGCTGCGCATTGAGACCGACGGCTGGGAGATCGCCGCGCATCCCGGCGTGGTGCGCGTCGGGCCGTTCTTGCGCGCCGACGGCTCGATTCAGCCGGGTGATGCGCTGGCGCAGGCCTGCGGCCTGTCTGTCGGCTCGGTCTTGCCGACGCTTAGCGATGCCGAAGCTTCGCTGTTAGGCGCGGCGTATGGCGCCAGCGCCGACAGCGCCGCTTTCTGGCAACCGCGTCTGACACGCTTTTATCCGGCGCCGTTCCCGCCAGGGCCTGACCGCCGGGCGGCCCTTCCCGCACGCTGGCAGGCCACGGCCTGGCAGCGCCTGGAAAAGATTGCCGGCGAGCAGGTGCTGGCGGCAGCAACCCTCTATCTGGCGCGCATGTGTAATGAAACCGATTTTCAGCTGGGTTGGATTACGTCGAACGATCGGGATTGGGGACGTTGGGCTCACCTGAGCGCGCGCGTGCTGCCGCTGCAGGTCTCAGTTGATCACTCCTACAATTTCCAGCAGGCATTGGCCGCGCTGGAACAAGAATACGGCCGGTTGCGCGCTCATGCTGATTATCATCCCGCGTTGCTGACGGGCGATGCGGATCTGCGGGCGCCCCAAGCTTGGCCGACGGCGGTATCGATCGTCAGCCGGCGTTCAGAGACAGGGTTGCAGCCTGAAGACGAGGGCGTGGCTGCCATCATGGCTTCCGGCTCGCGCGCGGTATTGCAAATCTGCAAGGCTGACGGCGCCTTCCGTTGGGTATACGACGCCGCCTCAGTGGCTGACGAACAGATGTTGCGTGCGACGCAACATCTGCTGATGCTGCTCAACGACGCGGTGAGAGCGGGCTCTCATCGTCGCACCATCGGCGAACTCAATCTGGTTTCCGAAGAAGAACGCACGCAGTTGCTGCAGAGCCTCAATCACACCGTTGCTTCGCACTCGCCGGCGGCGTGTCTGCATCGGCTGTTCGAAGCGCAGGTCAAACGCACGCCAGATGCGACGGCGATGACATACGGCGACGACAGCCTGACTTACGCTGAATTGAATACCTGGGCGAACCGATGGGCCCATCGGCTGGTAGAGCTTGGCGTACAACCGGACAGTCTGGTGGCGCTGTGCGCCGGACGCGGTCTGCCGATGCTGGCCGGGTTGCTGGGGATCCTCAAAGCCGGCGGCGCCTATGTGCCGTTGGATCCCGCCTATAGCGGAGAGCGGCTACAGTACATCCTGGCGGACTCCGCGCCGGTGCTGCTGTTGGCGGATGAACTTGGCAGGCAAGCGCTGGGCGGCTGCGAGGTGCCGGTATTGGCGCTGGAACAGCCGTTGACGGGGAAAAGCGACGATCTGCAGGACGTCGAGGTGCGGCCATCACACCTGGCGTATGTGATTTACACCTCCGGTTCGACCGGCAAACCGAAAGGGGTCATGGTGGAGCATCGCCAGGTCGCGCGCTTGTTCAGCGCCACCAACGCCTGGTTTAACTTCAGCGCCGCCGACAAGTGGTGCCTGTTCCACTCATTCGCCTTCGACTTTTCGGTTTGGGAGATCTGGGGCGCCTGGTTGTATGGCGGCCAGCTGTTCATCGTACCGCAGGAGATCGCCCGTTCGGCGCCGGACTTTTATCATTTCGTCTGCCGCAGCGGCATCACGGTACTGAATCAGACGCCGAGCGCCTTCAAAGCCTTTATCCAGGCTCAGGCACACAGCGAAGCGCGCCATCAGCTGCGCGAGATCGTGTTCGGTGGTGAAATGCTGAAGCCTTCCGATCTCGCGCCGTGGTTTGCTCGTCCAGAGAACCGGCAGACGCGATTGGTCAACATGTACGGCATCACCGAAACCACGGTGCACGTGACGTACCGGCCGCTGTCGGCGCAGGATACGGCGATCGTCGCTAGCCCGATCGGCTGCCGTATTCCGGATTTGCGGCTGTATCTGCTGGGCGCCGATGGCGAACCGGTGCCGATGGGGGCGATCGGCGAACTGTACGTCGGCGGTGAAGGGGTGGCGCGAGGGTACCTGAACCGGCCCGAATTGACGGCGGAACGTTTTCTCGAAGACCCTTTCAACCGGGCGCCGGGTGCGCGCATGTATCGCACCGGCGATCTGGCGCGCTATCTGCCGGGGGGGGATATCGAATACCTGGGTCGCAACGACCAGCAGGTGAAAATCCGCGGCTTCCGCATCGAGTGCGGTGAGGTGGAAGCGCAGCTGAGCGCCGATCCGCGCGTGCGCAGCGTAGCCGTGGACGCTATCGACGATGGCGACGGGAATAAGCGACTGGTGGCGTGGGTGGTTCCGGCGCCGGAGACGGAACGCGCTACGCTGGCGACCGAATTGCGCCGGCATCTGCAGGCGCGGTTGCCGGACTATATGGTGCCGGCGGCTTACGTTTGGCTGGAGGCGTTGCCGCTGACCGGCAACGGCAAATTGGACAAGCGCGCCCTGCCGGTGCCGCAGGTCGACGCCTGTGCGCGCGAGGCCTATGCGCCGCCGCAGGGCGAGGCAGAAAATCTGTTGGCGGCTATCTGGCATGAGCTGTTGGGCGTAGAACGGATTGGCCGTTACGACCACTTCTTCGAACTGGGCGGGCATTCGCTGATGGCGGTGCGCCTGGCGAACCGCGTGCAACAGGCCGGATGGCAGCTGCCGTTGCAGGCGCTGTTCGCCAGTCCGGTGTTGCACGTGTTGGCCCAGGCGCTGCAGGTTGCGCCGACGCAGGAATCGATCCCGATGCTGCCGGTGGCGCGCGATGGGGAATTGCCGCTGTCGTTTGCTCAGCAGCGTCTGTGGTTCCTGACCCAGTTGGAGGGGATGAGCGAAACCTACCATATCCCGCTGGCGTTGCGGCTGCGCGGTCGGTTGGACCGGCAGGCGTTGCAACAGGGGCTGGACGCGCTCTATGCGCGCCACGAATCGCTGCGCAGCCGGTTCATCACCCGGGAAGATCGGCCACAGGTACAGATTTTGCCGGCAAACGGGTTACCGCTTGCGTTCCACGATCTGCGACGTCACCCCGCGCAGGCTGAAACGCTGTGTCGTCAGGCGGCCACTCAATCGTTCGATTTGACGCAGGGGCCGCTGGTGCGCGCCGCGCTGCTCCGCCTGGCGGATGAGGAGCATCTGTTCCTGCTCACCTGCCATCACATCGTCTCCGACGGCTGGTCGACCGGCATACTGCTGCGCGAATTGGGCGCGCTGTACGGCGCTTTCCGTCGCGGCGAGGCCGATCCGCTGCCGCCGCCGACCTTGCAATACCCGGATTACGCCGCCTGGCAGCGTCGCTACCTGACGCCGGAACGGCTGGCGGCGCAGGCGCAATACTGGCGTGAAACGCTGAGCGATGCGCCGGCGCTGCTGACGTTGCCGACCGACCGACCGCGTCCGACGGTACAGTCTTTCAGCGGCGCAGAAGTGCCGATCGCGATCGACGCCGAGCTGACGCAGGCGCTGCGTCAATTCAGCCGACAGCATGGCGGTACGCTGTTTATGACGGTGCTGGCGGCCTGGAGCCTGGTGCTGGCGCGCATGGCCGGACAGCAGGAGCTGGTGATCGGCACGCCGGAGGCCAACCGCGGCCGGCTGGAAACCGAATCGCTGGTCGGTTTCTTCGTCAGCACGCTGGCGCTGCGCATCGATCTTCGCGACGATCCGGATCTGCCGACGCTGCTCGAACGGGTCCGCCACACGGTGCTGGCGGCGCAGGAAAACCGCGATCTGCCGTTCGAGCAGGTGGTGGAGCTGGTCAACCCGCCGCGCCATCTGGGCTATACCCCGCTGTTCCAGGTGATGCTGGCCTGGCAGGACGGCTCGGTGCGCGATATTCCGCTGCCTGGGCTGCAGGCCGAATTGGCCGGGCTGGAATACAGCGCGGCGAAGTTCGATCTGACGCTCGATCTGGCCGATACCGGCGAAGGCATCAGCGGCACGCTGAATTTCGCCACGGCGTTGTTCGATCGCGCCACCGCCGAGCGTTACGGCGTTTACCTGGTACAGGCGCTGCGGGCGATGACGCTGAATAACCCGCGATCGGTATCCCATATCGATTTGCTGCCGCTCGCCGAACGGGAGCATCTGCTGCATGGCTGGAACCGCACCGAGCGTGATTACCCGCTGGATCAGACGCTGGCGGCGCTGTTCGAGCGGCAAGTGCGCCGCACGCCGGATGCCATCGCGCTGGTGAGCGGCGCGGAAAGCCTGAGCTACGCCCGGTTGAACGCCCGCGCCAACCGGCTGGCGCACGCGCTGATTGCGCGCGGCGTGGGCCCGGACAGCCGGGTGGCGGTGTGCGCCGAACGCGGCCTGAACATGGTGACGGCGCTGTTCGGCATCCTCAAGGCCGGCGGCGCCTATGTGCCGTTGGATCCGGCCTATCCGGGCGAGCGCCTGCAGTACATCCTGCAGGATGCCGACCCGGTGCTGCTGCTGGCGGACGCCGCCGGCCGGGCGGCGCTGGGCGAACCCGCGACGCCGCAGCTGGCGCTGGAGGCCGCGTTGCCGGAGACGCTGAGTGCCGAGAACCCGGCGCCGCGCGCGCAGGCGTCGCACCTGGCGTACGTGATTTACACCTCGGGCTCGACCGGTAAACCGAAGGGCGCGATGAACGAACACCGCGGGGTGGTCAACCGGCTGGTGTGGATGCAGGAGGCCTACGGCCTGACGGCGGCGGACACGGTGCTGCAAAAAACGCCGTTCGGCTTCGACGTCTCGGTGTGGGAGTTCTTCTGGCCGCTGATGGTCGGCGCGCGCCTGGTGATGGCGAAGCCGGAAGGGCACAAGGATCCGGACTACCTGAGCCGCGCTATCGAACAGTACGGCGTCACCACGCTGCACTTCGTGCCGTCGATGCTGCAAAGCTTCCTGGCAGATGAGCAGGCGGCGACGCGCTGCGGCAACGTGGTGCGGGTGATGTGCAGCGGGGAAGCGCTGCCGGCGGCGCTGGTGGCGGAGTTTTACCGCCGGCTGCCGCAGGCGGAGTTGCATAACCTGTATGGGCCGACGGAGGCGGCGGTGGACGTCACCGCCTGGCACTGTTCGCGGGAGGCGGACCGGGTGTCGGTGCCGATCGGTCGGCCGATCGCCAACACGCGCATCTATCTGCTGGACGAGCACGGGCAGCCGGTGCCGCTCGGGGCGGTGGGCGAGCTGTATATCGGCGGGGTGCAGGTGGCGCGGGGCTACCTGAATCGGCCCGACTTGACGGCGGAGCGTTTCCTGAGCGATCCGTTCGCGCCGGGCGGGCGCATGTACCGCACCGGCGACGTAGCGCGCTATCTGGCGAACGGTGACATCGAGTACCTGGGGCGCAATGACCAGCAGGTGAAAATCCGCGGCTTCCGCATCGAATGCGGCGAGATAGAAGCGACGCTGGCGACGCACCCGGCGGTGCGGGAAGCGGTGGTGGATGCGCGCGCGGTGGGCGACGACAAACGGCTGGTGGCGTGGGTGGTGCCGGCGGCGGACGTGGCGGAAGAGACGCTGGCGGGCGCGCTGCGGCAGCATGTGAGCGCGGCGCTGCCGGACTACATGGTGCCGTCGGCCTGGGTGGTGGTGGCGGCGTTGCCGCTGTCGCCGAACGGCAAGTTGGACCGGCGGGCGCTGCCGGAGCCGCAGGGGATGCAGAGCCAGGCGGCGTACGAAGCGCCGCAGGGTGAGCGCGAAACGCTGCTGGCGGAGATCTGGCGCGAGTTGCTGAACGTGGAGCAGGTTGGCCGCCACGACAACTTCTTCGAACTGGGCGGCCACTCGCTGCTGGCGGTGAAGTTGATGGCTCAACTGCGGCGTGCCGGTTTGGCGGCGAACGTGCAGACGCTGTTCTCAACGCCGACGCTGGCGGCGCTGGCGCAGGCGGTGAGCGCGCAAGGGGAAATCGACATACCGGAAAACCGCATCTTGCCGGGTTGCGCCGCCATTACGCCGGAGATGTTGCCGCTGGCGACGCTGAGCCAGCCGGAGATCGACGCGGTGGTGGCGCAGGTGCCGGGCGGCGTGGCTAACGTACAGGACATCTACGCTTTGTCGCCGCTGCAGGAGGGGATTTTGTTCCACCATCTGCTGGCGGAGCAGGGCGATCCGTACCAGCTGTCCGCGGTGTTGCGTTTCGACAGCCGCGCGCGCCTGGATGCCTGGCTGGCGGCGATGCAGCAGGTGATCGATCGCCATGACATTCTGCGCACCGCGTTCATCACGCAGGGCGTGTCTTCGCCGGTGCAGGTGGTGTGGCGCAAGGCCGAACTGGCACTGAGCGAGCGGCGTTTCGATCTGGCCGACGGCCCGGTTTGGCAACAGTTGGCGGCCGGTTTTGATCCGCTGCATCAGCGACAGGATCTGACCCGTGCGCCGCTGCTCAACTTTACCGTCGCGCAAGAGGAGGATGGCCGGTGGTGCGCCTTGCAGCAGTGGCACCATCTGATTGGCGATCACTCCACGCTGGCCTTTATGGAGCAAGAGGTCAGCGAAATCCTCGCCGGTCGCGGCGCACGGCTTGGTGCCGCCCAGCCGTTCCGCAATGCGGTGGCGCAGGCGCGCCTGACGCTCAGCGAAGCAGAGCATGAACGTTTCTTCCGCGACATGTTGGCGGATATCAGCGAGCCGGTCCTGCCGTTCGGCTTGAGTGATGTGCATGGCGAGGGACGGCAGATCGTCAGCCGCTACCAGGCGCTTTCTTCGGCCTTGAACCTGCGGCTGCGGCGGCAGGCGCGGCGGTTGGGCGTCAGCCTGGCCAGTTTGTGCCATCTGGCCTGGGCGCAGGTGCTGGCGCGCGTCAGCGGGCGAGACGCGGTCGTATTCGGCACCGTATTGCTGGGGCGCCTGCAGGGCGCTGAAGGCGCGGAACGGGCATTGGGGCTGTTTATCAACACGCTGCCGCTGCGCCTGGACATCGATCGGCGCGGCGCGGAGGCGGCGGCAAGGGAGGCGCATGTGCGGTTGAGCGGGCTGCTGGCTCATGAACATGCGCCACTGGCCTTGGCGCAGCGCTGCAGCGGCGTCAGCCCTGGAGCGCCGCTGTTCAGCGCCCTGCTCAACTATCGCCACAACAACGGCGAGGCCGTGGCGCTGCCCGAAGGCGTCAGCCTGCTGAGCGCCGAAGAGCGCACCAACTATCCGTTCGTCTTGTCGGTGGAGGACGGCGGCGATTCGCTGGGCATTACGGCGCAGGTAACCGAGGCGATCGATGCGCAGCGCGTATGTGACTATATGGTGCAGGCGCTGGACTCACTGGCGCAAGCACTGGAGCAGGCGCCGGATACGCCGGTGTGTTCACTGGCGGTGGTGCCGGAAGCGGAACGCGAGCTGCTGCTGCATGGCTGGAACCGCACCGAGCGTGACTACCCGCTGGATCAGACGCTGGCGGCGCTGTTCGAGCGGCAGGTGCGCCGCACGCCGGATGCCATCGCGCTGGTGAGCGGCGCTGAAAGCCTGAGCTACGCCCGGTTGAACGCCCGCGCCAACCGGCTGGCGCACGCGCTGATAGCGCGCGGCGTCGGCCCGGACAGCCGGGTGGCGGTGTGCGCCGAACGCGGCCTGAACATGGTGACGGCGCTGTTCGGCATCCTCAAGGCCGGCGGCGCCTATGTGCCGCTGGATCCGGCCTATCCGGGCGAGCGCCTGCAGTACATCCTGCAGGACGCCGACCCGGTGCTGCTGCTGGCGGACGCCGCCGGCCGGGCGGCGCTGGGCGAACCCGCGACGCCGCAGCTGGCGCTGGAGGCCGCGTTGCCGGAGACGCTGAGTGCCGAGAACCCGGCGCCGCGCGCGCAGGCGTCGCACCTGGCGTACGTGATTTACACCTCGGGCTCGACCGGTAAACCGAAGGGCGCGATGAACGAACACCGCGGGGTGGTCAACCGGCTGGTGTGGATGCAGGAGGCCTACGGCCTGACGGCGGCGGACACGGTGCTGCAAAAAACGCCGTTCGGCTTCGACGTCTCGGTGTGGGAGTTCTTCTGGCCGCTGATGGTCGGCGCGCGCCTGGTGATGGCGAAGCCGGAAGGGCACAAGGATCCGGACTACCTGAGCCGCGCTATCGAACAGTACGGCGTCACCACGCTGCACTTCGTGCCGTCGATGCTGCAAAGCTTCCTGGCAGATGAGCAGGCGGCGACGCGCTGCGGCAACGTGGTGCGGGTGATGTGCAGCGGGGAAGCGCTGCCGGCGGCGCTGGTGGCGGAGTTTTACCGCCGGCTGCCGCAGGCGGAGTTGCATAACCTGTATGGGCCGACGGAGGCGGCGGTGGACGTCACCGCCTGGCACTGTTCGCGGGAGGCGGACCGGGTGTCGGTGCCGATCGGTCGGCCGATCGCCAACACGCGCATCTATCTGCTGGACGAGCACGGGCAGCCGGTGCCGCTCGGGGCGGTGGGCGAGCTGTATATCGGCGGGGTGCAGGTGGCGCGGGGCTACCTGAATCGGCCCGACTTGACGGCGGAGCGTTTCCTGAGCGATCCGTTCGCGCCGGGCGGGCGCATGTACCGCACCGGCGACGTGGCGCGCTATCTGGCGAACGGCGACATCGAGTACCTGGGGCGCAATGACCAGCAGGTGAAAATCCGCGGCTTCCGCATCGAATGCGGCGAGATAGAAGCGACGCTGGCGACGCACCCGGCGGTGCGGGAAGCGGTGGTGGATGCGCGCGCGGTGGGCGACGACAAACGGCTGGTGGCGTGGGTGGTGCCGGCGGTGGACGTGGCGGAAGAGACGCTGGCGGGCGCGCTGCGGCAGCATGTGAGCGCGGTGCTGCCGGACTACATGGTGCCGTCGGCCTGGGTGGTGGTGGCGGCGTTGCCGCTGTCGCCGAACGGCAAGTTGGACCGGCGGGCGCTGCCGGAGCCGCAGGGGATACAGAGCCAGGCGGCGTACGAAGCGCCGCAGGGTGAGCGCGAAACGCTGCTGGCGGAGATCTGGCGCGAGTTGCTGAACGTGGAGCAGGTTGGCCGCCACGACAACTTCTTCGAACTGGGCGGCCACTCGCTGCGGGCGGTACGTCTGACCAACCGTCTGCAGCAGATGGAATGGCAGCTGCCGTTGCAGACCCTGTTCGCCAATCCGACGCTGTACGTAGTGGCGCAGCAACTGCAAAGGACGAGTGAAGCGCTGCCGCCGATCGAAGCTCTGCCGCGCGACGCCGCATTGCCGCTGTCGTTTGCTCAGCAGCGCTTGTGGTTCCTGACCCAGTTGGAGGGAATGAGTGAAACTTACCATATCCCGCTGGCGCTGAGCCTGCGCGGCGAGCTGGATCTGCCTGCCTGGCGGCAGAGTCTGGATGCGCTCTATGCCCGTCACGAAGCGTTGCGCAGCCGGTTTATCACCGTCGAGGGGCAGCCGCAGACGCACATTCTGCCGGCAGACGCGCTGCCGTTGACAGTTCACGATCTGCGTGGGCAGCAGGATGCCCAAAGCCGAGCGCGGCAACTGGCGCAGCACCTGGCGGAGGCGCCTTTCGAGCTGAGTTCCGGTCCGCTGGTGCGCGCCGCGCTGCTCCGCCTGGCGGATGAGGAGCATCTGTTCCTGCTCACCTGCCATCACATCGTCTCCGACGGCTGGTCGACCGGCATACTGCTGCGCGAATTTGGCGTGCTGTACGGCGCTTTCCGTCGCGGCGAGGCCGATCCGCTGCCGCCGCCGACCTTGCAATACCCGGATTACGCCGCCTGGCAGCGTCGCTACCTGACGCCGGAACGGCTGGCGGCGCAGGCGCAATACTGGCGTGAAACGCTGAGCGATGCGCCGGCGCTGCTGACGTTGCCGACCGACCGGCCGCGCCCGACGGTGCAGTCTTTCAGCGGCGCAGAAGTGCCGATCGCGATCGACGCCGAGTTGACGCAGGCGCTGCGTCAATTCAGCCGACAGCATGGCGGCACGCTGTTTATGACGGTGCTGGCGGCCTGGAGCCTGGTGCTGGCGCGCATGGCCGGACAGCAGGAGCTGGTGATCGGCACGCCGGAGGCCAACCGCGGCCGGCTGGAAACCGAATCGCTGGTCGGTTTCTTCGTCAGCACGCTGGCGCTGCGCATCGATCTTCGCGACGATCCGGATCTGCCGACGCTGCTCGAACGGATCCGCCACACAGTGCTGGCGGCGCAGGAAAACCGCGATCTGCCGTTCGAGCAGGTGGTGGAGCTGGTTAACCCGCCGCGCCATCTGGGCTATACCCCCCTGTTCCAGGTGATGCTGGCCTGGCAGGACGGCTCGGTGCGCAATATTCCGCTGCCTGGACTGCAGGCCGAGAGCGCCGAGTTGGGCTACCGGATCGCCAAGTATGATTTGACGCTCGATCTGGCCGATAACGGCGAAGGCATCAGCGGCACGCTGAACTTCGCCACGGCGTTGTTCGATCGCGCCACCGCCGAGCGTTACGGCGCCTATCTGGTGCAGGTGCTGCGGGCGATGGCGACAAACGCTTCGCAGTCTGCTTCGCATATCGATCTGCTGCCGGCCGCTGAGCGCGAACTGCTGTTGTATGGCTGGAACCGAACCGCGGAAGCTTATCCGGCGCAGAACCCTGTTCACGTCCAGTTTGAACAGTGGGCGCGGCGCACGCCGGATGCCATCGCGTTGGTAAACGAGGCGGACAGCCTTAGCTACGCGCAATTGAACGCCCGCGCTAACCAACTGGCGCACCAACTTATCGGACAGGGCGTACGCCCCGGCGACCGCGTGGCCACGTCGCTCGAACGCAGTTTCTCTCTGGTCATTGCCCAGTTGGCGATCCTCAAGGCGGGCGCCGCTTATGTGCCGCTCGATCCGCACCTGCCTGTTGCGCGGCAGGCGTGGATCATCGGCGACAGCGGAACGACGTTGATCCTGTGCGATCGCGATCTCGATCGCGAGATAGCCGGCGAGATCGAATGCCTGCGTATCGATCGTTTGCGGCAGGATCCGACCCACGATCCGGCGGTGGCTCGCGCCGGCGACGCACCGGCTTACATCATGTATACCTCGGGCTCGACCGGCACGCCTAAAGGCGTGATGGTGACGCATCAAGGCATCCTCCGGCTGGCGATTAACAATCGGTTTGCGGCGTTCGAACGCGGCGATCGCTTTGCTTTCGCCGCTAACCCGGCATTCGACGCCAGCACGTTGGAAATGTGGGGCGCGTTGCTCAATGGCGCCAGTCTGGCGATCATTGCGCCGGAGGTATTGACGGATGCCGATGCGTTGGCGGCAGCGCTGGTGCGGCAAGAGATTAACGTCTTGTTCCTGACCACGTCGTTGTTTAACCAATATGTCCATAGCATCGCCGCGACGTTGGCGCAGTTGAAATATCTGATCAGCGGCGGTGAAGCTGCGGATCCGCACGCCTTTGCTCGTATGCTGAAAGAGGCGGGGCCGGTGCGTCTGGTCAATGCCTATGGGCCGACGGAAGGCACCGTTATCGCCACTGCGGCGATAGTTGAACAAGTAGGGCCATGGCAACGCCTGCCGATCGGCCGGCCGATCGGCAATACGCACATCTATCTGCTGGATGAGCATTTGCAGCCGGTGCCGCTCGGGGCCACCGGTGAGCTCTATATCGGCGGTGCCGGCGTGGCATTGGGTTATCTCAATCGCGCCGAACTGACGGCAGAACGGTTCCTGACGGATCCCTTCAATCCCGGAGACCGGATCTATCGTACCGGAGACCTGGCGCGCTACCTGCCGGACGGCAATATCGACTACCAAGGCCGTAACGATCGGCAGGTGAAAATCCGCGGCTTCCGCATCGAATGCGGTGAAATCGAGGCGCGAGTGGCTGGTCATCCGGCGGTGCGCGAAGCGGTGGTGGATGTCCTCGGCGAAGCGAACAATAAACGGCTGGTGGCGTGGGTGGTGCCGGAGGCTGAAGCGGACCGTCAGACGTTGGCGGTGACGCTGCGGCAGTATCTGGCGGGCATGTTGCCGGAGTTTATGCTGCCGACGGCCTGGGTTGCGCTGGATACGCTGCCGCTGACGCCGAACGGCAAGTTGGATCGGCGCGCGCTGCCTGAGCCGCAAGAGGACGCCTACGTGCGTGAGGTTTACGCCGAACCGGAAGGCGGGCTGGAAACGCTGCTGGCGGGGATCTGGCGCGAGTTGCTGGGCATTGAGCGTGTAGGACGTCACGATAACTTCTTCGAACTGGGTGGCCATTCGTTGCTGGCGGTCAAACTGATGGCGCAGCTGCGCCGTGTGGGGTTGAGCGCTGGGGTACAAACGCTGTTCACCGCGCCGACGCTGTCGACGTTGGCGCAGACATTGGTCACGCAGCAAGAGGTGAGCGTGCCGGCCAACGGTATCCAACCGGGCTGCGCTTCCATTACGCCGGAGATGTTGCCGCTGGCGGCGCTGAGCCAGCCGGAGATCGACGCGGTGGTGGCGCAGGTGCCGGGCGGTGTGGCCAACGTACAGGACATCTACGCTTTGTCGCCGCTGCAGGAGGGGATTTTGTTCCACCATCTGCTGGCGGAGCAGGGCGATCCGTACCAGCTGTCCGCGGTGCTGCGTTTCGACAGCCGTGCGCGCCTGGATGCCTGGCTGGCGGCAATGCAGCAGGTGATCGACCGCCATGACATTCTGCGCACCGCGTTCATCACCCAGGGCGTGTCTTCGCCGGTGCAGGTGGTGTGGCGCAAGGCCGAGTTGTCGCTGCAAGAACTGCGGCTCGATCCGGCGCAGGGCGATATCGGTTCGCGGCTGACGGCGTTGTTTGATCCGCGCCGTGTACGGCCAGACCTGACGCGCGCGCCGTTACTGAGCTTTGTCGCTGCACGGGAAGAGGAGGGCAGTTGGTGTGTGCTCCAGCAGTGGCATCACCTGATCGGCGACCACTCGACCCTGGCGGTGATGCAGGAGGAAATCAATCTGATCCTGGCCGGACGCGGAGACGAATTGGCCAAGGCGCCGCCGTTCCGCAACGCGGTGGCGCAGGCGCGGCTCGGCGTCAGCAACGCTGAACACGAGCAGTTCTTCCGCACTCTGCTGGCGGATATCGATGAACCGTCGCTGCCGTTCGGCCTGAGCGATGTGCATGGCGAAGGGCGAGATATCTCGACGGCGCACCTGGCATTGCCGCATGCGCTCAATCAGCAGCTGCGGCGGCAGGCGCGACGGATGGGCGTCAGCCTGGCCAGTCTGTGCCATCTGGCCTGGGCGCAGGTGCTGGCGCGCGCCACCGGCCGCGATGAGGTGGTGTTCGGCACCGTGTTGCTGGGCCGCATGCAGGCCGGAGACGGGGCGGAACGGGCGCTCGGACTGTTTATCAACACCTTGCCGCTGCGGCTGGATGTCAATGAGGTTGGCGCAGAATCGGCGGCGTTGCAGGCGCATATCCGGCTGAGCGGACTGCTGGCCCATGAGCATGCGCCGCTGGCCTTGGCGCAGCGCTGCAGCGGCGTCGCCGCGGGCACGCCGCTGTTCAGCGCCCTGCTGAACTATCGGCATAACAGCGGCGAGGAGACTGCCTTGCCGGCCGGCGTGACGCTGTTGGATAGCCAGGAACGCACCAACTATCCGTTCGTGTTGTCGGTCGAGGACGGCGGCGATTCGTTGGGCCTGACGGCGCAGGTCAGACAGCCGATTGAAGCGCAGCGCGTGTGCGGTTACATGGCGCAGGCGTTGAGCGCCTTGGCGCAGGCGCTGGAAGAGGCGCCGCAGACACCGATCTGCGAACTGGACGTGATGCCGGATGAGGAGTATGCGCTGCAGCTGTGCAGCTGGAATCATACGACGGAACCTTACCCGGCGGATACCTGCGTGCACGAACTGTTTGAACAACAGGCGCAGTTGACGCCACAGGCCGTCGCCGTGATCCAGGGGGAGCGGCAGCTCAGTTACGCGCAGTTGAATGCGCGCGCTAACCGGTTGGCGCACCGGCTGATTGAGCGCGGCGTACAACCGGGCGATCGGGTCGCGGTGCGGCTGACGCGCAGCATCGAACTGGTTTGCGCCCAACTGGCGATCGTCAAGGCCGGTGCGGCGTATGTGCCCCTCGATCCGCAACTGCCGACCGCGCGTCAGGCGTGGATCGTCAATGACAGCGGCGCGTGTCTGATGCTGGCAGAGACCGCCGGCAATGAGGGCATTCCGCAGCTGCCGGTCGAGGATTGCGAAGGCAATGACGGTAATCCGGCGTTGCGATTGTCGAGCGGCACGACGGCCTACATCATGTATACCTCCGGTTCGACCGGTACGCCGAAAGGGGTCATGACGCCGCACCAGGGCATTACTCGTTTGGTGCGCAACAATCGCTACGCCGCCTTTGACGCTGAAGACCGCGTTGCCTTTGCCGCCAACCCGGCGTTTGACGCCAGCACGATGGAGGTGTGGGCGGCCCTGCTGAACGGCGGTGCGCTGGTGGTGATAGCGCCGGAGGTCATGATGGAAGCCGAACGTCTGGCGGCCGAACTGCAGCGTCATCGCATCACCACGCTGTTCTTGACCACCGCGTTGTTCAATCAGTATGTGCACAGCATCAGCGGCGCGCTGGCGCAGCTGAAATATCTGATCAGCGGGGGGAGAAAGAGGATCCGGGCGCTTATGCGCGGTTGCTGCAAGAACAAGGGCCGGTGCAACTGATCCATGCCTATGGGCCGACGGAGACCACGACCTTTGCGACCACGGCGCGTATCGAGCGGGCCGAAGGGGAGGCGCGTTTGCCGATTGGTAAACCGATCGGCAATACCCGCGCGTACTTGTTGGACGCCCGTGGGCGCCCGGTGCCGATGGGGGCGATAGGAGAACTGCACATCGGCGGCGTGGGGGTGGCGTTGGGATACCTGAACCGGCCGGAACTGACGGCGCAGCGTTTCCTGAGCGATCCGTTCAACCCGGTCGGCGGCGGCCGCATGTATCGTACCGGCGATCTGGCGCGTTATCTGCCGGACGGCTGTCTTGAATACCAAGGGCGGTGCGACCAGCAGGTCAAGTTGCGCGGGTTCCGCATCGAACCGGGCGAGATCGAGGTGCAGCTGGCAGCGAGCCCGTGGGTGCGGGAAGCGGTGGTGCAGGTTTGTTCGACGGAGCACCACACGCGTCTGGTCGCCTGGATCGTACCGGCGGCCGAGGGGGAACGCAGCGCGCTGCAAGGGCAGTTGCGGGCCTATTTGAGCGAACGGTTGCCGGAGTACATGGTGCCGTCGGCTTATGTCTGGCTGGATGCGCTGCCGTTGACCGCCAACGGTAAGTTGGATCGGCGCGCCTTGCCGGAGCCGGAGTGTGCGGCAGTCGGCGCTCGGGAGTATGCGGCGCCTCAGGGTGAGACCGAAACGACGCTGGCGCGGGCATGGTGCGAGCTGCTCGAGATTGGCCAGATAGGACGCCACGACAATTTCTTCGAGCTCGGCGGCCATTCACTGCTGGCGGTGCGTCTCTCCAGCCAACTGCGTCAGCAAGGCATCACCTTGCCGGTACAGGCGATCTTCAACCATCCGATCTTGGCCGAATTGGCCGAACGGATCGATCGTCGCACCGCCGAGGCTCCGCTGTGCAAAGCGGTGCCGGCTCGCAGCAGCGGCAGCCGACCGCCGCTGTTCTTCGTCCCGACCGGCTTTGGCGATCACTCTTATGTATTTGAATTGGCCAAGGAGATCGATGAAAGCTTCCCGGTCTACGCTGTGCCGTGGCCGGCGGTGGAGGAGAAGCCGGCGACCATGAGCGACATGGCCGCCAGCGCCGTGGCGTTGATTCGCGAAGTGCAGCCGCAGGGGCCCTACCATCTGGCGGGGTACTCTTCCGGCGGGGTGTTGGCCTATGCCATCGCCGAGCAACTGCAATCGAGCGGGGAAGCGGTCGCTTTCCTGGGGCTGATTGACACGTTGCGGCCGGTGGAGGCGATGCACAGCCCGGTCCAGCTGTTGCTGAACTGGGTGGAATCCACGCAGGAGAGGCCGGATCCGCAGTTCTGTCAGCAGTTGGCCGAGCTGCCGTTACCGGAGGCGATAGCGGCCGTGCAACGCGCTGGGATCAAGACTCAGCGTGCGGAAGTGGCCGACGAGGCGGCTCTCTGGCAACAGCGACACCATTACGCCAAGCTGGTGGAAGCGACTCAGGTGCAGCCTGCATCGCTCAAGATCCATCTTTTCAAGGCGAAGCAGGAGCAGGTTTCCGCCAATTCGCAGAACGAGCAGTTCCAGGCGTACTGGCAGAAGATCAAGCAGGCGGGATATTGCCGCGAAGACGCTTCCGCGCTGGGATGGGATAGGCTGTTGCCGCCGGCGACCGTCCGCGTCAGTCAGGTCAACGGCGACCATGTGTCGATGATGGAGCATCCGGTTCACCGGCGTGAGCTGGGCCAGCACTTCAATCTGGCGTTGCGCGATCTCGGACAGGCGTAAGTCGGCAGGATAGACGATCAGAAAGCCCTCGCAAGAGGGCTTTTTTTATCCGGTGACAACGCCCCGATGGCGCCGATGAACCTTTGTTTACCCGTTGGCGGCTTTGACGAGTTCCACCACCAACGGTGAAAGCTCGCCGCGCAGCGCGGCGCGTTCCGACTGGAACAGCGTGGCGGCGTAAAAACGCCGGCCCGGCAGTTCGATGGCGCGTACGTCGCCTTCGGTGTCGTGGCCGCTGATGATCAGCGGGAAACGCTGCAGATCGGCGACGAAGTCCGGATTCACGCCGAAGTTGCAGTGGTAGCCTTCATGGGCGTTCAGGCTGCCGTAGGCCTGCGCGACGCGGGTGTCAGGCTGAAAAACGATGTCGCCGGTTTTTTCCACCAGCGAACAGCTCAATGGGGCGATCACCAGCCGGCCACCGCTGTCGGTTTCCGCATGACCAGCGTCGTGCCAGCCCATCACATTACGGGCGTATTCGACGATGGCGTATTGAAAACCGCCGCAGGAGCCGAGGAACGGCACGTCGTTTTCCCGCGCATGACGGATCGCCATAAAGGCGCCGTCGTCGTGACGATACGGGCTGCCCGGCACCACCCAGATGGCGTCGAAATCTTGCAGCGCGTCGGGGGAGGTCAGGGTTTCGGTCGGGAGCCACTGGGGCTGAACGTCGATGTCGAGGTGGGCGGTGGTGAGCTGGAGCGCCACGGGGATGGCCTGGTGGGCCACGGCTTGCGGGTTGTAATCACCGACCAGAGCAATGCGGACTTGAGCTTTCATCATTTCCTTTCCTGTGCGGGTAAAAAAGGAGATTACAGGAAAGCGGGATCCCGAGCCGCAGATTTTTTAAACGCGGCGCACAAAAAAGCCCGGCGTTGGCCGGGCTGAAAAAAGAGGGTCAGTACAGCGAGGGCGCGCCAGCCGGTCGGGTTTTGAAACGGCGGTGCAGCCACATGTATTGCTCCGGCGCCCGCATGATCTCTTTCTCGATCACTTTGTTCATGTAAGCCGCGGCCGCCTGTTCGTCGCTCAGCGGATAGTCTTCCAGAGCCGGTTGGATCAGCAGGTCATAGCCGCGGCCGCCTTCGCGGCGGATCAGCACCACCGGCACCAGCGCCGGGTTGGCCATGCGCGCCAGCATGAAGGTGCCGCTGGTGGTGGCGGCCTTATCGACGGCGAACAGCGGCGCGAATACGCTGCCGCGCGGGCCATAGTCCTGATCCGGCGCGAACCACACCGCCTCGCCGCGCTTGAGCGCATGCACCATGCCGCGCAAATCCTTGCGATCGATCATCGCCTTGTTGGAACGCATGCGGCCTTTGGTCTGCGCCCATTCCATCGCCTTGTTGTTATGCGGACGGTACATCGCCATCATCGGCTGACACAGGCCCATCGCCCGGCCGCCCAGCTCCAGCGACATAAAATGCACGCCGATCACCAGCACGCCGCGATCGTCGCGCTGCGCCATTTTGAGGTGGTTGATGCCGGAGACGTTGAACCAGCGCTTGACGCGTTTATCTGACCAGAACCATGCCATGCCGGTTTCCAGCAGGCCCATGCCGAGGGATTCGAAATTGCCCACCACTTTGCGCTCGCGCTGCGCTTCGTCCATCTCGGGGAAGCACAGCTCGAGGTTGCGACGGGTGATGGTGACGCGGCGCTTGAGAAAACGCATCGAGGTGCGTCCCATCCACACCCCCAGACGGTAGAGCAGCGGATAGGGGAGCTGTACCAGCAGGAACAGCAGAGCGAGGCCGAACCAGGTTAGCCAGTAGCGCGGGTGCAGCAAGGCCAGTTGAAATGCTTTGGCTGATTTCATAGAAACTCGTTTTATACGTTAAAAGGGGCAGCAAGCTGTAACGCATAAAGGTTCCACTCGATAGCGATACGACTACTCAGACACCCGGGTACGGCCAGGGTTTAGTCGGAATTCCATAATTGACTAAACATTTACATTCGAAGGGCGGTTTGCGCTGCTATCAGGCTTCGGAGGGATAGCTGTTGGCCAGCGGAGGCGGCTCTAGGAATGCTTATGCTACACAGGGTACGGGGTGTGGCGGAAGAGGGGCATGCGAATATTCTCATTCACGTTGCCCCTGAGTTGAGGATTGGCGAGTTTTACAGGCTGGGAATGATAATCGCGGCGAAGATCGCGGCGATCACCAGCCATTTCAGCAGGTAGTAACCGCGGCGGTTGCGCGCTTTCAGGCGTTGGCCGGCATCGCGCACCGCGTTGACGTATTTGAAGATGCGGTTGATGCCGCCGGTGCGGTCCTGATCGTCGTTCGGCGAACTGGCCGCCGACATCAACGTAGCGCCGACCCAGTGGTTGACCGCCTGTGCCCAGCGCCATTTCATCGGCCGCTCGACGTCGCAAAACAGAATGATGCGCGTCTGATCGGTGGCGTTCTGCGCCCAGTGCACGTAGGTCTCGTCGAAGATCACCGCCTCGCCGTCGCGCCAGCTGTGCTGCTCGCCGTCTACTTCGATGAAGCAGCGATCGTCGTTGGGCGTCATCAGCCCCAGGTGATAGCGCACCGAGCCGGCGTAAGGATCGCGGTGTTTACCCAGGTGGCTGCCGGGCGGCAGCTCGGCGAACATCGCCGCCTTGACCGACGGGATGCGGTTGAGCAGCTCGACGGTTTTTGGACACAGCGTCTGCGCTGAAGGGTGACTGTCGCTATACCATTTCAGATAGAAACGTTTCCAGCCGCGTTTGAAGAAGGTGTTGAAGCCGGCATCGTTATGCGACTGCGCCTTTTTGATGTGATCCTGCAGGCGCACCGCTTCTTCGCGGATCGTCTGCCAGTTGTCGGTCAGCGTCTGCAGCTCCGGGAAGCCTTTTTCGTCGAAATAGGGCTGTTTGGCGGGCAAACGGGAGAAACCGGTCATAAACATGTTGATCGGCCCCATAAACGTGGAGTGATCGAACAGCTGACGGGTAAGCTTTTGTTTCTCTTTGCCGCGGGAGTGTGCGTAGAGGAAGCTGATGATAAAAATGCCGATAATGATTGCGGCAACCATAGAATCCATCCCTGTTAGTGCTTGTTAAAAATTCGTACAAATTATAGTTTTGTGACAGGAAAAATTTAACTTTTTCGTGCGCTTTCCCCGCTCATGCTGCTTAGTGGCATAAAAAATCAATAAAACTGTTTGTAATAAAATTTTATATCGATTTTTTTGGTTTTAGTCCTATTCTTAAATCGCTCAAGGGGCGTTTCATGCCATCTTGTTTCATGACGAATGGCACGTATCTGAGAAAAGAGGGACTTATGAAGAAATCAATCATTGCCTTGTCTGCACTGCTGCTCGCTTCCCCGGTTTTCGCTGCTGAAACTGCGACCGACACCGCCGCTCACGCCAGCAACGAGGTCGTCGCTGAGGCGCATAAAGGGGCGGATACCGCCAAAGAAAAGCTGCACCAGTCTCAGGACAAGGGTGAAGAGCTGAAGCTGAAAGCCAAGCACGCCGCCGAAGGCAAGAGCGATAGCGTCGGCAGTAAAGTGAGCGAAGGCTCGCAAAAAGCCTGGCACTCCACCAAACAGGGTACGGAGAAGGCTTGGGACAAGACCAAGCAAGGGGCGGAAAGCCTCAAAAACAAAGCGACCGAGTAAGGTCTCCGCTTTTTACCCCAAGGGCCGCGTTGCGGCCTTTTTTATTGCCTGCAAACCGGGCGTGCCCCAAAGAAAAAGGCGCTTATCAAATGAGATAAAGCGCCTTTTCAACACGTTAACTGACTAGTATCAGTTCATGCCGTATTTTTTCAGCTTCTTACGCAGCGTGCCGCGGTTGATGCCCATCATCAGGGCTGCGCGGGTTTGGTTGCCACGGGTGTATTGCATCACCATGTCCAACAGTGGCTGTTCAACTTCAGCCAGTACCAGCTCATACAGGTCATTTACGTCTTGACCGTTCAGTTGAGCAAAATAGTTCTTCAGTGCTTGTTTAACCGAGTCACGCAGAGGCTTTTGAGTCACCTGATCTTGTGAGTTAACGGTAGAAACGGTCAGTACGTCAGAATTTACGCGTTGTTCGAACATAGTTCTGTCAGCTCTTTTTTTACGCTAAGATTTTCGAAATATGCCTCCAACGCCTCCAGCTGTTCGCTGGCATCCTCTATGGCGTTGAATGTGCGCCGAAACTGGTCATTCGGAGCGTGTTCCTGGAGATACCAGGACACGTGCTTACGAGCAATCCGGAATCCCTTGCCTTGGCCATAGAAGCCGTGCAATTCCCGAATGTGCCCAATCAACAAGCGCTTCACCTCGCCAAGCGGCATCGGCGGCAGCAACTCCCCAGTGTCCAGATAATGCTGGATTTCCCGGAAGATCCAGGGTCTCCCCTGAGCAGCGCGGCCTATCATCAGGGCATCGGCCCCGGTGTAGTCGAGCACTGCTCTGGCTTTATGCGGGTCAGTAATATCCCCATTCGCGATAATCGGAATGGAAACACTCTGCTTAACTGCCCGAATGCTGTCGTATTCCGCGTTGCCGTTAAACAGACAGGCGCGGGTTCGGCCGTGAATCGTCAGGGCCTGAATACCACAGTCTTCGGCCAGTTGGGCAATCTCTACACAGTTACGGTGCTCTGGCGCCCAGCCGGTGCGAATCTTCAGCGTTACCGGCACATCCACCGCGTCGACCACCGCGTGGAGGATCCGTTTAACCAGATCCGGGTACTGCAACAAAGCGGACCCGGCAAGCTTCCGGTTCACTTTTTTGGCCGGGCATCCCATGTTGATGTCGATGATCTGCGCGCCGCTGGCCACGTTGATACGCGCGGCGGCGGCCATATCATCAGGATCGCATCCGGCAATTTGCACGGAGCGGATCCCAGGTTCATCGCTATGCACCATACGCAGACGCGACTTATCCGTCCGCCACACCTCCGGGTTGGAGGAGAGCATTTCGGATACAGCCATCCCAGCACCCATTGCATGACAGAGGGTTCTGAACGGGCGATCTGTAATACCGGCCATCGGGGCCGCAATCAGGCAATTAGTAAGCTGGTGGTGTCCAATGCGCATAGACAAAGAGTGACCATACTGTGTCCGCAAGGGCGCGTATATTACGCATTTTTGCGTCGAGATGAAAGGCCAAACTTTAACCAATTGGCCCGATATTAGGACGAAAAATACGCTACGCGGCGATTCATAAAAATATTATATATATTTTACAATAAGTTGACGAAAAGTGCTTATTTTGTGTGCGGCAAAATATTCGCCTTTGCGCAGGATATTATCTGCATTCGCCCGCTATTTTTGCCGGGATAGCCTGCCTGGAAGGCGCATTCTCAGGGCGATCCGTCGTTGAGCGGCGAAAAATTGCATAAAATTTTGTGCCGCCCGAGGGCCGATCGCCGGACAAAAAAAATCCACCGGCGCAGGGCCGGTGGACGAGAGGGGCACTATACCGTGACGCTTACTTGCGGCGACCGGTAATGCGGCACCACTCTTCGCGCTCGGCGACCGGGTCGAGCGTGAACTTCTCTGCGTAGGCTTCCGCTACGCTGCTCGCCTGGCTGGCCAGCACGCCGGACAGCCCCAGATGGCCACCGGCCTTCGGCAGACAGCCGATCAGCGGCGCCAGCTCGCGCAGCGGGCCGGCGAGGATGTTGGCGACCACCACGTCCGCCAGCAGGTCGGCAGGCTGGTCTTTCGGCAGATACAGCTCCAGACGCTCTGAAACGCCGTTACGCTGCGCGTTGTCGCGGCTGGCCTGAATGGCCTGGGGATCGATGTCGATGCCGATAGCGCGCGCCGCACCCAGCTTCAGCGCGGCGATCGCCAGGATGCCGGAGCCGCAACCGAAGTCGATAACGGTTTTGCCGGCCAGATCGAGGCCGTCCAGCCACTGCAGGCACAGCGCGGTGGTCGGGTGGGTGCCGGTGCCAAACGCCAGGCCCGGATCGAGCATCACGTTGACCGCGTCGGGATCGGGCACGTCACGCCAGCTCGGGCAGATCCACAAGCGCTCGCCGAAGCGCATCGGATGGAAGTTGTCCATCCACTCGCGCTCCCAGTCCTTGTCTTCCAGCTGTTCTATCTTGTGGCGGAAACCGGCGCCCAGCAGCGGGTGCTGTTCCAGCATCGCCACCACCTCGGCCATATCGGTTTCGGCGTCGTACAGGCCGATCACATCGGTATCGCCCCACAGCAGGGTTTCACCCGGCAAGGGTTCGAACACCGGATTGTCGTGGGTGTCCTGGAAGGTCACCGACACGGCGCCGCTTTCCACCAGCGCGTCGCTCAGGTCTTCCGCCTGGCTGCCGGTGGTGTTCAGTTTGAGTTGGATCCAAGGCATAGCAATTCTCTTCAAGAGGGTAATGATGACGCCGCCCGGCGCTTTTCGCCGACGACGTTACCGAGATAAAACGCCAACAGGCTGAGCAACAGCGAAGGCACGATAGGGTGCAGCCCCGCCGGTTGCAGGTTGAAGCTGGCCAATAGCGTATAGCATACCGCACCCGACACCATTGAGCTAAGCGCTCCCTGTGCATTGGCGCGTTCCCAATACAGGCCCAGCACCAGCGGCCACAGGAAGACCGCCTCCAGCCCGCCGAAAGCCAGCAGGTTGAGCCAGATGATCATCTCAGGCGGCCGCCAGGCCGCCAGCAGCACCAGCAGACCGAGGATCAGCGTGGTCAGGCTGGAGAAGCGCTTGATCAATCGCTCGTTGTGGATCTGCTGCGGCCGCACGCCCAGGTAGAGATCCTTGATGATGGTGGCGGAGGATTGCAGCAGTTGGGCGTTGATGGTCGACATGATCGCCGCCATCGGCGCCGCCAAAAAGATCCCGGCGGCGTACGGCGGCAGCACGGTGATCATCAGCGTTGGGATCACCTGATCGGGGATCTTGAGATCGGGCAATACCGCGCGGCCGAGCGCGCCGGCCAGGTGCATGCCGAACATCAGCACCGCCACCACTACGGTGCCGAGCAGAATGCCGCGATGCACCGCCTTGCTGTCCTTGTAGGAGATGCAGCGCACGGCGGTGTGGGGCAGGCCGATCACCCCAAAGCACACCAGGATCCAGAATGACGCCATAAACGGCAGGCTGAGGATCTGATCGCCGCCCTGCGGCGACACCAGCGCCGGATCGATCTGCTGCAGTTTGCTTACTGCGCTGTCCAGTCCGCCGGCGGCATGGATCACCGCCACCAGCAGCAGCACGGTGCCAAGCAGCATCACCAGCCCCTGCATGGCGTCGTTCAGCACGCTGGCGCGGAAGCCGCCGAAGGCGGTGTACAGCGCGATGCTGATGCCGAAGATCAGCAGGCCGGTGTCATAAGGAATGCCGGCGGCGGTCTCCAACAGGCGGGCGCCGCCGATGAACTGCACCGTCATGGCGCCGAGGAACGCCACCAGCAGGCTGAGGCTGGCCAGCCACACCAACAGGCGGCTTTGGTAGCGGCCATACAGCATGTCATTGAGGGTAATGGCGTTGTAGCGCCGCGCCAGGATGGCGAATTTCTTGCCCAGCACGCCGAGCGACAGCCACACCGCCGGCAGTTGGATCATCGCCAGCAGTACCCAGCCCAGGCCGTATTTGTAGGCGGCGCCGGGCCCGCCGATAAACGAGCTGGCGCTGATGTAGGTGGCGGTCAGGGTCATCGCCAGCACAAAGCCGCCCATCGAGCGGTTGCCGAGGAAGTATTCGCTGAGGAAATTTCCGTTCTGACGGCGGCGATAGGCATACACCGACAGGCCGAACACCAGCAACAGGTAGGCGACCAGCGGCAGGATCACTTCAGTTTGCATTGCTGTCCTCCAGCGAAATGTCGCGGAACACCGTGCGCACCATCAGCCAGCACAGGCCGATGAACAGCAGCGGCACCAGCAGGCAGGCCATTTCGAACCAGTGCGGCAGACCGGTGACGCCGATGGCGCTGTCCGGCAGGTAGGCCGCCAGCCCCCAGGCCAGCAGGTAGAGCAGCGTCAGCCCCAGCGCCCAGCGCGCTTCGCGGTGCGCCTGAATAAAGCGTTTGTCCATCCGTGTCTCCCATAGGTTTACGGTGATGGATTCATCAAAGGTAGGGAATTTTACGGCATGACGGCGTTTTGCCAAGCCGTTACTGGCGTCAGCGCCAAAGAAAAAGGCCGGTGATTAACCGGCCTTTCGTCAGACGATGCTGCGTGCCTGCTTAGGTTTCCTGCAGACCCAGCTTCTTCTCCAGATAGTGGATGTTGGTGCCACCGTGCTGGAAGTTTTCGTCGTTCATGATCTTCTGCTGCAGCTCAACGTTGGTTTTGATGCCGTCGATGATCAGTTCAGCCAGGGCGTTTTTCATGCGGGCAATCGCCACGTCACGGTTTTCGCCGTAGGTGATCAGTTTGCCGATCATGGAATCATAGTACGGCGGTACGGTATAACCGGCGTAGATATGAGATTCCCAACGCACGCCGAAACCGCCTGGCGCGTGGAAGCGGGTGATCTTGCCCGGGCTCGGCAGGAAGGTGTTCGGATCTTCGGCGTTGATACGGCATTCTACCGCATGGCCGTGGATCTTCACTTCTTCCTGTTTGATCGACAGCGGCTGACCGGCAGCGATGCGCAGCTGCTCTTTGATCAGATCCACGCCGGTGATCATTTCGGTAACCGGGTGCTCTACCTGAATACGGGTGTTCATTTCGATGAAATAGAACTCGCCGTTTTCATACAGGAACTCGAAGGTGCCCGCACCGCGATAGCCGATTTCCACACAGGCTTTCGAGCAGCGCTCGCCGATATAGCGGCGCATTTCGCTGGTGATGCCCGGCGCCGGCGCTTCTTCGACCACTTTCTGGTGGCGACGCTGCATGGAGCAGTCGCGCTCGGCCAGATAGATGGCGTTGCCCTGGCCGTCGGCCAATACCTGAATCTCGATGTGACGCGGATTCTCCAGGTATTTTTCCATGTACACCATGTCGTTGTTGAAAGCCGCTTTGGCTTCCGCTTTCGTCATGTTGATGGACTGCTCCAGGTCTTTGTCGCTGCGCACGACGCGCATGCCGCGGCCGCCGCCGCCGCCGGAGGCCTTGATGATCACCGGATAACCGATGCGCTTGGCGAAGGCACGGTTTTTATCCATGTCATCGGTCAGCGGGCCGTCGGAGCCCGGCACGCATGGCACGCCGGCTTTTTTCATGGCGTTGATCGCGGAAACCTTGTCGCCCATCAGGCGGATGGTTTCGGCTTTCGGGCCGATGAAGATGAAACCGGAGCGTTCAACCTGCTCGGCGAAGTCGGCGTTCTCGGACAGGAAGCCGTAGCCCGGGTGGATCGCCACTGCGCCGGTGATTTCCGCCGCCGAGATGATGGCCGGGATGTTCAGATAGCTTTTTACCGATGGCGCAGGACCGATGCAGACGGTCTCGTCGGCCAGCAGAACGTGTTTCAGATCGCGGTCGGCCGCGGAGTGAACCGCAACGGTCTTGATGCCCAGTTCTTTACAGGCACGCAGGATCCGAAGCGCGATCTCGCCGCGGTTGGCGATAACAATTTTATCAAGCATGGGGGCGCCTCGTTATTCGATGACGACCAGCGGCTCGTCATATTCGACCGGCTGGCCGTTTTCCACCAGGATGGCTTTCACGACGCCGGACTTGTCCGCTTCGATCTGGTTCATCATTTTCATGGCTTCAACGATGCACAGGGTATCGCCGGCGTTCACTTTCTGGCCCACTTCCACGAAAGCTTTCGCGTCCGGGCTTGGGGTGCGGTAGAAGGTGCCTACCATTGGGGAACGAACGACGTGGCCACTCACGGCCGCCGGTGCTGCAGGGGTTTCTGCCGCAGGCGCGGTGGCAACGGCGTTAGCCAGGGCTGGCTGCTGCTGTGCCGGCATCGCGTAGGCCTGCTGCATGACGGGATAAGCCTGCGCCGGTGCGGCACGGCTGATGCGAACCGATTCTTCGCCTTCAGAGATTTCCAGTTCAGAAATGCCTGATTCTTCAACCAGTTCGATCAGTTTCTTGATTTTACGAATATCCATGAGTGTGATTCCGTACTCTTTTTGTGGAGCAATTAGTGGGTTTTCGACAGACGGTTAACCGCTGCCTGTAAAGCGAAAGCGTAGCCATCCGCGCCGAGGCCGCAAATCACGCCTACCGCTACGTCTGAGAGATAAGAGTGATGGCGGAAAGGTTCGCGGGCGTGCACGTTGGACAGGTGGATCTCGATGAACGGGATCTGCACCGCCAGCAACGCATCGCGCAGCGCCACGCTGGTATGCGTGAACGCCGCCGGATTTATCAGAATGAAATCGGTATTGCCGCGCGCCTGATGGATGCGATCGATCAGCTGATGCTCGGCGTTGGACTGCAGATGGCTCAGGGTAATATCCAATGCGGATGCCTGGTTTTCCAATCCGTTAACAATCTCTGTCAGCGTCGTGCTGCCGTACTTCTCCGGCTCACGCGTCCCCAGCAGATTGAGATTGGGGCCGTTCAGAAGCAAAATGTGAAACTTATCCGCCATTGTGCTGGTATCTCCGGCAATAAAACCATCATCGTAGAAAATAACCCGATGTTACCGATTTGTCACCTGTTAAGGGGCAAATTCACCCTGAGAACAGAAACAAGGTCGGGCATTATAACGATATCGTAGCAATTCGCAGCTAAATACTGGTCTTATCAGCGAAGATATTCAACCCCAAATCGACGAACTCGGGGAGCCGTGACAGGAATATGAGCGCTGGAACACAAAAAAAGTTCCCGCCGGCGGCGCGCGTTTTTCAGCGGCAATCCCACGCGCCGCCGCGCGATTCAGCGCCACCAGGCGCGGAATTTCTTGTAACGCAGGCCTAACAGCGCCACCGCCAACAGCGCGTAAATGAACGGCTGGGGTGAAAACGTTTTGACCGACCACAGATAGTGGATGGGCGCGAGGATCGCCGCCAGATAGACGAAGTTGTGCAACGTTTGCCATTTGGCGCCCAGTTTGCGCATCGCCCACAGCGTCGAGGTGGCCGCCAGCGCCAGCAGGATCAACCAGGTGAGGATGCCGAGCGTCAGATACGGGCGGTTCACCAGCTCGCTGCCCAGCAGGCCGAGATTGCTCAGCCCCAGTTCCAGCGTAGAGTAGCTTATCAGGTGCAACGTGCCCCAGGCAAAGCACCACAGCCCGACCAGGCGGCGGCAGCGGATCAGCAGCGGTTGCCGGGCGTAGCGCGCCAGCGGGGCGATAGCCAGCGTGGCCAGCAGCAGTTTCAGCGTCATCCTGCCGGTAAAATGCTGAATGTCCTTGGACGGATCGGCGCTGAACCAGCCCTGATCCACCGCCAACACCAGCCAGAGAAAGGGCAAAAACGCCGCCAGATGCAGGGCGGCTTTCAGCCATTTGATATGAACAGGCGTCAGGCGCACTTAGAAATTCTCCCGCAGGTCCATGCCGCGATACAGCGACGCCACCTGATCGGCATAGCCGTTAAACAGCAGGGTCGGTTGGCGTTTGACGTCGAGTATGCCGCCGGCGCCGATAAAACGCTCGGTGGCCTGCGACCAGCGCGGATGATCGACGTGCGGATTCACGTTGGCGTAAAAACCGTACTCGTTCGGCGCAGATTGGTTCCAGGTGGTCGGCGGCTGATCGCGCACCAAACGGATATGCACGATCGACTTGATGCCTTTGAAGCCGTATTTCCACGGCGTAATCAACCGCAGCGGCGCGCCGTTTTGCGGCGGCAGGGTTTTGCCGTACACGCCGACGGTCAGCAGCGCCAGCGGATGCATCGCCTCGTCCAGCCGCAGCCCTTCGACGTAGGGATATTTCAGGCCGCCGCCGATAAAGCGATCTTTCTGGCCGGGCATCTGTTCCGGATCGTACAGCGTCTGGAAGGCCACGTAGCGCGCGTTGCCGTTCGGCTCGGCCAGCTTGAGAAGCTTGCCCAGCTCGAAACCGATCCACGGCACCACCATCGACCAGGCCTCGACGCAGCGCATGCGATAAATGCGCTGCTCCAGCGGGAAACGCTTCATCAGATCGTCGATATCCAGCGTTATCGGCTTCGCCACTTCGCCGTCGATGCGCACTTTCCAGCCTTCGGTCTTCAGCCCGCCGGCGTTGGCGGCCGGATCGGCCTTGTCGAGGCCGAACTCATAGAAGTTGTTGTAGCCGGTGACCTTGTCTTCCGGCGTCATCGCCAGCTGCGCCTGCCAGGCGGCCGGTTTGCTGAATTCCAGCGCTTTGCCCGGCGGCGCCTTGGGACGATCGTTGCCTTTGAACCACGACAGCAGGTCCGCCTGTGCGCCGGTAGGCAGCGCCAGCGTGGCGGCGGTGATGCCGAGCGCCTGCAGCACTTTGCGCCGCTGGTGGAATACGCTCTCCGGCGTGACGTCGGCCTCGGTCAATTTGGGGTGTTTGTTCATGCTTATGTTCTCCGCGACTGATGCCCGCCGCCCGCGAGCGGTTAACGGGGCTCCATGAAATAAGCATGGCGCTAAAGCCGGCCGGAAGCGAGGGGACGCGGGAAAATATGAAATTTCGCAGACGCCGGTGAGCCCCCCGTCGCCGGGGGGAGTCCGTCAGCGGATTTTCACCAGAGTGCGGCCGGTGATTTGGTTGTTCAGCAGCGCGGCGGCGGTGGCCGGCGCCTGTTCGAGGGTGATTTCGTGCGTGGCCTGCTGATAGAAACTGTCCGGCAGGATGCCGGCCAGCCGTTCCCAGGCGGTTTGGCGGCGATGCAGCGGCGTATGCACCGAATCCACCCCTTGCAGGCGCACATTGCGCAGAATGAACGGCATCACGGTGGTCGGCAACTGATAACCGCCGGCCAGGCCGCAGGCGGCGACGGTGCCGTTATAGTTCATCTGCGCCAGCACCCGGGCCAGCAGTTTGTCGCCGACGGTGTCCACCGCGCCGGCCCACAGCTGTTTCTCCAGCGGACGCGGCGTGTCGATATAGCCATCGCGCGACATCACCTCTTTGGCGCCGAGCGCTTTCAGGTAGTCGGTATTGCTGTCGCGGCCGCTGATGGCGGTCACCCGGTACCCCAGCGCCGCCAGCAGGGCGATGGCGGTGCTGCCCACGCCGCCGCTGGCGCCGGTAACCAAGATATCGCCGTCGTCCGGGTGTACCCCGCCTTCCTCCAGCGCCATCACGCACAGCATGGCGGTAAAGCCGGCGGTGCCGATGATCATCGCCTTGCGCTCATCCAGGCCGTTCGGCAGCGGCACCAGCCACTCGCCGGAGACGCGAGCCTGCTCGGCCAGGCCGCCCCAGTGGTGTTCACCCACGCCCCAGCCGGTGAGCACCACGCTTTGCCCCTCTTTAAAGCGAGCGTCACCGCTGTGGCGCACGGTGCCGGCGAAGTCGATGCCCGGCACCATCGGGAAATGACGCACGATCTTGCCTTTCCCGGTGATCGCCAGCGCATCCTTGTAGTTCAGGCTGGACCAGTTGATGTCGACGGTAACATCGCCTTCCGGCAACCGATCGCTGCCGATATCTTTGATATGAGCCAGAGTTTGGTCGTCTTGTTGTTCCAATAACAGTGCACGCATGTCACTCTTCCTCTCGTTTACACTTTTCTATCAATGGCTGAATCACATTTATTTGACTATATGCATAATAAGCGGCCCAAGTCCTGATAAAGGACAAAAACGGCGCTTGCAGGTTTAATTCCTCAGCAAGGCTTGTTAGGGTTGGACGGCCCCTTTTAGCTAAAGGGTGAACACTCACTTAACCATAGCGGACAAGGCACAGGGATGCGATTTACCACCAAACTCTCTGCATTGATCACTCTGTTGGTCGCGCTGGCGATGTTTTTGATGCTGATGGGATGCTCATACAGCTTCTTTTACGTTACCCAGGATCGCCAGGAGCGTCGCTTTGATTCGCTGGTCACGTCTCTCGATCAAGCCATGTTGCGCGAGTCGCCGCGCGATCAGGAGAAATGGTTGCCGATTGTCATGCGCCCGCTCGGCATTGTGTCGATCCGCGTAGAGGCCGGCGCCAGCAAGCTCCTCGACTATAAATTGCCGACGGCGAAAAAAGAGCCTTGGGATGCGCTGAACGGCTATCGTCAGGTCTCGCGGCCGCTGTTGCAGCACCCGGGCAGTACGCTGCAAATCACCTACCTCGATCCCTTCGCCAGCGATGTGCGCACGTTGCAATCCACGGCCGCCGTCACGCTGTCGATCGTCGTTATGGTGGTGATTTTGCTGTTCAGCCTGCGCTGGCTGCGTGAACAGGCCGACGGCGAGGATCGTCTGGAGCGCCGCGCGCGGCGCATTCTGAACGGCGAGCGCGAAAACGTCATGCAGGGCGACGTGCGCGAATGGCCGGCCAACGTCAGCGGGGCGCTCGACCGCCTGCTGGCCGATCTGGCGGAAGCCCGGGAGGAGCGCAGCCGGGTCGATACGCTGATCCGCGCCTTCGCGGCGCAGGACGCCAAAACCGGGCTGAACAATCGCCTGTTCTTCGATAACCAATTGACCACTCAGCTGGAAGAGGAAGGCTCGCACGGCATCGTGATGATGGTGCGGCTGCCTGATTTCGAGACCCTGCGCGACACGCACGGCAGCGTGGCGGTGCAGGAGCTGATGTATTCGCTGGTCAATCTGCTGTCTACCTTCGTGATGCGCTATCCGTCGGCGCTGCTGGCGCGCTATTTTCACAGCGATTTTACCGTCTTGCTGCCGCATCGCACGCTGAAGGAGGCCGACGGCATCGCCTCACAGCTGGTCAACGCCATCGATGCCTTGCCTTCCACGGCGATGATCGACCGTGAGGCCTTCCTGCACATCGGCATCGTGGCGTACCGCAGCGGCCAGACCACGGAGCAGGTGATCGATTACGCGGAGCAGGCGACGCGGCACGCCACGCTGCAGGGCGAAAACGGTTGGTACGTGTACGACAGCCAGGTGCCGGAAAAGGGGCGCGGCAGCGTCAAGTGGCGCACGCTGCTGGAACAGGTGCTGGCGCGCGGCGGCCCGCGGCTGTATCAGAAACCGGCGGTGACCGTGGAAGGCGAGGTGCACCACCGTGAGATCATGAGCCGAATTTATGACGGCGCCCAGGAATTGCTGCCGGCGGAATATATGCCGCTGGTGGAGCAATTGGGGTTGGCGGAGAGTTACGATCGCCAACAGGTGAGCCGCATCATCCCGTTGCTGGCGCAGTGGCCTGAAGAAACGCTGGCGTTCCCGCTGTGCGTGGACTCGATTTTGCAGCGCTCTTTCCAACGCTGGCTGCGCGATACGCTGTTGCAGTGCGAAAAAAGTCAGCGTCGACGAATTCTGATTGAACTTGCGGAGGCAGATGTGTGTCAACATATCGACCGTTTGCGTCCGGTGCTGAGGTTGCTGTCAGGGCTGGGTTGCCGCCTGGCGGTGTCCAAAGCGGGGTTAACCGTGGTCAGTACGTCCTATATCAAGTCGTTGCAGGTGGAGATCGTCAAGCTCCACCCGGGGTTGGTGCGGAGTATCGATAAGCGGGACGAAAATCAGCTGTTCGTGCAGAGCCTGACCGGCGCCTGCGCGGGCACGCGCGCTCAGGTGTTCGCTGCCAGCGTACGTACGCGCAACGAATGGCAGACGCTGAAAGAGCGTGGGATCCATGGCGGGCAGGGCGACTTTTTCGCGTCGCCGGAACCGATCGACGTGGGGCGTAAAAAATATTCACGTCGTTATCGTGTTTAAGCTGATTGACGGACAAAAATTGACGTAGAATGAGGACCGGATCCATCTGGGCCTCGTTACCGTCTTTTTGGAGTTTTTTCCAAACTGCCTGCGACAACAACGCCTATTTGAGATAGGCTCTTGTCTGCCTTTATCTGGTTGACGTTGGTAGGTGCTTACCACCGGCGGCAATCAGGGAATATGTTAGATTTTATGAGCTGTGTTACGCCGTTTCGTGCGTTGACAGGGTGGTAAACTGAGCCTTTGTTCAGGGAATTCAGGCCTCATCCAATTTCCGTGCATTCGAGCAGAAACAATACAGACTATTTTTCACCGAAGTAGAACGTTTTTGCGCCTTGTCGCTGCTTCGTGTGGTTGGTAAAGTAGGCGGATTTTATTTTCCGCCCCCAGCTTGCAGGATTATCCTTTCGTTATGTTTAAGAAATTTCGTGGCATGTTTTCCAACGACTTGTCCATCGACTTGGGTACCGCCAATACCCTGATTTATGTTAAAGGGCAAGGCATCGTACTGAATGAACCTTCGGTGGTTGCCATTCGCCAGGATCGTGCCGGCTCCCCAAAGAGCGTAGCGGCCGTCGGTCATGACGCCAAACAGATGCTGGGCCGCACCCCCGGCAACATCGCGGCTATTCGCCCGATGAAAGACGGCGTGATCGCCGACTTCTTCGTGACCGAAAAAATGCTGCAGCACTTTATCAAACAGGTTCACAGCAACAGCTTTATGCGCCCAAGCCCGCGCGTGCTGGTCTGTGTGCCGGTCGGCGCAACCCAGGTTGAACGCCGCGCTATCCGCGAGTCCGCCCAAGGGGCCGGCGCGCGTGAAGTGTTCCTGATTGAAGAGCCGATGGCGGCGGCGATCGGTGCAGGCTTGCCGGTTTCCGAAGCGACCGGCTCCATGGTGGTGGATATCGGTGGCGGTACCACTGAAGTGGCGGTGATCTCGCTGAACGGCGTGGTGTACTCCTCTTCCGTGCGCATCGGCGGTGACCGTTTCGATGAAGCCATCATCAATTATGTGCGCCGCAACTATGGCTCGCTGATCGGCGAAGCCACCGCAGAGCGCATCAAGCACGAAATCGGTTCTGCCTATCCGGGCGACGAAGTGCGCGAAATCGAAGTGCGCGGCCGTAACCTGGCTGAAGGCGTACCGCGCGGCTTTACCCTGAACTCCAATGAAATCCTCGAAGCCCTGCAAGAGCCGCTGACCGGCATCGTCAGCGCGGTGATGGTTGCGCTGGAGCAGTGCCCGCCAGAATTGGCCTCCGACATTTCCGAACGCGGCATGGTCTTGACCGGCGGCGGCGCGTTGCTGCGCAACCTCGATCGCCTGCTGATGGAAGAAACCGGCATCCCGGTCGTGGTGGCGGAAGATCCGCTGACCTGCGTGGCGCGCGGCGGCGGCAAGGCGTTGGAAATGATCGACATGCACGGCGGCGATTTGTTCAGCGAAGAATAGTCAGCCCCTGGAAGGAGGAATCGTATCGGATGAATGCGCACAGCGAAAATCGGGTACGGTTCCTCTTTCTGTTGTCGAGGAACTCGCATAATTTATGAAGCCGATTTTTAGCAGGGGGCCTTCCCTGCAACTGCGACTTTTTTTGGCGGTGATCGCGGCCATTGGCCTGATCGTTGCCGACAGCCGGCTCGGCACGTTCGTGAAGATACGTAACTACATGGACACCGCAGTCAGCCCTTTCTATTTTCTGGCCAACGGGCCGCGTAAAGTTTTGGACAGCGTGTCGGAAACGCTGGCCACCCGCCAACAGCTGGAGCTGGAAAACCGAGCTCTGCGGCAGGAACTGCTGCTGAAAAACAGCGATATTCTTCTTCTTGGCCAATTCAAGCAGGAAAACGCCCGCTTGCGCGAGCTGCTGGGTTCCCCGCTGCGCCAGGACGAACACAAGATGGTCACCCAGGTGATCTCCACCGGTTCCGATCCGTATAGCGACCAGGTCGTTATCGACAAAGGGTCGGATAACGGCGTCTATGAAGGCCAGCCGGTGATCAGTGACAAGGGCGTAGTTGGCCAGGTCGTGGCGGTGGCGAAGGTGACCAGCCGCGTGCTGCTGATCTGCGATGCCTCGCACGCGTTGCCGATTCAGGTGCTGCGCAACGATATTCGGGTGATCGCCGCAGGCAGCGGCTGCGCCGACGATCTGCAGCTGGAACACCTGCCGAACAATACCGATATCCGCGTTGGCGACGTGCTGGTGACCTCCGGCCTCGGCGGCCGTTTCCCGGAAGGGTATCCGGTGGCGGTAGTCTCTTCGGTCAAGGTCGACAATCAACGCGCTTACACTGTGATTCAGGCACGGCCGACCGCCGGTCTGCAGCGCTTGCGCTACCTGCTGCTGCTGTGGGGCGCCGATCGCAACGGCGACATGCCGTTGCCGCCGGACGAAGTTCACCGCGTGGCCAATGAGCGCCTGATGCAGATGATGCCGCAGGTGTTGCCGCCTGCCGGTTCGGTCGGGCCGCAGCTGCCGGCGCCGGCCACCGGCGTGGCGCCGCAAACCGTCGCTCCGGCGTCTGCCCAGCCTCCAGCCCAGCCTGCCGCGGCGGGAGTGGTGCAATGAACAGTTACCGCAGCCACGGGCGCTGGATCATCTGGCTGTCGTTCCTGGTGGCGTTGGTGCTGCAAATCATGCCGTGGCCGGAACAGATCTACATGTTCCGGCCTTCGTGGCTGGTGCTGATCCTCATTTACTGGGTGATGGCCTTGCCGCACCGCGTCAACGTCGGCACCGGTTTCGTGCTGGGGTTGATCATGGATCTGATCCTCGGCTCCACGCTGGGCGTGCGCGCGCTGGCGCTGGGCATCATCGCCTACCTGGTGGCGTTCAAATTCCAACTGTTCCGCAATATGGCGCTGTGGCAACAGGCGCTGATCGTCGTGCTGCTGTCGCTGTCGATGGACGTGGTGGTGTTCTGGGCTGAGTTTTTAGTGATCAACGTCTCTTTCCGCCCAGAGGTGTTCTGGAGTAGTGTGGTAAACGGCATTTTGTGGCCGTGGTTATTCCTATTGATGCGCAAAATCCGCCGTCAGTTCGCCGTACAGTAAGGGTATCTCAATGACTTCGCTTTATCTGGCCTCCGGCTCCCCACGTCGACGTGAACTGCTGACCCTGCTGGGCGTATCGTTCGACATCCTGTTGACGCATACCGAAGAGCAGCGCCGGGAAGGCGAAGCCGCAGAAGCCTATGTGCGCCGCCTGGCGCAGGACAAGGCCAAAGCGGGCGTGGCGCTGGCGCAGGAAGATCGGCCGGTGCTGGGCGCCGACACCATCGTGGTGCTCAACGGCCGGGTGCTGGAGAAGCCGCGCGACGAAGCCCATGCGGCACAGATGCTGGCGGCCCTGTCGGGCAAACAGCATCAGGTGATGACGGCGGTGGCGATCGCCGATCGCCAAGACGTGCGTTGCCAGCTGGTGGTGACCGACGTGACGTTCCGCAGCCTGTCGCAACAGGATATCCGCGACTATATTGCTACGGGCGAACCGATGGATAAAGCGGGCGCCTACGGCATTCAAGGAAAGGGTGGTTGTTTCGTCAGAACGATAACCGGGAGTTATCACGCGGTGGTCGGTCTGCCACTGGTCGAAACACATGAGCTGCTCAGTAATTTTGTCGCATTACGTGATGTAAGAACCGGTTGATGGGCGCTGCCATTATCGACCGGCTCTGAGGAGAAGGCATGACAGCTGAGCTACTGGTTAATATCACACCGTCTGAAACGCGGGTCGCCTATATCGATGGCGGCATTCTGCAAGAGATTCATATCGAACGCGAATCCAAACGCGGCATCGTCGGCAATATCTATAAAGGGCGCGTCAGCCGCGTCCTGCCGGGGATGCAGGCGGCGTTCGTCGACATCGGCCTGGACAAGGCCGCCTTCCTGCACGCCTCCGACATCATGCCGCATACCGAATGCGTCGCCGGCGACGAGCGGAAAAACTTCCACGTGCGCGACATCGCCGAGCTGGTGCGCCAGGGGCAAGACCTGATGGTGCAGGTGGTGAAAGATCCGCTCGGCACCAAGGGTGCGCGTCTGACTACCGACATTACGCTGCCTTCGCGCTATCTGGTCTTCATGCCGGGCGCGGCGCACGTCGGCGTGTCGCAGCGCATTGAAAGCGAAGCCGAGCGCGAACGCCTGAAGTCCATCGTTGCGCCGCACTGCGACGAGCTGGGCGGTTTTATCATCCGCACCGCGGCGGAGGGCATCGGCGAGGAGGAGCTGGCGCAGGACGCTGCGTTCCTCAAACGCCTGTGGACCAAGGTGATGGAGCGCAAGAAGCGCAACCAGACCAAATACAAGCTGTACGGCGAGCTGGCGCTGGCGCAGCGCATCCTGCGCGACTTCGCCGGCGCGGCGCTGGATCGCATTCGCGTCGATTCGCGGTTGACGCACGATCTGCTGGTGGAGTTTACCGGCGAGTATATCCCGGACATCACCCGCAAGCTGGAGCTGTATACCGGCAGCCAACCGATTTTCGATCTGTACGATGTGGAAAACGAGATCCAGCGCGCGCTGGAGCGCAAGGTGGAGCTGAAGTCCGGCGGTTATCTGATCATCGATCAGACCGAGGCGATGACCACCGTCGACATCAACACCGGCGCCTTCGTCGGCCACCGCAACCTCGATGAAACCATCTTCAATACCAACATCGAGGCGACGCAAGCCATTGCCCGCCAGCTGCGGCTGCGCAACCTGGGCGGCATCATCATTATCGACTTCATCGATATGAACAACGAAGAGCATCGCCGCCGGGTGCTGCACTCGCTGGAGCAGGCGTTGAGTAAAGATCGGGTAAAAACCACGATCAACGGCTTCTCTCAGCTAGGCTTAGTTGAAATGACGCGTAAACGAACGCGTGAAAGCATTGAACATGTGCTCTGTCACGATTGTCCTACTTGCAATGGGCGCGGCACCGTGAAAACGGTGGAAACCGTGTGCTACGAGATCCTGCGCGAAATTGTGCGCGTGCATCACGCCTACGATTCCGATCGCTTCCTGGTGTACGCCTCCGCGGCGGTCGGCGAAGCGCTGAAGAGCGAAGAGTCGCACGCGCTGGCCGAAGTGGAGATTTTCGTCGGCAAACAGGTGAAGGTGCAGATCGAACCGTTGTACAGCCAGGAGCAGTTCGACGTCGTCATGATGTAGCCCGCCCGACATCGGTAGGGGCCCGGCACGCCGGGCCCGTCAGTGCATAGATATTCCCGTTGCCAGGCAGCGGAGCAAGGAGAACTGCGTGAGGCGACTGCCTGGGATTCTGTTAGCAACAGGCGCCACCCTAATTGTGATTGTGGCGCTGCTGATCAGCGGGCTGCGCCTGATGCTGCCGAAGCTGAACGACTACCGCCCGCAACTGCTGGCGCAGGTGGAGAAGCTGTCCGGCGTGCCCGTGCGGATGGATTTCGTGCAGGGCAGCTGGGAAACGTTCGGCCCGCAGCTTGAAATGCGCAACCTGAGCGCTACGCTGCCCAAAAGCGATGTGCATATCGAGCGCGTGACGCTGGCGTTGGACGTGTGGCAGTCGCTGCTGCACTGGCGCTGGCAGTTCCGCGATCTGACCTTCTACCAATTCCGCCTCGACTTGAACGCCACGCTGGGCGGCGACCAGCAGGGCGAAGGCCTTGAGCCGGGCAAGATCAGCGATCTGATGCTGCGCCAGCTCGATCATTTCGATTTGCGTGACAGCCGTATCTCGTTCCTGACGCCCGCCGGCGCGCGCGCCGAATTTGACATTCCCCAGCTGACCTGGCTCAACGGCCGCGATCGCCACCGCGCCGAGGGGCAGATCAGTCTGTCTACGCTGAACGGCCAACACGGCGTGGTGCAGCTGCGCATGGACCTGCGCGATAATCAGGGCCTGCTGGATACCGGCACGGTCTACCTGCAGGCCGATAACATCGACATGAAACCCTGGTTTACCCGCTGGCTGCGCGCCAACACCGGGCTGGAAAGCGCCGACTTCAGCCTAGCGGCCTGGCTGCAGGTGCAGAACGGCCAGATCGCCGGCGGCAATGCGTTGCTCAAGCAGGGGGCGGCCAACTGGGACACCGGCGCCGCGCAGCACCGGCTGGACGTGGATAATCTGGCGCTGTCGCTGCGCCGCCAGGGCACCGGTTGGCAGCTCGACGTGCCGCAACTGCGTTTGAGCACCGACGGCCAGGCCTGGCCGCAGGGCGGGCTTTCCGCGCTGTGGCTGCCGGAAAACACCGAATTCATGGGGCCGGCGCAGAATGAAGAACTGCGTGTGCGCGCGACTGATATTCAGCTGGAGCGTCTGTCGGCGCTGTTGCCGACCTTCTCGTTCCTCAGCCCGGACGTGCTCGACCGCTGGAACGATCTGCAGCCGCAGGGGCAATTGGAAGCGCTGGCGCTGGACATTCCGCTCAAGCAGCCGGAAAAGAGCCGTTTCCAGGCGCTGTGGCGCGATGTCAGCTGGCAGCGTTGGGAACCGCTGCCGGGCGTTAACCACTTCTCCGGGGCGTTGAGCGGCGGGGTGGAGAACGGCCGCCTGACGCTGGGGCTTACCGACAGCACCCTGCCTTACGGCGACATGTTCCGAGCGCCGCTTGAAGTCAGCCGCGCGCGTGGCGCGCTGACCTGGCGCTATAACGATCAGGGCTGGGAGCTGGCGAGCCAGGGGCTGGACGTCAAGGCGAAGTCGCTGTGGGTCAACGGCGATTTCCGTTATCAGCAGCCGGCCAAGGGCGATCCGTGGCTGAACATCCTGGCGGGCATCCGCCTGTATGACGGCGCCGACGCCTGGCGCTATTTCCCGGAACCGTTGATGGGCAAGCATCTGGTGGACTACCTGAGCGGCGCCATTCAGGGCGGCCAGGTGGATAACGCCACGCTGATTTATTCCGGCGATCCGCAGCACTTCCCGTATCGCAAAAACGAAGGACAGTTCGAAGTCTTCGTACCGCTGCGCCATGCCACCTTCCAGTTCCAACCGGGCTGGCCGGCGCTGACCGATTTGGCGATCGATCTCGATTTCGCCAACGAGGGGCTGTGGATGCATGCGCCGCAAACCCGGTTGGGCAAGGTGGCGGGTAAAAATATCAGCGCGGTGATCCCGGATTACCTGAAAGAGCGATTGCTGATCGACGCCGAAGTCGCAGGTGCGGGCAGCGATGTGCATGACTACTTTATGCAGACGCCGTTGCACGATTCGCTGGGGGCGGCGCTGGAGCAGCTGCAGATCGGCGGCGATGTCAGTGGGCGCTTACATCTAGATATCCCGCTGGACGGCGAGCAGGTCAAAGCCACCGGTGAAGTGGCGCTGAACAATAATTCGTTGCTGATAAAACCGCTGGAAAGCGAGCTGCAGAAGCTCAGCGGCAAATTCCGTTTCAACAACGGCAATCTGGAGAGCGACACCCTGTCGGCCAACTGGTTCGGGCAACCGGTGGCGGTCAACTTCACTACGCAGGAAGGCGAGCGTGACTACAAGGTCAACGTTGGTCTGAAAGGAGACTGGCAGCCGGGCAAGTTCCCCGGCCTGCCGAAAGAGGCAGCCGATGCGCTCAGCGGCAGCGCGCCCTGGCAGAGCCAGGTGGCCATCACGCTGCCGCACCAAGGTTCGGCCAGCTACGATATCGGTCTCGACGCGGATTTGAAGAAAGTGGGCAGTCACTTACCTTCGCCGCTGGACAAGGCGCCGGGAGAGGCGCTGCCGGTGAACGTCAAGGTCAAAGGCGGTTTGAACGGCTTCATGTTGACCGGCAGCGCGGGCAAACAGAACCGTTTCAACAGCGAATGGAACTTCGATAAAAAACAGGTGAATCTGGCGCGCGCCGCCTGGCAAACCAACGGGGGCGGCACGCCGCCGCTGCCGGCCGGTAAGTCGATGACGCTGAATCTGCCGGCGCTGGACGGTGAGCAGTGGCTGGCGCTGCTCGCGCCGGCGCTGAAACAGGGCGGCGGCAGCGGCCAGGTGGGCGGTTTCAGCTTCCCCACCACCGTGGCGCTGACCACGCCGCAGCTGCTGTTGGGCGGCCAGGCCTGGCATAAGCTGACGCTGTCGGCCGAGAAACAGCTTGGCGCTACCCTCGTGAGCGCCAAGAGCGACGAAGTGGACGGCAGCCTGCGGGTGGCCGATCGCGGGCCGTGGCGCGCCGATATCAATTATCTGTATTACAACCCGCAGTTCGCAGAGACGAAAAACACGGCGGGCACGCCACCGCCGTCGACCGAAAAAGTTTCCTTCCGCGACTGGCCTTCGTTGATGTTGCGCTGCAAGTCGTGCTGGGTACTGGGGCAGAACCTCGGCAAGGTCGAGGCGGATCTGACTAATCGGGGCGATACTCTGACGCTGGATCACGGCCTGGTCGATACCGGCCAAGGGCGCATGACCGCCACCGGCCTGTGGAAACAAAACGCGCAGGAAGAGCGCAGCTCGCTGAAAGGCAAGCTGCTCGGCGGCAAGATTGATGAAACCGCCGCCTTCTTTGGCATCACCATTCCGCTCAAGGGAGCGCCTTACGACGTGGATTTCGATCTGTACTGGCATGGCACGCCGTGGCAGCCGCGGGTCGATACGCTGAGCGGCGCGTTGCAGGTCAAAATGGGCAAGGGCGAGATCGACAGCATGGGCGGCGGCCGCGCCGGTCAGCTGCTGCGGCTGGTCAGCTTCGACGCTTTGCTGCGCAAGCTGCAGTTCGACTTCAGCGATACCTTCGGCAAAGGCTTCTACTTTGATTCCATCCGCAGTACCGCCTGGCTGAAAGATGGCATAATGCATACTGATAATCTATTGATCGATGGCTTGGCGGCGGATATTGCTATGAGCGGCCAGATCGATTTGGCGCGCCGCCGCATCGATATGGAAGCGGTGGTGGCGCCGGCGATTTCAGCGACCGTCGGCGTGGCCACGGCGTTTGTCGTTAACCCGATCGTCGGCGCGGCGGTGTTCGCCGCCTCGCAGGTGCTGGGGCCGCTGTGGAGCAAGATTTCGCTGATTCGCTACCATATCGGCGGCGATCTCGACCAGCCGAAGATCAATGAGGTACAGCGTAAGTCAAAGGAGGATAAGGCGTCATGAGGAATGCTAACGTTGCGTTGTTGCAGTTGTGCAGTGGCGATCAGGTGCGCGATAACCTGGCCCAGATTGAACAGCAGATTAAGCAGCTCAATGCCGGGGTAAAACTGGTCATGACGCCGGAGAACGCGCTGCTGTTCGCCAACTCCGCAGCCTACCGCCAACAGGCGGAAAAACAGGGCGATGGCCCGCTGCAGAATGCGGTGCGCGAACTGGCGCGCCGCTATGGCGTGTGGTTGCTGGTGGGCTCGATGCCGCTCGTCAGCCGTGAGAACCCGGAGCTTATCACCACCAGCAGCCTGTTGTTCGACGAGCAGGGCGAGATCCGCGCCCGCTACGACAAGCTGCACATGTTCGATGTGGACATCAACGACGCGCACGGCCATTACCGCGAGTCGGATACCTACCAGCATGGGCAGCACCTGACGGTGGTGGATACGCCGGTCGGGCGTTTGGGCATGACCATATGCTACGATCTGCGCTTCCCCGCGCTGTTCCAGGCGCTGCGGGCGCAGGGCGCCGAACTGATTTCGGTGCCGGCGGCCTTTACGCGGGTAACCGGCGAGGCGCATTGGGAAATCCTGCTGCGTGCCCGAGCGATCGAGAACCAGTGCATGATCCTGGCGCCGGCGCAGGTGGGGCGCCACGGGCCGACCCGTCGCACCTGGGGCCACACGCTGGCCGTCGACGGCTGGGGCAAGGTACTGACCGAGAACCCGGACGCCGTGGCGGCACTGAAGGTGCGCGTGGACGCCGCAAGCCTGAAAAATATTCGTGCGCAGATGCCGGTGCTGCAGCACAACCGATTCCAGACGTCGCTGACGGCGCCGTCTGACAAGTTATCCTCCAATCAAGAGTGAAACCATTATGAGTCTGACGTTTGTCAGTGAGCAGTTACTCGCTACCAACAAGCTGAGTCATCAAGACCTGTACTCGGTACTGGGTCAACTGGCAGAACGCCGTATCGACTACGCCGATCTCTATTTTCAGTCCAGCTATCACGAAGCCTGGGTGATCGAGGACGGCATCATCAAGGATGGCTCTTACAATATCGACCAGGGCGTCGGCGTGCGCGCCGTCAGCGGTGAGAAGACCGGGTTCGCCTATGCCGATCAGATCACTCTGAATGCGCTGCAGCAGAGCGCCCAGGCGGCGCGCAGCATCGTGCGCGAGCAGGGCGACGGGCGGGCGCATACCCTGGGCGAAATCGGTTATCGAGCGCTGTACCCGCTGCTCGATCCGCTGCAAAGCCTGCCGCGCGAAGAGAAAATCGCCCTGTTGCACCGCGTCGACAAGGTGGCGCGCGCCGCCGATGCGCGGGTGCAGGAAGTGAACGCCAGCATCACCGGCGTTTACGAGCAGGTGTTGGTGGCCGCCACCGACGGCACGCTGGCGGCGGACGTTCGCCCGCTGGTGCGCCTTTCCGTCAGCGTGCTGGTGGAGCAGGACGGCAAGCGTGAGCGCGGCTCCAGCGGCGGCGGCGGCCGTTTCGGCTATGACTACTTCCTGGAAACCGTCGACGGCGACGTGCGCGCCGACGCTTACGCTAAAGAAGCGGTGCGCATGGCGCTGGTCAACCTCGGCGCGGTAGCGGCGCCGGCCGGCAATATGCCGGTGGTGTTGGGTGCCGGCTGGCCGGGCGTGCTGCTGCACGAAGCGGTGGGCCATGGCCTGGAAGGCGACTTCAACCGGCGCGGCACCTCGGTGTTCAGCGGCCATATGGGCGAGCGGGTGGCGTCTGAGCTGTGTACCGTGGTGGACGACGGCACCCTGCAAGGGCGCCGCGGTTCGCTGGCGATCGACGACGAAGGCGTGCCGGGCCAGTACAACGTGCTGATCGAAAACGGCGTGCTGAAAGGCTACATGCAGGACAAGCTCAACGCGCGCCTGATGGGCGTCGCGCCGACCGGCAACGGCCGCCGCGAGTCCTACGCGCATCTGCCGATGCCGCGCATGACCAATACCTACATGCTGGCGGGTAAATCGACGCCGGAAGAGATCATCGCCAGTGTTGAGTACGGCCTGTACGCGCCGAACTTTGGCGGCGGCCAGGTGGATATCACCTCCGGCAAGTTCGTGTTCTCCACCACCGAAGCCTATCTGATCGAGAAGGGCCGCATCACTAAACCGGTGAAGGGGGCGACGCTGATCGGCTCCGGCATCGAGGCTATGCAGCAGATCTCGATGGTCGGCAACGATCTGGCGCTCGATAAAGGCGTGGGCGTGTGCGGCAAAGAAGGCCAGAGCGTGCCGGTGGGCGTCGGCCAACCGACGCTGAAACTGGACACGCTCACCGTCGGCGGCACGGCGTAATTTTTCCTCCAGGGGCCACGCGTTGGCCCCTCAATCATGCTCCATTTTGCGGCCTTTCTCGCATTCGTAACGCTAAGCGCGGCAGGACGCCGTAGCCTGCACGATATAATGGAATAAAATTGACGTGGCGAAAAAACAGAGCAATACGATGATGACGCGTCTGGCTATACCCGCCCGGCGTTGGCTGCTGGCGCTGGGCGTCCTGTCCCTGACGGGCTGCGCCCGCTCCGATGCGCTGTGGGGCGTAGTCGATAAGCTTTGCATGGCCAATTATCAGCAAAAGCGCGATCCGGCGCCCTGTGAGCAGATTTATATGCCGCAGGGGAAGGCCCAGGGCTTCAGCGTGCTGCAAAATCCGCGTTACCCCTATCATTTTATTCTGGTTCCGACGGCGCCGCTCTCCGGCATCGAAAGCCCGCAGCTGTTGGCCGGGGAACGGACGGACTATTTTGGCTATGCCTGGCTGATGCGTTATCGGCTGGCCGCCGAATATGGCGGGCCGGTGCCGGATGATATGTTGGGCATGGCGATCAACTCCGCATACGGCCGCAGCCAAAACCAATTGCATATTCACCTGACCTGTCTGCGTGAGGACGTGCGGCGTCAATTGCAGGCGGAACGCCCCTACATACAGGAACAATGGCGGCCCTTGCCGGATAAGCTGTTGCGCCACACCTACTACGCGCGCCGCGTGATGCAGCCAACCGCGATGGGCGTTTACCCGATTAAGGATCTGGCGGATTATTTCCATCTGTCGCCGCCGCAGATGGCGGAATATGGCGTGGCGTTAGTGCCCACTACGTTTGGCGGCCAACGGGGGTTTATTTTGCTGGCCTCGAAGCGCGGCTGGGACGTCGGCAATCGCGCTTCGGTAGAGTCGCTGCTGGATAAAGAGTGCGCGATTTTGCCGCGTTAATTTTGCTACATAAAATGACGCAGGTGAGAGCGGCGAGGCATCGCTCTCACCTCGTTGTCCCTACCTGAACCGCGCATCCCGCGCAAACAGAAAAGCGGCTTCCCGCTGGCGAGCATCGGCTTGTGCCTGATCCCCCTGATAGCGCAAGATCATGATCAGCGTGGCGTAGACGTTGGCGTCGATGCGGTGCTGCAGATAGGCATTGGCCCACTGCTGATAGCCGGTCAACAGGGCATCATCGCGCGTTTGGTTATAGACCAGCAGCGCGTGAGATTGCTCGTCGAAGGTTTTGCGCTCCCGGTAGATCCAGGCGGCCGGCGGCGGCATCTGCTCGATGCTGTCGATGTTGGCCAGCATAGTGCGCTCCGACTGAGTGAGCGCCATGCGCCCTTGCCAGGCGAAGGCCGCCATCACCAGCACGCCGAGCGCCGCAAGCGCCACCGGCAGGCTCAGGGCTTTGGCGAACGGCAGCGGGCGGGGCTCGCCGGTTTGGCCGTCCAGCAGCGCCAGCAGCAGCAGAAACGCCAGCCAGTGCGGCGCAGACAGATAGAAAGGGTATTCCAGCTGAGTGTGTATCAGCATCGGCAGCAGCACCAGGAACAGGCCGACGCGCGCACCGTTCTGCTGTTCTCGATCCCGTTGCCAGGCGCTTTTCAGCAGCCGTACGCCGGCGGCAAGGACGATAGCGATACCCGCCAGCGCCGTCAGGCCGCCCTCGACCCACCACAGCAGGATTTCATTGTGCGGATGCCCGGCGACTTCCAGCACTTCTCTCCAGGGCATTGTCTGCAGGCGGAAGTGCGCGAAGCTGTATTCAAAGCCGCCGTAGCCCCAGCCCAGCAGCGGCTTGGCCAGGATCATGGCGCCGACGTCGTGCAGCATGGTCAGGCGCGCGCTGTTGGAAAGCTCCCGTCCGATCAGGCCAGCGCGGCCATCCAGACCAAAACCGGTGAACAGCACCGTCAGACCGATCGCGGCGCCCAGCAGCAGCGCGCCGCCGGCCCAGCGGCTTGCGGCCGGGCGTTGGCGGGCAAAGCGCCACAGCAGCAGCGCCGCCGCCAATGCGGCCCCCAACCAGGCGGCGCGCGACTGGATCAGCACCAGCAGGGCGGAGAAAGCGGCCAGCAGCGCGAGCAGCGGGATTTGCCGCCGTGTCGGCGCAGAGAAGGGAGCCAGCAGCAGCCAGAGCGCCAAAGCCAGCCCGGTGGCGATAAAGCTGCCCAGCACGTTCGGCTGCTGAAAGACGCCGTAGACCCGGCCGCCGTTAGGGGATACCCAGGCCAGCGCGGGGGCGAACAGCTGTAAAGCCGCCAACAACGCCTGAATGCCGACGGCAAACAACAGGCCGAACAGCAGCAGCTCGCGCTGCCGTGCGGTGACGCGCAGCTGCAGGCAGGCGACATAGAACAACCAACCGCCGAGCAAACCGGCGCAGCGCCACAGGGCGTCTTCGCGCCATTCGGGGCGGGTATACAGCAACGGCAGCGCCAGCACGGCGATGCCGAGCAGCAACAGGCGCGCGGTGGGCGTGAGCGAAAGGTGGATGCGACCCAGGCAAACGGTAAACGTCACGATCAGCGTAGTGAGCGCCATGACGCCCCAGGCCAGAATGTTTTGCGGCAGCGCCAGACCGTCGCCGCCCATGTTGGGATGATAGACCGGCAGGACCGCCGCCATCCAGATCAGCAGCAGGGGCAGCACGGCGATGGTCGCTGCGTTAGCGGGAGATTTATCGGCCATGGTTAACCTGCCAAGGCCTGATAGCGTTTATTAAATGCATGCTTTGATTATTCCCTATCCTTTATCCTGGTGTTGAAATGCGTGTAATGTTGAAATCGAAAATGTCTCACGGGAAATTTAAACCGTCTTTATGGTAAAGCGATAAATAATATTTGCCCTGAGAATGCGCGAGGCTGTTTGCCCAAAGAAAGGTTAAGCCGTATTTTTCACTCGCAAAAGGCATTTTTGTTGTTTGCAAAAACAGACGCGCTATTTTCTCAAATCTATTGTGATTCAGTCAATTTTTAATCTTAATGTTGTTTTTATTAATTAAAATCAATGGGTTGTTTGTGGTTCTTGCGTGTGTGGATATCGTGGGGTATCCCGGCAACGGCCTAGATTGGCAGGCAGTGTGAAGAATAAAAGAGGTATCTGCTTGTTTAATTGATGCCGTCAATGGCGGCGTGACGGTGGAGATTTACTTCATCGTTTTCCATTGCTGATTTTTAAATTCAATGTGATTTTCATGGTTTTAATTTTATTAAGATTCTTCCTGTCTTTATCTGTTTTTTTAAATTTTCATGAAATAATTTATTATTAGGATTGTTCTGCTGCATTGGAAATAAAAGCGGTTATGACTTGAGCCTCCCCGTTGCCGCGGCAGAATACAGACTAACGCGCCTGCCCAAGCGCGTTAATCTCGTCTCTTGTGCGCTTACTCCACGTCGCCGATCCGCTCCAGCGCATCCACCACCAGATCCCAGAATTTATCCTGATCCAGTTTGACCGCGACCTGGGTGTGGCAGTCCGGCGGCGGCGGCGCGCGGAAGTCCGCGACCGTCATGCCCAACGTCAGGGTGCCGGTCAGCTCGATATCCACCGGCACTTTGCGCACCGACATAACGCTCGGATCGATCACATAGGCCACTGCGCAAGGATCGTGCACCGGCGGGGCGCTGAAGCCCTGCGCCTGTTGGTACATACGGCCAAAGAATGCCAGCAGTTCGCCGACGAAGGTGGCCGGCCGGGTGCCGAGGGTGGCGATGCGTTCGCAGACTGCCGGCGTGGCCAGCGCCTGGTGGGTGAGATCCAGCCCGACCATGGTCAGCGGCCATTTTTCATTGAACACGATGTGCGCCGCCTCGGGATCGATTTTGATATTGAACTCCGCCACCGCGCTCCAGTTGCCCACATGATAGCCGCCGCCCATCAGCACCACTTCCTTGACCCGCTCGGCAATGCGCGGCTCTTTACGCACCGCCATGGCGATATTGGTCAGGCCGCCGGTCGGCACCAGCGTCACGCTGCCGGGCGGGTGGGCCATCACGGTATCGATGATCAGATCCACCGCGTGGCGCGAGTCCAGCTGCAGGTGAGGCTCCGGCAGCACCGGGCCATCGAGGCCGGAGTCGCCGTGAATGTCGGGTGCCACTTCGATATTGCGCACCAGCGGGCGCGGGCAGCCGGCGGCGAAGGGCACGCCGGTGATATTGGCGATGCGCGCCACCGCGAGGGCGTTGCGCGTCACTTTGTCCAGCGTTTGGTTACCCACCACGGTGGTGACCGCCAGCAGGTCGATCTGCGGATTGCCCCAGGCCAGCAGCAGGGCGATGGCGTCGTCATGCCCCGGGTCACAGTCCAGTATGATTTTTTTCATGGTTATTCCTGATGCAGGGAGAGGTGCCCGCAGCATAACGCAGCGCAGCGGCGTGGGATAATGCCGATGATGCTTTTGTTAACGGCATCAAAGCCTTGCCATTATTACGATGTAATGAAACGTAAATCCTCATCGCCGGGCTTTACCCTGGAGTTTACTCCAGGGTTTACAGTGAGCTTCAGCGTGAATGCACAGAGGAGAGGCGGGATGAGCTTACTGAAAAGGTTGTTGGGGCAAGGCGGTATTAACGGCGGTCATCGGCGCGCGGGCCACGGCGGTGGCCACCATGGCAACCGCTATAGCCAGCATGGCGAACAGGGGCCGCAGTGCCCGGAATGCCGGGCCGTGAATAAGCCGGGCGCGCGTTATTGTCACCGCTGCGGCCAGCCGTTTGCTGCGGTGAGCGCCACCTGCGGACAGTGCGCCGCGCCGTTGCCGCCGGGCAGCCGCTTTTGTCCGCAGTGCGGCGGCGGTGTGCCGTGAATCGGGGCGGCTGGACGGTCGCGCTGCTGCTCGGCGCCATGGCGCTGTGGACGTTGCTGGCCTGGGGCGTATCCGGCCTGCTGACCTGGCTGCCGACGTTGGCGGAGGCGGCCGGAAACGCAACGTTGCCGGTGAACGGTGCGCTGAGCCTGGTGCCGCAGACGGTGTTGGACACTTGGCTGCCGTGGCTGAAACAGCTGGGCAGCGGGCTGGCGAGCTATTTTCCTCTGCTGCTGGCCTGGGCGGGCTACGCCGTCTGGCTGCTGTGGGGCATCGGCATGTTGGCGCTGATGCTGCTGGCCGCGCTGGCGCGCCGCTATTTAAGCGCTGCTCAGCGATAACCCTGATAGACCGCCGCTACGCGTTCGAAATAGTCGGTTAAATAGTTGATGCACACCTGTACCTTCAGCGGCAGTTTGTCCTTCTCGGTATAGAGCGCGTAGATCGGCCGCGGATCCGAATGGTAGCTTTTGAACAGGATCTCGATCTCGCCGCGTTTGATCTCTTCGATCACCCACATCAGCGGGGCGTAGGCGATGCCGGCGCCGTTTTTCAGCCAACGGATCATGGTGGAGGAGTCGTTGGTGACGAAGCGCCCCTGCGGGGAAATGCGCGTGGTGATGCCTTCCGGCGACATCAGTTCGAATTCGCTGTCGGGCCGCACGCTGTACTCCAGCCAGGAAAAGTTGACCATGTCGCTCGGCTTCTGTGGCGTGCCGTGCTGGCTCAGGTAGCTTTTGGCGGCGCACACCACCATCGGCATCTGCCCCAGGCGGCGCGAGAACAGACTCGAGTCTTGCAGCGCGCCGGTGCGGATCACCAGATCCAGACCGTCGGTGATCAGATCCGGCGCCGGTATGCCGGTCACCAGGTTGACCGTCAGACCCGGGTACTCTTTCATCATCTCGGCGGTCATGTTCGCCAGCACGTTTTGCGCCATGGTGGACGAGCTGCCGATGCGCAGCGTGCCGGCGGGCGTATTGTTAAACGCGTACAGCTGCTCATGCACTTCGCTGACTTCCTGCAGCATGCGTCGGCAGCCCTGATAGTAAATCTTGCCGGCCTCGGTCAGGCCGATGCTGCGCGTGCTGCGGTTCAACAGCTTGACCTGCAGCTCATTTTCCAGTTTCGAGACGGTTTGGCTGATCGATGAAACGCTCATGTCGAGTTGACGCGCGGCCGCGGTAAACGACCCGAACTCAACCACTTTGGCGAATACCGACATGCGTTTTAATCTTTCCATTATTCACTCTGGCTTAAAAGTGATTTAGATCACAGATTGTTGATGCCTTGATAGTAAGCAGGCTAATATAACGTGGTCGGGTGAATAGACCTCACCAACGTGCGAGAGCGAGCGGCGACGTCATCCTGCCGCTCCTCCGGCACCCTCGCAATCCCTGTCGTGGATGTCTGCCCCAAAGTTTAACCTTTTTTCGGGTTCGTGACCTGGACAAGCTGCCTGGTCAAGATTTGTGGCGCGCGCACGCTAAAATGTAAAGAGAATGTGAATGGCGAGACCTGTCTTTCCCCGGCGCAGTGAACAATAAGGAAAAAGTGATGAGTTTGCTTCCGGTTATGGTCATCTTCGGACTGTCGTTTCCGCCGGTGTTTTTCGAGCTGCTGGTGTCGCTGGCGCTGTTTTTTCTCTTGCGCCGCCTGCTGCAGCCGACGGGGATTTACGATTTTGTCTGGCATCCGGCGCTGTTTAATACCGCGCTGTATTGCTGCTTGTTTTATCTGATTTCGTGTCTTTTTGTTTGAGGTCGCTGTGAAAAATTTTTCGATAAAAATAACCCGAATCGCGATCACTTTGATTCTTGTGCTGCTGGGCATTGCCGCGGTATTCAAGGCCTGGGTGTTCTACACCGAGTCGCCGTGGACGCGTGACGCCAAGTTTACCGCCGACGTGGTGGCGATCGCGCCGGACGTCAGCGGCCTGCTGACCGACGTGCCGGTGGTGGACAACCAACTGGTCAAGAAAGGCCAGGTGCTGTTCGTGGTCGATCGGCCGCGTTATGAGCAGGCCTTGGCGGAAGCCGGCGCCGACGTCGCCTACTATCAGACGCTGGCGGCGGAAAAACGGCGTGAGGCCGGCCGCCGCGTGAAGTTGGGCGTGCAGGCGATGTCGCAGGAAGAGATTGACCAGTCGAACAACTCGCTGCAGACCGTGCAGCACCAGCTGGCGAAGGCCATTGCGGCTCGCGAGCTGGCGCAGTTGGATCTGGAGCGCACCACGGTGCGCGCCCCGGCCGATGGCTGGATCACCAACCTCAACGTACACGCCGGTGAATACATCACCCGCGGGTCGGTCGCGGTGGCGCTGGTGAAGAAAGATTCCTTCTACATCCTGGCGTACCTGGAAGAGACCAAGCTGAACGGCCTGAATAAGGGCGATCGCGCGGAGATTACCCCGCTCGGCAGCAACCGCATCATGCACGGCACCGTCGATAGCGTGGCGGCGGCGGTGAACAACAGCAGCAGCACGGTGAACAACAAAGGGTTGGCCTCGATCGACAGCAACCTGGAGTGGGTGCGCCTGGCGCAGCGCGTGCCGGTGAAGATCCTGCTGGACGCCAAGGACCAACAGCATCCGTACCCGGCCGGCACCACCGCCACCGTGGTGATCGTCGGCAAGAACGATCGCAATGCCGACAGCGGCTCGCCTTTTGTGCGCCTGATGCACCGGCTGCGTGAGTTCGGCTAATGAGCAGCCCAACCTTTATCCGGCTGAGATTTGCCTTCAAACTCAGCTTCGCGATTGTGTTTGCGCTGTTCGTCGGCTTCCATCTTAATCTGGAAACCCCGCGCTGGTCGGCGATGACCGCCGCCATCGTCGCCGCCGGCCCGGCCTTTGCCGCCGGCGGTGAACCCTTCTCCGGCGCCATTCGCCATCGCGGCTGGCTGCGCATCATCGGCACCTTTATCGGCTGCTTCGTCGGCCTGCTCATCATCATCACCACCGCCCGCGCGCCGGTAGTGATGCTGATGCTGTGCTGCATGTGGGCCGGTTTCTGCACCTGGCTCTCTTCGCTTATCAAGGTGGAGAACTCCTACGCCTGGGGGCTGGCCGGCTATACCGCGCTGATCATCATCGTGACGGTCGCCACCAGCGAGGCCCACCTGCTGGAAGCGCCGCAGTTCGCCATTGAGCGTTGCAGCGAGATCGTGCTGGGGATCGTCAGCGCCGTGTTGGCCGATCTGCTGTTTTCGCCGCGTTCGATCAAGCAGGACATCGATCGGGCGGTGGATAAGCTGCTGGTGGATCAATACCGCCTGATGCAGATGTGCATCAGCCATGCCGATAAAGAGGACATCGACCGCGCCTGGAGCAATCTGGTGAAGAGCACCACGGCGCTGGACGGCATGCGCAACAACCTGATGATGGAATCCTCGCGCTGGCAGAAGGTCAACCGACGGGTGAAAGCGCTGCATACCCTGTCGCTGACGCTGATCACCCAGGCCTGTGAAACCTATCTGATCTTGTTGAATCACCCGCAGGCGCTGAAAGAGAGTTTGCGGGAACAGCTGATGGTTCCGGCGGAGACCCCGCAGGAGATCCACAAGCGCATGAAGCTGTTGCGTCAGGTGCTGACCACGCATCGCTCCGAGGAAACGCTGCCGACCATCACCGGCTGGGTCGGCGCGGCGACGCGCTACCTGCTGCTGTCGAAAGGCGTGCACACCAACTGCAGCATCAGCGCGGTGGAAGAGGGCGTCTTGAGCAACGAAACCGTGGTCAAGCCGACCTCGGCGGAAGGGCATCACGCGATGATCAACGGTCTGCGCACCTTTGTGGCGACGGCCTTCGGCTGCCTGCTGTGGCTGTGGACCGGCTGGACGTCCGGCAGCGGTTTTATGGTGATCATTGCGGTGATCACCTCGCTGGCGATGCGCACCCCGGCGCCGCGCATGGTGGCGATGGATTTCGTGCTGGGCATGCTGGCGGCAATCCCGGTCGGTTCTCTGTTCTTCATGGTGATCCTGCCGGCGACCCAGCAGAGCATTTTGCTGCTGTGTCTCAGCCTTGGCCTGCTGGCGTTTTTCATCGGCATCGAGGTGCAGAAGCGGCGGCTCGGTTCGCTGGGGCTGTTGGCGGGGACCATCAACATTCTGGTGCTGAGCAACCCGATGGAGTTCAACGTGACCCAGTTTCTTGACGGGGCGCTGGGCCAGTTCCTCGGCAGCTGCGTCGGGCTGATGGTGCTGCTGCTGATCCGCGATAATTCGCGCGAACGCACCGGCCGCACGTTGCTCAACCAGTTCGTCAGCAGCGCGGTGTCGGCGCTGACCACCAAGGCGGCGCGCCGTCGGCAAAACCACCTGCCCGCGCTGTATCAGCAGCTTAATCAGCTGCTGATGATGTTCCCGAACGACATCGCCAAGTATCGTCTGGCGCTGAACCTGATCATCGCCCACCAGCGCATGCAGCGAGCGGAAATTCCGGCCAGCGAAGAGCTGTCGGCCTTCCACCGCCAGATCCGCAGCACCGCCGATCGGGTGGTCTCCGCCAAGAACGACGTCAAGCGCGCCTACTACTACGATCGCTTGCTGGGCGAAATGAACGAGTACCAACAGAAGCTGGTCGACAATCAGGCGCCGCTCAGCGTCACCGGGCCGGTGAAACGCCTGGCCGACATGCTGCACCGCTATCGCCACGCCTTGATCGATTGATGCGTTCCCTCCTGTTGCGCCGCGCTGTGCGGCGCCTTCCCTGACTATACTGTAAGCAGTCGTTGTTCGGCGGGCCGTCTCAGAGCAGGCGGCTCGTTTTCAGAGAGACTCCGAGTGCCAGAACGGCTGGAAAGTGGCATCATTGACATGAATGGATGAAACCCTCACCGCCGCGAAAACGCAACGTGTCGGTCATCTTAGTTTCATCCAGGTCGACTATATACCTAACTAGCCTGGGGGAGCTGCGGCGCCTCCGGCGGCATAATTTCAGGGAATGTCATGAACAAGCGGATTCTGTTGGCGATTGTCATCGCCGTGGTCATCGCCGTCTTCAGCGCGTTGCGCGGCAACGAGCACCGTGCGATCGGCGGCAATGCGACGGTGGTGCAAGCGCCGGCAGGGCAGCAACAGAGCATCGATCGGCTCACGCAGCAGCAAACGGTGGTGAGTTACCTGCAGCAGCATCAGCGGCTGCCGGATTATTACATCACCAAGAAGCAGGCGCGCGAGCAGGGCTGGGACCCGCGTTCAGGCAACCTCTGTTCGGTATTGCCGGGCAAGGCGATTGGCGGCGATCGATTTTCTAACCGTGAAGGGCAACTGCCGAGCGCCGGCGGCCGGGTCTGGCGTGAAGCGGACATCAATTACCAGTGTGGCCGGCGCGGCGCCGATCGCCTGCTGTATTCGAGCGACGGTCTGATCTTCGTCTCGCGTGACCATTACAAAAACTTCATTCGTGTGGAGTGAGTTTGATGGCAAAAGTAGAGTTTGATTTTGAGCAGATCCAGGATGTGCCGGCCTTCTACCGCGATTTCGCGCATAAGTTTGCGCTGGACGAGGGGTTTGGCGCCAACCTCGACGCGCTGTGGGACGTGGTGACCGGCGATATCGGTCTGCCGGTGGAAATCGAGTTCACCCACCTCAATGCCCGCAGTAAACGTCGTTTTGGCGCGATCATTCTGCTGTTTGAAGAAGCGGAAGAAGAGCTGGAAGGCAGCCTGCGTTTCAATATCCGCGAAAGCAGCGGTGAACCGGCGCATCACCGGGGATGAAACGGGTTCATCCCGGGATGGCGGCGGCGTTTAGTCAGCCGCTTCGGCCAGCTCGCGCAGGTATTGGAAGATCTGGCGGTAAGCCTTAGGCGGCTTGTTGGCGGCCTTCTCTTTCTGCGCATTGCGCACCAGTGAACGCAGCTGTTGACGATCGGCGGCCGGATACAGATCCAGGATCGACGGAATGACGTCATCGCCTTCTTCCACCAGGCGGTCGCGCAGCGCTTCCAGCTTATGGAACAGCGAAACCTGTTGGTTGTGGCGGTTTTTCAGCTTGTCGAGCGCGGTCTGGATCGGCTCGATATCGCGGGCGCGCAGCATCTTGCCGATCAGCTGCAGCTGACGGCGACGGCCTTCTTTCTTGATCTTCTGCGCCAGCTCGATGGCGGCGCGCAAATCTTCGTCCAACGGAATGCGATCCAGCGCGTTTTTGCCCAGATCGACCATTTCGGCCCCCAGGTCTTTCAGCGCTTCGGCATCACGTTTAATTTCACTTTTACTGACCCAGATAATCTCGTCATCGTCCTCGTTTTCATTCTCCGGGACATCGTCGAGCCAGTCTTCAGGCTGTTTGTTCATGGTAGGCTCCGTTAAAAAGAGGCTAATCCTAACAGGTTGCCGGCTTTATGCGAAATTCAACGCGGTTCCTGTTAGACTCAACGGCAGAGATCTCAGGATTTTTGCGCGCCGCCCCGCGTGCACAACTACGCCGCTCCGGCACTTTTCTCAACGATTTTCTGATTAATTATGGCAGATTGATGAAAGTAGTCACTCAAGTTGCAGAACAGCGCAAGGCGCTGGAACAGGCCGTTTCTCAGGCTCTGGAGCTGGCACGCGCCGGTTCCGACGCGGCGGAAGTCGCGGTCACCAAATCGACCGGCATCAGCGTCAGCACCCGCTTCGGCGAGGTGGAAAACGTCGAGTTCAACAGCGATGGCGCGCTGGGCATCACCGTGTATCACCGTCAGCGTAAAGGCAGCGCCTCTTCCACCGATCTCAGCCCGGATGCCATCGCCCGCACCGTACAGGCGGCGCTGGACATCGCGCGTTACACCTCTGAAGATCCCTGCGCCGGCCCGGCGGAGAAAGATTTGTTGGCGTTTGAGGCGCCGGATCTCGATCTGTTCCACCCGACCGAGCTGGACGCCGAGCGCGGCATCGAGCTGGCGGCGCGCGCCGAGCAGGCTTCGCTGGCGGCGGACAAACGCATTACCAACACCGAAGGCGGCAGCTTCAACAGCCACTACGGCATCAAGGTGTTCGGCAACAGCCACGGCATGCTGCAAAGCTACTGTTCCAGCCGTCATTCGCTGTCCAGCTGCGTCATTGCGGAGCAGGACGGCGACATGGAGCGGGATTACGCTTACACCATCGGCCGTGCGATGGGCGATCTGCACAGCCCCGAGTGGGTGGGGCAGGAGTGCGCCCGCCGCACGCTGGCGCGTCTCGCGCCGCGTAAACTGTCGACCATGAAGGCGCCGGTGCTGTTCGCCTCCGAAGTGGCCACCGGGCTGTTCGGCCATCTGGTGGGGGCCATCAGCGGCAGCAGCGTCTACCGCAAATCCACTTTCCTGCTGGACGCGCTCGGTAAGCAGATCCTGCCGTCGTGGCTGACCGTCGAGGAACACCCGCATCTGCTGAAAGGGCTGGCGTCAACGCCGTTCGACAGCGAGGGCGTGCGCACCCAACGGCGCGATATCGTCAAGGATGGCGTGCTGCAAACCTGGCTGATGACCAGCTACTCGGCGCGCAAGCTGGGCCTGCACAGCACCGGCCATGCCGGCGGCATCCATAACTGGCGCATTGCCGGGCAGGGCGCAGACTTCGCCGGCATGCTGAAACAGCTTGGCACCGGCCTGGTGGTCACCGAATTGATGGGCCAGGGCGTCAGCGGCGTCACCGGCGATTATTCTCGCGGCGCCGCCGGTTTTTGGGTGGAAAATGGCGAGATCCAGTACCCGGTCAGCGAGATCACCATCGCCGGCAACCTGAAAGACATGCTGCGCAACATCGTCAGCGTCGGCAGCGATATCGAAACCCGCAGCAATATCCAGTGCGGTTCGGTGCTGCTGCCGGAAATGAAGATCGCCGGCCAGTGATCCTCTGTGCGGTCGGCGTCCGCCGGCCGCGCGTTATCCCGTCTCAACCTTGCTTACAAATCTCCGGTTTCGATTTTGCCCGGCCTTGCCTATGGTAGCGGTGGGTTAACTAAAACAATAACTGGAAGGTGAGCAAACATGCAGAATACCCTGAAAGCGCTGGCGGCGTTGACGCTGCTGGCGGCCAGTTCGCTGGCGGCCGCCGCCGATCTGGGCGACGATATGGACACCCTGGCGGAAAACTACAAAACGGTGCTGAATACCGACTCCGCCGCCACCCTCAAACAGAGCCTGCAGAACATGCGCGCCGCCGCGCAGGATGCCAAGCAGGGCACTCCGCCGAAACTGGAGAGCAAAGCCGCCGACAGCCCGGAGATGAAAGATTTCCGCAGCGGGTTGGATACCCTGATCGGCCAGATCGATCAGGCGCTGGCGCTGGCCAATCAGGGCAAAGTCGCCGAAGCCAAGCAGCTGGCGCAGGGCTTCAAGCAGACCCGCGACGCCAACCACAAGAAATTCCGCTAACCCGTCAACCGTCGCGCCCGTCTTCCGTCAGATAGGAGGAGGGCGCCTGCCCCAGCACGCGGCGAAACATGGTTGAAAACGCCGCGCTGCTGTCATATCCCATCTCCATGGCCACCTGCGTCACGCTGCGCCCTTCGGCCAGCAGCGCCAACGCCAGCACCACGCAGGCGCGCTGACGCCATTGCGAAAAAGGCAGGCCGGTCTGCGCGCGAAAGAAGCGGCTGAAGGTGCGAATGCTCATGTACAGACGAGGGGCCCATTGCTGCGCGGAGTCGTGGGCGTCGGGGTGCTGCAAAAAGGCGCGGCACAGCTCGCCCAGCCGAGGATCGGCGGGCAGCGGGATGTGCAACGGCAAGGGTTGCAGCCGGGCCAGCTCGTGCAGCAGCAGCGTCGCCAGCGCCCCGTCGCGTCCCTCCCGCTCATACTCCAGCGGCATGTCCACCGCCGCCATCAACAGTTGGCGCATCAGCGGGGTGACGCTAACCACCTGGCAAACCTGAGGCTGTTCGGCGGGCAACGCGCCCGGTTCGAGGTACAGACTGCGGGTAGTGACGCCGACCATTCTCACCGCGTGCGGCATCTGTGGCGGCAGCCACACCGCGTGCTGCGGCGGGACGATCCAATTGCCTTGCTGCGTGAAAACGTGCATGACGCCGGTGGCGCCGTACAGCAACTGCGCGCGCCGGTGGCTGTGCATCGGCAGCAAATGCCCCGGCGGATAATCGGTGCCGATGGCGATTACCGCGCGCGCTACGTGGTCGATGTCATCAATGCGGACGTTGCGCATGTGTCCCCTTTGGCGGCAGGTTGGCCGAAACGCAATGATAGTTGGCCTTTCATATAAAGCAAGCCAGCGGCGGTCGCCCTACTATCGGGGCAGAAAAATAACGCTTGTCCGGGGCGCCGTTATTTTATCGGCCATAAAGCCCGCGCAAGTTTTCACACCGGGGTGAGAAGAAGGTTTTCGTTCTCGCAATACAAGAAGTTAATAAGGAATAAATCGTCATTTTATTCCAACACCTGAAGCAATAGTTCTTAGCGCAGTTCAATGACTATAAGGTGATATTTCATGTATAAGTTCGGTGTGATTGGCGGCGGAGCCGCCGGCATCTCTTTTGCGTATAACTTTATAAAAAATAAGTCGGTTAATCATTGCAAAAGGCCGCTTTCCCTGACGGTGTTCGACAAGCAGGGCTTCAAGGGCGGTATGGCATACAGCAGCGATTTTGACAGCCATATATTAAATATGACGCCAGAAAATATGTCGGCGGATATTTTCGACGACGCGCACTTCGTTGATTGGATCGCCATGCATTTCCCGCAGTTTTGCCAGGATCGTTATCCGCCGCGTTGGCTGTATCGGGAATATCTCGATTTTATTCGCGACATGACGATGTATATGGCGGCGGACAGCAACGTGGCGCTGAATTTCGTGACCGCCGAAGTGAATGCCATTGCGCCGCACGAGGCCGGCTATCGGCTGACCACCGCCTGCGGCGCCGCCGAACAGATGAACGCGCTGGTGTTGTGTTCGGGGCATAACCCGCCGGAATGTCTCTATCCGGTGGACGGGGTGATCGCTTATCAGGCCCACCGGGATCTGCCGCCGATCAACCCTTACTCAACCATCGGCGTGATCGGCTGCAGCCTGACGGCGATCGACGCCATCGTTGAACTGATGGAGCGCCTGGGGGCCACCGATATCTGCGCCCTGTCGCGTTCGGGCCTGTTCCCCAGCGTGCAACCGGCGTTGATGCGTCCGCCGCCGGAGGCGTTTGTTGAGGGGCTGCGGCGCTTTGTCGCCGGTAACGATTTTATTGATGCGCATCAGCTGGTGCATGCGGTCAACGCCGCGCTGGCGCGTCACTATCCGGGGCCGGAACGATTGACGGTGCTCTCGGCGCTGGGGGAAAGGCGCGATTGCTACCGCGATCTGGCGGACAGCCTCGACCGGGCGCGCTTTGCCCGGGAGCACATCTGCAGCTACCTGGCGGCGATCCATCCGACGGTGTGCGCCGCCTGGGTCAAAATGGATGCCAACAACCGGCAGATCTTCATGCGCTTTTACAACTCCTCCTGGATGCGCAATCGGCACGCCATGCCGATCAAGAACGCCTACAAGATCGTGGCGGCGTTGGAGAGCCAACGCCTGCGCGCCTGCGGTGGCCTGGCGGATATCAGCAAGGGGGCGGACGGATTTATCCTTCGTTGCCATGAGACGCGGGTGCATGCGCAGTATCTGTTCAACTGCACCACGCCTTCTTATCAACTGCCGCCCAACCGCCTGAGCCATCAACTGCTGCAAGACGGGGTGGTGCAGGAGAACCTGTTCGGCGGCGTGAAGTGCAACCCGCACACGCTGAAAATCGCCGATCGCCGCGGCCGCGAGCAGCATCTCTACTCGCTCGGCGCGCCCGCCAAGGGCGACCTTTTTTACACCTCGGCGATGGAATCCATCACGCGAGATATCAGCAAAATCGTGTTTAACAACCCTATTTTCAACGCAAAGAAGGCTGAAGCATGAAAAACGTAGCGCTCTTTGTCGGCAACGACATTTTCTCCTGGCTGGTGTGTCAGGATCTGATCGCCGCCCTGAAAGGCGAGTGTGCTTTTACGGTGTATTTCCCCCTGGCGAAAAGCGGCGGCCGCGCCCAGGAGCCGGCGGTTCGCCGCCTGGGGCTGTATGAGCGCGAGGTGCTGAACGATTTCGTGTTCCCGTTCGTTGGCCGCAACGCCGCCGCCTGTGAGGGCGCCTATCTGCCGCCGGCCCTGTTCCTGGCCGCCGCCGGGGTCAAAGCGCATCGCGTTCTCGACATCAATGACGCCGCGTTTATCAGCAGCCTGGGTCATATGGACGGGGTGATTTCTTTGCGCTGTTATCAGAAATTTTCCGCCGACTATGTGCGCGCCTTCAGCCGGCGCGGCAAGCTGCTGTGGAACCTGCATCCGGGTGACTTGCCGCGCTATCGCGGGGTGATGACGCTGTTCCGCGCGATGATGAACGGTGACAAGGACTGTGCGGTGACGCTGCATGAAATGGACGAACATTGGGATGCCGGCCCGGTGCTCGCCCGCCTGCCCGCCGAGCTGCGCCACGACCTGTCGTTCCTGGAAAACATGATGTTGCTGGGCGTGCAGAGCGGCACCTTCCTGGCGCGCCAGCTGATGCGGGCGGAACGGAGCGAAGCGATAGCGGCGGAAAAGCAGGGCGATTCGCGCTATTGGGGCTTCCCGGATGCGCAGACGCTGGCGCAGGCGGAACAGGCGGGCATTGAGCTGGTGGATCACGACGCCGTGCGCGAGCAGTATCTGGGGCTGTTTGTCGGCGATCGTTTCCACCCGCTGGCGGGGCAGTTCTGCGCCGGGTTCGACGACTTCGTGCGGGCGCACGGCCATGATTGAAATGTTAATCGTTCTGGGTGCCGGTTTTCTGACCGGCATCACCACCATTCTGTTCGGCTTCGGCGGCGGCTTTGTGGTGGTGCCTTTCGTTTACCATTTGATCTCCGCCTCAGGCGAGCAGCCCGGCCAGGCGATGCATATTGCGGTGGCGACCTCGACGGCGGTGATGATCCTCAACGCAGGGTACGCCACGCTGACCAACTGGCGCAGCGGCAACCTGCTGCGGGAAACCATCGTGCCGCTGATCTTTTTCATCGGCATCGGCGCGGCGCTGGGCGCGTTTGCCTCCTCGCTGCTGGCGGACGGCGTGATCCGCGTGTTGTTCGTGGCCTATATGGCGGTGACCATCGCCGACTGTCTGTTCCGCCGGGGGTTCCTGACCAAACCGGCGCGCGCTGAACTTTCCCCTGCCACGCTGTGGGGCGGCGGGCCGCTGATCGGCGGCATCGCCACACTGCTGGGGGTGGGCGGCAGCGTGATGACCGTGCCGCTGCTGCGCCGCCATGGCTATGACATGAAGTATTGCGTCAGCGCCGCCAACCCGCTGTCGATCCCGGTGGCGGTGATCGGGGCGCTGATGTATATCGTGTTGGGGTGGCGCGAGATGAGCGGGCCGCAGTATCTGGGCTACGTCAATCTGAACATTCTGGGGCTGCTGGTGGTGGCGGGGATTGCGGGGATCGTGTTTGCCAGGCGCTGTTTGCCGAAGGTGAGCGATGCGCTGCATGCCAAAATCTATGTGCTGCTGCTGATCGCCGTGCTGATCGCTATCTGCCTCTGAAACAGAAAGGGCGGCCGGATGCCGCCCTGAGAACCGCTTAACGGTGGTATTCGCCCGCCGCTTCCGGCTGGTACAGCAATTCCAGCACTTCAATCCGCGCTTCTTCACCGTTCGGCAATTGCCAGGAGATCTGCTTGCCGACGTGCATGCCGAGCAGCGCTGCGCCCAGCGGCGCCATCACCGACAGCTGATCGTGGCTGTCTTTCAGCGAGGCCGGGTAAACCAGCGTGCGCACGTGCTCTTCATCGGTGTGCAGATCGCGAAAACGCACGCGGCTGTTCATGGTCACCACGTTGGCCGGCATTTTCTCCGGCGGCAGGATTTCCGCGCGATCCAACTCGTCGTTCAGCGCGGCGGCGACGTCGGTGTTGGCAAAGGCCGGTTGTTCCAATAGCGCATCCAGGCGTTCCGCATCCAGCTCATTAATAGTAATGATGGGTTTGGTCATTCCACTCTCCAGTCAAATCAAAGGGCGCCAGTCTGTGCACCCATAAATTCGGAAAAACAACACAAAGCAACACCCCCGCGCCAGAGGAGCGGGGGTGTGGGTAATGTCGATTTGTCCCATTGATAGTAGGCGGTTGGGGCGAGAAAAGAAAGAGATCCCGATCACGAAGGCTTTTATCGTCAATCGAGGCAAAAAAAACCGTTAGCCGGGTTATGTAATTGTTATCTCATTTACTTTTTCGCCTTAACGCCGTTTTGCGAAATGGATCTCCGCGCGTCATTCGATTTCCACTTCGAACTGGAAAAAACCGGTCTCCACAGAAAATCTTACCGGGGGTAGGGTAAAGACATCACAGAAAGCGGGTTATTCAGGTGATGCGCTTTACGGCTTACTGATTAATGTGGGATCTAGGGGTACTGAAAAGTGAATGATGGATCTGCTTCGATAAAAGAAATTGAACAATCCGATATCAGCGAAGCCGGTGAGATCACCGCTCGGGTGCTGGCGGATATTACCGCGATGCTGAATGCTGAGAATATTTATACCAATGCGGTGCAGCAACAGATGCTGGAATCGCATATTCGCGCCATGGTGCTGCGCTCAATAACCGGTGAGCCGTTGCCGGAGGTGGATAAATCACTGTTCGACGAAATTTCCGCCGAGTCCATGCAAATGGCGGAGCGCGTGGTGGATCAGTTTGGCACATTGCCTATCGAAGAAGCCTATTTGCTTTCAGTGCACTTCGAAGTGGCGAAAGATAATAACGCATAGCGGTTAACGCATCGATTTCAATCAGGAGAATATACCATGGGTCAAATTACCGTAGTGATCGGCGATCGTTTGGGCAAAGGGCAAAAAGTCGGCCAGGGCGTTGAAAACGCAGGCGGAAAAGCGGTGGTTATCCCCGGCGTGGCGGCGGATATGAAGCTGGGCGACGTCATGAAAGCGGAAAACGCGCAGCTGGGCATCTCTTTTTGCGGCAGCGGCGGTGCCGGCGCGATTACCGCGCAAACCAAATACGGCTACAAAGCCAAATACGGCATGCGTTCGGTGGAAGAGGGCGTGACGGCAATTAACGAAGGCTGCAACGTGCTGGGGTTCGGCTTTATGGATAAAGAAGAGCTGGGCCAGAAACTGGTGGAAGCCTACGTCAAAAAACATGGCAACCCATAATGAAAGAGCAATATACCACATCGGTAAAGGTGGAGGGTAAAGGCGACAGCAAAGCGAAAGCTTTTGCTTCCGCCTTGGCTAATGTGCAGGGCGCGGTATTAAAGTCCACCAACAATATTCTGCTGCGCATCGAGCCGCAGGACGTCAGCGTGGTGAAAGCGGAAGAGAAAATAACAAAAGAGAAATTTCTTTTCTTCTTTTTGCCGCGTGAAAGAAAGAGCTATGCCGTTTCTCTGGAAATAACCGTGAACGTAACCATTATCAATACCGAGAAGGTTGTCTTCGTCACGAAATAAAAACGTTAGCATAAATGAAAGGGTATACTGATGTTTTTAATCATCTTATTTAAATCGATTATTATCGGTGGGCTGGTGGGGGTCGGCGTAGGGGCCGGCGCCGCACGCATGTTCCACGCGCCGACAACACAGGGCATGGGGGCGTTTCGCACCCTGGGCGAGCTGAACTCCTGCGAGGGCGATCCGGCTTCCCACTTCTCATTCGGTCTGGGCTTCTTCTTCAACGCCTGGGCGTCTTCCGTGGCGGCGGGCTCCTTCACGCAGGACGTCGATCACCGCATCATCCCGCACTGGGGCGCGGCGGCCCTGATGGTCAAGAACCGCAATCTGGCGCAAACGCTGCACGATCCGAAAAAAATGGCCATCGCCTGCGGCATCATCGGCATGCTGGTGGTGGCTTTCCTCAATACCACCGCTTCCGCCGTGCCTGCCGCGCTGCAGGTCACCGCGATCAAGGTGCTGGTGCCGGCGGCCAACCTGCTGGTGAACACCGTGATGCCGGTGATCTTCTGGCTGGCGGCGATCGACGCCGGGCGCCGTTCCGGCTTCTGGGGCACCATTTTCGGCGGCCTGGCGCAGCTGATCATGGGCAACGCCGTACCGGGCCTGGTGCTGGGCATTCTGATCGGCAAAGGCGTGGAAGAGAGCGGCTGGAACAAAATCACCAAGATCATGATGGCGGTGATCGTGCTGCTGTTCGTGCTGAGCGGCTTCTTCCGCGGCTTCGACATGAAAGTTCTCGAGTCCTTCAGCCTCGGCGTGCCGGGCTGGCTGGACGCCATTCACAACACCCTGAGCGGTAAATAAGGAGCGGGATGATGGAAGAGCAAACCCAAAAAGGCTTCTGGTACGCCGACTGGTCATTCCCGATTTTTGTTGGCCTGCTGTCCTCCGGCGTGTTCGCCGGGACGCACATGTACTACCTGTACGGCATCGGCGCCTTTAACGAAGTGGCGTTCGTTTCCATGCTGCGGGCGGGGATGGATACCGGCGTGTATGGCGCGGTGGCGGCGTTCGGCGCCAGCTTCCTGTTCGCGCGCATCATCGAAGGCTCGCTGGTGGGCATCCTGGATATCGGCGGCGCGATCCAGACCGGCGTCGGGCTGGGCGTACCGGCGCTGCTTTTGGGGGCCGGCATCGTGTTCCCGGTTGCCAACTTTGCCGCTTCGCTGGTCACCGGCCTGATCATCGGTCTGGCGATCGGTTACGTGATCATCCTGGCGCGCAAATTCACCATCAATCAGAGCAACTCCACCTACGGGGCGGACGTGATGATGGGCGCGGGCAACTCCTCGGGCCGCTTCCTCGGGCCGTTGATCATCCTGTCGGCAATGACCGCCTCGATCCCGATCGGCATCGGTTCGCTGCTCGGCGCGCTGCTGTTCTATATCTGGGGTAAACCGATCACCGGCGGAGCGATCCTCGGCGCGATGATCCTGGGGGCGATCTTCCCGGTAGCCATTTCTTAAGAGGCCTGCGCCAGGCGCCGCCCGAGGCTGCGGCGGCGCCCGGGCTAACAGGAGCAATGCGGTATGTATGACTTAGTAATCAGAGGCGCCAGACTGGCGGACGATACGCTGATCGATCTGGCGGTGAAAGACGGCAAAATAGCCTCGGTGGGGCGGTTGGCGGCGGACGTCAACGCCGTTCGCCAACTGGATCTGGCGGGCAACTGCCGCCTGAGTGCCGGTTGGATCGATGCGCACGTGCACTGCTATCCCGAATCGCCGATTTACCATGACGAGCCGGATCGGGTCGGCGTCGCTAGCGGCGTCACCAGCGTGGTCGATGCCGGCAGCACCGGCGCCGACGATATCGACGCTTTTTATCAACTGACGCGCAGCGCCAAAACCAACGTTTTCGCCTTCCTCAACATCTCGCGCATCGGCCTGTTGCGGCAGAACGAGCTGGCGGAGTTGACGGACATCGACAAGCGCGAGGCCGGCCAGGCCATCGCCAACCACCCCGGCTTTATCATCGGCATCAAGGCGCGCATGAGCAGCAGCGTGGTGGGCAAGAACGGCACCCGGCCGCTGGTGTTGGCCAAAGAGATCCAGCAGGAAAACCGCCAGCTGCCGCTGATGGTGCATATCGGTAATAACCCGCCGGATCTGGACGAGATTGCCGATTTGTTGACCCGTGGCGACATCATCACCCACTGCTACAACGGCAAACCGAACCGCATTCTGACGCCGGCGGGCACGCTGCGCGAGTCTATCCAGCGCGCGCTGCGGCGCGGCGTATTGCTCGACGTAGGGCACGGCACCGCCAGCTTCAGCTTCGAGGTGGCGCGCCAGGCGATCAAACTGGGCATTTTGCCGCACACCATCAGCTCCGATATTTACTGCCGCAACCGCATGAACGGGCCGGTGCACAGCCTGGCGAGGGTGATGTCCAAATTCTTCAGCGTCGGCCTGACGCTGCCGCAGGTGATCGCCTGCGTGACGGAGAACGCCGCGTCGGCGCTGCAGCTGAGCGGCAAAGGGCAGCTGGAGCCGGGCTATGACGCCGATTTCACGCTGTTTGAGCTGCGCCGCGAACCACAGGTCTTCGCCGACGCCGAAGGGCAAACCGCCGAGGGCGAACGGCTGCTGGTGCCGCTGGCCGCGGTGGTGGCCGGGGAAATCCTATTAACCGAACAAGGGGAGGCAAGCCATGTCTTCGATTTATGAAAAATACGGTTTGAAGCAGGTGATCAACACCTCCGGCCGTATGACCATTCTCGGCGTTTCCACGCCGCGCCAGGACGTGATCGACGCCGTTGATTACGGCCTGAACCACTATTTCGAAATCAAGGATCTGGTCAACAAGACCGGCGCCTACATCGCCGATCTGCTCAACGTGGAGGATGCGGTGATCGTTTCCTGCGCCTCGGCGGGCATCGCCCAGTCGGTGGCGGCGGTGATCGTCAAAGATAACGCCAATCTGCTGGTGAACCTGCATTCGGCGCCGATCGCCGTGCCGCGCGAGATCGTGCTGCCGCGCGGTCACAACGTCAACTTCGGCGCGCCGGTGGACACCATGGTGGCGCTGGGCGGCGGCAAGGTGGTGGAGGCGGGGTACGCCAACGAATGTTCGCCGGAGCAGATTGAAGCCTGCATCACGCCGCAGACTGCGGCGATCCTGTACGTCAAATCGCATCACTGCGTGCAGAAAAGCATTCTGTCCGTCGAACAGGCGGCGGTGGTGGCGCGCAAACATAACCTGCCGCTGATCGTCGACGCCGCGGCGGAAGAAGATCTGATGTGTTACTACCAGATGGGGGCCGATCTGGTGATCTACAGCGGCGCCAAAGCCATCGAAGGGCCGACCAGCGGTCTCGTTATCGGCAAGAAACAGTACGTCGAGTGGGTGAAGTTGCAATCCGGCGGCATCGGCCGGGCGATGAAGGTCGGCAAAGAGGGCATCCTCGGCCTGACCCAGGCGATTGAAAGCTATCTGACGCTTGAGAAAACCACCGGGCAACAGATGGTGGAGCGGATGACGCCGTTCCTCGACAGCCTCAACACCCTGACCGGCGTCAGCGCCAGGACCGTCTGGGACAGCGCCGGCCGCGATATCGCCCGCGCCGAGATCGCCTTTGATGAGGCGGTGCTGGGGCGGTCGACCTATGACATCGTCCAGGCGTTGAAAACCGGCGATATCGCCATCTACTTCCGCGGCTACAAGGCCAACGAAGGCAAGATTGAGGTCGACGTGCGCAGCGTCGACGAGCGGCAACTGATGACCGTCTTTACCTGTATCAAAAACCTGTTTACGGAGAAACAAGCATGAAGCTGCAGCCTAACTACTATCGCGACCGCGTCTGCCTGAACGTGCTGGCCGGCTCCAAAGCCAACGCGCAGGACATCTACGCCGCGGCGGAAGGCCATGTGCTGGTGGGCGTGCTCTCCAAGAACTACCCGGACGTCGACAGCGCGCTGACCGACATGCTGCGCTATGCGCGCCTGATTGAAAACGCGCTCTCGGTCGGCCTGGGCGCCGGCGATCCGAAGCAGTCGGCGATGGTCAGCCTGATCGCTCAGCAGGTGCAGCCGCAGCACGTTAACCAGGTGTTCACCGGCGTCGGCGCCAGCCGCGCGCTGCTGGGCCAGAACGACAGCGTGGTCAACGGCCTGGTGTCGCCGACCGGCCGCGTCGGTTGGGTGAAGATCTCTACCGGCCCATTAAGCGCCGCGGCGCCTGACGGCATCGTGCCGGTGGAAACTGCCATCGCCCTGCTGAAAGACATGGGCGGCAGCTCCATCAAGTATTTCCCGATGGGCGGCCTGAAGTGCAAGGACGAGTACCAGTACGTAGCCAAGGCTTGCGCCGAGCATGACTTCATGCTGGAGCCGACCGGCGGTATCGATCTGGAGAACTTTGAGCCGATCGTCGAGATCGCGCTGGCGGCCGGCGTGAAACGCGTGATCCCGCATATCTACAGCTCGATCATCGACGCCGCCAGCGGCGATACGCGTCCGCAGGACGTGAAAGCCCTGCTGGCGATGACCAAAAAGCTGGTGGGCTGAACGCACAATGGGATGAGGTAAACGCTGGGAGGCGAAGGTTTTCCCGTGGCGCGGCATGCCGCGCCGTTACCTATATTGAGGACTACTATGCGAAACTGGCAGGCTCCAACCCGACGCACCGCGTTGTTTATAGCGCTGCTGGCCGTGACCGGCCCGGCGCTGCATGCTGAGGATGCAATGAACTCCACGTCATCTCATTTTGCCTATATCGGCACCTACAATCCCAACGGCGAAGGCGTTTACCGAGTGCGGGTCGATCCGGCCAGCGGCGCGTTGAGCCAGGTTACGCTGGTCAGCAACGTGCCGAATCCGGCGCAGCTGACGCTGGGCGCTGATGGCAAGACGCTGTATGTCGCCAGCGAAGTGGCCGATTTCAACGGCGGCAAGCACGGCGGCATCACCGCCTACCGGATCAATCCGGCCGATGGCGCACTGACTCAGCTCAACCAGGTGGATTCGCAGGGGGCGGGGCCGGTGTATCTCACCTCGACGCCGGACGGGCGGCATCTGCTGGTGGCGAACTACGTCAGCGGCAGCGTGGCGGTCTTCCCGATTGAAGCGGACGGCAGTCTGGGCGCCGCCAGCTCGGTGCAGCAGCAACAGGGCCCGGCGGGCGCGGCCAAACCGGCGGCGGCGGTGAACGGCAGCTTCGCCGTCAGCGATCACAACGGCCCGCATGCCCATATGATCGCCAGCGATCCGAGCGGCAAGTTCGTGTTTTCCACCGATCTGGGGTTGGATCGCATCTACCAATGGCGTTTTGACGCCGCGAGCGGCCGGCTGACGCCGAACGATCCGCCGTGGATCGCCGCCTCTTCCGCCGGCGCGGGGCCGCGTCACTTTGTGTTCCATCCGGACGGCGAAACCGTGCTGCTGGTGAACGAAGAGGCCTCGACGTTGACCAGCTACCGTTTTGATCGCCAAAAAGGTACTCTGAAACAACTGCATGCGGTTTCCGCGCTGCCCGCCGACTATCAGGGCACCAGCTTCGCTTCGGGGTTGGCGCTCAGCAAGAACGGCGACACGCTGTACGTCGCCAACCGGCTGCATAACAGCATTGCCCAGTTCAGCGTGGGCGCTGGCGGTGAGTTGAAACCGGTAGCGGATACCTGGACGCGCGGCGATTATCCGCGTTCGCTGGCGCTGAGCCCGGATGGCCGCTATCTGTATGCGTTGAACCAGCGCAGCGATAACGTCACCCGCTTCAGCGTCAACCCGACGGACGGCAAACTCAGCTTTGTGGGCGGCTATCTGCCGATCGGCAGCCCCTCGCAAATGGCGTTCCTGCCGCCGCCGAAGTAACCCGTGGCCCGCCCGGTTCACCGGGCGGGCCGCCTGATTGACGGACACAGAATGGTGCGATTTCCTTACCCGCGTTTGGCTTACTTGTTCGATGCTTTGCAAACCGAGACTTTGCCGCAGGATGAGCTGGCGAAGCGTTTCGCCGTGTCTACCCGCACGGTGCGGGCGGATATCACCGCGCTGAACGAGATCCTGGACAAATACGGCGCGCGCTTCGTGCATAGCCGCGGGGCCGGCTATCGTTTGCAGGTCGATAACGCCGCGCTGTTCAGCGCCCTGCAGCATCAGGAGCGCCGCAAACACGCCACCCCGCGCAGCGCGCAGGAGCGGGTGCATTATCTGCTGGTGCGTTTTTTGACCTCAGCCTTCTCCCTCAAACTGGAAGATCTGGCTGACGAGTGGTTTGTCAGCCGCGGCACGCTGCAAAACGACATGGCTGAGGTGAGAGAGCGTCTGGCGCACTATCAATTGACGATCGAAACCAAGCCGCGTTACGGCATGAAGCTGTTCGGCGCGGAGATGGCGATCCGCGCCTGCCTGACCGACCTGCTGTTCCAGCTGCAGCTGGCCGACGCCGAGAACCCGCTGCTCAACAACGAGATCCTGCTGCAGCCGCAGGTGGCGGCGTTCGCCGGCTTGCTGCACCCGCTGCTGTCGCAATACGCCATTCGCCTGACCGACGAGGGCGAGCAGTACCTGATTTTCTACTGCGCGGTGGCGCTGCGGCGCATCAACGATGGCTATCCGCTGTCGGACTTCGAGGTGGAGGACGGCGACGAGGCGGTGCGCCAGGTGTCGACCCGCCTGGCGGCGGAGCTGCGTGCGGCCTCCGGCAAAGAGATCTCGATGGCCGAAGAGGCCTATCTGCGGGTCAATATCGCCGCGCGCCGCGTGCAAGACGTGCAGCCGACCGAAATCAACGCCGACGATGAAGAAGCGCTGGTGGACTACATCCTGTCCTACATCAACGCACACTATAACTACAACCTGCAGGGCGACGAGCAGCTGCGGGCCGATCTGCTTACCCATATCAAGACCATGATTACGCGGGTGAAATACCAGATCAACATCCCCAATCCGCTGTTGGCCAACATCAAGCAGCACTATCCGATGGCTTACGACGTGACGCTGGCGGCGGTCTCCAGCTGGGGCAAGTACACGCCTTATACGCTGAGCGAGAACGAAATCGGTTATCTGGTGCTGCACATCGGCGTGGGGCTGGAGCGACATTACAACATCGGTTATGAACGCCACCCGCAGGTGATGCTGGTGTGCGACACCGGCAACTCGACGGTGCGGATGATCCAGGCGCAGATTGCGCGCAAGTATCCGCAGCTGGTGATGACGCGCATCGTCTCGCTGCGCGATTATGAGATGCTCGCGCACATCGACGAAGACTTCGTGATTTCCAACGCCCGCATCGGCGAAAAGAACAAGCCGGTAGTGGTGATGTCGCCGTTCCCGACCGATTATCAGCTGGAGCAACTGGGCAAACTGGTGCTGGTGGATCGCACCCGACCGTACATGCTGGAGAAGTTCTTCGACGCCGAGCATTTCATGGTGCTCAACGAGCCGCTGACGCAGGCGGAACTGTTCAGCCGGGTGTGCGGCCAGCTGGAGCGGGAAGGGTACGTCGGCGCGGACTTTTATCCGTCGGTGGTCGAACGCGAGGCGATCGTCTCCACGCTGCTGGGCGAAGGCATCGCGCTGCCGCACTCGCTGGGGCTGCTGGCGAAAAAGACCGTGGTGGTGACGCTGCTGGCGCCGCAGGGCGTCGCCTGGGGCGAGGGCGAGGTCGCGCACGTGATTTTCCTGCTGGCGATCAGCAAGAGCGACTATGAAGAGGCGATGGCGATCTATGAGCTGTTCGTCACCTTCGTGCGTGAACGCTCAATGAGCCGCCTGCTGGGCAGCGACAGCTTCGACAGTTTTAAGGCGGTGGCGCTGGACTGCCTGAGCCGGAGTTGAGGGGGATTAATCCGCTTCCGGCAGGAACAGGGCTGGGGGCAGATTGAAGCGTTTGGCCAGCGCCATAATGTGCGGAATGGTCAGCGATCTTTTGCCGTTCAGGATTTGGTTGACCAACGACTTTTTGCCGATCTCATGTTCAAAATCACTTTGGCTGAGTTGGTGCTGTTCCATCAATACGCGAAGCGCGGCCACCCCCTGCGGGAGTTGGGCGATACGCTGGTTGAATGCGGTAAATTCGGCGCTGTTGTCTTCATATTCGGCGATTTTTTTTGCCAACATGTCAATCAGCGGATGGCGTTCATCGTTTTCCAGCAGATATTCCACCAATTCGAGCGCTTCTCGGTAGTCTTGCTGAGCGTGGCTGCCCTGCAATAAGGGTACGGCGCGCAGTAGCGCATCGGCCGCCTTAATGGCATCTGTAATCATGACGAACTCCTTCGATAGTGCTGCATCAGCTTGTCGTATTCGGCGTGGCTAACGATATGCTTTATGAAGACTTTCTGTGTCTCGAAGCTGGCAAAGAACAAGATCCGCAGGTGGTTGCCGCCGACGTCAATGACCCACCATTTCTCTTTGTACTTCATACGATCGAGCGAAGGAAAAAGCGCTTTTAACTCGTCCGGCGTGCGGAACTCGCCCCGTCGCAACGCTTTATAAATGGCCTCGAGAGCAGTGGCTTCATTGGGATATTGCTTCGTTGCGTTATTGAACGGTTCCCTGGAAATGATATGCATCGTTCCTTCGATTCCTACCCGGTGAACATTATAGCGACTGCCGGTGAAGTTCACAAATTGTAAACTTTCTGTTGTCCCGCAAGCAAAGCGTGGGGAAACATCCGCCTGTTGTCTGTTTTTGCGTTACACACTATTGCGATTACCGTGGTGGGGGTAAATCCATGACGTGAATTTACAGGCGGTTACGGCTGATTCTGGAAGCGGATTCGCAAAATGAGAAACGGGAGGGCTACACTATGGGAGGGGCGGAGGCAACACATGCGCCGAGGCGACGCATGGGAAGAGTCTCAGCGACTAATCTTCATCAAACCCGGAGTTGAACAGCTCGACCACCGCCGCCAGCGCGTTGACTTCATCGGGGCCGGTCGCTTCGACTTCGATGTGCCGACCCTGGGCGGAGTCCAGCATCAGCAGCGCGATGACGCTGCTGGCTTCGGCTTCGGTGCCGCTTTCGTTGCGCAGCATCACTTCGGCGTCGAAGCTTTGCACCAGTTCGAACAGTTTCATCGCCGGGCGCGCGTGCATGCCCAGCTTGTTTTTGATTTCAACCGTCTGTTTGACCGTCATTGCTTGCGCTTTTCCAGCGTGCGGTGGCGCGATTGCACGTTCTTGCCGCGCGAGCGGAAGTAATCGGCCAGCTGTTCCGCCACGTACACCGAACGGTGTTTGCCGCCGGTACAGCCGATGGCGACCGTCAGGTAGCTGCGATTGTTGGTTTCCAGCATCGGCAGCCACTGTTCCAGATAGCTGCGGGTCTGGTAAATGAAGTTATGCACTTCGGTATGGCGATCGAGGAACGACGCTACCGGCTTGTCCAGACCGGTCATCGGCCGCAGCTTCGGATCCCAGTGCGGGTTAGGCAGGAAGCGCACGTCGAACACGTAGTCGGCGTCGATAGGAATACCGTGCTTGAAGCCGAAGGATTCGAACACCATCGTCAGTTCGCGCTCGCGCTTGCCGAGCAGGCGGGTGCGCAGCATTTCGGCCAGTTCGTGCACCGACATTTCCGAGGTGTCGATAATCAGGTCAGCCCGCGAGCGCAGCGGTTCGAGCAGATCGCTCTCTTCGTCGATCGCGCTTTCCAGCGACAGGTTTTTGCTGGAGAGCGGGTGCAGGCGGCGGGTGTCGCTGTAACGGCGGATCAGCGTGTTGCGATCGGCGTCGAGGAACAGCAGCTGCGGCGAGAAGCTGTCCGGCAGCTGAGTCATCGCGTATTCGAACACTTCCGGCGATTCCGGCATGTTGCGCACGTCGATGCTGACCGCCGCGGAGATATTGCGTTCCGCCAGCGTATTGGCGAGCTGCGGCAGCAGAACCACCGGCAGGTTGTCAACGCAGTAAAAACCCATGTCTTCCAGCGCCCGCAAGGCGACGGATTTTCCGGAACCGGAACGGCCGCTGACAATCATCAGCACCATGTTGCAACTCCCCTGGCATCGCGGCGGCGTTCATCGCCACCGTTAAACTTTGTTATTCCGGCCGTAGCCGGATCCATCATCGTAAAACAGTATCGTTATCCGGGCTGGAAGTCACGCCGGCCGGGCATCACTCGGTGATGATTTGGTAAAGTTCTTCGTCGCTCTGCGCGGCGCGCAGGCGGCGGCATACGGTTTTGTCTGCCAGGCGTTTGGCGACCAGCGACAGCGTATGCAAATGGGTTTTGCACTGATCGGCAGGCACCAGCAGCGCAAACAGCAGATCGACCGGCTGATTGTCGATAGCGTCGAAAGCGATGGGTTGGTCGAGACGGATAAACACGCCAACGGCCCGCAGTGTGTCCTCTTCCAGTTTGCCGTGGGGAATGGCGATACCGTTGCCGATACCGGTGCTGCCCATGCGCTCCCGGGTGAGAACCGCGTCAAACACCACCTGCGAAGGCAGATTGAGCTGTTTGGCGGCCAGTTCGCTGATAATTTCCAAAGCCCGCTTCTTGCTGGTGCAGTGTACCGAGCTTTTGGTGCACTCGATGTTTAACACCGAGCTTAATTGCATATATTCGTTGTTCATCTCATCTTCACTTAAAACCGCGCCGCCGGGCGAACCCGGCAAGGCGGTTTTTCGTCGGTTTTGACCCTGATTACCGTTCGGCGCGTCACCCATGCGGGTCACGCGCCGAAGGGAGAGGCGGCGACGGATGCCGCCTCACGGAATGGGTCAGGGTGTCAGTGTTGCTTCAATTTGTCTTTATGTTTGTTCAATTGACGTGCCAATTTGTCGATCAGCGTATCAATTGCGGCATACATATTCTCGTCTTCCGAGGTGGCGTGCAACTCGCCTCCATTCACGTGCACCGTTGCTTCCGCAATTTGCTGCACTTTTTCCACACTTAATACAACATACACCTGATTGATGCGATCAAAATACTGTTCGAGTTTGGCGAACTTGTTGTTCACGAACTCGCGCAACGGATCGGTGATTTCGATGTGGTGTCCGGTAATGTTGAGCTGCATAGTGTCTTCCTTCTCAATAGAGGTCAAACCAACTGTTTACGCTGGTTCGACGGCGGGATGGACAAAGACTCTCGGTACTTGGCGACGGTGCGCCGGGCCACGATGATCCCCTGATCGGAGAGCAGGGTGGCCAGCTTGCTGTCGCTGAGTGGTTTGGCGGGGTTTTCCGCCGCAATCAATTTCTTCACCAACGCGCGGATCGCCGTCGAGGAGGCTTCGCCGCCGCTGTCGGTATTCACGTGGCTGGAGAAGAAATATTTCAATTCGAAAATGCCGCGCGGGCTGTGCAGAAACTTCTGCGTGGTGACGCGCGAGATCGTCGATTCATGCATCTCCACGGCCTGGGCGATATCCGCCAGCACCATGGGTTTCATAAACTCTTCACCTTGCTCGAAGAACGCCTGCTGCTGGCTGACGATGCAGCGAGTGACCTTCAACAGCGTCTCGTTACGGCTCTCCAGGCTTTTAATCAGCCACTTGGCTTCCTGCAGGTTGCTGCGGATGAACTGGCCGTCGGCTTCGCTGCGGGCGCTGTTGCCCAGCGCGGCGTACTGCTGATTGATCTTCAAACGCGGCACGCTGTCGCCGTTGAGCTCGACCGTCCACTTATTCTGCGTCTTGCGCACCAGCACGTCCGGGATCACGTATTCCGATTCGCCGGTATTGATCGACTGCCCCGGGCGCGGATCGAGCGACTGAATCAGCAGCATCGCTTCTTTCAGTGTATCTTCTTTTAGCCGGGTTGATCGCATCAGGCTGCGAAAGTCGTGGTTGGCCAACAGATCCAGATGGTCGCTGATGATCAGCCGCGCTTCGGCCAGATAAGGGGTGTCTTTGGCGTATTGGGAGAGCTGCACCAGCAGGCAATCGCGCAGATCGCGCGCGGCGACGCCGATCGGATCGAAACGCTGCACGCGCTTCAGCACCGCCTCGACTTCATCGAGGGTCACGTTCTCGTCGCCCAGGCTTTCCAGAATGTCTTCCAGCGGGACGGTGAGATAGCCGGTGTCATCCACCGCGTCGACGATGGAAGTGGCGATGGCGGCGTCGGTATCGGAAAACGGCGTCAGATCCACCTGCCACATCAGATAATCCTGCAGCGTTTGGGTGGTCTCGCCCTGATAGACCGGCAGCTCGTCGTCGCTGTAGTCGGTGCCGGTGCCGGACGGCGTGCCCGCGGTATAGATTTCATCCCAGGTGGCGTCCAGCGGCAGCTCTTCCGGCATGTCTTTCTGCTCCAAGGCCTCGCGGGTATCGAGCCCCTCGGTCTCCTGGGTTTCTTTGGCGTCGATTTCGTCGTGCAGATCGGTCTGTTCAAGCAGCGGATTGCTCTCCAGCGCCAGCTGGATCTCTTGCTGAAGCTCAAGCGTGGACAACTGCAGCAGGCGGATCGCCTGCTGGAGCTGAGGTGTCATGGCCAGCTGTTGGCTGAGCCTGAGTTGCAAACCTTGCTTCATAGTTTTCTGTCTACTTCCGTTAACGGTGTCGTCCCGCAGGACGCGCCGGCGCTTAGAGGCGGAACTCTTCGCCCAGATAAACGCGTTTAACCTGCTCGTCGGCCAGAATAGCATCCGGCGTGCCGTGGGCAATCAGTTTGCCCTGGCTGACGATGTAGGCGCGTTCACACACGTCCAGCGTCTCGCGCACGTTGTGGTCGGTGATCAGCACGCCCAGGCCGCTGTCACGCAGGTGCTCGATGATTTTTTTGATGTCGATAACGGAAATCGGATCCACCCCGGCGAAGGGTTCGTCCAGCAGAATGAATTTCGGGTTGGCCGCCAGCGCGCGGGCGATTTCGACGCGGCGGCGTTCACCGCCGGACAGCGCCTGGCCGAGGCTGTCGCGCAGATGGGAGATATGGAACTCTTCCATCAGCTCTTTGGCGCGGTCTTCGCGCTGTTCGCTGGTGAGATCGGGACGGATCTCCAACACCGCCATCAGGTTGTCGTACACGCTCAGGCGGCGGAAGATCGACGCTTCCTGCGGCAGGTAACCGATGCCGCGGCGCGCACGGGCGTGCAGCGGCAACAGGCTGATGTCTTCCTCGTCGATCACGATGCGCCCGGCGTCGCGCGGCACGATGCCGACCACCATGTAGAAAGTGGTGGTTTTACCGGCGCCGTTCGGGCCGAGCAGGCCGACGATCTCGCCGGATTTCACTTTCAGGCTGACGTCTTCGACAACTTTACGGCCCTTGTAGGCTTTCGCCAGATTTTCTGCGATGAGTGTTGCCATAAGTGATTAGTTACTCTTTTTTTGCCCGTTTTTGTCTTGCAACTGCGACGGTACCAGAACCGTTGTCACGCGTTTGCCTTTGTCGCTAAACGCCTGCATTTGCTGCTGTTGCACCAGATAGGTGATGCGATCGCCTTTCACGTTGCTGTCGAGCTGCTCCAGATAGGCGTTGCCCGTCAGGGTCACCAGCTGGGTCGCCACGTCGTAACGCACTTTCTGCGCGTGGCCTTTGACCGGCTTGCCGCTGTCCTGCATCTGGTAGAAGGTTACCGGGTTGCCGAACGCTTCAATATAGGTCTTATTCTGATCTCCGCCCGGACGGGTGACCACCACCTTGTCAGCGCGGATATCGATGGTGCCCTGTTTGATCACCACGTTGTCAGTAAAGGTGCTGACGTTGCTTTGCATATCCAACGACTGCTTGAGCGAGTCGATGCTGACCGGCTGGCTGGAGTCGGATTTCAGCGCCAGAGCAGGGGCGCTGGCGGCCAAAACTAAGCTGCCGATCAACAGATTACGGAGTTGGTTTTTGGTTCTGGATTTCATAGTTGGTCTTAACCTTATCAATCAGCTCAGCGGTTTTGGTCCGCAGGTTCCCACGCATTTTCATGCCGTTAGAGGTAAAATTGGTCCCGTAAAGCGTGACTTCGTCATCGGAGGTGACGTCCTGGGTGACCAGGTTTACCTGAGCGTTGTCCGTCTTAATTTTTTCCAGCTGCGAGGTGGTGGTCAGGCTGTTTACCTCGACGTGGCCATACAGATACAGCATCCGGTCTTTCGTCAGTTTGGCGCGATCGGCGCGAACTGACCAGGTGGCCACCGCATTCTCGTCGAACAGCGTCATCACCGGCTGGGTGAACCAGCTCAGCTCGCCGGCGGTGTAATACTTCGCGTCTTCCGCCACCAGCTTATAATTCAGTTTACCGGCCGGATTGTACACCACGGTGACCGTGTGCTGGCTCTGGTAGGTCGGATCCTGATCGTTAGCCGGGCCAGGAGCCGTATCGTCGCTGAAGTCCGTCATGTTCCAGCCGATCAGCGCCAGAACGATCACCGTCAACAGGATGGTGATCCAAAGTTTGGTTTTACTCATATCGACAGCCCTTTGGCGTCCTCCAGCTTATTTTGAGCCAAAAGAATGATGTCGCACAGTTCGCGCACCGCGCCGCGGCCGCCGGCAATGCGGGTGACGTAGTGGGCTCGCGGCGTCAGCAGCGGATGAGCGTCTGCGACCGCGACCGCCAGGCCCACCTGCGCCATCACCGGCCAGTCGATCAGGTCATCGCCGATATAGGCGACCTGATCCGCCGTTAACGACAGTTTATCCAACAGTTCGCGGAAGGCCAAAAGCTTATCGGATTGCCCCTGATACAGATGGGTGATGCCGAGCGTTTGCGCGCGGTCTTCCAGCAGCCTGGCGGAGCGACCGGTAATGATCGCCACCTCGATGTCGGAGGTTTTCAGACAGCGGATGCCGTAACCGTCGCGCACGTTGAACGCCTTCAATTCTTCACCGTTGTTGCCCATGAAGATCAGGCCGTCTGACAGTACGCCGTCAACATCGCAAATCAACAGGCGGATGTTCCCGGCACGCGCCATAACCTCTTGTTCTACCGGCCCGTAGCAGGTTTCTACCATACCCATTCCGTTCTATTCCTTAATTAAACGACGCCGGCGCGCAGCATGTCATGCATATGTACCACACCCAGCAACTGGTCGCCATCGGCAACCAGCAGCGCGGTGATGTGGCGTTGCTGCATCAGATTCAGCGCATCGACCGCCAGGAGGTTGGGCCGCACCCGCACGCCGCCCGGCGTCATGACATCGGCGATCTTGGCTTCGTGCAGGTTGATGCCCATATCGAACACCCGGCGCAGGTCGCCATCGGTAAAGATGCCGGCGATTTTCATCAGATCGTCGCAGATCACCGTCAAACCCAGATTTTTGCGGGTGATTTCCAGCAGCGCGTCGCGCAATGAGGCGTCGGCGCTGACGTGGGGCATTTCGTCGCCGCTGTGCATGATATCGCTAACTCGCAGCAGCAGCTTGCGGCCGAGTGCGCCGCCCGGATGCGACAGCGCGAAATCTTCCGGCGTGAAACCGCGCGCCTTCAGCAGCGCGACGGCCAACGCATCGCCCATCACCAGCGTGGCGGTGGTGCTGGTGGTCGGCGCCAGCCCCAGAGGGCAGGCCTCCTGCGGCACCTTGATGCACAGGTGGATGTCCGCCGCCTTGCCCATCGAACTTTCCGGATTGTTGGTCATGCAGATGAGGGTGATCCGCTGCCGTTTCAACACCGGGATCAGCGCCAGGATCTCGCTGGACTCACCGGAGTTGGAGATGGCGAGCACGATATCCTGCGGAGTGACCATGCCCAAATCGCCATGGCTGGCTTCCGCCGGGTGAACGAAGAATGAGGGGGTGCCGGTGCTGGCGAAGGTCGCGGCGATCTTGCAGCCGATATGGCCGGATTTGCCCATGCCCATCACCACCACTTTGCCGCCGCAGGCGGCGATCGTTTCGCAGGCGCGGGTGAAGTCTGCGTTGATGTAGCTGTCGAGCTGAGCCAGCCCGTCACGCTCTATCTGAAGCACTTCTTTGCCGGCCTGTTGAAAATCGAAGCCCGGTTGCAACTCAATGTTCGACATACTCATTCCCGTCGGTTTAGCCGAAAGTACTGAAAGGGTTAAAGAACAGCACCGCAAGATACGCAATAAAGCCGCATAATAACAGCGCGCCGGCCAGGTGGCCGATGCGGTGTTTGCGGCCGATGCACAGCACGCTCAGCAGCACGCTGGCCGCCAGCATCACCCAGTAATCGCGCTGGAAGGCGGCGGCGTCCACGCTGCCCGGCGACAGCAGGGCGGGGACGCCCAGCACGATCACCGTGTTGAAAATATTGGAGCCGATGATATTGCCAATCGCCATATCATCTTCGCCCTTTAATGCTCCGGCGATGGACGTGGCCAGCTCTGGCAGGCTGGTGCCGATGGCGATAATGGTCAAGCCGACCACCAGTTCGCTCAGGCCGAAATAGTGCGCGATCACCGTCGCGTTATCGACCACCATTCTGGAAGAGAGCGGCAGAATGATAAACGCCAGCACCAGCCACAGCACCGCTACGGTATTGCTGCTGTCCTGCGGCAGTTCAGCGATCTGCTCCATGGTCAGGCTGTCGCTGCCCTCGCGCTGCGCCAGCCGGGCGATTTTCAGCATCAGCAGGATGAAACCGGCGGCGGCGGTCAGCAGCAGCACGCCGTCCAGCCTGCTCAGGGTGCCGTCCATCAACACGAAACCGCACAATACTGTGACCGCTAACATCAGCGGCAGTTCGCGCCGCAGTATTTCCGATCGTGCAGCCAGCGGGTGAATCAGCGCTGCGACGCCCAGGATCAATAAAATGTTGGTGATGTTGGAACCTAATACGTTGCCAACGGCCATATCTATCTGCCCGTTCAGCGCGGCGGTGGTGGACACGATCAGCTCCGGCAGTGAAGTGCCGATGCCGACGATGGTCATGCCGATGATCAACGGCGGCACGCCAAGCGAACGGGAAATCACGGCAGCACCATAAACTAAGCGGTCTGCACCATACACCAGTAGAAATAAACCAACGATTAATAATGCTATTGCGAGAAACATGCAGGGTCCTTTGTCGGGTATTATCCCGGTTCGTTGGTTAAAGCCGTCAATGCGGCGGTATTGCTTGCCCTCCGGTGCGTGCGCTTGAGCGCAGCAACGGTTTTTCCCGGCTAATTGTTGAACACTTTCGTTTTTTTTCGTTATGGCGCCAATTTTGACCGGGTGGCGCGGAAAAGTAAAACCAATGGCATCATTGGTTGCGAAATGGCAGTAAGTTTTTGTAAAGATGAGACGGATTGCGCCCATTGCTTTAACATCACGGGTAGATTCTGCAAAAGATGAGTCGTAAAGGGTCCATTAACATGCTCCAAAAGGCAGATAATTTGGTCGAAGTGCGCGACATGAGCTTCTCGCGCGGCGACCGGCGGATATTTGAAGACATCAACCTGACGGTGCCGCGCGGTAAGATCACGGCGATCATGGGGCCGTCGGGCATCGGCAAAACCACGCTGCTGCGTCTGATCGGCGGTCAGCTGACGCCGGACCGCGGGGAGATTTGGTTTGACGGCGACAACATTCCCGCATTGTCCCGCCGTCAGTTGTACGACGCGCGCAAAAAGATGAGCATGCTGTTCCAGTCGGGCGCGCTGTTCACCGATTTGACCGTATTCGAAAACGTGGCCTACCCGTTGCGTGAGCACAGCAACCTGCCTGAGCCCCTGCTGTGCAGCACGGTGCTGATGAAGCTGGAAGCGGTCGGGCTGCGCGGTGCGGCGCAGCTGATGCCCAATGAACTCTCCGGCGGCATGGCGCGCCGGGCGGCGTTGGCACGCGCGATCGCGCTGGACCCGGAGATGATCATGTTCGACGAACCTTTCGTCGGCCAGGATCCGATCACCATGGGGGTGCTGGTCAAGCTGATCGACGAGTTGAACCATGCGCTGGGCATTACCTGCATCGTGGTGTCGCACGACGTGCCGGAGGTGCTGAGCATCGCCGACTACGCCTATATCGTGGCCGATCACCGGGTGATTGCCGAAGGCACCACGCAGCAATTGCAGAACAATCCTGATGCGCGCGTGCGTCAGTTCCTGGATGGTATAGCGGATGGACCGGTGCCGTTCCGCTATCCGGCCGGGGATTATCAGACTGAACTGCTAGGCTTAGGGAGTAAATAAGCTCATGTTATTAAGAGCGTTAGCGTCTCTGGGGCGCAGTGGCATCAACACCAGCGCCAGCTTCGGCCGCGCCGGGTTGATGCTGTTCAACGCATTGATTGGCCGGCCGGAACCCGGCAAGCAGTGGCCGCTGTTGTTGAAACAGCTTTACAGCGTCGGCGTGCAGTCGCTGCTGATCATCATGGTTTCCGGGCTGTTTATCGGCATGGTGCTGGGCCTGCAGGGGTATATCGTGCTTACCACCTACAGCGCTGAAGCCAGCCTCGGCATGATGGTGGCGCTGTCGCTGCTGCGCGAGCTGGGGCCGGTGGTGACGGCGCTGCTGTTCGCCGGCCGCGCCGGTTCCGCGCTCACGGCGGAAATCGGCCTGATGAAGGCGACGGAACAGATCTCCAGCCTGGAAATGATGGCGGTCGATCCGCTGCGGCGCATCGTGGCGCCGCGTTTCTGGGCGGGGATGATCAGCATGCCGCTGCTGACCATCATCTTCGTGGCGATCGGCATTTGGGGCGGCTCGGTGGTCGGCGTGGATTGGAAAGGCATCGACAGCGGCTTCTTCTGGTCGGCGATGCAAGGCGCCGTAGAGTGGAAAAAAGATCTGCTCAACTGCCTGATCAAGAGCGTGGTGTTCGCCATTACCGTAACCTGGATTGCCATTTTCAACGGGTATGACGCCGTGCCTACCTCTGAAGGGATTAGCCGGGCGACGACGCGTACCGTGGTGCATTCGTCACTGGCGGTGTTGGGATTGGATTTCGTGCTGACCGCACTGATGTTTGGGAATTGATTCGATGCAAACGAAGAAGAGTGAAATCTGGGTTGGGGCATTCATGCTGATCGCGCTGTGCGCCATCGTGTTTATCTGCCTGCAGGTGGCGAACCTTAAATCGATCGGCAGCGAGCCGACCTACCGCGTTTACGCGACGTTCGACAATATCGGCGGCCTGAAACCGCGTTCGCCGGTGAAGATCGGCGGCGTGGTGATCGGCCGCGTGGCGGACATCGAACTCGATCCGAAAACCTACACGCCGCGCGTGGCGCTCGATATCCAGAAAAAGTACGACGAAATCCCGGATACCAGCTCGCTGGCGATCCGCACCTCCGGCCTGCTGGGCGAGCAATATCTGGCGCTTAACGTGGGCTTCGAAGATCCTGATATGGGCACCACCATTCTGAAAGACGGCGGCACCATCCAGGACACTAAATCAGCCATGGTTCTGGAAGATCTGATCGGCCAGTTCCTGTATAAAAGCGGCGGTCAGGACAGCGCCAAACCGGGAGACGCGGCCGCTGAGCCGGCTGCCGGCGCTGCACCGCAACCCGCTGTTCCAAATCATTAAGAGAGGATACCTGCATGTTTAAACGTTTACTGATGGTGGCTCTGCTGGTGGTTGCGCCGCTGGCGAGCGCAGCCGACCAAACCAATCCTTACAGCATGATGCAAGACGCGGCGCAGAAGACCTTCAGCCGTTTGAAGAACGAACAGCCGAAGATCAAGCAGGACCCGAACTACCTGCGCTCCATCGTGCATCAGGAACTGATGCCGTTCGTGCAGGTGAAATACGCCGGCGCGCTGGTGCTGGGCCGTTACTACAAAGATGCGACGCCTGCGCAGCGCGAAGCTTACTTCACCGCTTTCCAGGCTTACCTGGAGCAGGCTTACGGCCAGGCGCTGGCGATGTACCACGGCCAGACTTACCAGATCGCGCCTGAACAGCCGCTGGGCAACGCCGACATCGTGGCCATTCGCGTCACCATCATCGACAACGGCGGCCGCCCGCCGGTGCGTCTGGATTTCCAATGGCGCAAGAACAGCAAAACCGGCTACTGGCAGGCGTATGACATGATCGCCGAAGGCGTCAGCATGATCACCACCAAGCAAAACGAGTGGGCGTCTACGCTGCGTACTCAGGGCATCGACGGCCTGACCAAACAGCTGCAGGCCGCTGCCGCGCAGCCCATCTCGCTGGACAAGAAAAACTGATGTCGGCAGCGCTCAGCTTCGAATCAGAGCAGCAGACGCTGATCCTGCGCGGTGAACTGGACCGTGAAACGCTGCTGCCGTTGTGGCGGCAGCGCGACGCGCTGATGGCGGATAAAACCGCGATCGACGTGGCGCAACTGCAGCGCGTGGACTCCTCCGGGCTGGCGCTGTTGCTGCATCTGCAGGAAGAGCAGCGCCAACGTGGCGTCGCGCTAAAAATTTTCGGCGTCACCGAGCGTCTGAAAACGCTGATCGCGCTCTACAACCTGCAGGCGATAATGCCTGTCGATACCGCCGGTTAGCGGCGTTTTACACCGCCTTTGCGTGGTTAAACGATACAAAGCCCCTGTTATGCAGGGGCTTTTTCTTTAGTTTAAGAAAACATCGTATTCCACTAAGATACTAGGCTGTTTATGATCCTTTAGCGGCAGAACTGGATACTATGGAAACCAACGAGATTAAAGACGTGCTGATGCAGGCATTGGCACTGGATGAAGCGCACGTGACGGGCGACGGCAGCCATTTTCAAGCGATCGTGGTCGGCGAACTGTTCGCCGGCATGAGCCGCGTCAAAAAACAGCAGACGGTTTACGCACCGCTGATGGAATACATTGCGGACAACCGCATTCATGCCTTGTCTATCAAGGCGTACACCCCTGAAGAGTGGCAGCGAGACCGCAAACTCAACGGATTTTAAGGCTGTTTGCCCTGCCGGGCGGGCAGCTTCAGATTAGATAACAGAGAGTAGTCAGATGGATAAATTTCGTGTGCAGGGTCGGACCCGCCTGAGCGGTGAAGTGTCTATTTCCGGGGCCAAAAACGCCGCCCTGCCGATCCTGTTCGCCGCCCTGTTGGCGGAAGAGCCGGTCGAGCTGCAGAATGTCCCCAAGCTGAAGGACATCGACACCACCATTAAACTGCTCAGCCAGTTGGGCACCAAGATTGAGCGCAACGGTTCGGTCTTCGTGGACGCCAGCGGCGTGAACGAGTTTTGCGCGCCTTACGATCTGGTGAAAACCATGCGCGCTTCCATCTGGGCGCTGGGGCCGCTGGTGGCACGTTTCGGCCGCGGCCAGGTTTCCCTGCCGGGCGGCTGCGCGATCGGCGCGCGTCCGGTCGATCTGCACATCACCGGCCTGGAGCAGTTGGGGGCCGAGATCAAGCTGGAAGAAGGTTACGTCAAGGCGTCCGTCGATGGCCGTCTGAAAGGCGCGCACATCGTGATGGACAAGGTGAGCGTGGGCGCGACCGTGACCATCATGAGCGCCGCGACCCTGGCGACCGGCACGACCGTTATCGAGAACGCCGCGCGTGAGCCGGAAATTGTCGATACCGCCAACTTCCTCAATACGCTGGGCGCGAAGATCAGCGGCGCAGGCAGCGACAAGATCACCATCGAGGGCGTCGAGCGTCTGGGCGGCGGCGTGTATCGCGTGCTGCCTGACCGTATCGAGACCGGTACCTTCCTGATCGCCGCCGCGGTTTCCGGCGGCAAAGTGATGTGCCGCAACACCCGTCCGGATACGCTGGATGCGGTGCTGGCCAAACTGCGTGAAGCCGGTGCCGATATCGAAGTGGGCGAAGACTGGATCAGCCTGGACATGCACGGCAAGCGCCCGAAAGCGGTCACCGTGCGCACCGCGCCGCACCCGGGCTTCCCGACCGACATGCAGGCCCAGTTCAGCCTGTTGAACCTGGTGGCGGAAGGCACCGGCGTTATCACCGAGACCATCTTCGAAAACCGCTTCATGCACGTGCCGGAATTGATCCGCATGGGGGCGCACGCGGAAATCGAGAGCAACACCGTGATCTGCCATGGCGTTGAACAGCTGTCCGGCGCTCAGGTGATGGCGACCGATCTGCGCGCTTCCGCCAGCCTGGTGATCGCCGGCTGCATCGCCGACGGCGTGACCGTCGTCGATCGCATCTACCATATTGATCGCGGCTATGAGCGTATTGAAGACAAGCTGCGCGCGCTGGGTGCGAACATCGAGCGTGTGAAAGGCGAGTAAGGCATTAGCGCCGGCGCGGCTGCGTCGGCAGGATGAAAATCAAAGGGCCGGCTATCAATGCCGGCCCTTTTTTAATTGCTGTCTTCCGGGAATTCACCCACCGTCATTTTCAACGTAATGCGTTTGCCGTCGCGCAACACGATAACCGGTATCTCGGTGCCCGGCCTGATCTCCGCTACCTGGTCCATGGTTTCCAGCACGGATACCGCCGGTTTGTTATCCACGTTGATGATGATGTCGTTGATCTGGAAGCCGGCGTTGCTCGCCGGGCCGTTTGGCGTAATCTCGGTCACGATGATGCCTTGAAGGCGATCGATGCCGGAATTGGACGAGCGCAGCGGAATGATCTCTTTGCCCTGAATGCCGAAATAGCCGCGGATGACGCGGCCGTCGCGGATCAGCTTGTCCATGATTTTGGTGGCCAGTTCGATCGGAATGGCGAAGCCGAGGCCCTCCGGCGTTTCGCCGTCGGTAATTTTGTCATAGGTCAGGGTGTTGATGCCGATCAGCTCGCCCAGCGAGTTGACCAGCGCGCCGCCGGAGTTGCCGCGGTTGATGGAGGCGTCGGTCTGCAGGAACGTCTGTCGGCCGGTGGTGCTCATACTGATGCGGCCGGTGGCGCTGAGGATGCCCTGTGTGACGGTCTGCCCCAGGTTATAGGGGTTGCCGATCGCCAGCACCACGTCGCCGACGTGGGCAACGCGATTTTTATTGGTCGGGATCACCGGCAAATTGCCGGGATCGATCTTCAGCACCGCCAAATCGGTCAGGCCGTCCGAGCCGACCAACAGCGCTTCGTAGCGGCGGCCATCCTGCAACACCACGGTGATCTGCTGAGCGTCTTTGATCACGTGGCGGTTGGTGATGATATAGCCGCGTTCATTCATGATCACGCCGGAACCGAGCGACAGCACGTTGGCGGCGCCGTTCAGGTTGCGGTTGTAAATGTTCACCACGGCGGGCGCGGCGCGGCGCACCGCTTTGTTGTAGCTCACTGGCGTTTCGTCGCTGGTATTCTCGGTTTTCTCTGCAAACAGGCCGTTGGAAGAGCGCAGCATGGGCAGGGCGGCCAACAGCAGGCCGGCAACGATGAGACCGATAACGACAGAACGCAAGAGCTTAGCAAACATGGAGTTTTCGTGGTGTGGTGAACGATGTTCGGAGGATAGCATGAGTTAACCGGGCGCAGTATGTCACCGAGCCCGGTTTTTGCACAAATTAACGCAGCAGCAGATAAATGGTTTCGTTGCCGCGTACGATATTGAGCGCCATCACCGGTGGCTTGGCCTCCAGCACTTTGCGCAGCGTAGTGATGTTGTCCACGCGCTGACGGTTGACGCCGATGATCACGTCGCCTTTCTGCAGGCCGATCTGCGCCGCCGTCGAGCCTTTATCCACGTTCTCCACCTTCACGCCCTTGTCGCCGCTCGGCAGCGCGCCGTTGCTGAGGGAAACACCCTGCAGCGCCGGCGACAGCGTTTCGGCATTGGTCGAGGCGCTCTCGCTATTGTCCAGCGTGACCGAGACTTCCTGCGGTTTGCCGTCGCGCAGCAGGCCCACTTTGAGGGTTTTGCCCGGCGCGGTGGTGCCCACCTTGGCGCGTAGCTCGGCGAAGCTGCTTACCGGTTTACCGTCGACGGAAACCAGAATGTCCCCGGCCTTGATGCCGGCCTTGGCGGCGGCGGATTTCGGCAACACTTCGCTGACGAAGGCGCCGCGCTGCGCGTCGGTGTTGAAGGCTTTGGCCATATCCGGGGTCATTTCGCTGCCCTTGATGCCCAGCAGGCCGCGTTTCACTTCGCCGAATTCAATCAGCTGTTGGCTCAGGTTCTGCGCCATATTGCTCGGAATGGCGAAGCCGATGCCGACGTTGCCGCCGCTCGGCGCCAAAATGGCGGTATTGATGCCGATCAGCTCGCCGTTCAGGTTAACCAGCGCGCCGCCGGAGTTGCCGCGGTTGATGGAGGCGTCGGTCTGAATGAAGTTTTCCAGCCCTTCCAGATTCAGGCCGGAGCGGCCCAGCGCCGAGATAATGCCGGAAGTGGCGGTTTGGCCCAGGCCAAACGGGTTGCCGACGGCGACGGCAAAGTCGCCGACGCGCAGCTGATCGGAGTCGGCCATCTTGATGGCGGTCAGGTTTTTGGTGTCGCTGAGCTGCAGCAGGGCGATGTCGGATTGCTCATCGCGGCCGACCAGCTTGGCGTCCAGCTCGCGACCGTCGTTCAACTGCACGCGGATTTTATCGGCGTTGTTGATGACGTGGTTGTTGGTCAGCACATAGCCTTTGGCGGCGTCGATGATAACGCCGGAACCCAGCCCTTCAAACGGACGGGAGCTTTGCTGCTGGCCGGGGAAGTTAGGGCCGAAGAAGCGCCTGAACTCTTCCGGCAGTTGTTGACGCTGCACCTGAGTGCCGGCGACATGCACGCTCACTACGGCGGGCAAGACTTTTTCCAGCATCGGCGCCAGGCTCGGCAGCGGCTGCCCCTGAACGGCGACGGGCAGGGCCGCGTTGGCCACCGGTACGGAGCTGAGCGTCAGGCCGAGGCTCATTGCCAATGCACTAAGAATTAACGACTTTTTCTTCATTGATGATAACTCTCTCAATACCTGCCGATGAAAATTTGATGATAAGGCAATCACCTTGTCATAGTGAAGGGTAAGACCGTGAATTTGCGTGCAAAGTTCAGTAAAGGTAATGCGAGGGAAGGTCAAGACGGTAAACGGAGGAAGCCCGCGGGTGGCCCCGCGGGCGAAGGGGGTCAGTCGCGGCGCGCGCTTTGCCCGCGCAGCAGGCCGGAGGCGCCTTCCGAATAGTCGCGCGGCATTTCCACCGGCGCTTGATCGTTGTCTGCTTCCGCTTCGGTCAGGCGATAGCGGAACGGATTTTCCTGCATCGGCAGATCCGGCAGCAGGTTGTTCGAGCTTTTCGCCATGTGCTGATACAGCTGACGATAATCGCGCGCCATGTTGTCCAGCAGCTCGGCGCTGCGGGCAAAGTGGCCGACCAGCTCCTGACGGTACTCTTCCAGCTCGGTTTTGCTCTTGTCCAGCTCGTTCTGCAGGACTTGTTGTTGACGTAATTTACGGTTGCCAAAACGCATCGCCACCGCACCAATCACGATACCGACGACCAAACCAATCAGCGCATACTCCCAGGTCATGATGACTCCTATTTTGACTTCGTTGTTCCGCAGGGATTTTTCACTTAATAATATCCACTATAACCGTTAACCTTGTCCGAGTGGAATCCTGATGCGCTTCCACCTAATTTTTACAGGGTTTTCAGCGGCGCCCGCAGCGGGCATTTGTGGCGATAACGGTGCGAATCGGCATCAACTTGCCGCCAACGTTGGCTAAATAATTTCTAAGCGTTCTTAGGGAACATCGAACAGATGCAGGCACTATCACCGTTATCTCGCTACCAGCAGGCGCTGGATGCGGGGGAATATCAGGCCGATGAGGTTCAACGCCGGGCCGTCACTCAACTGGATCGCATTTATCAGGCTCTGTTGCAAAAGCCGGCGGCGAGCGCGCCTGCCGGCGGGCTGCGCGGTAAGCTCAGCCGCTTGCTGGGCAAGGGCGGCGACACGGCGCCGCAGCGCCCGGTGCAGGGGCTGTATATGTGGGGCGGCGTCGGGCGCGGCAAAACCTGGTTGATGGATATGTTCTTCCACAGTTTGCCGGGCGATCGCAAAATGCGTCTGCACTTTCACCGCTTCATGCTGCGGGTGCATGAAGAACTGACCGAGCTGCAGGGGCGGGAAAACCCGCTGGAAATCGTCGCCGACGGCTTTAAGGCCGAGACCGACGTGCTGTGTTTCGACGAATTCTTCGTGTCCGACATCACCGACGCCATGCTGCTGGCCACGCTGCTGCAGGCGCTGTTCGCGCGCGGCATTACGCTGGTGGCCACGTCGAACATCCCGCCGGACGATCTGTACCGCAACGGTCTGCAGCGGGCGCGTTTCCTGCCGGCCATCGATCTGATCAACGAGTACTGCGACGTGATGAACGTCGACGCCGGCATCGACTATCGTCTGCGTACCCTGACCCAGGCGCACCTCTACCTGACGCCGCTGAGCGACCAGACGCGCGAGACGCTGGATCGGATGTTCGTCAAGCTGGCGGGCAAGGCGGGGGAGGACGCGCCGGTGCTGCAGATCAACCATCGGCCGCTGCAGGCTATCCGTTCGGTGGACGGCGTGCTGGCGGTGGATTTCCACACGCTGTGCGAAGAGGCGCGCAGCCAACTGGACTACATCGCACTGTCGCGGCTGTATCACAGCGTGATCCTGTATAATGTGCGGGTGATGGGGCCGCTGAAAGAGAATACCGCGCGCCGTTTCCTGGCGTTGGTGGACGAATTCTACGAGCGGCACATCAAGCTGGTGATCGGCGCCGAAGCGTCGATGTTCGAGATCTATCAGGGGGTGCAGCTGAAATTTGAATTCCAGCGCTGCCTGTCGCGCCTGCAGGAAATGCAGAGCGAAGAGTACCTCAAGCTGCCGCATTTGCCCTGAGTCTGCCGGGCTTGCCGCCGCCGTATCGCCGGTTGTCCGCCGCCGGCGATAAATTTATTTTCCATTCAAAAACCGTTCGATCTTTGTGAGCGACTTCTCTATAATCTTGCGACCCCACGTTACAACAAAGTTTTTTTTCCCAAAAACTTTATAGTGCCGGCAATGGCTATTCGAAGGGGTAGGTTTGCTGGACTTGTATGGTCGTGTGAGCCTCAACTGTTTTCGAGCGTTTGGGTGTTCACCAACGTGTAACTAATTATTGGGTAAGCTTTCTAATGAAAACTTTTACAGCTAAACCAGAAACCGTAAAACGCGACTGGTACGTTGTTGATGCAGATGGTAAAACTTTAGGCCGTCTCGCTACTGAACTGGCTCGTCGCCTGCGCGGCAAGCATAAAGCGGAATACACCCCGCACGTGGATACCGGTGATTACATCATCGTTCTGAACGCTGACAAAGTTGCTGTAACCGGCAACAAGCGTACAGACAAAGTGTACTACCACCACACCGGCCACATCGGTGGTATCAAGCAAGCGACCTTTGAAGAGATGATTGCCCGCCGTCCTGAGCGCGTGATTGAAATCGCGGTTAAAGGCATGCTGCCAAAGGGCCCGCTGGGTCGTGCTATGTTCCGTAAACTGAAAGTTTACGCGGGCACCGAGCACAATCACGCGGCACAGCAACCGCAAGTTCTGGACATTTAATCGGGATTAATGGCAATGGCTGAAAATCAATACTACGGCACTGGTCGCCGCAAAAGCTCCGCCGCTCGCGTCTTCATCAAGCCGGGCAACGGTAACATCGTTATCAACCAGCGCAGCCTGGAACAGTACTTCGGTCGCGAAACTGCCCGCATGGTAGTTCGTCAGCCGCTGGAACTGGTCGACATGGTTGGCAAACTGGATCTGTACATCACCGTTAAAGGTGGTGGTATCTCCGGTCAAGCTGGCGCCATCCGTCACGGTATCACCCGTGCACTGATGGAGTACGATGAGACTCTGCGTTCTGAACTGCGTAAAGCTGGCTTCGTCACCCGTGACGCTCGTCAGGTTGAACGTAAGAAAGTCGGTCTGCGTAAAGCACGTCGTCGTCCGCAGTTCTCCAAGCGTTAATTTCCGCTGCTTCGGCAGTGCGATTTACGCAAAAAACCCGGTGCTTCACCGGGTTTTTTTATGCCTGAAATCCGCCGTCCCCGACTAAAATCTGTGGTATATCAGACAATTCAACATGAATTCGCCGCAGCGCCCCCACAAAACAAGCAAAATCTGGTAAACTATCACCCACTTTTGCGCCTGTTCGCCGTGCAGTTGACCTCCTGGGCCGGTTTTTTATGGGTTCGGGTCGCGCTGCGTGCTGCCGGCCTGCGGCAAGATTATTCAGGATAGCAGCCTGTCAGTTGGCTATTCGCAGTATTTTCTAGATAACTTGGAGGTTTTCATGGCTGTCGCTGCCAACAAACGTTCGGTAATGACGCTGTTCTCTGGCCCGACCGACATTTTTAGCCATCAAGTACGCATCGTACTGGCGGAGAAAGGTGTCAGCGTCGAGATCGAGCAGGTCGAAATGGATAACCTGCCGCAAGATCTGATTGACCTCAACCCTTACCAGACGGTGCCTACGCTGGTCGATCGCGAACTGACCCTGTATGAATCCCGCATCATCATGGAATACCTGGATGAGCGCTTCCCGCACCCGCCGTTGATGCCGGTTTACCCGGTTGCCCGTGGTGAGAGCCGTCTGATGATGCTGCGCATCGAGAAGAACTGGTACTCGCTGATGGACAAGATCGAGAAGAGCAGCGGTCAGGAAGCAGAATCCGCCCGCCGCCAACTGCGTGAAGAGCTGCTGGCGATCGCGCCTATTTTCGGCCAGGCGCCGTATTTCATGAGCGAAGAGTTCAGCCTGGTGGATTGCTACCTGGCACCGCTGTTGTGGCGTCTGCCGCAGCTGGGCATCGAGTTGAGCGGCGCCGGCTCCAAAGAGCTGAAAGGCTACATGACCCGCGTCTTCGAACGCGACGCTTTCCTGGCTTCCCTGACCGAAGCCGAGCGTGAAATGCGCCTGCAAACCCGGGGCTAAGCGCGATGGACATGTCTCAGATGACGCCGCGTCGCCCGTATCTGCTGCGGGCGTTCTATGACTGGCTGCTGGATAACCAGCTGACGCCGCACCTGGTGGTCGACGTGACTCGCCCTGATGTTCAGGTGCCGATGGAGTTCGCGCGCGATGGCCAGATCGTGTTGAATATCGCGCCGCGCGCGGTAGGCAACCTGGCGTTGGGCAACGAAGACGTGCAGTTCAACGCGCGCTTCGGCGGCGTGCCGCGCCAGGTTTCGGTGCCGATGGCCGCCGTGCTGGCGATTTATGCGCGTGAGAACGGCGCCGGCACGATGTTTGAACCGGAAGCCGCCTACGACGAAAGCGAAGGCGTGTTCGAAGGTTTGGACAATGAGACGATCCCTTCGGAAACGTTGATGTCGGTGATCGACGGCGATCGCCCGGATACCGCGGAAGATGACGGCTCGGACGACGAACCGCCGCAGCCGCCGCGCGGTGGCCGCCCGGCGCTGCGCGTGGTAAAATAAGCCCGCGTGAACAAACGAAAAAGCACCCCATCGGGTGCTTTTTTTTGCCCGGGCGAAGCGATCAGCCTTTCAAGGCGGCAATGCAGGCATCGCGCGGCGTGCTGAGATCGCCTACGCGCACGGTGGACAGCGCGCGGGCCGCGCGCTCACGGAAGCTGGTGATGGCGGTGTCGCCTTGCACTTCCGGCGGCGCGGTGCAGATGTCATTGAGCGGCAGATCGTTGCCTTTGTTGAGTGCCTGCAATACCGCCGCCGGGTTGTAGATCAGGGCGGCGGAGAGGGCAGATTTAATGCCGGCGGTAAATCCGGCATTGCCGCCGCCGGCCAGCTTGGGCGCCAGGGCAATCCAGTTGTCGTCCCCCAACCGGATACTGTTTTCCACGGCGCTGAACTGCCCGGCCTTGCCCAACTGCGCCACGACCGGCCGCGCGCCGCGCGCTTCGATATTGTAACCGACCTCCTGCGAATCCAGCGCCAGGGCTGAGGCGCTGAAACTGACGGCCAGCAGTGCGCCGGCCAACAGGGAAATGGAGCATTTCATGTTCGCTATCCTTATCTCGGTGTCAGGCGCAGCCGCGCCCTGCAATGGTGCTAACTCAATACTATAGCGCGTTGAGGCAGTGAGTAGGGGGGAGGTTGTTACAAAGCGTGGCCGGTTAAAACAAAGGCCCGGCAATGTGCCGGGCCTTTGGCGGTACGGAAGGTTTACACTTCCAGGTAGTTCATGATGCCGTCTGCCGCTTTGCGGCCTTCGGCGATCGCCGTCACCACCAGGTCGGAGCCACGGACCGCGTCGCCACCGGCAAAGATTTTCGGGTTGCTGGTCTGGAATGCGTTGTCGCTGCCTTCCGGCGCCACGATGCGGCCCTGTTTATCGAGCTGCACGTCGTGCGCCGCCAGCCAGTCCATGCGGTGTGGGCGGAAGCCGAACGCCATCACCACCGCGTCGGCGTCGATCACGTGCTCGGAACCCGGCACCTGCTCCGCCGCCTGGCGGCCGTTGGCATCCGGCGCGCCCAACTGAGTGCGCACCATTTTCACCCCGGCCACGCGGCCGGCGCTGTTCAGTTCGATGCTCAGCGGCTGCAGGTTGAACTGGAAGTCCACCCCTTCTTCCCGGGCGTTCTTCACTTCGCGCTTGGAGCCCGGCATGTTGGCCTCGTCGCGGCGGTAGGCGCAGGTGACCTGCGTCGCGCCCTGACGCACCGAGGTGCGCACGCAGTCCATGGCGGTATCGCCGCCGCCCAGCACCACCACCCGTTTGCCTTCCATGCTGACATAAGGCTCGTGCTGCTCGGTTTCATACCCCATCAGCTGCTTGGTGTTGGCGATCAGGAACGGCAGCGCGTCGTACACGCCCTGCGCTTCCTCATTCTCCAGCCCGCCACGCATCGATTGATAGGTGCCGACGCCGAGGAACACCGCATCGTACTCGCTCAGCAAAGTCTCCATGCTGACGTCTTTGCCCACTTCGGTATTCAGCTGGAACTCGATGCCCATCTCGCTGAAGATGCCGCGGCGTTTGACCATCACTTCCTTTTCCAGCTTGAAGGCCGGGATGCCGAAGGTCAGCAGACCGCCGATCTCAGGATGACGATCATACACCACCGCTTTGACGCCGTTGCGGGTCAGCACGTCAGCGCAGGCCAACCCGGCGGGGCCGGCACCGACGATCGCCACGCGCTTGCCGGTCGGCTGCACGTGCGACATGTCCGGCTTCCAGCCCATTTCGATGGCCTTATCGCTGATGTAACGCTCGATATTGCCGATGGTGACCGCGCCGAACTCGTCGTTCAGGGTGCAAGACCCTTCGCACAGGCGATCCTGCGGGCATACGCGGCCGCACACCTCCGGCAGGCTGTTGGTCTGATGCGCCAGGTCCGCCGCTTCCATGATGCGGCCTTCGTTGGCCAGCTTCAGCCAGTTCGGGATGTAGTTGTGCACCGGGCACTTCCACTCGCAATACGGGTTGCCGCAGGACAGACAGCGGTCCGCCTGGGCTTTGGCCTGGGTTTCCGAAAACGGTTCGTAGATCTCGACGAACTCGATTTTGCGGATCTTCAGCGGTTTCTTAGGCGGATCAACACGCTGCAGGTCGATAAATTGATAAACGTTCTGGCTCATTAATGACCTACCTCTTACTGCGCCTGCACCCGCAGCTCGGCTGCGGAACGGCTACGGTGACCCAACAGCGCTTTGACATCGCTGGACTTCGGTTTGACCAGGGCGAACTTCGGCGCCCACTCGGGCCAGTTGGCCAGGATCTCTTCCGCGCGGGAAGAGCCGGTCGCCTGCACGTGTTCGGTGATCAGGCCGCGCAGATGCTCCTCATGGATCGCCAACTGATCGACATCCAGCACTTCCACCAGCTCCGGGTTCACGCGCTTGCGGAACTCGCCGTCTTCGTCCAGCACGTAGGCGAAGCCGCCGGTCATGCCGGCGCCGAAGTTGATGCCGGTTTTACCCAGCACGCAGACGATGCCGCCGGTCATGTATTCGCAGCCGTTGTCGCCGATGCCTTCCACCACGGTGATGGCGCCGGAGTTGCGCACCGCGAAACGCTCGCCCGCGCGGCCGGCGGCGAACAGCTTGCCGCCGGTGGCGCCGTACAGGCAGGTGTTGCCGACGATGCTGGCTTCATGGCTGCGGAAGGCGGAGCCGATCGGCGGACGCACCGCGATGCTGCCGCCGGCCATGCCTTTGCCGACATAGTCGTTGGCGTCGCCGGTCAGGGTCAGCTCGACGCCGCCGGCGTTCCAGACGCCGAAGCTCTGCCCGGCGGTGCCGGAGAAGTGCGCCTTGATCGGATCGGCCGCCATGCCCTGATCGCCGTGCACGTTGGCGATAGCGCCGGACAGCATGGCGCCCACGGAGCGGTCGGTGTTGCGAATGTCGAAGTAGAAGGTTTTACCCTGTTTCGCTTCGATATGCGGCTGCGCCTGCGCCAGCAGCTCTTTGTTCAGCAGGCCCTTGTCGAACGCCGGGTTGCTGCTTTCGGTGCAGTACACCGCTTTGCCCGGATGCGGCGTGGCGGTTTTCAGCAGCGGCGACAGATCCAGCTTGTTCTGCTTGGCGGAGATGCCGTCCAGCTCGGTCAGGAACTCGGTGCGGCCGATCAGATCCACCAACTGGCTCACGCCCAGTTGCGCCATGATCTCGCGGGTTTCACGCGCGATAAACTGGAAGTAATTCGTCACGCGTTCCGGCAGGCCGTGGTAGTGATCGCGGCGCAGCTTGTCGTCCTGAGTCGCGACGCCGGTCGCGCAGTTGTTGAGGTGGCAGATGCGCAGGTATTTGCAGCCCAGCGCCACCATCGGCCCGGTGCCGAAGCCGAAGCTTTCCGCGCCCAGGATCGCCGCTTTGACGATGTCCACGCCGGTTTTCAGGCCGCCGTCCACCTGCAGGCGGATCTTGTGGCGCAGACCGTTGGCCACCAGCGCCTGCTGGGTTTCCACCAGGCCCAGTTCCCATGGGCAGCCGGCATATTTCACCGAGGACAGCGGGCTGGCGCCGGTGCCGCCGTCGTAACCGGCGATGGTGATCAGATCGGCATAGGCTTTCGCCACGCCGGTGGCGATGGTGCCGACGCCCGGCTCGGACACCAGTTTCACCGAGATCACCGCCTTCGGGTTGACCTGCTTCAGATCGAAGATCAGCTGCGCCAGATCTTCGATCGAGTAGATGTCGTGGTGTGGCGGCGGGGAGATCAGCGTCACGCCCGGCACCGAGTAACGCAGTCTGGCGATGTACGGGGTGACTTTGTCGCCCGGCAGCTGGCCGCCTTCGCCCGGCTTGGCGCCTTGCGCCACCTTAATCTGGATCACGTCGGCGTTCACCAGGTAGGCCGGTGTTACGCCGAAGCGGCCGGAGGCCACCTGTTTGATGCGCGACACCTTGTTGGTGCGGTAGCGCGCCGGATCTTCGCCGCCTTCGCCGGAGTTGGAGAAGCCGCCGAGGCCGTTCATGGCGATCGCCAGTGATTCGTGCGCTTCCGGGCTCAGCGCGCCGATCGACATCGCCGCCGTGTCGAAGCGTTTGAACAGCGATTCCGCCGGTTCGACCTGATCGACCGGGATCGGTTCGCCTTTCGGCGTGATGGCCAGCAGATCGCGTAGCATGGCGACCGGCCGCTCGTTCACCAGCTTGGCGTAAGCCTGATAGTCGCTGTACTCGCCGCTGTGTACCGCTTTTTGCAGCGAGTTCACCACGTCCGGGTTGTAGGCGTGGTATTCGCCGCCGTGCACGAATTTCAGCAGGCCGCCTTGCTCCAGCGGTTTGCGTTTCAGCCAGGCGCGCTTGGAAAGGTTCTGCAGATCCTGCTGGAAATCGCTGAAGCTGGCGCCGCCAATGCGGCTGACCACGCCCTGGAAGCACAGATCCGCCAGATCGCGGTGCAGGCCGACCGCTTCGAACAGCTTGGAGCAGCGGTAAGAGGCGATGGTCGAAATGCCCATCTTGGACATGATCTTGTACAGGCCTTTGTTGATGCCGTTGCGGTAGTTCAGCATCACGTCGCGGTATTTCTTGTCGATCGCCTGGCTGTCCACCAGCTTGGCCAGGGTTTCATAGGCCAGATACGGATAGATGGCGGTCGCGCCGAAGCCGAGCAGTACGGCGAAGTGGTGCGGATCGCGGGCGCTGGCGGTTTCAACGATCAGGTTGGCGTCGCAGCGCAGGCTTTTTTCCACCAGGCGGGTTTGCACGGCGCCGACTGCCATCGGAGCAGGCACCGGCAGGCGGCCGGGCGCGATGGCGCGGTCGGACAGCACCAACAGCACCGCACCTTCACGCACCTTGCGTTCCGCTTCGTCGCACAGGGCGCGAATGGTCTGCTCCAGATCCTGCTGCTGCGGATCGAAGGTCAGATCGAGCGTCTCGGCGCGATAGTATTCGCCTTCCAGCGTGGTGAGCTGTTTGAAATCGGAGTACAGCAGGATCGGCGATTTGAAGCTCAGGCGGTGCGCCTGGCCTTCGGCTTCGCAGAACACGTTCATTTCGCGGCCGATGCTGGTGGCCAGCGACATGACGTGCGCTTCACGCAGCGGATCGATCGGCGGATTGGTGACCTGCGCGAACTGCTGGCGGAAATAGTCGTAAACGATGCGCGGCCGGCTGGAGAGCACGGCGAACGGGGTATCGTCGCCCATCGAACCGGTGGCCTCCTGGCCAATTTCGCCCAGCACGCGGATCACCTGATCCAGCTCTTCACTGCTGTAGCCGAACTGTTTCTGATAGGTTTCGAGCTGCGCGTCGTCGAGCTCGCGGCTGCCGACCTGATCGTCCGGCAGATCTTCGAACGGCACCAGGCGTTTGACGTTTTTCTCCATCCACTCTTTATACGGGTGGCGGCTTTTCAGATCGTTATCGGTTTCCGCCGAGTGCAGGATGCGGCCGCTGCGGGTGTCGATCACCATCAGCTCGCCGGGGCCGACGCGGCCTTTTTCCACCACTTCATCCGGCTGGTAATCCCAGATGCCGACTTCGGAGGCGCAGGTAATCAGCTTGTCTTTGGTGATCACGTAGCGCGCCGGGCGCAGGCCGTTGCGATCGAGGTTACAGGCGGCGTAGCGGCCGTCGGACATCACGATGCCGGCCGGGCCGTCCCACGGCTCCATGTGCATCGAGTTGAAGTCGAAGAAGGCGCGCAGATCGCCGTCCATGTCCGGGTTGTTCTGCCAGGCCGGCGGCACCAGCAGGCGCATGGCGCGGATGAGATCCATCCCGCCCGCCAGCAGCAGCTCCAGCATGTTGTCCAGCGAACTGGAGTCGGAGCCGGTTTCGTTGACGAACGGCGCGGCGGCCTGCAGATCCGGGATCAGCGGTGTTTGGAATTTATAGGTACGGGCGCGCGCCCACTGGCGGTTGCCGGTGATGGTGTTGATTTCGCCGTTGTGCGCCAGGTAGCGGAACGGCTGCGCCAGCGGCCAGCGCGGCACGGTGTTGGTGGAGAAGCGCTGGTGGAACAGGCAAATGGCCGACTCCAGGCGCAGGTCCGCCAGATCGAGATAGAAGCGCGGCAGATCCGCAGGCATGCACAGGCCTTTATAGATCGTCACCAGGTTAGAGAAGCTGCAGACGTAAAAACTGTCGTCCTCCACGCGTTTCTCGATGCGGCGACGCGCCACGAACAGGCGGCGCTCCATATCACGCGGGCGCCAGCCGGCCGGGGCGTTAACGAAGATTTGCTCGATGCGCGGCAGGGAGGAGAGGGCGATTTCACCCAGCACGTCCGGGTTGGTCGGCACTTCGCGCCAGCCGACGATCGACAGCGTTTCGTTTTGCAGCTCTTCTTCCACGATGCGGCGGCTGATGCGCGCTTCCTCTTCATTCTGGCTGAGGAACATCATGCCGACGGCGTAGTTCTTGGCCAAACGCCAGCCGCGCTCTTCCGCCACCATGCGGAAGAAACGATCGGGTTTTTGCAGCAACAGGCCGCAGCCGTCGCCGGTCTTGCCGTCGGCGAGGATCGCGCCGCGGTGCTGCATGCGGGCCAGCGCGTGAATGGCGGTGCGCACCACCTTGTGGCTAGGTTCGCCTTCTATATGGGCGATCAGGCCGAAACCACAGTTGTCCCTCTCTTGGGATTTATCGTACAACATATCGTGAACCTCCCCAGGCTCTGCGTGACTCTCACAACCTACTGCGAGGGGGCTTCCCAATTTCAGGCAGAAGTCCAATCAGCAAGTTAACCCCGCCAATCTGCTTTTCCGCCCTCCATCAATGGCCTCTCGTGACGGTCTCACAAGTGGTATAGGACTTGTTTTAAGAGGGAGTCTTCAATTACTGCATAAATATGACGAGACGTTTGCCCGTCCAGAAAGCTTCCAGCGGACTTCCAACTTAGCGAGAAAGAATTCGCAGGTCAAATGTGGGCTTAAGATAGATTCTTATCGAATTAATGATGTTTATTTATTTGATAAATAAGTAATTTAATGCATTTTTGCACTATCGTGGGGCAACGCCGATCCTTGCAGAAGTGTGAGCTGTCTCACTATAGTGCAACCCCTTAATCTCTGCACCATGCTAGTGCGGGGGGTAATGCCAGAATTTTATTCTATAAGATATTGCTTGGCTGATGTTTATGACTATTTTTCACCGTGTTGTCATATTGCCGTTAACGGTTGCGTGACGATTAGAATAATTCATCAGAATTAGAGTGAATTGATTTGCGTTTATGATGAATAGTTATGCCTGATGACGCCTTGCGGGGAAAGCGTTGATCTCTGTCATCGCGGGAAAAACCGTTTCTTATTAGCATCGCGGCTTTGAACACAGAGAACCACCAAGATTATGCAGTTGCCGCAATTAGTCAATATGTTTGGCGCGGATCTCCAGCGCCGCTATGGCGAAAAGATCCATAAACTCACGCTGCACGGCGGATTCAGCTGCCCTAACCGCGACGGCACGTTGGGGCGCGGCGGCTGTACGTTCTGCAATGTCGCCTCGTTCGCCGATGAAGCGATGCAACGCCAGAGCATTGCCGAACAGCTGGCGCAGCAGGCCGCGCGGGCCGATCGGGCGCGGCGCTATCTGGCCTATTTCCAGGCCTATACCAGCACCTATGCGGAGGTCGAGCGGCTGGCGTCGATGTATCGGCAGGCGTTGGCGCAGAGCGCCATGGTCGGCCTGTGCGTCGGCACCCGGCCGGACTGCGTGCCGCCCGCCGCGCTGGATCTGCTGACGGGATACCGCGAGCAAGGCTATGAAGTGTGGCTGGAGCTGGGGCTGCAGACGGCGCACGAGAAAACGCTGAAGCGCATCAACCGCGGCCATGATTTTCGCTGTTATCAGCAGACTGCGCGACTGGCCCGGCAGCGCGGGCTGAAGGTGTGCTGCCATCTGATCGTCGGGCTGCCGGGAGAAACTCAGCGCGATCATCTGCTCACGCTGCAGCGGGTGACGGAGACCGGCGTGGATGGCATCAAACTGCATCCGCTGCACGTCGTCACCGGCAGTACCCTGGCGCGGGCGTGGCATGCCGGGCGGTTGCCCGAACTGGCGCTGGAAGCTTACGCCGCCAGCGCCGGGGAGATGATCCGCCATACGCCGGGCGAGGTGGTGTACCACCGTCTTTCCGCCAGCGCCCGTCGGCCGACGCTGCTGGCGCCGCTGTGGTGCGAAAACCGCTGGAGCGGCATGCAGGCGGTCGGTGCTTATCTGCAGCAATACGGCGGGCAGGGCAGCGCGCTGGATGAAAAGCGGCGCTACCGCCCCGGAATGCCGCTCTGAAGTGCAATCTTTGCCACACTTCGGCGTTTGCCGCCTTATCTCATTGCGGTTTTACGGTATGATTCAAAAGATTGTGTCTGATGGGAGCCGCTATGAAGCAAATCCGGGTGTTGGCCCAGTACTACGTTGATTTAATGGTGAAACTGGGGTTGGTGCGCTTCTCGCTGCTGCTGGCCTCGGCGCTGGTGGTGCTGGCGATGGTGGTGCAGATGGCGGTGACCATGCTGCTGCGCGGCGAAGTGGAAAGCATCGACGTGGTGCGTTCAATCTTCTTCGGTCTGTTGATCACCCCGTGGGCGGTCTACTTTCTCTCGGTGGTGGTGGAACAGCTGGAAGAGTCGCGCCAACGGCTGGCGCGGCTGGTGGACAAGCTGGAAGAGATGCGCCACCGCGATCTGGAGCTTAATCAGCAGCTCAAAGACAATATCAGCCAGCTGAATCAGGAGATCGCCGACCGTATCAAAGCGGAAGAAGAGCGCCTGCAGGTGATGGAAAAGCTGACGGAAGAGATGGAGCAGCGCGAGCAGGCGCAGATTGAGCTGGGCCAGCAATCGGCGCTGCTGCGTTCCTTCCTCGATGCCTCGCCGGATTTGGTCTACTACCGCAACGAAGATAAAGAGTTTTCCGGCTGTAACCGCGCGATGGAACTGCTGACCGGCAAAAGCGAGAAACAGCTGATCGGCCTGACGCCGTTCGACGTCTACGGCCAGGAGATCGCCGAAAAGGTCATTGAGACCGACGAGAAGGTGTTCCGCCACAACGTTTCGCTGACCTACGAACAGTGGCTGGTGTATCCCGACGGCCGCAAGGCCTGTTTCGAGCTGCGCAAGGTCCCGTTTTACGACCGGGTGGGCAAACGCCACGGGCTGATGGGCTTCGGCCGCGATATTACCGAGCGTAAGCGCTACCAGGACGCGCTGGAGAACGCCAGCAGGGAGAAGACCACCTTTATCTCCACGATCAGCCACGAGCTGCGTACGCCGCTTAACGGCATCGTCGGCCTGAGCCGCATTTTGCTTGATACCGAGCTGAACGACGAGCAGCTGAAATACCTGAAGACCATTCACGTCAGCGCCATCACCCTCGGCAATATCTTCAACGACATTATCGAAATGGACAAGCTCGAGCGGCGCAAGGTGCAGCTCGACAACCAGCCGGTGGACTTCACCGGATTCCTGGCGGATCTGGAGAATCTCTCGGGCCTGCTGGCGCAGCCGAAAGGGCTGCAGTTCATCATGGAGCCGCAGACGCCGCTGCCGCAGCAGATCGTGACCGACGGCACGCGCCTGCGGCAGATCTTGTGGAACCTGATCGGCAACGCGGTGAAATTTACCCAGCAGGGGCAAATTGTGGTGCGCGTGCGGCGCGAGGCGCAGGAGAAGCTGGTGTTCGAAGTGGAAGACTCGGGCATGGGCATCCCGCAGGACGAGCAGGACAAGATCTTCGCCATGTATTATCAGGTGAAAGATCAGCGCGGCGGCCGTCCGGCCACCGGCACCGGCATCGGGCTGGCGGTCTCCAAACGGCTGGCGCAGAGCATGGGCGGCGACATTACCGTGCGCAGCGAACAAGGGCACGGTTCTTGCTTCACTTTGACCATCAAGGCGCCGGCGGTGCAGGAAGCCGTCAGCGCGGCGCCGGAGGAAGAGGAGCTGCCGTTGCCGGCGCTGCACATCCTGCTGGTGGAAGATATCGAACTGAACGTGATCGTGGCGCGCTCGGTGCTGGAGAAGCTGGGCAACAGCGTCGAGGTGGCGATGAACGGCCACGACGCGCTGGCGATGTTCGATCCGGACGAGTTCGATCTGGTGCTGCTGGACATCCAACTGCCGGACATGACCGGGCTGGATATCGCCCGGGCGCTGCGCGAGCGTTACGCCGGGCAGGCGCTGCCGCCGTTGGTGGCCCTGACCGCCAACGTGCTGAAAGACAAAAAAGAGTATCTCGAGGCGGGCATGGACGATGTGCTGAGCAAGCCGCTGTCGGTGCCGGCGCTGACCAAGGTCATCAAACACTATTGGGATCATCAACCTTCTCACACTTCTAAGAAAACGGAGCACAAGGCGATGCAGATTAATGAGTCGTTACTCGATACCGCGATGCTGGAGCAGTACATGGACCTGGTTGGTCCGCAGTTGATCCATCAAAGTCTGGAGATGTTCGAACAGATGATGCCGGGTTATCTGGCGGTGCTGGATTCCAACATGACGGCGCGCGATCAGAAAGGCATCACCGAGGAAGGGCACAAGATCAAGGGCGCCGCCGGTTCGGTCGGCCTGCGTCACCTGCAGCAGTTGGCGCAACAGATTCAAACGCCGACGCTGCCGGCCTGGTGGGATAACGTGCAGGACTGGGTAGATGAGCTGAAGCAAGAGTGGCGTAACGACGTGCAGGTACTGCGGGCTTGGGTAGAGAACGCTGAAAAAAAATGACCCCGACGTGAGCCGGGGTGCGCGAATATTGCGCCAACACCAGGGAAATTGTGAACCTGCGTATTGGTTTCAGTGTTCTGGTCGAGCAGGTTGTAGCGAATTCCTAAACATCATACAGCCAACAACATAGCAAATGTAAGCGCTCTTGTTAGAAGATTCATTAAAATGTGTGATGTAGATTAGTGTTTGTCAACTCCGAGCACGAACCAGTTGACAGCAGCGACAGGAGGAAGAGTGATGAAAAAGGTGGGTGTAGTCCTCAGCGGCAGCGGCGTTTATGACGGTACGGAGATCCACGAAGCGGTGCTGACGCTGCTGGCGCTGGACCGTGCCGGCGCGCAGGCGGTGTGTTTTGCGCCTGATAAACCGCAACGCCATGTTATTAATCACTTATCTGGTGAGGAGATGGCGGAATCGCGCAACGTCCTGATTGAATCGGCGCGCATTGCCCGCGGCGCAGTGCAGCCGTTGGCGCTGGCCGAGGCCGCGCAGCTGGATGCGCTGATTGTGCCCGGCGGCTTTGGCGCCGCCAAGAATCTCAGCAATTTCGCCGAGGCCGGCGCGGAATGTTGGGTCGATGAAACGTTGGCGCGTCTGACGCGCGAGATGCATAAGGCCAACAAACCAATTGGCCTGATGTGCATCGCACCGGCGCTGTTGCCGAAGCTGCTCGATCAACAAGCGCGGCTGACCATTGGCAACGATCCCGACCTGGGAGAAGTGATTGACGCCATGGGCGGCGAGCCGGTGATTTGCCCGGTGGACGACATCGTGGTGGACAGCGAGCACAAGATCGTGACCACGCCAGCCTATATGCTGGCGCCGTCGATCGCGCAGGCGGCCGTCGGCATCGATAAACTGGTGGCGCGGGTGCTGGAACTGGCTGAATGAGCAAATCGGTCGGCGGATGGCGGCGGCTGCGTCCGTGGTATTGGCTGAAACGCGGCGTCATCGCGATTATCGGCCTGTGGGTGTTGGGCATTGTGGTCTTCGCCTTCCTGCCGGTGCCGTTTTCCGCCGTGATGGTGGAGCGGCAGATCAGCGCCTGGCTGAGCGGCGACTTCGGCTACGTCGCTCATTCGGACTGGGTGTCGATGGACGACATTTCGCCGCAGATGGCGCTGGCGGTGATGGCGGCGGAAGATCAGAAGTTTCCAGACCATTGGGGCTTCGATGTGGCGGCCATTGAAAAGGCGCTCAGCCACAACGAGAAGCGCCCGACGCGCATCCGCGGCGCGTCCACGCTGTCGCAGCAGACCGCTAAAAACCTGTTTCTGTGGGATGGCCGCAGCTGGCTGCGCAAAGGGTTGGAGGCTGGGCTGACGTCGGGCATCGAGCTGGTGTGGACCAAGCGACGCATTCTGACGGTGTATCTGAACATCGTGGAGTTCGGCGACGGGGTGTTCGGCGTGGAAGAGGCTTCACAGCGCTTTTTCCATAAGCCGGCCAAGCGCCTGACCGCGGCCGAAGCGGCGCTGCTGGCGGCGGTATTGCCGAATCCGCACCGCTTCAGGGCCGATGCGCCGTCCGGTTATGTGGCGCAGCGACAGCAGTGGATTATGCGCCAGATGCGCCAGTTGGGTGGGGAAGGTTTCCTGAAAGAGAACAAGCTGGATTAACCAAGCGATACCCTGCTTTCGGGCAAGGTATCCCTCTCTTCGGTGGCTAATGCCGCATCAGGGCTTTTCGCTGATAAATGCAGTTAAATCCGCGTGCATCTTTTTAAGCGATAGTTCATCCACGTACGGCATATGCCCGGTGTCATACCAATAGAAACGGATATTGTCGCGTAATTTGGGCGACACGGGCAGATGGCTCATCTCATATTTGGCGACGAAGTAAGGGGTGGCCAGGTCGTAAACCCCGCCAATCACCATCACTCTCATTGTCGGAGTCATTTTCATCACTCGCGACAGGTTCGGCAACACGTTAAATGATCTGTCCCGGCTGTTGCTGGACATGTTCCAGTCATAGACCTCATTGGAAAATGCGCGATAGTTTTGGTCGGCGCTAAAATGCAGCGTTTTGCCAAGATAATCGTGGAATTGCGCGACGTAGGCGGAAGTAATTGCACTGACGTTGGGATCGTAGTTGGACGTTTCAGCGATATTATCCAGCGACGGCCCACGATAGCGGGTATCGATTCTGCCAATGGTCTCGTCTTGGCTGCGCAACAGTTGCTTGGCGAAGACCGGTCCACTCAGGCGCAAATTGGCATTGAGCCAATAATCGGCCGGAATGCCGGTAAATTGGTAAAGCTGCTCGGCGAGCGTTTGGCGATCTTTTTCAGGCAGATTGGCACCTTGCAGCAAGGCTGGGGCATAAGTCTCCAGCGCAAACTGCTCGGCCTGGTCTAACAGGGTTTTCAGGCTCTGGTGTTTGCCCGGCAGCCGCTGGTGGTACCATGCGCTGGCTGCGTAGGTTGGGAGCGCCAGATAGTAAGGTTGATCGACGCCGGGGTTTTGATTGGGATCGTCGACGTTATTGTCGTAGTTCAGAAACTGCGACATCAGGATAATACCGTTAAGATCGATATTCTGATTTTTTAGCGTCTCGGCCAATACCACCGAGCGGGTAGTGCCGTAGCTTTCACCCAATAAATATTTAGGTGAGTTCCAGCGTTGGTAATGCGTTAAAAACTGAACGATAAATTGAGAAAAAGCCTGAGCATCACCGTTGACGCCATAGACGTTGCTGGCACTCTGTGCTTTTTGCTGCGCTCTCTCCGGCTGGCTGGCGGCACTGCTGGAAAAGCGGCTGTAACCCGTTCCGGGGGCATCGATAAACACCAGATCGCTGACGTTGAGCAGACTGTATTGGTTATCGGTGAGTTGGTAAGGCGCCAGCTGTGTTTTCTCTGGCTGAGTAGCGATAACCCGTTTAGGCCCCAGCGCCCCCATATGCAGCCACAGCGAGGCGGAGCCCGGCCCGCCGTTGTAGATAAAGGTAATCGGCCTGCTTTCGTTCTTATTCTCATTCTTTTTGAAATACGCAACATAGAACATGCCGGTCACGGGATCTTCCGGATCCTCTTTACTCAATTCCAGCACCCCGGTTTGCGCCTGATAATTGATTTTTACCTGGTCGACCGTGATCGCGCCTTGAGTAGCAACGGTTTGACCGGTCATCGGGGGCGGGGCATGTTCGGCGCGGGGCGTATCCTGAGTGGGATTGGCGGCGGAAACTCCGGCGGTGAATAAAGAAACGGCAGTGAGAAAACCGATTAAAATTCTGTCCATTTGAATTTTATCCGTAATGAAGTGAGAGATTACTTTAAACGCGGCTCATTAAACCAGGGTAAAACAGCGGGAAGCGTACAGAAAATCGGCAAGGGGAAGCCCCCTTGCCTGAAGGATCATTTCACATAGGTAAAGGCGGTGGTGACGTGCTTCACGCCGCTGACCTGGCTGGCGATCTGCGCCGCCGACTGTCCTTCCTGCTGAGTGACCAGGCCCAGCAAGAACACTTCGCCGTTTTCGGTGGTGACTTTCACGTTGGACGATTTCACCGTATCGCTGGTCAACAGCTGCGAACGCACTTTGGTGGTGATCCAGGTGTCGGAGGACGCGGTGCTCAGGCTGACAGGCGTGCCCTGGCGAATTTCGTTATACACTTCGGTCGTGCCTTCCACGCCCATGGCGATCTGCTTGGCGCGCGCGGTGAGATCGGCGTTAGGCGACTGGCCGGTCAACAGCACCTTGCCCTGATAGGCGGTGGCGACCACCCGGGCCTCTTTCTTCAACTGCTGGTCTTTGCTCAGGGCGCTTTCTACCCTGGCTTCCAGCGTGCCGTCATCCACCTGGGTCCCTACGCTGCGCGGGTCGGTGGCGGTTTTGGTGGCGACGGCCGCACTGCCGACGACGACGCCGGCGATACAGCCTTGCAACAGCAGGGCGCTGGACAGCACTGCAAATGTGGCTTTTAGCTTCATCTCAGTTCCTTAATCGTCCTGGTGGGGGAATAACGTATTGTCTATCAGGTCGCACAGGCAGTTTACGGTCAGCATATGCATTTCCTGAATGCGCGAGCTGCGGTGCGACGGGATGCGGATCTCGACATCCTGCTGGCCGAGCAATCCGGCCAGCTCGCCGCCGTCGTAGCCGGTGAGCGCGACGATGGTCATATCGCGCGTGACGGCCGCCTCGACCGCTTTCACAATATCACGGCTGTTGCCGCGGGTGGAAATCGCCAGCAGCACGTCGCCGGTGTGCCCGAGCGCGCGCACCTGCTTGGCGTACACTTCGTCGTGCAGGCGATCGTTGCTGATCGCGGTCAGCACCACGTTGTCGGCGTTGAGCGCGATGGCAGGCAGGCTGGGGCGCTCGGTTTCAAAACGGTTGATCATGCTGGCGGCGAAGTGCTGTGCGTTGGCGGCCGAAGTGCCGTTGCCGCAGCACAGGATTTTGTTGCCGTTGAGTAAGGATTGAACCAGCGTCATCGCAGCGCGGGAAATGGCGTCAGGTAACGCTTCCGCCGCCGCGATCTGGGTTTGGATGCTTTCGGTAAAACAGACTTTAATTCTATCCAGCACGTTGTATTAATCCACTAAGTCAAAGGGCCGGTCTGCGCCGCAAAACCCCAATTAATCCGCATTGAAGGCGTTGGGTATCCATTCTAACTGGCTACCGGTAATGGCCAAAACATCAAAACGGCAAGATGATGTGTCAAAACTGGCGCCGCGCCCCGCCAGCCAGACGGCGGCGGCGTGCAGCAACCGCTGTTGTTTGCGAGAGGTAACGCTGGCGGCCGCGCCGCCGAAGGCGTCGTTGCGGCGGTAGCGCACTTCGACGAACACCCAGGTGGCGCCGTCGCGCATGATGAGGTCGAGCTCGCCGCCGCGCACCGCAACGTTGGCGGCGCAGAAGGTGAGCCCGGCGCGTTCCAGATGACGGCGGGCCAGTAACTCATAGCCCGCCCCGGCGGCGCGTGGGTTCAAGAGACCGGCACGACCGTACCCTGACGATATTGCAGCCAAGGCAGCTTGCGGTTGATCACGCAGTTCGGCGACGCGCTCAGCGTGCCGGTGGTGCCGGAAACCTGGAAGCCCGGCAGTTGGCGCATTTCAGCAAAGTGGTTGGCCAATGTCCAGGCATCCATCCCCATCGCATACAGGCGCACCAGCGAGTAATCGTTGCGGAAACGCGCGCTGGCCTGCTGCAACAGCTGAGGGTTTGAGCCGGCCAGCAGCGGGATGTCGCTGAACTGCAGACCTTCCATTTCCAGACGGAAGTCCGGGCCGGCGCCGGCCTGGTAGCTGCGCGAGCTGGCGTACATCGCCGGTTTGCCGCGCGAGCTGGTGGCCATGTCGATCATCGGTTTGATCAGCGTCAGTTGGGACTGGGTAGCGACGATATACACCGCGTCGACGCTGCCGCCGGTAGCGGCGGGCACGTCGCTCGGCGGCGCCGGAATGGTCAGCCCGGCGATGGTCACGCTCTGCGGCGCCGGGGCGCTCGACATCGGCGTGCCGGTCATGCGGATGCCGCCGCTGTTCACCATCTGGCGCAGTTCACCGGCGGAGCCGATGTCCTGACGCAGCACGGTTTGCCCGCCTTGCTTCTGCCATTCCTGGTTAAAGGCCTTGGCGACGCGATCGCCGAAGGCGCCGCGCGGCACCAGCAGCAGCGGTTGACGTTTCTGTTGTTCCCAGATGTGGCGGGCGGCGTCGCGCGCTTCATCTTCCGGCGACAGGGCGAAGTAACAGATGTTCAGGTTGTCTTTCGGCGTTTCGGGCTGGTTGAGCGCCAGCACGTTCAGCGTGGTGGTGCTGGCGGACAACTGATCGACGTTCTCTTTCAGCAGCGGCCCGACCACCAGAGTGGCGCCATCCTGCTGCGCCTGGCTCAGCAAGGCGGCCAGCGGCTGGCTGGTGGTGTCGTACACTTTGACCTGCGCATTAGCGGCCTGCAGCGGCGTTATCGGCGCGCTGGACGGCGCAGCGGGTTGCGCGGCGGTCACGGCCGGCTGGCTCTCTTGCGCCGAAGGGCTGACCGCGCCGTTGGCGTTGATGTCACCGGCAGCGGCCTGATCGGCCGGCGCCGTTTGGGCCGGCGCGCCGGCCGGTTGCGCGGCTTGAGGCTGCGGCGCCGGCATGGAACCGCCGTTTTTCGCCGCTTCGAACCCTTGCTGGATGGCGTCGGCGAACACTTTCGCCTGGCCGTTCAACGGCAGCAGCAGGGCGATTTTCGAGGTGGAGGCCTGGGTGAAGTTCAGCACCTGATTCAGGCGAGCCGGCAGCGTTTTGGCCGCCGGGTTCTTCGGATAACGGTTCTGCCAGTCTTTGATGCCGGCCTTCAGCAGATCGGGATCCTGCTTGTTGTCCTGATAGACACGCAGCAGATCCAGCCAGCCTTGCAGCACGTTCTCGTCGGCGTTGATCAGCAGGCTGTTCATCTCCTGCGGCGTCAGCTGCAGCAGGGCCTGCCAGGTTTGATCCAGATTGTCCTGGTGCGCCTTGCCGGTCAGCAACGGCTCCTGAGCGATATAGGCGCGGATCAGCGGCAGCGATGCTTTGCCCTGGTTGGCGGCGATCTGCGCCTGGTAGTAGCGCACCTTTTGATTCGGCGACAGCGCACCGCTGTCCAGGTGGCCCAGCGTGCTGCGGGCGCTGACGTAGCTCTTGTTGGCGATCTGCAGTTCGGCGGTCAGCAACTGGCGTTCGGTCTGCTGTGCGCCGCTGAGGTTTTTCGGCAGCTGATTCAACTGGTCGCCGGCCTGCGGCAGTTTTCCTTCACGCAGCAAGGCGCGAATAGCAAGTAATTGCCAGTCAGCCTTGTTATCATCGCTGCTTTGCTGCAACTGCTGCAGGTAGTAATCGGAGCTGGCGCTCGCTTCGTCCTGTATATTGGCGGGCGGCGTTTGCGGGGCCCGACTCGGACAGCCTGCCAGGAAAAGGGCGGCCGCGATGACTGCGGTAAGTCGGACAGGCTTGGAACGCCCTGCTTTGGTACGAACGAATGTTGAGGAAAGCATACTGTATCCAGTGATGTTTTTTTCAAGATGCTCAATATTAAATCGGCAACCCGGATGAAACAATGAATCAACACCAACAATCAGTCATTTCTGCATCAACGCTGTATGTGGTGCCCACCCCAATCGGCAATCTGGGCGATATTACCCACCGCGCGTTAGAGGTACTGAAAAGCGTTGATCTGATCGCGGCGGAAGACACGCGCCATACCGGATTGCTGCTGCAACACTTCGCGATCAACGCGCGTCTGTTCGCGCTGCACGATCACAACGAACAGCAAAAGGCCGATCAGCTGCTGGCGAAACTGCAGGAAGGCCAGAGCATCGCGCTGGTTTCCGACGCCGGCACGCCGCTGATCAACGATCCCGGCTATCACCTGGTGCGCCGCTGCCGCGAGGCCGGCATTCGCGTGGTGCCGCTGCCGGGCGCCTGCGCCGCCACTACCGCGCTGTGCGCTGCGGGCGTCGCTTCCGACCGTTTCTGCTACGAAGGTTTTCTGCCGGCGAAAACCAAGGGGCGCAAGGATACGCTGATGGCGCTGGCGGAGGAACCGCGCACGCTGATTTTCTACGAATCCACTCACCGCCTGTTGGAAAGTCTGCAGGACATGGTCACCGTTTGGGGCCCGCAGCGTTATGTCGTGCTGGCGCGTGAGCTGACCAAAACCTGGGAATCCATCCACGGCGCGCCGGTGGGTGAGCTGCTGGCGTGGGTGCAGGAAGATGAAGTGCGCCGCCGCGGCGAAATGGTGCTGATCGTCGAAGGCCACAAGGCGCAGGAGGATGCGCTGCCGCTTGAGGCGCTGCGCACGCTGGCGCTGCTGCAAAAAGAGTTGCCGTTGAAAAAGGCGGCGGCGCTGGCGGCGGAAATCCACGGCGTGAAGAAAAATGCGCTGTATAAGCACGCGCTGGAGCAACAACAGCCGTAAAGCGGTTGACCTGCCGCCGCCGCGACGCTACTATCCGCGCCGGAGTTGACCAGACAGTCGCCGCTTCATTGCCGTCCTCTTCGGGGAGACAGATGGAGGGGAGGAAAGTCCGGGCTCCATAGGGCAGGGTGCCAGGTAACGCCTGGGAGGCGCAAGCCTACGACTAGTGCAACAGAGAGCAAACCGCCGATGGCCCGCGCAAGCGGGATCAGGTAAGGGTGAAAGGGTGCGGTAAGAGCGCACCGCGCGGCTGGCAACAGTTCGTGGCACGGTAAACTCCACCCGGAGCAAGGCCAAATAGGGGTTCACATGGTACGGCCCGTACTGAACCCGGGTAGGCTGCTTGAGCCAGTGAGCGATTGCTGGCCTAGAGGAATGACTGTCCACGACAGAACCCGGCTTACCGGTCAACTCCCTCGACAAAAGAAAACCCCGCGCAACGTCAGTTGCGCGGGGTTTTTCGTTTTCCGGCCGGCTTACACCGGCAGATCAATCAGCAGCGCGCGCAGCGGCGTCTCGGCGCGGATCGTCAGGCGATTCTCCTCGCGCACGAAGGCGCCGTCGCCGCAGGTCAGGCGTTGTTCCTCGTGGCGCTCGCCGGTGGCGGCGATGGTGCCGTGTATCGACTGCAGATAAGCGCGCGGCCCGTTAATCGTCAGCGTTTGTTCTTCGCCCGGCTGCAGATCGAGATGATGGATCCAGACCTGTTGACGCAGCTGCAGGCTGCCCTGCGCGCCGTCCGGCGAAGCCAACAGCAGGCTGCCCGCCGCCGGCAGCGCCAGGCGCTGCACCCGTTCGTTGCTGCGTTCCGGGCAGGCGTCCAGCCACAGCTGCAGGCGGGTGAGCGGCGTATCACTGCTGACGTTCTGCTCGCTGTAGCTCAGGCCCGGGTGGGTGGCCAACAGCAACGCTTCGCCGGCTTTAACGCGCGTGGTGTTGCCGTCGCTGTCGCGGTATTCCGCCTCGCCCTGCAGGATCAGGTTCAGGATATCCACGTTGGGATAGGTGCGCGGCTGGAACGACGCGCCCGGCGCCAGCACCTCCTGATTCAGTACCCGCAGCGACGCGTAGCCCATCAGTTTGGGATCGAAGTAGTGACCAAAGGAAAAGGTGTAGCGAGCCTGCAGCCAACCAAAGTCAGCTTGCCCGCATTGTTGTGCTGTTCTGCATGTAATCATGGCAATCGGCTCTCTAAATTCATTATCCAAATGGTAAGCATCTGGACGTCGGATTGTTAGCCAGTTAATCTGGTCGGCATATTCAAATTTCCTGACAGAGGGATGCGATGGCCAGAGATCGGGCGCTCACGCTTGAGGCACTAAGGGTGATGGATGCAATCGACCGGCGCGGCAGCTTCGCCGCGGCCGCCGACGAATTGGGCCGGGTGCCGTCGGCACTCAGCTACACCATGCAAAAATTGGAAGAAGAATTGGACGTGGTGCTGTTCGACCGTTCGGGCCACCGCACCAAGTTCACCAACGTGGGGCGCATGTTGCTGGAACGCGGTCGGGTGCTGCTGGAGGCGGCCGATAAGCTGACCACCGACGCCGAAGCGTTGGCGCGCGGTTGGGAAACTCACCTGACTATCGTCAGTGAAGCGCTGTCGCCGCCGAGCCTGCTGTTCCCGCTGGTTGACAAGCTGGCGCTGAAGGCCAACACCCAGGTGTCCATTTTCACCGAGGTGCTGGCGGGCGCCTGGGAGCGGCTGGAGCAGGGGCGCGCCGACATCGTGATCGCGCCGGACATGCATTTCCGCGCGTCGTCGGAGATCAACACCCGCAAACTGTATAAGGTGATGAGCGTTTATGTCGCCGCGCCGGATCACCCGATCCACCTGGAGCCGGAGCCGCTTTCCGAAGTGACCCGCGTGAAGTACCGCGGCATTGCGGTGGCCGACACCGCCCGTGAGCGCCCGGTATTGACCGTACAGCTGCTGGACAAGCAACAGCGCCTGACGGTGAGCACCATTGAAGACAAACGTCTGGCGCTGCTGGCCGGGTTGGGGGTGGCGACCATGCCGTATCCGATGGTGGAGAAAGATATCGAAGCCGGGCGGCTGCGCGTGGTCGGGCCGGAATACAGCCGCGAAGCCGACATCATCATGGCCTGGCGGCGTGACAGTATGGGGGAGGCGAAAGCCTGGTTCCTGCGTGAGATTCCGCGCCTGTTCGCGCAGCGTTAACGTCGGTTGGATGAGATCCCCTTGCCGGGCGGCAAGGGGATTTTTTTCGCCTTAACCGAAGCGCTGGTCGCGGCCGTGTGGCTCGTCCAGATCCTGCGCCGGCCCGATGGAAATGATGCCGTGCGGGTTGATGGTGGCGTGGCTGCGATAGTAGTGGTTGCGAATGTGCGGCAGGCTGACCGTCTCGGCGATGCCCGGCATCTGGTAGATGTCGCGCAGGAAGCCGTACAGATTGAGGTAGTCGCTGATGCGGTGTTTGTCGCACTTGAAGTGGGTGACGTACACCGGATCGAAACGCACCAGCGTGGTCCACAGACGCAGGTCGGCTTCGGTCAGCCGATCGCCGGTCAGGTAACGATGCTGCCCCAGGATCTGCTCCAGGCGTTCCAGCGCGTTGAATACCCCGTTGACCGCTTCGTCATAGGCTTCCTGGCTGGTGGCAAAACCGGCCTTGTACACGCCGTTGTTCACTTGATCGTAAATCCAACCGTTAAGCTCATCGATCTTGCCGCGCAGCGCGGTCGGGTAGTAGTCGCCTGCCCGAGCGCCGACGCCGTCAAACGCGCTGTTGAACATGCGGATGATGTCGGCGGACTCGTTGCTGACGATGGTTTGCCGCTGTTTATCCCACAGCACCGGTACGGTCACGCGCCCGCTGTAGTGCGGATCGGCCCGCAGGTAGATCTGGTACAGGAAGTCGGCGTGATACAGCGGATCGCCGGTGGTTTCAGGAAAATCCTGGCCGAAGGTCCAGCCGTTTTCCAGCATCAGCGGGTGCACCACCGAGACCGGAATGATCTGCTCCAGCCCTTTCAGTTTGCGCATCAGCAGCGTGCGATGCGCCCAGGGGCAGGCGAGAGAAACATAAAGGTGATAACGGCCCGCTTCGGCCTGGAAGCCGCCCACGCCGTGTTCGCCCGGCTGACCGTCGGCGGTCACCCAATTGCGAAACTGAGCGGTTGAACGTTTGAAACGGCCGCCGGTAGATTTGGTGTCATACCAGATGTCTTGCCAAACGCCATCGACGAGTTGTCCCATGGGAATCTCCTTGGTGTCCGAGTTAAAAAACGACAAGGCCCGGCATGCCGGGCCCTGAATGACAGTTTAGATTACCATTTCTTGTTCAGAAGACGGTCGATGCTGAAGCCGCCCGGGCCTGCGACCGCCAACACGATGAAGCCGCCGGCGATGGTCAGGTTTTTCATGAACATCAGCTGGTTTACTTCGTTCGCAAAATCAGTGTGGAACAGCAGCGCGGTCAGGATGGTGAAACCGGCGGTGAACAGCGCCACGGTGCGGGTCAGGAAACCGAACAGGATCGCCAGACCGCCGCCAAATTCCAGCAGGATGGTCAGCGGCAGCAAGAAGCCAGGCACGCCCATCGATTGCATGTACTGTTGGGTACCGGCGTAGGCGTCACCCATTTTGCCGTAGCCTGCCACGATAAACAGGATTGGCATCAGAATACGAGCAACCAACAAACCTGTATCTTCTAATTTTTTCATCATCTACTCCAAAGTGTTTTTGTATGCCTGTTCGGCGGAAGCCATGTCAACGAGCGGTATATCAGGACATTCGCCCTGTCCGGCTCGTATCGTATTGATGGAGTGAATGTTAAGCGGGAAGTGCTCAGGTTGTTAGCAAGTAAAACTGTCGTAATTTTTCAAAAAATCTGAATCTTTAGCGTGCTAATAAAATGCCGCCGATCAGCAGGTTGCCCGGCCCTGGGGTTGGACGCGTTGTATCAAGGGAGAAAATGCGGGCAGAGCAACAGGAGGTTTGAAGGAAAGACCAAGCGGCTTACTTGGCGGAAAACGTCTTTTTAAACAGACGGATAGCACTCCAGGCGCCGAAAGCGCGACGCGACCAGCGGATCATCTTGCTGGGATGGCGGATGCCGTACAGCGCCATGACGCTGGAACCGAGCACCAGATAGCGGCGCAGGCCAAACACCGTTTGCCAGCCGCGGTCGATGCGTTCGGTCTTTTCCAGCCACAGGGACTTGTTTTCGGCCAGATCCAGACGCTGTTGCTGGATCTGCCGAATCAGCCTCTCTTTTTTCCATTCCAGATAGCGGCGGCGGCTCATGGCTCTCGCTCCAGTTCGGCGCGATCGAGCTCCAGTTGCTTGCGCGTGGCGCCCAGCAGCGTGGTGCGACGGGCCTTGACCAGCGTCCAGATGGTGCCGACCACGGCCAGGAACAGCAGCACGCCGGTTGTTGCGCCCAGCGCCACCAGCCGGTAGACCGGATCGATGGCCCAGAAGATCAGGATCAGCAGGCTCATCAAACCGAAGGCGGTGAACAGCAGCGTCATGCCGGCCATGATCAGCAGCTGAATGAGGTTGGCTTTCTCCTCTTCCAGCTCGACTACCGCCAGCCGGACACGGGTTTCCACCATGCCGACCAGGATCGTGATGATGCGCTGACCGATATCCAGGACCCCTTTAGCGGGGCCCTGTGCGCGCACTTGCGGTTGTTCAGCCATGATTAACGACGCGCGAGCAGCACGCCCAACACCACGCCGACCGCCGCGCCGATACCGATGCCGGTCCATGGGTTGTCGCGCACATAGTCGTCGGCCTGGCCGGCGATCTGTTTGGTTTGCGAAGCCAGCTTGTCACCGGCGTCGCTCAGGCGAGCGCGAGTCTCTTTCAGCGCGCCTTCCGCCTTCGATCGCAGCTTCTCCAGCTCGGCTTTCGGCTTGTCGGTGGAGGAGTTCAGCACTTCCTCCAGCGTATCGGCTAAGGACTTCAGTTCAGCGCGTAAGTTTTCTGCATTTGAATCATGTGCCATGTGATTATTCCTTAACGTTTATTTCGACAGACTTTTAACATAGCGGATTTTTTCGCCGGAGCAAAGGGGTGATGACCAGCAGATAACACCAGACATCAATTCCATATGCTTAAGAAATCCCGTGTGATGGGGCTCTCATCGATAAATCCGCTGGTGTAAAAAAATTATTCCGCCTGGGCGCGTTTCAATTCAGCCTGCGCTTCGGCCAGCTTTTGCTGCTTCTTGGCGACCTTGTCCAGCTTGCCGGTTTGTTGCGCTTCTTTCAGCTCTTCCCGGCGCTCGTCCACCTTGCGCTGTTTCTCTGCGATATTTTTCTGGCGTTCGGCCTGCAGGCCGGCTTCGGTGCAGTGGGTCTGCACTTCGCTCAGCGCTTTTTTCAGCCCATCCACGCGGTGGGTGTTGCCGTGCTGAGTCGCGTAGTCGATTTGCTGCTGGATATTTTGCGCTTTGGCGGCGCAGCCGCCCTCAGCGGCCGAGGACAGCGTCGGCAGCGCGCAGAGTGGCAGCAGCAGTAACAGTGAGTGGCGAAATTTCATTTCTCAGTTCCTTTTCATGGGATGCCTGAACAGGCATCCGCTTTCCTGACTGCCGGAGGCGGCAGCGCGAGAGGAGGGCGTTCATCGCCGGCTGAAGTTATCCTTCAGCATAGCCATGAAACCGGCGCGCCCCCAAAGAATCAGCCGAAATTCGGCGCGACTGATTGTTTTTTGAGCTAAATGATGCGAATGAAAATGAAGATAACGGCAATGAAAGGAATCCCCTTCATTTGAAGGGGATTATCCCAGATTGAGTGGGGAGCGCGCAAATTCGCGCACCCAGTGCGTTGGCACGGGAGATTCGCTCAGCGCGATGTGGTAACCGGGAGGCAGGATGGTTTGCAGCGCTTCACGCGCCAGCAACTGCTGCTCCGGCGAATCCAGACGAATAACCAAGCCATCGCCTTCCGGCGTGATGCTTTTGATGCGGATACCGCGCTCATCCAAGCGCTGGTAGACATAAAAACCGTCGGGCAGCGACAGCCCTTGCTGGCTGGCGCGAATGCGCAGCTCGCTCTCGGTGCGCACCATGCAGGGCACCAACAGCGTCGCCAGCGCCAGCAGGGCGAGCGCGATCATCAGGACGTATTGCCAGCACGGGCGCTTTGCTGTCACGCCCCTTTCCCCGGGTTCTGGCCGCTGGCGCGTTTCTTGCGCCACAGCACGATCAGCGAGCCGACCAGGCCGACCACCAGCAACACCAGCGGCAACATCATCAGGCAGAACATCAGCTGGTCTTCATACTTGCGGAATACCGGGGTTTTTCCGAGGGCGAAGCCCAGCGTCGTCAGGATCAAGACCCACAGCAGGCCGCTCATCCAGTTGAAGAACTGGAAGCGTGCGTTGCTCAGGCCGGACAGGCCGGCGATGGTTGGCAGCAGGGTGCGCACGAAGGCCAGGAAGCGGCCGACCAACAGGGCGGAAAGGCCGTGGCGGTGGAACAGGTTATGCGCACGCTGATGGTAGTGGGCCGGCAGATGCGAAAGCCAGCCTTGCACCGTTCGCGTATTGCCGAGCCATCGGCCCTGTATGTAACTGACCCAGCACCCCAGGCTGGCGGCGACGGTCAGGATAACGATGGTCAATGGGAAGCCCATGGTGCCTTTGGCGATCAGCACGCCGACCAGGATCAGCAGGCTGTCGCCCGGCAGAAAAGCGGCCGGCAGCAGGCCGTTTTCCAAAAACAGGATCATGAACAGCAGGATGTAGAGGGTCCACACCAACGAAGGGTTCGCCAGCGTCTCAAAATCCTGCTGCCATAAGGCATGTATCAGTTCTTTAATGATGTCCATCCGGTGTTCCTAAAACGTCATTGTTTATTTTTATCTCAGCGGCGGAGCGGGCGTGGGCTGAAAGCGCGCGGCGATCCTGAATGCTGATAACGATGAAACGGCGTTGCTTTAAGGTTTCTAAGCGGTGCGACACCGGTCATAGGTGGTAAGTCAGCGTGCCACGGTACTGCATGTTGCTTTCTTTCCAGCCGGCCTGCCGACTTTGTTGCCTGGAGGCGTCCAGCATCCAGTCGACCTGGGCAAGCCGGTTGGGGGCCGGGGTGTCCTGGCGGGGGAAACGAATTCGGTAGCCCGGCTCTGCGGCCAGGGTATAGACCGGCGCCGGCAGGGAGGACGCGAGCAGCGAACCGGGGAAAGAGTACGCTCTGGGCAGCAGCAGCGGCAACTTGCCGGGCGCTTTGCGGCGCGCTTCGGCCGGTGCCCGATACACATGATCATAGGGGGAAAGCGCCGGCTCCGCCAGCAGCGGCAGGCTGCTCAGCGCGCTGGGGGTGGGCTTGGATGACGCCACGCATAGCTGTTGGCCGGAGACCGAACCGGTCCAGCAGAAAAGAGCAATCAGCATGGCAAACAACCAGCGCATTTATTCGCGTCCCGCCCCCGCAGCAATGGGTAAAAAAGTGGGCTAACTCTACCAAAATAGCACGATTGGCAACAGGGAAATCTACGTTGCCGACGGTGAAATAGTACACGGCAAACGGCGGTTCCGGCATCGATTCAGCGGATTTTACATTACCTGACATAAGCCGACGGTTTTTGACCGCCGTGGCTATTTCGGCTCGTGGCTCACGCCGTCCAGATGCACCACCGGGTTCTCGGCGAACAGATAGCGGTCGGCGTTGTATTCGAAGTCGTCGCTGGTGGCGTTGAACAGCATCTGCTTGGTGTTCTCCAGGTGCTGCCACATCGCCAGTTTGGCGGCGTAAGGATCTTTGCGCATCAGCGCCTTGAGGATCTGATCGTGATCGTCGCACCAGCTGGCGATCGAGCGTTCGTCGATATGCTCGTGCAGTTTCTTCCAGTAAGGGTTGTTGACCCGCTGTACCCACATTTTTTCCACGATGGTGGCCATGGCGGTGTTCTGGGTGGCCAGCGCCACCTGCACGTGGAACTTCAGATCCCACTGCGAGTCGCGGAAACGGTCTTCTTTGCGGGCGTGCTCCTGGATCTCCATCAGTTGCACGATATCCTGCTTGGTCACCTGGGTGGCGGCGAATTCGGCGATGTTGCTTTCTATCAGCTGGCGCGCCTGCAGCAGCTCAAACGGGCCGGCGGTGGCGAACTCGATGCTGTCGCCCGGCACCACCAGGTGCTTTTGCTGGTTGGACACCACGTGGATCCCGGATCCCTTGCGCACGTCCACATAGCCTTCCACTTCCAGCATGATGATCGCCTCGCGCACCACGGTGCGGCTGACATTCATCTCTTCGGCGATGTATCGCTCGGCCGGCAGCTTGTCGCCTACCGGGTAACGGCCGCTTTCGATGCGTTGCTTCAGCTCGGCGGCCAGTTGCTGATACAGGCGTCTGGTTTCAGTGAATTCCATAGTGAATGCTCTATACGGTGCGGTGGGAAGGGGCGCGTGGCCATCGGATTTGTTATACCACTTATTCGGCACCGCTGCCAGAGGAGCAAGGGGCCCGGCGCAGCGGCCGGGCGGGGGATCAGCTGCGCGCCGGGGCAGGCTGCAGCGCGGCCGGCTGCGGTTCGGCGGCCGGGCGGTTTTGCAGCACCGTCCAGATGACGATGGCGCCGAGAATGTCGAAGACCGACAGCGCGGCGAACAGCGGGCTGAAGCCGAGGGTGTCTGCCAGGGCGCCGACCACCAGGGCGAACAGCGTGCTGGCGGTCCAGGCCGCCATGCCGGTCAGCCCGTTGGCGGTCGCCACCTCATTGCGGCCGAACACGTCGGAAGAGAGGGTGATCAACGCGCCGGACAGCGCCTGATGGGCGAAGCCGCCGACGCACAGCAGCGCGATAGCCGCGTAAGGGCTGGTGAACAGGCCGATCATGCCGGGGCCGATCATCAACACCGCACCCATCGTCACCACCAGCTTGCGCGAGACGATCAGGTTGACCTTGAAATACTTCTGGAACAGCGGCGGCAGATAACCGCCGACGATGCAGCCGAGATCGGCGAACAGCATCGGCATCCAGGCAAACATGGCGATCTCTTTCAGGTTAAAACCGTAGGCCTTGAACATGAACAGCGGGATCCAGGCGTTGAAGGTGCCCCACGCCGGCTCCGCCAGAAAGCGCGGCAGCGCGATGCCCCAGAACTGGCGGTTGCGCACGATCTGCCAGGCGGACATCTTTTTGGCGTTAGAGGTCTGGTGCTGCGCTTCCTGGCCTTCGAGGATGTAACGGCGTTCTTCCTGGCTCAGTTTCTTCTGATCTTTCGGGTGTTTGTAGAACAGCAGCCAGCAGATAGCCCAGATCAGGCTCAGCACGCCGGTGATGATGAACGCCATCTCCCAGCTGTGCGCGACGATGGCCCATACCACCAGCGGCGGGGCGATCATGCCGCCGATCGACGAGCCCACGTTGAAATAGCCGACGGCGATCGAACGCTCTTTGGCCGGAAACCATTCGCTGCTGGCCTTCAGCCCGGCGGGGATCATCGCCGCTTCCGCCATGCCGACCGCGCCGCGCGCCAACGCCAGCCCGCCCCAACTGTTGGCCAACGCGGTGCCCATGCAGAACAGCGCCCACAGAATGGCGAACATGGCGTAGCCGACCTTGGTGCCCAGCACGTCCAGCACGTAGCCCGCCACCGGTTGCATCACGGTGTAGCACGCGGAGTAGGCGGCGACGATATAGGAATACTGTTGGGTGGTGATGTGCAGCGTATCTTCCAGCGTCGGCGCCGCCACGGCGATGGCGTTGCGGGTCAGATAACCCAGCACGGTGCCGATGGTCACCAGTCCGATCATGTACCAGCGTAACCCTTTAATTTTACGCATCCGAAGTGTCTCCCCGTTTGAAGGTGTGGCCGTCGATGCGGCTGGCGAGACAATAACCTGTCATACAAGTTTAAAAGTTGAGTGATATCACAAAAGGAATTATTCGCCTGAGTGATACTGTGGCCGGTGAAACAGGGCATTTTTGCCGGTAAATTGAGCGAAAAAGGGCGTAGAGAGAGGATGAAAGGCAGACCTCGGGAAAAATTTGCTGGACGCTAGCAAAAATTGGTGTGATAACTTTTGTGATTCGAACCCCGTGCCGCACGGCAAGTAAGGAGCCCGAGATGGCGACGTTTTTAAGCGAAGATTTCCTGCTGGACAGCGAATTTGCCCGGCGCTTGTATCACGACTACGCGGCGCCGCAGCCGATTTTCGATTACCACTGCCATTTGCCGCCGCAGCAGATCGCGGAGAATACCCGCTTCAGCAACCTGTACGATATCTGGCTGCGGGGCGATCACTACAAATGGCGGGCGATGCGCACCAACGGCGTGGCGGAGCGGTTATGCACCGGCGATGCGGGCGATCGCGAGAAATTCGACGCCTGGGCCGCCACGGTGCCGCACACCATCGGCAACCCGCTCTATCACTGGACGCATCTGGAGCTGCGCCGCCCGTTCGGCATCACGGATATGCTGTTATCGCCGGCCACGGCGGATGAAATCTGGCAGCGCGGCAATGCGCTGCTGGCGCAGGATGCGTTTCGCGCGCGCGGCATCATGCAGCAAATGAACGTGAAAATGGTCGGCACCACCGACGATCCGATCGACGATCTGCGTCATCATCGGGCGATCGCCGACGATCGCAGTTTCGCTATCAAAGTGCTGCCGAGCTGGCGGCCGGACAAGGCTTTCACCATCGATGCGCCCGGCTTCAACGACTATCTGCAGCAGCTGGAGGCGGCGGCGGACACCGCCATCGGCCGCTTTAGCGCGCTGTGCGACGCCCTGTACAAGCGCATGGATCACTTTGCCGCCCACGGCTGCAAGGTGGCCGATCATGCGCTGGACGTGGTGGAGTTCGGCGAGGCCGATGAAGCGGCGCTGGATGCGATCCTGCTGCGCCGCCTGAACGGCGAGCTGCCGACGCCGGAACAGAGCGCCCAGTTCAAAAGCGCGGTGCTGCTGTTTTTGGCCGGCGAATACCGGCGTCGCGGCTGGGTGCAGCAGTATCACATCGGCGCGCTGCGCAATAACAACAGCCGCATGTTGGCCGCCGTCGGGCCGGATATCGGCTTCGACTCGATCAACGACCGGCCGCTGGCGGAACCGCTGTCGCGGCTGCTGGATGCTCAGGCGCGGCAGGGCGGTCTGCCGAAAACCATTCTCTATTGCCTCAATCCGCGGGATAACGAAGTGATCGGCACCATGATCGGCAATTTTCAGGGGGAAGGCACGCCGGGCAAGATGCAGTTCGGCTCCGGTTGGTGGTTCAACGATCAGAAGGACGGCATGCAGCGCCAAATGACGCAGCTGGCCCAGCTCGGGCTGCTGAGCCGCTTCGTCGGCATGCTGACCGACAGCCGCAGCTTCTTGTCTTATACGCGCCATGAATACTTCCGCCGCATCCTTTGCCAGATGATCGGCCGCTGGGTGGCGGACGGCGAAGCGCCGGCGGATATCGCGCTGCTGGGCGAGATGGTGAAAAACATCTGCTTCGACAACGCCAAAAACTATTTCGCCATTGAACTGGCGTAGCCGTTATCCGGGACCGGTTTATGCAAAGTACGATAAAGATTCACGAGCAGGATAACGTGGCGGTGGCGCTGCGCGATCTGGCTGCCGGAGAGCGCGTTGAGCTGGAAGGCGCGGTCGTCAAACTGGCGCAGCCGGTGGCGCGTGGGCACAAGTTTGCACTCGGCCCGATCGCCGAGGGTGAAGACATCATCAAATATGGCCAGCCGATCGGCCATGCGCTCGCGGCCATTGCGCCTGGGGAGCATATTCATTCGCAAAACGTCAAAACCAACCTGAGCGATCTGGACAGCTACCGTTACCAGCCGCAGTTCCCGGCGCTGCCGCCGCAGGCGGCGGATCGCGAGGTGCAGCTGTACCGCCGGGCCAACGGCGAAGTGGGGATCCGCAACGAGCTGTGGATCGTGCCGACCGTCGGCTGCGTCAACGGTATCGCTCGCCAGATCCAGCAGCGCTTTTTGCAGCAAACACAGGCGGACGGGATCGACGGCGTGCATCTGTTCAGCCACCCGTTCGGCTGCTCGCAGCTGGGGCAGGATCATGCCAACACCCGCATCATGCTGCAGAACATGGCGCGCCATCCCAACGCCGGCGCGGTGCTGGTGATCGGGCTGGGGTGCGAGAACAATCAGGTGGATGCCTTTCGCGCCACGCTGGGGATAGGGGACGAGCGGCGGTTGCGCTTTATGGTGTGCCAACAGCAGGACGACGAGGTGGAGGCCGGGTTGGCGCTGCTGCACGAGCTGTATCGGGAGATGCGCCACGATCGCCGCGAGCCGGGCCGCCTGAGCGAGCTGAAGTTCGGCCTGGAATGCGGCGGTTCGGACGGGCTGTCGGGCATTACCGCCAACCCGCTGCTGGGGCGCTTTTCCGACTATGCGATCGCCAACGGCGGCACCACGGTGCTGACCGAAGTGCCGGAGATGTTCGGCGCCGAGCGCATTCTGATGAGCCGCTGCCGCGATGGAGAAACCTTCGACAAAACCGTCGACATGATCAACGATTTCAAACGTTATTTCATCGCCCATCAGCAGCCGATTTATGAGAATCCGTCGCCGGGCAACAAGGCCGGCGGCATCACCACGCTGGAGGAGAAGTCGCTTGGCTGCACCCAAAAGGCGGGGCTAAGCCAGGTGGTGGACGTGCTGAAATACGGCGAGCGGCTGCGCGTGCCGGGGCTGAATCTGCTCAGCGCGCCGGGCAACGACGCGGTGGCGACCAGCGCGCTGGCCGGCGCCGGCTGTCATATGGTGCTGTTCAGCACCGGGCGCGGTACGCCGTACGGCGGCTTTGTGCCGACGGTGAAGCTGGCGACCAACAGCGAGCTGGCGGCGAAGAAACCGCACTGGATCGATTTTGACGCCGGCAGCCTGGTTCACGGCGTGGCGATGGAGACGCTGCTCAGCCGCTTCATCGATCTGATTGTCGAGATTGCCAACGGGCGTCCGGCGCGTAATGAAACCAACGACTTTCGCGAGCTGGCGATCTTTAAAAGCGGGGTGACGCTGTAAAGCTGACAAAAAAGGCGCTCGAGGGAGCGCCTTTTTATGAAGCAACGCGCGATTAACGCACCTTCAGCGGGTCTTCGTTCGCCAGCCGCTGGTCTTCCGCCTGGCAGGCGGCGGCGGTGAACAGCACGTCGGTGGAGGAGTTGAGGGCGGTTTCCGCCGAATCCTGCAGCACGCCGATGATAAAGCCGACCGCCACCACCTGCATCGCCACGTCATTCGGAATGCCGAACATGTTACACGCCAGCGGGATCAGCAGCAGCGAGCCGCCGGCCACGCCGGAGGCGCCGCAGGCGCACAGGGCGGCCACCACGCTCAGCAGCAGGGCGGTCGGGACGTCCACCGCGATGCCCAGCGTGTTTACCGCCGCCAGCGTCAGCACGGTGATGGTGATCGCCGCGCCGGCCATGTTGATGGTGGCGCCCAGCGGGATGGAAACCGAGTAGGTGTCCTCATTCAGGTTCAGCTTTTTGCACAGCTCCATGTTCACCGGGATGTTGGCGGCGGAGCTGCGGGTGAAGAAGGCGGTCACGCCGCTCTCGCGCAGGCAGGCGAACACCAGCGGATACGGGTTGCGGCGGATCTTCCAGTACACGATCAGCGGGTTGAGCACCAGCGCTACCAGCATCATGCAGCCGATTAACACCATCAGCAGTTGCGCATAGCCCCACAGCGCGCCGAAGCCGGTTTCCGCCAGCGTGGAGGCCACCAGGCCGAAGATGCCGAGCGGCGCACAGCGGATCACCGCGCGCACCACCAGCGTGACCGCATGGGACATGTCGTTGATCAGCCCCTTGGTGGTTTCGGAAGCGTGGCGCAGCGCCAGCCCCAGCCCGACGGCCCACGCCAGAATGCCGATGTAGTTGGCGTTAATCAGCGCATGGAACGGGTTGGCCACCACGCTCATCAACAGGCCCTTCATCACGTCCACGATGCCGCCTGGCGGGGTGATGTCGGTTGCGCCGGTGGTCAGCGCCAGCGTGGAAGGGAAGATAAAGCTGACGACGACCGCCACCAGCGCCGCAGCGAAGGTGCCCAGCAGATAGAGGAACAGGATGGGGCGAATGTTGGTTTTCTGCCCCTGTTTATGGTTGGCGATCGAGGCCATCACCAGTATCAGCACCAGCAGTGGCGCTACCGCCTTCAGCGCGCCGACGAACAGGGTGCCGAGCAGGCCGACGGCCGCCGCGGCCGCCGGCGAAACCAGCGCCACCAGAATGCCGGCCACCAGGCCGACCATGATTTGTTTAACCAGGCTGCCCTGAGTCATCCTTTGTAGTAGTTTTTGCATAGTGCTTCTCTTCCTGATGTTATCTGGCCGCCGCGGCGGGAACGACGCCGGACAGCTTTATATGATTCTGTAACTAAGTGTGTTTGCCGAATCAGTATTCAGTAATCGAATGATGTTGGAAAGAGGCGAGGGTGAAATTCTGAGCGCGGATCAACACTTGATAACATACTGGTTACATTTGTGTGATCGTAATAACGTTTGGCGTTTTGGGGGAATTGCCAAACAATCGCGGGGCGACTAGCGCCCCGGATAACAGATTATGGTTATTTCTTCGCCAGGCGATCGTTGCGGCGATTGACCCAGGCGTTGATCAGCAAGGTGAGCGTCAGGATGCCCGCCACCACGCCGAGCGAGATACCGATCGGGATGTGGAAGAAGTCGATTATCAGCATCTTGATACCGATAAACACCAGGATCACCGACAGGCCGTATTTCAGCATCGAGAAACGTTCCGCCACGTTGGCCAGCAGGAAGTACATGGCGCGCAGGCCCATGATGGCGAACAGGTTAGAGGTCAGCACGATGAACGGGTCAGTGGTCACGGCGAAAATCGCCGGGATGCTGTCCACCGCGAAAATCACGTCGCTCAGTTCCACCAGGATCAGCACCAGCACCAGCGGGGTGGCGAACAGGATGCCGTTGCGGCGCACGAAGAAACGCTCACCTTCCAGGCTGTCGGTCATGCGCAGGCGGCTGCGCAGCCATTTCACCAGCGGCTTGTCGCCGATTGCCGAGTCGTCTTCCTTCGCCAACGCCATCTTGATACCGGTGAACAGCAGGAAAGCGCCGAACAGATACAGCAGCCACTGGAACTGGCTGACCAGCCAACTGCCGGCGAAGATCATGATGGTACGCAGCACGATCGCCCCCAACACGCCATAGATCAGCACCCGCCGCTGCAGGTTGGCCGGCACGGCGAAGTAGCTGAACAGCATCAGCCAGACGAACACGTTATCCACCGCCAGCGCTTTTTCGATCAGGTAGCCGGTCAGGAAGGCCAGCGCCTGGGTATCGGCGACGGCGCGCCCGGCGGTTTCATTCAGGTAGTACCAGAAACCGAAATTGAACAGCAGAGAGAGGCTGACCCACACCAGCGACCAACTGGCGGCCTGCTTCATAGTCATGGTGTGCGCGCCTTTACGGCCCTGCAACAGGAGATCGATTGCGAGCATCACGACTATGACGGCGGCGAAGCTGCCCCATAACCACGGTGTGCCAACGGAATTCATCATCAGAGGTATCCTTCAAAAACAAAAACGGCCAACGTCGGAAGACGCCAGCCGCTCTGTGAACGCTGCAAGCAAACCTCGCCTTCCGGCAAGGTCTCACTTACAACGTTGATGAAGGTGGTTACACCTTTGACATCAGGTTGCCCGGTAACCGGATGCTTGCGCATCGTAATGACGATTGACCGGCAATGAAGTTACTCCCCTTTGCAGAGCAGAAAGTAATGCAAAATGTGTCGGCGGTCAACGTGAATCGCGTTAGCCGGCCAACGCTTTTTGCGCGCCCAGGCTGACGACGAATCCCTGCAGCAACAGGCGGCTGAACGGCGTGTCGCTAACCTGTTGTTGTTGTTGCTGATAGCGGGCCTGCTGCTCGGGATGCAGCTCGCCGAGCCACTGCAGATACTGGCTCATCACCGCGCCGTTGAATTCCGGGTGGAACTGGGTGGTCAGGGCATGATCGCCATAGCGCAGGATCTGGTGCGCGTCCTGCTGCGAACGCGCCAGCGTCTGCGCGCCGGCGGGCGGCGTCAGCACGCTCTGCGAGTGGATCAGGTTGGCTTTGAAGCGCGGCGGCAGCAGGGTGAGCCGCCGGTCTTCGGCCGCGGCGGGCAGCAGTTCGATCTCCAGCGTGCCCACCTCCATGCCCTGCGGGTGGTAACCCACTTCGCCACCGAGCGCGTAGGCCAACAGCTGGTGGCCGTAGCAGACGCCGAATAGCGGCAGTTTGATCGCCATCGCCTGGCGCAGCCACTCGGCCGCCGCCTCGCTCCACGGCAGCTGTTCGGTCACCATCGCCGGCGAGCCGGTGATGACCACGCCGCAATAGGCGGCCGGCGGCAACGGCCGCTCGCCGGCGGGCAAGTGTACGATGTGCGCGCGTTCGGCGTCGATATTGCCCTGTTGCAGGAACATGCCATCAAAGTTGGCCAATTCCTGACGAATGGCCTGCGGCGCGTCGCCGGTTTGCATCACGAGCAGCGGTTTCATCTCATTCTCCGTCGGCGGGGAAAACGACGCCGGTCTGGCGGCGGATATCGGTCAGCAGGCGGGCGACGATCAGCGAATTCTCCAGCCCCGGATGTTCCACCCGGTGATTTTCCACCAGCTCGGCGAAGGCCAGCGCTTCATACAACATGGTGTTGATGTGCTGCGGCTGGCTCAGATCCTGGCGGTTGCCGCCGCGCGGCGTCAGCGCCACGCCCTGGCACTCGGAAATCTTGTCGATAATCAGCGTGCCTTCCTCTCCCTGGATCTCGCTGGGGATCGTCGAGTCGCTGACCTTGGAATGGGAAAGCGTGACGTCGAAATCGCCGTAGTTCAGGCAGACGGTGCCGTGGGCGTCCACGCCGGTCTCCAGCAGTGTGGCGCTGGCGAGCACCGACTGCGGCGCGCCGAACAGCGCCACCGCGCTGGCCAGGCAGTAGTAGCCGATATCCATGATCGAGCCGTTGGAGAACTGCGGGTTAAACGTGTTGGGGTTCTCGCCGGCCAGGTAGCGCGGGTAGCGCGAAGAGTATTGGCAATAGTTGATGCAGGCTTTGCGCAGCCGGCCGACTTTCGGCAATGCCTGCCGCAGCGCCAGAAAATTCGGCAGATAGGCGCTTTTGAACGCTTCGAACAGCACCACCTGATTTTCCCGCGCGCAGGCCGCCAGCTGTTCCGCTTCGTGCTGGTTGGAGGCCAGCGGTTTTTCGCAGATCACGTGCTTTTTATGGCGCAGGAACAGCAGCGATTGCGGGCAGTGCAGGGAATTGGGGCTGGCGATATACACCGCGTCTATGGCGTCGGACTGGGCCATCGCCTCGAGAGAGTCGAAAAACTGCGTGACCTGATAGTTGGCACCAAACGCCTGCGCCTGTTCCAGCGAGCGTGAATACACGGCGCTCAGCTTGAGTTTGCCGCTTTCATGGGCGGCATCGATAAAACGTTCCGTTATCCAGTTGGTGCCGACGACGGCAAAGCGAATCATGGCGAGCTCCGGTCCAGGCTTAAAACCGCAGATTATCACGCCCTCACTCGCTATGCATACAGCTCGCCGAACAGCGAAAGGTGCGTCAGATACAGCCGGGTATCAAACTCCAATTGGTGGTAATTCGGCTCCATATGGCAACACAGGCTGTAGAACGCTTTGTTGTGATCTTTCTCTTTCAGGTGTGCCAGCTCATGCACCACGATCATGCGCAGGAAGGGCTCGGGCGCGACTTTGAACACCGTCGCCACGCGGATTTCCGCCTTGGCCTTCAGCTTGCCGCCCTGCACGCGCGAGATGGCGGTGTGCAGGCCCAGCGCGTGCTTCATGACGTGGATCTTGCTGTCGTAGGCCACCTTGCTCAGCGGCTGGGCGTTGCGCAGATACTGGTTTTTCAGATCGACGGTAAACTGATACAGCGACTTGTCGGTGGTGCAGTCGTGCACCTGCGGATAGCGCTGCAGCAGCACGTCTCCCAGCCGGTTCTGGTGGATCAATTGCTGCACCTGGCTTTGCAGATGCGCCGGGTAGCCTTGCAGGTAGGCGAGTTCGATGTCATGCATGAGTGATATTGCGTCCCAGTATTTCTTTGATTGGCCGCAGCCGCACACGCTGCGCATCGGCCTGTCTGGCTTCCCAGCGATCGTGTGCCGCCTGCAGGTTTAGCCAAAAGTCGGCGGTCGTTTCGAACAGATCGGCAAACAGATTGGCCTCGGCAACGCTCATGCGTCGATGCCCGTTGCACAGGCGATTGACGGTGGCGCGGGTGACGCCCAATACCTTTGCCAGTTCTTCTTGGCCGATGCCTAACGGCGTTAAATATTCTTCCTGCAGCACTTCTCCCACCGTGCTGGGTTCGCGAGTCGTGGTTTCCAACATAGGTTCCCCCTCGTTCAGGTATCTTGGTGAGGATCGAGGTAAATTTTTTCGGCGGCATCATGCCGCCACTGGAACATCAGCCGCCAGTGCATATTGACGCGCAGACTCGACCATCCCTGAAATGGCCCGGATAGCCGCTTGTAATAGTTACCCGTGGGGTGATGCAAATCACGCTCTTGCTGCGCGGCGGCTAACATATCGAGCTTTCTGGCCAACTGCCGCTCGAGCGCGCCGGGGATAAGACGGCTGCGCCTGCCTTCCAGATAGAACTGCTCCAGATAGCGATCGCGGAAAGATTTAATCATGCTTTCCCCCTTCCATAGGGACTGGCAGTGTAACATTTAAAGTTACACCCCGTCAGGTTAAAAAAACATCGACATGGGTGCTCGGGAGGGAAAGGTTAATGTTGTTGAAGGAGAAAAGGGGCGCAGGTTTTCAGATACGCGGCGCAATACGCAATTTATCCGAAAAAACATTTTACTGACGGGCGTTTTTAGGGGATAAACAGCCCAAATTTTATCAGTCAGGAGGGGCAATGAGCCAACTCGATCTGGGAACACAGCAACTTGAGCTGGAGCGTTATCCCCAACAGGAAGAATCCACCCAACTGCAGGCGTGGGAAGCGGCGGACGAATATCTGCTGCAACAGCTTGAAAACGTAGATATCGGTGGCCGCCCGGTGCTGATTTTCAACGATAACTTCGGCACCCTAGCCTGTGCGCTGCACGTGCATCGCCCTTACAGCGTCAGCGACTCCTACATGAGCCAGCTGGCGACGCGTCACAACCTCAAGCTCAACGGTCTGGATCCTGAGCAGGTCACACTGTTGGACAGCCTGGCCGAGCTGCCGGCGGCGCCGGCGGTGGTGCTGATTCGCGTGCCGAAAGCGCTGGCGCTGCTGGAACAGCAGCTGCGCGCGCTGCGCCACGTCGTGACCGAAGACACGCTGATCGTTGCCGGCGCCAAAGCGCGCGACGTGCACACCTCGACGATGCAGCTGTTTGAAAAGGTGCTGGGCCCGACGCGCACCAGCCTGGCGTGGAAGAAGGCGCGCCTGATTTTCTGCCAGGCGGCGGACATCGTCCCGCCGGCGGCGGCGGAAACCACCAACTGGACGCTGGACGGCACCGATTGGCTGATCCACAACCACGCCAACGTCTTCTCGCGCGGCAGCCTGGATATTGGCGCGCGCCTGTTCCTGGATCATCTGCCGCGCGGCCTGAACGGCCATATCGTCGATCTGGGCTGCGGCAACGGCGTGATTGGCCTGACGGCGCTGGCGCAGAATCCGGACGCGCAGGTGACTTTCGTCGATGAATCCTACATGGCGGTGGCCTCCAGCGAGCTGAACGTGGAGCACAACCTGCCGCAAGAACTGGACCGCTGCCAGTTTGAGGTGAACAACGCGCTGGCGGGCATCGAGCGCGAAAGCGTGCAGGCGGTGCTGTGCAACCCGCCGTTCCACCAGCAACACGCCATTACCGATCACACCGCCTGGCAGATGTTCTGCGACGCCAAGCGCTGCCTGCAAGTGGGCGGCGAACTGCGCATCGTCGGCAACCGTCACCTCGACTACCATCAGAAGCTCAAACGTCTGTTCGGCAACTGCACGCTGGTGGCCTCGAACAAGAAGTTCGTGATCCTTCGAGCGGTGAAATCCGGCGCGCGTCGCTGAGCGTGAATAACAAGGGGCGCGATGCGCCCCTCAGGCTGTAGACAAAGGGGGAAAAAGCGTGGTTTTTCCCCCTTTGTGGTTATCAGCCGAAAATCAATAAATTGATTTTCCTTGTTTTCTATTCGCTGCTCTCTGCCACCCCGGCATAGGGATGAGGTTTGTCATCAATATCAGGGGCGCGATGCGCCCCTTTTTTACAGCGCCATCGCCAGCCGCGTGCCCTGATCGATCGCGCGGCGGGCGTCCAGCTCGGCGGCCACGTCGGCGCCGCCGATCAGATGCACGGTTTTCCCCATCGCCAGCAGCGGCTGCTGCAGTTCGCGGCGCGGTTCCTGCCCGGCGCAAATGACCACCGTGTCCACCGGCAGGCAGCTGTCTTGCTCGGCGCGGGTGATGTGCAGCCCTTCGTCGTCGATCAGCCGATAGCTGACGCTATTGAGCATCTTCACGCCGCGCATCGCCAGGCTGGCGCGGTGGATCCAACCGGTGGTTTTCCCCAGGCCTTCGCCCACCTTGCTGGTTTTGCGCTGCAACAGGTAGATCTGCCGGGCGGCGCGTGGTGCCTGCGGGCCTTGCGCCGCCAGCCCGCCGCGCTGTTCAAGGCGGCCGTCGATGCCCCATTCGCGGTTGAATTCCGCCTGATCCAGGCTGCTGGAGACGCCGTGCTGGCTAAGGTACTCGGCGGTGTCGAAGCCGATGCCGCCGGCGCCGATGATCGCCACCCGCTGGCCGACCGGTTTTTTATCGCGCAGCACATCCAGATAGCTCAGCACCTTGGCGTGCCCGATGCCGGGAATATCCGGGGTGCGCGGCACGATGCCGCAGGCGAGGATCACCTCATCGAATTCGCTTAAATCCGCCGCCTCGACTTTGGCGCCCAGTTTGACCGTCACTTCACGCAGCGCCAGCTGACGGCGGAAGTAACGCAGGGTTTCATGGAATTCTTCCTTGCCGGGGATTTGCTTGGCGATGTTGAACTGGCCGCCGATCTGCTCGGCGGCGTCGAACAGCGTTACCTGATGACCACGGCTGGCGGCGGTGGTGGCAAACGCCAGCCCGGCGGGGCCGGCACCGACCACCGCCAGTTTTTTCGGCTTTTCCGCCATCGTCAGCGGCATTTCGGTTTCACGGCAGGCGCGCGGGTTGACCAGACAGGAAGTCAGCTTGCCTTCAAAGATCTGGTCGAGGCAGGCCTGGTTGCAACCGATGCAGGTATTGATCTCGTCGGCGCGCCCCTCGGCGGCTTTCTGCACAAAGGCGGCGTCGGCGAGGAACGGACGCGCCATCGACACCATGTCGGCGCAGCCGTCCGCCAGCACCTGCTCGGCCACCGCCGGATCGTTGATGCGGTTGGTGGTGATCAGCGGGATGCTGACCTTGCCCATCAGCTTGCGGGTCACCCAGCTGAATCCGGCGCGCGGTACCATGGTGGCGATGGTCGGGATGCGCGCTTCGTGCCAGCCGATGCCGGTATTGATGATCGTGGCGCCTGCTTGTTCGACCGCCAGCGCCAGCTGCTCGATCTCCTGCCAGCTGGAGCCGTCTTCCACCAGATCGAGCATCGACAGCCGGTAGATCAGAATGAATTCCGGGCCCACGGCCTGGCGTACTGCCCTGACGGTTTCGACGGCGAAGCGCATGCGGTTGGTGAAGCTGCCGCCCCATTGGTCGTCGCGCTGATTGGTGCGCGTCGTCAAGAATTGGTTGATCAGATAACCCTCGGATCCCATCACCTCAACGCCGTCATAGCCGGCCTGCTGCGCCAGCGCCGCGCAGCGGGCGAAGTCGGCGATAGTCTGCTCGATCTCCGCTGCGCTGAGCGCGCTCGGCGTAAACGGGTTGATCGGCGCCTGCAGCGCGGAAGGGGCCACCAGCTTGGGTTGATAGCTGTAGCGGCCGGTGTGCAGGATCTGCAGCGCAATTTTGCCGCCCGCCCGGTGGACGGCTTCAGTCACCGGGCGGTGGTGAGGCAATTGCTCCTCGCTGTTGAGGATCGAACCGCCGCGAAACACCACGCCCTGTTCGTTCGGGGCAATACCGCCGGTGACGATCAGCGCCACGCCAGCGGCGGCGCGCTCGGCATAGAACGCGGCCAGGCGCTGCGGGCCGTCGGGCAGCTCTTCCAGGCCGGTATGCATCGATCCCATCAGCACCCGGTTTTTCAGGGTGGTGAAGCCGAGATCCAGCGGCGCCAGCAGGTGAGGGTAATTGCTCATTGCACTCTCCATCGTTCATCCCCCGCCTCTTTCAACCTGCAGCGTTGTTGCCTGCGTTCGCTCGCCCCAGTCACTTACTTGAGTAAGCTCCTGGGAACGCCCGAACTTGCCGCCTAGCTGCAGGTTGAAAGCGATTGGGGATGAGCATCTGTTATTATTATGTGAATACAAGTGGTCGGATGAGATAAATCTAGCCGTTGTCGCGCCGCTTGGGAATTTGCGTTGCGCCGAATGTGATAGATGTCATGAATCTCAGACTCTGTTTGCATAACGAACAAAAGATCGGTTAGCCTTTACGCGTTGTAAATTCCTTCTCTCTGCGGAGCCATTACCGAAAATGAACACCCACACCTGTTGATATCGTGTCCCACGCTGTGCGCTCTCGCGCCCTGTGGGGATATTTTGATCTCATTCAGGAGTGCTTATGGCTCATTCAGCGCAGTCCCCTTATTTCGTTTTACATCAACTGACCTGCCAATTTGCTGACGGCGAAACGCTGTTCGGCCCGCTGGATCTTGCTTTCGACCGGCAGCGCTGCGGCCTGGTAGGGCGCAACGGCGTCGGCAAAACCCAGCTGCTGCGCCTGATCGCCGGGCTGGATCAACCGGGCAACGGGCACGTCGAATCTCAGGCCGCAGTAGCTTACGTTGCACAGCAACCGGAGATCGCCGCGGACACCACGCTGGCCCAGCTGTTGGGCTATGGCGAGGCGTTCGCCGCGCTGGCGCGTCTCGAGCAGGGACGGCCGCTGGCGGACGATATCGATCGTCTGGAAGGGCGATGGGATCTCCACGATCGCCTGCAAAACGCCTTCGCCGCCGCCGGGCTGCCGGCCTTCGATCCGTTGCGATCCGCCAGTTCGCTGAGCGGCGGCGAGCGGATGCGCGCGGCGCTGTGCGGCGCCTTGCTCGGCGAAGCGGATTTTCTGCTGCTGGACGAACCGACCAACCACCTCGACAGCGTCGGGCGCGCCTGGCTGTATCAGCAACTGGATCAGTGGCGGGGCGGGTTGCTGATCGCCAGCCATGACCGGCAGCTGCTGGCGCACATGGAGCGCATCGTCGAACTGACGCCCGGCGCGCTGCGCAGCTACGGCGGCAACTATGATGACTACCGGCGCCAGCGCGATACGGAGCAGCAGGCGGCGCGCGCCGAACTGGAGCATGCGCGCGAGGAGCGCCGCCGCACCCGCGCCCGCCAACAGAAAGAGCACGACATGAGCCAGCGGCGCTCGGCGCAAACGCTGCGCGTCGTCGATACGCTGAATATCGCCTCTTTCGAGCGGGTGGCCTACAAGTCGGCGGCGAAAGAGAGCCTCGGCACGCTGCGCAAACAGCATCAGGATCGGCGCGACAGCCTCGATGCGGCGGTGCGCGAAGCCTACCAGCGGGTGGAAGAGGAACAGCCGGTGTTGCTGGCGCTGCCGGGCAGCGAAGTGAACGCGAACAAGCAGGTGCTGGTGCTCGAGCGGCTGCAGCTGCCGTTCGTCAGTGCGCCGCCGCTCGATCTGCGTATCGACGGCCCGATGCGCGTGGCGTTGACCGGCCCCAACGGCTGCGGCAAATCCACTTTGCTGAAGACTATTCTCGGCCGGCTGGCGGCGCTTTCCGGCCATTGTCATTGTCCGCTGTCGACCGCCTACCTCGATCAAACCCTGTCGCAGCTCGACCCGGGCCTGTCGGTGATGGAGCATCTGGGGCTACAGGATTCGCCGTTGGCGGAAGGCGCGTTGCGCACCCGGCTGGCGCAGTTGCAGCTTGGCGCGGATCGCATCGCGTTGCCGCTGGGCTCGCTGAGCGGCGGTGAACGGCTGAAGGCAGCGTTGGCCTGCGCGCTGTGGCGGCGACAACCGGCGCAGCTGCTGTTGCTCGACGAGCCGACCAACCACCTGGATCTGGCGTCGTCGTTGGCGATTGAAACCGCGCTGGCGGATTTCCCCGGCGCGATGATGGTGGTGTCGCACGACGAAGACTTCCTGCAGGCGCTGCGGCCGACGCACCGCCTGCACCGACAGGCGGACGGCTGGTGGCTTCAGGCCTGGTGAGGCAGGTGGGCGGCGCTCTGACTTAGTGCGGGGCGTTGATGCACGCCAGCAGTTGGGTAAAGGCGGCGGCCATCTGCTCTTCCGGCACGCAGGCAAAACCCATCAGCAGGCCGCGCCGCCGATTGGGCAGCATGTAGTAGCGCGAGAGCGGCCGCACCAGCACCCCTTGCGCGCCGGCGGCGGCGGCGATCGCCACGTCGTCGGCCTCGTCCGGCAGGTTGAGGATCAGGTGCAATCCGGCGTTGCTGTTGAACTCGCTGAGCGCCTGTTTGCCGAGGTGCCGTTCGATCAAGCCGGTCAGGAAGGCGCGCCGCCGGGCGTACAGCAGCCGCATGCGGCGGATATGCGCGGTGTAGTGCCCCGCCTGGATGAACTCCGCCAGCGCGCTCTGGATCAGCAGGTGCCCGCCGCGGTACAGCTCGGCGTGGGCGGTTTTCAGCGCCTGCACCAGTGGCGGCGGCAACACCACATAGCCGAGGCGCAGCGCCGGGTAGAGCGTTTTGCTGAAGGTGCCGATGTAAATCACCGGCGCGTCGGCTTCCAGCCCTTGCAGCGCCGGGATCGGTTGGCCGGAAAAGCGGAATTCGCTGTCGTAGTCGTCCTCGACGATCCAACCGCCGGCGTTGCGCGCCAGCGCCAGCAGCCGTTGGCGGCGCGCCAGGCTCATCACCGAGCCGAGCGGATACTGGTGCGACGGGGTGACGAAGATCAGCCGCGGCGGGTTGGTCGGCTGCTCCGGCGGCACCAGCCCGGCTTCGTCCACCGCCAGCGGGCAGATGTTCAGCGCATTGATGCGCAGGATATTGCGGATCCCCCAATAGCCCGGCTCTTCGATCCAGGCGTCATCCCCCGGATTGCACAACATGCGCGTCACCAGATCGATCGCCTGATGGATGCCCTCGGTGATCAGGATCTGTTCCGGCGAACAGCGCACCGAGCGCGCCACCCGTAAATACTCCACCAACGCATGCTGCAGCTCCGGGCTGCCGCCCTGATTGCTGTAGGTCAGCCGCTGCGGCGTCGGGCGGCGGCTGAGGCGCGCCTGGATCTTGCTGAACAGCTGATGGGGAAAGGCGTTGACGTCAGGCACGCCGGGAATGAACGCCCCCCACTGTTTGGGGCTGGCGCTGGCGTGGTGCAGCAGCGTGGCGCCGCGCGCCGACAGTTCGACGCGTCGCGGTTGCCCGCTGCCGTCCGCCGGGGCGCCGCCGGTGGAGAGGCAGCTGTCCGGCACCGTGTCGGCGACGAAGGTGCCGCTGCCGGCGCGCGCCGACACGTAGCCTTCCGCCAGCAGTTGTTCATAAACGGTTAACACGGTGTTGCGGGACAGGCTGAGCTCCTGCGCCAGATCGCGTGAGGCGGGCAGGCGGCTGGAGGGCGGCAGGCTGCCGTCGAGAATGCTGGTGCGGATCGCGTTGTAAAGCCGCTTGTGCAGCTTGTCATCGGGCTGTTCGCCGAGGCGCTGCAGCAACAGATCACCACTCAATGAGCGCAATTGGATCCCTCAATTATTCGTAACTGGCACTCGATTATAGGGCCACATCCTGTGTAAATAAACGGCATTGTTTCACGAATGTGAACGAAACGTGTAACTGGCACCGACCGGAGAGAACAGCATGAAAAACGCAGAATTGAACCAACGCCGTCAGGACGCCACCCCGCGCGGAGTGGGCGTGATGTGTGGTTTTTACGCCGAGCGCGCAGAGAACGCCACGCTGTGGGATGTGGAAGGCAAAGAAGTGATCGACTTTGCTTCGGGGATCGCCGTGCTGAACACCGGGCACCGTCACCCGAAGGTGATCGCCGCGATTGAAAAGCAGCTGCAGGCCTTCACCCACACCGCCTATCAGATCGTTCCTTACGAAAGCTATGTTTCTTTGGCGGAGCGCATCAACCAGCGCGCGCCGATCGCCGGTCCGTGTAAAACCGCTTTCTTCACCACCGGCGCGGAAGCGGTGGAAAACGCGGTGAAGATCGCCCGCGCTTACACCGGCCGTCCGGGCTTGATCACCTTCGGCGGTGGTTTCCACGGCCGTACTTATATGACCATGGCGCTGACCGGCAAAGTGGCACCTTACAAACTGGGCTTTGGCCCATTCCCCGGCTCGGTGTTTCACGGCCAGTACCCGAACGCGCTGTACGGCGTGACCACCGAAGACGCGATGAACAGCCTGGATCGCCTGTTTAAAGCGGATATCGATCCCAAGCAGGTGGCGGCGATCGTGCTGGAGCCGGTGCAGGGCGAAGGCGGCTTCAACGTGGCGCCGGCCGAATTCATGCAGGCGCTGCGCGCGCTGTGCGACCAGCACGGCATCCTGCTGATCGCCGACGAAGTGCAGACCGGCTTCGCCCGTACCGGCAAACTGTTCGCTATGGAGCACTACAGCGTTAAACCGGATCTGATCACCATGGCGAAAAGCCTGGCGGGCGGCATGCCGCTGTCGGCGGTGGCGGGCCGCGCCGAGGTGATGGACGCGCCGGCGCCGGGCGGGCTGGGCGGCACCTATGCCGGTAACCCGCTGGCGGTGGCCGCCGCGCACGCGGTGCTGGACGTGATCGACGAAGAGCAGCTGTGCCAGCGCGCTCAGCGCTTGGGTCAGCACCTGGTGGAAGTGCTCCAGCAGGCGCGCAAAACCAGCCCGGCGATCGCCGATGTGCGCGCGCAGGGATCGATGGTGGCGGTGGAGTTCAACGATCCGGTTACCGGCAAGCCTTCGGCGGAGATCACCCGTCAGGTGCAGCAGAAGGCGATGGAGGAAGGGCTGCTGCTGTTGAGCTGCGGCGTGAACGGCAACGTGATCCGCTTCCTCTACCCGCTGACCATCCCGGACGATCAGTTCACCAAGGCGATGGGCATTCTGTCCCGCGCGCTGGCCCACTAAGGAGCGATCGGCATGAAATTGAATAATCCCGAGCTGTTGCGCAGCCAGTGTCTGATCAACGGCGAGTGGTGCGATGCCCTGAGCGGCAAACGTGAAGCGGTGATCAACCCGGCCACCGGCGTCGAACTGGCCAGCATTCCGCTGGTCAGCGAAGAGGAAACCCAGCAGGCGATCGCGGCGGCGCAGCGGGCGCAAAACGAGTGGAAACAGCTGACCGCCAAGCAGCGTTCCGCGCTGCTGTTGGCCTGGGCCGACAAGGTGTTGGCCGCGCAGGAAGATCTGGCGCAGCTGATGACCGCCGAGCAGGGTAAATCACTGGCGGAAGCGCGCGGCGAAGTGGCCTACGCCGCGTCGTTCATCACCTGGTTCGCCGAAGAGGCCAAGCGGGTGGACGGCGCGGTATTGCAGGCGCCGCAGGCTTCGCAGCGCCTGGTGGTGGTGAAGCAGCCGATCGGCGTGTGCGCGGCCATCACCCCGTGGAATTTCCCGGCGGCGATGATCACCCGCAAGGTGGCGCCGGCGCTGGCGGCAGGCTGCGCCATCATCGTCAAACCGGCCGAGCAAACGCCGCTGACCGCGCTGGCGCTGGCCAAGCTGGCGCAGGACGCCGGCATTCCCGCCGGCGTGTTGCAGGTGGTGACTGGCGAAGCGGCGCAGGTGGGCAAAGTGCTGTGCGACAGCCCGGTGGTGCGCAAGCTGAGCTTTACCGGTTCGACCGAGGTCGGCCGCATCCTGATGGCGCAGTGCGCGCCGAGCATCAAGAAACTGTCGCTGGAGCTGGGCGGCAATGCGCCGGTCATCGTGTTCGACGACGCCAATCTGGACGCGGCGGTGGCGGGCATCATGGCCTCCAAGTTCCGCAACAGCGGCCAGACCTGCGTCTGTGCTAACCGCATCTACGTGCAGGACGGCATCTACGAGCGGCTGGCGGAGAAACTGGTGGCGGCGGTCGAACAGTTGAACGTCGGCGATGGCAGTCACGAAGGCACCACCCAGGGGCCGCTGATCGACAGCGATGCGGTGGCGAAGGTGCAGAGCCATATCGACGACGCGTTGATCAAAGGGGCGCAGATCGCCACCGGCGGCCAGCCGCACGCGCTCGGCGGCACTTTCTTCCAGCCGACGGTGGTGACCGGCGTAACGCAGAAGATGCGCTTCGCCAAAGAAGAGACCTTCGGGCCGGTGGCGCCGCTGTTCCGCTTCCATGACGAGGCGGAAGCCATCGCCATGGCCAACGATACCGAATTCGGCCTGGCCGCCTACCTGTTCACGCAGAACGCCGCGCGCCAATGGCGAGTCCCGGAGGCGCTGGAGTACGGCATGGTCGGCATCAACACCGGGCTGATTTCCAACGAAGTGGCGCCGTTCGGCGGCGTGAAACAGTCAGGGCTCGGGCGTGAAGGATCGCGCTACGGGATAGAAGAATATCTGGAGCTGAAATATCTGTGTATCGATGTGAGCTGTTGAGCGTCAGGACGTTAACCCATCCCGGCGGCCAGCGTCGCCGGGCGATAAAGGATGATGCATGTCTGATAATATCTCTGTTTCTCCGGCGCTTGCCGCCGGGGTGCGAGCACCTGCACCCGCCAAATCGTTAAGTTTCCTCGAAGGGGTGGCGATGATCGTCGGCACCAACATCGGCGCCGGGGTGCTCTCCATCGCCTACGCCTCCAGCAAGGCCGGTTTCCTGCCGCTGCTGTTCTGGCTGGTGCTGGTGGGGAGCCTGACCACCATCACCATGCTGTACGTCGCCGAATCCACGCTGCGCACCCGCGCACATCTGCAGCTGAGCGGGCTGGCGAAGCGCTATGTTGGCGGCCTGGGCGCCTGGCTGATGTTCGCTTCGGTGTGCGTCAACAGCGTCGGGGCGCTTACCGCCTACATGACCGGCAGCGGCAAGCTGCTGCAATCGCTGTTCGGCATCTCGCCGGCGCTGGGCAGCCTGCTGTTCTTCGTGCCCGCCGCCGGCGTGCTGTACCTCGGTTTGAAAGCGATTGGCCGCGGCGAGAAGTTCATCAGCATCGGCATGGTGGTGATGTTGACCGCCCTGGTGGCGGCGACGCTGCTGAAAGACACCACCCAGATGCGCAACCTGTTGGACGGCGACTGGCGCTATATGGTGCCGGTGTTCAACGTGGTGGTGTTCTGCTTCTCGGCGCAGTACATCGTGCCGGAAATGGCGCGCGGCTTTGCCGACAAACCGGAGCAACTGCCGAAGGCGATCATTGTCGGCATGGTGGTGACGTTCATTTTGCTGGCGGCGGTGCCGATGTCGGTGATTGCGCTCAGCGGGCTGGATGACATCTCCGATGTGGCCACCATTTCCTGGGGCCAGGCGCTGGGGCAGTGGGCGTTCTTCTCCGCCAACATCTTTGCGCTGTGCGCGATGCTGACCTCGTACTGGGGATTGGGCGGCAGCTTCCTGACCAATATTTTCGACAAGTTCCGGCTGGGCAACGACGAGCTGCCGCTGCGCCGCTTCGGCGTGCTGCTGCTGGTGGTGGTGCCGCCGTTCGCGCTGGCCTACAGCGGGCTGGTGTCGTTCGTCAACGCGCTCTACTTCGCCGGGGTGTTCAGCGGGGTGATCCTGTCGATCATGCCGATGCTGATCCTGCGCGGCGCGCGCAAACACGGCGACCAAACCCCACGCTGGCAGTGTAACTGGATCACGCATCCGCTGCTGCAGATCAGCATTGTGTTGCTGTACCTGGCCAGCGCGGTGTACGCCATCGCTTCATTGTTAGGCTATCTGCCCTCTGGATGGTGATTTGCCTTCCCTCAAGCAGTGATGTTGTTTCTCGGCATTGAGAACGGCGGCGTCGTGGCCGCCGATTTTTTTCTCACGCGCGCCGCTTTTCCGACAACGCCAGCCAGGCCTGCACCGACGGGCGCTGCCACTGCTTGTGCGCATAGTGGCGCACGCGCTCCGGCACCGGATCGCCGTGCATCACCAGCCGGTTGAGCATCAGCGCCAGATCGGTGTCGGCGATGCACCACTCCCTGAACAGATTGTCCTGCCCGTGGCTCAGCAGCTTTTCCACGGCGGCGATCAGCTTGCGCGCGGCCTCCTGCGCGGCTTCGGACAGCGGCGGGAACTTGCCGTTGTTGAACACCACCTCGGTCGAGCGCTCGGCGCGGATCGGCAGCAGATCGCTGCGCAGCCAGGCCTGGATCTCGCGCGCCTTGGCGCGCAGCTTCACGTCGCGCGGGTATACGGCGTGGGCCGGGTGGATGTCTTCCAGGTATTCGGCGATCGCCGAAGACTCCGAGAGCTGGAACTCGCCGATCGCCAACGTCGGCACCCGGCGGGTGAGCGACAGCGCCGCGTAGGCCGCCTCTTTGTTCTCTTCTTTCGCCAGATCCACCGGCTTCACGGTGAACGGAATGCCTTTTTCCGTCAGCACGACAAAGGCGGACATGGCGTACGGGCTGAAAAATTCACTGTCGGTGTAAAGTTCGATGATCGGTTGAGACATCGGCGGTTCCTCGGGGTTAAGGGGGGAACATTCATCATTGTCGAGGGGAGGCTAAAAATCAATCTGTTAGCCTAAAAGTTCTTTTATGACGCGGCGGACGGCGGCGCTGGCGCGACGTGATATATTTGTTGCCAACACGTGAATTGAGCCGTATCGGGTAACATGAAGACGCAGTGGATAGAACGGGTAAGAGTGGGAGTTGCGCGCCTGTGGCCGCACCCGCTGGCGGTGGGCAAGCGAGAGATGCTGATTTCCAGCGTCGGCGCCGGTTTGGGGCTGATGCTCGCCGGCTGGATCAGCCACTTTATTTTGGGTGAGGTGAACCTGTGGTTTATCGCGCCGATGGGCGCTTCGGCGGTGCTGCTGTTCGGCGTGCCCAACAGCCCGCTGGCGCAGCCCTGGTCGATCGTCGGCGGCAATGCGCTGGCGGCGACGGTGGGCGTCAGCGCCGGTCTGCTGATCCCCGATCCGGGCCTGGCCTGCGGCGTGGCGGCGGCGGTGGCCATCGGCCTGATGTTCAAGCTGCGCTGCCTGCATCCGCCGGGCGGCGCGGTGGCGCTGACCGCCATCCTCGGCGGCCCCGGCATTCACCAGATGGGCTATCACTTTGTGCTGTACCCGGTGCTGCTGAACTCGGTGCTGCTGGCGGCGCTGGCCATTCTGTTCAATAACCTGGCCGGGCGGCGCTACCCGCACGCGCTGGCGCCGGCGGAGGCCAAGCCGACCAATCTGCCGATCGATGCCGTTGCCATCACCCGCGCCGATCTGCACGAGGCGCTGATGGAGGGGGATCTGTTCGATATCGACGAGGACGATCTGCAGGAGATCCTGCTGCGCGCCGAGCAGCTGGCGCATCAGCGGCAAAGCAAGGCCGCCTGATCAGCCAAGCGTTTTTCGGTAAAACACCACCCGTTCCGTTTCTTCAAAGCCCAGCGCCGCATGCAGGCGCTGGGAGTCCAGATTGGCGATATCGGTATCCGACGCCAGCTCGCTGCACCCCTGCTGCTTGGCCCACTCCTGCACCTGCGCGATCAAACGCGCCGCCCAGCCCTGGCGGCGGGCGCGTTCGACGGTATAAATCCCTTCCAAAAACGCCACCGGCGACGATTCGCAGCCTTTGACATAATCGTAGCGCAGCGCGACCTCGGCAAAGCCAACGAAAGCGCCGTCCAGCCCCCGCGCCATAAACGCGGTGTGGTGCGGCGAAGCCAATATTTCGCGCATTTCTGCGCGGTGTTCTTCCCGCAGGCAGGTGGGCCACAGCGCCGAGCGCAGCGCCAGCCAGGCATCAAGGTTGTCGTGGTCGCAGTTGACGATCATGCAGGGGCCTTATGAGTCGGAATAAATCAGGAATGCCGAGAGGGAAGTGTGGCACGGCAGCGGGAAACAAAAAAGCCATTATGCCGAGGGGCGCCCTTCATTAGGATGAAAGGGGTGTTGATATTTTAAGCGAAGTTAGTATAGGGTACGGCCAGGGCGCTGATAAGGGATTGTTATGGATGCGAAAGCCGTAGCTCAAGGAATTCTTGAGGGAATAGAGTCTTTACCAAGGGGCATTGCCTATAGTGCTCGTAGGACATGGCAGGGAGCAGGGCTCGGCGGTCGAGAGCTTAAGCGCCGCAATGAAATCGAAACGGAACGGTTCATCAAGGTCGTTCGTGCCGGCTATGGTATCGAAGCCCCGCTACGTGAGCTGATAGCGGTGATTATCCGTGACTGCTATCAGCGGATGGATCTGCAAACACAAACCGTGCTAAGCCAAAAATTAAACCATGTAGAGGGTTATCTTACAGGACGTATGGGGACGCAGTTCATTCTGGTTCAGTAAATCACACACCATATTTTGAAAAAGGTTATCGGCAGCACACTTTTCAAATGGGTATTCAAAGGTGTCACCATTGCTGGGCTAAACATCATTCTTTTACAAGGAATTATTGAACAGGCCGCCGTTTCTTCGCGTCGTTTGCGGGAACAATATCCCTCAACGTACCATAAGCTCACGCCACGAAATTTGGACATGATCTACTTTCTGGCGGAGGAGTATCTTGAACCCTTTGTTGCCTATACCAGCAAATCGAAAATGTTCTGTGAAGGTGTGAATCATGAGCTATCTAAAGTCTTGGGGCAGTAAGCTCGGTAAAGGATTGTCGCACCTTGTGGAAGCGATTTTGGGCGGGATATTTTCTGTCGCTGCGTTTGGCTCACTGTTCTGGTTCGACGAATGGTGGCAACGAATTCTGAGCGCGGCAATATTCCTGTTACTGGTGTTTGTCACTATTGCTTTGTGTAGCCTTGTAAGAGGTGACCGATAGCGGATGGATCAATCAAAAGCCAGCGGTTGGATTTTAACTAATGGTTAAGTGATGATGACTTCCTATCGTTAAGTAATAAAATCAATGAACTGGCTAAAATCCTTTCTTGTGAAGTTCGTTAAATTTGTTGGCCGACAAACTGCTGACTTGGCTGAGTCCATAGTCATTGGCCTGTTCTCTATAGCGGCATTTGTTGCCTTGTTCTGGTTTGATGAGTGGTGGAAATCTATCGCTGCGGCTGTCGCGATCTTCTTTGCCGGCTTCCTGGTAAGTCTGGCTATAGGCTGGTTAAGAGGGGAAAGATAGCTGAGAGTGTTGGCATACTGCCGCCATTTTACCGCCACTGTGAGCAAGAAATAAAAAAGCCACTTCGAGAAAAGTGGCTTTTTTATATGATTTTAAAGCAAAAATTTGGTGGCCCCTGTTGGGTTTGAACCAACGACCAAGCGATTATGAGTCGCCTGCTCTAACCACTGAGCTAAGGGGCCAAGCCGCGAGATTATAGGGAATCCTTAAGCGGCGGTCTACTGTTACCCGCCCGTATGTTGCTTTTCTGCGCAGTTCTAGCCTGTTGTAATTGCTGGCGGATTTTGCGATAACCGCAGTAAATCCCTGCAATGGACTCACGATACTCATGGAACTTCTGGCGCCTGGCCTGCGGGTGGTGTTTTGCGGCATCAACCCCGGCCTTTCTTCCGCCCATCAGGGCTACCCTTTCGCCAACGGCAGCAACCGCTTCTGGAAGGTGATCCATCAGGCCGGCTTTACCGAGAGCCAGTTGGCACCGGAGCAGTGGCAGCAGCTGAAGGATAACGGCTGCGGCATTACCGCGCTGGTGGCGCGCCCGACGGTGGCGGCCAGCGAGCTGTCGCGCGACGAGTTGCGCAGCGGCGGTGAGGCGCTGCAAGAGAAGATCCTGCGCTACCAGCCGCGCGCGCTGGCGATTTTAGGCAAGCAGGCGTTCACCACCGCCTTCGGGGTGAAAAACGCGCCCTGGGGCAAGCAGGCGATGATGCTGGGGCAAACCGAGGTGTGGGTATTGCCCAACCCCAGCGGATTGAACCGCGCCACGTTGGAGCAGCTTACCGCCAGCTATCGCGAGCTGTTCCTGGCGCTGCAATGACATAAGGGAGTATGCGATGACATCGATAATGAAAGGCTGTGTGATGGTGCTGTTATTGGTGACCGGCGCTGCACAGGCGGGGCATTCACCACAGGAAGCGCGCAACCAGCAGAACGTGCTGGAGTTTTATCGGCAGGGGCTGAACAACAAGGATTTTGCGGCGGCGCGGCCGTTTTTGGGGGAACAGTACAAGCAGCATAACCCCAACGCCATGGACGGCGTGGCGGGTTTTCGTCAATTTGTCGAGCTGCTGAAAACGCGTTACCCCAACTCGCACAGTGAGGTAAAACAGGCGTTCGTCGACGGTGACTATGTGATTTTGCATGTGGAAGTCAGCGGGCGCGAGGCCGGCAAGACAGCGGCGATCATCGATATCTTCCGTCTCGACGGCGCCGGAAAAATCGTTGAGCACTGGGACGTGACGCAGCCGGTGCCGGAGAAGACCGCCAGCGGCAACAGCATGTTCTGAGGCATAAAAAAACCCCGGCAGGCCGGGGTTTTTGTTTTGAGTGCAACCGCCGGACTTAGTCGTCCAGGAAGCTGCGCAGCACTTCGGAGCGGCTTGGGTGACGCAGCTTGCGCAGCGCCTTGGCTTCGATCTGACGAATACGCTCACGGGTAACGTCAAACTGCTTGCCAACCTCTTCCAGCGTGTGGTCGGTGTTCATGTCGATGCCGAAACGCATGCGCAGCACTTTCGCTTCGCGCGCGGTCAGGCCGGCCAGCACGTCGTGGGTGGCGGAACGCAGGCTTTCCGAGGTCGCGGAATCCAGAGGTAGCTCGAGGGTGGTATCCTCGATGAAGTCGCCCAGATGCGAATCTTCGTCGTCGCCGATCGGCGTTTCCATCGAGATTGGCTCTTTGGCGATCTTCAGCACTTTGCGGATCTTGTCTTCCGGCATCAGCATGCGCTCGGCCAGCTCTTCCGGCGTCGGCTCGCGGCCCATCTCTTGCAGCATCTGGCGCGAAATACGGTTGAGCTTGTTGATGGTCTCAATCATATGCACCGGGATACGGATGGTGCGCGCCTGGTCGGCGATGGAGCGGGTGATAGCCTGACGGATCCACCAGGTGGCGTACGTCGAGAACTTGTAGCCGCGGCGGTATTCGAACTTGTCTACCGCTTTCATCAGGCCGATGTTGCCTTCCTGGATCAGATCCAGGAACTGCAGGCCGCGGTTGGTGTATTTCTTGGCGATGGAAATAACCAGACGCAGGTTGGCCTCAACCATCTCTTTCTTCGCGCGGCGAGCTTTCGCTTCACCGATCGACATGCGACGGTTGATGTCTTTGACCTGCTCGATGGTCAGGCCGGTTTCTTCTTCGATCTGACGCAGTTTCTGCAGGCTGCGCTGCACGTCTTCAGCCACGTCTTTCAGCTTTTCCGACCATGGCTTGGCCATCGCCAGTGCGGCTTCGAACCAGGAATCGCTGGTTTCGTTGCCGGCGAACAGGGTGACGAAGTTTTTCTTCGGCATTTTGCACTGTTCAACGCACAGCTTCATGATGATGCGTTCCTGGGTGCGAACGCGATCCATCATGGTGCGCATGCTGTTGACCAGGAAGTCGAACTGTTTCGGCACCAGGCGGAACTGCTTGAACACTTCAGACAGCTTCAGGATCTCGTCCGCGGCGCTGGCATGGCTGCGGCCGTTCTTTTTGATCACCAGACGCGTCGCTTCATACTGATCGCGCAGTTCGGCGAACTTCTGACGCGCCAGCTCAGGATCGATGCTGTTGTCGTCTTCGGTGTCGTCGTCTTCGGCATCCTCATCTTCTTCGTCGTCGTCTTGCTCTTCGCTCGACAGTTCGGAACCGATGTGGGTCGCGGTTGGGGCGATGTCCTCTTCCGCGTTAGGATCGACGAAGCCGGTGATCAGATCGGACAGGCGCGCTTCGCCCGCTTCGACGCGATCGTACTGCTCAAGCAGATAGGTAATGGCTTCCGGGTATTCGGCAACCGAGCACTGCACCTGGTTGATGCCGTCTTCGATGCGCTTGGCGATGTCGATTTCGCCTTCGCGCGTCAGCAGTTCGACGGTACCCATTTCGCGCATGTACATGCGCACCGGGTCGGTGGTGCGGCCGATTTCGGATTCCACGCTGGACAGAACCTGTGCGGCGGCTTCTTCCGCATCTTCGTCCGTGCTGTTCGAGTTTTCGGCGAGCAGCAGGTCATCGGCGTCCGGTGCTTCTTCCATCACCTGGATGCCCATGTCGTTAATCATCTGGATGATGTCTTCGATCTGATCGGAGTCGACGATATCTTCCGGCAGATGGTCATTGACCTCAGCATAGGTCAGATAGCCTTGCTCCTTACCACGGGTGACAAGTAGCTTCAGCTGTGACTGCGGGTTTTGCTCCATAAGACGGTATCCACACTTCAGAGTATTTAGGTTGGTGTCGGTCGGCGAAACCGCCAACAATAGCATTTGGGGCGTTTTCGTTATCGCCGCGGCCCACTATGGCGGCACTGTGCAGGGCTCTGCCCTCGCAATTATCGGCACTTAAGCCGTTTGGTATTCAGTTTTTCTTCGCTAAAACCTGGTTGAGGGAACGGACTTCTTCACGTTCCTCCGGGCTCAGGCCGCGCGTTCTGGCCTGCGCGATCAGCGTTTCCAGCCGTTGCTCGAGCACCGAGTCGTACAGGCTGGCCAACGTATCCAAAAAGGTCTGTTCGACCATGTCCTCAACGATCATATGGTTCCAGGTCGCCAAGGTTTCAAGCTGCTGGCTGAATTTGTTGTCGCGATACAGCTCCAGCAATTGCCCGGTTGTCAGGCCCGGCTGCGCCAAACAGGTCTGCACCAGTTCGACGAACAGCGGCAATCCCGCCTGTTTGGTCTGCTCCAACCCTTCCAGCGAAGGGATAAGTGTAGCCAACTGCGGATTTTGCACCAGTAACCCTATCAGTATACGCATGGTTGTGCGTTTTAGCTGGGGCGCCTGATAAGGATTCGCATTTTCAGCCTGCTTGGGCATCAGCTTGTCGAGCTGACTGTCGTCCAGCAGCCCCAGCTTGTTGCCGAGCTCCTGACGCAGGTACAAGCGCAACGTTTCGCCCGGCACCTGAGTAATCAGCGGCAGCGCCAGCGTGCTCAGCTTGGCGCGCCCGTCCGGGCTGCTCAAATCCACCTGCGGCAGCAGGCTTTCGAACAGGAAAGTGGACAGCGGCTGCGCCTGCTCCATTCGCTGTTCGAAGGCTTCTTTGCCTTCCTTGCGCACCAGGGTGTCCGGGTCTTCGCCATCGGGCAAAAACATGAACCGCAGCTGGCGCCCGTCGTTCAGGTACGGCAGCGCGGTTTCCAGCGCCCGCCAGGCCGCTTCGCGGCCGGCGCGGTCGCCGTCGTAACAGCAGACGACGTTGTCGGTGGCGCGGAACAGCAGCTGAATGTGTTCAGCCGTCGTCGAGGTTCCGAGCGAGGCGACGGCATAATCGATGCCGAATTGCGCCAACGCCACCACGTCCATATACCCTTCCACCACCAGCAGCCGCTGCAGGGTAGGGTGATTCTGCTGTGCTTCATACAGGCCGTACAGCTGGCGGCCCTTATGGAAAACTTCGGTTTCCGGCGAGTTCAGGTACTTGGGCATGCCGTCGCCCAGCACGCGGCCGCCGAAGGCGATGACGCGCCCGCGCTTGTCGCGGATGGGGAACATCACCCGTTCGCGGAAACGGTCGTACGAACGCCCCTGATCGTTAGTCACCAGCATGCCGGCATCGTTCAATGCGCGGCGCGAGTCGGCGTCGCGGCCGAAACGCTTCAGGGCGTTGTCCCATCCCGCCGGCGCGAAGCCGATGGCGAAATGGCGAATAACGTCGTCACTTAATCCGCGCTGCTGCAAATAGCTGCGCGCCGGCGCCCCGGAGGACTGCTGCAGTGACTGTTGATAGAACGCGCTGAGCTGTTCCATCAGTTGGTATAGGCTCTGGCGCTGATGGCGTTCGATCTGGGTCGGCCCGGTGCCCGCTTCGTAAGGCACTTCCAACCCGTGCATGGTCGCCAGCTCTTCGATGGTTTCGACAAACTCGAGTCGGTCGTAATTCATCAAAAAGTCGACGGCGTTGCCGTGCGCACCACATCCAAAACAGTGATAAAACTGCTTTTCGCCATTAACGGTAAATGAAGGCGTCTTTTCGTGGTGGAACGGACAGCACGCGTGGTAGTTCTTGCCTTGCTTCTTGAGCTTCACGCGGGCGTCGATCAAATCGACGATGTCGGTGCGAGCCAGCAAGTCATTGATAAATACGCGCGGAATTCGTCCAGCCATAAGCCCTTACTTCATTAGCCTATAAACGAGAACAAGCCGCGCATTCCTTTCGGAAAGCACGGCCTTCGTATGCAACTACTCGGTCTGCGCGATTTTGAAAATCAGAAATTCACGCGGTGGGGTTGCCCCCGAAGAATTAATACAGACGAGTGCGGCGTGCGTTTTCGCGAGCCAGTTTCTTCGCGTGACGTTTCACAGCAGAAGCTTTAGCGCGTTTACGTTCGGTAGTTGGTTTTTCATAAAACTCACGACGACGAACTTCAGCTAAAACACCTGCTTTTTCGCAAGAGCGTTTGAAACGACGCAGAGCAACGTCAAATGGCTCGTTTTCACGTACTTTAATTACCGGCATGTGCCTCTCACCTCAATAAAATTCGGTTTGCTGCTGGCCAAGCGCCAGCCTTTTCAAAATGGTGCGGAATTTTACTCCAATGGATGCTGCTTTGTAAAGCATCACCGCAAATTGAAACCCGCGTCGCTCTGCCGCAACGTGCGCAATTTTGCACCGGGCGCTGATTATAGACTAATCAGAAAAAAATGCTCGTGTTTAATCGCTCGGGCATTTTCTGGATGAATCATCGACATAGGCGCAAGCCGGTGACAAGATGCGCCGCATCGGCGGTAAATGCGGCGGAATGTGGTAGACTGGCGGCCGCACGTGAATGATGGGAAATGTAATGCGAGTACTGGGTATAGAAACGTCCTGCGATGAAACCGGAATTGCAGTGTATGACGATCAAACCGGTTTGTTGGCCAACCAATTATACAGCCAGGTGAAGCTGCACGCCGACTACGGCGGCGTAGTGCCGGAACTGGCCTCCCGCGATCACGTGCGCAAAACCGTGCCGCTGATTCAGGCGGCGCTGAAAGAGGCCAACCTGACCCCGGCCGATATCGACGGCGTGGCTTACACCGCCGGGCCGGGCCTGGTGGGGGCGCTGCTGGTCGGCGCAACCGTGGGGCGTGCGCTGGCGTTCGCCTGGAACGTGCCGGCAGTGCCGGTGCACCATATGGAAGGCCACCTGCTGGCGCCGATGCTGGAAGATAACCCGCCGGCGTTCCCGTTCGTCGCGCTGCTGGTCTCCGGCGGCCACACTCAACTGATCAGCGTCACCGGCATCGGTGAATATGAACTGCTGGGCGAGTCGATCGACGATGCCGCCGGCGAAGCGTTCGACAAAACCGCCAAGCTGCTCGGCCTGGATTATCCCGGCGGGCCGATGCTGTCGAAGATGGCGCAGCAGGGCACGGCGGGGCGTTTCGCCTTCCCGCGGCCGATGACCGATCGTCCGGGGCTGGACTTTAGCTTCTCCGGCCTGAAAACCTTCGCCGCCAACACCATCCGCTCCAACGGCAACGACGATCAGACGCGTGCCGACATCGCCCGCGCCTTCGAGGATGCGGTGGTGGATACGCTGGCGATCAAATGCAAACGCGCGCTGGAGCAAACCGGCTTCAAACGCCTGGTGATGGCCGGCGGCGTGAGCGCCAACCGCACGTTGCGCGCCAAACTGGCGGAGATGATGCAGAAACGCGGCGGGGAAGTGTTCTATGCCCGCCCGGAATTTTGCACCGACAACGGCGCGATGATCGCCTATGCCGGCATGGTGCGGCTGAAGAGCGGCGCCAACCCGGAGCTGAGCGTGTCGGTGCGGCCGCGCTGGCCGCTGGCGGAACTGCCTGCGGTATAAAACAAAGGGCCGGATTATCCGGCCCTTACGTTATTCGTCTTTCGGCTGGTCGCCGTTATCCTCATCCGCGTCGTTTTTCTTCTTGCGGAACTTGCCCCAAATCTTGCCTTCCTGGCCGCGCCACAGGCGCTGAATATTGTCGTGATGCCGCATCAGGATCAGGCAGGAGAGCATCGCCACCGGGAAGGTGAACTGCGGTTTGAACCACCAGACGTAGAACGGGGCGATCAGCGCGCTGACGATGGCGCCGAGCGAAGAGTAGCCGCTGAGCAACACCGTCAGCAGCCAGGTGCCGGTCATCAGGCCGGTCAGATCCCAGCCGATAGGCGCGATGGCGCCAAACGCCGTCGCCACGCCTTTACCGCCGCGGAAGTGGAAGAACACCGGATAGATGTGCCCAAGACAGGCGGCGATCGCCGTCAGGCCCAGATACAGCGGCGGCACATTGAGTTTGTAGGCCAGCCAGACCGGCAACATCCCTTTCAGAATATCGAACACCAGCACCGCCGCCGCCGCCAGCCGGCCGCCGATGCGCAGGACGTTGGTCGCCCCGGGGTTTTCTGAGCCATGTTCACGCGGGTCCGGCAGCCTGGCGATCCGGCAAACCAGGATCGCGCTCGAAATCGAGCCGCACAGATACGCGAAGATAATCATGCCAAGCGCGGTAGCACTCATAACGCGGTTCCGTTTAATAATGGTCGTTTTACTCGCAACATCTATGGATAATACGCACATTCCGCTGGAAGTGGTATCCGGCAAGGCCAAAAACAGAGAATGACGTGATGGATATCGTATTTATTGAAGAGCTTACCGTAATTACCACCATTGGCGTTTATGAGTGGGAACAGGGCATTCGTCAGAAGCTGGTGTTCGATATCGAAATGGGCTGGGATAACCGGCCGGCCGCCGCCAGCGACGACGTAAATGACTGTCTGAGCTATGCCGACGTCAGCGATGCCGTGATCCAACACGTGGAGTCGAACCGGTTCGCGCTGGTGGAGCGCGTGGCGGAGGAAATATCTGAAATTTTGCTCCAGCGCTTCAATTCCCCCTGGGTCCGTATTAAGGTCAGCAAACCGGGCGCTGTAGCACATGCCAATCGGGTCGGCGTGATCATTGAGCGCGGCACCCGTCCCGCATGATTTTATGTCATCTGCTTGCAACGAAAGACCGTTAACCTGGTCTTAATCCTGAGAATTGTTTTAGCGGCATTGTCTTTAAGCATTGCCGCTTTTTTATGTGATAGCCGTTATTTTATGGGGTGAGCGAAGCACATGGCAGACATGCATTCACTGTTTATTGCGTTTGTTCTTGGGGTTGTCGAGGGATTAACCGAATTTTTGCCGGTTTCTTCCACCGGGCATATGATCATCGTCGGCGAGTGGCTGGGCTTTACCGGCGACAAAGCCAAAACCTTTGAAGTCATTATCCAGCTGGGGTCGATCCTGGCCGTCGTCGTGATGTTCTGGCGCCGGTTGTTCGGTCTGATCGGCATCCATTTCGGCGGCAAGCCGGTGGAGCACGAAGGCAAAACCAGCGGCCAGCTGAAGCTGGGGCACATCCTGCTGGCGATGATCCCGGCGGTGGTGCTGGGGCTGGCCTTCCATGATTTCATCAAGTCGCTGTTTGCGCCGAAAAACGTGATGTACGCGTTGGTGGTCGGCGGCCTGCTGCTGCTGGCGGCGGAATGGCTGAAGCCGAAGAAGCCTAGCGCGGAAGGGCTGGATGACATCACTTACCGTCAGGCGTTCATGATCGGCTGCTTCCAGTGTCTGGCGCTGTGGCCGGGCTTCTCCCGTTCGGGTTCCACTATCGCCGGCGGCATGCTGGTGGGCGTGAACCGCTATGCGGCGTCCGAGTTCTCCTTCATTCTGGCGGTGCCGATGATGATTGGTGCCAGCGGCCTGGATCTGTATAAGAGCCTGCACTTCCTGACCTGGGGCGACCTGCCGATGTTCGCCGTCGGTTTCGTCACCGCCTTCGTGGTGGCGCTGGTTGCGATCAAGACCTTCCTGTCGCTGATCAAACGCATCTCGTTCGTACCGTTCGCTATCTACCGCTTTATCGTGGCGGCCGTGGTTTACATGGTGTTCCTGTAAGCCTTCACGCCAAGAAAAAACCCCGCTCCGCGGGGTTTTTTTATGCCTGATCGTTGATGATGGTTTGGGTGAGCTTCCACTCGGCCAGCGCCTGCTGGCGGCGGCGTTTGAGCTCGTCGCGGATCGCGGTGCCCTGCAGCCCGCTGGCCACCACCTCTTTAATAGATACCGCGTTCGCCACCTGATACGCCTGGCGCAGATAGTCGCCCTGCGGATAGGGATTCTCCTCAAAGCCGGTACGGCCGCGCGCGTCCGCCTCGCTGGTCAGGATCATCTGCTCCAGCCGGTGCGGCTTGCGCCAGACGTCGATGGCGTCGAACAGCTTCAATAGGGTCTCCGGCCGCAGCTTGTTCACGGTGTGGATCAGATCATGGTACTCGGCCACCAGCTTGCTCAGATCGCGCACCGGGTTAGGCACCCGCAGCCGCTGGCACAGCGCCTCAACCAGCCGCACGCCGGCCGGGCCGTGGCCGTGGTGATGCGGCCAGAACTCTTTTGGCGTCAATCCCTTGCCGAGGTCATGGCACAGGGTGGCGAAGCGCACGTCCACCTCCGGCGTGAGGCGGGCGGCGATCGCCAACGCCATCAGCGTGTGCACGCCGGTGTCGATCTCCGGGTGCCACTTGGCGGGAGCCGGCACGCCGAACAGCGCGTCGATTTCCGGGAACAGCACCGCCAGCGCATCGCAGTCGCGCAGCACCTGAAAATAGACCTGCGGGCTCTGGCTTTGCAGCGCCTTTTCCGTTTCTTTCCAGACGCGTTCGGCGGTCAGCGCGGCCAGTTCACCGCTGTGCGCCATCCGGCGCATCAGGGCGAGCGTTTCGTCGGCGATGCGAAAACCCAGATGGGCGAAGCGGGCGGTGAAGCGCGCCACGCGCAGTACGCGCAGCGGATCTTCGCCGAAGGCGTCGGAAACGTGGCGCAGCACGCGCGCCTGCAGATCGGCCACGCCGCCGTAAGGATCAATCAGCTCCCCCTCGGCGGAACGGGCGATGGCGTTGATGGTCAGATCGCGCCGCAGCAGATCCTCCTCCAGCGTGACGTCCGGCGCGGCATAGCAGGTAAAACCGGTGTATCCCTGGCCGGATTTGCGCTCGGTGCGCGCCAGCGCGTACTCCTCGTGGGTGTCGGGATTGAGGAATACCGGAAAGTCTTTGCCGACCTGCTGGTAGCCCAATGCCAGCAGCTCGGCCGGCGTGGCGCCCACCACCACCCAATCATGATCGACCACCGGAATGTCGAGCAGGCTGTCGCGAACGGCGCCGCCGACCAGATAAATCTGCACTGTTGACTCCTGAATATCGTGTAAGGCTCTGTCTATCAGATTACATGAATTGGCCGCGGGATGTCGGCGCCAATGAAAAGGGCGCCCGCAGGCGCCCATACTCAAACTGAACGATACTGAGATCAGTTCATCCAGCGATTGTTGTTCTTGCGGCGCGGGATCAGGTGCGGCAACAGCAGGCCCAGCAGCAAGCCGACGCCGGCGACGCCGCCGCCGTACATGAACCACTGCAGAATAATGGTGCGCTGTTTGTCGTCGAGCTGCAGGTTAACGGCGTTAACCTTCTTCTGCGCGACCACCAGCTGGTTTTTCAGATCCTGGTTTTCCTTCTGCAGGCTGCTGATGGTGCTGTCGCTGCCCGCGACTTTTTCCTGCATTTCCGCCGTGCGCTGGTTCCAGGTGTTATCGATGTTGGCCAGCTTGTCGGTCAGGGTTTTCACCTGCTGTTCCAGCTCGGGCACGCGGGTGCGCAGGCTCGGCGTCTGGCTGAGCTGATCGAGTGGGATCCAGGTGGTGCGGCCTTTCGGATCGCGGATCTGGCCGTAGTTGGTGCTGTCGTTGACGCTCAGCAGGGTGACTTCTTCACCGGCGTTCAGAGTGCCGACAATACGGTACTGATTACCTGGGCCGCTATGGACGTAAGTGCTTAACTCATCGGAGATATAGCGTTTATCTTCGGCATGTGCGCCCCAAGTGATGCTGAAGCTCAGCGCGGCAAGGCAAATCAGGCGTAATTTCTGCATTAGTTCATCGTTTCTTGGTGAATTTATGGAACGATAGTAGAGCGTTCAGTCTGACGACGCAACGCCAAAACCGGAATGAGAACTATCTTACTGTGGCTGATTCTGTGAGTTGCGCGGCGTTTTATAACGTAACAGGTTTTTTCTACAGTTAGCAGGGTTAAGGCGCCGGGAATCGCGGTAAGATAACGGCAACTGTGCGTCATTGGGCAGTATGCGGCGGCCGAACGCGCCGCGCTGAAACAGACGTGAATGCATAACTTATTGGTGTTAAAGAATTATGACCGTTGAAATTGAACTGAAATTCATCGCCGCGCCGCAAGCGGTGGCCGCTCTGCCGCAATGGCTTGCCGCCTGGCCGCATCAGCATTCCGCGCCGCAAAAACTGACCAACATTTACTTCGAAACGGCCGATAACTTCCTGCGCAATCACGACATGGGGCTGCGCATTCGCGGTTTCGACGATCGTTATGAGATGACCATCAAAACCGCCGGTAAAGTGGTGGCCGGCCTGCACCAACGTCCGGAATACAACGTCGCTATCGCCGAGCCGCAGCTGGCGCTGGCGCAGTTTCCTGCCGACATCTGGCCACAGGATTGTGATATCGCGGCGCTGCAGCAGGCGTTGCAGCCGCTGTTCCGTACCGACTTTGCGCGTGAAAAGTGGGTGGTCACTTACGGCCAAAGCGAGATCGAGATTGGCTTGGATCAGGGAGAGGTGCGTGCCGGTGACCTCAGCGAAGCCCTGAGCGAGATCGAACTGGAGCTGCTGAAAGGCAACACCGCCGATCTGCTGGCATTGGCCGGCGAGCTGGCGGCCCATGGCGGGCTGCGTCAGGGCAGCCTGAGCAAGGCGGCGCGCGGCTACCACCTGGCGCAGGGCAATCCGCCGCGCGAGGTGCGCCCGCTGCGGGTGCTGAAGCCGGCGGCGAAGGCGACCGTGGAGCAGGGGATGATCGCCGCCTTCGAGCTGGCGCTCAACCATTGGCAGTACCATGAGGAGCTGTGGCTGCGCGGCGATGCGCAGGCGCGCGGGGCGGTCCTCGAAGCGGTCGGCACCATCCGCCAGGCGCTGGTGATCTTCGGCGGCCTGGTGCCGCGCAAGGCCAGCGCCGATCTGCGCGCCCGCCTGACCGAGCTCGAACCGCTGTTGGCGGACAAAGCCGCGCAACCGGAAAGCCTGTGCTACAGCGCGGCCTATCTGCAATGTAAGTTGGCGCTCACATCATGGCTGGTGCGCGGCGCCTGGCGGCCGTTTATCGACGCCAAAGGGCAGGCCAAACTGGACGGTTCTTTCAAACGCTTCAGCGACATCATGCTGGGGCGCAGCGGCGCGGAGCTGAAAGAAGCCTTCAGCCGTACGCTGAACGAAGATGAATATCAGGAACAATTGCCGCGCCTGACGCGTCAGATTTCGGCGCTGGTCCTGCTGTCGGGTGCTTACCCCGACGAGCAGACCGAGCCTTATATCGACGCCTGGCGCGAGCTGCAGGCGGCGCTGAGCGAGCGCCGCCAGGGCTGGTATGAAGCCAGCCGCAAACAGGCCTTATCGCATGCGCCATTCTGGTTAAACGGCGCGCTTCGTTAATCCAGCCGGCCCGCCAGCCGTGGGCCGCAGAACGGGTCATACACTATGTCGCCACTTTCAGCCGCGTTACAGGCTCAGGCACAGCAGGTTGTGCAGCGTTTTCAGGAAGTTCACGGCGCGGACTGCGCCTTTAGCGAGCAAGAGCAGTGGGTGCTGGCGTCGAGCGACTTCGTCAGCGACGCGCTGCTCGCCCAGCCGGCCTGGCTGGCGACGCTGCGCGAACAGCCGCCGGCGCCTGGCGAGTGGCAACACTACGCCGCCTGGTTGCAGGACGAGCTGGAAGAGGTGCGCGACGAAGCGCAACTGATGCGCACGCTGCGTCTGTTTCGCCGCGAAACGCTGGTGCGCATCGCCTGGGCGCAGGCGCAGGGGCTGTGTTCGACCGAAGAAACGTTGCTGCAGCTGAGCGGGCTGGCGGAGACGCTGATCGTCAGCGCGCGCGACTGGCTGTACCAAACCTGTTGCCGCGAGTGGGGCACGCCGTGCAATGCCGACGGCGAACCGCAGCCGCTGTTGATCCTCGGCATGGGCAAGCTGGGCGGCGGCGAGCTGAATTTCTCGTCGGATATCGATCTGATCTTTGCCTACCCGGAAAACGGCCAGACTCAGGGCGGGCGGCGCGAGCTGGATAACGCCCAGTTCTTCACCCGTCTCGGCCAGCGGCTGATCAAGGCGCTGGATCAACAGACCATCGATGGCTTCGTCTATCGCGTGGACATGCGGCTGCGGCCGTTCGGCGACAGCGGCCCGTTGGTGATGAGCTTTGCGGCGCTGGAGGATTACTACCAGGAACAGGGGCGCGACTGGGAACGCTATGCGATGGTGAAGGCGCGCCTGATGGGCGGGGCGGAAGACGCCTACAGCCAGGAGCTGCGTAAAACGCTGCGGCCGTTCGTGTTCCGTCGTTACATTGATTTCAGCGTCATTCAGTCTCTGCGCAACATGAAGGGCATGATCGCCCGTGAAGTGCGGCGGCGCGGCCTGAAGGACAACATCAAGCTGGGCGCCGGCGGCATTCGCGAAATCGAATTCATCACCCAGGTATTCCAGCTGATCCGCGGCGGCCGTGAACCGGCGCTGCAGGGGCGTTCGCTGCTGCCGACGCTGCAGGCGGTGGGCGAGCTGGGGCTGCTGGAAAGCAAGCAGGTGCGGGCGCTGAGCGCCGCCTACCTGTTCCTGCGGCGGCTGGAGAACCTGCTGCAGGCGATCGGCGATCAGCAAACCCAGACGCTGCCGCAGGAGGCGCTCGATCAGGCCCGGTTGGCCTACGGCATGGGGTTGGCGGATTGGCCGGCGCTGATGGCGGCGCTGGACGTGCACATGCAGGCGGTGCGCGCGGTGTTCGACGACCTGATCGGTGACGATAGCCCGGATGTCGGCGAAGATCCCGATTACCAGCACTATCACAGTCTGTGGCAGGACGCGCTGGAGGAGAACGAGCTGGCGCCGCTGACGCCGCACCTGGACGAAGAGGCGCGTCGACAGATGCTGCGCACCATCGCCGATTTTCGTCACGACGTCGACAAGCGCACCATCGGCCCGCGCGGCCGCGACGTGCTCGATCAGCTGATGCCGCGCCTGCTGGCGGAGGTATGCCCGCGCCAGGACGCACCGACCGCGCTGGTGCGGCTGGCGCAGCTGCTGCTGAGCATCGTCACCCGCACTACCTATCTCGAGTTGCTGGTGGAGTACCATGCGGCGCTCAGCCATCTGATCCGCCTGTGCGCCGCGTCGCCGATGGTCGCCAACCAGCTGTCGCGTTACCCGCTGCTGCTGGACGAGCTGCTGGATCCGGCCACGCTGTATCAGCCGGTGGCGCTGGACGCCTACCGCAGCGAGCTGCGGCAGTATCTGCTGCGGGTGCCGGAAGACGACGAAGAGCAAAAGCTGGAGGCGCTGCGTCAGTTCAAACAGGCTCAGCAGCTGCGCATCGCCGCTGCGGATATCGCCGGCGCGCTGCCGGTGATGAAAGTGAGCGATCACCTGACTTATCTGGCTGAGGCGATCATCGACGCGGTGGTGCAACAGGCCTGGAGCGACATGGTGGCGCGCTATGGCCAGCCCACCCATTTGCAGGAGCGGGAGGGGCGCGGCTTTGCGGTGATCGGCTATGGCAAACTGGGCGGCTGGGAGCTGGGGTACAGTTCCGATCTCGATCTGGTGTTCCTGTTGGATTGCCCGCCGGAGGTGATGACCGACGGCGATCGCTGCATCGACGGCCGCCAGTTCTACCTGCGGCTGGCGCAGCGGGTGATGCATCTGTTCAGCACCCGCACGTCCTCGGGCATTCTGTATGAGGTGGACGCGCGCCTGCGGCCTTCCGGCGCCGCGGGGATGCTGGTCAGCACCGTCGAGGCGTTCGCCGACTACCAGCAAAACGAAGCCTGGACCTGGGAGCATCAGGCTCTGGTGCGCGCGCGCATCGTGCACGGCGATCCGGCGCTGCATCAGCAGTTCGACGCGATCCGGCGCGAGATCCTGTGCAAAACGCGCGATGCGCAGACCCTGAAGCGCGAAGTGCGCGAGATGCGCGAAAAGATGCGCAACCATCTCGGCAACAAGCAGCGCGATCTGTTTGATATCAAGGCCGATGAGGGCGGCATTACCGACATCGAATTTATCGCCCAATATCTGGTCTTACGCTATGCGCCGGGTGAACCGCGCCTGACGCGTTGGTCGGACAACGTGCGCATCTTCGAGCTGATGGCCAATTACGACATCATGCCGGATGAAGAGGCGCGCGCGCTGACCCAGGCCTATGTCACCATGCGCGACGAGATCCACCACCTGGCGCTGCAGGAACATTCCGGCAAGGTCGGCAGCGGGCTGTTTGCCGCCGAGCGCGAGCAGGTGCGCGCCAGCTGGGCCAAATGGCTGGATTAATACCTTTTTGCGGGTATTCCGGCGGTCTGTGGTAATATCTGCGCCACTAAAATTTTGTTCTTTTTTGGAGTTATCGGATGAAAGTTACGCTGCCTGATTTTCGCCGCGCCGGTGTGCTGGTGGTCGGTGACGTCATGTTGGATCGCTATTGGTATGGGCCGACCAGCCGCATTTCACCGGAAGCCCCGGTGCCGGTGGTCAAGGTCGATACCATCGAAGAGCGTCCCGGCGGCGCGGCTAACGTGGCGATGAACATCGCTTCGCTGGGCGCCACTTCCCGTCTGGTGGGCCTGACCGGCATCGACGATGCGGCGCGGGCGCTGAGCGCCAAGTTGAATGAAGTCAACGTGCGCTGCGACTTCGTCTCGGTGCCGACCCATCCGACCATTACCAAGCTGCGCGTGCTGTCGCGCAACCAGCAACTGATCCGTCTCGACTTCGAAGAAGGCTTCTCCAACGTTGATCCGCAGCCGATGCTGGAGCGCATTCAGCAGGCGCTGCCGCAGATCGGCGCGCTGGTGCTGTCCGATTACGCCAAGGGCGCGCTCAGCCAGGTGCAGGGCATGATCCAACTGGCGCGCGCCGCCAAGGTGCCGGTGCTGATCGATCCGAAAGGATCCGATTTCGAGCGCTATCGCGGCGCGACGCTGCTGACGCCGAACCTGTCCGAGTTCGAAGCGGTGGTGGGCCACTGTAAGGATGAAGCGGAACTGGTGGAACGCGGCATGAAGCTGGTGGCGGATTTCGAGCTGTCGGCGCTGCTGGTTACCCGTTCCGAACACGGCATGACGCTGCTACAGCCGGGCGTTGAGCCGCTGCACTTGCCGACCCAGGCGCAGGAAGTGTTCGATGTGACCGGCGCCGGCGACACCGTGATCGGCGTGCTGGCCGCCTCGCTGGCCGCCGGCAACTCGCTGGAAGAGTCCTGTTTCCTGGCCAATGCCGCCGCCGGCGTGGTGGTGGGCAAGCTCGGTACCTCCACCGTGTCGCCGATCGAACTGGAGAACGCGGTGCGCGGCCGCGCCGAGACCGGTTTTGGCGTGATGACCGAAGCGCAGTTGAAACAGGCCGTCGCGCAGGCGCGTCAGCGCGGCGAAAAAGTGGTGATGACCAACGGCATCTTCGACATTCTGCATGCCGGCCACGTCTCTTATCTGGCCAATGCTCGCAAGCTGGGCGATCGCCTGATCGTGGCGGTGAACAGCGATGCGTCGACCAAACGCCTGAAAGGGGAAAAACGCCCGGTCAACGCGCTGGAGAACCGCATGATTGTGCTGGGCGCGCTGGAAGCGGTGGATTGGGTGGTGCCGTTCGAGGAGGACACGCCGCAGCGCTTGATCGCCGACATCTTGCCGGATCTGCTGGTCAAAGGCGGCGATTACAAGCCGGAAGAGATTGCCGGCAGTGCGGAAGTGTGGGCCAACGGCGGCGATGTCAAAGTGCTGAACTTTGAAGACGGCCTGTCGACCACCAACATCATCAAAGCGATCAAAGACGGGCGCGGCTAACGCCGGGCGACGTAAAGAACAAGGGCGCGCGGTGCGCGCCCTTGGCGGGAATTATTCGTCTTCCTGTTTGGCGGCCGGCGCCGCGCTCAGCTTGCTTTCCAGCTCGGCCATGCGCTGTTCCAACAGCGCCAGCTTTTCGCGGGTGCGCAACAGCACCTGAGTCTGCACGTCGAACTCTTCGCGGTTAACCAAATCCAGGCGGGTCAACTGCGACTGCAGCACCTGACGGATTTTTTTCTCAACGTCTTCCCCGAATTCACGAACGCCTTTAGGCATGGACTCATGAACCTGGCGTGCGATTTGTTCGATTTTTTTCGGGTCAATCATGGCGTATCCCTTTCAGAGTTTAATAGCTGCCGCTTAGTGTAATGCGAGTTGCCCGCCGGATAAACACCATTAAGCGCATTCGCCGCGCGTGGCCGAATTGTGCTTTTGCCAATTGCCCTGTCTATCCATTAGCGTTATAGTCATCTTGCTTATTCTCAGGGCGGGGTGAAAGTCCCCACCGGCGGTAAATCACCTTCTACGGTGAAAGCCCGCGAGCGCTCAGCCAGCCTGTAAAGGCCGGTTAGAGGTCAGCAGATCCGGTGTAATTCCGGGGCCGACGGTTATAGTCCGGATGGGAGAGAGTAACGGTATCTGCCGGGCATGCGCCCGCTTGCGTTATTTTTTTAGCTATTGCTAGCTACTCCTCAAGATCGCCCTGGTTCTGGTAATCCATAATTTTTAATGAGGTTTTTTACCATGAATCAGACGCTACTTTCAGACTTCGGCACGCCGACAGAACGCGTTGAACGCGCGATCGACGCACTGCGCAACGGGCGCGGCGTGATGGTGCTCGATGATGAAAACCGTGAAAACGAAGGTGACATGATCTTCGCCGCGGAAACCATGACCGTTGAGCAGATGGCGCTGACCATTCGCCACGGCAGCGGCATCGTGTGCCTATGCATCACCGAAGAACGCCGTCAGCAGCTTGAGCTGCCGATGATGGTGACCAACAACTCCAGCCAGTTCCAGACCGCCTTCACCGTGACCATCGAAGCGGCGCAGGGCGTGACCACCGGGGTTTCCGCTTCCGATCGCCTGACCACCATCCGTGCGGCGGTGGCAGACAGCGCCAAGCCGAGCGACCTGAACCGTCCGGGCCACGTGTTCCCGCTGCGCGCGCAGCCGGGCGGCGTGCTGAGCCGTCGCGGCCACACCGAAGCGACTATCGATCTGGTCTCCATGGCCGGTTTCAAACCTGCCGGCGTGCTGTGTGAACTGACCAACGACGATGGCAGCATGGCGCATGCGCCGGAAGTGATCGCCTTCGCCAAACAGCACGACATGGTGGTGCTGACCATCGAAGATCTGGTGGCCTACCGCCAGGCGCACGAGAAAAAAGCCAGCTGATAGCCGGCCGCTTTCAACGATAAAAAAGCCGCGTAATGCGGCTTTTTTGTATCTACCGTTCTGACAGGCGTTCGCTGATGCGGCTGGCGTAATTCATCACGTGGAAGGTGTAGTTCTCCTCAACCGTACCCTGGAACAGATGTGCCCAGGGGCCGATGGCGTAGATGCCGAGATCTTCCCCGCCGTGCGTCTCGCTTTTCAGCGGCACCAGCGCCGGCTGAATAAAGTCGGGCGCGGTGGTTTGCTCCATGGTCAATGCCGGGCGCTCGGTCAGCGGGATCGCGCCGCCGGGGCCGTTGGCGAAACCGAGGGTGGTGTAGGGCTTGCCGTCGCTGCCCAGCCGAGGTTTACCGTCGACGCCGACGGAAATGCCGAGGATAGGATTGCCGCGCTTGGCATAGCCGGCGATGGTCAGCGTGTGGCTGTGATCGCCGGTCACGATCACCAGCGTTTCGTCCAGGTTGACCTTGCCGACAATGGTTTTCACCGCCTCGTTCAGGGCGACCGCGTCGCTTAGCGTGCGGTAGGCGTTGCCGTTATGGCTGCCGTGATCGACGCGCCCGCCTTCCACCAGCAACAGATAGCCTTCGGGATTCCTGGCCAAAATATCGATGGCCTTGCCGGTCATTTCCGCCAGCGAAGGCTCTCCCGCCGCGTCTTGCCGCCGGTCATGCTCGAAGTTCATGTGCGACGGCTCGAACAGGGCCAGCAAATGGTCGACGTTGCCCGGTTCGATTTTGTCGAACTGGGCCTGATTCCAGACGTATTGTCCGCGCTCGCCGTAGCGTTGCAGCCAGGCCTGCGTCAGGTCACGGCCGTCCCTTCTGGCGCCTTTCTTGCCGGGATATTCCGGATCGCTCACGCTGTCGGGCAGGAAGTTGGCGCGCCCGCCGCCCATCGCCACGTTCAGGCCGTTGCCGTATTTCATTTCCACCAGCTGGCGCGCGATGTCGCGGCAGCCTGCGGTCAGGGCATCCGCCGGCATTTTGGCGTCAGACTCCCAGTCGCGGTTGGCGATATGGGCATAGGTGGCGCCCGGCGTGGCGTGGGTAATGGTCGCGGTCGTCACGGCGCCGGTGGACATGCCGAGCGTTGCGGCCATCTCCCACAGCGTGGTGACGGCCTTGGTTTGCTGATCCTCGCAGTTGTTGAGGGCGGCCGTATGGTTGAGACCCATCAGATCGTTGATGGTTTTGACGCCGGTGGTCATCGCCACCGCGCTGGGCGCGGAGTCGGTGATTTGGGCGTCGGCAGAATAGGTTTTGGCTGCCGCCAGATAGGGGAAGGCTTCCCAGGCCAGCACGTTGGATTCGCCGTCCACGCCGCGCTGCTGTCCTTCAAAAATACGGGCGGCGGTCACGGTGGAAAAACCCATGCCGTCACCGACCACCAGAATGACGTTTTTGGCGCGGTTGGTGTTTGGGGTCTGTTTCAGTCGCTGTTGCAGCTGAGCTTGCGCCTGAAGAAAGTAAGGGTCTTCGCGCTGCGTCAGCGGCGCGTTGTCCGTCGCTTTGGCGGCTGCCGCCCCGGTGGCTAACAAGGACATGGAAAGCGCCAGGCGGGTTGCCAGTGTGAGTCTGAACATGAATTCCTCCTTGGTGAGACGTGATTCCCGTAGCGCCGACGGGCTGCCAACACCCTGTCGACGGCAGGAGGAGTGTATCGATTGTGTTAACAAAAAATACATAAATTGTTCACAATTTAGATCTGTGTGGCAGTAATGCCATGGTATTCATGATTTTTATTAATCATTTGAAAATCATGCATTTTTTAACTTTTTGTTTGCCGGTGCATTTTTGCGATTTTTAATTCAAATTTATTGAATATCTTCATCACGGTTATCCGGCTGTGTTGCTGCGGCAAAGCGCGTAATGTAACGCCATAGCACAATTTGAACTAAGGATCGCTCTATGAACACCTCTCGTATGCCGGCACTGTTTCTTGGCCACGGTAGCCCGATGAACGTGCTGGAAGACAACCGCTACACCCAGGCATGGCGTGCGTTGGGTGAGTCATTGCCGCGTCCGAAGGCGATCGTGGCGGTTTCTGCGCATTGGTATACCCGCGGCACTGCGGTCACCGCGATGGAAAAACCCAAAACCATTCACGACTTCGGCGGGTTCCCGCAGGCGCTGTTTGATACCCGCTATCCTGCGCCGGGTTCCCCCGCGCTGGCTGCGCAGCTGCAGCACATTCTGGCGCCGGTGCCGGTAACGGCGGATCTCGGCGAGTGGGGGCTGGATCACGGCACCTGGGGCGTATTGATCAAGATGTATCCCAATGCCGATATCCCGGTGGTGCAGCTCAGCGTCGACGGCACTCAGCCGGCGGCTTACCACTATGAGCTGGGCCGCAAACTCGCGGCGCTGCGCGATGAGGGCGTGATGATCGTCGCCAGCGGCAACGTGGTGCACAACCTGCGCATGGTGAAATGGCAGGGCGATACCAGCGCCTATCCGTGGGCGGAGTCTTTCAATAACTTTGTCCGGGATAACCTGCGTTATCGGGGCGATAACCACCCGCTGGTGGATTTCATGCGCCATGAGGGCGCGGCGCTGTCGAACCCGACGCCGGAACACTATCTGCCATTGCTGTATGTGCTCGGCGGCTGGGATGGAAAAGAGGCCATCAGCGTGCCGATCGACGGTATCGAAATGGGGGCGCTGAGCATGCTGTCGGTACAGGTGGGGTAAAGAAAGAACGCCAGTCAGAGACTGGCGTTTTTGCTTTCAGCGGGGCGATCAGCCGAGGATGGTGTGCGGATAGAAGCGCGACAGATCCTGCGTGATCAATTCGCGATCTTCGCGCAGGCCGATGCCGCAGGGTTGATCGTTCACCAGCCAGCTGCCGATCAGCGTGTAGCTGTCTTCGAACTTCGGTAGCGGATGGAACTGCTGCACGATCATGCCTTCTTCACCGTACGGCCCATCGACGCGCGCCACTTCCTGACCGTTTTCGACGATCTGGATATTGGCGCCTTCGCGTGAGAACAGCGGTTTGGTGACGTAATGATCCATCGGCGGATGATCGTCTTGCGCGAAATAAGCCGGCAGCAGGTTAGGGTGATTCGGGAACATTTCCCACAGCAGCGGCAGCAGCGCCTTGTTGGAGATGATGCTTTTCCAGGCCGGCTCCAGCCAGCGCACGCCGGCGTCTTCCAGCTTGGTGGAGAACATCTCGCGCAGCATGAATTCCCACGGATAGAGCTTGAACAGGTTGCCGATCACCTGATCCTGCAGATCGGTGAACTGGCCTTTCTCGCCGAGGCCGATCTCTTCCATGAACAGGAACTCGGTCGGCAGACCGGCTTCCTGCGCGCAGTCCTGCAGGTATTGCACCGTGCCGCGATCTTCTTCGCTGTCCTGGCAGCAGGCCAGGTGCAACAGGCCGAAGCCGTGATGCGCTTTCAGCTCGGCGAAACGCTCGATCAGTTTCTCCTGCAGGCTGTTGTACTGATCCGATTCCGGATCCAGCTTGCCGGCGTTGATCTGGTCTTCCAGCCACAGCCATTGGAAGAAGGCCGCTTCATACAGTGAGGTGGGCGTATCGGCGTTGTTCTCCAGCAGCTTCGGCGGATTGACGCCGTCGTAGGCCAGATCGAGACGCGAATACAGCGACGGCTGGTTGGTGCGCCAGGAGCTGCGCACGAATTCCCAGGTGTGTTTCGGGATGCAGAACTTGGCCATCAGCTCGTCGCTGGCGACCACTTTCTCCACCACCTGCAGGCACATCTGATGCAGCTCGGCGGTGGCATTTTCGATCTCTTCAATCTGCGCCAGCGTGAACTGGTAATAGGCGTCTTCACACCAGTACGGCTCGCCGTACATGGTGTGGAAACGGAAGCCGAACTCGGTCGCTTTTTCGCGCCAGTCCGGGCGCTCGGTAATGGCAATACGTTTCATGCATCAACCGCCCATGCTGCGAGAGCCGGAGTTGGAGGTGGCGCTGCTGCGCTGCATGCTGGTCTGCTTGGCCACGGTCTCGCCGAAACCGCCGCGGGTCACGGTGTTGGTGACCGCAGGCTTCGGCGCCATGGCGGTTTTCGGCACCGTCATGGTGCGGCCGCCGGCGGTGGCCGGGCCGTAGCTCTTGCCGCTGGCGTCGACAAACTTGCCGTTCGCCGGGCTGGCGGCGTTCTTGGAGGTGAACAGCGGCTGCTGCGCGAAGCCGGAACCGCCCATCAGGCGGCCCATCATGTAGCCCGCCATCAGCGGCATCCAGAAGCTGCCGCTGCTTTGCGATTCCGCCGCCATGCCGGCCTGCGCCGGAGCCGGCGCCTGGGTGCATTGCGCTTCGCCGAACTCGGCGACGCAGTCTTCGCGGGTGGCGTATTTCGGCGCGGTTTTCGCCGCTTCTTTCAGGGCGTTGTTGTAGGCGGTGGTGCACTGCTCGCTCATCGAAGGGTTGGCGCGCGAACAGTCATCGGCATTCTGATACAGGGAGACCGTTTCATCGCTCTTCTCGCAGCCGGCCAGCATAAAGACGGCGCTGATCGCCAAGGCCACGGGCGCGACACGGTAGCTGCGCCAGGATTTGCGGAACGTCTCTTGGTTGATGTTTTTTGTCCGTTTCATCGTTATCAATCCCATCATGCGGGCTGTTTTCGCCCTTTCCCAGTAGTGGCGCTAAGGATAGGGGAAACATGGTCAAAATTAAAGCTGAAACGCCCGCAGAATCCACTCTTTACGCAGTTATACGTTGGGGTGTGCGCCAGTTCGCTTTCGCGGCGAAAAAACGCGCGTTGGCGTTTCATCATGAAACGTTATCGCTATGATGATGTTCCATAATGGAACAAAAATCGCGTGGCTCGCCAGGCGGGCGGCAGACGCTCATAGTCGAAGCACAACAACAAGCCGGCGGCGAAGTCGGCGCGTCATCACCTGATATCTGAACGTTACCATCGCCAACTCCCTACAAGGATCCGGTTATGTTGAGAATCATCCAGTCACCAGGCAAATACATTCAGGGCGCCAATGCGCTGGCCGCCGTCGGCGAATACGCCAAATCCCTCGCCGACCATTATTTCGTGATCGCCGACGACTTCGTGATGCAGTTGGCGGGCGACACCCTGATGGGCAGCCTGCAGCAGCACGGCGTGAAACATCATGCGGCCCGCTTCAACGGCGAGTGCTGCCGTAAAGAGATAGACCGGCTTGGCCGCGAGCTGCAGACCCACGGTTGCCGCGGGGTGATCGGCGTCGGCGGCGGCAAGACGCTCGACACCGCCAAGGCCGTCGCCCACTACCAACGGCTGCCGGTGGTGCTCATTCCCACCATCGCCTCCACCGATGCGCCGACCAGCGCGCTGTCGGTTATCTACACCGAACAGGGCGAATTCGCCGAATACCTGATCTACCCGCGCAACCCGGACATGGTAGTGATGGACAGCGCCATCATCGCCAAAGCGCCGGTGCGCCTGCTGGTAGCCGGCATGGGCGACGCGCTCTCCACCTATTTCGAAGCGCAGGCCTGCTTCGACGCTCAGGCCACCAGCATGGCCGGCGGCAAATCGACGCTGGCGGCGCTCAGTCTGGCGCGGCTGTGCTACGACACGCTGCTGGCCGAAGGGGTGAAGGCCAAGCTGGCGGTCGAGGCCGGCGTGGTGACGGAAGCGGTGGAACGCATCATTGAGGCCAATACGTATCTGAGCGGCATCGGCTTCGAGAGCAGCGGGCTGGCGGCGGCGCACGCCATTCACAACGGTTTCACCGTGCTGGAGGAGTGTCACCACCTGTATCACGGCGAAAAAGTGGCGTTCGGCACCCTGGCGCAGCTGGTGCTGCAGAACAGCCCTATGGCGCAGATTGAAACCGTGCTGGCGTTTTGTCATGGCATCGGCCTGCCGATCACGCTGGCGCAGATGGGCGTTACCGGCGACGTGGCGACGAAGACGATGGCGGTGGCCGAGGCCAGCTGCGCCGCCGGCGAAACCATTCACAACATGCCGTTCAAGGTCACCCCTGCTGGCGTGCAGGCGGCGATCCTGACGGCGGAGCGGCTCGGCGCCGCCTGGCTGCTGCGTCATTGATACCGTTGGGGCGCGGTGCGCCGCGCCCCTGGCTTACAGAGGAAACCATCGTGAAAAAACTGATTAATCAGGTCGAGTCGGTGTTGGAAGAGCAGTTGCAGGGGCTGGCGGAGGCTCATCCCGAGTTGCTGGTGCATGCGGATCCGGCGTTCGTCACCCGCGCCGACGCGCCGGTAGCGGGCAAAGTGGCAATTCTGTCCGGCGGCGGCAGCGGCCACGAGCCGATGCACTGCGGTTTCGTCGGTGAAGGGATGCTCGACGGCGCCTGTCCGGGCGAGATTTTCACCTCGCCGACGCCGGATAAAATGTACGAGTGCGGTCAGGCGATCGACGGCGGCGCCGGGGTACTGCTGCTGATCAAGAACTACACCGGCGACGTGCTCAACTTCGAAACCGCCACCGAGCTGCTGCACGACAGCGGCGTCGCGGTGGCGACGGTGCTGGTGGATGACGACGTGGCGGTCAAGGACAGCCTGTTTACCGCCGGGCGGCGCGGGGTGGCCAACACCGTGCTGATGGAGAAATTGCTGGGCGCCGCCGCGGCGCGCGGCGACGATCTGGACAGCGTGGTGACGCTGGGGCATCGCATCAACAACCACGGGCATTCGATCGGTATCGCGCTGGGCGCCTGTACCGTCCCCGCCGCCGGCAAACCGTCGTTCACCCTGGCGGAGAACGAGATGGAGTTCGGCGTCGGCATTCACGGCGAGCCGGGCATTGCGCGCCGTCCGTTCACCACGCTCAACGCGGCGGTGGATGACATGTTCCATACGCTGATCGACCACGGCCACTATCAGCGCACGATCCGCGTCTGGGATCGCCAACAGGGTGAGTGGCGCGACGAGATGCAGACCAAGCAGCCGCTGACGCGCGGCGATCGGGTGATCGCGTTGGTCAACAACCTGGGCGCCACGCCGCTGTCCGAGCTGTACGGCGTGTACCATCGGCTGGCGGAGCGCTGCGCCGAAGCGGGCATCATCATCGAACGCAACCTGGTGGGCGCGTATTGCACTTCGCTCGATATGCAGGGCGTGTCCATCACGTTGTTGAACGTGGACGACGAACTGTTGTCCTTGTGGGATGCGCCGGTGAAAACGCCTGCGCTGCGTTGGGGTTGCTGAGGAGGAATTATGGCGTTGACCAAACCACAGGTCGTCGATTGGCTGATGCGTTGCGGCGAAGTGTTCAGCCGAGAGCGCGATTTTCTTACCCAACTGGACACCGAGATCGGCGATGCCGACCACGGCCTGAACATGAATCGCGGTTTCAATAAGGTGGTGGAAAAGCTGCCGTCGGTGGCGGACAAGGATATCGGCTTTATCCTGAAAAACACCGGCATGACGCTGCTGTCGAGCGTAGGCGGCGCCAGCGGTCCGCTGTTCGGCACCTTCTTCATCCGCGCGGCGCAGGCGGCGAACGCCAAGCAAAGCCTGGATCTGGCGGAGCTGCATCAAATGATGCAGGAAGGGGTGGAAGGCGTGGTGATGCGCGGCAAGGCGGAGCCGGGCGACAAGACCATGTGCGATGCCTGGTGGCCGGTGGTGGAAAGCCTCGGCCAGTCCGCGCAGCAGAACCTGAGCGTGGCGGAGGCGCTGCAGCGCGCCGCCGACAGCGCCGAGCGGGCGGTGGAGAGCACCATCACCATGCAGGCGCGCAAGGGGCGGGCCAGTTACCTGGGCGAGCGCAGCATCGGCCACCAGGATCCCGGCGCCACTTCGGTGATGCTGATGATGAAAACGCTGGCCGAGGTCGCCGGCAGTTAGCAGGAGGCGAGATGATTAATATCGTGGTGGTGTCGCACAGCGCGTTGCTGGCGCGCGGCGTTGAGCAACTGGCGCGGCAGATGATGCGCGGCGACGGCTGCAAGTTGGCGCTGGCGGCGGGCGTGGATGACGAGGAGCACCCGATCGGTACCGACGCGGTCAACGTCATGGAGGCGATCGAAGCGGTCGCCGACGGCGATGGCATTCTGGTGCTGATGGATCTGGGCAGCGCGCTGCTCAGTGCCGAAACCGCGCTCGATCTGCTGGATCCGGAGTTGGCCGCCAAGGTGCGGCTGTGCGCCGCGCCGCTGATCGAAGGCACGCTGGCGGCGGTGGTGGCCGCCAACTCCGGCGCTTCGCTGGAGCAGGTGGTGGCGGAGGCGCAGGGGGCGCTGCAGGCCAAGCAGGCGCAATTGGGCGAGGCTTCACCGGCCGCGAAGCGCGCGGCCTTGCCGCTGGCGCAGGGCAAAAGCGCAACCTGGACGGTGCAGAACCCGCACGGACTGCACGCGCGCCCGGCGGCGCGGCTGGTCGAAGCGCTGGCGCCGTTCAAGGCTGAGCTGGTGCTGGAAAAACAGGGGCAGTGCGTCGATCCGCGCAGCCTCAATCAGCTGGCGCTGCTGCAGGTGCGCCACGGCGACACCATCCGTTTGATCGCCGACGGCGCGCAGGCGGACGAGGCGCTGGCGGCGTTCAAAACGCTGGCGGAGCAGCATTTCGGCGAGACGGTCTCCGAGCGGCAGCAGCCTTCGCTGCACGGCATTCCGGTGGCGGAAAGCGTCACCAGCGGGCCGGTGTTCCAGGCCCGCAGTGTCTGGCCGTCAGCCGCCGAGCGCCGGATCGGCGCGGACGAGGTGTTGGGCGAACAGCAACGCCTGCGGGAGGCGCTGCAGCACACGTTGAGCGATCTCAACCGGCTGGCGGAGCGCACCGGCACGCTGATCGGCAAGCCGCAGGCGGCTATCTTCGGCGCCCACAGCATGCTGCTGGACGATCCGGATCTGCAGCAGGCGGCTTACACCCGCATTGCGCAGCAGTTGTGCAGCGCCGAGCAGGCTTGGCGGCAGGTGCTGGAGGCGATCGCCGAAGAGTACCGCGAGTTGGATGACGACTACATGCGGGCGCGCGAACTGGACGTGCGCGACATGCTGCGCCGCACGCTGTGCCACCTGCAGGGGCAGCCGCTGCCGACCATTGCGCTCGCAGAGCCGTCAATACTGGTGATGGATGAGCTGATGCCCTCAGAGGTAGTGATGCTGGATCGCCGACTGGTGCTCGGCATCTGCCTGAGCGGCGGCAATGCCCTCTCGCACAGCGCCATTCTGGCGAAGGCGATGGGCATTCCGATGGTGGTCGGCATGCAGGATTGCCTGAGCAAAACCCGCAGCGGCCAGAAGGCGATGCTGGACGCCGCGCGTGGGGTGTTGCAGCTCAGCCACTAGGCGCGCAGCTTGAACTGGCGGATGTCGATCCCGTGTTGTTTGATCTTCCGCCACAGCGTGGTGCGGCCGATGCCCAGCAACTGCGCCATTTCCGTCAGTTGGCCGCGGCTGACGGTCGCCGCCCGCAGGATCGCCTGGCGCTCCATGTCCGTCAGCGTCAACAGCGGCGCGCCGGGCTGCGGATCGCTTTCCAGCAGCGACGGTTGGCCGAGCAGGTGCGCCGGCAGGTCCGCCAGCTGGATGTGGTGGCCGTGGCAAATCATTGCCGCGCGCTCCACCACCCCTTTCAGTTCCAAATCGTTGCCCGGCCACAGATAGAGCGCCAGCTGAGCCATCACCTCGTCATCCACCCGGAAGCGACACTGAAAATGTTGCTCCAGCGTGCGCAGATGGTGTTTGACCAGCAGCGGAATATCGCTCAGCCGCTGACGCAGCGGCGGGATTTGGATCTCGAACGCCTGCAGGCTGTAAAACAGCTGGCGGCGGAAGCGGTTTTGCTGCACCAGCAGCGGCAGGTCGGCGGCGCTGCTGGCGATCACCCGCACATCGACCGGGATCACCCGGCTGGAATTGAGGCGGATCACCACGCCGGTTTTCAGCACCTGCAGCAGCGCCGACTGCATCTCCGCCGGCAGGTATTCGATCTGTTCCAGGTACAGCGTGCCGCCGTTAGCCAATTCGAATTTACTGAGCTGGCCCGCCTCTTCTTCGCTGGCGTCGCTGCCCAGCAGCTCACGCAGCCCCTGCGCCTGCGGCAGCAGTTGGCAGTTGAGGGCGATATACGGCCCGGCGGCGCGTTCGCCGGCGTTGTGGATAGCCTGGCTGAGCAGCTCTTTGCCAACGCCTTCTTCTCCGCGCAACAGGATCGGATGCTGGCCTTTGGCCGCCTGCTGCCCGTAACGGATCAGTCGCCGCATTTCCAGCGAGGCGGAAGGCATCTGTTCGAAGCTGTGGCTGACGCGCCCCAGCTGGCTGCTGACATATTGGCGCAGCCGTTCGAGCGGGTGCAGCAGGGCGATGAAACTGCAGCGATCGCCGTCGAAAATCGGCTTGAGCGTCAGCAAGGCGGCGATAAACTGCCGCTGGCTTTCGAAGGTGACTTCGACGTGTTGCAGCGGTTGGCGATCGGCGATGGCGCGCTTGAGCAGCGCGGGCAGCGTCAACAGCTGCGCCAACGGTTTGCCCTGGCTCTGCTGTTCGTCCAGCTTCAGCAGGCCGGCGGCGCGTTGGTTGATGTATTGCAGGTAGCCGCGGTGATCCCAGGCCATGACGCCGTCGTCGACGCCGTCCAGCAGGCCGTAAAGCTGATTCAGATGGCGGTTGGATTCCGCCAGCAGGCCGTCGGCGTTCAGCGAGTTGCCGATTTCGCGGGCGATGGCCAGCGTCAGCGACAGATCGCCGGCGGCGCAGTCGGCCAGCAGGCAGCCCAGCGCGATCGAGCCGCGCTGGCGGCCGCTGTTGTCGTAGACCGGCGTGGCGCAGAACGACCAGCCGTGCAGCGCTCGGCGCACGTGTTCTTTACCGCTCACCCGCACCGGGTGGCCTTCCGCCGCCGCCAGCGCCGGGGCATTGGTGCCTATCTGCCCTTCGGCCCAGTAAGCGCCGGGGGCGAATCCCAGTTGCTGCAGATGCTCCCAGGTTTGGGCGTCGCCGCAGCGCCACAGCATGCAGCCGCTCTCATCGAGGATCATCAGCAGGCAACGCCGCGGCTCCATGTATTCACAGGCGTCTTCCAGCGCCGCCTGGCCGAGCGTCAGCAGATCGTTCTTGCGGCGGCAAATCGATTCGAAGGTGGCGCCCTGCGCACGGTGCGGCGCTTGCCAGACATCGGGCTGCATCAGGCTGCGGCAACGCAGCCAGGAGGCGTACACCGCCGGCGTCGGGCGCAGCGGCGGCGGCAGTTCGCCGTCGTTAATCAGTTGCTGCCAACGTGAATCGTTGTCCATCGAACCTCATCCAACTGCGAAAACGAGAGTGACGATGATATCACCTGGCGCAGCGGCGGCTGTGAGGCGGCGGGCAGAAGCGGGGAAAATCGGGACAAAAAAAACGGGGCGCGGCGCAGGCCGGACCCCGTGTTTATCAGCGTGCGGACATCAGTTGCGGAATGGGTTGCCGCTGTGGCGAGCCGGTTGGCTGGTGGTAACGGCCGGCGCGGATGCGCGAGTGGCCGCCGGTGCCGGCGCCGCAGTCTGTTGCATCGGCGCATTGTCCTGATAACCGTCCGCATAGGCGTCCTGCGCGCGGTTTTGCGGTGCGACGGCGTCAGGCGCGGTCGATACCGGCTTGCCCAACGCGCCGTTCAGCAGCAGCAGATCGTTCTGGTTCAGCGTGCCGAGCGCCGACTTGATGTTCAGCTGGTTGATCAAATAGGTATAACGCGCATCGGACAGCTGACGTTTGGCGTTATACAGCGTGGTGGTGGCGTCCAGCACATCGACGATGGTGCGGGTACCGACCTGATAACCGGCTTCCATCGCGTCCAGGGAGCTCTGTGCGGAGATCACCGCCTGTTTGTAGGCGTTGATGCTGCTGATCGAAGCGTTAACGTTGTTGAACGATGAACGCACGGTCTGCACCACGCTGCGGTGAGCGCTTTCCAGCTGCTCGCTGGCGCCGACAAAGCCGTACTGCGCTTGTTTAACCTGCGAGTTGGTCGCGCCGCCGCTGTACAGCGGCAGGTTGAAGCTGATGCCCACTTTATTTTGGCCCGCATCGGAGTCGCTGTAGCGTGCGGCATTCGCGCCGCCGGTGTTTGAGCCGTTGTATTTGGTATTGCTGATGCCGGTTGACGCGCTGACGTCAATCGTCGGCATATAGCCGGTCTGTGCGGCGCGGATCTGTTCGCGCGCCAGATCTTGGCTCAGGCGGGCGGACAGCAGGCTCAGGTTGCGCGCCTCCGCTTCTTTCAGCAGGTTGTTCACCGCTTCCGGGCGCTGGGTGCTGAAGCGATCGGTATTCAGCGAGGCCAGCTCCGGGTAGAAGGCCCCGGTCACCTGGCGCAGCGTTTCCAGCGCGTTATCCAGATCGTTGCGGGCGGAGACTTCGGCCGCCAGCACGGTGTCATAGTTCGAGCGGGCGTTCTGCACGTCGGTGATCGCCACCAGGCCCACGTTGAAGCGTTGGGTGGTTTGATCCAGCGTGCGGTACACCGCGTCTTTCTGCGCCTGGGTGTACGACAGCGTGTCGATCGCCTTCAGCACGTTAAAGTAGGCGGTGGCGGTGTTGAGAATCAGCGACTGCTCTGCGGTCTGGAAGGTGACGTCGGAGATGCCGGCGCTCTTTTCCTGCAGCGTCAGCTGGCGCCATTTCGACATGTCGAAGAGGGTCTGCGTCAATGCCAGCGAACCGCTGGTGACGTTGCTGTTAACGCCATTGCTGTCACGATAACCGTTGGTGTAATCGTAACCTGCGGTTAAACCGAGCTGCGGCAGCAGCGGGCTGCGCGCTTCATTGATCTTTTCGAATGCGGCGTCGCGGTCAGCAGCACTTTTGCGCAGATCCGGGTTACTTTCCCTGGCCTGTTTGTAGACCTGCAGCAGGTTCTCTGCCTGGCTCATTGCACTGAAGCCGCCCAGGCTCAGTCCGATAAGAAGGGGGAGCAGTTTCTTCATTTGCATTCCTTGTTGTGCAGCAATATTGCTATGTTAGCGCTGACGATAGACGAAATAGTTGCCGATTCTAGCAGAGTCTGCGGTACGCATCAGGTGGCTGAATGTGCCATCTCACGTAACTTTTACCTTTCAGACCGCCCATTTACCTTGGCGTACTGCCCGGGCCGACTGCAGCTGATATTATGGCTGACAATCAGGATTGTTTCCCGCTATTACCCGCGAGCGCACAAACGCGCCGCGTCCGGCGGCGAAAAACAGCCTAACATAAAGCGGCGGCGGTGAGACCCGCTGTTTCTGTCATCAAAACCGTTTATTTTATCGGCATACTCACGCAGGAGAATTCGCGCATGAACCGTTCGCAGCCGTCACCCGTCACCTTCGATAAAAAAGATGTAGAAATTATTGCACGCGAGACGCTGTACCGTGGTTTTTTTTCACTCAATTTATACCGGTTTCGCCATCGCTTGTTCAATGGCGAAATGAGTCCTGAAATCACGCGTGAAATTTTCGAGCGCGGCCATGCGGCGGTGCTGCTGCCCTACGACCCGGTGCGCGATGAAGTGGTGCTGATTGAACAACTGCGCATCGCCGCGGTCGATACCAGTAATTCGCCCTGGCTGCTGGAAATGGTGGCGGGTATGATCGAAACCGGCGAAAGCGTCGAAGACGTGTGCCGCCGCGAAGCGCAGGAAGAAGCCGGCGTGGTGGTCGGGCGCTGCAAGCCGGTGCTGAGCTATCTGGCCAGCCCCGGCGGCACCAGCGAACGCTTGTCGATCATGGTCGGCGAGGTAGACGCCGGCACCGCCGAAGGCATCCACGGCCTGGCGGAAGAGCATGAAGATATTCGCGTCCACGTGGTCAGCCGCGAGCAGGCTTACCGCTGGGTGGAAGAGGGCGCGATCGATAACGCCGCATCAGTGATTGCATTGCAATGGCTGGCGTTGCACCATGAATCGTTGAGAAAAGAGTGGGCCAACTAATGAAACAGCGCTATACCCCTGATTTCCCCGAAATGATGAGATTGTGCGAAACCAACTTCGCGCAATTGCGCCGCTTGCTGCCGCGCAACGACGAAGCGGGCGAAACGGTGACTTATCAGGTGAACGGCGCTAGCTATCGTTTGACCATTGTTGAGTCCACGCGTTACACGTCGCTGGTGGAGATCGAGCAGATCTTTCCGGCGGTCAGCTACTGGAGCCTGCCCGCGATGACGGTGCGGTTATACCATGACGCCATGGTTGCGGAAGTGTGTTCCAGTCAGCAGATCTACCGCTTTAAAGCGCGTTATGATTATCCTAATAAAAAGTTGCATCAACGCGACGAAAAGCATCAAATTAACCAGTTTCTTGCTGATTGGCTGCGCTACTGTTTGGCGCATGGAGCGATGGCGGTTCCGGTTTGTTAGACAGACTGAAATAACAAAGGACACCATTTGGAAAGCCTGTTTAAACTGCCCGTGGCGAGTGGGGCCGCGGTCAGGATTCTACAAATAACAGATACCCACCTTTTTGCCGGCGAACACGAGACGTTGCTCGGCATCAATACCTATCGCAGCTATCACGCGGTGCTGGACGCCATTCAGGCGCAGCGCCGCGATGTCGATTTGATCGTCGCCACGGGAGATTTGGCGCAGGATCATTCGCAGGAGGCGTACCGCCACTTCGCCGCCGGCATCGCGCAACTGCCGGCCCCGTGCGTGTGGCTGCCGGGCAACCACGATTTCCAACCGGCGATGGTCGACGCGTTGGCCGCCGCCGGCATCGCCCCTTCCAAGCAGGTGCTGCTGGGCGATAACTGGCAGGTGCTGATGTTGGACAGCCAGGTGTTCGGCGTACCGCACGGCGAGCTGAGCGAATACCAGCTCGAGTGGATGGAGCGCTGCCTGCAGGCGCACCCCGAGCGTTACACGCTGTTGCTGCTGCACCACCATCCGCTGCCTTCCGGCTGCACCTGGCTCGATCAGCACAGCCTGCGCAACCCGCATATGCTGGGCGCGATCCTGTTGCGCTACCCGAAGGTGAATACCGTGGTGTGCGGTCATATTCACCAGGATCTGGATCTGGAATGGCAGGGCCGGCGTCTGTTGGCGACGCCGTCCACCTGCGTGCAATTCAAGCCGCACTGCACTAACTTTACCATCGACGACGTCTCCCCCGGCTGGCGTTACCTCGATCTGCTGCCGGACGGCCGCGTCGAGACGCAGGTGTTCCGCCTGGAAAACGACGATTTCCGCCCCGATATGGACTCGGATGGATACTGATGCCTTCGACACTGCTCTACCTGCACGGTTTCAACAGCTCGCCGCAGTCGGCCAAGGCGGTGGCCTTCAAGGCCTGGCTGGCCGAACACCATCCCGCTATCGAGATGCTGGTGCCGCAGCTGCCGGCCTTTCCGGCGGAGGCCGCCGAGATGCTGGAAAATCTGGTGTTGGAACGCGCCGGACAAACGCTCGGATTGGTGGGGTCCTCGCTGGGCGGCTATTACGCCACCTGGCTGTCGCAGTGTTTTTCGCTGCCGGCGGTGGTGGTCAACCCGGCGGTCAAGCCGTTTGAGCTGCTGGTCGACTATCTCGGCGCCAACGAGAACCCCTACACCGGCCAGCAATATGTGTTAGAGTCTCGTCACGTTTACGATCTGAAAGTGATGCAGATCGATCCTTTGGAGTCGCCGGATTTAATCTGGCTGCTGCAGCAAACGGGCGATGAAATTCTCGATTACGGCCAGGCAGTGGCGTATTACACCGCGTGTCGGCAAACGGTGGAGTCGGGTGGAAACCACGCCTTCGTCGGTTTCGAGCACTACTTCCCCCAGATTGTGGATTTTTTAGGGCTAAACGCGGTCTGACGGACCGTTCCGGCACCTCCCTTTAACCACGAAAAAATAATCAACGATGACTCAATCCAGCTATAACGCTGATGCCATTGAAGTACTCAGCGGTCTAGAACCAGTGCGCCGTCGTCCCGGCATGTATACCGACACGACGCGCCCAAACCACCTCGGCCAAGAGGTGATCGATAACAGCGTCGACGAAGCGTTGGCCGGACACGCCAAGCGTATCGACGTGATCCTGCACGCCGATCAGTCGCTGGAAGTGATCGACGACGGCCGCGGCATGCCGGTGGACATCCACCCGGAAGAGGGCGTGCCGGCGGTTGAGTTGATCCTGTGCCGACTGCACGCCGGCGGTAAATTCTCGAATAAAAACTACCAGTTCTCCGGCGGCCTGCACGGCGTTGGGATCTCGGTGGTCAACGCCCTGTCGAAGCGGGTGGAAGTCAACGTGCGCCGCGACGGCAACGTCTACGGCATCGCCTTCGAAAACGGCGACAAAGTGCAAGATCTGACGGTGACCGGCACCTGCGGCAAACGCAACACCGGCACCAGCGTGCACTTCTGGCCGGACGAACAGTTCTTCGACAGCCCGCGTTTCTCGGTGTCGCGCCTCACTCACCTGCTGAAAGCCAAAGCGGTGCTGTGCCCCGGCGTTGAGATCTATTTTATCGACAAGGTGAACAACACCGAGCAGCGCTGGTGCTACCAGGACGGCCTGACCGACTACCTGATGGAAGCGGTTAACGGCCTGATCACCCTGCCGGAAGCGCCGTTCGTCGGCAATTTCGCCGGTGATACCGAAGCGGTGGACTGGGCGCTGCTGTGGCTGCCGGAAGGCGGCGAGCTGCTGACCGAAAGCTACGTCAACCTGATCCCGACCATGCAGGGCGGCACCCATGTCAATGGCCTGCGTCAGGGGCTGCTGGACGCGATGCGCGAGTTCTGCGAATTCCGCAACATCCTGCCGCGCGGCGTGAAGCTGTCGGCGGAGGATATTTGGGATCGCTGCGCTTACGTGCTGTCGGTGAAGATGCAGGATCCGCAGTTCGCCGGGCAGACCAAAGAGCGTCTCTCTTCGCGTCAGTGCGCGGCCTTCGTTTCCGGCGTGGTGAAAGATGCCTTCAGCCTGTGGCTGAACCAGAACGTTCAGGCGGCGGAACAGCTGGCCGAGCTGGCGATTTCCAGCGCCCAACGCCGTCTGCGCGCCGCCAAGAAAGTGGTGCGCAAGAAGCTGACCAGCGGGCCGGCGCTGCCGGGCAAGCTGGCGGACTGCACCTCGCAGGATCTGGCCATGACCGAACTGTTCCTGGTGGAAGGGGACTCCGCGGGCGGATCGGCCAAGCAGGCGCGCGATCGCGAATATCAGGCGATCATGCCGCTGAAGGGCAAGATCCTGAATACCTGGGAAGTCTCCTCGGACGAAGTGCTGGCCTCGCAGGAAGTGCATGACATTTCCGTGGCGATCGGCATCGATCCGGACAGCGAAGATCTCAGCCAGTTGCGCTACGGCAAAATCTGCATCCTGGCGGATGCGGACTCCGACGGCCTGCACATCGCTACGCTGCTGTGCGCGCTGTTCGTGCGCCACTTCCGTTCGCTGGTGAAAGGCGGGCACGTTTATGTGGCCATGCCGCCGCTGTACCGCATCGATCTCGGTAAAGAGGTGTTCTACGCGCTGGATGAAGAAGAGAAAGCCGGCGTGCTGGAACAGCTGAAGCGCAAGAAAGGCAAGCCGAACGTCCAGCGCTTTAAAGGGCTGGGCGAGATGAACCCGCTGCAGCTGCGCGAAACCACCCTCGATCCGAACACCCGCCGTCTGGTGCAATTGACGGTCGCGGAAGATGATGTCGATCAGACGCTGGCGGTGATGGACATGCTGTTGGCCAAGAAGCGTTCGGAAGATCGCCGCAACTGGCTGCAAGACAAGGGCGACATGGCCGAATTGGCGGTCTGAGCCTGACCCTGGCCCGGTGAAACACCGGGCCGGCTTTCCCGCAGGGCGTTCATGCGGCGCCCGATAACCTGGGCCGGAATGCATGAAGATCACGCTCGAAGAATTGCTGGCGTTCACTTCGGTGGTCGACAGCGGTTCCATCACCGCCGCCGCCGATCAGCTCGGCCAGACGACTTCCGGCATCAGCCGCGCGCTCAGCCGCCTGGAGAATAAGCTAGATACCACCCTGATGCGCCGCACTACGCGTCGCCTGGAGCTGACCGAAGAGGGGCAAAGCTTCCTGAGCCATGCGCGTACGATCATCAACTCGGTGGAAAATGCCGAAGAACAAATGGCGGTGCGCCGGCAGATGCCGGCCGGGCGACTGCGGATCAATGCGGCTGCGCCTTTTATGGAGCACGTCATCGTGCCGCTGGTGGCAGGGTTCAGGGAACGTTATCCGCAAATTTCGCTCGAGCTGAACACCGACAATCTGATCATCGATCTGCTGGAAAAACGTACGGATATCGCCATTCGCATCGGCGCGTTGCGCGATTCGACCATTCATGCGCGCGCGCTGGGCGCCAGCCGGTTGCGCATCCTCGCCAGCCCGGCTTATCTGCAGAAGCACGGCACGCCGCAGAGCGTGGAGGCGTTGCACCGGCATTGTCTGCTCGGTTTTACCCAGCCGGAATCGCTGAACCAATGGCCGTTGCGCTATCGCCAGGCGCCGCATTTCGCCATCACGCCGACGATCTCGGCGTCCAGCGGTGAAACGCTGCGGCAATTGGCGCTGCGGGGCGAGGGGATCGTACAGCTGGCAGACTTTATGACCCGACGCGATCGGGAAGCGGGCAAGTTGGTGACGTTGCTGGAGCAGGAGACGCTGGACGTGCGCCAGCCGATTAATGCGGTGTATTACCGCAATACGCAATTGGCGGCGCGCATCACCTGTTTTCTTGACTACGTCAGCGCGCACATCGACGCGCAGACGTTATAAGGCGGAGCTTACAGGGCGTTTTCCAGGATGTAGATCTCGGTGTCCAGCACGCTGTCTTTGAGGGTGTCGCGGTGTTTGAGCATGTGCTCAATGGCCAGATGTTTTTCCAGATGCGCCATGCTTTCCCATTTCTCCAGCATGAACACCGAATCCGGCGACCGCTTCTGCCACGGCGCCTGGGTATTGCTGTCGACCATCGGCGTGTATTCGCCGCAACCCTCTTCCGCCAGCACCAGCGGCACCAGCTTTTCAATGGCTTGCAGTACGGTGGCGCGGTGGCCGGGTTTCACTTTGATTTCTGCGATTACGGTGATCATGCTTACCTCGTTGATGAGTATGTTCTGCGTCAGTTAAGCAAAAATTTTCGCCAGATGCTCGCGATAACGTGCGATGTCCGCTTCGATATCCGGTTGTTTTATCACGTCATTGCAGATAAAGGTCGGCAGCGCTTCCATTCCCAGGAACTGGTTGGCCTTGTGGAAGTGCAGGTAAACGCCGTCGACGCCGACGCCGTGGAAGAACTGATCGGGATCGGTGAAGGCCTCCAGCGGGGCGTTCCAGGTCAGGCTCAGCAGGTATTTTTTGCCCTGGATCAGGCCGCCGGAGCCATATTTTTTGCCGGCGTCGGCGCGGGTGCGGCCGTCGCTGGCATACAGGCTGCCGTGACCGGCGGTGAACACTTCATCGATGTATTTTTTCAGGATCCAGGGTTCGCCCATCCACCAGCCCGGCATCTGGTAGATGACCGCGTCGGCCCACAGGTATTTCTTTACCTCGGCTTCGATGTCATAACCGTCGTCGACCACGGTGACCTGCACATCGTGCTGCAGATCGCGCAGGAAGCTTTCCGCCACGTCGCTCAGGGTTTGGTTGAGTTCGCCGTTAGAATGGCCGAATTGTTTTTTAGCGTTGATAATCAGGATATTGCTCATCTTTCGCGGCTCCCGTCAGAGTTAAGATATGGCATGCTTCCCGCCGAAAAGGCGGAAACCATCTCGCTGGCGACGAGTGTAATCGTTAGGCAGGCAAGTAAAAATGCGATCCAGCGCACAACAGTGTTGACTGCCAGTCAATAAACGGGCCGCCAGACAGCGAAATTTTGCATAAACCGCAGCGCGCAACCGGCCGCCGCCGGCGATCCTTGCGCCAACTGTGACAGCCACCCTGCAGATGGGTTACTATCGCGGGCAGAATCGACAAGCGATGCCTTTTGTCGTCCAAGGGATTGCCAAGCCACGGTCTGAGGATAATTGAGTAATGAGTGATCTGACTCATGACGGTGTAGAGCGTTTACCGCTGCACACATTCACTGAAAACGCCTATCTGAACTATTCCATGTACGTCATCATGGATCGGGCGTTGCCGTACATTGGCGACGGTTTGAAGCCGGTACAACGCCGCATCATCTACGCCATGTCTGAACTGGGGCTGACCAACAGCGCCAAATTCAAGAAGTCCGCCCGCACCGTGGGCGACGTGCTGGGTAAATATCACCCGCACGGCGACAGCGCGTGTTATGAAGCCATGGTGCTGATGGCGCAGCCGTTCTCGTATCGCTATCCGCTGGTGGACGGCCAGGGGAACTGGGGTGCGCCGGACGATCCCAAGTCGTTCGCGGCGATGCGTTATACCGAATCGCGCCTGTCCAAATACGCCGAGGTCTTGCTGGCCGAGCTGGGCCAGGGCACGGTCGACTGGATCCCGAACTTTGACGGCACGCTGCAAGAGCCGAAGATGTTGCCGGCGCGCCTGCCGAACATCCTGCTGAACGGCACCACCGGCATCGCGGTCGGCATGGCGACCGACATTCCGCCGCACAACGTGCGCGAAGTCGCCGCCGCCGCGGTGGCGCTGCTCGACAAGCCGGGCGCTTCGCTCGATGACCTGCTCGAGTTCGTGCAGGGGCCGGACTTCCCGACCGAAGCCGAGATCATCACCCCGCGCGATGAAATTCGCAAAATTTACCAGAGCGGCCGCGGCTCGGTGCGCATGCGCGCCGTGTGGAAGAAAGAGGATGGCAGCGCGGTGATCACCGCCTTGCCGCATCAGGTTTCCGGCGCCAAGGTGCTGGAGCAGATAGCCAGCCAGATGCGCGCCAAGAAGCTGCCGATGGTCGAAGACCTGCGCGACGAATCCGATCACGAGAACCCGACGCGTCTGGTGATCGTGCCACGTTCCAACCGCATCGATCTGGAGCAGGTGATGAATCACCTGTTCGCCACCACCGATCTGGAGCGCAGCTACCGCATCAACATGAACATGATCGGTCTGGACAACCGCCCGCAGGTGAAAGGGCTGGTGGAGATCCTCACCGAATGGCTGGCCTACCGTCGCGATACGGTGCGTCGCCGCCTGAACTACCGCCTCGAGAAGGTGCTCAAGCGCCTGCATATCCTCGAAGGTTTGCTGGTGGCGTTCCTCAACATCGACGAGGTGATCCACATCATCCGCAGCGAGGATGAGCCGAAGCCGGTGCTGATGCAGCGTTTCGGCATCTCCGATACTCAGGCGGAAGCGATCCTCGAGCTGAAACTGCGTCACCTGGCCAAGCTGGAAGAGGTCAAGATCCGCGGCGAGCAGGACGAACTGGCGAAAGAGCGCGATCAGCTGCAGGCGCTGCTGGCGTCCGAACGCAAGCTGAATACGCTGATTAAGAAAGAGATCCAGGCCGATGCGCAGACCTACGGCGACGATCGCCGTTCGCCGCTGACCGAGCGCGCGGAAGCCAAGGCGATGAGCGAGCACGACTTCGTGCCGTCCGAGCCGGTGACCATCGTGCTGTCGGAAATGGGCTGGGTGCGCAGCGCCAAGGGCCATGACATCGATCCGACCGGGTTGAGCTACAAGGCCGGCGACAGCTTCCGCGGCGCGGCGCGCGGCAAGAGCAATCAGCCGGTGGTATTTATCGACTCTACCGGGCGCAGCTATGCGCTCGATCCGATGACGCTGCCTTCGGCGCGCGGGCAGGGCGAGCCGCTGACCGGCAAGCTGACGCCGCCGCCGGGCGCCACCATCGAGCAGGTGCTGATGGCGGCCGACGATCAGAAGCTGCTGATGGCGTCTGACGCCGGTTACGGTTTCGTCTGCACCTTTAACGATCTGGTGGCGCGCAACCGCGCCGGCAAGGTGATGATCACGCTGCCGGACAACGCCAGAGCGCTGCCGCCGATGGAGATCCACGGCGCAGACGATATGCTGCTGTCGATCACCGCCGCCGGGCGCATGCTGATGTTCCCGGTCGCCGATCTGCCGCAGCTGTCGAAGGGCAAGGGCAACAAGATCGTCTCCATTCCGGCGGCGCAGGCCGCCGCCGGTGAAGACAAGCTGGCCTGGCTGTTCGTGCTGCCGCCGCAGGCGTCCGTCACGCTGCACGTCGGCAAACGCAAGCTGACGCTGCGTCCGGAAGATCTGCAGAAGTTCCGTGCTGAACGCGGCCGCAAGGGCACCCAACTGCCGCGCGGTCTGCAGCGCATCGATCGCGTCGAAGTGGATGCGCCGGTGCGGGCGTCGGGTGGCGACAGCGAAGAGTAAGCGTTGGCACCAGCGTTAACGGGCGGTCGCAGCATGCTGTGGCCGCCTTATTTATTTTTGCTGGCGTTTATTTTCCAAATAGTTAACATTTCTGCGCATAAAATTATTGTGCGTACTGCCGCCTGGCGGGAAAATAGCGAGAAATGCAGGCGACATAGGCGTGCTTTCCGCCTGGTCGGCAAATAATGAGTAAAGGAATCTGCGCAGCGAAGTAAACTGCGTTGGCAGTGTGCTAATGAGGTTGTTATGTTATTGATTTTGCGTGCCGTTCTCGCCACTCTTTTCTGTATTCTGGTGTGTATTTTCGGTTCGGTTTATTGCTTGTTCAGTCCGCGTAATCCTCGCCATGTGGCGACCTTCGGCCATCTTTTCGGCCGTCTGTCGACGCTGTTCGGCATCAAGGTTGAAACCCGCGTGCCGGCCGATGCGGCCAACAACGGCAACTGCATCTATATCGCCAACCACCAAAATAACTATGACATGGTGACGGCCTCTAATATCGTGCAGCCGCGCACCGTGACGGTCGGTAAAAAAAGTCTGGTGTGGATCCCGTTTTTCGGCCCGCTGTATTGGCTGACCGGTAATCTGCTGATAGATCGTGATAATCGCGCCAAGGCGCACGGCACCATCGCCCAGGTGGCGGAGCAGTTCAAGAAGAAAGACATTTCGATCTGGATGTTCCCGGAAGGGACCCGCAGCCGCGGCCGTGGGCTGATGCCGTTTAAAACCGGCGCGTTCCACGCGGCCATCGCCGCCGGCGTGCCGATTGTGCCTATCTGCGTATCCACCACCAGCGGTAATATAAATCTTAATCGCTGGAATAACGGTCATGTGATCGTCGAGATGTTGGCGCCGGTGGATACCAGCAAATACGGCAAAGAAAACGTGCGCGAGCTGGCGGCCCATTGCCGCGAGCTGATGGAGGCGAAAATCGCCGAATTGGACGCCGAAGTCGCCCAGCGCAACGCCGCCAAAAAATAAGAGTCTACCGGCTTCAAAGAAGAGTTTTTTAATTGGCGTTCAGCGCCGTTAACGCCTGAGCGCCTGCTAATCTTGATTGGCGGGCGTTTGGGTTTTGCACACGGTTTAGTTATTGCTTTTCATGGAGAAAATATGTCACTCAGTCGACGTCAGTTTTTACAGGCATCGGGCCTGGCGCTGTGCGCGGGCGCCGTGCCGCTGAGGGCTGAGGCGAGCGGAACGCAGACCCCATTACCCATTCCCCCGCTGCTGGAGTCTCGCCGCGGTCAGCCGCTGTTCCTGACCTTGCAGCGCGCCCACTGGGCGTTTATGGATAACCGCAAAGCGGCGGTGTGGGGCATCAACGGCATGTACCTGGGGCCGACGGTGCGGGTTTACAGCGGCGACGACGTCAAACTGATCTACAGCAACCGCCTGCAGGAACCGGTAGCGATGACCATCAGCGGTCTGCAGGTGCCGGGCACGCTGATGGGCGGCGCGCCGCGCATGATGTCGCCCAACGTCGACTGGTCGCCGGTGCTGCCCATTCGTCAGGCGGCGGCTACCTGCTGGTACCACGCCAATACGCCAAACCGCATGGCGCCGCACGTGTATAACGGGCTGGCCGGGCTGTGGCTGGTGGAGGATGCCGTCAGCAAAGCGCTGCCGCTGCCCAACCACTACGGCGTCGACGATTTCCCGCTGATCATTCAGGACAAACGCTTCGATAACTTCGGCACGCCGCAATACGATGCGCCGTCGCAGGGCGGCTTCGTCGGCGATACGCTGTTGGTCAACGGCGTGCAAAACCCGTATGTCGACGTGTCGCGCGGCTGGGTGCGTTTGCGTTTGCTCAACGCCTCCAACGCGCGGCGTTATACCCTGCAGCTCAGCGACGGGCGGCCGTTCAACGTGATCGCCAGCGATCAGGGCTTCCTGCCTGCGCCGGTTGCGGTGCAGCAGCTGTCGTTGGCGCCGGGCGAGCGCCGGGAAGTGCTGATCGACATGTCGAAGGGCGACGAGGTGACCATCACCGCCGGTGAAGCGGCGGGCATCATGGATCGCCTGCGCGGCCTGTTCGAGCCGTCGAGCATTCTGGTGTCCACCCAGGTGCTGACGCTGCGCCCGACCGGCCTGCTGCCGCTGGTGACCGACAACCTGCCGATGCGCCTGCTGGCGGATCAGCTGTTGGACGGCAGCGCCAGCCGCACCCGCGATTTCCGCCTGGGCGACGGCGGCGTCGGCATCAACGGCGCAATTTGGGACATGAACCGCATCGACGTACAGGCGCAGCAAGGCACCTGGGAACGCTGGAACATTCATGCGGATACGCCGCAGTCGTTCCATATTCAGGGCGTGCAGTTCCTGATTAAACGCGTCAACGGCGCGCAGCCGATGGCGGAAGATCGCGGCTGGAAGGATACCGTCTGGGTCGATGGCGACGTCGAGCTGCTGGTGTATTTCAACCAATCCACCTCCGAACACTTCCCGTTCCTGTATTACAGCCAGACGCTGGAGATGGCCGATCGCGGCACCGCCGGCCAGCTGATGGTGCAGCCGACGATGTAACCCGCTCTGCGGGCCGCTTAGGGCGCCCGCAGCATCGCCAAAAAAGCCTGCACCACCGGCGTGACGCTGTCGGTACGGTATACCGCATACAGATCCGCCGGGGGCGCCTGCTGCAGCGAGCAAAACCGCACGCCGGGCCACGGGATGCGGCCGTAGCTGTCCGGCAGCAGCGTAATGCCGCAGCCTTCCGCCACCAGCGCCAGCAGGGTTTGCGGTTCATTGACCTGATAAGCGACGTCCGGCAAAAATCCCTGCTGCAGACACAGATTGTGCAGATACAGCCCCAGGCTGGCCTCATGCGGCGGCAGCACGATGAAGCTGTCGTTCTGCAGCGCCGCCAGCGGAATGTTTTCCTGCTGCGCCAGCGGATGATCAAGCGGCAACACCACGGCGATGCTTTCGCACGCCAACCGTTGGCAGGTCAACCCCGGCAGCGTCTGTTGCTGCGCCTCTCGCCAGACCCCGATGTCGATATGCCGCTTTTGCAGCGCGATGATTTGCTGGCTGGGCGTGAGCTCGTTCACCGACCAGGTGACGCCGGCGCTCCGCTCGCTGAATCGCCGCAGCGCCGCGATCAGCCCGCCCCAGGCCGAGGTGCCGACCATGCCGACCACCATGTGGCCGCCTTCGCCGCGCCCCATTTGTTGCACCTGATGCAGCGCGCTGTCGGCCTGATCCAGCAGCCGCTCGACGTTGCGCAGCAGCGTGCGGCCGGCCGGCGTCAGCGTCATGGAGCGGGTGGTGCGTTTGAACAGTACCACGCCGAGCTGGCTCTCCAGTTCCTTGATGTGCTTGCTGAGCGGCGGCTGTGACATATTCAACCGCCGCGCCGCCTGAGTGAAATTCATCTCTTCCGCCACCACGCGGAAATAGTGCAGTAGGCGGAAGTTAATCCGACCGGGATCGGGCAGGGCATGGGGCGGGTTCATCCGGGGTATCGCCTCCTGTGACGCAGCTCAACTTATAGATAAATGGAATAAATCGGCCGCCAAGAATGTATTGGTCTCGGCCGCGCCTCGCTCTCTACTATGGGGCTTATTGTCCCCCGCTTAAAGAGAGAATACGATGTTTAATCAAGAAGATGCTTTTATCTGCGCCGATGTTGTCCGCGCACGTCTGCCGGGTTTTCAGCCGAAAGCGGCCTTGATTCTCGGCTCTGGGCTCGGCGCTCTGGCGGAGGTGATGATTGAAACCGTCACCCTCGATTACGCGGCGCTGCCGGGCTTCCCGGTGAGCGGCGTCGCCGGCCACGCCGGGCAACTGGTCGCCGGCAAGCTGGAGGGCGTGCCGGTCTTGTGCATGAAAGGGCGCGGCCACTTCTATGAAGGGCGCGGCATGCAGGTGATGACCACCGCAGTGCGCACCTTCAAACTGCTGGGCTGCGAATTCCTGTTGGCGACCAACGCCGCCGGTTCGCTGCGCCGCTCGGTAGCGCCGGGCAGCCTGGTGGCCATTACCGATCATATCAATTTCATGCCGGAATCGCCGCTGGTCGGCGCCAACGACGAGCGCTTCGGGCCGCGCTTCTTCAGCCTGGCGAACGCCTACGATCGCGATCTGCGCGCCCAACTGGCGGCGGTGGCCGAAAGCGCGGGCATCCCGCTGGCGGAAGGGGTGTTCGCCGCTTACACCGGGCCGAACTTCGAAACGCCGGCGGAGATCCGCATGATGCAGACCCTCGGCTGCGACGTCGTGGGCATGTCGATCGTGCCGGAAGTCCTGACGGCGCGCCACTGCGGTCTCAAGGTGCTGGTGGTGTCCGCGATGACCAACTACGCCGAAGGGCTGTCGGATACGCCTCTTTCTCACGAACAAACGCTCAGCTGCGCGGCGCTGGCGGCGGACGATTTCATGCGCCTTATCCGCGAGCTGTTCAAAACGCTGTGACACCGTAAGCAAACCGGCGGCGGGCTGCAGTGGGCCCGCCGCACCAATCATCGTTGAAAGCATAATAACAAGGTGATGGCGATGGCGATAAAAACACGATTGAAGGTGATGATTTTCCTGCAGTTCTTTATCTGGGGCGCCTGGCTGGTGACGCTGGGCTCCTATATGATCAACACGCTGCATTTCAGCGGCATGCAGGTGGGAATGGTTTACAGCGCCAAGGGGATCGCGGCGCTGATCATGCCGGGCCTGGCGGGCATCATCGCCGACCGTTGGATGAGGGCCAACTACCTGTATGCGCTTTGCCACCTGCTCGGGGCGCTGGCGCTGTACTGTGCGGCGCAGGTTGAGCAACCGATGCTGATGTTCTGGGTAATGCTGTTCAACGCGATGGTCTATATGCCGACCATCGCGCTCTCCAACGCCATTTCCTATTTTTGCCTGGAGAAGCACGGTTTTGACACGGTAAAGGACTTTCCGCCGGTGCGGGTGTACGGCACCGTGGGATTCATTCTGGCAATGTGGCTGGTCGGTTTCAGCCAAATCGAGCTCAGTAATCTGCAGCTGTATCTGGCTTCTGCGGCGTCGCTGCTGCTGTCCGCCTATTCGCTGACGCTGCCGCGTTGCCCGACCAACCGCGCGGCCGAGTCGAAGCGCTGGGTGAGCGTGCTGGGGCTGGATGCGCTGGTGCTGTTTCGCCAGCGGCGCATGGCGCTGTTTTTCCTGTTCGCCATGTTGCTCGGCGCGGCGCTGCAGATAACCAACACCTTCGGCAACCCGTTCCTGCACGATCTGTCGCTCAATCCGCTGTATCAGGACAGCCTCAGCGTCCGGTATCCGGCGGTGCTGCTGTCGCTGTCGCAGATCTCTGAAGTGTTCTTTATCCTCACCATTCCCTTTTTCCTGCGCCGTTACGGCATCAAGCAGGTGATGCTGATCAGCATGGCGGCCTGGACGCTGCGTTTCCTGTTCCTGGCCTACGGCACACCGGTCGGTTTTGGTTTCGTGCTGCTGCTGTTGTCGATGATCGTTTACGGTTGCGCGTTCGACTTCTTTAATATTTCCGGCGCCATTTTCGTCGAGAAGGAGGCCGATCACCGCATCCGCGCCAGCGCGCAGGGGCTGTTCATGACCATGGTCAACGGTCTGGGCGCCTATGTGGGGGCGCTCGCCAGCGGCGAAGTGGTGGATTTCTTCAGCCATGACGGCGTGAAAGACTGGCAGAGCATCTGGCTGGTGTTTGCGCTGTATACGCTGGTGCTGGGGATTGTGTTCGCGTTGAGCTTCAACTATCGCCACTCGCCGCAGGAGAGTGCGGCGGCGGCGCAGTAAGGCTGAGGGCGCTGGATGGTGGCGCCCTGAAACGTCAGGCCTGCGGGAAGCGTTGTTGCAGTTGATGCCGGTCCGGTGGATTGGCGGCGCCGAGGCTGGCCACCACGCAGGCGGCGACCCGGTTGGCCAGATCGACCGCCCGCGGCAGCGGCCAGCCGGCGGACAGCCCCGCCAGCAAACCGGCGCAGTGGGCATCGCCCGCGCCGATGGTATCGATGACGTCCACCGGATAGGCGGGAACGTGCAGCGGCGGCGTGCGGCCGTCACAGATCCAGGCGCCGTCGCGATCCAGGCGGCAGATCAGCGTCAGGTTACGGGCGGCGGCATAGCGCTGCGCGGCATCCACGGCGTCGCCGGCGCCGCACAGCGCGGCCACTTCGTCGCGGTTGAGCGTCAGCAGGGTGTGGCTGTCGCTGAGCATGGCGAAGAAATCTTCGCTGAGCTGGGCGATGCGCGGGCCGGGATCGATCAGACGCGGTTGGTCGAACGGCATGCGCGTCAGCCACTCGCGCAGCGCTTCGCCGTTTTCGCCCGCCAGCTCGTAGCCGCTGGCGTAGATCAGGGTGTGTTCCGTCAGCGGCAGCGTGGCCAGCTGCGCTTTATTCCATTGGCTTTCGCAACCGGAAACCGTGATGAAGGTGCGTTCGCCGTTCGGCTCCACCAGCGCCAGGCACCAGCCATTGTCCATCTGGCCGTGGCGCAACAGCACCTCCAGCCCCAGTTCGCCCATGGCGGCTTCGATCGCCGCGCCCCATTCGCCGTTGCCGACCGGCATACCGTTGATCACCGGCACTTCAAGGCGCGTCAGCGCGCGCGCCACGTTGAACGCGCAACCGCCGATTTGCCGCGCCTGCGGCTGGGCTTCGATATCTTCGCCGCTGGTCGGCAGGCGCGGCAGCGTCATCACCAGATCGCCGACCGCGCCCCCTATCACCAGGACAGGCGTTACAGCTTCCCACTCATTCATTGATGTTCTCTGCGTTGGGTCAGGTACAGACCGTAAGCGATCAGACTAACCGCAAACGACACAAACAGCCCCAGGCTGGAGTCGGCAAACAAGCCTTTAGCCAGCGGGCCGTCGATAAAACCGGTTTTGGTGACCAGCAGGCCGCACAGGGCGCCGAGGAACCAGCAGAACAGCGGGGCTTTGCGCACGCCGCGGTTCTGGCCATGCAGACCGTACAAAGCGTTGCCATCATACCCGTGGTGGCGGCGCAGGCACAGGTAATCGAGCAGGAAAATCGCCTCCCAGGCCGCCAGGAACACCCCGCAGAACACCAGGAAGGAGATGAACGGCCCCATAAAATCGCCGGAGATGAACAGCACATACAGGGCGATACCCAGCACCACCACGGCGTCGATCGATACCGCCAACCACTGTTTGACCTGCACGCCGATGGTCAGCAGGTTAAGGCTGGCGGAATACAGGCTGAGCACCGCGATGGTGACGATGCCGGCGGTGGCGGCCAGCAGATAAGGGATCGCCATCCAGGCGGGCAGCACTGAGCCTATCAGCGCGATGGGATTGGCGGCGTTGGCCAGATCGGGCAGCTGCACGGAAAGCAGAATGCCGGCCAGCATCAGCAGCATCAGCGGCAAACAGGCGCCGCCCATCACCGCGGCGAAAATGCTTTTGCTCGACGAATTCGGGCTTTGATAGCGGCTGTAATCGGCGCCGGCGATCGCCCAACTGATGCCGGTACCGGCGGCGATCACCGAGACCGCCGGCAGGAAGCCGGTCAGCCAGCTGCCGGAAGGCAGCGCCAGCACCTGGCTCCACTCGGTGTTGAACAGGATATAGAGCACCACGATCAGCGTCATGGTGCCGAAGATGCGGCTGAACCAGCTTTGCATCCAGACTACGGTATTCTGCCCCAGCAGGCTGACGACGATAGTGAGCCCGGCGAACAGCAACAGGCTGAGCGCGGTCAGCAGATGGCTGGCCCCCAGCCCGAAGGCCTCGAACAGCGCCGCCAGCGTCAGGGTGCCGGTGATCACGTTGACCGCTTCCCAGCCCATCAGATTGATCCAACTGAACAGGGTAGGCGCCACGTTGCCCTTCAGCCCGAAAATCACTCGCGACAGCGTCAGCGTAGAGGTGCGCCCGCGCTTGCCGGCGAAGCTGGTGAGGCCAACCAGCACGAAGCTGGCGACGCCGAACAAGGCGGCGAGCACCGATTGCAGGAAGGATAAGCCGAAGCCGACGATGATGGCGCCATACACCACGCCGAGAATGCCGATATTGGCTGCCGACCAGATCCAAAACAGCTCGATGGGCCGCCCGGTCTGTTCCGCATCCGGCACCCGGTCGATACCGGTGCTCTCTACCTTCCATGCTTCATTGCGATTGATATCGGTCATAGCAATTGATCCCTGTTGCGCAGGGCCTTGAGGGCCGCCGCAGTTAACTGAAAAGCGATTTTGTTGGCGCTGCGGCCGCCGCCTCGGATGAGGCTTGCCGACCGCATGGCGCCAATGAGTGTAGACAAAGAGTGGGTCTGCAGCGGAGTTTGGAAGAGAGAGAACGTTTTTATTTGCAGGCATCAGTCCGTTTCACCCGGCGCATGGGGGATCGCGCGAGGGGATGATGAGCCGTGAGCAAGCTATCCATTAGCACCGTTGCTTATTATTTGTCATTTGTAGTGGCGTCTTGGGCAACGTGACCCATCGGGTACGGCGAGAAACGGGCAATTCATCCCAAAGGGTCGCCCATCCGCTTCAGCGAACAGGATGCGGACAGCGTATGCCCGCTGCCTGACCATCAGGTGCGTCCTGTCTGGTCGGCAGCGGATTTTTAGTTGTTTTAAAGGTGGATCCCTGGTGTTGGTGCCATTGATGTTTCAACATCAATAAGCACAGATTACGCGCGATCTAGATCCAATGAAAGTCCATTGAATAAAAATTGTGATGTCCCTCTGAAAACATTAGCAATATTTTAGTTATGGTGAGAGGCTTTATCGCCGGATCGGCGATAGGAGAAAGCGAAGTTTGGGCATAGGGCGGAACAAGAGGGCGGGCGAATGACGGATTTTATGGCCTGGCTGCGTGAACATCTGGCGCAGGGGGCGGCGGCGCCGCGCTATATTCAGCTGGCGACGGCGATAGAAACCGCGATCAGGCAGCAGGTGCTGGCGGCGGAGGCATTTCTGCCGCCGGAGCGACACATGGCGGAAGGTTTGGCGCTGTCGCGCGTCACCGTCAGCAAGGCGATGAAACTGCTGGAGGAGAAGGGGCTGATTTCGCGGCAGCAGGGCGTTGGCACCCGCGTGGCGATGCGTATCGGCTATTCCCTCGATAAGGACAGCGGTTTTACCGCTCAGGCGCTGCGTCACGGCAGCAGCGTCAGCAACCGATGGCTGCTGCGCGCACGGGTCGGCGCGCCGGCCAAGGCCGCGGCGGCGCTGGGGATCGCGGAAGGGGATGAGGTGGTCAAACTGCGGCGTTTACGCTTGCTGAACGGCAGCCCGGTCTCGCTGGAAACCACCTATATTCCGCTGCGCTTCCTGCCTGAACCGGCGCAGCTGGAGCATTCGCTGTATGCGTTATGGCAATCGCGCGGCATCGTGCCTGAAGATAAACACTTTTTGTTGAAGGCGGTGTCCTGCAGCGGCGAGGTCGCCGAGCTGCTCAACGTACCGTGCGGCGCGCCGTTGTTGCACATCATCCAAACCAGCCGCAACGCCCGGGGCGAGGCGCTGGAGTTCAGCGATATCTTGTGCCGCAGCGACGTTTATGAATTCGAGGTGAATGGTTAGCGAAATAACCATGCTCTTTTTGCCACTAGTGCGTATAATCGCCGCCCGGCGATTAATTAACCTGTAAAAAGAGCAGCAGAATGAGCACCACCAGCCTGATCCAACCCGATCGTGAACTGTTTTCTTATAAGCCTTATTGGGCGGAATGTTATGGCACCGCGCCGTTTTTACCGATGTCGCGAGCAGAGATGGATCAACTGGGCTGGGACAGCTGCGACGTGATCATTATCAGCGGCGACGCCTATGTCGATCACCCGAGCTTCGGCATGGCGATCATCGGCCGCATGCTGGAAGCGCAGGGCTTCCGCGTCGGCATCATCGCGCAGCCGGACTGGAGCAACAAAGAAGACTTCATGCGGTTGGGGAAACCGAATCTGTTCTTCGGCATCACCGCCGGCAACATGGATTCGATGATCAACCGCTATACCGCCGATCGCAAACTGCGCCACGACGACGCCTACACCGCCGGCAACGTCGGTGGCAAGCGCCCGGATCGCGCCACCCTGGTTTACAGCCAGCGCTGCAAAGAAGCCTATAAAGACGTGCCGATCGTGCTGGGCGGCATCGAAGCCAGCCTGCGTCGCATCGCCCACTACGACTATTGGTCGGATACCGTGCGCCGCTCGGTGCTGGTGGACTCCAAAGCCGACATGCTGATCTACGGCAACGGCAAACGCCCGCTGGTGGAAGTGGCGCACCGTCTGGCCGCCGGCGAGAAGATCGGCGATATCCACGATATTCGCAATACCGCGGTGATGCGTAAAGAAGCGCTGCCGGGCTGGAGCGGCGTGGATTCCACCCGCCTCGACAAGCCGGGCCGCATCGAACCTATCCCGAACCCGTACGGCGAGGATCTGCCGTGCGCCGACGGCGCCAAACCGAAGGAGCCGGAAGCCAAGCCTGTCACGGTGCGCGCCGCCAAGCCGAAGCCGTGGGAGAAGACCTACGTGCTGCTGCCGTCCTTCGAGAAAGTGAAGGGCGACAAGGTGCTGTATGCGCACACCTCGCGCATTTTGCACCATGAAACCAACCCCGGCTGCGCCCGCGCGCTGATGCAAAAACACGGCGATCGCTACGTGTGGATCAACCCGCCGGCGATCCCGCTGACCACGCCGGAGATGGACAGCGTCTTCGCCCTGCCTTACCAGCGCGTGCCGCACCCGTCCTACGGTCAGGAACGCATTCCTGCCTACGACATGATCCGCTTCTCGGTGAACATCATGCGCGGTTGCTACGGCGGCTGTTCGTTCTGTTCGATCACCGAGCACGAAGGGCGCATCATCCAGAGCCGTTCGGAAGATTCGATCGTTCGCGAAATCGAAGAGATCCGCGACAAAGTGCCGGGCTTTACCGGCGTGATCTCCGATCTGGGTGGCCCGACCGCCAACATGTACATGCTGCGCTGCACCAACCCGCGCGCCGAGCAGACCTGCCGCCGCGCCTCGTGCGTGTATCCGGAGATCTGCACTTATATGGATACCAACCACGAGCCGACCATCAAGCTTTACCGCCGCGCGCGTTCGCTGGAGGGCATCAAGAAGATCCTGATCGCCTCCGGGGTACGTTACGATCTGGCGGTGGAAGATCCGCGCTATATCAAGGAACTGGCGACCCACCACGTCGGCGGCTACCTGAAGATCGCGCCGGAGCACACCGAAGAAGGCCCGCTGTCGAAAATGATGAAACCGGGCATGGGCAGCTACGATCGCTTCAAACAGCTGTTTGATCACTATTCGAAGCAGGCGGGCAAAGAGCAGTACCTGATCCCGTACTTCATCTCTTCGCACCCGGGCACCCGCGATGAAGATATGGTGAACCTGGCGCTGTGGCTGAAGAAGAACCGTTTCCGCCTCGATCAGGTGCAGAACTTCTATCCTTCGCCGATGGCCAACTCCACCACCATGTATTACAGCGGCAAAAACCCGCTGAGCAAGGTGGGGTACAAGAGTGAAGACGTGGTGGTGCCGCGCGGCGAGCGCCAGCGTCGCCTGCATAAGGCGCTGCTGCGTTACCACGATCCGGCCAACTGGGCGCTGATCCGCACCGCGCTGGAAGAGATGGGGCTGAAGCACCTGATCGGCAGCCGCCGCGAGTGTCTGGTACCGGCGCCGAGCATCGACGAGCAGCGCGAAGCGAAACGGCTGCAGCGCCACACCCGACCGGCGTTGACCAAGCATACCGACATCAATCGGCAGCGCACGCCGTCCAACCGGCCACCGCGCAAACCGATTCGCAAGGCCAAGCCGTAACGACGAGGCCCGCGCGCAAACAAAAAGGAGAACCCTCGGGTTCTCCTTTTTACTTTGGCTAATTACAACCGTTCGTAAGCGGCTTCCACTTTCATCAAATGGCGCGGCGCCTGCGGGGCGGGATGGTATTTGCGCACGTGCCAGTTAAAGGCTTCCGGCGACAGGTTGTTAATCATCGCGATCGCCTGCTGGCGGTTGCTGGAGAAGGTGCGCAGCAGCGCCCCGGTACCGTTGACGTAGGCGATGATGGTGGCGTAGCGCAGCGTGACGGGATTGGCGATCCCTTTAAGCTGTTGTTTTTGCAAGGTGGCCAGATAGGCGGCGCCGAGATCGATATTGGTGTCGGGATCCCGCAGGTCATCGTCGTCCGGGCAGCCGCGTTTGCCTTTGTAGCGGTAGGCGTCGCAGCCGGCGGTATCGGCTTTCAGCTGCATCAGACCGATCGCATTGGATCTGCTCACTGCGGAAGGGTTGAAGCCGGACTCCACCTGGATCATGGCGGTGATCAGCTTGGCGTCCACGCCGTATTCGCTGGCGGCGTCTTGAATGGCGCTATCGAAGGCGTGGCGATCGTAGCTGACGCGCTGTTTCTTGCCGGCGCAACCCGCCAGCACCAGCATGATGCAAAGCATGCCCAGCCGTGACCCGTGTGAGAAAGAGAATTTCATGGTGCTCCGTGCTTGTCTGTTTTTTTAACGGCGTTAACCGGTGGCCGGAGCCTCCGGCGTCGTCATCATAACGTCAGGCGGCGCAAAGGAGCAATGTGCGGGAAGGAAAAGCCCCCTCCGGCGGGAGAGGGCTTGAGGGGGTTACAGGGTATCCGGATCCGGCCCCAGGCGGTTGCCGACGTCCAGCTTGGCGATCTCGCCCAGTTCGTCCTTATCGAGTTTGAAATCAAACACCTCGAAGTTTTCGCGGATGCGCGACGGCGTGACCGATTTCGGGATCACGATAAGGCCGCTGTCCAGGTGCCAGCGCACCACGATCTGCGCCGGAGTCTTCTCATATTTCTCGGCCAGCGCCTTGATCAGCGGCTGGTCGAATACCCCTTCACCGCCCTGCGCCAGCGGGCTCCAGGATTCGGTGGCGATATGGTGCGTGGCGTTCCAGGCGCGCAGCTGGCGCTGTTGCAGCAACGGGTGCAGCTCGATCTGGTTGACGACCGGCGCCACGTTGGTTTCATCCAACAGACGCTGCAGGTGCGGCGTATGGAAGTTGCACACGCCGATGCTTTTCACCAGGCCTTGTTCGCGCAGTTTGATCAGCTCGCGCCAGGCGGAGACGTATTGATCCTGCTGCGGGCGCGGCCAGTGGATCAGATACAGATCCACGTAGTCCAGCTTGAGCTTTTCCAGACTGGTTTCCAGCGCCGCCAGCGGATCGCCCTGATCGTCGTTCCACAGCTTGGTGGTGATGAACAGGTCGTTGCGCGGCAGCGCGCTGGACTGCAGCGCGGCACCGACGCCTTCCTCGTTCTTGTAGATCGCGGCGGTGTCGATGGAGCGGTAACCGATCTCCAGCGCTTTGCTGACCGCGCGGGTGGTCTCTTCAATACTCGCCTGCCAAACGCCGAGACCCAACTGCGGCATCAGATTACCATCGTGGAGTTTGATGATGGGTTGTTGCGTTGTCATGCGCATCTCCTTGTGTACGGATTGCGGCGCCTGCGGCACCGAAACGGCTATAGATAAATTCTAGTTGGCAAAATGGGCGGTTGCCGGGTTTGCCAGCCTAATTTCAGCGGTGGCGGGAGGGCGATTTTCTCCCCGCTCTCCCTGCGAATGAGCGGTAAGACGAAGGGTACGAAACGAGCGGCGGCGCGCTGAGGCGCCCGACTGCGCCCGGCGATCGGCCGGGCGCAGGATGCGGCGAAAAATGGCTGGCGGAGACTAAAGCCTAGCAAAAAATCGCCGTTTTGCGATTAACGCGCCGCTTCATAAATGCGGCGGCTGACGTCCAGGGTGATGTCCTGATGCTCGCCCAGGGCGGTCATGCCGTGCTGCTGCAGCTTGTCGAGCAGCGCCGGAATGCTGCTGCCGTCGAGCTGATAATCCGCCATGCGGGTCGGCACGCCCATCTGCTCGAAGAAGGCGCGGGTGGCGGCGATCGCGTCGTCGATCCGGCTGTCTTCGCTGCCTTCGCGCAGGCCCCAGACGCGTTCAGCGTACTGCAGCAGTTTTTCGCGCTTCTGCGCTTTCTTCTCGTGCAGCAGCGCCGGCAGCACGATGGCCAGCGTTTGCGCGTGGTCGAGATCGTGCATGGCGGTCAGCTCGTGGCCCAGCATGTGGGTCGCCCAGTCCTGCGGCACGCCGGCGCCGATCAGGCCGTTCAGCGCCATGGTGGCGCTCCACATCACGTTGGCGCGCACCGCATAGTTCTCCGGCTCGGCCAGCGCGCGCGGGCCGTCTTCCAGCAGGGTCAACAGCAGGCCTTCGGCGAAGCGATCCTGCACCTTGGCGTCGACCGGGTAGGTCAGATACTGCTCCAGGGTGTGCACGAAGGCGTCGACCACGCCGTTGGCTACCTGGCGCGGCGGCAGCGAGTAGGTCACCACCGGATCCAGCACGGCGAAGCGCGGCTGCACCAGCGGAGAGAAGAAGTGCTGCTTGTCGCCGCTGCTTTTGCGGGTGATCACCGCGCCGCTGTTGGATTCTGAACCGGTGGCCGGCAGCGTCAGCACGCAGCCCATCGGCACCGCGTCAGTGATGTGGCTGCCGACGGTCTGCAGAATATGCCAGGCATCGCTGTCGGCCGTATAACGGGCCGCGGCGGCGATGAACTTGGTGCCGTCAACCACCGAACCGCCGCCGACCGCCAGCAGGAAATCGATGTTTTCCGCTTTCACCACCTCGACCGCTTTTATCAGGGTTTCGTAGGTCGGGTTAGGTTCGATGCCGGAGAATTCCCGCACGTCGCGGCCGGCCAGCGCGCTATACACCTGGTCGAGCACGCCGTTTTTCTTCACGCTGCCGCCACCGTAGGTGATCAGAATGCGCGCGTCCGCCGGGATCTGGCCGGCCATTTCGGCGATTTGCTGCTTGCCGAACAGGATTTTGGTTGGGGTATGCAGAATGAAGTTTTGCATGGTTGATTTCTCTCTTTCTGTCAGGCGGGCGCCAAAGCGGCGCAAAGGTTTCTGGCCCGTATTGTCAGCAACCTGGCGGTAACGCACAATGCACATTCCTGTTTGGTTCTTGCCTATTTCTACAGCTGATTGTAGAAATAGAGAGTTTTAAATTATGATTTATGCCGAATCGTTCTGACTGTAAGAGGGTGTTTCCGTGATTGAAATCGATGCGCTGCGCAGCCGCATGGCGCGCCAGGCGATGGCTATCGCCACCGGCAACGGCTATACGCCGTCACCGGTGCCGCGGGTGAAGATCCTGTATGTCGATCGCCACTGCCCGCGCCAGCCGGTGATGTACGAACCGGGGATCGTCATCATCTTTCAGGGGCACAAGGTCGGCTATTGCGGCAGCAAGGTGTTCCAGTACGATCCGCGCAACTACCTGCTGATGACGGTGCCGCTGCCGTTCGAGTGCGAAACCTTCGCCAGCCCGGAGCTGCCGCTGGTTGGATTGGCGGTCAATATCGATACCCAAATGCTGCAGGACTTGCTGATCGACATCGGCGACGACGACTACCTGATGCAGCCGCGCGCGGAGAGCAACGGCGTAAACCTGGCCGAGCTGACGGAAGAGCTGTTGTGCGCCACCGAACGTCTGCTGGACGTGATGGCCAAGCCGCTCGACGCTCGGGTGTTGGGGCCGCAGATCGTGCGCGAGATCCTCTACTACGTGCTGCGCGGCGCCTGCGGCGCGTCGCTGCAGGAGCTGGTCAACCGTCATACCCATTTCAGTCAGATCGCCAAGGCGCTGCGGCGCATAGAAAATCAGTATGCCGAGAGCCTCAACGTCGAGCAGTTGGCCGGCGAGGTCAACATGAGCGTGTCGGCGTTTCACCATAACTTCAAGGCGGTGACCAACACCTCGCCGCTGCAGTACGTGAAGTCGTACCGGCTGCACAAGGCGCGTTTGCTGATGGTGCATGATGGCCTGAAGGCCAGTACCGCGGCGATCCGCGTCGGCTACGAGAGCGCGTCGCAGTTCAGCCGTGAATTCAAACGCCTGTTTGGCGTCACGCCGGGGGATGAAGTCGCCCGGCTGCGCGACGCCAATCCGCTGATGCTGGAGGGGTGAGCCGCCGCCGGGCGGCGGGCTATGGGGTTAGCACGATCTTGCCGAACGGGCCGCGATCGAGGTGATCCAACGCCTGCGGCAGTTGATCGAGCCGGTATACCTGGTCGATCACCGGCTGCAGGTTGACGGCGTCCACGGCGCGCACCAGATCTTCCAGCGCGCGGCGGTGGCCGACGCCGATGCCCTGGATCTCCGCCGATTTCAGCAGCAGCAGGCCGGCGGGGGCGGAGATCTCGGCGCCCGCCAGCACGCCGATCACTGAGATGCGGCCGCCCACCGCCACGGCGCGCACCGAGTTGCCCAAATTCGGGCCGCCGACGGTATCGATCACATGGTCGATGCCGCGATCCTGCGTCAGCGCATAAATCGCCTCCACCCAATCGCCGTCCAGCCGGTTGATGCCATGATTGGCGCCCAATGCCAGGGCTCGCGCCAGCTTTTCATCGCTGCCGGAGGTGACATAGACCTCCGCGCCGTGGGCTTTGGCGATCTGCAGCGCGAACAACGCCACGCCGCCGGTGCCTTGCACCAGTACCGTCTCGCCGGCATGCAGTTTGCCCTGTTCCACCAGCGCGAACCAGGCGGTCAGCCCGGCGCAAGGCAGGGTGCTGGCCTGCACGTCGTCCAGCGACGCCGGTGCCGCCACCAACCAGTCTTCATGCAAAATCACGTATTCCGCCAGCACGCCCTGATAGAAGCCGCCAAGGGTGTGGTAAGGCGCCTGGCGCGCATTGCCGTACGGTTTTTGCCGGCCGTCGATCCAGCCGGGGCTGAAGGTAGAAATGACCCGGGCGCCGGGTTGGAAACGGCTGACGCCGGGTCCGACGGCGTCGACCTCGCCGGCCATGTCCGAGGTGGGGGTGAACGACTGCGGCAGCGTCAGCCCCATGCCGCTTTCAATCATCATTTTGTCGCGGTAGTTGAGCGCTACCGCCTTCACTTTCACTCTGATCTCGCGCGGCCCCGGCTGCGGGATCGCGTCGGTGGTCAGCTGCAGGTGTTCACGCCCCAGGGCGTCCATCGTCCAGCGTTGCATCGTGTCGGTCATGATGTTCTCCAAAGTCTGCGATTAACGACCTGTCGATAATATCGTTGATGAAGGTTCGCCAGTGGCGATAAGATTTCCGCAGATTGTTTCTTTTAGAGCGACAAACCATGAGCGATCGATTGAGCGGCATTTCGGTATTCGTCACCGCCGTGGAGGCGGGCAGTTTTGCGTTGGCGGCCAGTCGGCTGCACCTGTCGCGCTCGGCGGTGGGGAAAACGATCGCCCGGCTGGAACAGCGGCTGGGCGTGCGGCTGTTTCATCGCACCACCCGCAGCCAGAGCCTGACCGACGATGGCGCGTTGTTCTATGAGCGTTGCCTGCGGGCGCTGGAGGAGATCCGCGGCGCGGAAACGCTGCTGGAGTCGGGCAAGCGGCAGGTCAGTGGCCGGCTGCGGGTATCGATGCCGGTGTTGTTTGGCCGCATGTGCATCGCGCCGCTGCTGACCGAGCTGACGCGTGAGCATCCCGGCCTGGAGCTGGAGCTGTCGTTCAGCGATCGGGTGGTGGATCTGATTGAGGACGGCTTCGATATGGCGATCCGCAACGGCACGTTGGCCAACAGCAATGGGCTGGTGGCGCGGCGCATCGGCGATCACCGCATGACGCTGTGCGCCTCGCCGGCCTATCTGCAGCGGTGCGGCGAACCGCACAGCATTGAGCAACTGGCTCAGCACGAGGCGGTGACCTATATGCGCGCCGGCGCGCGGCGCAGCTGGCGGGTGCTGGACGAGAACGGCGAGCCGCAGGAAGTGATGCCGAATAACCGATTGCAGATGGACGATTTGCAGGCGATTGCGGATGCGGCGACGGCCGGGTTCGGCATCGCCTGGCTGCCGTGTTGGCTGGTGCGTGAGCAGCTGTTGAGCGGGGCGCTGGTGCGCCTGCTGCGCGATCGGCCCGGCGCCGCCTTTGAAGCGCATGCGGTGTGGCCGCACACGCCTCACCTGCCGCTGAAGGTGCGGCTGGCGGTGGATACGCTGGTGAGCAAGTTGCCGCCTCGCCTGGCGTTGGTCGAGAAAGCGCTGTAGCGCGCCGGGATCAGGAAGAGGAGGCGCGTTTTTTACGCCAGACCACCAGCATGGCGCCGAGCAGGCCGACGAACAGCAGCAGCAGCGGCAGCAGCATCAGGCCGGTCATCACCTGGCTTTCGTGGCGTTTCACCAGCGGAATTTGGCTGAAAGCGTAGCCGAGGCCGACCAGCGCGCAGACCCAGATCGCTGCGCTCAGCCAGTTGAAAACCTGGAAGCGCGAGCTGTTGAGCCCGGAAATGCCGGCCATGGTCGGCAGCAGCGTACGCACGAAGCCGAGGAAGCGGCCGATCAGCAGCGCCGTCAGCCCGTGGCGGTTGAACAGGTTATGCGCGCGCTGATGGTATTGCGCCGGCAGTTGCAGCAGCCAGCCTTTCACCAGGCTGGTGTGGCCCAGCCAGCGGCCCTGGATATAGCTCAGCCAGCAGCCGAGGCCGGCGGCGGCGGTCAGAATCAGCAGGGTGGGGGCAAAGCCCATCACGCCTTTGGCGATCAGCGCACCCGACAGCAGCAGCAGGCTGTCGCCGGGGAGGAAGGAGGCGGGCAGCAGTCCGTTTTCCAAAAACAAGGTGGTGAAAAGTACGGCGTAAACCACCCAAATCACGCTGGGATCGGCGAGGGCGATGAAGTCCTGCTGCCAAAGCGCATGAATAATCTCTCGTAATACATCCATTTTATGTCCTGTTGCATGCCGGTTGCGCCCGGGGTCACGTTCTCCAGGATGCGGCGGTTACCGTATCTGACAGTTACCCGGTTAGTGTACCGCTAATAGCTTAAGCCGACATTAAACGAGACGAAGAAAATTACCGGAATCCGCCTTAGCGCACGCCGTTGAGGCGATCGAAGCCGGCCGCCAGATCGGCGATCAGGTCTTCGACGTTCTCCAGACCGATATGCAATCGCACCAGCGTGCCGGAAAAATCGACGCCGCCCGCCGGGCGGATCGCTTCCAGTTCTTCCGGCTGATTGGCCAGGATCAGCGACTCGAAGCCGCCCCAGGAGTAGGCCATGCTGAAGTGGCTGAAGTTGTCCAGGTAAGCGGCCAGCTGCGCCTCATCCAGCCGCTCTTTCAGCACGAAAGAGAACAGCCCGTTGCAGCCGCTGAAGTCGCGGCGGTAGAACGCGTGGCCCTTGCAGCTGGGCAGGGCCGGGTGATTGACCGTCGCCACCTCCGGCCGTTCGGCCAGCCAGTTGGCGACCTCAATGCTGCTGCGTTCGTGCTGCTTGAGCCGCACGCTCAGGGTGCGCAGGCCGCGGCTCGCCATGTAGGCGGTGTCGGCATCCACCATCTGCCCCATCAGATAGGAGTACTCGCGCAGTTGCTCCCAACAGCGCGCGTTGGCGACGGCGGTGCCGAGCATGTAATCGGAATGGCCGATCAGGTATTTGGTGCCGGCCTGAATGGAAATGTCGATGTCGAAATCCAGCGCCTTGAACAGCACGCCCGCCGCCCAGGTGTTGTCTATCATGATCACCACGTCCGGCGCCACGGCGCGAATGGCCTGCACCATCGCCGGGATATCCTGCACTTCCAGGGTGATGGAGCCGGGGGACTCAAGGAACACCACGCGGGTATTGGGTTGGATAAGCGTGGCGATGTCGGCGCCGATCAGCGGATCGAAATAGGTGGTGCTGACGTTCATGCGACCGAGGATGTGGGTGCAGAAATCCTGGGTAGGTTCGTACGCCGAACCCGTGACCAGCAGGTGATCGCCGGCGCCGACGAACGACAGGATCGCATTGGCCACCGCCGCCGCGCCGCAGGGGTACAGCACGCAGCCGGCGCCGCCCTCCAGCTCGACCATCGCATCCTGCAGGGCGAAGTGGGTCAGCGTGCCGCGTCGGCCGTAAAACAGCTCACCGTGGGCGCGTTGCGCGGTGGCGTGCTTTTTGGCGGCAACGGAGTCGAAGACCAAAGAAGAGGCGCGTTGCGTGACGGGATTGACGGAGCCCTGGGTGTAGCGTTTGCCGCGGCCGGCGCCGATCAGCGTGGTTTCGATGTGTTTTGACGTCATGGTACCTGGCTCACCTCTGGTTGCTCTGCACTGCCCGTTTGCGATAGCCCTTACGTTAGCATGAGTTATTATAGCCATCCAGACGTTTTAACTTCTGGATATAGAAACGGCTATAATTGGCTGCCGCCCGCGCATTTTTCGCGTCATCCTTCTGCCGAGCGGCCAGAGAGAAGCCCATTCATCGGTCGAGACGCCGTTCGGCAGCGTGGCGTTGTTGCGCCGTTGTGGGAGAAAAGTAACGAAATCGCCCTATAAAAGGGGCTTTTAGCGGTGAACGGGCGTAGATTGGCGTTTGGTTGCGGAGGTGTCTAAAATTTTCTCGTTTATTTGGTAAATAATAATGAGAACTACTATCAATCCCCGGTTGGTTTGATATGATCGCACGCTGAATTATTCCTTAATTTTGATCGGTAATGGGTGGAGGCACAGCGTGAAAACGGCTGGCAAGAATTTAAATCAAGGATCGTTCGGCCAGGGCCGGGCGCAGTGGGGCAAGGCCTTTGGCCGCAGCCTGATGGCTTCTATGGTGCTGGTTGTGGGGCTGGCCGGCAGCGCGCAGGCAGCGCCGGCGGCCAATCCGGCCGTTACCGAAAGCGTTGCGCCGACCACCGCGCCTGCACCAGCAGCCGCTGCGCCGGAAAGCATCACGCCGGTGAACCCGGCACCGACGATCCAGCCACCGGAAACCCGCGGCATGGACCTGTCCATTTGGGGCATGTACCAGCACGCCGACGCGGTGGTGAAAGCGGTGATGATCGGCCTGGTGCTGGCGTCTATCGTGACCTGGACCATTTTGTTCGCTAAAGGCAGCGAACTGCTGCGCGCCAAGCGCCGTCTGCGCCGCGAGCAGCTGGCGCTGGCCGAAGCGCGCTCGCTGGATGAAGCTTCCGAGCTGGCGCAAAACTTCTCCGCGGAGAGTGTCAGTGCGGTGCTGCTGAACGATGCGCAAAATGAGCTGGAGCTGTCTGCGGAATCCAACGACAACAACGGCATCAAAGAACGCACCGGTTTCCGCCTCGAGCGCCGCGTGGCGGCCTACAGCCGCAACATGGGCCGCGGCAACGGCTTTCTGGCCACCATCGGCGCCATCTCGCCGTTCGTCGGCCTGTTCGGTACCGTATGGGGCATCATGAACAGCTTCATCGGCATCGCCCATTCGCAGACCACCAACCTGGCGGTCGTGGCGCCGGGCATCGCCGAGGCGCTGCTGGCAACCGCAATGGGCCTGGTGGCGGCGATCCCTGCGGTAGTGATCTACAACATCTTCGCCCGCGTCATCAGCGGCCATCGCGCCCAGGTAGGCGATGTGGCGGCGCAGGTCTTGCTGTTGCAGGGCCGCGATCTGGATCTGGCCGCAACGGCGGAAGCCAAGCGCTCACAGCACGCACATCAACTGCGGGCGGGGTGAGTCATGGCGATGCGCTTAAATGAAGATCTGGACGACAGCGGCGAACTGCATGAAATCAACGTGACGCCGTTTATCGACGTCATGTTGGTGCTGTTGATCATCTTTATGGTGGCCGCGCCGCTGGCAACGGTAGATATCCGCGTCGATCTGCCGGCTTCTTCCGCCAAGCCGCAGCCGCGGCCGGAAAAACCGGTCTTCCTGTCGGTGAAGGCCGACAAGCAGCTCTACGTCGGCGATCAGCCGGTGAATGCCGATCAGCTGACCTCGGTGCTGGATCAACGCACCCAGGCTAACAAAGAAACCACCATCTTCTTCCAGGCGGACAAGAGCGTGGACTATGAAACGCTGATGAGCGTGATGGACACCCTGCGTAAAGCCGGCTACCTGAAAGTGGGGCTGGTGGGCATGGAGGGCGCCGCCAAGTAGCGGCAGCAAAACGATAAAGGGCGCTCAGGCGCCCTTTTTTATTGATTCTGAGATATCACTCCCCGGCTAACAAAGCCCGGGAACCGGCATGACGCCAGTGGATACGGCCCGGCAGATAAAGCGCGCTCTGTTCCAGCGGCCGTTCGTCGATAAGAGCGGTGACATTGTCGAAGCTATGTTGCGCCAGTGCCAGGCAGTCTTGCGCGACCGTGTCTATCTTCAGCGTCATGCAGTCGAACAGGTAGTGATCGTCGAAGCTGCACAGGTGAATGTCGCTCTCCATCAGCTGATGCTGAGTCAGATAACGCAATACGCCTTCCAGCAGGCCACAGGCGGCGGTAAACAGCGCTTTGGGCGGACGCCCCAACTGTGCGCACAGCTGAGCGAACATCTCGTAACCTGAGCTGGGGTGATAGTTGCCGTTGATGATCCATTCCGGTTTGCACGTTACGCCGGCGCGCTCCAGGCCAAGCTGGAAGCCGGCCAGGCGATCGCGGGTCGGCGAAATGCGCGGCTGCCCGCCGAGAAAATAGATCTCATCCGGATGTTGGCGCGCGACCGTTTCCACCAGGTCGGCGGTCGAATTGACCGAATCGGTGATCACCAGCGGCAGTTCGGAGCCGGCGATCAGGCGATCCATCTGCACCACCGGCAGCCCGGCGTTGATCTTCTGGTATTCTGCGTCGTTCAACTGGCTGGAGGCGACGATCAAGCCGTCCACCTGCCGCTGTACCAGACTGTTCACCGCCATCATCTCCTGCGCCGGGTTTTCATCGGTGCAGGCGATCAACAGCTGCAGGCCGGCTTCGCGGCACAGCGTTTCCAGCTCGCGTGAAATCACCGCAAAGCCGTAGTTGGTCATCTCCGGCACCACCAGCCCCAGCGTGTGGCTGCGGTTGGAGCGCAGGGAGCGGGCGTGGATGCTGGGCTGATAATGGTGTTCGTGCGCCAGCGCCAGAACGCGATCGCGGGTGTCGTCGGACACCCGATATTCCTTGCTGCGGCCGTTCAGCACCAGGCTGGCGGTCGATTTCGACACCCCGGCCAGCGTGGCGATGTCACTGATGGTAATGCGTTTATTTTTTTTCACTGACGCCATCTGAAGTCATCGGAGGATGCGTCATTCTAGCATGCATGGCGTCAGCGGCCAGTATTCCAACGCCAGCGGCGCGTTTCCGGACAGCCGCAGTTGCGGCTCAATGGCCGGGAAGTAGCGCGCGCTCATCACGGCCTCGCCGCGGTTGATGAAGATCTCCACGCTGGAACGATCGAACAGCAGCTGCAGATGCGTGACCGGGCCGCGCCAGTAACGGTGCTCCGGCTGGCCGTCGGCCAGGGAAGCGCGCGTCAGCCGCAGCCTTTCGCCGTCCCAGTTCAGCGTCATGGCGTCGCCAAACGCGGCGCTGAACGCGCCCTGCGGCGTCAACTGCAGCTCCGCAGCCCCCAGCGCATAGGCGGGGGCACCATCGGCACGGCCTTGCCAGCATGTTCGCTCGCCGCGCAGCTGTTGCAGCTCGCGCGCCGGGCGCTGGTGGAGCCGGCCATGCCGCAGCGACAGCTCGCGCGGGCAGGTCATGGTGTGGATCCAGCCGTAACGGCGCGTCGGATGGGCTTCTTCATCTTGCTCGGGCACGCCCATCCAGCCGAACAGCAAGCGGCGGCCATCTTCCGCCAGCGTCGTCTGCGGCGCATAAAACTCGAAGCCGGCGTCCAGTTCGCGGAATTCGCCGTGACGGAAGGCCGCCTGGCGGTAATCCAGCTTGCCGATCAGATAACCGGCCTGATAGCGATTGAGGTAGCGTTCCGGCTGCGGCGCCAGCCCCTGCGGGCAGCAGATCAACACGTCAGCGTCGTCCAGCGAGAACAGATCCGGGCACTCCCACATGTAGCCGAATTCGCCTAAGCCGTTCAGGCCGGAACCGGCGATCTCGCCCAGCGGTTGCCAGCCGCGCAGATCGGCGGAGCGCAGTAACAGCACCTTGCCGCGATCCTGCAAGTCCCGCGCGCCGAGCACCATGTACCACGCATTCTGATGACGCCACACTTTCGGATCGCGTACGTGCCCGCTGTAGCCCGCCGGCAGCGGCAGCACCGGCCCGAGTTTGCGGTACTCGCCCCGATCGCTTTCCTGAGCCAGGCACTGGTAAGCGGTGCGTGAGCCGTCGGGGAATTTCACGTTGCCGGTGTAGATCAGCGTGATTTTGTCTTCCGCCACCACCGCCGAGCCGGAGTAACAGCCGTGGCTGTCGTAACAGGCGCCCGGCGCCAGGGCGATCGGCTGATGCGCCCAACGCAGCAAGTCGGTCGACTGCCAATGTCCCCAGCACTTGTTGCGATGGTCGCAGCCCAGCGGATTCCATTGATAGAACAGATGATAAACGCCGTTGTGCTGAATGAAGCCGTTGGGATCGTTCAGCAGGCCAACGCTGGGCGCCAGATGCCAGGCCGGGCGGTGCGGATCGCGCAGCGCGAGTGGCAGGCCGTTCATGACCGCCCGCATTGCCTGTTTGATTAAGCTGAGTTCCTCCATCATTGCGCGTCCGTTTTATATTTCAGCAGCAGGGAGAGGGCGAAGGCGCTGCCAAACGCGATCGCCAGGCCGATGATATAGCTGACCAGCGAACTGGCCTGCACGATCGCCATGCCGGGGATCGCCGTCAGCCCGACCGCGTTCATGCCGACATGATTGGCCACCACCCAGGCGCCGCCGAGCGCGCCGCCCGCCAGCGCCGCCAGGAACGGTTTCACGAAGCGCAGGTTGATGCCGAACAGCGCCGCCTCGGTGATGCCGAGCATGGCGGAAAAGGCTGAAGGCACCGCGATGGCTTTGATTTTGGCATCGCGCGTTTTGAAATACACCGCCAGGCAGGCGCCGCCCTGAGCGATGTTGGCCATCGACCAAATCGGCAGCAGGAAGTTGACGCCGATGTTGGGGTTGCCGAGCAGCCCGGCCTCCACCGCGTGGAAGCTGTGATGGATGCCGGTGATGACAATGGCGGAATAGAGGCCGCCGAACAGCAGGCCGGCGAACCAACCGGCATGGGCGATCAGCGTGCTGAGCACGAAGGAGATGCCGTCGCCCAGCGCCCGGCCGGCGGGGCCGATAAACAGCAGGGCGACAAACCCGGAGATCACGACCGTCAGGAACGGTGTCAGGATCAAATCCAGCGCGTTGGGGATCACCTTGCGCAGGCGTTTTTCCAACAGGCTCATGAACCACACCGTCAGCAGCACCGGAAATACCGTGCCCTGATAGCCGATCATGGCGATCTCCAGACCGAAGAAGTTCATGGTATGGAACCCTCCGGCGACGCCCCAGGCGTTGGTCAGCGCCGGGTGCGTCAGAATGCCGCCGAGCGTGGCGCCCAGATAGGGGTTGCCGCCGAATTCGCGGGCGGCGGTGAAACCGATCAGAATCGGCAGGATAATGAACGCCGCCGAGCTGAACATGTTCAGCATCACGAACAGCGCGCTGTCGGCATCCGCCCAACCATAGGTTTTCACCATGCCGAGCAGCCCCATCAGCAGGCCGGAGGCGACGATGGCCGGGATGATCGGCACGAAGATGTTCGACAGCAGGCGGGCGATGCGCTGCAGCGGGTTGAGCTTTTTCGCCGCGATATCGGCGGCTTCGGCCTTGCTGGATTCGCTGACGCCCGCCGCCTTGATGAATTCCGCATGCACCTTGTTGACCAGCCCGGTGCCGAAGATCACCTGGATCTGACCGGCGTTGCTGAAGCAGCCTTTGACGCCGTCCAGTTTGCCGATGGCCTCTTTGTCCACCTTGCTGTCGTCCACCAGCACCAGGCGCAGGCGCGTGGCGCAGTGGGCGGCGCTGGCGATGTTCTCTTTACCGCCGAGCAGCGGCAACAGCGCGTTGGCGGTTGCGGTAATGTCCATGTTGTCCCCTTGCTGAATTAAAATGCCGCCGCGCTCTACGCGGCGGAAATACGTTCATCGATGTCAGAAGAAATACTTGAATCTGGCGCGCACGCCGTAACGCTGGTCGTTGTCGCCGTTGGCGATCTTGTTCTCGGCGTTGGCTTCCAGCAGCGAAACATAGGCGCCTAAATACACATTGAAATTCTTCATATTCATAATGTTAGGTATCTGATACGACGCGTGAACGGTGTGGATGTCGTAGTTGCCCGGCTCGCTGAGCGGATTGTGGATATCGGCGGCGATCCCGGCGGTATTGAACTCTTTGATGTTGTTGTGCGCATAGATATAACCCAGTTCGAAGCGCCGCCACAGCACGTTGACGCCGGCGGTCAAGTCCTGCTCGCCGGCGGCGTCCAGGTAGGCGGTGCTCAGGTTGGCCACCACGCCGTTATCCGGATCGGCCGCGTTGGTGTTCCAGCTCATGGTCATGCCGTAGCCGTTGCGCTTGGATTGATCGACGAAGCGGCCCTGGCTGTCCTGATAGCCGTAGGCATTATTCACCACGTTGCTTTCCATCGCCGCCGCGATGCTGAAGGCCTCTTTCTTCCAGGCGATCACCGGGCGCAAATAGGCGACGTTTTTCTTATTGTTCAGCGCATTGCCGTGGTAGCTGTTGTCCTGGAACAGCGAAGTGCCGTCTTCCACCAGCGTGTTCAGTTCGAAATAGACATCCCCGGCGTATTTGCTCAACATCAGGTTTCCGCCGCTGCTGCTGCGGCCACGGCCTTCTTTCATCATATAGATATAGCCAAAGCCGTCAGCGTAAAGATCGTTGGCGGTGTTGCCTGAATACTGAATGAAAGTGTCCTGATTCAGCGGGAACATGTCGTAGGCTTCGAAGCGGCCGATTTTGGTTTGCCAGTTCTTTTCATTGCCGAAGAAGAAAGCGGCGTCGTCCAGGTTCATTTTGCCGGTCATGTCCGCCAGCGGCTGGACGCTGAAACCGGAGAAGTTGCCGTCCGGATTGCGGCGATAGCCGTCCAGCCCCACCAGAATGCGGCCGTTGATGTCCCAGCGCTCTTTGTTGCCGGGTTTCCAATCCTTGTGATCGCTGCCTTTCAACGACGTCAGTTGGCCGCTGCGGCTGGCGCCGTCCAGATTGAACTCCACGTCGCCGTATAGCTTCAGATCGTTGAAGCCGTTCAGTTTTAGCGCGCCGGTCACGGGGGATTGCGTTTCCAGCGCGGCGGCGCGTTGCGCGACCCGCGCGGTTTGCCGCTCGGTGCTGGCGGTGCGCTGCTCCAGCTGTTGCGCCCGGCGTTCCGCCGCCGTGGCGCGGGTTTCAGCCTGAGCGGCGCGCTGTTCCGCCTGCGCCAGACGTTGTTCCAGCGCGTTAAGACGCGCCTCGATACTGCCGTCGCCGGAGGCTGCAGCGGCAGAAGTGGAGAGGAAAAGCCCTGTTGTTATCGCCAAATAGCTGAGTTTTTTCATCATCGTCTATCATCCGGGAAGGGTTGTTATTATTTTTTGCTAAATTGCTAAACCGGTTTTTCATGGCGAAAGATAACGATCGAGAAGCGGACTGGCAATCAAGTTTGCTAACCCGATTCAGCTATTGTGATCGAGTGCGCAAATCGTGGGGTTAAAAGACCACGGCGCCCAGGGGATCGCCGTGGTTGCAGGGGATCAGCGCAGAAAAGCGGCGAGCTCTTCGGCGCGCGGCAGGGCGGTCATGGCGCCTTTGGCGGTGGTGGCCAGCGCGCCGCAGGCCTGAGCCTGAGCGATAATCGCCGGCCATTGCGCTTCTTGCGGCAAAGCGTGAAGGCGCGCCAGGGCCGCTAACAGCCCGGCGACAAACGCGTCGCCGGCGCCGGTGGTATCGACCGGCACGACAGGCGCCGCGCGGAAATGACGCAGCCGTTGGCCGTCATGCACGTAGACGCCGTCGCCGCCCAGCGTGACCAGCAACAGGCGCAACGGGTAGGTTTGCATCATCCAGCGGATGCCGTTCTCCACATCGTCAAGATGGCTGATGAAAACCAGCTCTTCGCGCGACAGTTTCACCACGTCCGCCAGCAGCAACGCCTTTTGCAGGCAGGGGCGCAGCGCTTCCGGTTGGCGCCAGATCTCTTCGCGGATATTGGGATCGAAACTGACCCGCCCGCCGGCCGCCCGAATGTTTTCCATTGCCGTAAAGGCCGCGCTGCGGCTGGGCTCCTGCGACAGCGCGATGGAGCAGAGATGCAGCCACTCGCCGCGTTGGAAGGCCGGCAGATCGTCAGGCTGTAAAAACAGATCGGCACTGGGCTGTACCATGAACGTGAATGAGCGTTCACCGTGCTGATCGAGATCCACCACTACCGTGGAGGTGTGGTGTTCGGGATCCGAAAGCATATGGTCAATATCCACCCCTTCTTCGCTCAGCACCTGCTGCAGAAAGGCGCCGAAGCTGTCTTGCCCCACTCGGCCGATAAAGGCGCTGTCGCCGCCCAAGCGGGCGACGCCCACCGCCACGTTAGCCGGCGCGCCGCCGGGGCATTTAAGATAACTGTTTGAATTTTCTGGCACCAAATCGACCACTGCGTCGCCCAGCACCCATACGCGATTCGCCATGCTTAATCCCTGTTTCTACCGATGTCTGATGGGTGGCTAAAATAGAAGAACCGGTTTAGCAAAGCAATGAAATAATGCGTCAGGCGTTTGGGGAGTGAGGAAGATCAAAAAATAGGGCGGGTCAGGCGCAGGAAATACCGCCCGCGATGCGAGCGGGCGGTATGGATGAGCGAAGCGCCTGTAGTGGGCGCTGGGGGTCAGAATGCGACGGAACCCTGCACGAAGAAGGTGCGCGGTTCACCGACGTACTTGCCGAAGTTATTGTCGTTGGAGCGGGTAAAGTAGCGCTGATCGAACAGGTTTTTCACTCCGGCCCCCAGCGTCAGGTTCGATAGCTGCGGCCCGAAATTATATTCCCCGCGCATGTTCCACACCATGTAACCGGCGATATTGCCGAACTGACCATCGGCGCTTTCCTGCGTGACGTACTCCGGCCCGGTGCCCGGCGAATGCTGTTTGGACTGCGCGTAACCGTCCAGATTCCATACCCAGCTGCCGGTGGCGTAACGCGTACCGACGGTATAGACCTGGCGCGAGTAGAACGGCAGATCTTTACCGGCGAAGTCGCCCTTGTCGGTGCTGGCCTTGGTGTAGGTATAGCTGGTGTAGACGCTGGCGCCGTCGAGCGCCCGATTCAGCTCGCTGAGATCGTAGCTGAGCGCCAGCTCGATGCCTTTGTGCTTGGTGGCGCCCATGTTGGTCCAGCCCACGTCGTTGCTGATGTACTGCAGCTGGTTATCGAAGTCGATATAGAACAGCGTGGCCTCGGCCTTAACCACGGTGTCGTCGTAGCGGGTGCCGAACTCATAGGTACGCGCTTTTTCCGCCGTCAGCCCCGGCGCCGGCTGGTTGCCGTTGCCGCCTTTGGTCAGTTGGAAATACTGCATGCTGCCGAACGAGGTGTTGGCGTTGGCGAACAGTTTCCAGGCGTCAGACAGGTGGTACATCACGTTCAATGACGGCAGCGGCTCGCTGTAGCTTTTCTCGCGGCTGATGTTGTTGAACGAATCGTCCACGTGGGTGCGAATGCTTTCATAACGCAGGCCCGGCGTGACCGTCCAGTTGCCGACGTTAATGGTGTCGTCGATATAGAACGCGTTGGCTGCGGTGCCGCCAGAGGTGTGCTGGTAATAGTCCGGGGTCTCCGGCGTCGAGCCGATATTCGCCGGGTTATACCAGGCCGAACGAGACGCCTTTTCATCCATGGTTTCATTCAGGTAGCGGTAACCGAGGGTGATCTCGTGCGCCATATCCCAGAAACGGAAGACCTGCGAGTAACTTGGTTCGATCGCCCAGGTTGAATAGTGGCGCGGATAGGAGACCATGCGCCGCTGGCCCGCGTTTTTGCCGGTGCCTTCCGATTCGATGTTGCTGCCGCGGTAGCTGTCGGTGAAGTAGGTCAACACTTCGAACTGTTTGTCGTCTTCCTGATGTTTGTACTTGAACGACATATCCTTGCGGCGGCCTTCGAACTGGTCCCACGGCCGCGTGGACTGGAACGGGTTCTGCGCGTATTGCGCGCTGCTCAGCCCGCCCGGCATGCCGGCTTTGGCGTCGTAGTAGTGGAAATTGGCCAACAGTTCGTCGCGATCGGTAAACGCATAACGCGTTTTCAGCATGAAATCGTCGATGTCGGTGTTGTCGTTGTTGTCGCGGTAGCCCTGGCCGTGCAGGCCGGAATAGAGCAGTTCGGCGCCGAGACCGTTGTCTGCGGTGCCGCCCACCGAGGCGCTGGTCAGGGTCTTCAGGCCGCCGTGGCTGGCGCCCTGGGTTTGTACGCTGGCGGTGCCGCCAAACGTTTTGGGAATGTCTCGGGTAACGAAGTTGATCACGCCGCCGACGTTCTGCGGCCCGTAGCGCACCGCGCCGCCGCCGCGCACCACGTCAACCGATTGCAGGTTGCCGATCGACAGCGGCGCCATCGACAGCTGTGGCTGGCCGTAAGGCGCGACGGCCAACGGAACGCCGTCCATCAGAATGGTGGATCGCGGAGAAAGGCGTGAGGTCAGGCCGCGCACGCCGACGTTGAGCGAAATGTCGCTGCCGCCGGTGCCGTTGCTGTCGCGCACCTGCACGCCGGGCACACCGCGCAGGCTGTCGGCGATGGTTTGGTCGCCTTGCTCATGCATCTGCTGCTGAGTGACGATGGATCGCGCGCCCGGATGGTTGAGCAGCACCGAACTGGTATCAGGGTTGTCCAGCCAGTTGCCGACGACGGTTACCGTATCGGCATCGTTTTGAGATGAGTTATCAGCAGCAAGGATGGGGAAAGCAACGGCGATAGAGGTCGCCAGCAGGGAGAGGCGAAAAAGAATTGACATAATAATGCCTTAGAAGTTTCAGACCCGGATGTGTTTTTTTAGAAACGACAATCTTAATGATAATTATTGGCAAGTAAATAGAATTGTTATGGAATAGTTAAGCGGGTAACTACATGAAGGATGCCGGTAGCAGGGCCCGGTTGGCGGGCCCTGGCGGGGATTATTGCGGCGTAAGCCAGAAGACCCCGCTGTAATCCAGCGCGGTGAATTTCTGGTGCACGCTTTCGATATCCGCTTGCGGATCAATATCTTTAAACAGCGCCGGGTGCAGGAATTTGGCGATCGCCTCGACCGCGATAAAGTTGAGCGGCGTGTCGTAAAATTGATGATAAATCGCCATCACGCGTTTTTCTTTCACCGCTTTCAACACGTTAATGCCGGTGCGATCCAGCAGATGCGCCAGTTTCTTTTGGCTGGTGGCCATATCGGTGGTGTAGCCCAGCGGCACGGCCAGCGTACCGCGATGGCCACGGCTCCAGTCGGCGCCGGTCAGCAGATAGAAATCCGGATTGCTGGCGATCACTTGTTCGACGTTCACTTCACCGCCCATGTCTGAAAACAGTTTGCTGCCGATATTGTCGCCGCCGGCGGTATCGATAAACTGCCCGAAGCTGCCTTTGCCGAAGGTATTGCAGCACTGCTCGCCTTTGATGCCGGCGCTGCGTTCGATGAAGACGCTGGGGCGCTGCTCCGGTTTCAGCGTGGCGACGCGCTGGCGCACCAGCTCGAGGCGTTGCTGATAGAAACGGATAAAGGCGTCGGCGTTGGGCTGCTCGTCAAACACTTTGCCCAACAGCGCCATGCTGGCGACGGTGTTGGTCAGCGGCTGCTGGCGGAAATCGATGATCAGCACCGGGATGCCGACTTTTTCCAGCTGGGTCAGTACGCCGCTGTCCTTCAATTTGCTCAGCAGACCGATGTCGAAAATGATCAGGTCCGGTTGGCGCACCACCGCGCTCTCCACGCTGAAGTCACTGGTGTAGGGGTTGTCGAAGGTAGGGATTTGCATGACCTGCGGGAATTTTTTCGCATAGGCCTCAACCAGATCCGGCGCTTTGACCTTCAGCGAGTTGTCCCAGGCAATGATATTTTTCAGCGGCTCCTGCGGATGCAGAATATTCAGCGCCAGCAGTGCGCGGGCATCGGCCAGGATAACGCGCTTGGCCGGTTGCGGCAGGGTGACCTGACGGCCGGCGACATCGGTGACGACGATCGGCGCGGCTTGAGCGGCCCCGGCCAACAGCAACACACAGGCGGCCAACCAGCGGCCGGCTTTGGCGATAAGAACAGCGGGCATGAAGATCCTTGGGTAATCGGCGAAGAACGAGAACGCAATGATAAGCGATATCCTTTCGATTTTTGAACTCCCACAGTGCCGATAGTTACTCATGGCCCATCAGCGGGTCGCTGACGCTGTGTTCGCCATCTTCCAGCCGCCCCGCCAGGCGACGCAGCCAGCCCCCGGCGCTTTGCAGCGTAATATCGTACCAACCGCCGCTGGCGCGGGCGTCAAACGCTTGCTGGTGGCTGCCGCCCGCAGGCAGCGTGATAGGCCACGGGCCTTGCTGCGTGTAAGGGCAGCGTACGAGGGTGACCGTTATCGCTTCGGGGGCCGGGTTATTCAACTGCAGCAGCAGGTTGCGGCCCGTCGGGCGCAAACGCACCTCAGGCTGCGGCCGGCTCAGGGCGCCGCGCAGTTCACGATGAAAGCCGTTGGGGCCGAGCAGCCACAGATGGTACTCATTTTCCGCCCGCCAGTCGTCGCTGACCGCCTTGCCGGCCTCGACGGTATAGCGGCGCGGGATTTGCGTCAGGTCTCGCCGGTCGTAGACGTGAAACACCGCCCCTTGCTCGCCGGTGTTGAACAGGTTCAGCGTCACGCGGCGCTGCTCGGTCGCGACGCTGGCCTCGACGTGCAGCTGGTAGGGCAGAGCGCGGGAAGGGCGCGCCAGGCGGCGTTGGTGGGGTAAACGCTGGCGGGCGGGCGGCGGCAGCGGCACCTGCGGCAGCTGTTCCTGACGCTGGCGCAGGCCGTCGGCGGCGTGGCGGCTGGTGGCGGGCAGGCTCGGCAATGCTTCGCCGTTAGGATCGACAAAGTTGAACGCCGAGGTGAGATCGCCACACACCGCGCGGCGCCAGGCGCTGATGTTGGGTTCATGCACCTGAAAGCGCTTTTCCAGGAATTGCAGCACCGAGGTGTGATCGAAGACCTGCGAATTGACCCAGCCGCCGCGGCTCCAGGGCGACAGCACCAGCATCGGCACCCGCGGGCCGGGGCCGTAGATGCGGCCGTCCGGCGGCGGCTGGTTCTGCGAGCCGGGCGGCGCCACGTGCTGGAAGATCTCGGTATCGAACGGCACCGTCGATTTACCGGCGAAGCTGCCGTCTTCGCGCAGCGACGGCGCGGAAGGCGAAGGCATATGATCGAAAAAACCGTCGTTTTCGTCGTAGTTGACCAGCAGCACGGTTTTACTCCACACCTCCGGGTTGTCGGTCAGCGCGTTGAGGATCTCTTGAGTGAACCAGCCGCCCTGCACCGGGCTGGAGGGATCGGGATGTTCCGAATAGGCCGCCGGCGCGATGATCCAACTGACCTGCGGCAGTTTGCCCTGCTGCACGTCGGTGCGGAATCCGGCCAGCATGGTGTCCAGATCGTTGCCGTCGGCGGCCGGCAGGGTGTTGCCGTTGCCTTTGTACAGCGGCGCGGTCGCGTTGAGCTCGTCGCGATAAGGCACGAAGGCGTTGAAGTCTTTTGGCGGCCGAGCCGGGTTGCCCACCTGAATGCTGGCGGCGCGGTATTGGCGAAAGCCCGCCAGCGGGTTGTCGGTAAAGTTGTCCGGCAGGAATTGGTATACCTTCCAACTGACGCCGCTCGCCTCCAGCCGTTCCGGATAGGTGGTCCACCGGTAGCCGATCTCTGCCGGGCCGGGGCTGTCCCATTCGTTGACCACTACCGCCACGTCGGCGGCGGACGGGCCGTTGGTGCCGGTCCAGTGGAACAGCCGATTGGTGTTGGTGCCGGCGTGGATGGAGCAGTGATAGGCATCGCACAGGGTGAAGGCGTTGGCCAGCGCGAACTGGAACGGCAGCTCCTGCTGGCGGTAGTAGCCCATCGAGGCCGGCGTTTTGTAGGTGGGCCAGGCGCTCATGCGGCCGTGATCCCAGGCGGCTTGCTCATCCACCCACGAGTGCGGCGTGCCGGTGACGCGCTGGGCGTTGCCGCGTTTGCTGTCCAGATGGTAGGGCAGCACCAGCCGTTCAGCGCCCTGTTGCTGCCAGACCAGGCGATCGCCGGGCAGTGGAATGGTAAATCGATCGCTGAAGCCGCGCACGCCCGGTAAGGTGCCGAAGTAGTGATCGAAAGAGCGGTTCTCCTGCATCAGGATCACCACGTGTTCGGCGTCGCGCAGGGTGCCGGTGCGGTTATTGGCGGGAATGGCCAGCGCTTTGCGAATCGAGGCGGGCAACAGCGAGAACGCCGATCCGATGGCGGCAGCCCGCAGGATGTCTCTGCGAGAAAGGTCAGGCATGCGTCGTTAATCTCCGTCAGTGTGCTTTGAAGATAGCCGCTGACGACGATAATGGCGAAAAATAACAGGGAGATGAAAGCGAGAGAAACAATGCTCCCTGGCGGGAGCATTGGGGGATGAGGCTTACTGTCTGATCAGGCGGCCGAGCGTCGGCGCCGTTTCGAAATCGCTGCGGAAGGGGTTGATGTCCAGGCCGCCGCGGCGGGTGTAACGCGCGAACACGCTGAGTTTTTCCGGGCGGCAGCTCTGCTTGATGTCGTTGAAAATGCGCTCGACGCACTGCTCGTGGAATTCGTTGTGCTGGCGGAAGGAGATCAGGTAGCGCAGCAGGCTTTCGCGATCGATTTTGCGGCCTTCATAGTGGATCACCACGCTGCCCCAGTCCGGCTGGTTGGTGACCAGGCAGTTGGATTTCAGCAGATTGGAAGACAGCGTCTCCGCTACGTGCTCCCCTTGATCGGCCGCGCCGCTCAGGTATTCCGGTTTGAAGGCGAAGTCGTCGACCGCGATATCCAGATCGTCGATGTTGATGCCCGGCAGACGATCGATCTGCGCCGGATAACCTTCCAAACCCGGATAGAGCTTGACGGTGACCTGGCCATTGGCCGCCTGCGACAGATCCTTCTGCATGGCGGCGCTCACCTGTTCCACGCTGTCGAAGCGCGTTTGGTTGAAGCTGTTGAGATACAGCTTGAACGATTTCGATTCGATCAGGTTGGAAGAAGAGTGCGGGAAGGTAAATTCGCCGATGCCCACCACCGGTTTGCCCTTGCCGTTGAGCCACGACAACTCGAAGGCGGTCCACAGATCAAAGCCGCTGAACGGCAGCTGCCGTTCGTCCACGCCGATCAGATCGCGGCCGCGTGCGCGCGGCAAGGCTTCGAGCAATGCGGGAGCATATTGGTCCGGATAATCGGAGTTCGCGCCAAGATGGGTGATCTTATCTTGCTTTTGGATATGCATATTCATTGCCCTTTGCTTGTTCGGTATTGATGTAGCGGTTAAACAGACTGCGGGTGGCGTAAATCGGCCCGACGCCCAGCAGGGCGTAAACCACCTTGATCAGGAACTGAGACAGGATCATGGTTTTGATGATGTCCCAGCTCAGCACGTTGTAGAACGCCAGCGTACAGAACACCACGCTGTCGATGGCCGATGCGATTACGGTGCTGGTGATCACGCGCACGAACAGGTAGCGGGAGTTGGTCAACTCCTTGATCTTGCAAAGCAGATAGGAGTTGACGTTCTCGGAGATCAGATAGGCCGCCGAAGAGGCCACCAGCACCGCCATGATGCTGTGCACGATGCCGTTGTAGGTCTCGCTGTACTCCCACTGTGGAATGCTCGGCACCAGCGTCGTCACCCAGACGCCGAGAACGAAGGTCAGGTTGGCGATGAACGAGATGATGATGGTGCGTCTGGCCAGCCGCAACCCATAGAACTCGTTGAGAATGTCCACCAGAATGAACGTGAGCGGATAGATGAAGATCGCCGGCGGCGTGATGAGATTCAGCACCGGAATTTGGATCGGCTTGACGCCGCACAGCGTCGAGAAGATATAAATCACGCTGAGCGCCACGGTAATAATCAGGTAGGCGTACCAGGAACGTTCATGGCGATCGCTGAGCTCATAGGCGGTTTTTTGTTGATTGTCGCCGTAGAGTTTACGGTACAGCGCCTGCAGCTCGTGCCGGCTCAGATCTTCCGATATTTCGCTGTCGGCCAGCTCATTGAGCCCCATGGTAATGGTTTTGCCGGTGGCCAATACCATGACATTGGCCGCGATGGTGCCATGTCGGGTGAAGCCCAACAGCTTGAACTTCTGATTCGGTTCCATTTATAACCTTTCTCCAACGATATAACCCAGGAATTGCACCGTCTCCTGAAGGCGTTTGTCCATGCTTTCGCTGTCTTTGTCGTCAACCACAAAGAAGCCGCTTTTTCCCGAGTGATACAGCAAAGGTGAATCGCAAATCAGTACCGGCGGACGTTTGATGATAATGACTTCGCCCGGAATGAATGACCCTTTAATTTCGGTCTCTATTTTCATTGCCAACATGTTCGACTCATCGCCGAAGAAATAAGTCAAAGGAAACTCGGTGACCAGCTGCCCGATCTTGCGCTGCGAGACGGCCAGATAGCGCGACTGCGGGATCACCGGAATGGCGGAAGGGTTCTTGTTGCCTTCGGTGGACAACGTTTCGTTGAGCAGCTCCAGTTTTTCCAGATCGTAGTCTTCGATCTCTTCACAGGAGACACCGAAAAAATCTGAAATCCGATTAACGGTGGATTGCTGAACGTTGTTCACTCTTCCATCAAGAATTTTGTATAGGGTAGTGCGCGTCAGGCCGCTGCGGTTGGAAAAGGAAGCCTTGGTTTCACCGCGGGTACGCATTAGATATTCAATATTTTTAATGATGTTGATTTTGCGCTGTGCGTTGGGGGTTTTCATAGGCTGTCCTTACAAACATTACGCTGGCTTCACTATATCTTACGCGTTGGCGTTGTCCAGATAAAAAGGCGCAGGGAATAGGATAACAGACTGATTATTTTCGTTAATTATTGCTTTCTGTCAGCGGCTTGGCGAGGGGTGGGCGACGTGGATGCGGAAGGCGGGTTGGGGAAATGATAAAGCTGTGCAAATCAATTGATTAGCTTTTGCTTATGGAAAAGTGAACACAAAAGCCAATTTTATGTTCACTTTTATGTTGACCAAAGGCGATTTCATGGGCTACTGTTCATGCAAGCTGAAGTTTTTCTTTACGATCAAAACACTGAAGCTAACGACTTTTATAATAAAAAGCTCAGAGGGGGATGTTCCCGCACTCTGAGCATAATGGATAGCTTGCTACCGACACCAGGGACCCTTACCACCACGGCCGTTTGTCTGCGCGATCGGCCTATTCCTTTGCGCTGAACTCCGCACTTTGCGAGCAATAAAACACTCCCCCGTCATCGGAGGAGTGCGTTAACGCCTGTGCGAAAATCAGAGCGACTTCTGCGCGGCCAGGGGTTTTTGCGCCCGACTGAAGGCCAGCTTGAGCACCCAATACAGCAGGCTGGCGGCCACCAGTGAGTTGATGGTCGGTACGCCCCATTCGGTCGCCAGGCCAACGGCGCCGCCGGCGATGCTGGCGACGATCGCCGCCCAGCCGATGGTTGGGGTTTCGTTCGGCAACTGGCCCGTACGGCGGCTCTCGTCCAGGATTTTGCGGTGGCTGCGCAGCAGGTAATAGTCCACCAGCATGATGCCGATAATGGGCGGGAAGACCACGCCCAGCACCGTCAGGAAGTCGACGAAGCGGTCGAGAATGCCCAACACCGACAGCGTGGTGCCCAGAATACCGATCGCCAACGTGGTGTAGGTGTACTTCAGCTTTTTGCCGGTGATGCCTTCCACCGCGTTGACGATGCCCAGCGAAGAGGAGTACAGGTTGAGATCGTTGACGCGCAGGGTGGAAAACACCACCACCAGCAAACCGGCGCCGCCGGCCGCTTGCGACATGATGGTGACCACATCCGCGGTGCCCAGGGTTTTGGCGATCAGGATAGCCAGGCCATTCACCACGAACTCGCCGGCGACGATGGTGAAGATCGTAACGCCGAGCACGTGTTTGCCGTTTTTGGAGTAACGGGTCAGATCGGGCGTCATCAGGCTGGCCACGATGGCGCCGCCGACGACGATGGTGATGCCGGCGCTGATGGTCAATGGTTCACCCGGCGGCGCCAGCTGGATGATCTCCTGCAGGTTATGGCCGGAAAGCGCGGTCACTGAAATATAGGCCACCAGCATAATGAACATCGGCACCGCGATACGGGCGGCGATGCGCAACGCCTTGAAGCCGAATGCCACCAGGATGGTCAACAGCGTGCCCGAGAGCCCGGCGGCCAGGCCAAAGCCCAGCTTATTGCCGAGCGCGAAATCGAGCGACTTGGCGAAAATGGCGTTTTGAATGCCGAACCAACCCAGCAGGCTGACGGCCACGACCACGCCGATCAGCACCGAGCCCAGGCGGCCAAAGCCGCACCAGCGCGCCAGCAGGCTGCCGGAAATCCCTTCGCGCATGCCCGCCATCCCAAGCCCATAGGTCACCACGCCGAAGATCAGGCTGCCGACGAAAATGGCGGTGAAGGCGTCAATCAACGTCATGGAGTTGCCGAGCACGGCGCCGAGCATGAACTGGTCCAGCGCGGTCAGCATGCCCATATGCACGATGGCCACGCTTAAAAACGAGACTCTTTTATCCTGCGGCACCCGGGTGAGCGGATAATCTTCGATCTTTATCACGGTGAGATCTTCCTTGCGGTTCAAATAAACTGAATGCCCTTGGTTATCAGGCGATCGGGAATGTAGTTATCCAGGTTGGCGTATTTGCAATACTCCTCAAACTGTTGCTGAGTATGCACGTTGGCCTTCTGGTAAATATTATAAATGCGGTTTTCGATGGTCTTATTGCTGACGTTATAGATTTTGGCGATCTCTTTCACCGTAAATCGCTGCAGCATAAGGAAAATGACATCGAGCTCGGCGCGGGTGAACAGCTCGTTGTTAACTTCGGTGGTCAAGATGCTGGGTTTTTGCTGATTGATGTATTTCAGCGGCGACAGGCTGTTCATCGGCTTGGCGTTCCAGATCACGCCGATCACCTGTTTGTCATCGTTGTAGACCGGCAGCTTTTCGCTGATAAACGGCGTCAGGCTGTCTTTGCCATACCAGTAGTGCGTCTCGATGACCGTGACCCGATCGCGCGCCGCTTCGGTCATCTTGTCATGCTCGATAAAGTCGGCGGCGGAATCGGCCCAGTCGGCGGGGAATTCGTGGTCATATTTTCCCGCGACGTCGAAATTCAGCGGCGTATTGGTATAGAGATAAGCGGCGCGGTTCATATAGAGGTGGCGGGACAGCTGGTCTTTGATGCCCCAGGGCTCGCTCAGGTGCTCCATCATGGTAATGAGGCCCTTGAAATAAGATTCATTATTTTTATGCGATGAACCCATACCCACCTCTGCGCCGCTCAGGCCGCGTTACAGGCTTTTAGCCAGGTAATGGCGGGTATGGCGATGCGCATAGTCACCCAGCTCGCCATAGACTCGGTAGCCCAGTTTTTCGTAGAAGCCTCTGGCCTGGAAATCGAAGGTATCGACGTAGGCCATATGGCAACCGCGCTTGCGGGCTTCTTCTTCGGCCAGCTGCATCAGTTGGCGACCGTAACCGCTTTTGCGGCATTGATCGCCGACCCAAAGATACTGTACTTCCAGGCCGCCCCACCAGGTACGTGCGACCAGACCGCCGACGATCTGCTGGTTGTCGTCGGTGACGGTCAGGAACAGCGGGTGAATGTCTACGGGCTGGGTTTTATGGTTGTGCGCCCAGAGGCTGTCGATAACGAACTCTTCATCCTGCGGGTTGGGTTTGTCGGTGATATTAATATTCATTTTTAATATAATTCCCTGATTTAATTATTCAAATCTGAACTAGACGCTTTCGCCCCAACCGCTTCTATTATCACTTTTATTAATGTATTTCAAGGGTGGTTTTCACCCTTTTCCGCCGTGCAGGCGGGCGCTTATAGTAAGCATCACAGGGTGAAGAAAATAGCGAAACAAGCAGTATTAAAACGCTGAAATGCCCTGCCAACACCATCTTTTCCTACTTGCGCCTCACCAGGGCCCCACAGGGAAAACTGCAGTACTGTACGGCTCCACCGGATAGAGCAAGCTAACTTGCCGACGGGGGAGCCACTTTGTTTTTGCGCATCCGTTCCGCGATGACTGCGCGCTGTCTCAGATATTAAACGCTCTTCTTATCAGAAGATATGAGCCGCCGATGAAAATGCGGTCGATACCCTCCTTTAGTCTTCATATGCCACGCTGCTCAGTGCCGGCTCGATGGCGGCACCCAGCATGGCGCCGTGTCCCAAGCCGGGCCACTCCCGATAGCCGACGGTAAGACCGTCGAGCTTTGCCAGGCGTTCCGCCAGCATTTGCGCCGCGTTCGCCGGCAGTGCAGGGCTCTTCACGCCGGGCGGGGCCGCGCGCTCGCGCTCCGCCAGACCCACCCACAACTGCAGCCTTGCCGCCGGCGTCGGATGCCGTTCTGCCCACTGCTGCGCCTCTTGCAGGATCATGCCGTTGCCCCACCACAGCGAGGGTTCCACGGCGATATAATGCTGGAAGGCGGCGGGATGGTTGAATAACGTATGCAGAACGAAGAGCCCGCCGTAGGAATGGCCCCATAGCGTTTGCCGCTGCTGATCGACCGCCAGTTTGGCGGCGATCGCCGGTTTGATCCGCGTTTCAATCAATTGCAGGAAGGCCTCCGCGCCCCCGCCCGCCTGCGGCGGTTTCTTCATGCCCGTCGGCAGAGGCAGCGTATAGTCGTAGGCGCGGCCGGCGGCATCGATGCGCAGATCGTTGTCATAGCCGATCATCACCAGCACCGGTGGCCGCTTCGCCGTCGCCAATCTGGCCAGTAAGCTGGCGTTCAGCTCCATCAGCACCGCATTGCCGTCGAGGAAATAAATCGTCGGATAGCCGTCAGGCGCAGGCGCCCGACGCGGCTGGGCGATACGGACGCGGTAACGTCGTTGACCATCGGCGGAGGTGAAGCGCAGATCGCTGAAGCGGTAATCCGCAGAGTCGCTATCGGCGACGGTCACGCCGATCCTGCGTTCCAGATCGGGCCTGGCCTGCACGGCCCCCGGCAACCAAAAGCCGATGGCGAGCGCCAGAAGCGTGCAGATAAAATGCCGGTGAGACAATAACATGCGGGTCAGCGTCCTCGAAAAAGGCCGATATTAGCATCGGTACGCGCCCAGTAAAAACCTCTCCTTCGGGCGGGTATTTCAGTGGCGAAGTGCGGCCGGGGTCAGGCGGTGGCTGCCTGATGCTTCGCAGGGTTAATAGCAACTCATTGTTATTATTGGCAAGTCAGGAATAAGAAGGGTTACGATTAATTAGAAATGATTATGTTTTTTTGAGGGGGTAATCTGCTGATGGGTGCAAAAACACTCAATCATCAATGGGTGTTAGCGAAAAAAAAGCCCTATAAAATAGGGCAAAGACACACAACAACACCAGGGAAACTTTCCGGTATCTTATATTATAGCTTCCTATACATATAGAACATTTTATTATAAATATGTAAACGATTCTTATTAATGTTCTAATGCCATTGTTTTTCAAGGGGTTATGTCGCCCAAGGGGGAACGTTCCCGATGGCGGTGCAAGCCACTCCGCAGTGGATTAAGCGCAGGTGGCGGGGCGGTGCCGGCCCGCCGCCCCACAGTGAGATGCCGGCCCGCCGCCCCACAGTGAGATGCCGGCGGGCGGCCTGCGAAAACGCCGGCCGGTATCTCCTGTTTGATGGATGCGCAGGGGAATTGCGCCGCCTTTTGTTGATGATAATCAGTGCTGTTGCAGCGTCAGCATCTTGCCAAGCAAAACATCGGTCGGTGGCAGAATATCCGTATCCAGCCCGGCCGAGGGGGTAAAGGTCAGCTCACCGAAAATGATTTGGCCCTGAGAGATGTAGAAATCAACGCGCACGAACTCGAAGGGCGCTGACAAACGAGCGGCATACTCAAACAGCTCATCGTATCCCTCCGGTTTCACGAAGGCATCTATCTCCTCCTGGCTCAACGCCAGGCAGTCCTCGCTATAGCAAAGGAACTTGAAATCTTTGTCGAAGAAGTAATATTTCGGCGTCCCGGTATCCCTGCCGACGCACAGCAAGGTGCAGTATGGCACGCCGCGAAAACAATAAATTTTGTAGTCTTCAGGCCCGTGACCATTGGCCGATTCGATATACTTTTCTCCAATGATCTTTTTTTGTATCCCTTTGTAGTTGAGTTCTACATAGGTTTTCCAGTAATCGTCTTTCATCCAGCCATCGATCAGCTGGGAGGCGCTTTTAATGTTCAACGATTGTTTATTCTGGCAAATTAAATTATATCCTGAGCCGTGATTCCCCTTGATGACAAATTTCTCAGGCAGCGTTTCCCATGGGATCTCCTGTACCGAATCACAGGCAAAGTACAGCTCATTTAGGATCTCTTCACATCCTTTTGCCTTGATGTACTCTCTAACCGCATATTTATCTGCGCATTGAGTGACTAAGGCATTTTTACTGTAGTCATTCAACTTAAGGTGATTGATTTTTTCATTCCAGGTCGATGGCGCCTGCAAGTTCAGCGGTTTGCCAAATGCTCTTTTGTAGATCAATCTGGCCTTGAATTCGGGGGCCAATACGGCCAACTGATTCATAATGAACTTGTTTATTTGTCTTTTCATATCCGTAATTCCATCAAAGCATAGTGACAATGATTAAGACGTTCTTGTATTTAAAACGCGGGTGGCGCACCTTCACTGCGCCATTGAATGGCTGTCGGCGTTGTTCCCAGATCAAATGGCTGGTGGTCTAACGCCCGATTAAGAATGCGGGCCGAACGCCACGCCATCAGGCTCAGCTGAGGATCGGCAATGCCGTGATTATGCATACTGGCGTTCATCGCAAATAAGCAGTTCTCCGCCGGGCCTTCCCACTCAAAGGTAAAGTCCGGGGCTATGCGGTACTCGCCGTCCGCCGTGGTCAACAGTCGGTGGGCCAGAGGCGCAAGGAACTCAGGCGTCGCCGATTGATAACCGGTAGCAAAGATCACCACGTCCGCCTTGAAGGTTTCCTCGCCGTGATCGAGATGATGACGCGTTTCGAGTTGGTAGGCGTTATCCAGCGTGTGTTTTACGGCCGTCAGCGAACGGCTGGGCAGCAGGCGCACCCATAATTTCTCGCGCAGTACGTCGAAGCGGTGGTACATGGCGCGATAGATGGCCAGCAGCGACTCGCTGGTGATGCCGTCTGAGGTCATCTTTTGTTCGGCCAGCATATGCCGCTTGGCCGCGCTGTCCAGTGAGTAGAAACTCTCGACGTAATCTGGCGTGAAATATTCATTGGCAAAGGCCGCCTCATCAAGCGCGTTGTAATTGTTGCGTCGCGATATCCAGTCGAGTTGTTCTGGCTGCCCCCATTCCCCTTTAAAAATATTCAGGAACAGATCGGCGCCGCTCTGGCCGCCACCGACGATCGCCACGCGTTTGCCTGCCAGATTAGGGTTGCGCAGCATCATTTCGCTGGCGTGGAAACAGCGATCGTTTTGCGCCGTCACGCAATCCGGTAACTTTATTTTCTTGCCAATACCGATGCTTACGTGTCTGGCGTGGAAGATCTCCCGTGAGGTGGTCACCACGAACTGGCGTTGCCGATCGTCAAACTCGACTCGCTGAACGTCTTGATTGAACGCCAACGATCCCATCCCGCTTGCGGCCCAGGTGAGGTAATCGGCGAACTCTTCACGCGATGCGGTACGCTGTTCGGTCGTCAGGAAACGGTAGAATTTTCGGTTTTTTACCAGATAGTTGAGAAAGCTGTAGGGATTGGTTGGGGCAACCGCGCTCACCAAATCCTTTAAAAAGTTGGTTTGCATGTTGCAGTCAGCCAAAATCATGCCCGGGTGCCAGGAGAAATGAGGTTTGCGCTCAAGGAATTGCCCCGTAAATCCCTCGATTTCGCTCCCTAAGGCCGCCAGGCTAAGATTCGACGGGCCAAGGCCAATACCGATGATATCGAAACGCTGATTCATTAATAAGCTCCAGTATAATGAGAATAATACCCAGAAATACGGCTGCAAAGGGGTTGGCTTATAGCAACCAGGCTGCCTTTTTCTTATAAGTAAACGACATGAATTAAAAATAATTAAAAGATATGCGGGTTAAAAATGCGTCATTTTTAAATGCCCGTTTAGAATTCGGTAGCACATCAGGTAAAGGCTACGGGTGTATTTCTTTCCATGAAAGTCCCTGCGAAAGCTTGCGTATGTGTTTAATTAATATTCTTAAGCAATAATCTTAGAAACCGCGTTCATCATTCCATGTAAACGACACTCCGCAAAGAGGATAAGCCGCATGGGATTGGCATCGACTATTGACTGTTAACGTGTATACGCCGTTCTGCGTTCGGCTTGTGTTTCTTGAATCAGGTATTCGCTGCTTAGAATAGCGTTAAAAGGGATTCTGGGAAGGTGAAATAACATGATATTAGGCGTTGAGCGCTTTTTGAAAAGATGAAATTAAAGTGAAATTATGAAATCAGGCCGTTTTGATGGTATTTTTATCATTATATTCAATGTGTTATTATCTTTTGGATGCGAGAGCTATTGCGTCTTGGCGGCATGGGGTATCCGCTTTCACATCGGCCAATGCGCCCAGTTTTGTTGTTTGCGGGCCTGTATGGCGGGAAATTATCCCTATATGCATTAATTTCAATGAGTGAATGTTCATGTTATATACAGAGGCGCCTGTTGACGTTGGAAAAGCGCCAATTAAAAACCGATTGGCCGACAGTTGGACGTTTAGGTTCGTTTAGGTTCAGCGACGGCGTGACGTGCAAGGATATCCGTGTGCCGCCGGAACTTGCCTGAATGTAGCCGCCATGATATCAACCCGGTTTGAATTGTTTTGGCGTTTCTCTTTTATAATTCCTTTGCCGCTGATGATGATTCTCATTACCTGAGCGTTCACGTTATCGACACGTTAAACGCCATGGGAATGGGGTAAAGTATGGCGCTCGTGTGGGCAAGAGAATCGATGTTGGCGCTGCGACAAACGGATTGCCGCAGCAATAATTTACTCGTGGATAAATTTAACGTCAGTTGGCGTACCTATCTGGACGCTTACGCCGTTGCCATATAATTCGCCGGTATCCAGATCGCGTTGTAATACGGTAACGTTATTACTAAACACATTGGCGACTAGCAGAAACTTTCCGCTTTTATCGAAGGCGAAAGCGCGCGGTTCGATTCCGCCGGAAAGCGTGCGGCCAATCAGCGTGAGTTTGCCATTCTCCGGGTTAATTTTATAACCCACGATTTCGTTGGTTTTTTGGCGATTGCTCGCATAGAGGTATTTTCCGTCAGGGGAAAACGCCAGCCCGCCGCCGCCCTTTGCATCCGCGCGGGTGCTTTCCGTCAGCGCTAATGTCTGGATGTTCTCCAACCGATCGTTATTAATCTGGTAGGCAAAAATATTCGCCGACATTTCGCTGATCACGTAGGCGAATCTGCCATTTGCGGAAAAGATCATATGTCGCGGGCCGGTGCCCGGCGGAAACGACAAATCGTAATCCGGCGCGAGCCTGAACGGCGCGGCCTTATTTGCCGCGTCGTAGAAGAAGGCATGAATGATGTCGCCACCTAAATCGGCGGCGTACATCATGCGCCCATCGGGGGTGAAGTTGACGGAGTGAATATGGGCGCTGGCTTGCCGCTCGGCAACGGCCTCTGAGCCCTTGGTGAAGGGAAAGCGCTGCAGCACCTCGCCGAGTTCACCGTTCTGGAGAATGGGGGCCACGATGACGCTGGCATGCCCGGGGGCGTTGGAGTAATTGGCGGCCAATAAGTAGCGCCCGTCTGGACTGATGGCGGCATGCGTCGGCTCTTGTCCCTGCGAGTCGATGCCGCTGATGCGTTGCGGGTCGCCGCCTTTGCCGAGCCTGAGCGTGCTGATTTGGCCTTGCTGAGTTTCATTGGTGGTATAGGCAAATTGGCGATTTTTGCTCAGAACTATCCAGGAAGGGCTGTCCATTTTTATGCGATTCAATGGCAGCAGGCTGCCGTCTTCGTTGAGCGCCAACCGATACATCCCCTGGCTGGGATAAACGGGCGGCTGAACCCGATCGCCGTCTCTTTCCCCTGTCCAGGTGCCAATCAAAACGATTTGCGCGGTGCTGCCCGGCTGCGGCTGCGGCGGAGCGGCCTGGGTGATCCAGGCCGGCAATAATAAAGACAGAAAGGAAAACTTGGCGATGCTGGGGAACGTTGCGTTTTTCATGGTCGGGCTCCTGGCGTGATTGACTGTGTTTTGTGACCGAGGCGAACGGTGTACAGGGTTTATCGTCGTAGCGAGGCACCGCCCAGAATGAACAGGCAGACATAACCAAAATAGTGCAAAACGCCGGCGGGGCCTATTTTTAGCACATCATTGGCGTATGGCATCAGAGCCTTGCGCGCCGGCAGACAAGCTCCCTGCGGCCGCCAGCGTAGGGAGCTTTAATTGGCATGAATCACGCGCCGCGGCGTTTGCGCACCCGCCACGCGATGGCGGCCAGTAGCGCCAGCGCGCCGCCGCCCAACCCCGGTGCCATATAGGGCTGCATCTCGGCCAGCAACGGCGCTGGGCCCCCTCGTCTGAGGATCGCAACGTCTTCGGCGGTGACGTGCGCCGCGGGGTTGCCGTAATGTTGCAAGACATAGTTGCCGATCGCCGCAATCTGTTGGTCGTTCAAGGGATTGACATAGGATTGCGGGCCGAAATTCGGCATCAGGATATGTTGATCCCCGACGCGGCGCTCGACGCCGAACAAAATGGCCGAGATCAGATTGGAGGGATTGCGCGAGCCCGTCGCCGTGTTGTTGAACAGCGATGGATAGGCCTGGTTTTGACTGCCGCTGCCGTCGGGTTGGTGGCAGCTGGCGCAGTTGCCGCTGAACAAGGCGGCGCCGTCAATCACCGTCTCGTTGGCGGTCGGCGGATGCGCGCCGCGCAGCTCGGGTTCAACGTTGAACGGCTTGCCAAAGCTGTCTGCCGGCCGCGTATCGCGTCGATCTCTGATCGGCGGACTGTTTTTCAGGTAAGCGGCAATCGCGGCCAGATCGTCGTCCGACAAATATTGCAGGCTGTTTTCTATCGCTTCCGCCATGCCCCCCGCCGCCTGGTTTTTTCCCGCCGCGCGCCCGGTTTTCAAATACTGGATTAGCTCAGCCTGGCTCCATCCGCCAATGCCGCTGATCGGGTCGGAAGTAATATTGGGCGCATACCAACTGCCGACCATGGCGCCGGAAAGCGGTTGCCCGCTGTATTCAGCCAGTAACACGTTGCGCGGCGTATGGCAGGTATCGCAGTGTCCAGGGCCGTTGACCAGGTAGGCGCCGCGGTTCCATTGCGCATCTTCGCTGCTGTCGGCGCTGAAATGCCCCTCTTCCAGAAACAAACTGTTCCAGGCCGGCATGATAAAGCGCAGGTTAAAGGGGAAGGGCAGTTCGGTTCGCCTGTTGTGCTGAACGACGGGGGCGACGCCGTTCATAAAGTAGGCGTACAGCGCGTGAATGTCCTCGTCGTTCAATTTGACGTATGACGTATAAGGCATTGCCGGGTACAGCGGGGTGCCGTCCGCGCGAATGCCTTCACGCACGGCGCGGGCGAATTGCGCTTCGCTGTAGCGGCCAATGCCGGTTTCCTTGTCGGGGGTGATGTTGGTGGTGTAAATCACGCCTACCGGCGTGGCGATGCTGTAACCGCCGGCAAATCGCTCGCCGCCTCCCGTTTGGGTGTGGCAGGCCTGGCAGTCCGCTGCCACCGCGAGCCGCTCGCCTTTTTCAATCAGCTCGGCGCTGAAATACGGTCCTTCGTCGGCGGCGAACGCCGAGCCGCCGCCCGCCGCGAGGAGCAGCGCCAGCCAGGCTATCCTTGCAGGTTTTCTCATGATTTCACCGCCAGTTTGCGGGCAATGTCGTCCGCCGCTTTAAGGCCCAGGGCCGCCATCGTCAGCGTGCTGTTCACCACGCTGGCTGAAGGGATGGCGCCACCGCCGGGCAGCCACAGGTTCGGATGATCGTGCGCACGGCAATCGCCGTTCACCACGGAATTTTTCTCATCGTTGCCCATGATGGTGCCGCCCATAATGTGATTATTGGCATTCAGGCTGGTGGTGATGTTGAATTCATCGGCATCAAACAATTGGCCAATATGCTTGAGCTGCCGGTGCGCCGCTTCAGCCCCTTTTCGCACATAGTCCCCCACGTCATAGTAAATGTCCGGGCAAGGCAAACCGTGGGCGTCTTTGCGCGTTGCGCTCAACGTCAGACGGTTATTGGGATCGGGCAGCGGTTCCAGACTGATGGACAAATCGACGCCGTGCGCCGCGCGGCGGCGGATCTCGTCATCCAGCGCTTTCCCCACCAGGCCCTGCGCCAGGGCCTGACGCGTAGCCGGCAAAACGCGGTTGATGTTATTGAGGATCATCTTGTTGGCTGAGTAATGCTTGCGGAAATCCCCATCGCGCGGGCCGACCAAACAGCTGCTCTGCGCCGGGCCGCGTCCTGGCCACAGCGGCTCTTTCGCCAGGAAGGTGCAGTGAAAGCCGGAGTGATCCATCATATTGCGGCCAACCTGATCGGAGCTGTTGGCGATCCCATTCGGGTTTTGCGCATTGGCGGCCATCAACAGCAGGCGCGGGGTTTCGATGCCATTGCATGCCAGGACGAACGCGCTGGCGCTGGCTTTGTGCGACCGCTTTTGGTTGTCCAGCCAATGCACGGCGGTAACCTGATTTTGCCCATCGGTATCGATTTTGTACGCCACCGCTTCCGCCAGCACGAGCGCTCCTTTCATTTCGGCGCGTTCGATGTGATGGATGCCGTTATACATGGCGCCAATCGGGCAGATAGGTTGGCAGTTATTGTTGCCGCAGCAGGTGGGCCGCCCCTGCCATGGTCGCGTGCTGCGCCCTTGGGGGATCGGTACGGAGCGGTAACCGTGCGGGTTGACCACTTCGGCGAACCGCGTATCTCCGTGGGCCCAGGGCACCATATCCATGGGATAAGGCTTGCTGCGCGCTGAAGGCGATTGTTTGGCCGGATCGTTTGGGCCGGCGACGCCAATCGCCTCCTCCGCGCGGCAGTAGTAGGGCTCGAGATCGTCATAGGCGATGGGCCAGTCGCGGCCAACCCCGTACAGCGTTTTCATTTTGAAATCGTTTGGCAGATGGCGCCAGCAGGAGGCCGCCCAGTGCCAGGTCGTGCCGCCCACGGTGCGTAAATAGCCCTGCTTAAAGCTGTCCGCGCTTGGGCCACTTAACGCGACATAATCGTTTGGCGGAAAATAGAGCGGCGCGGTGGCGTAGGCTGATTGCGGGTACAAGCCTTGAAAATCGGAGCCCGCACGGTTATCAAACGGCATATTGCGCCAGTTTTCGACGGCCTGCGCGCGATCGATACGCAGGCCCGCCTCCAATACCAGCACGGAATAGCCTTGGCCGGCCAACTGGTCCGCCATCATGCCGCCGACGATCCCCGAGCCGACGATGACAATATCGGCCGAGGCATCGCCATCAGCCGTGAATACCGGTTTTTTCATGATTCAGCTCTCAGAGGGCAGTAAGGCGTTAACCTCAGGTGGGGCGACGGTCCACCAAAGCGGGCCGTTGCCGCAATAGGTGGGCACAATCAAGGCGTCTTTAACCGGGCGATACATCAGGGCATCTTTATAAGCGATGAGACTGGCGTTTGCCCCCTGGCCCACGGTACCGGTATACCAGGCGGTGACGATGGCCGAGACCAATGCCGAGAGCCCCAGTTGGCCGGCGATTTGCTGAAGTTGCCGGGCGCTTTGTCCGGCCTTCACGCGTGCGCTTAATCGCTCAACCTGTGATGAGAATTGCGGGTTTGCGAGGCTCAACGCAGTGAAAATACGAGCCGAAAGGCCAGGGTCAATATCCTGACGTTCTGTCAATTGCAGGGAGAGCGCGAAGAAACGGGCAAAAAGCAGGGGGTTTTGCGCGGCGGTATGCTGTTCCGCCAGCGTGAGGAATGGGGCGCCGGCCAATGCGGTGGCGACAAGCGTTGACGCCAGGCCGAGCAAGACATTTCTGCGGCTGACGCCCTTGCCATGTTGATCCGGCTGTTCGCCATTGTCTGATAAACCATATTCCATATGTTTTTTCTCAACGGGTGTTTAATGCCAGAGCCAAAAAAGGCCAAAATATCAGTGGGTGAGCAGGCTAAATTAAGCGTTCTATTACGGTGATATGACGATCTTCACCGATGTGATGTTTTAAGAACGCCTGTCGGTAAATTAGCAGCGGCAACGGACGGTATTTATCAAAAAATCACAAGGTGAGTGCCGACCGCATTTTTGGTTTATTTTTAATAACGGCAGGGGATTATGTGATGGGGCTCTGTTTAATTGATTGTTATTTAATGTTTTTATCGGTTTGTGGCTGTGGGTTTTTATCAGGCGCAGAATGAAAACATTAATGGTATCCCGTGTTTGCGTATTAATTCAAATGACGGCGAAAATAAGGAGGGTTGGGTTATGGCGCAAATGGAAATAATACAGTGCCGTAAACACAGGGCAGGGGGCGAGCATCAATTAAGACTGCGAATATAAAGGCCGAGATTTAGGTTAAAGAGATAGGAACAGGAGCACTTCTGCTCGGTATTCAAGGTCTCAGCGCTGGCGCCGCGTTGAACAGCGCTTTAGAGCTGGCCCGTAGGGTGAGGCCCTTGGCCGAATAATCGAACGCAGTTCGATGGAGAGTCCGTACCCCAGAAAGCGAAAAACCCAGCCATAGGCTGGGTTCTCTAAATATGGTGCCAGGACTCGGACAACCGGCGCTGGCGCCGCGTTGAACAGCGCTTTAGCGCTGGCCCGTAGGGTGAGGCCCTTGGCCGAATAATCGAACGCAGTTCGATGGAGAGTCCTGTCCCTGCAAAGCAAAAACCCAGCCATAGGCTGGGTTCTCTGAATAGGGCGACCGGACTCGGACAACCGGCGCTGGCGCCGCGTTGAACAGCGCTTTAGCGCTGGCCCGCAGGGTGAGGCCTTTGGCCGAATAATCGAACGCAGTTCGATGGAGAGTCCGTATCTCAGAAAGCGAAAAACCCGCCATAGGCGGGTTCTTCTAAATATGGTGCCCGGACTCGGAATCGAACCAAGGACACGGGGATTTTCAATCCCCTGCTCTACCGACTGAGCTATCCGGGCAACGGGGCGCATTAAACCGTATTGGCCGGATGGCGTCAATCGCTTTCTGTCACAAAGCCGATCGGTTGCTCTATTTTCAGGCAGCGAACCCGAAGCGCTAGAGCCTGTGGCGATATCGCCACCCAATAAATATGCATAAAAAACGTGTATTTATACCACTTTGTCAATATTGTTTTTTATTTTTGTTGTTAAATAACAATACATTACCTTTGCATTAACGCAGGCTCAACCCAGGTGATTCTCGCTTGAACCTCGTAACGAATCATGCAATCATTGCGCAAATTTTAGCACTCTCCGTTCCCTGACGGTGTTCCCGCTTCTTATAAGTCAGAGGGTTATTGGCATGACTGGTTTTGTCGCTCAAGCGCTGTCGCGCACCAGACCTCTGACGCCACCGTTCCGTCTTTGCTTGCTCCGAACGCCATCCGTCCGAATACGCCTGCCGATCATGCGGTAAGGCCGCCTGATGCTCGCTGTTAGGCATGCGTAAAGCCAGCGCTGCGGCCCTGATTTTACTGATGCCTGTCGGACGCTGCCATGATCAGTTCCCCCGATAGCCGCCTGATGATCCCCGATCATGAGCTGGTCACGTACGCCGCTTATGCTGCCGTGCCCGGGCATCGCTTTTACCGGGATAACCGCGTTATCTCATTACCGTGCCGATGGCACACCCTCATCCTTCACCGTTTGAGAGTCAGCATGATGAAAGAATTGAAAATCGCGACCAGCGCCAGCCTGGTCGCCACCATTGAGACGCTGCGCCAGATCGTGCGCGTAGAGCAGACGGACTACACCGACGTGGCGGCGGTAGTGGTATCGGTCGCCGACGTGAACGCCGGTATTCTGGCGCGCTTGCAGGCGACAGGATTCGACATTCCGACCTTCGTGGCGGTGGAAGGGGATGAGCATCTCTCGCCGGACTATCTGCCGTTTGTCAGTGGGGTTTTCGCGCTGCTGGCCGGCGCCAGCAAGCCGTTCTACATGGCGCAGTTGGAGGCCGCCGCCGACGCCTACGAGCAGGCGCTGTTGCCGCCGTTCTTCAAAACGCTGAAGACCTACGTCGAGATGGAGAATTCGACCTTCGCCTGCCCAGGGCACCAGGGCGGCGAGTTCTTCCGCAAACACCCGGCCGGCCGGCAGTTCTTCGATTTCTACGGTGAAACCCTGTTCCGTTCCGATATGTGCAACGCCGACGTCAAGCTGGGCGATCTGCTGATCCACGAAGGCTCGGCCAAGGATGCGCAAAAGCATGCGGCGCGGGTGTTCAACGCCGATAAAACCTACTTTGTGCTCAACGGCACCTCGGCGGCCAACAAGGTGGTGACCAACGCGCTGCTGACCCGCGGCGATCTGGTACTGTTCGATCGCAACAACCACAAATCCAACCACCACGGGGCGCTGATCCAGGCCGGCGCCACGCCGGTCTATCTGGAAACCGCCCGCAACCCGTTCGGCTTTATCGGCGGCATCGATGCGCGCTGCTTCGACGAGCGCTACCTGCGCGAGCAGATCCGCGAGGTGGCGCCGGAGAAGGCCACGGCGGCGCGGCCGTTCCGGCTGGCGATCATTCAGCTTGGCACCTACGACGGCACGATTTACAACGCTCGCCAGGTGATCGACACCATCGGCCACCTATGCGATTACATCCTGTTCGACTCCGCCTGGGTGGGCTACGAAGGTTTTATCCCGATGCTGAAAGAGTGTTCGCCGCTGCTGCTTGAGCTGGACGAGCACGATCCGGGCATCTTCGTCACCCAGTCGGTACATAAACAGCAGGCGGGGTTCTCGCAGACGTCGCAGATCCATAAGAAAGACGACCATATCAAAGGGCAAAAGCGCCACTGCAACCATAAGCATCTGAACAATGCGTTCATGCTGCATGCGTCGACCAGCCCGTTCTATCCGCTGTTCGCCGCGCTGGACGTCAACGCCAAGATGCACGCCGGCCCCGCCGGGCGCCGCATGTGGATGGACTGCGTCAAGCTGGGCATCGAGACGCGCAAACAGCTGCTCACGCGCTGCTCGCAGCTGAAGCCGTTTATTCCGCTGCAGGTGGCGGGCAAGGACTGGCAGGATTACGATACCGATCTGATCGCCAACGACGCGCGCTTCTTCACCTTCGTACCGGGGGAGACGTGGCACGGCTTCGAAGGTTACGCCCAGGATCAGTATTTGGTCGATCCGTGCAAGCTGCTGCTGACCACGCCGGGGATTGACGCCGCGACCGGCCAATACACCGAGTTCGGCGTGCCGGCCACCATTCTGGCCAACTTCCTACGCGAGAACGGCATCGTGCCGGAGAAGTGCGATCTCAACTCGATCCTGTTCCTGCTGACCCCGGCGGAGAACCCGGCCAAGATGGAACAGCTGGTGGAGATGCTGGCGCAGTTCGAACGCTATGTCGAAGAGGATGCGCCGCTGAGCGTGGTGCTGCCGACGGTGTACCGCAAGAACGAGCAGCGTTACCGCGGCTACAGCATTCGCCGGCTGTGCCAGGAGATGCACGATCTGTACGTCAGCTTTGACGTTAAGCAGCTGCAAAAGGAGATGTTCCGTCAGGATCATTTCCCGCCGGTGGTGATGAACCCGCAGGACGCCAACGTGGAGTTTATCCGCGACAACGTCGAGCTGGTGCCGATCGGCCAGGCGGAAGGGCGCATCGCGGCGGAAGGGGCCCTGCCGTATCCGCCGGGCGTGCTGTGCGTGGTGCCGGGCGAAGTGTGGGGCGGCGCGGTGCAGCGCTACTTCCTAGCGCTCGAGGAGGGCATCAACCGCCTGCCGGGCTTCTCGCCGGAGCTGCAGGGGGTCTACATCGAGAAAAAAGATCACGGCTGGAAGCGCATCTTCGGCTATATGATCAAGCCATGAAAAAAGGGCCGGTTCGCACCGGCCCTTCTTCTATCCACGCGGGAAGCGCTACTTTCTGCGGTAGCTCTTCTGCGCGGTATTCACTTTCACCAGATAGCGGCGCGACTCGGCTGCCGGGTGCTTGGTGGTCAGCGTTTGGTACACGTCGCCCGGCTGCATGCCGTTGATGATGCCCACCGCGCGCGTTCTGTCGCTGGAGAACACCCGCAGCACGCTGCCGGCGCCGCCGTTGTAAGCGGTGATCACCGCATAGCGGCGCGAGGTCGGGTTCTGAATGCCGCCCAGGTAGTTGTTCTGCAGGATCGCCAGGTAGGCGGTGCCGGTATCGATGTTGTTCTCCGGATCGAACAGGTAGCTGCGGCTCGGGGTGCCCCATTTACCGCGCATCTGGAACACATCCTTACCGGCGGTGTGCTGCACCACCTGCATCAGGCCCAGCGCGTCCGAACCGCTCACCGCATACGGGTTGAAGCTCGATTCGGTCTGCATGATAGCCAGGATCAGCGACTCGTCCACGCCATATTTTTCCGACGCCTTGCGCACCATCGGCAGATATTTATGCGCACGTTTGTCCAGGTGGTTCGGCACCAGTTGGATGGTGACCGAGTAGATGACGTGCAGGCCGGAGGTGCGTTTTTGCAGCTTGGTCTGCAGCAGGTAATCGGCGAAGTGCGCCGCGCGCCATTCCCAGCGGATCGGCGCCCCTTTGTTATCCAGCACCTGGCCGTACAGGAACGGCTCTTTGCTGATCTGGATATCGTTGGCGTCGGAATAGAGGTCGATCGAACCCGGATCGTCACCCATCAGCAGCGTGCTGATGATCGCCTGGCGCAGGTGCGCGGCCGGATCGGTGGTGGCGATGGTCTCGACGGTGATGGCGCCGGTGTCGAAGTTGATGTGGCTGCGGGTTTGGTATTGGTCGGTGTACTTGACGTAGTCTTTCGGCCCGGCGATCAGAACTTCGTTCAGACCCCAGATGTTCTCGATGTTGTGAGCGAATTGGCCCATCAGAATGTCGAAGCCGTTGGTGTCTTTGATCCAGGCTTCGTTGATTTCTTCACTTTTTTTGCCGGAACAGGAGATCAGCAAAGGCGCTATTACGAGCAAAGCTAAAATTTTCTTCATCTTAAAGCCGTTTGGAAGAAGTATAAGAGGATTGAAGCGGGCCAGCGCCTGGCCCCAACAGCGTTATTCGCTCGGCGGCGTATAGCCTTCGATGTGCACGTCGTGCCCTTCGAACAGGAATTTGATCATTTCCTCTTCCAGCAGTTTGCGGTCATCCACGTTCATCATGTTCAGCTTCTTCTCGTTGATCAGCATGGTCTGCTTCTTCATCCACTCGCCCCAGGCTTCCTTGGAGATCTCGTTGTAGATGCGCTTGCCGACGTCGCCGGGATAAAGCTGGAAGTCCTGGCCTTCGGCGTCGCGTTGAAGGAAAGTACAAAAAATGGTGCGGCTCATGCTAATTCCTCATCGATGGCGCTATCGCCATATAAGTTTTGTTGGATCGGGGGCTGCTTCGCCAGCTGTTGCAACAGGCGGTCCACCGGCGCTGCCAGCCCGACCGACGGCGGCTGCGCTAAGTTATACCAGAGACCCGCGCCCTCATCCATGCCGCTGCCCGCCGCGTCGAGCGACAGCCACATCGGCACGATATCGAGATGGAAATGGCTGAACGTGTGGCGAAACGCGGTCAGCTGTTCCAGGCGCTTGCCTTTCAGACCACGCTGCTGCAGCCAGAGTTCCAAATCCACGCGCGCGCTGAACTGCGGGAAGCAGAACAGGCCGCCCCACAGGCCCACCGCCGGGCGCTGCTCCAGCCACACGCGGTCGCCGTGCTGCAGCAATAAGAAGTAGGCGGTTTTTTCCGGCAGGGTCTGCTTGGGCTTCTTGCCGGGGTAGTTGGCCCAGCTGTGGTTGGCGTAAGACAGGCAGCCGACGTTGAGCGGGCAGAGCTCACACTTGGGCTTGGAGCGGGTGCAGACCATGGCGCCCAGATCCATCATCGCCTGGTTGAACTGGCCGACGCCCTGGGCCGGGGTGACTTCTTCGCTGATTTTCCACAGCCGGTTTTCGACCTCTTTTTTGCCCGGCCAGCCTTCCACCGCGTAGCAGCGGGCCAGCACGCGCTTCACGTTGCCGTCGAGGATCGGATAGTGCTGGCCCAGCGCCAACGATAGCACCGCGCCGGCGGTGGAGCGGCCGACGCCCGGTAAATCGGCGATTTCTGCGAAGGTTGTCGGGAACTCGCCGCCGTGCTGTGCGACAATGGTCTGCGCCGCTTTGTGCAGGTTGCGGGCGCGGGCGTAATAGCCGAGGCCGGTCCACAGATGCAGCACTTCGTCCAGCGGGCCCTCCGCCAGCGCGCGCACGTTGGGAAAACGGGCCATAAAGCGCTGAAAATAAGGAATGACGGTGGCAACCTGGGTCTGTTGCAACATCACTTCGGAGAGCCATACTTGATAGGCGGTTTTCTCCAGCTGCCATGGCAGGGTTTTGCGGCCGTAGCGCTGGTACCAGTCAAGCACCACCTGTGCGAATTGTTGTGCTTGCATCATGAAGAGTCGTTATCCGGCAGAAAATGAAGCGAGATTGCAGCATAGAGTCATGATGCTGTAAACCGGAACTTTCCGACGCCGCACGGCGGGTACAGAAGATGAACACTTGCTAAACCAATGTATCTTTGCATAATGCGCGTTTCCCTAATTGGCAGCCAAACAGACAGAAAGCACTATGATTAATGACGTCATCTCCCCGGAATTTGATGAGAACGGCCGCGCGATGCGCCGTATCCGCAGTTTTGTCCGCCGCCAGGGGCGGCTGACCAAAGGCCAGCAGCACGCGCTGGAGAACTATTGGCCGGTGATGGGCGTGGAGTATCAGGCTGACGCTGTCGATCTCGCCGCGCTGTTCGGCCGCGAAGCGCCGACGGTGCTGGAGATCGGTTTTGGCATGGGCGCCTCGCTGGTGACCATGGCGGGCAACAACCCGCAGCAGAACTTTTTAGGGATCGAAGTACACTCGCCGGGCGTGGGCGCCTGCCTGGCCGACGCCCATGAGGCGAAGCTGAGCAACCTGCGCGTAATGTGCCACGATGCGGTTGAAGTGCTGGAAAACATGATCCCGGACGGCTCGCTGGACATGGTGCAGCTGTTCTTCCCCGATCCGTGGCACAAGGCGCGCCACAACAAGCGCCGCATCGTGCAAACGCCGTTTGTCGAACTGGTGCTGCGCAAGCTGAAGACCGGCGGCGTCTTCCACATGGCCACCGATTGGCAACCTTATGCGGAACATATGTTAGAGGTTATGAACGGGGTCGCAGGCTACCGTAATCTTTCCAGCGATAATGATTATGTGCCGCGTCCGGATTCGCGCCCACTGACGAAATTTGAATTACGCGGCCAGCGCCTGGGACATGGCGTTTGGGACTTGATGTTTGAGAGGAAAGAATAATGGCTAAGAACCGCAGTCGTCGTTTACGTAAAAAGTTGCACATTGAAGAATTTCAGGAGTTGGGTTTCTCCGTAGCCTGGCGCTTCGCCGAAGGCACGTCGGTGGAAGATATCGACAGCACGCTGGATACCTTCATCGATGAAGTGATCGAGCCGAACGGTCTGGCGTTTGACGGCAGCGGCTACCTGCAGTGGGAAGGTTTGATCTGCCTGCAGAAGATCGGCCACTGCACCGACGAGCATCGCGAACTGGTGAAAAACTGGCTGGAAGCGCGCAAACTGACCGACGTTAAGGTCAGCGATCTGTTCGATATCTGGTGGGATTGATCGCGCTTGCCCGATGAGCGCGGCTTCGCGCCGCTTATTTCCCCCTAAATAATTGGATTCGCATCACGGCGGCAAGAGGGTGAGTCCCCAGGAGCTTACTTCAGTAAGTGACTGGGGTGAGCGCTCGCAGCCAACACAGATGCGGATTCAAGTATGACGGGGATGGATTTAAGGTGCCTTAACGGCGCCTTTGTTTTGCCTGGAGTGTGACCGAGGTGGTAACAACATTGGATAACGCGTTGCTGGAAGAGATCCTGCAACAGGTGCGCCCGCTGATTGGCCAGGGAAAAGTGGCCGACTACATCCCGGCGTTGGCGGAAGTGCCCGCCGATCGGCTGGCGCTCGCCGTGTGTACGGTGGATGGCGAACTGTTCCAGGCCGGCGACGCCGCGGAGCGCTTCTCCATCCAGTCGATCTCCAAAGTGCTGAGTCTGACGCTGGCGCTGACGCGCTATCAGGAGCATGAGATCTGGCGGCGCGTCGGCAAAGAGCCTTCCGGCCTGCCGTTCAATTCGCTGCTGCAGCTGGAGATGGAGCAGGGCAAACCGCGCAATCCGTTTATCAACCCCGGCGCGCTGGTGGTGTGCGACATGCTGCAAACCCGGCTCAGCGCCCCCAAACAGCGCATGCTGGAGGTGGTGCGCCAGCTGGCCGGCGAAGACGACCTGGCCTATGACCTGCGGGTGGCGCGCTCCGAGTTCGAACACTCCGATCGCAATGCGGCCATCGCCTATCTGATGAAGTCGTTCGGCAACTTCGAGAACGACGTGATCACCGTGCTGCAAACCTATTTCCACTACTGTGCGCTGCGCATGAGCTGCGTGGAGCTGGCGCGCAGCTTCGTCTATCTGGCCAATCACGGCCGCGATCTCAACGGCGAGACGGTGATCAGCCCGCTGCAGGCCCGGCAGATCAACGCCCTGATGATGACCAGCGGCATGTACGACGGCGCCGGCGAATTCGCCTATCGGGTGGGGATGCCGGGCAAGTCCGGCGTGGGCGGCGGCATCGTGGCCATCGTGCCGGGCGAATTGTCGATCGTCGTCTGGTCGCCGGAGCTGGATGCTTCCGGCAACTCGCTGGCGGGAACTGCGGCGCTGGAACTGTTGTCTCAACGTATCGGTCGTTCGATTTTTTAATCCCAATCTGGATGGGAGTCAGGAGAAGCTATGTTGAAGAAAACCGGGTTAGCCTTACTGCTGCTGGCGGCGACTGCCGCGCAGGCCCACGCCGAGTACCAATGCAGCGTTAAACCCCAGGACGATGTGATCATCAGCCCGCAGAGCGTGCAGGTGAAAGGCGCCAGCGGCGACCTGCAAATTTCGCCGGATGGTGACGTGATCCGCAACGGTCAGGCGCTGAGCCTGAGCGACAGCCAGCGGCAGAAAGCCTTCAGTTACCAGAGCGCGCTGCGCAAGCAGCTGCCGTGGATCGACGACGGCGCGCAGAAACACCTGGAGAAAGCCCGCGCAGCGCTGGATAAGGTGATCGTCAAAGAGCTGGGCAGCAACAGCAACGTGCGCAACCGGCTGACCACCCTGAATGGCCAGCTGAAACAGCAGATGAACCGCATCATCGAGCACCGCAGCGACGGCCTGACCTTCCACCACAAGGCGATTGACCAAGTGGAACAGGATGGCCGCAACATCGTGCAGCAGAGCATGGGCGGCGTGCTGCAGGACAGCCTGAACGAGATGGGCGTCAAACAGGCCGCCAACAGCGGCGGCAACCCGCTGCAGGCGATCATGGGCAATTTGGGCGGCTTGCAGAAGGCGATCCAGAACGAATGGAACAACCAGGAACAGGACTTCCAGAACTTCGGTCATGACGTGTGCAACCGCGTCACCGCACTGGAAACCCAGCGCAAGGATCTGCTTAACGCGTTGAAGTGATTTAAGAATCTTCTTGGTAGACCGTTTTTTGACCTTCTGAAGCTTATCTGACAGACTGATCAAACTACGTACAGATTTATGGATGTTTACGGAGGACGCTATGAGCCATACACGTTACGAAACCGATGTTGTTGCCTGGGCAAATGAACAGGCCGCTCTTTTGCGCTCCGGAAAATTGTCTGAGATCGATATTGAAAAGATCGCCGAGGAGATTGAGGACGTGGGGAAGAGCGAGCAAAGGGAACTTGCTAGCCGGATGACGGTGCTGATTGCACATTTGCTTAAATGGAAATATCAGCCGGCCAGGCGCGGAACCAGCTGGGAAAGAACGATTAAAGCGCAGCGCAAAGAGGTGCTTTACAGCTTGAAAGAGTCGCCCAGCCTAAAAGGTAAACTGAGCGATGCCGATTGGCTGGATGTCGTCTGGTCGAAGGCCGTTGCGCTCGCCACGGCCGAAACCGGGCTGGATGTGTATCCGGAAAACGGCATCTGGGAAACTCAGCAGATTCTGTCTCAGACGTTTTACCCGGATTAACACCAATAAAAAAGCGCTGATCATTCAGCGCTTTTTTTTACTCGTCGTCCGCCAGGAACAGTTCCAGCAGCGAGTTGAGGAACAGTTTGCCCTTCTCGGTGATCTGCCAGTGCTCCGCGGTTTCTTCCAGATAGCCTTTGGCCAGCGCTTCGTCCAGCTGCGGGCGAATGACGCTTTCCGTCAGCCCGGTGTAGTTGGCGAAGTCGGCGCGCGGCGCGGCTTCCAGCAAGCGGAAGCGGTTCATGAAGAATTCGAACGGCCGATCCGCCGCCGCCACCTCATGCTGCTTGTCCATGTAGTCGCCGCGCATAAAGCCGCGCGGGTGCTTGGTCTTGGCGGTGCGCAGGATGCGTCCGTCGCTGAAGGTCACCTTGCCGTGCGCGCCGCAGCCGATCCCCAGATAGTCGCCGAAGCGCCAGTAGTTGAGATTGTGCTGGCATTGGTAGCCCGGCTTGGCGTAGGCCGAGGTTTCATACTGCTGATAGCCGGCGGCGCTCAGCAACTGGTGGCCGCGCTCGAAGATGTCCCACAGCGCATCGTCGTCCGGCAAAACCGGCGGGCGCGAGCTGAACAGGGTGTTCGGCTCGATGGTCAGCTGATACCACGACAGGTGCGGCGGATTGAGGGCGATAGCCTGGCGCAGATCGTCCAGCGCCTCTTCCAGCGACTGATCCGGCAGGCCGTGCATCAGATCGAGGTTGAAGCTGCGCAGGCCGAGGCCGGTCGCCAGCGTCGCCGCGCGTTTGGCTTCTTCCGGGCCGTGGATGCGCCCCAGACGGTTCAGCTTCTCGGCACTGAAGCTTTGCACCCCGATGGAGATGCGGTTGACGCCGGCGCGCTGGTAGCCGCTGAAGCGATCGGCCTCCACGGTGCCGGGATTGGCTTCCATGGTGATTTCGGCGTCGTCGGCGACGCGAATGCGCGCCCGCACGCCGTCCAGCAAGGCTTGCATCGCCTCGGCGCTCAGCAGGCTGGGGGTGCCGCCGCCGATAAAGATAGTGCTGATTTCCCGGCCGCCGGCCAGCGGCAGGTCGGCATCCAGATCCGCCAACAGATGATCGACATACTCCTGATGCGGCACGTCACCCTTTAGCGCATGGGAGTTGAAGTCGCAGTACGGGCATTTCTGCACGCACCACGGGATGTGGATGTAGAGACTCAGCGGGGGCAGCTTAAGCATTGCGCATGGCTTCCAACATCAGCTTCAGCGCCTTGCCGCGGTGCGAAATCGCCCGCTTCTCGTCGCGGCTCAGCTCGGCGGCGGTGCGGCCCAGCTCCGGCACGTAAAAGATAGGATCGTAACCGAAACCGCCTTCACCGGCGGCCTGTTCGGTGATTTCACCGGCCCAGCTGCCGTGAAACACCAGCGGCGTCGGATCTTGCGCATGGCGCAGATAGACCAGCACGCAGTGAAATTGCGCGCCGCGCTGGCCCGGCGCCACGTCTTTCATCGCCGCCAGCAGCTTGTCGAGGTTCTGCCGATCGTCGGCGTCTTCACCGGCGTAGCGCGCGGAGTAGATGCCCGGCGCGCCGCCCAGCGCATCTACCGCCAGACCGGAGTCGTCGGCGATCGCCGGCAGGCCGGTGACCTGTGCCGCATGGCGCGCTTTCAGAATGGCGTTTTCGATAAACGTCAGGCCGGTTTCTTCGGCGGACTCCACGCCCAGATCGGTTTGCGCGACCACGTCCAGGCCGAAATCGGCCAACAGGTCGGCAAGTTCGCGCACTTTGCCCGGGTTACCGGTGGCAAGAACGACTTTTTGCATAATGACTACCTTGAAAATTATTCGATGAGCGCCGCGACCACGGCGGGGATCTGTTGCGGATTCACGATGCGTAACTGTTTATGCCGCCCCAGTTCGCCTTTCTCGATGGTGACGTTGCTTTTCGCCACTTTGAACTGCTTGGCGATAAACTTGATCAAATGGGCGTTGGCTTGACCGTCGACCGGCGGGGCGGTGATGGCGACTTTCAGCTCGTCGCCATGCAAGCCGATAATTTGGTCGCGGCTGGCTTTCGGCTGAATATATAGCCTGATCGCCAGCCCGTCCAGCACGGGAGTGACTGCACTCACAGCAGGAACCAGATCTCGCCGAACACATCCATGCCCAGGTAGTTGATCAGATAGAGGATCAGGATCACTACCATGGCGGAAAAATCGATGCCGCCCATCGCCGGGATGATGCGACGGATCGGCGCCATCAACGGTTCGGTCAGTTGGTACATCACGTAGTCGATCGGGCTGCGGCCCTGGCTTACCCAGCTCATCAGCGCACGAATGATCATCACCCAGAAGATCAGGTAGCCGGCGGACTTGACCAGCGAGATCAGGCCGAACAGCAGGTTATACGGGCTGAGCGACAGCGCGTGGCTTTGTATCAGCAGCAGCAGCGGGTACTTGATGGTCATCAGCAGGAACGCCAGCAGCAGCGAAGCGCTGTCGATAGGCCCAAGCGCTGGGATGATGCGGCGCAGCGGGCCGACCACCGGTTGGGTGATCTTCACCACAAACTGCGAGAACGGGTTGTAAAAATCGGTGCGCGTCCATTGCATCCAAATGCGCAGCAACAGCACCATCACGTACAGATCAATAACGGTCTTGACCAGGAAAGTCAGCGTTAGCATGAAGTGGTCCTTCTCCTTAACTCGGGGTTATTTAAAATAATTTTTCCATTTCTTGCGCACGGGAAACGGCGGCCTGCATCGCTTGCGCCACGGTTTCCGGCAGTTGGCGTTCGTTGAACACCCGCAGCGCTTCGGCGGTGGTGCCGCCTTTGGAGGTCACCTGCTCGCGCAGCGTGCCCAGCGGCGTATCCGGGTTGGCTTCAACCAGCGCGGCGGCGCCGGTAGCGGCCTGCTGCACCAGATCGCGCGCGGTCTGGCTGTCGAAGCCCATGCGTTCGGCTTCTTTTTGCATCGCTTCCATAAACAGGAAGAAATAAGCCGGGGCGCTGCCCGCGGCGGCGATCACGCCGTTGATGCCATTTTCGTCATCTACCCAGCAAACTTTACCGACCGAGGCCATTAAATCGCCGGTGTAGTCGCGATCCTGTTGGCTGACCTGCGCCGGCGCGTACAGCCCGCTCATGCCCTTGCCGACCAGCGACGGGGTGTTGGGCATGATGCGCACGATGTCCAGTTGGTCGCCGAGCAACTGATAGAAACGGCTGACCTGAATGCCGGCGGCGATCGACAGCACCAGTTTGCCGCCGAAATCGACCTGTTCGTGCAGCGGCTGACACACGTCGGCCATCATTTGCGGTTTGACCGCCAGCACCACGACGTCGGCTTCACGCGCGCAGGCGACGTTGTCGCCGCTGCTGACGATGCCGTAGTCCGCCGCCAACGCGTCACGGTTTTTCGGCGACGGGGCGCAGACGCTGATGGATTTGGCTGGATAGCCGCCCGCGACCAGGCCGGCGATGATTGCACGCGCCATGTTGCCGGCGCCGATAAAGGTAATCTTGCGATGTTGCATCAAATCCCTCGTCTGTTTGTCAGGCCTGCGAGTAGTCGCGGGCGCCAAAAATTGCGGTGCCGATGCGCACCAGGGTGCTGCCTGCGGCGATCGCCGCCGCCATGTCGTCCGTCATGCCCATCGACAGCGTATCGGCCTGCGGATAACGCTGACGCAGGGCGAGAAATGCGTCGTTCATCCGGCTGAATACCGCCAACTGCCGCTGATAATCCGTTTCCGGCGCCGGGATGGCCATCAGGCCGCGCAGCGCCAGATTCGGCAGCGCCGCGATCGCGTCGGCCAACGCCGGCAGTTCGTTCAACGCGATGCCGGATTTGCTCTGCTCATCGCTGATGTTGATTTGAATCAGCACGTTGAGCGGCGGCATGTCGGCCGGGCGCTGATCGCTCAGACGCTGGGCGATGCGCAGCCGATCCACGGTATGACACCAGGCGAAATGTTCCGCCACCAGCCGACTCTTATTGGATTGCAGCGGGCCGATAAAGTGCCACACCAACTCACCGCCCTGCGACGACTCGGCGAAATGCCGGATCTTGTCTACCCCTTCCTGCACGTAGTTCTCGCCGAAGGCGCGCTGGCCGGCGGCGATGGCTTCTTCGATCGCCGCCACAGGTTTGGTTTTGCTGACTGCAAGCAGAGCAACGTCTTCCGGCGTCCGCGCGCAGTTTTGCGCGGCGGCCGCGATGCGGTTTCTGACATCCTGCAGGTTCTGTTGGATAGTGCTCATTATTGACCCGGGAGAGTGATATGGATATCGATGAATTCGTGGCCCTTAGTGTAAAGCATAATGCTTCCGATCTGCACCTTTGTGCCGGTCATCCGCCGATGTTGCGCATCGACGGTGAACTGCAGCCGCTGGCGGCGGCACAAACGCTGACGGCGCAAGGCGCGCAGGCCCTCTGCGATGGATTGCTGAATGCGCAGCAGCGCGAGAGCCTGCGGCGGCTGGGGCAGGTCGATCTGGCGTTGCACAGGCCGAGCGGGGAGCGGTTGCGCGCCAACGTTTTTCAACAAAGCGCGGGGATTTCTCTCGCGTTGCGGCGTATCGCCGGGCAATCGCCTTCGCTTGCCGAGCTGGCGGCGCCGGCCATCGTCCCGGCGCTGCTGCGGCGCGCCGACGGATTGATCCTGGTCACCGGCGCCACCGGCAGCGGCAAGTCCACCACGCTGGCGGCGATGATCGACGAGATCAACCGGCACCAGCAGCGGCATATTTTGACGCTGGAAGATCCGATCGAGTTCCTGCACCGCAGCCGGCGATCGCTGATCCAGCAGCGGGAGATCGGCCGCGACAGCCACAGCTTCGATGCGGCGTTGCGCGCCGCGCTGCGCGAAGATCCGGATGTGATCCTGCTGGGCGAGCTGCGCGATACCGCCACCATCCGGCTGGCGCTCACTGCGACGGAGACCGGCCACCTGGTGCTGGCGACGCTGCATACCCGCAGCGCGCCGCAGGCGGTAGAACGGCTGGTGGACGTGTTTCCGGCGGAAGAGAAACCCTACGTGCGCGCCCAGCTGGCGGGCAGCCTGCAAGCGGTGATCGCGCAAAAGCTGATGAGGCGCCCCGGCGGCGGACGAGTGGCGATCTTTGAAGTGCTGACGGCGACGGCGGCGGTCAGCAACCTGATCCGTGAAGGGAAAACGCATCAGTTGGCAAGCGTGTTGCAAACCGGCGCGCAGTCCGGCATGCAAACCTTTGAGCAAGGTTTGCAGCAGCGGATCGACGCCGGTGTGTTGGGGGACTGCGCGGGGGAGGGAACGGGCGTTTAGCCCAGCTGCCGTTCGAACCAGCTTTCGAGGATAACCACCGCGGAGGCGGAATCCACGCTGCCTTTATCAAGCGCGCGGAAGCCGCCGCGATCGAACAGGTTGGCGCGCGCCTCCACGGTGCTCAGACGCTCGTCATGCAGATCGATCTGGATGCCGAAGCGGCCGTGCAGGCGGTTGGCGAACTTGCGCGCCTGGGCGGTAACGGGCTGTTCGGTGCCGTCCATGTTCAGCGGTAGGCCGACCACCACCAAATCCGGCTGCCACTCCTTCAGCAGTTTTTCGATTTTCAGCCAGTCCGGCGAACCGTCCTGCGCTTTGAAAGCCGGCAGGGCGCGGGCGCTGCCGGTCAACTCCTGGCCGACGGCCGCGCCGATGCTTTTGGTGCCAAAGTCGAAGGCGATAATGGTGCGGTTACTCATCAGGCGTGTCCTGCGTGGTTGGCGATGCTGCGAATGTCGATACCCAAAAGGTTCCCCGCCTCGCGCCAGCGGCTGGCGATCGGCGTGCGGAACAAAATGTCGGTGTTGGCTTCGATGGTCAGCCAGGCGTTTTCCAATACTTCCTGCTCCAACTGGCCCTTTTCCCAACCCGCATAACCCAGCGCCACCAGCACGTCGTCCGGTTGCTCCGGCGTGCCGAGCGTTTCCAGCACGTCTTTCGAGGTGGTGATCATGGTGTTGGGGGAAATTTGAATGCTGGCGCCAAAGCCGTGGCGCGGCGTATGCAGGATAAATCCGCGATCGTCCGCCAGGGGGCCGCCGGCGAACACCGGCTTGTCCAGGCTGATGGCCGGATCGCGCGCAGGCGGCATGATCTTCAGCTTGCTCAGCACCGTGGCTACCGTGAACTGCTCCACCGGTTTATTGATCACCAAACCCATGGCGCCTTCTTCATTGTGCTCGCAAATGTAAATCACCGAGCGCTTGAAGCGAGGATCCTGCAGCGTTGGCATGGCGATCAGAAAATGGTGCTGTAAATTCATGGCGTTAGTATAAGGTAATCAATGGGTGAGAAAATAAACAGCCGCCAGTATGCGGCTATACCCGCCGCCTTTCAAGCCGCGTTCAAAGGCGTGCTTTGGCGGGCGCGATGCAGGATAGCGGGCGGCAGGCCGCCCGCATGACGCATTACTTCGCCGCCAGGCGCTTTTCAATCGCGTCCATCAGCATGCCGGTAATCGAGATCGGGAATGCCGCCTCAATTTCGCGCGCGCAGGTTGGGCTGGTCACGTTGATTTCGGTCAGGCGATCGCCGATCACGTCCAGGCCGACGAAGATCAGCCCTTTCTCTTTCAGCGTCGGCGCGACAGCGCGGGCGATTTTCCAGTCGCTCTCGCTCAGCGGACGCGCTTCGCCGCGGCCGCCGGCCGCCAGGTTGCCACGGGTCTCGCCCTGCGCCGGAATGCGCGCCAGGCAGTAAGGCACCGGCTCGCCGTCGACGACCAGAATGCGTTTGTCGCCGTCCTTGATCGCCGGCAGGAAGTTCTGCGCCATGCAGAAACGGCTGCCGTGTTCGGTCAGGGTTTCGATGATCACCGACAGGTTAGGATCGTCCTGCTTCACGCGGAAGATAGACGCGCCGCCCATGCCATCCAGCGGCTTCAGGATGACGTCGCCGTGCTGCTGGTGGAATTTGCGGATGTGCGCGGCGCTGCGGCTGACCAGCGTATCCGGCGTCAGTTCCGAGAACCAGGCGGTGAACAGCTTCTCGTTGCAGTCACGCAGGCTTTGCGGCTTGTTGACCACCAGCGTGCCTTTGACTTCGGCGCGTTCCAGAATGTAGGTCGCGTAGATGTATTCGGTATCGAACGGCGGATCCTTGCGCATCAGGATCACGTCCAGATCGTGCAGCGCCAGATCCTGCTCGGCGCCGAAGCTGAACCAGCTCTCCTTGTCTTCCTTCACGCTCAGCAGGCGGGTGCGGGCGCGCCCGTCACCGGCGTGCAGATAGAGATCGTTCATCTCCATGTAGTGCAATTCGTAACCGCGGCGCTGCGCTTCGAGCAGCATGGCGAAGCTGGTGTCTTTCTTGATGTTGATGGAATCGATAGGATCCATCACGATGCCGAGCTTAATCATCTTTTCTCCTTTAACCCAGGTCGCCGAAGCGGACCTGCAGAGCGGTAATGGCGGTGAGCGCTGTGGTTTCGGTACGCAGAACGCGTGGTCCCAGCAGAATATCAGTAAATCCGTGGTCGGTGGTCATGGCGATTTCGTCGGCGGACAAACCGCCTTCCGGGCCGATCAGCAGGCGAACGCGGTCTACCGGCTGCGGCAGCGTGTTGATGCTGTGGCTGGCGCGCGGGTGCAGGTTGAGTTTCAGGCTGCCGTCCTGCTCGGCGCACCAGGCCTCCAGCGACATCGCCTCGCGGATTTCGGGAATGCGGTTGCGTCCGCACTGTTCGCAGGCGGCGATGGCGATCTTCTGCCATTGTTGGATTTTCTTCGCCAGACGCTCGCCGTCCAACTTGACGCCGCAGCGCTCGGAAAACAGCGGGGTGATGACGTTGACGCCCAGCTCGATGGATTTCTGGATGGTGAACTCCATCTTCTCGCCGCGCGAGATCACCTGGCCCAGATGCAGGTTGAGCGGCGATTCGATGTCCTCCACGCGGGCGTCGCCAAGGCGCACCAGCACGCTCTTTTTGTCCACCCGGACTATCTCGGCGTCGAACACCTGGTTGCTGCCGTCGAACAGCTGCAGCGCCTGGCCGGCGCTCATGCGCAGCACGCGCCCGACGTGGTTGGCGGCGTCCTCGCTGAGGGCGATCTCCGCCCGGTCGGTCAACGGCTGCGGATGGTAAATGCGGGGTATGCGCATGGGTAGTCTGATCCTGACGAAACGGCGCCGCGGGTTGGCGGCGCCATGAAAGATAAAGGCTATAGTAGGTTAGCTTTTCCGCTGCTGACAAGCCTGTTGAATATAGGGGTTGTGGTTGCCCTGCACCTTGGCGATACGTGCTTCACGCTGACATTCCCATTGGCTCACCGGATATTGCCGGTTCCACACCTCGAACAGTTGGGTTTGCTGGCGTGACAGCCGCAGCTGGTAGCGATCGCGCATGTAGAAGTAGGTGCGGGCAATGGCGCCGCGGGCGCGGGCGGGCGGCTCCGCCTGTTTATTCTTGAAGTCCACCTTCATTGGGCACTGCCCGTATTGGCCTGCGCCGCCGTTCCATTGGCTGTACATGAAGTTGTTGCGGTCGCCGTTCACTTCGCCGATCGCCGGCTGCAGGTTGTGCAGATCGGTTTCTATCTGGCGATAGGTGGCGTCCTTATTGCAGTTTTTGCGTCCGCCGTCTTGCCAGCACTGCAGTTGGTGGCCGAACTGCCAGGCCGGCACCACGTGTTCCCACTCGATGCGCTGCGCGCGCTGGGCGTTTTTACGCACCTGATAGCCGCAGCCGGCGAGATCCGGGATGCCCTTCTTGCCTTGCCAGTCGATGCGGCAGCCGCAGTAAAAGCTGCCCGGCGCATCCCGGTTAATCTTGGCCGCCGCCGCTTTGGCCTGAGAGAAGTTATTGATGCCGTGCGCCTGTACGGCGCCTGCGGCGAAAACCGCCATAAACAAAATTCTGCGAAGCATATTCCAAAACAGCTCAAAATTGGAAAAGCAGGCAGGGTAACGGAACTTGCCGGTAGTGGCAAATGGCGATATTTGCTTGTTTTAACGTATAAATCGTTTAACTAAAGGTTCTCGCTAGCAAGAAATTTCAGTTTTTCGCCGCACCGGCGGCAGCGGTATTCGCTTTCGCCGCGCAGCACGCGGTTATGGCGGCGAATGGTGAGCTGGTGCTGCCCACAGGCGCAGCGGTAGGGGAAGGTCTTGCTTTGCACCGAGGCGGTTTCGAAACGGTGAGTGCGGCTGGCGGGCGTCAGCAGCACGCTTTCCATCATCCAGCGCCATTCGCGGCCGTGCGGCGCCACCCGGCCGAATTGGCGAAACACCAGCAGGTGCGCCAGTTCGTGCGGCACCACTTCATCGATAAACGGCTGTTGGTTTTCCAGCAGCAGCACCGGGTTCAGGCGGATTTCCCAGCTTTGCAGCCAGGCGGTGCCCGCGCTGGTGCCGCGTTGCTGATAGACGATGCTGGGTTCGGGGAACTCGACGGCAAAATGCCGGCGGGCCAACTGCAGCTTTTCTCGCAGGCAGCGCATCACCGCTTGTTGCAGCGCGATGGGGATTCTCGGTTTGTTCATTGCGGCTAGCTTAAGCAATGGCGCGGCGGCTGACAATACGCACCGGCGCAAATCGCATCCGGCGCTTTTTCGCCACATTGATAAAGCGATCGCCACCGATGGATTGTAATCAATGTGTTAACTGCGGGATAATAAAGCGTGCATGATGAGCCTGTACCCGCAGTTCTCACCGAGCAAGGTTGAAACGCCGCCTGTGGCAATCCCTTACGCAAAGAGCGGTTATTTTGCGATTTGGCGCAATAACTGACTGATTAAAAATACGTAAGGTGAAGGCAGTTTTTTGACAAGGCGCCGCCTCGCGCGCCGCAAGTGTGAATTTAACGCAGCTGATGTTGCAAGTGAGAGATCAATGTCGAATAAACCGTTCCACTATCAAGATCCGTTCCCGCTGAAGAAAGACGATACCGAATATTACCTGCTGAGCCGCGACCACGTTTCCGTGAGCGAGTTTGAAGGCCAGGAAATACTGAAAGTTGCCCCTGAAGCGTTAACCCTGCTTGCCCAGCATGCGTTCCACGACGCGTCGTTCATGCTGCGCCCGGCGCACCAACAGCAGGTGGCCGATATCCTCAAAGATCCGGACGCCAGCGAAAACGACAAGTACGTTGCGCTGCAATTTCTGCGTAACTCAGAAATCGCCGCCAAGGGTATTTTACCGACCTGCCAGGACACCGGCACGGCGATCATCGTCGGCAAAAAGGGCCAGCGCGTCTGGACCGGCGGCGGCGATGAAGAAGCGTTGTCGCGTGGGGTGTACAACACCTACATCGAAGAGAACCTGCGCTATTCGCAGAACGCCGCGCTGGATATGTACAAAGAGGTCAATACCGGCAGCAACCTGCCGGCGCAGATCGATCTCTACAGCGTGGACGGCGAAGAGTACAAGTTCCTGTGCATCGCCAAGGGCGGCGGTTCAGCCAACAAAACCTATCTGTATCAGGAAACCAAGGCGCTGCTGTCGCCGGGCAAGCTGAAAAACTACCTGGTCGACAAGATGCGCACGCTGGGCACTGCGGCCTGCCCGCCGTACCACGTGGCGTTCGTCATCGGCGGCACCTCGGCGGAAGCGACGCTGAAAACCGTCAAACTGGCCTCGACCAAGTATTACGATGGCCTGCCGACCGAAGGCAACGAGCATGGTCAGGCGTTCCGCGATCTGGAACTCGAAGCTGAACTGCTGCAAGAAGCGCAGAACCTGGGGCTGGGCGCGCAGTTCGGCGGCAAATACTTCGCGCATGATATCCGCGTGGTGCGTCTGCCGCGCCACGGCGCCTCCTGCCCGGTCGGCATGGGCGTTTCCTGTTCGGCGGACCGCAACATCAAAGGCAAGATTAACCGCGACGGCATCTGGCTGGAAAAACTGGAGCACAATCCGGGTAAATTCATTCCTCAGGAGCTGCGCCAGGCCGGGGAAGGCGAGGCGATCAAGGTCGATCTCAACCGTCCGATGGCCGAGATCCTCAAACAGCTGTCGCAGTACCCGGTTTCCACCCGCCTGTCGCTGAGCGGCACCATCATCGTTGGCCGCGATATCGCGCACGCCAAGCTGAAAGAGCGCCTGGATCGCGGTGAGGGCCTGCCGCAGTACGTCAAGGATCACCCGATCTACTACGCCGGCCCGGCTAAAACGCCGGAAGGCTATGCGTCCGGTTCCTTGGGGCCGACCACCGCCGGGCGTATGGATTCCTACGTCGATCTGCTGCAATCTCACGGCGGCAGCATGATCATGCTGGCGAAAGGCAACCGCAGCCAGCAGGTGACGGATGCCTGCCACAAGCACGGCGGCTTCTACCTCGGCAGCATCGGCGGCCCGGCGGCGGTGCTGGCGCAGCAGAGCATCAAGAGCCTGGAGTGCGTGGAGTACCCTGAATTGGGCATGGAAGCGATCTGGAAAATCGAAGTGGAAGATTTCCCGGCGTTTATCCTGGTGGATGACAAAGGCAATGACTTCTTCCAGAAGATCCAGGCTGGCCAATGCGCCAGCTGCCTGAAATAAGCGTTGCCCCCTTCGCCGCTCGCGGGCGGTGAAGGGGGACTGTGTAAAGTCCTGTAGCTTGCTGGACGGCGAGTTTTAACCTGTATACCCTACGCGGATAGCACTAAAATTCGACTAATGGAATATCGGTAACATAAGGTTCGGCAAGCACATGGGAACGCAGGAAAGTCACATCAGGGAATTGCTGGTCTGGATTGAAGACAACCTGACCAATCCGCTGTCGTTGGATATCGTTTCCGCCAAGTCAGGCTATACGAAATGGTACCTGCAGCGCATGTTCAAGAAGCAGACCGGATTGTCGTTAGCCTCCTACATCCGCGCTCGTCGCCTCTACCTCGCCGCCTTCGCCTTGCGCTTCACGCAGAAGAGCATTCTGGACATTTCGGTTGAATATCAATTCGATAATCAGCAGACGTTCTCGCGCTGTTTCAAGAAACACTTCGCCGAGTCGCCCAGCGTTTATCGTCATGCCCGCAAACAGGACTTCAGCAATCTGGTGCGTTCACTCGCGGCCAGCCAGCCCGGCGATATTGAGGTTGAACGCGTCAGCATCGCCAGAGGGCAATACGCTTTTCACGGCAAGCAGTACGCTTACCACCTGGACATAGAGAGGTTGGATAAGTCGCATCTGCCGCAGCGCAGCGCGCTGCGGGCGCAGTTTTACACCTTGTTGGGCGAGCGCCCGACGCAAACCTATTCGTTTACCCAACTGGTGCCGGACGGCGAGCGGGTCAGGGTCGACTATACCCTGGGCGTGACGACGGACTATCCGCTGCGTGAAGGCGTGACGCTGGAGCCGCTGCCGGAGATCCACGGCGAGTTTTGCCGTTTTCGCTATTCCGGCAAGCCGGTGGCGCTCAATGATCACATCATTAAAATTTACACGCAGGTGCTGCCCGAAATGGGGCTGGCCCGCGGTGACGGGCCGGACATGACGGTGTTCAGCTATTCGCTGAGCGGGAAAGAGGAGCTGCATCTGGAGCTGCAGCATCTGGTGCCGGTGGTGCCGCTGCACTGATCCCGTCGGCGGCCGGCCGCCGGTTTTTCTGCTGCACGATCGCCGCCATCACCGCCAGGGCGATCTCCGCCGGCGTTTTGCTGCCCAGCGGCAGGCCGATCGGCGCATGGATGCGTTCCAACTCCTGCGGCGTGAATTCGGCAATCTGCTGCAACCGCTGGCGCCGCCGCGCGCTGTTTCTCAGCGATCCCATGGCGCCGATGTAAAACGCCGGAGTGTGGATCGCTTCCATCAACGTCAGATCGTCCATACGCGGATCGTGGGTCAGCGCCACGACGGCGGTATTGGCGTGGCAACCGCCGTCCTCAATGAACTTGGCCGGAAACTGGCGCAGCAGCGTCACGCCCGGTTTTAACTCGGCGGCGAAGTTATCCAGCGCCTCCGGGCGATTCTCGCACACCAGCACCTCAAACCCCAGCGCCACGGCGAAATCGGCGCAGTACAGCGCCACGCTGGACAGCCCGGCGATCAGCAGGCGCGGCGCGGCCGCGATATGCAGGGTAATCTGTTCGAGCCGGCGTTCCACCTGGGTGGCGCTGGTGAAATGACTCTGCTCGAGGCTGTGGCAGGCGTGGGGCAGCGTCAGGCGTTTGATCAGCGCGTGATGCCCTTCCAGCGCGCCGGCGATGCGTCGCAGGTAAGCGACGCTGGCTTCTCCCGCCGGCAGATACTCGATCAGCACGTCCAGCACGCCGCCGCACGGCAGCGCCACGTTGGGCGTCATACCGCCTTCGCCGTAACGGATCACCTGGCTGGCCGCCTGATACTCCCCGGCGGCCACGCGGCGCAGAAAGTCCTCCTCCACGCACCCGCCCGACAACGAACCGCTGTAGCGGCCGTCGCGGGTAGCCGCCATCAGCGCGCCCGGCGAGCGCGGCGAAGAACCATAGGTGCTGAGGACGGTGCATAACCAGACCGGCTGGTGTTGCAGCCAGCTTATCGCCTGGCTGACCACGGTGACATCAAGATGTTGCATAGGTGAATTTACTCGCTGGCCGGAAGTTGCGATGGAAGATCAATATCCTGCACGACGCCGGGGTGTTCAAGTGGCAACAGGTGCACCGCTGCGCCTTGCAACAGCCCACGGGCGCCATTATCGCCGCGCAGTTGGCAAAGTTGTTTGCGCAATAGGGCGGAAAAGCCGACCGGGTGACCGGGCTGTTGCGCATAGCTGGGGCGTACGATCGCGTGTTGCCGTAAGGCGCTCGCCACCTGCCGGAAAACGTCGGCGCCGACGAACGGCATATCGGCCAGATGGATCAGCCAGCCTTGCCAGTGTGGCGTGGCCGCAACGCCTGCGGCGATCGAGTCGCCGAGGCCCGCGCTGGCGAGCAGGGTAACCGGCACCTGATTGGCGGCGCAGGCTGCCAGCACCGGCAGATTATCCGGACGGGTCACCACCTGCACCGGCAGCTCGGAAGCCAGCGCCTGGCGCAGGGTGTGTTCGAACAGCGAACGCCGCTCGCCCGCCGCATCGGCAAACCCGGCGTTCAGTTTGTTGCCCTGGCCGCCGGCCCGAATAAAGCGCTCCCCGCGTCCGGCGGCGGTAATAATGATGCCCGTGATCATGGTTCAAGCCCGCGTTTGCGCAAATTATTTATTAGCGTACAAACCTTATGTGTTTTGCAAATGTTTTTTTGTTGAAAACAGCCTGTTAATCATCACATAATTTTAGTTATAAGCATATGCTTATGACGTCTACGGCAAGGTCGTCAGCGTTTGCGCAACAACACCGCGAACAAAAACCAATTACAAGAAAGACGTGAAGGACTTATTTATGAGCAATTTCAACCCGTCGCGGCGTCGCTTTATCAAAAGCGCCGTGATTGCGGGGGTATCCGTGTACCTCGCGCCCCTGTACAGCCGCGCCTACGCCGCGCTGTTCGAGCAAAAAATCCTCCAGTCGCCCAATTGGGATCCGCAGGCCAAGCGCGTGCGTTTCCGTATCGACGGCCGCGCCAAGGTCATGGGGCAGAAGGTGTTCGCGCGCGATATCCGCGCGGTGGACATGCCGCACTGGCCGCAGAAACAGGCGCACGCCTTCATTCTGCGCGTGACCAAGGCCGACCGGTTGTTCGAAGGGGTCGATCTGTCGCTGTTGGGGGACGATCTGCAGCCGGATCGCCTGGTGACGGCGGAAGATCTGGCGCGCGACGGCCTGGCCTTTCCGGCGTTCTACGGTGACGACATGCTGCTGCCGAGCGGCAAAACTCCGGCCTACCTCGGCCAGGCGGTGGCGATCCTGATCTATCACGACTTCGCCCGTTTCCGCTTCGCCAAGGACAAGCTGAAATTCCGCGAAGAAACCATCAAATACGGCGCGGTGACCGGCCCGCTCGAGCGCGATCCCTGGGGCAGCTTCCGCTATGTGCGGGTGGGGGGAGAACAACCGTTCGACGACGATCGCTTCTCCAGCCTGAAGGACACGCCGATCTTCCCGGTGTCGATGAAAAAACACCTGCCGGTGTGGCCGGAAGGGCGCGAGGGCGGCAAGCTGGATCAGGAGGGCATGCGCTATGCAGGGATGATCGCCGACGAGTTGGCGAATCCGCCGGCCGACTGGCTGGTAATGTCGCGCCGCTACACCACGCAGTCGATCGACACCTCGGCGCTGGAGCCGGACAACGCCAACGGCTGGTTCGACGCGCAGACGCAAACCCTGCATCTGGTGGTGCCGACGCAGTCGCCGCAGGAAGTGGCCGACGAGATGCCGCGCATGCTGGCCAAGCGCAATCCGCCGGTGAAACAGCTGATCCTGCACCCGTGCTACACCGTGGGCTACGGCTCGAAAGACCACTACAACTTCCCGTATTACGGCGCGGTGGCGGCGATGTACGGCGACGGTCACCCGGTGCGCCTGGCCAACGATCGCTTCGAACAGTTCCAGACGGCGTTGAAGCGCCACGCGTTCGACATGAACTACCGCATCGCGGTGAATAAGCAGACCGGCGTCATGCAGTCGTTCCTCGGTGACATGACCGCGGACGGTGGCGGCCGCAGCAACTTTACCCCTTCAGTGGTGATGGTCGGCGCAACCGCCGCCCAGTCGATTTACTACTTCCCGAAAAGCGATCTGTCGTCGGTCGGGCTGGCTTCACGCGCCATCGACGCCGGTTCGGCGCGCGGTTACGGCACGCTGCAGAGCATGGCCGCCACCGAGATGATGGTGGATGAGTTGGCCGCCGAGCTGAAGATTGACCCGATCGAGTTCCGCCTGCGCAACGTGCTGAAATCCGGCATGAAAAACACCCAGGGGGCGATCCCGGCCGGTGCGATCCGCGCCGATGAAGTACTGGAAAAGGCGGCGAAGCATGAGATATGGCTTAAGCGCGCCGAACGCAAGGCCGAGTTTGAGAGCCGCCATCCCGGCAAGCGCTATGGCGTCGGCTTCGGCTGCGTGCAGAAAGACTTCGGCACCGGGGCGGAAACCTCGTTCGCCCGGGTGGAGCTGAGCGAAGACGGCCGCATCACCCTGCATCACAGCGGCGCGGAGATGGGCACCGGCATGTCGACCTCGCAGTCGGTATTGTGCGCGCAGTGGCTGGGCAAACCGGCCGACGAAGCGCACTTCTCGGTCACCGACTGGTCGGTATTGCCGATGGTCACCAGCGGCGATCCTTACCTGATGTCGCAGGAAGAGCAGGATAAGCTGCAAACCAACCCCAACTGGACGCCGAGCTACTGTTCGCCGTCGAGCGCCAGCAACTCGGCCTATTACTTCTCGCACAGCACCCGCGAAGCGGCGCGCCTGATCTTCGATCACGGCCTGTGGCCGGCGGCGATGGCGCTGTGGCAGGCCGGTATCGGCGGCGGCCAGGCAGCGCCGCTGGTGGTGCGGCGCGAAGATGCGCGTTGGGTCGAAGGCGGCCTGACGGCGGCGGGCATGTCGGTGCTGAGCCTCGAGCTGCTGGCCAAGACGGCTTATCAGATGGGCGGCGTCACCGGCGCGGCGGTGCATGTGTTCAACCGCTGGCAGTGGGCGGAGGCCGATTTTACGTTGAACGGCAAAAGCGAACGCCTGCCGGTCGACGGCATGGCGCTGCGCAACGCCGGCGGCGAATTCAAACCGCTGGCGCGCGGGCAGGTCTATTATCCGCCGACCCAGCGCAACAATGCGGCGGTGACCTACTACAGCGCCGTCGGCACGCTGGCGGAAGTGGCGGTGGATATCGCCACTGGCCAGGTGGAGTTGCTGAATCACCACTCGATCATGGAGTGTGGCAACCTGATCGTGCCGGAACTGGTTTCCGGCCAACTGCAGGGCGGGCTGGCGATGGGCATCGGCCATGCGCTGCACGAATATTTACCGCTGTACGAAGACGGCCCGGGCAACGGCACCTGGAACTTCAACCGTTACCACCTGCCGCGCGCCAGCGACGTGGCGGTATGGAAACAGAGCGGCGACATCCTGCCGGCGCTGTCGGAAACCGATCCGCCGAAAGGCATGGCGGAAGTGGTGATGATCCCGATCGTGGCCGCGCTGGTCAACGCCATTGCCGACGCCACCGGCCACCGTTTCCGTGATTTGCCCGTTCGTGCAGAAAATATTCGTGAGGTATTACAATGAGCATTAAAACCCAGCCGATTTCCCTGACCATCAACGAGAAACAGTATGGCCCGATCGAGGTGCCGGAAGGCTTGATGATGATCGATTTCCTGCACGAGTATCTCGATTTGACCGGTTCGCGCCTCGGCTGCGGGCAGGGCATTTGCCACGCCTGCGTGGCTATTGTCGATCACCCGAGCGGCACCAGCGAAGAGGTGCGCACCTGCATCACCGGCGCGCATTTCTTCAACGGCAAGAAAGTGCGCACCGTCGAAGGCCACGCCAGGGTGGACGAACAGGGGGAGGTGGTTGAGCTGTCGCCGATCCAGCAGGCGTTTCTGGAGCACTACAGCTTCCAGTGCGGCTACTGCACGCCGGGCTTCGTCAACGCCGCCACCATCTTCGTGGAAAAGCTCAAGCGTGAACCGATCGCCCGCGATCAGCTGGAGAACGCCATCGAGCAGGCGCTGGACAGCCACATCTGCCGCTGCACCGGCTACGTGCGCTACTACGAAGCGGTGCGCGACGTGGTGCTGAAAACGCCGGGCCTGCTGAAGGAGACGGCGCAATGAAAAAACGTCTCGCAGTGTTGATTGTGCTGGTGGCGATCGTGGTGATTGCGCTGTTGTGGTGGCGGGAAAACCGCCGTTACGACGGCCCGGTGCAGCAGGTGACCGCCAGCGCCGAACAGATCGCGCGCGGCCGCTATCTGGCGCAGGCCGCCGACTGCGCCGCCTGCCATACCGCCAGCGGCGGGGCGCCGTTGGCCGGCGGCTATCCGCTGGACACGCCGTTCGGCACGATTTACGGCAGCAACCTGACGCCGTCGGCCGACCACGGCATCGGGCGCTGGAGCAAGGACGACTTCTTCCTGGCGCTGACGCAGGGCGTGGCGCCGGGCGGGCGGCACCTGTACCCGGCGATGCCTTACACCTCGTACAAGGGCATTTCGCGTCAGGACGCCGATGACATCTACGCTTACCTGATGACGCGCCCGGCGGTGGACGTGGCCATTCCGGCCAACGACATGCCGTTCCCGTTCAACCAGCGCATGGCGCTGATCGGCTGGAATCTGCTGTTCCGCAGCCAGGATCCGCTGCCGGCCAGTTCGCAGGGCAGCTCGCCGCAATGGCAGCGCGGCCGCTATCTGGCCGACGTGCTGGGCCACTGTGGCGAATGCCACACGCCGCGCGGCGCGCTGGGACAGATGGATCTCGGCAAGCCGATGCAGGGCGGCGATCTCGGCCGCTTCATGGCGCCGGACATTACGCCGCACGGCTTGGCGCAGCGCGGCTGGACGCCGCAGGACGTCAGCCGCTTCCTCGGCACTGGCCTCGCGCCGCAGGGTTCGGCCTTCAGTGAGATGCATATGGTGGTGGATCTCAGCACCCGTCATTTGACGCCGGAAGATCATCAGGCGCTGGCGCTGTATCTGATGGGCGAGCAGCCGCCGGCGGCGGTGCCGGTGAAAATGGGCCAGGGCAGCGATGCCGGGCGCATGACCTATCTGGATCAGTGCGCCGGTTGCCATGCGCGCGAAGGTGAGGGCAAACCGCATGTGGCACCGGCGATGCGCGATAACGCCACGCTGCGCCAGGCGGACGGCAAGAACCTGATCGTGTCGGTGCTGGACGGCCTGCCGGCCCAGCAGTTCCCGAACGGTGAAAGCATGCAGAGTATGCCGGGTTTCGGCGAGCGTCTGAGCGATGCTGAAGTGGCGGAACTGGTGAATTACCTGCGGGTGACCTGGGGCGGTTTGCCGGCGGACGTCACCGCCGAGCAGGTGAAAGCGCTGCGCAAGTAAGCGGCGTTCAGACGAAAAAAATGGCCCGCATCTGCGGGCCATTTTATTGCGCGGTCACGGGATTCAACGGCTGGTGACGCCGTCGACACGTTGGCTGCGCTGTTTGATGGCGTAACCGACGGCCAGGATCGCCACCCATACCGGGATCAGCAGCACCGAGATTTGAATGCCCGGCGTCAGGTACATGATCACCAGGATGCCGGCCATGAACAGCAGGCACAGGTAGTTGCTGAACGGGTACCAGAACGCTTTGAACTTCGGCACCACGCCTTCGCGGTTTTTGGCGGCGCGGAATTTCAGGTGCGCCAGGCTGATCATCGCCCAGTTGATCACCAGCGCCGATACCACTAACGCCATCAGCAGTTCGAAGGCGCGGCCCGGGATCAGGTAGTTAATCAGCACGCACAGCGCGGTGGCGAGGGCGGAAATGCCGATGGCTACCACCGGCACGCCGCGGCCGTCGACCTTCAGCAGGCTTTTCGGGCCGTTGCCCTGCTGCGCCAAGCCGTACAGCATGCGGCTGTTGCAGTAGACGCAGCTGTTGTAGACCGACAGCGCGGCGGTGAGCACCACGATGTTCAGCACGGTCGCCACCAGGTTGCTGTTCAGCGCGTGGAAGATCAGCACGAACGGGCTGCCGCCTTCAACCACTTTGCCCCACGGGTACAGCGACAGCAGAATGGCCAGCGAACCGATATAGAAGATCAGGATGCGGTAGATCACCTGATTGGTGGCTTTCGGAATGCTTTTTTGCGGGTTGTCGGCTTCGGCGGCGGTGATGCCGACCAGCTCGAGGCCGCCGAAGGAGAACATGATCACCGCCATCGCCATCACCAGGCCCATGACGCCGTTCGGGAAGAACCCGCCCTGCGCCCACAGGTTGGTGACGGTGGCTTCCGGGCCGCCCATGCCGCTGAACAGCAGGTAGGCGCCGAACACGATCATGCCGATAATCGCCACCACTTTGATGATGGCGAACCAGAACTCCATCTCGCCGTAAACTTTGACGTTGGCCAGGTTGATGGCGTTGATCGCCAGGAAGAATACCGCGGCGGAAACCCAGGTGGGGATCTCCGGCCACCAGTACTGCACGTAGATGCCGACCGCGGTCAGCTCCGCCATCGCCACCAGGACATACAGCACCCAGTAGTTCCAGCCGGAGGCGAAGCCGGCGAAGTTGCCCCAGTATTTGTAGGCGAAGTGGCTGAAGGAGCCGGCGACCGGCTCTTCCACCACCATTTCCCCCAGCTGGCGCATGATCAGAAACGCGATGAAGCCGCCGATGGCGTAGCCGAGGAGCACTGACGGGCCGGCCATTTTTATTGTTTGAGCGATACCGAGAAATAACCCGGTGCCGATTGCGCCACCTAAGGCGATGAGCTGAATATGGCGGTTTTTCAGGCCGCGCTTCAGCTGGTCACCATGCTGTTGACCATCCATCAATCTAACCCTCTGTCGTTGTGAATGCCCACCTGCCTGTAAAGCAGTGGTTACGATGTGTGTTTTGTTTTATTTACGGCGTTATAGCTATTAATTCCACGGCGCCGCTACCGTTTGGCAGAGAATAATGTTATGCGCGTCGGTTTGCACCTGCTTTGTCGTGTGAGTGATTAAGATTGCAGCAGTTTAGGAAACAAAATGCGGGTTGTGTGACGGCAGGGGGGATTCAGTGCATGAAATAAGCAACAAATCACATAATGCGCAAAAATAACGTAGATCTGAACGGTGGGCCGCGTTCAAATAATGAACGAACCGCCGTTGCGCTGTTCGCCAAATAGCCATTCATTAAAGCGTAATAACCATGCAATAAAACTCGGGCAAAAAGTTTGCACTCTGCCTTGCGTAAGGTTTGGTAAAAGTTAAATCCCCAACCCGCCGCGTAAATGGTAATACCATCACGGCGTTACCGGTTTGCAGCGGGGTTTTCAGCGGGGTGTTAAAATGTGCGGGTAACCTGATTTCGATCAAGGCCCGTATGGACAGGAGGTGAATACTTTGTTACTTTACCGTCACGTTTTTGAAATTGGTATTACCAATTGACTCCGCGCCATTCGCAGAGAAGAATTCACTCATGGCCTACAGCAAAATCCGCCAACCCAAGTTGTCAGATGTTATCGAGCAACAGCTCGAATACCTGATCCTCGAGGGGACACTGCGCCCAGGCGAAAAACTGCCTCCGGAGCGCGAGCTGGCGAAACAATTTGATGTCTCCCGTCCTTCTCTGAGAGAGGCCATTCAGCGCCTTGAAGCGAAAGGGCTGCTCCTGCGCCGTCAGGGCGGCGGCACCTTCGTGCAAACTAATCTGTGGCAGAGCTTCAGCGATCCGCTGGCCGAGCTGCTGGCCGACCATCCCGAATCACAGTTCGATCTGCTGGAAACCCGTCACGCGCTGGAAGGCATTGCCGCCTATTACGCGGCGCTGCGCGGCACCGATGAAGATCTGGCGCGCATCCGCGACTGCCACATCGTGATTCAACAGGCTCAAGACAGCGGCGATCTCGACGCCGAAGCCGATGCGGTCATGCAGTATCAAATCGCCGTGACTGAAGCCGCTCACAACGTTGTGTTACTTCACCTGCTACGCTGCATGGGGCCGATGCTGGAACAGAACGTGCGTCAGAACTTTGAATTGCTCTACTCGCGCCGTGAGATGTTGGCAAAAGTGAGCAGCCACCGCGCCGGAATTTTTGAGGCGATTGTGGCACGCGAGCCGGAAAAGGCCCGTGAAGCCTCGCATCGCCACTTGGCGTTTATCGAGGAAATCTTGCTGGATCTCAGCCGGGAGCATACTCGGCGCGAGAGATCGCTGCGGCGTCTCCAGCAACGCAAGGATTAAGAGCTGTCCTCTTCAGGGTACACCAGCCTGCGGGGGTTAAGTTCGAGGTACTTAGTTAAGTACTTAAGCGGCAACTAAACTGATGGGCCTGTCTTCGTGTGTTTTTTCACAGAGCACAGGAAGACAGGCTCCAAACAAACCATTAGACAGATAAGGAATACCACCATGTCAGAACGTTTAAACAATGACGTGGATCCGATCGAAACCCGCGACTGGCTGCAGGCGATCGAATCGGTCATCCGTGAAGAGGGTGTTGAGCGAGCTCAGTTTCTGATTGATCAGGTATTGGGAGAAGCCCGCAAAGGCGGCGTTAACGTTGCGGCCGGTGCTGCAGCGCACAACTACGTCAACACCATCGCGGTAGAAGACGAACCGGCTTACCCAGGCAACCTGGATCTGGAACGCCGCATTCGCTCTGCGATCCGTTGGAACGCGATCATGACCGTTCTGCGCGCATCCAAGAAAGACCTGGAGCTGGGCGGCCACATGGCTTCCTTCCAGTCTTCCGCGACCTTCTATGAAGTCTGCTTTAACCACTTCTTCCGCGCACGCAACGAGAAAGACGGCGGCGACCTGGTCTACTTCCAGGGCCACATCTCTCCGGGCGTTTACGCGCGCGCCTTCCTTGAAGGCCGCCTGACCGAAGAACAGATGAACAACTTCCGTCAGGAAGTGCACGGCAACGGCCTGTCCTCTTACCCGCATCCTAAGTTGATGCCGGAATTCTGGCAGTTCCCGACCGTATCCATGGGCCTGGGCCCAATCAGCGCCATCTATCAGGCGAAGTTCCTGAAATACCTGGAACACCGCGGCCTGAAAGACACCTCTGAGCAGACCGTTTACGCCTTCCTGGGCGACGGCGAGATGGATGAGCCGGAATCCAAAGGCGCCATCACCATCGCCACCCGCGAGAAGCTGGACAACCTGGTGTTCGTCATCAACTGCAACCTGCAGCGCCTGGACGGCCCGGTCACCGGTAACGGCAAGATCATCAACGAACTGGAAGGCATCTTCTCCGGCGCAGGCTGGCAGGTGCTGAAAGTGATCTGGGGCGGCCGTTGGGACGAGCTGCTGCGCAAAGACACCAGCGGTAAACTGGTTCAGCTGATGAACGAGACCCTGGACGGCGACTACCAGACCTTCAAATCCAAAGACGGCGCTTACGTGCGCGAGCACTTCTTCGGCCGTTACCCGGAAACCGCGGCGCTGGTCAAAGACATGACCGACGACGAAATCTGGGCGCTGAACCGTGGTGGTCACGATCCGAAGAAAATCTTCGCTGCACTGAAAAAAGCGCAGGACACCAAAGGCAAACCGACCGTTATCCTGGCTCACACCATCAAAGGTTACGGCATGGGTGAAACCGCGGAAGGTAAAAACATCGCTCACCAGGTGAAAAAAATGAACATGGAAGGGGTTCACCACTTCCGCGATCGTTTCAACGTGCCGGTTGCCGATGCTGACATCGAAAAACTGCCGTACATCACCTTCGAGAAAGATTCCGAAGAGTACAAATACCTGCACGAACGTCGCCAGGCTCTGAAAGGCTATGTGCCTACCCGTCTGCCGGAGTTCACCCAGAAGCTGGAAATGCCAGCGCTGGAAGATTTCAGCTCGCTGCTGGAAGAGCAGAACAAAGAGATCTCCACCACTATCGCTTTCGTGCGTGCCCTGAACGTGATGCTGAAGAACAAGTCGATCAAAGATCGCCTGGTGCCAATCATCGCCGACGAAGCGCGTACCTTCGGTATGGAAGGTCTGTTCCGTCAGATCGGTATCTACAGCCCGAACGGCCAGCAGTACACCCCGCAGGACCGTGAGCAGGTTGCTTACTACAAAGAAGACGAGAAAGGCCAAATCCTGCAGGAAGGCATCAACGAACTGGGCGCAGCCTCTTCCTGGCTGGCCGCAGCGACCTCCTACAGCACCAACGATCTGCCGATGATTCCGTTCTACATCTACTACTCGATGTTCGGTTTCCAACGTATCGGCGACCTGTGCTGGGCAGCGGGCGACCAACAGGCGCGCGGCTTCCTGATCGGTGGGACCTCGGGCCGTACTACCCTGAACGGCGAAGGTCTGCAGCACGAAGATGGCCACAGCCACATCCAGTCTCTGACCATCCCTAACTGCATCTCTTACGATCCGGCTTACGCGTACGAAGTGGCGGTCATCATGCACGATGGTCTGGTGCGCATGTATGGCGACAACCCGGAAAACGTGTACTACTACCTGACCACGCTGAACGAAAACTACCACATGCCTGCGATGCCGCAGGGTGCGGAAGAAGGTATCCGCAAGGGTATCTACAAGCTGGAAACGCTGGAAGGCAGCAAAGGCAAGGTGCAGCTGCTGGGCTCCGGCGCCATCCTGCGCCACGTGCGCGAAGCTGCGCAGATCCTGGCGAAGGACTACGGCGTGGGTTCCGACACCTACAGCGTGACCTCGTTCACCGAACTGGCGCGCGACGGCCAGGATTGCGAGCGTTGGAACATGCTGCACCCAACCGAAGCGCCACGCGTGCCTTACATCGCTCAGGTGATGAACGAAGCGCCGGCGGTAGCCTCTACCGACTACATGAAACTGTTCGCCGAACAGGTTCGTACTTATGTGCCGGCCAGCGATTATCGCGTACTGGGCACCGACGGCTTCGGTCGTTCGGACAGCCGCGAAAACCTGCGTCACCACTTCGAAGTCGATGCGTCCTACGTGGTGGTTGCTGCTCTGGGTGAACTGGCTAAACGCGGTGAGATCGAAGCTTCCGTGGTTGCTGATGCAATCAAGAAATTCGACATCAACCCGGAAAAAGTTAACCCGCGTCTGGCCTAAGAGGTACTGAATAATGTCTATCGAAATCAACGTACCGGACATCGGTGCAGATGAAGTCGAAATCACCGAGATTCTGGTGAAGGTCGGCGATAAAGTTGAAGCGGAACAATCGCTGATCACCGTGGAAGGCGACAAGGCTTCCATGGAAGTGCCCTCCCCGCAGGCGGGCGTGGTGAAAGAGATTAAAGTGGCGGTCGGCGATAAAACCGAAACCGGCAAACTGATCATGATCTTCGAAGCGGCAGGCGCAGCGGAAGCTGCACCGGCGGCGAAAGCGGAAGAAAAACCGGCGGCAGCAGCTGCCCCGGCTGCCGCTGCGGCCAAAGACGTTGCCGTGCCGGATATCGGCGCCGACGAAGTCGAAGTGACCGAGATCCTGGTGAAAGTGGGCGACAAGGTGGAAGCCGAGCAGTCCCTGATCACTGTGGAAGGCGACAAGGCTTCCATGGAAGTCCCTGCGCCGTTCGCGGGCACCGTGAAAGAGATCAAGATCGCGACCGGCGACAAAGTGAAAACCGGTTCCCTGATCATGGTGTTCGAAGTGGCCGGCGCCGCTTCCGCTGCGGCCCCGGCTGCGGCGCAAGCACCGGCTGCCGCCGCAGCGCCTGCGGCCTCTGCGGCTAAAGACGTCGCCGTGCCGGATATCGGCGGTGACGAAGTCGAAGTGACCGAGGTGATGGTCAAGGTGGGCGACAAGGTTGCCGCCGAGCAGTCTCTGATCACCGTGGAAGGCGACAAGGCCTCCATGGAAGTGCCAGCGCCGTTCGCGGGCACCGTGAAAGAGATCAAGATCGCGACCGGCGACAAAGTGAAAACCGGCTCCCTGATCATGGTGTTCGAAGTGGAAGGCGCTGCGCCTGCCGCTGCCGCCGCTCCAGCCGCTAAAGCGGACGCTGCGCCGGCGCCGGCCGCCGCTAAAGCCGCCGCTCCGGCTGCGAAAGCTGAAGACAAAGGCGAGTTCGCCGAGAACGCGGCCTACGTGCACGCGACTCCGGTCATTCGTCGTCTGGCGCGTGAATTCGGCGTTAACCTGGCGAAAGTGAAAGGCACCGGTCGTAAAGGCCGCATCCTGCGCGAAGACGTTCAGGCTTACGTGAAAGACGCGGTGAAACGCGCTGAAGCGGCCCCGGCTGCTGCCGGCGGCGGTCTGCCAGGTATGCTGCCATGGCCGAAAGTGGACTTCAGCAAGTTCGGCGAGATCGAAGAAGTCGAAATGGGCCGCATCCAGAAGATCTCTGGCGCGAACCTGAGCCGCAACTGGGTGATGATCCCGCACGTGACTCACTTCGACAAAACCGACATCACCGATCTGGAAGCGTTCCGCAAGCAGCAGAACGAAGAAGCGGCCAAGCGCAAGCTGGACGTGAAGTTCACGCCTGTCGTGTTCATCATGAAAGCCGTCGCTGCCGCTCTGGAGCAGATGCCGCGCTTCAACAGCTCGCTGTCCGAAGACGGTCAGAAGCTGACGCTGAAGAAATACATCAATATCGGCGTGGCGGTAGATACCCCGAACGGCCTGGTGGTTCCGGTGTTCAAGGACGTGAACAAGAAGAGCATCACCGAGCTGTCTCGCGAGCTGATGACCATCTCCAAGAAAGCGCGCGACGGCAAGCTGACTGCGGGCGAGATGCAGGGCGGCTGCTTCACCATCTCCAGCCTGGGCGGCATCGGGACAACTCACTTCGCGCCGATCGTCAACGCGCCGGAAGTGGCTATCCTGGGCGTCTCCAAGTCTGCGATGGAGCCGGTCTGGAACGGTAAAGAGTTCATGCCGCGCCTGATGATGCCGATGTCGCTGTCCTTCGACCACCGCGTTATCGACGGTGCCGATGGTGCGCGCTTCATCACCATCATCAACAACATGTTGTCCGACATTCGCCGTCTGGTGATGTAATGCAAAAGGGGCGCAGCATGCTGCGCCCCTGACGATTCTGTAGCAGTTTTGTCGGATTTTGCATAACTCGACAAAATTGTTGAGACACGGGTCACTCGAACACGCTTTGCAGATTATTAACAATTCTGTAAACTGCTCGCGGTGTAAGCGTCCCGGTGGATGAAGGGCGTTATGAGATCGATTAGCAATAAAAATGACGTCTGACCCGCCGGACAATCAATTAAGAGGTCATGATGAGTACTGAAATTAAAACTCAGGTCGTGGTACTTGGGGCGGGCCCGGCAGGTTACTCTGCAGCCTTTCGTTGCGCTGACTTAGGTCTTGAAACCGTTCTGGTTGAACGTTATTCCACTCTGGGCGGGGTTTGCCTGAACGTGGGATGTATCCCTTCCAAAGCACTGCTGCACGTTGCCAAAGTGATCGAAGAAGCCAAAGCGCTGGCCGAACACGGCATCGTTTTCGGCGAGCCGAAAACCGACATCGACAAAGTGCGCGTCTGGAAAGAAAAAGTCATCACTCAGCTGACCGGCGGTCTGGCTGGCATGGCGAAAGGCCGTAAAGTGAAAGTGGTCAACGGCCTGGGCAAGTTCACCGGCGCTAACACCCTGGTTGTGGAAGGCGAAAACGGCCCAACCACCATCAACTTCGACAACGCCATCATCGCTGCAGGTTCTCGTCCGATCCAACTGCCATTCATTCCTCATGAAGATCCACGCGTGTGGGATTCTACCGATGCGCTGGCGCTGAAAACCGTCCCAGAGCGTCTGCTGGTTATGGGCGGCGGCATCATCGGCCTGGAAATGGGCACCGTATACCATGCGCTGGGTTCACAGATCGACGTCGTTGAAATGTTCGATCAGGTTATCCCGGCGGCAGATAAAGACGTGGTGAAAGTCTTCACCAAACGTATCAGCAAGCAGTTCAACCTGATGCTGGAAACCAAAGTGACCGCGGTAGAAGCCAAAGAAGACGGCATCTACGTCACGATGGAAGGTAAAAAAGCGCCGGCAGAGCCACAGCGTTACGACGCGGTGCTGGTGGCGATCGGCCGCGTGCCGAACGGCAAACTGCTGGATGCCGGCAAAGCCGGTGTTGAAGTTGACGAGCGTGGCTTCATCAACGTCGACAAACAGCTGCGCACCAACGTGCCGCACATCTTCGCCATCGGCGACATCGTCGGTCAGCCGATGCTGGCGCACAAAGGCGTGCACGAAGGTCACGTCGCCGCAGAAGTTATCGCCGGCATGAAGCACTACTTCGATCCGAAAGTGATCCCATCCATCGCTTACACCGAGCCGGAAGTGGCGTGGGTGGGTCTGACCGAGAAAGAAGCGAAAGAGAAAGGCATCAGCTACGAAACCTCCACCTTCCCGTGGGCGGCTTCCGGCCGTGCGATCGCTTCCGACTGTGCAGACGGCATGACCAAACTGATCTTCGACAAAGAAACTCACCGCATCATCGGTGGCGCGATTGTCGGCACCAACGGCGGCGAGCTGCTGGGTGAAATCGGTCTGGCTATCGAGATGGGCTGCGACGCGGAAGACATCGCGCTGACCATCCACGCTCACCCGACCCTGCACGAATCCGTGGGCCTGGCGGCGGAAATCTACGAAGGCAGCATCACCGACCTGCCTAACCCGAAAGCCAAGAAGAAGTAATTCTGCTGGTTTGACCGGTTAACAAGCGGCTCCTGAGAAGGGGCCGTTTTTTTTTTGCTCAGATGCAGAACGCGGTTTTTTGTGGCCGCTGCGCCAAATTCCGATCCTCATGCTTATATCCATTTCAATTATGTGGATATAATGCCCTGTTTGTCCGGCAGCCGATTACGCTGCGCTCAACGATTCAGCAAAGATTTAATGTTGCTTTTATGTGAACGAATTAACAACCGTTTCAAATCCTGATATGCTGGCTGAGCGGAACCGGGCACTGTACCTTACAGTCCAGGACATCGACAGCAGTGCCCCGTCAGGATAGATGGCATCAATATCGCCGTGCGCTCTACCCATCAGTCTTTCATGCTGTAACGCTGTTTGACCGTGCTTGTTTGCCCCAATCACCGTTTCGGGGCCTTTACGGGCCGATCGCCTAGCCACAGAGTGAAACCCAAAGGGTATAAACCCGGTTTGCATATACGCCAGGCACAATAAATGACAATGAGAGCGAGGAGAACGTCGTGCTAGAAGAATACCGTAAGCACGTAGCCGAGCGTGCTGCTGAGGGCATCGCCCCTAAGCCGCTAGACGCCACCCAAATGGCCGCGCTGGTCGAACTACTGAAGAATCCGCCAAAAGGCGAAGAAGAATTCCTGTTAGACCTGCTGATTAACCGTGTTCCACCGGGCGTCGACGAAGCCGCCTACGTCAAAGCAGGTTTCCTGGCGGCCATCGCCAAAGGTGAAGCGACATCCCCCCTGGTTACCCCCGAGAAAGCCATTGAACTGTTAGGCACCATGCAGGGCGGCTATAACATTCATCCGCTGATCGAAGCCCTGGACAACGAAAAGCTGGCGCCGATCGCCGCCAAAGCGCTGTCCCACACGCTGCTGATGTTCGACAACTTCTACGATGTAGAAGAGAAGGCGAAAGCCGGCAACGCGCACGCCAAGCAGATCATGCAGTCCTGGGCCGATGCCGAATGGTACCTGTCGCGCCCGGAGCTGGCGGAAAAGATCACCGTCACCGTGTTCAAAGTGACCGGCGAAACCAACACCGATGACCTGTCCCCGGCGCCGGACGCCTGGTCGCGCCCGGATATCCCGCTGCACGCGCTGGCGATGCTGAAAAACGAACGTGAAGGCATCGTGCCGGATCAGCCGGGCAGCGTCGGCCCGATCAAACAGATCGAGCTGCTGAACAAGAAAGGCTTCCCGCTGGCCTACGTCGGCGACGTGGTCGGCACCGGTTCCTCCCGTAAATCCGCCACCAACTCGGTGCTGTGGTTCATGGGCGACGACATCCCGCACGTGCCGAACAAGCGCGGCGGTGGCGTGGTGCTGGGCGGCAAGATTGCGCCTATCTTCTTCAACACCATGGAAGATGCCGGCGCCTTGCCGATCGAAGTGGACGTGTCCGAGCTGAACATGGGCGACGTGATCGACGTTTACCCGTACAAAGGTGAAGTGCGCAACCACGAAACCGGCGCGCTGATCGCCAACTTCGAGCTGAAAACCGACGTGCTGCTGGATGAAGTGCGCGCCGGCGGCCGTATCCCGCTGATCATCGGCCGTGGCCTGACCACCAAGGCGCGCGAAGCGCTGGGTCTGCCGCACAGCGACGTGTTCCGCATCGCCAAACCGGTAGCCGCCAGCAACAAAGGCTTCTCGCTGGCGCAGAAAATGGTCGGCCGCGCCTGCGGCGTCGCCGGCATTCGCCCTGGCGAATACTGCGAGCCGAAGATGACCTCCGTCGGCTCTCAGGACACCACCGGCCCGATGACCCGCGATGAGCTGAAAGACCTGGCCTGCCTCGGCTTCTCCGCCGATCTGGTCATGCAGTCGTTCTGCCACACCGCCGCGTACCCGAAACCGGTCGACGTGACCACGCACCACACGCTGCCTGACTTCATCATGAACCGCGGCGGCGTCTCGCTGCGCCCGGGCGACGGCGTGATCCACTCCTGGCTGAACCGCATGCTGCTGCCTGACACCGTCGGCACCGGCGGCGATTCCCACACCCGCTTCCCGATCGGCATCTCCTTCCCGGCCGGTTCCGGCCTGGTGGCGTTTGCCGCCGCGACCGGCGTGATGCCGCTGGATATGCCTGAGTCGGTGCTGGTGCGCTTCAAAGGCAAAATGCAGCCGGGCATCACCCTGCGCGATCTGGTGCACGCCATCCCTTACTACGCGATCCAGCAGGGGCTGCTGACCGTCGAGAAGAAGGGCAAGAAAAACATCTTCTCCGGCCGCATTCTGGAGATCGAAGGCCTGCCGGATCTGAAGGTCGAGCAGGCGTTTGAGCTGACCGATGCGTCCGCCGAACGTTCCGCCGCCGGTTGTACCATCAAGCTGGACAAGGCGCCGATTGAAGAGTACCTGAACTCCAACATCGTGCTGCTGAAGTGGATGATCTCCGAAGGCTACGGCGATCGCCGTACGCTGGAGCGCCGTATTCAGGGCATGGAAAAATGGCTGGCGGATCCGCAGCTGCTGGAAGGCGATGCGGATGCGGAATACGCAGCGGTGATCGACATCGATCTGAACGAGATCAAAGAGCCGATCCTGTGTGCGCCGAACGATCCTGACGATGCGCGACTGTTGTCTGACGTGGCCAACAGCAAAATCGATGAAGTGTTCATCGGTTCTTGCATGACCAACATCGGCCACTTCCGCGCGGCGGGCAAGCTGCTGGATCAGCACAAGGGCCAGCTGCCGACCCGTCTGTGGGTGGCGCCGCCAACCAAGATGGATGCGGCTCAGCTGACTGAAGAAGGCTACTACAGCGTCTTCGGCAAGAGCGGTGCGCGTATCGAGATCCCGGGCTGCTCGCTGTGCATGGGCAACCAGGCGCGTGTGGCGGACGGCGCGACGGTGGTCTCCACCTCGACCCGTAACTTCCCGAACCGTCTGGGCACCGGTGCCAACGTCTATCTGGCGTCTGCCGAACTGGCCGCGGTAGCGTCCCTGCTGGGCCGCCTGCCGACGCCGGACGAGTACCAGACCTATATGGCGCAGGTCGACAAGACGGCGGCGGATACCTACCGCTACCTGAACTTTGACCAACTGGGTCAGTACACCGAAAAAGCCGACGGCGTGATCTTCCAAACCGCCGTGTAAGCCGCTATATTGCGCAACTGTTTAACGGGAGGCCTTGGCCTCCCGTTTTATTTTGCTCAGTTGCCAACTTTGCGAGCGCTCACTGAGTTAGTCCGCCATTTATGTTTACACTAAGAAAAAGGGCTCAGGAGGGCATGCTATGGATTACGAATTTCTGCGTGACGTCACCGGTCAGGTGATCGTCAGATTTTCGATGGGGCATGAAGCGATTGGCCACTGGATCAACGAAGAAGTTAAAGGCGATTTCAACCTGCTGGATCGGATTGAAGCCGGTGCGGCCGAGGTCAAAGGCAGCGAGCGCCAATGGCAGCTGGAAGGCCATGAATATACGCTGCTGATGGATGGTGAAGAAGTGATGATCCGCGCCAATCAGCTGGAGTTCGAGGGTGATGAAATGGAAGAGGGGATGAACTACTACGACGAAGAAAGCCTCTCATTCTGCGGCGTTGAGGACTTCCTGCTGGTGTTGAAGGCCTATCGTTCTTTCATGCTGAAGTACTAAGCATCAGGGCGCGGCGTGCCGCGCCCTTTCCATCACAGATGCGGAATATTGCGGCCGTAATAGATTTCCTGCATCTCTTTCCATAACAGATCGGTGATCTGCTTGCGTTCGGCTGCGCTCAACGCCTCCGGCTCCGCGTTAAACAGGTAGTGCTTCAGATCGAAATCTTTCAGCAACATCTTGGTATGGAAGATATTTTCCTGGTAAACGTTCACGTCCATCATGTGGTACAGCGCCTTGATGTCCTCCGACATAAAGTTCTGGATCGAATTGATCTCATGATCGATGTAATGTTTCACGCCGTTCACGTCGCGGGTAAAACCGCGCACGCGATAGTCCATGGTGACGATGTCGGATTCCAGCTGGTGAATTAAGTAGTTCAGCGCCTTGAGGGGCGAAATGACGCCGCAGGTCGAGACCTCGATATCGGCGCGGAAGGTGCACAGCCCGCCTTCCGGATGGCTTTCCGGGTAGGTGTGCACGCAGATATGGCTCTTGTCCAGGTGCGCGACGACCGTATTCGGCAGCGGACCGGGGTGTTCCGACGTATCGACGTCTTTCGGATCGATCGGCTCTTCGCTGACCAGGATGGTGACGCTGGCGCCCTGCGGCTCGTAGTCCTGACGCGCGATGTTCAGAATATTGGCGCCGATGATCGAGCAGGTTTCGCTCAGGATCTCGGTCAGCCGGTTGGCGTTATATTGTTCGTCTATGTAGGCGATATAGCCATCGCGATCGTCCGCGGTTTTGGCGTAACAAATATCGTAAATACAAAAACTCAGGCTCTTGGTCAGGTTGTTGAAGCCGTGCAGTTTTAGCTTATGCAATTTGGGCCACCTCCTTTATCTTCTCGCTTAACGTGTTACGTTCAGGGCATTGAGCAAATATTGCGGCAGGGCAAAGCTGCCGACGTGAATTGCCGGGTTGTAATAACGGCAGTGTAGGCCGCTTTGGTTAAAGCGCTGTTGCAGGGTTGGCAGATCGCGCTGGCGCAGCGCCGGGTTCTGGCTCGCCCAGGCGAAGGTCATGATGCCGCCGTAATAGGTCGGGATCGCCGCCTGATAGAAGCTGACGTCGCTAAAGTAGCGGCTCAGTTTGGCGTGGCTGTTGACCGCCTCGTCCTGCTGCAGGAAACAGACGCCGTTTTGCGCGACGAAAATGCCGCCCTCATTCAGGCAGCGGGCGCAGCCTTCATAAAACGCCGAGGTGAACAGGCTTTCGCCGGGGCCGATCGGATCGGTGCAGTCGGAGATGATCACATCGAACGTTTCGTCGGTTTGATTCACGAAGTTGACGCCGTCGTCAATCACCAGCTTGAAGCGCGGATCGTCATAGGCGCCGGCGCTGTGGTTGGGTAGGTACTGGCGGCAGAACTCGACGACGCCGGCGTCGATTTCGACCATGGTGATCTGCTCAACGCCAGGATGCCGGCTGACTTCGCGCAGCATGCCGCCGTCGCCGCCGCCGATGATCAGCACTTTCTTCGCCTGGCCGTGCGCCAACAGCGGCACGTGGGTCAGCATTTCGTGATAGATGAACTCGTCACGCTCGGTGGTTTGCACCACGCCGTCGAGCGCCATCACGCGCCCCAGCACCGGGTTCTCGAAGATCACCAGATCCTGATGATCGGTCTTCTCGCGGTATAGCACCTTCTCTACCGAAAAGTACTGGCCGAAGCCCGTATGCAGCGTTTCGTACCAAATTTCTTTCTGGGTCATGTGCGGGAAACTCCGTAATAACAGCCATGAAAAATCGGCGCAACATCATAGCTAACTCTGCCTGGCGATGCACGGTTGAATTTCAGACAGAGAGAGCGGAGGGCGGACGGGCGAGGGGGAAGATTAATTGGCGTAGGCCAGCAGGCTCAGGGAGTCGCGCGCCAGCGATTTGCACTTCTTGGGCGTTGGAATGGCGATGCCGCTCAGATCGCGATAGCTGTCTTCGCCCAGCGCCTTCATGTTAAAGCTGTTGTAGTTGCTCAAATCCCAGCGGTTTTGTTGCGCGAAATAGACGATGGCGCGTTTGATTTGCGCATTTGGCAAATCGTTGTAGCCGCAATCATTTTTCAAATAAATAAATACCGCCGTCAGATCGGCCAGATCTTCCGCCTCGGATTCATTCAGCGCCAGACTGGCGTTGGAGAAGCCCAGCATCGCCAGCAACAGCATCGTTAACGTTGTTTTTTTCATCATGAAATAGGCCTGTTTGTCGTCTGCAGACGTTACCACACTTGTCTGTAAAGGCACCAAATTTTATTGCTGACGGGCGCTGCCATAGCGCTCACCCACGGCGCGCTCTTGATTGTGAGGCATAGCTTAAAATACCGCCAGGAAAGGCTTGACCTTCCGCCTGGGGGAAGGTTTAGGCTGGCTGCGTTGAGTTATGTCACTGAGAAAAGGGAGTCAGCGATGTTACGCCGTGATTTTATTAAATTGACCGCTGCATTGGGCGCCGCGAGCGCATTGCCGTTATGGAGCCGGGCCGCCTTAGCGGCCGAGCGGCCGGCCCTGCCGGTGCCCCCGTTGTTAACGCCCGACGCGCAGGGAAAGATTGCGCTGGCGCTGCAAGCGGGGGAAACCCGCTGGTTGCCCGGCGCCGCCACCAAAACCTGGGGATTCAACGGCGCGCTGCTCGGGCCGGCGGTGAAGCTGCAGCGGGGTCAGCCGGTGACGGTCGATATCAAAAACAGCCTGGCGGAAGCCAGTACCGTCCACTGGCACGGCCTGGAAATCCCCGGCGACGTCGATGGCGGCCCGCAGGCGTTGATCCATCCCGGCGCAACGCGCACGGTGAATTTCACCGTCGATCAACCGGCGGCCACCTGCTGGTTCCACCCGCATACCCACGGTAAAACCGGCAGCCAGGTGATGATGGGGCTGGCGGGGCTGGTGCTGCTGGAAGACGATGAAAGCGCCAAACTGCCGCTGCCGAAAACCTGGGGGCAGGATGACGTTCCGGTGATCCTGCAGGATAAGCGGCTGGGCAAAGACGCGCAGATCGAATACCGCCTGGACGTGATGAGCGCGGCGGTGGGCTGGTTTGGCGATCGCATGTTCACCAACGGCGCGCAGTATCCGCAACATCTGGCGCCGCGCGGCTGGCTGCGCCTGCGTTTCCTCAACGGTTGCAACGCCCGCTCGCTGAATCTGGCGGCCAGTGACAACCGTCCGCTGTACGTCATCGCCAGCGACGGCGGTTTCCTGGCGGAACCGGTGAAGCTGACCGAGCTGCCGATGCTGATGGGCGAGCGCTTTGAAGTGCTGGTCGATGCCTCCGACGGGAAAGCGTTCGACATCGTGACGTTGCCGGTGAAACAGATGGGCATGACGCTGGCGCCGTTCGATCGGCCGCTGCCGGTGTTGCGCATTCAGCCGTCGTTGGCGCAGGGCATCAAAACCATGCCGGACAGCCTGGTGAAGCTGCCGACATTGCCTGCCACTGCCGGCATCCAGGAGCGTTGGCTGCAGCTGATGATGGATCCGCAGCTGGATATGCTCGGCATGCAGGCGCTGATGGATCGTTATGGTCATCAGGCGATGGCCGGCATGAGCATGAATCATGGCGCGACGGGCGCTGGAGACATGAAAGGCATGGATCACGGTAACATGAAGGGCATGGAGAAGGGCGGCATGCAGGGCATGGACCACGGCGACATGAGCAGCATGAAAGGCATGAAAGGCATGAAAGGCATGGATCATGGCAAGATGGCCGGGATGGATCATGGCGGCGCGCAGGGCAACGCCAAACCGTTCGACTTCAGCCACGGCAACATGATCAACGGCAAGGCCTTCGATATGACCAAACCGATGTTTGCCGCCAAACGGGGCCAGTATGAAAAGTGGACCATTTCCGGCGAGGGCGACATGATGCTGCACCCGTTCCACATTCACGGCACCCAGTTCCGTATTCTGTCGGAAAACGGCAAACCACCGGCGGCGCATCGCAGCGGCTGGAAGGACACGGTGCGCGTCGAAGGTTGGCGCAGCGAAGTGCTGGTGCGCTTCGACCATCCGGCAAGCAGCGAACATGCGTATATGGCCCACTGCCACCTGCTGGAGCATGAAGATACCGGCATGATGATGGGCTTTACCGTCGGCGAATGATCGCGGCCCGTCGCTCAGGTGGCGGTGCGCTCGCGTCGCCACCGGCGAAAGGCTATGCTAAACTCTGCGCCTTTCTTCCGGCAACTGACCTGAATACTATGAAACACACTGTAGACGTAATGATTTCCGAGCAGGAAGTTAAGATCCGTATCGCCGAACTTGGCCGCCAGATCACCGAACATTACCGCGACAGCGGCAGTGACATGGTGCTGGTTGGGCTGCTGCGCGGCTCCTTCATGTTCATGGCCGATCTGTGCCGCGCGATTGACGTGCCGCATGAAGTCGACTTCATGACGGCTTCCAGCTACGGCAGCGGCATGTCCACCACTCGCGACGTGAAGATCCTCAAGGATCTGGACGAAGACATTCGCGGCAAAGACGTGCTGATCGTGGAAGACATCATCGATTCCGGCAACACGCTGAACAAAGTGCGCGAGATTTTGGCGCTGCGTGGGCCGAAATCGCTGGCGATTTGCACCTTGCTGGACAAGCCTGAGCGCCGTGAAGTGCAGGTGCCGGTCGAATATGTCGGCTTCTCGATCCCGGATGAGTTCGTGGTGGGGTATGGCATCGACTACGCCCAGCGCTACCGTCACCTGCCGTACGTCGGCAAAGTGGTGCTGCTGGACGAGTAATTGATGTGGGGCGCGGCCTGCCGCGCCCGCGGCGGGATTATACGCCTTTATCCTGCTTCAGTTTGGCTATCGCTTTGCGGTAGCCCATCTCCAGGCTCTCGCGGCTGGTCGCCAGCACTTCCATATCGCGCAGACGGCCGTCCTGAATGCCGTACACCCAGCCGTGGATCATCACCTTCTGGCCGCGTTTCCAGGCCGATTGCATGATGGTGGAGTGGCCCAGGTTGTATACCTGCTCAATGACGTTGATCTCGCACAGCATGTCGAAACGCTGTTCCGGCGGCAGCTCGCCCAGCAGCGAACTGTGCTTGTACCACAGATCGCGAATGTGCAGCAGCCAGTTGTCGATCAGCCCCAGCTCCGGGTTTTCCACCGCGGCCTGCACGCCGCCGCAGCCCAGGTGGCCGCAGATGATGATGTGTTCGACCTCCAGCACATCTACCGCATACTGCACCACCGACAGGCAGTTAAGATCGGTGTGGATAACGAGGTTCGCCACGTTGCGATGGACGAACAGTTCACCCGGCTCGAGGCCGGTCAGGCGTTCTGCGGGAACGCGGCTGTCAGAGCAACCAATCCATAAGAAGCGGGGCTTTTGCGCCTGGGCTAAACGTTCAAAAAAATCCGGGTCTTCCTGACTGATATTGGCCGACCAGGCCTGGTTGTTGGCGATAAGCTCTTCGATTTCTTTCATGGAGGTGATTGACCCGTAACGAACAGATTGCGTTGGGGTAATATAGGGTAAGCGTCACAATTTGGAAATCGGAACAGTGGTGCAACCTCATTTACCGCACGGATTCGACGCAGTGAAAACGCCGTCGATGCTAGGATTATTGTTATTGTTTCAAGCCTCGCAAACAGGGGGCGCGGCGGCATACTCATCGTTATAAGGTACTATTTTACATATGAATTATGCACTGGAATTAGCGCAGCTGACCAAGACTTACGCCGGTGGCGTCAAGGCGCTGCGCGGCATCGACCTGAGCGTCGAGGCGGGGGATTTTTATGCCCTGCTGGGGCCAAACGGCGCCGGAAAGTCCACCACCATCGGCATCATCAGCTCGCTGGTGAATAAAACCGCCGGCAGCGTGCGGGTGTTCGGTTACGACATCGATAAAGACATCGTCAACGCCAAGCGCCAGCTTGGCCTGGTGCCGCAGGAGTTCAACTTCAACCCGTTTGAGACCGTATTGCAGATCGTGGTGAACCAGGCGGGTTACTATGGCGTCACGCGGCGTGAAGCGATGGCGCGCGCCGAAAAGTACCTCAATCAGCTGGACTTGTGGGGCAAGCGCAACGAGCGTGCTCGCATGCTGTCCGGCGGCATGAAGCGCCGTCTGATGATCGCCCGCGCGTTGATGCACCAACCAAAGCTGCTGATCCTCGATGAACCGACCGCCGGGGTGGATATCGAGCTGCGCCGCTCGATGTGGGGCTTCCTGAAAGAGCTGAACGCCCAGGGCACCACCATCATCCTCACCACCCACTATTTGGAAGAGGCGGAGATGCTGTGCCGCAACATCGGCATCATCCAGAACGGGGAGCTGGTGGAAAACACCTCGATGAAGGGGCTGCTGGCCAAGCTCAAGTCGGAAACCTTTATCCTCGATCTGGCGGCGAAAAGCCCGCTGCCGAAGCTGGACGGTTACCGCAGCCGCCTGACGGATACCTCGACGCTGGAAGTGGAGGTGATGCGTGAACAGGGGCTGAACGGCCTGTTCGCCCAGCTGAGCGCGCAGGGCGTGCAGGTGCTGAGCATGCGCAACAAGGCGAACCGCCTGGAAGAGCTGTTTGTCACCCTGGTTAACGGCAATGGAGAGAAAGCATGACGCGTTTGTATTGGGTGGCCTTACAGAGCATCTGGGCCAAAGAGGTGAACCGCTTCGCGCGCATCTGGATCCAGACCCTGGTGCCGCCGGTGATCACCATGACGCTGTACTTCATCATCTTCGGCAACCTGATCGGGTCACGCATCGGCGATATGCACGGCTTCAGCTACATGCAGTTCATCGTGCCCGGCCTTATCATGATGGCGGTGATCACCAACTCCTACGCCAACGTCGCGTCGTCGTTCTTCAGCGCCAAATTCCAGCGCAACATTGAGGAACTGCTGGTGGCGCCGGTGCCGACCCACGTGGTGATCGCCGGTTATGTCGGCGGCGGCGTGGCGCGCGGTATCTGCGTCGGCGTGCTGGTGACCATCATCTCGCTGTTCTTCGTGCCGCTGCAGGTGCACGCCTGGTGGGTGATTGCGCTGACGCTGTTGCTGACGGCGATCCTGTTCTCGCTGGCGGGGCTGATCAACGCGGTGTTCGCCACCACTTTCGACGACATCAGCCTGATCCCGACCTTCGTGTTGACGCCGCTCACCTACCTGGGCGGGGTGTTCTACTCGCTGTCGCTGCTGCCGCCGTTCTGGCAGGCGGTGTCAAAGCTGAACCCGATCGTCTATATGATCAGCGGTTTCCGCTACGGTTTCCTCGGCATCAACGACGTGCCGCTGGCGTTCACCATGGCGGTGCTGGTGGCGTTTATCACGGTGTTCTACCTGCTGTCCTGGTACCTGATCGAACGCGGCCGCGGCCTGCGCAGCTGATCCTGATGCGCCCTCGTTTTCCCGGCGGGGGCGCTTTTCCCGATTTGGCGCAGGCGGCGCGTAAATCAATAGAATCGCTCAAATAACCGCTAGTTCCCCGCTGTTCAAATCGTGCTATGCTGGCGCTCCACATTTCCTTCATTTTTGTCATTACGCACTCGTAAGCAGAACATCATCATGCGGCCTCAATACAAGTTGGCGACTGGGTTACTCGGCATTCTGATGTCGTTGGTTTCCCCTGTGAGCCTGGCGAATCTGCTGTCGGAAGACGGCGCGGTTAAATCTGAATACATGGAAGCGCAGCGCGACAGCGAAGTCTATTCGCTGGTGGGCGAGCATGTGATCCCGGTAGGGGAAGTGAAGCGCGGGCAGCTGATCCAGGTGTTCCCGGCGGATGCGGAATACTACGAATTCAAATTCGGGCACGGCACCGGCTTTATCGATAAAGACGACGTGCGCGAGCTGAAGAAGTCGCGCAAGGTGCAAGACGATCTGGGCGAGCTGAACAAGCCGCTGACCAACCAGAATCTGATCACCCAAAAGGCGATCGACGTATACACCGCGGCGGACAAGGACAGCGAGGTCTTCGGCACGCTGGAAGGCAATCTGCGTTATCCGATCATCGGCAAGCTGAAGGATCGGCTGAACAATACCTGGTACGAGGTCAACATCGGCGATCGGCTGGGGTTCGTCAATGAGCTGGACTGCGAGATCGATAACGGCATACCGGTGCTGACTTACCATCACCTGCTGAAAAACGAAGAGAACAAGCGCTTCCGCCATACTTCGACCACCACCTCAGACGTGGCGTTCAGCAACCAGATGACCTACCTCAAGCAGGCGGGCTACGACACCATTTCGCTGTATCAGCTGGAAGCCTACCTGAAGAATCAGATCAACCTGCCGGGCAAGGCGATCGTGCTGACCTTCGACGACGGGCTGAAATCGGTTTATCGCTACGCTTACCCGGTATTGAAGGATTACGGTTTCCGCGCGACGGCGTTCATCATCTCTTCGCGCATCAAGCGTCATCCGCAGAAATGGAACCCGGACTCGCTGCAGTTTATGAGCGTCTCGGAGCTCAAGCAGATTCAGGACGTGTTCGACGTGCAGTCGCACACCCACTTCCTGCATCGCACCGACGGCAATCGCCAGCCGATTTTGCTGAGCCGTTCGCTGCACAATATCGAGTTCGATTTTGAGCGTTCGCGCCGCGCGCTGTCGCAGTTCAACCCGCACGTGCTGTATCTGTCCTACCCGTTCGGCGGCTATAACCAGCGGGCTATCCAGGCGGCGCAGGACGCCGGTTTCCATCTGGCGGTGACCACGGTGCAGGGCAAGGTGAAGCCGGGGGATAATCCCTATACGCTGAAGCGGCTGTATATTCTGCGCACCGACTCGATCCAGACCATGGCGGATCGGATAGCCAACAAGCCGGGTACGGTGGTGCAGTAAGGAAAAGAACGGGCGCGCGAGGCGCCCGTTTTACCGTCAGGCGACCTGAACCGGCACGGCTTTCGCCTTGCGCTGCAGGTTGTTGTCACCCTCGAAATAGGCGACCTTCGGGTGATGTTGGCGGGCGTCAGCGTCGGTCATTTGCACATAGGAGCAGATGATCAGTTTGTCACCCACGCAGGCGCAGCGCGCGGCGGCGCCGTTGACCGAAATGATGCGCGAACCGCGCTCGGCGGCGATGGCGTAGGTGGAGAAGCGCTGGCCGTTATCCACGTTGTAGATATCGATCGCTTCATATTCCAGAATGCCGGCCGCTTCCAGGAAATCCTGATCGATGGCGCAGGATCCTTCATAGTGCAAGTCAGCCTGAGTGACTTTGACGCGATGCAGCTTGCCTTGCAGCATAGTACGTATCATAGCTTTACCTAACTGAATATCGGCCTTCACAGGCGTTGGGGTTGAACATCTCTCCTGCATCCCTGCAATCTCTATCGTCACCGATCGTCCCGCCATTGTCTACCTATGGTCATGGCGGAAGGATGACGACAGTATAAAAAATGACTTACAGCGTCAGGTCAACCTGCTGGTTGTCGATAAGCCGCGCTTTGCCCAGCCAGGCGGCCATCAGCACCACCGCCCGTTGGCTGTCCACCGTCAGCGGCTGCAGGCTGTCGGCATCGCGAATAAACAGCTCATCCGGCGTAAAGCCGGCGGCGCGTAGTTGCTCGGCGGTCTGTTCCAACAGCGTTTCGACATGGCGCTCGCCATTGGCCAGCTGCTGCGCCAGCGCGTTCATGATTTTGCTCAGCTGCGGCGCAACCTTGCGCTCTTCGGCGGTCAGGTAACCGTTGCGTGAACTGAGGGCCAGGCCGTCTTTGGCGCGCACGGTCGGCACGCCGACGATGTCGATGTCGTAACCCATGTCCGCCACCATTTTGCGGATCAGCGCCAATTGCTGGTAGTCCTTCTCGCCGAAACAGGCCAAATCAGGCTGCACCAGGTTGAACAGCTTGCTGACGATGGTGGAAACGCCGCGGAAGTGGCCCGGCCGGCTTGCGCCTTCCAGAATGGTGGAGATGCCCGGCACGTCGACATAGGTTTGCTGCTCCAGCCCCTGCGGATAGACCGCGGCCGGGGCCGGCGCGAACACCAGATCGACGCCGCGGCGGGTCAGCTTCTCGCTGTCTTCCTGCAGCGTGCGCGGGTAGCGCGCCAGATCGTCCGGGCGATCGAACTGCATCGGGTTGACGAAGACGCTCACCACCACCACGTCGGCGCGGGCGCGCGCTTCATCGACCAGCGTCATATGGCCGTCGTGCAGGTTGCCCATGGTCGGCACCAGTGCGATGCGCTTGCCGTCCTGGCGCCAGCGGCGGATCTGCTGACGCAGCAGCGGCAGGGTTTCGATAATAATCATTGGGTGACTCCTGGAACCATCGCTTAGTTAAAAGAGTGTTCAGCCGCCGGATAGAGGCCTTGCTCTACTTCCTGAATGTAGTGTTGCACCGCCGTGCGGATATCGCCGCTTTGCGCCAGGAAGTTCTTGGCGAATTTCGGCGTGTGGCCGCCGGTGATGCCGAAGGCGTCGTGCATCACCAGGATTTGGCCGTCGGTGCCGTTGCCGGCGCCGATGCCGATGACCGGAATGGAGAGCGCTTCGGTGATCTGGCGTGCCAGCTCGGTCGGCACGCACTCCAGCACCAGCAGCTGAATGCCGGCCAGCTCCAGATTCTGCGCATCCTGCAGCAGCTGTTTGGCGGCCAGTTCGTCGCGCCCTTGCACCTTATAACCGCCGAACACGTTGACCGACTGCGGCGTCAGCCCCAGGTGGCCGCATACCGGCACCGCGCGTTCGGCGAGCATTTTCACCGTGTCGCACAGCCAGCTGCCGCCTTCCAGTTTCACCATGTTGGCGCCGGCGCGCATCAGCTCGGCGGCGTTGGCGAAGGTCTGTTCCGGGGTGGCGTAACTCATGAACGGCAGATCGGCCAGCAACAGGCAGGCCGGCGCGCCGCGGCGCACGGCGCGCGTGTGATAGGCGACGTCGGCGACGGTGACCGGCAGCGTGGAGTCGTGGCCCTGCAGCGTCATGCCCAGCGAATCGCCCACCAACAGGACTTTAATGCCTTGCTCTTCAAACAGCTTGGCAAAGCTGGCATCGTAGGCGGTAAGGGTAGCAAACTTGCGTTGCTCCTGTTTCCACTGGCGCAAATGGGTCACGGTGGTGGGTTTCATCACAACGTCTCCTGAAACGGGCCGTGCGGCTTACGCAGGCCCAGGCTGCAAAAAAGTGCAGCCATTCTACTGTAACCCGATCGGGGTGGGTAGCGCGGATCGCCATGCTTAAGCGGTTCTTAAGAACCTTGTGGTGCAATGGCGTCATGACTCAAAAGGGATACTCATGCGAATTCTGCTGATCGAAGATGACAAACTGATCGGGGACGGCATCAAGGCCGGGCTGACCAAACTCGGCTTCAATCTGGACTGGTTCACCGACGGCGCGGTTGGTAAAAACGCCCTGGGCAGCGCGCCGTATGACGCGGTGATCCTCGATCTCAGCCTGCCGGGCCTCGATGGACTGGATCTCCTGCGCCAGTGGCGCCAGGCCGGGCAGGATGTGCCGGTGCTGATCCTTACCGCCCGCGATGCGTTGGAGCAACGGGTCAGCGGGTTGCAAAGCGGCGCCGACGACTATCTGTGCAAACCGTTCGCGCTGGCCGAAGTGGCGGCGCGCCTGCAGGCGCTGATCCGCCGTCGTCACGGCCAACTGATGCCACAGCTGACGCACGGCAACGTGGTGTTCGACAGCGCCACCCGCAGCGTGAGTTGCAACGGCGAACCGGTGACGCTGACGCCGCGCGAATTGGCGGTGCTGGAGCTGTTTCTGCACAACAAAGGGCGCGTGTTGGCGCGGCCGTTGATCCAGGAGAAGCTGTACAACTGGGACGACGAGGTGAGCAGCAACGCGGTGGAGGTGCATATTCACCACCTGCGGCGCAAGCTGGGCAACGGCTTCATTCGTACTATCCACGGTGTGGGCTATACGCTGGGGGATGCCCCGTGAAGCGCCTCAGCCTGCGGCTGCGTCTGATCCTGATTTTCAGCCTGTTGGCGCTGCTGACCTGGTGCACTGCCAGCGTGGTGGCCTGGGTGATGTCGCGCAATACCATCAACGAAGTGTTCGACACCCAGCAGATGCTGTTCGCCAAGCGGCTGGCGACCGCCAACCTCGGCGATCTGCTGGCCGATGAAAGCGCGCGCAGCCTGCCGAAAACCAAGAAGCTGGTGCATCATGGCAAACGGGGCGAGCAAGATGATGACGCGCTGGCGTTCGCCATCTTCGATCGCCAAGGCAAGATGCTGCTCAACGACGGCGAGAACGGTGCCGACTTCCTGTTTGACGGGGAGCGTGAAGGTTTTACCGACGGCGAACGCAAAGGCGATGACGACAGTTGGCGCCTGGTATGGTTGACCAGCCCGGACGGGCGCTACCGCATCGTGGTCGGCCAGGAGTGGGATTACCGGCGCGATATGGCGCTGGGCATGGTGACCGGCCAATTGGTGCCCTGGCTGGCGACGCTGCCGGTGCTGATGTTGCTGATTGCGCTGATGGTCGGGCGCGAGCTGCGGCCGCTGCGTGCGGTGGCCGCCGGTTTGCGTCGGCGCGCACCCGATGACGCCACGCCGCTGGATGCGCGCCAGGTGCCAACCGAGGTGCGCCCGCTGGTGGATGCGCTCAACGCGCTGTTCGCCCGCATCAATGCGTTGCTGGTGCGGGAGCGGCGTTTCACCTCCGATGCCGCGCACGAATTGCGCAGCCCGCTGGCGGCATTGCGGGTGCAGACCGAAGTGGTACAGTTGGCGGGGGAGGATGCGCCGATGCGCGAGCACGCGCTGGACAATCTGACGGTCGGCATCGATCGCGCCACCCGGCTGGTGGATCAGCTGTTGACGTTGTCGCGGCTGGATTCGCTGTCGGATCTGGCCGAGCTGGCGCCCATTGACTGGAACGAACTGGTGATGATGACCCTGGCGGAACAGGATCGGCTGGCTCATGCGGCGGGCGTGACGCTGCGTTATGAACAGCAGGGAACGCCGCCGGTGCGTCAGGGGCAGACTCTGCTGCTGTCACTGTTATTGCGCAACTTGCTGGACAACGCGGTGCGTTACACCCCGCAGGGCGGCGCGGTCACCGTGACGTTGAGCGAGCGCTCGCTGACGGTAGAGGATGAGGGGCCGGGGGTGACGACAGAGCATCTGGCGCGGTTGGGGGAACGCTTCTATCGCCCGCCGGGACAGGAGCAAACCGGCAGCGGGCTGGGGTTATCTATCGTGCAGCGTATCGCCGGCTTGCATGGTTTACAGGTCAGTTTCGCCAATCGCCCGACAGGCGGGTTCGTCGCGCGGCTGGCGCTGTAGGCGGGTCAGGATTTCGGTTTTGGCGAGTGCCACAGCGCCATGCCGTTTTCCGGCACGCGCTTGAGGCAGCTGGCGAGCGGTTCGCCATCGGGGAAAATCAGATCGGGGGCGATTTCCGCCAGCGGGTAGAGCATGAATTCGCGCTCTTTCAGGCCATAATGCGGTACGGTCAGGCGATCGGTATGGATCACTTTGTCGCCGTACAGCATGATGTCTAAATCGAGCGTGCGCGGCCCCCAGCGTTCATCCTTGCGCACGCGCCCCTGATTGCGTTCTATCGCCTGGGTATGGTCGAGCAGCTGTTCGGGCGGCAACAGGGTATCCAGCGCCACCACCGCGTTGAGAAAGTCCGGCTGGTTTTGCGGCCCCAGCGGCTTGGTGCGGTAAAACGAAGAACAGGTGACCAGCCGGGTGCGCGGGAGATGCTCCAGCGCCTCCAGCGCGGCGTTAACCTGTTGCAGCGGCTGCGCCAGGTTGCTGCCCAGCGCGATATAAACGCGGATCATTATGCCCCTTCTTTACGCGGTGCCCGGCGACGAGGACGGCGTTGACGTGCGCGACGCGGCGCCGGATCGTCACCCAGGGTGCTCAACATGGCTTTCTGCCGCGCCGGCGTGGCGTCCTGGAACTCACCCCACCACTCGGCCAGACGCAGCATCTCCTGATTGTCTTCCACTTCCGCACGCAGCGCCAGCAAATCATAGGCGGCGCGGAATTTCGGATGTTCCATCAGTTTGTGCGCGCGTTTGCCCTGACGACGAGACAGGCGCAGCTGCAGCTGCCAGATATCGCGCACCAGCGTGGTAATGCGTTTCGGGATCGCCAGCGAGCGGCACTGCTCGTCGAGCACATCGTTCATCGCCAGCGCGAAGGCGTCGTAGTACGCCAGGCCGCTTTCCTGCGCCAGTTTCTGCGCGTGCTCCAGCAGCGGGTACCACAGCATGGCGGCAAACAGGAAGGCCGGGTTGACGCGCATGTCGTTCTGCAGGCGATGATCGGTGTTCTTCAGCACCTGCACCAGAATGCGCTCCATCGGCGTATCGTGGTTCGGCGTGAAGTTGCGGGCGATCAGCGGGAATAGCGGTTGGAACAGCTGATATTCGCATAGCTTCAGGTAGGTCTGGAAACCGTAACCCGCCTGCAGCAGCTTGAGGGATTCTTCGAACAGACGCGCCGGTGGGATCTCATGCAGCAGCGAAGCCAGACGCGGGATCGGCTCGGCGGTCTCTTCACTGATGCGCATATCCAGCTTGGCGGCGAAGCGCACCGCGCGCAGCATGCGCACCGGATCTTCGCGGTAACGGGTTTCCGGATCGCCGATCAGGCGGATCACGCCTTGTTTCAGATCGTTCAGGCCGCCGACGTAATCGCGCAGGGTGAAATCCGCCACGCCGTAGTACAGGCTGTTGATGGTGAAATCACGGCGCTGGGCGTCTTCCTCGATCGAACCGAAGATGTTGTCGCGCAGCAGCATGCCGTTTTGCGCCTGCTGGGAGGAATTCTTGTCGGATTCCTGATTCTGTTCGTGGTGACCGCGGAAGGTGGCCACTTCGATGATCTCCGGCCCGAACATCACGTGCGCCAGACGGAAGCGGCGGCCGACCAGGCGGCAGTTGCGGAACAGCTTGCGCACTTGCTCCGGCGTGGCGTTGGTGGTGATGTCGAAGTCTTTCGGCTTTTTGCCGAGCAACAGATCGCGCACCCCGCCGCCGACCAGATAAGCCTCGTAGCCTGACTTGTTCAGGCGATAAAGCACTTTCAGCGCATTCTCGCTGATGTCTTTGCGCGAAATCGAGTGCTGTTCGCGCGGGATCACGGTCATCGAGTCGTTGCTCTCGGCGAGGGGGAAAGGCGGACGCTTGCGCGGCGTTGAGCGGCGGGCAGGGGCGTTGCTGCCGTTATCGGCGGCGCGCGGCTGCGGCGCAGGGCGGCTTGGCGCCGCGGCACGCTCTTCGCGGACTACGTTTTTATCGCCGGCCGCCGCGTCGTCGCGGGGCAGCTTGTCATCGCGGGTCAGTACCTTACGACAGAAGTTGGCTACTCGGGTAAAAATGGTACACCTCGATAGTGACTGATAAAAATGGAGCTAACAAAAAATAGCGGCTAATCATAGCTCACCATGGCTCCTTTGAGAATGCCGGCGTGTTTTCATCCAGAGGGATAGCCTCCTGACGCGGCACGTTTTCCAACCGCCAGTGTTCGATCGCCCAGCTCAATAATAATGGCAGGTCAAGATCTTGCCAGCTTTCCGGCAGCGGTTGGCGCAGAAATTTCAGCGCGGCGATCAGCACCGGCCGCGGATCGCCAGCGGGCAACGCCGGCGCATGGTTTTGCTTCGACAGTTTGATGCCGTTGGCGCCCAGCGCCAGCGGCAGATGCACATAGGCGGGCACCGGCGCCTGCAGCTGGCGGTAAAGGGCAATTTGGCGCACCGTCGGTTCGATCAGATCGGCGCCGCGGACAATCTCGGTCACGCCCTGAAAATGGTCGTCGATCACCACCGCCAGGTTGTAAGCGAACAGCCCGTCGCGGCGGCGAATGATAAAGTCTTCTCCCGCCAGCGCCGGATCGGCGTGCAATTCTCCCTGCAGGCGATCGTGGAACCGGTAAACGGGGGCGGTCTGACGCAAGCGGATGGCGGCGCCCTGCGGGCCGAGCTGCAAATCGCGGCAGTGGCCGTCGTACAATCCGCCGATTTGCTGGATGCGGCTGCGGGTGCAGGTGCAGTAATAGCTGAGCCCCTGGCGCTGCAACAGATCCAGCGCGGCGCGATAGGCGTCGTGACGTTGGGATTGATAGATGACCTGGCCGTCCCAGTGGAGACCATAATGTTCCAGCGCGGACAGGATGCGAGCGGCGGCGCCGGGGACTTCGCGCGGCGGGTCGATATCTTCGATGCGAACCAGCCACTGCCCGCGTTGGGCGCGAGCCTGAAGGTAGCTTCCCAGAGCGGCAATCAGCGAGCCGAAATGCAGATCCCCGGAAGGCGATGGGGCAAAGCGCCCCACATAATGACTTTCTTGCATATCAGAGGGGAGGGGTTCCCTTTTCTCTGTGCGGCGCACGCGGATGCGCACGCCGCAGCGGTAACATACTCGTTATGCTTGAAACTGCATCTGTGTTAGCTGCGCCTGCTTACCCGAATCACTTACTTGAGTAAGCTCATCGGCATGCGCATTCTTGCCGCCTTGATGCAGCTCCAATCATGTAGAGTAGCGGTATTAGCCGGCCATCTGCTTTTCGCGGATCTCAGCCAGCGTCTTGCAGTCGATGCACAGATCGGCGGTCGGACGCGCTTCGAGGCGACGAATACCGATCTCCACGCCACAAGATTCGCAGTAGCCGAAATCATCGTCTTCCACTTTCTTCAGCGTTTTCTCGATCTTTTTGATCAGTTTGCGTTCACGGTCACGGTTACGCAGTTCAAGGCTGAACTCTTCTTCCTGAGTAGCGCGGTCGGCCGGATCAGGGAAGTTGGCTGCCTCTTCTTGCATATGCGATACAGTACGGTCCACTTCGTCCCTGAGCTGGTTGCGCCACGCTTCAAGAATGCGCTTGAAATGCGACAACTGGGCGTCGTTCATGTACTCTTCGCCCGGCTTCTCTTGGTACGGCTCCACCCCAGCGATGGCGAGAATGCTCAAGGACGAGGTTTTACGGTTTTGCCCTTCTTGCATGTTGCTTCTCCTACATACACACGCACTATCGAATCCCCAATGCGGGGGAAAAACAGGCCGCTATAAATAACAGAAGGAAGGTAGGTTGGCAATTATTCCTGTCGCCCGCTTGACAATCGTGTGAAGGAAGGCGTATTTGGCGATCGTGCTGGCCGGTTGTCTATTTATAGGGACCCGGCTGCGCTAATCGATAAAAAACGGCAGCTTATCGCAGAGATAAATACCGTCAGGTGATAATTTTGCCCCATAGCAAACCACTTCCACTCCCAACTGCCGGACCTGTGCCAACAGCGCCGCATAGCGCTCATCTATATGATGTGCCGGTGCGACCTGCTCAATACCGCTGTGTAACACGGCAAAGAACAATACCGCCCGTTGCCCGCTTTCAACCACGCTGAGCAACTCACGCAGGTGCTTTTGCCCTCTGAGCGTTACCGCATCAGGAAAGTAACCACGTTGTTGTTGCAGTAATGTGACTGACTTAACTTCAATATAGCAGTTAACCCGATTTTCTGCCTGTAATAACAAATCGATACGGCTGTTTTCACCGCCGTATTTCACTTCGCCGCTAATTTTACTGTAACCGGATAATTCATTGATTAAATTGTGTTCGATAGCCTCGCGCACCAGCGCGTTGGCGCGCAGGGTATTGACGCAGATCCAGTGCCCCTGTTGGGTATGGGTCAGCTCCCAGCTGTGGGCGTATTTGCGTTTGGGGTTGTCCGAGGTGGAGTACCACACGGTGTCGCCGGGCGTGGCGCAGCCGGTCATGGCGCCGGTATTTGCGCAGTGCAGCGTAAAGGTTTCCCCTTCCGGGGTGATCACGTCAGCCAGAAAGCGTTTGTAACGTTTGATCAGCGTGGCGGAGCGCAGCGGTGGAGAAAAAATCATGGGGATGCCTGCTTGGCCAGCGGCCACTGTTCAAGGTGTTGGTAACGGGTGCGGCCGTTTTCGAACACCGATTCATACAAGGAAAAGGCGTCGGCGCTGAACGCCCAGCCCGGCGTCGCCGGCGGGATCGCCACCGGCTGGGTAGCGGCGCGCAGCAGCGTGATGTGCGGATGGAACGGCAGCGCGCTTTGATGGCAACCGCTGCGTGCGGCCTGCGAACGCAGCAGCTCGGCCAGCTGCAGCAATCCGCGCGGCGCGCGGCGGGTACCGAGCCAGACCACGCCGGGCCGCGGCCAATGGCCGAGATCGTCGAGCCGCATGCTGAAGCCGGGTTGAGCGATACGGCCGGCCAACTTACGCAGCGCCAGTTCTTTCTGTGCGCTGACTTCACCGAGAAACGCCAGCGTCAGGTGCAAATTGGCCGCCGCCACTGGCCGACCGGCCTCCGGTGCAAACGCCTCGGCGCGCCAGCGGACCACCTGCTGTTGCAGGGCGTCAGGCAAGGACAGGGCGAAAAATAGGCGGCGCGAATTGGACATAAGGGCTCGGCAAATGCATGACAATGCGGTCGGGAACAGCGGTAAACGTTACTGGCAGCGGCCCCGCGAGGGGCGCGGCGCACGAATGAGCTCCGTACTATAGCTAACGCCGCAACAGTTTGAAAGGTTACGGGGATAAAGCTAATGCTACACTGTACGCCGTTTAACGCTAATCACTACGGAGAATTCAGTGTCTTCATTGCCCGTCAGCGCAGTGCTCAATGAGTTGCTGGCTGCGCTGCAGTCTGCCCCGCAGGTGCTGTTGCACGCCCCGACCGGCGCCGGTAAATCCACCTGGCTGCCGCTGCAGATCATGGCTAAGGCCGGGTTGCCGGGGCGCATTATCATGCTGGAGCCGCGGCGGCTGGCGGCGAAGAACGTCGCCTATCGCCTGGCGCAGCAACTGGGGGAGGAGCCTGGCCAGACCGTGGGTTATCGCATGCGCGCCGAAAGTAAAAGCGGGCCGCAGACCCGGCTGGAAGTGGTGACGGAAGGCATTCTCACCCGCATGTTGCAGCAGGATGCCGAGCTGCAGGGCGTGTCGTTGGTGATCCTCGACGAATTCCACGAACGCAGCCTGCAGGCCGATCTGGCGCTGGCGTTGCTGCTCGATGTGCAGCAAGGGCTGCGCGACGATCTGAAACTGCTGATCATGTCGGCCACGCTGGATAACGCCCGTATGACGCAGCTGCTGCCGCAGGCGCCGGTGGTGGTGTCCGAGGGGCGCAGTTTCCCGGTTGAACGCCTGTATCAGCCGTTGGCCAGCCATCAGCGGCTGGAGGATGGCGTAACGGCGGCGGTGAAGCGCATGCTGGCCGAACAGCCGGGGTCTTTGCTGCTGTTCCTGCCGGGCGTAGCGGAGATCAACCGGGTGCTGGAGCGTTTGACCGGCGAAATGGCGAGTGATACCGATCTTTGCCCGCTGTATGGCGCTCTGCCTCTGGCGCAACAGCAAAAAGCGATTCAGCCGGCGGCGCCGGGCCGCCGCAAAGTGGTGTTGGCGACCAACATCGCCGAGACCAGCCTGACGATCGAGGGCATTCGGCTGGTGGTGGACAGCGGCCTGGAGCGCGTAGCGCGCTACGACGTGCGTAACGGCCTGACGCGGCTGGCGACACAGCGTATCAGTCAGGCCTCGATGGTGCAGCGCGCCGGGCGCGCCGGGCGTCTGGAACCGGGCATTTGCTGGCATCTGTTCGCCAAAGAGCAGGCGGAGCGCGCGGTGGAACATGCTGAGCCGGAAATTTTACAGAGCGATCTCACCGGCTTCTGGCTCGAGCTGCTGCAGTGGGGGTGCCATGATCCGGCGCAGCTGACCTGGCTTGACGCGCCTCCGGCAGCGGCATTGGCGGCGGCCAGGGCGTTGCTGTACCGGCTGGGAGCCACGAATGACGGCGACAAACTCACCGCGCCGGGGCGCCAAATGGCCGCTCTGGGATGTGAACCGCGGCTGGCGGCAATGCTGGTCGCCGGCGCGGCGCTGAGTGCCGACGGCCTGGCGACGGCCGCGTTGCTGGCGGCATTGCTGGAAGAACCGCCGCGCGGCGGGCAGATGGATATCGGTTATTGGCTGAGCCGCCCGCAGCCGAACTGGCGGCAGCGAGCCGCGCAGTTGGCCAAACGTCTGCCGCAACGTGCGGGGCAAGTTGACGCCGATTTGGCGCCGCGGCTGTTGGCGCTGGCATTTACCGATCGCATCGCCCAGCGTCGCGGTCAGGATGGCCGCTACCTGCTGGCCAACGGCCTGGGCGCGGCGATGAACCAGGACGAGGCGCTGTCGCGCGCGCCCTGGTTGATTGTCCCCAACCTGTTGCAGGGCCACAACAGCCCGGATGCGCGTATTTTGTTGGCGTTGCCGGTCGATATCGAGGCGTTGGCGGCGCAGCTGCCGGCGATGGTTATGCAGCGCACGGCGGTGGAATGGGATGAAGAGAAGGGCACGTTGCGCGCCTGGAAGCGCCAGCAGATCGGTCGTCTGACGCTGCGCGCGCAGCCGCTGGCCAAACCGGCGGACGAAGAGCTGCAGCAGGCGCTGCTCGACTGGGTGCGTGCGCAGGGGCTGGCGGTGCTCAACTGGGAGGGCGCCGCCGAACAATTGCGGGTGCGCCTGCAGTGCGCGCAAGCCTGGCTGCCGGAAGCGGAGTGGCCGGCGATGGGCGAAGAGCCGCTGCTGGCGGCGCTGGAGCAGTGGCTGTTGCCGTCGCTGAACGGCGTGCGCGATCTGCGCGGATTGAAGCAGGTCAACCTCGCCGAGGCGTTGTCCCGGCTGTTGGACTGGCAGCAAAAACAGCGGCTGGATAATGCATTACCCACTCATTACACTGTGCCGACCGGCAGCCGCCTGCCGATCCGTTATGAGGCCGGCAAACCGCCGGCGCTGGCGGTGCGTTTGCAGGAAATGTTCGGCGAGCAGCGCAGCCCGATGTTGGCTGAGGGTCGCATCCCGGTAGTGCTTGAGTTACTCTCACCGGCGCACAGGCCGTTGCAAATCACCGGCGATCTGGCGGCCTTCTGGCAAGGCGCCTACCGCGAGGTGCAAAAAGAGATGAAGGGCCGCTATCCGAAACACGTGTGGCCGGACGATCCGGCCACGGCGGCCCCGACGCGCCGAACGAAGAAATATCAGTAGGCCGCGATCGTTTAAGGTTTGGAATTCAGATGTTTCTTCTGTTCAGCGCCACGGCGTCGGCACAGATTAAGCGACTCATTATGGCCGGCAGTGTCGGCAAGCTCGGAGAACAACAGCCATGGCTGGGGATGACCGCGAGCCCATCGGGCGCAAAGGAAAACAACCAAAAAGCACCGCGTCGCGCAAGCCGCCGCGCCGTCGCCGAGACGACGATTATGACGATTACGAAGAAGACGAGTATGACGATGACGAGTATGAAGAGGAGGAGGAACGCATGCCGCGTAAGGTGAAAGCGACTCCGCCGCGTAAAAAACGCCGCTGGCTCGGCCTGTTTATCAAACTGATCCTGGTGCTCGCCGTCCTGTTGGCGATCTATGGCGTCTACCTGGACTCGCAGATCCGCAGCCGCATCGACGGCAAAGTCTGGCAGCTGCCGGCGGCGGTGTACGGCCGCATGGTCAACCTGGAACCGGGCATGCCGTACAGCAAGAAGGAGATGGTTAACCTGCTGGAAGGCATGCAGTACCGCCAGGTCAGCCGCATGACGCGTCCGGGCGAGTTTACCGTGCAGGCCAACAGCATCGAGATGCTGCGCCGCCCGTTCGACTTCCCGGATGGTAAAGAAGGGCAGATCCGCGCCCGCCTCGATTTCCAGAATAACCGCCTGGCGAAGATCGAAAACCTGGACAGCGGCCGCAGCTTCGGCTTCTTCCGCCTCGATCCGCGTCTGATCACCATGCTGCAGTCGCCGAACGGCGAACAGCGGCTGTTCGTGCCGCGCTCCGGTTTCCCGGATCTGTTGGTGGATACGTTGATCGCCACGGAAGACCGCCACTTCTATGAGCATGACGGCATCAGCCCGTACTCCATCGGCCGCGCGGTGCTGGCCAACCTGACCGCCGGCCGCGCGGTGCAGGGCGGCAGCACCCTGACGCAGCAGCTGGTGAAGAACCTGTTCCTGACCAACGAACGTTCGCTTTGGCGTAAGGCCAACGAAGCCTATATGGCGCTGTTGGTGGATTACCGTTACAGCAAAGACCGCATCCTGGAGCTGTATCTGAACGAGGTATACCTCGGCCAGAGCGGCAGCGACCAGATCCGCGGCTTCCCGCTGGCCAGCCTGTATTACTTCGGTCGCCCGGTGGATGAGCTGAGCCTCGATCAACAGGCGTTGCTGGTCGGCATGGTCAAGGGCGCGTCGCTGTATAACCCGTGGCGTAACCCGAAACTGGCGTTGGAACGCCGCAATCTGGTGCTCAAACTGCTGCAGAACCAGGGCGTGATCGACGGCGAGCTGTATGACATGCTGAGCGCGCGTCCGCTGGGCGTGCAGCCGAAAGGCGGCGTCATTACGCCGCAGCCAGCGTTTATGCAGATGGTGCGTCAGGAACTGCAGACCAAGCTGGGCGATAAGGTGAATGACCTGTCCGGCGTGAAGATCTTCACCACGCTGGATCCGGTGTCGCAAGACGCGGCGGAAAAAGCGGTCGAAGACGGCATCCCGGCGCTGCGCGCTGCGCGTCACCTGCAGGATCTGGAAGCGGCGATGGTGATCGTCGATCGCTTCAGCGGTGAAGTACGCGCCATGGTCGGCGGCGCCAACCCGCAGTTCGCCGGTTTCAACCGCGCCATGCAGGCGCGACGCCTGGTCGGCTCGCTGGCCAAACCGCCAACGTACCTGACCGCGCTGTCCGAGCCGGACAAATACCGCCTCAACACCTGGCTGGCGGATGCGCCGCTGTCGCTGAAACAGCCGAACGGCGCCGTCTGGCAGCCGAACAACTACGATCGCAAATTCCGCGGTCAGGTGATGCTGGTGGATGCGTTGGCCAACTCGCTGAACGTGCCGACGGTGAACCTCGGCCTGTCGGTCGGGCTGGATCAGATCAGCGCCACGCTGCAACGCCTGGGGATCCCGAAAGCGGAGATCAACCCGGTGCCATCGATGCTGTTGGGGGCGATCGGCCTGACGCCGATGGAAGTCGCGCAGGAGTACCAGACCATCGCCAGCGGCGGTAACCGTGCGCCGCTGTCGGCGGTGCGTTCGGTGATCGCCGAAGACGGCACGGTGCTGTACCAGAGTTTCCCGCAGGCGGAACGCATGGTGCCGGCGCAGGCCGCTTACCTGACGCTGTACGCGATGCAGCAGGGCGTGGCGCGCGGGACTTCCCGCTCGCTGTCGGTGAAGTTCCCGAACTACAACCTGGCGGCGAAAACCGGTACCACCAACGATCTGCGCGACAGCTGGTTCGCCGGCATCGACGGCAAGGAAGTGGCGATCGCCTGGGTCGGGCGCGACAACAACGGCCCGGCCAAGCTGACCGGTGCCAACGGCGCGTTGACCCTGTATCGTCGTTATCTGGAAAACCAGACGCCGCTGCCGCTGATGCTGCAGCCGCCGGAAGGCATTAACCAGATGAGCATCGACTCTGCCGGCAACTTTATCTGCGGCGGCGGCAGCTGGCGCACCATCCCGGTCTGGACCGACAATCCGCAGGGACTGTGTCAGGCCAGCCAGGCGGCGGTGCAGCAACAGCAGCAACCGGCGGCGGGTGAGCAAAAAGATGGCGATGGCGTCGCCGGCTGGATCAAGGATATGTTCGGCCAGTAATCGCTACCGGGGCGCCGGCCCGGTGAAAATTTTTGCTTTGTTATTAAGCCCGTAACCTTGGTTGCGGGCTTTTTTATTTTTCCGCTCGTTTTATTTCCCTGTTAACCGCATGGCTAAGCGCCTAATCCTTAACCTATTTGCCTTATGAATTCGGCTTGCAGTTTAATTTGGCTTCTGCATAAAATGCGACGCTTATAATAATTATTATCGTTTACATTCGTCATTTAATTATTCATCAGAGAAATCAACTATGCCGACCAAGCGTCTTTCATCATCCGTGGCCAAGCAGGGCCGCACCCCCGTCAGCGCGTTAGCGATCACCGTCGCTGCGGCGTTGGGCACGCTGGCGATGCCGGCTTTTTCCGCCGACGCCAAGCCGGCCGCCAAGGAAGACACGATTACCGTTGTGGGCGGTAGCAATACCGCCCAGCAGGAAAGCGCCTGGGGGCCGGTCGGCACCTATGTCGCCAAGCGCAGCGCCACCGGGACCAAAACCGATACGCCGATCGAGAAGAACCCGCAGTCTGTTTCCGTGGTGACGCGTGAAGAGATGGATATGCGTCAGCCGGATACGGTGAAGGGCGCGCTGGCCTATGCGCCGGGCGTATTTGCCAGCCGCGGCAGCTCCACGACCTATGATGCGGTGGCGATCCGCGGCTTCCCGGCCACCAACACCACTCAGTATCTGGATGGGTTGCGGTTGCTGGGCGACAACTACAGCGAAGCGTCCATCGATCCTTATTTCCTCGAGCGCGCCGAGCTGCTGCGCGGCCCGGTCTCGGTGCTGTACGGCAAAAGCAACCCGGGTGGTTTGGTCTCGATGGTCAGCAAGCGGCCAACCACCGAGCCGCTGCGCGAAATCCAGTTCAAAATGGGCACCGATAACCTGTTCCAGACCGGTTTCGATTTCAGCGACGCGCTGGACGATCAGGGTATCTATTCTTACCGCCTGACCGGCCTGGCGAAAGACAGCGATTCGCAGCAGAACATGAGCAAAGAGAAGCGCTATGCGATCGCGCCGTCCTTTAGCTGGCGTCCGGATGACAAAACCAACTTCACGCTGTTGGCCAACATTCAAAACGATCCCTATACCGGTTATTACGGCTGGCTGCCGAAGCAGGGCACGCTGATTCCGCTGCCGAACGGCGGTAAGCTGCCGACCGATTTCAACGAAGGCGAAGCCAGCAACTACACCTCCCGCAAACAGCGGATGATCGGCTACAGCTTCGAACATGCCTTCAACGATACCTGGGCGGTGCGCCAGAATCTGCGCTATATGCAGCTGGAAACCGACATGAAGAGCATCTATGGCAGCGGCGTTTCTGCGGCGACGCCGACGACGATTAATCGCGCCTATGTCCAGTCGAAAGAACACCTGAACAATTTCTCTGTGGATACCCAGGCGCAGGCGAAGGTGAAAACCGGCGATATCGACCACACGCTGTTGTTCGGCGTGGACTACATGCGCATGCGTAACGATATCAATGCCGCATTTGGCTCTGCGGACGGTCTGAGCATGACCCATCCGCAATACGGGAATGACGCGGTCAATATCAACTTCCCCTACCATTACCTGAACCGTCAGGAGCAAACCGGCCTGTATGTGCAGGAGCAAGGGGAGTGGAATCAGTGGCTGTTGACGCTGGGCGGGCGCTATGACTGGGCGAAGACCTCCGCTTACAACCGTGATGCGAGTTCGACGAGCCAGCAGACCGACCGGCAGTTCACCTGGCGCGGCGGCCTGAACTATCTGTTCGACAACGGCGTGACGCCGTATTTCAGCTACAGCGAGTCGTTTGAGCCGAATTTGGGCACGACGCAAGGGGGCAGTACGTTCAAACCTTCGATCGGCAAGCAGTATGAAGCCGGCGTGAAATACGTGCCGAAGGCTCGCCCAATCGTGCTGACCGGCGCCCTGTATCAGCTGACCAAGAACAACAACCTGACACCGGATCCTGATAACGCGCAGTTCAGCGTGCAGAGTGGCGAGATCCGTTCGCGCGGCGTGGAGCTGGAAGCCAAGGCGGCGTTGAATGCCAACGTCAACCTGATCGCCTCCTATACCTACACCGATGCGAAGTACACCAAGGACAACACCTATCAGGGCAAACCGACCGTCGAAGTGCCGAAACACATGGCGTCGCTGTGGGCGGATTATACCTTCCACGAAACAGCGGTGAGCGGTTTGACGCTGGGTTCCGGCGTGCGTTACGTTGGCTCCAGCTCGAGCTTCAACAGCGATAACACCACCTTCAAGGTGCCGGACTACACGCTGGTGGACGCCACCATTAAATACGATCTGGCGCGCTTTGGCCTGCCGGGCTCGTCCGTGGGCGTCAACATCAACAACCTGTTCGACAAGACTTACGTATCGAGCTGCTACCGCGACTACGCCTGCTACTGGGGCGCAGAACGCCAGGTGGTCGCCACCGCAACCTTCCGTTTCTAACCGGATAGCCGGGGCGGCGGCGCGTCGCCCCCGGTAAAAGCAGGATCTATGCAGGACAAACTTCTTAATCCCGGCGCGACGTTCGCGCTGGATAACGCCAGCTTCGCCGTTCCCGGCCGGGTGCTGTTGCAACCGTTGTCGCTCCGTTTTCCTCAGGGCAAAGTCTGCGGCCTGATCGGCCATAACGGTTCCGGTAAATCCACCCTGTTGAAACTGCTCGGGCGGCACCATTCGCCCAGCGGCGGTCAGGTCTTGCTCAATCGGCAGCCGTTGGCGCAGTGGGACAGCAAATCCTTCGCCCGCCAGGTGGCCTACCTGCCGCAGCAGTTGCCGGCGGCGGAAGGCATGACGGTGCGCGAGCTGGTGGCCGTCGGCCGCTATCCGTGGCATGGCGCGCTGGGGCGTTTTGGCGCCAACGATCGCCAACAGGTGGAAGAGGCCATCGCGCTGGTGGGGCTGAAGCCGTTCGCCCACCGCCTGGTGGACAGCCTGTCCGGCGGCGAGCGCCAACGCGCCTGGCTGGCGATGATGGTGGCGCAGGACAGCCGCTGCCTGTTGCTCGACGAGCCGACGTCGGCGCTGGACATCGCGCACCAGGTCGAGGTGCTGGCGCTGATCCAGCGCCTGAGCCGCGAACGCGATCTCACGGTGATCGCCGTACTGCACGACATCAATATGGCGGCGCGCTACTGCGACCATTTGGTTGCGCTGCGCGGCGGTGAAATGATCGCTCAGGGCGGCCCGCTGGAACTGATGCAGGGGCCGGTGCTGGAGCAAATTTACGGTATTCCTATGGGCACGTTGCCGCACCCGAGCGGCGGCGCGCCGGTGAGTTTTGTCTACTGATGTCCTCTGCATTCACTTCTTCTCACGATCCGCTGCGCCGCCGCCTGTTGATGGCGCTGGCGCTGTCGCCCATGTTGGGATCGTTGCCCGGGCGAGCGGCAGATGCGCCGCCGGATATCGCGCGCGTTGCGGCGCTGGAATGGCTGCCGATCGAGCTGCTGTTGGCATTGGGCGTGACGCCGCTGGCGGTGGCCGATGTCCATAACTACAACCTGTGGGTGGCGGAGCCGAAGCTGCCGGCGACGGTCGTCGACGTCGGGCAGCGCACCGAACCGAATCTCGAACTGCTGCAGCAGCTCCAGCCTTCGCTGGTGTTGCTGTCGCAAGGCTATGGCCCGACGCCGCGAAAAATCCAACCCATCGCGCCAACCATGAGCTTCGGCTTCAACGACGGCAGCGGCAAACCGCTGACCGTCGCCCGCCAGTCGCTGCTGGCGCTGGGGCAACGATTAGGCATAGAAAGCCGGGCGATAAACCACCTGGCGCAGTTCGACAGCTTTATGCAGGATGCGCGTCAGCGCCTGCAAAGCTACACCCGGCAACCGTTGCTGCTGTTTTCCCTGATCGACACCCGCCATGCGTTGATCATCGGCCAGAAAAGCCTGTTCCAGGAAGCGATGGACCAACTGGGCATCCGCAATGCCTGGCAGGAGCCAACCGACTTTTGGGGCACGGCGGTGGTGGGGATTGAACGGTTGGCCACGGTGCGTAACGCCCGAGTCATTTATCTCGATCACGGCAATCAGGCGATGATGGACAAGGTCAGCGCGACGCCGCTGTGGCAGTCATTGCCCTTCGTGCGGCAAAACCAGCTGCGGCAGGTGCCGGCGGTGTGGTTCTACGGTGCCACGCTGTCGACGATGCGGTTTTGCCGCCTGTTGGCGCAGGCTCAGGAGAGTGCGGCATGAATGCGGGCATTCGGAAATTGCCGCTGACGCTGATCCTGCTGTTGCTGGCGGCGGCAGGCGGTTTGACGATATACAACCTGACGCAGCAACTGCCGCCGGCGCAATGGGCGCGGGCGCTGAGCGCGCCGGACATCGACGACGTGCGGCAAATGCTGTTCCATTACAGCCTGCTGCCGCGGTTGACGGTGTCGCTGTTGGCCGGGGCCGGTCTGGGATTGGTCGGCGTATTGTTCCAGCAGGTGTTGCGCAATCCGTTGGCGGAACCGTCGACGCTCGGCGTGGCCGCCGGCGCGCAGCTCGGCCTGACCATCGCCACGCTGTGGGTGCTGCCGGGGGGCGAGTTCACTCGTCAGCTGGCCGCTATGGTGGGGGCGATCGCGGTGGGCGGGCTGGTGTTCGGCGTCGCCTGGGGCAAGCGGATGTCGCCGGTGACGCTGATTCTGGCCGGGCTGGTGCTGGGGCTTTACTGCGGCGCAGTCAACAGCCTGTTGGCGTTGTTTAATTACGATCAGCTGCAGGGCATGTTCCTGTGGGGCACTGGCGCGTTGAACCAACAGGACTGGAGCGCGGTGCAGTTTATCCTGCCGCGTTTGCTGGTGGCCGGTGCGCTGGCGGCGCTATTGCTGCGCCCGCTGACGCTGCTGGGGCTGGACGACGGCGTGGCGCGCAACCTGGGGTTGGGGCTGTCGATGGCGCGCTTCTGCGCCCTGGGGCTGGCCATCATTTTCAGCGCCATGTTGGTGAGCGCGGTGGGCGTTATCGGCTTTATCGGCCTGTTTGCGCCGCTGATGGCGAAGATGCTGGGCGCTCGCCGCCTGGCGCATCGCATGATGTTGGCGCCGTTGCTGGGGGCGTTGCTGCTGTGGCTGACCGATCAGGTGATGATTGGGGTGGCGCAGGTGTGGCGTGAGATCCCGACCGGGGCGGCCACCGCGCTGTTCGGCGCGCCGCTGCTGCTGTGGTTGCTGCCGCGTTTGCGCAGCGCCGCCACGCCGCCACCGATGAACCTTGGCGACAAGGTGCCTGCCGAGCGCGGGAATCTGCCTGGCTGGGCAGCGCTGGCCGGCGTCGTGCTGTTGATCGGCCTGACGTTGGCGCTGATGCTGGGCAAAAACGCCGGCGGCTGGCACTGGAGCCTGGGCGAGGAGCTGGACGCCTTGCTGCCGTGGCGCTGGCCGCGGGTGCTGTCGGCGTTGGCGGCGGGCATGATGCTGGCGGTCGCCGGCACGCTGATCCAGAAGCTGACCGGCAACCCGATGGCCAGCCCGGAAGTGCTGGGCATCAGCTCCGGCGCCGCTTTTGGCGTCGTGATGATGCTGTTTATGGTGCCGGGCGACGCCTTCGTTTGGCTGTTGCCCGCCGGCAGTCTGGGGGCGGCCGTTACGCTGCTGATCATCATGATTGCCGCCGGCCGCGGCGGTTTCTCGACCGAACGCATGTTGCTCGCCGGCATCGCGCTCAGCACCGCCTTTACCACCGTCATCTTCCTGCTGCTGGCCAGCGGCGATCCGCGTATGGGGGGCTTGCTGACCTGGCTCTCCGGTTCAACCTATTCGGTGGAGCCGGCGCAGGCGCTGCGCACCGCGCTGATCGCCGCCGGATTGATGATATTGGCGCCGCTGTGCCGCCGCTGGCTGACCATTCTGCCGCTCGGCGGCGCCACCGCCCGTTCGGTGGGGATTGCGTTGACGCCTGCGCGATTGACCATCCTGTTGTTGGCCGCCACGCTGACCGCCATGGCGACCCTGACCGTGGGGCCGCTGAGCTTTGTCGGGCTGATGGCGCCGCACATGGCGCGCATGTTGGGCTTCCGCCGCGCGCTGCCGCAAATGGTGATCGCCGCGCTGTTGGGCGGTTTGCTGATGGTATTTGCCGACTGGTGCGGGCGGATGCTGCTGTTTCCGTATCAGATCCCCGCGGGGTTACTGGCGACCTTTATCGGCGCGCCGTACTTCGTTTATCTGTTGCGTAAGCAGACGTCGTAAGCTTCACCCCTACTTTGCCTTCTTCGCCATCAAGGGCCCAGCGTTGCTGGGCCTTTTTTCAACGCCTTGCAAGGCGTTGCGTGTCGCTGCGCAAGAAAGACATTTAACGTGAAAAGGAACGCGGGAAGAGAGGGGGAGGTGAATATACTGCGTGCGGGTGCTCTGGATCTTTGTCTCTGGAGCCTGCGTGAAAGATACAAAGAGAAAAGCCCCGAGTCGATATCCATCAACCCGAGGCCTACTCTAACGCATCACAACGTTAAGTTAGCCTCTTACCCGCCGCGAGGCAAGGAGAAGAAGGCATGATGCCGAACAAACGGAGCCTGTTAAAATTGGTGGTTATTTGTGCCACGGTAATATCACTGGCATGGATAACCCGCAGCACGCTGTGTGAGCTGCGTATCCGATCGGGCACTACGGAGGTTGCGGCCATTTTGGCTTACGAATCCGAACGGTAAGGCAACCCGGCGGCGGGGGCCTTGCCTCCGCCGGCCGGCAGTCGATGCGTTGATCCATGAGCACCCATCCGTTCAAAAAAAACGGCGAGCCTTGGCTCGCCGTTTTTCATGTTGATGTCGGGGCTTATTTCAGGCCGGCGGCATCGCGCAGCTGCGCAGCTTTGTCGGTCGCTTCCCATGGGAAGTGTTCGCGGCCGAAGTGGCCGTAGGCGGCGGTTTCGCGGTAGATCGGCTGCAGCAGATCCATCATCTGGATCAGGCCGTATGGGCGCAGATCGAAGAATTCGCGCACCAGCAGCGTCAGTTGTTCGGTTGGCACTTTCTCGGTACCGAAGGTTTCCACCATGATGGAGGTCGGTTCCGCTACGCCGATAGCGTAAGACACCTGGATCTCGCAGCGATCGGCCAGGCCGGCGGCGACGATGTTTTTCGCCACGTAGCGCGCCGCGTATGCCGCGGAACGGTCAACCTTGGACGGGTCCTTACCGGAGAAGGCACCGCCGCCGTGGCGAGCCATGCCGCCGTAGGTGTCGACGATGATCTTACGGCCGGTCAGGCCGCAGTCGCCCATCGGGCCGCCGATAACGAAACGGCCGGTCGGGTTGATGTGGTATTTGGTGCCCGCCGTCAGCCATTCCGCCGGCAGTACCGGCTTGATGATCTCTTCCATCACCGCTTCTTGCAGATCTTTCAGCGAAATGTCTTCTGAGTGCTGGGTGGACAGAACGACGGCGTCGATGCCGACGATTTTGCCGTCGTCGTATTGGAAGGTCACCTGGCTCTTCGCGTCCGGGCGCAGCCACGGCAGGGTGCCGTTTTTACGCACTTCGGATTGGCGCTGCACCAGACGGTGCGCGTAGGTGACAGGCGCAGGCATCAGCACGTCGGTTTCATTGGTGGCGTAGCCAAACATCAAGCCCTGATCGCCGGCGCCCTGCTCGAGAGGATCGGTACGGTCAACGCCCTGATTGATATCCGGAGATTGCTTGCCGATGGCGCTCAACACTGCGCAGGAGTTGGCGTCAAAGCCCATGTCCGAATGAACGTAGCCGATCTCGCGCACGGTCTTGCGGGTGATCTCTTCGATATCGACCCAGGCGCTGGTGGTGATTTCACCGCCGACCAGCACCATACCGGTTTTCACGTAAGTTTCGCAGGCGACGCGCGCTTTCGGATCTTGTTCCAGGATGGCGTCGAGGACGGCATCGGAGATCTGGTCGGCGATTTTATCTGGATGTCCTTCGGAGACGGATTCGGACGTGAAGAGGTGTTTAGCCATTGTGTTCTTTACCTTGCATAAGACGGGTTAGAAATTACTGCACAGCGCTGGAGATCCGGCATCGAAGCGAAGGGTCTTCCGCTGATGGCGCGAGATGCATCCTGCAACGCCCCTCAGGCAAAGCCGTTAAGCAGTTTATCAGTTAACCAGTATAGATGGATTAACATCTGGACGTCTATTTTAGGTCAGGGTTTAGCCAGATTGCCAGTAATTTTTTGCGCTTTCGCTCTTTTGCGCAAACGGGTTGGCGCCATTTTCATCGCTTGAAACAGTTTTCGGCGAATTTTCATTTTGCTTTTTCACCTGCTTACCGGTATAAACTGCGCGCGCGGTTCATTTGCTGCACAGTACGGCGGTCTGGCGTGGGGGAAGGTGCGATAAACTTCCGCTTTGCATTCGTCGGCATTGCGCTATTATCCGTCGCGGGCGTTCGCCGTGGCGCCGCCGCTTCATCGAACGGTCACGTTCTTACACTATTTTAGAGGCTGGGTCGTTCACTGTGAACGGCGCGCGTGGAGGTGGTTGGATTAATGATCCGTTGTCTACCGGTTGTTGGTTCTCAACAGCAGTGCCGTTCTGGCGCACATTCTTCTGCTATTTCCCGTCTTGTCTCTCTGTCACTTACCAGGTGCGATAAACACTTGGCCGCTACTCAGGATTCTCGGGCCGGCTAACGGTAGTCTGAAGAACTGAACAAGGGTAGCCTGCAGCCTTCCTGTGGGATGTTTCTTGGCCCGATTCACGAGGTTTGAACAGGGTGTCTTACAATTATATGAGTGATAAACCGATCGCTGACCGCGAACGGCAGTTCTCTTCGCTGCCGCCGGCGCGGCTTGTTGGGTTGTTCTCGCGGGTTGTAGCTGCGATAGTGGCTGACGGTTTCGTCAGTACGGAATGTGAGGCGAACCATGTCTGATGATCTGTTGATTCACCGTCCGCCGGTTGCGGGCGAGTCTTTATCTTTGCGCTCCATGCAGGAGGTTGCCATGAATGATCGTAATGCCAGCAAGATGCTGCGTACTTATAACGTCGCCTACTGGGGCAACAATTACTATGACGTCAACGAGCTGGGCCATATCAGCGTGTGCCCGGATCCGGATGTCCCGCAGGCGCGCGTCGATCTGGCAGAACTGGTGAAAACGCGCCAGAAAGACGGCCAACGTCTGCCGGCGCTGTTCTGCTTCCCGCAGATCCTTCAGCATCGCCTGCGCTCTATCAACGCCGCGTTCAAACGCGCGCGTGAGTCCTTCGGTTACCAGGGCGGCTATTTCCTGGTGTATCCGATCAAGGTGAACCAACATCGCCGCGTGATTGAATCGCTGGTGAACTCCGGCGAACCGCTGGGGCTGGAAGCCGGCTCCAAGGCCGAACTGATGGCGGTGCTGGCGCATGCCGGCATGACCCGCTCGGTGATCGTCTGTAATGGTTATAAAGATCGTGAATATATTCGTCTGGCGCTGATCGGGGAAAAGCTGGGGCACAAGGTGTACCTGGTGATCGAGAAGATGTCCGAGATCAATCTGGTGCTGGAAGAAGCCGAGCGGCTGAACGTCATACCGCGCCTGGGCGTGCGTGCGCGTCTGGCATCGCAAGGCTCCGGCAAATGGCAGTCGAGCGGCGGCGAAAAATCCAAGTTCGGTCTGGCGGCGGTGCAGGTGCTGAAGCTGGTGGAAACCCTGCGTGAAGCGGGCCGCCTCGACAGCCTGCAGCTGCTGCACTTCCATTTGGGTTCGCAGCTGGCCAATATTCGCGACATCGCCACCGGCGTGCGCGAATCGGCGCGCTTCTACGTTGAGCTGCACAAGCTGGGCGTCAACATTCAGTGCTTCGACGTGGGCGGCGGCTTGGGCGTCGACTACGAAGGCACTCGTTCGCAGTCCGATTGCTCGGTCAACTACGGCCTGAACGAATACGCCAACAACGTGATTTGGGGCATCGGCGACGCCTGTAACGAACACGGCCTGCCGCACCCGACGGTGATCACCGAGTCCGGTCGCGCCGTGACCGCGCACCACACGGTGCTGGTCTCCAACGTGATCGGCGTAGAGCGCAACGAGTTCAGCGAACCGCAGCCGCCGGAAGCCGACGCGCCGCGCGCGCTGGAAAGCATGTGGGAAACCTGGCTGGAAATGAACGAGCCGGAAAACCGCCGCTCGCTGCGCGAATGGCTGCACGACAGCCAGATGGATCTGCACGACGTGCATACCCAATACGCGCACGGCATGCTGGACCTGACCAAGCGCGCCTGGGCCGAGCAGCTGTATCTGAACATCTGCAACAAGATCCAGCAGCAGCTCGATCCGAGCAACCGCGCACACCGCCCGATCATCGACGAACTGCAAGAGCGCATGGCGGACAAGTTCTACGTCAACTTCTCGCTGTTCCAGTCGATGCCGGATGCCTGGGGCATCGATCAGCTGTTCCCGGTGCTGCCGCTGGAAGGGTTGGATAAGCCGCCGGAAGGCCGTGCGGTGCTGCTCGACATCACCTGCGATTCCGACGGCACCATCGACCATTACGTCGACGGCGACGGCGTGGCGACCACCATGCCGATGCCGCCATACGATCCGGAGAACCCGCCGGCGTTGGGCTTCTTCATGGTCGGCGCGTACCAGGAGATCCTCGGCAACATGCACAACCTGTTCGGCGACACCGCCTCGGTTGACGTGTACGTGTTCCCGGACGGCAGCGTCGAGACCGAGCTGTCCGACGAGGGCGATACCGTGGCGGATATGCTGGAGTACGTGCAGCTCGATCCGAGCGCGCTGCTGTCCAAGTTCCGCGATCAAGTCAAAGAAACCGATCTGGACAGCGAGCTGCAGGCGCAGTTCCTGGAAGAGTTTGAAGCTGGCTTGTACGGCTACACGTATCTGGAAGACGAGTAACCGCCTTCTTCAGGGGGGCGATATCGGCCCCCTTGAAGCATGAACAAAATGCGGCCATAATCTGCCGTATCGGTAGCACCGAAACACACATCGAATAAATCCCTTTCTCGTCGGGCTAACGACGCGGGAGGGATTTTTTTTTGTCACGGCCCGGCGTCTGCGCCCGGCAACTTGTTGAACTACGAGGGTTTACTATGAGCACCTTAGGCCATCAGTCCGATAATTCATTAGTGTCCAACGCCTTTGGTTTCCTGCGCTTTCCGCTGAACTTCATGCCTTACGACAGCGATGCAGAGTGGGTCATCACCGGCATTCCGTTTGACATGGCGACCTCCGGTCGCGCCGGCGGCCGTCACGGCCCGGCGGCCATCCGCCAGGTGTCCACCAACCTGGCTTGGGAAGGCAACCGTTGGCCGTGGAGCTTCGATCTGCGCGATCGCCTGAACGTGGTTGACTGCGGCGACATCGTGTTCAACTTCGGCGATGCGCAGGACATGAGCGACAAGCTGCAGGCGCACGCGGAGAAACTGCTGAAGGCCGGTAAGCGCATGCTCTCGTTCGGCGGCGACCACTTCGTCACCCTGCCGCTGCTGCGTGCGCACGCCAAGCATTTCGGCAAGCTGGCGCTGGTGCACTTTGACGCCCATACCGATACCTACGCCAACGGCAGCAAGTTCGACCACGGCACCATGTTCTATCATGCGCCGAACGAAGGCCTGATCGACCCGCATCACTCGGTGCAGATCGGCATTCGCACCGAGTTCGATCACGACAATGGCTTTACCGTACTGGACGCCGCGCAGGTGAACGATCGCAGCGTGGACGACCTGCTGACCCAGATCAAAGGCATCGTCGGCGATATGCCGGTGTACCTGACCTTCGACATCGACTGCCTGGATCCGGCGTTCGCACCGGGCACCGGCACGCCGGTGATCGGCGGCCTGACTTCCGATCGCGCGCTGAAACTGGTGCGCGGCATGCAGTCGCTGAATATCGTCGGCATGGACGTAGTGGAAGTGGCGCCGGCCTATGACCAGTCCGAGATCACCGCGCTGGCCGCGGCGACGTTGGGTCTGGAGATGCTGTACCTGCAGGCGGCCAAGAAACACGCCTGACGCCAGGCCACGCCTCGCTGAAAAAGCGGCTCCCATCGTATGGGGGCCGCTTTTTTTATTTCATTTGTCGCCATCCGTGCGGCGATTTTCAGTCTGTTGCAACGCCTTTGCGCAATTTTGCGCAGAAATGAAACGGAGTCAGTAAAAAGGAACCGGGATAACGGGGAGGATGAATATACTGCGGGCGGGTGCTCTGGATCTTTGTATCTAGAGCCTGCGTGAAAGGTACAAAGAGAAAAGCCCCGAGTCGATATTCATCAACCCGAGGCCTACTCTAACGCCAGCAACGTTAAGTTAGCCTCTTACCCGCCGCGAGGCAAGGAGAAGAAGGCATGATGCCGAACAAACGGAGCCTGTTAAAACTGGTGGTTATTTGTGCCACGGTAATATCACTGGCATGGATAACCCGTAGCACGCTGTGCGAGCTGCGGATCCGATCGGGCACTACGGAGGTTGCGGCCATTTTGGCTTACGAATCCGAACGGTAAGGCAACCCGGCGACGGGGGATGTCTCCCGTCTGCTGGTTGTTGGCGTCCAGATCCATGAGCACCCTCTCAAGGCCGTTGGCTTTCTCTGCCGCAACGGTGCGGGAACAGGCTATGCCCGCTTCACCTGGCGCGCCAGCAACATGCGGCCAAACAGTGCGCCGCCCGCCAGCAGCGTCAGCAGCTGCGAGGCGATCAGTACCGCAAAGCCCGAGGATACCTTGCCCTGGCTGGCCATCACCATGCCCATCGCCATCGGCACGAACGCCGAGAACAGATTGCCGATGCCGTTGATCAGCCCATAGGCGCTGCCGACCGCCTCCGGCCGCGCATAATGCTGCAGCAGCGTGGGGATCGCCGCGCCCTGCGCGCCCCAACAGGCGTTGGCCGCCAGCAGGAAGAAGGCGATCCAGCCAAGCTGATGGCTGTTCATTACGCCATAGATGCACAGCGCGGTCGCCGCGCCGCCAAAGACGAAGATCAGCGGCGCCTGATAGGGGCGGATACGATCGAGCAGCACGCCGCCGAGGTATTTTGAGGCGATGCTGACGATGAAAGGCAGTGCGGCCATCCACCCCATCTGCTTGATGGAGAATCCTTTTTCATCGGTCAGGTAGGCCGGCAGCCAGGCGCTGGACCCCCACAGATAGCTGAGCGTGGCGATCTCGATCAGCAGGATCCAACCGAGCATCGGCGTGCGCCAGGCCAGCGCGAAGGTGTGCCAGACGCGGCTCAACACCGGCTGAGGATCGGCGGGGCGTGAAGATGAGGGTAAGGCGAGCGGATGAACGAACAGCCGCACCAGCGCCAGGCCCAACAGCAGGTTGAGCAACGCCAGCAGGTGAAACGACATCGCCCACCCGAAGTGCGCCATCAGAAAACTCACCAGCGGAAAGCCGATCACCAGCCCCAACGAGACGCCCAGCGCGCTGACCGCGTTGGGTTTGCCGCGTTCGTCGGCGGCGAAATGATCGCTGATGTACATGGTCTTCAGCGAGAACAGCGGTCCTTCGCTGACGCCAAGCAGCGCGCGCACCGCGCACAGCAACAGCAGCGATCCCGCCAGCGGCGACGCGGCGGTGAGCAGCGCCCACAGCACGACGCTCAGCGTCAGCGCGCGGCGGTAACCCATCAGCGTTTCCAGAAACGGCGTCAGCAACATGGCGGACAGGCCGTAACCGAGTAAAAACACCGTCATCAGCGTGCCCTGATGGGCGCGGTCACCGCCGAGTTGAAAGTGTTGCAGGAAGTCGGGATTGACCAACATCACGGCGATATTAACCCGATCCGCATAGGCGATAACGATCAGAAACAACAGGGCAATCACCCCAAACCAGCGTTGACGTTGTTGCACGGCGCGTTCCTCAGTGCGAGCGGTTGACGAATTCAGGCAGCAGTAAACTCACCTGCGGATGCCATTACGCGCAAACGCGGGGATGAGGCCGATTTATGTAAATTTATTGTTATAAAATTGGGTGTAAAAGACAGCGAGAGCACTCTTTTACGCGCAATGCGTCGTCGGAATCAACGCAATTTTTGCCATAAATTAGCTGAAGAGCGCACAACTGACATAGGTTTTTCATATCGGTGCATTATTTCGTGATCCTTCCCGCATTTGTCATTTTTAAACAACCTTTCATTAACATTTGCCGCGCCACTCGCTTGACGAAAGTTTCGCCAGACTTATAGTGACTGTATTAAATAAGAAACTGAGTTTCATATATGAAACAATCAGATAGAGGATAAAAGCAATGAGCTGGAAGAATGTGTGCGAAGTGTCTCAGGTGAAAGAAGATTTTCCTTTCTCCGGCAAAGTGGAAGGCAAAGAGATCGGGGTTTACCTGCTCGACGGTAACTACTATGCGCTGGAAGACGTCTGTCCGCATGCTTACGCCTTGCTCAGCCAGGGGTTTGTAGACGACGGCAAGGTTGAGTGCCCACTGCACGAAGCGCTGTTTGACGTGCGCACCGGCCAGTGCCTGCGTGAGCCGGGCGGCCGCGATCTGCAAACCTATCCCACCCGGGTGGTCGACAACCAAATCCAGATCACCTTTATCGCGGAGGAGTAATCATGCAGCACATCACCGATTTCAATCCCTGGCTGCCGGACACCCAACAGGTGACGCCGGCCCGCGAAGGCGGCAACGGTCAAATCCATCAGCCGGGCCAGTTCCGCAACGTTGTGTGGCAAAACCGTGCCCGGGTGCCGGACGGTTTCGAAACCGCGCTGGTGGCGGCGCTGGAAACGATTTTCGATCAGGGCGCGGAAGAGCTGGAACAGATCGTCAGCGCGTTGAATCAGCGCCGCCTGTTCGATCGCAGCGGCCAGCCGTGGAATGAGGCGACGTTCCGCGAATTCCTTCACGTTAACGGTTTCTGATCGACACCCGGGAGAAGACAATGACAGCAAACACAACATCCTCCGAACAGAGCTTGCAGGACTATCTTGACCAGGGGCTGCGCGGCATGTGGTATCCGGTGCTGGCCAGTTGGGAAGTAGGCAACAACCCGGTCGGCATCACCCGCCTTGAGCAACAAATCGTGGTGTGGCGCGACGGTGAAGGCCAGATACACGCGTTGGAAGATCGCTGCCCGCACCGCGGCGCGCGGCTTTCCATGGGGTGGAACCTCGGCGATCGCATCGCCTGTTGGTATCACGGGGTGGAAGTCGGCGGCGACGGGACGGTGAAAGACGTGCCGGCGGTGGATCGCTGCCCGCTGGTGGGGCAAAAATGCCTGCGCGCTTACCCGGCCAAAGAAGCCTACGGCGCGGTGTTCCTCTATTTTGGCGTGACGGCGGATGAAGCGCCGGCGGAGCTGACTTTCCCGCAAGAGCTGGCGGACGAAGCGTCGTACAGCCACTTCTTGTGTACCGCCAGTTGGAACTGCAACTACCAATACGCCCTGGAAAACGTGATGGATCCGATGCACGGCACCTACCTGCACTCTTCCTCGCACTCGATGGCGGAAGGGGATCGCAAGGCGGACATGGGGCTGGAGCCGACCGATAGCGGGTTTATCTTCAAGAAAAACGGCCAGATCGGCGTCAACTTCGACTGGGTGGAGTTCGGCAACAGCGGCGCGTATTGGATGCGTCTGTCGATCCCGTACAAGAAACGTTTCGGGCCGGGCGGCCACTTCTGGATCATCGGTATGGTGGTGCCGGAAGACAAGGATCACTGCCGGGTATTCTTCTGGCGCATCCGTAAGGTCAAAGACTGGCAGCGCGACATGTGGCGCTTCATGTATCGCAATCGCCTGGAATCATTGCATTGGGACGTCCTCGAGCAGGATCGCATCGTGCTTGAAAACATGGCGCCTAATGCCCGTGGCCGCGAATACCTGTACCAGCACGACGTCGGTCTGTCGCGCCTGCGCCGCCTGATGCAGAAAGAGGCGCAGAAACAGCTGGCGACGCTGCGCGAGCGGGAGGCGGCGCAGTGAACGGCCTGCTGAACGGCAAGCGCATCGTGGTCACCGGCGCGGCGCGCGGTCTGGGCTACAGCTTCGCCGCCGCCATTGCCGCTGCCGGCGCGCAGGTGGTGATGTGCGACATTTTGGCGGATGAGCTGGCGGCGAGCGGCGCCGCGTTGCGCGAGCAGGGCGCTCAGGTGGAAACGCAAATCATCGATCTGGCCTCACCGGATTCGATCCGTTCGGCGTTCGAGAAGATCGCCACAGGCGGCGGGATCGACGGGCTGGTGAACAACGCGGCGCTGGCGACCGGCGTCGGCGGTAAAACCATGATGGAATACGACATCGATCTGTGGGATCGGGTAATGCAGGTCAACGTGCGCGGCACCTGGTTGGTGAGCCAGGCGGCAGTGCCGCTGCTGGCGCGCAACCCGCACGCCAAGATCGTCAACGTGGCGTCGGACACCGCGCTGTGGGGCGCGCCGCGCCTGATGGCCTATGTCGCCAGCAAAGGCGCGGTGATCGCGATGACGAGATCGATGGCGCGCGAGCTGGGCCCGCAGGGCATCTGCGTCAACGCTATTGCGCCGGGCCTGACGCGGGTGGAAGCCACCGAGTATGTGCCCGCCGAGCGCCATCAGCTGTATGAGCAGGGGCGCGCGCTGGCCGGGGCGCAGCATCCGGACGATGTGAACGGCACGGTGCTTTATCTGCTGTCGCCGCTGGCGGATTTCGTCACCGGCCAACTGCTGCCGGTCAACGGCGGCTTCGTATTCAACTGAGGCCCGCAGGGCTGGCGCACAGCGCAGGAGCGAGAGATGGCGGACGAGCAAGCATGTAAGTATCTGATCCCGGGACTGGATCGCGGGTTGCAGTTGCTGCTGGCGTTTGGCGAGCAGCATAAGGAAATGACCTTTGCCGAGTTGCATCGCCTGGTTGATATGCCGAAGGCCACCGCCTACCGCGTGGTGCAGACGCTCGAGCACCTGGGCTTCCTGGAGCGCAATCCGCGCACCAATACCTTCGCGCTGGGCATCAAGGTGCTGCGTCTCGGCTTTGAATACATCGCGTCGCTGGACGTCGCGCAGGCCGGCCAGCCGGTGATCGAACAGCTGCGCGATCGCAGCCAGTGCAGCAGCCATCTGGCGATCCGCGACGGGCGCGACGTGATCTATATCGCCCGCGTCAGCGCCGCCGGTTCTCAGATCAATCAGGTCAGCGTCGGCACCCGTTTGCCGGTGCACCAAACCTCGCTCGGCCGCATGTTGTTGACCAGCGCCACCCGCAGCGAGTTCGAACAACTCTATCCGGACGCGCAGCTGCCGGGCAACGCGCCGGGCACCCCGGCGGATCGCGAAACGCTGTGGCAGATGGTGCAGCAAGACAAGGCGCGCGGCTATGTAATCGGCGAATCGTTCTTCCGCCACGGCATCTCCTCGATCGTCTACCCGATCTTCAACCGTGAGCAGCGGGTCGAGGCGGTGGTCAGCATCATGGTGCCGTCCGATGAGATCCCGAAAGCGGATCGCGAGCGGCTGCGCATGGAAGTGCGCGATGCGGCGGAGAAAATTTCCGGCTTCCTCGGCGCGCCGCCGCAGGCCAACGTCGGCTAACCGACAGGACCGACTCTTTCACTCAGGCAGGGATAAGGCCCACAGCAAACAGGGGCCGGGGTTCAGTCATGCCTGAAAACCGTATACAGCGAGAACGTGAGGCTGAGCAATGAGCGTAATCGGAATCGAAAAACTGGAGTTTGGCGTCGAAGATCTGCCAACCTGCGAAAAATTCATGCATGACTTTGGCCTGCAGCCCGCCACGCAACATTGGGGCGAACCGCAGCGCGAATTCACTACCCTGAGCGGGGCGCGGGTCGTTCTGCACCCGTTGCAAAGCGCGGCGCTGCCTGCGGCGTTTGAAGGCGGTTCCACCCTGCGCCGCATGACCTGGGGCGTGGCATCGCCCGCGGATCTGGCGCGTCTGCAGCCGCGTTTGGCGTTGATGCCCGGCTTTCGTCAGGTGGGGGAAGAGCTGGAATGCCGCGATCCCAACGGCATGACGCTGCGCTTCGTCGTCAGCCGCCAGCAGGCGGTCGAAGTGCCGGTCACGCCGATCAACCAATGGGGCGACGTGCGCCGCATCGATCAACCCAGCCCGGTCTACTCGCAGGCGCAGCCGATCAATATCGGCCACGTGGTGTTCTTCGTTGACGATCTGGCGGCGACCGAGCGTTTCTACCGCGAGCTGTTGGATTTCCAGGTTTCCGATCGCTATATCGATCGCGCCGTCTTCCTGCGTACCCAGGCGCGCGGCGGCCACCATAACCTGTTCCTGCTGAAGCTGCCGAACCGCCCACGGGGCCTGAACCACGTGGCGTTCACCGTGCGCGATATCCACGAAGTGATCGGCGGCGGCATCGCCATGAACAAAGAGCAGTGGAGCACCTTCATCGGCCCTGGCCGCCACCCGATTTCCTCGGCGTATTTCTGGTACGTCAACAGCCCGACCGGCGGCGCGTTCGAGTACTACACCAACGACGATTATCTGACGGAAAACTGGCAGCCGCGCGAGCTGGAACATTCGCTGGTCTCCTTCACCGAATGGGCGGTAGAAGGCGGCATCGATCACGATACGCGCCGCCAGCATAAAAAGGCGCAAGCGTTATGAACCGGCCGGAACAGGCGGGCATTGTCATCGTCGGCGGCGGCCAGGCCGGCGGTTGGGCGGCCAAGACGCTGCGTGACCGGGGTTACAGCGGCCGGCTGACGGTGATAAGCGACGAACCCTACGATTTTTACGAGCGGCCGCCGCTGTCGAAAGCGGCGCTGCTGGATGCCGCTGCTCCCCTGAGCCGGCTGTTCAGCGAACAGGCGGTGGCGGAGCTGAACATCGACTGGCGTCGCCCGCTGCGCGCCGAGTCTATCGACGCCGAACAGCAAATCGTCACGCTCAGCGACGGGCGACGGCTGCAGTTCGAGCAGTTGCTGATCGCCACCGGCGGGCGGCCGCGTTTGCCGGGCGCCGCCTGGGCGCAGCACCCGCGCGTGATGACGCTGCGTTCCTGGGATGATGCGGCCCGGTTGCGGCAGGGCCTGCAGAGTTGCCGTCGCCTGGCGATCGTCGGCGGCGGTTGGATCGGGCTGGAGATCGCCGCTTCTGCGCGCCGTCTCGGCGTTGAGGTGACGGTGTTTGAGCGCCAGCCTGCGCTGTGCATGCGCAGCGTCGGCGCCGATGTCTCACAGGCGTTGCTCGAACTGCATCGCCGGCAGGGCGTGACGGTGTTGTGCGGCTGCGGCGAGATCTCGCTGGAAGATCGCGACGGCGCCGCCTGGATCGGCAGCGAAGTCAGCGATCCGCAGGCCTTCGATCTGGTGGTGGTGGGGATCGGCGTCGAGCTGAATCTCGAACTGGCGCGCAGCGCCGGGCTGGCTATCGAGTCCGGCATCGTGGTCGACGGCCAGGGGCGCACCAGCCATCCGGCGATCTTCGCCGCCGGCGATGTGGCGCGCCACCCGAAGCTTGGCCTGTGCCTGCAGTCCTGGGCCTACGCGCAAAATCAGGCCATCAGCACCGCCTGCGCAATGCTCGACGCCTTCGCCGCTCCGTATGACGACGTGGCCTGGCTTTGGTCGGATCAATACGACGTCAATATCCAGATCCTCGGCGTGCCGAGCGGCGGCGTGCACCATGTGGTGCGCCGCACGCCGCAGTCGCAGGTGTTCTTCACGCTGAACGCCGATCGGCAGCTGGTGCAGATGGTGGCGTTCAGCGACGCGCGCACCATCAAGCTCGGCAAGCGTTGGCTGGCGAGCGGCCGGGTGCTGGATCCGCAGCAACTGACGGATGCGGAGTTTTCTTTGATGGCGTTGAAATAACGCCCGAACCTCGGGAGCGTTTTATGACTACGCAAGACATTGACGCCCGCGCTGGACGGGCGGGGGAAACCGTTGCCGAAAATCCGCAGCAGCGGGTGCGCTGGTCGGTGCCGATCGCGCTGTTCGCCTGCGTGCTGCTGGCGTTTTTCGACAAGATCAGCATCGCGGCGCTGTTTTCCGACGCCGAGTTTCAGCAGGCGCTGGGCATCGGTTTTGACCCGGCGCGGCTGGGGTTGCTGATGAGCGCGTTTCTGTTCTCCTACGGCATCTCCTCGATGCTGCTCAGCGGCATCGGCGATCGGCTTAATCCGGTCAAAGTATTGATTGGCATGATGGTGGTATGGGGCGTGCTGATGGTGTTGATGGGGCTGGTGCGCTCCTATCACGCCATGATGACGCTGCGCATTCTGCTCGGCATCGCCGAAGGGCCGCTGCTGCCGATGGCCTACGCCATTATTCGTCAGGCCTTCCCGCCGCAGCTGCAGGCGCGCGCCACCATGCTGTGGCTGCTCGGCACGCCGCTCGGGGCCGCGCTCGGCTTCCCGGTCACCCTGTACATCCTCAATACCTTCGACTGGCAGGCCACCTTCTTCTTTATGACGTTTCTGACACTGCCGGTGATGTTGCTGGTGCTGTTCGGCATGCGCCACCTGAACGTGTCGCGTCCGGCGGCGTCGGCCAAGCCGGCGGTGTCCGAACGCCAACAGCATCGCCGCGAGCTGTTGCGCAGCCCGCATTTCTGGATGATTTGCCTGTTCAATATCGCCTTCCTGACCTACCTGTGGGGCATGAACGGCTGGTTGCCGAGCTATCTGATCAAGGGCAAAGGCATTCATCTGGAACATGCCGGTTACCTCTCTTCGCTGCCGTTCATCGCCATGCTGCTCGGTGAAGTGCTGGGCGCCTGGCTGTCGGACAAGCTGGATCGGCGTGCGCTGGCCTGCTTCCTGTCGCTGTGCGGCGCCGGCCTTGGCCTGGCGGTGGTGCTGCACCTGCAGGGCACTTACAGCGTGATCGCCGCCATGGCTTTCAGCACCTTTATGTGGGGCGCCGGCGCGCCGAATATTTTCGCGCTGTTGGCGAAGGCGACCAGCAGCAAGGTCAGCGCCACCGCCGGCGGCATTTTCAATGGACTGGGCAATTTTGCCGGCGCGCTGGCGCCGGTGCTGATGGGGGCGTTGATCGCCGCCACCGGCAATATGGATAACGGCCTGCTGTTCCTGGTGGTGATGGCGTTCGTCGGCTGCCTCATTCTGCTGCCGTTGCTGAGAAAGTACTGATTAATCAATCTTTTCAACAGAGGAGTGACAACATGTCTCAGGTTGAGAACAAAGCCGGCGTCAAGCCGCAGGATCTGTCGATGGAAAACTGGGTGGAGTCGCGCATCGCCCGTTTCGAAGGCCGCAAATACGACTGGAACGCGCTGAAATTCCAGGCCGATTTCGACCCGAAATACCGCCGCGCGCAGATGCGCTACATCGGCACCGGCGCCACCGGCGTGGCCAGCGACGCCAACACCATTCCGGCGGGCAATTTCACCTTCTCCACCATGGTGTTGCCGTCGAAGTGCGAGGGCCCGTTGCACCTGCACGACGACGTGGAAGAAGTGTTCTTCATGCTGAAAGGCAGCATCACGCTGATGATCCAGGATGGCGAAGAGTATTACGAAACCAGGCTGAAAGAGCGCGATTTGATCTCGGTGCCGGCGGGCGTGTATCGCGGCCTGTTCAACCACGGCGAGGAAGAGGCGCTGATGTGCGTGATGCTCGGCACCGCCAAACCGGAGATCCCGACTTATCCGGCGGACCACCCGCTGTCTAAAGTGAAGCGTAACTGATGAGCGGCCTGTCGCAACGCCAACGGGCGCGCTGCGGGGCGTATACCCTGAGCTGGCGCGAGGCCGGGCAGGGGCGGCCGGTGGTGTTGCTGCATGGCATCAGTTCCGGATCCGCCTCGTGGATCAAGCAGTTTAACGACAGCGGCCTGACGGACGGTCATCGTCTGTTGGCGTGGGACGCGCCGGGCTACGGCGGCAGCCTGCCGTTGGCGGATCCGCAGGCTGACGCCGCCGGTTATGCGGCGGCGTTGGCGGCGCTGATTGATGAACTGCAGCTGGCGCAGCCGCTGATCGTCGGCCATTCGCTGGGAGCGCTGATCGGCAGCGCCTACGCCGCCGGCTATCCGGACGGGCTATGTGGGCTGGTGTTGGCGGATCCGGCGCAGGGCTATGCCGCGGCGCCGGAGGAAAAACGCCGACAGGTGTACGGCCAGCGCCAACAGATGATGGAGACGCTGGGGCCGGTGGGCTACGGCGAGCAGCGGGCGGCGGCCTTGCTGCGCGAAGGTGCGGATCCGCAGGATATCGCCTGGGTGCGTAACGGCATGCAGCAGCTCGATCCCGACGGTTTTCTGAGTGCCGCCTGGATGCTGGCCAACGATGATATTGGCCGCTATCTGGCGCGCTATCGCGGCCCGCTGGAAGTGTGGTGCGGTGAACAGGATCGCATTACGCCGCCGGAGAAGGCGGCCGAGCTGGCGCGTGAGCAAGACGCGACGCTGCGCCTGATTGCCGCCGCCGGTCACGCCAGCTACCTCGATGCGCCGGCGTGTTTCAACCGCTATCTGCGGGATTTTACGGGAGCAATCCAACGATGAATTTTCAGCTTGAGGATCGGGTGGCGGTGGTGACCGGCGGCTCATCGGGCATCGGTTTCGAAACCCTGAAACTGCTGCTGGCCGAAGGGGCGAAGGTGGCGTTCTGCGGCCGCGATCCGGACAAACTGGCCGGCGCGGAGGCCAGCCTGCGCGCGGACTTCCCGCAGGCGGAGATCCTGGCGCTGCGCTGCGACGTGCTGGATGCGCAGCAGGTGGCGCAGTTCGCCGCTCAGGTGACGGCGCGTTTCGGCGGCGTGGATCTGCTGATCAACAACGCCGGTCAGGGCTTCGTCGCCCACTTTGACCAGACGCCGCGCGAAGCCTGGCTGCATGAGGCAGAGCTGAAGCTGTTCGGCGTGATCAACCCGGTGCAGGCGTTTTTACCGGCGCTGGAACGATCGGATATCGCGTCTATCACCTGCGTGAACTCGCTGCTGGCGCTGCAGCCGGAAGAACACATGATCGCCACCTCGGCGGCGCGCGCCGCGCTGCTCAATATGACGTTGACGCTGTCGAAAGAGCTGGTGGGCAAAGGCATTCGGGTTAACTCGATCTTGCTGGGGATGGTGGAGTCGGGCCAATGGCGCCGCCGTTTCGACGATCGCAGCGATAAAGATCAAAGCTGGGAGCAGTGGACGGCGGCGATCGCCGAACGCCGCGGCATCCCGATGAAGCGCCTCGGCAAGCCGCAGGAACCGGCGCAGGCGCTGCTGTTCCTCGCTTCGCCGCTGGCTTCCTTTACCACCGGCGCGGCGCTGGACGTTTCCGGCGGCTTTAACCGCCATGTGTAACAGGGGCCGAAAAAGATGAAGAAGATCATGATGATTGGCTATGGCGCGATGGCGAAGGAAGTGATCGCCCGTTTGCCTGAAGGCGTGGAGGTCGGCTGGATCCTGGCGCGCGCAGCTCATCATGCGGCGATCGATGAGGCTTTTGCTGGGCGCGTGCAGGCACTGACCCATCCGGAGCAGTGTTCGCAGCGGCCGGATCTGGTGCTGGAGTGCGCCAGCCAGCAGGCGGTGGCGGAGTTTGGCGAAGCGGTGCTGCAGCGCGGCTGGCCGCTGGCGCTGATCTCGACCGGCGCGCTGGCGGACGCCGCATTGCAACAGCGGTTGCAGCAGGCCTGCCGCAGCCATCACGGGCAACTGATCGTGCTGTCCGGCGCGGTGGCGGGCATGGACGGGCTGGCGTCGGCGCGCGAAGGCGGGCTGGAGAGCGTGACCTATCAGGCCAGCAAAAGTCCGGCCAGCTGGCGCGGCAGCCCGGCGGAACAGCTGATCGATCTCGATGCGGTGAGCGAAGCGCAGGTATTTTTTGAAGGGTCGGCGCGTGAAGCGGCGCGTTTATTCCCGGCCAACGCCAACGTGGCGGCCACCATTGCTCTCAACGGCCTGGGGATGGATGCCACTCGGGTGCGCCTGCAGGTCGATCCCGCCACCCGACGCAATACCCATCGCCTGCAGGTGTGCGGCGACTTTGGCGAGTTTCACATCGAGCTGAGCGGCACCCCGCTGGCGAGCAATCCCAAAACATCAACCCTGGCGGCGCTGAGCGCGGTACAAGCCTGCCGCCGTCTGGTGGACGGCGGTTTTATTGCCTGAACGGCAGGAGCGGAGCATGGAACGATTGAATATTTTTGTCGCCGGGCGCTGGCGTGAAGGGCGCGGCGAAGAGATGGCTTCGGTATTCCCGGCCGACGGCAGCGTCAACGCGCGGCTGCGCGCCGCTAACGTCGAGGATGTCAACGAGGCGGTTGAGGCGGCGGAAAAGGCCTGGCGCGCGCCGGAATGGCGTGGGCTGGTGCCGCACCAACGCGCCTCAATTCTCTACCGCGTGAGCAACCTGATCCTGGCGCAGCAGGAACAGCTGGCTGAGCTGCAGACGCGCGACAACGGCAAGCCGCTGGCGGAGACCCGCGGGCTGGTGGCCAGCGCGGCGGCGACCGCGCGTTACTTCGCCGCCGCTTGCGAAGTGCTGGAGGGCGAGCTGCCGACCCCGCGCAGCGCCGAAGTGATGACGCTCAGCCAATATCAACCGATGGGGGTGATCGCCGCCATTACGCCGTGGAACTCACCGATCGCCAGCGAAATGCAGAAGGTGGCGCCGGCGCTGGCGGCGGGCAACGCGGTGGTGCTCAAACCGGCCGAAGCCACGCCGCTGATGGCGCTGAAGCTGGCCGAGCTGTTCGAACAGGCGGGGCTTCCTGCCGGGCTGCTCAGCGTGCTGCCGGGCAAAGGTTCGGTGATCGGCGAGGCGTTGGCACGCCATCCGTTGGTGAAAAAGATCGCCTTTACCGGCGGAACCAGCACCGGGCGCCATTTGGCGCACATCGCCGCCGACAAGCTGATCCCCACCTCGCTGGAATTGGGGGGCAAATCGCCGACCATCGTGCTGGAGGACGCCGATCTTGAGCAGGCGGCGCGCGGCATCTGCTACGGCATTTTCAGCTCCGCCGGGCAGGCCTGCATCGCCGGCTCGCGGTTGTTCGTGCATCGTTCGCTGTATCAGCCGCTGCTGGCGCGCTTGACCGAACTGACGGCGGGGCTGCGCATCGGCAACCCGCTGGTGCCGGGCGTGCATCTCGGCCCGCTGATCAGCGCCAAACACCGGCAAAGCGTGGCGGACTACGTGGCGCTGGCGCGGCAGGAGGGCGGCCGGGTGGTCATCGGCGGTGAAGCGCCGGCCGATCCGCAACTGGCGAGCGGCAGCTATTACCTGCCGACCATTATTGAAGGTTTAAACAACGACGCCCGCGTCTGCCAGGAGGAGATCTTCGGGCCGGTGCTGGTGGCGCTGCCGTTCGACGACGAGCGACAGCTGATCGAACAGGCCAACGACTCGGTGTACGGCCTGGCGGCCGGCATCTGGAGCCGCGATTTCCCACGGGCGATGGCGCTGGCGGAGCGGCTGGAAACCGGCACCGTCTGGGTCAACACCTACAAAACGTTCTCGATTTCCACGCCGTTCGGCGGTTTCAAGGAAAGCGGGCTGGGCCGCGAAAAGGGCCTGAACGGCATCAAGGCCTACATGCAGCAGAAAAGCGTGTATCTGGCGCTGAGCCATCAGGTGAACCGCTGGAGCGACTAGGCCGACACCTCTACGCATAACCCTAATAACGACTACCCTAAGAAGGCAGATGATGAGCGATAAAATCACGGTTGGCGAGGCGATAGCCCGGACTCTGGAACAGTACGCGGTGTCGGCGATGTACGGCATCATTTCGATTCATAATCTGCCGATCGCCGATGCGGTGGGGCAGCGCGATAAAATTCGTTTCGTGCCGGCGCGCGGCGAAGCGGGCGCGGTCACCATGGCCGATGCGCATGGGCGCTTCTCCGGCCTGGGCGTGGCGTTGACCAGCACCGGCGCCGGCGCGGGCAACGCGGTGGGGGCGATGATTGAAGCGCTTAACGCCAACACGCCGCTGTTGCATATCACCGGCCAGGTAGAAAAAGCCTATCTGGACGCCGACGCCGGGTTTATTCATGAAACCCGGGATCAGCTCGGTTTTCTGCGCGCCTGCTCCAAGCGCGCCTACCGGGTCAATTCGCCGGAACAGGCGGTGGCGGTGATCCAGCGAGCGATCCTGGATGCGCAAACCGTGCCCTGCGGCCCGGTGGCGGTCGAGATCCCGATCGATATCCAAAGCAGCCTGGTTTCCCGCTCGGTGCTGACCGAAGCGTTGGCGCCGGCGCCGCTGCCGAAGGCGGACGATGCGGCGGTGGAGCGGCTGCATCAGCGGCTGAAACAGGCCAAGCGCCCGTTGCTGTGGCTGGGCGGCGGCGCGTTGGCCTGCGGCGATGCGGTGCGCAAGCTGGCGGACGCCGGCGTGGCGGTGATCTCCAGCACCCACGGGCGTGGCATTCTGCCGGACAGCCATCCGCGCAGCCTGCGGGCGTTCCACAACTCGCCGAGCATCGAGGCTATCCTGACGCAGTGCGACCTGACGCTGGTGGCCGGTTCACGGCTGCGCAGTAATGAGACCCGCACCTGGACGCTGCCGCTGCCGCGCCCGCTGGTGCAGATTGATATCGATCCGGCGGCGGCCAACCGCAACTACCTGGCCGATGAGCAGATCAATGGCGACTGTGCGGCGCTGCTGGCCGCGCTGGCGGCGCGGCTGAGCCCCGGCGAGAAGGTCAACGCCGAGTGGGATGTCGAGATCGCGGGGGCGGTGCAGCAGGCGGAGAGCGCGTTGCGTCAGCAGTCCGGTGAATACGCCAAACTCAACGACGCCATCGACGCCGCGCTGCCGCAGGACGGATTGCTGGTGCGCGATATCACCGTATCCGGCAGCGTCTGGGGCAGCCGTTTGTTCCGCGCGATCTCGCCGCTGTGCAACATTCACTCGCTGGCCGGTGCTATCGGCATGGGGCTGCCGATGGCGATCGGCACCGCGATCGCCAACCCGCAGCGCAAGGTGGTGGGGCTGGTGGGCGATGGCGGTTTGGCGCTGGGCCTGGGGGAACTGGCGACCATGGCGCAGGAACAGGTGAACATCACCCTGCTGATCATGAACGACGGCGGCTATGGCGTGATGCGCGGCATTCAGGACAAGTATTTCGCCGGGCGCCAGTATTACAACGAGCTGCATACGCCGGCCTTTACTCAAATAGCCGAAGCGATGGGGCTGAAAGCCTGGAAGGTCGAGGCGGCGGCGCAGTTCAACGGCGTGCTGGCCGAAGCGATCAACTACCCGGGGCCGTCGGTGGTTGAGGTGGACATGAAGCAGGTCGGGCCGCTGACCTTCGCCGGGCCGCCGCAGAAAACCCTGTATTGATACGATAAAAAACGCCCGGCGGTTGCCGGGCGTTCTCGTTGTTACTTCTCTGCCGCGATGCGATCGCGAATGTGCTGCGCGCGCGCTTGGGAAGACGGGTGATCGTCGAACATGCTGCTCTGACGGCCGGCTTCCATTTGGGCCAGTTTTTCGAAGCTGGTGGCCAGGCCGTTCGGATCGATGCCGCGCTTTTTCAGCAGATCGAACGAGTAATCATCCGCTTCGCTTTCCTGCTTCTGCGAGAACTGGGCGCTGACCAGCTTCTCGCCGATGTCCGCCAGCTGCGACTGCGACAGCGAGCCGATAACGCCGCCGGCGGAGGACGCCGCGGTGCGCAGCGCCACGGTGCCGTAAGCCACCTGCATCGCTTTACGGGTGTGGCCCAGCGCCACGTGGCCCATTTCGTGGCCCAGCACGCCTTCCACTTCGTTGTCGTTCATCATGTCCATCAGCCCGCTGTAGACGCGGATACAGCCGTTGGCCATCGCCCAGGCGTTGACGTCTTTGGTCACGTAGACCTTATAGTTGGCCGGGGTGCCGTTGATGTTGTCGCCCAGCGCCGCAGCGATTTTGTTGAGACGCTTGGCATAGGTGCTGTCGGCCGGCGCGATTTGTGCCTTGCTGTCCATCTCGGCGCAGGATTTATCACTCAGGGCCTTAACGTCGTTGTTGCTCAGGGTCGCCGCCTGGAACGCCTGCGCGCCGGACTGCATCAGGGTTTCGGTATTCAGGTTTTGACAGCCGGTTGCCAAGGTGGCAATGCCCAACGCAATCAAAGAGGTACGGATCTTCATAACGCCATCTTCCTGTGAAGGTAACAAGGTAAAAGAGTCATTTTGCTTTGAGGCTATCTTGCCGCAAGAGCCTAGTGTACGCCAGACGGGGCGAGAATAGTGTTATTCCGAAAAAGCGTCCAATCGTGCTAATAAGTGGTGAACTCGCTCTCATTTGGCATTAGGGATTGCCGTTGTGATGTGGAGTCTGAGAAAATAGGGAACTTGACTGCTTTTTTTATCCGACCTGGAGTAAAACATGTCCTCTCGTAAAGAGCTTGCCAACGCCATCCGCGCACTCAGCATGGACGCCGTACAAAAAGCAAATTCCGGCCACCCGGGGGCCCCTATGGGCATGGCGGACATCGCCGAAGTCCTGTGGCGCGACTACCTCAACCACAACCCGACTAACCCGCACTGGGCTGACCGCGACCGTTTCGTGCTCTCCAACGGCCACGGCTCCATGTTGATTTACAGCCTCCTGCACCTCACCGGCTACGACCTGCCGATGCGCGAGCTGGAAAACTTCCGTCAGCTCCATTCCAAAACCCCGGGCCACCCGGAGTACGGTTACACCCCGGGCGTTGAGACCACCACCGGCCCGCTGGGTCAGGGCATCGCCAACGCCGTCGGCTTCGCCATTGCCGAACGCACCCTGGCGGCGCAGTTCAACCGTCCGGGTCACGACATCGTCGACCACCACACCTACGCCTTCATGGGCGACGGCTGCATGATGGAAGGCATCTCGCACGAAGTCTGCTCCCTGGCCGGCACCCTCAAGCTCGGCAAGCTGACCGCCTTCTACGATGACAACGGCATCTCCATCGACGGCCACGTCGACGGCTGGTTCACCGACGACACCGCCCTGCGTTTCGAAGCCTACGGTTGGCACGTGGTGCGCAACGTCGACGGCCACAACCCGGACGCCATCAAGGCCGCGATTGAAGAAGCCCGCAAGGTGACCGACAAGCCATCGCTGCTGATGTGCAAGACCGTTATCGGCTTCGGCTCGCCGAACAAGGCCGGCACCCATGACGTGCACGGCGCCGCGCTGGGCGCCGCCGAAGTGGCCGCCACCCGCGAAGCGCTGGGCTGGAAATACGCCGCCTTTGAAATTCCGCAGGACATCTACGCCCAGTGGGACGCCAAGGAAGCCGGTCAGGCCAAAGAAGCGGCCTGGAACGACAAGTTCGCCGCCTACGCCAGGGCCTTCCCGGAACTGGCCGCCGAGTTCAAGCGCCGCATGAACGGCGAGCTGCCGGCGGACTGGAAAGCGGACGCCAAGGCGTTCGTGGAAAAACTGCAGGCCAACCCGGCCAACATCGCCAGCCGCAAGGCGTCGCAGAACGCGTTGGAAGCGTTCGGCAAGGTGCTGCCGGAGTTCCTGGGCGGCTCCGCCGACCTGGCGCCGAGCAACCTGACCATGTGGTCCGGTTCGAAAGCGCTGAACGTTGACCCGGCGGGCAACTACATTCATTACGGCGTGCGCGAGTTCGGCATGACCGCCATCACCAACGGCATCGCGCTGCACGGCGGCTTCCTGCCGTACTCGGCGACCTTCCTGATGTTCGTGGAATACGCCCGCAACGCGGTGCGCATGGCGGCGCTGATGAAGCTGCGCAACGTGTTCGTCTACACCCACGACTCCATCGGTCTGGGCGAAGACGGCCCGACCCACCAGCCGGTGGAGCAGTTGGCGAGCCTGCGCGTGACCCCGAACATGAGCACCTGGCGTCCGTGTGACCAGGTGGAATCGGCGGTGGCGTGGCAGTACGGCATCGAGCGCAACGACGGCCCGACCACGCTGGTGTTCTCGCGCCAGAACCTGACCCAGCAGCCGCGCACCGCAGAGCAGCTGGCGAACGTGTACCGCGGCGGCTACGTGCTGAAAGACTGCGCGGGCACGCCGGACGTTATCCTGATTGCCACCGGCTCCGAAGTGGGCATCACGGTGGAGGCGGCGGACAAACTGACCGCGGCGGGCCGCAAGGTGCGCGTGGTGTCGATGCCGTCGACCGACGCGTTCGACAAGCAGGATGCGGCGTACCGCGAGTCGGTGCTGCCGGCGGCGGTAACGGCGCGCGTGGCGGTGGAAGCGGGTATCGCGGACTACTGGTACAAGTACGTGGGCCTGAACGGCGCTATCGTGGGCATGACCACCTTCGGTGAGTCGGCGCCGGCGGAGCAGCTGTTCGCCGAGTTCGGCTTCACCGTGGACAACGTGGTGGCCAAGGCGCAGGCGCTGCTGAAGTAAGCCGCCGGGCGCAAGCCGATAAAAAAGCCGGTCATCATGACCGGCTTTTTTTATGGGCGGAAATCGCGATTACGACGCGGCCTTGACGCTTTCGGCGCTGCGCAACCGGTCGTAAGCCGCCGCCAGCAACAGCACCAACAGCGTAGGCTGCAGCCAGACCAGACCCTGCTCGGCCAGCGGCAGCTTATCGAACCAGGCGGGCAGCAGGCCGCTGAAGCTTGAAGCCTTCAGGCCATCGGCCAGGCCGAACACCAGGCTGGTAGCGATCACCGGCGCGAAGACGCGTCTGGCGCTGCGCCAGCGGTTCTGGCTGAAGCTGAGCAACACCAGCGCGATGCAAGGCGGGTAGATCGCCGTCAGTACAGGCAGTGAGACGCGGATCAGATTGGCCAGCCCCATGTTGGAAACCAGCATGGCGAAGAGGGCGAGGATGACCACCAGCGCGCGATAAGAAAGCGGCAGGTAGCGAGAGAAGAAGTCCGCGCAGGCACAGGTCATGCCGACCGCCGTCACCAGGCAAGCGATGAACATCAGCACCGCCATAAAGACGCTGCCCAGATCGCCGAAGGTGTGCTGCACATAGGCGTGCAGGATTGCCGCGCCATCCTGAGCACCGCTGCCGACCAGGCTGCCGCTGCCGGCGCCGAGCTTGAACATGCAGATATAGACCAGCGTCAGGCCGACGCCGGCGATCAGGCTGGCCCACAGGGTGTAGCGCAGCAGCAGGCCGCTGTCGCTGACGCCGCGTGAGCGGGCGGCGGTGACGATAATCGAGCCGAACATCAGCGCCGACAGCGTGTCCATGGTTTGATAACCCTGCACGAAGCCGGTGGAAAACGCCGCTGCCTGATAGCTGCCGACGGCGGAGACCGGCGCACCGGCGGGCCACACCAGGGCGGCGATGCCGAGCGCGGCCAGCGCCAGAATTTTCAGCGGCGCCAGAATATGGCCGACGTTATCGAGCAAGCGGCCGGGATACAGCGACACAACCATCGCCAGGGTAAAGAACAGCAGGCTGTAGATGAACTGCGGCAGGGCGCCGTTGCCGGTGAAGGGCGCGATGCCGAGGGCGAAAGAAACATTGGCGGTTCGCGGGGTGGCGAACAGCGGGCCGAGCGCCAGATAGCAGACGGTCGCCAACAGCAGGCCGGCGGTGCGGCCGATGGGGCCGGTCAGCAGGCTGATGCTGCCGCCGACGCGCGCCAGCGCGATCACGGCGATCACCGGCAGAGCGACGGCGGTCACCATAAACCCGAGTGCGGCCGGCCACAGATGTTCACCGGACTGCAGCCCCACCAGAGGGGGGAAAATGATGTTGCCGGCGCCGACAAACAGGGCGAAGGTCATAAAGCCCAGGGCGATAATGTCTTTCGGGGATAAACTCTTGGTCATAACGGTATGGCACTGCCTGTATTCATGAAATAAACGGCCTGGCTGCGAAATGAAGCGCTGCAGAAGGAGGCGCGTGGGGCTGCGTACGCCCGCAAAAATTTTCGTCCGGCAGGATATAATAATTCGGCGACAAAAACCTGATTAATACAGCGCTGTTTATCCTGGCGTGAACCGGCTGCACAGAGGGATCATGGCGGCCGGCCCGGCAGCGCGTTAGCTCGCGCGCGCCACCATGTCTATCGACAGCGGGATTTCGATATGCGGTTTAAAAGAGTCATACGCGAAGGAGACGTGGCCGTCTTCGACCGGTTTACGGGTGAAAAAGATCAGCATATCGCGGGTTGAATTCTTACGTTTGTCCTGCGCTTCCACCGGTGAGAGGCTGTGTTTGCGTTCATGGTCGACAATCAGCAGGGTATCGAGGAAATGCCGATGCTGTATTGCGCCCAAAATCCATTCCGGCCGGGCCCGATCGAATTTGATCCCGCTGGTTTCGCGCATATCGTGAATAAAGGTCTTGGCGCTGTCGTCGGTCATGTTGTCGCAGCCGAGGAAGGTCGTCATGGTGTGGTCGACGCCGTCGCTGTGCACGCCTTCCAGCGCCGGTTCGCCCAGCATCTGCGGCGTGGTGACGGTGCGCAGGTTGAACACCGTGCAGACGAACTTGTTGATCTCCTGATTAAGCCGGGGGCGCGGCGTCACGCTCACGCCATCGATCACGTAGGCTTTGAATTTCATCAGCGCCTGAAATGCCGTATTCAACTGCAGATCGTCGTTGATGCCGCGGAAATGGCGCACCTTTCCCGAATCGTAGCGGATGAAGTCTTCCTCGACCGAGAGCACGAAAGGCTGGAACTCCAGCCGCTCAATCCGGGCGCGATCGAAGTCGAAACAGAAACGGCCGTTTCTGGACTTGCGGAAAGGCAGCGTGGGATCGTCCGCCAGATTGGCGCTGACCTGCTGCAGCCTGGCGAAATCTTCCGGCCGCGCGCCCAGCGCCAGCAGGATTGCCTGCATGGTAGCGCCGGGGATAAAGGCTGAACGGTGTTCCTGGTATGCCTTCTTAACTTCATCAAGCAGAGATAACTGTCGCATTTCTCGGAGGCCTCACGAATGATGGGGCGGTTATAAAATCTTGCTGCCGATCTCCACGTCGAAATCGGGTTTCAGCAAGACGGTGCCTTGATCCCTGGTGACCGCGGCAAGAACCAGCACTTCGGATTTAAATCCGGCAACCCGCCTGGCGGGGAAATTAACGACGGAGATGACTTTTCTGCCAAGCAGATCATCTTCCTGATAGTTTTCGCATAATTGCGCCGAACTGTTTTTAATGCCAATTTCCTCGCCGAAATCAATGCGCAGCTTATAGGCGGGTTTTAACGCCTTGTCGTTATATTCCACGGAAATAATTTCGCCAATACGCATATCCAGTTTCATAAAATCAGTGATTTCGGCCATGAGTCAGTCCCGTTAATTAAATGGCTTCAGAAAGGCTAGCAAAGGGGAATTATCCCGACAATGTCGCCGATAGGGGAATATTTATACCTGATGTAGCAATTAATTTACATTATCGTAACGTAGCGCAATTAATTATAAGCTCGATGAATTATATGAAATTGAAACTTCATTATTCACCGGTAATTATGTGTGCCACCTGAACTTGGGCGTTCGCTCGGCACTGTTAAGCCCGTGTTAAATTGGTTAGTATGCCCTCATTCATCAACCGCATTCTTTCAGGTAGTGATATGGAAATAACCCCGCGTGAAAAACGCGATCGGCGAAAGGCATTTATCGCGCCGTTTTTCCTGATATTAATTTGGTCGACGGGTTTTATTGCCGCGCGTGCGGTGGCGGATCATGCCGATCCCAACCTTTTCCTGACCTTTCGCTTTTTGATCGCCGCCGCGGTATTCGCTTTGCTGGCATTGCATTGCGCCTGGCCCAAGGGGCGGCAGTTCGTGATGCACCTGCTGACCGGCATGTTGATGAATGGCGTTTATCTCGCTGCAAGCTGGTGGGCGGTGGCGAACGGCCTGGCGGCCGGGGTGATGTCGCTGATCGGCGGATTGCAGCCGTTGTTCACCGCGCTGATTTTCGCGTTGGTGCTGCGCAAATCGATAGGGTTACGCTCCTGGGCCGGGCTGGCGGTCGGTTTTATCGGCGTTGCGCTGGTGCTCTCCCCTCGACTGACCGGTATCGACGTCGGCAATATGGCGCTGTTGCCGATCCTGATGGGGTTTGGCAGCATCGTCGCGCTGACGATCGGCATCATGGTGCAGAAGTCTTCGCTGGCGGCGGCCGATCTGCGGGCGGCGGGCGCCATTCAGCACCTCGGCGCCGCGGTCGTGACCGGCGCGTTGGCGGCCGTGATGGGCTCCGGCGCCTGGGACAATTCGCCGACGCTGTGGTTCTCGCTGCTGTGGTCGGCCGGCGTGTTGTCGCTGGGCGGCACCGCGCTGTTTATCTGGATGGTGCGCCACGGCGATTTGACTCGCATTACCGCGCTGATGCTGCTGGTGCCGCCGGCGGCGGCGCTGCAGGCTTACGCGCTGTTTGGCGAGGCGCTGTCGCTGGTGCAGTTGGCGGGGTTTGCCCTGACCCTGCTGGGGGTCGCCATCGTACAGCGAATTCGCCTGCTGCGGCGTTCTCGCCTGGCCGAATAGTTTGCGACAGGAAGCGCCGTAAAGCCCGCGCTGCCGGGCTTTTTTATTGGCTGAAAAACGTCCAACCTCACAAAACCGAAAGATAACAAAGCAACGCCGTTGCCTCGTCACAGTTATTAACTATATGTTAATTTTTAGTTTATTAAATGTGATCAGGGGATGGATGATGATGATGAAAAAAATCAGCGCGACCGTAGCGACAATCACTTTGCTGGGCTCCGTTTCCGCCTATGCGGCCTTCCCGGCGGGCTACCCCGCCGACTACCAGAAACTGGTCGACGGCGCGAAGAAAGAAGGCAAGGTGGTGATTTACTCGACCACCGACACCAAGGCGGCGGCGCCGCTGATCCAGGGGTTCGAGGCGTTGTATCCGGGCATCAAGGTCGAATACAACGACATGAACAGCACCGAACTGTATAACCGCTTTATCAGCGAGCAGGCGGCCGGCGGCACCAGCGGCGACGTGGTGTGGAGTTCGTCGATGGACACCATTTTGAAACTGGCGGGCGATTACGCGCAGGAATACGCCTCTCCCGAGCAGGCTCAACTGCCGAAATGGGCGGTATGGCAAGATAAGGTGTATGGCACCACCTATGAGCCGGTGGTGTTCATCTATAACAAACGCTTGATCCCGCAGGGCGATGTGCCGGATTCGCACACGGCGTTGGCCAAGCTGATCGCCAGCCAGACGGACAAATTCAAGAAGAAAGTCACCACTTACGACATCGAAAAATCCGGCGTCGGCTTCATGCTGTCGGTGCAGGACTTCAAGGCCGATCCCAACTACTTCAAAACGCTGGCCGACGTGGCCAAGGGCGGGCTGGCGGTGCAATCCTCAACCGGCACCATGATGGAACGCGTTTCCTCCGGTGAAAACCTGATCGGCTTCAACATCCTCGGTTCGTACGCCGAGGCCCGCGCCAAGAGCGATCCGTCGCTTGGCATCGTCTATCCGAAAGACTATACCCTGGTGCTGTCGCGCGTGAGCTTCATCAGCAAAGAAGCCGGTCACCCTAACGCCGCCAAGCTGTGGTTCGACTACGTGCTGTCGGAGAAAGGGCAAAATATTCTCGCCAATCAGGCTGATATCCCTTCGATCCGCAACGATGTCGAAGGCAAGAACGACATCGACGGCATGACCAAGCTGCTGGGCAACGCGCTCAAGCCGATCCCGGTCGACGACAGCCTGCTGGAGTATCTGCAGCCGGCCAAGCGTCTCGACTACATCAAACAATGGCGCGCCGCCGCGGCGAAATAACAGGGACTGCATTCGGACGCGCGCCTGACGTACAGGCGCGCGCCCTTTGGTCGTCGTTTACAACCATAGGGAGCATTTATGCAAGCATGGCGCAGAAAGTGGCAGAGCCTGCCGCGCGGCCTGGTGGTGTTGATAACCGCGCTGGTTATCTATGTCCCCCTGTCATTTATCATCATTCAAAGCTTCCTCTCGGCTCCGTTTTTCTCTCCCTCCAAGGTCTTCAGCCTGGAGGCCTTCGAGTTCATCTTTACCGATCCGGATTTCTACAAGGCGCTGAGAAGCGGCTTTATTCTGGCATTCGGCCTGGTGATCATCGCTATCCCGCTCGGCGGCATTTTGGCCTTCCTGATGGTGCGCACCGATCTGCCGGGGCGGCGGCTCATCGAACCGCTGATTTTGGTGCCGATCTTCGTGTCGCCGATGGTGCTGGGCTTCGGTTACGTGGTGGCGGCGGGGCCGGTGGGCTTCTTCTCGCTGTGGGCGGAGGCGCTGCTGGGCTTCGTGCCGTGGAACATCTATTCGATGGCCAGCATCGTGGTTATCGCCGGGTTGACGCACGTGCCCCACGCCTACCTGTACATCTCCTCGGCGCTGCGCAGCGTGGGCTCCGACGTTGAAGAAGCGGCGCGCACCGCCGGCGCTACGCCGCTGCAGGTGATGACCGCCGTCAGCCTGCCGATGGTGCGGCCGTCTATCCTGTACGCCGGGGTTCTGCTGTTCTTCCTCGGGCTGGAGGTGTTCGGCCTGATGCTGGTGTTGGGCGATCCGGAAGGCAACCTGGTGCTGGCGACCTACCTGTATCAGTTGACCAACAAGCTGGGCACGCCGTCTTACCACCTGATGGCGGCGGTAGCGGTGGTGCTGATCTGCATCACCATTCCGTTGGTGATGCTGCAGCGCAGGCTGATGCGTACCGCCAACCGTTTCGTCACCGTCAAGGGCAAAGCCTCGCAGGCGCGCGCGTTGCCGCTGGGCAAATGGCGCTGGGTGGCCGGCGCGGTGGTGATGTTCTGGCTGACCGTGACCATCGGCGTGCCGCTGATCGGCGTGGTGCTGCGCGCCTTTATCTCCAACTGGGGCGTGGGCGTGTCTGTCTGGGACGAACTGTCGATCAACACCTTCCGCACCATCTGGGCGCAGCCCAACCTGCTGCGCGCCATCGTCAACTCGATGGCGATCGGGGTGATCGGCGGGGCGCTGGCGGTCGCGTGCTATCTGTTTATCGGCATCGCGATGCACCGCAAGCCGGACGGCGCCACGCGCTTCCTCGACTACAGCGTGCTGGTGCCGCGCGCGGTGCCGGGGCTGCTGGCCGGTTTGGCGTTCCTGTGGGTGTTCCTGTTCCTGCCGATGTGGCTGGATAAATCGCTCAAGGAAGGCTGGCTGTCCGTGCTGCCGATGGCCGAATGGCTGCGCGAGAACGTGATCGTCTGGCTGCGTTCGCTGCGCAGCACCATCTTCAGCGTCTGGCTGGCCTACACCGTGGTGTGGATGGCCTATGGCCTGCGGCTGATCTCTTCCACGCTGCTGCAGGTAGGGCCGGAACTGGAGGAAGCCGCGCGCAGCGCCGGCGCCAGCCGCGGCCAGATCACCCGACACGTTACCATTCCGCTGTCGCGCTACGGCCTGATCGGCTCCTGGCTGCTGATGTTCCTGATCTTTGAACGCGAATATTCCACCGGGGTGTATCTGCTGTCTCCGGGCACGGAAACCATCGGCTCGATGCTGGTTTCCCTGTGGGCCGCGGGCGCCATCGATATCGTCGCCGCGCTGTCGTTCATCAATATCCTGCTGGTGGTGCTGGGGCTGGGGATCGCCTTGCGCTTTGGAGTGAAATTACATGATTGAACTTTCGGTAGAGAACCTGCATTTGACCTATGGCGACAACCCGGTGCTGAAAGGGGTGTCGATGGATCTGAAACGGGGCGAAGTGGTCTCGCTGCTGGGCCCGTCGGGCAGCGGCAAAACCACGTTGCTGCGGGCGGTGGCCGGGCTGGAGAAGCCGAGCCAGGGGCGGATCGTCATCGGCGACAGCGCGGTTTACAACGGTAGCGCGCGCAGCGAAATTCCCGCCGAAGAGCGCAACCTGGGGCTGGTGTTTCAGTCCTACGCCCTGTGGCCGCATAAAACGGTGTTTGAGAACGTCGCTTATCCGCTGAAGCTGCGTAAGACCGCCTCGGCGGAAATCGCCCAACGGGTACAGGCGGTGCTGGATCAGCTCGGGCTGGGGCATTTGGCCAAGCGCCATCCGCACCAGCTCTCCGGCGGCCAGCAACAGCGGGTAGCGATCGGCCGTGCGCTGGTCTACAACCCGCCGGTGATCCTGCTGGATGAGCCGCTGTCCAACCTCGACGCCAAGCTGCGCGAAGAAGCGCGGGTATTTCTGCGCGAGCTGATCATCAAGCTCGGTCTGTCGGCGCTGATGGTGACCCACGATCAGAACGAGGCGATGGCCATTTCCGATCGCATCCTGCTGCTCAATAACGGCAAAATCGAACAGCAGGGCACGCCGCAGGAGATGTACGGTTCGCCCGCCACGCTGTTCACCGCCGAATTCATGGGCAGCAACAACCGGTTGCCTGGCAAGATCGTGGCGCTGGAAGATGGCCGGGCGCGCATCGAAGGTAAGGATTGGGCGCTGTGGGGCAAAGCGGGCGAAGGCGTGCAGGTCGGGCAGGAGGGCACGGCGGTGATCCGCGTGGAGCGCGTGCGGTTGGGTGAAGATCCACAGGGTAATCAGCTTGAGCTGCCGTTGCTGACCAGCATGTATCTCGGCGATCGCTGGGAATACCTGTTCCGCACCGTGGCCGAAGATTTCGTGGTACGCGCCTATGGCCACGAGGCGCGCGATCGGGCGCTGTGCCGGCTCTCCCTGCCGGCCGAGCATCTGTGGATATTCCCGAAAGCTTAACCAGGACGCCCGCCGTTGCGGGCGCTCCTTTTACAAATCCAGCACCAGCCGGCTGCCTTTGGCGCGCGAGCAGCAGATCAACAGGGTCTGCTGCGCCGCGCGTTCTTCCTCGCTGAGATACTGATCGCGGTGATCGGCTTCCCCTTCGACGATGCGGGTTTCGCAGGTGCCGCAAATGCCTTCGCGGCACAGGCACTCGACCTTGGCCGCCTTGCTGTTTTCCAGCGCCTGCAGGATGGTCATGTCTTCCGCCACTTCAAGCTCAATACCTGAGCGGGCCAGCACCAGCGTAAAGGCACCGCCCGCCGTGTCTTCGGCGGCGAAGGCTTCGCTGTGCAAGCGACCGGGGGCGATGCCCAGTTCGGCGGCGATCCGGTAAACCGCTTCGTTCAGCGCCGCCGGGCCGCAGACGTAGATATGGGCACCGGGTTCCACATCGGCCAGCGTGCGCGCCAGATCCAACCGGCCGCCAAGGCTGGAGACATGGCAACTGACGTTGTCTGCGAACGGCGCTTGCATCAGCTGCTGCTGGAAGGCGTTGTGCTCTTCACTGTGGAAGCAGTAGTGCAGATGGTAGCGTTGGCCGCTGCGTTGCAGCTCATGCAGATGGGCCATAAACGGCGTGATGCCTATGCCGCCGGCGATCAGCACGTGATGTTGCGCTTCCGGCGCCAGCGCGAACAGGTTATTCGGGGTGCTGATGGTCAGCGTATCGCCGACCGCCAACCGGTCATGCATGAAGTCGGAACCGCCTTTGGAAGGAGACTCGCGCCGAACGGCGATCTGGTAATGCTCGAGTTCGAACGGTGAGCTGAGCAGCGAATAGGCGTTGCTGTAGCGCTGCTCGCCGTCCTGCATTTGCACGATGATGTGGCTGCCGCCGCTGAAGGCGGGCAGCGGCCGGCCTTGCGGATCCGCCAGGGTAAAGCGCTTGACCCGTGCGGTGACGGTTTCGATGTCGACGACGCGGACATCAAGCATCTGATAGCTGGTCATTCATTGGCTCCAAAGCGCGGGCGTCCCCGCGCATGAAAAAGTTATACCGCCTGGCACAGGTATTTGAGCTCCAGATAGTCTTCGATGCCGTATTCGGAGCCTTCACGCCCCAGCCCCGACTGTTTCACCCCGCCGAACGGCGCCACCTCGTTGGAGATAAGCCCGGTATTGATGCCGACCATGCCGTACTCCAGCCGTTCCGAAACGCGCCAGATGCGCGCCGCATCACGGGTGTAGAAGTAAGCGGCCAAGCCGTAAATGGTGTCGTTGGCCTGGCGGATCGCCTCGGCTTCGTCATCGAATATCACCAGCGGCGCGACCGGGCCGAAGATCTCTTCTTCCAGCAGCAGCGAGCCGGGCTGCACGTCGCCCAGCACCGTCGGGGTGAAGAAATTGCCGCCCAGCGCGTGCGGCGTGGCGCCGGTCAGCACCTGAGCGCCTTTGCTCAGTGCGTCATCGAGCAGCTCCAACACCTTATCGCGCGCCTTGCGATTGATCAGAGGGCCAATCTGTACGCCGGCTTCGAAGCCGTTGCCGACCTGCAGTGCCGCCACGCGGGCGACAAACTTCTCGGCGAACTGCGGGTAAACGCCGCGCTGAACGTAGAACCGGTTGACGCAGACGCAGGTCTGCCCGGCGTTGCGATACTTGGCGATCAGCGCGCCTTCCACCGCGGCATCGATGTCCGCATCGTCAAATACGATGAACGGCGCGTTGCCGCCCAGCTCCAGCGACACTTTCTTGATGGTGTCCGCGCTCTGGCGCATCAGCAGCCTGCCCACCGGTGTGGAGCCGGTAAAGCTGAGTTTGCGCACCTGCGGGTGGCGAGTCAGCTCGGCGCCGATCGCCTGCGAATTGCCGGTCACCACGTTGAACACCCCGGCGGGAATGCCGGCGCGTTCTGCCAGCTCGGCCATCGCCAGCGCCGAATAAGGGGTTTCGTTGGCGGGTTTGACCACCAGCGTACAGCCGGCCGCCAGCGCCGGCGCAGCCTTGCGGGTGATCATCGCCGCCGGGAAGTTCCAGGGCGTGATCGCCGCGCACACGCCGATGCCCTGTTTCAGCACCATCAGGCGTTTATCGCTGCTCGGCGAAGGAATGATGTCGCCGTTGGCGCGCTTGGCCTGTTCGGCGAACCATTCGATAAAGGAGGCGGCGTAGCGGATCTCACCCAGCGATTCCGCCAGCGGTTTGCCTTGCTCCAGCGTCATCAGGTTGGCCAGATCCTGCTGGTGTTCCAGCATCAGTTCAAACCAGCGCCGCAGCAGCTGCGCGCGCTGTTGCGCCGGCAGCGCGCGCCAGCCTTCCAGCGCCTGCTGGGCGGCGTCGATCGCCCGTTGGGTTTCGGCCGTCGCCATGTTGGGCACGCTGCCGATGAGTTGGCCGGTGGCGGGATCGCTCACCGGCAGGGTTTCCTGGTTGTCGGCGTCGCGCCATTGGCCGTTGATATATGCCTGTTGGCGGAATAGCGCCCGATCGGAAATTTTCACAAGAACCTCACAAGTCAGGGGAAAGGGGCCCGCGGGCCCCGTCGCATCAAGGTTGATAAACCTGCGCCAGCAGGTTGTGGAAGTGGGCGATGCCGTGTTCGCTGACGCCGCTGCCGGCGCCGTCGGCCATGATGCGCCCCTGGCCGCGATAGCCGCGCGACTTCAGGCCTTTTTGCACGCTTTCCACCAGCCGCAAATCTTCCGGGCGGAACACGTCGCGGTACCAGTCGATCAGTTTGAGCTGTTCGTCGCTCAAATCGGTGTTGGTGAAGTAGATGTCGTAGTGCTGCAGGGTGGTTTCCGCATCGACCGGGAACTCATAGATCACCGTCATCATGCCTTCCAGCGGCGGCATGTTGAACATGGTGCACGGCCACAGCCAGATGCCGTGGAAGCTGGATTCTTTGCCCTCTTCAAACTTGAACGACTGCTCGGAAGGGCGGGCGTAGCCGAACTGCAGCGTCCAGTTGCCGTGCAGGGTGTGCCAGTAGCGATCGACCTGCACCGAGTCGGCGAAACCGGGATGCGCCGGGCCGCAGTGGTAGCACTCGAGGTAGTTGTCGACGATGTTCTTCCAGTTGGCCGGGGTGCGGGTGACGAAACGCGCCGCCAGCTTGAGATCGTCGACCTGCGGGCAGGCTTCGCGCACTTTGGCGCCGAGGCCCGGCAGTTGGTCTTCCACCGTGCCGGCCTGCGAGTCCAGATTGACGTAAATAAACCCGGCGTACTCTTCGACCCGCACCGGCACCAGGTGCGAGTTTTCTTTATCGAAGTTCTGCACGTTTTCACAGTTGCGCGCGTGCGCCAGCTCGCCGTCCAGCTTGAATGCCCAGGCGTGATAAGGGCAGGTGATGACGTTTTTCGCCCGGCCGTCGCCCGCCAGCAGTTGGTGGCCGCGGTGCGGGCAGACGTTGTAAAAGGCGCGCAGCACGTTATCGCGGCCGCGCACCACCAGAATGTTTTCACCGATGATCTCGCGGGTGATGTAGTCGTTCGGTTGGGCAAGCTCGCTGCGGTGCGCCACGCAGATCCAACTGGTGGCGAACACCTGCTCTTTTTCGTGCTCGAACGCCGCCTGGTGGGTGTAGAACCGGGCCGGTATGGTGTAGGCCTCGCGTGCGTCGGCGCAGAAATCTTTCGGTAAGGTAAATTCAGGGATCAGAGTGCTCATAAGTTAACCTTCCTCTTTTCTTATTGTCATTTCGCCATAGGGCGCGGTTGATACGACGATGGAGCGGAGAGTTCGCCGGCCGGCGGCGCTTCGGGCAGCGTTGGCGGGCTGCTTTCGATCAGGTGCGCCGGGATGGCCGCGTAGTCCTGCTTCAGCCAGCGGGCGAAACCGTAGGTTTTCACCAGCAGCACCAGTAGGAACGGCAGTGCGGTCAGGATCACCGTGGTTTTCATGGTGTCCAGCGAGGCGCCGGTAAACAGGATCGACAGCGGGATCAGGGTGATCACCACGCACCAGAACAGGCGCAGCATCGGGCTGGGATCTTGCCCCTCCTGCAGGTTGCGGGTGCTGGTGGCGGCCATGGTGTAGGCCACCGCGTCCATGTGCGAGGCCAGGAAAATGATCATGATGAACAGATAGGCGGCCAGGAACAGCTTGCCGAGCGGCAGCGCCGTCAGCAGCATCTGCACGGCGGTTTCGCCGCCCTGGGTGCTGAGGATCTCCGGCACGTTGAGCTGCCCGCTGATGAACTGGTGCATGGCGTAGCTTTCCAGCGAGCCGAAGAAGAACCAGCAGCCGAGGGTGCTGCCGAGCAACAGCGCCCAGATCACCTCTTTAATCTTGCGGCCGCGCGAGACGCGGGTGACGAACATCGCTACGCCCGGGGTGTAAGAGATCCACCAGAGCCAGTAGAACACCGTCCAGCTGCGGCTGAAGCTGCCGTCGCCCATCGGATCGGTGAACAGACTCATCTGCAGGAAATTTTGCGCCGTCAGGCCGATGGCGTTGATGGTGTTGTTGATGGTGAACTCGGTGGGGCCGACCAGCAGCACCAACCCGGCGAAGACGAAAGCGCCCCAGCCGACCATTTTGCTCAGGCGCTGCATGCCACCGTCGATGCCGATGTAGGAGCTGAGGCAGAAAATCACCGCCGCCAGCAGGATCACCGTCGCCTGCACCACGAAATTGTCGGGGATGCCGGTCAGCGCCGTCAGCCCGCGGGTAAAGGTGGAGGCGGTCAGCACCAGCGAAATGGTGAGGGCGCCGACGGTGGCGACCAGGAAAATCAGGTCCACCATCCGCCCGATCGGGCCGTTGGCGCGCACGCCGGTGATGGCGGAAATGATCCCCGACAGGCTGAGCCCTTTGTTCTTACGCACGTGGAAGTGATAGGCCATGATCAGCGAGGCGAGGGCGTAGGTCGCCCAGGCGCTCAGGCCCCAGTGGAAGAAGGAGTAGCTGATGCTGTATTCCAGCGCCTTCGGGGTGCGCGGCGCGATGTTCAGCCCCGGCGTCTGGTAGTAATACGCCCATTCCATCACCCCCCAGTACAGGGTAGACGAGCCCAGGCCGGCGCAGATGAACATGAACAGCCAGGCCAGCGTGGAGTATTGCGGTTTGCCTTCGCCGAGGCGGATATTGCCGTATTTGCTCAACGCCAGATACAGCACCACCAGCAGGGCGATCAGCACCAGGATTTGAATGGTTGAACCGAACAGCCGGGTGACGCCGTTGAAAATGGTGTTGGCGATAAGCGCGGATTGAGCCGGAAAGAGCATCAGGCAAAGGGCGATCAGCGCAATGCTGCACAGGCTGATGGCGATGAGCGTGACATCCTTTTTGGGATTGCTCTGCATGGGAGTGAACTCCTGTTATCGGTGGTGGGCCGGTGCGCAAAGCGTAGGGTGCGCCCGGGCCTTATTGGCTTGAACCATTTGTTTTGTTACACCGCGAGGAGCAAACCGCCCGGTGGGTCGCTACCGGGAATATTCACTCTTCATTAACATTTTCGAGTGTGCACAAATTACAGGAGGGCCACAATTGGGGCATCTGTAAAAGGATAAAACACAGTATGTAAACAATTTGTTGTGATCTTGACCGGGGTATTGGCGTGCCTTCTGCGGTGGTTTTCAACGGATTTGCGGCAGCGATCGAAGCGGAAAAACGGACGTGGCAAAGCAGGGCGCGGAAGGGCGCCCTGCGCGGGAAAATCTGCGGCGTTCAGCGTTGCAGCAGGGCGGCGATCGCCTGGCCGACTTGCTGGGTGGAGGCGTCGCCGCGCATGTCCGGCGTGCGCGGCCCGTCGGCGATAATGCGCTCAATCGCCTGCAGGATGCCGTCGTGCGCCTGGCGGTAGCGGGCATCGCCGTCGCCGAGGAAGTCCAGCATCATCGCGCCGCTCCAGATCATGGCGATCGGGTTGGCGATGTTTTTGCCGAAAATGTCCGGCGCCGAGCCGTGCACCGGCTCGAACAGCGACGGGAAGTTGCGCTCCGGGTTCAGGTTGGCCGAGGGGGCGATGCCGATGGTGCCGGTGCAGGCCGGGCCGAGATCCGACAAAATATCGCCGAACAGGTTGGAGGCGACCACCACGTCGAAGCGTTCGGGGTTCAGCACGAAACGCGCGCACAGAATATCGATGTGCTGTTTGTCCCAGGCGATATCAGGGTATTGGCGCGCCATCTCCGCCACGCGCTCATCCCAGTACGGCATGCTGATGGCCATGCCGTTGGACTTGGTGGCGGCGGTCAGGCGTTTGCGCGGGCGCTGTTGCGCCAGCTCAAAGGCGTACTTCAGGATGCGGTCCACGCCCTGACGGGTGAAGACCGATTCCTGGATCACCATCTCGCGTTCGGTGCCTTCGAACATCCGTCCGCCGAGCGAGGAGTATTCCCCTTCGGTATTTTCGCGCACCACGTAGAAATCGATATCGCCCGGCTGCTTGTTCGCCAGCGGGCAGGGCACACCGGGAAACAGCCGCACCGGACGCAGGTTGACGTACTGTTCGAAGTCGCGCCGGAATTTCAGCAGAGAACCCCACAGCGAGATATGATCGGGCACCGTGTCCGGCCAACCGACGGCGCCGAAATAGATGGCGTCGAAGCCTTTCAGTTGCTCGAACCAGTCGTCCGGCATCATCTGGCCGTGGTGCTGGTAGTAGTCGCAGCTGGCCCACTCGAAGGTGGCGAATTCCAGCGACAGATCCCAGCGCGCCGCCGCCGCCTGCAATACTCGTATGCCTTCCGGCAACACTTCCCGCCCGATCCCGTCCCCGGGGATGGCGGCAATCTTGTAAGTTTTGCTCATACAGAGGTCTCATTTGTAGGTAGGGGAGATTGACAACACTGTTATCCTATAATTGACTAACTGTTAATCAATCCTGAAAACGGTGAAACATAAAACACGAATCATGAACAATATGCCGATCCTGAGTGACCTGCGGGTGTTCGTGCTGGTGGCGCGCCGCGCCGGGTTTGCCGCCGCCGCCGAAGAGTTGGGCGTTTCGCCGGCCTTTATCAGCAAGCGCATCGCGCTGTTGGAGAAGACGCTGGACGTGTCGTTGCTGCACCGCACCACGCGGCGGGTGGCGATCACCGAAGACGGCGAGCGCATCTACGAATGGGCGCAGCGCATTCTCAACGATGTCGATCAGATGATGGACGAGCTGTCCGAAGTGCGCCAGGCGCCGCAGGGCATGCTGCGAGTGGTCAGCAGCTTCGGCTTTGGCCGGCGTTTCGTCGCGCCGGCGCTGTCGGCGCTGGCGCGGCAGTATCCGCAGCTGGAACTGCGGCTCGACGTTTCCGATCGGCTGGTGGATCTGGTCAGCGAAGGTTTCGATCTGGATATCCGCATCGGCGACGATATCGCCCCCAATCTTATTGCGCGCAAGCTGGCGGACAACCAGCGCATACTGTGCGCTTCGCCGGCGTACCTGCAGCGCCACGGGGCGCCGAAAAACCCGGCGGAGCTGGCGGGCCGTTCCTGTCTGGTGATCAAAGAACGCGATCATCCGTTCGGGCTGTGGCGGCTGCAGGGGCCGAGCGGTGAAGAAACGGTAAAGGTGACGGGCGCGCTGGCGTCGAACCACGGCGAAATCGTGCATCAGTGGTGCCTGGACGGGCAGGGCGTCGCGCTGCGTTCCGCCTGGGACGTGAAAGAGAACATCGACAGCGGCCGACTGGTGCACATCCTGCCGGAGTATTATCAGCCGGCCAATATCTGGGCGGTGTACGTTTCCCGGCTGGCAACGTCGGCGAAAGTGCGGGTGACCGTCGAATTTCTGCGCGACTATTTTCGTGAGCACTACGGCGAAACGGTGCCGGCGAGTGAAAATCCGTCGCGGTCTTAAGGCCAAAAATGTGCGCCAGATCATCTTATGCTCGTAAAATTCCCGTCCGTTACCTGAGGAACTGTCGCACGTGTTCCTTTTGCCAAAACTTTGGTTTATGCTCAGCTGAAGCGTTTCAGTTGAAGCACTCTTCGACAGAAATGCCGATGTGACGGCGGTGAAAAACCGCTGAAGCGCGGGAATAATGCAAACTCGGCGATTCACAGCGGGCGGTACGATCCACTACTCTATGCGGGTTAGTGAGACAACCAGTCAGCGCCGGGCGGCGCCGGTGAGTCAACCCGGCGTGGACGGCCCTTTTTCAGGAGCAGCATGACCATCCGCATAGCGATAAACGGCTTTGGCCGCATCGGCCGCAGCGTATTGCGCGCACTGTACGAATCGGGCCGACGGGCGGAAATCTCCGTGGTGGCGATCAATGAGCTGGCGAACGCCGAAGGCATGGCCCATCTGCTGAAGTACGACTCCAGCCATGGCCGCTTCGCCTGGGATGTGCGGCAAGAGTGCGACACGCTGAGCGTCGGAGACGACGCGATTCGCCTGTTGCACCAACCGGCGGTGGAGCAGTTGCCCTGGGGCGAACTGGGCGTCGACGTGGTGCTGGACTGCAGCGGCGTGTACGGCAGCCGGGCGGATGGCGAGGCCCATCTGGCGGCGGGGGCGAAGAAAGTGCTGTTCGCCCATCCGGGCGGCAACGATCTGGACGCCACCATCGTGTTCGGCGTCAACCATCAGACGCTGCTGGCGGAACATCGCATCGTGTCCAACGCCTCGTGCACCACCAACTGCATTATTCCGGTGATCAAGCTGCTGGACGACGCCTACAGCATCGAGTCCGGCACCGTGACCACCATTCACTCGGCGATGAACGATCAGCCGGTGATCGACGCGTATCACGCGGATTTGCGGCGCACCCGCGCGGCGAGCCAGTCGATCATTCCAGTCGATACCAAGCTGGCCGCGGGCATCACCCGCATCTTCCCGCAGTTTTGCGATCGCTTCGAGGCTATCTCGGTGCGCGTGCCGACCATCAACGTGACGGCTATCGATCTTAGCGTCAGCGTGAGCGCCGCAGTGAAGGTGGCGGAGGTCAACCAGCTGTTGCAAAAGGCCGCACGGGAATCATTTCGTGGTATAGTTGACTACACGGAATTACCATTGGTCTCGATCGATTTTAACCATGACCCGCACAGCGCTATCGTCGACGGTACGCAGACCCGGGTCAGCGGGCAGCACCTGATAAAGACCTTGGTCTGGTGCGACAATGAATGGGGCTTTGCCAATCGGATGTTGGATACAACACGGGCAATGGCCGCCAGCGGTTTCTAGTACGGCGGCGCCGGCGTGATTGGCGCGCTGCTCAGGCAATTTTATAGAGATTCAATAAAGAGGGTTCACCATGTCTGTAATTAAGATGACCGATCTGGATCTGGCGGGTAAACGCGTACTGATCCGCTCCGATCTGAACGTGCCGGTAAAAGACGGTAAAGTGACTTCCGACGCGCGTATCCGCGCTTCCCTGCCGACTATCGAAGCTGCGCTGAAGCAAGGCGCCCGCGTGATGGTAACCTCCCACCTGGGTCGTCCTACCGAAGGCGAGTACAACGAAGAATTCTCCCTGCTGCCTGTGGTCAACTACCTGAAAGATCACCTGAAATCCCCAGTGCGTCTGGCGAAGGATTATCTGGATGGCGTCGACGTCGCCGAAGGTGAACTGGTGGTGCTGGAAAACGTCCGTTTCAACAAGGGCGAGAAGAAAGACGACGAAACCCTGTCCAAGAAATACGCGGCGCTGTGCGACGTGTACGTGATGGACGCGTTCGGCACCGCGCACCGCGCGCAGGCTTCCACCCACGGCGTGGGCAAGTTCGCGCCTGTCGCCTGTGCCGGCCCGCTGCTGTCCGCCGAGCTGGAAGCGCTGGGCAAAGCCCTGGGTAACCCGGCCCGTCCGATGGTCGCCATCGTGGGCGGTTCTAAAGTCTCCACCAAACTGACCGTGCTGGATTCCCTGTCCAAAATCGCCGATCAGCTGATCGTCGGCGGCGGCATTGCCAACACCTTCGTGGCGGCGCAGGGCAACAACGTGGGCCAGTCCCTGTACGAACCGGATCTGATCCCGAACGCGCAGAAACTGCTGGAAACCTGCGACATTCCGGTGCCGACCGACGTGCGCGTGGCGACCGAGTTCTCTGAGACCGCGACCGCGACCGTGAAGCAGGCCAACGAGATCCAGGACAACGAGCAAATTCTGGATATGGGCGACGTCTCTGCCGAGCGTCTGGCCGTTATCCTGAAGAACGCCAAAACCATTCTGTGGAATGGCCCGGTTGGCGTATTCGAGTTCCCTAACTTCCGTAAGGGCACCGAAATTGTCGCCCGCGCGATCGCCGATAGCGACGCTTTCTCTATCGCTGGCGGCGGCGACACTCTGGCAGCCATCGATCTGTTCGGTATCGCTGACAAAATCTCCTACATCTCCACCGGCGGTGGCGCATTCCTGGAATTCGTTGAAGGGAAACCGCTGCCTGCAGTCGTGATGCTGGAAGAGCGCGCTAAGCAGTAATTCAGACAACGGGAGGCGAAAGCCGCCCGTTTGTTTTATACCGCGCGGCAAATGCTGCGCGGCGTGAAAACATCGATTTACATCCATCTACGGCCGACGAAACAGGACAAAGTAACATGTCTAAAATTTTTGATTTCGTAAAACCGGGTGTCATCACGGGTGATGACGTTCAGAAAGTCTTCGCAGTTGCTAAAGAGAACAACTTTGCGCTGCCAGCGGTAAACTGCGTGGGTACCGACTCCATCAACGCAGTGCTGGAAGCCGCGGCTAAAGTGCGCGCGCCGGTCATCGTTCAGTTCTCCAACGGCGGCGCCGCATTCATCGCCGGCAAAGGCGTGAAGACCGATGTGCCTCAGGGCGCAGCGATTCTGGGCGCTATCTCCGGCGCACACCACGTTCACCAGATGGCTGAACACTACGGCGTGCCGGTGATCCTGCACACCGACCACTGCGCGAAGAAACTGCTGCCATGGCTGGACGGCCTGCTGGACGCCGGCGAGAAACACTTCGCCGCTACCGGCAAACCGCTGTTCTCTTCCCACATGATCGATCTGTCTGAAGAGTCTCTGGAAGAAAACATCGAGATCTGCAGCGCCTACCTGAAGCGCATGGCCAAAATCGGCATGACGCTGGAAATCGAACTGGGCTGCACCGGCGGTGAAGAAGATGGCGTGGACAACAGCCATATGGACGCTTCCGCTCTGTACACCCAGCCGGAAGACGTGGCTTACGCGTACGAAAAACTGAACGCCATCAGCCCGCGCTTCACCATCGCTGCATCGTTCGGTAACGTGCACGGCGTGTACAAGCCGGGTAACGTTAAGCTGACTCCAACCATCCTGCGCGATTCTCAGGATTACGTGTCCAAGAAATTCAACCTGCCGCACAACAGCCTGAACTTCGTGTTCCACGGCGGTTCCGGTTCTACCGACGCAGAGATCAAAGAGTCTGTGGGTTACGGTGTGATCAAGATGAACATCGACACCGACACCCAATGGGCGACCTGGGACGGCATCCTGCAGTACTACAAAGCGAACGAAGCTTACCTGCAGGGCCAGCTGGGCAACCCGAAAGGCGCCGATCAGCCTAACAAGAAATACTACGATCCACGCGTATGGCTGCGCGCAGCGCAGACCAGCATGGTGACGCGTCTGGAGCAGGCCTTCAAAGATCTGAACGCGGTAGACGTTCTGTAATCTTCGGCACCTGTTGCATGATGTACAAGGCTCCCTGCGGGGAGCCTTTTTGTTTATGGCAAGCCTGATGCGTGGCTTGGCTTGCCGTTGGCAATATATAAAAAATAAGGAAAATCAATTTATTGATTTTCGACTGATGATCACAAAGGAGGAAAAACCACGTTTTTTCCTCCTTTGTTTGCAATTTAAAGGCTCCCTGCGGGGAGCCTTTTTCGTTTTCAGCCCAGCAGGCCGGCACCGACGTTGATCGACAGGCCCAGGATCAGCATGTTGAACACGAACGAAATAACCGACTGCACGAGCGCGATTTTGCGTACCTCCGCGGCGCCGACCGCCACATCGGCGGTTTGCGACGCGACCGCGATGGTGAAGGAGAAGTAGGCGAAATCCAGATAGGTGGGATCGGCGAGATTGCCGGGGAACAGCAGCGGCAAAGGATCCTGCTGTGCGCCCTGGCGATAAAACTGATGAGCATAGTGCATGGTGAAGGCGGTCGGCAGAAGCAGCCAGGAGACCGCCAGCGTGGCGCCGGTCAGGAGCAAATGCAGCGTTTTCAGAGAGCCGGCCACCTGTTTGGCGCTGCTCAATTCAAACAGGATCGCCAGTAAGCTGACCAGGCAGCCGAGGCTGACTAACGCCAGCACCATGCTGGCGCTTTCGTCCTGCCGCCGGGCGATTTGGCGAATGTGCTGCGGCGTGCTGACCAGCATCAGCCGCCAGAGAAACAGCAGGTAGAGCCAGGCCAGCGTATTCCAGCCGATCATCAAGCGTTGCAGCAGCGAGAGCTGGGCGGGCAGCAGCAGAAAGCACAGCAGCCCGGCGCCGACGGAAAACAGCAGCCTGGGCCGCACTTGCCAATAGTGTTTGAGCGAAGAGCGAATGTGCATGAAGAACGGATCCCTTGTCGTGAAATGGCCAACGCGCTGTTCTCAGCATAGAAGAAGCGGCGGGCGGTTTCGGCTATTTTTAATGCTGATGGTTGGCATGAGCCTTTAATGTTGGTTACCCTTAGGCGTGGTTTCCTACTGGCCGCCGAGGCCAGTGTATTTTTGCGAGTTTCTCCCGTTAGGGACTGAGTTAGGACGACACGAATGAAAGATTTGAATGTAGTAGACGGCATCAACGGTGCCGGCGACTGGTTGGTGAAGAATCAGGATCTGTTGATCCAGTACGCGGTGAATATCGTCGCCGCCATCGTTATCCTGATCATCGGTTCGATTGTGGCCCGCGTGGTCGGCAATGCGCTGAACCGCGTGATGAAGCTGCGCGGCATCGACGCCACGGTGGCCGACTTCCTGTCGGCGATCGTGCGTTACGGCGTGCTGGCGTTCACCTTCATCGCCGTGCTGGGGCGCGTCGGCGTGCAGACAACCTCGGTGATCGCGGTGCTGGGTGCCGCCGGTTTGGCCGTCGGCCTGGCGCTGCAAGGCTCGCTGTCCAACTTCGCCGCCGGCGTGCTGCTGGTGATCTTCCGTCCGCTGCGCGTGGGTGAATATGTCGATCTGGGCGGCGTGGCCGGTACCGTCGATCAGGTGCAGATTTTCTCCACCACCCTGCGCACCGCCGACAACAAAACCATCGTGGTGCCGAACGGTAAAATCATCGCCGGCAACATCATCAACTACTCCCGCGAACCGAACCGCCGCGTGGATATCGTGGTGGGCGTGGCCTACAACGCCGATATCGACGTGGTGAAGAAGGTGCTGGGCGACGTGATCGCCGCCGACAAACGCATCATGCACGCCAAAGGCGTGACCGTGCGTCTGAACGAGATGGCGCCGTCCTCGCTGAACTTCGTGACCCGTTCCTGGACCACCAATGCGGAATACTGGAACGTGTACTTCGATCTGATGGAAAACTTCAAGCGCGCGCTGGATGCCCACAACATCGGCATTCCGTTCCCGCAGATGGATGTGCACCTGTATCGCACCGAAGACGCTTCCGCCAAGGCGGAATAACAGAGAAGGGGGCCTTGCCCCCTTTTTTTTGCCATTTTCCCCGTATTAGCCAGGCAGCCATTCAATCTGTCTCCGCTGTATCGATATTGGCGCCAAGCCGATATGCGCCTTCGGAAATTGCGGCCTATGACAAGTAGATGCGGGCGTAATAACGAGAAGCTCAATAAGTCGCGGTAAAAACGACTTTTCGTTGTTACTGTTTCCTTCTCTGATACCATAGCTTTCTTGTGGATTGTCGATAGGAAAGGGATGAAATGAAAAGGGCTGTTATTGCCGCATTATTGAGCGTCTTGATCTCTGGATGTGGGCCAAAAGCATTGTCGCCTGAACAAATACAGCAAGTAGACGATTTAAAGTCAGAGCTGGTGAGTACGGATGCCGAGATTGAAAACGCAGCTAAACAGCAGGACACGTTAAACGGCGGCTTGATTAAATCTCTGGTGATGGCGCGACTGGAAATTCTGAAAACGAACAAGGCGCTTATTCAGCAACGAATCAATGCGATCGAGTCTGGATCAAAGGTTGAGATTGTCACGAACCAGACCGCGCCGGATCTGAAGCTGGCGGAAAAGCTCACCGCCGAATTGGCAATGCTGACTCGGGAAATATCGACCGCTAAACAAGAGGCTGCACAATACGATGGTGGTCTGGTGGGGTCGATAAAAAAGGCAACGATAGCCACTCAAGAGCAAAGTCTGGCGATGTTGCAGCAAAAATTGCTGTCGGCGAAATATGGCCTGGCCGTTCCGACGATAGCCCATCATGCAACATCAACCGCTTCAAAATCCAATCAGCGGGAAGAACCGGTGGCGAAAGACGCGTTGCTTCCGCCCGGCATTGGGCCGTTTGGACTGCAAATGGGGTTGACGAAAAAGAACGTCGAGGACATGACAGGCGTTACCTTAACGGCAATACCGAATCGTCTTAATATTTATACTACGGAGGTCGTCCCCAAAACGTATTACGCCTTTGAAACCTACATTTTGCTCATCTCTCCCAAGGTTGGTTTATGCCGAATTCGCGCGCTTAGCGGTGATATCAATACAGACAGTTATGGGGTGGAGTTAAAGTCCAGGGTGAAGGACATTGCTAAATCATTGACCGCTAATTATGGCAAAGGAAATGCTACTGATTTGCTGTTGCCGGGGTCGTTATGGAAAGAACCTGGTGATTGGATGATGGGGCTGCTTAAAAAAGAACGCTATTTCGGTATTGACTGGGAAGAGAAAAAAGATAAACCGTTCAAGAACGATTTGCAGGGGATTATGCTTGAAGCGACCGCCGTCAATAGTGGGGTTGGGAGCGTTTATCTGCAATATGATTTTAAAAATGTCGATGAGTGCATAAAGGAAGCCAATGACAAGGAAAACAGTGCACTATAGCGGCAAGCGCTTTTGAAAAATAACCGATAGGTTAAGGGTTTCTCATGAGAGGCCGAGATGCTACCGATGGCGTCTCGGCCTTTTATTTTCCGCGAGGTCAGATGCCCGCAGCCGGTTCCGTGAGCGGCGTGCGGCGGCGCAGGCTGAGGCGATAGAGCAGGAAGATGGCGGCGGCGCCCAGCAGCGCCGGCAGCGCCAGCCAGAGGAAGAACACTTCCGTCGAGCCGGCGGCGGCCATCATCCAGGCGCCGAGCATCGAGCCGACAATTGAGCCGAAGCGGCCATTGGCCATGGCCCAGCTGACGCCGGTGACGCGGGCTGCGGTCGGATAAAGGGTGGCGGAGACCAGGTTCAGGCCGTTTTGCGCGCCGGCCACGCCGAAGCCGATAAGGAACACGACGGCGGCCAGCGTGTAGACGTCGCCCATCAGATACCCGGTCGCGCCAATTACCAGTGCGGCGCCCAGGTAGGAGACGGCCAGTACGCGGTATGGCCCGATCCGATCCATCAGCAGCGCCATCAGGATGGCGCCCAGGGTGCCGCCGAGCGGCACCATCGCGCCGATGCGCGAGGCGTGGGCGATATCGTAACCGGCGTCTTTGAGCAGGGTCGGCAGCCAGCTGGTGAGCAGGTAGAACACGAACAGCGAACAGAAGAACGCCACCCACAGCAGCAGGGTGCGTACGGCGCGGCCTTCGATAAACAGGTGTGATATCGGCGACCTGGCCTGCGCCGGGCGCTCGTCATCGACGATGGTTATCCCCGTCCAACGCTGGCCGGTGATGCGTTCGACCACCCGGCGCAGCCGATCGGCATGTTTGGCGCTGGCGGCCATAAAGCGTACTGATTCGGGCATCTGCCAGGCCAACAACGGCAGCAGCGCCAACGGCGCGATGCCACCGACCAGCAGCAGGCCGCGCCAGCCGAACGCCGGGATGATCTGCCCGGCCAGCAGGCCGCCCAGGGCCAACCCGGCGGTAAAGCCGCTCCAGCTCAAGGTGACCATCAGCATGCGGCGGCGCGCCGGCGAGTACTCCGAGCTGAGGGTGATGCAGGTCGGTATCGCGCCTCCGAGGCCAATGCCGGTGATGAAGCGCAGCAGGGTCAGGGATTCGATCGAATGCGTATAGGCCGAAGCCAGAGTACAGCCGCCAAACACCAGCACCGCGACGAGCAGCACGCGTTTGCGGCCAATGGCGTCGGCGATCGGCCCGAACAGCAGGCTGCCGATCAGCAGGCCGAACAGCCCCGCGCCGAAGGCGGGGGAGAGCTGAGCGGGCAGCAGATCCCACTCTTCGCGCAGCGCCGGCGCGATATAGCCGATGATGGCGGTATCGAAACCGTCCAGAAGGGCAATGAGGAAACACAGGGTCAGGATCAGGATTTGGTAGGGGGAGATCCTGGCGCGATCGATGATTTCGCTGATGCGAGCGGTATTTGGGCTCATGGTTATTCCACTGTTATTCGGCTTGTGTGGGCTGGCTGAGGGCTGTTCAGGCCAGGCCTGAACCAAAACCGCTGTGGCTGGCATTGCGTAGAAATCCGAGTATACACCAGAGCGGGGGCGTTGCGGGGAGGGGAAATTGATGATAATCGCCCGCCGCAGGAGGTGTCTGTGGCGGGCGCTGGCAAGGTTATTTGGCTAACAGCTCTCGGCGCACGATCTCGGCGCCTGCGCTTAACGCATTCAGCTTGCCGCGGGCGACCTGACGGGGCAGGGGGGCCATGCCGCAGTTGGTCGACGGATAGAGTTTGTCGGCATCAACAAACTGCAGCGCTTTGCGCAGCGTGTCGGCCACTTCCTCCGGCGTCTCAACGGCATGATTCGCTACGTCGATGGCGCCGACCATCACCTTTTTGCCGCGGATCAGTTCAAGCAGATCCATGGGCACGTGCGAGTTATGGCACTCCAGCGAGATGATATCGATGTTGGACGTTTGCAGTTTCGGAAACGCCTCTTCATATTGTCGCCATTCCGAGCCCAGCGTCTTTTTCCAGTCGGTATTGGCTTTAATCCCATATCCATAGCAGATATGTACGGCGATTTCACACTTAAGCCCTTCAATGGCTCTTTCCAGGGCGGCGATGCCCCAGTCATTCACCTCGTCAAAGAACACATTAAATGCGGGCTCATCAAACTGAATAATGTCGACGCCTGCGGCCTCGAGCTCTTTGGCTTCCTGATTGAGGATCTTCGCGAACTCCCAAGCCAATTTCTCGCGGCTTTTATAGTGGTTGTCATAGAGCGTGTCGATCATGGTCATCGGCCCCGGCAGGGCCCATTTAATCGGCTGTGTGGTCAGCTGGCGTAAAAATTTGGCGTCTTCAACGAAAACGGGTTTTTGACGCGAGACCGCCCCCACGACCGTCGGCACGCTCGCCTCATAGCGATTGCGGATTTTAACCACTTCGCGTTTTTCGAAATCGACGCCGCTGAGATGCTCGATAAACGTCGTGACGAAGTGCTGACGGGTTTGTTCGCCATCGCTGACGATATCGATGCCGGCCTGTTGTTGCTCTGCCAGTGACAAACGCAGGGCGTCCTGTTTCCCTTCGATGAGTTCTTCATTCTGCAATTTCCAGGGCGACCACAGGGTTTCCGGTTGGGCCAGCCAGACCGGTTTGGGCAAGCTGCCGGCGGTCGATGTGGGGAGCAATATTTTCATGATAGGTGACCTGTATTTAAGTGAATCAAAGCGCGTAGTGAGCAGACCATTGCTCAAGAATAGGCTTGTAGGGTTTGATAAATTGCTCTTCCGTAAATTTCCCCTGCTCAATCGCTAGCTGGCTACGCTCTTCGCGATCGTAAACAATCTTGGTTAATGAATGATCCTGGTTATTCAGGCTTGGCTGATAGCATTGCCCCGCCGCCGAATTGGCATTGTAAATTTCAGGCCGATAGATTTTCTGGAAAGTCTCCATCGTGCTGATGGTGCCGATCAGTTCCAGGTCGGTGTAATCGCTCAGCAAATCCCCGGGGAAATAAAAGGCCAGGGGCGCAACGCTATTTTTCGGCATGAAATAGCGCACCTGCAGGCCCATTTTTTTAAAATACCGGTCGGTCAATGAAGCGCCGTCTTGCCGATACTCGTCGCCCAAGACCGGGTGTTGATTGCCCGTCCGATGGTAGGTGTCTTTGCTGGACACGCTGAGGCAGATCACCGGCGGTTTGCTGAAATTTTCATGGTATTCGTTTGAATTGACGAAGTGCTTAAAGATATTGCCGTGCAAATCGCCGAAATCATCCGGAATGGTAAATTCCGCCGTGTTTTTATTGTGCGCCGGCAGCAAGACGCTAAAGTCGTAATCGCGCACGTAAGACGAGAAATTGTTCCCGACGATGCCCTCGATACGCTTTTGCGTTTTTTTATCGATGATGTTGGTTTTCAGGATTTCGATAACCGGAAAGCTGGCGCCCTGATCTTCGATGCGCATCTCAACCGAGATGATTTCCAGCTCGACGGAGTAGCGATCGGCCTTGGGGTTATCCCAATAGGCTAATGCATTAAAGCGATTGTCGATCATCACCAACGTGTTGCGTAGGTTCTCCCGGCGGTTTTTCCCTCTGGCCAAATTGGCAAAGTTGGTGGTGATACGCGTATTTTCAGAAGGGTTATAATCTTCGTCGAAAGAACTGCTCTTAATCGTAAAGGTAAAGTCTGTATTCATCGTCTTATAGCATCCTGTTATATGATATGAAGGCTGGATTTATCCATTTCTTTCAATGGCTTGTTTTTCTATTTTTTTATTCAGCCGATTTCATATTGTCTGTCGTTAATGAGGTCTATTTTTGCCAGAGTCCCTGGGGGAGTGAAAGAGACTTAATTTCATTACCACATGAGCGGTATTCATGATCGGGCGTTCGGGCCGTTTTACCGCCGTTGCTCTGCGGCGCAAACCGCCGGTGGGTTGGGCCGGCAACCTGGTGCAGCCTGAAAAATTACGGGTATAATCCCTCCATGATCCCACGGCTTCAGACACGAACATGACAAAACTCACCTTACAAGAGCAGATGCTCAAAGCGGGCTTGGTAACCAGCAAGAAAATGGCCAAAGTCCAAAGAACGGCTAAAAAATCACGCGTTCAGGCCCGCGAGGCCAGAGAGGCGGTGGAAGAGAATAAAAAGGCGCAGCTTGAGCGCGATAAGCAGCTGAACGAGCAGCAAAAGCAAGCCGCGCTGTCCAAAGAATACAAGGCGCAGGTGAAGCAACTGATCGAGATGAATCGCATCGTGCTGGCGAAAGGCGATATCGGTTTTAACTTCACCGACGGCAACCTGATCAAAAAAATCCTGGTGGATAAGGCGACGCAGACCCAACTGATCAATGGCCGCCTCGCCATTGCCCGCTTGGTGGTCGAGAACCGGGAAGAGTGTGAATACGCGATTATCCCCGCGAGCGTCGCCGATAAAATCGCGCAGCGCGATGCGGGCAGCATTGTGTTGCACAGCGCGCTGAGTCAGGAAGAGCAGGATGAAGACGATCCGTACGCCGACTTTAAAGTGCCTGACGATTTGATGTGGTAAGCCGCGTTCAGAACGGCGCGGCGTGACGAGCGGTTATCCGCTCTCCGCGGATGGGGTGCACAAAGTCCAGTTCGCTGGCGTGCAGCATCAGCCGCGGCGTCTGCTCGGTACCCGGCAGCAGGCGCCCGCCATACAGATCGCAGCCTAAAATAGGATGGCCCAATTGCCGGCTGTGAATACGCAGCTGGTGGGTGCGCCCAGTCTCTGGGGTAAGCTGCACCCGCGTCAGCGGCAGCGAGATCCCGCCTTCCGTTTCACGATAAAAACGCTCGACGACCCGATAGCGGGAGCGAGCGGGCTTGCCGTGAAGGGCGCAAATCGACATCAGCGGGAACAGCGCCGGATCGTTGGCGATCGCCGCGTCTATTACCCCTTCGTCATCCGCCAGATGGCCGCAGAGCAGCGCGCTGTAGACTTTACCGACGGTGCGCTCGCTGAACTGCCGGCAGAGCGCGGCATTGACGGCCTTATTGCGGGCTACCACCATCAACCCGGACGTGCCGAAATCCAGGCGGTGTGCCAGCGTGCAGCCGGGGAAGATCTGCACCAGCCGATAGTGCACCGAGTCGAGATTTTGCGGATTTTTGCCCGAAAGGCTGAGCAACCCGGCGGGTTTATTGATCAGCGCCAGATGATCGTCCTGATAGAGGATCTCTATCTGGTCATGACAGGGCGGGGCGATGAAGGTATCGGTAATCGTAGACATCGGTCGGCCGGCTGGAGGGGAGAGGGGCGGATGATAGCGAATTTTTCGCCGATGGGCGAATCTGGCGGCGCTGGCCTGGCGCCCACAGGGTATTAGCATCTCTGATACTTGATTAGAAACATCAATTTCACCTAATGATCGCTTCCTCGTATGATGCGCGTGTTGACCGATACGCGCCCACGTCCGGCGTCTTTTATCATTCGAGGAATTTCCCATGCTAGCCGTCTTCCTGCAGGGCTTTGCCCTGAGCGCCGCCATGATCCTGCCACTGGGCCCGCAGAACGTATTCGTGATGAATCAGGGCATTCGCCGTCAGTATCATCTGATGATCGCCTCATTATGCGCGCTGAGCGATATCGTGCTGATCTGCGCCGGTATTTTCGGCGGCAGCGCGTTGCTGACCCGCTCGCCGCTGCTGCTGGCGTTGGTGACCTGGGGCGGGGTGGCGTTTCTGCTGTGGTACGGCTGGGGCGCGTTCCGTTCCGCCTTCAGCCCGCAACCGGCTCAGGCCGCGGCGCAGGAGCTGGCGCAGAGCCGCTGGCGCCTCGTGGTCACCATGCTGGCGGTCACCTGGCTGAACCCGCACGTGTACCTGGATACCTTTGTGGTGCTCGGCAGCCTGGGCGGACAGCTGACGGCGGACGTGCGTTCCTGGTTCGCGCTTGGCGCGGTCAGCGCGTCGGCGGTGTGGTTCTTTGGCCTGGCGCTGCTGGCCTCCTGGCTGGCGCCGTGGCTGAACACCCAGCGGGCGCAGCGCATCATCAACGCGCTGGTCGGTCTGGTGATGTGGGGCATAGCGCTGCAGCTGGCCTGGCAGGGGGCAAATTTATAAGAATTTGTCACTAATCCGAATTCAAAACGCCGTGCGATATGCTACGTTTGATGCCAGGAAACCGGCGGTTCTCGCAGGGAAAAGCCGGCGATCAGAGACAGCCTGTCATTAAGGAGACACTGTGAAGCTAAAAGCATTGGCTATGGCCGCAATGGTCGGATTAGGGACGCTACCGATGGCGCTGCAGGCGGCTGAATTGCCTGAAGGGCCGCACGTCGTCACCTCCGGCACCGCCAGCGTGGACGCCACGCCGGATATCGCCACCCTGGCGATCGAAGTGAGCGTTTCCTCCAAAGACGCCGCCCAGGCGAAGAAGCAGGTGGACGAGCGCGTGGCGCAGTACTTTGATTTCCTGCAGAAAAACAACATCGAGAAGAAAGACATCAGCGCCGCCAACCTGCGCACCCAGCCGGAATACGATTACCTGAAAACCGGCGAGTCGGTGCTGAAGGGCTACCGGGCGGTGCGTCAGGTGCAGGTTACCCTGCGCCAGTTGGACAAGCTGAACGAGCTGCTGGACGGCGCGCTGAAATCCGGCCTGAACGAGATCCGCGCGGTGGAACTGGGCGTCGCCAAGCCGGACGTGTATCGCGAGCAGGCGCGGCAAAAAGCGATCGAGAACGCGACTCAGCAGGCCGAATCCCTGGCCAAGGGCTTCCACGCCAAGTTGGGGCCGGTGTACAGCATTCGCTACCGGGTCGCCAACTACCAGCCGATGCCGGTGGCGCGGATGTATAAGGCGGCCGGCGCGGCGGCGGAAAACGACGCGGCGCAAACCTATGAACAGCAAAGCATTCACTTCGACGATCAGGTGGATGTGGTGTTCGAGCTGCAGCGCAACGCCGCGCAGTAAGGGGGTTGTCATGAAGAAAAGGTTCGCTGCGGCGAACCTTTTTTCGTTTTAATCCTGGCGCAGCACCTGGTGACCGTGCTCCAGCAACGCGTCGGTCACTTTACGCATCATGCGGCTCTCCGGCGCGAAGCGGTGCCAGTACAGCATGCGGCGCTGGTACAGCCCCGGCGTCAGATCGATCAGTTCGCCGGATGCCAGCTCCTTTTCGATCTGCAGATGTGGGATCATACAGCAGGTGGTGCCCTGACGGGCCAGCTGCACGAAGGCTTCCGATGAGTTCACGATGTGGCAGGGCACGCTGCCCGGCGACAGATCGAAGTTCTGCTGCAGAAATGCCTGGTGCATGTCGTCGAGATGATCGAAGGCCACCGCCGGCGCTTTCAACAGCGCGGAGCGGGTGACGCCGTTCGGGAAATAGCGCTCGGCGAAGCCGCTGGAGGCCACGAACAGGTAGTCCAGCGCCCCCAGCCGATCCACCAGGCAGCTCGGCAGCGGCTGCGGCTGAATACTCACCGCGCCCACCACCTCACCACGGCGCAGCCGCTCCTGGGTGCGGGTTTCATCTTCCACCTGCAGATTCAGACGAATGGGGGAGTCCGCCAGCACCGGCTTCAGCGCCGGCAGCAGCCAGGTCGCCAGACTGTCGGCGTTGACCGCCAGCGACAGCAGCAGCGGCGTATCGACGCCGGTGTCGTTGCCCAGCCACTCTTCTTCCAGCAGCTCCACCTGATGCAGCAGCGCCAGCAGCTTTTGCCCCTGTTCGGTCGGGCGCGGCGGCACGGTGCGGACCAGCAGCGGTTGGCCGAACAGGTTTTCCAGCTGTTTGATGCGTTGGGATACCGCCGATTGCGTGATGCAGAGTTTTTGCGCGGCGCGCTCGAAGCCGCGCTCACGGATCACCGCGTCCAGCGCTTGCAGCGTACGATAGTCTGGGCGTTTCATCGGAAAGATATCCCTTAAATTAGAATGATACCGGCACTATGCCACATTTTGCGTGCGGCGCAGGTGGAAAAATCACGCCCCCAGCTCGCCGCCAAGCGGGTAAAAATGCGGGCTGCGGTAAATAAGTGTGATCCTGCCGGCGTGAAAAACAGCGTTTTACCCTATAATACGCACACGTTTTCGTACAGAGGCAAGGGACATATTATGACGCAGGATGAACTGAAAAAAGCGGTGGGCTGGGCGGCGCTGGAATACGTGACGCCGGGCACCATCGTCGGGGTGGGCACCGGCTCTACCGCCGCCCACTTTATTGACGCGCTGGGCTCCATCAAGCACCAGATTGAAGGCGCGGTGTCCAGCTCAGACGCCTCCACCGCCAAGCTGAAAAGCCTCGGCATCCATGTGTTCGACAGCAACGAAGTGGACTCGCTCGATATCTACGTGGACGGCGCGGACGAAATCAACGGCCACATGCAGATGATCAAAGGCGGCGGCGCGGCGCTGACGCGCGAGAAGATCATCGCCGCCATCGCCAAGAAATTCATCTGCATCGTTGACGCCAGCAAGCAGGTGGACGTGCTGGGCAAATTCCCGCTGCCGGTGGAAGTGATCCCGATGGCCCGCTCCTATGTGGCGCGCGAGCTGGTGAAACTGGGCGGCCTGCCGGAGTATCGCCAGAACGTAGTGACCGACAACGGCAACGTGATCCTCGATGTGCATAACCTGAGCATCACTGATGCCATCGCGCTGGAGAACAAGATCAACGGCATCGCCGGCGTGGTGACCGTGGGGCTGTTCGCCAACCGCGGCGCGGACGTGGCGCTGGTCGGCACCCCGGAAGGCGTGAAAGTGGTCAAATAAGCCTCTGCGGCCTGTGGCCCGGCAGTGCCGGGCCGCATATTTCTTCGGTTAAAACATCTTTTCTGAAAAGCGGCAAATTTGGTGACTTATGTCACATTGTGAAAACTGACTCCCCAAAGCTTCTGCCGAAAACTTTCCCTATGGCATTTTCTGCCGTAAACCGCCATCAACGCTGCGCCTTGTCCTGCCGGGCAGGCAATCGTTTGTATTGCCGCCCGCGTTATTTTTGTTATGTTGGATGGGAGCTGTGTCGTCACAGCCGCTTCTGAAGTCTGAACATAGGGTCGGGTAAATGGCAAAAGTATCATTGGAGAAAGACAGGATTAAATTCCTGTTGGTGGAAGGGGTTCATCAGAGCACGGTCGATAATTTGCGTGCCGCCGGTTATACCAACATCGAATACCACAAGGGTGCGTTAGACACCGAATCGCTGAAGGCCTCCATCCGCGATGCGCACTTCGTCGGCATCCGATCGCGCACGCATCTGACCGAAGAGGTGTTCGCCGCCGCAGAAAAACTGGTGGCGGTGGGCTGCTTCTGCATCGGCACCAACCAGGTTGACCTGAAAGCGGCGACCAAACGCGGCATTCCGGTCTTCAACGCCCCGTTCTCCAATACCCGATCCGTGGCCGAAATGGTGCTGGGCGAGCTGCTGTTGATGCTTCGCGGCATTCCGGCCGCCAACGCCAAGGCGCACCGCGGCGTGTGGCACAAACTGGCCGTGGGCTCCTATGAAGCGCGCGGCAAAAAACTGGGCATCATCGGCTACGGCCATATCGGCACCCAGCTGGGCATTCTGGCCGAAGGGCTGGGCATGAAGGTGTTCTTCTACGATATCGAGAACAAGCTGCCGTTGGGCAACGCGCAACAGGTGCGTCATCTGTCCGATCTGCTCAATATGAGCGACGTGGTGACGCTGCACGTGCCGGAAACGCTGGCGACCAAGAACATGATGGGGGCGGAAGAGCTGGCGCTGATGAAACCGGGCGCTATTCTGATCAACGCCTCGCGCGGCACCGTGGTGGATATCCCCGCGCTGTGCGACGCGCTGGCCAGCAATCACCTGGCGGGGGCGGCGATCGACGTCTTCCCGGAAGAGCCGGCGACCAACAGCGATCCGTTCAACTCGCCGCTGTGTGAGTTCGATAACGTGCTGTTGACGCCGCACATCGGCGGTTCCACTCAGGAAGCGCAGGAAAACATCGGCGACGAAGTGGCCGGCAAGCTGGCGAAATATTCCGATAACGGTTCGACCCTGTCGGCGGTCAACTTCCCGGAAGTGTCGTTGCCGGCGCATGGCCCGAACGCCAGCCGTCTGCTGCACATCCATGAAAACCGTCCGGGCGTGCTGACGCAGATTAACCAGATCTTCGCCGAAGAGGGGGTTAACATCGCCGCGCAGTATCTGCAAACCGGGCCGGAAATCGGCTATGTGGTGATCGACATCGAAGCGGAAACCGCGCGCGCCGACGCCGCGCTGCAGCGCATGAAGGCCATCGACGGCACCATTCGCGCCCGTCTGCTGTTCTGATTCGGCGGCTCGCCGCAACGAAAAAGGCCGGAGTGATCCGGCCTTTTGCTATTTGGGCTCCCGCCACGCCCAGCTGCAGAGCGGGGTGAGGATTTCCGGCAGCGGGATATCCCAGTGTTCGGTCGGCAGGTGCTCCACCTGCTGGCAATCATGGGCCAGGCCGATGGGATAGGGGCCGCCGCTGCGCCAGTTTTGCAGGGTGCGATCGTAAAAGCCGCCGCCCATGCCCAGACGCTGTCCGGTATGATCGAATGCCACCAGCGGCGTCAGCACCACCTCCAGTTCACCCAGCGGCAACACATGGCGCACATCGAGACGCGGCTCGAGAATATTGAAGCGATTGCGCACCAGCGGCGTTTCCGGCGCATAGCGCAGGAACAACAGGTGTCCCGGGCTGAACGGATGCAGCACCGGCAGGTAAACCCGTTTGCCGAGCGTCCACAGACGCTCGATCAGCGGCCCGGTATCGAGTTCGCCGTCAAACGACAGGAAGACCGCGATGTTGTGCGCCGCTTGAACGCGCGCGTGTGCGGTGAGGCGTTCGGTTATCTTTTCTGCGGCAAAGCGTTGCTGCTCGGGCGTAAGCTCGCGCCGACGTTGGCGAATGAGTTGACGAATGGCTTGGCGCTGCTGCGCGAATTGGGGTTGAAAAGACATCGTATCAGGCTTGCTCAGTGTGGCGTTCAGCACACAAAACCGCTGAGAAGGGGAATCTCCGAGATGCCGTCGCAGGCTGTAACCCTTGAACCCATGGTTCAAGGTGAACGTGCCGTCGCAATCTTAAGGCTTCTCGGCGCACCGAGCGTGCTCACCGATCGCGGAGCAACACATTCTGTTTGTACTAAATATCGGCTCAGGGGACTGGCCCGCTGGCGAACATCTCAGAGAAATTTTGTACTCGTTGCCGAAAACTTGGCTTTCAACAACTTAAGTTATTCGAATTGTGCATCCTGACGTTCAGAGATGCGACCTTGTTCAAGCAGCGCTTGTTCAATGGTCTGCTGCAGCATCCGTATGCGTTGTTCCATATTGGACGCATAGTCACGGGTTTTCAACCGTTCTTGAGCAAGTTCGTGACAGACGTTCAATGCCGCGATGAAAACCAGTTGCTCAGTATTGGAGACTCTAGTGCGAACTTTAAGATCTTGCAACCGTTGGTTAAGATCGTCCGCCGCCATATTCAACGCATCTTGTTGTTCTGGCGGGCAATTGACTCTTAACGAGCGGCCAAAAATTTGAATATCTACCGGTTGTGCAGACATGCCACCTTCCTGCCTAAATTTCGCGCCAGCCTTGTCCGCCCGGGCCGGGCCGTCAAAGCGGGCGCCACTATATATACCTCGGTACCAAGATACAACCCCTTTTTCAGTACCTGGTTGTAATCTACTGTGGCGGACATTGCCAGTCAAAAAAGGGTTTCAAAATGCGTATTTACCGCACTTTCGTCACCCGCCGGCGCAGTGTGAAACCTGCCACATCGCGATTATAACTAGCCACTGAGGTGTCGCGCTTATCTGGTATAGCGACGGACCTTGGTGGTAGCATAACACGAACTTATCCTGCCAACGATGACGAATGCGCATGTCTATACAGAATACATTTCCAAGTTACCAATCTTTGACCGTGGCCCTCAACCAGCAGTCGGTGGCGCTGACCGCGGCAGAAATGCACGGCCTGATCAGCGGCCTGCTGTGCGGCGGCAGCCGTGATGCCGGCTGGCAGGCGCTGGTGCACGATCTGACCAACGAAGGCGTCGCCTTCCCGCAGGCGCTTAGCCAACCGCTGCAGCAGCTGTATGAAGCGACGCGTGACACGCTGGAAGATGACGAATTCCTGTTCCAACTGATGCTGCCTGAAGGGGAGATCGTCAGCGTGTTCGATCGCGCCGACGCGCTGGCCGGTTGGGTCAACCACTTCCTGCTCGGGCTGGGCATGATGCAGCCGAAGCTGGCTCAGGTGAAAGACGAGGTCGGTGAAGCGATTGACGATCTGCGCAACATCGCGCAGCTGGGCTACGACGAAGACGAAGACCAGGAAGAATTGGAACAGTCGTTGGAAGAAGTGGCGGAGTATGTGCGGGTCGCCGCCATCATGTGCCACGGCGAATTCACCCGTCATAAACCGACGGCGCCGGAAAATATCAAACCGACGCTGCACTAAACGTTCTATCGCCCTTCCGCCGGCGGTGCGGATGGCATGATTTCAGGAGAAGGTAATGACTCAGCAGGAATTCAACAACCGCCGCCAGGCGCTGTTGGCGAAAATGGCGCCGGCCAGCGCGGCGGTTATTTTCTCTGCGCCGGAAACGACGCGCAGTGCAGATTCAGACTATCCCTACCGGCAGAACAGCGATTTTTGGTACCTGACCGGCTTCAATGAGCCGGAAGCGGTGCTGGTGCTGATTAAAAGCGATGAAACGCACAACCACAGCGTGTTGTTCAACCGGGTGCGCGATTTGACGGCGGAAATCTGGTTTGGCCGCCGCCTGGGGCAAGACGCCGCACCGGCAAAGCTGGGCGTGGATCGCGCGCTGCCGTTCGATGAAATCAATGACCAACTGCACCTGCTGCTCAACGGCCTGGATGCGGTCTACCACGCGCAGGGCGAATACGCCTATGCCGATCAGATCCTGTTCAGCGCGCTGGACAAGCTGCGCAAGGGGTTCCGCCAGAACCTGCAGGCGCCGGCCACCGTTACCGACTGGCGGCCGTGGCTGCACGACATGCGGCTGTTCAAGTCGCCGGAAGAGCTGGCGGTGATGCGCCGCGCCGGTGAGATCAGCGCGTTGGCGCACACCCGCGCGATGGAAAAATGCCGTCCGGGCATGTTCGAATACCAGCTGGAAGCGGAAATTCATCATGAGTTCACCCGCCTCGGCGCCCGTTACCCGTCTTACAACACCATCGTCGGCAGCGGCGAAAACGGCTGTATCCTGCACTACACCGAGAACGAGAGCCAGATGCGCGATGGCGATCTGGTGTTGATCGACGCGGGCTGCGAGTACCTGGGGTACGCCGGCGACATCACCCGCACCTTCCCGGTCAACGGCAAGTTCAGCCGGCCGCAGCGCGCGGTGTACGACATTGTGCTGGCGTCGCTGCAGCGCGCTTTGGAACTGTTCAAACCCGGCACCAGCATTCGCGAAGTCAATGACGAAGTGGTGCGCATCATGGTGGTCGGGCTGGTGGAGCTGGGCGTATTGAAAGGTGAAGTCGACCTGCTGATCGCCGAGCAGGCGCACCGTCAGTTCTTCATGCACGGGCTGAGCCACTGGCTGGGTCTCGACGTGCACGACGTTGGCCACTACGGCACGCCGAGCCGCGATCGGCTGCTGGAGCCGGGCATGGTGCTGACCGTGGAGCCGGGGCTGTACATCGCGCCGGATGCGGACGTGCCGGCGGAGTACCGCGGCATCGGCATCCGCATCGAGGACGATATCGTGATCACCGCCGACGGCAATGAAAACCTGACCGCCACCGTGGTGAAAGACGCCGATGCCATCGAGGCCTTGATGGCGGCGGCAAGGTCGTAGCATGAGCGTTATTATCGTTGGCGGCGGTATGGCGGGCGCGACGTTGGCGCTGGCCATTTCGTCGCTCACTCAGGGAAGAATGGCGGTGGATCTGGTCGAGGCGACCCGGCCGGACGACCGCAGCCATCCGGGCTTTGACGCCCGCGCCATCGCACTGGCGCAGGGCACCTGCCAACAGCTGGTGCGCATCGGCGTTTGGCCGGCGCTGCGCGATTGCGCTACGCCGATCACTCAGGTGCACGTCAGCGATCGCGGGCACGCCGGGTTTGTGAATCTGCAGGCGCAAGATTATCAGGTCGATGCGCTCGGCCAGGTGATCGAACTGCACGACGCCGGGCAGCGGTTGTTCGCGCTGCTGGCCAAGGCCCCCGGCGTTACGCTGCACTGCCCGGCGCGGGTGGTGGACGTGATTCGCACCGCAGAGCGGGCGGAAGTGCTGCTGGACAACGGCCAGCGTCTGCGCGGGCAATTGCTGGTGGCGGCCGATGGCTCGCGCTCTGCGCTGGCGCAAGCCTGCAATATGCAGTGGCGGCAGGAGGACTATCCGCAGTTCGCCACCATTGCCAACGTCACCACGGCGGAAGATCCGCAGGGGCGCGCCTTTGAGCGCTTTACTCGCTATGGGCCGCTGGCGCTGTTGCCGATGTCGCAGGGGCGCAGTTCACTGGTATGGTGCCATGCGCGCGAAGATCGCGCTCAGGTGGATGCCTGGGACGACGAGCGGTTTATCGCCGAGCTGCAACAGGCCTTCGGCTGGCGGCTGGGGCGCATCCTCAAAGCCGGTAAACGGCACAGTTACCCACTCGGTCTGCTGACCGCCGATCGCCATGTCAGCCACCGGCTGGCGCTGGTGGGCAATGCGGCGCAAACGCTGCATCCTATCGCCGGGCAGGGGTTCAACCTTGGCCTGCGCGACGTGATGTCGCTGGCGGAAACGCTGGCGGAAGCGGCAGACAGCGGCGAAGACGCCGGCGGTTACGCACTGCTGAGCCGTTATCAGCAGCGGCGGCAAAACGATCAGCGGGCGACGATCGGCGTGACCGACGGGTTGATTCATCTGTTCGCCAACCGTTATGGCCCGCTGGTGATCGGCCGCAATCTGGGGCTGATGGCGATGGAACGTTTGCCGGCGATACGCGATGCCTTCGCCAAGCGTACGCTGGGCTGGGTGGAACGTTAGAGACATGGTCGGGCGCTTTAACGCGCCCAAAGCGCGGCGCGGCAAGGCGTCGCGCGTTATTTAAGGAAATCGAGCAGCATGCAATCATTTGACGTGATTATCGCCGGTGGCGGTATGGTGGGGTTGGCGTTGGCCTGCGGCCTGCAGGGCAGCGGGCTGCGCGTGGCGGTGCTGGAGCAGCGCCAGCCGGAGATGGCGCCGCCGTCGGAACAGCCGGCCCTGCGCGTCTCCGCCATCAATGCCGCCAGCGAGCGGTTGCTGCAGCACATCGGCGTGTGGGACGACATTCTCCAGCTGCGCGCCAGCGCCTATAACGCGATGGAAGTGTGGGATCGCGACAGCTTCGGCAGAATCGCCTTCCGCGGCGACGAGTGCGGCTTCAGCCATCTCGGCCACATCATCGAAAATTCGGTGATCCAGCAGGCGCTGTGGAAACGCGCCGAAAGCCTGTCGGACATCACGCTGATTACCCCGGCCGCGCTCAAGCAGGTGGCGTGGGGCGAGAACGACGCCTTCGTCACGCTGGAGGACGGCCGCATGCTGACCGCCCGGTTGGTGATTGGCGCCGACGGCGCCCAGTCGTGGCTGCGCCAGCATGCCGATATCCCGCTCACCTTCTGGGATTACCGCCACCACGCGCTGGTGGCCACCGTTCGCACCGAAGAATCGCATCAGGCGACGGCGCGGCAAATTTTCCACGGCGACGGCATTCTGGCGTTCCTGCCATTCAGCGATCCGCATTTGAGCTCTATCGTCTGGTCGGTGACGCCGGAAGAAGCCGAAAGGCTCAAACGGCTGGAACCGGCGCAGTTCAACCGCGAACTGGCGATGACCTTCGACATGCGCCTGGGGGCTTGCAGCCTGGAAAGCGAACGGCTGGCCTTCCCGTTGACCGGCCGCTATGCGCGCAGCTTCGCAGCGCACCGCCTGGCGCTGGTGGGTGATGCGGCGCATACCGTGCATCCGTTGGCCGGCCAGGGCGTTAACCTGGGCTTCATGGACGCCGCCGAGCTGATTTCCGAACTGCGCCGCCTGCAGCGGCAGGGCAAGGATATCGGCCAGCACCTCTATCTGCGCCGTTATGAGCGCCGCCGCAAACATGGCGCGGCGGTAATGCTGGCCAGCATGCAGGGTTTCCGCGAACTGTTCGACGGCAATCACCCGGCCAAAAAGCTGCTGCGCGACGTGGGCCTGCGGCTGGCGGACAGCCTGCCGGGCGTCAAACCGAAGCTGGTGCGTCAGGCGATGGGCCTGAACGATCTGCCCGAGTGGCTTGCCTGATCCCTTCCTTCTGCGGGCCCGCGCCGGGCTCGCGCTTCTCGCCTTATTCCATCGCTTTTCCTTATATAACCCTTCATTTGAAATAATCTAATTTCAGCCGCTTTTTATCATTACTTTTTCTAATTCCATGTTCGGTTATCAAAAGTCCGGATCCCATGTGAGGCCATAGGTTTGTTATATAAGTTCGGTGTTTTGCCGCTTTAATTGTTAATTTTGTGCCTTAAGGCGCATTTTTCCAGTGAAAAACTCTGCACACTAGCCCGGCGTTTTACCGCCCCGGAACGGCGATGAGCCTATTTTAACTTATGGTTAATGTGGTCGTTCGGTGATAAGTTCGAGGGAAAGGTATCGTTTGCGTCACGGCGGTTGCACGCAGTTTCCGCCCGTCCCGGCGCAGCATTTGTGTTGAGCAGTCAGTGCGCCATGGCGATCGGGCCGCGAGCCAGGCTCCGCCGCATTGCGTGGCAGCACCCTAACTTCTAGCGACGAGTGGAAAGAGGGAAAAGATGGCAAAGCAAACCCCACTGTACGACCAGCACGTGGCGTGCGGTGCGCGCATGGTAGACTTTCACGGCTGGATGATGCCGCTGCACTACGGCTCGCAGCTCGATGAGCACCACGCGGTGCGTCAGGATGCCGGCATGTTCGACGTGTCTCACATGACCATTGTGGATCTGCACGGCGCCCGCACCCGCGAGTTCCTGCGCTACCTGCTGGCGAACGACGTCGCCAAACTGACCCAACCCGGCAAAGCGCTGTACACCGGCATGCTGAATGCCTCCGGCGGCGTGATCGACGACCTGATCGTTTATTTCCTCACTGAAGACTATTTCCGCCTGGTGGTGAACTCCGCCACCCGCGACAAAGACCTGGCCTGGATCGAAGAGCACGCCGCGCCGTATGGCGTCGCGCTGACGGTGCGCGACGATCTGGCGCTGATCGCGGTGCAGGGCCCGCAGGCCAAAGAGCGCGCCGGCACCCTGTTCACCCCGGAGCAAAAAAGCGCGGTCGAAGGCATGAAGCCATTCTTCGGCGTGCAGGCCGGCGAGCTGTTCATCGCCACCACCGGTTACACCGGCGAGGCCGGCTATGAGATCGCGCTGCCGAAAGAGCAGGCGGCGGATTTCTGGCAAAAATTGCTGGCCGCGGGCGTCAAGCCGGCCGGTCTGGGCGCGCGCGACACCCTGCGCCTGGAAGCGGGCATGAACCTCTACGGGCAAGAGATGGATGAAGGCGTTTCGCCGCTGGCCGCCAACATGGGCTGGACCATCGCCTGGCAGCCGGAAGATCGCCGTTTCATCGGCCGCGAAGCGCTGGAACAACAGCGCGAGCAGGGCACCGAGCAACTGGTCGGCTTGATCATGACGGAAAAAGGCGTATTACGTAATGAGCTGCCGGTGCGTTTCACCGACGCGGCGGGGCAAACCCACGAAGGCGTGATCACCAGCGGCTCGTTCTCTCCGACGCTGGGCTTCAGCATCGCGCTGGCGCGCGTGCCGGCAGGCATCGGCGAGCAGGCTATCGTGCAGATCCGCAACCGTGAAATGCCGGTCAAAGTGACCAAGCCCGGTTTCGTTCGCGCCGGCAAGCCGCTGACAAATTGATTTTTTATTGATTGATTCTTTTATTTCTTCGAAGGAGTAACCGGCGATGAGCAATGTGCCAACAGAATTGAAATACGCATCCTCCCACGAGTGGGTTCGTGCAGAAGGTAACGGCGTTTACACCGTAGGCATCACCGAACATGCGCAGGAACTGCTGGGCGATATGGTGTTTGTCGATCTGCCGGAAGTGGGCCGCAGCGTCGCCGCCGGTGAAGATTGCGCCGTGGCGGAATCCGTCAAGGCGGCATCGGACATTTACGCGCCAATCAGCGGCGAAATCGTGGCGGTGAACGGCGAGCTGGAAAGCTCTCCGGAACTGGTGAACAGCGAACCTTACGGTGACGGCTTCCTGTTCCAGATTAAAGCCACCGACGAAGGCGAGCTGGCGAACCTGCTGGACGCCGCGGCTTATCAGGCCTCGATCGACGAGTAATCGTGACCACGCCCCAGGCCTTTCGGCCAGGGCGTTTTAGTTACCGTTCAAGCTATATCCCGTATCACGCAAGCATTCAGGAATTTGTAGCAATGACTCAGACACTCAGCCAACTCGAACACAGCGAAGCGTTCATTGAACGCCACATCGGCTCTTCTGCGGAACAACGCCAGGAGTTGCTGGCAGCGGTGGGCGCTCGCTCGCTCAGCGCGCTGATCCAACAGATTGTGCCGGCGGACATTCAGCTGCCGGGGCCGCCGCCGGTCGGCGACGCGGCGACCGAACATCAGGCGTTGGCTGAGCTGAAGGCGATCGCCTCGCAGAATCAGCGCTACAAATCCTATATCGGCATGGGCTACAGCGCCGTGCTGACGCCGCCGGTGATCCTGCGCAACATGCTGGAAAACCCGGGCTGGTACACCGCTTACACTCCCTATCAGCCGGAAGTGTCGCAGGGCCGTCTGGAAGCGCTGCTGAACTTCCAGACCGTGACCCTCGATCTGACCGGTCTGGATCTGGCCTCCGCTTCGCTGCTGGATGAAGCGACCGCCGCCGCCGAGGCGATGGCGTTGGCCAAACGCGCCAGCAAGCTGAAAGACGCCAACCGTTTCTTCGTGGCTGACGACGTGCATCCGCAAACGCTGGACGTGGTGCGCACCCGCGCCGAAACCTTCGGCTTCGACGTCATCGTCGATAAAGCGGAAAAAGTGCTGGAGCTGGACGGCGTGTTCGGCGTGCTGCTGCAGCAGGTGGGCACCACCGGTGAACTGCACGACTACAGCGCGCTGCTGGCAGAACTGAAATCGCGCAAAATCATCACCAGCGTGGCTGCCGACATCATGGCCCTGGTGCTGCTGACCGCGCCGGGCAAGCAGGGCGCCGACGTGGTGTTCGGCTCCGCGCAGCGCTTCGGCGTGCCGATGGGCTACGGCGGCCCGCACGCCGCCTTCTTCGCCTGCCGCGACGAGTTCAAGCGTTCGATGCCGGGCCGCATTATCGGCGTTTCCCGCGATGCCGCCGGCAACACCGCGCTGCGCATGGCGATGCAGACTCGCGAGCAACATATCCGCCGCGAGAAAGCCAACTCGAATATCTGTACCTCGCAGGTGCTGCTGGCCAACATCGCCAGCCTGTACGCGGTGTATCACGGCCCGCAAGGCCTGCAGCGCATCGCCGGGCGCATCCATCGCCTGACCGACATTCTGGCCGCCGGGCTGCAGAAGGCCGGCCTGACGCTGCGTCACCACACCTGGTTCGACACCCTGACCGTCGAAGTGAAGGACAAGGCCGCCGTGCTGGAGCGCGCGCTGAGCTTCGGCATCAACCTGCGTACCGACATTCACGGCGCCGTCGGCATCACGCTGGATGAAGCCACCTCGCGTGAAGACGTGCAAACGCTGTTCGCACTGCTGGCCGGCGACAATCACGGTCTGGACATCGACGCGTTGGACGCGGCGGTGAGCAAAAACAGCCAATCGATCCCGGCCGCCATGCTGCGCCAGGATCCGATCCTGACCCACCCGGTATTCAACCGCTATCACAGCGAAACCGAGATGATGCGTTACATGCATCGCTTGGAGCGCAAGGATCTGGCGCTGAACCAGGCGATGATCCCGCTGGGTTCCTGCACCATGAAATTGAACGCCGCGGCGGAAATGATCCCGATCACCTGGCCTGAATTCTCAGAGTTGCATCCGTTCTGCCCGCCAGAGCAGGCGGCCGGTTACCAGCAGATGATCGGCCAACTGTCCCAGTGGCTGGTGCAACTGACCGGCTATGACGCGGTGTGCATGCAGCCGAACTCCGGCGCGCAGGGCGAATACGCCGGCCTGCTGGCGATCCGCCGCTACCACGAAAGCCGCAACGAAGCGGGCCGCCACGTCTGTCTGATCCCGAGCTCGGCACACGGCACCAACCCGGCCTCCGCCCAGATGGCGGGCATGAGCGTGGTGGTGGTGGCCTGCGACAAGAACGGCAACATCGATCTGCACGATCTGCGCGTCAAGGCGGAGCAGGCAGGCGAAGAACTCTCTTGCATCATGGTGACCTACCCGTCGACCCACGGCGTGTATGAAGAAACCATCCGTGAAGTGTGCCAGATCGTGCATCAGTTCGGCGGTCAGGTGTATCTGGATGGCGCCAACATGAACGCCCAGGTGGGCATCACCACGCCAGGCTACATCGGCGCGGATGTTTCGCATCTCAACCTGCATAAGACCTTCTGTATCCCGCACGGCGGCGGCGGCCCGGGCATGGGTCCGATCGGCGTGAAAGCACACCTGGCGCCGTTCGTGCCGGGCCACAGCGTGGTGCAGATCGACGGCGTGACCACCCAGCAGGGCGCGGTCTCCGCGGCGCCGTTCGGCAGCGCCTCCATCTTGCCTATCAGCTGGATGTACATCCGCATGATGGGCGCGGAGGGCCTGAAGCAGGCCAGCCAGATGGCGATCCTGAACGCCAACTACATCGCCACCCGTTTGAAAGACGCGTACCCGATTCTGTATACCGGCCGCGATCACCGCGTGGCGCACGAATGTATCCTCGATATTCGTCCGCTGAAGGAAGAGACCGGCATCAGCGAAATGGACATCGCCAAGCGCCTGATCGACTTCGGTTTCCACGCCCCGACCATGTCGTTCCCGGTGGCGGGCACGCTGATGGTCGAGCCGACCGAGTCGGAAAGCAAGGTGGAGCTGGATCGCTTTATCGATGCGATGCTGGCGATCCGCAGCGAAATCGACCGCGTCGCCAAGGGCGAATGGCCGCTGGAAGACAACCCGCTGGTGAATGCGCCGCACGTGCAGGCGGAGCTGGTCAACGACTGGCAGCATCCGTACAGCCGCGAACTGGCGGTGTTCCCGGTGGCCGGCGTACGCGAGAACAAGTACTGGCCGAGCGTTAAGCGTCTGGACGACGTGTACGGTGACCGTAACCTGTTCTGCTCTTGCGTGCCGATGAGCGATTACGAATAACACGTTCGGCAAAGTTTGTGTTCGGGGGACACCGCATCATGCGGTGTCCCTTTTTATTTTATAGCGGCCTATTCTTTCCTGTACGTTCCCACGATTTGAGGAGTCACCATGCAAGCGGCAATCGTAACAGCGCTGGGGCAACCCCCGGTTTTCGGCACCTTTGAGGAACCTCAGGCGCAGACGAATGAAGTGCCGATCGACGTTCTGGCGGCCGGCATCAAACAGCTGGATCGCGCCACCGTCGCCGGAACCCACTATTCCAGCCCGAAGCAATTGCCGATCGTGCCCGGCACCGATGGCGTGGGCCGTACGGCGGACGGGCAACGGGTGTACTTCGCCTCTTTCCGTCGCCCTTACGGCGCGATGGCAGAGCGCAGCGTCGCGTCCTGGACGGTGCCGGTGCCGGCGACGGTGGACGACGCCACGGCGGCCGCGCTGATCAATCCGGCCTTCGCCGCCTGGTTGCCGCTGCGCTGGCGGGCGGATCTGCAGCCCGGTGAAACGGTGCTGATCATCGGCGCCACCGGCACCTCGGGTAAGCTGGCGGTCGCGGCGGCGCGTCAGGCGGGGGCCGGACGCATTGTTGCCGCCGGCCGTCGACTGAGCGTGCTGGAGGCATTGGGTGTAGACGCCACGGTGGATCTGAGCCTGCAGGGCGAGGCGCTGACGCAGGCCTTCGCGGCGGCGGCGGGGCCGGGCGGTTATCAGGTGATCGTCGATTATATCTGGGGCCCGGCGACCGAAGCGCTGCTGGCAACGCTCAACAATCACGATCTCTCGTCTTACGCCGGCGGGCGCGGCATTCGCTTGGTCAACGTCGGTTCGATGGCCGCGCCGGACATCCGGCTGCCGGCTGCGGTGTTGCGCAGCAACCAGCTGCAGATCCTCGGCAGCGGCACCGGCAACTTCCCGCCGATCCCGGAGATGCAGCGCTACGCGACCGAGATTTTGGCGCTGGCGGCGACCGGAGCGCTCACTATCGAGACGCAGGAGCACGCGTTGGCGGAGATCGCCGAGGTGTGGGATCTGAACAAGAAAAGCGACGTGCGTTCGGTGATGCGCATCGCCCGTTAACCCCGGCCGCTAGCGGCAAGGGCAGACCAGGTGAATGTCTTCCGGCTCACGGGCGAACAATTCGGTATCCGGCTGTTCGATGAGCCGGCAGCCCTGCGCCAGATAGAAGTCTACGGTGCTTTTATTGGGGATGGAGGAGACATACAGCCCGGCGGCGCCGTCTTGCGCCGCCTGACGCAGGCAGAGCTGGAACAGCTGCCTGCCTAACCCCTGGCCGCGTTTGTGCGCGCTGACGTAAAAGAACAGCAGCTGGCGCAGATCCCGCTGTGGGCCGCGCGGCTCGGTGTCCAGCGCCGCCGCCGCCACGATCTCCTCGCCTTCGAACAGCGCGAAGAACGCGCCGCCGCGATCGAAGCACGCTGCGTGGATTGGCGTATAGGTTTCCCGATCGTGCGGATCCCAGCCGCGCACGTCGTAGTACTCCGCATAGGATTGCAACTTGCCGTCCTGCAGGCGATACAGAGTGTCGATAATTTCGCTGCGGTCGATATCCCATAGCCGGTCGAGTTGCTGCCGTTGCAGCAGAACAGGGGCAATCATGGTCGTTGTTCACTCTCAGTCTGTGGCCGATAACTTTCCGGCAAATCGATGATGAAGCCGATGCCGCGATCGTCAAGGCCTTCGGTGACGCGCAGCTGCGCGCCGATTTTGTCGGCCAGGTTTCGGGCGATGGCCAATCCGAGCCCGCTGCCGGTTTGCTGCGTGCCGGGCACGCGGTAAAAGCGTTCAAACAGGCGGGAATGATGTTCTTCGCTCACCCCCGGGCCGTTATCGCGTAACGTAATATAGCAGCCGAGCGGCGCCAGCGAGCGGATATTGGCCTCGATGCGGCTGCCGGGCGGCGCGTACTTGAGCGCGTTATCCAGCAGGTTGGTGAAGATGGCGATCAGCGCATGGCGGTCGGTACTCACCACCACATCCTCGCTGCCGTCGAGCGACAGTTCGACATCTTTCTCCAGCGCATAGGGGACGTGCTGCGCGATGCATTTGCCGATCTCCGCATAGATATCCACCGCCTCAATCTTCAGCGGAAAATCTTCCGCCTCCAGCTTGGCCAGGTTGATCAGCTGGCGTGACAGCGACGCCGCGCGATCCAGCCCTTGCTGCATGTCGCCGATGATTTCCCGGCGCTCCTGCTGCTCGCTGACCTGGGTCAGCAAATGTAGCTGCGCCAGCACGGCGGCGATCGGCGTGCGCAGCTCGTGCGCGGCGTCGGCCATAAAGCGTTTCTCGCGCTGATTGGCCGCGTCGATGCGCGCCATCAGTTTGTTGACCTCCATCACCACCGGCCGGATTTCCTGATACTGCTCACTGACGTTGAGCGGCGACAGGTTGCCAGGCTGGCGATCGGAAATGGTGCGGGCGATCTGGCGCAATGGCCGCAGGCTGAAGTAGGCGGTAAACAGCAAGGTAATGATGATCGCCGCCAGAATGCCCAACAGCGGTACGGCGGTGCTTTCCGCCGGGTTGCCGAACAGCGTGGTGCGATCGTTGAAAGACTCGCCGACGATCACCCGGTACTGGCGCTTTTCGCTCCAGCTACCGGCAAGGTGCCAGTTGGCGCCGGCGTAATTGACGGAGCCGGACAGCACCGAAGGCGGCAGGCGCAGCGGTTCTTCCTGCGTTTGTGAGCAGTAAAGCACCCGGTTATCCCGATCGTAAACCACGAACAGCGGATGATAGTCGAATTGATCCTGCATGCCATTATTGATGGAATCAATGTACATGCTTTCGATGGTTTTGATGATGCCGCGGTAATCGATATTATCGGTGCCGGTTTCATCGAGAATATTGGCGATGCCTGCGGCGACGATGCGTTGCTGGTTATCGAAATATTTCTCCATGTCGGGGTAATACCAGTACTTCACCCAGGCGACGAGGATCCCCCACAATAATAAAATGGCCAGGACCTGGAAAATAATGGTGCGCATAAAGAAGGATTTGAAACCGATCATCCCGCTACTCTTTCTTCAGCAAATAGCCAATGCCGCGTACGGTAATGATTCTTTCTTTACCAATCTTGCGGCGTAAATTATGCATGTGTACTTCCAGCGAGTTGCTTTCCACGCTATCGCCGTGGCCGAACAGCCGCTGTTCCAACACCGCTTTGCGCACCACGGTGCCGGCGCAGCGCATCAGTTCGTGCAGCAGGTGATACTCTTTTTTCGACAGCATCAGCAGTTCGTTATCCAGCATGACCTGATGGTTGACCGGATCGAGATACAGCGCGCCGAGGCTCCAGGTTTGAGACGCGAAGCCCGCCATGCGCCGGTTGACTGCCTTGACGCGCGAGATGAGTTCGGGCAGCGCGAAAGGTTTGGCCAGAAAGTCGTCCGCGCCGGAGTCGAGGCTGTTCACCAGGCTCTCGATGCGATCGCGGGCGGTCAGGATGATGATCGGGATATTCTGTCCGGCGGCGCGCCAGGCGACCAGCTTCTGCAAACCGTCGCCGTCCGGCAGCGTGAGATCCAACAGCATCAAATCGAACCCGCCGGGTGAAAGTTTATTTTCCGCGTCGGTGAGCAGGCGCACCCAGCACAAATTAAAGCCGGCCAGCTCCAATGCTCGGCACAGCGCCTTGCCTAATTGCAGGTCGTCTTCCACCAACAGTATGTTCACGTTATTTCCGCTGAGAGCCTTGAGTCGCGATTATCTAACTATAACGCTGACGGGAAGACAACGAGGAAAACCGCTCTGCCTGCGCGTTCTTAAGCAAACCTTAATCTGGCTTTAATCTCGCGTTAAGGGAGCGGGGGGGAATTTCAGTTATTTTGCTGCCATTCGAAATCATGGCTGAGGGAGCGAAACATGCAGACTGAAGGTTTCCCGAACGCGGGCGCCTCGCGGCGGCTGATGTATTCAGGCGTGGCGATACTGCTCGTTCTGTTGATGCTGTCTTTTCGCGGTGATGCGCAGAGCCATAGCCACGGCGGCCATCATGCTTCCGCTTTGCAGCGGGTGCATCAGGCGGCGGCGACGGACGCTTACGGCTGCGCCAAGTCGCGCATTAAAAAGCAGCTGCGCCGCCTGGCTCAGCTTTGAAGCGTTTTTTAGGGTGCCGCTCTATACTCTGACGGGCAAACGGAAGGCCTGTGCGCAGGCCGTTGTTGACATCGCCAACCAGAGAAAAAATACGATGATGAAAGTGGCATTGGTGACCGGCGCAAGCCGGGGAATTGGCCGCGCGACCGCTTTGCTGCTGGCCCGGCAGGGCTATGCGGTGGGCGTGAATTACCTGCGCGACGAAAGTGCGGCGCGGCAGGTGGTGGCGGAGATTGAGGCGCAGGGCGGCAAGGCGCTGGCGCTGCAGGCCGACGTGGCCGATGAAGCGCAGGTGATGGCAATGTTCAGCGCGCTGGATGCCGGGCTGGGCACGCTCAGCGCGCTGGTCAACAACGCCGGCATTCTGTTCCGGCAGGCGAACATTGAACAGTTGACCGCCGAGCGCATCAATAAGGTGCTCGGCACCAACGTCACCGGGTATTTCTTGTGTTGCCGCGAGGCGGTGAAGCGCATGGCGCGGCGCCATGGCGGGCAGGGCGGCGCTATCGTCAACGTTTCCTCCGCGGCGTCCCGGTTGGGGGCCGCGGGGGAATACGTCGATTACGCCGCCTCGAAAGGCGCCGTCGATTCGTTGACCATCGGGCTATCGCTGGAGGTGGCGGCGCAGGGCATCCGCGTCAACGGCGTGCGGCCCGGATTCATCTATACCGAGATGCACGCCAGCGGCGGCGAACCCGGCCGGGTGGATCGCGTGAAGGACAGTTTACCGATGCAGCGCGGCGGCCAGCCGCAGGAAGTGGCGGAGGCGATCGCCTGGCTGCTGTCTGACGCCGCGTCTTATGTGACCGGCACCTTTATCGAGGCCGCAGGCGGGCGTTGAACGCATCCGGAGAATTTTGACATCCCTTCGGAGGTGATGTATTTTGATTAAATAACAACCAAAATGTAGTTACAAAAATGTATTTTTATTTTGAATGGAATCAGGATAAAAATCACAGTAACCAGCGTAAACACCGTGTCAGTTTTGAGATAGCGCAACGGGTTTTTCTGGATCCCAACCATTTGGCTGTGCTGGAAAGGATCGAGGATGGAGAAGAACGTTGGCAAACGATCGGTATGGTCGGATCCTGTTTGCTATTGCTGGTGGCACATACGACGATCGAAACGGATGTCGAAGGCGATACAGTAGAGATCGTGCGTATCATTTCAGCACGCAAGGCCGATGCCAAAGAGAGGGGAAGATATGAAGCGCAAAAATTCCGCCAAAAATCTGGCCCATAGCGTACTCCCGCCGTTGACGGAGGAGCAGAAAGCGCAAATTGCTTCACTGAGTGCGTTGCCGGACGAGGGAATCGATTATGCCGATGCGCCGGCGCTGGGGGAAGAAACGTGGCAGACTGCGGTTCAGGGGCGTTTTTATAAGCCGATGAAAGTATCAAAAACCATCCGAATCGATGCGGATGTGTTGGCTTGGCTTCAGCGACCAGGCAAAGGCTATCAGAAACGCCTGAACGCCGTGTTGCGTGAGGCGATGTTGAAAGAGCATGAGCACGAGGAATAATTTGTGTCAGGCGGCTAACGATCCGGTGAGATTCTCACCGGATTTTTTTGCTGTTTTTTCAGGTAATGCGTTATCAACGCCGGCTGTCTCCTTGCGGCGCTCGGTCAAAACCACACAAACGGTCATTAACGGTCATGGCGCGGAACGTGGAATTGTGACCGTTTACCGTTTCTCTCCTGTCTGTCTCAGGCGGTCGCGCATCATAACTGTCTGTTACTCCACACTTTCGTAATTATTCATTTCATTTCCTTCCCGATTTTTTTGACAACTATCACAGCGCGATCGTTGACCGATCGCGGGGCGATGCGCTTTGCGTCTGCGCGCAAAACGCGGCGCGGCAAATCGATATCGTAATCATCGTCGTGGAGGAGAAAAGAAACATGCTGCCTGTAGAACGTCATCGCTTTATTACCGAAGTCTTGAGCCAGCGCGGCCGCGTGATGGTGCAGGAGGTGGCGCAGCTGTGCCACATCTCTATCGAGACGGCGCGGCGTGATCTGGCCCTGCTGGAACGGCGCGGCCTGCTGCTGCGCAGCCACGGCGGCGCGGTCTTCGTCGAGCCGCCGGCGGTGGAAAAAACCTATGTGCCCGCCGAGATAGATCAGGGGGAGTCCTTCCGCCAGCGCAGCAATGAGTCGCCGGAGCAGAAGACGCGCATCGCCAAACGCGCGCTGGAGTTTATCGCGCCCGGGGATTGCCTGCTGCTGGACAGCAGCTCCACCAGCTGGTTTTTGGCGCGCCAGCTGCCGGATATCTCGCTGGTGGTGCTGACCAACTCGCTGCACATCATCCAGACGCTGGCCTGCAAGGCCAACGTGCGCACCATCGGGCTGGGGGGCGAGTATTCCGCCAAGTACGAGGATTTTATCGGCGTGCTGGCGGAGCAGATGCTGAAAGAGTTCGTGATCAACAAGCTGTTTTTCTCCTGCCACGGCATTTGCCAGGACGGCGGCATCCGCGAGAGCAATGAGCACCATGCGCGGCTGAAGCAACAGATGCTGCTGGCCTCGGAGCGCAAGTTCCTGCTGGTGGACAGCAACAAGTTCGGCCGCCGCTCGTTCGCCCGCATTTGCCATTACCGGGAAATAGATACGCTGATCACCGACAGGCTTGGCGATGACGAGTTTCGTCAGGAATTGGCCTGGAACAACGTCGATGTGATTGAAGTTTCACCCGCCGCGAAAAGGGCGGCGCGATAACAACAACGAAAACCTTTTATTACAGCCAACACTTGTGGAGAGAGAACAATGAAAAAATCCGTACTGGTCGGTCTGTTTGCCTCGCTGCTGCTGTCGGTCTCCGCGCAGGCGGCGGACAAGCTGAAAATGGGCGTGGTGGTGAAGATCGGCGGCATTCCCTGGTTCAACGCCATGGAGGCCGGCATCAAAAGCGAGAGCGCCAAACGCGGCATCGACGCCTGGATGGTCGGGCCGACGGCGGCGGATCCTGCGCTGCAGGTGCGCGCCATCGAGGATCTGATCGCGCAGAAGGTGGACATCATCGGCGTGGTGCCGAACGACGCCCGGGTGCTGGAGCCGGTGCTCAAGCGCGCGCAGGAGGCGGGCATCAAGGTGATCGTGCACGAGTCCCCCGGCCAGAAGTACGCCGACTGGGATTTTGAGCTGGTGGACGCCTCGCAGCACGGGGTCAACCACATGAAAGCGCTGGCCGCCTGCATGAAAGAGCAGGGCAAGTACGCGGTATACGTCGGCAGCCTGACGGTGCCGCTGCACATCACCTGGTCGGACTCGGCCATCAATTACCAGAAGCAGCACTACCCGAACATGCAGCTGGTGGGCGACAAGTTCGGCGTGGGGGAATCGCTGGATGACAGCGTGCGCACCACCAACGATCTGATGGCCAAATATCCCGATCTGAAAGGCGTGCTGGCGTTCGGTTCGCAGGGGCCGATCGGCGCCGGGCGCGCGGTGCTCAACCGCGGCAAAAGCAACGATATCTGCGTCATCGGGCCGTTCAGCCCAGGGCAGGGCGCTTCGCTGGTCAATCGCGGCGCCATCAAGGGCGGCTATATCTGGAACCCGATGGTGGCGGGCGAAGTGTTCGTGCGCATCGCCGACATGATGCACAAGGGCGAAAAAATCACCGATGGCATGACCATCGAAGGCATGGGCAAGGTGCAGGTGGATGCGCAGCAGCACACCATTCTCGGCAATGCCACCGAAAGCCTGGATAAGCAAAACCTGCCGAAGCTGGTGAAGATGGGGCTGTAATCATGGCGATTTCCGGCAATACGGCAACGCGGGGCGCGCCGCTGATCGAACTGCAACAGCTGTCGATGACCTTCGGCGGGCAGCGCGCGCTGAACGATATTTCATTGGCGCTGATGCCGGGGGAGGTGCACTGCCTGGCCGGCACCAATGGCTGCGGCAAGAGTACGTTGATCAAGGCGATCGCCGGCGTGTATCAACCGGATGACGGCAGCCGCATTACCTTCGATGGGCAAACCTTCGGCCGGCTATCGCCGGATCAGGCGCGCGCCTTCGGCATTCAGGTGATCTATCAGGATCTGTCGCTGTTTCCCAACCTGACGGTGGCGGAAAACATCGCCTTTGAGCACAACCTGCACGGGCTATTGGGATGGCACCGCCCGGCGAGGCTGCGGCGCACCGCCGAGCGCCTGCTGCAGGAGCTGAATTTCAATCTCGATCTCGACAAACCGGTAGCGGAACTGCCGATCGCCCAGCGCCAGCAGGTGGCGATCTGCCGCGCGCTGGTGGCGCAGGCACGGCTGGTGATCATGGATGAACCGACCGCCTCGCTGACCCGCACCGAGGTCAATCAGCTGCTGCGCACGGTGGATTATTTGAAAGCGCAGGGCATCTGCGTGGTGTTCGTCAGCCACCGGCTGGACGAGGTGCTGGAGATCTCCGATCGCGTCACGGTGATCCGCGACGGCAACAAGATCGGCACCTGGCCGGCGGCGGAGATCACCGGCGATCGCCTGACCGAATTGATGACCGGCCTGACGCTGGACTATCGCCTGAAGTCACCGAGCATGAATAAGGATCGGGTGATGCTGGAGGCGGATCGTCTCAGCCGCGCCGGGCAGTATCACGATGTCAGCTTCCGCCTGCATCAGGGCGAGGTGCTCGGGCTGTGCGGACTGCTCGGCTCCGGGCGCACCGAGCTGGCGCTGAGCCTGTTCGGCATGACCCGGCCGGACAGCGGCAAGCTTTACCTCGACAGCAAACCGGTGCGCTTTCGCGGCCATGAGGACGCGATCAGGGCCGGCATCGGTTATGTCTCGGAGGATCGCCTGACGCTGGGGCTGGTGCAGCAACAGTCGGTGGCGGACAACGCGGTGCTGACCATTCTCGATAAGCTGCGCGGGCGTTTTCGCCTGATCGACGATTACCGCAAGAATCGCATCGTCGCGGAGTGGATCGCCAAACTCGGCGTGCGGGTGGCGGATCCGGATCAGGCGGTTTCGACGCTGTCCGGCGGTAATCAGCAAAAGATCGTGCTGGCCAAGTGGGTGCTGACCCAACCGCGGATCCTGATCCTCGACTCGCCGACCGTCGGTGTCGACGTCGGCGCCAAGGCCAGCATCTACCAACTGATCCATCTGCTGGCGCAGGAGGGGATCGCGATTCTGCTGATCTCCGACGAGGTGCCCGAGGTGTATTACAACTGCGATCGGGTGCTGCACTTCAGCGGCGGCAGCGTGATCGGCGAGTACCTGCCGGAGCTGGTGAGCCAGCAGCAGCTGGCGGAGGCGGTTAATGCGTAGATTCAGTCTGAAACCGCGCGGCAACGAAGGCTACCTGGCCTGGGTGCTGCTGCTGACGGTCATCGTCTTTTCGCTGCTCAGCGATCAGTTTTTGACGGTGCAAAACCTGCTCGATCTCAGCGAAAGCTACGCGGTGAGCGGCATATTCGCTCTCGGCCTGTTCGTGGTGCTGGTGACCGGCGGCATCGACATTTCCTTCGCCGCAGTCGCCTCGGTGGTGCAGTACCTGATCGCCACGCTGGCGACGCATTACGGCCTGGCCAGCCCGACGGGCAGTATTTTGCTGGCGTTGGCGATCGGCGCCGCGCTCGGCATGGTCAACGCGCTGTTGATCTACTGCCTGCGCATCGTCTCGATCATCGTCACCATCAGCATGCAGGCGTTGTTGTTCGGCATGCTGATGTGGCTGACCAACGGCCGCAGCCTGTACGCATTGCCGGACTGGTGGACGCTGCCGCGCAGCGTGCTGCCGTTCCAACTGGGTGAGCAGAGCTATCAGCTCGGTTTGCCGACGCTGGTGATGCTGGCGGTGGCGCTGCTGACCTGGCTGCTGCTGAACAAAACGCACCTCGGGCGCCAGCTGTTTGCCGTGGGCGGGGATGCGGAATCGGCGCGGCGCATCGGCATTCGCGTCGGCCTGCTGCATCTGTTCGCCTATGGCTATCTGGGCGCGATGGCGGCGATCGGCGGCCTGGTGCAGGTGTATCGCATGGGGGAAGTGGTGCCCAACGCGCTGGTGGGCGGCGAGCTCGACGTGCTGGCGGCGGCGGTGCTGGGTGGCGCCAGCCTGAACGGCGGCAAGGGCAGCGTTGTCGGCACGCTGATGGGCGTGTTCCTGATCGGCGTGCTGAAAAACGGCCTTAACCTGATCGGCGTGTCCAGCTACTTCATGAACGTGGTGATCGGTCTGGTGATCGTCGCGGCGATCACCGTCACTCACTACAAGAAACGCAAAGAAACCGACGTTGGTTTCGCCTGAGGAGCGCTTGATGGGCAACAACCTGAAATTTCGTCTGGACGGGGCCGCCGTCGGTTTGCTGGCCTTGCTGCTGGCGGTGGTGCTCGCCTTCAGCCTGCTGATGCCGGGGCGCTTCTTCAGCGGCGCCACCTTCACCAGCGTGGCCTTCCAGCTGCCGGAGCTGGGCCTGCTGACGCTGGCGATGTTCATTCCGATCCTCAGCGGCGGCCTGAACCTGTGCATTATCGCCAGCGCCAACCTGACCAGCCTGCTGATGGCCTGGCTGTTCATCAGCTACCTGCCGGCGGACGCCGGGCTGGGCTTGCAGGCGCTGTGGCTGGCCTTGGCGCTGGCGGCGGCGATGCTGCTGGCCGGGCTTATCGGCGCGGCGACCGGCGCACTGGTGGCCTACGTCGGCGCGCACCCGATTTTGGTGACGCTGGCCACCATGACCACGGTCAACGGCATCGGCATCTACCTGACGCGCGGCGCAGCCCTGAGCGGCATGCCGGAGATCGTGCGGTTTATCGGCGCCGAGAGCGTGCTGGGCGTGCCGGTGCCACTGTGGATCTTCCTGGCGGTCGCCGCCTTGCTGGCGCTGTTCCTGCAGAAAACCCGGCTCGGCAAATGCATCTACATGAGCGGCAGCAACATCAACGCCACCCACTTCAGCGGCGTGAATACCCATCGGGTGCTGATCGCCATTTACACCCTCTCCAGCCTGCTGTGCGTCATTGCCGGGCTGGTGATGATGGCGCGCTTCAACTCGGCGCGCATGGGCTACGGCGACTCTTACCTGCTGCTCACGGTGCTGGCGATCATTCTGGGCGGCACCGATCCGTTCGGCGGTTTTGGCCGGGTCAGCGGCGTGGTGCTGGCGCTAATCGTGCTACAGGTGATCGCGACCGGTTTGAATCTGATGAACGTCAGCCCGCATTTCAGTCTGGCGATGTGGGGCGCCGTGCTGATCGCGGTGCTGGCGCTGAAGTTTTTCCGGCATCGCTATCGGCAGCGGCGGGCGATGCGCCGCAGCGCGGCCCAGGCCAGAACCGCGGCGGGCCACTGATCCTTTTCCCTTTTGCGCAGGATAACGCTAATGAAATACCAGATTTCGCCTTCACTGATGTGCATGAACCTGATGGATATCCGCCAGCAATTGGCGGTGCTGAACCGCCGCGCCGATATGCTGCATATCGACATCATGGACGGGCATTACGTTAAAAACATCACGCTGTCGCCGTTCTTTATCGAACAGATCCGCCCGCACACCTCGTTGTTGCTGGATGTGCATCTGATGGTGGAGAACCCTACCGACTTTATCGAGCCAATCGCCCGCGCCGGCGCGGACTTTATCTGCCCGCACGCTGAAACCATCAACCGCGACGCGTTTCGGGTGATCAATCAAATCCGCGCGCTGGGCAAAAAAGTGGGGGTGGTGCTGAACCCGGCCACGCCGGTGGAGTTTATTCGCCACTACCTTCACCTGCTGGACAAGGTCACCGTCATGACCGTCGATCCGGGCTATGCCGGGCAGCCGTTCATTCCCGAAATGCTGGAAAAGATCCGCCAATTGCGCGACCTGAAAAGCCAACAAAATCTGCGCTATCTGATCGAGATCGACGGCTCCTGCAACCAGCGCACTTACCGCGATCTGATGGGCGCCGGTGCAGAAGTGTTGATCGTCGGCAGCTCCGGGCTGTTCAATCTCGATCCGGATCTGGAGACGGCATGGGAAAAAATGCTGGATCAGATGCGGCAGGCGGCCTGAGGCGGGGGACATGATGCGGTATTTTCTTGGCGTTGACGTCGGCGGCACCAATACCCGCCTGCTGTTGATGGATGATGAAGGTGAATTCAGCGGTTACTGCAAGATAGCGACCGCCGACTGGGCGCGGCAGGCCGATCCGCTGGCGGCGTTGGGCCGGCTGATCGCCGGGCATTGCCAAGATCGTCAGGTGGCGCAGGTGATGCTGGGGCTGCCGGGGATCCTCAGCCGCGATCGCTCGCGGGTGCTGTCGCTGCCGTTTATCCCGGCGCTGGACGCTCAGCCGGTGGCGGCGTTGTTGGCCGATTTGCTGGCGCTGCCGGTGCGAATGGACAAGGACGTCAATCATCTGCTGTGGTGGGATCTGCAGCAGCTGCCTGCGTTGCCGCAGGTGGCGGTCGGGCTGTATCTGGGCACCGGCATGGGCAACAGCCTGTGGCTGAACGGCGATTTTTACCACGGCGCGCACGGCGCCGCCGGCGAGCTGGGGCACATTCCCTGGCCGGGCCATCAGGGCGAATGCCCGTGCGGTAAACGGGGCTGCGTCGAGAGTCTGACGTCCGGTCACTGGCTAACCGGCTGGGCGCGCGCCAACGCGGCGCAAACGCCGTTCGACCGGTTGTTCGAACGCCACGGCGATCATCCTGATCTGCAGCGCTTCGTCGAGCGATTGGCGCAGACCATCGCCGTCGAAATGAACGTGATCGACCCCCAGCGCCTGATCCTGGGCGGCGGCGTGATCGCCATGCGCGGTTTTCCGCTGGCGCGGCTGGAGCAAGAGATCCGCCGTCATCTGCGCGCGCCGCAGCCGGCGCAGGGGCTGACGATCTCCGTCAGCCGCCTCAGCGATGAAACCGGCAGCAAAGGCGCCTGTCTGGCCGCCCGGCGCCACCTCCAATTGAGCAGGGAGTACCAGCAATGAAAGGCAAAGTCTGCGTGTTCGGTTCGTTCAACCTGGATATCGTCGCCGGCATGGCGCGCTTTCCGCAGCCCGGCGAATCGCTGATCGCCCGCAACAGCATGATGGGGGCGGGCGGCAAGGGTGCCAACCAGGCGACCGCCGCGCTGCGCGCCGGAGCGCGGGTGCATTATATCGGCAAGGTGGGGCGCGACGACTTCGGCACGTTCGCCCGGCGCCACCTCGCCGCCGCCGGTTTCGATGCGGTGACGCTGTTCTCTACCGGCGATTGCCCCACCGGCAATGCGCTTATCTACGTTGCCGGCGAGGATGCGGAAAACATGATCGCCGTCGATCCCGGCGCCAACCTGACGGTCAGCGAAGACGAGGTGCGTCAGTGCCGGCCGGCGATCGCCGCGGCGGATATTCTGCTGACTCAATTGGAGAACAACCTGCCGGCGATCGAGCAGGTGATCGCCATTGCCCGCGAAGCGCAAACGTTCATCATACTCAACCCGGCGCCGTTTCAGCCGGTGCCGGACAGCCTGTTGGCGCAGGTCGATCTGCTGACGCCCAACGCCACCGAGTGCACGTTGCTGACCGGCGTGCCGGTGCGCGATGTGGCTTCGGCGCGCCAGGCGGCGCAGGTGTTGCACGCCAAGGGCATTCGTTTGCTGATCGTGACGTTGGGCACGCAAGGGGCGTTGTTCTCGGACGGGGAAAACAGCGAACTGATCCCGGCGTTTCCGGCACAGCCGAAAGACACCACCGGCGCGGGCGATGCGTTTAACGGCGCCCTGGCGGCGCAGCTGGCGAATCAGGTGCCGTTAGCCGAGGCGGTGCGCTTTGCCGCCGCCTATGCGGCGGTCTGCGTGGAGCGCGCCGGTGCGGCGGGATCGATGCCGAGCTATGAGGAGGCGTTGGAACGCCAACGGACGTTCGCGTGACGATAACGGGCTGCGGCGCGGAGGCGGCAGCCCGGTTCCCTTATTTCAACCAGCCTTTGCGCTGCGCGTCCCGCAGATGTTGCTCCAGGTGGCGCCACAGCTCGGGATGCACGTCGGCGATCGCCGCATTGCGCGACAGTACCTGCTCCAGGCTGATGCCGTTTTCCACCCAGCTCTGGCCTTCGTTGTGCAGGTTCATCAGCATCGGCATGGTGCGATCCAGCAGCAAGGCGAAGCGGGCATCGGCGCTTTCGCCATCTTCATACTCCTGCCATAAAGCGGTGAAATACTCGCGCTGTGTCTGCGGCAGCATGCCGAACAGACGGCGCGCCGCCGCCACTTCCTGATCGTGGATCGCCGCGCGGGCGGCCAGATCGTAGACCAGTACGTCACCGGCGTCGATTTCCACGATGTCATGCAGCAGCGCCATCTGGATCACGCGCTGAATGTCTACGTCATCACCGGCGTACGGGGCCAGGCTCATGGCGGCGATGGCGAAGTGCCAACTGTGTTCGGCGGAGTTTTCCTGGCGCTGGGTGCCCAGCACTTTGGTGCGGCGTTGCACGCCTTTCAACTTATCGATTTCCATCAGGAACTGGATGGCCTGGGTCATTGAACCGAAATCTAACGCGGGTACAGCGGATGACATGGTGTAAACCTCAAGGTGGGTGGGTTGAAGCCTGACGATTGTAGACCACCGGGCAGGGGATTTCGATGGTTACACGCGTTCACATTTTTATTTTAGCGTACACGTGTACACTGGAATTATTCTCAGTTAAGCTGCTTTGCGTTAATTTCGAACAAAGCAGGGCATTTTGAGGGGTTGCGCGTTATGGGGAAAACGGACGTAGTGAAAGCCGGGACCAATAAGATTGTCGCCGCGGCTTATCCGTGGGCGGAAGAGATCGCTAACAGCATCAGCCACGGCATCGGGCTGGTGTTCGGCATCGTCGGCCTGGTGTTGCTGTTGGTGCAGGCGGTGAATACCGGCGCCGATGCGACGGCCATCACCAGTTACAGCCTGTACGGCGGCAGTATGATCCTGCTGTTTCTCGCTTCCACGCTGTACCATGCGATTCCGCACCAGAAGGCCAAGCATTGGCTGAAAAAGTTCGATCACTGCGCCATTTATCTCCTGATTGCCGGCACTTACACGCCGTTTTTGCTGGTGGGGCTGGATTCGCCGCTGGCGAAGGGCCTGATGGCGGTAATCTGGGGGTTGGCGCTGCTCGGCGTGCTGTTCAAACTGGCCTTCGCCCACCGTTTTGAAGCCCTGTCGTTGGTGACCTACCTGACGATGGGCTGGCTGTCGCTGATCGTGATTTATCAGCTGGTTACGCGGCTGGAGGCCGGCGGCGTCACGCTGCTGGCGATAGGCGGGGTGGTCTATACCCTCGGCGTGATTTTCTACGCCTCCAAGCGCATCCGCTTTGGCCACGCCATCTGGCACGCCTTCGTGCTCGGTGGCAGCGCCTGCCATTTCATGGCGATCTACCTGTACGTCTAAGCGTTGCCGCTACGTCTGAATGCGTATTGAACTGGCGCCTCTTTTGTTTTAAAAAAGAGGCGCTTGCTTCTTTCGGGTATCCAGCAAGCCCGTTCCTTCATTTCTGAGCCCGCATACCGTTTCTTTAACCTCTGTTCAGGACTCACCAAGATGATCGTTCGCTTATCCAAAGCGCTGCTGGTCTGCGCTATCGCCTTGTTCGCTTCGCTGGTCGCCTTCGGCAACATCACCGACTACGGCTCCAACTTCGCCTTTGTGCGCCATGTCTTTATGATGGACACGATTTTCCCCGACGCCACCATCGGCTATCGCTCGATACAGACGCCGTGGCTGCATCACGCCGGTTATATTTTCATCATCGCGCTGGAAAGCCTGACCGCGCTGCTGTGCTGGATCGGCGGCCTGCGACTGTTGGGCGGCCTGAAACTGCCCGCCAGGGCCTTCAACGGTCGCAAAAAGCTGGCGGTGGTCGGCCTGACGCTGGGCTTCCTCACCTGGCAGGTCGGTTTCATGTCGATAGGCGGCGAGTGGTTCGGCATGTGGATGTCGAAGCAGTGGAACGGCGTTCCCGATGCCTTTCGTTTCTTCATCACCATCATTTTGGTGCTGATTTATCTGGTGCAGCGCGACGGGGAGTTGGACGAGTAACGAAGATGGCCGCAGGCAGGGCGCCTGCGGCCGACGGATTATTTCTCTTCGGCCAGCGAGTAGGGCAACGGTTTGATCGCCAACTGGCTGGCGGCATCGTCGCGTACCCGCAGCTTGCTGTCGGCGTCCAAATCGTTGTTCATCACCACCTGCACCCACAGCGTGCCGTCGGCCAATTGGCTCGACGCCAGTACGGTGCCGGTGCGGCGCCAGTTTTCACCCAGCTGCAGCTCCAGATCTTCCGCCGCCTGCGGGGCGCGAGCGGCTTTACCTTCCAGCCAGTAGAGCGCGCGTTTGTTGGCGCCGCGGAATTTGGCGCGCGCCACCATCTCCTGGCCGGTATAGCAGCCCTTGCTGAAGCTGATGCCTTCCAGCGCCTGCAGGTTGGTGGCCTGCGGGATCAGCTGCGCGCTGTTGGCGGCGTCGATAATCGGATAACCGGCTTCGATCTCCAGCGCCAGCCACTGGCTGCTGTCATTCAGTTCCGCCTGATCATGCAGTTTGCCGATCAGCTGTTCGGCCACGGCGGGGCGGGTCACCAGCAGAAAACGTTCCGCCGGCGCGGCGAAGTGCAGCAGCGTGGTTTCGCCTTCCTGCACCACCGGGTGCTCGACGCTCGGCAGCGTGGCGAACAGGCCCGCCAGCGCGGCGCGCGCCTGGAAACCGGCGACCCCCAGCAATACCGCGTCATTATCGGCGGCGATGGTGACTTTGGAAAACACCGCATATTTTTTGATTTCAGCCAGTTGGCTGTCCAGCACGCTGCGGCGCTCCAGATAGGCGAAGCCTTCGCCACGGTGGAACAGACGCAGGTTGCTCCACATTTTGCCCTTGGCGTCGCAGTGGGCGCACAGCACGTGTTGATCGGCCGCCAGCGCGTCGATGTCCGCCGTCACCTGGCCCTGGAGATATTTCACCGCGTCCGGCCCGTTCAGCGTCACCAGCGCCCAATCTTCCAGCGAGATCAGCGTCAGGGGCAGATGGGTGGAAGCGGAGGGCTGACGGGGTGGGAATGGAATGTTATGCGCCATAGTAAGTTCCTGCTCAACGTTTAGCTTACCTGAAGGGTATTGAACCCATGGTAAAAGAGGCGGCGGGCTTTGCAAACTGTTATTCGCGCCGCGGCGCCGGGGGGCGCTTTTTTTGGCATTTTGCGCTTTATTGCGTTTTCCGCCACAAAGCGCCTTCCCGGCGTGTATGTCAAATTGTTACTCTATAGGCTTGCGGCCAGGGCACCCTTGCAGACAGATCCCCGGTTGATGGAATTATATTGCGACGGCGTTGCCATACAGTGTGTCATTTGAACCCTGCGCTGGCGCTGCCGCGCTGAAAAGAGGTGAGTCATAACAACATGGATATTAACAACAAAGCACGTATTCACTGGGCTTGCCGTCGTGGCATGCGCGAGCTGGACATCTCCATCATGCCGTTCTTCGAATACGAATACGACAGCCTGAATGACGCGGACAAGGCGCTGTTCATCCGTCTGCTCGAGTGCGACGATCCCGATTTGTTCAACTGGCTGATGAATCATGGCGCGCCGCAGGACAGCGAGCTGCAAAGAATGGTGACCCTGATCCAAACGCGAAATAAAGATCGTGGCCCAGTGGCGATGTGATATCCGCATTTCCTGGCGCACCCAGCTGTTCTCTCTGTTGACCCACGGCGTCCTGATCCTGCTGATCCTGATTTCGCCCTGGCCGGAAGGCTTTGGTCCGCTCTGGCTGGTGTTGCTGACGCTGGTGGTGTTTCAGTGCATTCGCAGCCAGAAGCGCATCGCTGCGGTGCAGGGCGAGCTGCGGCTGCTGGCGGACCGGCGCTTCAGCTGGCACGGCCGCGAGTGGCGGCTGGCGAAAAAACCGTGGATGCCGGGTTACGGCATGCTGCTGACGCTGCAGCCGACGGAGGGCAAAAAGCGCCGCCGGCTGTGGCTGGCTTCCGACTGCATGAGCAAAGAGGAGTGGCGCCACCTGCGGCAGCTGTTGCTGTATCCGCCGGCGGGTGACGGCGAGGAGGCCTGATGAAACCCGTACTCTGGTTGGTGGAGGATGAACCCAGCATTGCCGATACGCTGGTTTACACGCTGGAGAGCGAAGGCTTCGAAGTACGCTGGTTCGAACGTGCGGAACCGGCGTTGCAGGCGCTGGCGCAAGGCGCGCCCGTGCTCGCTATCCTCGATGTCGGTTTGCCGGATATCAACGGCTTTGAATTGTGTCGCCGCCTACTGGCTCAGGCGGCTGACCTGCCGATTCTGTTTCTTACCGCCCGCAGTGATGAAGTGGATCGCCTGATCGGGCTGGAGATCGGCGCCGACGACTATGTCGCCAAGCCGTTCTCCCCTCGTGAGGTCAGCGCCCGGGTGCGCACCATTTTGCGCCGCCTGCATAAGCAGCAGCGTCTGCAACAGAGCGCGCGCTACCATTTCGGTGCTTTCACGCTCGATGAAGACGCGGCCACCATCTCCTACCATCAGCGGCCGCTGCCGCTGACCCGTTACGAATACCTGCTGCTGAAGACGCTGCTGTTGGCGCCGGGACGGGTGTTCTCGCGGCAGCAACTGATGGAAAGCGTTTGGGCGCAGGCGGAAGAAAGCCTGGATCGCACCGTCGATACCCACATTAAAACGCTGCGCGCCAAGCTGCGTGCGGTTGAGCCCGGTGAGCCGCCGATCCACACCCACCGCGGATTGGGCTACAGCGTGAGCCGCCAGCCATGAAAATTGGCCTGCGCCTGCTGCTGGGATATTTTCTGATCGTGGCGGTGGCCGGGTACTTCGTGCTGAGCATTTTCGTCCAGGAAGTGAAGCCCGGCGTGCGGCGCGCTACCGAAGGCACGCTGGTGGACACCGCCAACCTGCTGGCGCAGATCGCCCGTCAGGACATGCAGCGCGGCGATGCGGCGCATGGCCAACTGGCGCAGGCGTTCACGCAGCTGAACCAGCGGCCGATCGGCGCCAATATCTCCGGCATCCGCAAGGATCGCAGCGAATACCACGTCTATCTTACCGATGCCCAGGGGCGGGTTATCTTCGATTCTGCCGGCCGCGCGCAGGGGCAGGACTATTCGCGCTGGAATGACGTTTATCGGACGCTACGCGGTGAGTACGGCGCTCGCAGTACCCGCAGCGATCCAGAAGATGAAAACAGTTCGGTGATGTATGTGGCCGCGCCGGTGATAGAACAAGGGCGTATTATCGGCGTGCTCACCGTGGGCAAACCCAACAGCACCATGGCGCCGGTGATCAAACGCAGCGAACGGCGCATTCTGTGGGCCGGCGCGTTGCTGCTGGGGATTGCGCTGCTGATCGGCGCGGTATTCGTCTGGTGGATCAACCGTTCGATAGGCCGGCTGGTGCGTTATGCCGACGGGGTGGCGCAAGGGGAAATCGCGCCGCTGCCCAAAGTGGGCGGCCGGGAATTGACGCAGCTGGCGCAGGCGTTGGAGAGCATGCGGCTGAAGCTGGAAGGCAAAGCTTATATCGAACAGTATGCACATACCCTGACGCATGAGCTGAAAAGCCCGCTGGCGGCGATCAGGGGCGCGGCGGAGCTGTTGCAGGAACTGCCGCCGCCGGAGACCGCCCGGCGTTTTCTCACCAACATCGAGCAGCAAAGCGCACGCATCCAGCAACTGGTGGACAAACTGCTGGTGCAGGCGCGGCTGGAGAGTCGGCCAGACATGGAGACCGCGCCCATCGCGATCGCGGCGCTGGTCAGCCAGACGATGGCGGGCAAAGAGGCGCAGGCGACGCAGCGCGGCGTCAGATTGCAACTGGAGGCGTTGGCGGAGGTGACGCTGAACGGCGATGCGTTGCTGATCAGCCAGGCGCTGACCAACCTGCTGGACAATGCGATCGACTTTACTCCGCCGGGCGGTTGCGTCAGCGTGCGAGGCGAACGGCGGGAACAGCATTACTGCATCAGCGTTTGCGATGACGGCAGCGGCATTCCGGACTATGCGCTCGATAAGGTGTTCGAGCGTTTTTATTCGCTGCCGCGCGCCGAACGGCCGAAAAGCAGCGGGCTGGGGCTGAACTTCGTGCAGGAGGTCGCCCGTCTGCATCATGGCGGCATTCACCTGTGCAACCGCCGGCCGCACGGGGTGGAAGCGACTTTCATGTTATCGCTGTAACTTCACCTTCCCTTCACATAACCACATTCTGATTTCACCTGCGGATTTTATCGTGGCCTCATAACCTACGAGGAGCGAGCATGATGAAATCGGTACTTTTCTGGAAAATAACCACGCTGCTGGGATTGATGGTGGTGATGTTGATCCCCATCGCCCAACTGATGAGCGTGATCGACGAGCGCAGCGGCTATCGGCAAAGCGTGGTCGGGCAGGTGAGCGAAAGCACCAGCGGGGCGCAGCGCGTGCTTGGCCCGTTGATTGTCATTCCCTATGTCGAACGCGAAGAGAAGAAAGACGAGAAAGGGCAAACGGTAGTGCAGCGGGTGCAGCATTACCGCTATTTGCTGCCTGAGTCGCTTCAGGTGCAGGGGGCGCCGAAAGTAGAGGTGCGCAAACTGGGTATTTATCAAACGCAGGTTTACCAGGGGCCGCTGAGTTTCAAGGTGCGTTTCGGCCAGCCGGAGCTGACGGATTTGCAACGCGCCAACGTGACCGTCGGCCAGCCGTTCCTGCTGGTGGCGCTGAGTGACTCTCGCGGCATCAAGAGCATTTCCCCGCTGGTAATGCCGCAGCCGGTGGCGTTTGAGCCGGGCACCGGCGTGGGAGCGTTGCGCCAGGGGATCCACGCCCCGCTGACGCTGGCGATGCTGCAACAAAAAGAGGGGCTGAACGCCGACTTCACCCTGACGTTGGCGGGCACCAGCAGCCTGTCGCTGGTACCGCTGGGGCGCAGCAGCGAGCTGCAGCTGCAAAGCAACTGGCCGCATCCGAATTTCCTCGGCAACTTCCTGCCGGACGAACGCAAGGTGACGGAGCAGGGGTTTAGCGCTCGCTGGCGCAGCACCTGGTTTGCCAACAACATCAACAGTGCGTTCTATTACGACGATGGCATTATCGACGAGGACAAACTGCCGGCCTTCAGCGCCAGCCTGGTCGAACCGGTCGATCATTATCAGCTGACCGAGCGCGCGGTCAAATACGCGCTGCTGTTTATCGGGCTGACGTTTATGGCATTTTTCCTGTTCGAAACTCTGACCGGGCTGCGGGTGCACCCGATTCAATATCTGTTGGTCGGCGCGGCGCTGGTATTGTTCTACCTGATTCTGCTGGCCTTCTCCGAACACCTGGGATTCGCTCTCGCTTACCTGGCGGCCAGCATCGCCTGCAGCGGACTGATCGGCTTTTATCTGAGCGCCGTACTGCGCGGCAAGCTGCGCGGTGCGCTGTTCGCCGCGAGCCTATTGCTGTTGTACGGCGTGCTCTATTTGCTGTTGCAGTCGGAGGACAATGCGTTGGTGCTGGGAGCAGGGCTGCTGTTCGCCATTCTGGCGGGCATTATGCTGTTGACGCGCAAACTGGACTGGTATCAGGTGGCTGATCCGGCGCGTTTGACCAAGGAAACGCCAGCTGCGGAAGACGAGCCACGCTTCCGTCTGTGGAAATAAGCGAGGGGGATCGGGCGCGCTACGCGCCCGATAGCGGCTACAGCAGCGGCTCCATTTCCAACAGGATCTGTTCGCACCATTGCTGCAGGCGCTCTTCGCTCAGATCGTATTGGTTGACCTCATCGAGCGCCAGGCCGACGAAGTGTTTGCCGTCGGCGCTCAGCGGTTTGGGGCTGGTGAACTCGAAGCCCTCAGTTGGCCAGAAGCCGATGAACTGCACGCCCAGCGGCGCGATGTGATCGTGCAGCATACCCAGCGCGTCGAGGAACCACTCGCCGTAACCGAGCTGATCGCCCATGCCGTACATGGCGACGATCTTGCCTTTCAGATCCAGCGCCGGCAGCTGCGGCCAGATCGCTTCCCAGTCTTCCTGCAGTTCGCCGAAATCCCAGGTCGGGATGCCGAGGATGAGAATGGAATAGTCCTCCATCAGCTTGGGCGAGACGTCTTTCAGGTTGTGCAGGTCGACCAGGTCTTCACCCAGAATCTCACGGATTTTTTCTGCCGCCATCTCGGTGTAGCAGGTGCTGGAGCCGTAAAACAGACCAATCTTCATGTGTAAACCGTTACGTTGCTGTTTAGAGAATTGCAGCGAGTATACCTGATTTGCGTCGGCTTAAGGCATAATGGCGCGGGTGGAAATGCAACGAAGAGAGGACCGCGTGCAACAGCAAGACAATGCGCTGATTGAACAATTCCTGGATGCGCTGTGGCTTGAGCGCAATCTGGCGGAAAATACGCTGGCCTCCTACCGGCTGGATTTGCAGGCCCTGGGCGCCTGGCTTGGCCAGCAAAACACCGATTTGCTGCAGGCTCAGGCCTTGGATCTGCAGGCGTTTCTCGCCGAGCGGGTGGACGGTGGCTACAAGGCCACCAGCTCTGCGCGCTTGCTGAGCGCCATGCGTCGCCTGTTTCAGTATCTGTACCGCGAAAAGCTGCGCGCCGACGATCCCACCGCACAGCTGGCTTCCCCGAAGCTGCCGCAGCGTTTGCCGAAGGATCTGAGCGAGGCGCAGGTCGATGCGCTGTTGCAGGCGCCCTGCGTCGATCAGCCGCTGGAGCTGCGCGACAAGGCAATGCTCGAGGTGTTGTACGCGACCGGGCTGCGGGTCTCTGAGCTGGTGGGGTTGAACATCAGCGATGTCAGCCTGCGTCAGGGCGTGGTGCGGGTGATCGGCAAGGGCAACAAGGAGCGGCTGGTGCCGCTGGGCGAAGAAGCGGTCTACTGGATCGAAAATTATCTGGAGCACGGGCGCCCGTGGCTGGTCAACGGCCAGACGCTGGATGTGCTGTTCCCCAGCAACCGGTGTCAGCAAATGACCCGACAGACGTTCTGGCATCGCATCAAACACTATGCCATCCTTGCGGGCATCGACAGCGAGCGTCTGTCGCCGCACGTGTTGCGGCACGCGTTCGCCACCCATTTGCTGAACCATGGGGCCGATCTCCGTGTCGTACAGATGTTGTTAGGCCACAGCGATCTCTCGACCACGCAAATTTATACTCATGTAGCGACCGAACGACTGAAACAGCTACATCAACAGCATCACCCGCGCGCCTGAGCGGCGGGTTCGAAAGGATTGGAACAATGAAAAAAGGTTTAATGCTGCTCTCTCTGCTGGTGGCTTCGGTGGCCGGCGCCGCCCATGCCGATGACGCGGCGATCAAAAAAGCGCTCGCCAGCCTGGGCATTCAGCAGGCGGACGTGCAGCCTTCGCCGGTCAACGGCCTGAAAACCGTGCTGACCGACAGCGGCGTGCTGTACGCCTCCGAAGACGGCAAGCACATCCTGCAGGGCCCGCTGTTCGACGTCAGCGGCAAAGAGCCGGTCAACGTGACCAACCAACTGCTGAGCACCAAGATGGAAGCGCTGAAAGATCAGATGATCGTTTACAAAGCGCCGAAAGAGAAACACGTGATCACCGTGTTCACCGATATCACCTGCGGTTACTGTCACAAACTGCATCAGCAGATGAAAGAGTACAACGATCTGGGCATTACCGTGCGTTACCTGGCGTTCCCGCGCCAGGGGCTGGCTTCCCAGGCTGAAAAAGACATGCAGTCGATCTGGTGCACCGCCGACAAGGCCAAGGCGTTCGACGCCGCCATGAAGGGCGACGCCGTTTCTCCGGCGACCTGCAAAACCGACATCAGCAAGCATTACGAGCTGGGCGTGCAGTTCGGCATTCAGGGCACGCCGGCCATCATCCTGGAAAACGGCATGATGATCCCGGGCTATCAGGGGCCGAAAGAGATGGCCGCCATGCTGGACGCGCATCAGGCCGCCACCAAAGCCGGTGGTTAATCGCCGGTGAGTATCAAAACGCAACTACGCCGCCGCCCGACGGCGGACGACACGCATCTGCCTGCCAGTTTGCCGCCGCTTCTGCGTCGGCTTTACGCCCTGCGCGGCGTGCAGGCTGAGCAAGAGCTGGAGCGCGGCGTCAAAGGCATGCTGCCCTGGCAACAGCTGGACGGCATCGACGACGCCGTCAGCCTGTTGCAGCAAGCGCTGGCCGACGGTCGCCGAATCATGGTGGTGGGCGATTTCGACGCCGACGGCGCCACCAGCACCGCGCTGACGGTGCTGGCGCTGCGCAGCATGGGCGGCGCAGCCGTCGATTATCTGGTGCCTAACCGTTTCGAAGACGGTTACGGCCTGAGCCCCGAAGTGGTGGAGCAGGCGGCGGCGCGCGGTGCAGAACTCATTGTTACCGTCGATAACGGCATCTCCTCCCACGCCGGCGTCGACGTGGCGCACGCCAAAGGCATGCAGGTGCTGGTGACCGATCACCACCTGCCGGGCGAGACCCTGCCGGCGGCTGAAGCGATCGTTAACCCCAACCTGCGCGGCTGCGCCTTCCCGTCCAAATCGCTGGCGGGGGTAGGCGTGGCGTTCTACCTGATGCTGGCGCTGCGCGCCCGGCTGCGGGACAGCGGCTGGTTCGAGCAGCGCGCGCTGGCGATGCCGAATCTGGCGGAACTGCTGGATCTGGTGGCGCTCGGCACCGTGGCCGACGTGGTGCCGCTGGACGCCAACAACCGCATTCTGGTGTATCAGGGATTAAACCGCATCCGTGCCAGCAAATGCCGACCGGGCATCCGCGCGCTGCTCGAAGTGGCCAACCGCGACGCCCGCCAACTGGCGGCCAACGATCTCGGTTTCGCCCTCGGCCCGCGGCTCAACGCCGCCGGCAGGCTGGACGACATGTCGATCGGTGTGGCGCTGCTGCTGAGCGACGACATCGCCCAGGCGCGCATGCTGGCCAACGATCTCGATGCGCTGAACCAGACGCGACGCGAGATAGAGCAGGGCATGCAGGTGGAAGCCCTGCAGCTGTGCGATCAGCTGGAGCGCACCAGCACCGAGCTGCCTTACGGGTTGGCGATGTATCATCCGGAATGGCATCAGGGCGTGGTGGGCATCCTCGCTTCGCGCATCAAAGAGCGTTTCCACCGTCCGGTGATCGCTTTCGCGCCGGCGGGCGACGGCATCCTGAAAGGCTCCGGCCGTTCGGTGCCCGGCTTGCACATGCGCGACGCGCTGGAGCGGCTGGATATGCTGAACCCCGGGCTGATGATGAAGTTCGGCGGTCACGCGATGGCGGCCGGGCTGTCGCTGGAAGAGGCTAAATTCGACGAGTTCCGCCAGCGTTTCGGCGAGCTGGTGGGCGAATGGCTCGATCCGGCGATGTTGGAAGGGGTGATCTGGTCCGATGGCGAACTGGCGATGCAGGAGCTGTCGTTGACGACGGCGGAGCTGCTGCGCGAGGGCGGCCCGTGGGGCCAGGCGTTCCCGGAACCGACCTTCGACGGCAAGTTCCGCATCCTGCAGCAGCGGCTGGTGGGTGAGAAACACCTGAAGCTGATGGTGGAACCGCTTGGCGGCGGCCCGTTGCTCGACGGCATCGCGTTCAACGTGGACACCACGCTGTGGCCGGACAGCAGCGTGCGCGAAGTGGAACTGGCCTACAAACTCGACGTCAACGAGTTTCGCGGCAACCGCAACGTGCAACTGCTGATCCAGCACCTTTGGCCGCGCTGAGGCGAAACTGAACACAACTCGGGGATTGGGCTCTCCAATCCCCGGCATCCTTCCCGATCGCCACAAAAACTGACCAACTCGCTATAAACTGCCGCCCGGATCCGTTAGAATTAGCGGTTCCAATGGCATTCCGCCATCGACGACATCAACGTAAAAGAACGCAAAACCATGTTTGAAATTAACCCGGTAAAAAACCGAATTCAGGACCTGTCCGAGCGGACTGCGGTTCTTAGGGGGTATCTTTGACTATGATGCCAAGAAGGAACGCCTAGAAGAAGTCAACGCCGAGCTGGAGCAGCCGGACGTTTGGAACGAACCGGAGCGCGCACAGGCGCTCGGCAAAGAGCGCGCCGCGCTGGAAGCCATCGTTGAAACCATCGATCACCTGCAGCAGGGCAGCGAAGACGTCAGCGGTCTGCTGGAGCTGGCGGTGGAAGCCGACGATGAAGAGACCTTCAACGAAGCGGTCGCCGAACTCGATCAACTGATCGCCAAGCTCGAGCAGCTGGAATTCCGCCGCATGTTCTCTGGCGAATACGACAGCGCCGACTGCTATCTGGACATTCAGGCCGGCTCCGGCGGCACCGAAGCGCAAGACTGGGCCAGCATGCTGCTGCGCATGTACCTGCGCTGGGCCGAAGCCAAGGGCTTCAAGACCGAAGTGATCGAAGAGTCCGACGGCGACGTTGCGGGCCTGAAATCGGCCACCATCAAGATCATCGGCGACTACGCGTTCGGCTGGTTGCGCACTGAAACCGGCGTTCACCGCCTGGTGCGCAAGAGCCCGTTCGACTCCGGCGGCCGTCGCCACACCTCGTTCAGTTCGGTGTTCATCTACCCGGAAGTGGACGACGATATCGACATAGATATCAACCCGGCGGATCTGCGCATCGACGTGTACCGCGCCTCCGGTGCGGGCGGTCAGCACGTCAACAAAACCGAATCCGCCGTACGTATTACTCACCTGCCAACCAACATCGTGGTGCAGTGCCAGAACGATCGTTCTCAGCATAAGAACAAGGATCAAGCGTTTAAACAGCTGCGAGCCAAGCTGTACGAGTTTGAGATGCAAAAGAAAAATGCTGATAAACAGGCGATGGAAGACAACAAGTCCGACATCGGCTGGGGCAGCCAAATCCGTTCTTACGTGCTGGATGACTCCCGCATCAAGGATTTGCGCACCAACGTCGAAACGCGTAACACGCAGGCCGTACTGGATGGCGACCTGGATAAATTCATTGAGGCAAGTTTGAAAGCCGGGTTATGAGGAATAGAAATGTCTGAACAACAAGTACAGGGCGCCGATCAGGCGCTGGATCTCAATAACGAGCTGCAGTCCCGCCGCGAGAAACTGGCCGGCCTGCGTGAGAACGGCATTGCGTTCCCGAACGACTTCCGTCGCGACTCCACCTCCGACAAACTGCACGCCGCGTACGGCGATAAAGACAACGAAGAGCTGGAAGCGCTGGGCGTAGAAGTGACCGTCGCCGGCCGCATGATGACCCGCCGCATTATGGGCAAGGCATCCTTCGTTACGCTGCAGGACGTGGGCGGCCGCATTCAGCTGTACGTCGCGCGCGACGATCTGGCTGAAGGCGTGTACAACGAGCAGTTCAAGAAGTGGGACCTGGGCGATATCCTCGGCGCGCGCGGCAAGCTGTTCAAAACCAAGACCGGCGAACTGTCGATCCACTGCACCGAACTGCGTCTGCTGACCAAAGCGTTGCGTCCGCTGCCGGACAAATTCCACGGCCTGGCGGATCAGGAAACCCGTTACCGCCAGCGTTACCTGGATCTGATCGCCAACGAAGAGTCGCGCAACACCTTCAAGGTGCGTTCTCAGGTGATGTCGGCTATCCGTAACTTCATGGTGGAACGCGGCTTCATGGAAGTCGAAACCCCGATGATGCAGGTGATCCCGGGCGGCGCGTCGGCGCGTCCGTTCATCACCCACCACAATGCGCTGGATATCGACATGTACCTGCGCATTGCGCCGGAACTGTATCTGAAGCGTCTGGTGGTCGGCGGCTTTGAGCGCGTGTTCGAAATCAACCGCAACTTCCGCAACGAAGGCGTTTCTCCGCGTCATAATCCAGAGTTCACCATGATGGAACTCTATATGGCTTACGCGGATTACAAAGACCTGATCGAGCTGACCGAGACGCTGTTCCGCACCTTGACCGAGAAAGTGCTGGGCACCTCTCAGGTGCAGTACGGCGACGAAGTGTTCGACTTCGGCAAGCCGTTCGAGAAGCTGACCATGACCGAGGCGATCAAGAAATACCGTCCGGAAACCGATCTGGCTGACCTGGCCGACATGGGCAAAGCGGTGGCCATCGCGGAATCCATCGGCATCAAGGTTGAGAAGAGCTGGGGCCTGGGCCGCGTCGTGACCGAGATCTTCGAAGAAGTGGCGGAAAGCCATCTGATTCAGCCGACCTTCATCACCGAGTACCCGGCTGAAGTGTCGCCGCTGGCGCGCCGCAACGACGTGAACCCGGAAATCACCGACCGCTTCGAGTTCTTCATCGGCGGCCGTGAAATCGGCAACGGCTTCTCCGAGCTGAACGACGCCGAAGACCAGGCGCAGCGCTTCGCCGATCAGGTGAACGCCAAAGACGCCGGCGACGACGAAGCGATGTTCTACGACGAAGACTACGTCACCGCGCTGGAGCACGGCCTGCCGCCGACCGCCGGTCTGGGCATCGGCATCGACCGCATGGTGATGCTGTTCACCAACAGCCACACCATCCGCGACGTGATTCTGTTCCCGGCGATGCGCCCGCAGAAATAATCGCGTTTAGCGTGCAACAACCGGTGCGGGCAACTGCGCCGGTTTTTTTTCGTCTGCAGGACTTAACCGCTTAAAACATCGACAGTTACGCGCCATCTCCGCTTGCCCGCCGCCGATAACCGGTTATAATGCCTGTCGCACACCGATGCGGGTGTAGTTCAATGGTAGAACGGCAGCTTCCCAAGCTGCATACGAGGGTTCGATTCCCTTCACCCGCTCCAGTACCCCCTCATAAAAGCATCCTGATTCTCCAAAACGTTACCCCAACCCAATCCTTTGCACATGTAAGCATTATTTCTGGTCGCCCGCCATCCCACCCGCATCATCAGCGCCGCAGGGAGGAAGGCAGGGCAAAAAAATGCCGCCCCTGGGGACGGCATGTCGGCATTCAGCGCACCAGATGCAAGAAATGCAGATGCTTTTCGTACTGGTCGAGAATATCGTTGATCAACTGCTCCTGATTCCAGCCCATGACATCGTAGTTCTGGCCGCCTTCTTTCAGGTAGATCTCCGCGCGATAATATTTGTGCTGCTCGGCTTGCTGTTCATCATTATCCAGCCCGGCCAGGGCGAAGGTCGGCGAGCTGTAGCCGCGCAGTCTGACTTCATAGATAAAGTTAAGCTCATCGCCTAAATCAACCTCGAAACGAATGCGATCTTCCGCGCCGGTGTTGATACTGCTGAGCGTGCCTTGCTTACTCAGCTCCTCCTGCACCAGCGTCATGGCCGACTGGATGACTTCGTCCATAAAGCGCTTAACCAGCGAGCGCTTTGGCAAATAAGCGATATTACGCAGCCTGCGCTGCCAGGGGATAGGATTGCGGGCGGCGGTAGGGGCGATGGTGGCCATATTCTGGCTGTCGCGCTTGGTCAGATCGCGACGCAGCGCCTTAAGCAAACCGTAAATGGATATCAGCAAGATGGCCGAGAAAGGCAGCGCGCTGGCGATGGTGACGGTTTGCAGCGCGCTGAGCCCCCCGGCGATCAGCAAGGCGATGGCGACGATGCCCATCAGCGACGCCCAGAAAATGCGTTGCCATACCGGCGTGTTGCTGGAGCCGCCCGAAGCCAGCGTATCCACGACCATGGCGCCGGAGTCGGCGGACGTGACAAAAAAGACGATAACCATCGCCATGGCGATAAACGAAAGTACGCTGGAGAATGGGAAATGCTCCAGGAAGTTAAACAACGCCAAGGCCACGTCTTGTTGTACCGTAGCGGCGAGATCTGTCGCGCCCTTTTCCATGATGAGGTAAATGGCGCTGTTGCCGAACACGGTCATCCACATGAGGGTGAAGCCGGCCGGGACGAACAGCACGCCCGTGACAAATTCGCGGATGGTTCGGCCGCGGGAAACCCGTGCGATGAACATCCCGACGAAAGGCGACCAGGAGAGCCACCACCCCCAGTAGAGCAGCGTCCATCCGCCTAGCCAGTTGCTGGATTTGGGTTCATAGGCATACAGGTTGAAGGTTTTGCTGACCAGCTCGGACAGATAGCCGCCGGTATTTTCCACAAAGGATTTCAACAGCAAAACGGTTGGCCCCAACAGCAAGACCAAGGCCAGGAGCAACAGCGCCAGGCTGAGGTTCAGCTCCGACAGAAAGCGTATGCCCTTCTCCAGCCCGGAAACCACGGAAATGGTGGCCAGCCCGGTAATCACCACGATTAATATCACCTGAACGGTTTCGTTGATTGGCACGCCAAACAGGTGGTTAAGCCCGGCGTTGACCTGCAATACGCCATAACCCAGCGAGGTCGCGACCCCGAATACGGTGCCGATGACGGCGAAGATATCGACGGCGTGGCCGATAGGGCCATAAATGCGATCGCCGATGATCGGATAAAGCGCGGAGCGCAGGGTCAACGGCAGGCCATGCCGATAGCTGAAGAAGGCCAGAATCAACGCCACGATGGCGTAGATCGCCCAGGCATGCAGCCCCCAGTGGAAAAAGGTCAGGCGCATGGCCTGTTTGGCCGCCTCGATGCTCTCGGGCGTGCCGACCGGCGGCGAGAGATAGTGCATAACCGGTTCTGCCACGCCGAAGAACATCAGACCAATGCCCATCCCCGCCGAAAACAGCATGGCAAACCAGGAGTGATAGCGAAAATCGGGTTGCGCATGATCGGGGCCAAGTTTGATGTCGCCGTAACGAGAAAGCCCCAGAAACGTCACGCTGAGCAATATGAGCGCCACGGCCAAAATATAAAACCAGCTGGCGTTGGTGAAGATTTGTTGCTGCAGAAGCTTGAAGTTTTTGTCAGCGACGTCGGGGAAAAAGGCGGCGAAGGCGACCAGAAGAAAAATGAGGACTGCAGAGGTGAAGAATACCGCTTTGTTGATATGGCTTTGCGGCTTATTTAAGGAGGTGTCTTTCTCACTCATAAATTGATTTATTCCATTTGTTTGATTATCGCCCTGAATGGAGGAAAGGTGGTGACTGTAATATCGTAGCAAAATAGTCGGGCTGGCGCAGGAGGCCGACGCCGCTCTATAGAGCGGAATTACCGCTGTCTCTACGCGGTAATTCCGAATAATTCACGTTGCCGTTAGTTAAATAAAAAGGCCAATAACCCCGTCACCTTATTCTTATTTTCCCATCCCTCCAATTTCATGCAGGCATTAACGTGTTCTTTTCTGCGCATTTCATTGCGGTCCGAAGGAAAAACGACGCCGTGAGTATTGGGGATATCCGCGCCGTTGATATTCATGGAGGAGAATACAGGCGAGCGGGTGTCTAAAGACAGGCTCACGGGATAGCGTTGTTCGGCTTCTTGTCGGCAGCTTGCTCTGGCGGCTTCAAGGGGTGTCGGAGCCGCCGTTTGCGCTTCCCACTTTTCCGGCGTGGCGCAGGAAGACATCATCAACGCGGCGGTGATAACGGCATATTTTCTCAACGTTAAAATCCCTTTTCAAAAAAATCCCGCCTATTCTACCCAACCCCTCAAACAGGGGGAGCGTTATTCACGTTTAACGCCTCCGGCGAGACGCACGGCTATTCATGCGGTGTGGCCCGCCGGAAAACCGGGCAGGCCGTTATGGCGCATTAACCGAGGGTCTCCTTGGCGAGTATTTCAAACAGCGTATCGATCTCATCAAGGGTGTTGTAGTGCATCATGCCGATGCGCAGCACGCCGCCGTCCTGCAGCCCCAGTTGCTGAATCAGGCCCAGCGCATAGAAATGTCCGCTACCGGCGCAGATGTTGTGGTGCCCCAGCCGTCGGGCGATCGCGTCGGGCGCCTGGCCGCTGAAGGTCAGGGCGAAGGTCGGCGTGCGGCGTGCGCTGTCCGCCTGCGGATTGCCGTAGAGCCGCACGCCGTCGAGTTGCTGCAGCCGTTGCAAAAAGTGGCGGCACAGCGCCTCTTCATGCCGGTGGTAGGCGGCGAAGCTCTCCTGCAAGCGCTGCCTTAACGGCGCGTCGGGCGTGCCCCACTGCGCCAAATACTCGATAGCGGCCGCGACGCCGGCCAGCGCTTCGAAGCTCTGCGTGCCGGTCTCGAAACGGCCGGGGCCGACGTCAGTGGCCGGCTCGACTTTGTACGGCCGCAGGCGCTGCAGCCACTGCGGTGCGATGTAGGCCATGCCGACGTGCGGGCCAAAGAATTTGTAGGCGGAGCACACCAGGAAGTCACATCCCAACGCCTGCACGTCGATCAGGTTATGCGGCGCGTAATGAACGGCGTCGACATACACCTGCGCGCCCACCCGATGCGCGGCTTCAACGATGGTTTTGATATCGACGATGCTGCCGGTGACGTTGGACGCGTAGCTGACCGCCACCAGACGCGTGTTGGCGTTGATGCGCGCGCACACTTTTGCCGCGTCGAGAGAACAATCGGCGCTCTCCAGCGCTATCTGATGCACCACGGCGCCTTTGTCGGCGGCGGCCTGCTGCCAGCTGGAGACGTTGGCGTAGTGATCCAGCGCGGTGACGATGACCTCATCGCCGTCCCGCCAATCGCGACTGATGATGCGGCTGAGATGAAAGGTCAGCGTGGTCATGTTCATGCCGAAGACGATGTTGTCGGGCGACGGCGCATTTAACAAGGCGCGCACCGATTCGCGCGCCTGACTCATCACCTCGCCGGTAACCCGGCTGGAGAAGTAGTGCCCGCCCAGGTTGGCGTTGTACTTCCCCAGGTAGTCGGTCATTTTTTCCAGCACGCCCCGGGAAACTTGCGCACCGCCGGGGCCGTCGAAAAAGATCGCCGGTTTGCCGTCGATCTGCCGGGACAGGGCGCTGAACTGGCGTCGGGCGAGCTCGGGGGTAAAGGTCATGCTTTCTCTCCCCGAGCGGTGAGGACGAAGAGATCCAGATAGCCTTCTTCATTCGGGCTTACGGTATTGATCGGCGTGGCGTTGTGCCACAGTTTACTGTCCGCCAACAGCACGGCTTCACCGTCGGCCAGCGCTTTTTTGAAGAAAGGATCGTGGCGGCTGTCGTCGTACAGCATGATTTCGCCGCCGACGATATTGTGGCGGTGAATGGCGATCATCGCGATATGGTCGAAACCGTCCTGGTGAATGCCTTCCGGCGCCACCAGCGTATCTTTTTGGATGGCGACCACGCGCATCTGGTGGATCTCTATTTCGGCGCCTTCCGGCAGTTCGTTGTTTTCGGCAAACAGGTTGCACATTTCCGCCATGCCGGCGCTCTGCAGCACGGCGCTGTCGATAGGCTCGAAGCGGCGCACCACGTTGCCCTGGAAATGGTTGATCTGATCCGACTGCATGAAGGTGCGCGGCCCTACTTCGGCGATGTTGGGGTTGAGGTATTTCACGACGGAATAACGGCGCAGGCGATATTTGCCGTCGGCATGTTGCGTGTGGGGCAAGGAAGAAAATGAGGGCATCAGCTCTTGGGTGGCTTGCGGGCTTAGTACAGTCATACTTATTACGTTTTCGTGTTTCTGTAACATAATCACCTCTAATAATAATAATTTCTGATGTTGTAGGGGGTAATTCGATTGAATTGTAGACGACTCTATAACCAACGCAATGTGGGGTTGGCGAGGTGTGATGGCGGTCGTAAAGTGGGGTGAACGCGAAGAGATAAAGTGGCGAAAAGTCGGCTGGTGCGGCGGTGAAACGGTGCGGCATCTTGCCCGCACCGGCAGGTATCAAGCGATGGGCGCGCGGCCCTCGTGTTCAGAATGTCTCGAAATAAAGCTCGCGCAACAGCCAGGAGATTTCGTTATTGGTGCGGTTCAGGACGTCTATTCTGTGAACCCCTATCGCTTCTGCGCGCAGGTCGAGCAGCAGGTTGCGAATCTGCCGGAATAACGGAGTTTGCGGGTTGGGTTTGGCCAACTGCTGTCCACACAGTTTGATACCGGCGTCGCAGCCGGTGGCGATGTCCGTCAGGCAGCACGGGCAAGCGGTTTTTTGGCGCGCCATATTGCGGCATTGTTGCCCGATTACCTGGTTGAAGTGGCGTAATTGCAGGCAGACTTCCCGCGAGTTCAACGGTTTGGAATGGGTTGTCATCGGTTTCAGCTCCCTTGTCTTCGCCTATATTGGCACTTACCGATGAAGATAACCACGGACAAGCTGAGGGGGTATCGCCTTGTTTTGTTTGCAAATGGGGAGGGGATGGCGGCCCGCCGTCGGCGGGCCGTTACGATCAGGCGCGTTTAAACAGATTCGCCGCCTGGAACAGGGCAAAGGAACTGACCAGCATCTCGATGCCGACGATCGCCGTCACCAGCGTCACCGACGCCGCCGGGCCTGAGCCGATCAGCATCCAGGCGATGATCAAATCGAGCACGCCGATGACGAACTGCAGCCAGTTGCCCGGCAGGCCGCGGCGCATATAGCCTGCCGCCAGGCGCGCGATGCCGCCGAGCGCAAACAGCACGGCGAGGTAGACGGCCAGCGCCAGAATGCCCGCCAGCGGGCTGGTGATGAACACATAGCCGATAATCAGGTAGGCTACGCCCAGCAAAATGCCGCCGATCATCGGCCAGGTATTCTGCGCCCGGTTGGCTATCATGGCGATAATCAGCCCGGCGCCGCTCAACAGCAGCAGGACGCCCACCACGATGCTCAGCGCTGCGCCGGAGGCGAAAGGATTCACCAGGCACAGTATGCCGCCCGCCAGCAGCAGGAAGGCGATGATCAGCAGGGTGGTGCGTTGCTTTTTGAGCAGCTCTTCGCTCAGGAGGGGCAGATTATTGCGGTCGAGGTTCAACATGACAGTACTCCATTTCGTCGTTGGGTAATTAATCAGTCATCCTTACCTGTTTAGCATAGACCGTCTGGGGGTTTTTGACTGACCCGGCGCAAATGTTACACTGTGCGGCTGACGCGTATCAGAACCGAAAGACGATTGGGGACAGGATTTGAGCACAGGAAGCAAGCTGGCAAGGTGGCGCCGCATCGCGGTGTGTCTGACATTGGGGCTGCTGTTGGCCGGGTGTTCGGGTAAAAACACCTACAACCGCGACTACGACAAACTGCCGAAGGGCAGCTACACCGGCAAGTCCTACACCGTCAAACGGGGCGATACGCTGTACTACATCGCCTGGATCACCGACAGCGAAGTCGGCGATCTGGCCAGAATCAACAAGATACGCCCGCCCTATAATCTGGAAGTGGGGCAAAAACTACGGCTGAGCGGCGGCGCGCCGACCAAAACCGCCGCTACGCGCCGTAAAACATCCTCGTCTTCCGCCGCGATCGCCAAGCAAACGCCGCCGCCGGGCGCCGCACGTTGCTGGCGCTGGCCGACCAGCGGCCGGATCGTGCAGGCGTACTCCAATGCCGATGGCGGTAACAAGGGCATCGACATCGCCGGTAAACGCGGCCAGCCGATCTATGCTTCCGCCAAGGGCAAAGTGGTGTACGTCGGCAACCAACTGCGCGGCTACGGCAACCTGATCATGATTAAGCACGGCGAAGACTTTATTACCGCCTATGCGCACAACGACACCACGCTGGTGCGCAATGGCCAGGATGTGAAAGCGGGGCAGAAGATCGGCACCATGGGCAGCACCGGCACCGATTCTGTGTTCCTGCATTTCCAGATCCGCTACCGCGCCACCGCGCTCGATCCGCAGCGCTATCTGCCGCCGCAGGGATCGTCGCCGTCCTGTTAACGTCAATCCGGCTCCTTGCGGGGCCGGATGTCAGCTATTTCAGCGGCAGATAAAGATCGGTCACCAGTTCATATTCCGCTACCTCGTGCACGAAGTTGTGGTAGTGGAAATAGAGCGGAAAGTCGCGCAGCTCCTCGCCGCTGGCCGGCAACCACTCGCTGTAGAGATAGCGGGCGCTTTCCGAGAGCCCATCCAGCGATCCGAGATGGCGCAGCACCGCGCAGCGTCCGGCCGGCAGCATGCTGTTCACCACGCCGAAGGCGTTGTCCTCCGGGATCGGCGCCGTGACCTCCCCGCAGAGGTAGAAGCGGAAGTCCTGCGCTTCGGTGGTGGCCGGATCGTGCGGCGCGATGCCGTACGTGCGGCTGCTTCTGACCGGCGACAGGCCGCTGGTTTTACGCCACTCGATAAAGCGCGCGGCGGTTTCATTGACCAGCGCGGACGGGCCGCGATGTTCGAGCATCGCCACCGGCGTGGCCGGGCAGTCGACAATGTCTACCTTCATGGGGTGTTTCCTTCTGTGTTTCGGTTCGGGAAAGCGCTGCTGCCAATCGATCCAGGCCGGCTGTTTGCGAAACTGGCTCGGCGTTTGGCTGAACGCCTGTTTGAAGGCGCGGCTGAAGGACTCCGGGTTTTGAAAGCCGGCGTCCAGCGCGATGTCAATCACCGGCTCCAGCGGGTTATACGCCAGGCGGTAAGAGGCGCGTTTAAGCCTCATCCACTGGATATAACGCCACACCGAGATGCCGCAATACGCGCTAAACTGGCGTTGAAAGTGAAAGCGCGAAAAATGGGCCACTTCGCTCAGCTTGTCGACGGTAAGCGCCTCGTCCAGGTGGCGGTCGATATAGTCAAAGACCTGCGCAAAGCGCTTTGCATACGTCTGGGTCATGTGATTGTCTCCTCCATGCCTGAACTTTGCCCGAGTCGCCGCCGCCTCTCCTGACGGATGATGCTGAGTTGCCATCGCAGGAAAACGGAATGGCTGCGGCGTTCGCCGCCGGCCAGGCCAAACTCATAACCCCCGCGCGGCCATGCGCCGCGAGCCCGACCGAGAAGATGAATATTACATGATGGATCGTTCCCGCTTGCTGAAATTCCTGCTGCCCTATCTGTGGCCGAAAGACAACCCGCGGCTGCGGGGGTATCTGGTGGTGGCCTTCGTGTTCATGGTGGCGGCCAAGGTCAGCACCACGCTGGTGCCGCTGGCCTACAAAGCGATGGTCGATGCGCTGAGCGGCGAGACGGCGAAAATGCTGGCGGTGCCGTTGGGGCTGATTATCGCCTACGGCGTGGCGCGGGTGGGCGGCGCGCTGTTTGAGGAGCTGCGCAACGTGATGTTTATCCACGTCAGCCAGAACGCCACGCGCCTGCTGGGCGTGCGGGTGTTCCGCCAGCTGCATGCGCTGAGCCTGCGCTTCCATCTGGAGCGCCAGACCGGCGGGCTGTCGCTATCCATCGAGCGCGGCACCCAGGCGGTGTCCACGGTGCTGTCGCGGCTGCTGTTCTCCATCGTGCCGATCCTGTTCGAACTGACGCTGGTCACGGCAATCATGTGGCATATGTTGAACGGCTGGTTTGCGCTGGCGATCCTGACCACGGTCGGCTGCTACATCCTGTTTACCGTGCTGGCGGTGAGCTGGCGCACCCGTTTTCGCCGCGAGCTCAACAAGGCCAACGCCGACGCCAACAGCAAATCCATCGACAGTCTGCTGAACTATGAGACCGTGAAGTACTTCGGCAATGAAGAGTTCGAGGCCGAGCGTTTCGACCTGTCGCGGCGGCTGTACGAATACGCCGCCATCAAGAACCAATTCAGTTTTACCGCGATCAACCTGGGGCAAACCGCCATTATCTCGATCGGGCTGATCGTGATGATGGCCATGGCGGCGCAAGGCATTACCCAGGGGACGATGACGGTCGGCGACTTCGTGCTGGTTAACGCCTACCTGCTGCAGCTGTATCAGCCGCTGAACTTCTTCGGCTTTATTTATTCCGAGGTGCGCCAGGCGCTGATCGACATGGAGAACATGTTCGATTTGCTGCAGGAAAAGCGTGAGATCGTCGATAGCCCGGATGCGCAGCCGCTGCGCCTCGACCGCGGCGAAGTGCGGTTCGACGCGGTCAGCTTCGGTTACGACACGCGCCGGCCAATCCTCAAGCAGGTGAGCTTTACCATTCCGGCGGGCCACACGGTGGCGGTGGTCGGCGCCTCCGGCGCGGGCAAGTCCACGCTGTCGCGCCTGCTGTTTCGCTTTTACGACGTGCAGGGCGGCGCCATTACCCTCGACGGCCAGGACATTCGCCAACTGACCCAGGCCAGTCTGCGGCAGGCGATCGGCATCGTGCCGCAGGATACGGTGCTGTTCAACGATACGCTGCGTTACAACATCGGTTACGGCAAAACCGGCTCCAGCGATGAAGAAATCGAGCGGGCGGCGCGGCTGGCGCATATCCATGATTTTATCGTCGGTCTGCCTGACGGTTACGACACCCGGGTGGGTGAGCGCGGGCTGAAGCTGTCGGGCGGTGAAAAGCAGCGGGTGGCGATCGCGCGCACCATCCTGAAAAATCCGGCCATCCTGGTGTTCGACGAGGCGACCAGCGCGCTGGATACCCAGACCGAGCGCGAAATCCAGGGGCACCTGCGCGAGGTGAGCCGCAACCACACCACGCTGGTGATCGCCCATCGGCTCTCCACCGTGGTGGACGCCGATGAGATCATCGTGCTGGAGGCGGGGGAGATCGTCGAGCGCGGGGGGCATGAGGCGCTGTTGGCGGTGAACGGCCGCTACGCCGCCATGTGGCAAACCCAGTACAGCGAAGAGCAGGAACCGCGCTGACGCTGCCGTTCACACCATCGATGGCGCGGCCTTGAGCCGTTGTATCACGTAGTCGCAGGCGATGCGGTAATCCTGCTGCAGATCGGTGTCATCCCCGGCCAGGCTGCCGCGCAGCCAGAGCCCATCGATCATCGCCGCTAGCCCGCGCGCCGCGTCGCGCGCCTGCTGCAGCGGCAGCTCGCGGCGGAACTGGCTGCATATATTGGAATAGAGCCGCCGATCGTTGGCGCGCTGCAGGCGGCGCAGCACCGGCTGGTGCATGCTGGCGGCCCAGAAGTCGAGCCAGGCGCGCATGGAAATGGCGTTGGTTTGACTGGGGTGGAAGTTGCCCTGAATGATGGCGCACAGCTGCGACTGGCTGTCGCTCGCCGCCTGAGCGCGGCACTCGGCCACCGCGTCGCGCAGATCGCGCAGGATCTTGCGCATGGTCGCGCTCAACAATCCCTCCTTATCGCCAAAATAGTGGCTGACGATGCCGGTCGACAGCCCGGCTTCTTTCGCCACCTGCGACAGGGTGACGCCGGCCAACCCCACCACGCTGATGGTTTCGAAGGCGGCGTTAATCAACTGCTCCTTGCGCTGCTCAGGAATGTCTCTGCGGTACATATTTTCCCCAACTGATAGGCAAATCACACTTTGAATTTGATTGATTGAACGGTCAATCAATACTCTATATGCTGCGAAAATGTCAAATAAATGACGATAAAATGTTAATTAAAAGTTGCATTTAAATCGTCTGTCTTTCGCATCATGGAAGCCTGCCAATGACAATAAAAACTCCTCCATCGCTTGACGAAGAACCTGTCAGATTGAATGTCCCGGTATTTTTCGGCTCAGCCGCGGTGATCTTGCTGCTGGGGGCGCTGATTGTGCTGTTTCCCGCCGCCAGCAAACAGTGGCTGAATGTCGCGCAAAGTTGGGTGGCCGACGTGTTCGGCTGGTATTACATGCTGTTGATGGTCGCCTGTATGGTGTTCGTGTTCTGGCTGGCGCTGTCGCGCTTTGGCCATATTCGCCTCAGCCAGGATGATGAGCCGCCGCAGTTTAGCTATCCCTCCTGGGTGGCGATGCTGTTCTCGTCGGGCATCGGCATTGCGCTGGTGTATTACGGCGCCTATGAGCCGTTGGATCACTTCCTGTCGCCACCGGAAGGCGACGGCGGCAGCGTACAGGCGGCGCGGCAGGCGATGGCGCTGACCTTTTTACACTGGGGGCTGCACGGTTGGGCGCTGTATGCGTTGATCGCCACCGCGCTTGCCTATTTCGCCTATTGTCGCGGTTTGCCGCTGGCGCTGCGTTCCGCGCTGTACCCGATCTTCGGCGAGCGCATCCACGGCGGCGTCGGCCATCTGGTGGACAGCTTCGGCATTCTGGTGACGGTTATCTCGATGGTGACCAACCTGGGGATCGGCGCGCTGTTGGTGAACTCGGGGCTGTTCTACCTGTTCGATATCCCGCAAAGCACCGGCGTGCTGCTGGCGCTGATCGTGGTGATGATGGTGGTGGCCACGCTGGCGGCGGTCACCGGCGTCGAGAAGGGCATTGCCATGCTGTCGAACATCAACGTCGGCTTCCTGTGCCTGCTGTTGCTGTTCGTGTTTCTGGCCGGCCCGACGCTGAACCTGCTCAACGGCATGTTGCAGAACATTGGGGATTATCTGACCTCGCTCGTCAGTCGCAGCTTCGATATGTATCTGTACGGCAAGGCGCGCCAGTGGCAGGGCGCCTGGACACTGTTCTATTGGGCCTGGTGGGTGGCGTGGGCGCCGTTTGTCGGGCTGTTTATCGCGCGTATTTCCAAAGGCCGTACCATCCGCGAACTGATCTTCGGCGTGTTGTTGATCCCGCTGGGGTTCACGCTGGCTTGGCTGTCGATCTTCGGCAATACCGCCATCAGTCTGGTGCTGGAGGGCGGGCAAGCGATTCTGGGGCAGGTGGCGCAAAGCGATCCGCCGATGGCGGTGTTCAAGCTGTTCGAATACCTGCCCTATACCCAGCTGACCGCCGGTTTTGTGGTGGTGATAAGCTTCGTGCTGTTCCTGACGCCGGTCGATTCCGGCACGCTGATGATAGCGAATCTGTCCTGCCAGGGGGGTTCCGCCCACGATGACGCGCCGGCCTGGCTCCGGGTGTTCTGGGCGGCGGTCACCACGCTGGTGTGCGCCGGGCTGCTGTACGCCGGCAGTTTCAGCGCGATGCAGACTGCCGTGGTGCTGTGCGGCTTGCCTTTCTCGGCGGTGATCGTGCTGTACATGCTCAGCCTGCGCAAGGATCTGCGCGGCTACGCCATGAAGCCGGCGCTCCCCTGAGGCGGCTTATTCGTCCGCGCGCGGCCGATGATGCACGTATTCGATAATCGTGCCATCCGGCAGGCGCGCATTGAAACAGGCGCCGGTGGGCACTTCCACCGGGCCAAAGAAGATATCGGCGCCGGCGGCCTGTAGCCGCTGGTGGTAGGGATAAATGTCATCGACCAGCAACGTGCCGACGGTGCTGCGAAAAGGACGCAGGTTTTCTTCCGAGCCTTCCAGGATCAGAAATGGCCCCACCGCCGCCAGCACCAGCCGATGCTCGGGGAAGTTGAAACGCATATCCGCTTCCACGCCGTGCAGCTGCTCGTAAAACGCGATGGCGCGGTCAATCTCGCCTTCGTTGACGTAGACCCGGATCAGCACGCGCGGCTCGCGCAGCGATGAAGAGTCGGCGGTTTTGCGCCAAAAGCCTGCTTCTGTCAGTTTTGCCGTCATTGCTCATTCCTCATGGTGGCTCGTTTCCTTGTCATCATGCCGCCGTTTGACGGCAGGGATTAGACCGAGTTGTTATGAACCAGCAGCGGCGGAAATAAAAAAGCCCCGGTAACGGGGCAAAGTCCAGCTCAGGTCGGAATAGCGGGCTAAAGCGGGCGTCAGGCGCGATGGAATTCCGGCAACACCAGTTGGCCGATCTCCTGCATCGTCTCTTCCAGCGGCCGCTGGTTGCGGCGAAAATGCAGGCCGATGTGATTGACCCCGGCGTCACGCATGGCGCTCAGTTCCTGAATCAATCCATTGCGGCCGCTCTTGATGCCGAAGCGATGGCGCTGAATCGGCGCGTCGGCGTTATCGGTGAGGTCGAGATGAATAAAGCTGACGTAGGGCTTGTCACCGGCTACGTTGCGCCAGAGTTTGACCCGCGAAACGTGGTCCGCAGGCGTGCCGGGATACGACAGCCAGCCATCCATATTTTTCCCCACCCACTCGGGCGTTTGTTGCGCCAGCCCGGCGACCAGCAGCGGCGGCGGCGGCGTGGCCGGCAGCAGGCGCAGTCCCGGTTGCAGCGCGCTGTCGGCTTCCCCTTTGAGAATGCCGACGCTGGCGCGGAAGCTTTCACCGCGCGCGGCGTAATCGGCGCCGAACAGCGGGTACTCCACGGGGCGATCGCCGCTGGCGACGCCGAGCAACAGACGATCGCCGCTCAGCGTTTGCAGCGTGGAAGCCGCTTTGCGCACCAGCCACGGCTGCCGCAGCGGCAGCACCACGGCCGCGGTACCGAGCAGAATATTGCGCGTCAGGCTGGACAGGTAGCCGAGGTAGGTAAAGGTCTCAAACACCTGCGCGGCGTCGCCGAAGTCCGGATCATACAGCGGCACGTCGCGAACCCAGGCGGCGCGAAAGCCGAGCTCATCGGCCAGCTTGATGCGCGCAGCGTGTTCGCTCATGTCCGGCACGCCGAACGGCCGCCCGTCCTGCTGGCGTTTCAGCTGCCCGCTGGTGGACCAATCGTTGTCCAGCGGCAACTCGATGCCGATGGAAAGCGGCTCCCGGGTTAATTTTTCGATGCTCATGTGTCACTCCGTCTCAGGCCTTGCGGCGCGGTGTCGAACGATGGCACGAAGTGTTGCATGGCGCTTAATTGAGATAAACAGCCCTAATCGCAATAGATAATTGCTGTTGCGAGCATAATTGCTTTGCAGGATACGGCATATTTGTCGTGATTTACGTCACGCTCTGCGCTTTTGTTATTGTCCAGATGGGGTTATATAACCCCGCCGTTGGCCTTTCCCTCGTAAGAGTTAGTTTTTTCTGCGGCCTTAAAATAAAACGAGATGATTCAATAGATAAAAATGGCTCTGAAGCGCGTGCGGGGATCATTCAATGCCGATGAAAAATTAATAAGCCTGAAGCGTCATCGATGGGATTATTCGCAAATAACGTGCAAACAGGCTTTTTTTAATCGCAAGAAAGTACCGGACATTATTTTATATTTATCAATAACAGAAGGATAAATAACCTGAAGGTGATAATGCGATATTGAAATAGTACCCGTTCAGAATTTCATTTGTCTCTCGAAGAGCGCCGGTTGACAGACCGCCGGCTTGCGATAATTTTATGTCATTAACATGTTAATGAGTTGTTGTCGTGACGGAGGGCCAATTTCTCTCTTGGCCGAGCGCTTAACACACTTATGCCATGGCGGGTCGCCATTCATAAGTTAACTTATGGACAAATGACGCTATGAATACATCGCCAGCGGCACGCAGAGCATTAAGTGAAGAGAACCGGTTGCTGATTATTTTGTTTTTCGTGTTCGGCTGCGTGTTCGTCGATCGTCTGACCATCTCGTTTCTGTTTCCGATGATTGCCGCCGACCTCAAGCTCAGCAACGTGCATCTCGGCACGCTGTCGGCGGTGTTGGCGCTAACCTGGGCACTGTCCGGCGCCGGGTTGGGGGCGATAGCCGATCGTTTTAATATCCGTAAACCGATGCTGATCCTGTCGATCCTGGTGTTTTCGCTGTTCTCCGCACTGTCGGGGCTGGTCAGCGGGTTTGCCATGCTCTTGATCTTCCGGGCGCTGATGGGGATTGCTGAGGGGCCGGTATTGCCGATCGCGCAATCGTTGATGGTGGAAAGATCGCAGCCGCAGCGCCGCGGTTTCAACATGGGATTGATCCAGGGCGCGGCGCCGGGGCTGTTGGGTGGCATCATCGCGCCGCCGCTGATCATCTATCTGGCGCAGAAGTGGGGATGGAGCATGGCGTTTCACCTGACCGCCGTGCCGGGCATCATTCTGGCGTGGCTGATCTATCGCTATGTGAACGGCAAAAAGGATCCCGCTTTCAGCGCCGCGCCGGCGGCGGGTAAGCCGGCGGGCAAGGCCGCTTACGGCGAGCTGTTCAAAATCAAGAACGTGGCGCTGTGCATTCTGATCTCCTGCGTGTTCGTCACCTGGTTCATGATCATCATTACCTTCACCCCTAACTTTTTGGTGACCGACCGTGGCTTCGGTGAAGGCACGATGGGCGGCATCATGAGCGCCATCGGCGCCGCCTGGGTCTTCTGGGGCGTGGCGGTACCGGCGATCTCCGATCGCCTTGGGCGCAAACCGACGCTGATTTTCTTTTCGCTGCTGGCGGTGTGCTGCCCGCTGTTCCTGAGCTACGTCGCCAATCCGTGGCTGCTGGGCGTGCTGGTGTTCCTGTCTTATACCGGCCTTGGCTGTTTCACGCTGTTTATGGCCACCATCCCGTCGGAAACGGTGTCGCCGGCGCGCATCGCCACCGCGTTGGGGCTGGTGATGGGGATCGGCGAGGTGATTGGCGGCTGCCTGGCGCCGTTTATCGCCGGGCTGATCGCCGATCGCTACGGCCTGGTTAGCGTAATGTGGCTGGCGGCCGCCGGTGCCGTGTGCGCCGGGGTACTGAGTTGTTTTCTCGATGAAACCGCCCCTGCCGTGGTGAACCGCCGAGCGGTGAAGCCGGCGGGCGTCGCCGACGTTTGAGACGAGTTTTATCCCATTCAATCAAGGAGAGCGAAGATGTCAGCAGAATCATCCGTACTGAATCAAAATGCCGAGCCGGACTGGAAGAATTACGACGATTTCGCGCGCGGCATCGATACCAACCGGTTGCCGGGCTCTCAGGACTGGCGCGGCAAAACGCTGCAGATCGCCTTTGAAGACGGCGGGGACATCACGCTGCGTTTCAGCGCCGACCGGCAACGGGTGCTGTGGGCCTGGGGAGGGGAGAGCGGTGAGGACGCTTACGAAGAGGTGCAAACCTCCGCCGCGCGCTATTTCTTCAATATTCCGCTGCAGTCGCCGGGCAACGAATGCCTGACGCTGGTGCTCAACCGCGACAGCGGCCGGGCGCTGCTGGTGCGCAGCACGCTGTTGCCCGAACAAACGGTGGAAAAGGGATCCCGCCTCAAGCAAAGCTTCCACGTTGGGCTGATTGCCGGCGTCACGCCGGGCGGCATCGCGCCGCATCTGACCCGCGAGCTGATCGGTTATCGCACGCTGAACGTTTACAGCCCCAACCATTACTACGAGCACTTCTACGTCAACACCGAGCGTTATGCCTGGCAAAACCTGCGCGGCGAGCAGTTCGGGCACGGCGACATGGATTACGCCACTTACTACAAGTTTGAGGACGAGATGTTCCTGTTCACCTTCCGGGAAAAGATTATCCCGGTGTGCTCGGTGTTCTTCTTCGACTTTATCTCCGGGCGCTGCACCGGCACCTTCCTCGGGTTGGACGCCGCCGGCCGGGTTCTGGTGTCACCGGCCGGGGCCTTCATCAGCAAGATGAGCTACAACGTCTACCCGGAGGGCGTGCAGCCGCTGTGAGTCAGGCGTTTCTGACCAGCGATCCGGCGTTGATCTCCGCAATGGTTTTCGCGCCGGTGAGCGTCATGGCGACGCGCATCTCTTTGTCGATCAGATCCAGCAAGTTAGCCACCCCGGCTTCGCCGGCCGCCGCCAGCGCATAGACGAAGGCGCGCCCCAGCAGCACGCTGTCGGCGCCCAGCGCGATCATGCGCACCACGTCCAGGCCGCTGCGGATGCCGGAATCGGCCAGTAAGGTAATGTCGCCTTTCACCGCGTCGGCGATCGCCGGCATGGCGCGCGCGGTCGACAGCACGCCGTCCAGCTGGCGGCCGCCGTGGTTGGAGACGATGATGCCGTCGGCGCCGAAGCGCACTGCGTCTTTGGCGTCTTCCGGATCCAGAATGCCTTTGATGATCATCGGGCCGTCCCAGAATTCGCGGATCCACTCCAGATCTTTCCAGGAAATCGACGGATCGAAGTTGGCGCCCAGCCAGCCGATGTAGTCTTCCAGGCTGGTCGGTTTGCCGCGGTAGGCCGAGACGTTGCCCAGATCGTGCGGCTTGCCGAACAGGCCGACATCCCAGGCCCACTGCGGATGGGTAAACGCCTGCAGCACGCGGCGCAGGGCGGCGTTGGGGCCGCTCATCCCCGAGTGGGCGTCGCGGTAACGGGCGCCGGGCACCGGCATGTCGACGGTGAACACCAGCGTTTTCACGCCGGCGGCTTTGGCGCGCTCCAGCGCGTTGCGCATAAAGCCGCGGTCTTTCAACACGTAGAGCTGGAACCACATCGGCCGATCGATCGCCGGGGCCACCTCTTCGATGGGGCAGACCGACACGGTGGACAGCGTGAACGGAATGCCTTTTTTGGCCGCGGCGCGCGCGGCCTGCACTTCGCCGCGGCGGGCGTACATGCCGGTCAGCCCCACCGGCCCCAGCGCCACCGGCATCGCCAGCTGCTCGCCGAACAGCGTGGTCTCCAGGCTGAGTTCGGACATATTGCGCAGCACGCGCTGGCGCAAGGCAATATCGGCCAGATCTGCGGTATTGCGCTTCAGCGTATGCTCCGCGTAGGCCCCGCCGTCGATGTAGTGAAACAGAAACGGCGGCAGTTTGGCCTGGGCGGCGGCCCGGTAGTCGGTTGACGCGGAGATGATCATAGTGTTTACCTTCTTGTCTTCTTGCAAATAACGGGTTGTCAGTCAGAGCGAGAGGATCGCCGCCATAGCGGCCGCGATCCCACCGTACGCCAGCATCGGCAGCGCGGTCTTTCTGATGATTTTGCCTTCGGCGTTGCCGATCCCCAGGATCGAACAGACCGCGATAATGTTGTTCAGGCATACCATGTTGCCCATGGCGCCGCCGACGGACTGCAAGGCCAGCGTCAGATTGACGTCGAGGCCGCTGCTCTGGGCGATCGATTGCTGAATGCCGCCGAACGTCAGGTTCGAAACGGTGTTGGAACCGGAGAAGAACGAGCCCAGCGCGCCGAGGAACGAAGAGAACAGCAGCCAGCTGTCGCCGGTCATCGCCGCCAACGCTTTCCCGATCAGGATCACCGGCGCGTTGTCGCCGCCCAGCATCATCAGATTGACCATGACCAGCGCGCCGAACAGGGCGATAAAGGGGCGCGTGATGCGCCCGCCGGTTTCGCTGAACATTTGCCGCACCTGGCCGCCATTCAGACGGAACAGCGGAATGCACAACACCACCACCAGCAGGAACGGGATCAGCGCCGGGACATACAGCGTTTTGTAGCCGGCCGCGGCGGAGGTGCCCAGCACCTGCCGCAGTTCGACGATCAGCGCTTGGCTGATGCGCAGCTCCCCGAGCCAGCCGAGGTTTTCCTGCCACAGCAGCGTGGTGGTGTTAAGCAGCGCCTTGAGGCCCAACTGGTGAATGCGCGTCACTATCAGGATAGCAATCAGCAGTAGGGTCGGCGTCATCGCCTTGACCACCTGCATGAACGGCACCGCCTGCGCGGCGCTCTGCGGTTTTTCCACGCTGGCGAGGCCAATGCCGCCGCGCGCCAGCAGCACCGACAGCGCCAGGCCGAGAGCGCCGCCGACCAGCGCCGGGAACTCATAGTTCACCTGCGCCAGCAGCAGATAGGGGACGGTGCAGCTCAGCACGCTGAGCAAGATAAACGGCAGGTTGCGGCGAATATCCTGCCAGGAAACGATAAAGCGCAGCGCAAGCAGAGGAATGACGAAGCCGGCGACAACGTGGATCAGCGCGGTTTGCCGGCCGATCTCCAGCAGGCTGGCGTCCGACAGGCCGAGGTTGGCGAAGCCGAACCAGGTGGGGGTGCCCACGGCGCCGAAGGAGACCGGTACCGAGTTCATCACCAGCGTCAGCAGGGCGACGCGCAGCGGGTTGAAGCCCAGCCCGACCAGAATCGGCGCGGCGATGGCGGCCGGGGTGCCGAAGCCGCTGGCGCCCTCGATCATAAAGGCGAACGCCCAGCCGATAATCATTAGTTGGGCCACCGGGTTGGGGCTAACGGTTTCCAACCAGCGGCGCACCACGTTTTCCGCACCGCTTATCTGCATCAGTTTGTTGAGCAGAATGGCGCCGGCAATGATGGTGATCGGCGTCAGCGTCGAGACCAGCGCGGTGATGATATTGGCATGCAGCAGCCGCAGTGAGGCATCGAACCACCAGAGCTGCAGGGCATATACCACGGCGGCCGTCAGCGGCAGGGCCAGATAAGAGGGCACACCATTCCTTTTGGTCATCATCCATATCAGCAGGACGATCGGCGCAATACTGAAAAGCAGGGGCATAAGATCCTCAGGGTTATTATTTTTATGGGCAGAGATATGTAACTGAAAGGTTAATTACCGCAACATTTTCATTCTAATCACAACGTTGGCGATGATGCCACGCGATAATTTTTTAACATCGGCGAATGGCGCCGGCGACGGGAAAAATGTCGGCTGTTGAGGCTGAATTAAATTGATTTAAAATCAATTGGATGGGTTTTTATGTTGTGTAATGAATGCGCTGGATCACATTAATTAGGCGTTAATGTTCACGAGTTCATGTCCAAAAATGCGGTAATCCACGCGGTACTTTACGACGCGTGGAAATAATCAGGAGTGGAAACTTAAAAGTAGTGACTGATATTTTGATAGGAACCGATGATATGTTCGATCAGCAGGCGAGTTTTTAACGGCAGATTGCGGGTATAAGGGTAGACGGCGTAAATGCCCAATACCTTGCCGCAGTGGCCGGCCAGGATCTCCGTCAGTTTGCCGTCCTGCAAATCTTCGTACACCATGCAGCGCGGCACCATGGCGATGCCGTGGCCGCCGATCACCGCTTTGCGGATCGCCCGCGCATTGTTGGCCGACAGGTTGCCGTCAACCTGCAGCTCGTAGATTTCGTTGCGCCCTGGCCGCTTCATCAGCCAGTTGGCGGTGCCGCTCTCTTGATAGGTATAGGTCAGGCAGTTGTGGCTAAGCAGATCGTCGGGATTGCGCGGCTCCGGGTGGTTCTCCAGATAGCCCGGCGAGCAGACGATCACCCAGCGGGAATCGAAGATCGGCCGCGCAATCAGGCTGGAGTCCGGCATGGTGCCGGTACGGATCGCCAGATCGATGCCTTCTTCCACCAGATCGACGAAGCGGTTTTCCAGCCGCATCTCGACCTTCAGGCTGGGGTGCTGGGCGCAAAACTCCGCCACGCTTTCACTCAGCAGCAGCTCACCCGAAATGGTCGGCACCGACATACGAATGGTGCCGGTCAGCTCTTCGCTCTTTTCGCTGACGGCGTACAGCGCTTCCTGCACTTTGGCGCCGATCTCCTTGGCCTGCTGGTAGAGCGCCTGGCCGCTTTCGGTCAGCGTCAGGCTGCGGGTGGTGCGGTACATCAGCCGGGCGCCGAGCGATTTTTCCAACCGCCCGATGCGTTTGCTGACCACCGAACTGGTAATGCCGGCGCTCTCCGCCGCCTTGCTGAACGAGCCGCAGTCGACAATCAGGGCAAACAGAATCAAGTCGTTGGCGTATTCGTGAGTCGCGAGCATGGGCATCCTAAGAGTGAGAGTCCTGTTGCCCAGTGTAAGTCCGGCGCGGCAGGAAGCAATCTTTTCAGCCTGTTTCCAGCACCGGTTAACTGGTCGGATCTGAAATTTTCTTGGTTAATTACCTCTTAAACTGAGAATTATCCTTCAAATAAATCGTGGCTATTCCGGGGGTGAAATTAACTTCCATGTTTTTATAAGCAATTAAATTAGAATAATCCTTATATCAAACGTTACTTATTCCACTAAGCCTGCGGTGTAGTGTAAATAATTGTATTGATCTGCTTGTGTGAGAGGGCTATTCTTTTTCCCGCAGCGCTCTCATTGTTATCAATTAAATGTTTTTCAATGTATTGAAGAATTACTCTGTCTTGCAGGCAGAGTGATGGGTAGTGTGTTTATATTTTAATATATATAAGGATATTGTAATGAAGAAAATCAACCTGTCTGAAGCGGAAAACATCGTCGGCGGTACTTTTGTGTGTACCAAGGAATTTGCCTGGGTGGGCGGTGGCAATAACCGCACTTGCCAACTGGTGACCACCTGTGCCGATAAGTTTGGCGGCGTGAAAAAAACCTATCATCCGGCGCCGGTGGCGAGCTGCCCTTCCACGCCGACAATCCCGAGCTGATGCGAGCTGAACGCTTGCAGTTAGGTTAGTGATGGACAGGCGGGGCGCTTGCGCGCACCGCCTGATAACGGAGATGAATTCCTTTTTTATCGCTGAACCGTCAATCTCCCTTTCTGATTTATAACGCTCATGCTCAAGTGAGCATTTATTTATGCGCAGGATGCGTCTGCTATGTATAAACGTCCTTTGCTGTTTTTTAGTTACACGCTCGTCATTATTTTCGCCTCTTCTTTTTTGACCGCGCTTTATTTCCAGTATTACGTTATGGCCTCGCCGGCGGCGGAAAGCCTGAGTTTTATCTCTCCGGAAAAAATAGAGCAAAGCCCATTGCAAGATGATAACGCCATTGTCGAAGTCTTCTCTTACGCCTGCCACTATTGTGAAGTTAACGAAAGCGGCGTGGCCGAGCTGGAAAAACGCTTACCGGCGGGAGCCAAATTGGTGCGCCTGCATTTCAGCGACGACGATCACGCCGGCATGGCGGCCTTTGCGCCCCTCTTCGCCACCCTGACGGTCATGGGGATCGAGGCGCAGCATCGTCCCGCCGCTTACCGCGCCATTATCAAAGAAAACCTCAATCTGGCGGATGAAAAGCAGCTCAGCGCCTGGTTGGTGGCCAACGGCATCGACGAGGCCGCCTATCAGCGGACCAGAGATTCAGAGCGGGTCAAGGAACTGTTGGCGTATATGACGGCGGTAAGCCGCTATTACCAGGTCAACGCGACCCCCAGCTTTATCGTCAATCGCAAATGGCTGGCGTTGCAAGACCGTGAGTTTTCCGCTTTCAGCCAGCAACTGCTGTCGCTGTTGCAGCACGATAAGCCGCTGGCCCCCTGATGCGCCTGCTCGCGGTTCGGGGCTTTCTGGCCTGGCGTAACGGCCTGGACGCCGTGGCGCGTCTCTCGGCTGTCCGCACCGGGGTGAGCCGGAGTCTGACGTGCGCTCTGCTGCGGCGCGTGGATTATCGCCTGTGGCTAAAGATGCAGAGGCGGTTGAGGTGGGGTCTGCAGCAACGCCGTTTTCGCCACCGGCAAGCGGTCGCTGAGGCGAATCGCCAAAGCCTGTTGGGCGACGGCAGGCTGGACTTCGCCTGGCTGATGCAGCGGCGACAATGGCTGGATTTGGCGGCGATCCAGGCCCGCAACGCCGCGTTGATGGAGCATTTGGCGCAGTGCACCTCACAGCTTAATCAGGTGGTGGAGCCGCTGCATCGCGCCGGGGTGCCGGTGTTGTTGGCGCCGATGCACACGGTTTCCGATGTGCTGGCGACTCTGGTCGGCGCGGGCGTTTATCCCGGGCGGGCAACGGTGATCGTTTCCGGCGACGCACAGACGTTAGCGCGGCGAGCGCCTGAGGGGGAATGGCGGCAGCGGCTCGACTATTGCTCGATTCACGACGATCCCCGGCATATTGCCGGCACCTTGTCGCAGGCGCTGCTGGAGGCGACGGAGCATCGGCGCAACATCATCCTCTTCCCGGACATCACGCCGGATTACACCTTGAACAGCACCCGGGACACCTCGGCCAAACTGGCTTGCCGTTTGTTCAACCGGCCAGCGCATTTGCATAGCGGCATCGTTCGATTATCCCGAGCGATGCGGGCTCGAGTGGTGTGCTATTCGCTTTATTACGATCGCGGCGTTCGCATTCACATAGAAGAACCGATTGCCACAGAGCTGGTCGGCCGCGCCGTGCCGGAGATCGTCGAGCGCACCCTGTGGCGACATGCGGATGATTGGTTGCTGTGGCATTCGCACTCTTTATTTTTTATCAACGAATAAGTCAGGGATATCACTACGCATGGAAAACACCCTCCCTACGCCGGTCTTGCAGAGCGAAATCAATGAGTGCGGGCTGGCCTGCATCGCCATGTTGGCGGAAACGCAGGGCGTTCGCGCGCCATTGACGGAACTGCGTGAGCGTTACCCCGCTTCGCAACACGGCACTTCGCTGGCGACGCTGTGCGCCATTTTAGGGGAGCTGGCGTTGCCGGCTTATCCGGTGGCGTTCGAGCACCGGGATCTGGCGGCGCTGCCTTTACCGGCGATTCTGCATTACGGCGCGGGCCACTATGTACTGCTGGCATATCGTCAGGGCGGTTACGTGTGCGTAATGAATCCGGCGTTGGGGCAACAGCTGCTGCCTTACGCCGCCCTGAAGGCGGAAATCAGCGGCTACGCATTGGTGCTCGATCGCGATGATTTACCGTCCACCACCCCCGCCGTGCGGAGCCACCGACGCGGTGCTTTCGCCAGTTTAAGCCTGAAGGATACCGCCGGCATCGCCGGCATTTATCGCCTGGCGGCGATGACGTTTCTTATCTCGCTGACGCTGTTCATCATGCCGATGATGGTCGCCAGCGCGATCAATCAGGTGTTCGCCATGGCCGGTGAGGTCGCGTTTCCTTACGCCTACTATCTGCTGGCGTTTGTGGCATCCACGGCGCTGGCCCTGATGGCGCGCATCATCACCGAGCGTTTTATCAAAAACTTCGTGTTGCTGCACGGCGCCGCCGGGTTTTCCCGCCTGCTGGAAAATTCGCTGAATTTCTTCAGCAAGCGCGCGCCCGGCGAGATTTTCAGTCGTTTCAACAGCTGGCAGATGGCCGCCGGCCAGAAAATCGAGCTGGATAACGGCCTGCGCACCGACTGGATCATCGGTGCTATCGCGCTGGCAGTAATGGGCTATTTGAGCCCGATGTTGGCGCTGGTGCCGATTGCCGGCGTACTGCTGATGGGGGCGATCAGCGTTTGGGCTATTTATCGCGATCGCCACTTCACCCAGCAGCTGCAGGTGAGAGGGGCGGCGCAGAATGATTTTATTCTGGAAACCATTCAGGGGTTTTCGACCATCAAGTCCGCCGGGCTCGCCGGCCAGCGGCAAGAGGGCTTTGCCGAGCATGCACGTTCGCTGTTCAACTGCCTGCAGCGGCAAAAAGTCTATGAGCAGGTCAAGGGCAGCATTTATCAACTGATTGGCAGCCTGGAAATGGTGGTGTTCATGCTGCTGGCGCTGCCGCTGCTAAAGGGGGGCGAACTCAGTCTGGGGGCATTCTTCGCCTACAGCTTTCTGCGCGAAATTTTTACCTCTTACACCAGCAAGATCTTTTTTGCCGTCCTGCAGAAAAACCAACTGCACGTGATCGATGAGCGTGCGCGGGATCTGTTTCCTGCCGTATCTCTGCGTACCGGGTCTGGCGACGAAAGCGTGAACCATTTTGATGTGCAGTTGGCGTATCGGGGAGTGAGCTTTGCGTACGACGCCGGCCAACCGGTTTTGCGCGACCTGTCGCTGACGCTGGAACGGGGCGAGTGTATCGCCATCTGCGGCGGTTCCGGCGCGGGCAAGAGCACCTTGCTGAAGGTGCTCGCCTGTCTGTTGACGCCGCAGCGGGGGGAACTGACGCTGGATGGCCGCGTGCTGGCTAACGCCGCCGCGCAGCGGCTGTTCTTCCTGCAAAGCCAGGAGGACATTCTGTTCAATGCCTCGGTGTTGCAAAACGTCACGCTGTTCGCCCCGTCGGCGCCAGGCCAGCAGAGACAAGTGGAACAGGCGCTATGCAGTTTGGGGCTGGCGGATGCGGTGGCGCAACTGCCCGGAGGCGTAAACGCTCTGGTGAGAGAGAGCCATGCCGGGCTGTCGCTGGGGCAACGGCAGCGTCTGTTGCTGGCGCGTGCCATGTACAGCCGTTGTCCGGTGTTGGTGCTGGATGAACCGACGGCGAATCTGGATGAAAAAACCGCTGCGGCGGTGATGTCGGCTTTGGTAGCGCATTGCCGCGAGAAGGGGAAAACCCTGGTGACCGTGACGCATAACCCGCGGCTGCTGCCGTTGTTTGATCGGGTGCTGCATTTGTCGCAGGGCCGGTTGTTGGCCGCCGTCGACACCAGGATGAATGACTGTGCTGAGGTGGAGTGACGTGCCCGGAAAGAAACGCTGGCGGCGTGTAGCACTGGTGGCGATCGTGTTGGGGGGGCTGGCCGGCGGGCTGTTAGGGTTGAATCGGGCGCCTGACGCATCACCGCCGCAGACGGCGCGCGTCGATCGCGGCGACATCGAAAAAAGCGTGTTGGCTACCGGCATTTTGAAACCGGCCCGGCAGGTGAACGTTGGCGCGCAGGTCAACGGCCAACTGAAAAAACTGTATGTCAAACCGGGGGACAGAGTGGCTCAGGGCCAGCTGTTGGCCGAGATAGATCCGACGTTGCAACTTAACGAACTGCGCAAGTCGCAGGCCGAATTACGCAGCGCGCAGGCGCAGAAATTGGCGAGTCAGGCGCAGCTCAAGCAGTACCAACTGGAGTTGACGCGGCAAAGGGCGTTGGCGCGAGATCGTGCCGGCGTGGCCAGCGATTTGGAAAAAGCGCAGGCGCAGCACGACGCGCAACTGGCGCAGTTGAAAGTGAACGAGTCGCAGATCGTTCAGGCCGAAGTCGCGCAGGAAACGGCGAGAGCCAACCTGGCTTTTACCCGTATTACCGCGCCTATCGACGGCGAAGTGCTGGGTATCGTCACTCAGGAAGGGCAAACCATCGTCTCATCGCAAAGCGCACCGACCATTTTGGTGATGGCAGACGTGGATACGATGATGGTGCATACCCGCATATCGGAAAATGACATCTTGCAGGTGAGGGCGGGGCAGCCGCTGTGGTTTTATGTCGCCGCCGATCCCCGCCGCCGATATGAGGGGGTCATGGGTGCGATACAGCAAGCGCCGGCAGAAGCGCTGGAAGCCGATCCGCTGGGCAGAAATTCAAGCCAGCAAACGGCGGCGGTGTATTACAACGGCGTATTTGCCGTCGCTAACGGCGAACGTCGATTACGCACCGCGATGACGGCGCAGGTATTCATCATTACCGAACGCGCCACGGGGGTGGTGCGGCTGCCGATGGCGGCATTGGGAGAGGCTCTGGATGGCGAGCGCTATCAGATCAGAGTGTTGGAAGGCCAGCGGGTTGTCGCGCGCAGCGTGCGCATCGGGAAGCGCGATCGCCGCTATGCGGAAGTGTTGGAAGGCGTGAGAGTGGGTGAGCAAGTGCTGCTGGAACACCAGCCAGATACGGAGGGTGAGCATGTCAGCTAGCACGGATCCCATTATCGTTTTGGAGAACGTTTCGCGCGAGTTTCAAGCCGGAGAGCAGAAAATCACGGTCCTCAAACGCGTTTCCCTGAGCATTCAGCGGGGAGAAATGGTCGCTATCGTCGGCGCCTCCGGCTCCGGAAAATCGACGTTGATGAATATTATCGGTTGTCTGGACAAGCCTTCTCAGGGGGATGTGTACATCAACGGGGTGGCGATTGAGCAAGCCGACGGCAATCGCCTGGCGCGGCTCCGCAGTCGGCATATCGGCTTTATTTTCCAGCGCTATCATCTGATGCCCTATCTGACGGCCGGTGAGAACGTGGCGATCCCTGCATTGTATACCGCCATGCCGGCCGCCGAGCGCCGCCTGCGGGCCGCGCATTTGTTGGCTCGCCTCGGGTTGGCACAGCGCGGTGGCCATCGTCCGGCGCAGCTTTCCGGTGGGCAGCAACAGCGGGTCAGTATAGCCCGAGCTCTTATGAACGGCGCGGAAATCATTTTGGCCGATGAACCTACCGGCGCATTGGATAGCGCCAGCGGTCAGGCGCTGATGGCCATTTTGCATGAGCTGAACGCTGTCGGACACACCGTGGTCATCGTGACGCACGATCGGCGGATCGCCGAGCAGGCGCAGCGGATCATTGAGATCGGCGACGGCGAGATCGTGGCGGATCGTCGCCACGATGCCGCCCGACAGCGTTTTGCGTTCGAGAGGCCGCTGGCGTTGGCTGCGCCGCTGAAACACATGAGCCCTTGGGCGGCGCTGCGAGAGGCGCTCGGCATGGCTTGGCGGGCATTATTAGGGCATCGGGTCCGGGCATTATTATCGATGCTCGGCATCATCATCGGCATTGCGGCGGTCGTTTCCGCTATCGCCATCGGTGAAGGCACACGCCAAAGCATCCTCAGGGAAATCAGCCAGCTCGGCTCCAGCACGTTGGACATTCGTCCCGGATTGGGATGGGAAAAAACGCGTCCCGATTTTGCGCGTTCGCTGAGTGCGCGGGATGCAGCGCTGCTGGCGGCCTTGCCTTATGTCGACAGCGTTTCGCCGGTCATCAGCACTCAACTGTCGGCCGTGCGCGAAGGCAAGCAGGTGCCGCTCGCCGTGATGGGCGTCGGCGAAGGGTATTTCCGCACGCAGGGCATTCGGCTGCTTTCCGGTGGCCTGTTTACTGCGCAGGATCTGAGTGACCGCGCACCGGTGGCGGTGATCGATCCCTTGCTGCAACAGGCTCTGTTTTCTTCCCGGCAAGATCCGGTGGGCGCGGTTTTGCTGATCGCGGGTGTGCCTTATCGGGTGATCGGCGTCGCGCAGCGCCGCGGCGCCCAATACGCCGGTTCTCAACCGCTTGCCTGGCTGCCCCATACCTCCCTGACTGGCCGCATCGCCGGCGATATGCCGCTGGAATCGATTGTGATGCGAGTGAATGAAAAATTGACGTTGGAAGCGGCAAGGCGGGATGTGACCCGGCGTTTGACCGTAGAACATGGCCGGCGGGATTTTTTCACGCTGACCGACGATCAGCTGACGCAATCCATTCAGCGTGCCTCCGACTCCATGCGATTGCTGATTACCGCGATTGCCGCCATCTCGCTGCTGGTCGGTGGGGTGGGGGTGATGAACATCATGTTGGTTTCGGTGACGGAACGAACCCATGAGATCGGCATTCGATTGGCGGTGGGGGCCGCTGAGAAAGACATTATGCGGCAATTTTTGATTGAGGCGGTGGTGATCTGCAGCCTGGGGGGCGTGTTGGGGATCGCCTGCGCCGCGCTGGTTAAAGGGATTCTGAGCGGCTTGGCGCCGCAGGTGACGATGATCTTTACCTGGCCGCCATTGCTGCTGGCCTGCGGGTTCTCGGCGTTGATCGGCGTCGGGTTCGGCTTCTTTCCAGCCCGTGCCGCCGCGCGCCTGCAGCCGGTGGAGGCGTTGGCGCGAGAATGAACCGACTTTTGATTTATGGACTGGTCATGCTGTCTTTGAGCGCTTGCGGAGGGCGGCCGATCGACGCCACGGCGCCACCGTCGTTGCCGCAGCAGTGGCGCGTGGTCGATGAACGTTCCGGTTCATTGCGGGCAGGCGTCGCCTGGTGGGAAAACTTCAATGATCCGCAGCTTTCCTCGCTGATCGATGGCGTGCTCATCGCGAATCAGGATCTGGCGCTGGCTGGATTGCAGTGGCGTGAGGCGATGTTGGAGGCCGGGTTGGTAGCCGACAATGCGACCCCCGACCTGGCCGCCAGCCTGAGTGGCCGCAATACCAAGGCATTGCGCGGCGCGGCGCGGCCGCAAGAAAGTTACCGCGCAGGGCTGTCACTGAGTTATGAACTGGATTTATGGGGCAAGCTGGCGCGCATTCGCGAGCAGGCTCAGTGGCTGGCCGTCGCTTCGGAGTTGGATCGGCGCAATACCGCGTTGACTTTGATCGGCGCTACCGCTCGCGGGTATTGGCAGATCGCCGATTTGAATCAGCAAGTCACCCATCAGCAACAGGCGGTGGCGTTCGCGCGTGAGACTGTACGGCTGGTGGCGGCACGTCACACCGCCGGCGACGTCGGCCGATTCGAGTTGTTGCAGGCGGAGCAAAACCTATTGGCGCGTGAGAATCAACGGGATGAACTGGTACGGCAGCGGGAAGACGCTCGCAACTCGCTGGCGCTGTTGTTCGGCCGTTCACCCTTGCTGCGATACAGCGAAAGGCGAGCGCTACCGATCAACGAGGTGCCCATTGCGCCACGTCTGCCGGCGGCGGTGATGGCGCGACGGCCGGATGTGCAGGCGGCGGAGCGGCGCCTGCGGGCGGCGCTGGCCGGTGCGGAGGCCGCTACATTGCGTTTTTATCCGGCGCTGAGTCTGGATGCCGCACTGGATGCCGGCAGCGGGCTTTTCCGCCAATGGTTCAGTGAACCTTCGCGCTCGCTGGGCGCGACGTTGACGCTGCCGTTCATCGAGTGGCGCAAGATGCGCTTGTCCAGCGACAAAGCGACGTTGCAGGTGCAGCGCGCGGAGATTCAATTTCGCGATGCGGTTTACCGCGCGCTGGCAGAGGTAGACAGCGCCATGCGGGAACGTCTGGAAGCGCAGCGGCAAATCGGCAATCAGCAGCGGCATCTGGCGATGGGGCGACAAGCCGTGGCATTGGCCCGCCATCAATATCAGGCCGGTTCCGTCGCGCTGCAAACGTTGCTGGACGCGCAAGAGGCGGTGTTAGCCAGCGAGAATTCACTGTCGGCACTGCAATATCGCTACCTGAACGCCACGATGCAGCTCTGGCTGGCGCTGGGCGGCAACGAGGCTTTCGCATCCGGGCAAGGGGAGTAAGCATGGACAAAGAACGGAATACAAGACGCGTGGTGGTCACCGGTTACGGCGCCGTCACCGCGCTGGGTGGCAACGCGCCGCAAAACTGGCAGGCGATCATGGCCAACCGTTTGGCCTATCGCTATCACGATAAATCGGCGGCGGGGATCCACGCGCGCTTTTTTGCTTTGCTGGAGGCCGAACCGGCGTTGGAAGGCGTTGCCGCGCGGGTAAGCCGCCGTCTGCCCAGATTCGCCAGGCTGGCGCTGGCCGCCGCCACGGAAGCGATCGACATGGCGTTTTCATCTGGCCACGTGAGGCCCGGGCATTTTTATTCGTCGTTGGACTGCGGGGTGATTATCGGCAGCGGCTGGGGCGGCCAGGATGAGATCATGCAAAACAATGCGGACTATCTGCAATCCGGCATGGGGCAGCTGTTTGGCTGTTTTCACGCAATGCCCAATATTGCGACCGCCATATGCGGCCAACATTGGCAGTTACGGGGTTATCAAAGTTCGCCGGCGGCGGCCTGTGCGACCGGCGGCATCGCGATTGGCGATGCGTTTGAGGTGATCCGCAGCGGCCGCGCTTCAATGATGTTGGCCGGCGCGTCGGAATCACTGAGCGGCAATGGCGCGATATGGAACATCGACGCGTTGCGTTTGCTGAGTCGGGAGCAAAAGGATATCACCAAGGCCAGTTGCCCGTTCAGCCGGGAGCGCAGTGGCTTCGTGTTGGCGGAAGGGGCCGCCGTGTTGTGTCTTGAGGAGCGAGAGGCGGCTTTAGCGCGCGGCGCGACAATACTGGGGGAGGTCAAGGGATACGGCAACTTTTCAGACGCTTTTGACCTCACCGCACCGGCGGAGGATCCGCAGGCCAAGGTGAAAACCATTCGATGGGCTCTGGAACAGGCGGGGCTAGGCAATCATGAAATCGACTATATCAATGCGCATGGCACGTCGACGGCGCAAAGCGATGTGAACGAAACCGTTGCGATCAAGGCGGCGCTGGGGCGCGATGCTTATCGCACGCCGATTTCCAGCACGAAATCCTATACCGGGCACTTGCTCGCCGCATCCGGCAGCTTTGAGGCGATCGTCTGCCTACAGGCATTGCAGCAGCAAATGATGCCGGCAACCTGCCATTTGCACGAGAGCGATCCCGAATGCGATCTTGATTATATTCGCGAGGGGCATCGTCGCGGTCGTTTGCGCAATGTCATGAGTCTCAACTTCGGTTTCGGCGGTGCTAATGCGGCGCTGGTATTTGGTTATCACAATGAATAACGGTAGGGCCTATGGAAAAGTATCATCGATTGTATGAGGCGATTTGCGGCCTGTTGTATGAAGCCAAAGGATTGGACAGAACGCTGCTGTCGGCCGATATGCCGCTGCAACAGTTGGGGTTGGACAGCCTGGATTATATGGAGTTGATGCTGCTGGTTAGGCGTGAGTTCGGCATTACGCTCAATGCGGAAATGTTTATCGAACGGCCTGACCTGACCCTTGGCGAGCTGTGTCACGTTATGACCAGTCAATAATTCTCCCCCCAGGCGGCCGTGTGATGCGGTCAGGCCTGGGTTATTCCCCATCGTGACTTTATTTCCTCCTGCCCTGATTTTTCCTCTTATCGATTCACATAAAGATTAAAACTTATCGGTTTGGTTAAGATACGTTCGCGCCGGCGGATTTATTTCGTTTTTTTACGAGCCGTATAACGCTTTGAAACCCATGGCGCCTCGCGATTTTATTAGGATTTTTCTTTGTTTTGTCGGTTTGTTTGCCAATTTCAGCGCATGTGTGAAATGGAAGTATTAACGCAAACTAAAGTGAATCGGGAAGTATGCCGTCCTTATTATTTCTGATGGTGGCAGTTGAGCTGCGGTTTTGATTAATGAGGGGGCCTCAAGGGAGGCGCTGAAGGGGGGATTAATCCCTGTACACTGTTCGCGTTTGGCAAATCCGTTATACTCCGCGCTGGATGCAGGAACCTATCCATAGCCAGGGGAAACCCTGAGTGTCCATTGTGGTGATGTAAAAGGAAAATGACAGCCACATTTTTCCGATCAAAGTAATAGAGGTTGTATGTCTAATCGTAAACATCTGACGCCTTCTGAAGTGGAGAGACTGCTTGAGGTCACGCTGCATGGAAAGAATCCAGAACGCGATTATTGTCTGATTTATATGTGTTTTATTCATGGTTGCCGCGCCAGCGAAATTGGGGGATGGCGTTTGTCGGACATCGATCTGGAAGGCGGCAACATTTATGTTCATCGCTTGAAGAATGGTTTTTCCACGGTGCATCCGCTTTATCTGCGAGAAAGGCAATGTTTGCGGCGTTGGCTGGATAAACGCCGGCAACACCGTTGGGCCGATCAGGAATGGTTATTTCTTTCCAATCGGGGCGGGCGTTTGTCGCGCCAACGTATTTACGGCCTGCTTCGTCATTACAGTAAGGTGGCGAAACTGGAGATTAACGCCCATCCGCATATGCTGCGGCATGGTTGCGGATTTGCGTTGGCGGACCGAGGTATCGATACCCGATTAATTCAGGATTACCTCGGGCACCGAAATATTCAGAATACAGTGATTTATACCGCCAGCAATGCACAGCGCTTTAAAGAAATTTGGTAAGCGCGATTTAATAGAGTAACGGCAAGGAGTCACTTTGAACTAAACTGAAACATACTGTAAGGACGCGTAAAAACAATGTCAATATTCCTACGCTCACTTTGTCTGACAAAGGAGAATTTTATTTAAAAACATATAGTTGAGTTAATGTTTCATTTCTTCCGCACTCCAGCCATCTAAGCAAAATCCTAATCAAATAAAAGTCAGTTTAAATCAATCGGCCAATCCCTTGGTTTTTTGGTCTGATTTGAGGTTATTTTGTTTTCTATTTGGCTTTAAATTCTGTCTTTTATTTGTTTTTTGGTTTTAAAAACCAAAGGAGTCACTTTAGTTCAAAATGAATCGTTTGGGTGAATAAGCCTTAGGCCATCAATAAGTTTGGTCAAGGGTATTTGCTCTTCGTGGAACTAAATAAAAGGGAATGACATTAAGGATATGTCGGAAATAAAACCATGCATATTTTGCATAATTTTAAGGAAAGTAGGATGAAAAAGAATCTGCTGGCTGTAGCTGTTTTGACCGCGTCTGCATTTACCACCTCCGTATTTGCCGCTGATGGCAAGCTGAATATCACCGGTAGCATCACCGATCAGTCGTGCACCGTCGATCCGGACTCCCAAAACAAGCAGGTCGCTCTGGGTAAGATCGCCAAAGATGCGTTTATTCAATCTAATACTGCAGGTGCCAAGGCATTCAACCTGGTGTTAAAAAACTGCCCGGCGACTGTCACCGGCGCCACCGTGCGTTTTGACGGCACTCAAGTTCAGGGCCAGTCCGGGTTGTTGAAGCTGACTGACGCCGCCGATGTTGCTGGTGGCGTTGGCGTACAGTTGCTGGATGATGCCAGCAATGTGCTCAATATCGGCAACGATTCCCGCGTATATACGCTGGCAGAGAACAAAGACAACGTTCTGGGCTTTGTGGCGCGTTATTACGCTTACGATACCGTTTCCGTCGGTAGCGCGAACGCCACCGCCAACTTCACTATCGCCTATCAGTAAATTCACGCCGTTATATCGGCGTGAGCGTTAGAAAAATGGGCCAGAGGCTGTGTCTCTGGCTCTTTATTCATCGGGGAAGATAACAAAATGAAAGCGGGATATTTTGCGCTGACGGCAGCGTTATTGATGGCGCTTTGGGCTCCGGCTCAGGCCGGCGTGATCGTGGGCGGGACACGGCTGATATACGACGGAGGTAAAAAAGAGTCCGCTCTGAATATCAATAATCCGGATGCGGTGCCTTATTTGATCCAGTCCTGGGTCGATGCTCAAGAGGGGGAAAGCGCTAAAGCGCCGTTTATCATCACCCCACCGTTGTTTCGCTTGGACGGCGGCCAAAATAACCTGCTGCGCGTAGTGCGTGCGGGCGGCAATTTGCCGACGGACAGAGAATCGCTGTATTGGCTGAATGTGAAGTCTATTCCTTCGGTAGAAAAGAAAGAAAACACGCTGCAAATTGCGATCAAGACCCGCATCAAGCTGATTTATCGTCCCCAGGGACTGGCCGGCAATCCGGAAGAAGCGGCCGGCAAAGTAACGTGGCGGCGCAGCGGCGATCGGCTGCAGGTGACCAACCCTTCACCCTATTACCTCACCTTTTTTAATTTGAAGCTGAACGGCAGTGCCATTACCGGCAACACCATGGTTGCGCCGCAAGCTACCGCCAGTTTTCCGTTACCGACGGCGAAGGGTGGGGGAGGCAGCCTGAGCTGGCAAATCATCAACGACTATGGCGGAACCGGCCAGACCTATACCGGCACGTTATAGCCGGGCCGCGATGCGTGTTTTTTGGCCCCGGAGTAACGCTGGGGCCAGCGTTCGGCTTACCTGAATTTTAGGCGGCTGAGCCAATCGGGACAGGGAGTTAAAAGGATGAATAACCCGAATAGCATTGGTTTACCAGGGACACGATCGATTTTGGCCGGTTTGATGTCTTGCCAGGTGGCGCTGCTTTATCCAATCGGTGCAGCGCATGCACGTGATTACTTCAACCCGGCGCTGTTGGAGATTGACAACCCGGCGCTGCGCGGCGCCGATCTCTCCGTATTTGAGGAAAACAACAGCCAGGCGCCCGGCACTTATCGGGTCGATCTTTACCTTAACGGCGAACAGGTTGACAGTCTCGACGTCGAGTTCCGGCTGATGCCGACGGCTGGCGGAAAGCAAGCGCTGCAGCCTTGTTTCAGCGCGGAAAAATTGGCCGAATTGGGGGTGAGAGTCTCCATGTTCCCGGCGATCGCGGCGGAGGAGCGCTGCGTCAATCTGGCGCAGGCCATTCCTCAGGCTTCGACGGTGTTCCAGTTTAATCAGCTGAGATTGAATCTGAGCATTCCGCAAGCGGCATTGAACTTAAATGCGCGCGATTATGTTTCTCCGGATAAATGGGACTCCGGCATACCGGCGTTGTTGGTCAATTACAACTTCAGCGGCGCCAATAGCCAAACACGCGGCAGCGAACGGCAGAACAACAATAACTATTACCTCAATTTACGCTCGGGCATCAACTGGGGCGCCTGGCGTTTGCGTAACTATTCCATCTGGAATCACTACACCGGCGGCGCTTCATCCTGGCGTTCAATCAATACCTATCTGCAGCGCGATATTGTTGCGTTGCAAAGCCGCCTGACTCTGGGCGACAGCACAACGTCCAGCGAGGTGTTCGACAGCGTACAGTTCCGCGGCGGGCAATTGGCTTCTGAAGATGACATTCTGCCGGACAGTATGAAGGGCTACTCGCCGGTGGTGCGCGGGATTGCGCGCACTAACGCGCAAATCGTGATCCGGCAAAACGGCTACGTGATTTATCAAAGTTATGTGCCGCCGGGTGCGTTTGAAATTACCGATCTGTACCCCACGGGCGGCAGCGGCGATCTGAACGTCAGCGTGCGCGAGGCTGACGGGCAGGAGCAACATTTCGTGGTGCCTTATGCCGTGGTGCCGGTATTGCAGCGTGAAGGGCGTTTCAAATACAGCCTGACCAGCGGGAAATACCGTTCATACAGCGGCGGCGTTGATGAACGTCCGTTCAGCCAGGCCACCGGCATCTACGGTTTGCCGTGGGGGGCCACGTTGTACGGCGGCGTGCAAGCCGCCAGTAAGTACCAGTCTCTGGCGCTGGGGTGGGGGCAGAACATGGGGGCGGTGGGGGCGCTGTCCGCTGATGTCACTCAGGCATGGACCAAGCAGGAAACTCGGCCGAAAGAGCAAGGGCAATCATGGCGCCTGCGTTACGGCAAAAACTTCATTGAAACCGGCACTAACTTCAGCTTGGCCAGCTACCGCTATTCCACGCGTGGTTTTTATAGCCTGCAAGAGGCGCTGGAGAGTTACGGCGGCAACAGCGCGATCTATAACGATCACAAAAAGAGCCGTGCCGAGTTGACGATGAGCCAGAGCCTGTGGGATCTGGGAGGAACGCTGTCGCTCAGCCTGTTTAACGAAGACTACTGGAATGACAATCGTCGTTCGCAGTCGGTCAGCCTCAGCTACAACAACAGTTGGGAAGCTGTCAGTTACGGACTGAATTACACCTTCAGCCAGAACGGGTATGACAACAACGGCAACCGCAGCAATATTCGCGACCATATCGTGGCCTTCAACGTCAGCGTGCCGCTCAGCAAATGGCTGCCTGGCAGCTACGCCACCTACAACATGAACGCCAGCCGCAACGGCGCCACCAGCAACAATCTTGGGTTGAGCGGCACCGCTTTGCCGGGCAACAACCTGAACTACAGCATCAGCCAGGGCTACACCGGCAGGGGCGTGGGGGCGAACGGTAATATTCAGGCGGACTACAAAGGCGCCCTCGCCGAGTGGAACCTGGGGTATGGCTACGATCGCCATCGCCAACAGGTGAGCTACGGCGTGCAGGGCGGTGTTCTGGTGCACCAAAACGGCGTCACGCTGTCGCAGCCGCTGGGCGATACGGTGGCATTAGTGCAGGCGCCCGGCGCTTCAGGGGTGGATGTTTTGAACCAGACCGGGGTCAGCACCGACTGGCGCGGCTATGCGGTTGTGCCTTACCTGACGCCTTATCGGCGCAATATCGTCGGCCTGGACGGCGAGTCTTTCGCCGAGGATGTCGATATGACCTTGAGCAGCCAAACGGTGATCCCAACCCGTGGCGCCGTGGTGCGTGCCAGCTTCAATCCGGATGTCGGTGCCCGCGTGTTGCTGACATTACTGACGCGCAGTGGCAATCCGGTGCCGTTCGGCGCCACCGTCAGCAATCTCAATAGCCCCTCTGATAATGCCGGCATTGTCGGTGACGGCGGGCAGGTTTATTTGGCCGGCATGGCGGAGAGTGGCCGGCTGCAGGTTAAGTGGGGCAATGACGCGGCTCAGCAGTGTCAGGCTAACTATCAATTGGCTAATCAGCCAGAGAGCGGCGGAATACGTCTCGTTAACGGACTGTGTTTATAAGGTGCAGACAATGGCGACAGGAATATCGATTCAACGCAGGGCGATCGCCGGTGGGCTGCTGGCGTGCGCAATACTGGCTGTACAGCAGGCGCAGGCGGCGCCAGGGCAGTGTACGCCGATATCAGGAACGCACGGCTTTTCATTTGCCTTTTCCCCAAGCTTAAGCGACCCATCGCAAAACGTGACGGGGCGGATTATCAAGAACGCGGATAAGAACGCATGGAACTTGCCCGGTTCGTATTATGTGAAATGCGAATGTACCGCTCGCACGGCTTCTTACATCACCGCCAAAATGCTGTTGACCAACCCGGTATTTCAGGAGGGCGGATTGACGTATTACGCGTTGAACGAATATCTGGGCGTCGCCAGCGAGGTCTTCGTGGCGGGGCAGCGCAATGAATACCTTGCTGCACCCTTTACCAATGAGACTAACCGTAAGACCAGCATGGATGGCGATGATGAATCCTGCGCCCGTTCGCCCTACAACAGCGGCGCGCGTGGGCGCATTCACCTGTATTTCCGTCGGCCCTTCGTTGGCGTGACGGCGATCCCGAATACCCGACTGGTGGAAACGTATGTATCGGTAGTGAGTGGCGTGAAAAGCGATACGCCGGTTTCCACCATCTCTATGAGCGGTACCGTCACCGTGCCGCAGAGTTGCGAGATCAGTCCCCAGACGGTGGTGATCGACTTTGGCGATATCGTCAGCACCCATTTCCAAACGAAAGGCGCGATGCCACCTCGTTTCACACCGGAAGAGAGAACGCTGACGCTGTCTTGTCGCAATATTTCCGAGGGCGTCAAAGTCAGTCTGTCATTTCGCGGCGAGGCCGACGGCAACATGCCGGAGGCGCTGAAGACCAGCAACCGCGACATCGGCGTGATGATTAAGGATATGCAGGGCAATGTGATTCGGCCGCAGAGCGGGCGCTTGCCCATCGATGACTTCAACTATCCCGACCAAAGCGGCAGTTCGCGGATCAGCGTATATCCGATCAATACCACCGGGCAAGCCCCTTCAGTGGGGCAGTTTAATGCCACGGCAACCATTCAGGCCGAAATCCAATAAACGGATATTTCAACGGCAGCGGGCTGACGGGCCCCTGCGTTTAACGACAAGGAGCAGATTATGGTGAAAATGTGTAATCGTTTTGGCTGCAACCTGGCGCTGACCGGCGCGTTGCTTTTGACCGTACCGGCGGCGCTCGCGGTATCGAAAATAGTGATTAGCGGCAACATTAAAGCCGCCCCCTGCGAAATCGACGGTGCGAACGGCACTGTGTCCGTCAATTTGGGAGACGATATTTCCGCTGCTACCCTGGCGACGTCCGGGGCTTTCAGCCCCTGGATAGAGTTTCCTCTGACGTTAAAAAACTGCCCAAGCACCACCACCTCTGTCGTCGCGACCTTCAGCGGGACGCCCGCCGAGGAAAGCGCCAGCTTGTACAAGAGCAACGGCGGCTCTCGTCGGGTGCAAATTGAGTTGCAGAATAGCCAAGGGGCCAACCTGGGCAATGGCAAGAGCATGACGCAACTGGTGGATCGCGCGACGAATAATGCCAGATTCGATTTACGTGCGCGGGCATACAGCACCCATGGCGGATCGACGCCAGGTTCAATAGACGGCGCTCTGCAGGTCACTTTTGTCTATCAGTAGGCAATGGGACAAAAGGACCGGCGTGGGCGGAAGGTTAACGACAGAGTTAAGGTGATGATATGAAAATCAATTATCCCAATGGAATGGCCTTGGCGGCGGGCAATGAAGCGGCGGGTGCCGTGGCTGTCATGGAACCCTGCGCCATGACGGCTCTGGGGATGAGAAACCGGTTGATTGAATCCTGTGGTCTCCAACCTGGCAACATTCGGCAGGTGGCAAATCTGGTGGAACTGAGAGCCTTATTGACTGAGCATCCGCATCGTTTATTGGTGATGGAGCTGTGTGGTCAATCAGAGTCGGTATTGGAGGGATTCAAGCTGATCGCTGAGGTGCGGGAAAACTCGCCGGACACCGCGATTGTCATCTGTACGGCATTGGATGAACCGAGGCTGTTGCGGCAGCTCATCGCTTCCGGTATTCGCGGCCTGATGCTGAAGCAGGAACCGGCTATTGCATTGACCCACTGTGTTCAGCAAGTCCTGACAGGCAGTTGCAGCTTCAGCCACCGGGTACGCCAACGTCAATTGCATGAGGCTGGCGCCGATAAACCGCTGACGGCGAAGGAACTGGATGTGTTGACCCAACTGTTTTCCGGTAAGAGCGTGACCAGCGTGGCGCTGACCATGTGCCGTGATATCCGCACCGTCAGCACCCATAAACGCAATGCGATGTTGAAGCTGGGGTTTCACAGCGATGGGGAACTGTATCTTCAGGGGAAATGGATGGCTGCGCAAGGTTCATCCTTGGTTCGCTAGGCAAGCGCACGAGGTCTCGTGGGCAAGCAAGCATAGGAGCAGATTATGCATTTATGGCGTCAGCAACCGCTGAACATAGCATTAATGGACAGATGTCCATTGACGCTGGAAGGGTTGGCCAGTTTTTTAAAAACGCTGCCAACCCAGGTAAAAGTCGTCGTAAAGGAAACCAGCGTACGTGCGGTGGTGGATAGCGTGGTCTATCAGCAGGCCGACGTGCTGATTACCGAACTGGACGGTGAAGATGAGACGCCCGCTAAGGGCAGGGAAGCGTTGCTGGCCCTGTGCACGCAACTGCCCGAATTACGGGTGATTGCCTATACCCGTTGCCGTAATGCAGAAGAGTTAGGGCGATTGTTGCCTCAGCCCAATGTCAGCATCGTCGCCAGAGATGACGCTTTACCGCTGGTGGCGGAGTTTTTTAATCGGGTCTTGCTTGGGGAGCGAGTGTTGAGCCCACAGATAGGGACTTTTCTGGCCCCCTCGGTTAGCGCAGATGAGGTGGCCACTCGGAAGCTGACTCGCTGCGAGACTGATGTGTTGGCCTTTTTGTTCAACGGCATGAGCCTGCGGCAAATTGCCGAATTGCAACGCCGCAGCATCAAGACGATCAGCGCGCATAAATGCAGCGCCATGCGCAAACTGCAGGTGAAGAATGACAGCGAACTATTTTCATTGCACGGCAATATTACGCGACAATTTGGCGGGAAGTGGTCAAAGGGGACTTAATCGTTAATGGTAGGGTATAAGCCGGTAGCATAGGCGTTGAAAAAACAATCAAACAAGTGTTCCCCTGGGCGGGTGGATGAAAGCAGCTCGGCGTTGGAATAGTGCTGAATTAGACCGTTGTTGGCGTGCCGGGCTGCATTTTCCCATCCGATATTTTTACCTTACTCGATGCGCATGTTAAAAGAAGATGAGCGCCTGCATCGTTATTTCCATCGTAAGATTAAATGCTGATCGTGCGGAATCGCTCTACATTGGTTGCGGTGTAGATCACCGTATTCTGGATATTTTTGTGCCCTAAATAATCCTGAATCAAGCGCGTATCGACCCCGTTATCTGCAAGCGCGTAACCGCAGGAGTGTCGCAGCATGTGAGGATGAACCTGAACGCTAATGCCGGCCATTTCACCGTACATTCTCATTAGGCGATACAGTTGCTGACGTGAAATTTGCCCGCCGTGGCGCGACAGAAATAACCATGGGGAATTGGCGTCAGGATAGTTCGCCCGCTGGGCCAGCCAGTTTAACAGCGCCTGTCGTTCTCGCGGCTGAATGGGGTGTTGAACGGAAAAACCGTTCTTTAGCCGAGATATATGGATCCGATGGGAGGTAAGATCAATATCTTGCAGGCGTAATGATCGCAGTTCGCTCACCCGCAAGCCGTGAATGAAGCACATTAATAGTAAACAACGATCTCGAATGCTATTTTTACCCTCATGCACGGCGGCAATCAGTTGTTCAATTTCAATCTGGCTAAGGAATTTCCTTTTTTTCATTTTCCTTTCCTGCGTATCTGGTACTGGCGATTTCCATCATGAAGTTTTATTAAAGCATTGGAACATAATAGGCGGCAAAGGAAATAAATAATTTTATTTGCTAATGCATGGGTTTATTTTATCTTTTTCTTTTTGTTATTTTTTTAGTGAATGAATTTTGATTTTATAGATCTATTTTTTTAGCGGCTTATTTAATTGGCGAATATTTAGCGCCCAGAGTGAACCATGCTGCGAATTGGCCGCCGGCAGGCGGCAACGCCTCTCCCCCGACCAGTGCTTGATAAGCTGTGATGAGAATTCGTCTTGATCTCATTCTCGCGCCGCTTACAATGCCTGCCAGATCGCGATTTCAGAGGTTTGTTCATGGAACTGCTACGGGTGGTTTATCGGCAGTATCGTTGGCCATTTCTGGCGGTTATGGCATTGACCATGGCCAGCGCCGGTTTAGGCATCGGTATCATTGCTTTTATCAATCAATATCTGATGGACGCCAGCGGCAACCCATTGGCCGTGTTGCCGATGTTTCTCGCCCTGCTGGCATTGTTGATAGCGGTCACGTTGGGTTCGCAACTGGCGCTGACCACATTGGGCCATTACTTCGTCTATCGATTGCGTGGGCAACTGGTGAAGCGCATTCTGGATACCGAGATCGAGCGCCTCGAACAGTTAGGCAGCGCCTCATTGCTGGCCAGTCTGTCCAGTGACATCCGCAATATCACCATCGCCTTCGTGCGCTTGCCCGAATTGGTGCAAGGGGTGATTTTGACCCTGGGGGCAGCGGCCTATCTGGGGTGGTTATCGCCGAAAATGCTGGCGGTCACGGCGGTTTGGGTGGCGGTGACCGTGGTGGGTAGCGGCTGCCTGGTGTCACGGGTTTATCGCCATATGGCCAGTTTGCGCGAGTCAGAAGAGCGTCTCTATCATCGTTATGAATCGGTGATTGACGGCCGTAAGGAACTGACGTTGAACCGCAAACGGGCGCAGGCGTTATACGAGCAGGCCTATCAGCCCGACGCGCAAGCCTATCGCTACCATATCATTCGCGCCGATACCTTCCATTTGAGTGCGCTCAACTGGTCTAACATCATGATGTTAGGGGCGATCGGGCTGGTGTTCTTTATGGCCAACAGTTTGGGATGGGCGGACTCGACGGTGGCCGCGACCTACTCGCTGACGCTGCTGTTCTTGCGCACGCCCTTACTGCAGGCCGTGGGGGCGTTTCCGACGCTGGTCGGCGCCGAAGTGGCCTTCAACAAGCTGAAAGCGCTGCGTCTGGCCGAGTATCAGCCGGGGTTTCCAGCCGCCGTTGGCCGTTCCTGGCAGACGCTGGAGCTGCGCGACGTGGTTTTTCACTATGCAGATGCGGAACAACAGCCCGGTTTTACCGTCGGGCCGCTTAATCTGACGCTGCGGCGCGGTGAGCTGGTGTTTCTTATCGGCGGCAACGGCAGCGGCAAGTCAACGCTGGCGATGCTGTTGACCGGATTGTATCGGCCGGTAAGCGGGCACATCGTTCTGGATGGTGTCGCACAGACCGCGGCGGATATGCCGGACTATCGCCGGCTGTTTTCAGCGATTTTCACCGATTTTCATCAGTTCGATCGTTTACAAGGACCGGAAGGCGGCGAACCTGATACGGCGCTGGTCGCGCATTGGCTTGAACGGTTGAATATGAAAAGCAAATTGCAGTTCGACGGCGCCAGAGTGACCAACCCGCAACTGTCGCAGGGGCAGCGCAAACGTCTGGCCCTGTTGCTGGCGGTGGCGGAACAACGCGATATTTTGCTGTTGGATGAATGGGCCGCTGATCAGGATCCGCAGTTCCGGCGCATTTTCTATCGCGAACTGTTGCCGGCGCTGCGCGCGTTAGGCAAAACGGTGTTCGCCATCAGCCATGACGATCACTATTTCGAACACGCCGATCGGTTGCTGGAGATGCGCTCAGGCCATTTACGCGAGTTGACCGGCAGCGAGCGTGAACACGCCAGCCGGGATTCCGTCAGCAGAATCGGTTAACTTACGCCGGCCCGTGCCAGACCAAAACGGGCCGGCGCTTCTCCCGCGCATTATTTCAGTGCGTCGCTTCATTTTCTCTCGCTCCTCCAATGCTGTCTGCTGCCGATTTGGCTTACGACCAGTCAAATAATTGATGTTTGAATTATTTACCGGTGGTTTAATTTTGACCTTTAAAGGTGTGGCACACTGCGCATTCGTTCGCCTATCAAAACACGTTCTCGCCTGCCGATAACAGTGATATCCACGGTGCCGTTCTTACTAAGGCGGTAATGCAGGTCTATGGCTAGCAGCTGTTTTTTAAATATCCATAGGAAAAAACGACTTTATCGATCGTTAAAACAGATCGATAATTGGTTTTTGAATGGTTTAATCTATTGGTTGAGGGCGCTGTGGTGAGCAAGGATGGATCTGATATCAAACGTAGAGCATGGCTGTGTGTGTTTATCGGTAGCGGGCTGTTCTGGCTGCTAACCGCTGCCGTGATTTACTGGTTACTGAGTTAGCAGGTTAAGCAGGAAGACGATTCGTGAACAAGAAGCAGGCTAAAAACCGTGAGGGCGTTCAGCGTCGCGCGCAGTCAAAAATTCCGCCTTCATGGGGGCTGAGCGATGAGCAGCGCGCCTTTATTGAAGATTTATGGCAGGATACCGCTCCCGAAGCGGCGCGGCCCATCGTTCAGCGACGTTAGCCGATCACGCGGCTGCGGCCGGCCAGCGCGCCGAACAGCATTTGCAAGACGGTCAGGCATAGCAGAGCGATCAACGGCCAGCGCCAGCCTTCCGTCAGATCGTGCAACAGGCCGAATAAGGTGGGCCCCAGCGCCGCCAACAGATAACCGACGGATTGCGCCATGCCCGACAGCAGCGTCGCCTGATGATGATGCTGACTGCGCAATCCAAAGAACGACAGCGCCAGCACCAGCGAACTCCCCGCTCCCAACCCGGCAAACGTCAGCCACACCAGTGAACTGGCGGGTTGCACCAATAATCCCCCGACGCCGATAAAGATCAGCAGAGAACTGCCCAGCGCTATCGCCCGCTGATCGCGCGCCCGCGGCAAAATCACCACCATGACAAAGTTGGCGACGATCGCCACCACCTGATAAACGAACAGCTCGAAGCCCGCCTGCTGGGCTGAGGCGCCGTGGCTGACGGCAAAGGCGCTGAACCAGCCGATAATGGTGTAGAAGGCGATCGATTGCAGCCCCATGAACATCGCCACTTGCCAGCCCAGCGCGCTGCCCCAGGGAGAGCGATAGCGTTGCGGCTCTGCCGATTGTGGCTCTTTGGCTGCGGGTGTGGCTGTGCGCCGCAGCTGCGGCAACCAGATCAACAGCGCCAACAGCGCAGGTAATCCCCAGCACAGCAAGGAGAAGCGCCAGCCGAGATCGGCCAGGGAAGCCAGCGGTACCGCCAGACCGGAGGCGATGGCGGCGACCAGTGACATCACCGCCGCATAGGCCGCTATCATCGCGGCGGCGCGATGAGGAAAATCTCTTTTCACCAGCGTTGGCAGCACCACATTGGCGAAGGCGATGGCGGCGCCGATCAGAACGCTTCCCAGCCACAGCATGGCGTCTTGCGGCAGGGAACGCAGCGCGATGCCGCAAACCAGCAGTGCGAGGGCGAAGCCCAGGGTGCGTTCGATTCCGAAGCGTTTCGCCAGCGCCGGGGTGAGTGGCGAGAGGACGGCGAACAGGATCAGCGGCAGCGAGTTGATCAGGCCGGCGGCGGTGGCGGACAACGCCAGCTGTTGCTGAATCTGTTCCAGCAGCGGGCCGACGCTGGTGAGGGCGGCACGCAGGTTAGCCGCGATCAGCATGATGCCAACGATCAGCAGAGCAGGGCGATGCAAACGGCGACGCGGGGTCGCGATGGATGATGATGAAGATGAAGCGGGTTGCGGCATGAGTTCCTCGCACCAGGGCATGCAGACAATCAGCGCTGCATGGCGTGATGCGTTGATTGACGTTAACGCTTACGTACCGACAAGGAGCCGATATCTGATCGCAAGTGTAGGGAAGATGGCTCGTGCTGACAAGGGGATGGCCCGGCGGGATGGAGAGGGCTGACCCCCACCGGCCGCAGGATAATTACCATTATGTGATCCTGATCACTTAGCGAACTAAAAGTCATAGTGCAGGACGGGGTCTGCAGCGCTTTCACTTCTGCCGCCGCCGGTGCGGCTGCTCTCCGGCGCTCATGCTCGTCATGGCATTTCATTTTTCTCCCATTCCATTTTTTGGCTTTTCGATTCGTTTCGATTCGAAAGGTTTTTTGGCGGTTTTTTTGCTAAAACGGGGCTGTAAGCCCGATCACAATTTCATTGCTTTCGCTTTGCTGTAATGCCAGCGCAGTAGAGCGAAAGCCATCTTCTCCCCGGCGATACCGGAAACCTGAGGACCGCAGCTCATGCCAGTGAATACCGCAAAGCGACGTGAACACATCATCGATCTGTTATGCGAGCACGGCAGCGTGCGTGTGGAACAGCTCAGCAAACAGTTTGCAGTATCCACGGTGACGATCCGCAACGATCTGCGCTTTCTGGAACGAAAAGGGTGTGCGCTGCGCGCTTACGGCGGCGCAATGCTCAATCAGCAATTCGCTTTCGATCGGCCGCTGCGGGACAAAGGGCGGTTGAATCGCGATGTCAAAACGCTGATCGCCAACGCGGCGGCCGGCTATGTGCGCGACGGCGAGGCGCTGATCCTCGATTCCGGTTCAACCACCGCGCAGATTGTGCCGTTCCTGAAGGGGCGGCGCGATCTGGTGGTGATGACCAACGCGCTGAACATTGCCTATGAGCTTTCGGGAAACGACGGGGTGGAAGTCATGGTGCTGGGGGGCAGCGTGCGCCGCAACTCTTACTCGCTCTACGGTCCGGCTGCCGAGCAGCAATTGCGTCAGTACCGCTTCGACAAGCTGTTTTTGGGCGTCGACGGGTTCGATCTGAGCGCCGGCATCACCACGCCTCACCCCGGTGAAGCGCACCTCAATCGCGTGATGTGCGAGGTGGCGCGCGAGATTATCGCGGTGGCGGATGCCAGCAAATTCGGTCGCAAGAGCTTTTGCATGATTCGCGAAGCCGGACAAATCCATCGGCTGATCACTGACAGCCGTCTTCCGGACGATTACGAGCGGGCGTTAACCGAGCTGGGCGTGGAGGTCATCATCGCCGATCGGTAGCACGGCGCCTGCATGGGGGCTTCATGCAGCAGTTGTTACAGCTTGTCGAGCAGCACAAGGCCGGTATGCCGGTCGGGATTTTTTCCGTCTGTTCCGCCCATCCCTGGGTTCTGGAGGCCGCGCTGCGGCAGGCTAAAAGCCGCGGCACGCCGGTGTTGGTGGAAGCGACCTCCAACCAGGTCAATCAGTTCGGCGGCTATACCGGCCAAACGGCGGCCCAGTTCCGCGATGCGCTTTGGCGTCTGGCGGATGAGGTTGGCCTGGCGCGCGAGCGCGTGTGGCTGGGCGGCGATCATCTGGGGCCGAACGCCTGGCAGGATCGCCCGGCTCAGGAAGCGATGGCGCTGGCGGAAACGTTGATCGACGATTACGTTCGCGCCGGATTTCGCAAAATTCATCTCGATTGTTCCATGTCGTGCGCCGGCGATCCCTCGCCCCTGGGGGATGCGGCGGTCGCCGAGCGTGCGGCACGCCTGTGCGCGGTGGCGGAACGCGCCTGGGCGCAGAGCGGCGGCGAAGCGCCGGTCTATGTGATCGGCACCGAGGTGCCGGTGCCGGGCGGCGCGCAGGAGGCGTTGGCGGGCCTGCAGGTCACCGCGCCGCAGGCGGTGGCGCAAACGCTGGAAATGCACCGTATCGCCTGGCAAAAAGCCGAGCTGAACGATGCCTGGCAGCGAACCATTGCGCTGGTGGTACAGCCGGGCGTCGAGTTCGATCACCACAGCGTCGAACGTTATCAGCCGCAGCGCGCCGACGCATTGAGCCATTTCATCGAACGGCAGCCGGGCATGATCTATGAAGCGCACTCTACGGATTACCAACCGCCGCAGGCCTATCGCCAGTTGGTGCGCGATCACTTCGCCATCCTGAAGGTGGGGCCGGCGCTGACCTTTGCGCTGCGAGAAGCGCTGTTCGCTCTCGATCGCATCGAGCGTGAATGGCTGGGGGAACGCCAGTCGTCGCAGCTGCGCGCCACGCTGGAGCAGGTGATGCGCGAGCAGCCGCAGCAGTGGAGCCGCTACTACCACGGTACGCCGCACCAGCAGTATCTCGATCGCCACTACAGCCTGAGCGATCGGGTGCGTTACTACTGGCCGCAGCCGCAGGTGCAGCAGGCGGTCGACGGTTTGCTGGACAACCTGCGCCGCAGCCCGGCGCCGTTGGCGCTGCTCAGCCAGTACCTGCCGGATCAGGCGCGGGCGCTGAACGCCGGCGAATTGAGCGCCGATCCGCAGGAGTGGGTGCTGCATAAAGTGACGCAGGTACTCGACGATTACCACGCCGCCTGTTACCCGGAGGGCCGCTAGCATGCCGAACATTTTAATGACCCGCATCGACAATCGCCTGGTGCACGGCCAGGTGGGCGTGACCTGGACCAATACCCTCGGCGCCAACCTGGTGGTGGTGGCCAACGACGAGGCCGCCGCCGATCCGGTGCAGCAGAACCTGATGGACATGGTGGTGGCGGAAGGGGTGCAGACCCGTTATTTCACGCTGCAGAAAACCATTGACGTGATCCACAAGGCGGCGGATCGGCAGAAGATCTTTCTGGTGTGCAAAACGCCGCAGGACGTGTTGACGCTGGTGCGCGGCGGGGTGCCGATCCGTTTCGTCAACGTCGGCAATATGCACTTCGCCGAGGGGAAGCGGCAGGTGCACAAAACGGTGTCGCTGGACGACGGCGACGTGGCCGCGTTCCGCGCGCTGGCGGAACTGGGCGTGGAGTGCGAAGTGCGACGGGTGCCGGATGAAGCGGGTGAGGCGATCGGCAAACTGCTCTTTTGAGCCAGGGGGAAAGCATGTTGACGGATGCGTTATTGATTGCGCTGTTGGCCGGGCTGGCGGGGGTTGACCTGTTCGACGGTCTGACCCACTTCCACCGGCCGGTAGTGATGGGGCCGCTGGTGGGGCTGATTTTGGGCGATGTCTATACCGGGTTGCTGGTGGGTGGCACGCTGGAGCTGGTGTGGATGGGGATGGTGCCGTTGGCGGGAGCCCAACCGCCTAACGTGGTGATCGGCGGGGTGATCGGCACCGCGTTCGCCATTCTGACCAAGGCCGACCCGAAAGTGGCGATCGGCGTGGCGGTACCGTTCTCGATTGCGGTGCAGGGCTGCATTACGCTGCTGTTTACGCTGTTCTCGCCGATGATGCACCGCTGCGATCGCATGGTGAAGGAGCTGAACTGGCGCGGCATCGAACGGGTGAACTATCTCGGCATCAGCATCCTGTTCATCTTCTATTTCGTGGTGGCATTCCTGCCGATTTACTTCGGCGCCGATGCGGCCAGCGCCATGGTGCAGAAGGCGCCAGGCTGGCTGCTGGACGGGTTGGCGGTGGCGGGCGGCATGATGCCGGCGATCGGTTTCTCGCTGCTGATGAAGGTGATGATGAAAAAAACCTACGTAGCCTATTTTATCCTCGGTTTCATCTCGGTCACGTTTCTCAAGCTGCCGATCCTGGCGGTGGCGCTGGGCGCCCTGGCGATCGCTTTGATTGATTTCTTCAACACGCAACGCGGCGCGGCAGAGGCGACGGCCCGGCCCGCTCCGCAGGAGGACGCCGAAGATGGCATTTAACGATTCCGACGATCTGCTGGCGCAAAAGGCCGAGCAGCGTATGGCGCAGGCGCTGGCCACCAGCCAGGTGGAGCAGGACGACTATCTGGACAGCCGGCCCGCCGAAGCGCTGACGCGCGGCGACATCAATCGCATGGCCTGGCGTTCGCTGCTGCTGCAGGCGTCGTTCAACTACGAGCGCATGCAGGCGGGCGGCTGGCTGTATCAGCTGATCCCCGCGCTGCGCAAGATCCACCGCAACCCGCAGGATCTGGCCAACTCGATGAAGATGCACATGGAATTTATCAACGTGCATCCGTTCGACGTCACCTTCCTGTCCGGCCTGGTGCTGGCGATGGAGCAGAACAAGGAAAAGATCTCCACCATTCGCGCGGTGAAAGTGGCGCTGATGGGGCCGCTTGGCGGTATCGGCGACGCGCTGTTTTGGCTGACGCTGTTGCCAATCTGCGCCGGCATAGGCGCTTCGCTGGCATTGGAGGGCAGCCTGTTCGGGCCGATCGTCTTCCTGCTGCTGTTCAACCTGTTCCACTTCGGCCTGCGTTTTGGGCTGGCGCACTACGGCTATCAGGCCGGCACCAGCGCGCTGGCGCTGCTGAAGACCCATACCCGGCGCATTTCTCACGCCGCTTCCATTGTCGGCATGACGGTGATCGGCGCGCTGGTGGCCTCGTACGTGCACCTGTCCACGCCGCTGGTGATGCATGCCGGCAAGGCCAGCGTGGCGCTGCAGACCGACGTGCTGGACAAGTTGATGCCCAACTTGCTGCCGCTGTGCTTCACGCTGCTCATTTTCTTCCTGATGAAGCGCGGATTCTCGCCGGTGAAGCTGATTGGCGTCACGGTAGCGATCGGCGTGGCGGGCAAATTTATCGGCATTTTATGAGGAGCGGGATATGCCAGGCATTGTGATTACCGGCCACGGCGGCTTTGCCTCCGGGCTGCTGCAGGCGGTGGAACAGGTGGTGGGGCCGCAGCGACATTGCGCGGCGGTCGATTTCCCCGAACAGATGAGCACCGCGCAGCTCAGGGACGCCTTACGCTCGGCGCTGGTCGCGGTGGCGCAGCCGGACGGCGTGGTGTTCCTGACCGACATGCTCGGCGGTTCGCCGTTTCGCAGCGCCTGTGAACTGGCGGATGCGCGGGGTGATTGCGAAGTGCTGACCGGCGTCAACATGCAGCTGGCGGCGGAAATGATGCTGGAACGTGACGGACTGAGCCTGGATGAATTTCGCGAGGTGGCGCTGGCGTGCGGTAAACGCGGCCTGACCAGCCTGTGGCATGAACGCCGCCGAGTGAAGTGCGAAGACGCGCAGGCCGACGGCATCTGAACGAAAACCGGGCGCGGGCGCGCCCGGCTACGTGAGTTAGGCCGGCAACGGGCTCAGCGCCAGACGCGCCGGTTGGTCTTCGCCGCGGCTGAAGCGCCAGCAGGTCTGGTGGTATTTCGCCACGCTGTTGCGGTGCGCCACGCTGACCAGCGTCACGTCCGGCAGTTCATCCACCAGCAGGCAGTACATCAGTTGCTCGGTTTCGTCGTCCAGCGCGCTGGTGGCCTCGTCGAGGAACAGGATGCTCGGGCGAATCAACAGGGCGCGGGCGAAGGCTAGCCGCTGTTGCTCGCCCGGCGACAGGCGATGGCTCCAGTTGGCGGAGGTGTCCAGCCAGCGCTGCAGGTGCTTCAGGCGGCAGTTTTCCAGCACCCGCATCAGCTGCGCGTCGCTGTATTCCGACGCCAGGCTCGGGTAGCTCAGCGCTTCGCGCAGCGTGCCGATCGGAATGTAGCTGCGCTGCGGCAGGAACAGCATGTTGGCGTTGCCCTCTACCCCGATGGCGCCCGCGCCGTAAGGCCAGATACCGGCGATGGCGCGCAGCAGCGTCGACTTGCCGCAGCCGGAAGGCCCGACGATCAGCAGGCGATCGCCGCGTTGCAGCGTCATCTCGGCGCCGGTCAGCAGCGGCTGGCCGTCGGGCAAGTGCAGGCTGAGGTTGTCCAGCGTTAACGGATGGGCGGTCTCCTCCCGCAGTTGAATGCCGCGCGGCTGATGGTGAACCTGATCGACGGCGGCGTTGAAGCCGGCCAGACGGTTAACGCAGGCTTTCCAGGTCGCCAAATCGTTAAATGCGTCGATAAACCACGACAGCGCGCCCTGCACCTGGCCGAAGGCCGAGGCGATCTGCATCAGGCCGCCCATCTGGATGGCGCCGGAGAAGTAGCGCGGCGCCGCCACCAGCAGGGGAAACACGATGGCGAACTGGCCGTAGAAGTTGGTGGCGATGTTGAGCCGCCGGGTGATGCGCATGATCGCCCACCAGTTGCTGCGAATGGTGTCGAAACGGTCGCCCAACTGCTGCGCCTCGCGCGGTTCGCCGTGGTACAGCGCAATGGCGTCGTTGTTTTCGCGGATGCGGATCAGGCCGAAACGGAAGTTCGCCTCATACCGTTCCTGGTTGAAGCCCAGCATGACCAGCGGTTTGCCGACCCACCAGATCAGCAGCGATCCCAACACCGCATACAGCAGCGCGAACCACACCATATAGCCGGGCAAGGTGATGGCGTGTTGCCCGAGCGCGAAGGTCATCGGCCCGCTGACGTGCCATAAAATGTCGATAAAGGAAAACAGCGTCACCAGGCTGGAGAGCAGCCCGAGCGACAGCGACAGGGTATATTGGGTCAGCACGTTGAGATCTTCAGCGATACGCTGATCGGGGTTATCGACGATCTGCTGCTGCTCGGTGTGGTAATACGCCTGGTGCGCCAGCCATTTTCCCATGAACCTTTCCGTCATCCAGCGCCGCCAGCGCATCTGCAGCCCCTGAGTCAGGTAGATCTTGTAGACCGCCAGCACGATGAAGATCAGCGCCAGATAGGTAAAGCGCCACAGCTGCGCCTTGAATACCGGGTAGTTTTTGTTCTGCAGCGCGTCGTAGAACACCTGGTTCCACTGGTTGATCTGCACGCTGATATAGACCAGGCCGAGCGACAGGACGACGATGGCGATCAGCATCATCCAGGCGCGCCATCGTTCCTCCGACACCCAAAAAGGTTTGATCAACTGCCAAATGGCGTGTTTCTGCAAGGGGGTTGCGTTCATAACGGCTCGATAATTGCGGTATTTTGTTCAGCATGGGCTGCGGGCCGGTAACAAACAAACCGCGACTGTAAGCAGTTTTGACTCCGCTAACCGTTTGAAATAAGGCGGCTGAATCGCCGGCGGCGCGCAGGTGAGCGCAATTGCGGCATACACTCCGGCGCCGGGCGGTTATACTGGCGCCGAATTTTTGCAGAAAGGATAAACGATGAAGGCTTGGTTTCCCCTGTTGCTGACCTGCGGCGTCTTCGCCAGCGCCCGGGCCTGGGCGCACATTGACGAGCCGGACATCGCCGCCGACTGCCAAAAGGTGGCGAGCTACGCCGAACTGGGAAAAAAGGCCTATCAGCGCCAGGATTACGCCAAAGCCGCCGACATTTTTCGCGATCAGGCGGCCTGGAGCGAGTTTTGCGGTCTGAGCGAGCTGGCTGTCGCCACGGCTTACAACAACGTGGCGCTGTCGCTGATGCACGCCGGCGAATTGCTCAAGGCGCAGGCCTATCTGGCGCTGGCGCCGCACGATGACAAATCGCAGCACAACATGAGTCTGTTGCGCCAACGCCTGGCGCAGCGGCCGCAGCCGCAGGGGCCGGGCGGCGTGTACTGGCAATACGCCGGGCGCGGGGTGTGGAGCGAAGTGGTGGTGAAGCCGCAGGGCGAGCGCTGGCTGATCGATTTTTCCGGCTACGCCATGCCGCAGATGGGGCTGTATTACGGCCCGAACATGGGCGACTTCACCGCCGAGCTGCCCATTGAGCACGGCAAGGCCGTCTACCATCAACATGACTCGGAAAGCGCGCAGGTCTGCGACGTGACGATGGCGTTTGGCGAGCAAGCGCTGGAGATGCATACGCGGGGGGATTGCGGGTTCGGCCACAATGTGCGGGCGGAAGGGCGGTTCGTGCGGGTCGAATGACCCGCCCCGGTGGCCGGGGCGAGAAGGGTTACGCCAGCGCGGCGGCGCCCAACAGATTCTTCCAGGCTTCCACATTGCCCAGATAATTGCCGGCCGGCAGCAGATGCAGCTGGCCCTCGCTATCCTGCAGCGCAAAGGTCGGGAAGCCCTGGCCCTGCACTTTGGCCAGCAGCGCCCGGCTTTCCGCGATGTGTTGCGCGGTCGGCGCACCGCTGTTGAAGCGCATTTCGGCGATAAACGCCGCCGAAGGCAACCCCAGCTCTTTCGCCAACGCTTCCAGCACCGGCGTGTCGGCGATGCGTCGCCCTTCCTGATAGTGCGCCTGCTGAATGCGGTGCAGCATGTCCAGCCCGCGTCCCGCCAGTTTTTCCGCCGCCAGGATAGCCGTGATCGGCGGCTCGGAATCCATCACCGCCGTGGTGTCGCGCAGCAGGCCGTTGAAATAGGCTTCGCCGAAAGGCTGGCCCGTCATCTCGGCGATGCGCTTGTCGTGCGGAATGACGTAGTTGCGCCATTCGTCGGTAATCTGACGGCGGTTGTTGCCGGTCATCATGCCGCCGGCGTGCGGCACGACCTTCAGCCCGGGGAGGCTCTGAGCCGCTTTCACCAGCGGTGCGGCGCCGTAGCACCAACCGCACAGCGGATCGAAAATGTAATGCAGAGTGGTTTCGGTCATTTTTACTCCTCGCTTGGCGCGCGGCAAGCCGCCGCGGCGCCAGGGCTGGTTCAATCACGCACGGGCGCTTATTGCGGCCACTTCATCTCGCCTTTCAGCACTTTCGCGCTCAGTTCCAGGCTCGATTCGTCTTTCAGCGTCGGGTAGTGCTTTTTCATCGCTTCAATCAGCGCGGCGGAATCCTTGGCTTTTGGCAGTTCGGCTTCCAGCGTGGTCAGGTATTTTTGGGTAAAGTGCACCGATGCCAGTGTCTGTGCGGCACCCGGCAGGAAGTGGCCCGGCACGACGACCTGCGGCTTCAGCGCTTCGATGTTTTTCAGCGTCTGCTGCCAGTGCTGGCGCGATTCTACGCTCTGGTTATCGGCGATCCACGGATGGATATTGTCACCGGCGACCGCCACGCCGCCCACGACCGCTTTCAGCGCCGGGATCCACACGAAGGTGCGATCGGGAGTCGGGCCGTTCAGGCCTTTCACTTCCACTTTTTGACCGTCGATGGTGAAGCTGTCGCCCTGCAGCGGCTGCGGCACGATCACGGTTTTCGGCGCGTTGTCTTTCAGGATTGGGCCCCAGTAGGCGATTTTGCCGTCTTTGGTGGCGTTAATGTCCTTGATGGTGCCAGGCGAAGCGATGATTTTCGCCTCCGGGAAAGCGGCCTTAATCACGTCCAGACCGAAATAGAAATCCGGATCTGAGTGGCTGATGTAGACGGTGGTCAGTTTCTTGCCGGTCGCCTTGATCTTTTTCACCAGCTCTTCGGCATCGTTGCGCTGGAACTGTGCGTCGATCAGCGCCACTTCGTGTTTGCCGCTGACGATTTCGGAAGACACCGGGAACACGCTTTTCTCGCCCGGGTTATACACTTCCATGGTCAGGGTATCGGCAGCGGTGGCGTAGGTGCTCAGGGTGGCGACGCCGGTGAAGGCCAGAGTTAACAGTGATTTCTTAAACATGGGCAGAGGTCCTTAGGTATCGGTTAATGTTGTAATGATGTTAGGTTGCATAAAGCGATAGAAAAACCGGATAATAAGCAATTATTCGTTGCATAAATCGGACTAATCATGGATCGCATTACCGCCGCTGAGGTTTTTGTCACCATCGTCGATCGCGGCAGCATGATCGCCGCTGCGGAAACGCTGGAGATGTCGCGCGCGATGGTCACTCGCTACCTGGCCCAGATGGAGCAATGGGCCGGGGCGCGTTTACTGCACCGTACTACCCGTAAGCTTAGTCTGACCGACGCCGGTGAGCGTACTTTGGAGCGCTGCCGACAAATGTTGGCGCTGGCGGGGGAAATCGATCTGGTGGAGGAAGGGCAGAGCGACGAACTGCGCGGCCTGCTGCGCATCACCTGTTCGCAATCGCTCGGACAAACGGCGCTGGTGGGGGCCGTCGCCCAGTATCTGAAGCGTCATCCGCAGGTGGCGGTCGATCTGCAGATGAACAACCGGGCGGTGAACCTGGTGGAAGAGCGCATCGATCTGGCGCTGCGCATCACCAATGAGCTGGATCCCAACCTGATCGCCCGGCCGCTGTCCACCTGCGCGTCGGTGGTGTGCGCCGCGCCCGCTTATCTGGCGGCGCACGGCACGCCGCGCCAGCCGCAGGATCTGGCGTTGCACAACTGCCTGACTTATTCCTATTTCGGCAAAAGCCTGTGGCATTTCGACGCTCAGGGGGTGAAATCGGCGGTGGCGGTCAGCGGCAACCTGAGCGCCAACGAATCGGTGGTGCTGATGGCCGGTACGGTGCAGGGCGCGGGCATTTCCCTGCAGCCCTACTATTCGGCGGCGCCGCTGTTGGCCAGCGGCGAACTGGTGGAGCTGCTGCCGGGTTACCGGCCGCAATCGATGGGTATCTACGGCATCTACACCTCACGCCGACAAATGCCCGCCACCTTGCGCACCATGCTGGACTTTCTGGTGGAATGGTTCGCCAGCGATCCGCAGTGGCAGGCGACGCTGCGCTAAGGCCGCGGCAACATTCCCACGCCGTTTTCAGCGCCTGACGGCGGCGGCCAGGCGGGCGGAGAACAGTGCCGCCTGTTGATGCAGATGGTCGATAAAGGCCGTCACCAGCGCCGATGAAGGGCGGTGCAGCGGCCGTATCAGGCTGACGGTGAACGGCACGTCGATGCTGAATGGCCGCACGTGCACGCCGCTGCCGGCATAGTCGAGCGCCGTCAGCGGGTTGACGATCGAGACCCCCACGCCGGCTCTCACCATGGCGCACACTGACGCCGCGCTGTGCGTTTCCATCACCATGCGGCGCTCGACGCCCTGCTCGGCGAACAGCGCATCGAGCAAGTGGCGATAGCTGTCGGTGTTCGACAGGCTGATAAAGTTCTGCCCGGTGAAGTCCTGTGGCGTCAGAAGGTCTTTTGCCAGCAGGGGGTGACCCGTCGGCAGCACGCAGACTTCATTCAACGTCATCAGCGTCACCCGCTCGGTGCCCGCCGGCGTCAGGGTGGTTTCCGTCAGCCCCAGATCGTGGCGCTGGGCCGACAGCCACTCTTCCAGCAGCGGCGATTCTTGCGGGATCACGCTGAAGCTGACTTCCGGGTAACGTTCGATAAAGGGCCGGCACACCGCCGGCAGCAGCGATTGGGAAAATACCGGCAGGCACACGATCGACAGCTGCGCCTGCTGAAACTGGCGAATGCCGGCGGCGGCGTTGACGATGCGATCGAGGCCATAATAGGAGCGTTGCACCTCTTCGAACAGCCGTAGGCCCTGCACCGTGGGGGACAAGCGCCCGCGAACCCGATCGAACAGCTGCAGCCGAATCAGCTTCTCAAAGCGCGCCAGCTCACGGCTGACGGTGGGTTGCGAGGTTTGCAGCAGGGCCGCCGCCTCGGTCAGGTTGCCGGTGGTCATCACCGCCCGAAAGATTTCTATCTGCCGCAAAGAGATGCTGTGCATGACGAGGCTGCTCGATTGTAGAGAAAGCTATATCATAAATGAATAGACTACGGCTAAATAGATATTTTCCACCCGATTCAGCGTGCGGCACTATGGGCTTATCTGCCGTCACTTTCGAATTGGGAATATCGCCATGCCACGCCCGTTGCACGACACCTCCACCGCGTTGAACGCCGCTAACCTGCTGGCCTTGCCGCAGCGCTTCGGTTGCCCGGTCTGGGCTTATGATGCCGACATCATCAGCCAGCGCATCGCTCAGCTGCGCCACTTCGACACTATCCGTTTCGCGCAGAAAGCCTGTTCGAACATTCATATTTTGCGCCTGATGCGCGAGCAGGGCGTGAAGGTGGATTCGGTGTCGCTCGGCGAAATCGAGCGGGCGCTGCAGGCCGGTTTTCAGCCGGGCGGCGAGCCGAGCGATATCGTGTTTACCGCGGACGTATTGGATCACGCGACGCTGGCGCGCGTCAGCGCATTGAAGATCCCGGTCAACGCCGGTTCCATCGATATGCTGGATCAGCTCGGCCAGGCTTCCGCGGGGCATCCGGTGTGGCTGCGCATTAATCCGGGGTTTGGCCATGGCCACAGCCAGAAAACCAACACCGGCGGCGAGAACAGCAAACACGGCATCTGGTATGCCGACCTGCCGCAGGCGGTGGAGAAGATCCGCCGCTACGGCCTGAAGCTGATCGGCGTGCATATGCATATCGGCTCCGGCGTCGATTACCAGCATCTGGAGCGCGTCTGCGATGCGATGGTGCAGCAGGTGATCGATCTCGGTCATGACATCAGCGCCATTTCCGCCGGCGGCGGTCTGTCTATCCCGTATCAGTACGGCGAAGAGGCGATCGATACCGAACACTATTTCGGTTTGTGGAACCGGGCGCGTGAGCGCATCGCCGCGCATCTGGGGCACCCGGTGCAGTTGGAGATTGAACCCGGACGTTTCCTGATGGCGGAGGCGGGCGTATTGGTGGCCGAGGTGCGGGCGGTAAAAGACATGGGCAGCCGCCACTTTGTGCTGGTGGATGCCGGTTTTAACGATCTGATGCGCCCGGCGATGTACGGCAGCTATCACCATATTTCGCTGTTGCCGGCCGATGGGCGCGACACCTCGGAACAACCGCTGCGCGACACGGTGATCGCCGGGCCGCTGTGCGAATCCGGCGACGTCTTCACCCAGCAGGCGGGCGGCGGCGTGGAAACCCGCGAGCTGCCGCCGGTGCAGATCGGCGATTATCTGGTGTTTCACGATACCGGCGCCTACGGCGCATCGATGTCCTCCAACTACAACAGCCGTCCGCTGTTGCCTGAAGTGCTGTTCGAAAACGGCGAGCCGCGTTTGATCCGCCGCCGCCAAACCATCGAAGAACTGATCGCGCTGGAACTTATCTGATAAGCGGGCGGGCGCCTTGCGCCCGCTTCACAGCGTCATGCGGCGGTGCTGGCCATTGGGCAATTGCACATCCAGCGACAGCGTGCCGCCCATCGCCTCGATATAGCGTTTGAGCGACGACAGCTTTATTTCGCTGCCGCGCTTTTCCAAATTGGCGACGGAGGGTTGGCTGATGCCGAGCCGCTTCGCCAATTCAACCTGAGAGACCGCCAGCTCTTCCCTCAGCATCGCCAGCCGCAGTTCGAAAATTTCCTTGTCCGCTTTTTGCCTGGCTGTGGCAACGACGGCGGGATCGAGCTTGTCGATCAGTTGGGATAACGGTTTGGCCATCTGCACTACCTCCGGGTTGCCAGATAATGTGAAAATTCCATGGCAGCGATGGGCAACATGCGCTGGTAAAAGCGTTTGTCGCCGGTTTTATCGCCACCGCACAGCAATACTGCTTGCCGCTGTGGGTCAAAGGCGAAAAACACCCTGAAAGGGCGCCCGCGATGTTGAACGCGCAACTCCTTCAACTGCCGGGCCGCTTCGGAAAAATGCAGCGTATCGGCGTGCGGCCGCGCCAACTGCGGGCCGAACGTCTGTAATTTGAAGATCGCCGCCAGTATGCTTGTTTGCTGGGCGTTGTTCAGCGCCAAAAACCAGTCGTCGAATCGTTCGACGGTCACCACTTGCCACATGATGCGCTTCGAATATAGCGTTTATGCTATATAGCGTAAAGGTTATTGTGCCAACAATCTGCACGAACGCAGGGAGCGGAAAAAATCCAAAAGCGAGAAATGCGGCGGGCTGCGCAATCTGAGCGCATGGGTGACGGCTCACCCATGCGGCGGCATGATTACGGCTGTTCGTGCGCGTTGTTGAGGGTGGCGACCGAGTGGCGGCGCACCAGCGTTGGGCTGAACATGTTGGTGATTTCCGGCAGCGGTTGCCGGTTGGCCAGCGCCAGCGCCAGCTCCGCCGCCTGGGTGGCCATCGCCACGATAGGGTAGCGAATGGTGGTCAGGCGTGGGCGCAGGTAGCGCGAAATCAACACGTCGTCGAAACCGATCAGCGAAATTTCTCCCGGTACGTCGACGCTGTTATCGCTCAGCACCGACAGCGCGCCGGCGGCCATCGGATCGTTGTAGCAGGTAATGGCGGAGAACGAACGGCCGCGGCCGAGCAATTCGGTCATCGCCTGTTCGCCGCCGATCTCGTCCGGTTCGCCGTAGGCGATCAGCTTTTCATCCACCGCAATGCCGTGTTCCTGCAGCGCGTCGAGATAGCCTTGCAGACGATCGGTGGCGTCGGAAATCTGGTGAGTGGAGCAGATGATGGCGATGCGCTGGTGCCCTTGCTGGATCAGATGTCGGGTCGCCAGCCAGGCGCCGTAGCGATCGTCGAGCGCCACGCAGCGCGTTTCAAACCCCGGCAGCGTGCGATTGATGAGCACCATGCCCGGGATCTGTTGCATCCAGCCGAAAAGTTCCTGATCGCTTAGCCTTTTGGCGTGCACCACCAGCGCTTCGCAGCGGTGCCGCACCAGCTGTTCAATCGCCTGACGCTCTTTTTCGGCGTCGTGGTAACCGTTGCCAATCAGCAGAAAATTGTGGGTGGCGTAGGCCACCTGCTCGACCGCCTTGACCATCGCGCCGAAGAAGGGATCGGAAACGTCGGAGACGATCAGCCCCAGCGTCTCGGTGGATTGCTGCGCCAGCGCTCGTGCGTTGGCGTTAGGGTGATACTGCAGCTGTTCCATGGCGGCCTGCACCGCAGTGCGCGACCCTTCGCTGGCCTTGGGGGAATTGTTTATCACGCGGGATACCGTGGCCACGGAAACACCCGCCAGCCTGGCAACATCCTTTATCGTAGCCATATCAGTCAACACATCCTGGGTAATCGCTTACATCCCCCAGTTTTGCGGAAAAAAACCGGGGCTGCAAGCGGTCTCGTGCGCAACTTGTGGTGGCGGTTGCAGAATCTCTTCGCGTCTGTACGCATAACCGACTGCTACCGAACGATAGCGCAATTTGTACGTTGGCACTGGCGGCGGGCTGAGGTAACGTCTGTGCATTCCGATTTGCGCCGAGAACGCCATGTCCATTAAACGCTATCCGCAGCTCGCCCATTGGGGCGCTTATACCGCCGTGGTTGAAGACGGCCGGCTTATCCGTTGTGAACCCTTCGTCGACGATCCTGATCCTTCGCCGCTGCTCGATTCCATCGTCCCGATGGTCTACTCCGACAAACGCATCCGCAAGCCGGCGGTGCGCCGCTCGTGGCTGCAAAAGCGCGAGGGCAGCGACCGTACGCTGCGCGGCAGGGAAGATTTCGTCGAGGTGGACTGGGAATTGGCGCTCGATTTGGTGGCGCAAGAGAATCGCCGGGTGCGCGAGCGTTACGGCGCCTCCGGGTTGTTTACCGGCTCTTATGGCTGGTCGTCGGCCGGGCGGCTGCACCATGCCCGCTCGCTGGTGCGGCGGTTCTACTTCAGCGGCGGCGGCGGCGTCGATCAGCAGGGCAACTACAGCTGGGGCGCGGCGCAGTTCTTTCTGCCGTATGTGATCGGCACTTTTTCGCCCTTGACCGGGCGCGTCACCAGTTGGCCGAGCGTGGTGGAGCATTGCGAGCTGTTTGTGGCGTTTGGCGGATTGGCGCTGAAAAACGCTCAGGTCTCTTCCGGCGGCGCGGCGGAACATGCGCTCAAGCCCTGGCTGCAAAAGCTGGCGCGCAAGGGCACGCCGGTTATCAACATCAGCCCGATGCGCGATGATTGTCCCGAGTTTGTCAATGCGGAATGGATCCCGATCCGGCCGAATACCGACGTGGCGCTGATGCTGGCGCTGGCTTACGAAATCCAGCGGCTGGACGCGCAGGATGAAGCCTTCCTGCACAGCCACTGCGTGGGCTATCAACAGCTGGCGGATTACCTGAACGGCGCCGGTGACGGCGTGGCGAAAACCCCCGTTTGGGCTAGCGCTATTACCGGCATTCCGGCGGCGCGCATCGCGCTGCTGGCGCGGCAACTGATCGGCGTGCGCAGTTTCATCACCTGTTCCTACTCCGTGCAACGCGCGCATCGGGGGGAGCAACCGTATTGGATGATGATCGCGCTGTCGGCGATGCTGGGCCAGGTGGGGCTGCCGGGCGGCGGTTTCTCGTTCGGCCACGGCTCGATGAACGGCGTCGGCAATCCACGCGTGGACACGCCTGCGCCGACCATGCCGGTAGGCGAAAATCCGGCCGGGCAGGCGATCCCGGTGGCGCGCATCTGCGACATGCTGTTGCACCCCGGTGAGGCCTATCAATTTTGCGGCGAGACGCGGCATTATCCGGATATCCATTTGGTGCACTGGGCTGGCGGCAACCCGTTCCATCATCATCAGCAGTTGAATCGGCTGGTGGAGGGCTGGCAGAAGCCGGACACGGTGATCGTTCAAGATATCTGGTGGACGGCGGCGGCCAAAATGGCAGACATCGTGCTGCCGGTCACCAGTTCGCTGGAGCGTAACGATATCGGCGGCTCGTCGCGCGATCGCTACGTGTTGGCGATGCATCAGGCCATTGCGCCGCAGCATCAGGCGCGCAACGATTTCGATATCTTCGCCGATCTGGCGGAGCGTCTCGGCTATCGTGAGCGCTTTACCGAGAATCGCGACGAGCGGGCCTGGATCGAAGCTATCTACCGGCAATGCGGCACAGCGCAGCAGCGCGCCGGCGTCGCCTGGCCCGAGTTTGAGGCCTTCTGGCAACGGGGCTATGTCGAGCTGCCCGCGCCGGCTAAAGAGTTCGTATTTTTTGACGCATTCCGCGCCGATCCGCAGGCTAACCCGCTGCAAACGCCCAGCGGCAAGATAGAGCTGTTCAGCGAGCGGATCGCCGGCTATCGCTACGAAGATTTCGCTCCGCATCCGCAGTGGCGGCCGCCGGTGGAGTGGCTGGGCGCGCCGCAGGCCAAAAACTGGCCGCTGCACCTGATCTCCATTCAGCCGAGCGATCGCCTGCATAGCCAGATGGATCCGGCGCCGCTGGCGCAGGGCAACAAGACCGCCGGGCGAGAAACCTTATACATGCATCCGGACGATGCGGCGCCGCGCGGTGTGGCGGACGGCGCCGAAGTGCTGGTCAGCAACGCGCGCGGCAGCTGTCTGGCGGGGGTATCGCTCACCGATGGCGTGACGCGCGGCGTGGTGCTGATGGCGACCGGTGCCTGGTTCGAGCCGGGTTTCGACGCGCAGCGCCGGCCGGTCGAGCAGGCGGGCAACCCGAACGTGCTGACGCTGGATATCGGCACCTCGCCGCTGACGCAGGGGCCGAACGCCATGAGCTGCCTGGTCGAGGTCAGCGCACGATGAGCGAAGATGTCACGTCTGGGTCACTGGCTCGTCGTTGTTATATTTATTTTCGTCGCTGCGGGAAGGTTTAAGTTTCATTGAGTTATTACAGCAGATCGTGGGAAATTTACAGCTGGTTGCATTTGGAGCAGAACTCTTGCGATTCGCCGGTAGTTTCCTGCACGCCATCTCTCTAGAGTAGGTGATCCCAGAGGTATTGATTGGTGAGAAATCAGCGTGCCTTGCATGCTGAAGCCATTTTCAATTGCACCAACCTACGCGGATGCGTAGGTTTTTTTTTGCCTGCCATATAGTATTCTTTTCCCTACAACGATTTACGCCTCCATGGCCAAGGGAGAAGGGCATGATCTTTTCACTGCTGCGCGCGCTGTTTCGCCTGTTGTTTCGGGTACGGGTCGAAGGGGACGTCCAGCACTTCGAACGGCAAAAATTACTGATTACGCCGAACCACGTCTCTTTCCTCGACGGCGTACTGCTGGCGCTGTTCCTGCCGATAAAACCGGTGTTTGCGGTCTATGCCAGCATCGGCGAGAGCTGGTTTATGCGCTGGCTGCGGCCTTACATCGATTTTGTCTCGCTCGATCCCACCAAGCCGATGGCCATCAAGCAACTGGTGCGCATGGTCGAGCAGGGACGGCCGATCGTGGTGTTCCCTGAAGGGCGCATCACCGTGACCGGTGCGCTGATGAAAATTTACGACGGAGCGGCGTTTATCGCCGCCAAATCGGGCGCGACCGTGGTGCCGGTGCGGATCGATGGCCCGGAGTTCAGCCCGTTTGGCCGCATGGCCGGGGTGTTCAAGATCCGCTGGTTCCCGCAAATCAGCATCCGCATCTTGCCGCCGACCACGCTGCCGATGCCGGAAGCGCCGCGCGCGCGTGAACGCCGGGCGCTAGCGGGCGATCGGCTGATGCAGATCATGATGCGGGCGCGGATGGAGACGCGCGAGCCGCAAACGCTGTTCCATGCCTTGCTGGCGGCGCAGCACCGCTATGGGCGCCGCAAGCCTTGCATCGAAGACATCGCTTTCAAAGAGGACAGTTACCAGACGCTAGTCAAGAAATCGCTGGGCGTCAGCCGCATTCTGCAGCGCTTTACCGCCGAGGGGGAGCACGTTGGGCTGCTGTTGCCCAACGCCACCATTACCGCGGCGGCAATCTTCGGCGCTTCGCTGCGCAATCGCATCCCGGCGATGCTCAACTACACCGCAGGCGCCAACGGCCTGAACAGCGCGATGACGGCCGCCGGCATCAAGACCATCGTCACCTCGCGCCAGTTTCTGGAGAAAGGCAAGCTGACCCACCTGCCGGAACAGGTGCCACAGGCTAACTGGGTGTATCTGGAAGATCTGAAAGAGACGGTCACGCTGGCGGATAAGCTGTGGATCCTGCGTTACTTGCTTCAGCCGCAGCGCGCGGCGTTGCCGCAACGTCCGGAGGACCCGGCGCTGATCCTGTTCACGTCCGGATCCGAAGGCCATCCCAAGGGCGTGGTGCATTCGCACGCCAGCCTGCTGGCCAACGTAGAACAAATCCGCACCATCGCCGATTTCACGCCGCGCGACCGCTTCATGTCGTCGCTGCCGCTGTTCCACTCGTTCGGCCTGACGGTGGGGCTGCTTACGCCGCTGATCACCGGCAGCCGCATTTTCCTCTACCCCAGCCCGCTGCACTATCGCGTGGTGCCGGAGCTGGTGTATGACCGTAACTGCACGGTGCTGTTCGGCACGGCGACCTTCCTTAACAACTATGCGCGCTTCGCGCATCCATATGATTTTGCCCGCCTGCGCTATGTCGTGGCCGGCGCGGAGAAACTGGCGGACAGCACCAAACAGATCTATCAGGACAAATACGGCATCCGCATTCTGGAAGGCTATGGCGTGACCGAGTGCGCGCCGGTGGTCTCGATCAACGTGCCGCTGGCGACCAAGGTGGGCACCGTCGGCCGCATCATGCCGCAGATGGAGGCGCGTCTGATCGCGGTGCCGGGTATTGATAACGGCGGCCGTCTGCAGCTGAAGGGGCCGAATATCATGAAAGGCTATCTGCGGGTTGAACGCCCCGGCGAACTGGAGCCGCCGGCGGCGGAAGATGCGAACGGCGTGCTGCAGCCGGGCTGGTATGACACCGGCGATATCGTCAGCCTGGATGAGCAGGGTTACTGCACCATTCGCGGGCGCGTGAAGCGCTTCGCCAAGCTCGCGGGCGAGATGGTGTCGCTGGAGAGCGTCGAACTGCTGGCGCAACGGCTGTCGCCGGATAAACTGCATGCCGCCACGGTCAAAAGCGACAGCAGCAAAGGCGAGGCGTTGGTGCTGTTCACCACCGATCCCGCCATTACCCGCGAGGCATTGCTGCGGGTGGCGCGCGAACTGGGCAGCCCGGAGCTGGCGGTGCCGCGCGATATTCGCCTGTTGAAAACGCTGCCGGTGCTCGGCAGCGGCAAACCTGATTTCGTCACCCTGCGTCATATGGCCGAACAGCCGGAGAGTGCCTGATGAATCCTTCGACCGAATCCCCTTTGTTGTCACGCGGCATGATCGCGGTGATCAGCGCGCAGTTCCTTTCGGCGTTCGGCGACAATGCGTTGCTGTTCGCCACGCTGGCGTTGATCAAGCAGCAGCTGTATCCGGACTGGAGCCAGCCGATCCTGCAGATGGCCTTTGTCGCCACCTATATCATTCTGGCTCCGTTCGTCGGCCAGATCGCCGACAGCTTTGCCAAAGGGCGGGTGATGATGTTCGCCAACGCCCTGAAATTGGCGGGGGCATTGGTGATCTGTTTTGGGGGTAATCCGTTTCTGGGTTACAGCCTGGTCGGCGTGGGAGCCGCCGCGTATTCACCGGCTAAATACGGCATTCTGGGCGAGATCACCAGCGGCGAGAAACTGGTCAAGGCTAACGGCCTGATCGAGGCTTCGACCATTGCGGCCATTCTGACCGGTTCGGTGGCCGGTGGTATTCTGGCGGACTGGCACGTGGCGGCGGCGCTGGCGGCCTGCGCGTTGGTTTACGCGGGAGCGGTGGTCGCCAACCTGTATATTCCGCGTTTGGCGGCGGCGCGTCCTGGCGCTTCGTGGCGTCCGCAGGCCATGACGCACAGCTTCTTTGCTGCCTGCGTTACGCTGTGGCGCGATGGACAGACGCGTTTCTCATTGATTGGCACCAGCCTGTTTTGGGGGGCCGGCGTGACGCTGCGTTTTCTGCTGGTGCTGTGGGTACCGGTGGCGCTCGGCATCGCCGATAACGCCACGCCAACGCTGCTGAACGCCATGGTGGCCGTCGGCATCGTGGTGGGCGCGGGTGCCGCCGCGCGCTTCGTCACGCTTAAAACGGTGAAACGCTGTATGCCGGCCGGGATCCTGATCGGCGTCGCGGTCGCGGTGTTTGCGCTGCAAACGACCATGCTCAATGCCTACGTCTTGCTGGCGCTCATCGGCATGCTGGGGGGCTTCTTCGTCGTGCCGCTCAATGCGTTGCTGCAGGAGCGGGGCAAACATTCGGTCGGCGCCGGCAATGCGATCGCAGTGCAAAACCTGGGTGAAAACGCCGCGATGTTACTGATGCTGGGCCTGTATTCTTTGGTCGTGAAGCTGGGCGTGCCGGTGGTGGGCGTCGGCGTAGGGTTTGGCGTGGTGTTTGCGCTGGCGATTAGCGCGTTGTGGTGGTCGCAGCGGCGGTGAAACGGGGCGCAGCCAGGCTGCGCCCTCAGGCTATCAAGGCGCCGGAATGGTAAACCGGGTGTGGATTTCTTCGAGCGCCTGCAGCACGTCCTCATCCAGAATCACGTCGAGGCTGTCGAGGTTGATTTTCAACTGCTCCACCGAGGTGGCGCCCAGCAGGGTGCTGGCGACGAACGGCTGCTGACGCACGAAGGCCAACGCCATCTGCGAAGGATCCAGCCCGTGTTTTTTGGCCAGCGCCACGTATTCGGCGATCGCCCGTTGGGTTTGCTGCCCTGAATAACGGTTGAAGCGGGTGAACAGCGTATTGCGCGCACCGGCCGGTTTAGCGCCGTTGAGGTATTTACCGCTCAGCGTGCCGAACGCCAGGCTGGAATAGGCCAGCAGTTCTACCCCTTCGTGCTGGCTGATTTCGGCCAGGCCAATCTCAAAGCTGCGGTTCAGCAGGCTGTACGGGTTTTGAATCGACACGATGCGCGGCAGCTCGTGTTTCTCCGCCAGTTGCAGATAGCGCATCACGCCCCAGGGCGTTTCGTTGGAGACCCCGATATAGCGAATTTTACCGGCGCGCACCTGCTCGGTCAGCGCCTCCAGGGTTTCCAGCAGCGTGACCGTGGCTTTGTCATCGGTATATTGATAGTTGAGTTTGCCAAAGCAGTTGGTGGCGCGCTGCGGCCAGTGCAATTGGTAAAGATCGAGATAATCGGTGTTCAGCCGCTTGAGGCTGGCGTCCAGAGCGGCGCGGATGTTTTTGCGATCGAGCGCCTGCTGCGGGCGGATGCTGCTGTCAGTGCCGCGCACCGGGCCCGAGACTTTGCTGGCCAGGACGATTTTTTCGCGATTGCCGCGCGCTTTGATCCAACTGCCGATATAGCTTTCGGTCAGGCCCTGGGTTTCCGGGCGGGGCGGCACCGGGTACAGTTCGGCGGTATCTATCAGGTTCACGCCTGCGGCCAATGCATAGTCCAGTTGCGCATGGGCGTCGGCTTCGCTGTTCTGTTCGCCAAAGGTCATGGTGCCCAGTCCCAGCACGCTCACTTCTAAAGAACTGTGGGGAATACGGTGGTATTGCATTAACGGCCTTCCTTTCTTGTTAGCGCTGACGGACCGTGCGGCCCGGTGAAACAGGAGCCCAATTCAGAAGACGGCGCAAAGTCCGTCGGGCGGCGATGTCGCCTTTCCTGACTATAACCAAGCGGTGAAGATGGGGGAAGCGGATTCCGTGCGGACACGAATGAGGGCTACCGCGCTCGAGCGGGCGATAGCCGGCGTGCGGTGATTAGCGTTCGATAACCTGGGAAACCTGATCGCCGTTGATCTGGCGGTGATTGCCTTTCTCATCTTTATAACTGATGAGCCCGGTGTCTGTGTCGATCTCCGGTTTGCCTTGCGTCAGGATCATGTTGCCGTCTTTGGTCGCCATGACGTAGTCGCTGGAACATCCCGCCAAACCGGCGGCCATAACCAGCGCAGACACTGCCATTACCCACTTTTTCATCCTGCGGATCCTCGATTATGCAGAAAACAATGTTCTTTCAAGATTAGCAAACTCTTGGCAGAGAGCGTCTCAGATAAGTCTTTATCTGATAAGAAAAACTGAAATGAGGGGGCAACGAAACGGCGGAAGCCGCCGATGGCGGCCTCCGCGTAGGGTTATTCCGGCGAACGGTTTTTCTTGCTGCGCATCAGATTGAGCGCTTCTACCGACATGGAGAAGAACATGGCGAAGTAGATGTAGCCTTTCGGCACGTGCACCTGGAAACTTTCCAGCATCAGCGTGAAGCCCACCAGGATCAGGAACGCCAGCGCCAGCATTTTCACCGACGGATGGCGATTGACGAATTCGCCGATCGGCCGTGCGGCGAACATCATCACGCCGACGGCAATCACCACCGCCGCCATCATGATGAACAGGTGATCGGAAAGGCCTACGGCGGTAATCACCGAATCCAGGCTGAAGATGATATCCAACAGCATGATCTGTACGATCGCGCCGAAGAAGCTGTGCACCTTGGTGTGGTGCTCTTCTTCCGTGCCTTCGATGGTTTCGTGGATCTCTTTGCTGGCTTTCCAGATCAGGAACAATCCACCGAGCAGCAGGATCAGATCGCGGGCGGAAATGGCGTGATCCAGCACGGTGAACAGCGGGTGCGTCAAGCGGATCACCCAGGCGATGGAGGCCAGCAGCGCCAGGCGCATCAGCATGGCGGCGGCCAAGCCCATTCGGCGAGCTTTGTTCTGTTGCGCTTTGGGCAGCTTCGCCACCACCAGCGACAGAAAAATGATGTTATCAATACCCAGTACGATCTCAAGAATGGTTAGCGTACCTAACGCTAACCAGGCATTGGGATCCATAATCCATTCGAACATTGCCCGACACACCTTAATACTTAATAAATGCAAAGGGTGAATTATACGCGTTTATCGTGGCGCTGACAGGGCTAGCTAAACCAGAGTTAAACGAAATCGCCTAGATTGAGAAATGTCTTGCCAGCAGCGCGCCGGTAAAACCCTTTTTCAGATAGAAACCGCGCGGCAGCGTCATGATAGGTTGCCCCTGTTCGCCGATGGCTTCGGTGAGCGCCTTGTTGTTGGCCGCTTTGGGGCGCAGTTGCAGCACTTCGCCGTGGCGTGCGGTGATGCGTTCTACGTGACCGAGCACAATCAGATCCATCAGCTCTTCCCAATCGCGGCGCAGCATCTCTTCTTCTGCAGCGCTCGGGCTCCACAGCAGCGGCGAACCGACGCGGCGCTGCGCCAGCGGGATTTGCCGTTCGCCCTCTACCGGTATCCACAACACGCGCGCCAGCTTGTGGCGAACGTGGCTGCTGGCCCAGGTGACGCCGCTGTTGCCGGTGAGCGGGGCCACGCAGACGAAAGTGGTCTCCAGCGGTTTGCCGGCGGCGTCGACAGGAATGGTTTTCAGCTCAATGCCCAGCTCAGGAAAATCCTGTTCCGGTTTGCTGCCGGCCATGGCACCGAGGTACAGCTCCAGCAGCATGCCCACCCAGCCTTTATCGCGTTTCAGATCCTTGGGGATCGGCAACTGCGCGCGGGCGGCCAGTTCGCCAAAACTGAAGCCGGCCAGCGCCTGAGCGCGCTCGAACAGCTGCCGTTCATTTTCCGGCGGGGGTGGCAGAGGGGATAAAAACGCCATAAATCAAGCCTGTCGAATTTGGTTGAAAAACGTACTGCAAAGATACACGGGAAACGGTAACCCCAGTCGCCTGGGGAAAAGAATAATAGTAGCATGATTTTACATGACTTTTTTTCTTTCCTTGCGCGGGCGACAATGCTCCCGCGAGGCTTGTTCACCTGAAGCCACCGACAATAAACAGGATCTTACACCTATTTATCCACAGATTTATGGGATAACCCAAATTTTTACCGATCACTGGTTCAATTTACAGCCTTGACTCGGGCGGTTTTTTACGAATTTGTCCGTTTTGTGCGTAACTTGCCCGGATAATCTGTGGATAAAAACGGCGTTGGTGGATCTTTCGCCAGGGTAAGATCCTTACCGTGCATAGATCACATTTTTGCCCTGTACATAACTGTGGGATATTGGTTAATTATATGTTTTTAGGAGTAATATTGTTTTTTCGGTGTGAGGAGGGAATTTCGGGGACGAGAGTTTTACCGGCTTATCCCTCGAGTTCTACACACACCTATCCACAGAAAAAGTGAATAAAACCGGTCTGAAATGCCGATGCATGTTTATAACTTTGCCTATATCTGTGAGTTATCCCAATGTTATCCGGCCCGCAGCGCCGTAAAGCAGTGGTTTACCGCCTGTAGCTTGTGTGAAACAATCAGGACATCTATGCGAATTTAAGCTTATCGAGGTAGTCCGGTGATCGATGATGATGGCTACCGCCCGAATGTTGGTATCGTAATCTGTAATCGTCAGGGGCAGGTCTTATGGGCCCGCCGTTACGGTCAGCACTCCTGGCAGTTTCCCCAAGGTGGGATTAACCCTGGCGAAACTGCGGAGCAGGCGATGTACCGTGAGCTGTTCGAAGAAGTGGGGCTGAGTAAAAAGGATGTGCGCATCCTGGCTTCGACCCGCAACTGGTTGCGCTATAAATTGCCGAAACGTTTGGTGCGTTGGGACACAAAGCCGGTTTGTATCGGCCAAAAGCAAAAATGGTTTTTGTTGCAGCTACTGTGCAATGACGCTGATATCAACATGCAGCGCAGCAGCACACCGGAGTTCGACGGTTGGCGCTGGGTGAGCTTCTGGTATCCGGTGCGCCAGGTGGTGTCGTTTAAACGCGACGTCTACCGCCGGGTGATGAAAGAATTCGCCGTGACCGTGATGCCGATGCAAGAGCAGGCGGCGCCGCGGCAGGCCCCCGCTTATCGCCGAAAGAGAGGTTAAGTTAAGCCGACTATGCTCACGCGCTTGCGAGAAATTGTAGAGAAGGTGGCCGCGGCGGCCAGTCTGACGGATGCGCTGGATCTGCTGGTCAATGAAACCTGTCTGGCGATGGACACCGAAGTGTGCTCCATTTACCTGGCGGACAACGATCGCCGCTGTTACTACTTGATGGCCACGCGCGGGCTGAAAAAGCCGCGCGGGCGCACTATCGCATTGGCGTTTGACGAAGGTGTCGTCGGGTTGGTCGGCCGCCGGGCCGAACCCATCAACCTGGCCGATGCCCAAAGCCATCCCAGCTTCAAGTACGTTCCGCAGGTCAAAGAGGATCGTTTCCGATCCTTCCTCGGGGTACCGATCATTCACCGGCGCCAGCTGTTGGGGGTGTTGGTGGTGCAGCAGCGCGAGCTGCGCCAGTTCGACGAAAGCGAAGAGTCGTTCATGGTCACCCTGGCCACGCAGATGGCCGGGATCCTTTCACAGTCGCAGCTTAATGCCATTTTCGGCCAGTATCGCCAAACGCGCGTGCGCGCGCTGGCGGCCTCGCCCGGCGTAGCGGTGGCGGAAGGGTGGCAGGACAGCAGCCAGCCTTCGCTCGATCAGGTTTACCGCGCGTCGACGCTGGACACCGCCAGCGAGCGCGAGCGCCTGACGTTGGCGTTGGAAGAGGCCGGCGCGGAATTTCGCCGCTTCAGCAAGCGTTTTGCCGCCAGCTCGCAAAAAGAGAGCGCGGCGATCTTCGATCTTTATTCTCACCTGCTAAACGACGCCCGCCTCAAGCGCGAATTGTTCGCCGAAATTGACAACGGCTCGGTGGCGGAATGGGCGGTGAAGCAGGTGATAGAAGCCTTTGCCGAACAGTTCGCCAAACTGCAGGACACCTATATGCGCGAGCGCGGCAGCGACCTGCGCGCGCTGGGTCAGCGCCTGCTGTTCCACCTCGACGACACCACTCAGGGCGCCACCCAGTGGCCGGCGCGTTTTGTGCTGGTGGCGGATGAACTGACCGCGACATTGCTGGCCGAAGTGCCGCAGGATCGCCTGGTTGGCGTGGTCGTGCGCGACGGCGCCGCCAATTCGCATGCGGCGATTTTGGTGCGGGCGATGGGGGTGCCGACGGTGATGGGCGCCGACATCCAGCCTTCTCTGCTGAGCCAGCGGCTGCTGATCGTTGATGGGTATCGCGGCGAACTACTGGTCGATCCTGAGCCGGTGCTGGTGCAGGAATACCAACGGCTGATCAGCGAAGAACAGGAACTGAGCAAGCTGGCGGAAGACGACGTCGAACAGCCGGCGCAGTTGAAAAGCGGCGAACGCGTTCAGGTGATGTTGAACGCCGGCCTCAGCCCGGAACATGAACAGCTGTTGGGCGGCCGGGTGGACGGCGTGGGGTTGTACCGCACTGAAATTCCGTTCATGTTGCAAAGCGGTTTCCCTTCTGAAGAAGAACAGGTCGCGCAGTATCAAGGCATGCTGCAGCTTTACCCCAACAAACCGGTCACGCTGCGCACGCTGGACATCGGCGCCGACAAGCAACTGCCCTACATGCCGATCAGCGAAGAAAATCCCTGCCTGGGCTGGCGCGGCATTCGCATCACTCTGGACCAGCCGGAGATTTTTTTGATACAGGTGCGCGCCATGCTGCGCGCCAATGCCGGCACCGGCAACCTGGGCATTTTGCTGCCGATGGTCACCAGCCTGGAAGAGGTCGATGAGGCCAAGCGCTTGATTGACCGCGCCGGGCGCGAGGTGGAAGAGGTGCTTGGCTACGCGATCCCGAAACCGAAAATCGGCGTGATGCTGGAAGTGCCGTCGATGATTTTCCTGATCCCGCATTTGGCCGGGCGCGTCGACTTCATCTCGGTAGGCACCAACGATTTGACCCAGTACCTGCTGGCGGTGGATCGCAACAACACGCGGGTAGCCTCGCTGTACGACAGCCTGCATCCCGCGATGCTGCAGGTGCTGAAGCTGATCGCCGAACAGGGGAAAGCGGCCGGGCTGCAGCTTAGCCTGTGCGGTGAACTGGCCGGCGATCCGATGGGCGCGCTGTTGCTGGTAGGCATGGGCTATCGCAATCTGAGCATGAACGGACGCAGCGTGGCGCGCATCAAATACCTGCTGCGGCATATCGATCTTGCCGACGCCGAAGTGTTGGCGCACCGAGTGTTGAACACCCAAATGACCACGGAAGTGCGCCATTTGGTGGCGGCGTTTATGGAGCGACGCGGCATGGGCGGGTTGATTCGCGGCGGCAGATAATCGCCGCGCGATGTGATTTTTTTACAGAACTTTTCCCGCGCTGCCGGCCCGGACCGCGCTAAGCCTATGTTATGATGCGCAACCTCAGCGCGACGCATGTTCGTCGTCTTGCAAACCGCAGCGGCCAACGCTGCCGTTTGAAAGGCGTGTGACAACCTGCGCCGACGTTTGGCACCTGCCGCCCCCGCATGGGGAAAAATAACAGACATGTTGTGGTGATAGATGAGCAATAGCTATCTGGCGTTTCCTAAATTTGATCCGGTCATTTTCTCCATTGGCCCGGTTTCTTTGCATTGGTACGGCCTGATGTATCTGGTCGGCTTCGTTTTTGCCATGTGGCTGGCGGTGCGCCGCGCCAACAAGCCGGGCAGCGGCTGGACCAAAGACGAAGTGGAAAACCTGCTCTACGCCGGTTTCCTAGGCGTATTCGTCGGCGGCCGCGTGGGCTATGTGCTGTTCTACAACCTGCCGTTGTTCCTGGATAATCCGCTATATCTGTTTAAAGTCTGGGATGGCGGCATGTCGTTCCACGGCGGATTGATGGGGGTGATTCTGGTGATGTTCTGGTTCGCTCGCCGCACCAAACGCACCTTCTTCCAGGTTTCCGATTTTATCGCGCCATTGATCCCGTTCGGTTTGGGCGCCGGCCGCCTCGGCAACTTCATCAACGGTGAACTGTGGGGCCGCGTGACCACCGACACCCCTTGGGCGATGCTGTTCCCAAGCTCGCGCAGCGAAGACGTGGCGCTCGCCGCCGCCGATCCTTCTCTGCTGCCGCTGCTGAATCAGTATGGCGTGCTGCCGCGTCACCCGTCCCAGCTGTATGAACTGCTGCTTGAAGGCGTGGTGCTGTTTATCATTCTGAACCTGTTCATCCGCAAGCCGCGGCCGATGGGTGCCGTATCGGGCCTGTTCCTGATCGGTTATGGCGCATTCCGCATCATCGTTGAAGCGTTCCGCCAGCCGGATGCCCAGCTTGGCCTGTTCGACGGCGTGATCAGCATGGGGCAGATCCTGTCCATCCCGATGGTGGTGGCCGGTGTTATTATGATGATTTGGGCGTACCGTCGTCGCCCGCAGCAACAACTGTCGTGAGGGACAAATGAAACAGTATCTGGATTTGATGAACAAGGTGCTCGCCGAGGGCACTCCTAAAGCCGACCGTACCGGCACTGGCACGTTGTCGATTTTCGGCCACCAGATGCGTTTCAATTTGCAGGAAGGCTTCCCGTTGGTGACCACCAAGAAATGTCATCTGCGTTCGATCATTCATGAGCTGTTGTGGTTCCTGAACGGCGATACCAACATCGCCTATCTGCGTGACAACAAGGTCACCATTTGGGACGAGTGGGCCGATGAAAACGGCGATCTCGGCCCGGTGTACGGCAAGCAGTGGCGAGCCTGGGGGGCGGCGGACGGTCGTCAGATCGATCAGCTGAGCAACGTGCTCCAGCAACTGAAACAAGATCCGGATTCGCGCCGCATCATCGTTTCCGCCTGGAACGTCGGTGAGCTGGACCAGATGGCGCTGGCGCCGTGCCACGCGTTCTTCCAGTTCTACGTGGCGGACGGCAAACTCTCTTGCCAGCTGTACCAGCGTTCCTGCGACGTGTTCCTCGGCCTGCCGTTCAACATCGCCAGCTACGCGCTGTTGGTGCATATGATGGCGCAGCAGTGCGATTTGGACGTCGGCGACTTCGTCTGGACCGGTGGCGATACCCATCTGTACAGTAATCATATGGAACAGACGAAGCTGCAGTTGACGCGTGAACCCCGTCCGTTGCCGAAGCTGGTGATCAAACGCAAGCCGGCTTCGCTGTTCGATTACCGTTTCGAAGACTTCGAGATCGAAGGTTACGATCCGCACCCGGCCATCAAGGCGCCGGTCGCGATCTGACCTTAACCGCATCACACCAGGGGCGCAGCGATTGCGCCCCTTTTTTTATCCGCATTGCGCGCCGCGCCGCATTTTATTGTCGCCATTTGTCGCTATAGGGAAAACATTGCGCAGCTTGCCGCAAGGCTTGCGCATGCGGCTTTACCGCCTTGTTACGGCCCTTAAACTGGCCGCATGAAAGAAAATACGCTCTCGAACATCGATGACCGCCAGCGTGGCATGACGCTGATTGAGCTGTTGGCGGCGCTCCTGATCGCCGGCATGCTCACCGGCTGGGGCGTCGGTCAATGGCGCCACCATCAGCAAACGTTGCGCCTGGAACATACTGCCCAGCAGCTGCTGGCATTTTTACTGCGACTGCAGGCGGACGCCAACTGGCGCAACCGCACGACGCTGCTGTGGTTCAAGAACGGCACGCCCTGGTGCCTGGGCGGCGGTGTGCCGCCGCCGGATTGCGCTTCCGCCGAGGGTTCCGTTTTCTCACCGTCTTACCGCGACGTCGTTTTGAGCGGCTACACCGACAAAGAGATCGGGTTTTACGGCTTGCGCAATACCGCGCAGGCGGGGCACATCCTGCTCAGCAACGAGGCAGGCGGCCTGCGGCTGGTGCTGTCCGTCCGAGGGCGGCTGCGTTTGTGCAGCGAAGGGCTCCGGATAAGGGGGATCGCGCCATGCTGACTGTCGAACGCGGTTTTACCTTGCCGGAGGTGATGTTGGCGCTGGTGTTCGGCAGCGTGATCGCGCTCGGCGCCGCGAAAACCTACCCGCTGTTGCGCCAGCAAAACGTGGCCGTCGGCCAGCATTTTCGGCTGGAGTCAACGCTGCGGCAACTGGCGTTCGGCATCGAGAAAGACCTGCGCCGCGCCGGTTTCTGTGCCGGGCAGTGCGCCGGCCGCCCGCTGCTGATCGGCCAGGCGGCGGGAGAAGCGGCGGGCAGCTGCGTTATCGTCGCTTACGACATCACCCGCAGCGGGCAATGGCTCACCTCGGGCGAGGATGCAGGTTATTTCGGTTATCGGCTGCGCAATGGCGGCTTGGAAGGGCAGCGCGGCGTAAGCCAATGCGACGGCGGCGGCTGGGAGCGGCTGCTCGATCGTGACGAAGTGCAGATTGAGCGGTTTCATGTGGCGATAGAGCGCGGGGAGCATGGCGGTGCGCTGGCCCGTTTGACTCTGGCGGGGCGCTCTGTCGGCGATGCGCGTATCAGGCGCAGCCTGAGCGGGAACGTCGAAATGGCGGCGTTGCCATGAACCGGTGGAGCCAGCGAGGCGGCAGTACTTTGGCGGCGGTAATGTTGCTGTTGGCGTTGGGGTTGATGTTGCTCAATGCCCAGCACCGGCAATTGGATAACGCGCTGTTACTGGCCGCCGATCAGCAGCGCTACCTCCAGGCTTACAATCAGGCCGCTTCGGCGCTGAGTTGGGGCATGCTCCAGCGTTGGCCGCGCGCCGAGCTGAGTGCGGCGGCCTGGTTATGCAGGCAGCGCGCGGAACTGACGGCCTGCGCCCGGCTGTCTGCCAGAGCGGGCATCGTGACGGTACGCGGCCTTGGGGAGATGCGCGGCGGTGAGCCGCTTTGGCTGTATCAATGGGGCGCTTTTGATGGTGCGGAATCGGTCGGCAGGGTGCAAGCGCAGCCGGGCGGCCGGCTGGATTTTTGCCCCGAGAAAAGGCCGGCCGACTGTGAGGGTTAACGCTCGCGCAGGGCGGTTATCCCGTAACGGCTTCAGCCTACCGGAAGTGTTGGTGGCGGCATTGTTGTTCTCGGTGTCGCTGCTGGGCTTGTTACAGTATCATCAGGTGCTGTTGCAGTCGTTCCAGCGCCAGTGGCACTACCGGCAAGCCTGGGTGATGGCGCATCAGCAGTTGGAGGCGTTCGCCGTCACCGGTCGGCTCGATGCCGAATCGCTGCCGGGAGGCTGGCGACGCGAGACGGCGTTCGACGGCGAGGATGCGGATTGCCGCCGATTGACGGTCAGAGTACAAACTCCGCAACGGCAGTGGGCGACGCTGAGCCGCTGGTATTGCACCCGTTTTTGAGCCGGTACGTATCTTGTTTTAAAGGAGCCATCATGTTCACGGTTTATCATTCCAATCAGCTGGATTTATTGAAAACGCTGACCAGCGCGCTGATAGCCAGAGATCCGTTGGCCGATCCTTTTCAACAGGAAGTGGTGCTGGTTCAGAGCCCCGGTATGGCGCAATGGCTGCAAATGCAGCTGGCGGAGCAGTTCGGCATCGCCGCCAATGTCGCGTTTCCGCTGCCGGCGACCTTCATTTGGGACATGTTCACCCGAGTGTTGCCGGATATCCCGAAAGAGAGCGCCTTCAGCAAGGACGCCATGACCTGGAAGCTGATGTGGCTGCTGCCGGAGATGCTGACCCAGCCGGCGTTCGCGCCACTGCAGCACTATCTCACCGATGACGGCGACAAGCGAAAAATCCACCAATTGGCCGGCCGGGTTGCCGACCTTTTCGACCAGTATTTGGTTTATCGCCCGCAGTGGCTGGAGAGCTGGCAGCGCGGCGAACGCATCGACGGTCTGCCCGAGGCTCAGCAGTGGCAGGCGCCGCTCTGGGCGCGGCTGGTGGAGTACACGCGCGAATTGGGGCAGCCGGAATGGCACCGCGCCAATCTGTATAGCCGCTTTATCCACGCGCTGGAGCAGGCAACAACGTGTCCGCCCGGTTTGCCGCCGCGGGTGTTTATCTGCGGCATCTCGGCGTTGCCGCCGGTCTATCTGGAGGCGCTGCAGGCACTGGGGCGGCATATCGATATCCACCTGATGTTCACCAACCCTTGTCGTTATTACTGGGGCGACATTCAGGATTACGCTTTCCTGGCCCGCTTGCAGAGCCGCAAGCGCCGTCACTATCATCAGGCGCGCGAGCAAGGGCTGTTTCGCGAACCGGCTGACGCGGCGCGTCTGTTTGATGCTGAAGGGCAGCAGCAGCTCAGTAACCCGCTGCTGGCCTCCTGGGGCAAGCTCGGGCGCGATCACCTCTATTTGCTGTCGCAGATGGAAGGGGCGCAAGAGGTCGACGCCTTTGTCGATATCCCGGCGGATACCATGCTGCACGCCGTTCAACGCGATATGCTGGAGCTGGAAGATCACGCGGTGATCGGCATCACGGCAGAAACGCTGGAAAGCAGTTTCAGCAAGCGCAGGCTCGATCCGCAAGATCGTTCCCTCAGCCTGCACGCCTGCCACAGCCCACAGCGGGAAGTGGAGGTGCTGCACGATCAACTACTGACCATGCTCGCGCAGGATCCCGCGTTGACGCCGCGCGACATCATCGTGATGGTGGCGGATATCGATAGCTATACGCCTTATATTCAGGCCGTGTTCGGCAATGCTCCCGCCGAGCGCTACCTGCCGTTCGCCATTTCTGACCGTAAAGCGCGACAGGCGCATCCGGCTTTGCAGGCGTTCATCTCCCTGCTCGATCTGCCGCAAAGCCGCTTTACGTCGGAACAGGTGCTGGCGCTGTTGGAAGTGCCGGCCCTGGCCGCCCGTTTCGCCATTGGCGAAGAGGGGCTGCGCCTGTTGCGTCACTGGGTCGGTGAATCCGGCGTGCGCTGGGGGCTGGACGACGATAACGTGCGAGAACTGGATCTGCCCGCCACGGGCCAGCACACCTGGCGATTCGGCATTACGCGCATGCTGCTCGGTTACGCGATGGACAGCAACGCCGGCGATTGGCAGGGCATTTTGCCTTACGACGAGTCGAGCGGGTTGGTCGCCGAACTGGCGGGGCAGTTGGCGGATCTGCTGGCCCAATTGAGCCATTGGCGGCAAGTCTTGAGCGAAGCGCGCTCGCTCGAGGCATGGCTACCGCTGTGCCGACAGCTGCTGGATGCCTTCTTCGAAGCGGATAGCGATACCGAAGTGGTGCTGGCATTGATCGAGCAGCAGTGGCAACAGGCCATCAATTTTGGCCTGGCGGCGCGCTATCCGGATGACGTGCCCTTGACGATTCTGCGCGACGATTTGGCGGCGCGCCTCGATCAGGAGCGCATCAGCCAGCGCTTCCTCGCCGGGCAAATCAACTTCTGTACGCTGATGCCGATGCGCTCGATTCCGTTCAAGGTGGTGTGCCTGCTGGGCATGAACGACGGCGTGTATCCGCGCACGTTGCCGCCATTGGGTTTTGATCTGATGGCGCAGCAGGTCAAGCGCGGCGACCGCAGCCGGCGCGATGACGACCGCTATCTGTTCCTGGAGGCGATTCTGTCCGCGCAACAACGGCTGTATATCAGCTTCATTGGCCGTTCCATTCAGGACAACAGCCCGCGCTATCCTTCGGTGCTGGTTACCGAGCTGCTGGAGTATCTGGAGCAAAGCTATTGCCTGCCGGGAGACGAGGCGTGCACCGCAGACGACAGCGCCCGGCGAGTGGGCGAGCATTTGCTGAAGTGGCATGCGCGCATGCCGTTCGCCGCCGAGAATTTCTTGCCGGGCTCGGAAGCGCAAAGCTATGCCGCCGAGTGGCTGCCCGCCGCCGACGGGCGCGGGGCGGCGCACCCGGCCTTCAACCAGCTGCTGCCCGCCGAAACGCTGCAGCAAATATCGTTGGATGAGCTGCTGCGGTTTTACCGCCATCCTATTCGCGCCTTCTTCCAGCTGCGGTTGGGCGTCAGCTTTATCCTGGAAGAGACCGAGCTGCCGGACGAAGAGCCCTTCACGCTGGATAACCTCAGCCGCTACCAGTTCAACAGCCAACTGCTGAATACCCTGATTGACGGCGACGATCCCGAACGGTTGTTCCAACGGGTGCGCGCCGCCGGGGGGTTGCCCTATGGCGCCTTCGGCGAGATCTATTGGCAAAAGCAGCAGGAAGAGATGAGCGAACTGGCCGAGCAGGTGCGTGCGGAACGCGCAGAGAGCCACAGCCTGGAATTGGACATCGATATTGCTGGCGTGCGCCTCAGCGGCTGGCTGCATCAGGTGCAGGATGACGGCCTGTTGCGCTGGCGGCCCGCCACGTTGTCGGCGGTGGACGGCATATTACTGTGGCTGGAGCACCTGGTGTACTGCTGCGCCGGCGGCACCGGCGAGAGCCGCATGTATGGTCGCAAGAACTCCGCCTGGCGCTTTGCCGCGCTTGCGCCTGAAGAGGCGCAGGCGCAGCTGGCGGAACTGCTGGCGGGCTATCAGCGCGGTCTGTGTCAGCCGCTGTTGTTGCTGAACAAGAGCGGCTGGGCGTGGCTGAGTCAGTGCTATCAGCCGGAAACGCAGCAAATCGACTGGGAAGAAGAAGCGCAAACAAAGGCTCGCGCCAAATTGCTGCAGGCTTGGCAGGGCGATCAGCGCATTCCCGGAGAAGGGGAAGATCCCTATGTTCAGCGAGTGTTCCGCCAATTGGACAATGACTACCTGGCGCAAATACTGGCCGAAACAGAGCGTTATCTGCTGCCGGTGGCGCGTCATAACCTGGGGTAACAATCCCCCGGTGGTGCTGTGCGGCGGGAGGTGGTAAAAATAACGAAGGTTATATTCAACCATTGGGGTAATTCCCGGTCTTACATAACGTACAGGCATATACCCGCCGCGTTTTGGGGCGCCACATTGGCGAAGAACCCGGCGAGTACAGATTTGGTTATGTGGTTTTGATGTACGTCGCCAGCGTCAGGGAGTGGGCGTGGCGATGTCAGAATAGGGGTTTATTTTGGATATGCGCAGACAGTTGGCCCGCATCACCGGGCTGGTATTATTGGCTATGTGTTGGGCGCCGTTGAGCTGGGCCGCACAAGGATGGCAACCGCTGGCGGAGAAGATCAACAAGAGCGAGCACGATCCGCGTCAGTACGAGGCGATCAAGTTGGCTAACGGCATGACGGTGCTGCTGGTGTCCGATGTCCAGGCGCCGAAATCGCTGGCGGCGCTGGCATTGCCGGTCGGGTCGCTCGAAGATCCGAACAGCCAACTGGGCTTGGCGCACTATCTGGAACATATGGTGCTGATGGGCTCCAAACGTTATCCCGAGCCGGAAAACCTGTCCGAATTCCTGAAAAAGCACGGCGGCAGCCACAACGCCAGCACGGCTTCTTATCGCACCGCCTTCTATCTGGAAGTGGAGAATGACGCGCTGGAGCCGGCGGTCGATCGCATGGCCGACGCCATTGCGGAGCCGCTGCTGGATCCGGGCAATGCCGATCGCGAGCGCAACGCGGTGAATGCAGAATTGACGATGGCGCGTTCGCGCGACGGCATGCGTATGGCGCAGGTCGGTGCGGAAACCCTCAACCCGGCGCACCCGAGCGCGCGCTTCTCCGGCGGTAATCTGGACACGCTGAAAGACAAGCCGGGAAGCAAGTTGCACGATGAGCTGACGGGGTTCTATAAGCGCTACTACTCCGCCAATCTGATGATGGGGGTGCTGTACGGCAATCAGCCGCTGCCGCAGCTGGCTGACATTGCCGCAAAAACCTTTGGCCGCGTGCCGAATCATGACGCCAGCGTGCCGCCGATCACCGTACCGGCCGTCACGCCGGAGCAGCAGGGCATCATCATTCACTATGTGCCGGCGCAGCCGCGCAAGCAGCTGAAGGTTGAGTTCCGTATCGATAACAACAGCGCCGCGTTTCGCAGCAAAACCGATACCTACATCGGTTACCTGATCGGCAACCGCAGTAAAAATACCCTGTCCGACTGGTTGCAGAAGCAGGGATTGGCGGACGCCATCAATGCCGGCGCCGATCCGATGGTGGATCGCAACGGCGGCGTCTTCGCCATCAGCGTCTCGCTGACTGACAAAGGCTTGGCCCAGCGCGACCAAGTCGTCGCCGCCATTTTCAACTACCTGAAAATGCTGCGCAGCGAAGGTATCAAGCAGAGTTACTTCGACGAAATATCGCATGTTCTGAACCTGGACTTCCGCTATCCGTCGATCACGCGCGACATGGACTACATCGAATGGCTGGTGGACACTATGCTGCGCGTGCCGGTTGAGCATGCGCTGGACGCGCCTTACCTGGCCGATCGCTATGATCCTAAGGCGATCGCTGAACGTCTGGACGCCATGACGCCGCAAAATGCGCGCATCTGGTTCGTCAGCCCCGATGAGCCGCACAACAAGACGGCCTATTTCGTCAATGCGCCTTACCAGGTCGACAAAATCACGCCACAGCGCTTTACGCAGTGGCAGCAGTTGGGCAGCGGCATTTCCCTGTCATTGCCGGCGCTCAACCCGTACATTCCGGATGATTTCACCCTGACCAAACCGTCGCATGAATTCAAAAAGCCGGAAATGGTGGTGGATAAGCCCGGCCTGCGCGTGCTGTATATGCCGAGCCGTTACTTCGCCGATGAGCCGAAGGCCGACGTCACCGTCGCTTTCCGCAACGCCAAGACCATGGATTCCGCGCGCAACCAGGTGCTGTTCTCGCTGACGGATTATCTGGCCGGCCTGGCGCTGGATCAGCTGAGCTATCAGGCTTCGGTCGGCGGTTTGAGTTTCTCGACGTCGCCGAACAACGGCCTGATGTTTAACGCCAACGGCTTTACCCAGCGCTTGCCGCAGTTGCTGACGGCGCTGATCGAGGGCTATTCCAGCTTCACGCCGACGGAAGATCAGCTGGCGCAGGCCAAGTCCTGGTACCTGGAGCAGTTGGACGCCGCCGAGAAGGGCAAGGCGTTTGAACTGGCCATTCAGCCGGTGCAGATGGTTTCCCGCGTGCCGTATTCCGAACGCAGCGAGCGCCGCGAAGTGCTGAAAACGCTGACGCTGAAAGACGTGCTGGCGTATCGCGACAGCCTGCTGGCCGAGGCCACGCCGGAGCTGCTGGTGGTGGGCAACATGAGCAAGCAACAGGTCGATACGCTGGCGTCGACGCTGAAGCACCGTCTGGGCTGTACCGGTATTGAGTGGTGGCACGGCGAAGACGTGGTGGTGGACAAGAATCAGCTGGCCAACCTGCAACAGGTAGGCAGCAGCACCGACTCGGCGCTGGCGGCGGTCTACGTACCGACCGGTTACGACGAAGTGACCGGCATGGCCTACAGCTCGCTGTTGGGGCAGATTATTCAGCCGTGGTTCTACAGCCAGCTGCGCACTCAGGAACAATTGGGGTATGCGGTCTTTGCCTTCCCGATGTCGGTGGGCCGCCAGTGGGGCGTAGGCTTCCTGTTGCAGAGCAACAGCAAACAGCCGGCCTACCTGTACCAGCGCTATCAGGATTTCTATCCGAAAACCGAGAAACGCCTGCGTGAAATGAGCGAGGCCGATTTTGAGCAGTACAAACAGGCGCTGATCAACGAACTCAAACAGCGGCCGCAAACCCTCAGCGAGGAGGCCAGCCGGTTCGCCAATGATTTCGATCGCGGCAACTTCGCCTTTGATACCCGCCAGAAGCTGATCGCGCAGGTGCAACAGCTGACGCCGACCAAACTGGCGGATTATTTCCACCAGGCAGTGATCCAGCCGCAGGGGCTGGCGGTGTTGTCGCAGGTCAGCGGCAGCGGGCAGGACAAAGCGGATTACGCGGCGCCTAAGGATTGGGTCACCTATCCGAACGCGTCGGCATTGCAGCAGATCCTGCCGCGTAAAGTGGCTACGCCATGACGGAAGTCGCCCCGCAGAGGCTAGAACCGCTGACGCTGCCGCTGTTTGGCGAACGCCTGATCGAGGCGTCGGCGGGCACCGGTAAAACTTTTACCATCGGCGCGCTGTATCTGCGCTTGCTGCTGGGATTGGGGGGGGAAGCGGCGTTTCCCCGCCCGTTGACGGTCGAAGAAATCCTGGTGGTGACCTTTACCGAGGCCGCCACCGAGGAGCTGCGCGGGCGTATCCGTGACAATATCCACGGGCTGCGCATCGCCTGCGTGCGCGGCATCAGCGCTAACCCGCTGTTTTCGGCGCTGATGGAAGAAATTGACGATTTGTCTGACGCCGCTGCGCAGCTGCTGGCGGCGGAGCGGCAGATGGACGAAGCGGCGATTTACACTATCCACGGTTTTTGCCAACGGATGTTGACCCACAACGCCTTCGAGTCCGGCATGCTGTTTGAACAAACGCTGGTGCAGGACGAACTGCCGCTGCGGCGGCAGGCCTGCGCCGATTTCTGGCGCCGTCATTGCTATCCGTTGCCGCTGGGCGTGGCGCGTGCGATCAGCCAGGAGTGGAGCGGCCCGGAAGCGTTGCTGGCCGACCTTTCCGGTTATCTGCACGGTGAAGCGCCGGCGCTGCGGCGGCCGCCGAAGGACGAAGAAACCGTTCTGATGCGCCACGAGCAGATCGTCGCGCGCATCGACGCCATCAAGGCGCAATGGCGGGCGGCGGCGGGCGATCTTGAGGCGTTAATCGCCCAGTCCGGCGTCGATAAGCGCAGCTACAGCAGCAAACACCTGCCGAACTGGTTGAACAAGGTCGGCGAATGGAGCGGGCAGGAGACCCAGGATTACCAACTGCCGAAGGAGCTGGACAAGTTTCGCCAGTCGGTGCTGCTGGAGAAGACCAAGAAGGGCGAGCCGCCGCGTCATGCGCTGTTCACGGCGATAGACGAACTGTTCGATGAACCCTTGACGTTGCGCGACCTGATCATGGCGCGCGCGCTCAGCGAGATCCGCACCTCCATTCAGCAGGAAAAGCGCCAGCGCGCCGAGCTGGGGTTTGACGACCTGCTCAGCCGTTTGGACAGCGCCCTGCAAAGCGGCGGCGGCGAACAGTTGGCGCAGGCGATCCGCCAGCGCTATCCGGTGGCGATGATCGATGAATTCCAGGATACCGATCCGCAGCAATACCGTATTTTCCAAAAACTTTACGTCGGCCGGCCTGATTGCGGCCTGCTGCTGATCGGCGATCCCAAGCAGGCGATTTACGCCTTTCGCGGCGCCGACATCTTTACCTACATGCGCGCGCGTTCAGAGGTGAGCGCCCACTATACGCTGGAGACCAACTGGCGCTCGTCGCCGTCGATGGTCGCCAGCGTCAATCACCTGTTTTCTCAGGTAGAAAAACCTTTCCTGTTCGGCCAAATCCCCTTTATTGAGGTTAACGCGGCGGAAAAGAACCAAGGGCTGGCGTTTGAATTGCACGGCAAGCCGCAGCCGGCGATGCAATTCTGGCTGCAGCAGGGGGAAAGCGCGGGTGTAAGTGATTACCAACAGCTAATGGCGCGCCTGTGCGCCACGCAAATTCGCGACTGGCTCAGCGCCGGGCAGCAAGGCCAGGCGTGGCTGCAGGGCGGCAAGGATCCAAGGCCGGTACGAGCCTCAGATATCACGGTGCTGGTGCGCAGCCGCAACGAGGCGGCGTTGGTGCGCGATGCGCTTAGCGCTTTGTCCATTCCGTCGGTGTATCTGTCCAACCGGGACAGCGTGTTCGACACCCCGGAGGCCAAAGACCTGCTGTGGTTGTTGCAGGCGGTGTTGGCGCCGGAACAGGAACGCACGCTGCGCAGCGCCATGGCCACTGGGCTGATGGGGCTGGACGCGCCGACGCTGGACGGCCTGAGCCGTGACGAGCGCGCCTGGGACGCGCTGGTTAATGAATTCGACAGTTACCGCACGCTCTGGCTGCGCCGCGGCGTGTTGCCGATGCTGAGCGAGGTGATGAAAGCGCGCCAGCTGGCGGAGAACCTGTTGGCCAGCGCCGGCGGCGAGCGGCGCTTGACCGATGTGCTGCATCTGGGGGAGCTGTTGCAAGAGGCGGCAGCGCAGCTCGACAGCGAACATGCGCTGGTGCGCTGGCTGGCGCAGCAGATCGCTCAGCCTAATCGCCAGTCCGACAATCAGCAGCTGCGGCTGGAGAGCGACCGGCATCTGGTGCAGGTGATCACGATCCACAAGTCCAAGGGGCTGGAGTTCGATCTGGTGTGGCTGCCGTTCGTCGGCAACTTCCGCCAGCAGCAGCAGGCGCTGTATCACGATCGCCACAGTTTCCAGGCGTTGCTGGACCTCGACGCCAATGAAGAGAGCCAGGCCTGGGCGGAGGAGGAGCGGTTGGCGGAGGATCTGCGTCTGCTGTATGTGGCGCTGACCCGCTCGGTGTACCACTGCAGTATCGGCATTGCGCCGCTGTTCCAGGGCACGCGCAAGAAACAGGGCGATACCGACCTGCACCGCAGCGCATTGGGCTATCTGGTGCAGGGCGGGCAGCCCGGCGATGCCGTGTATCTGCAGGAGCGGCTGCAGCAATTGGTGGGTGGCGGTATCGCGCTGTCGCTGGTTGAACCGCCGGATGCAGAACCCTGGCAACCCCAGGCGTCGCTGGCCGAAGCGTTGGCGGCGAAAAGCTTTACCCGGCGGATCCAGGATTTTTGGCGGGTGACCAGCTATACCGGTTTGCAACAGCACGGCGCGAGCCTGATGCAGGATCTGCTGCCGCGTCTGGATGTCGACGCGGCCGGTGAGCGCGGGGAAGAAAGTGAGCCAGCGCTTACACCGCATACCTTCCCACGCGGCGCAACGCCCGGCACCTTCCTGCACAGCCTGTTTGAAACGCTGGACTTCACCCAGCCGCTCGACGAACAGTGGCTGCTGGAACAGCTGCAGCAGCAAGGGTTTGCCGAACACTGGCAACCGATACTGCTGGCGTGGATGCAGGTGCTGCTCAATACGCCGCTCGATGACAGCGGCGTGACGTTGGCGGCGCTGACGCCGCAGCATAAGCAGGCAGAGCTGCAGTTCTATTTACCGATTAACCGGCTGTTGCAGGCGAAGGAGCTCGATGCTCTGGTGAAGCGTTACGATCCGCTTTCCGCCCGCTGCCCGGCGCTGGATTTCCATCAGGTGCAGGGCATGCTGAAAGGCTTTATCGACCTGGTGTTCTGCTGGCAAGGCAAATACTACCTGCTGGACTACAAGTCCAACTGGCTGGGGGAGGACAGCAGCGCCTATACCCGGCCGGCGATGGAGCAGGCGATGGCGGAGCATCGTTATGATCTGCAATACCAGCTGTATACGCTGGCGTTGCATCGTTATTTGCGCCATCGGTTGCCGGATTATGATTACCGGCGCCATTTCGGCGGGGTGATTTATCTGTTCCTGCGCGGCGTGGATGCGGCGCACCCGGGCAACGGCATTTTCACCTGTCTCCCCGCGTTTGAGCTGGTGGCGGGAATGGATAGCTTGTTCAGCGGCGAAGCTGCGGCGACGGAGGAAAAATCATGATCGCACTGCTGGAGCAGGCGGTGGCGCTTGGCGCGCTGCGCCCGCTGGACGTGCAGTTCGCCCGCGTGGTGGCGAGCGAAGACGAGCCTGATATTTTACTGGCCGCCGCCTGTCTGAGCGCAGAGGCGGGGGCGGGGCATGTTTGCCTGATGCTGGAGCAGCTGCAGGCGGACACGCTGTTTGAAGGGCGCCAACCGGCGCTGGCGCTGGCGCTGTGGGAGGCGGCCGGGCGACCGGATAGCGCACGTTGGCAGCAGCGCCTGGCGAGCAGCGCGGCGGTTGGGGACGGCAGCGGCGCTACGCCGCTGGTGCTGCGTGGGCAGCGCTTATATCTGCAACGCATGTGGCAAAACGAAGGTGAAGTGGCGGCGTTTATCGGCGGTGAAGGTGAATCGCTGACGGTGCCGGAGGAGGCGTTGCGCGCCATTCTCGACCGCTTGTTCGGCGCGGCGAGCGATGAACCCGACTGGCAGAAGATCGCTGCTGCGGTGGCTGCCACGCGGCGCATCGCGGTGATTTCCGGCGGACCGGGCACCGGTAAAACCACCACCGTCGCTAAACTGCTGGCGGCGCTGGTGCAGCTGGATGAAAGCGCGCGCTTGCGGATTCAGCTGGCGGCGCCAACCGGCAAGGCGGCGGCGCGCCTGACGGAGTCGCTTGGCAGCGCCAGCCGTCAGCTGGCGTTGACCCCGGCGCAGCAGGCGTTGTTCCCCACGGAGGCGGCGACGTTGCACCGTTTGTTGGGGGCGCAACCCAACAGTCAGCGCATGCGCTATCACCGCGGTAACCGGCTGCATTTGGATGTGTTGGTGGTGGATGAGGCCTCGATGGTCGATCTGCCGATGATGGCGCGCCTGATTGCGGCGTTGCCCGATCGGGCCCGGGTAATTTTCCTCGGCGACCGCGATCAGCTGGCCTCGGTGGAGGCCGGCGCGGTGCTGGGGGATATTTGCCGTTTTGCCGAGCAGGGATACAGCGAGGCGCGCGCCGCAGAGCTGAGCCGCCTGACCGGTTGTTCGATCGCTGGGCAGCGGGCCGACGCGCAAGCGGCGGTGCGCGACAGCCTGTGCCTGTTGCGCAAGAGCTATCGCTTCGACGCCCGTTCCGGCATCGGTCAACTGGCGTTGGCGGTCAACGCCGGTGCGGGGGATGGTGCGCTGGCGGCATTAAACGGCCGTTTCGGCGATGTCGCGGGCTATGCGCTGGCGACGAGCGAAGAGTATCTGGCGCTGCTGGACGCGTGCGTGGCGGGCTATCGCGACTATCTGCGGCTGACTGCCGAAGGCGCGGATGCGGCGGTGGTGCTGGCCGCCTTTAGCCGCTTCCAGGTGCTGTGCGCGCTGCGTGAAGGGCCGTTCGGCGTTGCCGGCCTGAATGAACGTATTGAACTCGGGCTGCAGCGCGCCGGTCTGATCGACCGCAAACCGGGTGTGCTCGGCCGCTGGTATCGGGGGCGGCCGGTGATGATCGGCCGCAACGACAGCGCGCTGGGGTTATTCAATGGGGATATCGGCATTACTCTGCCGGATGAGCGCGGCGAGCTGCGCGTGCATTTCCAACTGCCGGACGGCAGCATCAAGTCGGTGCAGCCGAGCCGTTTGCCGGCGCATGAAACCGCTTACGCCATGACGGTGCACAAGTCCCAGGGATCGGAGTTTGAGCATACGGTTCTGGTGTTGCCGAACCATTTCCTGCCGGTGCTGACGCGTGAACTGGTCTATACCGCGATCACCCGTGCGCGTCAGCAGCTCTCGCTGTACGCCACGGACGCGGTGCTGCTGCGGGCCATTCGCACGCCGACCCAGCGTCGCAGCGGATTGGCTGAACGGCTGCAGACGACGGAATAAGCGATGAAGGGGCGCGGTAGCGGCCGCGCCCACAGGGATTACAGATCCGCCAGCAGAATTTTGGAGCGGCGTTGGTAGTTGTACAACGCCTGTTTCTGCATCGGCAGCACGTCGACCTCCGCCGGGGTGAAGCCACGCTCCTGGAACCAGTGGATGCTGCGTGTGGTCAGCACGAACAGCTTCTTCAATCCCATCTGCCGCGCCTGATTTTCCACCCGCTGCAGCAGCATCTCGCCGCGCGAAGAGCTGCGGTAATCGGGATGCACCGCCACGCAGGCCATCTCGCCGATTTTTTCCTCCGGGAACGGGTACAGCGCCGCGCAGGCGATGGTCAGGTTATCGCGTTCGATAATGGTGAACTTGTCGATCTCCATCTCCAGCTGTTCACGCGAACGGCGCACCAGAATACCCTGCTGTTCGAGCGGCCGGATGAGCTCCAGAATACCGCCGATGTCGTTGATCGTCGCCCGGCGCACCTGTTCGGCGCTTTCCATCACGATTTGGGTGCCGATGCCGTCGCGTGAGAACAGTTCTTGCACCAGCGCGCCGTCCTCCTGATAGCTGATCAGGTGGCTGCGGCGCACGCCGCTGCGGCAGCCTTTCACCGCGCCGCGCAGGAAGCGCACGGTGCCGGAATGGTAATCACCGCCTTCCTCCAGCTCTTCAAGACGCTTTTGCGCGTCGTTGGGGAACAGCTCGGAAAGGATGTTGCCTTCCGCGTCGGTCACGCCCTGCGAGGAGCAGAAACCGATCATTTTTTCCGCTTTCAGTTTGATCGCCAGCTGAGTCGCGACTTCCTCCGAAGTCAGGTTGAAGCTCTCGCCGGTCACCGAGACGGCGACCGGGCCGATCAGCACGATGGCGTTGCTGTCGAGCTGACGATGGATCGCTTCTTCATCGATGCGGCGAATGCGGCCGCTGTGGCAGTAGTCGATGCCGTCATCGACGCCCAGCGGCTGCGCGATGATGAAGTTGCCGCTGACCACGTTAATGTGCGCGCCCTGCAGCGGCGTGTTGTTGAGGCTCATCGACAGCCGGGCGGTGATGTCCAGCTGCAATAAACCGGCCGCCTGCTTGACTAACTCAAGCGTATGGGCGTCGGTCACGCGCGTATGCTTGTGGTAGATCGGTTCATAGTTGTGCTGCGCCAGATTGGCGTCGATCTGCGGCCGTGCGCCGTAAACCACCACCAGGCGAATGCCCAGGCTATGCAGCAGCCCGATATCATTGACGATGTTGGAAAAATTCTCGTGTTCGATGGCTTCCCCACCGAGCATGATGACAAACGTCTTGCCGCGGTGGGCGTTGATATAGGGGACGGAGTGACGGAATCCTTGCACCAGCTCTGTACTACGTTCCTTCACGGGCAAACCTCTTTGCATATTTATACGATATTTTTGTATTTTTATTCTTTTATTGCGCCAATGGCAAGTGGGAAATCGTCATGAAGAGCGAGCTAAGGGCGCTAAATCGTTAATAAATTGAAAAACCATAAAAAGATTTTCTGATGACAGGGCTGGAATGATTGGTTAAAGTTTTCGGCATTCCCAAGTCATTGGTGTTTTTTTCATCTGTTGTAAACAGTTATTACTGCCGGAGCCGCATGCCAAACGCTAATCACAATCTGGGCCGCCGTCGTTTATTACAGGGCGTTGCCGCCAGCTGGTTGCTGAGTGTGAGTCGCACGGGCTTCGCCGCGTCATCGCACGTGATTGCCGTGCGCGTCTGGCCGTCCTCCACTTATACCCGCGTCACGCTGGAATCCAACGTCGAACTGAAATACAAGCAGTTCGCCCTGACCAATCCCGATCGCGTGGTGGTGGATATCGAAGGCGTGCATCTCAACAGCGTGCTGAAGGGCATCGCCGGGCAGGTGCGCGCCGACGATCCTTATCTCAAGCAGGCGCGCGTCGGCCAGTTCGATCAGAATACCGTGCGGCTGGTGCTGGAGCTCAAGCAAAGCGTCAGCCCGCACATGTTCTCGCTGGCGCCGGTGCCGGAGTATCGCAACCGTCTGGTGATGGATCTCTACCCGACTAAAGGCGGCAGCGGCGGCGAGGAGTATGATCCGCTACTGGCGTTACTGGAAGATTACAACAAAGGCGATCTGGAGCGCACGCTGCCGCCCGAAGCGCCGCAGGCCGGCAAGGCGGGGCGTGATCGGCCGATCGTCATCATGCTGGATCCTGGCCACGGCGGCGAAGATCCCGGTGCGATCGGCAAGTATAAGACGCGCGAGAAAGACATCGTGCTGCAGATTGCCCGCAAGCTGAGCGCCATGATCAAGCGCGAGCCGAACATGAAGGTGTTCATGACGCGCAATGAAGACGTGTTTATCCCGCTCAAGGTGCGCGTCGCCAAGGCGCGCAAGCAGCGCGCCGATCTGTTCGTTTCGATTCACGCCGACGCCTTCACCAGCCGCGCCGCGCGCGGGTCATCGGTGTTCGCGTTGTCCACCAAAGGCGCCACCAGCTCGGCGGCCAAGTTCCTGGCGCAGACGCAGAACGCCTCGGACCAAATCGGTGGCGTCAGCAAGAGCGGCGACCGCTATCTCGACCACACCATGTTCGATTTGATCCAGACCGCAACCATCAACGATAGCCTGAAGTTCGGCAAGGAAGTGCTGAACCGGATGGGTAAAATCAACCGGTTGCACAAGAATCGCGTCGATCAGGCCGGTTTTGCGGTGTTGAAGGCGCCGGATATCCCGTCGATCCTGGTGGAAACGGCGTTTATCAGCAATATCGAAGAGGAGCGCAAGCTGCGCACCAGCCATTTCCAGCAGCAGGTGGCGGAGTCGATTCTGGCGGGCATCAAGGCTTATTTCGCCAACGGCGGCGCGTTAGCGAGCCGATAGCGGCAGGGCCGGGCGCAAGTCCGGCTGTTTTTGCGGATTGCAGATACAAAAAAACACCCGTCAGGGTGCTTATCTGTTGTCATCAAGAGTTGGTTGCGGGGGCCGGATTTGAACCGACGACCTTCGGGTTATGAGCCCGACGAGCTACCAGGCTGCTCCACCCCGCGTCCGTCTTGATGCGGTATTACGACGAAACCACCGTTCATGTTATGCCGCTGGTACGGCATTCGGTTGGTTGCGGGGGCCGGATTTGAACCGACGACCTTCGGGTTATGAGCCCGACGAGCTACCAGGCTGCTCCACCCCGCGTCCGTGTAATACTTTGTTATCGAACCCAAACGCAAAATACCGCCACTGCGGCATCGGTTGGTTGCGGGGGCCGGATTTGAACCGACGACCTTCGGGTTATGAGCCCGACGAGCTACCAGGCTGCTCCACCCCGCGTCCGATGGATGCGCACTATACTCTCCATGCGTTTTGTTGCAAACCCTTTTTGCATTTTATTGGCCTAAACCCGTTTTTCTGCTGAATTTGCCCGCAATTTGCCTTCTTTTTCATCACCATCCTCCGTGCGGCTTTTTTTATTTGCAGCGATTCCTTTATCAATGAGCGTTTGTTATCGTTCAGCCGGTAGATCATATCAGTTTGAGAGTGTGCGCGATGAAAGGACGTTGGGGCAAATACCTGCTGGGCGGGTTGATGGTGGCGGTATTGGCGGGCTGTTCGTCCAAGCCGACCGATCGGGGTCAGCAATATAAGGACGGCCGTCTGGATCAATCGCTGGAGCTGGTCAATCAGCCCAACGCCAAAGGTTCGCCGGTCAACGCCAAGGATTATTCGGATCAGCTGATGGAGATCAAGTACGCGTCGCCTTCGCTGTTTAACCGCAACAACAGCACCTATCAGGCGGTGCAAAACTGGATGGCGTCCGGCGCCGACACGCGCATGCTGAGCCAGTACGGCCTCAGCGCTTACCAGATGGAAGGCGTCGACAATTACGGCAACGTGCAGTTTACCGGCTACTACACGCCGGTGGTGCAGGCGCGTTATACCCAACAGGGCGAGTTCCGTTATCCGCTGTACCGCATGCCGCCGAAGGGTAGGGGCCGCTTGCCGGATCGCGCGGGCATTTATTCCGGCGCGCTCGACGATCGCTATATCATCGCTTACACCAACTCGCTGATGGACAACTTCATGATGGAAGTCCAGGGCAGCGGCTACGTCGACTACGGTAACGGTCAGCCGCTGGTGTTCTTCGGCTACGGCGGCAAGAACGGCCACGCCTACCGCAGCATCGGCAAAGTGCTGATCGATCGCGGTGAAGTGGCCAAGGCGGACATGTCGATGCAGGCGATCCGTCAGTGGGCGGATACCCACAGCGCCGCAGAGGTGCGCGAGCTGCTGGAGCAGAACCCGTCGTTCGTGTTCTTCCGCCCGGAAGCTTTTGCGCCGGTGAAAGGCGCCAGCGCGGTGCCGCTGATCGCCAAAGCGTCGGTGGCCTCCGACCGTTCACTGATCCCGGCAGGCACCACGCTGCTGGCCGAAGTGCCGCTGCTGGACAACAAGGGTAAATTCACGGGAAAATACGAGATGCGTCTGATGGTCGCGCTCGACGTGGGCGGCGCCATCAAGGGCCAGCATTTTGACATGTATCAGGGCATCGGGCCGGAAGCCGGCCACTCGGCGGGCTACTACAACCACTATGGCCGCGTCTGGGTGCTGAAGAACAACGGCGGCGGCCAGCTGTTCAGCGCCAATCAGTCAAACGGCGGCGGTTCGTTGCTGGTCACCCGCTAAACGCGCACGGCGTGAAAAGATTGACCCGCAAGGGCCGGATTTTCCGGCCCTTATCATTTGCATTACGAAGGTAATTAAAGCGTTATGAGCACAGCTTATTCGGAAGCCTATCTGCAGCGTTTCGGCGGCACGGCGCGGTTATACGGCCAGCAGGCGCTGGCGGTGTTCGCGCAGGCGCACGTCTGCGTGATCGGCATCGGCGGCGTGGGTTCCTGGGCGGCTGAGGCGCTGGCGCGCACCGGCATCGGCGCCATCACTCTGATCGACATGGATGATGTTTGCGTCACCAATACCAACCGTCAGATCCACGCGCTGCGTCAGCATGTCGGGCAATCGAAAACCGAGGTAATGGCGGAGCGTATCCTGGCGATCAACCCGGAATGCCGGGTGACCTGCATTGACGATTTCATTACCCCGGACAACGTCGCCGAGCTGCTGGACCATAACTTCAGCTACGTCATCGACGCAATCGACAGCGTACGGCCGAAAGCGGCGCTGCTGTCATACTGCCGCCGCTTCAAGATCCCGGTGGTGACCACCGGCGGCGCCGGCGGGCAGATAGATCCGACCAAAATCGAAGTGGCCGATCTGGCGAAAACCATTCAGGATCCGCTGGCCGCCAAGCTGCGCGAGCGGCTGAAGCACGATTTTAACGTGGTGAAAAACGGCAAGGGCAAGCTGGGCATCGACTGCGTCTTTTCCAGCGAGCCGCTGGTTTATCCGCAGCCGGACGGTTCGGTATGCGCTTCGCGCAGTACGGCGGAGGGGCCGAAAAGAATGGATTGCAGCGCAGGTTTCGGCGCGGCGACCATGGTCACCGCCACCTTCGGCTTCGTCGCCGTGTCGCACGCGCTGAAAAAGATGGTGGCGAAGGCGGCGCGTCAGGCGTAACGGGCGGCGATCGCCTGCACGGCGGCGGCTAACGCCGCCAGCCCGCTGGCGCGAGTGGCGCTCAGCTGAGCGCGCAGCGCCAGGCGGTCGAACAGCGCCAGCGGATCCAATTCGGCGATCTGCTGCGGCGTTTTCCCTTCCACTTCGGTCAGCAGCACCGCCAACAGGCCACGCACGATGCGGCCTTCGCTGTCGCCATAAAAGTGCAGCGTGCCGTCTTCCAGCAACTGGTGCCCCAACCAGACGCGGTTTTCACACCCGCTTAACGCCATTTCTTCACTGCGCAAGGCCTCCGGCAGCGACGGCAGCCGTTTTGCGAGCATAATCAGTTGTCGGTAGCGGTCTTCCCACTGTTTCAGCGCGCTGAAGGTGGCGATTAACGCTTCGGCGGTGATCTCTCGGCCAAAAGGATGGGGGGCGAGCATAGCGTCTCCGGGAATCAAGTCAGTCGGCCAGCAGGTCGAGGGCGTGGGTCAACGCGCTGACCAGCGTATCGACGTCCTGTTGAGTATTGTAGGGGGCGAACGACGCGCGCAACGTACCGCTGACGCCTAACGCCGCCATCAGCGGCTGCGCGCAGTGCTGGCCGGCGCGCAGCGCAATGCCTTGCTCCGCCAGCAGCGTGACGATGTCGCTGTGGTGTACGCCGGCGATATCGAACGCCAGCAGGCTGGAACCGGAACTGCGGAAGCTGCGAAAGCCCGGCAGCTGCGCCAACCGCTGTTCTGCCCGATCCGCCAGCTCGCGACTGTAGCGCTCCGCCGCCGCCATGTCCTGTTCGCGAAGCCAGGTGAGCGCGGCGGCCAACCCCAGCACGCCGGCGATGTTTGGCGTGCCGGCTTCGAAGCCGTGCGGCGGTTTTTGCGGGATAAAACCGTCGAACGACGCCTGGGTCAACATCTTTCCCCCTCCTTGCCACGGCGCCATCTGCGCCAGCAGCTCGGATTTGCCGTACAGCGCGCCGATGCCGGTCGGGCCATACAGTTTGTGGCCGGAGAAGGCGTAGAAATCGATATCGAGCCGCTGTACGTCGGCCGGGTCGTGAACCACGCCCTGTGCGCCGTCGATCATCACGCGCGCGCCGGCGGCATGGGCCAGCGCGATCGCCGGCGCCAGATCCGGGCAGCCGCCGGTGACGTTGGACATTTGCCCCAGCGCCAACAGGCGGGTTCTATCGTTGAGCAGGGCGGGCAGCTGCGCCAGGTCCGGCAGACGGTCGGCGCCGATCGGCAGTTTCACTACCCGCGCGCCGGTTTGATCCGCCACCATCAGCCAGGGGATCAGGTTGGCGTGGTGCTCCGCTTCGCTCACCAGAATTTCATCCCCCGGCTGCAGACGCGGACGCAGATAACTCTGCGCCACCAGGTTGATCGCCTCGGTGGTGCCGCGCGTCCAGACGATGTCGTCGGCCGACGGCGCATGGATAAGTTGCGCGACCTGGCCGCGCGCCTGCTCGAAACGGGCGGTCAGATCCTGCGCCGCCCGATGCTGGCTGCGGTGCACGGTGGCGGCGTCGTCGCGATAAAACTGCTGCGTGGCGTCGATCACCGCCTGCGGCTTCAACGCGGTGGCGGCGCTGTCCAGATAGATGCCGTCCTGCGCGAGCGCGGGAAACTGTTGGCGAAAAAGGCTGGGGTTAAAAGGCGTCATACCCTGATTGTCACTGGCTTGAGTCGATGGGTGATCCTGTCCTATTTTGCCGCCGGAGACAAGCGTTCGCGCCGATTAGGACTTATCGCCTGGCAAAATTGGGAAAGTTTGTTATGCTATTAAACGTGCGCTTGTTAATCGCATCTATACGCATAAAAGGTATTTATCAGCATTTAAAACTAAAAAGGAGTCCTCAATGAAGAAAACAGCCGCAGTTCTCTCTGCCCTGATGCTTACGTTCACCCTGGCCGCCTGTTCCAGCAACTACGTGATGCATACCAATGACGGACGCACCATTGTCGCTGACGGCAAGCCTAAAGTGGATAACGATACCGGCATGATCAGCTATAAAGACGCCAACGGCGTCGAACAGCAGATCAACCGCGCCGATGTGAAAGAGATGGTTGAAAGCAACCAGTAACCGTCAGGCAAAAAAAAAGCACCGCAAGTTTTGCGGTGCTGCATAAAATCACTATGGACAGACAGGGTAAATGTACAGGAAGTGAAAAAACAGTAGCCTAGCTACCATGTCCGGAATCGCCGGACAATTTGCAAACACAACATCACAACCACAAGCCAAAAGTTCATCGGCGTCCTCGACACCCACTCCCTTTTCGTTCCGGCCCGGGAAGTGCCGCCACTATAGGTATTTGCTGGCGCATCCTCAACGGACAAATTATAATGGCTCGGATTAAAAAAACTAATGGCAATGCGCCGTTAGCGTTTGTCCATGGCTTGCCACACAAAGCCGCCCGATTTTCGGCGCCGAATCATTCGGATTAATGTTACACAAAAGTAGCTAATTTAATGTCTAAACGCTTACCTCCCCTCAATGCGCTGCGCGTGTTCGATGCGGCCGCTCGCCACCTGAGTTTCACCAAGGCGGCGGAAGAGCTGTTCGTGACTCAGGCCGCGGTGAGCCACCAGATCAAGTCGCTGGAGGACTTCCTCGGGCTGAAGCTGTTTCGCCGGCGCAATCGCTCGCTGCTGCTGACCGAAGAGGGGCAAAGTTACTACCTTGATATCAAGGAGATCTTCTCTTCGATCAACGAGGCGACGCGCAAGCTGCAGGCGCGCAGCGCCAAGGGGGCATTGACCGTCAGTTTGCCGCCGAGCTTCGCCATTCAGTGGCTGGTGCCGCGTCTGTCCGGCTTTAACTCAGCTTATCCGGGCATCGACGTGCGCATCCAGGCGGTGGACCGTGAAGAGGACAAGCTGGCGGACGACGTCGACGTGGCGATTTTCTATGGCCGCGGCAATTGGCCGGGGCTGCGCGCCGAGCGCCTGTATGCGGAATATTTGCTGCCGGTTTGTTCGCCGAGCCTGCTGACCGGCGATCATCCGCTGAAAACCGCAGACGATCTGGCTTATCATACGCTGCTGCATGACGTTTCACGTCGCGACTGGCTGGCCTATACGCGCCAGCTGGGGTTGCAGCACATCAACGTGCAGCAGGGGCCAATCTTCAGCCACAGCGCCATGGTGGTGCAGGCGGCGGTGCACGGTCAGGGCGTGGCGCTGGTGAACAACGTGATGGCGCAAACCGAGATTGAAGCCGGTCGTCTGGTGTGCCCGTTCAACGATGTGTTGGTCAGTAAAAATGCTTTTTATCTGGTATGTCATGACAGCCAGGCAGAACTGGGTAAAATAGCCGCCTTCCGGCAGTGGATCCTGGCGCGTGCCGCCAGCGAACAAGAGAAGTTCCGCTTCCGCTACGAACAATAAGGCCGGCCGCCGCCTTGCCGCGGCCGGTGATTTTTAATGGGATAGATCACGATGAGCAGCCGTTCCATGCTGGTTTTCGCCGCTATCAGCGGCTTTGTGTTTGTCGCGCTGGGCGCATTCGGCGCGCATGTGTTAAGCGGCACGCTGGGCGCCAACGAAATGGCCTGGATCCGCACCGGGCTGGAGTATCAGGGGTTCCACACCCTGGCCATCCTGGCGCTGGCGGTCGCGATGCAGCGCCGCGTGAGCCTGTGGTTTTACTGGAGCGGAGCGCTGTTGGCGTTCGGCACCGTGTTGTTCAGCGGCAGCCTCTATTGTCTGGCGCTGTCGCACCTGAAGGTCTGGGTATATATCACGCCGGTTGGCGGCGTGTGCTTCTTGATCGGCTGGATATTGATGTTGATTGGCGCTTTGCGTCTGAGGAAAAAGGCCGAGCGCCATGAATAAGATTGCGTTGTACTGCCGCCCCGGCTTCGAAAAAGAGTGTGCGGCGGAGATCACCGATAAAGCCGCCCAGCTGGAGATTTACGGCTTTGCGCGGGTAAAAGAGCACAGCGGTTACGTGTTGTTCGAATGCTATCAGCCGGACGATGCCGACCGCCTGGCGCGGGAGATTCCGTTCCGCGAACTGATTTTCGCCCGCCAAATGATCGTAGTGGGTGAGCTGCTGCGCGATCTGCCGCCGGAAGATCGGGTATCGCCGATCGTCGGCATGCTGATCGGCGTGGTTGATCGCGGCGGCGAGCTGCGGGTGGAAGTGCCGGACACCAACGAAAGCAAGGAGCTGATGAAATTCTGCCGCAAGCTGACGGTGCCGCTGCGCGCCGCGATGCGTGAGCAGAAGGTGCTGATGGCGCGGGAGAACCCGACTCGCCCGGTGGTGCACGTGTTCTTCATCGCGCCGGGCTGCTGTTACGTCGGTTACTCCTACAGCAACAACAACTCACCGTTCTATATGGGCATTCCGCGTCTGCGTTTCCCGGCCGATGCGCCGAGCCGTTCGACGCTGAAGCTGGAAGAAGCGTTCCATGTGTTCATCCCCGCCGACGAGTGGGACGAGCGCCTGGCCAGCGGCATGCATGCGGTCGATCTGGGCGCTTGCCCAGGCGGCTGGACCTATCAGCTGGTGAAGCGCAGCATGATGGTGCATTCGGTGGATAACGGCCCGATGGCGCCGAGCCTGATGGAAACCGGCCAGGTGACGCATCACCGCGCCGACGGCTTCAAGTTCGAGCCGAACAGCAGCAAGATCTATTGGTTGGTGTGCGACATGGTGGAAAAACCGGCGAAGGTGACCAGCCTGATGATTCAGTGGCTGGTGAAAGGCTGGTGCCGCGAAGCGATCTTTAACCTCAAACTGCCGATGAAAAAACGCTACGAGGAAGTGTCGCAAAACCTGATGAGCATCCGCGAAGCGCTGAGCGCCGCCGGCATCAGCGCTGAAGTGCACGCCAAACAGCTGTATCACGACCGCGAAGAGATCACCGTACACGTGCGCCGCATGTGGTCGGCGGTGCCGGGCCGCCGCGACGAGCGCGATTAATCGCGTTAAACCTGATGAAGGGCGCTGCTTGCAGCGCCCTTATTGTATCGGCAGTCGCAGCTGCTGCAGGTTGCCGTCCAGCGACAGATCGGTGCGCAGCGTGGCGACTTGTTTGCTGACGTAGGCCAGCTCGCGGTGCTGCTCCAGCTTGCCGCGCCATTTCTCCGGCACCTGCTCCAGGTGCTGATAGATCCCGTCCAGACTGCCCGACTGCTGCAACAGCAGCACGGCGGTTTTCGGCCCGATGCCGGCCACGCCGGGGATCTTGCTGCTGCCGATCCCCGCTAACCCCCAGTAGTCCGGCAGTTGCTGCGGCAGCACGCCGAATTCCTGCTGCACGAAAGGCATATCCAACCAGCGTTTCTGGAAGTAATCGCGGATCTGTACGTTCGGCGCCAGCAGTTGGCAATAGCCTTTGTCGGTGGAGACGATGGTCACCTGGTGGCCGCCGCCGGCGACCTTCGCCGCCAGCGTGGCCGCCAGATCGTCTGCCTCGTTGCCGGGTGAATGCCAGCTGGCGACGCCCAGTTCGGCGAAGGCCTCACGCAGCTGCGGCATCTCCTGTTGCAGGTTTTCCGGCATCGGCGAGCGCCCGGCCTTGTAGTCCGGCAGAATTTTGTGACGCCAGCTTTCGCTGCGGTCGTCCTCGTCAAATACCGCCACCGCGTGGGTCGGGCGGCTGTGCTGAAGCAACTGCTGCAGCGCGTGGCGACAGGCGTTGACGCAAGGGGAGCCCTGTACGGCGTGAATGCGGCGGATGAGGTTCAGGGCGTCGACAATCAGTAGGTGTATCATCATGGGCGGCAAGGTCAGAAAAAACAGGGCGGCCGTTACGCCGCCCGGGATTGAGGATCAGGCGACGATTTCGTAGCAGGGCACATAGGCGCTGCCCGGCAGCTTCATGCGGTGCTGGGCGACAAAGCCCTGCAGCAGGCTGTCCATCTGCTTCATCATCTGCGGTTCGCCGTGCAGCTTGTACGGGCCGAACTGCTCAATGGCGTGGATGCCGTTTTCCTTCACGTTGCCGGCCACGATGCCGGAGAAGGCGCGGCGCAGCGCGGCGGCCAATTGCTCCGGCGGCTGGTTCGGATACAGATTGAGGTTTGCCATGTTCTCGTGGGTCGGCTCGAACGGCAGCTGCAGATCCGGTGCGATGCGGATCGACCAGTTGAAGCTGTAGGCGTCGCCGGTGTTGCGGCGGTTCTCCTTCACCAGCGGCATGGCTTTTTTCATTTGCCGTGCCACTTCCGCCGGATCGTCGATGATGATGGTGTAGTGACGGCGCGCGGCGTCGCCCAGCGTGTTCATGATGAACTCGTCCAGCACGCGGAAGTAATCGGCGCTCTCTTTTGGCCCGGTCAGGATCAGCGGCAGCACCTGCTCGCTGTTCTCCGGGTTCATCAGGATTCCCAGCAGGTACAGCAGCTCTTCGGCAGTGCCGACGCCGCCCGGGAAGATGATGATGCCGTGCGCGATGCGCACGAACGCTTCCAGACGTTTTTCGATGTCCGGCATGATCACCAGCTCGTTCACCAGCGGGTTAGGCGGCTCGGCGGCGATGATTGACGGCTCGGTCATGCCGATGAAGCGGCTGTTGCGGTAACGCTGCTGCGCGTGGCCGACCGCCGCGCCTTTCATCGGCGCTTCCATGGCACCCGGCCCGCAGCCGGTGCAGATGTTCAACTCGCGCAGGCCCAGCTGGCTGCCGACCTTACGCGCGTACAGGTATTCGTTCTCGTTGATCGAGTGCCCGCCCCAGCACACCACCATGTTGGGATCCTCATCCAGATGCAGCGTGCGCGCATTGCGCAGGATCGAGAACACCAGGTTGGTGATGTGGGCCGAGTTTTCCAGGTTCAGGTGTTGGAAACGGCCGGCGCTGGCGATTTGGCCGTGCACGAACAGAATGTCGCGCAACACGGCGAACAGGTTGGCCTGCAGTGAACGGATGATGCGGCCGTCGACGAACGCCTCTTCCGGCGGATTGACCAGCTCCAGCTTCACGCCACGCTCGCGGCGCAGCACGTTGATATCGAAGGTTTCATAGCGCGACAGCAGCTGTTTGCTGTTGTCGGTTTGGCTGCCGGAGTTCAACACGGCCAGCGAACAGTTGCGAAACAGGCGGTACAGGTCGCTGCTGGCGGTGCGCTTCAGCATGTCTACTTCCAGCTGCGACAATAAATCCATAGAGCCAAGCGGGCTGATGTGTGTAATCAAGGTAACTCCTTTGCACCCGGTGTGGGGCGGTAGTAATCCATACGCAGCAAAACAGCATCTCGTTATGGTTGGCGTGCTGCGGCGAAGCGGGCGCTCTGCCCGGCCGCAGCCTCGTTTTAACCTTACCGCCGTCCCTGCGCTTTTACCAACACAAACCGCTCGTTAGCTCAGTTGTTGAGCAATGTTTCGCACTTATTGGCGCGCCAGGCGGCCGTGCTCGGGAGCGAACGCGACGTTGCTGCGCCACGGGTTGATATCCAGTCCGCCGCGGCGGGTATAGCGGGCGTAAACCGTCAGGCTTTGCGGCCGGCAATAGCGCATCAGATCGTTGAAGATGCGCTCGACGCATTGCTCGTGGAATTCGTTGTGGTGGCGGAAGGAAACCAGATAGCGCAGCAGCGCTTCGCGATCGAGCTTGCCGCCGCGGTAGCTTATCTGCACCGAGCCCCAGTCCGGCTGATGGGTGATCAGGCAGTTGGACTTCAGCAGGTGGCTGACCAATTGCTCTTCCACTACCTCTTCACCGGCGGCGTTCTGCAGGTAGTCGGCGTTGAACTCATAATTGTCGATGCGAATATCCTGCTGGTCGATGCAGTCGCCGGCCAGACGAGCGATCGGGCTGCCTTCCAGTTGGTCGACGCTGAACAGAGTGACGCTCACCTCGCCTTGGGCGCAGGCGGACAAATCGCGTTGCAGCGTGCTGCGCACCGTTTCCCAATCGGCGAACGGCGTTTGGTTGAAGCTGTTGAGATACAGCTTGAAGCTTTTCGATTCGATCAGGTTCAGGCTGTCGGCGTTGAGGCCGATCTCGCCCACCGCCACCTGAGGCAGCCCGTTGGCGTTCAGCCAGGAGAGTTCGTACAGCGTCCAGATGTCCGCGCCGTGGAAGGGCAGGTTGTCGGGATACAGCCCCAGCGGCTCGCGGTTCATGCTGCGCGGCACCGCCTGCAGCAGCGTGGCGTCGTAGCGATCGCGATAGGCGGTGGGTTTGCCCAGCGTCAGCCCTGACAGGGCCTGGTGGTCTTGATATGAGGACATCTGCTGTCACCTCGGTCAGAGATAGGTACAATGGCCGTCAGTTTAACGTATGCGAGAAAGAATATGGACCATGATGTATCGCACGCTCTGCGTGAATTCACTCAACGCTATGTCGAGTTGTGGCAGCAAGAGCGCGGCCACGCGCCGGCCAGCGAAGCGCTGTACGGCGTGCCGTCGCCCTGCATCGTGGAGAATCGCGAGGACGACGTGCTGTGGTTGCCGCAGCCTTTCGAACCGGCGGCGACGCTGGAGAAGGTAGAGGCCGCGCTGGAGCTGCGTTTGCAGCCGGATGCGCACCGTTTCTACACGCAGCAATACGCCGGTGACATGAGCGCGCAATTTGGGGAGCATCGCCTGAGCCTGCTGCAGGTATGGAGCGAAGAGGATTTCATCCGCCTGCAGGAGAATCTGATCGGCCATCTGGTGACGCAAAAGCGCCTCAAATTGTCACCGACCCTCTTCCTGGCGACCACCGAATCCGAGATGACGATGGTGTCGCTGTGCAACGTCAGCGGCAACGTGGTGCTGGAGCAGTTCGGCAGCGATAAGCGCACCTTGTTGGCGGCGACGCTGGGGAATTTCCTCGATGCGCTGCGCCCAGTGCTGGACTGAAGCGCGGCGGATTCGCCGTCGGTCGTGTAAGAGATCTCTCACACGGGCTGTGAGAGATCGCTCTTAATTTTTTTCACCTCTCTTTGGACCATGAGATTATTGTTATCCAGATCAATTGGTTAGAATTTCTTTAGGATAACTCTTAGTCTTAATTTAGTGTGAGACACCTCTCAAACCCTTGTGATTCCGGGAAATTTGAGCGATCTTATCATTACCGGCACGGACCCGGCGGAGCAGGAAAGCATCAGGATGATGCAGCTTCAGGAAGAAGAAAGGGATGCGCTCAGGCAAGAGCGAGGGATGGCGTCAGGAGATGCCCAGGATGTTTCAGGATTGAAACCAAGGACACCTCCAGGACGGAGATTGAGAGCCGGCGCAGGACTGTCGGCGGGTCAGGAAGGCTGAGGAACCGCGTCAGGACGATGCTGCAGGATGATGCAAGGACCACTTGGTCAGGATGGCCGCAGGAAAAGTTTTCAAGGATTGAGCAGGGAGCATGCTGTGTAGCGGGATGGCTATAAAACGAACCGGGGGCACTGTTAACGCAGTGCCCCCAACTTTTTGTTCTATTCCGCCGCGCGTGCGCCCCGTCTCAATCCTTCTTCCGCGTTAACCAATCGCGCCCAGCGTATCGCCTGCGCCCTGTTTTTTCGGCAGCAGGAACAGCGTGGCGTAGATATCCAGCAGGTAAATCGCCGCCAACAGGCTGATGGCGGCGGTAAACGACACCTGCGTCACCAGCGCGCCGATCACCAATGGCCCCAGGCCGCCGACGCCGCGTCCCAGATTGAACAGGATGTTTTGCGCGGTGGCGCGTGCTTGCACCGGGTAGGTATCGGAAATCAACGCGCCGTAACCGCCGATCATGCCGTTGACGAACATGCCCATCACTGCGCCGGCGAACAGCATCAGCATCGGATCGCTCAACTGGGCGTAGCCGATCACCATCACCACCGCGCCGACCTGATACAGCACGAAAATCTTCCAGCGGGCGAAGCGGTCGGCCAGGACGCCGAACAGCCAGATGCCGAACGTCATGCCGACCACCGTCACCGCCGTCCACAGGCCGGACTTGGTGAGCGAGAAGCCGAAGTTTTTCGCCAGATAAGTCGGCATCCAGATCATCAGCCCGTAGTAGCCGAAGTTCTGCACCGAACAGAGAATGAAGATGCCGATGCTGGCCTTGCTGGTGGCGCGATCCTTAAACAGCAGGCGCAAACGCTGAAGGAAGGAGAGCGGCTGCCCGGCGTCTTTCTGCCGCACGAATTCCTCCGGTTCGCCCAGCGTGCGGCGGATCAGGAATGACGCCAGCGCCGGCAGCAGGCCGACCAGGAACATGCCGCGCCAGCCGATATGTTCCAGCAGCAGCGGCGTCAGGAAAGCGGCCGCCAGCACCCCCAACTGCCAGCCCATGCCGACGTAGGCCGAAGCGCGGTTGCGTTTCTCCGCCGGCCAGGCTTCGGCGATCAGCGCCATGCCGATGCCGAACTCGCCGCCCAGCCCGATGCCCGCCAGCGTGCGATAGGCGAGTAGATCCCAATAGCCTTGCGCCACGGCGCACAGGCCGGTGAACAGGGAAAACATCAGGATGGTGATAGTCAGCACCCGGATGCGGCCGAAGCGATCGCTGAGATGGCCGAAGATCACGCCGCCCAGCACTGCGCCGATCAGCGTCCAGGTGACCAGCGAACCGGCGGCCGATGAGGTTAATCCTAATTCGATGCTGATGGCCGGCAGCATAAAGCCGAGGATCAGCAGGTCAAACCCGTCCATGGCGTAACCGGTGACCGAGGCCAGCATGGCCTTACCGGGCGTCGCGTGATTTTTTTTCTCTGTTATTACGGACATGAATCTTTATCTGTGTGGTGAATTCGGTGGGCCTATTGTGCCGCGCGGCGGCGCACGCCACCAGATAAAAACGGCAGCCGGTCTCGGGCGCGCCAAATTTGGGCTATAAAAATGCTATGCTTTGCCGCCTCTCAGCCAGCGAGCTGAATATCATGATGAAAAGAGATCGGGAATGCAGATGAGTATACATAATCAGGTTCGCCGCAGTTTGCAGGCGATTGAACAATCCATGCGCGATTTGGCCTTGTGGCAGGCCGCGCCGCCCGAGCCTGAGGCTTTCTCCAGCACCGAGCCGTTCTGCATCGACAGCATGTCGGCCGAGGCTTGGCTGCAGTGGGTGTTTCTGCCACGCATGTATGCGCTGTTGGACGCCGAAGCGCCGCTGCCGACGCGTTTTGCCATCACGCCTTACTTCGAGGAGGCGTTGAAGGAGCGTGAGCCGAGCAGTCTGCCGCTGTTGGTGCTGCTGCAGCAGTTGGATTTGATGTTGAATAAAGAGCCGTAATTCGCCGGCGGCGCGCAGATTTTTGCCGCCCGGCAGTGTAGAGTACTCGCGCGGATGCCGGGCAGGAGAGCCGACGGCGTCTTTCGGCTCGGTTAAACCGCGGCGGTTGACCGGGGGCTGCATTAGGATGATGAGGTGTTGCAATAATGGATTTATTAAGGTTTATCCTTCGTTTGCCTTTTACCCTGGTTAAGGGCGTTTGCCGCCTGTTGGGTGGGGTCTTGTCGCTGTTGGGGCGGTTGCTGAGACCGCTGGTCGGCAACCTCAGCTGGCGCGCGCCGGCCTGGTGGGCTGCGCTGCCGCGCGGTTTTCTGCGGCTGGAAAGCGGCGTGGATAAACATCCGAAAGCGATCGGTCTGGGCCTGCTGCTGCTGGCAGGCGCCGCGGGCGGCGCGTTTTACGGTTGGCACTGGTGGCAAAATCGGCCTCAGCCGATCGAACCGGCGCCGATGGTGGTTCAGGAGGTCAGCGCATCGCTGGCTAACCCCGCGCCGATAGATTACACCGCCGCCCGGCAAGCGCCACAAACGGTGAGTCTGGCCTTCAGCGGCTCGGTCGCGCCGATCGCCGCGGTGGGCAAAACCGTGAGCGCCGGCATCACCCTCAAACCGACGGCGGAAGGGCAGTGGGCGTGGAACAATGAATCGACGCTGGTGTTCACGCCGAAAAAGCCGCTGCCGATGGGCGCGAAATATGACGTGACCCTCGAGCCCGCTACCTTGCTGGCGCCGCAGGTCAAACTCGCCAAAACCCGCTATGCCTTCACCGTGCCTGCGTTCGGCTACCGTCTGGGGCAGGCCGAGTACTACCGCGATCCGCAGAATGCGCAGAAACGCAGCGCGATTTTCAATCTGCAGTTCAACGCGCCGGTCGACGTCGCCAGCTTTGAAAAACAGATTTCGCTGGGATTGAAAGAAGGCAGCGCCACCTCCGAGAAGAAGCTGAATTTCTCTCTGGTATATGACGAGAAAAAACTGAACGCCTGGGTGCATTCCGAGCCGCTGCAGGCGCTGGATCAGGGCGGCGCGGTACATCTGACCGTCGGCAAGGGCGTTAAATCGACGGCGGCCGGCAACGCGGTCGAAGAGGCGAAAAGCAACTGGGTCAAGGTTCCCACCCTGTACAGCCTGGCGCTGAGCGACGCCAGCGCCCAGGTGGTGGACACCGACGGCGGCAAAGGGCAGCGTGCGCTGGTGGTTGGTTTCAGCGATGCGGTGAAGGATAAAGAGCTGGCGCGAGCCGCGAAAGCCTGGCTGCTGCCGCAGCACGATCCGAGCGATGCCGAGGCCGCCAATGATGCTGAAGACTTTTACCCATGGACGGTAGACAGCGTCGGCAAGAACGTGCTGGCGCAGGCGACGCCGCTGCCGTTGACGCTTAACGAGGCGGAAGAGGCCTATCAGCCGCAGTTCAGCTTCCGTTTTGACGCCCCGGCGCACCGCTTTATGCTGCTCGAGATCGATAACCAGCTGATCTCCGCCGGCGGTTACAAAATGCCGAAGAAGGTTTATCGGGTGGTCGAAGTGCCGGAGTTCCCGAAATCGCTGCAGTTCATGTCGCAGGGCTCGCTGCTGTCGGTCAACGGCGACAAGCAGATCAGCGTGGCGGCGCGCAACGTGGCGGGCCTGCGGCTGGACATCAAGCGGGTGATCCCGAGTCAGCTGCAGCACATTGTTTCCTTCAAAAGCCGGGAATACTCGTCCACGGAATTCAACCGGCTCAACGATGAGTATTTCACCGAGCATTTCAAATACCAGACGGCGCTCAACAACGAGCGGCCGGGGGAAGTGAACTATCAGGGCATCGATCTTTCCCGCTATCTCTCCACCAACGCCAGTTCCCATCGTGGGGTGTTTCTGTTGACGCTGTCGGAATGGCAGCCGAATCGCAAACCGGCGGCGGAAGAGGCGGGCGCCGAGCAGGAGCAGGAACAGAACGAGAGCGCAGGGGAAGAGCAGCCCGACGTCGGCGATTCGCGTTTTGTGGTGGTGACCGATCTGGGCATCGTCGCCAAGAGCTCGCAGGATAAGACGCGCGACGTCTTCGTGCAGTCGATCCAAAGCGGTGCGCCGGTCAGCGGCGCCAACGTATCGGTGGTGGCCAAAAACGGCGTGACGCTGCTCAGCCAAACCACCGGCGCCGACGGCCACGTGCGTTTCCCGGCGCTGGATGTGTACACCAACGAGCGCCAGCCGGTGATGTTCCTGGTGGAGAAAGAAGGGGATGTCTCCTTCCTGCCGACCGGCAGCTATAACGATCGCGGGCTGGATTTCTCGCGCTTCGACGTTGCCGGTGAACAAACGCCGACCGATCCGCGCACGCTCAGCAGCTACCTGTTCTCCGACCGCGGCGTGTATCGGCCGGGAGACACCTTCAATATCGGCCTGATCACTCGCGCCGCCGACTGGCGCGTTGGCCTCGCCGGTGTGCCGGTGCGCGCAGAAATTCGCGATCCGCGCGACAAGCTGATGTCCACCGTGCCGCTGACGCTGGGCGCCAGCGGTTTCAACGAACTGAGCTATACCACCGATGAAAACTCGCCCACCGGCGAGTGGAACGTTTATCTGTATCTGATCGGCAAAAACAACGACACCTCCACGCTGCTCGGCCATACCGCAGTCAATGTGAAGGAGTTCGAGCCGGATCAACTGAAAGTGAAGCTGGCGTTGACGCCGGACCGCCAGCAAGGCTGGGTCAAGCCGTCTGAGCTGAAGGCCAGCATCGATGTGCAGAACCTGTTCGGCACCCCGGCGCAAGATCGCCGTGTGACCACCAGGCTGACGCTGCGGCCAATGTATCCGAGCTTCGATCGCTTCCCGGATTATGCGTTCTACGAAAACCGACAAAACAGCGACGGGTTCGAAACCGAGCTGGAAGATCGCACCACCGATGAACACGGCGCGGCTGATATTCCGCTCGATCTGAAATCTTACGCCGACGCCACTTATCAGCTGCAGCTGTTGTCGGAGGCGTTCGTTGCCGGCGGCGGTCGCTCGGTGGCGGCTACCGCCCGTACGCTGGTTTCGCCTTACGATTACCTGATTGGGGTGAAGGCCGACGGCGATCTGGGCTACATCAATCGCGATGCGGAGCGGCATCTGAATGTGATCGCCATTGATCCGGCCTTGAAACAGATCGCCATGCCGAACCTGAAGCAGGTGCTGATCGAACAGAAATACATTTCGGTGCTGACCAAACAGGATTCGGGCGTTTACAAATATCAGTCGAAGATGAAGGAAGTGCAGCTCTCGGAACAGCCGCTGGCGCTGGGCGATCAGGGCGCGGAGCTGCGGCTGGCGACCGATAAGCCGGGCGACTTCGTGCTGGTGATCGAAGATGCGCAGGGCAAGACGCTCAACCGCGTCGCCTACAGCGTGGCCGGCAACGCCAACCTGAGTCGTTCGCTGGATCGCAACGCCGAACTGAAGCTAAAACTCAACCAGGCGGAATACCAGCCCGGTGAAGAGATCGAGGTGGCGATTAACGCGCCCTATACCGGCAGCGGCTTGATCACCATCGAGAAGGACAAGGTTTACGCCTGGCAGTGGTTCCACACCGACACCACCAGCTCGGTGCAGACGATCCGCGTGCCGGCCGGCATGGAGGGCAACGGCTACATCAACGTGCAGTTCGTGCGCGACATCAACTCCAGCGAGATCTTCATGAGCCCGCTGAGCTATGGCGTGATGCCGTTCAAGATCAGTACCAAGGCGCGCCAAAACAGCCTTGAGGTGACGGCACCGGAGGTCATCAAACCGGGTGAAAACCTGACGATGACGGTCAAGACCGATGCGCCGCAGCAGGTGGCGCTGTTCGCCGTCGATGAGGGTATTCTGCAGGTGGCGCGTTATCGCCTGAAGGATCCGCTGGAGTTCTTCTTCAGCAAGCGCGAACTGAACGTGAGCAGCTCGCAGATCCTCGATCTGATCCTGCCGGAATTCAGCAAGCTGATGGCGCTGACCGCGGCGCCGGGCGGCGATGCGGGCGAAGGGCTGGATCTCAACCTCAACCCGTTCAAGCGCAAGCGCGATAAGCCGGTGGCCTATTGGTCCGGCATTACCGAGGTCAGCGGCGAGAAACAGTTCGTCTATCCGGTGCCGGATTACTTCAACGGCAAGATCCGCGTCATGGCGATTTCGGTGACGCCGGAGAAAATCGGCAAGGCGCAAACCGCCGCTACGGTGCGCGACAGCTTCATCATGACGCCGAACGTGCCGGCGATGGTGGCGCCGGGCGATGAGTTCGACGTCAGCGTGGGCGTCAGCAACAACCTCGAAGGGCTGAACGGCCAGTCGGCAGCCATCAACGTCCTGCTGACGCCGCCGCCGCAATTGGAGGTGGTGGGCAACGCGACGCAAAGCCTGACGCTAGCGGAAAAACGCGAGGGCGTGATCGCCTTCCGTCTGCGCGCCAAAGCCGTTTTGGGCGATGCGCCGCTGGTGTTCGACGCCCGTTACGGCGACCAGGCCAGCCGTCGCACCGTCAGCACCTCGGTGCGGCCGGCGGCGCCGTACCGTACTCAATCGGTGATGGGGCGCATGAGCGGCGGCAGCCAGAACGTCGATGGCCTGCGCCAGATGTTCGACGCTTTCGCGCAGCGCCGGGCGGCAGTGTCGAATTCGCCGCTGGTGCTGACCAGCGGGTTGGCGCAATACCTGGCGGATTATCCGTATTACTGTTCCGAGCAGATCGTCAGCCGTTCCATTCCGCTGATGTTGCAGAGCCGCCATCCAGAGATGAAAGGCAGCCTGAGCCAGGCGGAAGTCAGCAAGCAGCTGCGCAACCTGCTGGGCGTGCTGCGCGCCCGTCAGAACGACAGCGGGGCGATCGGCGCCTGGCGTTCGTCGCCGGATGCCGATCCTTTCGTCACGCCTTATGTGGTGCAATATCTGCTCGAAGCCAAAGCGGCGGGTTACGCCCTGCCGGAAGGCATGCTGGACGAAGCTAACGGCGCGCTGCGCGAGCTGGCGGCCAGCGGTTTCGACGATCTGTATCTGCTGCGCCTGCGTAGTTGGGCGGTCTACCTGCTGACGCTGCAGGGCGAAGTGACCACCAACTCGCTGGCGGCCGTGCAGGATACGCTGCAAAAACGCTATGGCGAAGGGTGGAAAACCGATCTGAGCGCGCTGTATCTGGCCTCTTCCTATCGTTTGTTGAAGATGGACGACGAAGCCGCCGCGCTGTTGCAACCCAGCTGGCAGCAACTGAGCAAAGCCTATGACAGCGCCTGGTGGACGCAGAACTATTTCGATCCGCTGGTGCAGGATGCGACGCGGCTGTATTTGATTACCCGTCACTTCCCTGAGAAGGTGGCGTCGATTCCGCCGCAGGTGCTGGAGAATATGGTCAAGGCACTGAAGGAAGAGCGTTATACCACCTACTCCTCTGCAATGAGCATCCTGGCGCTGGAAAGCTATTCGGCCCAGGTGGCGGCGCAATCCGCCAATGCGGACGCGTTAGGCATCGTGCAGGTGGGCAAAAGCGGCGGCGACCCGCAGCGCATCAGTGAGCTGCAGGGGCTGTTCGTTCAGGGGCAGTTCAACGCCGATGCCACCGCCGTGCGCTTCACCAACGGCGGCAGCGCGCCGGCCTGGTATGTGGTGACGCAGGCCGGTTACGATCTGAACGCGCCGCAAAAAGCGCTGTCGCGCGGGATTGAGATCGTCCGCGAGTACACCGACGAACAGGGCAAACCGGTGACGCAGGTGACGCTGGGGCAGAAGATCAACGTCCATCTGAAGGTGCGCGCCAACTCGAAAGAGGGGCAGAGCAACCTGGCGATTGTCGATCTGCTGCCGGGCGGGTTCGAAGTGGTGCAGCAGACGCCGCCGGAACCGGCCGATGCCGGTGAGGAGAGCGACGATCGCGGCGGCTGGCAGTCGCCGCTGGCCGCCACCGGCTCCACCTGGGCGCCGGATTACAGCGACATCCGTGAAGATCGGGTGATTATCTACGGCAGCGCCGGCACCGAGGTGCAGGAGTTCGTCTATCAGATCAAGGCCACCAATACCGGCAGCTTTATTATTCCACCGGCCTACGGCGAAGCCATGTATGACCGAGAAGTGCAGGCCATGTCGGCCGGCGGCGGCAAGCTGGTGGTGGTGCCGGCGGGCAACGACTAGGCCGTATCCGGCGCCAGGCCAGTGTCTGGCGCCGGAATGCTGAGAACGTATGAAGATCCTGACCGGGCGCGTGCTGCAAAACGGCTTGATGGCGGTGTTTTTACTGGCGCTGCTGTTGACCGCAATTCGGCTGTGGCCGCATCCGCCCCTGTGGCAGGGGCTGCCGCAGTCTTCCGTTTATTACGACAGGCACGGCGCGCTGCTGCGCATTACGCTGGCCAACGACGATCGCTACCGGCTGTGGACCCCGCTGGAGCAAGTGTCGCCGCTGGCGGTGCGCGGGTTGCTGCTGCACGAAGATCGTTGGTTCTACTATAACCCCGGCTTTAACCCTGTCAGCCTGATGCGCGGTTTCTGGCGCAGCTATGTCGCCGGCGGCAAAATGCAGGGCGGTTCGACCATCAGCATGCAGCTGGCGCGGATGCGCTGGCATCTCAATACCCGTACGCCGGGCGGCAAGCTGCTGCAGGTGCTGCGTGCGGTGCAGCTGGAACTGAGCTACTCCAAGCGCGATATCCTGGAAGCCTATTTGAATTACGCGCCCTACGGCCGCAACATTGAAAGCATCGGCGCCGCCAGCCTGATCTATTTCGCCAAGCCGCCGCGGGAGTTGACTCTGCCGGAGGCGCTGACGCTGGCGGTATTGCCGCAGTCACCCAGCTACCGTCTGGAGCCGAAAACCGGCGTGCTCGGCGCGGCGTTGACGCAGGCGCGCAATCGTCTGTTCCAGCGTTGGCAGCGGGTTTACCCCACCGACGCCAGCCAGCAAACGCTGTTCCGCCTGCCGTTGGCGCTGCGGCAGCCTGAACAAGTACCCTATATCGCACCGCACTTTATCGAACAGCTGCGCCTGCAGACGCAGCAACTGGTGCAGCGCGATACCCGCGTAGACACGACGCTGGACGCCGGGCTGCAGCGGCTGGTCGAACGGCAGGTCAACGCTTTTATCGCCCGCAACCGCAGCCGCGGCATCCAAAACGCCGCGGTGCTGCTGGTGGACAGCCGCGATATGGGGGTGCGCGCGCTGGTGGGCTCGGCGGACTATTACAATCGTCCGATCCAGGGGCAGGTGAACGGCACCAACGCCAAGCGTTCGCCGGGATCGACGCTGAAGCCGTTCATCTACGCGCTGGGCATGGAGCAGGGCGTGCTGCATCCGATGACCATTCTGAAAGACGTGCCTTCGTCGTTCGGCGCCTATGCGCCGGAAAATTTCGACCGGCGTTTTCTCGGCCCGGTGACCGCCACCGACGCGCTGAATTTCAGCCGTAACATCCCGGCGGTCTATGTCGCCTCACAGCTGCGTCAGCCGACCTTTTATCAGTTTTTGCGCCTGACCGGCGTCGCCAATATGGCCAATGAGAGCCACTACGGACTGTCGCTGGTGCTGGGCGGCGGCGAGGTGACGGCGCAGGAGCTGGCGAAGCTGTACGCGTTGCTGGCGAACCGCGGCGAGCTGCGGCCGCTGCGATTGCGGCTGAACGAGGGTGAACCGAGGCCGGTGCGGCTGTTGAGCGAGGAGGCCAGTTTCATCACGCTGGATATGCTGCGCCAGCACCGGCGGCCGGGCGATACGCTGGCGCAGCGTTCTTCGTCGCTGCCGGTGTACTGGAAGACCGGCACCTCATGGGGCTTTCGCGACGCCTGGAGCGTCGGGATTTTCGGCCCTTACGTGCTGGTGGTGTGGGAAGGCAACTTCGATGGGCGCGGCAACAATGCGTTGGTCGGCGCCGAGGCGGCCGCGCCGCTGTTTTTCAATATCATCGACAGCGTCAACGCCAGCTATCCCGCCCTGCGGGAACCGAAACATCCGTTCCCCAAGCGGCTGCGGCGGGTAGACATCTGTCTCGCCAGCGGCGATCTGCCGACGCCGTGGTGCCAGCAAAAGGGCAAGACCTGGTTCATTCCCGGCAAGTCGCCGATCAAGGTAGACAGCGTCTACCGGCCGGTGGTGCTGGATATTCACAGCGGCGAGGTTGTTTGCCCGCCGTATGACGCGGCGCAGACCCGCACCGAAATTTTTGAATTCTGGCCTTCCGATTTGGCCAACGTGTTCGCCCAGGCCGGGCTGCCGAAGCGGGCGCCGCCGGTCAATCGCTGCAAGGACAACGGCATCGCCGTCGGCGGCAACGCGCCGCGCATCACCTCGCCGTTGAAAAACACCACTTATACCCTGCGCCAGTCGCAACAGGGACGGGACAAAATCGCCTTCAATGCGGTGACGGACGCCGACAGCAAGACGGTGTACTGGTTCGTCGACGATATCTATCTCGGCAGCAGCGCCAGTAAAAAACCGATCGACTGGCGGCCGATCAACAACGGGCGCTACCGCATTCGGGCGGTGGACGATCGCGGCCGCGCCGATACGCGCCTGGTGACCATCGAATGGGTGAACTAGCGTTGCGTCTCATGCCTGTTATACTCGCGCCCGAAACGGCTATTGACCTGGGAATGCGATGTGATTGAGATTTTGTATCAGGATGAACACCTGGTGGCGGTGAACAAACCGTCGGGCTGGTTGGTGCACCGCAGTTGGCTGGACCGTCATGAAACTCGCTTTATGATGCAGACGGTGCGCGATCAGCTCGGGAAGCACGTCTTTACCGTGCACCGTCTCGATCGTCCGACGTCCGGCGTGCTGCTGATGGCGCTCTCCAGCGAGGTGGCGCGCCTGCTGTCGCAGCAGTTCGAGCAGCATCAGGTGCAGAAAACCTACCATGCGGTGGTGCGCGGTTACGTGCAGGAGGAGGCGACCCTCGACTACCCGCTGACGGCGGAGCTGGATAAAATCGCCGATAAACATGCCGATGCCGACAAGGGGCCGCAGCCGGCCGTGACGCACTACCGGCCGTTGGCGCAGGTAGAGATGCCGGTGGCCGTCGGCCGCTACGCCAGCGCGCGTTACAGTCTGGTGGAACTGCAGCCGGAAACCGGCCGCAAACATCAGCTGCGGCGCCATATGGCGCACCTGCGCCACCCGATCATCGGCGACAGCAAGCACGGCGATCTGCGGCAGAATCGCGGGATGGCGCAGCATTTCGGTTGCCCGCGCCTGATGCTGCACGCCAGCCATCTGCAGCTGACGCACCCGGTGACCGGCGAGCCGCTGCAGGTAACGGCGCGCTGGGACGAGGCCTGGCAAGGGGGGATGGCGCAGTTCGGCTGGGCGGGGGTATTCCCTGAACTTGCCGGGGTTGAGTTTAACGCGGCTAACGGTCAGGATAGCTGACAATTTTTAAAGGTAATGAAGGGAGTAGGAGCCATGGCTCAGGTTGGTATCTTCGTGGGAACGGTCTACGGCAATTCGCTGCTGGTGGCGGAAGAGGCGCAAAACATCCTCAGCGAGCAGGGCCATGAGGTCAAACTGTTCGAAGAGGGCACGCTGGAGGCCTGGCAGTTTTATCGTCAGCACTACGCGCTGGTGATCACCTCCACCACCGGGCAGGGCGATCTGCCGGACAGCATCGCGCCGCTGTTCCACGCTATCCGCGATCAGGTTGGCTATCAGCCGGAGCTGCGCTATGGGCTGATCGCCCTCGGTGACAGCAGCTATGACCACTTCTGCGGCGCCGGGCGCACGTTCGATGCGCTGCTGCAGGAACAGGGCGCCACCCGCGTTGGCGAAGTGCTGGAAATCGATGCGATGGAACAGCCGGAGCCGGAAGTGGCCGCCTGCCCGTGGGTCGAGCAGTGGGGCACGCTGCTGCAGTCATAACGTAAAAAGGCGCCGCAAAAGGGCGCCTTAACGATGATGCGGGTCAACCGATCCGCATTATTTGCCGCGGGTGAGTTTTTCCAGATCGGCTTCGATCTCGGCAATCTTGTGCGACACCACGCCTTCGAGATGGCGCAGGTCGTCGAGGATTTTACGCTTCAGATCCACTTCCACCTGATCGCGCTGGCACAGCTGATCCAGCTCGTCGATCACGTAACGCAGGTTCGGGTTGATCTCGTGAATTTCCTTGTAGCCCTGGCCGGCGTTGTCCGCCACCACGGTTTTACGCTGGCGCGGATACTTGAACTTCACGCTCTTGGCGAAGAACTCGCCCTTGTCCTTGCGGAAATAGATCTTGAGGATGTCGTTGTTGGCCTCTTGACGCAGGCTATAGCGATCGACGTCTTCCGGTTGATTGATGCCCAAACTCTTCAAGTTATCGTACATACTGCGCCCTCTTTAGATGTGATCGTTATATTCCACGACTGCGATTATGGCGGAAAGCGAGATCTGCGACTGTGACTGCCAGCGAAACGCAGACAAAAAAATAGCGGGTGAATCACCCGCTATTTCAATTTAGTCGATAGTACGCAATAACTCATTAATGCCGACTTTACCGCGCGTTTTGGCGTCGACTTTCTTGACGATCACCGCGCAGTACAGGCTGTAAGAACCGTCTTTCGACGGCAGGTTGCCGGAAACCACCACCGAGCCCGCCGGCACGCGGCCGTAATGGATTTCGCCGGTCTCGCGGTCATAGATGCGGGTGCTCTGGCCGAGGTAGACGCCCATCGAAATCACCGAGCCTTCTTCCACGATCACGCCTTCCACCACTTCGGAACGCGCGCCGATGAAGCAGTTGTCTTCGATGATGGTCGGGTTGGCCTGCAGCGGCTCCAGCACGCCGCCGATGCCGACGCCGCCGGACAGGTGAACGTTTTTGCCGATCTGCGCGCAAGAACCGACGGTGGCCCAGGTGTCGACCATGGTGCCTTCGTCGACGTAGGCGCCGATGTTAACGTAAGACGGCATCAGCACGGTGTTGCGAGCGATGAACGCGCCCTGGCGCACGGTGGCCGGCGGCACGACGCGGAAGCCTTCCTTCTGGAAGCGTGCTTCGTCGTAGTCGGCGAATTTCATCGGCACTTTGTCGTAGTAGCGGGTTTCCGCGCCGTCCATCACCTTGTTGTCGTTGATGCGGAAAGAGAGCAGCACGGCTTTCTTCAGCCACTGGTGGGTGACCCATTGACCGTCGATCTTCTCGGCGACGCGCAGGGCGCCGCTGTCCAGCAGGCCGATCACCTGGTTTACCGCTTCGCGCGTTACGGTGTCTACGTTCGCCGGGGTGATGTCCGCACGGCGTTCGAAGGCGCTTTCAATAACGTTCTGTAATTGCTGCATGCTGTTCTCTTTCCTGATGTTGTCGGTAAAAAGTTACTTGTATCACATTTTATCGTTTGGGGTGAGGGCCTCTGTCAACCGTTGCTCCAACTTTCTGCGCGTTTCTTGGTCGAGCGCGCGCCGCTCGCCGTCGGCCAGGATAAACAAATCCTCGACCCGCTCGCCGATGGTGGAAATGCGCGCGCCGTGCAGCGACAGCCCCAGATCGGCGAACACTTCGCCCACCCGCGCCAGCAGGCCGGGTTGGTCGAGCGCGGTCAGCTCCAAGTAGCTGCGGCGATCGGTGTGGGTCGGCAGGAAAGTGACCTCGGTCGGCACGCTGAAGTGGCGCAGCTTGGAAGAGGGGCGGCGCACGCGCGGCGGCTGGTACTCACGCTGGGTGATGGCCTGCAGCAGCGCCTGGCGGATCGCCGCGTGGCGATCCTGCGCCAGCGGGCTGCCGTCCGGCTCCAGCACGATAAAGGTGTCCATCGCCATACCGTCGCGGTTGGTGAAGATCTGGGCGTCGTGCACGCTCAGGTTGCGGCGATCCATCTCCCCGGCGACGGCGGCGAACAGATAAGGACGATCCGGGCTCCAGATGAAGATCTCGGTGCCGCCGCGCGTCGCCTGGCGGCTGACCAGCACCAGCGGCTGGGTGGAATCGTGGGCCAGCAGATGGCGGGCGTGCCAGGCCAGCTGATTCGGCGAGTGGCGCAGGAAATAGTCGGCGCGGCAGCGGCTCCAGATGCGGTGCAGCGCCTCTTCGTCGATGTTGTCCATGCGCAGCAGCGCCAACGCCTGCAGCCGGTGGTGGCGCACGCGTTCGCGCAGATCCGGGCTGTTTTGCATGCCGCGGCGCAGCTGTTTCTCGGTGGCGAAATACAGCTCGCGCAACAGGCTCTGCTTCCAGCTGTTCCACAGGGTTTCGTTGGTTGCGCAGATATCCGCCACCGTCAGGCATACCAGGTAGCGCAGGCGAGTTTCGCTCTGCACTTCGCTGCTGAACTGCTGGATCACCGTCGGATCCTGGATATCGCGGCGCTGCGCGGTGACCGACATCAGCAGGTGGCAGCGCACCAGCCAGGCCACCAGTTGGGTTTCTCGCGAGTTGAGGCCGTGCAGCTCGGCGAACTCCACCACGTCCTCCGCGCCGAGGATCGAGTGATCGCCGCCGCGCCCTTTGGCGATATCGTGGAACAAGGCCGCCAGCAGCAGCAGTTCCGGGTGCGGCAGGCGCGGATACAGCTCCACGCACAGCGGATGGCGCGGCCGGGTTTGCGGATCGGCGAAGCTCTCCAGCTTCTGCAGCACCCGGATAGTGTGTTCGTCGACGGTATAGGCGTGGAACAGATCGAACTGCATCTGCCCGACGATCTTGCCCCACTGCGGCATATAGGCCCACAGCACGCTGTGACGGTGCATCGGCACCAGCGCGCGCGACACCGCGCCGGGATGGCGCAGGATGGCCATGAACAGATCGCGCGCTTCCGGGATGGTGCACAGCGGCTGTTTCAGGTGGCGGCGCGCGTGGCGCAGCTGGCGCACGGTGGTGGAGTAAATGCCTTTGATCTCGCGGTTGCGCACCATCAGGTAGAACATGCGCATGATGGCTTGCGGCTCGCGGATGAACAGCGTTTCGTCACGCAGATCGATCAGATCGCCGCGCAGTTGGAAATCGTCGTTCAGCGGACGCGGTTTTTCGGTGGCGTCCAGCGCCAGGATGGCTTCGTCGAACAGCTGCAGCAGCATGTGGTTCAGCTCGCTGACGCGCCGCGTCATGCGGTAGAAGTCTTTCATCATGCGCTCGACCGGCTCGTTGCCTTCGCCTTCATAGCGCAGCAGCTGCGCGACGCTGAGCTGGCGATCGAACAGCAGACGGTTGTCGTAACGCGGCAGCACCAGGTGCAGCGCAAAGCGGATGCGCCACAGGAAGCTCTGGCATTCGTTCAGCTCGTTGCGTTCGGCCTGGGTGAGAAAGCCGAAGCCGACCATTTCGTCCAGCGAGGTGGCGCCGAAGTGGCGGCGCGCCACCCACAGCAGCGTGTGGATGTCGCGCAGGCCGCCGGGGCTGCTTTTGATATCCGGCTCCAGGTTATAGCTGGTGCCGTGGTAGCGCTGATGACGTTCTTGCTGCTCGTTGATCTTGGCGTGGAAAAACTGCGGCGAAGGCCAAAAGCCGTCGCTGAAGATATGTTTTTGCATCTGCAGGAACAGCGCGACGTCGCCGCAGATCATGCGCGATTCGATCAGGTTGGTGGCCACGGTCAGATCCGCCAGCCCTTCCAGCAGACACTCTTCCAGGGTGCGCACGCTGTGGCCCACTTCCAGCTTGAGATCCCACAGCAGGGTGATGAATTCGCCGACCCGCTGCGACTGTTGCTCCGTCAGCCGGCGCTGGCTGAGCACCAGCACGTCGATATCCGACAGCGGGTGCAGCTCGCCGCGGCCGTAGCCGCCGACCGCCACCAGCGCGGTTTCCGGGATATCTTCAAAGCCGTAGAACGTCCACAGCCGGCGCAGCAGGCGATCGATGAAGTCGCTGCGCGCCGCCACCAGGCTTTCTGCACTGGAGCCGGCGTCGAACGCCGCCGCCAGCCACAGCTGAAACTGTTCCAGCCGCTGTTTCAGCACCGGGCAGGTGAGCTCGTCGTCGCCGTAGGCGCTGGGGGAGGCGGGCGGCATCGGCACGGCCGGGGCCGCCTGTTGAAGAAGATTGTCAGACATAGTGCGCAGCCCATAAAAAAGGCCGGCATAAGCCGGCCTGGTGATATTCTGCACGCGGCGTTCGCCGCGGTGCTTACATCTCGTGCGTAATGATGTTGGGGATGGTGTCATCCTTGCGCAACGTCATTATCTCGCAGCCGTTATCAGTCACCACAATAGTATGCTCATACTGCGCCGACAAGCTGCGATCTTTGGTTTTTACCGTCCAGCCGTCTTTCATGGTGCGGATGCGGTAGTCGCCGGCGTTGACCATCGGTTCGATGGTGAAGGCCATGCCCGGCTGCAGCACCACGCCGCCGTCGTCCGCGTCATAGTGCAGCACCTGCGGCTCTTCGTGGAACACTTCGCCGATGCCGTGGCCGCAGTACTCGCGCACCACGGAGAACTTCTCGGCTTCGACGAATTGCTGGATAGCCTTGCCCAGGGTGCGCAGACGGATGCCCGGTTTGACCATCTTCAGCGCCAGATACAGGCTTTCCTGAGTAACGCGGCACAGGCGCTCGCCCAGAATGGTCGGTTTGCCGACGATGAACATCTTCGAGGTGTCGCCGTGGAAACCGTCTTTAATCACGGTCACGTCGATGTTGACGATGTCGCCGTCTTTCAGCGTTTTGTCGTCGCTCGGGATGCCGTGGCACACCACTTCGTTCACCGAAATGCACACGGATTTCGGGAAGCCGTGATAGCCGAGGCAGGCGGAAATGGCCTGCTGCTCGTTGGTGATGTACTCGTGACAGATACGGTCCAGCTCGCCGGTGGTCACGCCAGGTTTGACGTGCGGCTCGATGATCTCCAGCACTTCGGCGGCCAGGCGGCCGGCCACGCGCATTTTTTGGATGTCATCAGGTGTTTTAATTGAGATTGCCATGAAATTCGTCCGCAGGTGTCGTTATCGTCGACAATAAGAAGCAGTGACTTATGGTATCAGCCCGGCCGGGGGCTGCCAAATTTCATTTCCTGACGCCCGGCGAAACGCAACAAAAGTTGGTGTCGGCGGCGGGTTTATGGTATAAAGCGCGCCGGCGATCCGTGTCTTGGTTCTTGTGACCTGGCGGGAATGAGCCGAAAATACTTTAACTGCACTCATTTTGTGTAAATAACACACACGTATCGGCACATCCGCCGGGGTGCCCTGAGGTGACTTGTCGCCGCCAGGGTCGGCGTTATGGGATACGTGGAGGCATAACCCCAATTAATCTATAGAGGTTTAATCATGGCAACTGTTTCCATGCGCGACATGCTCAAGGCTGGTGTTCACTTTGGTCACCAGACCCGTTACTGGAACCCGAAAATGAAGCCTTTCATCTTCGGCGCTCGTAACAAGGTTCACATCATCAACCTGGAGCAGACTGTACCAATGTTCAACGCCGCTCTGGCTGAACTGAGCAAGATCTCTTCCCGTAAAGGCAAGATCCTGTTCGTTGGTACCAAACGCGCAGCAAGCGAAGCGGTAAAAGACGCTGCGAACAGCTGTGACCAGTTCTTCGTGAACCACCGCTGGTTGGGTGGCATGCTGACTAACTGGAAAACCGTTCGTCAGTCCATCAAGCGTTTGAAAGATCTGGAAATCCAGTCTCAAGACGGCACCCTGGACAAGCTGACCAAGAAAGAAGCGCTGATGCGCACTCGTGAACTGGCCAAGCTGGAAAACTCCCTGGGCGGTATCAAAGATATGGGCGGTCTGCCAGACGCACTGTTCGTTATCGATGCCGATCACGAGCACATCGCGATCAAAGAAGCCAACAACCTGGGTATCCCGGTATTCTCTATCGTTGATACCAACTCCAACCCAGACGGCGTTGACTTCATCATCCCTGGTAACGACGACGCAATCCGTGCAGTAAACCTGTACCTGACTGCTGTTGCTGCCGCTGTGCGTGAAGGTCGTTCTCAAGATCTGGCCGTTCAGGCGGAAGAAGGCTTCGTAGAAGCTGAATAATAAGGCAAGCTCGTCACTGAGCCCTTATTAACCAGGTATTGACATATGTTGGTTAGGGGGGCCTGTAAAGGCCCCCTTTGCTTATCTGAATGAGAACTGTCTCCACGCGAGATAACCGAGGAAAAATAAATGGCTGATATTACCGCTGCCCTGGTAAAAGAACTGCGCGAGCGTACCGGCGCTGGCATGATGGATTGCAAGAAGGCGCTGGTTGAATCCAACGGCGACATCGAACTGGCAATCGAAAACATGCGTAAGTCCGGTGCGATCAAAGCCGCTAAAAAAGCAGGCAACGTAGCTGCTGACGGCGTGATCAAAACCAAGATCGAAGGCAACTACGGCATCATTCTGGAAGTTAACTGCCAGACTGACTTCGTTGCGAAAGACGCCGGTTTCCAGGCGTTCGCCGACAAAGTGCTGGATGCCGCTATGGCCGGCAAAATCACTGACGTTGACGTGCTGAAAGCACAGTTCGAAGAAGAGCGCGTAGCGCTGGTGGCAAAAATCGGCGAAAACATCAACATTCGTCGCGTTGCTTCCCTGGAAGGCGACGTGCTGGGCAGCTACCTGCACGGCGCGCGCATCGGCGTTCTGGTTGCGGCTAAAGGCGCTGACGAAGAGCTGGTTAAGCAAATCGCAATGCACATTGCGGCGAGCAAGCCAGAGTTCGTGAAGCCAGAAGACGTGTCTGCTGAAGTGGTAGAAAAAGAGTACCAGGTTCAGCTGGACATCGCCATGCAGTCCGGCAAGCCGAAAGAAATCGCAGAGAAAATGGTTGAAGGCCGCATGAAGAAATTCACCGGCGAAGTTTCTCTGACCGGTCAGCCTTTCGTTATGGATCCGAGCAAATCCGTTGCTCAGGTGCTGAAAGAGCACAACGCTGACGTGACCAACTTCATTCGCTTCGAAGTGGGCGAAGGCATCGAGAAAGTCGAAACCGACTTCGCTGCTGAAGTTGCCGCGATGAGCAAACAGTCTTAATGACTGTCGATGGAACCGCCGTCTGGCGGTTCCATACTATCCAGCCAGAATTACACCGGTGGCAGGCCCTGCAGCGTGATGCTCACCTCAGGCGCGTTTCATCGGCTGAAATCCCCAATACTAATACTGCTTCTTAGGACAGAACACCATGGCAACCAATGCAAAACCCGTATATCAGCGTATTCTGCTTAAACTGAGTGGCGAAGCCCTGCAAGGTGCAGAAGGTTTTGGTATCGACGCCAGCGTTTTGGATCGCATGGCTCAGGAAGTGAAAGAGCTGGTCGAACTGGGAATTCAGGTCGGTGTAGTTATTGGCGGCGGGAACTTGTTCCGCGGCGCGGGGCTGGCGCAAGCCGGCATGAACCGCGTAGTGGGCGACCACATGGGAATGCTGGCTACCGTGATGAACGGCCTGGCTATGCGTGATGCACTGCACCGTGCCTATGTGAACGCCCGCCTGATGTCAGCGATCCCGCTGAACGGCGTATGTGATAATTACAGCTGGGCAGAGGCTATCAGCCTGCTGCGCAACAACCGCGTGGTGATCTTCTCCGCCGGTACCGGCAACCCGTTCTTTACCACCGATTCCGCTGCCTGCCTGCGCGGCATCGAGATCGAAGCGGACGTGGTGCTGAAAGCCACCAAAGTGGATGGCGTATACTCCGCCGATCCGGTGAAAAACCCGGATGCGACGCTGTATGAACAATTAACCTATCAGGACGTGCTGGAGCGCGAGCTGAAAGTGATGGATCTGGCGGCATTTACGCTGGCCCGCGATCACGGTCTGCCGATCCGCGTGTTCAACATGAACAAGCCTGGTGCGCTGCGCCGCGTGGTGATGGGTGAGAACGAAGGTACGTTGATCAGCAAATAAGGCTGTTCACACCTCTTTTTCGGAGTGCGTGACGCCAGGCGCCGCGCGCTCTTCGAGTACGATTACGGGCTATACTTGAGTATCGCCTGCCAAGTAACCAGCTTCCAAGGGTTTGCAACGTGACTAATGAAATCAGAAAAGATGCTGATTCACGCATGGAAAAAAGCGTAGAAGCATTCAAAAACCAAATCAGCAAGATCCGTACCGGCCGCGCTTCTCCAAGCATTCTGGACGGCATCATGGTGGAATACTACGGCGCCGCTACGCCGCTGCGTCAGCTGGCCAACGTGACCGTGGAAGACTCCCGCACGCTGAAAATCAACGTATTCGACCGCAGCCTGAGCCAAGCCGTTGAGAAAGCGATCATGAGCTCCGATCTGGGCCTCAACCCGTCTTCCGCCGGTTCTGACATTCGCGTTCCGCTGCCTCCGCTGACCGAAGAACGTCGTAAGGATCTGATCAAGATCGTGCGCGGCGAAGCCGAGCAGGGCCGCGTAGCGGTGCGTAACGTGCGTCGCGACGCCAACGACAAGGTCAAGGCGCTGCTGAAAGATAAAGAGATCAGCGAAGACGAAGAGCGTCGTTCACAAGACGAGATTCAGAAAATGACCGACGCTTACATCAAGCTGGTCGACGCCGCGCTGGCGGAGAAAGAAAAAGAGCTGATGGAATTCTAATCAGCATCGCGCAGAAAAAAAGCGTCGCCTGGGCGGCGCTTTGTTTTTTGTGGCGCAGATCCCGTTTCATCGTACTGAAAGATCATGGACAAGCGGTGTCCAAGGTTCCACACTGGAGCACCTCCGATCTCATCAGACAGTTATTCAGAGTGAACTCATGAAGCAACTGACCATTCTTGGCTCGACCGGCTCGGTAGGGACCAGCACCCTGGCCGTGGTCAGGGCGAATCTCGACCGTTTTGCGATCAAAGCGCTGGTAGCCGGCCGCAATGTTGCGGTCATGGCGCAGCAATGCATGGAATTTCGGCCCGCGTTTGCCGCGATGGCGGATGAAAGCGCCGCGCGCGAGCTGCGCGCCATCCTGGCGGAGAACGGCGTCGCTACCGAAGTGTTGGCCGGGGAACAAGCGGCCTGTGAATTGGCCGCTTTGGATGACGTCGATCAAGTGACGGCGGCCATCGTCGGCGCCGCGGGGCTGTTGCCGACGCTGGCGGCGATCCGCGCGGGCAAGCAGGTGCTGCTGGCCAACAAAGAGTCGCTGGTCACCTGCGGCCGTCTGTTTATGGACGCGGTGCGGCAAAGCCAGGCGCAACTGCTGCCGCTCGACAGCGAGCACAACGCGATTTTTCAGAGTTTGCCTGAGAACATTCAGCGTCAGTTGGGATACTCTTCACTGGACAGTCATGGTGTTTCGCGCATCGTGCTTACCGGTTCCGGCGGCCCGTTCCGCACCACGCCGTTGGAACAGTTCGCCGCGATGACGCCGGATCAAGCCTGCGCCCACCCAAACTGGTCGATGGGCCGCAAGATCTCGGTGGATTCCGCCACCATGATGAACAAAGGTCTGGAATACATTGAGGCCCGCTGGCTGTTTAACGCCTCGGCCGAGCAAATGGAAGTGATCCTGCACCCGCAGTCGGTGATTCACTCGATGGTGCGCTATGCCGACGGCAGCGTGCTGGCGCAGTTGGGGACGCCGGATATGCGCACGCCAATCGCTCACGCGATGGCGTATCCGCAGCGTGTGAATTCCGGTGTGGAAGCGCTGGACTTCTGCCGTATCGGTTCGCTGACCTTCGCCGAACCGGAGCGTGAGCGTTATCCTTGCCTGTATTTGGCGATCGAAGCGTTCGATGCCGGCCAGGCGGCCACCACCGCGCTGAACGCGGCCAACGAAATCGCCGTGGCGGCATTTTTGCAGCAGCAGATTCGCTTTACCGATATCGCGGCGGTCAATCGCCAGGTGGTGGAACGTCTCGCGCTGCAGGAACCGACGAGCATCGAAGCGGTCTTAGACATTGACCGTCAGGCGCGCGCCGCCGCTGAGGAGCGGGTTCGCGCGTTGTGCGGCCGATCACGGTGATTATCCGATTTTGCTCGTAATTCGCGTGCGCCGCAGCGGGGCCGTTTGTTCATGCCCCGCTGAGGTGGTATAGTCTGCGCCACCTGTCAGCGGTTATACCGTTGAATTATGGCCCGATTGGCGCCTTGTGCGTCAATGGCGGCCCGGCTGCGCCGGGTGTCGCAAGGGCAGGCTGAAAGCCGTGTCGGGCACACGGCTTTTTTTGCGCGTAAGGGCCTGATGTTCCGGAAAGGCAGTTATATTTCTATTGAGGAAATAAGTACGAGTTATGTCGTCCGCAAACCAACAAGAGGCTAATCCATCTTCCCCGGGGCCGCGCCATGTCGCCATTATCATGGACGGTAACGGACGCTGGGCCAAACGTCAGGGCAAGTTACGTGTCTTCGGTCATAAAGCAGGGGTGAAATCGGTTCGCCGCGCGGTCAGTTTTGCCGCCAGCCACCATTTAGATGCGCTCACGCTTTATGCCTTCAGCAGCGAAAACTGGAACCGTCCGGTGCAGGAAGTCTCTGCCCTGATGGAGCTTTTTGTCCGCGCTTTGGATAGTGAAGTAAAAAGCCTGCATAAACATAACGTCAGGCTGCGAGTGATCGGCGATATCAGCCGATTCAGCGCGCGTTTGCAGGAGCGGATCCGCCGCTCTGAAGCTCTGACGGAAAATAACGATGGCCTGACGCTCAATATCGCTGCCAACTACGGCGGCCGTTGGGATATCATTCAGGGAGTAAGGGAACTGGCCGAACAGGTACGGGTAGGCGAGTTGCACCCGGATCAGATCAGCGAGGAATTATTGAACGAGCGGGTTTGCATGAGCGACCTGGCGCCGGTGGATCTGGTTATCCGCACCGGTGGCGAGCATCGCATCAGTAATTTCCTGCTGTGGCAAATCGCCTATGCTGAACTTTACTTTACTGATGTGCTCTGGCCTGATTTCGATGAACTTGTCTTTGAAGGTGCGCTGAATGCATTTGCACAACGTGAGCGCCGCTTCGGGGGAACAACACCTAACGGCGCCGATGCGTCCTAGGGAGAACTTTTGCTGAAGTATCGCCTCATAACTGCTCTGATTTTAATCCCGATCGTTATCGCGGCGCTGTTCCTGTTGCCGCCGTTGGCCTTTGCTCTGGTAACGCTCGTCGTGTGCATGTTAGCTGCCTGGGAGTGGGGCCAACTGGCCGGTTTTACCTCCCGTTCGCAGCGCATCTGGTTGGCGATACTGTGCGGTTTTCTGCTTGCGCTGATGATGCTCAGCGTCCCCGCTTACCATCAATCCGTGCCGCAGATAAGCGGCTCGCTGTGGCTGTCGTTGGCCTGGTGGCTGGCGGCGTTGCTGTTGGTGCTGTTCTATCCCGGCTCGGCCGCTATCTGGCGCAATTCGCGCCCGCTGCGCCTGCTGTTTGGCCTGCTGACCATCGTGCCGTTTTTCTGGGGCATGCTGGCGCTGCGCCAGTTCGGCTACGAGCAAAACCCGTTTACCGGCGCCTGGTGGCTGCTGTACGTGATGTTGCTGGTGTGGGGCGCAGATTCCGGTGCCTACATGTTCGGCAAGCTGTTCGGCAAGCATAAGCTGGCGCCGAAGGTCTCACCGGGCAAAACGTGGGAAGGTTTGATCGGCGGGTTGCTGACGTCGGCGGTGATCTCGTGGCTGTTCGGCCGCTACGCGCCGCTGAACGTGGTGCCGACCACGCTGCTGGCCTGTTCGGTGATCGCCGCGCTGGCTTCGGTGCTGGGCGATTTGACCGAAAGCATGTTCAAACGCGAAGCGGGCATCAAGGACAGCGGGCATTTGATTCCCGGTCATGGCGGCATACTGGATCGTATCGACAGCCTGACCGCGGCGGTGCCGGTGTTTGCCTGCCTGATGCTGTTGGTGTTTTAATCCGTCGATGACGGAAAGTGAGGGATGATGGTCAGCGTGCTTTGGAACCTGGTGGCGTTTCTGATTGCGCTCGGTATCTTGATTACCGTGCATGAGTTCGGACACTTTTGGGTTGCCCGTCGTTGCGGCGTGCGCGTTGAACGCTTCTCCATCGGCTTTGGCCGGGCGCTGTGGCGCCGAACCGATCGCCAGGGCACCGAGTACGTTATCGCTCTGATCCCGCTCGGCGGCTACGTGAAGATGCTGGACGAGCGCGTGGAGTCGGTGGCGCCGGAGATGCGCCACCAGGCCTTCAACAATAAAACCGTCTGGCAGCGCGCGGCCATCATCAGCGCCGGCCCCATCGCCAACTTCCTGTTTGCTATCCTTGCCTACTGGCTGGTGTTCATCATCGGCGTGCCGAGTTTCCGTCCGGTGATCGGCGAAATCGCGCCGCAATCGATCGCCGCCAAGGCTGAAATTTCGTCTGGCATGGAACTAAAGTCGGTTGACGGCATCGAAACGCCTGATTGGGAGTCAGTTCGTCTGGCGCTGGTGGCGAAGATTGGCGATGCGCAAACCGAAGTCGGCGTAGCGCCGTTCGGCTCTTCGCAGGTGGTGACCAAAACCCTGGACTTGCGCCAGTGGAACTTTGAACCGGACAAGCAGGATCCCGTTGTCGCGCTGGGGATTATGCCGCGCGGCCCGCAGATCGAATCCGTGTTGGCGGAAGTGCAGCCGAACTCGGCGGCGCAAAAGGCGGGTTTACAAGCGGGGGACAGGATCGTTAAAGTCGATGGTCAGCCGTTGGGTCGTTGGCAGACGCTGGTGAAGCGTATACACGATGGCCCGGGGCAACCGCTGGCTTTGGAGATTGAAAGAAACGGCGCCCCCTTGTCTTTGACGCTGATACCGGATACAAAGCCGGTGGGAAAAGACAAATCGGTGGGGTTTGCAGGCATCATTCCAAAGGTGCTGCCGCTGCCGGAAGAGTATAAGACGATTCGCCAGTATGGACCGTTCCCGGCGCTGTATCAGGCCGGCGACAAGACCTGGCAGCTGATGCGGCTGACGGTCAACATGCTGGGCAAATTAATAACCGGTGATGTAAAGCTGAACAACCTGAGTGGCCCGATCTCGATTGCACAGGGAGCTGGGGCGTCAGCCGGAGTCGGATTCGTGTATTATCTGATGTTCCTGGCGTTGATTAGCGTCAACCTGGGGATCATCAACCTGTTCCCATTACCGGTGTTAGATGGTGGGCATCTCCTCTTCCTGGCGATAGAAAAGCTGAAGGGTGGGCCGGTTTCCGAGCGAGTACAGGACTACAGCTACCGCATAGGTTCGATCGTGTTGGTGTTGTTGATGGGTCTTGCACTTTTCAATGATTTTTCCCGCCTTTAGGGGCGGGGATAGGTTAGGAAGAACGCATAACAACGATGGCGATGAAAAAGTTGCTCATAGCGTCGCTGCTGTTTGGCAGCGCCACCGTATACGGTGCAGACGGGTTCGTAGTGAAAGACATTCATTTCGAAGGCCTGCAGCGAGTTGCCGTCGGTGCGGCGTTACTCAACATGCCGGTTCGCGTCGGCGATACCGTCACTGACGATGACATCAGTAATACCATTCGTGCCTTGTTTGCCACCGGCAACTTCGAGGACGTGCGCGTACTGCGCGATGGTAATACCTTGATCGTGCAGGTGAAGGAACGTCCTACCATCGCCAGCATCACTTTCTCCGGCAACAAGTCGGTGAAGGATGACATGCTCAAGCAAAACCTGGAAGCCTCCGGCGTCCGGGTGGGCGAGGCGCTCGACCGCACCACGATTTCCAGCATTGAAAAAGGGCTGGAAGACTTCTACTACAGCGTCGGTAAATACAGCGCCTCGGTGAAAGCCGTAGTCACGCCGTTGCCGCGCAACCGTGTCGACCTGAAGCTGGTGTTCACGGAAGGGGTCTCCGCCAAGATTCAACAAATCAACATCGTCGGCAACCACGCCTTCACCAACGACGAACTGATCTCGCGCTTCCAGCTGCGTGACGAAGTGCCGTGGTGGAACCTGGTCGGCGATCGCAAATACCAGAAGCAAAAACTGGCGGGCGATCTCGAAACCCTGCGCAGCTTCTATCTGGATCGCGGCTATGCCCGCTTTAACATCGATTCTACCCAGGTGAGCCTGACGCCGGATAAAAAAGGCATCTACATCACCATCAACATCACCGAAGGCGATCAGTACAAGCTTTCTGATGTTGTCGTGAACGGCAACCTGGCCGGCCACTCGGCGGAAGTCGCTCAGATCACCAAAATCGAGCCGGGCGAGCTGTATAACGGCAGCAAAGTGACCAAAATGGAAGACAACATCAAAACGATGTTGGGCCGTTATGGTTACGCCTACCCGCGCGTCGGCACCCAGCCGGAGATCAATGACGCGGATAAAACCGTCAAGCTGCACGTCAACGTTGACGCGGGCAACCGTTTCTACGTGCGCCGCATCAAGTTCGAAGGCAACGACACCAGCAAGGATTCCGTACTGCGTCGCGAAATGCGCCAGATGGAAGGCGCCTGGCTCGGCAACGAGCAGGTCGAGCAGGGCAAGGAGCGTCTGAACCGCCTGGGCTACTTCGAAACGGTCGATGTGGAAACCCAGCGCGTGCCGGGCACCGCCGATCAGGTCGACGTGACCTATAAGGTAAAAGAACGCAACACCGGTACCTTTAACTTCGGCGTCGGTTACGGCACCGAGAGCGGCGTCAGCTTCCAGGCCGGCGTGCAGCAGGATAACTGGTTGGGTACCGGCTACTCGGTCGGCATCAGCGGCACCAAGAACGATTACCAGACGTACACCGAATTCTCGGTCACCAACCCGTACTTCACCGTTGACGGTGTGAGCCTGGGCGGCCGCGTCTTCTACAACGACTTTAAAGCGGATAACGCGGATCTGTCCGACTACACCAACAAGAGTTACGGTGTTGACGGCACGCTGGGCTTCCCGATCAACGAAAATAACTCGTTGCGCACCGGCCTGGGCTATGTCCACAACGGCCTGTCGAACATGCAGCCGCAGATCGCCATGTGGCGTTACCTCGACTCGATGGGTGTGGATGCGAACAAGACCGACCGCGCCAGCTACTCGACGGACGACTTTACCCTGAACCTGGGCTGGACCTACAACAACCTGGACCGCGGCTACTTCCCGACTTCGGGTAACCGCACCACGTTGAACGGCAAGGTCACCATTCCGGGCTCGGACAACGAATACTACAAGGTGACGCTGGACAGCGTACAGTACGTGCCGATCAACGACGACCGCACCTGGGTGCTGTTGGGTCGCGGCCGTCTGGGTTACGCGGATGGGCTGGGCGGCAAGGAAATGCCGTTCTACGAGAACTTCTACGCCGGTGGTTCGAGCACCGTGCGTGGCTTCCAGTCCAACACCATTGGTCCGAAGGCGGTGTACTACAACTCCAATTCGTACCAGTGCCAGTTCAACGCCGGCAGCACCACCGATCGTCAGAGCATCTGTGGTTCGGATGACGCGGTGGGCGGTAACGCCATGGCGGTCGCCAGCCTGGAGCTGATCACCCCAACGCCGTTCATCAGCGAGAAATACGCCAACTCTGTGCGCACGTCGCTGTTCATCGATGCGGGTACCGTGTGGGATACCAAGTGGAAGAATACCAACGAGACGCTGATGTACGGCGTGCCGGACTACAGCAAGGCCAGCAATATTCGTTCTTCCGCCGGTATCGCGCTGCAGTGGATGTCGCCATTGGGGCCATTGGTGTTCTCTTACGCCAACCCGATCAAGAAATACGAAGGCGACAAGTCCGAACAGTTCCAGTTTAACATCGGTAAGACCTGGTAACGGGTCTCGCCTCTGGGCATAGACAGTTATTAAGAATCGCAATGGCCAGGCGCCCGCCGGCAGAGGGAGATGATTCTCATTGTTTGGTGGGATAAGTCTGGCAAATTGTGTACTTCAGTGTCATATGACACAAATGGGTGATGGTAAGGAGTTTATAGTGAAAAAGTGGTTGTGTGCCGCAGGCCTCGGTTTAGCAATGGCTGCTTCAGCTGGCGTTCAGGCAGCAGATAAGATCGCTGTCGTTAACGTCTCCAGCATTTTCCAACAGCTGCCGGCCCGCGAAGCGGTCGCTAAACAGCTGGAAAACGAGTTTAAAGGCCGTGCAAGCGAACTCCAGAACATGGAACGTAGCCTGCAGACCAAAATGCAACGTCTGCAGCGTGACGGCGCTACCATGAAAGCCAGCGACCGCAGCAAGTTGGAAAAAGACGTGATGGCGCAGCGCGAGCAGTTCTCTCAGAAAGCCCAGGCTTTCGAGCAGGACAACCGTCGTCGCCAGATGGAAGAGCGTAACAAGATCCTGAGCCGCATTCAGGACGCGGTGAAATCTGTCGCGAGCAAAGGCGGTTATGACGTGGTGATCGACGCCAACGCCGTTGCCTATGCAGACTCTTCCAAAGATATCACTGCTGACGTGCTGAAACAGGTTAAATAACACATGCTTTCAATTCGACTGGCTGATTTAGCGCAGCAGTTGGATGCACAATTGCACGGTGATGGCGATCTCGTCATCACCGGCATTGCTTCTATGCATTCGGCACAGCCTGGCCAAATCACGTTTTTGTCAAACAGCCGCTATCAAGAGCAGCTGTCTTCCTGCCAGGCAAGCGCCGTGGTGCTTACCGAAGCGGATTTACCACACTGCCGTGCTGCGGCGCTGGTGGTTAAGAACCCTTACCTGACCTATGCGCGCATGGCGCAGCTGATGGACACCACGCCGTCGCCGGCTCAGGATATCGCGCCAAGCGCGGTGATCTCGCCTGAAGCGCAGCTGGGGCAGAATGTCGCCATTGGGGCGAACGCGGTGATCGAGTCGGGTGCGGTGCTTGGCGATAACGTGGTTATCGGCCCGGGCTGCTTCATCGGCAAACACGCACGCATCGGCGCGGGAACGCGTCTGTGGGCGAACGTAACGATTTATCATGCGGTCGAAATCGGCCAGCGCTGCCTGATTCAGTCGGGCACCGTGATCGGCGCAGACGGTTTCGGCTATGCGAATGAGCGCGGCGAGTGGATCAAGATCCCTCAGTTGGGCACGGTGATTATCGGCGATCGCGTCGAAATCGGCGCTTGCACCACCATTGACCGCGGCGCTTTGGATAACACCCAAATCGGGAATGGTGTTATCATCGACAACCAATGCCAGATTGCACATAACGTCGTGATTGGCGACAATACCGCCGTCGCCGGCGGTGTGATCATGGCCGGCAGCCTGAAAATCGGCCGCTACTGCCAGATTGGCGGCGCCAGCGTGATCAACGGTCACATGGAAATTGCCGACAAGGTTGTTGTTACCGGAATGGGAATGGTTATGCGACCAATCACCGAACCTGGGGTATACTCTTCGGGCATTCCGTTGCAGCCTAACAAGGTTTGGCGTAAAACCGCTGCGTTGGTAATGAATATCGATGAGATCAGCAAGCGCTTGAAAGCTGTCGAACGTAAAGTCGGAAAAGACTAGTCATTGCCGCCCGCTCTCGCGGGTACAAAACGAAACGCGTTGGTCGTGAGACCAAAAGCGCAAAGAGATGTTAATTTGCGGCCTGCATGATGATCTCCTTTTGGGGTCAGCGCAGGCCGTGTTGTTGATGCCATCAGTTTTTAGAGACAGGAAGAGTATTTTGACTACTGACACTCATACTCTGGATATTGCAGAAATTTTGGATCTGCTTCCTCACCGTTACCCGTTCTTGCTGGTCGACCGCGTCCTCGAGTTTGAAGAGCACAAATATCTGCGTGCGGTGAAGAACGTATCGGTGAATGAACCGTTTTTCCAGGGCCACTTCCCTGGCAAACCGATTTTCCCAGGCGTATTGATCCTGGAAGCCATGGCGCAGGCCACCGGCATCCTGGCGTTTAAAAGCGTCGGCAAACTGGAACCGGGCGAGCTGTATTACTTCGCCGGTATCGATGAAGCTCGCTTCAAGCGCCCTGTGGTGCCAGGCGATCAGATGGTCATGGAAGTCACCTTCGAGAAAACTCGCCGCGGTCTGACTCGCTTCAAAGGCGTGGCGACCGTTGACGGTAAAATTGTCTGCGAAGCAACCATGATGTGTGCCCGCAGCCGGGAGGCTTAATCCGTGATTGACCAAACCGCCTTTATCCATCCTAGCGCGATAGTCGAAGAAGGCGCCGTGATTGGCGCCGGCGTGCATATCGGCCCTTTCTGCTACGTCGGCTCCCAGGTGGAAATCGGCGCCGGCACGGTGCTGAAATCCCACGTGGTGGTGAACGGCATTACCAAGATTGGCCGCGATAACCAGATTTATCAGTTCGCCTCTATCGGCGAAGTGAATCAGGATCTGAAATACGCGGGCGAGCCGACGCGTGTGGAAGTGGGCGATCGCAATCGCATCCGCGAAAGCGTCACCATCCACCGCGGCACCGCGCAGGGCACCGGCCTGACCAAAGTGGGCAACGATAACCTGCTGATGGTCAACGTGCACGTCGCCCACGACTGCGTGGTCGGCAACGCTTGCGTGCTGGCCAACAACGCCACGCTGGCGGGGCATGTGGAAATCGACGATCACGCCATCATCGGCGGCATGACGGCGATCCATCAGTTCTGCATTATCGGCGCGCATGTGATGGTAGGCGGTTGTTCCGGTGTCGCTCAGGACGTGCCTCCGTTCGTCATCGCTCAGGGCAACCACGCTACGCCGTTCGGCGTCAACGCGGTCGGCCTCAAGCGCCGCGGTTTTGACAAGGATGAAATGCAGGCGATCCGCAACGCCTACAAAATCCTGTATCGCAGCGAAAAAACGCTGGATGAAGCGAAAGCGGAAATCGAAGCCCTGGCCAAAGAGCAGCCGGTGGTGCAGCAGTACCTCGATTTCTTCACCCGTTCTACCCGTGGCATCATTCGCTGAGTTATGTCGAATCGTCCATTGACTATCGGATTGGTCGCCGGAGAAACCTCCGGTGACATTCTCGGCGCCGGTTTGATCCGTGCGCTCAAGGCGCAGATCCCTGACGCGCGTTTCGTTGGCGTCGCCGGCCCGCTGATGCAGGCCGAAGGGTGCGAGGCCTGGTACGAAATGGAAGAGCTGGCGGTAATGGGCGTGGTGGAGGTGCTCGAGCGCTTGCCACGCCTGTTGAAGATCCGCAAGGATCTCACCCGCCGCTTCGGTGAGCTGCGGCCGGACGTGTTTGTCGGCATCGACGCGCCGGACTTCAACATCACGCTGGAAGGCCGCCTCAAGCAGCGCGGCATTCGCACCATCCACTATGTCAGCCCTTCCGTGTGGGCCTGGCGACAAAAGCGCGTTTTCAAAATAGGCAAAGCCACCGATTTGGTGCTGGCCTTTCTCCCTTTCGAAAAAGCGTTTTACGATCGTTTCAACGTCCCCTGCCGGTTTATCGGTCACACCATGGCGGACGCTATGCCGCTGCAGCCCGATCGGTTGGCGGCGCGCGCTCAGCTTGGCATCGCTCCGCAGGCGCGCTGTTTGGCCTTGTTGCCGGGCAGCCGCGGCGCCGAAGTCGAGATGCTGAGCGCCGACTTCCTCAAAACCGCGCAGCTGCTGCGTACGCGTTATCCCGAGCTGGAAGTGGTGGTGCCGCTGGTCAACGCCAAACGGCGTGAGCAGTTTGAGCGCATCAAGGCCGAAGTGGCGCCGGATCTGACCGTACACCTGCTGAATGGGCAGGGGCGTGAAGCGATGATCGCCAGCGACGCGGCGCTGCTGGCATCCGGCACGGCGGCGCTGGAATGCATGCTGGCCAAGTGCCCGATGGTCGTGGGCTATCGCATGAAGCCGTTCACTTTCTGGTTGGCGCAGAAGCTGGTGAAAACGCCTTATGTCTCGCTGCCGAATCTGCTGGCGGGGCGGGAGATCGTCACCGAACTGCTGCAGCATGACTGCGTCCCGGACAAACTGGCTGCCGCCGTGATGCCGCTGCTGGAAGAGAGCCCGGAAACCGACGCGCTGAAACAGACTTTCCTTACCTTGCACCAAAGCATCCGTTGCGGTGCGGACGAACAGGCCGCTCAGGCTGTGTTGGAGCTGGCGAAAGCATGATTGAACCCTTTATCTATCCCACTGCCACGCTGATTGCCGGTGTGGACGAAGTGGGCCGCGGCCCGTTGGTCGGCGCGGTGGTCACCGCCGCCGTGATCCTCGATCCGGCGCGGCCGATCGTCGGGCTGGCGGACTCCAAAAAGCTCAGTGAAAAACGCCGGCTGGCGCTGTATGACGAAATCGTCGCCAAAGCGCTCTCCTGGAGCCTGGGGCGCGCCGAACCGGCGGAAATCGACCAGCTGAACATTTTGCACGCCACCATGTTGGCGATGCAGCGCGCGGTGGCCGGGTTGCATATCGCGCCGGACATGGTTTTAATCGACGGTAACCGTTGCCCGAGCTTGCCGATGCGTTCGCAGGCGGTGGTGAAGGGCGACAGCCGCGTGGCGGAGATCAGCGCGGCGTCCATTCTGGCGAAGGTCACGCGCGATCGCGAAATGGCCGAGCTGGACAGCGAGTTCCCGGACTACGGTTTCGCGCAGCATAAAGGCTACCCGACCGCCTTCCACCTGGAGCGGCTGGCCGCGCTGGGCGCCACCGAGCATCATCGCCGCAGCTTCGCGCCGGTGAAAAGGGCGCTCGCGCTGTAGCCTGCGAGCCTGACCGGCTCGACGATAGCATTAACCCGGGCTCAGCACGCTGAGCCCCTTCAATCAGGTATCTGGAGATGGCCGAACCTCGTTTTATTCACCTGCGCGTCCACAGTGACTACTCCATGATTGATGGATTGGCCAAGACGGCGCCGCTGGTGAAAAGAGCCGCCGCGTTAGCCATGCCTGCTCTGGCAATCACCGATTTCACCAACCTGTGCGGGCTGGTGAAGTTCTACGGCAGCGCGCACGGCGCCGGGATCAAACCGATCATCGGCGCGGATTTCCATGTGCAAAGCGAAGTCTTGGGCGACGAACTCGCTCAACTGACGGTGCTGGCCAGCAACAACGAAGGCTACCAGAACCTGACGCTGCTGATTTCCCGCGCCTATCAGCGCGGCTACGGCGCCGCCGGCCCGATCATCGATCGCGACTGGCTGATTGAACATCGCGAAGGGCTGATCCTGCTCTCCGGCGCGCGTCAGGGCGACGTCGGCAAGTTCCTGCTGCGCGGCAACCAGGCGCAGGTGGATCAGTGTCTGGATTTCTACCAGCAATATTTCCCCGACTGCTACTACCTGGAGTTGATCCGCACCGGCCGCCCGGATGAAGAGAACTATCTGCATGCGGCGGTGGCGCTGGCCACCGAGCGCGGTTTGCCGGTGGTGGCCACCAACGACGTGCGTTTCCTGGTGGAAGATGACTTCGACGCTCATGAGATCCGCGTCGCCATCCACGACGGCTTTACGCTGGACGATCCCAAGCGGCCGCGCAACTACAGCCCGCAACAATACATGCGCAGCGAAGACGAGATGTGCGAGCTGTTCGCCGACATCCCGGAAGCGCTGCTGAACAGCGTCGAAATCGCCAAACGCTGTAACGTCACCATTCGCCTCGGCGAGTACTTCCTGCCGCAGTTCCCGACCGGCGATATGAGTACCGAGGACTTCCTGGTACTCAAATCGAAAGAGGGGCTGGAAGAGCGCCTCGAGTTCCTGTTCCCCGATCCTGAAGTGCGCGCGCAGCGCCGCCCGGAATACGACGAGCGTCTGGACGTCGAGCTGAAAGTGATCAACCAGATGGGGTTCCCCGGCTACTTCCTGATCGTGATGGAATTTATCCAGTGGTCGAAGGACAACAACGTGCCGGTGGGCCCAGGGCGTGGCTCCGGCGCCGGTTCGCTGGTGGCCTATGCGTTGAAAATCACCGACCTCGATCCGCTGGAATTCGACCTGCTGTTCGAACGCTTCCTGAACCCGGAACGTGTCTCGATGCCCGACTTCGACGTCGACTTCTGCATGGAGAAACGTGACCAGGTAATCGAGCACGTGGCGGAGATGTACGGCCGCGAAGCGGTATCGCAGATCATCACCTTCGGCACCATGGCGGCGAAAGCGGTTATCCGCGACGTAGGCCGCGTGTTGGGGCACCCGTACGGGTTCGTCGATCGCATCTCCAAACTGGTGCCGCCGGATCCGGGCATGACGCTGGAGAAAGCCTTCGCCGCCGAACCGCAGCTGCCGGAGATTTACGAGGCCGACGAAGAGGTCAAAGCGCTGATCGACATGGCGCGCAAGCTGGAAGGGGTGACGCGCAACGCCGGTAAACACGCCGGTGGCGTGGTGATCGCGCCGACCAAGATCACCGACTTCGCGCCGCTGTACTGCGATGCCGAAGGGAACCACCCGGTGACCCAGTTCGACAAGAACGACGTGGAATACGCCGGGCTGGTGAAGTTCGACTTCCTCGGTCTGCGCACCCTGACCATCATCGACTGGGCGCTGGAGATGATCAACGCCCGGCGCGCCAAGACCGGGCTGGAACCGATCGACATCGCCGCCATCCCGCTCGACGACAAGAAAAGCTTCGACATGCTGCAGCGTTCGGAAACCACGGCGGTGTTCCAGCTTGAATCGCGCGGCATGAAAGATTTGATCAAACGTCTGAAGCCCGACTGCTTCGAAGACATGATCGCACTGGTGGCGCTGTTCCGTCCGGGGCCGCTGCAGTCGGGCATGGTGGATAACTTCATCGACCGCAAACACGGCCGCGAAGAGATCTCCTACCCGGACATTCAGTGGCAGCATGAGTCGCTCAAGCCGGTGCTGGAGCCGACCTACGGCATCATCCTGTATCAGGAACAGGTGATGCAGATTGCCCAGGTGCTGGCCGGCTATACGCTGGGCGGCGCGGACATGCTGCGCCGTGCGATGGGTAAAAAGAACCCGGTCGAAATGGCCAAGCAGCGCGGCGGCTTTGAAGACGGCGCCAAAGCGCGCGGCATCGACGGCGAACTGTCGGTGAAAATCTTCGACCTGGTGGAGAAATTCGCCGGTTATGGCTTCAACAAATCGCACTCCGCCGCCTACGCGCTGGTGTCGTACCAGACGCTGTGGCTGAAGGCGCACTATCCGGCCGAGTTTATGGCGGCGGTGATGACCGCCGATATGGACAACACCGACAAAGTGGTGGGTCTGGTGGACGAATGCTGGCGCATGGGGCTGAAGATCCTGCCGCCGGACATCAACAGCGGCCTGTATCACTTCCACGTCAACGACGACGGCGAGATCGTTTACGGCATCGGCGCCATCAAGGGCGTGGGGGAAGGGCCGATCGAAGCCATTATCGAAGCGCGCAACAGCGGCGAGCAAGGTTATTTCAAAGACCTGTTCGATCTCTGCGCGCGCTCCGACATCAAGAAACTGAACCGCCGCATTCTGGAAAAACTGATCATGTCCGGGGCGTTCGATCGCCTTGGGCCACACCGCGCCGCGCTGATGAATTCGCTCGGCGACGCGTTGAAAGCGGCGGATCAGCATGCGAAAGCCGAAGCTATCGGCCAGGTGGACATGTTTGGCGTGCTGGCGGAAGCGCCGGAGCAGGTGGAGCAATCCTACGCCAACATCGCGCCCTGGCCGGAGCAGGTGGTGTTGGACGGTGAACGGGAAACGCTGGGGCTGTACCTGACCGGCCACCCGATCACCCAATACCTCAAGGAGATCGAACGTTACGCCGGTGGCCAGCGTTTGAAAGACATGCACCCGACGGATCGGGGCAAAATGACCACCGCCGTCGGGTTGGTGGTCGCCGCGCGGGTGATGGTGACCAAGCGCGGCAACCGCATCGGCATCTGTACGCTGGATGACCGTTCGGGCCGTCTGGAAGTGATGCTATTCACCGAAGCGTTAGAAAAATACCAGCATTTGTTGGAAAAAGACCGTATCCTTATCGCCAGTGGACAGGTCAGCTTTGATGACTTTAGCGGCGGGCTTAAAATGATGGCCCGCGAGGTAATGGACATCAGTGAAGCCCGGGAAAAATACGCTCGCGGGCTTGCTATCTCGCTGACTGACAGGCAAATTGATGACCAGCTTTTGAACCGTCTCCGTCAGTCGTTGGAACCCCATCGCTCGGGGACGATTCCAGTGCATCTCTACTATCAACGGGAAGATGCGCGAGCCAAGCTGCGTTTTGGCGCAACCTGGCGCGTGACGCCCACCGACCGCTTGTTGATCGACTTGCGGACGTTGGTAGGCAATGAGCAGGTGGACTTGGAATTTGACTAAAATAGGAATGCTATGAGTCTGAATTTTCTTGATTTTGAACAGCCGATTGCAGAGCTGGAAGCGAAAATTGACTCGCTGACTGCAGTCAGCCGTCAAGACGAAAAATTAGATATTAATCTGGACGAAGAGGTTCAGCGCCTGCGTGAAAAGAGCGTTGAGCTGACGCGCAAGATTTTTGCCGATCTTGGGGCCTGGCAGATTGCCCAATTGGCACGCCACCCGCGCCGTCCTTATACCCTGGATTATATCAAACACATCTTTACCGACTTCGAAGAGTTGGCGGGCGATCGCGCTTACGCCGACGACAAAGCGATCGTCGGGGGGATTGCGCGCCTGGATGGCCGCCCGGTGATGATCATCGGGCACCAGAAAGGCCGTGAGACCAAAGAGAAGATCCGCCGCAACTTCGGCATGCCGGCGCCGGAAGGCTACCGCAAGGCGCTGCGCCTGATGGAAATGGCCGCCCGCTTCAAAATGCCGATCATCACCTTTATCGATACCCCGGGCGCTTATCCGGGCGTGGGCGCGGAAGAACGCGGCCAGTCGGAAGCCATCGCGCGCAACCTGCGTGAGATGTCGCGTCTGAACGTACCGGTCATCTGCACCGTCATCGGTGAAGGCGGCTCGGGCGGCGCGCTGGCGATCGGCGTGGGCGACAAGGTGAACATGCTGCAGTACAGCACCTACTCGGTGATTTCGCCGGAAGGCTGCGCCTCCATCCTGTGGAAGAGCGCCGACAAGGCGCCGCTGGCCGCGGAAGCGATGGGCATCACCGCGCCGCGTCTGAAAGAGCTGAAGCTGATCGACTCGGTGATCCCGGAGCCGCTGGGTTCCGCGCACCGCGACGTGCCGGCGATGGCCGCCGCGTTGAAAGCGCAGCTGCTGGCCGATCTGAAAGATCTGGATGGCCTGAACGACGAAGAGTTGCTCAACCGCCGTTACCAGCGTCTGATGAACTACGGCTACTGCTGAGTTGCGATCTTCACGGTAATAAACCGCCTTCGGGCGGTTTTTTTTTGGCTACACACCGCCGGATTTTCGTGGTGTTATAGAGACTTGGCCGTTAACTGACAGGAGCTGCCGATGAATATCATCGCCATCATGGGCCCGACGGGCGTCTACTACAAAGATGAGCCGATCCGCGAGCTCCACGCGGCGCTGGGCGCGATGGGATTCCAGCTGGTATACCCCAAAAACAGCGGTGACCTGCTGAAGCTGATCGAAGCCAATGCCCGCATCTGCGGCGTGATCTTCGACTGGGACGATTACAGCCTGGAGCTGTGCAGCGAGATCAACGAGCTGAACGAATACCTGCCGCTGTACGCCTTTATCAATACCCACTCCACCTTCGACGTCAGCCTGCATGAAATGCGCATGGTGCTCTATTTCTTCGAGTATGGCCTGAATGCGGCGGACGATATCGCGCAGCGCATCCAGCAATACACGGCGGAATACATCGACACCATTACGCCGCCGCTGACCAAGGCGCTGTTCAACTACGTGCGCGAAGGAAAGTACACCTTTTGCACGCCGGGCCACATGGCCGGCACCGCGTTCCAGAAAAGCCCGGTGGGCTGCCTGTTCTATGACTTCTTCGGCGCCAATACCCTGAAGGCCGACATCTCGATTTCGGTCACCGAGCTCGGGTCGCTGCTGGATCACACCGGCCCGCATCTGGAAGCCGAAGAGTACATCGCACGCACCTTCAATGCCGAGCAGAGCTATCTGGTCACCAACGGCACCTCCACCGCCAACAAGATCGTCGGCATGTATTCAGCGCCGGCGGGCAGCACGGTGCTGATCGACCGCAACTGCCACAAATCGCTGTGCCACCTGCTGATGATGAGCGATATCGTCCCGATCTATCTGCGCCCGCTGCGCAACGCCTACGGCATCCTCGGCGGCATTCCGCAGCGCGAGTTTACCCGCGCCAGCATCGCCGCCCGGGTGCAGGAGACCCCGAACGCCACCTGGCCGGTGCATGCGGTGATCACCAATTCCACCTATGACGGCCTGCTGTACAACACCGACTACATCAAGCAGACGCTGGAGGTGCCGTCGATCCACTTCGACTCCGCCTGGGTGCCTTACACCAACTTCCACCCGATTTACGACGGCAAGAGCGGCATGAGCGGCGATCGGGTGCCCGGCAAGGTTTTCTACGAAACCCAATCCACCCACAAGCTGCTGGCGGCCTTCTCGCAAGCCTCGATGATTCATATCAAGGGCGACTACGACGAGAGCACCTTCAACGAAGCCTACATGATGCACACCACCACTTCGCCGCACTACGGCATCGTGGCGTCGATGGAGACCGCCGCCGCCATGCTGCGCGGCAATCCGGGGCGCCGCTTGATCAACCGTTCGGTGGAGCGCGCGCTGCATTTTCGCCGTGAAGTGCAGCGGCTGCGCGAGGAAAGCGACAGCTGGTTCTTCGATATCTGGCAGCCGGAAGAGATCGATGAAGCGCAGTGCTGGCCGCTGGATCCGGACGATAACTGGCACGGTTTCGGCCAGACCGATCGCGATCATATGTATCTCGATCCGATCAAGGTGACGATCCTGACGCCGGGCATGAATGAACTGGGGGCGCTGGAGGAAGAGGGGATCCCGGCGGCGCTGGTGGCGAAGTACCTCGACGAGCGCGGCATCGTGGTGGAGAAGACCGGGCCGTACAACCTGCTGTTCCTGTTCAGCATCGGCATCGATAAAACCAAGGCGATGAGCCTGCTGCGCGGCCTGACCGACTTCAAGCGCGCCTACGATCTCAACCTGCGGGTGAAGAACATGCTGCCGGATCTGTACGCCGAGGATCCGGATTTCTATCGCCATATGCGCATCCAGGATCTGGCCGCCGGCATTCATCGCCTGATCTGCCAACACGATCTGCCGCGCCTGATGCAGCGGGCGTTTGACGTGCTGCCGGAAATGAAGCTGACGCCGCACCAGATGTTCCAGGAGCAGGTGCGCGGCAATGTGGAAACCTGCGAGCTGGATCAGTTGGTGGGCAAGGTGGCGGCCAATATGATCCTGCCTTATCCGCCGGGCGTGCCGCTGGTGATGCCGGGGGAAATGATCACCGAAGAGAGCCGGGCGGTGCTCGATTTCCTGCTGATGCTGTGCTCGATCGGCGAGCGCTATCCCGGTTTTGAAACCGATATCCACGGCGCCAAGCTGACGGAAGACGGACGCTATCTGGTGAAGGTGCTGAAGGCCCCGCAGCCATAAGGCCATAATGCGCCCGGCGGTTTGGAAAGATGCGCCGGGCTTCCTCATTGACGGCCTCATCGCCGCCGGATACCGTGCACCATCAGAATGAACAGGAGAGGGTTTCTATGCTGGCATTACGTCAGGTGCATCACATCGCGATCATTGGCGCGGACTACACCGCCAGTAAGCATTTCTATTGCGACATTCTCGGCTTTACCCTGCTGAGTGAAGTTTACCGCGAGGAGCGTGACTCCTGGAAAGCGGATCTGGCGCTCAACGGGCAATACACCCTCGAGCTGTTTTCTTTCCCTTCGCCGCCGGCCCGCGTCAGCCGCCCGGAGGCTTGCGGCCTGCGCCATCTGGCGTTCAGCGTTGACGATATAGACCAAGCCATCGCCCATCTGCAGGCGGCCGGCGTCGCCTGCGAACCGGTACGCGTCGATCCTTATACTCAATCTCGTTTTACCTTTTTCAGCGATCCCGATGGTTTACCGTTAGAATTATACGAGAGTTAACGGCTTAATCGCCTCCCGGCGGCCACAGCCGGGGGCGATTATGCTATGATCGCGCCCTTGCCCCACATGCCTACAGAGTTATTTCCGCCATGCAAGAGCCTGCTTTTCGCGTCGGGGAGTGGCTGGTTACCCCTGCCGACAATACCATCAGCCGTGACGGCCGCCAGAAAACGCTGGAACCGCGCCTGATCGACATGCTGTGCTATTTCGCCCGGCACCCCGATGTGGTGTTGAGCCGCGACGAGCTGATCGATAGCGTTTGGAAGCGCAATATCGTCACTAATCACGTGGTGACCCAATGCATTTCAGAACTGCGCAAATACCTGAAAGACGGCGACAGCGACAGTCCGGAATACATTATCACCGTGCCTAAGCGCGGGTATAAGTTGGCGGCTTCGGTGATCTGGTGTGAAGACGGGGAGTCGCAGCCCGCCCCTGCGCCGGCGCCGCAGATTGCGGTGATCATGCATGAGCCGGAAGACGGCAGCGATGATGAAGACGATACGCCGTACGTGCCGCCGAGCCGGACCCGAACGCCGGTTGCCGCGCCCGGCGAAAAGCAGCCGCGCTTTTATCGCCGCTCGACGTTCTGGGTGTGGCTGGCGTTTCTGGCGGCGCTCAGCGTCTGCGTGGCGTTTGTCGGCATCGCCACGCTGTCGCAACGCGTGCCGGTATCGACCATGCCGGTGCTGCTTAACCCGCGCGACATCGATATCCGCATCCAGGGCGGCGAGAGCTGCAGCAACTGGATGCCGCAGCTCTCCTATGTGGTGGGCGTCAGCGAGCTGATCACCGATTCGCTCAACACCTACTCGACCTTCCTGGTGCACGACCAAACCAATTACAACTATTCCGGCCCCAGCAACTCCGGCAAGTCGCTGTATATCGAGTTCGTCAATCAGCGCCACTACCGCGCCCAGCAGTGTTTCCTGTCCGTGCGGCTGGTGGATAACGCCGACAGCTCAATCATGTTGGACAAGCGTTACTTCATTACCGCCGATAACCAGCTGAAGATCCAAAGCGACTTCCTCGCCAGCCTGTCCGCCGCGCTGAAACAGCCCTGGCCGCCGCAGCTGGAACAGCGTCTGGCGCAGCTGCTGCCGGACAACGGGCCGCTGCTGCAGCGCTTCTACCAGGCGCATCAATTGTTGATCCATGGCGACGCCGATTCGTTGACTCGCGCCAGCGCGCAGCTGAGCGAGCTGATTAAAAGCGCGCCTAATTTCCACTACCTGCTGGCGGAAAAAGCGCTGGTGGATGTGCTGCGCAACTCTTATCAACCGTTCGACAGCCAGGGGCTGGCGCAATTGCGCGCCGATATCAGCCATCTGGCGACGATCCCCGAATTGAAAAATACGCCGATCGTGCAGCAAGTTCTGGCGGTTGATGCGCTGGCGCAGGGACGCATTGACGATGCGCACCGGGCGATCGAGCTGGGGATTGAGTTGCAAATGTCGTGGCTGAATTATGTGCTGCTGGGCAAAGTGTATGAAATGCAGGGGCAGAATCATTTGGCGGCGGATTCTTATATTACCGCGTTCAACCTGCGCCCCGGTGAAGATACCTTGCATTGGATCACCAATGGCGTATTCCAGACGTCATTGACCAACGTGGTGCCTTATTTAAATAACTATCAGCGCCAATAATTCACCAGAACCACGCCGCCATTATTCTCAGGGAATTCCGGCGGCGTTATTTATTGGTGAAGACATGTTGCGCCATTGTGTTATTTTGCTGCGCAATATCGTTCCTTTTCTGCCGTTTGTTATTCGTGATTAACCTGGTTATTATCCTGTTTTTTAACGATGTTTATCTTTTCTTTAGCTTACCTTTTTATCTTGATGTGTTAATCAAAAACCTCAGATTATCATTTGTATGATCATGAGCGTAATCTCACTTTATCTTTAGGACTTTATTTCTGCCGATGGTTAGCATCCTGACTATCAAGCCGGCTCATTAAAATCTTTTATTTATGGGTGTGGCTTATAAGAAACGTAAATCAGGAGAAACTGACCATGGCTTCACCCAAGAAAATAGGGCTTATTGCCTGCACCGGCGTAGTCGCCGGTAATATGATGGGGAGCGGGATTGCCTTATTGCCCGCCAACCTGGCGAGTCTCGGATCCATCGCCATTTGGGGATGGGTGATCTCGATTATCGGGGCGATGTCGCTGGCCTACGTGTACGCCCGCCTCGCGACCAAAAACCCGCAGCAGGGCGGCCCTATCGCCTACGCCGGTGAAATTTCCCCGGCGTTCGGCTTCCAGACCGGCGTGCTTTATTACCATGCCAACTGGATCGGCAACCTGGCCATCGGCATTACCGCCGTTTCTTATCTCTCCACCTTCTTCCCGGCGTTGAACAACCCGGTGCCTGCCGGCATCGCCTGTATCGCCATCGTGTGGATCTTCACCTTCGTCAACATGCTGGGCGGGACCTGGGTCAGCCGCTTGACCACCCTGGGCCTGGTGCTGGTGCTGATCCCGGTGATCGTAACCGCCACCCTCGGCTGGCACTGGTTTGACGCCGCCACCTACCAGGCTAACTGGAATACCTCCGGCACCACCGACAGCCATGCGGTCATCAAAAGTATTCTGCTGTGCCTGTGGGCGTTCATCGGCGTGGAATCCGCGGCGGTCAGCACCGGCATGGTGAAAAACCCGAAACGCACCGTGCCGCTGGCGACCATGCTTGGCACCGGCCTGGCGGGCATCATCTACATCGCCGCCACCCAAGTGATCAGCGGCATGTTCCCGGCGTCTGAAATGGCCGCCAGCGGCGCGCCGTTCGCCATCAGCGCCTCGGCGATTATGGGCAACTGGGCGGCACCGATGGTTTCCGCGTTCACCGCCTTTGCCTGCCTGACCTCGCTCGGGTCATGGATGATGCTGGTCGGCCAGGCCGGGGTGCGCGCCGCCAACGACGGCAACTTCCCGAAAGTGTACGGCGAGCTGGATAAAAACGGCATTCCGAAAAAAGGCCTGCTGCTCGCGAGCTGCAAAATGACCGCGCTGATGGTGCTGATCACCCTGATGAGCTCCGCCGGCGGCAAGGCTTCCGATCTGTTCGGCGAGCTGACCGGCATCGCGGTGCTGCTGACCATGCTGCCTTACTTCTACTCCTGCGTAGACCTGATTCGCTTCGAAGGGGTCAACGTGCGCAACCTGCTGAGCCTGATCGCTTCGGTGTGCGGCTGCGGCTTCTGCTTCATCGCGCTGATGGGCGCCAACTCTTTCGAACTGTCCGGCACCTTTATCATCAGCCTGATTATCCTGATGTTCTACGCCCGGAAAATGAATACCCGCCAGGCTGCCAATGCAGCGGCGGTCGATGAAAACACCACGGCCAAAGCGCACTGATTCGCGTCCGCTGACCGACTGAATTTACCCAGCCCCTTTCTTTCCGACCTGTCAGCCGCGACGGGAAGGGGCTTGCTTTGCCAGGAGAAATGCATATGAACGTTATCGCCATCATGAATCACATGGGTGTCTACTTCAAAGAAGAGCCTATCCGTGAACTGCATCAGGCGCTGGAAAGTCTGGATTTCCGCATCGTTTACCCTAACGATCGCGAAGACCTGCTGAAACTGATCGAGAACAACGCCCGTCTGTGCGGGGTGATCTTCGACTGGGACAAATACAATCTGGAGCTGTGCGAAGAGATCAGCCAGCTGAACGAATACATGCCGCTGTACGCATTCGCCAACACCTATTCCACGTTGGACGTCAGCCTGAACGATCTGCGCATGCAGGTGCGCTTCTTCGAGTATGCGCTCGGCGCGGCAACCGACATCGCCGCCAAGATCAAACAGAACACCGACGAGTATATCGACACCATCCTGCCGCCGTTGACCAAGGCGCTGTTCAAATACGTGCGCGAAGGCAAATACACTTTCTGTACGCCGGGCCACATGGGCGGCACCGCGTTCCAGAAAAGCCCGGTGGGCAGCCTGTTCTACGATTTCTTCGGCCCGAACACCATGAAGTCGGATATTTCGATTTCGGTGTCCGAACTGGGATCGTTGCTGGATCACTCCGGCCCGCACAAAGAGGCGGAAGAGTACATTTCCCGCGTGTTCAACGCAGAACGCAGCTACATGGTGACCAACGGCACCTCCACCGCCAACAAGATCGTCGGCATGTATTCGGCGCCGGCGGGCAGCACGGTGCTGATTGACCGTAACTGCCACAAATCGCTGACTCACCTGATGATGATGAGCGACATCACGCCGATCTACTTCCGCCCGACCCGCAATGCCTACGGCATCCTCGGCGGCATTCCGCAGAGCGAGTTCCAGCGCGCCACCATCGCCAAACGCGTGAAGGAGACCCCGAACGCCACCTGGCCGGTGCATGCGGTGATCACTAATTCCACCTATGACGGCCTGCTGTACAACACCGACTTTATCAAGAACACTCTGGACGTGAAGTCGATCCATTTCGACTCCGCCTGGGTGCCTTACACCAACTTCCATCCGATCTATAAAGGCAAGTGCGGCATGAGCGGCGGCCGCGTGGAGGGCAAGGTGATCTACGAAACCCAGTCCACCCACAAACTGCTGGCGGCCTTCTCGCAGGCTTCGATGATTCATGTGAAGGGCGATATCAACGAAGAGACCTTCAACGAAGCCTACATGATGCACACCACCACTTCGCCGCACTACGGCATCGTGGCGTCGACCGAAACCGCCGCGGCGATGATGAAAGGCAACGCCGGCAAGCGCCTGATCAACGGCTCTATCGAGCGCGCGATCAAGTTCCGCAAAGAGATCAAACGCCTGAAAGTCGAGTCCGACGGCTGGTTCTTCGACGTCTGGCAGCCGGAGCATATCGATGAGCCGGAATGCTGGCCGCTGCGCTCCGACAGCGCCTGGCACGGTTTCAAGAACATCGACAACGAACACATGTATCTGGACCCGATCAAGGTCACTATCCTGACCCCGGGGATGAGCAAGGAAGGCGAGATGCAGCCGTTCGGCATCCCGGCCAGCATCGTGGCGAAATACCTCGACGAACGCGGCATCATCGTCGAGAAAACCGGGCCTTACAACCTGCTGTTCCTGTTCAGCATCGGCATCGATAAAACCAAGGCGCTCAGCCTGCTGCGCGCGATGACCGACTTCAAACGCTCGTTCGACCTGAACCTGCGGGTGAAAAACATGCTGCCTTCGCTGTATCAGGAAGCGCCTGATTTCTATGAAAACATGCGCATTCAGGATCTGGCGCAGAACATTCACCGCCTGGTGGAGCAACACAACTTGCCAGACCTGATGTACCGCGCGTTCGAAGTGCTGCCAACCATGGTGATGAATCCGTACCAGGCGTTCCAGAAAGAGCTGCACGGCGAAGTGGAAGAGGTCTATCTGGAAGAGATGGTCGGTAAGGTCAACGCCAACATGATCCTCCCATACCCGCCGGGCGTGCCGCTGGTGATGCCGGGCGAGATGCTGACCGAAGAGAGCCGGCCGGTGCTGGAGTTCCTGCAGATGCTGTGCGAAATCGGCGCGCATTATCCGGGCTTTGAAACCGACATTCACGGCGCCTATCGCCAGGCGGACGGACGTTATCGGGTGAAAGTGCTGAAGGCGAAATAACCGCAGCCAATAAGAGGGGAGGCGCTCGCGCTTCCCCTTTGTCGTTCACCGACTGATGGGAGACCACCATGAAAACACCCTCACAGCCGCGCGCAATCTACTATGTCGTAGCGATACAAATTTGGGAATATTTCAGCTTTTACGGCATGCGTGCGTTATTGATCCTCTATCTGACCCACCAACTCGGCTATACCGACAGCCACGCCATCGATCTCTACAGCGCTTACGCTTCGTTAGTTTACGTCACTCCTATTCTTGGCGGCTGGCTCGCCGACCGCCTGCTGGGCAACCGCGTCGCGGTGATCGCCGGCGCGGCGCTGATGACCCTGGGGCATATCGTGCTCGGCCTGAGCGCGGTCTCCGCCCAGTCGCTCTATCTGGCGCTGGCGATCATCATCTGCGGCTACGGCCTGTTCAAATCCAATATCAGCTGCCTGCTGGGCGAACTGTATCCGGCGCAGGACTCGCGCCGCGAAGGGGGCTTCTCGCTGCTGTACGCCGCCGGCAACGTCGGATCTATTCTGGCGCCGATCGCCTGCGGGCTGGCGGCCGAGCGCTATGGCTGGCACGTCGGCTTTGCGTTGGCCGGGATCGGCATGTTCGCCGGCCTGGTGATTTTTCTGCTGGGCGGACGCCATTTCCGCCATACGCGCGGCGTGAATGCACCGCTGATGCGCGCCAGGAGCCTGGGCCTGCCGCACTGGGGATGGCTGCTGGCGGCGCTGCTGGCGTCGCCGCTGTTCTTCACGCTGCTGTTTGAACGCGACTGGGCCGGCTATTTGCTCGGGTTGGTGTGCGTGGCGGCGGTGGCGCTGGTGGCGCGCATTATGCTGCGCGCGGACGCCGGCCAGCGCCGGGGGCTGTGGCAGATCATCGTACTGATGCTGCTGGGCACGCTGTTCTGGGCTTTTGCCCAGCAGGGCGGCAGCTCCATCAGCCTGTTTATCGATCATTTCGTTGACCGGCGCTGGTTTGGCTGGACGGTGCCGACCGCGCTGTTCCAGTCGGTTAACGCCTGCGCGGTGATGCTGGGTGGCGTGGCGCTGGCCTGGCTGGCGAGCGGCGATGGCGATCGCACGCTGCGCATCTGGTGCAAGTTCGCCTTCGGTCTGCTGTTGATCGGCGTCGGCTTTACGCTGATGGCGCTCAATACGCGGCTGCACGGGCCGGGATCGATGGGGCTGATGATCGCCGGTTTGGCGGTGATGGGCTTTGCCGAACTGTTTATCGATCCGGTGGCGATGGCGCAGATCACCCGGCTGAATATCCCCGGCGCCACCGGCGTGTTGACCGGCATCTATATGTTGGCGACCGGTTCGATCGCCAACTATCTGGCGGGCATTATCGCCAATCAGACCGCCGAGGATCACATCGAAGGGGCGGCGATGCAGGCGTATGGCCGCATTTTCGCCCAGATCGGCTGGGGAGCGGCCGGATGTGCGCTGGCGGTGATCGCGGTGCTGGGCGGCTGGTGGCTGCTGACGCGACGCCAGGCCCGGACGGTTAATGCTTGATTGATGGCGGTAGGCGGGGTTAACGTGCAGCTATGTAGAAGTGACAAAGCCTACCGATGGATACTGATCAATTAACGACGCAGGTGGCGGACCAGCTGGGCGCGCAGCAGCGGCTGCTGGTGGCGTTCAGCGGCGGCCTGGATTCCAGCGTGCTGCTGCATCTGCTGGCGGCGTTGCGCCGCCAACGTCCGGCGCTGCAGCTACGTGCGCTGCACGTGCACCATGGCCTGAGCGCCTTTGCCGACCGTTGGGTTGAGCATTGCCGCAGCCGGTGTGCCGAGTGGCGGATCCCGCTGACGGTGACGCACGTGCAGGTGGATGCCCGCCAGGGCGGCATCGAAGCGGCGGCGCGTGCGGCGCGCTATGCCGCTTTCAGCGCAGCATTGGCGGAGGGCGAAGCGCTGCTCACCGCCCAACACCTTGACGATCAAAGCGAAACCTTCCTGTTGGCGCTCAAGCGCGGCAGCGGGCCGGCGGGATTGTCGGCGATGGCGGCGCGCGCCACGCTGGGCGAGCACCTGCTGTTGCGGCCGCTGCTGGGCTGCTCGCGTCAAACGCTGGAAAATTACGCGCAACGCCACGCCTTAACCTGGATAGACGACGACAGCAATCAGGACACGCGCTTCGATCGCAATTTCCTGCGGTTGCAGGTGTTGCCGCAGCTCAATCAACGTTGGCCGCACTTCGCTTCGGCGGTGGCGCGCAGCGCCAGCCTGTGCGCCGAACAGGAACAATTGTTGGACGAGCTGCTGGCGGAACCGCTGCAAAGCCTGTTGGCGGCGGATCGCTCATTGGCGATCGACGGTTTGACGGCCTGTTCGCCGGTGCGGCGCTTCGCTCTGTTGCGGCGCTGGATCGCATTGTTCAACGTTACCATGCCGGCGCGTGAGCAGTTGCAGCGTCTGTGGGATGAGGTGGCGCTCAGCCGGGAAGATGCCGAACCGCAGCTGCAGCTCGGCGCCTATCAGATCCGCCGCTTCCGAGGCCGATTGCACCTGTTGCCGCCGCTGGCGGCACTGCGCGATGTGCATCTGCCCTGGCAGCCTGACCTGCCGCTGACGTTGCCGGACGGGCTGGGGCAGTTGGTTGCCGGGGAGGGCGATCTGGCGCTGCGCGCGCCGCTGCCATCGCAGCAGATTAGCATTCGTTTCGGCGGCGTGCAGGGCGCGGTGCGCATCGCGGGGCGCGCCCATTCGCGGCCGATAAAAAAACTGTGGCAGGAGCTGGGTATCCCTCCCTGGCAGCGTGAACGTATCCCGTTGATTTATTATGATGAGCAGCTGATCGCCGCGCTGGGCGTATTCGTCTGTGAGGCGGGGCAGGTGCCGGAATGCGAATGCCCGTGGCGGCTGCGCTGGGAAAAAAATCATAATCGTGAGGAGCAATGATGAAGTTTGTGGAAATCGCGCTGTTGGCCGCCGGCCTGTTCAGCCTGCCGGCGTTGGCGGCGGGGGATGCGGCCGCCGGTCAGGCCAAAGCCGCCGCGTGCGCGGCCTGCCACGGCGCGCAGGGCAAGGTGACGGTGCCGATGTACCCGAATCTGGCCGGGCAGAACGCCATGTACCTGCAGCACGCGTTGCAGGCCTACAAGAAAGGGGAACGCAACGGCGGCCAGGCCGAGGTGATGAAAGCCTATGTGTCGGGATTGTCGGATGACGATATCGCCGATCTGGCGGCTTATTACGCCAGCCTGAAGCCCTAAATGACGAGGGCAGCCGTTGGGCTGCCCTGTTGGGATGGGGTTACCGCTGCTCAGTCCGACAGACTGACGACCACGGTACCGATTTCCGGATGACTGAAACTGCTGATATGGTCCAGACGCAGGTCGCGCTGCTGGCCGTTCTGTTCGATGGTCAGATACTCAACGCGTTTCTTTTGCAGCAGGTCGATCGCCTTGGCCTCGATCACTTCTCCGTCGCGTAACTCCAGCTTCAGAATAAGTTTATGCTGACAGGCGAGTTCCAGGTTGTCGTAGTCATCGCAATTGATGGGTTGGTACTCATCATTCATCAACATAGTCGCTCACCAATAAGTTAGCGGCGGCAAAGGCCGCCTGTTCCCTAACGGAGGACGGTAGCGCGTGGTTCGCTGCGACATCGTCCAATGCCTTTAACGCACAAGCCAGCGCATCAGGCACGTAGCCAAGATCTCCACTGCCAATCTCGGCGTAAGTACGGCGTACTAACTCACAGTATTGTTGCACAGTTTCCTCCCTTAAGAACCTCTGCATCATCAAGACTACTATCGCGATGAGGCGCAGACTCTCGGAGTTTTATCCTATCCTAGACGACTATAGCACAGCTGTTATGGAGTTATCAGCACCCCGGCACGCCTTTCGCACTGCCGCAGCCTGGCCGCGCTGGCGGGGTTTGGCCCTGATCAAGTACACTGTCGCCGGATAATAACGAGGTCACCCATGGCGCTGAAAGCAACCATTTATAAAGCCGCGGTCAATATTGCTGATATGGATCGTCACTTCTACCACGACGCCACGCTGACGCTGGCGCAACACCCGTCCGAAAATGAGCAACGCATGATGCTGCGCCTGTTGGCCTGGATCTGCCACGCCGACGAGCGGCTGGTGTTCACCAAAGGGCTGAGCGCCGACGACGAGCCGGAGATCTGGCAGCGCAACGACCACAACGGGCTGGAAATGTGGATCGAGATGGGATTGCCCGACGAGAAACGCATCCGCAAGGCCTGCAACCAGTCGCCGCGCGTGGTCTTGTACGCTTACGGCGAGCGCGCCGCGCACGTTTGGTGGCAGGCGATGCAGGGAAAAGTGGCCGGCTACAAGAACCTGAGCGTGCGCTTCCTCGATGACGAACAGCTGGCGCGCCTGACGGCGCTGGCCAGCCGCACCATGACGCTGCAGGCAACGCTGCAGGAGGGAACTATTTGGCTGTCTGATGCTCAGAATAGTCTGGAAATCCAGTTTGCCGAGTGGCAGCAGGCACAGGTGTGACCGGTGCTGGAACTGTCAAGAAACGTAGCCATACCGGATAATGAGCTGGAATTGACGGCGATCCGCGCGCAGGGCGCGGGTGGCCAGCACGTGAACAAAACCTCAACGGCGATCCATTTGCGCTTTGACATCCGGGCATCCAGCCTGCCAGAGTATTATAAGGAAAGGCTGCTGGCGCTGAATCATCATCTCATTACCGCTGATGGCGTAGTGATTATCAAGGCGCAAGAGTATCGCAGTCAGGAATTGAATCGCGAAGCGGCGTTGGCCAGATTGGTCGCGCTGATTCAGCAGGCGATGGTGGTGGAAAAAACGCGCAAGGCGACCAAGCCGACCAAAGGGGCAAAATTGCGCCGTTTGGAAGGCAAGGCGCGTAAGGGCGCCACCAAGGCGCTGCGTGGCAAGGTTCGCACTTAGGAATACATGAACACAGTAGGAGAATAACTGTGAAGAAAATTACGGTAGCCCTGTTCTTGGCGGCAGGCGCACTCTCGTTGTTGGGATGCAACAATCATTATCAACCGAAGGAACAACCGCTGCAGGCGATGCCGCAGAGTTATCAAGGGCTGTTGCCTTGCGCCGATTGCGGCGGGCTGGATACGGCGCTGTTCCTGGATGAGGACGGCACCTTTGTGCTGCAGGAAACTTATCGCGGCACCAAAGACGGCGATCAGACCTTCGCCGACTACGGCAAATGGGCGCGCACCGCGGATAAGCTGGTGCTGACTGACAGCACCGGGGAAAAACGCTACTTCCGCCCGGTGGGCAAGAGTCTTGAGATGCTGGATCGCAGCGGCGCGCCGATCGCCTCCAAGCTGAATTATCGTCTGGAGCCGGTCGAGAAGCCATTGCCTAAAACGCCGATGGTGATGAAAGGCAGCTACACCTATATGGCCGACGCGGCGGTGTTCAAAGATTGCGCCACCGGCATCACGTTCCCGGTGGATAACAACATCGCGCTGGAGCAAGGTTACGCCAAAGCCAATAAGGATGCCGGTGAGCCGGTGTTTCTGACTTTCAACGCGCACTTCAGCGTGCAGCCGTCGATGGAAGAGGGGCAGATAGAGAAGGCGGTGGTGCCGGACGGTAAAATCGCGTTCGACCGCAGTAAAAGCTGCAGCAACAACTAACTTCCCCTGTCCCCATGGACATAAATAAACCCGCCTAGGCGGGTTTTTTATTCGCTGACGCTCGGTGTTTAGCGTTTGATCTGGCCCAGCAGGAAATCAACGATTTCACCGGTTTTGATCATTTGCTTCTCGCCGACGCGGCGGTTTTTGTACTCGATCTCTTCGTTGTCGAGGTTACGGTCGCCGATAACGATAGAGTGCGGCACGCCGATCAGCTCCATATCCGCGAACATCACGCCCGGGCGCTCTTTGCGGTCATCGAGGATCACGTCGATGCCGTGGGAGCGCAGGGTGTTGTACAGCTCTTCGGCCAGCGCCTGCACGCGGAACGACTTGTGCATGTTCATCGGCAGAATAGCGACCTGGAACGGCGCGATGGCGTCCGGCCAGATAATGCCGCGTTCGTCGTGGTTCTGCTCGATGGCGGCGGCCACGACGCGCGTCACCCCGATGCCGTAGCAACCCATGGTCAGCACCTGGTTGCGGCCGTCTTCACCCTGTACGGTAGCTTTCATCGCTTCCGAATACTTGGTGCCGAGCTGGAAGATATGGCCCACTTCAATGCCGCGTTTGATCAGCAGCGTGCCCTGACCGTCCGGGCTGGCGTCGCCTTCCACCACGTTACGGATGTCGGCCACCTGCGGCAGCGGCAGATCCCGCTCCCAGTTGATGCCGAAGTAGTGTTTGCCGTCGACGTTGGCGCCGGCGCCAAAGTCGCTCATCGCCGCTACGCTGCGGTCGGCAACCACCGGCATCTGCAGCTTGACCGGGCCGAGGGAACCCGGGCCGGCGCCGACGATGGCGCGGATCTCTTCTTCAGTGGCGAAGGTCAGCGGCGCGGCAACCTGCGCCAGCTTCTCGGCCTTGATTTCGTTCAGCTCGTGATCGCCGCGCACCAGCAGGGCGACCAGTTTATGGCCGCTCTCTTCGGTGGCGCGCACCATCAGCGTCTTCACGGTTTTTTCCACCGGCAGCTGGAATTGCTCGACCAGCTCGGCGATGGTTTTGGCGTTTGGCGTATCCACCAGGCGCAGCTCTTCGCTGGCCGCCGCGCGCGGCGCTGCCGGAGCGACCGCTTCCGCCAGCTCGATGTTGGCGGCGAAGTCGGAACCGGTGGAGAACACGATATCGTCTTCACCGCTGTCTGCCAGCACCTGGAATTCGTGCGACGCACTGCCGCCGATCGAGCCGGTATCGGCCTGCACCGGGCGGAAATCCAGGCCCATGCGGCTGAAGATTTTGCTGTACGCTTCGTACATCGCGTCGTAAGTCTCCTGCAGAGACTCCTGCGAGGTATGGAAGGAGTAGGCATCCTTCATCAGGAACTCACGGGAACGCATCACGCCGAAACGTGGGCGCACTTCATCACGGAACTTGGTCTGGATCTGGAAGAAGTTCAGCGGCAGCTGCTTGTACGAGCTGATCTCGTTGCGGATCAGATCGGTGATCACTTCTTCATGCGTCGGGCCCAGCACGAAAGGACGGTCGCCGCGGTCGACGAAACGCAGCAGCTCGGGGCCGTATTGCTCCCAACGGCCGCTTTCCTGCCACAGGTCGGCAGGCTGAACCACCGGCATGGACACTTCGATCGCGTTAGCATTGTTCATTTCTTCGCGAACGATGTTTTCAACCTTTTTCAGAACGCGCAGGCCGGTCGGCAGCCAGGTGTAAAGACCGGAGGCCAGCTTGCGGATCATCCCGGCGCGCAGCATCAGCTGGTGGCTGATCACTTCGGCGTCGGCAGGTGTCTCCTTCAGAGTGGAGAGCAGATATTGGCTAGTACGCATGGTGTTTTGGTTCCGTTAGAACTGCAAATTGCATCGGGCTGCCAGAGTGGCGGCCAAAAAGTGATTTAGTTTACCAGCGCGAGCGGGTCGCCAAAAGAGAGGCGGCGGAATTTTAACGCGGGTCGAGCGACAGCACTTCGGTGTGGCCGTCCACGACGCGCCAGCGCACGTTGAAATCCAGCAGCCAGACGGCGTAATCCCGTTCGACGTCCTCTCCTTTACGATAGGCGGGACGGGGGTCCTGTGCCAGCACCTGGCTGATAAAACGCCTTAATTGCGGGTAGCGCGCCTGATGTTGCTGCAGCTGCTGTTCCGCCTGCGGCGCGAAACGCACCGGCATATCGCCGGCGGGCGCGGCCTGGGCAAAGCCGGCGCGGGCCTGCGGTTGGCTCTCGGCGAACGGCAGATAAGGCTTGATGTCCACCACCGGGGTGCCGTCGACCAGATCGAGGCTGCCCAGTTCCAGCGCCACTTCCCCGTTTTTCACCCGTACGCCTTTGAGCTCAATGAGCGACATGCCGAGCGGGTTGGGGCGGAAGGTGGAGCGGGTGGCGAACACGCCCATGCGGGCATTGCCGCCTAAACGCGGTGGGCGTACCGTCGGGCGCCAGCCGCCTTCCATGGTTTGATGGAAAATGAACATCACCCACAGATGGCTGAAATCGCTGAGACCGCGAACCGCTTCCGCCTGGTTGTAAGGCGGCAGCAGCAGCAGTTCGCCGCCACCGTCTTCGACCAGCCCCGGTTGGCGGGGCACGGCGAATTTCTCTTTATACGGCGAGCGGATCACGCCGATCTGCTCAAAAACGAATTCGGTCATTTAGACGAGACGTTAAGCGCCGAGCCCTGGCAAACGGCCTGCTGGTAACAACCGGCGACGCCGCTGACAATCTGGCAGTCGTGCAGCAGCACGGCGTTGGCCTTCATGTAAGACGCACGGATTTGCATGCGTTTACGGGCGGTAGCCAGATTCGGTGGGGAGTCTTGTACGGTGGTTTGGCACGATTCGCCGGACACTTCACCCAGATCGCGGAATGGTTTACCCACGAGTTCTTCTGCACTTTTATACAGTTTTACCGGAGCGGGGCGGGCGGCCGGCGTGGTCTTGGCCGGGGCGGTCGTGGTCGGCTTGCTGGTGCTGTTTGTTGAGGATGGCGCGATACGTTGCGATGAACATCCGGCCAGCGCGAGCGCTAACAAACAGAGAGGTAAAACACGCATTGAGATTCCTCTGCCTTAATGAAAGTGGCGCTATTGAAGCAATCTATGGCGGAAATAACAAGACGGGCCTTGGCCCGTCTTGCAATTATAGGAATAAAATTGGTGAATAAGCGCTTACCAGCCTTTCACGGCACCGCCGTTGAAGATTTTGTTGGCGGCGGCGTCCACTTCGTCAGACTGGTAGGCCTGAACGAATTTCTTCACGTTTTCCGCGTCTTTATTATCTTCGCGCGCAACCAGCAGGTTGACGTAAGGCGAGTCTTTATCTTCCACAAACAGACCGTCTTTCGCCGGCGTCAGGCCGATCTGGCTGGCATAGGTGGTGTTGATCACCGCCAGCGCGATCTGCTGATCGTCCAGAGAGCGCGGCAGCTGAGGGGCTTCCAGCTCAACCAGCTTCAGGTTTTTCGGGTTCTCGGTCACGTCCAGTACGGTCGGCAGCAGGCCAACGCCGTCTTTCAGTTTGATCAGACCGACTTTCTGCAGCAGCAGCAGCGAACGGCCCAGGTTGGTCGGATCGTTCGGCAGTGCGATCTGAGAACCCTCTTTCAGCTCGTCCAGCGATTTGATTTTCTTGGAGTAACCGGCGATCGGGTAAACAAAGGTGTTGCCGACCGGCACCAGCTTGTAGCCGCGATCTTTGATCTGCTGATCCAGATACGGTTTGTGCTGGAAGGCGTTCAGGTCGATATCGCCTTTGCTCAGCGCTTCGTTAGGCAGCACGTAGTCGTTGAAGGTGACCAGCTCAACGTCCAGACCGTATTTCTCTTTCGCCACTTTCTGCGCCACTTCGGCCACTTGCTGTTCAGCGCCGACGATCACGCCGACCTTGATGTGGTTTGGATTCTTTTCATCCTGGCCGCAGCCCGCCAGAGCCAGAGTGCCGATCAGTGCGCCAATTGTCGCGATGGATTTAAATGTTAACGACATATCCCTTCCTCATTAGACTCGCATTAATATGCTGTGAAACTATTTATGGGTAACGGCTTTGACGATGCGATCGCCGCAGAATTGGATCAGATAAACCAAAACTACCAGTAATACTAATACGGTATTCATAACTGTGGCGTTATAACCGATATAACCGTATTGGTAACCGATTTGGCCCAGGCCGCCGGCGCCGACCGCGCCGCCCATGGCGGAGTAGCCCACCAGGGTGATCAGGGTGATGGTCGCGGCGTTGACCAGGCCCGGCAGGGCCTCCGGCAGCAGCACTTTCTTGATGATCTGCATCGGCGTGGCGCCCATGGCGCGCGCCGCTTCCACCAGACCGGACGGGATCTCCAGCAGGGCGTTTTCCACCATGCGCGCGATGAACGGCGCGGCACCGACGGTCAGCGGCACGATCGCCGCTTGCAGACCGATCGAGGTGCCGACGATCATGCGGGTAAACGGAATCATCCAAACCAACAGGATAATGAACGGGATGGAACGGAAGATGTTCACCAGCCCGGACAGGATTTTATACAGCGAATTGTTGGCGATGATCTGCCCCGGGCGGGTGACATACAGCAGCACGCCTACCGGCAGGCCGAGCACGAAACCGAAAAAGCCGGAGACAAAGGTCATCATGACGGTTTCCCACACGCCACGCGCCATCAACCACATCATTGCCTCAGACATAACCCAGAACCTCTACTTTTACCTGATTTTCTTGCAGGAACTTAATCGTTGCCAGCGCGTCTTCGTCGCTGCCGTGCAGCTCCGCCAGCATCACGCCGAATTTCACGCCGCCGGCATAATCCATCTGGGCGCTGATAATGTTGTTGTTCACGTTGAAGCGGCGAGCGGCTTCAGACAGCAGCGGCGCATCGACCGACTGACCGGTGAACTCCAGGCGCAGCAGCGGCTGACGGTCGCCCTGACGCTCCGGCGACAGGCGCGCGGCGTAGTCGTCCGGGATATCCAGATGCAGCGTGGACTGAATGAACTGTTGGGCCAGCGGCGTTTTCGGGTGCGAGAACACTTCGCTGACGCTGTCTTTTTCGATCAGCTGCCCCTGGCTGATGACCGCGACCTGGTCGCAGATGCGTTTCACCACGTCCATTTCATGGGTGATGAGCAGAATGGTCAGGCCCAGACGGCGGTTGATGTCTTTCAGCAGTTCCAGGATGGAACGGGTGGTGGCCGGATCCAGCGCGCTGGTGGCCTCGTCGCACAGCAGCACTTTAGGGTTGCTGGCCAGCGCGCGCGCGATCGCCACACGCTGTTTCTGGCCGCCGGACAGGTTGGCCGGGTAGGCGTCGTGCTTGTCCGCCAGGCCGACCAGTTCCAGCAGTTCGGTCACGCGCTTTTTGATCTCGGCGCGCGGCGTATTGTCCAGCTCCAGCGGCAACGCCACGTTGCCGAACACCGTACGGGAAGAGAGCAGGTTAAAGTGCTGGAAGATCATGCCGATTTGGCGACGGGCGCGCGTCAGTTCGCTTTCTGACAGAGACGTCAGATCCTGGCCATCGACCAGCACCTGGCCGGAGGTGGGGCGCTCAAGCATGTTGGCGCAGCGGATCAGCGTGCTTTTACCGGCGCCGGAGGAACCGATGACGCCATAGATTTGCCCGGCAGGAACGTGAAGGGTCACGTCAGAGAGCGCGGTAATGGTGCGCGAACCCTGCTGGAACACTTTAGTGATGTTAGAAAGTTTAATCATATTCTTCTTATTTTAGCGTGGTTGCCCGTGGCTAGATAAAAGTAAACCTCGGCGTGGAACCAAGGTATGCCTCAGATGTTAAGGCGTCTAGACGTCTAAGTCAATGACCAACGACGTTCTCCGGCGTTCTCAGCGTGGGGTAAAACATGCGATACTGTTAGCGTATACAGGCCCTCAGGAGCAAAGCGGTGACACAAAGCGTTCCAGCAATTTTTCTCGATCGTGACGGCACGATTAATGTTGACCATGGCTATGTCCATGAAATCGACAACTTCCACTTTATCGACGGCGTGATCGACGCCTGTCGCGAGCTCAAAAAGATGGGCTTCGCGCTGGTGATGGTGACCAACCAGTCCGGCATTGCGCGCGGCAAGTTCAGCGAAGACCAGTTTATGTACCTGACCGAGTGGATGGACTGGTCGCTGGCCGATCGCGACGTCGACTTCGACGGCATCTATTTCTGCCCGCATCATCCGGAGGCGGCAGTAGAAGAGTATCGTCAGGTGTGCGACTGCCGTAAGCCGCAGCCGGGCATGTTGCTGCAAGCGCAGCAGGAATTGAACATCGATATGGCCGCTTCTTATATGGTGGGTGATAAACCGGAAGACATGCAGGCGGCGATCGCGGCCGGCGTCGGCACCAAGGTGCTGGTGCGTACCGGCAAGCCGGTGACGGAGCAGGGCGAAAAGCTGGCCGATTGGGTGCTAAACAGCCTGGCGGACCTGCCGGCAGCCATCAAAAAGCGGGTTTAATAGGCGTTACGAATGAATAGTGAGCGGTCAGATAAAAAATGCAGATTATCGCTTGTCATTCTGAACCGGCTCCCTATAATGCGCCTCCATCGACACGGAACATGTGAACAACTTCACAGAGTCTCCGGGGGTCGCAGAGAAAAAATCCTGAAAATTAGGGTTGACTCTGAAAGAGGAAAGCGTAATATACGCCACCTCGAGTTAGCAAGCGAAAGCGCCTAACTCACTGCTCTTTAACAATTTATCAGACAATCTGTGTGGGCACTCCACAAGACGATATCCAGCATCTTCGGATGCAAAAAAATATCAAGTCTTGAAGAGTGACTAACTGAAGTAAAATTCATGCAGTAAATCTTTGAGCATCGCTTCTCGAGTGGAAGCAAATCAAGCTTTTAATTGAAGAGTTTGATCATGGCTCAGATTGAACGCTGGCGGCAGGCTTAACACATGCAAGTCGAGCGGTAGCACAGGGGAGCTTGCTCCCCGGGTGACGAGCGGCGGACGGGTGAGTAATGTCTGGGAAACTGCCTGATGGAGGGGGATAACTACTGGAAACGGTAGCTAATACCGCATAACGTCGCAAGACCAAAGAGGGGGACCTTCGGGCCTCTTGCCATCAGATGTGCCCAGATGGGATTAGCTAGTAGGTGGGGTAATGGCTCACCTAGGCGACGATCCCTAGCTGGTCTGAGAGGATGACCAGCCACACTGGAACTGAGACACGGTCCAGACTCCTACGGGAGGCAGCAGTGGGGAATATTGCACAATGGGCGCAAGCCTGATGCAGCCATGCCGCGTGTGTGAAGAAGGCCTTCGGGTTGTAAAGCACTTTCAGCGAGGAGGAAGGTGGTGAGCTTAATACGCTCATCAATTGACGTTACTCGCAGAAGAAGCACCGGCTAACTCCGTGCCAGCAGCCGCGGTAATACGGAGGGTGCAAGCGTTAATCGGAATTACTGGGCGTAAAGCGCACGCAGGCGGTTTGTTAAGTCAGATGTGAAATCCCCGGGCTCAACCTGGGAACTGCATTTGAAACTGGCAAGCTAGAGTCTCGTAGAGGGGGGTAGAATTCCAGGTGTAGCGGTGAAATGCGTAGAGATCTGGAGGAATACCGGTGGCGAAGGCGGCCCCCTGGACGAAGACTGACGCTCAGGTGCGAAAGCGTGGGGAGCAAACAGGATTAGATACCCTGGTAGTCCACGCTGTAAACGATGTCGATTTGGAGGTTGTGCCCTTGAGGCGTGGCTTCCGGAGCTAACGCGTTAAATCGACCGCCTGGGGAGTACGGCCGCAAGGTTAAAACTCAAATGAATTGACGGGGGCCCGCACAAGCGGTGGAGCATGTGGTTTAATTCGATGCAACGCGAAGAACCTTACCTACTCTTGACATCCAGAGAACTTTCCAGAGATGGATTGGTGCCTTCGGGAACTCTGAGACAGGTGCTGCATGGCTGTCGTCAGCTCGTGTTGTGAAATGTTGGGTTAAGTCCCGCAACGAGCGCAACCCTTATCCTTTGTTGCCAGCGGTTCGGCCGGGAACTCAAAGGAGACTGCCAGTGATAAACTGGAGGAAGGTGGGGATGACGTCAAGTCATCATGGCCCTTACGAGTAGGGCTACACACGTGCTACAATGGCGTATACAAAGAGAAGCGACCTCGCGAGAGCAAGCGGACCTCATAAAGTACGTCGTAGTCCGGATTGGAGTCTGCAACTCGACTCCATGAAGTCGGAATCGCTAGTAATCGTAGATCAGAATGCTACGGTGAATACGTTCCCGGGCCTTGTACACACCGCCCGTCACACCATGGGAGTGGGTTGCAAAAGAAGTAGGTAGCTTAACCTTCGGGAGGGCGCTTACCACTTTGTGATTCATGACTGGGGTGAAGTCGTAACAAGGTAACCGTAGGGGAACCTGCGGTTGGATCACCTCCTTACCTAAAGATATTAGTTCGAGTGGCGTGCTCACACAGATTGTCTGATAGAAAGTAACGAGCAGAAATACCTTTATAGGCTTGTAGCTCAGGTGGTTAGAGCGCACCCCTGATAAGGGTGAGGTCGGTGGTTCAAGTCCACTCAGGCCTACCACTTCTTGTAAGTGGAAAAGGTACTGCACGTGACTGTATGGGGCTATAGCTCAGCTGGGAGAGCGCCTGCCTTGCACGCAGGAGGTCAGCGGTTCGATCCCGCTTAGCTCCACCATATAGTCCGGTATTGAATACTTCAGAGTATATTGGCGACAGTATGCTGCGAAGTATTTTGCTCTTTAACAATCTGGAACAAGCTGAAAATTGAAACATGACGGCTGAAATTTATCCCTCCGTAGATGTACTGGGATGAAGAGTAACCTGTCATAGAGTCTCTCAAATGTTTGCAGCGCGAACGATGGAAACATCTTCGGGTTGTGAGGTTAAGTGACTAAGCGTACACGGTGGATGCCTAGGCAGTCAGAGGCGATGAAGGGCGTGCTAATCTGCGAAAAGCGTCGGTAAGGTGATATGAACCGTTATAACCGGCGATACCCGAATGGGGAAACCCAGTGTGTTTCGACACACTATCATGTCATGAATACATAGTGGCATGAGGCGAACCGGGGGAACTGAAACATCTAAGTACCCCGAGGAAAAGAAATCAACCGAGATTCCCCCAGTAGCGGCGAGCGAACGGGGAGGAGCCCAGAACCTGAATCGGCTTGTGTGTTAGTGGAAGCGTCTGGAAAGTCGCGCAGCAAAGGGTGATAGCCCCGTACACTAAAATGCACAGGTCGTGAGTTCGATGAGTAGGGCGGGACACGTGACATCCTGTCTGAATATGGGGGGACCATCCTCCAAGGCTAAATACTCCTGACTGACCGATAGTGAACCAGTACCGTGAGGGAAAGGCGAAAAGAACCCCGGCGAGGGGAGTGAAATAGAACCTGAAACCGTGTACGTACAAGCAGTGGGAGCACCTTCGTGGTGTGACTGCGTACCTTTTGTATAATGGGTCAGCGACTTATATTTTGTAGCAAGGTTAACCGTATAGGGGAGCCGTAGGGAAACCGAGTCTTAATTGGGCGATTAGTTGCAAGGTATAGACCCGAAACCCGGTGATCTAGCCATGGGCAGGTTGAAGGTTGGGTAACACTAACTGGAGGACCGAACCGACTAATGTTGAAAAATTAGCGGATGACTTGTGGCTGGGGGTGAAAGGCCAATCAAACCGGGAGATAGCTGGTTCTCCCCGAAAGCTATTTAGGTAGCGCCTCGTGAACTCATCTTCGGGGGTAGAGCACTGTTTCGGCTAGGGGGCCATCCCGGCTTACCAAACCGATGCAAACTCCGAATACCGAAGAATGTTATCACGGGAGACACACGGCGGGTGCTAACGTCCGTCGTGAAGAGGGAAACAACCCAGACCGCCAGCTAAGGTCCCAAAGTCATGGTTAAGTGGGAAACGATGTGGGAAGGCATAGACAGCCAGGATGTTGGCTTAGAAGCAGCCATCATTTAAAGAAAGCGTAATAGCTCACTGGTCGAGTCGGCCTGCGCGGAAGATGTAACGGGGCTAAACCATGCACCGAAGCTGCGGCAGCGACGCTTAGGCGTTGTTGGGTAGGGGAGCGTTCTGTAAGCCGTTGAAGGTGGCCTGTGAGGGTTGCTGGAGGTATCAGAAGTGCGAATGCTGACATAAGTAACGATAAAGCGGGTGAAAAGCCCGCTCGCCGGAAGACCAAGGGTTCCTGTCCAACGTTAATCGGGGCAGGGTGAGTCGACCCCTAAGGCGAGGCTGAAAAGCGTAGTCGATGGGAAACAGGTTAATATTCCTGTACTTGGTGTTACTGCGAAGGGGGGACGGAGAAGGCTAGGCTAGCCGGGCGACGGTTGTCCCGGTTTAAGCGTGTAGGGGGTGTGACCTGGTAAATCCGGTTGCATACTAACCCTGAGGCGTGATGACGATGCACTACGGTGCAGAAGTAGTTGATGCCCTGCTTCCAGGAAAATCCTCTAAGCTCCAGGTAACATTAAATCGTACCCCAAACCGACACAGGTGGTCAGGTAGAGAATACCAAGGCGCTTGAGAGAACTCAGGTGAAGGAACTAGGCAAAATGGTGCCGTAACTTCGGGAGAAGGCACGCTGGCATGTAGGTGAAGTCCCTTGCGGATGGAGCTGAAGCCAGTCGAAGATACCAGCTGGCTGCAACTGTTTAATAAAAACACAGCACTGTGCAAACACGAAAGTGGACGTATACGGTGTGACGCCTGCCCGGTGCTGGAAGGTTAATTGATGGGGTCAGCCGCAAGGCGAAGCTCTTGATCGAAGCCCCAGTAAACGGCGGCCGTAACTATAACGGTCCTAAGGTAGCGAAATTCCTTGTCGGGTAAGTTCCGACCTGCACGAATGGCGTAATGATGGCCAGGCTGTCTCCACCCGAGACTCAGTGAAATTGAACTCGCTGTGAAGATGCAGTGTACCCGCGGCAAGACGGAAAGACCCCGTGAACCTTTACTATAGCTTGACACTGAACATTGAGCCTTGATGTGTAGGATAGGTGGGAGGCTTTGAAGCGTGGACGCCAGTCTGCGTGGAGCCATCCTTGAAATACCACCCTTTAATGTTTGATGTTCTAACTCGGCCCCATAATCTGGGGTGAGGACAGTGTCTGGTGGGTAGTTTGACTGGGGCGGTCTCCTCCCAAAGAGTAACGGAGGAGCACGAAGGTTAGCTAATCACGGTCGGACATCGTGAGGTTAGTGCAAAGGCATAAGCTAGCTTGACTGCGAGAGTGACGGCTCGAGCAGGTACGAAAGTAGGTCTTAGTGATCCGGTGGTTCTGAATGGAAGGGCCATCGCTCAACGGATAAAAGGTACTCCGGGGATAACAGGCTGATACCGCCCAAGAGTTCATATCGACGGCGGTGTTTGGCACCTCGATGTCGGCTCATCACATCCTGGGGCTGAAGTAGGTCCCAAGGGTATGGCTGTTCGCCATTTAAAGTGGTACGCGAGCTGGGTTTAGAACGTCGTGAGACAGTTCGGTCCCTATCTGCCGTGGGCGTTGGAAGATTGAGAGGGGTTGCTCCTAGTACGAGAGGACCGGAGTGAACGCACCACTGGTGTTCGGGTTGTCATGCCAATGGCATTGCCCGGTAGCTAAGTGCGGAAAAGATAAGCGCTGAAAGCATCTAAGCGCGAAACTTGCCTCAAGATGAGTCTTCCCTGGGCCTTTAAGGTCCCTGAAGGAACGTTTAAGACTAAGACGTTGATAGGCTGGGTGTGTAAGTGCAGCGATGCATTGAGCTAACCAGTACTAATGATCCGTGAGGCTTAACCTTACAACACCGAAGGTGTTTTTAGAGAGATTTTCAGCGACGTTCCGAGATTGGTTCTGATGGCTTCATGGAAGTGAAGCGGTTGGAATGAAACAGAATTTGCCTGGCGGCAATAGCGCGGTGGTCCCACCTGACCCCATGCCGAACTCAGAAGTGAAACGCCGTAGCGCCGATGGTAGTGTGGGGTCTCCCCATGCGAGAGTAGGACACTGCCAGGCATCAAAC